>NZ_AP036020.1:0-4354061 GCF_055392955.1 Aurantivibrio plasticivorans | reverse complement strand
ACGCTTACCCAATCTCAGCTCTGGTCAAGTTTTCGAGTAAAAGAACCCCACGCAGGTGCGATACGGCAACTGCGGTTATTCATTAATGCGTTTAGTACGGGCTGTCGGCACTTGAATATCGATGAAATTAATCACAGCGCTATATCATCGGATTAGCTATCCAACACAGCGACATCGCCACCTATTCTAATAAGGTACAGCCCCTCAGAAAGAGCAACGAAGTGTACTCTTCTATTTCGATCTTATCCACACCCAACAAAAACCCACCAAATTGACGAAAAAATATCTTTTCCTTTAAATTCAATAAGTTGCAATAAATGCGTTCAAAATTATATAAACAGCTTTGAACAATAAGCATGGCTGTTTTTTAACCTTATTCTGTGGATATCCTGTTAGTATGCAGTGATTATACAGGCTTATATACAGCAAAATGACCAAAGTCTATGCACCGTAAAGGTGATCGAAAGCGACAGAAAAAAAATTCATTTTTTTTCGCACATTGACAGTAAAAAAATAGAGATTGATTTAGGCTCCCCAATTCTTTAAAATCCGCCGTCCTTTTTAGCGGTAGCACTAATCTCAGGCAAACTTGCCAGCAACCAGTGATATTGCTTCTATATATAGATACTAGATTTAGCTAGCCGCAATAAGCCCGACTTGTTGCAGACTAACAAACGGCAGGAACGATCATGAAACGTACTTTTCAACCCAGTGTACTTAAGCGCAAGCGCACTCACGGATTTCGCTCTCGTATGGCCACTAAAAGTGGACGTGACATCCTAAATCGCCGCCGCGCTAAAGGCCGCAAGCGCCTATCTGCGTAAACGCATCTCAACGCTGGGAGACTGGCGTGGTTACGCTTGGATTATCGAAATCTTCGCGACTTCTCAACAGCCACGACTTCCAGCGTGTCTTCCAAGACGCTCAGTTTAAAGTATCCCACCGCTACCTTCTGATCCTCGCTAGGCCAAACGGGTTATCCTATCCCCGACTCGGATTGGTGATCGCCAAAAAGAACATCCGTTTTGCTGTTCAACGCAATCGTATCAAGCGGCGCATCAGAGAAACTTTCCGCCTGCAACAGCACACTCTACCCTGCTTAGATGCTATAGTGCTGGCCCGCAGCCAACTGGATACGCTCGATAACACGGCGCAAACCGAGTTACTCAATAAACAGTGGGCGCGCTTAGTAAAACAGTTTACAAAAGCTCAGCAACAAGCGGCGCAGCAACAATGACTCCAGCACAACGGACTCGCTCTCCCATTCATCAATTCTGCGTGAATGGTGCAGTACGCCTAATACAACTCTACCGGTTGATATTAAGTCCAATCATGGGCCAACAGTGCCGCTTTTACCCAACCTGCTCCCACTACGGAGAGGAAGCCTATCGACGACATGGCTTTATAAAAGGAAGCTGGCTGACGGCAAAACGATTGGGGAAATGCCATCCTTGGCACCCAGGCGGATTTGATTATGTTCCCGAGATTAACGGCTCCGTGCAAAACACACTCTCGCCCTCGGCAACCACTCAACAACTCGAACCTATTGTATTAACACCTAAAAAAGCGGCAGTTTCAGAATGATGGATTGGCAACGAATTGGTTTACTTCTGGGTATCGCAGCAGTCTTAGTGACACTGCTATTTCGCTGGAACGCATTTCAAGAAGCGAGGCTCCCTGAGATAGAAACCGAAACCACCATTACCGAGTTTGCAGATCCAGGCGCAAACTTTCCTTCCGCCAACCCTGGTAGTTCACTATCGGACCAAGGTGATTCCGCTGTACCCGGTGAGCTCAGTCAGGATGAAGAAAGCAACCACATTGACGCTGCTGCTCCTACTCTCACAGCATCACGCAAACTAATAAAAGTCACCACCGATTCATTAAATGTATCAATTGATACACTCGGCGGCGATATTGTCATGGTGGCATTACCTAAGTTTCCGGTCACCATCGAACAACAGGATAACCCGCTGATTATTTTAAATCGCACACAATCAACTACCTATATTGCACAAAGTGGTTTGGTAGGCCGAAACGGAACTGACACAGCTGAGAGTCGCCCGTTATTTTCGAGTGCCGCCGATAGCTACACCCTGTCTGAAGGTGAAGACGAATTACAAGTAGATCTGCACTTTCAGCAAGATGACGTAAAAATTACTAAGCGCTATACCTTCAAGCGCAGCGACTACCTTGTTCGCATGGAGTACTTAGTCGACAACCAGAGCGGCGCTCCCTGGACGGGACGTCTTTACGGGCAAATATTACGTGACGACCATAAGCCCGGTAAGAACCTTCCCGCGTTTGCAATGAGTAGTTTCCTCGGTGTTTCAACCACTACCGAAGAAGAAAACTACAAGAAAATGGATTTCGACGATATTGCTGAAGACCGCTTCTCACAAACCAAGCAAGATTCATGGATAGCGCTGGTGCAGCACTACTTCATTAGTGCTTGGGTGCCCAACCCTGAACTGGATGTGGACTACGATTTTCGTCAGTTAAAAGGCAGTGGGCTGTACCGTTTTCTTTTCCAAGAACCACGTACCACCATTGCACCTGGCGAGCAGGCAACGATGTTTGCCGATTTTTACGTAGGCCCTAAAGATGTCTATCGTCTAGAAGATATCGCTCCTAACTTAGAACTGGTTGCTGACTACGGCCCGTTGTGGTTTATCTGTAAACCACTGTTTTATTTCTTGAACTGGTTGTATAGCTTTTTAGGAAATTGGGGTGTAGCGATTATTGTGCTCACCATTTGTATTAAAGCGGCCTTCTTCCACCTCTCCGCCACCAGCTATCGCTCAATGGCGAAGATGCGTAAGTTCGCACCTAAAATGGCTGAGCTGAAAGAGCGCTACGGCGATAACCGTCAGAAGCTCCAAGAAGAAACCATGAAGTTGTACCGCAAAGAGAAGGTAAATCCTCTCGGCGGTTGTTTACCGATGTTGGTGCAAATCCCGGTATTTATCGCTCTCTACTGGACGCTAATGGAATCTGTTGAATTGCGTCACGCACCATTCATGTTGTGGATTAATGACTTATCGGCAAAAGACCCTTACTTCATTTTGCCATTGCTGTACGGTACCACCTTCTGGTTTCAGCAAAAACTCAACCCACAAATGGGTGATCCTACACAGCAAAAAATTATGCAGATGATGCCTTGGGTGTTCACCATTTTCTTCCTGTTCTTCCCATCAGGCCTTGTGCTTTACTGGGTAGTGAACGGTTTGTTATCGATGGCACAGCAATACGTCATCACTAAACAAATTGAAAATGCTGATGCAAAAGCGTAAGTACTTTTTAAATTAAACAATTTATTTAAAAGCACATGCATCCCAACGATACCATTGCCGCTATCGCAACCGCTTCAGGTCGAGGCGGCATTGGCATCGTTAGACTCTCCGGCCCGAAAGCGCGCGCTATTGGCGAAATGATTTGCCAACAAACATTCACTCCTCGTCACGCCCATCACACGCCATTCTATTCAACCGACTCTCAGATTATCGACGAAGGCATCGCTATTTATTTTGTCGGCCCGCATTCGTTCACTGGCGAAGATTGTGTTGAGCTACAAGGCCATGGCGGCCCTGTCATTCTCGACATGCTAATGGATTGCTGTTTGCAGCACGGCGCTCGACTAGCGGCGCCTGGAGAGTTTTCACAGCGCGCTTTTCTCAACGATAAATTAGACCTAGCACAAGCCGAAGCCATTGCTGATTTAATTAATGCGACCTCTCAGCAAGGTGTTCGTAATGCAGTCAACAGTTTGCAGGGCGTTTTCTCAAAACGCATAGATGAGCTTGCTGAAGCTCTAACACAACTACGAATTTATGTTGAAGCTGCCATTGATTTCCCGGAAGAAGAAATTGATTTTTTATCGGATGGCAACGTGGCCGCGCAATTTTCTGAAATCGAACAACAATTGCAGTCACTGTTAAAAGATTCCGAACAAGGGCAAATTGTGCGCGATGGAATTCGCGTAGTAATAGCCGGTCGCCCTAATGCAGGTAAATCCAGTTTATTAAACGCGTTATCTGAAAAAGACAGCGCCATCGTTACCGACATCGAAGGCACCACGCGCGATGTCCTGCGCGAACATATACACATCGATGGCATGCCACTGCATTTGATCGACACGGCAGGGCTACGCGCTAATCCAGATGAAGTGGAACGTATCGGCATCGAGCGTGCGCAACAAGAATTCGCACAAGCCGATCGGATTTTATTGATGGTAGATGCCAGCCAACCCCAAGGCCTAACCCTTGCCAATTGCTGGCCCGCTGACGTCGGTGTGCAACCGGATCACACCAAGGTGACATTGATCGCCAATAAAATTGACCTCGCCGCCCTAGCGCCTGAAACAGGCACTACGAGCGATGGGTTACCACTCATCAAGCTTTCGGCAAAATCCAACGACGGGCTCAACCTCCTCAAAGAGCACCTAAAAGACATTGCTGGTTATACCGGCAGCGGCGAAGGCCACTTCACCGCAAGACGACGTCACCTCGATGCGCTACGCCGAGCACAATGCTTTCTCGATACAGGTAAACAGCAACTCCGAGCTGGCGCGGGCGAATTGTTAGCCGAAGATCTGCGCCAAACCCAAGAATGCCTCGGCGAAATTACTGGTCAAATGACGCCAGATGAGTTGCTCGGCCGCATCTTTTCCAGCTTCTGCATTGGTAAATAAGCCGTCTGCCCAACTGTTTAATCCATCCCTTTTCATCCACACCCACTGTTCACACAACAACCAAATCAACTAGTTATCCACAGATTTTCACCAAAGTCCTCACTAACCTATACAAGTTATTAACATTCATTCACAGGTTTATCCCCTAAATGACTGATTTATAACAATTATTAGAATTTTTTGTGAAGAACTCCGGGATATTTAGTTGAATTAACTATGAATCGAAATGTGTATAAACCGAGAATCACCCACGTTTGTGGAAAAGCCCGGATTTAGACACACCTTATTGTCAGGTATAACACTGGCTATACGGTAGTTACCACGTGGTTGTACTAGCTACAACTTATTGATTTTATTGACTTATCATGGCTTTTCCACAGATTTACCAATCCCTAATAACCATTACTACTAACAAAATACATATATATACTTATATATATTCTTTCTTATTAACTTATTAATTATTTAACCCCTAAAAACAAAAAACGACTAAAACTAAGCAACTCACATTCACCGTGTAAAAATTAAACACTTTTTTTGCTACTCTGATTAACCCAACATATAATGGCGCGCCCCAAATCTGGGGATCTATATACAGCCCTCTTCTGACCACGGTCATATTTTTAGGTAGTTGCTATGCGTTACCCCGAACAATTTGATGTCATTGTGATTGGCGGCGGCCATGCCGGTACAGAAGCATGTCTAGCGTCTGCGCGCATGGGCTGTAAAACTCTCTTGCTGACCCACAGCATTGAAACCCTGGGGCAAATGTCCTGCAATCCGGCGATTGGAGGCATCGGTAAAAGTCATTTGGTACGTGAAATTGATGCCTTGGGCGGTGCGATGGCAAAAGCCACCGACAAAGCCGGTATTCAATTCCGTTTATTGAACGCCCGCAAAGGCCCGGCCGTTCGCGCGACCCGCGCACAAGCCGACCGCGAATTGTACAAAGCCGCAATCCGCAGCCAGCTAGAAAACCAAGAAAACCTCATTATCTTCCAACAAGCGGTGGATGATTTAATTGTCGAAGGCGATACCGTCAAAGGTGTGGTCACGCAAATGGGCGTGCAGTTTTTTGCACCGTCGGTTGTGTTAACGACTGGGACATTTTTAGGTGGCGTGATTCATATTGGAATGGAAAACCATTCCGGTGGTCGCGCTGGCGCACCGCCATCGATTGCGCTCGCGAACCGTTTGCGCGAATTACCTTTGCGCGTTGGCCGTTTAAAAACCGGTACGCCGCCGCGCATTGATGCTCGTTCGATTGACTTTACTGATCTGCAAGAACAGTGGGGCGATACGCCAACACCGGTGATGTCGTTAACCGGTAGTGTTGATGATCATCCGCAACAAATTTGTTGTTGGATTACTCATACCAACGAACGCACCCATGAAATAATCAAAGGTGGTTTAGATCGTTCGCCGATGTACACGGGTGTTATCGAAGGTGTTGGTCCTCGTTACTGCCCTTCTATCGAAGATAAAGTACACCGTTTTGCCGATAAAGATTCCCACCAAATTTTTATCGAACCCGAAGGTTTAACCACTCACGAAATTTACCCCAACGGTATTTCGACGAGCTTGCCGTTTGATGTGCAATTAGATTTAGTGCACTCCATTAAAGGCTTTGAAAACGCGCATATTACGCGGCCGGGTTACGCTATCGAATACGATTTCTTTAACCCGCAAGATTTACAATACAACTTAGAAACCAAGCATATTCAAGGCTTGTTCTTTGCGGGACAAATTAACGGCACCACCGGTTACGAAGAAGCGGGTGCGCAAGGTTTATTGGCGGGTATTAATGCCGCGCTGAAAGTGCAAGAAAAAGACGCTTGGTGTCCTCTACGCGATCAAGCCTATGTCGGTGTGTTAGTCGATGACTTAATTACTATGGGCACGGCCGAGCCTTACCGCATGTTCACCTCGCGCGCTGAATACCGTTTGTTATTGCGTGAAGATAACGCCGATCTACGTTTAACCGAAAAAGGCTATGCGCTTGGCGTGGTAACTGAATCACAATGGCAAGCGTTTAACGAAAAACGTGAATCGATTGAGAAAGAAGAAGCTCGCCTAAAATCGACTTGGGTGCAAGCCGGATCGAATGAAGCAACTATTCTTCAAGAAAAAATTCCATCGCCGTTAACGCGCGAATACAGTCTGTATGATTTATTAAAGCGTCCGGAACTAACCTATCAAGATATCGGTCCGTTGAAAGGCGAATCAGTTGAAGACCCGCGTGTGGCCGAGCAGATTGAAATTGCTGCAAAATATTCAGGCTATATTGATCGCCAACAAGAAGAAATCGATCGTATGCGATACTACGAGAACACAGCGATACCCGCAGAAATGGATTTCAACTTGGTTGATGGCTTGTCCAACGAAGTCAAACAAAAACTCATCACCGCTAAACCCAGCACAATTGCGCGAGCGTCGAGAATATCGGGTGTAACACCGGCAGCAATTAGTTTATTGCTGGTTTATTTAAAGAAAAAAGGTTGGTTGCGCAAAGCCTCTCTAGTCGATGCGGCCGCTGCGGAATGAGATTAGTTTGGTGACGACCAGTAAAACGGAGCAGAACTCCTCTGTAGACAACCCTTTGCGTGATAGATTGATACATGGCTGTACAGCGTTAGGTATTTCGCTGGGCGACCAGCAGATTAATCAACTTCTCGCTTATCTAGCGTTATTTGAAAAATGGAACAAAGCCTACAACCTCTCGGCGATACGTGACATTAATGAGATGTTGGTGCGGCACTTGTTGGATAGCTTGAGTATCGTCCCTTTTTCGAATGTCGGTGAGCGTTGGTTAGACGTTGGTACTGGCGGCGGCCTGCCTGGAATTCCATTGGCAATTTGCTTTCCTGATAAGCAGTACACATTACTTGATAGTAACGGTAAAAAAACGCGGTTTCTATTTCAGGTGAAAACTGAATTGTCGCTCAATAATGTCGCGGTTGAGCAGGCGCGTATCGAATCGTTTCAAGCGCCTGCCTTTGATGTCATCGTCAGTCGAGCGTTTGCCAGTATCGAAGATATGGTGAATGGCAGTCAGCACTTGCTGAATGAAGCTGGTCAGCTTTTCGCCATGAAAGGCCAATACCCTAGCGAAGAGTTGAGTAAACTACCAAAACCCTTTAAGGTCGATCGCTGCGAACCGCTAACCGTCCCCTTTTCCGAGGGTGACCGACATTTGCTAATAATAAACCGGGAACACTAACCGCCATGTCACACTGTCATGTCTACGCCGTTACCAATCAAAAAGGTGGGGTTGGTAAGACCACAACCTGCGTCAACCTTGCGGCATCATTGGTTGCGACAAAGAAAAAAGTGTTATTGGTGGATATGGATCCGCAAGGCAATGCCACAATGGGCAGCGGTATTGATAAATCCATTCTCGACCTTTCAGTTTACGATGTATTGGCCGAGGACTCGGCTGTTGCCGACGTGGTTCAACATGGTGAGGCCGCAGGTTATGACGTGCTGCCATCTAACAGTGATTTAACCGCGGCGGAAGTGCAAATGTTGTCGTTAGCGAATAAAGAGTTTCGCCTCAAAAATGCCCTGGATGTGGCGCGACAAAATTACGATTACATTCTGATCGACTGTCCACCTTCCCTAAACATGCTGACAGTGAATGCATTGACTGCCTGTGATGGGGTCATTATCCCTATGCAATGTGAATACTATGCTTTGGAAGGTTTATCGGCATTGATGAACACCATTTCGCAAATTCAATCGGTACTCAACCCTGGGTTACATATCGAAGGTTTATTGCGCACCATGTACGACCCGCGCAACAGCTTAACTAACGATGTATCAGCTCAACTCAACGAACATTTTGGTGATCGTGTTTATCGTACCTGTATCCCTCGTAACGTCCGTTTAGCGGAAGCCCCTAGCTTTGGAGTCCCGGTGATTAACTACGATCGTCAGTCTAAAGGTGCCTTAAGTTATCTAACGTTGGCAGGTGAAATCATTCGAAGGAACGAAACAGCAGAAAAACAAACGCAAACTGCTGTAGAATCCCCCCAGCAATAACGAGGATATGCACAGATGAAACGCAAAGGTTTGGGGCGAGGATTAGACGCATTACTGGGGGGGATCAACCAACCTGCCAACCCGGTACCTGTCACGGAAAACACCAATACTGAAACCTCAGACTCTCTATCTGAGCCTTCATCGGATGGCGAAGGGTTAAGTACCCCACCACTATCGAGTGATGGTTTATCCCATGTACCGTTAGAGTTAATCCAGCGCGGTAAATACCAGCCACGTCGTGATATGCAGCCAGAAGCCCTCGAAGAGCTGGCAGAATCGATCAAGGCGCAGGGCGTTATGCAACCGATTGTGTTGCGGCCAATTTCAGAATCGCGCTACGAAATTATCGCTGGTGAACGCCGGTGGAGAGCAGCGCAACAAGCTGGCTTGGATAAAATCCCGGCGGTTATCAAAGATGTGCCCGACGAAGCGGCCATCGCAATGGCGTTGATTGAAAATATCCAGCGCGAAGACCTCAACCCAATGGAAGAGGCGATTGCGCTGAAGCGCTTACAAGACGAATTCGAACTCACCCATCAAGAAGTTGCTGAAGCGGTAGGTAAATCTCGCACCACCGTAACCAATTTGCTTCGTTTAATTGCATTGCATGGTGAAGTGAAAAAGCTTCTCGAGCATGGCGATATCGAAATGGGGCATGCGCGTGCCCTGCTAACTTTGGATGACGATGAGCAGCGCGAGGTCGCTCGCGAAGTAGTTAACAAGGGCTTATCGGTTCGTCAAACTGAGGCGATGGTACGCCGTATTCAGCAACAAACCACCAAAGCTGTTCCCGCTGATAAGGTTGACCCTGATATCAAAAAGCTGGAAGAGAGCCTCGCCGAGCAGGTAGGTATTCCGGTGACCTTACAGCACAGCGCAAAAGGCAAAGGCAAGTTGACCTTCCGCTACAACAGTCTTGACGAATTGGACGGTATTCTAAAACGCCTCAATTACGAGGCTTAATGCTTTTCCCGTTCCTCATTTTCAATGCCGATCTGTGAAACACGATATAAGCGATACTTTCACATTCATCAAAAGTCCCTGATTTACGCCAGGTTTAGTGTAAAGTTGCGTGAAAAATATCACCCTGTATTACGCGAAGCAGGTTGATGCGCCAGGTTAATATCCCTATAATGCCCGCCGCTAAGTTGATTGGCCCAAAATCGTATTTGGGCTATCCGACTGCTAGCAGGTAGAGATTGCGTGCAATCAAATATCACCAACAGTAACTTCGCCAGTTAGGTCGTTTCCCGATCTGAGTAGCGGGCTAAGTCAATGCGACCACCCATTCTTTTGCGTCTGTTACTTTTGTGGCTATTGCTCGTCGCTGTTGCTGGCACATGTTTGCTGTTTGATACCTCGCTTGGATTGTCGCTGTTATGGGGCGGATCAGCGAGTCTTCTCCCTAGCCTTTGTTTCGCTTGGTACAGCTACCGCGCTCCGTGGGGGGCACGGCAGGCAGCGAACGCACTCAGCGCTATGTATCGCGCTGAAGCAATCAAATTTCTGTTTACCGTAGCAATCTTTGCTGCGGTGTTCATGCAAGCAAAAAAAGTGTATCCGTCAGTGGTTTTTCTGACGTTTGTTGGTGCGCAATTGTGCGCCTGGGTGGTTACGGCGAGAGCGTTTTACAGGCGTCGCTAGTAATTTCAATTATCGGTATAGAGAGCATCATGGCAGCGGAAGAGTACACTCCAAGTACTACTGAGTACATTCAGCACCACCTTACTAACTGGACCTACGGCAAGCTCCCTGCCGGCACTTATTGCGATGGCAAAGTGGTTCAAGAAACCACAGGTTGGACTGTTGCGCATTGCCCAGAAGAAATGGCCGCTATGGGGTTCAACGCAATTCACCTAGACTCTATGGCGTGGTCACTTGGTTTGGGTGCGTTGTTTATGGGTTTGTTTTGGTTGATGGCCAAAAAGGCTCACTCTGGCGTTCCTACTGGTTTTCTCAATTTTATTGAGATGGTTATCGAGTTTATCGATAAAACGGTTAAGGATGGCTTTAAGCATAAAAATGCGATGGTCGCGCCAATGGCTCTAACGATTTTCGTTTGGGTTTTATTGATGAATATTATGGATTTGGTTCCTGTTGACTGGATCCCGTCGCTCGCAGCTTGGATTGCAGGCGATCATCACTTCTACTTTAAAGTCGTACCCACTACAGACCCCAATATTACCTTGGGAATGGGTTTGACTGTCTTTATCTTTATGATCTTCTTCAGTGTTGTGAAAAAAGGCCCGCTAGGTTTTATCAAAGAGTTAACCTTGCACCCTTTCCACACTGGCAAGCTACCTGTTGATATCTTATTGATCCCTGCCAACTTGTTCTTGGAGTTGGTTGGTTTAATCGCGAAGCCTCTTTCTTTAGGTTTGCGATTGTTCGGAAACCTTTACGCGGCAGAAATGATCTTTGTTTTGATCGCCACTATGTTTTCGGCCGGCTTAGTTGTTGGCACCTTAGGTGGTGTACTGCAGTGGGGCTGGGCTGTCTTCCATATTCTTGTTATTCCAATTCAGGCATTTGTATTTACCGTATTGACCGTTGTTTATATGGCGATGGCTCATGAAGTGGAAGAAGAAGACCAGTTTAATCACTAACTTTTAATTATTATTTTTAAAACCGAGGAGAAATACCATGGGTTTAGCACTGATCTCTGTAGCACTATTGATTGGTTTAGGTGCTTTGGGTACCGCCATTGGCTTCGCCCTATTGGGTGGTAAGTTGTTGGAAGGTTCTGCCCGTCAGCCAGAATTAGCGCCAATGCTACAAGGTAAAATGTTCTTAATCGCTGGTTTGATCGACGCCGTTCCAATGATTGGTGTTGGTATCGCGATGTACATTCTGTTTGTTACTGTTCCTGGTTTGGCTTAATTGATTGTTGTAACACAATCAATTTTTACCATTTAAAGCCAAAAGGCGTTAACGCTTACACAAAACAGAGGTTTTCGGCGTGAACATTAATTTGACCTTAATAGGACAGTCCATCGCGTTCATTTTATTCGTGCTTTTCTGCATGAAGTTCGTGTGGCCGTTCATTACCGCTGCGATGGCCGAGCGTCAAAAGCGCATCGAAGATGGTTTGGCTGCCGCAGAAAAAGCGGATCAGGACCTAGAGTTGGCCAAAGAGCGATCCGCCAAAATCCTTCACGAAGCCAAAGAGCAAGCTGGCGAAATTGTGGAGTCTGCTAACAAGCGTGCTTCACAAATTATCGACGAAGCGAAGCAAAAAGCTATCGAAGAAGCTGATCGCCAAAAAGCAGCGGCGGAAGCGGATATTGAACAGCAAGTTAACCGTGCGAAAGAAGAATTGCGCGGTAAAGTGGCTGCGCTCAGTATTGCTGGAGCGGAGAAGGTTTTGCAATCGTCAATCGATCAAAATGCGCACAAGCAATTGATCGACTCGCTAGCTGCGCAACTGTAAAAAACTGTTGGAAACATTATGGCAGAACTAACCACATTAGCCCGACCTTATGCGAAAGCGGCATTTGAGTTTGCGCAAGGTGTTAATGCTTTGGAGCGTTGGTCAAACATGCTCACTACGGTTTCTACTGTAGTGATACAACCAGCGGTTGAGCAGTTTTTATCGTCTCCTGGTATTACGGCAGAAGCAAAGGCGAACAAAGTTGTTGATATTTGTGGTGACGATATCGACAACAAAGTTGCAAACTTTGTGCATTGTTTAGCCCACAACAAGCGATTGTTGTTGTTGCCACAAATCTTTCAGTTGTTTGAAACACTGAAAGACCAAAAGGAAGAGCAAGTATTTGTAGAACTTGTTTCTGCGCAAGAAATAGATGCGCAAAGCGAACAAACGCTTGCTGATGCCTTGAGTAAGAAACTCTCTCGTCAGGTTAACATTAAGTCCAGTGTGGACCCTGAATTAATGGCGGGCGTTATCATTAAAGCCGGTGACTTAATTATCGACGGCTCGATGCGCGGCCGGTTTGAAAAGCTCGCCAGAGCAATCAATTCGTAGGATTGAGGAAAAGAATATGCAGCAGCTGAATCCATCCGAGATTAGCGACGTAATCAAGCAGCGCATCGACCAACTCGATGTTGCTGTAGAAGCCCAAAACGAGGGCACAGTGGTATCCGTATCCGACGGTATCGTGCGTATTCACGGTCTGATGGACGTAATGTACGGTGAGATGATCGAGTTCGATGGCGACATCTACGGCATGGCGTTGAACTTGGAACGTGATTCGGTCGGTGCTGTTATTTTAGGTAGTGCAAAAGGCTTGGCAGAAGGTCAAAAAGCCCGTTGTACTGGCCGTATCCTCGAAGTACCTGTCGGAAACGAACTACTTGGTCGCGTAGTCGACTCACTGGGTAACCCGATCGACGGTAAAGGCCCTATCAATGCGGCACAAACTGACGCGGTAGAAAAAGTTGCACCTGGTGTAATCGCTCGTCAATCAGTTGATCAGCCAGTACAGATTGGTTTGAAAGCTGTGGATTCCATGGTGCCAATCGGTCGTGGTCAACGTGAGTTGATTATTGGTGACCGTCAGATCGGTAAAACAGCGATTGCGGTAGACGCCATCATTAACCAGAAAGATTCTGGCATTAAATGTATTTATGTTGCTGTTGGTCAGAAAGCCTCTTCGGTTGCTGCGGTTGTACGTAAGCTAGAAGAGCACGGCGCGATGGGTCACACCATTATCGTTGCGGCGACCGCCTCTGATGCGGCGTCTATGCAGTTCTTGGCTCCTTTCGCTGGTTGTTCAATGGGTGAATACTTCCGTGACCGTGGTGAAGACGCACTGATTATTTATGATGATCTAACCAAACAAGCTTGGGCTTATCGTCAAATCTCATTGCTATTGAAACGCCCTCCTGGTCGTGAAGCTTATCCTGGTGACGTTTTCTACTTGCATTCACGTCTACTTGAGCGCGCTGCTCGCGTAAATGCAGACTACGTTGAGAAATTCACCAATGGTGAAGTGAAAGGTAAAACCGGTTCACTCACTGCGCTGCCAATTATTGAAACTCAAGCGGGTGACGTTTCTGCGTTCGTACCAACCAACGTAATTTCGATTACCGATGGTCAGATCTTCCTCGAGACTGACATGTTTAACGCGGGTGTACGCCCAGCGATGAACGCAGGTATCTCGGTATCTCGTGTAGGTGGTTCTGCACAGACCCCAATTATTAAGAAATTATCAGGCGGTATTCGTACTGCACTTGCACAGTATCGTGAATTGGCGGCGTTCTCTCAGTTTGCTTCTGATCTTGATGAAGCAACAAAAGCTCAGTTGAACCACGGTGAGCGTGTGACTGAGTTGATGAAACAAACTCAATACGCACCACTATCTGTTGCAGAAATGGCTATTGTTATTTTTGCTGTGGATAAAGGTTACCTAAACGATATCGAAGTTAATAAAGTTGGCGCTTTTGAATCAGCGTTACTTGCCTACATGAACAGTGATCACGCTGACTTAATGGCAAAAATCAACAAAACCGGTGAGTACAGCGACGAAATTATCGACAGCTTTAAAGCAGCTCTAGAGAAATTTATCGCAACACAAACTTGGTAATTCATTCGATAATTATTGGTAACTAACTATGGCCGGCACGAAAGAAATTCGTACGAAAATTGGTAGCGTTAAATCAACGCAAAAAATTACCAGTGCCATGGAAATGGTGGCCGCAAGTAAGATGCGTAAAAGCCAAGATCGTATGAAACTGGGCAAGCCTTATGCTGCTCGCATTCGTGCGGTCGTTGGTCATCTTGCAAATGCAAACTCTGAGTACCAACACACTTACCTCACTGAGCGTGAAACAGTTAAGCGTGTTGGCTACATTGTTATTTCCAGTGACCGTGGTCTCTGTGGTGGTTTAAACATCAATTTGTTTAAAGCCACTGTAAAAGCCATGAAAGAGTGGAATGACAAAGGTGTTAGTGCTGATGTTTGCGCGGTAGGTAATAAAGCCGTTGATTTCTTTAAGAACTTTGGTGGCAACGTCGTTGCGGTTTTACGTGACGTGGGCGAAGAGCCATCTGCTGCTGATTTAATCGGTAGCGTAAAAGTTATGCTAGATCGCTTCGCGAGTGAAGAGATCGATAAAGTTTTCATCGTGTATAACGAATTTGTTAATACCATGACACAAGAGCCCACAGTTCGACAACTGTTACCTCTTGAAGCGGATGAAGACGAAAAGCTACAACACATCTGGGATTACATTTACGAGCCTGATGCAGAAACATTGTTAGAAGGTTTATTAACGCGCTATATCGAATCCCAAGTTTATCAGGGTGTTGTGGAAAACAAAGCTTGTGAACAAGCGGCGAAAATGATCGCTATGAAAGCGGCAACTGACAATGCTGGCGCGCTGATCGATGAATTAGAATTGATCTACAACAAAGCTCGTCAAGCGGCAATTACCCAAGAGATTTCTGAGATTGTTGGTGGTGCTGCGGCTATTTCCTCCTAACCTAGCCGGCGACGTTAATCACAGAATTGAACGAATTTTTAAGAATTTAAGAGGAACCTGAGATGAGTAGCGGACATATCGTACAAATTATTGGTGCGGTTATTGACGTTGAATTTCCACGCGACGCAGTGCCTGAAGTTTACGAAGCACTAACCGTTAGCGATAAAGGTTTGACGTTGGAAGTTCAACAGCAATTAGGCGACGGTGTTGTACGTACAATTGCCATGGGTTCTTCTGAAGGTTTGAGCCGTGGATTGAGCGTTGAAGCCACTAATGCACCGATTTCTGTACCAGTTGGTTTAGAAACTCTTGGTCGCATCATGGACGTATTGGGTAACCCAATCGACGAATGTGGTCCTATCGGTGAAAAAGAGCGTGCTTCTATTCACCGTGATGCCCCTGCATACGACGAGCTTTCATCTTCAGCCGAGCTATTAGAAACCGGTATTAAAGTTATCGACTTGGTATGCCCGTTCGCTAAGGGTGGTAAAGTTGGTCTGTTCGGTGGTGCGGGTGTTGGTAAAACCGTAAACATGATGGAACTGATTAACAACATCGCTACTGAGCACAGCGGTTTGTCTGTATTCGCAGGTGTTGGTGAGCGTACTCGTGAGGGTAATGACTTCTACCACGAGATGCAGGAAGCCGGCGTTGTTAACGTTGAAGAGTTCTCAAAATCTAAAGTGGCCATGGTTTACGGTCAGATGAATGAGCCACCCGGTAACCGTCTTCGCGTTGCATTGACTGGTTTGACCATGGCTGAAAAATTCCGTGACGAAGGTCGTGACGTTCTACTGTTCGTTGATAACATCTATCGTTACACACTTGCGGGAACGGAAGTATCTGCACTTCTCGGCCGTATGCCTTCTGCGGTAGGTTATCAGCCTACGCTTGCTGAAGAAATGGGTGTACTCCAAGAGCGCATTACTTCAACGAAGATTGGTTCTATTACCTCTATCCAAGCGGTATATGTACCAGCGGATGACTTAACGGATCCGTCGCCTGCAACAACGTTTGCTCACTTGGATTCAACTGTAACGCTAAGCCGTGATATCGCAGCAAAAGGTATTTACCCTGCGGTGGATCCATTGGATTCAACGTCACGTCAACTTGATCCATTAATCATTGGTCAAGAGCATTATGATACTGCGCGTGGTGTACAAACCGTATTGCAGCGTTATAAAGAACTTAAAGACATCATTGCTATCTTGGGTATGGACGAGCTGTCAGAAGAAGATAAGCAAGTTGTTTATCGCGCACGTAAAATTGAGCGATTCTTATCACAGCCTTTCCACGTAGCTGAAGTATTCACTGGTTCACCTGGTAAATACTGCTCGTTGAAAGACACCATCGCTGGCTTTAAGGCGATTCTGAGTGGTGAGTTGGACGATATGCCTGAGCAGGCTTTCTACATGGTTGGTACCATCGAAGAAGCCAAAGAAAAAGCAAAATCAATGAAGTAACGCTTCATTGATTTGCCGCTCCGGCGGTCTCAAAGAGCTAGTAGTTTAACGACCCCAAATCGTACGAGATAATACAAGATGGCTATGACAGTACACTGCGACATTGTCAGTGCAGAAGAAGAGATTTTCTCTGGCCTAGTAGAAATGGTAGTCGCCCAGGGCACACAAGGTGAGCTTGGCGTTTCATACGGTCACGCGCCGCTAATCACAGGTGTTGAACCTGGCCCTGTGCGAATCAAAAAGCAAGGCGGCGAAGTAGAGATCTACTATCTATCTGGTGGTTACTTGGAAGTGCAGCCTTACCGCATTTCCATTTTGGCGGATACTGCACTTCGTGCTGATGATATGGACGAAGCGGCAGCGATGGAAGCCAAGAAAGAAGCTGAAGATGCATTGCTTAATCAAACAGGCGAGTTTAATTACTCCAAGGCCGCGGCACAGCTCGCGGAAGCTGCAGCTCAGCTTCGAACAATTCAGCAAATACGAAAAAAAGCGGGTAAATAACCCGCTTTTTTTTCCTCTCGAATTCAGTCGATTCCGACAAAATACGTTCTGCCAGTATTAAGCGATAATTCCCACACTCCGTCGTTTTTACACGGAAAGTTAACGGTCTATTCGTTACTATTTAGCACTTAACCGTTTTGTACTTAAAATATTTGGATTGCGATCTACTTGAATAGGAAGCGCCCCGCTATGCTTAACATTGTTGTTCTTGCGGCCGGAAAAGGCACGCGAATGAAATCCTCTCTTCCAAAAGTTTTGCACCCAGTTGCTGGTAAACCTTTGCTAGGGCACGTGTTGGATACTAGTAGAGAGCTAGCGTCAGGTGAAACCATCAATGTAGTTATTGGCCACGGTGCGGAATTGGTAGAAGAACGACTAGCTGCTGATGACATCCGCTTTATTATGCAAGCAGAACAACTGGGCACCGGCCACGCCGTCCAACAAGCCCTTCCCTACTTTGATGCTGAAGCTACCGTGCTGATTTTGTACGGCGATGTGCCACTAATAAAGAGGGAAACACTAGATTCACTAGTGTCTAAAGTCTCTGAACAATCTCTCGGCTTGTTAACCCTCAACCTCGAGAACCCAACGGGTTATGGTCGTATAGAACGCAATGATGATGGCGATGTGATTGCCATCGTAGAGCAAAAAGATGCTAACGAGGCGCAGTTAAGAATCAACGAGGTCAACACCGGTGTCATGGCTGTTTTCGGTAAACACCTTCAAGAATGGCTTCCAAAGCTCTCAAACGACAATGCCCAAGGTGAATATTACCTTACGGATATTATTGCCCTCGCCCAACAATCTGGAATCGCTATTGAGACGGAGCAGCCTAACGCCGAATGGGAAGTGCTTGGTGTGAACAACCGTGCTCAGCAGGCTGAGCTCGAGCGATTCTACCAACAAGATCGAGCACAACAGCTAATGACAGACGGCCTTACTCTGCTTGACCCTAATCGATTTGATGTGCGCGGTTCATTGTCTGTTGGGCAAGATGTCGTGATTGACGTGAACTGTGTTTTTGAAGGCGAAGTGACTCTAGGAAATGGCGTTTCAATTGGACCAAACTGTGTAATCAAAAACGCCACTATTGGTGATAATAGTACCGTTAAAGCCCACAGCATGTTAGAAGACGCTAACCTGGCAGCTCAATGTGAAGTTGGGCCATATGCGCGATTACGTCCAGGTGCCACCTTAAAGGACGGTGCCAAGGTGGGTAACTTTGTCGAAATCAAAAAGACCACAATGGGGGTTGGCAGCAAAGCTAACCACCTGACCTATCTGGGTGACGCAACAATCGGCGATGGCGTTAACATTGGCGCAGGTACCATTACCTGTAATTACGATGGTGTCAATAAGTTTCAAACCGAAATATCTGACGGAGCCTTTATAGGCTCAAACACAGCATTAGTTGCCCCAGTAAAAGTAGGCACTAACGCTACGGTCGGTGCTGGATCAACAGTTAACAGCGACGTACCGGACAAACACCTCGCTGTGGCACGGTCGAAACAACGTAATATTGATGGATGGCAACGCCCCGAGAAAAAGAAATAACCCAGCGAATAACTAACGCTTTACCGTGAATACAGGCGAGCCAGGGGGTTTAAGAAGTAATGAACCCACCTGTCACCTTTCTATTTTCATTTTAGTTTCGTTTTGTTAGAGTATCTTTCGTTTTGAAAGATAGTAAGCCTGCTCGATGACTAAACGAAACACCCAACAACGCCGACGCTCTATCGTTGAATGCCTGAACCGGGATGGTGAAGTGAGCGTTGAAATGCTAGCCACTCAATTCTCTACGTCGGAAGTCACGATTCGAAAAGACCTTGCTGCACTTGAAACCAACGGTTTGTTATTGCGCCGCTACGGTGGCGCAGTGCCTATCCCAAAGGAAATGAATGATCCGGCTAAATACGATCGTTCCAGCGATACCAAGCGTGCGATTGCTAAAGCGGCAGCCGAGCTTATACGGGACCACAATCGCATTATCATTGATAGCGGCAGCACCACGACAGCAGCACTGATTCCTGAGCTTTCCAGTAAACAAGGGCTAGTCGTAATGACCAACTCGATTGCTATCGCCGCGTCCATTCGCGAGCTTGAAAACGAGCCAACTATCTTGATGACAGGTGGTACTTGGGATCCCAAATCAGAAGGTTTCCAAGGTCAGTTAGCGGAACAGGTGTTGCGATCTTACAATTTTGACCAGTTATTTATTGGTGCAGATGGACTTGATTTGGAGCGTGGCACTACAACTTTTAACGAGCTATTTACTTTAAGTGGCGTTATGGCAGAAGTATCTCGTGATGTCATCGTCATGGCCGAATCCGAAAAAATTTCACGCAAAATACATAACGTCGAACTACCGTGGACATCTGTCCAAACGTTAGTGACTGATACCGGGATTACTAAAGAGTCAATTGACCGATTAAAAGCGCATCAAGTTGAAGTGATTTGCGCTGAATAACCGGATTAAAAATTTGAACACATACAGTTAAACGGAGAACACTATGTGTGGCATTGTTGGCGCTGTTGCGCAACGTAACATTACAAAAATTTTGATCGAAGGCCTCAAGCGCCTTGAATATCGTGGATACGATTCTGCTGGAATTGCAGTACTCAATAAAGAAGGCGAGCTTCAAGTTCTTAAGGCTGTGGGCAAAGTTAGTGAGTTGCAAACGGCTATCGACAATTCACCGACAAAGGGTGGTGTTGGTATTGCTCATACACGTTGGGCAACTCACGGCAAACCCAGTGAGGTGAATGCGCACCCTCACATTTCCGCTAAAAGTGATGTTGCCGTCGTCCACAACGGCATTATCGAAAACTATTTGGAATTGCGACAGCAGTTAGAAAGCGAGGGAATTTCTTTTCGATCAGAAACAGATTCGGAAGTACTCGCACACTTAATCCGCAAACTGTTAGATCAAGGTGAAACATTACTCAGTGCTGTTCAAAAAACCACAAAGCTGTGTGAAGGCGCGTACGGTATTGCCGTGACCGCAGTAAACGAACCTCAGCGTTTAGTTGTTGCACGTAGTGGTAGTCCACTTGTGATTGGTGTTGGTATCGATGAAAACTTCATTGCGTC
Organism: Aurantivibrio plasticivorans; assembly: GCF_055392955.1. NCBI lineage: Bacteria > Pseudomonadati > Pseudomonadota > Gammaproteobacteria > Cellvibrionales > Cellvibrionaceae > Aurantivibrio > Aurantivibrio plasticivorans. Next base: position 4,333,828 of record NZ_AP036020.1, on the reverse strand, counting down.
AGACCAGCTCGCTTTACGCCAGGTAACAGACCGCTTTGTTTACTTAGAAGAAGGTGATATCGCTGATATCACCTTGGAAAACTACACCATCTATGAACCCAATGGTGAGCCAGTTGAACGAGAGGTTGTACAATTAACCGATAGCGTTGAAGCGGCAGAACGTGGTCAATATCGTCACTACATGATGAAAGAAATTCACGAGCAACCGAGCGTCATCGCCAATACATTAAACGGTCGTATTGGTAAAACCCGTGTCTTGGAAGAATCGTTTGGTACCAATGCAGCTGAAATTTTTGAAAAAGTCGAGCACGTCCAAATCGTAGCGTGCGGGACTTCTTATCACTCAGGTTTAGTTGCTAAGTATTGGCTAGAAGATTGGGCAGGCCTGCCCTGCTCTATCGAAGTCGCCAGTGAGTTTCGCTACCGCAAAACGGTGACGCCCAAGAACTGCTTGTTTGTTACCATCTCTCAATCCGGTGAAACAGCCGATACCTTAGAAGCATTACGTGTCTGTAAAGCGTCGGGTTACATGGCGAGTTTGACTATCTGTAATGTCGCCAACAGTTCGTTGGTTCGTGAGTCAGATTTACGCTTAATGACGTTGGCTGGGCCAGAAATTGGTGTTGCGTCGACAAAAGCTTTTACGACGCAGCTAGTAGCGCTGCAATTGTTAGCTATCGTACTAGGGCGTCGTCACGCTGTTAGCGCAGAACTGGAAGAAAAAATGGTAACAGCACTTCACCAATTGCCCGAGCTTTGCGAAGAAGTAATAAAACTCGATCAAGCGATTGAATTAGTCAGTGAAGATTTTGCGGATAAGCACCACGCGTTATTTTTGGGCCGGGGTGTGGAATATCCTATCGCTATGGAAGGTGCACTTAAACTTAAAGAAATATCCTATATCCACGCAGAAGCCTACCCTGCAGGTGAGTTAAAACACGGTCCTCTCGCTCTTGTCGATGCGGATATGCCAATTGTGGCCGTTGCACCGAGTAATGATCTCCTAGAAAAAGTGAAATCTAACCTCCAAGAGGTGCGAGCACGAGGTGGTAAGTTGTTTGTGTTTGCAGACGAAGCAGCAGGCTTTACAAATGATGAACAAACCAAAGTTGTTCAATTACCTCATGTACCTCAAAGCGTTGCGCCAATCGTCAATACAATTCCTTTACAACTCCTGTCTTACTATGTGGCAATCCTGAAGGGTACTGATGTCGATCAGCCGAGAAATTTAGCTAAATCAGTTACCGTTGAGTAGCGAAAAGCCCAGTATTAAAAAGCCGCAACAAGTGCAGCTTTTTAATACTGGATGGTGAGATGGTGATTTTGGATGTAGCTAACGTAAACTAACTACTTTCATTGGGTTTTAGCGTTAAGCGTAGAATGCTATAGCCTAATATACCTGACAGCAGCGACCCAAATAGTATGCCCAAGCGTTCGTCAAAAAACTGATTAACACCGGTTTGTTCAAACGCTAAACCAGAAATAAACAAGCTCATTGTAAAGCCGATACCGCACAGTGCGGATATACCGTAGAGCCCACTCCACCGCATACCTTTAGGCAATTCCGCGAACCCGAGTTTAATTGCCAGCCAGCAGCAACCAAAAACACCGATTTGCTTACCTATGAAGAGGCCTGCAGCGATACCGAGAGGTATCGGATGAAGAAGGCTGTCGATTCCCATACCGATAAAACTCACACCGGCATTTGCGAAAGCAAAAATGGGAAGAATTAAAAATGAAACAGCGGGCGCTAGACTATGCTCGAGCTCTTTAAGTGGTGACTTGTAGGTAAACTTAGATTTGTGAGGAATAAACATGGCCAACGCGACACCGGCCAAAGTGGCATGAACACCGGACTTTAAGAGAGACACCCACATAACAAGGCCAATCAACAGAAAGATACTGGTATCTGCGACTTGTTTCCGATTGAGAACAAATAGCACACAGCAACACAGCGCGGCGAAAGCTAGAGCGGTCAATGAGATGTTGTCGGTGTAAAATAGCGCGATTATGACCACCGCTCCAACATCATCAAAAATCGCCAGCGACGCCAAAAATATTTTGAAGGTTACAGGTACTCTAGAGCCAAGGATAACCAATACGCCTAATGCGAAAGCGATATCTGTAGCGGCGGGAATAGCCCAGCCTTGCAATGCGAAAGCACTATCACTATTCAAGGCGTAGTAGCAAAGCGCTGGAACAAACATACCACCAAACGCACCTGCCAGGGGCAGGGCTATTTTTCGTCGGTCCGACAATTCCCCTTCGAGTAATTCATACTTTAATTCGAGCCCGACCATTAAGAAAAAGATCGCCATCAAGCCATCATTAATCCAAAGTAACAAAGGTTTATTAATCTCAAAGGTACCGACTTGAATAGCGACGGGGGTATCAATTAACAAATCGTAATAAGGATATAACGGAGTGTTAGCCACAATGATAGCGATTGCTGCTGACACCATGAGCAGTATACCGGGGGCTGAATCTTGTTTTAGAAACCGGGAAAGCATGTTCTCAGAAGAACTGTTTATCATTGAATTGTGGACTCCAATAAGAATAGAAAAAGTTTAGATACTAAGAATAATATACGGTTCCGTGAAGACCAAGGATCAACACAGAATTTGGTTAAAAGTCGATTCAAAGGTAGAAAGAGGAGACCCGTGAAATAACCCTAGACTATGATTAGCTATTTCACGTGACGGATGATTAGTAGAGATCAATTGAGTCTTCTCAACGTAGATCTCTAAAAACTACTTAACGGTAATCGTAATCTTTTCTGAAAGCACCGGCTTATCGTGGGGTTTATGGATATGATCGCCCAGTAGTAGCTGCAACGTATGGGTGCCCGGTTCAAGTGTCAGCATGGTTTCAGTTTGGCCACCGCCGAAATGTTTAACTTGGTCTGTGGAAGGTAGAGATTGTGAAACGTCAGGTAGTTCTTCCAAGTTAATCAATAAATGATGGTGACCTGTATTGTCTTTTACGACGCCTGCGGGTGCCACGCCCATTCCCGAAAGGCCGAATACGATTTTGACGGGTGAAGTTACTGTATCGCCATTTTGTGGGGTCACAAAATACACCTTAGCCCCTTCTGGCGCTTTCGATGTTTCTGCCAGTGTGACGCAGGAAAAAGTAGCCATTGTGCTAGCGAAAAGACCAATGAAAAAACGGCGTGAGACAACGATTGTTTTTCTCTTAACTCGTAGCATGTAAACCTCCTTGATTAGTGATTAAATGGTTTAAAGAAAACTGCTAAGTGCTTCCTCGGCTTTGGGTTGAAGTGCAGACACATCGGCACCAATGCCATTCACGCGATAGAGTTGTATCGCTGATGACGCGCCATGTTCCTGTGTGAGCTGGCGCATCTCGCTTACCCAGCGCTGCGCATTGCTAACACTGTTAGCATTTTTAGCCCAAGTATGCTCGGCGATCTCGGCATGTGCCGCGAGGGTATCTTTGTCATCTGCACCTACAATGACTGCGGTATTGACATGGCTCGCTGCCAACCATGCGTTGACATCGAGCTCAACTTTGACGATATTTTTTTCCTTCTTGCCTGGCCACGCCGCCATGCGATATCTAGCCGCCATGCCATTCGGCCATTGAACATCCTCATAGGGAAATGCAAACCAATCGGGTTTCACTAACACAGCCCCGTTAACTTTCTCTGGGTGCACGATAACGAACCGGTTCACAAACTGTGCGCCACCTTCTAAACCGACCATGTAAAACTGCTTTTCAAAGCCGCGAATATTCTCTTGGTAATACGCCAGTATTTGTAGGACAAACTGGTCCGCATTGACATATCGTCCAAAAAGACCGCGATAGCCAAATTGATGTGGGCCGTCTGTTTTAACGCCAAAGTTAGCATCGAAAAAAACAGGGGCAACCAGCAGCATGCCGTGTTGTTCCGCAAAAGGTAGCCACTTACTAACGATATTTGCGACCGACTGTGATTCTGGTAAACGTTCGTCTAGTTGACCGTGGGCTAACACTAAGATAGGTCCACCAACTTTAAAGCTTTTCGCACGGTACTGAACAAACTCACCACCTTCAACTTTGCGCAGTACCGCTTGACCACGACTTGCTTGAAATTCCTTTTGTATCTTGGCAGCCCGCTCACGCTGCGCTACTGAGCTACCCGCCTCTGGCATAATTTTGGGGGGTGGTGTATCGGAGTAGTGAACGTGGCCACGACTGTCGGTCCAACGATAGATTTCTGCGATTGTCTTCGCGTTATAGACCAAGGAAAGGAGGATGAAAATACCGATGAGGAGTCGCATAGCGAAAATGGCCTTCATAAAGACGAATATGATGTGAGAACTCAATAATAGCAAATGCTAGCGTTAATTGGCGGTACCTCAATCGAGTCTGTTCACTGGCGTGAGCTAACCATGATGACATTGATTTTGTACGCCAATCTGTTTTTCGAAAATAAAGACCTCACCTAGGGGTGTTACCCGAGATTCGACAGGCTGGAACCCCGCCTTATGATAGACGCTAATGGCCCGCGAATTGTCGACTAAAACATCGAGCCATAGGCGAGTAGCGGGTAAATAAGTAATGACGTAGTCTTCAATCGCCACCATTGCGAGCTGGCCAATACCTTGGTTTGGAGTCTTGACCACGATTCGACGAAGCTCGACGGTTTGCCGGGCGGCACTATAGACCAAGCAGGCAAACCCTAGCTGGCCGTCACTCTGGGTATCAATAATATTTAGATACAGGACTCCCGGCTTGCAGCGCTCGGCCAGATGCTCTTGTGTCGAATAGGGCTCAATGTAAGCATCGTAGCCACTAGATGTCTCTAGTTCTGCATAACTCGCGCAGTCTCGAATGCTGCCTTTTACAACCGCAATGTGCACAACATTACCTTAAGTGAGTTTGGTCTCTTCGCCTTCCGAGCGGCCAATGACTACCGCACAACAACTATCACTAAATACATTGACTGAGGTACGCATCATATCGAGCAAGCGATCGGTTACCATCAATAAACCGACTAACTCCAGAGGCAAATCCAATACCGTCATGATGACCATGATAGCGACCAAGCTAGCAGCCGGAATACCGGCTACTCCAATGGATGTGAGCAGCGCTATAATCACGACGATAAATTGCGTAGCAAACGATAAATCTCCCCCGTAAGCTTGAGCGATAAAAATGACCGCCACGCATTCATATAATGCGGTGCCATCCATATTGATAGTCGCGCCTAATGGTAAACAAAATGATGTCGTACGATTTGATACCCCGGCATTTTTTTCAACGCATTCCATCGTCAGCGGCAATGTACCCGACGAGCTGGCGGTCGAAAATGCGGTAAGCATTGCTGGTGACATTGCGCGAAAATGTTTTATTGGATTAACGCGGGCAATAAATTTTAGTATTAACGGCATGGTGACAAACATGTGTAGTGCCAGCGCGATAACCACGGTGACAAAAAACCAACCCATGATTTTTACTGCATCAAAACCGGTATTTGCAATGGTTTTCGCAACCAACCCAAATACACCAATGGGTGCAAACTTCATAATAAACAGTGTCACAGCCATCATGGTTTCGAATACGGCTTGCCAAAAATTGTGCAGTGTTGTGCGCAACTCGGGTTTCAGTCGCGTCATGTAATAACCAAATAATAAGCCAAAAAAGATAATGCCAAGCATCTGCCCTTCAGCAGCGGCGCTAACAATATTGGGTGGCACCATGCGGACAAAGACTTCGACAATATCGCCGGTACCTCGCCCATCGGCGCGAGCAATTTCTTTGGCGACTTCATCGGCAGGCACCAGGGTTAATTGATCACCCGCTGGCTGCCCGTCGATGACACCGGGCTGCATAATATTCACAACGGCTAAGCCTACAAGAATCGCCAGTAAGCTCGATATCATGTAAAACGCGAGGGTTTTTCCACCGAGGCGGCCAATATTGCCATCGCTCCCCATACCCGCGACACCGCAGATAATGGATGAAAAGACTAAGGGCACAATGATCATCTTTAAACCATTGAGAAACATGGTGCCAACAAAATTGAAAACACTATAGGTTGATACACCGAGTACCTGCGTCGACTGATCGGTGAGGCCGCCAGCGATAAATGCGAGAACGATGGCCCCTAAGATTTGCCAGTGCAACGGGATACTTTTCATGGACACTCCAACGCGTAAAAATCGAATGACGGCTTAAAATCGGTAACAAGCAATAGGGTCGACCTTAGGGCAAGCACGTAAATTTCACAAGTCTAGCCAGCCAATGTCCCTAAAATGGTATAGTGCCGCGATACATCGTCGTGATTATTGCTTCAACAAGCGCGACGATGTATCGCGCAAGAAGAATAACCACACAGAAACCACAACAACTTATGACCACGCTAACTCAAAAAATAAACCCGTATTGGCGATTAATGCGTTTTGATCGCCCTATCGGCACACTGTTATTACTGTGGCCTACGCTATGGAGCTTGTGGATTGCTGCGGGTGGTTTGCCGTCGATTAAAAACCTGGTGATCTTCGTGGTGGGCACTATTATTATGCGCGCCGCTGGTTGCGTGATTAATGACTACGCCGATCGCCATTTTGATGGCCACGTCGAACGCACACAACATCGCCCCCTGGCAAAAAAAGAAGTCTCTGAAAAAGCGGCTTTAACACTCTTTGCCGTGCTATGCCTGCTCGCGTTTGGCTTGGTTCTCCTGACTAACTCGTTAACTATTAAGCTTTCATTGGGTGGGGTGGCGCTCGCCATTTGCTACCCATTTATGAAGCGACACACGTACTTACCGCAAGTTGTTCTAGGCGCAGCCTTTTCCTGGGCTATCGTCATGGCTTTTGCTGCCGAGCGCGGAGAGCTGCCGCCAGAGGTATGGCTAATTTATACCGCCAATTTATTGTGGACTGTGGTGTATGACACCTTCTATGCCATGGTCGATCGGCGCGATGACCTTAAAGTAGGGATTAAATCTACCGCCATTCTGTTTGGGACAAATGACCGCGCCATAACCGCAGGCTTGCAGCTACTAACCTGCTTTGCGCTGCTTCTAGTGGGCCAGCGCTTTGAGATGGGAATCGCCTATTTCGTTGGGGTTGGTTTGGCCGCGCTATTATTTTGGTATCAACAATGGTTGATAAAGTTTCGCAACCGCAACGACTGTTTCAGAGCATTCCTCAACAACAACTGGGTTGGTGCCGTCATTTTTGCTGGAATCGCAGTGGATTTTGCGTTGGGCTAAGCAAATTCCCGGCGTTGTCATAAACTTGTAACCATCTCTTTATTAAATGGTAGGCTGACAATGACTAGTACACTGACCAGTAATACAGGCGACGTTATGCCCGATAAAACCATTCTAATTGTTGACGACGAAGCAGCCATTCGTGACATGCTCCGTGCTGCGCTGGAAATGGCTAGCTACCGCTGTTTGGAAGCAGAGAATGCCCAAGACGCACACAGCCTAATCGTTGATGAAGCTCCCGACCTCATTCTTCTTGACTGGATGCTACCCCAAACCAGTGGCATCGAGCTTGCGAGGCGCTTAAAGCGAGACGAAGTGACCGCTAACATTCCGATTATCATGCTGACGGCGAAAGGTGAAGAAGACAACAAAGTGCAAGGCTTGGAAACCGGAGCGGATGACTACATCACCAAACCCTTCTCCCCTCGTGAGCTTGTCGCACGCTTAAAAGCCGTATTGCGGCGTATCGATACCCCCGAAAAGCAAGACCCGCTGTGGGTAGATGGCCTCTGCCTGGATCCGGTTAGCCACCGCGTCACCATCAACTCTCGCCCCGTCGATATTGGCCCTACCGAGTACCGTCTGCTGGAATTCTTTCTCACCCACCAAGAGCGTGTCTACAGCCGATCACAGCTGTTAGATCACGTATGGGGTGGCAATGTCTATGTTGAAGAGCGCACGGTTGATGTCCACATCCGCCGCCTGCGCAAGGCGTTGCAGCAAGATGGCCACGAGCGTTATGTACAAACCGTGCGTGGGGCTGGCTATCGATTTTCAACGCAACTGCCTGAAACTGCCTAAAACTAATACAATAGAGTCCAAGGGAGGGGGTGATCCGCGTTTCTTAATGCAAAAGATCACTCAGCTATTGCAACCTCCCCAATGCGAACTAAGATTGCGGCTTTACTCAATTATTTAAGGCAGAACGTTTTGCACAGAGGGTTTAGCGCCGAGCTTCAGCGCGTATGCATTTTTACCGCCGTCGGTGTGGTAGTTGGCTTAATTATTGGCGAACTCGCCTGGACACTGATTGCCATTGGTGGCCTCTATATGGGCTGGACGCTGTGGCAAATTCGACGATTGGATCGCTGGTTAACTGCCCGCGAGCCGGGTCTACCACCGGATGCCAGCGGAATCTGGGGCGATATCTTTGACCGCATCTACCACCTCCAAAAGCGTCAAGGCCGTGAAAAGAAGCGCCTGCAATCTGTTATCAACCGGGTTGAAGATACCACCGCTGCCCTACCCGATGCCGTTGTGCTGCTTGACCCCAAAGGTGAAATCAGCTGGTGGAACGACAACGCGAGCCAGTTGCTCTCCTTACAGCCAATCGACAAAGATCAACCGTTGACGCACATTCTGCGTAACCCCGCGTTTATTCGCTATTTCGAAAAAGGTGATTACAAAGAACCCATCAACATCAGCGCACCAAGTAATGATGCTATTAAGCTGCAAATTCAAATTACGCGGTATGGCCAAGGCGAGCGCTTGATCGTGGTGCGTGATGTCACACGTTTATTTAAGCTAGAGCAAATACGCAAAGACTTCGTTGCCAACGTATCGCACGAACTCCGAACACCGCTAACGGTTATCAAAGGCTATTTGGAAACCTTAGGGGATTTTCTCAGCAGCGAGCGCGCGGAAAGTATTGCATCGACCTGGGTAAAACCCATCGCGCAAATGCAACAACAATGTAATCGCATGACACTGCTGATCAACGACTTAATTACCTTGTCGCGACTAGAAACCGAAGACCGCGATGCAAACCAAACCGCGGTATCTGTTAGAGCACTAGTGAATAATGTACGCAGCGAAGCGGAAGCGGTAGCAGGAGATGATTACAACATCAGCGTCGATTGTGAATGCGACGATGCGATTACTGGTATACAAAAAGAATTACACAGTGCGGTATCCAACCTCGTCATTAACGCCGTTAAATATTCACCCAAGGGTAGTGACATCAATATCCATGCGTACCGCGACGATAAAGGCTGTTACATAGCCGTCACCGATAACGGTATCGGTATTGACCCCATTCATATCCCTCGCCTTACCGAGCGTTTTTACCGTGTCGATACCAGTCGCTCGATAAATACCGGGGGAACCGGGCTTGGCTTGGCTATCGTTAAACACATCTTACTTCGTCATGATGCCCAGCTTCACATAGACAGTGAGCTTAACAAAGGTTCGACGTTTACCTGTCACTTTCCGATATCGCGCATCGCTCGCGAAGCCGCATAAACCCTGAGAAATAAGTGAATATCGTGTAGATTAGACGCGTAGCGCCAATGATGTGCAATTGAATCGAGGCGCTTTCGTTAAACACCGGGTTGTAGGAATAATCATGGCCAAATGGCAGCACTGCTTTGTTGATAGTATTTCTGCTATTGGGGCACAACAGTGGCAAACGCTTTTTGGCCAAGACTCAGTGTTTCTACGCTATGAATTCTTGCACGCTCTTGAACACAGTGGTTGCACCACAAAAGAAGCGGGTTGGCAGCCTCATCACCTTCAGATCATCGACAACAACACGACGGTTGCCATTGTCCCGATGTATATCAAAACAGACTCCTACGGAGAATATGTATTTGATTGGTCGTGGGCCGATGCTTATCATCGCTATGGTATCCCCTACTACCCGAAACTTGTCACCGCTATTCCATTTACACCGGCCACAGGAACACGCTGGGCCAAACTTCCGTCGGTGGATGACGCACACCTCATTAGCTATATCAGCACAGCAATTAACGCAGAAATAAAGTGCTTAAACGCATCGTCATGGCACTGCCTATTCCCCAATCAAGACCAATCCAATGTATTGCGTGAGCACAATACGCTTCAGCGCATTGGTTGCCAGTATCATTGGATAAACAACCATTACGCAAACTTTGATGATTTTTTAACGACCTTTAATTCGCGCAAACGCAAAAACCTCAAAAAAGAACGCGCCCGAGTAAAGGAACAAGGCGTAACGCTCTTGCGAAAAACTGGCGATGAAATTACAGAGCAAGAATGGGAAACGTTCTATCGTTTTTATCACTACACCTACTTAAAACGCAGCGGACGGCAGGGATACCTCAACAAAACGTTTTTTAAATCACTTTCCGATAATCTCAATGATGCGGTTATGATGGTAGTTGCTGAAAAAAATGCAGACATAATAGCGGCTTCACTATTCTTCTATGATGACACAACACTGTATGGCCGATATTGGGGGTGTGAACAAGAACAAGAATTTTTGCACTTTGAGGCCTGCTACTACCAGGGTATCGAATTCGCTATTGAGCGAGGGCTAAAACGATTTGACCCCGGCGCTCAGGGTGAGCACAAAATTCAACGCGGCTTTACACCCACCCTCACCTACTCCAATCACACCATTGCGAACGAACAATTTCGAGAGGCCATTGCTCGCTTTATAGAGGAAGAAACACAACAAGTGCAACGGTATTGCGAACACGCGAAAACGTACTTACCTTTTAAGCAGCTTGATACATAGCGCGCGGCGCTTCAATTTTATCCAGAGGGCTAATAACTCCCTTGCCACCACGATTAACCACATGTGTATAAATCTCCGTAGTGGCAACATCCGAGTGCCCTAGTAACTCTTGGATTGTGCGAATATCATAGCCAGATTCAAGAAGGTGTGTGGCAAAGCTATGTCGAAGACTATGCGTCTTAGCTGGTTTATTTATTCCACTTAACCGAACAGCATTTCGAAAAGCTTTTTGCATCGACGTGGGGTGTAAGTGGTGGCGCCTCAGAACGCCAGAACGTGGATCAGGCCCTACTCTTGAAGAAGGGAATACAAACTGCCACATTAAATGTTTACTTTGCGCGGGATATTTCCGTGCTAGAGCATCGGGCATATATACTTCGCCAAAACCGTCTGCTAAATCTTGTTTATGCAACACGTCTACGAGCGCAATCTGTCTTTGCAAATGCGGTACAAGTTTTAGTGGTAATATGGTCGATCGATCCTTACCTCCTTTGCCAGAACGAACAATTACATTCTGTCGTTCAATATCAATGTCTTTGACTCGTAGAGATAAACATTCTGCTAACCGCAATCCTCCCCCATACATAACATTCGCAATCAACCAATGAGATCTACGTAAATTATCAAAGATACGCTTAAGTTCATCGCGAGTGTAAACAACCGGTAAGTGTTGATGTTGCCGGGCTGGCGTGAAATTTAAACCAGAAATATCAATATTGAAAAAACGATTATATAAATAACTAAGGGAATTTAACGCGATCTTTTGCGTGTTAACTGAGCAAGAACGTTCGATAGACAAAAAAGATAGAAACCTGTGAATATCTTCCTTGCCAAGATCTTTGGGATGCCTCTTCCCTGAATAGTTGATGTAGCGACGAATCCAAAGGATATAGGTTTTTTCAGTGGTATACGCTAATCCGGATTGCCGCATATGGTAGCGTAATTGATCTAAGAACCTATTAGAACGAGCGGACACTGGTACCTTAACGTCATCCATAAGCAACTCCTTATGCTGTATTTATAAACAGTATATGGTTATACAAGAGAGACAGCAAGACCAAACTCTGCAGCCTTGGCTGCGAAACACGGAAGAAATTTTTTAACCAGTTGTTTTCATTGAATTTTTTGTTCTTCTTTTCCCGGCTGCGAAACCAGATACCGACAGACAAGTCTGCTTTTTATCTTGGCGCGATAATCCACATTGTCTATAAGTGTTTGTTTTTACGAGAAATTAAGGTTTAAATAGCCACTTTAAAAAATAAATTCGCAGAACCGAGATATGAAGAATAGGTCTGCAGAATAAAACTGTTATGTGCGCATGATTATTCGAATATTGGCATTATTCACAACGATTTCGCTTCTAGGTTGCTCTACTTATGAGGTAGTACAACTTAGCGATTATCGCACTCAAATCGTTGGTACATGGAAAGAGAAAGCAAAATATTCAACTGTATTCGATATACACGCAGATGGGACTTTTGTAGAGCACTATCCACATATGGGTGGCTGTGTCGTATTTGATCCTAGCTACGGAAAATGGGAGTTGCGCAACTCTACATTGGTACTGTCTTATGAAAATAAATCTAGTAGTAGCAATTTTGAAACCACATATAAAATAAAGCAGCTTTGGAGTGAGGCTCTTCTATTTGAGTACCCAAATCAAAAGCAGGCAAAATTTAGGCGGGTTCACGAGTAACCAAAATGCACATAACAAACACGCGCAGCGTGCCGCAAAAAGACGCGGCGGGACTGCCTACACTTCGTTTCGGCAGCCCCTGGCGTGGGCGTTAGCTGTACGAGTCAGCATGAAAGCAATATTTAAAAGCACAGAAGGCGAATACTTAGAGGCTGTTCTAGAAGTTTCTGGGCAAGCTATTACTGTTATGGATGATTTTGGCGGCCCCGAATGTTTCCGTGGGCAAGAAATGGATGTCGAACTACGAGTGGGGCTTGAGCATGAATGTGAGAGTCAAAATGAAATGCTAGACGGAAACCCTGAACGTATAAAAAAATTGGAGCCTCTAGGAGGCTGGGCTTACCGCGCATACGGCATCATCTCAAACGTTGAAGACGAAACTCTAGTTGACGTTGGAGTATGTGAAATAAATGCTCCTTTTGAGGGTGGCCTCGTTGGAGAAAGTATTGCATTTACAGTTGAGAGGCTTGATGCACACAGCAGCTAACAAGGCGTTGTTGTTGCCGCAAAAAACGCGGCTGGGACGCTCACTACGTTCGCGCCCCAAAACTTGGCGTTATAGCTTAAAGGAACTGAGATGACCGGCACTTACGATTGGAACCCCATGCCTCACAAAGTAGAGATTAAATGCCCTACTTGTGGTGGGCATTGTGTCTTCGAGTTTGCTGAGGTCGTCAAAATTGCACAGAAAAAAGATGTCCCATTTTTCGAGCAAAGTGACATCTTTGAATACTCAATGTTTAAAGATAGTTGTGGCCATAAATGGCACGGCGCTATCTATTTCGCTAATTTGCACGGTGGCTCGATTAACGCTATCACTAGCTTACCCGATGGTTATTCCCCCGAAAATTGGTCTCACTCTAAGTACTTAACCAGAAATCATGGCCTCGATCTTGGAGCATTTTCTTGTAGTCATTGCCAAACAAGAAAACCATATATACTTCAATGGCCTCAAGATGCTTATTATTCATTCAGCTACAAAGGTGAAGTGCTTTGGGCCTTTAATCGCGAGTCGGCAGTAGACCTCCGTGATTACATTGCATCCAATGAAAGAAAAACCGAAAAATTTAAGTGGGCTAGCTTTCTGTTGCATATTCCAACTGTCTTTAAAAAGCAAAATGCCCGCGACAATATCGTTAAGCAAATAAACAAGGTGCTAGCCTGAAAATGGCTATAACAAACGGCTCCACCGGACAAATTTTACTGTCACCTTTTTCGCGCTGCGCGGCAAAAAGGCCGCCAGCAAAATTTGCTCGGTGAGCCGGGCGTTAGAGTTTCAAGTCGCTATGAAAAATTTAATATCACTTGTCATTGTTTTTTTACTTTCTGGCTGTGGTATGCCGCCAGGAACAGTTTGCGATGACGAAGATGAGTTGAGTCAATTTTTCTGCGAGGCATCAAAACACTATTATCCTGATTGGCAATATGAAGAGAGCGGCGCTTTCTATGTCACGAACGATCCCGCTGATGAAATCAGAACTCGGGTCAACTTGGAGAACGCACTAGTCGAAGGTGCACGGGCGAGCAAACGAATAGATATTGGCGGAATAGAGCCTATAGCAACTAAAAATAGCCTGCTTGCTGTACTTGATAACTTGGCCGAGTCCAAAATTAACTTAGAGGGCTTGCATGTGGTTTACCTGGGCCCAGAATCACAAGCGCAAGAAGTGTTGTATGCTTTGAAATCGTCGGGAGCGAAAGCGAAGTTTGTTATTTTTGAAAGCAAGTAAAACTCTAACAAGTCAATGTAGGCCGACCCGCGTAAGCATCGGCCTTGAAAAACAGGCCTCAAAGCGCTTACGGGTCGGCTAATTGAGGCGTTAAATATACCTATGCCAGATTACGAGTGGAATTGTCAGTCGTGTGAATACACAAACAATGCTGGTTTGAATAATTGTTCTAGATGCGGATGCCCATCAACAGTCTCAGCCGAAGAGGTCGATCGTTGGAACCCAACCAAGGGTTATTTTGATCCTGATCCAAATTTTCAAGGCAGGTACATTGATCCCAATGGCCTTATGTTCAGGTTTTTTGGTGTTGGCAATTGTACTGTTTGTAATAAGGAAATATCTCTCAAAGAAAAAGAGTGCTTACATTGTGGTCACGTGTTTACTGAAAACGAAATTATCGATATGCGGGTTGAGTATAGAGTTAACATGCTTAAAGGCGTTACTCTAGGCCTGATTGTTTTTCCTTGCTTAATAGCACTCTTTTTATATTGGAACTGAAAATGGTATTTAACAAATCAGGGTTGTCGCCGTTGGCTGGGACGCTCCTGGCGTCGCGCCCCAACCTGAGGCGTTAAAGTGAAATATGGATTACCTTGTATCTGCAGTATTTGTGATTGTAATAGGGGTAATGTTCTCTTACTCGATTAGAGGTACGAAGTTCAATCGAGTTTACACCCTTTCTGCGATGCCGCTCATTTACATATCGTGTGTAATTTTAAGCTGGCTAATTTATCAGGTATCAATGCCTTTAATTGGAAGAGAGGTCTGTAGCTTCAAAGAAATCGCATGTATAGGATCGGTTCGTTGTTCAAAATTAATGGTTTTTGGGCTCGGCGCCATGCTTGGCCTGGGTATACATATACTAAAGTAAGCGGTTTCCACTTTAACAAACGCAGGCACACGGACAAAGTTTCCACTGCGCTTCAACTTTGCCCGTGCTGCGGGCGTTAACTGTACATGAAGATAATCGCCAAGATCATAGTCGGACTGCTTTTAATCGTACTTATAGCAGCGATATCTGGATATGCATATTTTGTACGGGATCAAAAAATTGAGGTTGGGTTCATTCCGGCCGAATTCAAATATTGCGGCAAAGTCATTACTGGTGCCGATCCCGAATACAAGGAAATATCGAATTGGCTTCAAGCCAATAGCACTGGTTGGGCTAGAGATTGGAATACGCAAATTGCAGGTGTGGTGTACTACTACCCAGCTTTTTCGGTTGTAGTATTTAATGGTGGGGTGTCGGTAAGCTATAAAACAGATTATGGTTTTCCGCGTTTCATAAAATCAGTAAATCATAGTCTCAATACAACATGTGCCAAAAACAGTTAACAAGGCCAACCACTAAAGCCCCTTCGGGGCCGGACCTCCACTCCGCCGCTTTGCGGCTGCGTTCCGGCCCGTGTTGGCGGCGTTAGGCAAAGCAAATTATGAATCCATACGAAGCGCCAGTAGCAGAGCTTGAAAAAAAATTAGATAAGCCGCCAAAATATCTGTCTTTAGTGTATTTTCTAATTATCTTGAGTTTTGTTGTTTTTCTTATAGAGGAACTTTTATTCGCCATTTTGGAAGCTGAAGAACTTTCTGCTATGGAAAACTATGTATTCATTCCAATATGGGGTGGAATATTGTACTGGGTAACAACAGCACTAAACATGCGCAAGCATAACCCCAAGAATACGTTTCTAATACTAGCGGTCATAGTTACAGGAATGAGCATATACGACCCACTTACTCAATTTTCTATATATACTGGTATTGCTGAGTCTACTTGTTTTCTTGGAGTTTACTTCATACTACGAAAAGAAGAGTTTGTGGGTTGGTTCGGGAAAAATGCCTAACAAATTGCACCATCTGACATTTTTTCCATCGCCTCTTTTTGTGCTTAATAGCACAAACAGGCTCTTCCAAAAATGCCGCTGTGCAAGGCGTTAGAGTTACTATATGAACAAAATTGAGCCAAAAATGGCGCTATCAAATATAAATGATTTCTTCATTTTTATAGTTGTAGGCACCCTTCTGGTCGGCATCCTGTTTGTTTTTCCAAGTTATGTCATCTATTTATTATCAGGCAGTACTACAGCAGCTTATTGCACTGGTATTTTCTTATATTTGGCTTTCATGTCCTTTTGCGCCTTATCAATCACTCTTTCAGACGCAGGCATCAAGCTTAATCGGCGGCTTGGGGGGCCTAAAAATATTCAGTGGGCAGATATTCAAAGCTTCCAAGAAGTCTCGCCAAAGGAAGTAATTGTATTTGGCTGGCTTTGGCCAATATTTCCACCTCGTGAGAGTACGCCTTGTATGTCGTGCTATGGTCATTTTCGTATTTCTTATAATGGTGGTTACTTCTACTATCCGCCCGCTGAAAAAGAAAAATTTATTCAGCTAATGGAGCAGTACGGTGCCAAAAAACTCTAACAAGGCCATCAAAAATCGGCCGCAAAAAACGCGGCCCAGGACGCTCCTTTCGTCGCGCCTTTTATGGCAGCGTTAAATATACACGAGATTAAAAGAATGGAAGGTGTAGTAGCTTACATAGAGGACGAAGGTGGCGAGATAAAATTGACGTTTGATGATGTCAGTTGCCGAGATGGAGAGAATCCTTCAACTTGGAATAAAGAGTTTCTATTCACTTCTGCTTCATTTGATCGCGATGCTATTTCTAGCTTGAGTTTGTCCAAAGAGCAATTTGCCGAAATCGGTGAAAATCTAATAATTAGGCTTTTAGCTCTGAATGGGAAAATTCAATGAAAATAATATTTAACAAGTCGCCGAAGTCACTCCGGGCGCTAAAAAACGCGCCCTCCGCGGGACATGCTCTGCTTCGCGCCGCATGCCCCTTGGCTCAGCGTTAGGGGGCATATGTGAAATTCCGAGTACTAATCGTTTTTGCTCTTTCTGTAGTCTTTCTACCATCCTGCTCAAACGACGCTGGTTTTAGTGACGACATATTAGTGAGCTTGGAGCGAAGTGCTTGTTATGGAGAATGCCCCGTTTACAACTTAAAAGTACTTAAGAGTGGGATAGTTGAATACGACGGTTTTGTAAACGTCGCGATAGAGGGTCGAAAAATATCAAGTATAACGCCTGAACAAATTAATACAATTGAAACAAAATTAGATGGCGTGAAGTTCTTTCGGCTGAAATCGTCGCTGAAGCCAGATAGTTGGGGATGTTCAGATTACTGGTCTGATCACAGTAGTATTACTATCCAAGGCTCCATAGGGACACGGAAAAAGGAAGTTTATACTTATCTGGGTTGTGAATCTAAGCAGGTTGCGAAAGTAATTGAACTTGCTGATTTCATAGATGAAGTCGCAGGTGCTTCTAAGTGGATAAAAGATACTAATGAGTAAAGCCCCTAACAAACGGCTGTTGAGTGCCGCAAAAAGCGCGGCAGGACGGCTTACACTTCGTTTCAGCCGCCCCAAAGCCGGGCGTTAGTTGCACGTCGAAGATATGAGCATTGAAAAAGAAGTAAATGAGTTTATAAGTTTTATCTTCAAAAAAGATGAAATCAACGATATAGATGAATTGATTGTACAATTAGATAAATTAGCAGTATCTCTGGCGAGAGTTGAATATCAATTTGATGAAAAGGATTATCCCGATTCACCGAGAATGGAGCACGACGAAATAAGAAAGCAGGTGGAGAAAAGATTTCCATCATTAGGTTATTACAACACTGTTTTTGAGGTGCTAGAAGTAGGTGAATCAGTCTCTCCCATTACCGGTGACGCTATAGATGATATTAGCGATATAACCCAGGATTTAATGGAAGTTAGCTGGTGTTTCCAAAACACATCGGAAAACGACGCTCTCTGGCATTTAGAAAATAGTTACAGCACTCACTGGGGCAGGCACTTAAGAAACCTACAGTTATACTTATATGCGTTTAAACATTAAGCAACTAACAAAGCAATCTAGCGGACCCAGGCAAGCAATGGCCTTGAAAAACAGGCCATTAAACGCTTGCCGGGTCCGCTAATTGCGGCGTTACATGTCATAAGGAATATCGAGTGGAAATAGAATTAAGTGACAATACCAAAGCGGATTTGGCTTTCCTTGACGAGCTTTCTCTTCAGGAAGTAATTGCTTGGCCAATTGATTATGAAACCAATAGGCAGACATTCTCAGAAACATCCGACACATTAGATTTATGGCTGGGCGGCCCTAAATGGAGAGAAACAGGACATAGTTTTATCCAGTTCGGCCAAGATGGTTGTGGCTCGCTATTTTGTTTGTGGTATTACCCTGAACTTAGCGGGCAGCCACCAGTCGTTTTTCTTGGCTCGGAAGGTGAAAGGGCTCTAGTATCGAACAATGCTAGTGATTTTGTAAAACAAATTACCTCTGGAAAAATATTCTACGACGGTAATTGGCTAGATCCAGAAGACGATGACAAAGAAGAACTAGATTGGGCCTTGCTAGCAAAAAAAGCAGAGGCTTATATTGGATCACAGTGTAAAGCCCCCGAAGAACTATCCAAATTAGCGGCAGCGAGTCATCCTGATATCTCTGAATGGATTGAAAGTAATGTGCAGTAAACATGTAACAAGTGCAAGCAGCATCGTCCCTTTGGGCCTGGACCTCGCTACGCTCGGCCGCTGTTGCAGGCGTTACGTGTCAATCTAAGCTGCTGAGCTGGTTAAATGAACTATTTTTTTGACCTTGATGATACCTTAGTTCATACATCTGAAATTGTTTTTCGCTCGATGAATGAATGGTGTGTAGAGAACGCTATCGACATTGGCAAAGCGATAGAGCATGGGAAGGGGCGCCGAACCGAGGATACGGTTGCAATTTTAGCGCCTCACCTAAACGCGAAACTAGAAGCAAAAAAAATAGAAAAGCGCGAAGAGGAACTGTTGCAGTTTATACAACCCTTAAGTGGCGCACTAGAATTCGTTCTAAATCTTCCTGAATCGAACTGGGGAGTTGTTACCTCAAGTTCTCATGATTTGGCAATGCAAAAAATTAGAATTTGTGGTTATCCTATTCCTAAGATCCTAGTATCAGCGGAGAGTGTGGAGAGAGGAAAGCCTAGCCCTGATCCTTATTTAAAGGCAGCTCAATTAATGGGGGTCAATCCAGGCGATTGTTTTGTTTTTGAGGATGCCGAAAGCGGCATTGAATCTGCATTTTATGCCGGTTGTAAGGTTATTGCGGTCGGAGAATACCGTGGAAAATTTGATGAGAACATTTATGGTCGAATAGAAACATTCGATCAGCTTGAATTCGCGCAAGGAGACCTCTTTGGTACTGAAAAGAAAAACACGTAACAAACGCAGGCACACGGACAAAGTTTCCGCTGCGCTTCAACCTTGCCCGTGCTGCGGGCGTTAAATGTATATGAATAATCGAGACTTGATCATAGCCAACCTGGAAGAAGCAATTGAGCAGCTTCAAGAAACCATATCGGAAATCGGTTCTAATAAGGAATATGATGAAGTTGAGCTACGCATTGATATGGAGCATGCGTATCATCATTTGAATTATGCATGGCATATACGCAACGTATCCGCTTCTGAAGCGGAAGAATGCTCTAAAGAAAACTATGTGAAATGGTCAAAGTTTCCTTTGGGCGAAATTCATGAGTATGAATAAAACATTTAACAAGGCGTGGTTGTCGCCTTCGGCTGGGACTGCTGCGCTTTCGCTCCGCAGCCCCAACACTTCGCGTTAGTTGGCCTGCGAAAAAAGAGAGCACCACATTGAGGGATTTTTAGGATAACCCATATAGCTGTATAAACAAACAGCATAAGCGTTATCTTTATGTGAGCGCAAAAGATCTAGAAGGGAGATTGACGAGAGCGCATTTGGTTTTTACAGTAAGAGCACCCCCGTGCGGCTTAGAAACACTCTTGGAGTGTTGTCCAAGTCCGCGGGGGTGCTCTTACTAAAAGCGTATCTCGCCATCTTCATTTCCTTTCTATTTTTTCGCACGCAGATGACCGCGGGGGCTGGATGTCAAACACGCTTGTTGTTCTTCCGAACAAGTCGCTAAGTTTGGCACTATCGTCGTCGCAACTAACAACCCGTTTCAGTTGATCAAGCAAACAACGCATGACAACTGAACTATATTCGTTATGTGTAAGTGAGAAATATGGGGAATTTATTTGAAATTGGCGGATTAATTTTGGGGTTGCTAGTGGTTACTTCTACATTCTTAATCATTTTATTCAAGTTTGCATTTGGTGACAAAAGTAAAATACCGGGCTCAAGCTTTACCGAAAAGAATATGTTTGCGTCAGGATTGAGTGGTAGGGAATATGTACAAAAATGTATTCCTTCCAAACAACAAAAGAAATACCAAATGTTGCTAAACGTGCAAAAATATAGCGCATTGGCACTATTTGCTTATATGGTTTTAGGGTTTTTAATTTACTATGTGGTAAACACATAACAAGCCGGTAAAGTCGGACGCTCAAAGCTCCGTTCCGTTTTTGCAATGGCTACGCCATTTTAATACAAAAACTTCACTCCCGCTTTGGCGCCGCTTACCGGAGCGTTATGTTTAATTGAGTATGAACCCAGAAGAATTCATAAGCGCAGTCGAAGAGTTGGTACTTGGTAACGAAATTCCTGACCCTACTCTCATAGAAAAAGGTGAGTTTCCTACTGGCTGGGTTGAGGCATATACGCTCTTGCTAAAAGAGAATAGGTTGTATTGGCAAAATATAAACACTTGGCCTCGTTCGCTTACAGCTCTTTTTTATAGAGTTGGCTTTAATATTCCGTATGCATATCGAGAGTGGCAGAGGAAAGCAAACCTCTCAAATCCGCAAACGGAAAAGCTATTACATTCTGTACATTTTTGTACAGAGCTATTTCTAAACTGTTCACCATCGGCAGAGTGGCCAAATGAAACATAACAAGTCGCCCAAGTCACTCCGGGCGCTAAAAAACGCGCCCTCCGCGGGACACGCTATGCTTCGCTCCGCGTGCCCCTTGGCTCAGCGTTATGTTTTTGAGTGCCAAATTCCCCGTCTGGTAAATCTGGCTTCGTAGAGCCAAGTCGGGTAAGGTACTTCGTATCCATTAAGGCGGTGCAGGGAAGTGAAAGCCTCATTCCACTATCCATTTTCCTGCATCAAAATATGTGGCTATAGCAGCCCAGTACACCGTCGCATTGTGCCACGAGTGTATGTGCCGGTTTTTGCATAGGCGTACTTAATGTGTATCGTGACATGCGGGTAAACATAACAAGCGTAGGTTGCAACGCCAAAGCTACGCTTTGGCTGGACCTCCCTTTGGTCGGCCGCAACTACGGGCGTTAGTTGGCCTGCGAAAAAAGAGAGCACCACATTGAGGGATTTTTAGGATAACCCATATAGCTGTATAAACAAACAGCATAAGCGTTATCTTTATGTGAGCGCAAAAGATCTAGAAGGGAGATTGACGAGAGCGCATTTGGTTTTTACAGTAAGAGCACCCCCGTGCGGCTTAGAAACACTCTTGGAGTGTTGTCCAAGTCCGCGGGGGTGCTCTTACTAAAAGCGTATCTCGCCATCTTCATTTCCTTTCTATTTTTTCGCACGCAGATGACCGCGGGGGCTGGATGTCAAACACGCTTGTTGTTCTTCCGAACAAGTCGCTAAGTTTGGCACTATCGTCGTCGCAACTAACAACCCGTTTCAGTTGATCAAGCAAACAACGCATGACAACTGAACTATATTCGTTATGAGTAATCACGAGATGATCAACACTGTGCGCTGGGTTCTAACTATACCCTCGGCGATTGCGGGTTTCTTCTTTGCTTTAATGTTGGCAATAGTATGCCATTCGGCTGCGGTTTCTTTTTGTCCTGAGTCGCAAATTATCTCTGGCCTTTGCACCGCTCCGTACATGAAAATAGTAGATGGCTTTGCCGAGGTGTTATTTCCAACAATTGCTGCGATCTTAGTGGTATGGCTCCCGTATTTTTGTGCTCCTAAGCACAAACACATTGTGGTGGTTTCATGTTACATAGTTGGCTCAATAGTGGCATTCGGCTTAGCGTTAAGCACTCAACTCTGGGTTACGTTATTCTCGGTAATCACAAGTGCAGGTCTACTAACCTATGTTTTACTGCGCATACAAAAATACTCATAACAAACGCGCCCATTACGCCGCAAAAAACGCGGCAGGACGCATTCCGCTGCGCTCCATGCGCCCATGGCGCGGGCGTTACATACCCAGAGGTTAGGTAGTGAAAATATTGTACGTGGTTGTTTTAGCGCTGATCATATTTGGGTGTGCATCTAAACAAAAAGAATCGCTTCAAGTTGAGAACGGGCTTCCAACCACTTGTGAAGAAGCAATAAAAGCAATTGCAGAAGGGCTGGACGAAGAAAGTATCACCACGCTGAGGGAAACAAAGAAAGAAGATCTAATAATGTTTCACTTCTCATGGGGCATGGGAAGTCGCAATAGTTATGGGTTATGGTCGGAAAAGTCACCTATTCGAATTTCATGTGCTAAGAGGGTTGGTGAGAAAGATATTCACCCAGACAACGCATCTGGCCTTATCATCGAAGGTGTTTGGGAGCTTGTCCATGAGAATAATGGTATGTAACAAACGCAGGCACACGGACAAAGTTTCCGCTGCGCTTCAACTTTGCCCGTGCTGCGGGCGTTATGTTTTTTTAGGAGAGATAGATGAAGCTATATAAGTCTGTGCCCGTTGGTGAAATAGGTGATGAGTTTGAAACGGAAATTTTATCTGAATCAGATGATATCGGAGCTTTAAAAGCACTCGGTTTTAGTCATGCTGAGGAGTTGGGTATCGAAAATAGGCTATGGATATCAGAACCGGTAATGGGCGACAAGAAAATAAAAGATGCGGGTAGGTGGTTTATGCACCTTCCAAACGAAACAATATTAACCATCTGTGAATAAACATAACAAATCAGGGTTGTCGCCGTTGGCTGGGACGCTCCTGACGTCGCGCCCCAACCTGAGGCGTTAAGCGCTAAATATGCAAAGAACAGAAGAAATAGAAATTTCAAAGATTGGCGATATTGTTAGCGCAGTATTTCAAGAGCCTGCAATAGCATATGAAGATTATTCAGCATTTGATACTGAGCTACAGATATACGATAGCGAGAGCTCTCTAAATAGTGTGATTGAAGAAGCAGTGAAAAACAATGACCATTCGGCTAACTTTGCAATTTACTACCCGGAGGCCAAAGGCTATTTTTTCAAAGAGAGAAAGACATTAAATCCTGAGAAGTGTAATGGGGCCACATTTCGTTTTGTTTCAAGTGGCTGGGGATTGGTCCATTTGCAAATAGATTTACGAAATAAACCAAAAGTAGTGGTGCGTGTTACTGTAAATTCAGCAAAACGCGCCGAAGCATGGTCGCATACGTACCCCGAATTTAAAGAGCCAGAACTCTGGGATTGGAAGTACGTAGAAAAACAAGCAAGACGTATAATTAGGGTGCTAAAGAAATGCGCTTAACAAGTGTAGGCAACATCGCCCCTTCGGGGCTGGACCTCCTTTCAGTCGGCCGTTGCTACAGGCGTTATGTTTAATTGAGTATGAACCCAGAAGAATTCATAAGCGCAGTCGAAGAGTTGGTACTTGGTAACGAAATTCCTGACCCTACTCTCATAGAAAAAGGTGAGTTTCCTACTGGCTGGGTTGAGGCATATACGCTCTTGCTAAAAGAGAATAGGTTGTATTGGCAAAATATAAACACTTGGCCTCGTTCGCTTACAGCTCTTTTTTATAGAGTTGGCTTTAATATTCCGTATGCATATCGAGAGTGGCAGAGGAAAGCAAACCTCTCAAATCCGCAAACGGAAAAGCTATTACATTCTGTACATTTTTGTACAGAGCTATTTCTAAACTGTTCACCATCGGCAGAGTGGCCAAATGAAACATAACAAGTCGCCCAAGTCACTCCGGGCGCTAAAAAACGCGCCCTCCGCGGGACACGCTATGCTTCGCTCCGCGTGCCCCTTGGCTCAGCGTTAGCATTCCAGTGATAAAGATACGATGTAGTTAAATGAATATTTAGGAGGCGGTTTTCTATGAGTGGTAATGAAGAAAATGATGTAAAAACAACCTTTCCAAAAGGTGTCATATTTCTTATTGTAATTTCTAGTATATATGTACTTTATAAAGTGTTTTTGAACTCCATTAGTGGTTGGGTAGAGATTACTGTAACTGCTGCATTTTGCTTATTTATAATATTAGCACTTACTCGGTTCAGAATATTTAGAATCGCAGCGCCAGTATTGTTCGGAATAATATTTTTAGTTCAATCTCCCAATATTTTGATTGTAAATTATACATTTTCTAATCCTCCATTATCAGCAAATATTGAACTAAATGCTATGGAGTCATTTATAATTACTCCAGAAGAGGCGTTGAAGGAGATATTTCCTAAATTTGATATTGATACAATGAAGAAAACCAGTTCTGTGAACTTAAATATGCTATTGCTAATATATCTACCTATAATTTGGTACCTTTGTGATTCGGGAAAAATAAAAAGCAGATACTCGCGGAGCTTTAAAAATAGTAACGAAAATGAAGAATACGCATAGTGCTAACAAGTCAAATCACGCGGACTTGGCTAAGCTGTCACCTTTTTTGTTCCAAAAATGTCGCCAACTTTACCAATCCGGTGTTTGAGGCGTTATGTTTCCGTGAGTTCAGAGCAATGAGTTACATAGATACATTTGATAATGAATTCGTAGGCTTTCTTGCTGGTTACCCTGTATATAGGCCGTTAGTTGTAAATGATTTTCACGATCACGAAGTTGGAGATTTTTCCTGTACGCCAAATGATTTTGTGGTTGGTGGTGGAGGTGGTGAACATCCGGGCGTAGTAGTAAAAAATCCCAATGGAGCAGTTCTTTACTTCTTTTACGAGTGGCTAGAAGAAATTTCAAATTTAGAAAAAAGTGAAATCGAAAGGCTTACATCAGCTCTTCCGGAATATCCGGGAGGAGAGGCACTTCACTTTTGTGGGTGGAAAGTTGACCACTATCATAAATTCTATCAAGCTTGCTCTTCTGCGAGTCTGGTCACTCCCTACAATGAGGAGCGCTTTTGTACTTTAGATCAATGGCTATATACATGCTTCGGTGAGCTAATATTTTTTTCTTATCCGGAGCTCGCCGAAAAAATTATTACGGAGCAGCAAGAGCTTCACAAACTGATTACTCATCCCTTTTTGAACAATATACTTGTACAACCGGCAGGTTTTAAACCCACCGGGGGTAGAATTATTGATTCTTCTGGTAAATTACAATGGGGTTTATCTGCATGGAAAATAAATCGCAGAACATAACAAACACGTCAATTGGGACGCTCGCAAGCTCGCGCCCTTTACGTGGGCGTTAGGTTTACATGGTCATGAAGTTACTTACTGACGAAGAATTCCATAATACGTTTTGTGATCCGATGAGAAATATTACTGGATCACCATTACTGGCTGATATTTGGGATTATGCTGACGAAATTATCGAGTCTGAATATCAAAACTTTTCAGAGTGGGATTGGAATATTCAGTATGTTTATGAAACCGGTGATAAAAAATATCACCATATTTCAATACCTGTTCCAAAAGATAATACCTATTTGGTCATCGTTGTAGACTCACAAGCGAAAAAGTTTGTCGGACATCATATATTAGACCTAAATGAGAAGTACGGATTAAATGAAACCTAACAAGCACATCAAAAATCGCTCCACTTCATTCCGCTGGACCTCCTTACGCTGCGCTCCAGTCGGCCCTTTATGTGGGCGTTGATATGACACCCCCTGTCAATTAAAAACGTAGAAAATCCTACTCAAAAATCCAGAGCATATATTTACATTAGATTGAGTTAATGCAGAGAGATGGAGTCAGTATCTCGTCGGTTTGCTTGCTGATATCCGTGGGTTATCAATAAATACATATTAACCTATCCAACCTTACTTTTTCCGTCGAGGTGCCTGTCTTCTACTCTATGCTCGTGGATCAATAGGCTTACGCCTACTGCCTACCTAACGCCGTCGTGTGTTACACCTCCACCGGGACTCGACCTGCCACTGCATTAACTCAAAACTGTTTATCACGTGTGTTGCCGCTTACTGCTGTGCTGTTTTACACACGTGGCATTCTGACTAACCGGGTTTTAACATCAACCGGCGTGAGGACGACTTCGTTGGCAATGACCCAGATATAGGCCACCATTTCTCGCGCAATGGCTGATACCACCAAGTTGTAATGTTTTCCACGTTTCATTAATCCTTGATAGCGCCGGCACAAGCGTACTTGCGCTTTCCACGCAATATCGACAATGTCTTTTGGCAAACCTTCTTGCCGTTTTTGTAATTCCGTCGAGACATTGGCCGCGTAGCGATAACTGTGCGCACCTTCCGTCAGCAAACGCCTTGCGCGGGTATTTCCGGTTTTAGTGAGACTGCCCACTGTTCTCTTTCCGCCGGTTGAATGTTCACTCGGCACTAAGCCAATGTAGGCCATCAGCTTACGGGGATGATCAAAGCGCGATAGGTCACCTAATTCTGCAATTAACCCAGTGGCCACTAATAAACGTACGCCACGCATCGCCTGAATGGCTTTAACGACAGGATAGTAGCGCCATTGCTTCACTTGATAAGCTAACTCCTCATCAAGGCGCTTTAATCGCGACATACGTTCGGTGATAGTTTGAATCATTTCCTGCAATACAAATTGTTGTGCAGGATGCGGGAGAATTAACTCTGTTAGCCAGCGTAAGTGTTTGAGTGACCAATTAGCCGTGCCACCGTATTGAATGTGATTGCGTAATAGAAACGCTTTAAGCTGATACTTGGCATCGTTCAGATCACGCATAGCACGCTCGCGCGTCCGGGATAAATCACGAATGGATTCATCTTCTGGCTCAGGCACATAGATGGACTTCACATCGCCTGACTTAAGATGTTGAGCCAACATCATGGCGTCGCGGCGATCGGTCTTAATCCGCACGCCAGGCTTTTTAGGTACCAGCGATGGGGCGACCACAAAGCATTGATGGCCTAGCTGTGTTAGCAGTCGATAAATCCAGTAGCCGCAAGGGCCTGCTTCGTAGCAAAAGATGAGTGATGCGCCAGGGAATTTAGACTGCATTTGCCGTGCAAACTTTGTTACCCCTTCCTTGGTGGTTCTAATGCGCCCAATAGGCGATGGTTGAGCCTTAAAGCCGTCCTCAACATACGCCGCTTCTGAGTGTTCTTTAGCTGTGTCTAAGCCTATAAAAATTATGGTATTGTTCATATCGCTAGCCTCCAGTGTTTATATGATTCCAACATATAGTATGGCTCTGGCTTTCTAGCTAACCCACGATAACTGGAGGCTAGCACCCTAGGGGTTGTCATAATGTCTATGAATAAAGGTATCTCAATTGAAAATGTATAAAGTGCTAGACGATGAAGAGTTTGGTCTTTATGTCAATATTCCTGATTATGATATATATGATGAGCTAGAAGATTTTTTTGTAGAGGAGCATGATATTGTTCCTCTAGCGGTGCAAGAGGTGAAATCCAAGCTAGCTACTACTTATAGACTATGGTTCGATCATGGCGCCAATGCCCAAGAAATACAGAACGTGGTGAATCACTATTTTGAAAACAATTCATAACAAAACGGGGTTATTGCCGCAAAAAACGCGGCTGGGACGCTCACTGCGTTCGCGCCCCAACCCTTGGCGTTATACGTAAAAACATGAAATACATCGTACTTACAAAAAGCACTTTTACTTGGGAATTATCAAATGATGATTTTGAAGCTGATGACTACCAAGATAAATTGGATGAATATATTGAGGCTCAGAAAGAGTTGGCTCAAAAGTATGGTATGAGCCATTTATATTCTGAGTCGAATTTCATTCAAAAAGCAAAGCACAGCATTGAAAGATGTTCTTCGTGTAATGAATGGACAATGGATCGTGTAGATAATCCTGTAAAAGAAGATGACTATGAACCGATCCGAGATGGCGCTTCGGTTAAAGGTAAGCTCTTATGCTACGAATGTCTTCCAGAAGGACATAGGTGGTCATGGTCGTAACGTATAACAAACAGCAGCACTTAAGCCCGGCAAAAAGCGCCGGGCCGGACGGCTTACATTACGCTTCGCTTCATTTCAGCCGCCCGTGTGCTGGGCGTTACGTGTACAAATGAGACTGAGCATAATCTTACTAATTACAGTTTTTTGTTCTACGGTTTCCGCCGAAGAAGCAAAGTTATACTGTGGACTCTTATATGGTGACAATATAATCACTCCGTATGGTGGAGTAGCAAGTAAGCTGATCGGCGGTCCCTCGGATATGGCTAAATTGGAGAGTGAGCGAAAGAAGGAAAGGAGCGTCCCTATCTTCGTCAAATTTACGGGCTATAAAAGAGAGTTTCCACGAGCTGCAACTTACCAATATGTATATCAGATTCAGCAACTTATTCTGTATCAAAAGTTTGGGTCGAACCATGAAAATGATGATTGTATTAAATCAATACGTGAGGGTAATACGTAACAAACAGCAGCACGTTAGCCCGGCAAAAAACGCCGGGCCGGACGGCTTACATTACGCTCCGCTACATTTCAGCCGCCCGTGTGCTGGGCGTTAAGCATAAGCATGAAAAATATATCTCTACGTGCGCTAAATATTGTTGTCTTGATCGGTATAGCAGTTTGTTACGCCGAGCTGGTTAAGTACTTTATGAGTATGTATTACCCGCTATTTCAAGAACCGCTACCGAACTTCTACAAAATGTTCGTAACGTTCTCTTCAGCGGTATCTGCTGCCCTAATCGTCTTTACCCTCAACGCTACAGTGGTCAGGCAAAGCATGCTGGCTGTTGGTATCGCGTCTGGTTTAGGGGCTTTCACTTGGTACTACATTGTCAGAGGCTACCCCGATATTTTGAAAAACATAGTAGCAGCCACCATGTCAGTACACAGCCTATTTGCTATGCTCGCATTTATTATGGTTCCGCTTATCTTTGCTTATGCATTGAAATCGCGTTTTAGTTATCGGGGCCTACTGGTTCTTTTAGAATCAAGGAGAGAAAATGCTTAACAAACACGCGCAGCGTGCCGCAAAAAACGCGGCGGGACTGCCTACGTTTCACTTCGGCAGCCCCTGGCGTGGGCGTTGAAACTGTAGAGAAATTAAAATAAATTTTTGTGGCGAGCGATTTTTCGTGCGGAGAGTAGCATCGAATTATTTTTACGGCGATTAAACCAAAAAGATTTGCGAAAACAGTCCTATTTTCTAGTATATAAATTGGACAAAATGGGTTGTTTTAAATTTTCTACAGTCTCGTTAAGTGTCCAAGGATATGCACGAAAAATTATTTAAATTTTATGGGGGTATGCTGCTAGCGGGGTCTATTTATTATCTTAGTTTGCTTTTTCTGGCTTAGTTGGCAAGCTACTATTAGTGGTCGGAACTGCTCTTTTAATCTTTAATAGGTTTTATCATGGGGCTGACACTTAACAAACACGCGCAGCGTGCCGCAAAAAGCGCGACGGGACTGCCTACGTTTCACTTCGGCAGCCCCTGGCGTGGGCGTTACATTTCCAGAGAGATCAGATGTTAATTAATAGAGCAGCTATAATTTTGAAGGCAACACAGACAGCCGTGGACTGGATAAATAATGTTGATCCGTATCCCGATAGTAGCCCGCTGACGCTAGAGCAAGTAAGAGAAGATTGCTTGGTTTATCTCGTGCCGGAAGAAGTTGAAACAGATTCACATGCAAGCATCTGGGCATTGAATAATGCGGAAGTGTTACTTGAAGAGTTCATGCATGGCTGATATCAAGATGATAGTTTATGGCCTAAACAGTATGGCCCCAAACTGTTTGAAAAATGGTTTATCGTTGAGTACCACAGTATGATTATAGATACCATCGATGAGCTAATTCTTAAAGAAGAAATGTAACAAGTCGGGGTTGTCGCCTTGGGACCTGAGGCGTCAGCAAATAGCGGTATGTTTGTACCAACCTACTCCCCTCTTTTTCCAACAACTAACCTTTGCTAAATAGCCATTTCATTTTCTTGTTTTTGACAAGTAATGTAAGTCGGCCGTTCAATTATTGTGCTACGGAAAGAATTGTGCTTTTATAGACAGATACCTCAAAAAATAACGCTAAAAAGTGAAGGTTTGTTATGAAAGTTTTTTCGCTAGCAGCGAAAATTATGCTGCTATCCAGTTTATCGGTTGTCTCTCTTGCAAAGCCTGATGGGAATCCGGATAAAAGCGATAAGTCATCACTCAACTTAGAAAAAGAATCGACGCGAGAAGGCGTGTTGCCGCTGAACTGGGAGCAAAAAGTGGTGGCCGGTGAGTGCTTAGACGATGAACTCTTTGCGCATGGTATTGTGCTTTCTGCGGTCGATGTGGATGATATTGTAAGGATGAAAATTAAAAGAAAGATTTTTCATATAGATACAATAACTCGCGAGATTCTCGACGTATTGCACTAATGCAGTGCCTATTTGTTGAGTTTGCGACAAAAGTCGATTGATAAATACTAAAAAGCCGCGACAGGGTTCGCGGCTTTTTATTGGGTTCCCTAGCTCAGCGCTATGCAAGCGCTTTTTCAAATAGCGCGAGTAGTCTTGCCCACGCTTTTTCCGCCTGTTCTTGATGATATACACGGGAGTCTGGTGGGCACCATCCGTGCATCGCGCCTTCATATACTTCGATTTCTGCCTCTAGGTTCGCTTTTGCGAAGTCTTCTTTTAGTACACCTTTAACGTGCGGTTCCCGCTCGTCGTCGTTGTCCGCCACTGCAATTAGAAAATCCGCTTTCATATCGGGAATGAGACGATGAGGGCTGTTCTCTGCATCGGTCACCAGGCCTCCACCGTGGAATGTCGCGGCTGCCTTAACACGATGCGCCATGCTGGCTGCTGTACGGAATACTATAGGGCCTCCCATACAGTAGCCGGTGGTACCAACGCCACGGCTGGTGTCGACCGCTGCCTGTGCATCGAGAAAATCAATAAAGGCTTTGGCGTCGGTGACATGGGTCTCTGGGGTTAGTTGTCTGGCTAGGCCAATGAGCGTGGTTCGCGTGTCTGGGTCTGAAAAACTCGCGCCAGCCGCGACGACGGGTGCTTTTTTGACACGGTAAAAAGGGTTCACGACGAGCACCGCATAGCCAGATTGCGCGAGTCGTTTACCTATTTCCCGAAAGGCTGGGCGGAGGCCGATAATATCTGGCCATACTAATACCGCTGGGTGTTTACCTTCTGCCGGGTGGACGAAATAGCAGTCAGCATCACCATCGGGCGTAGTGACAGTGACATCGCTCTCGCTGATGGTTAAGGCGTTAGCCACTGGTGGCAGCGCCATCATTAAGCTTGCACTAGCGGCTAAGCCCCCGAATTGGCGGCGAGTAATACCGCTGGAATGGGTGGGGTCTTGATTTGCTTGGGCTTGTCTGTTGAATAATGCTTGGTTTTCTTTTTCGGTTATTTCATCACACATAAGCGTCGCTCCAGGATGCTTGTTATTCTTGAAAAAGGAAGGCTGATATCTTGCCTGTTTATTACCCGCCTTCGCTAGGTGCTTCGTGGTTAAGAAATGTAGTGGCCACAAGATTGCCGTTTTATTGTGCCCTGGTCGGGTTAAACACCAGTCGTTTACAGTGACAGCGGAGACGCCCAATGGTTTGGCCGCTGACCGTTTGCGGGTTGGTTGTTGTTTGTAGGTTATCGTATCCACTAATGAGGCGTGTCGCCAATTCCTTTATTACGGTGTTGTGTCTACTGGCAGGTTGTGGCGGCTAAAAGGCTTTATTATTTTGCAGGCCGAGGCTCGCGAATTACTTCCGAAAACCACTTTTAAATGTTTAATATTGCGCAAACGTGTAGACTGCTGTCAGCTATATTGACTTGGGAATTGTCATGCAGGTTGTCAGCCTTTTCGCCACGGCGTTGATCGTTTTAGTGACGGTAATACCTTTTTCACGCTTAAAGTATTGGTGGGTTCGTGATTTTGACTTTCCACGCTTTCAGTTTTTTACCGTTGCGGTCTTGGTGTTATTGGTACAGTTGGTTTGGCTGGATTTTCAAGACATCACGACCTGGGTTTGCTTTGGGTTAAACGTGTTGTGCTGTCTTTATCATGGGTGGTGGATTTATCCCTACACACCGTTTCATCAGCGCGAAGTTCGTGATGCCTCGCACGGTGCTGACAACACATTAAAAATTATTTCCAGCAATGTATTGATGACGAATCGTGAGGCGCAAAAGCTGCTTGACGTAGTGAACGATATTCAGCCAGATATTTTAGTGACATTAGAGTCTGATCGTTGGTGGGAGGAGCAGTTAGATAGTTTGGGCTTTACGCATAGTGTGAAGTGTCCGCTGGACAATTTATATGGTATGCACGTGTATTCACAACAACCACTCATCGACCCACAATTAGAGTTTTTGGTAGAAGATAATATCCCCTCGGTTCATGCCGCCGTTAAACTGAAAAATGGTCAAGAGGTTTGCTTACACTTTTTACACCCAGCCCCACCTAGCCCAACCGAAAATGACACATCGACAGCGCGTGATGGTGAATTGTTTATCGTTGCGAAAAAAATTGCTGAGACCAACAAGCCAACCATTGTCTGCGGTGATCTGAATGATGTGGCCTGGTCTCTTTCGACACGGCTTTTTCGTAGAACCAGCGGCTTGCTTGACCCTCGTATTGGTCGAGGGATGTTTAATACCTATAACGCAAACTATAAAGTATGCCGGTGGCCTCTGGATCATGTTTTTCACAGCGAACATTTTACCTTGGTTTCATTGCAGCGGCTGCCGCCTATTGGTTCAGACCATTTCCCTCTTTATTCAGCGTTAGCTTTTGAGCCTGTCGCGAAGTATGAGCAGGGCGACAATGGATTAGATCAGGAGGCTGAAAGCAGCAAAAAAGTAGAAGAAGATATCGATAAAGTGCGCGCTAGCAAGGAGGATGTCCCTAGTCCAGCTGAGTAAACTTTATTGGCAGGTGGTGCGTACTACGTAACATCGTAGGTTGTACTTCAGCTGTAAAACCTTCCGTCTCAATGACTTTATAGCGGCTGGCCGAATACGCTTGCTGTGAAATATATAGAACATTCATCATCGCTTTTGGAAGCGTAGTAAAGCCATTTCATTAAAGTTGAGTATCAAAGTGAAATTAAGGTTAAGTAGTCACGTTTTTCAGGCAATCCATAGTTTTAAAGCACAAGCTGCATACCCTTCGCATTTATATTGGAAACCTTACATTATGTGCGGACTGTGCCTTGCATTGTTCAGTACATCACCGGCGTGGTGTTCTGACAGAAAAGGTACATTATCGATCGCGTTAGAAAACGATCTATTCGGCGCGGGCACCGATAAACATTACACGCACGGAACTGAGATATCCTATGTTTCCGATACCTACGTGCCTAAATGGTTAAGGTCGACGGCGGATGTTATCTGGTTTTACCAATCCAATGACGAGACTCGTTTTTCTTGGTCTCTCGGTCAGAAAATTTATACCCCGAATGAAATAACGGAGCCAGAGTTAATCGTTGATGATCGTCCCTACGCTGGTTGGACGTATTTAAGTTTAGGGCTAACAACTAATGACATTGAAGAGACCTACCGAACGGTCGCTTCCTTTGAGCTTATTGCGGGGATCGTTGGCCCCAACTCCGGGGCTGAAGATGCTCAAATTAAAGTGCATGAGCTGATTGGTTCAGATATTCCAGAAGGCTGGTCTAACCAGCTGGATAACGAGTGGACAGCGGATCTACGTTATCGTCGTTCGTGGCTGTTGCCGATATGGCAGGATAACATCGACGTTATTCCCAACCTTGGTTTTACTTTGGGCTCATCCCAGCGCAGAGGTGGCGGTGGTTTTACGTTGCGAGTGGGTTCTGGTCTGGCCTCAGATGATGGGCCACCGTTAATTCGTCCGGCACCTTCTGGCTCTAATTATTTCAAGCCCGATCAAGCTTTCTACTGGTATTTCTTTGTCGGTGCCAATGGCGAGTATGTTGACTACAACATTTTTCTGGATGGTAATCGCGACGGAGCGAGTCACAGCGTCGAGCGCATTGCCGAGCAGGGGAATATTCAGGCTGGATTGGTAATGGGAGGGGGTAATTGGCGTTTGTCATTCACTAACATATACAAAACCCGTGAATTTGAAGATCAGGCCGAGGCCGATGAGTTCGGCTCTATTTCACTCTCTTATCGCTTTTAATCGTGCAGTGTTGTGCGCGGTTTGGCGCTGAGGCATTAAAAGCAAACTGCGACGTCAGACATGTTTTGTTAAACTAGGGTCTTTCAACCCATTCAGAGTCGGTAGCCGCGTCGTGAAAATAATGATAATTGACGATCACCCCTTGGTTGCAGAGGGTATCGCTGGATTGCTTGCAGAGTTCGGCGAAGCGATTACCACCGAAGTGGTAGCGGCTGGGCGTGCTGGAATAGACCATGCCATTGCGGCAAAGCCGGATCTCATTTTGTTGGATTTGCACATGCCTGAGATCGATGGCTTCGCGGCTCTCGAAATCCTTGGGGAAAGCCTTCCGACGACGACCGTGGTAGTCGTATCCGGGTCGCTGCAAAAAAGTGATATGGAACGCGCCATTGGTATGGGCGCCGCAGGTTATATTCCTAAATCGGCATCGCCAAATATCATGCGCAATGCGCTGCAACTGGTCATGTCCGGTGGAATGTATTTGCCGCCAGAAATGCTCAGCTTGTCGATGTCCGCCGATGCTCATGCGCAGACAGCGAGTATTGCTTCAAACTCCGGGCCATCTCTACCGCATAATGTGGTGCTCACGCCTCGGCAGCTCGAAGTGCTAGGCCTGCTCAGTGAAGGCAAAGTTAATAAAGAAATCGCGCGCCTACTAGACTGTGCAGAAACCACCGTTAAAGCTCACATCCGTGCGGTGTTTAAAGAACTCAATGCGCGCAACCGTACCGAAGCTGTGGTCAACGCGAAGAAATTGGGTGTTATTGACTAAGCGATTCGCTCATTCAATTTGCGCCTGCTTCATTTTTTAATTGCTGTACGGTCCGCGTTAAATAGGCGCGCAGTTGCATCGGTTGCAATGGTTTATGCAGTAACAAATAACCGCTGGACTCGGCTTCTCGAATTCGATCAGGTGCCGTATCGCCGGTAATGATTGCGGCGGGAATCGGTGAGCCAATGATGCGGACAATATCGTTAATTGCCTGTACTCCAGTTTTGTCATTCTGCAAGCGATAATCGGCTAATATGATGTCGGGTGCCTGCCCGCCACTGGCTAAATAGCCCAGCGCGCTATCGGCATCGCTAAATGCGTTTGCTTCACAACCCCAAGATGCTAATAAACTTTCCGCGCCTTCTCGGATTGTTTCTTCATCATCAACGATCATAACCCGAATACCCTTAAGGGGAGACATGCGTTGGCTAAGCTCTGCAATACTGGGGTTATGAGTGGGTAGTTGCTCGCCAAGTGGTACGGATAAACTAAAGCACGTTCCCCGCCCTGGCGTCGATTCCAGTGTAAGCTCGTAGCCCAACATATCGACTAGACGTTTAACAATCGCCAAACCTAAGCCGAGGCCTTTATTGCGGTCTCGTTCTGGGTTATGCAACTGCACAAATTCATCAAAAATAATGTCTTGGCTTTCAGCGGGGATACCAGCCCCGGTATCCTGTATGGATAATAGAACGTTGTTTCCTTCACTAGTGCAGCGCACTGTGACTGCACCCACGTCGGTATAGCGCACCGCATTGGATAATAAATTACGTAGGATTCTGCTCAATAAATCGGGATCGGTATGCACTATGGTATCCGGCATATCAATGTGTAAATTGATATTTTTTGCCGACGCTTCTAATGCACATTCGTTATAAATTGGCTGCAAAATTTGGCGCATTGAAACATTGGAAAATTCAGGCGTGAGTGTGCCCGCATCTAACTTTGAGATATCTAGCAACCCGTTAAATAAGCCCTGTAACGCATTAACCGAGCGATCAATGTTGTCGACGGTTTTAATAGAATCAGGCTCACTCACTTTAGTTTTAAGTACGCCTGTGAACAGTGCTAAAGCATGCAAAGGTTGGCGTAAGTCATGACTAGCGGCAGCCAAAAATTTTGACTTGGCAATATTTGCGCGTTCGGCTTCATCTTTTTGTTCCGCCAATTCAAGTCGCAGCCGTAACATTTCTTCAAATCGTTTGTGGCTATCCCGCCCGACAACAAACATCATGCCGACAAAAACAATACTCATAAAGGCGAGTGCGTAAAAAATGGCGCCTTGTAAAATAAAGCAGTTGATAAACACGCACCCCATTGCTGGGATGTAATACGCTTGTCCTAGCAGCGGATAGGTGGTACTGGCGTGTGCTGCACCGATACACATCGCCACAATCACAATCATAAAGACGGCTTCATAGGCGAGGTGATTTGGGTCGGTCAACACGAATAACGACGACCCCCAAATGAGTGCAACACTTGCGACCACTATGGCATACCCGACGCCCCATTTAGGATACTCGCTGAGAGATATGTCTGAGTGACTAAAACGCCACCACAACAGCAAGCGTATAGACGATGCAATGCTCAACGCCATAAACCAAAGGAAGGTTTGGCTGAAACTCACAGCGGGGTTAGGTATAAATAAAATAAACAGACCGATTCCCCAGCTATTGAGGCTGGCCATGACTGCTTGCTCGTAAATACCTTTGACCTGCTCCGATTGGATGATGTCTTGCAGATTGTTGGGGGTGGAAGACAGCATAATGCGCATTAAGTCTCTGTATAGATGAATAAGGTAAGGATAGCGTTGATGCAAAGTCTCGCAATGGACCAAAAGGCGTAGTCCTTTTGATCGCAATGACGCTGATGGTTGTGTTCGCCCCTATCATCGATGCTAGCTGGCATGGGGTCAACTTCTTGGCGAGCTGTGTACTTCATTCTGTGCTCGAGAACATGGCGATTGTGTACGCCTCATGACTTTGGCGTAGTCCTTATAACCGCCGCACTTACGCCTTCTGAGCAATATTCTCTCATCACCACCTCCTCTACTGTAGCTGTATCAAAACATTTATCGAACAGAGGATGGAGGTCGTTATGAGTGGTAATAAGAGAACTAAGTCAGCCGCAACCGTAAAGGTCGCAATGGGAGCTTGCTGCGCCGTGTGGCTAACCGCCTGCGGCGGTGGCGGAGGTGGTGGAGATAGTAGCCCACCGCCCTCTTCCGGCGGTGGGGGTGGTGGAGCAACCAATGTCACCATTAGTGGACAAGCGAGTGGTATCAGTGCGGGCCAGCTGGATATATCGAATAGTGGTGCCGATGAAAAATCCCTCATTAATGACGGCAGCTTTTCGTTTACGGTACCTAGTGGTGGCAGCTACGACATTTTGGTTGAGAAGAATCCCCTTGAGCAAATTTGTACAGTCAACAACGCCAGTGGTAGCAACGTTACTGGCAATGTGAATAACGTTACTGTGAGTTGCGTGCCTGTCAGTCAAGTCACTAGTTGTAGTGGGCTAACCGATAGTGATGACGACACTCTAAGTGATTGCGACGAGTTAACACTTCATTCAACCAACCCTTGGCTCGCGGATACGGATGGCGATAGCTATGACGATGGGCGCGAGGTTACCGACTTCGATCCGAACAACAATCGCTATCACTTTAATCCACGTGTTGCCGATATGGCCAAAATTTCAGTGGAGTTAACCTCGGTACCGGAAGTGGACTTAGCTTTTTCTCAAGGGACAAGTGGCTCTCGCAATGTGTCGACAAGTTATGAAACCTCGGAGAGTAATAGCATCAGTAATACTTGGGGCGGAGAGATTAGTCGACAGCTTGAAGTGGGCCATACACTCAGTTTAGAAACCACCCAAACGGTTGGCGCGGAAGTGAGCGCAAGTTTAACCGACGTCGGCGTGACAGGAAGTTATGAATCCAGCTTGAGTGTGGGTTTTGAATCTTCCGTGAGTCAAACGCGCGGTTCAAGTGTGAACTGGAGCGATAGCGCAACGGCAGAAAACACGCGAGCCTATGGCGAAACCGTCTCTTTGGTTGAAGAGCAAAATAGCACTTATACCAATGGTTTTTTGCGAGTGACAGCACGAGTGGTTAACGATGGTCGCATTCCTTATGATTTAGAAAACCTAACATTAAGTGCCGTGCTGTTTGATCCAAAACGCCCGTTTGATATTGAAAGCATTGGCACCATGGAATTTTCCAGCGGCGGTTTTCCGTTAACGACTGTGTTGCCAGGCGAAAGTGCGCCGTTAAATTTTTCGACTGAACTAACACTCGGTAAAGCGCAAACGCTGCTTCGTGATTCTGAAAATATTGTGGTAACACCCGGCACCTATCGTTTGCTTGATATCGACAATCAGTCACTACTGCTAATTGATCGCGATGTCGCAGTCAGAACGGCGACTGTTATTATCAATTACGGAATTGATGTGGCTCGCGAAGATAAATTTCGCGTAGCGATTAACCAAGGAAATGGTTCGCGCAGTGTGACCATACGCGAGGCGCTACAAGATATTCTAGGCTTGAGCGTCGACGCGGGTACAGGCAGCTGGGTGTTTGGCAATGACAGCTCGGCCTCGGCCACTAACACCGGTTTGCTAGCAGTCGGCAACTATGCGATGTCGGCCGATGATAATCGCTATTGGTTAGTTGCCCACGACCATAATGTCGATAACACCTCGGGTGATCGCGTCACGGATTACTACAACTTGTTACTCGACCCCTACAGTATCGACGACATTCAACTACGAGCTGGTGATAAATTATCGCTGGTGTATGTGGGTGACGATGATCGCGATGGGTTAGGTGATCGAATGGAGCGCGAGCTGGGTACGCTCATTGATGTACTCGATACCGATGGCGATACACTCGGCGATGGGTTGGAAGTCTATGGTTGGTTAACGAACTTAATGGCTCCGCCCTGTGATCAAGGTGACAGCCTAGTGCGCGTGTACAGTAATCCGTTAATTATGGATTCCGATGCCGATGGTAATGATGATGCAGCGGAATACAGCGCGTGTGAAAATCCATCGTTTAATTTTGTTGCTCGTGCCGGAGACAACCAATTCGTTCATCGCGGTGATCTTGTTACCTTGAGTGGTGGCATTGAAGGTATTGCAACGGGAACGCCGGACTACCGATGGGCGTTAATTAGCGGTCCCGATGTTGTTGATGAGTTTGGAGATACAACACGTGAGTTAATGGGACGCCAGCCAATGTTTGAAGCACCAGACGAAGTAACAACGTTGGTGTGGGAACTGTCGGCAACGCTTGACGGTGAGACACAAACGGATCGCACTCATACCCAAGTTCAACTGAATCGATCGGAAGCGATATATGTCGGAGCTCCGGCGGTGGGAAAAACCGCTGATGGTAGTATCGACGCTCCCTACGCTTCGTTAAATGAAGCGCTTGCCAATATCGACTCAGGTGACGACCTGTATGTTATGAGTCAAAGTGGTTATACCTTGGTGAATACCTTCAGCGTTCCAGCCGGGACGAGTATTTTCGGTGGATACGATCAGGACTGGGTACGCGATGTCGAAAGTAATAAAACCTCACTGACATTTACCACTAACTTGGAGCAACCGGCGGTGCAGTTTACCGATGTGTCTGAGCCTACCTACTTCTCCGGTTTTTCTGTTTATGCTGATGGCCGATCTGGGAATGCGGGGAATGATGTTGTGGCACTTGATGTGTTGGCTGACCCTGTATCGTCTAGCACCTTATACATTCGCAATAACAGTATCCAGGCCTCTGATGTGGCGACAGGGACTAATAGTAGCCCAGGTTCTAGTTACGGGTTACGAGTGAACGGTTTGTCGGCATTACGGCTGTTCGGTAATAGCATTATCGCTGGTCGTGGTGGTAATGGGACTGCAGGTACTAATGGTGCAATTGGTGCGGGTGGCAATGACGCAGGTGGCCAGGGTGGTGCTAGTGGAAGACCGGGTGAAAACGGTGGCCGTGGTGGTGACGGTGGCGGTGGCCCCGCTGGCAGCGGTGATCGAGGCGTTGATGGTACTGACTTTAACGCAAGCATCCAAGGCGGTGCGGGCGGTTCAGGTGCCGGAGGCTGCAGCAACGCAACGGACGCTGGTAATCGAGGCGACAATGGAGCACCTGGCGCTCACGGTGGTGGTGCTAGTCAACCAGCCTACGCTAACTTCATTCTTGGCTATGAAATCAGCCGTGGCGGCAATGGAGCAAACGGTACTGATGCAGCCGGTGGCGGTGGCGGTGGTGGCGGCGGTGGCTGCGGTTTTGCTGGTGGCGGCGCAGGTGGCGGCGGCGGTGAAGGCGGTGCTGGCGGTGGCGCGGGTACCGGTGGCTACAGTGCTGGAGCGTCTATCGCGGTATGGCTAAATGCGGTTAACAATGTCGAAGCGCGTGAAAACACCATTCGTGCCTTTGCAGGTGGATCAGCTGGCCGCGGTGGCAATGGCGTTCGAGGCGGCTTTGGTGGCGACGGTGCCAGTGGCCGTGCAGGTGGTGTATTTGGTGTTTGCCCTCTATGTGATCGCGGTGGTGCGGGTTCTAGCGGTGGTGATGGTGGTGACGGCGGCCGTGGCGGCAATGGCGGCGGTGGCGCTGGCGGAGCCTCTTTCGGCATCTTCGTTGCGCCAGACCTCTCCCCCATCTTGATTGGCAATGACATTGCCAGTGGCAATGCAGGTACCGGCGGAACAAGCAGCACTAATGGCGGGCGCGGCGGCGATAGCTTTGCTGTGTTTGATGCTGATACAAGCGATGGTGCTACTCCTGTATTAACCGACAATACCCTGACGCCTGGTTTGCCGGGCAATGGGGGTGGCATTGGTGGTGCTGCGGGTACGGCTGGCGATGTAAATTTCTAGTCTTGTTATATCGATCAATAGTGCACCTTATGTTTTGCAGAGCATAAGGTGCAAAAATTAATTGAAAAAGTTTTGAACTCCTAAGGTTAGAGTCAGTCTATGTACACAACAATTGCACATTGATACATGTTTGATGTTTAGCTGTTGTGGCCTCTTCCCCTGTCGGCACTTGTTTGGATTGTTGAGTTAGCAAGTGTCGATATTATCAGTCTCGACCCGCTCACAGAGCGGGTTTTTTTTGCCTTCAGTTTATACGGTGCTTGAATTTGCTTGTCGCAACGTTGTCTGAATACAGCCCCCTCTTCCGCAGCAATAAACAATCAGACGAATGACACAAAACACGTCGTATTCCTCCCGCTAACTTGTGATATAGAATGCGCGCCAGTGAGCACACGTAATGGCTCATGTGTGCTTAGCCCCCGTTACGAGACCGATGTGAAATGAATGATGATTTTATCGATTTGCTAAAAGCGATTGTGCGTCAACCCAGCGTGGTCGGTGCTGAGCATTCTTTTTTTCGTGTGCTACAGCGAGAGCTTGAAGAACGAGGCGCTAACGTTACGTGGTACGAAGGCCTACTCGTTGCTCAAGGCAGTGATCCGATGAGCGTTATGTTTTCAGCTCATATTGATCGGCATGGATTAATTTGCACAGGGCCGAATGAATTTCAGTATGCCGCGTTTGTTGCGGGAAATCGTACAGACTTGTTGGGAAATTCAGTTTCCGAAGCACTAATGTCTAAAGTGACAGGCCGCTACATAGGAGAAGAAGTTTACGCTTATGAACCCTGGTCAGGCGTTTATCGTGGTAACGGCACGATCAAGCGCGCTTACGTTTGTCAGAATCGTAATAATTTAATATTTGAAGTCGAGGGTTTAGAGGGGGTTGTAGCTGGCACACCTATCGCGTTTAAAGATAAGTTGAGTATCAACAACGGGCGCATTGAAGGCCAGCTAGATAATGTATTGTCGGCGGCTGTGCTAGTACATCTATTCAGTAGTGGCTTCAAAGGTACTGCTTTTTTTACCGCACAAGAAGAAGCGGGTAAAAGTTGGCGTTACTTAATGGAATGGTTTCGTCGATTTGGCGGTAGCACTAATCGACTATTCGTCCTCGATACTAGTCCTTTTCCAAACCTGGAGACCGCGAATGCACAACTGCTCGTGTTGCGGAAAAAAGATGCGAACGCTGCCTTCAATCAGCAAAGCACACAATGCGTTGAAGCGCTATGTAGAGAAAAAGGATTGAGTTACATTTATAAAGACGCCTATGTAGAAAAAGAAAACCAGCGTCTCGAAAAACAAGGTGAAACACCACAGTCACTGGGTAGTACAGAAATGGGAAGAATAATCAGCGCATCCAATGGATTGGTAGGCGGAACGACGATACAGGTGCCTAGCATTGGTTACCACACGATGAAAGAATCGGTATCCATAGCCTCGGTAGAGGCTTATATAGATATTCTAAAAAGCCTGAGCGCTATTCAAGAAGATGAAGTGTCGAATTAATGCTAGCGAGAAAAATATAAAAGGCGATTGTTGGCAGGCATGCCGAAATCGTTTTGCAGCGTCAAACCGATTGACGAAGCCAATGCGCATACTGCTTCGAAGTCGCGAATCGCGCGATGCGGTGCCTGTTCTCCCAGCCATTGGTTGAAGCGCTCGTTGCTCTCGCTAGTGAACTTGCCTTCATAATTAAATGGACCATACACAACCAAACAACCGTTTTCGGTGAGTATCTTATCGAGGTGCTTAAAGAGTTTCTCGACTTCTTGCCAGCTCATGATGTGTAAGGTATTCGCCGTAAATACAGCATCACATGGGTGTATATCCCACCGGCTATCGTTTGCATCAAGCACCATTGGAGCGCGCAGATTGGAGAGGTTGGTATCGCCTATCCAAGCGTTGATGCCTGCGTGATTCTCGGCGAGATCGCTAGTTTGCCAAACGACGTGCGGCAAGTGCTGCGCAAAATGTACGGCATGCTGGCCTGTACCACTACCAATTTCAATGACGTTGGCCTGGTTGGCAAAGCAATCGCGGAGCTTATCGAGTATTGGCTGTTTATTGTTTTCGCAGGCTTGGGAGAACGGTTTCATAGTTGCAGGCTAAACCAAGCCCACAAATTTTTCAATTCACAATGAACCTAGCGACGCTTAGCGATGAATTTCGATAACACCTCAAATTTTTGCGGGTCATCATCGACAAAACGCACAATGATTTTTATATGTTCAGTAGTCACGCGGTTTTCTGCGGCTTGGATGCTGTGGACATAACCATTAATGCGCGCGAGATCCTTGCCATCACCAGTGGCAATATCCACAACGGCTTGATCAAACAATGAAGGAATCTCGTCGCCTCTTTTTATTGTGCCGTTGAGGGCTTGTAGTGACAGGTCTTTTACGTCACATGCACAGGTTAGATTCGGGAATCGAAGTTGAGCTTGTGG
The DNA here is from genome assembly GCF_055392955.1 of Aurantivibrio plasticivorans. Classification (NCBI taxonomy): domain Bacteria; kingdom Pseudomonadati; phylum Pseudomonadota; class Gammaproteobacteria; order Cellvibrionales; family Cellvibrionaceae; genus Aurantivibrio; species Aurantivibrio plasticivorans. The sequence goes on along the minus strand of NZ_AP036020.1, from coordinate 4,290,382 downwards.
CTCACCGCCTCCGCTGTTTGTCGGTTTGTTCGGTTGCGTAGGTGCAGCTTTTTTTACCGGAGCGGTTTTGGTGCTTGCAGACTTTATTGTCGGTGGTGTGTTTCCTAGTAACGCAGAATTATCCGCTTTGGGGATAGGTTTTTTGGCTTTTTGAATAACTTTTTTTTCAGCACCACCCGTCAGTGCATCAATTGAACCAAAGGCATGGCCTTGGTTTGCTGCTGCGGCAGAACCAAAGTTGACGTTGGGGTCTTTACCTGCTTTTTTCAATTGTTTAACGGCTTTCTTTACCAGCTCATCGGGGGTAAATGGTTTTGTTAAATAATCGGAAACGCCTGCTTCCACTGCTTTAACCACATGATCCCGATCCCCCCGGCTGCTAACCATGACAAAGGGGACAGATTTGTAATGATCTTCAGAGCGAACCCAGCGGAGAAATTCTTCGCCCGACATACCAGGCATTTCCCAGTCGGACATGATTAAATCAATGGGGTTGGCTTTGAGTACCGCAATGGCGCGATTACCATCGTTAGCATCGAGTATTTGCGCACCGGGAATTCGGTCCCGCAGATTTTTTTTCATCATGTCGCGGATAAACGTAGCGTCGTCTACCACTAAAATGCGAATCGCCATGGCGAGCTTCCTTAGTTTTCTCTATTAAAGAGTAGACTAATTCAGGTTACTCGGCATGACGTTGTCGGGTGTGATGTTAGGCTTGCTTGCGGGTGAATACGGGTGCGTTGTCTTTCGATAGTTTGGGGTCGTATTGATAGCCATCGAGATCAAAAGAGAGCAGATCGTCACTGGACTTGATTCGGTTTTTGATTAGGTAAGCACTCATCAAGCCGCGCGCTTTTTTGGCGAAGAAACTGATGATTTTATATTGGCCATTCTTCCAGTCCTTAAATACTGGGCTGACGATTTCGCCCTCTAAGTGCTTGGGTTTGACCGCTTTAAAGTATTCATTAGAGGCAAGGTTTACCAATACTGAAGACTTAAGACCCTTCATGTCTTCATTGAGTTGCTGAGTGAGTGTTTCACCCCAAAATTCGTAGAGGTCTTTGCCATAGGAGGTTTTAAATTTGGTGCCCATTTCTAAGCGGTAAGGTTGCATCAAATCCAGCGGACGTAAAAGGCCATATAAGCCTGACAAAATGCGTAGATGTTTTTGTGCAAACTTAAAATCGTTAGCTTTGAATGATTCTGCATCGAGACCGGTGTATACATCGCCTTTAAATGCAAGAATAGCTTGTTTAGCATTTTTCTCGGTGAAGCGAGGCTTCCATTGTTGAAACCGGTCATAGTTTAACACGCCGAGCTTGTCGCTAATGTGCATTAGGTCGCTGATGTCTTGCGGGGCAAGATGTTTTAATTCAGCGATAAGCTTCTTCGAATCATTTACAAATTGCGGCGTAGTGTGATCGGATATTTTTGCTGGTGTCTCGTAATCTAACGTTTTTGCAGGCGAAATAACAATTAACATGCGCGTCTCTATAGTATATGTTTACAATCAATGAATTTGGGTGTTCGTGGTGATTATTGTGGCTTGAGAATCTCGTGCCACCAGTTTAAAGGTGTTGTTCCATCCGTCGGGTCATAGACGTTGCCATACTGCCAAGCACTTTGGCCATCTCGTCCAACATATTGATTCAGGATGGCTTCAATTTTTTCGAAACCGCAGCTGACATGAATCGAAAATACTAACATGCGCTCGGTTTCAGTATCGAGTTGACCGCCGAGCTTTTCTAGCTCCGGAATGAGTTGCTCAGCCAATGTATTAATATCACCGCGTGAAAATACCACAATGGCTAGATTGCCACTGCGTCGCTGGATTTCAAACTGCTTGTCTTCTTTATTGAGTTTAATGACGTCGCCGCCTGCTAAACCTTTGATAAACGCTGGCGAGCGGACAAGTTGGCAGCTGTTATCTTCCAAGACATCTACCTGAAGTTTTTCTACAATAGGCTTCCCGCTGGGGTCGTAGCCCGCTAGTAACTCAATAACGTGTAATGCTTGCATGGAAATGATAACTCGTTGGTGAAAATTGAAGACCGATTACATTCGAACAGGAGGCCGTGTGCGCCCTTTCATTCTGCTTTGTTTGCTTGCCGCTTATTCACTGGCTGGCTGTGTGGTAAATCCAGTTACTGGTGAGTCTGAGTTTACCCTAATGTCGCCGCAGCAGGAGGTTGCCATCGGCGAGCGTAATTATCAACCTAGTCAGCAAGCGCAAGGTGGATTATACGTGGTAGACCCGGAAGTGCCTGCCTATGTGAGGCGTGTCGGTATGGCGCTTGCGCGGCAAAGTCATCGTCCGGAGTTGCCATTTGAGTTCGTGGTACTGAATTCATCTGTGCCCAATGCTTGGGCTATGCCTGGCGGTAAAATTGCGATAAATCGCGGTTTGCTTGTACTTTTAGAAGATGAAGCCCAGCTCGCCGCGGTACTGGGGCATGAAATTGTGCATGTGACCGCCCGCCACGCTGCCAGACAGATGACGCAGGCGCAGCTTCTGGGTGTGGGTGCGCAGGTGCTAGATATCAGTACGCGGGAGTCCGAATACGGTGCGCTGATCAATCAGGGAGCAGGCCTTGGTGTGGCAGCGTGGCAGGCGCACTATAGCCGAGGGAATGAGCTAGAAGCGGATGACGTCGGCATGGAATATATGTCGCAGCTCGGTTATGACCCTCAAGGTGCCGTTGAGCTGCAACAAGTGTTTTTGGCATTAAGTAAAAATCAGAGTACTGATTTGCTGTCGAGCTTTTTTGCGAGTCACCCGCCCTCAGCAGAACGCGTTGCCGCTAATAAGGCGCATGCCCAATCTCTAAGCGGCTCGCTACGTCACCGTGACGACTTCCAAGCGGTGATGAAACAGCTGAAAAAAGACAAACCTGCCTACGATAAACAACAGCAAGCAATTTCCGCATTACAGCAGCAAGATTTGAATACGGCATTACAGTTGGTCGATGATGCGATTCGACTACAGCCAAAAGAAAATAGCTTTTGGGAGACCCGTGCCCATATCTTTGTCTCTCAAGGCAAGGCGAAAGAAGCGCTTCGCGATTTTGATCAAGCCATTGCCCTCAATCCCAAGTATTTTAGTCCATTGCTGGGGAAAGGCAGTTTACTGGTGGCGTCTGGTAACTATGCGGAAGCTGAAAAAAGTCTGATCGCTAGCAAGCAACTGCTCAATACATCGATAGCGAGTTATTTCCTGGGCCAGGTGAAGTTACAACAGGGAAACAAAAACGAAGCCATTGCTTATCTTCAGGAGGCGGCAGCTGGTGGTGGTAAAGTGGGAGCCGCTGCGCGTGAGCAGCTAGCAAAGCTACAACCAGCCGCTACACCTTTGAACTAGCGGCAAATATATAAACCGAGGTCTTTTTTACGGCGTTCACATTCGCGTTGTACGTTTTCGCAGGCTTGTGCTCTTCCGGGAGCGGTAGGTTTTCTGTCTATGCATTCGGCCTGACGCTGCGCTAATTCATAGTCGGACAATTGCCGTACTGCAGAGTTACCATCACAAGCGAACAGCACCGTGGCGGTAGCGATTGTAAAAATTCCAATGATCATTGAACGAAAAGCCTTGTAACCCAAACCGTGCATCGTGCCCTCCTGGTTGCATTATTAAGCTTAGCAGTGGGGGCAGGAACGTCAAATCAATGGTGTCGCGGCGCGAACATATTGGGTGATATTGCAAGTTACGCTTCTAGCGCTCGTAGGCCAGGCTTCGATGTAACGACACGGTTTCGGCCTTGGTCTTTGGCCTGGTAAAGCGCGTCGTCAGCACTCTCAATTAGCGTACAGGGTTGATCGTCTTTGTTAGGTCGCCAGGACGACACACCAAAGGAAGCCGTCACGGCAATTAGTTTCCCTTCGACGGTAAACTGGAGCTGTTCAACCGCTTCTCGGGCGCGTTCAGCCACAACTGATGCAGACTCAGCATCGTTGCCGGGTAGTAAAAAGACAAATTCTTCACCGCCATAACGGGCTAGCAAATCCGCAGGACGGTTTGCGACACTTCGCAATGCATCGGCGACCTGTCTTAAACACGCATCGCCTACCGCATGACCGTAACGATCATTGAACTGTTTGAAGTGATCGATATCTGCAAATACGACGGCGACGTAATCATTTTTCCGATAAGCTCGTTCAAACTCTTTCTCAATCGCTTCATTAAAATAACGACGGTTGGATACTTGCGTTAACGCGTCTGTCATGGAAAGTTGAGTCAGTTCGTCGTTTGCTGCTTCGAGATGTTTCAGCGCCTCGTGCAGTTCTTGTGTCCTGGTCTCCACCTGCTTTTCTAACTCTAGATTAAGGGTTTGTTGCAAGTCGAGGGTTTCTTTTTGAGCTTTTAGCCGCTCCTTTCGTTCCTCACTGACTCGGTGAGTGAGAACGAGGGCTTCTTCGCGTGCTGCGAGTTGTTCTTTTTTAGCGAGGTTGATGCGGTATGCCAATGCAAACGAGAGCAAAATCATCTCCGCTAAAAAGCCCCCCATCTGGGAGTAGGCGGTAAACTGGTTAAAGGGTAATGCGCCATTGAGAGCAAGCATAAAAATAAATGTTGTGACTATCAGAAAGCTCCAAGAGAGCAAATAGATTTTTGCCACCATGACATGCTTATAGAACGACAAATAAAGTGATACTGCAACACCTACAAATGTGGTAAAAAATGCGAGAATATTAATGAGATCCCATATAGATTCTGTAAAAAAAGAACTGAATACGATCAATGCCCAGCAGTAGGCTATGCCAGTATTACTGTGTAAAATCCAGCCGCCGACTGAACGCAGCGCAAGCATCTCTCGAAAAAACAGTGTTGCCGCTAAAAACGTCATTGAAGAAAATACTGGACTGCCGAATTCATTCATCCAGGTGATGTCGTACCAAAAATGCATTGGGCCGAGCCCCGTCACATGCAGCTGATAAATGGCAACAAGTGATATATAGCAGCAATAGACGAAATACAACTTGTCTTTTAACAAAACATAAAGGCATGCGTTGTAAAGTAATAAAGCGCACAAAGCTCCGAAAAATATGCCGAGCATAAGAAGCTCGAACAGTGAATCTTCTTCGAAGATATCTTGTCGAGTAATTGATATGGGAACAGCGATAATATTATCCGCTTGAACTTGCAGGTAGGCGGTATAGGTTTGGTTGGGCTCAAGTGACAATGGAAATGCTAAAAAGCGTGTTTTGAAATAGCGTTCTTCCAGAGGATAGTTTAATCCCATTGATCGGCTGTGCCACCAGTTGTCATTGGTATGGGAATAAACAGACAGGCGCGCATCGCGTATAGAGCCCAAAAAAATCGATAATAGCCAGCTTGCATCGCCAATGCTTTTCGACTGAATATCAAAGCGAAACCAAATCGCGTTGCCACTATTCAGCGAACGAGCGCTACCGGATTGATAGCTAGACCAACGATCTTTAAATCGGTCGGAGGCTATCTCTTCAGCGCTAAACTCGTTTTCTGTTGTCAATAATTCTAATTGATGGACGAAAAAGCGTTTATCGCTGGCTTTTATGTCAACGCTTGATTGGCCGTGTTGGACATCGGCTTGGCTATTGCCCACCAACAATACAACGGTCCAGAACAATAGGGCCTGAATTAATGGGAGTCGACGCATGAGAGGCTCGAAAAGAATACGGAGTGTTACTATTGAGTGTAGCAGTGGCAGGCGAGTTTGCTTCTAGAGGATAGAGCGAGAATGCTAGTGTGCTAGGTATGCACTATGAGGAGAGAGTGCTGCTGTCGGCGGTTAAAGAGGAGACAACGACTTGATTACGGCCTTGGTGTTTGGCTTGGTAGAGGGCGGCATCGGCCGCATCGACAAGCGTCTGGTAGTCATCATCTTTGTTGGGTATCCACGCGGCCACTCCGCAGCTAACGGTAAGTTGAATTGAGTGTCCTTGACTCTCAATATCCAGTTGCGCAACCCTTTTCCTACATTGCTCCGCAATGGCCGCGCCGATATCAACGCCAACTGCAGGCAGTAGTAAGACAAATTCTTCGCCACCATAGCGAGCGAGTATATCCCCGGGGCGTTTTGCTTCTTCAGATAAACTTTTTGCAACGACCTGAATACAGCGATCGCCAACACTATGACCATAGGAATCGTTGACGGATTTGAAATGGTCGATATCGATGAGTATCAGAGCAAGTGGTTGTTTTGATCGATGTGCCCGTCCATACTCCGTTGAAAAAATTGTATCAAAGTAGCGACGATTGTAAGTATTTGACAGTGCATCGGTATTGGATAAGTTGGTGAGTTCGATATTCGCGTGTTCTAGCTTCTCCATGGCGATTTCCAGTTGAATGGTGCGCTCTTTTACCTGTTCCTCTAACTCTTGATTCAGTTTCGTTTGCATGTCGAGGGAATCTTTCTGCGCTTGTAATCGTTGCTCCCGCTCGGTGCTAACTTGAGCCGCTAACACCAAGGCATTTTTTTGCGCCGCATCGCGACGTAACCTGTGAATATTAATGCGATAAGCAAGCGCAAACGATAACAGTGCCATTTCGACAACGAAGCCAAACATTTGTGAATACTGGGTGAAAATAGTGAGGCGCAACTTGCCAAAGATAGCGAGCATAAAGCAGCTGGTCCCAATCATGAGTACAAACCATGAAAGCATAAATATCTTCGCGGAAATGTTGCCACGCAAAGATAGAATAGAGCCAAGAACCAGGCCTGCAAAAAATATCCAGAACGAAATGGCATTGATAGCGTGGGAAAGCCAGCCAGCATGGGTAAAAGGTATTGAAAGGAAAAGGAGCACAATCCAAACCAAGATGGTTATACGGGCGCCGATTCGAACAGGCTTCGAAAAATTTTCAAGATCGAGAAATTTGACAATAAATACAGAGGCCCCTAGAAAGCCTAAGCAGCCAAAAAGGACGAAAGCTTTCTGTTTGAGAAAAAGGCTCGAATCCCACAAATAATAGGTTCCCACACCGCTGGCACTAAGTTGATAGAGTAGGATTGATGCAATAAAAAAACAGTAGTAGTAATAGTTTCGGTCATTCAGCAACGCGGCGAGCGATAGATTGTAAACAAACATAATGGCGAGGCATCCAAAGAGCGCGCCAATCAAAAATTTTTCGGTGGTGTAATGCTTTGTGAGCTGCTTGTCTGTCGATATGAAGAGCGGTACAGACAAAATATTACTCGATTCGATACTCAGGTACACGATGTGTTCGGCATCATCCTCTAAATCGAGGGGAAAATCGAAATATAAGCTATCTCGATAGCGATCACTCAAGTAGTAGCGTGTTCCAACCGGCCGAGTACTTCGCCATATCTTTTGGGTGGTATTAAAAATATGCAGTTGCGCGCGGTTTACCATGCTCCAATTAAGTGAGAGCCACCAGGTTGTATTGGCAGCATCCGTCGCCTGGAGGCTAAAGCGGTACCAGATAGCTTTATATTGGCCTGGTAAAAATGATTCTCTATTCGAATAGCTTTTCCAGGCGGAGGATGCAAGCACAGAGTCTAGTGTGGTGGGTTCTTTGAATGCGACGTAATCTGGGTTGGCAATACGAAGTCGTTGCGACGGATCAAGGACATAGTGAGCAAATACATCAGCCACATCATTCTGCTGTCCGAGCGTCACCCCTGTCACACACAAAGAGACAGCAAATAGCAAACTGGTTATCAAGCGTTGAGACAACATTTAGGTCTAGCATCCTGTAGCCTACCAACGTGCCATCTGTAGCCTAGACTAGTAGCCTGGGTTCGCCTGCGTGACTTGCTCGATACGATGTTTAGTCGGCGGATTGGGACTGTGGTTGGGTAGCGATTGTTGCTTGTTATTTGGTCGATACTACGACTGTGTACCGTATTGTTCAAATGCTAGGCGCGTGATCGGGCGCCAGGGAGACTGAATGGTTAGTCGTGGTTTTCTTTTAAAACCAGTCTGAATCAATGGAGGTATTTTTATGGTGTTTTATCCCCGAATGAGGGCAGGATAGATTCGCTGTTGGATACCTTTTGATACAATGGCGCGATGGACGTATCTGAACTTCTTAATTCCCTTAATGACACCCAGCGTGATGCCGTCGCTGCACCTCCTAGCCATCAATTGATTCTAGCGGGGGCTGGTAGTGGTAAAACACGTGTGTTGGTGCACCGAATCGCTTGGTTAATCCAGGTCGAAAATGCATCACCCTATTCCATCATGGCGGTGACTTTCACCAATAAAGCGGCAAAAGAAATGCGCAGCCGTCTCGAAAGTATTTTGGGACGACCTGTGACTGGTATGTGGGTAGGCACCTTCCATGGGCTGGCCCATCGCTTGCTCAAGGCGCATTGGCGCGAAGCCAATCTACCTGAAAATTTCCAAATCCTCGATAGCGATGATCAGTTGCGCTTGGTCAAACGAATTCACCAAGCGCTAGCCCTCGATGAAAACCGCTGGCCTGCCCGACAATCGCAGTGGTGGATCAATTCGCAGAAAGATGAAGGTCTGCGTGCTCAACACATTCAAGAGAGCGGTGATCCCTTTCTGAGAACCATGTTAAACGTTTACCGAAATTACGAAGACGCCTGTCAACGTGGCGGCATGGTTGATTTTGCTGAGTTGTTGTTGCGTGCACATGAACTGTGGCTGCACAACCCAGAGTTACTCGCGCACTATCAAAAACGTTTCCCATTTATTTTGGTGGACGAATTCCAAGACACCAATGCAGTGCAATATGCATGGTTACGTGTACTAGCCGGGGATCGATCTCATGTCACGGCAGTAGGTGATGATGACCAGTCTATCTATGGTTGGCGTGGTGCAAAAATTGAAAACATCCAGCAGTTTGCGACGGACTTTCCCGGCACGTTAACGACACGTCTGGAGCAAAACTATCGTTCTACCAATGTGATTTTGAAGGCGGCTAATGCCGTCATCGCTAACAACAACAGCCGCCTCGGAAAAGAGCTGTGGTCCGATCGCGATGATGGTGAAAAAATAGATTTGTATGCGGCCTTTAATGAACAAGATGAAGCCCGCTTTATTGTTGAGCGCGTTAAATCGTGGCTACAGCAAGGCAATAGCTATCGTGACTGTGCTGTGTTGTATCGATCCAACGCACAGTCACGTGTCATTGAAGAAGCCATGTTGGTAGAAGGTGTACCCTACCGCATTTACGGCGGACAACGTTTCTACGAACGTTTAGAAATTCGCAATGCGTTGGGCTATCTGCGTTTAGTGTCTAATCGCCATGACGACGCGGCATTTGAGCGCATTATTAACACGCCAACGCGTGGTATCGGCAACAAAACCATTGAAAATATTCGTATGCTGGCCCGTGAAGAAGGCAGCTCGTCGTGGGAAGCTTGCGAGAAAATGTTGCAAAATAATTTGCTCACGGCTCGCGCTGCAAACGCGGTTGTGCAGTTTATGCAGTTGATCAATCGCCTGGATAACGATTCTCATGATTTGGAGCTATCGGAATTTGCTGAGCATGTATTGCAGTCATCCGGTTTGTACGATCACCACAAAAAAGAGAAAGGTGAGAAAGGCCAAGCGCGTGTTGAAAACCTGGAAGAATTAGTTAACGCCTGTAAAGGTTTCAACTTCGACGAAGAAGAAGCTGAACGAGTCAGCGAGTTACAAGCATTTCTCGATACTGTGGCGCTCGACGCGGGCGATACCCAGGCTGAAGAATATGACGATGCGGTGCAAATGATGACCTTGCACTCGGCCAAAGGCTTAGAATTCCCTTTTGTCATTTTAGCCGGAATGGAAGAGGATTTGTTTCCGCACCGTATGTCCGCTGAAGATCCAGAACGCTTAGAAGAAGAACGCCGTTTGTGTTATGTCGGGATAACCCGAGCCATGGAGCGTTTGATTCTCACTCATGCGGAATCGCGTCGTCTCCACGGCAGTGAAAAATTCAATAAGATTTCTCGTTTCGTTCGTGAAATCCCGAGCGAACTTCTCAACGAAGTGCGAGTACGTTCGAGTATTTCTCGTCCAGTGAGCTATCGTCACTATCAGCAACCCATCGCTGAAACGAGTGATTCTGGTTTTCAGCTAGGACAGCGAGTCATGCACCCAATGTTTGGTGAAGGTGTGGTGATGCACTTTGAAGGCCAAGGTGGGTCGGCTCGCGTGCAAGTGAACTTTGATGGTGAAGGCAGTAAGTGGTTGGTGCTTCAATATGCGAAGCTCGAAGCCATCTAGGCATCTCCAAAAAATACTAATTTTTATAGGCGCCTAGTATCTATCGATTGCTAATAATAAAGAAGTTTAATCAATGAACGAACGTCGTATTTTGCCACTAGTCACGCTGGGCTTAATTGCTCTATTGGTGATTGTCTTTGCGTTGTATGTGATGGAACGTGTAGGTAGTGCAAAACCCCTACAGCAGCAAGTGAATTCAACAGTTGATAATCAGCCCCAATATACTTGGACGATGGTGACGTCTTGGCCAAAAGGTTTGCCAGGGCTGGGGGCAGCGGCGGAGAATCTTGCAGAGTATATTCGTAACGCGAGCGGTGGTCGGTTAGTGATTCACGTAGAAGGTGCGGGTGAAATTGTGCCGGCGTTAGGTGTGTTTGATGCGGTCTCGTCCGGCAGCGTGCAGATGGGTCATTCGGGAGCCTATTATTGGAAAGGTAAAATGCCTGCAGCCCAGTTTTTTACCTCAGTACCGTTTGGTATGAATGCGCAAGAAATGAACGGTTGGCTGTTTTACGGTGGCGGTTTAGCGTTGTGGCGTGAACTATATGAGCCCTACAATTTAATTCCTTTCCCTGCAGGCAATACCGGCGTCCAAATGGCTGGCTGGTTTAATAAGGAAATTAATTCGCTCGACGATGTGCAGGGTTTAAAAATGCGCATTCCCGGTATCGGTGGCGAAGTGTTCAATCGTGCAGGCGGTACGTCAGTGACTATTGCTGGTGGTGAGCTATACACAGCGATGCAAACAGGAACCATCGACGCCACCGAATGGGTTGGTCCCTATAATGATATCGCCACGGGTTTGCACGAAGTCGCAAAATATTACTATTACCCTGGTTGGCACGAACCGGGCCCGACGCTTGAATTAATCGTTAATAAACAAGCCTACGAGAGCTTGCCGGAAGATTTGCAACATATTGTGGCGCTCGCGGCGCGCGCCATTAATCAAGATATGCTCGATGATTACACCAGCCAAAATAATGCCGCCTTGCAGCAGCTGTTAAACAATGATGAAATCGAAGTGCGGCGCTTGCCTGATGATGTCATCAATGAGTTTCGTAAAATCTCGATAGAGCTCTATGAGGAAATTGCGGCAGAAGACCCCGTGTTCGATAAAGTATACCGTGCTTACAGCACTTATTCAGAACAGGTGCAAACCTATCACGAGGTCGCGGAAGAAGCTTACTACCGCCTGCGGTAAGCCAGGTAGAAACAAAAAAGCCCTCGCGATCAGCGAGGGCTTTTTAAAGTTCAAGTTATGCAGCGCGATAGAGATTAGTCGAGCGTTTTCTTCAGTGGGCGTGTGCGACCGTGATCATCGATGGCCACAAAAACAAATTCGCCCTCGGTAACTTTCTCAACATCACCGGAGCGGTTAGATTTGATCCACACCTCGACGAGGGTCCGAATAGATGAGCGACCGGTTTCTAGCGCCTGGGCATAGCAACTGACGGTTGCACCGACGGGAACTGGGCGCAAAAAGGTCATACCACCCACAGCAACAGTGGTGACTCGGCCAAGTGCATAATCGTGCGCGAGAATGGCGCCAGCCAAATCCATCTGAGACATCAACCAGCCACCAAAAATATCGCCATTTGCATTCGTGTCGGCAGGCATGGCGAGTGTTTGTAGTGTCAGTGTGCCAGTAGGGGTGGGATCTTCATCTATATCTGTCATGGAGTACGACCTATCTCTAGTTCCAAAAATATGCGACTTAAAAAATTCAGTGTAGCTGCCTTATCTTCATTGTGAAAAGCGGTTCACTAATTTCCGCTGTATCTAGACAGCAAATTGCCTAACTTGCTCCCTAAAGAGTTACCCCAGCGTGGTGGGAAGCCAGGTAGCGAGTGAAGGATAAGCGGCGAGCAGTACGAGTAACAGCAATTGGATCACAATAAATGGCACGACGCCACGATAAATCGTCCCAGTGGTGACACTCTCTGGTGAGACGCCACGTAAATAAAAGAGTGCGAAGCCAAATGGCGGTGTTAAAAAAGAGGTTTGTAGATTGACGGCGAGCATAATCCCTAGCCAAACCGGGTCAATATCCATTGCCAAGAGAATCGGCCCGACGATAGGCACGACCACGAAAGTAATCTCTATAAAGTCCAAAATAAATCCAAGCAGAAAGACCACCAGCATCACTAGCAGCAGCGCTGTCCATTTTCCACCCGGTAGGTCTGCGAAAAACGCTTCGATCAATGCATCACCGCCAAAGCCGCGAAACACCAGCGAGAATAATGAAGCGCCCAATAAAATCATAAACACCATCGCGGTTGTTTCGGTGGTTGAGCGAACCACGCTCCGGAGTGTGTTTATATCGAGTTGCTTATTGATAAAAGCGAGCAGCATGGCTCCCATAGCACCGACGCCAGCGGCTTCGGTTGGGGTTGCGATTCCCATGAGAATCGAGCCAAGCACACACACCATTAACGCGATTGGTGGCAGAAGACTGCGCAGCGTATGGTGCAAAGACACCGTGTTTTTGTCACCGTCGGCCCTGGAGTCCGCGCGAATGGATGGCGCCAAGGATGGTTGGAGTGCGACGCGGGTGACAACGTAGATCCCATAGCAGACAACCAACAGCACACCGGGGATTAATGCCCCAATAAACAAGTCGCCCACCGATACCGTATCAGGGCTAACAATGCCTTGCGCGTTCTGCGCTTGTTGATAGGCCGTTGAGAGCACGTCACCTAGCAAGACCAAGGCAATGGAGGGTGGAATGATCTGGCCGAGCGTGCCGGTTGCGCAAATGATGCCGGTGGCCAGTTGGGGGTCATAGCGGTTATTCAACATCGTGGGCAGCGACATCAGTCCCATCGTCACAACTGTAGCGCCGACGATACCGGTGCTGGCCGCCATCAGCATACCAACGATCAATACGGCAACGGCAAGCCCACCCGGTAGCCTACCGAGCAAACGGGACAAATCAGCCAGTAGCACTTCGGCAATGCGCGACTTTTCGAGCATCACACCCATAAAAACAAATAGCGGTACCGCAACCAAGGTGCCATTGATCATGGTGCCGAAAACCCGCGAGGGATAAGCGAGCAATAAATTGGGGTCGAATACGCCTGAGGCGATGCCAATACCCGCGAAAATTAGCGCGCTCCCCGCCAGGGTAAAAGCCACCGGATAGCCCAACATGAGCATGGCGCAGGTGACGAAGAAAAACAGTAACGGCAATAGCTCAACGACAAGCGAAGGTTCAAACACGAGCTAGCCCCTAATCCGGTTGCATGAGGCGCGCAGTGCAGCGCCCCACTTCGCTGATCGCCTGCAAACCCAGCAGGCCGCTGCTTACCGGGATCAGCGTCTTTAAAAGAAACACAGCCGGGATACCGCCAGGTTCAGTAGAGCCCTCGAGGTTCTGCCAGCTGGTTGTCACGAAGTTGATGCTGATAAACAGCATGAAGAGGCAAAAAGGCAACAGTAGGACGATACCGCCTACCGCATCCACCCAGGCTTGCTGGCGAGCGTTAAAGCGCCGATAGAGGACATCGACTCGCACATGTCCCTGTTGGTGCAGCGTCATGGCAGATCCCAGTAAAAACACCAGGCCATGCATGTAAATGACACTTTCCTGTAACGCAATGGCGTTAACGTTGAAGCCATACCGCGCGACGACCAGTCCCAATGTCACAGCACCCATGACCAGCGTCAGCCAGGCGACGGCTCGGCCCAGAGTTAGGCTAAGTTGGTCCAGGTAGGTCATGATGGAATCGGCAGCTTATTGGGTAAATTGATTTATGCGGGGAAGTATATACGAATCAATGGGTTGCGGCTCTAGTAGGGATACAGGCTACGAAGTGTTACAGCATGTCACAAAACTGTCATATAGCTTTCGCATAATGCGCCCATTCCCTAATCGGGTAATGGTTTCTATTTGTGACATGACATGGGCCGCTTTTCAGGGCTTTTGTTGGGACTTCGGAGAAAAACGTGAAAAAACTTATTAACACTACATTATTAGCAGCAGCTGCATTGACAGCAGCGGGTGCTCAAGCGGAAGGCCGCGATTACATCAGCATCGTCGGTTCTTCTACCGTATACCCTTTCTCGACAGTCGTAGCGGAGCGCTTTGGTCGTAGCACTAACTTCAAAACGCCAAAGGTTGAATCGACAGGTTCTGGCGGTGGTTTAAAGCTGTTCTGTCAGGGCGTTGGCGTAAGTCACCCAGACATCACCAACGCGTCACGTCGCATTAAGTCTTCAGAAGTTGAGATGTGCGCGGAAAACGGCGTTAAAGATATCGTTGAAGTGCTTATTGGTTACGACGGTATCGTCATCGCGAACTCGACTCAAACTGAACAAATTTCGTTGACTCGCCGCGATCTCTTCTTAGCGTTGGCTAAAACCGTTCCAAACCCTGACGGCTCAGAGACATTGGTAGAAAACCCCTATAAAACCTGGAAAGACGTCAATCCTGCGCTTCCTGCAACTGCGATTGAAGTGCTTGGTCCTCCCCCAACGTCGGGCACCCGCGATGCGTTTGCCGAATTGGCACTAGAGGGTGGTTGTAAGACCTTCTCTTGGATCAAAGACATGAAGAAAGTCGACAAGAACAAGTACAAAGCGGTTTGTCATGCGGTACGTGAAGACGGCCCTTACATTGAAGCAGGCGAGAACGATAACCTAATCGTTCAAAAACTAAACGCCAACCCTTCAGCATTAGGTATCTTTGGTTTCAGCTTCCTCGACCAAAACGCCGATAAAGTGCAAGGCTCTAAGGTTGATGGCGAAGACCCAACCTTCGAGACCATCGCTGATGGTAGTTACCCTGTCTCGCGTCCGCTCTACTTCTATGTGAAGAAAGCGCATGTTGGTACAATACCGGGCATCGCAGAATACCTCGCTGAATTTACCAACGAGCGTGCATTTGGTGAAGAAGGATACCTCACTGAAAAAGGCATGATTCCTCTGGGTGAAGAGAAGCGTGCAGCGGTTGCTAAAGCAGTTAAAAATTTAGAACTTCTCAATATGTAATTGAGTTGCAGCGGTGGTGCCCCCCACCCTGCTCTGCGTAATGGATTACGGCAAATAGCCCAGCAAGTTTCTTGCTGGGCTATTTTGCTAAGTACAGTTCGCTAAGCGAACGCTTTTGGTCAGGATTGATGGACAATAGAGCAACTTAAAGAAGAGTGTTATGAACCCCTCCACACTATTACTTGCCCTCGTGATTATTGTTGGCGTCGCCTATATATTGGGGCGTTCTCGCTCTCTCCAGGTCGCTGGCAAACTCGGCGGTGCGCGCTATCTCAATTCACTGCCGTTTTATTACGGTGCATTAACTGCACTGTGGTGTGCGGTACCGTGTCTCATTGTTCTGGCTGGTTGGTTTGCCTTTGATGACATTATTATTCGCAATATTATTTTAGCTGAGCTGCCGGAAAACTTGCGTAATCAAGGCTCCGGTGAAATGGACTTGTTATTAAACAGCGTTAATAACATCGCTGCAGGGAATCACGTGGGTGAGATTGACCCGGCGCTACAAGCGGCAGCCGATCACCTGGTGAGCCTTAAAAGTACCGCGAAGAGCAGTATTACGGTCATTAGCATCTCAGTCGCTATTCTCGGCGGCCTCTGGGGCTGGCGAAAAGTCCATCCAGAATTTAAAGCGCGCATTCAAGTCGAGCAAGTCTTCAAGATTGCTTTGCTGTTATGTTCATGTCTCGCGATTTTTACAACGCTCGGTATTGTCTTGTCAGTGTTATTTGAATCGATTCGATTTTTCCAATCAGTACCCATCACCGATTTTGTCTTTGGCGTCGAGTGGAGTCCGCAGGTTGCAATTCGTGCGGATCAAGTAGGTGGTTCCGGTGCGTTTGGTGCCATCCCATTGTTTACCGGAACCTTGCTTATTTCTGCCATTGCGATGGTGGTTGCGGTGCCCACTGGTTTAATGTCAGCAATTTATCTATCCGAGTACGCGTCTGCACGAGTTCGTTCTATTGTTAAACCCATGCTGGAAGTGCTAGCGGGTATTCCCACCGTGGTGTATGGGTTTTTTGCGGCATTAACTATTGCCCCCTTTATTCGTAACCTCGGTGCCGATATGGGCGTTACGGTTTCGTCAGAGAGCGCTTTGGCAGCGGGTATAGTCATGGGGGTGATGATTATTCCATTCGTCTCATCCCTCTCGGACGATGTCATCAATGCGGTTCCTCAAGCAATGCGTGACGGATCGTTAGGCCTGGGTGCAACTCGATCTGAAACCATCAAACAAGTCGTTATTCCTGCGGCACTACCCGGTATTGTGGGTGGCGTATTGCTGGCGGTATCCCGTGCGATTGGTGAAACCATGATTGTGGTTATGGCGGCTGGTTTGGCAGCAAATCTCACGGCGAATCCGTTGGAAACGGTCACTACAGTCACGGTACAAATTGTCACCCTGTTGGTGGGAGACCAAGAGTTCGATAGTCCAAAAACATTGGCCGCGTTTGCGCTCGGACTCATGCTATTTTTGGTAACGCTCAGCCTGAATTTCCTAGCGCTGCACGTAGTGAAAAAATATCGGGAGCAGTATGAATAAAGCAACTCAACGAACGATTGATATCGTTGAAAAAAATCTCAGCAAGCGTTATCGCGCTGAAAAGCGATTTCGCTTGTACGGATTAATGTCCATCGGCTTTGGCTTATTGTGCTTGGTGGTTTTATTTACCGATATCATTTCCAAAGGTTTACCTGCGTTTAAGCAAACGCGTATTTTATTGCCAATAGAATTTAATCGCGACGATCTAGGCATTTCGGATGCAACAGATCCAGAACAATTGCGCGCTGGTAACTACGAAGCTATTTTGCGCAATGCCATTCGCGGTAAATTTCCGGATGCAAAAAGCCGTCGCGACAAACGCGCCCTAAGCGCAATGTTGAGCAATGCAGCATCATTCCATTTACAGGATACATTGGCCGAGAACCCCGACTTGCTGGGTGAAACGGTATCCACTTGGATTCTGGCGGATGATGATGTTGACGTGTACGTAAAAAGTCTCGATGGTTTCGGAGAGCCTTTTACGGGACGCTTAAGCGAACAACAAATTGGCTGGGTTCAAACGTTAATTGATGATGAAGCGATTCGTACCCAATTTAACACCACTTTCTTTACCGCAAGTGCGTCCCGAGAGCCAGAGCAAGCCGGTATTTTAGGTGCGGCGTTAGGTTCTTTGTTTACCCTCGTTGTGACCTTGCTGTTATCTTTCCCGATTGGTGTTGCCGCTGCGATCTATCTCGAAGAGTACGCGCCTAAAAATAAATTTACCGAACTTATTGAGGTAAATATTAACAACTTGGCCGCAGTACCTTCGATTATTTTTGGGCTTCTCGGACTCGCCATTTTCATCAATATGTTTGGCCTAACGCGCTCTGTACCGTTAGTGGGTGGCCTTGTTCTCACATTGATGACATTGCCAACCATTATTATATCGAGTCGAGCGGCCATTAAATCGGTGCCGCCATCCATTCGAGAAGCCGCTTTAGGCGTTGGTGCATCAAAAATGCAAATGATTTTGCATCATGTGCTACCGCTCGCCATGCCTGGCATGTTGACCGGCACCATTATCGGTATGGCACAAGCACTGGGCGAAACAGCACCGTTACTGATGATTGGTATGGTTGCCTTCATTGTCGACTTGCCAGCAGGTATTACTGACCCGGCAACAGTATTGCCGGTACAGATATTTTTATGGGCCGATAGTCCAGAGCGAGCGTTTGTTGAGCGCACCTCGGCAGCGATCATGGTGCTACTGGCCTTCCTGATTTTTATGAATACTTTGGCCGTTTGGTTACGCAAGCGCCTTGAACGACGCTGGTAGAGAGGTCTAAGATGGATATTGTCACAGAAGAACGCATTGAAAAGAGCAAAGCGACCACAGCGGAATCTGCTGTCTCGCTAAAGAAGGAAAGCAACCCGATGGATTCAACCGTAGAATCTAAGCCCGCAGAAAATGGCCCAGCTGGGGTCGAGCAATACCTAGGTCAAGAGACCATTGGTACCCCTTATTGCGATAATCCCAAAATGACAGCGCGTAACGTCAAAGTTTACTATGGCGAAAAGCAAGTTATGCACGATGTGAGCTTAGATATTGGCGAACATGAAGTCATCGCGATGATTGGGCCATCCGGCTGTGGTAAATCGACCTTTTTACGCTGCCTAAATCGGATGAATGACACGATAGATACCTGCCGCATCGAAGGTGACATCAGCCTCGATGGACAAAACATCTACGATCCTAAGCTCGATGTGGTACCCCTAAGGGCGCGTGTTGGCATGGTATTCCAAAAGCCCAACCCGTTTCCTAAATCGATATACGATAACGTTGCTTATGGTCCTCGTATTCACGGCTTAGTGAATCATCGCGCAGAACTCGACGAAGTTGTTGAAACCAGTTTAAAACGCGCCGGGCTATGGAATGAAGTTAAGGACAGATTGGATCAGCCAGGCACTGGCCTATCGGGTGGTCAACAACAACGCTTATGTATTGCGCGAACCATCGCGGTAAGTCCAGAAGTCATCTTAATGGATGAACCCTGTTCAGCGCTTGACCCTATTGCTACCGCAAAAATCGAAGAGCTGATCGCTGAATTAAGCGAAAACTATACGATCGCCATCGTGACGCACTCAATGCAACAAGCCGCACGCGTATCACATCGCACTGCCTACTTTCATTTAGGTAAATTGATCGAAGCAAACAAAACGGAATTGGTATTTACCAACCCTCAACACGAGATGACCGAGGCCTACATTACAGGTCGATTCGGGTAACAACCACACACGCATTTGGTAACAGACTATGGACAAGCTAAATCTAGATAACCACATCTCGCAACAGTTCAATAGCGATCTTGAAGCGCTAAAAACACAATTGTTGGAAATGGGTGGATTAGTCGAGACTCAAGTATTCAATGCTGTAAAAGCGATTGAAGAAGTTGATAGCGAAATCGCGATGCAAGTCATCGGCGATGAAAACAAAGTTGACCAACAAGAAGTTGATATTGACGAGCAATGCACCTTGGTACTCGCTAAACGACAACCCGCTGCAAGCGACTTGCGTATGGTGCTTACTGTCAGTAAAGCAGTCCGCGATCTTGAGCGCATCGGCGATGAAGCGCATAAAGTGGCTAAAATGGCTATCGCATTATCAGAAGAAGGCGTAGCGCCACACGGTTACACCGAATTACGTCACATCGGCAGCGGTGTGCAGCGTATGCTTCGTAACAGCTTGGACGCCTTTGCTCGTTATGACGTCGAGATGGCAGTTAATGTTGTTAAAGAAGATCGTCTGATCGACCAAGAATATAAAACGGCGATGCGTGAACTTGTCACATACATGATGGAGGATCCACGCTCCATTTCTCGCGCTATGAATGTCCTATGGGCACTTCGCTCAATGGAACGCATCGGTGACCACGCTCGCAACTTGGCCGAGCAATTAATTTATATGGTGAAAGGCAAGGATGTGCGCCACGCCAGCTTGTCTGAAATCGAGCAACACATTAAAGCGAATTAATTCAACGCTGTTTCGCCAAAAGCTCGCGATACTGACTAAAAGCCCGCAATACTGAAAAGTATCGCGGGCTTTTTTGTGGAATGAAGAAGCTGCGTTGACTTTTTGTTTTGCGAAGCCTGCACTTGTTTTCTACCGCTGAATAAATTGAAATAAATAATCCCAATAAATAGCTGGACGACCTAATTCATTTCGTAAGCGCCGCTCAAGGTGCACCTAGCTAACTATCCCTATATTAAACGAAAGGTAAACCACTGTTATGAAAACAGGACCACTAGCGCGCTCTATTGTTCTAAGTAGCTTGGCTCTCTTGTTAACTGCCTGTTCGGATTCCGGCGAGGAGCATGAAGATGCTTTCACCGAGGAAGAAAACTACCCCAATGAATACAGAGCTGATAATGTCGGCGACGTAGCCGACGGCTGGCGCAAGGGTACGTTAGGTATTGAACTACTGGTTAATCAGACGGGAGTCTATAACGAGACGTCGGAAAATACACCAAGTGCTGGGTCGGAGCACAGTAGCAATATTCAATGGTCCTATAATCTAAATGTCAACACATCGCTCGATGTTGAAATACCCGAGGATCTATCGGTATACATGCCAGAAGGATCGGATGGAGAACGCTATGACTATCTCACCTCATCACCTTTTTACGAAACAGGCGATTCCGACAGCGTGCAAACCTTCGGGGAGCTAACCTATCAACTCGACTATTCGATGGAATCTCCAAGTGCTGCTGATGTAAAACAAATGGAAAAACACATCACCGGTACCGGAACAGAATTTTTCTTAAACCTGACGCACATGCAGCCGTCAATATTTGGTCAAGGATACGAGTTTACTCTTAAGTTAGACTACGACTACTCGCAAGAGGGAGCGCTTAAGTCGATCGACAAAAACGGTAATGAAACGACACTGGATCTTGCAGACGTTGGCTCGGAAGAATTTAGGTTTGATGTATTTCCGCAACCCAATGACGATGGCCTCAATGATTACCCCTACCTGTATGAAGAGCGCCAAGTGATGGATCAGCAAAGCTTGCAGCAACTTGAAAAAATCAAATTCGGAGTGCTATCACAATTGCAGGAAATAGCGACAGGACAAGTCGATTTTATCCACCAAATGCACGTTGGTGCCGTCACAACAATGACTGAAGATTTACTGGTTGTTGAATATCACTACGATGGTACAAACGTATTACCGCTGATGGGCGGGCTAGATACTCTCGTGGCAAAGCCTAAAACGAGCGAGATCAACATTGTCATTACGTTGAAGCCTCAATGATGGTCTACCCGTAGTATACTAAATCAAGTAAGTAAGAATCGTCTCAAGAAAAGCCCGCGATACCGCAAATATCGCGGGCTATTTTGTGTTTCTCAACAATGTAGTGTATCAGTCGATTTCGCACATTAGCGCATAGCTAGACATCTTTGCAGTAATGTGGATACTTAGCCTACATCTATTGCTGTATTAAGCATGGCGATACAACTGCTTGCTTATAAAAGAGATTCATTAGTATTTTTCCGAATCCCTAAATAGCCAAAAACACAATAAATAATAACGCTAAACAAGGTAGAGATTGATGAATAACCCATACTCGACGCCTGAAGCCAATCTTGAAACATCAGATGGCAATGAGCTCTATTTACAATTACCACGATTTTCCTGCTGGGGCGTGTTTGGATTAACGTTTATTACCGCAGGCATATATTATATGTATTGGCTGTACAAGCGGACGGAAATGCTCAATGCTGTTGCCATTAAGCCTATTCCCAAATGGCTGATCGTTACTACTATGATTAGCTATGTCATCTATTTCCCTGTTTCCTACATGCCTGAGTCAATGCTGTCGGAGATTTTGTATCTGAATATATTGATAGGCGCTACCATAGTATATTTCGTTTTCTATTATTGGTGGGTGTTTGCATTTAAGAATCAACTAAAACTACTATCGGTAGGTAGTAACGTTAAGATAGGCGGCTTTCTCACATTTCTATTACAAGTCATTTATTTGCAATACAAAATTAATGAGCTCCATGATTTGAAGAATGCATAGTTCTACCTAAGGCGAGCTTTCTTAAAAAAGCATGCCCAGATGGTTAAGGGGTTAGCTCGTGCGCGTTGACGGTAATCCATTTCAGAAGTGATGCTGTCGACTACTACAGAAAGCCCGCGATACTGAAGGTGTCGCGGGCTTATTTGTTACTAAGGCTTGTTTGAATATTCAGCGTAGTGGCAGAGTAACTGACAAACACAATAAATTTGAATATTAATTAGTCTATAAAAATACGGTTCGTAATATATAGACTTATGTACCTAGATGTGGATACTTGATGCCCAAATTAAATTGTTGACCAAAGAAAGGGAAAAGTATGAGGGCTTTTTTATTACTATTCGTAGCATTTCTAGCTTCTTGTGATGCTAAAGAAGGATTTATATCTGGTTTCAGTATTGGTGCTGACACTGATATTAGTATTTTGTGCTCGAGACAAAATCAGATTCTATCTGCGAGTGTTGTGGAGGAAACTGATGAATCTGTATTCGTTGAGGTGGAGTATTTCTACGATAATTCTTTTGGAGATAATGCCAGCATTCATATTGAACCATTGGCCGACTTATATTGGACACATCAATCCATAAAGCCAATGTTGGGGCAACATAAAGTAATAATAAAGTTGAATCACCCAAACTTTGGAAATAGCCCGGATGTAATTGAAGTAAAAAAGGCAGAGGTTATGTTTCGAATAAAAGAGTACGACGAGCAACGAAAATCCTATCTGTCATCGAAGCTTACATCCCACTTCTTCGCACTAGAAAAAACTTTTTACAAGAAAAATTCTGACTAAAAATACGTTTATGGACAGGCAGCTACCTAGCTGCCACTCAATACGGATTTGCAAGTACAATGAACATATTGAAGCTGCTTTGGGAAATAATCGCCTCTATATTCAAAGGTTCTCATATTGAGGCGAAAGAAAATACTCGTAGAGAGAGAAGTTTCACAAGCTCCGGCTTCGAAAGAGATCATCAAGACAGGCAAACACAAACAATTAAGCGAAATAGCTATACATCTCAAAGGCTCCTAAATAAAGGGGAAGAGACTCTTTATTGGTCTCTTATTAAGCACCTTAAAAGAGAATATTATGTCCACTCACAAGTGAGTTTAGGTGAGCTTCTTGCTTGTGGTGATGAGAGTGGCTACAGAGCTATAAATTCAAAAAGAGCAGACTTTTGTATAACTAACAAAAGATTTAACCCATTGTTGGTTATTGAATTCCATGGAAAAGGCCACTTTCAGGGCAATGCAAAAAAACGTGACCATAACAAAAAGCTGGCACTTGAAAAAGCTAATATTATTTATCACGAAGTATATGATTCGGAGCTAATATCGATTGATCAACATATAAAAAATAGAATATTGCCTATGTTAGAAACTGCCAACAAGTGCATTTAGGGGAGCTGCACCTTAATTGTCTTTACATTAATAGATGCAACCGGGTTCGAAAGCATTGGATTGTTAGTCGATTATACTCAATCCAGGAATGCAATCATCAACACCGGATAACTTACCCCATTTTAAAATAACTGAAAGAGCCGTATTAAATCCCGAAACTGCTGATTTAGAATTAATACTATTCACAAAGGATGGTTCAAATCTTTTAGGTTTTGCCATAAAATCGATAGTAGATATAGCCCCACCATCTTCAAGCTGTGTATGCTTAATAGGTGGCATAATCAGCTTTCCCGCAGTATCGCTCAATTTATAGTGGACTAAGTTATTTCTATAATTCGCTAGTTTGATAATTTGTTGGGTGAGTTGTTTTTCTAGTTTATAGTTGAATTTCTTATCAAACATTATCCGTAATTTTGCACAAACAGATCCCTCACCCTTTTCCATTTTGTAGGGCGACCGAAGTCTTATGAAGTCATTCAGTTCATCCTTTTCTAAAATATCTACTGAAATCTCGTTTACGAATGCTTCTATGGCCATAGTAGAGAACATAACCGATGTGATGCTTGCAACTAGTTCATCACCAGGATCAGCGGAAATAGAAGCTCTCGCATTATCATGAGCTTGGTCTAAATACAATCGAACTAACGATATATGAAAATATCTTACGGTATTCGAACCATCGAAACTCGCTTCATATACTGTCGGCATTTAATCTCCGTCTTTGGGGCGCTACATTAGGCGTCCCGCCGAGTTTTTTAGCGGCGAATAACAGCCGCTTGTGATCGCTCACACAACAAACTCTACAGGGTCTTTAGACACCCATGTTTTTTTACGCATAATAGTAATTACAATATTTTCTTGATGTCGCCCATTGATATTAACGCTTTTCTTATTTACTGCGCAGGGCATATTTATATGTGACGTAACGCACCGTATGTTGAAGGTGTCGTTGTGTTTAAGTGCTGCAATGCGTGATTTATGTAACGCGTTGATACGGTTAAAGATACTTTGCAACTCTCGTAGTTTGATCATTGGATCATTTCGTTTATCGTTCACTCTATCTCGGGTAAAGTGAACTGAAAGTTTAAATGACATGTTGTCGTCATAAAGCATTGCATTGACAGAGTCTTCAAGCGTTCTCAATTCTCCTTCAGTGATCATTGCCCGCCTCCAACAAACTCCAAATAGAGGGACTCGAGCATTTCATTAAGTTCTTCATCGCTTTTAGCGGTTAACTCACCAGCTGCAGTAGACTCTTCAAGGTTGCCTATACGCACTTCGAATGTTTCGTTGTCGAAACTATCAACGAAGATGTGCCTATCTCTACTTTCATCATAAAATGACGCATAATTTTCCTTGATTGTCATATTAAACTTCATTTGTTTTCCTTACTTTGATGACATGTGTGTTAATCGCATATCTAGCTACCTGGTCTTCTTGCCTTGGACAGTATGTAAAAGATACAGTGCTGTCAAATGCGAGGGTGGTGGGAAAAACGTCTTTAGATCAACAGCTTAATAAAGATGAAGAAAAATCCATGTTCTTTGCAAGCAGCAGTCTGATTTAGGAGGCACCTGGACCAGCTGGCTGTTACAGGCGTTCAGCATTTGAAGGATATGCTGCAACGCATTTCCCCTACTCCCCCAAGGCGAGAAGCAACCACCCAATGAGGATTACCTGTAAGGCGGGCTAGACAGGACCTTCTGAGGCAGGGCAGACAATTGCTCCTGCATTGTCTGCATACATACCGTCCATGGCAATAACGCCGAAGAGAGCTGCATGGATGCATTCACGCGTGTCCTGGCTGGCCCGCCTTACAGGTAAACCGTGCCAAGCACTCCGATACCCAGCTCTTCAACTGACGCTATCCCCGCAAACGCACTCTTGGCTAATAAACAAACCAAATCAACAATAGTGCGTGGCGCCAATTTAATCATTATTGGCGCTCAAATATTCTTTGCGGATTGTCTCCACAAGCAAACTAACCCCCACCAAAAAAATTCCAAATTTTTTATCCCCAACCGCAACTTTTCAAAAAACCACCCGTATGCCCTTTCGACTGGATTAATTGCTTCTCGCATTAAACCCGCACCCGACACACAAAGTGTCACCAACTCTAGAAAAGTATTACAAAGAAGGAGAATGATCCGATGTTAAATCACACGACGTTAACGGATTACAAAAACACACTCGCCGCAGGTGTATTGATGGCCGCCGCGCTAAGCACAAACTTACAGGCTCAAGAGGTGCTGGATGTCTCGCACCTCAACGTTTCCTATTTATCGGCAAGCTCATCAAGCGAGCTGCTTTTTCGGGCACAAAACAAAGGGCAGGATTTTTTAAATAAAGTTGAATCACAAAGTTCCCCAGGGTTTTGTGACAAACAAGTCCAAGGCGGACTTAAAGTACTTGAAAGCCTGATAAAGCTAGTTCCTGGATCAGGCATCCTGTCTGACCTTCTTAAGATAGGGGGCGGCGCAGGGGTAGCCTCTACGTGTAATGGAGCTAGTGGTCTGACGTTTACCTGGGAAGAGATTATGCGCGAAGTGGATAGAAAAATTGACCTTGCGCTGACAGATCTTCAACGCCAACAAATGCGCGATTTGTTTGGTTACTTCTCGCTTGAATTTGAATCGCGAACTGATCGGTTATTGCTAGCGGAACAAGGCGAGTTAAGCCAAACAGATTTGCTTATCCTAATTACCGAGCTAAGTAATATCGTCGGTGATATCGAGCAAGCAGAAACCTTGTTCAGTGCCGGCAACGAATGGACGCAAGTGTCATTCTTACCACACCTCTATGCTCTTAAATACAATATTCATCTCGTGCTTGTGGAGCTATACGGTCTACATGATGATTTAGACCAAACCGCGTTTGACCACCTCAACTTGCAAATAGAACAGTCTCGTATTCGCGCAATACAAGGTATTGTTAGAGCGAATGATCATTTTGCTGAGTTTGTATCCTCTCGTGATCTTGCGACTGCTAAATACAAGTTCACTAAAAAAGTTGACAATGGGTTTATCTCAACATGGAATCGTTCATATCGAATCACATTCACTGATGCGGATAATAATACCGGAGTCTATGAAAGCCGATGTAAGGGTAACCCCTGTAACGGTATTTCCGCAAATACGTGGTACGCCAGAAGAGATCGCAATTTGCGGGCAACGGCCGAGCGCTACGAAGAAATGTGGCAAGGTTTATTTGAATCCCGTGATGAGAGTTACCGTGACTTTGTCGATAGTGTGAATTACTTTAAAGGGCAGCAATTGTTTTTGGTAGCGGCTGAACTTTACAACCATACAACCGACCTCAATACCGCGTACTGCTTGCAACCCTCGCTCGAGTTCGAGGGCGACACGGCGTTGACGACAGAGCCCTGTAGCTTTGGTAAATACGAACGTAATGGTGTTGCAGTTGTGGAGCGAGAAAGTGCAATTGATAGTTGGAGAGTACATGACAAAACCGGGATTGTGATTAACGAAGCTACCGGCTTGTGTTTGGATCTAGCCGAGAATAAAACCGACCTGCATTTATCCGCATGTAAATACGACCTCGACCTCGAACGCGACGAGCGAAGCACGCAAGAGTGGGCCATGCTCGAGCAGGGCTTAATCGTCAACCGTAATACGGGAGAATGTTTAATTACGCCGGAAGAATTGCGACGATCTCATACAGATTGGAGCTCGACGTTACAGATGAAAGCCTGTGATACAAAAAGCATTAAAGATGTGAAGGTTGATCTCGGTGTAGTCCGGTATTCTCGTGACATTAAACAAATGTGGGAGTTGTTTACACTAGAGAATTGTATTGAAGAAGGTGTGTGTACGACCACAGATGCCGTTTCCTTCGATTTTCCAACGCGTCGCGTGGAAGCCAAAAAACGCCATGTGCTTCCCGCCGACACGATCGATCAATTTAATCAACAAGCATCTTTGGAGTCCGCCGTACCAGGCTTTACCGATACTGGGTTTCTAAGCTTCTCCGCCCGCAATGACCGCGCTAAATGGGAAGACCTTGAGATTATTGCAGGCAAATACAGGCTTACCATTGTCTACCAAGGTGTTGAGTATAACGAGCCAGTCAATTCGCGATTAAAATTGGAAGTGAATGATCAACCTGTATTCGACAGAATCAACTTGCCACCGATTAACGCCGGTGAAAAAGGCAAGGTAGAGTATGACATTAACCTACCCAACTTTAGCCGAATGCTAGCGTTGCGCTCCATTGGTAGCGAGGGTAACTACTTAATTGATAAATTGGTATTGACGCCGATAAGTGAAGACTAAGGGAAAAGTAAAAGCGCTTGTAAAACGTGGCGAGTAAATGAATTGTGGGGCATAAAGCCCCACAAGACTCATGTAATAAAACTAATCAGCACAGGGGACGTCTCGTCCATATTTATCCACGCAGTAACTGCCTAGTTCTACGCAAACGCCGTCGCCGTCACAATCCCATACCAGACATTTGGCTTGATCTTGATTGGTCCACGTGCAATCGGTCTCAAAAACTCCCTGCTTAATATCGTCGCCTTTAAAACCCGTAAATTGAGATGGTAAGGGTTTAGCGTCAGGTTTATCGAGTGCGGCCTTGAGTGAACGCCCATCATCGCTTTCAATAATACGATAGGACGAAACGCTGAGCTGAGGTGTTTTACGTCCTTTGCCGCTACCATCGTAGGTTATCTTACCAATGCCTGACGTGCAGGGTGTGGTAATGATTTGATAGTTGGGAATAATGGGGTCCCAGCTAATAACGGTATTGTTGCGGCAGTTTTGAAAGCTCTGAGAAACAACATTGATAACACCAATCTCACCCCCATAATCGACCGCCACCGTCACCGCAGAAAAGCCATCACTGTCGAATACATCACACTCAACAGCGAGTGGGATAGAACATTGTATTTGCGGTGCGGCAATGGCTGTGTGTGAACCACAGAACGTCCCAAGAAAGACAAATATTGCAGAAAAGAAAGAAAAACGATTGATAAATATAGTTAACATAGTTAAGTCCTTTTAGTGATGAATGACGTATTACCGTCGGGATATTGTAATCATCGATCATGGTTACAATTTGTTGTTTGGCGCCGGTCCTCAAATTAATCAACGCCAAATGTCTTTTAATACCTAATATCCGCTGGTCTCTAAGGCCCCTATTAGCGCCAGTTCTTATATTGTCCTATTACCTTTGATGTCTAGTGCCTTTCAAAGCCAGGTGCAGTCCAATGCAATGCTTTTGTCAGTGAACTTCAACGTTATCAATGGTCTCATTGTCCGAAAATAGCTCATGTAACGCCTGGTTTTCTCCATCAAATTCGCCAAGAAAAAACTGTAGAGGATCTATGGCCGAAATGCGCGCTTCATAAATTAGTGCATTACTACTCGGAGACCACCAATACTCGCGTAAAAAACCGGTCTCAAGAAGAGGCACGCTGACTCTGGTACTCACAGTCCCATCAAGGGATCGGATGTATAAGGCTTTACTCTCGTATGCAACTTCAGTGTCGTTGTCACGGTAGGCCAAATATTGACCGTCCGGCGAAAAAGAGGGACTGATGGTGTAGAACTTTCTTACATTGTCGACATCAAGGTCCATTAGCGTATAGGTGTTTGAACCATCCTTAGAAAAGTATTCGACGCTAGCGAATTCTATCGAACCATCTAATGGTGAAACATTTTGAATTAGCGCTAAAATTCCTTCGCCGTCAGGTGTCCACATAAAATCAGTTATGTAATTCAACTCGTTTCGTAAATTAATTAGTAGCGTTGTGTTGTTATCGATTGTCGCTGTCGATTCATCGAAAACATCATCAATGGTGGTTACCCATAAGCTGGTGAAGTAGTCGGAATCTGACATTGCCGGTGTTAACCCTCTAACATAAGCTATTTCATCGCCAGAGTTTGACCATTGTAAATTTTGAACAAAATAGTCATCGATTAGTGGGCGTGGATAGGCCAAACGCTCTTGCGGTAGCTCATGGCCTTTTCGATAATTATGATAGAGGTATAGCTGGCCAGGAATTTCGTCACCGAGTAATTGCCCGAGAGCGGCATCAGGATTGTTAGTGTGACGATGGCGTTCAGTATTCTCGCTGGCAAACGCTAAATGTGGTTCGGCTGGAGACCAGGCTGCTGCAAGCACTTGTTCCGCCTCAATAGAGGGGAATGTATCTATCTCTTCCAAATCAATTACGGGGCGACTGACGAGTAGTACATGATCTATGGCGCCACCGTTTCGTTCTATTTGACCAATAAAAGAGTAATGGCCAGCGACCGATGTATCATGGCTGTGTGGCGCAATAATAGTGTTGTCCATTAACACCAATGGTACGTTAAATTTTGGATAAAGCGCGCAGGTGCCATAATCCGGAGCGTCTGATGTGCACTCTTGACGCGCATCGGAATGATCAGTGAACTCTTCATCCGTTAAAAAATCTCGGTATTCGATCAAACTAAAATCTCGGAATAGCCAGTTAGTATCGCCGTGAACGGAGGCGATATACGTGTGATCTTCCCCATCATTCGAGTGGTACACTTCCAGCGCGACGCCATTATTGTTGCCTAACCAGGTCAGTCTGCTGGTATCGGGGTCGTCAATTAATTCAACACCATAGGGGTTGCCGCCGCCAATGATTGGATACAAATCGTTTTCCGGCCAAAAGCCGCTGCTGAGATCATTGCTGCCATAATTAAGATACGAGGTTGAGTTTGCGCTTAGGTCATACACATAATGCTGCAATTCCCCTTCACCGAAATCACCAAGATACGCAATTTTCTCACTATTTAGCGACCAATTAATATTGCGCGTCAGCGCTCCATTGCCATCGATATTTAGTGGGCTGACATCAGTGATTTCGAGGGTTTCTATATCCACCATGTGCAGCGCATCACATGATGTGTCGAGTAGACCGCCAGGTTCGTTGATGTTGTAGGCAACATGTTGACCAGACGGGCTGATGCGAAAGCTACAAATTTCCATACCTTCGGGTGCCGTGGCTAGAGAAATAATATTATTTGAAGGTAAGAGGCTGTTAGTTGTTGTAGAAAAGTATTGTAGATAAAGGGATTCTTCTTCACTGACGGTATCGTCCACCTGAAAAACGGCATAGTGCCGATTGAGTAGCGTGACGACTACAATATCCATCTCAGAATCATCGGTGGCGCCGACGGGTTGTACTTCAAATTCAGCGACAACGTTTTCTGTCAGCACCCAAGGCATTGTGAGCTGATAAATTCCGTCGGAAATAGGTTCAACGTTTATCGTAGGCCCGTTTAGTTGTTGCCATTCTACATCGGTTGCGTCGATGCCAAGATCTATCTCAATACGGCTGCCCTCAAAGGCGCTGACCTCGATAACAGTTGGTTCGTTCGGGTTTGCAACCAGGTTGCCCGATCCGCTGTTACCTCCTCCTCCACCGCCGCACGCACTTAAACCAATTAGCAGTGGGAAAAAATAAGGCCGCTTTACATAGGGAAAAATCATAGTAACTCCTTTTACTGTTGCCCTATAAATACGCCGATTACTCTTCGACGCTTATGTTTGCTACGTTACTGTTTTGGTTGACTGGAATCAGGCCAGGCGTTGCTGATTCCATAAAGCTGTAAATGACATCGTAATCGCCAACCACAACATGTCTTTCAATTGGATCGAGGTTAGTTACATTAGTCAGTATTCGATCTGTTTCACTGGTGCCTATATGAATATGCGCAAATGTGTAGGGAGAGTTGCTAAATGCCGCGTTGTTAAGAGTTGGGGTAATACGAATGTTTTGCGTGATAAAGTCATAGGTGATCGTTTGGTCTGACTCAATCTCGGCACCAGAAATAAATTCAAAGTTTGAATTGTAAGGCACGTCGCCTGTTGATTCGCGAAGGCGATAGTAAAAACTATAGGTGCCAGGGATGACCCGAATGCTGCTTGAATTTACGTTATAAGTTTCACTCCAATAGAACGCTTCTTCGCTATCAGTATTCGCGAGATAAATATGCCCATAGTTATAAGCGCTTAGTGGAAAGTCATCGCCATTGAGTGTGAGGTTCGACGAAATTGTGACAACCGGTAGATCGACATCCACAGTACGAGTAGTGAGGATCTCTAATCCACGCTGAAAAATGGCTGAAGGGTTATGCGGCATAACACCATTGATCTCACGACGCTCGTATTCAAGATCATATACGCCGGTAACGACTAAGAGAGGCGAATAGCTAACCTCGTAGGTGTTGCCGATCATGAGCTTGGAGCCAGTACGGCTATCGACTAAATAAATGCGGCCATAGTCGTAGGCGCTGACAGGTGGTGTTGTACCATTGACAAAAAATGAGCCTGAAATTTGAACGGCCTCTACGTCAAGGCTCAGTGATAAACTACCATTTTCAACAACAATGTCCTCTCTAATAATGGCGTTTTTGTTTTGCGGTGCTTCACTTTGGAATTCTCGGCCTTGGTAGTGTGCATTATAAGTGCCGTTGATAACTTGTACTGACGTCAAGCCCTCGTAGCTGCGGCCAAGAAAAACACTGTCTTGTTGCTCGGAATCTCTTAGGTAAAAGTGTCCATAATCATAGGCGCTATTAGGGAAACTCTCGCCATTGACAAGAAATTCACTGCGTACCGTTGACGATTCTATCGCAATGTTGAGTTCTTCAGAGCTTGTCAGCACAACGTTGTTCGCGATGACCTTGTAGGTATTTGTTGGAATCTGGTTGCCAGACACATAGCGGTAAATAATGGTGTATTCACCGGGAATAATCTTGAGTGGGTTTGTAAGTGTGTTGGTTGCACCTAAATCGATGAGTGTTTCCGAATTGGTTGATTGTAAATAGAGATGAGCAACCTCTTGTGGTGCGGTCGGAAAGCTTTGACCATTCAGGGTAAAAACGGGTGATATTTCAACTGTGCTTACATCGATGTTTTCGAAGTGATTTTGCGTCACGGAAAATGAATTATCTTCGAGCGACTCGGCATAGTTCAACGGCAATGTGTTATCGGTGACAGTGGTTGATAGTGTAAAGCGTGGTGTATTTGGGCTTGCCGTGCCGACAAACTGTATCGGTAACGCGTTGACTTCATTCGTTTCTGCCAACAGGTTGGGCTGAAAAGGTGTCAGTGTTGCAGTTTCATAACTGTACTCGGGCACGTAGCTTTTATTAATTACCGAGACTTCGAAGCTAGCGTCGGAAAAATAGCCTAGAAAAACTTCTTCAACCCGGTTCGGCTGGCTCATCAGCCGAATTGAAGCGTTTTCTAAAAATACGGCACTATTTGCGTTTGGGTTGGTGTAGGGCTCCCCATCAAGTAAATAATCGCCGGAAATTGCGGCCGCTTCGATGTTAAGCGCAAACGTTGTGGCGGGGGCTTCCTGTTCAACGACAGGCGGTGTCTCAACAAAGGACTGACTCGAAGAGCTGTCTGAGTCATCACCGCCGCAAGCGCTTAAACACAAAGCGCCAAACAGGCTTATGAATAGGCGGTGGGTTGGGGTGATTGCCATTGCTCTAAACTCCGCAGCATCCGTTCTTTGGGTTGAATTGTCTGCGAATGAGTTTAAGAAGTGTGCTTGGGCCAAACCTGACGAGTTTGTGAGCTAATTGTGACGCTAGAGCTGGAGGTCCAGAATTCGTTGATCCATACCGAAGCGATGGCAGAGCTGTTGAGCTTTAACGGCATGTTCATCCGCGTCTGGTTGCGAGCCCAAGTGTTGATAAAGGTGTGAAGTGACGATATGAACTCTGGGGGCAAAGAAGAGGTCATCACAGGCATAGGCGTGTCGGAGTGCGGTAAGTGCTGCATCAAGTGCCGATTGGTATTGATGCGCTAACAGCAGGGTTTCCGCTTTTAACCCATACCAATTGGCCAATTGCACGCCCGCACCCGTTGCTTCAAATATTTCAATCCCTTCTTTGGTCGCGGCATTGGCCGCCTGTGCCTTGCCCTGGCGCGCCTGTGCCCAACCTGCCATGACCAATGCTGTGCCTAACCAGAAATTAAAATGGTGCTCGCGGCTGATGGTTATGGCCTTGGTCGCAATGGTTAGGCAGCCATCTATATCGCCTTCTAACATTAGGTGCTCGGAGCACAGCGCGCAATGAATAGACTCTGCGTACGGGTTTGGATGTACTCGCGAAAGTGTTTGAGAGCGTTGGAAAAACTCCCGCGCCTCATCGGTCTTACCTAAAAGGCTGGCGGTCCATGCGGCATAAGCGGCACAAGAGACAGCGGCGTTTTGCTCTGGCAAGGTTGCCGGTGGATTATCAGTAATGTAGTTAAGCCCGATTCTCAAGTGTTCTAACGCGGTATTGAGCTTGCCGAGGTGAAGGTGTAACTGCCCAATACCGGCATGCGCTTGTAACATCAATGCCGGTTGCTGAGATTGTTGCGCAATAGTCATCAGCTGATTTGCGTGAGTCAGCGATTGATTTAAATTACCCCTTACCCAATCATGCACCCATAACCCAACCAACACGCGAATTCGAGATTTTATTGAACCGACTACGCCGTTTATTTTGCGTGCTTCAAGGTACGCTTGGCCTGCGTTGGCATCTGCAAAACCCTTTAAGGTGGTGAGCGCTGAAGCCTGCATGAGGAGCAGTTCGAGGACTCGGCTTTGATCGGCCTTCGTCTTCCCGTCAAGTAGCGCTAGGCCGCGTTGGCAAAGTGTGACCGCATCCTGATGCGTCGAGCGTCGCAATGCTGCGCGTGCGGCGGCAGCAAAATATTCAGCGGCTTTTTTAGTTTGACCTGCTTCTTGATGATGCTTGGCCAAAATCTCCGGTCTGGTTGTGGCGAGATCCGTGTGTTTCTCAAGATAGCCAGCCACTTGGCTGTGGAGCCGCATTCGGTCAGGCGTCGCTATCATTGAATAAGCGGTTTCATTAATGAGCATGTGACGAAACTGATAGCTGCCGGCCTCTTCGACTAGGAATCCAGCGTTAATGAGTTCGTCCAATTGGCCCTTCAATTCTGCAATGGGATGACCGTGTAAATAAGACAGCAAATCTTGTGGTGCGGGTGGTCCAATCACCGACAGCATATACAACACCGTCCTTACCGGCTTGGGCAATGAGGCAATGCGAGCAGCGATGACGGCTTGAACCGTTTCGGGCGGTGGCCCATTTGGATCATTGCCAAATTGAGTGGCCAGTGTCAGTTCTTCGAGAAAAAACGGATTGCCCCCCGCTCTTTCAATCAAAATATCAGCGGTGTTTGCTTCGAGGCAATTACCAATATTCGTGTTCCGCAGTAAATTATGACAATCGTTTTTATTTAATGGTGAAAGCTCAATCGTCGCATCAATAGACAAACCCGATTGAACAGGTCGACTGGTCACAATGAGCAAGAGTTGTTTTTTCTCAATATGGTGAATAATGTTGTTGAGATATTCTCTTGATGTAGTATCTAGCCAGTGAACATCTTCTACGAACAGTACTAGCAATTTATTGGAGCAAGTGATTATAAGAAGTTGGTCGAGCAGCGCGTAACTTTTTAATCGACGTTCGTGGTCTGACAAGTTCGCAAGTGTAGCTTCACGACCAACTGACTGACCGCGTAACTCTCGTAACAATGCTTCGTCGATATCGCCCTCTATATAAAACAATGGCTCTAAATTAAGCAGGGTTTCGCATAATGTTTGAATGGGCGCTAACGACGTGTTGCTTAAAATAGGTAAACATTGAAGCGCAACATAGCGGCATTCTGCTGATAAATTTTGCGATAAAAACTCATTGACTAAACGTGTTTTGCCTATGCCGGCCTGTCCTTTGAGCATGACAGATTGACCGCACCCATTCATAGCGGAGTGTAAATGCTCATTTAGAAAAGCAAATTCAGCGCGGCGCCCGACAAATGTTGACGGGTTATTTTTGAGTTGGCCAGCAATGCTTGTTCGCTGGAGTGGTGCGGAAAGTAATTTGAAACCCCTTTCAAGCGCTTCAACATCGACGTCATGACGAAGTTGATCTAGCGTGTTCTTAGTCAGAACGATATCACCTGCAGATCGTTGCTGGTTAAGTTTTACTGCATTCCGCTCGACGTCTCCAGGCAGTCGCCAGCGGTTGTTATCGCTACTTAAAATAGTTGCGCCAGTGTCTATAGCCGCTGACATGGTAATAGGCGCAAATTCTTTTCGATTTGTTAATGTTAACAACAAAGTATGTGCACACAATGTCGCGTGACGAGCAACGTCTTCAAAGGATTTTTCTAAACCGAACGCTGCAGTAAAGCCGTCGATGGTTATACGCAATAACTGACCGTGGTATTGCTCAACCAGCGCTTTTGCTGTTTGTAAACTTGCATTGAGTAAGTCGCTGCTATCGATATTACTGGTAAGGGCTTTCTCTTCATCCCAAGTGAACAATACACTCAGAATTGACACGAGTCGTTTCTCGGTGATGTCGAGTAAATGAGGGCTATCTGTATTGTCGGCGGGAGCGGTATCGGCATTGCCCACATACCGGTAGCCTAAGCCGTGGTGGGTTTTGATGCGGTCATTATTGAGGCCACTTTCACGAAATGCTTTGCGAATTAGACTGATACTTTTTAATAGTGCCGTTTCGGTGCAGTTAGAGGGCCAAAACGCGTCCAAAAGTTCACGCTTGGGAACCATGCGATCTTGGTTGCTAACTAAATAGGAAAGCACCGAAAAGGCCTTTGGAGGCAACGGGACTAGCTTTTGATTTAGGCGGAATTCTCGGCGTTTAGTATCCAATTCCAATTTGGGCGCGCTCACCTAGATTACCTTTATGCAATAATGACTAAACGATTTATATCCTTATATCGGTAGCATTAAGTTAAATACTATGACTGGATCTGCTTTGCCGTTCGACCGTATTGTAGTCAAAGGTTGATAGGCATTATCTATTCTATTTCTCAAAAAAGGCAAGATCTATCTCACAAACAAACATTCAGGGGTGTAGTCGCCCAGCCATACTGTTACATGAGACTAACGCCTGATAAGTGCTCTTTCGTTTCCGACTAAAAACCATAGAGAAACTGTAAAAATACACGCTCTTCGTCGCTGTATACGGGGCTGCTCGTCTTAAAGTTGGCATAGCGTAAGAGTAGTTGGCTATCGCGAGTGATATTAAACGATATATCCACGTCGAGTTCGTCACCATAACTACCACTGCCATTAGCGGCCTTAAACGAATGATAGCGTGCATCGATTTGCCAAGGATTGTTTCGCCAAATGTATTGTAGGGAGTAGTCTTTTAGGCCAGCTGCCGGTGTTAGCAAAAACTTATCGGCCCAGCCATTGAAATCATGCAGCGATGCGAGTGGTGTGACAAAGCTAACGTTGCTATTTTCGTCAAGTAGTTCGTAATTCAACGTCAGCTGGCTGGAGCGGTAGCCAAAACCGACCTCGATATTAAGATATCGGATTGAGGAATCGTCGGCAATTTCTGGACGTTCTTGCAGTGCGAATTCTGCATTAACAATTGGTCGGACGTAAGCGATTCGGCCTTTGTATTCATAGCGCGCGCCGAGGGTGTTGTTCGATAGAGCGAGTGCATCGTCGATATGCATTCTGTAAAAGTACGCTTGCACCCGCGAGTAATCCCACTCTTTTACGTCGGCGAATAATAGATGGGTTTGATGGTCGTGATTACCTAGAAATTGCGGTGGGCGCTGACCACTCTGTTGGATAAAGTTCGCGTCGCTAGATCTAAGCTTAGTGCCCGCGTCCTCACCTTGGATGCGATTGGCGTTACCGACGAAACGATAACTAATTGTTGAAGCAGTCCCAAAGCCAAATTGCAGGCCTGCCATATCAAGTGTTTGCTCGTTTTGCCAAAAACTATTGGTGCCCACAAATCGTTGGTTGCCGAGGTTAACGGCCTCGCGTCCAATAGATAGGTCGAGATTATTGGTGATTGAATAAGAGAGCAGCGCTTGGTTGAGATCAAAACCTTCGGCATCGGGTATTACTGGCTTACCGTTAAAATTCACCCCATTAGTGAATTCATTTTCCCAGCCGAGAGCAACGTAATCCAGCTCTAGCACGGTGCTGACGTTGTCGGTCCATTCGCTATCGGCTCGCAACCTTAGCAATAGTGAGGCAGCTTTCGCATCACTGTCATCGCCGCCTTCGCCATCAACAAAAGCGACGCGGGGTCGTGCGGCGAAAGCTAATTCGTGGTTATCGAATTCCAGCTCCAGTGCCACGATAGGAAAAGAGGCAGTGAGGGCGGTAAGACAACTAGTCAGCAGCGCGAGTGTTCTACCAGTCTTCAGCGTTGCCGTCGTGTAGGAAGGTAATGTGCTCCAGTTGGTCCATTTCGTCGTAGAGCTCGTCGGGCATTGGGTTTTCGCGGCAATCCATGTATTGAAGAGAGGGTAAATCATAGATGTTTATCGTTTCTAATTCGTTGTTAAAAATGTACATTTTTTCCAAACGCGGTAAATCGACGTAATGAAAGTCACTAATTTTATTGTTGTTGGCCTTTATTTCTTTCAGTTTTGTTAGACCGCCTAGCTTGAGTGACCGCAAACCATTGGAAAACAAATACACCTTTTCAAGACTTTCTAACTTCGCAAGCTCTGCTTGTTCAATATTGTTGCGCGCCAGGTTTAACGTTTTAAGTTGTTTGAGGCGAGTAAGATCAACATCGATTCTACTGAGTTTGTTGTTGTAGATCGATAACATGACGACATTGGTAAACGCTTCCAGGCGTTGCAAAGAACGGATGTTGTTGCCGTGACATTTGATGTCAATAAAATCGGCGGGTTGTCGCCATTGCTCTTTCTTGGCAATGCTTTGCAAGCATTGTTGTAGTTTAGGGTCCGATACCGAAAATGTTTGCGCTGCGCTAGTGTGTGCGAATAAAGCCAAAAAACAATAGCAAATTGCTAGCAGTCGCTTGTTCATTAGGCACTATCACCGGCTTTTTCAAGGCGAATGCAAACGCCGGTTGCAATGACTTGCTCGCTGGGTTCATCAAAGGGCGAACCACCAACTTCTTCGCGGGTAATAATGAGGTGCGATGAATCTTTAATGAGTCGCCAGGTGGCTTGATCCAACGGAATGGCATCTTTCTCTGCGCCATCAAACACCACCAGCGGACGAATTTCGCCGTCACGTCGTGATTGCGACCATAGTTGTAAACTGTGGCCATCGGGTTCTTGCCAGTTTTCCCACTTGAGCCATAACGTACTGCCATCGCTGGCGGTGAGTGCGGTTAATACGGGTTGATCCGATTCGTCGACAAGGACCGCAACGTAGTCAGCGTTAAGTGTTTGACCTGGTGGTGTGGGGATATTGGTCACTAGTACGCCGCTCACGACGAACAATAAACAAAACGCAATCGCCGTGGCGGTTTTCCAGGGTAATAACTTTTCCCAAAAGCTCGTCGGTTCTGCTGGTGTATTTCGATTGAGGCGGTTGTTAATTGTAGTTTGAATATTAGCGAGTGTTGTCGCTGCTGGAGGCAATTCGGATAATTCGTCAGCGGGTGGGGTTAATGTTTCCTCCCAGTATCGAACGTCGGCCGCCAAGGTTTCATCGCTGCGCAGTTGTGCCGCAAACGCATCGCGTTCGGCTCCGCGCATGGTACCCAGTACGTACTCAAACGCTTGGCTTTCTTCGTGATTGCTGTTGTTATCAGAATCGTTACCAGAATAATTGTCGGACAGATCATTCATGAGTGAGCACTCCCGACTGAGCGGTTAAACAGTCTTTAAGTTTAGCGCTGCCGCGCCGCAACCACGATTTAATGGTATTGACGTTAGCATCCAGTGCCTCGGCTAGCTCTTCGCGAGAATAACCGTATAGATAGGCCAACTCGACGCTGCGTTTAAATTTGTCGTTCATCCCTTCCAGGCATTGCTTGATTTGCGCGTTTAATTGGAAGCGGTTGTGTACGTCTTCTTGCGACTCTGCGCCGGGTGTCGCCGA
Organism: Aurantivibrio plasticivorans; assembly: GCF_055392955.1. NCBI lineage: Bacteria > Pseudomonadati > Pseudomonadota > Gammaproteobacteria > Cellvibrionales > Cellvibrionaceae > Aurantivibrio > Aurantivibrio plasticivorans. The sequence goes on along the minus strand of NZ_AP036020.1, from coordinate 4,251,350 downwards.
TAAAATATCGGCTTCTTCTTCCGGTGGTGGGCGATTGCCGTGGCGGCTTTCGTGCCGCAATTTATCAATCGCACGGTAACGGACGATGCTCACCATCCAGGTCAATGGGCTCGATTGGCTTGGCGCGTATTGGCTCGCATTGTCCCAAATTTGGATGAACGCCTCTTGCAGTACTTCGTTGCTGAGATCGCGAGACCCGAGCAGTCGGAACGCCACTGCATTGAGGTAGTTCGCTGTGCGGTGATAAAGCCGTTCTAGGGCTTGTTGGTCGCGCAACGCACACCGCGCTAATAATCCGATTAACTCGTCGTTATCCAAATGGCCTGCCTCAAACTGATAAACCGTTTCGCTCACAGCTCATTCGATAAGGCGCTAGTGAGCGAAAATTTTGCGGGCCATTCTACAAGTGGTGATAGTCAATAAACAAACACGGCGTTTATTCAGCGTTGGAGAGCCATTGGTGAATAGCTCTCCCTTTCTCTATGTCGAGCATCCTTAGCGGAAATCGACAATTCCCGACCAGGCCGATAATGTACCCTCGCTGGTGTTCAGGTCTACCGTCACAATGCCGTGTAATCGAGCGTCCAACATGAATACGAAATCACTTGATGAGCTATCAACAACCACTGTGCGCGGTCTTAGCAGCACCTCCTGAAAAAGAATCTCGCGATCACCAGTTGCCAAGTCTACGGCGATCAGTGAACCCGTAAACGCATCCGTTAACAGTAGGCAGGCTGCAAAGGGTGTGTGGGTTTGGCACAGCCGTTCACTGGCGGTAGAAATACTTAAGGGCAATATGATAGGCGGCCCTTCCCCGCGCATACTGTCCGAGACAATGGCGCGATCGCCCGTTTGCAGATCCACCGCGATTACACGCGGCTCACTGAAGAACTCGAAAGAAGAAGTAAGAATAAATGCGCATTGGCTAGCTCCAGGTAGTACGTTAGCGCAGTGATTATTGCTATCCGGTACGATGCTCCTGGGAGTAGTGAATAGTGGCCCGATACCGCGTGTATCGCTTGAGATGAGTGATCGGCTCCCAGTGGCTAGGTCGATCGCGACCACCGAAAGGTCACCGGAACCGACTTTTACCAGGCAACGTGCGACGTCAGTCACGAGTGGAGTGCAATTGTCCACGACAAACCCCGGAGCATCGACCGTGAACCCAACATCTTCAGGTCCCGGCGAGAGTATCGCGCGTTCACCATTTTCTAAGTTCACAGCAAACACGTTATCGTTGGGATCAACAACTAACGCGCAGTGGCGCACGCCAACGAGCAGAGATGCACAGCTGTTGCCTTCGTCGACTATCACTCCGGCAATAAAATCCAAGGCTTGGCCTGCGCTATCTTGCAGGTCGACAAGTAAGGTGCGATCACCGCTAGAAAAGTCCACCGAGAAAAGTCGCTTCTTGTCTGTATCAATAATGATGCCGCAGGGACTGTTGCCTAGTATATCGTCGCACTGAGCGGTGGATAGCGGTACTAGGCCACGGGCTATTCGCAATTCAGGGCCATTACCCACTCGATGGTCTAGCATCAGGCTGCGATCGCCTGTGACGGCATCAATGGCAATGGGCGAATCGAAAACTTCATCAATGGCTAGTGCACGTTGATTAACCGGATCAAAAACCAGTTCATTCGGAGTACTCAGTTCAGGGCCAGCGCCACGCTCGGGAGACGAGAAGATCGCTCGGTCGCCACTGATAAGATCGACGGCCACCACACTCCCTTGCGACTGGTTGCCTGTAAGAGCACACCGAGTCGCGTTGGGAAGCACGCTTGCGCAATGGCTTTCGTCCACCAACACCATTGCCCGCGGACCACCCAAGCTAGGGCCGCTACCCCGTGAATCGCCTGATAAGACGGCGCGCTCACCACTATCCAGGTCAGCGGCAATCACTGCATTCAAACGACGGTCGATAGTAATCAGGCATTTGTTGGTGCCAGGCAGCACGCTGTTGCAGGTGCTGTTATCGTCGGCAATGATGGTGGTGATCAAGCTAAAATTGGGCCCGCCAACGGCGCCGTTCTGTAACACCGCCACGCGTTCACCTGTCGCCAAATCCACCACCTTAACGGACCCAAAATTCTCCATCACAAGTGCGCAGTTAGCGAAACGGTTGGCCAAAGACGAAGGGCAAAACTCAGGCCCGCCTACGGCTAGGTGGAAAGCCTGAAGGCTAAATCCTGGGCCAGCACCAATCTCATCACCATCCTCCCCACCTGAAAGAACCGCTCGCTCGCCGGTATCCGCATCAACGACAAATAGCGTACTGATGTTGTTATCCAGCACCACCAGGCAGCGTGCGGTCGAGGGCAGCAGTGATGCACAAGCACCAGCTGGGGCCAAACCAATGTCGTTGGGCCGAGAGAAGCTAACATCATCGCCTTCCTCGTTGATGCTAACAAGGCGTCGCTCATTGGTTTCTAAATCGATCGCCACGATACCAGGGATGTCGGAATCGGCGATAAACAATTCGTTATTTTCCACGTCGACTACGCCAGCATCTGGCCGTGCTAAAAATGTCGATTGTTGCAGCACGCGAATGGTAGGTTCATTCACTAGAGCGTTTTGCTCAGAGTCAACGGCTGACACCGTGAGCGTGTTTTCGCCAAACGCCAGTGGCACAGTGGCTGCCCAGTTGGCAAAGCCATCATTAGTGACCGCGACAATGCCATTCACACTGACAAAAGCGATACCGTCACCATCCGGGTCACTGGCTGTGCCCCGAATCGTGATGGCTGATTGGTTTGTTAACGAATGCGCGTTCGGAAACGTGACACGCACCTCCGGTGGCTGGTTAGCCCCGGCCTGACTCGCCGGAGCGCTAGAGCTGCCTCCCCCGCCGCCACAGGCAGTCAAAATGCCCCCGAGAAGCGTGAGTGTTAAAAGCCTAATTGTTGTCGTTCTCATAACTTTGTCCGCTGTTTACTAAGGTCTTGAATGGTTACAACGGGAGCTACGGGGGCACATTTCGAAAAGTTGCAGTTTGGGTGAAAAATTTATTTGATGAGGCTATCGCCGGTACACGGCAGGTAATTTATTAGGATATTTAGGATGCACTGAATGCGATGGTTACGCTTGCGCGGTTAAATATGTAACGTTTCTATATACAATGATTCTATGTCGCCATTGCGGCCGTCATCAGAATGACCAACTTCAAATTCTTTTCCGTCAACGCTTAGTTTCATCCTCACAATATCTTCGACTTTTCCTCGCTCAATCGAATTGTCAAAACGCTTTGCGTAGAGGCACCAAAGCGGTAGCGAAAAAGTGAGCTTGAACAAATAAATTTAGCAGTCACGCATTGTGTGGCAGCTCAATTTTCACGAATGCCCATCCGTGGGTACTTCCCTAAATTCAGCTTCGTTTTAGAACGATTCGAAATTCACGAGTCCAGACCAGGCAGTTGCCGCTCTTTCACCGGTTTTTAGGTCAACTGTAATGATCCCGTGTAGTTGAACGTCCAACATAAACAGCAGATCTGATGAAGAATCATCAATTACTGCTGCTCGCGGGAATAGATCAGCATCTTGAAATATGATCGTGCGATCGCCCGTCGCTAAGTCAATGGCGAAGAGTGCGCCAATGATTTCATCGAGGACGAGTATGCATGCATCACTGGACAAGTGAGTTTGGCAGAAGGCTTCGTCGGCTGCTGAGATTCCCAGCGGTAAGTTGAGCGAAGGCCCTTCGCCGCGACTGTCTGCAGAGAACGCCGCGCGATCGCCGGTTTCAAGGTCAACAGCGATGACAGACGCGTCTGGGTCCGAAAACGTGTCGATTCCCAGTGCACAAACATTTGCCTCAGGTAATACATCGGCACAGTGATTGTTCTCATCCACCAAAATGCCGGCGAGAAAATCAAAGTTTGTGCCGTCACCACGCGTAGAGTCGGAAATCACCGAACGGCTGCCTGTGGTTAGATCTATTGCAAACAAACCACCATTGTTTCGGCTAACAATGAGCACACAACGAGTCGCACCTGCGACTATTGCGCTGCAATCTTCTGCTATGGCGGCTGAGCGACCGACTCTCAGTTGCGTGTCCTCAAGCGTCTCTGACAGAACTGCACGATCACCATTTTCTAGATCCACGACAAATAATCTATCGTCTGTATCCATCATCAAAGCACAGTGGCTGACGCCGAGCAGCAGTGATGCGCAACTGTTGCCTTCGTCCACGATCGCGGTGAGCACTCTTCTAAAAGAAGGTCCTTCGCCGCGTTGGTCATCAGAAATTACGATGCGATCACCAGTGGCTAAATTGATCGCCAAAAGCTGCGGGGTTGATTCATCGATAATGAATGCACAGGGAATCCCTGTACTACCCAGAATGGTCTCGCATTGGGCATTGTTGAGCGGCGATAAACCGGAGGTGTCTTTTAATTCAGGGCCGCTACCAATTTGATGATCCAGTGCAAAGCTGCGATCACCAGTGACCGAGTCGATAACAATCGGTGAGTCGCGGTCCTCGTCGATCGCCAGGACACGCTGATTGACCGGGTCAAAAATCAATTCATCAATAAAACTGAAGTTAGGACCAACACCGCGATCAGCGGATGACAGCAAGGCCCGGTCGCCACTGGTCAGGTCTATGGCAAACACGTTGCGCTCAGACTCATTGGTGACAAACGCGCAGCGTGTCGCGCTAGGGAGAACGGATGTGCAGTGGCTAGCGTCGAGCAGTACCAGCGCTTTAGGGCTGTTGAGTTCGGGGCCGTTGCCTCGTGCACTGCCCGATAAAACGGCGCGTTCACCAGTATCCAAATCAACGGCAAGCACCGCATTCAGGCGAGGGTCCACTGCAATCAGGCATTGGTTGCTGTCAGGCAAGACCGTTGCACAGGTGCTGTTGTCGTCGACAACGAGTGTATGAATCCGGACGAAATTAGGGCTATCAACGACGGCGTTCTGCAACACCGGCACCCGTTCACCCGTGGCTAGGTCCACCACTTTGACGAGTCCAAAATTCTCCATCACCAACGCGCAATTGGCGAATCGATCGGCCAGCGATGCTGGGCAAAACTCAGGCCCTGCTCCCGCCATATGGAATGCTTGACTGGAAAATGCTGGGCCAGCGCCCACCTCATTACCACCTTCGCCGCCGGACAGAATTACTCGCTCGCCGCTATCGGCATCCACCACAAACACCGCGCGTTCACGGTGATCTAACACCACTAAGCAACGCACTGCGGTGGGCAAAAAGGAAGCGCAGGCTCCCGCTGGTACCAGGGCAATGTCGCTAGGGTCTTGGAATGGGAAGGCGTCGCCCTCTTCATTACGACTCACGATACGGCGCTCGTTGGTTTCCAAATCAATCGCCACGACAGCTGGAATACGTCGATCAGCGATAAACAGCTCGTTATTGGCTTCGTCGACCACGGCTCCTGCCGGGAAAGGGAAAAATACGGATTGCTGCAGTACACGAATACTGGGCTGAACCACTAATGGGTTTTGCTCCGAATCAGCTGCGGTCACCGTTAAGATGTTTTCGCCAAACCCCAGTGGTACCGTCGCCTCCCAGTTAGCGAAACCATCGTCACTGACGGCATCAACACCATTAACACGCACAAACTCGATGCTATCGCCATCAGGGTCATTGGCGGTGCCGCGCACAATGATCGTTGCTTTGTTTGTTAACGAATACGCGTTCGGAAATGTGACACGCACCTCCGGTGGCTGGTTAGCCCCGGCCTGACTCGCCGGAGCGCTAGAGCTGCCTCCCCCGCCGCCACAGGCAGTCAAAATGCCCCCGAGAAGCGTGAGTGTTAAAAGCCTAATTGTTGTCGTTCTCATAACTTTGTCCGCTGTTTACTAAGGTCTTGAATGGTTACAACGGGAGCTACGGGGGGATATGTCAGAAAGTTGCGGTTAATTTGCGAAAAAATTTACTTTTTTGATCAAGTTGTTACAGGAACAGCGAATAAGACAGATAGGCTATGGGTAGAACAACAAAGGGCCAGGATATTGAGGGCCCTACGAAGGGCGCACTGGCTTTGGCGATGCCGGTAAGGGTTGTATAGCGAGGGTAGCCTATGGGCTTGGTCTGAGAACTAGCAATCTCCGATATCTCCGCTGCCATCACCGCTACCGAAACCTCCACGTCTTCTAGGAGGGCCAAATGCGAATACAACTTTAAGTAAAATGTTAACCAAGAATATACCTACGAGTATCGGGCATAGCGTGTTGTTAAGTATTGAATTGGATTCAAGATATGAGTAATGCCAGGATGCATTAAGCCCACCGATGTTTATTATCCACCACATATAATTTGATTCTTTTTTGCCACGAATTTGCAGGCAAAGAGAACGTTAATCATATCCCGATTGTAATGTGGACCTTGCAAAAGCTATTGCCCTGCTAATTTATTCAATTGGAATGCTCAACTATTTTTAGTTATCACCACATGACGCGACGACTCGTTAAGCGTTTTTGTTTTTATTTTGGTCATTACCTTCTATTGCATTATTAGCTTCCGCTATCCGTTCTTTTGCAAGTGAGCGCATAGATAACCATCTATGTGTATATTCGCCTCGTGGCCCCTCATTGCGTTGTGATGGGTCTAGAGGAGACGGCGTATAGAAAACGAACAATACGAATATTGGCCCCACGATAGGAATCTGAGTTACAAGAATAGCTATCGTTTTTTCAGTAGTACTTACAGCGCTAGCTAGAAGCCTGTATATCAACCAAACCGCTAGCAGCTCAGATGCAAGCATTAACCAAATGATCATAACTTACTCTTGCGCATAACACTGACGAAGTTTCTTGGGACTGTCATAACAACCTATATACTTTTCAAAGATCTCGTTAATCAGAATACATAGTTCACAATATCCACTAAAACGGCGCTAGCTCACAGAAAAAGTAAAGCTTTAGCTGTCGAGTGCGAAGGGCTTTGCTGGCTTGGTTTGTTAGGTTGTGATTTCATCGTCAATAGGGATACCAGCATACCAATTTCCAAGACCATCAACTTCAATACGGGTAATTTCAAAACCGTTGCTTCGTTGGTCATACCCATGCTTCCTAATTCTCTCTGATATAGCTTGATTGACAAGATCGAGAGTTGAATAAACACCAATAAAACGATAAATCTTTGACTTGCTATCAGTATGATGCAAAGCAAAAATTAAAGTTGGAAAACAAGAAAAATCACCCGCGACTACATCTAAGGCGTATTTTTCAATTAATGAGCCATAAAGGTATAGCGCTTCAATTCTTGATTCAGGAGTCTTAAGTTCTTGAGAGCTCGGATGCTTAAAATCGGGTAATCGAGTCTTTAGCAAAATACTTAAAGAGCGCTCCATATAGGATATTTTGTGTACGCCTACGTCTAAGCCATCTGAAAAAAAGACATTACAGAAATTATGAGAATCTGCGTCACCCATCAATAACGTAATCACTAATTGATCTTTTTTAAATCTCCTTACGAACGCAGAGCCAAAATGCCCACCTCGTCTTGCAGCCTCAAAATTATAGTCATATTTTGAAGCAAGGTATGAAAAAGCCTCGTTTGTTGCATGCTCAAATTCTTCGATTTTCACGTAAACAACCTAGCGCCGTGGCAAGGGGCACGCACCGCGAAACAAAGCGTGTCCCGCGCAGGTCGTTTTTTTACGGCCGAAGCATGCTTAGCGACTTTGTTATGCATTATTGCTTACCACTTTAAATACTATGAACGTGAGCACGACTGCCACAACAAATATTACAAGAATATTAGCCATTTTTGTGTTGCTGATTCCAGCTCCGAAACTGGATGCCTGCATTTCTAGCTCGGCCATTTCTTCTTCTTTGAGTGGGTTGCGTACTTTACAGGGGCTGCCATTTAAAACTTTAGCCGCATCTTCATATTGATTTTCTATTACTGCCCACAAACCAACCTCTAGAGCGCCAGTCGCATAGCGAGATAAAGCACTCGACTTTTTCGAAGAGATGAAGGTCAATATACCTCTCTTTCTCAATTTTTCGGAAGCAGTTTCCGCGTCAAGTTGGGATTGATACTGCTTTAGTAATTTCATGTGAATGCATAACAATATTATTCTGCAGCCTTGGTTGTTTATCTCCAGGCTACGAAATTATTTTTTGGATTTGTCATTTAAACCGTTAAATCAATTAAAAACAACTACTTGGGCTTATGTTAAAAGGCGCGCCAATGTAAAAAACAGCCTGGGCTGCGAAGTTTGGGTTTTATTTGCGGAATTGCACTGTCTAAGAGCAGTATCGAGGAGCTGAATATGGCGGGGAGTAAAGGAATTTATTTCTAAACAAGCAGCAGTCTGTTTTAACTTGCTCAAAATCGGCTAGTTAATGCAGGCGTTCAGCATTCGAACGATATGCTGCAACGTATCTCTTCTCCTCCCCAAATCAAGGCGAAACCACCCAACGAGGTTTACCTGTAAGGCGGGCTAGCCAGGACCTTCTGAGGCAGGGCAGACAATTGCTCCTGCATTGTCTGCATACATGCCGTCCATGGCAATAATGCCGAAGAGAGCTACAAGGATGTATTTACGCGTGTCCTGGCTAGCCCGCCTTGCAGGTAAACCGTGCAGAACACTCCCAAACTTACTATTTCTTATGCGAAGGCAAATGAATAATCATCATCGTCGCCGTAGCACGCGCAATCAACTGGTTCTTACTATTAAACAATTCAGCCGACGCATAACAAACGTTATCAACAATCTCGACTATTGAACCGACACCCACAAACTTCCCGGCCTTCGCCGCCTTAATAAACGATACATTCAAATCCAATGTCGGCGGAAACTGATCTTCCCCAAGCATCATGCCCGTGGTTTGCCCAAGTACTGCATCAAGCATCGCTGATAAAATGCCGCCTTGGACTTTACCCGCTGGGTTCAAAAAACGATCATCCACACTAAACGCGCACGTGAGCTGACGTTTTTCAACATCCGTTTTTTGAATATCGAAATTTAATGTTTGCGCAATCGGTGGCGGTGGTACTTCGCCGGATTGAATTTTCCAAAAATGACTTTTACCCATTTTCAATTAACTCTTTACTACCTAAAAATCTACTTGGGTAATTTTGGCTGTAGCGGTTGCCGTCGCGACAAGTTTATTGTCAGCGTCAAACAACTCGCTTTCTAAATACGCGACACTGCGACCACGTTTGATGACCTTACCTTTCCCGGTAAATTCGCCAGGTTTGGCACCTGTAATAAATGAAATGTTGAGGTTGAGTGTAGGCGCAAATTGGTTTTCTTCAAGCATACTCGACAATGCGGGGCCCATGGTGTCATCTAACATGGCGGCGACAATGCCGCCCTGTACATTACCCATTGGGTTGGTGTATTCCTTGCCAATGGTAAAGTGTGCCGTGATGCTACCCTTCTCTGCATCGATATCATCGAAGCGCGTATTAAAGGTCACACCAATCGCAGGTGGCGGTAACTCGCCGCGCATCATTTTCCAAAAGAAATTATTTTCACTCATTGGTTGTAATCACATTTTAAAATAAGCATTAACGGGGGATAACCGCGTAGCCAAATAAGTACGGATGTAAAAATAAGAACACGATGTACACGGTTAGTCCTGCAACGAATACAACAATGTCTTTTTTCACTGGCCATTTGGTTGTTTGCTTTTTTGCACCACGCATAGTGCTAGAAAACATACTGAAAAACGAATACACCAAAAAGCTACCAAACAGCAATACCGATGCTTTGTCGCCGTTTGCGAGTAAATGCCCGACCGACCAAGCCGCAATACCCCATAACATGGGGTGGCGAGTGACACGTTTTATATTGGTTTTCATGTGTGCGGCAGGGAAAAGGATAAATGCAATAAGCACTAACAGCATTGTTAGATGGCGACCCCATGCTGGAGGGTTATAGAGCACTTCAAAAGGTGCTTGGCCTTTCCCTATCACAATCAACACCAAGCCGATGAGCGCGACGGCGGCGAATAACCCTTTGTAGCCTTTTGCTGAAAGTTTTGCGATTAGTGTCGTACGGAAGCCCGCGATGGTGGGCACTAAATGGATAGCGAAAAAAATAACTAGACCAGCAATAAGTAATTCCATAATGGGTCCCGAAGAGAGTGTATTGTTGTAATGTAAGGAGTTGATGATCGATAAGTCGCCTATGGTAGCCGATGTTCTATACTAGGCAAAGTTATCTTGTGGCTATCGTTATCTGCGACGGTTTTATGTGGGTGCGTTTTTAGCGATCGTTGTCTGGAAATAAAAAAGGGATATAGGCAACCCTATATCCCTTTTATCACCAAGGAATTGGCAAGCGTTAGAAAAACGCTTGAATACCTGTTTGTGCGCGACCAAGAATCAATGCGTGAACGTCTTGCGTACCTTCATAGGTGTTGACCACTTCCAGGTTCACCATATGGCGCATGACCGGGTATTCGTCAGAAATACCATTGCCGCCGTGCATATCGCGTGCTTCACGTGCTACGTCCAAGGCTTTCACACAGCTGTTGCGCTTCAATAGTGAAATCACTTCCGGAGAAAGCGTGCCGTTATCTTTCATGCGCGTTGCACGTAGGCAGCCTTGCAAGCCAAGGGTGATTTCGGTTTGCATGATGGCAAGTTTTTTCTGAATGATTTGGTTTGCCGCCAATGGACGACCAAACTGTTTGCGATCCATGGTGTATTGGCGAGCGGCGTGCCAGCAATCTTCAGCGGCGCCGAGTGCGCCCCAAGAAATACCAAGGCGTGCGCTGTTCAAGCAGCCGAATGGGCCTTTTAAGCCTTCAACGCCAGGCATTAAGTTTTCTTCTGGAACGAGCACATCTTCCATCACGATTTCACCGGTGATAGATGCGCGCAATGCGAGTTTGCCTTCGATCTTTGGAGCAGAAAGACCTTTCATGCCTTTCTCAAGAATGAAGCCGCGAATCACGTTGTCTTCAGTTTTTGCCCATACAACAAATACGTCGGCGATGGGTGAATTACTGATCCACATTTTTGCGCCGTTCAGTAGGTAGCCGCCGTCGACTTTTTTCGCGCGCGTTACCATGCTGCCAGGGTCGGATCCGTGGTCTGGTTCGGTTAAGCCGAAGCAGCCAATGTATTCGCCGGTGGCTAATTTAGGTAGGTATTTTTGTTTTTGCTCTTCGCTGCCGTAAGCGTAGATAGGAAACATCACGAGGCTGGATTGCACGCTCATCATTGAGCGATAGCCGGAATCAACGCGCTCTACTTCGCGGGCGATTAAGCCGTAGCTGACGTAGTTAAAGCCTGGGCAGCCGTAGCCTTCGATAGAGGATCCGAGTAAGCCGAGCTCACCCATTTCACGGAAGATCTCTGGGTCAGTTTGCTCTTTGCGAAAGGCTTCTTGCACACGAGGTTTGAGCTTTTCTTGGCAGTAGGCGTGAGCGGTATCGCGAACCATGCGCTCTTCTTCAGTGAGTTGATCGTCAATCAGGAAAGGGTCTTCCCAATTAAATTTTGCCCATTTGGTGGTATCGGACATTACAAAATTCCTCCGAAAGGTTCGCCGATGCGGCGTATGCTGAACGTTCTAACAGCCCGCTACTATAGCAGCTGAAGCTATCTGTGTCTTTGTTAAGTCGGGTAAAGCCAATGGGGTTGGAGCGAGCGATACGGCAAAGCCCCCGTGCGACGGAGGCTTGCTGAACAATCACGAAAAATTATACTGATTATTCGGTTTCCAGTGCTCTTTGTTATTTAAGTAAACCTGGAGCTATTTTTTTAGGATGTTGGTGAGTGCTTCGATCAATGCGGTGATTTCGGCTTCACTGCCGATGCTGATCCGTAAGAAATTGTCGATACGGCCTTGCTTAAAGTGCCTGACGATAATATTGCGCGCTCTCAGTTGCTCCGCTAGGGATGCGGCATTGTTATCCGGATGTTGGGTGAATACGAAATTTGCGGCACTGGGTAGGGTAGAAAAGCCTAAATTATCTAGTGCAGCGACAAGCTGAGTGCGAGTGGCAATGACGCGTCGGCAACAATCATCGAAATATTCCTCGTCTTCTACTGATGCCACCGACCCGGCGAGTGCCAGTCGATCGAGCGGGTAGGAGTTAAAGCTGTTTTTGACTCTTTCTAACCCGGCTATCAAGTCTGCGTTACCGAGTGCAAAGCCTACGCGTAAGCCTGCAAGCGAACGGGATTTTGAAAATGTCTGGATCACCAACAAATTGGGGAACCGGTTAATGAGGCTAGCTGCTGAAGCGCCTCCGAAATCAATATAGGCTTCGTCAATGACAACGGGTACATCGGCATGCTGTTGCGCCAGTTGTTCAATCTTGTCTAGTGGCAATAATGCACCGGTCGGCGCATTGGGGTTAGGAATAATGACGCCGCCACAGGGCTGTTGGTAGCTTTCAATATCGATCTCAAAGTGATCGTTGAGTGGCACTTGGTTAAAGTTCACGTCATATAGCCGACAATAAACCGGATAAAAGCTATAGGTAATATCGGGGAATAGTAAGGGCTTATCGCGTTTCAGTAGGCCTATAAACGTGTGAGCCAGAATTTCGTCGGAGCCGTTGCCAACAAACACTTGGTTACGCTCAAGCTGAAACCGTTTTGCCAGCGCATCTTTTAGTGCGTCACCGTTTGGATCTGGGTATAAACGAAGGTCATCGTTGCTGGCTGCCTTGATGGCCTCTATTGCCTTTGGTGAAGGGCCATAGGGGCACTCGTTGGTATTCAGTTTTATCAGGTTAGTGATTTTAGGTTGCTCGCCCGGCACATAAGGGGTGAGTGTGTGAACGATGTCGCTCCAATACTGGCTCATAGTGGTATGCAATTGTGTAGGTTTCAGGTGAGTGGAAAAGGCGCACAGTATGTTCCGCTGCCTATCCCGAATCAAGAGCGCGGTGGTGTGGCGCGTGGACAGACGACGCGGCATCTGTAATGCTTCGGCGTGAGTCTAGTAACGGCTATGGAGTGCTGTGGCATTGTGAGTGCGCAATGCTGCAATGGCTAGGCAAGGAACCTGAAATAATGAGTTTTGAATACAAACTGACCTTGAATGATATTGAGAAGCGTACTTTGCTCGAGTGGGGAGACGATATCTTTGCGTCTGAGCAATTTAACCTTATTTGGCGGCCAAAGGACCTTCACTTGGTGATGTACCAGCAAGATATGCCGGTTTCTAAGTGCGGTTTGCTGCGTCAGACTATTCGAGTGGGTAGTCACGATCTCGAAGTGGCAGGTATCGGTGGTGTGGTGACGGCACCTGAGTGTCAGAATCAGGGTTTCGCCACTCAGTTGATCGACGAAGCATTGCGATTTGTCGAGACTGAATGGCTGTTGTCAGTCTCGGCATTATTCTGCCGGAATGAATTGGTTCCTTTCTATCAGCAATTGGGTTGGAAAGGGGCAGAGCGAGAAGTCATGATTGTTCAGCCTCATGGCAGCGTTCGCGCTCCGATGAATTTTCTGGTGTATGAGGTAGCCCCAGGTAGCTGGCCAGGGGGTGCTGTTGAACTGGGCTGCTTGCCGTGGTGAGTGGAAACGCACGCTGGCGGCAGAATCATTAATTTGGCATATGGCTTGTCTAGGTGCGCCTATGTAAGTGTGCTATAACTATTCGGCCCGATAGCGCTGGGTGTTTCCCACTTAGCACGCAAAATACAGGGAATAATTAAAATAAATTACACAACTAAAAAGCCGTCGATTCTTGCTACTCACCTTTATTCACAACGCTTACGTTTATAAGCACATCCAGCGGTGTAGCTAAACCGACGAGCAACAAACTAGGAGTGAGTTGTTGGTCATTCTTATTCAGCGCCTTGTAACATCCCTAGTCTCTAAGCTACCTGCTGTAAGTGTTTTGGTGAGTAGCTTGCTTTGCATATCGCCTTGTCTTTCGGCGTCACCGGATTTAAATGGCTCTGCTCCTGTTTGTGAATTTAAAGAACAGCCTACCGGTCGCAACATTACCCGTTGTTTTGCTTTTCAAGAACAGCTAGATCAAACGAGTTCACAGCAACAGGCTCAGGTTCCCAGCTGGACTCCGTTAACGCGCTCGCGTGTTTACCGTGGGATTGGTCGGCATGTTGTTAAGTATCAAAGTGAATTTGTTAATCACAGCGGGCAGGCTCTTAACTTGGTGGTAGAGCTTGAAACACCTCACCTCGATGAGGTTAGTGCTTCATACTTAATTGACAGTAGTAATACTCACAAAGAATTTACATTCGGTGATGCGTACCCTTTCGCGCAACGTCCGATCATAACGCAGTATTTTGCATTTCCCGTAGTGCTGGATCCGGGTGAACGGGCGCGAGTGCAGTTTACCGTGAATAGCGCAGGCTCGATGGACTTTCCCATTCGTGCTTGGGGTGATGAGGCGTTTAACGTTTACGACCAGCGCCGCACTATTTTGTCGGGCATCTATGGTGGCCTTGTGTTTGCTTTCGTGTTGGCCTTCATCACGCTATTTGTTGCCGTGCATCGTATTTATTACTTATATTACGCTGGCATTATTAGTTCTCTTTTGATGTTAATGATGAGCCTGTCGGGGTTAGGCTTTCAGTTTTTTTGGCCAAGTTATCCCGATGTAAACCAATACTTTATTCCAGTCACGATGGCGTCATTGCATATCTTTTTAGCGTTACTGTTCATCAATGTCGGTAACAGCGGCCATCAGTATCCAGAGATACGACCTTATGTGAACGGGTATGTATTTTCTTTACTAGCGCTATGTGGTTTGAGCCCTTTTCTTTCTTACGAAATAAGTATTCAAATTGTATTAATTTTTGCTGCGATCGGCTGCCTTTTGATATTAGCCACAAGTGGCTACTTGCTATGGTCTGGCAACAAAAATGTACAACCTTTTTTTATCGCCTGGAGCATCGTGACGGTGACTGCCATCGCGAATGTTTCCGATGCGAGTGGTTGGCTTTACCTTCCCGTATCCATCCTGACTCTATGTGTTTCCGCAACATTGATGATGATGACGTATATTTTGTTCTATATCTCCAGGCGGTTTGGCACTACCTATGCAGAAAGAAAAATAGCGGAGGAGAAGCTGGAACAAAGTAAGAGAGTGGCTCAACAAGAGCAAGAGCGATACTTAGAATTTCGTTTAGCCGCAAGAGAGGAGGAAATGGAGGCGCGCCAGCGCATTATCCAAGCGGAAACTGAAAACAAAGCGAAGAGCGAGTTCTTGGCAATTATGAGTCATGAAATCCGTACGCCGATGAACGGAGTGTTGGGGATCGCAGAGCTGCTTCAAGGGACAAAGTTAGATAAGCAACAAAAAGAATATCTCAATATTATTCAAAACTCAGGGCAATCACTGCTGAATATCATCAATGATATTCTCGACCTCTCGAAAATATCGGCAGGTAAAATGTCGCTCGACAGTATTGACTTTAGTATTGATGAGTTGTGCACCGAGGCAACCTCAGTATTTGCAAATGTTGCGGAACAGAAAACGATAGAGTTAATGGTAATAATTGAGCAGGCACTGCCACTCTGTATTCACGGGGATAGTGTGCGTATACGGCAGGTGATACTGAATTTGTGTAGTAATGCCGTCAAGTTTACCGAAAATGGCAAGGTGATTTTAAGAGTCGCAAAAATTAATCCGCAGCGTGCTGGCGAAAGTGCGTTTATCCGTTTTGAGGTACAGGATACGGGTATCGGCATTTCGCCAGAGTCGCAACTCAATTTATTCGAAGCGTTTACCCAAGGGGATAAGTCAACGACTCGTCAATATGGCGGCACAGGATTGGGGCTAAGCATTTGTAAACAGCTGGTTAACCTCATGGGGGGTGACATTGGTGTAGAGAGTGAAAAAGGTAAAGGCTCTTGTTTCTGGTTTACCATTCCGTTTGTTCAAGCATCAGCCGATTTTGTATCGTCTAATCAGCGCGATACCGGTTCTATTGCGGATAAGCGCATTCTGTTTATTGGCACTAGTCAAGAGCTGCCCCATATCTATCGTGATCATTGTTTAGGTTGGGGAATCAATGCCGATTTTGCCTTGAGTATTGAAGAGTCGATTGAAGTTCTTTCGCGCGCACGGGACGAGGGAACGGCATTTGATTTCGTTATGGTGGACTGTGCTGCTGAAAATGATCCACATTTATTAGGGCCGCTACTTGAGCAGTGGCATGACTTGTCGCCGAGTAGTTGCTTTCTGTTGTGCGCATCACCGCATCATATGTTGGATACAAGTCAGCTGGAAACGTTTGGTGTCGATAAACCGCTTTTGAAACCGGTTACTGCTTATAGGCTTCTAGATGCACTGATTGAAACTACGGGTCAAGATATTCAAGGGGCATCGGCAGCAACAGTCCAGCAAAGTGATAGCAATGCAAGTGGTGGAAAAATTCTGGTAGTAGAGGATAATCACGTGAATCAAATGGTGATTACCGGCATGCTCAAGCGTTTGGGTTACGATTTGCATCTTGTAGACAACGGCAAGCTTGCATTGGACAAATACTGTGAGTTAAGTGAATGCTACGATTGTATTTTAATGGATTGCGAAATGCCGGTAATGGATGGGTATGAAGCGTCCGCGAGAATTCGCGTGCACGAGCGGGAAAACGCATTACCCGCAGTCCCCATTGTCGCGTTGACCGCACACGCAATGGCCGAATATCAAACACGTTTTGCCGAAGCAGGAATGAACGATCACATCCCAAAACCCGTCAACATCATGCGCTTACGTGAAAGACTTCAGCATTGGGTTTCACTCCGACAGGAAAATGTGGCGCAACACGGCGCCGAAGATTCTGACATAACCTTGGCAACACCAAATAGTTAAAGTAAAAGGTAGAATAAGCCAACAGCTGCTTGTTAATAGCCTTAGTAAATTCTGATATGCTGTGCCGGTATGACACAGTTCAATGACCTCTTAATCGCAACGGCACGTATTGGTCGGTTGCGGTTTATATTTTTCACCCTGCTCTATTTTCTCGTTTACGTGGTTATGGCGTCGGCATGTTTGTGGGCGTTGGTGAATGTGGTGAACGATCGGCCTGACTGGTCGATGGGTAATTGGCCGATAGCGGTAATAATTGTCTTATATGTGGTGGGTTTAATACCTCACCAAATTCCCTCGCGTCGACGTTTGGCAGATTGCGATTTATCCCCGAATTGGTCATTGCTACTTTTTTTACCGCTTTTAAATGCTCCTCTCCTTGCATTGCTGCTAACGAAACCTGGTTCAGCGACACAAAATCGCTATGGACACCCACCGACAAAAAATCCTCCCTTTGTACGCACCGCTATCGTTATCTTGGCATTGATCACTTGTGTTGTGGTGTATGGGCTGGTGGTCTTTATTGAGGCGTTATTCTAAGCAAAGCGAGACAATTCACATCAAATATGAATGTGTGTACAATCGCCGCCGCAATTTAGAAGCCTCTACTACTTTCCCTGCAAAGTTTTTAATATGACTAGTAATTCACCGTCGCTAAGGAGAGCGGATGTTAACGGTACCTGAAGACTTATTTATTGCCCGTGGCTATCATCGAGAGTGTTATCAACACCCCAGCAATGAAAATCTTTGCGTCAAAGTGGTCGTTCGTGGCGATACAAGCGAAACCGATCGTGAAATTCGCTATTACAACGTCCTAAAAAAACGACATATCGACTGGAAAATGTTGCCGCGTTATCACGGTTGGGTGAATACCAACAAAGGTAAGGCGGCAGTGTTTGATCTCATTCGTGATTGCGATGGCAAGGTGTCCTTGGCGCTTAATTATTATCTTGAAAACCCCGAGCTGACGTCGCAGTTTCGTGATCAAATAGGTAACGCCTTGGTAGGTTTACACGACTATCTTATTAGTCACCGGGTGGTCACAATGACGCTGAAGCCCAAAAATATTGTCTTGTCGCGAATTGACGAAGAAAAGAGTAAGTTAGTTATTGTTGACAATATTGGTAACTCAGACTGGGTTCCGCTATGTAATTACGTAGATTTTTTGGCGTTGAAAAAAATTCGTCGAAAATGGCAGCGATTTATCGAATTACTCCGTAACAGCTACGCTTACAATGATCAATTACAAGCGCTAGTAACGCAATTGCCAAACAAGGTTCGCTATTAGGTGGCGAGTTGTTGAGCAATCACACTGAGCTCTTCTGTTGAATCCATGATGTTACTAATAGTGATCTCTACTTGGTCAGGGTCGAGATGAAGATCCTGATATAGAGATTGCGGGATTTCATGTACTGGGCCACGACCAATACTACGCTCTCTCAGTTTTGCATTCGTTAAGTATAATAATTTAGCAAATACAGCATGTTCACCAGAATAGTTGGGATTGTGTTGATGTCTTAATGCCACCACAACTTCTTCTGGCATGTGCCAAGAACTCATGAGCCAGCTCGCTAATTGCTCGCGTGTAACACCAATGATGTGCCTTTCAATCACATTGGTGGGAACGTCTGGGTTCACTTCAAGATAGCGGTTGATAAGTTCAAAATACGGTGGAAAGACTTCCCCTAAAATCAAAAAACCAAAGTTATTTAAGAGCCCGGATAAATAGGCCATGCCAAAACTGGGGCGGTGTTCACGAGGAATTGCGGTCACCAAACCTTCTACCGTTGCCGCTGCATAGACGGCGTGCTGCCAATAGGGTGTTATTCCTTGAGGGTGATCTTTAGGTAAATTAAGTGATTTTCCTAGCGCTAAGCCTAGAGAAAGGTTCAATACCATATCGAAACCCAGTACGCGCACGATAGCATCGTGGATCGATTTAATTTTCCCCGGCGCAGAGTAGTAAGGCGATGCCGCCCAGCTGACGACCTGCGCCGCTAAACTGGGGTCTGTTTCGACAATGTTTGACAGGTCGCTGACATCGGCATTGGGGTCAACTCGTAAACCAATAATACGTTGAGCCGTGCTAGGGAGCGGAGGCAACTCTAGGGTTTCATCTAAGCGTTGTTTAATACGCAGGGATGTAAAGTTTTTAACGGCATCAAAAATTTGTTCGCTATCATCGAGATGAGCGGGCTCTTCGATACTTTTAATCGGGATGCAAAAAGACTGTCGGGTGGCGTCACCGATAATATTTTGAAATTCTTGCTGGGTGATCTCCAAAAATTCGGTCGGAACTCCCGAATCCAATAGTAAAGTGTCTAAAGAGAATAACCGTTCATCGACGACCGTAGGAAAGCCACCAAACTTTGGTAAAGCCGGTACTGAGTCGACATGATGTTGCGCATAAAAAGCCATTAAGTCATCGTGAGTCGAAGCCCTTAGTTGTCTCGCTAGCTGCTGATTCAGTTGGTTTAGGTCCAACAGGCAATCCTGTGGAAATAAGACTTGCACCTTGCCGAGTGTATCTTTGAGTATGACAGAGCGAACGCGGCGTGGAATGTTGCTTTCTTCCGCTGCCGTGACAGAGAGCCCCATGCTTTGCAGGCTCATTTCAGCGATGTGATATTTTACATTTTGTAGTTCGAGTAGGTTACGAACACTGGATGGGACTGCCACATGAACTCCTTTTTGACTATGGTCTATCGCCTAAGGTCAATCTAGTTGGCGATTTCAAATCTCCGAAAGGGACGGATTGATCATATCTACCCTTTACTATTTAGAGTGTAGTAGAGATAAGCGGCGTGCTAGAAAAAACCGATAGATTTAATGGTTTTGTGACTTAGTTTTTCGGGTTTTGGTTCTGAGATGGAAAGCTATACGCTAGCGTAACGGGCATTACGCCCCAGCCAGCGCTGGCTGATGAGTTGTGCTTGCGGTTGGTGTTGAATCAATGCTGCGGCAGCATGAATATCGTCAAGTAAGTGTGCATCGCGTTGCAGATCGGCAACCTTAAACTGAAGCTCGCCGGTTTGACGAGTACCTAAGACTTCACCGGGCCCGCGAATCTCTAAGTCCCTTTCAGCTATCAGAAAGCCGTCGCTACTTTCGCGCATGACTTGTAAGCGGGATTTGGCCGTTTGCGACAAGGGTGCGCTGTAGAGCAGCACACAGTGGCTCACCGCTGTGCCACGACCGACTCGGCCCCGTAATTGATGCAGCTGTGCGAGCCCGAGCCGCTCGGGGTTTTCGATAATCATTAAACTCGCGTTTGGTACATCGACTCCGACCTCAATCACCGTGGTCGCAACCAAAAGATCCAGTTCCCCTTGTTTAAATTGAGTCATCACGGCTTCTTTCTCTGGTCCTTTAATCCGTCCATGGATAAGGCCAACACGAAGATTGGGTAGTGCCGCTTGCAAGGCTACTGCGCTGGCTTCTGCGGCTTGTGCTTCGAGCACTTCGGATTCTTCAATCAGTGTACATACCCAATAAGCCTGCCGACCCTCTTGGCAGGCCTGGTCGACTCGTGCAACCACTTGATCGCGCCGTTGTTGGCTAATAACTACTGTTTCAACGGGTGTGCGTCCTGGTGGAAGCTCGTCAATTACCGAACAATCAAGATCGGCATAGGCGCTCATGGCGAGCGTGCGAGGTATGGGTGTGGCTGTCATGATCAGTTGATGGGGAAACAGGCCATCACGTCCCTTTTGGCGCAACGCCAAGCGCTGTTGCACGCCGAATCGATGCTGTTCGTCAATTACCATGATGCCGAGATTGTTGAAGACGACATCGTCTTGGATCAGCGCGTGTGTACCGATTACGATTTGCGCTTGGCCATTGGCAATAGCCTCTAATGATGCACGTTTCTCCGCAACCTTTTGTCTTCCCGTTAATGCACAAACTGAAATGTTGAGGGCTTCAAACCAGAGCGAAAAATTAATTCGGTGCTGTTCTGCAAGAATTTCTGTCGGTGCCATGATGGCGGCTTGATATCCATTGCTGACGGCTTGCAATGCGCTGAGTGCGGCGACCAATGTTTTGCCCGATCCTACGTCGCCTTGAACTAGGCGCAGCATCGGTTTACTGCTGCAAATGTCAGCATTGATTTCTTCGAATACGCGCTGCTGCGCGTTGGTTAATGTAAATGGTAATGTGCTGCGGAAATGATGAATTACGTCGCTGTGATATAACAGTTCAGGCGCGCGATGTTGCTGCACTTCGGCGCGCGCTTGGAGCAGTGTTAAATGGTGAGCAAGTAATTCTTCAAATGCTAGCCGCTGCTGATAAGGATGCTCTCCTTCCAGTAGCTGAGACAATGGTGCATCGCTGGGAGGCGCGTGCAAAAATCGTAGAGCGTCTAATAGGCTCACTTGATTGACGTGTTGTCGCAGTGATTCATCAAGTAATTCGGGTAGGTTTTGATCCGATAACAGTGCCAGAGATTGCTGAATTAAATTGCGAAGTCGTGGCTGAGTGATGCCCTCTGTTGCGGGATAGACTGGGGTTAATGATTCTTCTAACGATTCGTTTTGCTCATCAAGCAACTGATATTCTGGGTGATACATTTCTAGCCCGGTGGAACCTCGACGCGTTTCACCAAAACAGCGAATTTTTGTCCCTTCGGTTAAGCGTTGCTTTTGCGCATTTGAAAAATGATAAAAGCGCAAAGACAGACGCCCGGTATCATCGTCGATAACACACAGCATGCTGCGACGCTTACCGAACACGATATCGCAGCCGCGCACTCGTCCTTCGACGACAACATCTTGAAGTGGTTGCAGGGAGCCGAGTGGCGTGACGCGGGTTCGATCTTGATAGCGCGCGGGCAAATGAAATAGACAATCTTGCAGTGTGTATAAGCCTAGCTTTGTCAGTTTAGCGGCTAGGCTCGCGCCAACGCCTTTTAGCTCGGTCACCGGGCGTTCGCTGAGTAAACGATCTTGGTTGGCTTTAATGTTAGTCATTGGTCTGCAATGTCGTAAGTCAGTAACAGGCGGCTTACGATCTATTTATTTACCGGGATGCGTTCAACACATTGTCTAAGGATGGCTTCTGACACTGCTGAATGGCCTCACTGACTTTGTCGATGGCTTTTAAACGTGGGTAGCTTGCGCGCCATGCGAGTGCAACAGTACGGGTTGGTGCCGGGTCGGCGAATGGTCGAACCGTCAACAGGTTTTGCGCGTACTGGTGAGTAATTGCTGCGCTCGCGGGTAGGATGGTGATGCCAAGTCCCGAGACTACCATATGCTTGAGGGTCTCTAGTGAGCTACCTTCGGATGCGGTGCGTACATGATTACCAGAATCCAAGGTGGGTTCTAGTTTTGGGCAGGCGCGTAGTACTTGGTCTCGGAAACAGTGCCCTTCACCCAGTAGCAATACGTTATGAGCGTTCAGGTCATCTGCTTCAATACTTTGTTTAGCCGCTAGGGGATGGTTGTGTGGCATCAGCACCACGAACGGTTCGTCGTACAGGGGCTTAGTGACAACATCCGCCTCAGTAAACGGTAGCGAGACAATAATTGCGTCCAGCTCACCGTTTCGCAATCGATGGCGCAACGTGGCGGTGTAGCTTTCCTCCACGTATAGCGGCATGTCTGGTGCTAAGTGTTGTAGCTCAGGAATAAACTGTGGAAACAGATAAGGGCCGATCGTAAAAATAGCGCCGACTTGCAGCGGGGTATTGAGTTGATCTTTGCCAGAGCTGGCGATGTCTTTAATGGCAGCGGTTTGTTCCAATACCAGTTGCGCCTGCGCTATCACTTTTTCGCCGAGGGGTGTTGGATGAACACGGGATTTGGTGCGCTCAAATATTGGTACACCGAGTTCTTCCTCAAGTTTTTTTACTGCGATACTTAGCGTTGGTTGAGAGACAAAGCAGCGCTCGGCAGCGCGTCCAAAATGCTGCTCTCGTGCCAGAGTGACAATGTAGCGGAGTTCTGTCAGAGTCATATCGCTAATCCAATGTGGGTGTGCTTGATAAATAGAGGCTATTAAGTTTTTCGATGATAACAAATGTTTTAATGATTGGCTGCGGTGATGTTGCAATACGTGTCGCGGCGCAATTAGGAGACGATTTTCAATGTATCGGCGTGCGTCGACACATCGCAGCCCTACCTGCATCGATTAAGGGCATTAGCTGTGACTTAAACAATGGCCTGCCACGCGAGGCGCTGCCGCCGCGAATAGATTACGTGATCATCACGCTAGTACCTGGTGAGCGTTCCGAAAATGGCTATCGCCAAGCTTACGGAGATAATTTGCGGGGCATAATTGCTACGCTGATGTCATTGTCTAGCCGACCCAAGCGAGTATTTTTTGTTTCAAGCACCAGTGTTTATGGTCAGTCTTCAGGTGATTGGGTTGATGAAACATCGGAAACGCTACCGGGCAGCTATGCCGGAGAACATGTCTTAGCGGGAGAGCGGCGTGTGTTATCCAGCGGCTTGCCAACGACGGTGGTACGTTTTTCGGGTATCTATGGGCCTGGGAGAACGCGATTAATTACGCAAGTTCGGGACGGAGACCGTCGCGGTAACGGTTACAGTAATCGTATTCATGCCGATGACGCGGCCGCCGTACTGAGTTATCTGCTGGAGCGAGATAACAGTGACGATAAACTCGATACGTTATATTTGGCCACTGATTGTGAGCCAGTAATGTTGCGCGAGGTGAAAACGTGGTTGGCCGAGCAGATGGCGTTGCCTAGCGAGGCGAACACTTGCGACAAGACGCGTCACGTGCCTGCAGGTGATTATCAACGTGGTAATAAGCGATGTTCAAATGCAAAGTTGTTAGCAGAGGGATTTCAATACCGATACCCAACTTTTCGTGAAGGGTATCGGCAAGTATTGGCTGAAGGTGGGCTGATTTAGATAACTAAAATACCGTCAGCTTCCACTTGGGCGCCTTTCGGGAGTTCTTTTACGCCCACGGCGGCGCGAGCGGGAAAGGGCTCGTCGAAATATTGCGCCATGACTTCATTTACAATCGGGAAGTTGCTGAGGTCAGTCATAAAAATATTGAGCTTCACAATATCCGCTAATGAGCCATCAGCGGCTTCGCATACGGCACTCAAGTTTTTAAATACTTGATGCGCTTGCGCCGCAAAATCGCCCTCCACCATCGTCATAGTTTCTGGGTCCAGTGGGATTTGTCCGGATAAGTACACAGTACTTTGCACTTTAACTGCTTGTGAATAGGTTCCAATGGCTTCGGGGGCCTTATCCGTGTGGATGATGGCTTTGTTTGTCATGTTCAGTCCTTCAAATTAAAAAGGTATGCGTTAATTTTTTGCCCGCGTGATGCGTATAACGGGGCTCATGATGCGAATGCGGCGCATAATGTTAGCGAGGTGAATACGGTTTTTAACACCGAGGCATAGATGAATGACGCTGTTGTGCGCATCGCGTTCGTCCACGGTAATCTGTTCGATGTGGGCGCCCTGCTCTGCAATGCGAGTCGCCAGTGACGCAATAATGCCGCGTTCCGATTCTACTTCAACACGAACATCCACTAAAAACTCACCACTAACGGAGGGAGCCCAATTAACGTGGCTAATTTTTTCAGGGTTGTTACGGCTTTCAGCAATATTGTGACAATGTTCTTGGTGAATGACTAAACCCTTTCCAGCACTAATATGTCCGAGAATAGGATCACCTGGAATGGGTCGACAGCAGCGCGCAAAACTAACTACCATGCCCTCGGTTGAATCGATGGTCAGTGGTGAATAAATATTTGTTGCGGATTCTTCTTCGTCGAGGCCTTTTGGTACCAGCATTTTTGCAATGGCAAATGCTATGCGATTACCTAAACCGATATCTTCAAGAATTTCGTCTAATGACTTTGCGCCGGTTTCTTTAAGCAGTTTGTTAACTTGCTCTTCGGTTAGCTTTTCAATACTGCTACCCGCGTTGGTTAAGGCGCGGTTTAAAATTCGGTGTCCCAACTCTGCCGATTGGTTATGTAGCTGACTTTTCAGGAAGTGGCGAATACCACTGCGTGCCTTACCTGATACGACAAAGTTTAACCAGTTGTGGTTGGGGGTGGCGCTGGGTGAGGTAATAATCTTGACGCGTTGGCCGCTTTCGAGCGTCTGCGACAGTGGCGCTAAGCGGTCGTTAATACGGCACGCGACGCAACGGTTTCCAATATCGGTATGCACTGCATAGGCAAAATCTACAGGAGTAGCACCTGCGGGTAATTCGACGATACGGCCTTTAGGTGTGAACACGTAGACTTCGTCTGGAAAGAGGTCGATTTTGACGTTTTCGATAAATTCCAGCGAATCGCCAGCGTGTTGTTGCATTTCCAACAAGCCCTGCACCCACTGTCTTGCGCGCGCTTGGCTGCCTGCAGCATATTCGTTGTTATTGGCTTTATATAACCAATGAGCGGCAATGCCGCTGTTTGCCATTTCATCCATGTCTTTAGTGCGTATTTGCACTTCGATGGGTACCCCATGCATGCCAACTAAAACAGTGTGCAGGCTTTGATAACCGTTGGCTTTCGGAATGGCGATGTAATCTTTAAATTCGTTAATAACTGGTTTGTATAAATTGTGAATTGCACCAAGTACGCGATAGCAAGTATCAATATCTTCAACGATGATGCGAAACGCATATACGTCCATAATTTCTTTGAAAGATTTTTTCTTGGTGCGCATCTTTTGGTAGATGCTATACAAATGTTTTTCTCGCCCTTGTACTAAGGCGGTAATACCGTAGCGTTCGAGTCGTAATTCGATGGCGTGTTGAATTTTTTCAACTAATTCGTTGCGATTGCCGCGTACCGTTTTTAACGCCGCTTGTAATCTTTTTGCGCGCAGAGGATAGAGTGCCGATAAACCGCGATCTTCGTACTCGATACGCATATCGTTCATGCCGAGGCGGTGCGCAATGGGTGCGTAAATCTCGATTGTTTCTTTTGCGATTCGACGTGCTTTCTCTGGTTTTAATGCGCTGATGGTGCGCATGTTGTGTAAGCGGTCAGCGAGCTTAACCAGTATGACGCGAATATCTTTGGCCATCGCCATGGCCATTTTCTGAAAGTTTTCCGCTTGTTTTTCGGCAGGCGACTCAGACTCAAATTGTGTGAGTTTGCTCACCCCATCAACTAAATTGGCGACGGTACTACCAAACTGCTCTGATAAAGCTCGCTTGCTGACGTCGGTATCTTCGATAACGTCGTGCAGCAGTGCAGCCATCAAGCTTTGATGATCGAGGCGAATGGTTGAGAGTATGTTAGCAACGGCGAGTGGGTGGGTAACGTAGGGTTCGCCACTGCGTCGGAACTGCCCATCGTGGGCTAGCTCGGCGTAGTAATAGGCCCGTCGGACCTGTTCAATTTGTGAGGGTTCCAAATACGATGAGAGGCGATGGCCGAGGGCATCAATGGTTAACAATCTTTCCTCCTACCTCTCATCGTTACCAGGATTATTCAGTTGGGAATTCACCCATCGATGGCGCTTCTTCGATTTCTTCTTCTGGTTCGTTTAGTACTTCGTCAGTGACCAAGCCTTGGCTGATTTCGCGAAGCGCTAATACAGTGGGCTTGTCATTTTCTTCTGGGACCATCGGCTCTTTGCCGCCAACGGCGAGTTGTCGAGCGCGTTTGCTACCAGTGAGTACTAGTTCAAAACGGTTTGCTACGTGATCTAAACAATCTTCTACAGTGATACGTGCCATGATGTCTTCCAGTTGTCTTAAGGGTGCTCAGCCTCTGGTTGGCTTGCTGAAGGCGCCTCGTTGAGGTACCTAGCTGAGCATTACTCATTGTTTCGTTGGGAATCCCGTCGGCTACTGGTGAGTAGCGATGCACCACCCTTAAAACGTGGGTGTTACCTCAGGAAATTCAAGGGGTGTGTTGAATTATGCACCAGATCCAAAGAGCCCGCCAGTTTACGGCTTTGTCTCAGCTAGCTCAATAAGTCAGATAACAATTTTTGGTATTTACGCTGTTGGCTATCGAGGGTCAGTCGTTGGCTCTCGATGATGGCTTTAAATTGGGTAAGTGCGGTGTCGAATTGGTCATTAATGATCAGGAAATCAGCTTCTACGTAATGGCACATTTCTTCCTGCGCTGCCTGCATGCGAGACTCGATCACCTTATTGTCGTCCTGGCCGCGGCTGGTGAGGCGACTGCGTAGAGCGTCTTGTGAGGGTGGTAGGATAAATATTCCCACAGTCTCTGGGATTAGCTTGCGCACTTGCGCGGCGCCTTGCCAGTCAATTTCTAAAATAACATCGGTACCGAGCCCTAAGGTGTTTTCGACCCACTGCTTGGATGTCCCGTAGTAATTGCCAAACACCTGGGCGTGCTCAAGAAAGGCGTTGTCATTTAGCATCTGCGTGAAGTCTTCAACACTGGTGAAATGGTAGTCAATACCGTCTTGCTCCCCCGGACGCATCGGCCGGGTGGTATTGGATACTGATGAGCAGATATCGTTAGTAGACTCGATCAGTGCCTGAACGAGGCTAGTTTTGCCGGCGCCGGAGGGTGCGCTGACGGTATACAAGGTGCCCTGTGTGGATGACATGGATTCTCTACTTCTGGGGTTTCAGGGTAATTCTAGTGGCTATTCAATATTTTGGATCTGCTCGCGCATTTGCTCAATGAGTATTTTTAACTCAATCGCAGTTTGCGTTGTGTCTACTGCGACAGACTTTGATGATAGCGTATTGGCCTCACGATTCAGTTCCTGCATGAGAAAATCCAGGCGTCGACCAATCGGGCTTTTTTGTTTCAAGGTGCGCCGCACTTCGCTGACGTGGGTGATCAGTCGGTCCAGTTCTTCGTCGACATCGGCCTTTTGTGCAAAGATGACCAACTCCTGCTCTAGACGCTCTGGGTTGATATCTTCTTTTATCGCCGCGATACGCTCCGTCAGTTTAGCTCGATGGTTGCTAAGTATGGCGGGAATCAGAGAGCGTACGCCTTCAACCGCGGTATCGATAGCGTCCAAGCGTTGGGTAATGAGGTGGCCCAGCTCTTTGCCTTCGCGCAGACGGAATTCCCCAAGGCTTTTGATGGTGGTGTCGAAAAGCTCAAGCGCGGTGGCATGCAGTTGTTCTTGATCGGTGGTAGCACTATTCACGATACCTGGCCATTGAAGAACCTCAACCGGGTTGGCTGGATTACAGGTGATGGCGGCATCCACTTGTCGCAGGGCGTCGGCGAGATTGCAGAGTAACTCTTCGTTAATTGAAATAGCCTGTGGCTTCGCGGTATTGGTGTGGTAGTACAAAGCGATTTCAACTTTACCGCGGCTCAATGCTTTACGCAGACGCGTTCTCAGCTCCGGTTCAATCGCGCGGAAAATTTCAGGCAGCCGAAAATGAGGCTCTAAAAAGCGGTGGTTGACGCTGCGAATCTCCCAGGTCAGCGTGCCCCAGTCGTAGGTAACTTCTTGGCGGGCAAATCCCGTCATGCTGGCAACCATATAGCCTCACTCTGTTGGTTTAAATTGTTATTGTCTTAAAGGCGCTATCCTACCACAGGCCCAGGAGTGTTTTTTTATCCTGTGCTTCCGATATCGCCGCGATTTTACCGGAGAGGTCTGAGAGCATCAGGTATACTCTGCGGCCACTTACGAATAGAACTCATGGATATGCCGCCAAACGCGAGGAATATCCAGCAAGACGTTTAAGGATTTTTAGCATGCAACGACCCAGTGGGCGACAGCCTAATCAACTCCGCGACATTAACATCACCCGTGGCTACACCAAACACGCAGAAGGTTCGGTATTGGTCGAGTTTGGAGATACCAAAGTTATTTGTACGGCCAGCGTAGAAGCCTCTGTGCCACGGTTTTTGCGCGGCGAAGGTAAAGGTTGGGTGACCGCAGAGTACGGTATGTTGCCTCGCTCTACGGGAAGTCGTATGAATCGAGAAGCAGCTCGCGGTAAGCAAGGCGGAAGAACAGTCGAGATTCAGCGTCTCATTGGCCGTTCATTGCGTGCAGCGATTGATTTGGAAGCACTGGGTGAAAACACGATTACTATCGATTGCGATGTTATCCAGGCCGATGGTGGTACGCGCACTGCGTCTATTACCGGCGCTTGCGTTGCCCTAGCTGATGCCATTGAGGTGATATGTGCGAAAGATTACCGTGTCAGCGGTGACGCGCTTAAGCGCATGGTCGCGTCAGTATCCGTTGGGCTATATGAGGGTGTGCCGGTGTTGGACTTAGATTACCCGGAGGACTCGAATGCCGATACTGACATGAACATTGTGATGGCGGATGACGGTGGCATGATTGAAATCCAGGGAACTGCGGAAGGCGAGCCCTTCACCGAAGCGCAGTTTGGTGAGATGTTGGCGTTGGCAAAACAAGGTATTGCTGAGCTTCACGCGCTGCAGCGCGAAGCACTGGGGAGTTAATTTGATGAGGCGGTTAAACCACCGCCTCTAGAAGGATTCGGGTAACTCCAAGTCGTAATCGATAATCACAGGGAGGTGGCTGGAGAAGGTTTGGGTTTTGTAGATGGTGGCGTACTCCACTTTGTTGCGAAGCGCTTCCGAAGCGATCTGAAAATCAGTGCGCCAGCCGTCTCCGTTACCCATTTCACCACTTGGCCACCAAGAGAACTCGTCCTTGTCAGAATTAACGCGGCGAAAGGCATCAACATAGCCAAGCTCATGGATCAATTGATCCATCCAAAGCCGATCATTTTCTGTGAATCCAGGTGTTTTTTGCTTGTCGTCAGGGTTTTGCACGTCGATCTTTGTCGCGGCTATGCCCCAATTACCGCAAAAGATGAAGTCTCTGCGTTTGCGCGTGATTTTGTGCAGGTGCGCCTGTAAGTCATCAAAAAACTTGGTTTTGATATCGGACGACTCTGGATCATCTGTCACCTGGGGTGCGAGTAGCGACCCAACACTCAGCCTATCAAAATCGATCTGTAAATAACGCCCCTGCATATCGGTACCGGATGAAAAGCCTAACCCATAGATCAGAGCTTTGGGCTGTTCGCGAGTGAAAATGCCTACGCCATAGGCATCGTCAATACCCGAATCGAAGAAATAGCAGTGGTAGCCCTCCATAATATAGGGGGGTTCCTCCAGGACATAAGCCGGCAATCGGCAGTCCTGAAGACAAATTATGTCGGCATCCTGCTGTCCCAACCAGTCATACAAGCCGCGCTCCACGGCTTGCTGTATGCCATCCATACTGAGATTTATTATTCTCATCATCGCCCCTTTATAACGGACTGTGTATCATACCCGGTTTGTGATTATTTGTGAGTATATGGCCGTTAATTCGTTGCGGCTTTAATTTGGTCTAAGACGGCTTCAGGCGGCATTTGCAGAGCCGCCACTTCGGTTCTTTCAAGGTAGTGAGCATGCAATCGTATCAACGTGAATTCATCCGCCTAGCCATAGAGCAACAGGCGCTTCAATTTGGATCTTTTACACTGAAATCGGGTCGTATTAGCCCCTACTTTTTTAACGCAGGACTCTTTAATACGGGTAAAGCCTTAGCTGCCCTGGGAAAATTCTATGCGGCTGCTATCGAAAATGCTGGAACGTCTTTCGATATGCTATTTGGTCCGGCCTACAAAGGTATTCCCTTAGTCTCCACAACAGCGGTGGCGTTATCTGACCAATATGAGCGAGACTATCCTTACGGTTTTAATCGTAAGGAAGCTAAGGATCACGGTGAAGGTGGGACCTTAGTGGGCGCTCCGCTGAAGGGTAGAGTGCTTATTGTAGATGATGTCATCACGGCTGGGACGGCCATTCGTGAGGTGATTGACCTCATTCATCAACACGGCGCTGAACCTGCAGGGGTAGTTATTGGTCTTAATCGACAGGAGCGCGGTAAGGGCCAGTTGTCAGCCATTCAAGAGGTTGAACAGGAATTTTCGATTCCTGTGATCAATATTGCTGCGGTTGACCATATAATTTCGTATCTTGAAGAACAGGCTGACTCCTCCGAGATCGCTGCCAAAGTGAAGGCCTACCGCGAAGAATATGGTGTCTGAACCTCTAGGGTGAAATAAGTTGGATTTGATTATGTTGCACACTGCTGGACACAGCGTCGTAAGAAAACGCGCCCATCGCTGGCCTATTAGATGGTCCATTTTAGCGGCGCTGTGTTGTGTATTTATGGCGAGCGCCAGCCATGCGCAGCAGCGTTATTATCGATATCTCAATGACGAGGGGGTAAAAGTTATTCATAGTACTATTCCTCCCCAGTACGTTAAGAATGGCTACGAAGTCGTAACAGCCTATGGTGAAGTGCTGGAAGTTGTCGCTCCGGCACCCTCTGAAGAAGAGGCGGAAGCTTATGCTGCACAACGAGAGCGAGAGGCACGTTTGGCCGAATGGGATGAATATCTATTGAAGCGCTACAGTACCCCAGACGATATTCGTGCGGCGAAAAAGCGTAAAGTGGGTGACTTTGAGGCGAGCCTGTCTATTCTTCGTGGTAACGCAAACAGTATCCAAGCTCAGATCGAGACGGTACAAGCACGAGCGGCTAACTTCGAACGTCAGGGGCGTAAGGTGCCGGAGGTTATTTTGACAAACCTTTCAGAGCTTCAGGAAGAGTTGGCTGAAACAAATCGTCTTATTGCTATCAGAAAAGAAAATCAACGCTCACTTGAAGAAAAATTCGATAGCGATATTGAACGGTTTAAAATTATTCGCCCAGAAACTGATAAGGCGGCCGATGATCAAACCGCCGCAATGCAGTAGGGAAAGCAATCAAGCAAATAAAAAAGCCGCTGTCACAGCGGCTTTTTTATTTGTGTTCTGATAGCTATTTCGCTATTAAAACGCGGGCGTAGCTGTTTATACAGTGGGCACTTCTTCGCGAGCAAAACCAGTTAACAGTACTGTCCACTGGGCAGACCAGTTTTCCGTTGGTGGGCGTTTAAACTCGCTACGTACAAATTGTGATATTCGACCTTCGGCAGCGGCCATCATTAAATTTGCTGCGGCCGTAACAGATAGGTTTAAACGTAAATCTTCTCGTACCTCGGCTTCTCGTAGTACTTGCTTAATTTGTGTTTCCAGTCGTTCGAAAAACTGCACGATACGTACACGCAGCCGCTCAGTTTCTCCAGCCAGCGCATCGCCCGTAATAATGCGCGAAATACCAGGGTTACGCTCAGCAAAGGTGAGTAATAATAAAAGAATTCGCTCACAACGTTTTAGCGCAGTTGCTTCTTCAGACAGTATTAAATTTATGCGAGAGAAAATCGTTTCTTCTATAAATTCAATCAGCCCTTCAAACATTTTTGATTTGCTGGGGAAATGACGGTATAGCGCTGCTTCGGAGACACCGACTTCTTTGGCTAGCGCGGCGGTAGTGATTCGAGCGCCTGGACAGTTTGAGAGCATATAGGCGAGGCTTTCAAGAATCTGTTGGCGACGGTTTGATTTTTGCGTTGTCTTGCTCATAAAAGTCGTTATTTTTCTAGTGGGTTTGTGAGCCGTTCTAGCGATGTAAATGATTACTCGCTTATCCTAGCGGCTATTCCGTGTGGCATCAATGATTCCGTTAGTTTTATCGATGGCTTGGGCCACTTATTTCGGGCGGTTACTGATTAGCGTGCCGACTCCGGAGTCGGTAAAAACTTCGAGTAATACGGCGTGGGTTACCCGGCCATCGATAATGTGAGCGCTCGTGACACCCATTTTGACAGCGTCCAGTGCACAGTTGATTTTGGGCAACATTCCGCCATAAATAGTGCCGTCTTCGATTAAGTCGTCTACTTGCTTGGGGGTGAGCCCGGTAAGGGTCTCGCCAGCTTTATCTTGCAACCCTGCCACGTTGGTCAGCAGAATCAATTTTTCTGCTTGCAGTACTTCGGCAATTTTCCCAGCAACGAGGTCTGCGTTGATGTTGTAGGACTCCCCTTCGGCGCCGACCCCTATTGGTGCAATGACGGGTATAAAATCTGAATTAATCAAGGTATCGATAACCTGGCGATTGATCGACTCAACTTCTCCGACGTGTCCGATGTCGATAATTTCAGTGGTTTGAATCTGTGGAGAGCTGCGCGTAACTTTGAGTTTGCGTGCGCGAATTAACGATCCGTCTTTACCCGTAATGCCTAGCGCTTGCCCACCATTGCGATTAATGAGGTTAACGATTTGTTTGTTGACGGCAGCACCCAGCACCATTTCAACCACGTCCATCGTTTCGCTATCGGTTACCCGCATGCCATCAATAAATTCAGATTGAATATTTAATCGCTCTAGGAGCTGACCTATTTGTGGGCCGCCACCGTGAACCACGATGGGATTCATGCCAACGGTTTTCATTAGCACAATATCGCGGGCGAAACTGTTTTGGAGGTCTTCATCGATCATGGCGTTGCCGCCATACTTCACGACCACAGTTTTTCCGGTAAAGCGTTGAATATAGGGCAGCGCTTCAGTTAGGACTTCAGCGACCTTGAGGGCGTTTTCGCGATCAAGTGACATGTATTTTTATCCAAATAAATAAGTAAAGTTAATACGGTATTTTTAATGCTGGGTCGATAGCCAGCAATGCTTGTTTAAAACGTTGTTGAATATCTTGTAGCGCCTCTTCAGACTCCCCTTCAAACCGCAATGTAATAGCCGGTGAGGTATTTGATGCGCGAGCCAAGCCCCAGCCGGAAGCATAATCGACGCGTAAGCCGTCGATCGTGGTTAGCTTGCCCTCTTTAAAGCTAGGGTCAGCGATGAGTTTCTGAATGAGTTTGAATTTCCTATCTTCCGCGACAGAGACTTTAATTTCTGGTGTTGCCGGTAACGCGGGAAAGGCTTCGAAAATTTCGTCAAGGCTTTGCTCTCGCAAACTCATGATTTCCATAATGCGGGCAGCTGCATAAATGCCGTCATCGAAACCGTACCAGCGTTCCTTGATAAAGATATGGCCTGATAATTCTCCACCAAGCAGCGCGCCAGTTTCGCGCATTTTTGCTTTCATATGTGAGTGGCCGGTTTTCCACATAACGGGTCGTCCACCGTAGCTAGTGATGACGCTGGTTAAATCGCGGCTACATTTTACGTCAAATAGTACATCGGCACCTGGGTTGCGCGAGACAATATCTTTGGCGAGGAGCATTAATAAGCGATCCGCTGCAATAATTTGTCCGGTTGCGGTGACAACCCCAACGCGATCACCGTCACCGTCCAGTGCGACACCCAGATCCGCGCCAACCTCTTGTACTTTTTGCACCAAGTCTTGCAAATTAGCATAAACCGATGGGTCGGCTTCATGATTGGGGAAGGTGCCATCGACTTGACAATAAAGCGGCACAACTTCGCAGCCGATTTCGTCGAATACTCTGGGTGCTAGCTCACCGGCAACACCATTGCCTGCGTCTACAACAACTTTTAAGTCACCAGCGAGAGCAACATCGGAAAAAATACGCTCAACATATTGGAATGACAGGTCCGAGAAATCTTCTCTTCCTGTACCGGTTTTGAAACTTTCTTGAAGAATGCGAGTGCGTAACGCGAGTATACGGTCACCAGCGAGGGTTTCGTTGTTTACCACAATTTTGAACCCATTATATTCTGCTGGATTGTGGCTGGCGGTAACAACGACACCGCTATTAGTACTATCTAACTCATTAATTGCATAGTAAACGACAGGGGTAGGTACCATGCCAATATTAATGACGTTGCACCCCGTTGATAAAATACCTTCGATTAACTGTTCAGACACATCTGGGCTGTGAGTGCGGCCATCTCGGCCAACCACAATAGCGTTATCGCCTGAATCTAAAACTTCGCTACCAATAGCACGGCCGATCGCAACAACGTTTGCGGGAGGCAAATGGGTTTTGACGATTCCGCGAATATCATAGGCTCGGAAAATCTCGCTAGAAATACCTTCGTCTTCGTCATCGCTGAGTACATCAGCGATATCTAGTGGGTCTTCTTCATCTTTTGTGTTAACCAAGCTTGCGTCTTCATCTCTTATCTCCACCTCGGCTAGTTTTTTGCTGCGGTGCAGGGGATCAATAAAGGACGTCTCAGAGCGGGCTTCTTCAGATGCGCGTTGCGCCGCTTGAAGTTGTTCGGCTTTCGCCATGGCTTTGCGGCTGAATATATTAGCTGCCAAGTAGGCGGCAAGTAATGATGCGAGCAGAGTCAGTGCTACGCCCGAGAAAACTGGCATTGGACTTACATTAATGTGCCGAGCCATGTTGTTGGAGGGGGTGAAAACAACCTCCCAATAGCTATTTTCAACTTTTACCGTTTGTGTTTCACCGGCATTACCTTGGCCAAACTGTACCAGAGGTTGTGGTTTGCCTGTGTCGAATACTTGCTGCAATAAAATTCGGCCCTGTGACTCATTGTCGTCATTTAGCTTCGACATCATCTCACCCGCGTCGAGAGTGACAAACAGAGATGCCTTTACCCCAAAATTAACTAAGCGTTCGTTCTCAGTTGTTTCCGGCTTCGAGTAAGGTACTGGGCGAGCTAGAGCGAGTTGCCACGCGCCATTGTATTGAGATGCTTCTGGAAAGACAGGCTCGCGTTTTTCGGCGCGGTTTATCATGTCAATTTCTGCGAAACGGATGGGGGGGGTTGCGTTCGGTTCGAGACTGGCGCTGCCGTAGGGAAACAAACGCAGGGTTGTAATTTGTGGCTCTTGATTGCGCAGTAAATCTGCTAAACGATTAAACGTTTCTTGCGCATTGTCCTCAGCAGCGGACACCAGTAGTTCTTGGTCAGCAAACTGTTGAAATGTTTTTTCTAAATTGCGTAAGTAGCGGGCAATTGTAGATGCTTTAGATGTGGCATGTTCTTGGGCGAGTTTATTGAGGCGGTTTTTCTCTACTTGAATAACATAGGTGTCGTAAGCCCAGTAGCCTCCAGCTCCATTAATTAAAACGGCAACAAGCACAAAGACTGCAAATAATTTGGCCCAGGCACTCAGTGGTTTGCGGGATGTTTTATCTTCTGTTTTAGGGTTGTCTTTTGGCGCCGCCTGCTTTTTGGTGTTCTTTAGCACCCTGAATTCCTTATGCGTTAATGGGGCTTGTTGGTTAAATTAGTTAAACAAGCCCATAAAATTTAAACGTGTTCTGAAATTTTTGCGATAATCAGTCGAGCAAGTTGCTGCTTGCTTTGCTGATCGATAACCTCTTCGCGATTAGGCCAAATCAACGTTACGGCATTCTCATCACTATTGAACCCAATGTTTGGGTTCGATACGTCATTAGCGATGATGAGCTTTAGGCCTTTACGCGCCAGCTTGTCTCGACCGTTTTGTAAAACATTTTCCGTTTCTGCACAAAACCCGACAACAAATGGCACCTTGGTGGTGGCAGAAATGCTAGCAACGATATCGGGGTTTTTAACCAACTCAATTCGCGTTGTGTCTTCTTTGCCTTTTTTGATCTTTTGCTCGGCAGTGACTGCTGGCCGATAATCGGCGACCGCGGCTGAGGCTATAAATATATCGCACTGGTCGCTTTCGGTAAGGCTTGCTTGGTGCATCTCTTCGGCACTGGTAACGGATACAAAGTTACAGCGCGCTGGTTGAGGAAGGTTTGTCGGGCCGCTAATGAGTGTCGTATATGCGCCTGCTTCCATTGCTGCCGTTGCGAGTGCGTAGCCCATTTTGCCAGAACTGTGATTGCTAATGTATCGCACTGGATCGATCGCTTCACGAGTTGGTCCCGCAGTAATGACCACCCGTTTCCCTGCAAGTGCCCCGGTGTTAAATAAATCCGCACAGCGCTTTGCAATGTCAGTAGGCTCTAGCATCCGCCCTTCTCCGACATCACCGCAGGCTTGGCTGCCACTTGCTGGGCCTAGTTGTTTGATGCCGCGCTTCGACAGTAACGCAATATTATCTTGGGTGGCCGAGTTGGCCCACATGGCTTGGTTCATGGCTGGTGCAACGGCCATAACGGCACTGGTGGCGAGACAAAGTGTGGTGAGAAGGTCATCGCCCTCACCATTGGCTAGGCGAGCAATAAAGTCAGCTGTCGCTGGTGCAACCACAATCAGGTCCGCCCACTTGGCCAGCTCGATGTGCCCCATTGCGGCTTCAGCGTCGCTATCCAATAGATCCAGGTGGACTGGATTACCTGATAAAGCCTGCAGAGTTAAAGGCGTGATAAATGCTTGAGCTCCTTCTGTCATGACCACACGCACGCGAGCCCCTTCATCTTGAAGGCGGCGAACAAGTTCGGCGCTTTTATAGGCAGCGATACCGCCGGTAATCCCAACGATAACCTGTTTGTTGACTAGCGAGCTCATACTAACCCTGCAGTGCCCCAAGGGCTGGCGATACACGTTAAAAAACGTCTGTAAAAAGAGGTGGGATACGATAACAGCTTTAACAATTATTGCTAGCCAGGGTCCGACCTGCGGCCACTGCTCTGGCCGAAATTGGTATTGGGCGCTGGTCAAGTTATGGCAAATTATCAATAATGGGGGGTATCGAGCGCCGGATGCGCTTGCAAATTACTCCTCAAATACAGGACAAGGAATGTTTATGTCGATCATTAATTGGCCGGCCGAAGAACGGCCGCGCGAAAAGCTTCTCTTATCGGGCCCTTCAGCGCTCACCGACTCTGAATTACTGGCGATCTTTCTTCGTACAGGTGTTGCTGGCAAGTCGGCTGTCGATCTTGCTCGCGAATTAATTACTGAGTTTGGAGGCTTGCGCCCTCTGTTAGAGGCTAGTCAGCAAAGTTTCTGCGCCGGTCACGGCTTGGGCCTGGCCAAATATGCTCAATTGCAAGCGGTCATGGAGATGGCGCGCCGTCACCTGTCGGAGGCGCTTGCGCAGCGGGATGTGCTGAGTTCCGCTCGTACAGCAAAGCAGTTTGTTAGTGCTCAGTTGAGGCATAAGACGCAAGAGGTTTTCGCTGTGCTGTTTTTGGATACCAGGCATCAACTTCTGCGTTACGAAGAGCTATTTTTCGGCACCATTGACGGTGCCAGCGTTTATCCTCGCGAGGTAGTTAAAAAGGCCTTGAGTTACAATGCCGCTGCAGTGATTTTAAGTCACAACCACCCCTCGGGTATCGCTGAGCCAAGTCAGGCGGACATGAGAATCACTGAGCGATTGCAGAGTGCACTTGAGTTGGTCGACATTAGAGTGCTCGACCACCTCATCGTCGGCGCTGGCGAGGTGACATCGTTGATGGAGCAAGGGTTGATGGTTTAGATTTAGGGCTGCGAATATTGTCCAAAATTAAGGCGAAAAGGTGAATTTTGTTGCACTTCAAATGTTGTTTTGGTATAAAGCCCGGCTCTTTGCGGCAGTAGCCAAATCTTGGTTAAGCGAACGTTGTCTTGCGCATAGTTCCAGCCGCCGAATTTCACAGAATACAGCCTGTGTGAGTCGCCAAGTGGTGACTTGGTGCGACGCTGTAACGTTCACATCTAAATTGAGGCAGGACGATGTCTAGAGTATGTCAGGTCACCGGAAAAGCGCCGATGACTGGAAACAACGTATCACACGCAAAAAACCACACCCGCCGT
Source organism: Aurantivibrio plasticivorans (assembly GCF_055392955.1). NCBI lineage: Bacteria > Pseudomonadati > Pseudomonadota > Gammaproteobacteria > Cellvibrionales > Cellvibrionaceae > Aurantivibrio > Aurantivibrio plasticivorans. The sequence goes on along the minus strand of NZ_AP036020.1, from coordinate 4,213,168 downwards.
CGTTTTTTGCCAAACCTTCATACCCATCGCTTTTGGGTTGAATCTGAGAAGCGCTACGTAAAATTGCAGGTTTCTGCAAAAGGTATGCGTGTCATTGATAAGCTCGGAATTGATCAAGTTTTGGCCGATCTCCGTGCTCGCGGCGAAAAAGTTTAATCGCCATTTCTTGAGGCAAAAGCCTAGAGACGAAAGCGATCCACGAGGAGAAAACAAATGCGTGATAAAATTCGATTAAATTCCAGCGCTGGTACTGGTCACTTTTACACCACGACCAAAAATAAGCGCACCATGCCTGGTAAAATGGAAATCAAAAAGTTCGACCCCGTTGTACGTAAGCACGTGGTCTACAAAGAAGGCAAAATTAAATAAGCGTCTTCAAGCTGATTGATAAAAACCCGCTACGGCGGGTTTTTTTGTGCCTGTAGTATCTAAATGTACTTTTCAAGAAGTAAATTGCCGTAGGCGTCTACGTCGACCTGCCAACTTTCCGCTACCAGTGTGGTGGAAACAGTTTCGCAGATGAGTAGCGGGCCCTTCAGACGATCATTTTTGTAGAGCTCTGCTCGATTGACGACTGGAACGTTTCCAAGCCCGAACAACTCAACGAGATCCTGCTTTAGCGGCTTGTCAGTGGGTCGTTCCCCGAGCTGTGGTAGAGCTAAATTGTTTGCAGGGCTATAAATCCGTTGCCGCAAGTTGACCACTTCGATGGGTTCATCAAGGCAGTGCCCGTAGAGTTCGGCGTGCCGTTGATGGAAGTCGCTCTCACTTTGGCGAAGAGTCGTGTATGGAATGGCAATCGTATAGCTTTGGCCAACATAGCGCAGGTCTAAGCTGGGCTGCTGCTGGATATCCTGTCTATTCACCCCTTCTGCTAGTAACTCATTTCGCCCTGAAGTCGCGAGCTTGTTTAAGGCTTGGGTAATGTCGTCGTCTTTTAATTCAGCTAACGGCGCTTGGTGGGTTTGAGAGAGTTGACGCTCGCGCGGTGCGACCAACATCCCCAGGGCTGACAACACGCCGCCAAATTGCGGGACTAGTGCTTTTCGCATGTTGAGTTGCTCGGCAAGCGCACAAACATGTAGCCCACCTGCACCACCAAAGCAGCAAAGTCGAAAATGCATTGGGTCGTAACCGCGCTGAACGGAGATAACCCTTAATGCTCTTGCCATGTGTTCGTTAGCGATTGCTAGCACGCCAGAAGCCGCTTCGTAACGATCTACTCCCAGAGCCCCAGCCAGCACGTCCATCGCCTGGTTGGCCGCGTTAAGATCTAGGTGGATGGCACCGCCAAGAAAATTATCCGGTCTTAGTCGGCCGAGTATTGCGTTGGCGTCAGTAACGGTCACTTGCTTACCGCCTTGGCCGTAACACGCTGGGCCAGGGCTGGCTCCGGCAGATTCTGGCCCAACGTGCAGTAGACCGCCTTGGTCAACACTCGCCAACGATCCGCCGCCAGCGCCGATGGTGTGCATGTCTACCATGGGAACGGCAACCGGGTAAGGGCCAATTCGTCCTTCATTGGTGATGTTTAGCTCGCCTTGAATAAGTGCCACGTCCGTCGAGGTGCCGCCCATATCAAAGGTAAGTAGGTCTTCTTTGCTGCAGAGGTCTCTAACGAACTTTGCTGCGGCAAGGCCACCTGCTGGGCCAGAAAGGAGGAGGTTTACGGCTCGCTGGCTTGCCTGCTGAGCGCTAATGGTGCCTCCGCTCGACTGCATGATGGTTAGTGGCGAAGGCTCAATGGCGGTGGCTAGACGAGAGAGATAGCGCTCCATCAATGGGCCTAAGTAGCTGTTTAGCCAGGTAGCGATACCGCGTTCATATTCTTTGTACTCTGGCAGGATCTCGGACGAGCAACTGACAAAATAGGTATCGTCTAGCGCCTTGGCGATCGTCCGTTCATCGTCGCCATTGATGTATGAAAAAAGCATATTAATGGCAATGGCATCAGGTTTTAGAGAATCTACCTGGTTTGTAAGTGCTTGCAAACTTTCTTCTGTGAGTGATTGTAATGAATCGCCATGCTTGTCCCTGCGGCAATCAACTTCTAGGCAGAGCTCTTTCGCTACAGGTGGAGAGGTTGGCACGGGTTGAAGGTTGTACAGTTCGCGACGTGTTTGACGCCCTATTGTTAACATATCCTTGAAGCCCGTGTTGGTGATAAACACCGTTCGAACCCCTTTACCTTCCAGTGCTGCATTGGTTGCGACGGTTGAACCATGAATAACCGTCAGTTCGCCCCGTGAAATGGATGCGAGTAGATTGAGTTCTTGAATACCTTGAAGGATTGCTTTTTCCGGCGCCTCTGGTGTTGATAGTACTTTGTGGATCTCAACATTGCCTCCTCGATAGAGAACAAAATCGGTAAATGTCCCACCGGTGTCTACACCCAATAACATCAATCACTCTCTGTATTTTGTTGTATGGAAAAATGCGCTAGTTTACCCAGCCGCTCGAATCTCTGCGATCCATGGTTCGATTTATTTGTTGTTATGGAGGGTTATCCCATTGCCGGAATTACCTGAGGTCGAAACGACCCGTAGAGGAATAGCGCCACACTTGGAGAAGCAACGCATTGTTAATGTTGTTGTTCGCCAACCGAAACTACGCTGGCCTATTCCCCGAAATCTAAAGAGCTGTCTTTTAGATAATACTATTTCTAGGGTTCATAGGCGTGGTAAGTATTTACTTATTGTCGTTGGCCGCGGCCATCTCATGATGCATCTAGGAATGTCGGGTAGCCTCCGCGTCTTGCCGATAGGCAGCAAACCTGAAAAGCATGATCATCTCGATATTGAGCTGAGCTCTGGGCATTTGTTGCGCTATACCGATCCGCGTCGATTTGGTTCTGTGCTGTGGGTGACGGGTGATCCTTACCAGCACGAACTGTTGCGCGATTTAGGCCCAGAGCCGTTAACTGACGATTTTACAGGTGAGTATCTTTTTTCGCGCAGTCGTAAGCGTAGAGTCCCCATTAAGCAACTGATAATGGATAGCAAGGTGGTCGTCGGCGTTGGGAATATTTACGCCAATGAAGCCTTGTTTATGTCGGGTATTCGGCCACGTCGCAGCGCTGGGCGATTAACTCGCCAGCAAAGTGATGTGTTAGCAGCTAATATCAAACAAGTACTGGGGAATGCCATTCAGCAGGGCGGTACGACTCTGCGAGATTTTACTAATAGCGAGGGCAAGCCGGGCTATTTTTCCCAATCTTTGTCGGTCTATGGTCGAGGCGGCGAAGCTTGTTTGCAGTGCCAAACGGTGCTGAAAGAAGTGCGATTAGGGCAACGCTCTACAGTGTATTGCCCAAGCTGTCAGCACTGACCTTTAAAAGGTGTTAATCTTCTTGAAGCTTTTGCTCTAAACTATTGATACCCTAAAACATTCCGTTGAGTCAGCAAAACGGAAGAAGTGAGAGTTCTGCGGTAGTAAAAGCCGTTTAACTGTGTCATAAAGCAGCTAAATCACACGCTGTGACCGCTACGTTCATCGCAAACGTGCGGTGTGCCCAAGTAAGAGGAGACTTATTGTGGCCCGGAAAACCCCATTATCCCTTAAGGCAATGGTCCTAGTATTGAGCCTTTCTTTGTGCCAGTGGGCATTTGCGCAACAACCTGCCGGATCTACCAGTCAGGTTCGTGAAGACCCGAGTATGCTGGCAATGAGCGCGGATTTGGTTGTGGTACGCCCAGTGATGTTCGGTGTTACGGTGATTGGTTCGGCTATATGGCTTGTCGCACTGCCTTTTACTGCTGCAAGTGGCAGTATAAAGCAGTCCGGTAGCACGCTTGTCGTTGGGCCCGCCAAAAATACCTTCGTTCGTTGCTTGGGTTGTACAACAGCGGGTTATGTCAACGAGACGGAATAACGCTTTTCCGTCCCTAGGGGGCGCTATGAGTATGCGCCCCGTTCTCATCAGGTCGTTAGCTAGAAAACTTTTCCATCAGAGCCTTCTCGACGAGCTTCGGTACGAAGTTTCCGACATCCCCGCCCAGTGAGCCGATTTCTCGCACTAACGAAGACGAGATGTAAGATAAGTGCTCGGATGGCGTCAAAAACAAGCTTTCCATTTCTGGCCTTAGGGCGCGATTCATATTCGCTAACTGAAATTCATATTCAAAATCAGAAACCGCTCGCAGTCCGCGTACCACTCCATGCGCATTCTGTTGCTCAACAAAATCGGCGAGCAGTACATCGAATCCGACAACTTCAACATTATCGATATGGGCAAGCACTTTTTGCGACATGTCGACTCGTTCTTCCAGGGTAAATAGCGGGTTTTTACGTTTACTTGAAGCGATGGCAACAACAACGTGGTCGAACAAACGCGCTGCGCGTTCAACTAAGTCAACATGGCCATTGGTAATGGGATCGAATGTCCCGGGATAAACCACTTTACGCATAATAGGGTTCCGCTACAGAAAAATGAGTGGGCTGTCGTAAACCGGCGCGATAGTAAACAATTTAGGCGCTAACTACAAAAATAGACAATGAGAGGCTGAAGTTTTCATTGTCTACGTTTGATAGAGTGCATAGCGAACGTCTCCAGACTGTTTGTTGCGCAGATTTTGCCAGCCCTTTGGCGCATTGATTATGTGGTTGCGCGGTGATTCCACATACACCAGCGCGCCAGGATTTAGGCAGCCGCTAGCGTCGAGACTACTCAAGACCGTGTCGTGAAGGTGATCCGCAAAAGGTGGGTCGACAAAAACGATATCGAATTGAGGTAGATGGGTAGTCGCAAGCCAAGATAGAGCATCCGCTTGGCAGATCTCGATTGCCTCGCGAGCGTTCAATGTCTCTCGGTGTTGGCGAAGCTTGTCGACGCAAGCGCGATCTTTTTCGATGAGCACGGCTCTGGCAGCCCCCTGAGACACAGCCTCAATACCGAGTGCTCCGGAACCTGCGAAGAGATCTGCCACGTTGGCGTCATGCAGGTCTGGGCGGAGCCAATTGAATAAGGTTTCGCGAATTCTATCCCCTGTGGGTCTTAACCCGGTAGAATCTAGAAAATCCAGCTTTCTCCCGCGCCATTTACCACCGATAATACGCAACTGGTTTTTGCCCCGATGCTGGCCACCTGTTTTCACCCTGACTCCCACTTATCTGCTGGTGCTTAACAGGCCGCATTGTGCCTAGCCGTATTGGAGAAAGCTATGCAAACGGCAAGGAATTGATGTTCAACATAGGAAAGTAATTTGATGTTCTTTCGACGCAAAAAAAAGTCGGAGCCAACGGAGAGTGCAACCACTGCAACTCAAGATGCTTCAACCGCTGTAGGTGATAGCCCGTCAGACCAACCAAGCGATCCAGAAACTCCGCTGGTCGCCGAGGCGGCCTCCGCACCGAACACTGAATCAGAGCAAGCAGCTCATACGCAAAACGAAGCAACGGACGACAAAAAGGAGTCCGTCTTTGCCCGGATCAAGCGAGGCCTATCGCGCACCACCAACCAGCTAGGCGATGGTATTGGCAATTTGGTGCTGGGAAAGAAAGAGATCGATGATGAGTTACTTGAAGATATCGAAAGCCAGTTGCTGATGGCCGATGTCGGGGTCGATGCGACCACTAAAATTATCGATGATCTTACCCAGCGCGTGGCGCGAAAGCAGCTCGCTGATGGCGATGCACTTTTCAAGGCGTTGCGCGAGAGTCTGACAGATATGTTGAAGGTGGTAGAAGCGCCTCTAGTGATTGATACCAGTAAGCAGCCGTTTGTGGTTTTAGTTGTTGGGGTGAATGGTGTTGGTAAAACTACCACTATCGGCAAACTGGCTAAGCGATTCCAGAACCAAGGTCACAGCGTCATGCTGGCGGCGGGTGATACCTTTAGGGCGGCTGCCGTTGAGCAACTGAAGGTATGGGGAGAGCGTAATGACGTTCCCGTGGTGGCGCAGGCAACAGGGTCTGATAGCGCATCGGTCATTTTTGATGCGGTGCAAAGTGCACAAGCTCGCAATATAGACATTGTTATTGCTGATACAGCAGGACGACTACACAACAAGAGCCACTTAATGGACGAGCTCAGTAAAGTGCGACGTGTAATGGCGAAGCTTGACGATTCAGCACCCCATGAAACCTTGTTGGTGTTGGATGCAGGTACCGGCCAGAATGCACTAAGTCAGGCAGAGCAATTTAATCAAGCTGTCGGCGTGACAGGTATCGCGCTAACTAAGCTTGATGGAACCGCTAAGGGTGGTGTGGTATTCGCACTAAGTGAGAAGTTTGCGCTGCCCGTGCGTTACATCGGTGTTGGAGAGGCCATTGATGATCTTCAGCCCTTTGCAGCTGATGCTTTCGCAGAGGCGGTTTTCTCGCAGGGTTCTTAGAGGCCGATCAACTAACTATAAGATTAATTAGCCATAATATAACGTCGCGCTATGATTCGTTTTGACAATGTAAGTAAACGCTACTCTGGGGGCAAAGATGCGCTAAGTAATCTGAGCTTTGAGGTGCCCACAGGAGAAATGGTATTCCTCACCGGGCATTCTGGCGCAGGCAAAAGTACTTTGCTAAAACTGATAATGTTAATGGAGCGCCCAACACGAGGTCAGGTATTCGTCAATCAACAAAACCTCAATCGTGTGCGTCGCTCTCAAATTGCGCATCACCGCCGCCAAGTCGGAGTGGTATTCCAAAACCACCAGCTGTTATTTGATCGCAGTGTATTTGATAACGTCGCTCTGCCCCTTCTTATTGCCGGTTATCAACCTCGAGAGCTGGCACGGCGAGTGAGAGCGGCACTGGATAAAGTAGGTTTGCTGGACAAAGAGCGGAAAAACCCTATCGAGCTTTCCGGTGGCGAGCAGCAGCGCGTGGGAATCGCGAGAGCCGTGGTTAATAAGCCCCGTTTTCTCCTAGCTGATGAGCCGACAGGAAACCTAGACCCGGCGCTGTCTGCCGATATTATGCGCTTGTTTCAACAGTTCAATGCGGTAGGCGTGACAGTATTGATCGCCAGTCATGACCTGGCTCTCATTGAGCGGCTGCGTCGACCGGTTATTACCTTGGCTGATGGTCAATTAGCGCACGATGGAGTTAAGGCGCGTGAAGCCCCTGTTGTATAAATTCCGGGTATTTAAATGAAACCGCAACTATCTAAATCTGGCCGCCCTGGAGAATCGCGCAGTGGTGCCAGCCAAAGCAAAACGCGCACTGGCGATAAATTTCAGGCGTACTGGGCGCATCATCGAATTGTCGCGATCGAAAGCTTGATGCGGTTGCTGCGAACACCGATGCAGAGCTTATTGACCTGGCTTGTCGTGGCCATTGCTATTGCATTGCCCGCTGTGTTTTACATTGCGCTAGAACAATTCCAAACGCTGGGCGAGCGTTGGCAAGCTAAGCCCCAACTATCGGTATTTATCCATTATCGTGCTCGGGAAGCGGCGATTGTCCAGCTGCAAGAGTCCTTACTCACCAAGGCGAGTGTTGCTTCGGTTATCTACGTTAGCCCAGAACAAGCACTGCGTGAATTTCGGGAGCAATCTGGCTTGGGCAATGTTCTGGAAACCTTAGAGGATAACCCGTTACCCGCGGTTTTATTGGTGGAGCCGGCATCTACGCATGCGTCTCCGGAGCAGTTAGACGCTTTACGTGAAGAATTGACTCAGGAGCGGTTGGTCGATGATGTCCAGCTGGATATGGAATGGGTTAGGAGGCTTCACCAAATTATGGCGATCGCGCAACGTGTGATAGCGGCCCTGGCGGGTTTGCTTGCGTTGGGTGTTTTGTTGGTCATTGGCAACACCATTCGTCTCGCTATTGAAAGTCGGCGTGATGAAATTACTATCGTCAAACTGGTGGGTGGCACTAACGCATTTGTCCGTCGCCCATTTTTATATACGGGTTTTTGGTATGGACTGGGTGGCGGGATTCTCGCCTGGCTGCTATTGGTTATTGGAGTCGCTTGGCTATCGGGGCCGGTAACAGAGCTTGCTGGCTTGTACGAGAGTGACTTTGAACTTGAGGGGCTTGGGTTTGTCGAAACGCTCGCTATATGGTTTGGAGCCGGAGTATTGGGCCTGTTTGGTGCCGCATTGGCAGTAAGTAGACATTTACATACGATTGAACCCACCTAGCATCAGGGTGTTCTCCTTGCCCTGTGGATAAGTGGTCTAAGTGGCTGAAATTTAGTAATTTATTGGCGAGTTTTAAGGAACAAATTGCGCGGTTAGCGCTCTAACAAAAGAGCTGCTAGAATTGCTGCACGATTAACGGAGGTTACATACCTATGGGCACAAGCCTGCAACCCATTGATGTTTTAACACCTGGGGCCAACCTCAACGCCTACATGTCGGTCGTTAACGGGTTCCCCGTTTTGACAGCTGAGGAAGAAAAATCTTTGGCTGAAGACCTGTATTACAACGATAACTTGGATGCTGCGCGCCAGCTGGTGCTCGCGCATCTGCGATTTGTTGTGCATATTGCAAAATCTTATTCGGGCTACGGCCTTGCACAGGGCGACCTGATTCAAGAAGGGAATGTTGGCTTGATGAAGGCGGTTAAGCGTTTTAACCCTGAGAAGGGTGTCCGCCTCGTTTCCTTTGCGGTTCACTGGATCAAAGCAGAGATTCACGAGTTTGTATTACGTAACTGGCGTATCGTGAAAGTGGCGACTACTAAAGCGCAACGCAAGTTATTCTTTAACTTACGCGGTGCCAAAGAGCGCTTAGCATGGTTGTCTAACGATGAAGCTGCGGCGATTGCGAGTGATTTAAACGTTGATGTGAAGCACGTGCATGAAATGGAAGGTCGGCTCGCCGCACATGACATGGCTTTTGACATGTCGGATGATGACGACGACGATACCGCGTTCCAAGCGCCGGTCAATTATCTGGAAGACCGCCGTTTTAACCCTGCAACGCAATTGGAAGATAGCGATTGGCAAGAAAGCAGCGTTAACGGTTTGGAAATGGCGTTGGAGAAGCTAGACGATCGTAGTCGCGATATTATTCAACGCCGCTGGTTGAACGAAGGTAAAGAAACGCTCCATGATTTAGCTGATGAGTATGGCGTATCAGCAGAGCGCATTCGTCAATTAGAAAAAAATGCGATGAAAAAAGTTCGAGGCTTTCTCGAAGCATAATTGTTAACGGTATTATGCAAAAAAACCGCGTTATCGAGCGCGGTTTTTTTGTGCCGATTTTCTGTGTTTCCCGTTTCAAAATTTCTCGTCTAAGAAGAGCAATCCATGATGAAACCGATTCTCGCTTTTGCTGCGTTTAGCGGCATGCTCAGCGTGGTACTTGGAGCCTTTGGTGCCCACACTCTTGAAGCTAAACTGTCACCGAGTTCGCTGGCAACCTATCAAACCGGTGTTGAATATCAGATGACGCATTCGCTTGCCCTGCTTGCTGTAGCGCTTCTGTTGCAGCACCTTGGTAGTCGACCATTGTTGACCGGAAGCGCTGTCGCATTTGCCTTGGGAATCGTAATGTTTAGCGGAAGCTTGTATTGGTTGGCGCTCGGTGGGCCGCGATGGCTGGGGCCGATTACACCGTTAGGTGGTTTAAGCTTTATTATTGGTTGGGGCTGCTTGTTTGTTGCTGCCCTACGCTGGAATTAATGGATTTATGACTGATTACTCTGAACTAAAACCTGAATTTAATAAAAAATCGATTCGCAGCTATGTGATTCGTCCTGGTCGCATGACCGAAGGCCAAAAAAGTGCATTTAACCGCTATTGGGACAGTTACGGACTAAGTCTTTTTAACGGTGCTATTAACCCTGAGACACTCTTCCCTCACGCAGGGCCCCTGGTTGTGGAAGTGGGTTTCGGAAATGGTGATTCGCTATTGGAAATGGCCTGCGCGGAAACTGACAAACACTTTATCGGTATTGAAGTGCATCCGCCGGGCGTTGGGCGTCTCATTAACTCTGCCGGTAAAGCAGAAGTTTCGAACTTAAAGGTTTATATGGCGGATGCTGTGGATGTCATGAATGATTGTATTCCGGACAATAGCATTGATCGTTTTCAATTATTTTTCCCTGATCCCTGGCACAAAAAAAAGCACCATAAGCGTCGCATCGTCCAAGCCGAATTCTGCAAGTTGGTATGGAAAAAACTCAAGCCAGGCGGTGTGTTTCACTTAGCCACTGACTGGGAAAACTATGCTGAGCACATGGTAGAAGTATTTGACACCTTGCCTGAGTTTTCTAATCTAGCCGGCGCGCAAGTCTATAGTCCGAGACCTGATTACCGCCCTATTACAAAATTTGAGCGTCGAGGAGAACGGCTTGGTCACGGCGTTTGGGATTTGTTATATCAAAAACCACAGTAATTTTTCGCTAGCCGCCCTTAGGCGGCCGTAGCGGTTTTATAAATCTGACTCAAGTTCTTCGAGTGTTTCTTGTGTCGCTAGCCAATCCGCTTCGGCTCCATCTAACTGACGGCGTGCTTCGGCTTGAGTATGTAGTAGTGTTTGCAGTTGGCCTTTGTTAGCGTCTTCATAGCATTCGGGGTTTGCGAGTTGCTCCTCGATATCGACCAAGGTTTTATTCAGCTGGTCCATTTGCCTCTCTAGCTGCTTAAGTTTATTGGTCAAAGGCTTGAGCTGTGCCCGGCGTTCCGCTGCTTGTTGGCGAGCTTGCTTTTTGTTGGCACTTGGCTCACTGCCTGCGGATTGTTTGGTGTTTTCCTTGGCTGACTCTTTCGATGAGTCCTGTTCTGATAGCCATTTTTCGTAAGTCGTTAAATCTTCCTTGTATTCACTAATATCGCCGTTAGCCACCAATACCAATTCGTCTACGGTATTGCGCAGTAGATGGCGGTCATGGCTGACCACAATGATGGCGCCTTCATAAGCTTGTAGAGCTATGGTCAGGGCGTGGCGCATTTCCATGTCAAGGTGGTTGGTGGGCTCATCTAAAATTAAAAGATTTGGCTTTTGCCATGCGATAAGTGCAAGGGTTAGTCGAGCTTTTTCTCCACCTGAAAAATGTTCAACAGTTTCAAAGGCTCTATCACCCACGAAATCAAAACCACCAAGAAAGTTTCGAATAGATTGTTCAGTTGCTTTAGGTGAGAGACGTTGAATGTGTAAAAAAGCGCTGGCATCCATATCTAAGCTATCGACTTGGTGCTGAGCAAAGTATCCGATATTGAGTTGATCGCCGACGATGCGTTTGCCTGACAGCAAAGGTAAGTCGTTAGCTAGTGTCCGTAAAAGCGTCGATTTTCCGGCGCCATTGGGTCCGAGAAGTCCAATCCTTGAGAAGTCATATAAGGAAAAATTAACGTTATTGACCTGATGTCCAGTTGGGTAGCCAATAATGGCATCTTCTAGCGAGATCAGCGTTTTAGGAATTTTTTCGGCGCACGGGATGGTGAAGTTAAAGGGTGAATCGATGTGGGCCGGTGCCACTTCGTCAATTCGGGACAGCTCCTTTAAGCGGCTTTGGGCCTGCTTGGCTTTTGATGCTTTTGCTTTGAATCGGTTAACAAACGCTTGGATTTCCTTTATGCGTTCTTGTTGTTTCTCAAAGAGTTGCTGTTGTTGAGCGAGCTTGGCAGCGCGTTGTTTCTCGAAATTACTATAATTGCCGCTATAGCGATTCAACTGTTGTTGTTCGATGTGCACAGTAACGTTGACAAGGTTGTCGAGAAAGTCGCGATCATGCGACACGATAAAGAGGGTGCCAGGGTAAAGTCGCAACCAATTTTCGAGCCACAGTGTCGCGCCCAAGTCCAAGTGGTTGGTCGGTTCATCGAGTAGCAATAGATCTGACGGACACATCAAGGCTTGAGCTAGAGACAGGCGGACCCTCCAGCCACCGGAGAACGATGTGACGGGTTTTTTCATCTCGTCGTTACTAAAGCCCAATCCGGCGAGCAAGGTTGCCGCTTTGGCATCAGCACGGTAGCCGTCTAGCCTCTCTAACTCTCCATAAAGCGATGCCAGGTGTTCTGCGTTAGTTTGTTCTTTGTTGTTATCGCAATCGGCAATTGCTTGCTGAATAGCACGTAGTTCCTTATCTCCATCCAAAACGAAATCGAGTGCAGACAGCTGCCCATTGTGGATCTCCTGTTGCATGTGCCCCAGGCGCCAGCCCTTTGGAATACTGCACTCGCCCTGATCGACTTGGATTTTCCCAAGCAATAACTGAAATAAACTAGATTTTCCGCAGCCGTTTGCGCCTACCAGGCCAACCTTTTCCCCAGGGTGTATAGTGAGTGAGGTGTCTGCGAGTAGCTGCTTAGAGCCTCTCAGTATGCTGATGTTGTGAAGTTGAATCATAAGATGGGTACAAGTTCGATAATGGCGCGGGATAGTCGCTAGTCTGGTGTTAAAATGCAAGTCGGTCGTGATTTGAATTTATCGCAGAGTTGTTATTGGCGGTGCCTGTGGTTAAACCGCTGTGGTTAAATCCCTATGGATAAATCTACTCTAGTACTTGAAAACCCCTTATGGGATTACGTCACCACTTTGTACGGCAATAAGCGGCTACAGGGTCTGTTGCTGGAGTGGCAGGACAACGTCGGTGTGAATATCAATGTTGTGCTATTCATGCTTTGGCTGGCGGAGCAAGGAAAGGTGATGGACGAAGGGCAGATTGATGTCATCGAATCTGCGATTGAGTCGTTGCATCACTCGTTTGTGCTGCCTTTGCGTGAGTTACGTCGTCGTGCTGCCGATCATTGTGACTCCACAACGAGCCCCTGGTTAATGTCTAAAAAGAAAATTCTCGATGCTGAAATTCAAGCCGAGCAGATGGTGATCGCAACGTTGTATGCATGGTCCATTGATTGTACTAGCGAAGCAATGGATCTCGACATCAATTCACTTAAGCAGCATAACCTCTCAACTTACTTGCAACCGTTCTCTTCATTGCCGTCATTCAGTGCCACCACTTTGCTTCAGTGTCTAGCGCGCTAATCGTTAGGTACAAAAAAGGCCAGGTTAACTGGCCTTTCGCGCACGAGTACTAGGCGTCATTAGTCAAACAACGAGCCGCCAGGTGTTGGGCTTTTATCATCATTCGAGTTTGATGTGTCGGTATTATCAGATGGCGTCGGCTCTGCAGCAGGGGTAGGTGCGGGCGCTGGGACAGGTGCAGCAACCGGCGGAGTTGGAATGGGTGCTGGAGCTGGCGTAGGCGTTGGCTCTGGCTTTGCGACAGCAGGTGTCGTCACGGGCTCTGGTTTTTTCTCAACAGGCTTTTCAGTAGGCGCTGGCTTAGGCGCTTCTGGTGCTGATTTTGCCGCAGGCTTGTTTACCGCTTTTGGTTTGGCTTTAGCCGTTTTCTTTACTGCAGGTTTGGTTGCTTTCGGTTTCGCTGCACTGGCTTTTACCGGCGCCTTTTTGGCGGTCGCTTTTTTTGCAGCTGCTTTTTTAACATTAGCCTTTTTGCTTGCCGGTTTAGCGGCTACCTTTTTCTTTTTAGGTGTTTTCTTCTTCGAGGCTTTTGCGGCTTCTTTTTCTGCTTTCGCGACAGCTTTTGCTATCGTCGAGGCGACCTTAGCGGCGCTTTTGATCGCAGTGAGTTGCGCTTTAGCGGCAGTCAACGCATCAGATGCACTGCTGGCAATCGCTGCTTGTTTATCAACAGCTGTTTGCGCCGCTGCAATTTTCTTTTTGGCGCTGGCCTTGGCGGCGGTTGTTTTTGCTTTGCTTGCGGCGGTGCGTGCTGCTTTTTGCTTGGTTTTTAGTGTAGCAAGCTTTTTCTTGGCTGCTTCACTCGCCTTTGTTGCTTTGGCAACCGCTTTCTCAGAATCGCTTAGTTGTTTGGCGCGAGCTTTGTCGAGTTGTTTCTCTAAAGTAGCAACTTGCTTTTCTAGCGCTGCGATGTTCTTCGCCGCAGTCGATTTTTTGGCAGCCATGGTTATACCCTTATTTGGTTTCGGTCGATTGTTGTGTGATGGTTTCAGCTTACAAGAAGGCGGTGAAGGTGATCACAGAAAGTAAGCCAAACTAAAAATAGAGTCGCCTTTTCAGCGGGCTTGTATAAATGTAAAACACTATGGAGTAGATGACAATCTTTCTGGAAAAAATGTGACGACTTGCAACCCGATTTTTTACCAGTGGGTACTTATAGCGATGCTCGGAATTTAATTGAGCGGGCTGCTTTAATTACATGCTTGTTACATGTGGAAAACAACATATCGCGAATGTGTGCCTAGTCGCATTTTGAGATACCTCAAACGCTCGCGATATAGAGTATCACTGCTATATATCTTGGCATTGCAACAATCAAACGTTACCCTGCGTGTAATATGTTATGTGCCTGGGCTTAATTCGGTATGCACCTATGGATATAGGCCGCTAAAGGAATGGTGAACTTATGAAACTCTATATTAAATTTTTAATCACGGTCTTGGTTATCGGTTTGGCCGCGCCTTTCTTTTTAACAGGTCCAGATGGTCGGCCGTTGATGTCTGTTCAAAAGCTTGGGCCTGACCTGGCGGCGCTGCCTTCTACAGTGAGTCGGTGGTGGAATGGATTCACCGGTGTGCTGGATGGAGGGCTAGATTCTGTTGAGGGAGTCATGGGGCAGGACGGAGGTTCGGCTGTCTATCGGTGGCAAGACAGCAATGGGCAATGGCAATACAGCGATCTGCCGCCTCCGAGTGCTGCAGATGTTGAAAAGGTGGTTGTTGCACAAGGGCAAAATGTAATGGATGCGATCGAAGTCCCGGAAAAACCTGCTCAAACGGGTGCGTCTGGGCCATCAGTTGGGGTACCATTGCCGCTCTCAATTTCTCCTGGCCAGGTAGAGCAACTAGTAGATGATGCCAAACAGGTGAATAAATTGATGGAAGAGCGGAATGAAGTGCTGAAAGAGCTCTAACACCGGTGGCTGAAAACTTTCTGCTAAATGAAGGTTCCAACACCCCCGACCTGTTCTTCTAAAGACAAATAATTAGAACTTACAATTCAATCAAAAACACACGGTGTGAAACATGATTAAAAAGACTATTGCATTGGTAGCGGTAGGAGCGGCGTTGTTGCCTCTAGCTGCCTGTGGACCAGAGAAGCAAGAAGCTGCTGAAGTGGAGTTGACGACGCTTGATCAGAAAGTCAGTTACATTTTGGGGACCAATATTGGGACTAGCTTTAAAGGTCAAGACATCAACCTTGACGTGGATGCACTAGCCTTAGCATTGCGCGATGTTTATAGCGAAAATCCATCGCGTTTGAGCGAAGAAGACATGCAAGCGGCTATGGAAACTTTCCAGAGCCAGCAGCAGGAAAAAATGGCAGCGATGCAAGCCGAACAGGCTGCTGAGCAAGCGGCAGCTGGCGATGCAAATGCCAAAGAGGGTGCTGAGTTCTTAGCGGCTAACAAAGAAAAAGAAGGTGTTGTTACTCTAGAGAGCGGTTTGCAGTACAAAGTGATTGAAGAAGGCACGGGTGCTAAACCAAGTGCTGCAGATACAGTGACAGTTCATTATCGCGGTACGTTGTTGGACGGCACTGAATTTGATTCATCGTATTCTCGTAACCAACCCGCTACTTTCCCGCTAAACCGCGTGATCCCTGGCTGGACTGAAGGTTTGCAGCAAATGGCTGAAGGTGGCAAATACGAGCTCTATATTCCTGGTGATCTTGCCTATGGCGCAGCAGGTGGTGGTGCGCAGATCGGCCCTAACGCGACGTTAATCTTTGAAATCGAATTGCTTGAAATTGCTAAGCAAGAAGAGGCAGCAGCTCCCGCCGCTGAATAACCTCTCGTAAGCGCAGTGGTCTGTCGGCCACTGCGTTCTTTCTATCCCCTTCCTTACTTTCTTATTTGCAATGCTTTCTGAATAGGCGGACCAGGGCTGTTCCTTTATTGGGTTTGGCTCAGTTGGTGAATGTAGCCATTAGAAGCCATTGCGAAGTATTGTTCTGGCGCTTGGCCAAATGAGACAGCAACCACCGCAGCGCCGGTAGGTTTCCAGGCATCACGCTTGGGCAATGACCAGCGGGAAAGCTCCTGCAAACTGGTAGTATCCCAAAGTTGCACCACGCGATCAGGTAGCCCGGTGAGTAAATAACGGCCGTCGTCAGAAAATTTAGCGGCAGTAAAACGCACTCCACGGCGTAGTTTTTCGCCCGCCAAGGGGATGTCACCCAGTTGCTCACCCGTTGTTGCGTTAGTGAGAATTGCTTTGTCGTATTTTGCAGCGCTCAATACGGTTGAGCCATTAGGGCTAATGGCAACCATTTGAACATAGTCGTCATGTTGGATGGTGTGCAAAGCCTTGTTGCCTTCTACATCCCAAATAATCGCCGTGTTGTCTTCGGACCCGGTCACCGCCAGTGTCGAGTCGTTGCTGAGGTCGACGCTTCTTACCCGTCCATTGTGACGAAAGGTGCGTCGCACGCCGCCGCGTTGTACATCAAAAATGACAGCTGTGTGGTCGCTGAGCCCGAGTAAGGCATATCTCCCGCCTTCACTTAGGGCAATCGATAATACTTCCCCGGGCGCATTCCAAAAGCGGTGCGCACTGCCGTCCTCGGTCTTCCATAGGACTAAGGTATGTTCATCTGCCGTCAACGCCCATTTTCCATCGGGGGAAAAGTCGGCAGTAAGCACTGAGGTAAATTCACCTTTATGGTGGTTCCAGTTATAGAGGCGCTCGCCATCCTGAGTACGCCACAGGCTCCCGCCATGATTAATCGAACCCACGATGCTGTATCCGCCGTCGTCGGAAAATGCGCCTCCATAGGTTCCCACTGCCGCTACTTCGACGCTGGCACTGGGAGACATGCCATCATCGCACCCGCTGAGCGAGGCAGTGCACAGAGCAAGGAACAAATAAGGCAAGTGGCTGGTATATCTAGGCTTCATGTCAGTACGCTTTCTATCAACGGTGTTTAAAGCGGTTGCCGATGGCTCTCGTGGTGCCCGAATTTAAAAAGGGTTTGCTTATAGCTTAGATGAGGGGTGTAAGGTGTGCTGGGAAAAGTGTGAAATGGTTCGTGATAAGCCGCAAACAGCTATAACTAAAACATAGTTGCCGCGGCTATTATTTTATTTGAAATGATATGCTATGCAACAAGGTCCTTGTGAGAGGTATGTAACACGTCAATCATTTGATCTTCGATCTCAAATCGGTTGGCAAGGTTCTCTCCAATGCGTGACAAGTCGCCAGTCAGAGATTCAAGGTCATCTGTTTCCTGGTACTTGTCGTTGAAGTCGAGAATGGCATCGGTGGTCTTATCGATTTTAGTGAATAATACGTCTGCCTGCTTGAGTGCATCGGTATCATTCAACTCCTGGCTTTCTTTAATTAGCTGCTCGTACACTTCAAAATGCCCGGCCGATACGTAATCCATCATGATCTGGCAAAGCCTGCGCAATTTGATGCCGGCTTCATCTTCATTGAGGTCGAAATCTAACCCTTCGGATAGGTCGCAAAATTGAACAAGCATATCTTGTCGCTCTTGAAGCCAGCGATCGATGATCTCGCTTACTCCGCCCCAACGTTCTTTTGCAGACTTACAGTTCTCCAACATGGTACTGACCTTTTACTTGCTGATTTATGATTTATGGGTTGTCTGACAGATTGCCACCAGCGTATTTTTTGCGCGCTATTGAGTGCTACGCGAAAGGTGCAATATGTAATAGCCAAGATAGGATATCTCTTGAATATCGGCAAGCAAAAAGCTGAAACAGGGAGCAATGGGCTGCGCCGCTAGACTAACGGCGCAGCCCAAACAGAATCGATTTGATAGGCGTTAAGCGGCTGTTTTTCGCAGCATTTGCCACAGGTTGGCAAAGCCTAGTCCCACAAAGGCAATCAATACCCAAGCAGGCATACTAAGTCCAAGAAATTCCCAGGTTACTTCGGCACAGTTGCCGTCGCCACGAAACAGTACCATCAACGCATCCCCCAGCGGGAAGGTATCCAGGATATATTCGAGGCTTGGTCCACAGGCTGGTACTTGGTCTTCAGGTAGGCTTTGAATCCAAAGGTGCCGTCCTGCAACAATACCGCCACCCACAGTGGCAATGACTCCCAGAGCGGCATAGAGCTTAACGCCCCAGGATTTTGGATTGTGAGCAAAAGCGATGAGAGCCAGCGCACCGACCAGTACCACGAAAAATCGCTGTGACATGCACAGTGGGCACGGGTGTAGGCCCAGTACTTTTTCGGAGTAAAACGCGTATGCCATGAGGCCTGCGCAAATAAGTGCGAGAGCGAGGTTGGTTAAGCGAATCGACGGTAATGCCACAATGAGATACACAGCCTGTATTGGTGTTGGGTTGAAGAGCTTTAAAGGACGGCAACATTATGAGAAAAGTTCCGCAAAAACAATAGCACGAGGGTTGGTCTGTCCCTTTGAGATGGTGGTCTATGCTTTAAAAGTGACATTTTCAATGCATAGGAAGCCAGACTCATGCTTAGCTGTTCCCGATTGATTTCGATTCTCGTGCTGTGCGCCACCATCAGCATCACCGCGTATGCTCAGGAGGATGGTGATGGTGGGGCTGCGGCACAGCCAATCTACATCCCTTTGGAGCCGGCTTTTGTCGTCAACTATGGCGGTGTTGGTCGACTAAAATATTTAAAGGCTGAACTGACTGTGCGTGTTGAGAGTGGTGATGCGGCAGCCGCCGTTCGCCATCACATGCCATTTATTCGCAACAACATTGTACTGCTGTTTAGTAAGCAGACGGATGAAGAGCTGGAGACCCAGGTTGGTAAAGAAGCTCTGCGCCAAGCGGCTCTAGAGGAGATTCGAAACATCTTGTTAACGGAAAGCGCTCAGGAAGGTGTGGTGGACCTCTACTTCGAAAACTTTATCGTCCAGCGATAAGTGTTCAGTCTTCCCAGTGTGTTAGCTTTGCCTGTTCTTGGCAGTAATTATATTGCTCATAGAATTTCTTACGGTATGTATCGAAGTCCTCGGTCTCAGATACTTCGAGGGCCGCTTGGTCCGCTATAGATTGCTCTGCAACGCGACGATAATGGTCGAGAGTCTCCCCTTCTAGTGGGCGACGCTTAAAGTAAGTTGCGTAACTCGCCGCCTTTTCCAGACTGAACTCAAAAAACGATTGTTGCTTATCTTTCAGGGCCTCAAGAATTTGTGCCGAAGGTGTCAGCGATGGATCATTGATCTTAGCGATTTGCTTTTGGGTGACGCCGCTGTGTAGATGGCTTCCTTCTGATTGATCCAATAATTTGGCGACCGGTTGCATATCTGTTAGAAGGCTCGTCGCCCATTCATTGAGTGAGCGTGGCTTGCCGTTATCCATGAGCTCCAGTTGCGGATCTCTACCGTTATACACGACGGCTTGTTGGTTGTTTGCAAGTTGTTGCGCTTCTGTCGTGTTAGATGGTGGACTGGGTTGAAGTAGGCAATAGAGTAAAAATGTGTCGATGAAGTGTAACTGCTCAGCCTCGATGCCCAAAGGGGTAAAGGGATTGAGGTCAATGCAGCGAACTTCAATATATTCTACGCCGCGCAGATACAAAGCGCTTAATGCAGTCTCGCCCGACTTGGCTGTCCGCTTGGGGCGGATACTGCTGTAAAACTCGTTTTCAATTTGTAACACACCATCATTCAACTGGTGATAATTGCCGTTGCTGTCTTTCAAGCCAATGCGTTGGTACTCATCATGTGGTTGTGTAATAGCGCCGCATAATGTTTTTAGGTAGTCAGGCAGATTGTTGTAATTCACCACCAGCGATTGCTGGGCTTTACTTTGATAGCCTAGATCTCCCATGCGCAGGGAGGTGGCAAACGGTCCGTGTAGTGACGAACCTGATCCCCCAAGTCTAACTAAGTTATGCTCGCGGCCTTGGACAAAGCTCGGGCACACGGCCGGAGCTGCTCCAAAAAGGTAAAGCAGCAGCCAAAAGTAGCGCCGGAAATTTCGAATGAGGTCGAAGTAGCGCTGGGTTTTAAAGTCTTGCAGCGTCCCTGTATGCTGCTCGAGCGTTTGCAGTGTTTGCCAGAAACTATCGGGAAATGAGAAGTTATAATGGACGCCCGCAATGGTTTGCATCAAGCGGCCATAGCGCTCCCCTAGCCCCAATCGGTATATCGTTTTCATTTGTGCGACATTAGAGCTGCCATACTGAGCAACGGGGATGTCGTCATCGCCTCGAAGAAAACAGGGCATGCTATTGGCCCACAGTAGTTCGTCGCCAATTTCAGATAGCGTATATCGATGGATCAAATCTAGTTGTTGCAGTGCGCCTTCAACGGACGAGTGTGGCTTGGTGATGAACTCCAGAAGCGACTCGCTAAAATCCGTTGTGATTTCGGGGTGCGTAAGTGCTGAACCCAGTCGTTGATTGTGGGAGGTGTGAGCGAGGCACCCTTCAGGGGTAACGCGCAGGCTTTCTTTCTCGATGCCTCTTAAAATGCCGCCAAGGGTATTGGCGGCAGTCGAGGCCTGTAACGCGGCCAGTCGGTCATTCAATGTTTTCAACTGCTTGTCCTCGTGACAATCGCGCCAAACCGGTGATCAATATAATCGAGCGCGTTTAGGCCTGGTTTACCGCCATGTCGCTACTAGGTTCGGCGCTGCCAGCGTCAGAACTACCCATAAACGTGGTGGTGTTGGTCTCTTCCGAGATCAGAGACTTATCCTCTGTTTCACCGGCGACCCCCTCTAAGGCGAGTTGCTCACTGCTATCTTCTTTCGGGAGGGGCGGTGGCATGATATCGGGGTCAATTTGTGGCAGGCCTTTGTCTGACACCTCGCAACTCACCATTTGAATGCGCTGGTTGTAGTCTTTGGAGCTGACCTCAAAGATTTGATTAACCGCTTCATCCTTGTGGGGAGTTTTATAGAGGCTGCCCAGGTCTCGGCCGTCTGTCCATTCGTTCTTCTTATTGAGGAAAAGTTTGTCTTGGTTCTGCAATATAAACACTTGCGTCATAGGTAAACTGTTCTTCTGGCTGGTGGAGCTTAAAGGTCTAGCGTGAAACCCGTTGTGGGGCCGGAGTTTACCGTTAATCGGGTTGATTCGGTAGTCTTGAACTCTAGGATAAATCCAGGTTCAAAAAGCCGGGTTCTTGCAATGACTTTGTAAGATGACTATGTAAGACTAGGCCGTTCACCTGTGCGCAATGCGCCGCCGTCATAGCAAGATGGGGGGTGAAAGCCGCCCTGCCCCGTGAATTTGCTCTTGCTTGACGCAATGATTGATTGCACTCGGGTTGACCAGGAGGGTCACGATACGTGACCTAGACCTCGAAGTCAGCGGGCTTTTGGAGTCTTGTGTCATAGCGTAAGGTTACATCAAGGCTATAGAATCCGAAGGTTCTCGGTACAACAAGTGTCGCTATCACAAGCTCATGTATGGCGGCACGGCATAATAAGACGAGATAATCTGAACAGAAGACCACAAAAATCGGTTTTTAATAGCGAAAACTGCTCGTCGGTCGGAAGTTTTCGAAGAGATTCCCTCGCTACAATACTCTAACGTGGAAGCACCATGAGATGGCGCCTCGGTGTTAGTTAATTTGAGATTAGGTTAGGAGAGTACGGCGTGGCGACTGGTAGTAATGTCGCTGATAGCGTGGCTGGCAACCTTCAACGGTTTGACCCCATCATCAGTAAAATTCGGCAGGTGCCTGCATCAGTATGGCGCAAGGCGGGTATCGCTGTGCTTAGCGTATGGCTGGTATACACCTTGTCGGAGTTATTTTGGGTGATTATGCCTACCCCGCCAGTGGCAGAGCCGACTCTTACCATTCCTTCAAATATCACCTTTTCCGACAATGTGAGTAATTCAGTTAGTGTTGATATCGAGAGTTTGAGGTCTTTAGCGCTCTTCGGTGAGTTGGTGGGCGGTGAAGAAGTCGTCAATGTTGGGCCGAGTGGTATTGAGCAAGAGGCTGTAGACACCAAGCTCAACCTTAAATTGGTCGGCACCGTAGCCAGCAGTGATGAAAACTTGGCAAAAGCCTTCATTCAGGATGGCTCCAAGCAAGAAACATTTGGACCCGGTGAGGACCTTACCCTTGGTCCGCGCGGAGTCAAGCTTGCCAAGGTTATGGTTGATCGAGTGATTCTAGATAACAACGGTCGTTATGAAACACTCTGGCTGTATCAAGGTAAAGATGACTTCCAGAGCGCTGGAAGGTCACAACGTTACGTCCCCCCCTCGCGTTCTGCGCCACGTGCAGCGAGAGCGACAAACGTAGATGATGACCCAGAAGAAATTGCCAATGCACGTGACTTCGCGAGCGCGGTATTGCCTACTAATGGCCAGTCGGTCCCGAGTGCCGCGCAGATAAAAACAGTTAACGAATTAATTAATGTCAATATGCACCGTGAAGACGGCCAGTTTATTGGTTTCAAAATTAATCCTAAGCGCAATCCAGAGCTGTTTGCAGAGCTGGGTTTGCAGCCAAATGATATTGTAACAGCGGTCAATAATATCGGTTTAGATAGCACAAGCCGTGCTATGGAAGTATATCGCTCGTTGAGCACATCATCTCAAGCGAGTTTAGAAATATTACGCGATGGTGTGACGGTTAACGTCGACGTCGATTTAGAGTAGTGAATTTTAAATTAAGACCAATTGGTGAAAGTTTTTTAAGTAGGCATAACAACATGGCTCTCATTGGGTATAAAAAGAAGTTAAATAAGCGCAAACCATTCGGCGGTTTGCGTACCATCGTTGCTGCTACGGCATTGTGTGGTGTCATGGGGGTGGCGTTTGCGCAAGATGCTGCTCGCACATTCACACCAAATTATAAAGACACCAATATTCTTGAAGTGATAAAGGCTGTTCAAGAAGCGACTGGAAAATTAATGGTAATCGACCCGCGCGTAAAAGGGCAGATTACGGTAATGAGTTCTCAGCCAATTAGTGAGGACGATTACTACAACTTGTTTTTAACGTCGTTAAACACGTTGGGTTTTACGGCAATCGAAAACGATAACATTGTTAGTATCATCCCAAATAAAGAAGCTCGCTCTGCTCCACTGCCCTTTATGCAGTCCAATCGCGATGATAAAGGAGCGCAATATGTCCAAGAGATTTTTAAATTAAATAACGTGTCGGCGGCGCAAGTCCTGCCTTCGATTCGACCACTCGTTTCTCAAGGTGGTCAATCCCACATGGCGGCATTTCCTGCGAGTAATGTCATTATCATGGTGGATACGGTAGATAACGTTGAACGCATTCGCGGCTTGTTAGATCAGATCGATCAGGCGGCAGTGCCTGAAACTGAAATGATTAAACTGGAGTATGCAGAGGCCGATGAAATGGTGCGCATGCTCGAGCAAATCGAACGCAATAATGACCCGGCCACTAAAGCCGCAGGTACCAAGTTGCAAGTCATAGCAGACAAACGCACTAATTCAGTAATTGTTACTGGTGAGCCAAGGCAGCGCGCTCGAGTGAAAGAGTTGATACTCCGTGTTGATCAGCCGCAACCTCAAAGTGGTAATGCGCGCGTTATTTATCTTGAATACGCGGATGCCGAACAGGTCGCCAAGGTGCTGACCAGTGTCGTGCAGAACATGGCAAAGTTGAGCCCAGAAGAAAAGCCAACTAACCAGCTGGCCGCTATCGAAGCTGATTCTGATACCAACTCGCTGATCATTACCGCAGACATTGAAACTGTAAATAATCTTGAATCAATCATTGATCGTCTTGATATTCAGCGAGCCCAAGTGCTGGTTGAAGCCATTATTGTTGAGCTGTCGGATAGTTTTGCAAAGAGTTTAGGTGTGCAATGGCTCTATCGTAACGATAACGGCGGCTTTGCTAGTAGCTTCAAGCCGGGCAACAGTGCGGAAACCTTGGCAGGCGTAGTTGACGGTGCGCTGGAGGAAGATCAAGAAGATGGTTTGACAAAACTAGCGGGTGCCTTGGCGGGCGTCGCTGGCCAATCTATTGGGTTAGGTCGCATCGGAGAAGACTATGATCTTTTGGCTTTGATTGATTTACTTCAAGGCTCAGGTGGAGCCAATATTCTCTCCACGCCGAACCTTCTTACTACCGATAACCATACGGCGAAAATTGTTGTCGGTGAAGCGGTACCGTTCGTTACCGGTAGCTTTACGTCTACGGGTGATTCTTCAAATCCACAAAACCCCTTCCAAACAATCAATCGTGAAAACGTTGGTACTATTTTAGAGGTTACCCCGCATGTCAACGAGGGTGACAAAGTCGCTTTAGATATCAACCAAGAAGTGTCTAGTATCGCGCAGCAAGCGGCGAGTGCGGGGCTTATCACCAACGAACGAAAAATTGAAACTCGCGTTATGGTCCGAGACGGCGAGACCGTTGTTCTTGGCGGTTTAATTCGCGATAACTTGATCCAAAGTGAAACTAAAATTCCTTTATTGGGTGATATACCCGGCTTGGGAGCATTGTTCCGATCGCGAAGCAGTACGACTGAAAAAACCAATTTGATGATCTTCATTAAGCCGACGATTATTCGTACAGATGAAGAGTTGCGCGGTGCAACGGGTGAAAAATATCGTCATATTCGCGATCAACAAACTAAACACAGTGGCTACAACTCACTGCTACTAAAAAACAAGAATGTTCCGATGTTGGATGAGTGGGATGAAGTTATTCGACAAGCAGATGAAATTCATGCCGCCAAGCAAGCAGCCGAAGAAACGGAGGCAGCGCAGTGAGTAATGCGGTTGAGCTAGATCCGGGCGAAGAGCTGCCGGTCTCTGCTAACGCTGATGCCAAAGAGTCGGTTACTGAACTGAGGCTGCCGTTCGGCTTTGCGTCCGACTATGGCGTATTGATGGAAGGTGGCCAGCTATTTCACAAACCTGGTTTGTCGCTACAGGTGTTGCTCGAAATTCGTCGTGTTATTGGAAAAGAATTTGAGTGCAAAGAAATTTCTAATGCAGACTTCCAAACTAAATTGACGGCCATCTATCAAAGTGGTGATGGTGCAGCTCAGCGCGCCGTAGACGACATGGGCTCAGAGTATGATCTATCGAGTCTCGCAGATGATATCCCTCAAGATACTGATCTACTTTCCGGTGAAGATGATGCGCCGGTAATTCGGCTCATTAACGCTATTTTGTCGCAGGCGGTACGCGATAAAGCCTCCGATATTCACTTGGAGCCATTTGAAGATCGTGTTGCCGTACGTTTTCGTGTTGATGGAGTGCTCACGGAAGTGTTGTCGCCTAAACCTGAGCTAGCGCCAGTACTTGTGTCGCGCCTCAAAGTTATGGCGAAGTTGGATATTGCTGAAAAACGGCTACCACAAGACGGACGTATCAGTGTCAAGTTGGCGGGACACGGTGTTGATATCCGTGTGTCAACGATTCCGTCTGCGCATGGCGAACGTGTTGTGCTACGTTTGTTGGACCAAGCTGCCGGGCAACTGGGTTTAGATCAATTGAATATGCCTGCAGCGGTTAATGATCGATTCAAGCGAGCATTGAAAAAACCTCACGGCATTATTTTGGTTACCGGTCCAACAGGTTCGGGTAAAACGACATCACTCTATGCGGGCTTAAGTTACATCAATGACCGCAGTCGTAATATCTTAACCATCGAAGATCCGGTGGAATACCTTTTGCCAGGTATTGGGCAAACACAAGTCAATGCCAAAGTGGATATGACATTCGCGCGTGGTTTGCGCGCGATCCTTCGTCAGGATCCTGACGTGGTGATGGTGGGTGAAATTCGTGATAGTGAAACCGCTTCTATTGCCGTGCAGGCGAGTTTAACGGGCCACTTGGTATTGTCGACATTGCACACTAATACGGCAATTGGTGCGATTACTCGATTGCAGGACATGGGGATCGAGCCTTTCTTACTCTCATCGAGTATTGAGCTCGTAATGGCGCAGCGTTTAGTACGTGTGTTGTGTGATGAATGTAAACAACCTTACTCGCCAACAGAATCTGAACAAGAGCGATTCCGTATTCCGGCTGATGCTCAGTTGTATCACCCTGAAGGTTGCCCTTCATGTAATCACACGGGTTACAAAGGCCGAACAGGTATTTATGAGTTAATTGAGATTGACGATACGTTGCGACAAATGATTCATGAGTCGGCAGGTGAGCAAGAGATGATACGGTACGCGCGTTCGGCCAGCGAATCCATTGAAAACGATGGGCGTAACCGAGTGATTAGTGGCCAAACCAGTATCGAAGAAGTGTTGCGTGTTACCGCAACCGCGTAAAGTGTGAAAAATTAACATGGGCGCATTTAGTTACAAAGCACTCGACACCGCCGGTAAAACCGTAAAAGGTATGGTGGAGGGCGACTCCGAACGTCAGGTTCGTAGCCAGCTGCGTTCGCAAAAATTAAAACCGCTCACGGTTAAAAGTGTTAGTGGTTCAGTTAAAGAAAACGCAGCAAACTCTACGGCAAAAGTGTCGTTGTTTCAGCGCAGCGCACGTCTTTCTAGCAAAGATCTATCGCTCATTACTCGCCAGCTTGCTTCGCTAGTGCAATCGGGTTTGCCGTTAGATGAAACGTTGCAGGTTGCGGCCAAACAAGCCCGCAAAGAATCGATCAAGGCGTTGCTGCTTCAAGTTCGCTCAAAAGTGTTGGAAGGTCGAAGCCTGGCCCAGGCTTTAGGTGAGCATCCGCGTGCATTTGACCATATGTATCGCGCGATGGTACGCGCGGGCGAGTCTGCGGGTTTTCTTGGTAAGGTGCTGGAGCGTTTGGCGGAGTATACGGAGAATAGTCAGCACACAAAGCAAAAATTACAAATGGCGATGATTTATCCATTTGTATTGCTCGGTGTCAGCTTTGCCGTGGTAACGGCGTTAATGATTTTCGTTGTGCCAAAGCTAGTAGGAATGTTTGAGCACTCCAATAAAAGTTTGCCGGCAATTACAGAGATCCTAATTGCTCTTAGTAACTTTGTCGGCTCCTATTGGGGAGCGTTAACTCTAGCCGCTATTGTCGGTGCGCTTATTCTGTTTAGGCAGTGGCTTCAAAACGAAAAAAACCGCTTGAGGTGGCATCGAGTTTTACTCAAGGTGCCCATTATTAATGACGTTCTTGTTCAGTCGGATAGCTCACGTTTTTCAGCGACATTGTCGATTTTGTTGGGTAGTGGAGTGCCGTTGTTGGAAGCGCTACGCATCGCTGGGCAAGTACTCAATAATCGCGTCCTACGGACCAGCAGTGAAGAAGTTGCTGTTGCGGTGCAGGAAGGCTCTAGCCTGCATCGGGCATTAGACCGCGCGAAAATATTTCCGCCGTTGTTGGTGCAAATGGTCGCGTCAGGTGAAGCAAACGGAACCTTATCAGAACAGCTGTCTCACGCAGCAAAAAACCAAGAGCGCGAATTGGAAATGATGTTAGGCACTACTATGGGCTTATTAGAGCCGCTAACGGTAGTGTTCATGGGTGGTATGGTGATGTTGATTATGCTCGCGATATTGCTGCCCATATTTCAAATTAATACGCTGGTGTAGCGAAAACGCATTGACTTCGGCAAATGCGACATAGAACAACGAGTAGGAGTAGATTATGAAGCGTAACCGTCCCTCAAAACAAAGAGCCATGAAATCACAGCAAGGCTTCAACTTGATTGAGATTCTAGTGGTATTGGTGATCATGGGATTGCTAATCAGTATTGTGGCACCGAACCTATTGGGTGAGGCAGACAAAGCGCGGGTTCAAAAAGTATTTGCTGATTTCCGATCAGTTGAAACGGCGTTAAAACTTTACAAGCTCGATAACTACAATTTTCCTAGCACCGAACAGGGTTTGGATGCGCTAGTAGAAAAAACAACATTGGATCCCGTGCCTCGTAAGTGGAAAGAAGATGGTTACTTAGAAGAGGTGCCAAAGGATCCTTGGGGTAACGAGTACGCTTATCTTAGTCCAGGAGAAAATGGCAAGTTTGATATTTATACCTTGGGTGCTGACGGTTTGCCGGGTGGTGAAGGTCCTAACGCAGATATCGGGAATTGGCAAGACGCTGATGACTTGGAGGCTGAGTAATCGACGACTTGTTACCTGGGTTGAGTAATGGGCTGTAAAGCTGAGCGCGGCGTTACCTTGATCGAAATGTTAGTGACGATGTTTATCATCGCACTACTCTCATCATTCGTTATATTGTCGATCAATATTGAAGATCCAAATGACGTTAAATCGCAGCTCGAGAAACAGCGAGAGCAACTGCTAACGTTCGCAACGTTGGCGACAGACCGGGCGGTTTTAACCGGTGAGCCGATCGGTTTGTTAATTATGCCGCCCAATGAAGAACTTAGTTGGCGTTATGTATGGATGCGTTATCGAGGAGGCATCTGGGTCGATGCTGAAAAGCCATTAACCGGAGATAGTTTCCCCGATAATATCGAGCTGACCCTTGAAGTTGATGGTGAGCTAGTAGATTTCTACAAATTGGCAGAATTGATTAAAGAAGGTCAAGGTAATCAATTCGATAGTATCGATGATGAGTTGCAGACTCAATTGCCACCGCCAAGTATTGTGTTTTATCCAGGAGGTGAAGTTACTAATTTTTTGCTGACATTGTTTGATGCCTCCATTATCGATCAGCAACTGGTTTTAACCTCTGAGCGTACCGGTAACGTAGAGTGGTTATCGCCAGAACAAGCCTTGGAATATTTATAAATGGCTAAGCCAATTGCCAACAAACACGCTCGAGGTTTTACACTGGTTGAAGTGCTAGTGGCGTTGGCGATTGTTGCGGTAGCGTTGCCAGCGTTGATGGCGCAGATGCTTCAGCTTGTTAACGGCGGAGAATATATACGCGATAAAAACTTTGCCTACTGGGTGGCGCAAAACCAGATCGAGTCGTTGCGTGTAGAGCAGCGACTAAGTGGCGAAGTGCTTAAAGGTACGGCGACTGGTGAATCGACAATGGCCGGACGCGATTGGTATTGGGAGATTACCTCTAGCCAAGCAGAAAACCAAAAAGACTATGGTATCTGGCAACAAACAGTGTCAGTGGGTTTATCGAAAGATGACATCATGGCGACCGTGGTAGGTTACATGCGTGAAGCTCAACAGTCGTCGCAGGGTGGCGGAAATGTTCAGCCCTAGCGCAAACCGCGGGTTTACATTGATAGAGGTGCTCGTTTCGCTAGCGCTATCTGTCATGGTTGCGGGTATTGCCTACATGTTTTTTGATCGGGCCTTGGCCGTTGACGAAGCTAGTCGAGGTATTTTGGATGACGTTAGTCGGTTGGAGACAGTATGGCAAATAATGGCCACCGATGTTCATCATGTCGTTGACCGTCAGTTGCCTGCCACTTCAACAGCAATTGGAGGGAGTTCAAGCGCGCCAACTTTTTTAGGTGGCGACCCGACATTAAGTGGTACAAGTTTTTTACAGGGTGAATATTTTCTGCGGATGGTGCGCGATGGGTGGGCCAATCCATTGCGGCAACAGCGGTCTGATTTACAGCGCGTTGGATATCGTTGGCAGGATGGCCAGCTGTGGCGTGATTATTGGGCAGAGAGGAATCAGCCCTATGATAGTGAACCCACGGGTAGACGATTATTGGCTGAAGGCGTCGAAACCTTTGATATTAAATTTTTATCAGCTGAGGCAAAAACGTTAAACAATGCCACATGGTTAAACAGCTGGCCGGCGAATGCCAGTAATAGCAATAGCGGGCAAGCTCAAGGTCTTCCTGCGGCGATTGAAGTTACGATTGCAATGGGTGGGTTGGGCGATGTGAGCCGAATATTTGCAATACCGGAGGGCGTCAAGTGAAACACGCGTTTTCGGGTAGACAGCATCAACGCGGTACAGCTTTAATCTTAGCGATGATGATTGTTGTTGTCGTGACATTGCTCGGTGTGCAATTTGAAGAACGGTTTACGTTGAGTATCGCCAAAGCTGAAAATCGTTGGCATGGTTTGCAGGCGCAAAATTATTTGTTGGCGACGGAAACACTGGCAGCGCATTTTTTAGAAGACGACGCCAATAATTCGGACAACGATCATCTCGGTGAAGTGTGGGCAACTGAGGTCACGCTGCCCACGGATGATGGGATGATGGAAGTGAAGCTGGAGGATGCGCAAGGACGTTTTAACTTAAACAGCCTTGCTGCAAATTGGACGGTACCGGGTAATAACCCAAATCCGCCATTGCATTTACAGTTTTCTCCAGCCCAACGACGCTTTATACGTTTGTTGCAAATTTTTGAAGACGAACAGTTGACGCAGCAAGAAGCGATAGAAATAACTGAAGCTGTGATTGATTGGGTTGATGATGATGGTGAAAACCTAAAAGGGTTTGGTGGCGCAGAGAGTTTGTATTACAACAACTTGTCGCCTCCTTATACACCGGCCAACCAACTGTTTTTTTCAGTGAGTGAACTGCAAATGGTTAAAGGTATTACGCCAGCTTTATACCAAAAGCTCGAGCCGTTGGTGGCTGTGTTACCAGATACGAGTGCGTCGCTCAATGTGAATACGGCATTACCCGAAGTGTTGCGCTCGATTAACGATCAAAGCTTGTTGACTCCGTTGTCAGAGCAAGATGTGGCAACGATCGTTGAGGAGAGAACGCTACAAGCTTTTGAAGACGTTGCTGATTTTGCGAACAATGCAGCAATAAAAAATGCGATCCCAAATTTAGACACTAGCGACTTTGGCGTGAGCACTAATTTCTTTTTAATGCACGCAAAAACCTCGGTAGGTGAGCAAATACGTTATGTGCGCAGTGGCTTGTCGCGCACGGATGGTAAAGTGACAACCGTGTCGAGACGCTATACCAGTTACTAATATGTAGTGTAAGTAAAAAGCAAAAAATATTTTTGCGAATGAGAAAACAGCATGACAGTTAATGCATTTATACAATTGATATCCCGCAGTGACGAAGGTGGTCCTTGGTACCAATGGCGTCGTTGTGATGAATCAGGCGCATGGGTCGATGAACCACAGCAAGGTGGGCTTGATGAAATCCAGGAAGAACTCAATGGTAGTGAAATTACTTTGCTAATTGATGGGTCGAAAGTAGTCACTCAATCCGTTGGATTTTCTTCCGAAGAGCGCAAGCATCTTCGCAGCCTTGTTCCCTATGAAATCGAAGAGCAACTGGCGAGTGAGCTGGACGATTTGCATTTTGCGTTAGGGAATATAAATGACGATAAAGTAGTTACCGCCTACCTCGATAATGAGTGGCTTGCACAACAATTCGAAGAGTTGGAAAGTTGTGGCGTTGATATCATGCATGCCTTTCCAGAACCCCTGCTGCTGCCTCGCGAAGATAATGCTTGGACGCTCAGTGTTGGTGAAACCCTGAGTGTCCATTATGGTGAAGGGTTGGGCTTTTCTCTTGAGTTAGGTTTGGCAAATATTGTTTTACAGAGCCTGTGTAACGAACATCCTCTGCCGGAAGAGTTACTGCTGATTGGCGAGAATCAAGATGTTATTCGAGATCTATATGCTCGATTACCGGAAACGCTGCGGGAAAGTGTCGATCAAGAGCATACCCATACGTTAGTTGCGGACGAGTGGCAGCGTATTGCTGTCAATCATGTTGCCAGTGTCGATTTACGCCAAGGCAGCTACGCACGCCAGTTGCCGTTTAAACGTTGGTTTAAAGAGTGGCGTCCGGTTGCTATTTTGGGAGCTGTTGCATTATTTGCGTTCGTGGCAGTGAATGTCGCGCAAATTCAGGTGCTTGATAGCAAACGTGCAAAATTAATGGCACAAGGCGTCGAAGTTTATCGTCAAGTTGTGCCTGAAGGGCGTGTGCAAGACCCAGAAAAACAATTGAAGCGAAAAGTGGCCGAGTTTGAAACAACACCCAACGCAGGCAGTTTAATGGAGTTTTACAGCAAAGTAGCGCCACTCATTGCGAATAACAATGATATCTCGTTGCGAAGCCTCCGTTACACCAATCAAACCGGCGACCTTCAACTGACCCTCGAAGCGAGTAGCTACGGTAGCGTTGTCTCTTTAAGTGACGCCATTAATTCAACCGGTTTGCAGGCACGCTTGCAGAACACCAGTCAACAAGGCGGGCAGCAGCAAGCGCGCATGATAGTATCGAGGTCGACACTGTGAATTGGTTTTTACAACAATCTCGGCGCGATCAAATTGCGCTACTGATTTTGAGTATTTGTGTAGGCTTGTATTGTATTTGGATGCTCGGTGTGAAGCCTTTGGCGAATGCAAAAGTACAAGCGAATAATCGCTACGTGGCGGCGTCCGAATCTGTTGCTCGAATCAAGAGTTTAGCGGCCGCGTTAAAATATCATGAAAGTATGGCGAGCGAAGGCAATGCTCCGCAGGACATGAATATTGCCAGCTTGATTGATACAACGACCAAAGCCAACGGCTTAAGTTTTGTGACTCTAAACCCAAGTCGGAATGGTGAGGAAGCCACTGTGCGTTTTGACAACGTTGGGTTGGCAAATTTGGTTTCTTGGTTGCATCAGTTAGAAAACCAATACGAAGCCGTTGTGGAAGATCTTAATATGGTTGCCGGTAACGAAGCGGGCAAAGTCATGGCGACAGTGAGAATTAAGAAATAGTTATGCGTCGAACTCAGTGGATCATACTGCTCGTTATTTTTTGGTCGGTATTAGTGATCAAAAATATTCCTGCGCAATGGGGTGTTTGGTTCGCCAATCCACCTGCGCAAATGTCGGGTGTGTCTGGCACCTTGTGGGCAGGTAAGGCGGCGACGGTTGTCTTACCCTATCCTAACGGCGCCTTTTCATTGGGTGAATTTAGTTGGTCGTTGCGGCCTTTGTCGGTATTAACGCTCAATCCATGTGCAGAATTTATTGCCGAGTTATCTGATCAATCGATTTCTGGTGTTGCTTGCTCCACTGTTGGCGGTGATCTTGAACTGAGTGATGTTGAAATTACCGTGCCTGCGGCGGCCGCTGAAGTGTGGATGCCTGTCAGTATTCGCGGTGAATTTTTTGCCAAAATTGATACGTTGAAGATTAGCAATAATGCGATTGTGGCACTTTCGGGTCAAGGTAGTTGGAGCGATGCTCGCTATCACAACAGCCAGGTGTGGATGGATATAGGCTCTATGGCATTTGATCTGCAAGCCGATGGTGCGGGTGGTATGCGTGCAACCGTAGAGGATATTGAAGGGCCAATGGGCCTGGATATTATTTCAACCTTTTCGCTGAACGGCGCTTACGACATTCGCGGAGATATTGAATTGCGTCCGAATGCGCCACAAGAGATTGCACAGTTGCTCACGATTATTGCAAAGCAAGTGAGCCAAGACCGTTATCGATTTGAGTGGGTCGGGAGCTAATCACCTGGCTCCTCCCCTTTCACACTTCACAACACGCTGCGCATAGACATTCCGCTAGTGCCCCCTTAGCATAGCCTCTCCAAACTAACGCTACGTGACTCGCAAGCGAGCTGTTGAAATGTCTCTCCCCAAAATAAGCTGTCAGACGCTTCGATCGTCAATCCTGGTTGCCTTCATTTACTACGTTATCTTTCCCACGAATGCGTTGGCTGAATGGTATAGCGACGAGCAGTCCATTATGGGCACGTCGGTGAGCGTAAAACTATGGCATGAAGATGAAGTGAGGGCGCGCTTGGCCATCGAGGCGGTGATGTCCGAAATGCGTCGTATCGATGACACGCTGAGTCCTTATAAAGCCGATAGTGAGCTGTCTAAAGTCAATCGTGAAGCTGGATTGGCGCCGATGTCGATTTCACCGGAGCTGTCGCGCCTTATCGACAAAGCACTCTATTTCAGCCGAGCAAGCGACGGTGCTTTTGACATCAGTTTTGCCTCCGTGGGGCATCAGTACGACTATCGGGAAAAGCGTAAGCCTAGCGAGAAGCAGCGTGAGCAACTCATGAAGGCGGTGAACTACCGTTTTATCCAGCATGATAAAGTGGCTCACCGTTTGTTTTTTACGCAGCCCAATCTGCAAATTGACCTGGGTGGGATTGCTAAAGGCTATGCCGTAGATCGAGCGGCGAGTATATTGGCTCAACAGGGCGTAAAACATGCGACCGTTAGCGCGGGTGGTGACAGCCGTATTATTGGCGACAAACGCGGTGAGCCTTGGGTGATAGGGATTAAAAAACCGCGTGGTTTAGATCACACAAAGGTGACGTCAGCACGCGATGAGGTGGCAATATTATTGCCGCTAGTGAACACGGCAATATCAACGTCTGGCGACTACGAGCGATACTTTATTGACCCGGCGACCGGTGAGCGCGTTCATCATATAATCAACCCTCGTACGGGTAAGTCAGCGAGTGGAGTGGTGTCAGTCAGTATTTTAGGGCAAAACGGATTCGACACGGATCCGCTATCCACTACAGTGTTTGTACTCGGTGTTGAGAAAGGCCTGGCTTTAGTTAACCAGTTCACAGGTTTTGACTGTGTAATTATCGACGCAAAAGGTGATGTGCATTACAGCAAAGGGCTGATGCCGCCGGTCAATGATTAATGCAGGGTGAACTTTAGAAACAGCTAAAATCTTCCAATCAGCTAACTGGCCGTTGAGTTGTGTGCTACTGCGCAACCTAGATTGCCAAGAGCAATTACAATAGCGCATCGGGTGATATCAGCGGGCCAGTGTTGCACAACAAAGGTTGTGATAGACATCACACTTATCTACGATGTGCTAAGCGCTTTGAGCTGCAGCCAAGCACGGCTGCCCACCCATCGCGAGAATATAACTTAGATCCTCGATACCCATAGAAGGGTGTCGTTTGTAATTAGGAGATTGATCCATGCGAACCGCGCCAGGTCTCATTAGAGCTTGCATGCTGCTAGTACTGGTTACCGTATCTGTAGCGAGTCGTGCTCAGGTCGTAGAAGGAGACAGTGCCTCAAACCCCAATAGCGCGTCGTCTGGCATGGATTTGCCAGCGCCGGTCAGCAGTTTGAACGATGAGGCAGAGGACCTAAAGCAAGCCGTGCTTGATCTCAACCGCGATTTGCTGATTCTGGAAGAAGAGCTGCTCTATCCCGTCAATACGCAAGTCGCTATCTTCTTATCAATGGACGTTGGTGAATTCTTCTCGCTTGACTCTGTTAAGGTCACCATTGACGATAAATTGGTCGCTAGTCATCTCTATACCCCGCAGCAAGCCGATGCATTGTATCGTGGTGGTGTTCAGCGTTTATATATCGGCAACCTCCGAACTGGGGAACACGAAGTTACGGCGGTATTTACTGGGAAAGGACCATCGAATCGCGATTACAAACGCGGTGCAACAATTACTGTCGACAAAGAGCTAGATCCTAAGATGATCGAGCTACGCATTGTTGACTCAACTACCAAACTTCAACCGGTGTTCGATATAAAAGAATGGCAACTGCAATAAGGCCCACGCTGCGCGGGTTGGTTGCCGGACTTTTTTGCACAGTAGCGATTAACCCTGTTTACGCTGATAAACCCCTCTCCTCCGTTGCGGATCTTCGCTACGGTGTAACGCTTTACGAGTATTACCAAGGCAATCATTTCGAAGCCCTGACCGAGCTGATGGTGGCCGAGCAGCACGACGGCATTCAAGGCCATGCCGACAACCCCAAGCTAATTGAAGGCGGCATCAGTCTCGCGTTTGGCATGGAGCAGAAAGCGGGTAACATTTTTACTGAATTACTCAAATCGGATGGCGATAACCTTCGACCTCTCGAAGTTCGTAATGCAGCCTGGTTTTATCTTGCAAAACTACGTTACCTGCGTGCGGATTGGAACGGGACAGAAGCTAGCTTTTCAAAAATCAGCGGCGATATCGAAGAAGATGAGTTAACCGCCGAGCTGGAAGCGTTGCGCATCAGTCTTGCCATTCGCCGCAATGACTTGGACGCGGCCCAAGAAGCCATGGATGATGCAGATCATATTAGGGACTGGCGGCATTATCTGTACTACAACATGGGCAATGCCTACAGTCGTGCGCAGCGATACGATGAAGCGCAACGTTATTATGATCGATTAGAAAAATTAGAATTCAGCGAAAGCCCTGTTGTGCGCGAAGAGCAACTTGTACTTTACGACAAAGCGCTGACAGCTGCGGGTTATGCCCACGTATTAGCCGGAGAGCCAGAAGATGCCATCGATGAATTTAAACAAGTTCGACTCGATTCGCGGTTTTCTAACCAAGCATTACTAGGGTATGGCTGGGCGGAATTTGAACGTGGTAAATATTCGCGCGCTTTACGCCCTTGGCAGGTATTAGAAAAGCGTGCCTTGATTCATCCTTCGGTTCAGGAAGCGACCATCGCTGTTCCCTATACCTACGAAAAAATGGGCGCAAACGGTCAGGCTCTATTGTCTTATCTCGATGCCGAAGGTGCGTTTCTTAAAGAAATTGAACGCATCGACCAAGTACTGCTAGATATAGAGCAGCTGGATTTGTTGTCGGCGCTAAAAATTGAAGATGTTGATAATCGCAACTGGCTGTTGATTGATGAAGACACGGGAGTGCAGCCTCATCTGACGTACTTAGTGGAATTATTTTCACGCAATGAATTTCAAGCATCGGTTCAAGAGCTTCGTGACCTGTTGCATATCGAAAAGCAACTGGGTCTATGGCTAGATCGTATCGATGCATACGACTACATGCTGCAACAGCGAGAAGTCAATCGAGAGCAACAATTACAGCGCTTGGCCCAGCGTAACCTGCGAGAGAAAGTCGAGGAATTAGATAAGCGTCGTGCTGTATTAAAAGCACAAATGAATAATATTGTTGAAAATAATCGCTACTTCACACTGGCTGAAGGTCTCGATGCCGATAACTATGAAATAGTGCAGAGTATTGCTGCCAATTTGGAAAAGCTAGAGCGCGCTGGCGAACCTGTCGCCGAGTATCGGGAAATGTATCGTCGTTTTTATGGCTTACTGTATTGGCAGGCGAGCGAAGATTTCTCTGAGCGCAAATGGCAAATAGAAAAACGCATTAATGTGATTGACAAGGGGCTTGAGCAAGCACAAAAGCAGTTAGAGCGTTTTGATAGTATTCGGTCAGAAGCACCTGATATTTTGCCTTATCGCAATCGGTTGGCTGATCTCAACATACGATTAGATACTCAAGCATTGCGCGCAATCGAAGCGGTGGAAATGGCCGAGAATACATTGCGTGGCGCAATCGCAGACGAGCTTAATAAACAAAAGCGCCGTCTACAGCATTACTTATCGCAAGCAAGGTTGTCAGTTGCTCGTTTATACGACATCACCGCGAATCCGCAACCGCTGGGTACTGACGATGAAACGGATCAGAAAGCCAGTGACGACAGCGAAGAGCAACCTAAAGCCGACGATACTGTAGCTCCAGCAGAAGGAGATGCAGCGTGAAAATATTGAATGTTCAGCCGTCATCGCATCGCCTAACGGTAAAACGTAGCCTACTCGCAACCGCCATAGCCGCGAGTGTTTTATTAAGTGGTTGTAGTTGGTTGGCCGGTCCAGAAGATGAATACATAGGCGATACCTTATCGGAGTTAGAGCCTGCGCGTATGCCCGATATGGACGTCGAAGTCCCTAAGATTGCGCTAGAAGAAATAGAAGAGAATTATCATCGCGCGCTCGATGTTGCTTCTGATGATGAAGTGCGTCGAAAAATTTTGATTCGCTTGGCGGGTTTACAAATGATCCGTAGCGAACAAAATCAATTAGATGCGACGGAGCCGGGTCAGCACTTCACTGATGCAATTTCGATGTATAACGAGTTGATTGAGTTGCAGGCGGGTCGACCAGGTCGAGATAAATTACTATACCAATTGTCGAAAGCCTATGCGTTAGAAGGCATGGTTGACGAGTCTGCGGCAACTCTTGATCGTTTAGCAATGGAATACCCTGATTCCCCCTACATTGCGGAAGCGCAGTTTCGACGGGCAGAGCGCGCATTTAGTGCCAACGATTATGCCGCCGCCGAAAGTTTCTATAGCAGTGTAGCCGACGCGCAACAGCGCTCACCTTTCCAAAACAATGCGACTTACATGCTGGGGTGGTCTCAATTCAAGCGCAGCCGGTACGTCGATGCCATTGATTCGTTTACGCGTGTGCTTGACGATTTAATGATGGGACGAAGTGAAATCGGCGACCTTGAAGAGTCATCACGCAACCTAGCAGAAGATACTTTGCGGGTAATGAGTTTGACGTTCTCATACCTCGATGGTGCGCGATCTATTTACGATACCTACCCCGCAGATCAAGAGCGTGCGTTTAATCATTTGATTTATGAACGCTTGGGTAACTTTTATTTAGAGAAAAAACGTTATCGCGATGCGGCAGATACTTACAGTTTCTACGTCGAGAAATTTCCTAATTCAGATTATGCCCCACGATTTAGTGCGCGCATCATCGATGTTTATGACGAAGGTGACTTCCCAAGTTTGTTGCTGCCTGCTAAACAAGACTTCGTCAATAATTATGGTATTCGCAGTCAGTTCTGGGCGAGTAAACCAGTAGCGATTCAAGATTCGTTACTAGGTTATTTACACGTCTACCTTGAAGAGCTGGCTAAATACGAACATTCGCAAGCGCAGGCTGCGGCAAAACCGCCGGAAAAAGAACTATCGAATCGCGAATTGAAAAAGCGCCAAGAAGAATCTGTTGAGCATTACGCGGCCGCAGCGCGCTATTACGAAGAATTTATCGAAACCTTCCCTCAAGATGAAAAAACACCAAACATGGTTTTCTTGTTGGGTGAATCCTATTATGAGTCTGGCCAGTTAGCCAACGCTGTGGCGGCCTACGAACGAGTAGCCTATGAATTTCTCGATGAGAAGCAAGGCGCAGAAGCAGGCTACTCGGCAATTCTTGCGCTCAATGAACTCATCGAAGCCAATGCTGGTAGCAACGATCCGGCTAAACAAGAAGCGCATGCGGCATGGCAAGTTCATCACACCAATAGCTCAATTTCCTTTGCCGATTATTACCCAGATGATGAGCGGGCACCGAAAGTATTGGCACAAGGCGCACAACAGCTGCTCGCCCAGGGTGAAAATGTACGAGCGATTGATGCGGCTACTCGTTTAACGGTTTGGCAGCCTGCGCTCGATGGCAAACTTCAAAAAACGGCATGGTTGGTGATTGGACAGGCGCAATTTGATTTAGCAGCCTACGCGGAATCTGAGTATGCCTACCGACAAGTACTAGCCATGATGCCAGCTCCTCAGCCAGGTCAGCCCGCTCCACCTGTGGCTGATGGCCCGACTCGTGCACAAGTGATTGATCGCATTGCAGCAAACATGTTTAAACAGGCTGAGCAGCAATTGGCATTAGAGAATAAAGCAGGTGCGGTTGATCAGTTGCTGGCTATTAGCCAATTGTCCCCAGGTACTGACATTGCCATCAGTGCTGAATACGATGCGGCGACCTACCTGATGGACTTGGAGCGGTGGAGCGAAGCAGAACAGGTGCTTGTGCGCTTTCGAAACAATTACCCAACTCACGAGTTAGCGAAAAACTTATCGCCCAAATTAGTGGTGATCTATCAGGCGTTGGAGCAATGGCAGGCAGCGGCAAATGAATTGAGCGTGATGGCGCAAAACGACAGTGACCCGGATGTGCGGCGCCAATCGAAGTTTTTGGCGGCGGAATTGTATGAGCAAAGCGGCAATTTAAACAATGCGATACTCGCATACCGGGATTACGCGAATAACTATCGCGAACCTTTCCCACAAATGATTGAAGCGCAGTACAAGCTGGTTGAGCTTTATGGCAAAACCGGTGATATGGGCAAACGACGCTACTGGCAGAACGAAATTATCAAAGCCGATGCTAGAGCCGGTGCAGCGCGTACCGACCGCTCTCGTTACTTGGCTGCGGAAGCGCACAACGAGAAGTCAGATGAGTTGTATCAAACATTTGTTTCGATTCCGCTTAACTTGCCCTTGAAGAAAAGTCTTGATCGTAAGCGTACAGCCTTAGACCGCGCGCTGAAATCTTACGAAACCTTGATTGAATATGGTGTTGCGGATTTTGCAACCCAGGCTAATTACCGTATTGGCCAGATTTATGTGCAATTAAGTCAGGATCTTTTAAATTCTGAAAGGCCAAAAGACCTCGATGAGCTAGCGCTAGAGCAGTACACGATATTGTTAGAAGAGCAAGCTTACCCATTTGAAGAGCAGGCGATTGAAATCCATGAAGCCAATGCCCAGCGCAGCTGGGATGGCGTGTACGATAATTGGGTGAAAGATAGCTTCGCCGCGCTCGCGAAATTATTACCGGCACGCTACAACAAAAAAGAAACCGTGGTGGAGTATGACGATGCTATCCATTAAATCGACTCGACTGAATACGGCACTGGTTTTGAGTAGCGTTTTATTACTCGCTGCGTGCAGCGGTACGCCGAAAAAGGTATCGCGAGATGAAGCACCTGTCGACCTCACCGAGGGAATGATTGCTGATGCACCCGCCGGTTTGGATTTAACAGCGCCGGATCAAGATCCCTATCTGGCCCAGGAGATTGACGTTCCCGGTGCTGCTCGATCATCATTTGTGGCTGCTAAAGCTGCCATTGAGGACCAGGATTGGGTGCGAGCCGAAGTGCTACTTCAAGAGTTAACGGTGAACTACCCGGCGCTCTCTGGACCGTTTTTACAGTTGGGTAAAGTATACAAAGCACAAGACAAATACAGTGACGCTGAGGTGGCTTATCAAGGCGCGATAGCCGCCAACGCCGCCAACTTGGCTGCCTATAATCAACTGGCGCTATTGTTGCGAGAGCAAGGCCGATTTGCTGATGCAGAGGGATATTACCTGCAAGCGATTCAAGTCTGGCCGAAACACGCAGCGAGCCACAAAAACCTTGGAATTCTTTACGACCTATATTTAGGTAAGTGGCAGCAAGCCCTTGAGCACTTTGAAATCTACCAGTACTTGCAACAGCCTGAGCCAGATAGGCAAGTCGCTGGGTGGATTATCGACCTCAAACGCCGTGTACCTGTTGAGCCTTAACCAATGCAAGGAGTCATCATGAAGTGGCAAAAGCTGACAATTTTGGGCGCTTTTTTCGCTGCGCTGCTGGCTGTTGTGATGCCATCTTTAGCGCAAGACAACACCGTGTCACTGAGTACGACGATTACAGGTAACCAGGAGCAACCACGTGTGCTTTACATAGTGCCTTGGCGCTCTGTCAACGACTCTGAGCTTGAAGAATCGACCATTCAAAGCCAGGTCAACCTGGTTTTTGGCCATATTGAGAAAATAGAGCTGCAGCGCGAGCTGTCTTACATGGAAAACCTCGAGAAAAAAACCAAAAAAAAGTCGAAGTAATGGCGTTATGATCGCCTGACCTTTTGCCGCTTAGTTCACACTTCACACCTTTAGTTTCTTTTTTTGAGAACTGTGCCCACACGAGTCATGAGATGGGCACAAGAATTGAATATCTTAAGAGAAGACAATAACTTAGTGCCGTTTTTTGAAGTAGTTTTGATCAAAAAATATGCGCAAAGTAGATAATCTACCAGCCTGCCAATAGCAACGCGTTGTCGCAATATTGACGCAACCATCGCAGCAACCAAAGACGGTTGCTTTGAGTAGGCCAGTTTCGAACATCGTAGAGGAAGACGAGCTTTCACACGGCTCCCCTAGGATCTTTGACTACTACCTTGGGCCATCGTCTAAGGTTGTATTAATCATGTTAATTTTTGGAGGCAAAATTAATGAGCGTTATCAATACCATTCTTCGGTTCTTTCAAGACGGCGGCGCTTTCATGTACCCCATCGCCATTGTGTTGGTTATCGGTTTAGCCGTAGTCATCGAGCGCTGGTTATTTCTAACTTACGCCAAAGGTGCTAATCGTCGCGGCTTTGAGCGTGTTATGCCGTTGTTACAAAAGCGCGACTACCGCGGTGTACTTGAGGTCGCACGCAGCTCTAATGCACCGGTGGTGCGTATGATTGCGGCGGGTGTTGCACGTATGGACAGTTCACAGCGTCGTGATGACATCGAATTAGCGATGGAAGAAGGCGTTATGGAAGCGACGCCACGTCTCGAAAAGCGCACCAACTATTTAGCGACATTAGCTAACATCGCGACGCTACTGGGCTTGCTGGGTACGATTATCGGTTTGATTGCGGCATTTACTGCGGTAGCGGATGCGGACCCTACTGAAAAAGCGTCACTCCTATCAAAAAGTATTTCGGTAGCGATGAACACTACGGCATTCGGTTTGATGTCGGCGATTCCATTACTGATTTTCCATTCGTTATTGCAGACCAAAACAATGGAAATTGTCGATAGCTTGGAAATGGCTGGTGTTAAATGCTTGAACATGATGTCTAGCGCAAAAGCGATGGCGAGCAAAACACGCCAAAACGACTAAGCAAACCGTCATTTTAAAAGCCGAGGTGCCGACTTCTCTTGCTTGAAAGAGACAAGCCTTGCGAAGGTAAGCGCACCCAAATCGCGACGATTTTATAGGTTTACTCATGAGACGCATGAATCGCCACAAGTACACCGAAGTCAAAGAACTGGACATTACCTCGTTCATGAATCTCATGATCGTATTAGTGCCAGTACTGTTGATGAGTATGGTGTTTTCGCACATCACCGTGCTTGACCTGAAACTGCCCGATGGGGCCGCCTCCCCCGAATCGGCGCAGGAAGAACAGGAAAAGCAATTGGAGTTGGTGATTACACCTGACTACATGAACTTAAACTATCCAGCGGGTACGCACCTAAAACGTATCGAGAAAAAGGATGGTGAGTACGACTACAAATTTTTGTCAGTTGTATTGCAAGAGCTGAAACGTCAATTACGTGAAGCTGGCATCGATAAAAAAGATATTCTCGTACTCTCCCAACCCGATACCGACTACCAAACATTGATTAGTGTGATGGACACCGTCCGCTCGTTCCAAGCGGTTGTCGCCGCCAATGTTGTGGAAGCTGAGTTATTTCCGGAAGTCTCGTTAGGTGATGCGCCAGTGAGCGATGAAGTCGCCGCAGTAGGAGGTGCACAATGAAGCAGTCAATGCGTGCACGCCGAATGGAGCGACATCACAAACGCTCGAAAAACCAGTCGAAGTTAAACCTCGTGTCATTGATGGATATTTTTACCATTCTGGTTTTCTTCTTGCTGGTTAACTCGTCGGATGTGGAAATATTGCAAACCAACAAATCCATTGAGTTACCACAATCGATCTCTGAACAACGCCCTGATACCACACTTGTTGTTACGGTCAGCCAGGAAAACATTGTGGTGGCTGGTCGCGCTGTGGCTACTATTGCCGAAATCACGTCCAGTGAAGAGAACGATATTCCCGGCTTAACTAAAGAGCTAAAGTACCAGGCGGAGCGCGCTGGTCCTCTTCCGGAAGACAAGCAGCAACAAGGTCGCCCAATTACCATCATGGGTGACAAAGAGGTCCCCTACACCGTCCTGAAAAAAATCATGACGACCTGTGCAACCAATGAATATCGCAACATCTCGCTGGCCGTCAGCAAAGTGGGTAAAGAACCCGTTGATGCAAACGCCGCTAGTACCGAAGATCTTGCTGCGATTAATGTGGGGGAATAGATGCTAATACTACAAGCCCCCAATTTACAGTTACCCTGGTATTCATCGATTGATGAAGATAACCGGTTTAAAAAATACCTCAAAGTTGCGGTTGGTATTTTCTTGGTGGTCGCTATAGCGATTCCGTTTATTCCTGTCCCTGAGCTTACGCGGGAAGAACGTGAAACCTTGCCGCCAGCGTTAGCAAGAGTCGTTTTAGAGAAAAAGGAAATTCCTAAGCCGCCACCGCCACCTCCTCCACCTAAACCCAAAGAGGAAGAGAAGCCAAAGCCGGTTGAAGAAAAGCCTAAGCCCGTAGAGAAAAAACCTGAGCCGAAAAAGCCTGAACCACAACCAGCGAAAATTGTGGAAGCTAAAGAAAAGGCAGCGAAAAGTGGCTTGTTGCAATTCAAGGATGACTTAGCGGATATGCGCGAGTCGCTGGATATGGCTAAGGTAAATACAGGCAAATTGACACGCGGCAAAGCTGATGCGGCAAAAGTCGATCGTTCAGTTATTACCAGTGGAGCAAAATCTACTAGTGGTGGAGTGAATACCGCAGCCCTTAGCCGTGATACCGGTGGTGTTGCGTTAAGTGGTCGTGAAACCACGGTTGTGGATAGTGAGCTAGCTTCTCGAACTGGTAAAGGTAACGAAGGCTCAGCGTCATCCGGAGGTGGAACGGTACGTAGTGACGAAGAAATTCGTCAAATTATGGATCGTAACAAAGATGCAATATTTGCAATTTACCATAGAGCCTTACGTCGAAACCCCGGCTTGCAAGGTGAGGTGGTGGTGAAAATTACCATCGAAGCTACCGGTCAAATATCAGCTGTCTCGATTATCTCCAGTCAGCTTAACGACCCAAGTTTGGAGTCACGCATATTGTCGCGCATACGTTTGATCTCTTTTGAGGCTACAAACAAAGCGAAAACAATCGTGAACTACACGTTTAACTTCTTACCTTACTAACTGTTTTCTAGATTTTAGTCAGTCACATAGATAATAGTTATTTTTAACCCAGCCTAGGCTGGGTTTTTTTATGGCGCGAAAGGGCTGCTTATTGCTACTTTGGCGCCGCACCAATAACAATTAGCACGTTGCTTTGATATTTGTCGGTTGCAGTCAGGGCAGGTGGTCAGATGTGTCTTCACCAGCTTGCCATCAAGCTTCCCATCCCGAAGATCTATTTCATTCATTTTTGTTAGTAAGTGATGCTCTGTTAGCCCATGTTTTTCACTTACTATTTCCCACATCGCCTGGTTGGCAAGAACCAATGTGTCTATTTGATTGCGAAGGTGGGTGATGCCTTCTAGATTTGCATGGGACATCACTTCAGATTTTTCGGCTCGATAACCTGCCTCGCTAATTTTCTTATATTGGAAGATTTCCCAGAATGTGCCCAGCATAGTGCCTCCTTGAATATTACAGAAAATAAAATAAGGGGTAACAAAGAGAGTGGAAGCGGCGG
This sequence comes from Aurantivibrio plasticivorans, assembly GCF_055392955.1. Taxonomy (NCBI): domain Bacteria; kingdom Pseudomonadati; phylum Pseudomonadota; class Gammaproteobacteria; order Cellvibrionales; family Cellvibrionaceae; genus Aurantivibrio; species Aurantivibrio plasticivorans. The sequence continues at coordinate 4,168,408 of NZ_AP036020.1, read as the reverse complement.
GGCTGGGAGAGGTCAGCCCCAAAGAGAGCTAGTACCAGAAAGACCAGAATAGTCTGTAGACATTAGCATCGAAAGAGTAAAGAGGCTCTTCCCCTGCAATAGGCGTACTTACTCGTGCGTCTCGGAAGTTGTCATAATCGAATTGGATATAATCCCAATAAAAATTAAGCGTTGTTTTATCAAAATAGGGAAGCCAACTGGGTTTGAATTCGTAGCTAATTCCAATTCCAATGGTTTGTGAATTCATTTCACTCATTTCTTTGTCTCGCGCACGAAATTCAACGAGATCGATATTCTGATACTGAAATAAATCACTATAAAAGCTTGCAGCTGTTTGGCTATACCCTCGGTACTTTCCTTCTAGCTTGATGCCCCAATTAGGCAATGGGTGAGCATACTTGATTTCAAGCATTTGCGATTGAATGTCCCAGCTATCGCTGTAAGTTCTATATTCTGCACCAAGCGCAGCGCGATAGGGCAGAAAATAGCGAGCTTTTAATGATAGTGCATCGCTGTTGCGAGTATTGGGATATATCTCAGGTTCATCAAGGATCTGGGAAGAAGGGTTGAATGGGGCTGTCAGTGCCCTAACTTGTCTGTATGGGTTGTTGAGAAAGCCTTCATCAATAGCAGTTTCATAATTGACAGCGACGATTAAATCCTTTGTAAGAATTTGTGAAACGCCCAGTTTGTATCGACGCGCTGTATTTGTTCCAACCTCGACAACACCCTCTTCACCGCCGGTATTTTTACCTATCCAGTTTGAGCCGTATACAAAACCGAACGATATATTGGTTAAATCACCGAAAACATCTTGGCTGATACCAATACTATATGTATCGGCTTCATAATCATTCTCAGAGCTATTGGTAAAACCAATGCTAAGAATGCTACGGTTATGCAAATAGTCCATGCCGAGACTGTACTCAGTCCGCTCTTCTTCATAGCGGCTTGCGCCTTGCACTTCTACATCAATTGTAGCGCTTGAGACCATATCGACATAGTAATGCCCATAGACTGAAACGGATTCGCTAACCCCTTTTCTGACTAGCACATAGGGGCCGTTAATGTCTGCACCTCCACCATCGTAGGCATGGTAAAGAATATCCGCGCGATCCTCCGGTAGTACTGCCGCTTGTAAAAAATTAGAAAAGCACAGTACATAGATAGCACAAATAACGGCGCGAATTGCGTCGAATCTAATTGCAACCACAGCCGCCCCCTGCACTGCCCTCGGCGCCGCGCATGGCTTCACGTGCTTCATAAACGTGATTGAGATACTTTGAAGCCGCAGGATCACCGTCAAACGACATTATTGGATCAGCGAGGTTTTCGCGCTCGTAGGGTTTTACCCAAGGCTGAACGCTACAGGCGCTCAGCCAGGTTAAAAGGCAAAAAATGCTTGTCAGTTTTGCTATTCGGCTCATTCGCGAATCAGCTCCCGAATTTGTTTGCGGTAATCTTCTTCATATCCTGGCTTGTAGCCTCGATGTAGGTAACGCATCTTGCCATTGCGGTCGACGATCACGGTAGTGGGCATTGCGTCAACACCATACATTTCACTCACTTTACTTTCTGTATCGTAAAGAATGGGGAAGCTAACAGGGATTTCTTTTAGAAGTTTTTTCGACTCATTGGGATCGGGTTCAACGTTCACGCCTAAGATAGTAAAACCGGCTCGGTTGTAACGTTTGTACAGCGCTTCAAGGTGGGGCATTTCTTGTCGGCATGGCCCACACCACGTTGCCCAAAAATTGATAAGCACGACGTTGCCGCGCTCTTCTGCGAGGCGGATATTTTTACCGAGACTGCTTGATAATGTGAAATCGTGAGCGTTGCCTGAAATCTTTTCGGCGGCTTGGGCGCTACCGAATAAAGTGCAACAAAGTATCAGTGCGATGAGCTGCTTCATAATCACTTCCTATTTCTTCTCGCTTATCTAGTGGCGCTCGCAAGCGTGCAGAGCACCGTTGTTATCTAGCCATGTCGATGCGGCCTAGAAAAATATCGTAAAGCCTAAGGTTGTTTCCGGGTTCAGAGTTGTAACTTCTTCGCCGAAAAGGTCATGGGTAAAACGGTATATGCGTGTGTCGAAATGCATCGCTAGCCAATCGGTCAATGCTAGCCGTAAGCCGCCACCCAGGCTTGCCGTAAAATATTGTTCATCACCGAACGAGGTGCTACCCGCGCCGCCGACTAAATAAATGGCTGAGTTAAATGCCCAGTTCTCGGACAAAAACGCTTCACCTGGCAAAACGTTCCAGCCGAATGAGATATTGTAGTAGTTTAAATCGCGATCGGTATCGGGAAATAAGGGGAGCGACCCAGCAAACCGCTCAATACTGGATTCTCCGAGTTCAGAAAAGGCGTAGCTGCCCTCCATGAAAAAATCTTCGGTGACGTGGTAGGCGATGCGAATACCGGTAACAGAGTTGGTGCCAAAATCTTCGACCGTGAGAAAGCCCGTATAGATACCTATCTCAAAATCTTCGTTATCCAGTATGTCTTCTTCGATTTCGCGACGCTCTAAATCTGGGGTGATGATTTTTTCCAGCGTGGCGTTGCCATTACTTTCCTCAAGGTCGTCATCAGCGCCCTGCGCCATCGCCGGAGACAAAGAGATTAGGCTACTGCTGGCCAGGGTGATTAAAAGAACGCGCTTAAGCCAATTTTCCACTCGGTTACCTCTTCGTTTTCGTTGCGGCTGGGTAAGATTACGTTATTGGTATATTCAACGCGCAACATCAATTGGCGACTAATATACGTTTGTACTCCGGCACCAATCATCTTCATTGAGTCTTGGCGATCCACAGGGTCGGCCAAGCTCACATCGGGGCTCACTTCAATAATGCCTGCGCCGATTGACAAAAATGGTGAAACTCGCCAGTGCGGCCAAATTTCGTGAGTAAGGTTTAGGCCATAGATTCGACGTTCAGAAAAGCTACCAATTGAATGTGTAAATTTGCCTTCAATAGTAAAGTTGTCGTTCATTCGGTAGGTGCCGAACAGGGTCAGCGCATCGGAGCCGCCAAACTCACCAGCGCCAACGCCGATACTCCATTCACGCGTCTCGTAGTCCGCTATGCTGGTGCCCGTTAGGGTGACGACTTGCTTGCCGTCTTGGCTGAGCGTCATTACTAATTCGTCGCGGTGGGTCCAGCCGGTAACACCGCGTTGCGTTTCAACTTTTATCCAATCATTGCGTTTTTTGAGCAGTGTTATGGGCTCGCCTCGCTCAACGATGTGGTTGATCGGGTAACCGCGCCCGGGCCCTGTGCGCATATTCACAAAGGGATCGACGATAGTGGTGTGAATAGTCTCGCTACTGGGGAGCCAGGCCGTTAGCCAGCTGCGTTTCTCATCCTCAATCACGGGCAGTGGTTCAGGTGCGGGAGCAGGGGCTGCTGGTGCTTCGGCTGGCACACCGTCATCACTTGCTGTTGAGGGCGTGTCTTGCTGAGCGGCAACACTTCCTGCACCACAACAACATGCGGCCATCAGCATTGTCGCCAGCCAATGCCGAGGCTGATAGTTCGTTATTTTCATTACAGAATCGCTAATCCAACGGCGCGTCAAAGGGGTCGTTGTAGTATTGTGCCCCAATATCTAACCATTCTGAAATTAATTTCAATTCATGGGGTGTTAGCCGAGTGACGCCGCCGTCATGGCTGCCACCTGGTGAGAATACTGAGACGAAACCACCGTTTTGAAAGGGCGACTGAATTTGAATCGGTACCGGGCCGAGAATATCGTTGCCATCGACATCTTGGCCTATGACGCCTGTCACGGTGCTGCGAATCAGGTTGTCGTCCATATCCAATTCCATCTGATAGTCCTGCCGGAATAGATCTAAATAGGAGACCACCCATAGTTGATTTTGGTTGGGGTTTAAATTCAGCGGTCCGATTGGGTCGTTTGTTAGTTCTAACTGAGTACCAATAGGGAATTGAGTGGCATCTGGGTTCGCAATGTTGCGACTGTGGCAATCAACGCACACAGCGGATTCATCCGCATCGTTGACACGGCCTAGATAATCCCAGAGAGGCTGAATGTGGCTTAGGTAATTGATTTCGCCACGGCAGAAAGACGTCCAGTTGTTTTCGCAGCCAGTGCTTACCGGTGGCGTGGTATTCAGGCCAATGTCTGGGTCAGCATCGCGATATTTGAGGGTGATGTCAGGATCAGCGGTTGTGCCTACCCCGGCCCATTCATCCGTGTACACAATATTAAAGCTAGGTACGCGCGGTCCATTGATGCGCGCATAGGTTTCTGCCATGGTCTCGCCTTCTACAGGAAATAACGCAGCAGCGGCATTGGGGAAGCCGCTGGGGCCAGCTCCCAAATTAACCGATGTTGGCTCCATATCTCGTCGCCCATGAGGAACTTCGCTGTTGGCTGTGTGGCAGCCGGTACATTCCCGCTGCTCACCAATACGCACTTGCAGCCAATTTTCGTGCCGCGGGCTGATGCGGCCGAGGTTGGCATCGTGGACGGAAATGCTGAAAGGTACATCGGCGGGGACTAAAAACTTTGCCGAGCCATCGGGTTCGATGGGTACATAGCCAAGAATGTGTTTAAAGCGCTGGCCTCCAGCGACTCCCACTGCTTCGTTATCAAAGTCGTACACATCGTCGTCTGGTTCGGATACCGCTTTGACGATTTTTAGGAACCGTGCGGGTCGGCTCAGATATGCAGCATTCCCCGGATTCGATACAGCGCCAATGCCCCCCGGTGCTGTATCAACGCCATCAATATCGTAAACGCTGCGAATGTGCATGACGCCAACGTTGGCTGTTTCCCAATCGGGATTCTCGATGGGGACCGGCAGAATCACGCTGGGTGCAGTGCGCTCTTCAAAGGTCGCTACGTCGGTATATAAATAGCCCTCCTCTGGTGCCACCACGGCGCGCTGGGTTTCGCTGCCATAGTCATAAATCCACAAGCCAGTCACCGGGTCGGCTTCGACTAAGTTTGGGTTCGCTAGGTTGTCGTCCGAGCAGGTCAGCACAACACCTGGGTCTAGAGGGTCTTCTAATTGGCAAGCATTCCAACTCACCAGCAGTCGTTGGGTGCCATCATAGAATGGGTAAGCGGATGGGAAGTAACCGTGTGGCGAGGGCATTGGGTTGTTTTGTCCGGAGATCACCACATCCAAGACGCTCAGCGGCTCTTGTCCGCCCGCTGTCGGCTGGTCTGCTTCGGTATAGTTGCCGATATCAATAGACACCATGTCACCGCCTAGGCGGTTGTCGGTTCGCGGACGAAGGTTAACGAGAATCCGTCCATTCAGCAGTTCCCGTGGCTGTGAAAACACTGCTTGAGAGTCGTTATCCCCGGTGTTTTGACTGTGATAGCCATACTGGAACTGCAAATCGCTACCGTCGGGGTTTACGGTATACAGGCTTAAGTTGTTGTTGCCATAGCGGTCCCAGCGCAAGAACAGAATGCGCCCATCGGCAATCATGGTCGGGTGAATGTCATGGCTTTGGTTGAAGGTGATTTGCTCAAGTGTGCTGGGATCGCCTTCGTCGTCAATCACATGTAGGTTAAATGCGTACTCGCCGTTCTGGCGGTTCTCGTGCATGGCTGTGAAACCTTGTTTCCCCTCATCCAGTAGCACAGCTTTCGAGCGCTTTTGGCGGTCAGATGAAAATACGATTCGGCCATCTGGCATATAGTGAGGTGCGACGTCGTTGCCTTCTTGCGCGGCGGTTTCATCACTAATGATCCGGATCAGGGTTTCGTCAATGCGATTGTATTCCCATATATCCCATTTCAGCTGCTCATCATCATCCAAGTCCGGGTCTTCCGGACCTCGCATCGCGAAAACGATGCGTTCACCACTCCAGTGAGCATCAATATCTTTAACATCATAGAGGGCACCATCGGGCCACACGCTGGACGTGATATCAGTTTCAAGCGCACTGGCTGCTGCTCGATCACGGATGTAAAGCACTGCTCCGCCATTGAATGCGTCGGGCTCAAGTACATCCCAGGGGACGATCTGCGTAGGATCATCCTCATCGACGGGCAGCGTTCTTTTCACATAGGTAATGGGTAGCTCGACAATATTGGGGTCGGCTTCTTCACCGCCGCTGCCGCCACTTCCTCCGCCGAAATTGCAACCGGTAGTTATGGCGATGGCGCAACCCGCGAGCAATACCCCAAAGTGCTTTGATGTTGAGTGACTGAAAGGTGTGACAACGTTTCTTGTCATGGTTGTTACCCGTAAAAATGTGAAAGATGTCTCAAGATTTTCTGCGTTTAAATACCGACACAACGTTTCGTGAAAATTTATCGAAAGTATCTCGAAAAGTCTTAAGTTTTACGCGCGGCCTATTCACGAATTGAGACACGAAAAAATCGAAATAAATTAACAATTGGGACTAAGTATGACCAGGTTGCAGACGATCGGCTATGAAGTTCTGACGAAACGTTGTTTTGGTAGGGGTTAGCGGAGGTATCGGAAAAACAAGGCCTAATTAGTGTGAACAGTTAGGCAGAATATTGCTAAGTTTATAGAATCGGTTGTGGCTCGAGGGCTAGATCGCCTAGGATTTCCAGTCGGTAAATTAGGCAAGTAAATTTGAATTGGGCATAATTAATTCAACGCTCAACATCCACTTTTAGCTAAACAGGATTGACCACTGTGGCTACCAAAAAATTAAACAATAGAAAAACGCTGATGGCAGCGGCGATATGTTCTTGTATCTCGCTCACGTTCACAGCGCCGTTAAGTTATGCCGGCCCTAAAGAGCAAGCCTATCGAATGCATGAACGTCTCACAGGGTTGCCTCCAGAGTCCGAATTGGATCTCAACGATATGGCGACTCGAATTACCGCCGGTGATGCGCAAGATGTTGCGCTGGATATCATGAATGGCGTCTACGGTTCAGCCGCTCAGGAGGGCTTCCTTGGTGGAACATTGAAGCGCATGGCGGCGCCTTGGACTAATCGAGATCAAGACCCCTTTGAACCGTTGAATGACTACATCGCTACGTTCATTGGTGTGGTAAACGACGAAGTGGATTATCGCGAAATTCTGCGTGCGAATATGGTCTACACACATCCAGCGGTTACAACGCCCTATGCGACTAATAGCAATGCGCATTACGAAGCGATTGAAGCGCAAGCACAACCTTTACGTGATCTTCAGCAAGTAACTCAGTCCAGCGTTTCGAGCTTGCCTGCTGAAGCAACGGCGGGCGTGATGACCACTCGCGCTGCAGCCAAAGCCTTTTTTATTCTGGGAACTAACCGAGCGATGTTGCGTTTTACCTTGATGAGCCAGATGTGTCGTGATCTGGAGCAGATGGAAGACCCCTCCGGTGTACCAGACCGCATTCGACAAGATGTTTCCCGCAGCCCAGGCGGAGATAGCCAATTGTTTTTGACAGGCTGTGTGGGCTGCCATATTGGTATGGATCCATTGGCTCAAGCATTTGCCTATTACAACTACCAGCATAACCCTGATGGCGACGATACAACCGACGATCGTGAAAACGGCTTCTTGATGTATAACACCTCACCGCAGCCTAATCCTGAGTTAGGAATTGATACGCGCGTTCAGCCTAAGTACCACATCAACGCCAATAACTTCCCTTACGGTTATGTAACACCGGATGATCAGTGGGATAACTATTGGAGAGAAGGGACTAACGAAGCCATCGGATGGAACTGGACAGGCGATGCGCCTAACAGCGGTGGGAATGGTGCAAAAACCATGGGTTGGGAATTAGCCAACAGCTATGCGTTTGCACAGTGCCAAGTGCGAAAAGTGTTTAAGTCGGTTTGTCTTCGCGACCCTGGCGATTACGACAACGGTACAACAGTTGATACAAGTGATAGCCAAAAAGTTGCGGAAATTACCGATAACTTTAGAGCCAACGGCTTCAATATGAAACGAGTGTTCGCCGAAACGGCCGACTACTGTAAAGGTGAATAAGCTTATGAATCAGTTTGCACAATACAACGTTTTGCGCGGCTTGAAACTGATAGCACTGGTATCACTTTCAGTTGGCGTTTTGTCAGGTTTTACAAGCTGTAGCTCTGACAGTGGCGGTGATAATACTCAAGTGTTAAATCCCAATGGGAACAATAACGGTGGTAGCGGCGGCATTTCATACGATGGCCCTGCGGCGGCGTCATCGGATGTGACCGAATTTAAAGTGAATCTCTGGGATAACATTGTTGCAGATAACCGTTGCGGTAATTGCCACAAACAAGATGGCCCTGGAACGACTTGGTTTGTTCGCGACGACAATATTAATACCGCCTATCAAGCGGCATTAACCGTTGTTGATTTAGAAAACCCAGGTGACTCTCTGCTTGTTCAGCGCATGGCCTCTGACCACAACTGTTGGGATGTGCCAAATGTATGTGCTGATCTGATGGAGACATGGATTTCAAATTGGGCGAATGCAACCGAAGCAACAACAACCGTTGTAACTATCGATCCAGTGCCCGCCGTGTTACCCGGAGCAAGTCTAAATTTCCCGCCGCCTGTGCCTGCGGCGTTTGAAAGTAATGTGTATACGCCAATCTTGCGTGAGTACTGCTCTCGCTGTCACTCGGAAGACGGCAGTGAACGTCAACAGCAACCTTACTTTGCGAGTGGCGACGTCACCACGGCTTACCGCGCAGCACAATCGAAAATTGATTTGAATGACGCGAGTAATTCTCGACTAGTTTATCGTCTTGCAGTTGCACCACACACAAACTGTTGGGACCCAAATGATGCGGGTGGTCCGGTTGACTGTGCTGCCAATGCGGTGGAAATGGAAGCGGGTATTCAAGCCTTTATTGATAGTCTAGGTTCGCCCGCGACTGTCGATCCAGACGAGCTTCAGGTGAGTGGCGCATTGGCGTTTCCAGCTAACCCAAGTCAAGGTCAATCTGCTAACGCGGCTGGTCGATATGAATCAAACATTATCGCCAAGTATGAATTTAAACAGTTGGATAACACCAACCCGGATCGCGTTGTCGACACGAGTGGTATTTCACCGCAATTGGATTTAACGCGAACCGGTGACGCGCGCTTTGTATCGAGTTGGGGAATGGAGTTTTTTGGTCCATCTGGCCGAGCTCAAGGTTTAACGTCCAATAGTCGTAAGTTGCGCGATGCAATTTCTTTAACAGGTGAATTCGCTGTTGAAGCCTGGGTTATTCCCGCCAATGTAACGCAAGACAATGTGCGTCGTATTATTAGCTATTCAGGTGGTCCCTCAGAGCGCAATTTTACTTTGGGACAAACGCTGTACAACTACAATACGTTGCTACGTACAGACAGCGTGGACAGTAATGGTAACGGTTCGCCTCTTTATTCAACACCTGATGGTGACGATGTATTGCAAGCAAGTTTGCAGCACGTCGTCGTAAACTTTGATGCAACCAATGGTCGTCAAATTTGGGTAAATGGAGAGTTGACCACCACAGATGCTGACGTGCTCGCCAATAGCTCGCCAAGTAATTGGAGTGATTCCCACGTATTGGTACTAGGTAACGAAGTCGGCGGGATGGATCTTGATTGGAAAGGTACCTTACGTTTTGTTGCCATTCACAATCGTGTGCTAACTCAAGAGCAAATTCTTACCAATTTTTCAGTGGGTGTTGGGCAGAAATATTATATGCCATTTAATATTTCAAGCCTGGTGAATATTCCTGAAGCCTACATCGTATTTGAAGTAGAGCGGTTCGATGATTACAGCTACTTATTCAACGATCCATTCTTCACTGTGCTAGAAGAAGGCGTCGTGATCTCAAGCGATATTGATATTCAAGGTATGCGCATTGGCATTAATGGTCGCGAAGCACCAACCGGTCAAGCCTTTGCGAAAATGGATGTCACTATTACGGATGCAGATTATCAGGCAGCTGAAAATAATTGGTTGCGCCTCTCAACTTACGGCATTCCTGTGACAGGAACGATCATCGCGAGTGAAAAAGTTGCGCCAGAAACGGATGAGTTTTTCTTGTCATTCGATCGCATTGGCGTTCGCACGTCATCGGTTGATCGCAGCACACCGGATTACCCCGATGTAGCGCTGCCCGTTTATTCTTATAAGCAGTCGGAAATTGGCTTGAAACATTTCTATGAAATAAATGAAATGTTTTCGTCTTTGACTGGTGTGTCTAAAGACAACGCGTTGGTTGCTGGCAAGTTCGATACACTTAAAACGCAATTGCCATCATCAGAAGACCCAGTAGCATTTTCCACAACGCAGCAGATGGGTATTACTCAACTGGCGGCTGCTTATTGTGAAGCTTTGACCGCGAGTACGTCTTTGAGAACTGCTTTCTGGCCAAGCTTAAACTTTGGTCAAGCACTGAATACTCAGCGGAACGCTGTTCTGGATCCTATGCTTGAGAAGTTCTCTAGCCAAACGTTCATGGACACAACGACATTAGCAACGCAGCCTGATCCTACGGATATGGCGGCGACTGTGGATACGCTATTAGCAGAGCTCAGCACTGCTGCGAATGCCAGTGAAACAGATTCTGCAGCGTTAGCGGTTTGTACTTCGGTATTCGCTAGTGCGGTTGCGAACGTTCAATAATTTTTTAACGAGATTACAACGCGTAGAACCCGCAAACTACTTTGAGGTTCTAGCATTAAATAAGCTGCAGGCATAGAGACCTGCAGGAGAGGAAAACATTATGTCTAAGCGCAGCAAATATGTTCCTTCGCATATGCCACTACTGCATCCGGATCATCCTCGCCCGCGCACTCGACGCGAGTTTATTTCTCAGGGCTTTATGCTTGGGACTGGTGCGGCACTAGCGAGCCCGATGGCACTTTTTAGTCAGCGTGTGAACGCAGCACTAAGTGGTGATATCAATGTCAATGGTTGTGCGCTAGGCCCTCAGGGCAACAATAAAATTCCATTTATTTGTATTGATTTGGCTGGCGGTGCAAATATTGCCGGATCCAATGTACTGGTTGGGCAAACAGGTGGCCAGTTAGATCTATTGGATACGCGGGGGTACAACAAGCAAGGTTTGCCTGGTGATAGGATTCCGATTCTCAACTCGTCACCCGATCCTCTAGTGGATAACTCTCAATTTATTAATACTGAGTTGGGTTTATCTTTCCATTCCGAATCACAGATGTTAGCAGGTATATTAGCTCGTGCCGGTGGTGCGGGGATTAATACTAACGGTGCTGTGATTCCTGCGCGGTCGCAAAACGATACGGGTAATAATCCGCACAACCCTATGTACGGCATTGCAGCGGCGGGTGCGCAGTCGGGTGGTCTCGGCGGTGCTATGGGTGAAATCCTTGCGCTTGTGGGTTCGCGAAACTCAGATTCAGGTGGCAATTCGATGGCCCCCGCTTCAATGATTGACTTGGCGTTTCGTCCTACCAAAGTCGATCGGCCTTCGGATGCGCGCGGCCTGGTTGATTTGGGTGGTTTGTTATCTCTGCCTGGCACAGTGCAAGACCGTGTTTCGATCATGGAAGCAGCATTTCGCATGAGTCAGGACAAATTGGAGTTATCGTCCATTAATTCTGGCCTTGGCGCAGGGGAAGGTATTGGAGGTCTTTCAGACGCCGAGTTGCGCGAAGCTATCCAATGTGCGTATGCGCAAAGTGCGGATCTTGCGGATCGGTTTGGCTCTGGATCAGACGCCTTAGACCCTGTTGCCGATAGCTTAATTAATGGTCCGATTTTTAGCGATGCAGAGTTGAATGGTAATAGCCGAGATTCTCAAGAATTCCGCAAAACGGCGGCCATTATGAAATTGGTCATTGAAGGTTATGCGGGTGCTGGCACCATTACCATGGGTGGATACGACTATCACACCGGTGATCGTCGTACCGGTGAAGAGCGTGACCGCCGTGCGGGCGAATGTATAGGGGCGTGCCTGGCCTACGCGCAAGCGCGCAACAAGCCAGTAATGATCTATGTGGTCAGCGACGGTTCAGTGTTCAGTAATGGCATGATCGACACTTCTCCACTTGGCGACGGTAAAGGTGTTTGGACTGGCGATAGCCAACAAACCGCAGCAGCATTCTTCTTGGTGTACAACCCAGGTGGTCGCCCTACACTTCATTCAACAGTCGGTGCGGACCAACTTCAGCATCAACAGCTTGGCTGGATGACTGGCGGTGGAGATGTACAAACAACCTCAAGCCCTGCTGCAAACAACGTTGAAGCACTGGTTAATACCGTGGTGCTGAATTATATGGCGCTACATGATGATATCGGTGGGTTTACCTCTAAGTTCGCCAACCATGGCCTTGGTTCGAACAGTGACATAGACCGGTGGGTTGCTTTTGAACCGATAGTGACCGGGACAATATAGTATAGCGCTTGATATCAGCGCTACGGCACAATCTCAGCTACGGCACAATCTCAGTAGGTACTCCAAAAGCCAGTGTAGAAATACACTGGCTTTTTTGCGTCTGCATCATCAAAAAGTATCGGTGTAATCTTGAAATTTTGTGAAGTTGAGTAAAAGGCTAGGACGCCACTAAAACCACTGACTAGACTTGCGGTCACTTGATGGATGCGTAACGTTTATCCTTTAAAATCGATTTAATTAAGTTAAGAATGTGTGCATATCAACGCACAAGTTCAGAAGGAACAGGGTTAGTGGACGAAGACAAAATTCAAATCAATAAGCCGCCTCGTAAAAAATTGCCCATGGCCGTCCTGGTTCTTTTGGCGGGTGTGGTGGTTGTAGCGGGTTTATTTCTGTTGAAACCGGCGCCTCGTAAGATGCCGCCGCGTGAACCACCCGCGCCCCAAGTGACCGTGGTTTATGCAGACCCAGCAGTTCAAGCACTTAAAGTGACATCGCAAGGAACGGTCGCGCCGAGACGAGAAATTGACTTGGTGGTCCAGGTTTCCGGAAAGGTTGTTGAAGTCAATCAACACTTTGTTGAAGGTGGTTTTTTTAACGCGGGTGAGCCATTACTCAAAATCGATCCCCGAGACTATGAGTTGGCGCTAGTGCGCGCAAAGGCCCGAGTTGCAGAGGCAAATCAAGCATTGGCAACCGAGCGTGGTCGTGCTCGCCAAGCCCAGCGCGAGTGGCGCGACTTGGGTAACGATGAAGCAAACCAGCTATTTTTACGCAAGCCGCAGCTTGCTGCAGCAGAGGCGAATTTGGCCGCAGCCGAGGCAGATCTCGATAAAGCTAAATTAGATTTAGAGCGAACGATTGTTACCGCGCCGTTTGCTGGTCGCGTGAGAGAAGCGCAAGTGGACTTGGGTCAATACGTCACACCGGGTAATCGCGTTGGGCGTGTCTACGATATCGAAGTCGCCGAAATTCGTTTGCCCATTACCGACAAGCAAGCATCGTTGGTTGATATGCCGTTGGGCTTCCAGGCAAGCGAAGCACATCGCGGGCCAGCTGTACTCATTCGCGGCACCATTGCGGGAGAAACCTACGTTTGGCAAGGGCACATAGCACGCACAGATGCTAGCGTCGATGTAAACAATCGCATGTACTACGCAGTAGCGGAGGTGGTTGACCCGTTTATACAGCACCCAGAACAGTTTCAAGTTCCTTTGATTATTGGTCTATTTGTCGAAGCGGAAATTTCTGGGCGCGATATTGCAGACGTCATTCAATTACCTCGTCGTGCAGTATTTAAGAATAATCGTGTATACGTATTGAACGAAAAAAATCAATTAGAGACTCGCATTGTCCGAGTACTAATGACTGATCGTGATAACGCTTGGGTTAAAGGTGATATTGAGAAAGGCCAAGCTGTAGTGGTTGGTGGACAAAACTTCTTAACACCCGGCATGGACGTGTCGCCACAGCCAAGTGCCGAAGCGGTGGCTGTTGCTCCGCTAAATACCACCCTATAACCCATCAACAAGGCGCTGAACTCACTAGGGCTTTAACGTGAATAAAATTATCCAATGGTTTGTTGAAAATGGAGTCGCTGCCAATTTATTTATGGTGGTGATTCTCATCGGTGGTTTAAGCGGTATCGTCGCCGTTAATAAAGAAGCGTTTCCTGCGGTGAATGTCGGTATTATTGAAATAAGTGCCCCCTATCCCGGTGCTGGTCCAAAAGAAGTTGAAGAGCAAATAATTATCCGAATCGAAGAAGCAATTGGCGATTTGGATGGGATCAAAGAAATCAATTCCCAGGCGCGACGAGGCAGTGGTCGTGTAAGTATCGAGGCTATACAAGGCTACGATACGCAAAAGCTACTCAATGAAATTAAAACACGGGTTGACGCGATAACAACGTTTCCGAGAGATGCCGAAAGGGTCGAGGTGCGGGAGGTTCAATGGCGCACCATGATAATGGATGTGGCGGTACACGGTCGCGTTGACGAGTCGGCCCTAAAGCAAACGGCGGAAATTCTACGGGATGACTTCGCTACACTTCCAAATATTTCCGTTGCTGAATTAGCCGCTACACGGCCTGATGAAGTGTCGGTGGAAATTTCCGAAAACAAACTCCGTCAATACAAGCTGACCTTTCAAGACATATCTAACGCGATTAGTGCTGCCTCAATCAATTTACCTGCGGGAACAATCAAGTCTGTTGGGGGCGATATCCAACTACAAACGCGAGGTCAGGCCTATTTTAAAGAAGACTTCGAACACATTGTGGTAAAAAGCACCCGTGACGGTGCCAAGTTATTGTTGGGTGATATTGCCGATATTAAAGATGGGTTTGAGGAAAGAGATTTTATAGCGTTGCTTAATGGTGAGCCTGCAGTCTACGTTCGCCTGTATATAACAGATAACCCCAATGTCCTAAAAGCTCGGCAGCAGGTTTATGACTATTTAGACACTGTCCACAATAAATTGCCCCCCGAAGTGCATGTGGAGCTTTGGCGAGATAACACGTTAATGTTCAAAGACCGAATGAATTTGTTGCTTGAAAATTCGTTGGGTGGACTGGTCTTGGTATTTATCGTATTAATGTTGTTTTTGCGTCCAGTGCTAGCTGGCTGGGTATGCGTAGGTATTGCGTTGTCATTTTTAGGGTGTTTGTGGTTGCTCCCACACGTGGGTGTCAGCTTGAACATGATATCGTTGTTCGGCTTTTTGCTCGTATTGGGAATTGTCGTAGATGACGCGATTATTGTCGGAGAGAGTGTTTATTCTCGTTACGAACATGGAATGCGAGACAGTCAGGCTGCTGCGAGCGGCGCCAAAATGGTGTCGAAACCGGTGATTTTTGCGGTGATTAGTACGATTGTATTTTTTGGGCCTATGTTTTTTGTGCCTGGTCAAATGGGTACGATGGCTGCGCCTATTGGTATTGTAGTGACACTGTGTTTGATTTTTTCACTTATTGAATCACTGCTGATTTTACCTTCACATTTATCCCACCTTAAAGAAGAAAAGCCAAGTCGATTTCGACCACTACAGCTTTTGACGGCATTAAGAAATAAATTATCTACTGGTTTAAATCAGATTATTGAAACGCGCTATCGCCCACTCTTAGATAAAGCGCTGCATAATAATGGCGTTACATTAGCAATATTTACGGTAGCATTTTTTATTGCTTTGGCACTCTTTGCGGGTGGTTGGCTGCGTATGACCTTTATGCCAATTATTCAGGGTGATCAGATTGAAGCGCGCGTTGTGCTTGGTGAGGGCGTGCCATTTTCTGATACTGAAGGCGTTGTTCAACAAATGCGATTGGCCGTTGAAAAGCTCGAAAATGACGACGAGCTGTTGGAAGAGAATGATGGCCAGCCGTTTATTGATAATATTCAAACCTGGGCCTACGGCAATAATGTCAACTACGTATTAGCTTTAACGTCGCCAGAAGAGCGCGAGGTTTCGACGCGGTTAATTTCTCAAAAATGGCGTCGCTATATTGGGGCTATTCCTGAAGCGGAAGAGATACGTATCAACTTTACTATCAATTCACGCAGTGAGCCGATCCGCCTGCAAATGAGTATTCGATCCGATAATGCGGATGAGCAGGAGCGTGCTGTCAGTGCGGTGAAGAATGCACTTGCGCAATATCCCGGCACGTTTGATATTAAAGACAATTTGCAATCGCCTCGTGATGAAATTGAGTTGGCGCTAAAGCCTAATGCCGAAGCGTTAGGTTTGACCCTCAACGACGTAGCTCGACAGGTGCGACAAGGGTTTTATGGTATCGAGGTTCAGCGTATTCCTCGAGCCAAAGAAGATGTCAAAGTCATGGTGCGCTACCCTGAAGAAGAGCGCCGTAACGTCGATCTTCTAGAAGATTTACGTATTCGCACCCAAGACGGGCGCGAGGTGCCACTGACCGCCGTAGCGGATATCAACTATGTCCCAGGCTATTCGACAATTCGTCGTTTAGATAGAAAGCGAACCATCATCGTTACCTCTGATTTAGAAAGTGGCTTTAATGCGAATGAAATAGTGCGCGACTTATTTTTGCAAAACCGATTGCGCTGGCAACAAGATTTCTCTGGATTTGAAATTCGTGTTGCAGGTGACATGCGGAACCAAATGGAGTTTTTAGATTCACTGTCGACTAACTTTGTTTTTGCCGTATTGATTATCTTTGGCTTGATGGCGGTTGCCTTTCGAAGCTATTGGCAACCGATTATCGTGTTAACGGCAATTCCTTTTGGGTTTGTGGGGGCGGTGATTGGACATATGCTGTTGGGGCGCGAAGTTAGTATGATGTCGATGCTTGGTTTCTTGGCCTGTGCTGGCGTTGTGGTGAATGATAATCTGGTTTTGCTTGATAGAATAAATACTTTGCGTAAACACGGTATGGATGTGTTGGAGGCAGTTGCGCAAGCTGGTCGTGACCGATTTAGAGCCATTATATTGACATCAGTGACGACCTTCGTTGGATTGACGCCGATTTTGTTTGAACAAAGTATGCAAGCAAATTTCTTGATACCGATGGTTATTTCGCTAGCCTTTGGCGTGATTTGCGCGACAGCGGTGACGTTAATTCTTGTTCCTTGCCTGTTCTTAATGGGGGAGCGAGTGAGTGAGCGTTGGGATGCCTACTGGAAAGAAAATGATGAGGATGATGTAACTGACGCAACGTCCCATTCTAATTAGCTATTACTCTAGGTGTTGGTCGTTAGTCGATGTTAATGCGAAGCGATCAACAACTTCCCCTGTGGCCAAGGTGACTTTTTCAAAAAACATCGCCAGCGGTCTAACCCACAGATCATAATCACCATATAGGCAGCGGTATACCACCAGCTTTTCTTCCGTCTCTGAATGGGTAACAACGTCATACACTTGATATTGTTTGCCTTTGTAGTGTGTATAAATACCGGGAATGATTTCTGCGATAGTCTGTGCCATGAGTGGAGTTCACTTTATTGTGTCGATTCGCGGGAATTATAAAGGTGACCGCCCTGCTGTCGATAGACTTCTAAAACGTGAATTGCATCAGATCTTGCCACGTCAGGAATGACTTGAATACCGCGAGACGTTAGAGCCGATTGCCAATCTTTTAGTTTTGGGCCTTCATCGAAACCAATTGCGCGTACATCGCTGTCGCGAGAACCTGTGATCACACGGGTGACTCCAGACCAGGGAATAGCGCCAAAACACATAGCGCAGGGCTCACTGCTTGTCACTAATTGATGGTGCGGTTGCCCGCTTCCACCTAAGTCATACGCACCTATCTCCCGTTGCGCCAAGCTTAGTGCCACTATCTCTGCGTGCAATATGGATAATTGTTGCGAAGTGACGAGGTTTACCCCAAGGGAGACTAACTTCCCGCTTTCGGTTTCAAATACGGCTGCAGCAAAGGGACCCCCAGTGTTTTGGGCGACATTTTCGTGTGCAGCCTTAAGCACGAACTGCATTTGGTCGTTGATCTCGCTACTTGGGGTGTATTGCCTATTAAACGTCGGCAGCCAGCTTGGTAGCTCTATGCAAAACTTTTCTAAATTTTCAGCCATACTTAAAGAGTTCACAACAGAATGAAGTAAAACCTAGGCAGCTCGCCTGGTGTCTCTAAGTATAACGGTAAAGTGTTGTGACGGTCTTTTAGTCTATGACGGAAATGTCGGTGGCAGGATGTGGAAAGAGAATTTACGAGCGACGACTCATGCTATTAAGCGAATCTATAGTCCATTGCTTACGTTTAGTCTGTGTCTGGCAGTAAACGCGACCTTTGCAGTTGGCAATGTTGCGGCAGACCGATTGTCTAAACAGGTAAAGCCGCGAGAAACGGAGGTTCTGACATTTAAAAGTGGCGATCTCTGGGTGAGATGGGATGGTATCTTTATGTCCCACGAAAAAAGTCGCTTGAGAGAATGGCTAACTCAGTCAGTGGACTCAATTACGACTATTAATGGTCAGCTGCCACTGCCCTCTACGCGCGTTGTGATAGAGAAAACAGATCAACTTAGTTCTCGGCGCAGCGGCAGAAGCCCAGTGCCTTGGGGTGAAGTAATTCGGGATGGTGTCGAAGGAGTCCGGTTCGTCGTTGATTTGAGTAGGTCGCAAGACGAATTCTTGACAGATTGGACCGCACCGCATGAATTTAGCCATTTGTTTTTGCCTTACTTGAGTCTTTCTGACCGGTGGCTTTCAGAGGGATTTGCTAGTTACTATCAAAACCTGGCGATGGCTCGAGCGGGCGTGATTTCGCCGAAAACGGCATGGGAGAATTTATATCACGGATTCGAGCGAGCCGATCGAGATAAAAATAATCACAAAACGTTAGAGGAAGTAAGCACGAAGCGCCGAGCATTACGAGCTACCATGCGCGTTTACTGGAGCGGAGCGCTCTTTTTCTTGCAGGCTGATGCAGCGTTACGCGAGCGGTACCCAGATAGAAGTTTGGATAGTGTAGTCACAGAATTTAATCACTGTTGTCGCTATGCAACTCGTCATTGGTCAGGTAAAGCGTTGATGAGTGACTTTGACGAGATAGTAGGTGAACCGCTTTTTGTACCGCTGTACAAGCAATACCGTGCAAGCCTTGCTATTCCAGATTACCAGTCATTAATGGAAGAATTGGGATTGCATATGATGGCGGAAGATATGCAGCTAGACATCTCATCACAGAATGTGCAGACGGCAATACGAGATGCCATCATGGCACCCCGCCAAAGAGGTCCTCGCTAAGGTAGTCGCTAGGCGCTACTTGGGCCGGCTTGCAAAATGGCGTCGGGAATATCAAACGCTTGGATGTTTTTATTAAACAGTGCCGCGAGCTTTGCTGCGGCAACGTCGTAGTCCGCTGTGTTATCCCACGTTTGTCGTGGGTTCAAAATGTTTGTATCTACGTTGCTAACCTGCAAAGGAATGCGCAAATTCAGCGCCGTGAGTGTCGTTGTTTCCGTGTTAGCAAGTTCGCCAGATTGAATTGCATGGATGATTGCCCGTGTGACGGGGATCGGGAACCGTTGCCCTTTGCCTCCTGGCGCACCGCTGCCGCCACTCCAGCCAGTATTGACCAAATACACGCTTGATCCGAAGTCGTCGATCCGCTTCATTAACAAATCAGCGTACTCCTTAGCTGATCGTGGCATAAAGGGGGCACCGAAACAGGCGGAAAATGTTGGGTGAACTCCTTCCTCTGCGCCTAGCTCAGTGCTGCCAACACGAGCAGTATAGCCAGATAAAAAATGGTAGGCGGCGGCTTCCTTACTGAGAATGGAGACAGCGGGCAGAACCCCACTGACATCGCAGGTGAGAAATATAATCGTAGATGGCTCGTCCCCACAATTATCGAGGACGCGAGAATCTACGTGGTCAAGTGGGTAAGAGCAGCGGCCGTTTTCAGTTAGCGCTGTATTATCATAGTCTAATACGCGTTCATCAGACATAGAGACATTTTCGACGATGGCACCGAAGCGAATGGCATCCCAAATAATGGGCTCGTTTTTTTGGCTCAAGCGAATAGTTTTTGCATAACAACCACCCTCAAGATTGAACACTCCCCCTTTTCCCCAACCGTGTTCATCGTCACCAATCAGAAAACGCTCTGGATCTGCTGATAGTGTTGTTTTACCCGTACCAGACAAACCAAAGAATAAACAGGTGTCGCCACTTTCCCCGACATTAGCGGAGCAATGCATGGGCAGCACATCTTTTTCGGGAAGTAAAAAATTTTGAACCGAGAACATGGCTTTCTTTAATTCACCGGCATAGCGCATACCGGCAATTAATACCTTGCGCTGCGCAAAATTTAAAATAACCGCGCCGTCCGAATGCGTGCCGTGACGCTCTGGGTCACAAATGAATTTTTCGGCATGTAAAACCTGCCATTCGCCTTTGCTCTTTGGGTTGTATTCATCTGGCGAGATAAACATGTTCTTTGCAAACAGTGCATGCCAAGCGGTTTCAGTGGTAACGCAAACAGCTAGGTAGTGATCTTTATGTTCGCCAACATGCAAGTGAGAGCAGAAATTGTCGACTTGATGAAGGTGATGGCTGACCTCGTCCCAGAGTGCGTCAAATTTGTCTTCAGGGAATGCTCTGTTGACGTTACCCCAAGCGATGCTGTCAGCCGAAGAGGCTTCCTCCACAATATAGCGGTCACTGGGTGATCGCCCTGTTCGCTCGCCGGTTGTGGTGACCAACGCTCCGTTCGAAGCGAGAAGCGCTTCACGCCGCATTACGGCCAGTTCAATGAGCTGGGCTGAACTCAGATCGGTATAGGTAACAACTTCGGGGGAATCAATCATGGTAGCATGTCGTCGTTGGCTATTTTCCGGACATTATTACAAAAGAAATACGTTGTGCGAAGTGTCAATTCATCGACAATTTTTGCGGATAGCGGCTCGCTGTGCAGCGATCATCTGATCTTTCTCTTTCATGCTGACGTCATGACCATTACCGTCCGAGTCTACAATGTAGAAAGGCCGTTCTTCGAGGACTTTAAGCCTTTTGCGCGCGTTTTCGCAAGCGACACGGCGATTATGTTCTGCCGCACTTTGTTTGTGGTGCTTCTCTTTCTTTAGCCGTTTTTCAGATGCCGTTTCTTTAGCGAAAATTTTCCCCACTTTTGCACGCTCACTGGTGCTAGTGTCGACATTGGTATTATTAATATCGTCGCTAATATCATCGGCTTGTAGTGTTTGTGGCGGTCGGTCTCCGTAGTGAACTTTTCCTTCATCGTCGACCCAGCGATAAACTTGCTGTCCAACTGCGGTTGATGAAAAACTTATAACGCTAAGCAATATAAATAGGCTAACATTTTGCATCGCTATTACTCTTGCAACCAATTGGCGGATACTGCACTGGGTATTTGGTACATCGATAAAATTTGCGCTTCGCTCGCCCTCGCCTCCAAATTATCTAAAACAAGTTTATAGCCAGCGGAATCTTCGAACACAGTATAGGGTGTTGCCAGGTTACGTACTGTTGTTACAAACTGAGCAAAGTCTCGAATGGGTATGCCATTGACAGAGTCGACTATGAAGTTATTCCAATTGTGGTAGCCAAGATTCACATCCGCTGCGAGTACCTTAACGGCGACAACTAACTCTGTTTTCTCTGAGGTAATAAACTGCCCTTGAGCGTGTAAAAAACTTGTTGGTGCTTTGTTTCGCCAATCTCTTCCCCAGCGTTTTATAAGGTTCATATTGAGAGGTACAAATACCACTCCACCGTATATAAAATACTCTGGTAACTCATCAAATTCTTCCTCTCTTACCAAACTGTATGTTTGAGCTCTTTCTACCGCGATTAATGAAATATCTTTGATTTTTCCATTGCGAGAAATTTTGAGAGTTATCTTGTCGCCAACATGGTATTGATCTATGGCATATTTATAATTTGTGCGGAGGTCATCTCTTACTTTAATCGTCGTATCGTCGGCAATATCATAGCCATCGATCGCCAACAGAACATCGTTCGGAAAAATTTTCCCTGCAGCGGCAGTATTATCGAATACTTTTGTAATTAATACGCCGCCGTCATAGGTGTCAGTGCCAAAGGCTTTTTTCATGGCGGGGCTTTCCATTTCTTGCGTGCGAAAGCCTAGGTCCGGGATGCCATGGTGGATTCCATCTTCGGCGTCTTTCAAAAAATGTTGGACCACACTGGGCGGTACGAAGTAGCCTTGATTTTCAGATTTTGAACCGAAGTTGGCTTGCATGACAACCCCGACGATTTGCTTGTTTACGATCACGGGGCCGCCGCTATTGCCGGGGTTGATTGCCGCATCAATTTGACCGGCGAGAAGATATCGCTCGCTGTGAGAATAGAACTGATGTTCGACACGTGACAATATACCGCGCGTAATACTTAACGAATTGCCTCCGAACGGATAGCCGTATACGGAAACCTCTTGAAGCGGTTCAGGTAGCTTTCCAATAGACAGGGATTTCAAGCCTCTAAAAAATGAAGTGTCTTCCACTTCGAGCATGGCTAAATCAGCTTCGTGAGAAACAAATGAGACATGGGCTAAAAACTTTTTAGGATCGTTGTGACGTTGTACTTGGATATAGCGTGCGTCGGCAACGACATGGGCGTTAGTGAGTATTCGGTTGCCTGCGATTACCGCTCCGGATCCACTACTTTGTTTGGCGTTGAGGAGACGCCAGGGTGTAAAGTAATCGGGTGAGACGGAAGTGGTGTATATCTTGACGACTGCATTTTTGAGATGCTGCAGTTCACTATTCGTTGATGCTATAGCAGTAGGTGAAGCTAATTTAAATAGTAGAACAATTAAAAAGGTTGTTGCGTAACGAAACATAAGATGCCCTTCTATAACATATCTTGTTCGCGGAACCGGTGTATTTGTCGACGCTGTTTTTTTGTGGGCCGTTTGGGGGGCAGGCCTTCGCCCTGATGTAATAATTTTCGTTGCTGAGCGTCGCTTTCCCGTTTTGCGATACTGTCTTGGGTTTCTTGGTAAAGTGACTGTGCTTGTGGAGCACCTCGCCGTTGGTCAGAAAGCGCGATAACCTCTACGGTGCGGTCGTCCCATCCAGTACGGATGGTTAGCACTGTGCCAGCAGTGATTTCTTTGCTGGCTTTTACTCGTTGTCCATCACTGCGGACCTTGCCGCCTTCTATAGCTTGCTTAGCGAGGCTCCGGGTTTTATAAAATCGTGCAGCCCATAGCCATTTGTCAATTCTAACTTTATCCATTGCGAAAAAAATTTACTCGTTATTGTCTAAAAGTTGATGAAGTGATGGCAGAAGTTCATCAAAGTGATGGATAGTTGGGTACTCTACGATAGTATCACGAGGCGTTTTGCTATCAGGTTGTTGAATGCACAACAAATGTTTAATGCCAAACGTTTTGGCTGAAGTTAAAATTCTCACGGTATCGTCAATGAATAAACTGCGAGCGGGTTCAAAGTGTTCGTGCGCTTGAAGAGCGTGCCAAAATTCTTGTGCTTCTTTTGGGTATTGAAACTGGTGAGACGATAACACCATATCGAGCCAGCTATCGATAGCGGTTACTTCAAGTTTAAGATCGAGGCTTTGAGGGTGCGCATTGGTAATCAAAACCAATTTTTTACCGAGTTGCTTGAGGCTGGCAAGAAAATCAACAACAAAGGGCCGAATCTCGATTTTATCTTTTACTTCTTCTTTTAGCTTACGAATGTCTAGCTGTAGTGAATCCGACCAAAACTCTAAGCAGTACCATTTCAGTGTCCCCTCGTGCGCCTTGATGTGAGCCATTAGCTGAGCGTGAGCGTCTTCGAGAGGGATGCTATGAGCTTCGGCATAGCGTTGGGGTAGGTGCTCGGTCCAGAAATAATTATCATAATGAAGATCTAGCAGTGTCCCATCCATATCGAGTAGGACTGTGTCGATCTCCTGCCACGGCAGTGCGTTTGGTGCATTGGTTTTTGTGGGCTGCATAGTCTGTGGTCGGTTTTGGCGATTTGAAATGGTTATCAGTGTACTAAAACACGGGGCCGGTTGCTTGCGCCGATGAGCGTTATGTATGTAGACCTGCTGTCACGCTATAATGCTCCCTACTTCGGCCGGCTATTGCGCGAGCTGTTTCCATTAATACATTGAGTTCAGAGCCCAATACACTACAGGATAGTCTAGTGAATCAAGCGACGAGTACCCCCGTTAGTCAAGACTTGGTCGACCAAGTTGTTTCTCTTACCCATGACGCTGGTAAGGCAATATTGGATATTTATCAGCAGGATTTTGATGTTGAGCAGAAATCCGACGATTCACCCGTTACAGCGGCTGACCTCGCCGCTCATAAAATTTTAGTGGCTGGCTTGAGGGGTATGACACCCCAGATACCAGTATTGTCGGAAGAAGAGGAAATGCCTAGCTTTGCTGAGCGCGGTAGCTGGGGAGTCTACTGGCTGATTGACCCTCTAGATGGGACAAAAGAGTTTATCAATCGTAATGGTGAATTTACGGTTAACGTGGCATTAATAGAAAACGGCGAGCCTGTGTTGGGTGTGGTTTATGTGCCCGTAAAGGAAGTCACCTATGCGGGTTCAAAGCGACTGGGTGCGAAAAAGATTGTTGCTGGGGAGTCGAAGTCGATTCGGGTCCGGAGTTTGTCGGAACGCCAGCAACAACAGTTACCGGTAGAACTCGTGGCCAGTCGACGCCACGGAGCAGAAGCGGTAGAGCAGCTCATGGCCAAGCTGCAGCCACTTTTCAGTAGTGTAGAGACCAAAGATATGGGGAGTTCGCTAAAGCTGTGCTTGGTGGCAGAAGGCGAAGCTGACCTCTACCCGCGTCTTGCCTTAACCTCTGAATGGGATACGGCGGCAGCACAAGCCGTTGTTGAAGCGGCCGGAGGAACGGTAGTCGATGTGGACTTCAATCTGCTTCGCTATAACACTAAAGACGATATCTTAAACCCTTTCTTTTATGTCATCGGTGATACCGACTTTGACTGGCGCTCTATCCTCGAAGCCTAGCGCGTCTTTTTAGTGACAAATATAGCCAAAAAATTGGCGAGTTCTTATTTTGTGGTCTAGTCTCAGTAGGCTGTCAGCTATGATTGTTGACGGCCTACCGCGAATCATTACCCGTTCGATAAGAATAATACAGTCACTACAAAGGACAGTTAATAGCCATGAGACAGCCACGTGCAGCCCATGTAGGGGTTACCTTCAACAATACCGTGATGTTAAAAGCCCAGCTAAGAGAAGAAATTACGCGCCTAGAACGGCAAATGCAGACGCTGCGTAGTGGCCCGGATGCAGCCAACTTCGGTTTGTTGCAGTCCTATAAAGAAATGATTCATTCGCGTCGAGACTTACTCAGTAACCTGCCGCGTCATTAAATTAAATGACAGGGGTTTTGTTGAGCCCCTGAAAGCATCCCTCCTACTCATCGCTCATTAATTGATTACAATACTGCGCTTTCGCGGTTGAGTTCATTTGAGGTGCGGTTTGCTTCTATCCATCCTTGGCGCCATGCGCCTACCCTTTTTAATTCTGACGCCTATTTGCGTTTTTTTGGGCATAGCGACAGCCGTTGCAAGTGGAGCCAGTGTGGAGTGGCAGCTGGTGCCAGTTGTATTGGCTGCCGCAGTCGCCGCGCACATTAGTGTCAACACTTTGAATGAATATGCCGACTTCCGTAGTGGCCTTGACTTAACGACACGTCGTACGCCTTTCAGTGGCGGGAGTGGTGCTATACCAGCTAATCCCGCTGCATTGAATGCTGTTCTATTAACGGGGCTACTGTGCCTGGCTATAACGATGGGTTGTGGTATCTATTTAGCAACCGTCCGCGGCTGGGAACTCATCTTCGCAGGCGTAATTGGCGTGGCGTTAGTTCTATTCTATACGCCGTGGATTAATCGCCTGCCGCTGCTGTGCTTAATTGCCCCAGGGCTTGGGTTTGGTGTATTGATGGTAGTGGGGAGCCATTGGGTATTGGTAGGTAATATCACTTTACAAGCAATCATGGCGAGCCTAGTCCCGTTTATGTTGGTAAATAATCTGCTGTTGTTGAATCAATTTCCCGATGTAGATGCCGATCGTGCAGCAGGTCGGCGTCATATACTTATCGTATATGGTACGTACGTTGGGGCAGGTGCTTATGCCTCGGCTGTGGTGGGGTGCAGTTTAGTCGTAATTCTCGGCTATGTGTTCAATATATGGAACACATGGGCTTTGTTATCCATACTGCCGCTGTTCGCTGCGGTGGGCATTTCGAGGGTGGTTTTGAGAGATCATGCAACCTTGGGGGAGCGTACCGATGTCCTTGGGGTAAATGTTGCAATAACCCTGTTAACCCCCCTGCTGTTAGCTGTTGGTATCGTCTTGTAGTCGATTTGTGGGTGTCTAATACACATCAATCGACTACGCTATTCTCAACTTCGCGGCGGTGATTTCTTACCGTATCGCTGGGTAATTCTAAGAATAATTTGCTATAGCTTTGACTAAAGTTTCCCATATGGGAAATGCCGTATTTATTAGCAACTTCGGCAATGCTGACTTTTTTGTTGGCGGAGGCGATAAGCGCTGCGCGAACTAAATTAAGTTTTAGGTTACTCGCGTATTCTCTTGGGCTTAAATCTAGATATGCATTAAAAATTAATTCGACATTGCGCTGGTGGGTGTGAAGGTAATCTGCCAGCTCAGAAATCGTAAATTTTCGGCGAATATTATTGTTGATGAAGCCCAGTGCACGATCGAGTAATTTTGCGTTTGAGTTGCTGCGTAAGTCCTCGTAACGTACAGACTTCAATAATTCACCCAGCAAGGTGATGAGTGCCAGTTTGTCAGTCTGGTTAATTTTTTGAACTAGATCGTCATTCGAGTTTGCTGCTTTCTCTAGCAGTATATCGACGTGGTCAAAAATTGGCTGCGTAATCTCCGGGGTTGCCAGGGCGATGTCAAAGCCCTGGTGATAAAATTGCTGGAAAACTTGTGCGCACTCTTCGTCCATATACTGTTGAATAGACTTTTTGTTTAATAATAGAGCGTAAGTTGTCGCACCTTGTTGTGTAAACACCTCCCATTGTTTGTCTCCCGCAATCGTGCAGATTGTTCCTTTACCGAAGTATCGCCCTTTAACGTAGGTTTTGCCTTCTTCTGGGTGCAGCAGTAAACAAATAAACCCTTCCGGAATTGAGGCAATTTCTCGCAGTGAGGTAGAACAAATTCGTCGCACAATGGATATGTCGGTATTACCTAGTAACTCAATATCACAGCAAAAACTTCCACGGCTCAGTTGCTGAGCTGTGATGAGTTTCCACGGCAAACAGTCAGCCACTTGTTCGGCATGTCGTACTTGTGTGAAGCGGTATTTATTCGTCATACAACTAGAGGAAGGTTGACCTAGGTTGTTTACATCTACTAGGCGTCCTCTTTTTTTTCGTGCTCGAGTGTGACGGCCTAATGCGGTAGTGCTTTATAGCATAAGCATGGGATAGGCCATTATCCCTTATGCGAATAGTTACTAAATAGAGCGTGATTTATAAAAAACACAGCGTTTGGGCGTGATAGCTAGGTGTGTGTTTTAAGGCTTTGGCGCAGTGTCGCGCTGGGGAGTTCGCCAAACATTTCCGAGTAGTTTTTAGCAAATTTGCCAAGGTGCTTAATGCCACAGCTCTCCGCAATGCTGGCTATACTTTCATTAATTTCTGGTGCCAAAAGTTTTTTTCGCGCAGCATTCAATCGAATGCTAGTGATAAATTCATTTGGCGGTATGCCGATGCGTTCCGCAAAGGTTATTTCGAGATTGCGGCGACTTGTCGTGCAGGTGGCTGCAACCCGATCAAGTGTCACGGCATGAATGGGTGTGTCGATAATAAAGTTAGTCGCGCGCTGAAAAATTCGTGAGCGGGAATTGGTGCGTGCATTAACTACAGATTCTTTGGAAATATTGGCGTTTAGCGTATGGAGAAGATCTGTTTTCTGGCTGCTTACATCCGCATTTTTACTTTCGCTGGCCAATGTAAAGATTGCCTCTAGATGCGTAAGCAGCTGACGATGAAAATCTTTAGATGCGATTTGTTGTGGTGAAGAACCATTGGTTACTGATTGTAGGTCCCTAAAAAACGAAGGGCTAATTGAGTTTTTAGATAGGCTCTCAGTGAACCGTACACTGTAGAACGAAACGTTTGCAGGGATGATTTGCAGAAATGCTCTTGATGCGTGTGCAATCGAGATTTCACCTTCAGCGAACGCTAGACCATCAGGTCCAAAAAAAGGCTGCTCGCCAGTGGCGAGACCTAAAGCAAATTGTTTCTCAGGTACCGTGAGGAACTGGCAGATCATTTGCGACAGCCTTCGTCGTGCCAGCCACATGTCATCAAGTGCGATAACGTCTATTTCGCCACTAAGTGGTCCACGTGTTAATTGGATCGGCGCACGAAAATTATTGACCGAATTCCGAACCATGCATTGTTCAATTTTGGTTGGGGAGATTCGTTCATAGCCGGAAATTGTCATCGTTATAGTGGCCTCGTCATCAACCCGCAAGTCTGTCGGTTTGTGGCGCGTAAATCAACATGGAAGCGCTTCAAATCGTGAATCAGTCGACTTAGCGGCTAAATCGGCGTGCTGACAAAGCGTTTGGGGTTGCATAATGCAACTTGAGGTGCAGGTTTTAGCTGCTCAATAAATTGGACGTTGAGTCGACGTTGCGGTGAGGTTAAAAATACGAAATCAAGAGAGGAGGGGCTGCAAAAGACGCTTTTCGATATTGCTTACGTTGATAAAGTGGGCTGTATTGCACAGCCCAGTCACCAAGCACTAGCCTTGTTTTAGCGATTGCTCACGTTGGTTGGCGCGAAGACGCTGCTTGGCGGCGCGTTGTTTACGTAAACTAGATCGTGCATCGCTACCTATGTGCACTTCACCACGGCGCTTGGCTAGCTGAAGTTGCTTTTGGCGCTCGGCAAAGCGCTGTTTTTGTTCAGCGCTGACCTTGTCGATACAATGTGGGCAGCTGACGCCCTTCTCGTAATGAGGGCTAGCCTTGTCCTCTTCGGTGATGGGAAGGCGGCAAGCGTAGCATTGATCATACTCGCCGCGTTCAAGTTGGTGATTGACGGTCACCCGATCATCAAACACAAAGCATTCGCCTTGCCACAGGGTGTTTTCTTCCGGCACTTCTTCCAGGTATTTAAGGATGCCGCCTTTTAGGTGGTAGACCTCATCGAAGCCTTGCTCTTTTAGGTAAGCAGTCGACTTCTCGCAGCGAATCCCACCGGTGCAGAACATGGCAACTTTTTTATGTTTTTGAGGGTTGAGGTTTTCCTTCACATAATCCGGGAACTCGCGAAAGGTTTCGGTGTTTGGATTTATGGCGTTGTTAAATGTGCCTACCTGATATTCGTAGTCGTTGCGTGTGTCGACCACAACTACATCTGGATCACTGATTAGTGCGTTCCAATCTTTAGGTTCGACATAGGTGCCAACGACGCGGTTGGGGTCGATACCTTCAACACCCATGGTGACGATTTCTTTTTTGAGTTTGACCTTACTGCGCTTAAACGGCAGTTCTTGTGTATAGCTTTCCTTGAAATCAAACTCAGACAGCGCAGGCTCCTGACGAAGCCAGTTGAGCACGGTATCGATGCCTTCTCGGCTACCAGCAATGGTGCCATTGATGCCTTCGGCTGCGAGCAGCAGAGTGCCGCGGACGGTTTGTTCGAGCATTAATTGTAGAAGTGGTTCTCGAAGTGATTCGAAGTGGGGGAGTGCGACAAATTTATAAAGCGCGCACACCACCACAGGAAGGTCCTGTTGGTCTGACATGATTAACCTCTTAGCTAGCTGGAGCGTAAATCCAGGGCTGTTATCAGGGTATTGTTATCAGGGCTGAGTGGATGCCTGATCTATGCGATCCCCGCTATTCAATCTAAGAAACGGGGGCGCGGATTGTACAAAACCTAAGCGGCTAGGGCCAGAGGCTGGTCATGGTTAAACGGTTATGGGATGAGCCTGAGAATCCCGTTGCCCTCGGTGGCCACGTAGAGATAACCGTCAGGCCCTTGTTTGACGTTGCGCACTCGGCCGATGTCTTTCATGACTATCGCTGTATTAGTCACGGCTGATTCGGTGGTGGAGCACAATACTAGGTAGCGAAACTTTAACGAGCCGACCAGTAATTTTCCTTGCCACTCTGGATACTTATCGCTGGTGACAAAGGTCATACCAGAGGGCGCGATTGAAGGGTCCCAATAATGAATAGGGGATTGGTAGCCTTCTCGCTCTGTGCCTTCCGCGAAGGCGGTGCCAATGTAATTGATACCATAGCTGAGAATCGGCCAGCCATAGTTTTCTCCGGCTTTGACGATGTTAATTTCATCGCCACCTCTGGGACCGTGCTCGTGAATCCATATCTCACCGCTGGTTGGGTGAGTCGCCATCCCTTGCGGATTGCGGTGTCCCCAGGAGTATATCGCTGGTTTTGCTTGTTTATCACTAACGAAAGGGTTGTCTTGAGGAATGCGGCCATCGTCACGGAGACGATAGATTTTGCCTCCGTCACGGCTAAGGTCTTGCGGGTTGGTGTCGCGATCGCCTCGCTCTCCGATTGAAAAAAACAGCATTCCACGGTTATCGAATTCAATGCGAGAACCATAATGCTGGCCGCGCCGAGAATTGGGTTCTGCCTTATATAAGGTTTCTATGTTGGTCAAACGATTACCGTTAAGCTGCCCACGAATGATCGCGGTATTGCTACCTTTGCCCTCGCCCTCTGGGCTCGAATAAGAAAGGTATATCCAACCGTTTTCGTCATACTGGGGGTGAAGTTCTATGTCTAGCAGCCCGCCTTGTCCGTTAGCATGAATGTCAGGGAGCCCTTTAATTTCAGCGGCGATTTTTCCGTCGCGAACTCTATAGAGAGAGCCACTGCGCTCTGTGACAAGCATGTCACCCTGCGCTTGGCCGTTGGATGGCGGCAGCCATGCCATCCCCCAGGGCACGTTGATGTCTTCGATATAGGTTTCGGTTTTCGGCTCTGCAAAGGCAGAGACGCTAACTATGGCGGTTAACGTAAGCAGGCTCTTAATAAGTGTCATGTGCTTTCTCGTATTATGAGGTTCATATCGAACTGACAATGGTATTGATGAATAGTTTAGCGCGCTTTTTGTCTGCGGCTATGCGTCATTTCCGTATCTTCCTTGTGTTACAGTGCGCTCTATAAATTGGTTCTAGAGAGATGTTGTTAGCATGTTTGGCAAAATTATTGGCGGATTCCTGGGGTACCTTGTGGGCGGAGGCAGTTTTTTTCTGGCTTTACTGGGTGTGTTTGTGGGACACATTTTTGATACCGGTTATCGCCAAGCCCAGCTGCGTTTGCGTCCTTCCCCTGAGCAGTTGAAGAAAATACAAGATACATTTTTTAAAACAGTATTCCAATTGCTGGGGCACCTAGCCAAGGCTGATGGGCGTATATCAGAAGAGGAAGTGCAGCAGACAGAAGCGTTTATGGTGCAGATGGGCCTGACCCCAGAGCATCGCCGCGAAGCAATTGAGCTATTTAAAGCCGGGTCTCAGCCAGAATTTGATGTGCAGGCAGCCCTATCTGAGTTTAAGCGTGAGTGCGGACTGCACGCGAATCTTGTGCAAATGTTGTTGGTGTATCTCATTCATGTGGCACTTGCCGATGGCGAGATCGATGAGGCCGAACAGAGAGTATTACACGACGTAGCGAAATCACTTGGCATGCCATCGTTCGCCTTCGAGCAAATGATTCGTATGATACGCGCTCAAGAATCATTCCGTACGCAATCCGGTGGTGCGGGCTATTCGCAAACAGCATCTGCAGATCAACTGTCCATGGCTTATGAAGCATTAGGCGTTAAGCCTGAAGATAGTGACGCAGTTATAAAGCGAGCGTACCGTAAACTAATGAGTCAGTACCATCCGGATAAATTGACTGGTCAGGGTGTTCCTGAAGATATGATCCAAGAGGCAACCGAGCGTAGCCAGGAAATACAAGCCGCTTACGATACAATTAAAAAATCTCGGCAAAAATAAAATCGCATGCCGCAGTTCGGGCATGTTCCCAGTATTGTTAGTCGCCGTAATTCAAAAGCGTAGACAAAGACGATTTTATTTTCGCATTTATTACGTAGGTATCGGTTGTCGCAAAAAAACGCGTGGCGCACTGGATAAGGCGCCAGTGGCTAATGTTGTTAAGCATTAAAAGTGGACAACAAATGCTCCACGAAGCTCGCCTAGTTTGTAACCTCGTGCTTGGTCACTTGGATAATATTGATTGAGGGTTCTTTCAATCGACGGGGCGATGTTTTCTCCGTGGCACACTAGGCACGGCGGCTGAATGACGATGCCTTTGTAGTAGCGAGTTACCCCGTTGCCATTATGTAATTTTTCTAATGGCGCATTGGCGTTGCTCGTGAGCTGGTCGCTAAATTCTTTTAATACGTTTAGGTCTATTGCATCTGGTGCATCGGCTGGATTTCGAACTCGGTCAGTAATGCGTTTCACAGTCACTTGGTTTTGCTCGCTAAGGCTTTGGGCAATTTTTTGTGCTTCTTTATTGCAAACTTCGATAGCACTAATCGGTCCACCTTCTTTCATAGCTCCTTTTAGTTTGCCACTGAGTGTGGAGTGAAAATGACTCACAATTAGCCTCCCTCTCTCCGACTGGGTCGGCATGGTGTTATCGTCAGGTTCTGCGGCTAACGCGGAGCAATGTAGCGCAACTAGCATGGTGAGTGTGTAAATTGTCTTGCCCATCGTTTTCCTCGATTTTAATTAGGTGGTCAATTCTGTGCGGGGTATACGCAATACCCTTTCGGTAGGAATTATGGCTCAGCAGGAAATATGCCAGCTAACTTTGCATTGGTGTCCTCTCTGAGCCCAGATGTGGAGGGGCCTAAGCTGATAACCGAAGGCGAGCCGGGACAGCCTGCGCCAATAATGGCAATTTTTGTGTCATTAATGGCGTGTTTTCTAAGTTTTACCAAATTTTAATGTTAGGCAGCGATCTAACTTATTGTTTTAAAGGGGTTATCTCGCCCCCTTCTACTTGGCCTATTCCTTGCTGCTGCTCAAGTCGTTATATCAGTAATTTCTAATATAGCGGCATGCTTGGCTATACTCTATGTGTTCTCGGTTTTCTATGGCACCACTAGTGAATATCTGCGGTCTTGATCAATTTGACAAGAATGCTTCTTTAAAGGAGGCAGCATATCCCAGTCAATAGTTTTAGGATCGCGATAGGGTTCTTTGGGCTGGTCGTAGTGTGGGCGCAGGGGAGTTGGTTTCTCGCTTATTTGCAGCGCTCTATGCTGACCCATTTCTATTTAGTCATGCCCATTCCGTTAATGCATCCTTCAAATTGCTGGCTGGCAGAGTGAACGTTTGATTATGAGTTGGTGGGTCACTGCGGATAGCAATATTGTTGTGGCGCTATTGGCTGTTGCTGAGGACACAATGTGTTTCGCTGGATTTTTGTTAGGTTTGGTCTATTTTTCTGGCTGATTGTCCAATTACTGGTTAGGAAGTGGTTTCTCTGGTTGGGTGGTCTTCCTAGGTGTTTGCGCCTGCGTATTTCATTTTCTTGGTTCCTCCCGCAGTGTTCAAGTTCATAGGCTTTATCGGCGCTGTTGGTGCTACGATTTTTTATACAAGCCATCAGAGTGTATCGAGCGAAAGAACTATGCCAGCTATATTTGATGGTTATCTCACATGCTATTGGTTGTCCAATTTTGTTCCACCCTTATGGAGTAGCGGTATATGAATGAAACTCTTATTGAGCTGTCTCGTTGGCAGTTTGCAATTACTGCGATGTACCACTTTATCTTTGTGCCGCTAACGCTCGGGATGACTTTCCTGCTGGCTATTATGGAGTCCGTCTATGTGATGACGGGGAAAACCATCTACCGCGATATGACCAAATTCTGGGGTAAATTATTTGGGATTAATTTTGCTATTGGTGTTGCTACAGGGATAACCATGGAGTTTCAGTTCGGTATGAACTGGTCCTATTACTCTCACTATGTGGGCGATATTTTTGGCGCGCCGTTAGCAATCGAAGGGTTGATGGCGTTTTTTCTTGAGTCGACGTTTATTGGGTTGTTTTTCTTCGGTTGGGACAGAATGTCAAAAGTTAAGCACTTGGTCGTTACCTGGTGTGTGGCTTTAGGTAGTAATTTCTCTGCGTTATGGATTCTCATTGCAAATGGTTGGATGCAAAATCCTCAAGGCTCTGTGTTTAATTCGGACACGATGCGCATGGAGATGACAAGCTTTGCTGATCTGTTGCTAAACCCGGTTGCACAAGTGAAGTTTGTTCATACCGTATCGGCTGGATACGTCACAGGATCGATGTTCATTCTAGCGATATCTGCATACTACTTGCTTCGCAAAGAGCACGTAGCCTTTGCTCGGCGTTCCTTTGCGATCGCTGCGAGTTTCGGTTTGGCTTCGGCGCTATCAGTGATTGTGCTTGGCGATGAAAGCGGCTATGAGCTGGGTGATGTGCAAAAAGTAAAATTGGCAGCGGTTGAAGCAGAGTGGAAAACCCATGAGCCGCCTGCGGCGTTTACTCTCTTCGGGTTCCCGAATGAAGAAACGCAACATACCGACTATGCCCTTAAAATTCCCTATGCGATGGGAATCATTGCAACGCGTTCCTTTGACGAGCCTGTTTTGGGTTTGCAGGATTTAAAAGCAATGAATAGGGAAAGAATTATTAAAGGCGCTGAAGCTAATGTGTTGCTTAAGCAGTTGAAGGCCGGTGGTTTGAGTCAAGAAGAGGCTAAGCGCTTTGAAGATCTTAAAGAACATTTAGGCTACGGCCTTTTATTGGAGCCGTTTGTTGACGATATTGCGCGGCCAACCGAAGAGGGTATTGAGAAGGCGGTAGACTACAGTATCCCAGGTGTTGCACCAATGTTCTGGTCGTTTCGGCTCATGGTAGGTTCAGGTTTCTTTATGTTAATGGTGTTTGCTTTAGCTTTTTGGTTTAGCGCTAAACACCATGTTGAAAAGCCAAAATGGCTTTTACGTTTAGCGTTATTTAGCTTGCCTTTGCCTTGGGTTGCAAGTGAGGCAGGCTGGTTCGTTGCGGAGTATGGGCGTCAACCTTGGGCGATTGCAGAAGTGTTGCCGATTCATACGGCCGTTTCGAACTTGGCTGTAAGCGATCTAGTGATTTCACTCGTTACGATTAGCTTGTTTTACACTGTTATGTTTATTGCGGGGCTTTATTTGATGGTGAAATTTGCGCGCAAAGGTCCAGCTAAAGAAGCAGAGAATACTGACGGTCACCTGCAAGGAGTAGAGCTATGATTGATTACGAAATACTACGTCTTATTTGGTGGGTTTTGGTCGGCGTCCTGTTGATTGGGTTCGCAATTACCGATGGTTTTGATTTAGGTGTTGGTGCTTTGCTTACATTTGTGGGGCGGACTGACACTGAGCGCCGAGTGTTAATAAATACTATTGGGCCTCATTGGGATGGAAATCAAGTATGGTTTATTACTGCCGGCGGAGCCATTTTCGCGGCGTGGCCAATTATCTATGCGACGGCTTTCTCTGGGTTCTACTTAGCTTTGCTGCTTACACTGGCGGCACTATGGATGCGGCCGCTAGGTTTTGATTATCGCAGTAAGCTAGAGTCTCCCCGTTGGCGACTTACTTGGGATTGGCTCTTGTTTGTTGGTGGTCTGGTGCCGGCGCTGATTTTTGGTGTTGCGTTTGGCAACCTGTTGCTGGGTGTTCCTTTTGAAATGGATAATACTTTAAAAGCAACTTATACCGGTTCGTTCTTCGGATTGCTAACACCATTTGCTTTGTTGTCCGGTTTAATTAGCGTTTCGATGTTAATGATGCACGGTGCCACCTGGTTGCAGCTCAAAACAGATGCCCAACTTCGATCGCGTTCTGTAGCAGTCGCAAGTATTTTTGGTGGGGTCACAAGCGGCTTGTTTGTGTTGGCAGGTCTCTGGGTAGCATTTGGGCTAGATGGGTATGCTCTAGTTTCTTCTGTGGATGGCGCAGCGCCATCGAATCCGCTGAATAAGTCAGTTGAAATTGTGTCAGGCGGTTGGTTGAGTAATTATAGTAAATACCCCTGGATGTTGATTGCGCCTTTGCTTGGAACACTATCTCCCCTTGCTGTTATATGGTTTTCAAAGCAATCGCAGACTGGTATGGCTTTTGTGTTTTCTAGTGCTAGTCTAGCGGGCATCATTATGACAGCTGGCTTTTCGATGTTTCCATTTTTGATGCCTAGTAGCACCATGCTAAATGCTTCCCTGACAATGTGGGATGCGACGTCCAGTCATTTCACTTTGGCCGTCATGTTTTGGGTTGCTATGATCTTTGTGCCTATTGTGCTGGGATATACAGGTTGGAGTTTCTATACCATGCGTGGCCGAATAAAAGAATCACACATCGTCGCAAATTCGCATTCACTATATTAACTTGAGAAGACAATTTATGTGGTATTTTACTTGGATCTTGGGCGTATTACTGGCTTGCTCTTTTGGCATAATTAACGCTATGTGGCTCGAATCAGTGGAGGACTTGGATCGAGATGTTGAGCAATAGCTGATGGTGGATGAGCAGCGGAATAAGGAGCTAGTGGGTTGGCTTGCATCGCGTGCTCAACCGTTTGAGAGAGTTATCTCCCTCATCACCTTTTTGTCTATTGGCAAATTTATTGTTCAAGTGATGTGTTTATGGGTGCTGACGGGCATTCTAAACACTATGTTAACTGAGGCGGATCATGACCGTTCGGCACTGTTGTGGTTGTGTTTGTTTTTTTCTTTGCAGTTAGCCGCACAGGTCCAAATTGATAGAGCAAAGTCATCATTATTTGAGCGGGTGGGCATTTCTTTCAGTGATCAA
This sequence comes from Aurantivibrio plasticivorans, assembly GCF_055392955.1. NCBI lineage: Bacteria > Pseudomonadati > Pseudomonadota > Gammaproteobacteria > Cellvibrionales > Cellvibrionaceae > Aurantivibrio > Aurantivibrio plasticivorans. The sequence goes on along the minus strand of NZ_AP036020.1, from coordinate 4,131,752 downwards.
CTGAGTGATGTGCTTCGTTCGCGTAGCTTGGCTGTTATTCGAGACCACTCTTGTGCAGCATGGCAATTATTTTATATGAAGCGCCTTGTTGCAATTCAGGAGTACTATTCAAACTACCTTCCCCAGAAACGTTTAGCGACTATTATCCCTTTTATTGTCCTACTTCTTGTCATTCCTATTAGTTGGGTGGTTGCGCTATTGTTAGCTGTGTCCGCGCCACTGATACCATTGTTCATGTGGGTTATGGGGCAGGGTGCGGCAGAAGCACACCGTGAACATTTCAAAGTCATTGAGCGGTTGAGTGATATTTTTCAAGATCGTTTACGTGCGAGACAACTAATACATGTTCACCATGCATTGCGGCGACAGCAGGAAGTGTTTTCGCAGGCGGCCATGATCGTTCGCGATCGTACGTTGAAAGTGGTCCGGCTTGCATTTCTTTCCTCATCAGTCCTGGATTTTTTCGCTACCTTGGCAATGGCGTTAGTGGCTGTCTTTGTTGGCTTTAGTTTGTTGGGAGAGCTAAATTTTGGTAGCTGGCGATCGGGGTTAAGCCTTCATGAAGGCCTATTTTCACTAATGATTGTGCCGATATTTTTTAATGAACTAAAAACATTGGGGCGATTTTATCATCAGAGAGCGGAGGCTATAGGTGCTGCTGATCAATTATGTGAAGTGCTTAGCCCAAATTCGAGAGTTGATGTCTATTCGAATGTCGCGCGCGAGTTGAATCTTAACAATATGGAAATCCGTGTGCCTGGTGGCGATGTGCTGGTTGGTGCGAGTCACCTTGTATTAGATGTCGGCGATAAAGTGCTAATTAAGGGCGCATCGGGAGCGGGTAAAACAACATTGTTAGAAGCGCTTATCGGAATACGCGAAATGTACGCTGATAACCCGCATCATCTAAATCCAAGCCAGGTGGCCTGGTTGACTCAATCGGCTGATATAGTGGCTGGTAGTGTACGTGAAAACCTGTGTCTGAATATTGCTGACTACAATGATAGGCAATTATTGGAAGTAATCGACAAGGTTGGGCTGACGGGTTGGCTTAATCAGCAAGCGCTTGGTCTTGATACTCCTATGGGGGATTTGCCGCCTCTTTCTGGTGGGCAGCGCCAGCGATTGGCAATTGCTCGTATCATTTTATTTGACCTTCCTATCGTTTTTCTTGATGAGCCGACCGCACATTTGGGACCAGCACAAGCACAGCGGGTTGTTCGGTTGTTGAAAGAGCACGTAAAAGATAAAACAGTACTTTGGATTAGCCATGATAAAAATGAAGACGAGTTGTTCAATAAAATATGGTTTTTAGATGGTCATAGATTGCATGAAACACACCGAGGTGCTTTATGTGCTTAGTCTTATACAGTTTTCCTACGTATGAAAATAAATAACACAACAACTGCTTTTGCTTATTTACTTGCCGCGATTAGCGCTAGTGCATCGATAATATTATTGATGCTATCAGGTTGGTTTATAGCGGCATCTGCTCTTGCGGGGCTGTCAACGGCAGGGTTGGTGTTTAACTATGTTGTCCCTGCTGCGAGTATTCGGTTGTTGGCATTCGTTCGAATCATTAGTCACTATGGAGCAAATTATATCGGGCACGACAGCTTGTTGTTGTATCTACATGGCTTGCGCTTACGTTTGTTTGGGCGAGCTCTCCAATGGGAAAGCTGCGCCCCAATCGAGGAAGAGGTTGAGCGTTTAAACCAAGATGTTGATAAAGTGGCTAACAAAACCCTTGCCGTAAATATTCCCCTTGTTAGTGGCTTATGTTTGGCCATGCTGATTGGAGGCGTTCTATCCGTTTTTTCGCCTGTTAGTGTACCGTTGTTTAGTATTTTTATGCTGATGGTGATGATCGGTTTCATGGTGTTATATCGTGCATATTTGCGACAGTTGACTGAGTTAAATAACCGATCAAAGGACTTTTTAGCCACGTTCACCCAGGCTTTACGGGGCGCATCGCTGTGGAGTATGTCGGATCTACTGCAGCCTTCTATGGAGTCTTATAAGCGATTACTGATACACAGAAAACTAATAAGAGTATTAACTAGTCAAGCAGAATCGCTGCTGCTACTTTGCGCGTATGCAGGTATTGTTGTCGCACTGTGGTCGATACCTGATGAAAGCTTGGGTTCACCATTCTTAATTTTATTGCCTTTGGTTCTGTTGGCTGTCCCTGAGTGGCTGGCACCTGTGATGCGAGCGCAGCTTCCGAGAGCAGAAGCGTGTCTTGGGCAGCAACATCTTGATAGTGAAATATCTCGACACGAATGCGACGAAGTAGGCTTGAATGTAGCTCCCTTGGTTGGGTCTAACCCACAGCCGCCGCTAGTGGTTAACGAAATGCAGCTGATAGACTTTGCATGGCAGCGTGGTCAGTGGGTTGGCTCGGCAATCTCTTCGAGCTTTAAAAAGGGCCAACTAATTGGTGTTCAAGGTGACTCAGGGTGCGGTAAAACTTCTCTTTTATTAGCCTTGGCGGGCTTGCTTGGATACCAAGGAAGGGTGGAGATTAATAAAAGAGCTTCGAGTGGCCCTGTCGCATTACATAGCGCTTCTATTCATTATTCTGAACAGATGCCAGTTGTTTTATCGGATAGCTTACGGAATAACTTGCGGATAGCGTCTGCCAATGCAAGTGATGCCGTATTGAGTGAAGCTCTGTCGTTTGCGTGTCTCGATTATATGCGCGATAACTTAGATGAGTGGCTAGGAGAGCATGGTAGGACTCTTTCGGGCGGCGAGCGCAAGCGGCTAGGTTTGGCGCGTGCTTGGTTAGTGAACGCCGATGTATGGATGTTAGATGAGCCATTTGAGGGTCTAGATGAAGTGACAGCAAAACAGCTTGCCGGTCACCTTGAGAATATAATACCGCAGCATATTGTGCTGCTTGTATCGCATCGTCCCGTTAGTAATTTGCATTATGATCAAACGATAATGCTGAGTGAGCCGACTTCACAAGCAGCGCCGCATAGATAAGCTTGACTTAAAGGCGGTCTTGCGCCATTTTTGGCAGCCTTGTCAATTTTGTCATAAGGCGCCGGAGTGGAAAAAATCGCAAGCGATAGATTGGCTCAGTTTTCCCAGCTATCTGGGGTGCTAGAAATTTTTGAGGCCCCTGCGATACTCCTGACCGTTGATTATCAAATTCTTGCTTACAATCAAGCCTATCGTTCAGCATTTGGGGAAATTACCCTTAATGGTGAGGTGTCTTATTGTTATCACGTCTCCCACGGTTACGACAAACCCTGCGACCAAGCAGGTGAAGATTGTCCTCTACATAGAGTTCGTCAAAGCTCGCGTAGAGAGCGAATACTTCATATTCATCAGACACAAAACGGTAGCGAACATGTAGAGATCGAAATGCTGCCGATTCGCGATGAGTATGGGATTGAGCTATTTATAGAGATCATGAGGCCCATCCCCCTCGCGAGCGGGAATCATCAACACCAAACAATGGTCGGGAACAGTCATGCGTTTGTTTCCATGCTGGATAGAATTTCAAAAGTAGGCAAGAGTGACGCTACTGTATTATTGCTTGGTGAATCAGGTACAGGTAAGGAGTTGGCGGCGAGGGCCATTCATCAAGCGAGTGACCGTAAAGACAAACCGCTTATTACACTAGAATGTTCAGGCTTGACTGACGCCCTATTTGAAAGCGAGTTATTCGGCTATGTAAAAGGCGCGTTCACCGGAGCAAACACCACTAAGCAAGGTTTAGTCGAGCTTGCCCATGGCGGCACCTTGTTTCTGGACGAGGTGGCTGATATTCCGCAAAGTATGCAAGTTAAGCTGTTAAGGCTTCTTGAAAATAGAACGTTTCGTCCTTTAGGGAGTACGGAAGTAAAGCGTAGTGACTTTCGGTTGGTGTGTGCTACGCATAAAAATATCAAAGCATTAGTCAGACAAGAAAAATTTCGTCTGGATCTGTTTCATCGGATCAACGTGTTTCCTATTCACCTGCCAGCGTTGAAAGAACGATTGGACGATGTGCCCTTAATATCTCAGACATTGTTACGGCAGTTAGAGCCAGAAAAACACTTTACTTTGACTGATGACGCAGTGGCAATAATTACTCACCAACCTCTCAAAGGGAATATTCGTGAACTAAGAAATATCCTCAATAGAGCTATAGTTCTGTCAGAAACCTCAGTTATTGATGCAAAATTGATTGGTGAGAGTATCGCTGTAGACGACGCATTCTATGACGACGATGAAGAGGTAATGTCTCCAGCCAGCAAGGAATGGGTGGATTTGAAAATTGCGGAGCAAAATTACATTTCCGACGTGCTAACCGCACATAATGGCAATATAAGACAGGCGGCGGACATTCTTGGTATCAGTGTGCGTTCGTTGTACAGGAAAATGCGTGAAATAGCAGGTAAGAATTAATTCGTCTGTTGGCCACGGGCGGGGAAAGCAAAGCCTGGTTAAACTGTAAAGAATGTTATTTTTTATGCCTATAAAATGATAAATAGCGCTAGATTTAGCGTGATGTTATTAAGCACTATTGTGAGTTCATGGCTGCCTGGGTAGTATGTTTAAGCGTATGCCTTTTTAGTTGTGTACACTTCTCGGTTTGAGGTTTTAGGGTCGATGATTTTGAGGATCTTTCCTCTAACGTTGATTGTCTAGGCATCCGCTTTGAACCGTAACCATTTTTAAACGTGTAAATTGTTCTCAAGTAATGCGTTATTCTATCGCGTAGCGTTTCTACACCTGAGTAAATCGTTTATTCAACCCTTGTCGACCTTTTAGCACTGGCAGATCGAATTAGCATGGCAAAGCCTTTACAAACGCACATTCTGCGCTTACTCACCGGCACGCTCGTTGTGACCACTTTAGCTATTACGCTTGCCGTGTGGGTTTCAACAAATACTCATGTGCGAGGACAAATTAGTAATGAACTAACGGTCGGGCGCAGTGTTGTCGAGCGTTTGCTTTCAACTCGAGAGGATCAGCTGCTTGCTTCAGCTGAAGTACTTACTGCGGACTTCGGTTTTAAACAAGCCATTGCATCCGGCAACGAGAGAACTGTCGGCGACGGATTGGCCAACCACGCGAGTCGTATTCATGCCGATCTTTTAGCTCTGGTCTCTTTAAAGAACAAGATTATTGCTTCTTCCAGTCTGGCATTAACACCCCAGCAACAATTTCCTAGTGATGAATTGATACAGCGTAGCTTGGCACACAGCGGCGCATCGGATTTTATCAAGCTCAACGATGATATTTATCAAATAATCGTGCTTCCGGTTCGCGCTCCTCTACCCGTTGGCTTGGCTGTCATAGGCTTTCGCGTGAATCAAGAATTCGCAAATGACCTCAAACAGATCTCTGACCTTGATGTGAGTTTTGTTGCGCGCCAAAATGATGTTTCATCTGTCATTGTGTCGACATTGGAGGATGCGGATTTAGACGATGCTCTGAATGATGTTGGCTCCTTTTCAGAAATCCGATTGCCACTATTCAGCGATCGGCAGTACGTGACAGAGCAATTGGTGTTGTCTGATGAATCAAAGATAATTGTTTATCTTTCTTCTTCTGTCGATGCGGCGTTCGCGAGCTTTGATATGCTGCAGATTGAGATTTTATTAATTACTTTTGTTGCCGTAATTGCCGCCCTCATTGGTGGTATTCTGTTTGCGCGAAAAATGGCGTTACCGCTTGAAGCGCTTTCCGTACTGGCTGGAAAAATAGCGGCGGGGCAGTACCAAGCAGCCAGAACTGCTGGTGGTAATATTCAAGAGATTGGTCGTTTTATTGCCGCATTTTCTCGAATGCAGACAGATTTAAAAGAGCGGGAAGAGCGAATCACTTACCAGTCAAATCATGACGACCTAACGAAACTGATAAATCGGTCTCGAGCGGTATCACGTTTGGATGAAATTATCCGTGAGAACGAAGCTCAATATAAAGCAGCCCGCCACTATAGAAACGTAGAGTCAATCCTGCCTGCGATTGAAGTTATTGTTATTAATATTAGAGATTTTCGAGAAATTAATGACTCGCTCGGTCATGGTGTGGGTGATCAGTGCCTTATCAGCGTGGCAGCGCGCCTAAAAGATCTTTGCGGACCAAAACAATTTGCTGCAAGGTTAGGCGCTGATGAATTCCTTATTATATTTCAGCGAGGAGCGGCAACTTCTAAACCTGACAAGTTATTGAGTCACCTGCAAGAACCCTACGCAATATCCGGTGTTACTATTCATCTGAGATTTTTCTTGGGCGTGGCATCCTTGCCGGATGACTCAAGCGATGCAGAGGGGCTGATCAAAAAGGCAGGCATCGCATTAGATTTGGCCCGGCGGAACCGAGCGCCCTACGTTTGCTACGATGCCTCAGTCGAAGAAAATCACCGGAACCGATTGCAACTACTGGCGGATTTGAAGAAAACGCTGCATGAGGAAGATGGGCAGCTGCGCGTGTATTACCAGCCTAAGGTCGGCTTGCAAGACGGGGCCGCGGAACGGTTTGAGGCGCTTTTACGTTGGTCGCACCCCACTCGTGGGCTGGTCTTGCCAGATGCGTTTGTGCCTCTTGCCGAGCAAGGCGGACTCATCCAGCAATTAACAGAATGGGTGGTTGAAACGGTAATAGATCAGTTGGGCGATTGGAAACAGCAGGGGTTGCTAGTCAAAGTGGCGGTTAATTTGTCTGCGCAAGACTTATCGTCACCTAATTTATTAGAGTTAATTGACTCACAGTTACGAGTAAACAATGTACGCCCATCATCAATTTCGTTTGAAATTACTGAGTCTGAATTGATGGGTGACCCAGAAGAAGCGATAAACCTTCTTAATCAGTTTCGCGAAAAAGGGTTCGAATTGTCAATCGACGATTTTGGTACTGGGTATTCTTCGTTGTCGCAGCTCAAAAATATGCCGGTTAACGAACTAAAAATTGATAAAAGCTTTGTTACTGATTTAGATACGTCGAACCACGACCAAATTATTACGCGTTCAACCATATCTTTAGCACGTAGTTTTGGTTTAAGTGTCGTAGCGGAAGGCGTGGAGACTATTGAAGCGCTCAATCTGCTTAAAAAATGGGGGATTGATTGGGCTCAAGGCTATTATTTCGCAAAGCCTATGTCTGCCAATCAAGTTCCAAAGTGGATTATGCAATTTAATCAAAACCCTAAAAAGATTCACGCACTACAAACAAAGGTCAATAATTAAAGATGGTAGTTGATGTTAGAAAACGCATTCTAAAAAGCCTGGCGATAAGTCTTATCGCGGTCATTCCTTTGGCTGCTAATGCTGGCGGTGGCAAGTTGCTGGAGGCGGCGGGTGTGTCGCAAATGGAAGGTAGTGGCGGCGGTGGTCTTGTGCCTTGGGCGACAATCGCCGGTTATGGTACAGATGAAGAGCTTGCTGCCAGTATTTTCACGACGCGCACCGATTTTCAAGACTACCGCTTCAATGCCTACGGGGCTGCATTTAGTTTATATAATCGGGTTGAACTATCGCTCGCTCGGCAATCGTTTGATATTTTTAACTCACCCAATGAAATAGAACAAACTATTGTAGGTGCTAAAGCTCGCGTTGCTGGTGATCTAATTTATTCATATTGGCCGCAGGTCAGTGTTGGTGTGCAATACAAAAAGCTACACGATTCAGCTATTGCTGAATCGCTCGGCGCACGCGATAGTGATACCGGTGTTGATGCCTATGTTGCGTTTACTAAAGCGCATCTGGCGGCTGCATTTGGTTATAACGTGCTATGGGATGTTACATTGAGGGCAACCAAGGCAAATCAATTTGGTTTGTTGGGGTTTGGTGGCGATGACAATGACAGCTATGAATTAATGATTGAGGGAGCAGTGGCTGTATTGCTGAGTCGACATATTGCTGTGGGTTTCGAATATCGACAGAAGCCAGACAACCTGGGTTTTGTAGAAGAAGATGACGCTTATGATGCTTTTATCGCTTATATTCCAAACAAGCACTTTAATTTAGCATTTGCTTGGGCGGAGCTTGGGACGATGGCGGGATCGGAAGATCAATCCGGTATTTATTTTTCTTTGACTGGCTACGTTTGGTGATGGTGATGAAAAAAATAATAAAGTGCCAACCTTTTTTGTCAATCAGAGTAGCACTGATTCTGACTTGTGTTGTTTCGTTTGGTGGCTGTCAGTCCCTCAATTCTGCGGGTACTCTCTACAATGAGCTTGGTGGTAAGTCAGGTATCGAGCGTATTATGGGTGAGTTTCTCACTGCGCTATCGCGAGATGAAGTGCTTTTAAAATATTTTAATGGTGCAGATGTTGAACGCTTTCATGCCAAGTTTAGCGAGTTATTGTGTGAAGTGTCTGATGGCCCTTGCGAGTACGCAGGTAGAAATATGGTCGATATTCATACTGGAATGCAGATTAGTGAAGCTGACTTTAACCATACGGTTGATTTGCTCGTTCTCGCAATGAATCGTGCGGATATTTCACACCCGGTACAAAATAAATTGCTTGCACGCCTAGCGCCTATGCGTGCTGACATTATAAAGCGCTAGAACACCAATCGAACGTGTCGTGCCGTGTTTGAGCGTTGATTTATTTTAAGGGTGAAAGCTCTTTACAACGTCAAAAAATGCCGCTTCGTTTTGTGAGAAGCGGTTTTCTAAACTCCAAGTAAATACTTGATAATATCGATTGTGGTCGTGATACAGCGCCACCATGTAAACGATATCGTAGCCATCTTCGTGCGCGCTAAACTTGAGTATTTTTCCTGGGCGTCCTTCGTCGCTAGTGATATCGGACCGCGACAGAAGTTTGAAATCTGTTAAAGCAGACGCGTAGTAGTCTTCAATGGCGGGTCCAAAATCGACTAAGCCGCTAAAATACGCTTCGTTATCCTCCTCTTCAAGAAGCAATACGTAGGCTTCGCGATAGATATTGCCCGCATTGATCGACGCTTCGTCGTTTTCAGCAACACCCTCTTTCCAGCTGTTCGGGACTTGGAGGGTGGCTGTACTTTCAACTGAGCGCAACGTTTTTGAACCTACCGTAGCCTTTTCGGCGGGTGCGGCATCAGAGCCACCGCGGCAGTCCGGTGGCCGATATTTATCGGGCATTGTGCCACCTTTACATGACCAACTAACCGCTGTGATTAACTCTCCATCAAATACGTAATTAGGTTCTAGTGTGATCGTCATTGCATTGCCGTTGTTCGCGAAGGGGATATAAGTGCCGACAATTGCTCCAGATTCATTCAGCTCGACTGACTGTAAATGTGTCGAGGTTACCTGGATAGAAATCCCTGCATCATCGAGTGATGCAGGTGGAGTCCCCGCGTTAACGGTAACCCTTGCCACTTCTCGCGCTGTATCATGCAAAGCGATCAAGCCCTCTGATACTTTGGCGCGATGTGTATAGTCTTGGTAGGCGGGTAATGCGATTGCAGCCAAAATACCGACCACAGCGATAAATGGCACAATGCAAATCGCGACGATAACTAGCGCAGAACTCTTAGGGAGATGGCCGTACTTTTGTTGCCATTTAGCGTTAGACATAGCCCAAAAGTAAATAGCCTCGATTAGTGTGACTGGGAAAATGACACCCAAAAGACCGAAAGGAATATAAAAAACGCCCCACCATTGCCGAAGGTAAAAGCGATGGATCCCAAACCCACCCAGGAAAAAGGCTAGGAAGCCAGCGGCCACTTTACTTGGGCCGTTTTCTTGAATAGGGGCTGCGGCGCCGCAACTTGGACATGTCGAAGCATTGGCTGCCATGCGAGCACCGCATTGGCGACAAAACAAATCCTTATCAACGCTTGCAGTAGGTGCGCTGTAAATTGATTCGCCCCTATTGTTAGCGACCGTTGCATTGGTAGGCTCTGTCGCTTGCTGCGAGGCTGGAGCTGGAGCTGGAGCTGGAGCTGGAGATGTTGGTTCGATGGGGGTTAGTGAAAGTGCCTCTTCAGGTTCCTTGTTGAGTGCAACGATTTCCGATTCTACCCCGCAGCTTTCTATGGCTCCGGCTAGTTTTTTTGCCACACTCTCGGAAACGCCTCGCTTAATGGCGACTCGCCTCTGTTTGAACAGAGCCTCAACTTTTTCAGGCGGTAACTTAAAGCGTTGCGCTATGTTTGCTTTGGCGGCTGACAAAGCATCTTTACTGGCTTCTTCATTGTCAATTAGGTTGTTGACGATGTAGACGTCATATTTTGTCATTGCACTCTGTCCCTGGCAGCGAAATAGGCCTCATTTGACGCTTAAAGTACCTTAAGCTATGTCGTTGGTCAAAAGCAGCTTGCCGACTATTTTACGGTGAGTTTGCATATATGAGGACTGCGCTAGATATAGATGATGTCGACTCACTCGAAATCCGCTAGGATGCGTTCGGTAAGCACAAACAAAGTGTTCTTAAAGTGAGTCTCTGATGCGGTTCACTTGTGACTATTTGATGATTTTACAACATGACAAGGAGGTAATATGGCTGATTTCCAACCTGCATATGAAATTATGATCCGCAATGAAGGCGGTTATCGCAATCATAATGTCTCAGGCGACCGGGGCGGGCAAACCTATGCTGGTATCGCTCGAAACTTTCATTCGAATTGGCAAGGCTGGGATCTGATCGATAACAACGATCTGGAAAATCCAAAACTCACCGAGCTTGTATTTGACTTTTACAAAGAAAAATTTTGGGACAAAATCAGAGGCGATCAAATAGAAAGTCAACGTATCGCGCAAACGCTATTTGACTTTGCTGTGAATGCCGGTGTGCGCACTGCGTCTAAACTTGCGCAGTTGGTTGTTGGATCAACCCCTGACGGGATAATCGGCAGCAAAAGCTTAGAAAAAATAAATGCTGCCGAGGAAGAATTGTTTGTCACAAAGTATGCATTAGCAAAAGTTGCGCGCTATACCGAGATCGTGAAGCGTGATCGTTCACAAATCAAATTTTTAGTCGGCTGGTTGAATCGTACACTAGGAGGTGTCGCATGAGTTTAAATTTATTAGGGATTGGAGACATCGTAAAAGGTGTCGGTGGACTAGCTGATGATTTATTTACCTCGGATGAAGAGCGATTAAAAATTGCATTACAAGAGCAAGAAATTAACGCGTCGCTCGCTAAAAGCCAAATGGCTGTTAACCAGGAGGAAGCGCGCCATGGTTCAATTTTTGTGGCGGGCTGGCGGCCATTTATCGGCTGGGTCGGTGGAATAGCGTTAGCTTATCAATTCGTGCTTTATCCACTGCTTGTATGGATATGGGCGCTCGGTCAATCGCGCGGCTGGATCCCCTGCCACATCGCTGATGTTGAAGCGGCGTCATCAGCAGCTTGTACCTTTTTACCGCCCCCTGTATTAGATGCCGGACCATTGTTTGCGTTGATTACAGGCATGCTGGGTATTGGTGGTATGCGATCTTTTGACAAGCTCAAAGCTACCGATACTCGCCAGGTTGGAGGCAAGAAAAAATAGCACAATTAGGGGCGCGCAAGCGCCCGTTCTTTCCTCTAGCCACTAGGTTGAAATCACGCTGCTGTTGAGCAAATAGGGAAAATGGTTCCGTCTCTGCATTTTCTGCAATGTAAAGAAATCAGCGTACTGAGTGCGCTGTAGCCCTTACAAACGTTAATATTTATTTAGTTTGTTTCCAAGCTAGCGACACGTTGATAAGCTGCCCGCCATACCAAAAACATGCCGCCCGCACTGTTTTTTTGGCGAACGTGTGTTGTAAGGACTATCGGTAAATATCTGAATACGGTAACTACAACAACACACCTTTGTTCGTATGCATAGAACGTCTTGGAGATCCGTATGACCATAACTCTTCCCAAAAAACTGACTGTCAGCTTTGCGTTAGTTTTTGCTGCTACCTTGGGTAGTAGCAATGTGATGTCACAAAAACTGTACGACGGTTACAAAGTCCCTAAAAATGAATTTGGTCAGCCAGACCTACAGGGCTTTTGGACCAATGTTTCCTTAACCACTACGACGCGCCCCAAAGAATTCGGTGATCGGTTGGTATATACCGAGGAAGAAGTTCGTGTGATTGAAAAAGATGAAGCGGACTACGTAGCACTGCGCGGTGAAGCCACTGACCCTAACGCCGGGGCGGAGCATCAAAGCGAAGGTGACAAAGTCAAGCGGCCACGATTCCAGTCGGCGGGGGGTGCGGTAGGTGGATATAATCACTTCTGGATTAACTCCGGCGATCGTGTCATGCGTGTGGGCGGCGAGCCACGCACCTCGTTGCTGACTACAAAAGACGGGCAGATCCCCAAAACCAAGTCGGGAAAACCTGCACCACGTTACTATTCGCGTTTCGGTTTTCAAGACCGTATGGGACAAGCTGAAACCATGTCATTAGGTGAGCGCTGCATCATAGGGTTCGGTCGTAACGCAGGGCCGCCCATGTTTCCAAATGGCTTCTACAATAATAACTATCAAATCGTGCAGTCAGCAGACACTGTGATGATTCTGGTTGAAATGAATCATGATGCGAGAATGGTTCGTCTAAACGCCGAGCACAGTAAAACCGACGCACGTCCCTACTTTGGTGACTCGATCGGTCACTGGGATGGCAACACCTTAGTCGTTGAAACGACTAATATCCCTCAAGACCAAGCATTTTACGGCTCATGGAAAAACCTTAAGGTCATTGAGAAGTTTACGCGTGTTGCAGAAAACCGCTTGCACTATGCCTTTAGCGTAATTGATCCCGATGTATGGGCCGAGCCTTGGGGAGGTGAATACGAATTCTCAACCCTTGATGGGCAGATCTTTGAGTACGCATGCCATGAGGGCAACTATGCGCTGCCCAATATGTTGAAAGGCGCTCGATTAGAAGAAGAGAAAAAGGCTGCAGCGAAAAAATAATCAAGTATCTGAACTAATATTCCAAAGGGGGCAGTATTGCCCCTTTCTTTTATCTTCCTCCTAACGTTGACATGGCAACTAACTGAAAGCTCATCCTTGCTAGACGGTTGCTCGTCGACAAAATGAGAACCAATTCTCAAACACTCTGCTAAGCTTATCTCGTTCATCTTTCTAAAAAATACTTAGAGAGCCCGCGTAATGAGATTCCTCGCCAACACTACTTTGCTCTGCTTGTGCACTGCTCTTCCGCTAACAGTTAACGCTGGGCCGAAGATTTATAAATATGTAGATTCAAAGGGACGCGTTACCTATTCGGATCGCTCTTTTCATGATGGCTATGTAGAGCTCAAGAAATCCTGGAAAGGCTGGGTAGACCCGGGTACAACCAATAATTATCGAGAAAACAAAAAGAAATATCGAACATTGATTGCCGAAACATCGAAAACGCACGAAGTACCTAATTGGCTAGTGCATGCCGTGATTCACGCGGAAAGTTTCTACAATTCCTACGCGGTATCTAGTGCAGGTGCCGTAGGTTTGATGCAATTAATGCCGGGTACTGCGCAGCGCTATGGTGTCACCAATCGGCAAGACCCCCGCCAAAATATCTCTGGAGGCGTACGTTACTTAAAAGATCTTCTAGAGATGTTTGATGGTAATGTGGAGTTGGCGGTGGCGGCGTACAATGCGGGTGAAAACGCGGTGAAAAAGCACGGCAATCGAATTCCCCCGTATCGAGAAACAAAGCATTACGTCCGCAAAGTATCAGAGTTGAGCCAGCGTTATAAATCGCAAACTATTTAACATAGAGCTACGCTAAAGTTTAAAAAATGAGAGTTGTTCGTTAACGCCTGTCGATTGATTTCGCATTGAAACTGTTGCTGCATTTGTTTCTTCAACCATTGCGGCGTTTTTCTGCGTCATGCCATCCAGTTCACTAATCGCCGTATTGATCTCTGTAATGCTTTGGGTTTGTGTCATTGCGCTGGATAATATATTTCCTGCGCTTGATTCAGCCTTTTCGATAATCGCCACGATTTTTTCTAGCCCTTCGTTAGACTTTAGTGCCAAATCGTAGCTTTCATTAACAGCAGTAGCGCTACTGTCTATTAACTCTTTGATGTCTTGAGCCGCTTGGCTGGAACGTTGTGCGAGATTACGTACTTCACTGGCAACAACCGCAAAACCACGACCTTGTTCTCCTGCACGGGCGGCTTCAACCGCTGCATTAAGTGCTAGTAAATTGGTTTGAAAAGCAATTTCGTCAATAAGGTTGGTAATAGACGAAATTTGTCGGCTGGATTCTCGCATCTGTCCCATCGATTCCAGTGTTTGGCTGACTGTGCTAAGGCTACTGTTGGTGTGTTTTGCAGCGCTGCGTATATCTTCAGTCATCGTGTTGCAATGGTCTTCAGCTGTGCTGACGCTCATTTTAATGGTTTGCATGGTAGAAGATATTTCTTCTAGTGCCGAGGCTTGAGACTCTGTGCGTTTAGCCATCTCGTCAATGGCGGTTACTTGTTCGTTGGCTGTATGCTTGGCATCTCCAGCCGATTCTTGAATGCGTGAAACAATATTGCCGAGGTTGTCTAGCGATGCGTTAAATGCTTTCGCTATAGTGAGTAACGCGCCGCGATAATGTATGGGCATGCGATGCGTGAGTTCCCCTGCTTGCTGACTAGCAACCAGCATTTCGATATGTGAAATCGCTTGCGCCAGTTCATCCAGCGAAACGTTAATTGTCTGCTTTAGCGTATTGAACTCACCACTCAATGTGTTCGTAATACGTTTGGAAAAATCACCTTCTTCAACGGCGGACATAACCGCTTTAATGGCTTCTACAGCGGAAGCGAGGGAAATGCTAGAACCATTTAGCGCTTGAGTCAGTTCTCCGAGCTGGCCTTGATATTCACCTTGAATGCGCTGATCGAGTTGCCCCGCTTCCTGGGCGACCGCAATGGTAACTATTTCGTTAATGGCTTTTTCTAGCTCATTAAGCGAAGAGTTAATGTTTTGCTTCATGGTGGCTAAATCACCATTCATTTGTCCGGTGATTCTGCCTGTAAAGTCACCGCCGCGGACACGATTGAATACGTTTCCGATATCCGACAGCGCTCGATCAATGCTCTGCATAGAGCTGTTAATCGCATTTTGTAAATCGGCTAGTTCACCGGAAAATGAACCATTCATCCGCGCAGAAAACTGACCTTGACTTTGCGCGGAAAGCGTAGCGGATATTTCGTTCATTGCGCTAGACACGTTGTCCATCGAGATATTGACGCCACGACTCAATGATTGAAGCTGCCCGCGCATCGATCGTGTAATGCGTTGCGAAAAGTCGCCGTTACTCATCGCCGTCATAATATGGATAACTTCAGAAATTGCTTCTTCCATAGCGATCATTGCGTTGTCGACTTGTGTTTTAAAATCGCCTTTAACTTGGGGTGACATTCGTGCAGAAAAATCGCCTTCCTCTAAACTTTTCATCACATCGTGTAGTGCCTGCATGGTGATCTCGACGGTTTGCGCGGAGGCATTGACACTGCTCCTTAACGTTCGTAGGTCTCCAGTGAATACGGTGTTAATTCGCGAATCAAATTGCCCTTCAGCAATGGCTGACATAACGTCATTGACACCCGAGAAAGCAGATTGGAGCTGTTCCATTAATTCATTAAAGGCAAGGGCTGCATTACCTGTTTCATCTTTACAAATGACTTCAACTCGTGTTGAGTAGTCGTGGCTATCTCGTACCGTCGAAAGACCACGAATAACGTTATTAATGTTGCCTACTAATTGCGATGCAATGATTCGACTAAGCGTGAAAAGAGTAAGTAATAAGCCGCCTGCAATAATAGATATGGCCAAGAGCGATAGCCATGCAGTTTGTAATTGTCGCTGTGTATCACTGCGAATTTCCCCCGCTAAAGCATTGGCAATTTTCGCGATTTCACCAATACGTTTAGTCGACGCTGCAAACCAATCTCCAGCACTAATCGAAATGCTGTTTTGACCTTCTGCTACAGCGTTCAGAAATTGATTGCGCATATTTAAGGTTGCCAGGCTGTCTGGGTTATTCAATGAGCTATTAAGAGACTGATATTGTTCAGGGTTTAGGGTCTGTTGCAGCGCATCAATGTGCTTTGTCTGTGTTGAGATATAGGTATTGACGCGTACTGCTGTTGCCGTATCGAAGAGACCTTTTATAAACACCCCGTTCAGCGCGCCGCGCTCTTGCCCGGATAATTCTTTCAGCCATAAGCTATGAACGAGCGCGTTGATACGACGTATGTTTTGTTGCGATTCCAACCGCCAAGAAAGCTCTGCAAGAATGTCGATAGCACTTTTGTTGATGTCGGAATACACATTGAATGCATTTGACTGAGGGGATAACACATCGACTAGCTTGCGTAATCCTTCCACCTTTTCGAGCTTCCCGTGTAGGGTAGCCAGACGTTCTTGTATCTCTTGGCCGTAATCACCTCGGTGTAACTCTAATTGTTTAATGAAGTTTAACCTTGCTTGGTCTGCTTTGGCGCGTTGTTCTTTTAATGCATTGCTGTTTCGGGTCCCTTTACTAGCAAGAAATCCGGCCGTTAAACCTCTTTCTACAGCGTGATTGTGAGCGACCTTATCGAGTGCCTCAGCCATCGTCACTATATCTTGTGTTTGGTACCCCTGCCGAACATCTCGAAAAGAGCTGATCACTAGGAATATAGTGAGTAGAGCCAATAAACATAGTGGTGGTATAACTAGGGATCGAATTTTCTTGTCTATGGGCCAATTGGCGGTAGTTGATAAAACAGCGTTTAACATCAGATTATCCATATAAAAATTAGGGTTGGATGGGATGTATCGGGGAGTATTAGTGACGTAATAGTGGGTGCCTATGTTTAAAGTGTAGCTACGAAAAGCGTAGCGACAATTTGCCCACACAATAAAATCGACAAGATTGAGAAGTTTGGCGCGTATATCTACATGAATGCTGAGTCGTAAACGCGCTGAATATGGCGCACGTACTTTAAAAGGAGGGAGTATGGAGCTTGCTGCAAAAAAGCTGGAATCAATTCATAGGCCATGCGTTCGAATGAAAGCCACCTGAGTTTTCCGGTGATTGGCGATTTTTATTCGTTGGTGTTTGGTGGTGCTTTAGGTATTGATGCCTAATATCTGGCGGCGGGCGTAAACGCTAAGCGACGGCTAGACCGCTTAGCGTATTTAAAAAATTATTCTGGTGAGCTTATTCTACAGCTGTAGCATTGAGGTCCAAATCGCTAGCCTCTGCTTTAGATAAATCGACGTTTTCTAGTTCAGAGCTGGGCTGTGCTTGCGGATCCGAGGCTAGTACTGGATCTACATCAATGGGTAATTTTGCAAATACAGCATTGGATAATGCGCCCGATAATGCGCCGTTCCGAGAGTCGGCCCAGAGCAGCTCGCCAGTATAGCCGTCGACGAGTGCAGCTTCGAAGCCAGCTCCTGATGCTTGCTGGATTGGAATATAGGTTCCACCACTCAAGATGCCAATGAGTATCGATGTCCCTGCATCTTTGGCGACATAGCCGCCGGACTTTTGGAATCCTGAAAATCGTGTGATTAATATTGCATCAGCACTAGTTTTTGCTTGTACGGTATGGATTGCATCACCAATGTACGATTTGAGTTCCGATGCTTTGGCGTTGGACAGCGCCCTACCAATTTGTAGCTCTTCTTTGACTTCGTCATAGCCTTCCTGCAATTTCGTAATGGTGTAGGCGAAGTCTGGATCCTCTAGCTTTGCGTTTTCAAAATCAAACTCCACAACATCAAAACCTTGCTCAACTAACCTCAACCGGATATGTTCATTGATATAGTTGCTAATCTCCTCTTCTTTCTCGGGAATGCTTTCATTTTCACCTGTTAGCGTCATTAATTGCACTTCGATAATAGGTGGAGCGATCACGACGGAGTCAATGCGTTCTAATTCTTGTGTAAGTGTAGGGTGAGAGCGCATGGTTGTAGCGGAGCAGCCAACCAATAGTGCCAGCGAAAAGAGTAGGATTGGTAGTGAAAGTTTCATGATTATCCCCAATGTTTAATGGTTTTCTAAACGTGATATTTTTATTTGTACTTGAATTCTGTCGAGAGCTTCAGGTGCTGCGTCTAAATAAGACTTGTAATACTCAATAGCGTCGTTGGCTTGTCCTTTTTTCTCAAACAGTTCGCCGATCTTTTTAAGTGCTTTTACGCTTTGTTTTATAGGCGACGAGCGTGAAAGTTTATAGCTATCTAATGCCGAGGTAAGATAGATATGTCGATCTTGATTTATAGTTCTTAAAATATCTTGATTAACACGAGTTTTACCTGTGTCGATCCAGGTTTTTTCTTTCGCGGCAGTTTCTGGGTGCTGGTAAATTCCTCGGTAGGCTTCGCCTTCGTAATAACTGATGAGTGCTTTTTCTTCGTCAGATGGATTCTCTGCTTTAAGGCTAGCTAACAAATATAGAGCTAAGAAGAAGTGCCGTTCTCGTAATTGTGATTCAATGACATCTATGATTATTGGCTCTCGGATAGCTCGGTATTGTTGGTCTAGATTGTGGAATTCTTGGTTAACAATAACATCAGGGTCAGTTTTTTTTCTGTTTGCGATTTCTTCGCTCAGTGCTTCAATGCGTGTGTCGTAACTTGGGTGTGTGCTATAAACCGAGTGCTTAACATGTTTAAGTGCTGGGTTGTCCTTCATTCTCTTAAAAGCTGACATGAGGCTATCTACTCGATAACCGCTATCATCAATGAGCTCTAAAGAGTAAGTGTCAGCTTGAGTTTCCTGCTCGCGAGAAAATGATGTTATAGAAGCCATTGCACCTAAATAAGGTAGTCCGATACCAAACAACATTAAGTCGGCAACATGAGCACCTATTAATGTATTCTTTTGACTAATGACTTGCTTCAATGAGTGGCGTTTGTGCACGTGCGCTATTTCGTGTGCAATAATAGATGCGAGCTCTTCGTTGGTTGGAATAGCCGCAATTAATCCGCTATTGATATAAATATTACCATTTGGTAAAGCAAAGGCATTAACTTCGGCGGCGCGAGTGAAATAAATTTGTATGGTGTCCGCGAGCAATGGTTTGTTAGATAGTAGAGATGTTTTTACGTTATTAATATATTTGTCGTAGCGCTCGTCTGCATAAAGCAAACCTTTTGATTGTAATTCTGCATGCAGCTCGTTAGATTTATCGATTACCCACAATTCTTCGTCGTAGGCTTTATAGTCTTCCTGTAGAGTGTCTTCTAGGTCGCCAATGCTTCGGGTACTGGTGCAGCCGGAAAATAAAGGTAGTAAGAAAAACAATAGTAATGTTAAGTGACGCATTAATTATAAAGTCCCTATTTTGTGGCGTAGATTATGTCTTCTGTAGGCCTACTACGCAAATAAAGACTTGCTACATTTGCGACGAAAATGTATTTGCAGGCGCTGCGAGGATGCTCGCTGACTAGACAACTACTCGTTACTTATCCGGATTGGGAGTCAATGTTGAATTGCGCGCCATTTAAAACGAAGGTAAAGTGCTTTCAGCTGTGCTGCATATAGGTAGTATCCAAAACTAATTCGCCACAATTATTGTTAAAAGAAAAGCCATGACAAAAAGCCCTATTAGTATCGACCCAAATACAGGTTTAAAAGTTTTTAATACTCGCGCTTCCAAACCACCATCGAAGATGGCATATGTGGGCTATGGCGTGGTTGACAATGCCGACTATAAAACATTACCCGAGGCTTCTCGGGAGAAGCTTTTTGATGAGGCAGCGCAGGCGCACTACTTCGACTACAAAAGCTCGCGAGAAGGTGCGGCAGATTATGTAAGAGCGGAAGGTGATCTGGCGCGTTTTGTTGAAGATGTCCATTCTGGTGACCCTGTTCCTCGCGATGCGCTGGATGATGAATGCGAAATCATGGTAGTCGGGGCCGGGTTCTCTGGTTTGATGTTATGGCACAAGTTGCAATCTGAGGGTTTTACTGATGTGCGTATCTGCGAGAAAGGTGGTGACGTCGGTGGTACTTGGTATTGGAACCGCTATCCAGGTATTGCGTGCGATGTCGAAGCCTATAGTTATCTACCGTTACTAGAAGAGATGGACTATATCCCTAGCATGAAATTTGCGTCGGGATACGAAATCTATAGTTACTGCCAAAAAATTGCCGAGAAATTTAAATTTTATGATCGCTGCCTATTTCACACCGTAGTCGAAAAAACTCAATGGGATGAAGAGAAAAAGCGTTGGCGTATCGAAACCAATCGCGGGGATGTTATGCATGCTCGCCACCTAATTTTGGCAAACGGTATTTTAACCACACCTAAGCTAGCGCGCATCGAAGGAATGGATACGTTCAAAGGTCATGCCTTTCATACGTCGGCTTGGAATTACAATGTTGACCTAGCAGGAAAAGATGTCGGCGTTATTGGTACTGGTGCAACTGCAGTCCAGCTGGTGCCGGAGCTTGCCAAGGTTGCTAAGTCGGTCACTGTATTTCAGCGAACACCGTCTACAGTGGATGTTCGCGATCAACGTGAAACCACCCCGGAAGAAGTTGAGGAGTGGAGCAAAGACCCGCACTGGGCGCGTGACCGCCGCGCGCGTTTTTCAAAAATTACTACGGGGCGCACTGCGTTGCAAGGTAACGACGATTACTTGTCTGGCAAAGTTAGCGAAATCAAAAAGCCCAAAAAACACGTTGCCGAATTAACTAAAGAAGAAATAGTTCAAAAGCAATTGCAAGGTAATTATCGGTTAATGGAGCAAATCCGCGGCCGTGTTGATTCGGTGGTCAAAGACCCCAAAACTGCTGAAATTCTCAAGCCTTATTACACCTATGGTTGTAAGCGCCCTACCTTCCATGACGAATACCTTCCCGCTTTTAACTTGCCTCAAGTAAAGCTTGTGGATGTGGCACCGCATGGTGTTTCAAGGATCAATGAGCGCGGAGTTGTGCATGGCGATACGGAATATCCTTTAGACATCATCGCTTACGCCACTGGATTTCAGTGGATGGCATCAGCTACGTTTGAAAATATCTACGACGCAAAAGGCCAGTCGTTGATGGATAAATGGCGTACCGGCGGTACGCGTACATTCCTCGGCGTTCATAGCCACGGATTCCCCAATCTATTTATTATGGCTGGCCCGCAAGGTGGAGGCGGTAAGTTTAATTTCACGGAAACCTGTGATGAGCATGGTGACTATATCGTGTGGTTGCTTAAAACGCTCCGTGATCGAGGTGTAAAAACGGTTGATGTGACGACTGATATCGAAAACGATTACGCGTCACACTGTCGTACAGCTGATGAAGCCAGTCGTCCATTAAGAGATTGCGCCTCATACTATAATGGTGAGGGGCATGCCGAGCCCGGTGCGTTGGCCTACTACGGTGGTGATGAATGGTATCGCTATCGTGATGTCGCTCAAGCAACGCTATCTGCTTTTATTTTTGATGGCGAGCAAGTGCCGCAAGATGAAATTCTAGAACGCTAGCGTTATTGATCTTGTCTGTGTATCTCTACTTGGGAATACAATGCCGCATACCAATTCGGATACGCTTTTTTAGGGAAATCTGCATGTGATGCAGCGCTAAGAAAATCTATGGCTCTATGTGGTTTGTGATCCTCTATTTCTCGTAATCCAGAGTAGAGATTTATTGCCAACCCAGTCGAGTGGTTTTTAAGCCCAGTCTCGAGTTGTAAGTTACACTCTTTTTGGTTTCCCCAAGAAATCGGCCAGCCTGGAAGTGTACAGAATAGTCTCGCCAAGAATGCTTGAGCGTAGCCGTCTAGTAAATCCTGATCTTGTGTTATCGATTCCATTAAATAACCACGAGCTCTTTTTAAGTCTCCTAGTCCTTTCATGCCGCGAGTTTCGGCGTAAGCCGCTGTAAGTAGCCCCATACTTAGGAAATATTTTGCTGGATTGTCGTTGCTAATTTTTGGTGCTTGTGAGATCTCGTCGAGCAGACCTTTTAACGTATTTCGTTTCAGCTTTTCGTCATCAAGCGGATGTATCTCCCGATAATACGCCTCAATATAGAGCAAAGGATCGGACGTATCATTGGCGTCAACATTTTCAGTCGCAGCTGATAGCACAACAAGCGTGATTAGAAATAGAGGTTTGATAAAAGCGTCCATACTATTTTTCTCCAGTTAAAGTGGCGCAACACCCAAATACTTTTTTCTGTCGAAGTAGAATAGGTGCATTGATACCATTCAGCGTATTTGTGAGGTCAAATGCCTCAATGTCTAGAGCGTTAAGGTAATTTTCTAGGTTTTTTTCGCTCCCGTAATGTCGGTTGCTCAAAAACATATCGTGAAAAACGAACCTGCCGCCAGGTTTTAATACACGCAATGCCTCAGCTATGAGTAATTTTTTATCATCAATGTCGCCTACTTCGTGGAAAACAAAGTGACTAACAACCCAATCAAATTTGCTGTTAGAATATGGCAGTTTTGATGCACTCGCTTGTGTGAAGTGTGTGCGATCGCGCACACCTGAGAGCGTCGCATTAAGCTCGCATGAAGCCTGTGAATATTCCCAGTCGGGCGCCCATAGGTCTATAGCATGAACTGTGATTTTTGGATAGAGGATTGCGAGTTGAATAGCTATTGCACCATTTCCGGTCCCTATATCTAATACACAATCACCTGGCTTGGGCTGGCAATGCTCTAATGTTTGTTGCCACATTTTTTGCTGATACCCGCCTTTTGAAAATTGCCAGAACAAATAGACTAAAAAAACAGTAAACATTGAAAGCAGAAATCCCAATACAGAGAGTGGAACTCCTACCCATTTTAATTCAACGAGCTGTAACGCAGTGCCCGCACTGAGAAAGCATAGCGCCCCTGTACCCATGTAAAAAACAACTCGTTTTCGGATCCAATTTCCGAAATTAATACTGCCTGTCGAGTTCATGGAGCCTCCCCTGCCCGTGAGGAGAGCCGCTGAGCCTTTTGGAATAAAATCACACCTGAAGCAAACAGCAGCATAAGTGGTAAATAAATGAGTGTCGGTGCGAGATATCTAGGTTCTTCGAGGAAGCTCATTACAACAAGCAGTGATAGATTGATATTCTGTATGACGGTTTCAATGAGCACACTTCGATTTGAGGCGTGACTTAACTTGAGTGTTTTACACGTCGTCCACAAGCTGAGAACGAGCATCGCGAGAAAGGCGCAAGCAGCAGGCAGCACAAGGCTAAACATTGTGTGAAAATTTACTTGTGATTTTGCAGTGCCAATCCCAAGCCCTATGATTAAGATCATTAGTATGGTTGTTGATGCCGCAAGTAGTCGTCCGCTCCATTTTATGGCCGAATTGGTCGCGAGGTATCGCCAAATCATACCCATAAAGATCGGTAAGGCTGTAGTGAGTAATAATGTAATAAACATCGAACTAAATGATAGTTGTATCGTTCTAAGTTCAAGCTGCCAATAGCTAAGGGATAGTCCTAGAATGAGTGGTACCGACAGCGGAGAAATAACACTAGAAAAGGCGGTTAGTGAAACGGAAAGTGCGACATCCCCGTGCGCATAGCGGGTGAACATATTGGACACAGCGCCACCGGGGCAAGCAGCAATAAGAAGAAAACCTACGGCAATATAAGCGGGTAAATTAAATAATAAAATAACTATCAAAGCGCAGGTTGGCAGTAAGAAGAATTGTCCAAATAGCCCGGCTGCAACGGCAACAGGCTTTTTAGAAAGGTGCAAAAAGTCTTCGGCCCGTAATCCCATACCTAAAGCCAACATCATAATAAAGAGTGTTGCATTGGGGATGAGTGAGAAATCAAATGTCATATTCTTCCCTCTATCCTTAAATCATCAACTGGTTTATTCGCTTCCTTGTGTGACGCCCTGAATTAAGATGTCGAAAGCCTGAAGTCCTCTTTCCTCTAGAGACTGTTCTTGATCCCAGTAATCGAGCAGCCATAAGCGAATCGTCATTAGCATTGTGCCAATCAAGATTTCTGAAAGTTGGGTTGGGTCGTGTTGAGCACCAACTTCGCCCGTTGATTGCGCTTTCTCAAAGACAGAACTTACAGCGAGGAGCACGGCACGAGTATGGTCTCGCTGCTCCGTATCGTTTTTTACTGAAAGCTGATTGGGTGATAACAATCCCGAACGCGTAAACACCAGCCGCATAAACTCCATATCCCCTTCAATTGCCTGTAGCTGCCCCTGAATAGCCCGCCGCATACCGGCAATGATTCCAGAAGACTGCGCTCTAGCAGCGCCTTCTCTCGGTATTTGCGCCTGTTGCCGTAACCACATTAAGCCCAATTCGCGAAGCACGGCCTCTTTACTGGGGAAGTAGTTAAAGAATGTTTGCCTACTGATGTCGGCAGCCTCGAGGATGCTCGGCAGCGTAGTTTCATCAAAACCGTACTTGCGAAATAGCGATCCACAGGTAGAGAGAATGCGCTGCCGTACTCGTTGTTTGTTTTGCTCACGTTTATTCATGGTATCAAAGTTAGACTAAGTCAAAATATATTGCAAGAAAAATTGACTTAGTCTAATTATTTTGTGGTGGCGAGATATCGGGAGGATGGAGACCTTGCATAGGATCTGAGTCGCAAGTCGACTAACTGATTTAAATCATGATTTACGCAAATGATTATAGTTTGCTATTGCGAATGATTATCGTTTATGTAGAATGACGTGAAAGTATTTGGCGCCAGCTCTTCTCCTTGGGGCTGGCTTTTGGGGTCAGCGCTTGGCTTGCAAAAGGCAGGCGTGCAGGGAATGACAATTCTTTCGCGGCTTGCTGGCGTGAGCGGATGAATTTCCAAAGCCGATGTATCTCTCCACATTGTTTATAGGTAGATCCAATGAAACCGAACACATTATTAGGGCCGCTACGGTCGTTTAACTTACTAAATGGGGCGGGCGTGACACTAGCTGCATTATCGATTTGTAGCTTTAGCGTAGCCGCTCAAGAATCCACAAGTTTCGATGAGATTATCGTGATTGGTGAAAAAACCGAGCGCTCACTACAAGATACCGCATCGTCTGTTTCACTGATCGACGAAGAAGTACTCAACTCGACTATTTATCCCACCTTTGCTGATGTGATAGCGGAAGTACCTAATGTGGTGACATTAAGTGGCCAGGTACCCGACATTCGCGGTGTATCGGGTAATGGAGGCGCTGGTGGATTTAACTCAATTTCTGGTGGTGCGAACGCTCGCGTGACGACGCTAGTTGATGGGCTGGCTATTCCTTTTGTCGCGGATCTTAGTGGCGATGCGGGCATTTGGGATGTTCAGCAAGTGGAAGTATGGCGCGGCCCGCAATCAACTAGTAATGGGCGAAACAGCATTGGCGGTGCTGTATATATCAAAACCAAAGACCCAAGTTTTGATTGGGATGGGGCCGCGCGAGTCGGCTATCGTAATCAAGACGAGTACATTGATACTTCGGTGATGGCGAATATTCCACTTATTTCCGATACCTTGGCACTCCGTTTAACTGCACAAAAATTGGATGCGGAGACTATCTCAGATCCAGATGGTTATGTTGATCATCCGCCCACCTTTGATTTGAATGAAATCGACTCAACGCGTTTAAACGGCAAACTTTTGTGGGCTCCTTCGGACAAAATGACGGCATTGTTTACCTATGCATCCAACGATGAACAAGGTGACGTGGGGCGAATTTTATATACAGGTACTGATGCGTCAGGTAGGGAAAAATTAATGTATCGCGACATCGATACAACCACTGATATAGCCAGCGTAAAAGTCGATTACCAGTTTACGGATAGTGTTGCATTCGACGTATTGGTGGCTGATATGGATTATTTGTGGGGCTTTGAATCATACAACTCAGATGAAAGTGTTCAAGAGCTATCGTTTAAAGAAGACAATCAAACCATAGATGCGAAATTACGTTTCGGTAAGGCAGAAAATGTTGTCAGCGGATTTGTGGGGCTTGCCTATTTTACACGTGACCAAGATATTCTCAGTGAAAATGCTTTTGAATATTTTGGTGATGACAAAAGCGAGTCGCAGGCACTCTATGGTGAAGTCACTTTCGCAGTAACTGATCAATTTAAAATCATAACCGGTGCGCGCGTTGCCAAGGAGGAGCAAGAGCGAAACTTTACTTATCTCCCTAATGTAGATGGTGCGCTGCTAAAGAATAGTGAAACGATGACGTTGCCCAAGTTGGTGCTACAGTACGATATCGTTGAAGACACCACTGTGGCGTTGAGCGCAAGAAAAGGTTATGGCGCTCCCGGTGGCGCTGTCGCTTTCTCAACAGGCTTGTATTACTACTACGACTCTGAAGAAGTTCTCACTACCGAAGCAAGTATTCGTAGCCGATTAGCTAACGGCAAGGTAAATCTTAGTGCGAACTTGTTCCACAATGACTACGACGGGTATCAAGCGCTAAGTTCTAATCGCACCATCGTAAATATGGATAAGACCACTACCTATGGTGCGGAGCTGTCGTTGATCGCTAACCCGACGTCCTGGGCAGAGTTTACAGTTGGGCTAGGTCTACTGGAGTCAGAAATTAAAGATGCGGGCTCAAACTATCCTGGCGTGGACGGAAATGAACTTAACTCAGCGCCAAACCTTACCGGTAACTTAGGTGCTCGTTTCTGGTTTGCAGAATACTGGAATGTCGTGGTCTCAGGAAACTACGTAGGTGAGTATTTTGGTGATTTGCAAAATACTGATGAACGTATCGCGGGAGACTACACTTTATTCCGTCTTCAGGCCGGTTTTAATTCCGAGCATTGGAGCGTTACCGCCTATGTGAATAACCTAACGGATGAAGATGCACTCGTAACGCGAGAGCCCGTTGGTCCGCGTTATCCTGAAGGTTACGTATCAATTGTCGACCCCCGAACAAGCGGTGTGTCCGTCACCTACGCGTTTTAAACTATTGTTTCGATTTAGTCTCGTGTGCGGCACAGGGAAGTGTTACTACGTTATGTCGCTAGCTTATTACGCAATAGAACAAGATGTGTAAAGGCGAAAACAAATAAACATCTCGTCGCAATACGCTGCGACAAATCGTAGCAGTGTGCCAATGTGAAAGGGTCCTAATGAGTATTTTTCTGGCTATTTCAATCTCGATTACCATTATGTTGGGTGCGACGTTGATGTATTTAGCGAGCTCTCATCAACAGGTGACGTCGCGAAAACTTCCTCGCCGCTGGGCGCTGCTTGTGGGCATGATGTTATTGGGGGTTGCTCTTATGTTACTCAATGAATTCTACGGCGCGGCTACTTCGGTATTTTTCGAAGTTACCCTATTGAGTTTATTGTGGACTATTGCTCCTGCTCTGTTTGCTTACATTGCATCACGTAAAAAACAGTAACGTAGAAACAAGGTAATTGGCCTAAGCGTGGGTGGATAAGAAAATGAAGGCGTATCGCTACAGCAGTAAAGACTGGTTTGGTAAGGCAAGTGCAGGTTTGGTTCTCGGATTTCTCTTGTCGTTGGCTCTGGGTGGATTGGTAGTGCGCTATTTAGTGGGCGGCGCTACGCCATTCAGTATCCCGCATCAATTTGCAATGTGGTTGACGGCACCGCTAATGCTGCTGTTCCTCAGCGCATGTTTTATGTTTCGTTCAGGTCTTCAGGCATGGGGTGGGTTTGCGTTATTAAACTTTGTGGCCTGGGGCGTGTTGCTGATTCCCTAGTGATTTCGAAAAAATTGCATCATACGTAAGGCGGTAAATAATGCGTAGCGACATCATAAAAATGTATAAAGACGTTCACACGTGGGTGGGCATCGTCAGCGGTTTAGCGTTATTTATTGCGTTCTACGGCGGTGCTATCACCATGTTTGAAGGTCCTCTTCAGCGTTGGGCATCACCCCCTGCGGTATTTGGTGAGCTTACGCCCTTAGACAAAACGCCTGAATTAGTCGAGCGAGTTATTGCAGAGTATCCCGATGCAGCGCGGAGTTACCAAGTGGTTTTGAAACCAAGTGCTGGGCGTCCTGCGCGTATCAATTGGCAGGTGCATGATCCAGATGCGCATGATCACGACCACCCTGTGCTAATGCATGCAAACTTATCTGAAGGAGGCGATCTAGTCGTCGCGAGCGATGTGGTGTCCCCGCTGCCGCAACTTGTTGATGACTTGCATCGACAAGTCGGTATTTTGCTGGATCATGACATCGCGATGCCCATCATGGGAGTCGTTGCTTTGTTGTACGGTGTTGCGTTGATTTCTGGTGTTATTATATTAGTACCCACCTTTGTCCAGGACCTTTTTGCATTTCGCTTAGGAAAAAATCTGAAACGCATGTGGCTGGATTTTCACAATCTATTGGGAATCTTTAGCCTGCCCTTTCATTTGGTTATGGCGTTAACGGCCGTCATTTTTGCGTTCCATGATCCAATTTATGGAGCCCAAGAAGAACTAGTGTTTCAGGGTGGTAATAGCTTTTTAGCGCCTAACCCTGGACAGAGCAGCGGCAGTGTTGGTGAGAAAATTAAACCGTTGACACCCGCTGAAATTGTTGCACGTTTGCATCAGCAGCTGCCAGAGTATCAGCCTAACTTTATAAATTATCGAGTGTCACCGCAGGCAGGGCCCGCGTTACTTATCTTTGGAGACAACCCGCGATATGGTGCACGCTCTCCGGATGGGGGCGTTGTGGGTGTGGATGCGTTTACGGGCGATATTGTTGCATCTGATTACACACCCGGTTTGCAGAGTGCGTGGGGCGCTACCATCACCAGTTTTTTTACCCTGCATTTTGGAACCTACGGTGGAAGCCCTATTCGCTGGAGCTATTTCGTTTTAGGTTTGGCGGGTGCGCTATTATTCTATACCGGCAATTTACTGTGGTTGGAAACACGCCGGAAAAAGCAGCGTAAAACTATGTCGCTGGCCCAAGTTAATCAAAAGCAATCAACACGTATCATGGGCGCGTTGACGGTAGGAGTGAGTCTGGGGTGTGTTGCGGGCATATCATTGTCGATTGCAGCCGCTAAAGTCTTGCCGAGTTTCGTTGAGGATGTAGGGCGTTTTCATACGGCGATTTACTATGCCGTATTTTTTATGTCAGTCCTTTGGTCTTTATGGCGCGGCGTAGCGCAAGCGTCAGTTGACTTGCTCGTAGCGACGGCAATTTCAACCGCAATGATTCCGATGGTTAGCTTGCTATCACTGATCGTGCCGGGTTTTGGTTGGAATTACCCCGACTATTCGGTGTCCATCGATTTGATGGCAATGCTCGGTGTAGCAGTGTTATTGTTGCTTGCGATAAAGACATTAAAAAGAATTAGATCGGCGCCTGAGGATAGTATCTGGTTTGTCGGTGAAATGCCGGCGGGGGCTAAAAATACTGTAGTCGCCCACTAACCTCGACTTTAGCTAGTCGTCGGTTGGTTGCTTTCGGTATTTTTTGAGATTTGGGTGAAAATTCATTGCCCACAATGAAGTGGGCGTGCTGGTCATCGCGCAAAGAATATTTTTGTTATTGCATGGATGTTTTCATTTCCCAAATTGTGCTCAATTGCACTCCCATATATGTCTTTCGCCACGTTGGTAATAGGCGTTTGCCATGATAAAGAGTGAGCCGCTGCTTGAGTATAAGAAAAATCTTTATACACTAAATCAATAGGAAACAACGGTGCGTAGTTTTCTGCGGCTGTTAACATTGCAGCACCTTTTACTGCGGGGCTAATCACAGGCACTTGCACAAGTGACTCAATGGCATCTTCTTTATCGACGCCGGCCTTGGAAAGAAGTCCAAGCATTTCGCCGAAGGCTGCCACTTGAACGCCAAATAGCGTATTGACTGCAAGTTTAATCGCCATCCCGCTACCCTGTGACCCTGTCGCTAACAACGTCGTGGCACTGACTGACAAAATTTCTTTAGCCTGCTCAACTGCAGTTTGTTCGCCGCCTAATAAATGAATTAACTGCTTGTTTTCCGCTTGTGGTCGCGAGCCGACGATAGGTGCGTCTACAAATTGTAAACCGTGATTGTTAAACGTTGAGTGCAATTCCTGGCACCAGGTGAGACTTGTCGTGCTGCACTCTATTGCAATTGAGCTAGGTTTATGCCCGTTAATGGCGCCGTCTTTTGGATCAAGCCAGACACTTGCCGATGCTTCATCATCTCTTACAACGGAAATGATATGGTCAGATGTCTCTGCTACTTCGCGTGGTGTCGATAGGGCTTGTGCGCCTGCTGTAACTAATGACTCGCATCGCGAAGGTGTACGATTCCAAATATTAACGGTGTAGCCTGCGGCCAAATAATTTTTCGCGATGCGTTCGCCCATCGCGCCGGTACCAAGTATGCCAATTGTCTTCATTGCTTAACTCCAATAATTATTGATCGCGTTGATGCAGGATTGTTTGCTTTGTGCCAGAGCCTCTTCAAAACCAGAGGAGCCTTCAATGGCTAAGAATGTTGGATTGACGAGTCCTAGGAAGGACAGCATGGCATCGAGGTAAGTAGTCATAAAGTCCATTGCTTTAAAATCACCTTGAGAAAAAACAGCGCCACTTGAAGTGATCACGTACACGTCTTTGCGGTTGATTAAGCCGGCAAACCCCGTTTCAGAAAAGCTAAATGTGTGGTTCACACGAGATACTTGGTCGATCCATGCTTTTAACGAAGAAGGAATAGAGAAGTTGTACATTGGTGTTGTAATTAAAAGGGTATCAGCCTCCTTTAGCTCGTGAATTAGCTCATCAGAAAGTGCTGTGGCCTGTTGCAACGTCGCGTCGAGTGGTTCGGGGCTGAAGAATCCGTTAATGGTGTTGTCGCTGATGTGTGGCACAGGCGAATTAATCAGGTCACGTAGCGTGACCTTTGAGTTGGGGTGTGATTGACGCCACTGGGTCACAAAATGGTCACCCATTTCCCGGCTATGTGAGCCTTCGAGACGGGAACTGGCGTCGATCCGTAATAGTGTTGGCATGGTAGAACCCTCTTGGTTAGGTATGGAGATTTCAGAGGGGTTCAGAATAGTTAGTGTGTTTTGTGCAATAAATAGTGCATTTTGCAATATTGCTTTGCGTATAATGCAATCATGGATATCGAAACATTAAAAATTTTCGTCGAGGTGATGCGTTTTCGCAGCTTCACCCAGGTGGCAGATGCTCGCCGCGTTGCCCCCTCTTCCATCTCTCGCAGTATTGGTCGCCTGGAAGATGAATTAGGCATACGCCTTTTTCAGCGCAGCCCTCGAAAACTGGAAGCGACTGATGCTGGGCATGTCTATTACCAGCGTGTCGCACCCATGGTGGATGAGCTGGAATCGGCGAAACAGATGGCAGTTGATGTCAGCGCTGAGCCACAAGGGACCTTGAGGGTAACGGCACCTCCTGTGTATGGTCAGCGATATCTTGTGCCATTACTTCCGGAATTACAGCAGCGCTACCCCAAGTTGGAGGTTCAACTACTGCTTAGCGATGGATACCTCGACCTTATTGCAGAGCGAATAGACGTGGCGATACGTTTGGGAGCGTTAGAGGATTCGAGTTACGTTGGTCGAAGGCTTTGCTCAATGAATTTCCATGTCTGCGCTAGTCCTGATTATCTCAAGCAGCATGGCCGCCCGGAAATACCAGAAGACTTAAGCAAACATGAATGTATTATTTTCCCGCGCGCAGGTAGTAACCAGCATTGGTACTTTCACAATGTCAGTGGTGCGACGATAGAAATACCGGTCCAGGGAAGAACGTTAATCACGAATTCAGAGGCGGTTCGCCAGTGTGTGTTAGCCAATATGGGGGTTGCCCTATTGCCGGATTGGTTGATAGGTGATGACTTGGTATCGGGTAGGCTTGTATCGTTGTTCGACAATCTATCTATTGCCGCGACTCACGGAGAGCGAGCTATTTGGGTATTGCAACCGTCACGACAATACCAGCCGTTAAAGGCGCAAATCTTTGTTAATTTGCTGTTTGAAAAATTGGCTCAATAAAAATAGATCAGTACGACATGGCGGAACGTCCGGTTAAAGGGCGCGCTGTTGATACTCTGTAACGAGCGCATGAACTTTCAGTCTAATGATATCCGTGAGCAAGAGCATTTTGCGGTCGTGTTCTTGCTGGGCTATCTCATTAATTTCCTTTTCAAGTGTTTCGCTGCAATCACCGGGAATGGTCAACGACCACTCGGTAAAAAATGAACTATAACTGTCGATGGTTTTCACTAGTCCGAACTTTAATTTTTCTCGATCCCCTTTGGGGATAGCAATCAAGGAATTTTCGATAATGGACTCTAAATTTGACGCCTTTTCTTTAGTAAGATTAGGAAATTGCAGAATTTCTGACATAGCAACCTCTTATATGCTGTCTTAAACGTTACAAATAACCGCGTAGTGGTTAAAGCTATTCACAAAACGGGCCAACCTGAAAAACAAATATGCTGCAACGACGAAGTGGCATGTTTTACACAATGAAGTAGGTGTTTATTGGCCTATGTAATGAGCGACCAATTGGATTTCTGCACCAGCATGAGTCAAAAAAGTCTAAAAGAGGGCCGACAATGAGTTCAGCTGCAGGAATGCCGAATAAATTAGAAAAATTGGGTTTAAGCGACACCCTCAAAGCAAAGCTAGATGAGTCTATTACTGCTAAGCACGACTTGGCGCGTGTAACCTCTGTGCATAAAGAAAGCTTTCTTATTTCTAAAGGTACTGGTAATGTTTTTGCCGAGCTGGTCGGGAAGATGCTCTATACAGCCGAAGGGCCCGCGGATCTTCCAACCACGGGCGACTGGGTCTATGCAGATTTCTACGACAACGACACGCATGCGATTATCTACGGTGTTGTGCCGAGAGAAACCTTGTTAAAGCGAAAAACGCCCGGCAAGCAAATTGACGTTCAATTGATTGGCGCAAATATCGATGTGGCGTTTATTGTGCAGTCGGTAGACTATAACTTTAACGTGCGCAGGATTGAGCGTTATCTGGTCATGATTCGAGAGGCGGGCATCACGCCGGTTATTCTCCTTAGCAAAAGCGACTTAGCCACAACTGATCAGTTGGAGTCCATGTGCTCCAAAATAAAGGCCATAGCACCTGATGTGGCGTTGCACAACTACAGTAGTCAAACAGGTCAGAATTTAGACCTGGTTAAGCAGCTGTTTGAGGCGGGTAAGACGTATTGTATTCTTGGTTCGTCGGGTGTTGGAAAAACGACGCTGATTAATGAGCTGCTGGGTAAGGACTTGTTTGCCACTAAGACGGTTAGTGTAAAAGATAGCAAGGGGCGTCATACAACAACCAGTCGTGAACTGGTCATGCTAGATAACGGAGCAATCATCATTGATACTCCGGGTATGCGAGAATTGGGCAATATATCTTCATCGCAGGGTATTGCGGAAACTTTTGCTGACATTGTAGAACTGACGCAGGCCTGTAAATTTAGAAATTGTACGCACACAAATGAAAAAGGGTGCGCGGTAATTGCAGCGATAGACGATGGTGTCTTGTCTGTGAGTCGTTATAACAATTATTTAAAAATTAACAGAGAATCTGCATTCAATGACATGTCCTATCTTGAGAAGCGAGAAAAAGACAAGCAGTTTGGTAAAATGGTCAAGCGTGTGATGAAAGACAAGTAGCGGTAATCGACTATATTGATCATGAGTAGCAAAAATTGTTGAACGATCGGATCAATCAAAGGCTTTCGAGGCCGCCGCCCTCTTCTCGGTGATGTAGGCTTTTTACTAGCGAGTTGCAGTATCTAGGTTTTTAAAAGCCACGCTTTTTCTTCCGCATCACATTTTCCTTTTAACCCGCCTGCTAAGCGCATACTTTCAAGTAATTCGAGGCTGTAGTGATCAGCATAGTGCTTACGTAGTTCGTTATCGCTAATAGAGAATGGCGGGCCAGCTAATTGCGATTGGTCATAGGTGAAACAAATAATCAACTGGGGAGCTTGATGAGTGATCATGGTTAGGTGCGCTGCATAGCGAGTGCGCATCTCGAGGGGGAGAGCGACGAGTGCTGCGCGGTCATATATGGCATCTACTTGGCCCAATATTCCTGCATCGAGATCAAAAAAGTCGCCGACAAATATATCTAATCCCTCTGTGTAGAAGCGCGTAAATTTGCCGACGCTTTCAGTTTGCGGTGCGATCTCTAATGTTTCAAACAGTTGTTCTACCGCCAGTGAGCTCAGCTCAACACCAACAACTTCATATCCTTCCGCTAGCAACCAAAGTATATCCATAGATTTTCCGCATAGAGGCAGAAAAATTCGATTTTTAGGTGCTAAGTGTAATTGGGGCAGGTGCTGGGTCAGCAACGCGTTGGGTTTGCCTTCGTGAAAGCCAATTTCGTTATTCGCCCATTTATCATGCCAGAAGTCAACGTGCATTAGATTCCTCTTGTGACTAAATACGTGGGTCAACCATACTGATGGACATGCTCGCCCTTGTAAAGTGCCTAGTGGTATCATGCGTTGCTTAAATAATACATCGGATCTAAATCAAACTATGCAATTTCAAAATACAAAGGCTCTTTTTTTCGATTTTGATGGGACGTTGGTTGATAGCGTTCCTGATCTCGCCTTAGCGGTTAACAACATGCTAGATGTGTTAGGTAAAGCCGCCTTTTCCGTAAATGATATTCGAAGTTGGGTGGGTAATGGTCCAGAGTTGTTGGTTGCGAGAGCATTGAGTGGGAGCGCGACGCCAGACAAACGTATTACGCCAACAGAGCTTAACCATGCGCTCACGGTCTTTACGCAGTGTTATGAAAAGAATATGTGTGTAAACACGATGCTTTACCCTTGTGTAAAAGAAACAATTCGTACGCTCCATGGCCAGTATGCAATGGCGATTATTACCAATAAGCCACACCGATTTGTTGAGCCTATTTTGTCTGGCGTGGGTTTGAGCGGGCTGTTTGATTTAATCATCGGTAGCGATACGTTGCCTGAACGAAAACCGCAGCCAGAACCATTATTGTTTGCAGCAAGACATTTTGATTTGTCTGTTCATCAGTGTGTGATGGTTGGTGATTCAAAAAATGATATTTTGGCGGCGAAGTCTGCAGGCATGCCTTCGGTGGGGGTAAGCTATGGTTACAACTATGGTGTGCCTATTAGTCAATATGAGCCAGACTATGTGGTGAATGACTTTTCAGCGTTACTGACATTGTTATCAGAGTGATTTGACATTGGTTGCGCTAATGCTGATGGGTACTGTCGGTCCTGCGCTATTTTTGTGGCTAATGCGGTTATATCGTTTGACGAAAACTTGCTCGTTGTAACTGGGAAGTAGTGATGGTTGGTGGTGAGCTCTGATCCCTCCGACGTCACCAAGGTTTTATCGACAAGGTCTTGTAATACTGCGTCGGCTGCTGCTAAAGCAGAAGAGGCTTTTACTATTTCGGCTCGTGCATAGTGATCGGAGTTGAAGGAGATGTTCGCGGTGCGTAAGCTGGGATCGTTGCCTGGTATTTGTTGCGCGCCAAATAAAGGTTTTCCGGCTAGTGTTGCACTGTTGAAACGCGGTAAGAATTGCGCGACATGTGAGATCGCGGCGTGTGTTCTTGTTGCGATTTCGTTCGGCTCCCAGTTAGATTCTATTTTGTGTAAATGATGTGGCGCTAATTGGGGTTGAGCACTTCTTTTGTCGCTTGTTGCTAATCCATCGTCAAACAATGTAATTGCGGTTGTCATCCCATGAATTTGAAAGTATCCGTTAGGATAGGGTGTTAATTGTGCCATACCTTGTGGTGTGCCGCGCTCACCGTGAAAAATAATTTCCGGCCAGAAGTCTTCTGAGTTAGCCCATCTCGCGATATATGCCGATTTAAACTCGACAAATCGCTCGCGTTTCAAATCGAGCATGTCATCAATTTCGCCGCTACGAAAACCACACGCATTAACCACGTAGTCGAACCGGAATGTCTCAGTGGTTTGTTCAGCATCGACTACACAAATATCCCAGCCGGCTTCCGCTGTGGGTGTTTTGGTTAGCGAAATGACCTGATGATTGAGTTTCAGTGTGCAATGTTTTAATTGGTTCATGGCAAGCTGGCAAGCAGCTGAAAAACGAAAAGCACTCAAACCATACTCTTGGACCAAATAAATCGGAAACTGTATTGTCGAAAAGTCGAGATGCTTGGCAACGGGAATCATCCAGTCGTCAGCCGATACGGGGGCTTTGGGTGTAGGTTGTTGCGCAAGTGTTTCAAGGGTGTCTCGGTCATAAGAGCGGTAGTAATTGTCAGGATGACCCAGCATGGCATTGACTGCATCTTGATCGACCAGCTTCTGATATTCTCTTTGCAGTAATTTGAGTCGAGGTAATAACTCATTGGCTAAATGTGAATCCCAAATGGGTAGCGCTATCACCGTTGGACGTCGGTTTACGCATTCTGAATAGACCTTCATCGTATCGATGGACTGTCGCAAAAGCGTTACGCATTGTTCGTCGGAAATCTCGCGATATAAATTGCCTCCAGCGTGTAAATGACAAATCGGTGGGCCACTCACGAGGCTATCGCTTTTTTCAATCAGTGTTGTATCGATGCCCAGCTCCGCTAGCCGCAGTGCGATGGTGGAGCCAGCTACTCCGCCTCCAATCACTGCAATTTTACTATGGCTAGGATTGCCGAAGGTTTTCGTCATCGTTTACATCTTTTGGGTGGTCATGATTCAGTGAGCTACGGTTCGACATGCTATCTGGCTCACTGTTTTGCTACGTATTACGCCGGGCATTATATTGTTTCACGGAATAAATCAGCAAATCTCGCACACCTTTCAAGTGTGGCTCTGATGGTAAATCATGGTTGAAAATTGTTGCGAAAGTCACAATATTAGTTGGCACTATGTTTCAAGGTTAATTGGTTATGAGTACTCAACTGCATGCAGTATGCCCGCATTGCCAAGCAATAAATCGTTTGTCGAAAGATAAACTCAACGCTGCGCCAAACTGTGGGAAATGTAAATCGGCATTGTTTACGGGCGTGCCTTTTGACGTTAATCAGGCGCAATTTGATCGTCAGGTAAATAAAGGGGATGTCCCCGTACTGGTAGATTTTTGGGCAAGTTGGTGTGGCCCCTGTAAAATGATGGCGCCGGAATTCAAGCAGGCTGCCTCGGTATTAGAGCCTCACGTGCGATTGCTCAAGGTGAATACCGAAACAGAGCAAGGCATAGCTGCGCGCTATAATATTCGGAGTATCCCAACGCTTATGTTGTTCAAAAACGGTAAAGCGATAGCTACTCAGCCCGGCGCGATGCAGGCGAAGCAAATTGTGCAGTGGACCCAGGCCGCGTTGTAGGCGGATAACCTGGGCTTATATAAGGCGCTCTACGCGTTTTATGGTGGGTAATTTGTAAATAGAGCTCGCGTGGTTAAGTTTAGAGGGCGATCGCTTCGCGTCACATCGGCTGATGTCATATCACCCAAGCCGTTGCGGAGGTTGCTCGTTAATCCCTTCAAAACCTAGGGTTGCGTAACGTGTTCTACAACAGCGGTGCCTTACGCATTCATTTCTTTGAGGTGTTTCTTGGGATGTGTGCTGACTACTAGCGCTTGATTCTAAGCGCGTCTGCTTTGATAACTGTTTTGGCTTCGTGTATTTCAGCGTTTAGGGAGTGCACCTGATCAAATCGACGCCAAGTTATCATTGCTTGCTGCTTTTTCTGATCAGTCTGTAGACTATGGCGAGACACTCTTACTGTTATCTTGTGCTAAGCCTCTTCAGCCCCCCTATAACTTGTCTTTTAAATTTTGCTATACTCAGGTGAATAGCAAATTGGAATAATTTATGCACTTAGGCAAATGGGCGCTGCTTCTAGCTGTGTTTTGGCTACTCCTTTCGGGTTATTTCATGCCACTCATGCTGGGGTTTGGTGTGTTGTCTGTGTTGATTGTTATAGTTTTTCTAGCGCGGATGGACAAGGTTGATGGGGATCCTAAACGTATAGGCACTGGCCATCGCATGGTGCGCTATTCGCTATGGCTGATTTGGCAAATCGTCTTGTCGAGCCTGCAGGTAACTCGCCTGGTTTGGGCTCCGACCAGCAAGCTATCGCCTTCATTAGAAAAAATACCCGTTAGTATTCCAGAAGAAACAAAGCGGGTGATCTATGCAAATTCAATTACCCTAACGCCCGGGACCTTAAGTGTTGATTTAGAAGACGGTGAGGTGACGGTTCATGCTTTGCAAAAAGAGTCTATTGACGAGCTAAAAACGGGCAGCATGGAAAGTAAAATCACGACTATTTTAGGGTCTAAGACATGACTGGTGTTTTGGCAGCTGTTTGCATTGCGATTTTAGTGGTAATGGCGATCGCACTAGCTCGCGCATTTTATTCAGACACAGTTTACGATCGCATCCTGGGCGTGAACATGTTTGGTACCAAAACAGTATTGTTTATTGCTGCCGTTGGGTTTTTTATGGGGCGTCCCGATTTCCTCGATATTGCCATTGTGTACGCGCTCATTAACTTCATTGGTATGGTCGCGGTGTTGCGCTTTTTCGAATACACCGCACCCATGGAATAATTAAAAGACTAAGGATAAGACATGCTCGTTTTGGATATTCTTAGCGCTATATTGTTGCTCGCTGGCGTGTTTTTTGGCTTTACAGGTGCGGTGGGCTTATTCCGATTCCCTGATTTCTTTACTCGTGTTCATGCGGCTAGTGTGACAGATTCAATAGCCTCGATTTTGATTCTGTTAGGCCTTTTGTTGCAAACGCAGTTTGATTTAAACACGGCAAAGCTCATTTTTATCCTGCTTTTCTTGATGATTACCAGTCCAACCGCCTCCCACGCTTTGGCTAAATCAGCTCGTCATGGGGGGCTGTTAAGTATCCCAGAGGCCGACCAGAAAAAAGAGAGCCCGTAACTATGGCAGTGCTAATTGATCTGGTGTTAATGGGGATGCTAGCGATCACTGCGTTGCGAGTGATCTTCCTAAAAGATCTCTTTGCCGTTGTTATGCTATTTAGCATATACAGTTTTGTATCCGCGTTGATCTTTGTTAGCTTGGATGCGGTGGACGTTGCTTTCACCGAAGCAGCGGTCGGCGCGGGAATTTCAACTGTATTAATGCTCGGCACACTGGCATTAACCGGGCGCAAAGAAAAAGAAAGCAAACATTCCTCTGTACTCCCTTTATTAGTCGTCACGGTTACCGGTGCCGCGTTGGTCTATGGCACCTTGGATATGCCACCCTTCGGTAACCCCGAAAACCCAATTCATCAACACGTTGCGCCCCGCTATATTGAAGAATCGCCAAAAGAAGTTGGCTTGCCTAATATGGTGACATCGGTTCTCGCCAGTTATCGAGGCTTCGATACCTTGGGTGAAACCGTTGTGGTTTTTGCGGCGATGATTGGCGTGCTCACGCTGTTGGGTGTTCGTCGCAATGAAGACGATGGGGCGCCTGAGTCTGGGCTTCAATCCCATCGTGTATTGCATGTGGTTGCCAAGGTGGTGATTCCCTATGTGATCTTGTTTGCGTTATATGTACAGTTTCACGGCGACTTTGGTCCTGGGGGAGGCTTTCAGGCGGGTGTGATAGCCGCAGCCGCTATGATTCTCTATGCATTAGTGTTTGGCTTGCCCCTTGCTCAGCGTGTCATTAGTCCAAAATTTTTGCAGATTCTAGCGCCTCTGGGTGTGTTGCTCTACGCCAGTGTAGGGCTTGTTAGTATGTTAAAAGGTGGCAATTTCCTCGATTACAATAGGCTTGCGCACGACCCTCTCCATGGCCAACACTACGGCATTATTATTATCGAGCTTGGCGTTGGTGTGACGGTCTTTGCGGTAATGCTTAGCATTTTCTACGCTTTTGCGAGTCAAGCCGAGAGGAGTAACGTGCAATGAGTTTTATTGTCGATTACTACAACTATTGGATTGTTGTCTTTTTAATGATGGCAGGCTTTTACATCGTTATTTCCGCAAATAATCTAGTAAAAAAAATAGCGGGGCTGAACATTTTTCAAACCTCGGTTTTTATGCTGTATATCTCCATGGGCAAAGTGGCGGGAGGTACAGCGCCGATTGTGGTCGAGGGTGTGGAAGTGTATTCGAACCCGCTTCCTCATGTATTGATTCTTACTGCCATCGTGGTTGGCGTTGCGACGACGGCTGTGGGTTTGGCGCTCATTATTAGAATAAAGCGTGCTTATGGCACAGTGGAAGAAAATGAGTTTGAAAACAGTGATGATGCAATCTGATGCTTGAACAACAGTTTCTTGCGCAACACCTAGCTGCGCTACCCATACTATTGCCGCTTATTGCTGCGCCGATTGTGCTCTTGTTTGGGCGTGCGAATGTCGCTTGGCTTATCGCCACGTTAGTCAGTGGGTGCGCTACCGTCGTTGCGTGGCAACTATTGGTCGTTACAGTTGCTGATGGCTCTCTGGGTTATGCGGTAGGCGGATGGTTACCTCCATGGGGTATTGAGCTTCGCGTCGATGCGGCCAACGCTTTTGTGTTACTTGCCATCACGGCACTATCAACACTGGTACTAATTTATGCAAAAGAAAGTGTTGCTAAGGAAATCGATAGCGATAAACATCTACTCTTTTACACGGCTCACTTGCTTTGTTTAGCAGGCTTATCAGGTATTTTAGTAACAGGTGATGCTTTCAACCTGTTTGTTTTCCTCGAAATTTCCTCTCTTGCGACGTATACCCTGGTTAGCTTGGCGTCTGATCGGCGCTGCCTTACTGCCGCTTTTCGCTATCTAATCATGGGGACGATTGGCGCGACCTTTATTCTTATCGGTGTCGGCATGTTGTACATGAAAACCGGCACCCTAAACATGCTCGATTTGTCTGTGAGGATTTTAGAGCTAGAAAGCAGCCGTACTATTAATACCGGGCTTGCTTTCATCATGGTGGGTGTTGGCGTTAAATTGGCGCTATTCCCGCTGCACATGTGGTTACCACCAGCTTATACGCACGCCCCCTCAGCTGTTACTGCATTTCTAGCGAGTACCGCGACAAAAGTTGCCGTCTACGTGATGATTCGTTTTATCTTCACCATCTTTGGTGCGGATCATGTGTTCAACGAAATGACGATGGATTTAATTCTCGTTGTGCTGGCG
Source organism: Aurantivibrio plasticivorans (assembly GCF_055392955.1). Lineage (NCBI taxonomy): Bacteria > Pseudomonadati > Pseudomonadota > Gammaproteobacteria > Cellvibrionales > Cellvibrionaceae > Aurantivibrio > Aurantivibrio plasticivorans. Next base: position 4,090,869 of record NZ_AP036020.1, on the reverse strand, counting down.
ATTGTGGCGATCTTTAAATGTTCTTACATGGCAACGTTACAAAACAATGTCAAAACAGTACTGGCGTTTAGTAGTGTGGCGCAAATCGGTTACATGGTGCTGGGTATTAGTTTAGTCAGTGCAGCGGGTTTAATGGCTGGCCTCATTCATATTTTTAATCACGCACTCATGAAAGGCGCACTGTTTATGGCAGTGGGTGCTGTGTTTTATCGCTTAGGTTCAGTAGATATCAAGGATTTTCGTGGCCTGGGTAAACACATGCCATTAACCATGGCGGCATTTACGTTGGCCGGATTAAGCATAATTGGGGTGCCTTTGACGGTTGGTTTTGTCAGCAAGTGGTATTTAGTCAGTGCCGCGCTGGAACAAAATAATTGGATAGTGGCTGTGCTTGTTCTGCTGGGCTCATTATTGGCTGTTGTATATATCGGCAGAATTCTTGAAGCGGCGTATTTCCAAAAATTACCGGAAACGACTGATCCCGCCAAAGTGAAAGAAGTTCCGTACATTATGCTAATCCCTATGTGGGTGCTGGTGATTGCCAATCTGTATTTTGGCATTGATACCTCTGTTACCACAGAAGCTGCAAGCAGTGCAGCGGAATGGTTGTTTGCCAACACACAGACAGCGGAGATGACACCATGAATCTCTGGGGTTTCGTCGAGCCGTCTCAGTTAATTGCGTTAGCCATCTTTCTTCCGTTGATCGGCGGTTTCTGTCTGTTAATGGCAGGTAAGTCGCCTAACGTTCGTGAAGCCATCACGCTATCCACGGCATTTATTCTTTTTACCATTGTGCTCGCGATTACAGACAACACCTTTAATGGTGTTGCTATGCAATCGGTGTGGGTCGAAATATTCCCAGGCTTGGGCTTGGCGTTTAACGTTGAGCCGCTTGGCGTTCTATTTGCGCTGGTCGCTAGCTTCCTTTGGATTATCACCAGTATCTATGCCATCGGCTACATGCGTGGCCATCACGAAGTGAATCAAACACGGTTCTTCTTTTGTTTTGCGCTGGCTATTGCGTCGGTGATGGCGATTTGTTTTTCCGGTAATTTATTAACGCTGTTTGTATTTTATGAAGTACTCACATTATCCACCTATCCACTAGTGACGCATGCGGGTAACGATGCAGCTAAACAAGGTGGCCGAGTTTATTTAGGTATTTTGCTAAGTACTTCGATTGCCTTCTTGTTGCTTGCAGTTCTGGGTACTTGGGCGGTTGCTGGTACGCTCGATTTCACAGCGGGCGGTATTTTACAGAATGTCGAAAGCCCAATTATTTTGGGTACACTATTGGTGCTGTTTTGCTACGGCATTGGTAAAGCGGCACTGATGCCGTTCCATCGCTGGTTGCCTGCGGCGATGGTTGCGCCTACGCCGGTCAGTGCGTTGTTACACGCGGTTGCCGTGGTTAAAGCCGGTGTGTTCAGTATTCTTAAAGTCGCGATTTATATCTTTGGTATCGATGGCCTAAAAGATATTCCCACCACCGACATCATGCTCTATATCGCCACGGCAACTATTTTAATTTCGTCTTGCATCGCCATGACGAAGGATAATTTAAAAGCGCGACTTGCGTATTCAACCGTCAGCCAGCTCAGCTATATTGTCGCGGGTGCGTTACTTGCGTCATCCGTTGCTGCAGCCGGTGCTGCATTGCATATCGCAACGCATGCGTTTGGCAAAATTACCTTGTTCTTCTGTGCAGGCGCGATCATGGTTGCCAGCCATAAGAAGAATATCAGTGAGATGGTTGGCTTAGGCAGAACCATGCCGTTAACCATGGCGGCGTTTGCAATCGGTGCGATCAGTATTATCGGTCTACCGCCTATGGCGGGTACCTGGAGTAAGTGGTATTTAACGATCGGCGCATTGGAAAGCGATAAATTGATTGTTGTCGCGGTATTGATGATTAGTTCGCTGCTTAATATTGCCTACTTATTGCCTATCCCTATTCGTGCATTTTTTAACCCCGTATCGGCTGATAACCAGCAAACTTGGTCGTGGTCGCAAACAAAAGAGGCACCATTGCCGTGTTTGATTGCCATTGGTGTTACCAGCGCTGGGTGCTTAGCATTATTTTTCTTCCCTCAACCACTGGTTGATTTAATTAATCTTATTCCCGGTGTCTCAACCGGTGCAGGTGAAGGAGGCTAGATGAACAAACAAGATGAGCCGCAAGACTTCTTTGATAAGCCTGAAAACATCAAAAAAATTCTCAAGGTGTTTTACGTTATCTGCATTGGCTTGGTTATTGTCGATTTTATTGTGCATCGCCACATCTATCACTCTTGGGAAAATATTCCGGCGTTCTACGCCATTTACGGATTTGTTGGCTGTGTCATTCTGGTACTGATCGCCAAAGAGATGCGCAAAGTCCTAATGCGTGGGGAAGACTACTACGATGACTAGTTTGCTACTTCCTCCCTTTGTACCGCTGTTATTGGGTGCCCTCGCGGCGATCCTCTTACGTGGCTGGCCGCGTAATATCATCATGTTGTTAGCACCTATTGCTGGTGCATTGAACCTGATGGGTATCGATCCAAACTTTTGGGGTGATGGCGGCATCTGGGGTACCTTAGAGTTTATGGGTTATACCCTTGAGCCTGTGCGCGTAGACAAACTCAGCATCATGTTTGGCTACCTGTTTCATATTGCATCGTTTATCGCCATTCTCTACGCACTACATGTGAAAGATACCGTGCAGCATGTCGCTGCGTTGTGTTACGCCGCGAGTGCGGTAGGTGCTGTGTTTGCCGGCGATATGCTAACGCTATTCGTATTCTGGGAAATGCTCGCGTTAACTTCAGTATTTTTGGTGTGGGCACGCCGAACTGATCGCGCTTATTCCGCTGGTATTCGTTACCTGATTATTCAAGTGCTTTCGGGCGTAATGTTGCTAGCGGGGCTGCTTATTCTCGCGCAAGTGACGGGCAGCTTATTGTTTAACGAAATCGGTTTGCAGCATGAAGGTATTGCGGCCATTGGTGCATGGCTTGTGTTCCTCGCGTTTGGTATTAAGTGCGCATTCCCCTTTGTGCACAATTGGTTAACCGATGCCTATCCCGAAGCGACGCCGACAGGCACAATTTTTCTCGCGTCTTTCACCACTAAAGTAGCGGTCTATACCTTTGCTCGTGGCTTCCCCGGCGAAGAAATTTTGGTATGGATCGGCGTCACCATGGCGTGTTTCCCGATCTTCTTTGCCGTAATCGAAAACGATCTGCGTCGCGTACTGGCCTACAGTATGATCAACCAGATCGGTTTTATGGTGGTCGGTGTGGGTATCGGAACATCACTCGCGCTCAACGGTGCCGTTGCGCACGCCTTTAACGATGTCATCTTTAAAGGCTTGTTGATGATGACCATGGGTGCCGTCTTGCACATGACGGGTCGCATTAATGGTTCGGATTTGGGCGGCCTTTATAAATCGATGCCTAAAACCGCGATCCTGTGTATTGTCGGTGCGGCTTCGATTTCGGCGTTCCCATTGTTCAGTGGCTTCGTATCTAAATCGATGATCATGAGCGCAGCGATCAAAGAAGGCTACGACGTTGTGTGGTTGCTTCTCTTATTCGCAGCGGCCGGTGTATTCCACCACGCGGGTATTAAGATTCCATACTTCGCATTCTTCGCGCACGACTCCGGTATTCGCACCACCGAGCCACCGCGCAATATGCTCTTCGCGATGACTATCGCTGCGATTCTCTGTGTAGTGATCGGTACCTTCCCAGCGCAAACCGTTTACGCGTTATTGCCGTGGGAATACGTCTATCAGCCTTATGACGTCACGCACGTGCTCACGCAATTGCAGTTACTGTTCTTCTCTGCATTGGCGTTCGTGTGGTTGAATTTACGCAATATGTATCCACCGGAATTGCCCTCCACCAACTTAGATGCGGATTGGATTTATCGTCGCTTGGTACCCGCATTTATTATGCGCTTGGGTGTGCCCATTTTTGGTTTGTATCAGTCTCTGGTATCCACTGGGGCAAGTACTATTAAAAATGTAATAGAAAACTCCACCTACAAGGAGTCTGGTAAAACCAAAGGTTACTTCGCCCGCTTGTGGCCAACGGAAACCATGGTTGTATGGGTTGCAATTTTGTTGGCGGTTTATCTGGTGCTTTACTATTTCTAGTTGCTGCTTACTTCTTCGAAGGGCAATCTAGTTCGAAACTGGGTTGTTCTGCATTCATTCTGTAAATCCAATGAAAAAACGAAAAACTGTTGATGCAGCACTCAATCCTTGTTGAGCCTCTTGTTGTGTAAGTGGCGGCTGAATAAGACACACTAATTAATAAAATTAAAAACTTGGTATTTCTGGTATGCGTATTTTTATTCGGGTCGTTGTTGTAGGGGTGTTGAGCTTAATCAGTCTCGGTGCTGCAGCGGGAACTGAGGCAATCAATTGGTCGTATCGATATGGCCTAGTTACATTCAATGATGATCACAGTATTAGGCTGATGAATATGATGCGAGATTATGCAGAAGATCTCGATACAGAGACTACCGATGTGGTTGCTGAGTTGCTCGCGCAGCGTCATAGTGATAAAGAATACAGTGAAAAGCTCATTATCTGGTACGGAAGAGTTTTAGAAGCAAATAAACGTAATCGATATTCGTCAGTATTGGAAGAAGTGTCGGCGACTATAGCTAATCAGGAGCTAAGTGAAGATTTTGAAAAGATTTCGAAACGCCTTTCTAAGCTAAAGGAGAAAGAAGAGCAGTACGTAAAAGGTATGTTAAGTATTGGGGCGATTAAAGCTGGGTACATAGCAGCAGCGGAAAACGCAGTTAACACAGATATTCCTGAAAAAATGATAAAGCTAAAGGAGCTTCGGAAGAAAAAAGTAACCCCAACAGTCGTTTTTGACACCCTTGGTAATCCTCAGCATCTTCGATTTGGCGGCCTTTATCGAATAACCGGATTGCAATTCTATTATTACTACAAAGATACTGGGCTAACTCGTTTTACTTTTCGTCGGCGAAAAGGGTTTGAGCTAGATGAGATCGATTTAGACTCATTAAGCTATCAGCTAGATATGCCTTACTACAGTTTAACAGATCGAGAAATTGATGAGACGCTAGCTTTAAATATGCTGAAATCTGAAAAGTATAAAGCTAATCAAAATATAATGATTCACTATGTCGATCTCGACTACGTGCCAAGCCTACAATTTTTAGAGACATCCGCTGAAAAGCTATCAAACTATATTGATAGTGGAGACGCTCAGCACGAAGAACGTATCTACAATTGGATTGTTAAACTATTGGTTAAACATGGGCTAGGTAGGTATCAGGAATTGTTGCAAAAGGTCGCCAGTATGCCTCAGAGTAGATTGTCTGATTTGGCAAAGGAAGGTTTGGCGGTAAAGTAATTCTAGATATGAAATAACGTAAGCCGTTGCGCCTCTAACATCTACAGCAGTTGCGCTACCAACCTCATCGAAGCTACCTGTAACCACGGAAGTTGATCGGTCAGAAACATCAACTATCACCAGTCCATCGGCTGCATCAGCCATGTAAATATATTCGTTGGAAAACCGAATGTCTCGTGGACTATTTATGCCGTCTAAGCTTGAAACAAGTGACGGAGATGTTGGGTCAGAGACATTGATTATATCCATTCCATATCCGAGCCGCGTTAGGTATGCATAATAGCCATCAACGGCAATGTAATAACTGACTTCTTCGGTTTCATATTCCCCCATGATTACTGGCGCAGAAGGGTCACTTATATCTATACTCACAAGCCCATTTTCATTTGCAACAAATGCATAATCTCCCGACACTTTTACGTCGGTAACCCAACCAGGTAAATCAATAAATGATAACGGTAATGGATTGTTAGGGTCGCTTGTTTCAAAAATCTGTAAGCCACCTGATGCGGCAACGAAAGTTAAGTTGAGCCGAGTATCAATTCCTTGAAAGAGACCATTTCCTATCTTGCTGACTAAGGCTAGTTCATCTGCACAAACAATCGCGATATCGGTAACATTTGAATTGCTTATCGTCCCGCTATTATTTGATATGAAACAGTTTTGATTTGCAGGGTATTCAAGAATTTCGACGTCGAATGTGTCGCCAGAGTCTAAGCGCTGTGAAAAAGAAAAGCTATTGCCAGCATTTATCCTGAGAGTGTCGGTACCATTATTTTGTAATTCGATTGTACCGGTTAAGCCAGAATCGTGCCTTGTACCGAATAATTAGTAGAGCCTGATGGAGGGGGCGTGTTTGACCCTGAGCCACCAGAGGATGATCCTCCACCACCGTCTCCGCACCCGCTCAGAAAAACCCCTAAAAAGAATAAAAAAATAAATTTAATATCAATTGAAATGAATCTCATGTGAAAGTAACCAAATGTAGAAGTAATTATTATAAATAACGCCGTTCAAGATTATTTTTTGAGCAATCTCGCAGGATACTAATTGTCTGCATTAATGACAACGAACATCGGGCGCTATATCAAGCCGCTGAAGACATTTTATGGGCGAGCCTTGGGCGTGTGTTGCGCCCGTTGCTAGGAAAAGTTTGCAGTTTAATTCATCGGCCTCGCTTTGAATGCTAGGGTGAGAACCTCAAGCATAATATGCGAATTCCGAATCGGGACCTCTAGCAGAACCTATCTTCTAATTGTACGAGGCGCAATGATGAATTGCGCGCCAAGCGATTCTTGGCCTCCAGTAATGTAAATCCCTGTATACGGGTGTCAACATCGACGCCCGATGGTTTATGATGAACCCCTTTGCGCATTTGGGTCTTAATTGCGCGTTATGGAGTTGTAGTCAGTAGGGGGAAAGATGGGAAGCCTAGCCGAACAGGGTGCGAGTCAATTAATTGCTGATGGCTTGTTCGAATGCCATATCCATGAGGATTGGAAAGTCTATGGCCCAGACGGTGGTTATATCACCTCGATTCTGCTGCGCGCGGTTGGTCAAGTCAGTGAGCATCCCTTCCCTATCTCTTACTTTGGTCAATACCTGCGCGTCGCGGATTTTGGTAAAGCGCAAGTTAAAGTCGAATGTATTAAGCGCGGGCGACAGGCGTCAGCGTATGAAGCGCAGCTTTTTCGAAACGATAAGCTTGTGCACAAAGCCCTAGTCTGGACAGGTATTCACAAACAAGGCCCGGATAACAGCGGCCTTGATCACTGCCTTTACGAAAAACCTGAATTCTATGTGCCGCTTGAAGAAGCAGGCCCGCGCCCTACTCTCGGCCCATTTCCGTTTTGGGATAATCTCGATATTAAAAAAGTGAAAGCGGGTGATGGTCACTTCGGCCAGTGGTATCGTTTTATTCCCGAATTGTATGATATTGACCCCTATCTTGATGCGGCACGCAGCCTCGTATTAATCGACACTATGCAATGGCCTGCTGCCTGGCATTTGCATAATGGCCCAATGAATTACGCAGCACCGAGTTTGGATTTGTCGGTTCGCTTTCATGCGTTTAGTGAAACACAGTGGGTGTTTTGTAATGCGGTTGCGGATGTGGGGTATGGTGGTTTGTTGGCGGGGAGTGGGTATGTTTGGGATGAGGATGGTAAGTTATTGGCGAGTGGTGGGAGTCAGAGTTTGTGTGTGGGGGTTGGGTGAAGTTGATTTTTTAGTCTAGCACTAGGCTTCTTAAATTTGATAAACATTCAGACAATTAGTCGAGTAAAGTGAATTATTCAACGCGTCGCATAGCTGTTTCAAATGAACAAGGTGAAGAGGTAGAGTATTCTGATGATGAATTCTTTGCTTTTGATGGGCCGTTAGTACTACTTGGTGAGCCTGGATCGGGGAAAAGCGAGCTTTTGAGGTACGCGGGGGCTAAAGTAGGAGTTGAAATCTACAATGCATCAACTTTAGAAGCTCTACAAAATTTTGAAAGTGAAGAAAGTGTAGTGATAGTTGATGGTGTGGATGAAGTAACTGCGTATGGTGCAGGAACTCCGATCGCCAAAGTTTTAAAAAAATTGCCATCGAATGTCTCATTTATAATTTCGTGTAGAGCTGCTGACTGGCAAGGGGTGGCGAATGCCACGATTATAAATCAGAAGTGGAAAAGACATCCGGTTGTCGGACGTATAATTCCTTTAAATGAGCAGGAAATAGTCGATTTTGTTAACTCCTATGGAGAGGGCTTTAACGGACGCGAGTTTGTTACACAAGCTTTGAATAATGATGTTTTGGAGATGTTGGGTAATCCACAATATCTATTACTTTTCCTAAAAGTTGTGAAAATTAATGGATGGCCTAAAACAAAAGTCGAACTCTACGAAAATGCTAGTCGCGTTCTAGTGGGCGAGCATAATGAAATGCATAGCTCAATTAATCCTGTGCGATATTCAATAGAAAAGCTTATCGAGGCTGCTGGGTTTATATTTTCACAGCTAATTCTTTCTGGAGAGATATGTCTAGGTAGAAGTGAATCAGAGAGTGGAAAATACGTAGCTATTCATTCCCTAGATCATACTGAATATGAACCTGGTCTGGTTGGTTCTGCAATTGCTTCGTCTTTGTTCCGTCCAGTAGGAATCAACATTTTGGAATATTGCCACAGAACGATGGCAGAGTTTTTGGCGGCAAAATGGTTGGCTAATGCGCTAAACGACAAGCTTTCCCTGTGGCGTCTAGAAACAATATTGTGTAGCAATAATATTGTCCCGTCATCACTTAGAGGGCTACATGCGTGGATAGCGACTCTAAATGCAACAGTTGCTGACAGATTTATTGATAGAGATCCATATGGCTTTTTTAGATATGGGGACCCATCTGCACTCTCTACGTATCAATCTAAAAACTTGTTAAATAATTTGCGATTGACCGCCGACCAGGACCCTTACTTCCGTGATGGGGATTGGGCTGTTGGTTTTGGCAAAGGATTGGCTAGAGAGGAGTTGCGGTGCGACATAATTGAGCTTATTCGTAGTCCGCATACACCTTTCCAACTCTCCCATATGGTCCTTGAATCAATTAAAGGTGATCCTTTTTCAGACGAAATTATTGATGAGCTATTAGAGCTGGTTGCTGATGGCGCAGCAACAACTATGGAGCGACAAGCAGCTGTTCATGCAATATCTGAAAGTAATACTCAGCCCAATTGGGTTGAGGTTGTCGAAAATTTGAGAGAGCTAGCCGATATAGAATCATTACGTATTGCTTTGCGAATAGCACAGGAAAACATAAATCATTTCGACGGACAATTGATCGGAAATATTTTTGTTGAATTGGCTGAAGCTATGTCAGAAGAAAATGGTGCAAGCTACGTTGGTTTGGGCTGGGGAATTTATGGAAAAATGTCAGCTGACCAGTTGTCAGGCTGTTTAGATGTATTAACAAGTCTAGAAAAAGGGGTAAAGAAAAAACTTGGCGCTGAAAGAAAGAACTATATCGATGAATGGCTATTTTCTACTCTTGAAGAGCGATTCAAAAGGGGTGCTTTACCTAGTGTAGAAAAAATATGGAGTTGGCTAAAACCATTGGATGAGTTCAGTTATGTCCGGTCATCTTGGGATAAATATAGTATTACGTTTTTCTCAAATAATCTCAAAATTCGCAGGGCCATCCAGGCTGAGGCTATCGTTTCTTGTGAAAATCCAGATAGACTGTGGCTGGGTCTGTTTGGTTTAAGAGCGGCCGCTAGCGGTTTATGGATGCATGAAAGCGACTTGATATACCACCTCGACTGGTTGCTAGAGAATAAAGAACAATACCCAGATTGGCCCTCAATATGGAAAGTGCTTGTTAGATGGGGAGGAGTTAACGCTGATTTTACTGGTTCATACTTAAAACATGCAAAGAATCAAGCGTCTCAAAATGAATTGCTTTTGTCTCATATTGCTGAGTTAGAGAAGCCTCCAGAAAGGGACTACAAAAAAGAGGAGGAGGAACGGCAAAAAGTATATGGAGAGAAGAGGCGCAAGAAAGCACTGGCTCGACATGAAAGATACAAAGGAATGAAGGAGGCCATTGTTAAAGGTGAGGCTCTGGGAGCGTTATATGATGTGGCCTCAACTTATCTAGGTAGGTTCTCAGATTTCACTTCAATAAAAAACCCCATAGATCGAATTGTAGAACTTGTTGGTGAGGAAATGGCCTCTACTGCTATAGAGGCGCTGTCCGTCGCGATACAGCACAATGATATTCCCAGCGCGAGAAAAATAACTGAGCTCCATACAAATGAGAGCAAAGAATACTTTCTTGAGTCAATTCTGCTCGCTAGTTGTGCGATTCAACTGGAGTCGAAAGGCGATCTATCACTATTATCAATAGAAATGGCATGTTCCGCCCTCGCATCATGTCATTGGGGCGCTCATTCATATGACGATCTATCTAACGGTGTGCAGAGAGAATTGGAAGGGCTTGTCTTTCAAACGAGAGAGGTAAAGGAGGTATTCCTACGTGATACGGTGGAACCATTTATTGAAAAGGGATCTGAACACGTGCCTGGGCTTTACCGATTATCAAGAGATGAGGAATTTGCAGATATAGGAGCAAAAGTTGCTGCAGAGTGGCTTCAAGATTATCCCGGAATGCATGCTTCAACCTCAAAGGAGTTGTTAGCAGCTGTTGTTCGGTATGGTACATGTGAGCAGGTTAAAGCTCTAGTGAATCACCATGTTTCAAAAAATAATTGGCATAGTGACGACCATCGTAATATTTGGATGGGGGTGGCCTTTTTGTCGAGCTTTGATGAATACGTTGATGAATTAACGGCATTGGTGAGAGAAGAAAAAGATAGCATATGGTCTTTTCGTGCAGTTCTTGGGTTTGCGTCTGAAGAGTCATTAGTTTGGTCAAAGCCGAACGCTATTCAAAATTATTTTCTAATAGTTGAATTTGGCTCAATATGGGAATCTGTATATCGCTCCAATATGGAATCAAGCGGGGATAAAAGTCGATGGGATGCAAGTGAATTTGTTCGTTCGAGAATAAATGCGCTTGCATCAGATTTGTCTGATGAGGCTGAAAATTTACTTGGCCGTTTGACTATTGATGATGCTTTAGCAGGTTATCAAGATCACTTAAAACATTTATATTCCCAGCAGACTAGGAACCGAGCGGAAGCCAATAAGCGGCTGCCAACTCTAAATGATGTGCGCAATATTTTGTTAAGAGGAGAGCCTTGTGATCATGACGACCTTCAAGCTATTTTGATAGATGAGTTAGATAGCTTACAAGAGCGAATAAGAAGTTCACAAACAAACGATGTCCGTCCCTATTGGAGTGGGGAAACTCCACACGATGAAAATTATTGCAGAGACCGCATTGCATCATCACTAAATCCATATTTGGAGCGTTTTAATATACGTTCACATGTTGAAGGGGCGATGCCGGGTGATAAACGCTGTGATCTCTTGAATACTCATGGAAACATGAACCTACCAATAGAAATCAAAGGGCAATGGCATAGTGAAATTTGGAGGGCCGCCGAAACACAGCTCCATGATTACACAAATGAATATCGTAGCGCTGGTCGCGGAATATACCTTGTGCTTTGGTTTGGTTACCTAGGCCCAGGTATGCCTAAAAATCCTCATGGCTGGACGGGGCAGCCTATGCCAAAAACTTTAGAGGAAATGAAAGCTGTTTTGGCTGGCAGATATAAAAATATTTCGGAAAAGACGAAAATATTCGTGCTTGATTTATCGATGTAGCGATGGACTTAATGCCATTAAGCGCTATTAAAATTAGCCCATGCTTGGAGCTATAAAAATCCTTCAGGTTTTCTATATCGTCTCCTAAGTCCTTCGACTCATATTTGAGATTCACTCCATGCCGAATGAGTACATCTAAAAACTCGTCTTGTGATATACCTGCGAGCTGGCTGCCTTGGCCCAATGTTATTTTCTCGTCGTCGTAGAGTTTTACAGCCAAAGAGGCTCGAAGCTCTTGCTCGTTTAATCCACTGGCTTTCGCGACGAGGTCTGGTATTTCTATTTTCATTCTGAATTCCGAAAAAGTGGATTTAGATGCTACATAGAATCGATATGTGGGGTCAAAGCGTATGTTGGCGCTCTAGAGCACAGAATGGTGTATTCCATCTCGGTATACTTCGGTCTTTTCACTGATCACTTCAATACATAAGGAAATGGAAATAATGCTTAAAGTTCATGTTTGGCCCCCGCACGATGGCATGGTAGGGCATGCGTCACTTTCATTTGGTACAGATTATGTCAGTTTCTGGCCTGCTGATGGGGCTGGTAAAAAAGATCTTAAAATTAAACGTAGCCAAGCCGGACACTTCATGGGCGCTCTTGCGGAAGATATATCGGCAGAAGGTGGGCGCCAACCGCTTACGGTAATGATACCGAGTATTGATGAGGCGGCGCTGTCGCGTTACATTGCAGAAATAATGTCTGACATCCCGCAATATCAGCTTGCGCGAAACAATTGTTCAAACATTGTTGCTAGCTGTTTAAAGGTCGCTAGCGGAAGAGATCCAAGCTTCCATCCCTGTGCGCAGGATTATGGTCGTATGGGTAGGTTTCTTGGTAGGGGTATTTGGACTCCGAATGAAGTGCTTCGGTATGCGCGTGAGTTATCTGAGCCATGCGTCGAAGCAGAGAAAGAGATTGCATGAAGTTAATATATAACGAGCGCTACAACTTTGATCTTGGTTTGCTCAAGTACCTTCACCCATTTGAAGGTACTAAGTTTCGTGCTATTTATGATTCGCTAAAATCAAATCCTAGCGTTGATATCGTATCGCCCTCAGGCCCTATTTCTGTGAAGGTGGTCGATGAATTTCTATCGGGCGTTATGCAGCATCGTGTGCGTAATAAAAATGGTGTGCTGAATGCACTTGAAGTGCCGCGTATCCCACTGATTAGTTATGCCTATTTAGAAAAGCGAGTATTAGAGCCCATGCGTTGGGCGGTGGCCGGCACGCTCTTGGGAGCTGAAGAGGTACTTAAAGCTGGTGGCGTAGCGTGGAATCTCGGAGGTGGTTACCACCATGCTATGCAGAAAAACATGGAAGGCTTTTGTATTTACAATGATATTGGAATTTGTGTTCAGCAGCTTACTAAAAGTGGTCTTCTTTCCTCAGAAGATAAAATATTAATCATTGATACCGATGCGCACCATGGCAATGGTAATGCTTATGCTTTCATGGAAAATAGTAATGTTACATTGCTAGATGTCTATAATTCTGCCGCCTATCCAACTTCGTCTTTTACGCGGGAGCGGGTGAATATTTCTGTTCCGTTAAAGCCAGGAACAGAAGGTAAAGAGTATTTGGAAGAACTTACATCGGCGTTATCTAAAATCGAAAGTGGTTTTAAGTTGGCGTTTGTGGTTGCGGGAACGGATGTTCTTGCCAGTGATAAGTTGGGTGGCTTTAAGCTCACTATTGATGATGTGGCTAAGCGAGAAAAAATAACGTTAGATACGTTGAAAGCTAGTTCAATTCCTGCAGTGGTACTTGGTGGTGGTGGGTATTCTAAGGATAGTGCTAAAGCGGTTTTTGCTGCGGTTGAGGGTTGTGTTGAGCTTACGAAATCTTAGTTTGATCGCTGTTTTGGTTGTGGTTGCCATAGGCCTTGTATTTCTCACGCAGCCTTATAACGCAATTCATTTCGAACGTTCTAGTAATGAGCCTGTCACCCTTTCGGCGAAGTTTTTAAATGCGACGGATGATCCTCTTTGTACCAATATTTACGTTGGAGACGAAGCCACAGGTTTTTCTGGGGTGCTTCCTCGGTTTCCCTCGGATTTACCCGATCTGCACAGCACTGATTCAGTGGAATTTGGTGAGAGTGTTGAGCTTACTGGTTTTCAGTATGAATGGGTAAAGCGAAATAAAATAACGGGTGCTGAAGTTAGGAAGCCTACAGGAAGGATGGATGTGCTCGCGTGGAGTACGGAGCGTATCGGCGAGCAGAGAACCAAGCTCGAAGGTTTGAAGCCTAGTGATTTTAATGGGGAAAATTATACGTCTTGTCGTTAGGTTGATTTACGGTAGCTAATTTATGTGGGCGCTATCCGAGTACACGCTCTGAGGTAAGGTTGATAGTGCCTTGTCGGCAAGTGATTTGCTTAGAAAGTCTACACGGGAGTTAGTCCAAAGCAACTCGCCTGTGTGTCCATCTAAAAGCGCAATATCGATTATCGCTCCATTGGCGGTAGAAGCCTTTCTTCTGTGTCGATTGGTTGTCAGAAGGTTTTGTGTAAATACTGCTCCAGCCTCTTTAGCAACATAGGCCACCGATTTTTTATATCCGGAAAAACGACTGATCAGAATTGCATCGGCACCAACTTTGTGAGTTATATCGTGTATAGCTTCGCTAACATAGATCGGCATACTGTTTGTGTTTAATTGGGGTATTCTTCTTTTTGCCTGTAAGTCTGATTTTACTCTATAGAAGTCTTGATATACTTTGGTGATCGTATAAGTAAAGTTCGTGTCGTTAGATTTTGCTGCATCGAAATTATATTCAACAATGCCGTAGCCGGCCTTCTCAAGATGAGAGCGAGTAGTGGTTTTAATGTAATTTATAATTTGGTTTTCGTCGCTAACTAGATCTTCGTCCTCGCCTGTCAATGTCAAAAATCTTATATCTACAATTGGTGGAATGATAACCACGGTTTTAATTCGCTGTAGCTCATCTAAAAGGCTTGGGTGCATATTCTGATCTTTTGCATTTGGGGTGGTGTTGCTTGCGCAACCACTTATGAGAATTACACAGAAGAGAATAGTAAGTGCGCTATATTTCATATCGTTCTCGGGAGTCACTTTGACATTAAGCGTGATAGTTTTATTTCAAATCGTTTATAGTCGAGCGCATTTTTGCTATTTTTAAGATACATTTCATAATTATTTATTGCTTTAAGATTGTCGCCTGATTGCTCGTATAGCTCCCCTAGCTTTTTATAGGCGTTTGTGACAATTGGGCTTGAGGACAACGTTAGCTGGTAGTGCTCGATGGCTTTATCGAAGTGTATGTCTCTCTTTGCTATCGCTTCGGCATAAAAATCATGACCTAATCGATCCGCTGCTCGTGTGTGTCTAAAATTGTTGTTTGCAGCGACTTGGGGGTATTCATAGAGCCCTTTATAGCACTCTGCGTAATAGTAATTTAAGTTGCCGAGTTCGTGGTTATCACTACTGATGGAATCGAGTTGCTTAATCGTTAAGAAATATAGCCGTTCCCTTATTTGTGCTTCGATATTATCTTTAAAGATGGCTTTTTGCAGCCTTCCGTACTTAGATGCTATCTCTAACTGAGCATTAGTCTTTGAGCCTGTTATATTAGAATTGCGGTGGCTGGATTCGTTTACTGAAAGTTCTCGTATTCTTTTAGAAATAGAGTGTGTACCGAAAATAGCTGAATTGCCATAGCTTAATGCGGGGCTTTTATTGATTTTTGTCAATGCGTTTAATAAGCTGCTAGCACTGTAGTTAGCTGACTCCAAGAGTCTTATTGCAAATCGGTCTGCTTCAAGTTCTTGGTCGAGAGAAAATGATGATATTGACGCGTTTGCTTCGGCATAAGCTCTGCTGAGACCAAGAGTAAATAGATCCTTAGTGTGTGCGTCCACTATTTTACTTTTTCCATTTAAAAATGCCTTAACAAAGTGCCCATATTGTAAATGTCCAAACTCATGAGCCACTAGGGATAGTAGGTCTTCGATGTTTTCCATGGCTGCGATTAGGCCGCTGGTAAGGTAGATGTTCCCATTCGGTAGTGAAAAGGTATCTGTTTTTACCGAGCGAATAATATAGATATTTGCTGGCTCTGTGAGTGTTGAATTGTTTCCTGCTAGAGTGGTTATCGACGCGTTTAAAAATTCCTCGTAACCAGGTTCAGTGTAAAGCAGGCCCTGTGATTCGAATTCTGAGTGGAGAAGAGCTGCTTGCTCTAAAAGCCAGGCTTCCTCCTTAGAGGTGTCTTCATCTGTACTTGCAAGGCTAATCGTGGAGTAGAAGATAAAGAACAGTGCGGTAACGGTAATTTTATTCAGGGTCTTCATTTATAAGAGTTCCGCCATATTTGCTTGGAGGAATTATGGTGAATATGGGCGATCTAGGCAATCTAGAAAGCGGATTGGAAAAGGAAGGTGTTTGCTGAATTCTCTCATTGGGTGGAAGGCGGATTTGAGTAGAAAAGAGAATCTATACACGGTTATTATACTCTCTATATTTTCGAGGTTGGCTCCTAACACCCCGTTGTTTGGTCTACGACCAGCTGAGGCTGCCCAAACCTGTCCTGTAAGATTTGTCGCGTTGGCTCGCTGCTAAATGCTTGGTCGCTTTTAAGGTCATTTGAATCAATAGAAATTCGATTCGTTTGATGTTTCGGAGGTGGGGCTCGATCGAGGCGGAATTGCTCGCATCGTTTTGATGCTCGGCCTTCGGCTCCTCCTGTCGTCGGACCAAAATTTACAAATCACGTC
This sequence comes from Aurantivibrio plasticivorans, assembly GCF_055392955.1. Classification (NCBI taxonomy): domain Bacteria; kingdom Pseudomonadati; phylum Pseudomonadota; class Gammaproteobacteria; order Cellvibrionales; family Cellvibrionaceae; genus Aurantivibrio; species Aurantivibrio plasticivorans. The sequence goes on along the minus strand of NZ_AP036020.1, from coordinate 4,074,479 downwards.
CTGTGATTTGATCTCAGATCAGCTCAAGCTGCGCCAATTCGTTCCGTACGAATTGGTGTTCCCTACAATTTTGTCGAACCACGGTCGATGATCCTCATCCCCCTCTGGGCACCATATCGCAGGCATAAAAAAACCCGCTGTAAAAGCGGGTTCCTGCGATATGGTGCCCAGAGGCGGAATCGAACCACCGACACGGGGATTTTCAATCCCCTGCTCTACCGACTGAGCTATCTGGGCAATTTTCGAGCAACTGAGCCGGGGGCTCCGTTGGCGAAGGCCGCGTATTAAACCTGCTTGGGGGCTTGGAGTCAAGCGGGCCGGAGGGGTTGGGGTAAATTTCTTTGGGTTATCCTAAGTGTTTCTATTCTAAGGGGTATTTGCTCTTAATTTGAGCAGTCCCGACTAACTATCCAAGCGATTCAATAAGCTTCTGGGGAACGACTTAGCTGTGTCTGTCGCACTTAACTAACCCTCTGACGGAGGAATATATCCGTCAGCTTTGTCGTATTCGGCACCCGAGAAAAACTTCTCCATCTGTTCCTTCAAATAGGTTCTCGCCGTCATGTCCATCATGTTGAGCTTTTTCTCGTTGATCAGCATGGTTTGGTGTTTGAGCCAGTCGTTCCAGGCTTGTTTGGAGATGTTGTCGAACAGGTCTTGGCCTAGGGGGCCGGGCATAGGAGGCATGGCGAGGCCTTCCATGTCTTTTTGGTATTTGCGGCAGAATACGGTGCGCATGGTGTTCCCTTGAATATGGATTAGTAGTTGGAATTGGGTTGTTGTGTTAGTGCTTACAGCAGCTTTGGCTGTTTTTCGCTAGTCGCGCTTGGCGCGACTTTGCTAATCAGTTTTTTGACCGGTGCGGCGAGGCCGATGGCGGCGGGCTGTTGGGGATTGTACCAGAGCAGCGTGTCGTCATTACGGATCTCGCTTGGGGTGCGCGACAGTGTACAAAGCACGGGCGTGATATCCAAATGGTAATGGCTGAAGGTGTGGCGGTAGGTGTCCCAGGTTTCTAGCTGTTGGAGGTGTTTGCCGAAGCGGTCCAGGCAATAGTCTAGTGAGGCTTTCTCGTTAGGGGAGAGATCGCTGGCGATTTCTGGGAAGCTGTAGAGGCCGCCCCAAATGCCTTGGGCGGGACGTTGTTCGAGCAGTAATTCGCCATCGGGGTTTTGAAGCATCAGCATTTGCACGGTTTTTACGGGCAGGGCTTTTTTCGGTTTCTTGCCGGGGTAATCGGTTGGGTTGCCTTGTTGGTGTGCAACACAGGTGGTTTGCACGGGGCAGCGCTCGCAATCCGGTTTGCTGCGGGTGCAGAGGGTGGCGCCGAGGTCCATCATCGCTTGGCTGTAGTGGCCGGTGCGCTGTTGCGGCGTGTGGGATTCGGCGATCTCCCACAATTGATTGGCGACTTTGGTGTTGCCGGGCCAGCCGGGAACGGCGTAGTGGCGAGCTAGAACGCGTTTCACATTGCCATCTAAAATCGCGGTGGGTAAGTCCCATACGATTGAACAAATTGCGCCAGCGGTTGAGCGACCGATGCCGGGTAATGCACTTAAGTCTTCAACCGAGTTCGGAAATTCACCTTGGTATTCTTCAACCACGGTTTTGGCGCACTTGTGTAAATTCCTCGCGCGAGCGTAGTAGCCGAGCCCCGTCCACAAATGCAAGACTTCATCGATATCTGCCGCCGCTAAATCTTGCACTGTAGGAAAGGTTTCCATAAAGCGTTCGAAATAGGGAATCACAGTGCTGACTTGCGTTTGCTGTAACATGATTTCCGATAGCCACACGCGGTAGGCATTGATGTCGTGTTGCCAGGGTAAGTGCTTGCGACCGTGTTGGTCGAACCAATCGAGAACGGCTTTGGAAAAATGGGTATTGGACATCAAACGCTACTATTTTGAAGTAAAGGCGGGATTGTACTTAAACTTTTCAGGTACCTCGAATGATTAAGGGTATTGTTTTAATGGGGTAGTTCTTTAACAACCCTAAAGCCAACATTGATGTGCCCCATTCTTTTTTCACTCCAGGAGCGTGTTGCGGAACGCGCATAACTGGGCGGGCTGCCAAATGAGCCTCCTCTTAAGACAGCTAGGTCTGTGTAGGTAACTTCACTGCGGTTTATGGCCTCGCAGTTGGTCTCCCATGCGGAACCATCATCAGGGGCTTGTTGATAATTTTCGTGGTAGCAGTCCGTTGTCCACTCGAAGACATTTCCATGTACATCAAACAGCTGGAAGGCGTTGGGATTGAGCGACGCGACAGGTAAGGTCTTGATGTTCTGTCTAGGGCAAGCGTTGGGAACGGAGATATTAGCAATATCACACAGTGACTGCTCATCACCGTCATTGCTGTAGCGTGTATTGGTTCCCGCTCGGGCGAAAAATTCCCATTCTGCTTCGCTAGGTAATCGCCATTTTTCTCCGGTAAGTTTGGAAAGCCATTGTGTATACGCTTTGGCATCAAACCAATTAATGCAGACCACAGGATGATTTTCTGTTTGCTCAAAGCCAGGATTTAGCCAGTTTCGATTATTTAGTTCTTGCCACACACCCTGCTTCTCATTGGTCAAGCAACGATTAATCGGTTCGTAGCCTGTTAGTTGCACAAAATAGGCATATTGAGCTTTAGTGACTTCGGTGGTGCCCACTTCAATAGCATTGCGCAAAGTGATGAAGTGCTGTGGGCTTTCAGTTGGTTTTCTTCCCTTCTCGCTTTCTGGAGAACCCATTAGAAATGGTTGCGGCGAGACCTTAATTGTCGTTGGTATTGGCGCATTGCCGCCCTCGCTAGCCGCCTCACTTATGTCTGCATGGCATGCGAGAATTGAAAGTAGTGGCAACGCAAAAAAGTAGGTGTATTGAATTGGTTTTTTCATTGGTACTAATGAATTCAAAAAAGTTTAAAACAACGCTTCCCACAATTTTTCTTTTAGTTCTTCACGAATCTCTTTTTTCTTTTCATCGATTTTTTTATCGGCATTGTAGCGCAGTGCTTCTTTGGCGAGGTCTTTAATGCCGTCGGAGTCGATGCCGCAGGCTTCGCTAAGGTTTAGCGTCGATAGCGAGCCTTTGCAGCGGACGATGTCGATGGCTTCTTGTTGTAAAAATTTACTGCGAATAACGCAGCCGGTTGGGCTGGTGCGTTCTTGTGAAATAGTGAGAGGGAAGCGCACTGAGAATCCTTTAGTTAGCCAATTGGCGCTGCCGGTGGCGGTGATATGTAAATTGCTGGTATCGGCTTGCAAGTCGGCGATGTGGGCGATTTGGTCTTTCCAGTTTATGCGCAAGCTAACGTTATCCACTTTGCTGGCGGTTGGCCAAGCGGAAGGGATTTCGCTGGTTTGATCGAGTTGGTAGGCTACGGAGCAGTAATGTTTCTCAAAGTTGATTCCTTCTACTTGCAATGCGTCGCTTTGGGCGGTGAGTGTGGCCACTGAGTTGGCCAGCAATTGCGACGCGAATTGCCCGTGGGTGTCGCCCGATAGCGTTACGTTGAATGTGCCAGTTAAGTCGCTAAAGTCAGCTAGATCGCTGAGCAGTGGATTTAACATGATGTTGTTAAGCTCAGCATTAAATCTACTCGTTAGTCGATTATTTTCCGCTGTTACTGTCGCGCTACTGTTGAGTTGCCCATTGTACGCATTGGCGGTGAATGGCTTTAGTGTCCATTCGCCACGTTTCCCGTGAATAGTGCCCGCAACGGTAGTGAGGGTTAGTCCCATGGCGTACAGAGAATCGACAGCAAGTTGCACATCAGCATCAACGCTGCGCAACGAATCGAGCGGCAATGGTTCTTCAGTCGTTTGAGTTTGGCCGTTTTCCGTCGGTGCCGTCTGAGTTGTGTCACTAGGTGATAGATAGTGATCTACGTTAATTGTATCGAGAGTGAAGTCACCTTTAATAAAAGGCACGGCTTGAGTGGATGCACTGATACTAGGGAATTGCATATCAACCTTGCCACGCACCGTGGATGCGTCGATAACCGCAACGAGGTTAGATAGCGTCAATCTGCTAGGTGTTACTGTGTAACTGAATTCAGCGCTTACCTTGGATAGCGCGCTGGGCGATTGCATCGTAGGTAGAGGTTTTTGCAAAGCTGAAAACCACTGACGAGCATTTATCTCGTCGGTTTTGAATTGGCCTTTGGCGTTAAAAGATTTTGCGAAGCTACCATCAACAGAAAACTGCAGATTAGCGGATTGATTGTCTGCACTAACGATGGCGCGTCCGTTTTGCCAATCAAAGGTTTGAGCCTGTTGGTTGTATTGCAATGTGCCGGACAGATCGAGAGTGGGCGCGATGGCGAGTTCGCTGTTGGCTATTTGAAATGATGCAGCGAGAGTAAATGGTTTGCCTGAAAGGTTGCTGTTGTTCACCGTCACTTGCAGTTGATCGATATCCCATTGTGCGGGAGTTCCATCGCCTGCCTGAGGGGTGGCCGCATACGTCAATTTGCCGTCCTGAATAGTAATGACTGATATTTCTAGCGCTAGTGGTTTCGCATCGCTATGCGACGTGGTTGTGGGTGATGTGTTCTCCGGTGTTGTCGAATCGGCTGACGCACTATGGGTCGGTTGGTTGTTCGGTGGAGAAAAATTATTGCCGTCGCTGGATTCTGCGAGAAAGATGCTGGGTGCTTGCAGTGTCACATTGTCGACCATTATTCGCCGATCCATTAGCGGCTTTAATGCCACTTGGGCGACGGCATAGTCAAATTGAACCAGCGGTGCACGGGGGTCAGCGTGACCAAAATCGATGGCGGTTTTGCCCAGTTGGATGGCAAGAGATGGGAAAAACTGCCAGCTTAGGTCGCCCGTCAATGTTAGTTGAATACCCTGCTCACGGGCAGCACGCTCTATCTGGCCTTTCCATTGATTGGGGTCGACGGCGGTTACTAGCAAGACGACGCCGATGGCGGCAAGTAATAACAAGAGGGCTAGCGTAAACACGCTGCGTTTAATCCACTTTCCCATAGCATGACCTAAAGGGCTATTTCCAAACGAGTGATACGGCTCACGGAGACAGGCGACTAACCTGCTTTGCCCATCTGACCGGCGCGGTTTCAGTAAGTTGCGATTAGTTAGGGGCAGCCTCTGGGTTTAGCAGGCATTTCTCAGTAAAATGCGCGGCCTTAGCCATCAGCGATGCATCTGTCTCGCCTGCATGGCACCGCATCAGCATCCGCAACGAACAGGGTAACTACATGACAGCGCGAACCCAATTGTATGACAAACACGTCGCTATGGGCGGCAAAATGGTCGATTTCGGGGGCTGGGATATGCCATTGCACTACGGCTCGCAAATGCATGAGCACCGCGCAGTGCGTGGTAATGCTGGGATGTTTGATGTGTCGCACATGACCATTGTCGATGTCACCGGCCTGGAAGCGGAAGCCTATCTACGTTACTTGCTGGCTAATGATGTCGCGAAACTGGACGCCGTCCCCGGTAAAGCGTTGTATACCGCGATGCTTAATGAAGATGGTGGCGTGATTGACGATTTGATCGTGTACGGCATGGGTGGTTGGTATCGCACGGTTGTAAACTGCGCGACTCGCGAGAAAGACCTAGCGTGGATGCAAAAGCAGGCGTCCAATTTCAACGTGGAGGTGGTTGAGCGTGCCGAGTTGAGTATGGTGGCCGTGCAAGGCCCTCATGCGATCGATAAAGTGGCTGCGGTGCGTCCGGATCAAGCGACGGCGGTTCATGAACTGAAAGTGTTTCAAGCTGTTGAGCAAGGCGAATGGTTTTATTCGCGCACTGGCTATACCGGTGAAGACGGGCTAGAAATTATAATGCCTCACGGTGAAGTGGAGGCTTTTTGGCAGGCGCTGGCAGACGCGGGCGTCGAGCCATGCGGTTTGGGTGCAAGAGATACTCTGCGCCTAGAGGCTGGAATGAATTTGTATGGTCACGAGATGGATGAAAGTGTTTCTCCACTTGCGGCCAATATGGGTTGGACTATTGCCTGGGAGCCACAAGATCGCGATTTTATTGGTCGCGGTGTGATTGAAGCGGAAAAAGCGCGCGGCGATTCACAGCGCCTAGTGGGTTTGGTCATGAGTACTAAAGGTGTGCTTCGTGCGCACCAAGCTGTGGTGATACCGGGTTGCGAGGAGCGAGGAGAGATTACGAGTGGCACCTTCTCCCCTACTCTGGGCTTTTCTGTCGCTTTGGCGAGGGTGCCGGCATCGGTGGGTGAAACCTGTTTGGTGGAAATACGTAACAAGCAAGTCGAAGTCAGCGTCACCAAGCCATGCTTTGTCCGCAACGGTGAAAAACAGATCTAGCTTGCTGCATTGCCAAGAGACTGTTGCCAATGAAAATGGGCTGTAACACAATGCGTGCAGATTTTGTTTCGCACTGACTTAAAACGAAACGTTAAAAATTTTAGAAACGAATGAGGAATGATCATGAGCGATGTTCGCAGTGAATTAAAATACCTATCGAGCCACGAGTGGGCGCGAGTTGAAAGCGATGGCACTGTGACTATCGGCATTACCGACCACGCTCAAGAAGCCTTGGGTGATGTGGTTTTTGTTGAGTGTCCCGAAGTTGGTACCACTGTAAATGCGGGTGAAGAGGCTGGTGTAGTGGAGTCGGTTAAAGCTGCCTCTGATATTTATTCTTTAGTGACGGGTGAAGTCATCGCCATCAATGACGCGTTAGAGGATGCCCCAGAAACCGTGAACGAATCGCCATACGATGATGGTTGGTTTTTTAAAGTAAAGCCTAGTGATCTGTCTGAATTGGATGACGCGTTAGATTCGGACGGCTACTTGGCGTCCATTGAAGACGAGTAATTGATCTTCAGTCAACAAACAAAAACGCCCAAGCTAGCTTGGGCGTTTTTGTTTGTGATGTCCCGCCAATTTTCTCGCAGACTTGTGATTCTTAGTCGTGGTTGGCTCTTCGGCTAGCCATAATACGCCCCCGTCCCCAACCCTAATTCCCAGATTGACTCCTGAAGGTGAATAAAGTCTGGTTCGCTCAGTCCAACGTAGTTGAGGACGCTACCTTGTATTCGCTCCCATTCAAAATCTCGCTGCTGGCAGCCAAGCAGTTGATGGATTTTGCAGGAGTGTTCGGCCATTTTTAGAATCGCAAGTAGGGTACTTTTTTTGGGGTCGAGAATTGGTTCGGCAAACGACAATTCTGCGCGATGGTGTTCATGAATGGCTTCGCAGAGATATTCCGGTAAATGCCAGGATTTGCCAACGTAATAGCCTACAACTGCATGATTGGTTTTAAGCAAACTATTTTCCACATCGGTAATGGACTGGTCAGACGCGCCATAGGCAAGGTTGATAACCTCATCATAATTGTCAAAACGCGACATCAAAAGCGGCACTGCGCAGTTGTGAAAAAGGCCTAGCGTATAGGCTTCGTCGGCGTTGGGGTAGCCAATACTACGCGCGATGGCAGCGGCGGCCATGGCGACTTCCATAGCGCTATCCCAAAAGCGTCCAAGGTCTTGAATTTGGCTATCGGACAATTCGCCTTTAATGGAATTGGCATTCACCAAGTTAACAACGCTATTGACGCCGAGCAGGTTGGCGGCTTGGCCAATTGACGTAATGTTATTGGCGTTGCCAAAAAAGTTGGAATTGACCGTTTTGAGTATGCTGCCGGAGAGGCCAACGTCCTGCGCGATGAGCTGGGTAATCTTTTCAATAGAGCAATCTGGTGAGACTTGCTCCATCTGGAGGTCCACTAAAATCTGCGGCTGCGGCGGAATGGATACGCCTTGTAAAATCGATTGGATTTGATCTTGGGTCAGCTCTTGATGCATCGACGGCATGCTCAATCTCACCTAATTCATATCAATGGATATTGGAGTGGGTGGCTTCTTGCTGGCACAGGGGCGTCAGCCAGTGAAACCGGTTCTTTAAGTATAGTCAGGGTTTATGAGATTGGCGTTTTTATCTACAAGCGAGTGTCTAGCTGAATTTACAGAACGTAGATTACGGCAGGTCAATGTCTGGTTCTGATTGCCCAACACTTTGCCAGGCTTCGTCGGAGAGGACGTCGAGCAGCATCCCCAGCGGCTCTTCTGAGGATTCAGTAAGTCCGCCCGGCCAGTTACCCTCCTGCTGCTCGACGTTAGTCTTCAGTGTCGCGAGTGACGTGATGACGCTGTCTCGCTGCTCTTCTGGTAACGTCCAGCGACCTAGCCCCTGATCGGTATTCAGCAGGATGGTGTTGAGGGTTTCAAGTTGCGCACTTAGGGCTTGGGCGTTGGCCTGCACACTGTGGGTGTTTAGGTTGTCGGCAAATGGGCTGTGCCAGGGGGCAGGCTCATCGCCTTCTGGTGGATTATTGATATAAGCCGAATAGGCATCAAACTGTTTGATGGTGGAGATGACCCAGCTATGGGTGGCTGAACGCCACAGTTGCACCCTGCCCGTTGGTGTAATGCTAAGGTAATGAGATTTGAGGTTGCCCCATTGTTGTCTCAATGCAACGAGGTCATCTTCGAGTAAGTTCGTTAGTAGTTGTGCTAGTGTGCGGCGGCGATTGTTGGGTAAATCGATGATGCGTAAACCGGCCGTGCGCTGCGCTTGGGTGAGCTCTTCCGTCGCTTCGAAATCGCTGTGTGGCCGGTCACCTTTCTCACCCCAGAGTAGGTATTCCAGTGCATGGAAGCCAAGGCTGACATCGGCGTTATCGGTGAGCCCATGTTGTTGTCGCAATGCGTCGGCAGTCAGGGGCATGGCAATGTCATTGACGATACCGCTGTGGGTATACACCGAGAAATAGTCGATAAATCCAGGCTGAATGGGGTGCGCGTCGATGGCAAATTGTAGGTCTGCCAAGCGGCCAAATAGACCGGGGTTGGTGTCTGCCAGCATTAGCAGGATGATCGTCTTTTGAAAAGCATTGTGCGCGGTTACCCAAGCAGAACGTGCCGCTTTAAGTGTCTCCTCGCTTGGCGAAGTAAGCAAAGACGCGATGGCCGTGTTGAAGGTTTGCGTGCTCGCTAGGCTTTCATCAAGCAGTTCCGCGCTAATCGACCAGGCTTGCTGGGTCAGAGCATCCACGGCTGGGTCGGTGATTTCCGGAAAGGCATCGACAGGCGGGGTTGCCTGTTCCACAGGGTCAGGCTTTTCACAGCTGGTCACGGCCAAGGCTAGCAGCAGCGGCATAGTCGCTAGGTGTAGTTTGCGAAATATTGACTGGTGCGGTCTCATGTCTGCCTCTGAGGGGTTGTTGCTACAAGTTCCTTGAATCTAATCCCGTAAATCTAGTATTGGCCATCCATGTGCTTCTGCGTGGGCCTGTAAATCGTCATCCGGGTTGACGGCGTGTGGATAGGTGACTTGCTCCAATAAGGGCAGGTCGTTCATCGAGTCGCTGTAAAAGTAACTATCGCGTAAATCGTGGCCGGTATCGGCGAGCCAAGCCTCTAAATGCGTAATTTTGCCGGTTTGATAGCACGGAACGCCGATGATTTTACCGGTATACCGCGGCTCGCCCTGGGCATTGTTGGCAATTTCTAAATCCGTCGCCAAGATATCGGGGATGCCGAGCCAGTTGGCGATAGGCTCGGTAATAAAGCGGTTTGTGGCGGTGATGATAAGCAACTTATCGCCTGCGACCCGATGTTTGGCGATTAATTCGTCGGCTTTGGCGAGTCGAATGGGTGCAATCTTGGCGGCAAGAAAGCGGTCATGAAGGTGCTTAAGTTCGGGCAGGCTGTACTGCGTCAGCGGCTGTACGGCAAATTCCAGGTACTCCATGATATCTAGCTCACGGCGTTGATAGGCCTCGTAAAATTCGTCGTTGCGGCGCCGGTATTCCACGGCATCCACTATCCCCTGTTCAACCAGGAATTCTCCCCAGCTGTGGTCGCTATCGCCGGCGATCAAGGTATTGTCGAGGTCAAATAGTGCTAGGCTCACGTTGGCTCCTGCGTGGCTGAGCAGCGTAAGGCGTGATGACGCTGCGAAAAGCTCGGAAGTTTACACTGGCCTTGTGTCCGTTAACACCGATTAGCCGGGGAGTTGGCGCAAGATGTGGTTTCGTGGGAGTACAAAGTGACCAGACGGTGTAAATTTATAGAAATATTCAACAATGCAGCCGCAAACGACTGATTTTTCGATTGATTTAGTGAAAATCTGTGGCAGGATAGATCTCTTTGCTTCGCGCTTGATGTCTGTGTCACCGCTTTTTCGCGATTGAGATCCATGATCGAGAAGGTGTTTTGGTGATCAGAGACGAGGCAGCATGCAACCCACCAGCACCCAAATGGAGTGAGTTGTGATTGATGCGGATGGTTTCCGTCCTAATGTGGGAATAATACTGACAAACCCACTAGGCCAAGTGCTTTGGGCGCGCCGTGTTGGCGGCCAAGATGCATGGCAATTCCCTCAAGGCGGCATACAAAATAATGAAGCGCCTGAGGCGGCTTTGTATCGAGAGCTTCACGAAGAAGTCGGTTTAGAGCCCGACGATGTGGATATTCTAGCCTGTACTCGCGGCTGGCTACGTTATCGTTTGCCTAAGCAATTGATCCGTCGCCAGTCGAAACCACTGTGTATCGGCCAAAAACAAAAATGGTTTTTGCTCAAGCTGACCAGTGCCGACAGTCGTATTCAATTGGATAAGCACGAAACGGCTGAATTTGATGACTGGAGCTGGGTTAGCTATTGGTACCCCGTCAATAAAGTTGTTTCATTTAAGCGTGATGTGTATCGGCGCGCATTAAAAGAGCTGTCTCGACCGCTGAGCGAGTTACAGCGCCAAGCCGCAGGAGGCCAATAAGCCGTGCTTAAAGACCTCAGCACCATCGTTCAGGAAGTTGCCGCCGCTAATGACATGGCGACGGTGCTCAACATCATTGTGACGCGAGTGCGCGACGCGATGCGAACCGATGTGTGCTCGGTGTATTTGCGCGATGGTGCTGGTCGTTATCAGCTCATGGCAACCAAAGGCTTGAATATCGATGCGGTGGGTAAGGTTCGATTGGCACCAGACCAGGGTTTGGTCGGGTGGGTAGCTGTCCGTGAAGAACCGATTAATCTCGATGATGCGGAATCCCATCCGCGTTATCAATACTTTCCTGAAACCGGCGAAGAGCGTTTTAACTCTTTCCTGGGTGTTCCCATTATTCATCACCGTGTCGTGTTGGGGGTGCTTGTGGTTCAGCAATCTGCCCGCCGCCGTTTTGATGAATCAGAAGAAGCCTTTTTGCTGACCATGTCGGCGCAATTAGCTGGGCTCATCGCGCACGCCGAAGTCACCGGTACGCTGCAAAGCGTGGGTGCTCAAACCAAAGAAGCGAAATTTACCGGTGTGGCGGGTGCGCCCGGTGTCGCGATGGGTCGTGCTGTCGTTATCACCCCGCCTGCTGACCTTAACTCGGTCGTTGATAAAACGGTGGCTGATGTTAAAGAAGAAATTAAATTCTTTAAGCGCTGTTTGTTGCAAACGCATAAAGAAGTTAAAGGATTAGGTAAGCAACTCAAAGACCGTTTAAGCCCTGAAGAGCAAGCGTTGTTCGATGCCTATGCCAGTATGCTTGATGATAAAACGCTGGTCACTGAAGTCATTGAAACTATACGTGCAGGCCATTGCGCTGCATACGCTTGGGCGGAAGTTATTCTTGGTCATGTGCGTAAGTTTTCCAGTATGGATGACCCCTACTTACGAGAGCGTGCCGCCGATGTGCGAGATTTAGGGCGCCGGGTGCTGGCCCATTTAGAAGAATCTGCCACTGAAAACCGAGAGTACCCTAAGCTCGCGGTGTTGGTGGGGGAGGAATTAACAGCGTCGCAATTGGGCGAAGTCCCTGAAGATCAATTGGCGGGTATTGTGTCGGTTAAAGGATCGCACAATTCCCACGTGGCGATTTTAGCGCGCGCCATGGGCATTCCAACGATTGTAGGTGCGGTGGATCTCCCCTACAAACAGATGGAAGATCGCGAGCTTGTTGTCGATGGTTACAACGGCATAGTGTATAGCGACCCCGGTGAGGAGTTGCGTAAACGCTACAAAGCAATATTCAAAGAAGAGCAACAAATCGTTAAAGGTTTGGAGGCTCTGCGCGATTTGCCCTGCGAAACAGTTGATCATCATCGCATTCCTTTATGGGTGAATACAGGTCTCATGGCGGATGTATTGCGTTCGCTAGAACGTGGTGCCGAAGGGGTTGGCTTGTACCGTACCGAAGTGCCATTTTTATTGCGTGACCGCTTTCCAACGGAAGAAGAACAGCGAGCAATTTATCGTGAGCAGTTGGAAGCATTCGCGCCTCATCCTGTCACTATGCGTACCTTGGATATCGGCGGGGATAAATCACTCCCCTACTTCCCTATTGATGAAGATAATCCGTTTTTAGGTTGGCGAGGTATTCGCGTTACCCTCGACCATCCCGAAATTTTTCTAGCGCAAGTGCGCGCTATGTTAAAAGCCAGTGATGGTTTGAATAATTTGCGCATCATGTTGCCAATGATATCCTCCACAGCGGAACTAGAAGCAGCGCAAAGTTTGGTGTATCGGGCTTATCATGAGCTGCTGGAAGAAGGCTTCAATATGGACCTGCCGCCGATTGGCGTCATGATTGAAGTGCCTGCGGCGGTTTATCAAATACAGGAGTTGGCCTCGCGGGCTGATTTTCTTTCTGTAGGCAGCAACGATTTAACCCAGTATTTATTGGCGGTTGATCGCAACAACGCACGCGTTGCTGATCTATACAATTCTTTTCACCCCTCGGTATTGCGAACACTTCATGCCATTGTCAATGAGGGGCACGCGAAAGGTGTACCGGTAACTATTTGTGGTGAGATGGCCGGTGATCCTGGTGCGGCCATTCTGTTAATCGCTATGGGGTTTGATGTGTTGTCAATGAATGCGACTAACTTGCCGAAAGTTAAATCGGTTATTCGTAGTATTACGATGGAGCAGGCGGAAGCTTTGCTTGAACGCGTACTACAGTTAAGTGATGCGAATGATATTGTGTTAGCCGTCAATGAGATGTTGGAAGCCGCCGGCATTACCCGCCTTCTGCGGCCGACCCAAAGGGTCTAGTGTTCGTATCCACCCTGTCCCCAAACTCTTTCAAATAATTTACAACAATCTCATCAGTTTTAATTTCGATTATGTTCTTCTAGGTGTCTGAAGTATTTCTGCCTGTGTGAGATGTGGGTTGTCGTCTAGGAACCTATAAAATAGGCGAGTAGAAAAGTCATCGATGATTTTGAAGCAAGTGTATTTGGGGTCAGAAGTATTGCTGTTACCAGCGACGATTCCGTCCGGTGTCTAAATGGATGAATTGACTCTTGCCGTAGTACCCGATGCCCCCATGGTGAAAACTTAATGCGCTTTGATAAACCTTGCTGAGCGATCGGCCGGGTATTCGCAAGTCAATGGCGCGGCCTTGCATATGTAAGCTTTTTTTAGCAACGCCGCGGCCTTGTTGACGCAATTTCTCGTTGGTTTCTGGTGAACGATAACCTGAGATAATATGTAACTCTTCCGCCTCGTTGAGTATGGCTAGCTTGTGCATGGATTCAAGTAGTTGCAAGTCCATGGTGGTGAAAGTGTCTGCGCGATGATCGCGCAATAGATAATTTAATTCTGATACGGTTTCTTGAACGTACTGACCGTCCTGCCAAAAGACAGCGCGCAGTCGTTCACCTGTATGCAAGTTGTGTAACGCAATCTTTTTCTCTCGTTGCGTGACAACCTGAGTCGTGAGTGCTGAGGTATGGCTGGCTGCGCCTAAAGCGAGTCCGCTCAATCCCCATTGAACGAGACGGCGTCGAGAAATAACGGACATGGAAATTTAGCGGCCCCAATTTGATTTTTTAGGCATCATAGCGATAAAGCTATGGAATGACTAGATTAAAACAAAAGGGTCTGGCGGCAGTGTTGAGGGGTAAGTTGTTAAAGTAAATATTCGCCTTGTTTGTTTGCTTGTGAGCGCAACGCTTCGTCTTCACGGTAAATGTCATCGCGGAATTGAACGCGGCCATCAGTATCGACCCAGCTAGTCCAATAGGCTAAGTACGTTGGGATGTTTTCGGGTAGTTTTACGTAAGTTGTTTTTCCGCTCTGTAATACATCATCGATTTTGTCGCGATCCCAGCCTGACTTTCCTTTAAGTAGCGTTTCTGCAAGCACCAGCGGGTGCTCAACTCTTATGCAGCCAGAGCTCAAGGCTCGGTAATCCTGATTGAATAGCTCTGGGCTATTTGTATCGTGTAAATATATTGAATAATCATTGGGTATAACAAACTTAACTCTGCCTAAAGCGTTGTCTTTCCCTGGGGCTTGTTGTAGTCGGTAAGGGAAAGAGCGCAGGGACATGTTGTTCAAATCTAGTTGATCAATGGGTACTTCGGTTTCTTCTTGCCAGCCGTTTAGAATGCGGATGTTTCGTTGTTTTAAGTAGCTAGGGTCTTTGCGTGCCTTGGGTAAAATATCTTGTACCATGATGCGTCGAGGCACATTCCACATCGGGTTCAGAACGATTGAGCTAACGGGTTCTTGCATGACTGGCGTGCGACGTGATGTTTTGCCGACAATCACTTTCATGTTCAGAATCGATTTGCCGCGTTGTATGACATCCAGTTGATAGTCTGTCATGTTAACCCATATATATTTTTCGCCGAGATTGTTTGGGAGTTGTCGCCAACGTTTCATGTTGTAGGCAATTTGTTTAATACGATAGTTGGGTGAAATATTTAATAACTTGCGGGTTCCGTTGCCAAGAATGCCGTCAGGTTTGTGTCCGTGCCGAGATTGAAAAAAGGCGAGGCTTTTTGCTAGGTGGTCATCAAAGAATTCTGGGTCTTCCACAGTGGGCGCAGTATTGTCTTTAAACCAATTGAAACCGGTATTGTGTTGTGGCTCAGGGTAGTCGCCGTAGGCTGTAAGCAGTTTACGCAGCTGTTCTATTTGTGGGTGGCGGTCACCGGGCCGAAGGGTGGGTGTCTTCTCGAAGGGTCTCCAAACATTTTTTTGGGCAATGTCTTGGTAGTGTTGTAGCGCTTCGCGCAATTGCACATATTGGGAGTGTGAAGGTGACATTGCTTCGATGGCTTTGTCGAGTTCTCGTTCTTCAAAGCTTGTTGTTATAAGGTTTACAATTTGCAGGTGCTCTCGGTGCGGATTGTAATGTTCCGCGTTTTCATTTTGTTCGTTGCTGAACATGGCAGGTTGCAGCATGTTTCCAAATGATAAAAGGTTTTTGGGTTGCAGTCGTTGCGACAAAACGTCTTCTGCAAAAGCGACAAATGCGTCAGTCAGCATGATGTCAATGGCAGTTGCTTCTTTCGGTCGTGTTGGAAAGTAATGTAGTCGTTGTTGTATGTAGGTCAGATGATATTGATAATTTACAAGATCATCTGCGCTAGTTTCCATTAACTGTTGGAGAAGCGCTTCGCCTGCTTCAGTTAATTCGTAGTTTTTTACCCAAAGTAGTTTGTAGTCTGTTTGCTGATATATATCGGTTACCACGCCTAGGTGAAATAGTGGTTCGCCCTCCATGAGTTCGGTCGATGATTGTTCGAGCCATTGTTGTAGGTGTCGTTGCGCTGCAAGGGGTGGAAGTACTGGCTTTAATCGCGCATTCGCTTGAAACACATAGTAGTAGCCAGTAGAACACATCCCGACTAGCACCAGCGTAATGAGGAAAGATAAAGGCGTCCTGCCGAATATAGTGATTCTCTTCATGAGAATAAGTATGGTCTGAAAAAAACCGGGGCGCGAAATAATTCGCTAAAAATATAGGTGAGGCATTACTTGATAGATCATTGGTGCGCATTGATGCCAATAAAATGTCGAAAAAAACTTAACTTAAGTGCGCATATGTGCTCGCGCGATGATGTTGACAGTATTTTGTCGCTTCCCCAAAAGCTGAGAGAGGTAACTTGTTACTCTCGGGTGGAAGGAATAATAAATTGCAGTGGATTGAGTGGTTGGTGTGTGTCCGGCGTGTAATTGACTTCCGTAAATAGGGTTTGTTGCGGCGTGGCTACAATGGTGGTGGAACAGCGTGTTCCGTATTGTGGTGTCGAGATGAAAATGGATGAAAGTAGCTTTTCGCGCTCACGATCAATACCAGTTTCAGGTAGTTCTTCATCAGTTGCTTGTGTGGAATCTTGTAGGGTTTCTAATAGGTAGCGGCTCAATCGTTCTGGTGCGTCGCTTATGTTCGAGTTGGCGTCGTCGAGTGTGCGTTGCAACGCTGTTTTGCCGATTTTGCACTTTGGCCAGGGTGTGTTGAGCAAATGGTTGCCTAAGCCATAAATGCCGGGTTCTATTATTGTCGTTTCGACATTGATGTTGTTGAAATATACCATCCCCGAATCATCTTTGAGCAGCAGGTTGAATGGATTGTAGAAGTTGGCTTTGCTGGTGAGCATTTCCGCATAGCTGGCGGCACTCATATCGCTTTGTAAAAATTCTCGAGTAAGGTCGCCGCGTGACAGAGCTTGTGGGTTAGGGGTTCGGTTGCCATCACGAAAGTTGGTGACCGCTGCAAAACGCCCGGAACGGGTCATGCCGAGCCAGGTACCCCCTGCTTCCATGTCCTTGCCCGCGAGCAATTCGGGTGAGTCTTCCCAGAAGTGTGCGGGACGAGTATTGCGTTGATAAAATTCGTCACGGTTTGCTGCCACCACAAATGGAAAGTCGTCGTGGCTGTGGTAGGCAAATAAAATCAAGCACATAGTCGTCGCATCTCTACCGTCACATTTCTGAAATGTAGTTTTAGATTATTCTCTTCTTTGGACCATTTCCACCTTAACAAAAGCCTGTTGGAATGCCATCCAAATAGGATCTGATTTTTTATCGGTGGTATGATGCCCGCCTCATTCGACACCTTATGATGGCCGCTTGCGAGCTAGAGCGATGAAACCTTAGATCGTTATTGGTTGGTAATTCGAAGCGATATGTCTTGGGTGACTAAATCAGCATATAGAGACTTATGAAGATACCCAATTTCGACCCGGTGGCAATAAGCCTTGGCCCTTTGCAGGTGCATTGGTATGGCATTATGTACCTCTTGGCTTTCGCATCAGCCTGGTTTATCGCTATGTATCGAGCGAAAAAACCGGGTAGTCCAATCAGTGTCAGTCAAGTTGAAGATCTCGTGCTTTTTGCTGCCATAGGCACGGTAGTGGGTGGTCGCATTGGTTATGTGGTCTTTTATAACTTCGAGGCCTTCATGCTCGAGCCGCTCTGGCTGTTTCGTGTGTGGGAAGGTGGGATGTCATTCCACGGTGGGTTCTTGGGTGTGGTCACGGCGATGGCGCTCTATGCGCGCAAGCACAAAATCAACGTCATTCAGCTGCTGGACTTTATTGGGCCAATGGTGCCGCTAGGTCTGATGTTCGGGCGGATTGGTAATTTCATTGGTCAGGAACTCTGGGGGCGTGCCACAGACGTGCCTTGGGGGGTGATTTTCCCAGATGATAGATTACAGTTAGTGCGCCATCCATCTCAGCTTTATGAGGCGGCACTGGAAGGATTGGTGTTGTTCGTTGTGCTGTTTGTCTATTCAATGAAGCCGAGGCCTCGAGGCACCGTGTGTGGGCTGGGTATTTCACTCTATGCAATCTTCCGGATTGCAGTCGAATTTACGCGCGAACCTGACGCCCATATTCAATTTGATCTCTTTGGCTGGATGACTCGCGGGCAAATTTTATCGATTCCGATGCTACTGGTAGGGCTGCTCCTTATAATGTGGGGTTTGTTATCGGCAAGATCAAATCCGGTAGAGTCATCAAAATAACGCGAAGCGCAAACGATATAGAGTTAGTTTTATGAAGCAATATTTAGACTTAATGCGACATGTGCGTGATAACGGCGTGCAAAAAGGGGATCGCACTGGCACAGGTACCAAGAGTGTTTTTGGTTATCAGATGCGCTTTGATCTCGGTGAGGGCTTCCCTTTGGTGACTACGAAAAAATGTCATTTGAAATCAATTATTTATGAGCTTCTGTGGATCCTAAAGGGCGATACTAATATTGGTTATCTCAAAGATAACGGAGTCAGTATTTGGGATGAGTGGGCGACTGAGGGCGGTGATTTGGGGCCTGTTTATGGGTACCAGTGGCGCTCTTGGCCTGCGGCAAACGGTGAGATCATTGATCAGATAACCCAAGTTGTCGAGCAGATAAGAACCAACCCTAATTCGCGTCGGCTTATTGTCTCTGCTTGGAACCCGGCGCAATTACCTGATGAAAGCATTGGTCCCCAGGCGAATGTCCAGGAAGGCAAAATGGCGTTGGCACCCTGCCACACTTTTTTTCAGTTTTATGTCGCCAATGGCAAGTTGTCGTGTCAGTTATACCAACGTAGTGCCGATATTTTTCTTGGAGTGCCGTTTAATATTGCAAGCTATGCCCTTTTGAC
Source organism: Aurantivibrio plasticivorans (assembly GCF_055392955.1). NCBI lineage: Bacteria > Pseudomonadati > Pseudomonadota > Gammaproteobacteria > Cellvibrionales > Cellvibrionaceae > Aurantivibrio > Aurantivibrio plasticivorans. Next base: position 4,056,111 of record NZ_AP036020.1, on the reverse strand, counting down.
CATGATGATCGCGCAGGTCGTTGGCTTGGAGCCAGGTGATTTTGTGCATACCTTTGGCGATGCACACTTGTACTCAAATCATGCTGAACAGGTTGAAACACAACTGGAGCGTTCGCCGCGACCCCTGCCTGTCATGAAAATTAATTCTAATGTGACAGATTTGTTTGCCTTTGAGTATGAAGACTTTAGTTTAGAAAACTACGATCCATACCCTGGAATCAGCGCGCCAGTCGCCATCTGATTTTGCAAGAAAAATATAATCGATAGTTATTGCGCCCTATAAATGGGGTGGCATTTTCCCCCATTGTATTTTTCATTGGGCCATTAAATTTTCGGCGCGGATTGAGATATGAAAATAGCTTTAATTGTAGCCATGGCCGATCAAAGAGTGATTGGTGGGGGCAACAAATTACTTTGGCATCTACCTGAAGATCTAAAGTTTTTTAAGAGAACAACCCTTGGAAAGCCCGTCATTATGGGCCGTAAGACTTATGACTCTATAGGTCGCCCGTTGCCCGAGAGAACAAATATTGTTGTGACTAGGCAAGGTGATTGGGATGCCGACGGTGTGACGGTTGTTCATAGTGTCGACGATGCGCTGTCCTTGGTGAGCGATTTGCCGTTGATCGAAGGTCGTGAAGAGGTTATGGTAATTGGCGGTGCGCAAATATATAAAGAAGCGCTGCCTTTAGTGCAGCGAATGTACCTAACGCGAATTGATGCACAATTTGATGGCGACGCGTTTTTTCCAGATTTTAATAATGACGAATGGAATGAAGTGGAACGTCTGGATCACCGATCCGATTCAAGGAACCCCTACAATTATTCGTTTATAACTCTGGAGCGCAAGAACGCACTGTAAAAGTGCGCGTTGAGTGGTTTTAGCGCTGATTGATTAGAGTCTGAACAAATGGGTCAAACCGCCGTCAGACCCGGTTGTTACCATACTACACACTAATGACTAAGTGCTCACAAACCGTTGAATGTTGACGCCAGCTATTATTAAATGGCGCGCTCTAATAATCGACGCCATAATCTATACTCATTAATTAACCCGGTAACCCGTGAAGCCATGCGCCTCTCTCGGTAACCCGATCATGTAAGAACCCGACGCGGGGGAGCTATGAAGATGCAACAAATCAGGGCAGTGGCTTTGACCACAGTACTGTCGTTCGGTGCTTTCGTGGGCACTGCACAGGCAGATCAAACGCTCGATAATATCTTGAAAGAAGGTCAGGCAATGACCAGTGCTGGTGTGCAGTCTCAAAAGCGCATCGACAAACTTCAAGAAGAAACTGCTGATATCTACCAGCAGTTTAAGATCGTGAACAAAGAGATCGATGGTCTCCGTGTCTATAACCAGCAGCTACAAAAGCAAATCGATAATCAGTTGGTGGTTTTAAATCAACTAGAGACTTCCATCAATAACGTCACCATTCGTGAGCGCCAAATGCAGCCTCTCATTATGAAGATGCTTGAGACGCTTGAGCAATTCGTTGAGTTGGATACTCCTTTCCTTGTAACAGAACGTAAAGAACGTGTTGAAAGCCTTTATGAGGTGCAAGACCGTGCAGACGTGACGGTTGCTGAAAAGTTCCGTCAAGTTCTTGAAGCCTACAAAATTGAATCTGAGTATGGCCGCAATGCGCTGGTTTACGAAGATACTCTACCTGTTGGCGTGGGTGGTGCTGACGTGCAAGTGAGCATGCTCATGGTTGGTCGAGTTGCACTTGTCTATCAAACCAAAGATAAAGAACTCACTGGTGTTTGGGATAAATCACAAGGTGCATGGGTTGAGCTAGACAAAGGTACCTATGCCAACGCAGTCGCTAGCGCGATTAAAGTGGCGAGTGGCGGTGTTCCTGAAATGATGAAGTTACCAATTCCAGCGCCGGAGGCAGTGCAATGAAAAACACCATGATTAAAAGCTGTCTAGCTGGCCTGCTCGCAGTGAGCGTTGCTGGTAATGTGATGGCACAAGACGAACCCAAGGCAAAGTCACTTGAGCAACTTCTCGAGATGGTTAAGCAGGGCAAAGTACTGGAATCTAAAGAGCATCGTCAACGCGAAGCTGAGTTCCGCCAAGCTAAATCTGACCAGCAAGCTAAATTAGCAGAAGCTAAGCGTATTAAAGCGGCTGAAGAGCGACGCTCTGCTCAGCTTGAAGCAAAATACGAAGAGCAAGAGCGCACCGTACAAGAGAAGCGTGCAACGTTGCAGCAACGTTTAGGTTCACTTGACGAGCTGTTTGGTCACTTGACCTCGCAAGCAGGTGATACGCGCGAAGTGTTGAAAAACTCAATCGTTTCTGCGCAGCCAGGCTTGAATAGTCGTCATGAGTTTCTTGATGTTCTGATCGAGAAAATGAACAGCGCAACTCAGATTCCAGAGTTAGAAGAGATCGAGCAGCTTTGGTACGAAATGCAGCGAGAAATCGTTGAGAGTGGCAAAGTCGTGGCATTCACAGCACCTGTTTTGAAAAACGACGGTGAAAAGGCTCAAGAAACTGTAGTGCGTATCGGTAACTACAACTTGGTGAATGAAGCGGGTGACTACCTGTATATCACTGAAAAAGGTGAGATTGCAGAGCTTGGTCGTCAACCACAGGGCTACCAAGGTGGCGCAGCCGCACTAGCGTCTTCAACCGACGGCTACACGCGAGTTGGTATCGACCCAACTGGTGCGAAAGGCGGTTCATTCCTAAGCGCAATTATCAATATGCCTAAGTTCTCTGAGCGTCTTCACCAAGGCGGTTATATTGGTTACGCCATCATGGGCTTAGGTGCATTTGCACTATTGTTGGCTCTATTCCGCTTCCTAGTTCTCTTCGCTACCAGCGGTAAAGTGACAGCTCAGATCAAATCGCAAAAAGCCAATCCTAATAACCCATTAGGTCGCGTGATGAAAGTTGCTGAAGATAACCCAGGTATCGATACTGAATCTCTCGAGTTGAAACTCGAAGAGGCGATCCTGAAAGAGCGCCCAGCTATCGAAAGTGGTCTGAACTTACTAAAAGTTATCTACATGATCGCTCCGCTTATGGGTCTGTTGGGTACAGTGGGCGGTATGATCCAAACCTTCCAGGCAATCACTATCTACGGTACCGGTGACCCATCAACAATGGCCGAAGGTATTTCTTCTGCTCTTGTTACCACCATGCAAGGTTTGTGTGTAGCGATTCCGACTATGTTGCTTTACACCCTAGTTAGTGGTCGATCTAAGCGTGTTCTGCATGTTCTTGATGAGCAAAGTGCAGGCATTATCGCTCGCAATTCTGAGCGCAAGTAGGGAGGTCTCTCCATGCTCCTAGAGTTACAAGAGTTACTGGAGTCAGTTAGGGGCTTTATGGCAGCCGGTGGCCCGATCCTTACGGCCATCGCCGGTCTCGTGTTCATTATGTGGGCATTGATTTTTGAGCGTGCTTTCTATTATCGCGGCGGTTTACGTCGCGATGTTCAAGTGGCGCTCGATCAATGGGAATCCCGTGCTGAACGCAAATCTTGGAGTGCTCACAAAATCCGTGACATGTTGATTTCCGAAGTGGAACTCAAAACCAACCAAAACTTATCTTTGGTGGCTACCTGTGTTGCGTTGTGTCCTTTCCTTGGTCTGCTCGGTACTGTTTACGGGATGATCGAAGTTTTCCAAATCTTAAGTGTCACCGGTGGTGGTGATGCGCGCTCGATGGCGGGCGGTGTATCAAAAGCAACTATCCCAACAATGGCGGGCATGGTTGCGGCTATCTCGGGTGTGTTTGGTAATACTTGGATTACCCGTACAGCAGAACGCGAAAACCAGTTGCTAGAAGACCATCTGACGATGGATCACTAAAAGTCGGTGCCAAGCGTTAGCTTGGCGCTCAAGGCAATAATTACAGCTAGAGACTTATCATGAGCAGGAAAAAGCAAAGACAAGAAGAAGAGAGTGCAATTGACGTAACACCAATGCTTGACGTTGTGTTCATCATGTTGATTTTCTTCATCGTGACGTCTGTTTTCATTAAAGAGGCGGGTATTGAAGTCAATCGCCCCGACTCAACTACCGCTTCTTCTAAAGACAACGTAAGTATCTTGGTGGCGATTAGCCCCAATAACGAAATCTGGATCGACAATCGACGTGTAGATGTACGTGCGGTTAAATCAGTGATCGAACGTTTGCGCGCGGAAAACCCAGAGGGTGGCTTGGTTATACAGGCTGACAACGAAGCTAACGTTAAAACCCTTACCGCTGTTGCTGATGCGGCCCGTGAACTTGGTTTATACGACGTATCCATCGCTACTGACGAGAGTTAATTCGTTATGAATTTATCGAGAATAATCACGTCAGCAATAAGCGCGGTGTTCATCACTGCGGTATTGATTGTTGTGATGTTTAAATTGGTCGACCGTGAGTGGGAAGAGCCTGAAGAGCGCAAGAAGTATAACTTCTCTGAGTTCAATAAGCCGCCAGAAGATATCGAAACCAACTACGATACCGCCAAACCCGATAAGCCGGAAACACCAGAAACTCCGCCCGAGACACCACCGATGGATATCGATCTTCCAGACGTGCCTCAAGATTCAGTCAGCGTTGCTCAGCCAACACTGAATGCTGATCTTAATATTGATACGACAGGCGGTTTTAAATCTGATGGTGAGTACCTGCCTATTGTTCGGGTTGAACCAATCTACCCAACTCGAGCTGCTCAGCGTGGTATCGAAGGGTGGGTAATTGTAGAGTTCACTGTGACCGCAAATGGTTCGGTGCGCGATCCTGTGGTTATCGAGTCTGAACCATCAAGTATCTTTAACCGCGCTGCTGAGCGTGCAGTACTCAAGTGGAAGTTTAAACCACGCGTTATCGATGGTAACCCCATTGAAGTACCTGGCGTACGGAACAAATTGACATTCCAGTTGGCCAAATAATGTCGAGCCCTGACGAATCCCAGAGTGTTGGGGTTCGTTGCTTAATAAAAACGGCTAAGCGAATTTCCGTTTCAGTAACGTGCTGGTGAGGCATGTTACTAAGGGGCGCTAGAGCAAATGTTCGTGCGCTAATCTACACTACGGTAATTAATTCAATCGCTAGAAGTTAAGTGAATATGTGTATGAGGTCTATCATGACTAAGCAATTTTCAATGTCGCGAGGATTGTCAGCTGCGCTATTGGCGTTGCCCATTTTCTTACTAAACCCTGTCGAACAAGTTCACTTTTCTCAGGATGGTGTTAGCGTGGCAGTGGCTGAGGCAGCTGCTCAAAACACACGAAAGGTTATGGCTGTATCTGAAGCAGTCAATAAAAAGCTGGCGGCAGTTAATGAGTTTCTTAACCCTGAAGAAGGTGAAGCGAACTTGCCGCGAGCACTTCAGGAAGCTAATGATATCAACACCAGTAAGTGGAACGAATTTGAGCAGGCACAGCTTTATAACCTAAAAGGTAATATTTACGTTCAGATGGAGCGTTATAAAGACGCCATCGCTAACTACCGTAAATATGTTGATACCCCAAGCGTTCCCGAAGCAAACCAACTAAACGTTTCGTATTATCTGGCGCAGCTTTATCTGGCGACTGAGAATTACAAAGAAGCAGTCAACATGCTTGAAGACTATATCAAGCGTTCTGAAATTGTTGGTGCCGATCACTACTACAAACTTGGACAGGCGTACTACTTGGCGGAGAACCTAAATAAGTCTCTTCCGAATATCAATAAAGCGGTTGATATGTATGAAGGTTCTGACCGTATTCCACCTGAAGGTTTGTATCAGTATCAAATGTCTCTTTACCATACGCGTGAAGAGTACAGCAAAGTTATTGAAGTGCTAGAAAAAATGATTCGCCACTACCCTAAGACATCGACTTGGCGGACATTGGCGCAAATGTATGGTGTGGCAGGTCGATCAAAAGACCAATTGCATGCATATAGTGCCGTCTACACTATGGGTGGCTTAACGAAAGATAAAGAGCTCCGTTTATTGGCCAGCTTATATCTTGAAAATGACTACCCCTATAAAGCTGCAAAAGTTCTCGATAAGGGTATCAAAGATAAGATTGTTGAGCCGACCGCTAAAAACCTTGAGTTGTTAGGTGTTTCTTGGAGTCTTTCTAAAGAGAAAGATGAATCTATTAAAGTCATGGAACAGGCAGCCAAGAAATCTGATGACGGTGAGCTGTATGCGCGCTTGTCACAGATGTATTTAGGTGATGATAATTACCAAAATGCAGTCAACGCGGGTAAAGAGGCGTTGAAGCGTAAGCTGAAGCGACCAGCATCTGTGCATTTCAACTTGGGTATTTCATACTTCAATATGGAAAAATATGATTCCGCATTGAAGTCGTTGAAAGAAGCGCGTAAAAATAAAGATATTACTAAGCAGGCGAATCAATGGATTCGTGTTGTAGAAGGTGAAAAAGAGCGCGTAGCCAAGCTTGAAGAAGCGGCCAGTTAATTCATCTTTCAAATGCGATTAAACAAAAACCCGGCCATGTGCCGGGTTTTTTGTTCTATGCATCTCAAAATATAAGTAACTAGTCGAGCTTTGAAAGGTCCCGCACTGCGCCCAAGTCTGCGCTGGTAGCCAACATCGCATACGCTTTTAATGCCGCACTGACTTTGCGAGTCCGTGGGTGTTCGGGTTTCCAAGCTTTAACGCCTTTTTGCTCCATTTCTGCTCTGCGTTGAGCCAATTCCTCATCGCTGAGTAATACATCGATGGAGCGGTTTGGGATATCGATACGAATGCGGTCACCGGTTTGAATCAAACCTATTGCTCCACCCGCTGCTGCTTCAGGCGATACGTGGCCTATCGATAAGCCTGATGTGCCTCCAGAGAAGCGCCCATCCGTTAATAGCGCACATTCTTTTCCGAGGCCTTTGGATTTAATGTAGCTGGTTGGATAGAGCATCTCCTGCATACCGGGGCCGCCTTTGGGGCCCTCATAGCGAACGACAACAATATCACCGGATTTCACTTTGTCATCAAGGATGTTTGCAACCGCTTCGTCTTGGCTCTCGACTACGTGAGCCGGGCCTTCAAACACCCAAATACTTTCATCTACACCTGCAGTTTTAACGACACAGCCGTCTTCTGCGATATTACCGCGTAAAACAGCTAGCCCGCCCTCTTTGGTGTAAGCGTTGTCGAACGAGCGGATACAACCATGTTCGCGGTCTACATCCAAGCTTGGCCAACGCGTTGATTGGCTGAACGCTTCTTGCGTTGGAATTCCGGCTGGACCGGCGGTATAGAATTTCTTCACATCATCGCTGTTAGTTACCGCGACATCCCAGTGATCCAAAGCTTCTTGGAAAGTAGAGCTGTGAACTGTAGGCAGCTCAGAGTGTAATAAATTACCGCGATTGAGTTCGCCAAGAATGCCGTACACACCACCGGCTCGATGGACATCTTCCATGTGGTATTTTTGAGTGCTGGGCGCAACTTTGCACAACTGGGGAACTGACTTCGATAATCGATCGATGTCAGTCAGCGTGAAAGGAATATCGCCTTCTTGCGCTGCTGCGAGCAAATGCAAAATGGTATTCGTAGAGCCGCCCATCGCGATGTCGAGTGACATTGCGTTTTCGAAAGCTTTAAAGCTAGCAACCGTGCGTGGAAGGACTGACTCATCTTCTTGTTCGTAATAGCGTTTAGCGTTCGCCACAATGCGTCGCCCCGCTTCCAAAAACAGCTCTTTCCTGTCTGCATGAGTCGCTAGGGTTGAGCCATTGCCCGGCAACGATAGCCCAAGTGCTTCCGTTAAGCAGTTCATTGAGTTCGCTGTAAACATGCCGGAGCAAGAGCCGCAGGTAGGGCATGCTGAGCGCTCATATTCGGCAACGGTTTCATCTGATACTGATTCGTCTGCCGCTATTACCATGGCGTCGATAAGGTCCAAACCGTGGTCTGCTAATTTGGTTTTGCCGGCTTCCATGGGGCCGCCTGAAACAAAAATCGTTGGGATGTTTAAACGCATGGCGGCGTTAAGCATTCCGGGGGTGATCTTATCGCAGTTAGATATACAAACGAGCGCATCAGCACAATGCGCGTTGACCATGTACTCGACAGAGTCGGCAATGATGTCACGGGAGGGCAAGCTGTACAGCATGCCATCATGCCCCATGGCGATACCGTCGTCGACGGCGATGGTGTTGAACTCTTTGGCAACCCCACCGGCTTTCTCGATTTCACGAGCGACTAGTTGCCCAAGGTCTTTAAGATGGACGTGCCCGGGTACGAATTGCGTAAAGGAATTCGCGATTGCAATAATAGGTTTATGGAAATCGTCGTCTTTCATTCCGGTGGCTCGCCAGAGTGCGCGAGCGCCAGCCATGTTGCGTCCGGCTGTGGATGTTCTAGAGCGATACTGGGGCATGTCGACCTCGATAACGGACAAATAAAAAGGGGCGCTAAGAATACCAGAACGACCCCTGATTGCTAAGTGGCCCCAAAGAAAGCTGAGCTATTTAGCCTATAGCTTTGACGAATACTTTCGAACGTCGCTGATAGTTGTAAAGTTGCTGCTTGTCTTGAGGTAGTTGCGAGGGAGAGCCTTCGACAAAGCCATTTTCCATGAACCAGTGAGCAGTTTGTGTGGTCAAGATAAACAGTGTCTTGATGTTCGCTTTTTTTGCCTGACTTTCGATTTGCTTGAGTAGAACTCGACCGCGCCCTTGATTGCGGTAGTCGCTGCGCGTGGCGACGCAGGCGATCTCTGCCATATCCCCATCGAAGGGGTACAGGGCGGCGCAGGCGATAATGGTGCCGTCCTTTTCGACCACTTTAAATTGCGAAATCTCGTTTTCAAGTAATTCTCGAGAGCGGCGTACGAGTGTGCCTTGTGCCTCGAGTGGTTCCAATAGCTCGAGTATTCCACCTACGTCTTCGATCGTCGCGTCTCGCAGGGTTTCGTAATGGTCGTTGTATACCATGGTGCCGGAACCGTCACGGCTGAATAGTTCAGACAGCAGCGAGCCATCCTCAAGATAGCTGATAATGTGCGCCCGAGGTACTCCTTGGCTACACGCTTCATAACAGGCTTGTAAACTGGTTTTACATATGTCGCCATCGTGTGTGTTATCTATTGCTTCTCGGCAGTCGATCAAACTGAGTTCCCGGCGTAAGTCTCCACCCTGTTCGGTGATGCCTAGCGTATCGCTGAATGCAATCAGCTTATCGGCATTTAACGCGCTCGCTATTCGTGTGGCAACCTCAGTGTAGCTAAGATTGAACACCTCTCCGGTCAGAGAAAAACCAAGGTTAGATACCAATACCACGGCACCTTTTTCAAGAGTGTGGTTAATTGCGTAGCTATCAATTCGACGCACTTTCCCCGTGTGATGATAATCAACGCCGTCGATTACCCCAGCGGGTTTGGCCGTAACAAAATTACCGCTGATAACTTTAATGTGGGCTCCCTGCATGGGGGAATTTGGCAGCCCCGCCGACAATGCGGCCTCGATTGAAAAGCGGAGCGAGCCAACCGCTTCGCACACATCAGCAATATGAGCGCTTTCGGTAATACGAACACCATTGTGAAAACTCGAGGTGATGTTTGAGTGGGCAAGCTGTTCATCTATTTGTGGTCGTGCGCCGTGCACAATGACTAAACGAATACCCAAGCTGTTGAGTAATGCAATGTCACTGACTAAGTGGTGAAATTTATCACTTTCAAAACACTGCCCAGGCAGCATCAACACAAAGGTTTTGCCTCTGTGTGCGTTGATATAAGGAGACGCGTTGCGAAACCATTGAATAAAAGACGATTCGTTATTCACTGCCAATCACTTTAGTTGGTCGTATTGTGGAGAAAACGATAGTTAACACCCAACGCCGGTATATAGTCAAACTGCAACCTCCTAGAAGGTGTGCGTGAACACAAGCGTATCAACGGAGGGAATGAATCAGCGGTTGTTTCTGCACACAAAACTGCTGAACTAATTGCTTCAACATAAAGATCGCCGGTTCGATTTGCTGCAGATCGATAAACTCGTTGGGTTGGTGCGCTTGGTCAATAGAACCTGGGCCAAACACCATAGTTTGCATCCCCAAAGATTTTAAAAAAGGCGCCTCGGTAGCAAAGGCAACGCTTTCTGCTGCATAACCGCTCAGTTTTTCCAGAGATTGAAGCAACGGAGAATCGTGTGACTCCTGGAATGGGGGAACACTCTCAAAAAGTGGTTCAACGCTGATCGACGTCCCGGTCGTTTGTTCAATGGGTAAAATTCGCCGAGTAACCTCAGCCCTAAGCGAATCGATATCCATGCCTGGTAGTGGTCGAAGATCGAAATGCAATTCACAGTGTCCGCAGATGCGGTTTGGGTTGTCGCCGCCGTGAATGTGGCCGAGGTTAAGGGTTGGAACATCCACCTCAAAACCAGGGTTGCGATACTTTTCCTGCATGTCACGTCGAAAAGCCAAAAGCTCTGTCATTACCATTTGCATTGCTTCGAGCGCATTGAACCCCAGGCTGGGATTAGAGGAGTGTCCCGCTAAACCTTGAATCCGGATCGCTTCCATCATAATGCCTTTATGCATGTAGATGGGTTTTAAGCCGGTTGGCTCTCCAATGACCGCATAGCGGGCTTTGGGTAGCCCGGTGTCGGCTAATAATCTTGCACCTGACATGGAGCTTTCTTCGTCAGCGGTAGCTAAAACGATGAGCGGTTGCTCGAAGGACGTGTTGGCAAATTCATCGCAGGCGGCGAGTACAGCGGGAAAAAACCCCTTCATGTCGGTAGCGCCAAGCCCAAATAGTTTGCCGCCCTGTTCTTTAAGTGAAAAAGGGTCTTGTTGCCAGCGGTTTTCATCGTAGGGCACAGTGTCAGTATGCCCTGATAACACCAAGCCGCCAGGACCGGAGCCGCGGGTAGCAATTAAGTTCGCTTTATTGGGTTTGCCCGGAATACCTTGAATATCGACGGCAAAGCCAAGGTCGTATAACCAGCCCGCCAAGAGATCAATCACGTCACGGTTTCCCATGTCCCATGTTGGAGAGACAGAGGAAACAGAAGGCTTGGCTACAAGTTGTGCCAATCGTTGAGTATAGAGAGCAATCGAATTCATAGCTGACAGTGTATCCCATCTTCTCGGAGCAAGCGCACGAGTTTATGTGTACTGACTCCGAGAATGATTGGATCACCGAGCATCGTAAATGCTAGGAAAGAACAAGAGTAAGAGTGTTAGGACAGTGCTGTCTTAAAAATAAAGAAGAATAGGATCGATAGTGTGGCCCCAACAGGGAGCGTGATGATCCAGGATAAAAATATGGTACCGATAACGCGCAAGTTTAGTGCTCCAATACCACGAGCAAGACCGACCCCCAAAATGGCGCCAACCAAGGTATGTGTGGTTGATACTGGTAGCCCTGTTCCTGAAGCCAGAACCACAGTTCCTGCGGCACCGAGTTCAGCAGCGAAGCCTCGGCTCGGTGTGAGCTCGGTAATTTTTTTACCAACCGTGGCAATGACTTTAAAGCCGTAAGTTGCTAAACCGATAACAATGCCTAATCCGCCTAATAGCAGAATCCAGCTAGGCATCATCGCTTTAGCGCCAACGACACCGGTAGATATCACACTATAAACCGCTGCAAGCGGGCCTACGGCGTTGGCAACATCATTGGAGCCATGGGCAAAAGCCATGGCGCAGGCGGTAAAGATCATTAAGATCGCGAAGATTTTTTCAACACCACCAAATCGGTTCTGCTCAGTAGAGTAGTCTTCCTCGCGAATCCGGCTCAGCAAAACCACGCCAACAATCGCGATGATTAGGCCGACGATGATCGAGTAGCCTGTGGCTTCCCAGAAGCTTAATTTAATGCCCGAATCCTTAAAGACGTGTTTCAAGCCTTTGAGGATGGTGACCATGGCGATGAGAAAGCCTACACCAAACATGTAGACGGGAATGTATTTTTTACCGTTTGCAAAAGGGGTAGCCGTGTTGAGAATAAGGCTCTGCACGCTTTTAAATAGCGCGAAGGAAATAGAACCTGCGAGTATCGGGGACACAACCCAGCTAGCAGCGATGCTGCCAACCTTTCCCCAGGAGACCGCGTCCACAGAAATTCCGACTGCAGCAAAACCGACGATAGCACCCACAATTGAATGTGTGGTGGACACCGGCCAGCCCCAAATACTGGCGACTAATAACCAGGTCGCAGCGGCCAAAAGCGCAGAAATCATTCCGTAGACCAAGAGCTCGGGTTGGCCTTCCAATAAGGCCGGGTCGATGATGCCCTTGCGAATGGTGGAAGTTACTTCTCCCCCGGCGAGGTAGGCGCCGAGAAACTCAAAAATCATCGCGATAAAAATCGCTTGTTTGATGGTCAATGCTTTTGAGCCGACCGAGGTGCCCATGGCATTGGCGACATCGTTTGCACCAACACCCCAAGCCATAAAAACGCCAAATAGGCATGCGAGTACTAAGAGTAGCGTACCGTACTCTGCAAGAATGGACATGCTGACTTCTCCCAATAAAAATATCTGTAGTTATGTGTTATCTGGCGAGCAATAGTTGTAGGCGGCTACCTACTTTTTGGGCGCAGTTGGATAAATCGCCAATTGATTCGATGACGCGGTACAGAAACATCACTTTGACTGGTGGTAGGTCGTCTTCGACGGCAAACAATGCGGCGCGAATGTCTATCTCGACCTTGTCAGCACGATGCTCACAGGCGTCTAGCTCTTCGATGAGTTGCTCAACGATAGTGATTTCTCTCCCCGCAAACCCGGCTTCTAACAGCTCGTCTAGCTCATTGATGGCTTTCAGTGCTTGAGCGGAAGCGTCCACAGCTGATTGTACAAATTCCACCATTAATGGCTGTACAGCGGCGGGAATTGCCATTTTGCGGCCCAGCATGATGCCTGCGATATCGCGGGCGGTGTTTGCAATGGCATCTTGCATCGACAGGATTTCTAGCAAGTCTGATCGGGGGACGGGGAGGAAAAGGCTCTTTGGCAGGTGGAGACGAAGATTCTTTTTTAGGTCGTCTGCTTGGTTCTCTTGCGCTGCAATCTGCTGCTGAATGTCAGCGGCCGTGTCCCAGTCGTCGGCAATCACCGCGGCAAAGAACCCTACCAGCTCACTGGCTGCGCCGCAGGCTACGGTCATATGGTCTTGCATTGGCTTTATCGGTGACTTGCCAAAAAGGCTCGAAAGCGGGTTGTTAATGGCCATGTCTTCAGTTCCTGTGGTGTTACGTCTGAATTGTGTTGTAGGCGTCGATATTGCGGTGCGGATTATGACAAAATTGTTTCAGTATCGCGCCCCCAATTTGTGCTCTTTTCACCATTGAGTGAATGTCGCACCCCACTGAGGGTTATACAGCTTGCGGTCAGGACAAGCTACAATGAAGATGCATGCGATCTCGACTGGTAAGAGGTTGTGAGTCTTCATAGGGTGGGTTCGGCGCTGCTCAATTATGGCAAGGTGAATTATGAGTGAAACGGTGGCCGCAGATAGAGTTGTCGATCTGCGAAGTCTGTTGAATGATCTGGTGTCTGACGGGCTAATGAGCAACGAAGACGCGAACCTGCTGGCAGGTGCGACGCGTACGCGAGAGCAAGCCGCCATGCACCCATTGGTGTACGTCGCTAGCGAGCAAATTGCCGATCAGACTCGCCCCACCAAGCATTTAGATATTGAAACGCTTTCCCAGTGGTTTGCCGAGAAATCAGGCTTGCCGCTAGCCCATATCGACCCCCTGAAAGTTAAGGTGGCTGCTGTCACCGACGTCATGTCTTACGCGTTCGCGAAGCGTCATGGCATTCTGTGTATTGCCGCCAATAGCGATGAGGTAACCATTGCCGTCTCGCAGCCGTTTGTTACTGCCTGGATTCCACAGCTGGAGCACACCGCTCGTCGTCAAGTGAAGCGCGTCGTTGCGAACCCCGCGGACCTTGAGCGTTACATGGTCGAGTTCTATACCTTATCGCGCTCGGTCAGTGGTGCCTCTGGCTTGCAGCAAGCGTCGAATGTCACCAACTTTGAGCAATTGTTGGAATTGGGTACGAGTGGCGACCCTGAAGCAAACGATCAGCATATCGTTAATATTGTTGACTGGTTATTGCAATACGCGTTCGATCAGCGTGCCAGTGATATTCATCTGGAGCCGCGTCGGGATGTGGGACGTGTCCGCTTTCGCATAGATGGTGTCTTGCATCAAGTTTATGAGCTTCCCGCTACGGTCAATAACGCGGTGACGAGCCGCATTAAAATTTTGGGGCGTATGAACGTTGCGGAAAAACGCAAGCCTCAAGATGGGCGTATTAAAACTAAACGCGCAAATGGCAGCGAAGTGGAGCTGCGTTTATCAACGCTACCGACTGCATTTGGCGAAAAGTTAGTGATGCGGATTTTTGATCCTGATGTGTTGTTGCGAACATTTGCGGAGCTTGGTGTGACAGGCGAAGACTACGCGCGTTGGCAAAATATGGTGACACGTCCCAACGGTATTGTCTTGGTAACTGGGCCAACGGGTTCAGGTAAAACAACAACGCTGTATTCCACTTTGAAGCAGCTTGCCACCTCGGAAGTAAACGTCAGTACGATCGAAGACCCGATCGAGATGGTTGAAGAGTCCTTCAACCAAACTCAGGTGCAACCAAACATAGGGTTAGATTTTGCAGCCGGTGTTCGCACGCTAATGCGTCAAGATCCCGATATTATTATGGTGGGTGAGATTCGCGATCTTGAAACTGCGCAAATGGCAATTCAGGCGGCGTTGACAGGACATCTAGTGTTATCCACGTTGCATACTAATGATGCGCCTACATCGCTCATGCGCTTGCTCGATTTAGGTGTCCCACATTACTTAATTAAATCGACACTGCTAGGCATTGTTGCGCAGCGTTTGGTGCGAACGTTGTGCCCTCACTGCAAAGAAGAAGTAGCGCTTGATCAAAGCGCATGGAATCAACTAGTGCGACCGTGGAAAGCGCCTGGACCGGAAACTATTTATAAGCCTGTAGGCTGCTTGGAGTGCCGTAATACTGGTTACATGGGCCGTGTCGGGTTATATGAAATGATGCCACTGAGCGAGCCGTTAAAAGAGCTGATCAGTGAAGAGTGCGAGCTGAACGCGTTGCGTAAACAAGCGATGAAAGAAGGTATGCGAACACTTCGATTAGCGGGTGCACAGAAAGTGGCGGCTGGCCAAACGACGATTGAAGAAGTCATGCGCGTGGCACCTGCCGCTAACAACTATAATTAAATATGCTGTCGCATAGGGCTTGTTGTGCAAAAACTATTGCACTCGACAAGCCCTTTCTTGTTCTGAATGACTGCGTAGCTCGGTGCATTCCCCTCTTTTTAGTCAGCACTCGTTCATAGTAGGGTGTCGTTTATATGTTGGTTTCTGACTCTATTCCATCTGTTTTTCATTCTCAGTTAGAGCAATTTGAGTCTCAATGGCGGTCTGTTGAGAATGAGGAGGTGCGTCAATCGGTTACTGATGGATTATCGCAAACACGCCGGCGTCAATTATCACGGTGTGTGGTAGGTAGCGAGTTTTTCTCTAGCACTTGCTTGTCTAAACCTCACAGCTTACGTGATCTTCTCTTCTGCAAAGTTTTACCTTTAGAAGTGGTTTCGACGTATAGCAGCGTGCAAGCTTTTCTAAAAATGTTTACCGAAAATGCTGACAGTGATGTGGCGCTTGATAAAGCACTTCGGGCTGCTCGTCGACAATTCATGCTGCGCACTATCTGGCGCGATTTGAACCGAATGAACTCAATGGAGCAAACGACTAATGAATTATCGTGGTTTGCTAACGCCGCGATTTCTACCGCAGCTGATTTTCATTATAGAGCTTTGGTGAAACAGCATGGCCTGCCAGTAAGTAAAAAGGGTGAAGTGCAACCTTTTCTGGTGTTGGGGATGGGCAAGCTGGGTGCGTTTGAACTCAATTTATCGTCAGATATTGATCTTATCTTTGCGTTTCCCGAAGCGGGAGAAACCGTAAGCACGGTGCCACAGCGACAAAAGTTACTGACGAATCAAGAGTTTTTTATTCGCCTGGGGCAGCGAGTGATTAAGTCGCTCGATGTACTGGATGCAAATGGTTTCGTGTTTCGCGTGGATATGCGCCTACGCCCTTGGGGGCAAAGCGGACCATTGGCGACGAATTTCGATTTTTTAGAAAATTATTACCAAACGCAAGGACGCGAATGGGAGCGCTTCGCGATGATCAAGGCACGCGTGGTGGCGATGACCGATGATGCCTTACTGCAACAACTGGCTAACGAACCGGTTAACGACGTGACCTGCCGTGCCGGAAAGGAGTATGCGAATCAATTATCGTCAATGTTGTTGCCGTTTACGTATCGAAAATATTTAGACTATTCAGCGATTGATGCAATGCGTTCGATGAAGGCGTTAATCAATAAAGAAGTCGCTCGTAAAGGCCTAAAGGAAAACATCAAGTTAGGTGCAGGTGGTATTCGGGAAGTTGAATTTATCGTGCAGGTGTTTCAATTAATTCGTGGTGGTCGCGATACTCACTTGCAGGAGCGTCGCTTACAAAGCGTATTACCTTTATTGGTAGAGGATGGCTGCTTGCCGGTTGGGATGGATCAGCAACTGTCAGACGCTTATGTATTTTTACGCAATACTGAGCACGTAATACAAGCCTTTCAGGATCGGCAAACCCAGCAATTACCGGTTGATGACATTGATCAATTTCGACTAGCTTGGTTAATGGGCTTTGACGATGTCGATGCATTTTTCAACGATTTGGATCGTCATAGAGAATTGATCCACCAACAGTTCCAGCAGGTAATTGCAGAAGAGAAGTCTGATGAACATGCGCCTCAATTGGCCCCGGAATGGTCGCTGATCTGGCGTCATTCATTGGATGATAATGCCTCGGTGAACTTTCTTGCCACTCAAGGCATGCTCGAAGCGGAGTCTGTGGTCGTTACGCTGAATGCGCTGCGAGAATCTCGACCTGTGTTGAGTATGCAGGCTGCCGCGCGCGAGCGGCTCGACTCGTTAATGCCGGTTTTGCTCGAAGACCTTTGCGGTGTGGAGCATCCAGACGAAACTCTGAAACGCATCTGCCTGGTGTTGGAAGCGGTGGCGCGACGCAGTGCGTATATTGTTTTATTGCTTGAAAATCCCTCGGCTCGCCGCCAGCTGACTACGTTATGTGCGGCGAGTCCGTGGATTGCTAATCAGCTGGCAAAGTATCCGGCACTCTTAGATGAGTTGCTGGATGTCAGAGTGCTCTATTCGCCGCCCGATATGGCGGTGTTGCAGGATGAATTGCGCCGTCAGGTGCTGCGCCTTAGTTGGCATGACCTTGAGTCTCATATGGAAACGCTACGCCATTTTCGTCTGTCTCATGGCTTGCGTGTGGCGGCGTGTGAGGTAGTAGGGGTACTGCCTTTGATGAAAGTAAGTGATTACTTATCAAATTTGGCCGAAGTGGTTTTAAGGCATGTGCTAGAACTGGCGTGGCAGCAAATGGTGAGTCGCTATGGCCAGCCGAGTAAGGCTGTGAGCGAACTGTCCCGACCAGGTTCCCAAGAGGTTGACCCGAAGGACTTCGTCATCCTCGCCTATGGCAAGCTGGGGGGCATCGAGCTGGGCCATGGCTCAGATCTGGATTTAGTCTTCGTTCACGATGCAGACCCAATGCTCACGACGGATGGCCCCAAGGAAATCGATAATGCCACCTTCTTTACCCGTCTGGGGCAAAAGATTATTCATATCCTCAATACGCGAACCATCTCGGGCCAGCTTTATGAGGTGGATATGCGGTTGCGTCCATCAGGCAACTCGGGGTTGCTAGTCAGTTCTCTTTCGGCGTTTGAGAAGTATCAGCGCCACAATGCTTGGGTGTGGGAGCATCAAGCACTGCTGCGGGCCCGGGTTGTCGCAGGTAATGCCGAAGTGAAAGAGAGGTTTCGGGCACTGCGCCACGCCATCTTGTGCGAAACTCGGGACATTGCGGAGTTGAAATCCAAAGTCGTTTCTATGCGCGAAAAGATGCGAAAACAGTTAGCGGCTACACCAAGCGATCAGGCCGACAAATTCCATCTTAAGCACGGTCCCGGTGGTATCGTCGATATTGAATTTATGGTTCAATACGCGGTTTTAGCTTGGGCGCATCAACACCCTGCGCTGACTGAGTTTACTGACAATATTCGCATTCTCGGCGCGCTTGAAGAAGCTCGGTTAGTGTCTGCTGAACACGGGACACAACTCATCGAAGCCTATAAAACCTACCGGTCAGCTGTGCATCGTTTAGCGCTACAAGGTCAGCCTAATGTAGTCGATGGTGATCACTTTGTCGCGGAGAGAAAGGCAGTATTGGCTATCTGGGAATCACTGTTCGGTGATGCTGAGATTCGCGACGAGCTGAACTAATTCAATTTTAGAAATGATAAAGAGAGCATTACATGAGCTTTGCTGATCGTGACGGCGTCATCTGGATGGATGGCGAACTGGTGGACTGGCGCGATGCCAAAACCCACGTTCTCACCCACACGTTGCATTATGGTATGGGTGTTTTTGAAGGTGTGCGTGCCTATGATGCCGGAAAGCATGGTACCTGTATTTTTCGCCTAAAAGAGCATACTGACCGTCTTTTTCGTTCCGCACATATCATGATGATGAATATGCCCTTCGACAAAGAAACACTTAACGAAGCGCAAAAACTCGTCGTGAGAGAAAATAAATTAACCGAAGGTTATCTCCGGCCTATGGCTTTCTTGGGTTCTGAAGGCATGGGTTTGCGTGCAGATAATTTGCAAACTCACGTCATCGTTGCGGCGTGGGAATGGCCCAGTTACATGAGCGAAGAGGCTAAAGAGCAAGGCATTAAGGTGCGCACTTCAAGCTACACCCGTCATCACGTGAATATTTCTATGTGTAAGGCGAAGGCCAACGGACATTACATCAATTCGATGTTGGCGTTGCGTGAAGCGTTAGATAGCGGATGTGAAGAAGCGTTGCTGCTTGATCCAGAAGGCTACGTGGCAGAAGGTAGTGGCGAAAATGTGTTTATCGTTCGCGACGGAGTCGTTTATACGCCTGAGTTGACCTCTTGCCTGGATGGCATTACACGAAATACAGTGATCAAACTGATCGAAGATAACGGCTATAAGCTTATCGAAAAGCGTATCACGCGCGACGAAGTTTACGTTGCTGATGAAGCATTTTTCACGGGTACTGCAGCCGAGGTATTACCGATTTGTGAGTTGGATGGGCGTCGAATCGGCGAAGGTCGTCGTGGCCCAATTACCGAGGTGTTGCAGTCACAATATTTTAATTTGATTCGAGGTGGTCTTGACCAATATTCGCATTGGCTTGATCCGGTTGCGAAATAGTAATGAGTTAATAAGCCGCCTAACATAGGCGGCTTTGTTATTTACGGGGTTTCAAAACCCTTCTCCAAGATCACGGTTTTCGGCGAGCAGTCAATCGCTTTCCACAACAACACTTCATTTAGGTTTTATGACAGACAATTCCCCCTCCGAGACTGATGACCTAATCAATGATAATCCAAAGATGTTGATTATCGGCCCTTCTTGGGTGGGTGATATGGTTATGGCGCAAGCCTTATTTGTATTGCTCAAACAGCAAAAGCCGGATCGCGAGATTGATGTCATTGCGCCTGCGTGGACACGTCCATTGCTGGAGCGTATGCCTGAAATACGTGGAAGCCTGGATATGCCGATTGGCCACGGCAAATTTATGTGGTCAGAGCGCAAAAAAATTGGCCGCGGCCTGCGTGGCCAATACCAAGAATGTATTGTGCTGCCGAATTCCTGGAAGTCTGCGTTGATCCCGTTTTTTGCGAACATACCAAAACGCATAGGTTGGCGAGGTGAAATGCGTTTTGGGTTGTTGAATGACATACGCTTACTGAATAAACGTCGCTACCCTTTGATGGTTCAGCGCTATGTTGCCTTAGGGTTGCCGAATGCGGCGTCATTGCCTGACCCGTTGCCGCTGCCTAAATTGGTTGCGCACGATGTATTGATTCCTAAGTTGCTCGAACATTTTGAATTAAATCTCGATAAACCCGTACTAGCCTTGTGTCCTGGGGCTGAGTTTGGTCCTGCTAAGCAGTGGCCTGAGTCGCATTACTCTGCTGTTGCACAGACTAAAATATCAGAAGGTTGGCAGGTTTGGATAATGGGGTCCGAGAAAGATCGTGCTGTTGCTGAAAAAATTAAAGGGTTTTTGCCGCAAGATATGCAGACATCAGCACACGTCCTCGCAGGCGCAACGAGCTTGGCCGAGGCGATTGACTTGCTATCCCGTGCTGATGCGGTTGTCGCCAATGACTCAGGTTTAATGCATATTGCGGCTGCGCTGCAAAAACCCTTGGTAGCAGTTTATGGCTCAACTTCGCCCGAATTTACTCCACCGTTGGGTGAGCGAGTGATAACGGAATCGATCCCGGTAGACTGTGGTCCATGTTTTAAACGTGAATGTCCAAAGGGACATTTGAAATGCCTGCAAGAGCTTCAGCCGCAACAGGTGTTGAAGAGTTTGCACGCTGTTAGCCAGCATGTTGTAGAAATAGAAGGTTAGTTGGATGCGCGTTTTAGTCGTAAAAACTTCATCAATGGGCGATGTTATTCACGCAATGCCCGCGCTGACCGATGCGAAACGCCATAAACCCGATATTGTGTTTGATTGGGTTGTAGAAGAAGGCTTTGCGGAAATTCCAAGTTGGCACCCGGCTGTCGACAATGTTATTCCTGTCGCTATTCGGCGCTGGCGAAAATCAATCTTAAAAACACTAGGCTCTACCGAGTGGCGGCAGTTTAAAAATCAGTTGCGTCGTCAACACTATGATCTTGTGATTGACTGTCAGGGTTTGTTGAAAAGTGCCTGGGTCGCCAAGTTAGTGAAAGCCCCTGTCGCTGGTTACGATAAATTGTCGGCCCGAGAATCGATGGCCAGTTGGTTCTATCACAAAAAATATAGCGTGAGTACCGAGTTGCACGCCGTTGAACGAATTCGACAATTATTTGCTCAGGTGTTGGGGTACGACGTTCCACAAAATCGCGGTGACTACGGATTGAATCGGCAGCAGTTTTTGGGCGCCGCTCAGCAGTCTGCCAACGTAGTCTTCCTGCATGCAACGGCGCGAGATGAAAAATTATACCCCGAGGATCAATGGCGCACGTTAGCAAAAAAATTAATCGCCGATGGTTACTCCATTCGCTTGCCGTGGGGTAACGAGCTTGAAAAAGAGCGGGCAAAACGCATTGCTGAACACATCGACGGAGTGGAAGTGTTGCCCAGGTTAAATATTCATGGTGTGGCCTGCGTGCTTGCGAAAGCTAGCGGTGTGGTCGCTGTTGATACGGGATTGGGACATTTATGTGCTGCGTTAAATGTACCAACCTTGTCACTATATGGGCCCACAGATGTGGAGCTTATTGGCGCCTATGGCGAAAACCAAACACACCTGTGTGCGAAGAGCCTGGATGCCCAAGAATTTAATAGCGACAAACCTTTTGAGCTGGTTCCCGCTGAGCTGGTATATAAGACATTGCAGGATCACGTGTTGTCGCACAGTGATACCAAGGTATTTAAGCGCGTACAATGAAATTAGCTTTCGTTGTTTTTAAATATTTTTCCTTTGGTGGTATGCAACGCAATATGTTGGCTATTGCCAAAGCTTGTGCAAGCCAAGGCGATCAAGTGGATGTGCTGTGCAGTCAGTGGCAAGGTGAACAACCGAATTACCTAACGGTTAAGATCTTGCCTGTTTCGGGCTTTCGCAATGCGGCGCAAATGAAAAATTTCTCGCGAGCCTTTCAACAAGTCGTTAATGCAAATCAATATGACTTGGTTGTGGGTTTTAATAAGTTTCCTGCTCTAGACGCCTATTATGCTGGAGATTCTTGTTTTGCGACCAAAGCTTTCGAAGATCGCAGTTGGTTTTACCGTCAAACGCTCCGCAGCAAAATATATCTTGAATATGAGGCTGCGGTGTTCTCTTGTGACAGCAAGACACAGGTTCTGGAGGTCTCTGCCAATGAGCGTAGGCAGTTTCAAAAACATTACCGCACGCCCGATGATCGTTTTCATACGCTGAATCCAGGCATCAACCCAAATCGTCGAGTTTGGCAAAGTGATCTCGATGCCCAAAAGCGAAAAAGGCAAGAGCTGGGTATAGATGATTCGACATTAATTTTTTTGGCGATTGGATCTGGCTTCAAGACTAAAGGCTTGGAACGGTCGATTGAGTTGCTAGCTCAGTGGGCTGAATCCCCGCAACATCAAGATAGAGAAGCGATTTTGTTGGTTGCAGGCCAAGATAAAGAAGCCTCTTTTGTTCTACAGGCTAAGCGGCTGGGCGTGAATGATAGCGTGAGGTTTTTAGGGGGTAGAGATGATATTCCGCAGTTGCTTCAAATTGCTGATGTTGTTCTGCATCCCGCTCACCGAGAAAACACCGGTAATGTTTTGCTGGAAGCAATGATAGCAGGGCGGCCTGTGATCGCGACAGAGGTCTGTGGCTACGCTCACTTCATTGATGATGCTGAAATGGGGGTGGTGCTGGCAAAAGATTTTTCACCCAGTGATTACCTACAGGCGGTTGAGGATGTATTGGCAGAGGATGATCAAGTGTGGCGTGAGCGCGGAAAATTATTTGCGCAAAGAGAAGAAATATACTCCCGGCCGCAACAAGTGGCGAAACTACTAACGCAGTTTGCGAAGGGCAAGGAGGGTTGATGGATATTGTTCTATTCGAGCCCTTTGCTCAGGCCTGGGGAGACAAAGACGCATTTGATGAAGTTGCAAAAATATCAGGCGAGGTCGTAAGGCACAAAGAGGGCAGAAAAACACAGCGCTTTGAGTTCGGCGATGCGGTTTATTATGTGAAACATCATTCTGGAATCGGCTGGGGAGAGTATTTAAAAAATTTGTCCCAACTGAAAAAGCCTGTTATCGGTGCGCGCAATGAGTGGGAGGCAATTAACTGTCTTCATCAACTTAATATTCACACGTTAACTCCTGTTGCCTTTGGAGAGAGAGGGGTTAACCCTGCTTCACAAGAATCATTTTTAATCACACGAGAATTAACTGGGGTATTGTCTCTTGCCAAGTATGCAGAAACTTGGCCCCAGCAGCCTCCGGTATTTACTGAGCGCTTTCACTTGATTCATGCAGTCGCCGATATTGCTCGACAAATTCATCAGGCCGGTATTAATCATCGTGATCTTTATATCTGTCACTTTTTATTAAAGCAGGAAGGCAAAGACCTAAGAAATCCGATTTTACATCTGGTTGATTTGCACCGTGCGCAGATAAGAAACAAAGTGCCTTTTCGCTGGCTAGTAAAAGATGTAGCTAGTATTTACTTCTCCGCCATGGATATTGGTCTAACCAAGCGCGATATTTTGCGTTTTATGCGTCGATACTTTGACCGCCCGCTTCGCACCGTTTTGGCAGAAGAGACTCGGTTGCTGAAAGCAATTCAAATTCGGGCGGAAAGGCTTTATCGTCGTGATTTTAAGCGCGCCGCGCCTCAGTTTTGGTAGGTGGTTGCGTGAGTGATTCGGCGCAGTTGCAACAAGGCGATTGGAGTACACTGGTTGGCCGACTTTTAATGTCGGGCGATGTGATTGGCTGGCAACGAGTTGTGAGCTCGGAGCAGGCTAGAGTGTTCTACAGTTCCTCATTGAATGTGTACTGTAAGATATTTATCAATTTCAAAATTCGTGATACGTTGCGCGCGATGGTGTTCCCTTATTTTTCGAGATCAAATCAATTTATTCGCCATAACCGCAGGCTGGTGGACAGTCAGTTTTCTGCTCCCCGCGTTGTTGCAAGCGGCACAGTTAATCGGCATGGTTGGGTGGCAACAGAGGGGCTGCCTGGTATTGGTTTGGGCTATTTGTTGGCGACTTATCTGCGCGGTCGAGAGATCCCTAGATCGCTGTTGCGTTGGAAGTGGCAACTGATGAGCGCGTTAGGTCGTGAAGTGGCTCGGTTGCATAACGCAGGTATTTATCATGGCGATTTGCGCCCCAATAATATACTGGTTGATCTAAAGCCAGTGGCAAATTTTGGGTTTATTGATAACGAGCGTAATAAAGATGGCTTTCAGGTGCTGAGCAATCGATTGCAAATTAAAAACCTTGTTCAACTAAATATGGTGTGGCCGGAAGATCTATCCGCAAGCTGTCGCTTGCGATTTATGCGTGCATATGCGATGGAGCGTGGTGAAGCGATTGATTTGAAAAAAATGGTGATGAAAGTTAGCGTGCTCACTCAGCAGCGTCTACGAGGGAAAGCGAAAGGAGGTTATGCCTTGCTCGATCCTGGTCAATATCAAAGCCAAGTAGACAAACTCGTAGAGATGTTACAGTGAGTTTATGGTCCGCTAAAAATCTGGGCAGCGCTGAAAATTGGCGACCTCAGAAAAATGATGCGCGGACCACCGTGTACCGCGCTTTTTCCAACAGTTGTGGCGACGTGATTGTTAAGCATTTCATGTTGCCGGGCAGTGCCAGTCAATTACGGTTTTGGCTGCGATCACGAAAATTAAGGCGCTTCTATCAAGAGGTTTCCGTCCCTGTCGCTCCTCTTATAGCTGTGAGTTCAGATCGTTCAAAAAAACTCGGCGAGTGTGTTTATCGCGTGGTGAAAGGTGTTGATTTGAGGGGATTAAAGAGCGATGACCTTGTTCAGGCTGAGTGGGGTTCGTTGTTTTCGGCCATTGGTCAGCGGGTAAATCAGCTACATAGGTCGGGTTGGGTTCATGGCGATTTAAAGTTTGGCAATGTTGTGTTCGACCGAGAAGCGGGCGATAGCATGTCCGGCGTTAGCTTCATTGATTTAGAAGGCGTTTCCAAGCCGGTTTTTAATCCGCAACCGAAAAAATCCCGTGATATTGCTCGATTTATTTTGAATGCGTTAGAGGCGCAATGTGGAGTTGACGTATTAGCACAATTTTGGCTGAGTGCGACTCACGGGTATACGAAAACAGAGATCTCTGCATTTAGAAAATACACTCTACGATGGCTTCGAGCGCTTTCTCTTCGCCACAAAAATAAATACGGGAAGAGTGTTGATGTATCACAGTGTGACTTTTTGTATGAGTCTCGATTAGGGTAACAACGTTGCTAATCTAATAATGCTTCAAGTGCTTGATCGAGTCTCTCAACCTGGCTTTCCATCGCATACTCAATTTTTGCGCGTGCTCTTCCGTTTTCGCCCATTTTAATACGCGTCTTTTCATCTTCTAACGTCGCAATCGCAGCGAGCCAGTCATCGCTGGTGTTTGCCAATATGCCCGTTTCGTTATTGAGAATAATTTCACTGTTTGCGCCAACATTGTCGGAAATTACCGGTAGTCCGCTTGCCATATATTGAATGACTTTTAAACCGCACTTTCCTAGGGTCCACGGGTCGTTGAGCATTGGTGCGACACCAATGTCGGCTGTATAAAGGGCTTCGAGCTCTTTTTCTTTAGACCATGGGACACACTCCACGTTTAAATGCTCGAAGTTCAAGGTGAAGTCGCTAATTATCCTTAAGGTAAGGTTGGGGTATTGTTTGCCAATAGCTTCGAAGGTGTCCCGATGAGCTTCTAAGTATTTTTTTGTGGCGCTACTGCCAATCCAAACTAGGACTAATCGATGAGATGCTGGCTTGGGAGAGCTGACTTGTTCGTAGTCAGCAAAACGAATGGTAGTTGGAAGGCGTAATGTGTTAATACATTTTGAATAACCGGCAAGATATTGATTGCCAGCGAAAACTGCTCGTGAATTTGCGGTGATCTGCTGGAACCGCTTCAGGCGTCGCTTTGAGGGTGTGCCATTATCGTTTAGGAAAATAGCGTCGTCATAGTCAAACACGATACATGGATTGTAGTATTTCAGTAGGCAGAGACTTAAGCCGTTGAATAGCTTGCGTTGAATGAAGACGATATCGTGTTGCTTGGCTTCACGTAATAAGGCGAGATGTTGGCGCCAAGTGAGCTTGTTAGTTGGGCGATATTCGCACTGCCAGCCTTTGCTTTCGAGCGCCTCTTTGTATTGAAAAATGCGGTAGCGCGTGGAGGCAGCATCTTCACGTTTGGATAGAAAGAGTATCGATCCCTTCATGCTGGTTTTTTGCCTACAGCAATAATTTGTTTCGCGAAGTCTAAACCCAATAGCTGAAAAAGTGGGCGCGTTAAGTAGCGACGTAGTATTTTGGTGAGCAGTGGGTCTTGGTGCAAGCGGTAGATTTTATCTAGCTCAAATCCCGCCATCTGAACAATTCCGCCTAGTTCATCATAACACCAAGGGGTGATATGGGTGGCGTCTCGCAAATATTCTGGTGGGTAATAAATATTTGGGGTGGTAACAAAAATTTTCCCACCGGGTTTAACATGGCGAAACGCTGTTTGCAGTGTGTTTAAAGCAATCGTTGGTGTGACGTGTTCAATCACTTCAAACATACAGGCGACCTGATATTCGCCATTGATTTCCTCTAAGGAGTAGAAGTCGTGGAAGCGTTGGCGGTCGATATCGAAGGATTTGTAGTCGAATTCACTATAGGTCTTTTTAAGCTCATCTTGAAGGTTTCTTGCGCCGGCCCCCAGTTCGAGTAGAGAATCAAGAGCCGGTGTCTCTTGGCGGACCACCTGGTGATGGCGTTTGCGGAGCGGAACATGCCAAATCGAGGGGTAGCGCTTCTGAGTCGCTCGCCTATATTGATAGAGCTGGCTCCAGTCGGTAGCGATAGGGGTATCGTTAGATTCGTTGTTTTTCATATTTAGAATGTCAATATCGCGTCTCTAGAGCGTGTTGAGCCATATTTGGTGATAGACGGTCAGTATGCAGCACCACTATTTAAACCCGTGTATAATTTGCGGCCTAATCCTAGCCTGCCAGATGGTGGAATATGTCATATCGGGTTTTGCAGCTCATTAAAACCTACAAGTCCAATGCACCGTTGCTGAATAGTATGGCTAATTTGCCGTCAGAGGATTTTACCACAATCACATGCTATTTAACTGGATCAGACGATGGCAAGAATGAGATGTATAGTAATGCCTCAGAGGTAATCTATTGTCAGTTGAGGAAAAGAAAGGTCTATTGGTCGAACTGGCAGACTGTCAAACGACTTGCAGACCTAATTGACGAAAAGCAGATCGATCTCGTGGTATGTCAGTTCCGTCGAACCATTCCAATTGGCGTGGTGGCCGCACTAATATCTAAGCGAAAGCCAAAGACTGCTGGGGTTTTGCATGGCATTGTCGGCGGGAGAAACAGCTTGTCTCGGCAGCTTCTGAATTGGTTTGCATACCGAAAATTGGACGCGTTGATATCTATCTCAGAGTCCGGACGTTCGGCAATCGTCAAGAATAATATTGGTTTGCGTGAAGATGCAATCGTTGCGGTTCCAAATGGCGTTGATGTCGACCGCTACCAAGCACGGGCGAATCAGAGAGGGGATGAGCTTCCCACGATGCCACAGGATGCTGTGCGTCTCTTAATGGTTGGACGCTTAGCACCGGTAAAAAATCATGTACGTGTATTGCACGCGTTTGCTGAAATCGTAAAAGATAATTCAGGTGCACAGTTATTGATTGCTGGCAAGGGCCCGTTGCAACAACAGTTAGAACGAATTATAGAAGAGGATGGAATACCTAACGTCCACCTATTGGGGCACCGTAGTGATATTCCTGTTTTGTTGTCTCAGGTTGATGCTTTCTTAATGCCTTCTGTTCGAGAGGGGCTGCCAATGGCATTGATGGAAGCCATGCTAGCCGGGCTTCCCGTTTTAACCTCAAATTCAGCCGGAATGCTAGAGCTGGTGCCTACAGAAGAATTTGGTTATTTGGTCGATCCTAATAGTACAAGTTCTATTATTAATGGATTAAAGGAACTCTTGTCATCGGGAGTGGAGGAACGTAAGAAAAGAGCATTAGCGGCCCAGCAGCGAGTTTTAGCGGACTACACATCGAGTGTTATGGCGCAAAAATATGAATCAATTTTTCGTCAAATGTTGGCGGTATGAAAAAGATAGAGCAGGTTTGTGGCTAAATACCAAGTAAATGACAAGCTAGAATCAGGCGGCCTAGGCGTTTATAAGCGCTTGATTGGTTATGTTAAACCACACTGGTTTTTGTTTTCACTGAATATTTTCGGTTTTGCGATATTAGCTGCAACACAAGTGTTATTGGTGCAGTTTACTGGCTATGTGATGAAAGCCCTTGAAAACGCCGGTAAATCACCTGAAGAAATCGAGGCCGTTGAAAAAGACCTTAACGAGCCATTTTCTGAATGGTCGGACAAGTTCAAAATTGATGTGGATTGGCTTCCGGATCTATCAGATGACTTGATGATGGTGCCAGTCTTTGTCGTTTTCATTTATTTTCTACGTGGTATTGGTCTCTTTCTTGGAAATTACACCCTGGCTGTTGTTGCTCAGCGGGTGGTGCACGCGTTGCGTACTGAATTGTTTAACAAGTTAACGCAGTTGCCTGGACGATATTTCGATCGTTATGACTCTGGTGACTTAATTTCAAAAATCACCTTTAATGTTTCCCAGGTCACGTTAGCGGTCACGGATGCTTTAAAAATTATTATTCGCGAAGGAATGATTGCTGTTGGGTTGATGGGGTTCTTGCTCTATACCAATTGGCAGTTGACCATGATTTTCGTTGCGATCTCACCCGTTATCGGCTTGATGGTTGGAGTGGCCGGGAAACACTTACGTCGCTACAGCAGTAAAGTTCAAACAGCCATGGGTGTTATTACTAGTATTACAGGTGAAATGATTGGTGGCTTCCGAGTGATGCGTACTTATAGCGGTGAACGTTATGAAAAAGAACGGTTTGCTGACGCGAGTCACTACAACTTGGAACAAAATACAAAAATTGCGTTTACATCTAGCCTTGCAGCGGCAGTCAATCAATTCATCGTGGCAGTGGCCTTAGGTGTTTTGATGTTTATTGCCTTGGTCATCATTGATCCCGATGGCGCGGCAGAGCTAATTATGTATATGACCGCGGTGGGTTTGTTGCCAAAGTCGTTGAGACAGCTCGGCGATGTGTATACAAAAATCCAACGAGGTTTGGTGGCGGCACACAGCATTTTTAATCAATTGGATGAAGAGCCTGAGGTTGATAAAGGACAATACATCGTTGAGCGAGTAGCGGGCCGAATTGATATAAGAAACTTGTCTTTCACTTACCCCGGTTCAGAATCTCCATCGTTGATCGACGTTAACCTCTCAGTCAATCCCGGTGAGCTGGTGGCTTTGGTTGGAAGGTCTGGTAGCGGTAAATCAACCTTGGTGAATCTTATACCCCGTTATTATGATTACACCGAAGGCGAAATTTTACTTGATGGTCATGATATCAATGATTATCAGCTGGCAAATCTCCGAAAGCACCTAGCTTTAGTCACTCAAAACGTTGTCCTGTTTAATGACAGTATAAAAAGCAATATTGCTTACGGTGAATTGGCTTCGTGCTCGGAGGAAGATATCTATCGAGCCGCTAGCATCGCTCATGCTGCGGAGTTTATTGAAAAGTTACCTGCTGGTTATGATACGTTGGTCGGTGAAGATGGGGCGCGTCTATCGGGTGGCCAGCGTCAGCGATTGTCCATTGCTCGAGCCCTCTTAAAAAATGCTCCCGTTCTAATTTTAGATGAAGCGACATCTGCATTGGATAATGAGTCTGAGAAATTAATTCAGCAAGCATTAGACGAAGTTACATCGAACCGAACCACTTTTGTTATCGCACATCGCCTTTCAACGATAGAGAACGCTGATAAGATTGTCGTGATGAACGAAGGGCGAATCGTAGAAGTCGGCACGCATAAAGAGCTGCTGGCAAAAGGTGGCGAGTATGCCAACCTTCACGCGATGCAATTTCAAGAAAATCGCGCTAATTAAACTGTATAGAATCGAGTCGGAGAAAATTCATGCGATTACACATGC
Source organism: Aurantivibrio plasticivorans (assembly GCF_055392955.1). NCBI lineage: Bacteria > Pseudomonadati > Pseudomonadota > Gammaproteobacteria > Cellvibrionales > Cellvibrionaceae > Aurantivibrio > Aurantivibrio plasticivorans. Next base: position 4,026,221 of record NZ_AP036020.1, on the reverse strand, counting down.
CGCGCTTTGATCAATCACAAGTGCTAGTGGTTGGCGATGTGATGTTGGACCGTTATTGGTATGGTGATACTTCACGAATCTCTCCTGAAGCGCCTGTGCCAGTAGTTAAAGTTGGGCGGCAAGAAGATCGTCCAGGTGGTGCAGCCAACGTGGCATTAAATATTGCAGCACTTGGTGGAGGAGCATCTCTTGTGAGTGTCGTTGGGAAAGATGAAGCGGCGGAAGCGTTGCAGGCGCGTTTACAAGCGGCCAATATTTTAGCGAGGTTTCATTATTCTGAAATCAATCCCACCATTACCAAGCTTCGTGTTATTTCTCGTCAGCAACAGTTAATTCGAATGGATTTTGAAGACGCTTATTCTGCGGAGGACTGCGATGGCGTTTTCGAGCAGGCGAAGCCTTTAATCCAAAACGTCGGTGCAATGGTGTTGTCCGATTACAATAAAGGCAGCTTGGCGGCGGCTCAGCAATACATAGCGCTGGCCAATCAATACAATGTGCCAGTATTAGTTGATCCAAAGGGATCGGATTTTTCAAAATACCGCGGCGCGACGCTTTTAACTCCTAACCTACATGAATTTGAAGAAGTTGTTGGTCGTTGCGAGACGGAAGCCGTGCTGGTTGAAAAGGGTAATCAGCTAATTGCTGACCTTCAGCTTAAGGCGTTGCTCATTACGCGCGGTGAGCATGGTATGACATTACTTGTACCCGGCGAGCCAGAATTGCATTTGCCTGCTCGCGCTCGCGAAGTGTTTGATGTAACGGGTGCGGGGGACACAGTGATTTCGGTTATCGCAGCGGCTCTAGCGGCGAAAGAGAGTTATGCCCAAGCCGTTGCCTTAGCAAATCTTGCGGCAGGCATAGTCGTTGGCAAATTAGGAACTGCTGTTGTGAGTGGCCCCGAGTTGCGTCGTGCCGTACAGGCTGAATCAGGTTCTGAGAAGGGCGTCGTAACTCGCGAACAGTTATCGATTTCGCTGTTAGACGCGAAAGCGAGAGGAGAGCAAGTTGTTTTTACCAATGGATGTTTCGATATTATTCATGCTGGCCATGTGGGCTATTTAGAAGAGGCGAAAAAATTAGGGGATAGATTAGTCGTGGCGATTAATGACGACGACTCTGTCAAGCGCCTAAAAGGGGAAGGTAGGCCTATTAATCCCGTTGATCGTCGAATGGCGGTGCTTGCTGGTTTGGAGTCCGTCGACTGGGTTGTGAGTTTTAGTGAGGATACTCCCGAAGAGTTACTGAGGGTCATTCAGCCAGATATTTTGGTAAAAGGCGGTGATTACAGTGACGATCAGGTTGTCGGCGCAGATATCGTAAAGGCCTATGGTGGTGAGGTGAAAGCGCTGTCGCTATTCGATAATTTATCGACTACAGCGATCGTTGAAAAGATTAAAAGCGACTCTTAAATGCATGGATGCCTTTTAAATACATAGGCATCGAGGGTTTTAAAAGGGAGGCCATGGCCTTCCTTTTTTTATTTAGCGGGGAGAGACCGTCTCGAAGAATCTCAATAGCATCAGCGCTCGACACAGAACGTATACAATAAACGACAGCCATAACCCCGCATTGTGTAGCCAAGGAGTGAGAACCAGGCTTGTTAGAAAAAAAATGGCAGTGGCTTGAAGAGAGGCCAGGCGCATCTCTCGTGTGCGTGTTGCGCCAATGAAAATACCATCGAGTTGGAAGGCGCCAACCGAGAACAGCACGTAGATAGCGACAAACCAAAGGCTAGAGTAAGCGGCTTCTCGAACGGTTGTAATATTAGTCAATGCATCAACGACGTGTTGACCCAATAATACAATGATGACCGCGAGTCCCAATGCAGTGATTCCGGCTAATATTGATGAACGCTTTACCGCTTGCTGAAAGTGAATTTTGTTTTTCCCGCCAATGGCCGTGCCAACGAGAGATTCTGCGACAAAAGCAAAACCGTCTATAAAAAATGCGCTGAACGAAATTATTTGTAACAAGATATGATTGGCAGCCAGTATGTCATTGCTGAATTGCGCGCTTTGGTCCGTAAACCAATAAAAGGCTAAGAGTAGTAGAACCGTTCTGATGAATATGTCGCCATTCGCTGATAGGGTTGCGTGAATCAGTTGTGGATCGAGAATCTTTTGCCAATGTATAAACTTCTCGGATGAACTGTCTTTGTTTCTCCTGCGCAAAAGCGAGATGACAATGAAGAGGCCGACGATAAATGCTGACCACTCGGCGATAAACGTACCTAACGCAATACCGCTCGCGCCCATGTTCAGGAAGCCAGCAAAAAAGTAGTCTAAAACTATATTTAGGCCATTCAGAAAAATTTGCAACGCTAACAGTAGACGGCTAGCGCCTAAGCCAATTAACGTCCCCATGAGGGCAAACGTAGCGAGTGTGGCGGGTGCTCCCCAGACGCGTATAGAGAAGTAGTCGGCCGCGAGAGTTTCTACTGTCATATCGCCATGCAGCGCAGACAGCGTTAACCATTTTATTGGCCACTGCAAAAGAATAATGCTTGCCCCTATAACCCCCGCAATTAACAGCGATCGCCATAAAACATTGCGGACTTCCGGTTCGTTTCTCGCGCCATTGGCTTGTGAGATGAAGCCCGTGGTGCCCATGCGTAAAAAGCCAAAACTCCAATAAATAAAGTTAAATATTAGAGAGCCGAATGCAATAGCGCCAAGGTCGCTGGTGGTGCCTAAGTTGCCAATAATGGCGGTATCGGCGAGCGCGAGTAGAGGGACAGAGGCGTTAGCCAAAATAATTGGCCATGCTCTCTGTAAAATATAGGAATAAGAAATGCTCATTGCGGTGCGCTGCGGCCCAGATTACACAGGGCCGCGCTGGGTAAAACGCTATAGGTTTTTGTCGGCTTCAAGGCTGGGGTAACTCATCAACACATCTCTAAACGCCATCAGTATATCGCCACTAGCCCGATCTTCATGCATGTATTCACCGGGTTGCACATGATGTCGTCGTTGTACCTGCCCTGACCAGACAAGTTCTTTGGTTGTGAACTCCCGAATATTTATTTCGATTGTTGCCATGTAAGACAGCGCTTGGCTATAGCTTTCATGACGCTCCCATTTTTCCATGGTGGATGAGACAGGTCTTTCTTGTTCTGCGTTGAGGTTTACATGAACGTAGCGCAGCGTGACAGCCAGGGATGGATTTTTGTGATTGCTCAAGTGAACTTTCCCCAAGCCTTTCTCTTGAAAGGCTAAGTCGAAGTTTTGCGTGATTGTGTCGGTCAAAAACGCCGGGATGTCTTGGGTTTGCAAGGTGTAGTTTGTGTATTGTGAATAGTTGCCTGGGCAGCAGAGCGTTACTGCATAGCCTACTGAGGTATGGGTGCTACTGCAGCTGGAGATAAAACAACTAATGAATAAAAGGACCAAAATTTTCTTCATAGTTCGCTCGCGATCGTGATGCTCTGTTTTGGTGGGTAAGGAGCACCAATTATGACAGTTGGCTACTGCAAACGACATGAATCTAAAAAATAAAAACGCTTTTTAACATTAAAGCGCAGCGTGGCTTTTACCGCTTAGTATGCTTAGGCGCTGCTTGATGGCGGCTTCCATTTTTTCTGGGGTTAAGCCAACAATGTCGAGAAGTTGTTGGTGCTTGCCGTGCTCGATCAATTGGTCGGGCAGCCCGAGGTGCATCACTGGTACAACTATGCCCGCCTCGGCAAGGTGCTCACTCACTGCGGCACCGGCTCCGCCAAGGGTTGTATTTTCTTCTAATGTGACAACGAGGTCATACTGAGTGGCCGCGTTTTCGATAACTTGAGTATCAATAGGTTTAACGTATCGCATATCCCACACCGAGGCATCAATACGTTCAGCGACTTCCATCGCTGCGGGTAAAAGTGTGCCAAAATTGAGAATGGCAACTCGCTTACCACTTCGCTTCGCAACGGCTTTGCCGAGTGGTTGTGTTTGCATTGTATTGTCAATTTGCACACCAATGCCAACCCCGCGAGGGTAGCGGACAGCGGCAGGACCTTCATATTGGTAGGCACTGTATAACAGCTGTCTGCATTCATTTTCGTCTGAAGGGGTGGCGATCACCATGTTGGGAATACAGCGGAGGTAAGAGATATCGTAATTACCCGAATGAGTCGGACCATCTTCTCCAACTAAACCTGCGCGATCAATGCCAAATGTTACGTCGAGGTTTTGTATTGCGACATCGTGAATAAGTTGATCGTAACCACGTTGTAAAAACGTTGAATAAATAGCCACGACGGGCTTTTGATCTTCGCAAGCTAAGCCGGCCGCCAGGGTTACGGCGTGCTGTTCGGCAATGGCGACATCATGAAAACGTTCAGGGTATTGTTGCGCAAATTTAACCATGCCCGAGCCTTCGCACATGGCCGGTGTGATCGCAATTAAGCGCTCATCCTGTGCAGCCATATCACAGAGCCACTGGCCAAATACATCTTGGTACTTTGGTGGTTTTGGTGTGTTGCTTTCAGCCACACTCATCTTGGGCTTTGGCTCTAATTTATTGAGAGCATGGTAGCCAACGGGATCCTTTTCGGCAGGTGCGAAACCTTTGCCCTTCTGCGTAATAATATGCAGCAGTTTCGGCCCTTTAATTTCTCTAAGGCTCGATAGATAGTTAACCAGGTTGGGCAAGTCGTGGCCATCAATTGGGCCTACGTAATTGAAGCCGATTTCCTCAAACAATGTGCCGGGCGATACAAAGCCTTTCATGTGTTCTTCGGTGCGTCGCGCAAATTCCCAGGCGGGCGGGATTTTTTCGAGCACTCGGCGTGAGCCCTCGCGCAACGAATTATAAAAACGGCTGGCCCAAATTTTCGAGAAGTAGGTGGCCAGTCCGCCAACGTTTTTTGAAATCGACATGTTGTTATCGTTGAGGATAACCAATAAATCGTTTTTGGTGTGAGCTGCATGGTGAAGTGCTTCAAAAGCCATGCCTGCAGTCATCGCACCATCGCCAATTATAGCGACGTGCTTACGAGGGTTTTGTCGATGTTCGTTGGCAATTGCCATGCCTAAGGCAGCACTGATGGATGTGCTGGAGTGACCGACACCAAAAGTGTCGTATTCGCTCTCGCTGCGTTTAGGGAAGCCACTGATACCGTCTTTCTGGCGAATCGATAACATCTCATCACGGCGCCCGGTCAGAATTTTATGGGGGTAGGTTTGGTGGCCGACATCCCAAACGAGCCGATCATCCGGTGTGTTATAGACATAATGGAGTGCGATGGTTAATTCAACCACGCCTAGCCCCGCGCCGAAGTGTCCGCCGGTTTGGCCAACGCAGTACAGTAGATATTCACGTAGCTGAGTGGCAACATCGGCGAGCTGTTTCTCGTCTAGCATGCGTAGGTCTGCGGGACTATTTATGGTGTCCAGCAGCGGTGTGCAAGGTCGGCGTTGAGGGATTTCTTCGAACATGAAAAACAACTTTATCTGAGAAGGGCAAATTGTATTGCGGCTGTCACTGCATTCCTAGTCTTCTTGGCCAATTATTACGATATGGCGACTAATACAAGACAATCCGGTTACGACTCGCGCTCAACAATGTAAGAGGACAACTGGCGTAACGGTTCCGCACTAGGGCCAAATCCATGGAGTGCATCAATGGCATCTTCGTGTAATTGTTTCGCTAGCGCCTGGGCATTGTCTAAACCCAGCAGTGAAACATAGGTGGGTTTGCTGAGGTGGGCATCGGCACCACTTTGTTTGCCAAGGGTTTGCGTGTCGCCGGTGACATCGAGGATATCGTCTTGAACCTGAAAAGATAAACCGATAGCGCTCGCGTAGCGGGCTAATGCTGAGAGCTTCTGCGAATCTTGTTCCCCAGCAGCCAGCGCACCCATGGTAACGCTGGCGCTGATTAATGCACCGGTCTTGAGTCGATGCATGGCTTCTAGTTCATGTCTACTGAGTGTTTTCGCGACAGAGCTGAGGTCAATGGTTTGGCCGGCGACCATGCCTTCTGCGCCAGCTGCTTTGGATAGCTCGGCCACAAGCTGTATCCGCTGCTCTGCGGGTCCGGGTGTTTCTGCTAGCAGTTGGAATGCCCAGGATTGCAACGCATCCCCCGCTAAGATTGCGGTGGCCTCGTCGTAGGCGATATGGCAGGTGGGAAGACCCCGGCGTAGGTCATCATCGTCCATTGCTGGCAGGTCATCGTGGATCAGGCTATAGGTGTGGATGCACTCTAAAGCGCAGGCGCTGGCATCCACTAAAGGCAAACTTTCTGCGCCGGCTACGGCTTCTGCGCTGGCGAAAACCAACGTGGGGCGCACGCGCTTACCTGCAGCAAATAAGCTGTAGTGCATGGCTTCTAACAGCTGTGGGGCATGAGTCCCTAGCTGTTTGAAGTTCTCGCTTAATGCGTGATTTACGCGCTGTTGAGCGCGCTGCAAATAGGCTTTGATATCGCTCATTCGCCGCCATCATCTGCGTCTAAGTCGCTGGTAATCAGCTCGCCCTGCTCTTCCATTAGCAGCTGCACCCGCTGTTCGGCGGTAGCGAGTTTGGCTTGGCATTCACGGGTTAACTTCACGCCGTCCTCAAAGGCTTTAAGTGATTCCTCGAGGCTGAGTTCACCACTTTCCATACGCTCGACTAAATCTTCGAGTTGAGTCATTGCTTGCTCGAAATCGAGGTCGTCTGCAGCGGAATTGGTGGATTTTGATTTGCTCTTTGCTTTACCCGTCATGTGTTGCCAAACCTAGTGAGATTGTAGGCGGCTATTCTACCGATATTTATGCCAAAGGCCGAGTGATCTGAGCTGCCGAGTTATCGTAAGGGGCAGAAAACTGGTTGCTCAGTAATTACCTACTAGACTGAAAAGAGAGGTTGATTTTCTTCCCCCGTTTAGTGGCGTCATGGTGCTGCTGAGGGAGAGGTATACAGTGTTTATAAAGGAGTAATTGGTGGATCTCGCAACGCTGATTGGGTTAATTGGTGCGATGGCACTTATCGTGGCGTCGATGCTGATGAGCGGCGAGCTCGGTATGTTTATCAACATGCCGTCGCTGGTCATCGTATTCGGTGGAAGCATTTTCGCCGTTATGGCGAAGTATGGGCTTGGACAATTTCTAAGTGCCTTTAAGGTTGCGGGAAAAAGCTTCATTTTCAAGGCAGATGACCCTTTAGATCTAATCGATGAAGTTGTAGAGCTGGCGGATGCAGCGCGCAAGGGCGGGCTGCTCTCTCTGGAAGGTAAAGAAGTAGAGTCAGAGTTTTTACAGAAAGGGATTCAATTGTTGGTTGATGGTCATGACCCGGATGTCGTGAAGACGTTAATGAACAAGGATAAGAAGCTGGCGGAAGAACGGCATTCTCAAGGGTCATCAATATTTGCCGCCCTTGCCGATATGGCGCCTGCCATGGGAATGATAGGTACCTTGATCGGATTGGTGGCAATGCTTGCCAATATGGACGACCCCAAAGCCATCGGCCCGGCGATGGCGGTAGCATTGTTAACCACCCTATACGGTGCTGTGTTGGCGAATGCGCTGTGTGGCCCTATTGCTTCCAAATTGCAACTACGGGCCGGTGAAGAGGCGATGTCCAAATCCTTAATTATTGATGCGCTGTTGGCAATCCAAAGCGGTCAGAATCCTCGAGTTATCGATACGATGCTGCGGACCTACCTTCCCGAGGGTAAACGGGAAGTGGATGAAGCGTAATTTCGTGGTGGTATAGATATGTCGGATGAAGAAGAGGATAAGTGCGACTGCCCCCCCGGGCTGCCAGCCTGGATGGGAACCTTTGCAGACCTGATGTCACTGCTAATGTGCTTCTTTGTACTGTTGCTGTCGTTTTCTGAGATGGATGCACTGAAGTTTAAGCGGTTAGCCGGGTCGATGGCGCAAGCGTTTGGCGTGCAAAACAAGTTAAATGTGAACGATGTGCCGAAAGGGACCAGCATCATCGCCCAGGAGTTTAGTCCTGGTGTGCCTGAGCCTACTCCAATCAATGAAATTTGGCAGCATACCGAAGACATCTCGACGATGAGCCTTGAGACTCAGTGTGCGGAGGAGTTTGATGTTGAACAAGGTGATGTCAATGCAGAGGCTGGTATAAAGGCGCGCATTAAACAGCGCCTCGAGGAGCTGATCTCAGAAACGGAACAGGATGCCATCACGTTAGCCAATGCGCTGCATGAACAAATTGCACTGGGCCAAGTAGAAATTGAAACGCGAGGTCGAGAAATTATCATCCGAATTCGCGAGGATGCCTCGTTTGTCTCTGGGTCGGCGGAATTGACAGGCAACTATCGCGATATCATTGATGAAATTCAAGACGTACTCATCGACAGCCCTGGCAAGATTCAGGTGCAGGGGCACACCGACAACATTCCAATTTCAACGGCACGTTTTCGATCTAATTGGGAGCTGTCTGCAGCTCGCGCAGTTTCGGTAGCGCAAGAATTAATGCGTGATGATCTGATTAACCCGAGGCGCTTTGAGGTAGCAGGCTTCGCTGATACGATGCCACTAGTACCAAACGACTCCAATGAAAATCGCATTCGCAATCGGCGGGTGGAAATTGTCGTACGCCAGGGATTGGGTGATGAGTTGTCACCTGATGATGTGGAGTTACTGCAGGATAGCGGTCAGGATATTATGCGCTCGCTGGACTTAAATCCTGATTATCTTTTTAACCTCGACCCCAGTGAAGTTTTCTGATCTTTTCCGGACATTTTAATGACTCAAGAACGTAGGCGTTTTTTCCGTATTACCGATACAGTGGGTGTCGCTTATCGCATTCTCGAAGAGGGAGAGCTGCCCAACCCTGAAGATATCGCACCACTGCTAGCGGCTCAAGACTTCAGCAAGTTGCAGCAATTGATCAATAGTTATGGCAAAAAAGACCCTGAGCTTGCCATCATTTTGAAACTTATGAACGCCAAAATGACGACGTTGATTAACGAGCTCAACATTGAGGCACGTATGACAGAACGTATGTCGCAGCATTTACAGGAAGTGAATATTAGCGCGTGCGGGATGGGCTTTCATACGGATGAGCAAATCTCGGTTGGTCAGGTACTTGCTCTCGATATGGTGTTATACCCCAGCGATCAGCACGTACACTGCTTTGGCGAACTCGTCGCCTCCGAGCCTGCGCTGGATGGGAGAGGGTTCTACACAAGGGTTAACTTTACTGGCCTCGATGAGTATGACCGAGAATTGCTTATTCAGCATATAGTGCAGCGCCAGAGCCTATTATTGCGGAATTACAAACAGCACTTGTCGAAACCTTCTGGTGGGAATGAGGAATAAAGTCTTACGCTTGTAAGCCTTTTCCTACAAAAACTAGTGTCAATGACGACTATCGTTAATCTCTGAATTATCGATAATGATCACTCGAAAGGACGCGAGCTTAAAGGATCTTCAACACGGACGTTGGACATGGATGTAAAGGATGAGAGGACACATCCTGTGATGTTTTGGCCCCGCCTCGGCTTCCGGGAGCGGGGCTTTTTATTGCTTGCCGCCAACCCCTCTTTTTACACACCACTCCTTATGAGACATCTTTGCTTGTAGTTGGCAAAGTTATCACTGATTACTTTTGTTCGATCAGGAAAAAGAACGCCCAATAAAATGTGGTTTCCTTAACTTGTGAGATATGTCCTACAAGGATTAGCGAACTTTGCCACTATTAACAGTGCGGGTGGTTTGGAATACTGGTAACAGTTGCCGGAAGCAACTGCAAGGATGCCGGGCAAGGGACTGGAAAGGATTTAGCCATCGCTCATCGGATTATGGGCCATCCTGTTGAGCCCCGCTGGGAAACCAGTGGGGCTTTTTTGTGCGCCACACAGTGATGAAGGGAGAACTCCACGGGATTTCATTAGGGTATTGTTTGGTGGGTTGACTATCTTTTAACCTCGGCGCATGATTGCCAGAGATGCGGAACCCATCGATGTGCTCAGAACGTCGGTTGTTCGCCAGCCAACGGGTGGCGATGTAGTTCAGTGTGTTTAGCGGGTTCTCGAATACGGGTGTTCAATATTCATCACGTTGAAGGTACTTTGCGTTCGTTAGATTAGCTTTTACCTATAACTATAATACTCCTATAGCTAGGGCTACTTCTTCATACTCCGCCGCCAGCGGCTGTCGGTCGCACTCGATAAATTCACATGTCACTCAACATTTGTCTGATGTTCGTCTGAACGTCAATGCTGTTGCGTATCACAAAACTGTCACCAAATTTACATTCAATACTTGCTTGCTGTTATCAATCGACGAGGACTGTTAATGGACGTACGTATTTTGAGGCTCAATATCGCGGGGCAGCCCGTAGAGTGGTTGCACTGGAAAGAGGCTGTTAATTTGCATGCGCGTGATATGGTCGTATGGAGTCTAGGAGGCATTGCCCGCGAGGTGCATGGGGGGTACTGTCGGCTTACGGGTTTGCAGTCTTCCATTAAACTGCCTGCGATTATAGCTTGTGGCGGGGAGCGCATTCCTAAAATCCGCACCAATCCGCTTCTCACTAATCAGGCACTATTTGCCAGAGACAATTATCAGTGTCTTTACTGTGGCAGCCAGTTTAGTTATGCGAGTTTATCAAGAGATCATGTGCAACCGCGTAGCCGAGGCGGGCAAGATAAGTGGGAGAATGTCGTCACAGCGTGTCGGCGCTGTAATCAGCACAAAGGAGACCGTTTGCTCGACGAGATCAACATGGAACTCATTGCATTGCCCTATCGGCCAAATTTTGCTGAGTTTCTCGCGCTAAGTAATAGTAAGCGTATACGGGGTGATCAAATGGAGTTCTTGCGTCCGCAGTTTTCAAAACATAGTCGATTCCAGCTTCAGTAAGTTGTCCTTTGGGGGGCGCTTGCTGACCAGGGCAACGATTAGTCGCACCACTAACCGCGACTAGTGCCGCCAAGGCAGGCTATGCTTAGGGCATGAATCGCTTATCATTCTTGTTCCTCGGCCTAATGGTTCTGAGTCTCTCCGCGGTGGCTCAAACGGCGTGTGATGCCCAGGCTAAAACCGATCTCGAAAAACTATTCTGTCAGGTGCAAAAAACCGGATATGGCAGAAGTTTGCCGAGTTTTAATGACTTCAAAAATAATAGCCGCAAGGTGCAAGCGGCGTTACTGCGTGGCCCTGCAAGGCAGTTGGGATTGAAAGTGCCGAGGCCGGCGGATCAAAACGTTCCTCGCTCGTCGCAGTCTCCAGCTCACGTTCCCTCTAAAGACTCCAGGTCAAAAACTCGCGCTGATGTGAAGACGATTGACGACGTGTCGGTCTCACTGGCTCCATCGGTAGTGCCAGCAGAGCCAGAATTTACCCCAGCAGAACGCCCCCCTTTGGCTACCTGCAGGTTGGCAGCTAAGGCCATTGTTTGTGCGAGTGGGCAATATCGCTTGCAGCTTAATAGAGCCAACCATTTGTTACCTGCTGGCGTGTTGACGGCGTCAAACAGTCTAGCGTTGGATTACTACCGTGGTTCGCCTGGTGATCGTGGAGCAGTCAAGACCTACTTGGTTGATAGCTATCAACAATATCTTGAGGCCATGCTGCGTATCGGTTTGGGCTCTTCGACGATGTCCTTCTCAAAGTTTTATTACACCTACGATGAACTACAAGCTCAGCGACAAGACTTTGTGCAGCGATTTGCGCAAATGTATGAATTTCTCAAACGAGATAAATCATCTATGGCAATAAAAGCGAGTTACCACGACAAATATCCCGAGTCACTGAATCAATGTGCATTGCTGGATGCTCACCTGATCGTGTGCGATGAGGGAAGTATTAATTGGGTTTATCTCAAGATTTAGTGACGGGAGTAATTATGTAAGCTGCTTTTCAGTCTTATGTGGTATTGTTGTCGGTCTACTGATTTATAGTGTTCTCGTTCCTTCCTTCCGGTAAGAGGTTGTTGTTTTTTCATGGTCGCTATCTCTAGCAAGCGCGTTCTCGTCGTTTGTCCTGACATTGATTCTTCAGAAACCGCGTTGGGTTACCAAATTGCAGACTTGCTCGAACAGGGAAATGTCCCTGTGTTGTCTCCGAGCCCAACCGAGATTAATTGGGGCGATATTAAAGACGTTAAAAATTATTTTGCTGTGCATCAGCCGCAAGTTGTTTTGTGTGCTTTACCGCTAGGCACGGAGCTGTTTCTGCGAACTCAGGACGCTAACGTAAGAGAAGTTTATCGAGCCACCTTGGCAAATGTAGCGCAAGCCGCCTCCATGAATGGAAGTGCTGTGATCTTCTTGTCGGATTACCATGTGTTTGGTGGCGAGGCTAAAAGTAGTTACTCTCATTCCGACGAAGCCTCACCTCTTGATGAGTTTGGCCGTTATGTGTTGAGTCTCGAACAGCTGTTCGCAGAACATTTAGAGAAATTTATCGTGTTACGCTTCAGTTGGTTGATTGATATTGTCGGTGACAACTTACTAACTCAGACATTAAAGACTATTTTCGATGGTGGTACGCTGCACGCCAATCGCCGCCGCCGAGGTAGCCCGACCTGGCAGCAAGATGCTTTGCGGGTGATTCATGGTGTGCTTCGCCAAATTATGGCTGGTGCGACCAATTGGGGAGTTTTTCATTATTGCAGCGCTGACTCCTGCTCGGAGTATGAATTTGCGAGTGAAGTTCATGCTTTACTAAGCGACGTCTATAGCGTCAAAGGTCAGGTTGAGAGTGTCGACACGGGTGCAGATATTGTTGAAGGGCACTATCCAGGGCTGCTTGAGCCTGCAAGTGCGGTATTGGCATGTACACGCATTAAAAATAATTTCGGGGCGCACGGCCGCAGTTGGCGTCAAGGATTGACCGCATCGGTCAATCGTTGGCTTGAGTTGCAAGGCGTCAGTGTGGAATTAAGAGAAGCTGGGGGTGCGTAAATTCGCGAGCAGATGATATTCAAATCAAATGATGAATATACGAAAAAGCCGGCTGCTTTAGCTAAGCAGCCGGCTTTTTTATTTGCTGAGCGGTAAACGTATTGTGTTAACTATCGCAACGCTCAAATACTAGGCATGCATTCGTACCGCCGAAACCAAAGCTATTTGATAACACGCTATTAAACTTATGGTTGTTCATTGTTTCGGTGACGATCGGCAGACCTTCGGCGTCTGGGTCGATGGTTTCGACATTAGCCGAAGCGCAAATGAAATCGTTGTTCATCATCAGCAAGCTGTAAATGGCTTCTTGAACACCTGTGGCACCCAATGAATGACCAGTGAGTGACTTAGTTGAGCTAATGTGAGGGACATCATCACCAAACACTTCACGGATTGCGTGTAACTCTTTGGTGTCGCCGACGGGAGTGCTGGTGCCGTGGGTGTTGATGTAATCGATTTTGCCATTGGCTGTCGACATTGCCATTTGCATGCAGCGTACGGCGCCTTCACCGGAGGGTGCAACCATGTCGTAGCCGTCCGAGGTCGCACCATAGCCGGTTAATTCTGCATAGATCTTAGCGCCGCGTGCTTTGGCGTGTTCATATTCTTCGAGAACCACACAGCCGCCACCGCCAGCAATGACAAAACCATCTCGGTCAGCATCGTATGCGCGTGAGGCTTTGTCCGGGGTGTCATTGTATTTGGTTGAAAGTGCGCCCATAGCGTCAAACAAGCAGCTGGATGTCCAGTGCTCTTCTTCAGCGCCGCCTGCAAAGACGATGTCTTGCTTGCCCATTTGAATTAGCTCGGCGGCATTGCCTATGCAGTGTGCACTAGTTGAGCAGGCGGAAGAGATGGAGTAGTTGACCCCTTTAATCTTAAATGGTGTTGCTAGGCATGCGGATACCGTGCTCGCCATAGTTTGGGTCACACGGTACGGACCAACGCGTTTAATGCCGCGTTCGCGAAGTATGTCGGCTGCCTCAACATTATTCAGCGCTGAAGCGCCACCAGAGCCCATTACAATACCGGTGCGAAGGTTTGACACTTGGTCGTCGGTTAGGCCGGCATCTTCAATGGCTTGGGCCATTGAGATATAAGCGAAGCCAGCTGCGTCAGCCATAAAGCGCAAGACTTTACGGTCGATGTGTTCTTTCAGGTCTATGTCGACGCTGCCTGCAACATGGCTGCGAAAGCCGTAGTCAGCATATTCCTGCTTGAATTTTATACCTGATTTGCACTCTTTTAGTGCATCGAGAACAGTCGCTTTATCATTACCGAGGCAAGATACAATGCCCATTCCAGTGACTACAACTCGTCTCATAATATTCCTCGTTGCATGATATGCAGTGATAAATAAAACGTTGATTTTAGCATCGGTTCTTCAATGATGACTGGAGGGTAGACGCTTAAAACGCCTGAGTGTCGCCATCAAGATTCATCAAGCCGACTCGTAAATCCTTAGCAAAATAGATTTCTTTGCCGTCGACCGAGACGCGACCATCGGCGATACCAAGCACAAGCTTACGCTCAATAACACGCTTAAGGTGGATATGGTAGCTGACTAGTTTGGCCGATGGCAGAATCTGGCCAGAGAATTTTACCTCCCCTGAGCCCAATGCGCGTCCGCGCCCTGGGTTGCCGCGCCAGCCGAGGAAGAAACCAACTAACTGCCACATGGCATCTAGGCCTAGACAGCCAGGCATCACGGGGTCTCCGGGAAAGTGGCAGTCGAAGAACCATAGATCTGGTTTGACGTCTAACTCAGCGATAATTTCGCCTTTGCCAAATTCCCCACCTTTGCCACTGATATGGGTAATTCGATCAAGCATCAGCATATTGGGGACAGGTAATTGCGCATTACCTGGGCCAAAAAGCTTGCCGTGGCCGCAATCAATCAGTTCATTGTAATCGTAGGAATTTTTGGGTTGGAAGTCAGTCATTGTGTTTGTTGTCTGAGGGCCTAGCCGTTCGGCGGGCGGGAAATCGAAAGGAGGCCATTCTACCCGTTACAATGCGCATGTCTAGCAGGAACTGGCGCTTAATTGTGCTAAGTCGTTGTAATCTAAACACCTTACTGATGTGTTATGGTGCGAGTCCTGAAACAGATAGCTGCCAACGTTGGCGTTATCCTTGCTTTGTTTAGATCATAGATCGCCGTTTTAAGAGTCCCGAGGCGGTCCGTATGGGATGGGGCCGATACCGCAATTATAAAAGTTACTTAAGGAATAGATATGATCACTAAATGCTTATTTCCAGTCGCAGGTTATGGAACGCGATTCCTTCCCGCCACCAAAGCCATGCCGAAGGAAATGCTACCCGTTGTGAATAAGCCGCTGGTGCAATACGGTGTAGAAGAAGCCATTGAAGCCGGTTTAACAGAGATTGGTCTCATCACTGGGCGCGGTAAGCGTGCTATTGCTGATCACTTTGACGTCAGCTATGAACTGGAGCATCAAATCGCCGGTTCTTCCAAAGAAGAGTATCTTTCTAGTATTCGCAATGTCATGGAAAAAGCTTCTTTCTCCATGACTCGCCAAAAAGAAATGCTCGGCCTAGGGGATGCAATCTTGAATGGTCGTCGCTTAGTGGGTGATGAGCCATTTGGTGTCGTGTTATCAGACGATTTGTGTTTAAACACGGGTGGTGATGGCGTCTTAGCTCAGATGGTGAAGCTCTATAAGCAGTTCCGCTGCAGCATCGTCGCGATACAAGAAGTTCCTGAGGAAGATATTCATAAGTTTGGTGTGATCGCTGGAGAAAAAATTAAAGATGGCCTTTACCAAGTTACTGATATGGTAGAAAAGCCCGCTGCTAAGGACGCGCCTACCAACTTGGCGATCATTGGCCGCTATATTCTCACTCCAGACATTTTCGAAATTATTGAATCTACCGAGCCGGGTAAAAATGGTGAAGTGCAATTGACTGATGCCTTGCTGACGCAAGCCAAAGCGGGTTGCGTGATGGCTTATAAGTTTGAAGGTAAACGATTTGATTGCGGTAGTGTTGAAGGCTTTGTAGAAGCCACTAATCACGTTTACGAAAATATTTATAAAGCGTAACTATCACCTAGTGCTTAGGATCTAGATATCTATCATGAGTAAACCTATTACCTGTTTTAAGGCCTACGATATTCGTGGGCGCGTTCCCGACCAATTGAACGTTGAAGTCGCGTATCGCATTGGTCGTGCGTTCGCACAATTTTTAAATGCGAAAAAAGTCGTTGTCGGTCACGATATTCGCCTCACCAGCCCGGAGCTAACCGATGCGGTGGTCGATGGTATTACCGATGCTGGAGCCGATGTATTACATATTGGTCAGTGCGGTACTGAAGAAGTTTATTTTGCAGCATTTGATCAACCTGTAGATGGGGGCATTTGCGTCACAGCAAGTCATAACCCAATGGATTACAACGGCATGAAATTGGTGCGCGAAGGTTCGCGACCTATTAGTGGTGACACAGGCTTGAACGATATTCAAGCCATTGCTGAAGCCGTAGAATTTACCGATGTGGAAGTTAAAGGCACCGTTACTTCCTACGATAGTCGGCCACGCTACATCGAACATCTGTTGACGTATGTTGACCGAGAGAAATTAAAGCCTTTGAAAATAGTCGCTAATGCCGGTAACGGCGGTGCGGGTATGGCTATTGATGCGCTTGAGCCACATTTGCCTTTTGAATTTATCAAAGTGCACCACGAGCCAGACGGAAGTTTTCCCAATGGCATTCCCAACCCGTTATTAGTGGAAAACCGTGATTCCACTATTCAAGCCGTGAAAGAAAGTGGCGCCGACTTCGGTATTGCCTGGGACGGTGATTTCGATCGCTGCTTCTTCTTTGATGAAACGGGTGCGTTTATCGAAGGTTACTATCTTGTGGGTCTATTGGCCGAAGCGTTTTTAATTAAAACGCCGGGGGCTAAAGTGGTTCACGATCCTCGTTTAACTTGGAATACGCAAGATATCGCTGAGCAATTGGGTGGTGAGGCGATTCAAAGTAAAACTGGCCATGCTTTTATTAAAGAGCGAATGCGTAAAGAGGATGCCGTCTACGGCGGTGAAATGAGCGCGCATCATTACTTTAAAGATTTTGCTTACTGTGACAGCGGTATGATTCCTTGGTTGCTCGTTAGTGAGCTTGTAAGTATCAAAGGTAAAAGTCTGTCGACTTTGGTGAAAGAGTGCATTGCGAAATTCCCCTGTAGTGGAGAAATCAATCGAGAAATCGCTGATCCTAAAGCCGCGATTGCGAAAGTCGAAAGCATTTATGCAGCTGATGCGAAAGCGATAGAAAAAGTTGATGGGCTAAGCATGACCTTTGACAGCTGGCGATTCAATTTGCGCATGTCTAATACTGAGCCAGTGGTAAGGCTCAATGTCGAGACTAAACAAGATATTGCGCTGATGGAAGAAAAGCGTGATGAGTTATTGGCACTGTTAGACAACTAATTTGATTCAGGTTGTTCCGCAAAAAATAAAAAACGCCCCAAGTGTTGGGGCGTTTTTTTAGGCATCTATAAATACATGTCTGGTTTGGTTTATGGTCCAGCAGATACCGGCCAGCCATCACTATCCCAGGCGATTTCAGAAATGCGTAAATGCGGTTCGCCGGTAAATGCTCGGTAGGCGTGATACATATTGTAGGCATTGTTCTCTGTAAACAAAATCGAGTTGTGGCCTGGTCCTCGCCAGCTATAGCTGCCAGTCACTAAGCTGGTGCCGCCGCCATCTAACATGCGCCGACCGTTTTTGTCGTAGTATGGTCCAGTCACATTTATCGATCGCCCAACACGAATATTATAAGTACTGTTAGTGCCGTCACAGCATTTGTCGAATGAAACAAACAAATAGTAAAAGCCGCATTTTTTCACAATGACCGGTGCTTCAATGGCATCGCCACCGCGTGACGCAATAGAAATTACGTTGCTGTCCGCGCGCGATCCATCTTGATTTAATCGAATCATTTTAATGCCGTCCCAAAAACTTCCGAACGACAGCCAAGGCGTGCCATCATCGTCGACAACAATATTGGGGTCGATTGCATTGTAGTTATTGCTGGTATTGCTGCAGATTACTGGGCCGCGATCTTGCCAGCTACCAGATGCCATACTATTACGCGTTGCGTGACCTATGCACGAGCGATTACTGCCAAAGGTTGAAACTGAATAATACAGGTGAAACTGCCCACCAAAGTGGGAAAGATCGGGAGCCCAAAGGTTTTCAACGCCTGGTACTCGTTGGCGCAACCAGGATGGACTGTTGCCTTGCGTGAAGGCACCAGAAGTGCCAACCCAGTTAGTTAGGTTTGATGATTGTTTTCCGGGTAACACCAACCCATCGGCAGGCGCACCAGTTTGCAATACATAAAACGTTCCGTTTTCCTCAATGATAGTTGGGTCGTGAGTGACGGTATTGCCAGACAACGACAATGTGCTGGGAGGGTTTCGGGAGTCGTAATTTGCTACCTCACATCGGTCGCCGGAGTTTGGCGGAGCAGTGTCGTCAACAAGCTCTAAAGACCACAGTTGGGGGTCGCCACCCCAATATGAGTAGAGTGCAATATTTCCACCAGAAGCCGTACTGTAGTTTTCCGCCTCAAGTGCTTTACCGCTGAATACCGATGTAATGTTGTAGTAGTCCGAACTGTCTTGGTTAATTCGCCACAACTGATTTTCGCCGCCCAAATATTCCCATTGGCGCGCGTCCGCGCCATTTTCTGCAATCCATTCATAGACGTCGAGAGATTTTCCGCTATGAGCCGGACGAATTGAATAGGTGCCGCTACCGATTTCAGTGATATCCCATTGCTGGTGAAGACTATTTGAAAAATTGTCTTGGACAACATTACTACCATTGCTGGTGCTGGCACTTTCCACGCTAAGCACCAGATTGCTGTGTCGATTGGTGATGATGTACCGACCTTCTTCAATCGTACTGCCAGGTGGTGAGGGCTCTGGATCGGGTTCGGGGCTGGGGGTTGCAGCAAAAATCGTTGGAATGGCTAGCGCGTTCAGCAATAAGCATGCAAGTGTTAGTCGCAGCATAGGTCCTCACTTATTTTTATATCGAGGGGGTTAATGGTTTGTAGGGCAAACCATGTATGCGAGAGGCAGAGTGGTCAATGACATCAGTGACGTATTGGGCGCGTTTTTGTGGGAACTGGAGTCATCCCGATCAAAGGTGTGCCAGAAAGTAAAAGAGATGGTGGAGCGTGTGACGGGAGTATGAATGGGAAATGAAAGTAGGCAGCCGCTTAGCTGCCTAATAGAAAGATTGTTTAAAAGGTAAATGACGCGCCAAAAAAGAAATAATCTATTTCTTGGTCAACATCTTGAGTGACATAGGTGTTCGACAAAGTTACTTTAGAAAGCTCACTTTCAAAAATAAAGCGTTGATAGCCGACCCGTAACTGTGTGTGTGATTTTGCGGGTAAATTAAGCTTAAAGCCTATACCTAGCTGAGCAGCGGGTGCGGTGTCTGCTTCGTCCTCTTCGACATTGATGCCGGTGTCATCGTAATCAATCTCTTGCGTAATAAGCGCGATGCCAAAGCCGCCCTGAAGGTAAAAGCTAACGACGTCACCCATAGGGATGTTTGCTAAAGCACTGACTGTGATTGCAGACGCAGCGGTATCGGTATAGTCATCATCGTTGGCTCCCTCACCGTCTTCATAATACACTCCTAGAACTGTCAAACCGGCCTCTACGCTTAACCATTTGTTAACGTTATAGCCGCCAAAAATGCTAAGCCCTACAGAGTCATCATCGAAACTACTGCCGATAACGACGCTATCGTCGAAGAATCCGTCGTCTTCATACTGCGTCAACCCCCAGGAGCCACCCACATAAAAGCCTTCGGTTTGCGACGTGTATTCGGCGTTGGCGAGCGAGCAAAAAAATAGGAAAGTAAAGGATATTAAAAGCTTCATAATAATTCCCTCTGTAGTAGAGCTTTGCGATATCGGATTATACTGAGTAACTATGCTTTTTTCGTGAATCTATCGATCAGTAATTGAGTTGAGCCATCTAAATCGCCAAAATTGTCGCTGCGTTCGTTTTCTGTGATGGATTGAATCGCTTGAGATATAGGTTTCCCGAGCTGTTTGCCCAATTCTACTCCCCACTGGTCAAATGGGTTGATATTTAATAATACGCTCAATGTAAATACTTTGTGTTCATAAGCAGCGATTAACGCACCGAGTGATTCGGGTGTAAGTTCGTCGAGCATTAGCGTATTGCTTGGACGATTACCGGGGATAACTTTGTGTGGCGCTAACCAATTTGCATAGTCTTCGTCTTTACCGCTTGCCAATATTTCTTGTTTCGCTTGTGCTAAGGATTTGCCGGCCATTAATGCTTGGCTTTGGCTAAGGCAGCAGGCGAATAATTCGCGTTGATGTTCGGGCAGTTTTGTTTGCGCTTTACGGCAGACAATAAAGTCTGCGGGAATGATTTGTGTACCTTGGTGTAACAGTTGATGGAAAGAATGTTGGCCGTTGGTGCCTTCAGTGCCCCAAACGACGATTCCTGTCGGGTAATCAACTTTTTCTCCCTCGCGGTCAACCTGTTTGCCCAAGCTTTCCATATCTAGCTGTTGCAAAAATGCAGGGAAGTGGCTGAGCACATTGTTGTAAGGCAATATCGCCTGGCTGGTGGATTGCCAAAACTGCGCGTACCAAAACGTAATCAAACCGAGTAGCGCAGGTAAGTTCTCTCGGATCGGGGCGGTTCTAAAATGTTCATCCATTTGATTGGCGCCCGCCAACAATTGTTTGAATTGTTTCATGCCCACCGCGAGTGCAATGGGCAAGCCGATGGCGCTCCACAAAGAATAGCGGCCACCGACCCAATCCCACATGGTGAAAATATTCTTTTCAGGTATGCCGAACTCGGCGGCTTTTTCCAAATTGGTCGTGATGGCCACAAAATGGTGGTCGATAAAGTCTTCGCTGCAGCCGCTGTCGAGTAGCCATTGCTTTGCAGTGTTGGCATTAGTCAGTGTTTCTAGGGTGGTAAATGTTTTTGAGGCAACAATAAATAATGTGGTGGCCGGGTTTAAATCGGTCAAGCACGAGGAAATGTCGGCGCCGTCGACATTCGTTACAAAATGTACTTTGGTGTGCGGTAACTGGAATGGCTCTAAAGCATTCACCACCATGCGAGCACCGAGATCTGATCCGCCAATACCAATGTTGACAACATCCGTGATGGGCTGATCTTTAAAACCGACCCAGGTGTCGCTGTGAACTTGGTCGATAAACTTACCCATTTGCCACAAGACATCATGCACCGCTTTTTCTTCTTCCGTGTCATTGTTCGGCGAACGCAGTGCCATGTGCAACGCTTTGCGATCTTCCGTGTGATTGACTTTCTCTCCATTAAAAAACGCACTGATGTGTTTACTAAGTTCTGCTTCGTCTGCCAGTGAATTAAGTGCGTAGAGTGTTTCTTCGCGTAGGTGGTTTTTCGAAAAGTCGAAATAGAAGTGTTCAGTTTCTAGCGAGAATTGTTGCGCGCGCTGTGGTGAATTGCTAAAGGCTTCGAGTATAGTGTGATTATTCCAAAAATCACGTTCACTTTGTAACGCTTGCCAACTTTGGTAGCGTTGACTTAAACGGCTTTCCTTTGTTGGATTGGTCGTCATGGATTTAAGTGAGGCGCTATCGTTGTCCATATTGGGCCTTTAATTTGGCGCCTCTGATAATTGAAGTGAGGCGCGTGTTAATAAGTACGACTAACGGCAAACTCAGCGAGAGAGCGCATCGCCGTCGTGAATTCGTTATTGGGCAGATCGGCTAATTGTTGTGACGCCAATTCGATATGCTGTTTGGCGCTGTCGAGGGTATAAGTTAGCCCATCGTGTTGTTTTACAATATCCACAATTTGTGCCAGGTTCTCGGCGGAGCCTTCGCGCAATGCGCTGGCGATCACCTCGGCATCTGCTGCGGGTGCGCGTTGCATACTGATGATCAGTGGCAAAGTTGGTTTGCCTTCGGATAGATCATCACCAACATTTTTGCCTAGCTCTTCGGCATCACCGGTGTAGTCGAGTGCATCATCAACGAGCTGGAAGGCGATCCCGAGGTGTTTACCAAAATCTCGTAGCTTCGCTTGGGCTGCGTTATCTTGACCACAGATTACCGCAGCCACTTCGCACGCGGCGGCAAAGAGAATGGCCGTCTTTTTGTAGATGACGTCGAAGTAGTTGTCTTCGGTGATGTCCGGATTCTTAGCGTTCACCAACTGTTGCACTTCGCCTTCGGAGATGATGTTGGTGGTGTTGGCGAGGATATCCATAATTCGCAGCTCGCCGACGCTGACCATTAGCTGGAAGGCGCGTGAATAGAGGAAATCACCTACCAGTACGCTGGGGGCGTTGCCCCACTTGGCGTTGGCTGTCAGGCGGCCCCGTCGCATGCTCGATACGTCGACAACATCGTCGTGGAGCAGCGTCGCGGTATGGATGAATTCGATAATCGCGGCCAGTTTGAGATGGTCTTTGCCCTGATAGCCGAGCGCATTGGCCGTTAGGAGCACCAAAAGGGGGCGCAATCGCTTGCCGCCGGCTTCCACCAGGTATTGGCCGATATTCTCGACCAAGCCGACATCGGAGTGGAGTTGTTCAATAATTAGTTGATTGACGGCTTCGAAGTCGTCGGCGACGGGCTTGTGAAATGGCAGCATGTTTGGCTCTAAATGCGTAATATCGCGGGAATCCTAAAGTGACGGTCTGGGGCCGTCAAGGGAGCAGACCTTTCTTTAGAGTGGGCAAGCGTACCGCGTCGGTTGAATGTGTGTGATAGCCTTGCTCTGCACGGGTTTTAGGCTTGCGGAGGGTGTGTAATTCCCGTACAATCGCGGCCCCTCATTTCTCTGCCTGGTTGGTAGAGGCGAGAGGCTAAACTTGACTACACGACACGAGCCCAAAGAGCCGGGGCGTTTCTTCCCGATAGAAGAGAGTCCAGCCGCTTAGTGACGTCCACATAAACTTTGCTTGGAGCAGCTATGTACGCAGTTATCGAAGCCGGTGGTAAGCAGCACCGTGTCACTGAGGGTGAAGTCCTCAAAATCGAAAAAATTAAGAATGTTGAAGCCGGCGCGACCGTCGATTTCGACAAAGTATTACTCGTCGCGAAAGACGGCGATGTAAAAATCGGTGCCCCCGTTGTTGAAGGCGCCAAAGTGACCGCTGAAGTTGTTAGCATTGGTCGTCACGAAAAAGTGAAAATCATCAAGTTCCGTCGTCGCAAGCACTCAATGAAGCGACAAGGTCATCGTCAGTGGTACACCGAGATCAAAATTACTGGGATTACCGGCTAATTAAAGATCGGGTTAATAGTCTAACCACTCACGTATTTTTCACTCATTTTAGATTAAAGACAGAATTAAAGGAGCAACATCATGGCTCATAAAAAAGCTGGCGGTAGTACCCGGAACGGACGCGATTCCGAAAGTAAACGCTTAGGTGTCAAAGTATTTGGCGGTCAAACCGTTGTCCCAGGAAACATCATCGTGCGTCAGCGCGGTACTAATTTCCACGCGGGTACCAACGTAGGTATGGGTAAGGACCACACGCTTTTCGCGAAAGCAGAGGGTGTGTTGAAGTTCGAAGTTAAAGGCCCTAAAAACCGTAAATTTGTTAGCGTTGTAGCAGGCTAAGAGCCTTCGCTCTTAGGGTCGCTAAACGGCGGCTCTGCCTAATTAGCGCAACGCGAATCAGTTAAAAGCCCCGTCCACGCGATGGGGCTTTTGCGTTTAAGCGACTCGCGTTACTCTTACCCCTCACTAAACGGCAAGCGACACAAGTAGTCGTGCCTAGGAAATATCATGAAGTTTGTTGATGAAGCCCCAATCTCTGTTTTTGCCGGTAATGGTGGCAACGGCTGCATGAGTTTTCGCCGCGAAAAATTTATTCCCAAAGGCGGCCCCGATGGTGGTGATGGTGGTGATGGCGGTAGTGTTTATCTCGAAGCCAATGACAGCATTAACACCTTGGTGGATTTTCGCTATCAGCCAAAATATCGCGCCGAAAGTGGCGAGCAGGGTCGAGGTAGTAATTGTACCGGTGCAAAAGGCGATGACTTAGTTTTGCAGGTGCCCGTGGGCACCACGGTTATTGATATTGATACCGACGAAGTGCTGGGTGATTTAACTGAGGCCGGCCAGCGACTGTTGGTCGCGCAAGGCGGCTTTCATGGATTAGGAAACACACGCTTTAAATCCAGTGTGAATCGCGCGCCGCGGCAAACATCACCCGGCAGCGAGGGTGAATCGCGACATTTAAAACTTGAATTGAAAGTGCTGGCGGATGTCGGTTTGCTGGGGTTGCCCAATGCCGGTAAATCCACATTCATTCGCGCGGTATCAGCCGCTAAACCGAAAGTGGCGAATTATCCTTTTACCACGCTCGTGCCCAATTTGGGTGTGGTTAAAGTTCAAAAGCATCGCAGTTTTGTCATCGCTGATATCCCGGGTTTGATTGAAGGTGCTGCGGAAGGCGCGGGTTTGGGTATTCGCTTTCTCAAGCACTTAACACGTTGCCGTTTGCTGTTACACATTGTCGATGTGGCACCTTATGATGGCAGCGACCCAGTGGACAGTGTGCAAGCAATTCAGCGAGAACTAGAGCGCTTTAGCCCAACCTTGGCATCTCGCGAGCATTGGTTGTTGCTCAATAAAACCGATTTGTTATCGGATGAAGAAGCGAAAGAGCGTTGTGATGATATTATTCAGCGTTTGAATTGGCAGGGGCCGGTTTTCCCTATTTCGGCTATTGCTAGTCGCGGCACTGACGAGCTGTCGCAAAAAATTCTGCAAGAGTTAGAGGCCGTTTGGCTGGCTGAAGAGGAAGATCCAGAGGTTGCTGAGGCCGAACAACGTGCTAAAGCCCAAATGCAGGCGGAAGCCCGCGAAAGAATTGATGCGCTGCGTGAAAAACGCCGCGCTGAGCGTCTCGCAGCAAAAAATAAAAGCGACGACGATGACTTTGATGATGACGATTACGACGTAGAAGTGGTTTACGAACGATAGTCGTTAAACGCGTATTGAAAAAAGCATGGATACTACGACACCTTCTCGACGCCAGCGTTGGGTAATTAAAATTGGCAGCGCGTTGTTGACCAATAACGGTCAGGGCCTCGACGTCAACGCGATTAATGTGTGGTCGGAGCAAATTGCGGGGCTACTGCAAAAAGGTATCGAAGTCGTACTCGTCTCTTCCGGTGCTGTCGCGGCTGGTATGACGCGACTAGGTTGGCATCAGCGTCCCACTGCGATTCACGATCTTCAAGCGGCCGCTGCCGTTGGTCAAATGGGGTTGGTGCAAACTTACGAGCAAGCCTTTCAGCGATTTGGTTATCATACCGCGCAAGTCTTAGTCGACAACGATGACCTATCTGACCGTCAGCGTTATCTCAATGCGCGCTCTACGTTACTTACCTTGCTAAACCTCAATGCAGTGCCGATCGTTAACGAAAACGATACGGTTGTGACGGATGAAATTCGTTTTGGCGATAACGATACACTCGGTGCGTTGATTGCGAATTTGGTTGATGCGCACAAACTAGTAATTCTCACCGATCAAGATGGTTTGTTCGAAGAGGACCCTCGTAACAACCCCAATGCGAAACTGGTTCAGGAAGCCAGTGTTGATGATGCCCGTTTAACGGCAATGGCATCGGATGGTGGTGCGCTAGGCCGTGGCGGAATGATTACCAAGGTCCGTGCTGCGAAATTGGCGGCACGCTCAGGAGCCGATACCGTCATTGTGGGCGGCAAAATTGACGATGTCATTTCGCGTCTGGCTGTAGGTGAGTCACTGGGTACGTTATTAAAGGCCAATCAGCAGCCACAAGCTGCACGCAAGCGTTGGTTGGCGGGTCAGTTACAAACGCGCGGTACGATTACGATAGATGACGGCGCGGTAAATGCTTTGCGTAAACAAGGTGTTAGTTTGTTACCGGTCGGTGTTAAACAGGTCGATGGTGTATTTCGTCGCGGCGAACTAGTGCGTTGTGTTAGCACCACAGGAAAGGAAATCGCGCGCGGCCTAGTGAATTACAGTAGCGAAGAAGCTTCAAAAATTTTAGGTTCCACTAGTGATCAAATCGAAGAAGCCTTAGGTTATCGCGATGATGAAGAGCTTATTCACCGCGACAACCTGGTATTAACGACTTAAGTTAGATATTAAGTGCCTTATCGATTAAAAGCCTACTGTAAAGCCTAGGGTAATTTGATCTTGTTGATTAAATTGCCCAAACAGCCCTCTCTCCTTTCCATAAAAACTATCCAGTCCGGCGGTAACAATGATGTTGCTGCGCCATCGATATTCGGCCGAAAAGCGCAACAGACCATCGCCGTCGTTGGCGTTATAAAACCATTGACCGCCGAGCGTTAGTGTTTGATTGTAAAAGTCTCTCTCTATGAGAAGCGACACGGTGGTATCCGTTCGGTCTCGGGTAATGGCGTCATCAAAATCAGTGATATGAGAAAGAAAAAGTTGCCCGCTAATGAACGTATCCGAAAAACCATTAAAGTCTAATCCGAATACTGTATCGACACTGGGTGATTCCGCAACGCCTTCAGAAAATTCTGAAAAATCTTTAGCGATGTAATAGCGAGCACTGTGTAGTGCCACTTCGCCCCGAAAAGTAAAATTATCGAATACCGACGAAAATGTGGTGCCCAATAAATGCGACCGTTCGTATTGTGGTTCAATAATGAATGCCGAATTTTCGATGGATTGATAAGGTGCCGCGCGATCGAGTGTGTGGTAGAGGTAATTAATACTGATATCCCAACTATTCACAAACGCATTGAGTCTAACACCGAAGTCGCTATCACTAATTATTCGATTAGGTTTGTCGGCGTCGATTATTTGCGCTGATTGTGGATTGCCTGGTGTGTTTGCATCAGGTACTGGAACAAAGCGAGGAGATTTTGGTGCGAAGCGTGCTTCATCGCGCAGTGATGGTGTCTGATCGTAGGTGGTGTCGGGAATCCACAATACTTGTGCAGTCCAATCGCTGCCCCACCAGTTACCTGCGGGTAGCTCGGCGTTCACCATCCAGGTTGGAATTCGACGGTCGTCGTTATCTTCTAAAATAAACTCACGTAAGTTCATGGGATTTATTGCGTCCAATACACGAAAACCATCTGCTTGCCCCCAGACGACCTGTTGTTTTCCGATGCGAATAAAGTTGTTGTCACTTCCACCTAAACTAATGTATCCATCGATGTAAAACTCTCTCAAATCAATACTGGTATAGTCATTAAGGTGCCAGCGGCGTGACGCATTGCTTCTGACTAACTTATCTTGGGAACGGTTAGGTTCTATCAAGTCGCGCGTATCACTTTCGAGTCGCCAACGTGTAAATAATTGCCAGCCGCTAAAAATTGGCAGAGTGAGTTCACTGGTAATAGCATTGGAAAACTTGACGCTACTCACTGAATCGTCTTGTTCGTCGAGTTTTCCAAATGCCGTGCTATTTTCAAAGGTGTTACGAAAGTCTAACGCAAAGCCTGTCGCGCTATGACATAGCGCGACCACAATAGCTGCCCGAGATAAGTTTTTAGTCGCGTGTGCTTTCACCGCAAGCCTCGACGTAAATACGGTTGGGTAAACACGTTGTCCGCTATGTCAGTGTTGTAATCAATATCTGCTTGGGTAAAACGCGTTTCATGTTTGGTTTTGTGGTTGACGACATGAATGTCTCGGGTTGTCCAGATGCCATCTATTTGTTCGACGGAAAGGACATTCAAGGTTTTTAGATGATTGTTATTGGTATCCCAGAACTCTATATGCCGCGCCATCCAGATGTCTGGGTCAATGCAGTATTCAACACGGCTGTAACCCAGCTCGGCTTTTATTTCATCGTTTTTGGGAGTGGCCTTTACGAGAAGCCCTTGCTTGCCTTGGCTTTCGCAATCGTCAATAAACTCAAACGTATAATCTTCGATTTCGACTTTGTTTTCCTTTTTTATCTCCTCATAACTGAGATCGGTGCCAAGAAAGCTGTCGCCCCGATTAGACGCTGATATGCGGCGTACCTTGCGAAGTGCTGGTAAATACAACCATTGATCATCGTCTTTCTCTAGGTTGGGATAGTCATAGGTTAAAAATCCAGTACCGCGCACATTGGTGGGTTCGGTGTAAAAGATCACAGTACGCTTTTCATCGCCGAAATATTTTCGGTAACCCATGGTTTTTTCAACACGCTCAACACCACGCCTATCGGTGGTGGTAATGGTGAATTGACGAGTTACCTGATTTCCATCGGGGCGGGCGTTAACGTTGTGCATAATTTCCAGCCCGGTCAACGATGTTGACCAGGTAGGGAAAGACGCTGTCAGCAGAGTGCCCGCAACGGTGATAGTGTTTATCTTCGATAAGATGGGTTTTAAAAAAAACGGTTTCATAGTGGTTTACCTCTAAGCGTTTTTGCCAAGAAAACGGGGTTTGAAGAGTAAGGTGAGTGCTGGTAGCAGTAGTAATGCCGAGACAAAAGCTCCACTGACCGCAATCGCGACTAATGCGCCAAACTTAATGAGTGGGGGGACATCCGAGGTAAGCAGCACGCCAAACCCAACGGCAATGGCGAGGAAGTTAAAAAACTGTGCGCGGCCTGTTGTTGAAAACAATGGGCGTAAACGTTCCTCCCAAGAGCCTTCTTTTTCGGTCAGCAAAGTTCTAATGCTGTGAGTGGTGTGAACGGCAAAGTCGACACCAAGACCAATCGCTATGGAAGCAAACATGGAGGTTGATACGCCGAGCCAAACACCGGACACGCCCATCGCGGCATATACGAGCAATACCGACAGCGCGACAGGAATCACAACAATCATGCCCGCAATACCTGATTTAAATAACACTGCGCCCATGACAATGACCGCGGAAATGCAGACCAGTACACTGAATAGATTGGATGTCACGATGGGGTTGATCCAGTGGTAACTGAGGCTAATGTCACCGGTGACTGTCGGTGTGAGTTGTGAGTCGCGGTAATGGTCGTCCAGCCAAACTTGCAGGTCGTCCACTACCATTTTGTTGTTGCTGAATTTGTTTTGGTCGACACTAGCGCGGATCAACGCTAAGCGTCGCTCACCATCAATTTCATCTTCGAAGTCGGTGGGATCAGCTGAAGATGAATACAACAAAAATAATTGTGCGATTAGATTGTTATCATCGGGAATGGTGTAGTACTCGGCTTGATCTTCATTTACCGCTTTATGCATTTGCTTTATGTAATCCACAACCGAGACTGTGCCACCGATGTGGGGCAGTGATTCTAAGTAGCGTTGAGTTTCTTCGATTTTTCGCAATGCGGCGGGCTCGTAAAGGCCTTCCGGTACATTTGCTTCGATCATAATGTCGAGGTAGTAGGTGCCGTCGGTGAGGGCATTAATGGTTTTGTCGGCTTGATAGATTGGCTCTGACGATTTGAAGTTGGCGATACGTTCTTCGTTTGCTTCCACTTGATAGGCGCCGTACACAGCGAGTAGCCCCGCACAGAAACAAACCACTGTTACCATGTAAGGTTTTGCGATTACCCAGCCACCAATTTTGTTTAACGCACGCACTGACAAGGTATTTTTCTGTGGGTTGGCTGCCGCGCCGTGGTTGCGTGAAAACGAAGGGCTTGGCTTAGGCTTAAACATGCTGAGTAATGCAGGCAGTGTAGTCATCGTGTAGAGCCACGCGAAAAAAACAGCGAGCGCACCAAAGAGGCCAAAGAAATAAATCGGTGGCATTGTGGTGGTCGCTGAAAGTGCGCTAAAGCCTGCGATGGTTGTGAAAGTCGTTAAAGTGATGGGTTGCCACATTTTTTCCATGGCGCGCAGCGTGATGGTTTCGCCATCGGCACTTGGGTCGTTAGCAATTTCTTCGTAATACTGACTAAATACGTGAACCGAATCGGCAACCGAAACGCCAATCATGCAGACGATTAAGCCATTGGTGATAACATAAAAATGTACGCCAAATGCGGC
This sequence comes from Aurantivibrio plasticivorans, assembly GCF_055392955.1. Taxonomy (NCBI): domain Bacteria; kingdom Pseudomonadati; phylum Pseudomonadota; class Gammaproteobacteria; order Cellvibrionales; family Cellvibrionaceae; genus Aurantivibrio; species Aurantivibrio plasticivorans. The sequence goes on along the minus strand of NZ_AP036020.1, from coordinate 3,996,378 downwards.
CATTGCTCCGATGGTGCTGCCCGCAGTAAGGATTACAATGAGATTTGGAATTAGCATCCCGCGTAGGGTGCGCAATGCGATAAATAAAATAATAGTAATAACGACTGCTGCGAGTGGGTTGAGTTTTTTCGCATCGTTATCAATATATTCCTGTAGATAACCGGCAACAGCGCCTTCACCTGCGACATGTAATACGTCACCCTCACCGAGTGGAGCGTTGTCGAGCTTCGTCATAATGGTTTGGTAAGTGTCTGCGGCCATTGATTCATCCAGCAGCTCTGCCACGACCAAAGTGATGTTGTTTTCGTTACCCACCAGTGTGCCTTGGTAGAGCGGGAAGTTATTGATGGCGTTTCTCATCCATTGCGCGCGCTCAGCGGTTGAAGGCGCAATCTCAAAAAAGTCCTCCACTTCCATGCCGTAGTCTGTGCCAACGATATTGGATTCTGTGGCGAGAGAGGTGACTTGATCCGGGTCGATGTTGTCTACGGATTGGAGTTGCTGCGTAATCCAGGCAACTAAGGCGAGGGACTCGGGATTGAATATGCCGTTCTCACCATTATTCACTACGGCAACGACGATGGGATCATTGATATTAAAAATCGCTTCAACGCGATCGCGATCGAGTAGTGCGGGATCTTGCGGATCAATAAAGGCATCCGAGCTGGTGTCTTTACTTAGTTTGGGTGCATGTATGGCGATAGGCGCGAACACCACGAGGGTGATTATTAGCACGGGCCAGCGCCAAAGGATAATCCGATTGAAGTAAGCGGATGCGTTCATGGTTGGTCTCCTATGATTAGCATTGATGTGTATATACACATGTAGGGCTAAGCGTTTTCAGTCTTGATGAATCGAAGTCGTTAAGGGTGTTGGAAAAAGGTTTGGTGCTATTACATTGTTACTTAAAGGCAACGTCTAGAAGCCAATGTTTGGCTTGCTGCCAAACATTGGTGTCTACCCGCTTTTCGAACTGATTTTGCGCACCCTGCCATAGGGGGAGCGCTTGTTCGAGTAGCTCCTCACCTTGCTGGGTTAAGGACATTTTGCGCTCGCGACGAAAGCCTTCGGGGCCCATGGTGATCCAACCGTTACGCTCCATTAGTTCCAAGGTTCTCACCAGAGACGTGCGCTCCATTGCCAGTTCGTTGGCCATGCTGGTAATGGAGGTCGACTCGAAACCAGCAATCACCGCAAGCACCGTAAACTGGGTAATCTTCAAGCCTAATGGCTTGAGTGCATCGTCGTAATCACGCGTCAGGCGGCGAGCAGCGGCGCGAGCACGATAGCAGGCACAGTTTTCGTAGACGTTTTTGAGTGCTGAAGTATCCATGTGCACAACTCTAGCAAGTGTATATACACAAGTAAATCCTCGAAAAGGTGTTGTGCGATTAGAATTTTTAGCGAAGGGATTAGATTTGGGAAGGTGTCCCCCGAGAAGGCTCTCGAGGGACGAAAGGCTTAAGCCGCGAGTGCTTTAACTTGGGCATTCAAACGGCTCTTATGACGTGCCGCTTTGTTCTTGTGAATAATGCCTTTGTCAGCCATACGGTCAATGACAGGTACCGCTTCATTATAAGCAGTTTGTGCCGCCGCAGCGTCTTTAGCATCGATGGCAGCGACTACTTTCTTGATGTAGGTGCGAACCATAGAGCGTAAGCTTGCATTGTGCTTACGGCGCTTAACGTTTTGGCGAGCACGTTTACGAGATTGAGGAAAGTTAGCCACCGAGTGCTCCTGTTAAAAATTCAGTAAAAAATTAAGTCGATGATTAAATCGAGGCGCGACATTATGCCGGTTTTCAACCTAGAGTCAAGGGATCCTCGTGCAATCTTTAGACAGCTTGCCGATGGGTTATTCAGGGGGCTTTATCTGAGATCTTAGGCCGAAACGTTGAGGCGTTGGCCGGGAGCTTCGCTTTGGCTCGATTGTATTTGCGCGTAACGCTCTAGGCCAGGACTAGGCGGTTGGGCGGGGCTGGCGACAATGGCGTCATTAGCTGGTCCAATATCTGAGCTCCCGGATGAGTTACCAGAGGCATCCCCAGGTGGGATGGCGCTATTTGAAGGCGAAGTGTTGTCTGAGGTGCTTTGCGGTGCGGCGGCTTCGTTCGATTCGGCGGCCTGTTCTGCGCGCTGTTGGCGAATCTCAACTTGAGCTTCCAGCTTCATAGCTGACGCTTCTGCTGCGACGCGGCGGTCTTGCCCGGAAGGCTCAGCGGGTGCAAGGGCGGCGCGCTGGATTTGTTCTGCTTTACGCAGTGTGGCCTCGGGTGTTGATTCGCGGCTAGTGTCGATTCCTACCGAGCCGCCAATGGCGTAGCTGAGGCCATCCGGCCCGCGTGTGGTTTCCAGCTTGATGCCGCCGGTAGCGTATTGTCCGGCGGCGGCTAGGTGTGCGGCTTCATGGGTGCGCACCTCTCTATCGCGTGCACGTAATTGCTCAACGACCTTTAACTCGTCTGGTGTTAGCTGTTGTGGGCTATTCTCTTGCTTTTCGGCTGCTTGGTTACTGGTGTTCTGTTTTTCCGCCGTGCCTTGTTCGTCCGCTAGGCTGTTTGATGCGTCACTAGGTTGGCGAGTTTTGGCTGGATTTTCGTAAGTTGGATTGCCCTCTGCGGTCAGGTTGAAAATATCGATATCACCCTGGTTGCGCTTGGGCTCTTCACTATTTTGCGTAATTACGGTTGGGCTGACTTTTTCGGTGGTGTCGGGTACTGCTGAAGTCGTTGGTTCGATGGGTGCTGGAACTGCAGGTTTGTCTGCGGCTGGGGGAGTGATCGGAGTATTCGGGGTCGACGCCAATGGCGCGATGTTGCCAATCATACGCACACTAAGTTAATGAGTCTTCCACCCATTATAGACGCGATTCTTAGGCTCTAAGCCTTAATTCAATCATTTGTGGGAAGCTGAACCGTAAAGATGACACCGTTTTCATCTTCGCGATTGCGGGCCATGATATCACCAGAATGAAAGTCCACAATTAAGCGCACGATATATAAGCCGAGGCCTAAGTGGGTGATGTTTTTATCATCTTTATTTTTATCGCTGGCATCGCGTACCGAGACGAGGGAATCAAATAATTGCCCTTGCATGTGGGCCGGTAATAGGGGGCCACTATTGCTAACACTGATTTCAATAAGCTCTTTGTTCTGGCTACGTTTGGTTCTGCATAATTCGATGATGATAGGTGTATTCGGCGTCGCGAAATCAGCCGCGTTATCGACGAGCTTGTCGAGCATTTGTACTAATAAATCTGGTGAGCCAACAAAGTTGTAGTGCGGATGTTTAGCGATTGATAACGTGAATGATTGGTTAGGATAGGCGTCATTATAGGCATTCACAACGTTGCTGAGTAACTCGTCGAGTGGAAAGTGCTCGGTATGTGATTGTTGAATGCTTTCTTCAATGCGATTCGCTGCGCTCATCGCGTTTAAAATGGTGGAAAGTCTATCCGCCCCTTCGCTTGCGCGCTGTTGGTACTGCATCGCTTTTTCATCAAGTGAAGAATGGTTTAGGTTGTCGAGAGAGGATTTAATCACCGCGAGGGGTGTTCGCAATTCGTGAGATAGTTTGCTAGCTAAACTGCGTAAATACTCTGTGTAGTCGTTAAGGCGATGCAGTAGGTCGGCGTAGTTACGTGTTAAATCGCCAATTTCATCCGCTGCGTTAGAGTGCAGCGCTTGAGTGTTAATTCGACCATCGTTGCCAATCGCGTTTTTAGCCGACGTGCTTAGCGATTTAATTCGCCACGATAATACGGAGGCGTAGAGAATTAACGCAAGTGCAACGACCCCCATGGTTCCAAGGACTGTGAGCAGTAGTTGATTAAATGCGGCGTTAGTGGCGGCGGTCACAGCCTCGGTATTTTGTTCAACAATGACCGCGCCCAGTATTTGTCCCTTGATTGTTATTGGGTGTGCAACGCGGCCAATTCTCTCGTCTGCTTGACGATACCAGGCCGATGTTGAATTGCCTTTGAGCGCGGCGGTGGTTTCACTACTGCGGATATAGCCAGCGCGCATTTCATTCGTCATCGGCTTCATGTCGTTATCGCCAAGCAGCAGTTTATAAAACCAAGCAAGAAGCCAGTGTGTACTGTTGTTTTTACTATCCGCTGATGTGTAATCAGAAAAATTAAGCGTGCCTTGCCTCGCCTTGATCCAGTTGTGAGTGTCTAAGACGCTGATACGCAGATTGCGAGTGGTATACGGCGCTATGGTTTTGTTTAATAGGGCGGATGTCTCAATCCAGCGTGGGTTGTAGTGGGTCTCCGATTTATTTCCTAATTTATTGTCGAGCAAAACATGGCTGGCGTGATCTACGTAGTGAAACGCGAGTGACTGACTGATGCGGCTTTTAGGAATGGCTAGTTCAACGGTATACCCCTCGCGTGTTTCTTGCCAAATGCCTCGAATGCGATGTTCTTGCCGGATTTCCCCAAATTGATTGAAGTAGCGTGCCGTAACGTTGCCGGATCCGCTGCTGCGTAAATAGTAGGTTTGGTGCGCGTTCCCTTCCCCACTATAAAGAATTACGTGATCGCCGTTTGCAATGCCCTGCTGTTGTGGATTGTGAGGCTGTTTGGTGGAATCTTTTATGGAAAAGAATACGTATAGCGTATCGATAATCGAACCCGTGAACAGTGTGATCTGAGTCGTAGTCGTTTCGTCGAGCCATTGTCGCGGCTCTATATCCAGTGCAGTCCAATCGCCGCTGTAACCGTCAATAATGGGGGCGCCATTGAGTGGAAAAAAATACAGTTCTGAGTCTGCACGGTCTTGTTCGCCTGGCACGTTGTTGGTAAACACCTGAGGTGCTTGAACGGCAATCGTTGTGGCAATGGCTTGAGCGTGTGCGGCTAGCGCCTTGGCTTGGCCATCGCGAAGTGTCGATTCAATGGTCTGAATATATTGGCAGCCAGCCCAGGGCAAAACCAATAGGCATAGGCTGACGAATAATAGTTGGCGCTGTAGCGTCATCGGGAGATGTAAGTCTCTGTTGTATTACCGCATTCAGGCTTGGCTTGACCATCGGTAGCCCATGCCGTAAGCCGTTTGTAGAGCGTCGAAGGACTCATCGAGTTCCAAAAATTTTTTACGAATACGTTTTATGTGTGAGGTGATTGAATTGTCATCTAGCACAACATTAGCGGCATCCATTAATTGCTGACGATTTTTAACATGGCCAGGCCTTTTTGCGAGTGCGTGAACAATCCAAAATTCTGTGACTGTTAAATCGATGGCGTGTTCTTGCCAATGGGCGCACATGCGATCCAAATTTAAGCGTAACGGCCCACACGTGACTTCTTGATCATCGCTGCTATTTTTTTGTAGTGCATCAATGCGCCTAAATAGAGCGACCACGCGCGCTAATAAATGGGGTTGGGAAATATCTTTAGTGAGATAGTCGTCGGCCCCCAATCGCAAACCGGAGATCGCATCAAACTCGCTGTCGCGCGCCGTGAGAAAAATAATGGGTAGGTTGGGAGCGATAGCTCTGAGTTCTCTGCACAAATCGAAGCCGCCTTCAATTTCATCTCCCAAGCCGATATCAATGATGGCTAGATCGGGTAAGCGCGCACGAAATGCCTCGATCGCATCAGGGCGATTGTTGTATAGGCGAACGCGATAACCTTGGTGACTGAATGCGTCACGGTAATTGGCGGCGAGGTTGGCCTCGTCCTCAACGATGGCGATTTCTTTGGGCATGCTTCTCTCTCTTTGGGTGTGCGTACGGTAGCATTTTTTGTTTTTTTAGGGCATCTTTAATTCGTCCACTTCTCACAAAAAGGCTCGATACCCTGGGGGTACCGAGCAAAGGGGCTCAAGGAGAGAGCATGAGAAGTTGGGTGTGCATCCCTGCGCGCATCCGTGCATCTTTACCGTGGCTTTTCCTTGTTTTTCTGCATGACAGTTCCGTAAAGACGGGTTTTAAAACGGTGTGTTAACGGATGTATGTCAGGTCATCGCTATAGGTGTTTTCTTCGCTGGTTTCGGCATGTTGTGAATTCAGCTCGAATCGGGGATCAAAAATTTCCACATCCACCCGCCGCTCCATGGCATAGGCTTCGTAATCACCCTTTGGTGCGAGAGATTTAAGTGAGCCGTGGGAAGAACGCTCAATGCGGTAGCTTGCAATACCCGCTTGCTCTAGCGCTTGCTGCACGGTTAGTGCGCGGTGCTCGGAGAGTACGTTGTTGTATTCATCGGTACCGCGTGGATCAGCGTGACCAGTTAAACGAACGGATAGGTTTGGGTGCTTTGCTAGGAAGCTTGCTAGAGCGCCTAGACGATTTTCGCCTCGCTGAGTGAGTTGGTCAGCACCAGTGTGGAAGAGTACTTGCAGCGAAAGGCTGTCGATTTTGGTTTGGTTGAGTCGCTCAATCTCTCCATCGGCCATTGTTAACTGCTGACGAAGCTCCGTTACTAATAATTCTTTCTCAGCCAGTTCAAGATCGGTGAGCTCGGCGAGGTCCGCCGCCTTCACCTTTTCTCCGAGGTAGGCTCCGCCGATAGCGCCAAGTAGCATACCAACTGGGCCTCCGGCGGCAGCGCCAAGTATTGTGCTCGTAGAAAATACCCCGGCTTGCTTCCATGCGGTCGCGGCTTCCCCTGCAAAGGCATAAGGCGTAGTGACTGTAGCGGTGGCAGCGAGAGTTGATGCAACAATAAGCTTTTTCATAATGTAATCCTCAATATCGAAAGTAGTCTGTCGGGTTAACGAAAAGGCTCGAAGCAATTGGCCTTTTGATGGGGTTAGTAAAACCTGGTGGTGGGTTGTCGTGGTGTTCGGACTATGTCGTAGCCCCGATCAAATCTGGCGAAATGTGGCGGGAGTAGCAGGTTGGTTGGATCGAGTGGCCTTGCACATAAACATCGATTACCATGCTGGACGATTCAAATAATGATGTGGCTAGTGAGGAATAAGCGTGAAGGGACAGATCGGTGTGGTTGGTGTGCTAAGTCTTTTGTTGCTGGGTGGATGTGGTAGCGACGATCGGCGCCAAGGTAGTTACATCCCGGGTATCTACCGCGATGTGGGCCTCTACGCAAACCAATGCGCCTTCCCTCGCACCGGTATTGACCCCCGCACAAACGCCCCTTACCCGGACAGAGCGGGGAGCTTCACTGACGAAAACCTCTGGCTCAGGTCGATGAGTAACGATCTATATTTGTGGTACGACGAATTGCCTGACGTTAATCCGTCATTTTATTCAAACTATGATTATTTTGACCTGCTTGTCAGTAGTGAAATAACTGAATCAGGCGCGTTTAAAGATCAATTTCATTTTGCACTGCCAACAGAAGAGTGGGTGGAGATTATTTCTGGTGTAGCCGTTGAGCGGTCTTTTGGAATGCAGCTCGAGGTTATTTCGGGCTTCATTCCCCGCGAAGTTGTCGTGAGCTATGTCGAGCCAGGGTCTGTCGCGGACACTAGTGGCGTTACTCGCGGTTCGACAATTCAAGCAATCAACGGCGTTGATATTGATGACGATACGACAGGCGGTGTAAACCTCTTGAACGAAGCTTTATTCGCGCCCCTCGAAAACACAATGTATACGATAGAATTTTTGCCCGTGGGCGCGCCGAGCAATTCCACTGCAATGATGGAGACTGAGTTAGTCGCATACGACCCTGTGCCAAATGGCGGCGTGCAAACGATAAATACAGCTGCTGGCTTAGTGGGTTACTTATTATTTAATGACCACAATGCTGCTGCCGAATCCGACCTTATTGCTGCATTTGATCAATTTCAAACTGATGGTGTTACCGATTTAGTATTAGATCTTCGATATAATGGCGGTGGCTACTTAGATATGGCGTCGCAGGTGGCGTACATGGTGGCGGGACCGGCGAATACTGCTGGCCAAACCTTCGAGCTGATACGTTTTAATAACAAGCATCCATCAATTAACCCGATTACCGGGGAGCCGATTGAGCCCGTTGGCTTTCATTCTGTTGAATGGGATTATTTTGCAGCGCCCGCGGCTGCGGTTGATCCCGAAATACCGTTACCTAGTCTAAACCTAGATAGAGTATTCGTGTTGACTAGCAACGGTACCTGTTCGGCCAGTGAGTCAATCATTAACGGTTTACGCGGTGTTGGTGTTGAGGTTTATCAGTTCGGAACTGGAACATGTGGTAAGCCTTATGGCTTTTATGAATTGCCTAATTGCGGTACATCCTATTTCACTATTCAGTTTGCTGGTGAAAATGCACAAGGGTTTGGTGATTTTGGGGATGGTTTTAATCCAGAAAATAGCGGCGAACCTTTCGGTGCGCTTGTGCCAGGTTGTTACGTTGAAGATGATTATCAAGCTGAACTCGGCGATCCAGCAGAAGTACAGCTAGCCGCCGCACTCGATTATCGTGCCGGCATTATTGCTTCCCCTGGTACCGAAATTTGCCCTCCGTTACCGATGACAGCGACCAACCTGTCTACCAATGCAAGTACAAAACAATACACAAGGACAGTTGGCTCTAAGGGTTTATCTCAGCCGCAAAGTACTCCCCTTTTAGAAAACAACCGGCTGCGTGGCAAAGTAATTAATTAAATGATGAAGCGTTCTAATAGGGACTAAATCCCGGCAGCCGTAATTGCACCATCAACCGGAATCACCGCACCGTTAATAAATGAGCCGGCATCACTGCACAACATGATAATAGGGCCAACGAGTTCGTTAAGTTCTCCAAGGCGCTTTGCGGGCATTTGTGTAATAAAGGTCTTACCTGGCGCTGAGTCAAAAAAGTCTTCATTCATTTCAGTTTTGAACCAGCCCGGAGCGATTGCGTTAACGCGGATACCTTGGGGAATTAAATCGAGTGCCATGCTACGGGTTAATTGAATGACTGCACCCTTCGAAGCACAGTAGGACGTCTGCCCCGGTTTGGCGGTATAGCCTAGGATGGAAGCAATGTTCACAATGCTTCCTCCGATGTTTGCTTTTGCCATCCGCGTTGCGGCTTCGTGTGCGACATTCCAAACGCCATTTACATTGGTGTTCATTACAAAATCGCGTGACTGAACGTCATCTTTCAAAAAATGTCGTGGCTTGGCAACACCCGCATTGTTAATTACCACAGTGATGGTGCCGAAGGTTGTCTCGCCTTGCTCGAATGCACGATGAATACTGTCGGCGTCGGTAACGTCCATACTAACTGCAAGCGCTATTTCGCGATTTGCTTCTTGATTGATGGTATCCACTAGAGAGTGTAATCGATCTTCACGTCGAGCAGCGACAATGACCTTCGCGCCTGCATGCGCCAAACCTTTTGCAACCGCTTCCCCAATGCCACTCGAAGCCCCTGTCACTAAAGCGACTCGGTCTTGGAGCAAAAAACTATCAAGCGAAAATTCAGTTGTACTCATTGCGAAAACCTTAGTTGTTATTGAGTGTATGCACTTCAATGGTGATGTGTTCTATATTGATGTGGGCGGGAATGAGGCCTCGGTAGTCCAGCGGAGTTTTCGGCGAGGCGCTCACTACAGACACTAAACCACAATAAATATTGGGTCCAACGGCCCACAAATGTAAATCGGTCACCCGGGTTTGGTCATCTTCTATAGCGTCACGAACTGCACTGCGAGAAGCCTCTGAGGCTTGCTCATCGAGCAAGATTGCACTGGTGGATTTTAATAAGCCCCAAGACCAGCGCGCGACCAAAGCGGCACCCACCAAGCCCATGATTGGGTCTAACCAGGTTGCACCGAAATACTTGCCAATCACCAAGGCTACAATGGCCAACACTGAAGTCAGTGCGTCAGCCATAACGTGTAAATACGCAGATTTTAAATTGTGGTCTTCATGATGATGAGCGTGGTCGTGGTTATGTTGGTGAGAATGAGTGTGGTCATGATTGTGACTATGATTATGGGAATGGTGATCATCGTGGTCATGGGAGTGTACTCCCAGTACCCAAACAGACAATCCGTTGACGACTAGTCCTACGACGGCGACCGCAATGGCTTGATTGAATGAAATCGGTACCGGCTCAATCAACCGATGAGCACTTTCCCAAATCATCATTAACGCAAAACCCGCTAATAAAATCGCACCCGTATAGCCACCCAGTGTATTGACTTTACCTGTGCCGAAACTGTAGCGCGGATTATGAGCATGTTTGCGGGCATACCAATAAGCGAAATAGGTAATGCCTAGCGCGACGGTATGAGAAGCCATATGCAAACCATCGGCAAGCAGCGCCATGGAGCCGAAGACTAAGCCCGCAACGACTTCGATCACCATCATTATCGCTGTCATCGCAATCACAATCAGCGTCTTGTGTTCACCGGGACGTTTTTGGTCTTGTTGAAAACTATGATCGTGTTGCCATGGGGCTAGATTGAGATTTTTCATTCTTCGGCGTGGTTGTATAGAGTTTGAAGGGAGAGTTTGTTGGCTGTGCAGTCTAGGCGAAAGTGAGGTTGGTGACAATTCGACATCGTCTTACCAGGGGGGATGTACATCGTGTTTCCTGGAATTGAGAAACCGGGATGTTGAGCGCATAATCGTCAGTTGATTATTGCTAGTAGCATCTTTGGCAAAAGACGGCGTCTAACGAAAGGAGTTTTCCATGGAAAAGTGGCATGTTGTATTACTGTTATTGGTGGGGGTGTTGCTGTTAGTCGGCTCGCTAATATTGCGCGCAAATTTCGGCGACAAATATGAGTTAAAAACGATTGATCTTGTTCTGATTATCCTTCCTCTGTTGTTTGTCTTGCTAGCGACAGGGAAGTTAAAGGTGTTGGATGCCTTTGGCGTCAAAGCAGATTTTTCTGAATTGTTTGCGGACGCAGCGAGTGCGCGTATAGAAAATCAGATATCTATAGCGAGCACTCCTGATGTCGAAGAGTTGGTTGAAAATATGGAAATGGCATCGAAAGGTGGCGTGCAACGTATCCCGGAGCTTATTAAAAAGAAAACTGAAGCGTTGGTTTTTCGACTAGGGCATGGTGGATACTACGGGCCCGCAATAAAAGAATACTTCGACGCCCTTTATGCAAGTTCTTATCTGCAATATATCGTTGTTTTGAAGGAAGATGGAACGCTCTTTAGTGTATACGATGTATTGGATTTGGCGGTGTATTTTCGTGCTGAAGATCGACGTGGCTACCAGCGATTCGCGAAAGCTCTTAACCAAAAAACGCAAGAAGACTTAACTTACTTAACTGAACTGCCCGGTTTTATTTCAGAGCAAGATGCTGTCTCTCAAGGAATGACTAAGCGTGAGGTGCTGGAGAAAATGGATGCCATGCGTGTAAATAGCCTGCCAGCAGTTAGCGATGAGCATCGTTTTATTGGCTCGGTAGATCGGTCCCAACTCACCGCCAGTATGATTCTTGAAGTCACAGAAAAGCTGCAATAGATACTTCTAGTCAATCTTTGCTTGCAGGCAGTTGACGCGGCAATTATTTGCGCGGCCTGCACTTTTCTTCTTGGGCTTATTCGACGGGGATCTGCTGTGGTCTGGGTTTCATGTAAAGTTAAAATTCAGTTAATAATCTGACCGTATCAATCGATTAAGATACAATTCGTGCTCCATGCCGCAAGGGGCATTGGGAGAGTAAAAATATAATCAAGGAGTGTACGCTATGTATCTGAAAAAATTGGGCAAACAATTTGTACTGCTTTCTATGGCTAGTTTGATAGCGTCGACAGCAGTTGCGGGAAAATCTGAAGTATCTTTTAACTGTGACAACCCGAAGGGTAAAACCTTGGGTCAGGTGATTAACAAAGCTAAGCGTGGGACCACTATTAAGGTAAGTGGGCTCTGCCAAGAAAATATTGAATTAAGAAAAAAGGTCAATCTTGATGGTCAAGGCGTTGCAACGATCATCCCGGCTGATCCTTCAGTATCAACTGTATGGGTAGGTGGTGTTCGCAAAGCGAAGATCTCAGGATTTTCGATCGAAGCTGGCGAAGGCTCATATGGCATCATCGTCACTGATGATTCGTTTGTTACAATCGAGAACAATACTGTGACGGGTGGCATTTACGGCATCGGAGCGCATGGTAGTAGTTTGGTGAATATTGTTGGCAACACTGTTAGTGGCGCAACTGAGTATGGTATTAATGTCGGTGAGAACGCCTACGCCCGTATTGGCTTTCAAACTGATGGCCCAAGCAATGTGGTGAATGGCAATGTGATTCAAAATAACCAGCAAGGCATTCTGGTGTTGCGTGCGCAAGCTACGATTGTCAGTAATCAAATCCTGAATAATCTAGGAAATGGTATCGTTGTTCTTAATGATGGAACAGCTCGGGTTGCCAATAATGAGATTGCTGGAAACAACATCGGTATCGTGACGATTTCAAATGGCGGTGTAGATTTGGCTTTGCCAACAAGTACTACCGATATCATTACTCAGCCTAACTACGGTATTAACAATACCTTGGCTGTTTACTGTAATTCAGGTTTCATGAGTGGCACGATTGGATCGACTAACTTTTTGCCCTTTAGTCAATTTTTCCCACCTTGCGAAAATCAAACAACGCCCTAAGTCTTTGTGCTTTTCATCGAAAAGGGCCTTTGAGCAAAATCAAAGGCCCTTTTTTTAATTTGCCGGTCAAGTATCTACGAAAAGCTTTTAGCCCTGAGCAAAATGTTTTTTATTTGCGTTTATTCATCTGCTAGCTCGCTTGCCCTCGATTAATTACTGACTCGTTTCTTCTATTTGTTCTCAGAAATACCGGATTTTTTGGATAATCTCTGTACAATGAGTTTGGCGCCGGGGTTTTAGGTGCTATCTCTCGCTAGAAAACTGCTTATCCTGCAATTTTATGCAGGATCTTCATCTCGAAAGAGTCAAGGATATTTCAAATGGATGCCCGTCTTCGCAAGCCAATAATCACTTCGCTTTCTATTTTTACACTTAGCTTGATAACTGGCGCTTGCGGCGGTGGAGGTGGCAGCAGTAGCAGTAGTGGCTCAACGACGACTATCGCCCCAGCGTTGTATTACACCGTAAGGTCGACCAGTAGCAGCGCCGTGCGCCGTATCGTAACTGATATTACTGGTAGCGCCCATTTTGAGTTGGACAACCCTACCTCGAGATTTAACCCTGTATTATCGCCAGATAAGCAATATGTTGCTTATGTCCGAGAGAATAGATTGGTTGTCATGAGTACCGTTAGCGGGCAAGTCAGGGAGCTCTCGCGCTTTCAACATAGTGCAGGGACGATTCAGGCCTATACATGGTCGCCGAACAGTCAATATTTAGCATACATCGGTGATACTGAAATTGAATCTGATCAAGTTGTTAACGTAGTCAATGTTGACGGTAGTAGCCATACTCAGGTCAACCCAACCGTTGCCGGTGCGTCAATGAAAGTGGAATTGCACTTTTCTCCGGCAAGTGATTGGCTAATTTATCAGTCTAATGAAATGGATACCGCAAGTAATATTTATGAAGGTTTTGTGGTACGTATTGATGGGACTGAACACCGACGTTTTACGGGCACAATATCCAGTGATGCTATTTCCGTTAGGCGTTTTGCATGGTCGCCTGATGGGCGATATATCGCGTACACGGTCAGAGATTCTCAAAGGCAGAGTGGTTTTACTGGTATAGGAATCAATACCCACGATACGACGATCGGTGGCCGCAATAGTGTGCGTGTTTCCCACGATTTCTCCACCCATTCTGAAGCGGTGACTATCGATAAGGTCGTGTGGTCACCTAACTCGAATTTACTCGCCTACAGCTTGCAAGTCTATCGCCCAGCGGAAAACGGGTTGTCTGCCGCGAACTCATCTTTAAGACGTTTATTTACTGCTAGCCCAGGTGTTTCGGGCAGTTCCGCAGAGACTATTAATGGCCCAATGAATATTAACGTAGAGGTGGGTGAGTGGGCATGGGCGCCGAATGGTAATTACGTTGCTTACGAGGTTGTGACGCTGACCGAAGTTGCGTCTGGCGTTATCAGACAGGATGAGGGTATTAACACCTACGATGTTGTGCAGGGTGGAAATGGCGATAGCAACAGCGTGCGTATTTCTGAAACGACGGGCGGTCCGTTAGGGCAGGGGGTTAAGATTGTCGACGGCATGGTTTGGACATCGGATAGTGAACACATTCTTTACCTTGCGTATATTGAAAAAAGTAACACCAAGGAACTGTATCGGTCAGAACCGCATTCTAGTGAGAACTCGACATTACTGTCTCTCGACGTTGGGATAAGTGTTCAGGACGATGTTGATAGCTTTCGTCTGGCGCCAGACGGAGAGCAAGTCGCATACGCGCAGCGCATTGACGGAGTTAATTCGCCTTACCAAGTATATCTTTCTGATGTGCTTAACTCTTTTGACGATATTCAATTGAGCTCAGAACCTATTAGCGGCGGACAGCTATCAGCTCCTTCAATTCTGTGGTCATCTCAAAGTACTCGTGTTGCCTATAATGCTGACGCTGCGGTAGTGGGACAAACGGAGCTTTATGTTGCCCCGAATGATGGCTCGGGTAGCCGAAAGGTATCAGAGACTCTTGATAGCGATGAGTATGTTTTTGATTTTCGTTTTATTGACTAATGGTTAAATTAATTTAGGTTTCTCTCGAAAAAGAAAGATCGTTTCTGTCGCTATCGTCAAAACGAGACTGGCCCTGTAAAACTGGAAAAGCCCTACGATTCAATCACAAACTTATAGACTTCAGTTCCATAATGTTTCGTCGTTTGTGAAGTGTGTTCTTGATTGGGCTGGTAGCTGGATTGTTGTATAGCTCGGAGTACGTGCCGATCAAAAACCCCCTTGGGTGACGCTTCGATAATTTTTGACTCAATAACCGCGCCCTCATGATTCACTGCGAACTGCACTGTAACTTCGCCCTCAATTCCACGTTGAAGGGCATTGCGTGGGTATCTTGGTTTAACGACTCGTTTATTTTTCCAAAGCGGATTCTGTGTAATCGTGGATGCGCTACGTTGTGATTGATTGCGTACTGCATGATTTTCTTCCGGCTTTGGTTGTCGATATTGTGATGCCGGTTGGTAGGCTGATCTCGGGGCTGTGATTTCGACGCCAGCGACAAGCGGTTTAAATGAGTGCAAATAGCGCCGATCGGCACTTATTTGATTGTTGCGTTGGTCCAGATGTTTGAGCGATGCCGCAAGGGCTAAATACTGGGCTTTTAAGCGTTGAGGTGATGGCGCTGCTTCCTCGACCTTGGAAAGGGCTTCTGGCGTATTCGGTGTTGGAAGTTCTTCAAGTGTATCCTTGGTAATAATTGAAGCTTCTAGAAATGGTACTGAGTAAGGTGCTGGAATGTAAACCGTTTCGACAGAGGCCTTTATGCTAAAAAGCGGTAAACCAACGACCAAAATCAGCAGTGAGAAAACCCCAACTTGAAATTTTGATGGGTTCAACAACGGCTCTGGCGAAAGAATGGCTTGGATGCGATGACTCAATTGGCTTTGATGATGGCTGATTGCCATACCCACAGCCGAATGGCACATGGCCTGTTGCACATGTTTTGCGATCCTTAAGAGTTTGCTTGCGTAGTCTGTATTGTTGACGCCGGCTTCAACAACACTTTCATCGCATACGGTTTCGGCGTTGTCGTTAAGTTGTCGGGACAGATTCCAAGCAATCGGGTTAATCCAATATGTTGCCGTAACAAACTGCATAATTTGATGAAATAACCAGTCATTGCGTTTTACATGGTGTAACTCGTGAAGCAATGTAGTGCGAACTAAACTCTCTTCCCATGCATCAGCGTGTAGCGGCAATAAAATTGTTGGTTTGAAGAAACCCCATACCATAGGTGATTTTGCGTGGCGTGAATAAACAATATGTACAGCGCGATCAATATGATGTGTGTGTTGAATGCGATGGAGCCATGTCGCCCATAATCTATGTTCGCAGCGCCGCGCTCGCCGTGTAATGATCCAAATACCGAGTAGCGAAGTAATTTGTCTAATTATCAAAATAAACGCAACAGCGATGTAGCTAATAAATAACGCATTCGTTATCGGCGTGAAAAATAAAACGTCCGGCGATGCTTGCAGTAATCCAGTTGTTGAAGAAGATTCGGGTGTGCTTACAGGAACTTGTAGCTGTAATTGAGGCATTAGTAGCGTAGTGAAGGGTAATAGTACTGTCGCCAACAGTATGACTTTGATAATCGCTTGTCGACAACGGGCGCTCGTATCAAAAAGTTTCAGTAGCCATAGGCCAAGTAAAAATAAACCCAATGCTCGCAATTGGTAGCTATAGAAGAGCTCAATAAAATTCGCATTGAAAGACAACAGTGATGCTTCAATACTCAACATGCTAAACCTCAATCTAGCCCCGGGCAGGATCGGTGGTTATCCCGCAGTATGTCTATGCGCCCCCTCCAAAAAAATATCTCTGCGCAGCTAGAGGCATAATGGGAAGAGCGATAGGTTCCTTAGTTGTTATCTTTTTCTTTTGCTTCTTGAATCAGTTCACTCAGCTGGTTTAATTCTTCATCCGAGATTTTATCTGCCTGCATACCTAATAATGCATTGACGGCTTTCACCGATGAACCGTCAAAAAAAGTATTAATCAATCTGTCGAGTGCCGTCTCACGTGCTGTCTCGGGAGCGATCGCGGCGGAATAGACATAGCGTAAGTTTTGCTCCCGATGTTTTATGTACTCTTTGTTTTTTAAGGTGGCAAGCATAGCGCGTACGGCTGAATTACTGGGCGGGTTAGGTAGTTGCTCCCGGATTTCTTCCGCGCTGCACTCTCCACAGCGATAAAGAATATCCATGATTTGTCGCTGGCGCCGACTTAACGTTAAAAGATGGTTTTGCTGTTCGCTCATAAGGCGATGATGGCCCCGCTGGTGGCTTTGCTGTTGAATTTATAGCTGCATGTTGTTTTTATAGCACCCTGGCAACAGATGTCAATCGATTATTCCTCACCTCTACCTATTCTCTATTAAAGTCATATAAAACAATAGGTTACGTATATTCTGGACCCGATCTAATTCACTACATTGGGCCCCCACGCTAGCAATGCGTTTCAAAAAAACCTTGACTTCTACCCACTAGGTGTTATTAATTTAACAAGATGCTATAAAAATAGCATGTCGTTAATAATATAACAGAGTGGAAAAGTCGCTCGTAAAGCTAGGAGAAAGTGCCATGAAGCAAGTGTTATTGGATTGCGTATTGAATGCGCCGCGGTTGCAGCGGGGGTTATCAAAATCCGTAGGTGTGATCGTCTGTACCTTGGTGTACTCGATGTCGGTCAGTGCTTTTACGTTTGCCGATGTGATGGCCAAGGAGCAAGAAACGATTGCAGCGGGGAAGCAAACGCAACAACAAATTGACAAGATCGAAGAAGCGACCGCCACGGCGGTAAATCAATATCGAGCTCTGCTCAAGCAAAGTGAAGATTTAGATAAATACAATAACCAGTTGAATGACATCTTGGCCGATCAGCAGCAAGAGCTGCGCTGGTTGCGAGAAGAGATCACACGAGTCAATCACCTTGAGCAAGACATTGTGCCGTTAATGGGCGATATGATCGCCACGCTTGCACAGTTTGTTGAGCTGGATGTGCCTTTTCTGTTGGAAGAACGTCATG
Source organism: Aurantivibrio plasticivorans (assembly GCF_055392955.1). Lineage (NCBI taxonomy): Bacteria > Pseudomonadati > Pseudomonadota > Gammaproteobacteria > Cellvibrionales > Cellvibrionaceae > Aurantivibrio > Aurantivibrio plasticivorans. The sequence continues at coordinate 3,978,824 of NZ_AP036020.1, read as the reverse complement.
CGCGAGTAGAGAACTTGCAGCAATTGATGGTCTCCGCTTCTGCAAGCAATGCAGAAAAATATCGTCGTATTTTGGAAGCTTACCAAATTGAAAATGACTACGGGCGAACTATCGAGACTTGGTCGGGGTTGATAACTACTAACGACACGGGTGAGCGCTCGGTTAACTTTTTGAAAGTTGGCCGCCTTCTTTATTTTTATCAAACCATCGATGCTAAGCAATCGTTTTTATGGGACGTGGAGACAAGGCAATGGTTGAGGTTGGATAGTCGATATAACCGCGAAATACAACGCGCGATAAAAATGGCAAATGAGCAAATACCTTCTGATCTGCTATCGCTTCCATTAATCGTCTCGCGTCACTGAGTGGAGTAAACAGCAATGAAAAATATGAATAGTACGCTTTCAAATATCATCACTAAGCTGGGCCAATCATTGTTTCTATTTGTGCTGATTGCCGGTACCGTGAGCGCTTCTTCGTTACCGACGAAAGACATCACTACGCTAAATGATTTAATGGATGCGGTTAAAACGGCGCAAGTCGAAGGTGCAATAGAAAATCAACAACGTCTAGAGCAATTCAAACGAGAACAGCGTAAACAGCAGCAGCATTTGATGGATATTCGAAAGGCTATCGCTGAAAAAGAAGCGCTGGGAAAATCACTGCTGTCGGAAATCAATCTAAAACGTGAGGAAGTCTCACTCGTCAACGAAGAGCTGGAAAAAGCATTAGGCAACTTTGGCGAACTGTTTGGGGTAACTCGACAAGTGGCCGCAGAAACCCAGGCCCATGTGGGGCGCTCACTCATTAGTGCTGAGTTTCCCGATCGAGCACAGCGATTGGTAGATATTGCACAAAGTGAAGGTTTGCCATCAATGGGTCAGCTTCGGGACTTATGGTTGATTCTTCTACAAGAGCAAACCGAACAAGGGCGCGTCTCGCTTTATCCTAGCCGAGTACATGACGTTACAGGCGCTGCAATTAATACGGAAGTGACGAGATTGGGCGCGTTTGTCGCCATTGCCAATGGAAAGTACGTGGTAATGGATAACGGGAAAGAGCACTTACGTGAATTGGCTCGCCAACCAAATAGCGAACACGTACGCCAGGCGAAGCAGGTTATGGGCGCCGCGCCAGGTGACCTTGTCACTGCAACCATCGATCCTTCCGGCGGAGCAATCTTGCAGCTATTAGTGCAAACGCCCGATTTAATCGAGCGATTTCATCAAGGGGGCGTTGTGGGCTATGTCGTATCGGTATTAGCGGTAATCGGCGTATTGATTGGATTGCAGCGATTAATTGGGCTGTGGTTTACGTCTCGGCGTGTTCAGCTTCAAATGCGTCAACAGAAACCCGTGAATAATAACCCACTTGGACGCGTGTTGGCCGCTTATGAAGACAATCCTAATGCCGATGTGGAAACCTTGGAGTTAAAACTTGATGACGCCGTTTATAAGGAAATCCCCAAGCTTGAAAAAGGCCTGAACACACTGAAAGTGCTAGCCGCTGTCGCACCGCTCATGGGGTTACTGGGAACGGTGGTCGGCATGATATTAACCTTCCAGACAATTACCTTATGGGGTGCAGGTGACCCCAAATTAATGGCCGGTGGTATTTCGCAGGCGTTAATGACAACGGTACAAGGTTTAGTCGCAGCGATTCCATTGTTGCTGTTGCACAGTATCGCCAGTGGGCGCGCTCGTGAGTTGCAACAAATTCTTCAAGAGCAATGTGCGGGCCTTGTGGCTCAGCGTGCGGAGGTGAAGCGTGGATAGTTCTTTAATTGGCGGTTGGACATTGTCATTCAGTCAATCATTACCTGAAGTAATGATGATCGAATTGGAAAACTTTCTAAATCAAGGCGGTCCGGTGTTGGTGGTTATTATGGGCACCACATTCGGGCTTATATATCTTGTCTTGGAGCGGGCGCATTTTTTTTGGCGACTCGCGCCACGCGAACGTCAGAGGGTGATCGATAATTGGAATCGCAGGCCGGATCACGCATCGTGGTTTGCGCATCAAATCCGTCGCTGTGCAATCTCCGTTGTACGCCTTCGTAGCGAAAAAAATTTGCTAATCATTAAAACGGCCATAGTCATTGCGCCTTTGCTCGGATTGTTAGGCACAGTCACTGGCATGATCGATGTCTTTGATGCAATGGCGTATTCAGGCAGTGGTAATACGCGCGCGATGGCTGCCGGTGTGTCAAAAGCCACCATCCCAACAATGGCTGGAATGGTAGTTGCTCTGGTGGGAATGTTGTGCGTTGCGCGATTGCAGCGCAGCTTTGATGACAACATCGAATGGGTGAGCACGCAGCTGACGCTAGGTGATCCCGTAGATGAGAGGAGACAAAGCGATGGCTAAATGGAAAGCAAAAACAACAGGTGAAGCTGAAGTCAATATGACGCCAATGTTAGATATCGTGTTTATCATGCTGATTTTTTTCATCGTTGCATCAACGTTTATTCGAGAAGATGCGTTAGATGTGACCGAAGAAAATAATAACAACGATAACAATGCGGCGCCCGGTGTCAGTCCAGTATTTGTATCAGTTTGCCCTGGAAATGATATTCGAGTGGACGGTAGAGCCATCGATTTGCGCGCTGTACGTGCCAATATTGAAGCCAAGTTGGCAAAACACAATGGGACGGCGGTTGTCATCGAGACAGGCGTCAACACGCCTGCGGGCACTATGGTCAAGGTAATGGATCAGGCGCTAAGCGCCAAGGCAAAAGTATCCCTCTCCGAGCAAGTCGCTCAATGTGCCAAACCATCGTTAACGTCGTGAGGTGAGTTATGCAGCAATATCATACAGAACAAGAAGAGATGGAAGTCAACATGACGCCTATGCTCGATATTGTTTTTATTATGCTGATTTTTTTTATTGTCACTGCTGTCTTTGTTAAAGACCCTGGTGTGGAAATTAACCGGCCTGATGCAAGCAATGCACAAACGGTAAAGCGTTTATCAGCGGTGGTGGCGGTCGATGACGATAATAGTATTTGGGTGGATAAGCAGCAGGTAACTTTAACTGCCTTGCGCATTGTCGCCACTCAATTAAAGCAAGAAAACCCTAAGGGCAAAATAGTCGTTCAGGCCGATGAACGATCTGATTCGCGAACCGTTGTGGCTATTGTGCAAATGCTCAACAACATCGGCTTTGATGGTGTGGCCGTGGCGACCAAGGCAGGAGGTGTGTGATGTGGCAATTACTGATACGTCTGTTCGCAGCGATGGGAATAACCCTCGGTATATTTTTAGGTATGCGCTACCTAATTATTCCTGATATGCCAAATATAGTAGAACCGCCAGAGACACCTCCGATAAGTGTTACGCGAGAAATGCGGGAGCAGCAGCAAAAAGAAGAAGATGACCTAACGCCTGACCAGGTTAAGCATGTGGCACCTCCGCCACCGCCACCGCTTACAAGAGACCAAGTTGAAGTAGATAACGCCACTGATAGCGGTTTAGGCTTAGAAGTGCCTCCTGTGGTCATCTCAGAACACGGTACCAATATCGATCAAAACAGACGTGCCATTCCGGTTGTTAATATTCCTCCAGAGTACCCGGTGAGGGAGTTGGCCAAAAAGCGTGAAGGGTGGGTGATGCTGGAATTTACTATCACAGAGCTGGGTGCTGTAGAAGATGTTGTGGTGATTGATGAAGAACCCAAAGGCAGTTTCGCCAAAGCTGCAATGCGCGCGCTAACACGATGGAAATATCAGCCAAAAATGGCTGAAGGTAAACCAGTTGCGCAATACGGCATGCGTGAACTATTTTCTTTCCGCCTGACCGAGTGAGAGGTGAAATATGAAATATGCGCTAAAAAGAATGCAATGCTCTGTCATTTTTATGGTATTTACCTCGATTCTGTTTTCCGGCGAGGCTATGGCGAACGATGATTCAGGTCGACGGCGTACCGCGCAGATTCTTTCGATGCAAGGTTTTAAGAAAGTGGAGAAAGCGCAACACGCTATGCAGGCAGAAGATTGGCAGCTGGCGATAGAGTCACTACAGCAAGTCGTGAGTGGAGAAAGGTTTAGTCCCTACGACCAAGCAAAGGCGTATCAGCTGCTTGCACACTGTTATATTTCTACCAATGAATATGGCAAAGCCAAGCAGATGAATCAGCAGGCTTTGAGCTTGTCCGTACTGGGAGTTGAGTCAGAGTTGGCCATAGTCAGTGCATTGGTGAGTCTAAGTGCCGCGCAAGAAGACTATTCATCGGCAGAAGAATACTTACAGCAATGGTTGAGCAGGGTGTCTGAGCCAGACGAATCCTTGTTGTTTACGGCAGCGCAAATTTACGCATTGCTAAATGAATACGAAAAGGCATTTTCGTTCTCTAATGAAGGGATCGCGAAGCATCGTGCGGCGCTAAACGCGATAAGCGAAGAAAATTTAACAGCGCCTCGCAAACAATGGTTTCAAATGCATCTGGCTATTTCGGTTAAGCTTCAGCGATACCGCGACGCTATTTTGCAGCTACAGGAAATGCTGGCCTATTGGCCCGGCGAAGGCAGCTACTATACACAGTTAGCTGGAATATATATGGAGCAAGAAGACTCGGCCAGTGCGTTAGCGGTGCTAGCCATAGCTGAACACGCTGGCTTTATCGGCGAGGCATCTGGCCTGCGTCGCTTGGCGCAACTTTATCGTTATCAAGAATTTCCAATGGCGGCAGCAAAGATTTATTTATCGCAGAGGCAATTGGATAAGTCTCTCGAAAACGATGATCAATACTGGCAAGCGCTAGGCTCTTCCTATCTCCAAGCAAAAGCGTTTAATAGTGCTCAACAAGCATTTATGCGTGCGGCTGAATTAGCCGATCATGGTCGTCATTGGTTCCGGCTTTGTCAAAGTGCCAATCGAGAATATCGATGGCTGGAAGCGATTAATTACTGCCGACAAGCCATAGAGCGGGGTGGTCTTGAGCAACAACTGCATCAGGCATGGCAGCTGCTAGGTATGGGCGCTTATCAAGTGGGCAAGTGGGAGCTGGCAGCAAATAGCTTTGAACAGTGTTCTCACGGAACGAATGGAACTAAATCTTGTGAGCAATGGGCGAAGTATATTGACGTGCAACAGCAAGCCGAGCTCATGACAAAAAAAGAAGAGGCCAATAAAAAGGCGCAGCGTGAGGCAATGAGAGATCGTCTTGAGAAACGCATCGAAGGGGCTTTGAATTTCTAGTTACTCCCAGCGAGATATGCGGGGCGTTAGGTTCATTTGTCTATCTACTTTGGTTTTAATTTCTGTCGCTTTCACTTGTAAAAAATCAGTGTTGTAAGGTTCCTTAGACGTGATTGATTTCTAAGGGGAACGTTTAAACCAAAAATTAAAGTCGAGTAATGTCCCACACCGCTTTCCGGTCTATGCTTTGGTAATGATATAGAGGTTTTTGTAGACCAAAAGGGCATCATTAATGACTGAAACGGCTGACCGTATCTCACAGCATGTAATCATTCCGCCAACACCCGAAGCGTTAACAGTAATAGCGAGCGAAACGAGCAAGGAAGAGCCGAATGTCGGAGCAATTGTCGATGTTTTAAAAAAGGATGTGGGGATTTACTCTGCCATCCTTCAAGTGGTTAATTCGCCATTTATGGGATTGGCGAGCAGTGTTTCCTCCATCGAACAAGGTGTTATGTTGTTAGGGGTAAACAAAGTAGCATCGGTAGTGCGATCGATTTCGGTGCGTGCGAATTTGCAAGAACCGCAAGGACTGCCGAACTTTTGGGAAGCTGCCACTGAAGTCGGAGAATTGGCTGCGATCCTGGCCACGCAACTAACGGGTGAAGACCCCGCTATGGCATATTCGCTCGGCATGTTTCAAAGCTGTGGCATCCCAGTGATGATGCAGGGGTTAAAAAAATACGACGAAGTGTTACAAAGTTCTATACGTAACCCAGCCTATACCCTCGCGTGGTTAGAGAAGGCACGGTATGGATTTTCAAATCATCAAGTTTCTTCCCGCCTTGCGGAAAAATGGTTCATGCCAAAGTGTATCGTCGATGCGCTATTTTGCATGGCATACCCCACGGAATCATTGAGTGGAAAAGGAAAAATAGAGATTGATCACCTCACGGAAACCTATCTCGCGCTTGTGGTGCTCGCGAAATATATTTCTCCAACCGATAGAGCTTTATGGCATCGCCCAGATGACATATCGGTCAGTCTTCCAGCGCTACATATCCTAGAGCTCTCAGAAGAAGATTTTGGCGACATCCGAAATGATGCTATTGAACAGCTAGCACAATAGTTATCTGGGGGTGTGCTGCCTGTCTTACATAGGCTACCGATATTTCTCAATTAAATAGATTTTTCTGCGGGTTAGAATAATTAACCAATAATTGGCTTGTGAGATTTGATAGAAGTTATTATAACAACTGGTCTAATTTGCCTGTCAGCGAGCAAAATTTGAAAATTTGTAAGCTGATGATGTTAGATTTATTGGGATAATAATGAATGATGTTCAGCCGTTAACCATTACATCGAAAGATGGGTTCCCTATTGCGATAAATTACTTTGCGCCGATAAATGCAAAGGCACAAATTGTTATCGCGCCAGCGATGGGTGTGCCGCAGAGGTTTTATCGATATTTTTCTACGTGGCTGCAGAAGCACAACTACGCAGTGACTACCTTCGACTATCGAGGTATAGGAGAATCGTCTCCAGGGACGTTAAAAAACTTTTCTGCGACACTAAACGATTGGGCAGAAAAAGATGCAGCGGCAGTGTTGGCTTCGGTGTTAGATAAAGGTCAGCCGGTGATTTGGATTGGACACAGTTTTGGTGGGCAATCCATTGGCATGATTCCTCGTAGCGAAGAAATTACACATGCTATAACAATAGCCAGCGGCAGTGGCTATTGGCGTGATGTTAATCCGACTCAATCGATTCCTTCACTAGTGTTGTGGTACGGGATGGTGCCGGTGCTTTCATATTTATTTGGTTATTTCCCAGGAAGAAAAATTGGTTTAATTGGTGATATTCCTAAGCAAGCGATGTGGCAGTGGCGGCGTTGGTGTCTGAATCCGACCTATTTATTTGGCGCTGAGCCAGAAGCAACACGCGATAGTTATAAGCGTTTAACATTTCCCTTAACCAGTTTTTCATTTGCTGACGATGAAATGATGACCAAGCGCGGTGTAGATTTGGTTCATAGTTTTTATAGTAATGCGCAGCTCACTCGGCATCATTATCAGGCAAGTGAGTTTGGCCTGAAGCGTATCGGTCATCTCGATTTTTTTAAAGAAGGGCGAGAGCGTTTATGGGAAAGTATGGTTTTTCTTCCCTGAAGAACTTTTCACATGCCTTATTTTGTGCGTATTCTCGGCTTGTTGTTACTTCGAGAGAGTGTTGGGGCGAGTTGTAGAGCGTGAGTGTCTTACATTTTGGGTGAGATTTTAAAAAGGGCGACGCGATCAATTTCGTTGTCGCCCTTTTACATAGCAGAGGGCTTAGTTGTTTGTATCTAGAATACGTGTGCCCCCGGCTTGATCTTCTAGGCGCTGCTTTCGAGTCTTGCATACTTTCTGCTTGATATTCGAACCCATTACGCGTTCCATGCGGCAAATGACGTCATCATCACTTTTTGCGACTTTGGTTTCATTGCCGGTAGAGCTGCAGCCGACAAGTGCGCTACTCGCGAGGATTAAAGTACAAAGGAACGATGCTAACTTCATGTTATCTCCTTGATCATAGAGTGTAGTTTTTATCTTGCTTGCTTGTACGCTAACAATCGAAGTGTCGATTTTAAATATCGATTTAAGTTTGATCTGAAAGCGGGAGGGCAAGTCTATCATAGCTGGCCACTCAAAACGGTTATAAATGGCATTTGAATCGATCCGTTGATGCCCTTTACAAGCCCGTTGGCGTTCGCTAGTGGTAAGAATGATGCTTAAAGCGCCAGGACTTAACAGTTGTGATTGTAAAGGGGGAAGGCTCGAGGAATGCTCGCGAGTTACTCTCGCCCCTTTCTAGGATCAGCGACATAGTGCGTGGACTCTATATTAGCCACATTACGCTTGAGTGGTCACATACTGAAGAATTGTGGTGACTTGTTCAGTGCTGGTAGCCCAGGCCATGGCTGCCGCATCGACTTCTTTTAATGGGTGAACGATACTTTCATCATGTAGCGTGATATAGGGTGTGCCGAGAGCAGCGCAATAGCCTGCATCGAAAGCGGCATTCCATTGTTTATATTTGTCACCAAAACGGATAATTGCTAAGTCACATTGTTCGATTTGAGTTTTAATGCGAATTGCATTCACCTTTGCGGATTTGTGGTCTCGCCAAAAGTTATTGTCTTCCTCTCCTAGTGTGTCGCCCGCCGCATCACTTGCCTCGTGATTTGTGACCGCAGACGTAAATGTAATGGGTAACTCAAGTGCGGCACACCCCTTGATAATCTGGTCGCGCCAATCGGTGTGAATTTCGCCGGAAAGGTAAATGGTCCAAGTCATAAAATCCTCGCGTTGATGTCGTAATGTATATTGGTTTACGTTAATAACAAGTGGCTCAATTATCGCAAAAAAAACCGCTGTCTCGTAGTCATGTATTGATTTTGGCTATGGTGATGATCAGTAATTCAGAAGGATCTCTGTGTTAGACTGTTAAATTTACCCTACGTGAGATTTGACTCTTGTCTAACCGTTCCCTTGTTATCTTACTCGGTGCGCTAATCGGCCTATCGCCGTTAGCCATTGATATGTATTTACCCAGCATGCCTGCAATCGCTGACGACTTAACGGCATCTTCTGAATCCGTTCAAAACACTGTCAGTATCTATTTAGTATTTTTTGCTATTCCACAGTTGTTTTTCGGCCCAATGGCGGATGCCTTCGGGCGGAGGCTCGTCATATTTAGCGGGATGTTATTTTTCTTAGCGGGTTGCCTATTAGCTGCTGTTGCGCCAAATATTGAAACCCTATTGTTGGCTAGAGCACTGCAAGGAACTGGCTCAGCAGCGTTTTCAGTGACAGTGCCCGCCCTCGTCAAGGATAAGTTCAATGGTGACGAGTACACACGCGCAGTCGGGTTTGTCATGATGGTGATGTCGATTGCACCGCTCGTAGCGCCAATCGTTGGCGGCTTTGTTTTTATCGCAGGCGGCTGGCGATCAAATTTCTATTTGCTAGCGGTTTTGGCGGTGGTGTGTGGAGTGTTTTTCTTTCGCATGGTGGAAGAAAGCTTGCCAGACGAACGACGGGTGCCGCTGAATATTGAAAAACTGTTAAAGAATTATGGCCGCCTGATTTCAGATCGGCACTGTTTAGGTTTGTGCTTGGGTATTGGGGGGATGGTCGCCGGGTTGATGGCATTTATCGCTGGTTCTCCATTCGTCCTGATTGAGCTCTATGGTGTGCCTGAGCAGTACTACGGCTTTTTATTTGGTATCAATGTGCTTGTAATGATGTTGATGACATACCTGAATAATCGGTTAATTCATCTATTTGATAACCAAAAATTGTTGTGGGGTTGTACCGCGTTGATTTTTGTTGCGTCGGTTTATCTCTTGGCGATAGCACAGATGGATCGACCCGCGGTGTGGATGATTATGTTAGGTAGTGCGCTCTTCATCGGCAATTTGGGCATGTTTTCGGCCAATACCCAAGTTATTTTGCTAAGCCGTTTTGCTCAAACTTCTGGTGCCGCCGCCGCGTTAATGGGAGCCTTCCGCTTTGGTGTCGGTTCTTTAGGCGGTTTTGCTATCGGTCGCTTTCACGCTTCGTCGGCCGCGCCGTTACTCATGGTGATGGGTGTCTGTGGCCTGTTTATTTGTGCTGTCGTGGCATTTGCCGGGAAGAAACCTATAGAGTCTAGTTCAGCTTAGGTTCAGTTTACTTTTGCTCTACTTAGGCGCATCACGGCTCATTAGCAAATGTGCAGAGGTGCGTCATGCAACGCTTTTTCGATTTTCGAGTTCCTTTTCTTACCCATAGTATCGTCATTTGGCTAGTCGCTATGGTCTCTTTGTCTGTGCATGCTCAGACGACCCAGACTGAATCGCGCAGCGATGAATTCTCCGAGTTTAGCCAAGCGGAGCTGGATCAGCTGCTAGCACCAATCGCTCTCTACCCTGATTCTGTGTTGTCTCACGTGTTGATTGCCTCGACTTATCCTCTGGAGGTGGTGTTGGCGAGTCGCTGGCTTGACGACAACCCTGGCCTCAAAGGCGAAGATGCTATTAATGCTGTCGATGAGGAGTGGGACCCCAGTGTCATCGCGCTGGTGGCATTCCCTGAGCTATTGGATCGTATGAGCAAGGATTTGAGCTGGACGGAGCGACTAGGAGACGCGTTTTTAGCTGATGAGGCTAGGGTGCTGGATAGTGTTCAAGTGTTACGACGCAGAGCATTTGACGAAGGCAATTTGGATGATTCAGAGCATACTCGCGTTGTCACCGAGGAGCGGCGGATTATCATTGAGCCGCGCGTCCGTGAAGTGGTTTATCTGCCTTATTACGACACACGTGTTGTCTACGGCTCTTGGTGGTGGACAACCCACCCGCCAATTCATTGGTACTTCCCGCGCCCTCATCATTATGCCCATGCCAGACATGTTTACTGGGGGCCGCGTGTCCACCTCTCATTTAGCTTCTTTTTCAGCAGTTTTCACTGGTCGCAGCATCGGCTTGTGGTGGTAGATCGTCATCACTGGCATCACCGTCCGCACTATACCCGCCGCACGGTTATCGATCATCGCCACGCGCGAACGTGGAGGCATGAGGTGCGGCATCGTCGTGGGGTGACTTATCGGCATCATCGGGTAGCAGAGCGCTACAGCCCGCCGCGTCATAGGTTGCGGTCAGATAAAGCGCCTCACTCGCGCGAGCAGCGCAGTGTTTATCAACCGTCTATTGAACGCCATGCGGATGTGACTAGGCGTCTTAAGAATGAGCGGAAGATATCTGGGAGAGACTCTGATAGCGGTCATAGATCTCTCAATAAGCCCCGAGGTGAATTGAATAAAGGGCGCGAAAGTAAGAGTCGCGATGATTTGCGCGGTCACCAGAGTAGCCATGAGCTGAAAGGCGAACGTAGCGGTCGGCCGTCGAAAGTGATGCCCTATGGCCGCCAGGAGCGATCTAGAGAATCTAAACCATCCCGTGGTGATAGTTCGATCCTTCGGGGGACACCTGCTGGCAGGGGGCAAACACTCGAGCAGCGTCGCGGCGGTTTTTCTGGTAATAGTGTTGAGCGCGGATCAACAACACGCAATGCGGGCACTAGAAGTGCGCAACGTCAGGGAGGTGGTCAGCGGCGAGCTGAATCCCAATCACGACGAGTTGAACGATAAAATGGCTGTGTGAACGGAGGGTATTGGGCTGGCATATCGCTTGCAGTGAACCTTTTAACCAAGAATTCACTGTGAGAGCGATTAAGGCGAGAGCCCCCTAAATAGTGGCGCTTCACGATATAAAATGGATCAACTCGGCCCCGGGCCAAACAATAACGCACTATGACAAGTCAAATTGAATCTGCGTCTGCACCAATATTGGACGCTCAGCTATCCGAGCCTACGCCGGACAAAGATGAACAGAAGACATTCGAAACGTTTTGGCGCTCTTTACGTGCACGGCAAGATACTTTGCTGCTCATTCGCCAGCTGACGCAAATGGTCACGGCGGTTCAGCTTCACCGCGGAATGAGTATGTCTCTCTTGGCGGGAAGCGAATACTTTGGTGAAGAGATTGAGCAGCTTCAGTCACAATTGCGTCATCAACTGACCGCATTGGAAGTATTTGTCGAAGAAACAGGTGAGTTGTTATCCGACCGAGACAAGGAGTGTCTTCATCAGGCTTGGCGGACCATTACTCATGATTGGCGTGATGACGACGTGTTAGATAATTTTGAGCTTCACTCGCACTTTGTTGAAGAATTGCTCAACATGATTAGTCGCCTAAGTGACGAGCTTAAGCTGCCATTATCGGATCAACTGATATCAGAGCAAGAACACGAGTCGACAGTCACCTATCCCCATTCTTTCAAACAGCTGGAATTGCTAAATTTTGTCGCTCAGCAGTTGCCGAAGGTGATTGAGCAGCTGGCTAAAATTCGTGGTCTATCGTCTCACGCCGCGTCGATTGGTAGAGTCGAATACCAGCTTGATAGAAAGTTGCGCTATTTAATTGAAAGTGTACGCATTCAAAACGAAAAGTTGCGTCACCAATCTAGCCGTTTAGAAACGATAATCAATGAAGAGTACCGTTCATTAAGTGACGTCAAGCTATTTGAAATAAAACTCATTTTTCTATTTGGTCGCCTTGAGGATGAGTTGCTGGGCGGGCAAGGCGCTGATGTTGATGGCCCGCAGCTTTTTAAATTGTGTACCGAGGTTATCAATATTTATTCAAAAATTGCAGATGAAGGGTGGCAACTCGTTAGGCGTTGGATTGACTATGATGCAGAACGATGGATCCATCTTCAATCAACCGCAGCCTCTTCATGATTCTTGATTTTCTTTATCGCTCCCTCGACAGGGGGCAATGACCTCTACGGATTAAACTCTCTCTTAGCCATCTATCGATGGCTTTTTTTTGTTTGAAAATAGTCAAAACGCGGATATGTTTTATTCATCAGCAATATGATGAGTCTAGTATTTTACTCGGTGGTTACATTAGCCACTGGTCAAATGGCTGGACAGTAACCTCATCGCCCTCGTTACAGCCTTCGCTGCAGCTATCAAAAATGACGTAACAATTGGCGCGGCTCATCGATAGCATGGCCGCAGAACTTTGATTTCCCGCGCTACCAACTTGCCACTGCCCGCTCGGTGACTGGGATAATAGTGCGCGCTGGAAATCTATGCGTCCTTGACCACTTTTGAATGTTCTTGTCGCGATAGCGGATAGTGTCACGGGCGCGTGAATATTCTCCGGAGACTCACCCGCGTGTTGGCGAATGGCGGGTACACCAATCTGGTGAAGGGTGACGTTGGAAGAGACTGGGTTGCCGGGTAACCCATAAAAATACACGTCGCGACCTTGCGAATTTTTTAGGGTGCCAAACGCAAAAGGCTTCCCTGGCTTAATGGCAACTTTCCAAAAGTCGATATCCCCAAGCTTGTCTAAAATGATCTTCGTGTAATCTGCTTCACCTACAGAAACGCCGCCAGAGGTCACGATAAAGTCGGCTTCATTCAGAGCATTTTGAAAGCACGCTTCGAGCGCAGTTAAATCATCAGGAATAATGCCAAAATCGATCACATCGACGTTGAGCGATTCGAGCATTTGTCCAATCAAAATCCGATTGCTGTCAAAAATATCACCAGATGAGAGTGGTTCTCCTGCGCGTTTTAACTCATCCCCTGTAGAGAATACCGCGGCCTTCAATCGACGATACACAGTGACCTCGGCGATGCCGACAGATGAAAGTAAGCAGAGGTCGCGCGAGGTTAAGCGCTTACCTGTGGATAGTAGTTCATCGCCTATCTGGAAGTCTTCTCCGGCATAGCGCACATGCGCGCCGCAGGACTTGGGAGGGTGGTTAAGCGAAATGTGCGCCTCGTTATTTACCTCCTGGCTGTCGACATTTTCTTGCATAACCACTGTGTCGCAACCGGCCGGTAATACAGCACCGGTCATTATCCTTACGCATTGGCCACTCGACACATTGCCCTTATAGGGGGTGCCTGCAAAACTTTTTCCAACAACCTGTAGAGAAGCGTGGGTATGGATATCGTTAAAACGAAAGGCGTAACCATCCATAGCGGAGTTATCGAAGCCTGGCACAGCAATGCTGCTCGTGATTGTGCGCGCTAAAATTCGGTTTCTGGCGTGTTCTATAGCTACTGTTTCAGCATCGCTGATGGGGGTGATAGTGTTGCGCAGTTGATCAAGGGCTTGCGCGAGAGGCATGAGTCCGGGTTGAGAGCAGCAGTCCACAATAGAGCCTTTTAGTTTCAAGAGATGGGGTGTCATGTATTACGACATCAGTGGAATGGTAAACCATAATAAGTGTGAGTACATCAAGGATAGGCATGACCCGTAACTTGTAGAGCGGCTCGCGCGTAAAGGGGTGGCGGTATTCGTCACGCTTTGGTCATCCATCTTTGCTAAAGTGACGTATAACGCCTGAGTTTTCAGTATGTAATACTGTACAAATATACAAACAAGGTTGAAATTGTAAGCTCAACTCATTACTGTGTTGAACCTGTTATCAGGCTGATAGGTCGACCATTGCCTCTGTTCCTACCAGCTCGTCCAGCTGGCTGAAATAAGAAAGGATATCTCCTCATGAGTACTCCCCGTCCGCTTACCCCACAAGAGTCAGCACTGCTTAATACCCGCACAGTGCTATTAACGGGTAGCGACCCTGAAGCGAAAAAACAAGAAATCCGCGACTATTTTCATAACACTTTTACGCTGTACGAAAAGTTATTTGAGTGTTTGATTGACGACAATGCCTATTACGAGAAAGCGACGCCGCTTCGCCATCCCCTGATTTTTTACTACGGGCACACAGCAGTCTTTTTTATCAACAAGCTGCATGTTGCCAAAGTAATACCTGAGCGTATTGATTCCAAATTGGAATCCACAGTGGCTATCGGCGTTGATGAAATGTCGTGGGATGATCTCGATGAGACCAATTATGATTGGCCAACACCCAATGAAGTCAAACGTTACAGAGACAAAGTGCGTGAGGTAGTGGATCGTGTCATAGATGAAACGCCATTAACCTTGCCTATAACCTGGGATTCACCCTATTGGATTCTCATGATGGGTATCGAGCATGAGCGCATTCATTTAGAAACGTCATCGGTCTTGATACGCCAGTTGCCGTTGCGATGTGTCAAGCCTCATCCACTCTTTTCTATATGCGATGAAACGGGTACGGCACCGAGCAATGAATTATTACCGGTAGACGGTCAACTCATTACACAAGGTAAAAGTAAAGATGACCCGCTGTATGGCTGGGACAACGAATATGGCAATTTAGCAACTAACGTTGCCGCGTTTAATGCCTCACAATTTCTAGTGTCGAATCATGAGTTTTTAGAGTTTGTTGAGGATGGTGGATATCAAAACCAAGCCTATTGGACTGAAGAAGGATGGGGCTGGGCAACCTATACGCAGGCGCAATATCCGAGTTTCTGGGTTCCGGAGGGTGATAGCTATGTCTATCGCGCTATGGCTGAAGTGATTGCAATGCCATGGGATTGGCCGGTGGATGTAAATTACTTAGAAGCGAAAGCATTTTGTGAGTGGAAATCAGAAAAATTAGGTAGACCAATACGTTTGCCAACTGAAGCCGAGTGGTACTGTTTACGAAATGAGATAGAGGCAGATCAACCAACTTGGGATAAGGCGCCGGGAAATATCAATCTTGAATATGGCGCATCAGCCTGCCCAGTTAACAAGTTTGCAACTGAGTTTAAAAACGGCAGCCAATTCTATGACGTAATTGGCAATGTTTGGCAGTGGACTGAAACGCCTATCGATGCGTTGCCAGGGTTTGACGTGCACCCTGTTTATGATGATTTTTCAACGCCAACATTCGATGGCAAGCACAACCTCATTAAAGGTGGCTGTTTCTTTTCAACAGGAAATTACGCAATTAAAGATTCTCGCTACGCGTTCCGCAGGCATTTTTTTCAGCACGCTGGGCTACGTTATGTGGAATCAGACGCAGAGATCGATGTAACGGCAAACCCCTATGAAACTGACGAACAAGTCAGTCAATATCTCGAATTCCATTATGGCGCTAATTATTTCGGTGTCGAGAACTTCCCAAAAGCTTGCGCAGAAATTTGTTTGTCACATATGAAAGGGCAGCCAACCCGCAGAGCGCTGGATATAGGTTGTGCGGTTGGCCGAAGTAGCTTCGAATTAGCACGGGAATTTGATCATGTGGATGGGTTAGATTTTTCCGCGCGTTTTATTTCGCAGGCTGTAGAGCTCCAAACCTCTGGTGTTAAGCGCTATACCATCCGCGAGCAAGGTGATCTATTTGAATATAAAGAGGTGCGCTTAACCGACCTTAATTTACAAAGCGTCGCCAATAAATGTGTATTCATGCAAGGGGATGCCTGCAATTTGCATGAGAAATACGATAACTATGATTTGGTGTTTGCCGGTAATTTATTGGATCGCTTGTATTCACCGCAAAAGTTTTTGAGGTTAATTACCGAACGAATTAACCAAGGTGGCTTGCTAGTGCTTACGTCACCCTACACGTGGCTTGCAGATTTTACTGAGCCTGAAAATTGGTTAGGTGGTTTCAAACGTGATGGTGAGAACTATACGACGCTTGATGGTTTACATGATGCTCTCGATAAGACATTTGAAATGCTCGCAGACCCACAAGATGTCCCCTTCGTCATACGTGAAACGGCGCGCAAGTATCAACACACGCTGGCTGAACTAACGGTGTGGCGAAAGCGCTAGAGAACCGATGGCAGGGGTTGATGCAATGCTCAGGTTTCCGTCATACAAAATGCATGAATTTCCCAAGCGGTGGGCGAGTCATGCCCGTTATCGGATGTCGGCATCGACACTCGAGCCGCTCACTTTGGATGAAATTCTTAGTAGCGTGTCGGGAAAACAACGATCAGAATGGGAAAAACTGCCGCTAGGTTATGCGGCTGATCGAGGTGGTTTGGCCTTAAGAGAGGTAATAGCGAACGACTATCCTGGCTTGTCTGCCGACAATATCGTTGTGTTCGCTGGCGCGCAGGAAGCGGCTTTTTGCGCTCTCTACGCGCTGCTAGGTGACCAAGGTTTGGCAATAAACGATTCCACTCAATCTGCGCTGGTTGCAGCAATCGAGCCAGAGTTTGAACCGCTTATTGCGTTGCCAAAAGCATTGGGTGCGAACGTCATTACCTCGCCATTGCGGCCCACCACCTCAGGGTGGGTTTTTTCTGAAGATCAATTCTGTGAAATTCTCAATTCATCAGCTGCGTTGGCCATTCTTAATTTTCCTAATAACCCAACTGGGGCGTTAATCAGTCAACAACAGCAAGCGAAAATTATCGAACGTTTAAAAAGTACCAATGCCTGGCTTTACAGCGACGAAGTATTTCGCGGTCTCGAATATGATCCTGGTAATTGTTTGGCGCCTGCGGCCGAGTTGTACGAGCGCGCCGTGAGCTTAGGGTCTATCGCTAAACCTTATGGTTTGGGGGGTGTTCGCGTGGGGTGGTTGGCTTGCCAAGATCAGCAGTTTATCGACCGCGTTGTTGAGATAAAACAATCTTTGTCGATCTGTACCGGTACCCCTGACGAGTGGCTGGCGACCGTTGTGTTGCAACAAAAAGACCATTGGTTAGAAAAAAATCGAGCCTATATGGCTGATCATCTGCGCTTTATTACCAATACTCTCGCTGATCTTAACAGTAAACTGGAATGGTTGCCGCCGCAGGCTGGTATCATTGCGTATCCACAACTCCTTGGTGTCAATAGTAGCGAAAGGTTTGCGGAGAAGTTGGTGCAAGAGACGGGTGTTATGGTTTTTCCTAGTAGCAGTTTTATTGGTGATCTTGCACCGCATTTTCGTCTTGGTTTTGGGCTTGCCGACTTTAAAAAATCGTGGCAGTTATTTTGTGATTTTTTGCAAGCGCAATAAGTTTACTGATGTCGGTATGCGCTAATAATAAAGTCGCAGCGTAATGAAAGGGGCGGTTTTGACAACAATTGTTGTTTGGCCTCTGTGTTGCCACGGTGAAAAAATGGCGTCATTGTCAGCAGATCTTTCCACTCTTCACTTGAATCTAGTCTTATATCAAACGTGACTTGCCGTTGTGCTACTTTATTAAGCCCTATAAGTTGTGTTGGTTCTGCATAGGGCTTGAGCGTTGAATATATCGTTTGTTTTATTTCGATTAAATGTTGTGGTCCTGGCCCGACAACAATCAACACGCCGTCGCGTGAAAGAATACGTGCGAACTCTTCTTCTGACGTGGGTGCAAATACATTGAGAATGCCACCTATCGAATTATCTTGAAGTGGTATGTTTTTGCTGCTGGCACATACCCAATCGATGTCGGGGTATTGTTTTGCCGCCATCTGTACCGCGTCTTTCGCAATATCAAAACCACCAGCAATGATGTCTGTTGTTAGCTTTGATGTGATGTAGTTTAGGTAATATCCCTCACCGCAGCCGCTATCCAATAGGGTAGTTGGCGTTGCGGACGTGGGTGTATTGTCAGTGAGAGTCTCTGCAATAGCGTCGAGTAACGGTTGATAGTACCCACGCTGTAAAAATTGACGCCTAGCAAGCAGCATGGTTTTGCTGTCGCCTGGGTTTTTACTGCGTTTGTGATGAGCAAGTAATAAATTGACATGCCCCTGCTTGCTGACATCAAAACTGTGGCGGTTATCGCAACACCATGGAGAGTGGCTCGTATCTAGAGAGAACTGGCAAACAGGGCAGTGCCATGGCAAATGTCGTCTATTAGCCGTCATCGCGGGTCAGTTCTTGGTACATTTCTTCACAAAGAGATTTCAGTTGTACGATTTTTTTAAGGTCTGAAATCCCGAGGCAATAGATTTGATGAGGAATGGCTTCCGCTTTTTTGCGTAGCTTTTTACCCGCACTAGTGAGCACGATCACCTTTTGGCGCTCATCATTTGGTGAAGCTAAACGCTCTAACAGAGCCTTTTGCTCAAGGCGCTTAAGAATCGGCGTTAGCGTGCCTGAATCAAGGCGGGTATGTTCGCTGATGCGCTTAATATTGACACCATCCGACTCCCACAGGCTGAGCATGACGAGGTACTGCGGATAGGTCAGATCCAGTGGTTCGAGTAGCGGGCGATATGCTCGGACAAGCGCATTCGCGGCAGAATAGACCGAATGGCATATTTGGTTATCAAGCTTCAGGAGGTCGCTGGCTGATGGATTGGCGATTGATTTTCTCATGTGCGGTATTTTGCGTGCAAACTAATTGACTTGGCAAGCCCTAAGATATATTGTGCGCAAATAATTAGCAGGCAAAGTAAATTCAACCAGCTGACAAGCTAAATAATAGTGGAGCCAATTAACATGTCTATATTAACCGTGGGTAAGCGCTGTATCGGCGTCATATTGGGTATTACAGCGTTAGTGTCGGGTACGGTGAGTGCTGAAGAGAACTTCGATGTCAGTGAAGAGAGTTTTAAGTGTTTGTTTGACATGACACCGGTGCGCGGCTTCTTCGTCGATAATCTGGCCGGAAATGTTGAAGAAACGCTCGCTGTCGCTCATTCAGAAAATGGAGGGAGATATCCTGAAGGCTCAGTTGTGCAATTGGTGCCTGGGGAAGTCATGGTGAAGCGTGCGGAGGGTACTAGCCCGGCGACAAAAGATTGGGAATTTTTTGAGCTTGATGTCAGCTCTGGTAAAACGAAAATTGGTAAACGTGGTTTTGTTGATGTGGTGAATCGCTTTGGTGGTAATTGCTTTGGTTGTCACGTTCAAGCGGAACCTCAGTGGGATTTGGTCTGTGAAACTGGCCACGGTTGCGACCCATTACCTATAGGGAAAGTCGTTATTTCTGCAATTCAGAAAACGGATCAACGCTGCAGTGACGCGCCCGCGTTAACCGATGCCGAAAAAAAAGCACTAATGCAAATGAGCGCGGCGGCGTCTCAATAACCATTGGTGGATTAACCCGTTAGCAGATAAGCCTGAGCACTGGGTATATCTGCTTGGTTTGAATAAGTTTTAGGCGCTTGTAGTGGGCGCCTTCATACCCCTCTGTTTTATCGTCAATGTCTATTCCCTTAATGCACTCCTCTAAAATTTAACCTAACAATACAGGCTGATGCCTTAAGCCTCAGTATAGAAACGCCTCATGTAAAGTTTTGCAGTGTTCCCGGCTGGCTAGAGAAACGGGCGCGCTTTTTCAGTATTCTACGTGCCACTTACAATTCGTCATTTGCCTACAGTGGAGTAAATACCATGTCTCAGACAATGCACGTCTGGATGTTGCGCGCGGTACAGTTGATCGCGAGTTTTTGTTTAATGATGGCCTCTTTCGCGGCCTACAGCGCAACTACCGAGCCTCAACTCCGGATGGTTGAAAACAACGGTATTACGATGCGTATCGCGGAAATGGGCGAGGGGCCGCTGGTGATTTTGGTGCATGGTTGGCCGGAGTCCTGGTACTCATGGCGACACCAAATAACCGCTCTGGCAGAGGCTGGATATCACGTGGTTGCTCCTGATATGAGGGGTTATGGAAAGACCGACAAGCCCCACAATATTGAAGAGTACGATATCAAACATGTAACCGCCGATATTGCGGGATTAGTTGACTTGATGGGCGAGGAGCAGGCCATATTGGTGGGGCACGACTGGGGTGCCATTGTAACCTGGAATGCGATGTTACTTTATCCAGAGAAGTTTAAAGCATTGGTGGCAATGAGTGTCCCTTATCGTGGTCGAGCAACTGAATCTCCTATTGACTCGATGCGCAAGCGTCTTAAAGATAGCTTTTTCTACATCATGTATTTCCAAGAGTGGAACGTCGCCGAACGTGAGTTTGACGCCGACCCTCGTGGTGTACTAAGTCGATTGTATACCTCCCCAGATACACCGCTTGAAGAGCCAGAAATTACCGATATGAATCGAGGCGCGGGTGGTTGGATCCCTCGTCGCGGGGCACCTAAAGAGCGACCAGATTGGCTGAGTAAGGAAGATCTGGACTACTATGTAAATGAGTTTACGGAAGCGGGTTTCCGCGGCGGGATAAACTATTACCGCAATATGCATCGCAACTGGGAAATCACACCAGAATTAGCTGATGCCAAAATTACGCAACCGGTCTTATTTATTGCGGGTGAAAAAGATGTCGTGATAAGAGGTGCTACCAAAGAGCAACTCGAGTTTGGAATGAAACGCGCCGTACCGGGGCTAGAGGGCGTTGTATTAATTCCGGAGATTGGTCACTGGCTGCAACAAGAGAAACCTGAGGCCGTGAACAAACTTGTGATTGATTTTGTTAACAGGCACAAATAATAAATAGCTAAGGTTTTGTAATTAGCTTTTGTGAGTTTGATGAATAAATAATCGAGTGACGATGTGAACATGCAACGAAGTAAATTGAATATCCTAATTGGGCTTTGTTTTTTCGTAGGGTTCATCCCTGATTTAGCCACGGCGGAACAAGCTAGAAGCCCGCAAACCATTTTCGATACGTTTTGTTTTAGTTGTCATGGTACGGGCTGGGAAAATGCACCGGTGCTCGGTGATAGTTTTGCCTGGGAAGGGCGAAAAGAGCAGGGGATGGCTGTGCTTTTGCAACATACCCTGGAAGGCTTTGGTGGTATGCCGATTAAAGGTGGTTGCGCAGACTGTACCGAAGAAGAGCTAAAAGCCACGATTGAGTGGATGAGTGCGGAGTAATAGAGTGCAACAATTGAAACATAGAAAACTATCATCGCTGTTGTTTTTTTTGGCAGGTAATTTTGCATTAGCGGGATGCTCTGTAATCGACGACAGTACCCGTCACGCAAATGGTCACCAACAAACTGAATGGCGCTATTACGGCGGTGAAGCGAGCAGTAATAAATATGCACCGCTCGATCAAATCAATGCTGAAAACGTCAATCAACTGCAAGTCGCTTGGGTGTGGGATAGTGTCGACAATAAGCTAGTCGATAGCGCGACCCGTCAGCGACCGTCATATTTTAAAGCAACTCCGCTCATGGTTAATGGAAAGCTCTACACTAGTACGAGCTTAAACGTTATTGCGGCACTTAACCCTGCGACCGGTGAAACATTGTGGACATTTGACCCCGAAGCCTACACGCAAGGAAGACCACCCAACTCGGGCTGGCAGCATCGCGGTGTGTCTTATTGGGAGCAGGGTAATGACAAGCGAATTATTATTACCACTGGCGTTGGTGAGCTGATCGCGGTTAATGCAGACACGGGGTTAATCATCGACAGTTTTGGTAACGATGGGCGAGTTGATTTACAGGAAGGCATTACCCGAAACAAAAATGAACGCCGCATGATCGGCTACAGTGCGCCACCCGCCATTGTGAAAAATACAATTGTTGTTAACTGTACCGTGAGCGACGGTGTGCGCAGTGTCGAAACACCCACCTGTCACGTGCGTGGCTTCGACGTGGTTACAGGAAAACAAAAATGGATTTTTCATACGGTTCCGCAAGCTGGTGAGCCGGGGGTTGAAACGTGGCAAGACAATGCGTGGCAGTACACCGGTGGGGCCAATTCCTGGACTATGTCGAGTGTCGATCCGGAGTTGGGTTATGTCTATGTCCCAACAGGCACCCCCAGTAATGACTACTATGGAGGGCATCGTAAGGGCAGTACGGTTTACGCCGAAAGCCTACTTTGCATTGATGTCGAAACAGGAAAGCTGGTCTGGTACTTCCAAGGTGTTCATCACGGATTGTGGGATTACGATTTTCCAGCCGCCCCCAATTTGGTCGACATTACGGTTGAGGGCAAAAAAATTAAAGCAGTGGCGCAGATCAGTAAGCAAGGTTTTACCTATGTGCTAGATCGAGAGACTGGGGAACCCGTTTGGCCAATCGAAGAGCGACCTGTGCTTGCATCGGACGTTCCCGGCGAAGAGGCTTGGCCAACCCAGCCATTTCCAACCAAGCCGCCAGCGTTTGCCAAACAAGGTATCAGTGAAGATGATCTCATTGATTTTACGCCGGAGTTAAAAGCGACAGCCTTAAAAATTGTTGAAAACTACAAACTCGGCCCATTATTCACGCCGCCTAGTTTAGCCACTGAAACCAATCGCGGCACGATCCAAGTGCCTGCTGCTTCGGGTGGTGCTAACTGGGGTGGTGCTGGTTTTGATCCTGAGCTGGGCTATCTATTTGTTCAGTCAGCAAACCAGCCGTCTTTTGCAGCGTTGCGTGAAGGTGATGAAAGTAAAGGTCAGCCGCGTTATATGGGAGGTGGGCGATCGCCGGATATTAAGGCGCTTAATGGCTTGCCCTTATTGAAGCCGCCATACGGTACCGTCACTGCCATTGATTTGAACCAGGGAGAGATCGCCTGGCAGGTTGCGCACGGCAAGGGGCCAAAAGACCATCCTGCAATCAAACACTTAAACCTGCCGGACCTGGGTAATTCCAGTCATTCGTTTTTATCGAGTGGTGGGCCTTTAGTAACAAAAACCTTGCTGTTTGTTAATCAGGTACAACGTGAGTTCGATTCCTCTGCCTATTCCAAAACCGAATGGTATCTACGCGCTTTTGATAAGCAGACGGGTGAAGTTAAGTGGGTCGAAAAAATGAATGTGCCGCCTTTTGGTACGCCGATGTCATACAGCTATCAAGGTAAGCAATACATTGTGATGGCGACGGGGGGTGCGGGTGCGCCGGCTCAATTGGTAGCCTACGCGCTACCCTAAGCCGACAGCGAAAAACGAGCGTGGCTCAACTATTATTCTGTTGTTGGGCTGCGTTTAATTTGTCGAGATCGACAACACTGTTAACCCAAAACTCAAACGCTTCGAACACTGATTCCTTTTGTGTCATGCCGATTTTTTCGTAATTCGTGCGTTTGGCACAGCCCGCCATTAAAATAAAGTAAACCGACCACACGAAGTCGTGATTCAGCCCTTCTTTTAAAAACGGCGTGACGCGCTGTTTCATTACGGCCATACGTTGGTACAGCGAATCCACATACACCTTGCCGAGTTCTGGGTAATCTGATTTTAGATCGGTCCAAAATGCCGTTGAAAAACGTGCATCGTTATCAACCCAGATTTTTACCCATAAACGCAAGATTTCTAAGAGATCATCACCATAGTATTCGATGGGTTTATGAATACGGCTTTCCCAGCGCACAATCATCTCATGAACGATATCGTCCTTAGTGCGAAAATACTTATAAAACGTCTTTGTGCTAATGCGTAGCTCTTTCGCAATATCACCGATAGCGATGGAACGAATACCAACATGCTTCGCTCGTTCTGCAAACGCATCAACAATCTTATTGGGTAACGATTGAGGATCCTGATCGCTGATCTTGGAGGTTAGCAGAGGCATGGGTTTAGGTGCGGTGACGGTATTGAGTTCTGGCACAGGGTAATCTCGGTTTATTTCGCTTGCAGAATTATATCCTGATGTGCCGACCAGCTCCATGTTATCTATCCCAAAGATCCCTTTTGCAGAGATTGAGCATCAAATTCGCTCATCGTGGATTGAAAATATTTGTAAATTATTGCGTCCACCACACAGTAAAGGAAAAGCAGTGGGCTGCTCAATACCGCGCCAGCGCCCGTCAGATAAGGCTTGCTTTAGGGGGTTATCGTTGACAGTAATTTACGTGCGGACGCAGTAAGGCTTACCCCTGTTGACTTCTTGGTCCCGAGTCATAGAATCGGTGAAGGGAAAATACAATAAAAAATTAATTTTCTCTATCGACCAGAAGCGCTTTGTTCGTCTGCATTGGCGCACCACCTCAAGAGATATATCTATGTGGCCCTCTAGTTCTAATCCGTTTTTTAAAACCCCTACGCCGTTAGCTGTCGCAGGTCTATGCGCATTCTTACTGGGTTGTGATCAAACTTCGACGAGTGTTCAGACTGTTGATGCCCCTGTCTCAAAACAGTCTGTGCCCGCACCGGCAAAAGCGAATCCAAATTGGCTGACATGGGGAGGGGACTATGGCAACACGCGCTACTCGCCTCTGGCAGAGATTAACGGAGATAACTTCGCGGACTTAGAGGTAATTTGGCGTTGGAAGTCGATTGATGTTTTGGGTAGGCCAAACGGTAACTGGAAATCCACACCGTTGTATGTTGATGGTGTCCTGTATATCCCCACGGGCGCGACATCGGTCGCGGCTATCGACCCGGCAACTGGCGATACCTTATGGCTCTATACTCCAACACCTGAACATGTCGGAACACGACGTGCGAGTGGATCGTCGCGTGCAGTGTCCTATTGGACAGATGGTGAAGCGCAGCGGATTTTACACAATACCGTTGATGGCCGCATATTATCCATCGATGCGAAAACCGGTAAAGCGGATCCCAATTTTGGCGAAGGTGGCTACGTAGATCTCAACAAAAATCTTCTAGCGCCGGGTGATAATCGTGAAGTGGTCGATGTGGGTATTACCGCTCCAGGCGTTGTTGTTGGCGATGTTTTCGTTGCGCAAATTATCGGTAATGATACGCCAGCTAATAAAGTGGGAACGCCAGGTTATGTCCGCGGTTACGATGTACGTACCGGCAAAATGTTGTGGAAGTTCCACACTATCCCACAGCCAGGAGAATTCGGTCACGAAACGTGGGAAGAAGATTCTTGGAAATACACAGGTGCCGCTGGTGTGTGGACGATGATGTCTGCGGACCAAGAATCGGGTTATGTTTACCTGCCGGTGGAGAGCCCGACGAATAATTGGTGGGGCGGTCAGCGTCCCGGCGATGGATTATTTGGAGAAAGTCTCGTCTGTCTGGATGCAAAAACAGGTGAACGCGTGTGGCACTTCCAGGTGTTGCATCACGGGGTGTGGGATTACGATTTACCCGCAGCACCAATATTGCATGATATAGAGAAAGACGGAAAAACAATTAAAGCCGTTACCCTGTTGACCAAGCAAGGCATGAACTTTGTTTTTGATCGTGTCACGGGCGAACCTGTGTGGCCCATCGAAGAGCGGCCTGTACCAACCAGCATGGGTGTGCCGGGGGAAAAGCTTTCGGAGACACAGCCCTTTCCAACCAAACCTGCTCCGTATTCCAACCTGGGTTATCACGAAGAAGATCTCATTGATTTCACGCCAGAGTTGCGACAGCAGGCATTAGAAGAAATAAAAAATTACGTCACAGGGCCAATGTATACGCCGCCAACGTTGGTCGGTCCAGGAATCCCTACGAAAGGTACCGTGGTGTATCCAAATTATGGCGGTGGATCTAATTGGAATGGCGGTGCAGTTGATTTAGAAAACAACCGATTATTTGTTCCTACTCGAAACACCTACATGTCAATTGGTTTGCAACCTGCGGATCCGAATCTTACAGACTGGGAATACGTGACGAGTCGCCGTGCGTCGGTGCATATCGAATTGCCAAATGGCCTGCCGATTAATCGCCCGCCCTGGGCGTTGGTGACGGCGACTGACATGAATGCAGGTGAGCACCTTTGGTCGCGCCCTCTCGGCGGTGCGCCCGACCGTATTCGTAATCATCCGGCGCTACAAGGGCTAGGTTTGGATTTCGATAATATGGGCAACATTAGCATTCGACCTAGTCCGTTGGTGACTAAGACCGCAATGTTTTTAGCGGAATCAGCCAATATTGGCGGCGACCCTGGTACAAAAATGTTTCGAGCCTACGATAAAGATAGCGGAGCAGTCTTGAGTGAAATTGAGCTGCCGGCAAAAACGTCAGGGGCGCCGATGACCTATAGCCATGATGGCCGACAATATATTGCGGTAACTATTTCAACGCGCCAATATCCTGGTGAGCTAATTGTATTGGCTTTACCAAAAGAAGGAGAAGCCTTAGGTGTCGTTAAAAATGTTAAGCAAGACAAAGGTGGCAATAATAAAGAGAGTGTGAGCGCTACGCCGCAACAAATGGCAATGGGGAAAACGCTTTACGGACAATTTTGTTCAGGGTGCCATGGTGAGCGTGGTACTGGTGGCCCAAGTGGGGGTGCGCCTGCATTGACAGAGTTTACGGATTTGGCGTCGGTCAAAACCACGATTGAAAGTGGCTCGGCGGAAATGCCCGCGATGGGATCCGTTTTAACCGCTGAACAAATTGAAGCAGTATCTCGGTTTGTTGCCAAAGAATTTTCACGTTTATAAACATAACAGCATGACCTTAAAAATAACGAGAGGAAACACTATGTTCAACAAAGCAATGCTCGCTTTATCGTTTGGCATTTCCTTGAATGCTGTTGCTGAAAACTACACAGTGCCTACCAATATTTTTGGCCAGCCAGAAATTGGTGGGGTTTGGAGTAATGCCACCACGACTAAGTTTACTCGGCCTGATGAGTTTGGAGATCAGCTCATTCTAACGGAGGCGCAAGCGGCAAAGTTGGAAGGTAGAGCAGAGGCCTATCGTGCTGCCGGGAACAAACGCACAGACCCTAGCCAAGGTGTTTACGATGATGGCAATACCAGTGCAGGTTACAATCGTTTTTGGACCGATCCCGGCACTGGTGTTGTTCGTGTTGATGGAAAGCCGCGAAGCTCTATGGTGACTTTTCCGAAGAATGGCCAGCTACCAACACGTAAAAAGAGCGCGGCGCCCTATCCTCCACAGCGACTGGTCGCAGAAGCGGAGCGTTCAGATAACCCAGAAACTCGGGGGCTTTCCGAGCGGTGCGTTTTCTTCAATACCTCAGCGGGTCCGGTAATGCGGCCAACGCTATACAATAATAATTATCGTATTTCTCAAGGGCGGGATGCGGTTGTGATTGTTGTTGAAATGTCGCACGAAGCGCGCATTGTTCGCTTAAATGAAAAGCATAATCCCGTCGATCAAAATAAATGGATGGGTGATTCTGTTGGTCGCTATGAAGGGAATACATTGGTTGTTGAAACCATTAACTACAACGATCAACAATCATTTTATGGGGCGTCAGAGGACTTGAAAGTAACAGAACGATTTACGCGTGTTGCGGATGATCGTTTGCTGTATCAGTTCACCGTGGAAGATCCAAAAACATGGTCTGAACCATGGGGCGGTGAATATGAATTCTGGGCTTCTCCAGAGCAATATGAATATGCCTGCCATGAAGGCAATATCGGCCTTGAAGGTATTTTGGCTGGTGCTCGTGCAGAAGAGCGGCGCGAGAAAAGCCAAAAATAACTACATGCAATGATCGGGTAGGTGGAAAAAGCGAGCATATGCTCGCTTTTTTTTGCAAAACTATTTTCGGGGAGGCGGCAAGATCTCAAGAAATGCAACGATGTCGGCTCGCTTTTGCGGGTCATCAATGATTTGAACCATCTGCGTGCCAGGAATAAATTTTTGCGGTGCAATTAAAAAGCGACTTATGTTTTCTTTGCTCCAAGTCATAGGTTGTTTGGCTTTGATGGCATCGCTGTAGTTCGGATAATTGGGCTCGCTAGCCACCGTACGTCCAATCACGCCGCGCAAGGTGGGCGCTATGGAAACGCCGTGGCACCCCTTGCAAATAGCGTTATATATCTTTGAGCCAGATTTTACGTTGCCAGTGAGCGCTAAGGCTGGATCGTCGTTGTTGCCTGTGGCGAGAGCCGAGGACGTCAACAGCATTAGGGCGTTGTATGCGGCAATCTTTAAAATGGTGTGGGGCATGTATTTATCCTATGGGCTTAAGGGCGAAAATAGTCGCGAACCTCAATTGTAAAGTTGTGTTGACAGTTGCAAATGGTTGATTTTGATATCGGGTTTTAGGTCGCAATAGGCGCCTTTGGTCATAATATGTCGGATTTACAAACCTTAATCTAAAACACATAATCAGTAGACCTAACATCATTGACTTTCCGGTCGCTGAAGATACAATTTTTTAAATCGAAAATAAAACGATAATAAAATTTTCCACGAATTCCAAGCAGACTCGTTCTCGTATATACCTTCGGCGAGCACGCCCATCGACAGGCTCTTCGAGATCAAGGCTAACGCGACCCACTTTCTATCTTGTGGGATATAACATCAATAAATAGTAGGCCGAACTATGTTTAAACCCCGTCTAACAACCTGGCTATTAGGGGCAACGCTGAGTGCGTTAACCATGGCTGATGCTATGGCTAGTGCATCTCAAAGCATTACCGTGGCTGCCCGACGCTTGAATGAATCTGAGTATCGCCACTCAATAACGGATATTTTTGGTGAGCAGATTAAAGTACAAGCCCGTTTTGAGCCGGAGAAGCGAGAAGAAGGTTTGCTAGCATTAGGCAATACGGTGCTATCTCTGACGTCGTCAGGTTTTGAACAGTATTTTAATTTGGCTCAAGACATTAGTACTCAGGTGCTGTCTAGAGACGATAAGGCCGGTTTGCTTGCGTGCATGCCTGAGTCGTCAACGACTATGGCGAGGGACTGTGCAGAACAATTTATTCGCGATTACGGTGAGCAGCTTTTCCGCCGGCCATTGAGTGACGCGGAAGTAGAGGCACGACTAGAGACGCTGATGGCGGGCGCTCGCCAAACTGAAAATTTTTATGCGGGCTTGGAGTTGGCACTAAGCAGTTTATTGGTTGCGCCGGAATTTTTGTTTCGCATAGAAACAGCAGAACCTGATCCAGATCGCGTCGGTGAATATCGACTTGATGCCTATTCGAAAGCATCCCGATTATCGTACATGTTCTGGAATACAACACCGGACAAAGAATTGCTGTCCGCTGCGGCGAGTGGTGCGATCCATACAAATGAAGGCGTTAGTGAACAAATTAATCGACTAGCGTCCTCGCCACGATTTCGTCAAGGTTCGCGCGCCTTTTTTGCTGACATGTTGCAGCTCGAAGGTTTCGCAAACATGGTCAAAGATTCGAACATCTACCCCAAGTTTAATCCCACTGTCGCCGACAGTGCTCGCGAGCAAATGCTAAAAACATCAGTGGGTTTGTTGGTGGATAAGGATCGCGATTACCGCGAATTGTTTAGCTCTAACGAAACCTACATTAACCGTGCACTGGCGTCGATCTATAAAGTGCCTTACCCATCAAAAGAAGAATGGGTTCCCTATACATTTCCCGATGAGTTAGAACGTGCTGGCATCCTCACGCAAGTTGGATTTCTTTCTCTGTTTTCTCATGCCGGAACCTCATCACCGACACGTCGTGGGATCAAAATCTTCGAAATATTTATGTGCGAGCCAACGCCAGATCCTCCCGCCGACGTAGACTTTTCAAAAGTCCAAGCACTCGGTACCGGTACTGTGCGCGATCGTTTGTTAGATCATATGGAAAATACTGGCTGTACGTCATGTCACAAACGCAGTGATCCGCCGGGCTTGGCGCTTGAGCACTTTGATGGCTTAGGGCAGTTACGAAAATATGAAAACGGTGTGTTGATTGATGTGAGCGCTGACCTCTATGGCAAAACCATGGTGGGTGCAGAGGGACTTGCAGATTTTCTCCACGATGATGAGCGCATACCTGCATGCCTTGTGCGTAATGTCTATGCATACGGTACCGGTAAAGTGCCTGATTTTTGGGATGAAGAATATCTTGAGGAGCAAACATCAGTGTTTGCTGATCAAGGTTACAAATTTCGTTCTCTGATGAAACAAATTGCCTCAACACCTGAATTTTTTGCAACAGAAATTCCCGAAGATGTTGCTGCCCGATTAATGCATGAACCTGCCACCGCGCAGCTCACTCGATAACAAATTTGGAGAAACCGTATGAGTCGTCATCTAGAAAAGAAAGGCTTTAGTCGCCGCTCCGTTTTGCGAGGAGGTTTGCGTGGCATGTTGGGTGGTACGGCAGTCAGCCTGGGGCTACCCATTTTGGATATCTTATTGGATGAAAATGGGAAAGCATTCGCTGACGGTGCAGCATTGCCGACGCGTTTTGGATCCTATTTTTGGGGCTTGGGATTAACGGATACACCTGCTGGCGGTACTCGTTGGGTGCCAGAAAAAACAGGTTTCGGCTACGACATAAAGCCTGAACTTGAGTCTATCGCGCACCTTAAAGATAAGGTCTCAGTGTTTTCCGGTTACCGCGCAATTACCGACGGTAAAGCTAATCTCGTGCATTGGAGTGGTCACGCCTCGATTTTATCGGGTGCAGCTCCGGGTGCGAATGGTCGTTTTGATGCGCCTTCGTTCGATACAAAAATTGCCGACGCTATCGGCGGATCGTCTCGCTACAAAATGATTAACGTAGATGCGTCCACATCACGACAGCCCGTTAGCTATTCAACGCGGAGTGGTACAACATTCGCGTCGCCAGAAGTCACGCCGTTAGGTTTATATATGCGGTTGTTTGGTGATGGTTTTCAAGATCCGAATAGTGACAACTGGCAGCCTGATCCATCAATCATGTTGCGTCAAAGCGTATTGTCAGCGGTAAAAGATCAGCGTCACGCGCTGATGAAATCTGTTGGTAAAGAAGATCAGATCCGTTTAGATCAATACTTTACATCACTGCGAGAACTTGAGAATCAGCTCGAAGTACAACTTCAAAGGCCAGAAAAATGTGAGGCGTGCGTTATCCCCGATGCCCCTAAAGAAACACCACCTTCTGCATCTATTGAAGTTGTTAATGCGAATACCAAGGTGATGGCTCGTCTACTTGCGATGGGCTTAGCGTGTAATCAATCGCGTGTATTTAACTTTGTACACACAGCGGGTACATCAGAAACCTATATTGGTGGTCAAAGTAAAATTTATCACCAAATTACTCATGATGAACCAACCGATGCTACGTTAGGTTATCAGCCAATTACCAGTCAGCTCGCTGGCATGGTGATGCAAGGCTTCGGTGACTTCTTAACAGAGTTTGAAAATATCAAAGAAGGTGACGGCACCTTGCTCGACAACTGTTTAATCATGGGCTTCAGTGATACCGGTTACGCAAAAATTCACTCCATCGATAATATTCCAATGTTTTTCGCCGGTAGTGCAGGTGGTCGACACAAGGCTGGTCAGCATGTTCATACAACAGGTGAGTCCGTGACGCGCGTGTCGTTAACAGCCATGCAAATCATGGGCGCGCCGGTCGGTGAGTTCGGCCAAGGTACGATGAAAACCGCGAATCCAGTTAGTGAAGTCATGGCGTAAGGAGTAACTAATGAAAAAAATAATTTCCTCCGCCGTTACGGCGTTGCTTCTGCCTGCTGTTGCTAATGCAGAGTGGACGAAAAGTTATGTCATCGAGTGGAATGAACCAGCGATGTACTTTGGGGGTGTCGACGGCAGCATCACTAACCCCGGTAAAGATTGCCCAAAGGGCGTTAACCCGGAGTTGGATTGGATTAAAGTGCTAACCAACGCTGGGTATAGCGAAGAAGAGGCTAAGTGGATTCGTAACCCTGCAAATCCAACTCGAAGTCCAGTTCATGGTCAAAACCAGGTCGCGTTTCGCGGTAAAGATCGTGCTAATGTCTATGTTCATCCCGAATCCTACCCTGACCCTGGTTTGTATCCGATGGAAGGGCAGGTTGCCGAAGGGTTAAACCTCGACGGTGATGATTCCACGGGTTTGACTAGCCCAGCCGGTAAAAAAGGCATCGACAATGTATTTTACGAAACCTTAGGGTGTTGGAAGTCATACCGCGGTCCAGAACGCCTATCCAGTGGTGCGTTGCAATTTAATGATGCAATGCGAAATGGCGCATGGACAACTGTTGTTGTCGTCCATGGTCGAGGTAAAGATCCACTGAATGATAACAATGTAGAGGTGGGTTTTTATCTCAGTGATGACGATATGGTTAAAGGTGGCAATGGGGAAATCGCGCCGGACTATACTTTTGTCGTCAAGCCTGACGCAAAATATGAAGCTATTTTTAAAGCAAAAACTGAAAATGGCGTCATTAAAACTAAAAAACCTAGTGAGCAGGTCATGTTGCGTGACCCCGGTTACACTCGTGACCTTGAATTGTTAGATGCACAGCTAGAACTTGTCATGAATGAAGACGGCACTTTGCGCGGTTACGTGGGTGGCTATCGACCATGGATGAAAGTCTATCAAGGTTGGGTTGATGCGCGAGGGCCGGTCATTGAAGCGCTGACTTGGGTTGAACTTCCAGCCGTTTATTATGCTTTAAAGCGTACCGCAGACTATAAGCCGAAAGGAGCAAAAGGCCCGAATACGCACATTTCTTATGCGCTGCGTATTGATGCAATTCCTGCTTATGTAATGTCGCCTGATGCTCACAATCAAGTGGCAAAAATTAAATCTTATAAAGCGCTAGTGGATGAACCGCCTCAGGTTGCGCGGGCGACTCGCTTCCGCGTGATAGATGGTTTGGTACCACTACCCGACAAAAGCCTAAAGTACGGCCCAGATGTGGATGTCTTCGCGTCACGTAAAACTAACTAAGAATAAAAAAGTGAATCATCGATGAAAAAAATAAATAGCATATTGTGTTTAATTGCTAGCCTAGCGTTGGTTAGTGTTTCCAGCGGGGCTGTTGCAGAAACTAAGGCGGAAAGCAGTACACGATTAGCGGCGGTTGCGCTGAATGTAGTGAGTTTGGAAAAGGCCACCGCATTCTATACAGATGTGTTTGGCATGATCGTGAAGCGAAACATTACTAATGATCAAATGAGTGAAAATATCATGGCCTTCCCCAGCGGTGAAGGTGCTAGTTTGGTGTTGGTGCAATATAAAAATCGAGAGGTAGTCGACAAGAAGCCCGCCCGCGTTGTGTTCTATGCGGCCGACCCGGTTGCTATTGTCAATAAAGGGGTGTCGCTTGGGGCGGAAGTAATTCGCAAGCCACAAACTAGTGAAAGCATGAAGACAGTTATTGGAATTATGCGCGATTTAGATGGCTACCCAGTGGAAGTGATTCAGCGATAAATTACTAGTGATTCACCGATAAAGCACTATCAAAAAATGGCCTCTTGTGAGGCCATTTTTTATTTGAATATTAAAGTGTTAATTTTTCGTGATTGTTGCGCTAGCGATTGTTGGGCTGGAAATAGTGGGCCGAGTATCGCGCATCGCGTGACTGACAAAATTAACGCGATTGGCGAGTTTTTCTTCCGCCCAAATAAGCTGCGTGTTAAACCGGTGGTGCCTGCCGCGTACCTGTTGTACTTTGTGACGTACGGAGTCACTCGCGTAAATTAGCAGCGATAAGCCAATAGCCATAAAAATAATACCAATGGGTATTGGAGAGAAAAGAAATATCACACCAAGCATGATAAAAATCCATGCCATGCTGAGTTGTAGCAAGTGTTTTACTGCTTTTTTCACAATACGCTCTTCAATAAAAATGCACTAATGCGCCGGTCCACTGGTCAAAGTTTTCAGGCTAATTTTTTGCAAGCTTGGCGCGCAAAGTAAGTGCTTCCGAATCGGAATTGATTTGCCGTTCTATAAGATTAATGAGATCTCGCCTCGTTACGGTTACCCAACGTTTATTGCCTGCCGATGCAACCAATAAAATAGAGCTAAACACAGCTGCCAACATGGTGTACTCAAAGTGAATAGCCAGGGCTTCTGTTACGATTATCACGCACAAGGGTATTAATG
Source organism: Aurantivibrio plasticivorans (assembly GCF_055392955.1). Taxonomy (NCBI): domain Bacteria; kingdom Pseudomonadati; phylum Pseudomonadota; class Gammaproteobacteria; order Cellvibrionales; family Cellvibrionaceae; genus Aurantivibrio; species Aurantivibrio plasticivorans. The sequence goes on along the minus strand of NZ_AP036020.1, from coordinate 3,944,742 downwards.
ACAGAACTGTTAATACCTGGGATGCAAACTCTTCCTTTTTGGCTTTTAAGAATATTTTTAAATCGTCTTCAGACATTCTTACCACTCCTGTGTTATTAATATTGTTTGTTTACTCCATTGCTGGGACGGTTTATCTAAACGCCGAGTCTATCACGATGCTGTTGAGTGCTTCCAATAGCTATTCAATAGTTATCAGAGCTAATGGTTATAAGATAAACCTCTTGGAGTTTGGCTCATCAGGAACTTCGTTATAGTCTCGCCCTGCTGGCACACATAATGCAAATTTACCCATAACACCATCTTTTAACGGCCAATGTTGGACATTGTCCACTAAGCGGATTGTTACTATGGGTTCAGCCATTTCTATCGACTATCTCAGTCACACGTTTAAAGGTGCCAGTGAGCCCACGCTTAAAGAGCTTTGTACGAATATTGCTCGAGAAGAATCGGTGTGTCTTATCGGGCGTAGCGGTTGTGGTAAGTCGACATTGTTACATATGTTGGCCGGGCTGCTTATGCCCAGTGATGGCTGTGTCAGGATCGATGGTCACCAAGTGACAAAGCCCTGTGCTAAATGGAACATGATGTTTCAAAGCGCTTCACTGTACCCCTGGATGGATGTTGCGGCTAATGTGGGCCTAGGTCTGCAGTTTGCGGGTGTTGCTAAAAAAGATATTCGCCGCCGTGTAGCAGAACTCCTTGAGTTGGTTGGCTTAGCTGACTATGCCGGTGAGCGCGTCACTGCTTTATCAGGTGGGCAGCAGCAGCGTGTGGCCCTCGCCCGTTCACTCGCGACCGAGCCAAGTGTCTTACTTCTCGATGAACCCTTCTCTGCGCTCGATACATTTACCCGGCGTGCATTGCAGATTGATGTTCCCGCCATTTGTCGGGAGAAAAAAGTAACGCTGGTGACGGTGACTCACGACATTGATGAGGCCATTCTCATGGCAGACCGCGTAATGATAATGGCGCGCAACCCCGGGCGGATTATTGGCGAGCTGGACATCGATTTACCCCGTAGCAACCGCCACAGTCACCCGCGCTTTCAAACACTTCACGACGAGCTGATGAAACAATTCAGTGCAAGTAACAACCCGGCGCAACCCGATGCACCAGAGCAACAACCCGATACATCAGAGAAAAGTAAACCCAAACACCTTAGCTGCGTGAGTTAATCCCAATCTTTTAACTTATATTTAACTTATAGATGAGTGACCATTATGAGTAAGCACGACGATGATGATTTGAAATATCTCCAGGACCATGAAATGAGCCGCCGCGATTTTTTAATGGACACCTTGGCCAAAGGTGGGCTTGCGGCAACATTTGGTTTGGGGTTGGGGGCAACCGCTCAATCGTGGGCAAACATTCAGGCCCCTGCTGATGAGGTTGTACGCATTGGTTATCTTCCTATTACCGACGCCACCGTGCTGTTGGTGGCGCACGCTAAAAAGTTTTTTGAAGAAGAAGGTTTGCAAGCTGAGCGCCCCACACTCATCCGGGGCTGGTCTCCGCTGGTTGAGGGGTTTGCGGCGGGCAAGTTTAATCTTGTCCATTTCCTAAAACCAATTCCCATCTGGATGCGTTATAACAACGGTTTCCCGGTAAAAATTATGTCATGGGCGCATCTCAATGGCTCGGGATTGGTGGTTGGTCGGCACATAAAAGCTGACAGTTTCTCAGCGTTGGGCGGAAAACAAATAGCCGTTCCTTACTGGTATTCCATGCACAACATTGTGCTTCAGATGGGCTTGCGCCACGCGGGATTAACGCCAGTCATCAAACCACAGTCGGCTAAATTGGCAGCGAACGAAGTCAACCTTCAAGTCATGCCGCCACCGGATATGCCTCCAGCGTTAGCGGCGAAAAAAATTGATGCGTTTATCGTCGCCGAACCATTTAACGCCGCTGGTGAGTTACTCGCTGGTGGTCGGATGCTGCGATTTACGGGTGACATTTGGCGTAATCATCCGTGTTGTGTGGTCTGTATGAACGAACTCCAGGTCAACAAGAATCCGGTGTGGACACAAAAAGTCATGAATGCCATCGTGAAAGCGCAAAGCTATGCGCAAGAAAATAAAGAAGAAGTTGCGCAACTGCTGTCGCGAGACGGAGAAGGTTATTTGCCAATGAAGTCCGATGTTGTGAAGCGGGCCATGACGTTGTACGACGATACCACCTACGCATCACCAGACGCGATTAAAAACCCGGAGTGGGGTAGTGGTCGCATTGATTTTCAGCCTTGGCCATTTCCGTCGGCAACGAAGTTAATTGTCAATGAATTAAAACGCACCCTCGTCGGTGGCGATGCGACGTTCCTAAACGGCTTGGACCCAGACAAAGTAGCTGAGGACCTGGTGGACTATAACTTCGTTAAAGTGGCGATGCAGAAGCATACTGGCTGGCAGAAGGCCCCTGGCTTTAATGCGGATAACCCCTTTGACCGAGAGGAAATCGTATCGCTATGAGTATCGCTATAACCGCCAGCAACCTAAACGAGGACGGTGTCAGTCAATGGTACCGTAGGCTATACACCGTGCTGCGTAACGTGCAGTACCCCATTCTGGGGTTACTATTATTGCTCGGCCTCTGGTGGCTGGGTGGTTATATGATTGCCAGTGACCCGTCACTCATGGCGTTTACTGACTTTGCACCAGCACCCACATTCTCAGCTTTATGGTATTTAGTCAGTAGCGGTGAACTGTGGCCAACCATTACGGCCAGTTTATATCGCATCGTGCTCGGTTTGCTGTGGGGTGTCATGTTGGGAGTTCCCATTGGTGTGCTAATTGGTTGGAACCGACTAGCACTTAAAATTGCCAACATGCCGTTTCAATTGGTGCGAATGATTAGTCCACTGGCGTGGATGCCTATTGCGGTGTTGGCATTTGCGACCTGGGATTCGGCCATTATATTTTTAATTATTATGGCCACTGTATGGCCCATTATTTTTTCAACGGCGCACGGTGTAAAGCGGATTGATCCAAACTGGTTCAAGGTTGCCCGCAACTTGGGCGCGACGAACCCGCAAATGTTAGTGCGTATCGTGCTGCCAGCCATCATGACGGATGTACTTTCAGGTATCCGACTCGCCGTTGGTGTAGCCTGGGTGGTGTTGGTGCCAGCCGAATACCTAGGTGTCACTAGTGGTCTCGGCTACGCCATCAATGATGCCCGAGACACCTTATCATACGATACCTTAGCGGCAATCGTCGTGGTTATAGGGGTGATTGGTTACGGCTTAGATAGTCTTTGCGGACTGATGGTAAAACGCTTTAACTGGCACGCCGAACAGTAATTCCCACAGTGGTGTTACGCTGCGAGTACCAGAGCGGTGACAACAATGTCGGACAATGTCCCGCACGGCATACTCTTTGCTCATCTCTTGGTAAATGTCTTGGAATTTATCTTGGGAGCAACGTTATGCTTAGTGGTCATCCGGTTAAACCTGTCCCACTTAACCTCGCCGAAAGCAACCTCGCCGAAAGTAATCACGCCGATGCAATAAACCATGCTCACTCTCGCTTTCAGGATGAATCGCCAGATTTGACCGTGTTGCGTGAAGCGGCCAAATTGATTAATCACCTGGATAAACCCGAGACCATGATTCTTGGGACGCTACGTCTGATGTCGGAGATGTTGGGCCTAAATCGCGGGCGCGTGGTGTTGCCGGAGTCGGATGGCGCAACCCTACGTATTCAGTACAGCTATGGTTTGACTCAAGCCGAACAAAAACGTGGCGTTTATCGATTAGGAGAGGGGATTACCGGGCAGGTCATGCAAACCGGGCGGGAAGCGGTTGTGCAAAACGTCGATGAAGAGGCGCAATTTGTTTTTAAAGCGGTTGATCGTAAAACACTGCCCCAACAAGTCGTCGCGTTTCTCGCCGTACCGATTAATATCGGCACAGAAACTATCGGTGTGTTGGCTGCTCACCGATTGCGGATGCGCCCCCGCGCGATCAAGTCCGATTTGGCGACGTTAGCCATCATCGCCACATTCATTGCCCAGGTCATTCAAATAAACCGTTTGCTCGATGCGCACACACGTGACCTGCAAAACGAAAATCAGGCACTGAAAAAAGCGCTCAGCTTTCGCGCTAGTGCCAGTAATATTCTGGGTGGCTCTCAGGCCTTTCGAGTAGCGTTGGAGCAAGTTGAGCGGGTTGCCGACACTCAAGTATCCGTGCTTCTACGAGGCGAGTCTGGGACCGGTAAAGAACGATTCGCACGTTTGCTCCATAGCAAAAGTGCTCGCCATGATAAAACGTTCCTCGCGATTAATTGTGCCGCCATTCCGGAACACTTGTTAGAGTCGGAGCTGTTCGGTTACGAGCGCGGTGCTTTTACCGGCGCAAATTCCCGTAAACTGGGGCGCTTTGAGCAAGCATGCGGCGGTACACTATTTCTCGATGAAATTGGTGACCTCAATTTAGAACTACAATCAAAATTATTACGCGTCCTAGAAGAACAAACGATACAGCGTGTGGGCGGCACCCAAGATATTCCAATTAATGTCCGTGTGATTGCAGCGAGCCATAAAAACTTGCAGCAAGCAGTTAACGACGGTGGATTTCGGCTGGATCTATTTTATCGGCTCAACGTATTCCCCATTTATCTTCCTGCTCTGCGAGAGAGAGACGGTGATATCGCCATCCTCAGTCGTTATTTTCTGCAACAAGCGAATCACGAATTTAATCGCTCGGTGGGATTTGCCGAAGGCGTATTAAGACGCCTAGAAAGTTACCCCTGGCCGGGAAACATTCGGCAACTCGAAAATGTGGTCAAACGTGCTGTTCTCGTCGCTGGTACTAAAAATATCAATATCGCCGATATCGAAAGTATCTTGCTGCAGGAATCACAAATCTTCCAACCCATTCACCACGTGCCACCTATTGAGTCGCCACCGGCCGCACCTGCGCCAAAAACGACAGAGGCCTATTCGCCGTCATATAACAGTGTGACTGAATCCAGCCCTGCGCCGGAGCGGATGCGTAGCTACGCTTGGGTATCCGAAGACGAGGCGCAATCATTGCTCGATGCATTGCGTGCGACTCACGGTAATAAAACCCAAGCGGCTACTCGTTTGGGAATGACGCCACGTCAATTTCGTTATCGCCTAAAAAAATTGCAACTTATCGATTAACCGCTTGCTTGCAAACAATGTCCATCTGAATTGGACAATTTGACAATGACGCGCAGTCAATTTGTAGAACTTTGCGTCATGGTTTCGTTTGTCGCCAAATTAGTATTGCCTCCATCACTGACTTTTCGCAGTAACTGGTCGTCAGCGCCAGCAATATCAAGGCCTTCACGCCATTACAAAAAATAGATACCGACTCTCTCAGTTTTTTTAATCAATTTCACTGAGCTGGCATAGCTTTCGCTCTAGGTTGTAAAACCCACTGTGAACAACAGCAAGTTAATCATCTATTTTATAGAACACCACTTTTCAGGAGATTCACCATGACCGAACCCGCTACCACTATCAGCACTTACCTTCGACCTATCGATCGCGACGGTTTATTAGGGTTTGCTGAAAAAGGACGTAACAACCCTGGAATGCGCGGTACCAATAAAGTTCACACCGTTACCGATGGGCAGTATCGCACCGTCAGTCATGTAAATCAGCACGAAGTGGTAGTGGATGAACCATTACACCTTTTTGGTGAGGACACGGCGCCCGCTCCGGGTGAAATTGTGTTGTCTGGGTTGGGCGGATGTCTCGCCGTTGGCATCACCGCTGTCGCTACCTGGAAGCAAGTGAAACTCAGCAAGTTAGAAATATTTTTAGAAGGGGACATTGGTAACCCCGCCGCTTGGGGTGCAGGTGGCGCCGAGATGAAACCGGAAGATATGGGCTTCCAAGAAATTCGCGTTAAGGTGTTAGTCGAAGGTGATGCCACTAAAGAAGAATTCGACGAGATTATAAAGCATGCGAACTATTTCTCGCCGGTGGCTAATTCAATGCGTAACCCCATCGCATTCGATATCAGTTTAATGGATGACTAACGTTTATAAGGTGAAACAGTCATGAGTGTAGCCGCCGAACGTGTAGCTGATACGCAAGCATTTAGTGACACTGATAAAGTGCTTGCCGATGTCGAGACCATTGCACGCGAACAACTTAAACCGCTTGCAAATCGTATCGATCAGGAAGGGTTTTATCCCGTCGACACCTTGCAAGCTTTAGGCGAGGCAGGCGCATTTGCTTGCCACCTAGATCAATACGGGCAACGTTTTGATGTTGCCTTACAAACTATGCAATCCATCAGTCGCTATTGTGGATCAACAGGCTTTGTCGCCTGGTGTCATGACGTCTGTGGTTTGTATATGGAACAGTCGGCTAATCCTTCCTTATTGGCGCGTTTACCTGCTCACGCGCTGGCGCAGACGATGGGCGGGACAGCGTTATCGAACCCGATGAAGGCCATTACGGGTATTGAAAATATGGCACTCACCGCTGAGCCTGTCGATGGAGGCTATGTCGTTAGCGGCACCCTGCCGTGGGTCAGCCACATTCGCCCCGGACAATATTGCGGTGCTATTGCCGGAGTAAAAGCCGCAAACAGCAGCCGTATCAGTCACGAGATGATGTTTTTACTCGATGTGAATGATGCCGTTGCTTTGCGAAAGTGTCCAAAATTTTCAGCAATGGAAGGAACCAGTACCTGGGCCATTGCGCTAGATAAATATTTTTTGGGTACCGAGAGCATTATTGCTGATCCACTGAGGCCCTATATCCAAAAAATTCGAGCAGCGTTTATTTTGTTGCAAATGGGTATCGGTATTGGTGTTTGTCAGGGCGCGATTGATTCCATATTAGAGGTTGAGGCAGACCTTGGTCATGTCAATCAGTTTCTCCATGATCGCCCGCAGGAATTACTCGCAGAGTTTGAAGAGATCGGCGCACGTACTATGGCACTTGCGAAAACACCCTATGCGCAAGAAAAAGAATTTTTACTCGATGTTTTAGATTTACGCGCGCAAGCGTCAGAGTTTGGTTTAAAAGCGACCCAATCGGCCTTGCTCCATCAAGGCGCTCGTGGCTATCTAATGCAATCCCCGGTACAGCGCCGTATTCGAGAAGCGCAATTTGTCGCGATAGTGACACCTGCTATTAAACATCTACGTTGGGAAATGAATAAATTAATGTCGGAGCCGGTGCGCGTATGACGGTTGATGAGAACGAAGCCAACATTAGCTGGCGGCTGTATATCTGCAAAGCGTGCGGCTTAATTTACGACGAAGAACAAGGTGACCCCGATAGTGGTTTAGCACCCGGCACCCGCTTTGAAGATATTCCCGACGATTGGGAGTGTCCTCTCTGTGGCGTTACCAAAATGGATTTCGAACCTTACGAGCGTCCCTCGTTAGTGGCAGCGCCAGAACCGACGCAGATCGGTCGTCGTCATGCTGATGTTGTCATCGTTGGCGCCGGTCTAGCCGGTTGGCAAATGGCAGAGTCTCTGCGTGCGCTCGATAGTAGCTTGAGCATTACATTAATTACCGCTGACAGCGGCGATCGCTACCACAAGCCCGAATTATCTTTGGCTATTAGTCGCGAGCAAACGCCGCAGTCCCTAGTGAAAGAAACGGGTAGTGATGCGGCTGCTCGCCTGGGTGTCTATTTATTGTCGAACAGCTATCTGACAGGGATCAGTAGCGCCTGCAAAAACGTGCGCACTACGCGCGGCACATTGCGCTATGGCGCGCTCATTCTGGCGCTTGGTGCAAAACCTGCCTGGCCGCCAACGTTGCCCCAAACCTTGTGCTGGCATGTAAACCACCTAGCGACGTGGCAAGGCTTTGCAGAGACCCTGGGAGAGAATCAAACAATTGCTATTGTTGGTGCCGGTATGGTCGGCTGTGAACTTGCAGAAGATCTAACGCGCAGTGGCCATAGCGTAACGCTCATTGATCTTGCCGAGCAGCCGCTAGCAGCGCTATTGCCCAGCGAAGCAGCTGAACGATTACAACAACATTTTTCCGCTATTGGTGTGACATTTATACCCGGTTGCGCCGTGCAAAAAGTATCGTTACTCGATTCGGGGCAACGACGTTGTGACCTATCCAATCAATCGCAAATCGATGTCGATCATGTCGTTGTAGCGACCGGATTAAAAACGGACGCGCGTATAGCCGAGGCCGCAGGGCTTGATTTCGAACGCGGTATTGCCGTTGACCCAGACTGTCTACAAACCAGTGTTGATGACATTTATGCACTGGGAGATTGTATTAGCATCAACGGCAACCCCTGCCGGTTTATCGAACCTCTCGCTCATCAAGCCGATACGATTGCCGCATCCATCACCCAAATTAAGCCGGCGAGCTACAGCCATCAAAGCCCGGTTATCCGATTAAAAACACCTAGCTTACCGATAGTGATGCACGGCTCGCCGAATCACTCGCTGACATGGCAAACGCGGGAAGCGAGTGAGGACTGTTTGATTATGGAGCAGATTGATAACGGCGAAGTAATTGCACGTTTGCAAGTAGGTTAACGTAAAGGAAGGTGTATGTTTTCTGGTATTAGCGCTTATAGTCCTGATGACACTGTCAGTCGATTAACCCAAGCGGCTGAAGCGGCAGGTTACCGTGTCCTTGCGCATATTTACGCATCGAATAATGTAAAAAACATTGGGATCGACACACCTAACCACCAAGTGATGGAAATTTTTCGGCCAGACTATGCGGCTAAAGTATGGTCTTACAAACCGGCGGCGGGTATTTCGATTCCAATTAGACTGCATGTTTTCGAAAATGATCAAAACGATGTGCAGGTGGACTGCCAACAAGCCAGTGAAACGCTAGGCGTTCACGACATACAAGCACTGAGCGATTTTGCCAACCGCATAGATGAAGATTTTAAAACACTCTTAGCCACAGTGTGCGAGAGCATCTCAACCACCCCGATACACGTTTCCGCCTAACACCCAATCATGACCACTGCCAGAGGATTCAACCATGGAAAAAATTCTTTATAGCGCTAGCGAAGCAAAATCACTTGCTGAAAGCGGCGAAGCACTCATCATTGATATTCGCGATGACGAAGCGTATGCCGCTGGACATATACCCGGCTCCGTCAATATCCCCGACGTGTTTTTCTTTTTGGCTGAGACTAGCCCGGAAGGACTAGCCGCGATGCAAAAAACCTTCAAAGATCAATTTTCTGCCGTGGGCCTAGATGGTAAAAAAACAGCGATTATTTGCGAAGACTCATTAAATACTCGCTACGGCGGTTCGTGTCGTGGTTGGTGGATTCTAAAATATCTAGGATACCCCAGTGTTGGCGTGTTAGATGGCGGGATAAGCGCTTGGAAGGGATCTGGTTTCGACACAGCTACGGAGCCGACTGAAGCCACCCCGGCGGATTGCCCAATTAATCCTGTACCCGATATGCTAGTGACAAAAGAGCAAATGCTCGATGCCATCTACGACGACAGCATCATCAAATTGGATAATCGTGATCAAGATGAATGGTTAGGCGAAAGTTCATCGCCTTACGGTAAAGATTTTGTCCCGCGCAAAGGACGCCTGCCAAACGCGGTGTGGGTAGAATGGTATAGCTTGATGGAGGATGTCGATGGTGTAGCGCAATTTAAATCGCCAGAAGCGACTCAAGCGCTGCTGGCGGATCGGGGCGTAAAAACCAGCGACGATATCATTATCTACTGCTTTAAGGGTGCACGCGCTTCCAATACCTATGTCGCACTAATGTTGGCTGGTTTTACTAAACTGCGCATCTATTTTGGTAGCTGGAATGAATGGTCAAAAGACCCTGAACTGCCAATCGAAAGTGGACTGCCAAGCCGCTCTTCCCCGATGCGTACGGTCGCTTAACGCTACAAATTTATCAGATGCTTCGCTGGGGGTAAGGTCGGGGAAAAACAACCCGCTTACCCCCGCTTAGTGTGAGTCAAAATCCCGCAGGGATGATCATTCAGCGCAATAATATCTAGAGTTTACTGGCCTGGACTAAAAGCGGCTTGAGATATCTTTTATCTACTTCTTTAGTGATTTTATAATTTATATGTCGCCGATACTTACCAGTCCCCGCGAGCAAGGATTTTGGATCATCAAGATCGACGCCACGAGCAAAGGATAATTGGACGTGGTTGGTGTGCACAAATAGCCCACAAAACTGTCCTTCTTTTTCATCTGGTTTCAATGTAAAAAGTGTACCACCGTACTTGCTAACGCAAGTGGATTTCGGCACGCAGGCCAATATGAAGGATTCAAGCTCCTTCTCTAGGTCAGTGAGTGTTAAATCGTTGTCTGTCATTTTTGAGCTTTGTTTCGTTGTTTGTATTAAGTTTAAGGTCTTGGTTTAGATGAAGGATGATAGTAGCCAGACAACTCAATGGGAAAACTGGTGGGGTTTTAAGCTTTATAATCAGACGCTAGCATTGAATAAATGGCATGGTTTACAAATTGCGAGTAAAGCCATTCACACTCTCTTAACGTGGCTTCATAAGTAAAACCAAGTCGCTCCGGTATAGCCCTGCTTCTACTATTGTTCTCGGCGCATCGAATCTCAATTCTATTGAGATTTAATTCACCGAATCCAATTTTTAGCAAATCTTTTACGGCAGACGTGATTATTCCTTTGCCGACATAGCTTTCTGCGAGCCAGTAGCCAATGGAGCCAGTTCTATGTTGACTATTTATCTGATGGAAGCCGGCAACGCCGCATATAGCTCCCTCGTGAAATACAGCAAAATGCGGGGCGCCGAGTTTTTCTAACTCGCGGGTAGTTGATTCAATGAAATTTATTGTATCAGTGCATGATGTCATGGAATCAAGCCAAGGTAGCCATTCTCTTAAATAGTCACGATTGGCGATTGTTAGGTCATAGAGTTCTCTTGCATGGGATATAGCCAATTGCTCAAGGGAAAAGTTGATCTTCACTTTTTCATCCATTTTTTCTGTAATCTACTGTTCCTATTGGTAAGCTCTAAATCGATGACGTTAATGTATAAGAGACCATTATAAGGCCGATAGTGATAAGAAGTTTTGCTGCTTTCATTTGTTACTGCACTGTAATATTGTCTTTTTAACAGTCTCATATTGTGCTATCTGTTGGTAAATTTTACCCACGTTCCTTCACTATTTTTCCATGCTTCGCCTGTAATTGTGTCCAGTCGAATGGTTCGCCAATTTAAACCGGTGCTAACGACCCGAAATTCATATGCTGATTTAGGTATCGAGTTGGGATCTTCAATCCTTTGCCACACTGTATTTTTAGACCACCATGCTTCTCCTGTTACGCGGTTAAATTTTATGTGGCGTGTTTCGCCATTGTTTAAAGCGACCATCTCTATTCCAAAGTCGCTATTACTATTCGCCCAAGTTGAAATTGATAAAAGGTAAATAGCAAAAATAACGTAATATTTCATCATATAGACTCGATCTCGTTTAAGCACGCTTATAGAGTGAATGATTTAGGTACAGCTGAAATGTTTCCTGTATGCCTGGGTTTGCACTATTTACATTATTGGCACAACAAAGAAAGAGCATTATCTAGTCTCTCCTATTGGAAAAGTGGAATACTTGCCTGAAATACCAGAACCTGTGAAATATAAGCAATGTATCGCTTCTTTGTCGCTGCGCAACTTTGCATTTGCACCTAACACGTTGATTTTCTGGCCGGGTGGTAATTTTTCTTGTTTTATCAAAACCTTGCCGCCTAACGTAAAAAACGTCATCGATCCGATTATTAGTGCAAAAACTCCAGTTAACATAATGGTTGTTTTCATTTTTATTAGCCCAATATCGTAATATATCGCGCCGTGCTTTTCCATGGCACAAGCCTGTATGGTTTTGTTACATATTTTTATTGTTTTCGTCTGTTTTGTCGTCAAGCTTGTAATCGTGACGAATTTCTGCCTTTTGCTTTTCAATCATGTCTATTGTATGTTTTGCACCTGGGTTGAAAATTGAATCCGCTTGCATAAAACCTCCTGCAATCGATGAGGTGCCTCCAGTTGATTTCCGAGTTCGGAACCATCCTAAGTTCCCAAATTTATTTGCCAGAAAGAGGCCGAAAATCGGTATAAGCCAGACAAGAGCATACAATAAAGCCTGTTTTTTTATAGATGGCACCCAGTCATATATTGCTTTACTCATTAGGCTGTTAAAAAACACAAGGGATAACGAAAGGACTAAAAGCAGAAAATAAATTTTAGGCGTTTCCATTTTAGAGCTCCCCCTTTTGTTGTCGATTGCTTCTAGTGCTTATAACGCCTGTGGCGGCTATGGCGCGTTGTTATCACCGTCGGTCTGCCAATTCTCGTTTGGGTTTTTAGTGACTATTTGGACTACCTTTCCGTTCCCATAGGCAACCCTAATGGGTAGCTTTTGTATGTCGGTATCTTTCTCAATAATCTCTTTCACTGTATCGAAGTTATATTCTATATCTAGATCCCATGTGAACTTTGTTCTGATGTCGACGTTTTTAAAGATCCAGTTCCCAAGATAGGTAACTGCATCATCAGTTACTACAAATGTATTCGATATATCTTCGGGCTTGCCTAATTCACTCTTTGGAACGTTTGAATAATGAGTCCAAATCTCACTTAAATAATATCTGCCAGGCGGCACTTGCTTGGCGAAAGAGCTGTTTCCATTGATGATCTTAAATTTTTTGCCTGAAGTATATTCCCGAAAGTGAACAGAGCGAATTGTTGTGGTTCGGCTAGACTCTTCTATACCGATAATGACGAATGAGCGCTGTACATCATCTCCTTCTGCTAGAACATAGGGGGAAATAAAAGCGAATAATAGAAACGCACTTCGTAGCATATATACTCCTAACGCTTAGCTCACCGGAAAATTAGGAGCGTAGCAAGTAATTTATCCATGTGCTGCCACTTGTAATGCAGGTGTTTTGGCCTGAGAAGGCTCAGCTAGCTAGAATTCCCGCACGAATTATTGGTTCAATATCGCTTCGATCCAATTTAGAAATCTGACTGCACTTCTAGTTTCGAAGCTGTCCTTGTTTGGCACATAATAGCACAGGTCCGATTTGACCGATTGAGTTCCGAATTGCTGTAGAAGGTTTGCTTTTAACAGCCTTTTAGCAAGGGTCGTAGAGCAGAACACAAGCCCATTTTCTGCCATAGCCTGCTGGATTCCGAAAAGCTCTTGATCAAATTTTTTGAGTCTAATAGTAGACCCATCGAGCGCATTTTTTTCAAACCAAGCGGCTAAGGGAGGATCCGGTAACGATTTATTTTTCCACTCTGTCGTAAAAATTGTAATGGTTTCATTTGACCATGATGGAGCCATCACTCCATGAGCGCCAAATACATTAAAAGACTCAGATCTAATAACGTCAGAATCCTTAGCCAGCGAGATATCACCGAATCGAATTGGAATAATGTGGGATTGGCTATCGATGGATTCTCCGGTCGATATCTCCACAGAAATATCTGGGTTGGCTTGCTCAAATTCGTGTTGGGAGGGGATTACCACCATAGCGGCTAATGATGATGTCGTCGTCACCCTCACCGCACTGCTGGCCTTCATCACCTCTTCCAGAGCATTGTCAATTTTACGGAATCCGTCTGAGGTGGCTTGAGCCAATCTTGAACCTGTTTCGGTGAGTGATACTCTCCTTCCTTGCCGATGAAATAAACTTACATTTAGCCGATCTTCCAGGTTACCGATATGGTGTGAAATGGCAGTTGGCGTCAACGAAAGCTCCTCTGCAGCCAACTTAAAGCTTCCCAGACGGGCAGCCGACTCAAAGGCTTTTAGTGCCTGTAACGATACCTGCACACTTAATCTCCAAATTTACAACCAGATCATCGACATTATAGATGAATTTAGCTCATCTATAAGTGCGAATTCTTCGTTTGTCCCAGACTCTTCAGGCTCGCAAAATAGTGCATTCGATCAACCAGCCTAGGTAATGAACATGAGCACTATACTACACATAGACTCGAGCGTTAGAGCGGCAAAAAACCCGAATCCAGATCACGACTCCATATCGAAAAACATCGCTCTCCGGTTTATTGATATATGGAAACAGAATCGGCCTAAAGATGAGTATATCTATCGTGACGTTGGAGTGAATCCGCCTGATTTCATTACACAAGACTGGATTGGGGCGGTGTTTACCCCTGAGGAAAAGAGGACTCCTGCGCAGAGGGAGAGTCTGGCATTATCCGACAAGCTTATAGCTGAGGTAGCAAAAGCCGACGTTATTTTGATTTCCTCACCAATGTATAACTATGGCATGCCGGCTCAGCTAAAAGCCTGGTTCGACCAAATTGTGCGCATAGACAAAACGTTTGATTTCGATCTCTCACGAGGAGACTTCCCGTTACAACCTTTACTCTCAGGCAAGACATTAATCATCGTGACTTCCAGCGGCGAGTTTGGTTTTGAAAAAGGTGGAATAAGAGAAAAGTCTGGTCACTTAGCACCACACCTTCGGACGCTGAGTAAATATTTAGGGGTGGGCACAATGTATGAGATTGCCGCCGAGTACCAAGAATTTGGTGACGAGAGACACCGTATGTCAGTAGCCAACGCAAAAAATCAAGCCGAAAGGATTGCATCAGAACTGAGTATTTCATCCCTGGCGCCATCGTCAAAAAATGAGGTCACCAATGTGTGACCATATTATTGAAGAGCTTCTCATAAAGCGTGGAGAAAACGTTATTGATTTGGCTATTAGCAATGTCAAGGTAGGTGGCTTGCCGTTTGCAGCTATTATCGTTAATCAGAATGGAGAGGTTATCGGCGAAGGTGTAAATCAAGTTGCCGAGCATCTCGACTGTACCGCACACGCTGAAATCCAGGCGATAAGAGACGCTTCAAGGAATGAAAAAAAATATTCTTTAAAAGGAACGACATTATTTGCTTCAGGAGAGCCTTGCGCTCTTTGTTATACGGCAATCCGTATGGCAGAGATCATGAAAGTTATTATCGTATCGGATAGATATGAAGCGGCAAAATACGGGTTCGATTATCTATGGACTTACAAGTATTTCAATGCCAGCCTCTTTGATGAGCTCGAGGTTGTGACGCTAGAAAATGACAGGAAATTGCTTCCATTCCAGTTAGCCAAAATCAAATTGAATGGTTAAGGTTAGTGGTTGCCACATTTTATTTATTTCCAGTTTAGTGGATGTATAACAAAAAATAAAAATTCGGTTATTCGAAGTGCTTTATCCGTGGTTTACATTTGACGCCCGCAGCTGTGGCTGGCGCGTCTTTTGCGCCAGTTCGGCTGCCTGCGATTGTTAAAACTTATACTCTTCATTGAAGTCCAGGCCGCAATAAGGGCAAAAATTTAATTCTTTTTTTGGAGTAAAATAACTTTTCCTCTTTCGAAAAGCCATAAACTCAAATTCTTCGCCACATTTCGGACAGCTGACCATTTTTGATCCAGCATAAGCCGAAACAAGCATTACAGCTATTGAGCCAACGATCCCAAAAACAATAGAATCCAGGCTTATAGAAATAAGACATATTGGAAATACAAGCCATATCGAATAACCCCATATTGCTTGTTTGAGTAACTTCTTATCTAAATATTCTCTGACGGTCATGATTCGTTTTAACGCCGCCAGCAGGGGCACGAAAACCAGAGCGAAGCGGCGGTTTTTGTGTCCCTCTGGCTGGCTTTGTTATGCATTGGGATTTGACAACTTATTGAAGATAAAGCCAATTAAAATACCAAAAATTCCGAATTGCAAAAGCAAGTAGAAGCTTTCCATTGCTACGAAGCCTATGGGGTTTTGTACTATCTGCTTAGCCACGAAAGCCAGCACATGCGATGTCCAAAAGAAAGCGCCAATTAACAAAGAGTACTTTAAACCGCGAATAGGGCCATTACCTGAAAAGTTTACGAACGGATATAGAAAAGATAAGACAACGCCTTGAATAACAATAGTAGCGAAACCCAACAAGAAGCTTGGCTCGCCCTGAAAATAGCCAAATACCTTGTACTTTTCCTCAAATAACAGAATGTGCCACACTACAGCTAGTGGGAATGTTACAAGCGTATAGGCCAATGTACCTGCCAAGATTAGTTTGAAGTTCAAGGCAATCCCCTTCTATACATTGATAATCTTTAATTTTCAGGAAGTTCGTTGAACTCTATTCGCTTTGATTCGAACCATTTATTCATTTCTTCAGGATCATCCATAAGTTTTCGCATTTTTTCCATTGCTGACAAATGCGCTACATCTTGTTTTTTGTACATTTCCATTCCATGTTGCTTGCTCAACTCAGCCATCTCTTCAAACGTATCGGCATGAAATTCTGCTTCACATGCCCCACCCAATTGCTTGCAGTTCATGGTTTTCATAATTTCTCCTTATTTCGATATTGGTTGCATAACGCTTGGCTCTGGAGCTGCATGGACAGTAGTGTAATGCGGCCCCTAGCAGCCACTTGTTATGTTGTGACTCTTGTACGCTACGATTGGCAACAACCGAGAATCAAGAATGGCAGCGGTTCTATGACCTATTCCAACTGAGTATTCTGGATTGGAGGCGAAAGCAAAGAAACTTTCTACGGAGTTTTGCTTAACAAGCATAACCACATCCCATAGTTCATCGTCAGGACCTATGAAGTATTTTCCTCCATCTCCAAGAAACAGAAGCTCACCGCCACTCTCTATCAAATAAGGCATCGTGTGATCTATATATTTCTGAAAAGCCTCTCTACCAGATATTTTTGTCTCTGGTGACAGTTCAGGATTACTTGAATAATCAGCGAACTTCCTAAAACGCAGCATATTGAGCATTACCACTTCCCCAGTAATGTTACGCTTGAATAACGCTGCCCCAGTCTCTTGTGTTAGTTCGATGTAAGATTTGTCCATTATCTTTAAATTACCTTTGCGTACAGTTCCATTAATTTTTCTAGTTGGCTTTGACTCAAATTGGATGTTAGTTCACTTGCAATATGAGAAAAGCTTTCACGCGCCTCTTCGAATACACGTTTCCCCGTGGCTGAAAGTTTAACGAGACTCTGTCGGGAGTCTCGAGGATTTTTGGTCTTTTGAATGAATTTATTTTTTTCCATAGGTATTAGCAGTCGAGTGACACCAGAAGCGCTCATGCCTAATTGATCAGCCAACTCAATTCTTGAAAGCTCTTGGTGCAAATCGTTGCTCAAACAGTGCATAACGATAAACTCGGTTAGACTGATTCCATGAACGCTTAAACGATTCCCAGCTCTTTTCGATAGTTTCGATGCGAGCAGAGAGTTTTTGATAATAAATAATGAACTAATATTTTCGTCCAATATGAAAACACCTTCACATATACTTGATTATGCAAGTATATGTGAAGGTGTTTGAAAGTCAAGAATAGATTGAAGTGAAACATAACGCCGCCATAAGGGGCGGCGCGTCGTTTGCGCCGTCCCTGCCGCCGCCGTTTTTTGGCGGTGGCTTGATGCCTTTGTTATGCGCCACTTGCAGCCTCATTTAGAACTTTTGTAAGGCGGTCTATATTTTGTTCGTTCGCAGAACCTGCTCTCTCTTTTACAGCTTGTGCTGTTTGAGCGTTCTCAAAAACTTGATCCCAAGTAAGGAGTGTACCTTCATTGGTAGGACTAAGTTCAATTGTTAGTTTAAAGTTCGGTGGGCAATCATGATGAATAACTATTTTTGAATTCGGAACGAGGTTTTCGAAATAACTTTTATTGTCATAGCTATTTCCATCTGGCCCGTGCATGACAAACTGCCAACGCCCCCCTTCAGTAAACTCAAAAACATCGAATGTATTTGTAAATCCTTCAGGCCCCCACCATGATGCTAACTTCTCTGCTGAAGCAAAAGCATCATATATTTCTTCGGGAGAGAATGGCAAAGTCCTCGAAGTACTTAGAGTTCTATCTTCATACATGAATCTGACTCCTGGGCATGATGTTTAGTACCGCATAACGCCTCAGGTTGGGGCGCGACGCCAGGAGCGTCCCAGCCAACGGCGACAACCCTGATTTGTTAAATACCATTTTCATTTCCAATATAAAAAGAGTGCTATTAAACAAGGAAAAACAATCAGGCCTAGAGTAACGCCTTTAAGCATGTTAACTCTATACTCAACCCGCATATCGATAATTTCGTTTTCAGTAAACACGTGACCACAATGTAAGCACTCTTTTTCTTTGAGAGATATTTCCTTATTACAAACAGCACAATTGCCAATACCAAAAAACCTGAACACAAGGCCATTGGGATCAATGTACCTGCCTTGAAAATTTGGATCAGGATCAAAATAACCCTTGGTTGGGTTCCAACGATCGACCTCTTCGGCTGAGACTGTTGATGGGCATCCGCATCTAGAACAATTATTCAAACCAGCATTGTTTGTGTATTCACACGACTGACAATTCCACTCGTAATCTGGCATAGGTATATTTAACGCTGCCATAAAAGGCGCGACGAAAGGAGCGTCCTGGGCCGCGTTTTTTGCGGCCGATTTTTGATGGCCTTGTTAGAGTTTTTTGGCACCGTACTGCTCCATTAGCTGAATAAATTTTTCTTTTTCAGCGGGCGGATAGTAGAAGTAACCACCATTATAAGAAATACGAAAATGACCATAGCACGACATACAAGGCGTACTCTCACGAGGTGGAAATATTGGCCAAAGCCAGCCAAATACAATTACTTCCTTTGGCGAGACTTCTTGGAAGCTTTGAATATCTGCCCACTGAATATTTTTAGGCCCCCCAAGCCGCCGATTAAGCTTGATGCCTGCGTCTGAAAGAGTGATTGATAAGGCGCAAAAGGACATGAAAGCCAAATATAAGAAAATACCAGTGCAATAAGCTGCTGTAGTACTGCCTGATAATAAATAGATGACATAACTTGGAAAAACAAACAGGATGCCGACCAGAAGGGTGCCTACAACTATAAAAATGAAGAAATCATTTATATTTGATAGCGCCATTTTTGGCTCAATTTTGTTCATATAGTAACTCTAACGCCCAAGCCAGCCGCGAGCGAAACGAAGTGTAGCGAGTCGGGCCGCGCTTTTTGCGGCGGACTGGGCTTGCTTGTTAAGGTTTTTGCTACCAAGACAAAGGCCTTTTTCTACCGTATACAAAACTAATATCGACAATTTCAAACCTATCACCACTAGGATATAAGTGTATACTCAGCTCGCGCCCCTCAGCTAACGATAGTTTCTGAACCGGGATTAGGGGCGGCATCCCGTTATTGGAAAGCGGCATATATGCCATTCGTTCAATCTCGTATTTACCAATTTTGCCAAAATCCCGAGTATTCACCACGCATTTAGCGTAAAAATACTCAACATCATCAATATATTTGCTTTTTGGGGAAAGTAATTCGGCAAGCTGACGACACTCTCGATTATTTAGATTTTCCACAATTCGCTCTACAAATTCACGAATATTTCCCGACGCAGCTATTTGCTCATTTAGTGATTCGATTTCTTGTTCAACTTCTTTTGGTATCTGAGCAAGCGCTGAAACAGAAATTAATAACGCTAGTATTATTGCGAATCTCATTGTGTAACCTTAACGCTGAGCCAAGGGGCATGCGGCGCGAAGCAGAGCATGTCCCGCGGAGGGCGCGTTTTTTAGCGCCCGGAGTGACTTCGGCGACTTGTTGAATATTATTTTCATTGAATTTTCCCATTCAGAGCTAAAAGCCTAATTATTAGATTTTCACCGATTTCGGCAAATTGCTCTTTGGACAAACTCAAGCTAGAAATAGCATCGCGATCAAATGAAGCAGAAGTGAATAGAAACTCTTTATTCCAAGTTGAAGGATTCTCTCCATCTCGGCAACTGACATCATCAAACGTCAATTTTATCTCGCCACCTTCGTCCTCTATGTAAGCTACTACACCTTCCATTCTTTTAATCTCGTGTATATTTAACGCCTCAGGTTGGGGCGCGACGTCAGGAGCGTCCCAGCCAACGGCGACAACCCTGATTTGTTACGTGTAGCCTTACCGAAGCCTGACATGTTTAGAAACCTTATTTTCTAGCAACCGCACTAAAAAAGGGTCCATGCGATCGTAGTTGTCGGGTATGTCTAGGCAAATAAGGCGCTTACTTGCCAATAACTCTTTGAATTTTTTCTTAACTTTGTTGCGACGGGACTTTTCCATAACAAAAATGATATCGGCCCACTCAATAAGATCACCGCTGATAGGTGTTTCCGCATCTTTGTTGGTACCACAACCAATCGCGGCAATTCCATCATATGCTGAGAATACCTCTTCGCCTGTTGGGCTTCTTAATCTATTCTCGCTACAAACAAATAGTAAATTCATGCTCAGTACAAATTACACGTAACGCCGCAACCAGCGGCGAGCGAAACAACGTGTAGCGAGTCCACCACAAACCGCGCTTTTTGCGGTTTGTGGGCGCTGGGTTGCCTTGTTAAGCATTACTTTCATGTTCCTGCGTTTCGCGAAAATATAGGAAATACAATATTATTACCCATGCAAGCAAAAAGTAACTATAAGAGTTACTTTGAAGTGGATATACAGTAAACGATAATAGTAAATCCAATACTAATGAACTTAAAATTAGGTGCCTACTAATTTTATAGTTAAACAGAAATAGTACGGAACCAACCAAAAAGAACAATTTAACAATTACTGTGCCAATAAACCAAGGTAACTCCATTTTTTGGTGCCAATCAGACCAAAAACTGATATCGATAATATATAGAATACTCGCAACTGCGAAAAAAAAAGCCAGATATTTTTTATATTGCATGACTTTCATGGATGCTTAACGCTCACAGCTGTGGCGGCGCGTCTTTTGCGCCGTCCAGCTGCCTGTGCTTGTTAACACCCTTCGCTGGAAAATCAATGTCGTAGCTATCCCAACTTTTAAAATGATCACTCCAGCTAAGCGTATATTCGCCATTGTTTTTGGATACCCAATAGCCGATTCCTTTGCCCGGTGATTTATACAAGTTCACTTCGCAACCACTGGGACCAGCACTAATGTAGTTAGGGGATACTGAATTAAAGACTTTTGGAATTTCTGGATAGAAATATACACTTTCCTTACCTTTATCCATTAGCGCCTTACATTCACTCACTATCGTCTCGTATTCTCGCGCGCCATGAGCTTTTAGGAGAGCTCTCGCTTCTCGTATGCTATTTGCGGATCCGGAATCCCATACAACTCGAATTAAAACAATTGGCGCAGTTACTATAGCAAGCCCAATTACTAGACCTAATACTAATTCTTTTCTTGTGATTAGTTTCGAGACCATAGAGTGTTAACAGTTTTATTCTGCAGCCTTGTTCATTTATTTATTTGGCTGCGAAGTTTTTTCAGTGAAAATCATTAGACCGATTAATGCTCTTGAAATCAACAGCTTATAGTTGAAGATGAAATGCGCGCCAATAAATATGAGCGTGACGCTCATATAAGACGAACGGTTTTTCGGTTTGGTTATATAGAAACTTTCGTAATTTCAGAGAGTTAGAAATTCTGTCCCGGTGTAAAGTCGGTTTGGCTGCTGAAAAAGGGTGGTGTAGCGTTGATAGGGGTTATAAAAATACTGCAGTGTGTTGTTGTGATAGGTGGTTTGAGAATAAAAAGTGGGTGTATTGCGAGCGAGGGGTGATGGGCCTCGCTCGCATTGAATTGACGTTAGTCTTGCAATACGTCGAGTACGTCGGCCGTAAATTCGGTAATTTTAAAGCCAGCTCTTGGTTGGTCGTAACCGCGTCGTACAACGATGGTGTCTCGTGAAGGAATAATGACGGCATATTGCCCTTGTCCACCACCTGGGGTGTAGGCGTCTTCGGGTAAGCCGGATAAACCGCCGTACAGCCAAAATTGTAATCCGTAGCCACGTCCGCCCATATTGGGTTGCACTGGCCCTTTGCTCCTCACCTGTTGATGCCAGTCTTTCGGAAGAATCTGTTCGCCGTTCCATTGACCTTTGTTCATGTACAACAGACCAAATCGCGCAAAGTCGCGTGCCGTGCTATAGGTTTGCCCCGACATTAAAAAGTCACCGTTCCAATCGCTCGAGGGCGTTGTGCGCGTCATGCCAATTTTCCAAAAAAGCTCGGTAAAGGGCATCGCCCAAAAGGTTTGGTCGTTGTTTACTTTTTCGCGTACGGCCCTGACTGCAAGCATGGTGTCGGGTGGGTTATAGACAAATCGAGTGCCCGGTAATGTGTGCAGGAAGTTGGTCACCGCACGCCCTTCGACAGTAGCGCCATTTGCGTATATGTCCGCTTGTGGGCTGCCATTACCTTCACCGTATAGCCCGCTGCTCATACGCAATAGGTGTTCTAGTGTGATTTGGTGTCGTGGGTCCGCCGGGTTTTGCCAGGCTTGTAGAACGCCCTTTTTCTGAAGTTGTAAACCGTAATCTTTCACTGCGATACCGACTAAGGTTGAAGCAAAACTTTTGGCAGCGGAGTGTGTTTGCGCACCTTTGTGCATGTTGTAGCCGAGGTCGTATTGCTCGGCCACTATCTTACCTTTGTGAACCACGATGACGCCCCAGGTTTTGCCGGAGTAGGTGTTGCCGTCGAAGGCTTTGGCGACCAATGCATCGAGTGCCTGCTGCTGTTTATTGGGAAGTGATCCTCGCGCATTTTGATCGCCAGTCGGCCAGGGTTGATCATCTAAGTTGGGCGCTCGCAGTTTGCTGTTTATTTGCGGTAGCGAAGCCGCTGCACTTAACTCAGCTCCAACGGGCAGTTGCGTACAGCCGAGTACTGGCCGCCAGATCACATGGCGTGGTGGCATGTTGTCGGCGTATTGAATTGAGATTGTTTTATTTTTTTCGTCGATGTGGGTAGTAAACTTTTCTGCGTCGTCTTGTCGTAAAGGGCTGTAATTATCGATGTCTTGAATGGTTTGATTGGCATCCCAGAGGCCGCTGCACAGCGCAATGGCGCGTGTCGCGGCAGCTGAAGAAGCGAAATATAACGGGGTGTCTGGTCGGCCGCGACCGAGTCCGGATGCTTGCCTTCCAGACGCGGATTGCGCCGCTTCACCCGTTGTTCTGCTGATGCCTTCTTGGGCAATCGTGGCTATGGCTAAACAGCTAAGGAAAAATAGGCAGATAAGTTGCTGAATGGCTTTCATGTTCGCCTCTTATTAACGGTGGTGTTGGTGCTAATACACTAGGGTTTGTATACCGCTTATGGGTTGTGTGACGTAATGAATCGTACCAGTGCATCGCCAAATAGCGGATCGCGGGGTGCTTCAATGTGATTGCGCCCAGGAATCACAACGTAGGTGAAGTCCCGCAGCTCGCGCCACATACGATGTGTTTTCGCCAGTGGGAAATCATTACCGCCGTTGAGTGCCAATACAGGGAAGTCAATTTGAGTGAGGTCGACTTCAGGGTTGGGGTGGGGGGCGCCTTTCGGTGCACCTCGCGGTACGCCGTCTGCGCCGGCGCTAAGGTCGATACGAGGAGGGCGCGTGCTGCGGCCGTTGTCTGGATCTTGCGGTGTTTTGCCATGCCATTCCGGCGTTTCTTTAATACCAATCCCCATAACTGAGGCGGTGATGAAACGCTCTGGCGCAATATCAAGTAGCCCCGATGTCGTGGCTCCTCCCATGGAGTATCCACCAATATGGGCTTTCTCTATTTTCAAGTAGTCCATAAAGTCCACAATGTCTTGAATCATGGTACCGGTGCTGCCTTCTGGGCTTGGGCCTGTGTCACCGTGGCCGCGCATGTCGATGGCGATGACGCGGTTAGTTTTTGCAAGTTTTTGTGCAATACCGGGGTTAAACCAGTTTTGAATGGCGGATGATGTCAGGCCGTGGATAAGGATGACGGGTGTTCCTTCGCCCTGTTCGACATAATGGAACTTTGTTCCGTCGCTACCCGTCCATGTGTGATCTGTCCAGGTTTTCTCAGGTTTAACTCGTTCGGGGAGTGGCGCAATTTCTCGTGCCATCGTTTGTGCAACGTTGCCAAAGGTAATGACAATTATCAGCGCTAGGCAGGCGGTTTTAACGTGAGTCGCTATCATTATTATTCTCCGCATTTTGAATGGGTTATTGCAAATAGTTTGTGGTGCAAATCAATTGATGTCGAGTATAAAGCGAGTATTCCTAAATAGCATGTTGTGTGTTGTCAGGAAATTGTTAAGAAACGCAGTGTGGGTGACTTGAGCAGTGTGCCTGTATAGTAAAGGTCTCGATAATAAAACATTGAATGCAGGGAGCGATTTTCTTAGTCTGTGGGATGAAGTTTTAGGTGTTAGCAATTGGGGTTGTGGGGAGAGTAGATGAACGTGTTGCTTGCGCAATTAGAGCGCTATTTTATTGTTGATATCACCGCATTTTTGTTGGGTTTGGGATGTGCTTGGGGGCTCAGCTGGACAACGACGGATTTGGTGTGGAGTTTATGGTTGAGTAGTTTGGTGGTGGGTTACTTAACTATCGTCAGTATTATCGCTAGCGGTGTGTATATCGGTTGGCGTGTGATGGGGCATCCAGAGTTCCCGAGCGATAAGCGAGGGCTTGCACTGGGTATTGGTGGTTTTGCGGGTATTTTCTTTCTGGGCTTTTTTACCCTGCATTTTTGTGGCTTTCACGCCGGTCATGCGACCTTTCTTGCGAGCTTTTTTCCGTTGGATGGGGTTGAGAGTAACACCTTTGGACGCGCATTTATGAATCCCGTCTTACTGTGGAATATTGCGCTCACCCAGCTGCTGCCATTGTTTGGTGTATTTTTAATTCCTGTGGTATTCGCAGAGCGTTACGCTCTATTTGGCCCCCTCAACAAAGCACGGCGCTTGGCTGAAAAGATTCAACAAGATGAGCCATTGTCGGCTGAACATATACTGTCACGCGTCAAAGTGTCTCCCGCACCTGGTCGTCATCAAAGCAAACGTGCGATGTTAGGTAGGCAAAAATCAAAAAATAGTGCCTTCAACGATGTGTTTATCGGCCCTTATAAAAATGTCATCCGCATGCATGTTTTAATATTTGTGTTTGCGGGGCTGAGTTATTTTGAGCTGGAGTCGTTCGGCGTATTTGCGCTGGTTTATGCCGTTTACTTTTTTCCTTGGCGAGTATTACGAAAAAACCAGCAGCAATCTATTGATAATGTTGAGGTATAGATAGGGCAGATATAGATAGGGTCGATATAAAAAAGGCGCTTTGTTTTAAAAGCGCCTTTTTACTTGGATCGAGAAAAAATTTATTTAGAGGATGCCGTTTTTAAACCGCCGAGATCAAGCTCTAAGAAAGAGCCGCCTTCTGCGGCAAGTTTTTTCAAGGTTTCTGCCGGTGCAAACATTGGGTCTTCCGCACCGAGTTCTTCCATTTTCGCTAACACCGCTTTGGCGCCAACAACATCACCCCAATACATTGGGCCGCCTTTGTCGCGTGGCCATCCGTAACCATTTAACCAAACGATATCGATATCTGATGGACGAATCGCTTTGTTCTCTTCGAGAATTTTGACGCCTTCGTTAATCATCGGGTAGATACAGGTTTCGATAATATCTTGTTCGGACATCTCTTGCGGCTCAGCACCGAGCATATCTTTAATGACTTTTTCGGTGACAGGCGATGGAATCGCTTTGCGGTTTTCATCGTAGTCATACCAACCGGCTTTGGTTTTCTGTCCACGGCGATCCATTTCGCAGAGTGCGTCACGAATAGGCAAATGGGTTTTCGCGCCTTTTTGCCAACCAATATCAAGACCGGCCAGGTCAGACATTTGATAAGGGCCCATGCGGAATCCGAACGCATTAATGGCTGCATCCACATCCCAAGGCATCGCGCCTTTTTCTAATAATTTGTTGGCCTGTGCTTGGCGCATGCGCAAGATGCGATTGCCCACAAAGCCTGGAGTCACGCCAACCAAAACGGCAATTTTGCTGATTTTCTTGGCGAGATCCATTGATGTAGCCACGACGTCATCTTGCGTGTGGTCAGCGCGAACGATTTCGAGCAATTTCATGACGTTGGCTGGCGAGAAAAAGTGAAGGCCGATAACATCTTCAGGGCGCTTGGTGACGGAGGCAATCTCATCAATGTTTAGTGCCGAGGTGTTTGTCGCCAAAATAGCGCCTGGCTTCATGATGGCGTCGAGTTCGGTGAAGATAGTCTTTTTCAAGTCCATGTTTTCGAACACTGCTTCGATCACCAAGTCGCAATCCGCAAGATCACCTTTGTCCAAAGTGCCTTTGAAGCGGTTCATACGAATGTCGACTTCTTCGGGTGGGAAGCGGCCTTTATCGGCACTGCGCTGATAGTTGGCGCGTACCACACCTAAACCACGGTCCAGCGCTTCTTGTTGAGTCTCAACAATCACCACCTCATAGCCGGCTGTGGCGAAGTTCATGGCGATACCGCCGCCCATAGTACCAGCACCGATAATGCCGACTTTGCTAATAGGGCGAATTTGAATGTCGGCCGCAAGACCGGGCACGTCCCACGCGTCGGTGGAAGCTTGGTTAACGTAAGCTGCAACAGCTTCGGGTGATGGTTGAGTCATAGAATTAGTCCGAATTGGGTGTTAAAGCAAGAATTTACTAGGTTTTTAAGAGGGGTGAGACGTTACCACAATTGGCTATTTGACGGAATAACGACCTGTAAATGTAGATTTGATAGTCGTCAAATTGTAGGCATTTAGAATCCCGTCGTTGACTGTTAGACTCACCTATTACAATTCTATAAAGCTACAGCTTAACTTAATAAAATTGATTTATAGTCTTATATAAGAATTCAAGTTAGCTGCTATTCGAGGGCGTATTATGTCTAACGAGCAAATAGGCTCTGAGACTTTGACCATAAAAAAACTACTCATCGCCAACCGTGGTGAAATCGCGATTCGTATCGCGCGCACGGCGGCGGACATGAACATCAAAACGGTGGCGATTTTCTCGCGTGACGATGCGACAAACTTACACGTCAAGCGTGCTGATGAATCTTACGCGTTGCCGGGTAGTGGTGCGCGTGCCTATTTAGATATGGAGGCGGTGATCGCTGCCGCTAAATCGACGGGTGCAGATGCGATTCACCCTGGCTACGGGTTTCTTTCAGAGAATGCTGAGTTTGCGCAGCGTGTGGAAGACGCCGGATTAATTTTCGTCGGCCCAACGCCGCAAGCTT
Source organism: Aurantivibrio plasticivorans (assembly GCF_055392955.1). Taxonomy (NCBI): domain Bacteria; kingdom Pseudomonadati; phylum Pseudomonadota; class Gammaproteobacteria; order Cellvibrionales; family Cellvibrionaceae; genus Aurantivibrio; species Aurantivibrio plasticivorans. The sequence goes on along the minus strand of NZ_AP036020.1, from coordinate 3,917,668 downwards.
TGTCCTTGCTTGGCGATAAAATTGCTGCCAAGCAGCGCGCAGAAGAATTAGGTGTGCCAACCATCCCTGGTACTAGTGAAAATACATCACGAGCTCAAGCTGAAACATTTTTTTCAAGTTTGCCAGCCGGTGCTAGCATGGTAATTAAAGCCGTTGCTGGTGGCGGTGGTCGCGGCATGCGAGTCGTCAATCAACTCGATGATGTAGCGGATGCGTGGCAGCGTTGCCGCTCAGAAGCAGAAGCTGCTTTTGGTGTGGCGGATGTGTATGTTGAACGCTTTTTACCAGCGGTTCGACATATCGAAGTGCAAATTTTGGGAGATGGTCAAGGTGCTTGTATAAATTTCGCTGAGCGTGAATGCACCTTGCAGCGACGACACCAGAAACTTATTGAAATTGCACCAAGTCCTTCGCTAACCGATATTCAGCGTAAAGCACTGGTGGATTATGCTGAAAAAATTGCTAACGGCGTCGGCTATCGTTCGCTAGGCACATTCGAGTTTTTGTTAGCGACTGATAGCGAAAAAGACAATCTGTTTTTTATTGAAGCCAATCCGCGTATCCAAGTTGAGCATACGGTAACGGAAGAAATATTTGATACCGACCTGGTGCGTTGTCAGCTTGCTATTGCGAATGGTAAAGCCTTGGCCGGTCTCTCTCTTCCAGCAATGCCGAAAGGTTATGCTATCCAATCTCGCATTAATATGGAACGTATGGATGGGAGCGCTAACGCGTCACCAACCTGTGGAACGATTTCGATTTATGAACCGCCAACTGGTGCGTCTGTTCGTGTAGATGGGTTTGCGTATTCCGGATATCAAACATCCGCTAGTTTCGACGGCTTGCTCGCGAAAATTATTGTATCTACCGATGTCGATGAATTTTCGACTGCTGTTGCCAAAGCCGCGCGCGCCTTAAGTGAAACGCGTATTGTCGGTTTGGAAACGAATCTCACCTGGTTGCGTGCCTTGTTGTCGCATGTCGATGTTATTAACAACAATGTGTCGACCGGTTTTATTGAAGCAAATGCTGAAGCGCTTTATCAGAGTGCGCAATTATTTGTCGATGAAGAACTCAATACGAATAATCCACAACAAGCTCATCAGGCTGTATTCATTCCTGAAGGGTTAAATGCGGTTGTCGCACCCATGCAGTCAACGGTGGTGTCCTTTAGTGTTCAAATCGGTGATGAGGTAGCCATTGGTCAAGAGCTGGCAATTCTCGAAGCGATGAAGATGGAACATGTTGTTGTTGCGACAACGGCCGGTAAGGTTGTCGATATTATAGCGAGTGTGGGCGAAACGTTAATGGAATCACAGGCGTTTATCGTCGTTGACCCTAGTGACGTTGAGCAGAGTGTGAATGGCGAACTCAGTGATATTGACCTCGATAGAATTCGTGATGACCTACGTGAAGTAGAAGAGCGCCGAGCCTTTGGGCTTGATGAAAATCGGCCAGAGGCAGTGGCAAAACGTCACGCTAAAGGAAAGCAAACCGCGCGCGAAAATCTTGCTCAAATGTGCGACCCCGACTCATTCATCGAATACGGCGAGTTTGCCATTGCAGCCCAGCGTCAGCGTCGCTCGCTAGAAGATCTTATAAAAAATACCAGTGGCGATGGTATTTTAACGGGGCTAGGTTCCATCAACGGTGATTTGTTTGATGAAACGTTATCACGCTGCGCGTTTGCGTTGGGGGATTACATGGTGTTGGCCGGAACGCAAGGTCAGCGTCATCATCGAAAGTTAGATCGACTGTTTCATACCGCTGAGGACTGGAATATTCCGGTCGTTATTTTCGGGGAGGGCGGGGGTGGCCGTCCTGGTGATACGGAGCGCATTACGCATGCCGGTATTTCGAACGGCACCTTTACTTCCTTCGCTAATTTAAGTGGCAAGGTGCCACTAGTGGGTGTTGTTTCTGGCCGTTGCTTTGCGGGCAACGCGGCGTTTCTTGGTTGCTGTGATGTCATCATTGGTGACGAAAGTGCCAACATAGGAATGGCCGGCCCCGCGATGATCGAAGGCGGTGGTTTGGGCGTCTATCCGCCGGAAGCGATTGGTCCGATCGATGAGCAGTGCAAGAATGGTGTGATCGACATACGCGTCAAAGACGAAAAAGAAGCCTGCGAAGTGGTGAAAAAATACCTGTCGTACTTTCAGGGAGCCATTAAAGATTGGCAGGCACCCGATCAGCGAAATCTGCGTCATGTGATCCCTGAAAATCGTTTGCGAGTGTATGAAATTCGCGATGTGATCGACAATCTTGCTGATATTGATTCAGTCTTAGAAATTCGCAAAGAGTTTGGTGTGGGTGTCGTCACTGCGTTTATCCGTATCGAAGGTAAACCGTTTGGCGTTATTGCCAATAATCCAAAACATTTAGGCGGCGCGATTGATGCTGATGCCGCCGATAAGCTCGCCCGCTTTATTCAATTGTGCGATGGCTTTGATATTCCTTTGCTATCGCTTTGCGACTGTCCTGGATTTATGGTGGGGCCCGAAGCCGAGAAAACTGCGTTGGTACGACACGTCTCGCGCGTTTATGTGACGGCGCGTTCCATCACTGTACCGATGTTCGGCGTGGTATTGCGCAAATGCTATGGCCTGGGTGCGATGGCAATGCTCGGCGGCGGTACCCTGGACAATTTCTTCACAGTGTCTTGGCCTACGGGTGAATTTGGGCCGATGGGACTGGAAGGCGCAGTGCGTTTAGGTTTTCGAAAAGAGTTGGATGCAATTGATGACCCCGAAGAGCAAAAAGCATTGTTCGATAAGTTGCTCAATGAAATGTATGAGCAAGGTAAGGCGATGGCCGTTGCGTCTTCTCTTGAGGTGGATGCTGTAATCGATCCCATTGATACTCGCAAAACTATTCTAGCGGGTTTGCGGTCAGCGCAACTCCGTCCGCCACTGTCCGGGCGAAAGCGCCCTTGTATAGATTCTTGGTAGTAGCCAGTCTAATTAAATAAATAAATAAATAAACACATTGGAGAGAGCGATGAGTAACGAATTGTTAGTAGAAAATAAAGATGGCTTGCTGGTGCTGACGATGAACCGCCCCGAGCGACGAAATGCATTAAGCCCAGCACTTTTAGAAAATATGGTGAGCACATTAGCCGCAGCGGCCGATGATCCGAATGTGCGTGCGGTTATGTTAACGGGTGCAGGTGGGCATTTTTGTGCCGGTGGTGATGTCAAGGCAATGAACGAGGGCGCTGGACAAGATTTGCCTTACGGAAATCGACACTACAGTTTGCGTGATCGTATGAACGCATCACGTTTGTTACATCAGATGCCTAAACCCACGATTGCAGCAATCGACGGTGCTGTGGCAGGTGCCGGATTGTCTATGGCGTTAGCGTGTGATTTTCGTGTTTGCTCGACTTCATCAAAAATCACCACAGCGTTTGCCAAAGTAGGTTTGTCCGGAGATTTTGGTGGCAGCTATTTTCTAACGTCTATTGTAGGATCAGCGAAGGCACGTGAACTGTATTTTCTTTCTCCGGTATTAACTGGCGAAGAAGCCTTGGCGATCGGGTTAGTGAATCGCGCTGTTGAACCAGACCAAGTACAAGGGGTCGCACGTGAATTGGCTGAGCAGCTTGCAAACGGTCCCACATTCACCCTGGCTAGAATAAAGCAAAATATTAATCTTGCTGTGAGTGGTGCTAATCTCGCGGATTGTTTTGACCAAGAAGCCAAACACCACATGCAATGTACGTTAACAGAGGATCACAAAGAAGCCGCCGCCGCATTTGTTGAAAAGCGCGCGCCAGTTTTTAAAGGGAAGTGATTTTTTAGCAACACAATATTGTAAAAAAATAGGCCCAAGTAAGGGCCTATTTGAATGATGAACACCAATAGTACTAGCAGCCACCTACCTTGCGAGTTGCGCGTAACCAATTTACCGGCTCATTAAAATAAAACGAGATCGCTGATTCGTCATCATCTTGATGATGTGACTCTGACAACCTTGCCGTTAATGTGTAGATATGATTGGCGTAAATTTTAAAATCTCCAACCTTATGGTGTTCTACGTAGTTGCTTTCCTGGTAGTCGACAACAATGTTATTGGTTGTGATATCGACTAATTTCGCTTGAACAAACCCTTGTATTCCGCGAACTTGAAAGATCATGTAAGCGGTCGTGTTACTGTCCGAACGAAAACGCCATTGAAGAGCGCCTTTTGCGACATGTTTTGGATCTTGGTTTGGGTTCCAAGTTTGTTGACTTGGTGTTGATGGGCTGCCTGGGAAATAAAACTCAGCAATAGTGAATAAATCGAATCCGAAGCTTGAAATATCAGCCGTAGAATTCGCATAAGTGACCACTTCATCAGACGGGGACGACCCGTCTTTAGCCGTGAGTCGGCTATTAGCATCGCGATCAAAATTTAATAGAGGGCCAGAATACGTTGTCTGCTGAGTTAAATTGCCTCCTTCGATGAGCGGTAGCTTTAAACTCGACTTTAAACATAAATGATCCTGGTTAACCGCAATATTTGGAATAGCGTGGCATACTGAAGTGGAGAGGATAAGTAGCGGTATGGCAAAGTATTTCATTTCAAAACTCCTTTTTGAATAAATGATTAGTTGACTAACTAAAGATACTTTTGCACTCAAAGATGGCGAACATGAAGATGCTATAGTTGAACGCCCTTCATCCATAAACGAGCGCAGGCGGTAGGGTATTACGGTTCTCGACAAAATGCCACGATTTGCGAAAGTAAGATTTATACGAATTAAGCATATACGGCAGATGTCACGCGGGGATTCTTGGTGGGTGGCTTTGTTAGAGGTGGAAATGATTGGGGAAGAAAACACTTGGTGAAAGCAACTACTAAAGCCACAGTAATAGCAGCCAAATAAAAAAGGGTGCCTTGAAGGGCACCCTTTTATCTAAATCTGTGTCTGCTTAGTGAAGCTTTGGCTGATAATTTAAAAACAGAATCAAATTCTCAACCGTCGTGACCTTACCGTAATATGGGCTACGTTTAGGGCGAGAAAGTGATCGACCTGTTGCTTGAGCAGCTTCCTCGATCAAATCAACGTCATCATCAAGGTGCAAGTCTTTATGTAACTTGTCAGACAGTTGTAGCGGTACTTCGTGCTCGCAGGGAATATGTTGTTGGAGTAAGTCATAGACCTTACGGACGATGTCTTCTTCAACGCCTTTTGCCGCAAGCGCTCGTTGGAGATCGTCTACACCTAAATCATGTCGGATATCACGCAAGGCTTTAAGATCACCTTCAACATCTGGCGCACGAAGGCGACGCCAAAAGAAAACGCATGTTCCGGAGACAAGCAGTACGCTGGTTAGTAGCGGTTGAAAAACAACCAACAACAAAATCGCTGCGACGATGCTCCACGTAACTACATCAAAGGAAAATCCAGCTACAAACGCCTCTGGTGCTCTTGTTGCTTTCTTCATAAATCACCCTATTTTATTGCGCCCAGCTAATCAGTTTGAGGACATTTAGCTACGGAGGCACTTCCTTATGCAGGGCTTATTTTTGGATTCACAGTATTAATGATAGTCATAATTCAGGAAAAAGTGTAAGAAAAGCGTGACAAAAGTCTCACTTTTCATTGCTTTACAGAGATTTTAGGGTGGTTTGCGGGGGAGTTAGCACTTTTGTCGGCTCAGTCATCAGACGATACGAAGGGGTAATACCTGAGTAAATTACTTTGGTTATTAAAAGGGCTTTTCTATATCACTAATAGCAATTTAAATTCGATTTGTAGGCGCTGTCCAGTAGCCTTATTCTGGCACGCGATTCGTTATTGGTGAATTAAAAGAGTAATTCTTAGACCTAATGGTATGCGGTCTCGGTGGACTGAATGGTTTACCTAGAAAAGCTGTCTGTCGTTATACGACTTTTCAAGCTAACCGAGAGAGGTGTAGCTTGTTTCAAATCGTAGTGGATCTGCTTTGATTTTCCCATGAATGAAGTGCCGCTCAACCTGGGAGGTACGGTCGATATCATCCTTCAACGTAAAACTACCGGTCAGCAACGGCCTACCACAATCGATCCTGCTTTGGTTAATGAGACACGCTATCTCCTCCTATCTATTCAATAAGATCTTTTGCATTGGCATATTGACGTGGGAATTGCCAGCCTGTCATCAGCCTCTTTTTCGATAAAAATATTTAACGGTTTAGTGATTAAGGCACAGGATTTGATTACCGCTAAACAAGAGAAGATTAAATTGAGTGTGTGAAAATAATTTAACACATTGGTTTTTTGACCTTGAAGGAAAAGTGGTACGAAGATGACTTCCGATGAAATTCTTCCAGGAGTAATTGGTCGCAGTGAGGCAGTGCAATCGCTGGCAAAAAAGCTTGAAAAAATTGCGACCGCAGATAGACCCATATTTTTAAATGGGCCGACGGGTTCAGGTAAAGAGCTTTTCGCGCGCGCGATACATGAGCTTAGTGGTCGAAAAGGGCCTTTTGTGGCCGTTAATTGTGGTGCAATTCCTGAAACGCTTTTCGAGTCATTGCTGTTTGGTCATGAGCGCGGCGCATTTACAGGCGCCGATAAAGCGCAAGATGGTTTTTTAGCTGAGGCCGCCGGTGGAACCTTGTTTTTGGATGAAATTGCCGAACTGCCGCTACTTCAACAAACGAAACTACTGCGCGTGCTAGAAACCGGCTGCTATCAGCGGATTGGTGCACAAAAGGAGCAAAAATACACCGGTAGAACATTGGTCGCAACGCATGCAGACTTGCGGCAAAGAATTGAGGAAAAAGCGTTTCGTGAAGACCTATTTTATAGAATCAATACATTTGAAGTATCAATTCCTCCTCTTGAGGCGAGGCGCGAAGATATACCACTTTTGGCGAGCGCATTCGCTCAATCAGTTCCGGGGATAACGTTGAGCGAATGCGCTTTGCGTTATCTTCAGCGGGCCAGTTGGCCGGGTAACGTGAGACAACTGAAAAGCACGGTCGATCGAATATGTATATTGGCAGATGACTCATATATTACGGCAAGCGCTATAGAAGCGATGCAAGAATGCCAGTTCGACGAAAAGCCATTAGAAAACGTGGCTAAAACAGCAATAGCTTTAGCGACTGGAGATAAGATTCGTGCGATGGTTGATGCGCTTGTGAATGAGGCGTTGGCGACCTCAAAAGGGAATAAAACTAAGGCGGCAGAAATGTTAGGTGTTCATAGAAAAGTTATAGAGCGGCGTTGCCAGCGTCAGTCAGAAGTTAGCCCATCGTTAGAGTTGTCTTAAGGGGGCCACATGTTTAGCCGCTGGAAATCTATCAAAAATACTGAGTCGCAAACGAATCCCGACGATGAGCCAGCGGAGGAAAATCAAGAAAGCCGTGCAGTGGCTGAGCTGCAACGACAGCAGGATGTGCGAATGAAGGCGCTTGTGGATGACCTGATTGATAGACAAAACAAAGTGTTGGATCAGCTTCAGCGACGAGCATCAATGCAACAAACGACTTCGTCAGTGGGGGGAGTTGGATTGAAAGACCAAGCTACAGTTTTTGCTGGGGTAGACGCCCAAAATCTAATACTAGAGCGAATGCAATTGGCTGAGAAAAATATAAGAGCCGTGCAAAATGAATGCACTTCGAGCGGAGATAGCGAAGATGGTTAAGGGGTGCAACGTATTTGAAGCAACTATCGATGAGGAGGGAGAGTATGTATGCTTAGGTGATCCCGTGAAGGTCCAGCAGGATGATATTGATGTACCTCAGCATGCTGAACAACTCCGCGATGATCGAGAGAGTGATAGATTGATGACTAATAGCCTTTTTATGGAAAACTATTTGAGGAATGTGCGTGGAGAACAGCATGAACTACTTCGGCAATCACAAAAGGGCTTGTTAGATCTTCAAAAGGAAATACTAAGAAACATTCGCAGAACCTAGTACGTTTTGTCTAACATATCTGCTCTTTGCCGCACTGCACTGGAAAAATGAACCTCAACGATCTAATTGAAAAAACAACGAAGCAACAAAAGCAAGACCTAGCTATATTTCAAACATACTTCAATTCCTCTGGGCAGCTAAAGCAGGCGGCAAAACCTGGTGGAAATGAAGCTTTCGAGTTTATAAAGCAGGTTTTAGATGCTTTTGAGAGTGGACAGAAAAGTCACCTTTCGCCGCCGGAAAATAAACAACTCAAAGCAATGTGGCAGATTCTTATTAACAATGAAAAATATACAGCCGCGCTTGCGAAGGTGATACTGCCCAAAGAGGGAGATCTAGATCAGAAGATAGCTGCGATTATGCATTTTATTGAAACGGAAGAAAGCAAGAGTTAGAAAGTTATATGTCTGAGCAGACTGCGGTTGAAATAATGCAGGCAAGTATCGCGCAGTCTATGGAGCAGGCTGTTCAGGATGCTGTGGATACATTGCGAAACATTAGTACGGTAGAAACGACTGTCATTGGTGTCGCCTCTGCAAAGTGGGTAGCCGAGCCAGAGAATGTGGCCTACGCTGCGATCATAGAAAATGCGCAGGCGAATATTAGTTTCGCTGTTGCTAACTTAACAGCGGTTGGTACGGCTGCGGCATCGGTGATTACTGCGCTAGAAGTCAAGTAGGTCAATAACGTTAGGAGAAAGTAATGAGCGGTGCAAGTAGTAGTGATGGTGCAAAGTCTAAGAATGATCCGGAAACACAGCGGATGTCAGAAGAAGCTCAAGCATTTGTTGAATTGTCCAATAAGCTTCTTAATGAAGCACTTGCAACGTGTCAATTGGAGCCGTTCAAGCCCGTTCCACTTGAGGTTCCGTCTTTAATTAGCCCTGACAAGGAGCCGCCGCCATCAATATCGCAAGAGGCCCTTTGGCAACAGATAAATCAGCTTTACGCAAGCCAGAACACATTATTTTCCTCGGCTGAACACACCACCGAGCGAGATCAATGCGATGAAAGTGACCAGCTTGATGATGTGACTAAGATGTTAGGTATGTGAAGCAGTTCCGCATACTGCCTACGGCAGAACTCGAATGGCTATTCAGTACATCTTTAGAATACCGTAAAAGCTCCAATATAGATGATCTAAAAAGTCTCTTGCCCGCTGTTTACTGGGAGCTTAAGAAATCCCCTGAAAATACTGCCGGCCCTAGGGCTAGTCGAGAGCCGGTTTGTCGAAATGAAAGTGTCATTATTCATGAAACGTTAAGTTATCAATCAACTGTTTTTTCTGAGTTAGTCGCGAAACAACATAATTCTAAGTTACAGCTAATCTATATTCAGCTTGTCCCATCGAAAGCAGTTCTTCCGAATACCATACACCTGCCTGAAGAAAAATTATTTAGCGTAATCTATCCCGTCATGTTAGAGCTGACGATAATTCGACTTTGCCGTTATGCTGAATGTAACGGAGCGCATACGGTTTTTAGTGTTCTGATCAATAAAGACCTCGTGTCTCTATTTGAGAATATGGGCTTTGAAAAAATGAAGTTGAACAAAGGCGATGACCTAAACAGCGTTATTGAATCGGGGGTAAAGCGGTTTCCAATGGATAAAAAATTGGGATTATAAAAACTGGATGATAATTTCCAAAATCCAGCGCAATATGGCCGAATTGTACCTCGATAAATAGCGCATTTGTGGAAGAGATAAATGAATCACTCAAAATACGCGCTGTGCAAGGTGATATTCAGGTTTTGAAATAATTTTAAATTGGCATGCTTGATGCTCAGTAATATGCAGGTGTTTAATCTAGTCGAAGTGTTTTGCTGCGAATAGTATTCAGCACCCATCTAAATACTGAACCTATCTGCAAAGCAGAATAAATTAAATTTGGAGAAAATTATGTCACAAACTGATACTGATAGCGTAAATGGAAAAGTGGTTGATGCGGTTACTATTACCAATACTAAAGTGTTGGCCGAAGCGCCTGCCATGGCTATGGGTAGCCTGTATCAAACTATTGGAAACTCTGTAGCAATGGCTGCTGCGAATGCAGTTTATGCACAGCAACAGGCCAACGTCTCTTATCAAGCAGCTAGCACCCTGGGTGTCACAAAAATGTTTGAGGATAACAAATAATTAGGTGGCCAGTAGCGCTACTAGTTTTTAATTCGAGGAGTAATTTATGAGTCAAACAGATGATGGTGTTAATGGAAAAGTAGTCGATGCAGTGACGATCGCTAACACGAAAGTGTTGGCTGAAGCTCCGTCAATGGCTATGGGTAGTTTATACCAAACTGTTGGTAACTCAGTGGCTATGGCAGCGGCAAATGCCGTCTATGCTCAGCAGCAAGCCAACGTGACTTATCAGGCGGCTAGTACATTGGGTATTACTAAGATGTTTGAATCTAACAAATAGATAAAGCGTAAGTAGTTGTACCTTTTTCTACGAGGAGTAATTCATGAGTCAAACGGATAGTGGTGTTAATGGGAAAATTGTCGACGCTGTGACGATTGCAAACACGAAAGTGTTAGCAGAAGCCCCAGCGATGGCAATGGGAAGTTTGTATCAAACTATTGGTAATTCCGTAGCAATGGCAGCGGCTAATGCTGTGTATGCTCAACAGCAGGCGAATGTGACATATCAGGCTGCGACGACACTCGGTATTACAAAAATGTTCGAGTCAAACAAGTAGTGAAGTAATACGCCGGCATTTTGTGTCGGCGTACTAAAATTACATTGAGGTAAAATTTATGGCGGATTCCGAAAAAGTCATCACAGATTCTAAATCAATAAATAGCGAAGTAGAAGAGAAAAGCATTAACACGCTTCATACGTTATCGCTTGGCGGGCTGGTAAACGCTCAGTCGCTGACTTTGCTAAATAATACGCAGAACCAATACGCCTCTCAGGCGTTATCAAATGCCGCGATGGTTTCGACGTGCCAAAAAATACTACAAAGCTAATTAATCCATATTGTCAAACATTGAGTGTCATACGGAGATAAATGATGGGAACCCCAAATACCAATTCTAGTAAAAATGCAGGTGTGTCCAGCGCAATTGTTGGAAGTTTTGATCCGATTGAGGGGATGCCGGATGATGCAAAAAACACCTGGGCTTTTGAATACAATAAAACGCAAAATACGATTACTTTCCAGATACAAGTAGGTATTACACCTATGATGATCGATAATTCAAGTCAGAATCTACATTCTGAGATACAAGTGGAAGATATCGATCAGCTAATCAATTGGCTGGCAATTGTGAAGATAAATAGCAGTGCAGCGAAGAGTAATAATGGCAACTAGAGGATTCTATTGTGGTTGATTCAAATAATCAGAAACCTAGCGAGCCTCAAGATGGTGTGACATATTTTAATGCGGCCTCAGCCGGTGTTGCGCAGTCTGTGTCCTTAGGTGCTCAAAACTATATCGATGAGATGCGGCATCAAGGTATCGTAAAAATGACGGCGATGGGATCAACGTATGCGAAGTGGCTAGCGAATCCCGAAATAGGCGAGAATATGTATAAACCACTAATAGATTCGTTGAATGAAAATGACCAAAGCAAAATTGATTCAGTGAATACGTTTCTAAAGGAATGTATTGACCTCACTTTGTCACCGAAGGTTGCTGGTGAAGATAGCAAGTAAGAATCGCTGGCTACATTTTTAGAAACGCTTTTAGGCTCCCATGTATGACATCGGAGCCTTTTTTGCAAAGTTGGTTAATCTAGCGAATTTTGAAAACTCTCTATCCCTATGGCCCTAAGGATGGAATCGGTTGCACGTCATAGGGTATCGGTAATCCTTGGTTTTTTTGGGTTGCTTGGCTGTAGAAATCCATAATGACATTGTAAATAAAGTAAAGACGACTTCGCTGCCTGTCTGCTGTTAATTTCTTCTCCGATTGTAGCCACGTAAACTCCAACAAGCTTTCTGCTGGACCAAGCATATACAGCTGCGCGAACTCATCAATCACTTTTTCAAAGCGGCTAGCTAGGAAGATAAGCAAGTTTAGGTGCTCTTCGCTGCTCTCTGGCGTTAGAGTGAAGACGCTGCTGCCCAATAATACTTCTTGCAATGTGTCGGTGGATATTGTGCTGTCAGTCGGCGCATCGTTTATGAACTCGTTGAGGTACTCGAGTGCAATTCTTTGATTGGTCAGCGAAAACTTTGGGGTATCTAAAGTTGTTACATTTTCTGTCTCAGGGTTACTTTGCATCGCCTAATGTACCTACACTTATTGGGTTCACTTGGTTTTTTAGAACTTATATCGACGGTGCGGTCTAACACGCTGGTGTATCGTTATAGGTCCACGGGATGTCGTTATCGTTAGTAAATAGATCATCGTTAGAACATTGCGCGTTGTTATTGTTGTTCGACTTGAGTGGCGGAGGAAGGGGCAGGAACGTGGGTAAAGATCCCTGGCCGTGAACGTCCTGCCAACATTGTACGATGGACGATATGGGTCGCGCTGTGGGTAGCTTATTGAATGAAAGGTAGAATTGATTGATTGCTTCACTGAGAGAAGCAATGCGATCTCTCTTGCACTTAATACTAAAGTGAATATCCGTTAATGCATCCTGTGTGGGCGCGAGCATCTTGATAAGGCTTGACCTAAGCTCTTCGGTAAACGTTCCACCGGCTAATTGTTGTTCTAGTACAGGTAGCTTAAGAGCCCAGGTGGTGAGGCAGCGATAATTATTTTTTTGTTGTGTATTGAGTTCTTCACTAAAAATGGCTTTGATGTTTTCTAGAACCGAAAAAAAATTCGGTATTTCTATTGTTTCCGACATGCGATTTTCCTCTAAAAGATACCTAGCTAGCCGTTTTCGTTATCCACTCCATGCAACTTAGGTGCCTGGTGTCACTATGAATAAGCGATTGTGAAACTTGGCATTCAACTTGCTCTTTTCTCTAAGTTATAACGCTTGTAAGAATCGCCAAACAACGGATAGCCAAAACACCTTGAGTTAAGGATCGACTCGGACATAGTGATGGATAAAGTATGGAACATTCCAAACAAAAATTTCGCCAAATTCAAATCATCCAATGGCAATTGACGACTCGATTAGTGGGATCGAAAGATGGTCAGCATGAATTATGGCAACAACAAGATGCTCGGCCGTCGCTAATAAAACGCGATAGTGGCTTTCGCGGTTTCGTGGATAGTGATGGCGTTTATGAGGCCGTCATGGCGTTGGCGAAACAGCACCCTGAGTTGTTGCGTTGTGACGCGGTAACACGTATCACGACGCTATATGACGTGTTAAGCGCAGCCGTGATTCATGCGGATAGAAATTCCGATGTGCTAAAGGTCTTTATGGCGCCAGATGGGTATTTTTGCGATTCCGAAACAGGTGCATATACGTTGTCGCAAACTCGCCTAATTAAGCACATGTTGCAAGCGATTATTGGTTGCCAAGAGCGATTCGAGAATTGGCTAATTATTCCTGGGACGATTAAGTGGCTCAAAGATGATACGCCCTTTAGCGGTCTGGAAAAATCACTCATCCCTCTGGCGCCGTTAAACAGCAGTGCGGTAGTGCTGTATAGCGGCCGTTTGCCGTTGGTTCATGTCGATGGACGTGAGTCGAATAGCGCCTGCTTTTTTATTGAACCGGTAAACGATCATCCAGGGTTGATAGTACCTAAATCTCCCTGGGGCGGCCTCGACGTCTATGAGCCGGCCGAAGAGCGTCGCCTTCAGGATTTACATCGCCATATATTTGCTATTGGTGGCTTAAGAATTGGCGTCGAAATTAATCAAGAGCAGGCATCGGCTAACAATGGAAACAATGTATTGACGCGTGCATTGAAGAGTATTGGAAAGGCGAAAGAATCGCTTGGATTGCAATTATTGCTGTCGTCTGGGCAGTTACTCAACCCTGAGCACCTTAACATCGAGCAGGGCGGGTTGGCGGCAAGTGTGAATGGTATTGTCGGCTTGGCAGGTGAGCCTGAGCCCATCGAATATCAGATGATTCGTCGAGAGCGCGATGGCGAGTCGTCACGCTTTAGCCAGCAGTTTTTACGCAGAAATTTTGTGCTGCCCGTTCCGTTACAAAATACTGGTAAGCCTGAATCCAGCTACTGTTACAACATGTTGGGGCGAGAAGAGTCGCTACTGTTCAATTATACGTTGGGCATGCTAAGGGTTTTCAAGCCTGTTAGTTCACCGACTTTATTCGAGCACGCAGACGAAGTCGATGTGTTAGAAGCACGATAACGCTATAAAAATATTTGTAAGAGGACTCAGGCCATGTTGAACCAATCTGTTAAACACCGTAATTTGCTATCACCGAGAAAGCGGTCATCACTCATCCGCCTCGAGCCGCTAGATCAGCAACATGGTGCAAAGTTAATTCAATTTCTTGATGAGGAAGTGTGTGAGACGTTGGGCTGTGGTGTGGTTACCAACCTTCATGAAGCTATACACTACATCTACAACCCAAATACTCGGCAGCCGTTCAAATTTTCTATCACCCATCAGGCATTTGGGCTCGTCGGTGTCGTTAGTTTTGGTTGTCAGTATGTGGATGGCTTGGAAGCGGTGATCGGCTACTGGATCGGGAAGCCTTACCAGGGTATGGGTTATGCGAAGGAGTCTGTGTTGACACTGATTGAGATGCTGCGCGGCATGAGTGTGAAGCGAGTGCTGGCCGAGGTGTATCCCGGCAACACTCGCTCCGAGGCGCTGCTCGAAAGTATTGGTTTCCAATGCCCTGACAAGACGGAGCTTGTGAATCAGCAACAGTCTTTCTATCTAACACTGACTCAATAAGGCGCTACATATTGTTGGGGCGAGTCGTAGGTTGACCCAAAATGGCATCAACAGAGCGGACTGTGGCTGCCTGCATGGTGGCGTAGCTAAATAGTTGTGCCTGGACAGACTGAGCCATGCTTTGGCCCGTATTCCATGCAGTAGTCATATAAAGATGGCCCATCGAAACGGCGGGAGACATGCCCACTACTCCCCAATTCAAACAAAAATTTTCATCTTCCATAGTTCTTCCCTCTTTCGCGGTTTGGTAATTAATTTAAAGCCGGACGAAAACGTCCGCCCTGGGCAAAAGAATAGAGCAGATCGTCCACAAAAGATTGAGGCCGGTGCTAAAGGTGACCGAGTGACAGCTAATTATGACGCTGTGACAAATAGCTCGATTCGCTATTTGATTTTGTTACAGGCGGAAGACATCGAGCTTTCAAATTGCTTTAGTGAAGCGCGGTGACTTTGAGATAGGGATTGAAGGGCTGAATGCTGGCTAGAGAGGGATGTGCTGGCTGATACGTTATGGTTTATTAACGCAGGGTCGTCAACTAACTCGCCTTTAAACCAGTCGTAGACGTGCCACAAAGCAGTTTCATTGACTGGCTTGGAAGGCTTGTTTTTGTAGGAAGTCATGAGGAGGCGTTGGCGAACATGCCACAAAAAGCGTGACTATAAAACATGAGACACAGTGTGGCACGTCCAGAGTTGCATGAACTTACGGCTTGCAGGCGTCGGCTAAATAAACCCAGGGATGAACTTTACCGGTGCCGCCATACTTGGCGTAGTAGCGGTTTCTAACTCCCATATCAATCAGGCCGCGTTCTGTATCGATTATCGCTGCTTCGTCGCCTGTGGCTAACTCGATGAAGGCTTCCATGTACATCCAGGCGCTAGGTGTTCGGCCATCTGTTGAAGAAATTCCTCGTGCGTTGTAATACCACCAACCGTTCATCTTTCCGAGTATTTTTTTAGGTCCGTAGTTGCTGTCGCGCATGCTGGCAAAATGGGCTGAATAGCTATTCATCATGCCTATCCAGAGCGCCACATCGTCTTTGTCAGGTTTGCTGAGTGCAACGCCCCATTCGTTAAGTTTAGAAATAACATAAGCGTCTGTGAGGTTGCCGCTAGAACCGACATTATTATCGATGGGGTCGCTTTCACCATTTCCTTGTGCGCTTCGAGAGCCCGGTACCGTAGCATGGCGTCCCCGTGTGTACAGTAGCTCGTAATTTTTTATGTTCCAAACATCACTGGGGATAAGATCGGTTTTGGGGGACAGTGGGTCCCATATAATAACCTCATCTTCAGTCGATGATTTTACGCGTGGCACGACACCATTAAATCCGGATGAGGTCTCGTCAATCGCGTAGATGCCCACATATTCAAGGCTCTTAGCGCCGGGCAAATGCGTGAGTGCTGGCCACCAATCTCCGGTACCGGGGACTGGGTCCAGGGCGCATATTTTTATTTCGAGACTTGGGAACCATTCAGAAAGGTAGTTTGCTGCAATGATGCAGGAAACCCCGCCTCGACTATGTCCGAGCAAGACAACTCGATCGAAGTTTTGTAAAAATAATTCAATTTTAATATTGTCTTCTTCGCTCCAGCGCAAACAAAAGTGGCCCGCTGTTGAGCTGTCGTTATTGTTCCACATGCCGTTATCGGTTTGCGGATACGCTAGATTGGCGCGAGTAAAATTGTCGGTATTTTGCGGTAACCACTCTTCATCGAGTAGCTTGTTTAAATTGCCAACTTCTACCATATGAAATGTGACGCCCAGCATTTCGGCTAGTCCGGCCACAGTAATATATTCGAGAGATGCGCCCGTCACTGAATCATTAATAAACGCAGGGGCGCGCCTACATTCTGCCCAAGAGTCGCCAGTTTCGGGTTCGGATTCGATCGTCCATGCACGGATAGGCAGTAAGTCTCTATTCGTCCCATAGGGCCCACCACAACCATTCATCGTTACTGATAGGTGCTCACCGGGGTTTTTGTCAGAGATCAGTTTGTGGATCTTGCTTGGAACGTACCCCGAGTACGGATTATAGGAATACATTTCCCTCGGCTCACGAAAGACCAGTGCTTGATCTAAAAAACAATCTGTACCTGAATAACACAGAGTAAATGTTGCCATTATTATCTCCTGAATACTTGTAACACATTAGTTTGAGATCTATTGGTCTGATATAAAAAATCTTCCAATTGAAATCGGCTTGAAATGTGTCAGAGCAAAAGCGATACCAAGAAAAATAAAAAGTTAAAATTGTAGGTAGTTGAATGGAGCAGCGATTTAATTTGCCGTGGCGCAGGTGCTGTAGATGGCTGCCGGTAATTGGCTGATGTTTTAATTGGTTGTGCGATGATTGTATCTGGACGTAATCAACCACTTTCGTTTATAAAAGTTCCGTATTGCTCCATGTTAGCGGTTATGCTGCATTCATAAATTCGATGTTTACCTAAATGTAATTCAATGGCAGCCAAGAGACGAATGATTGTCTTTGCGTCATGAAGATCTGTTTCTGCGTCAATTCTGGACGATATCGTCCGCTGGAAGGCTATAATCTTTTTGTTGAGGTATGTCGGCCAAAAGGCTTGGTTCATGTTGACTCTATAAAAGGTAAGACCATGGAAAATTCGGTGGATGTGTTTAATTCAATTGGTGCGAGCTTTGATTCCTCTGGAAAAGATAAATCGACGAATCCCAATAGGTGGGAATTTCGTTTTGATCAAGGGAAAAATGAAATTAGTCTCGATGTTACTTTAGTCGCTAAAGAGGTAGTGATTGTTGGTGAATGCGGATGCAACCTGAAATCGAGTTTGAAAAAGAGCGATGTATCTCAATTGATTCAATGGTTGTATAGAGTAAAAACGATACTCAATGATTGATAGTATCTATCGGTGCCCGAGGGTCCCATTTCCTGGGAAGGGCACCGAAAGGATTAGGTTCTATACGCGTTCGCTTTTATCTTGCTCGATTTCACTGTCTTTTGTGTCATCAACGGTAATCAACATATTTCTCGCCTTGCTTGGTGATATGCCAAATTCTGATTTATACGCTCGCGAAAAATTTGCAGGATCACTGAAGCCAAATTGATAGGTGACCGACTGAACGCTGGCACCTGAATAGCAAAGTGCATCGCGTGCCATAAATAATCGTTTCTGTTTAAACCAAGAAAAAACTCCACACCCGTGAACCGCTTTGAAAGCAACAGCCAAACTATTTCGGTTTGTACCGACTGCTTTGGCGATAGACGCCAAGCTGTGTGCTTTGCTGACATTTTCTAAAAGGTAATCAGCACACTCTTTACTAAGCTTGATGTGATTTGGGTTTAGTTTTGCGGGTATTTGGATAAACTGATCGGTCTGTGAGAATTCGTTGAATGAATGCCTTGCGAAAATATTTGAAAACCGAAAAGTAAGTTGTTTTTCAATAATGGGAAAGTGTAAATATTCGTCGAAGTTATGCTCGTAAATACTGTGAACCGGGTTTTGTTGATGGTTTATTAGCGCAAAGATCGGAATGGATGCCGCTCCCAGACTTGGGTGTGAACGAAGGACAGTTTTATTGCTGGTATGGTCTACGACTATCAGATGTGAATTCGGCAGTTTGCGAAAACTGAATCGCTAGCTGCGACTTGTTTCACTTCAGCGCCAAACGGGTAGCTATAGTGCGTTAGCGCCTCTAGGTGAAGATGGTTGTTACCGATGTATGCTATCTGATATTTCACGTTGTTCTCCTAGAATAGTTGTTGTTTTTATAGAGCTCTACATGAGCCTTTCTAGAATTTAACACATCACATTGAGCAATGGACGTGGTGTCAGAGGTCGGAAAGAAATATTGTCAGAAAATTCCCAAATATGAAAACTGTGCCAACATTCTTATAAAACGATGTGCTTTATGTTTATTTGTTGTTGGCTATTTTTTAATTTGGGGGCAGCGTTCTCATTGATCGTGTAAAAGCTAGTCTACGCTTGATGGGGTAAAAAGGGTGAAGCGTGCTGGATAGGGCCCAGCACGCTAGTAAGGTATTTTGTGATATCTGCCATTTGTGATATCTGCCAGTGTCCTTGTATCTATGAATGTAGCTTCCCTGGGGGCGAGATAGGTAACTGAGATCTATTTTTTTGATGGCTTAAATGCCAACAAAACATTTCCAGGGGTTTGATTAAATAACGCATAACCTGATTGCACTAACAGCAAGCCGTTGGTAGCAACAATAGTGGCGTTATCAATGCTTCCACCTCGTGCTTTAATGCCATTGATGCTTTCAAATTCACGTGCCGTGTTAAATTCAAAAAGTGTTTCGCCGGTCTTCACATCGAACCCGAATAACCTACCATCAATACTGCCTGTGACCACCGCACCTTCTATTATTGTGGGTGCTCCGCTGAACCCTAGTCGATTTTTACAATTGATAACGTAATTGGCGCGCGGGCCATCACAGTTGGGTTGGGTTTGATAGGTCCATTGACGTTTGCCATCTTTAAGCGTGACAGCATGAATCCCTGGCTTCTCGGGGCCTTTTGTACCGCGTGGATAGGCGCGGTTGATTGGCGCATAGACTTGGTTGCCATCGGTCGCGATACCCCAGTGAATTCCGCCACCGGGTGACCCTTCACCGAATTGAGCTTGCCATTGCACAATACCTTTGCCTTCTTTCAGGGAAGCGTCTGGATCAAGTGCCCACAACGTGCCGGACTTTTGTCCTCCCAGCAAAATATCTTTGCCGTTTGCTTGTTCTGCCAAAATGAGGGAGGCGCCGAAGTCGACGTCTAGATACACAGTATCGTCTTCGCAATTGAGGGTTTTACGGTATGCACAACCGGCGAGGAAAATATCATTTGCGGTGGCTTGAAAACTCCACACAATTTTGCCAGTTTTTAGTTCGATCGCGAGAATTGCGTCAGTATGTTTGTGCGCGGGCGCTGAAGTTGCTTCCCCTGTGCCCACATAAAGTAAACCGCGCTTGTCGTCGATGACAGGAGAATTCCAAATCGGAGCCCCGGAAGGTCCCCACAGCATTTGGCCGTCACCTCGATCACGAACAGGCTTCGCGTCTTCCATTGTATGAGCTTCCCACAGGCGCTCGCCTGATGTTGCATCGAGCGCAACCACCATGCCGTGGGTTGAGCAGCAAACATAGCTTTCAATCGCACCTTGCATGATTTCGTTTTGTGAAACCGGAACATAAACGACACCGTCGTGGATCGCAGGCGTGCCGGTACCTAACGATAATTTGAATTGTCCGAGTTGTTCTTTCCAAAGGCGCTCACCGGTGGTGGCATCGATCACGTGTACGGCAGCGTTATAATCATTAATGGCTATAATTTTACGGCCATTTTTCTGTTCTCCGAACGCGGCACCACTGCGTAAAATAGAGCCGCTTTCGTATACCCAGTGTACGCAGGGTGATTCAGGGTTTTCTAAATCAATGGCATAGACTTTGGCATTTTCGGCAACGGGCAAATACATCATGTTATCGACAATAGCGGGTTGTGAACGCATGCCTGTAACACCAGGAAATGCCATTACCCAGGCCAATTCGATTTGATTTAACTCGGTGCCTTCAAACCCAGCCTGTGCAGCGGTTAAGTTGCGTTGATTGCGTAAATCGAATCCAAAGCCTCGCACACTGACTTCGTCATAATTGATCGCGCGAGCTGGAGATTTATCGCAGCGCATTGATGCTATCCACTCATCACCTTCGGTTTCTGCTGTGAGAAACCCGACCAAGTCACTACGTTGTGTGATGTTCAAAGCGTTTCCTTGAGCGACCATCTTGCCGCTGGTCAGAGCCGCTGTGATGGTACCAGCCGTCATTTGCGTGAGAGTGTCAAATGACGGGGCTCGTGTTTCTTCAGGTCGGTCATGGCAAACAGCGCAATGTTGCTGATAGACCTTTGAGCCAGGGTGTTCAGGCGCCTCCTCTAGAGAGTGGCTGCTGGCAACAAACAGCAGGCTCAAATAAAAGGTGGCGGCAGCATAGAGGGATGATCGGGGCGTTAATGTGCGATAACGGCGGAACGGCATAGTGAAACTCTGGATTGCTAAACGTTATTGTTAGGCCCACTAGTATCAGGATTAAGTGGTGCCTACGGAAACGCTACGGGGTAAAGAATTGAAAATGTATGGATGCCTTAGTGTAGGTTGGCTGAAGACGATGTTGAATCAGTCGAAATATGCATGACCTTGTCACGGCCACTCGACTTTGCTCGGTACAATTGAGCATCGGCTTGATCCACAAGGTTTGTGTATGCATCGAGGCATTTATCTCGGCGTTGACGAGTATCTCTTACGCCAACTCCAGAAGGCTGGAGATATCCCACACCGATACTGATCGTGAGTGTTAGCTCCTTGTCATCGACGGAGAACCTATGCTCTTTGATACTGGTTCGAATAGTCTCGGCAATGTGCAGGACGCCCTCAATGGGGGTGTCAGGAAGGACAATCGCGAATTCTTCGCCGCCGTAGCGAGCCAAAATATCTTGCGGTCTTTGCACGTTGTTCTGAATTACGTTGGCCACATCCGTTAGGCAGCGATCCCCGGTGCTGTGACCGTAGCTGTCATTGATATGTTTGAAGTGATCCACGTCGAGTAGCATAACGGCGAGTGGGGCTTGGTCGCGTTCGCAGCGTCGTACCTCCTTATCGAAGGCCAAATCAAAAGCACGCCGGTTTAACAAACCAGTGAGGCCGTCCGTTTGGCTTAAGACCGTTAATCGTTCGTTCGCTTCCTCCAGCTCTTGTGTTCGTTCTTTAATTCTTTCGTTTAGCTCACCGGTGAGGCGTTGTTGCGCTTCAAGCATCTGCTTCTGAGTGCGGTCGCTTAATTGTTTATCTAGGTTAATTCGGTACGACAAGGTAAACGCTAGCACCATGCTCATGATTGAGATTCCGATATAGGACGAATAAGTGGTGAATGCGTTGCTCGGTAGATGGCCGCTGGATGAAGCGAGAGATATGACGGTTCCTGCATGTGCAATCAGGGCGCCGATTAGCAAGAATTTTGCAGGTGGGTACCCGTCCAACCATCGCATGATATTTGAGTAAACTGTCACTCCAATCGAAATATAAGATGCTGCAAAAACGAGCTTCACGCTCAGAGCGGTTTCCATGAGGGGGCTAATTAACGCGAGGGGAATGCAGGCTATCGCGACAGTCTTCAGTAATTTCCCACAAATCCGTTTGCATTCGTCGCACGCGAGGACGTGATAGGAAAACATCACGCTGGCGAAAATGCTGACATAGTGTGTCACATTTAACAGTCGCTCGAATCGCTCGGGGTTTTCGGGAAATAGATAATTTGCAGTCACTCCTTGCAGTGAAAGATAAATCCCCATCAGCGAGAAGCAAAAAAGTGAGTAATAAAAGTAGGCTATTTCTTTGGTAGAGAAATAGATAATCAAATGGTACGCGGCGATACTAAGAAGCAGCCCAAAGAACGTCCCTAGCCATAAGGCAGACACGTTGTTTGATTCGATGTAGGCGTTCTGTGTCGATAGGGTTATAGGTATGAGCAGTAAGCTTTTAGATCGTGCATACAGATAGGCTTGCACGGTGCTGTTGGCTGGTACATCAAACGAAAATAATAATGCCGAGTGGTCGAGGGGCCGGGATGCCGCCGGTGTTTCAGCGCCTGTATGAAGCGCGCGAAATCCTTCTGCCTTCGGAGACTTTGGTGGCTGGGAGAGGTATAGAGTGGCTTCGGTGATTAGCGGCGACCCGAGCTCAACAATCAGAGGTAGATCTTGTGAGGTGGGGTTTTCAAGCTCAAAACGAACCCAGTAAGCGGACCCGGAAAAGCCAAAACTCAGTACATCCTGGCGCGATATTCCCCAGCTCTGAGAGTGAATTGCGCCATCTAGCGTCAAACTAGCGGTTGGGTCTTCGAGAATCTCCAAGCCTTGCCCAAGTGATAGCCTTGTAAATTCGTTCGAAAGCACCACGTTAGCCATGGTGGGAGCGCTAATTGTTAGGCAGAGCCATAGTAATAGGATGTACCGGTACCGCATGGGACTCCAAAGGGGTTCGATCTCTGGGTATTCTCGTAAGAATTTGCTGATTGATACTAGTGAGTTTAGACGAGCGAGAGGGATTTTTACGGCAGCGGTAGATTAGATAGAAATGAGCGGACAAAAAAGAAGGGGTAAGCCCAACGGCTTACCCCTTCTTGGTGTTACCTTAGCGTCGAACGCTTAAACAGCAACGATGTTTTCAGCTTGTGGGCCTTTTTGACCTTGAGTTACAGTGAACTCAACTTGTTGGCCTTCAGCGAGAGTTTTAAAGCCTGAACCTTGGATGGCGCTGAAGTGAGCGAAAACGTCTGGACCGCCTTCTTGCTCGATGAAGCCAAAACCTTTTGATTCGTTAAACCACTTAACTGTGCCTTTTACTGTATCTGACATAAAAAATTTCCTGAATTAGGGTATTAAAAAATGGTGTTCAATTTAGCCTCTATCGGGGCTTGAACGGTTGTGCCAAAAATAGAGTCTGGATTTTCTTACTATCAGGACGAGGTCTTACAGGTAAAACGACGAAGATGGAGTACTTAAATCGTAGGCTTACTTTCTAGCTACGGGTCACTTTATAGGCGTTTTAGAGGATTGTCGAGGCTTTCTTGTATGGAAACACGGTGATAAGTGACAGAATGTTGCAAGTTATCGATTTTGTGATGATCTATGCAGCAAAATTGTAATATTGGAGAGCGTCGACGGGTTCTTTTTTACTGGTTAAGCACCTTAACTATGTTTGATGGTACTCGCTAAATCTCTTCATGCGCCTTTTCTGTGCGTCATTTCGTTGAGGCGTTGTGCCTCCTTAAAATTTCGCCTAGAGTCTTCGGCGCCTAGATAGAATATTTAGTCATTACCAGTGAGTATTAACTGCGAGGATTTAATGGATACGGATTTAGTGTTTCCCATGTTTGCCATGGTGTTGTTAAGCGGCCTGACGGTGTTTGGTCTTTTTTTTAGTCGCTTGAGCGCGGTGTCGAGCGGCTCAACGCCAATAACCTATTACAAGACATACAACGGCCCCTCTCAAGAGGATCGGCGGAGCCAGCAGTTGTCTCGGAATGTGACTAATCAATTTGAAGCACCGGTGTTATTTTATGCGGCGTGCTTGGCGGCGCTTGTTGTGCAAAAAACGGGAGTGGTTTTCCTTTGCTTGGCGTGGGCGTATGTTGGTTTACGTATTCTGCATACACTTATTCATATCACCAGTAATAAGATTCCGTTGCGATTGGGAAGTTATATGGCTAGCTGGTTTGTACTTCTGGCCATGTGGATTTCGTTAGCGTGGATTTGTTTTAGCGCATAACCACATAGCAAAAAGTAACGTATCTGTTGTAGGAGGCTATTAAGTGAGCCAGACAGTAAAGGGGCCCGACGGAAAGCCACGGTGTGGTTGGTGTGGATCAGTTGATGAATTTTTTCCTTACCATGATAACGAGTGGGGCTTTCCTGTTGATGATGATGTACGACTGTTCGAAAAGCTATGCCTGGAAGGGTTTCAGTCGGGATTAAGTTGGCGAACGATACTGGCTAAAAGAGAGAACTTTCGCAAAGCCTTTAAAGGTTTTGATTTCAATAAGGTGTCTCGCTTTTCTGAAAAGGACGTCGAGCGGCTTTTGCAGGATGCGGGCATCGTCAGGCATCGCGGAAAGATTGAGGCTGTTATTAACAATGCCCAGCGGGCGAAGGAAATGATCAAAAATCATGGCTCATTAGCGGCGTACTTTTGGTCCTTTGAGCCAGACCCAAAAACCTTGGGTAAGCCTCAATCTGTATCCACCTCTGATGTATCAGTCACGATATCTAAACAGCTAAAAAAGTTGGGCTGGAAGTTTGTTGGGCCGACAACGGTTTACTCTTTCATGCAGGCCATGGGAATGATTAATGATCACGTGAAAGACTGCGTGGTACGCCAGCGAGTTGAAACCGCAAAACGTAAGTTTAAGCGTCCTTCCTAATTCCCGTTGTGGTCATTCTACTTCGCGATCATGGCAATGAGTCGTGAGTCGTCTAGTGCGGCGGTTCTGTGAATAGCGACAGCCTTATAGGCTTCACTATTGACCATTTTCAGAAACACGCCAATGGATGGGTACTGAACGAGAAACACTTCGTCCCATTGCTCGTCACTGGGGCTGATGATGCCTGCCTTCACATTACCAATCCAAAGGCGCTTCGCGCCGACCTTTGCCACTAGCTTTGATGCACCTTCTCTGTATTTGTCGTAGGCCTGGCGACCAGTCATGTTTACCTTTGTATCATCGTAATGCGCTGATTCACTGAATTTCAGCATATTTAGCATTACCACAGGCACGTCTTGCGGTATGTGCGCGAACGGAGATGCTTGCGTGGTGTTGCTCGGTGTTGACGTTTCGGCGGACGCTATGTGACTAAAGCACGTCAGCGCTAGCAGTGTGAAAACAACGTTATGTAGTAACTTAATCATGGAAAACCTCATTCGTGATTTTTTTTCCGTGAGCAGTATAGAGTGACGTGTGTCTCGATGACAATGTTTCTCGGTGACAGTGGACCCGTGTTGTAATGGCGGGTAAAGAACCGCTTTAATTGCTAACCAGTTACACTTAAAAAGCGTCGCGATTTTCGATGTCCAAAGGTGTGGAGTATCCAAGGTGTGGAGTATCCAAGGTGTGGAGTATCCAAGGTGTGGAGTATCCAAGGTGTGGGTAGGCGGGGGGATAAAAGCTCTAAGCAAAACAGGCGCTCCTTAGAGCGCCTGTTTATCGATTAAGATTAAAACGAAGGGTTTAATCTTGAGGGTGTTTTGCTTGTTGGAACGCTTTCACTTCGGCGCGCGCGATGACATTGTGGTGTACTTCATCCGGGCCATCCGCGAAACGTAACGTACGTTGTTGCATGTACATTTCCGACAAGTCAGACCACTGGCTCAAGCCGGTAGCACCGTGAATTTGAATCGCTTGATCAATAATGTTGCACACTTTCTCGGGCACCATTGCTTTTGCCATTGATACCCAAATGCGCGCTTCTTTGTTACCCATCAAGTCCATTGCTTTCGCCGCTTTCAACACCATCAAGCGCATCGCTTCGATTTCGATGCGTGCACGCGAAATGGTTTCCATGTTTTTACCGAGATCAAGAATCTTGCGGTTGAATGCAGTACGAGTGAGGCCACGCTCAATAGCAAGGTTCAATGCTTTTTCGGCATTACCGATGGCGCGCATGCAGTGATGGATACGGCCTGGGCCAAGGCGAATTTGCGAAATTTCGAAACCGCGACCTTCACCCCAAATAACATTCTCCGCAGGTACGCGAACGTTTTCGAGTTTCAAATGCATGTGGCCGTGTGGCGCGTGGTCGTGGCCGAATACTTTCATGGGACCAACAACCGTCAGCCCGGGTGCATCCATGGGTACAAGAATTTGAGATTGTTGACGGAACGTCTCAGCTTCTGGGCTAGTTTTCACCATCAAGATCATGACTTTACAGCGTGGGTCGCCAGCACCTGAGATGTAATACTTCTCCCCATTGATCACCCACTCGCCGTCAACCAATTCTGCACGCGTTTCGATGTTGCGAGCATCAGATGAGGCAACGTGGGGTTCGGTCATGCCAAAACATGAGCGGATTTCACCATTTAACAAAGGCTTCAACCACTGTTCTTTTTGCTCTGGAGTACCTAAACGCTCAAGTACTTCCATGTTGCCGGTATCAGGTGCAGAACAGTTGAGTGTTTGTGGGCCTAGAGGGTATTTACCCAGCTCAATCGCAATGTAGGCGTAATCGAGGTTGCTGAGGCCTTCGCCCGTTTCTGCATCCGGTAGGAAGAAGTTCCAAAGGCCTGCGTCTTTTGCTTTTTTCTTCGCGCCTTCAAGTAATTCTAATTGGCGCGGGTGGTAGGTAAAGCGGTCTTCTTGTTCTTCGCCGAGGCGATAAAACTCTTCTTGAATCGGCGCGACGTTTTCCTCAAGGTGCTTTTTAACGGCATCCAAAAGCGGGCGAGCTTTTTCCGACATCGCCAATTTATTCATGTCGTCATGGGGGGTTAAGTGATTCAAAATGGCTCTCCTCGATGTAGCAATAATAAATAAAAATGATTATTAAAGTGCCGCTCAATTGATACTTGATCTTGTTGACCCGTCCGAGCGCCACCCCTCGAATTTGGGCGAATATTATGGGTGATTTGATGTGCTAAGTCTTCAATCTAAATCAAATAAATACAAAATATTTATACAAAGATTGGTAAATCCATAAGCCACAGTGATTATTTGTTAGCGACTTGATTTATCCTGGGCCAGAATCAAGGTCAAAGCGACGAAAAACGAAAATGCGTACCGCAGAGCAGAATCTGGTTGTTTTCTAAACTTAGGCCGCAGTTTGCCGCTCTTTCATTGAGCGTATTGAGGTCTGATACGGCGATATCGATGGTTGTTAGGCCCGCCAGTTGGCTTTGTTTGCTGGGGGTGCCTTGATCGGGGATGGCGGTAAAGCGAATCGCCATATTGGCGAGGGTTAGCATGAACCCATTGTTGTTCTTATGGTACTTGGACCCAGTAATGGCGGACCATTTTTCGGCCAGTGCAAGCGGGTCGAGCGCTTGGAGTTCTATTGCTTGAATGCTGTACTGAGGTTGATTTTCGGCGATATCTCGCCAGGTAGCCCCGCCAGCGGGTTGCCAGTTGCCTTGAGGGTCAGCTTGTTCGTCCCAGTCAACTTCGAGAAACGCGGCGCCCATGTCACGCGGATGTAGCTGCATGATATTCCAGCTACCACGGTCGGACTCATAAGCCACGCGAACATTGTGTTGTGCTGCACGCTCGCGAACCAGGACCTGATCATTTTTATCCGTGGCCTGGCAAATAACCATGTAGCCGCCGTCACCATTACCCTGGTGACGGCGTTTTGCGATAAAGCGCCCAGCGGCTGTATTGGGTTGAATAGGAGAGACGATTTCTAAAAATTGCGAGCCTAGGGCAAATAGACTGTTTTCTAATCCGAACTTAGCTACTTCAGGGTCTTGGTGGCAGGGCTTTATCCCCAACACATGACCGATGGCGTTTACGGTGGCGGCGTGATGCTCAGCAACGAGGCAGATTTGTCGGCAAAAAATAGGCACGTTGGGTAGGCGCGGTTAATTACATATACTTTTCAAGGTAGTTTGCACGAATGACTTTGCGCTCAATTTTATCGGTTGCGCCGCGAGGTAGTGGCTCGTTCATAAACCAATATCGTTCCGGAATCTTAAAGCTGGCTAAATGATCTTTCAAAAACGTGGCGAGCTCATCGGCCTCTAATGGCTTGCCTTGTTTTGGCTGAATTGCTGCGCCAATAATTTCTCCGAGGCGTTCATCCGGGATTGAAAATACGCACGCTTCGGCGACGTGTGGATGTTGATGGATTGCTCCCTCGACTTCTAGACAGGAAACGTTTTCTCCGCCGCGAATGATAATGCTCTTTTTACGATCCACAATGTAATAGAGGCCTTCCTCGTCTTGACGCGCTAGATCGCCGGTGTAGAGCCAGCCATCTTTCAAACTTTCAGCCGTTGCTTCAGGTTTGTTGAGGTAGCAGCGCATGGTATTTGCTCCTTTGATGAGCAACTCACCGATGTCACCTTGCTTCACATCGATCCCGTTGTCGTCAACTATGCGAGCTTCTTGCAGCGGGGGAATGACGCGTCCCGCAGATTCCGGGTTGTCGAGATAGACTTGGCCGATAATGGACAGGCCTAAAGCGTTGGTTTCTGTCATGCCCCAACCGGCACTAATTTGCGCGTTAGGGAATACCGCAGCTTGTTGTCCGACCTGTGCGGCAGGACGCTTCGCACCACCGCTGACGAGACCTTCTAGGCTTGGCAATGTTTCACCACGCGCCACGGCGGCTTCCATCAGTTCGGCTGATTGAGTGGGAACACCGGACACACGGGTAACTTGCTCTCGGTTTACGATGTCGACAGCATCGTTCGCATCCCATTTGAACATGAGTGAAATTTTTGCGCCGAGTGCCAGGCCCTGCAAAAAATTAGCTTGTAATGCGGTGACATGAAACAGTGGGGTGATGATTAACCACGAGGGTGCTAAGGGCGCTTTATCTTTTGGTGGCTCCATTAATGGTCCCGCGACCCGCGCAAAAATCCATGAATATACGGCGGCGATGGCGCTGCGGTGGGTTAAGGCGACACCCTTGGGATGACCTGTCGAACCAGAGGAATATATGATCGCGAAGTCTTGGTCGGTATCAATCTCTACGTCTGACCATTCACTGGCGTCGGCGCGGCTTAGAAGCTCACGATATTTAATTTCACCTTCGCCATCACCTTCGTAATCACGCACTGCGATTAACGTTAGGTCTAGGGCCTTTTTGATGGGGTCGATATTTAAATAACGCGGTTTGTCGGCAAAAACAACTTTTGCTTCACTGTCCCCGATAGCGTATTCGAGTTCCTCGGTCGTCCACCATGCATTCAGCGGGACTGCGATAGCGCCAATCGATGTGATGGCGAGAAGCAGCATTGGAAGCTCTGGGTAATTACGCATAGCAATGGCAACGCGGTCGCCAGCTTTTACATTGAGTTGGTGGGTTAAAGCATGTGCGATTGATTTGATTTCGTGACAAAAGTCATCGTAACTCCAGCGCTCTTGCTGATAAACGAGCACCTCTTTTTCAGCGCCATCCGTGATGTAATTGTCTTTGGTTCGCTGTATGAGTTCCCGAAGATGCACTGGTGTGTTTTTGAAAACTCTATGGGGGACGCCTCGGATGTTTTCTTCCGTGACTGCGAAACGTGGATCGTTTTCAATTAAATACGAGACTGCTTCATCGCGAGTCATAAGGGGAGGTGTGTTATTGCTAGGAGTAGATACTTCGTTACTCATGGAGGTCTGGTCCCGCTGATTGACGAGTAGTCGTTATTGTTTTCGTGTCGCCAAGCTTAGGGAATGCCTATGCGTTGTCAAGCAGGCATTCCGCGTATCGGTAAATTCTAAGAAATATCGGTTGGAAGTGCTTAGTAAAATAAAGAAAGGTTATTGTTAATCATTAGAGCACCAAGCAATTCAGAGGATTGGAAAAAGCTGGCAGGTGAGAAAACAACTACAATAGATAGGTGCGAATAAGTAAAAATGGACGAGTGTTTCAACGTAAAACGAGTTGTTCGCTAGATATAATGGCGCTGTAACGAGAAGTGCGCCAATCGCTATACCCTAAACATGTTATCTACAAAAAAGAGTTATCTATGTAACCTTTGTTATACCGCTATTATATATTGAGTCGAGAGTAATCCTTATGTGTCCAAAATTGGTGATACAGCTTGTAACCTTTTTTCTTGCACTCAACATCACCATCGCTGAGACATTTGCCGACGCTCATCCTTCCCTAAACTTAAGCCAGCAAGAGCGAATGTGGCTACAAGAGCACCCGCGCATCACGGTGGCATACGATGGAAACTTTCCTCCTTATAGCTTTAAAAATGATAGTGGCGATATTGAAGGTATAGCCATAGAAACGTTTAAGTTGCTTGAGGAGCGACTAGGTATAAAGTTTGTCGAGTATCATGAAACCCAATGGCAGTCGCTATATAACGACGCCAAGCAAAAGCGGGTTGATGTTGTTGCGACCATGGTTAATCGAACAGAGAGAGCGGAGTGGTTTAAGTTTACAGGGCCTTACATACAGAAATCGTTAGTTATTGTAACCCGTGGTGAGAGCACTGATATTAACAGGCGCGGTGATCTTCGCGGGAAGCGAATTGCGCTTGTTAAGTCATATCAATACAGCGCCCACATTATAAAAGAGTTTCCCACCGCAGAAGTGGTCTTTGTTGACACCATGTTAGATGGGTTGCGCGCGGTATCGACAGGTAAAGCGGACGCGGCCATTACGTTTCTCGCGGCAGGTCATTACCTGCGAACAAAATACTTACTGAGCAACCTCAAATATGCAGCATTGTATGATCGTGATAGTGCAGCTGAGTCGATAGCCGTTCGAAGCGATTGGCCAGAGCTTCAGTCAATTCTCAATAAAGCATTAAGTACGATTTCAGACTATACGCACTTACAATTACGTGAGCCGTGGTTGCCGCAAAATTATCAAGATCTATTTGTCGACATTTCGTTAACCAGCCAAGAGCTTCAGTGGATAGAGGCGCACCCAAAGATTCGTGTTGGTGTTGATCCAGAATTTGCACCGTTCGAATTTATGGAGAATGGTCGTTACGCTGGAATGGCATCAGAGTACCTTGACCTACTTAACCAACGATTAAACCTTGATATGCAGGTGGTTGAAGGTAAAGGCTGGGATGACATCATGGTCGCGGCGCAACGAGGTGACATTGATGTGCTGCCAGCAGTGGGAAAAACTAAAGCGCGAGAGCAATACCTAAACTACACAGAGCCGTACTTACAATTCTACCGAGTAATCATTACACGTGACTCTGAGGAGTTTGTTTTTGGCTTGTCCGATCTTCGTGATAAGTCCGTGGGTGTGCAGGTCAATAGCTCGCATCATGGTTATTTGTTGGAGCACTCCGATATACAACCCGTTACCTATGAGACACTCGAATCTTCATTGTTAGCGCTGTCTGGTGGTGAAGTCGATGCGTTGGTGGGTAATGTTGCATCCTCTACCTATTGGATTCGTCAATTGAATCTCGCCAATATCAAAGTGGCAGCGCCAGTGTCCTCCGAGATCGACTACCTACACTTTGCGACTCGTAAGGATTGGCCAGAGCTTGCTTCAATCCTTCAAAAAGGCTTAGACAGCATTAATCAAAGGCAACGACAAGAAATATCAGAACGTTGGCTGCAAATCGATTACGAGCCGGTCATAGGCGATGAGCTATTACGAAACATCGTTGTTGTGCTGGTTGTTATCACGGTAATGATTCTTTTATGGAATGTGTTGTTAAAGAAAAAGGTAAAAGAACAGGCCGAGAAAGTTTTGCGCTATGCCTATTACGATCCTCTTACTGGGCTGCCGAATCGATTTTTGGTTCATGAGAGGCTGGGTCAATTTGTGCGTCAATCTAGCCATGGTAATCAAAAGTTGGCAACGCTATCGATTGATATTGATGACTTTAAAAAAGTGAATAATACGTTAGGTCACGAAGCGGGTGATGAAGCCTTAAAGCAAATTGCAGAGTGTATTGCTGCCGTGTCACCGGCGGATAGCTTGCTAGGGCGGGTGGGTGGTGATCAATTTCTATTGATTATCCCCGCATTGATTGACGTGGCTGATGCAGCACTAGTGGCGAAAAGTGTTCTCAAAAATTTAGAGAACGGCGTGTCGGTAGGAAATCGCAACGTTGTGTTCACAGCCGGGATTGGCATCGCGTTATATCCCAGTGATGGAGAGACGGCGGAGGTGCTAATGCAATGCGCAGAAGCCGCTACGCATCATGTTAAACAAGAAAGCGATGATCAGTTTACTTTCTATACGCCAAGCTTGCATGATGCGGTATCTCGAAAGTTAGCGGTCGAAGAGCAATTGCGCAACGCGTTAAAACGAAATGAGTTGTATGTGGTGTATCAACCCAAAGTGGATGCTGCAACAAAAGCCACGGTAGGGTTTGAGACGCTAATTCGATGGGCGAGCAAAGAGCTAGGAAATGTCGCACCAGAAGAATTTATACCTATCGCCGAACAAAACGGACAAATTGAAAGCATCGGTTTGTTTGTATTGAGGTCAGCGCTTGCCGCACTTAAAGACATTAACGCACTTGCCGGCAGGCCGCTCACCATGGCGGTCAATCTGTCACCACGCCAGTTTATTTCAAACCGTTTGATTCAACAGGTCAAAGACGAAATAGAGCGCTCTGGTGTCGATAGTCATTTGCTAGAGTTAGAGATAACTGAAGGTGTGTTGATGAGTGGTCATCAATACATCGATGATACGCTGCACGCGATAAAAGAAATGGGAGTGACCTTGGCTATGGATGATTTTGGTACCGGTTACTCATCGCTTAGCTATTTAAGACGATACACATTTAACGCCCTTAAAATTGATCGTGAGTTTATAGCAGATCTTGAGGAAAAGCAGGCTAGCGTGCAGTTGGTGACGGCAACCATTGCAATGGCGCACGGGCTAGGCATGGTAGTCGTGGCGGAGGGTGTTGAGACCGCTGCACAGTATGAACTACTGCGGCAGCTGCGGTGCGACCTGATTCAGGGGTGGTACTTTAGTGAGCCGTTCCAGGCGCAAGAACTACTCGACTGGATACAGGAAACAGCGGTTGGAGTAGACGTTGTTAAGGGCACTCGCTAACCAAACGACTTTAGCGGAATGCCCTGCTATACCCTGATGCGTTATTGAATATAAAATGAAAACGATTGCACAAGGCGCTCAGGGAACTGACAATCCTTATCAGACGTGTCGAGTTTCTCTAAATAAAATTTGTCTGATTTATCCATAACTGTTCGCGCAAAAATCCCGGTTGGGACTGCAGACAATACTTTGGCGGACGTTGATTTTCCTTTTTCGTCAAATTTTATCAGCGTTACCACTGAACCAACTGAACCCCGGAAGGCTGCGTTGGGTGGGTAACGTAGAGTGGGAGTTTTTAAATCGACATCGCAAGGTTTGGAAACGACTCTCGACGGCTCATCATCGAAAATAGAAACACGCGGCATAGCAAAGCTACGTATCTTCTCATTTTGGTCGATATATGTGCCTGTGCGTGGGTGGTAGGTTTTGTAGGCCATGAACATGGCGTTTGCCCACGCTTGAGCCGTAAACTTTAATTCTGCTAATCCCTTACGTTTCATTCCCGGCTGACTGTTATTGATCGCGTCGACGATTGTATCGTGCAATTCACCCATAACGTTGTATTGATTGACCTTGCCTTTTGTTAGGAACTTGGCAGCGCTGGTGATCAAATCGGCTTTATATTGGCGAATCAGTAGCTGGTCTCCTCCGCGCATATAAAGAGATTTCGATAAGCTCGCGGCTTCTTCAATCTCCAGCCACTTTCCTTTTTCCCAATAACTTTGGTATAGCAAGTCCGCACCAATCAGCGAAATATTGTCTAACCCGTCTACCGTGAGTCGATCGGTTAGTGCTGTGGATAGGTCGGGCAAGTCTTTAATATCACCATCCTTTTTGTAGTTAATCGCTGCAGCAAGAATAGCGGTGACCTTGGGTTGATTATCGACAAGTTCACTGGCGTTAAGTTGGTTAACGAACTCCATTGCGGTATCGTAATTCCCAGCCATATAGTTCACGAAACCAAATTCTCGGGCGAGGGTTGGAGCCGACTCTTTGCCTTTGTCGTAGTCGCTCCAAATTGATTGAGTCTCTGCGGCAGCTGTTGCAAAGTCTCCTTTTCGCATAGCGTCATTGAACTCCACAATACCCGCTAATGTGCCGTGAGAAATGATGGATAGAATAATGGCTATAAACCATGAAGTTGTGTTTGTGCTTGCTTCAAGTCCGCTCTTCATAACGTTCCCTATCAATTATTGTTGTCGTCCTTGCAATCGTACCGCTTTTAAATGGACGGCGCCATATAGGCACCATGCAGGCAGCAGCTTGCCCTAAACTCGCTTCATGCTAATGGATTTGAATAGTTTGAGACGTCGTAGCTAATTGCTCAATAGAAACGTTGATTTTATCTTTGCCTAATAAATGGTCTGCGAAGGCTTGGGAAAAAGGCCAATAGTAGAGTGTAGCGTTGACTGTTAAGAGGCCATTGAGATTATCTGGAACAGGAACGCGATAGGTTTCTGTCGCATAACCATTCGGTAGTATCCGGTTATCAGAAAGAATACGGTCGACTGTCCATACTTCGATATCCACTTCTTCGCCATGAGTGTTACCTAGATGAACTTTAAAATTTTTTGTACCGGGTTCGGTTTTGCCGTTTGATACCTGACCCAGTCGATACATCTCCTCGTTGTTCTGGTTTAACACTTGGAAATCGATCCACACTTCGCGCCCCTCAGGAAAACCCGTGGGTAGCTTGTGTCCCGCACCAACGTTCGTGACTTTGACTTGTATGTTGTGAACACCGCCAGCTGACAATTGTCGGGGTAGATCAACAAATTCTATGGTGGCGCTAGTTTGTAAAAACTTACGTGCGGTTTCTACGCTTTGATGATCGCCAAATCGTTCAATGATGGTTGTGTTTGCTGAAGAGAAATGATGCGAGGCTCGATCTTCCCTCATGGGCCCCATAATCGCAGCTCGGCCTTTTACTCGCGGCATATGGCAGTCTTGGCATTCAATGCCCTGCGTTCGGTAGGCACTTTCGTACCACTCGTCATAGGTGCGTTCTATTGGAATATCATTAAACGGATGGCTTACGTTATGGCAGGCACCGCACATTTCAGATTGCTTGTGAAGGGTTGAGTATTCGGTTTGATGGTAAGGCGATTCAGCATCACGGCGGGGACCGCGCTTGACGTTTACATCGGCATTGGCATCAAGAATATAAGCGCCGTTGGTTAGCCCCGATATCCCAGTCATTCGATGGCAAGCATCGCAATCTACGCCCGGTAGATGAATAGAGTCTTCTTCTGGTAAGGTGCGATTAACCTGAGAATTTATTTTCCCTGTTAATAAACCGGCAGGAGAATGGCACCCAGTACAAAAGTAGTCAATTGCGCCATCGGTTTCTTCGCTGGCTTTTTTAAGCAGTGCGCGATAGATAGGATCCTCCCAACTGTTTGCCATCATCGATGAACGCCATTCGTTATAAATTTCTTGATGACATCCACGACATATTTCTGCACTTTCAAAGCTATTCGTGCTTGCCAAATTGTTATGAGTCGTAGAGGCGCGATGAGGAAAGAACAGGCTATCTGCTGTGGGTTGTGTCTTGCTTTGAGTGAGCTGCGATCTATTCTCAATGGCGGATTCGGAAAAACTTCCACTAGAAACGACTAATAAAACGAATACGAATCCTTTCTTGATGATTTTCATGCCCTTTGTCTCTGCTAATTACCAACGAATATTTTTGAGGGGCGCTAATGTATAGAAACACCGAATCACACTCAAAGGCAGTGATGACCGTAAACTTCGCTTTTTGGTTTTCGGTGTATTCTTTGCGGTTTTAGTGGCGCGTTGAACTTCAAATGTCGTAGCGTCTATTACTGCGTTTCAGCTTGCGCATTAATCTGATCGAGAAAAAATCTCTTATGGGCGATTCCTTGAAATATTTTTATAGCGGACTTTCCTTAATTGGGTGACCTGAGTGTGCCAATGTAGTGGTGCAACAGCTGTATGCGGCTGGCTCGCATTATCAGCTGGTTACATTATTAGATTTGTTTTGATGTGATGGCGAATTGATAAAAAGCCTGTGCAGTACAATCTGTAAGCGCCTACATGCGCTCAAAGCTGGGAAAAATGCGCACCGAGGTGAGCGGAATTAAAATGGAGCGGTGATAGAGTTAGGTTCCTGTTGTGATTTCCTAACGAGGTCTATTTCTGAAATTGTTGGTTTTACTTGTTAACGCCGATCGCTGGGCTAATCGGCACAACAGTGTGAATGGTCTGTGGCTATCAGAGTTGAGTCAAGCGCTATCGGATGCTGGTAAGCCCGCCGTCAACAACCATAACTTGACCGGTGATGTACGCCGCTTCGTCGCTTAATAAAAACAGAGTCATGTAAGCGACTTCCCAGCCTGTGCCTTGGCGGTTGAGAGGAATGGGTGTTTTTGCGCGTGATGGTCTTTTTTGTGAGGCTATTCGTCCTAGGGCGGTATCCATTAAGCCGGGTGCCACGACATTTGCGCGAATGTTTCGTTTTGCTCCTTCGAAAGCTGTGTGCCTCATCAACCCTGCAAGCGCGGCTTTGGATGCATCATAAGCCGGTATTTGGCTGCCGGGTTTAATGGATGCAGTGGAAGATGTTATCGAAATCGCTCCACCATCGCCCATTAATGGAAGCGCAGCTTTTATTGTTAAGGCGGCACCTCGCAAATTCACTTCCATAACTTTATCCCAGCTTTCAGCTGTCATGTTGTCAAAAAACATCTCATTCCCAAAGCCAACGTTATAAACAAGTCCGTCTAACCCGCCCATTGTGTTGTGCGCGCTTTTGATTTCTCGCTCAATCATCTCTGGATTTCGAACATCTAATGCCAACGGGAATGCGGTGTTTCCTTCGCCAGTGATAATTTCACAAGTGCGCTCGGCAGACGCCAAATTTTTATCAGCAACCGAAACATGCGCACCTTCGCGCGCAAACAATATAGCCATGGCCCGCCCGTTGCCTATAGGGGCATCCTCAACGCCGCGTTCGTCCTGGCCGCCACCGACAATTAAAATATTTCTCCCTTTTAAGCGCTGGTAGCTGGGAGCTGTGCCTTGTGACTCTTTGGGAAGATAAATAGTTGAATCTGTCATAATCGAATTGTCCGTTTAGATGGTATCGGCTGTCTAAGTACTGGTGTGGCTATCGTGTTGTGTTGCTTATCCAGCGAAAAATGCGCGTTCTAAGCACCGGTAGCGGTAGTGAACCCCCGCCTAAAACGGTATCGTGAAAACCGCGAATATCAAATTCTTCGCCTAGCAATTGTTTCGCTTCTTTGCGCAATTGCAAAATCTCCAACATACCGATTTTGTAAGCGGTCGCTTGCCCTGGGTTAGATAAGTAGCGTTGCACCTCTGAGCGCACAGTCGTCTCTGGTTGTGGTGAATTAGCGAGAAAGTACTGCACGGCATCTTCCTCTGACCATTGTTTAGCGTGCAACCCGGTATCAACGACTAATCTTATAGCTCGCCACATCTCGGTTGTTAGTCGGCCAAAATCTGAAATAGGATCCTGATAAAAACCCATTTCTTTTGCAAGAAACTCTGAATACAGTGCCCAGCCCTCGACATATGCGGTATGAAAACTTTGGGTTCGGAAGCGAGGAATATCCGTAAGTTCTTGCGCAATGGAAATTTGCATATGGTGCCCTGGGTTGCCTTCGTGATAGGCAATAACCTCGAGTTGATAAACTGGCATGGCATTCATATCCGATAAGTGCGCGTAAAAAATACCGGGTCTTGAGCCATCGGGTGCGCCGGCATAATAGTGTTGGGCTGCGCCATCTTGCTCGCGAAATGGCTCAACTCGTTTTACGATGAGGTCGGCTTTTGGGAGTATGCCAAAATAGTTTGGTAATTCTTGTTTAATCTTATCGAGATACTGTGTGGCGAGATCAATATACTGCTGCCGACCTTCATCAGTGTTTGGCAAGGTCAGTCGGTTGTCCGGATCTTCACGGATATAGATGAAGAATTCGTCCAACGTCCCGTCGAAATTAATAGTTTCAAGCAGTGTCTGCATTTCACTGCGTAAACGCTCAACTTCTGTGAGACCAATTTGATGAATTTCATCCGCAGTGAGTTGCGTAGTGGTATTGAGTGATAATCGATAGTCATAATAGTCGTCGCCCTCTGGTAACGACCAGACGCCTTGACCTGGTGGGGCGTTTTTCCTATCGGTGTCTAGCCAATTTGCTACATTGTCATACGCTGGTCCGACTTGCGTTAATAGAATATCTCGAGCAGAAGCGAGTATTTCTGATGCCGCATTGTCGTCGATTAAACCGTCTTCAGCGAGCTTAGTCACCTTGCTGCTGATGTCTTTCCAAAGTGGTGAGATTCCCGTTGAGTCAAAGGGTTCACCGCTGACGACCCGCTGGATTTCATCAATAGCAAATTGATAATTAAATTGTGCTGCTCGTATCCCTTTATCTGCTGAACGTTTAGTGAGTGATAAGTAGGTGTTGAGTACGTCATCAAGTTTATCAAGCCGCGCTATGTAATCTTGCGCATCGGAAGCCGATTCAATCTTATGAAAATTAATGAGGAAGTTAGGTAAATAAGCATGAGCGCCACCACGAACAAAGGGCAGACGGTATGTGCGCCATTTATATTGCATTTCTGCACGTTCTAACCCAAACCGCCACAAGTCATAGGAGTCTTTTCCTTCAGCACTTAATTTTAGATAATCAAAACGGGACTCCATTTCCGCAACACTACGTCTGTGCCACTGGAGCCTCTGCTCTTGTGCAGTAATCGATGGATCATCTAATTTGTCGTAATCAGATTTATCGCCAAGCTGTGTTTTCCATTGAGGCGAAAAATTGAGTTGCGTAGCGAACTCTTCGTCTAGCCAAGCAGCTAATACGTTCGTTTCAGTTGGGTCAAAAGGCTTTGCGTTGGCTATATTCGGAGCTTCCTGCTGTCCGCAGGCCGAGACCAAAACCAAAAGAAAGCTAGCGACTACTAGACATAAGCGCATTGGAACATCCTGGGTTATTGTTATGGAATATTAGTGTTCGGTAGAACGATAGATGTTTGCAAGCTTGAAGTGTATATAGAATGCCAGACGCGGTAAACCGTGCGCTTAGCTGGCGGTTTTAGCGTATAAACCAGCCATGGCTGCATTTATGTATTTAAAAAATGCCAGCGAACGCAAATACACTCAGTAAAAGCGCCCAACTGGCAAAGGGGGACTGACGGGGTGTTAAAAATATATCTTCAGTTGATAGTGTTGCTGGCTGTACACGCAGCGGGGTAGTTTAACGAACCTGCGAACCTGCGAACCTATGCACCGGGGCCGCAGTCTAGACAGCGGGCAACCATTTCCGGGCCTAGATGTAACTTCGAGGCGACATCGCGCAAGGCTGTACGTAAGCCTTCTTCTATCACGGGGTGATAAAAAGGCATATCAAGCAATTGATTGATAGTAAGTCGTTGTTGTAACGCCCAAGCCATCAAATGGCCGATGTGCTCGGCACTTGGACCAAACATTTCTGCACCTAACAATATGCCGGTACCTTGAGCGGCGTAAACCCGCAAAAGACCTTTGTTTTTACCTATGACTCGGCTTCGACCTTGATTCTCGAAGCTGACTTCACCGATGGCAAAACAGGACGCGTACTGGTCATTTACTTGCTGAAAATTCAAACCTACGGTGGCCACCTGGGGGTCAGTAAATACAACGCTAAGTGGCGAACGACGCAAGCCAGAACGAATATCAGGGAAGCTGCTCGCATTACTACCTGCAATGCGACCTTCATCCGCTGCTTCATGCAGTAAGGTTTGATCGTCTGTTGCATCGCCTGCCATAAAAATATGTGGGACGCTGGTTTGCATTGTGTAGCGGTCAACAATAGGCACACCACGGGAATCGAGCGCTAGTGTGGTATTGTCAAGACTAATGTTGTCGACATTCGGTCTGCGGCCGGTTGCCGCCAAAATATAATCGAAGGTTTCATCAATCTCCAAACCATCTTTGTTGATATAGCGAATCAAGACGGAGTCGTCCTGTTTTACGGTGCTTTTGACATTCGCGCGTGTGTCCAGATAAAACTCTTGGTTAAATGTGGTGTTTGCGTATTCTCGAATAACCGGATCGCTAATAGCGGCAACGCTGCCGCTTCGGCCAAACACTTTCACTTTGACGCCTAGGCGGCTCAATGCTTGACCGAGTTCTAGTCCAATGACCCCTGGCCCAAATACCGCGACGGATTTGGGTAAGTCGCTTAGCTCAAATATTGAATCATTGGTTAGCAATCTGTCGCCTGCTTCAGCTAATAAAGCGGGGTAGGCGGGGCGAGAACCTGTGGCTATAACAATTCGTCGCGCAGTAATTTCGATGTCGTCATTTACGATCAATGTGTTGTCATCTTTAAACTGTGCGCGGCCAAGCAATTTATGGGCTGGATCAAACTCTTCTA
The DNA here is from genome assembly GCF_055392955.1 of Aurantivibrio plasticivorans. Lineage (NCBI taxonomy): Bacteria > Pseudomonadati > Pseudomonadota > Gammaproteobacteria > Cellvibrionales > Cellvibrionaceae > Aurantivibrio > Aurantivibrio plasticivorans. The sequence continues at coordinate 3,877,343 of NZ_AP036020.1, read as the reverse complement.
CTGCTTCATTAACAAAACCTACAAATCGGTCTCTTTCACTTTGGACACGTTTGAGCACTTGTTTACCATCGACGGTAATACCCGCAGTATGAATACCGAACTGCGCGGTGGACTCGGCATTGTGTGCCGCTTCGGCGGCAGCTATTAATAGTTTACTTGGCATACACCCGACTCGCGCACACGTAGTGCCAAAGTGTGCTGCCTCGATAAACACAATGTTTTGAGTTTGTTTCAGGGCCTCGCGGTAAGCGGACATACCCGCTGTGCCGAATCCAATGATGGCCACATCCACGGTTCGGTAATCGATACTATTTTTCATGGTAATACCCCGTTGTACTGTTTAGTTATGCTGTTTTCTTGTGTTGTATTTCTTGAGCGTAAAGTGTTAAGAACTCATTGATATCACCTGATTCATACATCCATTGAGTCGGTTCAAATTCGCGCTCGATCCGAAGTGCAGGGACTTGTGACTTTCCTCCGTTCTCAACTAAATCGGCCCAATGGGATTGATTTTTTTGAATATCGCGGTGTTCAATGGACAGTCCGGTTTTTTTAATCACGCTACGGGTTGATGCGCAAAACGGGCATGATTGAAAATGATAAAGTGATAATTTTTTGATGCCGTCAAAAGGTTTCATGTTGAATACTCCTGTGGGTTGTTGAATATTGTCAGTGTGTAGCATTGCTAAATGATTATTCGTTAGTGAATCGGTGTGTTATGTAAGTGGCCTGTTTTTAGCCAAATCAACGTCGTTTCTTCGACATAGGGTTTATGCAGGCTTAGGTGGGGATTTCTGATCCAGGTGCCTTTGGGGTAGCGGCCACTTTCATCGATAAATTCGCCACTAATCACCAATATTTCTTCACCGCCAGCGTGCAGCCGAAAATCGAATTTTTCTCCTGCGGGCCAACGCACCAAAGCCACCGACTCGCTGTTAAACTGATGTAAGGGCATGACATCTAGATGCCCTTCGCCAGGAACCCAACTAGCTTCATTGGTATTAATGCGAAGACTCGTGGTATCCCCAGTTTGAAATTGATGAAGTTTTACAAATAGGGTGCAGCCCTCGCGGCTAAAAGGCGCATGTTTAAAACCCTTGGGGTTACGAATGTAAGTGCCTGCTGGGTAATCGCCGGTTTCGTCAGAGAAGACGCCATCTAACACAAAAATTTCTTCGCCGAGCGGATGGCCGTGCTTGTGGAAGTGCGCGCCTGCTTCATATCTGACGATACTCGTTGCATGTCCACGTTCAGCTTCTTCTCGCGCAAGTGGCTTTCTCAAAACGCCAGGTTTTGGGCTTACTTGCCATTCTTTGTTGCGCGTTTCAATGACTACACGCTCATTAAAATTCATATTCAACATAGGAGTTGCCTCAATCTCTTTGTTGGTTAAACCACGCAGTTATTCGATTAACTCAATGACTAACTGAGTGTCATTGCTGCTGTCGGTAGCCGATGGCTTTGCGACACACAGTAAAATTTCATCGTCCTTCAAATCAGAACTGATTGGGCTCGAATGAAGTACATTGCCTTCTAGCCGTTTGGCTCGACAGCTGCCGCACCGACCACTGCGACAACCAAAGTTAGGTTCAACGCCGTGTGTTTCCAGAAAATTGAGTAGCGTCCCATCTGACCGTTGCCAGTGTTGTTCTAGAAGATGGTTTCCTTTTCGATCAAGGACTGAAACCAGCGCCTCGTCTGCATAATCAACGGATGCGTGAGAGGCTAATTCTCGTTGCAGCGAAGAGGGGCCAAACGCTTCGGCATGGATTTGGTTGTCCGGAATATCCAGCCTGCGTAGCCAGGTGTAGGCGGATTGCATAAATGGAGTTGGCCCACAAATATAGACATCACTCTCCTTACCTTGAGGAAGATGTGCTTGCAGTACCTGCTCGGTCAGGCGACCGTGATGGTCATAGTCTTGCCCCTGCACCAAATGGCTTTCTGGCTGTGTAAGGCACCAAATAATGTTGGCTTGTACGAGACGGCTAGCCAACTCACCGAGTTCTTTAAAAAATGCCCGTTCTTCGGCTGATCGCGCTACTGCGATGAGGGTAACGGGGAGGGCCTGTCTTTTTTTCAATTGGGTGAACAATAAATCACGCAATATAGACACCATGGGTGTGATGCCGACACCTGCAGCAATGAGAACGATTGGGCGCTTGTGAGGTGTGACGACGAAAAAATCCCCGGTTGGTGACTTTGCATTGATGCTGAAACCGGGCGTCAAGTGGCCGTGTAAATACTGTGAGAAAACACCATCCTTCTTAACGCTGATTCTATATTCTTCGTCATTGGGCGCACTTGATACGGTGTAGGTTCTGATGGTTTCCTTTCCGTCAATGGCCCCTTTTAGCGTTAAAAACTGTCCGGCTTTAAAGTGAGCTTTTGCCGAGTTTTCGGAATGCATTATGTTGCGACGAGTGTCGCCAGCGGTTGTGCTCGGCTTTAAGTAGAATGATGTGATATCACTACTTTCTTTCTCAACACGAGTTACCATATGTTGTCGCCATTCATGTCGAAATTTATCGGCTTCGCGTTTTAATTCAGCTTCGCGCCAGGTGCCGGTTAGTTCTGAATTGATTGAAAATAATGGTGCTGACCACGTGTGTGGTAGTGCATTTTCGAGAAGTACACCATGATCAAGTGAGAAGGCCCAAACCCGCTCGGCGCCTTCAAAAAATTCTAGATTGGGGTAGTCCCAAAGGATTTCCGCTCGACCCGTTAGCATCAGCAAGTGGCCTTTGTTGAAATCGATAAACAACAGCCCGGCCTTGGGGTTCTCTAGCAAATTGCCTAAGGTATTGAAATGAAAATTACCGGCGTAGTCTGGGATTTTTAATACCTTATCGTCTTCTACTTTTACAAATCCGGGTTTTCCTCCTCGATGAGAGACGTCGACACCTTCAGCCGCGCCAAAGTCGCTACCTGAAATTGCATTGCTGACATAGCTGGTGACAAACAGCGTATCGCTCTGTTCAATCAACGTTTTCGCGTAGCTATTCAGCGTTGTAAACGTGGATTGCTTTGTCGAAAGCGTTTGATCGCTATCCTTGTTTGGTGTGCGCGCTTGAATGTATTGCGGGCAGTTTCCAAACGATTGATCTATCTTCAAGCTGAATTCATTGTCTGTGGTGGCAATAACGGTTCCTGAAAGTCTATTTCGACGACGTGTTGCCAGTTCTATGCCTAGCATGCCCACCTTTTTTCCGTGCTTTAGGCTTTGCTGGAGTGGATCGCCGGGTATGGTTGCGGCGTCGACAGATAAAAATTTTGGATCTGGGCAGGATATAAATCCTGGGTCGCCGATTAATATCGACGCCCAGGGCCACCCTTTTTCATCAACAGAGCCAGCAAAGACATAGGACAGCTGTTGATAAAATGTCATGTGCTGGTCGGGCAGGTAGTTACGGATAACTTTTTGCCCAAAACGCTCCATTTGATCATTAACGCCTAAACGCTTTTGAATGAATTGTTCACCGCGATGAAAGGGAGATGTGGTCATCATATTATGCCGCCAACCCTACTGCGGTTGATTGCATTGGCACAAAGCCAGTGAGAGATTCCACGCGTTGAAGCCAGGCTTTCACGTGTGGGAAATCGGACAAGTCAACATTGCCTTCAGGTGCATGTGCTATGTACGCATAGTTTGCAACATCGGCGATGGTTGGGTGGCCTGCTGCTAACCATTTAGTTTTCGCTAAGTGATTATTCAATGCGGTAAGAATGTTTTTGGCTGTCGCGATGGCGAACTGTGCATCTAATGGTGCGCCAAACACAGTGATTAAGCGTGCAGCCGCTGGGCCAAACGCAACAGGACCGGCAGCAACTGACAAGTATTGCGCTACTAGAGCGGCACCGACAGGATCGCTAGGGAGCCATTTTTTGTCTTGGTCATATTGGGTAGCGAGGTAGATTAGAATTGCATTGGAGTCGTAAATGGTTACGTCTCCGTCTTCTAAAACCGGCACTTGTCCTAATGGGTTTTTCTCCAGAAATTCCGGTGTTTTATGTTCTGCGTTTAATAAGTCTACATCGATAATCTCAGCCTCTATATTCAGCAGAGAAAGTAATAGCTCGACTCTGTGCGAATGGCCGGATAAAGGATGACGATACAATTTGATAGTTGACATAATGTTCTCCAAAAATGTTGATCACTAATAGAATGTTTTGTTAAGTATTAAACCGCCCCAAATTAAGTCACGATCACCTCCTCCTTCTTTCACTTCCGATGTATGTCCACGTACCATGTAAGTCAGTTGGTATCCCTTGAAGAGTGATTTGGTGTATCCCACCCAGGCTTCCACTAAAAAGTGTTTAATTTCATCGTTGTTAAAAGTGACCTTGCTGCTGCGGAATTGGCCTTGCAAAAAAGCGTTGTATGCCCTGGCTTTTATAGCGGCACCAAAGAAAACAAAGTTGTCGGAGTGGCGGTTTTCTACGGCGCTTTTTTCTCCATAGCTGGTTAATTCTGGATTGAATGCCCACCAGCGCGAATTGAAGTTACCAACTCGCATGTTGAGACTTAGATTAGCTTCGGTGATATACCCAAGCGAAATTTGGCGCGTTAGCTTGGCTTCTATGCGGCTGGCTTCAGGTGTCAGTGCAACTTGTTTTGCCAATTGATAGCGTGCGGTTAACTCGCCGCCATCCGAGATTTGGTTATGCCAACCAAGCGCCTCTTCGCTATCGGTAACGTCATGCACTTCACTTTGCAATTGTTCAAAAATTTTTAGGCCTAAAACACCCAGTGTTAATGTGCTCTGCCATGCAACACGACCGTGAAAATTCACGCGCTCCTGAGCATGCGAGTAATACACAATGCTGGCAAAGGGGCGGTCGTTTTTAGTGGCTTGGGTTTGGCTGATTTCTTCCGGCGTAAAACCGTATAGCCCGGCTTCAATCGCATAACTGCTTTGTGTTCCATCATCGACGGACAAGAACCCATCCACGGCGTCAAGTGCTGGTCGTAAACTGATTATGGATTCGAAGCGATTTTTCTGTTTGTAGGCGACACTGATGCCTGCGGTATAGTCTTGATCGCGTTTTCCCGGCACGAGCACATCGTTGTCAAAGGTAAAACTGAATTGACTCGGCGAATTCGTGCGAATCGATGCATCAGAATATTCAGCAGAAAACCCGGTGATAAGAATGCAGACCAAAAACAATAGCAGTGAGTAGGGCTGATCGGCTTTTTCGACATTAGTGTTCATGGCTACCTCCGCCAACAAAAGGCCGCACCGATAGCGTTAGTGTTTGATGTGATGGCGTCGGTTGGCTACCAACAATCTTTAACTCGGAGATAAGTCCGTTGCTGTTCAGTTGAACTAATGCGCTGCCATTGCCTCGTTTGCCGTGCAGGTTTTTGGAGTCTTGGCGATAGGCTTGGTAGTCAATAGAGAGTCGAGTGAACGAGTGAGACCGGAGCTTAAGCGCCACTTGGCAGTGGGAGCGGCTTTTGAACTGGTCTTGGAGGGATTGAAACAACGCTTGCTGCCCAAGCAGTGTTTGATTACAGCTATACCAATCGCAGTGGGGGGCAAAAAGCTGAACCAACTGCTCTGCATCGCCTTGATTCCAAAGTGTCTGTGCCCTGGATACAAATGCCGTTGCCAAATTACCCGTTAACGGTGGCTGTGAATGGGAGTTTCTTAAAACCAGCATCGCCTTATCTCGATCTAAACCATAAATTTTTGGGATGTGCTCCAACTACTGTTTGAACACGGCGTCAAATTACGATTTGAGAGATATCAAGTAGCGTGCCAATTAAAATTTCTTTATAAAACAATTGGTTAGGTTATATCTGGTGTCTCAGAAATTTGTGAATATCAAAATACTGATACTGGTGTATCAAAAAACTGAGAGTTTACCTCTCGGTTTACTTTGGTATGAAGGCGCGTTTGGGTGTATGGAGGGCGAAAAAGAGTGGGTGTGACTGGGAGGCGGGCACGAGTGGAGTTGGGCTGTGCTCGTTCCTAGAGCGTCAAGACGGGTTAGCAGGTATGCTCATTTGAGAGCTTAATGAGCTGCTGGTGTGTTCGGGTGAAGTCATTACCTGGTCGGGTTGTTAGCTATTGAACGGCCTCGTTGCAATAAGTTGATGGAGTTGCCTGCTGCTCCTTATTCGTGAGGTTGGGTTCGTTTGCTCCGTTGCGGCTAAGCCTTTACCGCATCGCGCTGAGATGATGGCGTCCTGAAGTATCACAAGGAAGGTAAGCTAGGGCACTTGAACATCATCTCTGATCCATGCCGTTCTCTCACTTTTTCGTATGCGTCGCACGTATCATTGATTGCGTGAATCTGTTCTTCGGTTTGCACTAATGCTAACAATTTCGTGCGAGCCTCTTCCAATGTTCGGTATATGCCGATGCCTTCCTGCATAAACCTGCGCTCTTCGTCAGTAAAATCGCCAAGAAAAATGCCGGAGGTAACAATAAGGGAGCAATATGGTGTTCGCACTGAATCCACATCGTCGTGTAGAGTGCGTTGACTCAATGATGAAAGTAGGCCGATGGTCGGTCGTGCTCGGTGTGGCTCTTTTAACTGGATATGCATGTCGTCAGCTAGATGAATTGGGTGATCCGATTCAGCTTTTATCTTGCGTTGCACCTCACCACCTTCGCCCCATCTAGGCTCAATGATCTGCTTGCCTGCTTGAAACATCTCTTCTTCCAGGTCTACCGTGTATGGCGCTTGCCCAAGATGCATTGACCACCCCAGTTGTCCATTAGTCGGAATCAAATGGCCGCGATATTGGTAGCGCATAGATGGCTTGTCTGAATGGCGATTGGGTAGGTTTACTTTTACGCGTATACAACAACCAGAACCGTATGGATTTGTCATGACATGCGAGATGCGCATAGTGAGTAATCTAATCCCTGTGGAGCTTCCATAAGCTGTTGGTGTAATAATTAGATAGGCCCCGGCGGCTCTATCGAGTGTCATCGTTGCGAGTTCTTCTGATAGGAAATAACTGCAATTCTCTTTGGGCCGCATGTTCCGTTCTTTTTCTATCGCTATATAACTTTCTTCGCGGCTAAGTCCCAATTTCTTCGCGACATTCCAGACTGAAGCCTCCCCGACGCAATTGCGACCATCTTTGCCTAAATCCACTTCGACAGAAAAGTCTTCCGCAGTGACTTCTTCATGTTGAAATAAGCGATGATCGGTGCCGAGCTTCTGCTTCATCTCCTCTCTGAATTTCCGCAAGCTAGCTACTATCGTCTCTCCATAATCTGTATTGGGGGCGCCGTTGGGGAATCCGCCAAGTGCAATGCTTCGGACGGTATCTTTTTTAAGGCCAACAACAGCTTTAAATGTGTTGCCAACCCATCGTTCTTTCTCGCTACCGTCTTTGTTTGTCGGGTTTCCTTGGGCGTTATGGTATGCAATGGAATAAATATTGTCTGGGCTAAGCAGCAATGCACATTTATGGGCTAGTGTAATGCTGTTGTATACGTACTTTCCGGGCATTTTTCTGGCTCCTTCCAGCTTTTCTGCGGAAAAATAAAAGTGATTCGGTGCTTACTCAAGAAAATTTTCCGGCCGAAACGCGAATTTCGCAAAATATTCTTTTTGGCCGCTCCGTGCTTTTAGGCAGGGTTACGATAGCCCCAAATAACACATAACAGTGAGGGGGTAACAAAATGTTCTCAATAAAGCGGGTAAAAAGGTTTCTATCGAAACTAATATTGAGTTGTGTTGCGCTGACGATCATTAGATTAACGCCTGTTGGTGATGTGGACAACACTCCGGTGCAGGGATCATGTGACGTATCGGTGATGCACGTGAGAATCACAGTCGTATACACCGCCGAGACCGCAAGCCAGGAAGGTAAAGAAAAGACAATATTGGGAGCGAGCGAAACGGTTGGGCCTGAGCGTGAATGAAGGTAGCGGTATGGGGTCCACGCGCGAGGTGCGGGTCAGCAGCTAGTCGCATTCCAAATTGGGTTTTTTGCGACGGCCTGCGAGAGTCGGTGTGATGTTATAAAGTCACTACCTCCCTTAATGGAAGCGGCGCGGCAATAGCGTTGAAACAATGTCCCAGCACATAATAGATGTGTGCTGCGAATCGACATACCCAAAGATCAATTCACTACCGATCAGGTTTTGTTGTCATTTTATGAAAGCTGGCAAGTTCAGGTTAAGCCTTATTTTGTCGCCAAATCCAACATTTCGAAGATTGCTAAGAAAAGAGTATTAATGGATCTCCTGGCAGTACTGGATCAGAACCCGAAGCCACCACCTGGCCCTACGCATTTGGGAAAAAACATAAAATTACCTATACAGTATTGGAGTACCATTTCCCCAAAGAGTATGCTGAGCTTAAGCGACGTTATCGAAAGTGGGAAACGCAGACAAGGCGAGATGCATCGCTTAAGCGTGTCGAGAATATAGTTCTTGGCGCGCTGGACTGTGGCCGAAGCAGAGTTTACCCTAGCCATCGAAAGCTTGTGGAATTGGGGTATGTGCTTAAGAGTGATTTGAGAAAACCTGAGATCACGGATTTGCTGGACGCTTTCCAGCGATGTTTTGATGACTTGGGAATTGTTCAGGAAAACTAATCCTATTTCGATGCCCGGACGTCCTTCTGCTCCCTCGCCGCTAAAAGCCAAACTCTCGCCTAGATGGACGTAATGTGCGCTTTCGACCCAAAGCGGACGTTTTTCTTCTGTTAAGTTGTTATCTGATCATTGTCCATCAATAACGTGAATGGTCTAGCTTTGAAAAAGCGCCTGGAAACAAGAGTTGAATAAATAAATATTTGATAGCTGCCTCGCGCTCAGTAGACGCTAAATAATAGAGCGCCAACCAATTAACTTACAAGGGCAATATGGACAATAAATACGATAAAGGATCAGAGTGGCGAAAGTGGGACTTGCATATTCATACCCCGTATTCGATAGAGAACCAGTTTGGACAAGGGAGTGATGATGCAGTTTGGGATCGTTACATTAAGGATCTAGAAAGCCTTCCCCCTGACTTTAAAGTTTTGGGTATCAATGACTATATGTTCATTGATGGGTACGAGAGACTGCTTAGAGAAAAGACGGATAACGGGCGGTTAAATAATATAGATTTATTGCTACCAGTCGTGGAATTCAGAATCTCCATGTTTGCTGGCGTTGATTTCGGCTCATATAAGCGAATCAATCTCCACGTGGTATTTTCAGATCTGCTCGATCCTGGGGTAATAAAAAGCCAATTTTTAAATACGTTACATCAAAGCTACAGGCTTGCGCCAGGGAGGGAAGGAGCCTCTTGGTCAGGAACGGTTACTCGAAGCACTGGGTGCTAGTATTAAAGCCACAGTACCGCCTGATCAATTAGCTAGATATGGTTCTGACCTTATGGAGGGGTTTAGAAACCTAAACCTTGATGAAGGAGAGCTAATTGACCGACTGGAGAGTAACAGCTTCCTAAAGGGGAGGTATTTATTAGCTGTTGGTAAAACGGAATGGGATAGTTTGCGATGGTCTGACAGCTCTATCTCTTCAAAGAAGGATATTATAAACAAGGCAGACATAGTCTTTGTTTCAGCTGAATCAGTTGACAAATTTCACGCTGCAAAGCAGAAGCTATCATCGCAGTCTGTTAATGATCTACTTCTTGATTGCAGTGATGCTCATCACTATTCAGATTCAGGAAATAAAGATCGTATCGGCAACAGTAACACCTGGATTAAGTCAGACCCTACTTTTGAAGGGTTGAAACAAATTGTTTATGAACCGTCTAGAGTATCTGTTCAGGAAAATCAGCCTGACGATAAGGCTGGATATCAAGTAATAGACAGAATAAAAATACAAAATCCACTGATCTTAAATGAAACCATTCAGCTTAATGGGAATATGAACTCCATTATTGGCGGAAGGTCTACGGGCAAATCTGTTCTTCTTACAGCTATTGCACAAAAACTAAAAACAGAAGAACCAATATCATTTGTAAATAAACCCGAATACGGGACTTTCGTGCAAAATGTTTCATCTTCTATATCGGTAATTTGGAAGGATGGCGAAGTTAACGACAACCGAGAAATTGAATTCTTTCAGCAGGGATATATGTTTCAGCTTGCAACTAATAACGCTAAATTAAGCAAGCTAATTCAGGATATTTTAAGCATTAATGGAAAAGGGTCTGTTTTGGAGTCGCATTCTACAAGGCGATCCGAGCTTAAAAAGCTTATTTCATCTGAAATCAATGATCTCTTTCAAGGTGCTGAGGAAATTAGACGTCGTCAAGGCATACTTTTAGATAAAGGTGATAAGAAGGGTGTCGAGGATGAAATCTTGAGGCTCCAAAATAAATTAGTAGAGCTTGATACCCTTTCTTTATCTGAAGAAGAAAGAGCTATTTACGATAAGCAAAAGCTTCTTATCGAGGAATCATTGAATATCAGAGACAGACTGTTCAAAGATCAGCAGCAGATTGAGCGACTCAAAAGCATTTCGTTAGTGAGGAAGGACATAGCGATAGAATTTGCAACGATTTCAGACTCCCAACGAAATAAAATTAATGAGCTATATGATGTTCTTAGTCAGGAAATTGAAACGAAATGGATTGGAGGTCTGGACTCTCAGCTTGATGAAATTACTCGATCTATAGAAGAGAGTAATAGGTTGATGGAGCAAGCGAAATCAGACGAGACGTATAAAAAAGCTTCACAAGCCTACCAAAACTCAGCCCAGTTGAAAGAAATACAGGATCTTATTAAAGAACAAAAAATAAAGCTCAGCGAGATTAACTCAACATTGAGTGAAATAGGGGAGCTTCAAAAGAAGTGGAATCAAATCAAGGAGAGTATAATTTCGAATCACAACGCCTATTTCACTGAGATTGACGAGCTTTTGCCGCAACTCAATACTAGCCAAGACGGACTAGATATTAACGCTGTATCAAACTTCAGTGAAAAAAGATATCGAGAAATTCTCGAAGGGGCATTAAATCTTCAAAGTTCTTCCAGTCGCAGCATAGCTGAATTCACCTATCAGGATAACGACCAATATATGCAGCATTTGGTTAGTTTATTAAACTCCTTACTTTCTGGAGCTGTAACACTCAAAGGCGGATACACAGCACAATCCTTAGTTTCGAGTCTTTTATCTGAATGTTTTTATGATGTCGCTTATGACTTGATTTATGAAGATGATAACTTCAAACATATGTCGGATGGAAAAAAAGCCTTCGTTATTTTGAAATTATTACTCGATTTTAGCGATAAAAAAATGCCCGATTCTCATTGATCAGCCTGAAGATGATTTGGATAACAGGGCAATTTACTTGGATCTCGTAAAATATTTAGAGAAAAAGAAGATAAAACGGCAAATTATTTTGGCCACGCACAACCCCAATATAGTGGTGGGGGCTGATAGTGAGTTAGTTATTGTGGCTAATCAACATGGAACTAGAAGCGAAAACCGTGATGACAAGAAATTCGCATATAAAACTGGCAGTTTAGAAAACTCCAAACCACGTGATTCTTCAATACCATATATTCTTGATTCCCAGGGTATTCGCGAGCACGTATGCGACATATTGGAAGGCGGAGATATTGCTTTCAAGCTAAGAGAAAAGAAATATTCAATTACGATTTAAGCATAAGCATTCCCACTCATCCGTTGAAGGATGAGATATGAGTGTTGAGATATTATGTGCAATGCCTGAATTTGTCCTCCCAGCTGTACCCGTACCTGGGGAGGACGCGGTCACCTAGGTCGCAGATAAGGGGGCAGTGTTCGGGGGCCGAGTAAAAATCCTGTATGTCCGCTAAAGGCCGGAAACAGGCTTTGGAAATAACCCATTCGTATAGGTGGGCGATTTTTTTGTTGTTGGGAAATAGCTTTCTCTCAGAAAACAATTTTTTAATAGTAGAAATGACAACTAATCTGGTTTGTCCAGTTTTGAAAAAGGAAATGCTATGAATAACGCAAGAAACAAGGATTTGTCACAGCTTAATTTTGTAGAGGTGCGAAACTATTATTCGGAGCTGAGACACGTTCTTTACGGTCAGATTAACGAAACATACCCTTGGTTTAAGTGTGGGCCTATAGGTGTGCAGGATGTAATGCAAGCTGACGCGTGGCGGATTCAGGATGACTCGCCCAGTCGTAGCGAATGGAGGTGGAGTGATGCATATTCTGTTTATAATCGTAAAAGTTGTTTTAAGCGATTTGACCTATGTGTGAAGAGCGGCAGTAATGTGGCTGGTCTTTCCTATGGGCTACCTACCGTTAGTAAGTCAGCATTAAAGATTGATATTATCGAAGCAACGCCCTATACAGAGCATAAGAAGAATACTCAGATATTCGAGATAATATCAACGGCAGCTCAATTCTATGCAATTCTCTTAGGTGCCGATGAGGTGAGAATTATGAACCCACTAAGCGAACAGTTATCTGACTATTACTGCTCCTTTGGTTATGAATACGTTGAGCCACGCAAGAAACGATTTGGTGTTTATTGTTCGATGAAGGTTGAGGTGTAATATGGTCGATCACAATGATTTATCAATTGAAGAGGCCAAAAAACGTCTCGAAAAAGCAGCTCAAAAAATTAAAGAAAGGAATGGCAAGTCCGATCATGAAGAGCCAAAACATCTTAGAAGCGGAGAGCTTGACGAGCTTGAATTAGAGCGCAGGAAAAAAGGAAAGGATCATGAGTGAGAACGTTGAAAATAAGAAAATAGTTAAAACCCTGGAAGAAGCTAAAGAACGTTTAAAGAAGGCGAATAAAACGATAATTGCTACAAATACACAAAAAGCTAAAAATCGCAGAGGGTATTAAACGACGCTGCTGATCATTACTGAGATGCATCAGCAATTGTTCAGCATTCACGTGGTGATATGCTGCAACACCATTACCTTTCCCTCCCCCAGACAATCGGTTAACACCATACCAGCACAACTGCGAGGGTGGCTTTTTATAGACCTTCGGAGACAGGACGTCGACGGAGAGTCCCATGGATGGGTTCACAGCGTGTCTATTAAAAGCCACCCTCGTAGTTGTGCGTGCTACGAAGTAATTAAAGAAACTTACAAATTGAAGGAGTGGTGAGAAGGAGAGGAGTTAATAAAACAGCTTGAGGCTGTTTTACCCCGTTGGGGCTGCGGCAATTGGAAAAGCATTGCCTTGTTGCTAAACGCTCCTTTGGTCGCGTTTAGTGAACCTCGAGGATCAAGTCCGGGTTAGATTTCTACACCTTGTAGCCGGAAATTACAGCCGATTTATTTGCGAAGTATATATGGTGCCCAGGAGAGGACTTGAACTATTAGAGGTTAAAGATAAAACCTTTTAATATCAAATGGATACATTTATTTTTCGGATTTGCGTTCCACGTTCGTTCCATGGAGCAAAATGACCAAAAATCCGGATCAAAGATTGAACGCCGGTTCCATCAGATTTTGCTCGCTCCTGCCCAGCCCAACGGCGCTTGCTTGAGCCCGCCATTTGCCAACACTGGCGAGCACTTCATCTTTGATTTTCAAAGCCTGCCCGCGGTCTAGCTGAAAGAATTCGATGACGTCCATGGCCAATTCGTAGTCCAACCGATTATCGCTGTCGGTGATATTGAGATGCAATCCATGGGCAGGTGTCACCGGATTGATGTCGTAGGCCGGCGATAACAACCAGCCTCCCTGATGGTAGATGAAGCCGTGGTTGCGGAGGTGGTCATCGGTGTTGGAAATGGCGATGTAGAACACGATGCGGCGCCACAATTGCGCGAGATCTTCTTTGGTGTTGGCTCCGTGCTCGGTCAGGAATTGGGCGAGCTCCAGGTAACTGGCTTCATAGTCGCCGTCGTAATAGCCGAGTTGCGTCATCGCCGAGGTGAAGTGAAGGCGACTCTCCGCCGTGCGATCAAAGCGTTTGGTCAGGAAGGTGTGGTGGTGACTGCCGAACTGCTCGATCCGGCTCTCCGGCATGGCGACCCCTGCATCCAGCGCCAACTGGTATGCAACGTATTCCCAGGCGGCAATATCGTAATCATCCTGACGGCTTGGAAACTTGGCGATCCACAGGTGACCCTCCTCGTCGGTCACACTGGCCTTCGGTCTGGCGCCACCCAGGGAAGAACCCGGCGACATCAGCATGGCTAACCACTTCACATAGTCGGGATCATCGCTATCGCCTTTTTCTTCCACCTGCCCGGCGGCGTACTCAAGCTCCCGCAATGATGAGAGCGGCGGGGCCGCGAGGCGTTCATCGTTGTCGAGAAAAGGGCCATCCATTTCGCGTTTGAAGCGCAGCGCGCCGGCACGGTGTAGGTCATGCACGCCCAGAAGGTAATCGATTTCGGACAGCACGCGTGGACGACGTTGTTCCTGGCGGGCATGGATTGCCTCGCGTCGCTTCATCAGCAGGCGACCCCAGCGGTCGGGGCAGGAATCCAGAAACACGCGGAAATTTTTATCGTCTTCACCGTGCTGTTCGCCGGAATAGAGATTGAGCTCAGGGTCGATTTGCTGCGCATAAGGAGACTGCAGCCAATCAGTGTCATAACTGAAGCTGAAATGCTCTTTTTGACGTGCGGGAGAGGAGCGAAGCGTGCCTACCAAGGTCGGCTCCTGGAACTCCTCCCAGTCTGCAAAGACGAAGACTTCGGTGCTCAAGGCTACTTATCCGCGCTCATGGCTGTGTTCCGGATTTCTTGCTCATCAGCTTGATGTCCTGGAGCTTACGCCCCAGCTCATCGTCTGCAGCGACTCTGGCGAAATCTTCCGCCAACCCGAGCACGCTCAGCACGGCCAGGTAATGGCCGATGGACACACTGGGGTCGCCCTTTTCGATCTTGCGAATCGTGAGGCGGCTGAGTCCGGTGCGCTCGGAAATCAACACCTGGGTGTAACCCCTGCGTTTACACGCCAGTTTGATGTTCTCGCCAAACTGTTCCAAAAGGCGTCGATTCTTGGGAAAGACCACCGCGGATCGACCTTTCACTGATTTATCGCTGGTCACAATGAATACCATAATCTCTAAAAGTGGTAATTATAGTGTTCATTTCAAGCTTTTCAAGTGGAGTGAGCACAATACTTACCATAGAGCATGATAATGGTAACTATAGGTGTCAAAACGGTAGATCCGTTGGTGGGTCGACGTTGAGTGTGTAAATCAGCCAGGGGGCTGATCTTTAGACGGCTTATGCTGCAGAGGCGCAGCTATCATTGTGCGTATATGCTGGACGTGCCTCCTTGACGCCCTGGCCGAAATCGGAGACGAACACGTGTCGCTGCCGTTGATCACCCTGCTCAACCCAGCGCCCGTAATGGCGCATGATCATCTCGGTGGTCTTGTGTCCCATCTGTTGCGCGACGAACAAGGGATTTTCACCGCCCGAAAGTAACTGACTCGCGTAGGTGTGGCGGGTTTGGTACGGATTGCGATAACGGACCTTGGCCGTTTTCAGTACATGCTTCCAGGGTCGTTCCAAATGTTCATAATCAATGAACGGACCTTTGTCGTCCGGTCGGACAAAAATGTAATCGCTGCCGACAAAGCTGAATTGTTTCTGGTGCTTCAGCGCCTCATAAGCGGAAGGGAGCAGAAGAACCTTCCGGTTGCTGGCTCGTGTTTTGGTTTCCTTTAATTTGCGCTCGACCACCGCCCGTTGGATATGCACTTCACGTTGGTCCCAGTCGACATCGCCCCATTGCAGACCGAACAGTTCTGATGTTCTCAATCCAGTGAAGAACGCAAACTTGAGCAGATTCCGAATGCGCGGATCGTAGATGAGGGCGCTCTGCAGCACCTTGTCGATTTCTCGGGTCGTAAAGGGATCGACTTCGTAATCGGTCTTGGCCTGGTTGCGATCTACCAGTTTGCTGACCTTGATCTTGTCCAGCGGATTGCGATCTATGATGTCATCGTTCAACGCCCGATCCAGAACCGCACGAAGCGGGGTCAAATCATTGCGGATGCTTTTCAGTGTCCCGCTGCGCTCTCGAATCCAGGCGCGAATATGTTGCGGCGTTAGATCGCGCGCACGGATATCGCCAAATTTCGGAAACAGGTGGGCATTGCAGCTCTTCCGGTAACACCGGTAGGTACTGTGTGGATGCGTGCGCTCGATGTCCTGAAGCCACTCTTCAATCAGCTCTCGGATCGTGATTTGGACGTTCGCGTGCCCGAACAGTCGAGCGCGTTTGGACTCAGGAAAGAATACTTCGTATTGAAAGGTCTGCCGCTCTATGGCGCCTTCCACTTCGGCCTTCAGGTTGATGGCGTAGCGCTGATCGCCTTTCTTGGATGGATCCAGCGAGGACAGGGTTTCCTTGCATTGCACACCGCGATACTGAAATTGTATCTCGATAGTCTGCGTGCCACTGGCGTAGGTGCGTACCCTTACGCCTTGCGCGAGCTTAACAGACCGTTCTCTACCCATTTCTCAACTGCCTCGACATTGATCCACAACGTGTGATTCCGCACCTGGCAATGAACACCATCCAACCAAAGCCCTTTTTTGCGGCGGGCATGAACCGCGTTGGCGGTGTCACCGCTCAATTCGCAATACTTGGGTAGCTTTACCCATTTCATGATTCGGGTCCCTATGGTCGTTTACGACCCGGGGCCATCTTCCCGTTGTGCTAATGGTGAAGCTTTGGCCAGCCTGGTCTGGATGATCAAAACATTAGCACTGAGCTAATTATAACTTCAAGGGCGAAGGCTGGCTATCTTTTTATCAGGGAGCTAAATGGTTGCTGGCCGCACAGGTAACCCGTCTGAAACTGGGGGGGTTATCGCATCGGTATGCCAGGTTTACACGCCTGGGCAGACGAATGCTTGCGTGCCTCGATCCATTGCTCGACTTCAGCCAGATCCCAGGCAACATTGCGACTCGTCAGAACGATACGGCGCGGAAAGTCGCCGCGTTTTTCCATGTCGTAGATGGTTCGATCCGCAAGCGGAATCATCGCCAGTAACGTCTTGCGGTTGATCAGGGTAGTTGCTTGCCGGGTATCGTTGATCATGGGCACTCTCACTTAAGGATGAATCGAATTCACACCACTTCGCCCTTGAACACAATGACGCCGCAAATCGTCGCTTCTTCATCCACCTCGATGATCCGGTTCGGCCAGTCAGGATTGAGCGCCTTCAGGTACTGCTTGCCTTCCTCGATGATGAGTTGCTTAAACGTCGCTTCGTTGGATTGTTCCAAGCGAACGACCACAAATTTACCGTGATCCGGTATGACACTGGGGTCGACAAAAATCAGGTCGCCTTCGTGGAATTTGGGTTCCATGCTGCTCCCGCGAACCCTGAGCACAAAGGATTCCGGGCTGCATCTCACAGGGCAGGGAAGGAGTTCTGCGCCATAGGCGGGCACGAAGCTTTCAGAGATCTCGTACCAATTCCCGGCCTGCACCCAGGAGATCAGCGGGTGGAGACTGCGTAAATCCGGACCGGCGTGGGCATTGTGTTCCTCAGCCTGCCCCGTTGTCTCGGTATGTGGTGTATCCATCCATCCCTGGGGCTTCTTCATGGCCTTTTCCAGTTTTTCAGCCAGTTCGCCTCCAATCGAACGGGGGGTGCCCTTCTTGGTGGGAAGTTGATTTCGCACCTGGCTCAAGTAGGAGCTATTGGTCCCGGCTGAGCGCGCCAGCTTGGCCGCTGACCCAGCTTCGCTAATCAGAATCTCAAGGTTGCGGAGCCGGACCTGGTTAAGTTTTAGCGTCATGCGAAACACTTTAGCAGATTATTTAGCAGAATGATAAACAAAAAGCGGACTTCGCTCGTTGATGGCCTGTTTGCACGGTGCTAATGTTTCTAAGCATGGAGCTAAAGGAATTTCTAAAAATTGCAAGCAAACGGGAACGGGCTGATGTCGCTGCAGCGTGCAACGATTCGGTGTCTTACCTGTATCAGATCGCCGGCCAACATCGTTACGCCAGTCCGCTGATGGCGACCCAGATCGAGCGCTATACCCGCATCGTGGCAGGGTTGTCCGACGGTCGACTGGAAACGGTACCGCGGGCCACGATGGTTCGTCACCCGGAAATTTTTTACGACGTATCGCCAGCGGATGATGCGCAAGATGCAGGTGGCGACGATGTCTGCGCTTGAGCAAACACCCACCACCGACAAGGTGGCACGCGTGGAGGTGAGTCGCATTCATCACTACGCCCGTAATCCGCGTCGCCAGCCAAACCCCGAGTACGCGCGGATCAAAGCATCCATTCAGGCGGAAGGTCTGGATCAGCCGCTGGTGTTGTCGCAGAAGCCCGGAGAATCGGAGTACGTCCTTCACAGTGGCGGCAATACGCGACTGAAAATCCTCAAAGAGCTGTGGGAGGAAACCGGGGATGAGCGGTTCCGTTGGGTGGACTGTGTCGTCAGAACTTGGTCGCAGGAATCCAATGTGTTGTTTGCACACCTTCGCGAAAACGAGCTCCGCGGCGGATTGCCATTCATTGACAAAGCGCTGGCCGTATTCGAAGCGAAGGCGTTGTTGGAGCAGGAACTGGTCGTCGACAGCTTGTCCCAGCGACAGTTGGAAGAGCTATTCAAAGAGCGTGGCTTCGGTCTCAGCCACAGCATGATTTCCAAAATGGGTTATGCCGTTGACGTCCTGTGGCCATTGATGCCGAAAGCGTTGGCCGCTGGATTGGGCCGACCCCAAGTGGAGAGAATTCGTGCCCTGCAGCGCGCGGCCAAGACAATCTGGAAGCGACGAGAATTGGGTGACGACGCCGACTTCGAAGGTGTCTTTGGCGAGTTGTGTCGCCGCCACGATGGTGCCGAGTGGGATATCCAGCCGCTGCACGATGCACTGGTCAACGAAATTGCGGTGGAATCTGAACAGAACCGGCAAGTGATTCACCTGGAGTTGGATGCCTACCTGGCTGGTCGGCCCTTCGACTTTCCTGATAACACCCTCGACGACCAGGACGATGGGCGAATGGAGAAAGCTGAGTCAGTGGCTTTCACTGATAGTGAGCAAAACGTGGGTGAAAATATGCCAGCGCAGGCTCCCGCTGAGGCGGAATCAACGCCCAAGACTAACAGTACCGGTAAGTTCAAGGATATTGGCGCCTTGCGGGATCAGCTATGTCAGAGGGCTGCGGCATTGGCCGCTGCCCACGGGTTGAGTGCAGTGCTCAAACCGCTTCCGGATCAGGGGTTGGGATTCTTACTGATCGATGTCCCACCACAGGAATTGCGTGATGTGCTCGATCCGGATGCCCTGGGCCTGGTGTCGGCACTCTGGTGGCAGCTGGCCGCCAGTTCGGAGCTGACCTCGGCGCCGGTCGATTGTGTGCTGGCGCATCTCGATCAAGATTCGACGCTCTACCATGCGTTGGCATCCCATGACGCCGAGCTTCTCTTTGGTAGCGTCTGGACACCGGATCCGGGCCACCTCAGTAGCCAGTTATGGCAGCAGCTCAATCCGCCGGACTGGCAGAGTCTGCTGCAAATGATGGAAGCCTACCGTTCCCTCAAACGACTCGCCTTCGATACCGGCATCGAGCTATGGGAATACGCAGAGACTGAATGCGATGTCGTCGAATAAGGAAGCAGACCTCACGACAGCCGTGCTGCTCTACGCCATGCGCTGCCTGGCAGAAGGCGATCAGCAGGCATTGCGCGCCATGAACTTTGGTCCCAAAGAGTTGGACGCCCTCAAGGAGATGAACCTCGCCGATCTGTATCGAGCTGATACGCTCCGAGTGCATTGCCTGAAGATTGCGCTTGATCGAACGGTTTTCTGGCCGATGCTCGATAATTTGCGCTATCAGCGGGAATCCGATGATCTGCAGCGTGAACTGTTGGTCGCCGATGCTCCCCTGGAGATGATGCAGCAACTGTTCGGTTGGAGCTCGCGGGAATACACGCGTTGGCGACGACTGCTGACGTTGGCACCGTCTGTGGGTAGACCACCTGAGCTGAATGAAACTGATACCCATGCACTCTGGTATGCGTGGCAGGAGCGGATCGAGGCACGAGAACAAAACGCCTTGTGTGCTACTGACTATCTCGACCTGCAGCAACAGACCGGCATCGGATTACGTTCGATCTGGGCGTTGGTGCAGCGTTGGGAAACCTACGGCGAAGGCCTCGGTGCCACACCGCCCGACCGGGTTGCCGAGCATGGCACATGAAGAAGATGCGCTACGACCGGAGACGCTGGCGCTAGACGCACTGATCAAAGCGACCGTCGCCAAGGTCCGTGACCAGGGTGATCCATCGCTGCCGGATGCCATGTTGTTCATGGGGAATTGGCACCAGGCAGTGCCCGCCCTGGTCATTCAGGACCCGGTGCTGGAACCTGTCGATAAACTGGTGTGGATGGTCATCATGCTCCACGCCAGAGAGACCGGCGGGCGAACGGCGTTTCCCGATTACGACACCATCGCTACGAAAACCAATGTGGCATCCACCTCCACGGTTTCCCGGGCCATTGCGATTCTGCGGCTGACGCGTTGGTTGACCTTGTGCGCGAGAGTCCGACAGAAAAGCGGCCGCTTTACTGGCAACGTCTACAGCCTTCACGATGAACCCTTGCCGCTGGCCGATGCTCTTTTCCTGGACGAGGGTTACATGGCTTTCGTCACCCAGGCTCAGGACCACCACCACGCTCGCGTGCAGCGAGTGGCGCAGGCCGTACTCGCAAGTTTGGACAAAGACATACAGTCGGGAGATCTGAACCGACAGGAATCGATCATCGAGCGCCGCTTACAGGCGGCGCAACACCTGTCAGGATCCAGCAGAAATCAGAACAGTAGAAATCAAAACAAGGGCGGTCGCTATTTTACATTTCACGCCGCAAGCCTCGACCAACTGAAAAAGCCGGCTGACAGCAAGGTGGCTGAACCGCCGAGCCAGCACCAAATTTCAAAGGCGGAAGCAGAAGGACACTACAGTAGTGGTTGTAGTAGTGATTATAAAAAAACAACTACAACAACCCCTACAACAAATACCTACATTGATAAGAAAGCATTTTCAGAATCGAGTTCACCAGGATCGCTGCCAACGGATCAAGCACTGATTTACCCGCCGCGGTTGTCTGACAACCAGAAGCTCTTGGCTGATCGCTATCTGGCAATGATCAACCCTGAAGATCGGCAATTGGTGTTGGATGAGTTGCAGGGGCGACTGTCATCGGAGCAGAAGGGCATGAAACCCGTCTATGACGAGCTGCGATTCCTGCACTCACTGTGCAAAGCCGCCCAGAAGGGCGAGTTCGTTCCCAACCTGGGGATCAAGGTCATCGAAGCCCGACAGGAGCGAGCCTCCCATGTGAGGCAGCCGGTAGATGAAGCACAGAAAGCCAAAACCGCCAAAGAGCGGGAACGCTCCCAGGCCTATGGTCGCGAACAGCTGGCCAAGTTGCGGGCCTCGTTGAACCTGGACAAGTGATCCCATCCCCTCGATTGCCATCCTGGCATTCGCGAGACTGCTGCACTGTTTCCAGTGGAACCACTCGATCGTACTCGGCGAAAAAGGAATGCGTTGGCCGGCTGGATATTCCGTGGTTAGGTTCAGCTGTTTGTGGATTCATAGACCCTGGCAAACAACCTCCAGGGGAGCAATATCCATGCAAGCAGATGCTGAACCCTTTCTTCAATCAGCCGATTCGAATCACCGTGAAAGTGGGCCTGGCGCCCTGCAGGGCGAGGTCTGGTTGACGATTCAAACGTATCAGGCGCAGAGCCTCATCCGGGGTCGGCGAGCCGGAGAGGGTAAGGCAGCCATCATCGGTCTGATCGGCTTCGCCGATCGACTGAAGTCACTCTGGCAGGCCATACGCTTTGACGATCCCTACGCGGACTGGTGGCTGCTCAAAGTGGAAGAGGGTATCGCCGATGTCCGCACACAGCTTCGCGAATTACAGCACCGCCTGGATGCATTGATGGCGCCGACCAACAGCGCACTGCAATTTTCGGTAGCGCAATCCAGTCGTCCGCAGCGTGTTTCACTGCAGTTCGCCAACCCCTACGCCTTTCGTGCCGCCCAGTTGCTGGGCGAATACGACCAGCTGATGTGCGCCGAGTTGACGTTGCATCACTTGGGTCTCGACATCGCCAAGGATCTCACCGAACAGCTATCGGGTAGCGGGCGTTGGGTGCGCCGGGTATTTGCGCTGCCCCAGGGGTATCACAGCCTGGATATTCGTCGTGCTGACATCCGACAAGGATCACCGGCAGCGCTCAAAGCCATCGAACGAATGGGCGAGATTCCTCTGGATATTCTGACTGGTGAAAGGCTACCCTCCTTGCGTCCCGTGGCATTTCAACCGACTGAGAAAAGCGTCCCTGTCGTCACAGGTGATGCCTAAACGCCATGGCTCCCAATGCGCTGCAGCAAATCTGCATTTTGCTGGATACGCGTATTCCGCTGGAAGCGATGGTGCTCCAGCGGCTGTACCGGTTACCCAAAGACCGGCAAAGCGAGTGGTTGCGGCAGCTGGTGTTGACTGCGTTTCGCAGCGAATGTCAGGTCCTCAAATCCGAACCACCGTTGTCGGCTCGTGCTTCGCTCAGGCGTTCCCCCGATCTGAACAGTCCGAAGCCAGGCAAACGTGCGTCTGACCAGGCCAGTCAGCAGACCAGTAAAGCCGTTGCCAGCCCGTCCAACGACTCACCCACGCACCGCATGGATCGCAGCTGTTCCACATCGATCGCCGATCCCGCCAAGCCCTTCACGCACCTGAGGCGAGTGATCGGTGAGTAAAAACACAAACCTGGAATAAAACGACATGACCGAATTGACTGACGAAAAATTTACCGATACCGATAGGCCTTCACTGTCGACCCATGCCATTGATGTGGGGCAGGCGGGCTTGGATGATGGCTACGCCTATACCAAAGTGGCTTTACCGGACGGACGGCTCGTCGCGGTCCCGTCACGGGCGCGCATGGGATCGGCTGGCGTTACCTGGATTCGTGACGACGAACAAAAGATTTTCGAGTACGAAACGGGCGGCACCGTCTATTCCGTCGGCGCCGTGGATGGCGAACCCACACAGTTCGATGAATACCCGGGTTCGGCATTGAACCGCGTGATCGTTCAGCATGCATTGCAGCAGGCAGGTTTTTCTGGTCGATCCGTCCATGTGGTGACGGGACTGCCGGTCTCTGCGTTTTACCGCAACGATGGCGAGCAGCGTCGACAGGTGATCCAGGCGAAAACGAATAGTCTGAAACTGACGGTCGAACCCGTTGTGTCTCACAAAGCAGCGCATCATATGCGCAAGGTGAGTATTGCGTTTCACGAAGTCATTCCGGAAGCCCTGGCCGCCTGGTACGACTTCGTCATCGTCATGACCAACGATGGCGTGACCCTGGATGCGGATCGCGTCAACGCGCCCATTGCCATCGTCGATATCGGCGGGCGCACGACCGATTATGTCGTCGTTCAGGATCAGGGCATCGTTCACGGATCCTCGGGCTCGCTCAATTGTGGCATGTTGAATGTCAAACAAAGCGTGGCCAATGGCATACAGCGACGGTTCGAACTCGGCGAACTGGGTGAGCAGAGTATCAGTCGCGCGGTCGAGACAAATCGATTGCGACTGCATGGCAAAGATCACGATGTCTCAACGATGGTGACAGACGCCAAACGCAAGTTGGTCGAGCGCCTCTATACCGAAACCCGCCGTAAGCTCGGTCTCGGGGTGGAGCTCGATCGGGTACTGTTTGTGGGTGGCGGTAGTGCCGCCCTGGCCAGCGATATCGCCAACTGGTTTCCCAACCAAACCATTGCCGACCATGCGGCCTTTGCCAATGCCCGGGGCATGCTCAAGTACCTGCAATTCGTTTGCGACAGCCCGGTAAAGGCGGGTTAACGACTTTGTACGTGGCCACTGCGGTCTCAGTGGCAAAGAAGATGTCTTCGGATTGTGCAATCGACATCGCGGATCGTCCGTCAATCCAACGTCAGGGCTTGCCCTGATTTTACTCACCCTGCCGGGAACACGATCCCGCCAGGGTATCGCAGTCTCCGGCATTTCATTTTGTTCAAGGAGATTGTGTTATGACCAGTAGACAAACTACCCCTGAAAAATCGAAGTATTTCGATCTTGATATCCACGGCATCGGATACCTCAACCGGGTTCGTGAAGTGACGCCTGAGAATGGTTTCCCCTTTCTCAGTGTCACGATCGCGGCGCTACGAGGATCCGCCGATAACGTCCAGCATACCCATTTTGAGTGTGTCGTGGTCGGTGAAGAAGCGAAGGATCTGGTACGCCAGCTGATGCCGGCTGTGGAAGCCGACTTCAAAGTGCTGGTGGGTTTTCACCTCAGTGATTTGCAGGCCGAATCCTTCACCTTCAAAAACGGGGATCGAGCCGGTACGACAGGCATCAGTCTGAAGTCCCGGTTACTCCGGTTCCACTGGATCAAGGTCGAAGGCCAGCCATTTCCGGCGCCCTCGTCTGAGAGCCGCGACGCCGTCGCCTGACGGTAACACCTGACCGCATCCACCGATGCGGTCAATCTTTCAACCCAGCGAGGGACACTTTCCCTTGCCGGGTGGGTTTCCTCGATTCTTTAAGGAGACCGCCCATGGCTTCCAAATCCTCACTGTCAAAAGTGAATCCTAAAAACCGTTTTACGTCGATTCGCGTGGCGTCGTTAAACGATCCTGAAAAACGATCGCTGCTGGAGCTGGCCTTTGCGGTATTGCAGGACCTGCACCAGCCGGGTGTCGAACTGCCAAGTCCCAATCACACGCGTGATTATTTGCGGATGTTGTTGGCTGAACGCAAAGCAGAGGTCTTTGGTTGTTTGTTCCTGGATAACCGGCATCGCGTCATCGAGGCCGCCGAGTTGTTTCAGGGAACCATCGATGGTGCTGCGGTGTACCCCCGTGTGGTGGTGCAACAGGCACTGAGCCTCAACGCAGCCGCGGTGATGTTTTTTCATAATCACCCGAGTGGCGTCGCCGAGCCCAGTCATGCGGACGAAGCGATCACCCGACGGCTGAAAGACGCGTTGGCAACTGTCGACATCCGCGTACTGGACCACTTTGTGGTCACCGTAGGCGAGTCGGTTTCGTTTGCCGAACGTGGATTGCTGTAGAGCTTTTCACTCAACCTATTGGGGAGTCCCTCTTCCCCAATGGGTAGGAGGTGCTCCCCGAACTTTGTTATTCATTTCTCCAGGGAGAACCCTTATGAAAAATTCAGAAACTCAATCGTTGGAAGACGTCTTTGGTCCTGTGATCGCGAGCTACAGCCGTGCGCAGGCGATCGATGACGGTGTGCTGATCGATGTCACCACTATGGCACAAGAAGCCGGATTCAAGTGGCCAGTCGCACTCACGCACACTGCGTGGTGTGATTGTGTTGCCTGGACTGAGCGGGATAACCGCTTTCAGGTCAACCAGGATGAATCCGGCCGCTTGTGGGATGTGCTGTTCATGGCGTTCTACGCCATACGAACAGCGACGACGCCGGGTGATCGGTTGCGATTTTCGTTGTATCGCGTGCCGAAAGACGGGCGGTCCACGGAAGCCCAGGAGGTGAGCTTGAAACTGATGGTCGGCCCCGGTGACGCCGGCGAACCGGTCGTTACTATCATGCTGCCCAATGAAGATTAAACTCGCCGGTGAGAATCGGCTCCTTGCCCTGGCCACTTGGGATAAAGTGGCACCTCCCCCGCATCAGCTTGTCTGTTTCCTTGATCGCGCTTCCCGTTTGAAGTGCCAACGCCTTTCTTACTCCTCCTTTTGGCTATGGTTCCACTGTAACCAAGGCTCGAACCACTTTGTTTCCTCGACGGCCATGACAGGTTGCAGACCTGGCGTGGGCGTTGATGCGTACGTAGCCCTCGTCACTGCTGAGCGCAGCGGAGTAGTGACGAGGGCGGCGGAGCCCCGAATGACAGCGGATGGCGCTCGAATTGATGCGTTCCACGTGAGTTTGGTCTGGTTATACTGCAGCTACGCATTGTAAAAGCTTCATACGCGGCCACGGCGGTAACGTGGATGAGGGGGTCGCCCTTGCCATCATAAATGGCACAAACGGCAATGGCGTCAAAAGAGCTACCCAGACGTCAGGCATTCACTGCCGCTCATCTTCAAGTACAGGACGATCGTCCACTCTCCAATCGGGCTGAGGCCCTCTTCAACCCAGGCTCGCAAGCAGCCAATCTTCAATCGGCCGTCTCGTTGACGGTTTCCTTCAACCCGTGGATCGATGGTTCCGTTCATTCAATAGGAGATCGTGTTCTCACCATCAACAAGCATCAAGCAGGGTGTTCACCCTGACTCAATTGCGGCGTTAGCCGCTTTCAATCCGGCTGGCAAGCAGCCGACCTTAAACATGCCGTCACTGTCTCGGCTTCTTTCAACCCTTGGACCGATGGTTCCAGACATTAAACAGGAGGAGCAGTACCCACCATCAACGCTGGCTCTTCGAGCCACTGGTTTACTTGGCACCATCTTCAACAGAAGAGCAGCCAGGCTGCCTGCGACCAGGCTTATCAGGTCGAACGGGAGTAGTGTCCCTTGACCCCTCCGCCTCGGCGGACCCGGTCAGGCTACGTGCCTGCTGGTTGGTCACAAACACTTACCAGACGGGAAAGTACACGATGAGAGACCTGAACTACCAACTGAAACAACTGTGTCAGCGCAACCGGGATGGGAGCTACAGCACTCAGGCGAATCGGGCGCGGATGCTCAATCAGATCGCCAATCAACTGCAGGACATGGGCTATCGGCGCATGACAACACACTCGCTGAAGCCCAAACATGTGGATGCGCTGGTCAAATACTGGCTGAGTGAGGGGATGGCGGCCGGCACCATCAAGAACCGCATGAACTGTCTGCGGTGGTGGGCCGCCAAAGTGGATCGCCGCAATGTGGTGGCGCGATCCAATGATTTTTACGGCATACCCGATCGCCAATTTGTCAGCAACGAGTCTAAAGCGGTAGCTGTTGATGATCAGACGCTGTCTGCCATTGCGGACGAGCATGTGCGCATGAGCCTGGAATTGCAGCGGTCTTTCGGGTTGCGCCGTGAAGAATCGATCAAATTTGCGCCCGCCTATGCGGATCAGGGCGATCATATTCGATTGAAAGCCGCCTGGACCAAAGGGGGCAAGGCACGGGTGATACCGATACTCACCCAGGAGCAGCGCAATGTGCTAAATCGTGCCCGTCGTTTGGCGGGTACCGAGTCGCTGATTCCAGCGCACAAAAGCTACATTCAGCAACTGCGAACCTATGAGCGCCATACCATTCAGGCGGGATTGTCCAAACTTCACGGTCTGCGCCATGCCTATGCCCAGACACGCTACCTGCATTTGACGGGATGGGCTTGCCCAGCAGCGGGAGGTCCGACAGCAAACCAGTTAAACGTGGAACAACGCAAGCAAGACTATCAGGCGCGACTCACTATCAGTCGCGAGCTGGGCCACGCCCGTGAGCAGATCAGTGCGGTTTATTTGGGGCGGTAGTGAATAGTCGATAAACACGACATCGAAAAGCTCGACAGTCATTGCAAGGATAAACCATTCATCTCAGCCGGTGGCTTGGCGATCATGCAGACACTCTTCATGATCGAGGCCTGCCCATGATCTTTTCCAAGCCCCAACCTATCCCGCGCCTGCTTGCGGCCCTGTTGTGCTGCTCCGGTTTGTCTGCTGTGAGCAATGTGGCCTCAGCGGCAATGCCGCCCGCGAAGAGCATTGGCTCGTTCACACAGATTGGCCGGTACACCGTTATCGCCGCAGGGCCGACCAGTGGGCAGCGAGACCTGTTATCGGTGACCACAGCCATCAACATACCGGGCGACCTGAAAACGGTAGGCGAGGCCTTGCACTGGTTATTGCGTGACTCTGGATATCGCCTGGCGGCTGACTCCGTTTTGTCTGACGAGGTGAAGGCCATGCTCAAGCTGCCGCTGCCGTCAGTACATCGGCGATTTGAGCCTATGCCGATCAAAACTGTAATAGCGATCATCGTCGGTCCTGCGTTTCATTTGGTTCAGGATCCCGTTCACCGTCTGATCGCCTTCGAGCGTTGTGGTGAAACACCGGAGCCTTCTACAAAAGGAGAGACACACTGATGGAAGCCTTTATCTTCGCTGTTGTTTTCGCAGTGGGCTTTATGCTGGGCGCTGAGCACGATTCTGCTGATAGCCAGGCTGATCATGCCGTTGAATTTGCCGATCATACATCCCTAAGGCATCCAGCCTCAAAGAAAGAACCGACGGTTGGACGGAAATTCGTTGTGCCAGTGTGTGATCCCACGCGTACTTCAATTAGCCAACGTGATCTCTCTGAGGCAATTGAGCAAGAGGTCAACCCCGATGATCGCTAAAGACCATCGTGGTCAGGGTCGTGTAAGCGTCTTCAGAATAGCCTTAGCAGTCAGTCTTTGTGTCGCGGCGCCTGTGATGGCTGAGGTCGGTCAGTCAAATGCGCATGGAACCTCCAGCGAACAACCCGTTGAGACGTCGGTGACAGAGCGTGCCGATCACCAGACGTTTCGTACCGAAACATTTCGAGCTAAAGAATGGGGGCTGGATGAACCGGAGTGGCAACGTTACCAATCACTGATGCAGGGAATCCGTGGCAGCGTGAGTCCCGCCACCCTGTCGCCGATTGAGGTACTGGGTATTCACGCGCGCAGTGCTGAAGAACGTCGGCGCTACGCTGAGCAGTGGGCAGTGATGATGCGGGATGATGCCGAGCGCATTCTGGCGTTTCAGCGGGCTTATGACGATGCCCAGCAGCGGTTGTTCCCCAACGTTTTTTTGATCGACCCGGGTGCCGTAGCGTCCACCAAGCAGGATCAAGGTTTAGCTGAAACATTTGTCTGGCAATCGTCTGACCGGGTGTTGTTTTTTACCGATACCCAATGCGCGACCTGCGATGCAGTGCTGGAGCGATTGGTCAGCCGGATCACACAGTTCTCCGGCATCGATCTGTACCTGATCGATGTGTTTGCCGGTGAGGAATCCCGCATACGTGAATGGGCGGCCTCGAAACAGATCGATCCCCACTGGGTGAGCGAGCACAAGATTACCCTGAACATCGATGCCGGTGTGCTCGGTAAGGTCGCCGCACACACGGGTTTACAGGGGCAAGAGTTGCCGGTGCTGATACTGCGGCGGGATGATCGCTTGATGCCCTTGCCGGTATCACGATTCTAGCGAGTGCTGATCATGGGGAGTTGGTCGATCCTACCTTGCGTCATCGGTTTGCTGTGGTGGTCGACGGCTGCGGCGTCGCAATCCATACCAGTGGGGTATCAGCAAGTCGCGAGCGAGTACGGCCTGCCTCCGGGTCTGCTCTACGCGGTGGCCTTGACCGAGAGCGGACAAAGCTCACTCAGCGATGGACAGTTTCGCCCCTGGCCCTGGGCTCTCAATATTGATGGGGAAGGGCACTATTTCCCGTCGCGTCAGGTGGCATGGCGAGCACTGCAGGCGGCGTTGACGGAAACCAAAACCTCGGTGGATATCGGGCTGATGCAAATCAGCTGGCGTTTTCACCGTTCGGCCTTGGGCTCATCCTGGCAGGCGCTGGATCCTTACCACAACCTGCGCGTGGCCGCTGCGATCCTGCGCGACTGCTTCGTCGAGCACGCTCAATGGATTCAAAGCGCCGGCTGCTATCACGCACCTAACGATCCTGCCCGAGCGGATCGCTATGGTCAGCGGGTCCAGGCGCATTGGATGCGGTTGACTGAGATACCACAGGAGGTACGCATTGAGAATCCATAAACAGCAATCGCTGCTAGGCCTCGTGCTGGGAATGGTCATGACCTCTTCTGTATTGGCTGAGTTGGCGGTGGTTTATGATAGTGGCCATACCCGCCCCTTAGCGCCGTTACTCCGCCCACTTTTGCCGAACAAGACTCAAGCAACCGCCCAGGGTGAATCGAGCAATCTGAATCTATCCTCAAAGGCCTTACTGGGTCCAGCGACGCTCAGCAATTTGTTGCCCATACGATCCCCTAGATTGTCCGTCGGCGATATCGCCGACCAGCAGTTGCAACCGGACGTTCTGGCGCGCCTGGCACAAGGCAATCCCCGCCCGTTCTTTTTGATTGGATCGGATGCGGTGTCGTTACAGTGGCTGATGCATCATCGGGACATACTCCAGTCTCTGGGAGCCGTAGGCTTGCTGGTGCAGGCCGACACCGCCGAGGATATCCGGCGGGTGGTGGCAGCGGCACAGGGTTTGTCCATGACGCTTGGCTCCGGTGACGACCTGGCCAGAGCGCTGGGGATTGATCGCTACCCGATCTTGATTACCCGCGATGGCATCCGCCAATGAGCGCGCATCCGATGGAGGCATTGCTGCGACCTCCGGTGGAGTTGTGGTCCACCTGCACGGCGTTTGCCGCTGGCACATTAGCCTGGTTAGCCCCCGGGGCGTTGATGATGCCGCCGGGGATTGCGGTGGCCACCGGTATGACTTTCTTTGGTTTTGGACTGTGGCGTGGCCGGCAGGCCTGGCGTGTGCTGCGCTATCAGCGTCACATGCGGCGCTTGCCCCTCTACCAATTGCGGGCCGAACAGATACCGGTCAGTCATCACAAGTTATTTCTGGGGCGGGGTTTCCGCTGGACCCAGCAACACACTCAACGCCTGCGCGATACGCTGAAACCGGACGTGCAGCGTTACGTGCAACCCGGCGCTCTCTACCAATGGGCCCGGCAGAAAGAGGTCGCCTGGGAAGCCATCCCACTACTAACTGTGTTAGCCAGGGGCCTACGCAGTCGCAGCCGCTGGAATCCGCTGGCACCGTTGCCGGCAGTCGGTGGCAAGCCCGCCCTGCATGCGGTGGAGCCCCATGAGCAATCGGTGTGGATGGATCTTGGTGAACGGGTAGGGCACACCCTGGTTTTGGGCACTACGCGGGTGGGCAAAACCCGTCTGGCCGAACTGCTGATTACTCAGGATATCCGCCGCGGTGACGTGGTTATCGTGTTCGACCCCAAAGGGGATGCCGACCTGTTGCGGCGCATCTACGCGGAGGCCAGGCGCGCTGGCCGCCTGGATGATTTTTACCTCTTTCATCTCGGGTATCCGGAGCTGTCGGCGCGCTATAACGCGATCGGGAATTTTTCCCGCATCACCGAAGTGGCCACCCGCATCGCCAATCAGTTGCCCAATGAAGGCAACTCAGCGGCCTTCAAGGAGTTTGCCTGGCGCTTTGTCAACATCATTGCGCGCGCCCTGGTGGCCCTAAAACGCCGCCCGGATTATCAGCAGGTGCGCAGATACATTAACGACATCGAACCCCTGTTCGTGGAATATGCGGGCCACTGCGCCGATGTCGCCGGTATCGAAAACTGGGCAACGCTGGTGGAAGAGTGCGCCGCAGACATTAAGGAGCGCAATCTGCCCCATGCGCTGCGTGGTCGTTCCATGGAGGCGATTGCCTGTATGCGCCTACTGCAGGAGAAGGCCATTTACGATCCCGTGTTGGACGGGCTGATTTCCGCCTTCAAATACGACAAGACCTATTTCGACAAGATCGTCAGCTCGGTGGGCCCACTGATGGAAAAGCTGACCACCGGCACCATCGCAGGGCTCATCTCGCCGGATTATCAGGACGAGCAGGATGCGCGGCCGATCTTCGAGTGGATGGAGGTGGTGCGTCGCAAAGGTATTGTCTATGTGGGGCTCGATGCCCTGACCGACACCACCGTGGCCAGCGCCGTCGGCAATTCCATGTTTGCGGACCTGGTCTCGGTGGCTGGCCAGATCTACAAGCATGGCGTGGATCCCGGCCAGGACCATGACCAAAGACAGGAAAACAGGGACACCGCCAAACGGCCCTTAACCCCGACCATTTCTCTGCACGCCGATGAGTTCAACGAGCTGATTGGAGATGAATTCGTGCCGCTGCTGAACAAAGCGGGGGGCGCCGGATTTCAGGTGACGGCCTACACCCAGACCTGGTCCGACGTCGAGGCGCGTTTGGGCAACCGGGCGAAAGCCGGGCAGGTGGCGGGTAACTTCAATACGATGTTGATGTTGCGGGTGAAAGAGCTGGATACCGCAGCCATGCTGACCGATCAGTTACCGCGGGTGGAGGTCTTCACCTTAATGAGTGTATCCGGGGTGGATGACTCCTCGGATCCCGGCTCCGGGGTCGACTTCAAATCCCGCAACGAAGACCGGATCAGCGTTTCGGAAGTGCCGATGTTAACGGCCGCCGATATGGTCACGCTGCCCAAAGGGCAGGCGTTCGCCCTGCTGGAGGGCGGCCAGCTCTGGAAAATCCGCATCCCGTTGCCGGACGATCGAGAGGATGCCGCTATGCCGGATAACTTTGAGGCGATAGCCGACGCCATGCGGCGCAGCTATGTCACCAACGATCACTGGTACCGGGTTACTGATCACTGGTGGCATGCCGTCACCGAGGCGGCAAGCCTTGCGCCAGATGCCAGTGAGCAGCCCTGAACATGGCGGAGGTTCGTGATCCGCGGCGCGCGGTAGCAGAGCCGGGCACAGTATCCCGGTTGCTGACAGGAATCGCCCAGTGCCTCAAGTGGCTGTTTCTCTCCCTGATCTTTTCCATTTTAGTGGAGTGGATTGGGATGATGTTCTGGTGGGAGGAGCAGGGGCTCGGCCACAGTCGCCAGATGTTGGTGGCGGAGTTGCGGTTCCTCGGCACTGACTTTCAACATAGCTGGTTAACCACCCAGCCCATGGCGTTCGCCAGCCACTTGTCGGATCGTATCTACCAGGTTGCCTTCGAGTGGACGGGGTTCGTAGATCTGATCCAGTGGATTACTCCGGTACCGGCTGCTGAGGAAACCGGTCTGAGGCCAATGCTCCATCGCCTCTACCGACCCGTGTCTGATTTCATCCTTGCCGCCATGCAAATCACTCAAGTGTTTGCTGTGCGACTGGCCATTCTGGCGCTGGCAACCCCGGTGTTTGGGTTATTCACCGTTGTGGCACTGGTGGATGGGCTGGTGCGGCGGGACCTTAGGCGCTGGGGAGGGGGCCGGGAGAGCTCTTTCGTGTACCACTACGCCAAAAAAGCCGCTATACCGCTTATTATCATGGCCTGGGTGGTGTACCTGGCCTTGCCCTTCAGTCTCCACCCGTCGTGGATCATTCTGCCGTTTGCGTTGGCGTTTTCCTTCGCGGTCACCATCACCGCGAGTACCTTCAAGAAGTATCTCTGATGCGGTTGACTGTAACAATACAGTTTGCTAGGCTGTATTCAATGACTGTAATAGTACAGTTTTTAAGGTAAAGAGATTGAGAGGAGGTAAGCATGATCGCGCAAGCTGAACAGCTGCTGCAACGTGGTTCCAGTGTCACCAGTTCGCTGCTGCCGGCCATTTTCAATATCTTCAGCCAATGGCGTCTGACGGGTGCTCAGCAGATGACCCTGTTGGGGCTCAGTAATGAGAAGACCCTCTACAACTGGAAGAGCCAGCCGGAAAAGGCCAAGTTGACACGGGATCTGTTGGAGCGGGCCAGCTATATCCTGGGGATCTACAAGTCCCTCGAAATTCTGCTGCCAGATCGGGTACTGGCGGACCAGTGGCTGGCAACGCCGAACGACAATCCGCTGTTCAACGGTACAGCACCGCTGGATCGCTTGCTGGCCGGCCAGGTGGTTGACCTAGCGGTGGTGAGGGATTTCCTCGATGCCCAGCGGGGTGGCTGGTGACCGCTATCGATAACTTACCGGTTAGCGAGGTCAACGAACCGGTCTACCGGGTCATCCTATCGCGCTATCCCCAGATCCACCTGTTCGAGCGCGTCTCCAATCCCGAGGATTGGGACGTGCTCTACGCCGTCGAATCGCTAACCAATCCCAGGTTGCGCGATGAAGTTGGCGATATTCGCCTAGTACCCCCGGAGGATCGCGTCTATGGCGATGGCGCCTCCTGGATCATGGCGGCGTTCACCCACCCTCCGGTTGATGGGCGGGGTGGTCGCTTCAACCGGGACTTTGGTATCTATTACTGCGCTGCCGATGAAGCGATTGCCATCGCCGAATCGTCCTACCATCGGGCGCGATTTCTGCGGGAATCCCGCATCGACAATACCACTCAGGAAATGCGCGTCATCCGCGCACAGTTGGGTCCGACAATGTTGCATGATGTCCGTCACCAGGTGGGAAATGGTATCTATGATCCAGAGAATTATGGCGAAGCCCAGCAGCTCGGTTATGCGTTACGTGATGCCAAGAGTTTCGGTGTTCACTACCAAAGCGTAAGGGCAAAAGGCGAGTGCTACGGGGTGATGCGCGCAAGAGCGCTGTCCGATGCGATCCATTGGCGGTATCTTCGCTACCACTATGACCAAGGGATGATCGTCAATGTCGAATCCCTCGATGGCAGTGGCAGGAGGTGAGGGTATGTACAGCGAACTGCTTTGGATCTTCACCCAACTGCCGGACGATTACATCGTTCTCGACACCGAAACCACTGGACTCCCCGATGAGAACGGCCCACCGGATATCGTGACACTTGGCATCACCGTGGTAAGAAATCGAAAGATAGCGGAATCCATCGAGTTTAAAACGCGGCCAAAAAAACACATTTCAGAAGAAGCGCAGTCGATACACGGCATTCGTAACGAACAGGCCGCTGAATTCGAATCCTTCGATTCTCAGTGGTGTCAGATCGCCGAATACCTGCAAGATCAGCTCATCGTCATTCACAATGCCAGTTTTGACTGGCCGATTATGCTGGATCACGTCTCCCGATACGCTTTATCAATGCCGCCAATTCAAGGCGTGTTTTGCAGTCAGAAAGCGACCATTCCTTGGGCGCAGGCAATCAATTTGCCGTGCAGCCACAGAGGTCCATCGTTAGATGCGCTGACGAAAGCGCTTGGCGTTGAAAATCTCAGGACAAAGTTCGGTGGAATACATGGAGCGGCAATAGACAGTCAGCAGACTGCTTTGGTGGTGGAAGCCATTAGAGATCAACAAAGTGTATCCGAATTAAGCGATTGACCCTGTATTAGATAACTCAACTAGAAGAAACAGATAAAGGCTGGATATGGAAGTTAAACTGTGGGAAGGCGGCTTGCAGTCGCAAGAAGTCAAGGCGATTAAATTGGATAATTTTGCTATTCCAGATCGTCTTAACCTAGTCGATAGCTCCAGGAGCCTTAGCGATACAATATCTTTTAGTATCCCGGTAGCCCATACTATTTTTCACAAGATAGGATCGGAGAAACGTCACGGATGGGTATCAGTAGGTCACAGATTTGATTTTCCATCGGCATTATAGAGTCCGAGGATTTGCTGGAAGACTTTGAACAGGTGCTTGGCTGACGTCGAAAGTAGATCAGCTTGATACCGTTGTCGGGTAGTTCGATTGTGAATTTATGCTAACAGAGTATCAGGTTTTGAAGAGAAGATAACCTCCTGTGGCAATCATGGCTCCACCAGCTAGTGGCTTGACCGTCACGTGTAAAGCCCGTGAAGTTCTAACTACTTTCCGAGCGCAAAGTACGTAGATGATTTTGACGCCACCAACAGCAAAAACAGTAATTCCCATGATCATTGTAATGTCAGTCAAGCCAAGAGCTGCGATATCGACATACGCTGGAAACAAACTGGCGTAAAACAGAATGGCCTTGATGTCGCCCAGGGTCAGGGTCAGCCCGGCAATATAACTGGCCATTGTTCCGCCCTCGGCAACCGCCGTGCGCCGAGAACTTGATTGCTTGGCGCTTCGCATCAGTGTGATGCCAAACCAGATCAGGTATCCGGCGGCGATATAGCGAATGATTGCAAAGAGTGCGCCCATGGTCTCTGCGAGGGCGCTGAGGCCCAGAATGGCTGTGAGTGTAAAAATCAAGTCGCCAGTCACAATGCCGCAGGACGCCGCGATACCGTTGCGCACATTCAGTGTGCTGGAACGCACTACCACCAGTGCCACGCTGGAGCTGGGAACCGCAGCAAGGCCTGCCATGATTAAAAAAAGAGATAAAACGTCGTAAACAGTCACTTCGATTTTCCCTCAAACCAGGTCTGCATAAATGCAATGCAGCTTAACAGCTTGGGCTGCACAAATTGGCGATTGGGATAAAGGGCATACAGGGTGAGTTCCGGGCGCTTTGCTTTAGGAAGAATCTCTTTTAGCTTGCCACTGCGCAGACCTTCTCTGGCAACAAAGCTGGGTAGGAAACCAACGCCCAGGCTGTCCTCAATGACCTGGCGCATAAACAAGGTACTGTTGACTTTGAGTGTGCCAGCAATCGAGATGCCGTCGTTCAATGGCCAGTGATTGCCTCCTCGAAAATAGCTGTAGATAAAACAGTTGTGGTGTTGAAGGTCAGCCACTTTGCTGATTCTAGCGTGCGTTGCCAGGTAATCCGGCGAGGCGCAAACCTGGTACTGGAAGCGGGTGAGGGGCTTGCCAATGTAGCTGGAGTCAAAACGCTGGCTCGATGCCCTGAAACCCAGGTCAAAACCGTGCTCGATCAGATCCAGGCTTTCGTCGCCCAGGTGAATATCCAGTTCAATATCCGGGTAGACCTTCATATAGGCCGAAAACATGCGTGGCAGGTCGGTAATGCCGAGTGCCATGGGGGCGTTGATGCGCAGTTTGCCCTTGGGATTTGACTGCATATGTTGGACGTAGGCGTCGGCGTCATCCATGGTGATTAGCAACTCGCGGCAGCGTTGCAGGTAGCCTTCGCCAATGGGGGTTAACTGTTGCCCACGGGTGGAACGGTGCAGCAGGCGGACACCCAGTTCTTCTTCCAGGCGGCGAATCTCTTTGCTGATCATTGACGTGGTGACGTTCAGTTCATCGGCTACGGCGGTAAAACTACCGGCGTCGACCGCCCGAACGAACAGTTTTATGGCGCGAAGCTTGTCCATAGCAGGTTATCCCGGGGTTACCTATACTGTAGTTTCCAATATGTTGATAGTGTATCAACATTATTGCCATTTATTAATATGTATGAACCATCCAAACTGACCTTGCAGTACGCACTTCAACCCAAAATATTGCGAGGCTTATATGTACACACTGTATTTTCTTCCTGGAGCCTGTTCTCTGGCGACACAAGCGATACTCCATGAGTTGGGGCAACCTGTTGAGCTGATCCATAAACAGGATGCCGATCACTACGAAACCCTGAATCCTTCCGGAACGGTACCGGTATTGATTGATCAGAACCGGGTGTTGAACGAAGGCGTGGCGATTTTGCTGCACTTGCTGGACAAGCACGACAATCAACTTATTGCCCGCGATGGAGAACAGCGGCACCGGGCTATCGAGCATATGATGTTTGCCAATGCCTCCATGCACCCGGCCTACGGCAGGCTGTTCTTTATCGAGCGTCATATCAGCCACGCCGAAGGCAAACAGCAGGCGTTCGCTGCCGCCGCCAGCGCCATCAACACGCTTTGGGCGGCGGCAGAGACAAAACTTAAGGGTAAATCCTACCTAGGCGGTGAATCGCCATCGCCTGCGGATTTTCTACTGGCGGTTTATTCCCGTTGGGGTCAGTTCTTTCCGGTGGATATTGTGATTGGCCCGAGTGCGCGGCGAATGATCGACAGCATCATTGCCCGCGATAGTTTCCAGAAAGCCTTGCAGCAGGAAAGTGCCTATAGCAGCGCCGCGGCCTGAAAGAGAGGTTTGCCATGAATGACGAAGCAGAAATACGGTCAATGGTGGATGCCTATTTTGCCGGCTTGCATTACGGCGATGCTGCCAGGTTGGCAACATTGTTTGACGACGATTGCGTATTGAAAGCACCAGGGCTGCGGCGAAGTTGTCAAACCTGGCTTACTGATGTCTCGAACAGGCCTGTCCCTCATGCCATCGGGCACCGCGAGGATTACCAGATCATCTGGCTGGAGCTCGAAGGCGAGCAGGCCATGGTCAAGGTGGATTGCCCGTTACCTCACGGGCATTTTATTGACTACCTGGGATTTTTGAAGGAAGAGGGTGCCTGGAAAGTTGTGAACAAAATGTATGCGCTAAAAGCAGGAGTGAGCAATGCAAACGCTGAAAATTGAAATGATTCATGATGTGGTCTGTTCCTGGTGTCATATTGGTTATCACAATATCAGCAAGGCGCTGGACAGACTTTCACACAGGGTGTCGGTGGACTTTCATTACCTGCCGTTTCAGCTCAACCCTGAGCTGGATCCTCAGGGTGTGGATATCACCGAGCACCTCTGCCAGCGCAACCAGTGGAGCCTGCCCGAGGCCATGGCGTACCGGGAAGATCTGGTGAAAAAGACCAAGGAGGTGGGTGTGATCATCGATTTCAGCAAGCGTACCCGCTACTACAATACGGCCATGGCGCACCGTTTGATACTCGCCGCCGGGAATCTCGGCATACAGCGGCAGATGCACGAGGCCCTGCTGCAGGCATATCATGTAGAAGGTGAAAATATCAGTGACAGGGCTGTGCTGAAAAAGGTCGCCAAATCTATTGGTTTTGCTGGAGAGGCTGTTGATCAGGCATTGCTATCTGATGCGGTTGGCCGACAGTTACTCGATTTGTCGGAGCGTGTTCGTCGCTATCAAGTCGGCTTGGTACCCGCGTTTATTTTTAATGAAAACCATTTGGTCAGAGGATCGAACTCAACGGAATTCTTCGAGCAGCTGATCCGATCAGATTTTCTGGCCGAAGACTCGGCTGGCAAGCCAGTAGAGGAGGCTATCTGATGCCTTATGTGAATATCAAAGTAACCGATGAACATGTCAGCATCGAACAAAAGCGGCAGCTAATTGAAGGCGCGACCCAATTGCTGGTGCAGGTGCTGAATAAAGACCCGGCAACCACCCATGTCGTGATTGATGTGGTGCCAACCGATAACTGGGGTGTGTCGGGTCAGTCGGTGACGACATTGCGTCAGCAGCAGGCACAGGAGTAACAAATGTTGAATATGGATTTCAGTCGACGGGTGGTGATTGATTCACACCAACAGGACTGGATTGCCAGCCCCATGCCCGGCGTATGGCGCAAACCCCTGGCACGGGAAGATACCGAGCGTGGTCACGCTACCAGTATTGTCCGTTATGAGTCCGGGGCCTCATTTTCGGCACACAATCATCCGAAGGGTGAGGAAATTCTGGTGCTGGAAGGTGTGTTTTCCGATGAGACCGGTGACTACCCGGCGGGGACGTATTTTCGCAATCCGGAAGGTTTTCGCCATGCACCGTTCAGCACAGAGGGCTGTGTGATCCTGGTAAAGCTGCACCAGTTTCAGCCGGATGATAATGCGCATGTTTGTATCGATACTAACACTGCACAGTGGTTGCCGGGGCAGGGAAGGCTTGAGGTACTGCCCCTGCATGATTTCAATGGCGAGCATGTGGCACTGGTGCGCTGGCCCGCAGGGGAGAGATTCCAACCTCATGTGCATGTGGGGGGCGAGGAAATCTATGTAATCAGAGGTGAGTTTATCGATGAGCAGGGCCGATACCCGGCAGGCAGCTGGATTCGAAGCCCGCATTTGAGCCGACATAACCCCCACGTTGAGCAGGAAACACTGATTTGGGTCAAGACCGGGCATTTGTGAAGGCGTGGAGACGCTCATCTGTTGGCACTAGCAGAGAGGATGAAAAGAAATGGTTATGAGACTTCAGGATCTGTTGGGTATTGAGCTGCCCGTCATTCAGGCGCCCATGGCGGGTGTGCAGGGCAGTGCATTGGCCATTGCGGTATCCAATGCCGGGGGGTTGGGTTCGCTGCCCTGTGCCATGCTGGATGGTGACAGCATGGCACAGGAAATCACAGCGATCCAATCACAAACATCAAAGCCGTTTAATGTGAATTTTTTCTGTCATACACCGCCGCAACCGGATGCAGGAAGGGAAGCCCGTTGGCGTGAATTGCTTGCCCCGTATTACCGGGAACTGGGGATTGATCAGCAGAGCATTAAATCCGGCGCGGGCCGATCTCCGTTCAGCCAGCAGGCGGTAGAGATTGTAGCTGAGTTGAAACCACCGGTAGTCAGCTTCCACTTTGGCCTGCCGGAACCGGATCTTCTGGGGAGTGTTAAAAGCACCGGCGCGAAAATCCTGGCCAGCGCCACCACGGTTGCGGAGGCGCTTTGGCTTGAGGCGCGCGGTGTCGATGCCATTATTGTCCAAGGTACGGAAGCAGGAGGGCATAGGGGTAGCTTTCTTTCGGACGACCTGAGTCTTCAGATGGGTACCTTTGCCCTGGTGCCGCAGGTCGTCGGCAGAGTGAAGGTGCCGGTAATTGCCGCCGGAGGCATTGCCTCTGCCGACGGCGTGGCGGCTGCCATGAAGCTGGGCGCGGTCGGCGTACAAGTGGGGACGGCCTATTTGTTGTGTCCTGAAGCTTCTACCAGCGCCATACATCGTGCGGCCCTGCGATCGACGCAGGCGCAGTATACCGCCATCACCAATCTGTTTACCGGACGACCGGCGCGGGGGATTGTCAACCGCTTGATTCGGGAGCTCGGACCCATGAATCCCGCTGCGCCACTGTTCCCTTTGGCGGCATCAGCTATTGCGCCACTGTTCCCTTTGGCGGCATCAGCTATTGCGCCATTGCGCGCCAAAGCAGAGAGCCAGGACATTAACGATTTCTCGCCATTATGGGCAGGACAAAACACGACAGGGTGTAAAGAGATTACGGCAGGAGAGTTAACCCGGCAATTGGCAGGGTGATTGAAGAGTGCTTTGTGAGAGATGCGCAATGCCCTGATTGGTGATCACATCAAGCAGGGACTATTGCAAAAATACGATTGCAAAAAGAATGACGCTCAATCCTCAATAAATTTACTGATTATCCCCGGAGCAAAAAGTTACTCCACCGCCAGCGTATATGTCGTGAACCTGTTCCCGAGTAGTTGGCTTTCGTGCACGCTCTGTGCAATTTTTGTGAGGAATTTATATGCCGGTCGGGTATGAAGGAAATGAATGGATATTGTTTGATGCCCCAGCTCCTTTGCCCAGGCCATGAGGTCCCGGAATATTTTTGGTCCCAGTCCCCAGTAGCTGTCATCCAACACAACGGCAATTTCATAGTCGTTATTGTCGTTCTGTATACCGCACCAGCCGATACACTGACCATCAACCACAATGGCCCGTACTCGACAGCCGGGAGTCGTGTCCATTTCGATTTTTGTCTTAATCCATAATTGTAACGATTCTCTGTCAAAGGGTTGGTGATTCATCAGATGAGCCCGGACTCGTTCCTTGTTTAACAGGGATAATAACGGGTCAGGATCGATCTGGTTTAATGTTCTATATTCAATGGGTTTCATATCGCATTCGACGGTTCAGTGGATCAAGTATTTTTGAATATCTTCACGGGTTAACTGAAAAGTGTAATGCAGCGGCGTAGTGCCGCCGATGACCAGATAACGCAAGTTTGCCTTGTATGTCAGGTTGCAGTGTACCTTCCAGTGTTCGACCGCCTTGTTGACGGCATTAACCAGTCGTTTTCTCGCAAGCTCATTTCCGACCAGGCTGACTTTAAGTTGTTGTTGTGCAGCCGAGATCACATGCTCGTATAACTTAGCATACGCTGGATGTTCAAGGACGTCTGGTTTTCCTGAAAGCCACTCGGGTACATTCTCCTCGGCAATTGCGTGGCAGCACAGCACTATCCACAGTACAAATAAAAGCGGTTTTGAAAGCTTATGGGGCATCGCTACACTCCTGTAGTTTTAGCGGGAAATGGTTGATGAAGCTCGGACAGCATTCCCTATCGATTCCCAGCGATAGGGAAGGGCATTGCCAATAACATAGCCCCCTTTTAGTGACAGTCGAATCACTCTGTCCTGGTCTGTGCAAAGGGTTGGGTCTTCCGTTTTCCAAATTACCTCGGCGGTCATGGTCAGGCTGATAATGTTTCCTCCTGAAAAATCTAGAAAGAGCAAGCCGGCCCGGGGGTCTACAGTCAGGTTGCCAATGGTGTTGAAAAACGAATTGCCAGGGTAGTCGGGGATGATCAGTCGATGGTGATCGTCAAAATTAATGAACCCGGGTCGGCCTCCCCGATGGGAAACATCCATGCCGGAGCTTTTGTCGGCGCGCTCGCTTGAATAGGCGCTGGCAATAAAGCAGGTGTCGGCCCTGATGATGAATTCGTGCAACTTGCTGCTCCAGTTGTTGAAGCATTCGGAGGAGGGTTTGCCCTCACGCGGTTTGGCCTGTAGCCGACGTTGCTGAATATATTGGGGGCAATTGCCGAAACTCTGTTGAACATCGATGGCGACCTGATGCTGATCTCTTTTGACAACAATGCCGTTCAGTCGATTGCGGCGACGAGTTTCAAGGTCAATGCCGAGCAATCCCACCTGACAGTTGATGTGCAGGTGCGGAAGAATAGTATCCGAGTGGCTGCCTGATGTATCAATAGTGAGCCGTTGGGGGGAGGGTGACCGGATAAAACCAGGGTTGCCGAATAGCGGGCTGGCCCACAGGTGACTGTGTTTATCTTCACCGCCGACAATCACCATGGGGAGGCTGGCGAAGAATTCCCGGTGCTGATCCGGCATGTAATCACGGATGAGCCGTGGGCCGAGGTCGGCCATTTTTTCCTCAACACCGGCCCGGGCTTGTACCGTGAGTTCTCCACTGTGCCATATGTTCTGGGTATTGGTGGTCATGATACTGCCTCAGCTGGCGGTAATAAACTCGACCCGGATGCCCCCCGGTATAGTACACATCATATGCATGATGTCGGTTTGCCCCAGGGGTTCAGGCTTGAATTCAATGTTGACGCCACCATGCTCTACGAGTTGGCCGTACAGCACTGCAAGCGTCTCGCGAGTCGCTACCTTGAGTGCAAAGTGATGAAGCCCAATATTGTGGTGGCGATCAAACGAGATCGCTGAGCGATCGCCCATGGCCTGCCAGAGAGTCAACATTACCGTGCCGTCGCTGACAAATATTGCCGGGTAATCCGGCTTTTCGCCGACGATTTCAAAGCCTAGTTGATCGCAAAAGAATTGGGATGTTGCGTGGATGTCTTTTACCGTTAGTCCCAGGTGGTGAATGCCTTGAGTAGGTTGGTGCATGGTTGTGCCCTCCAATAATGGGTTCTGGCAAGAGGTGAACAGATCTGTCTATATCTGGGTGAGAGGTTAGGTGAACAGATCTGTTCATGTCAAGCGCTTTTCTGTATCCTGTGGCCAGCTTTGCCATTCAGGTAACCACCGAACATGCAGACACGAAAACAGCACCTCATCGACATCGCCTATAGGCTTTTCAATGAATATGGCTACCATGCCACCGGTATCGACCGGATATTGGCGGAGTCGGGGGTTTCAAAAGCGACGCTGTATAAGCACTTTCGTTCCAAGGACGAGCTGGTCGTTGCCGTATTGCAGCAACGGCATGAGCAGCTGATGCAGTCAGTGGGTGAGGCCATTGAACAGGTGGAGCTGCGAGGAGAGTCGCCGGCGCTGGTGATCTTTGATGTATTGAACGAGTGGTTTCACAGCGATCACTTCTTTGGCTGTAATTTTATCAACGCCAGCGCCGAATATGCTGAAGAAGGGCATGTGATATACATCCTGGCCGCTGAGCACAAAGCCGCGATGCAGGATTTGATTGAACATAGCCTGGTGGAAATTTCTGGCAGACGGAAAAGACAGCAAATGGCGGCGCAGTTGGCACTATTGGTCGATGGCGCCATTGTGCGCGCGCACACCCGAGGTGATCACGATGCCGCGCAGCTGGCCAAAAAAATGGCGAC
Organism: Aurantivibrio plasticivorans; assembly: GCF_055392955.1. Classification (NCBI taxonomy): domain Bacteria; kingdom Pseudomonadati; phylum Pseudomonadota; class Gammaproteobacteria; order Cellvibrionales; family Cellvibrionaceae; genus Aurantivibrio; species Aurantivibrio plasticivorans. The sequence goes on along the minus strand of NZ_AP036020.1, from coordinate 3,833,753 downwards.
GCAGTTGCTGCATCAACAGTAAACAGAGGATTGTACGGGCATGGTTGCCATCAGTATCCGGCCGTGAGCAGCCGCAGTAGCCGGATACTTTTTCTTGCGCGTAGCGCTGTGGTCATTCAGCCATTCTGGATGATTTACCTATCGCAATGTGTTGGTGGGTAGGGATGGTGGTCGTTAGGCCACCGCATAATTCTGTGGAAACATTGCGCGCAGAGCTTCTTCATCCATCTCTGTTTTGAATATAAGGTCCTTACCCACCTGACGAGCCCTGCTGACTGCCGGGCGGCTATTCACCCTCTGATACCAGCGTTTAAGATTGGGGTAGACCTCCAGTGCATTATCACCAAGCACGCCCGGAGCCCGGTCTATCCAGCCCCAGGCTGCTATATCGGCAATCGTGTATTCATTTCCCGCAAGATAGTCCTGATTGTTTAACTGTTGGTCCAGTACCTGGTAATGTCGCTGGGCCTCCCGTTGATAGCGGTTGATGGCATAGGGCAGTTTTTCTGGTGCGTAGTGCGTGAAGTGCACTGCTTGCCCGGAATAGGGGCCGAGCCCGGTGGCGACAAACATCAACCACGAAAGCAGTTCACCTCGGTTTGCAGTTTGCCCGATGAACTGACCGGTCTTGTCGCCCAGATAGAGCAGAATGGCATTGGAGTCAAAGACGCGTACACCGTCATCTTCGATCGCCGGCATTTTTCCATTGGGGTTTATTGCGCGAAAGGCCGGATCATGTTGTTCGCCTCTGAATACATCGATGGGAACAAGCTGATAGGGCAGTGCGGTTTCCTCAAGAAATAGCGCCACTTTCATGGGGTTCGGGGTGTGATGGAAGTAAAACTTGATCATGGGTTGGTCCTGTGTGGGTGGGTTGAAAAACGTTCTTAGACTGCGGCTGGCGGACATGGCTGGCGTTTCGTGTCTATCAGGTGGGTTTTCGGAAGCGTTTGCGACTACTTTCCACTTTCGCCCGTATGGCACACGCTTCGAGGTGGTCATTCAACAGTCCCATTGCCTGCATGAAGGCATACACCGTGGTGGGGCCGACAAATTTCCATCCGCGCTTTTTCAGTTCTTTTGACAGGGCTATGGATTCTAGGGACGTAGATGCGCTTTGCGGTTCAAGACGTTGCTGGGCATCGGGTTCGTAGCGCCAGATAAAAGCGGCGAGGGAGCCCTCTCGATCAACCAATTCCCTGGCCCGTTTCGCGTTGTTGATGGTGGCTTCTATTTTTCCGCGATGCCGGACGATACCCTCGTCCTTAAGCAGGTGATTGACATCCCGCTGGGTAAAATTAGCCACTTTATAAAAATCAAAGTGATGAAAGGCGCGCCGGAAGTTCTCGCGTTTGGCAAGAATAGTGCGCCAGCTCAACCCTGATTGAAATCCTTCCAGGCACAGTTTTTCAAATAATCGCTGATCGTCACTGACGGGAAAGCCCCATTCCGTATCGTGGTAAGTGAGAAATTCAGGCGCTGCGCTGCACCATCCGCAGCGTGGCCGCCCATCGGGGCCTGTGATTGTTGTTGTCATAAATCAGTACCTTGCTGCCAGGTGTTCATTGCTTAGTTGTCTATGAGAAAAGCGAGGCGATTATCGGCAAGACCTGGTGTGATTTGGATAATCTCCACATTGACTATTTTGTTCACCACGAAAGGGTCTTGATTAACCCGGCTTTGAAGATCCGGCAGGGAAATGTTGTGCGCGAAAACCGCGCCGCCCGCACGGGAATGCAGGCCGCCGGACAGCAAAAAAACACCGTCATCAAAGCCACGCTTGAGCCAGTTGTTATGCGCCTCCATATGCTGGCTGGCTTGCGATGGGTTTCCTGAAAATTTAAGCAGTACAACGAACATTTTTTTATCCTTTCTGGTGGTTTTCCATAGTCTTTATCAAGGCTGTTCAACGGGTAGGGTATCCATCCAGTCGCACATTTTCTTCACTTCCCGCCTGACATATTTAACGTCGTTAAAGGTGTTTCCCATTGTTGCCACGCCTTGGCTCCAGGAGAGAACCTGCATGGCCAGTGCATCGGCATTTTTTTTATGTCCCAGCAAGCTGAACTGTTGTTTTAGCCATATCCGAAAGAGAGCAAATACGTTGCTGGCGTGTTCCCTTGATGGATGATTTAATTTCGCCATTTCAGTACACAGCGTGCCCACGGGGCATCCGTAGTCCTTGATCATGGTCCAGTTGGTCAAAAGGATGTTGATATAGCTTTTGATGCGTTCCCTGGGTGAATCCTGTTCATTCCATCCTTCAAGCATTTGCTCTGTCGTACCTATACGAACGCGTATTACGGCATCAAGAATGTCATCTTTTGTTTTGAAGTGATGATAAAAATTTCCACGGGATATATTGACCGCTTTTGCGATGTCGGCGAATGAGGTGTGCGAGAAACCCTGTCGATAAAACAAGTCATCGGCTGCCTCGATGATCTGGGCTCGGGTAGTGGCATTGTTCATAACGTATTCTCTGAATCAGCGCTTGTTTGGGTTGCTAAATACCAATCGGTATTTTTATCTTTCGGTGTAGGACAAATGTCCTATGTGTTAAAAGTAGGGCAAGTGTCCTAGTGGTGTCAAGTGTTAGATTAATAGCGACCACAATTAGAAACAGTTAAGAAATGGTAAGGTGCTTTCCTTATGGACAGTTCTTTAGCGCTGAAATCACTTTTGAGGAGAATCGGAACCGGTTTGACTCTAGCTGCCAAACCTTACTTTGTACGGAAAGATAAATTCGATAGATCCTGAATCAACTAATACGCAGAGAGATACGTAGTCTTGCTGATTTTCAAAGGGTTTTGGAAATGGATTTACTCAACGATATTCTCAGTACTCTTAACCTGAAAGGCACGCTGTATTTTCGTACCGAGTTTAGTGGTAAATGGGCAGTGACTGTACCCACCCTGGCTGAAGCGGCCAGGTTTCATTTGGTGGTAAAAGGTCGTTGCCATGTCAGGATTGCTGAAGACCAATACCAGGCCTTATCACCTGGGGATATTATTCTGGTGCCGAAGGGACGGTCTCACATCCTTTCAGATGCGCCGCAAAAAACCGCACCACCCCTTGAAAAAATCATCAGCCAGTCAGGTTACAAAGGTGATGGTTTACTGGTTTATGGCTGTAAATCGGCCGGCCTGCAAACCCAAATGGTCTGTGGGCATTTTTCTTTCCGCCCCGGTGCTGACCACCCGATTCTGCGTCACCTGCCGGATTTTATTACTGTGACTGCCGCAGGCCGAAAAAAACTCCCTTTGCTTGATGAGGCATTGCGCCTGATAGCGGAGCGGGTTTTTTCCGAAAGCCTGGGTTCTACAGCAGCGGTAACCCGGTTGTCTGAAATTGTTTTTATGGAAATACTGCAATCGGCCATGAGTACTGGCGAAAAGCACACCTCCATGATGGATGCACTACGGGATACACGGATTGCCAAATCATTACAGTTAATTCACCGCAACCCCGATAAACCCTGGACGGTGGATTCCCTTGCCTGCGAAGTCGCCATGTCGAGAAGCCGGTTTTCAGAAAGGTTCAGGAACCTGGTTGGGGAAACGCCCATGACCTACCTAGCGGAGTGGCGTTTACAAAAATCACTGGAATTACTGGGTGATACCCGGCGTCCTATTCAGCAGGTGGCCACTGAAACCGGCTATCAATCACCTGCAGCATTTACCCGCGCCTTTCAGGGGAAATTCGGTGTTTCGCCAAGGGCTTACCGGACACAAAAACTCGCTTAAATCAGCCTCCCAGGATGCCTGAAGCAAGCTGATTTTGCAGCGCGTACCAAAATGTTTGCACAGGGTTTCAATATCGAGTCTTGCTGTTGTTGATGCGGATGGCTTGCACAAAAATCCTCTACACCAGCCTAGGTTGCTGGTTACCCATTAAACCCAATATATGAGGATTTTTACAATGAAAAAGCAAACCAAATTAGCAACTGTAGTTTCCGCCACCCTGATGATTCTTGGCGCTTCCCAGGCAACACTGGCAGCAGATGAATACAACACCGCAACAGGTCTGACCGCTGCTGGCGCACCCCTGGCTTTCCACGGTGTTGACCCCGTTGCCTTTATTGATATCGAAAACCGCATCACCGGCACTGCAAAATATACTGCCGTACACGATGGTGTTGCTTACTATTTTTCTTCCCAAGAAAACGCCGTCAAGTTTGAGAAAAACCCTTCTCGTTACCAGCCCCAAAACGGCGGCTTCTGCACCTTTGGTGTTTCAGTGGGCAAGAAGTTTGACGGCAATCCCCAGTATGCCGATATCGTCGATGACAAGCTGTATGTCTTCCTGAACGAAGATATTTACAAGGAGTATCTGAAAGACCGCAAGGGCACTATCCGGAAAGCAGAAAAGAACTGGAAAAAGATTCGCCACACCGCAGCGGCTGAACTTTAGTCTCCCTACACCTTTCAAGAATCCAAGGAGTTCCATGATGAATATTATTGACCATTTAAGTGTTGGCGTGCCCTCTATTGCAGAGGGCACCGATTTCTACAACGAGGTGATGGCAGCACTGGGCTATGACCTGATTGTCGCAACCGATGGCTTTGCCGCTTACGGCAAAGGTGCACCGCAGTTTCTGCTAATGACACCTTACGACGGCAAGCCGTACAGCGCGGGGAATGGTGTACACATTGCCTTTACCGCACTGTCAGAGCAGGCCGTGGACAGCTTTCATCAACAGGCCTGTGCGCGGGGCGGACGCTGTGAGGGAAAACCGGGCGATCGCCCATCTTATCCCAAGGCTGGTGTTTACGCGGCCTTTGTGCGAGACCCTTTCGGCAATAAGCTGGAAGCTATCTGCAATGGCTTTTCCGCCTAAATCACGCAGGTACTGATTTTAAGTCATCCTTATGGGTGGCTTTCTTCTCATGCTTTTTGTCATTTGTACTTCAGGTAAAAAAGTTTAGACCTTCCATCATCTGAAGCCCGTTGTTTTTAGTCATTATCACTTTGCAATTTATGGAGTTGGCTGTTGTTTATGGGTTGATAGTGACTTTTAACCCACATGCATCAAGGAGAAAACCATGAAAAAGAAAATGATAGTTTTAATCCTGCTTTTAAGCGGTTTGTCGATTGTCAGCCTGGCGGATGAAATTCAAACGCCTATCGGGGCCGCTGTATTCAATAGCAAAGGCGAATTGCTGCAACCCAGAAACTTCAAGCAATGGGTGTTTATCGGCGCACCCCTCACGCCCAATGGACTTAACAATGGCCAGGCGGCTTTCCCTGAATTTCACCATGTTTATATCAACCCGGGTGCCTATGCCGTGTATCAGCAGACTGGAATATTCCCAGAAGGAACAGTCATAGCCAAGGAGCTGGTGTTGTTGCAAAAACCAGATCACAAAGATGGCTCAAAAAATGCGCCTTCAGGTCGTGGCTTTTTTGCCGGTGAATTCCAGGGAATGGATGTGATGGTGAAGGACTCCACCCGTTTTGCCAAAACCAATGGCTGGGGGTTTTTCAACTTTGGTCACCATGCGCCGCCCTACAAGGCATCTGCAAAGGCCGCTCAGGAAGAAGCCTGTGCAGCCTGTCATACCGCTAATGCCCATGAAGATATGGTGTTCACCCATTTTTACCCGGTTCTGGATTTTTAGAGGAATAACGTTATGAAAAAACTGTTTGGATTTATTGCTGTTGCCCTGCTGTCTGCGGCCCTATCGAGTCATGCGGATACGGTTGTTAAAGAGTTACCCGATGTTAAGCCGGGTCAGTTTTTTGGTGGGGTTTTTGGCTTTATGGTGGGTTCACTTGGTGGGCCTGTTGGAGCACTCGCTGGGGGCAGCATAAGCTGGTTTGCCGGTGGAAAAATACAGGAGGCTTCCGGCGTTACCGGCAGGGCCTATGAAGTGGAAAAAGATGATGGCTCACTAACTGTTGTTAGGTCTCCCAACCAGCAGTGGCAACCTGGCGACAAAGTTCGCATTGAAAACGCTCGGTTGGTGGCAATAGTGCCATGAATTAAGAACTTTCTTTGATGCTTCCCTGATTACCTGTGGGGAAGCTTTTTTCTGATTTCAACTGCGCTCTATATTTTGTTCCCAATTTTTTACTTTAATTTCAACATCCAATTTTTTAGAGATGCTGCAAAATGTCAGCAATAGACTTTACACAACAGCCTTTTACAAACGCACACTGCCTATCTCTTGGCCAGGGTTTGAAGGCCAGTGTATTCAAAGTGGTTTTAGATGATCAGCAAATTATCCTAAAGGATTTTTCTAAGGCTCCTGTCTATCTGAAACCTGTAGTGAAAATACTGATGCGGCGTGAAGTTCGTGTGCTTAAATACCTCCAGGGTTCACCCCATGTACCCGCTTTGGTAAAAGTCATTGATCCTTACCGGTTTGCGATGGAATACATTGAGGGCGCTCATCCGGACAAGGCGCATCCTAGGCCACATTTCGGTTTGTACCAGCAGGCCATGAACTTCCTACTTGCCATGCACAAAGCCGGGGTGATTCATAATGACCTGCGTCGGAAAAACCTGATTCTTCACCCAGAGCGCGGGCTGGTATTTATTGACTTTGGAGCAGCCTTGCTAATGCCTCGATGTCTCGGTGAAAAAAGACTATCCGGCTTCTCTCCCCTTTGTTGGTTAACCACTAAACTACAACTTGCAGATCGGTATCATCTGATCCGTCTTAAACGCCACCTGAGCTGCGAGCCATCAACAGAGCAGGAGCTGAATGTATTGCAGAGGGGCCGCCCCTTTCGCAGGACCACCCTGGTATGGAAATTACTGTTCCGGGATAAAAAGCTGGCTTGCGGGTCAACAAGAGGCTTAGGACCACTTACTACCAGGCCGCCTTCGCCCATGCGCTGGGAGTCTGACCAAAACGCCCGGCAAAAGCACGGGTAAAAGCCGCAGGACTGCTGTAGCCTACCTGATCGGAAACCAGTGATACAGGCCGCCCTTTTTTAAGCAGGGATTTTGCAACGCCCAATCGCCAGTGGCTAAGGTAATCACCGGGTGTCATGCCCAGAGTTTCACGAAATTTCACAGCAAAACTGGCACGGGACATTCCTGCCTTGCTGGCAAGCTGCTCCAGGGTCCATGCCTTTTCCGGCTCTTTGTGAATACTGGTCAATGCCTTGGCCAAACGTTGATCCGCCAGACCTGCCAACAAACCAATATCGTTGCTGTCGTTTTCCATGCTGATTCGCAGCAGTTGAATCACCAGTAATTCACAAATTCTGTTCAATGCAGCCTGTCGCCCACAGGCCGGATTGAAGGCCTCCTCAAACAATAAATTGAGAATAGCCAAGAGATGCGGATTACTATCCAGCTCGACAGGAATCAGCCCCGGCATCACTTGAGTAACCGGGTTTTCCAGACCATCGCCAAAATCGATTTCGCCACATACGGTAATGACCTCGCCTTCTTCGGTCAGGGGCACCAGTCGGTGGGTTACCGGCTTCATATAGAACAGCAGGAAAGGTGCGCGAATCACCTCAGAAGGTTTGGTGGGCGTTTCAACCCGTATAGCACCCTGCTTCAGCACATGGATGTGCCCGCGTCCGGCTTCATGGCGATAGCTGGATGCCCCACACAGTGGTCCGGTATTGAACACATGGGCACGCAGGGAGAACCGTTCAAAAATACTGGCCAGACGATCTAACGTATTAGTAGTCACCAGACACCTATTTTTAGACTAATTGATAAATTATATAAACGAAATGCGTCTTTAAGTCCAATAAAAATACCTATTATTTCCCTGCATTCCAAACAATCCCTGCACAAAGGAGATATTCAATGCCACGTATTAACCCCCTTGAAAAACACGAAGTTGATGCCGCCACAGCCACAACTCTGGATGCCGTTGGCAAAAAACTGGGCATGATCCCCAACCTGTTCGCCACTCTGGCTCATGCACCCGCTGCACTAAACAGCTACCTGGGCCTTAGCGATAACCTGGGTAAAGGCGCATTGACCGCCAAGCAACGGGAGATCGTCGCCCTGGCCGTTGCCCAGTACAACCAGTGCCAGTATTGCCTGAGTGCTCACAACCTGATGGGTAAAGGTGCTGGGCTTTCGGAAGATGACATCACCAAAGCCCGCAACGGCAGTGCGACTGATCCGCTCAACCACACCATTGCTGCCTTTGCCCGCGATGTCACCCAGTCCCGGGGTGTTATTCCGGATGATGCATTTAATGTTTACGTTGGACAGGGACTGGCCCCGAGCATGATGGTGGAAATTGTCGCCAATGTGGCTCTGAATCTGTTAACTAACTATATCAATCACCTGGCAGATACTGAAATCGACTTTCCGGTAGTTGATGTTGTCAACAGAACAGCTGCTTGATTTAAAAATGTAGCCCAACGTTGCCGTTAATCGAATGAGGGGTTAACGGCAACTGCAAACCGGAGTTTTACCATGGTAATCATTTATATCCTGTTAATCCTATTTTCCTTTTCCAGCACTGCCCATGCCGATGAAGTGGAACCCGATGCATACCGGACCATTGTTGATCAATCAGGCAACATCACCCTGCCGCAAAATTATCGTCATCAGTGGAGTCATATTGGCTCATGGTTGATTGAAGACCCAGAAGCTCCGGGACATGGCTTCCACGATGTCTATCTGCAATCAGATGCAGTAACTCACTATCGTAAAACCGGGCAGTTTCCCGATGGTGCAGTGATTGTCAAGGAAGTGCGAAAAATTGAGCAAGGTTCTAAAACCACCGGCCAGGCTCAATGGGCAGGTGATATCAAGATCTGGTTTGTGATGATTAAGGACAGCAAAGGCCGTTTTAAAGGAAACCCACATTGGGCAAACAGCTGGGGTTGGGCATTGTTTGAAGCTAATAGTGGTGATGGAAATACCGCTGAGAAAACACTCCCACAGAAAAATGTTTCCATGGGGTTTGCTCCTTCATGCCAAGGTTGTCACACCCCGGCAATGGCAAAGGATTGGGTGTTTATCGAAGGGTATCCCACGTTGAAATAAAAGGGGAGCATCAGATTTTTTGTATTAACGGCGTCCTCTAATGAGTAGCGTTTCTCCTTGAGTAAACACTATGACGTCCAGCTCTGGTTTTGAGATGTATCCTTAGGACCAAACCGAAAAGTATGCGCAAATAGCGGAGATAGACTACATGAACCCTCAACTGAACCTGGTCAGTCATATCTTATGCCCCTATGTCCAGCGCGTGGCAATAGTGATGGCAGAGAAAGGCATAGCCCATAAGCGCCGTGATGTCGATCTCGCCAACAAGCCGCAATGGTTCTTGGATATTTCCCCGCTCGGAAAAACACCGGTCCTGGATGTAGGTGGGCAGGCGTTGTTTGAATCCACGGTGATTTGTGAATATCTGGAAGAAACATACCCCCCCTCTCTCCACCCGGAAGACCCTTTGGAGCGGGCAAGTCATCGATCCTGGATGGAGTTCAGTTCCAATATTCTCAGTAATATAGCGGGATTTTATTCGGCGAGTAATAGCGAACTGTTGAATCAGAAGCGTGATGCGTTGGCATCGCAATTTCGACGCCTGGAAAGTGAGTTATCTATCGCGCCGTATTTCGCTGGTGAAAGGTTTTCCATGGTCGATGCATTCCTTGGCCCGGTTTTTCGTTATTTCGATGTGTTCGAGCAGATCGATGAATTCGGCTTTTTCGAGCATTGTCCAAAGGTACTTGAATGGAGACGATATTTGTCAGCACGGGAGTCAGTGCGAATGGCTGTCATGCCGGACTATCCAGCTCGGCTGTATGATTTTCTACGGAATAAAAATTCCGCGCTGAGTTTGAAAATAGCAAGTCAAAAAAGATGAGGATGTGGTTGTGATCAATAGTTCCCAAACTAAAGAAATGATACTCAGGAAGTTCAGGTGACTGACATTCGGCTGGTCGACGTCATCAATGACGCACGTAACTGCCAGTTGTGTGCCAGGCATTTGCCGCATTCCCCTCGACCTGTTGTCCGGGCAGCTGAGGGAGCGCGCCTGTTGATTATCGGTCAGGCCCCGGGAGCACGGGTGCATACGAGTGGAATCCCCTGGAATGACCCCAGTGGTGAGCGGCTGAGAGATTGGTTGGGTGTAAGCAGGGAGGTTTTTTACGACGAAAACCAAGTGGCGATTGTGCCTATGGGGTTTTGTTATCCGGGCAAGGGGCGTTCGGGCGACCTGCCGCCGCGCCCGGAATGCGCACCGCGGTGGCATGCCGAATTACTGTCCTGCCTGCCAGAAATCCGGTTGACGTTGCTGATTGGCCGATACGCCCAGCAATATTATTTAGCAGACAAGGACATGACCTTGACTGATACGGTGAAAAACTGGCGCGCTAATCTGCCGCAATATTTCCCACTGCCGCACCCATCGCCGCGCAATTATTCCTGGCTGGCGCGTAACCCCTGGTTTGATGCGGATGTTCTGCCGGACTTGAAGCGTTTGACAAAACAATGCTTGCACAGCTGATCAATTACTCTCTGTGAAAAAATTGATGACAAAGGCTTTTGGTGTGAAGAAGACAAACACAAACACAACCACAAAGTGATAGCGTTTATGAGCCAGTACACGATTGAACCTGCACGTGAAGAAGATATCGAACAACTGGCATTCATCGAGCGTTCCGCCGCTGCACTATTTCCTGATGATGTGATTTCGCCTGAAGAAAGGGCTAGTGTCGTTCCGCTGGAGCAGCTGGTTGAGGCAAGGCTCCAGGGCCGCCTTTGGGTTGCGTTGACACAGCTGAATGAACCTGTTGGATTTATCATTGTGGAGCCGGAGGCCGACGCAGGATTTATTGTCGAAGTAGATGTGTTGCCTGAGCATCAGGGCAGGGGATTGGGGCGTGCGCTGATACAGTGTGTCGTTAGATGGGCCCGAAAAGAAGGTTTGTCTCGAATAACATTGACAACATTTAGCGAAGTTCCCTGGAATGCCTCATTTTATGAGCGTTTGGGGTTTAGCCGGGTAGAGAGAAGCCAAATGACAGAGGGGTTAATCAGAAAACTTGACGACGAAATGCACAGAGGATTGCACGGGCGCGTTGCGATGGAGCTTCTGATTGACTCGATTTCCGTAAAAACGATCTGAAGAGATTGTCATCATCATTCTCTTTTTAAAAATTGCCCGAAAAGGATCCGCCATCGCACTCGTGCGGAGCAAACTTACAACGTGGTCTGCCCTGCTTGCAAAACGTTTTTGTAGTCTCAGGCGAATAGTAAAACCACACCACCCACCGAATAGATTTCCCATCGTTCTTCTCAGCTAATTCTCGCACTATGCCCCGTAACAACTCACGGGAGCAGCAGTGTCATGAAACGCCATCTCTGGCTACCTTCTTTTCTGGTTATCGGGTTATTAAGCCCGCCGATCACATTGGCGGATACCGGTGCCGAGCGCGAAGCGCTGGCAAAAATTGTCCACGATCTGAATACCCTTGAGGCAGCCATAAAACAGGCCGAGGCGAATGCCAATCCGGACTCCCGAATTCACCTTCGTTATGACTGGCTGCGTCAGGACCTGAAGCAAATCAAGGATGGTATTCAGTCACACATCGATTCTCCCCGTGCACAGCCACGCACATTCCCGCCGTTGCGCGGCGATTACCGTCGGTAGGTTTTGCTCATGACCGCTGCACAGCAAGCCGCATTCCAAGCTGGATCTGGCATCACTGCAGCAACCCTGTTAACCGCGGTCGCATCGATCGTTCTGCTACTTGCGTTTGTCTGGGTTATCTGGGTTGCCATCGGCACGTTTCGCGCCTGGCAGGAAGGCCAGGCCACGGTGTTCGACCTGACCTGGAGCACGCTGCGAGCGTGCATCGTGTTGATGGTATTGGGTTTCTATCTGCGGTGAGTCGTTCGAGCCAGGACCGAAAAAAGTCCGCTCAGGGCAGGCGGCGTGCCGCAATAGGAGAGGGGGGCGATCCCCATTTTTATCAGCGTTATACAAGAGGACATTGGCTATGGGTACATCAAATACACAACACGGTTTTAGTCAAAGGAACGGGATTGCCCGGTATCTATTGCTGGCGACCACGGCAGCAATATTCCCGTTACCGCTCTGGGCGGCATTGCCGACACCCGTCGCGCCGAGTACTGCGCCGCCAGCGGGCGACTGGATTGGCTTGATTCAGGGCTACATCAAAGATGGCGGTCTCGTACTGGGGCTGGCGATTGCGGTACTGGGCTTTCTTTGGATTGCTTACCTTGGCTTCGCCAAGTTTAACGAAGCCCGCCAAGGCAAGGCGGAATGGGCTGAAGTGGGTGTGCTGGGCATTGTCGGAGCGATTGTGCTGATCTTTGCCAGTTACCTGCTTACAGAAGCCGCAGGCGTCATCTGAGGTGCTACACACCGAGCGCGGGAGAGGAAAAGCCTATGTCTAACGACCATGAAGTCCTGGCGGATCGGCTCAATGCCGAACCCGCCATTTTTAAGGGTTGCTCATCTTCAGAACTGGGCACGATTGTAGGACTGGCCATTGCCGTGTGGTTGCCCCTCAGTTTGTTGCTGGCTTGGCTGCTCGGTGCCATCACCATGGGTTTTGGCATTGCCGGTGTCGGTGTGGTGGCCACGGTGGTTGCCTTGGCGACGCTGTTTCAGCGCATCAAGCGGGGCCGACCTGAAGGGTATTACCAACAATGGTTACGTATTCGCTTGCAGGCAACGGGATTTTATCGGGCACCCTGGGTACTACGTTCGGGCGCTTGGGACATTGGGAGGACGCAGCATGCGCCGTTACCGTCTCGAAATCGATAATGTCCGTGCGCATCTTCGCTCCCTGTGGATCGTCATTGGTTTGCAAGGGCTGATTATCCTCGCACTCTGGATTGGCTGGAGCCAGGCGCCCAAGCAGTTACGTGTCTACGTGCCGCCAGATCTGCGCTCCGGTGCAGTACTGGCGGCAGAGGAGGTGCCTCCGGCCAATGTCTATGCCTTCGCGTTCTACATCTTTCAGCAGCTCAATCGCTGGCCTGAAAACGGCGCAACGGATTATGGTAGCGCGATTTTCCGTATCTCGCCTTATCTCACACCGCGCTATCGCAATGACCTGATCGCCGATATGGAGCTCAAGGCGCGGCGTGGTGAGTTGGCGTATCGGGTGCGGGGTATGCACGAAGTGCCTGGGCACAGTTTTGAGGAGCGCCGCGTTGATGTGTTGTCCCCCGACGTCTGGGTGGTGTGGCTGGATCTGGACTTGCTGGAATCCGTGAAAGGCATGACCGTCAAACAAACCAGTATTCGCTATCCCATTCGCGTGGTGCGCCAGGCGATTGATCCGGAAACCAATCCCTGGGGCCTGGCGCTGGATGGTTATGGCGCTGATGGCCCCCGACGACTCAGCGAATCCGAGCTGTCGGCGCCGAATACAGCCAGCGCCAAGGTCAACAAGGAGCCTTCCTGATGTCTGCCACGCAACTTTCTACGCTTAAACAATGGGCCACACTGGTTTTGCTTTTGGTTCTCTCTGGCGCCAATGCCCATGCGGCTAATCCAGACGCTGCTACATCAGAAACCCATCCAGCCCACGTCGAGGAAATCGACTCACGTGGCCCTGAGCGCGTGGTGTGGCGCAAAACACCCATTGCCATCCCATTGGTTGTTGGCGAGGAGCGGCTGATCCATTTTCCGGAATCGGTGAGTATTGGCCTACCACAGTCGTTGACCGCGAGGCTGCGAAGCCAAAGCATCAACGGCACACTCTATCTTCTGGCTCGGCAGTCTTTTGAATCTACCCGAGTGATGGTGCGCTCAGAAAATGGCGGGCCGTTGTTTGTCCTTGATCTTTCCGCAGCGTTGAGTAGCGAAAAAAGACCGCCACTCTCCGATGTCCAGGTTGTGCTGGAAACGTCCAAGGTGGCGGCGGGCAGTGATGGCTCAGATACTGATAGTACTGAGACAACCACTGGCAATCGATTCTCACCATGGGGCTACGTTGCGTTAACCCGCTACGCGGCGCAACAGCTGTATGCACCAGAAAGACTTGTACCCAATACGCTGGGCGTGGTCGCCATTCCTGTCCAGGTTGCACCGGTCGGTCTGCTTCGTGGCGGTGGCGTGGAAGCAGTGCCAGTGGCGGCCTGGAAGGCGGGTTTGCACTACGTCACTGCGGTCAGGCTGACTAACCACTCCGCCAAGGCGGTCATTCTGGATCCCCGCGAGCTGCGCGGTGCCTGGTTGGCGGCCACGTTTCAGCACAACCGTCTACTGCCGTCGGGAACAGACGAAGATACCACGGCCGTGTATCTGATCTCCGACCGGCCATTCGATGTGGCATTTTGATGAGCAGAGGTCATTAGCATGTCGATGGTTACCAGCAATCGTTTATTACCCATTCTCGCCGGCACCGTGCTGCTTTTGACGGTGTTTGTGGCGATCAAGTCCTGTTCGCCCGATGAAGCGCAGCCACACCTCTTGGATGCTGTACCACAGGCTCCCAAACCGGATGCCGATACACCCGCTGACACGATCAAAACCTTAACGGCGAATGTCAGCGCCATGACGTCGGAGCTCAATGCTCTGCGAAGAGATAACACCACGCTCAAGCAGGAAAATCGGGATCTGATCGAAGACCGTCAGCAGATTGAAAACAATGTGTTGTCCCGGTTGCAGCAATCGCTTGAATCCAAGCGCACTGATGAGAACTCTCAGGCCTCGACGTCAGCGATCGCTGCATTGACCGCCAGGGTGGACGCTCTGGCAAATCGCTACGGTACACCTGCACAACCGTCGATCGCTGCCGGTTCTGATATTCCGATCGGTCTTGGTCTGGATGGTGTGAGATCTTCGGCCCCGGAATCGGATGCGCTCGTGTGGCTCGGCCCGCTGGAGCTCACCCCATCACCTGACAGCGATAAGGAGACGTTGCTCAACCGTTTCAGTCGCACAGGGCGCACCGCATTAGATCAAGCGAGTCCGTCGGTGCAGTCGCTGGTGGACAAAGGTGGCGCAGCGATCAATAGCTCATTGCCGGTCTATACCGTGCCGCGCAACGCGACGCTAATTGGCTCCATCGGCATGACCGCCCTGGTGGGCCGGGTACCGATTCAGGGACAGGTGCGCGATCCCATGCCTTTCAAGGTCATTACCGGCAAGGAAAACCTGGCCGCCAACGGACTGCGCATACCCGGTATCGAAGGCATGATCTGGAGCGGCACCGCCGTCGGTGACTGGACGCTCTCCTGCGTGACCGGAAAATTGGAGTCGGTGACCTTCGTGTTTGAGGACGGCACCATCCAAACCATTTCGTCTGATGAAAAGTCTGGTGGTAGCAACCAACTGGGTGGTTCCAGTGGAAGCAGTAATAAACCACTGGGCTGGATTTCGGATGCACGGGGTATCCCCTGTATTACCGGCGAGCGCAAGACCAATGCCCCGGCATTCCTCACTCAACGCATTGGCATAATGGCACTTGAAGCCGCCGGCGATGCCGCCGCGCAAGCCGAAACCACCACCTTGATCAGCGATTCGGGTAACGCCACCAGCGTGGTCTCCGGTGAGACCGGCAAATATGTGCTGGGCAAAACCCTGAGTGGCGGCAGCGACGAGGTGGCGAAGTGGTTACGGGAGCGCCAGGCGCAAAGTTTCGATGCGGTCTTTGTACCCGCGGGCGTCGAGCTGGCAATCCATGTCGACCATGAACTTCCCATCGATTTCCATTCCAACGGCAGGAAACTCCATCATGAAACGAATCTATTCCAACACGCGACAACTACCACTGGTTCTGGTCTGGATTAGCCTGGTGATGGTCGGCTGCGCCAGCACCAAAGAGACTGTGTTGCCCCAGGACGGCCCGACCATGAAGTCCATTTACGACCAGCACATGGTGGACGTTCAGAAGCCCGACCATCGGCGCGCAATCGGTGGTCAGCCATTACCGCAATCGGGTATCGAGCACTATCGTGGCTTTGTGCGGGAAGCCGCCAATGAGATCGATACCGTGTTTCCGCGCCTGCCCAACCCCACGCTAGTGATGTACATCTTTCCCCACCTGTCAGTCCGCGAGCGCACACCCGTGCCAGGTTATGTCACCACGTTTCCCTTTTACGAATCAGTGGAGTACGCACTGCCTGGGGAAATGCCCGGGGAAGTGTCCGGGGAGCTGTCCCCAGAGCCGCAATCGGCAGCGGACCGCACTCAGTCAGACCGATAGGAATTCCCGATGCCAGCAAAAAAAACCGATCAGCGCGATGGCGCGCCAATAACCAGCGCTTCGATCAAGCAGCAGTATGAACGACCGCCTTCCTTTACCGATCTGTTGCCCTGGATGGAATACATTCCCGAGAGCAAAGCCTTTCTGTTAGAGGATGGTCTCAGCATGGGGGCGTTGTTCGAGATCACCCCGGTCGGCTGTGAAGCCAGAACACCGGTGTTTATGTCGCAACTGCGAGATGCGATCCAGATCGCGATCAACGAATCCATACCCGAACGTGATGATGCGCCCTGGGTACTGCAGGTCTATGTGCAGGATGAGCCTCGGCTTCATCGCTTCAATGCGTTATTGGAGCACTATCCATCCCAAGCGGTCCGCGATTCTGTCTATTCGCAGCATTACCAGTCGGTGATGGCGGACCACCTGCGGGCGATCTCTCGCCCCGGGGGACTGTTTGATGACACGACCGTCACCGGGTCTCGCTGGCAGGGGCAGCAGCGACGCATTCGTGTGGTGCTCTACCGTCGCCTTAAACACGGTGGTAAAACACCCGATGCCATTGAAATGGAAGAGGCGCTCAACGATGTGGCCATTAAATGGTTAGCCTCGTTGGCCTCGGTAGGTATCAGTGGTAATCGGATCGACGGTCAGGCTTTTTATGAGTGGTTGTTACCCTGGTTCAACCCTCGGCCGGACATGGCACATTGTGATCCGCAAACCTTGTTGCAGATGGCACCTTACCCCGGGGATGAGCACCTGCCGTTCGGCTATGATTTTGCCGAGCAACTGACCCTGTCGATGCCGCGCTCAGACGAGGCTACGGCGAGCTGGCTGTTCGACAACATGCCGCATACCGTGGTGACGGTTCAAAGTTTGCGGCGCACACCGGACATCGGCCATTTCACCGCCGAGCGCCAGGCGGGGGATCAGGTGTTTTCGCTGTTCGATCGCTTGCCTGAGCATACGGTCATGGCCATGACCATCACCATCAAACCCCAAGACACCACCCGCAATCACATTGCCCAGATCAAACGCGCCTCCGTGGGGGATTCGGCGGAAGCCTCCATCACCCGTGAAGACGCTGAACAGGTGGAGCGGGAGATGGCCCAAGGTAACAAACTCTACCCTGTGAACCTGGCGTTCTACGTGCGCGGGGAGGATCAAAAAGCCCTGCGCGCCAACCTGAATCGACTCAATGCGCTGTTGCTGCCCAACGGCCTGCAGCCGATCACCCAGGAAGCGGATTTGTTGGCACTGGACAGTTACATCCGCAACCTGCCCATGGCCTTTGATGTGGAGCTGGACAAGTCGCGGCAGCGATCGCGTCTGATTTTCTCGCGACATATCGCCAATCTGGTGCCGTTCTACGGACGCTCTCGTGGGACAGGACATCCAGGCCTGGTGTTCTATAACCGCGGTGCCGAACCACTGGTGTTTGACCCGCTGCACCGGGATGATCGCAAAAAGAATGCCCACATGCTGATTTTGGGACCGACCGGGGCGGGCAAGTCGGCGCTGCTGGTGTATCTCCTGCAACAGATGATGGCGCGTCACAGACCCCGCATCTTCATTATCGAAGCTGGGGGCTCGTTTTCCCTGTTGGGGCAGCACTTCGCCGGCCACGACTTATCGGTCAATCAGATCACCCTCAACCCCAATGTCGATGTCAGCCTGCCGCCGTTTGCCGATGCCCTGCGCCTGCTGGAGCGACGTCAGGCATTTAGCCCACTGGAGGTTGATGATGCGGCCTTGGAAGCGTCGCTGGACGATGAGGATGTGGAGGATGAGGGAGGCAGTCGGGACATTCTCGGTGAAATGGAGATTGCCGCACGCATCATGATCACCGGCGGCGATGAGCGCGAGGACACCCGCTTGACCCGAGCGGATCGTCTGCTCATCCGCAATGCCATCTTCCTTGCCGCTAAAACGCTGAAGGAGACCAGTCGAACGCAGGTGATTACCCAGGACGTGGTCGATGCTTTTCAGGCCATCGCCACGAACCGGGAGTTGCCCGAGCACCGGCGTAACCGGGCGTTGGAGATGGGAGACGGCATGGCACTGTTCTGCTCGGGCCTGGCTGGGCATTTTTTTAACCGGCCGGGGCAATCCTGGCCGGAAGCCGATGTCACCATCCTCGAAATGGGCATGCTGGCGCGCGAGGGCTACGAGGATCAGCTGACCGTTGCCTACCTGTCCATGATGAGCCATATCAACGACCTGGTGGAACGCCACCAACACGATGATCGTCCCACACTGGTGGTCACCGACGAAGGTCACATCATCACCACCAATCCGCTGCTGGCCCGTTACGTTGTGAAGATCACCAAGATGTGGCGCAAGCTCGGGGCCTGGTTCTGGATCGCCACACAGAATCTGGAAGACTTCCCGGACGCCAGTCGCAAGATGCTCAACATGATGGAGTGGTGGCTGTGTCTGGTGATGCCGAAAGAGGAGGTGGAGCAGATCGCCCGCTTCAAGGATCTGAATGATGAACAGCGCAACCTGCTACTGTCGGCTCGCAAGGAACCGGGGAAATATGTGGAGGGCGTGGTGCTGGCCGACAAGGTCGAAGCCCTGTTTCGCAACGTTCCACCGGCCCTGTCACTGGCGCTGGCCATGACGGAAAAACACGAAAAGGCCGAGCGCGCCGCCATTATGCGTGAAAAGAACTGTTCCGAACTGGAGGCTGTCTACGAGATTGCCCGGCGTATTGAGCAGGCGCGCGCCTAGCGATCAATTGCTCAGGAGTGCTTCACAACACCACGGCAGGCCGGGTAGGTTACGCATCCCCAAAATTGATTGCCGGCATTCTGGCCTTTACGGGCCGTTCTCAGCACCATGTCACTGCCGCAATTGGGGCACTGTATTGGGTGTTGAAATGTCGTTGATGCCGGAGTAGTTGGCGGCGTTGCAGGGGGCACGGGGTTTGATGTGGCAGTTCTACTCCGCAGATGATTGACGTGTTGCCGGTTGGTGGAAAACCCTCGCTGTAATCTCAGCTGTTCGATGTGTGCCGTCACGGTCTCCACGTCGGCCTGACTGAGTATCACTTCGCGCCGCGCCTTGATGTAGCGGATATACCCACCGGCATAAACCACATTGGTCGGCATCTCCGTTTTGAACGTCGAATCACCGACAAACACCACCAGTGAGAAAATGGCAGAAGCCGGAATATCCAGAAGGGCTTCCAGCGTTTTGATGTGTTTATAGTTCTGGTGCAGTGGATTTTGAAACTTATTGGTGTGCTTATAGATCTTCTGCGTCCAGGTTTTCTGGTTAGCTGAGCCGAATATCCATCCCTTCATGTTTTTGGTTTCAATCACGAACACCCCGTAACGTGACACGATGATGTGATCGATCTGTGTGGTACCACCATCGGTCGGTAACGTGACATCCTTGATCAGGTGGTACTCGTCCTTGGGCAGAAATAGCCGCGCGGCGGTATTTACCAGAAATTCACCGGCCAGGCCTTTGAACCACGGTGATTTGAGGATGCCAGCGAGAATGGCTAAGGGTATGAGATACCACAGGGCGCCGAAGACCTGTTGGATGATGGGACTGAAATCCATTCCTGTTTAATTCCGTTATGAATGTCCCGCCATTATAGAAACCTCGTATCCCTCCGGCCAGAAACATCGACACATCGCGTCTGGATTAACCGTATATCCGCCATTGGCCATCCTCCACCATAAGCACCTTTCCACAGCTATTTGGATCTGGATGACCACCCGTGAATATTGTAAAAAGCCATCGTCTATTTCCCATTATTCTCGCCGGCGTACTCTGCGAACCGATATTGGCCGACGAACCACTGACCGCCATCGAAGTATTTACCGATGCCATGAGTCCGGTCGCGGGTAGCGCAGTCATGATAACCGTGTACCACATAGACCGTATTGCCCGACTTCAGCAAGCACTCTCCAAGGATCTGCCCTCTGATCCGGAAGCGGCCAAACAAACGGTGCTGCAGCGCTTTCAGCGCATGGACAGACAGCTCAGCGGCGAACTGGAAAATGCCGCTAACGGATTACTTAAGGCGACGCAGTACGGCATTGATCGCTACCCGGCCATTGTCTTCGATGGTAGAGCGGTGGTGTACGGCATCACCGACATTCAGGCAGCAACTCAATGGTATCGGCAGTGGCAGGCGGGAGCGCCAAGATCATGATGCGCTCCCTCCGCCGTTGTGGACTTCTCCTGCTGATGTTGCTCTCCATTGTGAGCCACGCTGGCACCATCTCCACGACGGAGATTGTCTCCCAGACCACCAGTGCAGCACTCAGCTGCATGCGCTGGATGCCGGTGGGAATGTGTTTTTGGTTACGCTGCTCCATCTACGAATGCGATGTCGAGACCTCCATCAAAGTCGGTCATTACCAGCCGGATGCGGTGGTGAGCAGCTACAACGAACTTGGTGCTAATCCCTGGGCAGAGATCCGCAGCATTCTCGGCGCCGCTCAAAGTTCCGCGGCGAACGGGCTTCTCGGTAGCCTGCTGGCCGTGCCCATTGAGAGCGCGGGCAATCGAACAGAGGGCGGGCAGGGCAACAAGGATCACCGCAACCTGATCTTCCGCGAGACCGATGTGATCGGCCATCCTTTAGGTTCGCTGTCTGGTGTCCTGGCCGGTACCGGCTATCTGTGTGAGTCGGAAACCACCTCCTTCTACCCCTATTTCATGTCGAGCCTGGATGCCCTCTCGTGGCGGATGGAAATCCCCGAGATGTTCTACACCGCCAGCCTGATCCCCGGTCTGCGGGAAATCGGTAACTGGCCGGCACAAACCTGGGGTGGTGTGTACCCCAGAACCGGCTGGACCACTCAAGCGGAGGAGCCCAAGGCCGCGGCGATCAATGCGCAGCGGGCTGGGGATATCGTGACCCGGAGCGGTCAGCCGCATATTTACGACCAGATCGAATCCTCTTCCAGCTCCGATCAACGGATCTGGTCGCCGGGCCCATTGGTGGAAGACGATCCAGCCACCGGTGAGTGGCAGATGCTGCTGCCCAAGCCCGAATCCACCTGCGCTGTGTTTGGCACCAACGACCTGGCCAGTGCCACGGGGTGGGGTGGTGGCCGGGTGGATGAGGAGGGGGATTACGCCTGGAACCTGTGGAGGCCTTACCAGTGTTGTGAGAAGGAAGGCCAGTTTTTTCTGTTCGACATCAATTGGATCAACTATCCGCCATGAGCAAACGCAACCCTATTCACTGTCTGCTGATCGCATTGGCTGTCTCCAGTGCTCCCGGCGCTTATGCCGCCCAGGCGCCCACGGAAGACGGACTGTGGTATTACGAGATCGGTGGGGCCGAGCCGGTGTCGGTACCGGCCAATCCCGCCGTGGTCTCCACCACGCTGGGAGGCTCAGCCCAACTGGGCTTGGGCTACAGCTGCGGTAAGTTTGATCCAGTGGCGGCGGTGACCAATACCCTGAATGACATTGGTGCCGGCGTCGACAACATGATGAATGCCATGACGGCTGCAGCCACCAGTGCCATTGCCTCGCTACCGGCGCTGATTCTGCAACGGGCCAACCCCGGTCTGTACGATCTTTTTCAGAATGCCCTGATCAAGGCCGAGGAGACCATGCAGCTGGCCACCAAATCCTGCGAGCAGATGGAAGCGGAGATCGCCCAGGGCAAGAACCCTTACGCTGACCTGATCACATTGTCCAAAGGTAACGACTGGAAAGTGCAGATGGGGATTGGTGGCAATGATGCCGTCACCGCCAAGGACACGGTGGAAACCTCCAATGGCGATAACGGTGTGCCCTGGATCGGCGGACAGGCAGGCGGCACCGGCCAACCGGTGCTGGAGTTCACCGGTGATATCGTCGAGGCCGGTTACAACATCAATATGAATCGCGCCGTCACGGATACCACGCCAGTGCCGGCGGCATCGGCCACGCGCCTGTCGGAAATCTGGTCATCACCGGCTGAGGCCCGCAACTGGACGGTGGATGTGGTGGGGGAAAATATCGTCACCACCTGTGACACCTGCCGCAAGGACAGTATTCCCGGCACCGGGCTGCTGCCCAAGCTCTATCAGGAGTCCGCCACGGTCACCACCGAAATTCAGAATCTGGTCAGCGGTACGACACCGCCGACGCTGGCCAATCTTGATCAGATCACCGCCCCCGGCGTGGCCATCACCCTTCAGGTCATCGAAGCGATCCGTGAGATGCCGGCCTCCGAGCAGAGCCTGATCATGGGCCGCCTGGTCTCTGAAATCAGTACCGCACGCACGGTCGAAAAAGCACTGTATGCCCGGCGCCTGCTGTTGTCCGGGCGACAGGTGCCGGAAGTCTATGCCACCGAGGTGGCCCGCGAACACGCAGACAACTCCATCGCCGAGCTAGATAAAGAGATCGAAAACCTGCTGTTCGAAACCCGTGTGCGCAAAGAAGTGGTTTCCGACACTGTCGCCACATTGCTCCAGCGCGCGGCGGCTAAACGGCAGAGTTCATTGACGGTACCAGAGGTGCCGACACTCGACCCCAACCCATTGCGAGGTGGTCGTGTACAGTAGTATCCGTGCAAGACGTAAAGGCTTTCTGCTGTGCATGGCCGCGGCCGTGTTGTTAACGGCAGGGGTGGGTTATCTGCTCATGGTTCGGTTGCAGACCGACTCTGTGCAGTCCATCCAACAGCATCTCGACCGCTGGCGAATAACACTAACGCTAGGCCGCTGGACGGTTATCGCACTGGTGGCATTCGGCTGGCACTACGCGGTTCAGCGTTTTACTGCTGCCAGCAAGATGAGCGCCGTCCAGGCAGAGCACCTGCACGGAATGCGGTGGCGAGCGGTTACCTGGCTGATCTTGCTTGAGTTGGTGCTGGGGCAGGGGATGGTGGTGAAGTTCCTCGCACTCCTAACAGGGACGAACGGCTGATGAGCGTCGACAGTTACCTGGAGCTCTTCACCTCACTCTTTGGCTGGGCCTTCTACGGCATTCTGTGGGACGTGCTGGTCAGTACCGGTATCGTCTATCTGCCATTCCTGGGGATCTTGATCGATAACTGGCGTGAACCGGCGCAGGGCGGTGAAGTCGGCCACGCCAGCGGCCTGTCGCTACGGCGGATGGAGATCGAGCTGTTTATTGCGCTATTGGTGGTCGTGCTTGCGGGCCAGCCCGCTGCCCTGACACCGCTCAATGCGGCAACCCTGTCCTACTCGCCACCACCGACCTTGCTAAACCCAACACCTGCGACAGCAACAGTGGCGTCCCCCCAGAGCACCTATGGCGCGACGGGTTTTACCGGCTCTGCCGCAACGGTGAATGTGCCGGTGTGGTGGTACGGTGTCATTGCCCTCAGTTCAGGCCTGAATCACGCCATTGTCGAAGGCCTGCCAACGGTGGCGGATATGCGCACCTTCGAGCAGCAAGCGCATTTGGCCACCATTGCCGATCCGCGCCTTCGGCAGGAGGTCAGCGATTTCTTCAGCCAGTGCTATGTACCAGCGCGCTCCAAATATCAGGCCGAGCGGCCCGATACCCTGGCGATCAACGCCATTCTCGCCACCTACGGCTCCGATGACCCTGACTGGATGGGCTCCCACGTATACCGCGATACTGCAGGCTTCTACGATACCTTGCGCCCGGCCAACCAAATTACCGGCTGGGCTTACAACGCGATCAGGGATACCGAATACGATCCCGCGACACCGCCCACCTGGGGCAAACCCTACTGCAAACAGTGGTGGGAGGATGGAGCCATCGGCTTGCGGGAAAAGCTGATCAACGAGGCGGACGCGACCTCTGCCGGCTTCTCCGGTCTGGTGGTCGCTATCGCACCGGCGCTGGCCAGTGAACAGCAAAATGATGCTGTCGCCAAAACCGTGCTTACCAATGCGCCGCCTTCCTGGTCGAGCAACGAACTGATCGCCAATAATGCCTCCGGCTCGGGCTTGTTTAATACGGCAGGGAATATCGTCAAAGGCGGCCTGGCGACCGGTGGTGTGGTCACCGCATCGGCCCTGTTTTCTGTCACCATGACCGCCGTGCTGCAGTCACTGCCCATGGTGCAGGCCATTATGCTGCTGGGCATCTATGCGTTGCTGCCGCTGGTCGTGGTGTTATCCCGCTACTCGATTGCCATGATGGTGATTGGTGGCATGGCCATCTTCACCATCAAATTCTGGACGGTACTATGGTATCTGGCCATGTGGGTAGATCAGAACCTGATTCTTTCGATGTACCCCGACGTCAATGTCTTCCTGCAGATCTTCGCCAACCCCGGCGAACACGACGCCAAGCGCATGCTGCTGAACATGATCACCACCAGTCTCTATCTGGGATTGCCGCTGCTGTGGAGCGGGATGATGGCGTGGGCAGGGGTGAATATTGGTCGTTCTATCACTGCAGCTACTTCGCCGCTTGCGAGACCGGCTGATGATGCAGGAAGGCAGGGTGGCAGTTTGGGTAAAATGGCCGTGTCGAAAGGAATGAAGAAGAAATAGGGGTTGTTACAAGTCTTCCTCATACCAGCCGTCAGGATCAGCTCCAGAATCCATGCGCCCAGTACGAAAATTGTGTTCGCCAAATCGATCGGAGCCATCGCCTAAGGGGCGGTCTTCGTTTTCGTCATCATCGGCGATGAACAGAATGCCGACAGCGGTTACGAACAAAGCGGCACTAGCTTTGAGCATATGGGCAATACGAGTGATAGTATTCATCTGCAGACTCCATCTGCGGTTACCCCGACTCAGCTTGAGTATAACGCCATTGGGCTAAAACGCTTGGCTCTGCCGCTTACAGTTTGCCGATAATTGGCAGTGATCTGGCGGTTAAAGCATCCAGCGCCAAATGGCTGAGATACGCGGCCCCGCCCAGCAACAATAATCCTCGTAGCATTTTATCGAGATTGTTCTGCGGATCCCAGTGATAAACCTTGTACACACCGGTTCCCAGTAAGCTCAACACAGCGACACTGTGAAAAAACTGCCGATGGTTAGGGTTTCCCAATGATGGCTCGATCATATCGGGTAACCGGCCAAGAAATGCCCCTAGTGGTATCGCTGCTGCCGGGTGATGCAACATTGAGGTTTTATCCTCCGCATCACTTTGTGTAATAGCCAGTGCTGCAATTGCACCGGCGAACTGGTGTGTTGGTCCGTTCATATTTATCCAATACCTATTTCAGTTTCTTCTTTACGGTTTCAATCAATTGGTCGCAACATCCGGAAACCTCGAAGCTCAGAGAGTCTAGTTTGCGTCCCTTTACTTTAATCTTCGGAGCCTGACCATGAGTGGGGCATCGTGCTGAGCCGACGGACTTTTTGATATATTCCTGTACAGACTGTAAAACTGCGGCTTCCAGGGCATTACCGATGTTGCGTGGCGAAACCTTCCTGCCATTTATTTCAAAAGAAATATCGATCATCACAGTATCCTCAGCTGAATGTATATTCTTTCCAAGGGATTCGACTCGGATGGACGTTCCTTAGAAAATTCACAATATCCCGACGACCCCAGTAGCTTGGAGTGCCGCGTGAATCCTGTCCCATCAGCACAATGGGCATACCCGGGAACAGGGGTTGAAAGGATTGAGCAGCCTGCTGACACTGTAACTGCGAATTTAAGATGTGCTGTTTCACGATCGTGATCGCAAACGTTACACCTTGCTCTTTGACGACCGCACCTTGGATTTTCACCATTGCCAAGTCTCCGCTATCCACTGTTTGATGAGGCCCCTGAAGCGCTGGGGCCGCCCACTACTTTTCCTTCCTGACACCCTTGAATGGGTCTTTGCTGGAAGTCTTTACGTCCATAAAGCGCCCGGTCTCGGTATCTCGCTTCACATAGTGACCGGATGGCGTTTTGGTTTGGGAGCGGCCACGAACTGCGCCATTGCGGTGGCCGTCGCCCTTGGGAGGATTTGTTGCCATGGATATGTTCTCCGTAGAAGTGGGAGGATCAAAGCCAGTCTCTGATCTTGGTTGTAGAATATACAGATCAAAATGATGATGTCAACAGGTATAATATATCACCACATGATAAAGTATTACCATTTGGCGTCAAAATGGTGCAAAATCTCCAGTGTCTTGATTAGGGGGGGGATAAGCCAGAGTGGAGCTATCAGGCATTAGTCAGGCGCAAAAAGAGCGCCTGTCACATATCGATTTTCGAACCTACTTCCTGGGCGAAATTGGGCGTAGTGATCTGGTAACTCGCTTCGGAATCGGGGAGGCGGCAGCGACGCGCGATATCACCTTATACCGAGAGTTGGCCCCCTCTAATCTTGACTACGACACCAAGTTGAAGTCCTACGTCAAATCAGAATCCTTCAAGCCTCTGTTCGAATACTCGCCGCCACAGGTGTTAGCGGCCCTCTCGCAAGGGTTTGGTGAGGACTTTATCGGTAGCCACAAACCCATGGTGCGGTGTGAAACGCCGGCGGAGCTCAATCGGCCATCGCTACCGGTGTTAGCCGTTCTTACCAGGGCCATCTATCACAAGAAAGTGGTGAAGATTCAGTATCGCTCCATCGGTTCAGGCTTGAGTGAGCGTGAAATCGTTCCGTTTGTTCTGGTCGATAACGGGCTGCGTTGGCATGTCCGTGCCTTTGATCGCAATCGCCAGGCCTTCATTGACTTTGTGGTTACGCGAATTGCACATCCAGTCATTGTCGAGGATCAGCCTAAAGACCATGAAACAAGTGAGGCTGACATTCAGTGGAACCGAATTGTTGAAATGAATTTAGTGGCACATCCCAACCTTCCCCATCCAGAAACCATCGAGATGGATTATGCGATGAAGGATGGCGTACTCAAGGTGAATGTGCGCGCTGCCGCTGCAGGCTATGTACTCAGACGGTGGAATGTGGACTGTACTGAAAACCATAGTTTGAAAGGGGCCGAGTACCATTTATGGCTCAAGAATTGGCAAGCCCTTTATGGTGTAGAAAATCTGGTTATAGCACCGGGATATGACTTGAATAAGGACATAAACTAATGGAAAACGTATTCAATTTTAGGGACGAATTGATCGAAGAATACAGTTCGTTTTCCAGAAGTTTTGTGTCAATCGCAGCTAGCGACATAAAAAATGTCGTTGAGCAAGAATATGCGGAAGGCCGATATTGGCCGCAACCGCTCATACAGATTAATCCTAACTACCAACGTAAGGGGACGGTACAGGAACTCGCCACCGATGGAGTCCTTCATCCACTATGTGGTGATGTTTTTCGTACAGGAAAAATAGAGGGTAAGTCAGATCCTCTTTTTCTGTACAAGCATCAGCTTGAAGCACTGGCAAAGGGACAACAAAAGCAAAGCTATGTAGTTACTACGGGTACAGGTTCAGGGAAGTCTCTTTCATTTTTTATTCCCGTTGTTGATGCCATTCTTAAAGGTAAAGATGCGGATCCAACACCAAGAACCAGAGCTATCGTCATTTATCCAATGAACGCGTTGGCAAATAGCCAACTTGAAGAGCTGGATAAATTTCTGGTTGACTTCCCTGCTGATGGTAAGCCTTTTACTGTTGCGCGTTATACCGGACAAGAAAGCCGGACACAGAGAGATTATATAGCGGATAACCCGCCGGATATTTTATTAACCAACTTTATGATGCTGGAGCTTATCCTGACGCGTTATGAAGATGTTGATCGGCGTGTCGTAGAAAACTGCCGCGGATTGGAATTCCTTATCCTCGATGAGCTCCATACTTATCGGGGTCGCCAGGGGGCAGATGTTGCTGTACTGGTAAGGCGACTCAGAGAGCGTTTAGCTACGGAGAATATGACCTGTATTGGTACCTCTGCAACCATGTCCAGCACAGGTAAGCAGGTTGATCGCAATCGTGTGGTCGCTGAAGTTGCCACTAAGCTCTTCGGAGCCAAAATAACCGAGCACGATGTTATTGGCGAGACCCTTGAAAGGGTCACTACTCCTTCGAAAGGCGTTGATGCGATCAGGCCTCTACTAAAAGCCGAGATTCAAAAGGCTGGCTATTCCTGGGAAAATTTTGAGGCTTTTAAAGATTCGCCATTAGCTATCTGGGTGGAGTTGAATCTTGGTATTGAGATACCCGACGACGAGCCTCCAAAACGCGCAAAGCCGAAAACCCTTGATTCCGCTTCCGAGCTTCTGGCAGATGATGCAGGTGTAACGCAGCAGGAGGCCTCTGTAGCGCTTCAGAAATTTTTGGTTGCGGCTCACGACGTGAAAACACCTCAAGGTCGTGCTCCTTTTGCTTTCAAATTGCATCAGTTCATTAGCGGTCCGGGCAAGGTTCTGGCAACGCTTGAACCCGGTGGTTTCAGAGCTATTACGCTGGATGCACAGCGTTTTGCTCCGGGCAGGCAAGATCAATCCGTTCAGTTGTATCCTACCCATTTCTGTAGGGATTGTGGTCAAGAGTACCACCCGGTTTGGAAAACTGTGCATGGTCAAGTCAGATTTGACCCGAGAGATATCGGTGAAATCACAACAGCAGATAATGAAGAGCTTAATTTCGGATTCCTCTGTCCTGTTCACCCACAATTGGACTTCAGGGGTGGTTTGGAAGATCTACCAGAATCGTGGATTGATTTCTCAAAAGCTGAGCCAAAACTCAAGTCCAATTATAAAAATGCTCGTCCAATAGAATTTAGCATTGACCCCCAAGGTGTGGAGGGTCGGGGCGAGCGCTATTGGTATATTCCAGGAAAGTTTCGCTTTTGCTTGAATTGCAGCCAGCTTCATGAGGCCCATGGAAAAGATATAAACCGACTTGCCAGTTTGTCTGGTGAAGGTCGTTCGTCCGCAACAACAGTACTAACACTGTCGGCACTACGACAACTCTTTTCGATTCAGGATTTGCCAGAGGGCGTTCCAGATCCAAGAAAGCTGTTAGGGTTTTCAGACAATCGACAAGACGCTGCACTGCAGGCGGGGCATTTTAACGATTTCATTTTCTTGCTGACACTTCGGGCAGGTTTGATCGGCGCGCTACAAGATAATCAAGGCTTGTTAGATGAAGAAAAACTCTCCGAAGAGGTCTTCAAATCTCTTGGCTTTAGCGGTGTTGATGAAGCCACCTTGGCCGAATACTTAAAAACACCGAAATTAATGGGGCTGGCCAGGCAAGAAGCGCAGCGAACACTACGATACATTATTGGCTATCGCCTCATTCGCGACCTTCGCAGGGGGTGGCGCTTTAACAACCCGAATCTTGACCAACTGGCCTTACTGAAGATCGACTATCGTGGCCTGAATGAATTCTGTGCTGAAGATGAGCTCTTTAAAAGCAGTAAAAACTCTGTATTAGCAAAACTCAATCCGTTCAATAGGGCGAACCTGTGCAGAGTCCTGTTCGATGAAATGCGTCGAGCATTATGCCTTGAAACACGCTACCTGGATTCTGTTGAGCAAGATAAGGCACGAAATAGTGCCTTTAATTATCTGAATGAACGCTGGGCATTTGCCTCTGACGAGAAGCTGGAAACCTCCAAGTTTCTAATTTTAACGAAACGCCCGGAATACAAAGGTAAGCCAAGAAGTGATCTTGTTTCAGCGGCAGAGAGATCGCGCGTATTAAAAATTATCAAGAATGCAGACTTCTGGAAGTCTACTGCATATGCAGGTCAAGTCAGTAGCTGGAAGGATACAGAGTGGGTCGAAATCATCTCCGCGCTGCTGGAAATAGCAGTCCTCTACGGGTACGTACAAAAACACAGTGTTGAAAAAGGTTTGGCAGGTTTTCGGCTGAACGCATCTGCACTGGAGTGGCTACTTACCGACACCGGCATCGAAGAGGATAATTCCTCCAACCAATATTTTCGTCAGCTCTACCTGAATTTGGCTGAACTGCTAAAGCAGCCCAGTCACCCCTTATTCTATTTCGAAGCTCAAGAGCATACCGCACAAGTTGATGCCGCCCGTCGTCAGTTACTGGAGCAGCGATTTCGTTATACCGAAAAGGATCAAAAGGAGTGGCTGGAAGAGCCTGGCCATGAAACACCGTTGGAGCGCCTGCCGGTGATGTTTTGTTCGCCAACCATGGAGCTCGGTGTAGACATTTCAGCGTTGAACACTGTGTACCTGCGGAACGTACCCCCGACGCCTGCCAACTATGCACAGCGCAGTGGTCGCGCCGGTCGGTCTGGACAGCAGGCCTTGGTGATTACCTATTGCGCCTCACTTAGCCCCCATGACCAGTGGTTTTTTCACAATGCCAATGAAATGGTGCACGGCGTAGTAAAGGCGCCAACCCTGGACTTGGGTAACCGAGAGCTCATTGAAAGCCACTTGCATGCAGTTTGGCTGGCTTCGGCCGAGGTCGAGCTTGATAGCAGCATTGCGCCACTGGTGAATCTCGAAGAACAAGCCAAACCACTGCAGACAGCGTTGATGCAAAAGCTGTCTGATCCTGAGGTGATAGAAAAAGCTCGCTCTGCAGCGCAAGGAGTAATAAAGCAGCTGGAAAATGAATTGAATACCAGTCACTGGTTTACGGCCGATTACATTGATTCAGTTATTAGTCAGGCTCCGCAGAACTTTTCAGGTGCACTAGATCGTTGGCGTGCTCTGTTTGATGCGACTCGTAAACAGATGGATATGGCAGAGGCTGTCGCCAAGAGCCACACTGCGACGGATTTGGAAAGAACTAACGCGAAGCGCCGCTGGGGTGATGCCGCCAACCAATACGGAATATTGCTAAAAACCGGTAACACCCAAAATTCAGACTTTTACACCTACCGTTATTTGGCGAGTCAAGGTTTTCTGCCAGGCTATAACTTCCCGCGTCTGCCATTGATGGCATGGATCCCGGCCCGAGGTGGACAGGCTTCTGGTAAAGATGATGAGGGTAGTATGGTCAGCCGGCCGCGTTTTCTGGCTCTGTCCGAATTTGGCCCGCGCAGCCTTATTTATCATCAGGGTAGAATGTATCGTGTTGTCCGCGCCAAACTCAATGTTGGCAACAGCGAACACATATCGGGTAACAGCACTTTGGCAACCATCACATCCCGCGTTTGCAGCCAATGTGGCTATGGCCATTTGGGGCAACCTGGAGGTGAAGAGCCTTTGGTGGAACGCTGCGAAAACTGTGACGCCCTGTTAACGGAAGAAGATTGGGTAAAAGAGCTGTATCGCATTGAAACCGTGGAAACCTTACCGGTAGAGCGTATCTCCATTAACGACGAAGATCGCCAACGACAGGGCTTCGAACTGCAAACTACCTATCGATTCCTGCCGGGTCCCGATGGAAAAATCCAACAGCAAAAAGCCATTGTTCAGGCAGACGAAGATAGTCTGGCTGAACTGACATACGCGCCAGCCGCCCGTATCTGGCGAATCAATCGGGGTTGGCGTCGCAGGAAAGATAAAAACCAACTTGGTTTCTACATTAACCCCATTACCGGCACCTGGAGTAAACAGGACGATCCCAATAGCGAAGATGACAAGAGCGGCGATGAAGGGGCATTAGATAAAGTCGCTAACCAGCGCATTGTTCCCTTTGTTGAAGATCACCGCAATTTGTTGATCCTTCAGCCGATTAAGCCTCTGTCCATTGAAGCCATGGCAACGGTTCAGGCCGCATTGAAGCGTGGCGTTGAGATGAGCTTCCAGATTGAAGAGTCAGAGCTGGTTGCCGAGCCGCTACCCAAGCTGGATGACAGAAAGTCGTTGTTGTTCTATGAGGCCGCCGAAGGCGGGGCCGGAGTGCTGACTCGTTTGGCTTCTGAGCCAGAAAGTCTGGCAATGGTGGCCAGCAAGGCATTAGAAATCATGCACTTTCAGAAGCCAGAAGGAGAGTGGAACGTCAGCCAGCTTGCCTCATTAGAGAAAAAGGATGATCTCAACAACGCGCTGTGCGAGGCCGGTTGTTACCAATGTTTACTCTCTTACTACAATCAGCCCGACCATGAAAATATCAATCGTCGCAATGCCGATGCTCTGGAGTTATTAGTGGCTCTGGCCAACGCCAACGTCAAACCGGTGGCGCTATCAGAAGTATCAATTCCAGTTGCCGCCGGTGATTCACTTGGGCAGGAGTTGCTCAATGTCATCAGTCAACGAGGGCTTAACCAGCCAGACGCTACCTTCGTTACCGTATCCGGAGGAGCGGCCACGGCAGTGGCCCAATATAAAGGCGCCAGAGCATTGGTTTTCATTCAAACGCCAGTAGAAGAGATCATCCAGCAACTAGCTGATAAGGGGTGGGACTGTATCGATGCATCCGGCCAATCTTCCTGGGAGACCCTATTTAGTCGTTACGCCAATGTCTTTGGTGTAAGCGAGGAACAAGCCTAATGACGCAAGAGTACAACTATCAACCTGGCAACCTGGTGCATGCGAGAGGGCGTGAATGGGTAGTGCAAAATGAATCCAGCCCTGAATGGCTTCGCCTCCGTCCACTGGGCGGTACCGACGACGACATTGTTGCGTTGATTCCCGATTTGGAGCTTGAACCTGTCAAGTCGGCGACCTTTCCATGGCCCGATGCAGAAAAACCTGGCAACCATTCAGGAGCATTATTACTACGCGACGCGCTGCGCTTGAAATTGCGTACCGGCAGTGGCCCATTCCGTTCATTTGGCAATATCGCTGTTGAACCACGGGCGTACCAGCTGGTGCCACTGTTGATGGCACTGCGCCTGAGCACGGTACGCCTGTTGATCGCTGATGACGTCGGTATCGGTAAAACCATTGAGGCCGGCCTGATTGTTCGCGAATTGATGGATCGTGGCGAGATCGCCAGGTTCGCAGTGTTGTGCCCGCCTCACCTGGTAGAACAGTGGCAATCTGAACTTGAGAACAGGTTCAACCTGCAGGCAGTGGCTTTGACGTCAGCTACTGCCGGCCGTGTTGAGCGTGAAGTGCCTCATGGCACCAACTTGATGGATCACTTTCCCATCATCGTAGTAAGCCTTGATTACATCAAAAGTGAGCGCCACAGGGAGCATTTTCTCTCAATTGCACCAGAATGCATTGTGGTAGATGAGGCACACACTTGCGCCGCGTCCGGCCAGGGAAAACAGCTCCGTTTCGAATTGTTGCAACGACTTGCAGCGAACGAAGAGCGTCATTTGATCCTGCTGACGGCCACGCCCCACTCAGGTGATGAAACCGCTTTTTATAATCTCATTTCGTTGCTCAATCTCAAGTTCGCTGAACTGCAAAACCGCACCTCAGCAAACGACCCGTTGCGTCAGGAGCTGGCACGCCATTTTGTGCAGCGTCGCCGCAAGGATATTACCGAATGGCAAGCTGAAACCAATGACGGCACAGGCTTTCCCCGCCGAATGAAGGCTGAAGTCACTTATAAACTCAGCGGTGATTGGGGCGGTTTTTTCGATGCTGTTCAAAACTATTGCGTTGAGCTGGCTGAGAGTGTTGAACGCCAGGGAGAAAACGATTCACGTCTTATCTGGTACGCCACACTTGCGTTGTTGCGTTGCGTTGCCTCCTCACCGGCAGCTGCAGTCAAAGCCCTCAGCAACCGGCTGGAAGGTTTGCAGTCTACTGACGAGTTGTTGACCGATGAGCGACTGCATGACGGCGAGGCGGATGACCTTTCCGCCTCTGATCTGGAGCCGCCAGCGCAGCTCAATAACCAGGCATTGCAAAACCTGATAAGCGAGGCAGAGCGCTTGAGCGGAAAGCAGGGCGATCCGAAATTGGCAGCGTTGATTCAGCACCTGGACGTGCTAGTCAAAGACGGGTACCACCCGGTGGTATTTTGCCGCTATGTAGCGACCGCTCATTATGTCGCCGAGCATCTGCGCAAGCATTTCCCCAAGGCGACGATTGAATCTGTCACCGGCGAATTAACCCCGGAAGAGCGCCGCCTCAAGGTAGAGGAGATGGAGGAGGGGTCAGAGGATAAACAAGTTGGGCGAATTCTTGTCGCTACGGACTGTTTGTCAGAAGGCATAAACCTGCAGCACCTGTTCACAGCCGTCGTGCATTATGACCTGGCGTGGAATCCTACCCGCCACGAACAGCGTGAAGGCCGGGTAGATCGCTTTGGTCAGCAGGCCTCCGAAGTGCGATGCACCATGCTCTACGGGCAAGATAACCCGGTCGATGGCTTTGTGTTGAACGTAATTTTGCGCAAGGGCGAAGCCATCCAAAAGGAGCTGGGTGTATTAGTCCCCATGCCAGAGGATGATAACCGCATCAATCAGGCGCTCGTAAAAGCCGCTTTAATGAAGCGCTCAGCGGGCAACGCCCCTTTTACACCGGACATGTTCGCCGATGCCGAGGAGCTGCTAGCACCGGTTGAGACCCAATGGCAAGACGCACTCACTAAAGCCAAAGCAAACCGCACGGTATTTGCCCAGCGCCGTATTCAGCCCAATGAAGTCATGCCTGAGTGGCAAAAGCAACAAGAGTCATTGGGTAGCCACGAAGACGTACAGCGTTTTATCAGAACGGCTGCCGCTCGCCTCAATGCGCCGTTGGAAACTGCCAAGGGTAATCGTTATCGCTTTTTACCGCAGTACACACCTGACAACTTGCGTCAGCGCCTGTTCGATGAAGGTATTGAGCAGCCTTTGCTGATTGATTTCAATGAACTGCACCGAAGCCATCCGTTGGTGGGCGTTTTAGCGGATCACTTGCTGGAAGAAAGTTTACAGGGCGACAGCAATCTGGCTGCTCGCTGTGCTGCCGCCGAAACCGACAGCGTTGATGTAGTGACGACCATTTACCTGCTGCGCCTGCGCCACCAGTTGGAATACGTGCGCCGCCGTGAACCCTTCCAGTTGATGGCTGAAGAAACCATCGCCTTGGCGGTAAAAGGGCGCACCAGTCCACAGTGGCTGACAGGCAATGAGGTGAATAACCTGCTGGAATGCGTGCCCAGTGGCAACCTTCCCAAAGAGGCGATGACTCGCGAAATTAATCACGCCATCGGCTTTTTACAGCAGCACAAGCACAAGCTCGAAGCACTGGCTACGGAACGCGCCAGCAATCTTTTAAAGGATCACAAGCGTGTGCGCGAAGCCGCTCGCGACGTAGGTCAATACAGCGTCAACGCCTGTTTACCCGTGGATGTGATTGGCGTGTACGTACTGCTGCCGGATGCGCTGTAAGGAATAAGAATGAAGAAAGTTAAACGCCAGGCCAAAAGCGCTCTCAACCTGCCCAGTCTTACCCTGGAAGGCGCACTGTTTCTACCTGATCAACTGGAAAAGGCTGCATTGGGCCAGGCCAAACATCAAGCCGAGGCCGATTACCACACGCCTAAAGGCTTAAAACTAAAAGATGACTACAGCCGGGCCTTCCAGATCGCCTGTGCCCAATGGAAGCACTTTGCCCCATTGCTGGAGCGTGAGGATGTGGATGCACAGTTAGTCACCCAAACCTTTGTGGCAGAGCTGCTGCGCGATGTATTCGGCTACGGCACGCTGCAGGCTACAGCCCCGGTTTTAGTCAACGATCGTTCGTACCCCATCACTTTTTTAGCCGGCCACGTGCCGGTTGTGGTAGCACCCTTTAACGCCAGGTTGGACGACAGCCTTCCCAGCTTTGCTATTGAGGGCAGTGGCAGCCGTAAAAAGTCCGCCTTTCAGTTGGCGCAGGAACTGCTCAATGCCAGCGATGCGCATTTGTGGGCCATCGTCAGCAATGGCAAGCAGCTGCGCCTGCTGCGTGATGCGGCTAGTCTGACGCGCCCCAGTTTTCTTGAAATCGACCTGCAGGATGTACTCGAAGGTCAGCGCTTTAGCGAGTTCGCCAACGTCTGGCGCCTGCTGCACGCCAGTAGAGCATCCCTTAACGACAAGCCTGAGCACAGCATTTGGGAAGCCTGGCGCGAAACCGGTAAAGCCGAAGGTACCCGCGTGCGCGACGGCCTTCGCAACGGCGTAGAGCAAGCCCTGCTGGTATTGGGAGAAGGCTTTATCCAACACCCATCCAATCAAATGCTGCGCCAGCAGCTTGATCAGGGTGACCTCAGTAAGAACGACTACTTCCAGGAATTGCTGCGCCTCATCTACCGGCTCATTTTCTTGTTCACCGTGGAAGAGCGCGGTGTATTGCACACAGCCGATGATTCAAAGCCCGCCCAGCAAGCCCGCCGCCTCTATGCCCAGGGCTATGCGCTGGCACGCCTGCGTGATACCTGCTTAAAGCGCCGAAATCTCAACCGCTTCGACGACCACTGGCAGGCGTTGCGTATCGTTTTTAAAGGGCTGGCCGAAGGAGAGCCTCGCCTGGCGTTGCCCGCATTGGGTGGGTTGTTTAACGCGGCCCAGTGTCCAACGCTGGATTCTGCCGCGCTCAGCAATCACCACCTGTTAACGGCTATTCGATACTTGCGCTGGGCCAAGCATGATGGCTCTTTGGCACCGGTGGACTACCGCAACATGGGGTCAGAGGAGCTGGGCAGTGTGTATGAAAGCCTGCTGGAACTGGTACCCGAGATTGACCTGACCGCAAAATCCTTCGGCTTTGTGGGTATCACCTCTGAGGGTTCCACCGCGGGTAATGCCCGTAAAACCAGCGGCAGTTACTATACGCCGGACTCATTGGTGCAGGAGCTGATTAAGTCGGCACTGGAGCCGGTGATAGAACAGCGGTTGGCAGAAAACAGAGCCAATCCAACAGAGGCCCTGCTCAGTATTCGCGTCATCGACCCGGCTTGCGGCAGTGGCCACTTTCTTCTAGCCGCTGCACGTCGTTTAGCCCAAGAGTTAGCTTTACTACGTAGTGAGGATGGCGCGGTAAAACCTGCCGATTATCGCCATGCTCTGCGCGAGGTAGTGAGCCACTGCATCTTTGGCGTTGACCGTAACCCAATGGCACTGGAGCTGGCACGCACCGCGCTGTGGCTGGAAGGTTTTGAAGAAGGTCAGCCGCTGTCCTTCCTCGATCACCACCTGCAGTGCGGCGATGCCTTGCTGGGCTTGACCGATCTGAAAGCGTTGGAATATGGCATCCCTAAGGCGGCGTTCAAGCCACTCTCCGGGGATGAGAAGCCCGTGTGTACGGCCCTCAATAAAGCCAATACCGCCTCGCTGAAAGATCTGGAGAAAAAGCGCAACGCCGCACAGTTCAAACAATTGGATGAATTTCTCACCACCGACTCCGGCCTGAAGGAACTTGCCGCTATTGAGGCGATGCCCCAATCGACCACTAAGCAGATTGCCAAACAGGAGGCGGCTTACAAAGCCTTTTTGGACAAGGCAAAGCACAGCCACCTGCGTCACGCCGCCGATATGCTGTTGGGGGCATTTCTGTTGCCGAAAACGGAAGCGACCGAAAGATCAATTCCTACGACTGCCAGTGTGTATCTGGAATTGGTCAGCGAAAGTCACAATACCCAGCACAACGCGCAGCGTGAAGCCGCTACCATTGCCTGTCGCGAGGCCTCCGCATTTCATTGGCCGCTGGCCTTTCCGCAGGTGTTTGCCCAAGGTGGGTTTGACTGTGTGCTCGGCAACCCGCCGTGGGAGCGCATCAAACTGCAGGAAGAGGAATTCTTTGCCACCCGCAATGCCGATGTGGCCAAGGCCAAGAACAAGGCGGAGCGCGCCCAGCGTATCCAATGGCTCAGCGAAGGTATGCTGGCCAAGCACTTACTGCCGGAGTTGCACCACCCCGAGCATGAATGCGCTGCAGAAGTGCGGCTGTTCAACGAATTTATCACCGCCAAGCGTACCGCCGAAGCGGCCAGTGCCTTTATGCATGTAAACGGGGATGAAGGTGGTCGTTATGCGTTAACCGGCGTTGGTGATGTAAACACCTACGCGTTGTTTAGTGAAACTATTTATCAAATCGTAGCACCTGCCGGGCGGGCAGGTTTTATCGTGCCCTCTGGTCTGGCTACCGACAATTCAACCAAAGGTTTCTTTGGCGAACTGATATCGAAGAAATCACTGGATAGCTTCTTTGAGTTTGAGAACGAAGGCTTTTTCGCCGGTGCCGGTCAAGGACATATGCTGCGATTCGCACTGACAACCATTGTTGGCTCAGCACAACAAATTCCTGAAACACGCTTCCTGTTCCAAGGTAAAAAAATTGAACACCTGCATGACCCGGAGCGTGTATTTACTCTAAGCCCTGAAGATATATTCCGGGTAAACCCGAATACTCTGACCTGTCCGATTTTTCAATCACGCTACGACGCCGAGATTACCAAGAAAATCTATCAACGTGTTCCAGTGCTTATTCGCGAAGCCAGTGGTGGCCAGTCTGAGGTAAATCCCTGGGGGATTACCTTTATGCGAATGTTTGATATGTCCAACGACAGCCACTTATTTAAAACCTATGAGGATTTGATAGATGAGGGATACGAGCTGGATGGGAATCACTTTATTAAAGATAAATCTGAGTATGTGCCGCTGTATGAAGCCAAGATGGTTTACCACTATAACCACAGATACAGCGATTTTAGCCAGACTGAGGGCGAGAGAGCACACATCCTTCCTAAGACCCCTATAGAAAAGCTAAAGGATATGGCTTTCGAGCCAATTCCGTTTTACTGGGTGACAAAATCAGACATGGAAAGTCGGTACTCAGATAAAAGTTGGGATAGAAAATGGGCTTTGGGATTTCGAGATGTTACTGACTCTCGCGCTAGTGCTCGATCTTTTGTCGGAACAGTTATTCCCCGAACCGCTGTTGGAAACAAATATCCTCTAATGCTAACCAATCAAGACCCTAGATTGGTGTCGTTGTTACAGGCCAATCTAACATCTATCTGTTTTGACTATTTTTCTAGGCAAAAGATCGGCGGATTGACAATGAATTTTTTCATTGTAAAGCAATTACCGGTTTTGCCGCCGGAGATTTATCGTGCAGTGGATATTGAGTTTATTTTACGCCGAGTTCTAAAGCTTACATATTCATCATACAGCATGATTGGATGGGCGAAAGATCTTGGATTCGACGGGAATCCGTTTGAATTTAACGATGAGGAACGAGTAATCATTCAAGCAGAGCTGGATGCTTATTTTGCAAAACTGTATGGGCTAAACCGTGAGGAACTTCAGTTTATTCTTGATCCAGAATCCGTAAGACCAGGCTATCCATCAGAAACATTTGCTGTTTTAAAAAGGAGTGATATCCGTCTCTATCAAGAATACCGAACCCAGCGCCTGGTGCTGGAAGCCTGGGATAAATTGGAAGCCGGAGCGCTGCACTGATGCTCACCCACTTAAAACTCGACAATTTCAAGATCTGGCGCAGTACTGGCCCGCTGCGCTTGGCCCCATTGACCTTATTGCTGGGCACTAACTCCTCGGGCAAATCCAGCCTGATCCAAAGCCTGTTGCTGATTCGTCAGACAGTAAAAAGCGACGACCCAAATTTGGATTTGAATTTGGGTAACCCGGATAACGACAACGGCAAGTCCGATTCCGTCACTCTTGGCCAGTTTCAGGATGTCCTCTGCCGCAGCGCCAGCGCCAGTCCCGGCACTCCGGCTTCGCAGTTCGGTATTGAGTTTCGTTGGGCTGAGGAGCCCGATGGT
This sequence comes from Aurantivibrio plasticivorans, assembly GCF_055392955.1. Classification (NCBI taxonomy): domain Bacteria; kingdom Pseudomonadati; phylum Pseudomonadota; class Gammaproteobacteria; order Cellvibrionales; family Cellvibrionaceae; genus Aurantivibrio; species Aurantivibrio plasticivorans. Next base: position 3,794,222 of record NZ_AP036020.1, on the reverse strand, counting down.
ACCGATTCATCGCTGTTTTCTGCCCGCTATCGCAAAGGTTCTGGTAACAGTGCTGAACTCGATTATTTACGGTTGGGCAAGGATGGCCAAGGATTTACCGTCAAGCGTCGCAAAGCGGGCATTTATCAGCTAAGCCTTGCCAGCCAGCGAAAGCCATTGGGACAAAGTGCCGAATACCGTCCCGAGCGTTCTTTTGCCTTTTCCGCTGCGACCCTTAATAAGCTGGGTGAACAAGCTGAGAGCATTAACGAAGTTGGCCCAGAGCTGCTGGATGAACTCAGCCGTATCATCTATCTGGGCCCCGTTCGGCGGCTGGCTCAGCGCGACTATGTTTGGGCTGGCCGTATGCCAGCGCATATTGGCGATGACGGCGCCAAGGCTATAGATGCTTTGATAGCCAGTGGCGTGGCCTATCAGCGGCAGAAGAAGGCGGGGGAGGAAATCAGCGATGAAGCTGTGCTGTTTCAGCAATCCGCCGCCTGGCTGAACACCATGAACCTGGCAGATGGCCTTGCCGTGAAGCAATTGGGGCGATCCGCCCGCTATGAGCTTCACATTATCAATCAGAACGAAGTCAGCAACCTGAAAGATGTTGGCGTAGGCGTATCGCAGGTATTGCCGGTGATTGTGGCGGCACTTTTCGCTCAACCAGGCCATATCGTGATTATCGAAGAACCGGAAAGCCATTTGCATCCTCTGGCTCAAAGTCAGCTAGCGGAATTGTTTGCACAAATAAGTCATCAGCGCGGCGTGCAGTTCATTATCGAAACTCACTCTGAACACCTGCTCACCCGCCTGCAGCGCCGCGTAGCGGAGCAAACGATTGAGCCAGAAGCCTTGGCCATGTACTTCGTTGAGCGCGACGGAACCAGGGCTAAAATCAACGCCTTGAAGCTGGACGATTACGGCGAAATCAGCAACTGGCCAGAAAACTTCTTCGGCGACGAAATGGGCGACATCGCCGCCCGAACCATGGCCGCCATGCAACGCAAAATCGAAGAAAAGAAAATAACACCGCCCAAGGAAGGTGAGGAATGAATGCGGTAGTGATTGATACCAATGTATTGCTCGTGGCTAATCAGCAACATGAAGATATTTCTGAAGAGTGCGTTTTAGCCTGTACTGCAAAGCTGCTGGAAGCAAGAACAAGAGTGGTTGTGATTGATGACGGTTTTCGCATGCTCAACGAATACCAGAATAAAACATCGGCAAACCAGAATACCCGCATGGGCGACGTATTTTTAAAGTGGTTGCTACAAAATAAAGCCAATACGGATCGGGTGCATCAAGTAACCATCACAGACACCGCCGGAGACCACTTTGCAGAGTTTCCTGACCAAGCATTACAACCGCAATTCGACCCACCTGATCGAAAGTTTCCAGCGGTAGCCAACGCCCATGCGGATAAACCACCTGTATTGCAAGCCGCCGATTGCAAATGGCTAAACTGGTGGCCCGCTCTGCACGCTGCGGGCGTTGTCGTAGACTTTGTGTGCCCAGCGGATGTCTGTGGTTTTTACGGCAACAAATTCCCAGGCCAGCCTGTTCCGGCTATGCCTTAAGGTGATGTGATGGATGCCCTGAAACGCTCATTAATTGAAAAGGCCGGCCATGATTTTGGCTTTGAATACACAGTGGCCGAAACTCCCACCTCTTTGACACTAGGCTCAGCCCGGCATCCTCTCCATGCGCAAGTTACACTGGATGGTTCGCAGTATCTGCTTCAGCTTGTGAACGCAAAACCGCTTTTGATCAGCGAGCTAAGCCGTGATTTTTCCGTCACGGACCAAAAGATCAGCTGTAGCACCATTGAGCAACTGTCTGTTGTTTTCCGTCGTGCCGCCGCGTTGGCTCACTCGCTGCCTAACCAGGCTGAGAATGATTTTGAGTCTGCGTTGAAAGCGGAACTTGAAAAGCTTCCCTGTGCGATAAAAAACACCGAAATAGAACGTATGGTTCGCCAACGTGTGGGGCAGGATACCTATCGCAAGGCTATGCTCGACTATTGGGGTAGTGCTTGCGCAGTGACTGGTGTCGCTATACCCGAAGTACTTCGCGCCAGCCATGCACTTCCCTGGGCTGAATGTGAATCCGATGCGCAGCGCCTGGATGTCTTTAATGGCTTCCTACTTAACGCGAACTTGGATGGGCTGTTTGATCGCTTTCTGATCAGCTTTGATGAGGAAGGAGTCGTCATCGTCTCTGATCTCGTTTCAACCAAGGATCGGGACTACTTGGGCTTAATCGAAGGACTGCAGTTGCGTTGGCTTACAGAGCGGCACGAGACCTATCTGCAATTACACCGTACTCGCCTGCGAACTAAAGGGCAGTAGAGACAAATAACGGAATAGGGGATAGAGGGTGCCATCTCAACTTGCATGGATAGACCACGATTCAACAGCGAGAGAGCGTACACTTCGCATTCTTTCCCTGTTCCAGGAAAAGGAAAGCCGCGACGAGCTTGGGCTTGGCTCTATTCGCGATAGTTTCGCTGATCAGTTATTTCCCGGCACAAGTACCATCCAGACACGGCTGCGCTACATGCTTTTCGTGCCCTGGATTTATCACTCCCTGGAAGATAAACGATTACCTGCAGCGAACTTTGCCGTCCAGGCTGATTTTCTGGAAAGGGCGCTGGTTCAGCCGTTGATGGAGTCCGATGATCTGGCGGGAGTGTTTGGAAAGACGGCAGGAAAAAGTCTCAAACGGTTACCCAGCTCGGTTTATTGGGCAGGACTCGGCGTTTGGGGAATACGGCTGACGCCATTCTCGCAGGATGAATATCACAGGCGTATCGAAGAAGTCTATCGTCGCCGGGGCACACTGAAGTCACTGGAAAAGGACGCCAGAGCCAGAGGTGATGATGTCGATCAGGAACAGCGCCTGGCCACGTATAGCTGGCATCCTCGGCTGCCTGAACCGCCGGTTGAGTTTCCGGCTAAGATCGATTTCGCTTTAACCCGGGAAGAAGCAGAGTTTATTCGGGATCGCATCCAGGTCGCTTGCCCTGACAGTCTGCTTTCATTTCTGGTGTTGCACTGCAAGCCTGCTGATTCCCTGGCCCCGTGGGAGCACCCCGACTACGCCAGTTTTTCCACTCAACACCAAGAGCTCCTGACCCATGCGCGTCTCTTTTCTGAGACGATGCACGGGGCGTCACTCATGTACAACATTCAGCTCGCCAGGCTCAAGAACCATGAAGCGCTGGCTGAGGAACATCAGACTAGCTTCAATAGTTGGATTGAGAGTTTTCCTCTGGATGAAGTTCGCGAGTGGTCGATTAGCCGACTTTGGGAACTGACCATCGATCACGGTCACAGTGTTACCCCGCAAACAAGATCGTTTATTCAGCAATGGATCGAGCATACCCGCAAATCCCCAGAGGACCTTCTGGCTAATACTGATGCATTGAATTTGATAAAAAGAAGGGAGATGAAACTCAAAGGTGCGCGCTCACGGTTCAGAAACCAGCGTGCACTTGAGCAGTGGGGCGGATATTCGGGTGTCGGAAGACTGGTCTACCGGTGGCCTAATGTGAAGGTACTGTTGAACGACTTGTACCAAGGGCTGAGTCGGGAGCAGTTATGCTGAATCCAAACTCCCGAAGCCTCTATACCTCGGCATTGACCCCGCCTCCGGGAATGATCTTCGACGAAGCTGTGGCGACCACATTCTCAATGGATCCTGCGTTACTGCTTGAGGCGCCAGTCTACCTGGCACTTATGGCAGCCGACGGTCAGACAGATCCCGACCCGTTAGCGGTACTTGAAGCCATTCGTCGGTACTCGAAGCGTATTACTGTCTATGTGCAGCGTGGACGTATTCAGATCCCCCAGATTGCCAAGCCCAATCCACTGTTTGGCTTTCTGGAGAACATGGTAGTTGAAGTGTCTGCCCCGGGAGGCGGTGTCTTCCATCCCAAGGTTTGGGCAATTCGCTTTGTCAGTCCGGATCAAAGCCGTGCGATGTGTCGCCTGGTGGTGCTGAGCCGGAATATGACCGCCGATCAATCCTGGGATCTGTCACTGCAGCTTGAAGGATCGGTGGTTGGCCGCAAGGCCAAACTGAACAAGCCATTGGCGCACTTCTTTGACATGTTGCCCGGTCTTGCAACCGGCGCCGTAGCCGCGGAGCGAGAGGCGCAAGCACATCGATTTGCAGAGGCACTGCATCGCGTTGAATGGGAGCTGCCTGAGGGCTTTGATGAACTGGCCTTTTACCTGCCGGGCATAAAGGGCTTTGATTGGGAACCTCCGGAAGCGAATCGAATGGCCGTTATTTCGCCTTTCTGCTCGGATTACGCACTGCAAAATTTGGCGAGCAAATCGATTGCTGCTGATGCGCTCATCTCACGACCGGAATCATTATCTGCCTTGAAGCCGGAAACGTTGTCGCTCTTCGCTCAGTGCCTGCAGCTGGATGACGCGGCGGAAACGGAAGATGGCGAAGAAGACACAGCATCTGAACATCCGCTCGCGACGGGTCTTCATGCGAAGGTTTATCTATTCGAGACCCGATATTACTCCGACTACACCCATGTAATTATGGGGTCTGCCAATGCCACCAACGCGGCGCTGAATGCGGCAAAGAATATCGAGATTCTGGTGGGGTTGGTCGGCAGAAAGAGCAACGTCGGCGGTATTGACGAGCTGCTCGGGACAGATGGTCTGGGTGAATATCTGGTGGACTTCGATGTCAGCAAGGAGTCTATTGTTGATGTGGAGCGTCAGGCCGCGGAGGCGTGTGTTGAGGATGCACGATATCGGCTCGCTGACGCCGCGCTGTCGTTGGAATGCAGCCCTGCAACCAAGGAGAGCTTGTGGTCGCTGTTACTGATCGGTGAAGCTCCTCCCCTGGAGGGAATTGTCAGTGCGGAGGTCTGGCCAATCACTCTGCAGTCAGACAGTCGCGCAACCTCCCTTTTATCGAGCGAGCCCGTGGTGTGGGAGTGCGATGCAGCCTATGTCACCGGCCTCATTGCCTTTGATTTGAAAACCAACCATCCCGATGTGTCAGCCCGGTTTGTGCTGAACCTTCCCATTACGGGCATACCTGGAGAGCGCGACTCCGCCATTCTGCAAACGGTCATCAACAACCAGGAAGGTTTTATCCGGTACCTGCTGCTGTTGCTGGGAGACGATACAGCACAGGGGCTTGAGGGAGGGAATGCTGCTGGTTGGGCCAAGTGGCTGGCCCGCTTGGCGGCCGGCGAGGATATTCCGCTACTGGAAGAGCTTACGCGTACTTTCAGTCGCCACCCGGAGCGATTATCAGAAGTCTCGCGATTGGTTCGAGACTTGTCAAAAGGGGCCGAGAACGCGGTGGTTCCAGATGAATTTCTGGGGATGTGGAGCGTTTTTGAATCGGCGATTGGGGAGCGCGATGCCTAGCAATCGATTTCTGGCCGCGCCTGCATTGGCGGGATTAAAGGACTTTCAGAGAACGACCGTTGAGTATGTTTTCCAACGACTCTACGGGTCAGATTCGACGTCGCGTTTTCTTGTTGCGGATGAGGTGGGTCTTGGCAAGACACTGGTTGCCCGAGGCATCATCGCCAAAACCCTGGAGCACCTGCAGGATAAAGTGGACCGGGTTGATGTGATATACATTTGCTCCAATGCTGCGATCGCGACCCAAAACGTTAACCGACTCAACGTCAGCGATACCGAAGGCTTCACAATTGCTACGCGCCTGACCTACCTGCCCAAACAGGTACGGTCCCTGCGCAAGAACAAGGTGAATTTCATCAGCCTGACTCCGGGAACGGCATTTGATCATGCCCGCAGCCGGGGAGGTCACGCCGATGAGCGGGCCATACTCTACCGCATGTTATACGATCTGCCCCTGGCGCAGAGTGAGCGCCGCAAGCGGTTGCGAGTAGGGCTGCTGAATATACTGCAGGCGACTGCAGGCAAGAAAAACTGGCGGGCGAAAGCCAAAAACCTCCCTGCATCAGAACTGGATTTGGATCTCTCCAAGGCGTTTCGCCGAGCGGTTCTTGAAGATGCTGAGCTCTATGCTGACCTGAAGGAGGGCTGTGACCGCTTTGCCCGATATCGCGACTACAGCAGGATTCCCTGGGAGGATTCCGAGCTGCGCTATAACCTGATTGGCCGACTCAGGAGCAAGCTGGCATCCGTGTGTCTTTCTGCGCTTGAGCCTGATCTGGTTATCCTCGATGAGTTTCAGCGCTTCAAGAACTTGCTGGATGGTGATGACGAAGCCTCCATGCTGGCGACGGCGCTCTTTGAACATCCGGAAGTTCGCGTGCTTCTGCTTTCCGCAACGCCCTATAAGATGTTCACCCTCGATCAGGAGACGGAAGAGGACGACCACTATCCTGATTTTATCCGTACTCTGAATTTTCTGTTTAATGACCCTGCGGAAGTGGATGCGGTCAAAACGCTATTGTCGGCGCATCGAACCACGCTCCATGCGAGTACCAACGGCGCGGTAGGCCTTCCACAGAAAAAGGCCGAACTTGAGCAGGCACTTCTTAAAGTGATGTGTCGAACCGAGAGGGTCGCCACCACGCGCGATCATAACTCGATGTTGCGAGAGATTGAGCGGGTTGCCCCTCTTAAACCCGCGGATCTGCAGCACGCGGCCACTGCCGATGCGGTGGCAGTCTGTGTCAAAGCCGGGGAACCCATTGAGTACTGGAAATCGGCACCGTATCTGATCAACTTTTTAAAGCACTATGAGTTGAGGCACAAACTGGATGCCCAGTTGAGTGCGCCTTCAGATGCGCTTCGAGATGCCTTGCAGTCAGCAAACGGGTACTTGTTGTGCAAAGATAAGTTCGAAGGCTACGAGTCAATCGACCCTGCGAACCCGAGGATGCGCTTACTGTTTGAGGACACGATTGAAAAGGGTATGTGGCAGCTGCTCTGGATGCCACCGTCCATGCCTTATGTCGAACCGGGCGGGGCCTACCGAGATAAGGATAATCTGACGAAAGCGCTGGTGTTTTCATCCTGGAGTGCTGTTCCCGATGCTGTGGCTTCGATCTGTTCCTATGAAGCAGAGCGGCACATGCTGGGCGGAAACACGGTCTCCCACAGTGAGCTGTATGACAAGATCAAACCTTTGCTGCGGTTTGCAGTGGCCTCAAGCGACAACCGCCTGACGGGTATGCCGGTGGTTGCGTGGCTGCTGCCTTCTCCCACTCTTGCCACCCGGATCGACCCGCTGGAGATTGCGCTACGCCATGGGCCGCTGAGCGCTCAGGATTTGAAGAACGAAGTAAAGGCGGTGTGTCGTGATTTGATCAATACCCTGCCTGAAGGCAAGGAAGGTTCGCGGGCCGACGAGCGCTGGTATTGGGCGGCTCCCATCCTCATCGATGGCCACAACGGCTTGCTGGATTGGTGTAAGAGTGAGCTGGGGTGGCGATCTGCGACGCCAGACCACGAATCGGGTACCCGCTTCAGAGATCACCTTGATCTGCTGGTCAATGTCGCTGAGGGCAACCTGACGCTCGGCCCCATGCCTGACGATTTGGCGGATGTGCTCTGCGATCTTGCGTTGGCTGGCCCCGGTGTCTGCGCCTTGCGGGCGCTTCGTCGTATCGCGGGTGGGCTCGATATCGATAATCCAACACTGTTGTCAGCCGCGGCCAGAGTCGCGTCCGGATTCCGATCGTTGTTTAACATGCCGGAAACCATCGCCATGTTGCGTGGTGCGGGGGAGGAGACCTACTGGCGATTAACACTGCAGTACGGCATTGATGGCAATCTTCAGGCTGTGCTTGATGAGTATGTGCATGTTCTTCGCGAGTCCCTGGGCTTGCAGGAGCATTCACAGCAAGAACAGGTAGCCGCGATCGCTGAATGCATACAGTCGGTGCTGTCTCTGCGCACGGCTCAGATACGCATTGATGAGATAAAAAGCGGCGGAGAAGGGTTTGTTGTGGATGACTTCAATACCCGCTGTCGATTTGCGCTCCGCTTTGGTGATATTCGCGACGACAATAATCAAGCCCTGGTCCGTGCCGACTCGGTAAGAGATGCCTTTAATTCCCCGTTTCGCCCCTTTGTCCTCGCCTCGACATCAATCGGTCAGGAGGGACTGGATTTCCATACCTGGTGCCATGCGGTCGTGCATTGGAATCTACCGTCGAACCCGGTTGATCTGGAGCAGCGGGAGGGGCGGGTACACCGCTATAAGGGGCATGCCGTCAGAAAGAATGTTGCTGAGCGGTATGGCTTGAGCGCGCTCTCTGAATTTCACGATGGCGGGGATCCCTGGCAGACACTCTTCCGGATGGCCTCTGAGGGGAAAGCCAGCGGGTTGTCCGATCTGGTTCCCTACTGGGTATTCGAAGAGGGTTCCGCGCGTGTCGAACGCCGAATTCCAGTGCTTCCGTATAGCAAAGAAGTGGGGAAGCTCAAGCGTTTGAAGCAGGGGTTGGCACTCTATCGAATGGTGTTTGGCCAACCGCGGCAGGAAGATCTGTTGTTTAGCCTCAGCCAAAATGGCCACCACGAAGTGGCGGACTTTGCCAACTGGCTGATCTCGCTCCAGCCGCCGTTAGCGGACAAAAACCTACCAGAACCTGCGGGCTCACCAATCAGGGAAGAATAGGACGATCAATCTATGATGCAGGCTATACAGTTTCTTTTGGTTCCCGACGGCAGTGCCGCTCGCCGCCTTCGCCGAATACTGGCCACCCAATCCCCAAGCATGGGGATTGTGGTTGGTACCTGGCCGGAGCTGATCGAGCAAGCCAAGAGCGCGTATGTCATTGCACCTCAGGTAAGTGACTGGAAGTCTCAATTTCATGCGGCGCTGGAACAGTTGCCTGATGCGTTCTGGTCCAACAGTTTTGAGGTGGCGCCTCAAGAAGTGGCTGCAGAAGTTGAAGCCGCGCTATCCCTGATTGTTTCTGCTACGCGGCCTAGCTACAACGTTAGTGATGCCTTTCTAAATTTTGACCAAATCCCTGATCGTCCCAGAAAGCACGTTGAAGATATCGTGTGTTTGCTGGTTAAGTTGGATAGCCTGCTACCCGACGAGTTACTGGGTATACAGCAACTACTTTCTGCTGAACCCTCCGCCGCCATACGGCGGATCGCGGTTTATCATTTGGAGGGATTTCCGTCGCTGACTCGCTGGCAGGGGGCGTTGATAGACAAGCTCAACGAGGATTCTGGGATAGAACCTGACTCGACATTGACCGCGCTTATCGCGTCGCTCTTGCTCGATCCCTCTCCGACTACACCACAGACCAGCATTCAGGCTTTACAGCAACGCCTGTTTGCTGTGCCAGAGGAGACGGTGCCGCTGGATGATACTGTGCAATGGGTGGGCGTCAGGGATTTTCTGGAGGAAGCCGAAGTGGCAGCAGGCATGGCTCAGCAAATGCTGGCCGAAACCCCGGGGCTCGTCCCAGCTGACATCGGCTTGTTGTTGCCTGATACCTTTGAGTATTCACTGGCCGTCAATGATGCATTTTCAGCGGCGGGGCTGCCACTTTCCGGTTTGCCTGTGGATCACTGGCAGCGGGATCTGGGGCATGAAGCCCTGTTCCACTTTCTGTATTGCCGTCAAAAGCCTTCACCGGCCATGGCTCTGGCCGTTTGCTTGTCGTCTCCTTTAATGCCGTGGTCGAAAGAACAGGGCGCCGAATTGGCCCAGGCTGTGATGGATGGCGACTATCGATTGCGTCCATTTCCGGAGGCGACTCGGAGTGCGCTGCAGATGTTGGACCTGTTGCATGAGGGCGATGAGCGTCCGGACACCTTAGCCGCGGCGATTCAGGCTTTTGTCGGCTTGCTGGACGGCAGCGAGCAATTGGAATCTCACGTCTACCACGCGAAGGCAACGGCCGACGAGTTGTGTGCGGCATTAACCGGTAAGACGGATATCGACTGGAGCTTACTGCGGCGCCTATCCAGCCCAAAGAACATTAGCACTGGGGAAGCGCCCGTTTTTAACCTGGAAGGGATTACGGTGTGGCGTGAAGCCCACGAGGCCTGGCGCCCGGTTCGGTTTTTGCTGGTGTTGGGGTTCGCCTCGGGACATTACCCGGTGGCCAGCAGCGATTCCACGGTATTTGTCTCTGAGGACTTGCTGGCGCTTCGGGACACGCTCGGGTTATCGCTGGCAACACCGGCAGACCAAATGCGCGATCGACGGGCGCGATTTAAACGCCAGTTGGCATCCGTTGCCGAGTTCATCTGTTTCACGATCCCCCGCAGAGACGCCAGTGGCGCATCCCAGTCGCCGTCGGAGTCACTGGTATTTATGGGCCAGTTGTACAGCGGTATCGATGACGGAGAGTCTCTGATTCTGGAGATGGATGTGGCGGCAGACCGCGATCGCATTCGTTTCCTGCCGCAGGCCGGATCACAGCCGCCGCAGCTACCGCGTGCGCTTGTCACGGAAGATATACAGTTTGGATGCGACCTGCTGGCGTTACGCACTGATGCCGAGGGTAATCTTCGACCCGAGTCTCCCAGCAGCCTGGAGACATTGATGGTGTCCAGGCTGGCCTGGCTGTTACGTCGCATCAACGCGGAGCCCCAGGGCTGGGAGCCGGAACGGCCCGATGTCATGCTGTTGGGCACGCTCACCCACCAGGTCTTGGAGGAGTTGTTTCAGGCATCGCGCCCGATACCCGACCCACAGGCCATCAGCGCACAAGTTGAGCCACTGCTGGACGCGGCCATCAGAACCCACGCACCCTTCCTCCGCGCTGCGCAGTGGCAGGTTGAACGCCGGCATTTGGCCTCTGGCATCACCAAGGCCGCCTTGGCCTGGCGAGACGTGTTGGAGACCCTGAATGCCGAGATTCTCGGTACCGAAGAGTGGCTGGAGGGGCACCTGGAAGGTCTGCCCATTCATGGCCAGGCCGATATATTGCTGGGCCTGCCCGATGGCCGATTGCTGGTGGTCGACTACAAACGCTCCAGTGCCAACAGCCGCAGGCCCCGTATGCAGAAAGGCTACGACAGTCAGGCAAACCTGTACCGCACCATGCTGCAAACCGGGGGGCCTAAGAGCGAAGACAATACGACCTTGCTGGAGAGACTGAAGGCTGGAGATACCACCGGTATCGTCTATTTCATGACGAACGACCAGACGTCGCTATCGGATGCATTAGTGGTCGAATCTGGAGCCATTCCGGGTTGGGAGGTGCTGGAAGGCGATGTAGCTCATCAGGCGATGACCCTGATCCGGGAGCGATTGGGGGAGGTGAGGGCAGGGCAGTTGTATTTGAATCGGGACGGCGATGCGACGTTCTTCGATAAACAGGCAGGCGTGAAGCCCTATGCCCTGGAGAACAGCCCGTTGATTCCGCTATTCACAATACCCGGTGATACCAGGGAGGCCGAATGATGTTGCCAGCACTCACCATTATTCCCGCCGGCGCGGGGTCCGGTAAGACCTACACCATTCAGCAGCAGTTGGGTGAGTGGGTGGTTGCCGGATTGATTGCTCCCGAACGTATCGTGGCGGTGACCTTTACCGAAGCCGCTGCAGCAGAGCTGCGGGAGCGGATTCGCGTCAAGTTGCTGAGTCTTGGTCGCCTGGAAGAAGCCTTAAAGCTGGATCAGGCCTACATCTCCACCATCCACGGTTTCGGCTTGCGCTTGCTGACGGAATTTGCCTTCGATGCAGGGCTGTCTCCTCGGCCCCGACTGCTGAATGAAGACGAAGAAAACACGCTGATTCGGCTGGCGTTGGCGCGCACGGAAAAGGCGGATGTCATCACCTCAGATCTGGCCAGGTTTGGCTACAGCTTTGATTTCAACTCCCAGAAGAGCGCCGAAGAGGGCTTTCGCGATGATCTGCTGAGAATCGTCACCTTGTTGCGATCTGCCGGTTGGTCCGAAGAGAGCGATAGCTACGCTGCGTTTGCCGCCGATTGGATCAGAGCACGCTACGGCGTCACCGGAGACGGCGACCAACTGACGGCACGGTTGCAGCAGGCGGCAAGTCGTTTGCTGGAGGCCTTCCCGGAGAATTTATCCAGAGAATTTGGTAATAGCGCTACGGCTGCCAAGGAGTTTCAGCGCGACTATCGAAATTTGCGGGCCGCGGCGACAGGTGAAGGTTTAAATACCGATTGGAAACTGTGGAAAGAGCTGCGCGCGCTGCGCAAATCCAAGCGGGGTTGTCAGTTACCCGACGGCTATGACGAGTTGGCCGATGCCGTTATCGAGGCGGCGGACGCATTGCCTACGCACCCCGGCCCGCGTGAACAGGCCGTATTGCACATTGAATCGCTGATCGCCGCCGGCCAGGAAGTGCTGGTCCACTATGCGCAAGCCAAGCGTGAAGCGGGGCTGGTCGACTACGGCGACATGATCGCCATGGCCGCAGACATGCTGCGCAACCGCCCGGAAGTATTGAATACCCTGGGGCAGCGCATCGATTGCCTGGTTGTGGACGAGTTTCAGGACACCAACCCGCTGCAGTTTGCCTTGCTGTGGCAGTTGAGGGACGCCGGTGTACCCACTGTCACCGTCGGTGACTTGAAGCAGGCGATTATGGGTTTCCAGGGCGCCGATCCGCGCCTGTTCGATGCCCTGATCCGCCAGAATCAGGATGTCGCCAAGCCCTTGACCAGCAACTGGCGATCCCAGCCAACCCTGATGCACTTTATCAATGCGGTTGGCCCCAGCTTGTTTGGTGATGAATACGTGCCTCTGGCGCCGCAGGGGGCTGCGAGCCGCCAGGAGCCGATCGAGCTGATTGATTTTCCGGTGAAGGCCAAAAAAGGTCAGCATGCCGTTCGGGCGCTTTCCGTGGGTGAGCGGCTACAGGTGATGCTGGAAGATCCTTCACAGCAGATTACGGATCGACGCACAAAACAGCTGCGTCGACTGCGTGGTGGGGATATTGCGGTGCTCTGCCCTACCCACAGGATGCTGGCAGATTACGCTGATGTGTTGCGGGCGATGGGGCTACGGGTGCGATTGCAAGAGGACGGCTGGCATTCCTCACGGGTGGTGCAACTGGCCTGCCAGGCCATGGCCTATGTCGCCAACCCGACGGATCGCCATGCCGCCTTGTACCTGGCCGTCACGGAATTGGGTAGCTGCGATTTAAAAACGGCCCTGGAACAGCTGATTGCCAATGGGAAAATCGTCGATCCAGTGTTGGCACGGTTGGATGCGCTGGCCGCGAACGTCAAAGACCGCACTCTTTTTGCCTTGGTGGCTGACACCTGTGCGGCACTCAATCTGTTTGACGAGGTGTCCGTCTGGCCGGATGCTGATCAGGCACGCGCAAATCTGCTTCGCTTGCAGGCCGAGGCGGGCGAATACATGGATGCCAACCGTGAAGCGCTCGCCAGCGGTGGCTACTACGGTTCCGGTATTCAGAGCTTCCTGGCCTGGCTGAACGCCAAGGTTGAGCAGAAGGACAAAAACCATCAGCCCGATCCGCGGGTGATCGACGAAGATGCCATTCAGCTGGTGACCTGGCACAGTTCCAAAGGCCGGGAGTGGCCCGTGGTGTTTGTGTGTGGCATGGATAGGAGCTTGAGCCCGGGATTGCCCAACATGGCGCTCGGCTACAGCACATTTGAGGATCTCTCCCAGCTGATCGAGAAGGCGCAGATTGAGTACTCACCCAAGTTTGCCGCTCCCGAGTCCGACGACAAGTTTCTCGAAGCGTTGGGGCTTGCTAACGAGCTTGAATCCAGACGATTGATCTATGTGGCCATGACCCGAGCACGGGAAAAACTGGTGCTGGAATGGCCGAGCTATTTGGCGGGTAAAGATGGACTGACCTATTGGTCGATTCTGGCGTCAAACCTCACCCCATCGCGTCAAGACGCGACCATTGCCGTTGGTGGCAACTCGTTCCCATGCCTGATCAGGGAAGGAGGGTCGGAGCTGCCAGAGGATGTCGGGACGGGCGGGGAGACAACCACTGACCTACTGGCCACCATCGGCCGCCGGGCGATACAGCGCGGAATCGTCCCGCAGGGATTGATTCCGGACAGCGTTGTGCCATCGGGAATGGAAAGTATCAAGGCCTCAGAGACGGACAAGCAACCACTGGAGTTGATCCGCTACCACAAAGGGTTGGACCTGGATATCGAGCTTACCGGCACGACACTCGGTACCTTTTTGCACCGCTGCTTCGAGATTCTCGGCGCTAATCCAAGTCACGCTGCGAATATCTCAGGTATCACTGGCGTAGAGCTCAGTGATGGCACCGCCGCGAACATCGCTGCCAGTGTGAATAGCTTCGAGCAATGGACATCAGACCACTTCTCCGCAACAGCTGTGCATCGGGAACTTCCATTACTGGGGCTTGATGATAACGGCTCCGTGGTCTCTGGCACCGCCGACCTGGTGCTGGAAACAGGCAGCGGCCTATGGATCCTTGACCACAAATCAGACCAGATTGAGGATCCGGAAGCGGCATTTAATGGCTATCGGCCACAGTTGGAATGCTACGCAAATCTAATCGAAAGTATGGGTCATACCGTTTCAGGTATAGGAATTAACTGGATTCGGCGAGGGGAAGTGGTGTTGGTGCCATTTCTCTGATTATATAGGCTTATAATTTGCAGTGAATAAAAGATAGAAACATGGAGATTCGAATGAAAAAGATGCCACTTCTGATGCTGTTGATGATTTTCACATCAATACCGGCATTCGCAGGAGAGAAGAGAATTGTTCATGGTGCCCAGACTGCTGCAGATGGCTCGACCTATGAAGTAGGGTTTTGCGCAAGGGGGCAGGATGCTGCAGGTAGCAAACCTGGCCATGCTTTCGTTGTATTGCAAAGTTTCGATAAAAATAAAAAGAGAACAGAGTTTCTAACTGCGGGATTTGGACCACCCAAATCAGTGCCTGTGCACCAATATGGGTTAATAAGCCCTGAAAACTACTCCGATCCAACGCAAGATTGTCTTGTTGCTGAAACAAATAAAGACAAATATCTAAAGATTAGGCAAGGAATACAAGATCAAAAAGAATTTCTGTTCGCTGGTGTCAAAATACCGCTTACTCGCCCATACACCGTGGTTCTAGATGACTGCGTGACTTTTCTGCAGGCTATCGCAACAGATTTTGGACTGGTGGTACCAAGCCGCCAAGAAGGTTGGATGCCTCTCTCATTTGTGCAGGCTTTGAAGGCGGCCAATTGACGAATAGGGACCGGAGTATGAACCAAGGAAAGATGATTCTCTACAGTCATAGTGGAATATGCGTAGGTATATTGTCGAGGAGATTTCGTAGCCTCGGTTTTCATACAGTCGGATTATGCGCTGCAATACTAACAATGATTGTTTTTCCGAATTCTGCGTTTGCAGAGAAAACGCAGTGGATCTGCGAAGACGCGCTGTTCCCCATCGTTGTCGAGGCGCGCACTGCGGCCGACAACAGAGTTTTTGAATTCAGAATCAATGCCGGCGACTTCTGGCTTCCGCCGAAGTCGAAAGGTTCGGTCAGAGTAGCGCCGGATTTCGAGATTGGCCTTGGGCAGATCGTGCAAACAATCGAACTTGCAGAGTACGAGCAGCAGACTACAGTAACACCCGTCGCCCGGGAGGCCGGCACGCTGGTCGAAGCTATCGCATACTACACCGCTGGCGACGCCTGTGGCGCCGATGCCGTGGGCAGGGTCGACGGGTTGATCAATGAAGGAGAGTCAGCCAAGCGCGTGTGCGGGGAGTTATCGATCCGGGTTGTAGACGAACCGTTGGGCGAAAACCTGCAATTCTACCCAAGCGTCAGTGACAAATGGACACCCGTGGCGACATTTACCGTGGCCATCGAGTCACTTTCTGGCCGGTGGGAAAAGACTGACGAGACACCTCCCGATGGTCTGTGTGAATAAGCTGTTTATCGCGGTGGTGGCGGCGATACTCGCTGCACCTGCAGCGTGGGCAGATCGCACCTACATGAGCGAAACACATGCGTGGAACGGTCCGATTAGCGTCACCGCGAAGGGGCAGTTAATAGCTGGCGGCGCAGCATACACGTTCACGCTGAGTATCGAGAACAACGATACGCCAGCGCTCCACCTCGGCGACAAGGTCCGGGTGAGCAACGTAGGTCCATCCGAATTTTCGCCAATTACCTGGTGGCAGAATGGCAGGCGCTATGCCGGAAAGAGCTGTAGCGGTTTCTTATTCAAGAAATGCAAAAAGACGTACCACAATCACCAAAACAAAAAGCGTGAAAACTATCGTGCATCCGAAGTTCGATTCGGACTTCGACCGCTGGCAGGTGGCGACTGTCGATCTGATCCGAAGGTGGGGCTGAACGAGGAAATGACCGTTTCCTTTCCATCGCGTCTCTGCGTCATTGGAGAGGGCCGTTTTTTGAGGCCGGCTTCGGTTCCGGGGCCTGGGAATCCAACGGGGCCAGTTCAGAAGTTCACAATGATAGACAACGCAGGACTGACAGTTTTGCATTTTGCCGTGAATATTGTTCGAGAAAAGTAGGAGCAGGAGGAAAAGATGAAAAACAAGAAGGATTTCGTCTTGATGATGGTAATTACGTTACTTGTCGCTGGCTGCGGAAAAGTAGAGGACCAGTGTGCCGCTGAAAAATCTGAGGTCGCAGTACTCAAAGCGATCGTGGAAATACACAAGTCGCGTTTCGAGAGTCGCTCCGCAGAGGCGGTCGGTTACAGGGCGACGGATGAAGTGCGACAGATACTGCAGCAGCGCGATGATAATATTCGTCTTGCCCAGCAAGCCGAAATTCAGCGCCTCGAAGATATGCTGCTGGGGTTGAGTCAGGAGCTGCAGCAGGCAAAGGCCGGTGATGTTGCGGCCGCAGCCGCCAAGCAGACGGAGCTCAATGCTGCGCTCGTCGAGGCGCGGCAATTGCGCTCGAGTCTGGAGGCGCACGAGAAAAACCAGCAAGTGGTGGAAATGCGGCTTCGGAACTTACGTGAAGTGAAAAGCGAAGATTTGAAAGATAAAACGGTGTTCTCGCCAACGGCTATGGGTGACGAGAACACCGATGAGAACACGTCTGAACAGGACCTAGTTGCCATGGCGATGGTTGCAGGTGTTTGCTACGCGGCGTCGGGAGGACTCTGCGCCATTGTTGCCGCCGATTTCTTACAGGGTGTGCTGGGCGGATCCTCGACGGAAGAGGATATCGAGAAAATGGGCTCTATCATTGAAAAAACCTCCAACGGTGAGCCTTTGTCGGACGAGGAACGAAAGTGGATTCGAGGAAAAACGCGCGACCTGTTCGATGACAACGAAAACGTGCAGGAAATTCTCGCCGACGTGCTCGGCGGATCGAAAACGCTAGATGAAAGCTTCCAGGGAACGGTTAAACAGGTGATCAACGACAAGATTGGCGAAGAGACTCTGCAACAGCTTGAGCGGCTGATTGATCGTGACATCTCCTGCAGGGATATGAAAGATCTTATCAACGAGGTAGATGACAACAATCTTCGCAATATCCGGAGGGTCTTGCCCAAACTGCAAAAGGAGCTGCGTACCAAAAACCCGGACGCAGCGGCTTGTCTTGGCGAACTGGCAGGCTGATCTGGCGGAATGAAGATGATGTTGACCAGCCTTAAAAATCCGGACACCTTGCTGATCGTATTGCTGGTGTTTTCTCTGTTAACGCTACCGGTAGCCGTCTTTGGTGGCATCTATGAAAACTGGAGGTGGTACTCGCTGTCGGGATGGGTGCTTGCATTGGCGTGGATTAGCATCTACGCCGGCTCTTGGTGTACTAGGAAATACGGCATGAGGAAGGTCAATGGCTGGTTCTTGAGGGCCTGGATGCGAAAGTCCCTGCTCGTCGTCTTCGTTGCGCTGATCGCGGCAAACGTTGGGATTCGCAAAGAGAACTGCAGCTGGCTCGGCGATTGCACTTCAGTCACTGGCGTGTACGAAGCCGAAGTAGAGCCTGTCGTCGATGTGCCAAGCTGTGTGGATGGGCTCGAGGATGACCTCGCGTTTTATGAGAACTGGAATACCCGAGGAAAGCTGGTCGAGTTGAAGGCGTCTCCCTCTGAGTTGCTTGCTGATCGGCAGCAGGAGCTCACGTGCGATGGCGAGTTGACCGAAGATCAGCAAAGTAGGGTCGTTATACTTGACCAGGCATTCTCCGCCGCAGTCAATGCGTTGAACGAACGGGAACGTGCCGATCGTGCGGCGGTGTTGCAACGCCAGCAGGACGAGATGGAAAAGGCAGCACAGGTTCCGCAGACCTTCGAGTTGGCGGATTACACCAAACTTGATTTCGAGCCTCCCCAAGGCAATTCGCCGACCCTGGACGACTTTCACGATATCATCGACGATTCGCGCGGCGCGACAGTTCCGGGGTTTGACCGACGAACAGTTTACAAGAAGCACAAGATCAGCGGTTTTTTTCCTCAATTTCTGTTAGGCGCGCTTGGCGCGGCGATCCCGGGTGGATTCACTCGAACCACGATCGTCGAGGAAGCTGTCGAAGGTGTCGCGACGAATAGCTTTGACGTCGAGGAGGCTATCTCACGCCTTACGCCATTGTTTGAAGGGCTATCGGTCGACGATCAGCTTCGTCTCAAGGATCTGATCGCAGCCGAGCTCGAGGTCGCAGTCATGAATGGTGAGATGTCGAAGGATGACGCAAGTGCAATATTTGCGAAAGTAGTCGACGTAACCATGGAGTCGGCAGCGAATGACGCAGAGGCGGAAATTATGCGTCACGCTGAGGCGATCTGTGCGGGTCTTCGTGATGGCAAGGTCCCTAAGGAATCCGTGAAATCGATGCTCGTTGGCAATCCTCGTCTGGTCCAGATGGTGTCGGCGTGTATCGACAAGGCGGTGCCCACGGGTGAAATGAAGTCCGAGTTGCTTAGTAAACTCTCCGAATGGGGGACTTGATGAACAAGGGCATTTCGATAGGTCGGCGACTGAGCGCAATCCGCAGGGGCCTTGTTCAGTGGGTAAATGCAGAACCCCAGGTACTTATGGACCCGGCGCGCAGCGACCATGGCCGCTTTTACGAAACCGGCAGCCAACTTATCCAAACGATCGAGGCATCGATTCAGCGTGGACAACATGTCGTCCTGTACGGACCGCGCGGCTGTGGTAAGAGTTACTGTGTCGCGAAAGCGATCGAGCGAGCCGAGGCAAACGGGATAATCGCCAAAGGTGCGTGGATGAAGGTGCAGGGAAACAAGGAGTTCTCGAGAGATGCACTGATCGAAGACGATATCGTCCTGACGCTCGAGGAAACGATCGCTGCCGACGGATCGCGGGACCGGCGCGTCATTCCGGAAATTCGGAAGGCGCCGTTGCTGCGGCGTGTGGAGCGTGACTCGACCACCAACCGGCCGCTCGTGCTCAATGCATCCGGGGATGAAGGTATTAAGACCTTCAAAATGGACTACAACTCTGGCGATTCCGACGAACAGGGGCTATTCGTCCTATTTCTCGACGAGATCAATCGTTTTTCCGACGGTGTATTGGACAGCCTGCTGCTCCTGCTGGAAGAAGGCCAGGTCGTGATGGGCGGAGAGCTCTACGAATTGCCCGTAGTCGTCTGCATGACGATGAACCCTCCCGGTTACGACGCATCCGCACGCGTGCTGAGCCCGCCGCTGGCTGCGCGCATCGGGCAGTCTTTTCGTTTGAGAAGCCCAAGCATCAACGTTCTCTCGGACGTTATTCTTGGTAGCCGTATCCGTGAACAGAAGGTCGACTGGATGTTGCTGCGACGGGCGGCCCTGGTGACCCTGTGTTGCTGGGGTAATCCATACAGCCGAAAACCCGGCCTGGAGTACCTGTCGGCCGAGACAATGGTGCTGCTGGAGGACGTCATCAGAACGGCTGAGAGCGCTGGGTCGTCTCGCGAAGTGACGGCTTCCATGGACACGCTGTCGGAGCTCTGCAATTTCGGCCCGGACGGTCGCGCGCTAGGTGACTGGTACGACGCAGCCTACGCGGAAGCGCGTAGGGAGGGCGAAGAACGCGGTGTCGCGGAGGAAGATATCCAGGTTCGGGCAGTACACCTTATCAACGTTGCCGTCCGTACCCTAGGGCACAAGATCCAGGATACATTTTCACAGGCTAGCAATCCCGGAAAAATCGCGCGAAAGGAAAACGCGATTCGGGATCTTGCCGCTGAGATTCTCCGGCACCCAAACGTCTACGACAAGTGTAACGGGCTCAAGCGGCCCGTTGATAGCATCGAACAGATGGAGTCCATCGCGGCCATGATCAATGGGGATAGAACGCTGTACAAAGAATGCCGACGCGCGCTCGTCGATAACGGTCTTACGAGCACGGGTGACACGGAGCGGTGGCGCATTGCCATCCAGGAACTTTCCCGGGATGCGTCGCTTACGCGCGAAACACTGCGCGACAACCGGGTACTCGAACCGTTGAACAGTGACTACATATTCCGGTCCGAGTCAGATAGGGCGATGGCGATCTGGCTTGGTGACCAAGCGTGGACCAATGCAGATGTGGCCAGGCAGCTAAAATCTGTCGTCAAAGACATAAAACGCAGCAGGAGCGACCCAGTGGATCATTATCTGCTATCGCTGAATGCGATATTCGACAACCAGAGTCTCAATGAAAGTGAACAGGGGGTCATCTCCTTGCGAGATTTTGAGCAAAGTTTCCTGTCGCACTGCGACAATGACTACGACCTGCTGAAGATCGTCGGAGATGAACTCGAGAGAGCTTGGCTTTACGTCGAAGAAAGCGGGGACGCGATCGTAGAGCCGATGGTGCAGCGACTGGAGCAGGAGTTTTCGAAGGTCTCCAACGATACATCCGATGCTCGCAGGCGAAGCTACGCCGTCGTCCGGAAGATCGCCGCGAAAATTTGGCGACGCAGGCCGGCCAGTTTTGCGGTGATGGCATTCCGGAAGAAGGCTGGGTCGTTGAGTTAGGCCGGCCCCGGTGCTTTGATGCTGCAGGCCCTGCTATATATCCTGATCGGCTCCGGCGCGGCTCTTTCCGTCGCAGGATTGCTCTATGGTGTAAGTATTCCCCGCCGGCCCAGGCTGATTGTCAGCTCGGTGTCACTTGCTCTTCTCGTTGCGGGACTCTGGCGCCTCGAGGGTGGCAACCTGCCGATCTCCATCCCGCGACATATTATTGCTGTCGTCGATTGCAAAGTCGGCGCACTGGACGTGGCCGCAGCCAGC
Source organism: Aurantivibrio plasticivorans (assembly GCF_055392955.1). Taxonomy (NCBI): domain Bacteria; kingdom Pseudomonadati; phylum Pseudomonadota; class Gammaproteobacteria; order Cellvibrionales; family Cellvibrionaceae; genus Aurantivibrio; species Aurantivibrio plasticivorans. Next base: position 3,773,132 of record NZ_AP036020.1, on the reverse strand, counting down.
CTGTCGGAGTTAGACAATGTCGCGAGTGTCTCGGTTGTTTTGTTCGACGGTGGGTCCCGGTTTGGTTGCGGATCACGGGCTAACGGTGACGACGCATTTCGGGGCCTTAATCTGCCCGCTGAGCCCGATGAATTAGAGGTAATAGCGGGTAGGAGCCGCGCAGCTCATTGTGGCATGGAAACGACAGGCATTGCCGCAATAGACCTGCTAAATGACATTGCCTGTGGTATTCAACTGGCCCTAGATCGTCGCGGACTGCAGTTCAGAATGCGGATACCCTCTGTCGTCCTGTTTCTGGAATCTGAACGCCAGCTGGGTAGGATTCCCCGCAATGCACTCGACATCGAACCGAGTGTCCGTGAAACACTGGCTCGACTAATCCAGCAGGATGTACCCATCGGCACTTTTTTCGTCGAGGAGAGCCGATCGATCGGCCGCGCCGCGACTTTGGAAACGCGCAATGCTCTGGCCTCGGAATCTTGGTCTGCTAAGACGGTTTTCGTATTAACTCTGAGAGATGAAGCACTGATCGATCTTGCGGAAGCACCGCCATACCGTCTGAAGGGTACTTTTCGCAGCCTTGGTGGAACGGGCTGCAGTGAAGTCACGGACCTGACGACGCAGTACTACCCGCTAGGTGAAAATTGGGTGACGGCTACCCGACAGGACCTGATCCGCCCAGGCGAGAGGCCGGAGGAGTTACAGATAACTTTCAGCGCGGATCACTTGAAGTCAAGACCCCTCATCGAACCACGATTCTCATGCGATGGCTGGGTTCGGCTCGAAGTGGAAGCAACGCTTCGGGTTGATGGTGAAGACGTCCGGTTTCCAGTGACGGCGACATATTTTCGACAGGATCCCGTGCCATCCGCGACTCTGATCGAAGGCAATGATGAGGGTAGGCTAACGAGAGATACTTGGTATGGCGCAAGCGCACCCGATGCGATTGGTACTGTCCTTCGGGCATCAACGTCAGGTTTTGCATCATTTTTCGGGCATCTTGGTAGTGCACCCCTCGTCAAGTCAGGCTGCAGTTTCAGGATGTCTGAACTCGAGAACGGCGCAAGGTCGGTGGCAGACCTTGCGAACTGCCTGAGGAACACTGAGGCCTTGCTGCTCGTTGAACCTACTGCGGACGATACCCGATGGTTGGAGTCGGAGGTCGATTTGACGACGTTCCTTCACCAACGTGGCCGAACAGCGGTCGTCATAGGGCCGCCGGCGCAATCTGGTGACGGATCCCTACCCCACTGGATTAGGCCTTCCAATGGGCGGGCGGGCAGTGAGCGGGGGCAGCTCGTACGGCGGGAACGGCAGTTGCACGTCGTGCCGGACCGAGGTTTGCTCGCCAGGGCTGCCCACGATGGCATCCGGCGGCAGCAGGAAGCGATTGACACAATTGCCAGGCAGACGGACCTGCTCGAGTGCGGGACGACCAATCACAGTGTGGGGGTCATCGATTTTGCGGCAGCGCATTTTGGCTTGGACCAAAAGACACTGGTCAATCTCGCAGTCAATCCGCAGCCTACCCGGCTCGATATCATAGGGCCGGATGCGGAGGCAGCGTACAGCACGTACAGCACGGCCCCTTCGGGTTGGGGTGTTTCACCGTCGCTGGAAACCTACCTTGCGAGTCACGCTCTATTGCAGCTAGCCGAATTCGTTAGAGACAAAGGCGATGTAGATGAGTGGGAGTCGTCGATCCGCTACGCCACTACAGTCGTCCTGTTCGCCTCCGATGTCTTTCAGCCGGATATCGATGCGCTGGTGGACTTTACACCGGAGCGTAAAACGGAGATTAAACGCCGGCTAAGTGCCTTTTTCCGGTCGGGCGCACGCGTTGTTGTTGTCGAATTACCTACGGGATTTGCAGATGTCCCAGAAATAGACGACTACATCAGGACGAACATAGGTACAAGGGGAGCCGCCAGCCCTTATGAGTCGGTCAGAGATTTTGCTGCATCGATCGGTTTCGCCGGTCAGGTGTTCTCCGAGAGCATCAACAATCCGGTCGGCATTCTCGAGCATGTAGCGAGTAGTTCCGAGTCGATCAGCAGGACCGCTTTCGGCCGTGGGTTCGATAGCGAGGTAGACTGTATTGGTTCTATCGCAACGCCATGTGATCGATTCGGTCTGAGTGCCGAACGTCCGGCCCCGGAGCGTCACCTCATTCTTGATGGTGCCGATCCGTTGGATGCAGCTAGTGTCCGAACGAGTGCAACCGGAGATTTAATCTATGCGGAGCACCATTTCGGGCGTAGCCGAATTCATACGCTCGGTTATAGTCCGTTGGCTCGCGACTTCATCGAACGTGACACGCTTACGACATATGTCACAGACGCTGCCGGCAGGCCGGTAATGCTTGATCGATGCTTTCTCGATTCGGGGAATCTTGCAATGCCTGATCGGGATACCGAGCCCGGCGTCCGGGCTTGGGTGGACGGGTGGGGGTTTACGCGTCTGATCGACCTCGTTCGGCATTCGGCCGCAGACATTCTCGAAGAGCAGGACGGACAAATCGTTGCGATCGAGGAGGCACCAAATGGACAGTCTGTGGACCTGTTCGTTCGCGCGAGGCCAGATAGTCAGTGGTCGGAGCCTGCCATCAGCGCCGGTTACGTCATTGCACCGGTAGACTACGATCCGGTGACGAGACTGGCGAAGCTCAGGATCAATCGGAACCCGAGCGGAACCGAACCCGATGACAAAGAACCGCTAACGATCGAATCATTGGGAAGGCAGGAACGCATCGCCGTAAAGCTCCTGCCGCTGGAGACGTCGTTTAGCAGCTTCGAAATCTGGAGGCGGGTCGCGGAAATGTCGAGCGGCACAGGCAGTCTGTATGGTAATACATCATCTGCGGCCGGTCGCTACGGTATCGCTACACTTTCAGTAATGGTACTACTGTTTACGCTGATTGAGCTTAGCCCGCTGACGCGCCGCTGGACAGGCTTCCTTGGCATGATCCGACGATTGTTCGAACGACAGGGTCCCGACGCATTGACGATCGTGACAATTTCCGGATTTTCCGTAGAGGCTGTGCTCAGTGAATGGGGCGCAAACCCCGGCAAAGCGGGAAGTGGGCGGCATGCCGGCATCCCCCTCGGCGTTCGCACTGCCCTCAAGGATGATTCACTTACGTCGGTCATCTGGGCCGACCTTGCTGGACTCGTCGCACCGGATACGTTTCCGTTCAAAAAGCCGCGAGTGCGCCTGCGGTCACTGAGCCAGACGAAGGAATCCGTAGTCGTCGTGGATGACACCGGTGCACTCCGGTATCCATCGCCGTCGTGGCAGCGCGCTGACCAAAACACAACTGGACACGGGGGGCACGTCATCAATATCCGAACCCAGAAATCCGAATTTGCTGCACGACTCGCTGCCGTTGTCGCCTGTGGACTCCGGCAGACGGGTACGGTCAAGGTTGTCAGTTCGAGCGCCACTGTGCTGTTGAGTGAAGTTCAGCCTGACGCCGATTCGACGATGTTAGCCGAGACGTTTCGGAATCGAATCAATCGTTCGAAAGCAGAATTTAGCATCCACCGGGAACAGTTCAGCGATGATGAATCCAACCGGCTCCTATTCCTTATTGCTGATCCGCTATGTACGGAAGTGCTGAATATCGAGAAGCTTGCCGAGAGAATGGCTTCAAATGGTGGCGAATTACGCCTCGCACTGGTCGTTAGTGAAAACGATCACAATCCAGCAGGCCTGATGCTGGACTTGTCCAGCAGTGGTTTCATTGACCGAACGGAATGGACGCGTTATGAGTTGACTGTGGCGATGGAAAAGCGCATCGAGCAGCTGAGGGCCGCCATAAATGCGCATGGAGCTCGCTTGGCGGTGCTCGACGCTGACATGACGAGTTCTGAGGTGCTCGCTGTCATCCGCGACGGGGGGCTGTTGGACTAGCATGCAATTCGCCATCGATAGTCTGTTATCGCACTTCGTCACGCCGTTCTGGTCAATCCCGGTTGGTCTGGCACTTTGTGTGCTCGTTGGTGGTTTTTGTATTGCTGCATTCTGGTGGGAGGCGACTGGCGGTGAGTTCTTCAGGAATGAGGGCATCCAAGTCAGCTCGAACCGGGTTGTTAACGTGGCGCTTGCGCTCGTAGTGCCGATATTGATTGCTATGGGTGTATTTCTGATCGTCTTTCCGGTCCAGTCGCCGGTTGGTGTCTTCCTGAAAAGCCAGTCGCACCCATCAGGATTCGATCCTGCCGTGCAGAGTCCATGGGATTCCGACCTTCTACAGTGGTCTCGAGACCTCGATGCGATTGGCATGACTCCGCTTGATGCGTCGCCTTATGTCAATGAGGTCCTGTGGGGTCTGGTAGACGTTGCGCCCCAAGACGGATGGCGGCGCGATTCGGAAGAAATTAGCGCCACGATTTCTGACCTTGTTCTTTCCTCTCTGCGAAAGGACCCTTCCGAGCTGCGACGCGGTACGTCATGGAATAACCGCTTGCCGCGCTGGCTGATTGAAAGCACCGAAATCGCCGTGATCAAGGCTCTGCTCCTCAGGAACAACGTCCATGCGCTCATGATCGAGGCGCATCCGAGACGCACGCCCTCCGGGCATGCCTGGGTGGGAGTTATGCGCTATTTCTCTGAAGACCTTGGTGCCTATAACTGGATTTGGGGCCAGGATTCCGAACGTATTTTCGGCAATGACAAGGTCGTGCCGGCGTCGTACATCAAGGATGACGCATCGAATTTGGGCAATGAGGAAGTACCTTACATCGTCGGTCGGCCGCGGTTTTTCTTGGGAGCGAGGAGCACGGGACAGACCGAGATTAACGTTGCGATAAAGATTGCTTGGCCGCCCGGTTCGTCCGAAGCGAAAATCACTGTGCTGGTCGACGGTGAGGAGTCCATATCGAAGACGCTGGCTCGGGATGTAGTGGTCCCGAGCAATAGCTTGCATCAGATCAGTGGAAATATATCGATGACTGACGCCGCGGACCTGCAAGTGAAAATGAAAACAGCCGGAATTGTTACACGCGTAAGTGGTGTGCAGTTCTCTTTCCCGCATGCGATCCGCGTGAGCATCACAGGCAGCCATGCTGGGGCAGTTTCAGAGTCTATCCGACAGGTTCAGAACTGTAACGTGCCGGAGTTGTTCAACTGGCGGGGGCAGATGATCGAGGTCATTGACGTCGCCAAGGTCAGCCTTGTCGGGAGCGGCAGCGACGTTGAGGTACGTAATGCCGGTGACGAGGGTGTCTGGCTCATCCCGAAAGGCTTTATGGAAAAGAGGTTGGAACAATTGCAGGATCGACTTTCCCGGATTCCCGTGGACGAGTTCGGAGATCGGCAGTTCATGAAGGTGTCGCGGTCAAGAAGCGTTTCACCGGGTCCCTATAGTTTCTTCAATACCCCGTTTCGATACAACGCCGAGCAGCTTTATTTCCAGTCCGACGATGGCGATGCGAAGGCGTTCATCGTTGATCATGATCCTAGGATTGCGCTGAACAGCGGCCCGGTAAGAATACATACGACGAGGCCGCTCATCGTTAAATGGCGGGTTGCCCAGGATAACGCTCCGGGGTTCCTGAATTTGTATCACCTGGCTGTCAACCTCGAAGCACAGGGCCTTTTGCTGAATGCCGATTGCTCACCCCGAAACCCCGCGGAGTTCGATAACGGTCGCTTCTTTCCATTCTGGCGGGCATTTTTCGAAGCACTGCACGGCGCTGCCATCGCCCAGTTGTCCGCCGATACCATTGAAGCGCGGGAGCGCCTGTCCGAGCCACTGTTTGCGCTCAACGATGCGGCACAGGCTCGATTGCGTGCCGAACGAACCCGCCCCGGTCTCATCATGGTGTTGCTCGGCGTCCTGTTGCTGCTGTTTACTGCGACGCGCGGTGTTATTTCTGCTAGGCGAGTTACGAGGGACAAATGAGACAATGAATGCTCAGATAAAAACGGCCGGGTACTACACTAACTTCTGAGACCCGCGAACCGTCAATTCTGGCAAATTATGGCGCTCATTGGTGGGGCCTCCATGAGCCCATCATCCCAAAGGTACTGGGATATGCTGTACGTTGTTCGTAGGGGATTCCAATGTTTCTATATCGGAATCGTCCGGCATATCCTGGGCACAATCACTTCCTTTAGTCTTACACACCTCTAGTTTCGACTTGGCTTCTTCGAGGCGAGATTTGTACTTGTTCAGATGATCGATATTCCGCTGAACCCGCCCCTTGTCCTGGCGCAAGAGGTCGACTAGGCCCAGATACTCTTGGCATCCGGGAGCGCCGCATTCGGTGAGTTGGTACAGTATGTATTCTCCATCTAGGTCGTCGAAGCTAACACTCGCCGCTCCGTAGTAGGCAGACGCCTTCTTGTAATGGGCGATCGAAATATTGATAAGCTCGATCGCCTCAGCGCATTTTTTGACAGTGCTAGGAATCTTGACTATCTCCTTGGTGCATGACGGTGAGCCCCCGTAACATGATATTATCAATTTCCCGGTATTAGCGATGCATGATGTTCCTTTGATTGCCCCTCCTTTTCCTACATCAAAACCTATATCCTCTTCTTGACGACCAAGTTTGCGGGTCCCCTTGATGTCATGGATGATCGCCTGGCAGTTCTTTCGGAGCTCTTGCACTTGGTTGCTGGAGCATTCAGCCGCTCCTATTTGCGTTGTGGCTAGCACAATGGGCAGTACCAGAAAAATTCGTAGGGCGACGATCATTGCTTGGTCAGTTTCCAATGTGGGGGGATCGCCATATCATGGCTGTGTGGTCATCATGCTGCAAGCGCTAGGCTTTTAGAGGGATCTCATGCGTCGGAAGTTGTATTATCTGTGTTCGCTTATTAGTCAAGTTGATTCGGGTAACCAGCTATTGCAATGCAGCGTTTCTGTGTGTTCACGTCTTCGAAAAATAAAACAGGTGTCATATTTTTCGATTTATTTTGATTAATTTTCTAAGCATGGTATTTTTCATGGTATTATCATCTCTCAGGAAAATAAGTCATTGAATATAAAAGATAAAAACTAATTATTGATAATAGAGTGGGAATTATAAATTAGAAAAACTTGCTAAATGAAGGTAACCAATGTATCGCTAAGCTTACAGTATGTCCGCCAAGTGCTGACCAACGACCCGGTTACCAATCTCTTAATGCACTATCCAGAGTACTGGTGAATCTGATCGAACAGTTCTAAGCACACGAGTTCGAGGCAGAGCCGACAGATGAAGAGTTCAGGGCCATTCTCCTCAAATCCGATTCGTGGTCGATGTACTTGCTTCAAATTTTGGAAGATGCCTCAAGAAAGTAAACGAGGCACAACCTCAGCGTGGTAGGCGTATATGACTTGGCCGTGGTGGCCGCAGACAGATTGTACACGGATGATGTGTTAGGCGAGATTCGTGTGCTGCTTGATCAGACACAAGCTACTGGGAATACGTTTCTCAAGCAGTCCTTGTCGAGAAGAATCTGACAGTTCAGGTGAAGGTAGGAGAGTAAAAATAAGTCGGTGTGATGGTCCGAGTTTAGCGCCAAAATCTCTATTCTGCGTTCCACCCACGTTCCACTGGCGTTCCACAGAAGGGACAATTTGAGATGATGAGAGACAAGTGGTTGAGTGGGTATAAACAAGAAAACCATTTAAGAATCAGCATCTTAAATGGTCTCTCGTGGTCTTTCGACGTTTTTCAAAATGGTGCCCAGGAGAGGACTTGAACCTCCACGGGATTGCTCCCACCAGCACCTGAAGCTGGCGTGTCTACCAATTTCACCACCTGGGCATTTGAAGGTGGATTTTAAATTATTGCTAACTGCACGTTCTGTGTATTTACCCCGACACACAGTGGTCGCTCCCGGCTCCTGCCTCCCGCAACACTTGTGCATCCTGCACATCGCCTACGCTCTTTACCTATGCGAACGCACCACCTCGGAATATTGGGGTGTTTTGCAGCTGATAGTGCTAAGGGCGCGAATCTTAGAGGCCCTTTGTAGTTGTGTCAAACAGTGTTTGAGGGGTAGTTCTCTGAGCTTAGGGCAACTTGGTTGCGACCATTTTCTTTGGCTCTGTAGAGGGCGGTGTCGGCGAGTTGTATTAGCTTGTGGGTGCTTTCTTCGCTGCTGGGCTGGTGGGTGGATACGCCAATGCTGGCTGTCATTTTTATGGATTTGCCTTCGTGTAAGACTGAGATATTTTCGATGGCTTTACGAATTCGCTCAGCGAGATGATGAGCTCCAGGTTCATCGGTTTCTGGCAGTACGAGGGCGAATTCTTCGCCGCCGTATCTGGCCACCATGTCATTTGGTTTGCGTACGTTTGTTGCGATGCAGCTGGCGACGAGGGTTAAGCACCTGTCGCCTGCTTGGTGGCCGTAGTTGTCGTTGATGGCTTTGAAGTGATCAATATCTACCATCATTAAGGATAGCGGTTGTCCGGTGCGGCTTGCTCGCGCGATTTCATATTCAGCCACTTCGTCGAATTGCCGGCGGTTGTTGACGCCGGTTAATGGGTCGGTTTTGGTTAGCTTGGCGAGCTCGCTGTTAGCAACCTGAAGTTTGGTCATCGCGTTTTCTAGTTCTTCGGTGCGTAGTTTGACTTGGTCTTCTAGTTCTTTGTTGGTTTTCTCCCGAAGCTGCAATAAGGAGCGTTGAGCCGCTTCTTTTGCAATGCGTTGACGTCTGATTCGATCAGCCAAGGCGAGAGACAGAAGAACAATTTCAAGTACAAAGCTGCCTGCCTGTGTGTATTCCAATAGTGGCGAGTAATTTATTTCACCTTGCAGTGTTAGGACCATAAATGTGGTGCTAATGGCAACGCCAGTCCATGCCACAACAAAGTAAATGGCTGATCGATTGCCTCGCCGCCAAACGACGAACGATGTAACTATCGCTAAAATTCCAAGGATGCCTGAAAGGCTGCCTAGCAGCAGCATTGCATAGCCTAGGTAAGGAGTGAGGGTAAAGACTAATACTGCTGATAGCCCTATCAGCATTGCTGTGTTGGCTTTTAAAAGCCAGTTTGTATATCGAGGTAGGTCGAGGAATATGCGAAAGAAATAAGTGACTGAGAGAAAACAATAAGATGCGAAAACGGGGGAGGCGTGGAGGTTCAGCCAATCGTTAGTTGGCCATAACAATAATCGCCCATAGCCGCTTACGGCGAGTAAATACAAGAAGCTGCTAAATACGGTGTTGGTATAAAAGAGGTACATCGAGTCCCGTACGGCAAAATACAGTGACAGGTTGTACAGAATCATCACGAGCAGTATGCCGAAGACCATGCTGAACATGATGGTGCGTGTTAGGTCATGCTTTTGGTAGGCCTTATCCGAGAAGAGCATCAACGGAATATAAATAAAGTTGGGGTCTTGAATTCGTAAATAGACAGTTGTTGTGTCTTCCTGCAGTTTTAAAGGAAGCACGATGTTCTTGTGTGCGTTGTCCTCGGTGATGGGGGTAGATTTCCCGGCGCGATAAACTTTTGAGAGTGTATTTTGGTTGCTGTAGACCGCGAGTTCTACTAGCGAAATGTGAGGCCAAAGAACCTCGAGCATCCAATTTTGTGGGCTATTGGCATTTGTTGTTACGTTAAAGCGTATCCAAAGGGTGCCATTGGTTCTGATATTTAGCGTGTCTATTTTGGGTGTTTGCCATGCGTTATTGTGGTGGATCTGGGCTATCTGGCCCCAATCAGAGCTGGCGGGCATCAACAAGTATTCAAAGTTTTGATTGCTAATTAATGTTCCGCTTTTGATTGTTGGGCTGACAGGTGTTGTGTCAGCACTTGTAGTCGAAGTGCTGGCTATCGAAAGAAAAAAAGCTATCAGAAGAAGGGCGCGCATATATCTACAACTATAGAAGGCTTTGATCAGCTGTCCATCTGCGATGGCAGTGCGTTATTGTTGAATCGAGCCTATAGGTTGAGGCGCACATTTTAAATAGCGCTCGTCTGGTTGGCCGATGCTCGGTTAGTCAAAGTTTCTATTTGGCCCTCTCTGATCGCTAATCTCGAGCTGGTGTTGATTCTTTTTAAGTATGTTGAACATACTAATCGGTCACAATGTTGTCTTTTTAACTTCATAAAACTGACCCTTTTCTGCCATATCCCCTGACTAAGGTGACGCCTTTTACGACATGCAAACGGTCAATTGGGGGGCTGCATGAACCAACCACTGTGTCTTAAAACGTTACCTAAAAATCTATTGAGTGTGGCAGTCGCTAGCCTTATCTCTGCTACTACATCTATTTCTGTTGAAGCTGCTCGCGTTGAAGGTCGCGTAACGGACAGTCAGCAAAAAGTGAACTTCGCTGGCGCGCAGGTTCGTCTCGAGGAAATTAATCGAACAGTGAGTACCGGTGAAGACGGTCGATTTGTTTTCCGAAATGTGCCTGAGGGGACTTATACGTTAAAAGTCGACTATGTTGGCGCAGACGCGGTCTCGCAAACGCTTGTTGTTGACGACGAGGTCGAGTCGCAAATCGTTCGCATTGGTGAAAACGTGGCGGACATGGATAACATCATTGTTTACGGTGTATCGAGTCAAGCAGCGACGGCCCTCAATCGTCAGCGCTCAGCCAATACCACGATGAGCGTCATTTCTTCTGATCGTGCGGGTGATCTTCCAGACCAAAACATAGCGGAAGCGCTTCAGCGCGCGCCGGGTGTCTTTATTGAGCGGGACCAAGGGGAAGGTCGTTTCGTTGCTGTTCGTGGGTTACCTCAATCCCTGAATACAGTGTCCATTAATGGCGTGAATGTGCCAGCCCCTGACTCGGGGGAGCGTGTTGTAGCGCTAGACGTTATACCTGCTGATTTACTTGAAACAATCGAGGTCAACAAAACCTTTACGCCGGATCAAGATGCGGGGTCTATCAGTGGCAGTATCAACGTAAAAAGTCTTAGCGGTTTTGATCGCAATGGCCAGTTCATGCGATTTAGTGTCGAGAATAACCATAACAATTTGCAAGAAGAGAATAGTCCGAAAATTTCAGCGACCTATTCCAACGCTTTTGATTTGTCGAATGGAAACGAGTTGGCAATCGCTGCGTCTTTGTCTTATGAGGATAGGGAATTTGGTTCGGAAAATACGGAACAAGATGGCGACTGGGAGATTGTTGGCGGAGCGCCAGTAACTGAAGAGGCTGAGCTACGAGACTATCAAATTTCGCGGGAACGACTTGGCTTTGCGTTGAATTTTGACTTGCGCACCAGTGAGTCACAACGCTTTTACTTGCGAACGTTATACAGTGATTTTGAGGACGCCGAAATTCGTAATCGTATTGAAATTGAACCCGATGCGGATACAGTCAGTGCTATCGGCGGCGGTGCGAGCTTTACTGAAGCCGAATACAAACGCAGCATGAAAGATCGTATTGAAACACAGGAAATTATTTCGCTGGTGCTCGGTGGCGAGACTGAAGTAGGTACTTGGTCTTATGATTACGCTCTAGGTTTTTCAACGGCTGAAGAAGACGAGCCTAATCGGGTGGATTCAAAAATTGAGACGGATGATCCTTACGCGTTTTCCTATTCAAACTTGGGGCAGATACCTAATTATTCATTGGCTGCCGAAGCCTATGATGCAAATAACTTTAAGTTTGATGATATCGCCATCGAGAACAACTTGGTGGAAGATGAAGAGCTTAGTTTCAAGCTAGATGTTGCCCGCGACATTGATTTTGGCGGCAATCCAGGTGAAGTGAAGTTTGGTTTTAAATATCGTGATCGCGAAAAAGAGCGTCGTTCAGATATCCGGGTTTACGATGACTTAGACTTCTTGAGCGCCAGTGACTTCGTGGCGGGCTCACCAGATTATTCTCTAGCAAACTTTGGTTTTGGTTTAAATGCCAATGCGTTGCGTTCAACAGCATTTGCTTTGGGAAGTACCGGTCTGAATGCTGAAGAAAGTGTCGTTGAGTCGAGTGTTGGTGATTACGGTATGAGCGAAGAAATTTTCGCTGCCTATGTAATGGCTCAGGTCGATATCAATCGTTTGCGTCTTGTCGGTGGTGTGCGGTTTGAGCAAACCGATTTTTCTTCCAGAGGTGCGGTGGGAAGCATCTATGAAACTGACGATCCATCGACTGCATTTGCCGCCGCAGACCTGGCGGATGGCAATCAAAATGATGTTGTCGCAAGTGCCGACGGTGTGTCTTTCGATGGTGATTACGACTATGCATTGCCAAGTATTGTCGCGCGCTATAAGGCGACGGATGATTTAATTATTCGTGGTGGCTTGAGTCAAACCATCAGTCGTCCTGGCTTTGGTGCGATTAATCCCTCGGCCTTAGCGGAAATTGAAGATGAAGACGGCGAAGTGAAGTTAGAGATTGAAGAGTTGGGCAACGTTGACTTAGATCCTTACGAGGCGTTTAACGTTGATTTAAGTGCTGAATACTATCCCGGTAAGCTTGGTGTCATGTCTGCGGCATTCTTTTATAAAGACATCGATAACTTTATTGCCTTAACCAATGTGTCTGACACTATCAACCTAGCGCCTTGGTTAATCCTTACGCCAGACTTAACAGCCGCGGATATCGACGATGTTGACGCTACGCAATATCGCAATGGTGAATCTGCGACGGTTGCGGGGGTTGAGTTGGCGTACATCAAAAACTTTGTCAACGGCTTAACCGTCGGAGTTAACGCAACCTTCACTGATACCGAGGCGGATTACGAAGATGGTGTGACCCGCGACCTCATTGGTTCTGCCGATACTGTGGCAAATCTTATGTTGGGCTACCAGCTGGGCGGTTTTAGTGGTCGGCTTGCCTACAACTACACGGCGGAAAGATTAGAGGAAATCGGTGGTTCATCAGCGTTAGATGTTTATCGTGATGAGCATGCGCAAATCGATCTTTCATTAAAATATGATTTCAATGAAAGCTTTCAGGTCTACCTCGAAGGCGCGAACTTAACTGATGAGCCTTATTACATTTACCAGGGTGGCGCTAGCTTCAACCGTCAGTACGAAGAATACGGTCGCACGTTTGTACTGGGTTTGAGCTACACGAGGTTTTAAGTGATAAAACGTTTTGTTGTAACCGTTGCAGCAGCTTACTTGATGGTGAGCTGTGTGCATCAGACCGTGCCACCAGAAATTGCTGCGACCACACACGCATTAAAAACGCTGGACGATTTAGCGTCAATTGATCCCGGCGTACTGCATCAGGGTGTGCAGCGGGCCAGTTACGGATGGAATTCCACGCCGCGTGAATTGGCGGTGACATTGGATGATGAGTCCGGTCTTTTATCTGTGTGGCAGAAATCGGGTGAGAAGTACTCATTGCTGATCGGGCATTATTTTTCTACGCAACAGCTCGACGGGGTTTGCTTGTCGTCCTATGACAATTTGCCAACACTGATTACCTTCGATGACAAAGGTTATTTGGCGCAATGGCTGATCGATTTGCAAACGACACAATTACAGCTTGTGCGAACATTGGCTGGAAGCCTGAACAGCAAAATGTGTTACTCCCCGCCCAATACGTTTGACTTATTTGTCATGGAAGAGGGGGTTGGGCTGTGGCGCTTTGCATCAGACCCTGAGCTCGAAGATGAGCGTAAGCTTGTGGCGGCCGTTGAGCCAATAGGTAATTTGAATGCGGATGCAGAAAGCGTCGAAGTGACCGATAAAGGCTTGTGGGTTGAGGAAAAGCTTGTTGTCAGTGTCGACGGGTTTAGAGCCAACTCGCGCAATGTTGCTCAGATCACTCCGAAATTTGAAACAACACCTGCCGAATTAACAGGCGATGTCATGGATGATCCGGTTGTGTGGAGCGGCGTTCGCAATGAAAAGTATCATCGCATATTGGCAACGGATAAGCGCGTTGGTTTACGAGTGTACGACTTCACGGGAGAGCAGCAACAGTTCATCCCTGTGGGGCGAGTCAACAATGTAGATTTGCGCCCTGTCGATAATCATCCCGATTTTGTTGCCATTGCGGCGGCAAGTAATCGTACATTGAAATCCATCAGCTTATTTGGCATTGATAAGAAAGGCCGCGTGACGTGGTTGGAAAATGCCGAGGTTGCCACAGGTTTAGACGACCCTTACGGCTTGTGTATGCATAAACATCAGCAGCAAGTGTTTGTGTTTGTGAATGATAAGGATGGGCGCTATCAGCAGTGGCTACTCAACATTAATCCGGGCTCGATTACCTCCTCATTGTTGCGCGAATTTGTCACTGATGATCAGCCTGAAGGCTGCGTCGCCGACGATGCGAATCAGCGTTTATTTGTCGGTGTGGAAGATGACGGTATTTACGTAACGTCCACTCTCCCGGCCGCCAATACGGCCCTGACATTGGTTCATGCCATTGACGGCGAGCGACTTGTGGCAGACGTGGAGGGTTTGGATATCTACCTCCAAGGCGACTCTGGGTATCTGGTAGCGTCTTCCCAGGGAAATTCAACCTACGCGATCTTTGATCGACTGCCTCCGTATGGTTATCGCGGTAGTGTAAAAATATCGCCAAACATCGGGCTTGGTATCGATGGATCCGGTGGTACCGACGGTTTAGCGGTAGACTCGCTGCGAGAGGTGTTGGTAGTCCAAGATGGTCTCAACGTTTTAAATGACACGCGTAGTGGTTATTTGCCTCAAAACTTAAAGGTGGTTGAGTGGCAGGATGTGGTTGAGGCGCTTAAGCTTGACGAATAGCCTGTTTGGGCCGCCACTATCGAGACTCAATAGATGCAAGTGGCGGTTCAGCGGCGTATAGTATCCGTTCTTTAGTATCTATTGAGCACATCTTTTGAGTAAACGAAAACGTAGCAAACCTTCCTCCGATCCCTATGCGAAGCGCGAAGCATCGCAATACGAAAATCCTATCCCCAGCCGAGAGTATATTCTTGAGCAATTGCGCGACGTCGGCAAACCGCTAACGCATGACGAACTAACGGCGTTACTTAATCTCAGTGACCCTGATGATGTTGAGGCGTTGCGTCGGCGGTTGATCGCCATGGAGCGAGATGGTCAGTTAATTAGAGACCGTCGGAGAGCCTATGGTGTGGTTGATCGTATGCATCTATTGCGCGGGCGGGTGCAAGGTCATCGAGACGGTTATGGGTTTTTCATCCCTCAAGACGGAGGTGAAGACCTCTATCTGACATCGCGTCAAATGGACAAGGTCTTTGATGGTGATGAAGTCTTGGTGCGGTCCTCAGGTTATGGCTTTAAAGGCAAAAAAGAAGGCTCGATTGTTGAGGTGTTGTCCCACAATACGCGCCAAGTCGTTGGGCGCTTTTATAAAGAGCGCGGCATTCAATTTGTTCGCCCCGATAATCCGCGTTTAGTGAAAGATATTCTTGTACCGCTTGGAGAGCAAGGCGACGCGGAATCTGGTCAATATGTTGTTGTGGATATCGAACAGCAGCCAACACGTAGCCAGCCTCCGGCAGGCCCGATTGTGCAAGTGTTGGGTGATCACATGGCGCCGGGAATGGAAATTGATGTGGCAGTTCGCAGTCACGGCATTCCCAATCAATGGCCTGGCGATGTGCTCGATGAGGCAAGCCAGTTGCCGAGCGAAGTGGATGAATCCGATAAAAAACATCGAGTCGATTTGCGTAAACTTCCGTTCGTAACGATTGATGGTGAAGACGCACGAGATTTTGATGATGCCGTTTATTGCGAACGTAAAAAGTCGGGCGGCAAACCAAGTGGTTGGCGGTTGTGGGTGGCGATCGCCGATGTATCACACTATGTGAACATTGATTCCCCGCTTGATCGCGAAGCACAGCTGCGCAGTACGTCGGTTTATTTCCCTGACTACGTTATTCCCATGTTGCCTGAGGCGTTGTCGAACGGTTTGTGTTCGCTCAACCCTGAGGTGGATCGCTTGACGATGGTTTGCGAGATGACCATCAGTGAGGCGGGTAAAGTCAGTGGCTATAAGTTTTATGAGGGGTTGATTCATTCTCACGCACGGCTGACTTATACCAAAGTGGGTCAGATGTTGGAGGAGCGCGGCGATAACAAAAGTGGTATCCGCAAGCATTATCACAATGTGGTGAAACACGTTGATGAATTACATTCATTGTATACAGCGTTGCGTGGCGCGCGAGATGAGCGTGGTGCGATTGACTTTGAAACGGTGGAAACTCGAATTATTTTCGATCAAAACCGCAAGATCGAAAAAATTATTCCTGTCGTACGGAATGATGCGCACAAAATTATTGAAGAATGTATGTTGTGCGCCAATGTGTGTGCGGCAAAGTTTTTAGAAAAACACGAACTGGTGGGTTTGTATCGCGTTCACGAAGGCCCTACAGACGAAAAGCTCGAAAATCTTCGGGACTATCTAGCGGAACTGGGGTTGTACTTACCTGGAGGTCGCAAACCTAAGCCTGAACACTATCAAGAACTGATGGCAATGATTGAGGATCGCGTCGACGCGCACATGATTCAAACCATGATGCTGCGAAGTCTTCGGCAAGCGGTCTATTCTCCTGAAAATGAAGGTCACTTCGGCTTAAATTACACGGCGTATACCCACTTTACGTCACCTATTCGTCGCTATCCGGATTTGTTAACACATCGCGCGATCCGCCATGTTATTCGCTCAAGGCAAGACACTAAGAGCGTAAAGCGTGTAACTGGTGCGAAGGTAATCGCCAAGCAAAAAATTTACCCCTACGATATGGCGATGATGCTGCAGTTGGGCGAGCATACTTCGCTGGCGGAGCGGCGCGCTGACGATGCGACTCGAGATGTCGTTAGCTGGTTGAAGTGTGAGTTTTTGCAAGCCCATGTTGGCGATACGTTTCAGGGGGTTGTTACCTCCGTTGTTGGGTTTGGTTTATTTGTCGAGCTGGAAGACTTATATGTCGAAGGCTTGGTGCACATTACATCGTTGCCTAGAGATTATTATTATTTTGAGCCTTCCAAGATGCGTTTGGTGGGAGAAAATACGCGTCGCGTGTTTCGCTTAGGTGATGAGTTGACTGTCCAGGTAGCGCGTGTTGATCTGGAAGATCGCAAAATCGACTTTGAGCTTATTGAGGCGAAAGGTTCGAAGACTCATCGCATCAGTAAGCAAGAAGCACAGCAAGCGATGAATGACGCTCGAAGGCCGAACAAAAAGAATCGTGCTGGCAAAAAGTCTAAATCGACGAAAAAGGATCGTTCGGAACGTGGTGAAACGTCGACAGGCAAAAAATCTAGCAATTCCAAAAAGAAAGGCTCCGCTCGCAAACGTCGCCGCTAACCTCCGATTTACGTTTCTATAAAGTTAATTATGAGTAAGAAAGCAAATCAAGCAAAACCTGAGTGGGTGTTTGGTATTCATTCAGTACATACATTATTAAAGACAGCGGCAACTCGAGTTCAAGTGCTGTATGTTTCGCAGGGGCGTCGCGACCAAAAGCTGCAAAAGTTAATTGCGCTGGCAGAAAAGCAGGGTGTCGATGTTAGTGCTGCGTCTAAAGATCAGTTGGATAAGTGGGTAGATGGAAATCACCAGGGTGTGGTCGCGCAGTGCACACCTGGTGAGGTTTATGATGAAAAGTATTTGTTATCCATGTTGGATGATTTATCCGAACCTGCCTTTTTGCTGGTGTTAGACGGCGTAACTGATCCACATAACTTGGGTGCTTGTTTGCGTACTGCTGACGCCGCTGGCGTGCATGCGGTTATTGCGCCGAAAGATAATTCCGCCAGTATCAATCCGACTGTGCGTAAGGTGGCTAGTGGTGCGGCCGAATTGGTGCCCTATATTTCCGTAACAAACCTCTCTCGTACCTTAAAGGCCATTCAAGACAAAGGTGTATGGGTTGTTGGCAGTGCAGGTGAGGCCACCCAGTCGCTTTACCAGACTGATTTAAAAGGCCCGCTGGCGATTGTGATGGGTGCAGAAGGTGAAGGTATGCGCCGGCTCACGCGAGAAGGCTGCGACTTTATTGCCAGCATTCCTATGCAGGGTGGAGTTAGCAGTCTCAATGTCTCGGTTGCTGTGGGTGTCTGCTTATTTGAGGCCTTGCGGCAGCGAGGTGCCGAGTAGGCTTTTCTGTTGACGTTTTTCTAGCCAAATTGCTTGCAATGCCCCCCCTAACTCCATAGAATACGCGGCCCCGCTGGCCACAGGTCTATTTATAGATTGGAAGTTGGTCGGCTCTCCTTGCTTCACTGCGACGCCACAATGCGTTTAGCGGGAAGCTTTAACCCGTAAGGAGCTTCAATGCGTCACTACGAAATCGTGTTTCTGGTCCACCCTGACCAGAGCGAGCAAGTGCCCGGTATGATCGAGCGCTATTCTTCGGCAATCACTTCTACTGGTGGTCAGGTTCACCGTCTAGAAGATTGGGGCCGTCGTCAACTTGCTTATTCAATCAACAAAATCCATAAAGCTCACTACATTCTTATGAACGTTGAATGTACCGAAGAAGCTTTGGAAGAACTCACTACTAACTTCCGTTATAACGACGCCGTACTGCGTAACATGGTTATGCGTATGGACGAAGCGGTTACTGAGCAGTCTCCTATCGCGAAAGCAGAGAAAGAGAACCGTGAACGTAAGAGCCGTACAGAGCGTCGCGAAGAGCCTTCTGAAAATACTGCCGAAAGCAGCAGCGACTCAGAAGCAACAGCGGACACATCCGATAACACTGAAGCTGAGCAAGGAGAATAATCATGGCTCGATTTTTCCGACGTCGTAAATTCTGCCGATTCACAGCTGAAGGTGTTAAGCAGATCGATTACAAAGATTTGGATACATTGAAAGCCTACGTTTCTGAAACTGGCAAAATTGTTCCAAGTCGTATTACGGGTACTAAAGCGAAGTATCAGCGCCAGCTTTCTAGTGCGATCAAGCGTGCTCGTTATTTGGCTTTGTTGCCCTATACAGATAGCCACGACCAGTAGGCATAACCACAACTAAAAGGCTGCTTAGCTAGCGGCCTTAACAGGTGAGGTAAGTCATGCGAGCCCTGGCTGAATTCGTGATGCGTGGGCGAGCACAAGCGGCGATAGTTGCGCTGTGTTGCTGGATTGTACCGTTTGTGGGTCCGGCAGTTGTTGCTCTCGTAACCCTACGTCGAGGCCTGCTAGACGGTTTTAGTGTCGCCATTTGGGCACTGTTACCGTGGATTGTATTCTCTCTGCTCGATTCAGCGCTAGTACCTTTGGCCTTCATCTATTTCTCCATCATCGTGGTGGTGATGGGTGGAGCGGAAGTGCTGAGGAATGTAAATTCCTGGCCGGCCGCTAGTATGGGCTTGGTAGTTTTAGCTGTTACCGCGAGTTTGGTTTTTGGTTCCAGTTTCGACCAGCAGAGCGCAGAGTTTGTCGCTGCGGTTAATGAAGAACTGAAACGTTATGCAGAGCAGAGTGGCATAGAGCCTGATGACCTGCAGACTATAACCATTTGGTTCGTCGCTGGCATGTTTGGCTTTGGCATCGTAGTCGATGCATTGCTTTCGCTGGTGTTGGCTCGTTGGTGGCAAGCATTGCTGTATAACCCCGGTGGTTTTCGCCAGGAGTTTTATAGCTTTCGGCTAAGCAAAACCCAGTCCCTTGTGGTTTTGGGGTTTGGAGCGTTGCTCATTGCACAAATGCAAACGGCGCCTTGGGGCTTTTTGGTAACTGTACCGTTGTTGATGGTAGCCAGTGCAGTTGCTCATAGCCTGGTAGCGAACCGACGACTGGGTACCCCATGGTTGGTTGGCTTTTACCTGTTATTGCTGTTCGAGCCGACGCGCCTAGTTGCGCTTTTGGTAGGGTTTTTTGATGCGTGGGTGGATTACCGTAGCCGCTTTAGTCGGCCGTCTACTCAATCGCGAGACTGAATGTATTTAAACCGCATCGTTGATGCGAATTTTGTGAGGAAAAACGATGGACGTTATCTTATTAGAAAAGCTTGGCCGTATCGGTCAAATTGGCGATAAAGTCGCTGTTAAAGCAGGCTTTGGTCGCAACTTCTTAATCCCGCAGGGTAAAGCTGTGCCTGCGACTGAAGCGAACATTAAAGAGTTTGAAGAGCGTCGTGCTGAACTTGAAGCAGCGGCAGCAGAGAAAGTTGCTGCAGCAGAGAAACGCGCTGATCAACTCTCGGGTGTAAGCGTAACCATCACTGCGAATGCAGGTGACGAAGGCAAGTTGTTTGGTTCTATCGGTACTAAAGACATTGCCGATGCCATCTCTTCTGCAGGCGTTGAAGTAGCGAAAGCTGAAGTGAAGCTGCCAGAAGGTACGTTGCGCGAAGTGGGTGAATACCAAATCGATCTGCAGTTGCACTCAGAAGTAACGACTTCTATTACCTTGACTGTTGTTGCAGAGTAAGGGCTAGCAGTAAGTTCTACTGCCAGCTCAGCCTCAGGCATCTATCGGGGTCTCATTTGGGATAAGCTCGATGGGTGTGGCGCTAAGTGCTTCGAGCGCTTGAAGAGATTCAGCAGTCGACATCCATCGGTCGCTGTTGATCATCGATTGCTTCTTGGAGCATGTATCGCCGCCAGCTAGGCAAGAGCGAGTGAATAATAGAGCGGGTGCTGTGTTGTGCAATTAGCGCAACGGAGCGCTCGCTTTTTTATTTGTCGGTTACCGCGGTCACCTGTATCCAAATCCGGTTAAGTGGGTGTCATTGATTGTATGAAAAGGCGGTAGGATTGATTAGTATTAGCTGTTCTGTGCCACCTATAAGTCTAATGATTCTGTCTTCACTATGGCCCTAGATTTACCCGAAGAATACCCGCTCGAATACCTCGAGCCTGCTGACTTGCTAGATGCCATGCAAAGTGGAGATAGTGAGCGCTCGCTGCCACATTTCATTGAGGCAGAGCAATCCGTGCTCGGTGGGTTAATGCTCGACAATCAGCGCTTCGATGCGGTCGCTGAGTTGGTCAATGAAGAAGACTTTTATCAAGACAGCCACCGTCAAATCTTTAAGGTGATGGGTGAGCTGGCTGCTGAATCACACCCGTTAGATGTTATTACACTGTCTGAGACACTCTCTCGGCATGGTGAGTTAGAGCGGGTCGGTGGTATTGCCTACCTCACGGAAATGGCGCAACAAACGCCTAGCGCAGCAAACATCACCACCTACGCCAAGATTGTTCGCGATCACGCCACCGTCAGGAAGCTGATTTCTGTCGCCAATGAAATCAGCCGGTCTTCGATGAACCCAGCGGGGTTGGATTCGGATGATTTGTTACAGTTGGCTGAGCGGCGTGTTGCCGAAATTGCAGAGAACCGCCCGAAAGAGGGCGGTTTTATGGGCGTTAATGATCTTCTCAAAGGTTCGGTTGACCGCATTAGTGAGCTATTTGACTCCGATGAGGCTATCACCGGATTGGCAACAGGCTTAACCGACCTCGACGAGAAAACCTCCGGCTGGCAAAACGGTGAGCTCATTATCCTTGCGGCGCGCCCGTCGATGGGTAAAACAGCGCTAGCGCTAAATTTTGTTGAGCATGCCATTTTGCATCAGGATAATCCGGTACTGGTATTCAGTATGGAGATGCCCTCCCAGTCCTTGGTCATGCGGATGCTGTCGTCCATTGGGCGTATTAATGCGGGCAAGATCCGCAACGGTAAGTTGACCGAGGAAGATTGGCCAAAGCTGTCTGCTGCGGTCGGAAAAATGAAAGATCGCCCACTCTTTATTGATGACACACCAGGCTTAACGCCTCAGGATGTCAAAGCACGAACTCGCCGAATCGCTCGTGAGCACGGTAGTCCTGCGCTGATCATGCTTGACTATATTCAGCTGATGCACACGGGCGGTACCAGCGACGGGCGTACCCAAGAGATCTCAGAAATTTCTCGCTCTCTCAAGGCGCTCGCTAAAGAATACGACTGCCCCGTAATTGCCCTGTCTCAGCTCAATCGTGGTGTAGAACAGCGTCCTAATAAGCGCCCAATGAACTCGGATCTGCGTGAGTCCGGGGCGATTGAGCAGGATGCGGATATCATCTTGTTCATCTACCGTGACGAGTACTACAACGAAGAGAGTCCGGAAAAAGGCATCGCCGAACTCATTGTCGGCAAGCAGCGAAATGGTGAAATTGGTACCATTCGAGCCGCCTTCGTTGGTCAGTTCACTCGTTTCGAAAACCTTGCGCCAGAATACTTTAGTCAGGATTTCTAGCGGCTAATCGGCGCGCCCGCGTTTTGACGCGCAAGATAAGGCTTCTATTAGACCTGTATAACGGCGCGTGTGTCTGATAGGGCTGTTGCTCGAACTCTTATGCGGGCGCTCGGACACCCTAGGGCTATTAGCACTCCCTCCTTATTTGGCCGCCTTATTGTTTGGCAGAAATCATGCTGAAAATGTAACCGTTACTTGTCGTCAAAACGTGTACATCGGTAACATCCTTGTGTATGATCGCCGGCCACGTTTTGTACAGCTTTGTGACTTTATATGCCATTTGAGTGCTAAAAGTTGAGGGTCACATCGCTTTCCTGCCGCGCAGGGGTAAACAGTATGCAGATATTCCATCACGTTGCTTCGGTTCGCGAGGCGCTTAATGCAGAGCGAGCAGCCGGTAAAACCATCGGCTTTGTGCCAACTATGGGGAAT
Organism: Aurantivibrio plasticivorans; assembly: GCF_055392955.1. Taxonomy (NCBI): domain Bacteria; kingdom Pseudomonadati; phylum Pseudomonadota; class Gammaproteobacteria; order Cellvibrionales; family Cellvibrionaceae; genus Aurantivibrio; species Aurantivibrio plasticivorans. The sequence goes on along the minus strand of NZ_AP036020.1, from coordinate 3,750,638 downwards.
CTCCATCAAGCTCATATTGAGCTGGTTAAGATTGCTCAGCAGCAGTGCGACGTGGTTGTGGTGAGTATCTTCGTCAACCCACTACAGTTTGGTCTTAACGAAGACTGGGACAAATATCCACGTACTTATGAGGCGGACACAGCTAAACTCACCGAAGCCGGCTGTGATTACTTGTTCTACCCCGACGAAAAAGAGATTTACCCTAACGGCATGGCTGAGCAGACTCGAGTGGTTGTTCCGTCTATGACCGATGTGCTGTGTGGTGCTAGTCGGCCCGGGCATTTTGAAGGCGTCACGACTGTCGTTAGTAAGCTGTTCAACATTGTACAGCCGGACGAAGCGGTGTTTGGGATTAAAGACTTTCAGCAATTGGCGGTTATTCGTCGTATGGTTGAGGATCTCTGTATTCCAGTAAAAATTGTTGCTGGTGATATTTTCCGCGAAGATGATGGCTTGGCGATGAGCTCTCGCAATGGCTATATCACCGACGACGAGCGCCCCAAGGTGGGGGTGTTGTATCAAACACTGTGCTGGTTGCGGGATCGCATAGAGCAGGGTGAAAAAGATTTTATAGCTCTCGAACAAGAGGGTACGAAACGCATCGAACAGGCAGGCTTTCGAGTAGATTATCTGAGTATCAGCAACAGTAAAACACTGGAGCCGGCAGCTCACGATGACAATGACATTACGGTGCTCGGTGCGATGTTTACTGAGAGTGCTAGGCTGATAGACAACCTATCATTAACTTTACAATAGTCGGCGGAAACGCCAGGAAACGCGGTTGCATTGATGGCTAAAAAAGGCACAATAGCCGGCCTGCTGCGGCAACCCAAAGTGAAAGCGAGGTAGATATGTTATCCACTTTCTTAAAAGGCAAATTACATATGGCCAGCGTTACCCAAGCTGAGCTTTGGTACGACGGTTCCTGTGCGATTGATGCGGACCTCGTCAAGCTTGCTGGGCTGCGCGAGTTTGAGCAAATTGACATCTATAACGTCAATAATGGCGAACGTTTCACAACCTACGTCATTATCGCCGAAGCGGGATCAGGCACTATCTCCATGAATGGTGCAGCGGCGCGTAAGGTGCAAGTGGGCGATCGTGTGATTATCGCGGCGTACGGGCAGCTCAGCGAAGAACAAGCCCAAGACTTTAAGCCTAAATTGGTATATCTCAACGAAGATAATACGGTTGAGCGCACGGCAAACACCATTCCGGTTCAGCTCAAAGAAGTAAAATAACCCCACCAAAACGCCCCGCCCGGGGCGTTTTTGATTCCCCTTTTCGCAATTCTTACAACGCTTCACCATCTTCTTGACTTCTGATGCTCATCTAGACGGGCTACAATGGCTCAAAATTGATGGCTGACCCATTGATGCCAGTGTTTGAGTGCCAATAAGAATTAACAACGAATACACGATAGGGGTGAATGAATGTCGGATCTACCCAAGCTTCATCAAGTGCCACAGCAGTGGTCTTCCAGCGCGCATATCAACAAAGAGCGCTACCAACAAATGTACCAACAGTCCATCAGTGACCCTGAGACCTTTTGGGCTGAGCAAGCGAATAGCTTCCTGGATTGGAGTAAGCCGTTTACCAAGGTTCGTGAATTCGATTTAGACAAAGGCGAAGTGAGCTGGTTTAAAGAGGGTGAGCTGAATGTTACCTATAACTGTATTGACCGCCACTTACAGCAGAGGGGTGATCAAACTGCCATTATTTGGGAGGGAGACGATCCGTCCGAAGATAAAACCGTCACCTACGATGAGTTGCACACAGCAGTTTGTAAGCTTGCCAATGCACTGAAAGCACGGGGAGTTTCAAAAGGTGATCGTGTGTGTATCTACATGCCCATGATTCCGGAGGCTGCCTACGCGATGTTGGCTTGCGCGCGCTTGGGGGCAATCCACTCTGTTGTGTTTGGCGGCTTTTCACCGGAAGCGCTGAAAGATCGTATCCTTGATGCAGAATGTGAAGTCGTGATTACGGCTGATGAAGGTATTCGAGGAGGCAAGACGATTCCACTAAAAGCCAATGCGGATAAGGCGATGGCTCAGTGCGAATGTGTGCACACCTGTTTTGTGGTTAAGCGCACCGGAGGCAATATTGAATGGGATGCCGAGCGTGATATTTGGTATGAAGAGGCCATGATGGATGCGGCTGAAGTGTGCCCGCCCGAGCCAATGAACGCAGAAGATCCATTATTTATTCTTTATACATCAGGCTCAACGGGTAAGCCTAAAGGTGTGCTTCACACCACTGGCGGCTATTTACTGCAGGCGTCTATGACGCATAAATACACCTTCGATTATCACGAAGGGGATGTGTATTGGTGTACTGCGGATGTTGGTTGGGTGACAGGCCACACTTATATTGTTTATGGTCCGCTAGCAAATGGCGCAATTACATTAATGTTTGAAGGTGTGCCTAATTACCCTACGGCGGCGCGCTGTTGGCAAGTTGTCGACAAGCATCAAGTGAAACAATTTTATACCGCCCCGACGGCAATCCGTGCATTGATGGCAGCGGGCGACGAGTTTGTTAATGAAACCTCCCGTCAATCTTTGGTGTTGCTGGGTACGGTTGGGGAACCTATCAACCCAGAAGCCTGGGAGTGGTACTACAACGTAGTGGGAGAATCACGTTGTCCTATTGTCGATACCTGGTGGCAAACGGAAACCGGCGCTCACATGCTAACGCCTTTACCCGGGGCGACTGATTTAAAACCCGGCTCAGCAACCTTGCCTTTCTTTGGTGTCGAGCCTGTTATTTTGGATGGCGAAGGTAATGAGCTCAGTGGCGTTTGTGAAGGGAACCTTGCCATTAAGAGTGCGTGGCCGTCCCAGTTGCGCACCGTGTATGGTGATCATGAACGCTGCGTGCAAACGTACTATTCAACGTACAAAGGTTATTATTTTACGGGTGATGGCGCTAAACGCGACGAAGATGGTTACTACTGGATCACAGGTCGGGTGGACGATGTGCTTAACGTCAGTGGCCATCGAATGGGTACTGCTGAAGTCGAAAGTGCGCTTGTGTTGCATGATAAAGTGGCGGAAGCTGCCGTGGTAGGTTGTCCCCATGACATTAAAGGCCAGGGGATTTATGCCTACGTGACTTTAATGGCTGGAGAAAGTTTTACTGATACGCTGCAGCAAGAACTTATTGATTTATGTGTCAAAGAAATAGGCGCAATTGCTAAACCTGATTACATTCAGTGGGCACCCGGTTTGCCTAAAACGCGTTCAGGTAAAATTATGCGTCGTATTTTACGAAAAATCGCCGCTAACGAACTCGACAGTTTAGGTGATACGTCTACCTTAGCTGATCCGAGTGTAGTAGACGATTTAATTGAAAAGCGTTTAATTAAATAACGTTGTACGACGGATGGTTTTTGCTCGGCTGTTATGGCGAGTTAGTCGGTGCCGAGCTAAAACTATCCAAGTCAGGGATTTTCAGCATTTCTCGTTCGTAGGCGATATAGTTTTTTATCAGCCATTTGTCGTCTTGCTTTTGCCACTCCAATTGATAAGTCGATGAAAATTTAAATTGTCGCGGTGTTTCTGCAGAATAATTGTAAACCCCTTGTTCAATAATATTATTAGGGGTGGTCATTTCGATGCTTTTAACGGTTAGTGTCAACTTGGCATCGAGTTTTACCGCAAACACTAGTATCTCAATAATTTTATCGACCCCTTGCGTGGTTACACCGGCGACGGTGTAACTCCCATCCTTGTGGTAAAGCTCTGAAAGTTTTTTCGCATCACCTGAAGTGTAACTTTCGTAATAGGCTTGGCGGGCTGATTCGATGTTTGTGATGATGTCTGCCGATTCTTTGTCGCTCAATAAACTTTCAGAATACGTTGTTTGCAACTCCCGCTGGGTTGATGTGGCTTCTTGGGCGGTAACCGGAACCTCAATTAATGGTGTGGCGACTAGATACGCCAGCATTGCAAAAAATGTTGTAGCCTTGTTGCCAATGAATGATGGCGTACTATGTCGTTTATTGCTCACTTGAGTCGCTGGTGTCTTCGCTTGGTAGCCATGTTGGTTCATCTGCGTGGTATCTGTAAATTAGCCAGCGGCCATCTTCTTTGATCCATTTAATTCTATAAGTCGATGAAAACTCCATGGTGTAAGCAGAGGAGACCTTGTAGTCGTACTCTCCGTGTTCAACGATTAGTCCGTCTGCATCGACATCAAGAGATTCAACGCGCAGGTGAATTCGAGCGTCGAGCTTTAAAATATAGCTGAGCGTTTCTTTGATCTTTTCTTTGCCCCGGCTAGTGACGCTTGAAACAGTATGGTGCGCTTGTGGGTGGTAAAAACTGATAAGGCGTTCTAGGTCGGCATCTCGGTAGGCTTCAGATATCCCTAGTCGGGTGACTTTTAAGGATTCGTTGATTTGAATGAATTGATCTTCATCGGCAATTGAAAGCGATATGCGTCGGTTGGTATTGCCTTGCTCCGCAACGGAGGTTGTGTTGTTAGCGTCGGCGACAAAAGAAAGGGCTGGTATCAATGTGAATAGAGCAAAATATCTACCAAAGCGCGTACTGGTGTCGAGCATTGCTTTCTCCTAGGTCTTTTCTAAATCCTAGCACCGTTAATTTTTCCTGCCTGAAAACCTAGATCTGTCACGAATGATTATTAACCTTTCTTTACGTGAATGGGTGGGGTTTTGTGGTTATGGTGTTATAGTGATATATAACACCAGATAACAGGGGCTAGATTCGGTCTCTGCTTTTTCAATGATCTAAATGGTAACTCATGACACAGCTCGACGACTGGGATGACTCAAAGCCGATTTATCGGCAGCTACGTGACAAAGTCATCTCCCTCATTATTGATGGAAGCTTCGCGGAAGGTGAGGCGGTTCCGTCTGTTCGGCAGGTGTCTAGCGACTATCGAATTAACCACTTAACAGTCAGCAAAGCCTACCAAGAGCTAGTTGAAGACGGCCTATTAGAAGCCCGAAGAGGTTTAGGTATGTTTGTAAAGACAGGGGCGAAACGGCAATTGCTTGAAGCTCAACGTAAGCAATTTATTGAAAAAGAAATTCCCGAATTGTTAGCACGGCTTGCGCAACTGGGTCTCAGCAAAGCCGAGTTGGTAAGTTTGTTAAAGGATGAGGAAAGCAACAAGTGACTGATGCGCTGATAAAAGTACGTGGGCTAAGCAAGCGCTACGGCAAGAAAACCGTACTCAATAACCTTAATCTTGATATTTCGGCAGGGCGAATCGTTGGCTTGGTTGGCCACAATGGTGCGGGCAAAACGACGGCCTTGAAATGTTTACTGGGCCTAGCAACGTACGAAGGTGATATCAGTGTCGTTGGAATGTCGCCGCGAAAAGCTCGTTCAACATTAATGAATGAGGTGTGCTTTATTGCGGATACAGCAATCCTGCCCAAATGGATTACCGCGGCGAAAGCAATAAAGTTACTTGAGCAGATGCATCCACGCTTTATACCTTCTGTTGCATTAGACCTGCTGGGTAAAACAGATATTGACCCAGGCGAGCCTGTCTCAAAATTGTCGAAGGGTATGGTGACGCAACTACATCTAGCGCTTGTTATGGCTATTGATGTCCCATTGCTGGTATTAGATGAGCCGACGCTGGGTCTGGATATCGTCTATCGTCATCAATTCTATAAATCATTAATGGATGATTATTTCGATCAGCAGAAAACCATCATTCTAGCGACCCACCAGATTGAAGAAGTTACAAATTTACTAACGGATGTTGTGTTTTTAAAGCACGGTGAAATAGTGCTTCACCAAACGATAGATGAGATTGCTGAACGTTACTGCGAAGTATTAGTACCATCACTCAAACAAGAACAAGCTCGTGCATTTAGCCCTATATATGAACAGCCAGGCATGGGGCGTACAGCAATGCTATTTGAGAACGCTGATCGTGATTCTCTGCGGGAGTTTGGCGATCTCTGCGAGGCAAAAATTGACACCATTTTTCTGGCAAAGATGCAGTCTCAGTTAACCTAAATGGCAATAAAGATGATTAGAAATTTTACAGGCTATCAAGGGCTAATGTTGCGTGAATATTGGGAGAATAAGGGTATCACCCTTTGGTTGCCGTTAGTGCTGGCGGCGCTACTGGTGGCACAGAACGTCTTGGGGTTGGGTGTTCTTTTTATCAATGGTGGGATCGACCATGTCGTCGAGGTGATCGATCATTCAAAACAGTTGAGTCAAATGGATGGCGCTGAGCGCTCCGGTGAAATTACATTTCATGACCGCGGATGGAAGCTAAACAACAAAGAAGACAGTAGCTATTTTCTGCGTTTGAGTGATGCGCAGTTTGCTATGAGTAGTGGGCTTCATGTTATCAGTGTTGTTTTTATGGTGGTGGCCGCGTTGATAAGTGGGTTTTATCTTTTGCAATGTTTGTATTCAGATCGTAATGATCGCAGCGTGCTATTTTGGAAAAGCTTGCCTGTGGATGAAGTGGCAAACGTGCTGAGCAAATTACTGTACGGTATTTTGGTCATCCCGTTGGTGGTTTTCATATTTGCCGTGATAGCTGAGGTGTCTGGGTCTCTGACCCTTGCGTTGATCTACTCTGCTAGTGAGAACTATAGTTTTTGGGGAATGCTGGGTGAAATAAACCCTATTTCCATGGTGCTTAGACAGCTGCTGAGCATACTGATGTTTGCATTTAATGGTCTTCCGATTGCCGCGTGGTTGTTATTTTGTTCTGCTTTTTCTCGGCGTTTACCGATCGTTATGGCGCTAATTGTTCCGTTTGTTATTAGCGTGCTTGAGCACTTTTTATTGGGTGATAAATATATCGGCGCTTTTCTTGAGTATGTGTTTGATACCGGCCACCCTGTGCTTGAAGGTGTGTGGCGAGGGGAGTCTTTTAGTACGCTGCTCGCGTACTACGATGGTGTTCAAGTTGTCACGAGTATCTGCTTTTCAATGGTGCTACTAGCGGGCGCGGTTTGGTGTAGAAATAATCGGTTTGAAATTTAGAGAGGTTAATATGGATATTCAATTTACGAAACGTAAATTTCTTGAAAAGGGGTTGAGTGAACCCGCAGGCCCTTTCCGAACAGAGCTTGGTTATTTCTTATTTGTCGAGGCAGCCTGTTTTTATGGGGTTTTACCCCCTTTTACCATGCTCAACTCCATGTTGCGTGAGGGTAAAATTATCAGCACCAAAAATTATTTACTGGAGTGGCAGCCCTTTCGGATGACGCGTATTGACTATGAAGAACTCAAGTGGGCGATACAAGACAATCCCACATGGGGCGGGGAGGTTGATGATGGTTATCGTGGGAGCCGCAAGTATTGGTCTCGTTGGGCAATGCTGCGTACGCTTGATAAACAGTTCGTTTCTGCCTAAGAGCGTTCTTTATTCTTCCCATCGCGATGAGAGCTTCCCCCTCATCGTTGGTGGGTTTTTTGCGTTTTAGTATTTAGTGATTCATTGCTCTTCACGATATTTTTCTCCATGTTATAGTTAGTGCTTTAACTTCTTGTGCTTTAACGACATGACTGATGATGAAGATTTGTTCGCTCAGGCGATGGGCGATGTCAAACCATTACAAACCGCTAAGCGAGTATTGTTGGACAAGCGTGATAATAAGGACGCTGCATCTGGTCATCGTAGGCGCGCTGCGCAAACGCAGGTGTCTGTAGCCTCTGACTCGCTGTCAGGCGATTTCGTCGCACCGGTTGGTCCTCACGATATACTCGAGTTTAAGCGGCCTGGTATTCAGCACGGCGTTTATAGGAATCTTCGATTAGGAAAGTACGCAATAGATGCACGACTAGACCTGCATCGTATGAAAGTCGATGATGCTCGCGTTGCTGTGTCGGAGTTCATAAAAGATTGTGTTGCACACGATATTCGCTGTGCATTGATAACCCATGGTAAGGGTGAAAACCGTCAGCCTCAGCCCGCATTGCTCAAAAGTTGCGTTGCGCACTGGTTGCCACAGTTAGAGGCAGTCATGGCATTTCATAGTGCTCAAAAGCAACATGGTGGTGTGGGTGCCACTTATGTGTTGTTAAAGAAAAGCGAAAAAAAACGTCAGGAAAACTTCGAGCGCCATCAAAAGCGCCGTTAAACGACCAGCTTTTGTAGCGTTTAGTCGTCGGTTTTCAGTTTATCGATGGCCTCATTGAGTGCGGCGACGTCGCGACAGATATTTTCTGAAACAGATTGGACGTCAGCAGCGACTTGCGTATTTTCTGATGTGGCTGAGGAAATTCTGTTGATACTGGTATCGATTTCATTACTGGCTTCAGCTTGTTGTTGTGTTGCGGTTGCGATGAGCGAACTCATTTGGTGGAATTGTTTTATCGCGGCAACCACGTGTGTCAGAGCTTCTTTCGCTTCACTGATTTGTTCTGAACTGGTTTGCGCACTTTGAGTGCTTGTTTCCATCACTTCTACTGCTTTTCGTGCTTGTGTTTGTAAGCGCTGAATAATTGTTTCGATTTCTTCGGTCGACTCTTGGGTGCGTTGCGCCAGTGTGCGCACTTCGTCCGCCACGACTGCAAAGCCTCGTCCTTGTTCTCCCGCCCGTGCGGCTTCAATAGCCGCGTTCAACGCCAGTAGATTGGTTTGTTCTGCGATATTGGTGATGACAGTGAGCACGTTGCCAATTTCTTGGCTTTCTTTATCAAGCTCCTGCATTACACCGACAGCATCATTCAAGTTGTTGCTCATGTTGTTGATGCCGTTAAATGTACTTTCCACTATCGACTGGCTGGCAGTGGCTTCACTCGCAACATCGTTGGCGTCGCGCTCGGAGTCGTTCGCGTGATCGCTGACTTCTCGAATGGTCGCTGACATTTCGTTCATCGCCGTTGCTACTTGCTCGATCTCCTTACTTTGCTTGGCTGTATTGGACGCCGCCGTTCGCGATGCACTAATCAATGAATCGGTTTGTTGCGAGATGCTATGTGACAATGACTTGGCGGAGCCTGAGAGGGCGCCAACTTGCTGGATCATGCGATTGTAGGCGGAGAACATATCCGACACTTCGTTATCGCTAGCAGGTTCGTGAATGGGTCGAGAAAAGTTGCCGCTGGCGACTTCATTTAGGTGGTTGCGCAATCGATTGATTTGCGTCATTAACCAGTTCATACCAAGAAAATGGCTAATCAAAGAGGTTAACAAAATTGCGATAGAAAATAGTAGGGCGACGGTTTGAAAGCGTTGTGTTTTCGCATTGGCTGCGCTAGCCATGAGGCCAACTGCCTCGTTCATTGTCCTTAAGACAACTAGGCTTTGCTCGTTCAGGGCTTTAAGTTCGGAGGTGCTCCCAGAACTAATGTACTGCTTGATCCGATCTTTATAGTTACTCCAGGCGCGTTGGACTTGCGTTAGTTTTGTTTCTACCGCTTCATTCGGTGGTGCGAGTATACCTTTGGCAGGATTGCCAGCTAGCAAGTCTCTGTGCGACGTTTCGAATAGCTCGATAGTTGCATCGATAGTCGCCTGGGATTCTGCACCCTGCTGGACTAGAAAGGCTTCTTTTGCCACCCGCTGGCTCAGCATTCTCTGCCGGCCAGCCAGGTTTACCGTGTCGGCGCTGGCTGATAGGGTGAGATAGAGAGTAAGAGTAGAGCCAATGGCAAGGGCTATGATGGCTAGTGAGGCGATTGCAAACTGGCTCTTGATGCTGCGGCAGCCCAGCATTCGCAAAAAACTATCCATGATAAGGCTCAATTGGTAACGCATGAAAAACCTCAGGGAGTTAAAACTCAGTTGCAGCAAAGAATAATGGTTCTCCCTCTTTAATGGGGAAGAGCAAGCCAACGTCTGTGGCACTTTTGATGGTGATTGTTTCTCGTAGATAGAGCATAAGTTGTGATGCTCAAAGTACCTATCAGGCCTCACAATGTGGCTCTTGTTTCAACAGTATAGACAAGAATCGAAAGGTCGCCGTGCGCGTGTGGGTGGCTAACTTTCGTGCAAAAATGTTCAATTCTGTCTTTTTAAGGGCCTGGGTTGCTTAGGGGTGGTAGTTTGGCGCAGGATCACTTATAAATCGCACTCTATTTGTGGGGAAGGTATTCATGTCAGAACAGCAGAGTCGTCGAGTCAATTCGCTAACCGTTGTGCTAGTTGGGGTTGTTGTGGTTTTAGTGTTCGCGGTTGGCTGGTTAGTGTTAGCTCCGCAGGAAGAGCTAACACCGCGGCCTGCAATGATAGAAGTTGCACCTATCCAACCAATAGCAAGAGATGCATCGCCTAAACCGGCGCCATTGTCGACTCCCGTTACAACCCAGGAAGAGACGGCTGAAGAAGAGGTTGTTCCGGCGCCGATGGACCCTCCTGGTCCCCCGTTACCTGCCTTACCCAGCTTAAATGAAAGCGATACGGCTGTGATGGACATAGCATCGGATCTAGATCCTCTACAAAAACTCAGTGCTTTACTGATTCCAGATCGCGTTCTCTTAAAGTTCGTGCGCGCAGTTATTGCGCTTGATGAAGGGAATGTAGTGAAGGATTACCGACCGCTTGAATCGCCTGCGCCGCCAATGAAAGTGATCGCGATCGACGAACCGTTAAATATTGAAATTGGCCAACGCTACCGCATTGATCCGGCGAATTATGGCCGTTATAACGCTTATGTCGATGCGCTGGTTGCTGTGGATAAAGAGCGTGTAGCGGCACTTTACCATCATTATTACCCGTTATTGGATGAAGCTTACCAGCAGTATGGCGTTGATCGCGGTGGTTTCCTGAATGTGACGCTGCGAGCCATTGATGCGGTTAACGCTGTAAAAATAAATGACTTCAATGCGGTACTCATTCAACCCAAAGTGTTTTATGAATTTCAAGACCCGCAACTACAGGCGAAACCTGGGCCGTATAAATTGTTGTTTAGGCTAGGGCCAGATCATTCAGCGAAAGTTCAAGCTGCATTGCGTGAGCTTCGCGCCGCTTTAGTCAAACCCAGATAACTTCCAATGAGAGCTAAGTTGTAAATTTATGCCAATTTTTCAGCCAGAACCCGATGTCGAAACGTTTCGGTTGTCGCGCGACGACGCAAGCGAATCGTTATCCTGTGTTTCACCTTTTAGTTTTGAATTGGATGGCCACCGCTGGCCAACGGTTGAACATTACTATCAAGCGATGAAGTTCGATAGCGCAGGCTTGCAATCAAAAATTGCGTCTGCTGCTACCGCGCAGGCAGCTAGAAAAATTGGCCGTGGATTTTTTCGGCGGCCACGTAAAGATTGGTCGAAAGTACGCGAAGTTGTCATGACTCGCGCTGTTTACATACGAGCACGGACGCATGAGGACATTGCTGAACGATTGTTGGCAACCGACGATCAGCCCATCGTGGAAACGAGTGTGTACGATTATCACTGGGGTTGTGGTCGCGATGGTCGAGGACACAATCACTACGGTAAAGTGTTGATGAATGTTCGTGATAAGCTGCGTGAAGAGCGCGCCAAACAAAATGATCAGTCTGACTCTACGCATAGTGGAGGCTAGTTGTATCGTGGCCGTGTGTTATGAAGCGTCACGCTTGCGTCAATATCTGATTCAAACCTTAATGTCTTGATTCTGCTAACAGTATGCGAATTCATTTAGCTCCGATGGAAGGAGTTGTAGACCATACCATGCGTACCTTACTCACCGAGGTGGGTGGTGTGGATCGGTGTGTGACAGAGTTTGTGCGTATCACGGACCAGCGTTTGCCGCCTCGCGTTTTTTATCGCCTATGTCCAGAGTTGCGAAACCAAGGTAAAACCGCAAACGGTATTCCTGTTTACGTACAGTTGCTGGGTGGCAAACCAGAATTTATGGCTGTTAATGCAGAGCGTGCAGCAGAGCTAGGGGCGCCAGGTATTGATATCAACTTTGGTTGTCCTGCCAAGCAGGTTAATAAAAACGATGGTGGATCAATTATTTTGCGTGAACCGCAACGGGTGTATGACATTACCCGTGCGGTTCGTGATGCGGTGAATAACACTGTACCGGTGACGGTGAAAATGCGTTTGGGTTATGACAATGCCGACCAGTTTATCGATACAGTTGATGCCATTGTTGAGGCCGGTGCGGACGAGCTTACGGTGCATGCGCGTACCAAAGTTGATGGGTATAAACCACCTGCATTTTGGTCGGAGATTAGGGCTGCGAAAGAGCGTCACCAGTTACCCATCTATGCGAACGGTGAAATTTGGTCTTTTGCCGATTATCAGCAATGCGTTGCACAAAGCGGTTGTGATGATGTGATGCTCGGTCGTGGTCTATTATCACGACCGGGATTAGCCTTGCTTATAAAAAACCATAGTGATCAATCAGACTTATCATGGTTTCAGGTGCTAGCCCTGCTGCTACGTTTTAGTGATATTACACATGAGGCCTATGACCCACGTTATGTAGGGAATCGGGTAAAACAGTGGCTGGGATATTTGCGTCAGTACTATACCGAAGCAAGTGAGCTATTTGAGACCGTCAAACGAATGCGCAGTGCTACCGAGATTCGCAGTGCGATTTTAAAGCAACGAGATCAATACGAAGCAGCGGCGTGATAGCTTTTATGCCATATTCTGCGCGATGAATACTAAGTAGGGGAAACTGCGTTTTATGAGTGAGAATTCGGTAAAAGAATTGTTGCAATTGAGTGAGGCAGAAGCAAGGGTGTTGGGCTCGCTTATGGAAAAGCAATTAACCACACCTGAGACCTATCCACTAACTCTCAATGCCTTAGTGACAGCATGCAATCAAAAAACTAGCCGCGAGCCAGTCACTCATTATTCATCCGGCGAGGTGCAGCAGGTGGTGAATAGTCTGCGGGATCGAGATTTGATCGAAGTTGAATATGGCTCGCGAGCTGACAGATTTAATCAACGGTTATCCAAACACCTCTATCTAGATAAGCCGCAGCAAGCACTACTCACCATCATGTTATTGCGAGGCCCTCAGACAGTGGGCGATTTGTTTGCGCGCACGCAGAGGATGGCTGCCTTTGATAGTACTGAGTCTGTGAGTACTCAGCTTGAAATTCTTTGTCAAAAAGTTACGCCGTTTTTGATACAAATACCTCGTCAGTCTGGACAGCGAGAAGATCGTTATATGCATCTACTCTGCGGCGATGTTGACGCCGACAGCTTTGTGGAGACCGCTCCTGTCGTTAAAGCAGCCTCGCCTAGCACCGTTGCTTTAGAAGAACGAATTGCCCTGCTGGAAGCTCAGGTTGAAAAATTACTCGCGCATACTGGTTTAGGCAGTAAGTAGATTGGTTTTGCCCTGTGGTTAGCAGTATCGTACTGACAAGCCTATTTATTATAATCGCGCTCAGTGCGTGGTACCTGTTCATATGGCCCAGGCAAAAGCGGGCCCGTATAGTGAATCGAGAGTTCCCTGTTCAGTGGGAAGGTATTCTAGTAAAAAGCTTACCCATTTATACCCAATTAGCTGATTCAATAAAACAAGAATTGCATGGCCATATTCAGGTGTTTTTATCTGAAAAGGAATTTGTCGGTTGTGCGGGGCTTGCTGTAACAGAAAAGATGCGCGTTATTATTGCCGCGCAAGCGTGCTTACTTGTCTTGAATCGCCCTAGCCGAAGCTATTCTGGGCTTCACTATATTTATATTTACCCATCGTCTTTTAAAGTGAATCGAACAGTAAGAGACGAACTGGGGTTGGTGTCTGAACAATCGCATCATTTACTCGGTGAGTCTTGGGATAGCGGTAAAGTTATTCTCGCCTGGGACCAGGTGGCTGAAGGTGTGCGAAACTTTAAAGACGGTCATAATGTTGTTTTGCATGAATTTGCACATCAGTTGGATCACGAATCGGGAGTCACCAATGGGGCTCCCCTTTTATATACGCAAGGCGCTTACAAGCAATGGGCTCAGGTCTTGGCAAAAGAGTTTGAGTCATTACAGCGTTTGGACCCGGCTCAGCGAAGTGTTATAGATCAGTATGGTGCCACGAATCCCGCTGAATTTTTTGCAGTCGCGACGGAAACCTTCTTTGAAGAGCCAGAAAGAATGTCACGTCATCATCAAGAATTGTTTGATCAATTAAAGGCGTATTATCGGATTGATCCTAGGGATTGGTCTTTGGTAACTGAGTCGCGAGATAGTTGATAAATTAGGGTTAGTTAATAACAAGGAATATTATGAAAAAAATTGGATTGGTGGCTTTGCTCTTGCTGGTGGTGGCTGCGTTTTTCCAACTTGATTTGCATCAGTGGTTAAGTTTCGAAAAACTCAAAGCATCACAAGACACTTTTCAACAGTGGTATTCCGCAAACCCGCTATTGGTGCCTCTCGCCTACTTTATTCTTTATGTCATAGTGACCGCGTTATCTCTACCAGGGGCGGCGGTGATGACGCTGGCGGGTGGGGCGCTGTTTGGCTTATGGATGGGGCTGCTGTTGGTTTCATTTGCCTCATCGATGGGCGCAACGCTTGCGTTTTTAGTTTCTCGCTTTCTGTTACACGATACCGTTCAGCAGCGGTTTGGATCAAAGTTAAAAGCGATTAATAAAGGTGTTGAAAAAGAAGGTGCCTTTTATCTCTTTACGCTCCGCTTGGTTCCCGCATTTCCGTTTGTTCTTATTAATCTCGCAATGGGGCTAACGCCAATAAAAACGTGGACTTTCTATTGGGTGAGTCAGGTGGGAATGTTGGCGGGTACTATCGTATACGTTAATGCTGGAACTCAATTGGCTGATATTGAACAGCTTTCGGGCATCTTGTCTCCTACATTAATCGGGTCGTTTTTACTGCTAGGCCTATTTCCTCTTATTGCGAAAAAAATTGTGTCTTGGTTTAAATCGCAGCGTGTCTACAAAGGGTGGAAAAAACCCAAGCGATTTGACAACAACATGGTGGTCATCGGTGGTGGTGCAGCGGGTCTCGTGAGTGCTTATATTGCAGCGACGGTTAAAGCGAAGGTGACATTGGTAGAGTCCCACAAAATGGGCGGTGATTGTTTGAATTATGGTTGCGTGCCGAGTAAGGCATTAATTAAATCAGCCACTTTGGCTCACCAAATAGCAAATGCCGATCGCTTTGGTCTATCGGCGAGTACACCGCAAGTGTCTTTTAAGGCGGTGATGCAACGCATTGAATCAGTCGTTAAAGCCATTGAACCTCACGACAGTGTAGAACGGTATACGTCGCTTGGCGTTAATGTCGTCGATGGATATGCAACAATTGTTGATCCATGGACCGTTGAAATAAAAACGAAAACAGGTGCGCAAAGGGTCACGACGCGAAGTATTGTGATTGCCGCGGGTGCCTCCCCCTTTGTGCCGCCGCTGCCAGGTATCGAGGATAGTGGTTACGTTACCAGCGACACGTTATGGGAAAAGTTTGCCCAATATGAAAAGCCGCCGCAGAGGCTGTTGATTCTGGGAGGAGGTCCTATTGGTTGTGAGTTGGCACAGAGTTTCCAGCGTCTCGGAAGTCAGGTAACACAAGTCGAAATGTTGCCTAGGTTAATGATTCGTGAAGATGTAGACATATCTGAGCGGGTGTCAGAACGTCTTACTAAAGAAGGCGTTGCTGTTTTAACTGAGCACAAAGCGCTGCGTTGCGAGCAGCGGCCAGAGGGACGCTATCTCATCGTGGAACACAAAGGAGAGGAGATCTCTCTTGCGTATGATGAAATGATCTGTGCTGTTGGTCGTTCTGCTCGATTAACCGGCTACGGTTTGGAAGAGCTGGGTATCGATACCAATAAAACCGTCATAACAGATGAGTACTTGGCGACACTCTACCCCAATATATTTGCTGCCGGTGATGTCGCAGGGCCTTACCAATTTACACACACGGCATCTCATCAAGCATGGTATGCGGCAGTGAATGCGTTGTTTGGTGGGTTTAAAAAGTTTAAGGCGGATTACAGGGTTATTCCCTGGGTCACGTTTGTAGATCCTGAGGTGGCTAGAGTAGGGATTAATGAGCAGGAAGCAAAAGAGGCTGGAATTCGCTACGAAGTGACGACATACAACATCGATGATTTAGATAGGGCGATTGCTGAGAGTGAAGCAGAAGGGATTGTTAAAATTATTACGGTCTCTGGTCAGGACAAAATTCTTGGTGTTACTATTGTGGGGTCTCATGCTGGCGAGCTTCTTGCGGAGTTTGTGATCGCAATGAAACACAATATCGGCCTGAATAAAATACTCGGTACTATACATACATATCCCACCTGGTCTGAAGCAAACAAATATGTTGCTGGCGAGTGGAAGAAAGCCAGAACGCCTGAAAAACTGCTGACCTGGGTTGAAAAATATCACCGTTGGCGGCGCGGGTAAGGCCAGTATGTTTAGACGGTGATGATAATCTGAACCCATGACCCATACTTCACTCAATATTGAACTGCTTTCAAGTCTTCAAGCGCTATTGCCGTCGGCATCGTTAGAGGTATTTCAGGTACCTGAAACACCCATTGACCTATTTCTGATTAATGCTGACTACCCACGTGGGCGGCTGCCTGACGACGTGGCGCTCGCTATCATGGAAAACCCGCTGTACTGGGCTTTTTGCTGGGCCTCCGGTGCGGTTCTGTCTCAATATATTTTGCGTAATCCTCAATTAGTTGACGATAAAACAGTTGTGGATTTTGGGTGCGGTTCAGGTGTTGTTGCAGTTGCTGCGGCAATGGCTGGTGCAAAGCGAGTGATTGCTTGCGATATAGACCCCTTGGCGATTATGGCCACTAAATCTAACGCGATGTTAAATAATGTTGTGTTAGAAATAGAAGACGATTTCGAGAAGGTGCCCGATTCAGTAGATTTGATCGTAGCAGCAGATGTTTTATATGACCGAGAGAATTTACCTTGGTTAAAGCGTTTTCAACAGCGAGCAGCTAGCGTGTTGGTCGGTGATTCTAGAATTAAAAATTTCTCTTATGATGGATACAGAAAACTTGGGGAAAAGGAATCATGTACTCTCCCAGACTTAGATGAATCTGCTGAGTTTCGGCGGGTTTCACTGTATCAGTCTGGATGAAGCGCATGTGAGATTGCGGTTTGGAAGTTGTGTTAACCTGTATTTATCGGCTTTCAGCCGTCGGCGTGCGTGAGGCCCCTTGGTGAAATTGATCCATATCATTGAGATGATAGCCTTGAATAGCATCACAACCACAGCGCTCGACTAGCCGATAAGTCTCATCATCAGCGACACCCTCGGCAATAACATGTAACCCAAGTGTGTGTCCAAGGCTACATATAGCGGCGATAAGTGTCTCCCTTGATACACCGTCGGTCCTCGGTGCTAGTAATCGTCTATCTATTTTTAGTTGTTGGCAGTTTAGGCTGCCGATATATTCAATCGAGCTGAATCCGGTACCATACTGATCGACTGCGACATTAACGCCTCCACTGGCTAAAGAGTCTACAGACATCTTTATATCATGCATGCTCTGGGCTAATTGTTGTTCTGCGATATCAATGATGATGTCGCTTGGGGTAAGGCCAAATTTTCCTGCCTGTGTAATGATGGTATTTGTAATTGAATGGTTATTTAAAGCCTTTGCACTAAGATTAATTGCGCATTTAAGTTGAGGAAACGCTTTTTGTATCTCCAGCAGTTTAGCTAGTGCGAGCGGGACAAAGTTTTTGTAATATTCCGACATGATGTCTGCGTGATTGCAAATCGAAAAAATCTCTTTTTCATTAAAAGATTTAGAATGTTTTCCAAAATTTGGCAACATTTCAATTGATTCAATGGCTTCTTGGTTAACGCAGAACACTGGCCGGTAGTCGATGCTAAAATCACCATTTTTTATTAATGTTTTTATCTTCCCTTGCTCTATCTCTTTGTGCTCCCTCGCCAAGTCTACTTCTGGCAAATATTTCTTATAATTTAAGTTATCTGTAATAGCTTGTTTGACTGCAATATTCGCTTGTCTAAGTAGGTCGGCAGAGCGGTGTGTCGTGGCATTAGTTACTGACATGCCAATCGCCAATTTGGGAGTAACAGAGTTTCCTTCGATATTTTGTGTTTTAGAAAGTAAGCTAGTAAATTTTTGCGAAGTGTAGTGGCCAATATGCGATTCGCAAGTATTTAGGAGGGTGGAAAATTCATTGCCGTGTAAGCGTGCTACGATGTCTCCTTTGCTAAGGTTTTGAGTTATGTTGCGGCTAATCAATTTAATAACTTCGTCGCCTATATCTTCGCCAAATTGATCATTTATATCGGTTAAGTTGGTGATTTGTATTCTCAATAGGCATGACTGAATCTGAAATTTACGGAATTGCTCGACAGCTTCTTCTATATGTTTGTCGAAAGATAGACTATTGATGAGCCCTGTAAGTTGATCATGGTTAGATTTGAAATTGATTTCGGCCTTTTTTGCGAAACGAGAAACGGTGTCATTGAGAGCGTTGGACAAAACCGCTTCGTTGAGGTCACTTTTTAGTAAGTAGTTTTGTATGCCTAGCTGTATCAGTTCTTTGGCTATTAATTCATTACTTTGGCCGGTTATGACCACAATTGGGAATTGTAACTCCCCAAATTTGAGTTTAATTCTTTGTAGCAAGTCTTTGGCATTTCCATCCGGAAGGCTGTAATCCATGATGCAGCAGGCTGGTGTTACACTATCCAGGTGCAAAAGAGCATTTTCGACACCATTTACATAATAAAAATCGGTAAAGATATGCTTGGATGAATCGAGCAAGCGTAAATAGTGTGCGTAATCTGCTGGGTTGTCCTCGATGATGAGTAATTCACGATTCTTTTTCATGCTGGGTCTATCCATAGTTGGGGTTGCTGCGTTGCGGGATTGAAATGCTCACTTCAGTCCCTTTCCCTAATTCACTCGTGATTGCTAGCTGGCCGCCATGGAGTTCACTTATATGGCGCGCTATTTCTAAACCGTATGTATGCGAAACTTTATGTTCGTTGTGTTCGTCGTAATGTGGGCGTTGTAAATACTCGATTTGTTCTTCAGCCATGCCTTGGCCCGTATCTTTTACCGTGATTACCAGTTGTGACGTGTTTTGTGCCTTTTCACTCGAGGCTCTAATAGTAATTTCGCCAGAGTGCGTAAATTTAATTGCGTTGCTTAATAGGTTGCCAACAACTTGTTTTATTCTATTTAAGTCTGCGTAGGCGATGATGTCTGTAGGATAAAAAATTGACAGCGTGTTTTCGTTATTTTTGGCTATAGGAGCATAGCTTTGCTCGAGTTCACTGAATAGCTCAGCGAGCTTGAATGGCTTACGATAAAGCACAAGGTTGTCTAAATCAATCTCTGAATAACCCGTTAAATTCTCCACAAGATTCTTCAAGTGAGAATAAGAACGATTTATTTTTTCAAAGCAATCGTTGATTCTGCCCTTGGTGTCTCCATCTGAAGCATTTTGCCAATTGTTTTCGACAATTTTAAGGTAACCTCCAATGTCACTTAGCGGTGTCTTAATATCTTGGCAAACCTGAAAAACATGCCTCGAGCCTTGCTCTTGACTGTATAGCATATCTTGCTGTTGTTCGAAGCGGTAACGGGCATAGCGGAGAGAGCGCTCCAAGTGGTTTGGGCTAATGTTATTTTTATCCCAGTAATCTTGAATACCCAAAGCCATTAGCTTCCGGTCAATCTCCTTATCTTCAAAGCCGGTCATAATGACAATGGGTAGCTGACGGATATCTCTCGTTTGTAATTGTGCGATAAAGTCGAAGGCTGTTTGGCCAAATAGTCGATAATCAACTAAGCACACATCAATTTGGTCTTGCTGATCATCCAAAAATGTCAACGCGTCTTTAATGGTCGTAAAGCTACTTGCCTCGTATGCCGAACCGTCTATCTCGTCGAGAATCCTTTCCACCCGCCGAAGATCAGCAGGGTTGTCATCAAGGATAAGAATGCGTGTTACAAAAGAGGTATCTGACATCTACTGCTTCCTACTACTATTACTTACAACGCGGGTAGTTTTGCTAAATTAAACCAAAACTCTTCTATTTTCTTCGCAATAGATACGAAGTCTTTCTCTTCCATAGGCTTCGTTAAATAGGCGTTAGCTCCACTACGATATGCCTGTCTAATATCGTGATCGCTTGACGAGGTCGTTAACATGACGACCGGAAGGTGTTTAAGTTCTTCAGTGTTTCGTATGGTTTGTAGCGTTTCAATTCCACCCATTAATGGCATATTGATATCCAGTAGGACGAGTAGGTGAAGATCATTATATCGCTCGCCTATATTAGTGGACTGATCTTTGAGGATTTGAAGTGCTTCGATACCGTTGTTGGCAATTAGCAGATTGCATTGGATATTTGCATCTTCGAGAGCCCTACGTATCAACGTTTGATCGGCAAGGCTGTCTTCGACTAGCATGATGCTGGCAATATTTTTGTTGTCAATCGATTGATTAGCTTGCATGAGCGATCGAGCTCTCTTGTTGTGCAAGTTGAAGGTTTATCGTAAATCGCGTGCCGCGATTGGGTGATGAATCTACTGATATTCTCCCGTTATGTCTTTCGATCACTTTCTTAACGATAGCTAAGCCGATACCGGTACCATCATACTCAGATACTGCGTGCAGTTTTTTGAACGCACCAAATATTTCATCCGTTTTGTCCTGCTGTATACCAATGCCATTGTCCTCTATCACTAAGGTACACATTCCTTTTGTGTTCTCGTCTAGACGGGTTATGTTGACCTGAGGTGTAGATCCTGGCTTATGAAATTTAATCGCATTGTTAACTAGATTGAGAAACACGCTAGCTAATTGTGTGTCGTCTCCCCTGACGATTGGTAGGTGGTCATACGCGACGTTTGCATTAGTTTCTTTAATTAAACCGTCGAGCTGGGCGACTATGTTATCCATGCAATCATTGAGATTAACGTCGCTGAACTCGAGTGTCTTGTTCGATACTCTAGACAATTGAAGGAGATCATCAATGAGGCGAGTCATGCGTTCAGATGCGCTATTGATAAATTCAATGTCTTCATTAATTCGCGTGGTATCGCCATTTTGTAAATCTTTAAGTAAATACTTGCTGAACGTTCGCATCGTTCGCAGCGGCTCTTTGAGGTCATGTGATGCGATGTAGGCAAACTGATTCAATTCTTGGTTGATGCTGGATAATTCTTGGTTTTGGTCTTCGAGCGCTTCTTTTAATCGTTTTTCTTCTTGGATATCAAGAATCTGTGCAGCGATATGGGTGATTTCACCCTTGTTATTGAGTACGGGGGAGGCCGCTAAATACCCCCAAACAACCTCGCCATCTTTCCGTAGGTAGCGTTTCTCTGCCAGCATAACCTCGTTAGGCTCGATTAATAATCGGTCAAATAACGCTCGTCTCTCTTCCCGTGTTTCCTCGGGTACTAAATCCAGGAAGGACCGCCCGATGATTTCGTCTTTGTCATAACCCAGCCAACGACAAAAAGCATTGTTAATATCAATATAATTCCCTTGGGCGTCTGTAATTGCCATAGCGACTGGAGAATTTTCGATGGCAGCTCGCAGCATAGCTTCATGTTCGGCGAGTTTTTCTTGGGTGGCGAGTTGCTCGGATAGATCTCTAATGACGACGGTGTAGAATATTTTCCCGTCATCAATGCCTCTCGATATTTTTGCTTCTAGCGGCACTTCTTTCCCGCTGCGCTTCATTCCACGTACCGTAGTCGATAGACCATTATTCGGTTGGGGAGAGTTATGCTGTTCAGCAAATTGCGCTTCAATTTTTTGTATGAATGCCGCATCCGCTGCGATGGGTGCAAGCTTTACCACATTTTTCCCGATGAGATCCTCTCGAAGGTAGCCAAGCATGGTTGCGGCAGTGTCGTTAATGTCAAGAATGACACCTGAACTGTTTACAATGATAAGCCCGTCCATCAACGCATTGACTGCTCCATCTAAGCGGTTGTGCAGTAGTGTAAGTTGTCGTGAGCGCTGTGCACCTTTCAATAATATATGCATCAACCAGATAATGAGAACGCCACTGATAAAAACCAGCATAGTAGTAACATAGCTTAGCGGCCTATGATGAAAACTGAAAAATGAGGGCGTTGGGGTAACCACCAGCTCCCATGTTTGGCCGGGTATGTTTAATGTCTCAGTTGACGCAAAAAAAGGATCTATATCGATTGCTTTAGTTAATGTTGTACCGTGCTGTTGCTGGATTTGTGCGGCAATGCCTAATCTGTTGGTGAGTGGTGTGAATGAGTCTAGGAGTCTGTTCATGTCAATACGAGCAAGAATCCACCCTTTAAAATCACGTTCTTGATATATTGGCGAGAGTAGGAGTACGGACTGTCCAATAATGGGGCTGTAAACTAAGTTTGAATAGAGGGTGCCTTTATCTTTTGCTAGGTCGAGTGCATTACTTACTTTTTCGTTGGAAGCGAAATTGAAACCAACATGCTCGCTTGAAGTTGTTTCCGGTTCCGCCCAGCCAATCGTTTTATCCGGTTTAATCCACTCAATGGAATTGAATTCATTATGGTCAGCGAGTAAGGCGTGAGTATAGTTGCGCCAATAGGTCTCTCTATCTCCATCGAGGTCTGCCCAGAGTTCGCTGTTGCGGTCGATACAGTTAGACAAGTCATCGAGACTATTAATGATAGCTATTTGCAGTATTTGCGTATCGTGCTCAACGATTTGTTTTAGCCCGCTACTACGTTCGTCTCGTAATTGAAAAAAAATCGCGAAACCCACCATGATGGTAAATGGAGCTACGGTAGCCATTAGGGTTATTCTGAATTCTTTAAATCCAGCAATTGATCTCCAGGTTAAAATTAGCAGTGCTATAGATACTAGGCTTAAGCTGCCGGCCCCATGTGCCGTCATGTATGTGCCAGTTCCCCACCCGATGGGACCAAATATTGTTGTTAGATAGCCTACGAATGCGGCGGAGGATATACCTAATGCAGCGGCGGTAATTCCAGCGATCCATGAAGAGCGGTTGGGGATCGACACGAGTTCACTACTTCTGAGAATAATGGCAGCGCTGATTAAGCAAATGCAAGCGGCGGTATTACCGGCCATTCTTCCTGGGTGCAGTGACGCTGTTGTGAGGTAAGCGTTCTTAAAAAGTTGGTCAATTCCTAAATCAATGAGCGCAAAGTATTGAACTAGGGTGATGCTAGCAATTAAAAAACTGGTAGCAGCGAAAATGCTACTAATAACCTGACTGCGTTTAAAAAGGCTAAAAAACGTGCTGGCGCCTAAAAGAACAATGCAAAGAGCGGTATTAAACTGCATGGGTGAAAAAGCAGGTTGAAGCTGGATGAGGCGCGGAATTTGGAGCCACCAACCAAGCATGACAGCTGAGCCTACGATGGTGGCGGCTAGGCTGCAAAACCAAATAATGAATGCTGCGTGATTAATGGGAAGCTTGCGCATAATGTCCCTGATTGTGAACCCGTTAATTATTGTCGTTGCTTCGGGCACACCATGCAGCGTGGGAACCCGAAAATGCTTCGCTAGTTATATGTTTAATGCAGCAATAATTTTACTGTTAGCGGTAGCCCTAAGTATGTATTAACTTCAGGTATCGGACTAGTAATGTTCCTTATAAGCAGGCTCGTTAATAGTTACTTTACTTATTTGGGTTCTGGCCGTATGCAAAAGTTTGTATACGTTACGTTAAAGTTGTGGGCTTATTCGATGTACGCAGCTTACCCATGCGAGCATGTGAACCATTTATCACGAGCGTTGAATTCATGGTATGGATTACACGCTAATGTAGAGATTGACAGTAGCTCAAGATAAACGAGTGAGATTGCCATGAATAGGGGGTGGTGAAAAATCTACTGGTTTATTTTGCGAATTCAATAACGCAAAGTTATTTATCTTTTAACAACCCTTCACCTTTTGTAAACCAAGCGATTCCAAAGGCAACCTGAGCGACCGATTCCATCCAAAATGTCATATTATATTGCGCTAGTTGGGGATGCTGTTCCCGTAGAAAAATATAAACACCCATCCCCGCGATCATCAATAACATTGTGTAGCCACATAGTTTGTATATGCGATTACGCTTTAGCTTTTGCGGCGTGGGCGAGCTGCCAGATTTGGTAAAAAGAAAAATACAAAAATACGAGAGAGTAAGAAAAAAGACTAAAGCGGCTAGAGAGTGAATCTGTGCGATTAATCCTTCCGGCGTTGGTGATAGTTGGCCGCCACCAAAAAACGCCACACCCAGCGCGGACACGGCCACAATATCACCTGCGATATCGTCTTTGCGTTCTGGCCCACGATACGCAAAAGAAAATACGGCGGTCGCACACAATATACCGACAAATACGTCACCCATCGGGCCAAAGTAATAACTACTGAGGTCCGGCAGTACGGGAGTTTCGCCAAGCATCACGTGCCCCAGCACCATGACGAATGGCAGAGAAATACCTAGTACACCAATAGATTTGCGTAGAGTTAAGAAAGAGATAACAAGGTCGCGACGGTGGTCGGTTGTCATCATAACTAGAAGTCCTTTCACGTGTATCATGTCGGGAAGCTTCATCGCTTCCAATGGTCGCTAGGGATTATTCCTTAATCCATCAGCGACCTCAAACAGGGAAAGATAGTCGGTACTATTTAGGTGTGTATCTGCCTTTGCGTAAATGGCCATAGAGCAGCTCTTCGACAAATTCAACACATTTAAAATCTAATAGCTGAGCGCCCTTGTCGAGGCGGCGATAGAGCGGCAATTCAATGGTCCAGGCCTGGGTAAAGACTTCGGGGTCTGTCATGGTGGCGCTATACATAATGACATTGTCGCTTACCAGTTGATAACGTTCTTCTACTTGCAGTTGTGCGCTATGAAAATTGCCGGCGTAGTCAAACCAAGTTTCTGGCATTTGATCAGTGACATTAATTACTAATGTATCGCCTTCCCAGTGACCGAGGTTGTGCGCCATCCAACTTTCAACAGGGGCTTCGAAGTCTGGACGGTTCATGTAAACAATCCGGTCCGCTCCAGCGAATTCATAGGTAATCAAAGTCGTATCGGGGCCCTGTACGATTTGCAGTGGGAAGGGTAGGTAGGTCGCTCGCGGCACACCTGGCAAATAACATTTTACGAGTGGGTCATTGGCCAACCAATCTGCACGGTTTTTTTCACGCTGTGCGAGTGCTTTATCTGTATAAGGTATTTCGCCGTCCGTGACGATACTGAGACCACCGGGGATGGCACCAATCGCACCCATCTCTGGTATAGGTCCAGCGCTAGCGCTATGGGCCTCGAGATTCCAATGAGCGGATCCGATGGTTTGCCAAATGCCGTTGAGGTCGGGTTCACCTGTTGGTGTCCGCGGGATGTCTGCATAACTTAGCAGGCTCGCGCAGGCGGCCATCAGGCCTAGTACCTGTGCGCAAAGGTTCACTCGCGACAATAAAAACATAGTGGTTCCTTAATTATTATTTTTGTTGTTGGGTTTTCAGCTCTTCGACGCGAGCGCCTTGTAAAATGTTAACCATGCCGTAGTTACCTTCGTGGCAGGCGTACTCAAAAATTTCGCCATCGACCTTGACCAGCGGAAATAAGACGGTGATTGGCTGCGTAAACGCTTTAGGTGCATCGACTGTGGCTCTATATTCGATACTCTCTGGCCCTGTGCGAGTAAAGCGTTCAGTGAGATGCATATCGGAGCCAATCCCTGTGCCGCGGAATGCTTGGATTTTATCGGTGAAGTTTGAAGTCTCTACCACGAGGGTGTCGCCTTCCCAATAACCAATCGAGTCTCCGCTCCAACGGCTAAGTTCATTTGGGAGGTGATTTCGGTCCTGGAGTTTAACGACGCGTGCATCGTGAATCATCTCTGTGAGAATCACCACGTGGTCGCTGTTTTGAAAAATTTGTAAGTTATTGTTGTACATACTTGGCATGAAAGGGGGGCCGGAGTTAAACCCTTTTAAGCAACGCTCGGAAAGTCCTCGTTGTTCTGGGCCGTCTTTTCCGATTCCGCCAACCCGAAAACGCACGGGTAGTTCACCTTTAGAATCTGGTCCCAGGCCACCAAAGGATACATCCGCGCCAGGCACTCGAGGGGGTAATTTGCCATTCTTCGGTTCAATAATCAGCGATGTGCGATAGTTGTCGCCCTGGGCCAAACTCTCTACCCAAAACTGGTTGTAGCCGCCGACGCCACTGCCGCTGCCTGAACCAGCACCGCGTTGTTCGAGAGACTCTCTACGAGCCACTTCCGCTTCATGACGTGCTTCCACTTCCGCGGCAGAGAGTTCCGCTCGATCACCATATTCGTCGGGTCGTTCGAGCGGTGTATTGGAGCTAAAATTCCAAACGCCACGTAAATCCGGCTGGCCGTACTCAGTTCGAGGGACGTTAAAATCCGAAACGCTATGGTTACTGCTAGGGGTTGTACTGCACGCCGCCGTAAACAAGGCGGTCATTGTGATTGCAATACTCGAATAAAGTGACACTCGTGATTGTTCTGATGAGCATGGGGGCTTCATAGCATCCTCCTATTATTATCTAGGGCTGAGCATATCAACCAATGTCACCAGTTCAACAGAATTTGCGTTTAGAAAGGTTGGCGGAAACCCAGCGGAAATAGTCGGTATTGATACGACAGAACTTTGTAGTCGAGTTTATCTTTGGTTTTCAACCCCCGCTTCGCGGTACCCTGGGAGCTTTCATATTTAAATGTCGAGAGAAACGAAAGGTATAGGGTGAATTGTTCTACAGTAAGGTGTTGAAGTCGGCAGTCTCGGCACTTAACTGAAAATAGCTGGTCTATACTGAAGCAGTATCGCAAGGGAAGTTGTATGTATCACGGTGAAAAGTTTAATAGTATTTCGCATCTCGTAGGGGCAATATTGGCCCTGGTCGGGTTTGGCGGTTTGTTGACCGTTGCCATTAATACTGGCGATACCGCCACGATCATTAGTTTTGCTGTGTTTGGGGCGACTCTGGTGTTGCTCTACACTATGTCTACTCTGTACCACAGTTTCCATCCGCCTCGGTTAAAGCGCGTCTTCAGAAAATTTGATCACCTTACGATCTATTTATTGATAGCAGGCACCTACACACCCTATATGATGGTCTCCATTGGTGACAGCGCCGGTTACGGTATGTTGGCATTAGTTTGGGGATTGGCCTTCATTGGAGTAGCGATTGAGCTGCTCAGCCCAAAGCGTATCGAAGCACTGCAAATTATTATCTATTTGTTTATGGGCTGGGTGTGCGTATTTCATTTTTCGACATTGGTTGAAAATGTCGGCAAGGCGGGTGTCATTTGGTTAGCAACAGGTGGAGTGGCTTATACCGTTGGCGTAGTGTTTTATATTCTCGATCACGCCGATAGGTTGCGACATGCACACGGAATTTGGCATTTGTTTGTTTTAGTAGGTTCGTTGACCCACTACGTTTCTATTGTGGGTTACGTGCGATAAACACGTAACCCCATTCTCGATTTTTCTGCGCAGTTCTTTCTAAAATACTTACCAAGGAAGCTGATCGCCATTGGCGTGCCAAAACGTTCCTGAAGTTTCCATAGTCAATTCTTCAATTCTCGCAGCCAACCCGCTAGCGGACTGTTGTGGCGTAACATCACCCATCCCTCCGACCATGTCAGTTTGAACAAAACCAGGATGTAAAATAGCGACGGCAATATTATCCCCTGCGAGATCATGGGCGAGCGAAACACCTGCCGCATTGAGCGCTGCTTTTGACATGCGATAGCCGTACTGACCACCGCTGCTATTGTCCGCCATGGAGCCCATGCGACTGGTAACTAATGCGAGCTTTGAACCCGCTGGCATTAAGTCACGCAAGGCGGCAGTGACTTTGAGTGGTGCTAAGGAATTGACTCGGTATTGACGCTCAAACGCTGCGTCATCAATATTTTCGATTGATGTTCGCTCAAGAATCCCGGCATTATTAATGAGAATGTCAATTTGAACGCCGTCGAGTCGGGAGCGAAGTGCTTTTAGACTATCGGTGCCAGTGACTTCGACATTAGCAATGACCTTCGCTGCGGTAGCCGACAATTCAGCCGATGGCTTTCGACATAACGCATACACCGTGTCGCCTTTTGCAAGAAAATGTTCAGTTAATGCTAGGCCAATGCCGCGATTTGCGCCGGTGATAACAACGGTACGAGTCATCTTAATTCCTTCGTTTTTAGTGAATAGGGTTGGGGAAATTGTATTGCTAAAGCTAAACGCTTGGGGCGCTTAATAAGTTACTAATACTATACCAACTGTTTGGCTGTCGGCGGGCATTCGCGTGTTGCTGCGCAAAAAATACTCGTGACTCATTTCATAAGCACATTCGCGCAAGCCATCAATTTTCTGATCGACGAGATATTTAGCTCGCGCTGCCCGGCGATGAGGCTGCTGAAAGCAATCGTCGAGTTGTTGCCAATTAATATTGTTGTTGAACCACCAAGCGATATCCGCATCGCGTGGATGTTTTTTCAATGATACAAAACTGCCACCCACCACAATGCGTTCGACACTACTACTCAGCATATTATCGACGGCGGCACTCAAGCCCTGAAAAATATTGCGCCGTGAGTGATTAGCGCTGCCAAATTGGCTACGAATGTCGTCGAGTGATAGCAAGTAGGGCTCTTCTCTGGGTGCGAGTAAGCCGTACTGTGAGAAACGTAAATCGTCCATGTTCTTGTGTATGAAAAACCGTTTAGGGTAACTATTGAGTACTGTGATTATATACAGATGAGTGTTGGAAGAGTGTGCGCTATTTTGCGCTTAGCGGCAATCTATGATTTTTTGTCGGTCTTCAGTTGGGCGTTGAATACCGCTTAAGCTACCGCGGCAACTGGAAGCCATGGGGTTAGGCCCCCTTTTGCATCGGCTTGTCGGTAGCTGTTGGTCTCTAGTGCGATACAGGTGAGTGGCCCACCTTGGCCCATACCCGTATCCAAACCAACAAAGTGGTCGGTTATTAATGGCTGTGAGCGAGGAGTATGCGCACTGACAATACGCCTACCGTCCGCTAGCCGATACGGTGACTGATGGTGCTGCCAATACAGCTCCTCTTCTGTTTGGCGACCGAGAGGTTTGTGATGATTTACTCCAGCATGAACGAATAGCGCGTCACGGGTGCTTAAAAGCGGCAGACACTCTCGTAAAAACGTAAGGTAACGAGAGGGAATTGCACGCGCAGTGGAGACCCCTAAGCTAGATAATGTTTGCTCGCCACCTTGTCGCCGCCACTCACGCTCGATATCGGGGTCTTCAGCTGCACCGAGCATCATGAGTTCGTGATTGCCGATCAGGCAATGTACGTTCGGTTGGTGTCTTAAGCGAATCAGGTAATCAAGAACGTCACGGCTGGCGGGACCATGATCAATATAGTCGCCTAGTAGCACTAAATTGTCGCTAGCTTCCAATGGTATAGCCTCGACTAAAGCACGCAGCGGCTGGATATGACCGTGGCAATCGCCAATAGCGTAATACATCAGCCGACCTCTGAAACTTTACCTTGGTAGTTAAGTTGAAAACGCTCTAGCACCGTATTCACCACCTGGGTGGATGCGTTTTGGTATTCGTGCGCTTCGTAACGCTTTAATTGGCTCAAACTAATGCCCACGTAATCGGCGAACGCTTGCTGGCTCATGTCGCGTGCTAAGCGAATCACTATGGGAAACTTGAGAAAATCTTGATAGGTAGAGAAGGTGTAGTCGTGTAGCGGGGTGCAGCAGGCCGCATCATATTCTTCGATCTCAGCTTCGAGGAGGGCAATATCCTCATTAATTTGCGCCGCTTCCACGGCGAGCAAGTGCGGTGGAACACCAGGCTTGGCTGGCGCTTCGAGTCGAGCATTGAGGCTATCAATATTCGCTTGAACACGATTCTTTTGTTGCGGGCTGGTAATCATAAGCCTGAGACCTTGTCTTAAGATTCGGTACTTGCCAGGTGGTGGGGGTGCTGTGTCTGCAGCCACCTAGCTTTGCTAGTGTATGTTTAAAAATAAAACAGGTCAAATATGAACCTTTTGGGTCGGCATTGATTGTTGTGTTCTTTTATAACTTGTTGTTTTTACAGGTATTATTTGTCTTGGCGTGAGTTCCTCTCAGGCGGAATAATGCCTAACTCATACCTTTTTAGCGCTGCTTGATGATTGTTGGTACAAAAATCCTGCTTTTGACGTGCGGCTCTACCTCACACTTAACAATTCGCAATTCTGCTTTGCAGCTATTCAATAGTTCGGTTAACGTGTCGAGCCCATAAGCGAGCGAATTTAGCCCACAGCGCCCGCGATATTTTCTCCTCTCTCTTATGATTTGCCATGTCTGTCGGCCAATGGCTAATCAGCATGTTGGCAAACAATGAAATTACTCGACAAGGAATGTAGCTATGAACAAAAAAACACTGAAATTGACGGGAGTCTTGAGTGGTATAGCCTTGGGGATAGTAGGGTGTACCTCGTTATATTCGACTAAAGGCTATTACAGTGATGTGACAGATGTCGCGCTGACCCCTGCGGTGGGGACAATCCCCGCTCGTGTTGAATTAGAGCAAGCGTGGGATGCAGAAACTCGCATGCGCTTTTGGTTTACCAGCCAAGGTTCGCGCATTATGCCTTACAGCTGGTTTGCGTGGTTAGAGCAAGCTGATTCGGAAGAATTATTTCGCTCTGCCGAGAATATGGAATCTCTGCGTTATTTGCCGATGCCTGCATCACAGCTCAACCCCGCAGGGTTGCCTATTGGTTTTGCGTTAGATGTCGACAAAGAAAGTGATGTGGCGTGGGTGGGTATGACGTGCTCGGCGTGTCATACCAATCAGCTAGATTATCAAGATACAAAAATCTTAATCGAGGGTGCCCCCACATTAGCGAACTTTGTGAAATTTTATAGTGATGTGGTTGCCGCACTGAATGCCACTCATGAAGACGATGAAAAATTTGAGCGCTTTGCTCGCAACGTTCTAAAAGACGAGTATTCAGAATCGCGAGCAGAAGGCTTGCGTGAGCAACTCGCGCAATTAAGCCTCGCAGCATCAGAAAGGCAAGTGGTCAATAATTTACCCGACGACTTCCCTGCTGACTTCACAAGTTATGCGCGCTTAGATGCGTTTGGCAACATTCAAAATGCGGGGTCAGCTTTTGCGTTAAATGATCTCAGTAATCGTAATCCACCGAGTTCACCCGTTTCTTACCCGTTTATTTGGGGAACACATCAATCTGACGTCGTGCAATGGAACGCGTCTGCTCCCAACACACCGGTGGTGGGTCCATTGGTTCGTAATATGGGCGAAGTCGTCGGTGTATTTGGTGATTTAAAAATTAAAAAAGCGCCCTGGTGGCAGCGTTTATACGGTAAAAAATATCGATATAGCTCTACGGTGGATATGGAAGGGCTTGGTCATCTCGAATCTTGGGTGAAAGCGCTACGCTCTCCACGGTGGCCTGAGGAACACCTTCCCGCCATACGTGAGGGTGATGCCGCGCGTGGTGCACAGCTATTTGATGCAAATTGTAAATCATGCCACAACGTTGTGTTACCAAAAGACGAAGGGCTGAAATATATCGCCACGCAAGTACCACTGGATGTTGTCGGTACGGACCCTATGATGGCCTGGAACGCTCAGCATCACAGAGCTAAGTCATTAATCCTCGAAGGTTCTCGCGATAAAATTATTTTTGGGGATCGATTCGAAGAGGAGACTGCCGCGATAGCAATACCCGTCAACGGTGTAGTTGGGGTTGCACTGCGTGATCCTATCACTGCAATTAAAGCGGGCATCATGCCAATGGAAGTGGGTGAGTATGAGGTGGATAAAACGGAGGAGATCCGTAAATCTATCGAAGAATACCTAAAAGAAAATTTGGAAAAACGTACGGTCATGGCCAGTGATTCATCTTCCCCTTATTTAGAAAACGGTGAGAAAAATCTTGCTGGTTTGGTCTATAAAGCGCGTCCACTAAATGGTATCTGGGCGACGGCTCCTTACCTACATAATGGTTCAGTACCTAACCTGTGGGAGTTACTACAAAAACCCGAAGAGCGTGTTAAGGAATTTTGGGTAGGCAGTCGACAGTTTGATCCTAAGCATGTTGGCTACAAAACCAATGAAGGTCTCAACCTTTTCAAAGTCAATAATGCGCAAGGTGAAATACAACCAGGAAATTCCAACCTAGGGCATACGTGGGGTACGCACTTAAGCGAAGCTGAAAAGTGGCAGCTTATAGAGTATTTAAAAACGCTTTGATTGATCGCTATATCGATGCTCGTTCCGTGCTAAGTGGGACGAGCGTTGATTTGCTTAAAGCGAAATTGACAGCTTCCGATGCTTTAATTAATAGCGATTAAGATGAGCAAGAGCGCTAGAAACCACAATGCTAACCAAAGGCTTCGATAGTACCAATTCACCTCAGCTTCGTTCGAAAGATAATTTTTAATCGCGCCCTCGTATATCTCAAGTGTAGCTGCCGATCTATCAATTTTGATGAGAAAGCTTGTGCTAAACGCAAAAAAATATGTGCATAAAAACCCAATCACATTCCACCAAAGCCAAGAGATGTTGGGGTGGAAAAGCCACAAGTAGCTATTTAAAGCCACGCCGATTATAAGTCCGCCTATGACATGCGGACCTTGAACCCGATGAGTTAAAAAGCCTAACGCAAAAACCGCGAGTATTGGTCCGTTGGCTAGGGACCCGACTTTGTTGATTGCTTCAAGCACAGTGGGCGCAATATCGCCAACAAAAAACGCCATCGTTAATGTCACAGCGCCCCAGGCGGCAGTGATCCAGCGTGAAAGAATCAATTCTCTGTGATGATCCCAGCGACCCTGGTGAAATCGGCGGACAAAATCTTCCATAGTCGTGGCGCTTAACGAATTTAATACGGAATCCAGCGAAGACATCGCAGCTGCGAAAAGCGCAACTAAACTAAGACCCACTAACCCTGTGGGTAGTGCATTAATCATATATAGCGGGACCGCGACGTTGAACTCCGGTGAGTCGTTATTTTTAGGCAGTGAATTTATAAACTCTGGATGCTGTGTAGCATAAACAGCGATTCCTACCCCCACAAAACAATATAGCAATACTAAGGGAAATCGCAGTAACCCGTTGATCAGTAATGCATTGTTGGTGGTGTCAATATTTCGTGTGCTCAGTTGTCGCTGTACTTGGCTCTGGTCGCACCCGTAGTACGAGACATACAAGAAGAGCCCACCTAGTAACATGGGCCAAAACGCAAAAGTCTGACCGTCACCAAAGCCGTGATGGGAGAAGTCTAGGCTTGTTTTTCGTTCATCTGAAAAATGTTGCCAAAGGTTCTGTGTGCCCCCGGCATCGTCGACAAGGTATAGCAGAACCAACACTAGCATCGTAACGAGAATGCCAAGTTGGAGAACATCGCTGTAAATTACGCCCCGGATACCACCGAGCACATCGTAGATAATGGTAAAAATACCGAGCAACAAAACACTGGGTATAAAGCCTAACCCTGTAATTAAATCAATGACAATGGCGATACTGTAAACGGTAACTGCTGTTGCAAATGCGCGCACAAATAAAAATAGTCCACTTAAAGCGAGGCGCGTTCGCAAATCAAAGCGTTGTTCTAAGTAAGCGTATACGGAAATCAGGCGCAAATGGCGAAATAAGGGCATAACAAACAGCATCAACGCCACCATGGCCAGTGGGACAGCAAGTTCATACTGCAACCATATGAGGCCTCCACCAGCAGCGAAAGCGACAAACGCCGGAGCGCCAAGAATACTATTGGTCGAACATTGCGTTGCCATGATCGATAAGCCTACGGGCCATGCACCGATTTTTCGCCCGCCGACGTAATAGTCTTCGCGGCTGTCTTGGCTTCGCGATAACCACAGGGCGAGTGCGATAAGCCCACCGCAATAAAGCACAATAACTGACCAGTCGAGGGTCGCTATATTAGTAGTCATGATGAGTGGTCATGCTGTGGCGTATTGGTTGTCGGTTGATGCAAAAGGAACCAACACGCTAACAAGGTGACAGTGAATGTCAAATAAGAACGGTATGCTCGAGGCAATAAGTCATTTTATTGCCTCGGTAGGTGGGGTATTAATCGCGTTGATACGTGCCGATAGTACGGTTCATCCCGATGGCAATGGGTTCTATTTTTTCGAGTAATTCCCACATGGTTAGACCTGGTTCAAATTGGGTTTCTTCCTTAAGCGCAATTACCCAAAAGTAATAATGGTGGGTGCCGTGTCCATCTGGTGGCATTGGGCCGCCGTATGCGACATTACCAAAATCATTTTTCCCATCTGTGTGCGCCTTACAGTTTTCGGGTAATTCACTGACATTGCCTGGAATGTTGTAGTGTACCCAGTGAACGAAGCCGTACGTACCATTGGCGCTGATCAAGGGTGCATCCGGGTCGTGACAAATAACAGCAAAGCCTTTTGTGCCTTCCGGCGCGTCTGTCCAAGCGAGCGGCGGTGAAACGTCGTCACCTTCGGTCGAAAACTGTTTGGCAATATCGGTGCCGTTGGCAAATGCGGTGCTGTGAACCTGCATGCTAGAGAGTGCAAAGCCCATGGAGGCCTCCTAATGACTACTGTGGATTGTATATAGAGCAATTGAAGCCAGCATTGTAAAGGGATTGAAAAAATACTAAAGCACCTCTGTGCTCGCCGTATTCTTCTATTCATTCAATATCAGTCCGTTGAGAAGTACAGGTAAACCAGCGGCTGGTTGCAATACGTGTTGTGTTACCAATCTCCTTTATTAGAGGTTATGCATCAAGTTTATTAAGGATTATTTGGGGTGGCTTTCGTTGTGTCCAAATGTCCGCTTTATAGGGTTTGTTTGTTAGCAGGCTAGTTTTATGTAACAGATTTAACTAAGTATGGTGCATTAGCGTTAAAAATGTGGGTCTCATAATTATCGAGTCTTTCAAATCTTTTTGTCATGAATAGCTAATCTTAAACAGCTGATCCAATTTCGGTTTGAATTGCGTACCCTAGTTAACGTTTGAAGTATTGAGTTACGTAATCCAACGTCAACGACATTATGGAGGGTGACAAATGAAGCGCCATTACTATATTTCTGATGATATAAGTGAATTGCAGCGGGTCGAGAATGAGCTGGAAGAAAGCGGTTTTTCCAGGCCGCAAATTCATGTGTTGACTGAAGACGACTTTGAGTTAGAAAAGCGACATATTAATGGTGTTGATCCTTTTCTCCGGAAAGACATTGTGCTCACTGCTGAGATTGGTGCCGTGGTAGGTATATTGCTGTCAATTAGCGTGCTTGGTTTGGCTTATTTTTTCGGCTGGTATGAAACTTTTAGCTGGGCACCATTTTTGTTTCTTTCCATTGTCATACTAGGGTTTTGCACCTGGGAAGGTGGGTTGATAGGTATGCACCTGCCTCACCGAGCATTTAAGCGCTTTCAGACCTTGTTGAAGCAAGGTCAGCACGTGCTTATGGTCGATAGTAAAGAGGTTCAAGAGTCTCGCTTGGGCGCTATTGTCAGGATGCACCCCAAGCTAATGCCGGCAGGGACAGGTAAATCCACTCCCAGTATGGTGATCTCTGCGCAAAATGGATTTAGAAGTTTTACGCGCTTTATGCCATAAAGGCTCACCCTGTGGTCGGTATATATCCCGGTAAGCGCTCCCTTTGACCTCATGGTGTGGCCGCGGTGGCAAGGCCAGAGGCTCTCAGGACGCTGAGGTGTTCTGAGAGCTTAACGCCAATTATTAAAACTCATATTCTACTAATAACTTAATGGTGTAGTCGGGAGTTGTATCGTTTAGGCCAACGATGAGGCCATTCTCCCAATGCACTTGGCTACGACCCTTAAGCTTAATAGTTCCTCCAGCTACAGGGCCTAACCCTTGAGTGTCTTCCGATAGGTACCATTCGATACCAGGCTCAAGATGTGGGTAAAAACGATAACGTACCTGGCCGTTAAAGCTACTTTCCCATTCATTTTCAATGTCGTCGTCAAACTCATAGCCGACACCTAGGTTGCCAAGTATAGTCCAGCGCTGTATATCTTTGGCTAGCAATAACGCGATGCTGGATTCGTAGATTGAATCATCGTGTTCCTTCTCGAGTTCTACCAATAGTCCCCAGTCGGCGGCGTACTCGCCTTGCTCTGTGAGTTGCCATTTTGCTTCAATCTCTACTGCCTCGAGTTGAGTGTTGCTTTCTCTCTCTCCGATCACGTAAATCTCGGAGAAAAAATTATCCGTCCAGCCGTAGCCAAACCCCAATTTATGAAGGCTCACATTGTCCGATTCGTCAAAGTGAAAAAACGTAGAGCGCCATTCGATCTCTCGCTCGTGAAATTCAACATAGGGATCGTAAATTCGATCAATTGTGACACCGTCAGAAAATGCAGAACCACAATAGATCAGCACAAAAATTAATATGAAATCTCTTAACGCTATTGGCATAACAATTAATTATCCGGTTGCTTTTTTATGCGTGCAGCTAGAAATAGAAAAATACCAGCGATGCAAAAATAGCTGCTAACTTGCAACGCGCTGGGCGTAGACTCGTAACCCATTACGGCATAGAGTAGCTGACCAATAAGAGACGACTCTCGAATAAGTGCTGAGCTATCCCAAAGCGCGCCATTGCTACTTAAAATGTCTGCTTGATATAACAACGTAATGGCTTGAGACACAAGCCCTGCGCTGATGAGCCCTAGCAGGATAAAAGTTACGGGGATGAAATGGCCATTACGTAGCGAAAGCAGTAAATAGTAGCATATGGCGCCGATGCTCACTCCAATTGCCAGGCCTATGATGCCGCCTACTGACACATTCATTAATAGATCGGCGTTACTCATAAAGCCGGTATAGTAAATTATTATTTCACAGCCTTCCCGTAGAATTGCTAAGTTAATAGCAAATAGCATTAGGTAAGGTAGAAGGTGGGTTTGGCTGGGGTTTGACCATAGCCAAACAACCAGGCCTAAAACGGCAACAACGAGAAAGTGAATCGTTGCAAATAGAATATCTTGGGCAACACCTTCGCCAATTTCAGACAGCCAAGGCAGAATGTTTGCCAATAGGTATGAACCAATGGTGCCGAGAGCTATCGCTTTCCAAAGCCAAGTAATGGGGAGTTTTGAATAGCGGCTAAATGCTAGAAGTACGCTGATAATTAACGCTGCCTCTAAAGCCTCTCGGAGTATGATAATGACTGATGTAATAATCATTGTTCGTCTACCGCGATAATAGTGCCTTGGGCAGTGGTAGGGAAAAATTCGCCAAAAAATGGATATTTTCCAGGCTTTAAAGGGCCAATAAAAATAACGGCTTTCTGTTTTCCCATAACAACTTTTTCTCGGTTTAACTCATAGCTTTCAAACTCTTCAGGCGTTGGGTCGTTATTGTGGACAATGAGCTTAACTTTGGTGTTGGCTGGCACAAACACTTCACTTGGGATAAATAAATGGTTTTCGATGATGATTTCAAATGTCGGCTTATCAGCATAGCTTAGGTTGGTACACCAGAATGTCAAGATCAGTAATATTCGTAGACGGCTGGATACTTTTTGCGTGTATTTGAATAAGAAATTAATTGTCATTTTGATTGTCGGGAGCGTTGTTTTTGCATAGTAAAGCGTGATCGAATGTCACTGAAATTGCCAGCCCTCCGAGTTGTTTAGAAGTGCTTATGGTAATAGTTGCACCATGCGTATCGGCAACTTGTTTCACAATATAAAGACCCAATCCACAGCCCATTTCTCCAGACGCATGGCGATCACCGCCAGAACGGTAAAATCGCTCGAATACTATATCCTTTTCATCATCCGATATTCCGGGGCCACTATCTTCGAAGGTCATCCGTATGTGGTCTTCTCCGCCCAGTTGACTTTTCTCGACTGTGATAATGATAGATCCATGAGGTGGACAATATTTATTTGCATTGCCTAAGAGGTTGTTGACTAGCGTTTCAATTGCATTTTGATTGCCGTATATCGCAAGTTCGGCCTTTTCAGGATAAATTAGTTCGACATCTTGCTGCTTGAGTTCCATAGCATCATAGTGATGCCCTATTGCGTCTTGCAAGATTTGCGTAAGGTTGATGCATTGACGGTTGACACTGGTTTGGCTTTGACTGCTGCGATGGAGGCTTAAGGTTTGCTCGACAAGGTAACTCAGTCGATCTAGGCCTAGACGAACTTGTTTTAGTGAGTCAGGTTCGTTCACTAAATCTTGGCTCAAATTATAGAGGTGAACCTTCATTGCGCTGATAGGTGTACGTAGTTCGTGAGCCGCATTGGATGAGAAGCGCTTTTCTTGTTCGAGTGTATTGTTTAGCCGTTGAAGTAGATCATTGATCGTCGTCTCGAGTTGAATCAACTCACGGGTCGGTGCTTCGTTCGATAAAGGTGATAGGTCATCACTTTGCTTTCGCTTCAATTGCAAGGTTAATTTTGCGAGCGGCGCTAAGCCTCGGCCAACGACAAACCAAATAAGTAGGCCTAATATTGGAATAGCGATGATAATAGGAAAGACAGATTCAATAGTCACCGCTTCTGCAAGCGAATAGCGTTGGTCCATGCGCTCAGCTACGATAATTAGCAGCGTCAAATCTGCATCCTCTTCGTTGCTAAGTAGAGT
This sequence comes from Aurantivibrio plasticivorans, assembly GCF_055392955.1. Taxonomy (NCBI): domain Bacteria; kingdom Pseudomonadati; phylum Pseudomonadota; class Gammaproteobacteria; order Cellvibrionales; family Cellvibrionaceae; genus Aurantivibrio; species Aurantivibrio plasticivorans. The sequence continues at coordinate 3,712,161 of NZ_AP036020.1, read as the reverse complement.
GTAAGCCCGCCATCGATATCCATTGACATTTGTGTTATGAAATCCCGTTATGGGTTGCGTTATCGGTTGGTCACTTGAAAGTGATGCTTTAACCAGCTGGTTACCTCGCCAAACTTGAAGTTGCATGTTGCTCGCTATGTTTGGTTGGGTGTAAGGCGCAGAGTCACTTCGCGTTTTGTACCTGTCGTTATCGACGATATGCGCTGTTGCTAAAAGCTGTGCGTATTCTTTGAGGCGACTATCCATCATTGAATCGATGGCGCTCATGCTAGCGCGGTAGCCGTGTAACGCGGCGATAAAGTTAACCAGGGTTACTGTGGCCAAAAGTATGACGATCAAAAAGTAACGGATAGATCTCAATTGTGTCTCACCGTGTAGCCGACACCACGTACTGTTTTGATGAATTGTGTTCCCAATTTTTTACGTAAGTGGTGGATATGCACCTCAAGCGCATTGGAGCTGACCTCCTCTCCCCAGCTGTAGAGTTTATTTTCTAAGGATTCTCGCGTAAGTATTCGGCCAGAGTTCTCCATCAATGCTTTTAGGAGCATGTACTCCCGTCGTGCCATGTCGACTTCTTGGTTGTCTAGGTAGGCAATATGGGAGGTGGTATCAAGGCTAACGTTGCCTACCGTTAGGGTATTAGAAGTATTAGCCGTGCTTCGTCTTTCCAAGACCCTTAATCTGGCGAGCAATTCTGGTAATTCGAATGGTTTCGCTAGATAGTCATCCGCACCGCTGTCGAGCCCTCCAACCTTGTCTTCAACCGTATCGCGGGCAGTTAAAATCAACACCGGGATATGCTTATGTTCGTTGCGTAACTTTTTTAATACAACAAGTCCGTCCATGTCCGGCAAGCCGAGGTCAAGAATAATCAAATCGGAGGGTTGGCTGCTGCTGATCGATAGCGCAGCGCGTCCATTATTAACACAATTGACGGCATAGCCGGCATGTTGCAACGCATTCTGTAAACCACTGGCCAATCCTGGATCATCTTCAATCAGCAATATGTTCATAGTTATATTTATCGAAGATTTGAAATAGAAAATGCTGCTATGAAAGCATTCTAGACCTTTTAACGTAGTTTTTCCGCCACTTGGATCAAGGCTATACGAATTTCTTCTTGCCTTCCTGAATCGGCTATCGGTCTGTCGGGTCGAGCGGCGGCTTGTTGCGCTAAACGATAGTGTTTGTCAGCGGTGGTATAGTTTCCTTGATCGAACATGAATTGTGCGAAAAAATAGTTGCTATCGATCCCTTTGGGATTCAACTTTAGTGCTTCAGCAAACAATGCTTTGGCTTTTTTATTGCTGCCAAATCCAATAGGCCAGCCAGGCACCTGAGCATACAGTGTTGCCAAACTAGTGTACGCGGAGCCGTCTAATACTTTGCCATCGATTTCGATAGCACGCTCTAAATCTTTGCGCGATGCCTTGGCCAAGCTAAGGGCACCCAGCCCGCCTTTGACGCCAGCGTAACTGGATTTAGTAATACCACGCCATGTTAGCAGTTGAGCGTCATTGGGTGATGCTTGCAGTTGTGAATCTATATCGGTTAATAAGGACTCAAAAGCCTTTAATTGGGTGTCGCCTTGTAGTTGATAGTTGGCAACACCCCAAGCTTGTTGGATTTTGTGTATCTGTTCGTAATCACTCGCGTATAGATGGTTAGATGAAAAACCCAATATGGATGCCAGTGCGAAAAACTTAATAATTGCTGCAAGATTCTTCATGTTAATTACCTCGTTGTTCTCGTAGTACGCATTTAGCGAATGGCGGAGGGAAAATAGCTGTAAATAGTGGGTAAATGTTTGGCAATGCTTTGACTAACGACTTTAGGCATCAGTGCATTGAGGCGAACGAAAAGCTTTTCTGGCCATCCTAGATATTGGTCATAACCGATTTCTCGTTGTAGTTGATGAAGAGCTGCGTCGACTACGGTCTGTGGGTCATCAACACTATTGCCAAGCATAGCGTTGAGAGAGTCGACACTCTCACTATTCATGGGGGTTTTTACGGCGCGCGGTGAGAGATAGTGAACAGTAATGTCGCTATCAAGTAATTCCCTGCGTAATGCTTCAGTGAAACCTCTTAGCCCAAATTTGCTCGCCGAGTATGCCGCATAACCAGGATAGCCAATACTCCCAAACGTTGATCCGATATTGAGAATGGTGGCGTGTGATTGAAGGCGTAGCAATGGCAATGCTGCACGACAGACAAACATGGGGCCCAATAGATTGGTTTGAATCATATTGTGTATCAGTGAATAGTCTTGCTCTTCATATAAATTGAAATCGTTAACGCCTATGCAATTAATGATGATATCGAGTTTTTTAAAGGTGTTGATTTCCATTTGAAATTGTTGAATACCTTCAGATCGACTCAGGTCGGCAACAATAATGCGATGGGTACCTGGAAGCTGGTCGCATTGTGTTTGTAGTTTTTGTTTATCTCGACCGACAAATACGAGTGAGGCACCTTCTGCCGCTAATGCGGAGGCGAGAGGCTGTCCTATTCCACCGCTGCTACCGGTTAGAAGGACAGTTTTGTTTTCCATATAAGATGGCATAGCGATATCCCGAAACTAAAATTGACTGAATCGATCTCATTGCAATGTTAAGCGGCGTTCGCTTGGTCTTCAGCAACAGGTATTGAACGAAAAATATCACCATAGAGGTGGTAAAAACGTCTAGCGCAGTGAATGACTAATGTTTGTTCCTCAGGGGCAGCAAGTTGATTAACGAGGCTTTGGAAAAATACGATATGTTCTTGATCCAGTGCACCGTGAGAACGCAAGTAGGAAAACGCTTTGTTAGGTAATCCGAGCGCGTTCTGAATGGCTTCAGCCGCTTTGTCTGCTACAGAAATGCTAGTACCTTCTAGGACAAAAATCATTCCTAGCAATCCAATCGGATTTACGCGGTTGATGGTATCGTAAGCATAGGAGACCATCAATTCTGTTGGTAGGTTTGCTTTGCTGTGTCTTGTAGATTCTTTATCAAAGCCGCAAGCGGCAATGTCATTAAGAATCCATTCCTGATGACCAATTTCTTCTTCGATATAATGTGCGCTTGCTTCGCGCAGCCATTCTTTGCTGTCCGGTAATCCAGCACCCATTGACATAATAAGTGGCACAGTATGTTTTACGTGATGATAAGCACACGTTAAAAAACGTCGATACTCTTCTAAAGTAATATCTCCTGCAAAACAACGGGAAAAAATGGGTGCGTCGTACATGTACGCCTGTTCATCTGCAGTTTCTCTTTGTAATACGGCATAAAAAGTTGTCATGATACATTCTCTTGTTTTGGATATAGCGCTTCGATAGTGTTATCAAAGTAGCGATGAATGGTTTGACGTTTTAATCGCCCGTTGTTGGTCATAAGATCAGGGATAGTTGAAAGGCTTTGATCTAAGCGGTGCCAATACTTTATACGGGCGTAATCTGGCAGCGTTGAATTTACTTGATCAATCCATTGCTGAATGCGGTTGTCGGTGGTTTGTGGTTCTCGCGCTAGAATGAGTGCAGTGCAATAGGGTTTGTTGTCACCAATCACAATAGACTGTTGCAGTAGCGGGCCGGCGAGTAATTCTGCTTCAATCCATTCAGGGCTTATGTTACGACCAAAAGAAGAAATTAATAGGTGTTTTTTACGTCCGCTAATGCTGAGAAAGTCAACGTCGTCGAGTGATCCTAAATCTCCAGTCATTACTTCTCTTGGGTGCCATGATTTAGGTTCATCGCAGTACCCTAGAAAGCATGAGCCTTGAACCACCACTTCGCCATCAAGAATATTTAATTTTAAGTGTGGTAAGGGTTTTCCAACAGAATCTATTAGATTATTGGAAGGGGTGTTTAGGCTGACCACAGATCCACATTCTGAAAGTCCATAACCTTGATAAACCGGTAATTCATGTTTTCGTGCATGAACCAGTAATTGCTTTGAAACGTTCCCGCCACCCACTGCGATAAATTGCAAACTGCTGGGTGCTTGCCAACCTAAATCGCAGGCTGCCGTTAATGCAGTGAGCAGCTCTGGGGTTAAAATTAGCGAATGCGGTTGGCATTTTTCAATGCTGGCCAATAGTTTGCCGAGATCTAACTGCGAGCTACCGGACAGGCCAACTTCTGATAGTGATGGTGTGAAAACAGTGCCGTCTGATAACCAAGGAACATAAATACCCGCAAGATTTTCTAGCAGAGTACTGAGTGGCAAAATGCACAAATGTCGAGGAGCGCGTATGCCAATCATTTTTGTAAGACTTTGTGCAACTTGAAATAAGTGATCTGAGCTAAGACAAACGCCTTTCGGGCTGCCTGTAGTGCCGGAAGTGAAGGTGATTTTTTGTGTGCCTTTGGGTATTCGAGGTGATGCCTCGTCTAGTTTATTTGGTTTCGGGTAAATATAGCTAAACTGAGATAGAACCGGATGTTGCTCAGATTTTTTGGAATCTTCATAACCGACTATGCCGAGGTTGTCGATCAATAAAGGTTGATCCGTTAGGATGCAATCTACACCGGATTGGTGAATAGCATGAGTCAGTTGTTGATTCGAAAAGAAAGTAGGTAAAGGAACGATAGCAATATCGTAGGATAAGCAAGCATAATCGGCGATAACCCAATCTGCACTATTGTCACCATACAAACCGACACATCGAATGTTGTTGGCATGTAACCAGTCGCCTAAGCGGTTGGCTTGTATGATCATCTCACTAGCAGTCAGTGATCGCTTGCCATCATTTAAAACAATGTCGTTTGACCGCTTTAACAGAACGTCATGTAAATTCATTGGTGATATCCATTGAGTTGTGCCGCAAGATCAGCCACTTGGTTGCGGTAGAGATATAAGATACCGTTGTAAATTAATTGCTTTCTTGCAGAGGCGAGCGCGCTAGGTAAATGTACCGCGTGAATGTGTGGTCGGCTGTCGTAGTAGCTACCCCATTGGGCTGGATCACTAATTAAACGCGAAGAATTTGCTCGACCAAGGTCAATCATCTCACAATGAAAACGATCGATGATTTTTTTGACTTGCGGTGTGGCACAGAAGGTCATCCATACGGCGCCGTGTTGTTCTAGTGCGTCGGCGAGCAATAGAAAAAGTAATTGTGATGCGCCACGGCGTTTTGCGACGAGATTGCCAATTTCACAAATCTTTTCACGTGCTATAACCTGTTGAGTTGCAGTACTTAGAGTTGACTCGATGGGTGAATCTAAATATTGTTCTAGAAATAGTGAATCTCGATCGGCGGTGCGAGTGCCGACAACGGCTGATATCTGTTGTTGGCAGCTTAAAGTCACTAGACAGGGTAAAAATTCGGTGACGTTTGCGGCGTAGGTCTGGTGAAAACGTTCTTTAATATAATCTTCTGTTTCTGAACGTCGGGTGTTCGAACGAGAAATCAGTGCGACTTGTGATTGCGGCAGCAGCAATTGTTGTACGCGTTGATAGCGCAGGCCAAACGCGGGGTTTTCCTCTATCAGTTGCCGTTGGTTGGCGGCGGTTAAAGACATAACTTGGCTTCCTATATAGTAACCATCATTCATGCGTTACATGAGTTGTTGATGGTTACTATAGGGGAGCAAGCTTATGGCAGACTTAAGAGTTACAGGTCGTCACACAAAAGCTAAGAGCAATTAGTGATGCATATCCCAAACTTACCACCCGATGGTTATTAGCGACCAAACTGTTTGCTGACGGCAATCCCTCCCCATACTAAATGCCTATCACCATGACCTTCACGAATTTCGGAAGTATGTCCGCGGACGTAGTAGCTCAGGCGGTAGCCATTTCGAAACCCTAGTGTATAACCTGCCCAGGCTTCGAGTAATCCGTGGCGTAGTTCATTACTGCTGTAGCTAATGTCGCTATCTCTAAACTGACCTTGTAAAAATGCGTTGTAAAGTCTTGCTTTGATATTAAAGCCGGCCCACCAGTAGGCTTCGGGTGCGGAATGATTTTGCCCTTGCACCCCACGTTCACCATAGGTTGCCAAATCCGGGTCAAAGCTCCACCAGCTATCGGCGAAATTACCTCCACGTATACTGAGCCCAACACCCGCCTCGGAGATGTAGCCGACGGAGCCTTGGTGTGTCACTTTGATTTCAGTTCGCGCTGTGCGATGCACGATTTGCTGTCGAGCGACGGTGTACCTGGCGGTAATTTCGCCACCGTCACTGATTTGGTGTTTCCAGCCTTGCGCTTCATTACCGTCGATGGCGCGATGAAAACGATTTTGCGCACTGCCTGCTAAATCTAGCCCAAGGACTCCGACACTTAAGCTGCTCGTCCAGCTGTACTCTTCTGCTAGGTTAATGCGTTCGTGGCGGCTTTGCGCATAAAGCAAACTGGCGTATGGCCGGTCATCATAGATTGGTTCTGCGACCGTGATGTCGTCGGGTGTAAATCCATAGACGCCAACCTCTAAGCTGTAGCGGTTTTGATTGCTTGATCCAATCCCAACAAGGTCATCGATAGCTGTCAGCACCGGTTGCGGGGTAAATCGAGACTGCGCAAGACTGTTGTCGCTCAAGGTGAAGTTAAGCCCGTAGGTGTAGTCGCGATCAGAATCGCCACCCGCCAAGATGTCGTTTTCAAATGCAAAACTCCAGCTGGGAAGCGGTTCATCGCGATTGGTAGCACTGTGAGAAGTGCCCGATACGGTAACTATGGCTACAGCTAATAGATTGATAAGTAAGGAATTTTTCATGTTGCACTCCGTTTAGCTGACCGGTCGTCTTGAAATAATGGCAATAGATGACCGGTCGTCTTAATCCAGGGCCTAAAAAATGAAGTGTTAGTTACAGCAAGCGCGGTAGTTGTGCCATGAAGGCGTCTAGCGGCTCGCGGCATTTAGCTGCTTTCATCCGCATCATGGCGCCTTGCCAGGCGTTGAATAAGAATTCAGCAGTGCTTTTAGGGTCAACCGATGCATCAATACAGCCGGTATCTATACCCTCTTTAATGATCTGCTCGATCAGGGATGTGTGCTCGGCAAGTGCCGTTCGTAAAGTGGAACGTATGTTTTCATTACTGTCGGCCATTTCTTGGCACATGTTGCCCATGAAGCAGCCTACTGAAAACCCGTCCGCGCAACAGTCGTTAACCTGGCTTGAGAAGTACCGTTCTAACCTCTCAAGGGGCGTCAACTGTTTATTCCCTAGCAATTTTTGCGAATGCTCTTTGGCTTCGATTGAGGCCTTGGTTAAAGCCTCAATTGAAAACTCTTCCTTGCTGGGGAAGTAATTATAAAAAGACCCCTTCGGCACACCGGCAGCATCGACAATGTCTTTAACGCTGGTGCCATGGAAACCTTGGTTTTTCATGACTTCCAAACCGGCGTCCAGTAGATGATCTTTTTTAATCTCATGTTTGCTCATGGGTGAGAATAATATGACCGGTCGGCTTGTTTTGCAACGGATCTATTAGAATAGTCTGGCCTAAGGTTATGTGTAAAACGCAGTGGGGCGAGTCCGCGAGATTGTCGCTTTTCTTCCATGAAGCACCCACGCTTCCGTCGCATATCCGACATCAGTACAACACTGAGAGTACTCTGAACTCCCCAACTTATTGATTTTGTAGCAAAATTTCTATGCTGTTTTGCTCCGAAAATGGGCCTGGTAATTGCTATTTCGTAACCAGCCATTGTGGTTCTTACCACCTTGGTTCTGAGAGGTGCCGGTCGATTAGAGCTAGGTGCCCGAAACGCCTGTGTATTCCGCAGGAACTTGAATCATTTAATTCAGAGAGATTTGGATATGTCAGTCGAGCAAATTGCGGCGTTTTCCGCCAAAGCAAAATCAGATTCAGCATTAGGGGAGCAATTAAAGGCCTGTCAAAAAATGAAAGAAATGTTTGCTCTCGCTCGAGAGAACGGGTTTCAGTTTGAGGAAGATAGCCTCTACCCACCTAATGAAGCGCAATTTACCGAAGATCAATTAAGTGAGCGTCTAGTTAAAGCGCTACTCAGGGTATAGATCGCTGCGAGTATAGACCGCTTCGCGTAATACGAAATCGAGGTTAACCAAAAAGCACTATGCCAATTGCTCAATCACCCAATGCCAATGGTCGCGCAGTAATAAACTCGTTTACGATCAGCGACGAGACAAAACGTTGGTTGTCGGCGTCGGGTTTTGATGAGCTCAACTTGAACGCTGTGAATCAATACAAGCGTACGCCGCTCATGTCGGCTGCTGCGGATGGCAATGAACAGCATGTCAGTGATTTGCTTTCTGCCAATGTGGATGTCGAAGCAGTGAATAGTGATGGCAATAGTGCGATTTGGTTGGCCTGTTTTTCTGGTAACGAGCGCGTGATTCAAATGCTCGTTGATGCAGGTGCAAATCTTGATCATCAAAACCCAGACGGTGTTACCGCATTAATGTATGCAAGCTCGGCGGGTAAAACAGCAGCGGTCAAACAATTGGTTGCGGCGGGCGCGAATACACGCTTGCGTAGCAAAGATGATTTTTCTGCGTTGGACCTCGCATCGAATATCGATATTTTGCGTTTTTTAAAAGCGCGTTCTTGATAGATCTTTTAAGCTAATTAGGGAAATACCGGTGGGTGACGCACAGTTGCGAGCGATCGTCTGTCATAAGCATCCGTCCAGCGGCAGATTAACTTTTTTGCAATTTGCGTCGGGAAACATTTGCGGGCCTTTGGTTCTACCGCGCTTGTCAGTGATAAGTGATTTGCCACAAGCAAAAGTAGTGTTTCATCCATCGATTGCCGTTCGCCAGGTCGCAGAGCATCTGCAGCTGCCAGAACAGTGGCTAATGTTAATGCAAGACTTCAAATTGTTTTTGGAGGTTCCAAAGCAATATGCTTCGGGCGGCTTGCTGCCGGTATTCTTAGTCATGGTGGTTGGTCGCGATTTGCCCAATGTTCCCTATGGACATAGTTGGATTGAATTGCCAGATGGTTTTTCCCTTCCTTACTTAGAGCGCGAAATTTTGCGTGAGGCATATCGACATGTCATGTAGCTTAAACATCCACAAAGTTAAAAGCTGAATGTTTAATACACGAGGTTTAGTGCATGAGGTTAAATGCTTAAAATTTAACGAGAGTAACTATGAATAAGATCGGTATGTTTTTCGGAACGGAAACGGGCACGACGCGCCTCATCGCCAAAAAACTGCATAAATTAATTGGTGACGAAAATGCAGCTAAGCCAATTAACGTAAACCGTATTAATGCCGAAGATTTTATGCAGTACGACGCCTATATTTTGGGGACCCCCAGCTATGGGGTGGGCGATATTCCAGGGTTAAGTGCGGGGTGTTTAGAAAGAAACTGGGAAGAATTCTTAGATGTCTTAGGACGACAAGACTTGAGCGGAAAATGCTGCGCGTTTTATGGGCTGGGTGCTCAAGAGCGCTATTCAGAACGATTCGCGAGTTCACTCATTGCCCTGTATAGAGTCTTCGAGTCGATGGGAGCCACCATGATTGGCGATTGGAGTACCGATGGTTATACCTTTGAGAGCTCTGCGTCAGTGGTTGATGGTCGTTTCGTTGGGTTGGTTATTGATCAGCGCACACAAAGCATGGAAACTGCGACGCGACTTGAGCAATGGACCCAACAAGTCGTGCCTGAACTACTCGCTCATATCCAAAAAGTGTCACAACACGCAGCTTAGCGTTCGCGGAGAGATTCAATGACAACCCCTTTAATTGCCGTAGCGACTAACGAAGACGGTACAGTATCACCTCATGCGGGCCGTGCAGAAACATGGAAAGTGTATGCGGTGGAAGGTGATAAGCCAGAGCATGTTTGGGATATTCACGTTGACCCACCGGGAAGCCTACATGAATGGCATGTGCGAGGGGATGGTAATCGTCACCCCGTGCATGGTGTGGACGTAGCCATTGCTGGCTCTGCAGGTGAGGGTGTAACTCGTCGCCTTGCGGAGCGCGATACACAATTAGTGACTACCGCAGAAAAAAATCCTGAAAAAGCGGTGATTGATTATTTGGAAGGAAACCTTGCGGCTGGCTTGCCTCACGAAGAGACGGAGTGTTTAGACCCTGAACACCACGCGGCTGTTAGTGCAGCCGGGCAGAGTTAAATGACGGCGATGGATTTAATTTGCGCCCAAATATCCATGCCGGTTTTTAATTCAAGGTTGTGAGCGGATCGGCGCGATACCCTTGATAGTAAGACGCTGCCATTCGCTTCTTTTTCAACCTCATCATTACCGTTTCCTTTCGCGCCAATCAGTAATTTCACTAGCAGTGAACCGTCGTGTTCATCTTCGCCAATGTCGAGAACGTGCGCGGGTAAAATATTGGTAATACTCGTATCTTCATGCTGGGTTTTGGACAAACTAATATCCCGCGCTAATACGCGTATTCGTACCTGGCTATGAATCGCATTGCCTCCGTCACGTAGCCAAACTTCACCGCCAGGAATACTCACTCGGGCCAATTGCCACTCGAGATCGCGTTCGATAACAGTGCCTTCTATAACCGCACCGGCGTCTTCGCCAAGTCGAATGGGGAAGTCGATGCGGGTCATGGCATTGCTCAATGTATCACTACTGACGGCACGACCTTCTTTCATTACCACTAAGTAATCAGCTAAACGCGCAACTTCATCCGGTGCGTGGCTCACATAGATGATCGGTAATTCCAAATCTCGCTTTATACGTTCTAAGTAGGGCAATATCTCTAACTTGCGCTGCAAATCCAGCGCAGCTAAAGGTTCATCCATTAGCAATAGTTTGGGTTGAATTAATAGTGCGCGAGCGATAGCAACACGTTGCCTTTCACCACCTGACAATTGTTCGGGGTGGCGTTTTAATAAGTGTTCGATACCTAACAATTCGATGGCGTGATCGTATTGAATGTCGGTATGAGCTTTAGGCGCTCTTTTTAGCGCGTAATGCAAATTGCCCTCAGCGCTCAAATGGTTAAATAAACTTGCTTCTTGAAAAACATAACCAATCGGGCGTTTATGTGTAGGTACAAAGCTAGATTCAGACTGCCAAAGTTCACCATTGACTCGTAATAAACCATTATGGGATTTCTGTAGGCCAGCAATGCAGCGCAGCAATGATGTTTTTCCCGAGCCCGAATGACCAAATAGTGCGGTCACTCCCTGAGCGGGAAGTTGTAGGTCGACGTCTAAGGTGAAATCAGCAAAAGACAATGCAAATCGCGCATCGATACCGGGCCGGGTGATTTGTTTTGGTAAAGGAAGATTATTGATCACGCTTTAACCCCTGTACTAAAAGAAGCACGTGGGTTAAATAAATACAAAGCAATCAAAACGCAAAATGAGAAACCAACCATTAACAACGACAAGCTATGGGCGCTAGCGTAATCGAGTGCTTCAACGTGGTCATAAATTTGTACTGATACAACTCGCGTTTCACCGGGAATATTGCCACCCATCATTAATACCACGCCAAACTCACCCACAGTGTGTGCAAAACCGAGTACGGTTGCGGTTAATAATCCGGGCCGCGCTAAAGGTAGCGCAACAGTAAAAAAACGATCAAGCGGGCCAGCGCGCAGTGTGGCGGCAACTTCCAGCGGGCGTTTGCCAATCGCTTCAATCGCATTTTGTATGGGCTGTACGACAAACGGTAACGAATAAATAATTGAAGCAATCACCAAACCGCTAAACGTAAAAGGTAAGGTGCCTAAGCCAAGGCTGGTAGTGAGTTTGCCTAGCGGCCCGCTGGGCCCCATAAAAATTAATAAATAAAAACCGATGACGCTGGGCGGTAAGACAATAGGCAACGCAACAACCGCGCTAACTAAGCTTTTTAATCGCCCTTTGGCGTTAGCAAGCCACCAGGCGATGGGGGTGCCGACGATCAATAGACAAATTGTCACTGTGGTCGCTAGTCGCAGGGTCAGCCAAATGGCGCTGATGTCGGCATCGCTAAAATGCATTGGTTACCTATATAAAGTGGTCATGCAACTATTGTTGCTCGCTCGGTGTGTCGTAGCCGTAACGTTGGATGATAGTGATCGCCTGGTCACTACGCAAAAATTTTAAGAAATCTACTGCCGCTTTTTGAGTTGATCTTGTCAGCAATACGGCATCTTGAGCGATAGTTTGATGGTTGCTTTCCGGTATTAACCAAGCGCTGGCTGGAAGCGTGCCATCATCAATAATTTGTGAGGCTGCAATAAAACCTAATTGCGCATTGCCGCTGCTTACGAATTGGTATGTTTGCGCAATATTTTCACCCATGACTAGCTTAGGCTGGGCGCTTTCCCATAATCCCATGGAGGTTAATGCCGAATGCGCTGCGGCACCGTAAGGTGCGAGCCTGGGGTTGGCAATTGCAAGGCGTTTAAATTGTTTATCGAGAAGTTGTTGTTTCGCATCTCCGCCTTGGCTGCTCATAAGTACTAGTCGGCCGATGGCGTAAGTAAATCGACCGGAGTCGTCTGCGAGATTGACCTCAGTCAGTTTCAAAGGTTTATCTGAATCGGCGGAGAGAAAAATATCGAAAGGAGCGCCGTGTTGAATTTGCGCATAAAACTTTCCAGAGGAACCGTAGCTTACCAATACCTTGTGTTCTGATTGTGCTTCGAAGGATTGTACGATCTCTTTCATCGGTGCCATAAAATTCGAAGCCACCGCTGCGCGAATGGTGTCCGCCATTGCTGGATTACTAAGCAATAAGCAAAAACTGATGGTGGCGATGAACAACTGCTTCATAATTCTTTAGCCGATGTGTCTACATGTTGATTGACATGAATGCGATTAAATAATCGCCTTACCGAATAGTTTTTCACAAAGGCTAAACCCGTAATGATAATAGCGATGATGAATGCATGCTGTATTGCAACCTCAATGCCAAAAAGAGGGTAAACCAAAAACTGAATCAGCACATTTAGTAGATAGCCAGCGAGAACACTCACAGTACTTTCAACAACACTCATGAAATGGCTTTGACCTATATGCATTGCAATCAATCCTTGGGGTGTGCGCCTGGCAGTTATGTCGTCGCTAATGGAGCCAAGCATTACGAAAATTGATGTTTTGCGACGTTTTCTATCTCTCGTTGGCTGTTATCCTACAGCCACACTATACCGAGAAGCATAGTGTTATAAAAAGTACTCTCGGTTAATAAGTACTTACTTCAATAATCGTCATTATTCCAATTCTGAGGGATTTTTTATATGCAGCGACGACACTTTTTGCTTGGTGCTACTGCACTGACCACATCAGCATGGCTCGGGCGGGCCGTTGGTGCCGAGGCGGATTACTTTCCTATCGTAGAAACAGCCAACGGTAAGGTGCGCGGCTTGGTTTCGGGCGGAATTGCGTACTTTAAAGGAATCAATTACGGAGATAACACCGGCGGAAAAAACCGTTTTCTCCCAGCGCAACCGGTTAAAAAGTGGTCGGGTGTGAAAGACGCCTTTGCCTACGGGCAGATCGCGCCGCAAATCCCTGGCAATCGTCGCCACGTCTATGCCGACCTGATCTTGAACGATGTGCAATCTGGCGGTATGGGAGAAGATTGCCTGGTTCTCAACGTATGGACTCCAGAACCTAAGTCCGGTGGTAAAAGGCCGGTGATTGTGCGATTCCATGGTGGAGGTTTTTACGGTGGTTCTAGCAATACCCCCGGTAATGATGGTTGGATGTTAGCTCAGATGGGTAATTGCGTCGTGGTAAACATTAATCACCGTCTTAGTTCGCTGGGTTTCTTGTATCTCGGTGATGAAGGCGAATACGCCGATTCAGGGTCTGTCGGAATGCAAGACCTCGTCGCCGCATTGGCGTGGGTGAAAGAAAACATCGAAAGCTTTGGTGGTGACCCTGATCGGGTAATGATCTTCGGCCAATCCGGAGGTGGTGCAAAAGTGAGTCACATGCTGGCTATGCCATCATCGAAAGGCCTATATCGCAGTGCAGGTGTCATGAGTGGTTCAAGCTTAGTGACAATGAGCCGAGAAGATGCAGTCGAAGTGTCGGACAAGTTTCTAAATAAGCTAGGTATTAAACGCAAGGAAATTAAAAAATTACAAAAGGTCCCTTTCACCACGTTATTGAATGCGCAAGCGGAAGTAGAAGCATTTGAGCGGTCACGTGGTGAAGCGCCAAAATCTTTTTCTCCTGTCATAGGGGAAGCAATTCCAAGAAATCCATTTTCTCCAGATGCGCCCCCTTTAGCGAAAGATATTCCAATGATTGTATCAAGCGTGTTGGATGAGCGCAGCTATCGCGAAGTGAAATTCAACATGACATGGGATGACGTAAAAACTAATTTAGAAAAGCGTGTCGACAAAAGCGAAGTGGGTGACTTGTTAGCGATGTATCGCAAAGAAGATCCCAAAGCCACGCCTTACATCATCAACTCACGCTCAATTACAGATGCCACTTTCCGCCGCAGTGCGCACATCATGTCGGACTTGAAAGCCAAGCAAGGCGGGGCGCCGATTTATAAATATTTATGGACCAAAGGCAGCCCTGCTTATGGTGGTATTTATGGTGCGGTGCATGGTGTCGACGTTGCCTATTCTATGAATGATGTTCGCTTCCCGCTTGCTGGTCCCACGCGTGAAAATAAAAAACTCGCCAGCCAAATCGCAAGCGCTTGGATTTCCCTTGCAGCTACTGGTAACCCTAATAATAAAATGACACCCGAGTGGCCGGCTTACGACGTCAAAAAGCGCACAACGATGGTGTTTGGTGATAGTCCTGCTGCCGAAAATGACCCGCGCAAGGAATTCCGCGAGTTTTGGGCGAGCCATGGGAAAGACGGGCGAATGATATAATTAGTTGAATTTTTAAACCGCATTGATCGTCCCAAATGCGGTTGAAGTGTATAGAGGTTCTATTTAGAAAAAGTCTGTACGGCGCGGTGTGCCATTCTATTTAAAATGGCTACCAACTTGTCGAAAATCGTTTTTATTGTTTGATAGGTGATTTCTTTAATAATCGTTGTCAAATCTCCCATAAACGCTAGCATGTGGCCGAGTAGACCTTTTACATCCGCTTCATTATTTTCTGAGGCTTTATAAATTTCAGCAACAGTGCGAGCGAGAAAATCGTAAAATGTTAAGCCTGCCATAAGGGCGGCTTGCATTTGCACGAGTGCGAGGTAGCCCGCTTTTTTCAAGAGTGCAATAAGGGCTGCTGTGATTTTTTCTAAGCCATCTTTGTTAAAAGATGTTTCGTGGCGACGGTTATATTGCAGTTGAATAGATTGATTGAGATATTTTCCGCCACGAAAAGCAAACTCTTCCCAGTTGCGTCCCGATACGGCTTGAATATATCCGGGCTTTGCGCCTTGGTTGGCATCCATTCCGTGTGCAGAAAAATCAAAAATTCCAGTATTATTACTGCGGTATTCCAATCCTCCCAATGGCGCGTGCATGAAGGGCCAAAGAGGTACCATCGGAACTGGGTCTGCCGAATTAGCGGTGCGATAAATTTGTGGAAGGCTAGCGTTTCGAGTGAGCCTTCCGGCGAAATCCTCTAAGCCAACACGAGGCGCGCCAAAAGTATACAAAATGGTGTTGTGGGCGGTGTTTTCTGAAATCCAATCTGCGCAAAGAGTGGCGATCGCGCCGCCTAAGCTGTGACCTACGCAGTGAATAGTTTTAACGCCATTCAAACCATTGGTAAATTCTTGAATGGCGCCGGAAATAGAATTAAAGGCATTGTTAAAGCCCGCGTGGGCCATGGCTTTATTGCTTGCTGGTTTTAAACCGATTTGGCCATTGGTTAGCCAATCATGTGTTGAGGTGAATTCCGTTCCGCGAATAGAAATAACCGCTTCATTACTGCGTGGGCCTGTTCCCGTTCCTGCCATCGCAAAGCCGGTTTTTTTGTTGAATTTAAGAATGCTTCCGCTGATGCCTTCAATGCGGCCTTCGTTTTCAAAATCAAAATGAAAATTCTCTGGGAGGAGCGGGCGCATGGTAACGGCGTAGGCGCGCGCGGGCATTTTGCTGCGCAGTTGGTAAACGCCACTTGCTAAGTTCGCTGCTTCTGATGCAGTCAGTTTGGGCATGATAAATCCTTTTAGTATTTATGTTTATATTCGGTGTTTTCTATCGCTGTTTATTTCCAGCGGCAAATGGTCAATACCTCGTGGGTGGCGCCGTCGCTAGACTCCTGATTGGGGAAGCTGAAACCTTCCTCAGGATTGCTTAGGTCACAATGCAGCGCTGACAATTTTTCAGTAATGGTTTTATGCGGAATGATATTCGGCGCTACCGTGGTCCAAAGAATAATTTCACGGTCATCAAGGTGTGCCGTGATCACTTGCATAATGCTGGCGGTGCCGAAACTATTGGCGTTGCGGATTTCTTTTTCTATTTTCGGAAACTGAAAATTGCCGTCAGCGTCGGTTACAACTTCATCTTCTTGATAGTTGTCCGCGAAGTCCAAGCCTCGCACAATACGAATACCTGCCGCAGGCTTACCTTCGTTCTTCAGGCTACCAACAACATCGGGGCAGAGGTGAACGGTATCGGCTTTAAAAATATTAAACATATTGCTAGCAAGTCCTATTGCAGAGAAGGTCAGTAATGCGCCGCTAATCACCAGGACCGCCAATTGGCGTAGTGACGGTCGGTGGGCTGATCTATTGTTTGGGAACGATGCGTGTCGTGATGACATCTAGCGAATAGCTCCTTTTACGCGTCTGTCATATAGAAAATGACAGTAACGATTCCGTGTTCATATTTCTCGATTGGTGATGGCTCTATTCGACTCAATATTAGTCTGGTATGGCATTCGCGAACCGTGGTGGTGCAGGGGTGGTCGTGCAAAATTGCCATCCAACTGGGAGTCTACTGGTTGGTTTGGTTGAGCGTAAAGTGAATAATTCGGTGTATTGAGGTTCTGTGAATAGACTCACATCTGTAATAGCCCATCATATTTAGGAGTGATCTAGATAAGCGTCGCGAGCAACCTATGTGTTTCGCTGGTGTGAAGCTTAATGTGAGAGTGGCCGCTAATTTCTTGATAATACAGGATTTTTCCTCTGGCTCATGTATTGCTACACTGCACAGCAGTGAATTGGCTTGCAACTGGTTGAATTGTATACAGTTTGTGGCTTGCTTGCCGTCAGGTGCCGTGGGAGCAAAGCCGATTATAATGTTGTCGTAAAAGAGTGGTCGTTGCCTGCCGTATGCAGGCTCGAAACGCTTAGTCTCGATAAAATTTCGCTTGAGGAATTAGTGTGGTGAAAAAGATACACCGTCTATGTTTAATAATGTTCAGTGTCTTATTGTCTTTTTTGGCAGTTGATGTTGCTAGAGCCGAAGATAAAACACTTACTATTGGTATTTCTCAATTTCCCGCGACGTTACATCCGAATATAGAGTCGATGGTAGCGAAAAGTTATGTATTAGCCATGGCGCAGCGTCAGCTTACAACCATTGATGCGAATTGGAATATGACCTGCCTGTTTTGTGAGACATTGCCGACCTTAGAAAATGGCTTGGCGGTGTTAGAGGAAACGCCGGATGGCAAGCCGGGAATGTCCATGACCTTCACGTTACCTAAAAATGCAAAGTGGGCGGATGGTGTGCCGGTGACAACGAAAGATATTGAATTTGCTTGGCAGGTCGGTCGAAACCCCGAAGTCGGTATTAATAATATGGAGCTCTACCGGCGCATGTATCAGTTAGATATTAAGGATGACAAAACATTTACCTTTCATCTAGATAAACGCACCTACGATTACAATCGTATTAACGATATCTATCTACTCCCTGCCCATCTCGAGCGCAATATCTTTGAAAACGATCCCAGAGAATATAAAAACCGTACAAAATACGATTCGGATTCAACCAATCCGGGCCTCTATCAAGGGCCTTA
This sequence comes from Aurantivibrio plasticivorans, assembly GCF_055392955.1. Taxonomy (NCBI): domain Bacteria; kingdom Pseudomonadati; phylum Pseudomonadota; class Gammaproteobacteria; order Cellvibrionales; family Cellvibrionaceae; genus Aurantivibrio; species Aurantivibrio plasticivorans. The sequence continues at coordinate 3,694,352 of NZ_AP036020.1, read as the reverse complement.
TCGCGTTACCAATATTGTGCGTGGTTCAAGTATTACGTTGGAGCGCAACCAGTACTGGCACGGGAAAGCACCGTATTTCGACAAAATCATTGTCCGCACGATCGAAAATACCGCGGCATTAGAAGCCAATTTATTGTCAGGTAATATTGATATGATTGCCGGTGAGCTTGGTGTAACACTTGATCAAGCCATCGCGTTTAAAAAGCGCCACGGAAAAAAATTTGAAATTGTTTATAAACCGGGACTAATTTACGAGCACATCGACTTGAACTTGGATAATCCCATTCTTAAAGACAAGCGCGTCCGTCAAGCCTTGTTGTATGCGATTGATCGAGAGTTAATTAGCCAGCAATTATTTAATGGGATACAACCTGTAGCGCATGGCGATATTAGCCCATTGGATAAAGTCTATTCGCCAGACATAAAAAGATATCCTTTTGACGTAAACAAGGCGAAATCACTCCTAGAGGAGGCTGGTTGGAATATTATTAAGAGAGGTGTTCGTCACAATGCTAACGGTGACGCATTACGATTGGAGTTGAATACAACAGCAGGTAACAAAACGCGTGAGCTGGTTCAGCAAGTGTTGCAGAGTCAGTGGAAACAAGTTGGGATTGATATTCGAATTCGCAATGAGCCGCCACGTGTGTTTTTTGGCCAAACAACACGTGAGCGTAAATTTGACGCGATGGTTATGTATGCATGGATGAGCTCGCCAGAAAATCCCCCTCGCCCACAACTCCATTCAACAGAAATCCCCACAGAAGCTAATAACTATTCTGGCCAGAACTACACGGGATTTCGACATTCGGAAATGGATGAGCTGCTAGCGGCGCTAGAAGAAGAGTTGGATTTCGAAAAGCGAACGCCATTGTGGAAACGTATGCAGGATATTTATGTTGAAGAACTCCCTGCGCTGCCTTTGTACTTCCGCGCTAATCCCCATATTTGGCCAAAGTGGTTAAAGGGTGTTGTGCCCACTGGCCACCAATATCCTTCTACGGAAGCAATTGAATATTGGAGTCGAGCTGAATGAGTCTAGCGGGACAACCGCTAGACAAGGAAAGCACTGCGGAAAAATCATCACAATCGCTCTTAACCGTTGATGATGTGAGTATCGGATTCGATACTGATGACGGTTTAATTCGTGTTGTTGAAAATATTAGTTTTACCTTGCAGCGCGGAAAGACCTTGGCGTTAGTTGGAGAAAGTGGATGTGGTAAATCTCTTTCTGCTTTAGCGTTACTGAATCTCTTACCTTCATTTGGCAGTATTCTCTCGGGTAGAATTTTACTAGAGGGACAAGACCTCTCACACGTTAACGAAAAAATTATGCGTCGTATACGAGGTGATCGTATCGCGATGATTTTTCAAGAGCCGATGAGTGCACTTAATCCTGTTTTTACGGTGGGTGCTCAGGTCGCTGAATCTTTTCGCCTACATCGTGGGCTATCTAAGCGGGAGTCACAGGAAAAGGCCATTGAGGTTATCGCCTCTGTAGGTATCCCAGATCCCAAAGCGCGCGCAAAAAATTATCCTCACGAGTTATCGGGTGGTATGCGGCAAAGAGTGATGATTGCGATGGCACTCGCCTGCGAGCCGGATATTTTAATTGCTGATGAGCCTACAACCGCGTTGGGTGTCACTATTCAAGCTCAAATTCTTGACCTCATGCAAGAGTTGCAAGCGAAACACGGTACGGCAATTTTATTTATCAGTCATGATTTTAATGTTGTCTCACGTATGGCAGATGATATTGCCGTGATGTACGCGGGAAAAATTGTTGAATACGGAACATCTCGCGATATTTTGGCCAATGCAATACACCCTTATACAAAAGCATTGTTAGAGACAACCCCTCGAATTGGTGTGAGCGTTTCACACCTGCCTGCTATTGCTGGTCGCGTACCGGGGCCTGCTGCGCGGCCGGCGGGTTGCTATTTTCAACCGCGGTGCCCAATCTCTTTTGCTCAGTGTCAGCAGGTTCCAGAGCTTATTTCTATTTCCCCTACTCATCGTGCCGCCTGTTTCTCATTGTGTCAGGGTGAGTTAGATGACTGAGGCAAGCGAATCAACCAACACTGTGCCTGCGAATCCGCTTATCGATGCAAAGCATATCAGCCGGGTTTATCCGCCCGGTGTTGCCGCTGTTTCGGATGTCAGTTTGATGATTCGCGAAGGTGAAACGCTCGCATTGGTCGGTGAAAGTGGTTGTGGAAAATCAACTCTCGGTCGTATTCTTGCGTTATTGGACAAGCCCACCGAGGGTGATCTGTCTATTGCCGGAGATGATGTGGTTGCGCTAAATCGTAAACAACTCAAGCCACTCCGTCGAGAAGTGCAAATGATTTTTCAAGACCCCGTAGGTTCTCTCAATCCTCGGCATACGGTGGAGGGAATTCTCACCGAGCCGATGAAAATTCACGCCCTCTACGACGTTAAGCAGCAAGACATAGAAGCTATCAAGCTCCTAGAGTCAGTAGGTCTAGGTGAAGAAGACCTTAAAAAATATCCACACGAATTTAGCGGCGGCCAGCGTCAACGAATTGCGATTGCGCGAGCGTTAGTTCTGAACCCCCGGTTTATAGTGGCTGACGAACCTGTGTCGGCGCTTGATGTGTCGGTGCAAAGTCAAATACTCAACTTGTTGGTTGAGTTGCGAGAAAAATTCGCACTTACTTATCTTTTTATTAGCCATGATATGGCGGTGGTGCATCATATTGCTGATCGTGTTGCGGTGATGTATTTAGGACGGATTGTAGAAGTTGCTTCGCGTGATCAATTGTTCGGAAAACCTGAGCACCCGTACACACGAGCATTACTAGCGTCTGTCCCTAGGATGACCTACAAGAAAACGCCAATGGGGCAAGTCCTCCATGGTGACCCACCGAGTCCATTGCACCCTCCATCGGGTTGCGCTTTTCATCCGCGTTGCCCTCATGCGCAACCCATATGCCGTCAGCAATGCCCCAACTTAGAAGCAATCGACGGATCACAGAATCAATTAGTCGCTTGCCACTTCAGGGGAGAAATCGAATGACTCGATTTTTTATGCTGCGCATTGGGCAATCACTGATTGTGCTTTTTGTTATGTCGTTTTTGATTTACGGACTGATGGGACTAATGCCTGGCGACCCCATCGACCTAATGATTAGCTCTAATCCAAATATAACATCGGCAGACGCCCAACATCTTCGTCAGCTCTATGGGCTGGACCTCCCTATCTACGAGCGTTACTGGAATTGGCTTGTTTCGGCCCTGTCGGGTGACTTGGGTTATTCTCGTTTGTTTTCTCAGCCTGTATTGGAAGTACTCATTCCGGCGCTTAAAAATTCCGTTATGTTGCTAGGCTTGGCCCTCGTTTTATCAGTGTCGATCGCGATTCCTGTTGGCGTATTAGCAGCTTCAAAACCTCGTTCTATTTTTGACTATGGCGTAAACCTTTTTGCATTTGCGGGTATTTCAATTCCATCGTTTTGGCTGGCATTGATGCTGTTAATTTTGTTTGCGGTGCAATTGAGTTGGCTGCCTGCCGGTGGTACGGCACCTGCAGACGCCGGCTTTTTTGAACAGTTACGTCATTTGATTTTACCTGCGGCGACAATCACAGTCGCCAGCGTTGGCGGTCACGCACGTTATGTTCGAGCTTCAATGCTTGAGGTGTTGCGGCAAGACTATATTCGTACCGCGCGGGCAAAGGGCGCAAGCACCTTGCGTGTGATTTGGGTGCATGGCTTACGCAATGCAATGATTCCTGTCGTAACAATTCTTGCGTTAGATTTTGGCACGCTATTTTCCGGAGCGCTTATTACCGAGACTATTTTTTCTTGGCCCGGTATGGGCAAACTAATTTTTGAATCCGTAATGGGAAATGATTTCAACCTGGCGCTGGTCGCGCTGTTGTTCGCGACTACATTGACCCTTACGGGGAATGCTCTTGCGGATATTTGTTACGCTTGGCTTGATCCCCGTATTAGCGTCGGCGGAAACACCACGTCTACTCACGGGGTGAGCGCATGAATAGAAATTCGCCACTCTACCTAGCGCTGCGTCGCTTCCGACGTCACACCCTTGCAATCGCAAGTTTTGCTTTGCTCGTCATTATGATAATTGTTGTCACTATAGCGCCGATGATTGAGAGCTGGCTTGGACTTGATGCCAATGCTGTTAATTTGTTTAACCGTATGAGTCCTGCATCCAGTGAGCACTGGCTAGGCACCGATGAATTAGGGAGAGATACATTTTTACGCTTGTTGTATGGCGGGCAAGTGTCCTTATACGCGGGGTTAACTGCTGCCTGTGCAGCGGCAAGTATAGGAACGATTGTCGGTTTGTTTGCTGGTTACTATGGTGGTCGACTTGATGCCATCCTCATGCGCTTAACGGATGGTGTAATTGCCTTGCCGTTGTTGCCACTGTTGATTGTGTTAGCAGCAATCGATCTGAATAAGATTGGTTTGCCGCAATCCTGGATTGACTCGGAAGATGTCAGTTTCTATCGCATTGTCGTTATTGTTGCCCTCGTTGGCTGGACCACTGTTGCGAGGTTGGTGCGAGGTGCCGCGCTGAGCATAAAAGAGCGTGACTATGTTAAAGCGGCTGAAGGTGTAGGGGCGGGGCATATACACATTATGTTTAAACACATTCTGCCAAACCTTATTTCCCCCATTGTCGTTGCTATCACCCTATCGGTAGGGAACGTAATTTTATTGGAGTCTGTTTTGAGTTTCTTGGGGTTAGGTATTCAGCCCCCCATGCCGAGCTGGGGCAATATGCTTACCAACGCACAAGAATTGATTTGGGAGGCTCCAATGCTTGCCGTTTATCCAGGGCTATTAATTTTTGCGACGGTCATTTCGTTTAACTTTTTAGGTGATGGGCTGCAAGATGCGTTTGACCCTAAAGCCGAATACTAACGCTAAGCGCAGTGATTAGCTATCATAACGCGACTTATCAGTATGTGTGTTCGTTTTATCAGCTAAGGGGCTAGCGCAACTAGCCGGTTTGGCTAGCCCTATAGCAATCGAGCGAATTGGTAGTTTAGCGCGATTCTTCGTTCGTAATTAACTCAAGCTAAAAGTATGTGCTTTCGAAAATTCAGGTTTTGGCAAATTTTTACTGCCGGCTCGCTCTCTTACGCGCCAAGCTTGCACGTTGAGTTTAATCTTACCGCCATCTCGATGGCAGCTAATGGTCATGAAATGCTCTCGTGTCCTCGTTTTGGGGTAGGCTGAAAATATAAACCCTTTCTTTGTACTGACATCGAGCTTCTTACTGTAGTTAACTTTTACTTGCGCCCAACTATCGGGTAATACTTGCTCTTCTGGAAATTTTTTCGGCTTGTGTTCAGACTTGGACGTCGCTATCCCATTCAAATAGGTTAAGTTTGACATTGGGGAAGAGATTATTTCAGTCAGTGTTGCACCGTTATTGCCGAGTTGACAAGACGCGATGCGGCCAAAATGAACATCTCCTGATAACACCACAATATCGTGACCGCTACTGCCCAGCGCTTCTAATAAACGCTTATACTGCGATTTAAAACTTAATAAGTTTCTTTCGGTGTTGTTGGTTTTTACTATCAAAGGTTGCGGAATAACGAGTACTCCAGGTCCCTTTAAAGACTCCGCCCAATTGACAAGCTCATTGAATGGCTTGCTTGGAAGAAAATTGGACTTGGATCGGTAGGACCGCAAATCCGCTAAGCAAATTGATAGGTCGTCGCCAAACTTCAAGAACTCGACTTTGGGTGAGCGTTGAATGTTTTTGACAGCATCCTTGGACGCATCTGTCCACGCTTTTCTTACCTTACTTAGCTTTAGTGCAAGCAATTGCGGAATTAGTGAATCGTGAAAGGGGTAGTCATTCCAGTATTCGTGATCATCTGGCAGCATCCAGGTACCACCTCGATTAAGAATGCCTCCTAGAGCTTGCCAATGTGCTGCGTAGTCATCACCAATGCGTTGCCGGATTTCTTCGGGCCTTCGTGATAGTGAATCGAAGCCAATATCCAAGTAAACTTGGTCGCCGGTCAAAAAAGTGACGTCGGGTTTAACGTTGTCATTACCTCTCTCGTACAGCGCCTGGTATGCACCAGCGGCTTGCCCGCCATCCCGGTGGTTGTAGAAACAGCTGCCTAACCCAATAGTGAAAGGCACTTGAGATTTTGTCGGTATTCTACTGGGTAGTGTCTTAAAGTAGGCGCTGCGTAGATGCATCCAACCAGAAGGTTTGGTCATTTCAGATGGATCGACAAAGCGCTCAAACCGAACGGTATATTCAGAGGACTCTGATAAGCCGGAAAATTCAACGGTGGTGCAGAATCGTTGAGTAGTCTTTCGAAACGGCCGTTTCCAGCTTTTGGTGTTGATATTACGTGTTTTAATCACGCTGCCATTTTCGAGTAGTTGGACACGCGCTTTTTTAGGTTTGATCAATGTAGGAAATAGCGACCCAACCCAAACCTCTGCTGTGCTAGAGGATACTCTATGTATTGAAATGCTCCATTTACTGGTATCTGTCGTATATTCCGTCATAAGCTAACTCCTGCCTGTCGCGTTTTTTGTTGTCGAGTTTATGTAATTTTATTTATTATTGGTTGAGCGTACTATTCAATGCGCGTCGCTATTGTTCCTGTTGTGCTATACCTGATGTACTTTACAGCCTTTCTCAGTAGAGAGCTAGATCCTCCTAGAATGCTCCCTCGATGTGAATGGTCCACAAGGTTTCGTCTATAAACCTGCTAGAATTACAACCCTTTCATTAGTCAGCATGATTAGGTATGAATGTATTAAATTTACTCGAGAATTGGCTTCAAATCTCCAATAAGTCGTTTTCTCGACAAGCGAGCGTAACCGCCGCCGAGATAGCTTGTGATTGTTCTGGTCTGATTAATCTAGCGTTTGAAAAACTAAAACTCCCTTTTCCCTATCAATTGATACGGCCCAAAGCGGTTCACTACTATGCATCGCTACAAGAAATCGGTAGTAACAAGATAAGTCAGCTGAACGAAGGATGTCTATTGGCGTGGCGCAAAGATATATTGCCAAAATCCGGTGATACGGGACACGTACTAGTAACAGCAGGTAAACCTACTCTGGTTGCTAAAGATCGCTACAGTATTCCAGTATTCGATTCTACCAAGGCGGAAGGCGGTCTTGCTAAACGGTATATAGATCTCTATACCGATGAGAAAGGCACAATTATCGGTGTAAAGTTTCATAAATCAGAAAGCAAAATAAAGCGGACGCAAATTTATCATCACTCTTTGGTGAAAACTCGCTACTGTTTCGGGTGTGGCCTGCCGAAAAAAGTGTGTAACTGTGGTGTTATTGAACCGAAGCTTGAATCTCCTCCTATTATCATTCTTCGTCATCCTGGCGAGCGCAAAAGGACCTTATCCACTGTTTCGTTAATTAAGCAGCGCTACCCAAATGTGCTAGTGAAGGAGGGGGAGCTATTTTCTCCATTAAGAAAAGAACATATGGTCCTACTGTTTCCAAGCGATGGGCTAGAACATGCTGAGCAATCAATTAAGGAATCCGACGATCAATTTTACATACTATTAGATGCAACGTGGCGAAAGGCGAAAAAAATACTTCATCAGAATCCTTGGTTGCAAGTATTGCCAAGGACTAGTTTGCGACCAGCGTCGGCGTCTCAATACCTATTAAGAAAAGTGGCTGATGAGCAATCATTATCGAGCGTAGAAGCGTTTGCAGCGGTAATGCAAGATAATCCGTTGGCAGAAATGCTCGGAGGCTATATGCAAAAACACATAGAAGTAATGGGTGAGGATATATATCAGAAAAACTACAAAAATCACTTAAATTACAGGACTTGAAATAGTTAAATTTGCGATTATCTATGTTGTGAAAAGTTAACCTTCACAATGTTGTCGGTTGTCGGTTGTCGGTTGTCGGTTGTCGGTTGTCGGTTGTCGGTTGTCGGTTGTCGGTTGTCGATATGACCGGGTCTGGTTCAGCTGGTTGATTTTCGACGCTGTGTTCCACGAGGTTTAAGCAATAATTGCCTAGAGCCTCGACGGCACTTGGTTGATCGTTCTGCTGCTGACTTTTTGGCTTGCGCGTATTGATTGGGAAGGTGTATTCAAACGCTGACTTGCCATCCATCGGCAAAGGTTCTTTATCGTATAAAAATCGGCGTTCCAGCTTTTCAATCACATTAAGCAGCTTCCCTTCTTCTAAAGGCTCTGGATTTAGTCGATAGCTTTGGGAATCAAAAATCTGTTTTAAATGTCTACTTAAAATAGATCGTTCGTAAAGGTTTGCTTGTTCACAAATGGCGACTGCTTCACGCCAAAGACGATCAGTGAATAACAATGGGAACTGCGCAAAGTCATCTTTATCTAAACCGCAAAGCACTAAAATATAATTGGTATATTGTTCTTGTGCGACAACACATGCATTACTGCCGATTTGGGCGATGTCGGCATTCCATAATAAATCGGGTTGTAAATTAATATTGGGTCTACTTTTTGAGTAAACGTGTCGCGATAACGGCTTTGCTAGTTCTTTGGACACTTCTATTAATAACACACGCGATTCCTTATGGGATTTGTTTAGTGGCAGCGTGGCCTGGATGAAGGCCAGACATTAATCGAATGCTTTCCGCTGGAACAGCTAACTTTTGCATCAAGTAATTGCGGAAGTCATTGGGGTAATCGAGCTGTTGAAGCGCGAGATCCATGCAGTGCAACCAGCTGTTTTTAGACTCTTCATCGACGTGTAGGTGGCTGTGGGCAATAGGAATGTTAATCGGGCCAAAATGTTCAGCGAATAGCTTTGGCCCACCCATCCAGCCGGATAGAAAATACGTTAGTTTTTGTCGCGATAGTGCTAGATCGTCCCCGTGCATGTCACGCAGGACTTTAGCTGCGGGTAGGCTATCCATTAAATCGTAAAAACGGTCGACGATTCGAGTGATACCTTCTAGCCCACCCGCGGCTTGGTAAGTTGCATCGTCTACGCCGTAAACAGGCAACGTTTCTTGTGTCATTAGTGTGTTACCTTGTTTTCTAGCGCTCGTTGATACGACCATTGAATCAATTCTTTCAGCAGCGTCTCATCAAAGTTCTCAACACGTTGTATAGTGATCCAATAATCATTATCTTCTTTCTTCACCTTTTTATTAGCCTTGCGAACTAAAGGTGGGTTGGGAAGGTCGTTAAAGTGAGATTCCGTTACGCGCAAAGAAAATCGCCATTGGATGGGGGCGCCTGTTTCGAAATATCCAAACGGACTGGATTCAGCTAACAACGCAAAAGCATTTCCATCCGCGCTCAAGGGCTGACGTTTCGTCTCAGGAAACGACAGGCAATATTTCATCACTTCACTATATTTCATGTTGCGAAATTAACCTGCGAGCCAATCTTTTGCCCACATCGCGGCGGTAAGTTGAGGGCGGTCATCAACCTGTGCGTCGATGCGTAGTAATTTGCCAATGGGTTTGGCTCCAGACCGGTACAAGGCATCTTCGATTAGCATACCTGCATGTGCGAAGCGAGGAAAACCGCTATCGCCTAAAGCGATGATGCCATAATGTCTCCCCGATAAGTCCAACACTTCATTGTTCAATGCGGAATAAACTGGATAGATATTGCGGGGTACTTCACCGTCGCCTGTCGTAGAGCAGCACACTAGCAGTAATTCGTCTTTGTCACGCGTAAGATCGTGAGGGGTGGTTTCTTCATTAACTTGAGTTTGGTGCCCTAGTTTCTCTAAGATCGCTGATGCTGCCTGTGCTGCTTTCCAAGCGTTACCTTCTACTGTGCCTACGATAATTTGAATAGTCGCCATGATGTTTTAGTGGAACTACCCATCCCACTCTTCATCATCCATAGTATCAAAACGGTTTTCGTCTTGCGATTTTGCTTTGCGCTGAATGAGTTTTTCTAACCAGGGTTCTTTGTCACCCTCCAGTTGTATTTGTATATCTTCGATAAGCTCTTCGACGTCCGGTCCACCTTTAACTTTGATAGGGTGAACGCCAAGAGTAATTAACTGGCGGGTCGCTGACCCACCAATCGAACCACAATATACAATATCAGCACCGGCTAACCAGGCGAGTTTAGGTTTTAGTTTATCTTCGTTACCATCTTTCTTTTCGATACCGAAATTTTGTGAGGCAATAAGTTCAGCGCCTTCATTGTTAATGGCGTACAGATAAAAAGCTTGAGCGGAACCAAAGTGCTGGTCGACCATATCGCCGTCTAAGGAGGCGAATGCCACAAGTAAGTCGTCATCGTTGGTTTGTGCTTCGGCGACACAGGCTAATTGGGCTGCAGTATTCATAGGCTATTAATCGTCATCATCATCGTCGTCATCCAGTACACGCGTAATGGGCCGATAAATCTCTACCCGGTCTCCTTCGGATAGACCCTTCTTGAGCGGCGTCACCTTGCCATGAACACCAACCTTCATTGAATCCAAATCAATTTCTGGGAATTTGCTGAGAATCCCACTCTGTTCAATGACATCCCTAATTATGCAGTCGTCATCAACATTGAGCTCAATCCATGACTGCGCGGTATATCCTGCGTACACAACACTGACTTTCATGGCTATATACTCATTAATGGATAATTACGATTAAACATTACTTGGCATAACGAGATCAGAAGATTTTTTGCTGCCGGCAAATTTCCGATCAATAACCCGTTTTATAGCAATCAATAAGCCGAGCGCTATAAACGCACCCGGTGGTAAGACAGATAATAAAATACCTGAAAAGTTAGGTATGACAGTGATTTCGAGCCAAGCGAAATTTTCACCTAGCAATAAGGAGGCATGTGAAAATAAAGTACCGCTTCCAAAAATTTCTCGCATTGCGCCAATGGCAACCAACACCCAAGTAAAACCTAAACCCATAGCTACAGCGTCTGCACCTGCGACAAAAATGGAATTTTTTGCTGCGAAGCTTTCCGCTCTACCAAGAATGGCGCAGTTGGTAACAATTAGCGCAATAAATAAACCGAGTACTTTATATAGCGGGTGCAACCAAGCGTTGATAGCCATATCAACGAGGGTTACTACAGAAGCAATGATGACAATCAGAACAGGGATACGTACTTGAGGCGCAATAAAATGTCGCAATGCGGAAATAAAGATATTGGTAATAAACAGTACTACCATCGATGCTATTCCCATACCCAAACCATTAGTGGCAGAGGTGGTCACCGCTAGTAAGGGGCATAAAGCAAGCATTTGCCCCATGGCAACATTATTGTTCCACAATCCATCACTGAATATTTTTTGATAAGACTGATTCATAAGTACCTCTATACGAATATCAATACCACTAGCTTTATAAAAAGTGGCATCAACAACTCACTATTCAGATGCTTCGCGAGGTGTTTGTTCGCGCCACTGTTGCAACTGCAGCAAGGCGTGATAAACACCATTCACCATTGCGCGTGGTGTAATAGTCGCCCCTGTAAACTGATCGAACTCACCACCATCTTTTTTAACTCGCCAATCGGGGCCTGGAGTATTACTGAGCGATTTACCTAAAAAGCTGTTGATCCAATCCGATTTATTGCGCTCGATGCCGTCAGCTAGGCCTGGTGTTTCTTTGTGGCTAACCACTCGAACACCAGTAATCTTCATGTTTTGATCGACAGCAAGAATAAAATAGATATTGTCACCCCAGCCGGGCACGGCGCTTTGTAATATAGCGCCACTAAATGCACCGTTTAGCGTTGCTGTAGAAACTTCTATCGGAGCGGAAAAGTCGGCTGATCCGGCTAGTTGTATCGTCGTGCTTAGCGGTTCGTTGTCATAAAGTGAATCGGGAAAGACTTCCGTAAGCAGTGCGACTTTGTCGGCTTCAATCAGCTTTTCAACTCTAGGTTTTGTTTCCTCATTACCAAACAACAACATAATACTGACTATCGCACACACGCCGCCCAGCAGTATGGCGTGATAACTCAGTTTCGAGTGAAAACGTGTGATGTTCTGCGAGGGAGCTGTATCCATTGCTTAGATAACCTTTCGCGCATTTTTCAACAATTTCCTGGCCTTGCCTTTGAAGTCACGACCATAGGCGCGCGGTTTACAATAGCGGTCAATCAACGGCGTTAACGCATTCATAAACAATACCGCGAAGCCTGCGCCTTCAGGGAATCCTCCCCAACTTCTAATAGCGAACATCACCAGTGCTGTACCGCAACCGAATAGAATTTTCCCGAATGGTGACGATGGTGAAGTAACATAATCAGTGGCGATAAAAAACGCGGTAAATAGCAAACCACCACTAGTCAAATGCAAAATAGGGCTCGCGTAACGATCTGGATCTCCGACGTGGAAAAGCAGGGATATCATCGCTATAGTAGCGATTATGCTTACGGGTATATGCCAACTAATAATGCGCAGCAACAATAACCACGCAGCACCAATTAAAATAAGAATTTCTGATGTTTCACCCATACTACCCTTAGTTATGCCGGTTAGTGCGGGCCACCATTGAAAGTGTGTTGAGCTCACTTCGGCGACAGTATGTGCCGTATAGGCGGTTTTGAGTTCACCCAGAATTGTTGCACCTGTAACGCCGTCAGTTAATTGATTGGTGGAAGATAGATATTCTCCACCATCACTAAAAATAATGCTGAGCGATGTGACAAGATCAGGTGCTGGAATATGGCTTATTGGTTCGACATAGATCCATGTGGTCATTTGCACAGGGAAAGAGACTAGGAGAGCAACCCGCGCAAGCATGGCAGGGTTAAATATATTTTGCCCGATGCCACCATATAAGTGTTTACCCACGATAATCGCTAAAGCACTGCCTCCAACACCAATCCACCATGGCGCCCAAGGTGGCAAACTTAATGCGAGTAGCCATCCAGTCAATAGGGCAGAAGCATCACTTACACGATTAATCTTGTAACCACGTAGCCAAAGACAAAAAGCTTCTGAAGCGACCGCACTTAAGCAGGTAATGGTCCATAGAATAATCGCGGGCCAGCCAAACAAATAAAATCCCCATGCGGTAACTGGAGATAGTGCAAGACAAACATGCAGCATAATGCGATCGACAGATGACTTGTCGTGCGCATGTGGGGCTGCGGCCATTAATAAGTCAGCGGTAGTTTTCATGAATCATTTTCCGCTGTTGGCTCGGAGCTTGAAGTTTCACTTGGAGTGCTGCTAGGAGTACTTTTGGAAGCGGAGCGATCACGGCTACGACGCTTTTTGCTCTTCGCCGCTTTCTTAGCGGCCGCTTCTTTTTCGATGCGCTCTTCTCGCGCTTTGGTTAGCTGTTGTGTGTAGGCAAGCTTTTGTGCAGCCGTTCTTTGGTTTTTCAATTCGCCTTTAGCGTACTCAAAGTAATTGACCAAGGGTATATGCGACGGGCAGACATAGGAGCAAGAACCGCAAAGAATGCAATCGCGAAGTCCGTAAGTTTGTGCGCCATCAAAACTATCAGCTTTTACGTGCTTTGCCATTTCTAGAGGTACTAAACCCATGGGGCAAGCAGAAACGCAGCGGCTACAACGTATGCAGGGATCTGGAGATTTTTCGTTAACTTCTTCAGGCGACAATGCCAGAATCGCCGACGTGCCCTTCATGACCGGTGTGTTTATGGAAGGTAATGTTTGCCCCATCATTGGCCCGCCCATAATCAAACGTGCGGGTTCACGTTTTAAACCACCGCAATACTCGATTAAGTGTGAAATGGGTGTGCCGAAAAGTGCCTCAACATTGTGAGGGCTGGCAATGCAGCTACCGCCGACTGTAACGACGCGCGAAGTTAGGGGGCGCTTAAAACATAGAGCTTGCTGAATGGCATAGGCCGTCGCAACGTTGTGAACAAGAATGCCCACGTCGTTGCTGCGCATTCCCGCTGGTACTTCTTCACCGGTAACTGCTTGAATGAGCTGCTTGGCTGATCCCATAGGGTACATGCTCGGTACAACAGCAACGCGCAATTTACCGTGGGGTGCTGCGGCTTTTTTCAGAGCAGCTATGGCATTGGGCTTATTGTCTTCAACGGCAATGATAACTGCGTAAGCTTCAATAATGTGTTGAATTAAACGAGCACCTTCGACAATTTGCTCTGCGCGCTCTTGCATTAATCGATCATCGGTCGTTAAGTAAGGCTCGCACTCACCGCCATTGATAATCAATGTCTTGATTTCAAAACGGCGCCCTTGGCGAAGTTTTACAGCAGATGGAAAAATTGCACCGCCTAAACCAACGATACCTGCTTGCTCCACTTCGGTGGCTAATTCTTCTGGGTCACGCGTGAAAGGGTTACAGATCGAAGGTTGTTCCAAAGGTAAATCATCACCATCGCTCTCAAGTACCATGGCGGGGGCCGGCAAACCAGATGGGTGAGGTGCAACGATATCTTCTATGGCAATTAGTTTTCCTGACGTCGGCGCGTGAATGTGCGCCGATAAACCACCACCGGTAACCGCGATTTGTTGTCCCTTTAACACGGGGTCACCTATGCCAACTACCGGTAATGCACTTGCACCTGCCTGCTGAAAAAGCGGCAAGTACAAACGCTCAGGTATAGGCATGCTCGTTAAGATGTCACGGTTCGCCGTGTGATCTTTGTGCGAGTCAGGGTGGATACCACCTTTAATGGGAGAAAATCTAAACATTACTTAAGCCCATTGTGGTTTTGGCCAATGCCACGAATCGAGATCGACAGTTTCAGGCTCAAGGGAAATACAGTCTTCAGGGCAAGCGTCTTTGCATTTTCCACAGCCTGTGCAGGCACTGCCAATAACAGAATGAATTTGTTTGTTGGCGCCAACAATGGCATCGGTTGGGCAAACCTTGAAACATCGGGTACAACCAGTGCACAAGGATTCCTTGATATAAGCAAGGCTTGGGGCTGCCGGTTCGCCGATTGTGCTTGGGTCCATTCCAAGGTGTTCTGCCAGGCTACTAACCAACGCTTTACCACCGGGAGGGCAACAGGTTAGGTCTGCACTACCATCAACAATCGCTTCGGCCGCTGGCTTACAACCGGGGAAGCCACATTGACCGCAGTTGCTCCCTGGTAACATTCCTTCAATGTCTTCAACCAGGGGGTTTTCTTCACCAACAGAAAAAACCTTTGCAGCTAGGCCTAACAAACCGCCGAGACCAACTCCAAGTAAAGATAAAACAATGGTAGATGTGAACATCATAATTCCTCACATTGTTCGTAGCGCGCAGCGTTAAAGCATGCCACTAAAGCCCATAAACACGAGAGACAAGACACCTGCTGTTACTAAACCTACAGGCGTGCCTTCAAAAGTTTCCGGGACATCAGCGAGCGCTAATCGCTCGCGTAAACCCGCAAAAATAATCATTACTAAACAAAAGCCTAAAGCAGAGCCAAATCCGTACACCAAACTTTCTAGCAAACTATAAGATTCACGAACGTTCAGCAAAGCCACGCCTAGAACGGCACAGTTAGTAGTAATAAGAGGAAGAAAAATGCCTAAAGATCGATGTAGCAGTGGACTGAATTTGCGAACGAGTAACTCGGTAAACTGCACAATTGCAGCGATCACCAAAATAAATGAAAGAATGCGCAGAAATTCGATGTTCAGTGGAACCAATATAATATTTTCAATGAACCATCCACAAAAAGCAGATAGGGTTAAGACGAACGCTGTGGCTAGACTCATTCCGATTGCAGAACTCAATTTATTAGAGACGCCCATTAACGGACAAAGCCCTAGAAATTTAGCGAGGACAATATTGTTAACTAAAACAGTGCTGCCAAGTAGCGTTAGATACTCCATGACTCATCTCGCGACCATAGATACAAAATTTAATAGTGTTTCACGGGAATATATTGGCAATAGACTTTGTTCCGTCTGCAACAAATTTCCCTACGCCAACCATCTAATGGAGTAATTTGCATTAACCGTGCCACGGAGTTTTTAAACGCGAGAGATTGGAAATGATCTAAGAATAGATAGCTACGCCCAAAAAGTGCGCAATAATAATGATGAATTGTAGTGTTTGCGACAAAAAATACGTGGTGTATTCGAACGCATTGTCGTAATGATGACAACTAAGTCATTGGTCTTTGTAGCATTTTGGTGGTTTGACGTTGGTTTTGTCGCTAGGCATACATCTTGCAATTTCGTAATCAAACATCTAACAACATGCTTGTCAGTGTAAACGTTATCAATAGTTTACATAAATTGTCTGGAATAAAGCCTTGATGTTTTAAGAAAAGTTTAGAACTAAAAAAAGGCAAAAACCTAGAGTTTTGCTCTGGTGTTTTGGGAGAGACCAAAAGGGGCAATCAATCAGCTCCTTTGCATTGAGCGTGATAGTAATGTCTAGTAAGCGGTACGCGATCTAGTCACTACCTTAGCCGATTAGTTAGTGAGGAATTCAATGAGTAAAACAAAACCAACAGCCGGGGCGTCGTCTCTCTCCGTCGCCATAAATTCGTCTGCTCTCGGCGCAGAAGGTAGTCCATTGCATGCAAAAAGCCTTTCAGAAGAAGTTTTTTTTCAAGCCGTTGAACATTGCCCTGTCGCTATATCTATCACAGATTTGAAAGCGAATATCATCTATGTGAACCGCCAATTTACTCAAGTCACAGGATACTTAGAAAGCGAAGTCATTGGGAAAAACGAGTCCATCCTGTCCAATCACACTACGCCTCGCATCGTTTATCAAGCGCTTTGGGGGAGGTTGGCGCAACAAAAACCCTGGTCGGGTATGCTAGTTAACAGACGAAAGGATGAATCGCTGTATCTTGCCGAGCTAACGGTTGCGCCGGTTATAAATGATCAAGGAGCGACCGTCTTCTACTTGGGTATGCATCGAGACGGTACTGATGTTCATGAGCTTCAGCAAAGAGTCTTAAACCAAAAGCTGATGATTGAGTCAGTAGTCAATTCTGTGCCAGCGGCGATGGCTCTGTTAGGGCTTGATGGCAGACTGGTATTGTCGAATCCGAGTTTTGATAGTCTTTCTAGAGAATACATTCAGAAGGGCTCAACCGTGGACTTTGTGGGGTTGCTTGATAAGCAACTTGAAGGTGCGGTAAGCAAATTGAAGTCTGACCGTTTAGCATTCGATCGCAAGGAAATTACGATTGACCGAGGCGATGGACATCCTAAGCGATTGTCTTGTTTCGGTACAACCATCGATATTAATAGCGAAAGCGCCGACGTGTTTTTTGAGCAAGAAAGCTCCCACTACCTGTTGTTGATGATTAATGACATTACAGATTTGCGACGCAATCAGGAATTAATGCAACTAAACATTCTGAAAGCATTAATGGCGGAGGAGGACCTCGTTCATGGTATGAGAGAAACAGTTAACGGCGCCATTCACCAATTAGAGGGCCCCGTTAATTTAATCTCGGCAGCAGTTAGTACGCTACAGCGACGTGCGGCGAATGGGGATAAAGATGACTTGGTTCTATCTGCGGCTGAGGAGGCTCTGGACGCCGGGCGATCAGCGCTTGAAAACCTTATCGGGTCTTTACCTCCACCGATTGATGAAAGTAAAAAGCCGGTTAATATCAATCAAATCATTAGAGAAGTGCTGTCTTTGTCAACTGATTCGTTGTTGCGAGCGGGGGTTACAATCGACTGGCAGCCATCTATTCATCTTCCTTGTGTTATTGGTCAAGAACGCAGATTACGAAGTATGTTCCGACAGGTCTTGACCAATGCAATCGACGCACTATCAGAAAGTCATAGTGCAGAACGAGAGATCGATATTGTTACTAAAGCCGATGCTAGTCAACTAACCATTGAAATAACGGATACAGGTCCGGGAATTCCAGAGGATTTGTTGCTGAAGGTATTTGAACCGTTCTTTAGTACCAAAAAGACACACGATGGCTTTCGTGGAATGGGATTGCCGATGATTCAGGAAACGGTGAGTGATCATTCAGGCACTGTGTACATAGATTCCAAATACAAAGCCGGTTGTAAGGTTGTCATTCAACTGCCTACTTCTGCCATCTGAACGAGCATTTAGGTTTGATCATGGATTCGTCACGATTTGTTAGTACTGGATTTAGTGTCAATAGTCGCGGTGAGCTCATCGATCGGCAGTTTAATGCGTTGTGCCACATCGCGCAGATATTGTCACGCGTGACCGACATTGAAGAAACCTTAAAGCAAATACTAGGAATTATTCATAATGAAGTTGGATTGCTCCATGGCATAGTGACGCTCACAGACCCAGAACACAGTATTTTACAAGTGGGTGCAATCTATTGTGATTCTGAATCTGTCATCAAGGCTTCAAACTCCATACGCTATCAATCGGGTGAGGGAGTGGTCGGTAGGATTCTTCAACACAATCAATCGATCGTACTCGGCCGAGTGTCAGCAGAGCCACGTTTCCTAGACAAGCTATCTCTGTATGAAATGGAATTGCCATTTATTGGTGTGCCAATTCGCGACAATGACGGTTCTGCTATCGGAGTGCTCGCAGCGCAACCTGATGTACCGGCAGATGACTACCTCCCCGAGCGTACTGCGTTCTTAAAAGCTGTATCTGATTTACTGTCTCAAACAACCCGTTTACTCGTTAACGTTGAAAAAGGTCAAACACTCGCCAATGAACGTGATGAGTTGCGTCGCGAGGTGCGTGGACGTTACGGTTTTGAAAACATGGTTGTCGGAAATACCGATAGCATGCGTCGCATATTTGACCAAGTTCGACGTGTTGCCAAGTGGGATAGTACGGTTTTGGTTCTCGGCGAATCAGGCACCGGTAAAGAGCTAATAGCCAGTGCTATTCATTACAATTCCCCGCGCGCACACAAGCGATTCGTCAAGCTTAATTGTGCCTCATTACCCGAAACGCTTTTAGAATCTGAATTATTTGGTCACGAAAAAGGTGCATTTACTAATGCAGTAAAACAACGCAAAGGGCGGTTTGAACAGGCCGACGGAGGCACATTATTTCTGGATGAAATTGGAGAAATATCGCCTATGTTCCAGGCTAAACTGCTGCGAGTTTTGCAAGAAGGCGAAATAGAACGTATTGGTGGAGGCCAAACCATCAAAGTAAATGTACGAATTGTGGCCGCGACTAATAGAAACCTCGAAGAAGAGGTAGAGAAAGGCAAATTCCGAGAAGATTTATATTATCGGTTGAATGTAATGGCAATTCGGTTGCCACCTCTTCGCGAACGTATTGTTGATATACCCGAATTATCAACATTCTTAGTTGACAAAATATCAAAGGCGCAAGGGCGACCGTTGCGTATAACCGACAACGCTAATCGAGAATTGATGAGTTATGATTGGCCGGGTAATGTACGCGAACTAGAAAATTGTCTTGAGCGTGCAGCTATCATGAGCGAGGAAGGAGTGATCGACGCAGACGTCATCAGCTTAAAAGGTACTCATCATGTGAGTGTGCAGCCGGTACAAAAGCCAATTCCGGCGGCGGATATTGATGATCCAGATCTAGACGAGAGAGAACGACTCATAGCCGCTTTAGAGCAAGCGGGTTGGGTTCAAGCAAAAGCTGCTCGCCTGCTCGGGATGACACCAAGACAAATTGCTTATCGAATTCAAACTATGAAAATTAACGTACGGAAGCTATGACGTAATTTTTATACCTCGTTGATACTTAACGAGACATATCAACTCAATTCTAGACTCATGCAGTTTCTTAATATTGCGCACCTTCTTTGGTACAAGGAGAGGTCGCGTAGGGCACGTGCTTGCTCAAAATTCATCAACTCGGCAAGCAAAGAGAGTAAAGAGGTAATGCTTACGAAGTGTCGACTAAAGAACAATTGCAAAAAATTGGCGTGTATTAAACCCCACAAAACGATCAATAACCATTGCTAAAAGTTAGATAAAACAACGAGTTACAGAATGGGCATAGGCATTGCAACCACAATAGGTGAAAGCTAAATGAACGTTGTATGAAGACGCATGGTGGTGCGAATAGCGAGCGACTTACACCACTATAAAATTAAGTGTTCTTCATGTTACCCAACCAATCCCTAATAGGGAGCGAATAGGAGTTCTCGTTATGGAGCTTACCGTTCTAGGACAAGAAGAAGCGACTGCAGTACCAGCCGAAGGTGGTGGATGTTCTACAGGATCGTGTGGCAGCACTGATGATCAGATGTCACATCTTTCCGACGAAATTAGAGAGAAAGTACAAAATCACCCGTGTTATTCTGAAGACGCCCACCACTATTTTGCACGTATGCACGTCGCCGTGGCACCTGCGTGTAATATTCAATGTCACTACTGTAACCGAAAATACGATTGCTCGAACGAATCTCGGCCGGGTGTTGTGTCTGAACTTTTGACACCGGAAGAAGCCGTAATGAAAACTAAAGCTGTTGCGGCAACAATTCCTCAAATGACGGTGTTAGGAATAGCCGGTCCAGGCGATCCACTAGCAAATCCGGAGCGTACCTTTGAAACTTTTCGACGTCTCTCGGATGAGGCGCCAGACATCAAATTGTGCGTATCAACCAACGGTTTGGCTCTCCCAGATGCTGTGGACGAGTTGGCGAAACATAACATTGATCACGTCACTATAACGATCAACTGCGTCGACCCAGAAGTTGGGGAAAAAATATATCCATGGATCTACTGGAATAACAAACGTATTCGCGGAAAACGAGCGGCGAAAATTCTGATTGATCAACAGCAAAAAGGCCTAGAAATGCTAGTTGAGCGTGGAATTTTAGTCAAAGTGAATTCCGTTATGATTCCCGGCGTCAATGATGAGCACCTAAAAGAAGTCAGCCGCATAGTAAAACAGAAAGGCGCATTCCTTCATAACGTTATGCCATTGATTGCTGAAGCGGAACATGGAACCTTTTACGGCATCATGGGACAACGCGGGCCTTCAGCTGAAGAATTGCAGGATTTGCAGGACGACTGTGCTGGTGACATGAATATGATGCGGCATTGCCGTCAGTGTCGTGCTGATGCAGTAGGGTTACTCGGTGAAGACCGAGGTGAAGAATTTACACTCGATAAAATCGCAGAGATGAATATTGACTACGATGCAGCAATGAAGACACGTAAAGTCGTTCACGATGGGATTCTTGAAGAGCTGGATGAAAAACGTGATAAAAAGGCGCGTCTTGCGGCCGTATCCGTACCCGCTCCGGAGGATATTATTAACCCGAATTATCGTCCTGTATTGGTTGCTGTAGCTACCAGTGGTGGTGGCTTAATAAATCAACATTTTGGTCATGCGACTGAATTCCTAATCTATGAAGCCTCCCCCACTGGCGTACGTTTTATTAGCCACCGAAAAGTAGACCAGTATTGCATTGGTGGTGATACCTGCGGCGAAAAAGAATCAGCCCTCGATGGCAGTATCCGAGCACTTAAAGGTTGTGAAGCAGTGCTATGTTCGAAAATCGGTTACGAGCCTTGGTCTCTCCTAGAAGACGCCGGTATTGTACCAAATGGTGAGCATGCGATGGAGCCAATCGAGGAAGCTGTGTTAGCGGTGTATAAAGAAATGATCGCTGCTGGAAAACTCGAGGGTGAGGCACCCGTGGCGCAAGTGCAGGAAGCGTAGAGATGACCTTGTTGCAGCCTGGGAGCTTGTAGGCGGCTACTAGCATCCTTGGCTGCCTTTTTAATAGCATTTAACGACAGAATTGGGAGAAGAACATGGCATTATCCATTGTTGAATCGTGTGTTAATTGCTGGGCTTGTTATGACGTCTGCCCAAGCAATGCAATTTATCAAAGCTCTCCCCATTTTAAAATTAACCCCAAAAAATGTACTGAGTGCGAAGACGATTATGCTCACCCTCAGTGCGCGAGTATTTGCCCAATTGAAGAAGCTATTCTCGATGCGAGTGGGGCACCCCTGAATGTATTGGGGTCGTTGACCGGCATTCCACCAGAAATGATGGACGAGGCAATGGCTGAGATACAATCTCGATAAAAAGGGGATTGCATTGGAGACCATAATTTTTTACGAGAAACCGGGTTGTATTACCAATAGCAAACAAAAAAGTTTGCTAAGAAAGGCAGGCTACTCATTAAAAGTTGAAAATCTGCTGACCCATTCGTGGACAGTAGAAGAATTACAGTCGTATATGCAAGGTTTAAGTGTGGGTGAATGGTTTAACCGAGCCGCTCCGAAAGTAAAAAGTGGCCGGGTTAACCCAGATATTATGACTGCCGATGAAGCACTAGCGGCTTTATGCGATGCCCCGATATTAATTCGTCGCCCGCTGATCAGTTTTAATGGCAGAAAAATCGCGGGCTTTGATGAATATCGGTTGCGCGAGAGTATGAGCATCACGTTAACCGATAGTCGCCCGAGAGCTGGTACTGACCGAGACCTGGAGAGCTGTTCCAACAATCATGCACAAGCTGCGTGTGCGGTGGAGTAGGCATCGATGAAATCATTAGCAGCTATGTCCATAAATGAGGATAGTTCGCTAGAGCATCTAGATCTAGCGGCAAATCAAGCAAAGAATGAACAACGCTGCGCGGATTTTTTCTACCAGTTACTGCTTGGACAGAGACGAGGCCATGGTTGTTTACCTAATTATCTAGGGTTATCCGAGGCAACGTTCAACAAATTACTGTTGAAGCATTTTAGCCATTCTATTGATGTAGGTGCTTTTCTTACATTGACAGCTGATAGAAGCCTACCGATTTGGCGTAATGGCGAGATTCGTGAAGAACTAATGGAATTGAGAGCTGCAGAAATCGCAGATTTGGTGGGCCTGTTAACTGAGCACCGGGCAAGTAATAGTGAATGGGAGCATTACTTTGCAAAAATTGTTGCAGCAGGCTGTTTAGGTGGAGAACACCTTTGGAAGGACCTAGGTTTGGCGACACGCGCAGAACTGCGTGAATTGCTAACGCTGATGTTCCCCACGCTTGTCAGTAAAAATGTAAAAGATATGCGCTGGAAGCGATTTTTTTACAAGCAGTTATGTGAGCAGGAAGGCGGGTATGTTTGCCGCGCGCCAACTTGCGAAGAGTGTTCGACCTATGACGAATGCTTTGGGCCTGAAGATTAATTGACATCAATCTAGTAACGGCGATATCCGCGAGCGAGGAGAAGTCCAATGAGTAAATGGCAAGTACTGAATATTGAAACTGCCGAGCGTATGATCGCGGAGCAAAATGTTATTGTGTTAGACATGCGTGATATTCGCTCCTATTCCATGGGGCATTATCCTACCGCACTACATTTAGATGACAGCAATTTACGGATGCTATTAAAGCATACCAACAAGTCGTTGCCGATAATTATCTACTGCTATCACGGTCACTCTAGTCGTGATATGGCTCAACTTTTCAGTGACTTTGGCTTTTCTTGCTGCTACAGCCTAGAAGGTGGATACGAAGCTTGGTTCCAAGCGCTTAACCCTCCTATGAAAAAACTATCGCCTGAACTTACCAACTGGCTCACTAACGAAGGATTTAATCCCGAAAACCTAGACTCTCGATTAAGCAACAATGAAACGGCATTGATGGTGGCCGCACGTAAGGGGCTATATTGGGTGTGTAATCAATTAATTGATGCCGGTGCATCTGTGGACCTAAAAAATGCAGATGGTAACAATGCGCTATGGATGGCTTGTATGTTTGACGATTGCGAATTAGTTAAATTGTTCATCATGGCTGACATAGACGTGGATAACCAAAATGACAACGGTGCAACAGCGTTAATCTACGCTGCATCTAAAGGTAACCACGAAATGATCAATATGTTGATTAACTGCGGCGCAAACCCTAGCTTGACCACGCTCGATGGGTTCTCACCCTTAGATGTTGCTGGAGATTTGCCAACATTGCGTATGATTAAAAATTTCGTTACCAATATTCAAGAAGGTGTGATCTATCCCGTATCTGCGTGATATCCACTGTGAGGAAAACATTATGAGCACAGAAGAAATGATTCAGCAGCAATTGGCTAGCAACCCCGTTCTTATTTATATGAAGGGCTCGCCAGATGCACCAGAGTGCGGGTTTTCAGGCGCGGCAGTTGCGGCATTGAAAAAAACCGGCGCGCCTCTTGCTTACATCAACGTACTTCAAGCTCCATTTATTCGTGAGCGTCTTCCTAAAATTTCAGGGTGGCCAACATTCCCTCAGTTGTTTATCAAAGGCGAATTAGTTGGCGGCAGCGATATTATCTGTGCCATGGTGGATGATGGCTCATTGCAGCCTATGTTGGATGCAGCCGTAGAGAAAGAAGCATCGTAGTTGATATTTTAATTACATATTTGTGTAATAGGGGTTGAATAATGGAAGAAGCTGAAGTTGTCGAACGCATTCGCAAAGTAACACCCGATGCAGAAGAAATTAAGGTCGAAGGTGCTGACTGCAATTTTACAGCCGTTATCGTAAGCCCAAGCTTCGAAGGATTGAATTTACTTAAAAGGCAACAGTTAGTGCTAGCGGGATTTTCTGATTGTTTGGCAACTGGAGAGTTGCATGCGCTGACCATTAAAGCGTACACACAATCTGAATGGCAGGCTTTTAATCAGTCTTCGCTAACGCAAATTTCTCTTTAACCCTGATTTGCATAACTAGGTTAACGTAAGTCTTCAAATAGCTTAGTTGCATAGATAAGGCCAATGTATGTCTGACAGCCCGAATTTAACTCGTGATGTGGCATTAAAGATTGCGTTAGCCGCGCGCATATTACCGGATATTGGTGTTGGCCAATTACTCGAAATATTACATCGTCGTATAGAAGGCGAATTGACCGAAGAAGCATTGAAAAATGTGACGGTAACAGACCTTAAAACGGGCTTTGCCAGTGTTGATGGTGAAGAAGACGGCGAAGACATCGGTATCGGTTTACCCGCATTGAAAGAAGCCGTCAGAATACTGTGGGGTGAAAATGATGAAGAAGATCTACCCGCAATCTCAAATGACCCTATTCCACTACCGAATTCAATACGCGTAGCGATTGCTTCCAATGGTGGCGACACGTTAAATGGGCACTTTGGTTCTTGCATTCGTTACTTAGTCTATGAAGTGAATACAGAAGCCTATCGCCTTGTTGATATTCGATCAGCGCTGGAAGCTGACTTTTCGGATGATCGTAATGCATTCCGCGCGGATCTGATTAAAGACTGCCAGGTGCTGTATGTCGTATCGGTTGGTGGCCCGGCAGCGGCCAAAGTCATTCGCGCAGGCGTTTACCCTATCAAACAAATTGAAGGTGGTCAGGCTGGTGAGGTGTTAACAAAACTTCAATCGGTTATGGCAGGCACCCCGCCGCCTTGGTTGGCTAAAATTCTCGGGGCTGATGAGCAGGCACGAATCCGCTATCGTGGTGGAGAAGAGATGCAAGCAAACAATATTGCTTAGTGTCCTTGAGAAAGACCAAAGACCATCGAGTAAAACCTAATTGAGATTTGATTAGGTTTTTTAAAGTTAGCTATCCAGCTTATATTCTCCGGCATCTATCATGCCTTCTAGAATTTCATACAAGCGGTGTGGTGAAATTAAGCAGCCTGGCGATTGTGCATCTGGCATAATTGACAGAGTAATATCGCAATCAATCAGCTCGCTCAGTGTATTGTAGAGGAAGTCTTCCAACGACTCGGCAGTGATACCCAGCTGTGTATTTGCTTTTTCTGCGTTATGTGCATCGGAAAAATCTTGTGCAAACTTTTCGTAGGGCCAAATAGGCATGATGTTGTCGTCGCCGTGATCTATGGTGACCCATTCACAGCCATCATCTAGCCCCCATATCTCTTCCGCTTCAAACACACGCGTTAAAAAATACTCGAGTTTTGCTGCCTCAGACATCATGGCTGCGGTTTTGTACTCGTTTTCGTAAGGCGAATATCGCATATAAACCTTCTTAATATTTGAGGCTAATTAGATTGATCGTGCTACGTCTAATTAACACGGCTGAGACTATTGACGAACTGACTCCATTCGCTGCGATGGAAGGCGTAGTCATGCTCGCCAAAAAATTCGGCCGCATTGTCAACTACATCTTCCAACACCAAACGAACAAAATCGTTTGCTTTAGGCGAGTTGATCAAATCTTCTGGTACGGGCTTTTGGAAAAACAACGTGTTTTCGGTCGATTCAAACCCACCCATACTCATGCCCGTAAAATTAGGCTTGTCTAATTTACCTGGGATCATGAAAGTAATATCAAGATTAGGGGCGCTTGGTACTAAACCATGTATAGAATGTAATTTAATTTTAGCCGCTAGGTTGGTAATCGCACTGGACATTGGACTATCGAGCGCTTCGCTGCTTGCAGATGTCAGGTTAATTTGTAGTGGCATTACACTTTCCTCTCTAAAAAAATGTTCTCTCCTAAGACAGTCCTTTCTCAAACACACTACCCGAATGTCATTAAGGTATATGTTCGCGCTATATATGCCTAAGTGCAAAAACTGAACCAAAAACAACCCCTGATTTATTAGGCTTCAACGTGCTTCACTGTCGTATTTCAGACAAAGTGATTTCATGATCGAGCAATCGCTTTGTCAGCTATTTAACAAAATGTCGCATCAAAAAATTGTGGTGCCCCTTGTAAGTTGTTGTTTATACGACGAATCTAAAATTGTCGTGATCGGCACGCAACTTGCCATACTCTCTACTAGTTAAGTCTATTAGCTAAACATCGACCCTGTGTCATCAACAGCAGTTATTGCGATCTAGAACTGGAGAGACCGTTGTGATTTTAGAAACCTACCAAGCGAATCATCTATTTTTTAACACCAATTTCATCGAGCCAACGTCAGATGGTTCGATGCAGGGATACCGTGGGGATTTGGTTATTATCGATGGCGGATTAGATGATAAAGGTCATCCAAACCCACCGGAAGTAACCATCAAAGGGGCGGTTGTTCTCGCTGACGATAAAATACACATGCTGATTGCTAGCCTTGATCAAGTCGAGGATATTCCTACTCTCCTAGATCGTTATCAAGCGGATTTCGCTGATGACATTGCGATTTTACTATTCGTGGTCAACGCCAAAGAAAATGCAATTTATGAAATTGGTTCCGCCAAGGCAATCATTATTCCTCTTGTACAAGGTGTACCCTGGAACGAGGCAATTGATGAACTAGCTTTAGAAAAGAGTGACTTTAAAGGCCAAAAGCCAGCAGACAAAATAGCCACTGTGTACGCTGAATTGAAAAGCTACAAGGCTAAAGGCACGGTTAAATCACTCGACCAGCTACTTGCAGATGTCACGGAAGAAAAACGCGAAGCTTGGGGTGCGGTTTAATTTTTTAGCGGGGATCCACTATGAATCATCTGCGTAGTGTTCAAAAAGGTGATGCGGTATTTGCCACCACCACAATTGTGAATGACGGCTCTGTTCCGGGTGTTGATGACGATGTTGTATTCGCAACACCAGGCACTATGGGTATGTTGATTAATACCGGTTATGTTGAAGAAGAGCCACAAACGGAATTGTATTTGGTGAGCTTTCGCGATGAGCATGGTCAAGCGGGCCCGCCCGTTACATGCCTAGCTGATGAAATAAGCGCATCGCCCGTATCGTGACGTTACCCATTTCAAGACATTGTTTTTGCAATGAATAAGCCGTTACTTTCTGCCACTGAAACGTCTTCGGGCGTTTCTGATGCCCGCGATTATCATCAGCGTACAAAACATCATTTTTCTGGTTACGCCAAAGGACCAGAAACAATCGATTGGGATAATCAGCCAAATCCGTTTCGGCGATATGATGGTGCGCCGCTGGTAGAGCTGCCATTCGTTGCTGATCAGTTGTCGGTTTCCTATGCGCAGTTGACCGACAGTGCGGCACAAAAAGTGGCTGCCGAAAAGGTTAATCTGAAGTGGATTGCGGGCTGGCTCGAAACGTCCTTAGCGCTGTCGGCGTGGAAACAATTTGGCACGGCACGTTGGTCACTGCGCTGTAATCCATCCAGCGGCAATCTACATCCCACCGAAGCCTATTTGATATTGCTTGGTGTGCCCGGTGTAGCCGATGGTTTATATCATTATTGTGTTGAATTGCATGCGCTTGAGTTGCGTTGTGACTTTCGTTGTGAAGAGCATGATGAGGCAACGCCTGCGGAAAATTCACCTGTTGTATATCTCGGTTTAAGTTCGATCGCTTGGCGCGAAGCCTGGAAGTACGGCGAAAGGGCCTATCGCTATTGCCAATTGGATATCGGTCACGCGGTTGCCGCATTAAATTATGCGGCAGGTCTGCAAGGTGGCAGTGTCGAAGCACTACCCGCTACACCTGATGCTCAATTAGCACAATTACTTGGTGTTGATCGCGCTGACGATTTCGCCGAAGTCGAAAAGGAATACCCTGAAGTATTGTTGCGTTTAAATACGAGCAATTTAGACAGCTTTGAGGGAGCTGAAAAGGACAACGTTGAAACACTGTTGGCCGATGTATCGGCAGGAAAATGGTACGGTAAGCCCAACTTGTTGGATAAACATCCATTCTACAAATGGCCCATTATCGATGAAACCTTTGCGCTCTGTGAAAAGCCCGAAGGCATAGAGATTGAAGAGACGCAAACGCTAAACGTGTATTCGGCTGCTTTGGCGTCACGTTGTGAAGAGTCTGCAGCTCGTATTATTCGTTCACGCCGCTCTGCTCAAGCTTTTGACGGACAATCTGTGTTGGCAAAAGATGACTTTTATCGAATTCTCGATCAAACACTACCGCGCAAAGATTTTTTACCCTGGAGTGGCTTAACCGGTGATGTGTTAGTACATTGCGTTTTATTTATACATCGCGTCGAAGGTTTCGCGCCGGGCTTATACGCTTTTCCGCGCAGCGAATCCGGAGAGGCAATGATGCGATCGGAATTGCGTGATCAATTTTTGTGGAAAACATTAGACGATGGTCCAAATTCTGGCCAAAGAGATTTTCCGCTTTATCAACTAATTGCTGCAAAAGCCGAGCGCACGGCATCTAAATTAAGTTGCCAACAACCCATTGCGGGAGATGGCGCATTTAGCCTGGGTATGCTGGGGGATTTTGCTGATGTTGAGGCAAAGCCCTGGCGATATCGCGCCATTTTGTCTGAGGCTGGAATGATCGGCCAAACTCTTTACTTAGAAGCTGAGTCAGTCGGCATGCGCGGCACAGGTATTGGGTGCTTTTTCGATGATGGTGTCCATGATCTGTTGGGTATACAAACCGAGCGATTACAAAGTGTGTATCACTTTACTGTGGGCAATCCCATTATTGATCATCGACTAGCGAGCTATTCACCCTATTCAGAGCTGAAAAAGCAACGAGGTGCTGATCAATGAAGTTACAAATTGAACGCCCATTCGCCGAAGCTTTGTTAAGCGAATTCCCGGATATGACCGTGGTCTCCGATCAACTAAAGTTTGGTAACCGAGCAGAGCTAACCACCAGCCAGTTATCCGTTCAAGAACTAGGCTACTTACAAAACCTTTATGAGCAAGCCGGGCCGACTATGCGTGGCAAA
Source organism: Aurantivibrio plasticivorans (assembly GCF_055392955.1). Taxonomy (NCBI): domain Bacteria; kingdom Pseudomonadati; phylum Pseudomonadota; class Gammaproteobacteria; order Cellvibrionales; family Cellvibrionaceae; genus Aurantivibrio; species Aurantivibrio plasticivorans. The sequence continues at coordinate 3,664,962 of NZ_AP036020.1, read as the reverse complement.
GCAGCTCAGCTGGACACATTAAAGCAAGCATTGAACGATCCAGGGGTTACCTATGGAGAAGGTGAACTAGAAAAACTAGTAGCGGGTATCGCAGAGTTTCTTATTGATAACGCCATTAATGGCTGGTTATTCCAAGCAAACCCTAATGGGAAACCCATAGCCTACTTGGTCACGCGTATCGACTATACGCCGCCTGGCGAAGAAGAAGCGGGGCGCATTGTGTTGGAATTAAAAGCCAACTCAATGGCAAAGATCGTGTCGATACCGCTGATTATTCGCGAGCGCGATATGGTTGGAAAAACCATTGCAGAAATGTTCGCAGAAAGGGGCTATTTCAAAGAAACACAAGCATTAGTCGACAACTACCAGCAATCAGTCGAAAAGTATTTTGCCTGGCGATCTGATTACGGCCGCCAGTTTTCCGGTCGCGGCACCGGGATATACACCGAGGATCCAAGCGCGTCGCACCGAAGTAGCGATTGGACACGAAAAAGCGTTGTCGTACTGTCCAGTAGTGGTGGTTCAGCGCGTTTGGTTAATGATGAAGATGTGATTAAAGAGCGCGCGCTGACAATCGATGCTACCGGCAATATATTAAGTAAGTACCTGCGCAAAGCAGGTAAAAGCATGAACTATGACGATAAAGTCGAACGCGAAGCTGAAAAACTTCAGGAGCGTTTAAAACCTGGCTCGTTTACGGAATTACCTGTTCACGCCTATATTTTATTCTTCCACTTAGACCTCCATCATCATTTGTGGGTACACGTGGACGACATCGCACCTTACGAATACCAACCTGAATTAAAAGACAAATTAATTCTTCCGCCGGAACAAACGGATCTCATCGATATTTTGACTGCAGAAATGGATATGTTGATGGACGATATCGTTGAAGGTAAATCTGGGGGAACTACAGTGTTGTGCGCCGGACCAGCAGGTGTTGGTAAAACACTGACGGCGGAAGTGTATTCGGAAATTATTAAACGACCACTGTATCGCGTCCATTCGGGCCAGCTCGGCCTAAACGTTGCGGAAATGGAGCAATGCTTAAAAGACACACTCACGCGTGCACAGCGCTGGGGTGCGGTGATGTTAATCGATGAAGCCGATGTCTATATCAAGCGACGAGACGACAATATTTCTGCAAATGCTGTAGTGGGTGTTTTCTTGCGCGTACTTGAATACTTCAACGGTTTATTGTTTTTAACCACTAATCGTGTGGGCGATATAGACGAAGCGATTATTTCTCGGTGTATCGCCATGATTAGCTACCACGCACCGGACCTGGAAGACCGTCGGCGAATTTGGCAAGTCATGACCGAGCAATTTCAACTAGCCATTGACGATACTCTCCTTGGCATATTGGCAGAATTATTTCCCGAAGCGACAGGGCGAGATATTAAAGGTTTAGCAAAATTGGTAGCCAAATACTGCCACCATAAACAAGTTAAGCCAACTCTCGAAGTGTTTGAACGTTGCAGCATATTTAGAGGTATGAACAGAGATAGCACTAGGAGCATACAATGAAAGTGGCTGTAGCCAGTAAAGATGGTATCTCCATTAACCTCCATTTTGGTCATGCGAAAGAGTTTTGGGTGTATGAGCTTGGCGAAGCTGCACCCGTACTGTTAGAGCGCCGCGAAGTTGATAACTATTGCCACGGCCAACATGGCAGCCAAACAGCGATGCAAAAAATACTGCAAACGATTAGCGACTGTAGTGCCGTGTTCAGTGCAAAAATTGGCGATGGGCCCATAGCTAAGCTAGAAGCAATTGGTGTGCAATCGGTAGATGATTTTGCCTATTTAGGTGTAGAAGATTCGTTGGCAGAGTTTAGTCAAACAGTGACATCGGAATAGACATGTCGAGTGTGCAACAACCACTAGTTTCTGCCGATTTGCCATTGCAGGCAGTAAGGCAATGGTTTTCAGAGCAAGTATTTGAACCGCTCGATGTGGATTGTGTGACAACGATTAAATTAAAAATCCTCGACGGCAAATGCAAGATGACGGAAGAGGATAAGTGGGTAATCGGACTGTTATACGAGGTAACGAAAGACATCCCAGGTAAGTTATTCGACGAAGACATGCATGCGCTGATTGAAGAGGCTTGTGCTGTCATGGCGGGTAGCTGGGAAGCAGAGCAGCATGAGCAGCTGCGTATTAATATTTATGAAAAACGCTTGTTGGCTGAAACAATGATATCCCGCCCAGTAATGAAAGCGTTTAAAAAAATGATTCGTGAAAATGGTGTTTATAGCACCGCACTTTCTGGCAACTAAGCTAGTAAGACACGTCCAGCTAAGGTTATTGAATAGATGGCAAATTTAAAGTTCTATTTTACACCAGGCTCCTGTAGCACTGGCATCCATATCTTGTTGGAGGAGGTTGAGGTCACCTTTGAGGCCTACCTGATTAATCTCATAAAGGGTGACCAATACAAGCCAGAGTACTTAGCCATAAACCCCAGAGGAACAATTCCCAGTCTCGTGACTACGGATGGCAATGCACTAACAGACTTTGTTGCAATTGCCTTGTGGATAGCGAAAGAATATCCACGTAGTAGTTTACTTGGTGATAATGAAGAGCAGCGAGTAGCGATAATGGAGATGCTGGATTTTGCTACCCGAAAGGTTCACGGGGAAGGTTTCACCCGCATTTTTACCACAGACAAGTATACCGCCGATAAAGTTGAAGCTGAGAAAGTGCGTGAGCAAGGCGTGGAAATGGTCACCAAAGACTTCGATTGGATCGAGAAAACAATGCGTGAGAATAATTGGCATCAGTGGAAGTTTAATATTGCTGACGCCGCGTTGTTCTATATCGAATTTTGGGCTGAGCAGGTTGATATTCAATTACCACTGTTGTGCCAAAGCCATTATCACAAAATGCTTAAACGCCCTACCGTCCGGCAAGTGTTAATGGAAGAAGGTTATCATTCGGTGATTTCGCGGCACGAGAGCGTGGCGGTATAAACATGCAGTTGCGAGATTTACTAACAGACATACCCGTTAGCCAAGATGCAGTGGTACCCTTGGCGATTAAGCAATTGATGCGTGAATCGCTCAATATTGCCGATGACTGGCAACGAGCAGAAACCTTATTATTAAAAGCCCAGGCCGAGCTGCCCGAGGAGTTAGAACTTCAAGTGGCGCTCTACAAACTTTACGCTTATAGCAATCGCTTTGAAGAGTCATTGAGCTTTATAAACAGCGTATTGGAGACTGCAGCGAAAATAGTCGGCTTTGAAAATGATTGGCGAACCCTTAAAGCGGACACGGCCGACTGGCAACATGCTACAGGTGCAACGAGATTATACTTGTACAGCTTAAAAGCAGCCGGTTTCGTAAACCTTCGCAAGGGCAATATTGAGTTGGCCATAGAAGTGTTGACCAAGTTACAAGAACTCGACCCCCTCGACCAAGTTGGTGGCAGTGTGGTCTATGAGATGGCAATGCGCATAGTTGAAGATGAATAGCAAACGAGAGGACTAAACCATGCCCGCTTTTAAAACTCTGGAAGTCGAACATTTGCAATCAACCCTAACGGATAATAGCTGCGTGCTATTAGATTGCCGAACAACACCAGACTATAAGATTGAGCACATGGAAGACGCACTGCATGCCCACGATGCGTTAGTGGAGTCTTTGCTAAAGAATGCTGACAAGAATAAGCATATTGTTATCTACTGTTATCACGGTCATTCGAGTGAACATCTCGCCGAGCTCTTTGCCAATTTTGGTTTTAATAATGTCTACAGCCTTGCAGGTGGTTTTGATGCCTGGCGAAAGTTCAACGCACAGTAACAACATAGCCTCTAACTTTTTGTTGTCGCAAAACCAACACTGAGTTGATGGGCTCACCGGTTTGTATCGTAAAAGCCAACTACAAAAATGTATCTTACTAATAAAATCAAGCAGATAGCGGACAACGCGTTTGGCGTGGCTATTGCATTTTGTCTATTGCAACGGACTAATTGAAATGTTCCTAGAGAAGTTGCCGTATCCAATAGACTCCGAAGGTGGAGGAATTATGCTAGGTTTTAAGCGTAAGCACACACAACAACGTCCTGTCAGTGCGAGCCCTTATGAGGACATGCCGAATATATGGGCGCTCGATAAACACATGGGAATCAAGAGTTTACTCTTGGTGTTAGTCGACCACCTTGGCGAAGCGTCGTTTAAAATTAATATTAACGAAACCGTCAATCGACAAGCGATTTACATTGAGCATCCCGAGTGCGAGGGGCTAAGAGCCTATCTGTACAACTATGGGCAAGAGCAAAACTGCTATGGCGCACATTTAGAGTTTCCGGACGTGGGTGGTGAAACCAGTATCTACAATACCTTCGAAGGTTTGAGTGTGGCACAGCTATCCAGCATGCTCGCATCGCATTTTGATATTTGTTAATGGCAGGTGGTATTAAGTGTGGCAATAGAACCCGTCAGCCTAATTACTGCGTTGGAAAATCGACTGAAAGCCGCGATCAATTTAACTGCCATGTCTGATGATGGATGGCTACTGAGTTTAAAGCTCATGTATGACGGCGAGCCCGCTGGCGAATTAAGTTTTAATTTGCATGGCTATAGTGAGGATGAGGCGTTGCAGATTGCGAAGGATGTGAAGAATAATCATTTTTTGATGCGCGAGATAGATGAGTATCTGTGGGGTGAATCCGACTAGTTCTTGCGTCAGATCCAAGCTTTTACCACTGGGCGGCGTTATCGCCATTTTTCAATGCTCACGTACTACGTGTACGACCGCCACGGACGGCGGAAGTGCAGAAAATGCAGGAGCAATTTTCTGCCGCTCCGCTTAAAAAATAGCTCTGGCCTTGCCCAGTGGCAAAATCTTGAATCTTCTTTCCTTTGTATTTTCCTGTAGGCTCTTATTGGCTTTGCCAATAATTCGTACACACAAGTCTATGATTCTTACATTGCGAGTAATCTGCGGCTAGGGCCTGGTTTCAAAACGCTTCAAAACATGGATGTTTTGGACTTTCGTACATGAGAATTCCCATGGATGGGTTTATACGTTTTTGAAACCAGGCCCTAGTTGTAGATTACGGATTCAGCGCTAAATTCTATATCCGCAAAAAACCATTAACCCGCAGCTGATGCAGAGACTTTTTCGTCTAGCGAACCGCTGATTAGGCTGTCCCAATCCGCGTCGATGACTTCGATGCCTTTTTTCTTACAAAAGCGGAGTTCTTTTTCGGTGGGGTTGGGGATGAGTGCCCAACCGGTGGGTTTGTCGGCGGCGTAGATGATGTCGCTCAATACCATGCGTTCGGTGTCACGGGTCATGTTAATGCCCAGAAAGAGGTACTGCCTTTCTTTGCGGTAGTCTTTCATGAAGTACGGGATAGAAAAACCGCCCATCAATTCGGTAATGTAGTCGACATAGTCCGCGTCAGAGGCAATAAATGTTGGCTCTGGTCGAGGTGAACCCATGGGCTTAAATAAAATAGGTAAGCCTGGGTCTGCGTTTTCGACATCAATCTCTTCATATTGGCCATCGGTGAATTGGAAGATTCGAAAACGGTAATCGGTACCTGAGATGCGTGCAACACCAAGTACTAAATTATGGGCGCGGTCTTGATAGTAATCTTGAAATTGTGTGTCGCGGTTAATGTCGATGATGTAGGGCAGGCCAAGGCTTGCTAACCAGTCATGCAGTTTAGAGGCGGTATACTGTTTTTCGCCATAAGTCGTTGTTAGAAAACGCTCTACAAACTTGCGGCCTTTCTTCAATTCTAAATTCATAGCAGCACGTGGGAATTCGTACATCAGTTTTGGCGCCATGGGCGTACCGTTGTTCATCGCAAGGATAAGGCTTTCGCTATCCGCGGGAATGGGTGTGCCGTCGGCTCTGTTGGTTACGCCTGCAAGCGCGCCTGGACCGATGTAGGGAACAATCTTTCCTGATTTTAAACCTGAAACAATAGTATCGAATGTTGATTCACTCATAGTGGGCGCCTCGTGCCGTTAATTGTTATCGCCAGTAAATGGTTTTGCGACGTCATTAAAGTGTTTAAAGCTTTCAAAAAGTGCGCCACCAGTAAGTCATTGATTTCCCGTAAAACTTTTTGAAGTAAATATCACATTCATAAAGAAACACCTTCGCGCGACTCTATTTTGTATGGTTTTCGACAACATTAAGCGAGCAAAAATGCTGTTGTTGTTCGCTACAAAAATCCCTCAAAACTCTTGTTGTTATTGCGACACTTCCCTCCTTTTGTCGGGTAGAACACCATAGGGAAATACTCGGGTTAAATAAATAATCCTCATTAAAACAATAGGTTACGAAATTTTGCCCCGGCTGGCACAAACGCTGCACCTAAGGCAGTGCTACAGGCAGTACGAGCTATGTCAGGTATGTGGCCTTCTCTGCTGCTCCGAAATAGATGAACGAACGCCTGTTAAATCCGAGGAGAATTATTATGGCAATGCGTCAATGTGCAATTTACGGTAAAGGTGGAATCGGTAAATCCACTACCACTCAAAACCTTGTGGCTGCACTAGCTGAAGCTGGTAAAAAAGTCATGATCGTAGGCTGCGATCCTAAAGCAGACTCAACTCGTTTGATCCTTCACTCGAAAGCGCAAAACACCATCATGGAAATGGCGGCTGAAGCGGGAACTGTTGAAGATCTCGAGTTAGAAGATGTATTAAAAACTGGCTACGGCGAAGTTAAGTGCGTTGAGTCTGGCGGTCCAGAGCCAGGTGTTGGTTGCGCAGGCCGTGGTGTTATCACTGCAATTAACTTCCTTGAAGAGGAAGGTGCATACGAAGACGATCTAGATTTCGTTTTCTACGACGTACTGGGTGACGTTGTATGTGGTGGTTTCGCTATGCCTATCCGCGAAAACAAAGCACAAGAAATCTACATCGTTGTATCTGGTGAAATGATGGCTATGTACGCTGCCAACAACATTTCTAAAGGTATCGTGAAATATGCAAACTCAGGCGGTGTTCGTCTAGCTGGCTTGATCTGTAACTCACGTAACACTGACCGTGAAGATGAATTAATCGAAGCGTTGGCTGCTAAATTAGGCACTCAAATGATTCACTTCATCCCACGTGACAACGTTGTACAACGTGCTGAAATCCGTCGTATGACTTGCATCGAGTACGATCCAGCTGCAAAACAGTCTGATGAGTATCGTGCACTTGCAAACAAAATCATCGAAAACAAAAAGCTTGTTATTCCTGCGCCTATCACCATGGACGAACTCGAAGAGTTGTTGATGGAATTCGGCATCATGGAAGAAGAAGACATGAGCATTGTTGGTAAAACAGCTGCTGACGAAGGTTAATTCCTCTCTACAGCAAAGTGGTAACCCCGGATTTCGCTCCGGGGTCAGATCGGGATAGGGCAGATTGGCCCTATCAGATATCTTTCGATATCTGCACCCGCAACCCGGGTCTGTTAATACCTATTTGGTTATCAAAACAGTGGAAATCAAATAGGTATTAACAGACCCAAATTAGAGGAGGCTCACCATGGCCGTAATGTCTAGAGACGAAGTTGAATCGTTGATTCAAGAAGTACTTGAAGTTTATCCAGAGAAAGCGAAAAAGGATCGTGCGAAGCATTTATCGCCTAATGATCCTGAATTAGAGCAATCCAAAAAATGTATTACATCGAACAAAAAATCTTTGCCAGGTGTAATGACTATTCGCGGATGTGCTTACGCTGGGTCTAAAGGTGTGGTTTGGGGTCCAGTAAAAGATATGATTCATATCTCTCATGGTCCTGTTGGTTGCGGTCAGTACTCACGTGCTGGACGTCGTAACTACTACATCGGTACTACGGGTGTTAACGCTTTCGTTACCATGAACTTCACTACCGATTTCCAAGAGAAAGACATCGTTTTCGGCGGTGACAAAAAGCTTTCGAAAACTATTGATGAAATTGAAACGCTTTTCCCATTAAACAAAGGCGTAACAATTCAATCAGAATGTCCAATCGGTTTGATTGGTGATGACATTGAAGCAGTATCTAAAGCAAAAACTAAAGAACACGGTAAAACTGTTGTACCCGTTCGTTGTGAAGGTTTCCGCGGTGTTTCTCAATCATTGGGTCACCACATTGCTAACGATGCGGTTCGCGATTGGGTATTAAGTGCTCGTGACGAAGACGATTCATTTGAAACCACTCCATATGACGTAGCCATCATTGGTGACTACAACATCGGTGGTGACGCATGGTCATCTCGTATCTTGTTAGAAGAAATGGGCCTACGTGTTGTTGCTCAATGGTCTGGTGACGGTACGATTTCAGAAATGGAATTAACGCCTAAAGTTAAATTGAACCTAGTTCACTGCTACCGTTCAATGAACTACATCTCTCGTCATATGGAAGAGAAGTATCAGATCCCTTGGATTGAATACAACTTCTTTGGTCCAACCAAAACTGTTGAATCACTCCGTAAAATCGCTTCTTACTTCGACGAAACTATCCAAGCTAAATGCGAAGAAGTTATCGAGAAGTATAAAGTTGAGTGGGAAGAAGTTATCGCTAAATTCCGTCCTCGCTTAGAAGGCAAAAAAGTTATGTTGTACGTTGGTGGCTTACGCCCACGTCACGTAATCGGCGCCTACGAAGACTTGGGTATGGAAGTTGTTGGTACTGGTTATGAATTTGGCCATAACGATGACTACGACCGCACACTCAAAGAAATGGGTGACGCAACGCTCTTATACGATGATGTAACTGGCTACGAATTCGAAGAGTTCGTGAAGAAAGTTAAGCCAGACCTCATCGGCTCAGGTATTAAGGAAAAATACATATTCCAGAAAATGGGTATCCCATTCCGTCAAATGCACTCTTGGGATTACTCAGGTCCTTACCACGGCTTCGATGGCTTCGCTATCTTCGCTCGTGATATGGACATGACGTTGAACAACCCATGCTGGAATAAGCTACAAGCGCCTTGGAAGAAAGAAGCAGAGCAAACTGAATCAGTTGCAGCTACTGCTTAATCGATCTGAATAGTCGTTACGTAGGTATCTAACCTTGGTGGGTTGTGTACTCAACCCACCACTTACTCAACCTAGCTCGCCGGACCACAGATTAGTGGCGCGAGAGGAGAAATTACCATGAGTCAATCAGTTGAAGACATCAAACCCAGTTATCCCTTGTTCCGCGATCAGGACTACAAAGATAGCCTGAAAAACAAACGAGAGCAGTTCGAGGAAGTTCATCCACAAGAATTAATCGACGAGACTTTTTTGTGGACAACAACCGAAGAATACAAAGAACTCAACTTTGCTCGCGAAGCGTTAACTGTTAACCCAGCTAAAGCCTGTCAACCACTTGGTGCAGTATTGTGTTCATTAGGTTTTGAAAAAACCATGCCTTATGTTCACGGGAGCCAAGGTTGTGTTGCTTATTTCCGCACTTACTTTAACCGTCACTTCAAAGAGCCAATCTCTTGTGTATCTGACTCAATGACAGAAGACGCGGCAGTATTCGGTGGTCAGAAAAACATGTTTGACGGACTAGAAAACTGTAAAGCGACTTACAAGCCAGACATGATCGCTGTGTCTACTACGTGTATGGCTGAAGTAATCGGTGATGACCTTAACGCCTTTATCGGAAACTCTCGTAAAGAAGGTCATATCCCTGACGATTACCCAGTACCTTTCGCTCATACTCCAAGCTTTGTTGGTAGCCATACCACAGGTTGGGATAACATGTTTGAAGGTATTATCCGTTACTTCACTTTGAACCATATGGAAGATAAAGAAGTAGGCAGCAATGGTAAAATCAACATCGTTCCAGGCTTCGAAACTTATCTTGGCAACTACCGTGTTATTAAGCGCATGCTTAATGAAATGGACATTGACTTCACAATGTTGTCTGATCCAGAAGAAATTTTGGATACTCCAGCTGACGGTGAATTCCGTATGTATGCCGGTGGTACTACGCAAGACGAAATCAAAGATGCGCCTAACGCGCAAAACACGTTCTTCTTACAACCTTGGCAGTCAACCAAGAGCTTGAAGTTCGTTAAAAATACTTGGAACCATGCAGCACCTGGTGAAAAAGATTCACATATCCCAATGGGTCTTGATTGGACAGATGAATTCCTAATGAAAGTTAGCGAAACCACTGGTCAACCAATTGCTGATAGCATCGCCAAAGAGCGCGGTCGTCTTGTTGACATGATGACTGACTCACACGCTTGGTTACATGGCAAAGAATACGCACTATGGGGCGACCCAGATTTTGTCATGGGTATGACTAAGTTCTTATTAGAACTCGGTTGTGAGCCTACTCACGTATTAGCTAACAACGCTAACAAGCGTTGGAAAAAAGCCATGGAAGCTATCTTGGCGGAAAGCCCATACGGTGCTAACAGTGAAGTGCACATCGGTAAAGACTTGTGGCATATGCGTTCACTCGTATTCACCAACAAGCCTGACTACATGATTGGTAACAGCTACGGTAAGTTCATTCAGCGCGATACGCTTTACAAAGGCGAAGAGCATGAAGTGCCACTAATCCGTATCGGCTTCCCAATCTTCGATCGTCATCATTTGCATCGTCAAACCACTCTTGGTTACGAAGGTGCTATGCAAATTCTCACTACCTTGGTTAACACTGAGCTTGAGCATTTGGATGACAAAACCCGTGGTATGCAAACCACTGACTACAACTACGACTTGGTTCGTTAATTGACTAACGAGTAGAAGTATTCCGCAGCGGCAACCCCGCTGCGGATCATCTGTGAGCGCGCCATTGCTTATCATGCTAATGGCGTTCACATATTGTTAAGTGTGCATAACGGGAGATACGCAATGCCAAGCGTAATGATTCGCCAAAATGATACTGGGCAACTAACGCTCTATATCGCGAAAAAAGATTTAGAAGATACAATCGTATCTGTCGAATATGAGGATGATGACAAATGGGGTGGGAAATTTACCTTAGCGGATGGATCATCATATTATATTGAACCTTTTACCGAACGCCCGCGTTTACCCATAACCGTTAGGGCGAAGCGCGCAGAGGAGGCCTAACATGTCTTCTCCGCTATCAGAACAAGTCGCACTACGCATTGGTCTGGCAGCACGTGAACTGCCAGATACCGAAGCGAGTACGCTGTTAAAAATTCTACTGCAAGCTGTTGGCCATCCTATTACGGCCAACAAATTGTCAAAGCTGCGTAAAGGTAAATTGGTTTCCGCGTCAAACGATTTACTCGCCAATGCAAGCGATGACGAACTCACCCGCGCAGTCAATTATTTAAAAGGTCGAGGCTTTGAATTCGAAGCTGAGCCTTTACCTGAAATTGACGACTACGCCGAAGACGACATGCCGGGCTCTATTCGTATTGCTTGCACGTCAAACAATGGCGATAAAATCGATGGCCATTTCGGTTCCTGCGCCCGTTTTCTCATCTACCAAGTCTCCGGTAGCGAAATTCGTTTAATCGATATTCGTAGCGTTCCCAAAGTTGACCCCGACGACGACAAAAATGTCATTCGCGCGAATCTAATCGAAGATTGTCACGTGCTGTGTACAGCGTCGATTGGTGGTCCAGCCACAGCCAAAGTGGTTCGTGCAGGGCTTCATCCAATGAAGTTAAAAGAAGTCCGCCCAGCTCCAGAATTAATGGCTGAGTTACAAACCGTTATCGGTGGTACACCACCACCCTGGTTAGCGAAAATCATGGGTGAACAACCGCAAGAACGTGTTCGTTTTGCAGTTGAAGGTAATGGTTAAGGCTTTTGGTTAAGAGGTTCATCAAATGAAAATGCAAGTGATTGATGACGTAGTGGCCTTCGTTGAAAAACAAGGCCTCTCCGAAGCGACTATGCAAAAAGTGCGTGAAGAACATAGCGACGCGCACTTCACTTACTGCTCAGATGACGACGTGAATATGGGCAAAGCTTTTCGCGAATGCGAGGGGTTTAATGTATATCTCGTTAATTCGTCTGATCATTGTTCGGTATTAACTAACGACGAAGAAGCTGCATCTGGAATGGTACTTGCCGAGTTGTATGAAGACTAAAAGTCTGTAGCTACTATAAGGGTATGTGAAGACTCATAGAACAAAACATTAATTGAAGGCAAACAAACGTCCCTCAATGTAAATACCGGTAACCCTAATTGAAGACAATGAGCGACGACCGAAACGACCTAACCCCGAGAGCCGATTGTATTTCCTGCCGCTACTCGGAAAACCTCCTTCCGGCACAACGCTGCTGTCCGGGCGATGCCTGCGTGGTTGTCGACAGCGGCCGCCAAATTGATCGCTTCCTCCGTTTAAACCCAGAACTCGCACCACTCTATGTAGGTGATGATTTCTGGGAACGCCGCGCAATAGCCGCACGCTACATCCCCGTCGCGATGCTCGACGAACTAATCTACGACCCAGACGAAGCCGTAAGAAGGGCAGTCGCCTATCGATTACCTCGCGATAGATTGTCAGAACTCATGAACGACGAAGACCGCGAAGTAAGAATCACCGTTGCCGATCGCTTGCCGCTAGAACATTTAGAGAAGCTCGCCAGCGATCCTGATTACTTAGTCCGCGCCTACGTGGTACAACGTTTACCGGCCGGTAGATTATTTCGTTTTATTCGTGATGATGATCGTCAAGTGCGCAAAATGGTGGCCAATCGTTTGCCGGAAGAAACGCTGGAATTAATGTCAACTGATCCCGAACCGGAAATCCGGCGCATAGTCGCAAGTCGTTTACATGGGGAAAGTGTTGTTCGTTTGTTGAAGGATAGTGATTGGACGGTGCGGTTGGCGGCGGTTGAAAATGCGCCGTTGGAAGCGATACTTCCTTTGAAGGAGGATAGTGATCCGGAGGTTAGGGATGCGGTGGGATGGAGGTTGGAGCAGGAGAGCAAGAAGCTCTCTGATTCATAATCTTTTGATTAATCCATAAAGCTAAATAAAGGTTCGCCTTTGGGCGAGTTACTTCTTTATTTGGGGACAATTTTGTATGGAACAAAATTGGGCAGCCGCTTTTTGTGCTGGTCGAAGACCGAAGAGCAGGACGCTCTGAGTCAAAGAAGTAACCAAGACCGCTCCTACGCATCCATGCGTTCGCGGCATTCGAACGTCCCTGTACATCAAAGCCCACCCATCAAGCCGGCCTTCGGCTTCTCTGCGTTACTCGCCATCAAGAGAAGCTTCGGAAACTCGCTCCGCTCAAACAGCCTCAGCTTTTATCTCTTGCTTGCTCCGTTACTCGACGGCTTGAAATGGGAACGCCGTGGCGAGGGGCACGCGGCGCTAAGAAAAGCGCGTCCCGCGCAGACCATGTTTTTTAGTGACCGAAGCATCCTTCGTTATGAGCCACAACTCTCCGAGAACTCTTCCTTTATCTCTTTTGCTTGATATTCCATTTCCGGGAATAAAGTTGCCTCCCGAATACCCGCATAAGCGAGCTCTTTTAGAATATTTCGCTTTTCTTTCGATGATATTCGAATTTTTAAAAGACAGTTTTCACTATAAGTGTGTGTTTCCATCTCATCCACTTTAATGAACTCTTGGCCTTCTATAAACATGCCGCCGTGAAACGTAAAAAAGCCATGTTGCTGCCTTATGCGAGGATTTAGATGTGGAGATCTAAATGGGATAATGTTGGAGAACGCGCTGATTACATCTTGCTCAATCATGTGCACAGGCTTCCCTTCATGATCTACGGTATTTTGTAGTTTTTGTATAATTGTGAGACTGTTGAAATCTTCCGTGCTTCCTGTAGATAGGCCATAAAATTTAATTTGCGTATGCAAGTCATTTTTTATCTGGGCGATAGAAATACCATTAATTTTCGTACTGTCTTCTATCAATCCTTCTGTGTTAAAGACTAGTCTCCTATAAAATTCATGCTTTGTCTTTTCTTCCACCTGCATTTTCATAAACTCATTAAAATGGAAGTCTCTTTCCATATAAGTAGGATCAAAGACAAATAGTGCTGCATCATCGTCAGGGTTTGAAACACAAGCAAAATATAAACCGACGGTTAGACTACTACTCCAATCTAATAATCTTGAGGGTAGTCCATAGTGTTGCATTAGAGTTAACCATTCATAAGTTGTTTTATGCTGCTCCGACTTGTCTGGGTACCTACGTTTGAATTCCTCAAACATTTTTTGTTCATGGAATACCATTCCGAACTCATTGCCTTGCCTAAAAATACTTGGCCTCAATTTATATTCGTAGCTTGGCTGACCCCTAAACCATAAATTTCTGTAGTCACTAGCATATTCTGAGAGGACGTCAGCTATATCACTAATCCGTCCTTTAGGCTCAATTTCTTTCATTGTCTTCCTTTGTATGAGAGCTCATAAAAACAATTTATAGAAACGCGTTGACGATAAATACCGGATAAATCAACAACAGATGTGTAAATAAAAGAGATAGAGGGTATGTTTATTGATCAATTGCGGTGTTGGTCAAAAATTATTCCCTCCGTCTCCTTTTACCAAATTCTACATTTAGGCTTATGGCACTTTGTGCCACGGTATAAAATTTTTAGGTAGTTGCTCGGCAATTAGGAACCGTTGTCTACCTTGATGACGAGCTATACCAACCTTTTCAAGATCTTTAAACCAAAACCAGAGATTTTTTTGTCTTGCATCGATAGAGGCTTGATCTTCAGGCCAATCGAGCAGCTCGGATATCCACGCATCATCTGCAATTGATTTTAAACTCACTTCAAAGCCTGTTTTTCTTGAGATTTTGTAGTACCACACGAGGCTTTTCCAAACCGACCAAGTAGTATTCCAGTTCGGTAAATAACTACCTTCTTTTTCAGGTTTCTTGATATTAAGTTTTTCTGCTATGAATTGCAGTTTGAATAGATCATTGCCATTTCTAAATTTTTCAGAGAATTCACTAATATCGCTATGTTTTTTCTCATTCCTGTAAAATTCCTCTTCGCATCGTTTTTTAGCGATTTGCTCAAGCTTACTGATCCATGTATCAATGCCTATCCATTCTAGCTCACAAAACTCCTCCACTATTTCTCCATCATAAATTTCAAGCCAAATGACCAATGCGGGTTTTTCGATATCAAAGCTAACATTCGGGGTGCCGCGCAAGACTAAATGTATGGGTAATCTTGTTTTGCCGTTGACTAAGCCTGTTACAGAAAATACGTTGTGATCACGCTTCCAGTCGTCATGAAGGATGGTGACTTTAGGTTGGGTTTTGTGCTCAATAACTGTAAGCCCACTTTTTCCTTTCTTACGATATGTGCCAGTAATTATGGGCCAATCAAAGAGCTTTAAAATTCTATTGCCTTGCTTTCCAAGCTTTTTGCAAAAGTCTTCAACTGCTACGAAATCAAGGCGCTCAGTATTACTAATATATGATCTAAGCTCCTTTTTTGTTTGTTCTATAAGCAAGTATTCGTAGTCACAATATATCCATTTTTTTGGTGCCTTTTGTAAAACAGCATCTTTTATTTCCTCAGAAGTGCTATTCCAAGGTATTTCGGATAAGTCTATTTCAATACAGGATAACTTTACGTCTTCGTATTTGTCTGCCTCAACCTCGGTCTTTGCGTGTGTAACATAGATTTCAATTGCCAGCTCTTGCTCACCTTCTCCTTGCGTAAGGACATCGGCAATGAGGTCGGGGCGTATTTTTACCTCTTGCTTTGCCGAAAAAAGTCGAAGGTTTTGGGGTTGCATGCTCCATGTTCTTTGGAATGATTTACCCCGTGAAGAACGCAAGGTCACTATCCCAGATTTATCTGGTAAGCTGATTGATTCTTGTTGGTTTGCCGCATCTACAATCGCTTGCTTTGCAGCACGGTGCAGAACACTCTCGCCGTTGCATTCAATTGGAACTGCATGTGCAAAATGCCATACTACTTTTTCACCTTGCCTTGCAATTAGCGGGTTTTTGCAGTCTGGGCAAATGCAGTTGCATTGCTTACCTCGATCTGCATCCGCAATGTGAAGCATTCGTCCTGTATCGTGAAGCCCCCAGCCAAGTTTAATTCCAGTCATGGTTCAAAATAGTGTTTGTTTTGTGCTGATTCGAAATATTATAAAGACACTCACTCTGCCAGCTCTAAACATATAAAAAACTAAATATAGCTGATACTGATCTAACTATTATTTCATACCCCTCTATCACAATTGAAATATGCTTGCACTATATTGTGAGCGGAACTGTCTTCGAAATTGTAAATGCCGGCTATAGTCAAAATTGTGTCAGGTTCTAGTTCAGAAATTCCCTTTTCATCCAATTTCGGGTTTTGTAAATTTCTATCGTGCTTAGAAATATAAACTTCATCGATTGGGATATAACCTTCTGTTTGATCAAAACAGACATGTTTTATCTGTAAATTGCTAATGAACTCCATTTTACTCCATAGAGCCTCAGTATATGTGTTCCATACGAACCTTGCCCATATTTTTGTGTCTATGCCGGGTATATAGCTATCACAAAATTGGATATCGGTTGGCATTGAACGAGTGATTTCATCAGTAGCCCTCAAGAAATACCATGTAAAATCTGCGAGCTCTGAACACCGAGTCTTATTGGGAGCCTCACTAAACTGATGTTCTATAGCGTTCCTGATTGCTCTAATTTGATGGAGCATCGCTGGCTTGGCTAAGCCTAGCTGTGTAAGTTTATCGAGGTCACCTTTGGAATAATTGAATACATTGAGGCGCTTAAACTTATAATCGGAAGAGATTTTTTTAATTCGGTGATCTATAGCTCTTTTCAAATTTGACACGCAATCAATGAGTTCTAGATTGTCTAGATGGTTGTTTAGTGTTCTGTATGCAAGGTCAAGATATTCGTAAGGCCTTTTCCAATCGGCTTGCATCGCATAAGTACAGCTATCGTTGCTTACATGCCAACTAAAAATTTCCCTTGTTATATAAATTCGGTTCATGATCTGTTCTAGAAAAACTATGAATAGGACGAAAAGATAAGAGAGGTTAGGTTTACAAGCAGCTTAAACGAAATTTACCCATTATCCCTTTGGCTTGCTAGTGTGTTTCTTGCTCATATTTATTGTTATTTCCTCGTGCGACCTTAAACTCTGCCAGTTCTTCATCGGTCAGCTGGTATAGGTCTGGGTCATTCTCAATTATCTTGTCGATTTTTTTATCAGTCATGTTCTTGACTTTTTGAGCATTGGATAGGCTTCTAAGTTTTCGAGCTCGGTCAAGAGTAACGCTTGTGGTTTTTTTGCTCACTTATAACCCCTAGTTAAAACTTCGGCTCGTACTCCGCCCAGTTAAGTTAGCATTCGAGCCGTAATTTATGCAGCTATGTTGCATGTGTTTTGTTGTCGTTATATGGACTCTCTAGAAAAGTTAAGTATTTGCTCGCCAAATACATTTACTGCTTCCGAACATAAGCGTTCGTACAACCCGGAAATCTCAATATAGTCATTTCCTGCATCGGCGGCTTCATCTTCGTCTTCCGAGGTGGCGTTAATGGTTTTCAATCTATTCATTTCAGCTGCGAGCGACTCTAGAATATACCGTGTTTCCCAGTCGTTTGAGCTAATGTTCATTTCTCTTATTGTTGCCATCTATACTACCTCTTTCTTGAAAACCTTTTGGCATTTGAGCGCCAACTTAGACAGTAAACCAACGAATTCATCTAAAGGCATATTCGCGGTTGGGCATATAGAGTAGTGGCCCGGTCTATCGTTGATTAATCTCAAACCAGAAGGAACTTGGGTTCCCCTAATAATCTTCCAGACCCAACCTGACATTTGGGTTTTATCTAAGCGCTCTTTGGTTGAGAGCGAAACTCCCTTTCCGTTTGCAATGACAACGGTAATGCCATTCACTTCCATCGTATCAATATCTTTAGGGCGCCGAACATTTGTTAGTCGCGGGCTCGAAGAGTTACCTAGTCTGTAAAGGTCCTCGGGCGCAAAAAATAAGTCCTCTAACTGCATTATCTTCTCCTTGATTTATTTGTAATCTGGTTTGCTAGAGCGTCAATTTATGTAACATGATTGACAAATTTATAATCATATTTAAATGGCGTTTAATTCATTGTATGGGCGTTTTTATCGAGTTTAGCGTTTATTGAAGTCAATACGCTAGATCTTCGCTTCCTTTCTGAAAGCTTTGCTGAATGCGAATAACGAGATAGAAATCGCTGGCTCGCAACACAAGCACCGACGAATCCTCCAACAATAATGTCGGTATTGCAACCAAAATGCTGTCAATGATCTAGATCAAACAAAATCTTTAATGGTCTTCAAAACAGAAGTTTTATAACTGTTTGATTTTATTGAATTATTAGAGACGTTTATACAGAGGTATTTGGTACAAGATTCGCATTTTACCTGTAGGCCTTAAAGGTAAGTCTGCAGCGGCTGACAACAAGCGGTTAATCAGTAGATCTCATCAGGCCAATTAAACGACAACATCTCTTAATAGAGATTAATCGACCAGATATAAATCGAGGTGTGAAATGGCAGAATTTTTCTTGGATAGAAAAAGTGAAGAAGACAATATCGTTCACCGTAAAGAGTGCGCAACTATAGTGCCGAATACAGAATTCCGTTATTTGGGGTCGTTTGCGCAGGCGATAGCTGCTTTTGATAAGGCAAATGGTTTCGCGCGTGGTGTGAGCTATTGTCCGGACTGCATTAAGGCTTAATATTAAGGCTTAAATAGCTCTTGAACATTTCTCTAAATTTAGCGATAGATTTAGAGAAATGTTTATCTACATGCGGCGAAAAAAATTGGCTAGGCAGTAGCTGTGCTATTCAGCTCTGCCGCCAATGCGCTGTCCATGGTTTTTGCATGTGTGGAAAACCAAACGAGTAGGCTTTCGCCGACCCAGGCGCGCGCCATTGCTGGGCGGCCGGCATTGGCGCGCAGGCAGAGTCTTTCCATGTCGCCCAATATGCGTTGATGATCGGCGCGATGTTCACTTAGAAGCCCGTGTCCGATTTCGGTCATGCGGGCTTCTTCATCGGCAAAGTGTGTTTTGGTATGTTCTAAAAGCGCGGTCATCGCGGCGGGAAATTGTTGCTGGTCGGCGTCACTGGCTGCTTTTACTAAAGACAAGAACTCGATGTGAGTGTTATCCATCGTTTCGTCGTCTAATGTAAATTCATCGGCGAAACGATTAAGCAAATCTTCTGCGCTTGGCATGCTTACAATTCCCTATACTAAAGACTATTCGCCAGCGTCCATCTGTGATTGCAGGTAGTTTTCTACACCGACCTTAGCGACTAGCTCTAGTTGTGTTTCTAGGTAGTCGATATGGTCTTCGGTGTCTTCAAGGATAGATTCGAAGATTTCGCGGCTGACATAGTCTTTTACTGTTTCACAATAAGCGATGCCTTCGACTAAATCTTTGTGTGAGCCTTTTTCCAAGTCTAAATCGCACTGTAGACACTCAGGCACATTTTCGCCGATCATCAACTTGTTGAGGTTTTGAAGGTTTGGAAGCCCTTCGATCATTAAGATACGCTCGATAAGCTTGTCGGCATGCTCCATTTCTTCAATGGATTCTTTGTATTCGTGTTTGCCAAGTTTGGTTAATCCCCAGTTGTCGTACATGCGCGCGTGTAGAAAGTACTGGTTGATGGCGGTTAGCTCGTTGGTGAGTTGGGTGTTGAGTAAGCTGATGACTTTGCTATCACCTTTCATAGATCAAATGCCTCTTTATGGATGAAACTATTGATAGAACCTTAGTGCTTATGCGTTAGGAGTATTGCCATAATCTCTATTCGAGGCTTAAGCAGTAGCGGCGTAGACCGGGCTGCAATTGGCCTCTTTGGTTTGTAGTGATTCGCTCAAACATTTATGCGCGCAGTGTTTACAGCGGCCACAGACGGTGCCGACTTGTAAGCTCGAACGTAAATCGTTTAAGTGCTTAGCGCCTTCACTCACCGCTTTTTCAATGTGGCGGTCGGTGATGCCTTGGCAAACGCAAACGTACATAAGTCACTCCTCATCACTGAACTGATTTCCCAGCATCGCACTCACATAACATCACTCACATAACATCAAGGGCTCGTTGGAATTTCACTCGGGCATGAACACATGGAACTGGTAATGCAATCCGCGCGCCCATTTCGTTGTAAATTCAGAGCAGAAAAAGAAGCGAAATAAATCAATCACTTACGATGCAGTGGCTTGCTTTTCCAAATTCAGCCAACGACGCGTTGTTGCAAAGCCGACAAATTATTTTGTTTTAGTTCGACTGTTTGATGCGATCTGCGTTGATGCGGAATCGTTGTAGTGTTTTTGTCGGGTTTGTCTCCTGTCGATAGCCGCAAGTGCTTGTCGTGTTCGTTGCAAACAAAACTCAATTGTTGCAATTGCTACACGTCAAATGTGTATATAAAACGTTATAAAACAGAGGGTTAGATGGCTGGTCTGAGTATTGCAGCTAAGCTTTCAACGGGTGCGTGTTGGTATGGTTCGCCGAATGATGGCCGAGGCATAACCGACATACGCAATCAAGCCAACGAGCGTTAAGGGTTGTTCGGATGAAAGCAAAAGACATTGCTGAGTTGTTAGATGAACCGGCCTGCGAGCACAACAAGAAAGAAAAATCGGGTTGTGCAAAACCAAAGCCGGGAGCTTCTGCCGGCGGTTGCGCATTTGACGGTGCGCAGATTGCGCTTTTACCGATTGCTGATGTAGCGCACATTGTTCACGGCCCAATCGCCTGTGCGGGTAGTTCTTGGGATAACCGCGGTACGCGTTCCAGTGGTGCCGATTTGTATCGTATCGGTATGACCACTGACCTGACCGAAGAAGATATTGTGATGGGGCGCGCGGAAAAACGTCTGTTCCACGCGATCAAACAAGCAGTGGCTGACTACAACCCACCCGCGGTATTTATTTACAACACCTGTGTGCCCGCGCTGATTGGTGACGACATTGATGCGATTTGCAAAACGGCCACCGAGCGATGGGGTGTACCCGTGGTGCCGGTGGATGCGGCGGGTTTTTACGGCACCAAAAATTTAGGTAACCGCATTGCGGGCGAATCGATGGTGAAACACGTCATCGGTACGCGTGATCCCGATCCGATTCCCGAATCAGTCCAGCGCCCGGGTATTAAAGTTCACGATGTGAATCTCATTGGCGAATACAACATCGCCGGTGAATTTTGGCATGTGCTGCCATTGCTTGATGAGCTAGGTATTCGCGTGTTGTGTACCTTAAGTGGTGATGCGCGTTTTAGAGAAGTGCAAAGCATGCACGCCGCCGAAGTGAACATGATGGTGTGTTCCAAAGCCATGCTGAACGTTGCACGCAAAATGGAAGACAACTACGGCATTCCCTGGTTTGAAGGTAGCTTCTACGGCATTACCGATACTTCCCAAGCGTTGCGTGACTTTGCCCGCTTAATTGATGACCCAGATTTAACCGAACGCACCGAAGCGCTAATTGAGCGAGAAGAAAATCGTGTACGCGAAGCCCTCGAGCCTTGGCGTGATCGGTTGTCCGGTAAGCGCGTGCTGCTTTACACCGGTGGTGTGAAATCGTGGTCGGTGATTTCTGCGCTCCAAGATTTGGGCATGAAAGTGGTTGCCACCGGTACCAAAAAATCGACCGAAGAAGACAAAGCCCGCATTCGCGAATTAATGGGCGACGACGTCAAGATGCTAGACGAAGGTAACCCCAAAGTGCTCCTGCAAACGGTTGAGGATTACAAAGCCGATATCTTGATTGCCGGTGGCCGCAACATGTACACCGCATTAAAAGCGCGCATTCCATTTTTGGATATTAACCAAGAGCGTGAATTTGCTTATGCCGGTTACGAAGGCATGTTGGAATTGGTTCGACAATTAACACTGACTCTTGAAAGCCCAGTATGGGAAGCGGTGCGTCGACCTGCTCCTTGGTCAGAAAGCCCCGCACTTGCTAATACAATTTCCGATAACTCACTAGTAGCCGCTGGATAAGTTATGACAGAAATTTACCGCCGTAAAAAAGCGCTTTCGGTTAGTCCGCTAAAAACTTCGCAAACTACGGGCGCCGCCTTGGCATTCTTGGGTATCTCTCGTGCTATGCCATTGATGCATGGCTCGCAAGGGTGTACCGCATTCGCGAAAGTGTTTTTTGTTCGCCATTTTCGCGAACCGGTGCCTTTGCAAACTACCGCAATGGACCAAGTGAGTTCGATCATGGGTGCGGACGAAAATATCACCGAAGCATTGCGAGTTATTTCAGAAAAGAACAGCCCATCAATTATTGGTTTAGTCACTACGGGTTTAGCCGAAACCCAAGGCGCTGATATTAATCGTGCGGTGTACGACTTTAGACAGAAATATCCAGAGTATGAAAATGTCGCCGTGGTCGCGGTGAATACGCCTGATTTTGCGGGCAGCTTTGAAAGCGGTTACGCCACGGCGGTGAAAGGCATTATTAATACGTTGGTGCCAAAAACGATCGAAGAGATTACCGATGCAAGCGGCGAAGCCAAAAAAGTTAATAAGGTTGGCTTGAGAAAAAAGCAAGTCAACGTGTTGTGTGGTGCGAACTTAACGCCAGGCGACTTGGAGTTTGTTAGTGAAAGTATTGAAAGTTTTGGTTTAAGGCCGCTACTCATCCCTGATCTATCAGGTTCGCTCGACGGTCATTTAGATGATGGTCAATACAACGCATTGACTACCGGTGGTGTGTCGGTAGACGACATTAAAACTGCGGGTGAAAGTATCGCAACCTTGGCCATTGGCGAAAGCATGGCAAGCAGCGCCAAGTTGATTGAGAAAAAAACCGCGGTGCCGAGTTTTTGTTTTGGCCATCTGCTTGGCCTAGACGAATGCGATGCCTGGTTTAGTCGAATTGCAGAATTAAGCGGGGCCCCAGTGCCAATGCGCTGGCAAAAGCAGCGTCGCCAATTACAAGACGCCATGCTCGATACACATTTTATGTTAGGGCAAACACGCGTTGCGATTGCATCGGACCCAGATATGTTGGCGGGTTTCCATCGTTTGGTAAATGGTATGGGTGCAGACACTATCGCCGCCGTCAGTCCGGCAAAAGGCCCAGCGCTAGACACATTAGGCGAAACCAGTGTGCAAATTGGCGACTTGGAAGATATGGAGAAACTCGCTCGCGAAAATCACGTGCAGCTGGTATTGGCGAATAGCCACGGAGTAGACAGCGCGGAACGTTTAGGTGTGCCTATTTTGCGCATTGGTTTCCCACAATACGATTTAGTCGGTGGTTTTCAGCGTTGTTGGTTCGGCTATCGCGGTACCAGCCAAGCGCTGTTTGATTTGGCGAATTTATCCATGTCTCATCATGTTGAAACTCAGCCGTACTATTCAAAATATGCGCAAAAACGCGAAGACAAGTACCTCGAGGTGGTGGCGGATGGGTGGTCGTAATGAGTAGTGATGTCACCCGACAACTTCGAGTGTTAGATGACGATACAGATTCACACTTAGTGAAAGTCGCATTTGCCACTTCCGACAGGCAATCGGTTAATCAGCATTTTGGTTCGGCTAGTTGCTTCGCTATTTACGGCGTTGGGCCAGACGACTCGAAATTATTGAATGTCACCGAGTTTGGCGATCTAAATCAAGACGGCAACGAAGATAAGTTGGTAATCAAGTTAGAAGTGTTATCGGGGTGTATTGCCGTCTATTGCCGAGCGTGTGGTGCATCGGCGGTGCGCCAATTAATGAGCTTAGGTATTCAGCCGGTGAAGGTGACCGAAGGCGCGCAAATTAACGAGTTAATTAAAGCTTTGCAACAAGAGTTAAAAGAAGGCCCATCGAGTTGGTTAGCCAAAGCGTTGAAACGCATTCAATCTCCCGATGTGGGCCGATTTGATGCGATGGAATCCGAAGGATGGGTTGAGTAATTACATTCACTTTATAGACAACCAGCAAGCGAAAGCAGCGAAGACGAGGACATTATGAGCGAGACAATTATTCAAGCCAGCGATCCATTAATGGAAAACTTGATGGTACGGCAAATTGTTACCCAGCTTCGTGCGCTGGATAGTTATGGCACTTATGACACGTGGGAAGATTATCGTGTACTTGACCCTATCGTGCTCACTAAAGAGCGTCGACGTGAAATCCCGGTCGTTGGCGACCCTGACGAAGTAACGATTAGCCGTTTGAAAGCTTACTACAATGCGGTCGCTGCTGGTATTGAGCGTGAAGTGGAATTGATGGCCGTGCCGTTGATTAACTTAACCCACGAAGGATTTGGTAAGGCATTAATCACTGTGGGTCGATTAGTTGTTTTGAACAAAACCTTACGCGATGTGCATCGTTTTGGTTTTGATTCATTAGAGGCGCTAGTCAAAGATTTGGAAAAAAATATTGGCTCCGCTGTGGAAATTGTTACCAAGTACCGAGAAGTTGCTGAATTGTAAGAGAGAGGTCGTTATGACAGATGAAGAATTAAAAGCGCTAAAAAAGGAAGTAAGCAGCAAAAAGCGTGTTGCGATGGAATTTGCATCACAGGTTCATGACCTGGTTGAAGATCGTTTGTTAAGTGATTTCAATCAATTAACGCCATTGGCTGAACAAACCGTGGCGGCCTGTGAAGAGTGGGTCAAAAAGAAAGCCGAATTTGATGCGGTGAGTGCGTAACATTAGTTGGTAACACACGTTCGTAACTTAAGTTCGTAACGAAAGCCGCGTGTTGACAGAGGAGTACAACATGTCAGATGTGATAGTAGGTCGCACCCGTGGTGGTGAGGATTGGGTTCCTGAATTCGTCACAGCGCTCAACGCAGAAACCTGTATTGGCTGCGGGCGTTGCTACAAAGTCTGCCCGCGCGATGTGTTTGAGTTAACAGAGCGAACCGACGTCGTCGATGATGACGATGACTTTTATGATGACGACGATGAAATGATGGTGATGACTATTAAGAATGCCATGGATTGCATCGGATGTGTTTCTTGCGCACGGGTGTGCCCGAAGAAATGCCACACCCACGAAGCCTTGGCTGGGTAACTACAGCCGGGTAATTTTGGCTAGGTAATTAGCAACCATCGGGAGAATTCACTATGCCTAAACCTGAATATCACGTGTTTGTCTGTGCGCAGCAGCGGCCTGCCGGTCACCCACGCAGTAGTTGTACCGAAAAAGGTGCGCAAGCGATTATGCCGCAATTGTCGCAAAGCATTATGTCACGCAATTTAATGCAGAAAGTATCACTAGTACCGACGGCTTGTTTGGGGCCCTGCGGTGTGGGTGCCAACTTGCTGGTGTTCCCCGGCGCTGTGTTATATGCAGGAGTGAAACCGGAGGATGTCGATAACATTGTTGAGCAGCATTTTGTTGCCGGTACTCCGGTTGCCGAAAAAATTGCCCCTGCCGAAGTCTGGTAACGAGTGATCGTCCATGACTAGTCCAGCCGTTGATGTCGGATCTCAAGAAACTGATTCAAAGTTAAATGCGAGGTTGGCGTCGGATCAACCTACCATTGAAAAAATCTGTGCAGCGCTGGTTGCTCAGTTGAAAAAATATGGGTTCGACAATAAAGCCGATGCCTTAGCTCAACCGATGGTGAATGGCGAGTTGCGCAAAGACCCTTATGACGGTGCCGAGTCACTATACGCCGAATGGCGCTCTGCAAATGGTGATTTATTAGGTCATGTCATGATTCATGACAGCGGACAATTGTATGCAGAGTTCGATATTGTTGCTCCTCATCCAACCGATAAGCGCTGGTTTATTGAGTCCATTACGGCGTGGGGCAGTGCCGAGGCCATCAAAACCGAACTGCAAAACTTAGCGGCTTTAACTTAATTTCGTGATCTTAGTGCATGATGAACAGTGCGCAGTTTTATCAACGCTTATGTGACAGCGCTCGAGAAGCTCTGGATCACTTTCCTGGTCGTGAACCTTCAGCGCCGTTGTTGATCCAGCAAGTTATGTTGGGGTTGAGCTGGAGTTATGCGCGCATTGCTAGTAGCGATTCAAATATTAGCCACGATAATCAACTCAATGCTAGTACCGGTATCTGCTTTAGCCCGTTGGACCCACCGAGAACCTTGCCCTGGGCAGGTAGTTTAGTCGGTCGATCTGTAGAAGAGATCATACCCTGGGTAACTCAATGGGACAGGTGCGCTGCAACCGTCGGGGTTGCTGTCTGTAATGCCATCATTAATCACAGTGAAAATGAATTATTGTCTCGTGCACAATCAATTCATTGTGGTAGCGATCCCCATTTGTCGGTTTTCCAACATTTTTCCGATCAGCTTACGCATGCCAAGGTGGCAATCATCGGCAGGTACCCTGGATTAGATCAATTCGCTTCATCATTTGACTTTACCTGTATCGAAAAGCGACCTGGGCCGGATGATTTACCCGAGTCGGCGGCGGAATTTGTGCTGCCCACCTGTGATTGGGTGTTTATTACCGCGAGTAGTATTGCCAACAAAACGCTCCCGAGGTTATTGGCGTTAAGTCAGCACGCAACGGTTGTGTTGTTGGGCCCCAGTTTGCCGTGGCTAGCCGATTGGTCTAGCTTGGGTGTCAACTACCTTGCGGGTGTGCGCGTGAATGATCCACAAGCCTTGTCTGCTGTGGTCTCTGAAGGGGGTGGAACGCGCCTCTTTGACGAGGCTGTTCGCTACCACTTACTTGCCTTGTAGCAAGTACTACAAAGAACGTGTCGAGTGTCATTTCCGACACGCTGTTTTGCAACTTTACCGCTCCTTAACTTGTTGTTTTATAACAATAAATAAATCCCACAACCTGTGGCATATCGATTGCAATCTCTCTGTTGTAGATAAAATTTCTGTGCTCAATTAAAGCTTCGCTTGAACACAGACATTAAAACACAGACATGTAAACACAGACATGTAAACGCAGACATGTAAACGCAGACATTGGAGTGACAAAGATGCTCACATTAACTGACAGTGCAGTGAATGCCGTAAAACGATTCATTGATTCCTCTGAAAAATCGATTGCAGGTTTACGCATTCAAGTCGAAGGCGGCGGTTGTTCAGGATTTCAATACGGTATGAAGTTGGAAGAAAGTGTCGCGCAAGATGATTCGGTCTTGGACTTCACAGGCGTGAAAGTCTTGGTGGATGCCAACAGTGCAACCTTGTTGGACGGAGTCACTGTCGATTTTCTCGACGGGCTCGAAGGCACTGGTTTCAAATTCGAAAACCCCAACGCCAGCAACAGTTGTGGCTGTGGAAAATCTTTTAGTGCGTAAGCGTTGAATTATCTTTCATTACCGGTGGGCCGACCCGGTTAATTCTCAAACATTTGCAGGAGATCCGAAATCATGTGGGATTACTCAGAAAAAGTTAAAGAACATTTTTATAACCCCAAAAATGCCGGAGCGCTTGCGGATTCAAACGCCGTCGGCGACGTAGGCTCAATTAGCTGTGGTGATGCACTTCGCCTTTCACTCAAAGTGGAACCTGAGACAGAAATTATTCTCGATGCAGGCTTCCAGACATTTGGTTGCGGTTCTGCCATTGCGTCGTCATCGGCGCTTACCGAAATGGTAAAAGGTAAAACGCTCGATGAAGCACTCGAAATCAGCAACCAAGACATTGCTGATTTTCTCGATGGCCTACCACCCGAAAAAATGCATTGCTCGGTCATGGGCCGGGAAGCACTACAAGCCGCAGTGGCGGACTACCGAGGTGAAGAGTGGGTGGATGATCACGAAGAAGGTGCTTTGGTGTGTAAATGTTTTGCCATCGATGAGGTGATGATTCGCGATACGATCAAAGCCAATAATCTCAGCACTGTAGCGGATGTGACTAACTTTACTAAAGCTGGTGGCGGTTGTTCTTCCTGTCACGAAAGTATTGAGTACATTCTTGAAGATGAATTGAAGGCGCGCGGTGAAACCTTCGCGCCAGCGGGAGTGAGTATTGCCGCTGCCGCGCCTACCTCTACACCACAACAACCGCTAGTCAGTATTGATACGAGATCATCGGCGCCAGCCGAGGCTGCACCGGGTGCGGGTTTATACGCGCGTATCAAAAAAATCGAGCAAGTGCTTGACGATATCCGACCTGCATTACGCGCCGACGGTGGTGATGTCGAGTTGATGGATGTTGAAGGTAAAAATATTTATGTGAATTTGGTTGGTGCGTGTAGCGGTTGCCAAATGGCCGCGATGACAGTCGGTGGTATACAACAGAAATTAATCGAAGCCTTGGGTGAGTTTGTCAAAGTCATCCCTGTTGAGAAAAAACCCGCTGCGGTACAAATGGGAGGTGCGCAATGAGCAATCCAGGACTTGCTGACGTCTACCTCGACAACAATGCTACAACGCAATGTGATCCCAAAGTCGTTGAAGTGATGATGCCCTATTTTACCGAGCAGTTCGGCAATCCTTCATCACTTCATAGTTTTGGCAACAAAGTGGGCTTTGCATTAAAAAAAGCCCGCAAAAGTGTTCAAGACTTATTAGGGGCAGAGCACGACTCTGAAGTGGTTTTTACTTCATGCGGTACCGAGTCGGATTCGACGGCCATCATGTCGGCACTTAAAGCGCAGCCCGAGCGCCGTGAAATTATTACCACCACCGTTGAACATCCCGCTGTATTAAACCTTTGCGACTACTTGGCTACTGAAGGCTACACCATCCACAAATTAGAAGTGGATGGACAGGGTCGTCTTGACCTTGCTAAGTACGAAGCATTGCTCAGCGACAAAGTGGCCGTCGTTAGCGTGATGTGGGCGAACAATGAAACCGGCACCATTTTCCCAGTAGTCGAAATGGCAGAAATGGCTGACAAAGCCGGTGTCATGTTCCATACCGACGCGGTGCAAGCGGTTGGAAAAATTCCAATGAATCTACAAGACACCAAAATCCATATGTTGTCTTTATCCGGCCACAAGTTACATGCGCCGAAAGGTGTGGGTGTGTTGTATCTAAAACGTGGAACACGTTTCCGCCCATTATTGCGAGGCGGTCACCAAGAGCGTGGTCGTCGTGCGGGTACTGAAAATGTAACGAGTATTATCGGTTTAGGTGTGGCGTGTGATCTTGCACAAGAAAACATGGAGCACGAAAACACAGCGGTTAAAGCCATGCGCGATCGTTTGCAAGAAGGCATTCTCGCTGCAGTTCCTAATTCGTTTGCGACGGGTGATGTCGACAATCGATTACCCAATACAGCAAACATTGCGTTTGAGTACATCGAAGGTGAAGCCATCTTGTTGCTGATGAACAAAATGGGTATCGCTGCTTCAAGTGGTTCTGCCTGTACTTCAGGCTCACTCGAACCCTCACACGTAATGAAAGCAATGGGAATTCCCTATACAGCAGCGCACGGTACGGTACGTTTCTCTCTTTCACGTTACAACACTATGGAAGAAGTCGAGCGTGTCATCGAAGCGGTGCCGCCCATTGTTGCGCAATTGCGCAAATTGTCGCCTTACTGGGGTGAAAACGGTCCAGTGGAAAACCCAGAGCAAGCATTCGCCCCCGTTTACGCCTAACTGCTAATGGTTAGCCGTTAACTTTTAGTCCCTGTTTTATTAAGCCACGGTTTACTGTTGAATGAGTTGTTAAGCATGAACACAGCACTAAACAATACAAAGAGCGCATCACTCAATAAAGTGATTATTGATGATACGACCCTACGCGATGGTGAGCAGAGCGCAGGCGTAGCGTTTAGTGCTGAAGAAAAAGTGGCTATTGCAAAGCAGTTAGCGGCAATTGGCGTGCCGGAGTTGGAAATCGGCATCCCAGCCATGGGAGAAGAAGAGCGCTCCGTGATGCGAGACATCATTGCCGCTGTGCCAGGGGTTCGAACCTTGGCATGGTGTCGCATGACTGACACAGATCTTGCGGCAGTAAAAGATGTACCCGTGACGATGGTTGATTTATCGGTGTCGGTTTCCGACCAGCAAATCACAGGTAAATTAAAACGCGATCGACAATGGGTGCTGGCAGAAATAACTCGCTTAGTCACCGAAGCTTGCAATCTTGGTTTTGAAGTGTGTGTTGGCTGCGAAGATGCATCGCGTGCGGATATGGACTTTCTAATTACCGTTGCTGGCGTTGCCGAAGCAGCCGGTGCGACGCGGCTACGCTTCGCGGATACGGTAGGAATTCTCGAACCCTTTGTTACCTTTCAAAAAATATCTGCCTTACGTGCGGCGACCAATTTGCAATTGGAGATGCACGCCCACGATGACTACGGGTTAGCAACCGCCAATACCTTAGCTGCTGTCGCCGCTGGTGCAACGCACATCAATACCACGGTTAACGGTTTGGGTGAGCGCGCCGGTAATGCGCCGCTTGAAGAATGTGCCATGGCGCTGAAAAATCTTCACGGAATTAGTACCGGCATAGATGCAACTGCGATGTCAGCGTTATCGAAAATGGTTGAGCAAGCGTCCGGTCGGACAGTGCCTTGGCAAAAAAGTATTGTTGGCGAGGGTGTGTTTACGCACGAAGCCGGAATACACGTTGATGGTTTATTAAAAGATTTTAAAAACTATCAAGGGCTAGATCCGCAAGAATTAGGGCGTAGCCACCAATTGGTGTTGGGTAAACACAGTGGTACCCATATGTTGCGCAATGTGTATCGAGACTTGGGTATCGAAGTACTCGAAGCACAATTGCGAACCTTATTAAGCCAAGTCCGCGTTTTAGTCACTGCGACGAAGCGCGCTCCTACACCTGATGAACTAATTGAGCTGCACGCAGCGTTGCCGTCAATTAGTGAAAGTATCAGCGAAGGTATCGGCGACGCTATCAGTGTTAATTCATCCAAAAGCAACGAACAAGGTTCCTTACCTGGAGTTGTACCATGTCAGATGCTCAGTGCGATCAATTAGAACAGCCTAAAGGGTTGTGGGCGCAATGGCGAGACGACATCGCCTGTGTATTTCAGCGCGACCCCGCTGCACGTACCACGTTTGAAGTAGTAACGACTTATCCTGGTGTACACGCCATTATTATTCATCGTTTATCCCATAAGCTTTGGAATGCGGGCTGGCGCTATTCGGCGCGCTGGTTATCTGCCTTTGCGCGTTTCTGTAGTAACGTCGATATTCATCCTGGTGCGACTATCGGTCGACGGTTTTTTATCGATCATGGTGCTTGTGTTGTTATCGGTGAAACTGCAGTGATTGGTGACGATGTCACTATGTATCACGGCGTCACATTGGGTGGTACCAGTTGGAACAAAGGCAAGCGTCACCCAACCTTATCGGATGGTGTGATGGTCGGTGCAGGCGCGAAAGTGCTTGGCAATATCACAATTGGTGAAAATGCCCGTGTCGGAGCTAACTCCGTGGTGGTTGAAGATGTACCCAATGGTTGTACGGTTGTGGGTATTCCCGGAAAAGTAGTGAAAATACGCAGCGCTGGGCAACCCAATCCGTACGGTGTGGATCTCGATCATCATTTAATCCCTGACCCCGTTTCCAAAGTGATTGCTTGTTTGCTTGATCGTCTTGATGCATTGGAGTTGCAAGTTGAAGGTGCAAAAAAAGTCTTTGAGCAGGAAGTTCAGTGCGATGCGGACAACGAAATATGTGAAAACGATTGTGCCAAAGGTTTGCTCGCAAACCAAGTAGCTGTGCGGTAGCTTGGGTGACACACGGTGTCTGTGTGTCTTGGTAGATCTCATTATAGGTATAGGAAAATGGACCTACAGGATTTTGAATCACAGTTAATGTATTTCGACAAACCGATGTCGGAAGAAGTGTCTGAATTAATTGAGAAAGCCGCGGCTGCTTATTCAGAAGGTGAAGCTGAGCCTTATTTGCAGCGCGCTTTCGATATTGACCCTGATAACTTGTCAGTGTTGGTCGCTTTGTATCGATTTTATTATTACCAACACCGTTACGAAGATGCCATAGATATTGCCGACCATGTGATGTCGGTTGTAGCGCCTACCATAAAATTCCCCAGCCACTGGAGTGAAATTCAGTTCGCTCATTTAGCCCGCGGTGTAATGGAGTCATTTACGATGGTGCGTTTTTATTTACTGGCTGTTAAGGGTGCTGCGTACCTAAATCTGCGTTTAGGCAATATGGAACTCGGTGTAAGGATGTTGAATAAGGTCATTGAGTTGGATAACAAAGATCGACTCGGTGCGCGAGTGCTATTGCAAGCAATGGGGCCTGCAGTTGTTACCGAAAAACAAGCAGTGCCTGCATCCCAGTGTTAACGAGATAAATCAAAGAGGAAATATCATGAGTGCTGATGACAAGCTCGAGTTAGAAGACGCGATGGACGAACTCAGTTCGGCTGAAGATTTTCTAGAGTACTTTGAAATTCCTTTTGATCAAAAGGTCGTTCACGTTAATCGGCTGCATATTATGCAGCGCTTTCACGATTACCTGAATAATGGCGAGCAAGCTGTGGAAGACTACGAAGGTAATGATGAAGCCTTGGCGGCAGTATACAAAGCATTGTTAACTCGCGCCTATAACGACTTTGTCGAATCTGATGCGCTCACTGAAAAAGTGTTTAAAGTTTTCAAAATGCACGAGCCGCAAACTACATTTGTTTCATTGGATTCATTAGTTAAGTAACGAGCGCCTACCCCTATGAAACCTGCTTACGAGTACGGGCAAGAAGTACGCTTAATTCGCAACGTCCGAAACGATGGGACTTACCCTGGTTTGGATGTGGGCACGTTACTTATCCGACGTGGTGCAGTAGGCGCTGTTTATGATGTGGGCACGTATCTACAGGATCAATTGATCTATCGCGTACACTTCTTGGAGGCTGGTAGGACAGTAGGCTGTCGCGAAGAAGAATTGATTAGTGCCGATGTCGAATGGATCCCGAACAAATACGAATT
The DNA here is from genome assembly GCF_055392955.1 of Aurantivibrio plasticivorans. Classification (NCBI taxonomy): domain Bacteria; kingdom Pseudomonadati; phylum Pseudomonadota; class Gammaproteobacteria; order Cellvibrionales; family Cellvibrionaceae; genus Aurantivibrio; species Aurantivibrio plasticivorans. Next base: position 3,632,247 of record NZ_AP036020.1, on the reverse strand, counting down.
CCGCGATAAAGTTAAAGCAGCACTGTCATTTAATTTAAAAGGTGAAACACCGGTAGAAGAGGGCGATGAAGGCGAAATTCAAAAAGTGCTTCGCGAGCCCGGAATGATATTTTACGAGGTACGCTTTAATGGCCGGGTATTCAAGGTGCCTGAAGCGGCGCTGGCGGATATAGAGCCTGTAGAAGAGAGCAGTTTTACAGAGAAACAACCTGCGGAAGTAAACGCTGCGGAAGTAAACGCCGCGCGAGCAGTAGAGTAAACAAACGAGAGTTATGATGACGAGCGTGTTTGCAGAATCCAGTCTTCCTTCAAGCGTTAACTATCGCTTGTTACGAATTGCCACCGAGCAATTTGGCGAACTACCTGCAAAACTGGATGAAAGCCAGCAAAAACAAGTTAAAGATATCGCCGCTAAGGAATATGTATTAGAGCAGGCTGTTCTGTCGAGTGAAGAAGCTCGAGGTGTTCAAGTACCTGAATCGCAAATAATGGTGGCTATTGACCAAATTAAAGCTCGGTACGAAGATGAAGACGCCTTTTTAAGTGCGTTAGAAGCAAATTATATTGACCTTGATAATTTGCGTGACTCTCTAGAGCGTGAGCTTCGAGTCGAGGCAGTCTTGGGGCGTGTAGGTGCTAAAGCGCCAGAAGTAGATGATACGGAAGTTGATCTCTACTACTACATGAACTCAGATAAATTCGAAAAGCCTGAAACCCGCCAAGCGCGACATATCCTCATTACTATTAACCCTGATTTCACTGAAAACACAGACGAGTCTGCTCGCGAGCGTTTAGCGCTCATCCGTAAACGCTTGATTAAAAATACTAGTCGTTTTGGCGAGCAAGCAATGAAGCATTCTGAATGTCCATCGTCTTTACAGGGTGGTGTACTAGGTGAATTAAAACGGGGTGTGCTTTTCCCTCAGCTAGATGAAACGTTATTCTCAATGAGCGAGGGTGAAATCAGCGAAATTATTGAATCTCCCGTTGGGCTTCATATTCTGTATTGCGAAGCAATTTCACCAGCAGGTATGGCTCAGCGCAAAGATATTGTGGCAAAGCTTAAAGAACAACTGCAAGACAGGCAGCGATCGCGCTACACCAAGCAGTGGGTTCAACAACTCATTCAGCAAGGTTCAGCGGGCAATAGTACGACGATAGGCAAGCCAGAAACAATTACTGAACCATAGGGGTAATTCTAATGACACAAGACAGCGATTCCAATGAGCATAAAGCACCGTTAACTTGTTCGTTTTGTGGCATTGAAAAGAGTGCCGATGTTCCACTTATCGCAGGTAATGAAGGTCATATCTGTGAGCATTGCGTCAAGCTTGCGCATCAAGTGGTCAGCAGTTGGGGGCGTCGAGCGGCCCTGGTTCGTCCGGAATTAAAAGCGCCACATATCATTAAACAGTATCTTGATGAGTACATCATTGGTCAGGACGATGCGAAAAAAACCTTGTCAGTAGCTCTGTTTAATCATTACTTACGACTTAACAATCAAGATGTTGAACAGCCGTTTTCCACCGAACCGCAACGAGAAAATGTCGATGTTGAAAAGTCCAATGTCTTGATGACGGGGCCATCTGGTGCAGGCAAAACCTTATTAGTGAAGACGCTGTCTAGAATTATTGGCGTCCCCTTTGTGATTGGCGATGCAACTGCTTTGACCCAGGCCGGTTATGTCGGACAGGATGTCGAAAGTTTGTTGAAGCGTTTGCTTGAGGCGGCTGATTGGGATGTGCAGCAGGCGGAATGGGGTATTGTCTACGTTGATGAGATTGATAAGATCGCAAAGCGTGGTGATGGTGGTACGGCGGTACGTGATATTTCCGGTGAAGGTGTTCAACAAGCGTTATTGAAAATGATCGAAGGTGCAGAAATTCGCGTAACGAAACCAGGTCAACGAGAAGGGCATGGTGAAGAGGTTATGCTCAACACGCAAAATATATTATTTATCGTAGGCGGGGCATTCCCTGGATTAGTTGAGTTGGTAAGCAAACGTCTCGTGCCTAGTGAGAGCGGTATTGGGTTTAATGCACCACTTAAGAAGGAGTCGGAGTTTTCCAATAACGAATTATTGGCGGCCCTACAACCAGACGATCTACAAAAGTTTGGATTAATACCTGAGTTTATTGGTCGCTTTCCAATTGTGACTTTTCTACAAGATCTTGATGCAGATGCGTTACGTCGAATTTTAACGGAGCCAAAAAATGCCCTTGTTAAACAATATCGACGGCTATTTTCCTACCAAGGTGTTGAGCTGGTGTTTAGTGACGAATCTCTCACGTTTATTGCTGAGCAAGCCGTAGAGCGTGGTACAGGTGCGAGAGGTTTGCGCGGTATTCTTGAAACTTTATTGTGCGATACTATGTTCGAAGCGCCAAAAATTGACGGCTTGATTCGCTGTGAGGTGGTCGTTGTCGAAGATCAGGATGTTCCTGATCGCAATAAATTAGAAATAACCAAGGTTGTATCGCCGGAGAGTCACACTTCAGCTGGGGTTAACCAAGAGAGAAGTTCACTTTCGGCATCGGTAATCTGAGAAATCTATTGTCGTTTTTTTCGTATATCTTGTAGCTATATTTTTAGCCATTGTCGTTTCTTCCAGTGGATGGCAATGGTTTTTTTTGCTGGGTAGATTATTGTTAAGTACCGAGGCACGGCAAGACGAGAAAAAGTCTGGGAAGCGCAGTGTTGCACCGTGAACGCATAAGGACAGTGCTAGCCGATTACAACTGCGCTCCCAGCGTGATTAAAGCAATCACTTGGAGAATAGTCTGAACTTGCGTTCAGCTAGGAGTTTTCGATTTGACAGCCATTGTTAATCAGAAGCGCGGGCTGTCAGATTGGTGTTGAGTTAACTAAAGAGGAAGTCCAAATTCAGGGGCGATTTGACTTAACCATAAATCCAAACGTTGTTCGGTCAGATTTGCCTGGTTGTCTAAATCCAGCGCAAGCCCTACAAACTTGTCCTCAAGGATAGCCTCCGAGTGTTCGAATTCATATCCATCGGTTGGCCAGCTGCCTACCACCTTGCCTCCCCGGTCTTGTACAAAGTCGTATATTTCAATCATTGCATCGACGAATTCATCGGGATACCCAATTTGGTCTCCTAGGCCATAGATAGCGACTGTTTTCCCTTCAAAACTAATATCTTCAATTTGCGGTAAAAATTCTTCCCAGCTTTCGTTTTCACAGTCCGCAGACAAACCCGGTAAAAGCCCCTCGCCGAGAGTGGGTGTGCCCAAGATTAAAAATTCATACTCGGCGAACTCTTCCACAACGGCACGATTTACATTGATAGGCTTAGCCATAAGCTCGTCATCTTCGAACTTCTTTTTAATCATTTTTGCGACTTTACGAGTTTTACCCGTATCTGTTCCGAAAAATAATCCAATTTTGGCCATTGTCTGATACCCCTTTAAATTGGTAATTCATGGTGCCATGTGAACTACCTGATGAATGTAATGCGCAAGCCGCAGACCACGGCTTTCATAGAGGTTATGTGCATGAGCTATGCCACTTAACTATTTAAGATGCTGGTAATGTAAGCTATTGATATATCGGTATTTAACTGGCTGAATCAAACGGTGATCTCGATGATTGTCTGAAAGGTGACAGGTTTTTTTGCGAAGTCATAATTTTTTGTTGGTTTTGCTGCAAAAATAATTCGGTGACAGAAATTATTCAAACTTAGTCGTTGCCAACGATAGCGTTGTAGAGTTTGTGACAATAAGTTAGAAGAACTCGAGACTACCCCTGTTTAATGATGGGGATTATTGATGTTCAACGATTTCGGGGTGATTGGCTAAGAAGCGAATCCAATCAGCAAAGATCTTCGATTCGGGCGCTATATCACCCGAAATAGCCTGCAGGAGCCTTTCTTGCCGCTCGTCGAGTGGAGCTAAGTCGCCTTTCGTTAAAGCCATGTAGTATTGACCTAAGTTATTAATGACATATTTGCTGATTGGACTGTAAGTGTCGTCTAGTTTGATGGCGTAGCCTCCGCGCTTCATCACTTTGAGATGCGGTTCTGGATAGTAGTTGTCTATTTTTGCTAATACGTCGAGTACATAATTCATCGTGTTTTCATTTGTCATTATTTCGACATGCCCACTATTAAATCCCTGTTGTGCGGTCGCTTGCTGCTGCGCTTCAAGCCGAAGTTGGCTAGATAATGGGACTACGCCATCACTGTTTCTATTCATTTTCAGTGTTGAAGGGTTGTCAAAAGCATAAAGTAAGTGATGTTCGATTGAATCGGGTAATGGTTTTCTAAAGAGCCCTTGAATAAATGCACTTTCAGGGTTTAAGTCGCGCCATGATGGAAGCACCATGGGGGCGAGCTTTTCTCCCTTCGCTGCAGAGGGGTGGCCATCAAAAGGTGAGGCAATACTGATGAATAAGTCGATGGGGTTTTCTGAAGGCTTATTTTGGTAAATATTGAGCGCTTCACGTACGACGAGGCCGCCCATGCTGTGAGCAACAATCACCATGCCTAGTTTATCTATTCTTACCGTTTCACCGGATAAAAATATGCGATGGAAGGTGGCCGCGAGTTGGCTTAAGTCCCCTCCGGACGGGTAGTAAAAAAACCAAGCTTTGAATTTCGAGGAATCTATTTGGCTAACGAATGGCTCGAAAATGCGAATCGAACTATCAATGCCGTGTACAAACACAACTGGTATTTTGTAGGGAATGTCTTCTTCCAGCGCGAAGAATGTGGTTGGCGCATATTCAAGAAAGGTCGCCGGGTCATACATTCCCAATAGCGCCATATTTTTTGAAAATAACGGGTCGTCAAACTGTCTGATTGCACCGCTAGGAAAAAATAGCGAACGCTGCGGTAGGTTGGGCTGAGGATTTGAAAACGGCTCTACCCAGGAAATAGTTTGTTTTTCAGATAATATAATTTCGACTCGGTCCATAACTTTCTGAGGTGCGACGCTTTCATCTATGGTAATTGACGTATCACCAATGACTTCCGTGGACTCGAAAAGCTGATTATTATTTTCATCGGAAAACACCAATATCTGGTAGGTGCCATCTGGAAGGTTTAACCCAAAATGGGTTCCTGACCCAAGTGAAAAGTGCGTGTCAACGTGTTCGTTAGGTTTGAACTTGCTTGAAAATGCAGCGATTGCAATAGGGGTTTCGGTGAAGCTGAATTGGTTGTCTACCGTTTTGCCAATAATAAAAAAGTTATCTCGGCTGATCATGTGCTTTAAATTAACTTGCCCTGGTTCGGCATGGTGTAGTCGCTCGTACTCTGCTTGAACAGCTGCGTGCTTTAAGTAAGCGCATGATGACAATAAGCAGGTAATAAAAAGAAGCGTCGCGCTTCTGATGAGTTGTTGCATTGCGTATGTTCCCCAGCAGTGAAATAGGCCTAATATTTACCGTTTGTTTTGTGATTCAATTTCCTCGAAGCGGTCATACGTGATGAAGGTATCGAATTTACCGTCTAGATCGCTATCCAGCTCCGTTTTTTTCAACTTAAATGGCCCGTAGAGACTGGATTTCACACGTCTTTTTAATCTGGAGTCATAAATATCGACGCTGTGCCTTTGGCCATGTAAGTAGTTGATCTGAATGTCGTAAAAGCCATCGCCAGTGCTATCAGATTTTTCCCAGCGAGGATTGCCCTGAATATATTTCACGCGGGTTTCAAAGTTGCCGTCAAAATTATTATCCGCCGTGGCGAAATCTAATATGCCACGGCGATCAAAGGTATACACGTAGTCGGGCTGGCCATCGAAATTTCGGTCGAGTGTTGTTTTTGAAATTCGCGAGCTGACGTAAGTCCATATTTCATCGAGCTGGCCATCGTCATTATAATCAATACCATCTTCTTGAACCGGTGAGTGATAATAAGCGGTTGTCGCTGCGACGCCTGCGAGGAAGGTGAGCATCAGTGTGCTGATTTTCTGCAAGGGCGTTTGCTTTGCGCTAGCTGTGGGGTCATTTGTTGCTGGTTCTGGAATGGGCTGAGTACGTTCCCATTCGTCCACTAACTGTTTTGCTTGATGATAGTCCTCTTCATCCACCATGACGCGCACGATGCCCATTGCTTGTAATTCACCAACGCCACCTTGCAGCAACTCTCCCTCAACCCGCCCATGTATTTCGGCTTGTTGCAATAGGTTTAAGATCATGTGGGCTTCGAGGCCGTTCTGAGCGTCATAGACGGGTAGCATGTCGGTTCCTTTGTGTGGTCAGTTTGTTTGTAAATGCTCGGCAGTGGGGGCTATATATCCAAAAGAAAGTACCATATGCCACTTAATTGGTTGCTCTGGCTAAGGGTCTGCCACTATCCTTCCGGGTTTTGTTCTTTCTAGTACGATCTTTCTAGTAGACATAGCTTTTTAGAGTGTATCGCAATTTATGGACTGGCAGGCTTGGTTATCGCTAGGTTTAACCCTTGGCGCATTATTAGTATTGACGCTGACGAGGGTTCAACCTCATTTGGTCATGATGGGGGCGCTAACGGCACTCAGCCTGGCGGGTGTGCTTGAGCCCAGTGAGGCGCTCTCTGGGTTCGCGAACCCAGGCTTGGTGACAGTCGCGGCGATGTTTGTTGTCGCAACCGGTATTCATGCATCCGGTGGAATCGATATCTTGGTCAATCGAATATTGGGCCATCCAAAGGGCGTGCGTTCTGCAATGAGTCGGGTATTTTTACCTGTGGTGTTGTTGAGTGGTTTTCTCAACAACACGCCCGTGGTGGCGACAATGATTCCTGCACTGCATTCGTGGTGTCGCAAAATTAATATTGCCCCCTCTAAGTTGATGATTCCCCTCAGTTACAGCGCCATTTTAGGTGGTACGCTGACGTTGATCGGGACCAGTACCAATCTGATCGTAAACGGCCAATATCAGTCTATTACTGGTGAGGCGGGATTTTCGCTTTTTTCGATTAGCCTCATTGGTTTGCCAGTTGCCGTTCTGGGCTTGCTATTTATGTGGATTTTTTACCCGAAATGGTTGCCAGACCGCAGTGAAAAAGAAGCGTTTGGCAATCTGCGGGAATTTACCCTGGAGGTGATGGTAGACCCGAATGGCCCATTGGTAGGCAAAAGCATTTTAGATGCAGGGTTGCGTAACCTGCGTCGCGTTTACCTTGTCGAGATCGAACGCGCTGATACTGTCATGACCGCTGTGCCCTCAGAACAGGTACTGCGTGGCAACGACCGTCTCGTCTTTGCTGGAGATACCGAAGCTATCTCTGATCTTTTACGCATTAACGGCATCATGCCGTCGGAAGCGGATTCTGATGAACAAGCGATTGCGGTTGACCGATCTGAACGGCGTTTGGTGGAAGCTGTCGTGTCACCGCATTGCGAATCCATTGGCCAACAAATTCGTGATTCGCGCTTTCGTGATCGATATGGTGCCGTGGTGCTGGCTGTGGCTAGAGGCGGTGAACGCGTCAAAGGAAATCTCGGGACGATTAAGTTGGAAGCAGGCGATACGTTGCTGCTCGAAGCGCGGCCTGCGTTCGTTAGCCGGCAGCGATATAACAAAGACTTTTTACTTATTAATGATCTTGATACGGCTACCCCCCGTCATGATCGCGCATATATTGCCTGGGCCATTCTTGGTGTGGTTGTGTTAGCCGCCGGTTTTGGAATTACGTCCATGTTAAACGCATCATTGTTAGGTGCTGGACTGATGTTGCTGCTTCGCTGCTGCTCACTAAACGAAGCGGAAAAAAGCTTAGATCTTACGGTACTCATTACTATTGCCGCGTCATTCGCACTCGGAGTCGCGCTCGATAAGACTGGTGTCGCGGCGGTGTTGGCGGAAACAATTGTTGGTATGAGTGGCGGTAGGCCGTGGTTAATGTTGGTACTGGTTTATCTGGTGGTGTCGATGTTGACTGAAACCATTACCAACAATGCTGCTGCGGTGTTGGTGCTTCCGGTTGTTTTACAGATCACCGCTCAAGCGGGACTCAATCCTGAGCCTTTCGTGTTTGCGATCATGATAGGAGCATCCGCCAGTTTTGCTACGCCATTGGGGTATCAAACCAACTTGATGGTGTATGGTCCTGGTGGTTATAAGTTCTCGGATTTTGTTAAGGTCGGTCTGCCGATGAACGTTTTTATCGGCCTTATTACAATCACCATTCTTTTGTTAGGCTGGGATTTAACGGCGTAGCCATTCTGTTTGTTCGACCGGGTTTCCCTTCTCTAGGCGGGTTATTGGTGGATGGTTTTTGGCATTCCGTGAATGTGTAGCCTATGTCGACATCAATAGCGGATGTTTTGTGTATCAGCTCGTAGCTGACGCAGTCCTCAGATATATGCCAGTAACGGTAGCCGTGGAGGCCGCTAAACTGGTCGGCTTGATAATATAATACGCCGTCTTCCGTCCACCAATGTCCAGATTGCCTGATTTCGAGCAAATCACTTTGGCTCTCACCGTGGTAGATGAAGTCGATGATATAACGGCCGTCCACCGATCTTTGGTGATGCCACGACCTCAGTTCATTGTGCTTGTTGAACTGGCTTCCACGCCAATGGCCCATTAGTGAAATATCTAACCGCTCATTTTTTACATAATCTTCAGTCAGGGGCAAAGACAAAGCATGGTGGTATCCCACAAACGCAAGTCCAATGACACTCAGTAGCTGGACGGGAGTTCGCATACCTTAGGCTCTCCTTGCAAAGGTGGTGCACCAAGTAAGTGCAATAAAACAATTGGTAATGACGTTCTAGACCACCCTGCCAAAGAACTTGTTTAATATCAACGAAACGGCAATTATGTTTCTGAGAAGGAAAGCTGCAACAATAGAGTGTTATATGCTGTCCGCCTAATTTAAAAGATCAGATATGTGAGCGTAAAATAGCGCCTGGCGTAATTATTGCTCTTATTTATGTTTGGTCTAAATGTCGAGGAGATAAGGCTAAGGAATGAAAGAAGCGTGGAAAAACTATCAGCCATCTAATTTTTACGATGAGCTGGTCAGCCCTAAGGGTCATGCAAGGCAGCCCTCAAAAAAAATCGTTTCCTATCTAAAATCTCTTGATGGAGAAGAGTTTAACTCTCGACAACAGCTTGCCGAGTCCACCATAAGAGAGATGGGGGTTTCATTCACCGTCTATACCGAAGAAGGCAATATCGATCGGGCTTGGCCATTCGATATCATTCCTCGTGTAATCAGTAAGCAGCAGTGGGACAAAACCGCTAAAGGTCTCGAGCAGCGTTTACGCGCAATCAATATGTTTATTGATGACTTGTACCACGAGCAAAAAATCTTAAAAGATGGCATCGTCCCTGAATTTGTGCTGAAGCAGTCGAAAAACTACCGTAAAGAGTGTGAAGGTATGACGCCTCCCTATGGCGTTTGGGCCAACATCTGCGGGACTGATTTGGTCCGAGATTCTGACGGTGAGTTCTATGTGCTTGAGGATAACCTTCGAGTCCCGTCAGGCGTGTCGTACATGCTAGAAAACCGCTCCATCATGAAGCGGGTACTGCCGGAAATTTTTGAAAATGTCGACATCGTGCCGGTAGGGGAATATCCGGACAAGCTGCTCGATATGTTGACCTCCATATCGCCCCGTAAAGTGAAAAAGCCAACGGTGGTTGTATTGACACCGGGTATCTTTAATTCAGCGTATTTTGAGCATGCGTTTCTCGCACAGCGAATGGGCGCAGAGCTGGTTGAAGGCAGCGACCTCATCGTGCAAGACGACTGTGTTTACATGAAAACCATTGCCGGGCTTGAGCGGGTTGATGTGATTTATCGTCGCATAGACGATGAGTTCCTAGATCCTGAAGTGTTTAACAAGCAGTCAGTGTTGGGGGTGGCAGGTCTGATGCGCGCTTGGCGCAAAGGTAACGTGAGTTTAGCCAATGCTCCGGGTGCCGGCGTTGCGGATGATAAGGTCGTGTACGCGTATATCCCTCAGGTCATTAAATATTATTTAGATCAAGATCCGCTCATTCCAAATGTTGAAACTTATTTGTGCTATGACGATAAACAGCGTGAGTATGTGTTAGCAAACCTCGACAAGTTAGTTGTTAAGCCAGCCAACGAATCCGGTGGCTATGGCATGCTCATTGGCCCACATTCCACCAAAAAAGAGCGCGATGAGTTTGCTGTCCTAATCAACAAAAACCCACGTAATTATATTGCGCAGCCAACGTTGGCGCTGTCCACTGCACCGGCTCTGGTAGGTAAAGATCAGCTCGGCGCTCGCCATGTAGACTTGCGTCCATTTATTTTGCAGGGCAAAGACAGTTATGTCACAACGGGGGGGCTGACACGAGTTGCGATGAAGGAGGGATCATTGGTGGTGAACTCTTCGCAAGGTGGGGGCAGCAAAGATACTTGGATCGTCGATACCGCAGGAGCTAAAAAATAATGCTATCTAAAGTTGCTGAGCGCGTTTATTGGACTGGGCGCTACTTAGAGCGCATCGAATCGACTGCTCGCTTGATTACAATTTATGACACACTGTTGTTTGATCTACCACGGTCGGTAGAAATCAGCTGGTATAACCTAATATTGATTAACGGTATAGAGGATAGTTTTCTAGAACGCTATTCAGTGAAGGATGAAAAGAATGTCGTTAAGTTCCTAATCGCTGACACAACAAATTCCTCATCAATCGTCTCCTCATTGAATGCCGTTCGAGAGAATGTGCGAACCACCCGTGACGTGGTACTGCAAGATACCTGGGAGTTGGTGAATGAGCTCAATCTTTTTGTGAAGGAAAATGTCCAGCAGGGTGTAGGTCGTAAACAGCGCCACGAATTTCTTGAAGAAATTATAAAGGGGTGTCAGCAAATATTGGGTTTGCTATTTGGCAACATGACTCAGGATGCACCTTGGCGCTTTTTGTCACTAGGCCGGAACCTAGAAAGGGCCGATATGACCACTCGAATCTTAGAGGCTGGTGTCAAGGCGTACTCGGATCTCGCTGACGAAGATGCGGCCGTCAATACCCGTCAAATTATCCTTGGTCAGGTGCTTCGGTCACTCAATGCAGACCAATCTTATCGCCGCATTGTACGGTCTAAAGTCAATGCAACCGAAGTGGTTGAATTTTTGTTAGAGAACCCTCAGTTTCCCCGTTCCATCCTGTATTGCCATAAAGCACTTGTGGAGCATGCCAAGCCTTTGCCTAGTGCAACAAGGTTGTTAGACGAAATGGCCATGTTGGAAAATAAAATCGGCAAGATTAAGGCCGCGAAGCTCAATGAAAAGCTCCCCGACCATTTAAACTGGTTGCAACTTTGTCATATTAATATTCATACCATTATTTGCGAAACCTGGTTCCCGGCTTGGGAATAGGCTAGCTACCCTTATTTTATAGAAGACGCCATTTATGACCATCAGGGTTGCTATACAACATAAGACATCTTACGAATTTGACCGTCCGGTAAATTTGAGCCCGCATACTGTTCGCTTGCGCCCAGCACCTCATAGCCGGACAAAAATCCATTCCTATAGTTTGAAAGTCGAGCCAAAAGAGCATTTTATTAATTGGCAACAGGATGCGTTTGGTAACTACCTCGCACGATTCGTCTTTCCTGAAAAAACCAAAAAGCTCAAAGTGGATGTTGAAGTCATTGCCGATATGACGGTGATCAACCCATTTGACTTTTTTGTTGAAGAGTATGCGGAAAAATATCCATTCGACTACTCGACGAGCTTGCAAAAAGAGCTAGCACCTTATCTGGTCAAGCGCCGCGCGGGTGTGATGTTCAAAAAAATGCTTGCCGATGTGCCAAAAGGCAAGCAACCGATCAATGATTTTTTAGTTTGTGTCAATCAATTAGTACACAACGCGGTGGAATACTGCATCCGTTTTGAGCCAGGTGTTCAATCGCCTGAAAAAACATTGATGTTAGGGACTGGGTCCTGTCGAGACTCGGCTTGGTTATTGGCTCAACTCTTAAGACATTGTGGTTTGGCAACGCGCTTTGCATCGGGATATTTAGTGCAGCTAGCACCGGATCAAAAATCTCTTGATGGTCCGTCTGGTCCTGAAGAAGACTTCACGGATTTACACGCCTGGTGTGAGGTGTTTTTACCAGGTGCGGGCTGGGTAGGGCTGGACCCTACGTCGGGTCTGTTCGCGTCCGAAGGCCACATACCCTTAGCGTGTACGCCTGACCCCTCGTCTGCTGCGCCAATCAGCGGTGCGACTGATAAATGTGAGGTAGAGTTTTCCTACAGCAATGAAGTTATAAGAGTATTAGAAGATCCTCGAGTCACTAAACCCTATGACGATGCGCAATGGGCGGACATTATTGCACTGGGTGATAGTGTCGAAACACAATTAAATGACAACGATGTTCGACTAACGATGGGTGGTGAACCGACCTTTGTGTCGGTTGACGATATGGAAAGCGCGCAGTGGAATACAGAGGCGCTAGGTGCTGATAAATTAAAACTCGCCAAACAATTGCTTCTTAACTTGCGAGGCCACTTTGCGCCTCAAGGTATGCTGCACTACGGGCAAGGAAAGTGGTATCCCGGAGAAGAGCTTCCACGTTGGGCATTGGGTTTGTTTTGGCGCACGGACGGTGAGCCAATGTGGGGAGATAAATCCCTACTAGCCCGCATCGATAAAGATTATGGCCACACCGCCGATGATGCAAAGCGTTTTGTACAGCAGCTTGCTTTACAGTTGGGTTTGGCCGATAAGTATTTACACCCTGCGTTCGAAGATGTGTTGCACTATTTGACGGAAGAGCAAAAGCTACCTATTCAATTAGATTTGCAAAAGGCAAAAGAAAAGGGTGACCTTGATCGAAAACGTTTGCTGTCGTTGTTGGAGAAAGGGTTAGATAGCCCAACCGGTTACGTATTGCCTATTCAGTGGGATGATTTCAATCAACAATGGCTGAGCAGTAGCTGGCGTTTTCGCCGCCAAGAATTGATTTTAATGCCCGGTGACTCACCCATGGGTTTGCGTTTGCCGTTGGGCGAAATCGAGGTGCAAGATCGCTACACCAAAGAACGCGATCCGATGGAAGAGCGCTCACCACTGAAAAGTCACGATCAAATGGCAATGCCTGTGGCGCCGATCACTGAAACAAAGGTGTCCGGTGAGAAAGTCTCCCCTCAAATAGAAAGCGAAGCAGAAAATAAAAGTGAGCCAATTCCAGACTGGATAATTACCGCGTTATGCATTGAGTCGCGTGATGGTAAGTTGCATATCTTTATGCCGCCGATGCGTTGTTTGGAAAGTTATTTATTATTGTTAGGCGCGATCGAAGCGAGCGCAAAAATATTATCGCTCCCAGTAGTAATCGAAGGTTATGAGCCGCCAAAAGATTTTCGCTTGCAGAAGTTGTTGGTTACCCCAGACCCGGGCGTAATCGAAGTCAATATTCATCCGGCGAACAATTGGCGAGAGTTGGTTACTCATACCAAAGCATTGTATGACATTGCTCGAGAAACGCGGCTATCGACAGAAAAGTTCATGATTGATGGGCGACACACTGGAACCGGTGGCGGGAATCATATAACCCTTGGTGGAGTCACACCCAGTGATAGCCCGCTACTGAGGCGGCCTAATTTATTGCAGAGTTTTATTACATTTTGGCAGCATCACCCTAGCTTATCGTATTTGTTTTCCGGAGCTTTCGTTGGTCCGACGAGTCAAGCTCCGCGGGTTGATGAAGGTAGAGACGAAGCACTTTACGAACTAGAGATCGCGTTTCAGCAGATGCCGGAAGGTGCAAGCGAGCAGCCTTGGCTGGTTGATCGGCTGCTGCGTAATTTATTGATTGATGTAACAGGTAACACGCATCGTGCGGAGTTTTGTATCGATAAACTTTACGCGCCTGGCAGCGCCAGTGGGCGTTTGGGAATTTTAGAGTTTCGTGGGTTTGAAATGCCGCCGCACTATCAGATGTCGGCGGTGCAAAATCTACTTATCCGTTGTTTGCTGATGCGTTTTTGGAAACAGCCCTATCAACACCGTTTAGTGCGCTGGGGAACTAGCCTGCATGATAAATTCATGCTGCCCCATTTTATTTGGCAAGATATCAAACAGGTTGCGGAAGATTTAAACACACAAGGGTTTCCTTTCAAGGCTGAATGGCTTTTACCTTTTGAAGAATTTAGATTTCCGCACTATGGGCGAGTCAAAATCGACGATGTCGAAATTGAATTGCGATGGGCCATTGAGCCCTGGAATGTACTGGGTGAGGAAATTGGCAGCTTTGGTACCGCACGTTATGTTGACTCGTCAGTTGAGCGACTGCAGGTAAAAGTGACTGGACTAACCGACGGCCGTTATGTGCTCGCATGCAACGGCCGTCGTGTACCGTTAGCGGATACTGGTAGGCAAGGCGAGTACGTTGCGGGTGTGCGCTATCGCGCGTGGGCACCGCCATCGGCATTGCACCCCACGATTGGCGTGCAATCACCGCTGGTATTTGATCTGATAGATACGTGGAATGGGCGCTCTATTGGTGGTTGTACCTATCATGTCTCGCATCCAGGTGGGCGCAGTTACGAAACCTTCCCGGTAAATGCCTTTGAGGCTGAATCGCGACGTGTGAACCGCTTTGACAATGTCAGCCACAGCCAAGGCCCTTACACTCCAAGGCCGGATGTGGATGCGATGCGGGAATTTTTCCCCAATGTCGATCCTAAACCGATGGGGCCACCCCCGGAAGAGTCGCCCGGTGAGTACCCTTATACTTTGGATTTACGTCGGATGCGTGAATGATTCCAAGAATAAGCTCCGCCAGGGACAGCAGGGAGATGAATTGGGGTCTATTGTTATCTTGTCAGCCCATGAGATAATGTCGCCCCAATTTGTTTACCGTTAGAGCGCTTTTTTGTCCCAGAATACTAATGTGTCTCAGAGCAGCAATCTGTTAGTCGAAGACACCTTCCAACCATTACCATACAGATCCTCCAATATGAGCCGAGATGAAGTTTATCTGCCCGACGGGACGGTAAAGCCACACTGGCAGGACCTGCTATCAACTATCGAGCGCGTGGGTGCTGAAGACTTTGAGCAAAAAGAAGCCAAGTCTCGCCGCATTCTCCGTGACGATGGTGCTACCTATAATATCTATGACGATCTCAATAACGCTGCCTCGGCGTGGTCGCTGGACCTGGTGCCGTTCGTTATCAGCAGTGAAGAGTGGGGAGAGATCGAATCAGGGTTACTGGAACGTGCGGAATTATTTAACCTGCTGTTGAAGGACCTATATGGCCCTCGCAAGCTTATTTCTCAAGGTGTCATTCCACCTGAAGCACTTTTTTCCCACCCCGGTTTTCTGCGTTCGTGCGATGGCATCACCATCCCTGACGAACACCAATTAATATTGCACGCCGTCGATATGGCAAGAAATAGCGATGGCAATATGTGCGTCATGACCGACCGCACTCAAGCGCCTAGTGGTGCTGGTTACGCTTTAGAAAACCGGACCGTCATGTCGAGAGTCTTTCCAAGCTTGTATCGGGAGAGCCAGGTACACCGGTTGGCCAGCTTTTTTCAACGCTTACGCGCCAAACTATACGCGATTTCGCCGAATCAAAAACAGCCCCGCGTTGTTGTCTTAACTCCGGGGCCGCACAACGAAACCTATTTTGAACATGCGTTTATCGCAAATTATCTAGGGTTTCTGTTAGTTCAGAGTGGCGACTTGGTCGTGCGCAACGGCTTTTTGTGGATGAAGTCGTTGCAGGGGCTAAGTCGAGTCGACGTTGTATTGCGTCGCGTTGACGATTGGTATTGTGATCCCGTTGAGTTGCGCGGCGATTCCCTTTTAGGTGTCGCGGGGTTACTGGAAGCTGTTCGTGCTGGCAACGTGGTTCTCGCAAACCCTCTCGGTTCCGGCATTTTGGAAAGCCCAATTTTTTTGCGCTATTTACCTGATATCTCTAAACATTTGCTCGGCCGCGACATGCGCATGCAAACGGTTGAAACCTATTGGTGTGGTAATGCGCAAGACATGGCATTCATTGAAGCCCATTTCGATGAGCTGGTGATCAAACCCGCGTATCGTGGTACGGGGCAACGGAGTGTTCATGTAGCGGGGCTGACTGAAGAGAAGAAAAAAGAGTTTCTCAACGCCATTAAAACGAACCCTTATGCGTATGTGGCTCAGCCTATTTTGGATGTGAGCTTTCTACCCACCTACGACAATAATGTCATTACCTCTCGTCCGGCAGTGTTGCGGAGTTTTGTTACCGCCAGCGAAAAAGCCTACTCGGTGATGCCTGGCGGGCTGACGCGAGTCGGCATTGAGGAATCAGCCTTTTATATATCCAATCAGGCGGGCAGTAAAAGTAAAGATACCTGGGTTATTTCCTCTGAGCCATCGGTTGCAGAAACGCAGGTGAGTCGAGTCGAAGCGAAAAAAGATGCCGAGGTTATTCGCCTCCCCAGCCGTGTAGTGGAAAATCTATTTTGGATGGGGCGGTATGCGGAGCGGGCCGAAGCGTCATTACGCTTATTACGCACCGTGTTCATGATGTTGAATGGGGAAGAGCCTTTATCTCGCGATGTTAAACGCGTATTGCTAACAGCGGTTACTAAAGTCACTACAACCTACCCGGGGTTTACTGATGCCGATGACGCATTAATAGATGACCCATATACTGAGCTTTTGCATGTGGTTGTCGATGCGGCGAGGCCAGGCAGCATCGCGGCGAATCTTAACGCAATGTTATATTGTGCTGATGAATCGAAAGAGCTGGTTTCATCAGACACGTTGCGAGTCATTAACGATATACGTGATATTTTGTTTGACCTGCAAGGCTCGTTTGGCCAAGGCATTATGACTGCACCAGAAGAGTCGCTGGATCCATTAGTTACTGCGTTGATGGCGCTTTCTGGATTGGGGCATGAAAGCATGGGGCGTGGTGTGGGCTGGCGCTTTATGCAAATTGGTCGTCGCTTGGAGCGTTCTATTCAAACTAACATGGTTATTAATGACATGCTGGCTCAGTCGGCGCCTGAGCGTGATGAAAAACTATTTTTGTACGGTACTTTGCTGTGCCTAGAAAATTTAATTAATTATCGCCGCCGTTATAGCGCTGATCTTAATATTGAATCTTGTTTGGATCTCATCATGCTAGATTCAACTAATCCACGTTCATTACTCTTCCAGCTCAATGAATTGTACCAACATTTGACAGAGCTCAGTACGGAAGGCGTTTCCAATGAACTTGATGAGCATCAGAGTGTTGCATTGCAAGCGCAAACCTTAGTGAAGTTGATTCGATTAAAAGAGTTGTGCCAGTTAACTGATTCAGCTCGCCCAGCATTGGCTGAAAAATTAGTTCAATTAAACACCTTGTTGTCATCAATGAGTGATTTAATTAGCGATAAATACTTCGATCATCGCGAAAGTTCCCAGCAGCTTGTTTTATCGATGTGGGAGAACTAGCGTGCGCTATCGAGTTAAGCATATTACTGAATACAAATACGTTGAAGCAGTAACACACTGTTACAACCTAGCTCACATGACACCGCGTTCTACCCGTCGACAACGTTGTTTTAGTAGCGACGTTATTGTTTCGCCCAGACCTGCTGTGCATTCTCAACGCGTTGATTATTTTGGCAATCAAGCCTATCAATTTGAAATCCAGCAGCGGCATAAGAAACTCACTATCACCGTAGTCAGTGATATTGAAACAAAAGACCAGCCTATTTCGCAGAATTTTGATTTCGGCATTAGCTGTGCTGAAGCGCTGGCTCAAATACAGCACTCGACAAAGCCCGATGATATTCTTGCTCGCGAGTTTTTACTGAGTTCGCCGCTGATACGAATTCAACATGACGAAATTCGCGAATACGCGGCAGCCTCATTTGAGGATGACAAACCATTGTTATCCTGCGTGATGGATTTGACATCGCGTATCTACCGCGACTTTGAATACTCACCCGAGTCTACGACGGTATCAACGCCTTTGATTGAGGTCTTGGAAAAGAAACAAGGCGTCTGCCAAGATTTCGCACACTTCCAAATTGCTTGTCTGCGCGCGCTGGGTTTTCCGTCAAAGTATGTATCCGGCTACATCGAGACCCTGCCACCCCCCGGAAAAGAAAAATTAGTCGGTGCGGATGCAAGTCATGCTTGGATCTCGGTCTATTCGCCCGCCGAAGGCTGGGTAGAGTTTGACCCTACCAATGATACCTTGGCGACAGAGCAGCATATCATCACCGCTTGGGGGCGTGATTATTCCGATGTTACACCGCTAAAAGGGATCGTTTACGGTGGGGGTGAGGATCCAGTTCTTCACGTCTCGGTTGATGTTGCAGCACAGTAGGTACCGAGCTGTTGCTGCGATTTGATCCGTAGTTAATTTATCATGGACCCCCCTCCAGCGGCCTAACAAGGTCTATACTTCTACCCACCTGACGGCCGTCAGGTGTTTTTCGTTATACCGTTATCCTATCGCTCCATAAATTTAATTAATCATAGCGTTGAATTTGTTCAATTATATGTATGGATTCCGGCACGCTAGGATCTCCCCATACTTTGATTTGGAGATAGCACCATGAATGACAAGAGCAACAGTGCAGGTAAATGCCCAGTAATGCACGGCGGGAATACAAAGCAAGGCAGCGGCACCAAGAATGTTGATTGGTGGCCGAATCAACTAAACCTAAAAATACTCCATCAGCATGGTAAGCAGTCAAACCCTATGAATGAAGGGTTCGACTATGCCGAAGCCTTTCGACAGCTAGATCTTGGCGCGGTCAAGAAAGACCTTGAAGCGTTGATGACTGATTCGAAAGAGTGGTGGCCCGCCGACTATGGTCACTATGGTCCATTCATGATTCGTATGGCGTGGCATTCAGCGGGCACTTACCGAACGGCTGATGGACGTGGTGGCGCATCCACTGGAAACCAGCGCTTTGCGCCGTTAAACAGCTGGCCGGACAACGCTAACCTCGATAAGGCTCGACGTTTGTTGTGGCCCATTAAAAAGAAATACGGCGATAGTATCTCTTGGGCAGACTTGTTTATTTTGGCCGGTAATGTCGCTATAGAATCCATGGGCCTTAAAACCTTTGGCTTTGCTGGTGGTCGTGAAGACATTTGGGAGCCAGAGGAAGATGTTTACTGGGGAGCGGAGTCGGAGTGGCTGGGCGATGAACGATATTCTGGTGATCGTGACCTAGAAAACCCTCTAGCTGCCGTACAAATGGGGTTGATCTATGTAAATCCAGAAGGTCCTAATGGTGAGCCCAACGTGTTGGCCTCAGGCCGAGATATTCGCGAAACTTTCGAGCGCATGGCGATGAACGACGAAGAAACCGTTGCGCTAGTTGCGGGCGGACATACCTTTGGCAAATGCCATGGTGCAGGTGATGCTGAGTTGGTTGGCCCAGAACCAGAGGCCGCGGACATTGAAGCAATGGGATTTGGTTGGGCGAGTAAACACGGCAGCGGTAAAGGTGACGATACGATAACAAGTGGTATCGAGGGCGCTTGGACAGCGAATCCCATCCAATGGGATAACGGCTATTTCGATTTGCTCTTCGGTTACGACTGGAATTTGGTCAAAAGCCCTGCAGGAGCATGGCAGTGGGTTCCTGTTAACCCTGACGAAAAAGATCTAGCACCAGCGGCACATGACGTGTCAAAAAAAGTCACGACGATGATGACGACGGCTGACATGGCAATGCGAATGGACCCAATCTACGGGCCGATTTCAAAACGTTTTCATGAAAACCCGGATCAATTTGCCGATGCATTTGCTCGCGCGTGGTTTAAATTAACGCACCGCGATATGGGACCGAAAGCTCGCTACCTTGGTAGTGAAGTTCCTAGCGAAGACCTGATCTGGCAGGACCCTATTCCAGCAGTCGATCATGCGCTAATCGATGACGAAGATGTGACCGCGTTGAAACAATCTATTCTCGATGCCGGACTAAGTGTATCGGAATTGGTTTATACCGCTTGGTCGTCAGCATCCACGTATCGTGATTCTGATAAGCGTGGTGGTTCGAACGGCGCTCGAATCCGTTTAGCGCCGCAAAAAGATTGGGAAGTGAATCAGCCTCTACAATTGAAAAAAGTGCTTGATGCTTACGAAGAAATTCAAAGGAATTACAATGCTTCTCAATCAGGCAAGGCAGTCTCTCTTGCAGACCTCATTGTATTAGGAGGCTGTGCGGCGATAGAAAAAGCAGCCAGTGATGCAGGGCACAAGGTGAACGTGCCATTTACACCAGGGCGCACAGATGCAACCGATGAACAAACCGATGCAGAATCGTTTGCAGTACTCGCACCCATCGCTGATGGTTTCCGTAATTACTCGAAAGGACAGTACACAGTATCTGCTGAAGAGCTACTTATTGATAAAGCGCAGTTGTTAGGTTTAAGCGCTCCGGAGATGACAGTATTGGTCGGCGGTATGCGAGTTTTGAATGCTAATTTCGACAAAGCGCAGCATGGGGTTTTTACTCAAACGCCCGGTACATTGACCAACGACTTTTTCGTGAACCTGGTTGATATGGGGGTCGAGTGGAAGCCTGAGTCGGATAAGTCTGGTACTTATGTGGGAATCAATCGGGCCAGCGGAGAATCTCAATGGACAGCAACTCGAGTCGACTTAGTATTTGGTTCTAACTCACAGCTACGCGCCATATCTGAAGTCTATGCTCAAGACGGCGCGCAAGAAAAGTTTGTTGAAGACTTTGTTTCCGCTTGGACGAAGGTCATGGATGCCGATCGATTCGATATTTAGTTCAAGCACTGTTTCGGCGGCCACTTTGTGGTCGCCACTTTACTTTAAGTATTTTGCTAATGTATTTTCCAAGTTCTTCCATTCAATGGGCTTAGTGATGTAGTCGTTCATCCCCGCTTGCAGGGCTAAATCAAAGTCGTCTTGCATAGCATTTGCTGATAGGCCGCAAACCACCAAGTCGGTAAACCCCTTTTCTCGTAGCGCCCTGGTTGTACTATAGCCGTCCATTATTGGCATTTGAATATCCATTAATATTAGGTCGTATTTGCTTGCGGAGGTTATTTTTTCTAAAGCTTCTTTTCCGTTTTCTGCGATATCTACCTTTAACCCCATATCTTCAAGCATGCCGCTTGCAACAACTTGGTTTATATCATTGTCTTCTACAAGTAAAACATGACCATTAAACTGAACGGATTCTTCTGTATCTTCGGTGTCGCTTTGTATATCAACATTAGATTGCAAAGAGGTGACGAATTGACGGAAATCACTGGGTGAAAATGGATGTCGTAACAGAGGTAAGTGACTATGAATTTTTATTTTACTTTTTAAACTGCTGGGTTGCATGTCAATGACTAAAGCGGCTGTGATATGGTGCTTCTCAATATCTACTATAAAGTCTAACTTATCCTGTAGGTCTTGATTGCTGCGAATTTCTAACCAAACGGTAGTGTCCTGAAGTTGATAGACATCAATATTGTCAATACCGTTTTTATACTCAATGTCGAAATCGTCTGCTAGCATTTTTTCCGGTATCAAAGGCGTACTAGTTGATCCGATATAAATCGCTCCGGGTTTATCCTTTGCTCTACTTGTTTGAGGTTGGTCGTTGGCTGATACCGAAAAACTGACGTTAAACGTAGTCCCAACGCCTTGAGTCGAGTGAACGCTGATTTCTCCTCCCATTAAAGACACAAGCTGCTTTACAATCGACAGTCCAAGACCTGTCCCTCCATACTTTCGGCTAGTTGACCCGTCAGCCTGAGAAAATGCGTCGAATATATTATCGACTTGATCCGTTGACATACCGATGCCGGTATCCTTCACGCTGACTTGTAGGCGATTTTCAGAATGATCATATTGTACTTCAACGATGATCTCACCTGTCTCGGTAAACTTAATGGAGTTGTTACAAAGATTTAGCAATACTTGATTAATTCGCAGCGCATCACCGCATAACGTAGTTGGGACATCGTTATCAACTAGTACGCGAAAGACAAGCGCTTTTTCATCGGCACGAAGGAAAATGGCCGATATAACATTTTCTATCACGTCGTTTAGTCGAAACTCAGCGTTTTCTATATCTAATTTTCCGGCTTCTATTTTAGAGAAGTCTAGGATGTCGTTGATGACACCCATCATAATATCGCTTGAATAAGCGACTTTTTTTAGGTGGGATCGCTGTTTGTCTGTAAGTTCAGTTTTCAATACAAGCTCAATCAACCCAATAATGCCATTCATAGGTGTTCGAATCTCATGGCTCATATTGGCTAAGAACATGCTTTTGGATTGTGTAGCCTGTTCTGCTTTGATCTTCTCTACTATCAAAGCGTCATTGAGTTGTTCTTGTGCTTGGTTTAGTTGTTGTGCTTTTGCTAGTAATTCATGTGTTTGCTGGTTCTTCTTTCTAAAAACGTCAGCAGCTTTCGCTAAGTGCCCAATTTCGTCTTTCCTTGTAGTGGCGGGTATGTCTCCGACCGTTTCGTCTTGTGCGAGACGAGAGAAAACATGGGTTATCTTGTTGACCGGCGTTAGTATTCTGAAAAATAGGAAAAAAGCCGTTATGAGAGCTAACACAACGGTGATTGAGGCCACGATGTTTTCTTGGGCGCGAATATCTTCTGCGAGTGATTCACTGGTATTTATTCTATTGATTTGATTTTCAATCGCAATTTCTCTTAACTCCTTGGTTAAGAATAAAAACTCATTTGCTGAGCCTGTCATGACGACATTGACGAGAAAAATATAACCTCTGGTTACTTGGGCTAAGCGATTAAAGTCGGTTGTCATGGTCTGAAGGATCTTGACTTCCTCCGTAAATAATGCGTTGGATGCAATGTCTTCAGCTAGCCTAATTTTTTCAGTAAACTGAGTGACATAGGAATACTCAGGTGAGACTACATATTGAAATAGCTTACTCTTGGCACCAGCGAGATAAAAACGAAGTTCGCCCAGCTTAGGGTGGTGTTCACTAGAATCAACCTTTTGCTTGAGTAGGGCTTCGATTCGGTCAAAGTTGGGTTTGAGTGAATCTTCCAGTAAGTGTTGCCGCTGCGTTCTACCGTCAACCACCGAGCGAAAATTATCTCGATAGTCAACCAAGTGAGCCATCATTCTGGAAACGAGCTGTGATTTATTAGTAGAGTCCGCGTTATCATTCAGCTCGAAAGTAATGTTACGTAGGTCGTCTATGGCTTGGTTGATTAGGTCTTCAAACTGTGATTTCGCTACGTCGCTCGCGGTTTCTTTGTAGATGAGTACATTTCTTTGTAAGTCGATGACGTTGCGTTCTAAGGTGCGCACCAAATCGGTTTCAGCATGCACAGCGTTAGTATCGTAATAATTTTGGATTAATAAACTGCTGCTTTGACGAGACAATACCACCTGAAGCAGCAATACAGACACAAGAGCACCCAGCGCAAGGCTAATTTGAAGACGTAAAGACTTAAACATAATTTATGAGCTAATGAATTCGTACCATTTTTGCAAACTGTATTCATAGGTAGGCATAACTGTGTTCCAAACCGCAACATTGCTAAATCGTTTTATATAACTGCCGCCTGTACGAACATCGCCAGCTTTAACGGACACCTTGCCATCTGTGCCCCGTAGATCTTTCGCGGCGGGTTTACCTTCGTACCAATAATCCCACTCAGCGGGATCCAGATAACTCTTAGAGCGCTGTGGGTTAGAAATGTAATACCCTTGCCGGGCAATGAAAGCGCCAGGCCATCCAGATAGCCACCAGTTCATGTATTCGTACGCTGCGTCCTTTTCTCGGCCTTGTGACGCCGAAGACAAACACATCACGCCGTGCCAACCTCGGTAGCCTTCTTTCGGTGCAGCATAAATTACGGGTATTCCTTGACCGTTCAGGCTCGATACGCCCGGCGAAAACATGCTTTCAATGACGACGCGCCCTGACGCCATAAATTGGACAGACTCTGGGACGGAATTCCAGAATCCGTTGAAGTGCCCTTGTTTTTTAAGATCAATGAGAACGGAAAACAGTGAATCTAGTTCTTGCTTTGTAATAGAGCCAAGATCATTGATCTTCACTAGACCACGCGTTTGTGCGGCTAATGCTAGGTCAAATAAGCCAATGGTCGGCTCGTTGACAATGGCTACCTTGCCTGAATATCTTTCATCGAGCAGCCATCCCCAGCTTTCCGTTTCATAGGGAATGCCGGGCGGTATAAAGTCGGTGTTGTAGCCATATGAATCGACATTGTGAACATAAGGTAAAAAACTGATTCTGTCAGAATGCTTCTCACCTAATGAGCTGTCGGGTTGTACATGCAAAATTTTATAGGGGGCATCGCCCGCACCAAACTTTGCGGTTGGTGATAGTTTTCCTGTCTTACTGAGGGCATTAATCTCGCTCCAGTTTTTTATGCGTGTTTTATCGATAGCTTGAATAGAGCCAGATTGCCAAAGCACATTGATACTGTTCGACCACTGTTCGTAGAGATCAAAAGATCGCGGGGAAATCGTCGCTTTTTGCAGCACAGCGGCACTGCCTCTAGGCTCGAACTCAATGTTGATTCCTAAGTCATCCATGGCGCGTTTGCGCAGTTCCTCCTGAAGCGTCACGTGTGTGCCAAGTATCCGAATCGTCACCTTCCCTTTTGAAAGCACATACGGGGCTTTGGCGGCGATACCCAGTGTAATACCGCCTGAGGCTAATGTTCTTAAGCTGCTTCTTCTATCTTGGTCGACCATATCGATTTCTCATAGCTCGCTTTAAATAAACTTGGAATACATAGGGCTATTTCACTTTGATATCTAAAGATTCAAGCCTCTATGTAGTCTAGTTCAGGTTTGTGAGGGTAATTTAATCGTAGCAATAGAGTCGGACTCATAAGGAGAGAGAGTTTGGGTTGCATCTTCTCTGTCTTATAAAAATATGCCGACGCAAATCTGGATCGCATACCGATGCAGATTGACGGCCAGTCTGTCCACTTTATTAATGAACCTGAAAATCGTTCTATAGAGAATATACGTCAATTCGGTTTCGACATGATGAAAGTAGTTATCCGGTATTAAAAAATAAAAACACATTGATCGCGGAATCAACTATTTGTATTGAGTCGCTTAATAAAAATAAAAAAATGGTGGAGAAGTTTGGCGTCTATATCTTCATGGTTTTATTGGTCTAGAGCGACTATCAGTGACCGTAATCAAAAAATATTAGAATTATTAGATTTTTATTGAACAGTTAACTCAATATCTATGAAGAAAAGAATAGATTTTCAGAAATTGGTCCGAGGGGAGAAAACACCAAAATTAACTAGTTGTCGCTCCAATCAACAGTCGACGAATTGCGATTGCGGAAAAGTATGAAAATTGGTTGTAAAAGAAATTACATTTTGACAAGTTGATTTTATCTAATAGTTAAAGAGAACTAGGATGTGACATTACTTAATATTTAATTATTTGATTGATTATTAACCCGTGGAATAGTGTGGATTATCAACGCAAAGTGCAATATACCGTCCCCGTTTGATAAGGAGAAAACCCTGACGTAAGTTTATATTTAGTTACTAATACACAAAGTGTGCTCACATCTAAGGATGTTGTTATCGCTCTAAGGTTTATTTTATGAAACGAGTTGCGTGCTTGAGCACAATTGTTCCTTCAGCGGCGGACATAACAAATTCTTCCCAAGTTATTGATGTGTTCAATCTAACGAGAATCCTCAATGAGAATCATGGTTTTACTGGGGCCTTTATCGTTTACCGAAATTACGTTTTGATTGTTGCCGACGGGAATTCCGAATCACTAGGTAATTTAATATTTAAATTTCGGCAAGACTATCGAGTATCTGATTGTAGCGTCATTTTCAACCGAGAAATTACCTCTCCTGCGTTTTCAAGCTGGGGGATTAAAGTATTTAAGGGAAGCAAACAAGATCATAAAGAATTATCAGCCCGTCTCAAGGCTTGTTTAAAAGATGGGCTGCGTTGCGAATCTCCGTTGGATCTAGAACGTATTAATTGCTTCTTTTCGTTAAGTGGGGCATCGAGTAGTAAAGTATCAACTTCCACGAACGATACCTTAGGTGCAAAGAGCAGTAAGGTTGAAGAAAAAACACTCAAAGCAGATAACAAAAAATACTCCACGAAGTCTTTGTTTATGTCTGGTTGGCCAAAGCCTGGTCAAATTCAACTGAGCCCAAATTTAATTCGCCTATGCGCCCGCCTTGTGGGTAGGTCAATTGCTTATGATGAAATATTAGCTCTGAATTTCTTTTCGTCCGAAAGCGAGCTGATTGAGCGATTGGCAGAGCTTGATGCATTGGGTCTGCTTAAGCAACGAGACAAGCCTGGCGGGGCGACTATTAGCAAAATCAGCGATGCGCCAAAGACGAAAGCAAAATCTACTCATAGCGATCGATTCGGGATGGTGCTCAAAAACTTTTTAACAGCCACAAGATCCTAAAAAAGTTGTTGAATGATTATGGACGCTATATACAAAAAATTAGCAGTTGTTGGCGAAGTTGGTGCCGGCAAAACAGAGCTAATCAAGGTGATTAGTGAAATTTCGCCATTTGCAACAGAAGAAAAGTCATCTGTTGACATAGGTAAGGAATATACCACAGTGGGTATCGATTATGGTCGACTTACACTGGGTAGCGATGTGGCGCTTGGACTTTATGGTCTCCCCGGGCAGAAACGTTTTGCCATGTTATGGGACATGGTGAAGAACGGGTTATGGGGTCTATTAGTTCTGGTTAAATATGGAGAAACAATAAAAATTGATCAAATTGAGGAGCTAATTAGTCATTTTGATCCGGCTAGTAGCAATCTCCCGGTGGTTATTGGTGTAAGTCACAGTGAAAATGCAAATGATGAGGCTCTCGATTCTCTTGTCGAGCATATTCAGAATGTTCTCATCAACTATCAGTTGATTGCTCCAGTCATACCCGTTGATCCTCGAAATATTGAATCGAATTTGATGCTCCTTGAACTTTTTCTATCACTCAGTACACAAGAAGACGAAGTTGATGAAGACTACAACGAGCTTCAAGGTCTGGAATTTAGAGTGTGATTAAATGACAGTAGAAAATTTATACTTACCTTTGTTAAGAGACCTGTTTGGCGCGTGCACAGACGGGAATCCACAAGTTGATGTAATCAGTCTGGCAACCTCTGACGGGTTTCCAGTGCTAAGTTACGCTAGTAATCAAGAAAATTTCAAAGAAGATACTATGGCTGCTGCGGCTAGTACTCTTCAATCGGTTAGTAGTGCTGTAGCTCAACAGATTTTGGGTCGAGAGTTTAAAAGTACATTTATCGAAGCAAAAGAAGGGAATGTGTGTTTTGTCGCATTGAATATGATGGATAAAGACTACGTATTAGCGATGTCTGCTAGCGGGGATATGAATATTGCGTCCTTGCGCCTATGTATTAATGGGCTTGCATCAGAAATATCGGCACTGTGAGCTGGCTTATTCTATGAAAAATGACGTAAATAGGCTGGTTCTAGAAAAATACAAGTTGGTACATATCAAAGAACCAAATATTTTTTTAGCTGGATTTGCTAAATACTTTGACTCAGGGTAGCAACGTATAAGCTTTCAAAATTACAACACACAAAATTATTTTTGAGGAAATATATTATGGCTATTAATTTAGATGACTTGCAAGGTATTGACGGGTTTATTGGTGCGGCTATTGTCGACTCCGAAAGTGGGATGTGTCTCGGTACAGTGGGTGGAGGCAGCGCTATAGATCTTGAAGTAGCTGCTGCTGGAAACTGCGAGGTGGTTCGCGCGAAACGTAAAACGATGGCCGCTTTAAAGTTAAAGGATCGCATCGAAGATATTCTGATTTCATTAGGAAAACACTATCACCTTATTCGACCCCTAGAGACTAATGATAGTGTATTTATTTACTTGGCGCTAAATCGTTCTCAGTCCAATTTGGCCATGGCACGCGTTCAATTAAAAGAATATGAAAAAGGTGTTGACCTAGCGGCTTAACAATTTTTTCATTATAACCACAATAGCGGGGTGAGCTAGAGGCTCGCCCCCTTTGTCGAATTGAATGCTACTGGTATCCAATGCGTGCTGCTAAAATATCAGATTCGGTTGCTGATCATGAAATAGTATCTGGTTTTGCAGATATAGGCTTGCCTCTCTGCCAACCACTTTGTGCAATGCTAAATGAATCAGCTGAGCATTGCCGCCCTCGTCGTGGCTGTGGGTATACACAAGCGAGCAGGTTTATTGCGCAGGTAGCAAATAGACCGCGCCAGCTAAGCAGGGGGCATTCGCTCGATTTGTTTAGCGAAGCAGGGCGGAAGTGTCTGAGCCCTATATTGTTGTCCGCCCAACGAATACTTGGTCGTGCACCCGTTGATATGCACGAGCTTGAGTCCATATTCGAGGGTCTTGATTCAGAAGATGAGGCTAAACAGAGCTTGAAATTACTGAGCGACTCATTGCTCGCGGTTCGCAACCAGTGTGTGTTAGAAGAAAGCCGGGTGTTGCTGGATATTTGTTTATCGTTGTTGGGCGCGAAATTACCAACATTTGAAAGTCACGTATCGCTTACAGAAGTAAATCTATCCATTGGTACTTGTCCGGAAGCGGAGCGGTATTTTTTTGAATTTGCTGGAGGCCATGTTCGAAGATCCGGTTCATTCAATATTATCGTCAATAGTGAAGATGAACCCATCGCTGTCGAAAAAGTGAATATTGGGGACTCACATTCCTGCATAACTCTGCGTCCAATCACTTTGAACGACATCATTCTTCCTCCAGGAAGCCTCGTCGGTGTTAGCTATAACGATCTCCCACATTCAGTCGTAAAATGCGAGCAGACTAAAGGATTGTGGATTCCCTACTCGTTGTGTAGTGGCTTTAGGTTTTTGCGTTTAACGACACTGGCCATATCACCTATCAATCGGGCTCGAGCATTCACAACCCATTTAGAAAGACAGCTCCAAGATAACCCGTTCTTTGACCCTCTCAATACCACACTCGATGATCTCCGTTATATGGCAGAGAAACAGCGGAGCATTTAGCGCTTAAACCAGAGTGAGGCGCAATGGTTTATGCATAGTGCCAATATGATTATTTCGCTGCATAAGGCGATCAACTTATGTGATACCGTTGAGTCGCCTAAATAATACAAATTGATTGAAGGTCAGTTGAGCTTCGCTGCTAGCTCAATCGGCAGTACATTGTTGTCGGCACTTAATTGGTGTATCTGTTTTAAGAGTTGATCCAATGAGTTGTTGCGAATATTGATATGTCCCACTTTGCGTCCTGGTCTAGGCTGCTTGTTATACCAGTAAACCACGCTGTGTTTATCCACAAGGTGCATAGGTGGAGCTTCAACGCCGATTAAGTTAACCATGCCTGTCGCACCAGACTCCTCTGGCTTGCCGAGCGCTAATCCTGTAATGGCGCGCACATGGTTTTCGAATTGACAGCTACCTTTTGCTGATGATGTCCAATGGCCGCTGTTGTGCACTCGCGGAGCAAGTTCGTTGACGACGACATTATCGCCGACGACAAACGCTTCAATTGCGAGAACACCCACATAGTTCAAAGACTCGAGAATTCGCGTGGCATAGCCTTCCATTGTGCTTTGTAGGTGGGATGTCAAATGCGGTGACGGGCTAACGCTATAACGCAATATACCGTTTAGGTGAACGTTTTCTGTGACGGGATAAAAGACGCATTCCCCCTTCACGTCGCGAGCCGCGATTATCGAAACCTCTCGATCAAAATGAATTTTTTCTTCTAAGATCCAAGCCCCGTCATTAGGTCCCTTTGAAAACTCGATGAGATCTGCGCGGTTTTGCAAAATATGTTGGTTGCGACCATCGTACGCAAGACGAGTTGACTTTGCGTACACTGGAAATTGTGCAAACTCTTGTGTTGCTGCTTGAGCACGCTCTTCAACAAATTGGCTAGGTGCGGTGGGGATCTGCAAGCTTTGCAATAGCAACCGTTCGAGATGCCTGTCACCACACTGTTTAATGGCCGAAGGGCTTGGGTGTACCGGACAAAATTTTTCTAACGCGGTCAGCAGTTCGATGTCGACCTGCTCATTCTCGCTGGTAATAACATCGGGGCTACCGAGTGCACGATACACATCGTCTGCTTTGGCGTGTTCGTTTATCGAAACAATCTTGCCTAAGTGTTCGATGGGTTGAATGTCAGTCTTCTTCGATGATTCAACTAAAAAACTAAAGGTGAAACCAAATCGCAGTCCGCTGAGGGCAAGAAGTCGCGCCAGCTGACCGCCGCCAATAATTGCTATTTTCATTATTTACAATCTACCTACTCGTCTACTCAACGTTGATGGGAACAGCTTCTGTTTGCTGCGCGCGCCAATTAACCAACCTGGCAAATAAATCTTCGTCGAGCTGTGCCAATATTTGCGCGGCGTAAAGACCCGCGTTGAAAGCACCGGCGCCACCGATCGCCTGAGTGGCGACTGCAACACCGCGTGGCATTTGTGCAATCGACAGCAAACTATCCATGCCATTGAGCGCTTTGCTTTGTACGGGAACTGCAATGACAGGTAGTGGGGTGAGTGCTGCCACCATGCCTGGTAGGTGTGCTGCACCCCCGGCTCCGGCGATAATGACTTTGAAGCCGTTCTCTGCAGCTTTGCTACTAAATTCAAACAATCGTTGAGGTGTTCGGTGTGCCGACACCACTTGTTTATGGAAAGGTATATCCAGTTCTGTCAGCACCGTGGCGGCTTCTTGCATCGTGGGCCAGTCGCTTTGTGAGCCCATAACGATAGCGACTTGAGGTTTATTCATTGGGTTTCCTTGGTTTTAACGGTAAGGCGTGGCTGATTGCTTAAGCTGTCAGCCACTGTGTTGCAGTAATATAGGTTGGGATGCCTAGTAGTACGTTGAAGGGAAAGGTAATCCCGAGGGAAGAAGTAATCGATAGGCTGTGATTAGCCTGGGGTAGTGCCACGCGCATTGCGGCGGGTACGGCAATATATGAAGCGCTTGCGCCTAGAACGGCGAGTAAAATCGCACCACCTGTTGAAAGGCCGATGGCTATGCCGAGTACACAACCTAACAAGCCGCCAATGAGGGGCATGGCGATACCAAAGCTAAGAATAAAGCCCGCCGAACCTTTGAGTTCTTTTAACCGGCTGGCGGCCACCATGCCCATCTCTAGTAAGAAAAGGGCTAGCGCTCCTTGGAACAAGTTGATGAAAAGCGGCGCAATAGAATCAATCTGTTGAGCGCCAAAGTAGCCAATGAGTAAGGCGCCGACCATCAAAACCATGCCCTGGTTGAGAAACACTTCGTGCAATAATTTGTTCAGCGGGACGTCACGGCCTTTGGCGCTGGCGAGAGCAATCCCGACCGCGATGGCAGGTACTTCGAGAAGCACAACAAATAACGGGAAGTAGGGTTCGTAAACAATGTCCTGGCTGTCGAGTAATGCTACTGCAACAGCATACGTCCCTACGCTTACAGAGCCGTAGTGAGCGGCAATTGAGGCAGCGTCATGTCGCTGAAACTGGCCAATAAAGTAAAGTATTGGAAACGCTAATAAAGGAAGGGCTAGACCAAATACGATCACCGCAATCGACTGTGGGATAACCGTTGGCGAGCCATGGTTGGCTAACGCAACCCCACCTTTCAGGCCAATAGCAATCATTAAAAACAGTGTAAGAGTTTGATAAAGGCCTTTCGGGAACTGAATGGGGCTGCCTGCCAGGCGCGCAAATATCCCCAATAAGAAGAACGCTATGACGATGTCGAACGCCATTAGGCTTTAACCCCTGCAGTTAACCGAGCGGCGAGTTTAGTGTGGGTCGCCTGGTAGTATTGGTAGCTGTTAAATGCGATTAATGCAGCGCCGAGGCCAAGCAAGGGAATACCATTCCCGCCAATTGCCAGAATGCCGCTGCCGAGGAGGAGGAGAGCAACACCAGTAGCCAAGGCGAACAGCCATTGTCGCTTAGCGTTTAGCAACGTTTCGTCTTGTAGGTAGGCCATAGTGGGATCCTCAGCTCGTGATGGGAAGAAGGTTGGAACATGGCCGCTAGGATGGGGTTTAAGCTGTATAGATAAAAATAGATATTATTTATCTTTTGTATAGATGATAATCTATACATATATTTTTGCTATACAGGCCTTTAGGGCCTGACATGAGGGTGGAATTATGCGCTCCAGATTACACGCACAAATAGGCACATTACGCCAATTGGAAATTGTGCTGGCAGTATTCGAGGCTGGCAGTATCAGTGGTGCCGCCGATAGATTATTTTTAACCCAGCCGACGGTTTCAATGCAGCTTAAAAAATTGAGTGATGCCATCGGTATGCCACTCTACGATGTCATCGGTAAGCAGATTATTTTTACCGAAGCAGGACGAGAGCTGGTGGCAACTGCGCAAGAGGTTCTTGCCGAATTTGAGCGGTTGGATATGAATCTAGCGAGCCTGCGAGGGATGGCTTCGGGGACCTTAAAGTTGGCGGTGGTGACGACATCGAAATACTTTATTCCTCACTTGCTAGGGCCTTTTTGTCGCCGTTTTCCCAAAGTAGATATTCGTTTAAAAGTGGGTAACCGCCAGCAGATTATTGACCGTTTACGGCGGGGTGAAGATGACTTTTATGTATTTAGTCATCCGCCTTCTGATATAGACGTCGAGAGCATTGAGTTTCTTAGTAACCCTCTCATTGCGTTGGCGCAGAAAAATCATCCTTTGTCGAAGAGGCGCCAGCTGCGCTTGCGTGATATTGAAAGCGAACCATTCCTAATGCGTGAGTCAGGGTCCGGTACTCGGTTGGCCATCGAAGATTTTTTACGACAAGAAAACATTGAACTTAACGTGCGTATGACAATGGAAAGCAATGAAGCAATTAAGCATTCAGTAATGGCCGGCCTTGGGATCTCCATTTTGTCTGCACATACGCTAACCTTTGGTGGTAAGAGCGGGTTGTCTCAGTTGAATGTACAAAAACTACCCATTAGCACGCACTGGTATTTTCTTTGGTTGAAAGCAAAGCAGCCTACAATCATTGCGGAAGAGTTTTTGCATCACGTACAAACCGAAGGCAAAGATATGTTGCTTAAGGAGCTGCGTAAAAGCGGTATCTCCGACCGGTTTTTAAAGTAATGCCGTTAGTATCACATCGACGCTTAAATAAACGGGTTTAAGCGTGTGAATCGTTCCCTTCTTACTCGAGACTATTGGCGCCAATTTTCATACTGTATTGTCAACCTACGTCAACAATAGCGTAGCGTGCCAATCGACCACAATTTTATCCCATGGGGCGTAAATGTCCCGCAATATTCATGCTCCTTCCTGATTGTGTGGGACCAAATTGCCCCACATCCCCCAGGCTTTTTCTCTAAGTAGTTAATTTCTAAAGCGTTATTGTAGTTGGAACACATTTTGTAATGTTGTGATTATGAGCGAACGTGATGATGACGATGGAGTAATAGACAACATAGCGCAGGAGATTCTTCGCTACTTAGCCGAATCGCCGCGGTCCTCGGATACGCTCGACGGTATAGCGCTTTGGTGGTTGCAGAATAATGCTTATCCTCGGTTGGCTATTCAAAAAGCATTGGATTTGCTTGTAAAAGATTTAAAAGTGGTTGCTCGTAAAAACAGTAACGGTGATACGTATTATTTTAAAAGCTAAATGTTTCAGGGATTAAATCTCGAAAGACGAAAATACGTCCTTCGTACTAAATCGCGGGTTTAAAAAAAGAGTCAGCGCTCAACATAATTCAATCGATTAATTTGCGGGAGGCAAGAATGCCAACATATTTAAGTCCAGGTGTTTATGTAGAGGAGATTTCCAGTGGATCCAAACCGATCGAAGGCGTATCGACGTCCACTGCGGCTTTTGTTGGTTCTGCCAACAGGGGGCCAGTCGGTGAGCCGGTCTTGGTAGGGAAGTTCGACGATTACGTTGAAACATTTGGAAAAATTAGTAGTGAGTCTGACGAGATGGGCTTAGCTCTATTGGCCTTCTATTTAAACGGCGGTAAGTCGGCCTATATCTGTAGGTTGGCAGGTGCTGGGCATGCGGCGGCTTCCGCAACGTTTGATGGGGATGATGGCGGTGGCGGCGCGGCCGGTGATCTGCTAACAGTGACGGCGACCAGTTCTGGAACCTGGGCAAATGACTATTACATTACCATTACTAATGCCGATGTCCCTGCAAGAACTTTCGATATGGCAATTGGGAAGCGCGACGCCGATGGTGTGTTCGACGCCGAAGAAAGTTATACCGGGTTGTCGATGGATGATGCAAGTGACGACTTCGCTGAGTTGCAAGTTAACGATGTGTCTTCGTTGGTAACTATCTCTATAGCAGCACCAGGTTCAGAATGTGTTCTAGATACCGCTTCTGTGGACGGCGAGGGTAACCCAAGTGGCGAACCTATTACGGGTGATACGCCTGGGAATGATGGTGCGGCGCTGGGTGGCACTGACTACACTAGCTTTTATAACGACACACTCAGAAAATATCGTGACGTTAGTATTATTTTATTGCCAGGCCAGCAATGGGAGGAAACACCTCCTGCTTCCGGCAACTATAGTAACGCCGCAGTGTCTGCGACACGCGCTTTCTGTGAAACGTACAAGCGTACGGTATTACTCATCGATCTACCGGAGACCTTGGAGCTAACCTCCAGCGCGGATGTGTCAGCTCTAGGGCTACCAACTTCAACATACACTTCACTTTATTATCCGTGGGTGCAAGTTGCGAATCCTCTGTATAACGAAACAACCAACCCATTAGCTGATCGCACAGTCGGTGTCCCACCGTCAGCGTTTGCGGCGGGTATGTTTGCCAAAATAGATGGTAAGCGTGGTGTTTGGAAGGCGCCTGCAGGTGTCGAAACCAACCTGGCGGGCGTTGCCTCACTGCAATACAACATTGAGGATCTTGAGCAGGATTACCTCAATCCCGCCGGCGTAAACTGCATTCGCAAACTCCCTAATTTTGGATCTGTCATTTGGGGCTCGCGAACCTTGGCAACTCGTGCCGATCCAGAGTGGCGTTATGTACCTGTGCGCCGAACAGCCATCATGATCGAGCAGAGCATTTATCACGGCATTCAATGGGCGGTCTTTGAGCCAAATGACCATCCGCTGTGGGGGTCTTTGCGAGCGAATATTGGTTCATTTATGAATGGACTATTTAGGTCAGGAGCATTTCAAGGTGCAACCGCGAAAGACGCGTACTTTGTTCGCTGTGGTTTGGGTGACACCATGACTCAGGGCGACATTGATCGCGGCCAAGTAATCGTTGTTGTTGGTTTTGCACCGCTAAAGCCTGCGGAGTTCGTCATTGTTCGTATCCAACAGAAAGTCGGCCAGCAATAAATTCGAGAAAACCAGAGTGGGCTGGTGGAGAAAATTTCTCTGCCCGCTCGGCCGAAGCAGCCAATTAAATTTAGTTTAATGAAAGGAGAGTGCCAATGGCAGCCCCGTTATTTCCCGCAAATGCGCACCGTTATGATCCGTATAGAACTTTTATGTTTCAGGTAGTTATTGATGGCGCGCCCGTAGCGGGATTGAAAAAAATGAGTGGTTTGAAAAAGACAACGGAAATTGTGAAGTGGCGATCTGCAGGTGACATCGCAAGTGAGCGCATGATGGCAGGCGGTACATCCTACGAAAACATCACGTTAGAGCAAGGACTCACTCATGACCCCGTTTTCGAGGATTGGGCAAATCTTGTGAATAATATTCAAGGTAATGCTGGCATGTCGTTGGTTAACTACCGTAAAGACTTGGTCATTAATGTGTTGAATCTACAAGGCTCGGTGGCCATGTCGTACCGTGTGTTTGGGGCTTGGGTTTCTGAATACCAAGCGCTTCCGGAATTCGATGCAGGCACAATGAATGCAGTTGGAATACAAACGTTAACCTTGGCTCATAATGGTTGGGAAAGAGATACCTCAGTCACCGAGCCAACAGAAAGCTAAATAGCGTTTAAGTGAGGACGAATTAACGATGTCACTTGGTGCACAGCCATCTGTCGATCAATCAAGAGCAAGTGGATCAGTTTTGCCTGGTGGCATCATTATTGACGGTAGTTTGCGAAAAGACTTCTGTTTCAAACCAGTTTTAGGAGAGATGGAGCTTGTTTTTTCAGATGCGCTAGTGACGTCGAGTTCCTTTCCTTCAATGGTTACATCGGTACTTCAAAATTCGCTTGAGTCCATTGCCGGAGAGTCCCCAACTAGACACTTAGTGCAGCAGCTATCGGTTGGCGATCGACAGTTTCTTATGCGGCAGCTGGCTGCACATGTCAATGATCAAGAAACATGGGTGTCTGCAAATTGCCGTGCTTGTGGAGAAACCATGGATTTATCTTTCCGCTATAGCGAGTTGCCGATAAAAGAGGCATCGGAAAATTATCCAGGTTTTACCTATGAGTGCGAATCTGGCCAATACGAAATTCGAGCGCCAATTGGAGAAGACCAAGAAGTGCTGGCATCAATAAATGGCGATGGGTTAGAGCTTCTATTAAACCGAGTTATTGAACCTGTAAATGGTTCAAAAATACTAGCTCTCAGTAACAATGATTTAGAAGGCATTGAAGCCGCAATTGAAGACGCATCACCCGAAGTGGGAAATCGATTGTTGGCCTACTGTCCCCATTGTGAGGTTGAAAATACTGTTGAAGTCGATTTGTATGGATTTCTCAGTGCCAGCAATAGCCAATTGTTAATTGATGTCCATCAAATCGCTACGCATTACCACTGGAGTGAAGATGATATTTTGAAGCTGCCGACTCATCGTCGAAAGCAATATTTGGCAATGATAGACCGGTCGAGAGGTATGACCGGTGGAAAAAATATTCAATAACTCTTATCAAATTAATACGCTAGAAATACTGGAGTTAAGCGTGGGATTTTTTTCGCAAGTGATATCAGAAAGTCGACGATCGCCAAAGTCTGTAGCGAGAGAATCGGCGATGTCTGCGCCGGTTACGAATTCATCGGCGTTGGACAATACTTCAGTACCGAATGAACAAAACCAATCCAGTTTACATCAGAAGTCAGACACACTCGCTCCATTACAGCTACCTGCTAGCGAAGCTGAAAGCTTAGGTACATCCTCGGGTGATTTGATGAATGATGATTATTCGGCCGAGCCAGCTGGCAAAAATTTGTCGGCATCAAAAAAAATATCTGCTAACGAGCTGAATTCTGAAATATCTCCCCACTTAGCACCCACGAAATATACAGGGGTTCGCCAGCGAGAAGGCTTGTCATCAAAGAGTTTGGCTAAGGTTGAAAATAGAAATCACTCTTCTACCAGTTCGACTAAAAGCTCTGTGTCAGAAGGTGTTTCGAATCGTTCTGCTAATGTCGCTTCTGAAAGCAATTTATCGGGAAATATGGGAAAACCGGTAAATCTGGGTAGCCCAGGGTTATCAGAAAAAACTGGCCTAGAAAAAAGTATAAAAAAAGGGCTTTCAAATGCAAAGCATCCTGATGGTCTAGGTACTTACGATGCTGAGGGAGCAGAGCGCAACATCGAGCCTGATGTGTTTAAGGGTCAAGCTTCTAAGTCCTCTCATCAAAGTGTTGCTGATGACGCGAATCATGTTAAACAAACATCTAATGATCATGCGATCACAAAAACTATCGCCAACGAAGTCGTAAAGGCAACGGCGAGTGTGTCACAACCGTTGCCCGTGCCTCCGGTGTCTTCATCAAAAATTGAAAAGGCTGCATCAAAATCCTCTCAGGTGCGCATTGGCCAGGTTAATGTTGTCGTCGAAAGCGCGTCACTTGAAAAGACGGCTAAAGCAGACCGCAATAAGCACTACCAACTCGATAGTCGCCTCTTTTTGAGGGGGCTTTAGTCATGCCATTACCGCTTTCTTCTATTTCAGTTATGTGCAACTCGGTGAGCGATTTTCTTCGCACGAGCTTGAATGCAGCGAGCAACAATATTGACATTACTGTGGGTGCGCCTGCGGAAGTGCCAGACAGTACTGACGAGCATCGCGTCAATTTGTTTTTTTACCGTTTTGAACCGAGTAGCTTTCAAGCAGGTGCTTATCCAGATGACCCGTGGCGAGTGCGAATGTTTTGCATGGTTACTATTTTTGGCATAGTCGAAGACAGTATATCTGCTGGTGAAAATGAGCTCCGTTTGATTGGTGAAATTATGCGGGTATTTAGACATCAGCCGATCTCAGATGAAGTTGCTGTCAACGGCGACGTAGTACGTTTGCAAACAATTTTCAGTCCTGCGACGGATGAGCAAATCAATCAAGTTTGGTCTACGCAGGGTGACACTACGTATCGACCATCACTTATCTACGAGATGGCGTTGGCACCAGTAATGCCAACAGAGCTTCGTCCTCAGCCTCCGTTGGTAGGAGCATTTGGTGCGGAAACTCGTGCAATACAAGCTGCACGCTACGAAGGTTTTGCGGGCGTAGAACATCAACCGGTAGTGCCAGCGCAATATGTCAATGTCGCCAATCCATTGTGGCAGCCGCTTATTTGTTGGGTGTATAACAATCGCTGTCAACATACGTTGTCTCTCGATGTGGACGACCCTGGATTTGTTTCCTTCGTACCGCAAATTTGGTTAGCAGGTGATCCGAGTGAAAGTGTTGAGCTATTTTGGGAGGCTTGGGATAGTAGCGGTTGGTCCGAAATAACACCATCAGTTAGCGAAAACCCAATCGGAACCGAAATCGACCCAGAGAATATTCCTGCATCTTCTCCAGGCGTATTTCCAATTGATCTTGCTTTGCCGATCTCATTAGCGCCGGGTGAGACCGCCGCGCAGGTTCTGCTTTATGCACAACGCTCAGTCGTCACCTCAGCAGGTGCTGATCCTATTCTGGTGAAAAGTAATCCTTTGCTTATCAGTTTATACAGGGTTTTACCATGAATGATCTAGCAGAAGCATTGTATGTGCCGGCGTTAGATAGTGAGTGGGACCGTGTGGAGCTGCTAGCTAGATGTTTGTTGATGTCGAGAGCCGGTGTAAAACCTGATGATGGAACGATAGCTACGCTAAAAGAGCTTCAACACCAAGTTGAAGCCCTTCGCACTAGCCACCCAAACCCGTGGCAAAAACTACCCGTCGAGAATTTGTCTCCGTTGGCTATGGATGTCCTTGCGGTTATTTATGCCGTTGAGGCTCAGCCGCGTGTTGGCTTGTTGTTACAAGATTTAAACAATACGTCTCAACCATTCCCAACGTTAGCCTTAGTGCAGGTGTTGTTAGCGCTCGATAATCATGAATCCAAGCATTTATACCAGCTTGCGGGTGAGCATGGCGAACTACAACAGCGTGGCCTTATTCAACCAGTGAGCCAACAAAGTGATCAGGCTCAGGAGGCAGGCAGCCATGCGTTTACGTGTATTCGCGCAAATCGATTTTGGTTGGGGACGTTATTGGATTGGCCATTAGCGGAAATAACCCCGCCGGGAAGCTTTCGAGTTAAACAACAAGCGTGCTGGGACGATCTCGTGTTACCACAAGACCGCATTAGCATGCTGCATGAATACATGATGTGGTTAAGGCACAAACACACCGTAGTTGATCAATGGGGTGGTCGCAAAGTGGGTGGTCCTGTCGCACTTTTTAGTGGGCCATCAGGAACCGGTAAAACGTTTGCTGCGAGTGTTATTGCAGGTGAACTGGGCTGGCCATTATATCGAGTCGACCTTGCTCGACTCGTATCAAAATACATTGGTGAAACGGAAAAAAATATAGGTCGCTTGTTTGATTCCGCTCATGGCAAGCAATTAGTGTTGCAGTTTGATGAGGTGGATGCGCTTATGAGTAAGCGCGGAGAAGTAAAAGAAGCTCGTGACCGCTACGCTAATATGGAAGTTAGTTACTTACTGTCCCGTATAGAAGAGCATGATGGCCCTTGCATTTTAACAACTAATTTACGTTCCCATATCGACAAAGCATTTATCCGACGTTTTCAAGCTGTGGTCGAATTTCCGAGACCTAACGAGGCTGCGCGTGCTTTGTTGTGGCGGCGAATGTTGCCACCGCAGGCACCGATTTCTAAGAATGTTGACTTTGAAATGCTGGCGCGATCAGTCAGTTTAACCGGGGGCAACATTCGTAATGCTGCATTACACGCTGCCTATCTTGCCGCAGAGCAAGGTTTTAAAGGGGGGGGAACTGAAATAAATCTTGAGCACATCGCGATTGGTGTATGGCGAGAGTTGACTAAAGATAAAGCGCAAATTCCTACATCAGATTTGGGCGTGCTTGTCGAATACCTACCTGAAAACATTGTTGACCAGGGGGCAAGATGATGTCGCGAGTCGACCGTAATGACACAGAGATCCCGACAGAGCTACTGATCGACAGTTTAAACATTCGTTTACCGAAGGGGTATGAAAAAAGAGCGAATAGTATCGCTAGGTATGTGGCAAAGCACCTGAGTGGTTCAGGGCTACAAGATATTTCAAGTCTCCACCTCGAGTCCCTGACTATTCCAAAGTTGCAGATAACGGATGGTGAATCTAACAGTGTTATTGCTCGACGGGTAGCGAGGGCAGTTGAATCGCAGATAGTGTCGGCGTCAGAAAATAGCGCTATGCATACCCGTGGTGGCGAGCAGCAGATTAAGAATAACAATCAACACAATAATCAGTCGGGGAGTGCATAAAATGCTAGTTAATCTAACCCGAGGAATATTGTTGGAATATGGGTTGTCATTGCCGCCACTCATTTTGCAGTTTGATTTTAATCCGCAAACTCTCTCACGAACGCGATCTATCAATATTACGACTGGAAATGCACCCGGTACGCGTGGCGGCTACGACTTCGCGCTACCAACAGAAACATCCCGTGTCGCACAAGGCGTTAGTGTTGAGCCTGAATCATTCAGCATCGATATTCTTTTAGATAAGTCCGACGTGATGGGCGATCCAAGTTTGCCGGGGCATGCCATTGCAAAGCAGTTTGGTATTGAGCCGGAGTTGGACACGCTACGCAGCATGGTTGAACCCAAAACTCAGGGGCCTGGCGGTATGCAAGTGCTCAGTGGATTGGGGTTAGGAGGGAGCCGAGCCTTTCAGCGAGATGAACACCCCTCTGTACTCTTGTTTATTTGGGGGACACACATTCTTCCGGTTTTCTTAACCAGCGTTCAGGTCG
This sequence comes from Aurantivibrio plasticivorans, assembly GCF_055392955.1. Lineage (NCBI taxonomy): Bacteria > Pseudomonadati > Pseudomonadota > Gammaproteobacteria > Cellvibrionales > Cellvibrionaceae > Aurantivibrio > Aurantivibrio plasticivorans. The sequence continues at coordinate 3,591,208 of NZ_AP036020.1, read as the reverse complement.
AAGAAGTCTCACATATGCCGTCGCTCATCCCATACCGAGCGAATGTCAGCCTCAGCATGCAAATTATCGAAGGGAATAACCCGTTCTATCAAGTGGAAAAAGTAAGGCAAATGGTTGGTGCAGCGTTAAATCTGGCGCAAGGTGTGTCGGCGACGTTTAGTAGCTAATTTAATATGTTTAATCACTTTAACTAAGGCTTAGCCCGCAAATATGCTGACTAAAAAATCTCGCTATAGAAACGCCAAAAAGTTTTCAGAGGACACTCAAGGAAACTCCATATTCCCTGGTGTTCGCGCTCGCAGGATTGGGCCTGCGACCGGTGTTATTGAACATGAGATTGCGGCAGGTGATCGGCTCGATATCTTGGCACGCCATTATTACAACGATGATAGGTTGTGGTGGCGAATTGTCGACGCCAACCCACAAATACACTTTGCGCAACACCTTCTTGATGATTCGATGGCTGGTAGCGTCATACTGATACCTAAGGTCAAAGAGTAACGATGGGGCTCTTGGATATATTCAGTGACGTCAAACGACAGCCAGCCGAATGTTTGATTGAGGTGGATGGTGAATCGATTGACGACTTGTATCCATCATTGGTTGAAGTCGAAGTGGAATCTAACCGAAGTGATTGGACAGTGGCCACCTTGATATTTGAGAGCCGGCGGATGGAAGACGGCACGTGGATTATTCAGGACGACGAACGAATTGCTGCCTGGAAACCAATCAAAATTGAAGCGGCGTTTGGCGAAGAAACAGAGGAAGTGATGCGCGGTTATATAAAAGAGGTCAGAGCAGAATACCCCGCAGATAAAGGCGGTGCAAAAGTCACTGTTACTTGTCAGGACCATTCCATTTTATTGGATAGGTTACAACGTGAAGAGCGCTGGGGCGCCGATGCGCCGACCACAGATGGTGTTATTGCAACAACCATTGCACAACGAAATGGATTGGTCGTCGCTGATTCGTTAGGTGAGGGCCAAACGGTCGAAGACCTCTTGCAAAATTCGACAGATGTTCACTTTCTCAAAGATCGAGCAGATGCAAGTGGCTACGAAATCATTTTTAGGCAGGGTGAAATGCATTTTGGTGAACGGCAGTTAACCGCCGCGCCCCAATCCACTATTAAAGTGTACGCCGGTCAAGACACAAATTGCATCAGCTTTTCGGTGCGTGAAGATGGGCACCAACCCGATAGTGTTTCTTACCAGATAGCGCCTGAACAGGGGGTTGAAGCAACATCGGTGGAGGTGCAACCCAATCTGCCGTTGTTAGGAAACACCCCAGCGAATAGCAGCAACTCGGGCCTGGAAAATTTTACCTGGCGTTTACGCAAGGAAGGCTTGAGCGACGATGTGCAAGCGGAAGCGGCCGCGCAACGAGCGGCGAATGATGCTGCAATGAAAATAAAGGCCGAAGGAGAGTTGGATGGCAGTTTGTATGGGCATGTATTACGTACAGGTGAGCCGGTTGGCGTCGATGGCGTAGGAGAAAAAAATAACGGCACCTACTATGTCGATTCCGTAACACACCGGTTCGATGTCGATGGGTATAAAGCGATGTTTCAGTTAAGCCGTAACGCCTATGGCGACAATTTGCCGGAAGAAGACAGTCCGTTAGCTGGGATTTTATGAATGAAAGCACATCTACTTGGCGAAAAAGTAGAGCAGAAAGCAGTCCTTAATATACAACGTATTTAGTGAATTTATGGATCAAGCCGCCAGACAAATAGCGCAACAGGTACAGAAACGATACTACGGAAAGTATCGAGGTTTTGTTGCAGACAATTTAGATCCAGAAAAAAGAGGTCGCATTAAAGTGCGTGTGCCTTCGCTTCTTGGCGACCAAGATACCGGATGGGCGTTGCCTTGCTCACCGTTTGGTGGGTTAGCGGATCAAGGTCTGTTTATGGTGCCAGAAATAGATTCGCAGATATGGGTAGAGTTTGAAGAAGGGAATTTAGACAAACCAATTTGGGTTGGGGTTTTTTGGCAACAAACCAGTGATACACCTAGTGAAGCCGCGATTGAGGAGCCTACGACGCGGATGATTAAAACCACTTCTGGTCACGTGTTGCAATTCGATGATAAGGCTGGTGAAGAACAATTCAGACTTTTTCATCCCGCAGGTAGTGAGCTGCTGGTTAATCCTGAAGGAACGGTGAGCTACACCGATGCGGGTGGATCCTCAATTACCCTTGATGCGGAATCCAACAGTATCGTAATTGAAGATAGTAACGGCAACACAACCACTATGGATAGCAGTGGAACAATCATCGAAGATTCCAACGGTAACAAAATCGAAATGGCAGCAGCGGGTATCACTGTCAAAGCGACAAAAATAGTGCTGAAAGGCGAGCAAGTAGAACTCGGTGGTGAAGGAGGAGAGCCATTGATAAAAGGTCAAACCTTTCTGTCGATGTACAACAGTCACACACATGTAGCGACGTCCATTGGCGCTCCTACGGCGCCGCCGGTACCACCATTAACACCCGCAGCGCTCACAATTAAAACCAAGGCTAACTAATAACCATGACTCGACTCAATAATTCGGACTTTATGACGTTTCCACTTTCGATTGGTGCAGATGGATCGAAAAATAGTAACCGGAGAGAGCATGTGCGTGAGCAAATAGAACAGGTGTTGTTTACACACCCTGGTGAGCGTTGGTTTCGTCCCGAGTTTGGCGTTGGAATTCGCGCTCTGGTATTCGAACCGAATGGGAACGCATTATGGGAGCTGACTAAGAAGCGCTTATTGGCATCCTTATCGGAAGCGCTACAGGGAGAGGTGAACCCCGCGAGTTTAGACGTCAGCGTAACTGGCGATGAAGAAAAACTTTTGGTCACTATCGCGTATACATTAGCAACTATTAATCATACTGAAAAATTAGAATTTGCCATTGGCAACTGAAGAAAAAACAACTGGGTAAACGATTAATTTTGCCCTGATTAAAACGACTAATGACTTGAATTACTACTATGGCTAACTCACCAGTACCGCTATTAGAGTTTGTTGAAGGATGCAGTGACTGTGGTCTGCGCACGGCAAGCTTACCATTGCCATTACCTAGTTTAGGTGATGACTTCGATTGGTTGGTGAGAGACTATGACGGCTTCCGTCTGTTTATGATGGAAGAGTTGTCTGCGAGATTTCCAGAGCGGCGCCGTTGGACTCCGGCGGATATGGAAGTTGTTATTGTTGAAGCCTTATCGGTCGTATTAGATCAACTATCCGATATGCTCGATCGGAGTCATGCGGAGGCTTTTCTAGAAACCGCAAGGCAACCTCAATCGGTGCGACGTTTACTGTCGTTAATTGGCTACGATGCTATCGCGCTAGCAGACCCTAAAGCAAAAATACCCGATGCAATACCCAGTATTGTGGAGACGGAAGTCGATATGCGTACGCGGCTGTTGGCTTTTCATACTGGTGTAGAGCGCTATGAGCCTGAGTATCAATTCGTTATCGCGCAACTAACGGCAACTCAACAGACCCGGCTTCAGAATTTTATTAGCGATCCGCATGCGTCAACGTTAGCAGACTTAACAGCAACACAAGCATTCTTAGACAAAGCGCCTGAATTAGTGCAGCGCATTCAGCACGACGCATTACATCAATATTGGTATCTCTATCCTCGTGCAATGGACGCCGCGCGAATGGCTGGGCCGCGTGCAGTGCATACTCAGCGTCGTATGGTGACAACGGCAGATTATGCTGATCGGCTAGCTGACCATCCTCTCGTGTTATTTGCTGAATCCTACAGCCGATGGACCGGGTCTTGGTCGACGGTCCAGGTGGCTTGCATGCTATTTTCGGCAATCGAGTTAGATACGGCGATCAATGAATCTACGTTGGGTGGGCCCAACGTGCTGGCTAGCTTACAGGCACAAGTTAACGAGTTTCATCGCCAGAGAAACCTGCCAGAAATCAATTGGGTGGCCGAGCCGACATCTCGCACAGTATTGCGTACGTACATCGATGCTTACCGTATGAGTGGACAAGAAGTCTTTGTGAGTGATGCGGAAAAAATTGGTATTAACATTTCATTATCCATTCGAATCTCTTCGCACTACTTTCAATCAGAAGTTCAACAAGCCGTATTCCACACTTTGGGAAGTCAGCTGGGCGGCTTCTTTGAGCCTGGGCGCTTGCGTTTTGGTCAGGATCTTTACGCGAGCGACATTGTTGAAATAATCATGGTGCTAGATGGCATTGAAGCCGTGTGCTTAAACCGTTTTAAGCGTGTTGGAAAACGTTTTACAGATCAGTCAGATAGTGGTCGTATCGAGTTGGCCGGATATCAAGTCGCTGTCTGTGACAATGTTGCCAGTAATCCTGCGATGGGCATCTTGCGGTTGGTGGTCCATGGGGGGCAGCGCGGATGAGTGAATTACTCGATAAAAAAGACCTCACTCGTTGGAACCGCGCTGGACTCGAACGTTTTCGATACGTCGATGGTAACGCGGTCACCTATTTAGAAACGCTCCGACTACTGATGAAGCAGGCGTTCACGGAATCTGGTGTCAATCAATGGTCAGCACTTGATACTGAGATACCTGTTCCATCTAATGAGACTGCAGCAGAGAAAAAATCGAGGTGGCAGGCACAATATAAAGCAGAGCGTCGCGATTATGCGTGGGAAATATTGCGAACCTACGCGCGAAGTACTCATGTACTAATGGAGTATGTTGATACTTATGCGAACGAGAATTTTCTGCGCACGGCGACAGAGTGGGAAAATGTCAAACGTTTGGTGGAAATGATCGATTACCACCCTAATCCTCCTGCGTCAGCAGAAACACCTATTGTACTGATTGCTAAAGAGGGGCTATCTGGAACAGTCGAAAAAGGCTTCGCTTTTAAAAACAAACCGGTTGATGGGAGTAAGCCCGCTATTTTTGAAACGCTGTCCGATATTGATGTGGATGTTGCGTTAAATACGTTAAAAGCGAAAGACTGGAATAAATCACAAAACCTTTTTACTTACGACGCTACATCACGAAGTGCAACATTTGAGTTAGCAGAGCCTACCGAGAATGTCTCGGTGGGAACTCTGGGTGTGTTAGTTATCGAGCCTGAGGACGATGATTCCTTCGGCATTGCGGTCACCGTAACCGAGGTGGCTGATACCCAATTAACGCTCTATGGTGAAATGTTATATACCTCAATACCCAGCAGCTTAACAGACTTTCAAGTGCGTTTGCTTTTAAAGCCGGAAGAAAAACGTGAACCCTTGATAAGTGGAAGCCAGGTCATCGAACTTAGTGAAGGGCACGGATTAGGTATCGGTGCTGTTATTAGTTGGTATGCTAGTGGATGGAAAGTGGCGAAGGTGCTCGATTTAGAGGGGAATCGCGTTCGTCTGTCCAGCAATGCGCCATATATTGGCGAAGAAATCTATACCGCAGATTTTGCTGTAAAAGACTACCACTCCTTCCCGAGTGGATCTGAATACGGGATTATTCTACCCACACACCGCGATAATTTACGGAAAAATAATGCTCTGTGGGATCAAAACTTAAATTCGGTTAGCGATTCAAACCACAATCATGGTACCTATGGGTATGAGTTGGACTTTTTCGCGTCCAGCACAAGAGATCGTTTGTACTATGTGCCGGAGCGTGAACCAGTAGCAACGGTTACCGACCGAAATATACAAGATTGGACTTTTACGGGGAAATCGAAAAAATTTAAGAGTGGCGATTGGTTGGTCGCTCAAAATGACAGCTTAGGGAATGCTTATCGAGCAACACAGATTGAAGAAATAATCGAACATAGCGATAGCTTTGACATTGTACCGGATAGAACCGTCACCAATGTTGAAGTGGTGCATGGACTTTTTTCTGTTGAACTCAAACCCAAAGACTACGATAAAAACCACCAGCCCATATTTTTAACGGATAGTGTTTATCGTTCAGACGTTAACAGCACTATCCCGCTTGACTTTGATAGCTATTCCGATTTGCTGGCACCTGGGCGACAAATAATGTTGGTGGGCAAGCTAAGTGCTTTGGCACTCACAGTCAAAGCAGTTGATACAGATAATGAATTACTTGTGGTCGAGCCAGCAATTCCGGGAAGTGAAAAGAGCTCAACAGGAGAAACAGATAACTTTACCCGATACGACAGTGTGTTGTATGCCAATGTGGTGAACTCCGGACATGGTGAAACACACAACAAAATAATATTGGGATCTGGCGATGCGACCAAAACTAATCAATCATTTCACCTTGATGTAAATGATATCAGCTTTGTTGCTGATTCGAAGTTCAGCTCAGGCGTCCGAGCAGATCTGGCCGTCAAAGTAGATAACCGTACTTACACCCAAGTGAGTACGCTCATTGATTCAGAACCCGAAGATCCACACTTCGTTGTTCAAATGCGAGAAGACTCTACTCTCGATATCGAGTTTGGTGATGGCACCTTGGGGCGTCGTTTGCCCAGCGGGACCAATAATATTGTTGTCGTTTACAGAACTGGAACAGGCTTGGCGGGAAATTTATCCGCTTACAGTTTAGAAAAGACAGTAAAACCACACTATTTAATTGAAAGTGTGGCCCAGCCAATTCTCGCGTCCGGCGGGAATGACATGGAATCTGCTGAGTCTATGCGCGAGCATGCGCCGTCTAGTGTGTTGACGTTAGAGCGAGCTGTATCGGTAACGGATTTTTCAAATCTGGCCCAGGCGAACAGTAGTGTATGGCAGGCAAAAGCCGTTATGCAGCAGCCAACGCTTTCACGAAGTAATAAAGTCAATGTGGCAATTGTTCCCGCCGGCGGAGGCGACTTGGGAAGCTTATCAGAGACTATTGCCGGTACGCTAAACGAACATTGTTTACCTGGCGTGAGCGTCACTGTGTTGCGCTACCAAGCCATACTGCTTGCACTCACGATTATCGTTAATGTTAAAACCGATGAATACGATATTGATGAAGTAGAACTAGCCGTTAAGCAAAAAATAGCAACGGATTTTAGTTTGAAAAATGCATCACTTGGCAAACCGTTTTATCGAAGCCAAATTATTCAGTCGGTCGAATCGGTCACAGGTGTTGAAAATTGCCAGTGTCAAATACTAGAGAGTTTTATCGATGAGTCTGGTGCGACGGTAACGCCAGATTCCGTCGCGCTTAGCCTAAACGGCTATGTAAAGCGAATATCGCCTAGTTGGAATCAGTTGGTTTATTTTGAGTCAAGCACGTCAGCGCTCAATCTGACGATGCAAACGTTCGTCCCTTAACGTGCGTTCAATTCGATAAACATAATGTGTTGTATCAATTTTTAAAAAGGGTTTAACCCAATGGCGCTTAAATACTATGCCTAATCAAGCAGATCAGTTGTACGACATCGTGCCGGCATTGTATCGCAATCGCGATAATGGTGATCTGCACAAATATTTTCGAGGAACGGGTTCTTTACTGGATCAAGTCTTAGCTACCCTCCATCAAAAGCAAGCGGATAACTTTCCAGACAGCCCTCTTGATGGAAGTTTATCGAGTCAAGAATGGCTACTGCCGTATTTTGCTGATCTGCTCGATGTGAAGCTGGTGTCGCCATTAGCAAAAGGTAAGCGAGAAGAGATTGCCAATGCGGTTCGGTGGCGACAAAGCAAAGGAACGCTCCAAGTCATTGAAGATATTGCGGAAGCCATTGGGCAGCTTGAAATTATCATTCAAGAAGGCTGGCAGCGCGTGGCGGTAACGCCACGACTCAACCTGCCAGAAATTCCTGCGACTGCTTATGGCTACAGCCAGGATGCCCCCGACGAACCGCCATCAATGGCGGCGAAACATCCTGGTTTACCCGCCGTAACACCAGACTTTCGTTGCCCGTCTGGTGCCGTAAGTTCGACAACGGCCAACCCGGCCGCGCAACAAACAACTGTTGATGGCGAAACAAGCGTGTGGCGGCAAAGCAGTTTTCATGGCGCGCCTTGCCATCCCGACCAATTTGATGATGTATCTCCACGGACCGTCGATTTTCGCACGTCAAATTGGCGCCAGGGCCACTATCATCCCGACAAAATAATGCTCTACATGGTACCGCCAGCCGGTTTTTTTCAAACGAATATTGTGAGCGTTAATTGGAGTGAGGAACCTAGCGATGCGTTTCTGTCTGTTATTGACGTAATCGAAGAGGAAGGAAAAACAATTTTCCGCAACAAAACCTTTGGCACCGATGATTTTACGCCTGTCCGTGTGAGAAAAGTGATTAAGTTGGGGCAAGTTGATGATGGAGTAGGAGACGCAGACTTTTACACCTGGCGATTTGAAGGTCTGGTGCTAGAGAATACTGTCGAAGCAGATTCCGGGCGAGTGGAGCTAGAGGCCTGCGCTGTTCGCAAAATCGAAGTGCACAGTATTGATGACGAATTACCTGTTATATCAGCGAAAAACTGTTTAATAAAGCGCCTGCAAGCAGCGCGTTCATTATCTCAGCTTGAATACTGCACATTGTTGGATAAGGTCGTCAGTGAAGTCATCAATGCGTCCGATTGTATCTTTCTCAATATCATCAAAAAAGATCACCCCTCCGATGCGCCACCTGAAGATGGTTGTATACGTTATTCCTCGGTGCCATTAAGTCAGGCTAAAGGTGGAATGTCTTTCTCAAAAATAACCAGAGATAAACCGACGTTTTTTGCTGAGTCATTTGGCGAAAGAAGTTGCGCCGTTCTCCATCCCGCGACATCTACAGCGATCCGTTATGGCAGTGCTGATGGTGGTGAGATGGGCGCATTTCACTTCCAATATTTAAGCTTGTTACCTGAAGCAGTGGCTAACAAGTTGGTGGACTATCTGCCGCTCGGATTAGAAGCCGTTGTTATACCAGACGAAGGATTGACTGAACTCTTGACCATATAAGCACACAGCTGCTTAAACAATTACTTGGGACTCCACTTAGGATTAGAAACGAGCAGACCTAATGAAAACACAAATTTCTCGCAACAGTTTTGATGCACAAAAACGATATTCCGGCGTATACCAACAAATGGGGCGGATGCTAACCGATGCAGATTGGAATGAATTTTCGGATTTAGCAAAAAATCGTTTAGCAGAAGCCATAACCGACATCATTGGCAGTGGCACCCCTCGTGATAGAGGGATTGTCGCTGTTAACGAAAACCCCGATGGCTCCGAGTCATATACGTTGCAATGGGGATATGCCTATGTTGACGGAATTCAGGCGCAAGTAAGGCCGTACCCCCAAGCCACATTAGCTGATGCCACCGGCGTGGCATTGGAATACGAACATCAAGATGACTTTCCTCTCGCACCAGTGCCATCTGGTAGTCATCGTTTATATTTGGATGTCTGGGAACGAACCATTTTATCGATAGAAGATGCCGACTTGCTCGATGCTGGTTTGCATGGAGCAGATACGTGTACCCGTACCCAAACCATGGCCCAAGTGAAATGGTGTGAGGTAGATGTTAACCCGGAAGATCCCGATGTAAACCCGCCTATTGGCAATGCTCTGCTGACCCTTGAGGTACGTCAGGGGAGCACCGAGCCTGATCCATGTGATCCTTGTGCAGATGAAATTGCACTGCAAGACGACATAGGCAATTACCTTTTTCGTATTGAAGCACACGACGTCATTTATGATAGCGACGGCAATCCAGAACGTATCACGCTTAAGTGGTCGAGCGAAAACGCAGGTGAGCAATATGGCATTGGCGAATTACCTCTAGGCTTTGCTAGTAGCAACTGGGCTTACGAGTTTTTTGATGGCGAGGCTGACCGTTATGCGACCGAAAAACATTTGGGAAAACATTTAGCCTCGGGGTTTAATCCAGAGCGTGGCACGTTAACCAAGGGTTATCCAGATGCTGAGCCTACAGGGTTTGAGCTGGTACGGCGTTGGGATGGTTTTTGTACGTTAGAAAAAAACGGAACGACATGGAATTTAGTGTCAGATAGTGGTTTTGATCGGGGTGCCGATATGGCATCCACGTCGTCAGCTGATGCTCACGGTCATGTGAGTGAAGGTGCCAGTGTCACGTTAAACTTGAATGCTTTAACAGCGATACTCGACATTGCCGATTGGCAAATGCTGGCCGGCGACTATTGGCAAGCAGATGTTCGCCAAGCCATTCATGTCGCAGGCTCAATATTATTGGCCGATGAGCTTCCTCATGGCATTCTCCATCACTATTTGGCTTTGGGCACTGTTTCTGACGGGGAATTTACACCCTACGATGCACCGGAGTGTAAACGTTTCAACTTTCCTCCTTTAACCGATATTAAAGCAAGCGACGTGTGCTACGACAACGGCGCATGCGAAATGCCCAACGTAAATACCGTGCAAGATGCGTTGGACCATCTATGTCAAGAACGGGATCTTCGCTGGCATAACAAGCATTTACATGGCTGGGGTATTGTTTGTGGTCTCGTGGCGGAGTGCTGTCCTAACCACTCAGAAAACGCTTCGTCTGAAGGAGCTGGCACTTCAGATGAGAACGAAGCATCCGACAACGGCTTCGATAGCCGCCGCAGTGTTTGCGTCACGCCAGGTTACGCCCTTACTTGTGAAGGTGAAGACATTGTTCTCGATAGCCAGCAGCAAGTTGATGTATTAGCTCAAATCTTGGCGTTAGAAGAATCCGGGCAAACCGTGCTGACGAACGGCAATGGTACCGTGTGTTTACGTGTTGATATAGGCGCAAATGGCAAGCCTGCTTTGACCATCGAACCCTATGATTCATCACGCCATAAAAATAACTTATTTGATGGCACATTGCTGATGGACTTCTTTCAGCACTGCATCATGGATTTGGTTACAGCGGTTCAAAACGAGTTTCGTTTTCTAAATGCTGAGGAAATAGAAGAAATTGAAGGTGGTGCAACAGGCTTGGTTTCTGTGCAGCGCCGAAAATTCACAAGTATCATAAATCTGTTAATACAAGTATTTAATGCAGACAATGGTGGTTATGTTTTCCTCTCGCTGAAAGAACATAATATTCTGAAAGACTTCTACCTTCAGCTGCAAGAGCTTTTACGGAGCAAAACCTTTTGCGCAATGTTTGAGGGTGATGAGTTTCCTGAATACCCGTTCCGCGAAACAGGGATGACTACAATATTCGGTAAGAATCTCCATACTCGAGTTCAGTTACATCCCAACGGCCGTTACCTCTACAGCTACAACGGTGTTGATAATACCATCAATGTTTATGAGCTAGAAAAACGAGAACTCGTTAAGGTGTTGGAGATGCCTTCAGCCGAGGGCGCGCAAATTAGTTCGTTAGCGATATCGCCAAGCGGCGATTTACTGTATGCCGCTGCGAGTGTGCGTGGCGTTGATACTGTATTTGGTGTGGCCCGAATCGAGGATGATTATCGTTGGGAAGAGATGACTATCCTTTGCGATATCACGTTGAGCGAAATGGTCGTCTCTCCAACAGATGAGGGGTTGATCTACGGCATTGGTATAGGCAAAGGCCTGTTCTATCTTCGGCCTCAATTACTCTTTGCCGATGTGAAACCTCAACCAGCACCAACCTACAGCTTTAATGCCGTAGGTCATTTGAAACTGGATTTTAATGAAGGTAATGCTTACTGCACCGCGAGCGGGAGTGATACGGGGTCTGATTACTATGACAGGATTGTACAATGTGATTTAAGAGGTACTGGTGAAAATCTACCGGTTACCACCAGTCTCATGCTGCAAGGATTCGCAGGGGAATCCTTAATCGGTCGTGATGGTATCGAGATTAATCCCGCACGCGTAGCTGAGGATAAACGGGTCTATGTCATCGTAGAGGCGAACGATAATCAAAAATACTTAGCAACGTTCTCGAGACCTTTCGAAAACGGAGCTGGCAAGCTGCAAAACATGGTCGCTATTGAAAATACTCAGGTGTGTTTAGCGTTTCATGAAGAGCGGAATCAGTTGGCGTTAGGCCTAGAAGACGGTTATCGGTTGCAGTTATTTGAATACAATGGATCAAGTAGTAACTTTTTCCGGACGCCAGTACAAATCCAACCGACCGATATGGTTGTGAACAGGGAGACAGGTGAGACCTATGTGCTCAATTACGTGAGTAATACGATAAGCCTAATTCCCAGCGAAGAACTTTCCGTACCACCTGAATTTCTAGAGCGTTTAGCCAATTACCGTATGGCGATACTCATGGCGTTTTATAGTCTGGTTGGCAATATCCTACAGTATTTAAAAGATTGCTTTTGTCATCACTTATTAGTCAAGTGTCCGAGTTGCGACGATGACAATGTGATCTATCTCGCGACAGTAGAAATCCGTGAAAATGAAGTTTATAAAATATGTAACTTCGACAAGCGCAAGTACGTGAAGTCATTTCCGACAGTCGACTATTGGATGTCACTGGTGCCTATCATGCCGTTGATTAAAACAGCGGTGAGCAAGGTGTGTTGTTCAATCATTCCAAATATATTTGATAAATATGCCGACACTGTCGTTCGTTCACCGAAACAATCGGCTGGGCAGAATGCAGCAGGTAATAACAGCGTCAAAGCTCAACAAGCCCGCCAGGTGATGCAGGTTGTACAAACCACTGATACTAAAGCTATTTGGCGAAATCAAACCAATAGTATCAACCTGGTAACCCAGCTCGGTGGCGATCGTGTCAGTAATTTTATTGATGTAAATCGTACCAATCAGACGGGCGTAGGAAAGCAAGCGCTGCTTCAAGCTGATGTCGATCAAGCGGTTGTAGAGTTAGAGAAGAATAATATTACCGTTTCCAGCGTTGAAGAGTACGACCCCAATAAAGCGAACGTCTATTTGGCTGAATACAATAAAGCGCCGCCGCGTATCGATCCTGGGAGTGAGGTCATCTTGATTAAAAAAGGTGATCGAGTGATGTACTACGCACCGAAACAGACTACAAGATCGGCGACTAGTGTTGATTTCACAAGTGTGGAAATTTCAGAAACCTTGAAAGGTGAGTTAGTGGCATTAGAGCAGCGTAAAACAGCGCTGTCCGATATGACACACCTTGAGGCTGAACTTGCGCAGGCTGAAGCTCGACGCAACAGTTTGTCTGAAACAGAATCGTTAAAAGCTGAATTGGCTGACTTGCAGAGCCAGAAAGCGAGCATGGAAGCAGAGTTGGCTGGCATAAAATCAGAATTCAGTAGTATTCAAAATACTCGCACCCAAGAAGAAGCAATGCTGACACAAATTAAGGCTGAGCGAGAAGCGTTGGCGGCTGATTTATCGGGTCTTAGTCAGAACCTAAAAGATATGGATGCCATGCGTAAAGAGTTAGCGGTCGAAGTCAACAAAACGAGGCCAGTGGCTGATTTGGCAGAAGTTGATACACAAACCGATGCGCTTTTAAAAGAGGCAGGTATTCGAACGATAGACGAGCTAGCTAAAGCCAGCGAGTCTAGCCTGGCATTAAATAGCGATGCTGATGTGCAAAAAATGAAATTAGCCATTGACGCAGCCAAAAACAAGTTGAGCCTGTTACCTTAACGGAGAAAAACGGGTGTTGATAACGCAATTGAGCGAGATGTATATATCACCCGCGTTAGATCCAGATGACAAGGCTCCAAATGATAAATCTTCGTATGACAGATAGGGTGGCTAGAACGTTGCGGATTGTGCGCTGAAGCGTTCAGTTTTGCTGTAAAAGAAGCAGTAATAAGCGTCTCAATGTCGATAGTGTACTTGGGCAAAATCACAGGTTCGGGTTGAAATAGACTTATGCATTATGGGCAAACTAATTGGTTCAAGCCGGCAACTGCATTACGCAAAAACAAACCTGCAGCCGACATAAATAGTCCAGAGCAGCATGATGCCGTTCGTGAAGTTATTGCGGATTCCACATCAGGTAAAGTGCAACCTAAATTAGCCATTAGTCAGCCCACAGACCCCAGTGAACAGCAGGCCGATCGGGTTGCTGAGGCTGTTGTAAGTAATCGAGACCAGTCGAGTGCGCAAAATACGCAAATCAACCGTACCGAAATGCCTAAGGGACCACGCATAGATCGAGTGTGTAATGAATGTGAGGAAGAGCTTCATAGAAAGCCAAATGGCGTAAGTACCCCAAGTCCTACTTCTGCCCCTCAGATGGGCACTGGTGAGCCTATTCCCGATAATCTAAAACGTTATTTTGAACCGCGTTTTGGTGCAGATTTTAGTCAAGTTAGATTGCATCGTGATAGCGGGACGGCAGATTATGCTAGTTCCATTAACGCACGTGCATTTACTTATGGGAATCATATTGGTTTTGCAAATGGTCAATTCGGTGAGGATACACAGGGAAAAAAACTATTAGCACATGAACTAACCCATGTTATTCAACAAAATAAGCTAGGCTCACGCCCGCCAATATCTTCGGAGTCGAACCAGACTTTGAACCGAAGTGTATCAAGTAGCTCCTTGTGTCCTGACGGTGTTAATGGTGCACCACCTAGCGCTGAAATATTTATTACCTTGACAGAAATGTTGGTGAGTAGCTCGATTACCATGGCGAATCTGCGACTTACATTTGATATTCAAGCGCTAGAATCGGGTAATCGGCCGACAAACTCTAAAAGCTTCAACGCCTATCTTTTACGTTTTGGATTGCCTGAACAATTAGACAACGGGAAATATAAAGAGCGATTTTCTGGCAGCCAGTTTGATACCGAGGACGAAGCAATATTGTCGGAGCTGAGAACAATTAAAGCCCGGCTAACCCGCATACAACGCTTCTTTGACCGGTCTATTCGTTATTTATGCACTAGTGATACCGCAAATACCCGGGTAGGAAGTTGCAATGACTCCTGTGACGGTGCTTTTGCTTGGGTGTGTACCAGCGGAGGTGCGCCAAGAACCATCGTGCTATGTCCAGCTTTTTGGTCTATGTCAGCACAAGATCGCGCTATCGGATTAATACACGAAGTGTCGCATTTACTATTTGGTTTTGGCGACCCTTCAGGGGCCTCGATGACAACCAGCCTTCGCGGTAGAAACCCTGTGTGTTATTCGGGGTTTGTTGCGTCTACATCGGATCAAAACCCGCCTGATCCAGATTGTCCCGTATTACCACTACCAGGCGCTACGTCCGAAACGGAGCAACCCGGTCCAGCAGTTCAACCGAAACTGACTATAGGTGACGCGAATAGCCCGCAAGAAAAGCAAGCTGATCTTGTCGCCGACGCAGTTGTGGGAAATTCAGTATTTAATTCACCAGTGACGCAACACATTGATGGAATAACTATTCATCGGCTATGCGATGAATGTGAAGAAGAACTACATCGTCAACCAACAACCGGGAAGCATGGCAATTCGAAAGCCGAAGCTGGATCACCTCCTTTAACGGGGGGACGACCTATGTCTACTTCAACACGGCAATTTTTTGAACCGCGTTTTAGGCATGATTTTTCCCAGGTGAAAATCCATGATAACCCTGCTGTTCATCAGTACGCAGCGTCAATCAACGCAAAAGCATTTACGTATAAAAATAATATTGGTTTTGGCCAAGGCCAAAATAGGGATGATGATGCGGGTAAAACATTGCTCGCCCATGAATTAACGCATGTCATTCAACAAAATTCTGCGGGTAATCTTATTCAACGGCAAGATGTTGCGGAAGCAGCAGCACCAGAGTCTACTGATGAACATGATAGTGATCTGGCCCGTGGAGAGATGCGCATTCGTAGGGAAAATTCAGGTGCTTGGGTTTATACCTTTAATCGTGAAGATGTGAGAACGTGGGACGACCCTGAGATTGCCGTTTTTCGTGTTTATATGGAACACGCTTTCCATGGTATGACGCAGATAGTTGTGGATGCTTGGCTCGCTGATAATCGCGGTGGAGCGGGGCTGAGAATTAGTGGTGGAATTGATCCAAGAGACGAGCAATATGGTTCACGTCCTTTGTCCGTGCGTGTGGTCTTGCCGTTTCACCAATCGGTTATTTCTTGGTTGGAGACACATTACTCGACAATCGTTCCGGTTGATGTTGATGGCGGGGTAGTTGCTATTCCGCCTGAGTCCGTAGCGATAGGTGGAGGGGTAACGGTCGAAGGTGGCGCTAATCCCGACGCACCAGGTACAGAACAAGCAAATGCAGAAGGCACGCGAACACCTTTAAGGCCCGATCACTCGGTCATGGAGGGTGATACGGAATTAAGTGTACTTTATTTACTGTTAATGGAGCATTTTACTAGCCTGACCGTTACCGATGAAATGCGAGGCATGGCCTCAAATGGGCTTACACCAGATGAGCTGCAAGCGATCATTGGTGATGACTCATTACGTGAAATGTTAACAATGTTATTCACCCAAGGTTGGGTGGAGTTCCAGCGGGCCGGTGGTGAGCAAGTCGATATTTTTGGGTCGTTAATCGAGCGAATTATAGAACAATTCACTCGGGGCAATGTTAATGCGCAATCAAATTTATTGCGTATTGGTTTTGGCATTCCTGAGCGAAATATCTTAGGCATCGCTCATCGAAATAACGGCATGCTACTTTACGATGATCTTGGCTTACCGTTGCGTGGTATTTCAGGTATCGCTTGGCGGGATCATGGCTTTGTCGGTTTTGCGGTAACTGAAGATACTACCCGCGAAGCGATGGAATCTGATGAGACCATGAGTCGTGATGAAGCAATTGACCGCTTAGTTGGAAATTTATTTGCGCAGGCTTTAGGTACGCACGAAAGTGCAATGGTAGCTCAGGGCGTCGATGCAGCGATGAGGCATATCGACGAAGTGAAAGTACGTGTCGAGCGGGGTTTACTGCCAGAAGTTATCGATACTATCGAAGAGACAATCGGAGTCCTAATATTTTTCATGGTGGGGCATGCATTTTCTCGGTCTCTTATCTCACGAGGTGGTTTTGCTGCATTGGTTGGTGTTGGGTTAGAGGTCGCGCTGCGTGCTGCAGGGTACATCTTTGGCGTGCAATTCTTATCGGATTCTTGGGAGGCGTTGCGAGAGTCTGCATTTCATCTAAGTCGAGTGCGGGAAGATGAAGAGGGGAACCTCACTGCATTATCGGAAGTGCATTTGGATCAAGCTGCAGCACCCGTCAGGCAGCTAATTAATTTAACCGCTGCGGCTATGACATTTGGTGTCTTCGCGCGAGTAGTGCGCGGTGTACGTAATGGCCGTCGGGCGCGCTGGGGAAGGCAAAGAGGCCGGTTAGGCGATTGGCGAAGTAGTACTTTAGCGCTGCGCCTAATGTTGGAGGTTGGGCGAGGTGTTAGGGAAGGCACTCAGCTTGAGTCTGGGTATGGTGGCACGACAGTTGAAGCTCCACGGGTAGAGGCGCCTTCGGCAGAAGTGCCTCAGATGGAAACTCCCC
Source organism: Aurantivibrio plasticivorans (assembly GCF_055392955.1). Lineage (NCBI taxonomy): Bacteria > Pseudomonadati > Pseudomonadota > Gammaproteobacteria > Cellvibrionales > Cellvibrionaceae > Aurantivibrio > Aurantivibrio plasticivorans. The sequence goes on along the minus strand of NZ_AP036020.1, from coordinate 3,573,925 downwards.
AAGTCGAAGCGCCACGCGTTGAAGCCCCGGCAGCTGAGGCTGCGCCAGTCGAAACACCCAGAGTAGAAACACCAGCGACTGAAACTACTGCGCCCGAATTATCAGCACGAGCCCGTGCAGCGAGAGCTAGAACCGGCGATGGTTTGGTTCGATTGTTTTTGGCTGAGCCAGAAACCTTCGATGCGAACAGTTTAACTCCTCAACAGCGACAAGCGATGCTTGAAGCATTTATGCGAAACCCTGATGCGTATGTTGAAGCGGCAGAGACCGAGATAGGGGATTCGTTGTTGTCTCGCTTGGTTGCCGAAATGAGAGGAGAAACTACTAGCGAGCCTTCTGCTGAAGTACCTGCCGAACCACGTTTAGAAAGTTCCGAAGCGCCATCGGCAGCGGATGCCAATCCTGTTGCTGAAAGCGCTTATCCTCAAGCCGCTCCTGAAATACCTGTTGAAGTTCCAGTGCTAGATCCTGCCACACAAGTTACGGTTAATACGCGCAGTAATATTTATTACCCTCCAGGCGTGAGATATCACGGGTCGACGGGTAGATACTGGGAGTCAATGACTCTTGCGGAAGCTGAAGCACGTGGGGCGAGAGCAACTCGCCTCCAGCCGACGCGTGCAGCGCCGCCCTCCGGCGTTTATGAAGTTGAGAGGCCTTCAGAGGGGTTAGCACGTGTTGTTTTGAGAGCTTGGCTTGGTCGAAGAGAGGCGCGGGCAGGTTTAGAGCGATTAATGTTCAGTGCTGGCGAGTACGCGGTTCAAATTATCCAAGGTTGGCAACGCGCTCATGCGAGTGGTGCCGGAGTTGGTGCAGAAAGCGGAAGAGGAATTCGTTTAGCCCCAGAATTTGTTAATCAGATTTTACAAAATCGAGGGATAGAACGTTTCTTGCGTCGGTTGAGAGATCAAGCATTTGAAAATAATGGTCAGGTGCATGTGACCACTATTGTAGAAACCCACCCATTAACTTTAAGGCTTCGTTCGATTACGTATCGTATCGAAATGCTAACTGAATCCGGACGCATGGAGACGCTGGGTGATGTCACCATCGATGTGACGCCGGAAGGTCATTCTACGGGTAGCGTACGGGCAGCAGGATCGGATGCGTATGCATCAACACCAACCTATGATGTAAATGGTAACGTTGTTGAAGGAGGCGGTAACTAAACCGCGCATTTGTTTGTGGCAATTATGACTGCTAATTCAAAAGATAGATAAAGTGGAAGCGTCGCTAAAAACTCCCAAAGCTACGCAACCCAAAAAAGCGACTGCTGTTAAAAAAAGTCGACGATCACGTCTGTCTGATCATAATGAAAACGTTGTCTCTATTCTTAAAAGTGCCAATATAAAAGTTGGCCAGCCGGACGATCATCTAGAGAAAGAGGCGGATAGAATTGCTGAGCAGGTTATTAGTCATGCTGTTCATGAAAGATCCGTTGGTTATTCCGGTGCACATAGCGATACCGGTCTAGGCAACAACAAGGCGGCTAAAAAAACGCAGCAGGAAAGTTACAAATTACCGCCGAGCTCCTCTCAAACGTCTGATTCAACCACGTCGATACATTCTGCATCCGGTCACCAAAAATCTTCACAGACACGAGTCAAACCGCCATCACTGCAAAATACCTTGGTAAGCGTGCAACGAGTCTGCTCTCAGTGTGAAGAAGAAGTACAGCTAAAAAAGGATGAGTTTCGGGACGATGTATACGAAAGTAGTTCACATCGGGATAAGTCACACACTATTGGGTATCACCATACACAAGGGATAGCGGAGGGTATTCGAACCATTCGACACGGAGGTCATAAACTACAAGACCCTGAATTTTATCAGCAACGTATGGGGTATGATTTTTCTAATGTGCGTATCCATACAGATGAAAAAGCAAACCGTTTAGCACAACAGCTTGGAGCGAAAGCGTTTACGTATGGCAATCACATTGTCTTTGCAAACGGGCGCTATGTTCCTGGTAGTGTCGACGGTAAAAAATTACTCGCCCATGAGCTTGCTCATACTATCCAGCAGGGTGCGGTAAAAAATGCTATTCAACATCATGACCTATCTGCCTCGGCGTCAACATCCGCCCCAATTCGTGTGTCGCCTGCATCGCCCGATGTGCAGGCCGATTTAGAAGACGATGTATTGGATCTGTGGGATAGCGGTGTTAATTATGTTTCTGATAAGGCATCTAGCGCGGGAGACGCACTGGTATCTGGTGCCCGAGCAGTTGGGCGAGGCGTGGCCCGCGGTGCAGAATATGTCGGTGATCTAGCTGTAGATGCCTACGAAAGTACCCGCGACTTTGTGCTCGATTATCTAGAGGAGTTTGCCCCTGAGCTATTGTCGTTTATGCGTGGGGATATCGTTGGAACGATTAAAGACAAAATTATTGCTGGTTTGGATCATTTATTTAATGGTTTTGGCTCTAAAATTCAAACCGAAGGCCTCGTCCCTGCATTGACCAGTGTGTTTGGAGAATTTACGGGCACCGTTAAACAAATTGCCACGGATTTATCGGCGGGTAACTGCGAATCATTATTTGAGGCCATGCGGTCAATCAAAGGCTTCGGGGAAAAACTACTAGGCCCTGCATTCGATGACTTGCGTGCAATGCTGGGCATGGCAGGAGATTTTTTTGGAGACCTCTGGAATGACTACGGGCAACCCGCCTGGAAGGCAATAGAACAGCTGGCGGGTGGGGCATGGACATGGGTTTCTGATACCGCGACCTGGTTATGGAATCAAACGGCTGGTTTGCGCAGCATGGCCAGCTATATCTGGGAAGAGTATAAACGACTATTTAATGTCGCTTGGACAGAAACAGGCGATCTTCTTACGTGGCTAAAAGATAAGGCTGCTGAAGCGTGGGAAGACATCAAAGAATTTTTGGGACCGGCGTTATTACCGTTACAAGTTATAGCGGGAATTTTTGCGCTATTCACGCCGATGGCCCCAGTGGTCGTTATTGGCGTCGGCGTGCCAATGTTATGGCAAGCCGTGAATTGGGTGGTCGATAACTGGAACGAGCTAGAGGTTGTGGTTACCGCCAAAGAAATTTTAGCGACCTACATTTTGCCTACTCTTCACGTGGGTCTTGAAACACTCCAATTATTGTTGTCCTCAGCATCGACTTGGTTAACGGCACAGGCGGCAGCAATAAACGCAGCTGTTACCAATGCGCTAACTGCGATTGGTGCGATGCCAGTACTACGAGCACTGGCTGGCATGTTCCGCACATTGGCCGACGCTGTAAGCGCTGCCTTTACGTGGGTTGCCGATACATTTGTCGGCATTCTCACCGATATAAAAGACTTGGTATTGTCATACAGACACATCATATCGCCACTGATGGTGCTGCTGGCCGCCGTAATAATGTTTCCATTGAACCCGTGGATTCTCACCATTGTCTTAACAGGTTGGGCTTGGCGTATTCTCCCAGATTGTTTCAAACCGCCGATTATTAATTCGTGGCTAGATACGGCTATTTGGTTCGTTGGAGCCATGCCAGACTTTGACATGTTTGGCCCCGCATGGCCGCAAGCCAAAGAAAAAATTATCGAAGCATTAAATAGCCTGCGAGAAATGTCACCAGATGCGAAGATCGAAGGTGCCAATCGAATCGCAAAAATGATGACAGGTGAAGACTTTACCTGGATCGCCAATTTAGTCCGCGCCGCGTGGCAAATGCCCGATCATTTTATCGGTAAGGTCGAAGAGGAATTAGTCGGGCAAGATTTAAACCAACCACTACCGATAGAACGTTTACCCGAAGATGCGTTAGAGGCAGACAGTGGACAATCTATTGATGATGCTCTGGGGTTATTGGGTAAAGATAACCTTACTGATGACGATGTTGTTGTGGATCCTGTCGCTATATCGAGTTGGGATCCTGAGCTGTTGCATGAACTGAATGTACCTGATGGAGGTGAGGTGTCTATTGGCGCCGGAATGCCGGAAGATATCGCTTCACCCCAAGGCGTGGCTGATGAACTAAGCCAGAACGAAATGGGCGATGAAAGCAATGGCGGTGTGATGCCGGAGGTATTCCAACCTATACCTGAAGATCCAGAGGAACAGTTAACCTACCTTGCTAATCAGCCAACAGATATTAGTTGCGACGATAAAGAAAAAACCGAAGAACCGGCGACCGCTCAAGAAGTGCCTGCTGCTGCAAGGCAATTTGGCCCCTTCACCGCGATGCAGCGCTTTAGTTATTTAATGAGCCAAATGGGCAAGGGAATTAGCAAGTGGTTCAACTGCAACAAACACTGGTTGATACCAACACTCATTATTGCCATTGTGGCGCTAATAGTCGTGATTGTGGCAACCGAAGGTGCGGCCCTGGGTGTCTTAGCGTCCGTGATGGAAATTGTCGCCGCCATATTGATCGGTGTTTCCCTAGTTCGCATGACCGCCTGGGTTGGGCAGTACATTGGTTTAGGTATTGCCGGTAAAGTGGCTAGCTCGTCTAAGGCCTTAGCTAAAGCGCTTGCGATTGGCAGTATTGAACTCGTTTTTGCATTGATGTTTAGTCTTGGTCCCATCGTGAAATCCGCTCGAGCAGGTTTCAAAGCGGCGCGGGCGGCAGGTAAAGGCGTCACGCGTGCGGTCGGGGCTGGTGCTCGCTCTAGTGCTCGGGCGACAGGCAAAGCGGCGAAATCAGCATTTGTGCCAAGCTTCGAAGCGACAGCAAAAGTGGGCGGCGCGCTTGGTCGCAGTGCGGCAAATGGTGCGCGCAATATGCGACGTGTCGGTGGTGCAATAATTCGCAATGGCCGCCTAGTCGTCAACGGAGTACAGGATGGTTTAACTGCTGGTATTAGAAACTTGCGACAGTTTAGGCAAAGTCTAAGCCGTTTACGATTCAATGGTTTTTCCGTGTCTCGCGAAGGGTATATGTTTTACCTATGGGGGCATTTTAACCCCAAAGTATTGATATTGGTGGGGCCGGGGCATATAGAGGATGTGACTTTGGCAGGAACAGGCACTAGGCCTTCTCGGGGCTTAGGTGTAGATTTGCCAAATCGACGCTTCCCTGCGCCTATCGTACAAGTGTTTGATGGCGCAGATAGAAAATTAATTGAAGCTTTTCAGGACCTTAGTACTCAAGAGCGAAGAGAACTTGTGGTGCAGCTTCAACAAGCTGCTGATGATGCGGCGCGGCGTCGGATATTAAATCAGCTACTTAATCGAGCAGATGATTTAGGCTTCCCTACAACAACGCAAGCGATGCGCGACGCAGTACAGGGCAAACGGTACCGGGACCCAAGAACCAACGTCGATATTACGCCGCCCTCAACTACATTAATGTCACCCGATCACTTGTTTCCTGTTAGTAAAATAAAGGAGTTGGATGGATTTACTGATCTGACACTAGCGCAGCAGCGGATGATTGTGCAAGACATTGGTGGGGTGGTAGATAATATTCGTCCATTGCCGAAGGCTCTAAACGAATCGAAAGGGAATTTGGTGGGCGGTAATTGGACAAGTTATCATGGTAATCCTCTGGATCCCAATTATGTTCGTTGGCTCGCTGTCGAACAAGCGGCAGCGAAGGCTCGCATAGAGGCAAAAATCGCAGAGCTATTACGCTGAACGTGAACGGAAATTACTGAGGTCAATTTTGAATCATTCAAATGTCAATTATTATTCTCACTCTTCTGACTTCCCTGAAAGCGCTATTCAGAGAATTCCAGATGGGTTGGTGGCCGCTGTTGACAAAGGGAACTCGGATTTTTTTTCACCGTTACAAATAGATTTTCCAAATATGTATAAAGCGCTATGTGATACTAATAGAGTTCAGCTTCAGGAGTTGGTAGTTAATCGAGAAACTCTTTTGGGGGAGGCGGTTACAGATTACATATACTCATGGTCAGTAACACTTGAGGGCGAGCTACAGCTAATTTTTAATATTCCGCGGTTTGATTTAAATTCACCTGTAAGAAAAAAATCACTACTAAAATACTTGCCCTCCTTACCTCCTTGTATGGCTTGCTTCTATCAGCATATGGATGGTGGCAAAATCTCTGAGGGAATTGAATTTAGTGGTTTTGACCTCCCAAATGGTGTATCTGACTGGGTCAGTATTCATGAATATTATATGAGCAGCGATCTAGACTCTGGTGACGCTCTATTATTGTTAGATGACTTGAATGGCAGTGATGTCCGCGTCGTCAGCACACTGCGCAATGGCGATTTTATTGTTTGCCAGCTAGGAGGTATAAAGCGACAGCTGTATTGGGTTGCACTTGAAAATCCTACATCTGCTATTGCCATACCAAACCCAGAGGTTTCTTTTGATCGTTACTATGCGTGTTGTGTGCAAGAAGCCCCTATTGACTTCCCTTTATAGTTAGCCTTTTCAACTCAAGTAGAGCAATGTTTAATTTCAATTTTGAATATTGATTTTCGCGCGAGATGCATCCCCGCCAGTATCAGAGCTGCGCGTTGGCTTAGCTATTAATTAGTTGGCAAACGTACAGCTTAATAGGCATAAATTTCAATAGTTAATCACTAAGGTTTTGGCATGTAAAACATGCTCTTCTTAGCTAACACAATGTGCCGTGGCCTGATAGTAACTAAGTATCAAGAATGCGGCATTACTTCTATTTTATGATCTAGCTCAGATGTCTGGTGATTGATATTGATTCCAGCCAAAACATCGGGTACAAATAACCCGGTCACCCAATATTCTAATTAAAAAAGATTGTCCTCCAAATTTTCGCGTTTTTGATATGTCACTCCAGGTAACATGCATCTGTATGTGACTTGGTGCGACAAATTGATTTGCTGCGAAGTTTTTCATACAAATGGATAAAGGACTAAAGGATAATCGCCATGGAAAAGATAAGGCAGGTGCTCGCAATCTACGGTGGGGGTGAGTCTCAAAGTCGCCCACTAATAACGACGCTAAAGGAAAGTGGGATAGGCGTCGACTCATTATCAGCTAGTAACATTGATCACCTAGAAGGTATCGATTCCTCTATACCTAAAATACTGTTTGTCGATCAAAGTACCCCGTCAGCGATTATCGACTCATGTACGAAAAAGTGTGAGTTTATAAATCTTCTTCTAGTGGAACCCTCGGTTTTAGCTGCTCGTCCGGAGTTGTACGAGGTAGCGATTGAAATAGTTATTGCACCCTGTGATATTGAAGAAATATTAATTCGCATAGAGCGAAGTATGACGTTGTTGTGTCAAAATAGTTCAGCTGTTTCAAATCAAGAAAAAAAAATACACAAAAACCTGGTTGGAAAATCACAAGAATATTTTTCAATTATTGAGCAAATTAAACGCTATGCGAATATTGACGCGCCTGTATTAATAGCCGGTGAAACCGGTACCGGAAAAGAATTGGTGGCGCGTGCTCTGCACTATTCGAGTGACAGGAAAGCTCAACCATTTCAAGCGCTCAACTGTGGCGCGTTGCCCGATAGCTTGATAGAAAGTGAATTGTTTGGGCATGCCCGGGGTGCTTTCACCGATGCGAAGGAATCTTTTCGAGGGTTAATTGCGATGGCTGAAGGCGGTACGTTATTCCTCGATGAAATTGATTCGCTATCACATAAAGCGCAAACAGCGCTCTTGCGTTTTCTCCAAGACGGGCAATATCGCTCAGTGGGGAGTTCGAAATCTATAAAAACAGATGTCCGAATAATATCGGCAACGAATGCCAACCTCGACAAACTAGCCGATGAGAAGCAGTTTCGTAGGGATCTTATTTTTAGACTAAATACCCTGCCGCTTAATTTGCCGCCTTTACGTCATCGACGATCTGACATCCTCCTCCTTGCGGAACACTTTCTGACGCAGTGTGCAAGAGAGCATGGGAAGGGTAAGAAAATTTTTCACTTGGCGTTAAAGAAAAAGCTTATTGATTATCTTTGGCCAGGCAATATTCGCGAGTTAGAAAATTATGTGAAGCGAGCTTATTTATTAACTGACCAAGCCGTTATAGGAATGCTGCCTGACGGTAGCTATTCAATGCACAACTCATTGGATACCTCAATAGAAAGCGTTGATTGTGATGAGGCCCTGCAAGCTGGATACCTTAATCCTTTAGAGGATAGCGCGCTGAAATTGTCGGGTGATGAGTCTTCAAGAAGTCATGAGGTTAGCCCGTCAGATGTTGTGCCGGTTTTTGCAGAAGCAAAAAAAGCTGTCATCGACAACTTTGAAGTGAGCTATATCCGCCAACTACTCAAGTATACTCACGGCAATGTCAGTCGAGCTGCAAAGCTGGCTGGTAAAGAGCGCCGAGTATTTGGCCGCTTGATGAAAAAACATCATATCGAAAAATCTGTTTTTGTTGCCAGCTGAGAAAGAATTCCTGTTAATCCTGTTGATGCAGTGAAGCTAAACTCTTATGGGTTCTATCAATTTGCGCACAGTCAATTTGGTTTACAACAATCGATAGAGTGCAACTCCTAACGGCCTAAATCTTGTTCGCGAAGTTGCGGGTATCGATTGTTATACTCTACGCATACTTTCAATTCTCCAATCGAAGAGCCTGCTTGGCGCGTCTTTGACTTCGACGCTATGCATGACTTTGTTTATGAGAGAGGATTTACAATCTATCCTGGCAAGCTCGATAAACTACGTTGTTTCCGCCTTGCGAATATTGGCGATTTGAATGAACAGGACATGAGGGATTTTTTGTCTGTATTGGCTGAATACATTGATTCCATTAAGACCTCATCATGACAGCTGACGATTAAAGCAAACCCGTCAAGCTTATTGATCGACTTCGATCGATGGTTCTGCTCAGTGAAATTAGTAACGAACAGACTGCGCGAAGTATTGTGTTAGGCATCGCGAGTGGATTTTTACCCTTCCCTGGGTTTCAGACACCCTTCTTAGTACCGATATCGTTTGTGTTTCGTTTGAACTTTCCTTTAATGTACCTATTTAATTGGATTACGAACAATTGGTTTACCGTGGGACCAATTACCATTTCGTGCTATTTACTAGGCAGGCAGCTCTTAGCAATGGTGGGCCTTCCGCAGGAAAATATTGAGTTCTCCGTTACCGCACTCAACTGGGAATTATTTCAGGCTATAGTGCTGCCCCTCGTGGCGGGAAGCCTTCCTGTTACCATCGTGCTGCCCGTTATTCTTTATTTGCCGGTGCTCGTTGTTGTAAAGCGGTTACGCGCTGCGAACGATGGTGAAAGCTGGGAGCGGTGGGTTAGTTTTGTGATCATTCGAAGCGCTGATTAATTGCCTCTTCAAACGCCCCTCTCTCCCAACTTTCATGCGTTTCAATGAGATACTCAAAATCGGCTTTATAGTGGTTGATGATCTTTTCACTATTGATGCGGGAAAAACTTTCAAGTCGATCTTTGTTATCTTCATCGGTAGTTGCTAGGTAGAGTGCCGGTGACTCGTTTTTTCCAAGCATGGTGGCGAAGAAGTTCTCTTTCTTAAGACGAATAAGTACTCGCTCCATCGCACGTAAAGTGTCGTCCCAACAGCTGCTTATTTCCTCAAGATCCATCGTTAAGTCATCCGGCTCCAAGGCTTGCAGTTCGTTGTCGCTCTCTGAGAAGTAATGACTGTAATCTTCGAAGTCGATAAAATCGCTGGGATACCATTTCACTGTTAAATCAAAACACTTTTTGTCATCAAAATAAGGCGTGTGATCTTGCGCTTGCGTATCACGTAGTGCTGAACGAGTATTAAACATCGGCATAATGCCGCCCCACCCACCAAAATGATAAATGCCCAATACATATAGATCATTTCCATGATCGTTGATAATGGCCTGAAAAGCAGACTTTGCTTCTTCATACAGTACGGTTTCAAAGATTTTTGTATTCATTGGTTGGCATAAGATTATGCTTAAATTTAACTTGCTGCTAACCTGTTACTCTAATAGCAATCAGAAATTGAAAACCCAGTCTATCAATAAACATATCACCAGCGTAAATGATGCAATTAGAAGTAGGCTTGAAACGATGCGGTCAAAGGCATTGATTGCTTCTTTTACATCAGCTGTATTTACAATTCGGTCATCCAAATCTTTAAAAAATTTCGCTGGTAAAGCCACTGGCCAAGCGTAGAGGAGAGCACGGATGAACATTGGGTCCCATTGACATGGCCGAGGTTTACCTTTGGCGACAATTGACTTGTCAATTTTGCGCATAGTTGTTGGTACACTGAGAATCCACATTATTGTGCCAATTATTATGGCGAAAACAAAAACAAGTTCGTACAAGGCTAGCAAGCTCATTGAAAGTTACCTTATCCAGCGATCCCAAGCATTGCCTATTCGGTGCTGTGATGCTTGGTCCATTTGGTACGCCAGTACCGCACCTGTGATGACAGTGGACGCAATAAGAATGCCCCACCCCCAAGGCGTTGCCATCAATGCAATTCTTCCAAGGGTTAAAAAGGCCGCACGGCCAACGGCGGCGCCCGCAAGTGTGCTCGCTGTAAATCCGCCGGTCTGCACAGCCATTTCCCGCTTCCAGTTTTCCCCATTGGCATAGCTGTTTTGCACCGCGTTTGCTCTAAATCCAATATCCAGAACAATGGCTCCGCGTCCAGCATAGCGTAAGCCTTTGGCTAACTTACCGACTTGTTGCCCTTCATACATATCGGCGACGTGAATACCTCGGCCTCTACTGCGTTCTGCAAGCGTGATACCGCGATCTGCATTAGACAGCGCGGTGCCCTTGTTTTTGGTAAAGCTACTGGCGGGAACAAGGCGACGTAGTTCCTGTTGGTAGTAGCGGTTGAGGGTATCGTAGGCTTGCTTAACTTTGTCGCGTAGCTCGATTCGGGTTTGTGCCGCAACGCGTCCAATACCGTTTGCATTGTTTAAATCGATTAACGTGCGCTGATAATGTTCTAGTGCCATTTGAAAGCTATCGGTGCGGCCACTCAATACAGCGGTCCCCACACCACCCACGCCATTTGCATTTTGTGACACTGCAGTCATATCGATCGGTTCGATGTGGCGTTCATAAAAGCGTGCGAGTAAAGAGGTTTCTTCGCCAAATGTATCGACACATGAAGATAAATTAGAACGCTGATAGGCGGGAAGTTGGTTAATTTGGCGAGTCACACCATCGGATAATGGTGAGGGTAAGCCCGACACGTCGTAGGCGAGATGCGGCGGCAACCACTGTTGCTGATCACCAACGTGGCTATTACAGGCTAAAAACTGTTCGATATTTTCAGGTTGTGAACCGCACAGCTCAGACGCACGAGCAGTACTAGTAGGGATAACCAATTCTGGCATAGTCAATATCCTTATTGATGTATGTTGGATGTTAGGCGGGGGACTTTAGCATGGGGCGTAGGATAGTGGGTAGAATTGGGTGACAGAGTTGTGATGGGGTTGGGGCGTGTTTAGGGTAGGTGTCTGGGTAAGTGTTTTCTCAAAGTTTGTATCCTTACATGGCGCCTTCGCCTTATTACGCGTGTTGGGGTTGCTCCAGCGCGGATTTCTATATAAATTAGCTAAATTATATAAATAGATGCCTCATGGTTTAAATATGACCGAATCCCAAATCTATAAACGCATTCGCGATGCGTTGGACGCAGCGCCGCGAAATCAGTACACCCTGGAGCTGCACCTGCAAATGATTAAATACGCCGATCAGCTAAACACCGTAACGGCCAAAGAATTCTGTGAAGGGGTGGGTCTCAGGCCCAGCTTTGGTACCGAGTTCAGTAAAATGCGTAATTTAACCCAGCGCCTGAAAGCGGCTGGCCTTAAGACGGATTTGCTGTAACCTACCCAGCCGATAAAAACATTGCTCAAATAAAAATTTTTCATCGTTAATCATAATCCATGCAACTACATTGCATTACAAAAAGAAGTCAAAATGGCAATTAAAAAAACCGAACTCTATTCCTCCCTCTGGGCCAGCTGCGACGAACTGCGCGGCGGTATGGATGCCTCCCAATACAAGGATTACGTGCTCACCCTGCTATTCATGAAGTACGTATCCGACAAATTCAAAGGCGACCGTAACAGTTTGATTGTGGTACCAGCAGGCGCCAGTTTTGACGAGGTGGTGCGGTTAAAAGGCGATAAAGAGATCGGCGACAAGCTCAATAAAATCATTGGCAAACTCGCCGAAGAAAATGATTTAAAAAGCGTGATCGACATTGCCGATTTCGCCGACGAAGACAAACTCGGCAAAGGTAAAGACATGGTCGACCGCTTGTCAAAACTGGTCGGTATTTTTCAGGAAATGGATTTATCGTCCAACCGCGCGGATGGTGACGATCTGCTCGGTGACGCCTACGAATATCTCATGCGTCACTTCGCTACCGAATCTGGCAAAAGTAAAGGGCAGTTTTACACACCTGCCGAAGTCTCACGGGTATTGGCCAAAGTGGTTGGTATTCACAGCGATACCTCGCAAGACACCACCGTCTACGATCCCACCTGTGGCTCAGGCTCCCTATTATTAAAAGTCAGCGACGAAGCGCCGCGCGGCTTATCTATTTTCGGCCAGGAAATGGATAACGCCACCAGCGCCTTAGCGCGCATGAATATGATTCTGCACAACAATGCCACCGCCAAAATCTGGAAAGGTAATACCCTTGCAGACCCGCAATGGAAAGATGCCAACGGCAAACTCGCTACCTTTGATTTCGCCGTAGCCAACCCACCGTTTTCCAACAAAAACTGGACCAGTGGCATTAACCCCAAACAGGATGAGTTCGACCGTTTTACCTGGGGCATTCCGCCAGAAAAAAATGGTGACTACACCTTTTTACTGCACATCATTAAAAGTTTAAAAAGCACCGGCAAGGGCGCGGTCATTTTGCCTCACGGTGTATTGTTTCGCGGCAATGCCGAAGCGCGCATTCGCGAGAATTTACTCAAGCAGGGTTACATCAAAGGCATTATCGGTTTACCCGCCAACCTGTTTTACGGCACCGGTATTCCCGCCTGCATTATTGTTATCGATAAAGAAAGCGCGCGCCACCGAGCACTTGTAAACGATGCAGAAGAAAAAGCCGCCGCAGTAATGGGCAAGGCAGCGAATAAACAAGACGGCATCTTTATGATTGATGCCAGCAAAGGCTTTATAAAAGACGGCAACAAAAATCGTTTGCGCAGCCAGGATATTCACAAAATTGTCGATGTCTTCAACAAGCAAATCGAATTGCCGCGCTACAGCCGCATGGTTAATCTGAGTGACATCGCCAAAAACGATTACAACCTCAATATCCCGCGCTATATCGATTCCAGCGAACCCGAAGACCTGCACGATTTAAGCGCACACCTGCAAGGCGGTATTCCCAATCGCGATATCGAAACGCTGGAAAAATATTGGCAAGTGTTCCCCAGTATTCGCAGCAGCTTGTTTACCGCAGATCGCAACGGTTATAGCAAAGCACTGGTGAGCGCCAGCCAGGTAAAAAGCACCATACTCAATCACCCCGAATTCACACACTTTGCCGAGCAAAGCTTGCAACCCTTTTTGCAGTGGAGTGAGCGCGCACAACTCCACAACATTCAAATCGGCGAACTGCCTAAGCAGATTATTCATCGCATCAGTGAAGACTTACTGCAAAGCTACGCACAAACCCCGTTGCTCAATAAATACGATGTCTACCAAATCCTTATGGATTACTGGGCCGACATTATGCAAGACGATGTCTGGGTGCTGGTGCAAGACGGCTGGGCAGCGGGCAAAGCCCTGCGCGAACTTGTTGTTGAAAAGGGTGAAAAGCTAAAAGAAGTGCCGGATTTAATTATTAAAAAATCCAAATTCAAAGCCGAACTGATACCACCGGCGTTAATTATTGCCCGTTATTTTCATGCCGAACAAACCACCATCGATACCATTCAAAGCGAACTCGATGCTACTACGCAAGAGTTAGAATCGTTTATTGAAGAGCACACGTCATCTGGTTCAGCCAACGGTGACGAAGGTTTGTTAAACGATGCCCTCAACGACAAAGACAAGGTCACCAAAGCCACCGTTGCCGCGCGTTTAAAAGTCGGCACCGATGTCGATGAAATTAAGGTGTTGAAAAAAGCCAAGTACTTGTTTGAAAGTGAAACCGACGGCAAAAAATCCCTTAAAGAACATCAAGAGGCGCTGGATCTCGCCGTCTTTAAACACTACGCCACATTAAGTGAAGATGAGATCAAAACGCTGATTGTGCAAGACAAATGGTTAGCCACCTTGCAAACCCATATTCAAGCCGAAATCGAACGCATTACTCAGCAACTCGCCAACCGTGTTAAAGAGCTGGAAGAACGCTACGCCGAACCGCTACCGCAAATTTCGCAGAATGTAGAAGCGTTGAGTGACAAAGTGGCGGGGCATTTAAAAGCCATGGGCCTGGAGTGGGTTTGATGACAAATTTTTCAGGAAAAAATTTGAACGCCGGTAGCGGCAACCCGCAGGGCAGAGGCATGGATAGCGGATGTAATGTGGATCAGGTGGCGGAATCGAGTGCGGAGTATTTGGTGGTGCAGGCTGATACTAGAGTGCCTGTGGGCTACAAAAACACTGAAGTTGGGGTAATTCCCGAAGATTGGCAATGTAAAAGATTAGGGGAGTTGGGGGATATTGTTCGAGGTGGATCGCCAAGGCCAGCCGGTGACCCAAAATATTTCAACGGGAAGTTCGTGCCTTGGCTTACCGTGGCTTCTCTGACCAATATTCCTGAGTCTCAACAACGTGTGGTTACAACAGCCACAATGTTGACTGAGCTTGGATCTAAACACAGTAGAATTCTTGAGAAAAACACCTTAATAATTTCGAATAGTGGCGCGACCTTGGGAGTTGCTAAAATTCTTGATTTAAAATGCTGCGCAAATGATGGTGTAGCAGCTATTATCAATCAAAAATTAGGAGATAAATCATTCCTTGTTCATTTCATCAATACGAAAACAAAAGATCTTCATGACAAGGTAGCAACAGGGAATGGGCAGCCAAATTTAAACACCGACCTTATCAAGACTATTTCTGTTCCTTTCCCAGATGAGCAAGAACAAACCGCTATCGCCAATGCCTTGTCCGATGTCGATGCATTAATTAACGAGCTGGAAAAGCTCATCAGCAAAAAACAGGCGATCAAAACCGCCACCATGCAACAACTCCTCACCGGCCGCACCCGCCTCCCAGCGTTTGCCAATCACCCCGACGGCACCCCAAAAACCTACAAACAAACCGAACTCGGCGAAATCCCAGAGGATTGGGAAATTCATTGCTTGGGTGACTGTGTTGATTACCTTGGATCAGGAAGAACTGGCACCAAGTCAAAAGGCGATTTTCCTTTATATGGTTCTACTGGCTTAATCGGAAGTTGTGAATATCCAGAGTATGAGGGGGAGGCCATTTTGGTTGCACGTGTTGGGGCTAATGCTGGCAGATTGAGTTATGTGCGTGGAAAATATGGGGTTTCGGATAATACGATTATTGTTAGATTAAACCCCGATTGCGAATTGCAATTTTTTAGATATTGGCTAATCAGTAAGAACTTAAATAATTTAATTTTTGGATCTGGGCAACCTTTGATTACAGGAACTCAGCTTAGGGGGCTTTCGTTATCGTTGCCAAATAAAGAAGAACAAACCGCCATCGCCACCATCCTGACCGACATGGACGCCGATATACAAGCCCTGCAACAACGCCTCACCAAAACCCGCCACATCAAACAAGGCATGATGCAGGAATTGTTAACCGGAAAAACGCGCTTACCCATATGATTTGTGCAACTTGCGTCTACAAGCCTTCGTTAAAAGACTTTATCCAAAGCAAAGGGTCTGCTGGCACTTGTACATACTGCAACGCTCAGACAATGTGTGTTGAGGATGATGCGCTTGGTGATTTTATGAAAAGCCGCTTCGATAACTTTCTCGTAACAACCGATCAGCTCAGTGATTGGGATCAAACAGAAATATTTGAAGTAAATTCGGGAAAATTGGAAGCGCTTGAATTATGGGCTGTCTTTGAAGATTTTAGCCGATTCGCCGTGGACGGCTACATGGAATCGTTTAGCGATACGTTGCCGAGTGATAAAGATGCGAAGGGCTTCGATATTTTGTATGTGCTAGACGATGGTCACTTGGATGAGCTCAATGAGTTTGAGTATCGATGGGAGTCGTTCAATAGATCGGTTAGGCATGGCATGCGCTTTTTTAATAAGGAAGCAAAAGAATTTTGCGATGATCTGTTTGCGGGAATGTTCGAGAGCGATGAGCTGGCTGAAAGTGTGGTAAGAGAGGTTGCTCTTGATACATCGATATACAGAGCCAGAATCGCATTTAGTAAAAGCGAGTTGAAAGAAATCTCCAAAGACCCCGTTAAACAGTTATGTTCTGTACCCAGTGAGTTAGCAGGCTCGCAACGCATGACGCCAGCAGGAGTTTCGGCGTTTTATGGCGCATTTGATCGTGATACTTGCGTGAGTGAGTTGCGCCCTCTGGTGGGCGATGCGGTGGTTTCGGCTGAGTTTCGCCCAAACCGCGCACTGAAATTGTTGGATTTAAATGCTTTGGCTGATATGGAGCCGCCGAGCGATGTTTTCGCAGAGAATTATCAGAAGCAAGCTCATGCACGCGCCTTCTTTAAAGAGTTGGTGTTTCAACTGTCACGCCCCTCAAGAAGAGGTGATCAACACGACTATCTGGCAACTCAGGTTATTTTTGAATACCTTCGGACAAAGGTATCCAAGCAAGTTAATGGCATTAAATATTCTTCTGTGCAAAACGATGGTGAAGGGCAGTGTATTTCATTGTTTCCAGAATATTCAGGTGTTAACGATGGATTTGTTGAATTAAATGAAAATCCGTTTGATTTGTTAAAGCCGGAAAATGCCCTATTCTGTGTTCCCGATTCATTAAAATTCTTTCGAGTAGAAAGCGCTAGTTACGACGGCAGCCAATATGATGATTCCTATGTGTTAATGGCGGATGACCGGATGCTGAAACTGTTATTTCCCTCTGAGCGTTATTAGGTTTTTCACTAGAAGGCTACCGAGATAGCGTGCCGGGTGACTCTAACTACCTGATATGTAAAGTAATTTCTACCAGTCTGAGTCCCTAGTATTTCAGTAACATACTATTTGCACAGTAACATAGATGATGTTACTGTGCATTTTCATGTTACTAAGCGGATTTCCTGACCATGGCTGAACCAAAACACCCGCTGGCGATAGCGGCCAAACGCTATATTGGCGATGCTCTGGGAGAGCAGGCTATTGGCAGGCTGCAGGCCTGGCAAGGTGCAAAAGCCTTACCTTTCTATCTTCAGGAGCGCTATCGCGGGTATACCCTCGCGTTGGACGGCACCCCAACATTGATGGCCTGCCATGTATCCCATGAAATCGATACCCCCGCCGCTATTGCCAAACACCTGCAGGCCTATCGCAAAGCCTTTGACGGTGAGGTGTTTGTGGTATTGGAGAACATAACGTCTGCAAACCGTAAACGCTTAATCGAGCAAAAAGTCCCCTTCGTGGTACCGCAAAAACAGTTGTACCTGCCACAATTCGCCACCGTACTCAGTGAATTTTATAAGAAGTCTTATGAGCGGCCCGTGGAGCAGTTGAGCCCGGTAGCGCAAGTGCTGTTGTTACGCTTTTTGATCGGACTATACCCAAAGCCGAAGTCAGCATTGGTGTTGGCCGAGCAATTGGGTTACAGCAAGATGACCCTCAGCCGCGCGATTAACGAATTGGTTGAGCTGGAGCTTGCTGAGACGGTGCCAGTGGGTAGGGAGAAGCGCCTGACATTTAACGAAGATGGCGTGGCATTGTGGGAGAAGGCTTTCGCTTATCTGGTTTCGCCCGTACAAAAAACCGTAACCATTAAAAAAACGGACGCAGATAAACTGCTCAAAAAACACAAGGCAGTTTATGCGGGCGAATCGGCGTTAAGTCACACCAGTCTGTTGAGTGAGCCAGCTATACCTGTCATCGCTACGGCAGCCAATACATGGAAGAACCACAACAGCAAAAATGAAAATCTGTTTTTTGAGGATTTCTGGGTATTGCAGCTATGGCGGTATGACCCTGGGTTAATCACCAGAAAAGATAAAAATACCATCACCAAAGACTATGTGGATAATCTATCGCTGTACCTTAGCCTGAAAGACGAAAAGGATGAGCGTATTCAAATCGCATTAGATGGCTTGCTTAAAGCATCGCTCAATTCTTATGTGTCATAAATAACAGCTGAATGGTTTAGGGAGAAACAATGGCGATACAGGGATTGGAATTATTTAAACAACGATTTGCCGCATACAATAATCAGTTTACGTTAATTGGTGGTGTGGCTTGCCACCTTGCCCTTGAAGAAGCAGGTTTGCCGTTTCGCGCTACCAAAGACCTGGATATTGTATTGTGTGTCGAAGTGCTGACGCCAGAATTCGCTAATGCATTGAGGGCGTTTATTGAAGAAGCGGGTTACCGGGATAGGCAAATTGGGGAGAACGAACACCAGCAACAGTTTTATCGCTTTCAGAATCCGCAAAGTAAAGACTACCCGTTTATGCTGGAATTGTTTTCTCGCGCTCCGGATGGTGTGATTCTTCAAGGTCAAACCCTGTTAACGCCAATTCCCATGGGTGAACAGGCGGAAAGTTTATCGGCGATCTTATTGGATGCGGATTATTACCAATGTGTTTCGCAGGGGCGGGAGATAATCGATGAGGTGCCGATTCTTGGGCCGGAATATATTCTCCCGTTTAAAGCTAAAGCCTGGCTGGATCTTACCGAGCGTCGAGAGAAGGGCGAGCAGATTGACTCCAAAAATATAAAGAAGCATCGCGGAGATATATTCAGGTTGTACGGCGTGCTGTCACCGCAACAAAGAGTCGCCATACCGTCGAGTATTCAAGCAGATTTTGGAAAGTTTCTTGACGCGATGGCCAGCGAAGACGTTTTGAATATTAAAGACTTCGGTATAAAAACGCAGCGTTTGAGCGACGTACTTGCCACGCTGCGCATAATTTATGGGCTGAACAATGACTAAAGTTGGGCAAAAAGAGCGGGCTACACAAAATCGCTTGATCCAGTTCTTTAAAAAAGAATTGGGGTATCGCTATTTGGGCAATTGGGAAGACCGACCGAATAACAAAAATATTGAGGTCGATATTCTCACCCAGTGGTTGCAAAAGCGCGGCGTGAGTGAGGTGTTAATTACGCGGGCGTTGCGCAAGCTGGATGTTGAAGCCGCGCTTGGCGAAGGTAAAAAGCTCTATTACGCCAACAAAGAGGTGTACCGGTTATTGCGCTATGGCGTTAAAGAAAAAGAAGGCGCCGGGCACCAGAATGAAACTGTGTGGTTGATCGACTGGGAAAACCCGGAAGCCAATGATTTTGCCATCGCCGAAGAGGTATCGATTAAAGGCGAAAATAAAAAACGACCGGACCTAGTGTTGTATGTCAACGGCATTGCGTTGGGTGTTATCGAGTTGAAGCGTTCTTCAGTTAACGTGAGTGAGGGCATTCGCCAGAATCTCGACAACCAAAAGAAAGATTTTATTCGCAATTTTTTCACCACCGTTCAGTTGGTGATGGCGGGGAATGACACGCAAGGGTTACGTTACGGCACCATCGAAACTCAGGAGAAGTATTATCTGGAGTGGAAGGAGCCGGCAGATCAGCCCATTGATAATAAACTCGACTTCCATTTGCGTTGTACGTGTAACAAGCAGCGCTTCTTGCAAATTATCCACGACTTTATTGTGTTTGATGCGGGCGTTAAAAAGACGTGTCGGCACAATCAATTTTTCGGTATTGAGGCCGCAAAGAACCATATTGCCAAACGGGAAGGCGGCATTATTTGGCATACCCAGGGTTCCGGTAAAAGTTTAACCATGGTGTGGCTGGCGAAATGGATTCGCGAAAATATCCGTGATGCGCGTGTGTTGATTGTAACGGATAGAACCGAACTGGATGAGCAAATTGAGACCGTCTTTACCGGAGTCGATGAAGATATTTACCGCACCAAAAGCGGCGCGGATTTGGTGAACACACTCAACAAAGCAAACCCGTGGTTGTTGTGTTCTTTGGTGCATAAGTTTGGTCGTCATGCTGATGATGACAACGCAGAAGCGGCCGACAGTTTTATTGAAGAGCTAAAGCGCTCTTTGCCAAAAGATTTTCGTGCTAAAGGCAATCTGTTTGTGTTTGTGGATGAATGTCACCGTACCCAGTCGGGGAAATTGCACGAGGCCATGAACAAAATTCTGCCGGATGCCATGTTTGTTGGCTTTACCGGCACGCCACTGATGAAGCGCGATAAGAAGCTTTCTATCGAAGTGTTTGGCCCTTTTATTCATACCTATAAGTTTGATGAGGCGGTTGAAGATGGCGTAGTGCTGGATTTGCGTTATGAAGCGCGCGATATTGACCAGCACCTAACCTCAGAAAAGAAAGTGGATGAATGGTTTGAGTTGAACACGCGAGGTTTGTCGCCGGTTGCGAAAACCCAACTCAAACAGAAATGGGGCACCATGCAGAAGGTGCTATCGAGCAAGTCGCGACTGGAAAAAATCGTTGCCGATATTTGGCTCGATATGAAAAAACGCCCACGCCTAATGGATGGCCACGGCAATGCCATGTTGGTATGTGCCAGTGTGTATCAGGCCTGTAAGGTGTATGAATTATTCAGTGCGACCGATCTTGCAGGTAAGTGCGGCATTGTCACCAGCTATTTACCGCTGGCTGGCGAAATAAAAGGCGAGGAAGCGGGTGAGGGTAAAACCGAAAAGCTCTTCAAATACGATATTTATCGAAAAATGTTAGCTGAGTTTTTTGATCAATCGGAAGAGGAAGCGGCCAAGCGCGTTGAAGAATATGAAACGGAAGTAAAAAAACGCTTCATCAAAGAACCGGGCCAAATGAAGCTGTTGATAGTGGTGGATAAATTACTCACGGGTTTTGATGCACCGTCGGCGACCTATTTGTACATTGATAAGCAAATGCAGGACCACAATCTGTTTCAAGCGATTTGCCGAGTGAACCGGCTCGATGGCGATGATAAGCAATATGGTTACATCGTCGACTATAAGGATTTGTTTAAATCGCTGGATAAAGCGATTAAAGACTACACCGCCGGTGCATTTGAAGGCTACGACAAGGAAGATGTTGCCGGTTTATTGAAAGACCGCCTAAAGCAAGCGCGCATTGATTTGGGAAATGCACTGGAGGCTGTTGAGGCCTTATGCGAACCGGTGAAGTACCCGCGCGAAACCAAAGATTTTGAGCACTACTTTTGTGGCGAGTCGGGTAAAAACCAGGACGAGCTGACCGAAAAAGAAAGTTTACGCGTTACCTTGTATCAAACTGTGGCGAAGTTGTTGCGTGCCTATGCGAATATCGCCAATGAGATGTTGCAAGCCGGATTTACCCAAGACCAGGCCGCGTTGATGCGTACTCGTGTCGCGTACTTCGAAAAGGTGCGCGACGAAATTAAATTAGCCAGTGGTGACTTGCTGGATATGAAGCGCTTTGAACCAGCAATGCGTCACCTGCTGGATATGTACATTCGCGCAGACGATAGTGAAGTACTGATGGATTTTGAGGACTTAGGATTAATTGAGTTAATCATTCAAAAAGGAGAAGAAGCGTTTCCGGAAAAAATGCGGCGCGACAAAGAGGCGGTGGCTGAAGGTATTGAGAATAATATTCGTAAAACCATCGTCGATGAAAACCCGGTAAACCCGAAATACTATGAGCAGATGTCGACACTGTTGGACGAGCTTATTGAATTGCGCCGGAAGAAAGCGATTGAGTATCAGGAGTACCTGGAAAAAATTCGCGCCTTGGCGCGTCGTGTTGTACATCCAGAGGACACCGCAAAAGCCAACTATCCTCAATCGATGGA
This sequence comes from Aurantivibrio plasticivorans, assembly GCF_055392955.1. NCBI lineage: Bacteria > Pseudomonadati > Pseudomonadota > Gammaproteobacteria > Cellvibrionales > Cellvibrionaceae > Aurantivibrio > Aurantivibrio plasticivorans. The sequence goes on along the minus strand of NZ_AP036020.1, from coordinate 3,552,109 downwards.
TAGCCCCGCGAAGCGTTCACTTTACGATAACTTGGGTAAAGATGAAGCCCTGGCCATCAAAATTGATACGGCGATACGTTTGACTAAAAAGGCGATGTGGAAGGGCGATAAGTTTAAAGAGCGCGAGATCGCCAATGCAATTAATGAAGTGAGTGGTGAATACCATTTAGATATGGAAGTGTTGATGGATTTGATTAAAGCGCAATCGGAGTATGAGTAGTATGAGCGCAATGACGATTGGCAAAATGGCGCTTTCATTGAATCGCAAGTTGATCAAGAATTTACACATCAGTGTTTTGCCTCCAGATGGTAAAGTGCGGGTTTCGGCTCCTAATCATTTAAGTGATGCCGCCATACGCATGGCCGTTGTTTCTAAAATCCCCTGGATCAAAAAGCAACAGGCGGAATTCGCGAGCCAGGCGAGAGAATCCGCACGGGAGATGGTAACGGGGGAGACGCATTACGTGTGGGGTAAACGATTGCGACTTGAAGTGGTTACTGTTTCGGGCAAGCAACAACTTAAAAAGCAAGGTGCGAGTAAGCTTAAACTCGCTGTAAACCCTGACGCTACCGTTTCCAAGAAGCAAGCACTATTAACGGAGTGGTATCGCGACCAGCTAAAAGAAGCAATTCCCCGCCTCTTAGTGAAATGGGAGCGCAAGCTCGGTGTTAAGGCGTCCAGTTGGGGCGTTAAAAAAATGAAAACCAAATGGGGCAGCTGCAACACTCAAAGACAGAGCATTTGGCTGAATTTGGATTTGGCGAAAAAGCCGCCGGAATGTCTGGAGTTTATTTTGGTTCATGAGCTTGTTCATTTGTTGGAGAGAAGCCACAACGAACGATTTAAAAGCTATATGGATAAGTTTTTACCGGATTGGCGTGAGCGACGAGCGTTATTAAATCGAATGCCGTTGGCACATGAAAATTGGCAGTATTAAAAAAGTGGGTGAAAGAGTTTTTGGGCTGATTATTAAACAGCAGCGTCCATGCTTGATGTTGACAAAATGCCCATCTCTGCCGAATCAGGGCTGGGATTTGTAAAAAGCGGGCCACTCTTTGCGTTCTATGCCACTATAGTTTGGCCAAAGCGGCCAAACTATGGTTACAAGAACAAAACCACCCGAAGGTGGTTTTATGGATGGTGGTCCCTCGGAGATTGGGTGTGTGGGCCAATCCGTGGTTTATAGAGAGTGAGTCGACTGCTGCTTGATCGGAGTCACAGAGTGAATCAAAAACCTTGTGGGTTTTTGACCCTGCGGGCTTCGCGCTAAAAAAACAGCGCTCGTTGCTGAATGCTGGATCGCAATGGACTCGCACATCCTTGTGCTCGGGCCTTTGGCCCATCTTCGTGAGCTCAGATGCCCAAAAATATTCCCGATATTTTTGTAGTGAACTGTACCAGTGTGCGAACGAAGTCTGTGAGTGATCACCATCCATAAAAAAACCACCCGAAGGTGGTTTTATGGATGGTGGTCCCTCACAGACTTGAACTGTGGACCAATCGATTATGAGTCTGCGTAAAACATATAATCCGGTATCACACAAAATCACAATATATAACTAAGTTATTGTTTCTAAAGGTTTTAATATACATGTAGGTCACGCTATGTAATATGAGATCTTATTGTGATGTAACCCCTGTGTAACCCCGGAGTAAACGTGGAACGACAATTCAATTTTACCAAGCAAGCCATAGAAGAGTTGCCCTTGCCTGATTCCCGGATCGAGTACCGGGATGAAAAGATCTCCGAACTGCGCCTGCGGATAACCTCAACTGGGGTGAAGAGCTTCTCGGTGTTCAAGCGTGTTTCGGGAGGCAGCCCGGTGCGGATCACACTTGGCAAGTATCCGGGCCTATCACCGGTCAGGGCTCGAACGCTGGCCCTGAAACACCTGGCTGACCTGAGTGACGGGGTGAACCCGAATGAGCAGCGTCGTGTTGAGGCTATGTCTGCCGTTACACTGGGAGAAGCCTTTGAAGGCTACAAGCTTGCTCGTCAACTCAAGGTGTCCACATTGAGGGGATATGAGGGTGTGGTAAGCAACCACCTTAAGAAGCTTGTGGATAAACCTCTAAAGGACATTGATCGCCGGGTGATTGTCGACATCCATGCGGGCATTGTCTCCAAGGCCCAGGCAGACCTGACAATGCGAGTGCTGCGGGCGATATTCAATTTTGCCAAGTATGAATACTGCCACCAGGATGGCTCCTCGTTATTTCCCGAAAACCCGGTTGAGATTCTCTCCCACCGCAAGCAATGGAACAATGTTCGGCGCAAGCAGACACATCTCCGTCCCGGTGAGCTGCCAGTTTTTTATAAGGCCTTACAGGAAGTGAGACAGAAGGAGACGCCAACCGGAAAATCCATTTGTGATGCCATGTTATTCGCTATCTATACTGGGCTTCGGCTCAGCGAAATATTTGGGCTGAAATGGTCAGAAGTGGATTTACGAGCAGCTATTTTTACAATTCCCGAGGATGAAACAAAAAACGGACGGCCTTTAGAGTTGCCAATCACCAAGTATATTGATGAGCTGCTCCGTAGGCAGGAAGGTCGTATCCACTCCGAATATGTATTTGCTGCTGAAAATAAGTATGGCCAGGTGCGGGAGTCTAAGAAAGTGGTGGCCAAGGTCAAGAAGCTATCGGGCACTCATTGTGGTTTCCATGACCTGAGGCGTACTTTTGCCACCACAGCGGAGCACCTGGATGTTGGTAGTTATAAGCTGAAGCGCCTGATGAATCACTCCACTGGGCGAGATGACGTGACAGCGGGGTATGTCATTCTAACGGCAGAGACCCTGCGGCAGTCTGCGGAGAAGATCCAGAACTATTTTGTTAAGCGAATGGCTAGCACAAATGTCGTAGCGTTTACGAAAGTAATCTGAGCGTGAAAAAATTATCGGGGAGAAGGTGAATGCCGTATTTTTTGTCGGCACTCACCGGTATCAAAAAGGGTTGAGGTTTATTTCGTTCTATTTCCGGGAAAGTCGAGAACATTTCCCCCGTTACTGTTTTTAGGCTTGCTGGCATTTTCTTTCAATAATGCTTTCAGCTCCACTAAATTACTTTCGGTTGATTTGGGTGAGAAAAAACCCTTAGGTAATCCGCACAAAGACTCTACTAAATACTCTGAAAGACCAAGCCTGTGAGAGAGTTCAGTTCGACTGAGAACGTTTTGATCAACAAGCATCCTGACGGCTCTGTTTAGCAATCTAGGTTCTTCAAATGGAAACTGATTGTCATATGGTTCGCCTTTTGTCCAGCCTCTTGCTGAACGTCCTTTGAATAATCTCAGCTTCTGGTCGTCATCTATGATGTCAAGCTGGTAGCATCTCATGATCATTGCTGCCACAGAGGTTTTCCAGCGTGGTTTTAACGATAATAATGTCTCTAGCGTTGGCCAACTAACTTCCGCAGAAAACGATTCAGCAGGTAATAAAAAACATCCTGCAAAAAGGTCTGCCTGTCGCTCGATTTCCTTATAGTGTTGCTTAAAAGTCGGTTCATCGACATTTCTGTGAAGTACCAAGTGGCCTAGTTCATGGGCTGCGTCAAATCTATTCCGAATTCCATTTGCTTTATCAGCCGTGACAAAAACATAAGGTCTACCGTCTAACTGGCTCCAATGAGAAACACCGTCCATTTTTAAATAGCCGATCTCAGCGCGTGCGAATATTACGCCGGCATTTTCCAGCGTAAGAACAATATCTGAAATTGGCCCCATGCCCAACTTCCAGGCCTTTCTACACTCGGCAGCCAAAGTTTCAATTTCACCATCGGTGATTTTGAGAAATACTTTTTCTGGTATAGAGGGAACATTAATTTCGGGCCAGTTTACCCATTGGCTCAAAGTATTTGCCATCTCCGCAACCCAATTTAATCGAACCCTCGCCATCTCTCTTGCAGTCTTGGCTGATGATGCGAGTGATCTGAAAAAATAGGGTTCGTTACCATGCTCAGGTGATTTTTTTAAAAACCAATTCATAGGGAATTTTACGGCTTCACCAAGTGCACGAAGTTTATCTTCCTCTGGGGACTGGCTGCCTTTCTCCCAATTTGAGATGGTTGCTGGTGAAACACCAACAAGGGTCGCTAATGCGACCCTTGTTATGCCTAATGATTCTCTAGCCTGGATTAATCTCGCAGGCTGGAATCCGCTAACTCCGGTTCTCATAGCTTTATCCTGACTTTTTCTCGGACGTATGTTCTTCTTTTTGTAGATCGTCTCTTAATGTCGGCCAAGCCTCATCAATGAGGCTTGAATCATGTTCTACCTCATACTCTTGGAGAAGTTCTCGAATAGGAATTTCCAAATGATAACCGGCCCAATCTGTATAAGGCACCGAAATAAATATTTCGCTCGGCGCTGACTGATTTTTGGCTTGTGGGCGAGGATGCAGTACAACAGCTACGATATGTAGCGCGTCATCAAGCTTAGGAGGAGCTGCTTTAAACAGGTCGAACGTCACTGGCTCCAATATTGCGTTTTTCTGGGCAAGAAAACTTCTGTGCTTAGCGGGTCTTGCCCACGCGTTTTCATGCAGCTCAATGTGGCTTAAGGTGACGTTGCCAGAGCACACCACAACATACTGCTCACCTTTAGGGACGGTCTGCAACACTGACGGGCTTCCCTCGGCTAAGGCCCCTGCGAGAGCATCATCTATCATATAGCGTCTCATTTGGGCTCGGGGGCGTGCAGGGTTGGTGTTCTTGAAATCTTCTAGGGCTCTGGCGTTTGCTTTGGCATAAGCTGCGCGTATAGAGTCATCCATAGAAAGGAATAAGCTCCTGTCTACATTGGAGGTGATATAGCGCACCAGGCGAGATTTCAAGCTTTCTGTCATGGGTGGAGAATCTCTTCATTTAGTTAAGCGGAATTATGGTCATAAAAATTTAGTTTTGCAAGTTGTTATGCTATTCTCAGCCTGAAGCTAAGTAAAGAAGGGGTATGGCAATGGCCAGAAAGCGGGTTTCAGTGACTACAGAGTCAAAATCAGGGCGTAATCAGAAGTTCCATGACAACTACACAAATGAGGATATGACTAGGGCCCAATTTGTCAAACAAATCAAGAATGGGAGCTATTCTCAATATCATGTCCGGAATATCAACGGGGTAGAGACACCGGTATCTAATCCAGATTCGAGTAAAAACAATAACTTAGATTGATGGCGGGGGGAATGGATGGCTGGAAAGTAAGAAGCCCCGACACTTTCGCACCGGGGCCTCAATTCAGTCGCCAATTTGTGGGGGCATCACCACTCAACCTTGCGGCTGGCGGGAGAGGAATCCTCACTGGCTATGTGGTAAACATACGATAACAAGCAGGAACTGTCAAGTTGAGAACAATAAACCATACAAAGCTGGAGCCTTACATATCGTCGGCCCGTTTGAATACCTATAGTAACTTTTTTGCCCCTGCTGACCAAATAGAACTATTCGGATGCTACCTGTGGAGCAAAGAGGTTGCCGCGGCCTTTTTCCCGCTTCTCCAGGTGTTGGAAATAACGTTAAGGAACGCTATCCATAAAGAAGCCAGGAGCGCTTTAGGGCCTTACTGGTTTGACAATGTCGCAACAAGGCCCCAAAGAAGGTTGAGTGCTAGCCAGCATCGTCATGTACAGCATCTTGCAGACTCGATTCGAAAAGCAAGAGCGGAGATAAGGCGAGACCTGAATATGCCGCTTACCGCAACAGTTAATGAGGATCGGATAATTGCCAAGGTAACGTTTGGTTTCTGGACAAACCTTTTCAGCGCCGCCTTTGATGTAAATCGAAACCCCAGAGCTCTCTGGCCAAACTTATTGCGGCCAGTATTTCCAAATGCACCTCGAGGGCATAGAGATCGGTCTACGATGCAAAGCAAATTGTTGGCCATCAAGACTTTCAGGAACAAAGCTTTTCACCATGAGCCCATCTGGAATATTGGGCGCCCGGCTGGAGTGATTGATGCGATTAATAAATTGCAGTCTACATGCAATGATATCTCGGATATGATCAAGTGGATTTCCTTGGATTGTCTGGATCTAGCTGAGAAGGCTGGGTATATAAGCACTATTCGGCGGGTTTGTTCCCTTGAGCATTTAGACTATCTCAGGAATCCAGGTGAAAATGATAAGCCGTATAGTAAAGTGAAGCGCGAGCTAAGAAGCATTATCCGGCAACCCAATCACACGACTAATATAGTTTTAAATGGGTTAAGCAAAGGGAAGATACTTGGGAGTTGAGAGTAAGGAATTGCCGAAAACCTTAAAAAAGTACCTACTGGTTTTCGGGAGACTGTAGCTAAAACTGTGTAACTGCTTATTATTGACCCTAACGAGGAGATGGTAAGCAATGAACCCTAAAGATCTTGAAGCTTTCGCAAAGGAAGCGGCCAAAGCCATTAAAACTGAATCTGACCTTGATGCATTTAGGCAGATGTTAACTAAGGTGACGGTCGAAGCCGCACTGAATGCCGAGCTCGATGAGCACCTTGGTTACGACAAACACGCTCAGTCAACAAACGCCAATAACCGCAATGGTAAATCGCGTAAAACCGTCAAGACAGAGGCGGGTCAGTTTGAATTAGAAACGCCTCGTGACCGTGACGGCAGTTTTGAACCCCAGCTTGTACAAAAGGGGCAAACACGATTTACGTCCATGGATGACAAGATCTTAAGCCTCTACGCCAAAGGCATGACCACGCGCGAGATCGTTGCCACCTTCAAAGAAATGTATGGTGCTGATGTTTCGCCGACATTGATATCCCGTGTCACCGATGCTGTTATTGAGCGCGTTGTTGAATGGCAATCTCGGCCGCTTGATCCTGTTTACCCTATTGTCTACCTAGACTGTATCGTCCTTAAAATCAGGCAGGATAAGCAGGTGATCAACAAGTCGGTTTACCTAGCTCTCGGTGTGACCATGGAAGGCCATAAAGAACTGCTAGGCATGTGGATCTCAGAAAATGAAGGCGCTAAATTCTGGCTAAACGTCTTAACCGAGCTACAAAATCGCGGCCTGCAAGATATTCTGATTGCGTGTGTTGACGGCTTAAAAGGCTTTCCAGATGCGATCAACAGCGCCTACCCCAACACACGTATTCAGCTATGCATTGTGCACATGGTGAGAAACTCCGTGAGGTATGTTCCTTGGAAGGACTACAAGGCCGTTACAGCGGATTTAAAACGGATTTACCAATCCGCCACTGAGGATGAAGCGCTACTCGCGCTGGATCAGTTCTCGGAGCGTTGGGATGCAAAATATCCGCAAATATCACGCAGCTGGCGAAGCCACTGGCACAACCTGAACACGCTGTTTAGCTATCCGCCAGAAATACGCAAAGCAATTTATACCACCAACGCCATCGAGTCTCTCAATAGCGTGATTCGCAAAGCGATTAAAAAACGAAAATTATTTCCAACAGACGACTCGGCTAAAAAAGTCGTCTTTTTGGCAATTATGGACGCTTCGAAAAAATGGACGATGCCGATTAGAAATTGGAAGGCCGCACTAAATCACTTTATGATTGAATTTGACGAGCGATTAAGTGACTATGTTTAACCAGCAGTTACACAGAATTATTTACAGTCTCGTTTTCGGCATATCGGGCTAATTGCGATTTTCGTCATCAAATAAGGCGGCTAAGTCATTAACATCTGGGCTGTCTTTGCGGTTTTCGGCAATGGTGCGGTTTTCAGTACATTTGGTCGAATTTTGAGTGCTGTTTCCGGCATTCATGCGCTTTTCAGCACTTTGGCGCTTGCTCTCGGCCAGGTCGGCTTTCCACTCTTTGAGCCTATCTTCGTCTAGTTCAAGCTTGATCATCTTCTAGCTCCTCTTGGTCTAGGTAGTGTTTGTATAGAAGTAAGTACTGTTCATCATTGATGACGCCTTTACCGCGGGCACCGTCAATGAACTCCTGAAGTTTGTTTAGCGGTAATATTCTTGAAGTTGCTGAGGCCAGTGCAGCTGCTGCAAGCGTGTGCTCGGGTACAAATTTTTTTTCGGGCTCTTTACCGGCCTCAAAAGTTTCCAAGATACTCAGGGCATAGGGTATTTCGCCCACGCCATCAGCTACAACATGAACGCCGTAGTTTTCGGTTTCGTTACCGTGCCCTGTTTTAAACCTAATATCGCTAAGCCGCAAGGACTCTACGATAGTTTTGAGTTCGGGTTCTGGGTGAAGGCCCTCACGATATATTGTTACTTGTAGCTTGCATCCAAGGCGGCTTTGAAGGGCTTGCACCTTTTGCATTACCTCTTCACGCCGTTCTTCTGACGTGATTTTGGTTAGGTCGACTGCACCATATGATTTACTGGTCATAGGCTTATCCTCCACTAAATTTTAGGGCCGCTTGCGGGCCTATTGTCTTGCCCAGAAGGGGCAGATTTTGATTTTCCGAAATGATTGCCGCTCTCAAATTTTGCTTTGTCTTCTTGTTTTAAGGTTTCATTATTTTTTTCAAAAGCTTTTGCTGTTTGTTGATCTGTCGCCAAGCCCGCTTTAGGCAGCTGGTCTGTCAGTTTTTTGAGGTCGCCTTCTGTCGGTTTATAGCCTTTTACTTCGATGCCCATCATTTGTCCTTGCGCCCAAATTCGGCGTCGGTATTCCTCGTCACCAAAAGCACGAATTTCCTTCCAATCTCCTGCTGCAACCTTGGCTTGTGCTAGTTCTAGCTCTGCCGCCAATGCCCATTCGCTCATGGTTTTCGAGTAAATGGCAATACCTTTATCTCTGAAGGCTTCCTCGCCCTTTTTGTGGCCTGCGCCCCAGCGATAAATGCCTTCGATGTCTGGTTTAAACATATCGATAACACGGCCTTTATTTGGATCGATTCGGACTGGTTTCCAGTAGTCATCTAGCTCCAATTGAATTGGTGTTTTACTCATCTCTGCCTCGGCTTTTTCTGCGTCTTCGTGAGAGCTAGCAAGGCCACAATGTGTGCGGACTAGTTGTTTGGATTGGCTAAGTTTTTCGGCTTCGTTTTTCATTTTCAGTCTCCTGACGTCACTGTGGTTTTCACCTAAACTGATTATGTTGTTTAGGTGTTTGATAGATTCATTAATTGCCCACCTTTGGGCGTTCTGGATATAACCCATTCGAGCTAGTTGAGTATCTATAGGCCCAACGTGTAATTGAGGTATTTTGTCTGTGATGCCTTGCGCTTTTAATGAGAGATGACTAATGCGTTCTTCCAGTCCGCAAGCAGCAAGTTCAGAATTAACAATGTCGGCCCATTTTTTACGCACCATTTCAATTTGTTGTTTTCCAGTAGGAAGACCGTTTTGTCTTAGTCTTTCATCCTTCCAATTCATCTGAATTTTGTTCTTGCTTAAGACCCCATTCTCTTTCATCGCTCGAGTGGTCATAAGTAGGTGCGCGTGTATGTTTCTGTGATCCCCTTTTCTTCCTGGTGCATGCACACAGACGTCAATTGCAGAGCCATATTTACGCACTAAAAATTCAGCGAATTCACCGATTATTTTTCTGTGAGAATCTCTTCCTAGTTCTTGTGGAAGGGCGAGTTGCCACTCTCTTGCTACACGTGCGTTTTTTGCAGGTTCAGACGTTTCGGCTAAGTTCCATAACTCGGATCTTGATAGTCCTGAGTGATTAAACATAAATCTATCAAGTACGCCTTTTTTTCTTTCAAAATCATGTGTTGCACCGGTACGCTCATCAATGATTTTTATGGCTGCACGATACGCAGAAGCGGCAGTTGCACTCCTTCCTTTTGACCTAGAAATATTTATATTTTGACAATAAAAAATCGCCACTTTTCGCACCATTAACTTGCTTTTTTTGCGCAGCAAAAACGCATTGACTCGGAACGAGTCGTATATGCGCTCTTAGCCAGAGAGGCAGTTCGTGCCGAACATATAACTCTTTCTTTGTAAAAAGCTTCCATCGTGCATCTGAGCTGCGAGTTAAAATAATTTGCCTTTTCTTAAATTAAAAAATATCTTCACGCAATATAAAACACCACAAAAAACTCCACTTTTTGAAAGTTTTTTATTTTTAAGTGTTGCGCCATATGAAAAACTTTGTATGAAAATTTATTGAGTGGAGAGTATTGATGTCGAGACTAAAACCATCTGAGGAAAAGCGACTTCGCGAACTGGCCGAAAGGGATAAGCGGATTGCGGCGGAGCTACAAAAACATGATCAGGCAACTGCTGCATTAACAGATTTGTTGACGCAGCAAAAAGCGCAAAACAGGAAAGCAAGAAATAGAGAGCTTATGCTCTTAGGGGCCGCCGTAATGTCTGAATGCGAAGTTAACCACGATGTAAAAAAAGCAATCACCAAACTGGTCAACAAACACTTATCAAGAATTTCGGATCGTGAATTCATTGCATCTCGCGGCTGGGAGGTACTAGAAAATGAAGATAGTAAATTCACTACTTCTGATAGCACTGTTTCTAATTAGTGGAAGTGCTATAGCTCAAACCACCTCGATTACTGATGTCCAGTCGACCGACAAAAGCATCGAGTATTTACGATATATCTTTGGGGATGTCGTAAACATAATTACCGGGGGTACGGGGCCATCAAGTGCTGATTCCGTGCTTGGAGCAATGTCTGAAATATTGAACACCGGAATGCTCGTTTTTACCGGATTAATGGTCGGGTATATTTTTCTTACGGGAGTGTTGAATTCCGCTCACGAAGGCAATCCGTTGGGAAAAATGTATTCGACCATGTGGGTTCCTTTACGGATGGTAGTCGCATTGTCATTAGTCTTACCGTTTTCAGGAGGCTATTCTACGATGCAAATAGGTGTGCTTTGGTTAGCTGGTCACGGTGTTGGCCTTGCTAATTCAACATGGAATTCCGCGTTAGATCACATGAGCGGGACAGGTACATTTTATCCGCCTCAAATTAGTGTCGATTACGAAAGTACTGCAATGCAGATATTGAATTCTCGCGTCTGTATGCATGGTATTAATGTGGCGGATAGGCATATTAATATTGAAGAGCACCCTGTTGAAATTGTGGAGGGCCAGTCAGTTACAGATCTTAGGGTCGCAAGCGAAACCGGTTCTGTTGAAATTCCAGTTCAGCACACCGTTATGCAGCGTTACGCTAGCCGTTACAATCTGGTTGAAGCTGGCTTGGCTTATGGTAGTGCCTGGTTGTCGGGTTTTCCTAATGGAGTTCCGAGAAATTACGGCTCCAATCCATGTGGTTCAATTAAGCTGGAGTTCGCTGAAATTGATGAGGGCTCAGCAATTGATTCAGCTGTTCGTGAGTTCCAAGCAAGGGTTATCGAAATACACGCTGATTTGGATGAGGATCTCGACCCTCTCGCGCGTCAAATTGTACAAAAGGCGGTTGATGATACTTCCGCAGATCCTGACCCATTGGCTTACAACCAAGCTGTACAAACCTTTAAGGACGAATACGAGCAAGCGGTAAATCGAGCTATGTCCGACATCGCCACATTGAGGATAAACAAATGGGCTAGTGGAAACCCGGATGCTGCCGGAACAACTATTGGTGCGCGAGATGCAGGTTGGATATCTGTTGGTGCTTGGTACTGGGATCTCCAGCGCGTGAATGCGGAGACTCAGCGGATGGTGTCTGTTGTTGCTGAGTTGACTGGGCCTACATCCAAAGCCATAGAAAATGACGACTACTCTATGTTTGAGAATGCGTTGGCATCGTATGGCCAAAATATGAGTGTTACAAGCGGAAATGGTGCTGTTGTAAATGCAATGGAACGCTCTTCCTATGCTGAAAATAATGACAGCCTAAATTTCGTTATGAATCGTGTGGAAAGTGTTATTAATCATGCGCTGTCCGAACCTGATCCTATTTCTGGTATGGCTAATGTAGGGCACATGATCATTGGTAGTTTTGAGGTTGCGTTAGCTGGAGCCTTCTTAACTGACCTTGCAGCATGTGTGGCAGACGATACATCGGAAGCCGTTGGCGGGCTAATTGGAGGGGGAGCTCGGCCAGTGACAAGCACTTTATGCCGCATGACAAATAAAACGTTATGGGCTTTAGTCGGCGCTGGAATGCTTCTAATACCGATTGCTTTGATGCTCGCGTTTTACCTTCCCGCAACACCAATGATATTGTGGATTATGGGAGTTGCAGCGTGGTTCGTTTTGCTTATAGAGGCTGTTATTGCAGCGCCTGTCTGGGCTGTCAGTCATATTTTTCCTGAGGGAAATGGTTTTATCGGTGAGCGAGCAAAGGCTGGATATATGGTTGCGCTGAGCCTTTTCTTGCGGCCAACGCTGGCTATATTCGGATTTGTAGCCGGTATGCTGTTGGTGATAGTTATGGCCAAAGTACTGATGCTTCTGTTTCTGCCGGCCATGTCTGGAATGCTCGGGGATTCAATGAGCGGTGTTGTAACACTATTTGCAATGCTCGCAGTTTTTACCTCAGTACTGATACAGATCAGCCATAGAAGTTTTGGATTAATCCACGAAATTCCCGATAAGATTTTGCGGTACGTAGGTGGTGGACAAGAAAACTTGGGTGAAGCGGCTCAAGAGCAGCAGGGGCGATCTATTTTTGTTGGTGGTGTCGCCAAAGTCGCAAGTGGTGGAGAGCGCGCAATGCGAGGTCGAACCGGGGAAGCAGGTCAAAGCCTCGCCGGTTCAGTTGGCGGAGGTATAAAAACCGCAGCCAGTGCTGCCAAAACTGGTATGTCCAAAATGAGTAAAATGTTGAGTACAAAAAGCTAGCCCCATGTTAACCAGCCAATAACCGTAAAGTAATTTGTAAACTCGGCTACAGGTTCTAGCAAGGATGCGGGAACCACCTGATTAACCCAGTATGCCAGTACGCCGCTAGAAAAAATTGCTGGGTGGCCGAAAATTCCTACGAAACCTTGAATAATAAAAAGCCCAACACAGGCATTCCATGGCAAGTAAATATTTGTCCAGCAGTGAACCTTTCTGCGCATAGGTGGAACAAGGCAAACAACTAAAAGCAAGAGGCTAAACAACCAGGAGGTTCCGTACGCGGAGCTTAAAGCTAATGACTCCCAAACCTGCTGATTCCAAGCCTCATTTGATAGCGTTTCAGCCCATTTGAGGGCTTCTCGGTGACTCATTAATAGATTACTCATGATTTTTCTCGAAATACTGCTGAAGTGCGGCTGGTGCTCTCACCTTTATCATTTTTTACTGCATCGTTCTCACTAAACTCTGTCATAGATTCACCTATTGGATGCCAGCTTGTTGGCCCAGCGGGCCATCTCGCTGGCCCTCATTCCCCAGTCACTATTTGACATAGTTATTCTCCTTGAACACCTGCGCCCAACGGTAGCTGACCCATTTGGAGGCCAGCACCCAAAGTGCGAGGATGATCAGGATTACCTTGGCAAGAGTCTCATGTCCTGGCATGACCATCAGTGTCAGTACATAGGCCACGACTAAAGCCGCTATATAGGTAAGGGCGCTCAATACCATGGAGGCTTGAAACCGCCGTATCGCGTCGGGGCTGGTGTAGCCCCTGCTTTTCATAAAGGCGCAAAAATCCTGGTATCGCTTTTGTCTCATGTTTATCAGGCTATTCCTATCCATATAGACCTCGTAAGGAAATGGGTTTGCGGTGGGCAACGTATATGAGTCATGCAGACTGTCAAATTTGCTGGAAATCGAGTTCTGCCTGCTGATCGTCCGTGGTTTCGCACTCGTCATCAGGGCTTGCTTGCTGCATCACGCGCTCTTTGTTCAGGGCGCCCCAATCAGTAATCTTGTAGTAACCAAATCGACGGCCTCGCACTCGTTCAACCACCATGAAGTATTCCCGATGTAGCCGATCCAGCATGGCGTGAATCGAGCGCTCCGGAATTCCAGTGTTATTGGTTAGCTTCTTCAGGTCTGGCTTCTCGATCTTTTCCAGAGCTACGACAAGAGATAGCACCCTGGTGAAGCTGCGAGTGGGTATTTCCTTCTGATTTGAATGTTCCACGTCATTTGTGGTCATAACATCTCTCCTGTTGAGTGATTGATTGCGAATTTGCATCCACTAAATTTTTGCTTTTCCAAAACTTTTCCTCTTAGGCATAAGCAAATGCCTTTAGGCAATTTGCTACGCCTAGTGGATTATCTGGATAATCATGGATGAACCTCCCCAACTACTCTGAAGCCCTCGTCGTTACAGGGATCGGCTTCATTAGGGCGTGACGGTTGCCGGGGGGATTCGTGACAGTTACCGGGGGCTTTGTGACCGTTATCGTGGGGCGGCCGAGTAATCTCGAACTTGCCCAAGGCGTATTCGCTTACCTTCCACTGAATGCTAATAAGCTCGGGCAGAGACTCTCTGGCCCGTTGCCGACGTTTGCGCATGGTGGTGGCGCTAGCTGGATCTGGCCAGACATAGGAGCACAGCGTATCCAGCTCGATACGGCGAGATCTACCGGGGTCGATCCAGCCGCACAGGCGCTGGTGAATTAGCCGGGCCGCGTCACTTTTGAGGGAGCGCACCTCCCACAGGTTTATTCGAACGTGCTGGTTGCCACCCATCACGGCCTGGGCGATCATTGGATTGAGAGCGACAAACAGCTTGCCTGCTGCATCGTCACTGGCGTACTCAGCCAAGAGTCGGAAACCGCGACGTTTACCGCCTGATAGCGCAATGATCGACACTTTCCATAGCCGCTCGATGCAGTCCCGGATGGGTTTTGTGTCCTCGATGTTGGCGTAGCCAATTTCTTTGGCTAGAGCACGATAGCTGCCTTTGACCACCATGGCATCTTGCTGAATGGCATCCCACTTGGGTTCCATAAACATGCGGAGCTGAAGCCCGGCATCGGTTTTCGGATCTGGGGATAGCACCAGACCGGCGGGGCCAGCCATGGCCACCAAGCCCTGCAGGATGCGCAGGTCGTCTGCGCCCAAGGGTTCTGGCCCACTGAATTCAATTTTTTGGCCTTGGCCAAATTCATAGACTACATCGAGCTTGATAGTTTTCCGCTCACCCCGTTTGAGGCTGCGGAAGAGTCCGGGTGCTAGGCAGTGAGCGGGGTCGTGCCGGGCGTGAGTTAAATCAAACTTCGTCACGGCGAGCCCCTTTGGTTCTGGTGGGCTCAAGGACGGCGGGTTTCAATACCCCACCGTCGTGCCGGCGAAACCAGCGTTCCTTAAAGGGAGGGCCATAGTTGGCCTTGCTGACACCAAAGCGCACGAAGTAACCGCGCTGGGAGTTGTCTACACCCAAGCTCTCGGCTTCCGCCTGGGTCATGCCTGCGAGGTAGGCTTGCCAGCGCACGTTATCGACTAACACCGAAGAGCCCCGGCTGGCCTGCTGCAAATCGCCTGCACCGGACATAGCCGCGCCCTTGCTGGCGTGGTGCAGAAAGACAATAGAGCAGCCCGTTTCTGCCGCGATGGACTCCATAGCGCCTACGACCAGACTCATGGGGCCACTGGCATTCTCTTCCTCGATGTGGAAGCGCCTCAGCGTGTCCAACACCAGCAAGCGGTGTCCATCAGCCACCTTGAGCAGCTCTTTACGCCACTGAGATCCCATGATGTTTGGCATCACGCCAACCAAAGGAAAAATAGTCATCTGGCGTGCGATGAGCTGTTTCTGTTCTTCGCTCAAATGCTTGCCCAGCGCATGTAAGCGGTGGTGAATGGTGATGAGCGGATCTTCGGCGGGTAGGTAAGTCACGGTGCCGTGATTGAGCTCGCCAATCTCCAGTAGGTCTGACCCGCCCGCAATCTGCATAGCCAGTTGGAGTATCAGCATGGATTTTCCGGCACCGCCCGGTGATACCAGAGCGCCGACGGTACCAGCCACCATGTTGGGCAGCACGTAATCAACAGGCTCTGGCGCGGAATTGAAGGCCTCCGCAATATCCAAAGCCTTTGTAAGCAGGGAAGTCACAAGGTGTCTCCATTACTTCTCTGCTCTTTGAGCCAGGCATGAAAAGCTGACTCCGGGAATAACCGTCTCCGGCCAATTTTCACAGACGGTGGCATGGGCTCACCCCTGCTGTGTCGGTTTCGGAGTCCACCTGTAGACATGCAAAGGAGCGAGGCCACTTGTTCGTAAGTGAGGTATCGCTCAGGTTGTTGAGTATCCATCGTTACTCCATATGGCATGAAATAGCATGGTGTGATGATGGATGATTGACTCTAAGGAAGGGTGACTTTAAGGTGTCTTTTAATTTATATGAAAAGGCACTTTTGGCAGTCATGAGAGAGCAAGCGAAATCAGTTTCAGCATTTGCTGCAAATCCTTTACGGGCTCGAATATTGATTCGAGAGCTGGAGCGTAAGTGCCTGGAGGTAAAGCCTTCTGATAGCGGTGAAAAATTTGATCGCTATGAGTATCTCAATCGATTTACTGCTTGCCACAAAGATTCCAAAAAACGTTTTTATCTGCCTCGGCGGCCATTCTTTAGATGGCGCAACGGTGAGGCATTGCCAAACCTGACTACTCGTAAGCTGATCGATGGTCTATTTGATGAGGATCTGGGTAGCAAGTGGGGTGGCCGTAGTACTAATGATCCTGAACAGACGTTGTTAGTAGCGCTGGATTTAATCAGCCGAAGCAACATGCCAAATAACCAAGAGACATTGGCCGAAGCTGAGGAAATTTTGGCCGTGGTTAACTCTGCGGTGTGCGATTTAATTCCCAGAATCCCTAACCTGGAGAGACCGAAATTCACTGCCTACCGGGGCGGCAAGGCCCTGACTTCATCAGTAAACCAAAAATCCAGCCGCTATGCTGTGTGGTTGAAAAAGAGGCCTGTGGCTTATCCATTTATTGCCGAACGAATCAATCCCTATGACTCAGTAAGCCCCCTTTGCGCAGCATTGATGTACCTGGTTAAACCCAACAATCAAACGCACCTACCAGATGATCTTGCACGAGCGCTGCTGCTGGATGTTATTAGTGGTGTAATTGCTGCCTATATCGTGATGCTCCACCGGAATCCTTCGGAGTTCCAAACGGGCGGTCTAGTCGTTGATTTGTATAGGCTTGGCCATCGGCTTTTTCTGTGCAGGAAGGTTGAGATGAGTAAGAAAGATGCGGAGCTGTTGAGAGAAGTTTTCTATAACCGTTTTCCGGAATTTTCAGTTGGAATCGATGAGCTGATAGTTAAGTTTGATAGGTTGATTGAACTGTTTCACAGTTTTATAGGGAAAACAGGCTTGTCCTTTACGGATTTTAATACAGTTCTGAGTCCGGTAGATCCAGATTCCACCACCAATATTCATAAGTGGTGGAGTTTTTCTATTGAAGATAGATGCTAATTTTCGTCAACAATAGGGTCTGCTAACGATTTGATTGGAAAGCCAATTGAGTAGTAATCGATATAATAGCTAGATCCACTTATTATCTTTAATAACACCCTGTGGAAAATTACTTTAAGAATTTTTAATTCTCGAATTAGCTGTATTTCTTTTCCAGCTTCAATTTCTCGACCATGCGCTGCGTTATTTCTTTGCTTCCAAGCCTTTTTTTCATCTTCGGATAGTTTGATTTCAAGATGTTCAAGGAATCGGTCAGTCAATATGCTTTGTGGAGTTTGATTTAACGCGTTTATTTTGTTGGTGAGCACTTCTTTTTCTTCTTCGTTAACTTCAGTTTCTGAAAGAATTCCAACAAGTTTTGGGCGGAAGGCCTTCCATTCAGTTCGTTCCATTAGAGATGTCTGGAAAATTTTTCCGTGGTTTTCGATATATGAATTTTGAAGAGATTCCATGCAGGAACCAAAGTGTACGGCAGCAATATGTATGGGGGCGGTAATGGCATGCCAATATGCCCAAGATAAATGTCCAAATTTTAGCTCTTCATACCTCAGGTAAAGCGAGTTCAATAGGGGCTCTACAATAGTTTTGTCTAGCTCCCCTTGATATGTCTTTCCAGTAGGGCATGGGGGAAGTGTATGCGTAGAAAATGCAGTTCCTCCCATTGAATATGCACTTATCTCTTCGAATGAAATTAAATTCCATTCGAAGTCGAAAGTGCTATGGCCCGTCTCAACTAATGGACGTCCCAAGACAAATGACAAGCAATTCCTGATTTTTTTGCGAATGTCTTTTTCTGGAGGCTCTAGGTAAAGTAGAAAGCCTGACTTTACACCAAGCGATCTTTGGTCTTCGCCGGAGCTAATGAGGTATAGCGAATGTCCTCCAATTGTTAATTGGAGGCATCGACTAGCAGACCCAGTCGTACTTGATCCACATGGTATTTCTACAGTATTGCCTTTGGGGCCAATTGAAATGAGAGTTTGAGTGCTGGTCTCTGTATCTACAGAATCAGGCCAGAGATAATATCCGCTATCAACATTCTCTAGCCTCTCTACTAGATATTTGATGGGGGTTGTATCTTGGGGCTGGATCACAGCCTTGACGGAGCTTACTGATGATAGCTCGGTGCGCTTTGTTTCGCCGTCACGGCTTGTGGTTTCCGTCTTGCTGAAGGGCTGAATTCCTTCCATTATCACCCTGATTCCCGCTCTATTTCTGAGCTCAATAGAGTCTTCATTTATCCTAACAGTCCCTGGTGGATGATCCACAGCCACTGATTTGGCGTCATAGGCTGAGGATGTGGTTAAGATTATGTTGAGCTTCTGATCTCTCTGTACTTTTAACTCATTAATGGGGTGGTGCAAGGGGCCAGCGGTCTCGACTTCAAAAAGCCCTTCATTTATGAACTCTTCCAGAATCCCTTGGTTAAATACATTCATCGTAGGTCTCTCGAATATGACTGTTTGGGATATGTAACCCCAGTGTAACCCTGGAAAAATCAGCGTTCAGCATTTCGTCGAGTTGGATTTGGTGTGGATGCGTCAGGGTTACGTCTTTCTGAACCCCGGCGGGAAGGATAAAAAACAGAATTTGCTTCTAACTATCTGATTTTAAAGGTTTAAATGGTGGGCCTGCTCGGACTTGAACCGAGGACCTAACGATTATGAGTCGTGTGCTCTAACCAACTGAGCTACAGGCCCATTTAAACTTTTTTACCCCTGGCCTATTGATTATGAGTCGACTGCTCTAACCAACTGAGCTAAGGGACCTTTGACTTGTTATTTTTCGCGAGTGCTGCGTTGCGTGCGCGGTTCGGGCGGTCATGTATTTTGTATACACTTCCTTCCTCACCTGTGCGGCACCTTGCTCTCGCGAAAAACTCCGGCGTCAATACCGGTTAATTACTTGAGCTTCGGCTGAAGCCGCGATTCTTCGTTGCGTGCTCAGGATTTTCGGTCACATACTTTAATGTATGCTCCTTCAAATTCTTGCGCGGCGCTTCGACTCCCGACTTCACCCTTTGCTCACCCGTTTGAGGGGCGAGCGAGAATTTAAGGTCTGTATCAACAGGGTCGCGCATTATAAAAGGTAAAAGCCGGGATGGCCAATATTTGAGGAGGGAAAATCAAGGGCATACTGCGACGTGCAGTATGCCCTGGGTTCTGCTATTCAGTGGGCGAGAGCTCACCGTATTTGTTACCGGTTGGAATGGCGGGCTTGAATTGAATGTGGCAGCTTTCGCAGAGCGCTACTAAGTCGTCACCTGCGAGGTTAATTGCTTCAATATCACGGGTGCCCACGGCGGTTAGGGTTTGCTTACCGACTTGTACTAGCTGATCAGAAAACGCTTGCCACCGTGCATCGCTTGTCCAGGTTTTATCCATTGGCCCCGTTCCGGGGATTTTTAACAGAGAACCGGCCACTTCCAGTTGGTTGGCTAGGTATTCTAACCTGCGCCACTCTTCATCTGATTGAGGGTTTTTCCAGGCAGCTACCCAAATTGGGTCTGCAGCTTGGTTGACCAGCGCCACCATCAATTCATTTAAGCTGATTGGCAGTTGGGGTTCGGGTGCTGGAGCGGTTGCTACTGGACTGGCCACAGGAGCGGGTTGTTGTACTTCTTGCTCTCCACAGCCAGATATTGTTCCAATCGCGAATACGAGAGGTAAGGATAACCAGGTTAATGATTGTCGTGATCGTGTTGAGCTCATTGCATCTCCTCATGGGTCTTGTAGAAGGTTGTAATGGCGCTTCTCAAATCATTCGCCACTACTTTCAGTATGATTACTGCGCAGTGGCGAACTATGATGTCGATCAAGTAGGTGTGAAATTTTATGTAAGCCGCTGGCGGCTGCGGCAAAGGCTACTGGACGGTTTCGTTATCTGTAAATTGCCCTTCAAATAACGCGGTTGTGAGGTAGCGTTCTGCTGAATCCGGAAGGATAACTACAATGTTTTTACCCGCGTGCTCCGGCTGCTTTGAGACGCGATCAGCGACAGCCATAGCGGCTCCGCAGGAGATGCCGGCAAGAATACCTTCTTCTTTCATAAGCTTGTGTGCCCAGGTCATGGCGTCTTCGTTACTCACTTGCTCAACTTGGTCGACCATGTCGAGGTCTAGGTTGGCAGGTACGAAGCCGGCACCGATGCCTTGAATCTTATGGGGGCCGTGTACCGGCTCCTCGCCTTTTTTAGCCGCCGTGATCATGGTTGTGGAGGAGGGTTCTACGGCCACCGTGGTAATGGCTTTACCTTGGACATTTTTGATGAATCGTGAAATTCCGGTCAGTGTCCCGCCTGTGCCAACGCCACACACGAGTACGTCGATTTCACCGTTGGTATCCTCCCAGATTTCTGGCCCGGTTGTTTTTTCATGCGCTTCAGGGTTGGCGGGGTTGTCGAATTGGCTCGGCATCCAATAAGTACCGGGCTCTGACTCCATAATTTCTTTTGCTTTAGCGATTGCCGCAGGCATGCCTTTCGCGCCTTCGGTCAATACGATGTTTGCGCCCAACGCTTTCATTAATTGACGGCGCTCCAGGCTCATGGTGCTAGGTAGGGTTAGGGTGATAGGGTAACCACGTGACGCTGCGACGAACGCAAGCGCAATGCCCGTATTGCCGCTGGTGGGCTCGATAATTTTCATGCCTGGCTTTAATACGCCGCGTTTTTCGGCGTCCCAGATCATGTTTGCACCAATACGACATTTCACCGACATGGCGGGGTTACGATTTTCAAGCTTGGCGAATATCTTGCCGTCGCTAATGCGATTGATTTTAACCAGCGGTGTATTGCCGATGCTGAGGCTATTGTCGTCAAAGGTACTCATAGGTGGATCCTTTTCTCGTGTCGTTGAGTCGAGGCTAGTTATGTTGCGGTTGAATGGAGGCAGATTGTAACCAAAACGGCCCAAGAATAAATAGGGCCGCTAAAGCGGCCCTAATATCGAATGTGCATGAGATTATGCGGAGACTATTCGTCGAGGAAGCTGCGCAGGTGATCTGAGCGCGAAGGGTGGCGCAGTTTACGCAACGCTTTGGCTTCGATCTGTCGAATACGCTCACGGGTTACATCGAACTGTTTGCCCACTTCTTCCAGGGTGTGGTCAGTATTCATGTTGATGCCGAAGCGCATGCGCAACACTTTCGCTTCGCGAGCAGTCAGACCCGCTAAAACTTCTTTAGTCGCTTCCGTTAGACCTTCACCGGTGGCTGAATCAACGGGCGATTCAATGGTGTTGTCTTCAATAAAATCGCCAAGATGCGAATCTTCGTCGTCACCGATGGGTGTTTCCATCGAGATAGGCTCTTTGGCGATCTTCAGCACACGGCGCACCTTGTCTTCTGGCATATCCATGCGCTCGCCTAATTCTTCCGGCGTAGGCTCGCGACCCATTTCTTGAAGCATTTGACGTGATACACGATTGAGCTTGTTAATGGTTTCAATCATGTGCACAGGGATACGAATGGTGCGTGCTTGGTCGGCAATCGATCGAGTAATGGCCTGGCGAATCCACCACGTGGCGTAAGTCGAGAACTTGTAACCACGGCGGTATTCAAACTTGTCTACCGCTTTCATCAAACCGATGTTGCCTTCTTGAATCAAATCCAAGAACTGTAGGCCACGGTTGGTGTACTTCTTCGCAATGGAGATCACCAAGCGTAGGTTGGCTTCAACCATTTCTTTCTTGGCTCGGCGAGCACGCGCTTCACCGATCGACATGCGACGGTTGATTTCTTTAATGGTGGCGAGATCTAGGCCGCTTTCTTCTTCTACCTGAATTAGCTTACGTTGCGAACGCATGATATCCATGGTGTAAGGACGTAGTGCATCCGAGTAGTCGCGCTTTTTCTTGATGACGTCGGGGATCCACTCTTCGTTGATCTCGTTGCCAGGGAATTCTTTAATAAACGTTTTGCGGGGCATTCCGGCGTCACGCACGCAAAGCGCCATGATGGCACGCTCTTCTGCACGCACACGATCAAGAATGTCGCGAATGCCGCGATACATTGGGTCAAATTGACGAGGTGGTAATTTGAAGAACTTGAATATTTCTCCCAATGCTTCAAATTCTTTGCCAGCCTGTTTAGAGTCTCGGCCGTGTTTATCGATAGCCTTGAGGGTCTTAGTCAACTGCTTGGCTAAGTTGTCAAAGCGTTCTTTAGCCTCAGCTGGGTCTACACCGGATGTTTCTTCTTCGTCAGAATCTGCCGAATCATCGTCATCATCATCGTTTTCGTCAGCTTCTTTCGCTGCAGCTTCCTCTTTGGCTTTTTGGGCATTCAGAATCTCAGCCGCCGAGGGCACTTCTTCAGCAGGGTCTAACCAGCCAGCAATTACATCGACTAGGCGTCGCTCTTCTTGCTCGACAAGGTTGTATTCTTCAACGATCTTTTCGACAGCACCGGGCCAGTAAGCCATTGCGTGCATTAATTCACGAATGCCTTCTTCGATACGTTTTGCGATAGCGATTTCGCCTTCACGAGTCAACAGCTCAACGGTGCCCATTTCACGCATATACATGCGTACTGGGTCAGTGGTGCGACCGGCTTCGGTTTCCACCGCAGCTAGGGCAGCCGCGGCTTCGGCGGCGGCAATTTCATCGGCAGAAGAGTCGCCATCTGTCATCAGTAACGATTCAGCATCCGGTGCAGTTTCAAACACCTGGATACCCATGTCGTTGATCATCTGAATGATGTCTTCTACCTGATCTGGATCGGAGATGTCTTCTGGGAGGTGATCGTTAACTTCAGCGTAGGTAAGGTAGCCTTGCTCTTTACCACGAGCGATCAGTTCTTTGATTCGGGATTGTTTATTTACAGACATTAGCGTCCTTCGGTGCGACTGTGTGAACGTGTAGAAGGTGAAAAATGCAAACACGCAAGTATAGCCCATATATGGTGCCACGATCCAGATTATCAACCCTTATCAAGGGAGTATTCTTGGGTCCTATAGTTGTTGCTTAAAATTTGCTCAATTTGGCGTTGTGGCTCACAGTGGATGGCTTAATGGTTTAGTTTTGTCGTGGCGATAGGCGTTTGCTGTGGGGGGCGAGGTCGCATAGAATCGTTGGCGATCCGTTAGTGGTTTGCGGTTATCGGGTTTGAGATTCTCGGTTAGTGCAATGGGATAATTCCCGCTCAAGAACTTGTTTCACCCTTAAGAATGAAGTGAGCCGCTATCGACAATGCTTAGTGCGTTACAGCATGTAGTGCTGGTTTGAGCAACGCCGTCCGGTTCAGACAATAATGAACTAGGAGTGAGTATGGATCTTTCATTAATTCCCCCTGCGCTTGGCGTCGCGGGGCTCGTCGCTGCATTTATCATCTATCTGCTTGTTAAAAAATTTCCCGCCGGAGAAGGCACGGTAAAAGAGATTGCCGATGCGATCCATACCGGCGCTATGGTGTTTATGCGTCGCGAGTACACCATTTTAGGCACCTTTGCTGTGCTCGTTGTGGTGCTGCTCTTCATAGGATTTCAGAGCTGGCATACCCCAGTCGCTTTCATCGCTGGCGCTGCATGCTCTGCCATTGCCGGTTACATTGGTATGTATACCGCCACTCAGGCAAATGTTAGAACAACCATTGCGGCCAGTACCAAGGGTGCACCTGAAGCTCTCAGCGTGGCTTTTTATGGCGGATCTATCATGGGGTTGGTGGTGGCGTCCATGGGGCTGTTAGGGCTAGGCACTCTCTATTACTTTTTTGGTGGCGAGCACGCTGAAGCTATCCATGGTTTTGGTATGGGAGGCTCTGTCGTCGCATTATTTAGCCGCGTCGGCGGCGGGATCTACACCAAGAGCGCCGATGTGGGTGCCGATTTGGTGGGTAAAGTAGAAGCGGGCATTCCTGAAGATGACCCGCGAAACCCGGGGGTGATTGCAGATAATGTGGGCGATAATGTCGGCGATGTGGCTGGGATGGGCTCGGATATTTTTGAGTCCTATTGCGGCTCGATGATCGCCTGCATTGCCATTGCCTCCACCATGGGTATGGCCACGCTGACGGCGATGAAAACGGATTCAGCTGAACAATTAATGTCGTTACCGTTGCTGCTCGCGGCAACGGGTTTGATTTGCTCAATCCTTGGTATCCTCCTTGTACGCAGTATGTCGTCAAAGGCGCCGGATGTGGCGCTGCGCTTCGGAACTATCGGTGCGGCCGTCATTTTCATCGCTGCAGCCTACCTGGTAATTTTCACGCTTAAACTCAATATCAACATCTGGTGGTGTGTGGTCTGCGGTGCGGTAGGTGGGATTGTGATTGGTTTAATTACCGAGTATTACACCGGTGGCAAGCCAGTAGAGAAGTTGGCTTCGGATGGTGAGACAGGACCTGCCACGGTGATGATTTCTGGTTTGGCGACTGGGATGGAATCCGTCGTAGTTCCGGTGTTAATTATCGCCGGTATTATTTTTGGCACGAGCTCGCTGTTACCTGAAGGGGCTGGTGTCTACGGCGTGGGCATTGCGGCGGTAGGTATGCTCTCGACCGTGGGTATTACCATGGCGATCGATGCGTATGGCCCTGTTGCGGATAACGCAGGTGGCATTGCTGAAATGGCTGAGATGGGTGAAGAAACTCGCAAAATAACCGATGGGCTCGATGAGGTAGGCAATACCACCGCGGCCATTGGTAAGGGGTTTGCGATTGGCGCCGCTGGTCTGGCAGCTTTGGCGATCATTGCGGCCTTCATAGAAACGGTAGAGCACAACGTGCCGGGTTTTACCTTGGATGTGAGTGACCCTCTAGTGCTCATGGGTATGTTCATTGGCGGTATTTTCCCGTTTTTAGTGAGTGCACTGACGATGCGAGCCGTTGGCGATGCCGCATTCGACATGATCAAAGAGATTAGGCGGCAATTTAGAGAAATCCCCGGCTTGATGGAGGGTACTGCGAAACCAGATAGTGGTCGTTGTGTCGATATAGCGACGCAGGCGGCCCTGAAAAAGATGGTTGCCCCAGGGGTGCTAGCCGTAGCCGCGCCAGTGGTTGTGGGATTTTTGTTAGGCCCAACGGCATTGGGTGGCATGTTGTCGGGCGCGTTGGTGACGTGCGTTTTGATGGCGTTAATGATGGCCAATGCTGGAGGAGCGTGGGATAACGCTAAGAAATACATCGAGAAGGGTAATCTCGGAGGTAAAGGTTCGGATACCCACAAAGCCGCTGTGGTGGGCGATACCGTGGGTGACCCGTTTAAAGATACTTCGGGTCCGTCGATGAACATCCTGATTAATGTGATGGCCATTGTCAGTTTGGTCATCGCGCCACTCTTGGGCTAGGGCTAGTGAGTGAAGGTAAATCTCCGTCGATGGCCAATCTCAATACCGCAAAGAAAAACCCCAGGTGTCTGCCTGGGGTTTTTTCTTTTGAGTCGCTTCGTTCTATCTATTGTTATGGGTTCTCCTGAGCGTATTTTTTGAGCTCTTCTACCAACGTTTTATCTAATTGTTGTAAAAACTTTTCCACGTCATCGCTGGCTTGCTCGGCATCCTCTTGAAGTTGTTCGGCAGCTTCATTGATTTCTGTCGCCGCCACCTGCGCAAACTCCTCGCCCATTTTGCGAAATTCTTCCGCTGACTCTGACAGTGTGTCTTGAAGCTGGTCAAGAGACGCGGTGAATAATTGCTTAATAAATGCCTTGCGTGTTTCGTTCGCCCGAACTTTCCATTCACCGTCTTGTTGAACCAAGTATGTGGGGGTGGTGTAGTGCGCTGTGCCGCTAGCTTCTTCTATCGATAAGTGTGTCACGACGCGCGCGTGCTGGCCCTCTATAACCGCTTGTTCGAAGTGAACCGTGCTTGCAAGGTTGGGGTCAAAATAGCTCTCAACACCTCGTTCTCGTTGATCACTGACAAGCAGCTGGCGCTTTATCTCTTCCCCGTTTAAAACGCTTTGCCAGTATGACTCTGCAGTATCAGTAGGGGTCGACTCACCACATGCGGTGAGCATAAGGCTAAATAATATTAAGACGAATAAACGCATATCTGTTCCAGTTGAAAATCCTTATAAAAGGTGACGTTAAGAGGACAGTCGGTCAATAAGAAAAACTAAGTTTGCACTAAGATTTAATAGATTGTGGATAGTTCCTCGCCTACCTAGACTGCAGCCGTGTTGATGCCGGGTTGCCGAGTGTCACAAATCTGTTTTTGTTATTTTATTTTCTTATTGAAGGGGTGCAACAATGAGCACGCAAATTATATCACGAGTATTCTCGAGGCACGCTGCCGTGAGCGTATTGATGGTGGCTGGTTTAGCTGCAATATCACAAGGCGCTATGGCAAACAAATCAGCTTACGGGGATTTGCTAACAAAATGTGGTGAGGAAATCCGAAAGCAAGGTTATGCCGACGCGACCATTAAGCTGGGCAAGAAGGTGAAGTCAGGTTCGAGCTACAAGTTCTGGATCGATATTATTGAGCCAGGGCAAAAACGCTCAGAAGCGGCAACGGCCTACTGTGAAGGCAGTCATCGCCAAGCAGAAATTGCTAAGTTTGAAATTAAAAAGTAAGTCAGTGTTAAGAAAGCGTTAGTTTAGAGGAAGTCGACACAATCCCCTGCTCCCCGTCGGCTTCCTTGTTTTATTGGGGATTTGCGGATTCTGCTTTTCGGCTCAAATCAAAAGTGTAATGTCCTCTAATACTTTGTGTGGAAGCGAAAAGCCACTTCTTAAACAGCTCTGCTGCATCTGAGCTAGATTCTTCTTCCGGCGATATTAAGTAAAACGACATTTTCCCCGGTACACTTTCTGGAAATATTACCTCCAGATTTTGACCAAGGATCGAATTGTTCAAAATATCTTCGTCGACAACGCCAATGCCTTGCCCATCTTGAATTGCATATACCATGGATTGTATGTCTGAGCATACGATGCCCGAGCTTGTATCGAGGTGTGTCGGCCCTATATAACGAGCCCACATTGTCCAGGTGTTGTAATCGCGAAAGTGCACGAGATTGAAATTACTTAACTCCTCAATATTCGAAGGAATAGACAGCGCGCCTCTACGATTTTTTAACCGCCGTGGGTTGTAAACGCCAAACAGCTGGCTATCAAATAATCGTTCATGTTTTAACCCGTTTACGACAAATACTTCGTCATCACTGGGCTTATCGTTGAATAAGTAGGTGCGAATTGCACAATCAAAGTCGTCTTTCTTGAGATCAATTAGCTCTAGAGAGGAGTGTAAGCTGACAACAATATTGGGGTTGCGGCGGTGAAACTCACCAAGTTTCGGTGCAAGCCAACTGGCGGTAAAGGTGGGCATGGCGCTGACGCGCAAAAATTCTTTATTCTCATTTTTAATTTGCCCGACGGCTTGGGTAATGTCGGCAAATGCTTGCTCCAAAGAGGGGAGTAACTCTTTTCCTTCAGTTGTCACTTCTAAGCCATGCGTGGTGCGATGAAAAAGCGCAACGCCCAAATGGTCTTCAAGGTTTTTAATCTGTTGGCTTACCGCGCTTGGAGTAACGCTTAGCTCTTCACTCGCTTTTTTAAAGCTCAATAATCGAGCAGCTGTCGCAAAAGCCCGAAGGGCATTGAGTGGAGGTAGTGAAGATGGCATGGGGAGCCCCTCAAACGTTGGACTTGTATTCTACAAGCCCATTTTTTTTGCTGCAATCACATCGCTGTCGTCGGTCTGCGCTCTTTGGTTTAGGTGGCGAGTAGCAATTAGAGTCGGGTGCGAAGTGGTAGAACTAAAAAAGCCACCCAAAGGTGGCTTTGCTAAGTGTTGCAGTTTGCGCTGCATTTACACTTTAAATGCCTTTTTGATTTTTTTCGGAACCATAACGCCTTTTAATGTTGCATATTGAGGTACGCCATTTTTATACGGGGGGTAGCTTTCGCCCTGAATCAATGGCGCAAGGTATTCTCGGCAGGCGTCGGTAATGCCGAAGCCGTCACGGCTAATAAAATTGCGCGGCATCATTTTTTCGACGTTGGCAACTTTTTCTAAAGGTGCCTCTTCGATTTTCCAGCGGTATTTTTTGCTTTTTTGGCGGATGATGGCTGGCATTACTGAGTTTTTACCGGCAAGTGCCATTTCTACAGCGGCTTGGCCTACAGCGTAGGCTTGCTCAACATCAGTTTCGGATGCAATGTGACGTGCGGCGCGTTGCAAATAGTCGGCTACAGCCCAGTGATATTTGTAGCCGAGTTCTTCTTTAACCATGTTGGCAAGGGTTGGTGCGACGCCGCCCAACTGTGTGTGGCCAAAGGCGTCTTTGGTGCCGGCGTCGGCCAAAAATTTACCGTCTTTATATTGCGCACCTTCGGAAGCGACAATTGCGCAGTAGCCGTATTTTTTAACGCATTGTTGCACGCGTTTCATGAACTTTTTACGGTCGAACGCAATCTCGGGGAACAGAATAATGTGTGGTGCATCGCCTTCTTTTTGAGCGGCCAAACCACCCGCTGCAGCAATCCAGCCAGCGTGACGACCCATCACTTCCATTACGAATACTTTGGTTGACGTTTCACACATGGAGGCGACATCTAAGCCTGCTTCCTGGATAGATACAGCAACGTACTTCGCGACCGAGCCGAAACCGGGGCAGGTGTCTGTAATGGGCAGGTCATTATCAACGGTTTTTGGAACGTGAATGGCTTGAAGGGGGTAGCCCATTTTTTCAGAGAGCTGAGAAATCTTCAGGCAGGTATCCGCAGAGTCCCCACCGCCGTTATAAAAGAAGTAACCAATATTGTGCGCTTTAAAGACTTCAATCAGACGTTCGTATTCAGCACGATTGTCTTCCAGGCTCTTGAGCTTATAGCGGCAAGAGCCAAATGCGCCAGACGGCGTGTGCTTTAAGGATGCGATGGTTTTTGCCGACTCTTTACTGGTGTCGATTAGCTCTTCACGTAGAGCGCCAATGATCCCGTTTTTGCCGGCATATACCTTGCCGATTTTGTCTTTATTCGCACGCGCAGTCTCAATAACTCCGCAGGCACTTGCGTTAATGACAGCAGTGACACCGCCGGATTGTGCGTAAAAGGCATTCTTCTTAGCCATGAAATCTCCCAGATTGATGGTTTGGCGCTCGTAAAGGTGCGCTATTCTAACGAAATCGTCGCTTGAGTGTCACCGTGAGTGGGTAAATAACGCGCGAATGAACCGCTTCTCGGTGACGGGAGCAATTGCTATTTTGCCTTTCTCCACCGTGGTAAGCTTTGCGCCGAATCAACGAGTGAGTTAGAAGATGCATATTCACATTCTCGGTATTTGCGGTACTTTCATGGGGAGCCTGGCGCAGCTGGCGAAGGCACAAGGCCATCGCGTGACCGGTGCCGATGTTCATGTTTACCCTCCAATGAGTACCCAGCTTGAAGAAGCGGGTATAGAAATTATCGAAGGTTATTCGCCTGAGCAATTATCACCCGCACCGGATCTAGTCGTGGTCGGCAATGCAATGAGCCGAGGCAACCCCGCCGTTGAAGCATTGCTCGACTCCGGTATTCGGTATGTTTCCGGTCCGCAGTGGCTTCATGATTTTGTACTCCAAGGCAAATGGGTGCTGGCCGTGGCGGGTACTCACGGTAAAACTACGACGAGTTCAATGTTAGCCTGGATTCTTGACGATGCAGGCATGGAGCCGGGCTACTTAATTGGTGGAGTGCCGGGGAATTTCGGCCATTCAGCTCGCTTGAGTGACTCCTCTCCGTTTTTCGTTGTAGAAGCTGACGAATACGATACGGCTTTTTTCGATAAGCGATCTAAGTTCGTTCATTACCTTCCACGCACTTTGGTGTTGAATAACCTGGAGTTTGATCATGCGGATATCTTTCCTGACCTATCCGCAATTCAACGCCAGTTCCATCATGTGGTGCGAATTGTGCCCAACAATGGTTTGGTGGTTTACCCGAATAATGCACCAGCGTTGGATGAAGTTATCGACATGGGGTGTTGGACGCCCACTCAAACCTTGGCTTTAGAGGGAAGTGGTGATTGGCAAGCAAGTTTGATTAATCCAGATGGCTCTAAATTTGATGTCTATTTTCAAGGCGAGCTGTGTGGTTGTGTCGAGTGGGATGCAACGGGAAATCACAACGTTCAAAACGGCTTAGCCGCTATTGCTGCGGCACGACATGTAGGTGTGCGGCCTGAAACAGCGGTTAATTCACTGGCGAATTTTGCGGGCGTAAAGCGTCGCATGGAATGTTTGGGGCAAGTCGGTGATGTGTTTGTTTATGATGATTTTGCTCACCATCCAACGGCAATTGCTACAACATTGGCGGGGTTGCGAGCGAAGGTAGGTGAGGCAAAAATTATTGCCTTGATTGAACCGCGCTCGAATACCATGCGCATGGGAGCGCATAAAGCTAAATTGCCCCAAGCGACACGAGATGCAGATCAGGTTTTTTGGTATCAACCGCCAGCTATCGATTGGTCTTTAGATGATGTCGTGTCAGCAAGTGAAGCACCAGCCGAGCTAATGCGCGATATCGATGAATTAATTCGTCGTACTGTATTAAGAGCATCCGAGTGCGAAGCAGGGGGTAAAGGCGCTCATATCGTTATCATGAGCAATGGTGCTTTCGGCGGCATTCATCAACGTCTGCTCGCAGCCTTAAAAGAAAAATAACGGCGACTGCTTTATTTTTTTGGCACACACCAGAGTCAAAATTGAAAGCTGACTCCAAGTAAAAGTACGCACAAGTAAAAGCACTGAAAGGAAATTCAATGAGCAATTATCATGATGGTTTCGATCAAACGGTCACCTTAGCGATGAGCGGGGCGTCGGGTGCTCAGTATGGTCTGCGGTTGTTGGAATGTTTAATTGCTGCAAATTGCCGCGTCTACGTAATCATATCAAGAGCTGCTGAAACTGTTATCGCAACAGAAACCGATATTGAATTACCAGACACCTTTGCAGCGCAACAACGTTTTTTATCTCAACTATTCAATGCAGATGAAGGGCAATTAATTCTGTTAGAACGTGAGGATTGGTTTTCGCCTGTCGCGTCCGGTTCTAGTTCGCCAAGTGCTATGGTTATCTGCCCGGCAAGTGGTGGCACTCTGTCGGCCATCGCAACGGGCGCAAGTAATAACTTAATCGAACGCGCAGCCGATGTTGCTTTAAAAGAGCGGCGCCAATTGATTATCGTGCCCCGTGAATCGCCTTACTCTGAAATCCATTTAGATAACATGTTGAAGCTGACTCGGATGGGCGCGGTTATCATGCCTGCAAGCCCGGGTTTTTATCATCAGCCGCAGTCGATAGAAGACTTAATTGATTTTATGGTTGGGCGCATCCTTGATCACCTCGATATTGAGCAAACAATAATGCCCAAGTGGGGTGAATAGATATCTTCGTTCGCGTTTAGTTGCCAAATAAATAGCGAATCTAGCCGTTTAGAAATTGCCGCAAGATGGGTAAGGCAAAATAGCCTAAGCCTAATATCGCAATAGCAATGCCTGCACCGGTAATAATACCGAGCCATGATGATTGCTTCTCAAGCGGCTCAATTCGGTTGCCGGGCGATGTCGGGCGTGTTTTAAATCGTGGTTGTCCCTGGTCGATATGGGTTTTAATTTTGGGTTTTTTTAAGGTCTCTGGGATAGCAACCACCGGGCGAATGCTGGTCTTGTCATCGTCAGCATTGTTTGGCCCGCTAATCTGAAACTCAAACTCTTCGATACGTACCTTGTCCCCCGGAAGCGCAGTATGTGCCTTTACCGGTTCGTTATTGACGAAGGTGCCATTCACCGAGCCGAGGTCTTTAACGCTCAATCCGCTGCTTAACACTTCGCATTCGGCGTGACGACGGGATACGTGGTTGCTGGGAAGAATGAGGTTGCACTTCGGGTCACGTCCAATAATGAATCGACCCTGGGTGATGGGGAATTCTTCTCCTGTCGACCAGCTACCGCAAGCAATAAGCGACCAGCCTGTCGTCTCGCTGGGTGCTTCGGGCGCGCGTTGTGCATGCATGCTGGGCTCTCCGTCTGTATTCAGGACACCGCTAAGTATAGAAGAGTCCGCACTTAAACGCCGGAAAAATCCCATATTTTGACTACGCTTAAGACTGGTGTCATTTCAAAAGGAACCAGTGTGGAAGCGTTGGAATTAGAGGGATATCAATTCGGCGACAAAATTGGCGAGGGCGGTATGGCGGCCGTATACCGCGGTCAGCAACTATCGCTAGCGCGCCCGGTGGCTATCAAAGTGCTGAATCAGCAGTTACACCAACACGGCCAGGTATTTGAATCCTTTGAGCGTGAAGCGGTTATTATCGCTCGCTTGAGTCACCCCAATATTATTCAAGTCATCGATCGCGGTATGACAAAAGAGGGAACCCCCTTTTTTGTCATGGAATATGTGGATGGCGTAGAGCTTGGCAAATTACTGCGAGGCGGGACTCTACCGCTACAGAAAAAAATTGATGTCTGTTTGCAGATATGCCGGGCATTAAGTTATGCCCACAAAAATGGTGTCATTCATCGCGATATTAAACCCAGTAATATTTTGGTCAACAAAGATTTTACGATCAAAGTGTTGGATTTTGGTATTGCCCAGTTCTTTGAGGATGCCCAGCACAGTCAAACACTAGATACTGATGACGGTGAACGAAATGGGGGAGATGCATCCGAGGCGGCCAGTGTCACTGGTGAAGTCATGGGAACGATCAATTACATGGCACCGGAGCTACAAGATCCCACGGTCATGGCCGATGACAAAAGTGATATCTATTCCCTGGGTGTCATGCTTTACGAAATATTTTCTGGGCACAACCCTACTAGTGCGGAGCGTCAACAAAAACCGGACAATGCGCCGTTGCCACAAGCTATCGCGCCAACTGTTCAGTCGTGTATGCGAATGGATCCACAAGCGCGCCCCGATTTGCAAGCAATTCAGAATCAATTGTTGTTGTTTTCTCGCGGTTCACATCTAGACAAAAAACGAGCCGCTCGAGCTAAGGCATCAGTCAATAATAAAAAAACATTTGCGTTGCTCGATATACTTCGAGAAGCAGAGCACTATGCGATTTATCTGTTTGTGGAGAAAAATACTGGGCAGCAGCTGGTCGTTAAAAAATTTACCAACGATGACAATGGCTTTGTCATGGGTAAAAAAGTAGCGAAGCTTGCGCACGATAATATTCTGCGTGTTCACGGCAGTTCTAAGAATAACAGGACAGTTATTCAAGTAATGGATTATGCCGCGGGTGGTAACCTACAAGAACGGATGGTGCGGCCATGGTCGGTTGAGCAGTTTTTAACTCTGGGCATTCAGTTAAGTAGTGCTCTGAGTTATGCGCACTCGCAGCATGTTCTTCACGGTAATCTGCGGCCGAGTAATATTCTATTCAGTGATCAACAGCGATCACAGATCACCGATTTTGGTTTGCCTCATGGAGAGCCGCAGGATGATACCCGCAACAAGCGCAGGGTGATTCATTCTCAAGCCTACCGTCCACAGGGTGAGCCACTATGCCCGCAGAGCGATGTGTACAGCTTAGGTGTAATTTTCTATCAGCTATTGCTTGGGCAATTGCCAAAATTTCACAACGGTAAACTCGACATTACCCGTGCCATGCGGCGCTTGCCCCAGGACTTACAGCAGCTCATGCAGCGCATGTTGGAGCCTGACCTCAGTCAGCGAATGGCGTCGATGCAGGTTGTATTCAATGAACTGGAACAACTACAGGGTGAGATGCCAACGTGCGCCAATACATCAAGGGTAATGCCTCACGCTGAAGAGCATCACATCAAATCTTCTAAAGCCTTTTGGTCGGCAGTCGCTTTGGTTGTCATGGTATCGGCTGTAGCGGCTATCTATTTCTGGCCCATGGGCTAATACGCGCGGCTAAATTTGACGCCCTATGGCGGTATCCCCCCGCGAAATAACCCCCTACAATAGCGCGCTGAACTTCTAAGTGTGAAAACTTGTCTAGCCGTAACCACAGCGCAGGTGGCTATGGAGCGAGGGTGAGTTGATGGAATAATAATCAGGCGGATTGCATGCGGGAATCGATAGTCAACATATACGACAAACTTATTTTAGGGCGCCCATTGGTCACCCTCATTGTGGTGCTTTCATTATTGGTGGGCCTAGCGGCTGGCTTGCCACGTTTTAAATTAGATGCATCCGCTGATTCTCTTACCTTAGAGCACGATACTGATCTAGATTATTTTCGCGAGATCTCATCACGCTATCAAAGCGGTGATTTTCTCGTTATCACCTATAAACCGCATGCGCCGCTGTTTTCAGATGAAGCATTAAATACTCTGCAAGCCTTGCGTGATGAATTGTTGCAGCTGCACGGTGTGGTGGGTGCAAATACGATTCTTGATGTGCCGCTACTTTACAGTCCATTGCAGACCTTAGACGAAGTTTTAGAAAGTGAGCGAACATTACTAACGCCCGGTGTTGATCGCGAGATGGCCAAGCGGGAATTCCAAGAAAGCCCGATTTATCGAAAACTTATTCTTGGCCCGGATGGCGATACCACCGCGATACAACTCAATCTCGAAGTTGATAACAAGTACACCGAATTAGTTCGCCATCGAGATAGTTTACGTAAGAAGCGTGATACCGAAGGCTTGACCGACGCTGAATCTCAGGAGTTGGCGGACGTGTCAAAAACCTTTTTGGATTATCGAACGCAAAAAGATGCGGAGGCCCATGAGCGAGTAGCGCAAGTGCGGGAAATTGTTGCGCGCTACCAAGACCGAGCTGATATTTTTATCGGTGGTGTGACGATGATCACCGCCGACATGATTCAATTTATCAAAAGCGATATGGTGGTTTTCGGTGCGATTGCAGCCGCTTTCATCTTGCTAATGATGGCTATCATCTTTCGTCAATTACGTTTTGTTCTTATCCCATTTTGCACTTGTGTCATTACCGTCACCATGATGCTGGGCTATTTGTCCTGGCTGGATTGGCGTATGACGGTAATCTCCAATAATTTTGTCGCGCTGCTATTAATCTTGACCTTGGCCATTACTATCCATTTGGTTGTACGTTATCGGGAGCTACATGCCAAACATCCGGATTGGTCTCAGCGAGCCTTAGTGTTGCAAACGGTACGATTTATGGTGGTGCCGTGTTTGTATACCACGCTAACGACCATCGTTGCGTTTGTGTCTTTAGTGGTAAGTGATATTAAACCGGTCATTGACTTTGGTTGGATGATGACTATTGGTTTGATGGTCGCTTTTGCGATGGCGTTTATCTTTTTGCCGTCAACGTTATTGTTGTTGCCTAAAGGAGAGCCTAAAGATAAAGGCGATAACTCCGGTGCAATTACTATGATTTTTTCTCGTTTCACTGAGAAGCATGGGAATGCTGTGGTTATCTTCTCGGTATTGATTGCCGCAACGACAATTTATGGTATGTCGCGTTTGGTCGTTGAAAACCGACCCATCGATTACTTTCATGAATCAACTGAAATATATCAAGGCATGGTGGTTATTGACCGCAACTTTGGTGGCACTACGTCGCTGGATATTATTCTTGATGTACCCGTTCGCTCAGCTGAAGACGAAAGTGCGATTGGCGAAGACCCTTTTGCTGAGGATGATCCGTTCGCTGTCGAGGACGCTGGGTTTGAAGATGATCCCTTTGCGGAAGAAGACCCTTTCGCAGAATCAGATCCATTTGGAGAAGACGATCCTTTTGCTGAGAATGAAGAAAGTAAAAAGGAGCTGAAAGAAAGCTACTGGTTCAGCAATGCAGGACTTTCAGAAATCGAACAGCTACATGACTACCTTGATAGTTTGCCGGAAGTCGGCAAGGTGCAATCACTTGCCATTGCGTACAAGGTTGTGCGTGATATTTACCGTGGCCCATTAAACGATTTTGAACTTGCCGTTTTGCAAAATGAATTGCCGGACAATGTCAAAGCGCTGTTGGTTGACCCGTTCCTTTCTTATGAAGCCAATCAAACTCGCATCACCTTACGTGTTGAAGAGACGAGTGGCAATTTGCGTCGTGTCGAACTGATTGAAAAAATTCGTGCCTATGCGGAAAACGAAATGGGTTTGCAGTCAGAACAAGTCAAATTCACAGGCTTGTTAAAGCTATACAACAACATGTTGCAAAGTTTGTTTACGTCACAAATTGCGACTCTGGGTGCTGTGTTTTTGGGTATCATGTTGATGTTTTTGGTGTTGTTCCGTTCCTTTACGTTAGCGTTATCCGCCATTATCCCTAATATTCTAGCGGCGGGCGCTGTGCTGGGGTTCATGGGGTTGGTTGGTATTCCCCTGGATATGATGAACATTACGATGGCGGCAATCACCGTGGGCATTGGGATTGATGATGCGATTCACTATATCCACCGCTTTAAAACCGAATTCGCGGTGGATCGCAATTACCTCAATGCGATGCATCGCTCGCACGGCTCAATCGGCCGAGCAATGTACTACACGTCAGTTACCATTACGGCGGGTTTCTCGGTGCTTGTATTATCGGAATTCATTCCATCGGTCTATTTTGGCTTGCTCACCAGTATTGCCATGATCGCAGCGATTGTTGGTTCGCTGACATTACTGCCAAAACTGATTCTTATCCTCAAACCGCTAGGGCCGGAAGAGCCAGCGGCCTAGGGTTCCCCACACTCCTTATCCCTGCCGGGCGCGCATCGAATGGGCGCCTGGCTAATTTCCGGGATGTTGTTGCGACCAAAGAGTTTTCACTCCTTTACTGGAGGTGCTGTCGGCACGGGCGTAAAATCCACCGGTATCTTACTTTCTCTCATTTGTCTGATGACAAGGTACTGACATGATTCAATTCACCTTAAATGGCGAGCCTGTTTCCCTCCCAGAAGATATCGACCCAACGACACCGTTACTGTGGGTGGTCCGCGAAACCCTGGGGCTAACCGGTTCCAAGTTTGGTTGCGGTCGAGGGTTGTGTGGTGCATGCACCATGCACGTGGGTGGCCGTGCATTGAGGACCTGTCGCATGCGTGTGTCCTCAGTCGAGGGTAAATCGGTAACCACCATCGAAGGTTTAGGTGGAAATCATCCTGTTCAGCAAGCTTGGTTCGATAACGATGTTCCGCAATGTGGTTTCTGTCAATCAGGACAAATTATGTCGGCGGCGGCATTGCTAGAAACAACCCCTAACCCGACTGACGAGGATATCGACCGCGCGATGTCAGGGAATATTTGTCGTTGCGGCACCTATGGCCGAATCCGCAAAGCGATTCATGCTGCAGCAGGCGCAGTCAATACCTGGGTTCCAGGGGCAGAAGACAAAGTATCCGGCGTTGCTCAGCAGGAGGTGTCAGAATAATGAAATTCACTCGACGCAAATTGTTGGTAGGTACCGGTGTCGTTGGCGCAGGTTTGGTATTGGGAATTAGCTTGCGTGGCGGCGACAAGCCGCTGCCGCACCAAGTTGCGGGCAGCTTTCAACCCAATGCGTGGCTGCAAATAACTCCTGAAGGCCGCGTCATTTTTCAAATGGATAAGGCTGAAATGGGGCAGGGTGTCTATACCAGCCTCACTACAATCATCTCCGAAGGTTTAGATTATCCGCCTGCCGAGATTGACATTGAAATGGCGGGTGTGCACCCGGCCTACGCCAATGCAGCCCTCGGTATGCAGGTTACGGGCGGGAGCACCAGTGTCACTACCGCATATAGACCCTTGCTTGAGGCAGGGGCTAAGGCACGGCAATTATTGCTCCACGCGGCAGCGGCCGAATGGGGTGTTGCGGTTGATCGCTTAGAGACGCAATCAGGCCAAGTTGTCGATACCGCCTCCAATCGCAAAGCGCCTTACGAAAAATTTGCCTCTACCGCGCAAGCATTGCTTGATAGCGGATCGGAAATCCCTCCAGCCAAATTACCCGATCCAAAAAGTTATCGCTGGATTGGCCAGTCTCTTTCTCGCTTTAACACTGCGGGTAAGCTCGATGGCAGCTTACCTTTTGCGGGTGATATGCAAATGGATGGGATGAAGGTCGCGATGGTAATTCGTTGCCCGCACTTTGGTGGTAGCGTGAAAAGTGTCGATGCCAGTCAAGCCGAAACGCTGCCTGGCGTGGCGAAAATTTTCTCCATCTACAATGGTGTTGCTGTCGTCGCCGATGGCTACTGGCAGGCCCTGCAAGCGACTAAAGCGATTAACGTTGAATGGGATAAAGGCCCGTTGGTCAATGTGAGTTCCGCCAGTATCCGCGCAGCACAAGAGAAAGCGATCGCTGAACCGGAAAAGCTAATCGACGTGGTTGATGAAGGTGACGTCAGCGCAGTTAGCGGTGATAAGCAAGTAAGTGCAGTTTATGGAGTACCGTATCAGCACCATAGCACTATGGAGCCGCAAGTGTGTGTGGCATTGGTTAAAGACGGTCGCTGCGAAGTGTGGACACCTAACCAGGCACCCGATTTAGCGCAGTCGCTCATCGCGCAATTTACGGGAATGGAGAAGAAAGACATTACCGTCAATACAACATTTTTAGGCGGTGGCTTTGGTCGTCGCGCAATGACGGATTACGCGGCGGAAGCCGCCGTCATAGCTCAAGCGATGCCTGGTACGCCGATTAAACTGCAATGGTCACGCGAAGATGATATGCAGCATGATTTTTATCGCCCTTCCAGTTTGCACAAGCTGAGTGCAACCATTGCAAGCAGTAGCGAAGTGACTTCTTGGCAACACCGTGTCAGTTCTGCCAGCATTATTAAAGGCTTCGCTTCGGCGATTATGGACAGCTACATGCCCAGCTGGCTGCCAGAAAAAATGGCTGATGGTTTGGGACGCTTTGCAAGCAATGTGATGGCCGGGGCCGATAAAACTATCGCCGAGGGTGCCGCGATTCCATACAGTATCGGCAATCGTAAAGTCGATATTAGCCTCCAAGACCCAGGTATCCCGTTAGGGTTTTGGCGGTCCGTGGGGCACTCCCACACGGCATTCGCTGTCGAAAGTTTCATGGATGAAGTGGCACATGCGGCGAGCCGAGATCCTGCCGATATTCGTCGAGCTTATTTACAAAATCACCCGCGCCACCTAGGGGTTTTGGAGGCCGTGTTAAAAGCGTCCAACTGGGGAAATGCGCCAGAAGGGGTAAGTCAGGGGCTAGCAGTCCATGAGTCCTTTAGTTCATTCGTTGCTGAAGTTGTTGAAGTCCGGCAAGTGGATAACAGTTACCAGATCG
This sequence comes from Aurantivibrio plasticivorans, assembly GCF_055392955.1. Classification (NCBI taxonomy): domain Bacteria; kingdom Pseudomonadati; phylum Pseudomonadota; class Gammaproteobacteria; order Cellvibrionales; family Cellvibrionaceae; genus Aurantivibrio; species Aurantivibrio plasticivorans. The sequence goes on along the minus strand of NZ_AP036020.1, from coordinate 3,512,775 downwards.
AACGTATTCTATGTGCGGTCGATTGCGGGCGAGTTATCAATCCAGACGGTGTTGTCGAGCAAATTGAAAGTGCGGTCAATTATGGATTGAGTGGTGCATTAAAACCCGGTGTTGAGATTGCGGAAGGGCGTGTCGTGCAAAGTAATTTTCATGATTTATCGGTATTGCGTATGCGCGAATCAGCGCCAATTGAAGTGGTTATCGTGCCTAGCGACGAACATCCAACGGGCGTGGGGGAAATTGGGTTACCGCCAGTTGCGCCAGCGTTAGCCAATGCCTTGTTTGCCGCTAGCGGAAGGCGCCAACGTGAGTTGCCATTGCAACTAAAAATATCCTAGATGGCCCTTTTTATAAAATTCTACAGAATAAAATGTAAGTAAAACGCCAATATGTACAGTTTGGATTTAGATGTATTTAGTACACTGATCGAGTGGTTGAAACGCGGTGATGATGCCTGGCTTTGTACCGTATCTTCCACATGGGGTTCTGCACCACGTGAAGTGGGTTCGCTGATGGCGTGCAACAGCCGAGGTGAGCAATGTGGTTCACTTTCAGGTGGTTGTATCGAGGAAGATTTGCTGCAAAAAGTAGCCGCCGGCCGAATTGCCAAGACGCATGCGCAATATATTCTGTATGGTGCCGATCCAGAAGAGGCTGAACGCCTCAAATTGCCTTGTGGTGGCACGCTGGGTGTTTTGATTGAACCGGTAAAAGAGCAAGCCTGGTTAGACGAAATGCGCCAGGCGTTGGAAAATCGCGTGTGCATTACACGAGAAGTTGATTTTGACAGTGGTGTGCAACGCCTCCAACCCGGTAAACACGGTCTGCGTTTTGATTTGCAATTAAAAAGTCACTCGCCGTCACATTTACATCAAATTTATGGCCCACAATTCCACCTCTTTTTAATCGGCGTGAGTGAAGTGACACGAGCGTTGGCTAAGTTTGCTTTGCAAATGGATTATCGTGTGACAGTGTGTGATCCTCGCCCTGAGCTTATTGCACAGTGGAACGTTGATCATGTAACGCTGTTGCGAGCGATGCCTGACGATGCACTACTCGAACATGCGAATGATACGCGTTCGGCGATTTTGGCATTAACTCACGACCCACGCATCGACGATATGGGGCTGCTAGAGTCATTTAATACTCAGGCTTTTTATATCGGCGCAATGGGATCACAGCGCACATCGTCAAAAAGACGGGAGCGATTGCTTAGCCTCGGTATTGAGGCGCAACAATTGGAAAAATTACACGCGCCGATAGGGTTGGCAATTGGCAGTAAAACTCCAGCCGAAATCGCTATCGCTATTTTGGCCGAGCTCACTCAAGTGCGGGCGCGCACCACGCTTTGACGTTTTGAATCAACACGTTTAGCGCTTATTCAGGGAATATGGATGTCAGAAGTTATTGCACTTGTGTTGGCCGCAGGGCTTAGTCGGCGGTTCGGTAGCGATAAGCGCTACGCGCAGTTTGAGGATGGTCGAACATTACTCTGCGCCACGCTTGATTCGATAATCGATCACTGCCGAGAGATCATTGTTGTGGTCCGACCGGACGATCATCTCCACCACCTGCTCGGACTCTGGGTAGATCACCCTGCGGTCACCTGTTGTGTCGCGGAACATGCAGCGGAAGGAATGGGGGCTAGCTTAGTAGATGGGTATCGTCTTCTAGACACATCGGGTCGGCTAAAAGACGACACGTTAGATGGTGTCATGATCATGCTAGCGGATATGCCCTATATTGAAGCAAAAACGCTCCGTCAATTGACCCACAACGTCGACCCAGCGCGCTTGCGGATTCCTTGCTTCGGTGATGTAGAGGATGAAACGAACTGGGGGCACCCGGTGATTTTTGGTCGTCACTGGTTGAGCCTTCTTGGCGAGTTGGAGGGTGACAAAGGCGGCCGCAAGCTTTTAAAGCAGCATCCCGAAGCCTGTGAATATGTGTCCGTGGATGACCCTGGGGTGCTTAAAGACATAGATCGACGTGAGGAAATGTGAACTGGTTCACTTTATCGACTCTATGAACCTTTGGTAGTTAATGTTAGCGACAATTTCTTGCAGCTTGGTAGTCTCACCCGGTCTGAACTAAGTGGTAGGCAAGATGTGGGTATAGAAGGTCAATTCAAACATGGCGGGGCGCTGCTGAGTTACAAAATTGTTGGACACTTTGACGGTACCGAATTGGTTCGGATGACTCGGGGTTTATGGAATCAAGGGATTGCCCAGCCTCAACTAAAGTGTTTTTTGGGCGATTTAACTCAAGTCGACAGCATTGGTGTCACGCCAGAGCAGTTGCGAGAAATTGCCGAGCTGGGGTTGCGCGCTGCAGAAGAGGCTGGGGGATATCGCGTCGCACTGGTTTCTCATCACGAAGTTGTCAGTGCGGTTGGGCACATGTACCGCGTCTATATGGATTCTGAGTTTTGCGAAACGAGAGTGTTCAAAGACAAACTATTAGCGATTGCCTGGTTGTCTGAAGTGCTGCCCGACAGCACGCTTGAGGTGCACGAGGTGATTGCCGATTAGCGCTCACTTTTCCACATCACGAGTTGCTTTACATTATCCGAGTTAAGAGCAGCTCTAGCTTTTCACTCTAAACAGGATTGGCTGCGCGATAGAGCGTATACAGTCTGGTCACGCTAGTCACCACAACAATCTATTTTTTCTCAATGTCGGTTTTATCTACTTTTTCTATTTCCTCAACACATGTTTCTAGCGTCATTGTCCTGCACGATGTAAATATGTGTAAAACGTGTACTTAAGCCCCCGCCTTTTAGTCTTCCTGATTATAATCGAAAGAACCAAACTAGCTTCTCGCCGTCTATACTCAATTATAAGAATCCACTGTAGAAGAAGCTGAGTGGCACACTCTATGCAGATCTTTTAAAGGTCTCTATTGCTTACTGAACTACACGCGGCACCCTGAAATACAAGCGACAATCTATATCAGTAACAACTATATCAGTAACAAAGCCAACAAGTTCCAAGGCAAATAGCGCCGATGCTTTATAGGGCGCAATTTCATTAGTCCGTTGATCCGTGATTGATTCTGGCGGGTGGTAAACGTATATGTCGAACAATGTTGCAGTGACATCCATTCGTCAGCAACTCGAGTTGACGCGCAAAAAACACAACCGCTTATTGTTTTTTGCCCAAGCGTCGCGCTGGTTGTTTGGTATCGCCGTGCTATTTGTTGTTTGGTTGCCTGTCAATGATTGGTTCGAGGCTCAAAGTGCCGCGCAGCTCGTTACATTAGGTGTGTGGGTTTTACTCGTATTCTTGCTTACTTTCTGGTGCGCGTGGTGTTTTCTTAAAGCCTATGCAAGTAAACAGCACTTTGCCTATAAAATTGAAGAGCACCTTCCGGATCTTCAGCAGCGTCTAATTACATCGTTAGAGTTCCAAGAAAAAACTGCGCCGGGTGTTTCCCCACAATTGCTGGCGCAGCTGTGGCTGGATGCAGAGCGCCACGCCAACCCGGAACAAACTGGCCGAGCGTTTAGCGTTGATTTCCACAATTGGAAAAAATGGTATGCACTGGGGGTGGTCGGATTACTAGGCATTATTGTTCTGCTTAATCCAGTACAAACGATGTTAATCGGTTTGACTGACCTCATGCGCACGCCCGCCACTCCGGTAGCGGAAGTTGCATTGCCAATTGGCATCCAAGTGAATCCAGGTGATGTCACCTTGCAGCGCGGCGACGATCTAACAATAAGCGCCCAGTTACAGAATTCTACTGCCCAACAACTGATCTTATTTGTTCAAGATGATCAGCTAAATTGGCGTCGCTACCCCATGTACTCCGACGTTAGTCGCGATGAATCGCATTTTTCAATTCAGCTAAATCAGTTAACGCAAGATGTTAAATACTACGTTGCACTGTCGGAAAGTGTGGACGCTGACAACCTACTGGTAAAATCAAAACAATATCAAGTTGAATTGTTTGATCTACCTCGCGTGACCAATCTGACTGTGCGCTATCAATACCCTGAATATACAAGACTTGAAAACAAATCTGATGATCCTGGTGGAGATATCCTCGCGCCAATGGGTACTAAGGTGCAGTTAGATATGACCTTTAACAAACCCATCGTTTCTGGCCGGGTAGTGTTATCGAATGGCGAAAGCATTCCTTTGAGTACATCCGGTGAAAACAGCGTGACTGATTCATCGCTGTCCATTGAGGTAAAAGAAAACCTCGAATACGCCATTGAGGTGGTCGACGCCCTCGGTTATCAAAATAAAAATCCCCTCGAATACTATATTCGTGCAATACCCGATGAAGAGCCAAGCGTGGTATTGAAAAAGCCAGGCAAAGATCAAGAAGTCATGCCGCTAGAAGAAGTTTCCTTAGAAATTGAAGCGAAAGATGACTACGGTTTGACTGATTTTTATTTGACGTACAGTGTGGTGGGGAGTGACGACAAGGTTGTTCAGTTTCTCGATAAAAAAGCGGCACCGGTATTGGCGCTCACAGGTGAAGAATTAATTTATCTCGAAGACTTGAATGCGCAGCCTGGGGATGTGATTAGCTATTCCGTCACGGCAACTGACAATAATGGTTTGACAGGCCCGAAAACCGTTGTATCTGATATTTATTTTTTGGAAGTGACCTCAACTGATCATCAATTCAGTAAAGCCAGCTCAGGTATGGGCGGTGGTGGTGGAGGTGCTGGCGGGGGTGGCAACAGTTCGGCGTTGGTTAAAACGCAAAAAGACATTATTGCAGCGACCTGGAAACTGAAGAATCGGCAAGATAGCGCTGACTTACAAGAGTTTGCTGCCGATACACAAATTATTCGTTCCTCCCAAGCTGAAGTTGCTGATCGAGCACAAATGTCGATTAGTCGATTGACTGAGCGCGGTAATTATCAAAATGACAGCTATCAACGAGCGGTTGAAGCCCTGCAGCAGGCGATTGGCGAAATGCAGGTTGCGCTAGAAAAACTTGATGAACTGTCTCTTTCAGACGCGCTACAAAATGAACAAAAAGCATTACAACATGTGCTGAGAGCTGAAGCGCAAATAAACCGCACCCAAGTAGCCATGAACAGAAACCAGTCAGGCGGTGGAGGCGGCGGGCAACAACGAGATGATGCAGATGTGCGTGAGTTGTTCGAAATGGAATTGGGTGAGCTTGAAAATCGATACGAATTACCCCAGCAACAAGCGCAACAAAGTGGTGCGGCACAACAGAATGAAACTGTTGATAAATTAGCGGAACTGGCAAAGCGTCAAGAGCGCTTGACTCGATCGCAGCGTGAGTTGGCGCGTCGAGAAAATCAAATGACAGAGGAGCAAAAGCGGCAACAGTTGCAAACGCTACAACGTCAACAAGAACAATTGCGCCGTGAGCTACAACAGCTTGCACAACAAATGCAGCGTCAGCAACAATCACAGCAGTCATCTAGTCAGCAATCGTCGCAAAATCAGCAACAAAGTGCTCAGCGCCCTAGCTCACAACAAGCGTCACAAGCAAACAACTCAGCTCAGTCACAGCAGCAGGCTATTCAACAAGCGTTGACAGATGCGGCGAAACAAATGGAAGAAGCAGCACAGTCACAATCCTTAGGACAAGCTGCGGCGAAAAGCCAAAAAGCGTTAGATGGTTTGCGAAAACAGGCCGATGCACTAAGCGGTCTGCAAGAAAAATCGATAGAAGAAATGCAAGACTTGGCCAAACAACAGGTAGAGCGTTTGGTCGAAGACCAACAAGCGTTACGGCAAGCACTTGAAGCGCTGAGTCGGGAACAGAGCATGGGCAATACTCGCTCTGAGTCAGCACGCGCAGAAGGTGCGCAACAGGTACGAGATCAGCAAGCATCGGTCGATCAGCAGCTTGATGATTTAATGAAAGGCTTGCGGGACATTTCACGGCGCAATACCGAACAAGACGCACGAGCGCTCGAGCAGGCGCATGAATTAGTCCGTAGTGTAAGGCCTATTCAGGAGAAAAAAGAAACCAGCAAGATGATACTCAAGCGTGGCATGGTCAATTTGAGTCTTCGCTTAGAGTCTGAAGTAGAAGACGCGCTGGAAAAATTACAAACCAGTGTGCAGCAACTCGGGCGTGGTCAGTCATATGCAAACAACGATGTATCCGGAGATGCGGCTGCACAGGTGAGCGCATTACGCCGCTCGATAGAAACGCTGCAACAACAGATAGAACAACAGCAGATACAACAACAGTCTCCGGAGGCAAGCGCGAGCCAACAAGCAGGCACCGCTCCGGCAACATCTGGTGTGCGGCAAGGTGAGCGCAGTGGCGCTCTATCTGAGCAGCAAAGTCTTACACAGCAGCGAGTATCGCAAAGAGAAATGCAGCAAACCTTTGAGCAAACACAGCAATTGGCGCGGGACATAGCGCAGGCGGGTAGAGCATCCGGTGGTCAAATTTGGTCGGGGAATGCTAGGTCTATCGAATCACAATTGACGGAACAAGGCTTGGCTGATTTCTTAAATCGGCCTGCTCTATTGCGCAGTCTCTTGAACCCGGTCATTGAGTTAGAAAACCAATTAAGGTTGGCAAGCGAATTTGATGCAGGTGGGAATGCGTTATTTTCTCCACAAATGGAGAGTATCCCAGAAAAATATAAGACATTTGTCGAGAATTACTACCGCGGGTTGTCAGAAGAGCGCCCCAGCGCTACGCCAGAAATAAAATGAGGATAGTTTGATAGAGTCGCATTACCTCCAAGCATTACTCGATGGCAATCTAACGCTAGGTTTTGGCGTGGGGATGCTTGGTATCGTCATTGCAGTGCTGTTGGTGATCACGCTAGCTGCGGTTAGCTATTGGAAAACTACACGCCCTCTCTCAACACCTTGGCGAATGACACTTGTGGCGTTGCGTTCTCTAACGCTTGTTATTTTAGCTATTTGTTTACTGGATCCTGGCGTTTTAATCAATGAAGTGAAACCTCAAGAAACCTATGTGGCTGTCGTTGTCGATGACTCGCAAAGTATGTCCATTCGCGATACCGAAAGCGAGCAAAGTCGCCAGCAGCAAGCTATTTCGATGCTATATGGAGACGGTGGGGTTATACCGCAGTTACAAGAAAAATTTCAGGTAAGAAGCTATCGTTTTTCTGAATTGGCCGAGCGTGTATCCAATGCGGAAGAGTTCAATGCCATGGGAGGTGCATCAAATATCGCTTCAGGTATTGAGCGAGTCATGACAGAGTTGTCGGCAGTGCCCCTGGCTGGCGTCGTTGTGGTTACGGATGGTGCTCACAATACGGCGAACGATCCGGAAAAAATTATACCAGTCATGCGACAACAACAAGTCCCCCTCTATGTGGTCGGCGTTGGGCAAGACAATATCAACGAAGATTTAGCCATACTGACGGTAGATGCTAATAAAACATTGCTAGAGGGTTCCGTATTCAATTTAAGTGTCGGCTACAGCCAAACGGGTTTCGCCAATCAAAGTACACGGCTGTTAGTGAAGGATGGCGATCGCATTGTGGCAAGTCGTAATCTTGTGTTGTCGCAGAACCACGCCACCAAAAAGCTCAATTTTGATATTGTTCCAGACCGTGAAGAAATTATTGTCTATGACGTGATTATTGAAGAGTTGCAAGGCGAAACCATTACTCAAAATAATCATAGTCAAGTGTATATCGACAACCGTAGCAAGCCCGCTCTGGATATTCTTTATGTTGAGGGCCAGCCGCGAAACGAATACAAATTTGTCCAGCGCGCGCTGCAGGGTGATCCTTCCTTACGTTTAGCGACCTATCTACAAACAGGGCCACGAAAGTTTTTACGGCAAGGTATTAAATCACCTAGCGAACTTGAAGGTGGGTTTCCTCGTACTGTTGAAGAGCTTTTTAATTACGAAGCAATTATCTTTGGCAACATAGAGCGCAGCTTTGTTAATGACCAGCAGCTCGCCATGATTAAAGAGTTCGTCGCCAAACGTGGCGGCGGCTTTATGGTACTTGGTGGTGTTCAAGAAGCACTCGTTGATTCCGATTTGGCCGATATTTTACCGATTGAATTGGTTCGAGAGAGCCAGCTTCCCGCGTCTCTGAGCGGTGGTACGCGCCGGGGTGATCATCCGACGGGTACGGCCTACAGACCACGTATGACAAAAGCCGGGGAGTATTCGCCTATTTTACGGCTCGATACCGATGACAAAAAAAATCGTGACCTTTGGCGAGCGATGCCTGATTTAGAAGGCGTCTATGTTACGGGGCGGGCAAAACCCGGTGCGACTGTATTGCTTGAACATTCGTTGCTGCAATTTCAAAATCAACCGGTGCCTATTTTGTCTACGCAGAATTACGGGCGCGGTCGCAGCGCGGTGATGTCGACGGCGAGTTCTTGGCGCTGGCAAATGATGATGCCCCATGACGATCAATCCCATGAGCGTATTTGGCGTCAGCTTGTTCGTTGGTTAGCCGAGGACAGTAAGCCGCGGATCGAAGTGCAGCTAGATAAAGAGAATTATGCTGTTGGTGACCCAGTGGTGGTGACAGCTAAGCTGGTTGATGAAAATTTTGAGCCAGTCAACGATGCACTGCTATGGTTGGAGCATATTGATCCGACAGGCAAAGACAATGAGCAGGCTATGGCCTGGCGGCTAGAAGGTGACGGTGAGTATCAAGCTGAGTTTTTCGTCGCGGAAGAAGGCGTTCACGATATCACCGTACGTGTCCCGAGCGCCCTCGATGAAAATCTAGAAGTCAAAGCGCCACTGCTGGTGACTCCATCCCGCAAAGAGTTTGTTCAAGCCAGCAAAGACGCGGGGTTACTAAAACGCTTGGCGAACAACGGTAATGGCAAGGTATACGAGTCATCACAAGCGGATAGTTTAGTTAACGATATTACTTACAGTCCTAATATCCATTCGCAAGAGAAAGTGCAGTCGCTCTGGGATCAACCTCTGGTGCTAGCAATTTTGCTCTTTTCGCTGAGTGCCGAATGGGGCGTGAGACGCTTCAAGGGGCTGAGCTAATGAAGTGGCTGAAAAGTGCATCACTACATTTAGTCTTCCTGTGGCTGATAAGCGTTTCTTCCTACGCTGAACTGCAACCCTACAGTGACAGCCCAGAGGCAAAAAAGTATGTCGCTATCTTAGTGGGCGCGAGCGCCGATAAAGAGTCCGCAAATGCCAAGCGCGAGTTAGCAACCAATCTAAGACAAAGCCTGCTAAATGATTATGGTTACGATGCAAAGCGTATTACTGTGTTACTTGGTAATGATAAAAAAACACAAATAGGTAGTGACGGAGTATGTAACGCATCGAATATTAGGCAACTTTTTAGCCGTTATCAAAAAAATTTAACGGCTGCTGATCAGCTTACCGTGGTTTTGATTGGTCACGGTACGGGTCGACGGGAATCAGCGAAATTTAATGTCGTTGGGCCAGACTTAACAGTTGACGAATTTGCAGAGTTGTTTAGCGTTTTACCGAACAATGATGTGGTTGTGATTAACACTACATCTTCAAGCCACGACTTCACCCGTCCGTTAGCCAAACCAGGTAGAATTTTAATTTCAGCAACGCGATCCGGTGCGGAAAAATACGATACGGTCTTCCCATATTATTTTATTGAAGGTGTCACCGGGCTTGCGGCAGACCGCGATAAAAACGGTCGTGTGTCATATTTGGAGCTATTCACCTATAGCACTAACCGTGTAAACGAGCACTATCGAGAGCGCGATATTCTGCCGAGCGAACATGCGACGTTAGAAGATAATGGTGATGGCGTGTTCAGCATGGATTTGTCTCGCCAGGGCGATGGACGCCTTGCCGAGCTTGCATATTTGGATCAAATTCAGTTCAGCCTCGCAGAATTATCGCCGCAGGCCGGCGAGCTGCGTGAACAAATGAAACGGATTGAACGTGATGTTTTCTCGCTTCGTGCGGCCAAACCAAACTTAAGCGAGTCCGACTATTGGCAGCAGTTAGAACCCTTATTAATTCAACTGGCGAAGGTAACACGCGATTACAATGCATTGGTCAACGAAAATTAATTTGAGCACACATATGGCGTCAGTCCTCAAAAGCGGATTGTTGTGGTGTGCTTTGTCTGCGCCTTTTGCTCAAAGCGATGTGATGGAAGCAGCTCAAGCATTACGCACCGGGGAATACCACAAAATTGAATCGCTTTTATCGTCGGACGACAGAAAAGACCCTCAAGTTGCTCTTGTATTGGGGCAAGCTTATCGCTTCAAGGGAGAGTACGAAAAAGCGGAAGAGATAGTCCGTGATGCGCTCAAGGGCCATAGTGATAATCGCTCTCTCTCTGTATTAATGGCTAAAGTGTATGTCGAAACAGGTCGTTCTAATCAAGCAATTGATCTGCTCACCCCATTAGTGGAAAAGAGCGCGTCGATATCTAGTGCTTCGGATACAGTTGGCTCAAACACAAGGCTTGAAGCTATTGTTACCTTGGGGGATATTCTTTATGCCAGAGGGCGCTTTGATGATGCTAAGGCCTACCTGCAATTGGCGACACTAAATGCGGCCAATAGCATCAACTTTAGTTCTGTAGACGCAGCTATGATCGCGCGCGCTTATTGGTTGTTAGAAAACTTCCAAGAAGCCAATCGATTTTACCGAGAAGCGATTCGCCTCGATCGATTTAATAGCGAGGCGCATATCGCCTGGGGTGACTTGTTTTCAGAAAAATACAATCGCGCGGAAGCCATGCAATCTTACCAAGAAGTGCTTTCCTATAATCCCAATCACCCAATGGCGCTAGTGGGGCTGGCAAAAGTCACCCGGGAAACGAAGCCGTTAGAAAAGGCGCTCTATGCCAACCCGCGTGCGGCGGAAGTCTTTGTTGCCCATGCGGACCTGGCGGTTAAACAACATAAATACGGCGAAGCCAAAAGCTTTCTTAATGCAGCGTTACCTAACAACCCTGAATCGTTGATGGCGGTTAGTTTGCTGGCGGCTATAGCGTTGATCGAAAGTAATCATGATGAATATGAGCTGATGCTAAAGCGGGCTCAACAGATTCAACCCGGTGGCGGTTTTTTTCATTCGACAATCGCCGATGTGATGGCAAATGACTACTTGTTTGAAGAGGCGGTTTCGCATGCGAGAAAAGCCATTGCGCAGCAGCCGACATACTGGCCCGCGCATACATTACTCGGTATGAATTTGATTCGTCTCGGTAATGAAGCTGAAGGTCGTAAGGTGCTAGAGCTGGCTTATGAAAAAGATCCCTACAATCTGTGGGCGTCGAACATGCTTAAAGTATTAGACAGCATGGATACTTTCGTCACCTTGGAAAATGACACCTTTCAGGTAAAAATGAGCGAGCACGATGCCACGGTACTTTGGCCCTACATGGAACCACTTTTAGTTGAAGCCTGGGAAAAGCTTACCAAAAAATATCAATTCACACCGGAAGGCCCTGTTCTCATAGAAGTATTTGATCAGCGTGAAGACTTTGCTGTGCGCTCTGTTGGATTGCCCGATATTGGGCCGTTGGTGGGTATTTGTTTTGGCAAAGTCATTACCCTTATTTCTCCTGATACCCTAACGGCTAACTGGCAAGAAATCGTATGGCATGAATTTGTCCATATCATCACATTACAGATGACTAACAATCGAATCCCTCGTTGGTTGTCTGAAGGTGTTTCCGTCTATGAAGAATTTCAAGGCAGAGATGAATGGGGGCGTCGTCAGAATCTTGATGTGGCCCGCGCAATGCAAACCGAGCACTTTTTCCCCATCGAGCGTATTGACGATGCGTTTCTACTGGCACGATCCGATGATGATTTGAACCTCGCTTACCTGCAGTCCTATTTAGTCGTTGAGTTTATCGTTCAAACGTACGGATTTGAGAAATTGTTGGATATGTTAAACGCTTATCGTGATGAGCATACGGTACAGGGGGTACTAAGCACTGCGTTAAATAAAAAGCCCAAGTCTTTTGATAACGAGTTTAACAGTTGGTTGGCGCAACGGATGGCAAAGGTAGATGTGTACGTTGATGAAGACGATATGGCTGATAACGGCGCAGGTCATGGTCATGGCGTACGCAGTAACTCATCGGCACTTCTTGCAGAGCAATACAGTGCTGATTCTTTAAAGCGATATATGTTGGAGCGGATTGAAAATCAACCGCGAGATTTTCAAGCGCACCTTCAATTAGGGATTGTGCTATTTAAAGAAGACAATTATGTCGAGGCGAAAAAACACTTACTCAAAGCCAAAGAAATCTTACCGTACTACACAGGTTACCCTAGCCCACCGGTGGTATTGGCGCAGCTCTACGAAGCCATGGGCGATTCGGAAAAACACCTGGCTGAACTCGCTTACGTGGCGAAATATCACCAGCATGATGTCAAGGCGCCTATGGTTTTAGCTGAGCACGCAGAAAACATCGGTGACTACGAGAAAGCTGAGTATTATCTCAATCGTATCCTGGCTGTTGATCCATACCGTATAGATGTTCATCAACGCTACGCACGCTTGGCCGACAAAAATCAGCAACACAAAGCGAGCATCCGCGAATATGAAATTATTACTAAACTCGACGCCTCTGACCCGGCTAGCGCTTATACAAAACTGGCGGATGCCTATATGAAAGGTGGGCTGCGTGACAAAGCGAAGCACAGTAGTTTAAGAGCGCTGGAAGTGGCTCCCACGTTTGCCCCGGCTCAGCGTATTCTATTGGAGGCTATTGAATGAGGGTGGCTAAGTATTTCAAGCTGATGGTGATGTTGTGGTTTAACTTCGCAGTGATCATGGCCATGAGCACATCAGTCTATGGACAATTTTCTAGCGACAGATTTCTTCGTGACTCGGACGCTGATCTAGAAGACGGCAATTTAGGTGAGCCGGAATTTATGTTTGTCCGCGGTATTTATACCAACTACACCTCTTTTGGGGGAAGTTACAACGGGCCCGGACGAGGCTGGTGGGAAACTGACTTCGAAGACTCGGATCGAAATTTTCTGCGCGGAGTTAACCGCTATACCCGCCTCGATGCCAATAGTTATGGGTACAAGGCTTTAGAGTTGACCGATCCTAAATTATTTGAACACACGTTTCTCTATATCAATATGAAGCGTATTCCCATTGGTGCGCCAGGCACAGGGCCCAATTTTTCAACAGAAGAAGCGGCTGCGATGCGCGAATTTATGCTGCGTGGCGGCTTTGTCATGTTGGATGATTTTTGGGGGCCGCAACACTGGCAGGATTTTCTCGTCGAGTTAGTCAAAATATTTCCGGACAAAGAACTTGTCGAGCTTGATAACACCCACCCAATCTTTCATAGTTTTTTTGACATCGACCAAGTCCATCAGGTGCCGGGGCGATCAGTTACCTGGAACTACGGTGGACCATTTTATTTAGATGATCCGGATTTTCCGCCCACAGTGCATGCCATTCTCGATGACGACGGGCGAGTAATGATGGTGGCAAATCACAATACCGATTTAGGTGATGGCTGGGAACACACCTTTTACGAACCTTATCCCACCAAATATTGCAACGAGGCCTATAAGATTGGCATCAACTACATAATCTATGCGCTTAGCCACTAATACTATTAGTCAAACGAGTTGCATAATTCACGACAAAATGGAGAAGCCCCATGTCGGACTTTGATAAACCAGGTTTTGGTAACGACGCCAACGGTGACGTCAGTGATGATCATCTACAGCTAGTCAGTCGCATGAAAGAAGGGCGAGAGCAACTGATTACCGAGCTTAAAAAAGTTATTATCGGTCAGCATGATATTGTCGAAGAGCTATTGATTGCTTTGTTTGGTGGGGGCCACTGTTTGATTTCCGGGGTGCCGGGGCTAGCCAAAACGCTGTTAATTAAAACCGTTGCCGATATTTTGCAGTTAGATTTTAAACGTATTCAGTTTACGCCCGACCTTATGCCTGCTGATGTGGTGGGAACCGAAATCGTCCAAGACGATGGTGGCAGCCGGAACATGACGTTTATCAAAGGCCCTATATTTACCAATATTTTGCTCGCTGACGAAATCAACAGGACGCCACCAAAAACACAATCCGCACTGCTGGAGGCAATGGAAGAGCGTCAAGTGACCGCGGCGGGTATCACCCATCCCATGACAAAGCCCTTTTTTGTTTTGGCAACCCAAAACCCCATCGAGCTAGAAGGCACCTACCCGCTGCCGGAAGCGCAGCTCGATCGGTTCATGTTTAAGTTAATGATTGATTATCTGCCTGAAGAAGATGAAATGGCCGTGGTCACCAGTACCACGCAGCAGCGAGAGGTCAACTTTATTCACCCTCTTAGCGGTGAAGATATTTTAGATTTTCAGCGAATCGCGCGGCAAGTACCCGCTGCCGAATCGGTTGTGCGTTACGCTGTTCAACTGGTAGGCGCTACACGCCCAAATACCGAGCGTGCACCTGATTTTGTGAATGAATGGGTAAGCTGGGGAGCAGGTTTGCGGGCCTCTCAAAACTTAATCCTGGCAGGCAAGGTGCGCGCATTATTACGCGGCCGTTACAATGTGTCTTATGAGGATATAAAAGCGCTTGCCGTGCCTGTGCTGCGTCATCGTGTATTACTGAATTTTCATGCCGAGGCTGAGCGCGTGACGGTAGAAGACGTCATCAACCAGCTTATCGAAACACTGCCAGTACCCAACGAATAACCCAAGGGCAACAGTCTATCCATCATGACGGATACAACGAATTTTATTGATCCTAAGCTGCTCGCCAGCGTCGACAATCTTGAGTTGCGCGCAAGAGTGACTGTTGAAGGTTTTCTTAATGGGCTGCACCGTAGTCCTCAGCGGGGATTTAGTGTTGAATTCACGGATTATCGCCACTATAACCAAGGAGACGACACTCGCCACATCGATTGGAAGCTATATGGCCGATCCAATAAGCTGTATATCAAACAGTTCGAGGACGAGACCAACTCGCGTTGCATGATATTACTGGACACCAGTGCATCAATGGGATTCGGATCGGACGGCATGTCAAAATTAGAGTATGCACGCACCTTGGCGGCGGCCATCGCTTATTTTGTTATGCGACAACGTGATGCCGTTGGTTTGGTAACCTTTTCCGACGACGTTAAAGAGCTAATTCCTGCCTATTACCGAAAAACCCATTTGTTACATATTCTAAGAACGTTGGTTCACACGCAGCCCGCCCAAACAACCAATGTTGTGAAACCATTGCAAACCATCGCGACTAGCCTGCGCAGCCGAAGCTTTGTGGTATTGATTAGCGACATGCTCGAAGGGGAGGTTGAAAGTATCAAACTTCTGCAGCAATTGAGGGCGATGGGGCATGAAGTGATTTTATTTCACGTAATGGATAACGCAGAGCTGAATTTTACCTTTGATAACGCTGCAGAGTTTGTCGACATGGAAACGTCGCAGCGAATCAAGGCGACGCCTGGTGCAATTCGTGACGGTTATCTCGATGCGGTGAATGAATTTATCGGTTACTGCAAAAAACAATGTCAAACACATGGTGTAGATTATTGTTTGCTCAACACGCAAGAGCCGCTTGATAAAGCGCTTTCCGCTTATCTTAAAGCACGAGCGGGAGGCTTCTAATGTCTTTTTTGGCGCCGATATTTCTCGCAGGTTTATTGGCTATCATTATTCCGGTGGCTATCCACTTTATTCGCCACGATAAACCCCAAGAGGTGCCGTTCAGTAGTTTACGCTTTTTCCAAACTGCGCATAAAAAACATTTTTTGATTCAGCAAATCCAGCAGTGGTTGTTACTTGCAATGCGTGCACTCGCTATTGCCTTGTTGATGTTCGCCTTTGCGCGGCCGTTTTTGAGTCAAACATTTTCCGGCTTTGTTGATTTGGCACCCCGCTCAGTGGTTATTCTTGCCGACCAGTCAATGAGTATGGCGTATGGCAATAATCTAGACGAGGCGCGCGGTGAAATATCCGATATTTTGTCTGACCTGGCACCAGGAGATGAGATCACGCTAGTTACATTTGCTGACGACGTACTTCGGGTTGTCGGGCCAACGACCGACGCAGAAACCATTCGAGCCGCGGTTTCGGCAATGGATGCAGCCAGTGATCGAGCAACACGTTTCTTTCCTGCTGTTAACCTCGCGTCTGATTTACTACGCGGTGGCCGTTTTGAAGATAAGTCAGTCTACCTGGTTTCTGATTTTCAAAAGACGGCAATGCAGGGTTTTGATGAGGCGTGGAAGCTTGACCCTGGTGTCAATTTTTTCCCTATCGCTATCGGCATTGAAAAGACAACTAATGTCGCCGTGACCGGCGTCAAAGCGCCTAGCGCTGTGCGCACTGCATCGGATGAAATTGCTGAGCAAATATTTTATGTGCGTTTGCGAAATCTCGGCAATGTTGTGCAATCGAATCAATCCGTCGAGTTTTATCTGAATGGAGAGTTGCAGCAGAGCAAGGATGTCGACTTTATCGAACAATCTGAAAAAGTTGTCGAGTTTTCCACAGCGCTGACGCAACAAGGTAGTCAGGTAGCTGAGCTGCGCCTTAAGAATTCGTCGCTCACTAATGAAAGCTTTTCAGCGGATGATCAATTTTATTTTAGCTTCGATGTGTTACCGAAGATTCCTATTCTCGTCATTAATGGTGAGGCATCGCGCAATTGGTATGACGATGAGGGACATTGGTTTAGTTTGGCGGTTGCAGGCGATAGCGAGTCACCTTTCTCGGTTACCATGGTATCTCCTCGGCAGCTAAACGATTCTGAGTTAGCTATGCATCAAGTTGCTGTATTGTTAAACGTTGGTCAATTTGAAAGTGCGCAACTGCGAGCATTGACGAGCTTCGTTGAACAAGGGGGTAGCTTATTGATTGCACCGGGTGATCGGGTACAAGCCGCCGAGTTTAATCGTCAGTTATCATCGATTAGCCCTGCAACCTTGATTCAATCGCAATACGCCAGTAGCAATGACTATTGGCTTATTGCGGATGTAGAAATGCGCCACCCAATTCTTAGGCCGCTGTCGATTGACTGGCAAGCGCGTTTTGATGCGCACTGGGCGATGAAGCCTGTCCCCGATGCAGACGTACTAATGTCGTTGGACAACGGTAACCCAGCACTGATTGAGCGAACGATAGGGAAGGGCCGCACCTTATTGTTTGCATCAACGTTGGACTTAGAGTGGAACAACTTGCCACTGCAAGGGATGTATTTACCCTTTATTCATGAAATGCTGAAACACCTGTCTAATTCGGCCGAACGAGCATTGAGCTATCGCATTGGCGATACGCTCTCGTTGCCCGCAGGCATAACATCACTCAATGCGCCAGATGGTAAGTCATTAGATCTAGTTGATGCCGATCAGCCGTTGCAGGATGTTGTGCTAGACCAGCGTGGTATTTATCGTGCAACACTATCGACACCCAATGGTGAATACGATATTGCCTATGCGGTGAATGCGCCCATTGATGAGTCGGATCTGCAAACCATGGACCCGGGGGTGTTGTTCGACAGCGTCCTCAACCCAGAAACCAAGCCCACCCAAAGCGCTGAAGTACGCAGTGCGCTGATGAAGCAAGACATCGAAAAACCGCAGCGAATTTGGTGGTACTTACTTTTAGTTGTGTTCGTACTATTGATCGCAGAAGCGTTCCAGGCAAATCGTACCTACCGTTAGTGTTAGCCGGTGAGTTCATTCAAAAAATACTGCTGAAATACCCCGCAAGTCCCGCTACACTGTCGACCTTTTCAGGTGGTAGAGAACAGGGTTCTTATGAGCGATAAACAACCGACCGTGGGTTTCGTCAGTTTGGGTTGCCCCAAAGCGCTAGTCGATTCCGAGCGCATTCTGACCAAACTTAAACTTGATGGTTATGAAATTGCTCCTAATTACGATGGGGCCGATGTCGTGGTGGTTAACACCTGCGGGTTTATCGATTCCGCAAAACAAGAGTCGATGGATGCTATCTCCGAAGCCATACGTGAAAACGGTAAGGTGATTGTTACTGGGTGTATGGGTAAGGGAGCGGATGCTGATGCTATTAAGGCCGCAAACCCCAATGTGCTTAGCGTCTCAGGCCCGGCAGACTATGAAACAGTGATGGGCGCAGTACACGAATATGTACCGCCAGCGGCCGAGCAAGATACAAAGCCTTACCCTGACTTAGTTCAAGGTGCTGGCATTAAACTGACGCCGCAACATTACAGCTATCTAAAAATTTCCGAAGGTTGTAATCATCGCTGTAGCTTTTGCATTATTCCCGCAATGCGCGGCGACTTGGTTAGTCGCCCAATCAAAGACGTCGTGGAAGAAGCGAAGCAACTCGTTGCCGCCGGTACCAATGAGCTATTAGTGATTTCACAAGATACGAGCGCATACGGTGTCGATGTAAAATATAAATTGGATTTTATTGAAGGCAATGCGTTTGAAACACGCATGCAAGACCTCGCGGTTGCCCTGGGCGAACTCGGCGTTTGGGTGCGATTACATTATGTCTATCCTTATCCTCATGTTGATAAAGTGATATCACTCATGGCGGAAGGTAAAATACTGCCTTACCTCGATATCCCATTCCAGCACGCGAGCCCGCGCATATTAAAATTAATGAAGCGCCCGGGTAACCAAGAAAAGGTATTAGAACGCATTAAAACTTGGAGGCAAATCTGTCCAGATTTAGTGATCCGCTCAACGTTTGTCGTCGGCTTTCCTGGCGAAACTGAAGAAGACTTTCAATTTTTATTAGATTGGCTCGACGAGGCACAACTTGATCGTGTTGGCTGCTTCAAATATTCGCCTGTAGAGGGCGCAACGGCGAACGACCTACCCGACCACGTTCCCGAGGATGTTCAGCAGCAGCGTTGGGAGCGATTTATGGAAAAACAACAAGCTATCTCGGCTAAAAAACTAAAGCAAAAAATTGGTAAAACACTGCCAGTAATCATTGACGAAGTTGATGAAGAAGGTGCTATTGGTCGCACCCAAGGTGACGCGCCAGAAATTGACGGCGTGGTGTATCTCAATGACGAGTTTTCTGTTGCGCCAGGCGATATTGTTGAAGTGCTGATTGAGCATGCCGATGAATATGATCTGTGGGGATCCTTAGCGTACTAACGTTTTTTCACATTATCGTCATTGGGATTGGTGGGGTTCTTGTCGGACGCCATGCATTCTTAACCTGGTGGGCAAGCATTGGAATACACGCAGTGTAAACCGCTCTCGCATCAGGGCACGTAAATTCTTCGGCGACAACATAATAAATAAAAACCGTACCAAACCCATTAATCTCTCTGGCGCATCCACAGCATCCGACCTCCCTGTAGATAAAACCCTATCTCGCAATCAGTGCATGTTGTGTCGCGTATTGCGTTTACGGCAGTATTGATTAGTTAGTACATACTGGCTGCAGATTTAAAGAACGCGACCAAATATAGACAAAAGCACCTGAATATGGATACTTGATGTCCATATTTGGATGTTTTGCCTAGATATGGAGGTGGTATCTCTATCTAGGCGCGTTCTTTAGTAAACTGTGAACACTACTATGATGTTCGGATTTCTGAGTTTGGTTTTACCCACGCTATGCTTGGGATTAGTCCATTTAAAGAAGTATGGTTTATCTTACTCTAGAGAATTTAGTGGCTGGGGAGCCTTTAAAGCCATTGGTTTGGCTTCCATGATGTTTCACTTCCTTTTGCTTGTTGCTCTCGGGGCTTCATTTTTCTGCGGTTTTTGTTTCTACAGAACCCAGCGCTTCGCGTTTTTATTTCCGGGAATTGGTTATGCGCTGATGGCATTCCCTGGCGTCGTAGGACAAATGGTCCTCAGCAATTTTGAGGAGCGGCACGCTGTAATACTAGTTTATATAGCGGGTGCAGTGTTTGCGCTGTATGGTCTATTTATGGCTTCATATTATGCATAGTGTTAACAAGGCGGGGTTTTCGCCGCAAAAAAAGCGCGCGCCGCAACCCTTGGCGTTAGGTATATGTGCGACTAAACATTTTCTTATATTTATAATTTTTGTGTTTAGTAGCTCAGCATTTTCGCTAGAGGACCTGCCATCCAATCTTTTAGGCGATGGTGGAAGCTGCACATATTCAGAAATTATTATCGTGGCACGTACAAACGGAGAAGTTTGGGCGAATCGAAAATTAGTAAATCTAGAAGAGCTTCCCCAACAAGTACTTGGTATGGCGGAAAAACTGCGAATTGATTGTATAGTCGTAGTTGGGGAATATCCTTTAGAAAAGAAATCTGAAATAATCCTTGAAGTCGAAAAATCTCTGATTGGTCTCAATCAAGTCGTTTATTTTTATCAGGAGCCAGAGGTTTGACACCTAACAAAACGCCCGAGTTGCTTCAGGCGCTAAAAAACGCGCCCTCCGCGGGACACGATCTGCTTCGCGCCGCGTGCCCGTTGACTCGGCGTTAAATGGCTTCCATATGAAAGCAGTCTTCTTTGACCTCGATGAAACTATTCTAGATAGAACTCGATCTTTACGAGATTTCGTTCGTTGGCAAGCTGAAGGGATGCTCAAGAATTCGATAGGTGATGTCGATTTTTTTTGGCAACGGTTTGTTGAACTCGATTCAAATGGGAGTGTTTGGAAGGACCGCGTTTATTCTAAGCTTGTTGATGAGTTTTCAATTACGGAATGGACCGTTTCTGAACTTCTAAAAACATATGAGTTATGTTTTTCAAATTTTTGCAAACCCAAATCAAATGCCCTCCAAGCAATAAGGTCATTGCACGGAAAAGGTCTCAAATTGGGATTGGTTTCAAATGGTAAATCACCTTTTCAAGAAAGGAACTTTGACGCTCTTGGAGTTAGTGATTTATTCGACGCGGTAATCGTTTCTGATGCTGTGGGGTGCAGGAAGCCAGACTGTGCTATTTTTGAATTGGCTTGTCGGTCTCTTGAGGTTTCACCCGAGGAGTCAGTATTTGTTGGTGACAACCCTAAAGCAGACATTGATGGCGCGAGGAGCTTTGGCATGTATACTGTTTACATACCCGGGTGTTTCGGTCTGACCTATGACAATGCGCATGCGAACTGTAACAATTTTTTAGAACTGGCGGGCATAGTTGAAAATGTTGCGCTCTAAAAGGTCAACCAATTGCTATGATTATAATCGCCTTTCTTGTCGCAATGTTAGTGTTTGTTTTCGCGGTTATAATACACCTCCTTTATCGCTATGTGATTCGACGAGGTAAGTATAAAGGCATTACTTTTTTAGAGGTGGCGCTTATTTCGGTAGGTAGTGTGCCTGGGCTCGCTGGTTGTGCTAGCGGTTGGGCGGGGTTTGGGTTTCCATTGCCACTCATCATTGGCTTGCCATTAAATTTGATTTTCTTGGGTAATAAGGAATGTGGCTGGTGGCCGCCATTGATGTTAAATGATCTGCAGTTGATAAGTAAGTTTGCCGGATTGTTCATTGGTTGGTTTTTAGCAAACCTATTGGTTGTCGGGGTATTGTTTTATTTCAAAAAAAGGTCGGCGTGATTTGTTTTTAATTAAATTAAATTAAATAACTATTACTTTCCCTTTATGTTCATAACTTTTTTCCGTCAGAGATCAATGTGTTAACGTTAGAAGCAGGCAGTATTTATTTTTTCGATATGCCGAATTCCGGTTCCCTAAATCATCTATGGTGAGTAGTAGCTTAGAGCGAGTTCAGAACGACGAAGCAGTTAAAGAATTGAGGCGATAAAGTAAAGACGTCATATAGCTGCATCCAAAGAATAAATATAAAGACTAACTGAGCATGCCTATTTTAGGGGAATCTGCTCATTTGGTTAATGGCTATAGTTTAAGTTGAGGCGCTTAGATGTTTGAATTAACGCGGGACGAATGGATTGAAATCATACCCATTTTATCGGCAGTGCTTTTGGCGCTAATGGGGTGGGCAGTCACCTATTTTCATCGCTGGTATTTCGTCAATAGAGCGAATAAGCTTGCTCGCGTGAACAAGCAGCTAAAAGAGTTATATGGACCTCTCTATGCTAGGTTGCTTGCCAGTCACTCTGCATGGGAAGCGTTTTGGCTTCACTATCGACCAGCACATGGCGGCGAAAGTTACTTCGGTGATGACCTGTCGGTAAGCGAAAAGGAAAAAGAGGTATGGCGAAATTGGATGACGCATGTTTTTGAGCCTAATAATGCTGAAATCGAAAAAATAATTGTTGAAAATATGGACCTTCTTGAAGGTGATCACTTTCCGGATTGTTTTGTCGAAGCACTGGCTCATATAGCGGCATATAAAGCCGTGCTTGCAAACTGGAAACGTTCTGATTTTTCTGAACATGTTTCAGTTAACAATTGGCCAAGTCAGGAACTGTATGATTGGATCCGGCCTGAATATGAGAGACTTCGCACTTTACAACGCAAGTTGCTTAATGACGCTTAGGTGGGGCTAGTGGAGCAGCGAACAATTCTTGCCTATTGCTCCTCATCGCTATTTACTTAGCTAGGCCGCAAACAATCGAACGGAGATATTGCTTGAAATCTCATGCTGCTAAAGCCTTTTTACTTTCTGCTTTTGGTTATCCTGGGGTAGGGCACCTTTATCTGGGGCGGCGCACGTTCGGCCTAGTCACCATCATTGTTGCAAGTATTTGCTTTATTATTCCACTGTGGGAGTTACTTAAACTGACTTGGACTGCACGAGCTGCGATAGATGATCCCAATATGTCATTTGAAGGCGTAATCTTATTGTTGAGGGATAAAGTCCAAAGCCTTCCTGCTAGTTTTTATAACTCGCTATACTTTTTTGCGCTTTGCTGGGTCGCGAGTTCACTCGAAGCCTACCGCGTGGGGCGCGTAAAAGACAAAGCGGAACTACGCGAATAACTTGTGCTTAATTTTTTACTTATTGAGGTTTGATATAATGGGTGTTGGTGTCGCTTTCTCGCCGCGTGTATTAAGCTTTCGCACAACAACCGTACTCAAGAATTACACAATATGAATCCAGAATACCTGTTTGTCTACGGTACTCTCCGCACTGTCGAAGGGCACCCAATGCATAACTATCTTCGCAGCTTTTGCGATCTGGTTGGCGATGCTACGGTCAGAGGAATAAAAATCGATTTGGGTGAGTACCCAGGGCTGATTCCCTCCGGCAATCCAGAGGAAATCGTCGATGGTGAGCTATACCGTATTCACGAAGGCGACAGCGGCAAGCTATTTGACGCTCTCGATCGCTATGAGGGGTGTAGCGAGGACGATCCGGAGCCCCACGAATATTTTCGTCATCGACTCGATGTGACGTTAAGTGCCGATAAACAAGTCTACGAGGCTTGGGTATACCTATATAACGCTTGATGCTCTCATCGGGCCATCACACTGCGGGTAACCTTGTGCAACCGTCTATCCGTTACCCGGTTCTTTAGGGTCAGATTTCCTGCGTGTTTAGCCTTACAGTCTATACTGGTTAGTAGATTTGAGCCTTGGGGGCGCCGCTCGCGATGAGATACTTATCGTTATTCTTTCTTTTTTTCTTAAGTGCCTATGCCTGCTCGGAGGCTATCGAGGTAGGCTCAACGACCGACATTGTTCCCGTTTGGCAGCATTCTCAGTTTGCTTTGATTGCTCCAGGCGTCACTCTAAGCGACCTCATGCAAGACCCTGGCGAGTTTGAGGGCTTAGAGGAGGACGCGTCTATTCCTGGTTTTGGCTATACCGAGCAAGCCGGATGGA
The DNA here is from genome assembly GCF_055392955.1 of Aurantivibrio plasticivorans. Lineage (NCBI taxonomy): Bacteria > Pseudomonadati > Pseudomonadota > Gammaproteobacteria > Cellvibrionales > Cellvibrionaceae > Aurantivibrio > Aurantivibrio plasticivorans. Next base: position 3,489,169 of record NZ_AP036020.1, on the reverse strand, counting down.
TGAGGTTTACGCTTGCTAACCGTGATGTTCAGGACCTCCGCCTATTTTTGGATTTCGATTATCCCTTTATAGACAATATTGATGTCTACTTAACCCAGAAAGATCAAGTATTACAGGAGTTGCGTACAGGTAGCCGAGTTGATAATGGGCGAACTTATCAGTCTCGATCTCCTCACGTGTCATTTATACTCCCGGCCTCACAATCGATTGACGTGTATGTACGTATTCAAAGCGTTCATTTGCTCACGTTTCCCGTTCGCATTTTTTCAGAAGAATCCTATTTCTCGCACAAGAAACATTTGGATGCCGCGTATTACGGTATTTTTGGGCTGTACTTCGCTTTTTCTGTATTTTTTATGGTCGTTTATGCGCAGCAGCGAGATATTCTTTATCTAATTTTCTCCATTCAAACGGTAGCGCGTGCTTTGTTTGACTTTGCCTACAGTGGTGAGCTTAGGCTAACTATTTCGGGGTATGATGATTTTATTAGTATCAGTTATCCGTACTTTGGTGCGTTTAGCGCAGCGACTGTTTTGTGGTTTCATGCTGAGTTTTTGCAACTGCGCATATTTAGCCGAAAGATGTTTTGGCTGACAATGGGATATGCACTGCTCTTTGTGGTTGGAGCTCAAGTTGGCTTGTTGGTTGATCGTGCTGTCTTTTTCATGATGGCTCCACTGCAAATTATTTTGCCGATATATATTTTCTTTTCAACTATGCCGGCATTGATGAGGAGGCAGCAGGCAGCGAGGCTCTATATGATTGGGATATTTGTTCCATTAGCGCTCGCGGTTTTAAACACCCTTTGGCTAACGAATACTATCCCAATGGTTTACAACTTTACATTGTGGTCAGCTATTGGCTATAGCCTGAGCTTTATTATTCTCGCATTCGCAATGTCAGCGAGGATCGAAGCCCTGGCTGACGCAAAAAATGATGCGGAAATGGAGGCGTTTTCTGCCAAAGCACGCGACAATGCGAAGAGTGAATTTCTTGCGCATATGAGCCATGAAATTCGAACGCCGTTGAACGGTGTGCTCGCGATGATACAGATGATTCGTGATAGCCAATTGAATAAAGAACAAAAACAGTGGGTTGATATTATCCATTCTTCGGGGCAAAACTTGCTGAACATCGTGAATGATATTCTCGACTTTTCCAAAATTGAGGCAGGTAAACTTAGTATTGAACAATTGCCAACTAACGTGTCGGATTTAATCGAAGAAGTGGTGGCTTTGTATTCGCAGGGCGGGCGGGACTCTGATGTGCACTACACGTATACGGTTGATCCATCGTTGCCTCAATGGGTGAGATCGGACCCTATACGTATTCGTCAAATACTCATGAATTTTCTTGGCAACGCTAAAAAATTTACAAAGAAGGGTACTATTGGCGTTAGTGTCAAAGCGACAGATAATCCTCGGGTGTTTCGTATTAGTGTGACCGATACGGGTATCGGTATTGCAAAACCTCAGCAGAAAAAATTATTTAATGCATTTGAGCAAGCGGAATCATCTACTTTCCGACACTTTGGAGGCACGGGTCTTGGGTTGACGATTTGCCAACGTCTGGCTCATTTGATGAGTGGGAAAGTGGGCTTTGAGAGTGAGCCTAATAAAGGCTCGTGTTTTTGGGTGGAGTTACCTTTTATTGAATGTGATGCGCCTCGAAGTGTTGATAACAATGAGGAGATTACATTGAGTGAGCATCAACCTTTGCATGTTTTGGTTGCAGAAGATAACGCGGTTAATCAAACAATTATTACCACCATTTTGAAAAAGCTGGGTCATACTTCGTTAATCACCTCAGATGGTGTTGAGGTGGTCGATACTTTTTGCGAGAACCCGTCTCAATTTGATGTGATATTAATGGATTGTGATATGCCAAAGCAGGATGGTTATCAAGCGACGCGTGTTATTCGTGAGTTTGAGCAAGAACACCAATTAGACGCTGTACCGATTGTGGCGTTAACCGCACACGCAGTAAAAGAATTTCAGGCTAAATCAATAGCATGCGGTATGAACGAGCATTTGACTAAGCCAATTGTCATCAATGCATTATCGACTATGCTCGCCAATTACCAGCAAAAAAATGCGCAAAGGCTTGCGGAGAATATACGTCAGTACGTCTAAGCCACGCCGTTAGTTTTCCTTCCCCGCTGGAGTTCGTCTTTGCGTGGTGTTGTTCACCATGGTGACGTCCGTTAACCACCTTCGATTGCCGGTATAAAAAATACTTCGCTATCGTCGTCTAAATCCATTAGCAATGCATCTTGATGAATCTCTCCATCGACGGCAACTGCGATGCCGTGTGCTAATTTGCCGACTAGCGATGGAAAAATATGTTCAAGTGAGCGAATCAACTGCCTGACGTCATCGGCGGGTATCATTAGCTCGCTATTATCGGCTGGCGCTTTCTCGCCAATGTGTTCGGCGAGAAAGTTATTTACAATGACTCTTGCCATTAGCCTTCCTGAAGGAGCTTGACCATTTTCGGGGGAGACATCGGTAACTCTACAGGACGTTTTCCGGTGGCTTGTTTAACGGCGTTTGCAACCGCCCCCATGACTGGAACGATGGGTACTTCACCGACACCGCGTACACCAAAAGGATGTCTCGGGTTCGGCACTTCGACTAGTACGGTATCGATCATTGGTAAGTCTGAGGCGACAGGCATACGGTAGTCGAGAAAGCCCGAATTCAACAGTTTGCCATTTTTATCGTAAATGTATTCTTCGTTCAGCGCCCAGCCGATGCCTTGTGCGACTCCACCTTGGAGTTGGCCCTCGACATAGGCGGGATGGATTGCTTTACCGACATCTTGAACTGCGGTGTAACGGAGAATTGTCGTGTAGCCAGTATCAGGGTCGACTTCCACATCGACAATGTGGGTGCCGAAGCCTGGGCCTGCACCTGTGGCAGTTAAACTGACGGAACTACCAATCGGACCGCCGGTTTTAGCTGACGAGGCCGCTAACTCTTTCAGCGATAGTTGTTGTTCAACTTGCTGCTCCTCTTGCCCGCCTTCTGCAATCGAGTCATGGCTAGGACCGATGGCCATGCCATCTTCCCAACGAACATGTTCTGGGTCGATGTCCCAGATTTTCGCAGCGCGGCGTTTTAAATCAGTAATAATGTTATCGGCCGCTTGGCTGATGGCCATGCCTGACGAAAACGTGACACGACTGCCGCCGGTATGCATGGAATAACTCACGGATGCGGTATCAGCGACAATGGGTCGCACTTGCGCATAATCAATACCGAGTTTTTCGGCGGCCATTAGCGCAAGTGAAGCGCGTGAGCCGCCAATATCGGGGTTGCCAGATACCAGTACCGCCGTGCCGTCTTCATTGATATTGAGTGCGGCGGTTGTCGGGCCACCGATATTAAACCAAAAACCACTGGCAACACCTCGGCCTTGGTTTTCGCCTAACGGTGCTGAGTAGTGCGGGTGATTCAAAGCAGCTTGTAACGTCTCTTTAAAACCAATTTGACGAAACTTCGGACCGTAGGTTGCTTTGCTACCTTCTTCAACGGCGTTGTGTAAACGGAATTGAAGCGGGTCCATACCCAACTGGTTTGCTATATCGTCTAACAGACTTTCTACGGCAAAAGCGATCATTGGCGCACCCGGCGCGCGGTACGCAGCGCACTTGGGTCGATTACTGACAACGTCATAGCCAACGAGAAACATGTTCGGCAGTTCGTAGCAAGCGAAAGCGCACATGCAACCCAGCATGACCGGAGAGCCTGGATAGGCACCGGCTTGATATTTTAGTTCGCCTTCAGCTGCAACTAATTTTCCATCGCGTGTAGCGCCGATTTTTAGGGTAATTTTTGAGCCCGATGTTGGGCCGCTCGCGCGCAACACTTCGTCTCGCGTCATCACAAGTTTGACTGGGCGCGCGGATTTTTTAGCCAGTAGCGCCGCAACTGGCTCTAGATAAATGGTTGTCTTACCACCAAAGCCGCCGCCGATTTCGAGAGGGTTTACTCGAATTTGCGCAATTTCCATTCCGAGTACTTTGGCAGTATAGGCGCGCACCATAAACTGCCCTTGGCTGCTACACCAAATTTGTAACTGACCATCTTCGTTAAAGGTGGCAATGGCGGCATGCGGTTCGATGTAACCCTGATGAACGGCTGCGGTTGTAAATGAGCCTTCGACAATCACATCCGCTTGTTCAAAACCACTAGCGGTGTCACCCACTTTTTGAGTGACGCGTTTTGCGATATTCGACGGCGCATCGGGCTTAGGATGAACGCCATCGGTGAATAGGTCGTTGTGGAGAATAGGTGCTCCCTCGGCCATTGCGTCTTCTACATCAATGACGTGGGGAAGTACGTTGTACTCTACTTCAATTAGCGCCAATGCTTCGTCGGCGATGGCGGCGCTGGTTGCGGCTACGGCAGCGATGGCATGCCCGTCATATAACACTTTATTGCGGGCTAAAATATTGTCGGACAAATCGGCCATGTTTGGCGGTTCGCCACCGATGAGCGCTTCACTTGGGGGAATCTCTGGAAAATCTTTCGCGGTGATAATGGCTTTTACACCGGGTAGCTGTTCTGCTTTGGCGGTATTGATCGAGATGATATCTGCATGAGCGTGTGGGCTGCGTAAAATTTTACCCACCAATGTGCCGGGAAGCGTAAAGTCAGCGCCAAACTTTGCACGGCCGGTAACTTTTTCAACCCCGTCAGGGCGAATTTCAGATTTCCCTACCCATTGGTATCCCTCTGGGCTTTCCGCGGTAACTGTTGATTTTTTCTCTGGTGAGCTACTCATGACTAGACCCCTCCCGCATTTCTTTGGCCGCATCCAATACGGCAGACACGATTTTGTCGTAACCTGTGCAGCGACATAGATTTCCCGCTAACCAAAAACGTAATTCTTTTTCACTTGGGTTGGGATTTTTTTCTAACAGTGCTTGCGAAGCCACTAAAAAACCGGGTGTGCAAATACCACACTGAAGTGCTGCATGTTCAAGAAATTTTTGTTGCAGTGGGTGGAGGTGTTCGTTGTTGGCCATGCCTTCTATCGTATCGACGCTGGCATTATTCAATTCTGCGCCTAGCACTAAACAGGAGCAGACGAGTCGATTATCCACCTTGACGCTACAAGCGCCGCAATCACCCGATGCACAGCCTTCTTTCGTGCCTGTCATTTGTAATTGGTTGCGTAGCACGTCAAGTAAGGTCTCTTGCGGTTCACATAAATATTCAACGGGATCGCCGTTGATGGTTAGGGACACGTGTTGCTTTGCCATTGCCTACTCCTATTGATTTGCGTTTGCCCGTTTTAGGGCAATTTCGACAGCGCGTTTTGCTAGTACGCCGGCAATGTGAATGCGGTATTCGATGGTGCCGCGCTTATCGTCGATAGGATGGCAAGCAGCGCGGACCGCGGCTTGCATCTTCTCGATAGCGGCGCTATGAACTGTGGTGCCAATCAAAGCCTCCGCCGCAGCATCAACTTTTAATGCGGTTGCGGCTACTGCACCTAATCCGACTCGTGCTGCAATACAGACACCGTCGGTATCTAGCGTGATATTGACGCCTAAGCCCACAATGGCGATATCCATTTCTGAGCGCGGTGTCATCCGCAGGTAAGCATCACCACTACGTTTCGCTCTGTTAGGCAGCTTGAACGCGACGATAAACTCGTTGGCTGCGAGAGTGGTTTTGCCTGGGCTAGCAGGAATATCTTCAACCGCGACTTCGCGCTGTCCTTCGGGGCCCGCCACGATGGCAATGGCACCGGCAGCTATCATTGCGGGTACAGAGTCTGCAGCGGGTGAAGCGTTACACAGATTGCCAGCTAACGTAGCGCGCCCTTGTACTTGAGTGGAGCCGATAATATCGAAGGCTTCTGCAACACCGGGCCACATTGCGGGTAATTCAGGGTGTTCAGTGAATTCTGCTCCGCTGATACTCGCGCCAATATAAGTGCCTTGTTCAGAAATGGAAACTTCGTGCGTGGCTGGTATTTTCTTGATATCGACTATGCTGCCTGGCTGTATGACGCCAGCGCGCAGTTGTACCAATAAGTCGGTGCCGCCAGCGAGAATCTTCACGGGGGGACTTGCTTGGGATAGTGTGTTGATGGCTTCCTCAACAGAGGTAGGGGCGTAAAATTGCATGGCCTGCATTGCTCAGGGCCCTCATTTGGTGAGACTTTGATTATTCAGACAATTGTAAACCCTAAAGGCCTGATAGATGAACGAATCTAATGTAAAAAATATTCATGAATTTATAGCGTCTCAGGTATGGCATAATAGATCCGCTGTGCAGTAACGATCGTCATATACGCTGTTTATACCGAATAATAACGCTCAGCGTGGTTTGTAGTGTCTGCTTCCTTCTCTGGACTTACTGTACTAGACGGACATAATTAAACATAAGCAGCCAAGGAGGTTTGCATTGAAGAATAAATCACTTTTAAAACCTATGCTGGCGGCAGCGCTATATTCATTAGGCGTTGCAGCGACACTTTGCCATGCCAGTATCAAAGACTTTAATGACGCCGTTAGTCAGGGCGATTTCAAACGGGCAGCCCAGCACACTGAGTCGATTTGGCGTGATCAGGACAAGTCCCAGCCCTCATCAGCAACGCTTGCTCGTGAATTTGCATTTGTAAATTATAAAGCCGGTGATTTTGATACGGCGGATTATTTTATTGAGCAACTTGGCAAGCGCGTAGTGTTTGATAATCAACGTGAAGTGACGCGTGTTCTTGAGGAACTAATCAATTATCGCCGTTCCAGTCGAGCGTCGTATCTCGATAGGTTGTCGGCTGCGTTAAAGCGCCGTTTAAATACAGATGGAATTGATAATATTTCGGTGATAGCCGCTGACCTGCTGTTTGTTGCTAACTGGAATCAAAAGCGCTGGGAGCATGTGCCGAAGGCCGCCGACTTGGCAAAAAAAATATACGCACGCGGTGGTGATATATTTCAAGCAAGAAGACACCGCGCGGATATTTTTTCAATTGCGTCCCAGTACGTCGGAAAGCCGCGTCTTTATCAGTTCCAGGCCATGGACAGCATTCACAATGCGATCGTGGCCGACATCAATACAGTGACGCCAGGCCCGTTGCGCGACGAATTGATTAGGCTTAAATTTCTAGCGCAAGCATGGTCTCACTCAATGTACGCGTCATATCTCAGCTATAACCCCGGCGCAGGCAATTATATCGAGCGCAGCGAACGTCGACACATTGTTGAGCCTAGTGTCCCTCTCTTTGATTCGAAGCCACTTTCCAAGTCGAAACAAGTACCCAAGTCGAAACAAGTTCGCAAAGCAACCTCTGTGTGCGACACAGAGTTAGTAACGCGTAATCTTCGTTATCCACCGGTTGCCACCTTTAGTGGCTTAATGGGGGCGGTCATCGTTCGATTTGAGTTTGGTGCAGATGGCCGTGCGACCAGCAGTAAAATTCTTGCTGCAGTACCGGATCCCCTGTTTGCTGACAGTGTGCGAGAGGCCGTATCAAGTGCTTACTTGAAGCGAGTATCAGGCCGTTCAGCGTGTCAGCTTCCTGAAAGTTTAATTCAGACATTTTCGTTTGTTATTCAATAGCTTGCCACTGCTTTGATGACCATTTAAGCGGGGTTTTCCCGATGGTCATCAAACTTTCATGATTCGAGCATAGGCTACAACGCTTTCTCATTCTCTTCATTGGTATTTGAAATGCGATATTTAGCGTTATGCTCGGCAGTTTTGCCGTCCCTCTTTTCTCTGTCGGTTGTGGCTGAGTCCCCGAGTGCTGCGCCACCAACCTCAGAGCCATTTCAGCAACTACTACAACTCTTACAATCGACCAATGATGTCAACCCGTCGTTGCCAGATGTGCACCCTGTTCATACGGTAACAAACAGCGAGGCGATTATTCCGCCACAGTGTTATACCCAAACGGCGGGTGAATTTAACCCTTGCTATGTGTGTCATCAGGATGAGAAGCCTGGCAACGAAAACACCATGAATGATGGTGCATTGCAAATCGCCTATAGCTTTAGTGATGTGGGTATGACCAATCACTGGAAAAATTTGTTCGAAGACCGTAGTGAAGCGGTTGCGAAAATTACAGATCAAGCTATCGACGATTGGGTAAGGCAAGATAACTATTCATCACTCGCCCCTCGTTTGCGAAAAGCGGGATTTGATGGATGGATACCTGATTTATCCAATCTACACCTGGGTGCTGAAGCATTCGATGACCAAGGTTTCGCGAAAGATGGCAGTCACTGGGTGGCATTCAACTACAAACCCTTGCCCAGTACCTTTTGGCCGACCAACGGATCAACGGATGATGTGATGATTCGGTTGCCCGCAAAATTCCGTAATATACGCGGAAGTTACAGCAAGGATGTGTATCTTGCTAACCTCGCTATATTAGAAGCAAGTGTAAAAAACCTCTCGAGCATAGTGGTGCCTAGCATTGATGAAAAGTCGATTGAGGTTGACCTCAATGGTGATGGTACGCTGTCGAATATAGAACATATAACGAAGGTTGATCGTTTTGTGGGAGATGCAACCAAGGAGTTTCGGGATAGCTATCTTTATCCAGAAGGCACGGAGTTTTTACACACTGTGCGTTATGTTGGTATTGCTGAAAATGGCGATATAAAACCCTCTACAAGAATGAAAGAAGTGCGTTATATGCGTAAATCCATCGCATATCGAAAATCAATCTACAGTCGTCACTATCAGCTAGAAGGGTATGCCAAAGAAATCGGCCAGTTACCACAATATGTTTATCTTGGTGATAAAGGTTTGGATAACGGATACGGATGGGCACTACAAGGATTTATTGAAAATAAACACGGTGAGCTAAGAACGCTAACCTACGAAGAAAATTTATTTTGCATGGGCTGCCACAGTTCAATCGGTGCGACTATCGATAAAACATTTAGTTTGCCGAGAAAGGTTGATGGAGTGGCGGGGTGGGGTTATATAAACCTAAAAGGTATGGCTGATGCACCCAACCGTGGAGAGACTTTGGGCGAGATTGCCACTTACCTGCAACGTGTCGGAGGGGGAGGTGAATTTCGCAGTAACGACGAGATGTACGCTCGCTGGTTTAACAGTGATGGCAGCGTTAAACTCGATAAAATTGCTAAAAGCGATGTGTATACATTGATTGCTCCTTCCCATGAGCGAGCGCGAGAACTGAATAAAGCTTACCGCGTCATCGTCGATGACCAAGACTTTATTTTTGGGCGGGACGCAACCGTGACGCCACCCAAAAATGTCTATGAATTCATTGACAATAAAACGGCACCGACATTATCTGAAGATCTTTTTCATGCGTGGGATATTCGTCTTGATTGGAGTCATGATGACCGAAAAGAGTTGACCCTGCAGTAAATAAGTCTGCGGGCGTCGTTACATCCACGTACTTTTATTTTTTAGGTAAGCCTAGTTCAACGTTGTTGCGCACGGCAAAGGTGCGCATTCCCGATTCCTCCCAGTTGTATCGTAATCAATACTGCGATTTGTCTCGCAATTTCTTCCCTGTGAGTAAGACTGTTTATCCGTTGAGCAGTTTGTCACGAATATTCCATCTAATTGTCATTTTTCGTTCACCCAACGTTCACAGGTTGACGTCAGTATTTTTAAGTCGGCGCTTATTGCCGTTCAGCACTATCTATTCAAGCATCTAAATAAAGATAGTTTTCAAATTTATGAGACCAAGCGCTAATCACGAAAAAACAAGTGGTTAGCATGACGGGAGGAAAAATGTTTAAGTCACCGCTAAAAGTAGGCGCGAGCGTACTAGCCATTGCTGTCGCACAGCTTTCGCACGCCGGCACGGCACCATATTTTAATCCGCTGACACAGTCTTCAGCTGTTGCATCACCCAACCATATCAACGAATTAAACTCGCCTTGGCAGGTGCCAGCTGGTTTAAGTCAAAACAATTTGATGAGCATGCAAGAAGTTGAAGCCGACGTCACGCAATCTATTCAGCGTGTGAATGCTGGGCGCAATTCTTCAATGTTCGACATGATTGCCTACGATCCGTCTGGCCGTTACTTGTTTATCCCTCATGAAACGCCATTCGGAGCGGGTCTTTCACGTTACGATATCGAGCAGGACGTAAACGCATTAATTTTTGCCGGGGATCAAGGCGCTAGCCTCACGAATGAGTGTGACGCTGACCCCGAAGAGCCGCGCGATCCAACGACCGCATGTCCAGCATGGGACTATGATTTTGCTGCATTTGATCCTGCTCGCTACACGCCTAATGATACGGTGATTGTGGCTGAAGAGTGGTCTGGTCTTGGTCGGGTTGTGGAAATTCTCGATCCTATGGCTACACCGGCAGATCCGACTGCCACAGCGTTAACCGAGGGCAATGACTACCGTATCTTAGATTCGATTGCGAAGGTTTCACACGAAGGCATCAACTTTTCAGAAAAATACGCTAACAAAGTTATCTATTTTATCGATGAATGGAATTCAGGATCTATCTACGCGCTAGTACTAAAAGAAGAAGGTAACTATGCATTGGGTGGGCAAACATTCGTGTTGTCTGTCGATGCATTTGAAGCGACTGGTGGAGACGCTTCTGCGTATTGGAATGAACAAGGTGAAAACGTGGAGCGTTTTGGTCCAGCAACTTGGGTTCCTTTGACTGACGAAGACGGCAACGCGCTTCCTGGCGTTACCAACCCATTCCGAAATGGACCAACCAATGACCCTCGCTCGAACGATGACACTCGTGGTGGACGTGTCGCAGCTGACGATGTGGGTGCAACACCTTACGGTCGCCCTGAAGATATGGAAATCGGCACGTTACCAAATGGTAATGAAGTGCTTTATATCACAACCACTTCTGAAGCCGCTGTGATCTCAGTTGAGATTTTACCGGGTATGAAAGCGATGGTTCGGCAGTTCGCTAGCGAAGCTAACACGCCTAAAAATCTCGGCTTTCCTGCGACAACCGGCATCTTGAATTCACCTGACAACTTGGCGCAAGACGCTCTCGGCAACATCTATATCATTGAAGATGCGCCTAACAGTGGTTCGGTTGGTGGTGATATTTGGTTCGCACGGGATATGGATAACGACGGTGTGGCCGAGTCTCTGGATCATTTCATGAGTATTCAAGTTAACGGTTCGGAAGCAACAGGCATGATTTTCAATCCGGCCGAGCCAACCAAGTTTGTCGTGGCTGTGCAACATCCATCCAGTACTGATCTGGCGTCTATTCCTGACGGATTTGGTGATGCTGTATGGCAGTTCGACTTATCCGACATCGTGCCACCAACATGTGATGAAGCTAATGACCGTTTTGGGCATATGTACAACTGGAAAAAACGCAGCTGGATCAAAACTTGCTCTCATGACTACGATACTAATTTTGTAAAAATGCTAGAGCGTGCTGGATCTCCAAAAAGGTACGGAAAGAAAAAGTGGAAGCACAAAAAAGAGCACAAGCATAAGCATAAGCACTAAAGTTTATAAAAATAGATATTCGATAAAAACTAGGTCAAGGGATTGGCCAACTTAGAACTCTCACATTGAAGTGATCGACAAGCCTCGCTTTTAGCGGGGCTGTTTTTTATAAGAGAATTCTTATAGGGAAGTTTTTATGCCCAATTATTCATGCGGACGTGGGCGTTTTAATCGTTCAGATTGAGAGCGGATTTTATCTGTAATTTAGATGATGAACATGAGTTTTTCGTAATGCTAAAACCATAGGAGACCTATTTTGAAATCGAATTCGAAAAAATCAGTGGTGATCGTGATGCTAGCCAGTACCATCGCGCTGTTGCCGGCTGTAGCATGCTCTTCCCACCAAAGTCACAAGCACACTAAAAGCCAAGAATATTTTACACGTGTTGCGACGTTTCCTGTCTATGAAAACTTAAGTATGTCTCAAGGTGATCAACTTGACGATGAAACGTCAGCTGAAATTAGTGCGGCGAGTCAAGATGGTATGGTTGTGTATTATAGCAACAGTCCAAAAGAGCGCGTAGGTATGGTGGATATTTCGGACATCTCAAGTCCAGAGCCTGCGGGCTTTATTCAGCTTGATGGCGAGCCTACCTCTGTCGCGGTGAACGGCAAATTTTTATTAGTGGCTGTGAATACATCGCCTAGTTTTACGGAACCCAGTGGAAAACTGTCTGTTTATTCTATCGAAGACCCTAAGGCTCCAGTGTGGGTGAAAGACTTTGATGTAGAGGGCCAACCTGATGCAATTGCTGTTAGCCCGGATGGACGCTATGCCGCTATTGCTATAGAAAATGAACGTGATGAAGATCTGAATGATGGTGTGCTTCCCCAATTTCCAGCAGGACACCTTATATCGCTGAAAATGAAAGGCGATGTTCATCGCTGGAAACGGCAAAAGATAGCGTTAACTGGATACGCCGACATAGCGCCTGCTGACCCGGAACCCGAATACGTCACAATTAATCGGTCAAATATCGCTGCTGTTTCGCTACAAGAAAATAATCATATCGTATTGGTGAATTTGCGTAAGGGAAAGGTAATAAAAGATTTTAGCGCGGGTGCGCCGGATCTTTTTGATATAGATGCCATTGAAGATGATGTAATCAACCCCGTGGATATGATTGCTGACCGACGACGTGAACCCGATGCCATTGCTTGGGTAGGCAATCATTGGATTGCATCAGCGAATGAAGGTGATTACGAAGACGAAAATGGTGTCGAAGGTGGTAGCCGTGGCTTCACGCTATTTAAAAGAAATGGCAAGGTGAAGTACGAGTCCGGCGCTAGTTTTGAGCACCATGTACTGCGTGCAGGACATTACCCTGAAAATCGTTCAGAAAATAAGGGTATCGAACCCGAAGCCGTTCTTTTCGAAAAATTTGGACGCAATCCATTTTTGTTTGTTGGTAGTGAACGAGGGAATATTGTCGGAGTGTATACGTTGCACCCTAAAAAAGCGCCACGCTTGCATCAGTTGTTACCGACGACTATTGGCCCGGAGGGGGTTTTGGCAATACCAGAGCGAAATTTGCTGGTTGTTTCCAGTGAAGTTGATGATGCCAACGAAGGCTTTCGCTCAACAATTGGTCTCTACCAATTCGGTGCAAGCGAACCGAACTATCCACAGATTGTGTCGGATGCACAGCGGCTTATTCCGTGGGGGGCGTTGAGTGGTATGGTAGCAGATCGACTAGATAACAAAACCGTGTATCTTGTACCCGACAGTTACTATAAGCAGTCGCGATTTTTTACCGCGGATGTCTCGCAAACTCCTGCTGTTATTAAAAGTGCGACCGTGCTTACAAAGGATGGTGAACCGGTGGACTATGACTTGGAAGGGATCGCACAGAGAGCGGATGGAAGCTTTTGGATGGTATCTGAAGGCAAAAAGGGCACTCGGCCCAATTTACTCATTCTGGTGAGTAAAGGTGGTGAGGTGCTTCAGGAAGTGTTGCTCCCAGAAAACGTTATTAGTAAACAAAAAAATAACGGCTTTGAAGGTGTAGCGGTAGTCGGCTCGGATGCTAATGAATACGTTGTGGTTGCATTCCAGCGTGAGTGGAGCGATGACCCCGCTGGTTTTACTCGGATTGGTTTCTACTCGCCGGCGACCGAACAATGGACGTTTGCTTATTATCCGCTTGACACTGCGCAGCCCGATACATGGATTGGTTTAAGTGAAATCTCCGCCATTGATGACCAGCGTTTTGTTGTCGTAGAGCGCGATAACCAGCAAGGACCCAGTGCACAAGTGAAGCGTTTGTACCAATTTTCCATAGCGGGCGTTGTGCCGGTTGCAGAGGGCCAGAGCTTTCCCATTTTATCAAAAACCCTGGTGAAGGATGTGTTGCCAGATTTGCAGAGCACTAATGGTTGGGTGGTTGATAAGCTGGAGGGAGTTGCTATTACCCCGTCAGGTAATGTATTTGTTTCCACTGACAATGATGGTGTTGATGATGCGGCGGGTGAAACTCGATTTATTAATCTGGGTAAGTTGTTTTAAAGTCTGCATTCAAACTAAAAAAGGAGCTGATTTTATCAGCTCCTTTTTGTTGTCTAATTAATTCTTATTGTCTAATTACTTCGACGACTCAATGTACGCTTCTGGCTTTTCGAGATGTGAGTGTCTATCTAGGGTGCCGACATCCAGTACGGGGGAGGCATCAATGTGCTGTGCGTCCATCATGTGGGCCACGCGTTGTAGAGATGAAATGATCATCGCCTGTTCCCACTCTTGTAAATCATTAAATTGCCGTGCGAACTGATCTTGTAACGGCATTGGCGCTGTTTTGAGTATCTCGTACCCCTCGTCGGTTAATGACGCGTATACCTTACGTTTGTCAGATTGCGCTCGCTCTCGCCGAACAAATTCACGTTTTTCCAGCCGGTCCAATATCGTCGTCACTGTCGCTTGGCTCAAGCTCACGGCGCTCGCAAGTTCGCCAATGGTGACTTCTTGCTTCTCTCTAATTACCTGCAAAATCAAAATTTGCGGAGCTGTTAGCCCCGTGGTTTTGGCTAGGTGTTTTGAATGGAGGTCGGTAGCGCGAATAACTCGTCGCAGAGCTATAAGAACTTCTTCGATGCGGTCCAACTGTATTTCCTCGGGCTCTAAGGGCAGCTGATTATTATAAGCGCTAATACTGATTCTTCCGAGTTGCTTTGACATCTAAATAAGTACTTTTTAGTGGGTTGCTGTGAGGCCTTTAGGCTACCAATTGTATGAAAATCATCCGGTTTTTGGGTTTAAAGGACTCTTTAGAGCACTAAACCTTCGTATTTCGATGAATACTACGCCATTTAAAGCGAACTGGACAGATTATTTATTTAGTGTACTATATATATAGTTTTCCTATCCACCCGGATTTATGCCGATATTAGCGTGGATAGTGATCAATTAATGGCCGGATCGGCCATTTTTAGTATAAAAATCAAATTGAACTGTAAATATTAGTTGTATATCTAAATATGGATAATGAATTGTTGGCTGAGCAGGTAATAACGCTCAGAGCTCCTACTGCACTGGATGGCGCACACGTCCACAGGTTAGTTAGCCGTTGCCCCCCGCTTGATCCCAACTCTGTGTATTGCAATTTGTTGCAGTGCAGCCATTTTGCTAGCACCTCGGTCGCGGCAGTTTTGGATGGCGAGTTAGTCGGGTTCGTGAGCGGTTATGTGATACCGGAAAAGCCCCATGTGCTATTTGTGTGGCAAGTGGCGGTTGGTGAGGCCGCGCGCGGACGAGGCCTGGCAACCAAGATGGTGTCGTCGATTCTGGCTCGTGACACACTGAAGTCGGTCACACATATCGAAACCACTATCACCGAAGATAATCAGGCTTCCTGGAATTTATTCCGGGGTTTGGCCAAGGCTCATAGCGCAGAACTGAGCTCTGAGGTGTTCTTCTCTAAAGAAGAGCATTTTTTAGGGGAGCACGACTCGGAGCATCTTGTGTCGATAGGCCCTCTAGCGCGGACCTGATATCCAAGACCATATTCACCCTTAATAATACTGAATCTTGATGTTGGCTTGCTTATTAGGTGGGTCAGCAAAAACTATAGATAACATCATCCTACTGGAGAGAGTAATGAAAATATTCGACGAAATTGAATCAGAAGTACAAAGTTACGCGCGATCGTTTCCTCGCGTATTTAACCGAGCAAAAGATGAATACTTGTACGATGAAGATGGTAAAGAATATCTAGACTTTTTAGCGGGCGCGGGAACGCTAAACTATGGTCACAACAACGATCACTTTAAAGAGAAGCTGATTGAGTATATCGTTGCTGACGGCATTTCCCACGGTTTAGATCTTCACACAAAAGCGAAAGGTGAGTTCCTCGAGGCTTTTAATCAAAAAATTCTAAAGCCGCGTGGACTTGATTATGTTGTGCAATTTACTGGGCCTACGGGTACAAATTCGGTTGAGGCAGCACTGAAGCTAGCACGTAATATTACAGGCCGTGAAAATATTATTTCGTTTACCAACGGTTTTCATGGCGTAAGTCTTGGATCGTTATCGGCAACCGGTAATTCACACCATCGTGGAGCTGCTGGTGTGAGTCTGCCTGGTACTTCACGTATGCCATACGATGGATACCTTGGCGACGACATTGATACCACTGCCTACTTGGACAAAGTGTTGTCAGATTCTAGTAGTGGTATCGATAAGCCGGCCGCGGTTTTGGTTGAAACTGTTCAAGGCGAAGGTGGTATCAACGCTGCTACCAAAGAGTGGTTGCAAAACCTTGACGCCGTTTGTAAAAAGCACGAAGTCTTTCTAATCGTTGATGATATTCAAGCTGGCTGTGGTCGTACCGGTGATTTCTTTAGTTTTGAGGAAGCAGGAATATATCCAGATATTGTTACCTTGTCCAAATCGTTGAGTGGTTATGGTTTGCCTTTTGCTGTCGTGTTGATTCGACCTGAGCTTGATATTTGGCGTCCGGGCGAGCACAACGGTACTTTCCGGGGTAACAACATGGCGTTTGTCACTGCAAAAGCAGCTATTGATACGTATTGGAGTGATGATAAGTTCAGTAAAGAAATCAAGCGCAAGGGTAAGTATATTGCTTCGCGCCTCGAAGAGATTGTAGAAAAATACGGAGAAGGTAACTTCACGACGCGCGGCCGAGGAATGTTTCGAGGTATTAATTGCGTCAATGGTGAAATTGCCGGAAAAATCACTAAGGCAGCTTTTTCAAAAGGCTTGATTATTGAGACAAGTGGTGCCGACGATCAGGTGGTTAAGTTTTTGGTGCCGTTGACGATCAGTGATGTCAACCTGAAAAAGGGCATCGATATTGTTGAAGGTGCGATTAAAGATGTGTGTGCTAAAGAAGACTCGATTCCTGAAGAGATCGATTACTTCGATGAAGAGCATGATGAAGCGCGCATGGCAGGATAACCACGCAAACCTTTGCAAGCGCGTAAAAATTTAAAGAGAGATTGAAGAGAGAAAAAGAATGATCGTTAGAACGTTACAAGAGGCTAATGACAGTAGTCGACGAATCGTCTCGCCGGAAGGTAGTTGGGAAAGTACTCGCATGTTGTTGAAAGATGACAATATGGGGTTCTCATTTCATATCACAACTATTTATGAGGGAGCAGATTTTCAAATGCATTATCAAAATCATTTGGAATCTGTTTATTGTATTTCTGGTGAGGGTGAGGTCGAAACGGTTGCGGATGGCAAAAAATACCCCATCAAGCCCGGCACGCTCTATATTCTGGATAAGCACGACAAGCATTTTTTGCGTGCGAACAAGGAGATGGTGATGGCGTGTGTGTTTAACCCGCCACTTAACGGTAAGGAAGTGCACAATGCGGAAGGTGCATATGAGCTAGATGCGGAGTCTATTGAATAGGGGTTGTATTGTAGCGAAATACCCACTTCTCATTCTTAAGCGAAATAATTGGAAAATACAATGAAAATGCATACCGTCGAAAAAATTGGTGGAACCTCAATGAGTGACTATCAAGCGGTAAGAGATAATATTATTAGTAAAGCAGCATCCCATGGAGGTTTATTTCAGCGAGTTTTCGTTGTCTCAGCCTATGGTGGTATCACTAATGATTTATTAGAGCATAAAAAAACCGGTGAGCCTGGTGTCTACGCATTATTCGCCAATACCGTGAATGATGATAGCTGGTCCAACGGCTTGCAAAACCTTAAAGAGAAAATGTTTGCTATTAACGCCCTGTTGTTTGGTGAAAGCGAGCTGTCCAAAGCTAATGACTTTATCGGCCAGCGCATTGAGGATACGCGTCAATGTTTGGCTGACCTGCACCGTCTTTGTCAGCATGGCCACTTCTCATTAGAAGATCATCTAGCAACAGTGCGAGAGATGCTGGCGAGCCTTGGTGAAGCGCATAGTGCCTGGAATACCGCTGAGTTATTGCAGCGCGATGGTATCAACGCCCGATTTGTTGATTTGACTGGCTGGCAGTGCGATGACCATATGTCATTGGATGAGCGCATTCAGTTGGCTTTTGAGCATGTGGATCTCGAAACTGAAGTGCCCATTGTGACGGGCTACGCACATAGCGCGGACGGCTTAATGTCAACGTTCGATCGTGGTTACAGCGAAATGACATTTAGTCGTTTAGCTGTCATTACCGAAGCAGCCGAGGCGGTAATCCATAAAGAGTTCCACTTAAGCAGTGCCGATCCTCGCTTGGTTGGTGAGCCAAACGCTGTACCTATTGGTCGTACCAATTATGATGTTGCCGATCAGTTAGCGAACTTAGGTATGGAAGCGATTCACCCGAAAGCGGCGAAAGGATTGCGGCAGCACAATATTCCACTGCGCGTGAAGAATACGTTCGAGCCTGATCATGCGGGCACGTTAATTACTCGCGACTATGTCAGTGACGAGCCTTGTGTTGAAATTATTGCGGGTTGTACAGGTGTCTACGCAATTGAACTCTACGATCAGGATATGTCGGGTAACATTACTCGATACGATGGCGAGATCCTGAGCCTCATCAAACGATTTAGAGCGCAAATCGTATCGAAGGATATGAATGCCAATACGATTACGCACTACTTATCTACAAGCCTCAAGATGGTGAAGCGAATTCGTCGTGAGCTAGAGAAAGCTTTCCCGGATGCAGAAATTAACCAGCGTCAGGTTGCTATTGTGTCTGCGTTTGGCAGTGATATGAAGATTTCGGGGCTGTTGGCCAAAGCGGTTGCTTCGTTGGCGGAACGTGATATCAATGTGCTGGCAGTGCATCAGCCCATGCGGCAGGTGGATATGCAATTTGTTATTGATGAAGATGACTTTGATAGGGCAGTGAAAGCACTCCATGCAGCCTTGGTTGAGATACATGATCATGGGGCCGCAATATGTCTCGCGTCTTAATTGCTCTGTTTCTCATTTTTTCGGCGCAAGTATTCAGCCAGGATTCGTCATCATCAGCAGATGACCCGGTAGCTCAGAACGTAGACGACTTACAAGAACCGCTATACACGCCATTTATTGAGCGTTATATGCTTGATGAGATTCGTCAATTGCGCGTCGATATGGCAGCGCAAAAACATGAGTTGATTCAGCAAGTTGTAGATAGAGAAATTGGTGCTGTAGATAGGGCAATTACCTATGCCACTGATACAGTAACCTATTTTTTCTATTTGATTGCCGGTGCTTCCTCAGTGCTTGTGCTTATTGGGTGGTCATCTATTCGGGAAATTAAAGAGCGTGTTCATTCTCTTGCGGATGAAGAAATTTCCAAGCTGGTGGATGAATATGAGCAACGTTTGAGAACCATTGAGCAGCAATTAAGTCAGCGAACTCAAAGTATCGAAGAAAATAGAGAAGAGATCGAGCTCACGCGAGAGATCCAATCGTTGTGGCTGCGCGCGGCCCAGGATACCAACCCAAATAGCAAGATCGCGATCTACGATCAAATATTAACGCTTAACGCACTAGACTGCGAAGCCTTGACCTATAAGGCTGACGCGGTCCTCGAGTTGGGTGAGCCTCAGTGGGCCGCTAACTTGTGTCACCAAGCGCTTGCTGTTGATGATAAAAACAGTCACGCGTTTTACCAGCTAGCCTGTGCATACGCATCAATGGAAAAAAGTGACGAAGCGGTATTTTATTTAAAGCAAGCACTTCAAATTAGTGATAGCTATCGCAGTGAAATGCA
The DNA here is from genome assembly GCF_055392955.1 of Aurantivibrio plasticivorans. NCBI lineage: Bacteria > Pseudomonadati > Pseudomonadota > Gammaproteobacteria > Cellvibrionales > Cellvibrionaceae > Aurantivibrio > Aurantivibrio plasticivorans. The sequence continues at coordinate 3,469,550 of NZ_AP036020.1, read as the reverse complement.
AACCGATGCAGCTTTAAATGTGCTTCGAGATCACCCCGGTTTTATTCAATTGCTGAGCGATGGCATCGCTAAGAGCCCCGAATAGAAACTGCCTTCATAAAAAACCAATAAATATCGTTAAGGCTGGACATGATCGTTACATTTCTCATTTTTCTCGCCGCTTTCACTTTGGTGGGGCTATCTTCAGCATTTAAAAGTGATCACACCGGTAAAGATTATTACTTGGCAAGTAACAGTGTTAACCCGCTACTTGTGGGGCTGTCTGCTGTTGCCACAAATAATTCCGGTTATATGTTTATTGGTGTAATCGGTTATACCTATGCCACAGGCCTGGCTTCAATATGGCTAATGATTGGTTGGATTCTTGGAGATTTTCTTGCGTCATTATTTGTGCATCAGCGCCTTAGGGTCGCGACTGAACGAACGGGTGAAGTGAGTTTTGCCGGGGTATTAAGTTATTGGTACGGTGGTCACAATAGTCGATTGCAACGATTAATCGGTGCTATATCGGTACTTTTTCTGTTGGCCTATGCGGGTGCTCAGTTAGTCGCGGGAAGTAAAGCTTTACATGTTTTATTTGGTTGGGATAACTGGGTGGGTGCAAGTTTAGGTGCAGCCATGGTGGCACTGTACTGCCTCGCCGGTGGTATTCGAGCGTCTATTTGGACTGACGCAGCGCAATCGGTGGTCATGATTTTTGCGATGGGGTTACTGTTAATTGTTGCTGTGAGCTCCCTCGGTGGCGTGACCCCCGCGCTTAATAGTATGCAAGCGATCCCGGACTTTATGGACTGGGTGCCAAAAGACATGGTATTTCCCGGCGTCGCGGGTGGTGTGATTTTCGCATTGGGCTGGTTGGTTGCTGGGCTATCGGTGATAGGCCAGCCGCACATCATGGTGCGTTTTATGACATTACGTGATAGCGGAGATATGTGGCGCGCGCGAGCGTGGTACTACATTTGGTTTAGTGCTTTTTATATGATGGCGACAATGGTGGGTATGCTTTCGCGTATCTATATTCAAGACGGCGCTAACTTTGATGCGGAATTGGCACTTCCAACTATGGCAATGGAATTGCTCTCGCCAATGATGGTGGGAGTTATTCTCGCAGGTATTTTCGCGGCAACTATGTCAACGGCTGATTCTCTTATCCTCAGTTGCTCAGCTGCCATTACTCACGACCTTTTACCTCACAAGGTAGAAAACCCATTGCTGATAAAAGGTGCCACTCTACTCATCACAATGGCAGCGCTAACCTGGGCATTGTTCAATTCTCAGAGCGTTTTTAGCTTGGTTATTTTGGCATGGTCGGGTATGGCAAGCGCGTTCGCGCCGTTGTTGATTTTGCGTTGCTTTGGGTGGAAAAGTTCTCAGCAGCACGCAATAGTAGCTGTTATTGTTGGGCTTGCTGCAGCTATTGTTTGGCGTTGGTTCGGCTTGCATAACGCACTTTATGAGGGGCTACCGGGTATCGCCGCAGGTCTGGTTGTCCTGGTTGCGTTAGGTAAGCTAATTGGCGACCCTCAACACGAACGCGACTGATGATCTCCGCTGTTATTGCCGATCTAAATCAGTAGTGCGCTTTTGATTTGCACGTGGTTGTCCCCGGTCTCTTTTTATCAATATTCTCTCTATTGTTGCCGTAAGGCCTTCCCTTTAATTTGTCTCAATCCAATGCTGTTACTGCTCATTCGTGTATCGCTTTGAACTAATAGTCTGTCTTTTTTTGTGGTTATCAAAAGGGGATTTAACAGGCAGAAGCAGTGTGATCCATCTATAGTTAAAAGACCAAAGTGAAATAGTACTGACGGCTGTGTTCGGTCGTCAGTTTTCTCGTGGTAACGCAGAGGTCTTCTACGGTGGGTTGGGCAGAAAAATTTTTCAGCATGGACTTTATGCCGCACGGAAGTTGTTATCTGTGGCAGCCGGGTATTCTTTGGACAAATGTCATTTCCGACCTGCTAATCGCATTGGCATATTTCTCGATACCGATCGCACTTCTCATACTTGTCCGCAAGCGTGAGGATCTTGGCTTTAAAGGCATTTTCCTTTTATTTGCGTCGTTCATTTTACTCTGTGGAATAACTCATCTTTTTTCTATCTATACCGTGTGGTGCGGTGCCTATGGTGTTCATGGTGTATTAAAGGCAATGACTGCTCTGGTATCCATTTTTACCGCCGTGGCTTTGTACAAGTTGCTGCCCGCACTACTCAAAATTCCCAGTCCAGCCCAACTGGAAGAGGCCGTTCAGCGCACGGCGGAAGAAAAACTAAAACTATCGAAAATTGAAGTAAAGCGACAAGCGGAGGCAATATTTAAATTTTCGATTGAGTTGTTGCCTCGGGGGCTATTGGTTGTTGACACAAATTTGAAGATACGAATAGCCAATAAGGAGCTTGAAAAGCTCTTTGGCTACGAACCGGATGAATTAGTGGGGGAGCATTTATCGGAGCTACTTTTAACAGATCATGCCATTCACCATGATGTGCTCGTAAAGAACTATATGGATAACCCTTCACAAGGGCACATGATGGCAGCGGGACGGGTGGTGCGAGGAAAACGAAAAAATGGAGAGGAGGTTTTTATTGAGATTAGCTTATCGGTACACGAGTCAGACGGTGAAAAATTTGCATTCGCTATGGTGACAAACCTTAGTGATGTCATGGCGGGAAAAGAACAATTTTTGGAAAGCAGTAATCGCATTAAGCGAGCAGTTAATGCTATTGATGATGGGATCTGGGAGTGGAACATTCAAACCAATGATGTGTGGTACAGCCAAAGGCTTCAAGAACTCATTGGATTTTGTGACGACTCACGGTTGCCAACGTACTACGACTGGGAAAATCATATCTTTCCCGAAGATAGAGATTATGTTGCAGGGCAGTTAAAAGCACATTTTAACAGTAAGCAGCCTTTCGATATTCTTTATCGAGGGACCTCAGGAGACGGCAATTTAGAATGGATGCGCACAAGAGGTAACACAATCTTTGACGACCAAGATAAGCCGCTGTTGATGTCGGGAACACTGTCAAATGTTAATTCTTTTAAGGTGCTGGAGGAACAGTTACGGGAAAAAACGCGTTTTCTCAATGCAGTATTGGATAAGTCGTTATGTGGAACGTATATCTATGATATAGAAAAGCGGAAAAACACATTCATCAACATGATGTATACCGAGATTACCGGGTATTCAATAGAAGATATTAGTGAGCTTGCGTTACGGGGAAAATTCGCCTCTATTTTCCATCCCGATGATGTTGACTTAGTTGCGCAGCATTTTGAATCGCTTATAGCAAACGAGGGAAAACTGGGCGAGCCTCTGGAGTATCGTCTAAAGCATAAAAAGGGGTATTGGATATGGTGTTACTCGCGCGATGCAGTCTACACGCTGGATGAGACCGGTAAGCCTAGAGAAATTCTAGGAACATTCTTTGATATTACTGCACTGAAAGAGCGAGAGGAGCGTTTGAAAGCACTTAGTTTAGATTTTATCGCAACGTTCGAGCAGGCGGCTGTTGGTATTTCACATGTTTCAATGGATGGTACTTGGTTAAAAGCGAATAAAAAATTGTGCGATATATTAGGTTATGATTGGGAGGGTTTATCAAGTCTCAGCGTACAAGATGTGACTTTCGATGATGATTTTTCTCAAGATGAGCGGGAATTAAATCGTCTGCTAAACGGTGAGATTGATCAGTATGTGATTGAAAAGCGTTTGATAAAGAAAAATGGTGACGTGGTTTGGACGTTGGTCACAGGTTCTCTCGTGAAGGATGAAAATGGCGAAGCAGAATATTTTATTCTCGTTGTTGAGGATATCTCGGAACGTAAAGCGATGGAGCGGTCGCTTGCAAACTCTAATGCGTCCCTTGAGCGATTCGCTTACTCTGCATCTCATGATATGCAAGAGCCGTTGCGTAAGATAATCGCATTCACTGATAGTATTGAACAGCGGCTAGTGGGCAAGCTTGATGATCCAGACGCTCGTTATGAGCTAAATCGAATAACCGATGCTACCTCTCGTATGCGAGCAATGATCGATAGCCTATTAATGCTGTCCCGTATTACAAAAGAAAAGATTAACAAGCGTGAAACTACGTTCAAGGAAATGATGACAGTCGTTCTAGATGATCTGTCTGAACTGTGCGAGGAGGCTAGCCCAACCATCGCTGTACATGGTGATGCAGAGTTGTATGTAGACTTGCCTACCTTTCAACAGATAATGCGCAACCTCATTGTGAATGCTATTCGCTATGCCAAACCAGGTGAAAACCCAAGGATAGATATAGATTGCGAGCGGATTAATAGCGATGTCGTTATCTCGGTCATCGACCAAGGGCGCGGTTTTGACTCGAAATTTTCTGAGCAAGTGTTTGAACCTTTTCGGCGTTTGGTGGGGCGAGAGATATCTGGCTCTGGTATGGGGCTCGCGCTGTGTAGGCAAATCGCGGTCACGCACGGTGGCAATATAACCGCTGAAAGTGAGTTGGGCTCTTTCAGTTGCTTTACCTTAACGATGCCTTGCAAGGAGTAATAATGGTTGGGCCACGTAAGGAGCATCTCATACTATTTGTCGATGATGACCCTGATGATCAATATTTGTTGTCGTCTGCGGTTAATAAAATGGATGATCCACCTCAATTTCGTGCAGTCAGCTCAGCGGAACAAATGTTTTCTTTCTTGCAGGACTGCGAAGCCCAGGACCCCGTGACTCTACCGAGCTTGATCTTGCTGGATCTCAATATGCCAGGAATCGACGGTAAAGAGGCCTTGTTTAAATTGCGAAGTTCCTCTGCTTATTCGTGTATTCCAGTGGTGGTGTATACCACCTCAAATTCGGATTATGACATCAATGACTCATATCGGCTTGGAGCAAGTTCCTTCATTCGCAAGCCCGCAACCTTGAGTGATATGCAGACCTGCATGGAAACACTATGTCGCTATTGGTTCGATGTGGTTGCGCTGAGCATTAATTGAATATATGAACTAAACTGAATTAAACAACGCAGCTATATAGCGATCTCTTAACTCACTATCGACCCGCTAGGTGAAGGTAACTATGGAAAGTGAAGAAGATGCTTTCCGAGAGAAGAAAACGCGACTTCTGGTAATTGAAGATGATCCAGATGATGTCTATTTGTTACGGCGTATGCTGGAGAGCGATCACCGCCGTAACTACGAATTGCAGCATTATACGAGTGTTGATAGTGCACTAGACGCAGTTGCGCGAATTGATGTTGATGTCATCTTGTTGGATCTCGGATTAAGCAACACCCAAGGACTGTCAACACTCAATCACCTTCTCTCGGTGGTTAGCGATATCCCTGTGGTTGTATTCACCGGTGCAAATGATGAAGAGATCGGGGAGCTCGCGGTAAAGGCTGGTGCTGAAGACTTTGTCCCTAAAGGTGAGGCGACTGCTGGTATATTATCGCGCTCTATCACTTATGCGATTGACAGGCACGCCCTTCTGCGAAAACTTAAAGACCAAGCCATTAAAGACCCGCTTACGGGGTTGCCGAACCGTACGGCATTATTTGATCGGCTAGAAATTCTATTTAACAACATGGAGCGCAACGACGGCCATTTGGCACTGGCGATGCTAGATCTTGATGGGTTTAAGCAGGTCAACGATAGTTATGGTCATCGTGTCGGAGATGATATGTTGAGTCATATCTCTGCGAGGTTGCAAAAACAGTTGCGGCGATCCGATATGGCCGTTCGGCTGGGGGGTGACGAATTTGTCTTGTTATTAACTAACTACAGTGATCGAGGCGAATTGGTGGATGTTATTAACAAGAAACGAGCGGTTCTGGTTGAACCTTTAACGTTAGATACTCCCAGCGGCATTACAAAGTTTGATATGAGTGTTAGCATCGGCGTGGCAGAGTGGGAGGTTGGTGTGAGCCCAGAAAATTTATTGTCGATAGCCGATGAGGCGATGTATATTGGCAAGCATAACGGTAAAAATACTATTCATTATGCCAAGTAATACACAACACAAAATAACGTATAATTCCAAATAACGTATAATACGCAGTAATTTATCACACAGTAACGCGCAAAACGCTGCCGACATCTCATCTCTCCTCATGGACTTTATCGATAGTCATTGCCATCTAGATTTCTCCAAATTTGATTTGGATCGCGATCAAATTATGGAAGCCTGTCTGGCTACAGGTATTTCCCATATAGTGGTACCCGGTGTTAATCCGGCCCAGTGGCGATCATTACATGATTTGGTGAAAACAAACCCCATGTTGAGCTTCGCTGTAGGCATACACCCATGGTGGCTAGACAAAATTGACACCGTGAATCCGAAAGCTAAGACTTTAGTCAGTTGGCTGAAACCGCAGTGTGATTTTTATATACAGGATAAACACTGCGTTGCGATAGGCGAGGCGGGACTGGACAAGCTCATCGACATATCCATGGCGGTACAAGTTGAATATTTGAAAGCGCAAATACGCATTGCAAACTGCTTTGAAAAGCCTTTGATTTTACATTGCGTAAAAGCACACAACGAAATGCTTCAGCTGTTAAGCGAAGAGCCTGTGGCGCGAGGTGGTGTTATTCACGGATTTAGCGGCAGTGCAGCACTAGCCAGGCAATATATTGATAAAGGGTTTTTAATTGGTGTTGGGGGGACAATTACTTATAGCCGAGCAAGCAAGACGAGAAACGCTATCGCAGCGCTACCTCTGCAGGCTATATTACTAGAAACTGATGCGCCCGATATGCCGTTGTGTGGTCATCAGGGCGAGAGAAACTCACCGCTACAACTCATCGAAGTGGCGCATGCATTGGCTGATCTGAAAAACATTACGCTAGCCGAAGTTGCAGAGCAAACGACGGAGAATGCATGCAACTTATTTGCGTTGTCGAAATAACCCCAGTTGTTTTTGCAGGAATCGTTGAATGGCTTGGTCCGCTGCGATAAAGCCAAACGTACCGGTCACAATGACAGACGATCCAAACCCTCCCGCGCAATCTAATTTAACACCGGCTTGCAAGGCCTGCTTGTCTTGGCAAACGCTACCGTCAGGTTTGGGGAATACCATTTGTTCTTTTGAGTACACAGCATCTATTCGAAACTTACGGTCTTTATCGCGTGAAAAGTGGTAGATACGGTATAGCTGGCTGCGAATTTTGACTAGCATGGGATCGCTTTCGGTTTTCCCTAAATCGCCAACGCAAATTTGTTGTGGGTCTCTTTTACCGCCAGAAGAACCGACCATAATAAGACGAATTTTCCGAGCACTACAGTACGAGGCAAGGCCTGCTTTGATATGCGCAGAGTCCATCGCATCTATCACCACGTCGTGATTTGGACTAATTAAATCAGGAATATTTTTCTTGGTGACAAAATCTCGAACAGTGTGAATTTTCAGCTCGGGATTAATGTCTAACAAGCGAGTTGACATGACATCATTCTTACCTTGCCCGACAGTTGACTGCATAGCGTGCAGCTGTCGGTTGGTATTGGTCACACAAACGTCGTCAAGTTCGATTAACGTTAACTCACCGACGCCGCAACGCGCGAGCGCTTCCGCCGCCCAACTGCCGACACCTCCGAGACCAATGACGACGAAATGTGCTTGAGACAGAGCTTCGAGCGCTGCTTGCCCATAGAGGCGAGCGGTGCCGCTAAAACGGTCGAGATAAGATTGGGTCAGTGGAGGCATAAACAACGTTGTAATATGACTAATTGGCTAAGACAGAAAGGGCCGTTGTTTTAACGTAAAATACGCTGCCTATCAAGATGTTAATTAAGGGGTGCGATTGATTTAGGCCGCCGTAACCGCCTCGCGTGAGAGTGCAGTAATTTGATCCCATTGCTGAGTATGAATCAATTCCGGAGCTACCATCCAAGAACCACCGATAGCTACTACGTTACTCAGGCTCAAATACTGTTGGTAATTACTAGGATTCACGCCCCCTGTCGGGCAGAAGAGGGCTTCGGAAAAGGGTGAGGCCAGAGACTTCAATAGCGCCATCCCTCCCACCGCTTCTGCTGGAAAGAGTTTGAAGCATTTCCTTCCCGTATCCAGGCCAGCCATTAACTCAGAGGGAGTCGCTACACCGGGCAATAAGTGGATATCGTTTTCAGTCGCAGCATCACAAATCTCGAGTGATAAACCTGGGCTAACCGCGAAAGCTACACCGCCTAACGCTGCCAGCTTCTCGATGTCTTGGCCAGTTTTTATGGTACCTGCTGCGACGTAAAAATCAGATAAGGTTTCCTTTACGGCGCTAATGGCATCCCATGCGGCGGCTGTTCGCAATGTGATTTCTGCTACGTTGATGCCGCCGGCTTGCAGCGATCTGCAAACGTCAATAGCCTCTTCCGCAGAATTAACCGTTAACACCGGAATTATTCGTAGCTCTTGCAGTAACTTCGCTAGATAGTTCATTGCGTATATGGTGTCCTTTGTTGCGGTTTAAGTGAAGTCAAAGACAGATGCGCCAAGACTTGCTGCGCCGACACTTGCGCGAAACTGGCTAAATAAATTTCTTCCCAGTGTGCTGTGATCATGATCATGAGAAATGCATTCTCGCGTAGCCCATACCTCGGCATCGACATGGGCTTCTAACACTCCGGCAGTCGCGTCAAATTCTATGACATCGCCATCGCGTAACTTTGCAATGTCTCCTCCGGCGTAGGCTTCTGGTGACACGTGTATCGCAGATGGGACCTTGCCTGACGCGCCGGACATTCTTCCATCGGTAACCAGTGCTACCTTAAACCCTCTGTCTTGCAGAGTGCCAAGATAGGGCGATAGATTGTGTAGCTCCGGCATGCCATTTGCCTGCGGCCCCTGGAAACGCACGACGGCAATGAAGTCCTTTTCCAATTCGCCATTCTCGAAAGCCACTTTTAAACTGTCTTGGTCATGAAAAATAACGCAAGGGGCTTTAATCGATTGATGTTCTGGTTTGACGGCCGACACTTTGCTGACGGCTTCCCCTAAATTACCCGCTAATACCCGCAGGCCGCCTTCTTGGGCAAAAGGCGAAGCAGTAGGGCGCAGTACTTCGTCCCATTTTGTTTGTTCAATTGGGGCATCCCATTCGATGCTTTCCGATTGACTGAGCATTGGCGGGCATTCGTAAGCGGATAAACCCTCGCCCATGATTGTCTTGACTTGATCGTTAAGCAGGCCTGCCCTGCGTAATTCTTTAATTAAGAATGCCGTCCCGCCAGCTCGTTGGAATGCATTAACATCTTCTTGACCGTTGGGGTAGACCCTTACTAATAATGGAACAACCTCCGACAGCGCCTGGAACTCGCGCCATGTTAATTGAATGCCTGCGGCTTTGGCGATGGCGACAATGTGCAGGGTATGGTTTGTTGATCCACCAGAGGCTAACAGAGCGACTATGGCATTGATTATTGATGCTGGTGTAACCACATCGGACAGCGGTATGTGCGTAGAGGGCGCGTTAGCTTGTATAAGACGCGTCACCGTTTCTTGCAGCAGCGCTTTGCGTAGCGGATCGCTCGGTGGCACAAATGAAGCGCCGGGTAGCTGTATGCCCATCACTTCCATCAACACCTGATTGGTGTTGGCAGTACCATAAAATGTGCAGGTCCCTGCGCTGTGGTAGCTGGCAGATTCAGTTGCCAAGAGTTCTTCTTTACTGGCTTTGCCTTCGACATAACGTTGCCGCACGGCGGCTTTTTCTTTGTTTGAGATCCCGGTAGGCATGGGGCCAGCCGGGAAGAAAACGCAGGGAAGGTGGCCGAACTGCAGCGATCCGATTAAAAGTCCAGGCACTATTTTGTCGCAAACGCCCAGGCAAAGAGCGGCGTCAAACATATTGTGACTAAGTGAGATGGCCGTAGCCATTGCGATAACGTCTCGACTAAATAGACTTAGCTCCATGCCAGGCCGACCTTGTGTGACACCATCACACATGGCTGGAACACCCCCTGCCACTTGCGCCGTTGAGCCTAACGACCGAGCAAATTCAGCAATGAGTGCCGGATATTCCGCTAGTGGTTGATGCGCCGAAAGCATGTCGTTGTAGGCGTTAACGACACCGATGTTTGCGCTGTGCATTAAGCGGATTGTGTCTTTGTCAGAAGCTGAACACGCAGCAAATCCATGAGCAAAGTTGCCGCATGAAAGGGACTGTCGCGGCGGCTCCTCATCTAGCGTACGTTGCAAACTTTCTAAATAGGCACGTCGACTTGCAGCACTTCGCTCGGTGAGTTGAGCGGTAACTTGTTCAACTATAGGATGTGTAGACATGCCTAGCTCCTCGCGCGTAACTCGTCTTATGCTTCTTCAGCAAAAAATATTTCAACCAATTTCTCTGGGTGATTGACGATGGCGGAAATCGGGTACTTGGTCGTTTGATGATTGTCGATTGCATCTTGTAACACCCGACGTTTTTCATCGCCAACTATATGAAGGAAAATGGCGTGGCTATTTAAGATAACAGGCAATGTTAACGTCATACGCTCATGCGGCGCGTTGGGCGGAGTGACGGCACATACGATATTATCGCCATTGGGGTCCATTGCTTCATCTAGCGTATCGGCATCAGGAAAAAACGATGCCGTATGGCCGTCAGCACCCATCCCAAGAATGGCCACATCGATGGGTAAAATAGGTTCGATACGTTTGGAAATAGTTTGTACGCTGTCGTAGGGGGAGTCGTAAGGGGCTTTCAAGCTAATAAACGTTGCACGCTTTGCTTGACCAGCGAGCAAGTATTCTTTTACCAAACCTGCATTGGCGTCAGCGTGGCGAGAATCAACCCATCGTTCATCAATGAGTGTGACTGTAACACGATCCCATAAAACATTTTGCTCAGATAGCGCAGAAAATAAATTAATGGGTGTTTTGCCACCGGATACGGCAAGCGTGGCATGACTACGGCTCGCAATAGCTTGTTTCAGCTGTTGTGCAATCATTGGTGCGAGGGAGTCGATTAATTCACTGTCTGTTGGAAATTCGTGCAGTTGGTACGTCACTGTGATTACCTTGGTGTATTGAACATGTCATCATTTCCTTTAAAACGTGGTGTATAAAATCTCCGTTTTATCCTTCTACCCAATTGCGATCATCGCGCGCAATTAGGGCAATACTTTCTGACGGCCCCCAACTTCCTGCAGGGTAACCAATTACTTTTTGTTTGCTCGATTGCCAGCCTGCAATGATATCGTCCACCCATTGCCATGCGGCTTCAACTTGTTCTGCCCGCATAAATAACGTTGAATTCGCGCGCATTACATCGAACAATAGACGCTCGTAAGCATCAGGTACACGTCGGTTACTAAAAGCTTCCGAGAGCGATAAGTCTAGCGGCACAGCTTCCAGCGACATTGGGTCATCCAGTCCTGGCACTTTATTGAGTAGTTGTAAATGAATGCCCTCATTGGGTTGCAATCGAATCACTAAGCGGTTTGGGCTGCTCACTTGCTGGTCGGTGAAAATGGCATGGGGTAAGTCACGAAACTGAATGACAATTTCTGAATATTTTTTTATCATGCGTTTTCCCGTTCGTAAGTAAAACGGGACCCCAGCCCAACGCCAATTGTCGATTTCTGCTTTTATGGCAACGAATGTTTCTGTCGTCGAGTTAGCGCGTGCGCCCTCTTCTTCAAGATAACCAGGCACAGCGTTACCTTTGATAGAACCACTTTGATACTGACCACGGACTGTTTTATCCCTGACATCAAATTTGTCCATGGGTTTCAAGCTGCGCAGTACTTTGAGTTTTTCATCATGAACAGAGCGTGCGTCCAGCTTGGTGGGCGGTTCCATTGCCGCAAGACATAGCAGTTGCAACAAATGGTTTTGAACCATATCCCTTAGCGCTCCCGCCTCATCATAAAACCCCCAGCGACCTTCGATGCCAACAGTTTCGGCGACAGTTATTTGCACATGGTCAATGTAGTGGTGGTTCCATAGCGGTTCAAAGAGTACGTTGGCAAAACGCATCGCTAACAGATTTTGAACGGTTTCTTTACCGAGGTAGTGGTCTATACGGTAGACCTGCTCTTCCTTAAAAATTTCTGTGAGACTGTTGTTGATTTCTAAAAAGCTTTCACGATCATCGCCTAACGGTTTTTCAACGACAATGCGGGTATTGTCTCGCACTAAGCCCACGGCCCAAAGGCTTTGGCAAATAGGTGCAAAGATGGATGGCGGCGTAGCGAGGTAAATAATTAAATCACGTTTGGTATCACCGAACACGTCGTGCGACAAGCGATCTAAGTCGGATTCTTTTGTTGCGTCAGCCTGAAAATAATGTAAGCGTTGCGAAAATTTTGACCAAAGAGCCTCTTCAAGTGGCTCATTATGAAACTTGATAAATTTTTCTTTTACTCGTTCAGAAAAATACTCGCTGTCAATTTCACTCCTGGCGATACCGACTACACGAACACAGTCCGCAAGGCACCCAGATTCATCCAGGTGGTAGAGCGCGGGATACAATTTTCGATAAGCGAGATCGCCATCACCACCGATGACTAAAATATCGCAGTACATTTGTTAGCTCCAAAAGAAATAAGCCGCCAATGAACTGTTGAGTTTTGACGCTATGCCACCCCTGCCAAAGGGTGTGTAGTGTGTAACTATTGTTAATGTATTACTACGAGTCACACTCTCAATAAAGTTTAGTGAGGTTTATGTTGCAAAATTAGTGCCGACGTCTGTTGAGCGCGGTTTAGGTTTAGCTACGCTACGGCTTTAAACGTTTTTGTCGCAACGAAGGAAATGCATATTTGTTGCTGTTGAGGCCTATCTTTGCTAGCTAATATAAATTCGCCATTGACTTGCATGTGCGCGGCATTGCTCGCTGTTAACAACACAGCGTTTTCACACTGGGCACGTTTAAGCTTGTCTCGGATGTCCCACAGTGTTTTACCTGGGGAGGGGTGAGGAAGGCTCATAATAAAAAGCACATTCTGTTTTCCATTGTGTGCTATCAACGTATTGCCAGAATAGGGAGGTGTTTGGATCGCACCGTTGTGTCGCACTTGATCCATCAATGCATTGTTGGCTTGCAGTGGTGATAACAAGAGCCCAGCTTGATGGGTGGATGTGCCATTGATAAGCGGTCCAAAAGGAATGGAATCAATGATGATGGGTTTACAATTGCTGATTGTGGAATTGGCGCGCTGAGTTGGTTTCTCGTGATAAAACTGGAACCGCGTGCCGCGTGTAGTACTCGAATTGTGCCAAAAATTGGCGATTGAGAAATTGTCGGACAGGTGTTGGCCCGCAGGCCGTCGGTTAAATACACGTGTACCTGATCGTGGACTAGTGTCGTTGCTGGTAAGCGCGTCGGCACTCAGACCATAAAAATCACCATGAATAGTAATACTTTGATTATTGTGTGAGTGGCTATGTGATGGCAGGGGCTTGGGAGTGTTTCCAACAAAGCGGGGTACCATCCGCGCATGATCGTTTAGCGCTGTAAAAATGACACCATTATCGGAAAAGGCAGCGATGGTGTCCGTCGCAATGGCTGCGTGAACGGTGGCCCAAAATTGTTGGCTGCCATCGATAGATAACGCGCGTAACTTTACACTCATGCCATTCTCCTTTACTCACTCTCTATTTAGTGTAGTGCCTAAAGCAAAACAGGTAAACACAGTGCAGTTTTCCTGGGAGGGTATTGGTGATCTGCGCAGCTAGTTGGCTCTACGAAGAGGGCCCCCCCAGATGAAAATAATTAGCCCTATCAAACCTGCCAATGCCGCAAGCCAATAAGCGCCGCCGTAGCTACCGCTAAAACTAAAAGCCAAACCCAATACCATTGGGCCTGCTGCAGTTCCCCAAGAAGAAAGTAAGCTTGCGAAAGAGAATATTTTTGCATAGTCACGTGGACCAAAAGCTTCGGCGATCAATAGAGGCTGGAGCATCAATAGATTACCGACGGTAATTCCAAAACACGCTAGTCCAAGGCATAGCGTAAATGGAGCGTAATCCGTGGCTAATAAAGTCAGTGCGAACACCTGCAAGAACATGATATTAAGAGCAAATACTCTTAAGGACATAAGCCCGATAAGCCAGCCCCCGGCTAAACGCCCAATAATACTGGCAGTGGGCAAAATCGCGACGGCAAGCGCGGTTTGTGTTTCGCTAAGTAATTGTTTTGCGAGACCATACTGGTGGGCAATACCACCCACCTGGGCCAGCATAAGCAAAATAAAGGAAAGACTCACTCCCCAAAAAAATCGCTGATGCTTGGCATCACTGTAACTGATGCCATTGGCTATTTTGGTCGAGGATGTGTTTAGTGTTGTTTCCAGTGTGACTGGTTTCTCATTGATTGGCTTGTCACCATCTGGGAGCAGGTTCATGTCGGCGGGATATGGACGAAGCCACAGCCAAGCTGTTGGGATTATGCCAATTAAAAATACCAAACCAAAAACCGGTGTCGCTGCGCGGAGTCCCCAGGCTTCAACGAGTGCTGCGCAGGGGGGTGTCACCAGGATGCCGCCCAATGACAAGCCGGTAGAGGCGACGGACAATGCAACCGCTCGTCGACGAACAAACCATCGCGTGATGAGGGTTGTTGCAGGCAATAAACCCGCTGCCGAAAAACCTGCACCGAAAAGACTGTAGCTCAAATACAGTTGCCACAGAGCATCGGAGTAACGAACACCGATTAATGCCAAACAGCTGAGTGCAGCGCCTATCGAAATGAGAACTCTAGGATCTACTCTGTCAATTACTTTGCCGATCCAAAGCCCCGCAAAACCACTACTCAGAAAAAATATAGTTACCGCTAGTGACGCATCTTCTAGATTGAATAGCCCTTCTTTGGCGAATGCGTCGAGAAAAACGGCATGATTGTAAAAACTCAGGCCGGAGGTGAAGGTAAGAATGACCAGCAACGCCAGTGCTACTTTCCAGCCAAAAAACATCGGCTGTTTGCTAAGACTAGAATGACTGTTGCTGGACATAGTGATCGAAAATCAATGTAAACGAGGTGACTAATTTTGGGGATACAAAATCATTTGTGTGCAGCGAAACAGCGCGATGGTTTTGCCGGTATCTCGATGGACAACCTCGGCATCCCACACCTGCGTGGTTTTGCCTTTGTGAAAAACCCGTGCCGTACACTCAACCGTGCCTTCTCTTGCGGTACCCAGGTGATTAGATTTTAACTCTATGGTGGTAAAGCCTTGTGCGCCTTCCGGTAGAATGGCCATGCAGCCTAACCCGCAGCAGGTATCCGCAAGACTTACAACACTCCCAGCATGCATAAAACCGTTGGGTGCCATAACGTGTTGGCTAACCGGCAACTCTGCAGTAAAACTGTCCTCATCGACATTTAATACTTTGATGCCTAAGTGTCCTGGAAGGTAAGATCGGATACGTTGATTGAAATCATCAGGGGTCATATGCTGGGGCCTTTTCTCAAAGTCTGGCGAAGTATTTTAGCCAGCCAGAATATTTTAAATTGGTGTAAAGTGCGAGTTAGAATCGCCGAATGTAAGGTTAGAATAGCTAAAGAGTGGCGGTGGATCATTTAGATCGTAGAACGAGGTAAGAAAGTGAGTGAATTTGACGGAGAGTTGCTCGTGGCTGCGGTAAACCAGGTGATGCCATTTGGAAAGTATAAAGGGCGTATTTTGTTAGAGTTGCCGGAGCCGTACTTAGTTTGGTTCAATCAGCAAGGGTTTCCTAAAGGCAAGCTTGGCGAACAGTTAGCAATGATGTATGAGGTCAAAAGAAATGGCCTTGAAGACATTTGTCGGCCGTTGGTTACTGCACGCACAGTTGGCAGCAAAACCTAGCTGGGACATAAGTGTATTCGTATTTAGTTTGACAGGTGCTTTAGGGCAATAATCGCTGCGCCAGTACGGTTTTCTACATTCAATTTGCGAAAAAGTTGCTCTAAGTGTTTGTTGACGGTGCGAGGACTCATTGAAAGAATTGTGGCGATTTCCCGATTGGCTTTTCCTCGAGCGACCCACAAAAGAACCTCCGCTTCACGTCCGGTAATCGCTAGTGATTCTTTTAAGATTTCGCTTTCTTGGGGCTTTTTCATATCGACTATTTGCAGGAGAACCTCGTCACTGTGAGTTTGTCCTAAATAATCGACACGTAAAGGCTGGGTGCCTTCGCTCACATTAATGCCTTTGTCTTTGTTAAAATGCGGCGACAAAAGTTTGCGAATTAATTGGGGTAGCGAATCTATTAGCCAAGCTTCATCAAGGCCGGCACGACTGAATAACTGGTGAGCTTGGGGTGTTCCCCATTTCAGTTCACCCAGGTTGTTGGTCGCGAAAAGGAACTGTCCCGCATTATCTAGTGCTGAGCGAGCACTGAGAGTCAGTCTGGCATTGTTTAAGTGAGTTTGCATGCGTGCGACTAATTCAATACCGTTTACCGGCTTTGTAATGTAGTCGACACCTCCCGCATCGAAGCCTTTGACGATACTGTCGCTGTCAGATAAACCGGTCATAAAAATTACTGGTACATGTTCTAATTTTCCGATTGCTTTCAGTCGCTTGCATGTTTCAAAACCATCCATGTTGGGCATGAGCGCATCCATTAATATAATGTCCGGGGTGATATTACTTGCGATCGTTAACGCCTGTTGACCTTCTAGAGCAACCAGTACAGTAGCGCCCGCTTGCTCTAACGTATCATTTAACATGCTTAAGGTTTCAGGCGTATCATCAACCACGAGAACGACATCACGCTTCTTCGATTGGCTGGTCATGCCTCGACCTCCAACACCTGAATCAGCGCGGCGAACTGGAATTGATCTGACAGGTTCTGTAATTTTTTGACTAAGCATGGATCTGCCTCGTTATTCATAGTGAGTTGTCGTAGCTTTTCATTGATGCCATTGGCATAGCCAATTTTTGCCAAGCGAATAAGCTCATTGCGAACGTCATTATTGAGGTCAATGGTTCGACGTTTGATATTGATAACCTCAGCTTTCGAAGGCGTTAAGCTGTGTTGGGTTGCTTCAGTGAGTTCGGTTTGAACTTCGCCATTCTCGCTATAGGACCAGTTAATTGAAGTGAAATGCGCAATGTTTTCTAGTAATTGATCGATAGTAATGGGCTTTACTATGTAGCCGTCGTGAGGAGAAACCTCAAATTCATGGGGCGGTTGTGGGTGGGCATCCGCAGAAATCATTAGAATGCTTGCGGAGGGTGCGAGCTTTCTAAGTTGCTGGGCCAAAGACCAGCCACTCATTCCCGGCATGGTGATGTCGAGCAAAAAAACATCGGGTGGAGAATCGAGATGGCTGAGCATCTCGAGACAGTTTCTACCGTCCGAGGCTTGTAAAACGTTAAAGCCTAGAGGAGCCAAAATATCATTTAGAAGGCTGCGATGGCTTGGTTCATCATCAACAATAAATAGTGTTTTTTCCTCGCCTTCGTAGCCGGTTGGCACTTTTTTGGTTGGAATTGTTGACGCTGTGTCAGTACTTGACAGCATCAACGATACGGTAAAAGTACTCCCAATACCTGGTTGGCTATTAACTTTAATATCGCCGCCTAGTATCTCAATGAGAAGGTTAGTAATGGTCAGGCCTAAGCCTGTCCCCGCAA
The DNA here is from genome assembly GCF_055392955.1 of Aurantivibrio plasticivorans. Classification (NCBI taxonomy): domain Bacteria; kingdom Pseudomonadati; phylum Pseudomonadota; class Gammaproteobacteria; order Cellvibrionales; family Cellvibrionaceae; genus Aurantivibrio; species Aurantivibrio plasticivorans. The sequence goes on along the minus strand of NZ_AP036020.1, from coordinate 3,452,007 downwards.
CATAGGGGCCACCAGCTTTTCTCACTCGCTCAAATGGTCGAAAAACTCGATCCATATCTTTTTCGGCAATGCCTACACCTGTATCGCGAATGGTGAATACCGCTACTTGGCTGCGGTATGAAACGCTGAAGTCTACTGCACCCTCGTGAGTATATTTAACGGCGTTAGACAATAGGTTGATTAATATTTGTCGCAGCCGTTTTTCGTCAATTTTCACAGTGTCAGGTAAAGGCGTTAGGCGAGAATAGTGAAAACCAATGTTTTTATTGTGTGCTTGCATTTGGAACATGCTGACGATTTGTTCCAGCAATGTACTTAATTGAACACTGGAAGGCGCTAACTCGAGGCGTCCTGCTTCAATGCGTGATATATCTAACAGCCCTTCAATTAAATCCGCTAGATACTCGCTACTCCGTCGAATGATACTTAGAGCACTGCGTCGTTTTGTAGGCAGGTTACTGTCTTGTTCGAGTAATTGCGCGTAGCCCATAATGGCATTCAGCGGACTGCGTAGCTCATGGCTGATGCCTGTTAGGTATCGGCTTTTAGCTTGATTTGCAGATTCCGCCACTTCTTTGGCTTTTTGTAATTCCCTATCGGTCTCTTTATGCGCTTTGATTTCAGCAATAAGCAATTCGGTTTGGTGTTGGGTTTCTTCCAGTGCGACACGGCGTGCTTCATGAACGAGCGTAAACATCCATGAAACAACCCCTGAAACGATAAAAAGAATAAAAAATACATTGACTAGTGCGCTGGATATGAGGGTATTTTCAACATCCTGCTCCCAAGAAATTTGTACATAAACCAAGAGCAACAAGCTTGCGATGACAAGATTGATCAGTATAAAAATGCCAATAAAGTGACCAAAGCGGCTTTGCAATAGGCGAGTCCAAGAATTCGGTAGGAGTAGACCTAACCAGGATGTGAGTTGATCTGATAATCGAGATTCTGTTTTGCACATATCATGGCAACGACTGTCCAACGAGCAGCAAAGTGAACAGATTGGACCTGCATAGGCTGGGCAATTTGCCATATCTTCGCGTTCAAATTCATGATTACAAATACAACACTCGATTTTGTTGTGCTCGCTAAACGGAATGCTTTCTCGTGCTATGTAGTACTTGCCTTTCGTTAAGTAAGCTATGGCAGGAGCACTGACAAATGTTGATCCTAAGGCAATGTAAGATGAAAGCGCTTGCGCGACTTCACCAAATATTCCGAAATGGCTGGCAAAGCCGAGGCCGCTTGCAATGATCATTGATCCTACGCCAACGGGGTTGATATCGTATAAATGGGCGCGCTTAAATTCCATTGTAGCTGGACGTAAACCTAGCGGCTTATTAATGACAAGGTCAGCAACCAAGGACCCAACCCACGCGAGTGCGACAATAGAATAAACGCCCAATATTTCTTCGAGTACCCGATACACCCCTAATTCCATAAGCATTAATGCGATGGCAACATTAAACACAACCCAGACCACGCGACCTGGGTGATTGTGCGTTAAACGAGAAAAGAAGTTAGACCAGGCAATCGATCCGGCGTACGCATTAGTCACGTTAATTTTTAGTTGCGAAAGAATGACGAACGCACAAGTTAGCCATAAGGTAAGTTGAGGTGAGCCGTTTAGGTAGCCAAATGCGGTTAGATACATTCGGTTAGGGTCTGATGCGCGATCGAACTCTATGCCATGGCTAAGCGCTAGTACGGCCAGGAAAGAGCCAATTAGGATTTTGGCAGTCCCAGTGATGATCCATCCGGGCCCTGCTGCAACCATCGCAAACCACCAACGAGCACTAGGTTTTTCTGTGTGCTCCTTAGGTAAGAACCGTAAGAAATCGACCTGCTCGCCGATCTGAGCAATGAGCGAAAAAAGTACCGCCGACGCTGCGCCAAACGCGAGAAGGTTGAAATCACTAGTTTGGGTTGCCGGAGAATAGCTGGTCCACAGATCAATGGCGTTATCCGATTGGAATGCGATGCAGGCAAGAGGAATGATCTGCAATAGTATCCATACTGGTTGTGACCAAACTTGAAAGCGACTGATTAGTGTTATTCCGTGTGTTACCAGCGGAATAACCACAATCGAGCTAATGACATAACCGATGGTTAAAGGAATACCTAATGTTAGTTCTAGCGCAAAGGCGAGAATGGCGGCTTCCAAAGCAAAAAAGATAAAGGTAAATGACGCGTAGATGAGAGAAGTAATCGTGGACCCGATGTACCCAAATCCTGCACCACGAGTAAGCAAATCTATATCTGTGCCCTGTTTCGCAGCATGGTAGCTAATAGGCAACCCGGTCAGAAAAATGATAACGCCTACCACCATGATGGCCGTCACAGCGTTACTGAATCCATAACTCAGTGTAATGGCACCGCCAATGGCTTCTAGGGCAAGAAATGAAATCGCACCCAATGCGGTTTGTGAAACATGCGCAGCACTCCAACGGCGAGCGCTTTTTGCGGTGAAGCGCAGGGCATAGTCTTCTAACGTTTCATTCGCGACCCAGCGATTGTAGTTGCGTCTCACGCGAAAGACTTTTTGGTGTGGATTCATAAAAACGGAATTGCGCCGTATGGCAATGATGACAATGAATGGTCAAAAAAATACGCGGTTAGGTTAATAGCTCGTGCTTGCTAAACGCCCCCAGTGCTACCTTTGTATGCTTAGTGCAATTCTTAGACCCTATGGGTTTACACCCTTCACATTCTTGTGACTGAAAAGCCGCAAAATTTCTCAAAGCTTGGTTTCGTCGTATTTGCCCTGCAGCCGCCAAGAACGTCTCAAAACTATCTTGAAAACGAGATTTTCCATATACGTCAATTGACGTACTTGGTTAGAGCATCCTGCGAATAGCCGAATGCGGCACTCCCGCGCACACTATCCCTGAATTTACATACCAGGCGAGGCGACATTGCATAGAGCGATGTCGGTAAATGCCTGCGACGGGGGAGACGTTCCGACAAGAGCGTTGCCGCTATTTCAAACTGAGGAGAGCAAGACTATGAGCAAGTTTTCTGTAAAAAAACGAATACTGCTTCGAGCATTAAGCGCAATACCAGCCGGGCTGCTGATGGCTGGTGTGGCGTCAGCTGAAGTCAATACAACTGGCCTCGCGGTGACTGACGACACAGTCACCGTCGGAATTTTACATTCAGTGACCGGCACCATGGCCATCAGCGAAACAGGTTCAGTGCAAGCCGAAAAGCTTGCGATTGAACAAATCAACGCAATGGGCGGTGTGCTGGGTAGAAAGATTGAGTATATCCAAGAAGATGGCGCTAGTGATTGGCCCACCTTTGCAGAGAAATCCAAAAAATTACTGGTAAACGATAAGGTGGCGGCAGTGTTTGGTTGTTGGACTTCTGCTTCACGTAAAGCTGTATTACCAGTATTTGAGCAATACAACGGCATGCTGTATTACCCAACATTTTATGAAGGCTTAGAGCAGTCGCCGAATGTAATCTATACCGGCCAAGAAGCAACGCAACAAATTATTGCTGGAATCGATTGGGTGGCGAAAGAAAAAGGAGCAAAAAGTTTTTACTTATTAGGTTCAGATTATATCTGGCCTAGGACATCCAACAAAATTGCGCGCAAGCATATCGAAAAGTTAGGGCTCAAAGTGGTGGGTGAAGAATACTACCCGCTAGGCCACACGCAATTTAACTCAGTAATCAACAAGATTAAATTGAAAAAACCTGATGTCATCTACGCGATTGTCGTCGGTGGTTCCAATGTTGCGTTTTACAAACAGTTGAAGGCAGCGGGTATCAATCTCACGAAAGAAAAACCATTGTTGCTCACCATTTCGGTTACAGAGGATGAGATTCTCGGTATCGGAGGTGAAAACATTGAAGGCGCTTATGCGGCGATGAAATATTTCCAAAGCCTTGACAACCCCAACAACGAAGCATTTGTGAAAGCGTTTAAAGCCAAGTACGGAGACGACATCGTGATCGGTGACGTAACGCAAGCTGCGTACCTCGGGCCTTGGTTGTGGAAAGCAGCTGTCGAAAAAGCAGGATCGTTTGATATCGATAAAGTACGTGAGGCATCACCAGGTATCGAATTGACAACAGCGCCAGAAGGCTACGTCAAGATTCACCCCAATCATCACCTCTGGTCTAAAACCCGTGTAGGTTTAGCGAAAAAAGACGGCCAATACGATGTGGTCTATGAAAGTTCTGACCTCATCGAGCCAAACCCTTTCCCTGAAGGTTACCAATAAATCTCACTGCGGAAATATAGGGCATAGAGAGCACTGCAAGAAAGGTGGCGGCAGTAGTCGCCACCAATTGACAACACAGTATCCCGTCGGTGTGATTATTGGAGTATTTCGACATGTTTTCAGAATATAGTACCTCGGAGTTAACCGCGATATTCGCAATGCAAGGCTTCGCCGGCCTGATACTATTTTCCGTCTTAGTCTTAATGGCGCTCGGTTTGGCGATTATTTTCGGTCAGATGGGCGTTATTAACATGGCGCATGGAGAATTTATGATTCTCGGTGCATACATGACATATCTCACGTCTAACGTTTTTTCTAATTATATGCCGGGTTTGTTTGCCGGCTACTTCTTTGTCGCGATGGCTATCGCCTTCGTTGTCACGTTTTCCCTAGGGGTTTTCGTGGAGTGGAGTTTGATTCGCTTTTTATACAAGCGTCCACTCGATACGTTACTCGCTACCTGGGGTTTAAGTCTTATATTACAGCAGTTGTATCGTACGGTATTTGGTGCGCGGGAGGTTGGCGTAACGCTACCGGATTGGATGATGGGCTCCTATCAACTGACAGAGATTGTCGAAGTGCCTATTAATGGAATATTCGTCATGGTACTGACTTTGTGTATTGCAATTGGTGTGTATTTTCTGATGTACCGATCGCGCTGGGGTAAAAAAGTACGCGCTGTTGTGCAAAACCGACCAATGGCAGGTGCAGTGGGTATTAATACCGAAAAAGTCGATCGCTATACCTTTGGTATTGGTTGTGGCATTGCTGGTATAGCGGGGAGTGCATTTACCATGATTGGTTCGACCGGACCAACAGCAGGGCAGCTATACATTGTCGATACTTTTTTAGTTGTAGTGTTTGGCGGTGCGCAAAGTTTATTGGGAACCATCGCATCAGCTTTCTCTATTTCGCAAGCACAATCCACAATGGAATTTTTCCTTAGCGGCTCGATGGCCAAAGTCCTTACGTTGTTGTTTGTGGTCGGCATATTAATGCTGCGTCCACAAGGTTTGTTCGCTTTGAAGATCCGCCATTAAGGAGGCTGTTATGTCGGACCATTCTGTATCTACCTTTATGCCGCGCAAAGACATCGTTAGCTTTGCGTTACTGGCGTTCATCCTATTTGCGGTGCTGCCGATGTTTCTCGACGTCTTTCGGTTAAACCTCATTGGAAAGTACTTAACCTATGCGTTTGTCGCACTGGGTTTGGTGTTGTGTTGGGGTTGCGGCGGCATTCTAAGTTTGGGCCAAGGCGTTTTTTTTGGCTTAGGCGGCTACTGCATGGCAATGTTTCTGAAATTGGAATCGTCAGACCCTGAGTCGACAAAAATTCAATCGACACCGGGCATCCCAGACTTCATGGATTGGAATCAGATAACTGAACTACCTTTTTGGTGGGAGCCCTTCTACAGCTTGCCATTTGCTTTAATCGCCGTCGTCATCGTGCCCACGATTTTCGCTTTTATTATTGGCGTGGCGATGTTTAAGCGCCGAGTTGGCGGTGTCTATTTCGCGATCATTACACAGGCGATTGCGGCGATTTTGACAATTTTAATTATCGGCCAACAAGGTTACACCGGTGGTGTAAACGGGATCACCGATCTCCGTACATTGTTGGGATGGGACATTCGTACCGACGGTGCCAAAGTAATTCTTTATTACGCGTGTTGTGTGCTGTTGTTTGGTTGTTTGTTTCTGGCGCAATTTGTTCGCAAAAATAAACTGGGTCGAATTCTAGTCGCGATGCGCGACCGAGAAGATCGTGTGCGGTTTTCAGGTTACGACGTTTCAAATTTCAAGATCTTTGTTTTTTGTCTAGCGGCTGCGTTCTCTGCCATTGGCGGAGCCATGTTTACCCTTCAAGTAGGCTTTATGTCGCCTTCTTTCGTCGGCATCGTGCCTTCAATTGAAATGGTGATTTTTTGCGCTGTCGGTGGCCGACTGTCCATCTTGGGCGCGGTATACGGCACGCTATTGGTTAACTGGGCAAAGACCACCTTCTCGGAAAGCTTTCCAGAATTGTGGTTGTTCGCAATGGGTGCGCTATTTATCGGCGTTGTCATGGCATTTCCGAATGGCATAGCTGGACTATTCCAAAAGTTTATCGAGCCAAAATTACCGCAGTGGTATTCCGGCAGCACACCTGAGGCTTTAGGCGAGAAGAACTCGGCTTCGGTAGAGAGCGTTAGCGCTGAAAGCGATTTAGCTGGCAGCGTCGACGGGTCAACTGAATCCAGTGTCGAAGAGGACGCTGATAAAACCGATACGGCGCAAGCCGGTGCCGCCTAAGGAGAACTAACAATGACTGCTTCAAACACAGATTTTGTTCTGGCTGTAGAGGGCCTAACAGTTTCTTTCGATGGCTTTAAAGCTGTTAACGACCTTTCGTTCTATGTTGAAGAAGGGGAAATACGCGTAATTATTGGTCCTAACGGTGCAGGCAAAACGACCGTACTCGATCTTATTTGTGGCAGAACACAAGCCACTGAAGGTTCAATTAAATTCCGTGGCAAAGAACTGACCAAGATGAAAGAGCACGCCATCGTGCATGCAGGTGTGGGTCGCAAATTCCAAAACCCATCAATTTATGAAGACCTAACCGTATTTGAAAACCTAGAAATATCCTATCCCAAAGGCCATACCGTCATAGGCGCATTAGCGTTCAAACGCGATGCAGACGTAGTCGCTGAAGTTGAAAAAATTGCCGAGACGATATTTTTAACCGAGCAGCTGGATATGCAAGCTGGGTTACTCAGTCATGGTCAGAAACAGTGGCTGGAAATCGGCATGCTACTTATTCAAGACCCTGAATTACTGATGTTAGATGAACCTGTCGCTGGAATGTCAGTCGCTGAGCGTAAAAAAACGGCGGAGCTATTGCGGCGCATTACTGAAGGACGATCAGTCATTGTTATTGAACATGATATGCAGTTTGTCGAAGACATTGCTGATCGGGTGACGGTACTTCACCAGGGTAAGGTGTTGTCGGAAGGCTCAATGAGTCGAGTAAAAACGGATCCTAAGGTTGTTGAAGTGTATCTGGGTCACTAACTGTCGGTATTTAAAGGTCGAGGAAACACTATGTTATCGGTGAAAGATTATCACGTGTCATATGGGCAAAGCGAAGTGTTGCATGGTCTTAATTTTGAGGTTAAGCCAAAAGAAATCGTCGCCATTATGGGGCGCAATGGCATGGGGAAGTCCACGTTGATGAAATCGTTGATTGGCATGTTGCCGACATCGAAAGGTAAAGCGACGTTGGAGGATCTGGATTTTACTCACATGAAAAGTCATGACCGAGTTAAAGGTGGTATTGGATTCGTACCACAAGGGAGAATGATTTTTTCCACTATGACGGTAAAAGAAAATATTGAAACTGGATTGACTGTAACCGGTGAAAAGAAAGTGCCGGAAGACTTATACGAAATATTTCCGGTGCTCAAGGAAATGGGGTCGAGACGTGGCGGTAACTTATCGGGTGGGCAGCAACAACAACTCGCCATCGCGCGGGCTCTAGCAAGTAATCCAAAGATGCTCTTACTCGACGAGCCTACCGAGGGAATCCAACCATCAATCATTCGCGAAATGGCGCGAACGCTCAAGAAGATTCGGGACACTCGAGGATTGTCGATCATCGTGTCGGAGCAAGTATTAAGTTTTGCACTGGATATCGCCGATCGAATACTGGTGATTGAAAAGGGAGAGATTGTGCACGAAGAATCAAGGGACACATTAGATGAAGCCAAGGTGGCTTCCTACTTGGCGGTTTAATTTATTCAAACTTGTACGAAGACTTTTTTATAGAAAGACATTTTAGATTAATCGAATAGGAGCATCAGCTATGACCGAGACCATTATTAAAGTCGACCTAAACTCATCACCCTATGATAACGACAAGATTCATAACCGTTGGCATCCAGATATCCCTATGGTTGAAACCGTGAAACCGGGGGATGACTTTATTGTGGAGTGCGTGGATTGGACCGGCGGCCAAATCGCTAATGATGACTGCGCTGATGATGTGCGGGATGTGGATCTATCAAAAGTCCACTTCTTGTCAGGGCCGATAGCGGTTGAAGGGGCAGAGCCAGGTGATTTGTTACAAGTAGAGATCCTAGATATCGGTACGTTTGACGAAAGCCAGTGGGGTTTTAATGGCTTTTTCTCGAAACAAAATGGTGGTGGGTTTTTAACAGAGCATTTTCCAGAGGCACAAAAGTCTATTTGGGATTTTAATGGAATGTTTACTAAGTCGCGGCATGTCCCCGGCCTTGAATTCGCTGGTTTAATTCACCCCGGACTAATTGGCTGTTTACCATCGCGCGAGATGTTAGATGAATGGAACGCTCGCGAATCTGCCTTAGTCGCCACCGACCCTGACCGAGTACCAGAACTAGCAACACTTCCTGTAGCGGATACCGCGCACATGGGGCGTATGCAAGGAGATGCCAAAGATGCAGCCGCTGCCGAAGCTGCGCGTACGGTTCCACCACGCGAGCATGGTGGGAACTGTGACATCAAAGATTTATCTCGTGGCTCAACCGTTTATTTTCCTGTGTATGTCGATGGCGCAGGCTTAAGTGTGGGTGATCTACATTTTAGTCAAGGTGACGGTGAGATTACGTTTTGCGGCGCAATTGAAATGGCCGGTTGGGTTCACATGCGTGTCAACCTTATTAAAGATGGTATGTCGAAGTATGGTGTTAAGAACCCCATCTTTAAGCCTAGCCCTATAACACCGAAATATGACGACTACTTGATCTTTGAAGGAATATCGGTCGATGAAGATGGTAAACAGCATTATCTTGATGTGCATATTGCCTACCGACAAGCCTGCTTGAATGCGATTGAGTATTTGACGAAGTTTGGATACACCAAAGCACAAGCCTACGCGATTCTTGGCGTTGCGCCCGTACAGGGGCACATTAGTGGTGTGGTCGATATTCCTAATGCCTGCGCCACGTTGTGGTTACCAACGGATATTTTTGAATTCGATGTGAAGCCCAATGCAGACGGACCGAAGATTGAATTAGATGGCAGTGTTGATGTGCCTTTGTCCAAGGACGTGTAAGGAACGAGATACATAAGACGAGACTACCATCAGCGAGTGCAAGCTCGATACGTGAATAGCAAAACCCGCATTTACGTTCCGAGCTTGCGCCACTAAGGAGAATGACAATGCCTTTGTACGATTACAAATGTAAAGACCACGGTGTGTTTCACCAGCTAGCTACCATGGCTGACAGCGGTAAGCCGCAAGCTTGCCCAACATGCGGTGTAGCGAGCGGACGAATTATTATGATTCCGCCGGAAGTTTTAGCGATGGCGCCAGAAAAACGTAAAGCGATGGAAAAAAATGAGAGGGCGCGTCATGAGCCTCATTTTTCTACGACTGACAGCCGCGCAGAAGAGGCAGAAAAAAAAGCATTTGAATTAAAGCGTAGCGGATGTTGTGGACACCGCGCTTCTGGAGCGCATCATCATGGTAAGCCACAGATCATTGGCGCCGCGCCGGATCAAAGTAATCTAAAGCAACAAGTAATTTATCTAGCGGATGGAAGTAAGGTGTTTCCTTCACAGCGGCCGTGGATGATTAGCCACTAATCGTTTATGACCAAAAATTTCCCATAGCCCTCCGGCTAAACAAGCCTCGTGATTGTAGGTTTAAGCCCTTTGGGCAGCTTCGCTGCCCTTTTTTTACATTTTCGATAACGAACTTGTTTATCGCAAGTGGCCTTCTCGTCGGACTGGCAGCTCATAAAAATAGATATCTTTACCTACTGATACACTCAAAGAATCAATCAGCTTATCAACTAAACTGGCTGCCATGGTGATTTCAAACTGAATGCGTTTGCGCCTGCCTGTCACCTGTTCTACTAAATGCCAAGCACCAGCTTCACCGTGGCCATTGACCCTATAGCTGGTAAACCCCGAAATATCGTCTTGCTCGAGTAAAAAATCCACCATGTCTTCTTCTAATTCGAGAGACGTATTCAGAACGAGTAAGCTTTTCATAATAGTTGCCTAAACTGGGTAGCGATGGGTATAGCGATAAACGATCGGAAGTAAAAATAGCGTTAACAGGGTTGAGCTAATTAACCCTCCTATCACCACGATTGCCAGTGGTTTTTGTATTTCGGACCCTGGGCCTTCGGCAATCAGCAGTGGCACTAAACCAAATGCACAGGTGCTTGCCGTCATCAATACTGGGCGCAGGCGTCGTAGCGCACCTTCTCGGACTACCTCTTCAATAGGAATCCTCTTTGCGTGTAGGTAGTTAAAATGCGACATCATCACCACGCCATTTAACACCGCGATGCCGAGCAACGCGATAAACCCCACTGAGGCTGGGACGGATAAATATTGACCTGTGACAAAGAGGGCAAAAATTCCACCAATCATGGCGAAGGGTATGTTCGATAGAATAACCAGTGTTTGTTTTATTGAGTTGAACGTTAAGAATAGCAGTAAACCGATAAGGGCAATCGCTACTGGGACAACAATACTTAAGCGAGTTGCGGCACGTTGTTGATTCTCAAATTCACCGCCCCAGGAGAGGGAATAACCTTCTGGTAATTTGAGTTGCTCGTTGATCGTTTGTTGTGCTTCGGCAACAAAGCCGACTAGATCCCGTCCTTCTACATTGCTGCGAATGGTCGCAAAGCGTTGGCCTGATTCACGAGATATAGAAACTGGGCCTTCCACGCGTTGTATCTCTGCTAGCTCAGAGAGCGGAATGATTGAGCCGTCGGGGAGGTTGATGAAGTCATTGTTGAGCTTCATTTGACCATCACCTTGTAACTTGTCATACCTCAGCACTAACGGTACCCGCGCGCCTTCGTCGATGATCGTCCCGACTTGCATTCCCTCTATCTCGGAGCGCAATTGACGCTGTAGTTGATCCGCATCGACACCAAGCTGTCCCGCACGAGTACGATTAATATTGACTTGTAAAAATTGGGCGCCTTCATTGAGTGTTGCCATCGCGTCAACACTGCCTGGAACTTGACTGACAATTTTTTGGATACGTTGGGCGTAATCGTTGAGTAAATGAAGGTCAGTGCCAAAAAGTTTGATGGCGACGTCTCCCCGGGAGCCTGTGAGCATTTCGGAGACGCGCATATCGATTGGCTGTGTAAAGCCAAAATTGATGCCTTTGAATGACTCCATGACAGTGCGAATGTTCTCTTCCAGCTCAGCCTTGTCGTCAACGTGCCACGCGTCGGTTGGCTTTAGCTGAAGAAACATATCAGTTTCGTTGAGACCCATTGGGTCCATGCCAATTTCGTCGGAACCACTGCGTGATACGACGCGCTCAATCTCTTGAATATTGTCCAATAAAGCTTTCTCGACTTGTTGCACCATCCGTGTGGTTGTAGATAGGTTTATTGACGGGATAAATTCAAGCTGAATAATAATGTCACCTTCATCCATTGTCGGCATAAAGGTTTTGCCAATAAAAGGAAACGTACAGGCAGCAGAGAGTAGTAGTATTCCAGCTGACACAAAAACAGCTTTGGGCTTTGTCAGCGCTTTTATCAATAGCGGCTCATATAGTTCATGTAGTTTTCGGCTTAGCCAAGGTTCGATGTCTTCTTGCTTATTAATTAAGTACGAAGCGAGGACAGGGATAACTGAAAGCGAGAGAAATAAAGCACTCACCAAGGCGAATACGATGGTCAGTGTTACGGGGCCAAACAATTTGCCTTCGAGGCCCTCAAGCGATAAGAGCGGGAGAAAAACAATCACAATGATCGCCACCCCAGACGTCACAGGGATAGACACTTCTTTGACTGCTCGATAAATAATATGAAGTCGTGGCAGTTTGTTGTGCGCATTGCGACCAAGTGACGCAACTATGTTTTCGACAATAACAATCGATGAGTCAACTAACATGCCGATCGCGATGACCAGTCCACCCAAGCTCATGAGATTGGCCGTCATGTTCATTTTTCCCATGAGTAGAAACGTGGCTAGCGCTGACAGCGGTAACACAGTAGCAACTGTGATAGCGGCGCGTATATTTCCCAAGAACAGGCCGAGTAAAATTAATACTAATATTACAGCTTCAATAAGGGCTTTCGACACCGTACTGACAGCGCTATTAATGAGCACGCTTCGATCGTAAAACACATTAATACGAGTGCCGTCGGGGAGGGTATTTTCTAGTTCTTCAAGTTTGGTTTGTACACCGTTAACGACTTCGCGTGCATTTGCACCACGTAGACCAATCACTAAGCCTTGAACCGCTTCAGAATCTCCATCGGCAGTTACAGAGCCATAACGTTCGAGGGAGCCGATGTTAACGTTGGCAATTTGATCAAGCGATACTGTCTTTTGCTCAACGTTGGTGATTTGAATTTTTCTAAGATCGTCTAATGACTGTATTGCACCGTTTACACGCACGAGAATGGCTTCCTCGCCCTGGTCTATGCGTCCAGCCCCGTCGCTGCGATTATTGGATCGTAGTGCTACGGTTATGTCGTTGTTTTTAAAGCCCAGTAAAGCCATGGCTTCGCGTTTAGGCGCTACTTGGAATGTTTTTACGAATCCCCCAAGCGAGTTAACATCCGCCACACCAGGTACGGTACGTAAGGCCGGTCTAATAGTCCAATCCAGTAGAAATCGTTTCTCAGAGTTGCTGAGATCGGGGTTGTCGATAGTAAACATGAACATGTCGCCTAACGGTGTGCTCATAGGCGCAAGACCACCGCTTATATCGCCTGGTAAATCATTCCATACGTTATTGACGCGTTCAGCGACTTGTTGTCGTGCCCAATAAATATCTGTACCTTCGTTAAAGTCCAAGGTGATTGAGCTGAGTGCGTATTTAGAAATAGACCGCAACATGGACTGTTCGGGAATGCCCAAGAGTTCTACTTCGAGAGGTTGCGTGATTAATGTTTCGACCTCTTCTGGTGTCATTCCCGGGGATTTGACGATGATTTTTACCTGGGTTGGTGAGATGTCAGGGAATGCATCGATGGGCAAATCACGCATAGCTTTCACGCCAAACCCCAGGAGTACGGCGGCAACGAGTACTGTCATTAAACGTTGACTGAGGGCAACCTCTATTAATTTTGATAGCATCATTCACCTCCGCCTAGGCCGAGAACAATACCTTTAACGACAGCGGCACCTTTCACAATCACTTCGGTGTTGGCTTCAATATCGTCAGTGGCAAGATAGTGATTGCCAGCGGGTATTAGGTTTACGTCTTGTGCTCTCACACCATTATTCGTCTTTATAAACACAGTGGCTTGATTACCAAGGTAAACGACGGAATCTGCAGGAATTAATACACCAGCTTGGGCTGGCGGAATAATGAGGGGGATAACTTGCCCAGGCATCAAATTATTCGGTGCATTGTATTCGGCAAATATCTGGATCGTTTGTGTCGCGGTATCAACTTCATAGTCTCGTTGCTTTACCGTTAGGCCTGCACCACTGCGCCCGTCTGTTAATTGCTGACCAATGTAAACTTGAGACCCAATCGTTGCGGGTAGACGGGCTCGCAACCACAGCTTGCTGGATTGTTGAACTGTGGCAATCGGGGTGTTTGCCTCAACGTATTCACCTATTTCAGCTGCTCGACGTACGAGTACACCCGTTGCGGGAGCGCGCACGTAAAAAATGCCTAATGCTTCGGCATCCGTTTCAAGTAGCTGTAAGTCATTAGTGTTTATGCCAGACTGATTGAGCAGTTGTTCGGTACTTAGCTTGTCAAATCGAATTTGGTTGTAGGAATTTTCTGTGTTCAACAGCCTTTGTTTAGCAATAACGCCAGCGTCAAAAAGCGACCGGTCTCGTTCGAGAGCTGTTTCTTGTTTAACGAGTTCTGCATTCAAAACCATCCATTGATTTTGAAGTGAAACAATATCTTCGCTAAGTACACTGCCTATGATCTCGCCTTTGTTAACTTTTTGTCCTGGTTGGATGCGCCATTCACTGACTATTCCTGCATGCCTAATAAATACTTGGGCGGTTGTATTCGGAGCGTGAACAGTGGTGCCGGGCAATTCAATCCCGTGACTAGCGTCAACTGTTTGCAGTCTCGCATATGCGATGTCAAGGCGTAGTAAATCTTCATCATCGAGCGTAATATTTTCTGCTTTCAAACCCGGTGAGATGAAGCCTAATGAGATGAAGCATGTTAAACATAGAGATATGGCATAACTTTTCATGATTACAGTCCCAGTAGGTGATTAAATTGTACGAGTAGCATTCTTCGTTTTTCTTGCAGGAGCAGCGCATCGCGCTCGGTAGTGTGAACATGCTGAAGGGTGTAGAGTGTTTCCGCGAGGTTGGTTTCGCCGGCGTCAAATGCTGTTAGTGCCATCAATTTCTGTTGCTCAAGGGCCGCAACTTGGCTTGCCATAATCGCCAATGCTTGTTGGTTAACATATAAAGAATGCTCTAGTTCATGCATCAGGCGCTGCATCTCGCGCTCTTGCTGATGTAAGGCAACTTTCGCGTTGGCAATTTCAATCTCCACCTCACTGGTTACTGTTCGTATATAACGGCTAGAGGCGATAGGTAAGCTAAAACTGAGGCCTACACTAGTGATGGTGTCGTCTTGGTAGGTGGATTGTTGCTTTCTAACACCAAGCCTCATTTGAGGCGATGGTGCCGCTGCGAGCTTAGCTTTGTTGAACTTTGCTTCCGCTACCTCGAGTTCTGCACGATATAGCTTCAGCGTCACGTTATTGTGTACGTGATTCTCGATCTCCTGATCGGAGAGGTTGAGATCGATAGCACTAATAGATTGGTGTGGGCGTCGATCAAGCCCGGTAAGTATTTGATACTCGCGTTCAGCGTCTACCATCGCTGCCTCGTGTTCCAGCAATAACGATTGTTGACCCGCTAAAACAGACTGTGCCTGCATGAGTTGCAGCTGAGAAATGCTTCCAGCTTGGTAAAGCTGTTTGGAGGCGGACACAAGGCGCTCGGCATCGTCGACAGCCATTTTTTGAAAACTGAGCAACGCTTCAGCATGCGATAACGCAAGTAGCGTTTGGTTAACCTGACCGCGGAGATTCCAGTCGATGAAGTCTCGCCAATCCTGAGTCAGTGCCTGGTAATGGCTGGCAAGGGATTGGCTTGCGGATCTTTCCTTCCATCGCCAGAGGTCAAATGTGACGCCGGCCTCCCACTCCTCTAAGCCGATATCGTCTAACATCTTGTCTTGCCAATAGATAGCATCAACAGACGGTGAACCGTTGGTCCAGCGCTTTCCTAGATCAGTAAAATTGTCCGCACGTTGCTGTTGTGCCGTTAAAATCGGCTGTTCAATTGCTCGCTGACGCGCGCTGTTAAAAACATCTGAAATGCTGAGCGCTGGATCCAGGGGTAATGATTGATGTTGCATACCTGAGCCGACGGACGATAACGGGGTTACCGATAACAAAAATAGGATGGCAGGGCGGAGTAAGGGCGCCAGGTAGGTGACAAGACATGTGCTAATTGACGTATTTTTCATTGCTGTATGGCTATCATGAGATTGGTGATGGCCATAGTAAAAATGGGTATGTCAAAATTATGTCGACAAAAGGCACTAAGAAACGTAAATACAGCTTTATCAGTCTTCACATTTGATCTTGGTCAACTAGCTCGGCATGATTTGACCAAAATTTCACATTCAATAATTTATAGTTAACCCTTGGTATCAACACACTCATGGCTCACCGTAATGAAAGTACTTATCATTGAGGATAATAGGGATATCGCGGCGAATATTGCCGACTATCTAGAGCCCAGAGGGT
The DNA here is from genome assembly GCF_055392955.1 of Aurantivibrio plasticivorans. NCBI lineage: Bacteria > Pseudomonadati > Pseudomonadota > Gammaproteobacteria > Cellvibrionales > Cellvibrionaceae > Aurantivibrio > Aurantivibrio plasticivorans. Next base: position 3,436,010 of record NZ_AP036020.1, on the reverse strand, counting down.
TTGTGCTGGATTTTGCTCAGGATGGAGAAAGTGGACTACGCCTAGCAAGTAATGAACAGTTTGACGCGATTGTGCTTGATCTTATGTTGCCGAAAATGGACGGCATCTCGGTCTGTGATCGCCTACGAAGCCACGCTCATGTCTCTACTCCAGTTATTATGTTAACGGCGCGCGATCAACTGGATGACAAATTGGAAGGCTTCTCTGTTGGCGCTGATGATTACCTGGTCAAACCCTTTTCAGTAAAAGAGCTTGAGGCGCGACTGATAGCGCTCGCAAAGCGTTCACAAGCCATAGGGCACGGAGACAAGTTGGAAGTTGCCGACCTGCTTTACGACCTCAATACGAAAGTGGTTAGTCGTGCTGGCGCGGTTATTGAACTGAACCCTATCTTACGCAAGTTGCTCAAGTTACTGATGCTAAACAGTCATCGCGTGGTTACTCGAGCAGAGCTAGAAGATGAAATTTGGGGGGATTCCCCGCCCGACAAGGATATATTGCGAACCCACATCTACAATTTGCGCACAGCAATTGATAAACCCTTTTCAGAAAAATTAATTCATACTATTCACGGTGAAGGCTATCGGCTCACACAGCAAGTCGACCTGTTATAGTTTTGGGTAAAGATTTTATATGAGTATCAAAACGATTCGTGCTCGCATTATTTTAACGTTGGTGGTTATTGTAACCATTACAAGCGTAGTGTTTGCCGTGGGGTTGTTATTAATCAAACAAAAGCTCGAAGAGGCAACCTTTGGCAATATGGTGCATGGTCAAATGTTGTCATTGGTGGCGCAATTAGATCAAGGAACAGAGGTCAATCCACATTTTCTCGGTGGTTGGGATTTATATGGCATTACTGATTCGCAGCCCGTGCCAAAGGAACTAAAACAGCTCGCCGTTGGTTCGTATCACAGTCTTAGAATTGCTGACCATCATTATCAAGTCGAAGTATTGGAGTATCGCGGCCGACATTTGGTGCTGACCTATGATATTTCTGAATGGGAAAATCAAGAGCACGCTATCTTAGAAATTCTGCTGTATGGCGGAGTGATTGTTTTAGCATTCGCAGTTATTGTCGGTTTGCAAGCTTCGTCTTCCATTTTATCGCCAGTACGTGCGCTCTCTAGCCAGCTTTCGAAGATAAAACCAGCGCAGCGCAATTTGCGTATCGCTCCTGCGTATAGTGGAAACGAGATAGGAGAAATTGCATTGGCTATTGATAGTTACTTACAACGATTGGATGCTTTTGTTGCCAGAGAGCAGTCTTTTAGTGCAGCGGCTAGTCATGAGCTACGTACACCGCTCTCAGTAATTATTGGAGCCGTTGATATACTAGAAGGTCAGCCATTGTCGGACATCTCGCACCGAGCGGTGGCGAGGATTCAACGCGCAATTACAGAAATGTTGGGTTTTATCGAAGCAACATTGTTCCTCGCGCGCGAAAACTGCAGCACGATCACGGCCGAATCAGTCAGTCAAGTTAAGGTAATCATTGATGAAGTGATTGACGATGCTGATGTCTTGGCATCATCCGCTAATAACCAATTAACTTTGCGCACATTGGCGGAGCCAACGCTTGCCGTCCCTCCGAGTATTGTGAAAATAACTATCGGTAACATTGTACGCAATGCGCTCGAGCATACTCACGAAGGTAGCGTATCGATCACGCTTGCGGAAAATTATGTTGATGTGGTTGACACTGGTGAAGGCATTTCCGCTGATCATATCGGGCAAATATTTGATCGCGACTATAGCACTAAGTCTGATGGCACTGGCATAGGGTTAGACATCGTAAAACGCGTATGTGAACGGTTTGATTGGAAAATTGATGTTGATAGTCAGGCTGGCAAAGGGACGCGAGTACGCCTATGGTTTAACGCGTCTTCCAATTAAGGTTGTGTGTAAACTTGAGCTTCCGGTGTGGGAAGCGCCTTTTCTGCAATGATGCAAGTCACTACATCGCCGAGCACGTTCACCGCAGTTCGACACATATCGAGAACTCTGTCGACGCCCAGAAGCAATGCGACGCCTGCAGCCGGTATGCCCACGCCTTCTAGAACCATGCTTAAAATTACGATGCCTGCGCCAGGTGTTGCTGGCGAGCCAATGGATGCAGCTACGGCCATAGAAATGACAAATAAATAGCTGGCGAACGACAAATCAACGTGAAATACCTGGGCAAGAAACACGGTTGCTACACCTTGATAAAGGGCCGTGCCAGTCATGTTGATGGTTGCCCCAAGTGGGATTACAAAACGAGCGACGCTTGGGTCTATCTTTAGGTTATCCTCTGCGACCTTGAGTGACAGAGGCATAACCGCAGCCGAACTGCTCGTTGAAAATGCCAGTAGCAAGAGTTCTTTTAAATGGGAGGCAAAACTAACTATTGATTCGCGCGAAATAATGATGGCAATGCCCAAATAGATTAACATCATGCAGGCCAAGCCGAGTAACACAGTGACAACGTAAAGTAACATCCCGCCTAGCACGTCTAAACCGAGGTTGGCCACTAGTTTGGTAATGAGTCCAAATACGGCAAATGGGGCAAGCTGCATCGCCCAGGACACAACTCGCATACTGACTTCTTGTAAAGCGCCAAGTAAATCAAACAGGGGTTGCGCTTGCTTCGCGGGAATAGCTAGCAGAGCAAAACCAAGCACTGCTGAAAACAAAATCACTTGTAGCATCTCGCCTGACACCATTGATGCCATCGGATTACTAGGGAAAATTGTCAGCATCTTGTCGGGTAATTCTGCAATACTTGGAAATGCCCCCGTCGGGGTGATCGGTTGTAATTCAAAATCTAACAGGTCACTGGCGTTAACATGTGACCCTGGTTGAATGAACTGCCCGAATGAGATGCCGATGGCCGTTGCGCAGGCAGTGGTTAAGAGGATGAAGACGATTGCGACCAGTCCGATTTTTTTCAGCGCATCAGGATTGTTATTGCTTGCTAATCCACGCACGATAGACGCCATCACTAGCGGGACGACTATCATCTGAATTAGCGCGAGAAAGATTTGTCCTGGGAGCGCTAGCCACGCAGTAATTGCATTGACCGTGGGCTTTGAGGCCCATCCAAGATTAGGGCCGAGCAATAGGCCTAGAAGAATTCCCGCGGCTAAACCGAGAAGCACTTTTAGCCAAAGTCTTCCTTCGACTAACTTTTCTAGTCGTCCAGATAAAAGCTTAATGGGATTAAAGCGTGCGGTGCTCATGCGTATCACCATCGCATCTATGAATGGTAAGTGGCCAAGTTGATTGAACGAAATCAACTTAAAATAAATCGACGAACTGAGTGCTAAGATAATAACTCGATAGAGTGAGGAATATGAATGCCACATCAGCAAATTGCAAGGCTGCTAAATGATCTAGAACATGAAATGCGGCGAATAAATATTTGGTCAGATAGCCGCCCTAGTGATGCGGCATTGGCCAGCCTACAACCCTTTTGTGTGGATACGCTCAATTTTATGGAGTGGACGCAGTTTATATTTATCGAGCGCATGCGACAGGTTATTGAACAGCAACACCCATTACCTTCAGAGTGTGGTATTGCGCCGATGGCTGAAGAGTATTTCAAAGGGCAGGTGTTTGATGGTCTGGCCGTCATTACTGCGATGCAGGCTATTGATCAGATACTATCGACGGGTAATCAGAATTAATAAAGCCAAAAAAAGGGAAGCCCGTTAAAGGGCTTCCCTGAAAATGTGCGCAATATCGGGCGCACTTGTCAGTTGCGTAGCTTAAGTGGTTTTATTGGTCGCCTAACAACGCATTCCAAAAACCGCATTTATGCGTTTGCGCAAAATTGTTGATTGTTTGTGGGAAGGGAGGTTCTAGTGATTTGACCAGCTCGCTTGCGCCGAATCGTGGCCATATCGGCGCGAAGGTGAAGTTTGGTGTGCCGAAGCGGGCAAAGCTTGTCCAATAATTTTGCATGATATTGGATAGCATTTCTTGATCAGCATCAAATGCGGGTGCCCCAGTCGCTGGATCCATTAAATATTGGATTTCTGTCGTATGGGCTGAGCGATAAGGAACCCCCACAAATGGTAATGTCGTGAATGGGGCGTTCGGGTCATTGAATTCAAATGCATAGGTACGCGTGTGTTGCGATAGTAATTGCAACGACGTACGGGAGTTGCAAGAGAACAAGAAATCAGTCCCCAACGCAGTGAATGCGTCGCTTGGCGATGCATAGTCAGTCAGCGGATATTGGCTGGCAATTAATGCAGCGACCTCAATTGGAAAGCCTAATGTCGTGATAAGGCTAACAAAATTTTCTTCAGTCACTGGGTTGCCGGCGAGCGCAAACTGTAGGGCAACGAACAAGCTGTACTCATCACGTGTCGTACCCTCCATCACCGGCACTTTGTTAAATTGGCCTGTGGCGAGTGATGTCAGTACAGACGTTGGTAATACATCGCCATCTACAATGGGCAGAAACCCGAGTGCGCCAGGGTCGGCATTTGCAACGATGGTATTTACGTCTGCGTTGCGTAAACACTCTAGAGATTGATCAGGGCAGCCGATAGCATTGGCCATGGCTAGACCGAGGTACTCCCAGTCTTGCAAGCTTGGTTGTTCCAGAAGGTAGGCACCACTTTGAATAATGGCTCGATGAAACAATCCCTCTGATTGAGGCGAAGCCAAGTGTGCGTGGACACTCAATCCACCGGCGGACTCACCAAAGATTGTGACATTGTTGGGATCTCCACCAAACGCACGGATATTTTCCTGTACCCATTGTAGAGCCGCTTGCTGATCCATTATCCCGTAGTTACCAGATGCCCCAGTACTTGATGTCGCAGAGAGTGCTGGGTGAGCCATAAAGCCCAAGGCGCCTAAACGATAATTAAACGTTACAACGATCACGCCTTCATCCGCTAATTTAGCGGGATCGTAAGAGTGACCTTCGCCATAGGTGAAAGCACCACCATGAATCCAAACCATAACGGGTCGCTTGCGGAAATGGCGATGATGTCCACGAGATGACGTGTAGACATTGAGATAGAGGCAGTCTTCACTCGCGCTGGGCTGGCCAAATGGCGAGATCGACTGAGGACAACCGTTGCCCACCGTACCTGCAGTTAAAATACCTTCCCAGGGTTCAACTGGAGCAGGTGGTTGCCAGCGTAAATCACCGGTAGGCGCTGCTGCGTAGGGGATACCTAAATACTGGGAACCGTAGTCAGTTGTGACTCCTCGAACTTTGCCCGCGTTAATTTTGACAACGGGAGTTTTGGTGCTTTTTCCGTGAGATGTCAAATGAGATGTAAATGGCGTCGCATAAGCGAGGGAAAAGCATGATAGACCGAGGGTCAGAGCGGTAAGCGCAAGACGAAGTTTTTTAGTCTTTGCAGTGAACGAAACCATAACAGCTACACTCCATATTATTATTTGATTGGCTAGTGTGGCTGGATGTTAACACTCGGTCTTAGTAAAACATTTATACGATTCTATCGTTTTTGGTGCACTTTTATGATGTGGGTAGCCGCTACGCTGAAAAATATCTGAATATTGCTGGACGTAGCCGCCGAGATTGATGTTTGAGAATATTGGAATGGCTTGAGACGTTACCGATTCTCAAGCCGGTTGTAATCCAAAATGCCTGCACGCAGTGGTTCCATTACACGATATTTTTCGTGTATCTCATCGCTTATAGCCCAAAACCTAGAATCTGTACGTCTTACTCCAAAACGGTCTAATAAATGTCGGTAGCTTTCCTCTGAGGTAACGCCTTGTACCATTTCAACAAATTCTGGGATTTGAGCGGTAGACAACTGAAATATTGTATTCGGATAAGCACCGATAATTCCGTTGGCGAGTAGTATGGTGTCTTTTGCTGGCACGCGACGGTCAGCTGAGCCAAAAATAGAAGAAATGTTGGTGTAGCGACGGTTCGCCAATAGCGTCAATACGCCATGATCTTTAATGTTGATGAACGAAGTATCTGAAAAATATTGTGCGCCTTTTACCGGTGCAATATTCAATTTATCTAATTCTCGAATCGTACTGTCGGGAAGTCTGCTTTCTTTTACTGCGTATGGATTTTTTAAAACGTCTTTGACTTGATGTGTAAGCAATGCGAGTAACTCCGCTTTGGGGTTGTCGGTTTTGTACTCGTAGGGTGCTCTTGCTTGGTTATTGTTGTAATAGTCTGTGAGGTATTTGCTGACATCATCTTCTGCATCAATGTACCACGGTGCCATTACGTTACTGCGCTGATTAGCAGGTAAAAAGCCAGTGAAATTGAGCTCTGATTCCATCCGTAAAAAATCCATATAGAGTCGAGTCATTGCCTGATGTGATGCTGTTCCAAAGACATCAAACCCGGCTACTAAAAGGTAATGAATCCGTTCGAGAACAGAGTAATCTATCACCCACGGAATAGTGTCCGGTTGGCCCACAAGGCCTTTCACAACAGTTGCACTATCGTGATGACGGAATACCGTAAGCGATGCATTGTCGTTGGTCTTATAGCCGTCCCACACGAGATTGATTTGCTCTTTGGAGATAATGTCGTGGTTCTCACGCAGAAATTCTCCCTTTGCTTTGATGTAGTTTTCTTGCGCCTTAGCGTACCGACGCCAATGTGTAATTGACCACACGCCACTTTCTGATTCGGCTGGAAGCCGCAGATGATCCGCTTGCTCTGCCAGGAAATCATTTTGTGCACTTGAGGCTTCTTCGAGCGGTGCGATGAAAAATACCCAAAAGTGATCTTGAATGACATTTAGCGCTGCATTGCCACGACAAACGGGACCTTTAATAAAGTTCATGATGGTGAATTGTGCTTCGTCTAATAAAAAACGATGCCGGTATTCCATAGGAATTGCTTTGAACGTTGCAAAGGGATTTGATGCCGCAGCGCCGTAACTGGGTAGTTTTTCTACCGTATAATCAGAATCGAAAAACCAGCGTTTCCAATTTTTTAATTTTTTATTATCGAGAGGATAAGGCATGTGTGTTTTGGCGGTAATACTTGAGGGTTCTCGCCATAAACGGTAGTAAAAATCATCTGTGCGAGGGTGGTCGTAGGGTCGCACGGTGCTAATAATAGAAATAGGCTCACCTGGTGGGGTGTAAGACCTAACTAGTTTAAAATATACAGTGTCCTGCCCTTTGTCTTCAAAATACAAATTGGCAATAAATAAATGCTCATAAAGGTATCGAGCAGCGAGTTGATGTTTGAGCGAGCCGCCATTAAATATTTCTTCCCACTGCTTTACTTGGCTGTCGATATGCTGAGGCAATTGTTCTCGAGCTTCGGCTTCTGCACCGTTGGCAAGCCAATTAATGAGTGTGCGGTGCTCTGATTGGCTGAGGCCAGGTAAGGCAAAGGGCATTCCCCATAGTGGATAGTCCTCAGCAAAATCTGCGAAATTCTCGATATCACTACACTGTTGGTCGCGATTGATCGAGAAGTCAAAGGTATCCGGCAATTGATCGGCCTTAGGTAGTGGATTTTGCTGTTTTAGCTCGAGCATTTGCCCAATTAGCCCGGCCTTAATATTTGTGTTGGCTGAATTGGTACGTTCGTTGATGACGGGGTGAAAGTCTCTCGCCCGCCACGCCGCGGTGGATTGAGCATCAATGAATAGGCGCGTAGGGTAAACAGAAGAAAGTCGGGCTCCGTTATATACTTTTTGTGGGCTAGCTCCGCGTAAGATGCCTTCATATGATTCAAGCTTCAGCTGGCAGGGGGCGTCGTAGCACCCATGGCAAACCACGCAGCGCGTTTCCAAGATAGGTTGTACATCACCATAAAAGCTTGGAGACGGTGTGGTCGAGCGCTCTGTGTACTCTTTGGGCACTGGAATGCCATAGAAAGTATCAAAGTTTTGATAGACCAGACTTGAACAGCCGACGAACAACATCGCAAAGCAGGCTATAAGGATAGGTCGTGTAAACTTAGGTGAACTTTTCGTGACTTTCATAAGTGTGGTTTCGCGGTGATTGGAGCTGCTTCGTTTGGCTTTGAGTGATCTTTCTGAGTGTCTATGGTGTGTCAGAGCTTATGCGTTACGACTATAAAAGCGTACCCCTATAGAAGCAAGCCTTCAGTCCAAGGAGTGGTTTAGCTAGTCGACTGAGGAGGCGTAGTCTACGCTTGATAGTAGGGTTCGATACGCATTACAAGTCGGTATGGATCAATTGGATAGGAATAGCATCTAAAATGGATCGCTTAAAGACAACACGCGGCCTAACCCAGTTATGCTTGCTTATCCCGCTGCTATTTAGTTCTTTTGAAGTCCTTTCACAACAGTCCACAGAGATATTAATCGCCGAAAACAAAACCTACCGATTTGCTCGTGGCAACACTTACGTTTTTACTGGAAATCAGTGGGATTGGCGCTCGGTCGCCAATGCGGACCTCGCCGACGTCAAAGCCAATGAGGGTGATACCGTTTTGCTACTTGACGGATTCCCAGCCTGGCTCCGCGTTGATTTTAAAGTCGCCGAAAGCATTCCGGATAGCAAGTGGTTTTATAACATCGGAAATGCCTTTGCAGGCGATGTCACTTTATACAAAGTCGTTGATGGTAACTTAATTTCGCAGCAGACTATCAATGGCTATGAAGGTTTTACAAGCCGTCCTTTTTTACATCGCTTTTCATTGTTTCCTATTGACCTGGAACCCAACACAACAACCCAACTGTTACTTGAGGTTCGGCGAACGCCTCTTCCTGTTTACTTTACAAACATGACTACTCAAAAAACGGTTCTCGAGAACGACCTTGGCTACTCCTGGTTTCAAGGGATTCACGTAGGGATTACACTGGGGTTGGCGCTATATCACCTGATGGTCTGGTTCGGGACTCGCGATAGAGTGTATATCTACTATTCTGCTTATCTTGCGTTGTCTGCGATTTATAGTTTGCAATTGAATGGTTTCGGATTTGCGTATATATGGTCGGGAATTCCGTGGCTGCAAATTAAGGCAGGCACTGTTCTGAGCTCGATCACTTTGATATTGGGTATTTTATTTACGATAAATTTTTTGGACCTAAAACAACACTGTCCGAAAATAGCCAAAGGCTATTACGTGCTCATTGGTGTGTTATTGGTATGGGGCTTTTTACGCTACATTCAAGTTGATACTAGCCCAGTGATCATTACGATCTTCACATTGTGGGTTTACATTTCATTTGTGGCGTCCGCATTATACACCCACCTAAAAGGGTCTGTTTATTCTAAGTATTATTTGCTGGCATGGGCTGCTTACTTGTTTTCTGTGATCAACTGGATGATGGCCACTGTTGGTGGCCCTCATATTTTTACCTACCATGCGTCAGTAATCTTGCAAGTTTCGGTCGAAGCTCAAGCGATATTGCTGGCGTTTGCGATGGCGTATCGTATTCGCCTGATGCAGGACGAAAAAATCATTGCAGAGTCTGATAATAGAGCGAAGTCCTCATTCCTCGCTAAGATGAGTCACGAAATACGCACTCCTCTTAGCGGTATTTTAGGAATGTCTGAGCTACTGGCTGATCGACTAAAAGATTCGACGAGTCGTCATTACAATGACATTATTCGTTCCTGCGGTGCTTCGTTGTTAACGATCATCAATGACATATTGGATTATTCAAAGTTTGTTTCTGGGAAGGTTGAATTAGAAACTATTCCTTTTGATTTATCTCGAACCGCCGTTGACTGCTTGGAAATATTTCGGCCTCAGGCGGCTGAGAAGCAGATCGAGCTAATTGCTGATATTGAGATTGAATTTCCCGAGTGGGTTGAAGGTGATCCAACGCGCGTGAAGCAAATCATGATGAACCTGGTTGGTAATGCCATCAAATTTACTTCCGCTGGGCAAGTTACTTTACGCGTAGAACACCTCGAACATGAATCCCGAAACGTTCTCATAGAAGTGGTAGACACTGGTGTTGGAATTGCTGCTGATGAGCAGGAGCACCTCTTTAATGAATTTCAGCAGTCGAATGCAGCAACATCCAGGGAGTATGGCGGTACTGGTTTAGGTTTAGCAATATGTAAACAACTCGCGAATTTGATGGGTGGAGAGATAGGCGTTAGAAGTACGCCAGGGGAGGGCTCATGTTTTTGGGTGCGTATTATGCTCCCAGTTGCCCATAAAGAACCGGCTCATAGTGATACGATTGCCTCGGTAGAGGGAAAGCGGCTGTTGGTTGTTGAAGACAACGCAGCGTATGCTCAGTTATTGACGAGCCAAGCCAATAGTTGGGGTCTACAGTGTGAGTGGGTCAAATCGGGGCAGGATGCGCTGTCTGCATTAGAGGAAAGTCACAGGCAAAAAGCGCAATTTGATTTAATTTGTATCGATTTACGCCTTCCGGATATGAATGGTTTAGAGCTGAGTCGTCGTATCATGCAGGATGACGATTTAAAGAAAATTCCACGCATGCTGTTGACGGCTGCTGCGCAGCTGCCCATGGTGAAAGATTTAGTTAGCGTCGGTATTTTAAAGGCCATTGAAAAGCCAATCCTTCCTCAGGATTTACTTAAAGCATATAAAGAATTACTCAGCGATGAACCAGCGCAATTATGCGTAGATGACGATAGCCTTTCAGTGGCTAAGAAGCCAGGCGGTATTTTTCTGGATATCTTAGTCGCTGAGGATAACTCGGTAAACCAAATGGTGATTTCTGGATTACTCAAACGATTTGGGCATAAAGTGGAAATCGCAAAAAATGGACAGCAGGCCTTAGAAAAAATAGAGCATAGAGAAAAGCCATTTGATTTGATTTTAATGGATTGTGAGATGCCCGTGCTTAACGGTACTGACGCCACGGCTGAACTACGTGATTGGGAGAAGCAACAAGGGCAAGCGCGACATGTAGTCGTTGCACTGACTGCCCATGCGGTCAGTGAACAAATAGACCTTTGCCGCAACGTAGGAATGGATGCCTACCTCACAAAGCCTATCGAAATGGATAAGCTGACTCAATTACTTGAGGTCATTAAAAATAAACAACCGCCAACAAGTTTTTGGCCAGTTGTTGCCGAATAGCGAGCAATGGCGTTATTGCCGTATTCAATGATTTTATAGCAAGAAAAGAGGGGGAGAGCCCTCTTTTCTTCGCTGTAATACTTACTTTGGGTCTCGCTTGAGATAGAAAAAGAAGCTGCTTTCTTCGCTGCCTTTAACATCGCCCCAACCAATGATCAGGTCGTCGTTCACTTTTCGGAAGTAGTCCATAATGGGTTGAGTATCATAAATCAGTGATGCGGAGACAACGCCTTGGTATTTAATTTCTCGAAGACGCGCTGCGCCAAGCTTATCGAATACGCCAATTGAGCCGTCTTCCATTCTCACCAAAAGCGGTTTCACATCTTCTAATGAATTAAATTGTTTACCATACCAGTTGATAGGGTCGGGCTTTCCACCATCGAATTTACCACCGTTCCAAGTGCCAATAATGTCTTCTGCGCTTATTGGACCTAGCTGTTGGTAAAGTGGTTGCAACTGTTCCTTGCTATAGGCTTTTCCGCTAGCGATGATATCTAACCATTGTTGCTCAATCGTATCGGAAGAGGATTCAGCAAAACATTGGGCCGCAAAAGCTAACCATGTAACGGTAATAGAGCGTAGTAAAATATTCATTATTGTATCCCCTCCATATAATATGTGTGGCGGCCATATTAAAGAAATTAGGAACCAATCACCAGGCTAAAATATTCTACATGCACATAAAAAAGGCCCTTGAGAGGAAACCTCAAGAGCCTTTGATTTTCCGATCTTGTAGTATTGTTTAACGCATTCTCAAAACGACCACATCATGTTTGGTTGGATCCGTAGCGGTTCTTATTACAGCGACATCTTCGGCTGAAACACCGCTTGCTTTATGTCCCCAAGACTGGCGCATAAATGTGACAACATCAGCAATCTGTTGATCATCCAGCAAGCCTCGGAAGTAAGGCATATCGAAGGTTTCCGGGGCGCCATCGCGTACTAAACGTAGTGATCCATTGAGCGTTAAATTAATGAGAGACGAGGGGTCTGGATCCATAATGACAGGATTACCGGCAAGTGATGGCATGTCTAAACTATGCCCTGCACCATCGTAGGCATGGCAAGAGCCACAATATTCAAAATACACTTGACTACCGGTAGCGGAAAAATCAAATGCCTGAATCGCTTTGGCGGTTGCGTCGCTGTATTCCCAGGGTTGGTCGTTCTTTTCATTGACCGCTGGCAGAGACTTCAAATACACGGCCATTGCTTTTAAGTCAGCATCGGTCATGTATTGGGTGCTGTTATTAATTACCTCAACCATTGTGCCGAAGGCGGTGCCGAAACGATTTTTCCCGTCTCTCATAAATGCGACGATGTCTTCCTCGCTCCAGCGTCCTAATCCAGAATTTATATCGCCGTTAAGAGACGAAGCAGACCAATGATCTAAGGGCGCCCCGGCGAGGAACGCGGAGTCGCTTTCGTCCAGGCCTTTTTCCTGCATCATGATGCCGCGCGGCGTATGACATGCACCGCAATGGCCTAGCCCTTGAGTCAGGTATGCACCGCGATTCCACTCGTCAGATTGATTTGGATCTGGGCTGTAACGGTCATCGTCGAGCATTAATAGATTCCACACTGACAGCGGCCAGCGCATGCTTAAATGGTCTGGAATTTCATTAGGGATATTAGGTTGGTTGACAGGCTCAACTTCGTTCATGAAGTAATCATAGAGCGCCCGCATATCAGGTTCGGTAATTTTGGCGTAGGAAGGGTAGGGCATGGCGGGATATAAGTTATGGCCGTCTTTTGCTACGCCAAGCCGCATTGCATTGTCGAAATCTTCGAAGGTGTAATTGCCAATTCCTGTTTCTTTGTCTGGGGTAATGTTAGTGGTATAGATGTTGCCAAGCATTGGGACAGCCATCTTAAAGCCACCAGCGAAAGGCTCGCCACCTTCAACGGTATGACAGGCGACACAATTCCCCAGACGAGCGATGTATTCCCCATCAGACATTGAGTCTTGCGCCATTGCATCTGCAGCAGAAAGAGCGAAGCAACCGATAGCGACAAGCGAAGTAATATTTTTCATGCGCGGTCTTCCCAAGTTTTGTCATTATTATCGAATGCGCAAAGTTTAAAGAAGATCGTCACGAAGTACCACGCCTATTGCGGTGAATCTTGAGTGAATTGATAAGGAAATGCCGTGTGAGCAGTAAAGAATGTAAAGCTTTACATTACTTGATTGCCATGGTTTACAATCCTTATCATGAAATCTGAATTTACCTGTCGTGCGTGTTACACCATGCACAATTATCGGTATCCAAGCGACGGTTTCTTCCTGTGAATATCTCGCTTCCAGTAAGGATTTTCAATGGCCTCCACTACGCTCACATCGTGGGCACTTTTAGTCTGGCAAACATTGCAGGAAAAAGGTCTTAATCCTAGGTTGGCCTTCGAAAAAGCAGCCCTTGATCCAGCGAAGCTTGGCGATGGAAATGCACGTTATCCCATCACCGGCATGGTGAAGTTATGGGATGCAGGGTTGGAAATGTACGGTGATGAGACGTTCGGTATGGATGTTGGTGATCACTGGAGTGTAACCACCTACCACGCATTGGGTTATTCTTGGTTGGCCAGCAGTTCGCTGAAAGAAGCGATGCAGCGCATGGCAAGGTATGCTCGGATCGTGAATAGTTACAGTAATGTATCGCTAAAAGCTGACGGCGAAAACTATACTTTCAGTTTTAGTTCAATTGAAGTGCCCAAGTATGCGCATGACATGGCATCCGATGCTGTCAATGTGGCGGTGCTGAAAATGTCGCGTTTGCTCTGCGGTCAAGGCTTTTCACCCAAAGCTGTATTTGTTTCTCGGAAAGAATCACCGATTAAGTCAGCGCTGGAATCACTTTTTCGATGCCCCTATTATTTAGACGCGCCTATTAATCAATGGGTGATTGATCGCCATAGCATGGAAATGGGCTTGCCTACAGGTAATGAAGCCTTGGCCCATGTCAATGAGTTGCTCGCGTTGAAGTATATGTCTCAACTTGAAAAACAGTTGATTGTTCCTGCTGTGACCCAATATATCACTGAAACGCTACCATCAGGTGATGTGTCTGAAGTTGGAGCCGCTGAATCAGTTCACATGAGCGTGCGAACTTTGCAGCGTAAGCTGGTGTCGGAAGGATATCGATTTTCAGATCTTTTGGCAGAAGTTCGCCGAGACCTGGCCGATATTTATATGAAAAATTCGCAACTATCGTTAGGCGAAATTACCCACTTGCTAGGATTCTCAGAGCCTGCCAGTTTTACGCGCGCATTTAAGCGTTGGTATGGTGAAGCACCGAGTGTGTATCGTAAATCACTCGATGTTGCGCTGGAAAATTAATTAATCTGGAGTCGCGTAATGAAACGACTATCTACTTTTGCTCTAGTGGTACTGTGTATTGGTGTTGCGGGTTGTACGTCGATGCGCGTCGCGACTGATTACGATATTGCCTATTCTTTTGTCGGTAAAAAAACCTTTGCATTGGTTTCGCCTAATGAGCACGCTATGGAAAGTGACGATTTAATTAAAGCCCGTATCGAACGAGCCATTGTTCGTGAGCTTGAGGCAAAAGGGATGCAGTCTGTGGCTGAAGGTGAGGCCGACCTTATAGTAAGTTACTTGTCGACCTCTGAGCGAGAGAAGGATATTCGAACTTACCGCAATTACAATGACTACTATGGGTACCGTACTTGTTATCGTTGTTATGATCCGCGCTGGAGTGTGTTTAACACAACGACTGAAGTTAGGACAGTTGAATATATCGAAGGCGTATTGATGATCGATTTTATCGATCCCGAAACCCAGGTGCTCAAATGGCGTGGTCAAACCAAGGCAAGATTTACTCCAAGGGAAGTCAGCCGTATGAGTCCTCAGGAAAAAACGGAACTAGTCAACGAAGCCGTTGCGATTGTGTTGTCTGAGTTTCCTCCGTCCGGCGATTCCTGAGTTGTTACTACCCCGCTGATACAGTTGATTTGCAGTCGCACGCCCCTTGCTCTGATTCTTGTGTGTTTTTCAGCGGGCCTTCTTTGCTATTCTGAATACGGTTAAAAATCTCTTCGCGGTGAACGTCGATATCCTTGGGTGCTTCTATACCTAAGCGAACCTGATTCCCGCGAACCGCTAATATAGTAATTGAGACATCGTCTCCAATTAAAATCTTCTCTCCCGTTTTTCGACTTAGTACTAACATGCATCACTCCTTACCTATTGTCGATCATACTGTCTGCTGAGTACGCTAAATTTAGTTTCGTTGCGTACTAGTAGAGGTATGTTGGGGTGATCAGTCGTATTTATTTGTTGTTTTACGTCAAGCCGTTGTCTTCGACCCAACAATGTTTGGTTGAGAGTAAGTAGTGGGGGTCTGTTTGCAAGTCAGGGAGTGCGAGTATTTGGGCAGGATTAGGAGCGACAAAGGCCGCTCCGGTAGCATAGCGAGGGATTACTGTAATTTCATTTCGAAGCCGATGTTAATGCCGTCTTGGAATTCCGCGTCGCGTTTGAAGCCCTCAAATTTGGCTTCCGCTGTTTTCACGCCTACATAAATATGGGTGTTAGGGATAAGGTCAAAAGCAACATGTACTCCTAACTCGCGATATCGATCAACGTCACCAAATGACAAAACGCTCGGTGCTAAATGGCCGCGTACTTGTAAGCTGATTTCCGGGTGAAAGTACCAGCGGAATTCTCCGCCTAATGCCAGTGCACCACCGTCGACAATATCGGCGTCAATTAACATCGCTTTGCCGCCTAGGCTTCCGGATATTTCACCTTTGGCTCCGCCACTATACAAACCATAGGCGAGAGTATAACCGTCTTCGTCGCGATCTAGATCATCGTTATATTGAACGGAAATAGATTGATGGGTGTTTTGCCATGGGCCGCCGATGTCTAAAGTGCCTTCGACTGCGTGCTCGCTCAAATTAATGTCGAAGGAATTGATTTCAGCCTGACAAAAAGCGGTTGGTAGCAGGCTGCTACCAATGAGTAGAGCGGTTGCGCTAATCTTGAGTTTCATAGATAAAGTGACCCTGCGTTAAAATGATTTAAGCGCAGTATTTTATGTGAGGTGCTTGGAGAGTAAAACCCTTCATTGTTGTGAAGAAACAATACTGATTCACAGTTTATCAAGGTTGGTTTTTAATTTCGGCGGATGAAAGGGCAGTAGCCACGAGTGGCTACTGCGTTGATCGCTGTGAACTTTCGTTATTGCATGGCCCTGAGCATCCAGGCCGTTTTTTCATGGATACGCATGCGATCCGAAATTAAAGCCGTAGATGATTCATCGTTGGCCTCTTGGGTTTTCGAAAGTGCTTGCCGGCATGTCCTGACGACTTGCTCGTGACTCTTATTCAGAATCGCAATCATGTCACTGGCCGAGGGGACACCGTCGACTTCTTCGATAGAGCTAAGTTCTGCAAACGCTCGGTAGGTGCCGGGGGCTGCTACACCCAGGGTACGGATCCGCTCAGCAATATCGTCAACTGCCACGGCGAGTTCGGTGTAGTGTTCCTCGAACATCAAGTGCAGCTCTCGGAACTGCGGGCCAGATACGTTCCAGTGAAAGTTGTGAGTTTGCAGGTAGAGTGTGTAGGAGTCTGCGAGTAAGCGTTTTAGCTCATCGGCAACCTGTCGTCGGTCTGTTTCACTGATTCCAATATCCATAGTGAGCCTCCTATTGGCATGTGTGCGTTCTGTAGTAGAAGCGAATGATCAAGCTCAATTGCTTAACGACCATACTAACCTGCCATTAAAAATAGTTAAAATAGATCATTGATATCGGTGTTATAGCTATTGCTAATGGATCGACTCCTGCCAATGAAGGGATGTCGCAATGTGTCTCTATCAATAAGTCGCGGCCAAGGTTAATGAAAAGTTACGATTACTCGAGCCAGCCACCAGCAATTGCAATGGGAGTTGGGCTAGAAGGCGTCTCAACAAAGGCGACGATGGCTAGTGAGTTGGTTTTATAGCGTTGTTTGAATTTTTCATGGTTTATTGTGAATGTGCTAACACTGTTTTGCTCTTTCGATACCTCATCAACGGTGTTTTCGATGGGCTTTGATTGACTGTGTAAAACCACAAAATCATGGGAGAAGCGCTTGCCACGGTTTTCGCCACGAGTCACATTTGAGCGCACATCAAAACCCAGGACTAACACCGTTGCTTTAACGTCGGGTATTTGAAGGTTTTCAGCCGCCGTTAGCGAGAGTGTTATATGTCGCTGCGCTACATTCATCTTTAACAGCGGGCTTTGGGGCAGTTGCTTGATACTTTGTGAAACCTCGCTGCCTCGTCGCCAGCCACGGTATTCTTGTCCATTTACAATCACGCCGGGTGTGTATACCCCGGTGAATTGGTCATTCTTTGCGTAACGTCGTTGCCGATTGGCATGGCGTGATTCGGCAAAGTCGTCTTTCCAGCCTAAGTAGTCCCAATAGTCGACGTGCCACGCGATGGGGAAGTAGGTTTGCCATAATTCGGGATGATCGCGATAAGACCCTAGCCAACGCTCTGCAGGTGGGCAACTGCTGCAACCTTCGGATGTGAATAGCTCGATGGCATAGCTGTCACTGCGGCTGTGGAATACTTGGGCGGCGGTGACGGATTCGCTGAGTACTAACCCGGCAAGCAAGCTCAGTAGGGTGGCGCGCATAGTCTGTCTCCAAATTCGGATACTGCGCTATACGCGTTTAGCGGTGCGAAAGTTACCTATTTATCCTGGTGGTTTTCAGGAGCACTAACTCTGAAATTGGATCCATCCGCGAATTTTATCTGAATAAATAAAGTCTACGCCCAGTGAGCTGACATGACGCACATCGCCTGCGCTGGGTGGGTCGTAATCTTCAAGCCCCTCGAGCGCTAAGGCATTGGCCATTGCCGGTTTGCTCTGTGTCGTGGCGCTAGTTTCGTTTAGATGCAGTTCCTGTGCATTCCAGGTTTCTCCATCGCGCTCAACGGGCGATGCGCCTTGATAATCTGAGCACAGGAATACAGCCGACGTGCCTGCCATCTTCTTATAGGTCGCGCCTTGGTCTTGCATGTCGAGGCTCCTCATCGATGAAACGGTGTAAGGCAGGTATTCTACTCACGGATTCGCAGGGTGGTTTTGCGATAAATCAATTAATTGAGAGAAGCGTTTCAACGCACATGACTAGAGAGTTTGGTAAACTCGCGGTCTTGATCGATAGTGAGTCGGTCCATCCGACAACAAAGTAGGAACCTAACGTGGCTGATCGACATAGCAACAGCAAGCTTTGTAAAAGCGTTGCCGTATTTTTGATGAGCTGTTCGGTGTTCGCTACTGCCAACAATGATTTTACCTCTATACACACGGTGAACACGCCTTGCGCGACTGTGAAAGATCGGCCTTGCGTTGCGCTAGTGTTAGGTGGCGGTGGTGCTCGTGGCGGTGCGCACATTGGAGTGTTGAAAGCGATTGAAGAGCACAAGATCCCTGTCGATTTTATTTCCGGTACCAGTATTGGCGCATTTGTGGGATCACTCTACGCCACGGGCAAGAGCCCTCAAGACATAGAGGCGTTATTCGCAAACGCTGATTGGAATGCAGGGTATAAAGATAATCTCAGTCGAAGCGATATACCCATCAGGCGCAAACGCCAAATTGATAGTTTTCCTATTCAGTTAGATATTGGTTTAGGTCGGAGCGGAATCAAACTTCCCCAGGGCTTTCTGCAAGGGCAGGGGATGAAAAAACTGGTGGATAGTCTACTTGGCAAATACGCCGAGTTTTCGAGTTTCGACGCACTGCCTATCCCATTTAGAGCGGTTGCTGCGGATGCTGAAACAGGGCAGGCGGTCATCCTCGACGCTGGTGATCTTTCTATAGCGGTTCAAAGTTCGATGTCGCTGCCCGGTATTGTTCGACCAACAGAACGTGGAGGTCGTCTATTGATTGATGGTGGCGTCGCCAATAATTTACCAATCGATGTCGCTAAGAATCTAGGCGCCGATATTGTGATTGCCGTGGATATTGGAGCGCCTCTGTATGAGCGGGATCAACTTGCGTCCGGAATTACTATTCTGCGCCAGTTAACGGGATTTTTGACACATGGCAATGTGGAATATCAAAAATCGTTATTGTCTGAAAGCGACATCATTATTGAGCCGGTGTTAAACGATGTGGGCATGTTGGAGTTTGGCGAAGTTGTCACCGTCGTCCAGCAAGGTAAGGATGCTGCGCAGCAGGCGTTAGCGGGAAGTGATTTACTGGCGCGTCTGGGTGATACAGTTGACTACGGCGCACAGCCGCGAGCGCGGCTTGATCCGCTCGCCGGTGAGCGAGTGATTAAGCGCATCGATTTAAAAAATGATACACGCCTGTCTGATGAATACCTGTTGCGCAAATTGGGTTTGCGCGGACAAACGGAACTAACGCAACGGGATATTCAAGATGGCGTCGATCAGCTCATTGGTCAGGGAACTATCGCCCGTGTGTCTACATCGTTGGCGTCCGAGGTTGATGGCGAAGTGTTGAAGATTGATGTTGACGAAAAAGAATGGGGGCCAGGCTACTTTGACCTAAAGTTTACATTCGAGGACGATTTCAGCACATTCAGCCGCTACCAGTTTGGCGGGTCTTACCGTCTTACCAATATTTCTGAAAACGGCGCGGAATGGTTCTCGGCGGTTGAGCTAGGGACAGAGAAATATTTTCTAACGGAAATATACTGGCCGTTAGGTAATAGTGACTTTTTCGCTAATGCCATCGCCAACTATGAAAATCAGGTGTCTGCCTATACCGATGAAGAGGGCGAATCACTTGGTGAGATTCGCAGCGTCGAAAAAGAATCAAAACTTGGGCTGGGCTGGAACCCTCGGAATCGACTCGACTTTTTGCTGGGCGCATCGCATTTAAATGCCGAAGTGGAAGTCCCCAAGGTTTTACAAACCGACGTGGGGTTTAGTAAGTTTTCACTGAGGGAAACGGGCGGCTTTATCGATATTAATTTTGATAGCTTTAATGATGCTAGCTTTCCAACACGGGGATGGAAGCTGGCGGCAGAATTAAAGCGAGCGCGAACGGATTTACTGGATGTAGAGCAAACGACGACGCGATTTGATGCCGAATATAATGGGGTGATATCGTCAGGTCGTCATAATCTGCGCACCCTCGTGCGAGCGCAAAGTTTTGTCACTGAAGATGATGTCACCACACTTGGGAGTTTTGAGCTTGGAGGGTTTCTCAACCTGTCGGGTATTCCCAAAGATGCACTCAGCGGAAACCATGTACGGTTCTTTAGTTGGGTCTATACCTACGAAGTCGCACAAAATGATTTTGGCGCGATCAGTTTGCCCCTCTATCTCGGAGCATCAATCGAAGCGGGAAACGTTTGGGCGCGTCGTGAGGATATTGAGTATTCGAACTTACGCGAGAGCGGAAGTATTTTTGTGGGTTGGGATAGTCCCCTTGGCCCGGCCTATTTGGCTTATGGTCAGTCAGATAAAAAAGAACGATCCTTTTACTTGTATTTAGGTGTTGTGTTTTAAGTTTGCTGAAGAGCGATGTGCGTTTCTTCGGCCAGTTAAGTCACTGTCAATTCATTATTCCTGGTAGTTAATGTGTTAGTAGAAAAAATCAATAGCCGTGCCGATGGTATCGTGTTGTACGGTTTGGTTCCCCCTAAACAGGGAACGGAAGCCGCTTTAGTGAAAGAAATTGCCGACCGCCAGGTGGCAAGATTAAAAGATCTCAATATTGATGGGCTTGTACTCTATGATATTCAGGACGAAGCGTCGCGAACGAGCGAGGAGCGGCCCTTTCCTTTTATGGAGACAATCGACTCATTCGAATACAGTCGTCGTTATATGGGCAACCTTTCTGTACCCAAAATTGTGTATCGAGCCGTAGGGCGATACTCGCAACCCGAGCTATCAGAATTTCTTGGCCAACTAGACCCCAGTCGGGATTTAACCGTCTTTGTCGGTGCGGCCTCCTCGGGGCAGCAAGTGTCAATGTCGGTGAGTGATGCCTATTCTCTTAAGAATTCCGAAAGCCCTGATACGCTGTTGGGCGGGGTTGTGATTCCAGAAAGGCACAAAGTGAAAGGTGATGAGCATTTGCGCGTCTTCAACAAAATCGATAAAGGGTGTCGCTTTTTTGTTTCTCAGGGTGTCTATGACGTCAATGCATCGAAAGATTTCTTGTCGGATTATTACTACTACGCCAAAGAGCATAATAAGCCACTCGTGCCGATTATTTTTACCTTTACGCCTTGTGGTTCAACCAAAACCTTACAGTTTATGGAATGGTTGGGTATCGCTATTCCTCGTTGGCTTAAAAATGATTTATTGCATTCAGATGATATCTTGCAAAAATCAGTAGATAGTTGCGAACACAATTGGCGGGAACTCAAAGACTTCGCGCAAGCGAAAGGTATTCCTATCGGCTGCAATATAGAGAGTGTTGCGGTGCGAAAAGTCGAAGTTGAGGCCTCAATTGAGCTTCTAAGGCGTGTTACTCAGTAAGTTTCCCCTTTGAGTTGTTGCGCCGCAGCCATTTAGCCATTTCCACTAACAATGCTTAGGTCGAAAAGGAGATCGTCATGACCAGCACCACAGCGCACCAACATGAACACATGCAAACTGCAAATGCCGGCGAGAGACTTCATTCTCTTGATGCCGTGCGCGCAATCGCCTTGCTGTTGGGTATCTTTATACACGGTACGATGCTGTTTCTGTATCAAGATGTGTCGGCGTCGGATCTGGTGCCGGACAATCATTACAGCGATACGCTTTTTGCATTGATGTTTGAAATTCATGTGTTTCGCATGTCAGTGTTTTTTTTGCTGGCAGGCTTTTTTGCTCACTTGGTTTTTCATCGGCGCGGTGCTAAATATCTGGCGAAAGATAGAGCAAAACGGATTTTATTGCCTCTCATTGTCTTTTGGCTTATTACATTTCCTTTAACAGCCGCAGCGTTGTTTTGGGCCTATTTTAAAATGTATGGCAGTCTCGACAACCTTCCCGAATTTTCTAACTCTGACACCGAATCACTGAGCTTAATGCATTTATGGTTTTTATACGTGCTGCTTGGGTGCTATCTGTTCGCATTTATGCTTCGAGCGCTCTATAAGCAAATTGACAAGCAAGGGCGCATTAGCCTGTTTATTGATGCGTGTCTCCACAGATTAATGAAAACGCCCGTCGGGGCATGGGTGCTTTCGATCCCGGTGTGTTTGATTTTATTGAGTATTCCAGAATGGCAAGCGGCAGGTGGTGTTGTGACACCGATGGTCAACCTCGACGTGCATTGGTCGACCTGGCTTATCTATTTTTATTTGTTTGTCATTGGTTGGGTTCTTGATCGTCAGCGCCATAAAATTGCAACACTATTCTCTCATTGGCAGCTAAATATGATAGTAGGGACTGGGCTGAGTCTCGCAGCGCTTTACATTATATGGCCTTATCGGGGAGATATCGCCCATGTATTAGCGCCAGATGTTAATGTTATCTACGCCGTGATTTATGGTAGTGCGCTAATGATGTTGACCTTTGGTACCATCGGCATGGGGGTGAGGTTTTTTACTCGAGAAAGCCCATTCATGCGTTTTTTGGCCGATGGTTCTTACTGGGTTTACCTTATGCACATGCCGCTCATCGCCTTTTGGCAAGCACTATTTATCCTATGGCCTGTCCACTGGGCTATTAAGTACAGCCTATGTGTCGTGTTAACGGCGGTGCCATTGTACTATCTATATAACGGGTTTGTTCGCACAACATGGGTTGGTGTAATGCTGAACGGTAAGCGAATGGCGAGGGGCTTTGGTGTGAATGCAGAAAAAAAGGTATCGCAGACGGCTTAAATAAGGCGCTAGGGGAAAATGGAGAAATATCAATTAGCACAAATGAATATCGCTCAAGCAAAGGCGTCGCTTGACAGCGAAATAATGAAAGACTTCGTTGCACGAATTGAAGAAATTAATCATTTAGCGGAAACATCCCCAGGGTTCGTTTGGCGCTTTGATCCCGATCCAAGTGACGATACGAATGTTCGTGTCTTCAATAATTCATCTCTGGTTGTGAATATGAGTGTCTGGGAAGATATTGAATCGCTAAAGCACTATGTCTACCGAACCGCTCATATTGAACTCATACAAGATCGGGATACATGGTTTAACAAAATTCAATCAGCACACCAAGTGCTCTGGTGGGTGACCGAGGGCTGCGTGCCAACTCCGGAAGAAGGTAAGGCACGTATGGATCACTTAACTAGCTGCGGACCGTCTCCCTATGCGTTTACGTTCTCGAAGCCTTTTTCCGCTGAAAAGCACGCCTGACTTCAAGCTGCAAGTGATATGTGAGTAGATGAATGCATTCTCAGTTTAAATTTTTCATTATTTGGTTTGTATCGCTCTTGTGCGCAATCGGTTTCCTGGTCGCAACGGAACGTGAGATTGCGAAGATTATATTATTACTCTTGTTGGTTATTTTAGGTGCAGTCATGATGGTAACCACGATCAGGGACGTCACGCTGTCTAATGCCAGTAAACAATGGCCAACCACGCATTTTGACGTGGTGAGTTCTCAAATTATGCGAGCCACTGGTAGCAGTGGTGGAAACTATCACGCTTATCTAGAATTAGGTTACCAGGTAGAGGGGCAGGCCTATCGTTTGGACTGCAACAATTTTAACATTCCAATCCACAACAGTGTCGAAGACGCTGAAGACTATATTCGGAAAGTCGCCGCTGGCGAGTTTGGGAAAGACGTACACTATAACCCCGAGAACCCAAGCTTGGCATTTGTTAAACCAGGCATTAAACCTCAGCATGTCTTCGCAATCATTATTGCTCTTGGCCTAATTGGAGTGCCTATTACAATAATGTTTTTACAATAGTTGTTGTGTAATAGTGCTGGGGGTTTTTATTGCCTATTCCGATGGCAAGCGGTTGAGTAACACAGAGAAACCGGAGGCTTGCTCGCTGTGAGGTGACACGCTATCTACTCGTATAACAACCTCAAATGCATACGATAAGCTTGTACTTGCTTTATCAGCGCGTCATTGTCGCCATACAGTCGAGCTAATATAATCCCGCCTTCTAATGTTGAGGTAAACATATCCGCTAAGGTATCGATGTCCGTTTCCAGCTTGGGGGAATACTTTTCTTCAATTTGTTGCAAGCGGCCCACCATCATTGCTCGCCATTCAAGAATGCCGTCTCGCATTCGGTTATATATCTCTTCATCGATTTGCTGGGTTTCATAGACAAAAGCGGCGACGAGGCAACCGGGGTGAATAGTGGTCATGCCGGCGACCATTTCCGCCATTAAATTGAGGAAAATAAGTGTTTGTTGTAGAGGGTCTTCACTGAGCGAATCAGCTCGCTCGTTAAACTCGTGGAAGACTTGGTTGTCCAGCGCGATATATCGCTCGACCAGTGCGCGAGCGAGTTCCATCTTGCCATTGAAGTGATAGAAAAAACCGCCTTTCGTGATTGCTGATTTATCCAATATTTCATCAATGGTGGTCCCGGCAAAACCTTTCTGAAGAATTATTCCCTCGGCTGTGCTGAGTATGCGTTCGCGGCTGCTATTCGCTCTGGTGGCCACTGTCCCTCTCCAAATTCAATAAAAGACGATAGTGATAAAGCCAATGGTGGGTCGTTAACTATACCGGCGGTCTAGTTAACAACTGCGATCTCACTTGTATCTGCCTGAGATAGACGGAAAGTTGGCTAACTATCTGAAAATTAAAATAAATTACAGGTAAAAAAGTTCGTACTTTTAGTTCACTAGTTTACATAGAGGGCAAATCATACACTGCTCCCCGCTTGAGAGCAGCCCGCAAGGGCGATTTAAAACGACTTTTCAATGTAAACATAATGGAGGATTTGACTATGCCGATCTCAGAGTTGCCTAGTCCTATGGAGATATTGCTCGACCCGCTAACGTTCATCGCTGCCGGTATTTATCTGGCGCTGATCGCCTGGGAAGCGCTATGCCCTGCACGCAAACTACCGGCAGTATCTTTGTGGAAAACAAAGGGCTTGTTGTTTTTTGTGATCAATCTATTGGTCTCAACTTATTTGCCGTTGATGTGGGATGGCTATTTAGCTTCTTACCAATTATTTGATCTCACTGGGGCTAATTTTGCAGTGCAGGTCGCGGTTGGTTTCTTAACCTACGAGCTGGTGCTGTATATCTGGCATCGTTCGCTGCATTCATCAGACTTCCTTTGGCAGCACCTCCACCAAATGCATCACAGCGCTGAGCGGTTAGATAGCTTTGGTGCATTTTGGTTGAGCCCAATTGATCTCATTGGTTTTAGCATGGTTGGTAGTGTTGCGTTGGTTCTGGGCGTCGGTATCAGTGCAGACGCTGCAACCATTGTAATAGTGGCAACATTTTTCTTCGCGATTTTCCAGCACCTCAATATACGTACCCCGCGATGGTTAGGTTATTTCGTGCAGCGGCCAGAAAGCCATAGCCATCACCATGGTCGTGGTGTGCATCGTAACAACTACGCCGATGTGCCTTGGTTCGATATGTTGTTTGGCACCTTTGTGAATCCCAAAGAGCATCAAGACAACGGATTTTATCAGGGAGCTAGCACTCGCGTATGGGAGATGTTGATGGGGCGTGATGTAACCAAACCGCCATATGAACAAGACTTATTGCCATTAAAAGAAGCTATTTAAAAGGAATAAACACAATGAAATATCGTAATGAACTACCGCAGCTGGGCGACAAAGTATTCTTAACCGACGGCGGGTTAGAAACGACGTTGGTCTTTCTTGAGAATATTGAGTTACCTTTGTTTGCCGCCTTCGACCAACTATCAATTGATGAAGGGCGTGAAAGGCTGAATCGCTATTTTGAAGACTATATCGCTCTTGCGGCAAAGCATGATCGAGGTTTTGTCCTAGAGAGCGTCACCTGGCGAGCAAGCCAAGATTGGGGTGATCGCTTGGGCTACAACCCGATTGAGCTATCGGATATCAACCGCGAAGCGATTAACATGTTGGCGGCACTACGCGACCAATATGAAACTCAAGAAACGCCACTCGTTATTAGTGGTTGCGTCGGCCCAAGAGGCGACGGATATGTTGCAGATAATCGCATGAGTGTCATTGAGGCGCGTGATTATCATGCACCACAGATTAATACGTTTGCGGACTCACCTGCTGACATGGTGTCGGCCATGACCATTAATTATGTGGAGGAAGCCATCGGTATAACCTTGGCGGCAAAAAATGCCAACATACCCGTGGTTATATCGTTTACGACCGAAACGGATGGTCGTATTCCTTCTGGTGAAACTTTGCAGGACGCAATTACTCGTGTTGATCAGGAAACCAATAACGGCCCTGTCTACTACATGATTAATTGTGCGCACCCCGATCACTTTCGTGAACAACTTATACCGGGTGCGGCGTGGGCTAACCGAATACGTGCTATACGGGCCAACGCCAGCCGTAAAAGTCATGCGGAGTTAGATGAATCTGAAACGCTTGATCGTGGCAACCCTCACGAGTTTGGGCAGCTGTACCGTGAGTTGCGTGAAAGCTTTCCGCAGTTAACCGTATTAGGCGGTTGCTGCGGGACAGATAAAGAACATATTGAAAGTGTGCATCAGCACTGCTGCGACTAGGGTTTTACTCGGCATTGTTTCGTATGTGGTAAAGCCTGCTAGACAAGGACGCTAGCAGGCCTTATCTCTCGCTAAAAATGATCCAGCAAGACGGTTAGGGTGATATTGTTTCTTGCACGTTCGCCCTCAAACCCTTGATAGCGCTGAACCTCAAACTGATACCTGTAACCGCGTTTAGGGAGCCAGGCTAGCCCCAACTTTATGGTGGCATTATGCGGGTCGTCGATGACATCGTTCATATTGTTTTTAAACTCATAGTCGTACATCAACTCAATAAAGGGGTTCCACTGGTTCTGTTCGCCGCGGACCCACGATAAATGTGCCCCTGTACGTAGAAAGCCTAAGCGCTCGGTGGCACCAAATGGTTCTACAACCGGTTGATCGAGGCTGTTGATTTGATCTTCGTAGTCATTTTGAAGGTAATAAATACCGCTTCGCCATCGTAACCGAGTATTGTCGATAAAAAAGTTATCTAAACTAAACCGGCCAATAATATCGCCATTAAAATACGTGCGTGTATAGTCTACGGGTTGCGTGACAAGAATAGGGCCGCTCATCGAAGGCCGGTAGCTTTCGCTATCGCCTTGCCACTTCGCGCGCTCTAATTTGAGAGAATAAGCCCAAGTGCTTCCTAGCACCTCGCCGAATTGGACGCGCGCTCCAATGTTATCGCCAACACGTTCGCCGTCGACGAATAAAATGTCCGCACGATTTTTGTCGTAAAAACCATGCAGTGCAAAGTATCCCGCTCGGTGACTGAAAATATTTGCTTGCCACACCAATCCAATATCAAGGTGATCGCTGGTGACATCGAGATCGTCACCGTCCCTTACTGCACGACGCACCATACCCTCTAACGCGGTATGCCGACCAAATTGTGGTGTAATCGCTGTCATTGTACCGAGTTGTGCAACAATACCGTCAAAATCGGATTCGTATGTGAATGGCGCAGGTGTGCCAGGAAGCGCGCTTTGTTGAGCAAGGTGGATGCGTTGCTGCTGTTTGCTAATCCGATAGGTTGCGGTGCGATTGGCCAGCTCGCCCAAGTCGCTGAAGTTTGCCAGGGAACGTCTCAGCCCGTGTGCGCCGAGTTGTCCGTACCATTGTCCATAAGTGAGGTCACTTTCTGATGGGGTTGTGCAAAAAGCACTATGAGAAAACAGTGCGAGACAAAAGGATGACGCTATGCCTAAAGATGCCTTTATTATCATGGTTGTAAGCTCTAAATTTCACGCTAGTAGTCAGTGTACTAAATCGAAGAGTTAATCGACGATTGTTGCATGTTATACAGTTCAGTTATAGAGACTCTTTAAGCGAAATCCAAGCGCTAAGGGCTTAATTTGAGGTTAGGTTTTTTAAATTGACAGGATTGCCGCTGGTCGAATAAAGCGTAACGTTACACGGGCAATGTGCAGTGAGCTGACTAAACATAAAGAGAGGTTTGACGTTAGGATGGTTTACCGGCGGCGTATTGAATATACGCTGTGGTTCTATTGCGACCCTGGTTTTTTGACTGATAGAGTGCTTTGTCGGCATTAATTAAAAGATCGTCAGCCGTGGCTATGTCAGGTGTCATGTGGGCGAGGCCAATACTGCACGTAACATGGTCGATATTCGGTGATCGCTCCAGGCTCATATCCTCAACGCTCTCACGGATTTTGTGTAACACCGGTAAAGCATCCTGCTGATCCATTTCGGGAAATATAACACAAAACTCGTCTCCACCCAGACGAGCGACGATATCGGAATGTCTAACGCAACGTTTTAGAGATTCGGCAATCTTGATGATGACTTGATCCCCAGCGTTATGGCCCAGAGTATCATTGACGACTTTAAAAAAATCGATGTCAATCATCGCGATGGTGAGGCTGTGATGGTAGCGTGTGGCACGAGAGAATTCTTCATTTAAACGTTTGGCAAATTTACGACGATTGTAAAGGCCTGTCAGCGGGTCTTCCGATGCCTGTTTTTCAAGCTGGTGTCTGGCTTGTTGTAATTGGTTAAGAGTTTTTTGGTCCTCTTTTCGTAATTCCAATAGCTCTAGTTTTGCTTTTCCCATTTCTCCAATAATTTGAGCCAAGTTAACTAAAAAAGCCATAATTTTTTTTATATCTTGCTCGCGGAAGGTGGGTACCTTTTGCAGTGCGTCGACATACGGAATTAAATCAAAACCCAGTTCTTTGCCCTGTTTAATAAAACGATTTTGATCTGGTGGTTCAAAAAAGAATTGGCCGGTAAAAAAATTGGCAACATGTTCACCATCGATAATGACAGGGACCGCCACATCGACCAAGCCATTTTTACAACAGTACACATTGTATTGCTGGCCTTCAGATAATTGCTCTGCGAGAACGGTATCGCTTTCGGTGCAGCGTTTGGATGACACAGGATGAACGCGATGAAACTGAGTGCAAATGTCCTGCCAGCCAGATTTAACATGAACATTGCCCTCAAGGTCGAGCAATGCCGTTACGACTCCATTGGTCTGTGTATAGCTCTCGCATAACTTGGTTAAGCGTGGAATATCAAAAATATCTGTGAAGGCATAGTTCATCGGGCAACCGTTCGTAGCCAACGGGCAAGAGGCCGAAACATAGCGGCACTATAATAATCCTTGCTTCATTTAGGGGTGCTGTCAAGGCAGGCCCTCTATCAAGGTTCTATAACGCAGTGTCCTTGCTAGAGGCCTTGGCTATAAAGGCGCTAGGAGCGTCATCTCGGTGCCCAATATCGACTATATAACACGATCTATGCATGCGAATGGCATGGGTAGGCTTAAAGGACATCTCCGGAGTCACCAGCGAATATGCTTGTTTTCACTAAGCCTGTTCTACGCCATATACCTGCGCTAGTTGTTCAATCAAACCCGCCTGAACGGGTGCCGTTGCATCATTAATGGCGGCTACACCCATATCGTCACCAACTTGCGTGCGGATTGGTCGAGGGCCTTCCATCTCGATCAAATCACAAATTCGATCGGCAACATTTTGTGCATCGTTGTCAGCATTACCTTGTTCAAATAAGTCTGTGAACATGCCGAGTAATTTTTCTCGACCATTTGCGTGTGGTCCATATTGTTCAATCGTGCTATCAATGGAAGGGCTAGGAGGGTTATTCACTAGTTCTGTTGCATGTCCGCTGGGTTCGACTAAAACAGATTGAATATTAAAGGGAGCTAGTTCGTAATTGAGGCTTTCTGAGTAGGCTTCCATGGCCCATTTCGACGCGCAATAAATGCCGAAGTAAGGTATAGCCAGTCGACCAGCAGCAGAGCTAATATTAATGATAAGCCCGGATTTATTATTTCTCATACTCGGTAATACGGCTTGGCTCGTGGCGGCTAGGCCAAACATATTGACATCAAACAGTTCTTTGGTCTGTTCAATTGAAAATGCTTCGGTGACCCCAACTGGCATAATACCCGCGTTGTTTACCAACACGTCGATGGGTCCGTTTTCTTCAATAGTGGTTACTGCACTGGTAATACTGGTTTTTGACGTTACATCGAGTTCAACCACGCCGAGGTTAACGTTTGATTGTGTGGCCCACTGTTTCAAACGTTGAGCTCGCTCAGCATTGCGACCTTTCACATCACGCATGGTGGCGTAAACTGTGTGACCTTTTGTGGCGAGTAACTTAGCCGTTAACTCGCCGATGCCCCGGCTCGCACCGGTTACGATAACGGATTTTGGGTGTGACGTTTTCATATGCGGTTCCTGTTATTTAGATGAGGGCGTGAATACAGATTTAATAAAGAGGGTGAGTGGTGTTTTATCCCCAGTTGCTTTCATGCGAGTCAAAGCGCCGCTCCATGCGTTAAGTAGCCAATCTGCGGCTTCTTTGGGTTTTAGGTGGGCAAGCCCAATGTCCGCTAGGTCGGCTTCGCCAAGGCAGTTGGCAAGCGCTGTCGATAGCGCCTGCCAATTACTATTGAGTTCGTTTTGAAACGCGGGGTATTCATCAGCAAGTTCCGTAGTCAAATTACACATGAGGCAACCTTCAGCGTATTCTCTCTGCTCCATTTGCTTTAATGCGTTAGAGAAAAACGTTTTCAATCGTTTTAAAGGCGCTTGTTTCCCATTTGTTAGAACCGCTTTCGCGAACGCTACTTGCTGATCGGAGTAGCGACGCGCGACAGCAACTCCGAAAGATTCCTTATTATCGAAGTAGTGATAAAACGACCCTTTCGCGACCCCTGCATGTTTCAGTACATCGTTAATGCCGGTTTCTGCGAAGCTGTGTTGCCGAAACAATTGCTCACCGACGTCGAGTAGCTTGTCGCGAGCGGCATCGTATGCGTCTTGATTGCGTGTTCTAGCCATGGATATCTCCTTGTTAGTATTTATAATAGACCGGTCTGTTATTAATGATCAATAACGATTTTGTAATGTGTAAGTATTATGTGATTTTTGGGAGAACCCCTCTTGTCCAGAGGCGCAGATATTGTTCTATATACCCCATTACAAGCCGTCGAGTAACGCAGCAAGCAAGGGATAAACGCTGAGGCCTGTTTGAGCGAAGCGAGTTGCCGAAGCTTCCCTTGCTTGTGAGTAACGCAGAGAAGCCGAAGGCCGGCTTGTTGGGTGGGCTTTTCTTGGTTACTTCTTTTGACCAAACAAAAGAAGTAACTCGCCGAAAGGCGAAACTTTTAAATAATCCATATATTCTCGCGTCGAGAAAAAGACAGATAAATCAACACCATTTAAAAAAACGAGGGGAGCAACTGGGACCATGGCGATAGCCCAGCTCCCCTCCAAGAAATATCACGCGCCATGCACGCTTGCATCAAACTGAGTGACTTTGGGAAAATCGTGTTCAGGATTAGCTATATGTCGAATGTAATTCAGGCTGGTATAGATGCCGACAACGCCAACGACTTCTAACAGTGCTTTCTCACTAAAGCCTTGCTCTCGGATAGCGATCAACGTTTGTTGTGAAACGCGACCTCTATTTCTAACTAGCTCGTTGGTGTAGTTGAGGAGCGATTGATCGCGAGCGCTTTGCGCACGAGCTGACATAGCGTCGATTAAATCGTTTTCCGTAAGCCCGTACATTTTGCCTACTTGCATATGAACATTGACGCAATAATCACAGTGATTCAACGCCGACGTCAGCATGGCAACTAATTCAATTTCTCCCTTAGTAAGTTCCATGTCATTTGACAGCTCTTTGTTGTATGCAAGTATGCCTTTGAGTGTGTTGGGAGCATTGGCTGTTACTTTACACAGGTTTATTGCGTTACCAAACTGCGATTTAGCTTCATTTAGCGCGGCGAGCGCTTCGCCTGTCGCAACTTCTGGGTGGACTGGATTAAACATTCGGATCACTCCATTTGTGGTAAGTGGGTAGAGCCGTTGATACTATGTGAGCGATTACCAAAAATATAGTACGCACCTTTTAGTAACTATAAGATAGTAACCATAAAATTCTGGAGCCTGCATGTATCAACTGCCAAAAGACCACGCTAAAGCTGAGCCGAATGTGTTTAATGCAAAATGCCCTGCACGGGGACTACTCTCTTTTCTTGCCGGTAAATGGCATCTTCTGGTCATTGATGCGCTGGCCAAAAAGCGCTGGAGAAATGGTGAGCTACTGCGAAAAATTGACGGCATCTCGCAGAAAATGCTTACCCAAACGTTGCGTGAACTAGAGGATATGAACTTGGTACTTCGGGTGGACATGGGAACTGTTCCACCGCATGTTGAGTATGAACTAACAGCACTGGGGCAAGATCTACGAAAAAAGATTTGTTCGTTAGATCGTTGGATAGAGAACAATATGTTTGAACTCATAAAGAACAATGCCTCTGTTCCCCTGGATTACATCTAGCATGAACTCGCATCATGTTTAACAACAAAGCGAATACGCTTGTCATATTCGATGAGTTATAGTCGCCTAGCGTACTAAAACCCATAACCTTCTTTACATAAGAAACGCTAGATATATTGGCATTTTCCGGTCATTCTTAGCGTGCATCGCCATTCGCTTTCCTAGTTCGTACCAAATGATTGTGGGGCATACTTAAAATGAATAATAAAAAAATACTTCGGCCGCTAACGATTTTTGTCTCTTCTGCAATGAGTTTTTTACTGTCTATTGTAGTCAATGGGCAAACGGCGGTAGCGCTTCCCCATGTGTCGCCTCCATTAGTAGTGACCGAAACATCTAGACCGTACCTTGATGCGAGTGAATATTTGCGGTCGGTAGATTATGTTGAGGAAGAATTTTTTCTATCCGGAATGGCAAACGTGTATGACTGGGCGGGGGAGGGGCAGCAAGTCAAAGTTGTTGCTGGCCCAACGGATTACACCACCAGAATTTTAGTCCGTCGTCCGAAAGACCCGAGCCGTTTCAGTGGCAACGTAGAAGTCCTGATATTGAATGCAAGCGGCGGCGTGGATTTAGGTGGGCCGATTGATGTTGAGCGAATGGTTGCGCAGGGGGATGCATGGGTGGGCATTACCAGCAAAGCGATCAGCGCGCGTGCCTTACAAACCTTCGATAGCGAGCGTTACTCGTCGCTAAACTGGAACACCCCATTCGAACTGTCAGACCGATGCGATAAACCTTCCATTATTCCGACCTACATGACAGGCGATGGCTTCATGTATCGAACCATGGATGCGATTGGCCTCGTGCCAGCATCGTCGTTTACTGAGACGGAAGATGGCCTCATTTGGGATATGCTGGCCCAGTTGGCACTCTTATTAAAAAGTGAATCGCGCACAAAAATTTTGCCCGATTTTCAAGAGCCAACACTCTATATGGTTGGGTTATCGCAATCCTCAATCTATCTTCGAACCTGGCTTGTCGCGTTTCATGATCAGTACCGTACACCAAAGGGTGAACCACTTTATGACGGCTATCTTGGTGTGATTGGCCCGGCGTTAGTTCGTTTGAATCAATGCTCCGATGACGTGGCGCTCGAAGATCCTCGCCAATTAATCAATACATTGGAAGTCCCATTTATTTCACTTTATTCCGAAGGCGAAATGTGGCTGGGGATGCACACCCGTCAACCGGATGCATTCAGTGAAACCGGCGGCCGTGTAACCTACGAAGTAACGGGCGGGTCGCATATACCTGGAGAAATACCTGGCAAAGACGTGATTCGTCTCGGTCAAGAAACAACGGGTGAGGCTATAGATGCGGGCGCGGTTATGCGTTGGGTGACAAACTGGATGCGTGACGGCGACGAACCCAACGACCTCATCTGGACACCACTCCTGCGTGGTGCCTACCACAACCTACAACGCTGGGTACGGGAAGACATTCGCCCGCCAACCGTCGAAGGTATTCAATACAGCGCAACGTTTGAAATCGAACGCGACGAAAACGGCAACGCCAAAGGCGGCATACAAATGCCTTACATCAGCGTACCTACCGCCGCCCACCGAGGTTATTTGAGCGCTGGCGGACTAGGCGGCATCATGGGCGCAAAAGCGCCGTTCTCTGAAGCAACACTCAAGGCACTTTATCACGACCAAAAAATGTATAGTGAACAATTTAACGCCGCGACCGACAAGCTGCTTAAAGGACAATGGATTTCAGAAGACGACGCCGAACTAATGAAGCAAAGCATATCTGAACGTGAGGTGGATTAACTCCACCTCGGCTACTTCTCTCCGCTGCTCCGTTACTCGACTGCTTGAAAGGGGAGATTGCAAGTTGGGTGGGGCTTGATGCATGTTGGTGGTGCAAATAGACTAGAGCGCTCATCAACTAAGAGAATTGGCGGTGATGCAGTTTTTATTGTTGGTATGATTGTTCTGTAGGGCTAGCCTAAAATGCTTTGTATCATTCCCTTAACACCGCGGTTCCGTTTGAACATCCAATTGTGAGCGTCTTCAAGTAGGCCGCGGGGTATATTGCTGGCGGGAACGCCTTTGCGTATATAGAGTTGATTATCTCCTGAATCACCTTCGCGGTGATCAGCGCAGGAAAGATCCAGCACTCGGTATTTGTTGGCAATGGTTCCGTGAGAATTAATGATAGGGATCACCGATGCGCGCAGGCGGCGCTCGTAATCCTGGGAAAAGATAATTCCCTTTTGATCATCACTCAGCTCCACTAATGTGCCTGTAGGATATATTCCAATCGCCTTAATGAACTCTTCGACAAGACTCGCATCAAAAAATTTTCCCTTGTAGCGGTTGAGATAAACAACGGCACTTGAGGGCGATACAGCATGGCTTATATCGTAAGGCGAGATCATCAATTCATAAGTCTCGATAAGCCCTGCAACTTGTGACAGAAACGGTATTTCATTCACCGTTTTATTAAGAGGAAATCCACTGCCATCAATGCGCTCGCAATAGTTTTCAATGGTATTGATCACGCCGTCAGTGCTGAAGCGAATCTGTTGTAGTTGATATAACGTTTCATGGAGGTGACATTGATACTCAAGACGCGCTTTTGAAGGATGATACCCCTCTAGCACTTGTTTCGATAAAGTGCTTTTACCAATACCCGTGAATAGCAACGCTGAACTCAGGTGAGTCAACGAATAATGGTTTAACCCTAACTGCCGACCCACAATCCCACCCCAAATGGCGAGCCGAATAATATGTGTATAGATGGGTTCGCGGGTATCTCGAATCCGGCATAGCCAAGCAAAGGCATCGGGGTTTCGTATAATGCTGTCAACAACCTGCGATGTACTGTCTACTAATTTCTCTATGTCGGAAGTGTGGCAGTGAATAATATTGGTACATACGTTGTGAATTTGCTTTTCTAGGCCATCGAAAAGCTTGGCTGAGCGAACTATTTCTCGCTTCATTGAAGATTGAATTGCATATTGTTCAACGCAATGCTTTTTTTTCCAGTTATAGGCAATCGAATAGTCTGCAAAATTCGCTGCGATTTTTGCCTTTGTTTTTATTCCCGACTTTGGCGGAAAAGAATTATTTTTGTGTAACTCGCCGCGAGACCTCTCCTCGTCAATCCAAACGCGTTGACAATATTGTGATAGTTTTTCAATGTCAGCCACCGACTTAATCAACAAACCTTGCAGTGGAAAATCAGTTTGTTCCCACGGTACATCCAACCGTGAAACGTACATTCCAAGCTTCAAATGGTTGACGGGTAATCCTTTATAGAACGGTAGTTTCATATTGTCGCACTAGCTCAATGAAATCTAAAAGGTCGGATAGAAGGGCGGCTGCATCGTAGGTAAAGGGATAACAACGCGGGGTCAAAATTCCAATGCGAAATCAAGACAGGAGAAAAGCACGGAGAGCTTCGTGTCCAATCTGGCGATCCCGCTGTCATAGCTATACATAAGCCTTAGACCGGTAATTTTGCGTGCTGCCCTTTCGGATCAGCTTGCCCTTATCAGATTAACTATATTCCGATTAAAACTAACACATATCTGAAAAATGTGAAGTGCTACTCACTAGCGGTGGGCAAATGCTACCGCGCAATAAATATTTATAGAGCGACCAAAATATTACGGTGAATCAATAAGTTATTTTGTTGAACGCGAGAAGGGGTGAGATTTTTACAATCCAAGGTTATAACAACGCGGGGCTTATGGAGAACTAATCGAACAAATTGAATAGGTAAAGTTTTGGGGTTTCGCTCGGTTTATTGATTTGGCGCTCTATTCATCTTGTGTGGCGTGCTTGCGCAGAGTGTATCCGATACACAGCTCTAAACTATTCGAATGGTATTTTTTAAATTTTTCGTCTTTAAGACGAGTTCCTATGCATCCATGCATTCGCGGCATTCGAACATCCCTGTACATCAAACGACACCCCTCTAGTCGGCCTTGGGCTTCTCTGCGTTACTCACAAGCAAGAGACGCTTGAGGCTTTTTATTTCTGGTCGCCGTTGGCTCGGTCGCTTCGCTCAAACAACCTCAGCTCTACCTCTTGCTTGCAGCGTTACTCGACGGCTTGAGGGGGAGCAAGAGCGCAACCCTCGCGATCACATGAGTTAAAAGGGACGGAGGGATTTAATAATGATCAAATGCTGATTATTCAATAATCCCTCCGCCCCCGTTTCCGTCGTTTTTGGTCTAAACTGACTTGTTATTCCATTCAGTTCATTTAGTTCATGTCGCCTGTGATCAATTTTCTGCTCCACACAGCTCAAACAACTCTTTCGCAGGCCTTCAGGTTGCTGCTGGCTGCTGTGTGGTTATTCTCTGCGGCTACCGCAGTACGTGCTGATCCGCTGTTGATTCACCATCCTTCCATTAGTCAGGAAACCCTGAATAGCGGTGCCTTGGTGCGAATCTACGCCATGCAAAAGCGCGCCTGGTCGAATGGTTCCAGGGTCTCTGTATTCATAATGCCGAAAGACATCACGTTGCACAGACAATTCGTACAACGGTACCTGCATATGCAGCCTTATCAACTCGATCGTTTCTGGCATCGGCTGGTTTTCAGTGGTACTGGAACGATTCCACAAGTGGTGGCTTCGGTTGAAGAAATGATCGAAAAAGTGGCCGCCACTCCAGGTGCGATTGGCTATATCGATAGCGCAGAGGTCGACCGGATTGATGACGCGATGCTAACGGTGAAAGCACATGAGACGTAATAAGCTAAAGCGTTTTTCAGTAGCTATTGTGCTGCTGTTAGTGTCCAGTTGGGGGTGGACAGCGGAACCTCAATTCCGAGGCTTCATCAGCCAGTCCGTGGTGTTTTCCGACGATAATCCGTTGTTTGATGACGATACCGGTGTCAATTTCAATCTTCGGGAAATTGGCTTGAACACCTCCTGGCAGATCACTGATCGGTTTCGACTGGCTGGCCAATTGATGTCGCGCAAGGCCTGGGAGATCGATGATGGAGATCCGACCGTAGATTTTCTATTGGTGGACTACAAATATCTGGTGTCCGCTTCTGCGATGGTCGGCGTGAGGCTCGGGCGCACTAAGCTACCCTACGGAGTTTACAATACCACCCGTGACGTGCCCCATGCACGGCCAGGCATTTTTGTTCCACAGTCAGTTTACTTTGAAAGTATGCGTAATGTTCTGCTGGCCACTGACGGCGGGCACCTTTACTTCAATTTCAACCATGCACTGGCGGACATCAATGTTGACTTGTCCTATGGAAAGATTGGTCTGGATGGCAGCTCATTGGAGTATCTGATTTTTCAGCGCGAGTTACCCGGCGACTTTGACTCGTTGGAAAGTCAAATCTTCAAGGTTGAATTTTTGCCCAGCGGTGCCCTACGAGATATGACGTTGGCTTTGTCGCTGGTAGATGCCTCTTCCGATTATGATGACGCTCCGAATTTTACACCTGCGGAGCAGTTTGCTGGGGGAGTGGCACTGGCCTCGGATCCCACATTGTTTACATCCTACATTACTCAAATGGAAATCTCCGCCCTGCTTAAGCTGTTATCACTTCAGTATTCAATGGCAGATTGGATTATTACGGCGGAATACCTGAACGCGGATATAGCAATCAACAATGCTGAAGTGTTACACATACCCACAGTTCTAGGAGACAGTCGTAGCGATTCACAGCTCGAAGGATACTACGGGCAAGTGGAGTGGTTGCTATCCAGTCAAATCAGTCTGTATGGGCGTTACGAAGAGTTGTATTTCAATGATCAGGACAGGGATGGCGAGGATTACCAACGAACAGTCGGGGGCAATCCGGTGACCCAATACCAAAAGGCGCTATCGCTGGGCGCTCGCTGGTACTTCACGCCGGACTGGAGCGTAACCGGTGAGTTCTCCAGCAATCGAGGTGCTGCATTTATCAACGGCAGCGAGGAAGTGGATTACAGTGCGCTGAAAAAACGCTGGCATGCGTTTATTTTGCAAATGTCTTACCACTTTTAGAGTGTGCCGGGAGTAGTAGTCGATTTTTATCAGTTAAGATGGAAGTCGGTGGTTCTCCTCAGTTTGTTGTGTGTCTGCATGACGGCTGTCTGGACCTGGCAAATCGCGAGCAAACAGCTGGATGTTTAATAATCCCTCCGTCCCCTTTTTTCCTTGTCCCCTTTTTTCCTTTTTATAATGTTCCGCCTTTTAGCGATGTGCTTGTAAAAATAGTTTCGTCTTTAAGACGAGTCCCTTTTCTTTGCTTGTCCAAAGAAAAGGAACCAAAAGAAACGACACCCCACCAAGCCGGCCTTCGGCTACTCTGCGTTACTCACATCGGAGAGCCGCCTCGGAAACTCGTCGCTCCGCTCCTCAAACAGCCTCGGCTACTTCTCTCCGCTGCTCCGTTACTCGACGGCTTGAAAGGGGACACGATTAACCTGCCCTCACTGGTTGTGAAGAAATATTCGCTATAGATTAAAGGTTTCGCCTTTGGGTGAGGTAGTTGATTCGATGCGTCCTGCATCTCAGACCTGCGGTCCCGCTAAATAAGCGGTCCAAATTTGTTCCTGCAAATTTTTCTTTTATTTGGCTAAAAGAAGTAACCAAGAAAATGCCACCCTACAAGCCGATTTTTGGATACTCTGCGTTACTCACAACCGAGAGAAGCTTGAGGCTTTTTATTTCTGGTCGCCGTTGGCTCGGTCGCTGCGCTCAAACAGCCTCTGCTTTTGCCTCTTGCTTGCTCCGTTACTCGACGGCTTGAAAGGGGAGAATGAAAAACAGACAAGATAGTTAAATGAGAAAACCGATAAAGAAGGAAGTAAAACCAAGTAGTAGGATAGTGGTTCCGATATACTTTGGTGACTTTGGAAAGGTTGTGCCCAATAAAATAGCCGCACCGAAACTTAGTGGTAGGGCTGCAACTAAAAAAACGCCTAACCCCTCAATATGATGCGGCCTTGCGCCACCTCGGCTTGGTATAGTTATAGAATCAAATAAAAATAACGAGACACCAAGTCCGATAAAAAGTAGCGCAAGAAGCCAGTTTAAAAGTCTTGAGTTCAAGTGATTTCTATTGGTTAGATTAGTTGCTAGTGTTTTTAAGCTCACTACTACAGGCGATACCATCAATTGTATATACAATGCGGTGATAAAAAACCCACTGATGTGACGCCGCTTTACATTCTATGTATCTGTTGTTTGCTGCGTACTGTGCGACTTGCGAATGAACAATGTAGGGCAGGACAAAAGCGATTGCGATGCCAGCAATTAAAAGCGTGCCGATAACGTTATTGGCTCGTTTTGAAGGCTGCGACTTAGTAATTGGCTGATAAAGTAAAGCGACTAAAAAGCCGATTGAAGAAATAGCAAAGCCGGGCATGTAAAACCCGCTTTTATCAAATGTCATTACCGGAGTATTTTGAAAAACCGCTGACAAAATTGTTTGAATGGCGGTGAAACCCCAAACAGTGGTCAACAGCAGTATGCCCGCGAACAACACTACCATTGACCATTTTGCGACAGCCGAGTATTCCTGATCTTGCATTAAAACGCTCTATCTCAATGTTGGTCTTAAGAATCTTTCCAGGCCATGTCGTGCAAAGTCAATTGCTATTCTTCTGGCCGTTTCTGCGGTGTAATCAATAACGGATGCTAGCGCCTCTGTTGCAAGCTCTTCGGCTTTTGACTCTATACGATCTAGAAGAGTTTGATTTATTTCTTCGAGGGCAGCTACAAGTCGATCGGTGATGTGGAATTGTTCATCAATGGCAGTCAGTATTATCGTCGAGAGCACTCCAACAATTAGAACAGCGGCAATAGGGCCTACTGCAACGGTAACACCTGCAGTGACAATGGCGTTCGCAGCCATAATTGAAGCGCCGGTTGCTATACCTACTTTTACTACGTCTGTTGCTAAGCGCCCGATAAGTTGCCCTAGAGTCGCTTCATCCGTAAGCACATAATCAGCAACTCGATAGCCAGTTAATAGCACGACACTGAGTATGCCACCCATTTTAGCCGAATGTGCAGCGCCAGCCTTGCCTAAACCCATGGCAATTACCTTCGGGTTCTTAACACCATACTTAGTGCCAGTAAGCACCTTTCTCAATCCTGGTCTTCCCCCAATAATAATGTGGGGCTTTCCTCCATAGTGTTTAACATAGGCTTTTGCGCCAGCACCACCGAGATCGGCAATGAGCTTAGTTAAAACTACTGCATCTCCGCCAGCTCCGGCGTAATTTGCAGTCGTTTCAAGCTTCGACTTCTGATCGTCCCACGTATCTCGAAATATCGGGTTAGAGTATCGAGCCGAAGACCTGATAATTGCATCCATCTCGTGGACTGAAACTACAAAAATCTCGTGTTGGTTAGCTTGAAGAAGCTGCTTGGTTCGTGCGACTTGTCGTCTAGTCGGCATATGGCAAATCCTTTTGAATTAATGTTAGATATGTCTGTGGGTGAAAATCAGCCAATCAGGTTGGCTAAAGTAACCAGACGTATGATACCTACTTGCGTGGAATAGGGTACGCGCTTGTTGAATAGTGTGACGCATTTACATTTTGTTTAAGGTAAGTGGGAGCTCAGAATCCAACTTGTAGATGAGTGGTCTATACCAAACCCACAAGCCTCAAGCGGCGAATCAGTCGTCGCGCGCGCACTTTCAACAAGCTTCATAGGCGCACTAGACCCCGAAACCCAACAAAAAATATCAGAGAAAATACGACATATCGTTTCTGACCTAGGCGACTCTTTCAGCTTCCCTTATGTATCAGAGATGCAAATTTGGAAGAAAATAACCTAGCAAACTCATCAAACACCAAGAAAGGCCCTTTACCCCGCCTAATTTCCAAACTAGAAAGAAGCCCCACGAGAGTGCAACCGATACGTCGCCATAACCCCAATGTTGAATTTTGTGCCATCCAAAGAATACTTAACATCCCTGTAACAAATGCAAATGAAAAATCACTAGATATATTGGGGCTATCCGGTTACTTTTGATGCTCAAAATTAATCAAGTATTTCTGCTGCCGAATCAATTAGTTGGTTTGAGTGCGAGACTGCTTATCAAAAGGGTGAAATTTCACTTCGTTAATCATAGCTACCTATTTAGCAATTTATTCCGCTGCAATTAGCGCGAATTAATTTCGGCTGCTGGCATAATTTATATACGTAATTTACGTGAAGCTTAATTCAAAAAATGTACAATAGAGAGCAATTTCCGTCAGATATTTAATTTATTATGGATCATTTCGAAGAGTTAATAGAAATAGTAAATGATGCTGGTTCCGAAGTTGGGGGTGGGCATGGTCAAAAGGGCGTTGATTTTCAGCGTTACTGGGCAATATCAACAATGTTCTCTTTAGTTGGCGGAAGTGATGATTTTTTAGTTCTTTTTGAAGTTATTCAAGATGTTGCCATTTATGATTCTCTGAAAAGCCCAACTAATCTAAAAATATTTCAAATAAAGAAGAAAGATCGAAATGAGTGGGGCTGGAAGGATCTGACGGGCCTCTATGTACCCTCCAAAAAAAATGGTAAACCACAGCCTTTCGAAAAAGTTAAAGAAAGTACAATAGGCAAGCTATACACTTCCGTTAGTTCGTTGAAAAATATTGAAGTGTCCGGCCATTTTGTTTCGAACGCGGGTTGTAATTTATCTTTGACCGGT
Source organism: Aurantivibrio plasticivorans (assembly GCF_055392955.1). NCBI lineage: Bacteria > Pseudomonadati > Pseudomonadota > Gammaproteobacteria > Cellvibrionales > Cellvibrionaceae > Aurantivibrio > Aurantivibrio plasticivorans. The sequence continues at coordinate 3,393,948 of NZ_AP036020.1, read as the reverse complement.
GGGGGCAACGCCGCTACTACAGCTATATGTTATTTGTCTGACCTAGAAGAAGAGCATCGAAAACTTTTAGTGGACGCACTAGCTATGATGGGTAAGCCTGAAGACTTACCTCCCGACTTAACTAAGATTCAGGTCTCTAAAACAAGCATTCCAGTTGATGACCCTAGAACTTATTTAGTAGGTGAGATTCATAGTTTCTTAAACAAGCGCAGTCCTAAGCACGCAAATCAAGCCCACTCGCTCGTTGATAGTTTACTAGCTAAAATAGGCCCCTTAGGTGCTAAAACAGACAGATGTATGAGTTTTTCACAATTAGCCGAAAATCAGGGATTTTCCAGAAGTCAGTTTGAAAATGTTCTTTCAGATTTAGAGACAGTTCCTGACATATTAGATCATCTAAATGAATGGCTTAAGCAGTTGCAAGATGAGGGTTTGAGTTTTTTTGAAATTACTAGCATTAAAAGCGCGGCTTCTGAGCTATATCGCAATCAATTACTGGGTACACGGGATTACACAATTCAGTCTTTGGAAAATAGGTGTGATGAGTTAATAGGGCTAAATTCTGACCCAAAAGAGTTAAAACCGTTTTTTGAAAGTATGTTTTCAATTTTGGAAAAGGAGTTTCCTGATGTTAGAAAACCTGCAATATTTGCTGTTATCGCGTTGAGGGCTATTAAATCATGCGTGGACCAAATCTAAGGAAATTAACAAGAAGCCTCCGGACAAAATCTTATGAAAAGATTGGAATTAGAAAAGGTATATCTTCTATCTCAAAAAGAGAAGAGAGCGAGAAAGATAGAGTTTCACCCAAAGACAAATCTGATAGTAGGGGTTAATCACACGGGAAAATCCAGTCTTATTAAAAGCATATTTAAAACTCTGGGGGCTAAACCGCAAGGAAAATTGAAGAAATGGGATGAGGCAACTATTTCCATTGTACAGTTCAAAGTTCAAGGTAAAAGCTTTAAGGTAGCTCAACACATGGGGTATCGGGGGCTGTTTGATGAAAGCGATCAACTATTGACCGTCACTGGGGATCATGTTGAGTGGAGTAAGGCGTTTGCTGAGGTTACAGGATTTAACCTACTTGTAACAAATAAAGGTGATCTCGAAACAGTTGTTGCTGATCCTGCATGTTTTTTCCTTCCTTTTTATATTGATCAAGATGGAAGCTGGCAAGCTGGTTGGGACACATTTCCAAGCTCCAAAAGGTTTAAAACACCTATGGGAGCGATTTTGGAATACTTTACCGGGATAAAGCCGTTCGAATGGTATAAGCATGATGCTAAAAAAAAGCAAGCACAGTTAGCATTATCAGATCTTAGGAGCGAGAAAAAATTTTTAGACAGGGCTAAAGTTCGTCTAGAGAATTCTTTACCAATGTCAGGACCAAAAGTCGATGCGGAAAACTTTAGTCTTGAAATTGATCAATTGACAGAGGAGGTATCTTTTTTAAATGCGGAACAAGAAAAACTACGAAAAATGCTTGTCAAAGAACGAGAGTTAATATCTTCTGTTCGGGCGCAGATAGTGTTGTCTCAGGATGCGCTAAAAGTGTATGAAGGAGACACTAATTATTTAGAACACGAGAGAGAAAAACTAGTATGCCCGATATGTGATGCAGAGCATACTGAGAACTTTCTAGATTTATTCACCTATGCGGAAGATGCGAGAATTCTGCGTACAATGGTGTTAGAACTTAACCACGATTTAGTTGGTCTAACAAAAACGCATCATGCATCGCAAGATGAAATGAATAAGCTAGAAGCGCGTTACAAAAAAATATCCGAAATACTAGAAGCTAAAAAAGGAGAAATGAATTTTAAAGATGTCGTAAACAGCATGAGTGCCGAACATGCATTTAATGCATTTTCTACGGAGCTAGCTGACCTTGAGAGTCAAATAGGTGTTAAACTGGGTGAAATTGAAGTATTAGATGAAAAGCTTAACGGTCTTAAGGATAACAAAAGGTCAAAACGAATACTTGAGGATTATAGAAAAGCTTATTCTACTGCACTTATATCACTTAACTTGCCATCAATTGAAATGAAAAGGCAAAAGCTTACTAGCAGGCCCGCTCTTTCAGGAAGCGGTGGTCCTAGGCAGATCTTGGCATATTATGCTGCAATTTGGCAAACAGCTGTTAATAATGGAGACTTTCTTATTCCAATAGTAATAGACTCCCCAAATCAGCAAGGGCAAGACCATATTAATTTACCTAAGGTTCTTGAGTATGTATCAAAAAAGCTGCCAACAACAACACAGTTAATAATAGGGTCAGAGATAGATACAGAATACGAGTTCGATAAAAAAATAGAGCTTAGTCAACCGTATCAGCTTTTAAGCGAAGACGAGTATGATGATGTAGAAAAAATGATATCGACATATACCGAAAGTATGGTTGGGTATTTGGAAGATTCTTAAACCTAGAGTTTATCCTTGTTGTTTATATATGTGGGCTCCATGTGCATTTTCGGTGAGAATGGCGAATAATTAGCTCAAGCATTCAAAAATTATGTCGATTTACTCGAAATTTCCTACAGTCGTGGGCGTCAACATTCCCCTTTTAAGCAGTCGAGTAACGGAGCAACTGAGCGGATAAGCCGAGGACTGTCTGAGCGAAGCGAGTTCCGCAGGCCCGCTCAGTTGTGAGTAACGCAGAGAAGCCGAAGGCCGGCTTGTAGGGTGGCATTTTCTTGGTTACTTCTTTTAGCCAAATAAAAGAAGTAACTCGCCCCAAGGCGAAACCTTTACTAAAACTATTTAGGTCTTAAAAAGCTCGCAAAGAGTAAAAACTCTTAGACGAGCCCAAAACAAAAGAATAAAACCTAAATAACCAACATCTCCATAAACTCATTAACCGGCGTAGCCGCCAACGTATCCGCATCCTTACAAAGCCCAAACACCTTCCCACTTCTAGCCGCAGGAAAACGCGTCGCCAAGTTATTCTTAAACTTCTGCTCAAGCAAAGGAATACCTTCCTCACGACGACGGCGATGCCCAACGGGATATTCCACTTCCACCTTCTCGGTGCTGGTGCCATCTTTAAAGAAGATTTGAATGGCGTTGGCGATTGAGCGTTTATCCGCTTCGAGGTATTCACGGCTGTAACGTTCGTCTTCGACGATTTCCATTTTCTCGCGTAGCTCATCAATTTCTGGATGGGCCGCATGGAATGAATCTTCGTAATGTTCTGCTACCAAGTCACCAAAGATAAGCGGAACAGCTGTCATGTACTGCAAACAGTGATCGCGGTCGGCTGGGTTATTCAGTGGGCCGACTTTACTGATGATGCGAATCGCCGATTCGTGCGTGTGCATGACGATTTTGTCGATCTCGCCAATGCGATCTTTCACTTGCGGGTGAAGAATCACAGCGGCTTCGGCAGCGGTTTGTGAATGGAACTCAGCCGGGAACGAAATCTTAAACAGAATATTTTCCATTACATAGCTTTCGTAAGGGCGGCTAATGGATAACTTGTTGCCTTTAAAGAGTACGTCTTGGAAGCCCCAGGTTGTTGCACTTAATACGCTGGGATAACCAATTTCACCGCGCATAACAAAATCCGCTAAGCGTACGCCGCGTGACGTAGCATCGCCGGCTGCCCAAGATTTACGTGGGCCTGCGTTGGGTGCGTGGCGATAGGTGCGTAAGCTGGAGCCGTCTAACCAGGCGTGGGAGAGGGCATCGATGACTTGTTCTTTGGTGCCGCCCATCATGTGGGTCACGACCGCTGTGGTAGCAATACGCACTAACATGACGTGACATAGGCCAACGCGGTTGAATGAATTTTCTAACGCGAGTACGCCTTGAATCTCGTGGGCTTTAATCATGGCGGTGAGGACTTCGCGCATGGTGAGTGGCGCTTTACCCTGTGCGACATTGCGTTGCGAAATATAATCCGCGACCGCGAGAATGCCACCTAGGTTATCGGAAGGGTGGCCCCACTCGGCGGCGAGCCAGGTATCGTTGTAATCCAACCAGCGAATAATACAACCGATATCCCACGCGGCTTTGACAGGGTCCATACGGAATTGTGTGCCGGGTACACGCGCACCGTTAGGTACGATGGTCCCTTCGACTTGTGGGCCGAGTAACTTTGTACACTCGGGGAAGCGCAGCGCTAAAAAGCCGCAGCCTAACGTATCCATCAAGCAATTGCGGGCGGTGTTGTAGGCTTCTTCTGAAGTGACTTCATAATTGACGACATATTCAGCGATATCGACAAGTTCTTGATCCGGCGCGGGGCGCTGGTTTAGATCTACATTAGCAGACATAGTTTTACCTCTTACGATTGAGCATCTGACTAAGCATATTTTTCCGTGCTGGTGGCGTCAGTCCGGTCCTCACACCCTCATTTACTACCAGTAAACTCCGGTGTTGTGCGCGGTGTCTTACTTGCCAGCACGAAAATTTGTACGCATTCAGACGCTCAAGAATTTAAAAATTGATGATGTTTAATCTCGATCTTCGATTCTTTACTTACGATTTTCCATCGCTCTTTCCCTACTTGCGATCTTCTATCGAGATCCATTCCGATGTTTCTGGGCCGGTGTAGTTGGCGCTGGGGCGAATGATGCGATTGTTAGCGCGTTGTTCTTTTACGTGCGCAGCCCAACCGGTAACGCGGGACATGACGAAAATAGGGGTAAATAATTTCGTGGGAATGCCCATGAAATGGTAAGCCGAGGCATGGAAGAAATCGGCGTTACAGAATAGTTTCTTTTCTCGCCACATCACGGATTCGCAACGCTCGGATACGTCGTAGAGGTGTGTGTCACCCACTGTGTCCGATAATTTTTTTGACCATTCTTTAATGATGGCATTGCGGGGATCGGACTCGCGATAAATGGCGTGGCCAAAGCCCATGATTTTTTCTTTGCGTTCTAACATACCGAGCATGGCTTGTTCGGCTTCATCGGCGGATTGCCATTGTTCGATCATGTCCATGGCGGCTTCGTTTGCGCCACCATGAAGTGGGCCGCGCAAACTGCCGATAGCGCCAGTAACGCACGAATGCATATCGGATAATGTCGATGCGCAAACACGTGCAGTAAATGTTGAAGCGTTAAATTCGTGTTCGGCGTAAAGAATTAGAGAGACGTTCATGACGCTGGCAAATAGATCGCTAGGTTTTTCACCGAGTAACATATGCAAGAAGTGGCCGCCGACGGTTTTATCGTCGGTTTCGGTTTCAATGCGCACGCCGTCGTGTGAGAAGCGGTACCAGTAACAAATGATGCTGGGGAAGATGGCTACTAGGCGGTCAATGACGTCGTCTTGTTGTGCAAAATCGTCTTCGGTTTCGAGATTGCCTAACATGGAGCAGCCAGTTCGCATCACGTCCATAGGGTGGGCGGTTTTGGGAATGCGCTCTAATACTTCTTTTAATGCTTGAGGCAAGCCGCGCAGGGATTGCAATTTGTTGAGGTAGCTATCGAGTTCGGCTTGGTTGGGAAGTTTGCCGCGCAATAACAAGTAAGCGACTTCTTCAAATGTGGCTTTTTCTGCGAGCAAGCTAATGTCAAAGCCGCGATAGGTTAACCCTGTTCCTGTTTTTCCGACAGTACATAACGCAGTATCTCCTGCGACTTGGCCTCTTAGACCGGCACCACCTAGTGCTTTATCTACCATGTTGTCCCCCGATTTTGTGCTGTGTGAGTGGCGTTAAGTGTTAATAAAACGATGAGTGTTTGGTTTTTGATTAGGTGTCGCAAACCTTAACTATTTCTCTTTTGAAAAAAGTGCATCGAGCTTGTCTTCGTAAGCGTGGTACCCGAGTACCTCATACAATTCGGCACGTGTTTGCATTGAATCAACAACCGCGGTTTGGTCACCGTGTTGTTGTATCGATTGGTATACGTTGAGCGCGGCTTTGTTCATGGCGCGGAATGCACTGAGTGGGTAAAGCACCATCGCGACGCCCTGCTCACCCAACTCTTTGCAATTAAATAATGGTGTTGCGCCAAATTCGGTAATGTTGGCCAGTACCGGTACTTTGACGGCTTCAACAAACGTTTTGTATTGCGCTAGCTCGGTCATTGCTTCGGGAAATATGGCATCGGCTCCGGCTTCTACGCAGGCTATGGCGCGCTCGACGGCTGAATCCATACCTTCCACGGCCAAGGCATCGGTTCGAGCCATGACAACAAAATCTGAATCTTGTTTTGCATCCACGGCGGCTTTAATGCGGTCGACCATTTCCTCTTGGCTGACGATGGCTTTGTTGGGGCGGTGGCCGCAACGTTTTTGTGCGACTTGGTCTTCAATATGGACAGCGGCAACGCCGGCTTTTTCTAAGGTTTTAATGGTGCGAGCAATATTAAAAGCGCCGCCCCAGCCGGTATCGATGTCGACTAACAGCGGTAGGTCACAGGCATCGGTAATCCGCTGTGCGTCGGTAGCAACGTCATTTAATGAGGTGATCCCTAAATCGGGTAGGCCAAAAGAGGCGTTGGCGACGCCACCGCCAGATAAATAGATCGCGTGATGACCGGCTGTTTTGGCAAGCATGGCGGTGTACGCGTTTATGGCACCGACGATCGGTAAAGGGGAATGATCTGATAAGGCTTGTCGGAATTTACTGCCGGGAGACTGTGTACTCGTGCTGCTCACGTCGCTGCTCCTATTGTTCGTCTTGCTGGGGGTTAGAAGAGGCTTGATTCAGCTGCGAGACTAACTCTCTTTGTGCACCACGAATGTGACGGCGCATTAAAATTTCAGCAAGCTCGCCATCGCGATTAGCGATAGCCTCAAGGATGTGTTGATGTTCTTTAAACGCCTGATTGGGGCGTTGCGGTGTGGTGCTCGCACGCACGCGGTACATGCGCATAACGTGGTACAGCTCGCCACATAATGTATCGAACAGGCGTTGATTGCCGCTCATGGATACCAGTTGGTAGTGGTAATCCCATTCACCCTCAGCCTGATAGTAGATCTCACCGTGAGCGGATTGGATCTCGCTGTGATGTGTGCCCAGCAACGCCTCGAGTTCTTCAATTTGCTGGGCGTCGGCGCGCTCTGCGGCAAGCCGTGCGGCGAGACCTTCAAGGGCTTCGCGAATTTCATAAATCTCGAGAAGCTGCTCGGCGTTGAGTTGGATAACTCTGGCACCGGCGTTGGGTTTGATTTCGACAAGCTTACAGCCTTCCAAACGGCGAATGGCCTCTCGCAACGGGCCGCGACTGACACCTAGCTGCGTCGCCAATTGCGGCTCGTTGATTTTGCTTCCAGGCGCGATCTCGCCTTTGACGATGGCGGTTCGTAAGGCCAGGAACGCATCATCGGCACGCGTTAAATTGCTTGTTTCGAATGGAGCGCTGTGTGATGTCATGAGAAATTGTCGACAATCTTGGCTAAGTTTCGAGATTCTAACTCCAAAATGGGCGGTTTATCAAAGATTGTGTAGACAATAATGGTCTCAGGCGCGCTTTTTTAAGACGCAAACGGCCTTCATGAAGTGATTGCGACTGTTGTTGAGGCAATGCATTGGGGAGTGAGCGAAGGCGGGGCCTGTTGGGGGAGGTTGAGTACAGAGTCGGTGATGCTATGGGACGGGGTATGAGCTGATTGCGTGAAAGTGTGATTGGCGTCACGAATATCTCTATATACGCAAACGTTATTGATGTAATGGGATTAATTCCAAAAACAGGTGGTAGAATCCGCTCCCGCGTTAGACTCCTCGGTGCTTGTTGGGGAGGTTTTCATTTCATATTTTCCTTTTGCCAATTTAGTGGAGGGCAAAAGGCGTACAGGAGGTTTGTCATTATGATGTTTCGTGTTCAATCTTTAGCACCCTTGCTGTTAATGGTTTTTGCGCATTCCGCGTTTTCGTCGATTATTTCCGTCAGTTTTGGAGAGATGGGAGATCGTGTGAATGAGGGGGCAGGGACAGTCTTTGTCGATCTGGAATGGCGCTTAGAAGATGAGCAATTCCCCAGCGAGAGTTGCACCATTAGTGGCGCACTGGGTGTCGCCGCTTCCGACAGTACGGCCGATCAAGGTGAAGACTTTACGATCCCGCAGCCTAATTTTACCTTTTCGGTAATTGTAGATAATGAAAGCGAAGGTGTTCCCTTTGCCCAGCCAGTTAGCGTTGCACTTCAAGTAGTCGATGACACTATTGGTCAGGAGGGGCGGGCAACTGAAGGCGGATTCGAAGAGTCTATCGTGCTAGATGTGAGTTCCGTTACAAGTAATTGTGGTCTAAACCGTACAATCTTTTCTGAATCAGACACGTTGTGGATTGTCGACAACGATGAGGCTCAACCAGAGCCAGAACCCGAGCCGCAGTTTGATGCCAACCTACAAAACGCTCAAGGCCTAACTGAAAAACAACGTCGTACTGCTGAAGTGCTAGATCAAGCGTGTTCAGCGATTGAGTCTCAAGGGTTCACTCGCTTGGATCAACAAGACCTATATGATAGCTGCGTCGCGTTGCAGAACAGTGAAAACATCGCAGCGGGGCTCGATCAGCTAGCGCCAACAGCGTTGGCGCCGATGGGGCTTTTGGGTATGCAGAGCAGTCATCAACAAGCGGAAAATATTTCTCAGCACCTGTCACGGGTACGCCGAGGGCTAAGAGCGGTCGATACGTCTGGTTTAACTTTCAATGTTAATGGTCAATATCTCCCCGGGCGAACTTTAGGGGCCGGGGCGGGCGACGTTCAAAGCAACTGGGGTACATTTATTGGTGGTAATGTGACAGTGGGCGAATCGGACACGTCTTCGTTTGACATTGGTGCAGATAATCTTTACTTCGGTGTTGATTATTTATTTAGTGATCGTTGGGTAGGTGGTGCTGCAGTGGGTTATACCCAGTCAGATATTACTCACTATACAGGTGAAAATACGATTGAATACACCGATGCAAATGTGTCTATTTTTACCAGCTTTTATCCAGTGCGTAATTTTTATCTTGATGCAATTTTTAGTTATGCCGACAGTGAATACAGTACTGAGCGGTACATGAATTTTGGGGCTATCAACCAATTTGGCGTGGCGGATACCAAAGGCGCGCAGTTAACTAGCGCCGTTAATTTAGGTTATACGTTTAACTTTTCACGTTTTTATCTTAACTTAGTCAGCGCTGTTGAATACGTCGAAATCAGTATTGATGAGCTCAGAGAATCGGCGCGTGGTAATACCAACAACCAAGGTGTATTAGTATCTTTGCAAGATCAAGATTTTGAATCGTTCAAATCTAACCTAGGTGTTGAGTTGGGTTGGACGATCAATACCAGTGTTGCTGTGTTCGCTCCTAAATTGATTGCCAATTGGGAGCATCAATACCGCAATGATCCTTTAGCAATTGACAGCGCCTATATTGGGGATCCAACGCAAACTGTGCTTACTCTAGAAGACGATCTGCTGGATGATAGCTTCTACAATGCCGGGTTGGCGATTAATGCTATTTTCCCTAATGGTTTGTCAGCTTATCTGCTTTACGATACCGATTTGAAACGCGATTACTTGGATTCCTACAGCGTGAATTTGGGTGTTAAGTTAGAGTTTTAAGAAAAAAGCGCGAGAAGCGTTGGGCGTGATTGGATAAAAATGGGGCGAAGGCCCCATTTTTTATGGTTCTACTTTTGCAATAATAACGTTGGGCTTTCTATTGTCGCTGCTACCCAGCGTTTGTTTCGGAACCAAGTAAAAGTCTCCACCGCTGTGACCGGCTGCTCGAATTGGGCGCATCTCCGGTGTTTGATTCTCGCCGCTGTTGTCCCTGTGTCGAACGTTGACGGCAAGTTGTGAAAACAGCATGTTATCTCGCAAGATACTGTCGTTCTTTTCAAGGATGTCGATTAGTGCTCCTGCAAACAATGAATATTGACTTTGCGTCCCATCCAGAACGGGTTTAATACCGCCGGAAGAAATCACTAACCGTGAGCGTCGAGCGAGGCCGACTTCAATGGATTCTTTCGATAGTTTTTTGTTAACGCTTCCGAGTAAAAAAGGGCTTTTATCCGACGCCATGTTGCCCGCATAGCAAGAGTCGGCGAGTACAAGTATGGAGCGCGCTTGTATGCGGTCGAGGTGGTCGCTGATTACAGAGTTGCTGATCCAGTTTGAAAAGCGATCGGCCTGCGCGTCAACTGGCAACCAGTAACCGCGCTGACGATTACTAGAACTGCTTTTGCGAATATTGCCGTGGCCAGCGTAATAAATCAAAAGGTTGTCTTCGGGTGTGAGTTGTTCATGTAAATCATTGAGCGCGTTGAGAATGCTTTTTTCGTCAGCGTCTTGAATGAGAATAGTACTAAAGCCATATTTATCTTCGAGTACACGTTGTAAATTCAACGTATCATTTTTGGGAGATCGCAGGTCTTCAATATACCAATAATCTTGGTTGCCAATAATTAGTGCAAAGTAACGCCCAAATTGAATGTCATTGAGTTGCACAGGGTTAGACTCTGATAATCGATACGGTTCTAACAATGGCGCTGGTTCCGCCGCGCGATAGGCGATAGTCGGTAGACTATTGAGCTCGCTACGTAAGCTTTGGCTTTCCATTTCAGCGCGCTCATATAGTTGAGTGAGAACATCAATTTCCCGTTGTGCCGAAGCTAATTGTGTCTGCGTGGTTTCTAGTTCGATTTTCGTCGCATTAGTATTGGCTTCAGTTAAAGCGCTTTCCAACGCTTGTTGGCTGGCGAGAAGTGTTTGTTGTTCGTTGCGCAATTGAGCAAGTTGCTTGTTGAGGATTTGTGTTTGGCTTTCTGCAACGCTGATCTTGCCATTCAATTCATTGCGCAGTTCATCTAGCGCCTGGTTGGCGGATGATTCATAAACTAATTGATCCTCCGTAAGGCCAGAGGCTTGGCGGTACCAATTCAGTGCTTTTGAAATATCTTTTTCTACACCAAGGCCTTTTTCGTATAGGTAACCGAGATTAATTTGAGCACGTGTAAAACCTTGCTCGGCTGCTCTCTGATACCATGCAGCGGCTGATGGGTAGTCGGGCTCTGAGCTCAGCTCATCGCCACGTAAGCCGCGCTCGAAAATTTCACCAACGTTAGTTTGTGCTTCGGCGTCGCCCTGTTCGGCGGCTGGCAACCACACTTTTAGTGCAGTGCGGTAGTCTGCGCGATCGTATGCGACGTATTCACCACCACGGATTCGACAATCAACGGCGGTCGTTTTGATGGCGCGACGTGCAGCGGAATAGGTCATTGCCCCGAGTTTGCGAATTTGGCCTGGCAGTAAGCAGTCGACGATATATAAATCTTTCGATTGGATTCCGTCGTTTGTGACATTTTGGTTGTCGTCTAGGGCGCTACAGCTGACAAGCAGTGTGGATACGACGGGAAGCATTGTCGCTAGTACTTTGCGTCGGGCGAGAGTTGAGTATCTTCCTTGTTTATGGCTGTTAATCATGCTTGAATCCCTTCGATCAAAATAGTGGTGTATTTGCTACGTAGGCCAAGAACTGGGTCTGATTTTACTGACCAATATGGCGTGGTAGGAGTATACCGAAGATGTTTCTTTGGTCGAAGCTCTGGTGTGTAATCATGTGCGTTCATTCAAATAAACTTTGGTTGTGTGTTTTTCTGTCGCTGCTTAGTTGCGCTTCGCCGGTCGAAGACTTAGATAGAGCCGCTGCAGGTTTTCACTTCGACGCTAAAACCCTAACAGCGACTACTGATGCGGAGAGGGGCGAGGCCGCTCTATCCCTTCCTATACGCATTTACAAAAATAATGTGTTGAAAGAAGAGGCTGGAAAAGAGTACGCGCTGATATTTTTAGAGGGTGATGGCAGACCCTGGCGCCGGGTGATCCCGAATAAAAATCCAAATACGCATAACTCGGTAGTCTTGCCTTTGATGGCCGCTTCCTCATCCTATCCGGCGGCGTATATTCATCGTCCGTGCTATGGCTTTAAAAAGATGCCGGAACGTTGCGACGCTTCATGGTGGACTTCTGGTCGTTATTCTCTTCGGGTAGTTGAGCTGTTATCCAACACTATTGACCAGCTACAAGTGTCGTGGGGTGGCAGGCAACTCATTTTAGTTGGCCACAGTGGTGGGGGAGCATTGAGTCTGCTGGTCGCGAATCGACGACATGATGTGGCGGCGGTTGTTACTTTGGCTGGCAACCTCGATCATTCTGCATGGACTAATCACTTTCATTATTTGCCGCTCAGTGAGTCGTTGAATGCACAGGATGTGATGTTGCCGAGTAGCGTCCTTCGGTGGCATTTGGTTGCTGGTAACGATAAAACCATTCCGGCAAATATCAGTGTGGCCTCGGTTGCCGAAGACCCACAAGCTAGGCTGCTTGTGTATGATGACTTCGATCACAATTGTTGCTGGGACAGGGTGTGGCCTGATATCTCACGGCAACTGTTGCAACGGTTAGCTCGCTAACCCTCGCAAATTTTGAAAAGGCAAAGTAATTTATTTGAGCCTGGAAATCTTGGTTTGTAGTTTTTCTAATGCTAGCTCAATATCGTTGTTGCGGGTTCCCACGTCGCCACGTAATAAAAACTCCAGCGTTAACTGGAGCTGAATAAGCCGAAATACGTCATTGTTTTCGTTTTCGGCTTCTGCCATTACGATACTGGCAATCCTGTCAATGCGTCGGTCGATAATTACCTTGAATTTAAATTGGTCACGTGGGTCGATATTGTTCAGTTCTTGGAATGCTTCCCATGCTAAAGAATATAATTTGTGGGCTTGATCAATATCGCCATTTTCAAAGACTGTGTCGCCTTGTTTTATTGTGTCCGCAAGTGTTGCCATTGCAGGTGGTAAGTCATTAAGGCCAACACTGGCCTTAGACTGATTGGCTGCATACCAGCTGGAGGCAATAACTGAGACAATCAACACGGCGATACTCGCCAACATCCAACGGCGTATCTTCGTTGGCGGTTTGATTGCGTCGATGAATTCGCCCGCATTGCTATAACGTTGATTACGATCGAACGACAAGGACTTTTTAATCGCTCGCCAATAGCGAGCTTTTAATCCTGGAATAGGCTTGGCGACGAGGTTTTTTCGTTTTGCCTCTAATGCTGTGACTTTGTTGCCATCTTTATCGGTGAAAGGGTGGTCGCCAGTCAGCAGGGCGTAGGCAACACAGCCCAGCGCATAGATGTCATCGGCGGGAATGGGCGCGCGGTCTTGAAGCATTTCGGGGCTGGCATAGGCCGGTGTAATGGCTCCAAGGGTGTATGGGTCGAAATGCGTTTCGTCATTGCTTGTATCAATTTCGGCACCGGTGTTGCGAACCGCTTGTGCAATGCCAAAATCGAGAATCTTTACCGTTGAATCATCGGTGAGAATGATATTGTTGGGCTTCAAATCGGCATGTACGAAACCTTCTTGGTGAGCGTATGCGAGTCCGCGAGCGACCCGTTCAACTAACGCCATGATAGTTTGATGGTCGGCATGCTCAAATTGCTCATCTAAAATAATTTGATCTAACGTTTTGCCTTCCAAATACTCCATGCAGATATAGGCAACATCCTCGTCTCGGTCAAAGTCATAGACGGTAACAATATTGGGATGTGACAGGGTTTGGCTTTTCTTGGCTTCACGCTGGAGGGCGTACAATGCTTCGCCGGTATTACGTAGCTCGGGATTAAGTACCTTAATGGCTACGTAGGGGTTTTTATCAAAGAACTCTTCTTTGCGAATGTCGCGGGCCTTGAATACGGTACCCATGCCGCCGTGTCCAATGTTTTCTACCAGTACAAAACGCTGTTTAAGTGTGTCACCGACATTAATTTGCGATTCTTGGTCTGCCCCCTCGGCTAACCGGCCGTTCGGCCCTCGAGTTGCATCATCGTCAACTTGTGTGATTGCTTCGATGGTTTGTTTCAACGGCGCGATGACGGTTTCCGCAAGATCTTCATTTGCTCTAGTGATTGTTTTATCGTCTAACGCTTTTGGCTGTATGGATGAGTTTGTGACAGCGATGCGTGTCGCATCCTCATCTGCAGGAGGCATTCGGCGATCGATAATGATCGTATCTTCGTCTTCGGCAAGGTCACTCGGTATGGAACGGTCAACCTGGTTACCATTATCCTCAGCAGAGTCATGTGAGGGTAAAAATTTCGGCACAATGGTGCGATCGGCAGCTATCGCCCATTCTATGACGGCATCCTCATTGTCCAGGTTGGACGCATTTTTCTCGCTGATAAGCGTCAGTATTTTCTGGAACAGACGTTCTCCCAACATTCCTTTGTCTTGCGCATCTATAAGGTCGTTAACCACTTCAGTTTCACTTAGAATCTGAATGTTTAACGCATTATCAAGCCATTCCAATAACCGCTGTTCGCTAATGGTATCGCTATCGTGTGCGACGAGAATGTCTTTAAAGGTTGTCATGGAGGGTAGTCGATCCTTCGAGCTGTTGGGTTTAAAGCGTCTGCGATTATACGTATGAATCTACCCGATGTCTTGGTCGATGAAAAAGGCTAACTATTCGAGGTTTTCCTAAAATAACTCCGTCCTGTTTCTAACCTTGAGATACATCAAGAGTAGGCTGTATTTGTGTGTAGCCCCATTGCTTTTGTGCATAAAGTGCATCAATCCTAGGTTGGGTATGTGAAAATAGTTAGCACTATCTACGAAAATTTGTTCTCGGAGGATGCATGAGTCATCAATATCTACTGACGAAGTTTGTCTTAGGGTTTTTTACAATAGTCATGATAGGGGGCTCTCTACAAGCCCAGGCGCAAGACGATCGTATCGACAGATTGGAACAACGACTCGCGGCGCTAGAGCACCGTATTACGCTGCAGGAAGATGTCCATCAAGTGCGTCAGGTGGCGTTCACTTATGCCTACTTAATGGACAATGTGCTTTACGATCAGGTCATTGCGATGTTTTCTAAAAATATCGAATCCTGCGAGATCAGCGGTTACGGCGTGTTTAAAGGTTATGATGGCTGTGTTCGTATGTGGAAGGATTTGATCGGCAAGCCTCTAGGTGCTGATGATGGCCAGTTAGCGTTTGGGCGTTTGGCGAAGCATTACATGATTAAAGATGTTGTCACGGTATCACCGGATGGAAAAACGGCAACGGGTCGATTCGATTACCTGAGCGCGGGTGGTGCTTTGGGTGCGGACAATTACACCGGTAGCCAACTGGGGATTTATACGTTGGATTTTGTGAAAGAAAACGACGTATGGAAGTTGAGTAAGTTTTGGTTAGTGTTCGACACGATTAATTACAATCATCGGGATTGGGCCAGTAATCCTCGTGTTCGTTGTCCAAGCAACACCGTGAAGCCCGATGGCCCCAGCACGTTTCATCATCCGTTTCCCGAAACCGGGGTTGTGCCGTTTCACTACCCTAACCCAGTCACTGGCGAGCCTATTGAAACGCCGGTAACCGATACGAAGTATTGGATTGGTAATTGGCCGGGTGAGTTTGGTGGTCCTTGTGGCAAACGTTCAGATTTTGAAAAAGCCGCTGAGTAGGAAATAAAATGATGAAGAGAAGTAGACTTGTTGTCTTAGCTTGGGGTTTGGTACTGGTTGGTCTAATCGGCTGTGATGACCAATCACAAAAAATAAGTGAGCTGGAAGCTCGACTAAACGCCATCGAAAATGAAGCGCGTTACACTAGCGATGTGCTCGCAATCTGGAAGTTGCAATCCCGTTATCAGCATTACATTAACATCGGCGCACGGCAGGACATTGTCTCGCTGTTTGCCGATCACCCCGACGTAGAAATTGAATTAAGTAACAAAGGGATTGTGCGCGGCGCGGATGCGCCTCATCGCTACTTTTTACGTGCTGGCCAGCCTAAACCGGCGACGCCACCGAAACCGATTCCTGGTTTTATGGTGATGCATATGTCGGTTAATCCAGCCATTGAAATCAATCACGATGGCACTCAAGCGAAAGCGGTTTGGTTGAGCCCGGGTATCACCAATATTTTTCGTGAAGGGAAAATGAAAGCGGGTTGGAATTTTGGCAAATACGAGATGGAGTATATTAAACAAGAATTACAATGGAAAATTCTCTCGTTTCGTTGGCATCAAATATTTTTGACGCCTTATGATAAAGGCTGGGTGGAAGAGAATATACACCCAGGTTCGGTCGGTGCCGCCGTGAAGCCGGATCAGCCATCCGCGCCAGATTTTTATCGCCCCTACGACGCGACGAGTACAGACAACCGCTTTGATCCACCACCGCCCGAACCCTACTAACGTTAGCGCTGTCACAACATGTGATTAATACAACTTTATTACTACAAGTTATTGAATGCGACTTTATAGGCGCTTTCTTTTTATGGGGCGTTTAAATACTCATAGGTCGCAAAAAGGGCTTATCTTTGGGGTAGGAGAATGTTATTGTCGCTAACTTTCACAACTAGGAAGAATCAAGTAATTCTGAAGAAAGGATATTTATGAGTAGTATAAAAGTGACTTACATTTCACATGATGGTAACGAACAAACGGTTGAGACTGCAGCTGGCACCAGTGTGATGCAAGCCGCTGTAGATAACATGGTGCCAGGTATCGACGGCGACTGCGGAGGCTCCTGTAGCTGCGCTACATGCCACGTGTTTGTAGACGATGCTTTTACGAGTAAGCTCGATGAGCTATCCGAGTCGGAAGCCGATATGTTAGAGCTGCGTCCAGACCGCCAGGCAAACTCGCGCCTAGCCTGTCAAATTATTCTTGATGACACACTCGACGGAATTAAAGTCACCACACCTGAATTTCAATACTAACGAAGTCTTGGGGCATCATCGTTTAACGTTAAACAAACGGAGGGGGTTTAGATGGAACAGTCAATGAAAGAAAAGAAAAACTGGAGCATGGTCGGGCGCAATGCTGACACCATGCCGCTCAGTGAAATTGATATTTCTCACCCAGGTATTTGGCGAGAGGGCACCTATAAACCCTTTCTCGCGCGCTTGCGTCGCGATGCACCAGTCCATTATTGCGCCGAGTCAGCGGTTGGATCATATTGGTCTATCACTAAGTACCGTGACATCATGCATGTCGATACCTCTCACGATGTGTTTTCATCGGAGCCGACAATCGGCATCATCGACGCCCCTGAAGATTTTCAGCAAGCGATGTTCATCGCCATGGATCCACCAAAGCACGATGAGCAACGTAAAGCCGTACAAGGTGCGGTTGCTCCCCCTAATTTAAAATTGTTGGAAGGCGTCATTCGCGAGCGCGCTGCGAAATTGTTGGATGCGTGTCCCGTTGGTGAAGAATTCAATTGGGTTGACTATGTGTCGGTTGAATTAACGACACAAATGTTGGCTACTTTGTTTGATTTTCCATTTGAGGACCGTCACCTCTTAACTTACTGGTCTGACGTGTCGACGGCAATTCCTGGGGGTGGAATCATTGATTCCTATGATGAGCGCGAGACGATTCTGCAAGAATGCGCAGAATATTTCGGTCGCTTGTTTGTGGAGCGTTCCAAGCAGCCACCAAAAGGGGATTTTATTTCGATGCTGGCGCACTCCGAAGCCACTAAATCGATGCCGCCTCATGAGTTCTTAGGTAACCTGCTGCTATTAATTGTTGGTGGGAACGATACAACACGGAACTCAATTTCCGGTGGTGTGTTGGCGCTTAACGAAAACCCGGCTGAATACGATAAACTCCGGGCTAACCCTACGATCATTCCAAATATGGTGTCTGAAATTATTCGTTGGCAAACACCGTTAGCGCACATGCGTCGCACGGCCAACATGGATGTTAACCTCGGTGGTCAGACGATCAAGAAGGGTGACAAGGTTATCATGTGGTATGCGTCAGGTAATCTTGACGACGAGGTTATTGAAAATGCCGACCAGTTTATAATTGATCGAAAAAATGCACGTCAGCATTTGTCATTTGGTTTCGGCATTCATCGCTGCATGGGAAATCGCCTAGCCGAAATGCAATTACGTATTGTCTGGGAAGAGATTATGAAGCGGTTTTCGTTTGTTGAAGTTGTTGGTGAGCCGCAACGAATTTATTCGAGCTTTGTAAAAGGTTACACGCATTTACCAGTGAAAGTGCATCCTCTGTAAGTTTTTTAGATGGCAGTTGTTTTAAAAACCCGAGTTATTGAAAAAATGCTCGGGTTTTTTCGTATTAGAAGTGGTGTTTAGTATGGTGGTTCTAGTGCCGGGTAATTGGGTGGATGGCCTTTCCTAGGCACGCAGTTCGGCATCCATGCCGCTCTCTTCGGCGTCCTGCCTCAGGCCAATTTGCATGGAGCAAATTGGGACGCCGTCTTTTGTGGCGCCCGCAGGGTGAAACACAGGAAGTGTTTCATCAACGTCTTGAAAAGGCCATCCACCCAATTACCCTAGCCCAGCGCCAATCTTTTGAGGGAGAGGTTGAAGTAGTTGCAGCTGATCGCAACTGCGACAGCTGAACAGTGATAATGCACCTCAAAGATGATTAATAGAAAGTATCATTGTGAGTTTGTTTTTATTGATGAAATAAATGCCATTCTCCCGTTTGCGGAGTTAAAGAACGCGCCTATATATGGATACATTTTTCCCCTGAATTAAAGAGCGCGCCTATATATAGACAATTGTGCCTAGATGTGGATACTTGGTGTCCATATTTGGATATTTGTGCCTAGATATGGAGACAGT
This sequence comes from Aurantivibrio plasticivorans, assembly GCF_055392955.1. Lineage (NCBI taxonomy): Bacteria > Pseudomonadati > Pseudomonadota > Gammaproteobacteria > Cellvibrionales > Cellvibrionaceae > Aurantivibrio > Aurantivibrio plasticivorans. Next base: position 3,375,373 of record NZ_AP036020.1, on the reverse strand, counting down.
ATCCATATCTAGGCGCGTTCTTTAATAAACTGTTAGCACTAGCATGATAAAAATAAGTAAGCCAAAAGCTGCGGGTATGTTGGTCTTAGGGGTATTGATTATTCTATTCGTGGACCATTATCCGCACTTGTATCGACAAAATATAAATAAAGTTCCTTATATCGAAGGAAAACTTACAAAGAAAGACACGCGCAAGGTGGTAGATAATCCATATAGTCTGAGGCACAGAGCAGAATATTACCAAGCAATATTTGTAATGGAGGATAGGGGTGTATTCTATGTAAATAACCCATCCAATTATGAAACAAACGAACTATGGAGTAAGGTTAAATACAACCTCAATTACAGATTCTATAGCGCTGCGTGTGAATATGAAAAGGAAGCGTGTCACGCCGTTGCAATTAAAAATATGGAGCGCGACTATTTTCCATTGCCTTTTAGTGAATATGTAGATAGAGCTAAAACTTCTGATAAGGTTATACAATTCATGGGGCTTGGTATGGCTTTAGTAGGGGCTTTAGTTCTCGCCGCACCTAGAGAGAGAAAGCATGGTGAGTCTTAGTATCAAGTTTGAACCGCGACAGTATTTATTAAATTCCAAAATACATCTCCTCTGGTGTTTTGTATTTGAACCTTTTTCGTGCGGAGAGTGGCCTCGAATTATTTTTACGGCGATTAAACCAAAAATATTTGCGAAAACAGTCCAATTTTCTAGTATATAAATTGGAAAAAATGGGTTGTTTTAATTTTTCGACAGTCTCGTTCAGTCTGTAGAAATACCGACAACGGCCTCAATCCCTATGGGCTAAGAGAATAAGATGAAACACTTTTTAGGTGCAATCTGTCTCATACTAATCAGCTCACTAGGAATGGCCGATTTGCCTCCGCCATTTTCTATTGATAGATCACAAGTTGTCACGCTCGACTCCACGCTCTTGGAGCGGCGTTACGACCTTTTCATACAGCTGCCAGAGTCTTTCGATGAAAATGCTACACGACGCTACCCGTTTATTTTCATCAACGATGGAAATGCCTGGTTTCCATTGGCCACGGGTGTGGTGCGTCAGCTGGTTCGTTCTAACAACATAGGCGAGGTGATAATCGTAGGGATTTCCTATTCGGATGAGGTGAGTTGGCAGATAAGTCGAACGCGGGATTACACACCGACTTATGCGCCCAACGAAACAAACTACCATTCGAAAGAGGCTCGGGAACACTCCGGAGGGGCGGATGCTTATCTCAAATTTATCACAACGGAGGTATTTCCGTTTCTGGGTAAACACTATCGTGCTGACCTTAATAGAAAAATATACGCTGGCCATTCCTTTGGTGGTTTATTTGGTGGGTATGTCTTGAAGAAGGCGCCGAGTGCTTTCGATTACTATATTCTCAGCGACCCTTCCTTTTGGTATGACAAGGGTTCAATTTTTAAGATAGAACAAAATAAAGAAGACGATTTTCAAGAGCAAGTCAGCGTTCTAATCGTCTCTGCCAACCCCGATCCATCAAAAGAGGTATCAGGGCCATTAAAAATGAAAGAAAACGCGCTCGACTTTGGTGAGGCGCTGAGAAGTAATACAAAAATCGATATTGAAATTTCTAACCTTATCTTTGATGGCGAGACCCATCAAACTCTTTTTCCTATCGCGTTGTCTAGAGGGCTGAGAGATTATCTAGGTACCAAAAAATAATATACTAAAGCTTTAATGCGCCGTGGTGTGACGCTCAGATGTTTCGTCCTTTAAGTCGTCGAGTAACGCAGAGAGGCCGAAGGCCGACTTGAGGGGTGAGTGCGTAGGATCGGTCTCGGTTACTTCTTTTAGGCAGATAAAGAAATAACTCCCCCGCGGGCGAAACCTATTATAAAAATTATGCTCTTCAATATTTAAGGCGCTAACACCTGGAGAATGTAAGATGATAATTAAACACCTACTTACGTTCGTCGTTGGAACGCTAGTCTTAGTCTGTGCTGCAAACAGCGCTAGCGCAGCGTCTGAAGCCCAACGAATCGCTACGGCAAAGCGCTTTTTTCAAGGAGTTTACAGCTCGGATTCATCCGTTGTTGATGAATTAGCGTCCGAGAACATCACCATAAGTTACCCCGCTTTCGAAAAACTATTTGGTAAGACCGCGCTCCATGGTCGAGAAGATGTGCGAGGTCTGCTCACTTGGTTTCCAGCCTGGTGGTCTGTGACGCAGATCGATTTTCCGGAGACGATGGCCGATGGCGATAAGGTATTTTTAAAGTGGCGTTTAGTCGCAAACTATATGGGCCCAATACGCGAAGATCAGAAACACATTGACCCGGCCCATATCTGGGAGGGAATAACCCTATTTCGATTTGATGAAAGCGGCAAGATCGTCGAGGAAGTGGGGTTTGAAAGTGAGCCCCAGCCGTTCAGGGTTGTAGACTAGACTAAAGGGTCTGACTACACTCCACCATATTCCGGCTTTCCGCTTCGCATAATCGAGATAGCTAAAACATCGCATCGCGTGTTGTTTTGCACTTGGATGTTCAGCGAAGTCACCCATTAGTTCACCTGGTGCCTCCTCACAGAACCCGTTTATTGATTGCTATTTGATATATCTCAAGTAACGACTGTATTCCTGTTCAACAGGGAAACTCCGGGTTTGGTTGGTTACACTAAGTGATAATATACAGGGGATTAAGTTGTGGCATTGGCTCTGACAATCTCCATTTACCCAAGCGGTTGAGTTACCAATAAGGAATAAGCCTGTGAAGTTTTTGATAAAAATGAGAATTGTTTCTTTAACGTTCTGTGCCTTCGTTGCTCAGGTGAATGCACTATCGCCGGAAGCGGAAGAAGGGAAAGGTTTATTTCCCGTTTGCAACGCCTGTCACAATGCATCCATTGACCCGCCCTTGGCTCCGCCGATGTGGGGCGTGCAGCGGCAGTATAGAAAAATTGCTGAGAGTGATGAGCAATTCATTGAATTGGTTGCCAGCTTCGCGAAATCGCCGAGTCTGGATAAAGTAAGGTTCCAGCATGCGGTGGATCAATTGGGCCTTATGCCAGCGGTGGCTATGCCATTGGATGAGCTTAAAAAAGTGGCCGCGTATATCGCGGAGGAACAATTCGAACCTCCGTGTGCTCATTGGGAAAACAATGCAGTGCGTGCGGAAGCCGCGGGTGATTTGCAGCATGCCAAAAAAGATCGTCGTAAGCTTCAGCGGTTTTGTGCTCAGTAGCACGCTGGTTCAAACCAAGTGGGACAGGTCATCGTGATTTAGCGATCGTTTGCTGGGACATCAGCCGATCGCTAAAGGTGCTAGCCGCTGTCGGTCTATTGGACTTGTCGACGAATAAAATTAACCATCAATTGAATACAATCGTCGGTCGCCGCCGAAGCCTTGTGGGCAAATGCATGAGCCTCGCCGGGATAGAATGCATAATCCACTGCGCCACCGGCGGATTGATACGCACTCACCAAGTTTTGTGTCATTTCTAGAGGAATATTTTTATCTTCGCCCGGCTGTACAATTAATGTCGCGGGCGGTGTTACGTTCAATTCACCCAACACACGCACAATGTTCGCGTCTTTCATGGCGGCTTCATCACCAAAATAATTTAGGTGTGCTTTAATCAGTGGTTCTCGCTGAATTCGCTTTGCATAATTAAATCGGTAAATGGGATCTGATACGGGCCACAGCGCGATAATGTAGTCTACGCTGGCCGAGGTGGATGGCTTGATGCTCTCGTCCGCGAAATGTTGCGGATGATCTGGGAGCAAGCCACTTAGCAGCGCTAGGTGTCCGCCTGAAGAGCTGCCTGCAATGCCGATGGTGTCAGGATTTAGGTTGAGCCTACTGCTGTTATCTCTTAAATAGCGAACGGCTGATGTGGCATCCAGGCTGGCTAGCGGGTGTTTAAAGTTGGGGCCTTGACGGAAATCAATGGCAAGCACATACAGGCCCGCTGACGCGAGCGCGCGATTGTAGAGTTCACCCGCGGTGCGATCATATAAATTCCATGCCCCGCCATGCACTTCAACGAGGGCATGTAGCGTCTTCTCTGTGTTGGGTCTATAGCTGCGAGCCATTAGTTCAATGCCGTCCCCAACGACCGAATAAACAAACTCTTCTTCGATCACCGAGTAATCTCCGACTTCGCCTACCGCCAATGTGTTTGATGACATTGTGTTTGAGGCCATTGTGTTTGACGCCAGTGTATTTGCATATAAACACTGTGTGGTGGTGAGTGCGGCTAAACCTAGAATGGTGGCGATGAGTGGCTTGAGAACCTTGGGTGTTGTGATGAGCAAACGCATGTTGGGAGCCTCTACATTAAGGAGTTGGGATACTAACTCACGACCAAGGATCGGGCTAGCAGACGCCCTTTGCTATTGTCGGTAAAGGACTGTTAATACATTACACATGGCTTGGAATGGCTGGGTAAAAAACATATAGTTTGTTAAGCAAACTAATAATAAATGCAGCTAGTCAGTCACAATTTTCTCGCAGATTCATCGACTCAGGTCCCGCTAGGAGGCGCAAACCATGGCGTGCGATATTCAGTGTTTTAAAACAAAGTCACAACTTACCCTATTCGGCGTCGGTCGCGCACTTATCACAGCGGTGTTGGTCATGGGGAGTGCGCTCATCCATGCTGATACTTCACCGGTTGCAACCACCGCCTATGGCAAAGTACGCGGTGTGCAAGAGTCAGGCATCAATGTGTTTAAGGGTATTCGCTATGGTGCCGATACGGCGACCACACGTTTTCAAGCGCCGAAGAAGCCCGCCGCTTGGTCAGGGATAAAAGACGCTTTGGATTACCCTTCTCAAGCGCCACAAGCGTCAGGTGGTATGGGGGGAGGCTTATTCGCATCATGGGCGAATAGAAAAGATAACGACGAAGATTGTTTGTTCCTCAATGTGTGGACTCCCGGTTTAAATGACGGCAAAAAACGACCGGTGATGGTGTGGTTGCACGGGGGTGGTTTCTCCGCAGGGTCGGGTGCGAGTCATGGTTATGACGGTACGCGATTAGCGAATCGCGGCGATGTGGTGGTGGTCACCATTAATCACCGCCTCAATGTATTTGGGCATCTCTATCTTGGCCAGTTTGATGAACAGTTCGCTGACTCAGGCAATGCTGGGATCCTTGATATTGAACTTGCGCTGGAATGGGTGCGTGACAATATCGAACAATTTGGTGGCGACCCTGACAACGTGATGATTTTTGGTGAGTCCGGCGGCGGCGCTAAGGTGACGACGTTAATGACTATGCCGAGTGCAAAAGGCCTATTCCATAAAGGGGCGGTGCAAAGTGGTGCTTGGCTGCTGTTTATCGAGCCTCAGACGGCGAGTGATTTAGGGAAGGCAGTCATTACGGAGTTGGGTTTAACGCCAGACAGCGTATCAAATATTACAACATTCTCAACTCAGGAAATTCAGCAAGCGGTGGGCGCGGCGATGCGTAAAGGGGCCCGCCCAAATTGGGGGCCAGTGATTGACAATAGAAATCTGTATCGTCACCCATTTACACCCGATGCCCCTGAAGTTTCTAAAGATGTGCCGATGCTGATTGGGTTCAATAGAGCCGAGAGCAGTATCTTTCTAGGACCGAGATTTCCGCAATCGTTCACGTTGAGCTGGGAAGAGTTGCCAGAGCTATTGGCGAAAAATGTTCGCGAGACAGATCCAGCAGACATCATTGCTAAGTACCGACAGCGACATCCAGACTATAACCCGACGGATGTGTTTTTTGCCGCGACAACCGATTCGCAATTTGTGCGCGCACATACGGCGCAAGTCGAACGCAAAGCTGAGCAGGGCGGTGCACCGGCCTATTTTTATATGTTGAATTGGAATACGCCAGTCGATGGTGGCAAGTGGCGTTCGCCTCATGCGTTAGAAATAGGTCTGGTGTTTGATAATGTTGCGAAATCCACATCGATGTCTGGCACAGGCGCTGAGCCACAACGTATCGCCGACTTAATGAGTGAAGCGTGGATTGCATTTGCGAAAACCGGAAATCCAAACCATGAATTACTCCCTGAGTGGCCCGCTTACAATACTGATACGCGTCCGGCGATGGTATTCGATTTAGAGCCCAAGGTAGTGAATGACGTACGCGGAGTAGAGCGTCGTTGGTTCGATCATCTCATTATGGGTCCCAACGGCTAACAGGCGAATGAGAAGCTATCTGCGATGCTTTTATGTATGGGGAAGGTGTTAAAAATTTCTCCTAGCGGCCTAGACTATGCTTCTCAGAATCCTGCGCATCAATTTAACGGCTTCGATGACGTTTTGTTCGCGGACAGTAGCAATAATTTTAAAGAGATAAAAAATGTATAAAAATAAAATTAATCGACGTTCTTTTTTGAATCGCAGTGCACAAGTGGCCGGTATTGCTGGCGTGGGTTCTTTGTTATCAAGCAATGCGTTGGCGTCTGTGATTCCCGATCCACGATCTGTTGTCAACATTGAAAGTGGAAAAATTCGCGGTGGTGTTGCCGACGGTGTGCATGTATTTCGCGGTATTCCCTACGGTGCGGATACCGGTGGGAAAAATCGCTTCTTGCCTCCTCAGCCGGCTGCGAAATGGACAGGGGTACGCGATACCGTCGAGTTTGGTTTTATGGCGCCGCAAGGCGGTGGCGGTCCGGCAACCTTGCCAAGGTCTGGTGCTGGGGCGCGCATAACCCGCGAATTGTTTGCGCCGCTAAATTCACAGCCGCATTCTGAGGATTGTTTATATCTCAATATTTGTTCGCGCGGTGTGAAGAAGGAAGCCACTAGGCCGGTGATGGTGTGGTTGCACGGTGGTGGTTTTATGTCGGGCAGTGGCGCATCCAGTTTATACGATGGCATTAATTTATGCCGTCGAGGTGATGTGGTCGTCGTTACAATCAATCATCGATTGGGCGCGTTGGGTTACTTACACCTTGGTGACTTAGATCAAGATTACCAGCGATCCGGTATGGTGGGGATGCTCGATATCATCCGCGCTTTGGAATGGGTCAAAGATAATATCGCGCAATTTGGTGGTGATCCCAATCGAGTGATGATTTTTGGTGAATCTGGTGGCGGCAGAAAAGTGTCAACTATGTTGGCGTTGCCTGGCGCAAAAGGGCTTTTTCACTCTGCAGTTGTACACAGTGGTCCAGGTTTACGATTTTCTTCCAATGAAACCGCTCACTTGCGGACATTGGCTTTACTGGATGAGCTAGGGATTAGCCGTAGCAATTATAAAAAGCTATTGGACGTACCGTTCGACAAAATAATTGCAGCCCAAGGAAAAGCAGAGCGAAAAGTGTTAACGCAGTTGCCCCAAGATGCGTCGTTCTTTGAACGATATGGTTGGGCACCCGTCATGGGGCCTGATATGCCTCATTGGCCCTTTGACCCTACCGCCCCTCAAGAATCAATTGATGTACCGGTTATTGTTGGCTGTAATCGTCACGAATCTTCTTTGTTTCTTACGCCGAACCCTCGGCTGGATAATGTTGATGAAAACATGCTGCGGGCACACGTTGAGCGTCTGGTCGGCGATAAGGCGGACGAACTGATTGCGGTGTACCGCAATGCCTACCCTGACAAGAGCTTGCGTAGAATTTTAATGCTTATTGATAGTGATGATCGATACCGCATGGATTCTATTGTGTTGGCAGAGCGAAAAGCGACGTTAGGCGCGGCACCAACCTATATGTACCGCTTCGATTGGGAAACACCAGTTTGGGATGGTTTGTTGATGGCTCCTCATGCTCTAGAGATTCCATTTGTATTTGATAACGCGCAACTGAGTAGTGCATTTACGGGCGGTGGCCCTGATGCCGTTGCACTATCGGCGATTATGGCCGAAACATGGATTAGTTTTGCGCGAACCGGCGATCCAAACAACGCTGCATTGCCTACCTGGAAGCCGTATGAAGAAAATAATAGAGCAACAATGTTATTTAACAATGATAGCCAGCTTGTGAACGACCCAGGCCGCGCGGAAAGAATTGCCTGGCAGCCGTTGAGAAAATTCTAACGTTGAAAATTTAAAATACGGTTAGTTAATTTTTAGCACGATAAAAGAATAAATACATCGAGGGAAAATAATGTCTCATTTTGGTAAAAGTATAATGGCGTCCGCTGTGGTTTTGCTTGCAGGTTGCGGTGTGCAGCCAGAAAATAAATCAGGCGCCGCTGCGTTAGACGAGAAAAAAATATCGAAGCCCAGTGCCTACCGTGGGTACTCAGACATAAAATACGATGGTTACGATTTACAGTCTCAGTACATTGAAATGCGCGATGGGACGAAAATTGCTGTGGATTTATATCGCCCCACTCTCAATGGTGAGGTAACGACCGATAAAACCCCGGTGTTATGGATGCATACACCGTACAATCGGCGCAACTATGGGCCTGCGTTAACGGGTGAAGCCTATCCGGGAAAGGCCGCAAACCTGGTGAAATATGGTTACACAGTAGCAACCGCCGATTTTCGCGGCCTGTATGCGAGTTACGGCACAAACGAAGGCTTTAATCGCGGTGAATGGCAGGATGCAGCGCGTTGGGATGCGTACGACATTACCGAATGGTTAGCTGCTCAGGAATGGAGTACGGGTAATGTGGGCATGTGGGGCTGTTCTGCAACCGGCGGCAGTCAGATGCAGGCACTGACGGTAGCGCCCCCGAGTTTAAAAGCGGTTTTCCCCATGAGTTGTGAGTGGGATGTGTATCCCTTTGCTAATTTTGGCGGCATGGCCCCGCCTGAAGGTGTGCCAACACGTGTGATGCGCGGCGGTAGTCGTGAAGCGCGCGACAAGTTAGCGGCACCTGTCAGTGCAGACGAGGATAAAAGTTTACTCGCGGCCGCTATTGCCGAGCATAAAGACAATATCGAAACAGCGGGCTATACGCCATTTCGCGATAGTGTTGCTGAAAATTTTGGCAGCCAATGGTGGATTAAAAGTAGCCCGTACACCTACAAAGACACAATCGAGAAGTCCGGTATTGCGATATATACCGTTGCCAACTTAGATGAAGAAGGTCCAGGTTATGGCCCGTATTTTACATTTAATAATGTCAATAACCCCCGTAAATTGACAGTCGGGCCTGCAACGCATTGTGATTGGACAAGCGTACAAAAAGACACGGGTTTTGACATCATTGTTGAAGAATTACGTTTTTTTGATCGCTGGTTGAAAGGTGTCGATAACGGCGTGATGGATGAAAACCCCGTTACCTATTACACCTACAACTTAGAAACATCGTCAATCGGTATTCCGGGCTGGCACACGGCAGCGGCCTGGCCCTTGCCTCAACAGCAGTCGACGGAATTTGTCTTGTCAGAAGGGCAATTAACTGCAGATGGTATTGCACCGGGAAGTGTCGCACAGGGTGAGGTATCTCAGACAGTTGATTATGACATTGATAATAAAAACTTCTGGGATAAAGGCTTACAGTTTGTCACTGCACCATTAGCTAACGACATTCAAATTACCGGTCACCCGGTGTTGCGTTTGTGGTTGTCTAGTTCAGTGAGCGATGCTGATGTGGTTGCTCGTATTGACGATGTTGCGCCTGATGGCAGCGCAACTTACCGAACGGTGGAAGGGCGTTTGCGAGCCTCTTTGCGACAAACGGCCGACGCGCCTTATAACAATTTGGGTTTACCCTATCACCCGTTTACGGAGGCATCTGTACAACCGTTGCAAGCGGGTATGCCAGTAGAATTAGAATTCGATTTTTACGTTATGTCGAATGTCTTTAAAAAAGGCCATCAAATTCGCCTCACACTTAACTTTGCTGATAAGCGGGCCACGCCTCGCGTCGAACCGGCCCCTGAAGTCACTGTGTATTTTGGTGGGGATACATCGTCAGCGCTGGTTCTACCGGTTATTCCACACAACTAAGGCGTCAGTCGAAAGGGAAACTACTATGACATTAAAAAACAATAATCTTCATGCAAGTTGGGTCTATCGTTTGATGCTCGCCATGGCGAGTTTGGTCTTGGCTGCTCATGTATCGGCTGCACCCTGTGATCGCGCCTGTGTACAAAGTAAGGTCACTCAAACTATCGATGCGATGGTCAATCATCGTCACAGTGATATTAATTTCTTCGCATCAAAGTTACGCAGTACCCAGAATGGGGAGGTAACTCAACTGGGCGACGGTGTTTGGCAAACGATTACCAGCAAAGGTGGTTATCAACAAACGTTCATCGACCAAAGCCTGCAAGAGGCAACGTTTTTTGGTGTCTTTACCGAACAGCATGATGGCGTTGAAGAGCCACTGTTAATGGCCGTTCGTTTTCGTTTCAGTGATGGAGAGGTAACGGAACTGGAGCATTTGCTTTCTCGCCCGGATAAGCGAAATCGACTCATTCGAATAAGCCAGTTGAAAGCGCCCAATCCGATTTACGACGTGGTGCTGCCAGAAAGTGCACGTAGTTCACGAGATCAATTAGTTGCCGCCGCGCACGCGTACTTTGATGGCATTGCGAAGAGCACCGATGAGGGTGTGCCTATGCACCGAGAGTGTGTTCGGCGAGAAAATGGTGTGACTTTACTCAAAAATCAAAACCCAACCACGGAAGACTGTCCGATTGGCTTTCACCGTTTCAACTACATTACCGACATTCGTGACCGGCGCGTGTCAGTCGTCGATGAAGAGCGTGGGTTAGTGCTGGCCTGGGGAATTTTTGATATACCGGGCAATATCGAGGTGGCTCCTGGTCGCTTCGGGCCTTCTGACTTACCTAGCGATGGACCGCGTGTCGATAGTCGAAAGGTGCCGCGCAGCCTCTACATTGCTGAGTTATTCCGGGTAGTGGATGGCAAGATTCGAGACATAGACGCCATCATGTACAACCTGGATTTGGGCTTCAAAGCCGGTTGGTAAGCTCCTTGCAGCCACTTGAGCCCTGAGTGTTGAGGTCGGTTATAGCCTACTCCGGCCTTGACCCTTTGGGTTTATTTCCCTGATTTTCCCATAATTAGTTCAACATACTAATCAATTCTATTATCATGCCTTGCTCAAAAAATAACATGCAGCATGGGTTGATGAATTGATGAAGCCAATCATTATTGCAGGTGCAGGCCCGGTAGGCCTTACCTTAGCTCTTCTTCTGAACCAACAAGGTAAATCGGTACTGGTGCTTGAAGCGGTTGATGAAATACAGCCGCTTGGTGTAGGCATTAACTTGTTGCCCCATTCAGTTCGAGTGCTTTGCGGGTTGGGGCTAGAGCCAAAATTGGACGAAATCGCCATTCGCACTAGCGCGCTTCACTATTACAACAAATTGGGTCAGCAAATTTGGGCTGAGCCACGTGGTTTGAATGCGGGCTATCACTTTCCACAGTTTTCTATTCATCGTGGCGAGCTGCAGATGATGCTATTGCGCGAAGCACGATTCAAATTGGGAGAAGAGCAGGTTCGCACTGGTTACAAATTGGATAGCTGGAAAGACACAGCTGATGGTATTGAAGCGACCTTTGAAAAAACAAATGGTGAACGTGAGGTCATTGAAGGAGCCTGTTTAATCGCTGCCGATGGTATTAAATCAACCGCCAGAAAAACCCTCTATCCTGATGAAGGCTCACCTATCTACGGGGGCCGTATTTTGTGGCGCGGCGTCACCATCGATAAACCATTCCTTGATGGCAGTACCATGTTCATGGCAGGTCACCAAGATTGTAAATTCGTCGCCTATCCATTGATGCCTGTTGGCGAAGATAAAGTCTTGATTAACTGGATTGCCGAATTGAGTGTTCCAGATTACGTGCAAAACGAGCAAGATTGGAACAAGGAAGTCTCAATTGATGTGTTTAGACCATCATTCGAAGATTGGGATTTTGGCTGGGTGAATGTGCCAAGCATTATTGACAATTGTGAGCATGTTTACGAATTCCCGCTATCTGATCGCGACCCGTTACCGCAATGGACATTTGGTAATATGACTCTCATTGGCGATGCCGCGCACCCGATGTACCCGATTGGATCAAATGGTGCATCTCAGGGCATCCTGGACGCTGAAAAGTTAGCCGATGAATTTGCCAAGGGGGATGATCTAACCACAACTTTTGCCAATTATGAGAAAGAACGTCGCCCGGCGACTGCAAACATCGTCTTACTTAACCGTAAAAACGGCCCAGAACAGGTGATGCAAATGGCCGAAGAACGGTCGCCCGACGGTTTCGATCATATCCATGATGTGATTCCGCAAGCGGAGCTTGAAGAAGTCGCTGCGCGCTACAAACAAACCGCGGGCTTTAATATTGAAGCCGTCAACAAAGACGCTAAAGAAACTCAACCTAGCTAACCATGGACACCTTGACGACACCGGTACAACCGTCACTCGAACACTTTATTCGCGTTATGTTAGAGGTTGGAGCGCCGACACAGATCGGTGAAACAGCCAACGGTATGCGTCGCTATGTGCCGATTCTTGGCGGCATATTTGAAGGCGAAGGTATACGGGGGAAGGTGCTAGCGGGCGGTGGCGATTGGCTGCTACAGCGGCAAGATGGTAGCACGTTGATTGATGCTCGATATTCTCTTGAAACAGACCACGGGCAGATTATCTATATTCAAGATCGTGGTTTTCGCCATGGGCCCGAACAAGTGATGGCAAGGCTCGCGGCTGGTGAGCCTGTTGACCCTAGCGAATATTATTTTCGTACCTCTGCAACCCTCGAGACCTCTGTACCGGAACTGATGTGGCTAAATCAAACACTATTTGTTGGCTCTGGTATGCGCAAAGCGGCTAATGTTATTGTAGATTTTTACATCACCGAATAAATTCTTCTGACGGGCGTCAATCAGTTCTACGTTCGCTATTTTAATAAAAAGGGAATACCGATGTTTAAATCATGCAGTGTTTTAGTGAAGACCTTATTTTTACTACTTTCCACGGTTGGTTTTACGATGAATAGCTCAGCAGATACCTGGCAAAAACCGGATGTAAAAATCCCTACCACTGAGTTGGTAATGGACTTGAAAGTGCTCATTGGTGCGCCGGTTCGAGTGGGCCCTAGTGATGCGGGAATGCGTCAATTCATTCCCATTACTGGGGGTGAATTTGAAGGCCAACACTTGGATGGTGCGAAAATCAGCGGTGAAGTGATACCGGGCGGTGCAGATTGGCAGCTGGTTAGACCAGATGGTGTGCTTGAAGTCAAAGCGATTTATGCGATTAAAACCGCTGATGGCGCTGTGATTGAAGTCGATAACCGAGGGCTGGTTGCCTCTGTCGCGGCGGATGAGGAAAAAAACATGCCCGCCTCACGTTATGTTCGTACAACGCCAACGTTTAAAGCCCCTAAGGGCCAGTACGAATGGCTTAATCAGCGTGTCTTTACAGGGACAATCACGCCATCACCCAAAGGTGATTTTGTGCAAATTAGAGTGTTTGTGATTCACTGATCAGCGAATTAATTCATCACCAGGCGCGCGCTATCAAGCCGCCTGATCTAAAAACCGCTAATGAGGCCGGTCAATTAGGCCCAGCTGCATCGCTTCAAATACAGCCTGGCCTCGCGAGTTCACCGATAGTTTTCGATAGATGTGCTTAACATGCGATGTCACTGTGTGGGTCGACATGGTCAGCATGTTGCCAATCTCTGCGTAGGTAAAGCCTTTCGCCACTAAGTTCAATACTTCTTCTTCGCGTGAAGTTAATTTTGGCGCTTCATCATCGCCGTTGTTGTCAGTGGGGGCGCGAAACCGTTTGAGCAGATGACGGGCAATGCTTGGGCTAATTGGTGAGCCACCGTCTAATAGTTGTCGTATTGAATTGAGAATATGATTTGCTTCATGATCTTTGAGCAAATATCCCGACGCGCCGGCTTCAATGGCCGATACCACATGCTTTTCATCGCCAAAAATAGTGATGACAACGATTTCAGATTTAGGTGATAAAGCCTGGGTTTCCTTAATGAGATCTATGCCACTTCCGTCAGGCAACCCCAAGTCCACCAGCAATACTCGTGGCTTAGTGTCTGCGATTAGCTGTCTCGCTTCGGCGCAATTTTGCGCGACACCACTCAGGTGAAATTCATTGGAGCGGAAAATCACTTCAGCCAAGCGTTCGCGAGTTGCTTGGTTGTCTTCCACTATAGCAACCGTTGGCGTTTCCGTGTCATTCATGGTTGGGCATTCCTATATAGTCAATCGCCTATAGCGTGGTTGCTTCACAGTTGACGGCCGATAGGGCCATACATTGAGGTGCTAGCTTGCGTTAAATGGTGCCGTTAAGCCATCCCCTATATGGGGGATAGGACTATCGCTTTACGACCGCTAACTTATCCGCTTATGAGGGACTTATTATCTCTGAGAGTGCGAGGAATGCAATGAATGGGGCGGAAAAGGGTACTATGACTAGGAAGAGGCTGTTGGTTTGTGGGCTGATGAGTGGATTGGCTGCATGGACATCTGTTGTGGATGCAGGGTTTATTGAGCCGTTGTCATTTCAACAGGGCGAATGGATAAGCGCTGCTACATCGATACGATTTCGTGTGGTTGATGACTCCGATGTGAAAGCCGAGCGGTTGGCGTTTTTTATTGGTGGGCGTGACGTAACAGCGTTGATTCGTCAGGAAGCGCTAGATGAATTTCTTTACCCCTCAAGCGACCTGCCTTTGCCGAAGGGGGAGCAGTCGCTCTTGGTCTATGCCATTACTCAGGACGGTCAGTGGCAGGTTATTGCAGAGTTACCGCTTAATGTTTTAACTCGCGGCGGCTTTGAAACGGCTGAAGTTCGCGTCACCGGCGATGTCACAGAAAGTTCTCAGTTTTCCAGTCGCGCGAAAGGTGACGCTCAACCCACTGATCCAGACACCTATCATCACTTGTCAGGTAACTTTGGGGTGTCGACCCGGCACACCCGCGCAGATTGGGAAATTCGCAGCAATGCGAATATCGTTAGTACTAGCGAGCGAGAGCAAGCGCTGCGTTTTAATGAGCTTGACAATGAGGCTCCCAAAACCGACCTTTCTGACTATTTAGTTGAAGTTCAAAAAAATAATACCTTGCTTGCTGTAGGGCATGTTAGCTACGGCAACAACCCGCTCTTGGTAAGTGGCATTTCAAATCGCGGTGTTGTAGCGAGAACCAAATTGTTGGGCGTTGATGTTTCGGTAACAAGCCAGAGCGGACAAACCATTACGGGCTACAATAATATTTTAGGTACTAAAAATTATAGCGAAAATAGTATCCAGGCAACGACATTCGGTTACGACCTGCTATCTAACAACCTCGGTTCTTTGCGCGCCGAGTTGAGTTATCTCACGGCAGAAATTACGTCAGATTTAGGATTTAATATTGGTGAGGTAGCCGACGCGGAAAAAAGCCAGGGCTACGGTTTGGTGGTTTCGGGGCAATCTGCCTCCGGGGCATTGCGTGTCAATCTTAGCTACGCTAACAGTCGTTATGAAAACCCCAATGACCCTTTTCTGTCCCAGGGGGATGATCTTGTTGAGTCTCTCGAAACGAAAGACGACGCCTATAGTGCGTCTCTTGACTGGTCTTTTCTACAGCCAAATTATGAAACTGGTTCGAATTCGAATCTGACCCTGAGTTTTAAACAAGAAGAGACCGATCCCCTGTACAAAAGTGTCGGCGCGTTTGTGAATGCCGATACCCGAAGTCGTGTGATATCGTTGAGTGGTCAGTTAGGGCATGTATCACTTCAGTTGGCAACAAATGAAAGTCGAGATAACTTAGATGACCTCGACACGGTATTGACGACAGTGACCAAAAATAATTCAATTAATCTGAATATGCCTGTTAGTGCGTTTAGTGAGGATCCCAAAGTCTACTTACCAAGTAACGTTGGTTATAGTCTAACTCGAATTCATCAATACGGTGATAACCTGCCGGTCGGTTTTGATCCCAATTCCCACATTCCAGATCAATTTAATATCAGCCATAACCTTAACTTTAATTGGCAGATTGGTATGACCAGTATTGGGTATACCTTCAGTTGGTCTGATCAAGATAATCGTCAGCCCGGGCGAGCGGAAGCAGACTTTCGCGATATCAATCATGGTATTTCTATAAACACCCAAATAGCGTCGACGGTTAATTTGGGGCTCACTTTGGGGAAGGTTGCTTCGAACGATTTCGAGCAATCCCTCAAGCGTTACAACGACACGGCCAGTCTCAACCTGGGTTGGCAAATGACCAACAATTTATCATTGAGTGGCAACTACAGTTACTCAGAATCTGAAGACTCACAAAATTTTAATGATGCTGAAAATTACTCTATGCAAACCCAGCTGTCCTATCAATTTACTATCCCGAGCTTTGGTGGCCACAGCATGCCAGCGCAGATGTATTTAAGACATTCGCTGAATGATAATTACAGTATCGATAATCAATTTCTATTTGAAAGTAGTGGACGAAACTGGTCGACCCATGGCGGTCTTTCGATCAGCTTATTTTAAGGAGTCATGCAATGATTAATGTAAAATCCACAACAAAAAACCTAAGGGTTTATCTCGCATGGCTAATTGTATCCGCTCTAGTCAGTGCTGAGGTTGGCGCTGTGTCTGGCGTCAATCCATCGGGTGTTAACGTTAGCCATACGGGAGTAACAACGGTATTTTTAACCTTTCAAAATATTGGTGCTAACGAGGTGCCGGTTGAAGCGTTTTGGTGTAGCGAAGTGACCTCGACGGGTGTGAGTGCCTTTAATCCTTGTGTGCCAGGGACCTTGTTGGGGAATCTCCCGGCGCGGAATAATTTGGCACAAACGAGTGGTACAGGCGGTGTTAACAACTTAACGGATATTATGACGATCCCTGCCTCGGTTACACGCAAGGCATTTCAGTTAGCGCAACAAAGCAGCAATGGCAGCTTCTACTACGTCCGACGTTTTAACGATGGTCTAACGGATGCCTATGTGACGGTTACATGTCGGCTCGCAGGTGGCGGGGCACGATCTCCGCTCGCGTTAACGGATGTTCGGATTGAGTTTGACGCTCAAGAAGGTATGAGGCCTGTGTATTTTTTATCTCAGGAAGATGCTGTCCCCGCTATTAAGGCGTCCATTAAATACAATGGCACGGGTCGTTTTAAAGGGCGTTGGGAAGTCGTTATGCCTGGCGACCCCGAGCCATCAGCCTTAGATTTATTCACCGAGGCAACGCTTCCCGTTGAGCAACGACAAGCACAGCGTCAATACACCGTCTTATCGCACTTTGATGTATTTCTTCCTCCATCGGGTGAATTTACTCTCTCTGGGCCGAATCCATCACAAATACCCAAAGATATAGACGGACCATATAAAATATTACTGCGTGTGGAGGCAACGGCCGATAAAGAGGGTAATTCGAATACGTTGAGTGGTGTCGCCAACTCCGGTGGCGTTGCTGGTTTTCCCATGCCGGTGTTACGTTATTTTGTAGGTAGTGGGGACTCGATCGATGGTTTCGAAACTCGCCGTAACGCAAAAACGTTATTAGTGTTATCCCCTTCACCCGCGTTAGTGACAACCTCAGATCAATCAACTGTTTTTAGCTGGCAGCCAGTCCAAGAAGCCCAGCTTTACGAATTGCAAGTGAAGTCGGAGCAAGGTGTTGTATTATCTGCAATCGTCAAGGAGGGGGCTTATCAATATGTCGCACCGCCCTGGCACATAGTCTCTGGCTTTGGTGCGATGAAGTGGCAAGTGAAAGCACTCAACACATCGGGCCGCGTCATTGCAGAAAGTGATTGGCGAGAAATAACCGTCGAATAACTTGCTATTTAGCAATTAAAAAAAGCCACAGTGTGGCTTTTTTTGTGTCCGTACTAAAGAGATTTAATTCGCAATGAGTTTGTCTTTATAGAAGACGTGCTGCGGTTATCTACTAAGGACGTTATTAATGTCCTGTAAGCTATACCCAGAATATTGTAGTGCTTGACGAATTGTTTGCTCATCAGCTCGGTAGATGTTTTTACAAATTTCGTAAGACGCTTGAAAGGAGATATTGAACTCGGACTTAAGTGCTTTCAATGTCTCGTTGAGCGGGTAGCCAACGCGTTTAAGCAGTGATGCGCTGTTAGTGCACCTGGATGTAGTGCAGTTCGTCGTATCGATTGCGACATTCGCGCGTTTCAGCACAGAAACAAGCTGCATTGCATTGGGGTTATAGGCGGTTTTAATCGCTTGTACAATTTTTTCTGGGTTACTTTCAATGCTTTGGAGCGCCGACGGTATTTGGGCTAATGGGTAGTTGGCACTCTTTAACCAAATCGCCGTTTGCGACGCTGAGCCGCGAAAGAGTGCCTTAGCAATTTTCGCGGATGTTTGCGGTGAGGCACGCAAAGCTTGGTTACAGGCTAAGATTATGTCGCTTGCGGGATACCCTTCTGCTTTGAGCGTGCTGGCAATGCTTTGAGTGGAGGCGTTATAAACGCGTTGTAGAGCGCCTGCGATGTCTCCAATGCCATGCCTAGAACTCATCAACAGTTTTGTGGTTTGCTCTGCATTTAGCGTGTATTGCGACTTCAAAACACGCGCAATATCGATAGCGCTGCGCCCCTGGCGTGTCCAATCAGTCGTTAGCGCTTGCGGACTAGTGGCGCTATCCAATGCTGAATCGATGCATTTTACTGAGACCAGTTTTTTCGGTGGGGTGTGAAGCCCTCGATGCGGACTGGATTGGTTGGTAGGAATCAGTAATGGTCGCCCGCCTTGAAAAATGACTTCCAGTGATTGCCTGCCAATATTCTCCACTCGCAGTGTATCGACTTGATTGATGTTTCTCGTTTCACCAGTAGAGAGTGACAGTGTTCTTTGGGGATTACTGGAGCCATTGGAAAACTCATATTTGAGTCTACACTCATTGGCTGCGGAGGTACTCCCGCTTGCTAGCAACACCGCAACAAACAACGGGTGAAACCTGGTAGATAGTGATTTCCGCGCGGTCATGTAACGGTTTCCTCAACTGTGATATAGCCATTTATACAGAGAGCATACGCATGTTGTGGAGTGACCCATATCACCTAAATAGGGGATGCCCAAAAGGGCTCTGTCCCTTGTTTGGGGGATATCAGCACTGCCGCGGGCTGTTTATGATTCTTAACGTTGTAAAAACACACGTTAAGGAGACTACCATGTTACATATTACTAGGAAGGAATTGGGATTAACTGTAAAACCGTGCGTATCGAAAACACTTTCTGTTGCGACGCTCATGATGCTGAGCGGAATGAGCCTGTCAGCGTTTGCCGCAAATGAATGTCGAATTGAATATGGTTATCACACGGGCTCGGGGTTTAATAGACAAGATAAAGTAAAGAGAGTTTATCTTGACGTCAACGAAACCAAAACCATCAATCAAAGTAAGCTGAACTACGTAAAGAACCTAAAAGATAATAAAGCGACTTTTTATCTAACAGGTGTTTCAGATATCACGCTTGACAAAAATTCGATTAACCCTCTGGTTGGATTTTACCTAACACCTGTCAGATTAGACAAAGTCAGGTGCCTTAATCAAACAACCCAATCTTTTAATGCACCGGAAGCGCTGATTCAAGCGTTCAAACAAGCCAATAAAACCGCGAGCCAAATAGCGGAAGGTTTGAATGATACGTTCAACCTTGGCGGTCAACAAATTGCGCAACTACTTAGGGCGGCGAACTACAGTGCAAACCAAGTTGCAAAAGCCTTGCAGGACACCTTTAATGCCTCTGCTCAGCAAATTGGAGGGTGGATGAAGGCGGCAGGCTATACTGGCGCGCAGGTTATATCCGCAGTGAAAAACGTGGTTGGCGCGAGTGTTCAAACCGCTGCCAGAATTGCTAAACAAACATTCAATGCTGCAGGAGCGACAGTAGCGGCTTGGCTAAAGGGTGCCGGTTATGCTGCAAGAGATATTGCTCAAGCGTTACAGAGTGAATTAAACGCGTCTGCTCAGCAGGTGGCGACATGGTTAAAGGCGGCAGGCTACACTGGTTCGCAAGTCATCGGTGCTATAAAACAAGGCGTTCAAGCTAGTGCTCAAGTCGCGGCGGATATCGCAAGTTCAGTATTTAATGCTGGTGCGCAGACGGCGGCGCAATGGATGAAAGCAGCCGGTTATACAGCAGAACAAATTGCGGCGAGTGTTATTAGTGCTTACAACATGGGAGCTGCCCAAGTTGCCGAGGTTCTAAAAGCGGTAGGCTACTCAGGCGCTCAGGTGATCGCTGCAATTAAACAAGGTGTTCAGGCCACTGCGCAGACGGCGGCGGCAATTGCTCAATCCGTATTTAATGCATCGGCGCAAACCGCGACCCAGTGGATGAAGGCAGCAGGTTATACAGCTGCACAAATTGCATCGGGCTTAGCCAGCGCTTACAACATGACTGCTGCTCAAATTGCGCAAGGAATGGAGGCCGTTGGCTACTCAACAGGGCAGATTGTTGCAGCACTAAAATCCGGTATCAATACTTCAGCTAATGAAATGGCCGCACTCCTCAAGCAAATGGGTGTCACCAAAGAAAATGCCGAGCGTGCGATGCGAAGCGCTGGCTATACTGCGCGTCAGATTGCTGCTGCCATTGCAAGTGTGTGGAATGAAGCGGGACGAGCGACGGGCAAGGTTGTTGATAACGCAGCGCGGGTAGTAAAAAATCCAACAACTATCGGAGTAAAAATTAATTGCGTACTAGGCGCAGCGAGTCACGTGTGCAAAGAATTTAGCACTAAAAAAACGCCAGAGGGAACGATGTTTTTGCGCTATCAACTAAGACAGTTTGACTTTGAGTTGAAAGGTTTAAACTTTCAAGGCGTCACAAGCGTATCGGGTCTCCCTGGTCGCGTCAGTATCCGCAAGAAAACGCCAACAAACATGATCATCCGTGTAACGTCACGTTACACAGGTCAGACTTGGCAAGGAGCAACGACAGGGATTGCGCACTTAATGGTAAACGGCCGCCGAGTCGCGGGTGGTGAATTCCGTTGGACCGTAATTCCTGAGCGCTATCAATCACAAGGAACTGGCGTACGTGTTGTTGGTGGTAGCATGGGTTCAAGAACCACTAATAGCGGTTCAAACAATTCGCAAACTTCGTCAAAAGCCGATCTAAAACCCGAAAGTTTGATGAATCACTGGAGCTACAAATCATCCGTCACCAAGTATGATAGCCGTGGAGGCAGCTACGTTTATCATTCTGTTGACCCTAGTTTTTGCAGCACAGGTATGACAACGCATACTAGTAATAATACAGAAGGCTCTGGGCTTCTGGGTAGCTACCAGCGTCGTAATTTTACCCTTCCAGCAGTCATTGGTGTGAACGTACGCAACCAAGGATCGGCAGCTTCTGGTTCTTCCGATGTAAAAATGAAGTCAGGCAATCAAGTGGTTGGAGAAACGGCTCTACCGGCAGTTCAGGCGGGTCAAACATTTAACGTATCGATTCCTCGACCTAGTAACTACAATCGCAGCAAGTGCGTTGTTCGCGGAGGGGGACTGTCGAATACGGGTTGTTATGCCTGCTTGTATGATTCGGGAGAAGATGGTGATTTACTCATCGAGGTGGATAGCAATAATAGTGTTCAAGAAAGTAATGAGAACAATAACTCAGCGCTATTTAATTAAACACTAAGTAAACAAGAGGGACTAAAGGCCGCGTAATCACGCGGCCTTTTTATTTTGAAAGTGTTACGGGAATCCATAGCGACACGCTGGTACCGTGAGTATTGTGAGTGCTTTCGTCTTGAGCGCTGGTAACATCAAGCACACCATTTAATAAAACCGCACGGTTTTTCATGTTCACTAAACCATAAGAGCCAGATTTTTTTTCACTTTGAAAGCCAACACCATTATCGGTCATAGTGATATGGACAAAATCATCTTGATCTTGGCGGTCAAGTTTGCAAGAAAGGGTGATTGTGTCGGCACCGGAGTGCTTGACAACATTGGTTATAGCCTCTTGCAGGATGCGCATCAATTGCAAAGCATGTTCTGAATTGAACCAGGCAACATCGGGGATATCGTCAATGTCCCAAGCCAGTTTTATCCCTGCTTGATTAAGCCGGATCTCTAGCCTTTCACGAATCGTCGCAAGTATGCCGAGAATATCGCCTTGATCGGAGGTGGGCTCAAGGCTGCTGATGATGAGTCGTAAATCGTCTAGCGACGTCTTAACATAATCCATGATGTCTTCATTCGTGACATTTCCTTTTTGAAGTACGGCAATCGTGTTGACTAACTGTCCGCCGACACCATCATGAATTTCTCTGAGTAAGCGCTCTCGCTCCTGAGTAATGGCGTCCTTAACTGACGATATATTCGTGCGCATATCTTCGTTCTCTTTGTTGAGAGACACGATGCGACGGAAAAAAATCAGTCCGCCTAGAAGACTAGCGACGAGTGGAATAAACGGGTACTTTGGGGTAATGGCCGTAATCCTAAAGAAATAAAAGGTCATGTCGTATGCAACCATCGCACAGATGATGAGGCCGCTAGATAACATCCATAGGCCTACCTCTTTTCGGCGTAGCCAGCCGTGAACGCTCAACATACCGCCAGTGACAAAGGTAATCAGTGCGGTGATACCAAGGAATAATACCGTCAGGCCTGAATAGTCTAATGCTGATTTAGATACGACAACCAACACGTGAAGCAGAAGCAAACCAACGAGAACCCATTCTATGATACGGCGGTTGAGATTAAGCATCCTCGCGACTGCACCGTAATAGCATGTTGCGGCCGCCTGAAGGCTGAATTGAAATAAAAACAGCCAATATTTTTCCGGCAAAGGGACATCTTTAACGAAGAGCTTAAAACTATAAATTAGCCAAAACACAGAACCGGCGATAAACCATATATAGCTTTTGGGAAGACGTAGCGAGAAATAGAAAACTGTCATGATGACAATGCCTATCGCCATCAAGAGTGAGAGAATTTGCGCGGTGGTAATTTTTAGGAAAGTTGCTCGACTATGCTCGCTTTCCAAGTTGTCATATAAATCCAATACCGGCTCGTATATGCCGTTTGTATTGGTCAGCATCACCTTCAGTCGGATGTATAAACTGTTCTCACCCTCTTTCAAAAATTCTGCGGGTAGTTCAAACAGTTGTGGATAGTTCCAATTAACCTGCGGCGGCCCATCGATGTCACCGGTTGCCCCAACCTCGACGTTATTTACCCAAATACTCGCTTGTGAATTAATACGACCAAAAAATAAGCCAAGCTTCTCTTCTGGAATGGTGTCTAACGTAAACGTGGTTCGATACCATGCTTCCCGATAAATGGCGCGCCTTTGCGGTAGCCAAATATCTTTTAATCGTGTTGGCTGCCAGCCTTCGATGACATCCTGAGGCGGTGTAGCGCGATCAGCGATAAACAGGCGCTCGAACTGCGTTAATGTTTGCTTTTCGAATAGGGCGCTTTGCGCAAATAAAGCGCCGGTATAGATTGCAAGCGCACCTGACAAAATCCAGGCAAGCAGATGTCGTGCATCATAGCCACTGAGGCTGCCTGTGTGGGGAGTATTTGTCATTTCTGTAGGCCTAGTGTGTTACGCAATAAGTGCCTTGCTGTGAGCGCAGCGGGGAATAGATATTTAGCATGACTAACGGGCGTCAATATACCGAATTCGATACATGTCCACAATTTTGTTGTTGGGCGAGCGCATCAGCGCTATGTCCATTTCGATAGAGCCATTCGATTGGCTCTCATTGTGTGATGTATTACTCAAAACCTCGCGCGGAGCTCGCAGATACTCTTGATCTGGTTACTGGTGCGCGACGTAGATTAGTGACGATCGATAGGTTGTCGTTAGGTGGGTTTACATTCGATCAGCTGATATTAACGAGTACCAGGGCGGCCGCCTTAATCAGCGCTTGGTGATGCAGCCTAGCTTAGACTTCGCTATTCCAGTCGGTGCGTATCACGCGCCAATATACGCGGTTGACCGCGCTAGCGGTACGCTTGGTAGTCAGTGGAATATCGTGGTTGGAAACGTGAATGAGCGCCTCAGACTCACAGAGTTTATCGAGTATATAATAATCTTGAGCGGAGATTATTTTGCTCTGATAGGCGGTTTTGAGTAGTGTGGCATATCGTGTTTTTTTCCCGCCGTAAAAAGACCCCAGTATTCCTTCGATAACCCCAGTTGCCATGACGCAATAGGCGGTCCACGCTTCGGAGTCAAAACATTTGTCGGCTTCTTCGGCTAATGCAGCAAGACGCTTCAAGCGCTCATTATCTTCAATGTAAGAGAACAAATCGCGATAATTTTTGATCTGAGTGAACTGGATGGTGAGGTGTGCTGTGGGCAAAGCCTGGCGATAGCCAATAGTCTGATTTTGAACGCGCAGAGACCGGCTTGTTAGCTCAAATTGTTCTTGTGGAATCGCCACTTTATGGTTCCGTGGGCGCGCAACTTGTAGTTGGTGGCCAACTACATCGTAGGCGGCGAGATAGGGAATACTATACACAAGGTCGTACTTTTCCGTGGGATCGGAGGAATTACCTATAATCTTCGGATTGCGGAGGACGAGTGATTCACTTTTAAGGGGGGTACTGTTCATGCTGCTAATTCTACGCCTACTAAACTCGGCCGCCAAGCAGTAGTATTTTAGAGTTTGACCATCATCATACCTAGGTGATGAAAGCTGTATGTTGGCATTGCAGTTAGGTTTTGCTTGCCATACAACGGATATATAAGTGCTATAACTATTTGGGTCGAAAAGTGATTGTTAAAATTGGTAAATTTCCGGGATTTCGTTTTAGCTATAGGCCTTGGGATTACTCTACGAAATCTATGAGGGAGGGTTGTTGGAGCTTGCGTACTTGAAATCAATTAGCGAACAGAGGCTGACGAAAATTGCAGAAAATATCTAGACGCTAAAAGATTCAAGTGCAAAACATGCTAGAAAACATTATTCAACGTCATACTCTACTAGCAAATCCTCATCGCGCACAATCATTTGGCAGGCTAATCGCCAAGTGCAGGGGAAATCGTCTACAAGCATTTTGTCGACTTCTGCTCGAGTGATTTTACCTAACTCGAGTAAGACTGAACGCTCCTTTTCGGTTAACGGTCCTGCCATGCGTTCTTTAGTTTCGAGAGAAACAACCTTAACTAGACACGTACCGCATTTCCCATCCTGGCAATTAAATTGGATGGGTATTTTGTGTTCCTTGGCTATTTGTAGAATGGTTTCCGTATGGCTTCCGGCAACAGCATAAAGAGTTTTGGTCTTGTAGTTTGGGCTACTGAACATTATATCTGGCATTGTGTCTACCTCTTCATTAAAAACTAATTTGAAATTAAGCTGGGCTTACCGTGACATCACCCAACACTTGTGCCTGGCAGGCTAAGCGATGGTGTCTACCTGCTGCGTTATCAGCTAGCACTTTTTCCTCGATAACAGATTTCTGGGAAAGATTCTCCCATCCTTCTTGCACTTTCATTATGCATGTTCCGCAATCACCTTCTCGGCAACCATAAACTATTCCTGATCCAAGCTTGTCCGAAATCTCGATGACTCGAACGCCGACTGGTACGGTTACGGTTACATCAATATCTTTAAATGTTAATTTGGCTTTTGCCATGACTATATCCCCTTTTTAAAGTTGTTGGCCCTAGCAAAAGACAACCTGATGCCGTGAGCAAAAATGACTAAGCGGTGGTCATCTATCAATCGACTGGTCGATGATTTACGAATTCAAATTGCTTGCTCATTGAGTGATCGTATCGATTAAACGTCAACCGACAGCATCCTATAAGCAATAGCTGCACCAAGTTAATGGCGAAATTCTAAGTCATTGAATTTATGGAAGTTTAGTAATATCCATTCCCTCAAAAAAAAGTGGGCTTTCCAATTATTGTCTTGTTTACAACAATTTGAGATCAAAGGATTTTTTTTTTGATTCTGGATTGCATGGTATATGTCGTTTTCACGACAAGTTTTGCCAATATGGAGTTTTGAGAGACTTATAAATTTTCTCGTTGGAAGAAAAGAAACAAAGGCACGTTAGATAAGGGTGCTTTGAACTAAATCGAGCAGGTATTTGATTAACCTGAGATGATTTTTTGCTGATTGCAAACCTAAATCCGCTTGATTAAGTTGCCTGCAAGATATGGCCTGCTTTCGAATTTATTCGCCTGATAGATGGAATTGTTGAAAATCGTTGTCTCAAGTGATGTATCAACCAAATTAAAATTGAACGCGTCTTGTCGCACCGCCATCTACAACCAGGTTGCTACCGGTGATGAATGATGCCGCAGGGCTAGCAAGGAAAAGCACTGCATTTGACACGTCGCTTGGACGGCCCATGCGCCCGATACGACACCGCTCTTTCATGGCGTTGTAGACAGGTGGGTTGTGCTGCCGAATGTTGTCCCATACTCCGCCGCTGAATTCTACAGGACCTGGCGATACACTGTTGACGCGGATACCTTCCGGCGCGAGCTGTGTGCTTAACATCGAAGCGAAGTGAAGCAAGCTGGCTTTAACACTGCCATAGGGCGCGACATTATTGCCACCCATAACATCAACAGCGCTTTCTACACTGGCCGTTGAGTTGATGAAGGTGATTGACGCGTGATCTGAATGAGCGAGCTGAGGTATTGCACTTGTGACGAACTGAATGTTGCCGAGTAGGTCACTGTCGAGCATTTGTTTCCAGCCCTCCAGGTCAGAACCCGTCACCATAGCACTGGCATTCACGACAATACCGTCAATACCTCCCCACAACGACGCAGATTCATTCACCCATTGCTCGACACTGCTGTGATTTGAGATATCTACCTGGTAAGTTTTTAGTGAATCTCCGTGGTGTGCGTTGAGTTCTGAAGCGAGTGAGTCTAATGAGTCTGAAGACCTACCGCAGGTTGACACCCTGCAACCCTCTTGAAGCAGCGCGGTAACGATTGCCTTACCGATCCCGCGTGTGCCACCAGACACCAAAAAACGTGCCTCTTTTAGTTCTAAGTCCATCGTTTAATTTCCAGATTGGTTGAAGTTACGAAGGCGCGGAATCTGTAGTGCGAGCCCATTTTTGTTTGATGCCTTGCTGAAAGTAGCGCTCATCTTCGTAGGGCAGTAGACGCACAGTGGGATCCACTTTTTTCCCTAACGCTTGAAGGTTGTTTGCATACTCGGAGCTGTGGTGAGCCAGAGAAGGCCGAATGTGCTCTATGAGTTCTTTAACGAGAGTAGGGGTACTCTCCTGGCCATTTTTCAACTCAATGGAGACGACTAGTCGTTGATCACCGTGACCGTCTTCATCAATTTCCATGCAGAATCGACCGGTTAAGTATTGTTTGAATCGGCTGTCTTGTACCGGCTCGCGTATGTGCTCCGGGAAGATAATAGCACCATAAAACTTTACCGAGAAATCAACGCGCTCGTGAACATAAACAAAAGGTAATTCGGGCAGCGGGCCTGCGCCTCGTTCTTTCGCCTCACGTTCAAAATCGATTCCACTTGCGGCTAACATTTCTTTTGCTTGAGCAAAGCTAAACACGCCACCTCGGTCGCCAAGTGAGTATCGAATGAGTGGGAGTGCGCTATCACCTGACACCAAAATATTACTGTCTTCGCAGTCGAAATTTGTAAAGTGCGGATTGTATTGTGCGGCGGTAGGGTTTTTGCTCGCTAAGAAAAAGTCTGAGGCAACTTGCGGGTTTTCACTGGCCAGCTTTTTAAGGAGTATGCCAGCTGCGCCTTCGATAGCCATAGCGCCTATGTCGGCAGAGCCATAGATGTTGTGGATATCGGTGAAAGGGTTCGAAATCCCAATATGATCACACAAGTATTGTCGGAAGGTTTCCGTAATTGCTTCCGCTGCAAACATCAATTTGATGTTTAATGAACGCACATCAATATTTTCGTTGATAGCGGTATCAAAAACATCTTTGATAAACGGCGGGTAACCTAACAGCACGACCTCTTCATACTGTGGTGCGAGATTCTTTAAGGCAGAGAGAATTTCGGGTTTGTTGATTCCCGGCGCGATAATGCTGATTGCTCGTTCATCGCGTTGTTGTAACATCTGTAGCGCGCTGTAGATTAACACCCCACCAATCCATACGCCCATGCCAAAGCAGACGATGGTTAATACGGGGCCTTTGCAGTGGGACTGGTTCAGGAATTGCTCCAATAAATAAGAGCCTTGCCGATCCAATTGTTGCGTGCGTGGAAAATAGTAGGGTGCGCCCGTGGACCCGGAGGTGGAGCACAGCATTAAACCGCGATTGATATGTCCATCCCAGCATAACATCGGCATCGGGTATTGCCGTAGATAGTTGTCTTTGCTTACAGGAGGGACAACAGAGAGATCGTTATAGTGTTTAACTTTACTAGGGTCAATTTTATGTTTTTTTAAAAAATCAGCGTAGGCTGGTACTCGTTGGCTTACTTGTTGAAAAAGCAGCAGAAGTGTCTGCTGCTTTTCTTGTAGCCACCAGTCGCTTGATTGCGAAAAGCCACTGTGGGTTGTATTACGAGTGGCCAGGTTGTTTAGGTGCATACTAGTAACCTCTAAAACTTCAACTTCGATACTAAAAGATGTTCTGGCCCAACCTAGTTAATAGCTAAGCTGGTTCAGGCTCTTTCATTAATGAAGTTTTCAGGTCTTTAGCTTGCTGCATGCAATAGTCAAAGAAGCGCATGTAAATGGTTGATGACTCTGTGCCTACTTCTATAAGCGGCTCGATAGTTTCGGGGAAGTCCTTGAGGAATTTACTCAACACTTGTTTGTTGAACTCAGTATGCGCAATGTCTATTTCAACATGATCGGTAATGAAGGACAGTTTTGATAGTACGTCCTCTCCGCAAATGTCGCGTGTGTATTGTATTAATTTAGGCCCAAGAATTGGTGCCAGACTTTCAATTTCATATTGAATAGCAACTTGGCAATAGGGTGTTGGTCCCACAATGTTTTCTTCGTGAATGTCTTCATACTCTCGCACTACGCGTGGTCTCGTATTTCCGTCGAAATGGCTGAGCGATATTTTTTCGTCGTGAGTGGCATTCCAAAGGTCGATTAAATTGGCGTAGTCGCGTTGCATCATCTTTTGATGACCGGCTTCGTGGCGTGCGTGCTTTAGGAGATCTTTGCCGAGGATTTCATATCCCTTGGCGATTGATGCTTCTCCCGCTCGGCAAATCCAGTCTTCAACTGGCTCGGTCATATTCACACCCAGCACATTATAGAAAATCCAAAAAAGGTGCACGGTATCACGGTCGAGTGAGTAGTCTAAGATTCGTTCAGCAATGTCAGAGTTGAGCGCCTGGTCTCGAACGGGTTGCAGTGCGTTTTCGTATGTGTCGATTAATGATTGGTTACTGAATTGATTTTCCATTCTCACCCTCTATTGGTCATTGATAAGTAATAAAACACCCCTAGTACAACGAATGGTATGTATTCATTGTTAAAGTAGTCTGTCAAAAAATTGACGACAACGATTTATATAGTAGAGAAATGAGTAGAGCGCCAAAAAAATTCTGAAAATAATCGCAAACTTGATAAAAATGTATTTAGGTTGGCGTGTAAATCATCTGCCTGGCGGGTAAGGTAGCTTTCAATGAAAGGGCTATTCGAGGGGAGATAAAAAGACCAGCAAATGCTGGCCTTGATAGTGTGCAGGGTGTTTTCTTTTTGATCTTGCCTAGTTAGCTCAACCCTAAAACGTCTTGCATTATTTCTCGTCGTGACGCTATGGGATCAATGACATTTTCACTGTTATTGTTAATAACCATAGTGTTTCTCTGTGTTCTCGTGAACGGTTTCCATGTTGGTAGAGTCCCGGCATTAGGGTTTCCGCTGCGCGCAAATTCTATCCATGTGGAGCTGACTTTAGCGGCGAGTGCTCTTTCTTCTTCAGTGCCTGTCGTGAATCCTGCGGTGGTGTGTTCGGTTTCTGTGTTGTCAAACACAAAGGGAATGTCTAAAGCATGGGGTGTCATTAACGAACCGCCAAAAGTGTTGGTCGCCCAGGTTAAATAGTAGGAATAGACCGGTGCCGTCTTGAGGTCCGAGCGTCTTTCGGCAATTGTTGTGCAAGGCGCGACGTAGCGATGATCGCTCGCAATGAGGAAAAATACTTCCGATGGTGAGGCTTTGGGTTGTGCGGCTTTATATACCTCGATAACGTCTTTCGCTTTGTTTGCGCCAACCAGGCCCGCTACGCTTTTCATTAGGCCTGCATCATCAAGGCTAAATAGAGCTCGATTTCCTCGGAGAAATAACGTCATCTCGGTGCGGTTTGCACCAACAATTAACGGTACGTCTGGGTTCGCGGTGGAGGCTGTTGGATGAAATGAGCTAGCCGGTAATGTAATGCCATCAACAACCGGCGCAAAACCATTGAGCATCGGTTGAAACCCAGGCTCTTGGCTTAGGCTTTGATATGCAGCAATTATTTTTCCTGGGTCAAGTGCTTGCAGGGCGCGCATATCGCCTTTCTTTAAACCCAATTTGTTCATTAGTTTTTGAGCAAGTTCAGCGCCGTCGGTTTCAGATACTAGTCGCAGAGAAGGTCCGCTTTGTATAACGGCTCGATGAAATAATCCTTTGGCCGCAGGCATGGCTAACAGTGTTCCGACTTTTCGGCCACCGCCTGATTCTCCAAAAATCATCACACGTTCAGGATCTCCACCAAATTGTTCAATGTTGCGTTGTACCCATTTAAGGCCTGCGACTAGATCGAGCATGCCTGCAGCACCTGCACCAGCGAAGTCTTCACCGCCTTGGCTTTCCATATGGGTGAATCCCATTGTATTGAGTCGGTGGTTAATGGTGACCACCACAACATCACCACGGATGGCTAGGTTCGTTCCATCATAATTGGGAGTTGAACTGCTAAGCGTCGTAAAGCCACCACCGTGACACCAAAACA
The DNA here is from genome assembly GCF_055392955.1 of Aurantivibrio plasticivorans. Classification (NCBI taxonomy): domain Bacteria; kingdom Pseudomonadati; phylum Pseudomonadota; class Gammaproteobacteria; order Cellvibrionales; family Cellvibrionaceae; genus Aurantivibrio; species Aurantivibrio plasticivorans. The sequence continues at coordinate 3,344,591 of NZ_AP036020.1, read as the reverse complement.
TCACCGGACGCTTTTTGTTGCTGTTAGGTTCAGGTGTCCATACATTAAGCTTCAGACAATCTTCGCTTTCTCCCGCATTGAGAGCACCGCTGGCATCGATTGATTGTGGGGCTATCGGGCCATATTTCACAGCCTCTAATACTCCCTTCCAGGCTACCGCTGGGCGCGGCGGTTTAAAGCGGTTAGCGCCTCCCGTATTGGCGCCATAAGGAATCCCTTTGTAAACGCTGATACCTTCATCGATATAACCTTTCACTTTTCCTTTATCGGTCTCTACTACTGCCGACGGTGTGCTGGCATACGCTTGAGATGGCAGCCAAAGACCATTGGCTCCCACTGCACCTGCGCTAGCCAGCAGGCCGCTTCGTTTTAAAAATTGGCGGCGAGTTTGATTGTATAGTTGGCTGGGTAGCAGTTGGCTAGGTAATAGTTTTCGCATGGAAACCCCTTTTAGAAAAAATTCTATTATTTAGAACAGTTGTCTGTTTGATTTATTTTTCATTATTCTAACCAGCTTAGATTTTTAATTGAAATCTTATGATGCTTCTTTACTCATGGCGCTGGAAAGCTTTAGGTGTGCTCATTGAAGCTGGTTCACTTAGCCTGGCTCAGTACGGCGTTACCTCAAAACATGCTGAGTTTTTCGTGAGCCAGAAAATAATATGAGCGGGCAAATTTAAGAGGGTAATAATAACAATCAAGCTGAATATTAAGAGGAGAAACCGTCCCTAGTAGAGGCAATGATTTACCAATGACTGCGAAGCCTGCTCACTTTTAGGTTTAGTTTTGAGATTCGGAGGCATCGTATAAACGTATGTTGTTAAATAATGGTTTATTCAAAACGTTTTGGTGATCACACAGTCTGTGTTCTCGAAGGGTTTTTGGAATACCATTTTTTTAGGCACAAGAGGCTAAATTTTAAGATGTAAGTATTCAAAAGCCGAAGTATGTACTTGCACTTAAAGAAGTTTTGTCTTCCAATGCCATCGGGAAGTTGCAACTAATTGGGTATAACGCTGGAAGGTCAATCATGAAAAGTTTCTCAGACAAAACGGCAGCGATTACTGGGGCGGGCTCGGGAATCGGCCGAGCTTTAGCGATCGAGCTTGCCACTCATGGTTGTCAGCTTGCATTGAGTGATATCAACATGACATCGCTTCAAGAGACGCAAGCTCTACTAGGGGATTCGTCCATTAAGGTGTCACTGTATGAGTTAGACGTCGCCAACCAAGAGGCCGTTCAACAATGGGCAGACCATGTTTATGCTGAGCATGGTCAAGTTAACCTATTGTTTAACAATGCTGGTGTTACCTATGGGACATTGCTTGAAGATTTAGAAATGGACGCCTTTGAATGGCTAATGGGTATTAATTTTTGGGGCGTGGTTTATGGAACGCAGGCATTTCTACCATACCTTAAAAAATCCGGCGATGGACATGTGGTCAATATTTCTAGTTTATTTGGTTTATTGTCGATGCCACAACAAGGGTGCTACAACGCTGCTAAATTTGCAGTGCGCGGTTATACGGAAGCATTGCGGATGGAGCTAGAAATGGAGGGGGTCCCTGTATCTGTGACTTGCGTGCACCCCGGCGGTATTGCAACAAATATAGCGCATAGCGCCAAAGTGAACGAGAAATTATTGATGCGGCGAAATGCTTCCGTCGCGGACATGCGCCAGGCCGCAAACGCAATTATTCAGGGAACTCAACCGAAGAAGGCGGCCCAGGTTATCTTAAAAGGCGTGCAGAGAAATCGCCGCCGAGTGCTGATTGGTAAAGATGCTTGGATCCTCGACAAAATAGTGCGGCTATTAGGGTCTTGGTATCAGCCGCTCATTATCAAAGCTGCTCACCTTCGTAACGCCGGTTTGGCTAAACTGCGGTGATGAGAATTTTCGCGGTCGTGCACGAGTTTAATCGCTATTTTTACACACGGCCCTAAACCCTGCGGCGACAAACGGTACCATGTGTTCATAGGCTGAGTCGAAATCTGTGGAGAGACATTTACCATTCGACAGTTGGTCTATTCGGCCGGTTTGAGCCAAGGTTAGGGTGAGCGCGCCTGATAGGTAATGGTAGCACCAGTAGATGTGTTCATCGCTAGCGCCGGGAAGCGCGGCGCGCAGTGCATCGATAAACTCTATAACTAGTTTATCGTATATGTTCGGCATCATTTCTTTACTCCACACTGGCGATGCCATGATGTAAGCGAGTAGCGCTAGATAGTGTCGCCAGCCTGGGTCGCCGGTTTCCTGTGCAAGCTTCAGAGGAAGCAAGAATGCTTCGATAATCTGTTCGATAGTTTGAGGCTTGTTTCCCGCTTTTTCTTTGCTGGCATAGAGTACTTTTCGGCGCGAATTGTTGAGCAGATCTGCCCGACGCATGAACACAGCGTCAAACACATCGCGCTTTTTGCCGAAGTGGTAGCTGGCTAGGGCTACATCGACCTGCGCACCATTGGCGATATCCCTCATGGTCACGCCGTCAAACCCATGTAATGCAAATAGCTCTTCTGCTACGTCTAGAATTCGGTCACGCTTGCTGACGCTTTTAGCTGTATTCATTCCCCGCCCTTAAAGTCCCCATTAAATATCTTAGTTACTACTTGATAGGGCGTAACAATATCACACTTGCAAATTCAACGCTTGTTGAATAGACTGTATTTTGATCGATATGAAGCATCTAATAACAAGGATAAATGCATCATCATGAGTGGTCCTGAAATATTTAAATACGGCTTAATGAGTGCCTATATGGGGCTGGTGTTCTGGCTATCGTGGATAGGTATGCGCCGCACTCGCGATATCCAGGGGTTTTCCATTGGCAACAAGGATATGAGCCCCATCTTGGTCGGTATCACCTTGGCCGCCTCTATCGCGTCTACCTCCACCTTTGTTATCAATCCGGGTTTTGTTTATACCCATGGTCTTTCGGCTTACATTCATTACGGCATTGCGGCCCCCCTCGGTATTTTGAGTGCGTTTCTATTGCTGACTAAAGGTTTTTTACGGCTCGGTGAAAGCAACAAGTCTGCGACGATTCCTGAATGGATTTTCCACCGCTATCAGCACCGGGGTCTAAGCGTGTTTTTTACAGTGATCAACCTTTTGTCTATTGCCTTTGTCGTGTTGATCCTGGTGGGCTGCAGCATGTTGATGGCGAGTTTGTTTCCGGTTTCAGAAAAGGCCGCGCTGATTATTATCCTGTTGTTGGTATTTTCTTACGTCATCATGGGTGGGACTTATGCCCACGCATATACCAATACCTTGCAAGGCATCATGATGTTAATTGTCACGGTGTTTCTATTTGCTACAGGGTTTAAATACTTTGATGGCGGCTTTACTAAAGTGATTGATGCGGTCGGTAGTGGCTATGGTGATATATTTAATCCTGAGAGCAACTTGTATTTCGATTTTTTCTCTGTGTTTTTAAGTGGCTTTATCGTGACCTTCGCGCTGATGTTGCAGCCACACATTCTGACTAAAGTGTTATACCTTCGCAGTGAAAAAGATATTGGAACCTTCATAGGAACGACGGTAATCGTTGGAACATGTTTTACGTTGATGCTGTTGGTCGGCTTCTACGCACGTATAGCCGGTGTTGATGTGTCCTCGCAGGATGCCGTTGTAGGTGAATATTTGCTACATGAATTCTCGCACTCTGTGTGGGGCCAATATGTATTGACGTTAATTTTTATCACGTTATTGGCTGCTGGCATGAGTACTCTTGATGGAATATTGGTGTCGCTATCGGCAATGGTCGTAAAAGATATTGTCTTGCCTTTCACCGGAGATGCAACCAAAGGTCTATTTTGGTCCCGCATCACCTTAATACTAATCGGCTTGGCTGGAGCCGCTGTCGCTTGGGATCCGCCGCCTCTAATCGGGCTCTTTGCGCAAAAAGGTGTTTACGGGTTGGCGGCAGCGTCATTAGTACCAATATTGTTCGGTGTGCTGTTTCAAGGGCGTATACCGTTGTGGGTTGTCGCGATTGCAGCTGTAATGGGTTTGACCATCCACTTAGTTCTTAACCTCTTTGGCGGTGTAGAGAATCCCGCTGTATCTTCTAGCTATGCGATTTTGGCTTCGAGCCTATTTGCTCTGTTGGGCATGCTGGGAAATAAATTGTTGACCTCTAATAGCTAATAAAAAATCCACTTTAACGAATTTGTTATAAGGGGAATGTTGACATTTCAACACTTGTTGAATATTGTCGATTCTGAATTCAACAAGTGTTGAAATATTGAGATGTCGATGTGAAGTCAGGCGAGTTTTACCTCCCAGTGTGCTTCGAGCTTGGGCTCCAGGTTTCGTGAGGTCAGTTTGCGCAGTCGCGTCGAAGAATATGATTTGAAGCTAGATATATATAAATTAATAACGATGAGCCTCAACATAGAAGGTCACAATTATGAATAATAAATTAACGCGTATTGGTTTGGTTGGTACCGCAGCAGTGGTCACAACGATAAGTTCATTCAGTTTTTCGACAGTTGTGTTCGCCGCTGAACCCGGAGCTGTGATTGATGAAGTAGTCGTTACGGCGCGGAGAAGAGAAGAAAATCTGCAAGATGTTCCGGTGGCGGTGAGTGCGTTTAATACAGCTGAGTTAGAAAAGCAGGGTGTCACAGATATTACACAGCTACAGCAGAACCTACCTAACACAACACTCCAAACGAGCCGCGCGACCAACTCAACCTTAACGGCCTATATTCGGGGTGTCGGTCAGCAAGATCCTTTGTGGGGTTTTGAGCCTGGCGTAGGAATTTATATAGATGATGTGTATATCGCCCGGCCTCAGGGTGCAGTTTTAGAAGTGTTGGATGTCGAAACCATTGAGGTATTGCGAGGGCCACAAGGAACGCTCTACGGAAAAAATACAATTGGTGGTGCATTAAAATACAACACTCGTCGTATTGGCAATGAGCCAACGTTTGAAGTGACAGGCCGAGCAGGTAGCTATTCGCAGCGAGATATAATCGCATCCGGTTCTATGCCGATTATTCAAGATCGATTATTTATTGGCGGCGGTATAGCTTCGCTTCAACGAGATGGTTTTGGTGAATTTCGCAACACCGGCGATGAGAACTACAGCAAAGATCTTATGTCCGCTCATATGAAGATCGAATGGCAAGCGTTGGACAATGTATTGGTTGGTTTCAATGCTGATAGGACAAATGATGATACCGACCCGCGCGGTGGTTACCGTTTAACAGAAAGTCTGGTAACGGGCCAATTACCTTACCGTAGTGTTTACGATTCCGATACAAGTATGCCTAACGATAATGAAGTGGTGACTAAAGGCGTATCGTTGCGTGTCGCTTGGGAAATTAACGAAAGCTTTGAATTTAAGTCGATTACATCATCTCGCAGTGGTGACACGTATACCGATATTGATTTCGATTCTACGCCAGTGAATTCGTTCGATGTGCCCGCAGTTTACGATGACTCGCAATTTACTCAAGAATTTCAGTTTAACTATGCAGATGAAAATCTAACGCTTGTATCGGGATTGTATTATTTTGAAGGTGACGCGTGTGGAGCATTTGATGTTGTGCTTGGCCTCGGCGGTATTACGCTTGAAAATGGCGGATGTGTTGACACTGAAAGCTATTCGGCTTTTGCACAGGCTAGCTACGATCTTTCTGATCGTTGGTCGATGAGTATTGGTGGCAGGTATACGAAAGATGAGAAAGTCGCAGATGTGTATCGCTATGTTTACTCAGGCGTTAAATATCCAAACGATGTCGCAACTCCCATTGCAGTTCAATCAGACTTTCAAGGTGATGAGAGCTGGTCAGAATTTTCGCCCCATATAGGAGCGCAATTCAATATTAATGATGACTCTATGCTGTATGCGTCTTTTACCAGCGGCTTTAAGTCGGGTGGGTTCGACATGCGCGCGAATCAGTCAGTAAACCCAAATGCTAACGACCCGTTTGATCCGGAAACAGTTAACAGCTTTGAATTAGGGTGGAAAGCTGCTCTATGGGAGTCACGTTTAAGGTTAAACACTGCGCTATTTTATAATGACTATCAGGACCAGCAGGTGACCGTGCAGCGTGCCGTAGGTGCTACTGATTTTGCGTCGCAAGTCGTTAATGCGGGTGAGTCAGAAATGAAAGGAATTGAATTGGAAGCGCAGCTTTCACTCTTAGATAATTTAAACCTTGCCTGGACACTCGGCTACATCGATGCGGAATTTGTTAGTGTTGAAACGTTCGATCCTAATGTCGGAGCTGTAGTCGATGTTTCTGATGTTTGGGTGGTGTCCAATACGCCAGAATGGTCTTCCAACTTGGCTTTAACCTATTCCCTTGAGTTGGCAGGTTGGCAGAGTCAATGGCAAGCGAGTTGGGCATTTCGTGATGACACCCATATCTTCGAGACTCCATCAGTATTAGATGAGGACAGCTACTCATTGCTGAACGTGAATATCGTATTCACCTCTCCCGATCAACACTGGGCTGTTGGGTTGCACGGGAAAAATCTAACTGACGAGGAATATCGAGTCGCTGGATATAACTTTGCAGCTACGTTTGATAGCAATGGTAATCTTGTGGCTCCTGGTTTGGGCGGAGAAGATACTGTGACGGGGTTTTATGGCGACCCCCGCACAGTAACCTTATCTATTGGTTATCGATTTTAGTTCCCTAGTAGTGTGTAACCCCACTCGGGGTGGCCTTGCCACCCCATTTTTTCTTCAAGTATGTATTTCGGAACTTATAAGATGATCCCTGCTTTTGGAAACAGCTCACCATTACTTCCTGATATTTTTTCTTTGCATGGAAAATGGAGAAACAATCAACCTGCTGTAATTTGTGAAGATGACTCATTGTCATGGCGCGAGCTGATGGATTTAACGCACCAGTTTGCTAATGGCGTCATAGCGAAAGGCATACAACGTGGCGACAGAGTGGGCGTTGTGATGTCAAATGGTATTCCAATGTTGCAAGCGCTATTGGGAATAATGTCAGCGGGCGCCGTATCGGTACCGATTAATCTGTCTGTTAACTCGGAAGCGTTGGTCAACATGATGCGAGATGCCAATGTATCCGCAATTATTGTTACAAGTGATCAGTTATTTCGCATCGACGCATTGCGCCAAGAATTGCCCGCCTCGGTGGAATTATTCGTCTGTGATAAAAAACTGACTGATGAGAAGGAGTGTGATGAGAAGGAGTGTGATGAGCAGTCCAGACATTGGATAACAGTCGAAGAGCTTTGCGCTTCTCAGCCCAATTCGCAACCAGATGTTAGTATCGATCATGATAATTTGTTGAATATTATTTATAGCTCCGGTACTACAGGTATGCCAAAAGGTATTGCCCATACTCATCAGGCACGTAGAGACTGGGCTTATGATTTGGGTATTGCATTACGATACAACGGTGGTGCAAAAACATTGGTTACAATCGGCTTGTATTCCAACATCTCTTGGATCGGAATGTTATGCACGCTAATTGCTGGTGGGACGTTAATAATTCATAAAAAATTTGATGCCAAATCGTTTCTGGACGATGTAAGAGATCGAGGAGTCACTCATACTGCCATGGTGCCGTTGCAGTTTCAGCGAGTATCGGAGCTGATGCATTCGCACCAACATGATGTGAGCTCAATGCAAGCAATGATGTGTTGCGGCTCCCCTCTGCACGCGGATCTCAAACAAACACTATTTGAACAATTTCCCTGTGGAGTTATCGAGCTCTATGGTTTGACTGAGGGCATTATTACCACCTTGGAGCCGGAACAAGCGGAAGGTCGTTGGTCTTCTGTCGGCAAACCGTTGGTTGGCACCGACATACTCATCATTGATGATGAGGGTGCCCCACAAAATAGAGGGGTTAGTGGAGAGGTGGTCTCTCGCGGCCGCATATCGATGGCGGGATATTACAACAATCAAGAAGCGACAAACGCGAGTGTGTATATCGATACTCAAGGGGTTAAGTGGCTTAGATCAGGTGATATTGGTTACCTCGACAGCGACGGATTCTTATTTATCGTAGACAGAAAGAAAGACATGATTTTGTCCGGTGGCCAAAATATTTATCCGCAAGATATTGAAGCGGTGTTAAAAAAACATCAATGGGTCGATGATGTCGCGGTGATTGGTGCAAAAAGTAATCGCTGGGGAGAAACTCCTGTAGCGCTGGTCGTCGCTAAAAAACCAAACATTGATACGCAAAGCTTGAAGAATTGGGCAAATCATAAATTAGGTAAGCAGCAACGTATTACAGATATAAGAGTGGTTCGGGAATTACCTCGCAACCCGAATGGGAAACTATTAAAGCGTGAATTACGTAAAGAGTTTGAAGATGTCGTCTACGAATAAAAACAGTCATAGTTGGCAGGATGTGTGGTGTACAAGCGGCGATGGTTTGAAGCTGCATGCACGATATTATGGTGAAAGAAACGAAACAAAACCAACAATCCTATGTATTCCTGGTTTGACGCGAAACGCAGCTGACTTTCATGCGTTAGCGGAACATCTGTCGAAATATTTTTGCCTGTTCTGCGTTGATCTTCGTGGCAGAGGTCAGTCCGATTACGATAAAAATCCGGAGAATTACACACCGGCTGTATACATGCAGGATGTACTTGGCATGATAGATCAGCTATCGCTACGAAACATCCTGTTGATTGGGACGTCGCTTGGCGCACTAGTTTCAATGCTAATGGTAACTCGGCAACCTCAGCTCTTTGTGGGTATTGTTCTAAATGATTTTGCTCCCAAAATCGAAGCCGCTGGTCTAAAGCGTATTCAATCCTATGTTGGCAAATTGCCGCCAGTACACGATTGGCAGGAGGCCGCTGATCAAGCGAGGTTGATTAATGGCCGTGAGTGCCCCGGTTTGTCGGACGATGAGTGGCTGGCTTTCGCGCGCAATTTGTATCGTGAAAATGAGTACGGTATCCCTGTTTTTGACTATGACCCCGCGATTTCCCAGCCGCTAAACGAAGATGAAGGCGATATAAGATTTTACGAAATGTGGCCGGTGTTCGATAACTTACCGAATGTTCCCCTGCTGATGCTACGTGGTGCAAAGTCTGACCTTGTCGCGGCGAGTACAGTCATCGAAATGGAACGAAGAAAACCCTCACTGGCGGCAGTAGAAGTGCCGAATCGTGGGCATGCGCCTTTGCTCAATGAAAGGGTTTCCTTAGCGGCTATTGACCGGTTCCTGCGCCCTTTTTATCAGGGGAAAGTGGCTGAGCCCTAATATGTGAAACGCCAATGCTTAGGGCTGGGTATTTCGTGTCGCAGCGCGGTATGGGAGAAATAGGTCATCTTCCAGTGTCGACTACGGTAGTTAAATTTTCTTGGATTAGTGCCTGATTATTGTGCGGCGCAACTCTTTTTTGCGCCATTTTAGGCTTTTTGTGTGCGCCATGGCTCCCTATTTTAGTGCCATTTGGCCATGGCCTGCTTTGTGCATTGCTAACCCCACCCGATTTTAGATGTAGTTAATACGGCAATGTCTCAAATAAAGCAGTCTTTGGTAGTCGTTGGCAACGGTATGGCGGCTGGCCGTTTGTTGACTGAAATGCAGGCCTACGACCTGTCACGTTTTCAGATCACTGTGATTGGTGACGAGCACCAGGGCAGCTATAACCGCATCATGCTTTCCTCCGTTTTGGCCCGAGACTCCATTGTGTCTGACATTATTCTTAAAGACCGCAATTGGTTCGATGAGCACGGTATCCTATTTCATTGCGGGCAGGTTTCCGAAATTGATCGGACTTGCCAGCATGTTGTGTGTGAAGACGGTACTCGGTTCAGCTATGACAAATTAGTCATTGCCACGGGTTCGCGTTCCGCAAAAATTCCGGCAGATAATCAACAGCTAAAAGGTATCTACTCGTTTCGCAGCATTGCGGATACCGAGCAGATTATTGATCAGGCACAACAGACTAAGCATGCGTTGGTCGTTGGCGGTGGCTTGCTAGGCCTAGAGGCTGCCTATGGTTTGGCAAAACGCGGAGTAGAGGTCACGTTGGTGCATCGCTCTGGTTGGTTGTTGAATCGTCAATTGGATGAAGCGGCCGCGCGCTTGCTACAACGACAAATGGAGAGTCTTGGCATTCGCTTTGCGTTACGAAACGAAGTGGTCGAGTTTTGCGGCGCTGCAAATTTGAGTGGGGCAAAATTGAAAGATGGTCAGCAGCTTTCAGTGGAACTCGCCATTATAGCGACGGGCATAACGCCCAACGCAGAGCTGGGGTTATCTGCAGGTCTTCTTGGCGACCGGGCGATTCAAGTCGATGATTATATGTTGACGAGCGACCCAAACATCAGTGCGTTGGGTGAAAATGTTGAGCATCGCGGCAAAACATTTGGTTTGGTTGCACCCATATGGGAGCAGGCGAAGGTACTGGCGGGTCGTCTGTCGGGCCAGCCAACACTCGCATTTGAGAATCAGCCAGTCGCGACCAAATTGAAGGTTTCCGGCATACAGCTTTTTTCCGCAGGCGAGATAGAAGAAGCTACGAATCAACAGTCACTTCTATTGCATGACGAAGCGGCAGGTATTTATCGTAAGTTAATACTTGAAGAGAATCGTGTAAAAGGGATTGTGTTGTTTGGGGATGTTGCTTCCGGGCAGTTCTATTTTGATTTAATGCAGAGAGAAGTGTCGGTAGAAGCCATTCTGCCGGGTCTCATTTTCGGCGAAGTTTTTCTCGAGAAAGACATTGTCCGTGACCTTTTATCCGCAGCTTAAGGATTATAAGCTGGAGTTCCCATTTTGTGGCGCTGTTGGCGCTGGTTTAGTTGACCCTTTGTGTAGTCGATATGAAACGTATAGAAACTGTTGAAATTAGTCAGAGCGGTAGCACAAATACTACGTGCCCATACTGTGGTGTTGGTTGTGGTGTTACCGTGTCGACGGGTGGCGACAATGATGTTCGAGTGAAAGGCGACAAAGCACACCCAGCAAACTATGGACGCTTGTGTGTGAAGGGCTCTGCGCTGGACGAAACCTTGAGTGCAGGAAACCGTTTGTTGCGTCCTAAAGTGAATGGAGAAGACGTTAGCTGGGAACAAGCGCTGGCCTACTCTAGCGGGAAGCTAAAAAGCATTATTGAGCAGTACGGCCCTGATTCAGTTGCTTTTTATCTTTCCGGACAATTACTGACAGAAGACTACTATGTTGCTAATAAACTGATGAAGGGGTTTATTGGCTCGGCGAATGTCGATACAAATTCCCGTCTGTGTATGTCATCAGCCGTTGCTGCACATAAGCGTGCGTTTGGTGGAGATCTGGTCCCAGGTTGCTACGAAGATATCGAGTTGGCGGATTTCCTTTTAATTGTTGGCTCAAATACAGCCTACGCCCATCCCATTGTTTTTCAGCGTATTGCGAAAGCAAAAAAAGAAAACCCCAATTTGACTGTTGTCGTTGTTGATCCACGAAGAACAGCGACTTGCGAAATTGCTGATATTCATTTGCCTATTAAGCCCGGTAGTGATGGGTTCTTTTTTAATGGCTTGTTGAGCTTTATTGCAGATAACGGCTGTATCGACGATGAATTTGTTCACCAACACACTGATGGATTTGCTGCTGCTTTAGCGCAAGCTAAATTACAAGTGCCAGACACTAAATCAGCGTCTCAGGCGTGTGACGTTGATGAAGACGTTTTACGACAGGTCTATAACTATTTTGTTGCTACTGATAGGGTCGTGACAATTTTTTCTCAAGGTATTAATCAATCGACGTCTGGCTGTGACAAAGGTAATGCAATTATTAACTGCCACCTTGCGACAGGAAAAATCGGAAAGCCTGGCGCGGCTCCTTTTTCTATTACGGGCCAGCCGAATGCTATGGGCGGAAGAGAAGTCGGAGGCTTGGCGAATCAATTAGCCGCGCATATGAGCTTTGATGTTCCTCATCACGTGCGTTTGGTTGAAGCGTTTTGGCAAGCGCCCAACATGGCCGAAAAGGAAGGCTTGAAAGCGGTTGATATGTTTCAAGCGGTCAACGATGGAAAGATTAAAGCTATTTGGATAATGGCGACTAACCCAGTGGTGAGTATGCCCAGCGCGGACTTTGTGCGTACCGCGTTGGAAAAGTGTGAGTTAGTCATTGTTAGCGACTGTGTCGACAATGGTGATACGACCAAAACAGCAGACGTGCTTTTTCCGGCCCAAGGGTGGGGGGAAAAGCAGGGTACAGCCACTAACTCGGAACGGTGCATTTCTTTTCAAAAATCGTTTCTTAAGCCTATGGGTGAAGCCAAACCGGATTGGGAAATTATTTCCCTCATGGCGCAGCATCTCGGTTTTAGGGATGGGTTTAGTTATAACCACCCCGTCGATATTTTTCGAGAGCATGCTCGGCTTTCAGGCTTTGAAAATGACGGTCAGCGTGGGTTTGATATCTCAGCATTGGAAAATATAACGCGAGAAGAATACGAAACATTAAAGCCGACTCAATGGCCTATTACCCAATCGTCACCTACGGGTACGCAGCGCCTGTTTGGAGACGGACAGTTTTTTACGCCCAGCAGAAAGGCGCAGTTCATCCCTATAGCGGCGCGTTATCCCGCGGAGTCGCCCACCAGTGATCAGTTGATAATGAATACTGGGCGAATTAGAGATCAATGGCATACGATGACGCGAACAGGAAAGGCCTCACGACTCTTATCTCACGTGGATGAGCCCTATGTGCAAATTAATCCTGTTGACGCAAAACGGTTTAATGTTACCGCCAATAGCATTGCGCATTTGAAAAATCATAACGGTGAATTTTTTGGGCGCGTAAAAGTCAGTACAGACCAACGACAAGGTGATATTTTTTCTCCTATTCATTGGAATAGCGCCTTTGCTTCTTCGAGTCGTGTTGGTGCGCTAGTGAGTTCAAATGTGGACCCTGTCGGTGGGCAGCCTGAATTTAAACATTGCCCCGTATCGTTAGAAGCATTTACACCCAGCGTCGAAGGTTTTTGTCTCATTGCTAATGATCTTTCCGGGAGTTGGACACCGGCAGTGGACTATTGGGTAAAGGTCACATTAATTTCGGGAACGAAATATATTTTGGCGAACAAAGGTGTTGACGGTTGTTCTATTGGAGATTTTAAGGCTGCGTTTCCGCAAGTTGAATCGTGGGTCGACATGTCTCTTTCCAGCGGAGTTGCTGCCCGTGCAGCGGGCTTTATCGGTAATCAGCTAAAAGTTGTCGTCGTGTTGGACTCTCAAGTCGATAAATTAATGGATAGCACCTGGCTTGAGTCAAAATTAGAAACCGAAGTAGAAACCGATATCCGTTATCAGTTGTTGGCGGGTTCTCCCGGCGACGGTGCTTCTGCGCCAGGCAAAATAATTTGCTCATGTTTTCAGGTGGGTGAGAACCAAATAAAGAGCGCTATAGAAGAGGGTTGTGCTAGCGTCGAAAGCTTGGGTGAAAACTTGAAATGTGGAACCAATTGCGGGTCGTGTATTCCGGAAATTCAGCAGCTTATTCCGGGTTAGTATGCTTTAGATGACCAAGTCACCTGGAGGTGACTTGGTCTATATAGAGTCATCGCTTTTGACGATTAAGGCGTTACTCAAACTCTACTTCGTCAGCCGTCCCATCGGTAGTCAACTCATCTTGAAGTTTAATGATTGACCCTTCTTGTAGGGTTGAAAAGAAGTTTGTACTCGATATGGCAGATTCATTGGCATCTTTGAATTGCGTGCTACCATCCACTGAATAGGTGATACCGAATAGGGTGATACTACTTCCGCTAACAAAACTATCAACAGGTCCTTGCACTTCGTCATCGTCTAAATCATCTCGGCGAACTTCGGTAGCGATGTAGCTACTTCCATTGTCGATGAGCCGTACTTCCAGGAAATCGCTTGGTGTGATTTCATCCACAGTAAATATGTCTTCGACCCCTGTTTTATCATCCATTCGGGTACTGTTGTCGACTGTGAAATCGACGGTACCGTTGAATAAACTTAATGTGACTGTTTGACCGTTGATGGCTGAAACCGTCGCATTGATTTCTAGTTCACTGTCTCTCGCTTCAACCGATCTTGCCCGAAGCACGCCACCTTCAATTGGGCCTTCGACCTCTACTTTTAGATCGTTGGCTAACACCAGTGAAGCAGGGCTAAATGTGGCCGAGGATGCATCAACTTCCTGGCCAAGAATAGAAAAGGTTGTACCCGATAGGTTGGTGATAAAACCTTCGATGCTCACTTTGTCTATTTCATCACCGAAAATATCGTCCTCTTGCTGAACACGCGTTGCGGTAATGGTTGTGCCGTTTAATGTCCCTTTTACTTCAACACCGAGTCCATTGGATAGAGGTTCTTCGACTTCCGATGCAGTGCTGTAGTCAACGGTATAGGTTCCAACAACAAAACTCATGGCCACGGTATCGAGTGAATTAATCTGTCCTTTGATTTCAACTTCACTTATATCGGTTTGGAAGGCAGATTTTCGTTCAATACGGCTGGCTACCAACTGATTGGCGCTATTGCGGAAGCCGCTAACTTCAACAAGGTCATCGACAGCAATGGTGTCAAAACTGGTGTCATCGAAGACGGTTGAAACAGGATCGAGAATAACGGTTGTATTCAACACAATAATTTCCCGTTTACCATTGGTTAGCACTGCACCAATTGAACTAACGGGGCCTTGAACTTCATTGTCAAAAACAACGGTGGTCGCAGTGCCTGTGTTACCTGTTCCATCAATTTCACCTGAAACAGTGACAACCATGCCGAGTTTAAGGTCAGATTCCGAGCCAGGGTTATCGTCAATAGTGATCGAGGATGAGTCGGTTTCGAATTCAACGCCATTCACAAAAATACTGCCAAAGCCGGTAATCGAGCCCGTTGCTTGAGCGGGTGAGCCGGTACCGCCAATGCCAACGACTTCGCCGTTACTGGAACTACCACCGCCACCGCCACAGCCAATCAATGGGAGAATTAATACGGATGGAATTATTAATCGTTTCATAGTCTTTAATCCTTTCGATCGCTGGGTTTTTCCGAATAGTAGATGCCAAGTGCGACGTAATGGCAGTCTGCTTCAGAATCGCGCACTTCGCGTTCCGATAGCCATGCATCTAATTCTTCGAGTAATTGCTGAGATTTTTCACTGCTTAGTTGCTGAAAATCTGAAACCATCGCTGGGTTTAATCGATGGCTAGAGACTTTGCGTTGAAATCTGAGTTGGTCAGTTGTTGAGTTGATGTTGTGATCAATGGTGTCGATTAGCTCGGCAACATCAGTGCCCAATATATTTAACTTGTCAGCGGGGGCATTACTGGGGATGTAGGCATGGCTGACAAGTTCGATTCCACGGTCTGTTTCGTTGATACACTTTGCTTCGCTCAGCAAAATTTGCATGGCTGCTACCGGTATATCACCGCTAAAGCGCTTCACGAGTTCCGAGAATGACGCGTGTCCATCCAGCGGTAAGCACTTCGGTTGACCCTGGTCGTCTAAAAACTCCTGATCGTTTAGCCATCCACTGATTACCCTCACTGCACGGTTGTATCGCTGGTCTGCGGCTTGGGTATCCAGCGCTTGTAGCTCGTGAAGTCGTTTGGTTTCCTTACGCGTAAGCCCCGTCATGCCGGACACTCCGGACACCGTGCCTCTTCTGCCTGTTTCTTCCATTAATTCAAAGCCCACGTCGACATAGGTCTTGCGGATTAATTCAGCTAGGGTCCCGTAGGCAATCCCATTCCTTATCAGAATGCGGGTCAGCGCCTTTAGGATTCGAAGCGTTGCAGATGTAATCGGTGATTCGGTTGTATTAGCCATATTTGGGAATATATTCCCAAATATGGCGTTTGTCCAGCAAGTTGTGGTGCTGATGCGTTAAATGTGAGCTATTCCACGTTGCAAATAGGTTGTTTTCTGTACGGCAGCTGTGGTTCGGGTTGGTTAGGGGAGGTTGACGGAGAATAGCTGCGACTATTGTGGTCCATAGTTAGCAGATATTATTCGCTGTACTTGTTGGCTTGCTCGTTTTTGTGCGCCCGTTTAGATCGCCAATGCAGCAATGTAGTAGCATATTGTGCAGTCCCTGCCCTTATAAATGAGTAGAAGGAAGCTAAATGAAATTTCCCGTTTACCAAAACCTATTCTTGTTAGTGTGCTTAGTCTCAATCGTTTCCTGTGGCGGAGGGGGGAGTAGCAGCAGCGGCGGCGGAGGTGGAGGTGATGTGCCAGATGATGGGATCACTTTGCTCGACTCCTTGCCAGCTATTAACAGCGTTTCAACAATGAATGCGCCTCACTTCGCTTTGAGTCACTTGGCGACTAGCGGTTTGACCTATAGCTACTCTGAACCGTGCAGCTTAACGACTTCGCGGTTGATTATTCGAGGCACCAGCGATATTGACGATACGTCTAAGAATCGATTGGTTGATCATTTGCTAACGTGCGATGACGACTTAACCGCTGACAGCAACCAAACCATTACGCTTGAAGATTCTGCATCTCAAACATTGAGCCTATTGTTTAGAAGTGCGGCTTCGGTGACACCCGCAAACGAACGTATCAATGTTGTTGAGCAAGAGACGTTACCGCTAAACAGCATTGGGAATATTACGGCGCTTACATTGCTTGAAGGCGCGGTGGAAGAAGCGGATCTATCACCTCTGGTTGAAGCGTTGGTGAATAGTTTGCTGAATGATATTGCGAATGATGAATTGCCAAATTTGTTTAATCCGTTGTCAGAGTATGATGTCGTTACGCAAACGGTTTTATATGAGTCGATTGATCCTCGGGGTAATGTCAGCCAAGATCTATCCGGGTTGATTGTATTTCCCGATACGAGTGGCCTGAGTAATTTTACCCCGAAGAACGACATTGTATTGCTGACGCATTCCACTGACCTTACACCAAGTGATAAAAGTACGTCGGGGCCTTGGTATAACTTGGCAATTGTGCTGGCTAGCCGTGGATACTTGGTGGTTGTGCCAGACAATTATGGTTTGGGCAACACCAGTGCTGAAACAGAAACCTACCTTCAAGCAAAACGAACGGGAATTAATGCGGTGGACTTAATTTCATCTGCGATTAATTCGGGCAATTATGACGATGTCATAACGCCCAGTGCTGGTGCCAAAAATGTCGCGATTGCTGGCTATTCTCAGGGTGGCCATAGTGCAGTGGCTGCGTGGCAAGAGATTTTGCATAATCGGCAAGGCGAATTAAAAACCACTCGGCTTTATACCGGTGCTGGTCCCTACAATGTGTATGAGACAGTGAAAGGCGTTATTAACTATGCCAACGGCACCTGTTTGATGGATGATTATTGTCGTTACGTTAATGATGAATTGGTGACAGCTTATGCCGTAGAGCGAATTTTACCTCCATTGCTTCAATACGCAGACACGGGTTTAGAAACAGCAGATGTCATCACTGGAACGCAGCTTACGAATGATTTCACAGCCGGTTTTATCGGTAACCTCAGCGCTTATAACGCACTAAAAGCACTATTACAGCTGAGTAGTTATACAAACATAACTAATCCAGGAGTCGCATTCAGCGACTCGACATTAGACGTCTACTTTTACCATTCAAATTATGACCGGCTTGTGGCGCGTGCAAACAGCGATGAGTTTATCGATAGTTTGGGCGGGTACGTTCAAGGTATTTATGATGTCAGCGATAGTTGTAATTCGAGCAATATTCAGCTGCTATACGCCAACGTCAGTGAGGTCGGGGTGGTGCATGGGGTATGTGGCATTATCATGATTGATGATTTACTCGCAGAATTTGATTAAGCACATAGACTAATTATTTGGTGTTGTTGAATAATTCTTTAGCTATTTAAAAGACTGATAGCTTGCATTGTCATTGATTATTTGAAATCTAAACAATTAGCGCTTAGTGTGCTCCACATATATTTGTGAATTCTTTCTTGATTCTAGCGTTTACAAAATGTGGAGCCGATCAGATATGTCCGAGCCGCTGAAATTTCCATTTGCGGAATTAATTGGGTTGAATCTTGTGCGTCGGGGCGACGGTGAAAGCGAGTGCGAACTCGACATTTCAGAAAAACATATGAACCCTCATGGCATTGCCCACGGCGGTGCGGTATTTTCGCTGGTGGATACGGGCATGGGTAATGCGGTAACAACTTTACTTGATGACGGCGAAATGCCCTCAACAATCGAAATAAAAATTAACTATCTGCGTCCGGCTGTCGAAGGGAAAGTGATCTGTCAAACCCGCGTCGTCAGTAGAGGCAGGCGTACCGCGGTGATCGAAAGCCGTGTTGTTGATCAGCAGGGCAAAGATGTGTGCCTTGCTTTGGGTACATTTATGATCTTGTCAAAACAAAACTAAAGGTGAAAGTCGATAGCGTTTGCTATCGACTAAATTGTGCTAGTTACACAACAGGTGCTTCTTCAATCTCGGGTGAAAAACTCAGCAGTTCATTGAGTTGGGTATAATTTTTCTCCATCCACACCTTAACTCGATGTTTTTCCACTCGCGTTAGGCGGTCGCTACTGTTTGCGGCGGCCCAAAAGCTCAAGCTACTAAAATCGATTTTGCTAGCTAGTAGCGGGTGCAGTTTCTCAAGGGTTAATGTTTTAGCGCCATCCTGTATCGCGTTTTTGAAGTAGCTAGAGTTCTGCAACACTGAAAAGTGTTCACCCCGCCCAGCATTTTGTACGATAACTGTTGTCAAATTCTTATGCTTGAACTGATTTAGCGCTTTCGTCAATAAGGTAATGGAATCATAGCCGCCATCCGCAACGTGCCAGTAGTAAACCTCGAATCCAATCGATTGCAGAAGATCTAGAATTCCACTTTCTTTCATCCATTGACTTAAGTCATCCAAGGTTTGCGCCGCAAGATCAACCAAAATATCTGACTTGCCTAATTCTGCTGCGTCAATAATTTGATCGAGGCTTTCATACTGGTCGACAAAGACAGGCGACGTATACCCATCGTAAAAACGGCTAAAGGTCTGATGGGACTGATCGGAGTCAAAGCCAACAAAGGGTTTTCCGTGGTCGATATAGTACTGCGCCAACAATCGCGCGGTGAACGATTTACCCACGCCACCTTTTTCACCACCAATCAAATGCAACTTCGCCATACGCAACCCTTCTGTCATGGATGTATCAAAACTAGGCCCATCATAATAGGGTTGCGTTGCAGTGTTGTGAAGAACCTAGCGATATTTTTATCGTTATGATCATACTCTTTGCTCTGGTTGTTCGACGTCATGGTGGGCGTTAAGCCATTACCGCAATATTACGGGTGATGGGTCGCCGCTTAACGTAAAATCGGCCCAGTCTTTGGTGGCATGAATAAGCGTTGGAACGGTTTGCCGGGGATCGACTAAAAAGCGTCGCTACGCTTAGGCTTTTTTGTCTCGCGATGGGCGTAAGGGTGGGACGCCAAATACACGTTTGTAGGCTCGCGAAAAAGCGGCTTCGGATTGGTAGCCCAGTTCTTCTGCTAGATCAACCAGCGGGATTGGCGATTGCATAATTTTAATGCGGGCTAGGCTCATTCTCCATTCAGTCAGGTATTGCTTGGCGGAGGTGCCAATGATTTCTGTAAACCGCGCTGAGAATCCTGACCGTGACATGCCTGCGTGGTGGGCAAGCTGCTCCACGGTCCATATCGTTTCGGGATGAGCGTGCATTGCTGCGAGGGCCTTTCCGATCTTTGGGTCTTTCAATGCGCCGAGCCACCCTGAGTTCGCTTCGGGTGAGTGTTCGAGCCAATAGCGAATGGCTTTTATCACAATAATATCGGCTAGATGGGCAACGACAGTTTCACCGCCTGCACGGAGTGAGCTGGCTTCTTCGGCCATGATGTCCATAAGACCTTGTAGTGCCGCGGGTAATTGGTTGTTGTCACTTTGCATGTGAATAGCAGCGGGTAGTTGAGCGACGAGTTTTTCCCCAGCAACGTGATCAAAACTAACAACACCACAGGTCAGTAGTGTTTGTTGTCCACCGCCGCCGTGTCGTATTAATTCAAAGCGATCAGACAATTTGTTGACTGGTATCTCGAAGAACGGTTGGCAAGAAACGTCTCTGTCTGAGCAGATCCGGTGCCCCTCGCCGCGAGGGAGCAATACTAATTCACCAGGCTGTAGCGATATATCTTCTCGTTCCGGGAAACGTAATAAGCAGCTACCTTCGGTAATGATGTGAAACATCATCTTCCCTTTCATCGGTGGCATATCCATGCCCCACGGGGCGCTCAGCTCTGAATTGGCATAGATCAGGCCGTTGAGTCGCAACGAGTACAGGGTTTCCCCAAGCGTATCACTCGGTGCTGGAATATCGCGCTGTTGGGTGATTTCCATTGACTGCCAGCCATGACGTTAGGTTTGGACAAAGTGCTAAGAAATATAGAGATGTGATCATTAAACATCAAGGTTTGTGCTCGTAGACTTGTTTTCGTTCTCAAGGGAATCCTTTGAAAGCACTTCCAGAAAATCAACGAGCAAGGAGAGTACACCATGAAAAATGAAGCAATCGCTATTGTTGGGGCAACAGGCAAAACAGGCGCACGAGTTTTACAACGTTTGGATTCGCTGGGTTACACCACACGAGGTCTTTCACGTAACAGTGAGTTTGCATTTGATTGGGCGGACAAATCGGGCTGGCAGCACGCATTGCAAGGAGTGAAAACAGCCTACGTCACCTACTTCCCAGATTTAGCGGTACCTCAAGCAGAGAGTGACATTCGTGAGTTTGTAGAGTGCGCAAAATCAGTGGGAATCAATCACTTGGTGTTACTGTCCGGGCGAGGAGAAGAGGGCGCGCAAAGGGCGGAGAATGTCGTTAAATATAGTGGTTTAGACTGGAATGTTGTTCGGGCAAGTTGGTTTATGCAGAACTTCAGTGAAAGCTTCATGCTGGATGGTTTGAAGGGCGGTGAGTTGTTGTTACCTGAGCCGAAGGCGAATGAACCCTTTATCGATGTGGATGATATTGCTGAAGTGGTCGTTGCGGCGTTGATACGTCCTGAGCTTAGAAATCAATTATTGGAAATAACTGGTCCAGAGCTACTGTCTTTTTCACAGTGTGTGAAAACAATTGCCGACGCGAGTCATCGTGACATTGGTTTCGAAACAGCACCTGTTGACGCTTACTTGGTAGGCGCCAAAGCACAAGGCTTGCCAGATGATATCGCCTGGTTGCTCAATGAACTGTTCGTCAATGTACTCGATGGGCGTAACGAGAATACAACTGATACCGTTGAGCATGTACTTGGCAGACCAGCGCGACGTTTTCAGGATTACGTAAATGGTCTAGTTAATACCGGCGTGTGGTCGGCGGCTAACTAGGCAATTAACAGCCGAATATTGGAGTCTCGATATGATCCTTCTACTTATCTTAATGACCGGTCTTATGGCCGGTATCTATTTTGTTTTTTCAGTAGTCATTATGAAATCGTTAGCGGCATTGCCCGCCAACGATGGGGCTAAAGCAATGAACAAAATTAACGATGTCATTTTGAATACCGCTTTTATGCCATTATTTTTCATCTCAACACTATGGTTTGCAGGTTTGATTGTGTGGTCATTTGCTGACTGGCACGTAGGCCGCTCCTCACTGGAAGTCAGTGCTGCTGTAATCTATATCGTGGGTATGTTTTGTGTGACGGCGTTTGGTAACGTTCCGCTCAATAATTATCTGAAACAAAGTGAAGATAATGAACAATACTTAACGCGTGCTTGGCAAGAGTACTTGTCAAAATGGACAGTGCTCAATCACCTGCGAACTATCAGTTGTATTGCAGCGTGTGCGGTACTGGTCCTGGCACAATTGTAGCCATGATTTTTTAACGGGGAGAACAAAAGATATTCTGGCTGGGGCTTTTACGGAGTTTGTTGATAGCTAATAGTCGCTGGGCTAGGCATAAGAACTTTTGACAATAATCTCGCGTTCTTCGTCACTCTTTCGCCACCAATTTTTATAAGCGAATGCCATCCTGGGGTTTTTCCCAAGCGTGTCGGCGTGTCGATCGAGGAACTGCCAGTACAATCCATTGATGGGGCATGCATTATCTCCGACGGTTTCTTTGACATTAAACTCGCAGGATTTGCAGTAATCGCTCATACGATTGACGTAGGCGCCACTCGCGGCATAGGGTTTGGTGCCAACAATGCCGCCATCGGCAAATTGCGACATGCCTCGGGTGTTGGGAAGTTGCACCCATTCCAGTGCGTCGGCATAAACACCCAGATACCAAGCATCGACGTGGTCGGGGTTGATGCCCGCGAGCAAACAGTAGTTGCCAATAATCATTAGGCGTTGGATATGATGAGCGTAGGCGTGGTCGAGCGACTGTCCGATCGATTGTTTAAGGCAGTTCATGTCGGTGTCGCCGTCCCAGAAAAAATCTGGAAGGTCAGCGTTCGCGTTTAAACTATTTTGAGTAGCGTACTCGGGCATGTTTGCCCAGTAAATGCCGCGTACGAACTCTCGCCAACCTAATATTTGTCGAACGAAGCCTTCTACCTGGGCGAGGTCAATATCGGATCGGTTTCGATATGCATCAATGGCGGCATCAATCACTTCACGCGGATGCAGAAGTTTTGCGTTAATCGAAAAAGATAGTCGCGAATGATATAAGCTCCACGCGTTTGGGCTTTGGTCCGTCATCGCATCTTGGAATTTTCCGAATAAGGGTAAACAGCTATCACAGAAAAATGCCAGTAATTCGATAGATTGGTCTCGCGTTACTGGCCAGTCAATGCATGCCTTTTCAACACCAAAGCGTTCTACGCCTGCGTCGTTGAGTAGTGCGTAGATATCAGTGGCATCATTACTAAACACCTTGGGCTCGGGAATGTCTTTTAGGTCTTGTTTACTAAGCTTTTTTCTATTCTCCGAATCAAAATTCCAGCGGCCACCTTCGGGTTCCCCTTCCTCCATCAGTAGATCGAAGCGCTTGCGCATCATGCGGTAAAAGAATTCCATTTTCTTATGCTTGCTTTGTGGGAAAACCTGGTTTATTTCATCGGAAGGTAGTAGGAAATGCTCTGTGTCGACAATGGCGACAGGAGTTTTAGCCTTCGCCTGAAGATTTTGGACTTGCGCGAGTAGGCGCCATTCATCGGGCCGTTGAAACAGTATTGTTTCGGGTTGGTAGTGGTCGTATAGATTGGACAGTATTGACGCCAGGCAAGAGTTAGTTGATCGGCCTTTTTCGGCTCTAGCTTTTTCCTTAATCGCAATGGAGTCGTTAAGCCTGAAGTATTCAACGCGATGTCCGCCTTGCTTGAGGCTATCTGCAAAAGCACGCATGGCAAGAAAAAATGCAGCAATCTTTTGCGCGTGATGCTTTACGTAAGTCATTTCCTGAGGTAACTCAGCCATGGCATAAAGTACATCTTCACGCTGCTCGCTAAACCACGAGTGCTGTTGGTTTAACTGGTCGCCGAATATAAAGCGAATTTCTTTGGTGGTGGTACTCACGCGCGTTCCTGTGAAAGGTTTCATGTCTGTAATATCTAATCAGTACGTCTTTTCACTTAGGAAAGTTCATTGGGTCGCAGATAGGTGGCTATGTTGGAAGGGTAATATGAATTTGTAAGGGCAATAAAAAACCCCATCACCTTTCGGAGATGGGGTTTGTATTTGGTGGAGGCGGGGGGAGTTGAACCCCCGTCCGTCAGCACTCCGCTCAATGCTCTACATGCTTAGGTCCGTTGATTAATTTAGTCGCTATCAGCCCAACGGGCAGGACGTTAGCAACGAGTCCAGTAAAAGTTTAACAGCGCCGCCCCGAACATGCTTTGCTGCGATCCTATTCTGAATGACAGTCGTTAACGCGGTACAGGCACCTTGTTAAAAACCGCTAACGGCGCACCGTTAGAAGTGCTTCATCAACTGCTTACGCAGCTAATTGAGCACCGTAGTTGTCGTCATTGGCAACTAATAAAATGCAGCTTTGGATTTACGTGATTCGCTACCCTCACGACATGCACATTGAGTTTTGTTACCGGCGTCGAATCCTAATCGCCCCCAATTCTTCTATCTGACGCCGCTAGCTGCGTTGCGCTTCCTCTCTCGTTCAGTCACGTACTTTGTGTACGCTCCTTCACTTGCTCGTCGCGCGCCTTGCTAGAGGCGACATCTCTGTGAATTGGACTTACTTTTTGAGTCCATGCTTTGAAGTTGGCTGCTATGCGGCTTCTTCAGAGCAGTCGGTCATTGTATGACAAATGCCTTGGTAATAGTAGATGGGGCTGATTGGGTGGGTTTCAATGTGGTGCGGAGGTTGAAATGTGGGGTGGGGGCCCTATTGTAGGTAACTGGCTGATTTGGAGGGTTTTATGGGGCGACTATCGAAGGTATTGGTGGGTTTTTTTCTGGCGGTGATGTCCTCGACGGCTGTGGCGGCGTTGCCCGCCTTTGATTCACAAGGGCAGCAGTTACCGTCGTTGGCACCGATGCTCAAATCGGTTAATCCGGCGGTGGTCAATATATCAACGTTCTCGACGCAGCAAGCGTATAACCCGCTACTGAATGACCCCTTCTTTCGCTTCTTTTTTGATGCGCCACGAGGCAGGCCGCAGGTTCAGCGGCGTCAACAAAGTGCGGGCTCTGGGGTGATCGTCGATGCGGGTGATGGCATTGTACTGACTAATTACCACGTCATTAAGGGTGCCGATGAGGTGCAAGTAGCGCTGGTAGATGGTCGAGAGTTCACTGCAAAGGTGCGTGGCGCTGACCCGGATTTAGATATTGCTGTTTTGGAAATTGAACCGGATGCATTGCAAGCGGTAGCGCTGGCTGATTCAAATAGCCTGGAAGTGGGTGATTTTGTCGTCGCCATCGGCAACCCTTTTGGTATTGGCCAGACTGTCACCACGGGGATCGTGAGTGCGCTAGGTCGTACAGGGCTGGGTATTGAGGGTTATGAAAACTTTATTCAAACCGACGCTTCGATTAACCCTGGTAACTCTGGTGGCGCCTTGGTGAATTTGCGTGGTGAGTTAATCGGCATTAATACGGCAATTATTGCACCTGCAGGCGGAAACGTCGGCATTGGTTTTGCAATCCCCATTAATATGGCGAAAGCCAGCATGGAGCAGATCTTGCGGGACGGCGAAGTTAAGCGTGGCCAAATTGGCATCAGCTCACAGGATATGACCGCGGAACTGCGCCAAGCCTTCTCGTTAAAGCGTGGGCAAAAAGGGGTGTTGATCACCGGCGTCGACGCGAACTCTACGGCCGAGCAGGCGGGGCTTGAATCGGGTGACATAATTATCGCTATTGAGGGCGAGCCGACGCAATCTTACTCACAAATGCGCAGCCAACTTGGTGTGCGCGGTATTGGTGATGCGGTTGAAATCGAGTATCTGCGTGATGGTAAACGCCGCCGCACAGAGGTTGAAATTGCTCCGCCCAAACAATTGGATGCTACAGCGCAATTACACCCGCTGTTGGATGGTGTCCGTTTTGAGGAAAGCCCAGAAGGTAAAGGTGTTTTGGTTACCGGTTTGGCGCCTAACTCGGTTGCAGCCTATAGCGGCTTGCGACCGGGAGATTTAATTTACGGTGCGAATCGCTTGCGCGTGAGTGATTTGAAATCGTTGGTAGGTGCTGTGTCACGTAGTCGTCAACAAATATTGTTGCAAATTGTACGTGGCGGGCGTTCATTTTATGTGGTGTTACGCTAAACTGAATTAACGACGTGTCAATACAATGAAATTCATCGCGGGGTTTTTGGCAGCCCTTCTATTTGGAGAGCAACACTATGGCAGTACCAAAAATTGCAATTAATGGCTTTGGACGAATTGGTCGAACTGTATTACGCATCGCAAAATTACGTAAACACTATGATGTCGTTGCAGTGAATGATTTGGCCAGTGCTGATCAACTGGCTTACGCCTTGAAGTATGACAGTATTCATGGGCAGTACCCCGGTAAGATTGAAGTCGATGGCGATAAAATCATTGTCGATGGCGACCCTTTCGTCGTGCTCTCTGAAAAAGACCCTGCCGATTTACCTTGGGCGGATTTAGGGGTTGATTACGTTGTCGAGAGTACGGGTAAATTCCGCAAGTTAGAGCAGCTAGAGCAGCATTTAAAAGCGGGAGCAAAACGTGTACTACTCACAGTACCGAGTAAAGAGCCTTTGTCCGCAACAATTGTTTCCGGTGTTAATGATCATGTGGTCACGCCTGAATCAAAAATTATCAGTAATGCGAGTTGTACTACTAACTGTGCGGCACCGCTTGCGAAAGTGTTGCACGAAGCCTTCGGCGTAAAACGTGGTTTGCTTACCACAGTGCACGCTTATACGTCAGATCAACGATTAATTGATGCGCCCCATAGCGACAAACGCCGCTCGCGCAGTGCCGCAACGAACATTGTGCCGACCTCCACGGGTGCGGCAAAAGCCATTGGTGAAGTGTTGCCTGAACTTAAAGGTAAGCTCGATGGTTTAGCCATGCGCGTGCCGGTCAGTGATGGTAGCTTGGTGGATTTAACCGTTGAGCTGGAAAAAGAAGTCACAGTTGAGCAAGTTAACAAAGCGATGCTCGATGCCGCAGAAGGGCCGTTAAAAAATATTTTGTCGTATTGTGATGAGCCGATCGTTTCCAGCGATATTATTGGTAATACTCACTCCAGTATTTTCGATCCAGAACTGACGCAAGTGATGGATAAAACCTTGGTCAAAGTGGTGAGCTGGTACGACAATGAATTTGGCTATTCAACTCGAATGGAAGAGCTGATTGGCCGGTTGGCTGAAATGGATGGAATGCAGCTGTCTTAGTTGCATCCGGTTAGTCAAGCTTACAGATGTTTAATCGGGTTTTACTTGCAGCAAATACTATGCGGATGGTCTAATCGTAAGAAAAATTTACGGGAATTTTTTTGGTGCGAATGAATACTTTAAGCAAGTTGGCTTGGTTTCCTTTGTTGGTGGTGTTCGGGCTGGCGGGTTGTGATGATAGTGAGACTAAGTATATTTATATAGAGTCTGAGGATGATGCTGGTTCAGGTCAAGCCTCATTTGATCTTGATAATTTGCCAGGTACTTGGCTATACCGACAGATAACAGGGGTATACAACGTTGAAACTGATGAACTGTTGTACACGAGCTACGATGAAAGGCCTAATCTGTTTCGAGTGGATGACGGTCATGTTTTTTATTCAGAGTGTTTGAGTTACGAGACAGGGCGGCCAGCGATCGCTACTGATAATTTTCTATACCTTAATGGTGGCACTATGGCTTTCGAACCAGCCGGAGAAGGGATGTTTCGCACTATCTCTTCTGAGCGGTGGGTAGAGTCTTGGAATCCGGACCCAAGTCTTTATTATTTAAATAGAGCTGAACTAATAAAGGTAAGCGAAGAATATATATTGGACGCTGGGTTATTTACCCTTGGTGGCGGTTCGGTGAGCATTACTGAGTATGATCACGTGTGCCTTTCTCGAGGCTACAATGATTTGTTGCCTGAGCAATTATGGTTATCCCTTGAGTTCTTAGATCAGGGCGAGCGTGCGGGCTTCGATATTGCTATCAATGAAAGGTTGGTTGAGGGCAGTTATAGTTTTGACGAAAATGTCAGTGGCCCAATTGAATACATAAGTTTTAAATCGAATTCAGCTGCATTTGAAAGCGCAGTGGGTGATTTTCTGATCTTCCCAGCTCAAGCTGAAATTCTAATTACCGCTAGCGATGAGGAAAGCCTAATGGGGGCTTTTTCGTTCGAGTACAACGATGTTCCCTATTCGGGTGAGTTTCATTTTTTATTCGAGTATTAGTTACTCGCTTTCATAATCCGCCGCTTCTCGCGATTCCAATCCCGCTCTTTTTCGGTGGCGCGCTTGTCATGCATCTTTTTACCAACGGCGAGTGCGATTGATACCTTCACTAAATGCTTTTTCCAATACATCGATGTGGCCACCACGGCGTGGCCTTTCTGTTCGACTGCCTGTTGCAGTTTGACGATTTCTTTATCGTGCAATAACAGTTTGCGAACGCGAGTGGGTTCAGTGACGAAGTGGGTTGATGCGGTGGGTAACGGTTGGATTTGCGCGTTGGACATGAAGGCTTCGCCATTCCTAAAGAAAACGTAGCTGTCAGTGATTTGTACCTTGCCTGCGCGGCAGCTTTTGACTTCCCAGCCATGCAGTACGATACCCGCCTCGTAAGTATCCTGGATGTGATAGTCGAAGCGTGCTTTTTTGTTTTGCGCAATGTTATTGCTGGGTGTTTTTGGTTTCTTAGCCATGGCGGCGGATTATATAGGCCCGTGCCAAGCTTGCCTACGCCTGAGTTGTGAAGAATACCGTCCTCAATTTGCTATATACCTGACTGCCACCACCCCCAATTTCCGGTACAATCGACCGGAATTTGATATCAAGAGACCCCACTTAAGCGCCCAGAGGTATGGCTAGGTTGAGAGGCGTTCGGGGCTAGGACAATGACTTTGGGGGAAAGATGACGGCAGGTCGATCCAATCAGCGCAAAATGCACGGCACCTGGAATAGCAGCTGGACCTTTATTCTGGCGGCTACTGGTTCAGCCGTCGGCCTAGGTAACATCTGGAAATTCCCCTATATCACGGGTGAAAACGGTGGCGGCGCCTTTGTGCTGGTGTATCTCGTGTGCATCGCGGTAATTGGTATCCCCATCATGATGGCGGAGGTTATGTTAGGCCGTCGTGGCCGCTTAAGCCCAGTTAATACGATGCATGACTTAACCGCCGAGGCGGGGATGAGTAAAGCGTGGACAGGCATTGGTTGGATGGGGGTTGTCGCGGGCCTGCTCATTTTATCTTTTTACAGCGTTATTGCGGGTTGGGCATTGAACTATGTGTTTGTGATGGCTGAAGGCACATTCGCGAATGCGACAGGTGATGTGGTGAATGCCCACTTCAACAACATGCTGGCCGATAAAAACGAACTGATTAAATGGCACACTATTTTTATAGCGCTGACCTTGGCTGTGGTGATTGGTGGTGTGACCAAAGGTTTAGGTACGGCGGTTCGTGTCCTAATGCCCATTCTATTCGTATTGTTAATTATTATGTTGGGCTACGGTATTTTCGAGGGTAACTTCAAGCAAGGCTTCGCGTTCTTGTTTGATTTCAAATTCGACAAGCTCACCTGGGATGGCGTATTAGAAGCGCTGGGGCACGCCTTCTTTACCTTGAGTTTGGGTATGGGCGCGATTATGGCCTACGGCTCCTACATGCCGGAGCATGCGCCTATCGGTCGTACGGTAGTAACCATTGCGATCTTGGATACGGTAGTGGCACTCGTCGCCGGCTTGGCTATTTTCCCGATCGTGTTTGCGAATGAGGCCGTTCAGCCAGGTGCTGGCCCTGGTTTGCTGTTTGTCAGTTTGCCCATTGCGTTTGGCAATATGCCTGGCGGAATTCTGTTCGGTACTATCTTTTTTGTACTGATTTCTATTGCCGCCTGGAGTTCGGCTATCTCGTTGATCGAGCCTGGTGTTGCATGGATTGTTGAGTCGACCAAGCTCGATCGTTTTTGGGCCAATGTCGTGTTAGGTGCTATCGCTTGGGTTGTCGGTCTGGGGACTGTGTTGTCTTTCAATGACTGGTCGGGCGACGAATATAAAATATTTGGTATGACTTTCTTTGATTCGGTGGATTTTCTCACGGCCCAAATAATGCTGCCGCTGGGTGGTTTGTTTATCGCCATATTTGCAGGCTGGTGCATGCACAAAAGTCACGTGCGCGAAGAGTTGTCGCATGAGTCGAAAGAAGTCTTTGAGTTGTGGCGGGCTGCGGTGCGTTATGTATCGCCCAGTTTGGTGGGGTTGATTTTTATTGTCCTGCTGTGGGAAAAAATCTATTCCATCATCAGTGCGAGCTAACACGGGTTTAAAATAAAGTCAGTGGCAAAAGTAGTTGAAAGAAGTGCGTTGGTTCCTTTTTCGACAGCGCAAATGTTTGAGTTAGTTAACGATATTGAGCGTTACCCTGAATTTATGGATGGCGTTGTTGGTACTCAGTTGGTCTCACGCAGTGAGTCGGAAATCGTTGCCGGTTTGGACATTCGAAAAAGCGGCTTCGCCCAAAGTTTTATCACTCGAAACACCCTAATCCCCTTTGAGCGTATCGAGATGCAGTTGGTTGAAGGCCCGTTTGAGCAACTAGAAGGAACTTGGACGTTTGAGGCGCTGGGTGATATCGGCTGCAAAGTGGGCCTCATTCTCACGTTTGAATTTAAAAGTAAAATATTAGCGGTAGCGGGTAACCGGGTGCTTGAGTCGGTTGGTAATCAACTGGTAGACGCAATGAGTCAAAGGGCCAATAAGCGCTATAGCTAAGCACTAAGCATAGCCATCAGTTTTCAGTGGAGATACATCGTCAGTGGCAACCTCTGTAGAAAGTAACGCATTTGAAGTTGAGGTGGCTTATGCCACCGTGGAAAAACAAAAGATTATTGCGCTGAGGGTGATGCCTGGTACCACAGCGTTGCAAGCGGCGGAAATCTCGGGAATCACCATGGAATTCCCTGAAATTGATTTGTCGACGGCTAAAATGGGGATTTTCGGCAAGGCGTTGGGTGCGAAAGGTCTGAAGTCTGCGGCGGAATACGAGTTGCAGCCTAGAGATCGAGTGGAAATATACCGTCCGCTAATTGCCGACCCGAAAGAGGCTCGCCGCAAACGCGCGGCAAAAAATAAAGCGTCTAAATCACAGGATAGCGGCGAGCCGTGATGTCTGGTTGTCGGGCAAGATCGAACTAGCTTGCCTCGGTTGCATCGTTATTTGGAGTAGGCATGTAGTCGCCCGTGAAATGGCTTAGCCCACCGTTCTTAAAAAACACGGTGAAGCGCTCTTCCTTTGTGTTTCCCTCAGGATCACGCAGCGTGTAGAGGTAATCCCAGCGGTCTTGCTGGAAGCTATCTGCTATCAGAGGGGTGCCGAGAATGTAACTGACTTGGCGAGGCGTCATGCCCGGCTTGAGTTGGTCGACCATGTCCTGCGTAATCACATTCCCTTGCTGGATCGTCAGGCGATATACCCCGGGAAACTGGAAGCTCGTACAACCCGTGGTGGTTGTCAGGCAGAGCAGGGCTGCGCCAAGCAGAGAGAATTTGGCGAGACGAGACTTAATACCTGACTTAAATAATTGGTTAAATTGCATGAACTGGGGTTCCACATCGTTTAGCGAACGGGGATAATACTGAATTGTCTCGACACTGAGAAGGGCACCTCGTAAACCGGTACCGGTGTGTCAGACCCGATAGACCCCTATTAAGTTGCAGTCGGTAATGCTGGCTGCAGATAATAAGTACTAACCGCGTTAGCGAGAAAGACCTTAAGGACCTGAAATGTCATCTGAAAATGTTGAATTACGTAACGCTGGGCTGAAGGTCACTTTGCCCCGTGTAAAAATCCTACAAATTTTAGAAGGTTCTGAAGAGCGTCATCTCAGTGCGGAAGATGTGTATAAATCACTGTTAGAGAGTGGTGAAGATGTGGGTTTAGCCACTGTCTATCGCGTTCTGACGCAATTCGAAAGCGCCGGTCTTGTGATGAGCCACAACTTTGACGGCGGCCATAAGGTCTACGAGCTCGCCAAAGGGGATCATCACGATCACATGGTCTGTGTCGAATCTGGTGCTGTTGTTGAGTTTCACAGTGAAGAAATCGAGCGTTTACAGCTCGAGATCGCCCACAAAAATGGTTACGAGCTGGTGGGGCACTCATTGGTACTGTACGTAAAGCCTAAGAAGTAACTTCCTTCGCTATTTGCACTGTTATGCCATTAGCTCTTTGGCGTGCTCCAACGATGTGGCGGTGAGCTTATCACTGCCCATCATCCTCGCAATTTCTTCTACCTTGGCGTCTCCGGATAGTGGCAGAATCGCCGTTTCCATATTGCCTTTCTTCTTACTTTTGCTGACGAGAAAATGCTGATGTGCCTTGCTGGCCACTTGTGCCAAATGGGTAACACACAGAATTTGTGCTTTCTCTCCAAGCTGTCGCAGCATTTGGCCGACAGTGTCTGCCGTGCCGCCGCCAATACCTACATCCACTTCATCGAATACTAAGGTAGGTGTCGCCGATGTTTGTGCAGTCACCACTTGGATTGCTAGGCTGACGCGCGACAGTTCACCGCCAGACGCAATCTTGTGTAATGGTTTCAACGGCTGCCCAGGGTTGGTACTTATCAACAGTTGAATATCCTCTGCCCCCTGCGCATTACCCTCATTGGGCACTAATGTGACCTGTAGGTTGGCATGTTCCATGGCCAGTTTATGGAGCTGCTGATTAACGGCTTTGGACAGTTTGTTGGCTGCTTTTTGGCGTTGGTTTGACAACTTCTGAGCGAGAGAGCGGTAGTGCGATTCAAGTGCGATGCATTTCTTCTCAAGTTGATCAAGGTCGGCGTCATCGCCAGTGATTTCAGTCAACTCTTCGGCGAGCTTTTGGTGGAGATCAAACAGCTCTTCCGGTGTAATGCGGTGCTTTCGAGAGATTTCAAAGATGGCTGATAGGCGCTCGTCGACAATTTGCAAACGCTCTGGGTCGAGCTGAAAGCCGTCGATAAAGCGTTCCATACCGCTGATGGCTTCCTCTACCTGAATCTGGGCAGACATGAGCAACTGGGTTGATTCTCCAACGGCGGGGATGTCCTGTGGTAAGCCCTGTGCGATATAGAGCGCTCGGTTTAGACCTTCTAAAACACTCTGTTCTTCACCACCGCAGAGCGCTGTGAGTTGATAACTGTTGTTGAGAATACTCTCGCCGTTGGCCAACTGTTTCTGTTCCGCAACGAGCTGATCGATTTCCCCGGCTTGAAGGTCGAGTTGATCGAGTTCGTTGACTTGGTAGCTCAGTAATTGCACTCGTGCAGCGGCTTCGTCAGCATTATCTTTTAATGTTTGGAAGCGCTTTGCCAGTTGTTGCCATTCACGAAATGCAGCGCTCACTTCTTTCACCAGTGCCGTGTGTCCTGCGTAATCATCGAGCAGGCGGCGCGGTGTTTCTTTTTTGAGGAGTGATTGGTGCTCGTGCTGGGCATGAATATCGATCAGCATTTCACCAAGGGCCTTTATTTGTGCGAGTGTTACGGGCTGCCCGTTGATAAAGGCTCTTGAGCGGCCTTCGGCGCTAATCATGCGGCGTAACAAACACTCATTCGGTTCACCTTCTAGCGCGTTATCTTCCAGCCAAGCACGCGCTTCGGGTAAGGCGCTAATGTCGAAGCTGGCATTGATATCCGCCCTGTCTGCACCGGCTCGAATACGGTCTGCATCGGCTCTATCGCCTAAGGTAAGGCCGAGAGCATCGAGCATTACCGATTTTCCCGCGCCGGTTTCACCGGTGACGGCCGTCATACCAGAATGCAGCTCAAGATCGAGATGTTCAACGAGGGTGTAGTTGTTGATGCTGAGGTGAGTCAACACGGGGCCGAGTCTCCAAAGAATTTTAGTGGTTGTTTATACAGTGTTTTTTGTCGATTGGCTAGCTGAGAGCGATGAAATCTACGTGGTATGTCAGCAAAATTTCTCCTAAAGGACGCTTGAAAGGCGTCCAGTTGCCCCCATATTCCCGCCAGTGGAAGTAATTGGCCTATTGGCCAAACTGAATAGACGTTGTTATTGCTAGGGGAGAGAAACGTGTCCGACGAGACAAAATCTGCAGAAATTGATGTGGAAGAGGGTGTGAACTCCGAGGTAGAGACCGCCGCAGACGCCGAAGTAAGTACCGAAGCGACCGAGGGCGACCTTCAAAGTGAAGTGGCCCGTCTGCAGGAAGAGTTAGTGGAAGCCAAAGACCAAGCGCTGCGTGCTGTGGCTGATGCTCAGAACGCTCAGCGTCGAGCTCAGCAAGATGTGGAAAAGGCTCATAAATTTGGTCAAGAAAAGCTAGTGACAGATCTGCTGAATGTGGTGGATAACTTAGAGCGCGCACTAGCCGCATCTCAAGGTGACGAATCGGAAGCGGTTAAAGCAATCGTTGAAGGCGTTGAGTTGACGTTGAAGTCGTTGGTAGAAGCGTTGGAAAAGAACAGTGTTGAGGCTATCGACCCAGCGGGCGCGCCTTTTGATCCACAGTTGCATCAAGCGATGACCGCCGTCGCTAATCCCGATCTCGAGCCAAATACGGTAATGGATGTATTCCAAAAGGGTTACACCTTGCATGGTCGCTTAGTGCGTCCAGCCATGGTGGTGGTGTCGAAAGCACCCTAATACGGAGCGTTTTAGCGTCGGTTAAAAAAGCCTGATTTAAGTGTGGATATCGGGGTTGAATTCCCCAAAATCAGGCCAATATAAGGTAGCAAGTTAAAAAAGTGAGTCACCCGTTATACAGACCCGGCGGCTCAAATGTAAGAGTTACGTTTTTGGAGAAAACACATGGGTAAAATTATCGGTATCGACTTGGGAACAACGAATTCTTGTGTCTCAGTTTTGGAAGGCGGTAAAGCCAAAGTTATCGAAAACGCAGAAGGCGATCGTACTACACCATCCATCGTTGCATTTACAGATGACAGCGAGATCTTGGTTGGTCAGAGCGCTAAGCGTCAGTCAGTAACCAACCCAAACAATACGCTGTTTGCTGTTAAGCGCTTGATCGGTCGTAAATTCACTGATGATGTCGTTCAAAAAGACATCTCTATGGTGCCATACAAGATCGTTAAAGCTGACAATGGTGATGCTTGGGTTGAGGTGAAGGACGACAAGAAAGCACCACCACAAATTTCGGCAGAAGTCTTGAAGAAAATGAAAAAGACGGCGGAGGATTATCTCGGTGAAAAAGTTACCGAAGCGGTAATCACTGTTCCGGCTTACTTTAACGACTCACAACGTCAAGCGACTAAAGACGCCGGTAAGATTGCTGGGTTAGATGTTAAACGCATCATTAACGAGCCAACCGCCGCGGCTTTGGCTTACGGTATGGATAAAGCGAAAGGCGACCACACTATCGCGGTTTACGATTTGGGTGGTGGTACCTTTGATATCTCTATCATTGAGATTGCCGATGTCGATGGTGAGCACCAATTCGAAGTGCTTTCAACCAACGGTGATACGTTCCTCGGTGGTGAAGATTTTGACTTGCGTTTGATTGAATACTTAGCGGAAGACTTCAAGAAGACTAACAATATTGATCTTCATAACGATCCACTGGCTCTACAGCGTTTAAAAGAAGCGGCAGAAAAAGCCAAGATCGAATTGTCTTCTAGCCAACAAACCGAAGTGAACTTGCCATACATTACGGCAGACCAAACCGGTCCTAAGCACTTGGTGGTTAAGTTGACTCGCGCGAAATTAGAATCACTGGTTGAAGAGCTGGTTAAGCGTTCATTAGATCCAGTCAAACAAGCAATTGAAGATTCTGGTTTATCTGTTGGCGATATTGACGACGTGATTTTGGTAGGTGGCCAAACGCGTATGCCGATGGTTCAAGAAAAAGTTGCTGAGTTCTTCGGCAAAGAGCCACGCAAAGACGTTAACCCAGACGAAGCGGTCGCCATGGGTGCAGCGATTCAAGGCGCCGTATTGGCGGGTGATGTGAAAGACGTATTGCTTCTCGACGTATCGCCTTTGACCTTGGGTATCGAAACCATGGGTGGTGTCGCGACGCCATTAATTGAGAAAAACACCACGATTCCTACTAAGAAATCGCAAACATTCTCAACCGCGGAAGACAATCAAACTGCAGTAACGATTCACGTTGTGCAGGGTGAGCGTAAGCAAGCAGCGCAAAACAAATCGCTCGGTCGTTTTGACCTGGCGGATATTCCTCCTGCGCCACGCGGCATGCCACAAATCGAAGTGACTTTCGATATCGACGCTAACGGTATCTTGAACGTAAGCGCGAAAGACAAAGCAACGGGTAAAGAGCAGTCAATCGTGATTAAGGCGTCCTCCGGTTTGAGTGACGAAGAAATCGAAGCAATGGTGAAAGATGCGGAAGCGAATGCGGAAGCGGATAAAAAGTTCGAAGAGCTGGCTGCTGCACGCAACACGCTTGAAGGCTTAATCCATGCAACGCAAAAAACCTTGACCGAAGCGGGCGACAAAGCGAGCGATGAAGAGAAATCTGCCATCGAAACCGCGATAAAAGAAGCGGAAGAAGTAGTCAAAGGCGACGATAAAGACAAGATCGAAGCGGCAACGACTAAACTGACAGAGGCTTCTAGTTCACTGGCGCAAAAACTCTATGCGGAGCAAGCTGCGCAGGCAGAACAAGGTGCGGATGCAGGTGCAGAGCAAGCTGATAGCAAGGCGGACGATGGTGTTGTTGACGCTGAGTTTGAAGAAGTTAAAGAAGATAAATAACCCTTCGATAGAGTAGGGTTCACAACGCGGAGCTTGCTCCGCGTTTGTTGTATCTGGTCAGGCTAAATACCCCGGGCCTTGGCCAGTTATGCGGCAAGTAATTTACGTTGTTGGGGGCAGGTAGAAGCAGGATTATGGCAAAGCGCGATTACTACGAAATTTTAGGTGTTGAAAAGGGCGTATCCGATCAGGATCTGAAGAAAGCCTATCGTCGTATTGCGATGAAATGCCACCCTGATCGCAATCCTGACGATAAAGAAGCTGAAGAAAAATTTAAAGAAGCGAGTGAAGCCTACGAAATTCTCTCGGATAAAGAAAAACGTGCAGCCTACGACCAATTTGGTCATTCCGGTGTTGAAGGGATGGGCGGTATGGGCGGCGCTGGCGGTGCCGGTGGGTTCGGTAATTTTAGTGATATCTTCGGCGATGTCTTCGGTGATATTTTCGGGGGTGGTGGCCGTGGCGGCCACGGCGGGCCAAGCCGAGGTTCAGACCTTCGTTATACCCTAGAGTTGAGCTTGGAAGATGCTGTTAAAGGTACCAGTGTAAAAATTCGCGTTCCTACCCTGGTGGGCTGTGAAACCTGCGATGGCACCGGTGCAAAATCCGGTACTAAGCCTAGTCAATGTACTACGTGTGGTGGTATCGGCCAGGTGCGTATGCAGCAAGGATTTTTCTCCGTCCAGCAAACGTGCCCTAGCTGTCGCGGTAAAGGCTCTATCATTACCGATCCTTGCGGTGATTGTCACGGTCAAGGTCGAGTAGAAGAAACCAAAACACTATCCGTCAAAGTGCCTGCGGGTGTCGACACCGGCGACCGCATTCGTCTCGCTGGCGAAGGTGAAGCGGGGATGGATGGTGGGCCTCCCGGTGATTTGTATGTGCAAATGTCGGTTAAAGAGCATGAGATATTCCAGCGCGACGGCAAAAACCTCTATTGCGAAGTGCCTATTGGCTTTGTCGATGCCGCGCTAGGCGGTGAACTGGAAGTGCCTACTCTTGATGGTCGTGTGAAGTTGAAGGTTCCGGCGGAAACGCAAACTGGCAAGCTATTCCGGTTGCGCGGAAAAGGTGTAACGCCAATTCGTGGCGGTGCTGCTGGTGACTTGCTGTGCCGTGTTGTCGTAGAAACACCGGTGAAGCTTAACGGTAAACAAAAAGACTTGTTAAAAGAGTTCCAGGCCAGTATGTCAGGCGACACTAATTCGCCTCGCCAAGAAAGCTGGTTCGAAGGGATGAAAAACTTCTTTGGTGATATGAAGTTGTAAACCCATACCAGCATCGAGGTTTAAACCACAGAATTGGCGACCAAGTGTCGCCAATTTTCGTTATAGGTGTTATTTTCCCTTTTTAACCTATCTGGCGAAGCGGCAATGAAAACCATCACAAATACCTTTCTAAAAGGCTTACTCTTCTCCCTGCCGATTCTCATTACCTTCGGCTTAATCTATTGGGTCTTTGTTACCGCTGAGCAAATGCTTCGCGTTCCTCTCGAGTGGTTGCTGCCAGAAGGCTGGTACATCACCGGTATGGGCTTGCTATCCACCTTCGGTATCGTCTTTGCTTTGGGGGTGTTGGCCCAAGCTTATTTGATTGAGAAGCTGTTTGTCTGGTTCGAACTCTTGATGGAGAAAATTCCTTTCGTAAAAACCGTCTACACTAGTGCGCGAGATCTGTTAGGGTTTTTAACCGGCTCCAATGAGCACGATATGCAAAGTGTTGTTGCTGTGGAAGTCAATGGTATGCGCATGATTGGCTTTGTCACTAACGAGCACATTGCTTTGGGGGAGAATACTGACCAAGTAGCGGTTTACATTCCGATGAGCTACATGATTGGCGGGTTTTTAGTGTATATGGATAAAGAAAAATGCACGCCGTTAGATATCCCCGTGCAAAAAGCCATGCAGCAAGTCATAACGGCACACATCAATCACAGTGATTCCAGCATGGATAGCGCTGAAAAATAGTCCCTAGTAAATTTACTAATCGTTTTTGAATCAAAATTTGAAGTAAAGGCAAAATCATGACAACACGAATTGCAGTGACCGGCGCGGCTGGTCGAATGGGTAAAATGTTAATCGATGCGGTATCGCAAGCGGAAGGCGTTGAGTTGGCAGCGGCAATTGAGCGGCCAGAAAGTAGTTTGCTTGGCGCTGATGCCGGTGAGCTTGCTGGGCTTGGCAAAAATGGTGTTGCAGTTGTTGGTGATCTTGAAAGCGTTGTAAATGATTTTGATGTTTTGATCGACTTCACTGTACCAGCCGCTACGCTGGCTAACGCCAAAATTTGTGCTGCGCACGGTAAAAAAATTGTGATAGGTACAACCGGTTTAACGCCAGAAGAGAAAGAAACTCTTTTAGCCAACCAATCTGAAACCGCTATGTGTGTTGCCGCGAATTTTAGTACCGGCGTTAATGTCACGTTAAAACTACTCGATATGGCGGCCAGTATTTGTGGCGATGATTACGATGTGGAAGTGTATGAAGCACATCATCGTCATAAAGTGGATGCACCATCGGGTACTGCCTTGGCGATGGGTGAAGTATTGGCGAATGCGTTAGATCGTGATTTACAAAAAGTGGCGGTGTATGGTCGTGAAGGTCAAACCGGTGCTCGCGATCGTGAGACGATTGGTTTTGCGACTGTGCGTGGTGGTGATGTACATGGTGATCATACGGTGATGTTTATGGCGGATGGTGAGCGTATTGAGATTACGCATAAGGCGTCTAGTCGGATGGCGTTTGCGCGTGGGGCAGTGCGTGCGGCTGGGTGGTTAGCTGGGAAGGATAAAGGGTTGTTTGATATGCAGGATGTCTTGGGGCTTAAATAGTTTTTAATTTTGGATGAATGACTTTGAAAGCCTGGCTTCTGCTGGGCTTTCTTGTTTTTGAGGTGGTGGAACTAGATTCGGATTGCGAAGTGGGACGGCCTTGCGCGACACGCGTTAATACGTCCCTGTAGCTCTCTTCGGCATCCATGCCTCACAAGGTCGCCCAAGGCCACCCCACCTCGCAAACTTTGCATCGGCGTGTATTTAAGCATGGGTGGGGGTTGGTCCTATTTGTTGCAGCTTATTGGCAAGCAAAAGCTGAACAATATCGGGTAGTATGACTGTCGAGAACTCTTTGGAATAAATTTAGTGAGATTTTGATTAATCGGCATGGCAGTGGTACTTTTCGACTTTCATTGTAAGTTGAATAATTGAATCATGGGATTTAGATGGCAAGGGATATTAATGTGAATTTAGTTCAGTTGACGATTTTGGTGCTTTTGGGGGTGTTTAGTTTGAGCTGTCCTGTAACAAGTGAGGCTCAAATTTATCGATACAAAGACGAAAATGGCCGTTGGCATTACACCGATAAAAAGCCAGCGGAAAAAGTTAAGGTGGAGGAGATGGAGGCTCCCTCTAGTAGTGCGTCTTCTAAGGTGGTTGCAAACCAGGATGACTGGGTCGACTTGTCCGCAAAACTTGAAGCACTTTATAACCCTCAGTCGGTGGTCGAAGAGGCGACACTTGCGGTTGTTTCAATTGAAACAACCGTGGCCGTTGGCTCTGGTTTCTTTATATCTGATGGTGGTTACCTGGTTACCAACAAGCATGTGATCAGGCCGAAATCATCTACGAGTTGGGCAGAGCAGCAGGGGGAATTCGATAAAGAAGAGCGTGTAATTGCTGAGATGTTCGAAGACAATCAAATAGAGAAGCGTCGCTTGGAATCGATGGAAGCGACATTGAGGCAAATGCGACAAGAAGTGTCTGCCCCTGGGAATTACATAGACCCAACAACTCCTGAGGAATATCGGATATATAAGCGTCGTTTTAATGATATGAAAAGGGCTTACGACAAAGCGGTGGATAAAGCCAACCGACGACAGCGAGAATTTAGGGAGCGCAAACGAACGTTCAGTCGAACCAGTACAGCAGCTTCTCTGTCTCAGCATTTTAAGGTTGTTTTCAAGGATGGCACTATTGGACAGGCACATTTGCTGGAACTGTCATCGACAAATGATCTTGCTTTGTTGCAGGTGACTGGCTTTGTTACGCCGCATCTAAACCTAGGGAGCATGAGCTCTGCCCGGCAAGGTGTTCCTGTTTATGCACTTGGAAGCCCGCTTGGACGACGTGATTCGGTTACGTCCGGCATTATTACGAGGGCATCCAGTGAAGAGATTGTCACAGACGCAAAAGTTCTTCCCGGAAATAGCGGTGGCCCGTTAATTGATTCGAACGGAGATGTTTTGGGTATTAATACACAGAGGGTTTCGGCAGATCAGCAAGGGCACTCAGAAGGGTTTGGCCTCGCTATTCCCATTAGTACTATTAAAAGTGAATTTTCTAAATATTTACAAGAGTAATCTCTCAGGAAATTTTCTGGCAAGTGATTTTAGTCTTGCTATGGATTTTAAATTTTACTACCAAGAGCCCCAAACCTAAATTCTTAAGTGAATAGTTTATGTTTCTCCCTCCCCCCCCTCTAAAAAAAGTAGTACTGGAGTGGGGGCAATTCGCTTTGCAGCAATGACTGCGTTTGTCGCTGCGGGGTTGCTTGCAAGGTCGGCCAAAATACTCCTCATTGAAATCGGCGGCTAGTTTTTGAAGCGTACTTTAACGTTTTCAAAAGCGAACGACTAAAAGCTATTTCCTTCCAAACTGGGTGGTATTGAAATTTACGTCTATGCTGAAAAAAGAAGTATAAAACTTTTTTTTAAAGGGCAGATTGAGATGTTTGGAAGTATTTCACTTAAATGGAAGGTGTTGCTGGGTATTACGCTCACCAGCGTGCTGGCGGTCGTTGGATCAAATATGACAGCGCTAAGCATGGAGGTTGATAGGCTTTATAGTTCTATTGAGAAAGAGTCGATTACGCTGGCCAAAATTGTTGGTGGGAGTACTCATGGTGCAATCGCCTTTGGGGATGATGTTTCGGCACGTGACACCTTACTCGCGCTAACCGCGAATCAGCGCGTAGCGGCGGCGGTGATTTACGATGAGACGGATAAACCCTTCGTTTGGTACGAGCGTGGCACAGAGCCATCAAAGGAATTTCCTCGGGGGCTTCCTGGTCAGCCTGGTACCCAGGGACTCGTCAACGATGGTGATTTCATTGAGTTATTTGACCCTATTGATGCGGGTGGCATCCAGGTTGGCGCTATCTATTTAAAAGTCGATTTGACCGAAGCCGCACAAACTATTGCAGATACCATCGCGACTTCTGTTGTTACGATTCTAGTGGTTAGCGTGCTGGCCGCTGGGGTTTCATATTTGATTCAGGCGGCGATAGTGAAGCCAATCAACTCGGTGGTTGTTGCGCTTAAGGACATTGCGCAAGGCGAGGGTGATTTGACCCAGCGGTTGGAGGTGAAGTCGCAAGATGAAGTGGGTGAGTTAGCGCAGTGGTTTAATACCTTTATCGATCGGGTTCATAAAATCATTAAGGACTTTGCCTCCACGGCTGAGGATCTCAATCGCAATACCGAAGGGCTCAGTCACACGGCCAAAGATACGGAAAGAGGCGTTGTCGATCAGCAGTCGGCTATCCAACAGGTGGTTTCCGCGGTGCGAGAGATGGCTACAGTGGTTAGTGATGTAGCGCAGAACGTGTCCCAGGCCGCTGATGAGGCTACTCAGGCGGATTCGGAAGCCAAGTCAGGCATGGAGGTGGTTAGCTCAACCATGTCGCAAATCCAGAGCTTGGCGACTGATATTACGTCGGCGTCTGAGGTGATTGATCGCTTGCAGCGAGAGTCAGAAAATAT
The DNA here is from genome assembly GCF_055392955.1 of Aurantivibrio plasticivorans. Classification (NCBI taxonomy): domain Bacteria; kingdom Pseudomonadati; phylum Pseudomonadota; class Gammaproteobacteria; order Cellvibrionales; family Cellvibrionaceae; genus Aurantivibrio; species Aurantivibrio plasticivorans. Next base: position 3,302,610 of record NZ_AP036020.1, on the reverse strand, counting down.
CGGTTCGGTATTGGATGTGATTCGGGGTATTGCTGAGCAAACCAACTTGCTGGCGTTGAACGCTGCGATTGAGGCGGCGCGTGCAGGCGAGCAGGGGCGTGGCTTTGCCGTGGTGGCAGACGAAGTGCGTACTTTGGCGTCGCGCACCCAGTCTTCAACGCAAGAGATCCAGGACATGATTGAGCGCCTACAGGTGGGTGCGAAGGAAGCTGTTCAGGTCATGGAGAAGGGCAAAGTTCAGGCGGAAGAGTCGGTCAAAAAAGCGGCTGAGACCAGTGAGTCCTTGAATGCGATTACCAACGGTGTGGCTTCAATCAAGGACAAAACTAATCAGATTGCCAGTGCTTCAGAGGAGCAAAGCGCCGCTACCCGGGAGATGGAGCAGAACATGGAGAATGTTGCTTCAGTCGCGAGGCAAACTTCTGAAGGTGCCGTGGAGATTGCGAGCAGTACGGCAAGACTGGCGTCGATGGCGTCGAACATGGCGCAGGTGGTTAAGCAGTTTCGCATTTAGGCGAGAATTAGCGTTTTTGAGCTATTTCTTGATTGGACATTGCACGCCATTTTCGTCTAAAATTCGCCCCCGAACTTGCGCCGCATGATCGACGGGAAATCTCCCGAACGATGCGCATCAAATGCCTACGATCGGGTTGAAACATAGATGCTACACGCATACAGCAGATGCCTGTAAATGAATCCTAAAAGCGAGATGAGACAGCCGTTTCATCTCGCTTTTTTTCAACTGATCGCCGGTAATCAACCGTAAATCCACATTAGTTTTCGCTCTTAGTGGCTTATTTTTACCTTTCGTGAATAAGTCAGAGCAAGGCTGCGCGCGCGATAAGTGCGCAATTGGGGAGGCGGTCGATTGATGGGGCTGCAGCAGTTGGCGACATATTAGTTAAAACAAGATTGTGACAAACAGGAGACGACTTTGAACACACAGCCCTCACGACCGGCCATTTTAGTTCTCGAAGATGGTACAGTCTTTCGAGGGATGGCCATTGGTGCTGACGGTATCTCCACCGGTGAGGTGGTATTCAATACCGCGCTGACTGGCTATCAAGAGATTCTCACCGACCCATCCTACGCAAAACAAATAGTCACCCTCACCTACCCCCATATTGGCAACACAGGCACCAATGAAGAGGATGAAGAGTGCGCGACCATCTGGGCCGCAGGTTTGGTTATCCGCGATTTACCTTTGTTGGCGAGCAGCTTCCGTAATCAGCAAAACCTTGATGATTACATGCGCGCAAACAATGTTGTTGGTATTGCTGATATTGATACTCGGCGTCTGACGCGCATCCTGCGTGAGAGTGGTGCTCAGCGTGGCACTATCATGGCTGGTGAAATTAACGAAGAGCAGGCGAAAGCGGCCACCGCGGAATTCCCAGGCCTGGCGGGAATGGATCTGGCGAAGGTTGTCACGGTTAAAGAGCAGTACCAATGGACAGAAGGCACGTGGAAACTTGGCGAAGGCCATACTTCTCCTTCGGCTGACAGTAAAAAGTTCAAAGTCGTTGCTTATGACTTCGGCGTAAAACGCAATATCTTACGTATCTTGGTTGACCACGGTTGCGATGTCACCGTGGTCCCTGCGCAAACACCTGCTGCGGATGTGTTGGCCATGAACCCTGACGGCATATTCCTATCTAATGGCCCTGGCGACCCAGAGCCTTGTGATTACGCCATTGCAGCAATTAAAGAAATCCTCGAAACCGACATTCCAGTTTTTGGTATTTGTCTTGGTCACCAGCTTCTAGGTTTGGCCAGCGGTGCGCGTACTAAGAAAATGAAATTTGGTCATCACGGTGCGAACCACCCCGTGCAAGATTTGGAAAAAGGCACAGTCATGATTACTAGTCAGAATCACGGTTTCGCCGTGGATGATGACAGCCTGCCTGAAAACCTGATCGCGACGCATCGTTCGCTATTCGACGGGTCACTGCAAGGTATCCATCGCACCGACAAGCCTGCGTTTAGTTTCCAGGGGCACCCGGAAGCAAGCCCTGGTCCACGTGATGCGGCACCTTTATTTGCTCACTTTGTTGAATTAATGGAAGCGGCTAAGTAGTCGGTCGCTTTTTTAAAAAATGGCGGATGTGCCGCAAAAATTTTAGACAGTATTTACTTCGGTATTTAAAACACTCGGAAGAAACATGCCAAAAAGAACAGACATACAATCGGTTTTAATTCTTGGTGCTGGTCCTATCGTGATCGGTCAAGCCTGCGAGTTTGACTACTCCGGTGCGCAAGCGTGTAAGGCGCTACGCGAAGAAGGCTACCGTGTAATTTTGGTGAATTCCAACCCTGCCACCATCATGACCGACCCCGCGATGGCCGACGCAACTTACATTGAGCCCATCACCTGGCAAACCGTTGAGCAAATTATTATCAAAGAACGCCCTGACGTTATTCTGCCAACGATGGGTGGTCAAACTGCATTGAACTGTGCGTTGGATTTGCATCGCAACGGCGTACTTGAAAAATACGGTGTTGAATTAATTGGTGCAACCGAAGACGCTATCGACAAAGCGGAAGATCGCAGTCGCTTTGACGCAGCGATGAAATCTATCGGCTTGGAATGCCCTCGCGCGAAGATTGTTCACAGTCTTGAAGAAGCGCTAGAGGTGCCTAAAGAATTTGGTTTCCCTTGCATTATCCGCCCCTCCTTTACCATGGGTGGTTCTGGTGGTGGTATCGCCTACAACTGGGAAGAATTCGAAGAAATTTGTTTGCGTGGTCTAGACCTGTCTCCAACTAACGAATTGTTGATTGATGAATCATTGATTGGTTGGAAAGAATACGAAATGGAAGTGGTGCGCGATAAAAACGACAACTGCATTATTGTCTGCTCCATTGAAAACTTTGACCCAATGGGTGTGCACACTGGTGACTCAATCACTGTTGCACCCGCGCAAACATTGACTGACAAAGAATATCAAATTATGCGTGATGCCTCGCTGGCGGTATTGCGTGAAATCGGCGTCGAAACAGGCGGTTCCAATGTACAGTTTGCGGTAAACCCAGAAAACGGTCGCTTGGTTATCGTTGAGATGAATCCCCGTGTATCACGTTCTTCCGCGTTAGCCTCGAAAGCGACGGGTTTCCCAATTGCTAAAGTGGCAGCGAAGTTGGCTGTGGGTTACACGCTTGATGAGCTACAAAACGAAATTACTGGTGGTGCCACGCCAGCTTCCTTCGAGCCGTCAATTGATTATGTAGTCACAAAAGTGCCTCGCTTCACTTTCGAAAAATTTGGAGAAGCTGACGCGCGTTTGACGACTCAGATGAAATCAGTGGGTGAAGTGATGGCTATTGGCCGCACCTTCCAGGAATCGTTGCAAAAAGCATTACGTGGCTTAGAAGTAGGTTCAGCGGGTTTTGAACCGATAGTTGATTTGACTGAATCTAACGCGCTGGCCGATATCCGTCGCGATTTAACAACGCCTGGAGCCAGTCGAATTTGGTATGTGGCAGATGCGTTCCGTGCGGGCATGACGTTAGAAGAAATTCATGAAGCCTCTGCAATTGATCCCTGGTTCTTGATTCAAATCGAGGATTTAATTAAAACCGAAACGGCTCTTTCAGCGCGTCAGTTGACCAGCTTAACAGCGGAAGAAATGTTCCGTATTAAACGCAAAGGGTTTTCTGATAAGCGCATTGGCGCGGTTATGGGGCAGTCTGAAAGTGCCGTTCGCGAGTTTCGTCACTCTTTAAATATTCGTCCCGTCTATAAGCGTGTCGATACCTGCGCTGCAGAGTTTTCTACCGCGACCGCGTATATGTACTCTACTTACGAAGAAGAGTGCGAAGCCAACCCATCCGATAAGGACAAAATCCTGGTGTTGGGTGGTGGTCCGAATCGTATTGGTCAGGGTATTGAGTTTGATTATTGTTGTGTGCACGCGGCATTAGCCATGCGTGAAGATGGCTACGAAACCATTATGGTTAACTGTAATCCGGAAACTGTCTCCACCGATTACGATACATCTGACCGCTTGTTTTTCGAACCCGTTACGCTAGAAGATGTGCTCGAAATTGTTGCGAAAGAAAAACCAAAAGGTGTGATCGTGCAATTTGGCGGTCAAACACCATTAAAGTTAGCCAACGCGTTGCAAGACGCGGGTGTGCCGATCATCGGTACCACGCCAGATGCAATCGACCGGGCAGAAGACCGCGAGCGTTTCCAGCAAATGATTCAGTCACTTGAATTGTTGCAGCCTTCTAATGCGATTGTCCGCTCAACAGAAGAGGCTGTGAAGGTTGCTGAAAGCGTTGGCTATCCATTGGTTGTTCGCCCCTCCTATGTGTTAGGTGGGCGCGCAATGGAAATTGTTTACAACGAGTCGGAATTGCTGCAATACATGACCGATGCTGTACAAGCCTCAGATGATTCACCTGTCTTGCTTGATCACTTCCTCAATAATGCCATCGAAGTTGATATCGACGCTGTGAGTGACGGTAAACAAGTTATTATTGGTGCGATTATGCAGCACATTGAGCAGTGCGGCGTTCACTCTGGTGACTCAGCTTGCTCACTGCCGCCTTACTCACTCAACGAAGATGTTCAAAACTTAATGCGCGAGCAGGTTAAAGCCATGGCGATTGAGCTGGGCGCCATCGGTTTAATGAACGTACAGCTAGCCTATCAAGATGGACAGATCTACGTCATTGAAGTGAATCCGCGGGCGTCGCGAACGGTACCTTTTGTCTCGAAATGTATTGGTGTGTCACTAGCGAAAGTTGCAGCTAGGTGCCAAGCAGGTGTAACTTTGGAAGAGCAAGGGTTCACGCAAGAGATCGTGCCTGACTACTATAGTGTTAAAGAAGCGGTATTCCCGTTCAACAAATTCCCTGCGGTCGATCCGATTCTTGGCCCGGAAATGAAGTCTACCGGTGAAGTAATGGGTGTTGGCGACACCTTTGCAGAAGCTTACGCAAAAGCTGAGTTGGGCGCTGGACAAGCTATTCCAACGAAGGGTACGGTGTTCCTTAGTGTGCGTGACTTTGACAAAGACGGTATTGTGCAAGTTGCCAATGAGTTGAGTGACCTTGGTTTCGCAATCGTCGCCACTCGTGGTACCGCAAAAGTGATAGAAGAAGCAGGGCTTACTGTGACTTCGGTCAATAAGGTCGGTGAAGGCCGCCCGCATATCGTGGATATGATTAAGAACGATGAAATTAATATCGTGATTAATACCACTGAAGGCCGTCAAGCGATAAAAGACTCTGCGTCTATTCGCCGAAGCGCTGAAAATCATCGCGTGTATTACACAACTACCTTAGCGGGTGCGCGTGCGATTTGTATGGCGTTGCGTTTTGGTCAACAACAAGAGGTGCGTCGTTTGCAAGAATTGCATCAACGAGTCGCACACTAGCAAACAGAATTTTACTGCCATGATATAGTGGCAAGATTGAGAACAGCTTATGAATAAATTTCCGATGACAAAGGTCGGTGCAGAAAAATTGCGTTCCGAGCTAGATCAACTTAAAAAGGTTGATCGTCCGCGTATTGTTACTGCAATTGCGGAAGCGCGTGAACACGGCGACTTGAAAGAAAATGCCGAATATCACGCCGCGCGCGAGCAGCAAAGCTTTTGTGAAGGTCGTATTCAAGAAATTGAAGGCAAGCTTTCACATGCACAAATTATCGATGTCACCACTATTCCCTGCACCGACAAAGTTATTTTCGGTACCACGGTTGATATAGTTAACTGTGATACAGAGGAAGAAGTTACCTATCAAATCGTAGGTGATGACGAAGCAAACGTAAAAGAAAATAAAATTTCGGTGAATTCACCGATTGCACGCGGTTTGATTGGCAAAATGGTTGGTGACGAAGTCGCCATTCAAACACCGGCTGGTGAAGTATATTACGAGATAGAACGCGTTCAACACATCTGAGCAGGCAAAGTTTGCCGGTCTCTGCTCCGCTATCAATCTCGTTTCTCGATTGATAGTTTTAAAAAAGCCTTCGCATTAGTAATGTGAAGGCTTTTTAGTTGGTCGTCTAGGCTTGTGTGCTAGGTCTAGCTGATACGGCTTGGTGCCAGCGTTTTATATTAAGTTGATCTTCTTTTGGCTCCAGTTTGATGCGTTGCGCAAATTCTAAAGCGATGAAAGCGCTGATGTCCGCTGTACTGAAACGATCACACGCAACAAACTCTCTCTCGCCGAGGTACTTGTCTAAGTCCTCAAAAAAGTCTTCTGTCCTTTGCCGTCCTCGCTCGGCTAGCGCTGGGATTTGCGCGTAGGGCCTTACGCCTGTCACTGCATGATCTGCGAGGCCTTTTGAAAAGTTGCGAAAACCATCGGCAACCGATGCGATGCCATTATTGGCGACCCAGTTGTCCCACATGGCAATTAAACCCTGTTCTTTTGCATCGCGCCCGTAAAGATTGGGTTCGGGAAATGCCGCTTCCAAATAACGACATATACCATTGACCTGACTGATGTGGCTCCCATCATCGAGCTCTAGAACGGGAATGTCACACAGTGGGTTCATTGCTTGGTAGGCTTCAGTCAGCTGTTCTCGGCCCATAAAGTCGACTTGCTGCGTTTCTATCGTTAAACCTTTTTCTGCAATGAAAATCCTAACGCGACGTGGATTGGGTGCAGGGTGGCAATCATATAGTTTCATAAGTGTGCTCTAGGTCGTAGGTGTAGTTTGGAGCGTTACATTGTAGCGGGTCTTGAAACTGGTGTAGAGTTAGGGTGGTTTTTAATCGAGGTGGTTTTATGCGAGTGTTATGTTGTCTTCTTGTTGTTTGTTTTACTGCTCAATCTGCTGTGGCGAGAGATGATACGCGGTTTTTTGGCATTCAGTCTGCAATGACCCTGGGCGAGAAAAAAACACCGATAGCAGATAAGCACATTAAATTTTATTTTGGCGATCAACCTCATGCGGAAGTGGTCGAACGTTTCGTGAAAGTCGATGCGCTACGTAAAACGAATTCGTTCGGTAAGTCCCCACAGGACGCGTGCGAGTGGGCTTTTTTGTCTGCACTTTTAGTACTGAGAGAAAAAGCCATTGATTACGGTGCGAACGCGGTTGTCAATATTCACAGCTACTATGACAAAAAACCGTTCGAGAGCAATGAAAAGTTTGAGTGTCATGATGGCGCCATTACAACGGGTGTGGCGCTTCGCGGGAGTATTGTCACGCTGGAAGAGTAGTCGCGAAAAGGCTAGCCGGCTGGCCTTCGTCTTCTGTCGGTCAGCCATGTGCGGAGTCGTTGTAATTTTTGCGGCAAGCAATTGTATTAATGCGGGCGCAATACGTTTGAGAGTTTTGGATTTGGTTTTGGGTTGGCTCGGTAGAGTAGTACCATCTTGCCAATCATTTGTACCACTTCAGCCTTAGTTTCCTTGGCAAGCTCCTCGACGATCATTTGACGATCATCCCGGTCTGCAATGCCGAGCTTCACTTTAATGAGTTCGTGATCATGCAGTGCGCGTTCCACTTCGCTGATGACGGCTTCACTGAGCCCGTTGCCTCCGATCATGACGGTAGGCTTGAGTTTGTGTCCAATGGAGCGGTATTGCTTTTTGAGGTCGGAAGATAACATTCGACGTGAAGACCTTTGCTGGTTTTAAAATGTAAATTGCACGTACTGTGAAGCCAAATAGCGATTCACAGCGTATAAGAAGCTAATGATGAGCCGGTTTGGGCGCGCTAGTCTACTCTCTTTAGCGCATTGATCAACGGTTTACTGGTTACGGCTTGAACGGTTACCTGCGCTTTTCGGGAAGGGTCGCGGCATAGGTGGTAGAATGGTTGCGTAATAATATGAGCTATTTTATTTAAACTAGATAACACCTATCAGATACCTCCTATGGCAAGATCGAAAAGTAGTCATCGCTGGCTGCGTGAGCACTTCAACGACCACTATGTAAAGAAAACCCGCGAGGACGGTTATCGTTCTCGGGCTAGTTATAAGTTGTTGGAAATACAGGAAAAAGACCGCCTTTTTAAACCCGGAATGTGCGTCGTTGACCTCGGTGCGGCCCCGGGCGGCTGGACTCAGGTTGCCAAGCAGTTGGTGGGTGATAAAGGCGTCGTAGTAGCGTCGGACATTCTCCCAATGGACGCTATTGCCGAAGTTGAGTTTATTCAAGGTGATTTTACGGAAGACAAGGTGCTTGAGCAGATTCTTCAAGCGTTGGGTGAGCAGCGCGCTGACCTTGTAATTTCGGATATGGCCCCCAATATGAGTGGAGTGACCGATATCGACCAGCCCAAATCCATGTATTTAGTTGAGCTTGCCGTGGATCTTGCTAAGCAAGTGTTGGTCAAAAATGGCGTATTTGTATCAAAGGTCTTCCAAGGCGAAGGCTTCGATGAAGTTTTCCAAGACTTAAAACAAAATTTTCAAAAGGTTGTGACCCGCAAACCTGAGGCGTCTCGCCCGAGGTCGCGAGAAGTTTATCTGGTTGCCAAGGGTTTTCGAGGCTAACAGCCGGGCTAGGCTGACCACAACCGCTATAATTCATTAAGGCTCCGGTTTTAAGGGGCAAGAAAGCTGGCAACGTTGCGCTGGAGTCGCTGCCTCCTCCGCTGGCACCAAAACCACGTGACCGGGGCTTCGGTTCGGGTTAGGCTTTCCCAATAAAGCAGTACAGCGAGGGTATTCGTTTGAACGATATGGTTAAAAATCTGATTCTCTGGTTGGTGATCGCTGGGGTGCTATTGATGGTATTCCAGACCTTCAGTCCTCAAGAGAACAAACAAGAGCTAGGCTATTCGGACTTTATTCAAGAGCTTCGTGATGGCCGGATTCGAGAAGTCGAAATTGATATCCTCAGTATCGATGGGGTGAAAACTGACAATACCCGCTTTCATACCGTGCGGCCACCCAATGTGCCTGATAACACGCTGTTGGCTGATCTCGAAGCGCACAAAGTTGATTATCAAGGCGTCGAGCTGAAAGAACCGAGCCTCTGGCAGCAGCTGCTGGTGGCAAGCTTCCCAATTCTATTGATCATCGGCGTGTTTATGTTCTTCATGCGTCAAATGCAAGGCGGTGGCGGCGGCCGTGGCGGCCCGATGAGCTTTGGTAAGAGTAAAGCCCGTCTGCTAGGTGAAGACCAGATTAAAACCACGTTTGCGGATGTCGCTGGCGTGGACGAAGCGAAGGAAGATGTTCAAGAGTTGGTTGAGTATCTGCGCGATCCCTCTAAGTTCCAGCGCCTGGGCGGTCGTATTCCCCGCGGTGTATTGATGGCAGGCCCTCCTGGTACCGGTAAAACCTTGCTCGCTAAAGCGATTGCTGGTGAGGCAAAAGTACCTTTCTTCTCCATTTCTGGTTCAGATTTCGTCGAAATGTTTGTTGGCGTCGGTGCATCACGCGTGCGCGATATGTTTGATCAGGCCAAAAAACAAGCGCCATGTATTATCTTCATCGATGAGATCGATGCGGTAGGTCGTCACCGTGGCGGTGGTCACGGTGGTGGTCACGACGAGCGTGAGCAAACTCTCAACCAACTACTGGTCGAAATGGACGGTTTTGAAGAGAATGATGGTGTCATTGTCATCGCTGCCACCAACCGCCCCGATGTGCTTGATAAGGCATTGCTACGCCCGGGCCGTTTCGACCGCCAGGTATTTGTGGGTCTTCCAGATATTCGTGGTCGAGAGCAAATCTTGAAAGTGCATATGCGCAAGGTGCCGATTGATGAGTCAGTCAGCGCGAGTGTCATCGCACGTGGTACACCAGGCTTTTCCGGCGCAGACTTGGCGAATATCGTCAACGAAGCGGCTCTTTTCGCCGCGCGAGCCAACAAGCGCTTGGTGACAATGGAAGAGTTTGAAAAAGCACGCGATAAAATCATGATGGGTGCAGAGCGCAAGACCATGGTGATGAGCGAGAAGGAAAAAGAAAATACGGCTTATCACGAGGCTGGCCATGCCATTGTCGGTCGTCTTGTTCCTGAGCACGATCCGGTTCATAAGGTCACTATCATTCCTCGCGGCAGAGCGTTAGGTGTCACTCAGTTCTTACCTGAGGAAGATAAATACAGCCTAAGTAAGCGTCAGCTGGAATCACAAATTTGTACGCTGTTTGGTGGTCGTATCGCTGAAGAGATGACCTTAGGAGCGGAAGGTGTCACCACGGGTGCTTCAAACGATATCGAACGGGCAACTGATCTTGCGCGCAACATGGTAATGAAGTGGGGCTTGTCAGATAAGCTAGGCCCTCTGCATTACGGTGAAGACGAGGGTGCTTACCCGGGTATGAGCAGTAGCAGCTATTCAGCGGCAACATCGAACACAATCGACGAAGAGGTGCGTGGCATCGTCGATGGCTGTTATGCGCGTGCAGAAACTATCCTAAAAGAAAACCGGGATATTCTTGATGCAATGAAAGATGCGTTAATGGAATATGAGACTATCGACTCGGAGCAGGTCGACGATTTAATGGCTCGCCGAAAAATGCGTCCGCCACGTGATTGGAACGATAGTGACTTCAATGGCCACATTAAAGGCGGCGGTGAATCAGGTGGTAAAAAGCCCGGACCAATCGGCGACCCAGCAAACGAAGTCTAGTTAAACCGATAATCTAAAACGGCCAGTGCGGTAAACGTTCTGGCCGTTTTTCTTTGTGGGCCAAACATAAAATGAAAGATGGACAACATGAAGCTGCAATGTGCTGACCTCTCGCTAGACCTATCATCGCCCCAAGTAATGGGGGTGTTGAACACCACACCTGACTCATTTTCGGATGGTGGCAGTTACTATCAAGGCGGTGGCTTGGATTTGGGCTTGGTGGTGGAGCGAGCGCACAAAATGGTCGAGGAGGGCGCTACCATCATCGACGTGGGAGGCGAATCCACGCGCCCAGGCGCTGAATCCGTGTCGCTTGACGAGGAGCTGCGCCGGGTAGTGCCGGTAGTCGAGGCAATCCGAAAATCCCTGCAGGTTGTAATATCGGTTGATACTAGCTCACCGCCCGTTATCAAGGCTGCTGCTGCTGTGGGGGCTGGGATTATCAATGATGTTCGCGCTCTGCAGCGAGATGGCGCATTGCAGGCGGCAGCAGAGACGCAACTGCCCGTTTGCTTAATGCACATGATGGGCGAGCCGGGCACGATGCAAAACGATCCTCGATACAGTGACGTCATTTGTTCAGTACGAGAATTTTTGGCCGAGCGAATTGCCGCATGCGAGGCGGCTGGCATTAGTAGAAGCAAATTGTTAGTGGACCCTGGCTTTGGCTTTGGCAAGACGATTGAGCATAACTTGGATATGTTGCGAAACCTCGGTGCATTTGCCGAGCTCGATCTGCCGATCCTAGTGGGGTTATCGCGCAAGTCTATGTTGCAGCACCTCCTGGGGCGCGCAGTCGATGAGCGCTTGGCTGGCAGTGTTGCGCTAGCGCTACTTGCAGCGCAGCACGGGGCGAGTATCATTCGCGCCCATGATGTAGCCGCTACTCGGGATGTGCTAACAGTTTTACGCGCAGTCGAAGAGAATACCGCCAACTGTTAACGAGGCCCAGCGGGCGATAACTAAGAGATGTAAGGGGGTTGTGAACATGGCTGGAGCACGCAAATATTTTGGTACCGATGGCATTCGTGGGAAGGTGGGTGAGCAACCCATTACTCCGGACTTTATGCTCAAACTCGGTTGGGCTGCCGGATGTGTCCTGGCGGAGCGCTTTGAGGGCCCCAAGCAAATATTAATTGGCAAAGACACACGAATCTCTGGCTACATGTTTGAGTCAGCCTTGGAGGCCGGTCTAATTAATGGCGGGGTTGACGTGGGGTTGCTGGGTCCAATGCCTACACCTGCAATAGCTTATTTAACTCGTACCTTCCAAGCCCAGGCTGGCATTGTTATCAGCGCCTCGCACAACCCTTACTACGATAATGGCATTAAGTTTTTCTCATCTCATGGTGCTAAATTAGGCGATGAAATTGAGATGGCGATCGAGGCGCAATTAGACAAGCCCATGGTAACTGCTGATGTCCTGGGAAAAGCGCGGCGCATCGAGGCTCAAGGTCGTTACATTGAATTTTGTAAAGCAACTCTTCCTTGGGGCTTTAGCCTCAAAGGGCTAAAAATTGTCCTTGATTGCGCGAATGGCGCGACATATCAAGTCGCCCCTTCTGTGTTTCGAGAGCTGGGTGCTCATGTTGTGACCATAGGCTCAGAGCCAAACGGTACCAATATTAACTACGAATGCGGCTCCACATCGCCTAAATCGCTACAAGCTAAAGTGCTTGAAGTGAATGCTAACTTAGGTATTGCTTTTGATGGCGACGGGGATCGAGTTGTCTTTGTCGATGAGAAAGGCGAGGTCGTGGATGGCGACGAGCTCCTATTTATCATCGCCGCTTACCGGCAACAGCATGCAGATGGTTGCAATGGGGTAGTGGGAACACTCATGAGCAACTTTGGGTTTGAATTAGCACTCAAAGAAATGAAAATCCCCTTCATGCGGGCTAAGGTCGGCGATCGCTACGTCATTGAAGCGATGCGCAGCAACGATTGGATGCTGGGAGGAGAGTCTTCCGGTCATATCATTTGTAGTGATGTGACGACAACTGGAGATGGTGTCATTGCGGCGTTGCAAGTGATGCAAGCGGTCGTAAGTACCGGCCACTCTATCAATGAGTTGAAAAGCGGCATGCGGAAGCTCCCACAAACGATGATCAATGTTAAATTGTCGCAGCAGGTAAATCTCGACGATAACAAAAAAATTCGCGCGGCGGTGCTGGATACTGAGGCCCAGCTCAATGGTCGTGGCCGCGTGTTGTTAAGACCTTCAGGTACCGAGCCAGTGGTGCGAGTAATGGTCGAAGGGGAAGACCAGCCTTTGGTCAAAAGACTGGCTCAAGACCTTTCTGAGGTCGTTACTGAAGCAATTGGCTAAAAAACGCTTTATCGGCCTAATTTCTGGCAGGATCTCAGTGCTTTAGCAGACTAAGTGATTGTATCTTGCGGGCGACTTAGCTAACATTGGCGCCCGCTTTTTGGCACCCCCCGTTAAACGAATAAAGGGACTGTAATGCGGCGTCCGCTGGTAGTAGGCAATTGGAAGATGAACGGCAACAAACGTAGTGTTGCTGAGCTTCTCGAAGGGTTGCTGGCGCAATGGCAAGGTATGCACCAAGCTGAGGTTGCGGTTTGCGCGCCTTATGTATTCTTGTCACAGGTTGAGCGCCAGTTGCAAGAATCGAATATCCATTTCGGATCGCAGGATGTGTCTGAGAAGTTAGACGGCGCTTTTACTGGCGATATCTCTGCCGCGATGCTGGTGGATATGTATTGTCACTTCGTAATCGTAGGGCACTCTGAACGTCGGGAGTACCATAAAGAAAGCGACCAGCTTGTTGCTCAGAAATTTGCAGCGGCTCAAGAAGCGAAAATGACAGCCATTTTATGTGTGGGTGAAACACTCGCTGAGCGTGATGCAGACGAGACCTTGGCGGTCATCGGTCGGCAACTAAGTGCAGTTAAAGAGTTGGTTGGTAGAGAAAATTTAGGTCGTGCGGTCATTGCTTATGAGCCTGTTTGGGCGATTGGCACAGGGCGCACCGCCACACCAGAACAAGCGGAAGATGTACACCGCTTTATTCGCGAGCAGCTAGGCGACTTTGGTGCGCGAACCCGTATTTTGTATGGTGGTAGCGTCAAGCCAGACAGCGCAGAAGCACTGTTTAAGCAGCCGAATATTGATGGGGGCTTGATTGGTGGAGCATCCCTAAAGGCAGATGACTTTATTGCTATCTGCAAAGCCGCTGATTTGGCAGAGTCAGCCGCTTAAACAAGTAACCCACTTGAAAGTAAAGAGAGCGGCAGACATAGTGCCGCAACGAGTTGAATCATGGAAACACTAGTTATTGTTGTACACGTAATCGCAGCTGCAGCAATTATCGGTTTGATCTTGCTACAGCAAGGTAAGGGTGCGTCGATGGGTGCATCTTTTGGTGCCGGGGCTTCGCAGACCGTTTTTGGCAGCCAAGGTAGTGGCAACTTTTTTAGTCGTATGACAGCAATGGTGGCGGTGGTTTTTTTCTCTACCAGTTTTGCTTTGGCGGTGATCGCGAAAAATGCGGGCGAAGTATCAGATGACCTCGGTATTCCCGGTTTAAACATTGAAGAGTCAGTTGTCCCTGCTGACGAAGACGCGGTTGAGTCTACGGTACCAGCGGCAACTGACGTTGAAAGCGCGGTACCGACTGTAGAAGAAGCTGAAAGTGCTGTTCCTGTCGTCGAAGATACTGAAGTAGAAAGCGAAGTTCCCGCAGCGGAATAAGTTTCTAATTGGTTTTATGCCCAAGTGGTGCATTCTTGTAGGTAAAAGCGTAGACGCGGAAGCGTGTCGGGTTAGTACTACAGAATTATCAGTTGGTGCAGCGTTAGAATTTAAGGTTAATGCCCAAGTGGTGCATTCTTGTAGGTAAAAGCGTAGACGCGGAAGCGTGTCGGGTTAGTACTACAGAATTATCAGTTGGTGCAGCGTTAGAATTTAAGGTTAATGCCCAAGTGGTGCATTCTTGTAGGTAAAAGCGTAGACGCGGAAGCGTGTCGGGTTAGTACTACAGAATTATCAGTTGGTGCAGCGTTAGAATTTAAGGTTAATGCCCAAGTGGTGGAATTGGTAGACACGCTATCTTGAGGGGGTAGTGGCGAAAGCCGTGCCGGTTCAAGTCCGGCCTTGGGCACCATAGAGAAAAAGGCACTCCATTTGGAGTGCCTTTTTTGTTTCTCGCAAGCGGGTTTAAGCGCTGCATTGAGTCGTTCGGTTCACTTTATATTGCGATCCCTAGTCCAAGTCCTTCTCACCACCTTCCTGGCGCGCTTCTTACAGTTGCTGACGCTAAATTACTGATTTTTTCTCTGTTCGTGACTCTTAGTTTGGTTTGATCAATATCAGGTGAGTGTTGATCAGTGAGACATTTATTTCATTAGATTAAGAGATTTCAGTACTATGCTATGGGTTTGGTGCTACTCGGTGATGATTTAATGTAGCGGGAGGGGAGTCTCCTTCGAAAGCTGTTTTAGAGAAGAATATGAAGCTATCAAAATTTGGAGAAAAATTTACGGGTCAATCCGCCACGGTGTCTTTAATGGATGATTTGGGTGAAGCTTTGTTGGTGAATCCAAATCTATTATTTTTAGGTGGCGGCAATCCTGCCGCTATCCCAGGCGCACAAGCGGTGTTTCAACAGACTCTCCAGCAGATTGTTGATGACGACAGTATGCGTCATAAAATGTTAGGTGTTTATCAGCCACCGCAGGGTGATCCTGATTTTTTAAACGACGTCGCGCGATATCTCCAAAAGTCCTGTGGATGGTCTGTATCGGCGCGGAATATCGCCGTTGCCAACGGCAGTCAGTCCGCTTTTTCCGTGTTATTTAATTTATTTGCTGGGCTTGGCAGTGATGGGATGAACCGTCAGATTTACCTTCCTATTACTCCCGAGTATGTAGGCTACGCGGATGTGGGGCACTCACCGAATTTATTTAAGGCGAATAGACCTCAAATTGATTGGCTTGATGAGCGTGTTTATAAATATCGAGTGGACTTTGATGCGTTTGAATTGAGCGACTCTGTTGGAATGATGTGCGCATCGCGTCCGACTAACCCTACAGGCAACGTATTAACGGATGCGGAAATAGAGCAATTAGCTGGTATAGCAAAAGCATCAGACATTCCTTTTGTTTTAGATTGTGCTTATGGAGCCCCGTTCCCCAATATTACATTTACCGAAGCGAAGCCGTTTTGGAATGAACAAACGATTCTAGTTTTAAGTTTGTCAAAGCTAGGTCTGCCTGGTGCGAGAACCGGAATTGTTGTAGCGAGTGAAGAAGTTATTCAGGCTTACGTTAAAGCTAACACTATTATGACGTTGGCCGCTGGGAATTTGGGCCCAACGATTGCAAAGCAGTTGTTGCGTAATAAAGCAATGGAGCCACTTTGTGAAGACGTTGTGCGTCCGTTTTATCGCAATGCAGTAGGGCAGGCGATTGGGTGGGTCGAAGAATTATTTGCCGATCTACCATACGCTATGCACAAGCCTGAGGGTGCTATCTTTCTATGGTTGTGGTTTAAAGGGTTACCTATCTCTAGTGCCGAATTGTACCGGCGTTTAAAGGCGCGAGGAGTTTTGGTGTTGGCAGGTGAGGACTTCTTTGTCGGGCTTCAGGAGACAAGCGAAGAGGGTGAGTGGCCTCATCGCTATGAATGTATTCGCTTAACCTATTGTCAGGCCCCAGATATGGTGTATCAAGGGCTGAAATTAATCGCTGAAGAAGTTCGGCAGGTGTTCACTGAAAACGCCTAGGTATTTTTGTTAGTGATTGAGTACATCGCCGCGAACACTATTGGCAACTGCCGCTGCTTCTTTGATTTTAGTATCGGTTACCCCTAGTTCTTTTAGAGTAGAGCCAAGGTGATCAATAATTCTGTTGTAGTGTTTGTCGTTTAATCCGTATTCGACTTGACGTTGGTGGGCAGCGCGCATTCCGCGGCCGCTGTAATTGTTTGGCCCGCCGAAGGCGAAGATTAAGAAGTGTTCCAACATTTTCTTTTGGCGGCTCATTACTAATCCGTCGAAAAAATAATTCACATCGGGGTCTGCAAGTACCTTCTTGTAAAAAATATCAACGGCTGCACCCACGGCGGGTTGGCCGCCTAATTCCGAATATAAGCTCATTGTTTAGCTCCGTGTTTCCTGAGTAGTTGTCTATAAGCATAGACGCTAATTCAACTAACAGTAGAGCTGAGAAGTGATTGGGGTCTTGGTAATAGTTTTGTTAGCGCCAGCGCTTTTCCCAGGCGACCATCACTTTTTCGGGGTAACGATAGGAGCCGAGGCTGCCATTGTAACGTGCTAATGCCTCGGCAAGCCGACCTTCAGAACGTTCAAGGTAGTGCTTAAGAATGGCGCAGCCATATCGAAGGTTGGTTTCAAGGTCGAACAAATTATCGTCAGGTCGACCGATTTCTTTTTTCCAAAAGGGCATGACTTGCATCATGCCTTGCGCACCAGCATGGGAAATCGCGAAGCGGTCAAAATGACTTTCGATCTCGATCACAGCCAATACCCACTCGGGGCGTAACTGGGCTTGCGTGGCGCTACGATGAATCTTTCGCAGCAGATCCAAACGCTGTTCCGGGTCTTTGACAAATCGTTCTAGATGTTGGGATTTGTCAAATAACCAGACTTCGGCATCAAAGCGGTCTGCAAAACTATCACTGTTTTCGATGGCGTTGCGTAACGCTTGACGCATAGCGTCATCTACATCGGCTTGCCGTTGGTTTGCGTTTGTCGAAAAACTCAATAGCATTCCAATGAAGCCGATGAGTATCACCGGCTTCATTGATGCGCGTCTTGCTTGGGCGCTGCGATCT
The DNA here is from genome assembly GCF_055392955.1 of Aurantivibrio plasticivorans. NCBI lineage: Bacteria > Pseudomonadati > Pseudomonadota > Gammaproteobacteria > Cellvibrionales > Cellvibrionaceae > Aurantivibrio > Aurantivibrio plasticivorans. The sequence continues at coordinate 3,285,241 of NZ_AP036020.1, read as the reverse complement.
GTTTTTCGTTGCGTTGATGACATCGTTAGCTATGCCGAGGTTGTATTATTGCCTAGCGGAGTTTCGCTGCTAAAAAGTCTAGCAGGCTATCAGTTTCAATTTCCTGTTTTGCACCGTCTCTGCGGTTAACGTATTCCAGTTTGCCGCTGTCTAAGCCGCGATCGCCAATGACGACACGGTGCGGAATCCCCATTAATTCTATGTCTGCCAGGGTGGCACCCAGGCGCGCTTTAGGGTCGTCCATAAAAATAACGTCGTGACCTGCTGATGTTAATTGCTCGTAGAGGTTTTCGCAGAACTCAGCGACAGCGGGTGATTTTTGCATGTTAATTGGCACAATGGCGAGCTGAAACGGGGCAATACTTTCTGGCCAGATGATGCCGTTGTCATCGTTGTTTTGCTCAATAGCTGCTGCAACAATGCGCGACACGCCGATGCCGTAACAGCCCATTGTCATGGGCTGGTCTTTGCCGTTTTCATCGAGCACAGTTGCATTCATGGCTTGGCTGTATTTTTTGCCGAGTTGAAAAATATGTCCCACTTCGATACCGCGTTTAATTTCTAGCACGCCTTTTCCGTCTGGACTCGGGTCGCCTGCTACAACATTGCGAATATCCACGGATTCATCAAATGCTTGGTCTCGGTTCCAGTTAACGCCGGTTAAGTGGAAGCCATCTTTATTGGCGCCACAGACAAAATTGCCAAGTACCGCTGCGCTATGGTCAACGTAAGTTTTGATTGGTAAACCAACGGGGCCTAGAGAGCCTGGTTTGCAACCGATGGCCGCTTCAATTTGCGCGTCGCTGGCAAAGCGCAATGGCGATGCTACGCCGTCGAGGTTACTGGCTTTGATTTCGTTGAGCTCGTGATCGCCGCGTAACACTAACGCGACTAGTGGTGCTTCGCCTGCCTCATCTTCTTCGCCTTGCACAATCAGTGTTTTGGCGATTTGCTCTATGTCTACCTTTAGGAATTCGGTGACCTCTACAACGCTATGTTGATTGGGGGTGGCGACTTCAGTCATGTCAGCGCTGGGCGCAGGAGCAGACATTTGCGGGGCAATCGCATCGGCCTTTTCAATATTTGCGGCGTAATCGCTTTCGGTGCTAAATGCGATGTCGTCTTCTCCGCTTTCAGCGAGTACGTGAAACTCGTGTGAGCCCGATCCACCAATGGCGCCGGTGTCGGCCAGTACGGGTCGATAATCTAGGCCAATACGATCAAAGATGCTGCAGTACGTTTGATGCATAATGGCGTAGGTTTCTTTTAGGCTCTCTTCTGAAAGATGGAATGAGTAGGCATCTTTCATCATAAATTCGCGCGCACGCATAACGCCGAAGCGAGGGCGTCGCTCGTCGCGAAATTTTGTTTGAATTTGGTAGAAATTGGTCGGTAGTTGTTTGTAGCTACTCAGTTCATTTCGTGCCAGCTCGGTAATGACTTCTTCGTGTGTTGGGCCTAAGCAAAAAGGGCGGTCATGGCGATCGTGAATACGTAATAGTTCCGGCCCAAATTGCCCCCATCGGCCTGATTCCTCCCATAGTTCGGCAGGTTGCACGACAGGCATTAATACTTCGAGAGCGCCAGATTTGTTCATTTCTTCGCGCACGATGTTTTCGACCTTGCGCAACACTCTCAGACCGAGAGGTAGCCAGTTATACAGACCGCTGGCTAATTTGCGGATCATACCAGCGCGTAGCATCAACTGGTGGCTGATAACTTCGGCATCGGCTGGAGTTTCTTTCTTAGTGGCAATGAGGTAACGGCTAGCGCGCATAGTAGTGATATCTCGAATTGGTGTGCTTTGCGCCCACGAATGGGTTCTAGTGCATTGAGTATAAAAGCGGGTATTCTACGGCGAACTGGAATTGATTTCACGGAGGTCGTTATGTTTAGTTTGCACCCTCAAATAGAGCAAGATACCGTTTTGTTGGGGCGCTTTGAGTTGTCGCTGGTATTGTTGCACCGGGAGGCTTCCTACCCCTGGGTCTTGTTGGTTCCTCAACGTGAGTCGATGGCTGAAATTTACCACTTGAGTTTGGAGGATCGACAGCAATTGATGCGTGAATCCTGCCACCTCTCGGAAGTCATGGCGGACCTATTTGTGCCCGACAAAATGAATGTAGCGGCCATTGGTAACAAGGTGGCGCAGCTGCATGTCCATCACGTGGCACGTTTTAAAACAGATCCAGCTTGGCCTGGGCCGATTTGGGGGGCGGATATCGAGCCTAAATGTTATGGGGAGGAAGAGCTACGAGCGCTTTGCGATCGATTTAAAAGCGCGTTAGCCGGTGATGATTTCACTCCAGCGTAGGCCAAAGCGGCTTAGCTAAGCCAATAAATCAAAAAAGCCCTGGCGTCTCCGGCAGGGCTTTTTCGTTGAATGAAACGGGTGAGAGCTTACTCAGCCATTTCCTTCATTTTCTTCAGTGGGCGGATTTTAACCTGAATGCTGGCAGGCTTTGCCTTAAAGACGGTTTCTTCACCAGTGAATGGATTGATGCCTTTGCGTGCCTTCTTCGCAGGCTTCTTCACGGTAACCACTTTCAATAAACCAGGTAATACGAACTCACCGGCACCACGCTTGTTGATGTGGCCTTCGATGATGTCAGACAGCTCGTCAAGAACAGAAGAAACCTGCTTGCGAGATAGCTCAGTGTTTTCTGAGATCTGGTTAAGGATCTGAGTTTTGCTGTAGCGCTCTTTGATAGCTTTGATTTTTTTAGCTGGAGCAGCTGCTTTTTTCGCTGGAGCCTTTTTCTTGGCAGCAGCTTTTTTTACAGGTGCTTTCTTAGCAGGAGCTTTTTTCTTTGCAGCAGTCTTTCGAACAGCCATGCGCGTATCCTTTTGTTGGTTTATAGGTTGTAAATTTATTGGTATTTCATGTCGGGATGCTAGAAAACGAGGGAATCCTAAGGATTGGGTCGCTTTACTAGTATTCCTTTAAGTTAGTTGTAGACCAAAATTCCGGGTCGGCAAGGGGATCTTGACGACCAAAAGCCCTGAAAACCCTTTATTTATAGGCTAAAACTAGCCAACTAATCGGCAGGTGCTATATATAAAGGATATTTTTGGCATCGGCAACAAAAAAATACCGAAATACCCTTAAATACCAGTCTTTTAGTGGCTTTACCACGAAAGTCCTTCAAATATGAGATTTGGGCAAGTCTCTTTACTGGGTTGCCGGGGACTCCAGTTTCGCTGAATTTGAACCATAACCCTGACAGTCCAGGTACCTTGGAGGCCCTTTAGATTAATTTGCCGGTTTGCTAATTTGTGAATTCATCTAGGGCTAGACACCAGGTATAATGCGCGGCTCTTTGAAACACACCATTGATTAGATTGGCTGTTTTATGCCTGTGAACGTGTAAAGTGAGGTGCAGTCATGCCTATATATGAATATCAATGCCAGTCTTGCGGTCATGAGCTGGAAGCTTTGCAGAAGATGAGTGATCCTCTATTGACGGATTGCCCAGCGTGTAAAGAAGCTAGCCTCAAGAAAAAGATTTCGGCTGCCGGCTTTAGGCTCAAAGGGAGTGGTTGGTATGAAACCGACTTTAAGACGGGTAAAAAGAAGAACGTCGCAGGTGATTCGTCGGCGTCGGGTTCCAGCGCTTCGTCGGGGAGCCAATCTTCGAGCGGCTCGTCTGGCGGCGAGAAGACTTCGCCAGCTAAAAAGACAACTTCAAGCTCGTCTTCAGCGCCTGCGTCGTAATATTGAAAATCGGCCTCGGCAATATCTCCAAGCAGGGGATAGCCCTAATGAAGGCAACAACAAGTAGCAGCGGCCTAAATATTGGCTGCAAATAAGGTAAGACTTAGGATAATTTTATGCGTACCGACTACTGTGGTGTGATCGACACTGCGTTTATTGATCGTGAAGTCACTTTGTGCGGCTGGGTAGACCGTCGTCGCGACCACGGTGGAGTTATTTTCATCGACTTACGTGACCGAGAAGGCATTGTGCAAGTGGTGTTTGACCCCGATGCCAATGAGCACTTCGAGCTTGCCGACAAAGTTCGTAGCGAATATGTGCTTCAGGTGACTGGTAAAGTCCGTGCGCGTAGTGAGTCCACCGTTAATCCAAACATGCGAACAGGTGCCATCGAAGTTTACGGCACGCAGTTGCAAATCTTGAATGCTTCGGAAACGCCGCCTTTCCCTCTCGATGAGCATAACTCGGTGGGTGAAGACGTCCGCTTAAAGTTCCGCTATCTCGATTTGCGTCGCCACGATATGCAGCAAACCCTGCGTTTACGCTCACGAGTTACCAGCATCGTGCGTAACTTCCTGGATGACAACGGCTTTCTTGATATCGAGACGCCGATTCTGACGCGTGCGACACCAGAAGGTGCCCGTGATTACTTGGTGCCTTCACGCACCCATCAGGGCAAATTCTTCGCGTTGCCACAATCACCACAGCTCTTTAAGCAGTTGTTAATGGTGTCTGGTTTTGACCGTTACTATCAAATCGCGAAATGTTTCCGCGATGAAGACTTACGAGCTGATCGACAGCCCGAATTCACTCAAATTGATATTGAAACCTCTTTCATGGATCAAGAGCAAATTATGGCAATCAACGAAGAGTTGATTTCTAAGTTGTTCAAAGAGGTGCTCGATGTAGATCTCGGAACCTTCCCACGCATGCCATATGCTGAAGCGATGGCGAAGTACGGTTCTGATAAGCCGGATTTACGTATTCCGCTCGAATTGGTAGACGTAAAAGATTTGATGACCGAAGTGGAATTCAAAGTCTTTTCTGGCCCAGCGAAAGACCCGAAAGGCCGTGTGACTGTGATGAAAGTCCCTGGTGGTAACGACAAGCTTACCCGTAAGCAAATCGATGACTACACCAAATTTGTCGGTATATACGGCGCGAAAGGCTTGGCTTACATTAAAGTTAACGACCGCAGCGACCTCGACAATGGTTTGCAGTCGCCCATTGTTAAATTCTTACCAAACGATGTTCGACAGGCTATTCTCGACCGCGTTGAAGCCGACAATGGCGACCTGCTGTTCTTTGGTGCTGATAGCGCCAAAGTGGTATCTGAAGCGCTCGGTGCATTGCGTTGTAAGTTAGGTGAAGACCTTGACCTTTACACCTGTGAGTGGGCCCCCCTTTGGGTGGTTGATTTCCCTATGTTTGAAGAGACGGACGACGGGGGTTTAACAGCGTTACACCATCCGTTCACGGCGCCCTCGTGTTCGCCGCAAGAGCTGCGCGACAATCCAGCCGAAGCGTTGTCACTTGCTTATGATATCGTGATCAATGGCTCTGAACTTGGTGGTGGTTCGGTGCGTATCCACAATCAAGAGATGCAGCAAGCGGTATTCGATGTCTTGAAAATCTCCCCTGAAGAGCAACGAGAAAAGTTTGGCTTCTTGCTGGATGCACTGAAATACGGTGCGCCACCTCACGGCGGCTTAGCCTATGGCTTGGATCGTATCGTTATGTGGTTGAGCGGTTCACTCTCCATTCGTGATGTGATTGCCTTCCCGAAAACACAGTCTGCTGCATGTGTCATGACCGATGCGCCCGGAGCCGTCGATACAGAGCAGTTGCGAGAACTCAGTATTCGCTTGCGTACGAAGGAAAAGGACGCAGCAAAAAGCGAATAGCCCGTAGCGACGCTATAGAAACCGTTTAATTAAATAAAGGCTGCGATTTTTCGCGGCCTTTTTTTTAGACGCTGTCTGAGTACGCTTATGCCGGGGAAACCGTTGGATTCGCATGATCTTAAGTCGCGACAAGCGCTGGGATTGGTTAGACTAGCCACTGTTAACCGGAGATACCCCGAACATGGCGTTAATTTTAGGCATCGACCCCGGCTCGCGTAAAACTGGTTTTGGGATTATCAATGCCCAAGGTAGTCGTAGTGAATATGTCACCAGCGGTGTTATCCGTATTCCAGATATGGACTTGCCTGCCCGCCTTAAACTTATTTTCGACTCTGTGACCGAAGTAATTCAAGAATACTGCCCGCAGGAAATGGCGATTGAGCAGGTGTTCATGGCAAAGAGCGCTGGGTCTGCTCTAAAGTTGGGGCAAGCTCGAGGCGCGGCGATCGTGGCTGCGGTTAATCAAGCACTACCGGTGTCAGAATACGAAGCGAGGAAGATTAAGCAAAGCGTGGTGGGCACTGGCAGCGCCGACAAGTTGCAAGTGCAGCACATGGTTAAAACGTTACTCAAGCTACCCAAGTCACCCCAGGAAGATGCCGCCGATGCATTGGCGACGGCATTGTGTCACGCGAACACACAACAGCATCTGATAAAATTTGCACGCGCGCGAACCTTTCGCCGTGGCCGCATGGTATAGCTAGTCTCACCATGCTTTACACAGAATAATGAGAGATAATTAATAGAACATGATTGGACGACTACGCGGCATACTTGTTGAGAAGCAATCACCAGAACTGCTGATCGATGTGGGTGGTGTGCACTATGAAGTATTAGCGCCAATGACCAGTATTTACCAGCTTCCTGAGTTAAACGCTGAAGTCACATTGCATACCCACCTTTCAGTTAGTGAAACCGCCCAACAATTGTATGGATTTTATGACAAGCGCGATCGTGAACTGTTCAGAACGTTAATTAAAGTCAACGGCGTTGGCCCGAAACTCGGCCTCGCAATTCTTTCCGGAATGGATACCAACGATATTGTTAGTTGCGTTAAAGACAATAATCTCGCTGCACTCGTTAAAGTCCCGGGTGTTGGTAAAAAAACGGCTGAACGTTTATTGATTGAATTACGCGATCGCTTGAAAGACTGGCAAACGACCTCCAGCGGTGTCATGCCTGAGAATACTCTAAATGACGATCAGCCAACGAGCGACGTTGCCAGTGATATCGTCGCCGAAGCAGAAAGTGCCTTAATCGCTTTAGGGTACAAGCCTGCTCAAGCACTTCAAGTGGTTGTAGCAACACAAAAGGAACATCAGGCAGAGCGCAGTGAAGAGTTAATTCGTCTAGCGCTTAGAAGTTTGGCTAGCGCCTAGAAGGCGACAATAGAAACCTCACTATGATTGAAAAAGACCGCCTTATACACGGTGATGCGCAACCAATGGAAGATCAGCAGGATCGCGCAGTTAGGCCGAAAAGCCTCGCGGAATATATTGGTCAGCCGGCCGTTAGCGAGCAAATGGGCATCTTTGTGGAAGCCGCTAAAAAGCGCGGTGAGTCCCTCGATCACACGCTTATCTTTGGGCCTCCTGGCTTAGGGAAAACGACCTTAGCGAATATCATCGCCGCTGAAATGGGTGTCGACATCAAAACCACGTCTGGCCCGGTACTGGAAAAAGCGGGTGACCTGGCAGCGTTGATGACAAACCTAGAGCCTGGCGACGTATTGTTTATTGATGAAATCCATCGCCTCAGTCCCGTTGTTGAAGAAGTTATCTATCCCGCTATGGAAGATTTTCAGCTGGATATCATGATTGGTGAAGGCCCTGCCGCGCGTTCCATAAAATTAGATTTGCCCCCCTTTACTCTGGTCGGCGCAACAACACGTGCCGGGCTGCTAACCTCGCCACTGCGTGATCGTTTTGGCATCGTGCAGCGACTAGAGTTCTACAATGTGCAGGACTTAACCAACATCGTTAGCCGTTCGGCAAGTTTAATGGGGATTCGCATCGAGCCAGAAGGTGCTCACGAAGTTGCTCGTCGTTCGCGTGGAACGCCGCGTATTGCCAATCGATTATTACGTCGTGTCCGCGATTTCGCGGAAGTTAAAGGGGATGGCACGGTGACCGGCGATGTGGCCGACAGCGCATTGAATATGTTGAAAGTTGATCATCAAGGCTTCGATCATATGGATAGGCGTATGCTACTAGCGATGATTGAGAAGTTTGGTGGCGGCCCAGTGGGTGTCGATAGTTTGGCGGCTGCCATTAGCGAAGAGCGCGATACCATTGAAGATGTATTGGAACCATATCTTATTCAGCAAGGTTTTATCACCCGAACCCCGCGTGGCCGGGTGGTAACCCCCCATGCTTATGAGCATTTTGGTTTAAGGCCAAATGAAAAGCCGAAGAATACTGCTGGATTGAAAACAGATGGTGCCCAGGGTGGATTATTTGATGGCGAAAATAAAATCATTGATGACAACTAATAGAGCGAGATTGGTTTAATGGGGGAATTTTCACTGCCGATCAAAGTCTACATCGAAGATACTGATGCGGGCGGTATTGTCTATCATGCCAATTATTTAAAATTTATGGAGCGATCACGCACCGAATACTTGGCGACTTTTGGCTTTGATAAACCAGCGACCTTGGATGATGGGTTGTTGCTAGTGGTACACTCAATGAATATTGAATTTCGCAGCGCGGCCCGCCTTGGGGACATGCTGCAAGCCACCACTGAGGTTCTATCCGCAAAACGCAGTTACGTGATTTTTGAACAGCAAGTGCGACATAACCAGCAGTTGTTATGCAGAGCAGAGGTTAAAATCGCCTGTGTGCATGCAGAGTCAATGAAACCAACGGCAATGCCTGAGGTTATGCAAAAGAGCCTTAAGTCGGCTCAACACTAATCACATTCGATGGAATACTTTGTGGCAGACACGGAGTTCGGCTACATTTGTCAGACCATGTTTGGCTAACCAATTGCAGTTGGCTCTTGGTGGCAGAGAATACTAGGAAAATATTATGGGTGAAGCAGCAGAAACTCTTTCGATTTGGAGTTTAATCGTTAACGCTAGTTTGCTTGTGCAAGCGGTGATGTTTTTATTGTTTTTGGCCTCAGTTGTATCCTGGGGAATGATAATTCAACGTGGCTTGTACCAAAAGCAGGCTTATCGATCGTTCGTTGCTTTTGAAAAAGAATTTTGGTCCGGCGTCGATCTCAATCAGTTATTCCGGCAGGGGAACAATAAAACCGGAAAGGGCGCGATGGATGGTGTGGAAAATATATTTCGCGCTGGTTTTAAAGAGTTTACGCGTTTACGACAAAAAGGTGCTGTAGACGCAGATGCGGTGATGGAGGGCACGCAGCGTGCAATGCGAGTCGCACTTCGTCGAGAAGAAGAAAAATTAGAAGAAAATTTACCGTTCTTAGCGAGTGTTGCATCAGTCAGTCCCTATATTGGCCTGTTTGGTACCGTGTGGGGCATCATGAATTCGTTTCGCGGATTAGCAGGCGTGCATCAGGCCACGCTTGCCGCGGTTGCACCGGGAATTTCAGAAGCGTTGGTGGCGACGGCAATGGGGTTGTTTGCCGCTATTCCAGCGGTGCTTGCCTACAACCGTTATTCGGCCCGTGCTGAAACCTTGACCAGCAACTATGAAACATTTGCCGAAGAGTTTTCATCAATTCTTCATCGTCAAGTACATGCCAAGTCGTAATCGACGATTGAGTTGAGGAGGTAACATGGCTGACGTGAGGAAAGGCAAGCGTAAACCGATGGCAGAAATCAACGTGGTTCCCTACATCGATGTGATGTTGGTACTACTGATTATCTTTATGGTAACCGCGCCGTTGTTGATGCAGGGTGTAAAGGTGGAGTTGCCCCAAGCACCATCAGCGCCTATAGACCAAAAACAAGATGAGCCTCTAATTGTTTCCATTAAAGCCGATGGTAGCTACTTTGTGAAATTAGGCGGCGACCCAGAGTCATCGAAACCGCTTGAGGAAATAAAAAATATGGTGGGTATCGTGCTGAAGAGAGCACCTGAAACACCTATTTTGGTGTGGGGTGACACGAGCGTTCCCTACGGTAAGGTTGTTGCGTTGATGTCAGAATTACAAAACGCTGGTGCGGGTTCGGTAGGGCTTGTTACCGAGCCGCCAGGTTAAACGTAAAGCGATAGACAAGGCTCAATAAATTGATGCGCGGCGCTAGCTCCTACAATCTCCCGATCTTAATCAGTGTTTTGCTTCACGGTGCGCTGGTTGCTGCGGTAGCGTGGGGGTGGAAAGCGGCGTCTCATGAGAACCAAGTGGTTGTGCCGCGGTATATTGAAGCCAAAATGGTCGAGCTAAAAGCGACCACGCCCAAGGCGGCTAAACCCAAACAAACTAAAAAAATTGATTTAGCAGCACAGCGTGCCGAACAGGCTCGCAAAAAGCGTGAAGCGGATGCAAAGCGCAAAGCCGCGTTAGCCAAGAAGCAGCAAGCAGAAAAAGAGAAGAAAGAGCGCGAGGCTCAAGAACGTAAAGCGCGAGAATTGGCTGAGAAAGAACGTAAAGCGAAAGAATTAGCGATGGCCGAGCAGCTTCGCATGGAAGACGAGTTAAATGACTTGCTTGAAGAAGAAGACGCCTTGATGCGTGCCCAGCAGGCAGAAGCCACCGCGCAAAGCTACATGGCATTGATTACAGAGCGAATTCGCCAAAACTGGAGCCGTCCCCCGTCTGCTCGCAACGGCATGAAGACGCGGTTGCAAATTCAGTTGGTGCCAACGGGTCGCATCGTTGATGTGTCGATTACAGACGGTAGTGGCAACGCTGCGTTCGATCGCTCGGCCGAGCAGGCTGTGTGGAAAGTGGAGCAATTTACGGAGCTGCAGGGTATGGACTCTGCGGTGTTTGAACAATATTTCAGAAAAGTATCGGTTTTATTTGAACCTCAGGATCTGCGCTTATGAGGCATTTGGTTGCTATTAATTGTGTTGTGGCGTTTTTAGTGGTGGTATTTAGTTCACCACTGTACGCCCAGTTAGAAATTGTTATCGATAGTGGTGTAGATGATCCTACCCCCATCGCTGTTTCTCCTATGGGGTGGTCTGGTGAACCACTACCGGAAGATATTTCAGAAATCGTTGCCGCAGACTTACGTCGTAGTGGTTTGTTCGCGCCGGTGTCTCGCAGCGACATGCTGTCATCGCCGAAGCGCGAATCTGAAGTCTATTACCGCGACTGGCGCTTGCTGAAAACTGAGTTTTTGGTGATTGGTAACCTGACGCGCAATCCTGCAGGCAACTACCGGCTTGAGTTTAAAATGTTCGACATTTTCGCTGAGCGACGGGTGTTGTCATTAAACATCGAAGCCGGGCCAAATAGCCTTCGCGATATTGCCCACCACGTCAGCGATAAAGTGTATGAGTACGTCACCAATATCCGCGGGATTTTTTCGACACAAATCGCCTATGTTGAACAAACCGATAAAACCTATCGTTTGATGGTGGCGGATGCCGATGGCGCGCGCGCGAAAATGATTTTTCAATCTCGTCCAGATGAGCCGCTATTATCGCCTTCTTGGTCACCTGATGGTCGTTACCTTGCGTATGTATCTTATGAAACAACACGGCCAGCTATATTCATTCAAGAAGTAGCTACTGGCGTTCGACAACAAATGACGAATTTCAAAGGGTTAAACGGGGCACCATCCTGGTCGCCAGATGGTCAAAAACTAGCCATTACACTGTCGAAAGATGGTGATCCAGATATCTATATTTTGGACATCGCAAGTAAAAAACTCTCTAGGCCTGCACCGCATTGGGCCATTGATACCGAACCGGCTTGGACGGTAGACGGAAAAGGAATTGTTTTCACTTCAGATAGGGGCGGTAAGCCACAAATTTATCAAGTAACTCTTGCCAGCGGGCGGGTAGAGCGCTTAACCTTCTCTGGTGATTACAACGCAAGGCCCCGTGTATCACCGGATGGCAAGACGATTGTCTTTGTGCATCGAGATAATGGGGTGTTTTATATTGCGGCACAGGACACCACCACGGGCATCTATCGTTTGTTGACACCTGCTTCAGATGATTTGGACTACGATGAGTCTCCAACCGTGGCGCCAAATGGTGCTTTGTTATTGTATGCAACGAAATACCGTGGGAAGGGGATTCTAGCGGCAGTTTCACTGGATTCAGGTAGCAAATTCCGGCTTCCCTCCAAAAAAGGGGATGTAAGGGAACCGGCATGGGCACCTTTTGTGAATTAACTCTTTGATTTTTTAAAGATTTTCCTATAACTTTTCCGCATCTAACTACAATGGGAGTGAAAGATGGTTACCAATTCATTAAAAATGCTGCTAGTGATGGCCTGCACCTTAGGTTTAATGGTCGGTTGTGCAACCACCGAAGAAACCGATATGGGTGATGAAGGCACCATGACTGATAGCACTAGCGGCACTGAAACCGGTACAGCAGGTGGCACTGGCGTCACTGTATCTGATACCGAAGAAGACCCTGCGGCCGGCATAGACACTGTATTTTACTTCGACTTCGATCAATCGATTCTTAAGGCCGAAGCACGTTCAGCGTTAACTGCACATGCTGCAATTTTGAAAAATAACACTGACAGTGTTCGTCTTGAAGGTCACGCAGATGAGCGTGGTACTCGCGAATACAACATGGCTCTAGGTGAGCGTCGTGCGAATGCAGTGCGTGATTTCCTAGTGCTTCAAGGTGTTGAGCGTTCACGCATTGAAACTGTTAGCTACGGTGAAGAGCGTCCAGCTCAGCTTGGCAGCAGTGAATCTGCATGGTCGATGAACCGTCGCGTAGAAATGAACTAGTCTTTTTGACTAGCATTCTGCAGACACGATTCTACAGACAAAGAAAGATATTGCTCTAATGAGATACCCACTGATCACCGCTGCCGGCCTGGCAGCGGTGTTTCTCGTTTCAAGTGCCCCTACTTTCGCTCAAGTGGAAGTGGTGGAATCCTCTCCAACCATTCGCCCGATCGGTCAACCACGGAACGCGCCAGCGACACCCGTGGATGAATCTGGTGGCGGTAGTATGCAAGCTGATATCTACTTCCAATTGCAGACCCTGCAGCAGGAAGTGGCAAACCTTCGTGGTTTAGTTGAAGAGCAGGCCTACGAATTAAAACGCTTGAAGCAACAGCGTTTGGATGACTACGTCGATCTCGATCGTCGAATCAGCGACCTATCTGGCGGCTCAAAGCCGGCGGCAAGCGCTACTCCAGTTGCGAATAGCACCCCGGCAAACCCTCCAGCTACTGCGTCGACACCAGCCCAACCTCGAACGCCAGCGCCTAGCGCAGACGAATTTGAGACATACAATGCCGCTATGGATCAAATTCGGGCTAAGCAGTACGACAAAGCGATTGAAGCCTTTAACAGTTACCTGTCGACGTTTCCGAATGGGCAGTATGCAGGCAATTCATTTCACTGGTTGGGACAGTTGCATCAAATTCGTAATGAGGGAGAGCAAGCGAAGAAGGCGTATCAAACAGTGGTTGATAGCTATCCAAGCCATGCAAAAGCTCAAGATGCGAAGCTAAAATTGGGACAGTTGCTGTTTCAGCAGGGTGACAAAGCGCAGTCGAAAAAGCTACTGCAGGAAGTAGCAAGTAGCGGTGCCGATGAAGCTCGCCTGGCAAAGAACTTTTTGCAACAAAATTTCCCTCAGTAGTCGCTGAATTTATTTCAGTCACTTAGATACACCGTAACGGCGAGCTATGTAGCTCGTCGTTTTTATTTACACCCTAGTTTCTCGCCTAAACTGTGAATATTCAAAAGATCCAAACGGTAGCCTTATGACAGCGCCTTCACTTCGAATTACAGAAATTTTTTACTCGTTGCAGGGCGAAGCACGCACTGTAGGTAAGCCTACGGTTTTCGTGCGTTTAACGGGTTGCCCACTTCGATGCCAGTATTGCGATTCAGAATATGCGTTTCATGGTGGTGAGCAAAAAACGCTGAATGATATTGTTGAGCAAGTGGCCAGTTTCGAGCCTCGGTTTATTTGCGTGACCGGAGGTGAACCTTTGGCTCAACCAAATTGTTTGCCTTTGCTAAAACTGCTGTGTGACAAAGGTTGGGAGGTCTCCCTCGAAACCAGCGGCGCAATGCCAATCGATAACGTGGATAGCCGGGTTAGTCGGGTTGTGGATCTCAAAACGCCTGGTTCTGGTGAAGTATCGAAAAACCTCTACGACAATATTGCGCATTTAACCCCAAACGATCAGATCAAATTTGTTATTTGCAATCGGGAAGACTACGAGTGGGCATGCTTTAAACTCAACGAATACGACCTAGTAAATCGTGTCGATGAAGTACTCTTTTCTAGCAGTTTCAACCAGCTAAAACCACGCGATCTAGCCGATTGGATCGTGAAAGATAATCTACCCGTCCGTTTTCAACTACAACAGCACAAATACCTTTGGGGTGATCAGCCCGGGTACTAATGCTGTTTACCATTAGAAACAATCCAATGTTGTTTTTAATGTTTGCTTTTGCTGATGACCTTGTATTGCCAGCTCAATTAACTTGTCGCATAGCTCAGAAAACGCAATGCCGCTATGTTCCCATAACTTTGGGAACAAGCTAGTGCTGGTTAATCCCGGTAAGGTGTTTAATTCGTTTATCCATAACTGATCGCCCTTCAAGAAAAAGTCGACACGAGCCATTCCTTGGCAGTCCAAAGCCTGAAAAGCTCGCTCGGAAAGATACTGCACTTGTTCGGTCATACGTTTATCAATATCTGCAGGTACGCGTAAATGAGTGCTCTCAGTATCCCAATACTTGGCTTCATAGTCATAGAACGGTTTAGAGCAGAGCACTTCACCAACAGCAGAGGTCCAACAGGTATGGTTTCCGACAACGCCACACTCTAGCTCTCTGCCACGGATTCCCTGTTCGAAAACTACCTTGTGATCAAAGTGCTGCGCGAGATGCATTGCATGGCGAAACTCGCTCTTTCGCGTTACCGCACTAATGCCGATAGACGAGCCACTGTTTGCAGGCTTTACAAAAAAATAATCACCCAAAGCATCGACAATTTCATCGTAGGTAGGAGAGTAGCGTAGTGTATTAAAAGCAAGATGGTCGACGACAGGTAGTCCAGCTTCCTTGAGTAGACGTTTACTGATGTCTTTGTCCATGATGATAGACGAACTCATCACATCACAACCGACATAAGGAACATTCGCCATATTTAAAAACCCTTGGAGTGATCCGTCTTCACCTGTGCGTCCGTGTACCAGCGGAAAAACGACATCAATTTCGCTTTCGATTCGGGTGGTGTGAAGGTTAATTAACTGACCTGGGTAGTCGGGCAATAGTGCGATTGCAGGCGCATGTTCTGGCCACAAGGTCGGAATAAAGCCCGGTAACGCCGCTTGTTGCAGTGCTGGTTGAGAGTTGGTTTGTAGATGCCAGCTACCGCTTTCGTTAATTCTGATTAATAAGGGAGTGTACTTTTGGGTGTCGAGAGACTGAACTAAGTTCAATGCCGACTCGATAGAAACCGCATGCTCTGTTGATTGGCCGCCATAAATAATTGCGAGCTTCAGTGGTTTAGCCATGGTGTTGTCCTGTTGGTCGATTACGTGTTGTAAAGTGTCGCAATCGTGATGGAAAACAGCCAGTGATGGATTGTGAACAATTGTGGCGAAATTCGGCAATCGGAATGGTGCTGGTCAGTGGCGATGTGCGAAAGGCTTTATAGCTTTCGTAATGTAACTTATGAGCCTTTCCTTATTAAATACACGCTGCTCTATGTGGAGATAATTGAGAGGTCGCGTGATAGGTAGGCGAGGTGTGGGTAGGCAGAGGTACCGCTTTAGTCTGTGGTTTCTTAATTAAAAACCGTGCGATTGCTATGATTGGATTAAAACTGCCCAGTACTAGCAAAACGCAGTGGTGATTCGAAAATACTCGGTCTCTCAAGGTAAAAGCCTATTGCTGAGAACGTGGTGACTTTAGATGGTGGCCGTTGTTTTTGTTTTCGCTATGATTGTCTTAAAAAATTCGCCCTGGCGATAAAATATTCTTTGGATCTAAACTCGCTTTAATTGTTTTCATGAGTGCGATCTCTGCACTCGACCGGCTATAGGGAAGAAATTCTTTTTTCATTAAGCCGATACCATGCTCAGCGGAAATTGCGCCGTTTAGCTCTTTAATGATGCCATAAATGGTTTCATCAACAGCGTGGTGAGCTTCTCGGTTTCCTTCGCCGACATGCGCCAATACGTGCAAGTTACCATCACCAATATGGCCAAATAAGCTGATGGTTGCTTCTGGCCATTGATCCCGAATGCGTTGTTCTACTTGCTCACCAAAATATTGCATATCGCCAATGGCCATACTGACATCATAGGCATGCATACGTCCGATGGCGCGCGGAATCTCTGTGGCGCCATCGCGAATCGCCCAAAGCTGTTGCACTTCTTTATCGCTTTGAGAAATTACCGCGTCGCTGATGAGTTCATTTTCAAAAGCGGCTTCCATGGTTTGGTTAAATAATGTTTGGTCGGCTTCACCGGCGGTCCCCATGCTTTCGACCAGCACGCTGAAGGGCGTAGCTTGCTTAAAGGGTAAGATGACATGGGGTACATGTTGTTGGATTTGTTCGTAAGTGTTTTGCCAAAGCACTTCAAAAGCTGTCAGGTTGCCGCCTAAGTGTTGTTGCATGTGTACTAGCAATTTGCTGACATCTTCGAAATTGTTTAATTGACAAAAACTGACAACTTGAGAGTTAGGTTTCGGAAATAATTTTAATACCGCTTTGGTAATGATACCCAGCGTACCTTCACTACCAATAAACAATTGCTTTAGGTCGTAACCCGTGTTGTTTTTTCGCAGCTTATGCATTTCGTTAATGATGGTGCCATCAGCGAGTACCATTTCCATGCCTATCACTAAGTCTCGCATCATGCCGTAACGAATCACTCGGTTGCCTCCAGCATTGGTGGCGAGATTGCCGCCTATGCTGCAACTGCCGCGCGCACCGAGATCTAGAGGAAACAGCAAGCCTGCTTCGTCTGCTTTTTCCTGAACTATTTGCAGGGGCGTTCCCGCTTCAACGGTGATACTTGCGCTGTAAGGATCTACCTCAAGTATTGAATTCATTCTGTCCAAGCTGAGGGTGACTTCGCCTTCTAAGGGCGCTGCCGCAGATACCAAACCAGTCATTCCGCCTTGAGGGCTCACAGGTTGGTCGTTTTGATGGCACAGAGACAATATTTGAGAGACTTGCTCGGTGTTGGCTGGGCGAAGGTGTAACACGGGGCAAATTTTTCTAGCGCCCATTATGTCTTTGTAGTGTTTTTGATCGATGGCGTCGCCTTCGCGATAACCTTGTGGTCCAACGATTTGCTTGAGTTCTTCAAAGAATGGGGATGCTGTTGTGGTCATAACGTTTGCTAAACTGGCCAGTTGAAGCGGCCAAGTTTAGCACAGCGAGAGATTAAGAAAGGTTAGCCTAGAGGCGAAATTTACTTTGCGATAGCGGTTCCGACATCTAGGGTTTCGAACCAGTCGAGGAATCGTTTGATGTTATTCCCGGTAAATACTCGACCATGTTGCGGTGCCATGATGTCGATGTCTAGTTGCCTGACGCGGTTAATCCAGTCCTGCTTGGCGCGGTTGGAGGGCATCCAGCGTTCATGGAAGCCTTTCATTTTGGGTATGTGCTCGTCAAAATCGGTCACCTCAAATGGCGCGCCAGCGGGTTCTAATGCTGCACCAATATCACCGCTCATTAATATTTTCGCCTGCGGGTCGTAGACGTGAAAGTTACCCGAAGCGTGTAGGTAGTGAGCAGGGATAAATTTTAGCGTTACGCCGTCGAGTTCCAAGGAATCACCGCCATCGGGAATGGAGACGTATTCAATAGTATCCATTCCAAAATGACGAATAAAACCCTCCCATAGCCATGGTGCGTGGAGTTTCGCGTGTTCAAGTGCTTTGTCCCAGAGTCCCAGAGAGGAAATGATATCTGGGTCTTGGTGTGAGGCGAATAGGTGGGTAATTTGCTCGACCGGCACTTGTTTTACCACGCTAGCCAGCATGGCTGAGAAAAGCTCGACGCCACCTGGGTCCATCAACAGTGCGTTATTTGCGGTGCGCACCATATACTGGTTGGTATCGATAATTTTGTCGGGTTTGTCTGGATCTCGACCAAACATAAACCACTGATGACGACCGTTGTTGAAAATCTCGCGTGTTAGCATAATCGATCCGTGATGTTGGTAGTGTTAAAGCGATTGCTATGACAATCCTGCAAACAGTTGTTGTGAATGACGGACGTGGTTCTGTATTTTTCCAGCGGCGTCGCCGACGTTAGAGGCAATAACAGACAGCGGCTGCTCAAATTGTTTCCCAGACTGTGAGGCTTCAACTCGCGACATTGTTGATAGCACGGCGGCTGTCCGGAGCTCTCTGGAGAGTTCCTCTAAATCACTGTGAAGGCCCTGAACTTGCTGCTCAAATGCGCCTTTTAGCTCTACGTGTTCGGCTTCAATCTTAGAATAGGCTGGCGCTAGGCTGGTTAAAAATTCAGCATCTTCCGCTAACGTGTAGGCTCGCTTGAAGCTATCGAGGGTCGCCTCGACTCTAGCTGACTCAGAGGCCATGCGGCTAATGACAATTGCCCGGCCATTAATTTGCTGGGACGCTTCCACCGTTTTACTGGCTAAGTCGTCAATGAACTCTGTAATGGCTCGAAACCCCGCTGCGCCTTGTCCTGCTCGTAGGGCAAGTGCGCGGGCATTGCTCGCTGTGAGCGCGATTTGACGCGCTACCAACATGGCTTTATGGAGTTCTGATGCGACGATTGCTGCAACCACAAAATGGGTGCGATGCTGACTACCCGAGCTCATGAATGTCTCTTTCCTGTTGTCATTACCCTAGGCGACCTCGGCTGAAGCGGAGAGGGTGACTCGTGTTCTCTTAAGTTATAGCACATTCCACCGATAGCGCCGTCTCTTGACGGGTAGATTTATCTGGGTAAATATACAGTTGTTTTTATCGTGTTAGGGGCACCTGAATCATGCTATTCCCCCAGGGACATTTCGTTTTTCTCGATTTGGAGACTACCGGTGGTAAGGCTAGCCAAGATCGCATCACAGAGGTGGGGCTTATCGAGGTGCTTGATGGTGAGGTGGTAGATCAATATCAAAGTCTAGTGAATCCGGGTGTCCCTATTTCTTCCTTCATTACATCACTGACGGGTATTGACGACCAGCTTGTAGCCGATGCACCTGCGTTCTCGGATATTGCAGAAGACCTGCTGAGTCATCTACACGGGAGAACACTGGTGGCGCATAACGCCAGGTTTGATCATGGTTTTTTGAAGAATGAATTCAAACGATTAGGTTATGACTATCGCACCAAGGTGATGTGCACGGTTAAGCTTTCTCGCCTCGTGACCCCCGATCTCAACAAGCACAGTCTTGATAATCTCATTCATGTTCACGGCTTACATGTCGATGCTCGCCACCGAGCGATGGGTGATGCTGATTTGTTGGTGCAACTGGTTGCGCGCTGGTCTCGTTTACTGGGGGTTGAGGCAGTGCAGACCGCTATCCAGCAATTAACTCGCCGTTCTAGCATGCCGCCAAACCTCCCGCTTGACGAAGTGGATAAGTTACCGAATTGCCCGGGAGTCTATAAATTTTATGATAACCGTGATGCACTGCTCTACGTGGGAAAATCGGTGAGCATACGTGACCGAGTTAAATCACATTTTAGCGCTGACCATGCCAGTGACAAAGAAATGGAATTGTCACGTCAAGTGGTGAGAATTGAATACGTAGAGACTGCCGGTGATTTAGGCGCGCAATTACTAGAGGCAAATTTAATTAAAACACAATCACCAATTTATAACCGTCAGTTGCGTCGGAATAAAAAACTTTGGTATATGCTGCTAGAGCAAGACGGCAACGGTTATCTCCGAGTTGCGATTAAAAGCGGCGACTCTCTTCCTCTGGAATCTCTAGATAAAACAGTTGGGCTGTTTCGCTCTAAGAAAATGACAGAACAAACGCTTCGTAAAGTCGCGGAAGACAATAGTCTCTGTCATCGCCTCACAGGACTGGAAAAATCAAGAAAAGGGGCGTGTTTTGCGCACCAGCTTAAACGCTGCCATGGCGCCTGTGTTGGAAAAGAAGAAGCCGCTGATTACAACCAACGACTTTTGTCAGGTTTGGACGATTGGCGGGTTAAAGTCTGGCCTTATGCGGGGCCTGTGGTGATAAAAGAGATGTCAGCGCAGCTGACAAATTTCCATCTCATTGATCAATGGTGCTATCTTGGTTCTGCTGAATCTATTGAGTCATTGCCTGATCAAAAATCCACAACCCCTTTCGAATACGACCTCTATAAAATTGTGCTGAAGTTTTTTGACAAGGCCGATAAAAATCCAAACTATCAGCTTATTATGCTTTAGATAAAGTTGATCAGTTTACCTTTTTAACAAACTCAGATTTCAATTTCATGGCTCCGATGCCATCGATTTTGCAGTCAATGTCGTGGTCTCCATCGACTAGCCGAATGTTTTTTACTTTGGTGCCTACTTTGACGACAGACGATGAACCTTTGACCTTCAAATCTTTAATAACGGTCACGGTATCGCCGTCCTGAAGCGGGTTGCCATTGGCATCGAAAATTGTGTTGTCGTCTTCTAGTGATTCGGCTTCTGACCATTCGTGGGCACATTCGGGGCAAATTAATAATGTGCCGTCTGAGTAGGTAAACTCAGAATTACACTTAGGGCAGTTGGGAAAGTCGCTCATAATAAATCACTTATGGTTAGTAATGGATGGGAGGGGTTATCGATTTCCCCATATTTTACAGACAGCCCGGTCATTGCCGAGTAAGCCAACTACGGTGCACACTAGACCCGCGCCTGAGAAAACAATGAGAGGTAATAAGTAACCTATATCGCCTGCTTTGATTGCGCTAGGTGCGAGAAACAAACTTAACCCTAAAAATAGAATGCCAACAACGATGAGTACTTTTCTGTTTAAGGGCTTGTAAGAATACGGGTCGGTACCCGATTCAAACGGCGAAAGGATAGGGAAGAATAATTTTCTGAAAAATGATTTCATAATAGTGTTCGCAATAGTCGGAAGTATATTGATTGCTTTTTTAGGAGTTTAGTTATCGCTTTGCAGTTGGCAAAACATCGCTGAAAACCGCTTCACTTTTCCAGTCTGGCTCGGGAGTTTTTTGACCCGATTGCGGTACGTACTGATTAGTGCCAATTTTTTTATGTGGGTGAATGTAGCGGCCGCAATTGACAAATATATTCGTGATTTCTATCTGGACAATGTACTCGGATTCTGGGTATTCGTCACGCAGAGGGTTCTCAATCTGTACGCTAGCTTCACCGTGAACTCGTAGTCTATTCGGCGAGCTAAAATCAATAAACAGGAGGCCAATCTTGGTTGAGTCGATAATGTTGCCGGCAGTCAAAAACATGCCATTCCCATCGTAACCAGGAAACGCCAATTGTCGCTCGTTAAGCACTTTTACAAACCCTGGGTTGCCTCCTTTGTATGACACCGTGGGCTGTCCAGCCTCATCAACCGTGCTGACGAAAACCATGTCCTGCGAACTAATAAACGCTTGTTCCGCTTCAGTGAGCTGATCGTGAACAATGATTTTGTTGAGGCGGTCTGCAAGCTTTTCAGACGCAAAGGTTTGTTGTAGATGTCGGTGGCCGTTTTTATAAAAATCTTTCACAATAGCTATGCTGTGGTTGTTGGTTGCATCAATTAAGTTAGTTGTCGGGTGTGTTTGCCGAAGCATGGGTCATGGCTTTCCCGCCCCACACTTTAATGTAATTGCCGCCGCTAATTACTGCGAGTGCAATGAGTAGCCACAACATGCCCTGAAACATTTCGGCGGTAAAAACCGGTGTCACTTGTTGAGTGAGCACCATTAAAACAAAACAAATCTGCACTAGCGTACTGGCTTTTCCCCAAAAGCTAGGAGCCATATCGTATCGTCCATAAAGCCAGTGATAGCAAATGGCGCCGGTGAGTATCACTACATCGCGGGCAACCACTAGCCAGGCAACCCATTCTGGAACCAGCCCTACCCACGCCAGGCTAACGAAGGTGCCGATCAGTAACGCTTTATCGGATATCGGGTCAGCGATGGCACCGTATCGAGATTGAGCATTGAATCGTCGCGCAATCCACCCATCTAGCCCGTCGGTTACTCCCGCAATAAAGGCAAGTACCAGCACTAGAGAAAACTCTCCCTCGATGATTAACCAAGCAATCGGTGCGGCAAGAAGAATACGCAACGTTGTTAATAGGTTAGGAACTTGCTTCAGCATGCGAGATTAGGCTCTATTTGAGTCGACTTGATAAGACAAAAAGTTGTCGTATATCGATATAGGCGTTGGCGCATATTGTAGAGTAAAGTGGCCCGTTTACGTAGTCACTATTGGCATAAACTTACAATTACAAAGGATAATTATGCTTGATTCACCATCTGCCCAAACGCGTTCTTCGGGTATCAATGAGCAAACTAGCGCAGATGGTCAGGCAGTCTATAGTCGCACAGTATTAGCTATCTATGACTGGTGGGTGTTGGGTGTTTCAAATCACTACATCTGGAAATGCCCCACACATATTTTACGTGAAGAGTTCAAAAAGTTCGCCAGTGCAAATCATCTCGACATTGGTGTCGGTACGGGCTATTACCTACAGCGCTGCTTGTTGCCCACACAGCATCGTCTCGCGTTAATGGATTTAAATGAAAATAGTTTACGTGTCGCCAGTGCGCGATCTGGGCTCCGTAACGTCGAATTATACCAACGCAATGTGTTAGTCCCTTTTGATTTAAATTGCCCACATTTTGATTCAATCAGTATGAACTACTTGCTGCACTGTATTCCAGGCTCTATGGCTGAAAAGCTTGTGGTAATGAGGCATGCAGCGGATTACTTGCAGCCAGGAGGTGTTCTTTATGGCAGTACGATTTTGTCGCAAGGTGTTCGCAGTGCTACTCGCGCCAAAAAATTAATGAATTTCTACAATAAGAAAGGAATTTTTCACAACGCGGGAGATAATAAAGACGCATTGGAAAATGGTCTGAGAGAAATATTTGATGACGTGGAGTGTCGTGTCGAAGGCTGTGTTGCGATCTTCTCTGCCAGGAAGCCCGCACAGTAGCCGCGTTACCATATCCACAGCGAGGCAACAGTGTACATGGTTAGCAACACCAAACTGGCTTGCACGCTGCGGCGATAGCGAGAGTTGTTGTAGATGCTCTGTAGAAACCGCCCAAATAACGTCCAGGCTGAAATGCTGCCCATTGCGACCACCATAAAGGTAACAACGAATGATGCGATGTTGTACCAGTGTGTATCCGATATAAATAGTACAGTTGCCGTGATGCCCACTAACCACGCTTTAGGGTTGATAAATTGAAAACTGGCCGCTTGCCAGCATGTCATCGGTTTAGATGCGATATTAGATTCTGAGATAGCATTTTGTAGGTGGAGAATGTTCCACAAAAGATACAACAAATATAATGATGCAGCAAAAGACAGCAGCCATCGCGCATAAGGGCTTGCCAGGATTGTCTGTCCAATTCCGTAGCCGCACATGATAAAAATCACCGTCATACCCAATTCTATTCCCAACGCATGTGGAACTGTTTTTATAAATCCAAATTGCATGCCGGATGCCGCGAGCATTAAATTGTTGGGACCTGGCGTAATTGAGGCAACAAACGCAAATACGATTAACGCGTAAAAATCCATCTTTCTTCGCTTAGTAGGTTGGTATAAGTCGATGACTAATTTACTGGTTTAAGTTGCCGCGCATAACTAATACGGCATTCCCAAAAATATTCACACGGTTCCCTCTCACCTCAAGCTGAAGATCGCCCGATCGCGAGGAAATTTGCCGAGCGTTAAGTGCTGACTTGCCTAGTTGCTCGCGCCAGTAATAGGCAAGAGCGCAGTGTGCAGAACCGGTGACGGGGTCCTCATTGATCCCTTTGCTTGGGGCAAAAAAACGTGAGACAAAATCAATACTTTTATTATTCGCAGGCGCCGTGACGATAATGGGGTCAAAGGCTTTTAGGGCGCTAAAGTCTGGTGAAAGGTTGGCCACAGATTTTTCGTAGGGAAGTACCAACAAATATCGGTCGTCTGTGCGATAGCACTCGGCTGATGCTAGATCGAGCGCATCTAGCAGGGCCTCGTTGGGAGCGCACTGCTTGATTGGGGTTAAAGGAAAGTCCATACACAACATTTGACGATCACGATGTTGATGTACGAAGAGCTTGCCGCTTTGGGTATGGAACGTGAGTTGATTACTACAAGAAATACCCTCGTTGAACAAAGTGAAGGCCGACGCGAGCGTCGCGTGGCCGCATAGCGCGACTTCCACTGTGGGCGTAAACCAGCGCAGATCCCATTCTGTGTCGCTGCGCCTGCGAAGAAATGCTGTTTCCGAGAGATTAAATTCTGCGGCAACGTGTTGCATCCAGGCGTCGGATTGCTCGTCGTCAACAATCACTACGGCGGCTGGGTTGCCGTGGAAAGGATCTCGTGTGAAGGCATCAACAATGAAACACGGTGCAGGCATGGTTGCGTCCTCTGTCATTAGGGAAGATGACGCTAGTGTAGCGATGACGTATCATCGATACAGATGCAAGTTACATATTTTTGATACGGTACAGATGTGTTTTTTATGGATCTGTATTGTTCAAGGTGACCAAATCTGTACTGCTTTTCTCAGTTAAGTGAGCAACGCGAACCTTTAGACCTTCTCTCGTTGGACGACAATTATGGCTCAACTGCTTTATCAAGACATCGCCTTTGAACTGGCAGAACAAATCGAACGAGGGATCTTGCAGCCCGGTGAGCGCTTGCTGGGGGTGCGACGCTTTAGTGCAGCTCGAGGTGTCAGTCCGTCTACTGTGGTGGCTGCGTATCGGCAGCTCGAACAGGATGGCTTCATCGAGGCGAGAGAGCGATCAGGTTTTTATGTGTTGTCTCGTGCGGATGAGTCTTTAGCGGAGCCAGACGTGTCGCGACCGTTAGTGGAGCCGACAGACGTTAGCGGCCAGGCGTTGGTGTTACAGTTAATTCTGGCTGCCAGGGACCCTAACATCATCAACTTAGGTGCGGCTGTTCCGGTCACAGAGCTTTTACCTCAACGCGAAATGAACCGCATTATGTCTAAGATTGGGCGTGAAGAACCTGCGCCAATGAGTAGTTATAACTTGCCAGGGCTGGCAAAGCTTCGGCGTGAGGTCGTTAAGTATTATCTTCAAGCTCAATGTGCTCTGCACCCGGATGATGTGGTGATTACGAGTGGCTGCCAGGAGGCGGTGTATTTGAGTCTAAAAGTACTGACTCAACCGGGAGATATTGTTGCCTTAGAGTCGCCTGCTTATTACGGCTTGTTGCAAGTGGTCGAGTCACTCGGTCTCAAGGCGTTGGAGATTCCTACTCATCCGCGTGAAGGAATGAGTCTTGATGCGTTACAGCTTGCCGCCGAGCAATGGCCAATCAAAGCGTGCGTGTTGAGTAGTAATTTTAGTAATCCTTTGGGTGCAGTCCTTTCAGATGACGCCAAGCAGCGACTGGTGCTACTAGCAGAACAACTGGATTTTATGTTGATCGAAGACGATATTTACGGCGATACCAGTTTTGATCAACGTCGTCCCAGCAACTTAAAATCCTTCGACCAATCTAGTCGCGTGATGTTGTGCGGTTCTTTTTCCAAAACTATTGCGCCTGGGTTGCGTGTTGGCTGGGTGATTAATACGGCCTACAAGAGTGAGCTTGCGTATCAAAAGTTCGTTACAAATTGTAGCGCGTCGAGCATTTCTCAATTGGCGCTTTTAAATTACCTGCAGTCAGGCGCCTATGCTCGCCATGTAAAACAGTTGCGGATGAGTTTATCCGCAACGAGTAAGCAACTTATCAGTGCGGTTGCGCGGCATTTCCCGGCAGAGTGTAAAATAACCCAACCGGCTGGCGGATGCGTGGTGTGGATTGAGTTGCCGCTACAGATAGATAGCGTGGCACTGGCCCAGCGCGCCTATCGGGAGCATATCAGTATTGCGCCCGGTGTTATGTTTTCCGCTTCCGAAAAATATCGCCACCACATTCGATTGAGCTTTGGCTATCACTGGTCTGACAAATTCGATTGGGCTATCCAGCGGCTTGGTCATTTGATTCAAGAGAAGTACTAGCAGAAATCGCTATTCAACACAGGATGACAACCATGACTGCATTCGAGCAGGAGTTTTTGGAGAAATACTTAAATTTTGGTTTAGGGTCTATGCCCAAGTCTGATATCGATGCACTGGTAATGCATTTGTTAGATCAGCACGGATATTCTGGGTCTCCACCACTTTCGCAGTATAGTAATCAATCGGTCAGCGAATTGCTGCGGACACCTGTCAGTAAGGTGAAGCGTTTACGCTACGATGCAGCGTTAAAGTTTGGTGGCAGAGTGGAAGATCAAGCGCAGGCGCGATTGTTGGCGGCATTAAGTCGCGCCAGCTTGGAGCCTGAAGGCGACAAGGTTTGCCTGATTATTGAAGATACGCTGGCGAAAAACTGGTTGCAGGGTCAATTAAAAAAATCGCAGCAAATCTTTGAGCACTCATTTAACACGGAAATTGTTAAGGTGTCTGCACGCGGGTTGTTTGACGTGTTAGAAGCTTTTTTCGATAAAAAGGCGATCGCTGATTTTCGTAAGGGCTATGAATTAACATTAGCGAAAAAGAGCCAGGCGGCTATTAAGCGGGAGTTTAAACAATTGGTCATTAATTTTGCTCATACGGCAGCGAAGAAGGCAGGTGCGGAAGTTGTGGCATTGTTTAAACAGCAAATCATGCCGGGTTTATAACGCCTGTCGCCCCAAAAACAGGGGTGCGACAATTTGCCACATAACAATTTTATATGGGGTCCGTATAATAGGTTCTACAGGTAAGCGAGTTGGTGGCCATTCCCCAAGTTGGTCAGTAACAAAGATGCTTTCCTGGTTTCATAACATCGCTTTGTGCGCTGCTGCGGTAGCGCATTTTTTATTTGCATTTCTGCTAACCACTTGAATTTAATTCTCTTTTTAAATGACGGCGATAGATTGTTAACGCAGTTTGCCAGCGTATCACCTAAGTCTATGTAGTTTGCTAGAGAATTATTGCGAGACGTAATGCATGTAAGCAGTTAATGGCTTCACAGTTTTCTCAGAGTACTTTGAACAACCCCTCAATTTTATCACTTCGCTATTGAGACCTTTCGGTAGTCGCTTATCTTAAAGCCCTCGACCAATTAAAAGCAGAGGGCGCTATGGCTGGTGTAATCTTTTCCCAGAAGAGTATTTTTCATCTTAATAAATTATCCAATGCAGTCTATAGAAAGTCTGCCAAGCGGTTTCGACTGAAAGACAAGGACGGTGTGAGAGACCTGATACATTTTGCGGGTGGATTACAAGATCGTAGCGTGAATACTTTTGTCGCCCAGTTTATGGACTCACTTAGCCTAGCTGAGCGACATGTGTTGATGGCGAATGACGTGGTAGCTCCAGGTATTCCGTTGGGCAGCGATAAAGTACCTGGGTGGTACGCCCAGGCCGTTTAGCGGTAGAGGACTTCGGTTCCCTGCCTAAGTTCGAGGGCTAGTCGTTCTGCTTTGCGGAGCCCTCGCACAACCAACGTGTAAGAATGATCAATTAATCGCTCAACTTCTTTATCCGGTACTGCCTCTAGGATGCAAGCCTTGGTTGTGTTGGCAACCAGGTCATTATCTAAAAACAACGTATTCCAGTGGCGCTTGTTCATGTGGTAGCCTGGAATAATACCAGGGAATATATCACGCAGTGCTAGGGATTCATCCGGGGCGCACTTTAGATTCAAAATGTCTCGACCTTGGTGCCGCGACAGTAGCGCAAACATTTTGCCTGCAATTTTGAATGCCGCTGCTTTATCGCCAAATGGATAATCCTCTTTGGCTTCCGGCTTGCTAAGTAAATAGTGTTTCGCTTGTTGTTTGTCCATCTGTGCGACTACTAGCCCGCTAGTTTAGTTTGCTACAGTCCAACCCGTATAGTTCCATAAATTGTTCGGCATGTTCTGGTGCCGTTTCAAGCAGTTCGACGCAACCCGTGTAATTCCCATGCATGACGTTGGTTTTCTTGTCATCAAAAGTCCAATCGATAATTTGTCCGCGTGAGAAACGAATAACTTCGCCTTTAAAGACTGACTCTATTAATTTTGGTTCGTCGCTAATGCGACCAGCAAAATCACCTTGATATTCTTCAAAGGGAAAGATCCAAAAGAACTCGGTGACATCACCTTCTTGTATGCCAATTTTCACGGAGTAACCTTGTGTTCCTTCTGGCTTCGATCGCGCAGTTTTTAAAAAGTAATCGAGCTGCTCTCGAGCTTTATTATATGCGGCCTGCATTGTAGGGTCATCAGAATGAATATAGTCGCTGTCGTCAGTTGATGAGCCTACCTCGGGCTGTAAGCTGAAATGAACGATCGTCAGTCCTGCCAATATGAATATCATTCCGAAAAAAAGTAATTTGTTTTGCATAACTAATATCTTATGAGTTTACGGTTTAATTGTCGGTCTCTAAGTACCATGTATTATTGTCATCGAGGCGAACCCTTCCCGCTGCTGGTTTAGAAAAGTGTGTGCCAATGACTAAAGTGTCTTCATCCGCTAGGGTTTGCAACGTACGTTTTCTCGTGGAAGACGCCGCTTCGATGTCCTCGTCGAACTGGCAGTGCCAATCGGGTCGAGCAATCTGGCAAGGATGGTGAATAAAGTCTCCGGTGATCAACGCCTTTTCGCCATTTGACTGGATTGAAACACTCACATGCCCGGGTGTGTGACCTGGCGTTGGAATAAGCTGAAGACCAGGGTCTATTGTGTGATTCATCTCCACCAGCGTCACTAGCCCCGCGTTGAAGATTGGTGTCACAGAATCTTCCATCACCGCCTGTTGGTCGGTGGATTTACTGCGAGACCAAAATTCGTACTCCTGTTTGCCGATTAAATATTCAGCGTTAGGAAAGGTAGGTACCCAATTTCCCTCTTCTAACAGGGTATTCCAGCCAACGTGATCGACATGCAGGTGCGTGCATACGACATGCGTCACGTTGTGTCGTTGCCAGCCAATATGGGCTAGCCGATCTAGGAAGTCAGTGTGTAATGCCTGTCCTGCCGTTAGTCTGCGTGGCTTATCATTACCAATACAGGTATCTACTAGCAGTTTAATATCTCCTGCTTCAATTAATAAGGCTTGAATAGCCATGAGAAGGTGACCTTGCTCACTGAGGTAATGGGGTTTAAGCCATGAAATCTTTGCAAGCTCGTCGGGCGTTGCTCCAGGTAGCAAAAAGGATTTGTTGTTGTAGGGGAGTTTGAAAACGGTTTCCACTACGCAGTGGATAGTGATTTCGCCTACTTGCCAAGTTTGCACACGTCCTCCAGTGGTTTTGCGCTAGATGCATGCTGATTGAGGTCGAGCATAATGCGTTAAATTTGCCTCGGGAGCAAATGGCAAGGGTGATGGCTATCTTTAACTTAGTCGGCTGTTACGAAATAAAATAAGCAGTCTTTTTTCGCGATCTCCGGGTTGGTGGTGACCATAAAAAATTTCAACTGTTGAGTAGGTCGAAGAATCCCGTTGTCCGTCTGAAAATAGTGCTGGGAGACTTCTTCCCCGTGGGAATTCGTCGCACGTAAAACGTCTTCCATTTGGGTGTTGAGAAAACCCAGGTCATTGGTTTCGTCTACAAAGCCAAAGTTAAGATGTTCGATACTAGGAGATAGGGTTAAATCAACGTCTTGCTGTGGTACTTCTTCGTAGATAATGGAGGCGTTTTCGGTAAGTTCTAAACGAATGGGGTTATGGAAAAGTTCTAGATCAAAATCCGTTTGGGGCGGTGTTAACACATCGTCGCGAATGACAAATTGCTCGATACCTTCCTGGGCGAGAAGGTGAGACTCCATATCCGCTGCGCCGCCGCACTCTATGGTGACGGTGGGAACAACATGTTCACTGATCTCCATTAGGGCACCCAGGTTTAAATCGGTGACAATCATGCGTTGTGTAAACAGTGAGACCAATGCATCGTGTCGAGGATCCATAAAAGTGGTAACACCAAAAGAGGGCCCTGAGCCTGATGTGTTATGAACATCGATGACTGCTTCGGGTTGCAGATACTCAATGGTTTCTAGGATGCCCTTTGCTAATTGATCTTGTGGGTTGTCTTCAAATGGCGCGCTAAAGCATCGGTTTAAATCTTTTTGTCCCGGTAACATGCGGTAGTGGAATGTGGGTGGTGATTTCGCGGCGGCTACACTGGCGATAATGCAGTGAATATCTACTGCGGGTTTGATACCCATTTTTAAAAGATGATAGAGCGCGATTAATCCTGACGGTTCGTTGCCGTGCAGTAGCGTTACAATAACGCGAGATCGAGCGCCATCTTGGCCTGGTAAGTATAGGTGCGTAGGGCCATTCAGATGGTGTAAAAAGTCCAGCGCTGATTCGCCTAGCTCTTGAGATGCGGGTGACGACCAGCATTGAAATGGATAAAAATTAGGAAAAATCTGGCTTTGCGGTTTCATAAGTTGCCTTTACGTAAATGCATTATTTCCATTGCGCAACGGGAATATTGGCAGCGCTGTTTTCGCGGTACTCTTGTATCATGGCAACCAGTGCGGCAGGTCGCGACAGTTGCTGTTCCAGCTGACGAAGTTTGTTAAGTTGCCACTGTGCGCCATTTTGTCGGGTTTGCAAACGCTCATCGATGATACCCAATAAACGATCAAAGTCCGCATGCAAAAAACCAATTGCAGTGAGGTGTTCGCTAAGTTTAGGTAGTAAATCCTTCAGAATTTCCGTTACAGGCCGGTAGGTTAACTTGTTTTGCTTAATGTCCGGCCAAATGAGTTCTGCGTTTAATCCATGTTCAGCCGCGCGATGAAAATTTTTAATACAATATTCGAAAGGTATTGCGGGTAATTTTTCGTTAATGCCGATCCGTTGCATTTCGGTAAGGCCAATTAATAGTGCGGCATTTGCCATCATGTCGACAATCGTTGGGCCTGCAGGCAGTGCGCGCATTTCGATTCGCAGGTGACCCTCATCGGCAGGATCAAATACCGGACGATTCCAAAGCCATACACTTCCTTGTTGAAGTCTCAATTCATGGAGTGATGGCACACCACCTTGGTTATAAATCTCGAGCGGATCTTCGGTGCTTATCAAGGGCAAGATAGGCTGATAAAGATAAATTGACTCCGCGAATAACTCGCTGGCGCCGTGCCGCAACCAGCTGTGCCCATAATTAACTCGAGCGGGTGTTGGGTGCGCTAGGTCAGGGCGGCGGCAATCAATCGACTGCTTAAACAAGGGGATGCGGGACTCGTGCCACAAGCGGTGCCCGAATAGAATCGGTGAGTTTGCGCCGAGCGCTAAGGCGAGTGGCGTTACAAGTTGCAGTGCGTTATAGGTATCGGCAAAGCGTTCTGGTGCCACACGCAAATGAATTTGAAACGACGTACAGGCTCCTTCGAGAGTAACGTCTTGCATTGAATGGTTAAGGTGTTCAGAGCCTTGGATATCAATGGTAAATGGGCCGCCGCGAATCTCCGACAGTTGCTTAGTTAACGCCTCGTAGCGTTTAGTTTTGGTCATTACATGGTAGCCCGTATCGGCTGCCTGGAGTGTCGGTAAAATCCCCACCGGGATTGCAGATCCTCCCCATTGCTGCGCACATTCATTGATACGTTTTAATACCGACAGCGCCTCAGCTTCGGTTTTTGCGAGGCAGTTGTCGTTAATTGCGTAGGGGCTGAAGTTGTATTCTAAATTGTACCGGTTGAGTTCGAGTGTTAACTGTGGGTCTTGTAGTTGGTTTTGAATGTCTTGATTGAGAAGCAGGGGGTGTCCATTGTTATCAATCAGATAGAGTTCCAGCTCGGCACCGAAGGTGGTGGGGCCTACGCCAAAATTTGGCTTGGCAAGTAGTCGTTCCAGTACATAGAGATTATCGCGGACCCGTTTTCCAAAGGCGCGATAGTCTTCGGCAGAAAACTCGGTTCGATCAACCTCTATGCCCATAAACACCTCTTTTGTGGAATACCATCGTTAGAGTATGCCGGAGGATCGTTCGGAAGGTGATGATGAGAATCAACTTGCCGTGGCTTTCTTCTCTCCGACGTCTAGCGCTTTGGGTAAGTCGACATCTGTGTTTGATGGCGCTTGCTGGGCCGTTTGGCGAACCCATTGCGCTAATGTTAAGTCGTCAAAAATTTGTTGGTAAGACTGCTCGATCTTTTGGGTTAACTGTAGAACATTGTGATCTTGTTTGAGTGAGGCGGGTAACGGGTTATCTGATTGACGCAGTGCTTTTAAAAGATCGCAAATCAAGATATGGTCGAGCGCTTTCGCCGGAAATAGTTTGTCGCCGCCATCACCGCCTTGAATCAAAAAACCATTGTCCACCAGCTTTTGGTAGATTCGATTGATCGCTTCGGGTCCTACCGATAGGTTCGATTCCATTTCACTGATTGATAACCCGCCGCCGTCGCCATCAAATTGTTTTGCAACCCGATACATCATCGATAAACCGGTGTGTTCGTCAATTTCTGCGCTAGGATTGTTTACCCTTGAGCGTGTAATTTGCATCGCGTGTTGTGCATAGAAAGCAACCGAGGCTCCAAACAATAAAATCAGCCAGCATAGGTAAAGCCACCATAAAGAAACGATACCAATAGCAAAGCCGGAGTAAATTGCAGCATAGCTACCTTGACTTGCTGAAACTGCAAAAAACTTCGCAAACGCAAAGCCTACAGTTTGCCACAGGATGCCGCCGGTGATTCCACCAATAAACGCATAGCGAATTTTGACTTTGGTATTGGGAATAAAAGTGTAGAGAAAAGTGAATAAGCCGATGATCATAAAGTATGGCGTCATGCGGCTGAATGTCGCGAAGAGCCAGCCAAGCGGGCCTATTTCTAGCAGGTATGTCATGATGGCCGAGTTCATTAGCGTGCCTGTTGCGCCAAGTGCCGAGAAAACTAATACCGGACCGATAATAATGACACTCAGGTAATTGCTAAAACGCTGGCCAATGGTTCGAGGTTGGCTTACTCGCCATATTTGATTGAAAGAGTTTTCAACTTTTTGTACTAGCGATATGACCGTGTAGATCAATAAACCAAGGCCAACAGACCCTAAAACACCCACCTTAAAGTTATCAACAAATCCAACAATGTTGGCCACTAATTCTGGGCCTTGTGAGCCGAGTGGTTCTGTTAAGGTATTGAGCAACGGTTCTAATTGATTGTGAACACCAAAACCCTTTAAAACTGAAAAGCTTAACGCCAAAAACGGGACGATGGATAAAATGGTGGTGTACACCAACCCCATCGCGTGTAACGTGATGTTGCCACTGAATAAATCGCGAATAGCGGCAAACAGTACGCGGCTTGTATGCCAAAGCGTACGGTGCGCTTTTAAGTCAACACTGGTTTCTACACTGAATAGCCATGTATCTGCTTTCGCGAGCAAACCATCAATCTTACGTGTTGCCATTGTCTATCCCTGGGCCTCTATACGTGTTAGCCGAAAGTATGCGCATCTTCGGGGAAAATACCTTCTTTCACATCGTTGGCATATTTAAGCAGTGCGCCGGGAATGTCTCCGGCCTCAATCAAAAAGTTTTTAGAAAATTTGGGCGGTTGGGGTGTTAAACCGAGAATGTCATTAATGACCAAGACTTGCGCGTCGGTTTCTCTGCCGGCTCCAATGCCGATGGTGCACATACCGACGGCGTCGGTGACGCGCTTCGCTAACGCCGAAGGTACACACTCCAAGACGACTAAATCGGCACCGGCTTCGTCGAGCAGTTTCGCGTCGTGTAAAATTTTATCGGCTTGCTCGTCGTTTTTACCTTGTACTCGAAAGCCGCCAAAAATATTAACAGACTGAGGTGTCAAACCGAGATGCGCGCACACCGGAATCCCGCGTTGGGTCAGCATGTAAACAGTTTCAGCTAGCCACTCACCACCTTCGAGTTTAACCATATTGGCACCGGCGCGCATAATGCGTGCTGCATTGGTCATGGCTTGCTCTGGTGTTGCATAGGTCATGAACGGTAAATCACCCATAATCAGCGATTTATCATTACCTCGGCGCACGGCTTCGACGTGGTAGATCATTTGCTCCATAGTCACGGGAATCGTCGATTCATACCCGAGCACAGTCATGCCGAGACTGTCGCCCACTAATAGCACCTCAATGCCGGTTTTTTGTGCCATCGCTGACATCGGGGCGTCGTAAAGCGCAACAGTGACAAACTTTTGCTTTTCGGCTTTCATTTTACGCAGGGTGTTAACAGTGATCGGCTTTTCTAAAGCAGATTCTTTAGTGAGGTTTGCGTAGGGCATGGTGTTTTACCTTAGTGTTGATTAATCAACGGCGGTCGATTCACGCATTAAAGTGCGGCAGGGTTGTAGTAATGACGGCCACTCTTAATGCTAAGCAGGTAGTCAACAAACTGTTTGTAGTGTTCATCATTGTTGACTAGGTCAATTTCCGCTGCATTGACAATTAATAATGGTGACTGGTGGTAGTAGTGAAAAAATTTAGTGTAGGCGTCGTTAAGAGCGCGCAAATAGGCGGTGTCGATATGTTTTTCTGCTTTGATACCGCGATGGTTAATACGCTCGATTAATACGTCTAACGGCGCTTGCAAATATACAACGATATCGGGGGTTGGCGTATCAATGGTGAGCTGATCATAGACTTGTTGGTAGAGTCGAAACTCGTCGTCGTCCAGTGTTACTTGAGCGAAGAGCTGGTCTTTTTCCATCAAAAAGTCGGCGATACGCACGGGTTCAAACATGTCACCTTGGCGTAGGGCTTGAATTTGTTTGGCGCGCTGAAACAAAAAGTGCAGCTGTGTGGGTAGCGCATTGACGCGTTGGTTTTGATAAAAGCGTTCAAGAAATGGGTTGTCTTCGGCTTGCTCAAGTAGTGTGTCGTAGCCAAAGGTTTGGGCGAGATTTTTTGCGAGCGTGGTTTTGCCGACGCCAATAGGGCCTTCTACCGCGATAAAGCGGGGAACCTGACTTGGATCGTAATCCACTTGCACGTTAAGGGCGCCGTTCACACCTTACTCCTTACTTCATCGGCTCGGATAATACCAAGTTTGGGGGAGTCGCCTCTGGGGCGAGTCGTTGCAAACCTGACATTGAGCTTTGCGATATTAATGTCGATAGCTGAGTCCCATCGGGAAACACCATGTCGGGATCAATATCCGCCAGGGGATAGAGTACAAAATTGCGCTCCGTTAGGCGAGGATGAGGTATCTGTAAATTATCGCTGTCTAATGTTTGATCACCAAATAGCAAAATGTCTAAATCTAGGGTCCGAGCCGCCCAGCGAATGCGTCGTTCTCGGCCGTGGTTCGCTTCTATCGCTTGCGTGTGTTCAAGCAGTTGATGTGGTGACAGTTGTGTGTCTAGTTGTAACGCGCCGTTGATGTAGTCTGGCTGTTCACCAGGACCAATAGCCTTGGAGCGGTACCAGGCCGATAGCGCAGTAACTCGGCTATTGGGTAGGCATTTCAGCTGCTCCACAGCCGAACTGACCTGAGATAGTGGGTCAGATAGGTTGCTGCCCAGCGCAATGTACGCTTGCACGGTGGTGTTTGGTGAGGGTGTTTTCATGTGCTAGTGGCTTGTGGGTGGGCTTTTCTTTTTTGGGCGGCGGCGTGATCGATTCTTCGCCCCTCCCTTTGACCCGCTGAGTTTGCTTACCATTTCCTTGCGCTCGGCTTCTTCAGCGGATTGGAATGTTGTCCACCACACGCCTAGGCCGTCTAAGGACTCGCCAGACTCTTCCCTCAATAGCAGAAAGTCATAGGCCGCGCGGAATTTGGGGTGTTCAATTGCCCGAAACGCCTGAAGGCCGTTGCGGCGTCGGAGCCGGAATTGCAGCTCCCAAATGTCGCGGATCGTCATCGTGAATCGTTTGGGAATCGCAACCCGCTGACATTGCCGCGAAAGTACCCATTGTGCGGCCTGGTGAATCGCGGGAATGGGGCTTAAGCCATCGTCTATTAATTGTTGCGTTTGGCGCTGAACCACCGGCCACAGTATGACGGCAAAGATAAACGCTGGGGTCACCCGTTGATCATTGCGGATTCGTCGGTCGGTATTGGCTGCTGCCAGTGTAATGAGTTTGTCGGCTTGGCCGGGGGCATCGGTATCCAGCACTTCTTGGGTTGCTGGGAATAGCTGTTCGAACAAATGCCGGTGACGAAGCTCTTGGTAACAAGCTTCGGCGTAGCCGCCCATTAAGAGCTTGAGAGATTCATCAAATAGCCGTGCTGGCGGAATGTCTGCCAGTAGATGGGCCAATTCGGTTATGGGCGCGGCGGTCTTGGTTTCGATGTCGAAGTCCAGTTTTGCTGCTAGACGGGCCGCTCTCAGCATGCGTACAGGGTCTTCTTGATAGCGTGTCGCTGGGTCCCCGATCATACGCACGAGGTGAGCATCGACATCTGCAAGCCCGTCTGTAAAATCTGTGACTTCCTCTCGGTTAGGTGAGTAGTACAACGCATTCATAGTGAAATCACGGCGCAAGGCGTCGGATTTTAGGTCACCATAGACATTATCTCTGACTAAGCGGCCCTGCTGGTTGGTGGCTGCATGGCGACTGTCGGTGGCGTTATGTGAGCCACGGAAGGTGGTTACCTCGAGCACTTCGCGCCCCATCCGCACGTGGACAATCCGAAAGCGTTTGCCAACGATGCGTGCATTGCGGAAGACTTTTTTTGTCTGTTCTGGCGTCGCATCCGTAGCGATATCAAAATCCTTTGGATGACCATCAAGTAGTAAGTCTCTGACACCCCCACCGACGATATAGGCCTCGTAACCAGCCTTCTCCAGCTCACTAATCACGCGCAAGGCGCCTCGGCTAATGTCATCGAGATGCATATGGTGTGTCGCAGCGGTGGCGGTATCGGATCGATTGCCTCTTGACGCTATACGACGTATGAATGATTTCAACATAGGAGGGAAACAGGTGGTTGTCTGCAAGCTAGCGGGTTATGTAAGGATCAAAAAATTAGCTGGCGATTCTATCACGGCCAGGGTGCATAGCGGCAATTATTGCCCAATTGGGGCTACGGTGGGGGAAATGCATTCTCTAGAAAGCAAAACGGGAAAGCCTAAGCTTTCCCGTCAATCGTAACTTCACATCTAACTGTTGTTTTTATCAAACTTCCTTGCTGCGAATTTGCTACCTGGCAAACCCTCTCCAATCAATAAGTCAGTACTTGTCTATTATTCTTATTTTTTGTTGTTCTTATTATTATCTGTTTTTGCTTTGTAGTTATTATTTGTTGTTCTTATTATGTAGCTGGTTAAAGCATTCCTTGTGCCAACAATTAAAAACTCAATAAAAACAATGGGTTATAAAAATGCGGCGGGTGTTCTCAGGGCTGGTGAAGTGGGGGTGCGTTACCGTATTTCTCGGCTTTTGTTACCTTTGGTGATGAGAGGTAACGCCTTAATGAAAAAACTGCTTAGTGGAGGGGAACTTTTCTAACTTCCGGTTTTAACAGTCTTTTTGCGCGGGATACCGAGGCGTTGGCGTCTTTCCCATAGGCACTTACGGCTGACGCCCAACTTACGGGCCAATTCCGTCTCGCTCATCGTGTCTTGGTGTTCTAGCACGAATCGCTGGAAGTAGTCCTCAAGGGAGAGGTCTTCATTAGGGTCCATATGCTGCTTGCGAGGTGGCGCTTTGGGCATAGGGCTGATCTGTTGAAAGGGGTTGTCAGACTCTTGCATGTCGACCACGGGTACGAGGTCGAGGTCAATCGATAGGAGGTCGTGGCTGATTTCTCTATCACTTTCTGACAGGATAACCGCCCGTTGTACAGCGTTTTCTAGCTCCCGAACATTGCCCGGCCATGTATACGTCGTGATGGCTTGGACCGCCTCTGGGGAAAAGCTGAGACCGGGCTTATCAAACTTTTCACAGTATCTAGCTAACATCGCTTCGGCTAAGGCAATGATATCTTTACCGCGCTCGCGCAAAGGCGGTAGTACTAGCTGAACAACGTTGATACGGTAAAAAAGGTCTTCGCGGAAACGGCCTTCCTGCGCCAATTGGCCTAAATTACGGTGAGTTGCAGCCACGAGTCGAACGTCCACTTTGCGGCTCTCAATTGAACCAATGGGTCGGACTTCACCTTCTTGCAGGACTCTTAGCAAGCGAGCTTGTGCCTCTAACGGCAGCTCACCTATTTCATCAAGGAACAGGGTGCCTCCATCGGCGGCAGCCACCAGCCCTTCGCGAGTTGCTTGCGCGCCGGTAAAGGCGCCTTTTTCGTGGCCGAATAGCTCCGATTCAATCAGCGTATCTGGAATAGCGGCGCAGTTAACAGAAATCAGGGGCTGCTGGTGACGCGGGCTTTCTGCGTGGATGGCTTTAGCGACTAACTCTTTCCCTGTGCCTGTCTCTCCATGCACCAGCACGGTGGCACTGGTGGGCGCAACCTTGTGAATTCGATTATAGATTTCTTTCATCACGTTGCTTGAGCCAATCATGCCGTTAACAGCTGCGCTAGACGTTTTGGATTTGCTCGGTGCTGCTTTTTTGCTCGCCTCGGATTTCCCTAAAGCTTGTTTTACTGCAGCGATCATCTTGTCGTGATCAAAAGGTTTAGCAATGTAGTCCACGGCACCCATACGCATAGAATCAACGGCCGAACGTAAGCTGGCGTAGCTCGTCATGATTAATACAGGGACATCGTCTGCTAGTTGAATTAGGTCGGTGCCGGGTGCTCCGGGTAAGCGGAGATCGCTGATAATGAGGTCGAAGTGCGACAGAACAAACTTGGTGGTGGCCTCTTTGACTGATGCAGCGATAGCGACATCGTATTTATGGCGTTCCAATAGTTTGCGTAGTGCAGTGCGAATAATGGCTTCGTCTTCGACGACCAATATTTTGCTCATAATCTAGCCAGGGTGAGTTCTTGTATTTACGTCTGCCGGTTTCTTCCGGTAACAATTTTTATGATGTTGGTAACACTTTGACCTATCGTAGGCGATTTTGATCCCAAAGCAAACAGTCTCGTGCCTTTGAAGGTAACAAACTTAGTGGTATTTGATCTAGGCGGGGAATTGCAGAGTGAAGCGAGCGCCGCGGCCAGTCGCTTCGTTAACCGGGCTCTGGATCTCTATCTGGCCCTCGTGGTCGGTGACAATACTGTATACCATCGAGAGGCCCAGGCCAGTGCCTTCACCTGGCTCTTTGGTGGTGTAGAAGGGCTCGAGGATTTGCCCGAGTTTATTGGCAGGAATGCCATGGCCTTCGTCTTCAATTGAAACCGTCACCATGCCATTGATAATGGCCCCAGTTACCGGAATGCGGCCTCCAGCTGGGCTTGCGTCTCTTGCATTACTGAGGAGATTGACGAAGACCTGGATTAGTCTCTGAGCATCGCCACGAATGACGAGAGACTCGTTTAGCTGGTTGTCGTAGTGGACTTCGGTTTTGTCCTTCTGGAGTGACAATAAGTGGATGGCTTCATCCGCGCAGTCACTTAGATGCACTAGTTCGTAGGTTTCAGCATGATTGCTACCGGCATGGGAGAAGCTGACAAGCGATTGGACTATTCGCGTAATACGATCGGTTTGTTCCAGGATTTGTTCCGCGCTTTCTAATAGCTCTTTGTCCTTAGTTTCGTATTGAATGTTTTGTGCAAGGCAGGCAATTCCGGTAACGGGATTACCAATTTCATGTGCAACCCCTGCTGCAAGCCGTCCTACTGATGCTAGGCGCTCCGAGTGGATCAGCTCATTTTCCAAACGTTGCAGCTCCGTAACGTCTTCAATCAATATCACCTGACAGTCTGCGCTGCTCGGTACCGGACCCTCAATTAATGCCTTGTGTAAGCTATACCAGCAGGTGTGATTGTCGATCTCTGTCGCTTGACGGTGAGTGTGGGTGTGCTGATCAGCGGAGAAGTCTGCAATAAGAGTATGCCAAGGTTCGATTAAGTTGCTGAGATGGGAGCCAGTCACGTCGTCGCTATCGATTCCGGTCAACTCAGCCATAGCATTGTTCCAAGTTAGCACCTCTAAATCGGGGCCCAAAGAACAAATGGCCATTGGAAGTTCTTGTAGCGTTTTTCGATAATATAAACGCAAGTTGTTGAGTTCCGCAGCGACCCCGGATAGCTCGCGGTTATCCCTTTCGAAGCGTCGTTCTATTAAGTTGATGTCGGCGCTTCCTGAGTGAGTGGGAATCTTGTAGGGAATATGCTCGTCGAGAATTTCCCCCGCTACCGAAATGCCAAATAATCCAGATAAGTTAGCTTCTAATCGGTTTCTCAGTCGGCGTAACGCATAGGGACGCCGTTCACTGCGATTTAGCTCAAGCTCTCGAAGCGCGCGGTCGACCTCCTGTTCTGCAATGTCGGCACCTAAGCGATCCGCAAGGCGGCTTTTAAATTCTCCAGCGCTAGAGATATCTAAAGTATTTCGGACTGGATGACTTATTTCATCAGCGCTGCACAACTCCGCGCTGTAGTGCTCTGCGTCTGAGGTTTTTGTGAACAGTGATACACCAACAAAAACTAAAATATTGAGGCTCAGTGACCACAAGGTAATGGCATTCCACTGATTAAATCCGAGTAAAATGGATTGATTGTTATTGGGCAACTCAATAGCATTAATGCCAACAATGGTCGGTAAAAATAATCCGAACCCCCACACCAAGGTGCCAACACTCAAGCCTGCGAGAAACCCTTTGCTGTTCGCGCGTGGCCAATAAGCAATGGCAATAATGCCGGGTAAGAATTGCAGAGCTTGAATAAATCCGAGTAATGCTAAATCGGTTAAGTTGTAACGGCTATGTACGAGCTGGTAGAACAAGAAACCGGCAATGAAAACACCGAATATCAAACCGCGTCGTAACCACAGCAATAAATGAAAGATATTCCAGCGCGCGTTAAGCTTCAATATTGGCAAAAGCCATTGATTGAGTAGCATTGTGGTGAGTGCTAATGATATTGCGACGAGTGCACCTGTCGATGCCGATAGCCCACCTAAAAACGCGAGCATCGTTAACGCGGGGGAACCACTTTCTAGTGGCACGCCTAAGGTAAAATATTCGGGCGACATTGTGAGTTGTAACTCTTTGCCAGCCCATAAAATGGGAAAAATTGGCAACGCCATGAACAGAAGAAATAATGGGAAAGCCCAACCCACCGTACGGATAGCGTTGCGTACAGGATTTTCAACCACACTCATGTGAAAAATATGTGGCATCGCCACGGCTGTGGCTAAAAAAATAATCAACAATGTATGCGAAGCGGAGTCTTGAACCGGCGCATACAATCTGTCGAGGTGAACGCTATTGTTTTGTAACCAGTTATCGAGACCGCTCATACCACCAAAAACATGGTGAACGGCAAACAGTCCAACTGCGCACAAGGCACAGACTTTTAACAAAGACTCAAATGCCATTGCGGTAATAAGGCCGCGATGTTTGTCGCGGCTCGAACCGAACAGCACGGTAAATATGGCCAGAATAACGCAATAAATTAATGCCAACACTTCTCGGCTACTGAAGCCCGTATCGGTTAAAGGCAAATCCTCATTACGCGCGGCGGTTAAAATTGTCAGTGTGTCAGAGACGGCTTGAAGTTGTAGAGCAAGTAGGGGAATCACTGCGAGGCACATACACAACGTTGCGAGCACACCAACGGAATGATTGTGGTAGCGAAATACCAAGAGGTCTGCTAACGAACGAACTTGGTAGCGCCGGGCAATTTCTGTAAGTGGCGCGAGCGCGACAGGTGCGAAAATAAAAATTGCGCCAACACCCAGATAGTAAGCCAGTGCGCCATAGCCAAATTGATCGGCCAAATCGACGATGCCATAAAACTCCCAGGCGCTAGCGACAATACCTAACGATAAAATATAGGTCAGGGGGTGGCGGACGACGGAATCGGGGATCCAACCGCGTTCGGTAATAAATGCAATGCCAAACAAAACGAGCATGTAGCAAACGCAATAAAACGCAACGAGAGGTAAATCAAAAACCATAGCTAGATGCTGTCTTTTTTACGCCGGCTGTGAATGAAGTATGCCGCGATTATGACTATCAACCAGATAACGTAGGGCCGGTACCATGCACCATTCGGATTCACGATCCAGGTGAACAGCGCCGGTGAAAAAATATAAACCCCCAAAATGATCAAAACCAGAGGACGTGTTTTCATTATTGTTAATCGTCGTTATGGGTCACTGACTAGGATACTACCTGTTGCGAGCTGGCCGTGGCAAATCGCTTACCGGTCTTGGTTTGAATCCGGGGGTTGATAACCCATGATTTTGGGAACCTGGTTTATATCCCAGTTGTGAATTGCCCAGCTCAACAATTCGCTTGGCTCAGCTCCTCGCAGCGTTGTAGGAGGCATCTGCCTGAGAAAGGAGAGTGCTTGCCACAAATTTTCTGATGGTTGGGCATCGTTGAGTGGTGACGCGTGATGTTGCTTACTCAGTTTTTGCCCCAGTGCATTTAAAGCGACTGGGCAATGCCCGAACCGTGGAGCCGTTGCTCCCAACAATTGGAACAGCAGCTTTTGCGGTCCTGTAGACTCGAGTAGGTCAGAGCCCCGAATAACGTGGGTAATACCTTGATAGATATCGTCCACTACAACAGCGAGTTGATAAGCGTATAAGCCGTCCTTGCGTTTGATAATAAAATCGCCCATTTCGGCAGCAACATCCTGCTGTTGGGGGCCAAAAACCAGGTCGTCATATATTTGTATGTGAGAGGCTTGAACGCTTGCTGGAAAGTCGTGGCTCAATAGTCGCCAGGCAACTGGCTCATCCTGTCGAATAGGTGTATCGGGGGTGCGACACGTGCCTGGGTAAATGCCGCCAAGTGCGGCAATGGCTTTTCGGGTGCAGCGACATGGGAATGTAACACCCATGTCGGATAACAGTGTTAAGGCTTCCCGATAGGCATCCTGGCGTTGGCTTTGCCAGAGGATTTCACCGTCCCAGTGAAGCTTGTGCGTTTCAAGACTTTTGACAATAGCGTCTGCTGACCCAGCAACCTCTCTAGGGGGGTCGAGATCTTCCACTCTTAAGAGCCATTGGCCCTGGTGGTGTCGCGCATCAAGATAACTGGCTAAGGCAGAGACGAGCGAACCGAAATGCAATGGTCCCGAAGGTGAGGGGGCAAATCGCCCAACATACGGAGTAATGTTCGCAATGGAGACGGCTGGGGAGGTCACAGCTAGGCGCACTCCGGCGAGTGGGCCCAGCTGTGTTTAGCAGCGCAAGACAGCAAGATAATTAACCGCTGATTTGCTTCTCTTTGATTTCGTCTAAGGTTTTGCAGTCCACGCACAGCGTCGCTGTAGGACGTGCTTCGAGACGACGAATACCTATCTCGACGCCGCAGGTATCGCAAAAACCATAGTCATCGTTATCAATGAGCTCCAGAGTGGAGTCAATTTTTTTGATCAGCTTGCGCTCACGATCGCGAGTGCGAAGCTCTAAGCTGAAGGCTTCTTCTTGGCTTGCACGATCGGCGGGGTCTGGTGGATTGGATGCTTCATCCTTCATGTGGCTCATGGTTCGATCCACTTCTTCCATCAATTCCCTTTTCCATGCCAGTAAGAGCGCACGGAAATGATCACGCTGAGCTTCGTTCATGTACTCTTCACCCTTTTTCTCTTTATAGGGTGAAAAACCGTGCATGCTGAAGCTTTCAATCTTAGCTGAAGTTTTAGGCATCGTTATGGCCTCTTTTCAACACAACATATCCATCGTAAAGGGCTACCTTTTGTCCCGCAGAGCGGTACTGGGGGGGGCCCCGTTTTTTGAACCGTGCAACCTACCAGAACTCAACAAGCTGCGCCAGCAATTTTTGATAGTAGGGGCCCTTCAGGGCCGGCTCTTAGGTATACGGCGTCATTTAAAGATCCATAGTATGATGTTTCCTTGTTCAGCAAAATTAACCTACAAGTTTAGCCAGATGTTATGAAGTTTAATCCTCCGCTTATTAAGGGGCGATTTGTGCGCCGCTATAAACGCTTTTTCGCCGATGTGGAGTTGGAATCCGGAGAAACGGTGACAGCTCACTGCCCAAATACGGGATCAATGAAAAACTGTTTAGTAGAAGGTTCTCCCTGTTGGATATCCAAGTCCGATAACCCTAAGCGCAAACTTGCTTACACTTGGGAGATAGCCACCGTTCCGGGTAGAAAAAAAGCGGGAGTAAATACCGGTAGGGCCAACGCATTGGTGGAAGAGGCCATTAAAAATGGGGTCATTGAAGAGCTTCAAGGCTATAGCGAAATCCGGAGAGAGGTGCCTTATGGTGCAGAACGCAGTCGAATTGATTTTTTTTTGGCGGGGCACGCTAAGCAAAAAGACTGCTATGTCGAAGTGAAAAACGTTACCTTGGCACTCAGTAAGGGTGTCGGTGCTTTTCCGGACTCAATAAGTGAACGTGGTCAAAAGCACCTACGCGAATTAATGTCGCAAGTGGACAAGGGA
Organism: Aurantivibrio plasticivorans; assembly: GCF_055392955.1. NCBI lineage: Bacteria > Pseudomonadati > Pseudomonadota > Gammaproteobacteria > Cellvibrionales > Cellvibrionaceae > Aurantivibrio > Aurantivibrio plasticivorans. Next base: position 3,240,992 of record NZ_AP036020.1, on the reverse strand, counting down.
TATCGCGCGGTGCTGCTTTTTTGTGTCCAGCATACGGGCATTGAGCATGTCGTGCCGGCAGATGACATTGATGTTCGTTATGGAGAGTTGTTGAGAGAAGCCCTTTATCTAGGCGTGGAGGTGCTGGCGTATCGAGCGGCATTAACCGCTCGCGAAATAGCTATTAAAGAACGAATCGCTTTTAGTGCGCCTGAACTCTATGAATGAGCTACCAAGTGATTCTAGAGTTGCGCTAAAACAGAACTGGCAACACTGATTTTTCCATTAATAATTTCGACAGGAACAGACTCCAAGCTACGTCCGGGGCAAGGACCTGCGACACAGAGACCCGAATCAATTGTAAACAACGCGCCGTGACTTGTGCACTGAATCAACTCATTGTCCTTGTCGAGGAAGCGATCTGGTGTCCAGTTTAATGGCAGTTGCACATGCGGGCAGCGGTTAACGTAAACGTAAACTTGCTGTCGTTTTTTGACGGCGAAAAGTTCTTTACCCTCTATGCTAATACTTTTGCTGCCTGGATCGGCTATTTCATGAAGATAGCATAACGTTTTTAATCCAAAGTCACTCATTGGTTTGACTCGCTCGAATTGGATGGGGGTACGTTAGCCTATAAGTCTTCGGTGTACAAACAGAGGGCGGTCCTGTCTGGTGGTCAACGGTCGTGACTTTAATCGTGGCTTTATTGGAGCGAGCGAACTTGGCGATTGAGTTGATTAATTTTTTCAGCCATCTCTTCCACAAGATTAACAGCGACTTTAGGGTGGTGGGCAACGAGGTCCAGGAATTCGTCTTTTCTCACGGCAAGCACACTGCAAGCGCTGGTGGCAATTACTGACGCATTGCGACGTTGTCCGGTAAAAACGGCCATCGCGCCAAAAATTTCTTCAGCTTTAATCTCACCGACTTTAATCTCATCGTGGATTGCGTCAGCGCTACCTTCGAGTAGTGTGTATACGCATTCAGCTTCTTCTCCCTGAGCGATGATCGTATCGCCTTCCTCAAAGTGTAAAAAACCGGTAGCTGGCTGATAAAGCCCAGGGGTTTCCACCGCTAATGCTTGGCGGTAGTAACTTGCTTGGCTTATCAGCAGTAATGTCCAGTGTTTTTGTAAAGTCTCCGAGCTGTTAACGTGAGCCATTAACTGATCGCGAGTATAGGGAATTAATTCGACAGGTGAGTCGGCGCTATAGGGACCTTCTTCTAGTTTGAGAGACTTTGCGAAACCTAATAGGTCACCAGGTTGCGCGCGAAATACAACCTTGCCGCCAAACTCGTAGTCTAAGAGACCTTCTTTGAGGACAAAAATTCTGGTATTCGGTTGGCCGTCAAAAAGATCCTGAACACTGCTCATTGCAATAGGGTCTCCGTCACTCGGAAGACCTTCCAGAATGTGTTTGGTGAGGCTGCAAATGCGTTTGGCGAGCTCATCGAGCTCGGGAAGATGTTTTTCGGGTAACTGCATATCGACTATAAACTCTTAGGACAGGCGATATTCTATGAAGAAAAATACCCTAACCCAACGTCGTAACGATAGCTGGTTGTGACCGATGGACTTATGGTATTGAGGTGGAAAATCAGGAAAAATCTGAGAACATGGTCACAACATTGGGGGGCTGAGTGAATTCATGACAGCCCCAGATTGATATGTGATTACAGTTTGTTTAGCTTACAGAAAAGTCTTCTGCTTCAGCTTCTTCGACTAAGCGTTCTTTTAAATCAGGTTCGAGCGCTTTCCAGTGAATATCCAAGAGAGCGCCCTCTAAGGCGTAGAGCATTACTTTGGATACATTGATGCCGCGGGCTTTAATCCGCCGATACGCCTGGACCGACCCCATGCTTTTTAAATCGTCATAGGTGCTGACGCCAATAGCGCGTAGGATATTGACCGAGGCAGCGCCTAGGTTTTTGAGTTCTATTAGTTCTTTTGCGTGCTCAACCAAAACTACGAGGGCCCCCACAAAATTAAGTGCTTTAAAATTATTAGTATCTGCGTTCACCTGATTGAAAAATTAGAGGTGATAGCATATTAGTAAGCACGATATATATAATACTTCACGGCTTTATATAGCTGAGGGTTATAATACAGGTTTGGTTTCACTCTGCAATTTGTTTTCAGCACTTTTTGAACCTGTATTTCGCATTTTGGATATGAATAATTGCGGGTCGTAATTGAGGGATCAAAAATTCGACTCGACGTTTTAACGCGCAACAAATTAAGCGACACAAATGATGATCAAAATGACAAGGCAAATTCTCTTCGGTTTTGATCACTCGCATTTGTGTGTCGTACCCGGATCGTCGGCTTGGTTGCATAAAGACGTCATCGCTCCATTGAGTGCGTTGTGCGCAAAAGCGAGTGAAGCAGGTTTCGACCTGGTGGTTGCCAGCGGATTTCGAAGCGTTGAAAAACAAACAGACATTTGGAATGGGAAAGTAAGAGGAGAGCGGCCAGTTCTCAACAGTGATGGTCAGCCAATCGACACACGAAAACTAACAGACTGGGAATTATTGCAAGCGATTTTGCGCTGGTCCGCGTTACCTGGGGCTTCTCGGCACCACTGGGGAACGGATTTTGATATCTACGATAAACGTTGTTTGCCTGCAGGCTACCGGCTTCAGCTCACCGTAGAGGAATGCGAGCCGGGAGGTGTCTTTGCAGCTTTTTACGAGTGGTTTAGTCCGTTAATTGATAGTGATCAGGCAAATGGTTTTTTTCGCCCTTATGCGATTGATTACGGTGGTGTAAGTCGTGAACCTTGGCATTTAAGTTATCGCCCGTTGGCAGATGAATTTTGTGCGGCACTCTCAATCGATGCACTAGCTGAAATAGTTGAGCAGAGTGAAATGTTGTATAAGGATCTCGTACTAAAAAAACTCCCCGAGATTTATCAGTGTTACGTATTAAATCGGCCTTCGTGAATGACATAAAAAACCTAAAAAGAGTTCTCCAGTTAAAATGTTAGTGATATTTGATTGCGATGGTGTGTTGGTTGATAGCGAACAGATTGCCAATGAAACTATGCAGACGCACTTGGCAAAATATGGATTACTTTTATCGATTCGAGATATTAATAATGCTTTTCGCGGTCTCTCGTTGGAATCGGTAATCGATAAAATAATCCACGAATTTGGAGTTTCGATACCCGAAAACTTCCTCAATCAATTACAAAAAAATACCTTTGATTCTTTCCGCGAACGGTTACAGCCAATAGACGGTGTCGAGGCTGTGTTGCAACGCTTGGTTCAGCAGAAGGTGCCGATCTGCGTCGCGTCCAGCGGTAGTCATGATAAGTTGAGTTTGACCTTGGGTATCACAGGGCTTGATAGGTATTTTGATGGCTTCATCTATAGTGCCGCTGATGTTCATCGAGGGAAGCCCGCTCCGGACTTATTTTTGTATGCGGCACGGCAAATGGGGGTGACCCCAAGTGACGCTGTGGTTATTGAGGATTCTGTCGCGGGTATCAATGCGGCAAAATCCGCTGGTATGCAAGTGTTTGCTTACTGTGAGCCGTCTTTGTCGCCGGGAGATATCGAGGCGCGCCTTGGTGCTGGGGCGCAGTGCTTTTTCTCCATGGCCAATTTGCCCCACTACCTAGACGAAGTCTTGGTCTAACAATGCCGGCCTCCCCAGAAGGCGAGGCAAGGGCCTGACTTATGCGCTAGCCTCCAACTCAATCCTGCAATTACCAGCTTATACAAAATTTACTAACACTATGCCTTGGAAATTGTCTTATAATAAGCATTGCTTATTATAAGACAGTGATGCATATTTCAGTTTGGCATCACCTGTTAGCCCTCTAGCAATTGAATTGGAAATGACAATATGAGTGTTTTCGAAGAACCCGGACTCGGGTTTTTAATTACCGACATTGCGCGCTTACTCCGTAAGGTGTTTCAGCGCAGCATGGTTGGTAGTGAGCTGACGTTGGCGCAGTCTCGCGCGTTGGTGTATGTCGCACGAAACCCAGGGATTCGTCAGGTTGAGCTCGCTGATCGTTTAGAGGTTCAGCCAATCACCCTTGCACGACTGATTGATCAACTACAAAAGTTAGAGTTGGTTGAGCGCCGTCCAGATCCCAATGATCGCCGGGCTCATAAGCTATATCCCCTCGAAAAAGCCACTTATCACCTGCAAAAAATAGAAGAGGTCATTATCGAGGTCCGGAAAGAGGCCTTTGCTGGGCTTTCCGAGGAAGAAAAACAAATTATGCTCAAAGCCGTTAATCAAATAAAAGATAACTTATCAAAAAGCGTTTAGCGAATGAGTGATACTGCGATGTCTGTTAAAACTGTCACCCAAAATCAACTAAAGCGCTTTGTGTTTATGGTCGTTGTGCCTTTGGGTGTGCTCGTCATGTGCCTTATGATCTACCTTAACGGAGGGCGTTATGTTGAAACGGACAATGCCTACATTAAGGCTGATATTGTGCCTATTAGTGCTCGAGTGGCGGGTACGATTGATTACGTGAATGTCATAGAAAACCAAACCGTCGCCCGGGGAGACTTGCTTTTTCGAATTGATAATACGCCTTTTCGTGTTCAAGTTGACAAAGCGCAGGCGCGTCTAGGTGAAGTTGAAGCGACATTGAATGCGCTGCGCAGTAAGTATCTTGAACAGCAAGTGAAGCTCGATGTTGAGAAAGAAAATTTAGCGTTCAACGAGCGCGAATTAAATAGACAGCGAGATTTAAAAGGCAAAAATTTTGTCTCAGAATCAGTGATGGATGATTTAGAGCATGCGGTAAAAACATCGAAACAAAACTTGGCGATTATGCGTCACGATATAGATCAAATCGAAGCGGAGCTTGGTGGTAAGACCCGCGGCTCTTTAACGGATCATCCCTCCTATCAACTCGCTTTGGCTGACTTGCGCCATGCGGAATATGAATTAGCCCACACCGAAGTGCGTGCCCCCTTGGCGGGTGTGGTCAGTAACATTCCAAAGCTGGGGCAATTTGTGCGTGAGGGTATTAATGCGGCCGCGCTGGTGGCGCATGCCAATATATGGATCGAGGCTAACTTCCCTGAAACCGATTTGACGCATGTTCAAGTTGGCCAAGCGGTGACGTTTACTGTGGACAGCTACCCAGATATCACCTGGAAAGGTGAGGTAGAAAGTATTAGTCCAGCTACTGGCGCTGAGTTCGCTATTTTACCGCCGCAAAACGCCACGGGTAATTGGGTGAAGATAGCGCAGCGCGTGCCTGTAAGAGTAAGAATACATTTCACCCAAGATTCACCACCGCTGAGAGTTGGCTTGAGTGCTGTTGTCGATATTGATACAGGGCACGTGCGTAAATTGCTCGGCGTTTCCTTGTAAGTTTTATCCCAGTTGAAGCGTAACGATGGACGCACCTGAAGCTACAGCATTATCCGGTCGCCAGCGTGGGCTTATCACGTTGTCGGTCATGTTGGCGACCATCATGCAGGCGATCGATACAACTATCGCTAATGTGGCGCTACCGCATATGCAGGGCTCAATGGGGGTGTTTCAAGATCAAATTGCCTGGGTGCTAACGTCCTATGTATTGGCTGCGGCAATTTTTATTCCGCTGACAGGGTTTCTCGCCGCACGCTTGGGGCGTCGGCGTTTGTTTTTAATTTGTGTAGTCGGTTTTACGCTCGCCTCGATGCTTTGTGGCGCAGCGCAAGATATCTATCAAATCGTTCTGTTCCGTTTCGTGCAAGGTGTTTTTGGTGCGCCATTAGTGCCGCTGTCCCAGGCCGTTATGCTAGATACCTATCCACGAGAAAAACATGGCTCCGCCATGGCGATGTGGGGTATGGGCGTTATGCTAGGGCCGGTCATCGGCCCAACACTCGGAGGCTGGTTAACGGAATACTATTCTTGGCGATGGGTGTTTTATATTAATTTACCGATCGGCATATTTACCGTCATCGGCTTGATGAGTTTTTTACCTGAGACCGCAGTAGATAAACACCGGCGATTCGATTACTTAGGCTTTTTCTTATTAGCCATTAGCGTTGGTGCCATGCAGATGATGCTGGACCGAGGAGAATCCTTGGATTGGTTTAATAGTCTTGAGGTTGTCATTGAGGCGATCATTGCGGCTGTCTTTTTTTATCTTTTTGTTGTTCACATCTATACCAACGAGCGGCCATTTATCGATCCAAGTATCTTTAAAGACAGAAATTTCGTTGTCGGAATGTCATTTATGTTTTTGATCGGGATTATTTTGCTCGCTGTGCTGGCACTACTGCCGCCGTTAATGCAGGGGTTGCTGGGTTATCCTGTGTTAACAGTGGGGAATCTGCTAGCCCCTCGGGGTGCAGGTACGATGATCAGTATGTTAATTGCTGGGCGTTTAGTGACAAAGATGGATCCGCGGATCATGGTTTGTGCGGGTTTGTTGTTGGTGGCGCACTCGCTTTGGGAAATGACGCAATTTAGTGATCAGGTAAGTGGAAAATTTATTCTCGTATCCGGTTTTGTGCAGGGGATTGGGCTGGGGTTGATATTTGTGCCGCTCTCGACATTGACCTTTGCAACGCTCGGCGCACAATGGCGAATTGAAGCTACACCGTTGTATAACTTGGTGCGTAATTTAGGTAGCAGCGTGGGCGTGTCGATGGCTGTAACCTTGCTGGCGCAAAACACACAGGCTAATCACGGAGCCTTTGTAGAGTACCTCTCGACCAATAGAATTGGTTTGCAGCAGGCAATCGACCTTGGTCGAATAGACATCGAGAGTGTTCGTGGGTTATCTCTGATTAATCTTGAGGTGTATCGTCAATCACAGTTTCTTGCTTACCTTCAGGATTTTCGTTTAATGATGTGGATGACGCTGGCAGCGATCCCTTTGTTACTAGTGTTACGAGTCCCTGAGGAAGCTGTGCCTTAGTTTGTGTGGAGCGAAAACTTAGACAGATCCGGTGCCATTGATTGTCAGTTGCCTAACCCTTGTGGCACTCTATGCCTTTAGTTTCGCCGGCACCAAGGTAAAAAACGATGACTGAAACCACAACGACATTGTCAGCAGAAGAAGTTTGGCTCGCTATTCAGAGCGAGGCGGAGCAGGTCGTCGAGAAAGAGCCGGCTTTAGCGAGCTACTACTATGCTGCTATTCTTAAACATAACAACCTTGCTGAAGCGATTAGTTTTGAGCTGGCCAATAAGCTGAATACCTCAACCGTTCCGTCGATGTCGTTGCGTGAATTAATTACGCAAACCTTAGAAGAAAACCCGGCGGTTTACCAAGCTATGGTGCAAGACATTTGCGCTTATAAAGACCGCGATCCAGCCTGCGATAAGTATTGTTTGCCTTTATTGTACTTCAAGGGCTTTCATGCACTGCAAACACACCGTATCGCTCACCAACTTTGGTTGAGTGGGCGACAATTCCTTGCGCTTTACTTACAAAACAAAATGTCACAGCAGTTCGGTGTCGATATCCATCCGGGGGCGCGGATTGGTGGCGGGATTATGATTGATCATGCGACGGGTGTTGTGATTGGTGAGACCTGCGTATTAGGCAATGACATTTCAATTTTGCACTCGGTAACGCTGGGCGGTATTGGTTGCGAGGGTGGCGATAGGCACCCCAAAATTGGTGACGGCGTGCTGCTCAGTGTCGGCGCGAAAGTGCTAGGTAATATTCATATTGGCGAGGGGGTCAGGGTAGGCGCAGGCAGTGTCGTGTTGACCGATGTCCCGGCGCATACAACAGTTGCCGGAGTGCCTGCCCAATTTGTTGGTCAGGCGGCGGAAGATCAACCAGCCTTATCGATGCAGCATGTATGGCAAAAAATGCGTTGTGACGACTAGTATAATCCTCTCTCGTTTGCGGTTCTTTTTCGGCGCTTCATAATAGATTTTTCTTTCTATTGTCTTCGAACTTATTCTCATTTTTCTAGTCTTGAAATCCGTATGGTTTTGCCCCATATCATGGTAGGTAAATGGGTCCGCGCTTTTGTGTGCCAGGCCTATTGTTAGCATTTTGATGATGCGGTTCGTTTTTGATTTGGAGATGTCTGTGTTAAGAATCGGTTTGTTTTTGCTCACCAACTTCGCCGTTATTGTGGTGGCGAGTATTACACTGAATCTACTGGGAGTGGGAAGTTACTTAGACAGCACGGGAAGTGGGCTCAACCTCCAAGCGTTACTTATTTTTTGCGCCGTGTTTGGCTTTGCCGGCTCTTTTATTTCATTGTTCATGTCTAAGTGGCTAGCCAAACGCTCGACTCGAACGCGGGTTATTGATCAGCCGCGCTCGGCTAAAGAGCAGTGGTTGGTAAACACTGTGGCTGAATTGGCTGAACAGGCCGGTATCGGAATGCCTGAGGTGGGTACTTTCCCATCTCAGCAATCCAATGCGTTTGCTACAGGTTGGAATCGTAACAATGCGCTGGTCGCTGTGAGTGATGGGCTGCTATCGCGATTTGATCAAAGTGAAGTACGTGCGGTGCTGGCTCATGAGATTGGGCATGTGGCCAATGGTGATATGGTAACGCTCGCCTTAGTGCAGGGTGTGGTGAATACCTTCGTCATGTTTTTTGCTCGAATCATCGGTCATGTTGTCGATCGCGTTGTGCTCAAAAATGAGCGCGGGCATGGCATCGGTTATTATGTGGCTACTTTTGTTGCGGAAATTATATTGGCGTTCTTGGCGAATATGATTGTGGCGTGGTTCTCGCGTCGCCGCGAATTTAGAGCAGACTACGCGGGAGCTAGTCTTGCGGGCAAAGGCGCTATGATTGGCGCGCTGCAGAGGTTGCAAGCAGAAATGAACGCAAAGGTTCCTAACCAAATGCCAGAGACTCTCGTTGCGTTTGGTATATCTTCTGGTTTTTCTGACAAAATGGCCAGTGCATTTGCCACCCACCCGCCTCTGAATGTTCGCATTCAGCGGCTGCAAAACGAGCTTTAGTGTGCTTGGCTCATCTGCCGTCAGGGCAGTGAGCCGACACGTTTGTCAGCTTATTCAAAGGGCGAGTCGCGCAAAGCGATGCCATCGGTTAGGATGATTAAATAGAGTTATCCAGAGGCTGATAGCAGCAACAATGAGCGACGAAAAGTTTGATATTGTATTTCGCGGCGATATCGTCCTAGGCCATACCTTGCCAGAGGTTAAGCAGCGTTTGGCGCAGCTATTCAAGATTGAGTTAGCTAAAGTAGATGCGCTCTTTACCGGTAAGGCTGTTCCCCTCAAGCGCAACCTCGATAAAGTAAGCGCTGAAAAGTATAAAGCTGCCTTGGTCAAGGCCGGCGCGCAAGTGTCGGTAAAAGCATCTAATGCCAGCGCCGCCCCAGCACCCGCCAGACCGCGCCCCGCAGCGAAACCGGTTGGGAGCATGGCTTCCCCGTCAGAGCAAAAGCCTATCAAGGCGATGACAATGAAGGAGCGTTTGGAGCTTCAGGCAGCTCAAGACGCTGCAAAAGAAGCCGCCAAAAAGGCGCAACAAGAAGCTCGAGCTGAAGCCCTTGAAAACTCACAGCCGGAGGGCGCAGAGGGTTTATCGTTGGCCCCTGTTGGCAGCTTATTGGTGAAACCCAAAGCACCAGAACAGCCTCCTGTGTTAAAAATCGATGGGATGACCTTGCGTCCCGCGCAAGGTGATTTACTGGATGCTAGTGAGAAGCCCTCGCCGGTTGCAGCCCAGGTCGAAGTGGCTGGCTATGACCTTGCGGACGTTGGTGCAGACCTGCTCGCGCCGGGTGAGCGTGCGGAAGAGCCTGAGATTACTATTGATTTTAGCGACTTCGATCTCGCCGAAGTAGGTGCTGACTTACTCTTAGCGGCGGAGCGCCATGAGGTACCCCCGGTAGCCGTAGCAAACAGCGATTTTGAGTTGGCGCCGGTTGGTGCCGATTTGGGAGAAAAAAGAAAAACGGCTCCTCCACCCCCTCCAGATACGAGTAACTTATCGCTAGACCCTAACCCCTAGTAGGTTTGTGGCATCCTTTCCTTCGGCGTTGGCTGAATTGCACCCAATGCCATCCCATTTCTAACATCAGCGTATGTAACCTATTTATTGTAGGGCTGGCGCTTGCCATTTTATCTGTTGTTCACTTTGAGTCTTTTCGACCCCTACGCCTTTGGCTCTATAAGAAGCTGGATGGCATGATTCTTGTTATAAAACCGGTCATATTCATCAGAATTACCTGAAATCACGCATTTTTCTAGTAATGAGTATTTATTTGGTGCGAAAAGCCGAAAATTCAAAAATGAATTGCACCAGAATAAGACCTTAATTTGAGGCTGGAGAACCAAAATAATGCTTTTTGGCCGTAGTGATCGTAACAAAATTAAAATTCTTGATAAAAAAGTCGAAAAGTGGACGTACACCACCTGTGGATACTGCTCCACTGGTTGCAGCATCGAAGTTGGAACCAATAAAGAAGGTAAGGCTGTAGCGACGCGGGGCCGTGCTGATGCTCATGTCAATAAAGGGAAGTTGTGCATCAAGGGCATTTTTGAGCATGAACTCTTCGAAGCGTCGGGCCGTGGTACCACGCCGCTAATACGAGAGAAGACATGGGACGAGTTCCAGTCTACGGATTGGGATACTGCGCTTGATAAAACGGCGGATGAGATTCAGCGTATTCAATCCCAGTATGGGCGTGATGCGTTTGCCATCGTATCTACCGGGCAGATTATGACCGAGGAATTTTATACTCTCGGAAAACTAGCGCGTGGCTGCATTGGTACCAACAACTATGATGGCAATACCACGCTCTGTATGGCATCCGCTGTATCTGGCTATAAACGCTCCTTTGGGCTTGATGGTCCACCGGGTTGTTACGATGATTTTGAGCACACCCACTGCATGATTGCTTGGGGCTCAAACCTGCCTGAGCAACATCCCATTATCTACTGGCGATTAAAAGAAGCACTCGAAAAACGGAAGTTTCCACTTATCGTCGTTGACCCTCGGGTAACTATGTTTGCTCAATTTGCAGATATTCACTTACCGATTACACCGGGCACAGACGTTGTGCTTCAAAACGCATTAATGCATGTCATTTTGGCTGAAGGTTTACAAGACAAAGAATATATCGCTGCATGCACGCAGGGCATCGAAGAAATAGAGGCGTGTGTCAAAGACTACGACCCAGTTTCAGCCTCAAAAATTTGCGGCATCGACGAAGATACGATTCGTAATGTGGCACGGTTATATGCCAAGGCATCGGCTGCGATGAGCATTTGGACGATGGGTATAAATCAAAGCACCCATGGGTCTGATGGTGTGGTGGGTATAAACAATTTGAACCTCATTACGGGCAATATCGGTAAGCCTGGTGGTACTAGCTTATCGATAACTGGTCAGTGCAACGCTATGGGGACGAGGGAATGGTCTTCATGTTCGGGGTTACCGGGTTATCGAATGCTGGAAAATACTGAGCATAGAAAAGAGATTGCAGAGTTCTGGGGAATAGAAGAGGACTTCTTCCCAGAAAAACGCGGGCTCGCTCAAACAGATATTTTTCCGGCAATTGAATCGGGGCAAATTAAAGGCCTTTGGCTGGTAGCGACTAACCCAATGACCTCCATGCCGAACACGGCGCGCATTCGTAAAATAATGGAGAAGCTTGAGTTTTTAGTTGTGCAAGATGCCTACGCTGATGTTGAAAGCAATCAATATGCTCACGTGTATTTTCCGGCTGCAGTGTGGGCAGAAAAAACGGGTTGTTTTACCAATACTGAACGACGCGTTAATTTAATTCGCCCGGTGGTTGAACCCTTGGGTGAATCTAAACCGGACTTTTGGATCTTCACGCAAATGGCCAAGCGATTCCCCAATGGCCAGAAAATCCATTTCCCAGAGGACACGGAAGGTGCGTTTAATGAGATGCGCGAACTGTCTAAAGGTAAAGAGCGAACACTCGATATTTCAGGGATGAACTATGACCTGATTGAAGAAAATCGTGGCATTCAATGGCCTTATCGAGAAGGAAGCGAAGGTGGCGAAGGAGATAAGCGGCTCTATGTCGATGGCAAATTTCCTACTCAAAGTGGCAAGGCAAACTTGATTCCGTTGCCCTTTATCGATAACAACGAAAGACCATGTGAAGATTATCCTTTCTGGTTGAATAGTGGTCGAGTTGTAGAGCACTTCCATACTCGTACAAGAACGGGGAAGTTGGGGAACTGCAATAAATTCAGCCCGACTCCCTATATGGAAATGAACCCCGACGCAGCAGCGGAGCTAGGGGTTAAGCACCAATCGTATGTCCGTTTGGTATCGCGACGAGGTGATGCTGTAGTGATGGTACAACTGACCCAGCGAATACCGCGAAATATGGTGTTCATTCCGTTTCACTTTTTTGACTGTGTTAACCGCCTATCTTTGGGGTTGTTAGATCCTCATTCGCGCCAACCGGCATTTAAACAAGGTGCAGTGCGTATCGAGCATGTAGATCAAGCGACGGCTGCGCAATTAAACGTGCAGCGCCGAAACTTTTAGTAAGGCGTCGTAACTGTTACGCCGCGCGAGCGATATTACACCAGCAAATTGGTAAATGAATTTTTAAGGACCGAGTATGTTATCTGTTTTACGCAGCATCCGAGATCGTCTCGACCAGATGGGTGCCGAGCCGGATCCAGTGTACAGCGAGCCTGTTGGAACCTGGGAGCCTCGGCCCAATGAACAACCCTACGCGTTGTTAAAAACCGATGGGGTAAAGAATGAAAATGTCTACGGACAAAAAATTGATCTACTTGAATTAACGGAACATAAGATCCCAGCGCAAGAATCGCTGATGATCAACCAGAATCCCGCCGTCAGCAAAAACCCGAACCGTTACAAGCAGCACGGGTTTTATTTTAATGCCGACAACTGTATTGGTTGTCATGCATGTGAGGCCGCCTGTAGCGAAAAAAATGGCAACCCTGCCCATATCAGCTTTCGCTCGGTCGGTTACGTTGAAGGCGGAACCTATCCTGACTTTAAACGCATGAATATTTCAATGGCTTGTAACCATTGTGATGACCCGGTGTGTTTAAAAGGTTGCCCTACGCGTGCGTACACTAAGCATCTTGAATATGGTGCAGTACTGCAAGACCCAGATACCTGCTTCGGTTGTGGTTATTGTACTTGGGTGTGTCCCTACAATGCCCCACAGCTCGACCCAATTAAAGGGCAGGTGTCGAAATGTAATATGTGTGTAGACCGCTTAGAAGAAGGTTTAAAGCCTGCTTGTGCGTCGGCATGTTTAGGGAACGCACTGGATTTTGGTGTTGTTGAGCAGTTGCCCGAGAATAGAGAGCAGAATCTAACGTCTATTCCTGGGTTTCCCACGCCGGATATTACCCACCCTAATATACGTTTCCAGCAAACGCGAACGATGCCGAACGAAGTAACCCGAACGGATTCAATGCCAATTAAATATGCTAAGGATCAGCAGGGGCAGTTTCGATCTGTGGTTGACGAAAAATCGGGTAAGCAGACTAGTTGGAACCTCAGTAAATTAAGCTCTCGTGAAAACCCTTTGGTATTTTTCACTTTGACGAGCCAGGCTGCCATTGGCGCTTTTATGTTCGTGTTTATCGGGCAATTGTTGGGGATAGACGCTGTTCAGTCATTTAGCGGTGGTGTCGGCTATTTTGCACTTTTAATCGCATTGGCAGGTTTGCAAGTTGCGGGCTTGATCATGTCGACTGTGCATTTAGGGAAGCCTTTACGGTTCTACCGAGGTTTTAATAATTTACGTCATTCTCCGTTAAGTCGTGAGGCGTTAGGTATTGCGTGTTTTCTCGCGGGGTTGTGCGGCTTTATACTTTTTGAGCTGGTAGGGCTTTGGTTGGATTTCGCTATTGTGACAGTACTCGGCACTTTAGCTGGTGTATTTGCCTCTTTATCGGCAATTGTTGGTTTGTGGTACATGCACAAGATATATCGAATAAAAGCTCGGCCATTCTGGAATCATTGGCAAGTTATCACCTCGTTTTTTGGAACAGGTGCTAGCTTTGGTGGAGCCTTGTTAAGCACTTTTTTTGTTGCTAGCGTGGCTTTGTCAGGAGGTGATTTAAACGCTGCGATAACGCTAGCTGCTTCATTTATGGCTGTTGGCTTGTTAGCCGAATCAATCGGATTAATTTGTCATGCACGTTTTCTCAATGGTGAGGAAGGTGAAGGGGCTGCGGCGCATTATGTGCAGTGCACAACGTTTGGTAAAACCTACCGGCTGCGCAACACATTATTGGGCGTTTCTCTAGTACTTGTTGGAGTCGCTACTTTGCTTCCGCCGACTACGGGGTTAGCTGTTTTACTGCTCGCTAGTCTGGCAACTGTTTGTGCGCTGTTTATAGGCCGAGCGTTATTCTATGTGTTAGTAATTCCAACCACGATGCCTGGTGCATTCTTTTGGAAGAATAAAGGCTTTGAAGAGCATGCGCGCGACGTTGGACTGGCAGATATGCCTCAGGTCGGTGTTGTTCCGAATCTTCACTAAGTATTATAAAGATAAAGTGCAGGGTTGTTGTTTAGCAACCCAAAACACTAACTCTATGAATTGGTTTTTCAATCCTCTTTGCGCCCACCCGACACAGCACCCGACATAGAAAGATGTCACTCCGATAGAGGTGCGCATCGTTACATGGTGGCTAGTGTTAATGTATCGATTAAATCGATACATTTCGCCAGTGATTGAATGTGGTGTTTCGGTCGCGGTAAATGATTTGGCCAATCAACAAAACCTTCAAGCCAAATGGGTATCAGTCCTGCGTTGAATGCACCGGCATAGTCGTTTGAGGGGTGGTCACCAATAAAGTAGGTGGCTTTCCTGTCCGCTTGCAGTTCCGCTAATGCTAAGTCAAAGATAGCTTTCTCTGGTTTTTGAAAGCCAGTTTCTTCGGAAATCAGGATAGAAGTAAAATAGTTGTCTATATTGAGGGCTTCAATTTTCTTTCTTTGTGCCTTAGCGCTACCGTTTGTGATAATACCCAGAGAGAAGCTGCTGTTCTTAAAATGCTCAAGGACTTGCATCAGTCCTGGCATAGGAGACGGATTTCTAGGAATCCAGGCTTGCCAATGGTCTATCAGGTCTTCGATGCTTGGACGTGTTCTCCATATATCGCTGTCACGAATATTCTTGCTCCTACGGTTATGACCTGCATAGCCGTTGTTATCATGCCGAACGAGCAAATTGGCAATATGCTCAAATGAATAATCGTTTTTCATAGACGTTTTAAAGTCGTGCTGAAATACGTTAGCGTAGCAATTAATCGTATCTGCCCGGTGAGTCAGTGTATTGTCTAAATCAAAGATGATGCTGTACATAGTCTCGCACATTAGTGGTTTTATGTTTTGCAGAGATATTCTTTTTACTACGCCGTACTAGAGTCTTTGTTGTAATGGTTGTGCAGTCATTCGAAAAATTGAATCCCTTACAGGATAGATGATGAATGTCGAAGCCCTGGGAGTATTTTAAATTTACTCCCACGTTATTCACAGTTGCCGTTTCATTTGATCAGCTAAAACCTACTGACTGATGGCTTAGCCGATAACTTTTCAGAACCTCGAAGCATACCCGATCGCTTCTATAGTGCTGTGGTGCTGCATCGATTGAAGTTTTTATACTAATTTATCACATGCTTGTCGAGGTAAAGGATACAGAGTTATGTGAATCGCTGCGCCACAAGCCCGCTTTTGAAAAAAATAACCAAAAAACAAAGACATACTTATAGGTATCTGCCGATTGGTTACCTGTGTTCGTTTACCAAATGCAGCTATTGGCGTTAAGCCTATTTTAGGCTTTGGCTATTTAGAAGGTCCCCAACTATTCTTCTTTTATATTAGAGCGCGAGCATTTCCAGAAATATAAAGGTGAGTCAAAAATCACTCACAGTAATTTCTTTGCTCTGTATAGACTCGATCAATGGGTAATCATGAATCACGGCAATACCATTTCTATCCAAGGGCTTGATGCAAGAGATCAAATGGTCTTTTCGAGCCTCATCTCATTACTGTCTTTTAAAACCAGTGATGAGTGGGAG
Source organism: Aurantivibrio plasticivorans (assembly GCF_055392955.1). NCBI lineage: Bacteria > Pseudomonadati > Pseudomonadota > Gammaproteobacteria > Cellvibrionales > Cellvibrionaceae > Aurantivibrio > Aurantivibrio plasticivorans. Next base: position 3,225,030 of record NZ_AP036020.1, on the reverse strand, counting down.
ATAACAACCGATGAGCATCAAGCCAAGGTAAAGATTATTGATTGCGATTCTCCAGCCGGATTGAAGAATGCTATACGCCGAGAAAAAATGGGTGAGCGTGTCATATTCTATGGGAACTGCACTGAAGCAAAAGCGCATGAAAAGTATCTAGGTAAGCCTCTGCGTGCGGCTGATATTCTCAGTTGCCTAAACACGTTTGATTTTCAAGAAATTAGTCATAAAGAAACTAGAGACGTTCTTCAAAGCACTGCTCAGCCAACCAATGCTGTTCGCTTAATTCGATGGCCAGACCGGACAATTTGTACGAGTTTGCATGGCTCAAGTAGGCTTTGTGCGGTGCTTCTAAAGAAGCCTGTATCGCTTCAAATGGCTGCGGAAATGACTGGCTTGACCTTGGGTGAAGTAGAGGTATTCGTGAATCGATGCCGTGATGCGAAGTGTATACGAGACATTGTGATTAAGACCGAATCTCGCATCGAAAAACAGGCGGGCGAAAAACATGTCAACCTTTTCGGCAAACTGCGCATGAAATTTGGCGCAAGAGGGTAGCTGGTGTCGGAACTAAAGTTTGTAATTACAGGTACTGCAGGCGTTGGCAAAACGACGGCCATTGCAGCCATTAGTGATATTCCCCCGGTATCGACGGATGCAGAAACGACTGATGAGCTGCGAGAACTTAAACAAGCGACGACGGTAGCGTTTGACTTTGGTGAAGTGATTGTAAATGAAGACACTCGAGTGAGAATCTACGGCACACCTGGCCAAGATCGTTTTCGTCACATGTGGGAAATATTGTCGGAAGGCGCGTTAGGGCTGGTAATTCTAGTTGACGATTCACGCCCCGACCCCATAGCTGATTTGGATATTTACGTGAGTAATTTTAAGCAATTGATTGACGAAACAGGTTTAGTTGTTGGGGTCACTCGTACGGAGGTAACCCAAAACCAAGAGTTTTCACCATATTACGAATACTTGGAATCCAACGATATATTCTGCCCGGTTATGGCGGTTGATCCGCGTCGCAGAGAAGATATGGCGGATGTAATGGATGCTTTGATGGCTGTCGTGGAGTACGCATAGCATGGCGGAAAAAAAGGAAATTGTGCTAAAAAAAAGTGTGGTTGTTCAGCACTTAAAAAGCTTGCTAAGCGTGAGCGATTCGATCTATGGCGTGGTTTTGTCTACCTTAGACGGGCATGCAGTATCCTCGCTTTTTGAAGGTGATCATGAGGATTCAAAATTAGCCGCAATGACGAGTTCTTGTTTAGCCTTGGGTGAAAAAATTGCCGTGGAGGTTAAGCAAAAAGGGTGTGATTTTGTGATTATCCAGAACCAGGATGGTTATGTCGCTATCAAGAAAATTGGTACTCGATTAGTTGTAACTGCGCTCGCGCATACTTCAATCAATTTAGGAATGTTACTGTCGTCGACTCAAAATATGGCGAGTCGTTTGGCAGATGAAATCAGTGTGTAGGCTATATTTTTCAACTAGGAGGCAATTATGGCCGATTTAAATGGTGTATGTCAGGAAATGGTGAGTGATGTTTCGGATGCGTTGGGTTGTGCAGTGGTAGACCTCTCTTCGGGTTTGCTATTGGCTGCTCATCACAATGTTCCGTATTTTACTCAAAGCTATCTCGATGCTGTAGCAGCTGCTGCTGTCGATATGTTTAGAGGTAAAACGATTACAACCGTTGAAAAGTTGTTATCTAATCAGCGCGGGCAGGCGGTATCAAACTCTATCAAAGAAGTGCAGATGAGTACTGATCATACCTACCACTTTATGAGTACTGTGCCCGGAAAAGAGAATTGCTTATTGGTGTTGATTACCGGTCGCAAAGCGAATCTAGGTATGGGCTGGTCTGCCGTGCGCAGTGCTTTGCCAACGATTGAGCCCTTCTGCCCTTAATTAGGTCTATTCATCAGTTGTCTCTTAACAAAGGGGGAGATTGCATGTCTCCTCGTTTGTTGAGTTCACTGTACATCTTCTATGATTGAATTCACGCCTTCCGTGAGTGGGCGTTCGTCGTGCTTTTCAGAAAATGATGTGCTAGACGCATTGCGTTGTCCGCAAGCATTGCAGCATCAATCGAATTTTACCGGGCGACCTGCCACCAACTTATTTGTCACCGATACCTCGGTGGTAAAGCTTCGCTCGGATTTCGTATTCCAGCCAAAAGACGCTTATCGTCGCGCCCTGTCAGCTCTCGAGAAAGAGCAAGCTGTTGCTGTGCATCATCCGTCTAAAACGTGGTTTAGCCTCCAGATTGAACAAATAGGAGATGTGCCCGTTGTTGGGAATATTACGCCACGCTTGTTTCCGTTCAATAGTTTTATTGGCGATTTACTCGAAACCAATAGAGATTTGGCGCATGAAAGACTTCACGCATTTTTAAATATTTACTTGGCGGCAGCCAAATCACACGATGTGAGGCTAGATGAGGGATTGTCCAATATAGCTTGGGACGATGCTGGAAAGGTCTACTACGTTGACGACGATCTGTACCAGTGGGATGAGTTTACAAGCTTCGCAAATGTCCTGCCGGTTTGGATTCGCCAGTTGTCTATGTTGACGACTGACACAGCCCAGTTTTTGGGGGACGCAATTGTTGAGTCTATCCTTGATAACTTTGGATCAGCTCACCCGGCGTATGTCTTGTATGGACAACTCCGAGAAAACTTATCAGTTCCTGGACGAGAAACTGAATGTCTAAGTGTCATAAGCAACGCCTTAGCAAATGCGACTAAGAAAGCGCTGCATCGTCGTCGCCAGAACATCGGTACTGATATTCCACCACACGAGTCTAAGGCGTCACTTCCTGGCTCAACCGAAGGGCAATCGAAATCACTTGAGTGTATTTCCCAACAACGGTTTGCAGTACTTGCGGATATTCATGCAAATCTTCCCGCCTTAGAAGCAGCGCTCGATGAGATTGATCGAGAAGGTATTGAGCAACTATTAGTGTTAGGTGATGTTGTCGGGTATGGTCCGCACCCCGGAGAATGTATTCAGTTGTTACGAGATAGGCAATGCTTGGTGATACAGGGTAACCATGATTTTGCCGCTGCCACGGGTGATACGTCTCGAGGTTTTTCTCGCTTGGCTAGTTGGGCAATTGATTGGACACGGAAACATATTAGCGAAGCTGATATTGATTGGCTGGCGCACCTATCGCCGGTGCATAGGCAGGATGATTGGATCGCAGTTCATGGATCGCCCATCGACAAAATGTATTTCTTTGCCTATGTCTATCACATGACGTATCAGGCGAATCTAGATTATCTGCAAAAACAAGATACACATATTGCCTTTCACGGTCACAGTCATGTGCAGATGCACTATTGGCGGAACGCTAAAGGCGAAGATGGAAAATCCTCTGATACGGAGTGTAACCTGAATAGTGTTCGTTGCGCGCTGGTTTGCCCTGGCTCCGTTGGCCAGCCTAGAGCAGGTGCTGCGGGTGCTGAGTTTGCAATTTACGATAGTGGTAGTGGGTTATTACAAATGAGGCGTGTTCAATACTGCTTCGATGCAGTAGTTGCCGATATGACGCGGCATAGTTTTCCTAGCTCATTGAGTGAGAGGCTGCTTGTTGGTAAATAGTGACGATGTTAATGCGAAAAAATAGCTTCATAGTTTTCACCGCAAAAACCTATCCGTCCACCTTATTTTGAAGGTAGTAGATTGTTTCATAGCGGTCTTTAAGTGTTGTCATTGCGACTTCCCTTCGTTATCTATGATAGAAAGTCATCATTAGATACCATCATAAAGAAAGCTATAGTGAAGTTATAATTTATACGGTTGCATAACGAAGTCGATATATCGATATGTGTTTAAGGGATAAGGGGGATGTACGCTATACTTTTACTTATCTAGTCTGATTTTTCCTTTCTATAAAACGTCGAGTGGATAATGCGAAAGCGCATAAGGTGTTTGGTAGTTGATGACTCGGAATCGCTTTGTAGGGTGCTGTGTTCAACTCTGTTGGATTATGGCGTTGCGGTTGCTGATTTCTACTCTGACCCGCGTGATGCCTTAAATTCTATCGTTAAAAAGCCGCACTATTACGATGCTGTGTTTGTTGATCTCCATATGGATGGTATCGATGGTCAAGATTTAATAAAACGTTTCCATTCAAATGGCTACCAAGGTGCAATTGTCATTATTTCGGCGCTGGAAAAACGTGTTGTTGATTATGTCGGTGACTTAGTTAATCAGTTCGATGTCAATTTAGTTGGCACGTTACTCAAACCAATCGATTCAGATTCAGTTGCTTTTATGCTGCAGCGAATCCGACGCAAACCTAAGAAAGAGTCGCCAACTTCATCTGTTGTACCTAAGCAATCCCTTGTTCATTCCATTGAGAATGGCCATGTCGTCGCATATGGCCAACCGAAGTTTGACGCTAAAACCTCACAAATTATTGGTATTGAATTGTTGATGCGGATAGCTGCACCACAAGAAAAAGTCCTCGTGCCACGAGATTTTATTTCAGTCGCTGAAGATCATGACCTGCTAGATAAAATGTTGATAGCGATGCTTGAGAATAGTCTGCCTGAGTTGTCGAGCTTTGCTGACGCTGATGGCAGTATGCCAAATCTAGCAATTAACTTATCACCATCTCAATTGTTCAACGATCAGCTGCCCGACTTATTAGACGATGTCTTGCTAAGGCATTCTGTTGCTAAGGAGAGAGTGGTTCTCGAAGTTACTGAACATCAAACGCTGGCGGACTCCCTTCAGCTCGAGAATTTAAGTCGTTTACGAATACACGGGTATAGGCTGTCCTTGGATGATTTTGGCGTTGGTTTTACAAGTATTGGCCAGCTACGCGCCATGCCATTTAACGAGGTAAAGCTGGATCGCCGTTTTGTGCATGGAATCGCTCAGGATAAAGTCATGGCGGAAGTTGCTAAAACGATTTGCTCCCTTTGTCACAAGTTAAACATGACGTTGGTTGCAGAGGGCATTGAGCAGCACGATGATTTACAGCAGCTTGAATCTATCGGCGTTGACGGTTATCAAGGGTTTCTTTTTTGCAGGCCTAAGCCATTAGAAGAATTATTTCGATGGAGCAAGATATGGAATAAAAGATTAGGTGGCTATTTGAATGAGCCAGCCACTCATGCGTACATGAGCTCCGAAATCTCTTCAATGATTGCGTCTTCGTTGCGCGGGTTTCACTAGCAGCGTACGGCTATTCTATTTGGTGGTGTAATCTATCCTGCGTGAATCGACTAGCGTTACGCTGTCTTGCAAATAAAAAACGCTCCCTAGGGAGCGTTTAGTTAAATCTCAAAACTAGAAGTTGGGTTTGTTTTCCGACTCTTCGTAGCGTTTGATTGAGTCCATGATCTCTTCGCGCGCAGTGATAGGGCCGTCCCAGCCATCGATTTTAACCCACTTGCCTTTCTCTAAATCTTTGTAGTGCTCAAAGAAGTGAGAGATTTGATCTAGGGTGATGTCTGGTAGTTGGCGAACGCTTTCTACATCACGGTAGAGTTTTGTCACTTTTTCAACTGGAACAGCCACGATTTTCGCATCTTCTCCAGATTCGTCTGTCATTTTCAGAACACCGATTGGGCGGCATCGGATAACGGAGCCTGGTACGAGTGCGAGAGGGAGAATAACCAATACATCAACAGGGTCACCGTCGCCACATAGTGTGTGTGGTACGTAACCGTAGTTACATGGGTAATGCATTGCGGTGCCTAGTACGCGATCAACAAAGATAGCGCCGCTGTCTTTATCGACTTCGTATTTAATGGGGTCGCCATTGAGTGGGATTTCGATAATGACGTTAATCTCTTCGGGAAGATCTTTCCCTGCTGGGATGTTTTCAAATGACATGCTAACTACTCGCTGCTAACTGTGTAAGGGTGAATCGGTGTATTCCAACAATTCTGGGTTATAGAATCCTGGGCTTTAGCGGGCGGCCATTCTAGCACAGCTAGTTGGCGTGCTTGCAATCAAGTAGACAAATAGTGGTTATTAAGTAGGCAAGGTGTCAGCGCGGGGACTTGAGGTCAGCAAGTGCTTGCTTAAGTTGCTGTTTGTCTTCGTCCGAGAGATCCGCAAATGAGCGCTTGCCTAGGTCGGCAACGATGCTTGCGGCATCTAGTGAGGCCCGCTGGCGGCGGATGCTGCTAAGTACTTCGAGGAACTCTACTTTGGGATCGAAGTTTCGGCTTTGTTTGGCGCTGCTGATCAGCTTACCTTGTTGTTCCGAAAGTTCGCTGATGGGTTGTGCACGCTCCTGTCCGTAGGTGCCTTGCAGGTGCCCGAGGATTTGTCCGGTAGTGAAGTGTGGTCGCTGCTTAAGCAGCGTGAGTAGCTCCAAAAAAAGCGCCAGATGGGGATCATTTGCCTCTGCTAGATCCGCACATTCATCCACCTCAGAAGCAAGTTCTGGGTAATGAAGCAGTAGCAGAGTGATCAAGCGTGCGGGAGGCAACTTAATTTGGCTTGTGGCGCGGGGACGACTGTGCGGTGGTGCTTGAGTTTGCGTCTCCGTTTCGAATGATGAGTGATCGCCTATGTTGGCGATATGTTCATAGTCGTCTGGTAGCGTGTCTTGCTCAGCCGTAACGACGTTGTCGTTGGTTTGCGATGTGCTCGATGCCTCGTCATTGGCAATGGGTTGAGGCTTTTCGTCGACGAACTCGAGTAGCGTGGTTTTATCTAAGCCTGTTCGTTTGGCTAGGTGCTCGAACATGAGCTCGCGATAGACACCTTTCGGTAGCTGGTGAAGATGTGGGGCGGCGAGTTTACTGAGGCGTGCCTTGCCCTCCAAGGAGCGAGGGTCGAGATCCTCACTCACAGCATCGAAAAAGTATTCTTCAAGTGGAATGGCGTGGCTGATCATTGACGTAAATTTATCCGCACCGACTTGACGAACTAGTGTGTCTGGATCCTCTCCTTCGGGAAGGAATAGAAACTTCACTTGGCGGCCATCGGTCATTACGGGTAGTGCTGACTCTAAGGCGCGTCTTGCGGCATTGCGACCCGCCGCGTCGCCGTCAAAGCAAAAGACAATTTCTTGGGTGTATTTGAAGGCTTTATTGAGGTGGTCTGTACGACAGGCTGTGCCGAGGGTGGCTACGCCATAGTTAATTCCGAATTGTGCCAAGGCCACTACATCCATATAGCCTTCAACAACCAGTAGGCGTTTGAGTTGCGAGTTGCTTTGACGAGCTTCGTATAAACCGTACAACTCCTCGCCCTTATGAAAAACAGGCGATTCGGGCGAGTTGAGATACTTAGGTTTTTCATCTCCGAGTACCCGCCCTCCAAACCCGATGGTTCTGCCGCGCACATCCCGAATGGGGAACATGATACGGTCGCGAAAGCGATCGTAGAGTTTGTTGTTATCTTCGCGGTGAATCAGCATGCCGCTTTCTATCAGCAGGGATTGTTCTTCGTTGCTGTTGCTTAAAGCGTTGAGTAGGTTGTCCCAGCCAGGTGGGGCGAAGCCAATACCAAAGTCACGAGCAATTTCGCCGCTTAAGCCTCGATTCTGCAAATAGTGCACGGCTCGCTGTTTTCCTGGGTGTGCGCGTAGTTGGTACTTATAAAAGTCTGTAGCTCGTTCGAGTAAATCGTAAATAGATTTTCGGGCTTGTTCGCGGGCGATGCTTTCTGCCGACTGTTGTCGCTCTTCGCGAGGAACCTCTAGGCCGCAGAGATTGGCAAGCTGTTCGACGGCTTCGGGAAAATTGAGCCGCTCGTATTCCATCAAGAAACCGATCGCGTTACCGCTGGCGCCACAGCCAAAACAGTAATAGAACTGTTTGTCTTGGGTAACGGTAAAGGAGGGGGTTTTTTCGTCGTGAAATGGGCAGCAGGCGCTGTAGTTCTTGCCGCTTTTTTTCAGCTTAACGCGGCTATCCACAAGCTCTACGATATCGACGCGATCAAGCACGTCGTCGATAAAGGATTGGGGGATGCGGCCTGCCACGAAATAGATGCTCTTTGAATTCGAAAATGATTGGCGCAGTGTATTGCCTTCGGGCGGGGCTGGCCAGAAGGCATTGTAATTAGGGTGGGATTAACTCAGTTTGCTTTTGACCAGCTGGCTGACTTTGCCCATGTCTGCGCGGCCTTGCATCTGTGGCTTGATAATCGCCATGACCTTACCCATGTCTCGCGCGCTCTCGGCACCGCTGCTGGCGATGGCTTTATCAACTAGCTCAGCGATCTCGTCGTCGGATAGGGCTTCGGGCATGAAGTCGCTGATCACATTAATCTCGTAGGCTTCTTGATCCGCCAGTTCGGTACGACCTGCATCATTGTATTGCTTGATGGAATCACGACGTTGTTTGGTCATTTTGTCGAGAATCGTGAGTACGCGATCATCGTCTAGCTCGATACGCTCATCAACCTCGATTCGCTTGCAGTCCGCAAGAATTAGGCGGATCACAGCAAGGCGTTCTTTGTCTTTCGCTTTCATAGCCGTTTTCATTGCTTCTGTGATTTGGTCTTTCAGGCTGGCCATAATCTCTTCTCGTGAATGCTTGGGTGGTGATTGATAAAAGCAAAACGCACGAAACCCCGCCAGGTGCTGGCAGGGTTTCATAAGGGAGAGTATACAGGTATTGCGCTACTTGGTGTTTGGCTGGTGGGCTAACCCAAGCAGTGGGAAATACTTAGTAAAGGCGCTGAAACTTGCGAGATTCGCGTTGAACTTTCTTCGCGTGACGCTTAACGGCAGCGGCAGCTTTACGCTTACGAACTGAAGTGGGCTTCTCGTAGTGCTCGCGACGACGTACTTCAGCAAGGATGCCTGCTTTCTCGCAAGAGCGCTTGAAGCGACGTAGAGCAATATCAAATGGTTCGTTTTCTTTCAGTTTTACTGATGGCATGCTGTGTCCTGTATAAGAATTAAACGTTGACCGTTTGGGTCTCGTTGACCTTAAGCTAATTGGCCAAATAATGGTCTGAAATGACCTGTAACACCCAGTGTAGACGGCCTTCTCCCAAGGGGCGCAAATATTAAACACTTCTCTGGGGAAGTTCAACAATCTAATGCGATATAGCTTACCTTCGTGCTGGTGTTAGCGGCAGAGGCTGATTATTATGCGGCTCTTTGGCGATATGGCTCTTTCAGCGTGTCTTTTGGGGGGCCCTCAGTATTAAATTTCATCAAACCTCATGACGAAGGAGTCTCGGGACAGCATGCTAGTGTTAGGAATCGAAAGCTCGTGCGACGAGACGGGCATCGCTCTCTATGATAGCGAGCAGGGGCTAATAGGCCACCGCCTCTACAGCCAGGTGGCTGTGCATGCGGAATATGGCGGAGTAGTGCCCGAATTGGCTTCTCGTGATCATATCCGTAAAACGCTGCCCCTGATCAAAGAGTTAATGGCATCGTGCGGCTGTTCGTCTGCCGATATCGATGGCATTGCTTACACCAGGGGTCCAGGTTTGGTGGGGGCTTTGATGGTGGGGGCGAGTATTGGTCGGTCGCTAGCTTATGCGTGGGGAGTGCCGGCGATAGGTGTGCATCATATGGAGGGTCACATGCTGGCACCGATGCTGGAAGATACCCCGCCAGAATTTCCCTTTGTCGCACTGCTGGTATCCGGCGGTCATACGCAGTTGATGCGCGTTGACGGTATAGGTCGTTATCAGCTACTTGGAGAATCCCTCGACGATGCGGCTGGTGAGGCTTTTGATAAAGCCGCTAAAATGCTCGACTTAGATTATCCTGGCGGTCCACAAATCGCCAAATTGGCTGAGCAGGGTACGCCAGGACGCTTTGTTTTTCCTCGCCCGATGACGGATAGGCCAGGATTAGATTTTAGTTTTAGCGGGTTAAAAACCTTTACTCTCAATACCGTTGCGGCGCATGCACAGGATGACGGCCTGCCAGATCAACAAACCATGGCGGATATTGCCCACGCGTTTCAGCAGGCTGTAGTAGAAACACTCTTCATAAAGTGTCGGCGTGCGCTCGAGCATACCGGCTTAAAGCGCTTAGTAATGGCAGGTGGTGTGTCGGCTAACTTGATGTTGAGAGAGAAATTGAAAACCGGCTTAGCCAAAAAACAAGTGCAAGTTTTTTACCCCCGTGGTGAGTTTTGCGTGGATAATGGAGCAATGATTGCCTACGCCGGATATCAACGGCTACAAGCCGGGCAACAGGATGATTTGAGTTTGAGTGTGCAAGCTCGTTGGCCGCTCGATACGTTGCCAGCTGTGTGACGGTTAAGCACAATATTGATAAAAGAAAATTAAGTACGAGTTGATGGATATTTTATTTATTAAAGAGTTACGCATAGATACTGAAATCGGTGTTTATGAATGGGAAAAAAATATAAAACAGCCGATTAGCTTAGATATCGAAGTGGCGACAGATATTCGCCGTGCGGCTGAAACTGACGAGCTACAATACGCGTTAGACTATCAAGCAATCGCCGATAGGGTGACGGAATTTATTACGCAACAGCATTATCATCTTGTCGAAACAGTCGCTGAGAAAGTGGCGCAATTGATACAAGACGAATTTAATGCGAGTTGGGTGCGTTTGCGGATCGCGAAGCTTAGTGCGCTTAAGACAACTTCATCCGTCGGCGTAGTAATTGAGCGGGGCTCACGGGCTTAAGAAGCAATGTAAGGGTGGTTCACGACTAGTGGTAGACGTTTACGTTGGTTTAGGAAGCAATTGTAATCGCGTTGAAAATATCGGACGCGCCCTTGATGCGCTGCGCAAGCTAGACTCTAATCTAATCACGTCGAAGTTTTATGAGTCCGCTTCACATTCCCCGGCGGCGGGGCAACATCCCTCCCCGTATTACAATGGTGCGGCAAAGCTCACTTGTGAATACTCTCCAGAAAAAATTAAGTCAGTATTAACGGATATCGAAAATGCTCTGGGGCGAAACCGCCAAAACCCAGCGGTTGTCACGATGGATATTGATCTGCTGCTGTATGGGGATCTTGTGATTACCACACCTGCCCTGAATGTGCCTCATCCAGACTTGTTACAATATCGCCATGTTTTATTGCCGATCGCTGAGCTGGCACCGGGTATGGTTCACCCCGTGAGTAAAGTACCGCTTCAGCAATTGCTGAGCGAGCTGCCGGATCAGCGCAGCCTCTTCCATGTCGATTTTCAGTCGGCCTAACTCAATACGCCTGCCTTTGCCCGATTTACGCAAACTTTTTCACGGCCTATTCTGGCACTTTTTGAAATGCCAACTACACTCAAGGCATGACTGCTCAAATAGAAGCGCCTAGTGGCGCGGACATGGAAAAAATTGCGCTGCTGTTGGCCTGTTCTCAAGAAATAGCCTCAGAAGCTCTTGGCCAAACGATGGACGCGAGTCTTGATGACCTTAATCGTATCCAAGCCTTATTGGATGAAGGGATTGAGGGTGATCAAAAAACGCTAGCTCTCCAAGCGTTAGGGATGACTTTCGGTCAGGTAATAGCCACGCAAAATACGGATTACGACTGGTGGATCATTGACGACGAAGATGGTCGAGACCCTTGCCTACGGTTTGGCGAAACTGAGTTATTAATATACCCCCAAACCATTATCTCAAGACGCATTGAAGCGGGTGAGACGGTGGATGTATCCGCACTGTATCATTCGCTATGTGAGCAACTCGATGAGGTTGCTCAGCATCAACTTTCCGCGCACAATCCCGCATCTCACTGAGTGTTGCCTTCGTAAAACGGTGATACTTTCCCCGTTCTTGTTTACGATTGACATACATGTTTTTAGATATCACGCCGCTTGGATTGTTGCTCGCCTGTATAACGGTATTCGTTGGCGCATTGGTGCAAACCAGCATCGGTTTTGGCTTCGCCATTGTCTCAGCCCCACTTCTTTTCTTGATTGACGTCCGTTTTGTTCCTGGCGCGGTAATGATCGCAACCATCGTGAACAGTGCGTTTAATGTTTTTTATTTTCGCGCAAGTCTATCTATTCAATCTCTCGTTCCTGCACTCGTTGCCCGCATCCCGGGCACTATGTGTGGGGCGTTCCTCTTGTGGTGGGTGCCGCTGGAAGCCCTGGCTATATTAATCGCCGTTGCAATTGGATCAGCAATTGCTGCCAGCTTTTTACGGTTACCACTAACGCCGACGCCGGCCAATCTCGCTATAGCGGGATTTCTTTCCGGCGTAATGGGTACCGCTACCTCTATCGGTGGGCCACCACTGGCTATCCTCATGCAGGGGCAAGAGGCAAACCACATTCGCAGCCAGTTGGCCGCATTCTTTTCGATAAGCGCCTTGCTCAGCTTGTTTGTACTGGGGGTGTCTGGGCAAATGCCGGCAACCCACTGGCTTATCAGTTTGCCACTGATCATTCCGGTGTTGCTGGGTGGTTGGTTGGGGGTGCGTGTCGGCCCATTACTACCGGCACAGCATCTACGCTCTGTTTCGCTGGCTGTGTGCAGTCTGGCGGTGGTGTTCATGTTGTGGCGAACTTTGTCGCCTTAACTTAGCCGCCTTAACTTTTTCGGTTGAGCGTGAGTTTCTTAAGAGCGCCCTTTTGATAAAGTCGGATATCGCTAGCAGATTTTGCAAAACTTGCCTGAATTGAGTAAATAACAGGCTGTTTCATTAGATTATTTTTATCTAGTTCCTTTGTTTTTATTCTATAAATGCTCCATTTTTATTCCAGTTATCTTACACTAATGGATCAGTGTAAACATTGAGTAGTAAGAAAGCCGTTTACCCGCTTTTGATAACCGTTTATCGGTGGTGTCCCGAAACGCCTGAAACGCACATGGATGATTGAGTCACTTTGGTGGCTTGGAATATACGCCGAGATTCTTAAACTGAGACCCAGTTCCTGTTCTTATAAGGACGCAGTCCACATAGGTCTGATTGTTCTTATAGCGAAACGAGCGCTCAACTGACAGACGACCATACAACCAAGCGCCATAGCCATAGCCAGAGCGAGATAGTAAAAATGATCACTAAAAAGAACCTTATGCCAGAAATGCAGAAAGTAAAAATGCAGGACCGGGATGGAAATGAGTTCTCAATGCAATTGGAGTTGCGTAAAAGTGACAGTAAGTATTTCGTTTTCTTGACCGACACACATCAATTGGGTGGTTCTCGTCTAGCGCAAGACGCCGTGTTTTTTATCGAGAAGGTGTGTCAGAAACTTTGCCTCGACAATACACACACACAATTTTATCGACACATATACAACGAACAAATGGGAAGCATGTTCGGTCGTTTTAACATCAGCTGGGAGAATACAGACGGTCCAAGTTATGGTTTCCAGATGCTGACCAACCTAGACGATGTAAATGGTATTAATAAGATGCTAAAGGAAAGTCAGGCTATTTCTCTTGCGGATCACGTTGCCGGGCGACGCAAAGTAGGCTAAAGTTCGCACCTCATTTGGCGTAGTGCTTAAGTTTTAGCGTTCTACTCCCACCAGTTTCCTTTCTAGTCCCCAAAGCTAGAAACCCCACCGGGCCCCATAAAGGCCCGGTTTTTTTTGCTCTATTGTTTAATGCTAGGCTTTTGACCTCGATTAACCCTTAAGAAAATGCCGTGTATAGCTATTAACAAGAAGCTAAATAGCACACAGGGTGTGCTGCCCCACGCCATAAACGGTGTTGTCCCGCTTTTTAATACCACTTCGGATTCTACGGCTTGCGCAACAAATTGTTCTGAGCGAGCGAGAATATTTCCCTTGTGATCAATAATCCCGCTGATCCCATTGTTGGTGGAGCGAATCATATAACGCTGATTTTCGATTGCGCGCATTTGCGCAATTTGCATATGCTGAATTGGGCCTAACGAGCTACCAAACCACGCATCATTGCTAACTGTAATCAGTACGTGGCTGTTTTGTGCGCCCTGAGCAACCAAGTCAGGGTAGGCAACTTCGTAACAAATGGCGGGTGACAGCAATGCGCCACCCGCTTGTAGACCACGCTGGTTAGGTGGGCCAAGTACTAAAATGGAGTGTGGTAGATTGAATAATTCAAGTAGCGGTCCGAGCCAATCACTCAGCGGCACATAATCACCAAAAGGCGCTAGGCGCTGTTTGTGATAAATGCCGTTTCCGAGCCCTGTCGCGACTATGGAGTTGTAGAACTTTCTATCAATGGGTGAAAGATACAAAATGCCGGTAATAAAGGTGGTGTTAGTTGCTAGCGCGCGAGATTTTATGTTTTTTAGAGCGGGCTCCAGCGCTTCGCTGTGCGGCCGATAATTTAAAATAAGCGGGATCGCTGCTTCCGGCCAAATAACCCAATCGTTTTCCCACAGTGATTCGCTTAGTTCGCCGTAGCGTTGCAGTGTCGGCGCTACAAAATCAGTATCCCATTTTTTCTCTTGAGGAATGTTGCCCTGCGCGATACCTACAGTCTTGGGTGTTTGGTAATCTTGAGTCCAGCTGACTTGTTTAAGTATCAAGCCTAGTGCCCAAAACGCCGCAGTAAGCAGCGCTATAGCAGCCCATTGCCTCGGCTGTCGTGGGTTGCGGGCTGCGAAACTCATCGCCGTGCCGGTCAGCGCAACAATATAGCCGACGCCAAGCACACCAAACACTGGAGCCCATCCAGAAAGCCAGGTATGAATGTGACCATAGCCCAAAAAAAGCCAAGGGAAACCGGTAAACAACCAGGTACGTAGCCATTCGCTTAGTAGCCACGTCGCGGGAAAACTCAGTGCAAACATCCAGTTAGATGAATTCAGCCAGCGCCCGCGTAGGCCAAACGGGATCGCAAAGACTGATGCAAGCAACAGGGTAAATAGTGCGGTGAGTAATCCGGCAAACGGCAAGGGTGCATTGCCAAATTCGTGGATACTGACAAACACCCAGCTAGTGCCAACACCAAACATACCCAAACCGAAGGCAAGTGAACGCCAGAAGGCAAGTTTACCCTGCGAGTTATACAGTGATGCGGCTAAGATTGCGGTTGACAGTATTCCCGCAGGCCAAAAATTAAAGGGCGCAAAGCAGAGGGGAACGAGCGCTCCGGCTAACAAGTTTATACCCAGCCATAACGAACTGGGCTTCGGAAGTTGTAGTCGCATGTGTGATAACGCTTGGCGAGGTAAGGTCGTTATAATAATTTATTTTTATTAAGATTAAGAGTCGAATATACCTACTCGACCTTGTTGACCCGCATTAAATGAATTTGTCTGTTATCGGAATAAAGTACTCTGAACTCGAAGCCATTAACTTGTGTTGTTTCATTTCTCAACGGTAAGTGTCCGAAGGCTTGGGTTACGATACCGCCAATAGTGTCGAATTCTTCATCACTAAAACCGCAGGCAAAGTATTCGTTAAAATCCTCAATGGGGGTTAGCGCTTTAACGACGTATTCATTGTCGCCCATGGAGCGGATGAAGGAATCATCTTCGTCCTCATCGGTTTCGTCTTCAATTTCGCCAACAATTTCTTCTAGAATATCTTCGATGGTCACAAGCCCGGAAACACCGCCGTACTCATCAATGACGATTGCCATGTGGTAGCGGTTTTCACGAAATTCGCGAAGCAAAATATTGAGGCGTTTACTCTCGGGAATGACATTTGCGGAGCGTAAAATGTTAGCGAGGTTAAAATCGTCTGTTCCATTAAGGATTAACGATAAAAGATCTTTCGCTAGTAGTATGCCTTTAATGTCGTCGACTGACTCTCCAATGACGGGAAAACGGGAGTGACCGCTTTCAATGACTGTGCTCAAAAAATCTTCGGGTTGTTGATCGATTTTTACGTAGACCATTTGCGAGCGAGGAATCATGATTTCTCTCACCTGCTGGTCGGCCACGTCCAGCGCACCTTCGATAATGCTGACAGCTTCTTGATCGAGTACGTCATTGTTGGCGGCTTCTTTGATGATTTCCATCAAGTCGTCGCGGGATTTTGGCTCCGATGAGAAGCCTTCCATTAATTTACTAAACCAATTCTTTTCTTGCCGCTGTTCGTTGTTATCTTGGCTACTGTGAGGTTCTTCGCTGTTCATTTTGTGCTTTTTGCTCCGCTGAGTTTTCAGCTAATAATATTAATTGTGTTGAGATTTAAACCGCTTGTTGTTGCGGTGAGTCGCGATAAGGGTCATCTATACCGTGTTTCGCGAGGATGTGTTTTTCGATGGTTTCCATCACTACTGCATCATCAGCCTCAATATGGTCGAAGCCGGCGAGGTGCAGCGTGCCGTGAACCACCATATGAGCCCAGTGATTCTGAATGGTTTTTTCCTGCTCTTGAGCCTCGTTTCTGACCACCGGCGCACAAATAACTAAATCCCCAAAGTGTCGAAAGGGTAAGTCCACAGTAGCGTCTGATGGGAATGATAGAACATTGGTGGGGCGGTCTTTACCGCGATACTCGCGATTGAGAGTCTGACTCTCGTCGTTGTTGACTACACGCAAGCTTAACTCGATGGGGCGGTGATCTATTTCCGCCTGGGCTATTACGTCGCTTTCTTGCAGCACCGATTCCACCCAGGCGTTAATTAACGCAGGGTCGGGGGCGTCATCGCCATCGCTGGCAATTTGAATATCTACGGTTATGTCCATGGGAATATAAGAGAGAAGCGCCCGGCCGTTAATCGTCTTTTGGGTTATCTTTGTTGTCTGATTCATAAGCATCGTAAGCTTCGACGATACGTTGAACCAGCGGATGGCGAACAACATCTTTAGCATCAAAGTACGTAAATGAAATGCCTTTCACGTTATTTAAGATGTTGGAAACATGCGATAGGCCAGACTTATGATTTCGGGGTAAGTCGACTTGAGTGGGATCACCATTAATAACCGCTGTGCTACCAAAACCGATACGTGTTAGGAACATCTTCATTTGTTCCGGCGTGGTATTTTGGCTTTCGTCGAGAATGACGAAGCAATTATTCAAGGTTCGACCGCGCATGTAGGCAAGCGGAGCTATCTCAATGACGTTGCGTTCTATTAATTTTTCGACCGTTTCGAAGCCGAGCATTTCAAATAGCGCGTCATAAAGTGGTCGCAAATAGGGGTCTACTTTTTGAGACAAATCACCTGGTAAAAATCCCAATTTCTCACCGGCTTCTACCGCTGGCCGAACCAATACAATTCGCTCGACGTGGTTGCCCAATAATGATTCCACCGCACAGGCGACCGCTAAGTAGGTTTTTCCGGTTCCGGCGGGACCCACGCCGAAGTTGATATCGTTAGTTTGAATTGCGCGGACATATTGCTGTTGGTGTTTACCGCGGGCTTTAACCGTACATTTCTTTGTGCGAATTAGGGTTAGTTCTTCAACGTTACCTTTTGAGGTGGCGTTTTGAGTGTTTGATTTAGCAGATGTAGCGTTGGCAACTTTCTCGGATTTAGATTCCATCAAGGTTTCGATCCCCGCTTGTTGTAGGGCTAAATGAATTTTGTCCGGTGTAAGTTCATCGTCACTTTCTGTTTCAGCGTACAGGTGTTCCAGTACTTCTGCCCCTACACGAGCGCCCTCGTAGTTTTCTCCACGCAGCACAAACAAATTCCCGCGATTGCGAATATCAACATTGAGTCGATCTTCGATCTGACGGAGGTGCTGGTTATATTGGCCGCAGAGATTAGCGAGGCGTCGGGCGTTGTTGGGTTCTAATGAGACCCGGAAGGTATCAGACTGGGCTGTGGAGTTATCGGCTAAGTGACTGTCCAAACTGTTTTGTGATGTCCTGTATTTAAAAAGGTTAACCTAAGCGTACTCTAAAGAATGTATTCTGGAAAGCCCTTAAACCACCCGATTAACGTCAAATTGGTTGTTAAATAGGTGGTTTATATGTCTTGACGGTATGAAAGCACAATTGTATGGCGATCTTAAGGCACGATGACGGTGACTATTCGTCCAACTCCGAGCTAATGAGTGTGCCGCGCAAGCTATTCGGCAGGGCTTCTTCAATTAACACTGTGGCGAATTTCCCAATGAGCTCAGAGTCATTTGCGCGAAAGTTTACGACCCGATTATTCTCGGTGCGACCCGATAGTTGGCCTGGGTCTTTCTTTGCGTAGCCGGTTACGAGCACACGTTCTTGGTTGCCCACCATTTGTCGAGAGATTTGTTGAGCATTGGAGTTGATCCGTTGTTGGAGGATGCTTAATCGTTCTTTTTTAACCGCTGCCGGAGTATCGTCTGGAAGGTCTGCCGCCGGTGTTCCCGGGCGCGCGCTGTAGATAAAGCTGAACGAGATATCGAAGCCGATATCGTCAATTAGCTTCATGGTTGCTTCGAAGTCTGCGTCAGTTTCACCCGGAAAGCCGATAATGAAGTCTGAAGAAAAACAGATGTCGGGGCGTGCGGCCTTTATGCGTCGCATTTTAGACTTGTATTCTAATGCCGTATGACCACGTTTCATTGCCGCTAGAATGCGGTCAGAGCCGCTTTGTACCGGTAAGTGTAGGTGGCTGACGAGCTCAGGAACATTCGCATAGGCATCTATCAAGCTGTCTGAAAATTCGACAGGGTGGGAGGTGGTGAAGCGAATGCGGTCAATGCCCTCAATAGCGGCGACATAGGTGATTAGCTGTGCAAGGTCGACGAGGGTTCCTTCGCTGTCTTCCGCTCTATAGGCGTTGACATTTTGCCCAAGCAGGTTGACTTCTCGTACACCCTGCTCGGCAAGGTGTGCCACTTCCGCTAATACATCCTCGGGGGGGCGGCTTACTTCTTCGCCACGGGTATAAGGTACCACGCAAAAAGTGCAGTATTTGGAGCAACCCTCCATGATAGAAACAAAGGCTGTTGCGCCTTCGGCTTCAGGTTGGGGTAGGTTGTCGAATTTCTCGATTTCCGGGAAGCTGATATCGACGACCACGGCGCCATTGTCTTTGGGTGTTTCCAATAGGTCTGGCAAGCGGTGCAGTGTTTGAGGACCAAAAATAAGGTCGACGTAAGGCGCCCGCTGTGCGATGGCATCGCCTTCTTGGCTGGCTACACAGCCCCCCACGCCAATAATGAGGTTGGGGTTCTTCTCTTTCAGTTGTTTCCAGCGGCCTAGCTGATGAAACAGCTTTTCTTGGGCTTTTTCACGGATCGAACAGGTGTTGACCAACAGCACATCGGCATCTTCGGGTGTGTCGGTGGGGATCATCTGGTGTGACTCTCCGAGCAAATCACGCATGCGGGCCGAGTCATATTCGTTCATTTGGCAGCCGTGAGTTTTAATATACAGCTTTTTAACGGCAGTATCCGTGGTCATGTGTAAGCCTTGAAATTGATTCTATGGACTATTCCCGCGAATAAATAAGGGGCTTTGATGAAAGGGCAGCCCTCGGCGGGGGGCGAATTATAGCGATAGACGAGCGCAATTCCTATGGTTGTTTTATGTGCAAATTGCATAAAATTAAGCATGCCTCGAGCCCTTGTATTTAAAGGTCTAGGCCCCACATATGCTATCCTATCGCGTTCACCCGATAGGGTTTTCCATATGAGCAAGGGCTCTTATGGTGAAGTTTCGTTTTTAGAGAGAGTTGTATGTCAAACCCTATTTATAAAGTCATTTTCTATAATCAAGGCCAGGTATTTGAGGTCTATGCGCGATCCATCTATCAAAGCGAGATGTATGGCTTTATCGAGATTGAAGAGTACGTTTTTGGCGAGAGGTCGAAAATGATTGTCGACCCGGGTGAAGAGAAGCTGAAAAACGAATTTGCCAACGTCAGTCGCTCTTACGTTCCCATGCATTCGATTGTCCGCATTGATGAGGTCGAAAAAGAAGGCGTTGTGAAAGTGACAGATATTCAACCTGGCGATAAGGTAGCGCAGTTCCCTTTTCCTAAAGGCTCAGCGCCAAAACCAACATCTGATTAGACTGAGTCTGCTGTGCGGCGACCCAGGTTTGGTTGCTGCAGAATGCGATCTTTCCTAC
This sequence comes from Aurantivibrio plasticivorans, assembly GCF_055392955.1. NCBI lineage: Bacteria > Pseudomonadati > Pseudomonadota > Gammaproteobacteria > Cellvibrionales > Cellvibrionaceae > Aurantivibrio > Aurantivibrio plasticivorans. The sequence goes on along the minus strand of NZ_AP036020.1, from coordinate 3,205,209 downwards.
GATTTGCGAAACACCCTCGGGGTTTTTAAATTTTCATGTTGCTACATCACGAAATCAGTGGTTCCGGCGAGCCCTTAGTCATGCTTCATGGCTTGTTTGGTTCGTTCGAAAACCTTGGCGCCATCGCGCGACAACTTGCCGAGCATTTTACGCTCTATCGCTTAGACTTACGTAACCACGGTAAGTCTGGACATAGCGACAAAATGACCTTTGATTTGATGGCGCGTGATGTCTTGGAAACTCTGGATGAGCTGGGTATTTCAAAGGCCCACTTTTTCGGTCATTCGTTGGGCGGCAAAGTTGCCATGGTGATTGCGCTGAATAATCCGGAGCGTGTCGAAAAGTTGGTGGTGGCCGATATTGCGCCAGTTACATACGCCCCACACCATAATGAAATTTTGCAGGGATTACAGTCCATTGATGCATCCAGTTTGACGTCTCGCAAAGAGGCTGATGAAAAGTTGCAAGCGTATATAACTTCACTACCCGTTAGACAATTTATTTTAAAAAACCTGACCCGAAGTGAGACAGGTGGGTTTAAATGGCGTATAAATGTAGCAGCCATTACAGCTCAGTATGATCAGCTGCGTTTATCCGTGGGTGATAATCAGGTTTATAACGGCCCAGCATTATTTTTACGAGGTGCTCAGTCAGATTACATCACTGACGAAATGTTTTCTGAAATCCATCGTAAATTTTCTGATGCTGAGATTATAACGGTAGACAACGCGAGTCATTGGTTGCACGCCGAACAGCCGAGCATTGTTGCAAGCGCTGTGATCGTGTTTTTACAAACAACGAATTAAGAAATGCTGACTTCAATGTCGGTATATGATTACGCTAGACCCGAATACAAGTGGAGTAAATATGAGTAACGATGTTTTATTTAGACCGTTTGAAAGCCCAAAGCTGTCTGTTAAAAATAGAATTGCAATGGCACCGATGACCCGTGGTTTTTCTCCCGAGGGCATTCCCGGTCAGGACGTTGCGGAATATTATCGTAAGCGTGCAGAGGGTGGTGTTGGTCTAATTATTTCGGAAGGCACATTAATTAATTACCCCGCTGCGACAGACTCGTTGACTAATCCATCGTTCTTTGGTGAGGATGCGTTGGCCGGTTGGAAAAACGTTATTGATACCGTGCACGCGGCCGGCGGCAAAATGGTTCCGCAAATATGGCATGTTGGTGCTACTCGTCGCCCTGGGACTGGACCGCACCCTGATGCACCAACGGCGTCACCTTCTGGTTTAGTAGCCCCTGGTAAAAAGATGTTTGAGCCGCTGACCGTTGCAGAGATAGAGAAGCTTGTCGATGCGTATGCGCAAGCAGCGCTCGATGCCAAAATATTGGGTTTCGACGGCGTAGAAGTGCACGGTGCTCACGGATATCTTGTTGATCAATTTTTCTGGGAAGGCACTAATGTTCGTGACGATAAATATGGCGGCAGCCTTGTTAAACGAACTGAATTTGGGGTGGAGATCGTCAAAAAAATTCGTGAATTGTGTGGTGAAGATTTCCCAATTATTTTTCGCTGGTCACAGTGGAAGTTACAGGATTATACGCAAAAACTAGCGCATACTCCGGATGAGCTAGCACAATTCTTAGAGCCTTTGAATAATGCTGGTGTTGATATATTCCATTGTAGTCAGCGACGCTTTTGGGAGCCGGAGTTTGATAGCTCTAATTTAAATTTGGCTGGCTGGACAAAAGAAATTACGGGTAAGCCGACTATTAGTGTTGGTAGTGTTGGCCTGAATAGCGAGTTTATTGGTGCGTTCCGTGGTGAAGAGTCAGAGGTTGCGAGTATCGACAACTTGATTGAGCGAATGGAAGCAAATGAGTTTGATATGATTGCAATTGGTCGAGCCTTGTTATCCAACCCGGACTGGGCGAACAAAGTACGAGATGGTCATTTTGACCAGTTGAAGCCATTCACTCAGGGAGATAAAGACAACTTGCGTTAAATTGTATTGTCGTATCCCACAAAAAAAGCCCAACATAAGTTGGGCTTTTTTTGTGGGCTTGCCTTAGCTAGTTGTTTAGCTTAGTTCAGCAATACGTTGTTTAACGGAAGCTAATTTTACGCACACAACAAATACATCCATCGCTTTTTCGATTTCGGCGACTGAAGGCACCGACGGGGCAATACGAATGTTGCAGTCTAATGGGTCCTTGCCGTAAGGGTAGGTCGCACCGGCAGGGGTGAGTTTAACTCCCGCTTCTCCGGCAAGGCGAACAACTTCTTTGGCGCAATGTGCGCGCGCATCAAAAGATACGAAGTAACCGCCTTGAGGTGTTTCCCAGCGGCCTAGGTCAGATTTCTCAAACGCCGCAGACAATTTGTTAAGCACCATCTCAAACCGTGGCTTTAGTAACTCGGCATGTTTTGCCATTAATGCTTTTAGTGATGCTTCATCGGGAATCAATCGGCTGTGACGAAGTTGATTGACCTTATCAGGGCCGATGGTGCAAGCGCTGAGCACCTTTTTGATTCCCGCAAGGTTAGCTGGGGAAGCTGAAATAAACGATACCCCTGCGCCCGCGTGTGTAATCTTCGATGTTGAGGCAAATTGAATAACGCTATCCTCTGTACCTTGCGCCTTACAAGCATCATAAATGTTGGCTACTTGAGGAGCGTCGTCTGACAGTTGGTGGGCTGCGTAGGCGTTATCCCACATGATACGAAAATCTGGGTGGGCAATCTTGCCGAGTGCAGCAATACGATTTACAACTTCGTCGCTGTAAACAATACCCGTAGGGTTGGAAAAGCGTGGAACATTCCACATGCCACGAATTGTGTCGTCAGATTTGATGAGCGCTTCTACTGCGTCCATATCTGGGCCATGGTCATTCATTTCGACGGTGACCATCTCGATGCCAAGTGTCTCGGTTACGGTGTAGTGACGATCATAGCCGGGGACTGGACAGATGAACTTCACAGTGCCAGACGATGACCAGGCGCTTTCGGCGCCGGTGAGGCCAAAGTGGTGTGCCGTCAGAACGACTTGAAACATCAGCTGAAGACTACTGTTGCCGCCGACTAAGATGTTTTCTATGGGGCTGCCGAGTAGATAGCTACCTAGTTTCTTCGACTCGGTAATTCCATCAAGGCCGCCATAGTTGCGCGTATCTGTATTGTCGGCAGCTTTATAGTTGCCCTTTAAAATGCCATCCAAGCTGTCAGAGAGGTTTAATTGCTCGCTCGAAGGCTTACCACGAGTAATATCCAAATTTAATTGCTGGCTTTTTAGTGAATCATAAGCGTCGGAAAGTTCAGCTTCCCAGGCTTGGCATTGCGCCAAATCGGCTTTGTTTAGGTACAACGGAATCACCTCAACGTGAGTTTCGACTAGTGGATAGAAATAGGTGCTTGTTACAAAAAGTGCAGCTGAGCATTATACTCCTTCCCCTCTTCTTGCCTATAGGGCAGAGTCTTTAACTTGCGAATGATCAACTAGTTTTTGGGTGACAATGGATATAAAGATTATAGCCACCGTATTTATAGCGGTTTTTATTGCGGAGTTGGGCGATAAAACGCAGCTGGCGACCATGTTATTTGCGGCGGATAAGGATGTCAGCAAATGGGCGGTATTTGTCGGGTCCAGTCTGGCCCTCATTGTAGCGTCTGCCATTGGCGTATTAGCGGGGAGCTACATATCTCAGTATGTTGGTGAGCGAGCATTAACGTTTATCGCTGGTATTGGTTTTGTCGGCATTGGTTTGTGGACATTGTGGGGGCTTAAAACGGTTTAGGTCGCACCATGATTCGATACGTCCACTTCAAGGAACATCCGGTTAATACTCAAGGTAGAGATTTTGTCCTGGGGGATCTACATGGGTGCATCGATTTGCTGGGTGACGCATTAAGTCGAGTAAGTTTTTCGTTTCAGACCGATCGTTTGTTTTGCGTTGGTGATTTGGTTGATCGTGGGCCCAGTAGTTTGGCTTGTTTGCGCCTTTTGGATGAACCTTGGTTTTATTCTGTCCAGGGTAATCACGAGAATATGATGCTCGCCGCTATTAACGCGGGCGCTAAATCTCCTTCTTGGGAGGGGTGGATAAAAAATGGTGGCGATTGGTATCTTGAATTGTCCAAAGCAGACAAGTCTGAAGTTGCTAGTTACCTACCTAAGATTGCGAAGTTGCCTATTGCCTGCACCATCGATACATCGTCGGGTCATACTGTTGGTGTTTGCCACGCAGAAACACCGACTCATGACTGGGACACTATGCGATCTGGTGAGAAGCTTAATGCCGATCAAATCTGGCGCGCATTGTGGGGGCGGCGTATTATCCGAGAGCAACAAAAATTTATAGTGAGAGGTATCGATGCCACTTTTCACGGTCATACAATCGTCCATGACTGGCGGCAACAGGGCAATATGTTTTTTATCGACACGGGGGCTTATGTTCAGCAGAAATTAACGCTGCTAGAGATTACCCAGGATTTGATTCGACGTGATTAGACGCCCACCTAAAACAAGTGTACCCATTGCCCTCGATTTGTTTGATAGCCTTTCACCTGAACGGGGTGAGCTCGGTTTTTCGCTCACTATCAAGCGCTCTGTTCGGCGTCGCACACTCGAAATTGTGGTACGCAACGGCGAGGTGTTTTTAATGACACCGCAATTTGTTTCGAGAGATGAAGGAATTGCTTTCGTAAAGTCAAAGCGAGATTGGGTGCTCAATACGCTGAGTAAGCAACAGGCTGTATTGGATGAAACGCCGCAAAAATATTACAAAGCCGGAGAGTTATATAGCTTTCTCGGTGAAGAATACCCACTGATTTTGTTTGACGCACCTCGAAAGACGGTAATGCTTAACGAAGAAGGGTTGTGTGTCGGCGTTCGGATGAATAGGGGAGAGATAGAACCGGACAAAGTTCGTAAAGCCATTCACGAGTGGTACAAAGCCCAAGCATTAACCTTGTTGACAGCTAAGGCGCATCGGCTAGCCGCGTCGATTGGAAAAACTGTATCAGGTGTTAAAGTCCGGGCGACGAAAACTAAGTGGGGACATTGTACCGCGGACGGAGTATTACAGTTTAATTGGTATGTCTTAGCTGCACCGGAATGGGTGATTGATTATTTAGTTGCTCATGAGGTGAGTCACCTCAAACACCGCCATCATCGCGCTAGTTTTTGGCGGCTGGTGGAAAAATTGTGCCCGCAAACAAACGAAGCGAAACAATGGCTTAAATCTCACAGTCATCGAATCACTTTCTGATCGCCACTTAATCTGCGAGCAAGTCGATTCCGCATTCGAGTTCCTCAAACCAGTCGAAAAATTGATTCACCATAGGCTTGCCAAAAAATGGTTTGCCGTGCTGCGGAATCATCATTTCAATATCCAGTTTGCGTACTGTTTTCACCCAATGTCTGCATGCCGCATTGGAAGCCATGTAACGCTTGTGGAATCCTTCCATTAGGGGGCAATGAGACTCGAAATCATCAACAGGGACGTGATCTTGCCCGGGCGTAATGGCTGCGCCTACATCACCAGAAAATAAAATCTTGCTGATAGGGTCATAGAAATGAAAATTGCCAACAGAATGCAGAAAGTGTGCGGGAACGGCAACGATGGGCGCTTCGCCCAATGTAAGTTTGCCGCCTTTGTCCGGTAATTCGATGAGCCTATTGTTTAAGGATTTATCCATTTTCCCTGAAATAAAATCAGAGACTAGGTGTGGTAGAAAGCGTGCCCAAAGTTTGGATGTAACCACTTTACAGTTGGTATGGACGAGCCATCGGGGCAGAGACGTGATGATATCTGGATCTTGATGTGAGGCGAAAACGTATTTCAATTGTTTGATCGCAATATATTTTGATAGCTCGATTGATAAAGGGGTGTACGTTAGTTCTCCGCCTGGGTCGAAAAGAGCCGCTTCCCCGTGATCGATGATAACCAGTTGATTGCTAGGAATGCCTTCTCCCTCGACTAGTCCGGTAAAGAGGAGGCATGTGTGGGTACCCTCATCGTAGAGAGTTACGATTTTTTCGGCCATGTTATTCTATCTCCAGGGTGAGTATCCCTAAATTTAGCTATAAACGTAGTCTAGACGGCGGAGAATTCTATAGTCGGGGGCCAGTAATGTAGCTGATTAATATCAATTGAAAGTGGTTTTGAAGTTGTTTAATGCGCCATCGCTTTATTTTAGCCACATTAGTAATTGAGGTAGGAACGAAAAGCTTTGACTGTTGAGTGAAAGGTTTCAATAAAATCGACTTTGAGCGCTTGCGCCTGTGTTGAATTGCTGGTTTTAGCCGCGAGTTCCATTGCCGCCGCAATGACATGGAGCCTTTGCGCCTTGAGTTGTCCTGCACTGCCTTTAATTGAATGGGCAACGAAGCGAATTCCCGCGAGATCATTGTCGGCAAAGTGAGTTTCTATTGCCTCTAGACGCTCAGTGGACGAGTCACAAAACATCTTTAGAAGTATTTCCAAGCGATCGTGGCGCCCCTTCAGCATAGTGAGAGCTTCATCCTGCAACCAGATGTCATGATTAGCTACAGTATCGGCATCTGATGGTGGTGAGGGGTTGGGCGCATTGTCGCCGCGGTTCTCTTGAGTGCGGTCCAGGTTGTGCTCTAATGAGTCTTGTGGCGTTTTCGTCTTACTTGTTTTGTTGGTCTCGACATCGTTGGCTGGGGAGGGCGCTTTGCCAATCCATCGTTGCAGTTTTGCCAGAAGCTGATCCTCATTGACGGGCTTGCTTAGATAGTCTGACATTCCTGCGGTGACACAGCGTTCTCGGTCGCCCGTCATTGCATTGGCGGTCATGGCGATTATTGGTATTTTGCGATAAGCAATTCCAGCCTGACCTTCGCGAATGAGTTTTGTTGCGGCATAGCCATCCATGACTGGCATTTGGCAGTCCATTAAAATCAATGTAAATGGGTCTGCGCCAGAATTAAGTAGCGACTGGATCGCTTCATTCCCGTTTGTGGCGACATCGGCATGTATTTCAAGTTCGGAAAGCATCAATTTGGCAACTTCAACATTAATCGCATTATCGTCGACTAAAAGCACCCGGGTCGACTTAGGCCATTGTTCTACTTTTTTTCTACCGGCGGCCTCTGGTTGCGAGAAAAATTCGACATCGCTGGATGCGGTTGCTGTATTGATGGCGAACAATAAATCGTTTGCTGAAAGTGGTTTGTATATACAGCTATTGAAGCCTTGGTCTGTGAGTACGGATGGGTCTCCTCGATAATTCATTGGCAATATCGGCATTATTGTTAGGCTTGCGTCTGCGGATGTAGCCGCTTGTTTTAGGGTGGTTAAATGTTCTGAATTGGGCTCTGAAGACATCTCTATGAGTACTAAGTAGCGCCGTGAATTTAGCAGGCGGTTACTCGTCATAATGTCGTCGCCAGTAAAGTCGCGCAAGCTTTGGCATTCTAGACCCCAGGCACTCAATTGTTTTTGTAATGTGTTTAGAGAGAACGGATTTTTAATGTCTAATAATACAATAACGTCATTAGGCGATAAGGCGCTCGGTAGCTCTTGACTAATAAACCGAAGAGGAATGCGAAAGCTAAATTGACTGCCATGTCCGAGCGTGCTGTTCACTGAAATACCACCGCCCATTGCATCACATAGTTTTTTGCAAATAGCTAACCCCAGCCCTGTCCCGCCAAACTCTCGCGTTGTACTTGCATCAACTTGAGTGAACGGCGTGAAAAGATTGGCGAGCTTATCGGCTGGAATTCCGATACCTGTGTCAGAAATACTCGCGTTAAGCCAAACGGTATCACCGTCTCGTTTGACTTCTGCGCTAACAACCACTTCCCCTCGTTGGCTAAATTTAATGGCATTCCCCAATAAATTGGTCAGTACTTGTCTAATTCTACTGGGGTCCCCCTCTACTCGCATGAAACTAATATCGGCTAAATCCAATATTAGCTCTAGGTGTTTTTCTTCCGCACGTAGAGCCATGGTTTCACATAAATCGTCGAATACTGAACGCAAATCAAATTCGAGAACCTCTAGGTCTAGCTTTCCTGCGTCGACTTTAGAAAAGTCTAGAATGTCGTTTATCAATGATAAAAGTGAGTCTGCACTGTTTTTAGCTATATCTAACTTACGCTGTTGGATTCTTGTAAGCTCTGACTTTTGTAAGAGGTTGAGCATGCCAAGAATGCCATTCATTGGTGTACGAATTTCATGGCTCATGGTGGCGAGGAATTCACTTTTTGCTTTGACGGCTGCTTCGGCCGCTTTCATTGCTGAAACAAGTTCTTTTTCGGTGCGGTTCTTTTCTCTCTGAATATTAATGCTTTCAATAATTTGACCGATGGTGGCAAGCAAAGGCGTCAACCAGTGGACAAGACCTTCGTGATAACCGTTTTCTCTATTGGCCAAGCAAGCGAGTGCGATAACTTGGTCATTACGTACTATGGGTAAGCCCAAAAATGAATCTAGTAATGGATGAGTAGAGGAGGCGTCTGCGAGAATATGCGCATTGCTGTCGTTGTTGGATATAATATACAGCTCGGAGTTAATGACTTTTCCAAATACGTTGTCGAGGTCATAAATTTCTGCGCCCGATGGATAGAGGTTTTTGTAGTGATCTCGGAGGTCTTTGCTCCAGGCTTCATCGTTGGCCGCAAGCGTTTTCACATATTGTTGGCCAGAATCTGTATGCCGAACTTCTCCTATAAGGCCAAATTGACTGTCCGTCATTATGAGTAAGTCTTGAAGTATTTCATCGAAGGCGTCTGATGTGTTTGCGTGCGCGATAAATTTGGTGAGCGATTTAGCTATTACTTGAGATAGCATCATTTGTGATTGCAGTTCATGATTGGCCTTTTGTAACTGTTGGTCGGCGATCTTTCTCGAACTAATGTCTTGGAATGATCCATATATGCGAACGCACTTACCTTGCTTTAGCGCGGCGCGCCCGGTTATGTTTGCCCAGATTGTGCGGCCTTTTGCGGTAATGACTTGTGTTTCTTCATTGAATGCCTTGCCTTCTAACACGCACAGTTTTATCAGGTGACGCATTTTCTCTCGCTCGGGTCCCTCCTTAAAGAAATTGCTTGATGTGTCAGCCTCAATTTCGGCGTCTTCGGGAAGGTCGTGTAGGGCTTTGGTTGTTGCCGACCAGGTGAGTTGGTTGCTTTCCAAATTCCATTCCCATGCACCAATGCTTGCTTGATTGCTCATTTCTTGTAGCAAAAATTCTTGGTGTTGAATTTTCTCTTTTGCTTTCTCTTGAGCGGTTATATCAATGGCTGTTGCATAGTACAGTGACTTAGTGGGGTGTATGGCAAAACGCCACAAAAGTGTTAACTGCTTATTGGATTTTGAGATGAATTGGCATTGTACCGGCTGTGTATCAGATTCTTGCAACAGTGCTTGTTGGGCATTGTGGAGCAAGTTGACGTCTTTGGGATCGATGAAGCGTGTGAAATGGCTTCCTATAATATCGTCTTCAGAGTATTCGGATGCGCTGATGAGCGCTTGGTTAGCTTTGTGGACTATCCCATCTTTAGTGAAAATAGCCATGAACGTATCAGATACATCAAAGAAACTTTGTACTTCCTTTTGTGTGTCGGCGAGTGCCTGTTGAGCTGTTTCAAGGTCAGTGATGTCAATGCCACTGCCATAAATTCTGTGGGTCGTTGGATCAAAAGCGATGTTCCATATAATACTAATTGAATCGCCATCGCGCGTCTGGTAACGATTATTAAAGGTTATTGTAGTGTTCTCTGCGTTTAGCTTGGCAAGTGCCTTTTCGGTGCTTTTAACATCGTCTTGCAGAACGAAATTTAAAAAGGTGTGGGTGAGAATATGGCTTTCGTTCCAGCCTAGTATGTGGGAAAAGGCGGTGTTTACTTTTTCAAAGCGGTCATTTAGTTGAGCGATAAATACTAAGTTTGATGATAAATCGAAAAACTTTTGAAGCTCCTCCCTCGATCGCTCTATCAACAGTTGAGCGTTCTTTTGGTTGCTGATGTCGAGGTGGGTTCCTACCATGCGAGTAGGTTTTCCGCTATTGTCTCTAGCGACTACTTTTCCAGATTCAAGAACCCATACCCAATGCCCATCTTTGTGGCGAACACGAGACTCGCCAGCAAAATGATCTCGCTGCCCGTTCCAGTAGTTTTTGAGTAATTGTGAAGATCGCGAAAAATCTTCGATGTTGACAAGCGCTTGCCATCGCTCCATCGACATGGGCGTTAGTTCTTCCAGGGAATAGCCAAAAATTTTAGCCCAGCGCTCGTTGATGTGTATTGTGCCCGTTAGTATGTTCCAGTCCCATATGCCAGCCTCAGTGCTTTCAAGCACCATTTCGAGCTGCTCACGATGATCGATAATTTTGATCTCGTTAGCTTTTCGTTCAGATATATCCTGGATAATCGACCAAATGAATTCGTGCCCGTAACCGTCTTTTATCAATACGCCATTGAGTACAACCGGAATTCTAGAGCCTGTTTTTGTGATGTATTCTTTTTCATACGGGCCATACCGGCCATGCGTGTTTAAAGACTCAAGTTGTTTCGTTTCTTGGGTAGCGTACTCTGAGGGTGTGAGCTCCCAGTAGTTAAGCTGGGCAAACTCTTCACGGCTGTATCCGGTAGCCTCGAGGAGTGCTTGGTTAAATTCAACGAAACGACCTGTGGACGTGTCGTTCAAGGCGATGCCAATAGGCGATAGGTCGAATAATGCGCGGAGCCGAATGTCACTATCGTGACGGTGTTGGACAACACGGAGTAAAACGGCAAGTGGGATTATTACTAGTCCAACAGTGAATGCAAGCAGAGCCCTTATGCCCCACAGCACCTGAGTGGCTGCATGCCAACCTTCACGCGGTACCGCCGCTAACTCCCAAGAGCCGTTTGGTAGGGTTATGGTGGTAGTCTCAGGTTGTGCGGAATAGATGTCCTCACTTCCGAAGAATAGCTCGCCTTCGGCTCCTGTGCCGTCTTTGCCTCGTGCGGCTAAAAGGAGGTTTGAGTTGGTATTGCTAAGCCCGCTCGATGTATACAGATGTTCTGCGTCCATAACCGCAGATACCAGCCCCCATGGCCTTTTCTCTCCACTTGGACTTTCGGTATAGACAGGTATGCGGCCAATGATGCCCACACCTCCCTGAACCAGGTTCAGTGGTCCGGCTATAGTTAGCTTTCCGCTGTCTAAGGCGGCTAGCGCAGCGTCTCGCTGGCGATCGTTTGCCCTGTAATCTAAACCTATTGCCTGCTCATTCCCTTCGAGCGGGTACACCATGCGGATCACTAAATCGGGAGCTGCCCCGATATTGATTAACTCCGTCTCGCCTGAAAATAGGTTTGCCGCAACGGCTGAAAAGCGCTCTTGAGAGATATCGGGCTCTGTACTAATCAGCGCAACAATGCCCATGACCGTTTGGATATTAGTGTTGATTCTGCCCTCAATGTTGGAACGGAGTATGCCGAGTTCGGCGAAGACCTCTGCCCGTTTTTGGTCCTCCATACGCGCTTGGTAGAGAAAATCTAGGTACGCGGCTAGGCCTAGGAGTATCAATCCAGCGGCACTGAGGATAGCCCAGCTTGCCCAGCTCGACTGGCGTAGTAAGCGGGACTGAGGCTTGTCTTCTGGCCCTTTAGGAGACTTCATATCGTCGTGTAGCAAAGAAAGAAAGCGATTTCGCAAAACGCGTAAAAGCGCGTATGCCCTATAAAAGGTATAGCCTATTTCACCGGCGCGAAATCAAAGGAGTCGGAAGGGGTAGCTAATACGTTGATAGCTAGCGACGAGTCGTGGAGGTCAAAGACGGCGAAGGCGGGCCAACATAGGCAGGTACAGAATAGTTGCCGGGGCGGTGGTTGAGTTTAGTCGGATGATTTTAGCGAGAAGGCGGTGAGTGAGAGTTTTAGCCAACAAGAGATTGGATAAAAAAGCAGGAGAAATGGTAGCAAGGGCGAGACTTGAACTCGCGACCCCAGCATTATGAATGCTGTGCTCTAACCAGCTGAGCTACCTTGCCATTTCCTTGATCATCACAGGTCGAGACCCGGCCCGTGATGAGGGCGGCTATTTTCCTGATTTGGCCTTTCTTGTCAAGCGCGATTGGGCGCTTAATCACTACCTTTTTCGAGCGCTTGGTGGGAAATTCCCTCTTTGCTAAACCCTGAGCGGAGATGAAGGTCGCGTTGAGGGAAGGGTATGTCAATACCGTATCGCCTAAAGGCATCGTCTAAAGCCCATAGGTATTCGGATACCAAAAAACTAGGGCGTTTGACTGCTTCCGGAGAGACCCAGACACCGAGTATGAAGTCTAGGGCACTGTCACCGAAGCCTGTCATCCACACAACAGGCATTCGCCCATTATCGGTTAGCGTCAGTTGCACAGTGGACGCCGCTTCCAAAGCCGCTTTTTTAACGAGCTCTTTATCGCTGCCATAGGCAACGGAAAAAGGGATGCGAAAGCGGCGCAGGTTATCTTCCAGAGTCCAGTTGGTGACGCGCGAGCTGGCGAACTCTGCATTTGGAATAAGGATATCGACGTTGTCGTTTGTTCTCACGAGTGTAGAGCGGATGTTAATTTGCTTGACCTCGCCCACCAAACCATCCGGTAATTCAATAAAATCGCCCACTTTCAGAGATTTTTCTAGCATGATAATCAGGCCAGAGAAAAAATTATTAACGATGTTTTGAAGGCCTAGGCCAATACCTATGCCAAGCGCGCCGCCAATGATAGCGAGCTTCGTTAAGTCGATACCCAGTGCACTAGCCGCTAAAAGAAAACCAATGACTATAAAAAGGTAGTGAAGAATTCTACTCACTGTGTAAATTTGAGCGCTACTGATGGACGCTCTCAATGAACCCAAGCGCGAAACGGCCCGCTGCACAACAACTGATGCAATATAAGAAGCGACCATTAACCCTGTTGCAAAAATGACAGCACCAAAGGTTAAGCGGTACTCACCAAGAGAGAAGAAAACGTAATTTAGCCAGTGATCATCCATCGTTTACAGCCAGCGTTTAATTTTAAAGATTATTAAGGCCGTGACGCTAATCGTAGCCATCACGCCCAACAGAATAAAATAGCCATACTTAATCTGAAGCTCGGGGATGTATTGAAAGTTCATGCCATATAGTCCGGCAAGAAAACCGAGAGGTACGAAGATCGTCGTTACTACGGTAAGAATTTGCATGGTGCGATTTAAACGGTGCGATGAAATTGAAAGATAACCTTCGATTAAATCGCCGCTAATTTCGTAGTACATTCCCAGAAGGCTCAGTATCCGGTCGGAGCGTTCATGTAAATCCTGGGCTTCGTGTGCAAAAACACTAAAGCGTTCATCGTCTTGGGTCATGGCAACCAATGCACTGGTGAGTCGCTCGTGATAGTTAAATGTGCGCTTTAATTTTCGTAAACGACCGCGATAGCTAATTAATTCGCGTAAATCGTTATCATCACCAAGGTCTTGCATTAGCTCTTCTTTCTCCGAGAGCTCCTGCTCAAACGCCAAAATTGTATCCAAATAAATTCCAAAGGAGGTATGGATGAGTTTGCTGGCGAGAAGGAATGGCGTCTTTAGTAACGATACAAGTTGCTGGTTATTCCACCATTGATCAATTGAGATGCTTGGTTTGCTATGGCGAGTAATAATAAAGTTATCGCCAACAAATAATGCAATTTGCAACGGCTCGACGACGAGACCTTCTTTAACCTCAACTAAGCCGCGATACAAAATAAATAGCATGTCGTCAAAGTGTTCGATTTTTGGAGGGTGGCGCGTTCTCTGCGCATCTTTTATCGCGAGAGGGTGGCAGCCGAACGCCGCCAATAACTGCTTCTCGTCTTTCTCCGGGATACTTTCACAGTCTATCCACAAAAACTCTTCAGGTGCGGGCTTTTGACCTAGTGAAGTGACATCCGCTTGTTGAACGATTGAACCGTCTGCATGGATGCGCGTTGTTCTAATCATAACGTTCTCTATTTTATCGTTGTTGTGATTGATCCGTGGGTGAAGTGTTTGCATGAGCAATACACAAACGCGTTATCGGTGGACCCAATAGCTCAAAGACAACGGTACCTGCTATTGCCGTGGTTAGAAGCGCTTCTGCAAATTGCGGAAAAGCTTGTGATGCAATGAGTGCAATACCGATCGCTACCCCTGCCTGAGGCAACAAAGCTGAGCCTAGTAAAATTCCTTGTAAGGAAGAGGGTCTTGAAGACGCGGAGCGGCAACATATCCACCCACCCATCAAGCGTCCCAATATGCGCGAGATAACATAGGTCACACCAAGCCAGCCCGTTGTGGCTAAGTGACTAAAATCGAGTGATGCGCCAGCCAAAATAAAAAATAGCATCATAAACGGCCATTCAATTTGGTGTATGGCATGAAATGGTCGGCTATGGTGTTTGGCGGTGTTAGTGATCGTCATGCCCATCGTGATACAGGCTAGCAAATACGAAACTTCTAGCCATTGTGCCAAGCCGGCACACAAAACGACTGCACCTAATGCCTCAATGAGCAGGGGCTCGCCTTCGGATGAACGCCCGGTTAGCCAGCCAATGGGAAGCCCGATTGCAATACCCAATACAATCGCTCCGCCAAGTTCCCAAAGCGAGGTGAGAGCCACGGTAAGGTGAGCGTCTAATAAAAACACTGCAAGTGCGGCAGACAGGCTGAAAATTAATAGACCCCAAACATCGTCTAGAGCAACGATGCCGAGCAGTTTTTCCGTAAACGGCGTTGATTGCTTAGATTCTTCAATCACGTCGCGTGTTGCCGCAGGGTCGGTCGCGGTCGCGGCTGCGCCTAATAAGAGCGCGAGTGGCCAATTGTTAAAAATTAGTGCCACGGCCAACGTGACGGCAAGCCAAGTTGCAACCGTCACCCATATAGAAGCGGAAATTACAGCTGCCCCTTGAGCCTGTAGCCAGCGAAGATGCAGTTTGCCGCCTAAAAGAAATCCGACCATCGCTAATGCGATATGGCTTATCCAAGGGAATGTTTCTTGAGCAAGGTCACTCACTAGATCAAAGCCTGAGGGACCAACGGCAATACCTAGGGTGATCAATAAGGTGACGCGCGGTATGGCTGTTTTTTTTCCGATCCACTGCGCGGCCAGCCCGGCAATTAACAGGCTGCCGAGGCTAATAAACACGGTGGCAAGGTAAGGAGATTCTTGCATAGACAATTCCAGCTTGGCGTCTTAGTGACAGCATGTCGGAATTGTCTACTGAGTGTGGGAAAGTGTAAAGGTAGTTATAGGACTTTATCGAAAGTTACACGTTAAAGCGAAAATGAATAACATCTCCATCTTGAACGATATACTCCTTGCCTTCCAAGCGCCATTTTCCTGCATCTTTAGCACCTGCTTCGCCGTTATGCTCGATGAAATCTGAATAAGCAATGACTTCAGCTCGGATAAAACCTTTTTCAAAGTCGGTATGAATTTTTCCTGCCGCTTGAGGCGCTGTTGCACCAACGGGAATTGTCCAGGCACGAACTTCTTTTACACCTGCCGTGAAATAAGTGTGTAGCCCAAGCAATTCATAACCTGCGCGAATAACGCGATCTAAGCCCGCTTCTTCCATGCCTAATTCGGCGAGAAATTCTTGTTTTTCGTCGTCCTCAAGCTCGGCAATTTCTGCTTCGAGCTTGTTACAAATGGGTACGACGACGGCATTTTCTTGTGCGGCGATTTCACGTACTTTGTCTAAATGAGCGTTGTTCTCAAAACCATCCTCATCGACATTTGCGATGTACATTGTGGGTTTCAAGGTTAGAAAAGCGAGTGGTTTTAGTAATTTACGTTCGTCATCGTTGAGTGGGAAACTGCGCAGAGGCTTCGCTTCATTGAGATGTGGAAGAATTTTTTCCATTAGCGCTTTCATCACGATGGCTTGCTTGTCTTGCCCTTTTGCGGCTTTGGTGTAGCGTTGCAAAGATTTTTCAACCGTATCGAGATCGGCAAGGGCCAGCTCTGTATTGATGACGTCAATGTCCGCGGCGGGGTTGATTGAGCCTTCTACGTGGATCACATTTTCATCTTCAAAGCAGCG
This sequence comes from Aurantivibrio plasticivorans, assembly GCF_055392955.1. NCBI lineage: Bacteria > Pseudomonadati > Pseudomonadota > Gammaproteobacteria > Cellvibrionales > Cellvibrionaceae > Aurantivibrio > Aurantivibrio plasticivorans. The sequence goes on along the minus strand of NZ_AP036020.1, from coordinate 3,189,202 downwards.
AACGACGTGGGCGATGGCATCTGTTTCTCGGATGTTGGCTAAGAATTGGTTGCCAAGACCCTCACCTTTTGATGCGCCAGCGACGAGCCCTGCGATATCGACGAATTCCATGGTGGTGGGAATTATTTTTTCTGGTTTAACGATGTCAGAAATTTTATCTTGTCGAGGATCTGGGATTGGCACGATACCGGTATTAGGTTCGATGGTACAGAAAGGGAAATTTTCCGCATCGATCCCCGCTTTAGTTAACGCGTTGAACAGCGTTGATTTGCCAACGTTAGGTAAGCCGACAATGCCGCAATTGAAACCCATAGTGTTATATCTCGTTAGTGCGCTGTTGCGCGTTATTTTGTGTGCAACTCTTTCATAGCCTTTTCCCAGTCTCCACAGAGGATGTCCGGTGCCAAGCGTAAGGCCTTGTCGATGCTCTCATCGATGAGAGTTTGCTCGCTACTGGGTGCTTTTTTGAGTACATAATTCGCAACTTGCGCGGCACTGCCCGGATGACCAACGCCGATGCGCAGGCGTCGAAAATTTTTTTCGTTGCCTAGTGCTTTAATAATATCTTTAAGGCCGTTATTGCCACCGGATCCTCCGCCAACTTTAAGGCGAGGCGTGCCGGGCGGTAAATCGATCTCGTCATGTACGACTAAAATTTCGTCCGGCGAGATTTTGAAAAAATTCGCCATCGGTGCAACCGCCTGCCCACTTAAATTCATATAAGTGGTCGGGATTAATAGTCGAATGTCTTTTCCCTGCAGCGTAAAGCGCCCGGTTAGGCCGGAAAACTTGGATTCGGGGGTGAGAGAGACGTGATGTTGGCGGGCTAATTCTTCCACCAAGGTGGCGCCGGCGTTGTGGCGAGTGGCGTGATATTCGGGGCCTGGGTTACCCAGGCCCACAACAAGTTTAATGCTCAATGGCATTCACCCGTTAATTGGTGGTTACTCTTCTGAAGCTTCTTCGCCGTCTTCTGCAGCGTCGTCGCTTGAGCTACCTTTAGGCTTGTTGATGCTCGCAACAGGAAGATCGTGATCTTCGCCGTGAGACAGTGCAACAGATTCTACACCCTTAGGTAGTTTCAAATCAGAGATGTGAATGGTTTGACCTACTTCTACTTCAGCCAAGTCAACTTCGATGAACTCAGGCAAGTTTTGTGGCAAACAGGTGATGTCGAGCTCTGTCATTGAGTGAGATACTACGCCGCCTTGCATCTTCACGCCTTTAGAAGACGCTTCATTGATGAAGTGGAGAGGTACTTTGGTGTGAAGCTTTTGAGATTTAGAAACACGCAGAAAGTCAGCGTGAAGCACTTGTGGTTTCGCTGGATGACGTTGTAAGTCTTTCAGAATTACGTCTTGCGCTTTGCCATCAACGTTTAATGTGATGATGTGCGAATAAAACGCTTCGTTTTCCAGTTGCTTCATTAGATCCTTGTGAAGGATGCTAACGTTTTCTGGTTTCTTTTTGCCGCCATAAATAATGGCTGGAACCTGAGCTGCTTCACGACGTAAGCGGCGGCTCGCACCTTTCCCTACGTCTGCTCGGGCGTTGGCATCTAAAGTAAAGTCTTGTGACATTGCCTTTTCCTCGTTGTGGCTGTTCTAAATAACAGCGATACCGTAATAGTCTGCGACCGACTTGTTACGGGGTTAATGACATCACTCGAATGAGTGTGCGTTTATCTAAGAGAATGGACGCCAAACCCAATGGGATTAGCCGAACATTGCACTCAAAGATTCTTCATTGCTAATACGTCGCACGCATTCGGCGAGCATTGAGCTTAATGTTAGTACGCGAAGGCGATCACATTGATCGGCTTTTTTACCCAAAGGAATAGAATCAGTGATAACTAATTCATCCATTTGTGAATTGTTAATGTTGTCGATGGCTTTGCCTGATAGCACCGGGTGGGTACAGTAGGCGACGACTTTCTTGGCACCATGTTCTTTCAACGCGCCCGCCGCATTACATAGGGTGCCGGCAGTATCTACGAGATCGTCAACCAACAAGCAAGTACGTCCTTCGACTTCACCAATAATGTTCATCACTTCGGCAACATTCGCCATTGGGCGACGTTTATCGATAATGGCTAAATCAATGTCTAGTTGCTTTGCTACCGCACGTGCACGAACCACACCACCGATATCGGGTGATACTACGATGGGGTTGTCAAAATTTTGTTTTTCGATATCAGCGAGTAATACAGGTGAACCGTATACGTTATCTACCGGTACGTCGAAGAAACCTTGAATCTGCTCGGCGTGTAAATCGACAGTTAGGAGGCGGTCAACGCCAACGCTAACCATCATATCGGCAACTACTTTGGCGCTAATGGGTACGCGGGCAGAACGTACGCGGCGATCTTGTCGCGCGTAACCAAAGTAAGGAACCACCGCAGTAATACGACCCGCTGACGCGCGACGCAGCGCATCGACCATGAAGATGAGTTCCATCAAGTTGGTGTTGGTCGGTTCGCAGGTGGATTGCAGAACAAAAACGTCGCGCCCACGAACATTCTCATTGAGCTCAATGGCGATTTCACCATCGGAAAATTTATCGACAGACACATCGCCGATAGGAATGCCGAGCTTCGAAACCACCTTGTGAGCAAGGTCGGGGTTAGCGTTGCCGGTAAAGACCATTAAGTCTGCCATGTCGATAACCTTAGCGTGTGTGAGCGTAGACGTTATGTGCCAGCGCCCGTCAGCGTGGCAGTACTTGTTAAGCTTATATATCAGGAGCCGTGCGGGACTGTTACCTGAGTATTACCTGAAGAGGATATGGCTGGGGTGGCAGGACTCGAACCTGCGAATGACGGGATCAAAACCCGTTGCCTTACCACTTGGCGACACCCCAACAATGTGGCTTGTAACGTCTAAATTATAGTTGCTTCTATATATAGTCGTTCTAAACCAATTTCGCGAGCAGGCTGTGTACTGGGGATTGGTTAACCCCTTGCGCAACAAACCCAGGCCATGGGCTCTGTGCGAGTACTTGCTCAGCGTTATTTCGGCTCGGAAAAGCCGCAAACACACTAGCACCTGTTCCCGTCATTCGAGCAGAACTACTGTGCTGACTGAGCCAATCTATGCACTCAGCTACTTCCGGATATAGCCGCGACACTAGGGTTTGGCAGTCGTTCCGGGTGGCCTGCTCGAAGAAGGCCGCTACTGTAATGGCGGCACTGTCTCTTGTCAATTCTGAGTGAGTAAAAATACTGGCCGTTGAGACATGGCATGGAGGTGAGAGCACCAGATAGTAATTGTCAGGTAAATCAACCGGAATGAGCTTTTCTCCAACCCCTTCTGCCCAGGCCGAATGACCCAGCACAAAAACAGGGATATCGGCACCGAGTTGTCGACCCAGCTCGGCGAGGTCTTTCCGTGATACCTGTGTGTTCCATAGATGATTGAGAGCTAGCAGTGTGGTGGCCGCATCGGAGCTGCCGCCACCAATTCCACCGCCCATGGGCAGGCGTTTGTCCAAGGTGATCTTTGCCCCTAATGGGGTATGGGTATGCCGTTGCAGTAGGCGAGCGGCCTTAACAATTAGATTGTCTTCGTCTTTGACGCCATTGATGGATGGGGTTAAAGATATTCGGTTATCGCTTTGTGGCGTAAAGCTCAGGGTATCGCCGAAGTCGAGTAGCTGGAAAATCGTTTGTAGTTCGTGATAACCGTCGTCTCGCTGCCCCAATATGTGCAGAAAAAGGTTTAGCTTGGCGGGTGCGGGCAGTTGAATGGTTTCGATGTTCATTATTCGATACGGCTGACTATGGCGGTGTTGGCTTTTTCTGGGAGCGACGGCTATAGCGCCGACCCTATTGTAGGCTCAATGGTCCAGGAGGCGATGGAAAGCGTGAGGCTTAGGTCGTCTCGCGATGCCTCTAATTTCCCTGGTAGTCGCCAGCCGTCCACCAAGCGGTAGTCGCTGAAGCTTAGTTGCCAACCGCTTTGCTCGAAGCTGCTGAGATGGCCGCTATCCGCGAGGCTGACATTGCGGCTTAGTACATCGGGCGCAGGTAGGCCGCGTACCCAAAAGCGCAGGTGGCTAATTGGGATATCTCGGCCGAGTTGCTCATAGACTAACTGTTCTGGTGTTGCCGCTGTCACGGTCTCCTTTCCGCTTTGCTCAAGGCGAACGGCGTCACGATCGCCGTATATATAGGTAGTACCGACACCAAGTGTGCCGCTCAAGCGAATTTTAAAATCGGTTGCCGAGAGGTTTTGCCAGGAAACGCGAGCCTTCTCCGATTCAGCGGCGGATCGCATAATTAGCTTGCCTGAAAAGCGCCAATGTTCAATGTCTGCAAGTTGCTGTTGATAACGTTGCAGGTTTTCTATGGGTGTTAGCGGTTTACTGACGCAGGCGCTAAGTAGCAATAAAGCGAGGACGACGCTACTTCGTAAAGGGGTGATACTTACCATTGTTGCTTACTCAGCACTTAACTCTTCGCCTTTGCCAGCGCCAAGGCGTTCCATCGTGCTGTTGATGTGACGGGAGTTGGGGTTGAGCTGTAAGCCCTGTCGCCATATGTCGACGGCTTGCTCGTGCTCGCCGCTAACCCACAACACCTCGCCGAGATGGGCTGCAATTTCATCATCAGGAAAAGCTTTAAGTGCTTGCCGTAAGCGCAAAAGCGCCTCTTCATAGTTGCCCATGCGATATTGTACCCAGCCCATGCTATCGATGATGGCGGGATCGTTTGGGCTAATATTGAGCGCTTGTTTGATTAATTGATAGGCTTCGTCAATTCGATCTGATTGATCGGCGAGTGAATAACCCAGTGCGTTCAGCGCTGACGCATTGTTTGGCTGGTATTTAATGATTGTGCGCAGATCCGTTTCCGACAGGTCGATCATATCTCTTTGTTGATACACCATTGCTCGGGTGTAAAGAAGGTCGGTGTCATTTGGGTGAAGGGTTAAGCCCTGATTTAGAATATCTTCGGCTTCGGTGAGGTGTTGATAGCGGGCCAGGGTTTGAGCTTCGAGCAGATAAAAGCGGGTGGTTTCGTTGGGAAAAGCCGCGCGCATTTTATCCATCAACACGCGTGCCTGTTCCAGCTGGTTGTTGCTGATAAGGATGTCAGTAGCACGACCAATAGACGGTAAAAAATCTGCCCCTTGCTGAACACTGAGGTAGTGTTTGACGGCAAGCACCGGGTCTTTATCGGCTTCAGCGATCTTGCCTAGGTAGTAATGGGCGGAGTCCGTGCGGCTACCCAATTGGATCAGCTGCTCGAACGTGGCTTTCGCTGTGTCGAGATCTCCTTTTTCGAAGGCAACCAGCCCTAGCGAAAATAGGAGGTCAGGGTCATTGGGGGATTGTTCTACAAGTAGCTCAAATTGCTCTTGAGCTTCGGTGATATCAATACTTGCCAAAAGCCGAGCATACTGAAGGCGTAAGCGTTGGTTGTCGGGTTGTCGCTGCAATAATGCGATCAGCCTATCGAGTGCTTGCTCGCCTCGTCCGAGTTGATAGAGCAGCCTTGCTTCGAGTACTGCTGCTTGCACGTCTTCATCGTCACTTGCCAATGCCTGTTGGATAATAGTGAGCGCTTGCTCTGCTTGATCTTGCTGCTGTAGCAGCATCGCTTTGCCGACCAGAAGCTTGGAATCGGTGGGGTACTCAAGCAACATGCGGTCGTAGTTTGCTAGTAGTTGATCACGCTGGGTATCGGTAATTTGGCCTGCACGAGCCGCGATGCTATCAAAAATGGGCGTACTGCCCAGGCGTTGCAATTGCTCAGAGTACTTAAACGATTCCAAAAGCTGCCCAGCTTGCGCCAACTCGCTTGCAACGACAAACAACGCTTCCGCATTGTTAGGCTCGATCTCTAGCCATAGTTTGCCTATTTCTAGCGCGTATTCTCTGGCATCTAACAGGCGTGCGATGCGGGTGGCTCTGGCGGCGATGCCGGGGTCTCGCGTACGTGCAGCTTCCTGAGCGTAGTTCCCCAGGGCAATATCGTATTGCTCTCGTGAGCCTGCAATTTCTGCGACTAACAGCGAGTAAAGTGTTTCAATTGGAAAAGGTTTGTAGACAGGTTCGATCTTAACCAGCGTTGGTTCGGCGACAGCTTCGGTGCTTCCTGCGGCGTTTTTGTCGGTTACCTCTGGAGGGGTAACTGGGGTGCTACTGCAGCCGGCCAATATGAGTGCGGCGCTTGCTGAAGCGAGTGTAAGTAGCCTGTTTTTCATGCGCTGGGTCTATGATTAAGTCGTTATTGTTCGGTCTTGCGAAATTAAGACCATCATTGGGCAAAACTATTCCCGGTAGCAAAACCTTATGATGAAACGGTTCTGGGTAAGTGTGCCATCAAGTTATGCGGTGAGTACAGTATAGCCCGGTCAAATGGTAGGCCCTGATTCATTAAACGTAAGGATTTGTGGTGATGCTGGGTTGCTGATGCGGAATTCTTTAAAGCCAGGGACTATATTGGTACAAAGCCATTATGCCCCGCCAGCTTGAATCGGTATAATGTGCCGCCAACGCGGGCGCGATATCAGCTGCCCCAAGCCCTTATATAGAGCCTATACAGTCATGATACCTAGTCGAATAGATATTGATCACCGCGCAAATGCTGCCAAACTGGCCGCGAATTTTTAGCGCAACGCCGCGACTATTGGTAGCAGCATGGGCATTGTAACTCTGGGTATCAATCACTCCTCGGCTCCACTCGAACTGCGAGAGCAGGTCTCCTTTGCGCCCGAAATTATGGAAGAGGCTTTGCAGCATGCTCGTTCACAGCTGCCCGTTTCTGAAGTTGCTATCCTCTCAACGTGCAATCGAACAGAGATATATGTCGCGGAAGACGCGGATGTAAACCACGTTATTCAGTGGTTAGCGGACTACCACCAATTGTCTGCTGAAGATCTACGCCGCTGTCATTATGGTTACGATGGCGCTGAGGCGGTTCGTCATATGATGAAGGTGGCTTGCGGCTTGGACTCACTCATTCTAGGTGAACCGCAAATTCTTGGGCAGATGAAATCGGCTTACAGTGTGGCGCGTGATGCGGGCACGGTAGGGTCTAGATTGCATAATGCTTTTCAGCAGGTGTTTGCCATCGCCAAACGCGTACGGACCGAAACGGCCATTGGTGAAAACCCCGTATCCGTAGCATTTGCGGCTGTATCACTGGCGCAGCAAATTTTTTCTAATTTAAAGGAAGACACCGCGTTACTAATTGGCGCGGGTGAAACCATCGAGTTAGTTGCACGTCACCTGCACGATCAAGGTGTTGCAAAAATTATCGTTGCTAACCGCACGCTGGGTCGAGCTAAACAATTGGCGGAGCAATTCAATGCCGAAGCCATTTTGTTGGCAGATATTCCAGAGCACTTACATCGTGCAGATATTGTTATTTCCTCGACGGCGAGCCAGCTGCCGCTTCTTGGAAAAGGTGCAGTTGAATCGGCGCTTAAAATGCGAAAGCGCAAGCCAATGTTTATGGTTGATATCGCCGTCCCGAGAGATATCGAAGCTGAAGTGGGTGACCTGGCGGATGTGTTCTTGTACACCGTTGATGATCTTCGGCAAGTTATCGATGAAAGTAAACGCTCGAGAGAAGAGGCTGCCGAAAAAGCGCATTTGATTGTTGACGAAGGCGTTGGCATTTACGAGAGTGAACTGCGGGCGCTGAATTCAGTAGCGACCATTAAAGCCGTACGCCAAAAGGTACAATCATTGGCGGATAGTGAGTTAGATAAAGCTTTAAAAGCGTTAGAAGGTGGCATGGCTGCCGAACAGGTTGTGCAACAATTGGCACGCGGTTTAGTTAACAAAGTTTCCCATACACCGACTATCAAACTGCGTGAAGCAGGTGCTACGGGGCGTCAAGATATGATTGGTCTGACACAAGAATTGTTCGACCTTACTGAGCAAGATTTAGAAGATAGCGAGAAATAATGAAAGCTTCCATTCAGATTAAATTAGAAAACTTGTCAGACCGATATACCGAAGTGGGGGCTTTGTTAAGTGACCCTGAGGTTATTGGTAATCAAAATAAGTTTCGCGAATTATCCAAAGAATATGCTGAGCTTGAGCCTGTTGTAAAAAGCTTTACTCAATATCAGAAGGTATTAAGTGATATCGACGATGCAAAGTCCCTGATAGCTGATGGCGACGCTGAAATGCGTGAGATGGCAGAAGAAGAAATCGCCAGCGGTGAAGCGGAAAAAGAAACGCTTGAACTCGAATTGCAAAAACTACTACTACCTAAAGATCCAAACGACGAGAAAAACGTCTTTTTAGAAATACGGGCAGGCACCGGTGGCGATGAAGCGGCTATTTTCTCTGGTGATTTGTTTCGTATGTACTCTAAGTATGCAGAATCTAAACGCTGGAAGATCGAAGTGTTAAGCGAAAGCCTTGGTGAACACGGTGGTTATAAAGAAATTATTACACGGGTTGAAGGTAAAGGCGTTTATTCGCAATTAAAATTCGAATCTGGTGCTCATCGCGTGCAACGCGTTCCGGAAACGGAATCCCAAGGGAGGGTTCACACCTCGGCGTGTACGGTGGCTGTCATGCCAGAGGCGGATGAAGCGGAAGAAGTGGATATCAATAAAGCAGACTTGCGCGTTGACACCTTCCGTGCCAGCGGTGCTGGTGGTCAGCACGTTAACAAAACTGATTCCGCGATCCGTTTAACGCATTTACCAACAGGAATCGTTGTGGAATGTCAGGACGAACGCTCGCAACATAAAAATCGGGCACGGGCAATGTCTTTGCTTGCCGCAAAACTGCAAACAATGCAGACCGAAAAAGCTGAGAAAGAGTTGTCGGATGAGCGTCGTAACCTCGTTGGTAGCGGCGACCGCTCCGAGCGCATCCGGACTTATAACTACCCGCAAGGGCGTGTCACGGATCACCGAATCAATTTAACCTTGTATAAATTGGATGAGGTGATGGAAGGTGATCTCGACGTGGTGGTGCAGCCGCTAATTAATGAATATCAAGCGGATCAATTGGCCTCTCTTGCGGGCGACAGTTAATTAATAGCGACCATGCAAATCGCGACGTGTTTAAAACAAGCTAGCCAAACGCTCAAGCAGTTTGATACAGCACGCATTGATGCTGAACTTTTACTGAGTAAAGTGCTTGATAAAACACGCACCTATCTCTTTACTTGGCCCGAAAAAGAATTAACCGTAGAGCAGCAAAAGCAGTTTGCTGCGTTGTTGGCGCGACGGCAGTTGGGTGAGCCTATTGCCTATATTTTAGGTGAGCAAGAATTTTGGTCGCTCAATTTATTGGTGTCCCCCGCAACACTCATCCCTCGACCTGATACAGAGTTGTTAGTTGAAATAGCGTTGGAATTGCTTGTCGATACTGAGCGCACTATTTTGGATCTAGGCACGGGTACCGGCGCTATTGCTTTAGCGCTTGCCTCTGAAAGGCCGAATTGGAAAATTTTAGCTGTAGACAGCGAGTCTCAAGCCGTAGAACTAGCCATAGAGAACTGCCGTCGGTTAGGTTTTACGAATGTCGAAATTAATCGTAGTGATTGGTACCGCAATATCGAGCCTCATGGATTTGATTTAATTGTGTCTAACCCGCCGTATATTGATGGCGAAGATGAACACTTATCCCAAGGTGATGTCCGATTCGAACCTGCCAGTGCTTTGATAGCTGAGCGAAACGGTTTGGCGGATATCGATATTATTGTGCGGGGCGCCTCTGACCACTTAAATGCAGGAGGGTGGTTGCTGTTAGAACATGGTTATCAGCAAGCAGCTGATGTTCAAACCCTACTATTCGATGCTGGATTTATTCATGTGGAAACGCGGCGTGATCTTGGCGGTCATGAGAGAGCGACCTTCGCTCAGTTGCCAGCATAATCTGAATCTAATAAGAGTTGTGTAAATCCACTATGCAAGATGAAGAACTGCTTCGCTACAGTCGACAAATTTTATTGCCCGATGTGGATGTCGAGGGCCAAGAGAAATTGTTGAATGCCAAGGTATTAATCGTTGGCTTGGGTGGTTTGGGTAGCCCAGTGGCAATGTATTTGGCGGCGGCGGGCGTAGGTGAGTTGTATCTGGCAGATTTTGATGAAGTGGATGTATCAAATTTGCAACGGCAAATCGTGCATGCGAGTTCAAGAATTGGGGTTAACAAAGCACAGTCAGCACGACAACACTTGCTCGACATTAATCCACATTGCCGCGTACGTTGTTATGAGTCGCGATTGACTGACGCCGAATGTGAGACGGTTTTCAACGAAGTCGATGCCGTGGTTGATTGTACTGACAATTTTTCCACACGGTTTATGCTGAATCAGCTTTCAGTCAAAACGAAAACGCCGTTAGTGTCTGGCGCGGCTATCCGTTTAGAAGGGCAAGTTACTGTTTATGATCCACGTAGCGACGAGTCACCTTGTTATCGTTGCTTGTACGAATACATCGATGATAGCCAGCTGAGTTGTTCGCAAAATGGTGTGCTAGCACCACTGGTTGGTATTATTGGAAGTGTTCAAGCCACTGAAACAATAAAGTTGATTGCTGAATTCGGCCAACCACTCGTCGGTCGCTTGCTATTGCTTGACGCAAAATCTATGCAGTGGCGAGAGCTATTACTTAAGCGTGACCCTAAATGCCCTGTCTGTGGGGAACACTAGGTTCTTTATCCGACAACGAAAAAAACAACGGTTGAGATAACAGCTGCGCCGATAATGTTCAGCGCAAAACCTTCCCTTGCCATATCCCTTACTTCCATTTTTTCGGCGCTAAAGACAATGACATTTGGCGGAGTAGCTACGGGCAACATAAAAGCGCAACTGGCACTTAATGCGGCGGGTACCATGAGCAGTTTTGGATCAATCCCTGCGCCTACAGCCGCAGCCGCGAGCACCGGCATCAACATATTTGAGGTCGCGGTATTGCTAGTTATTTCTGTTAAGAAAGTGACGCCAAGGCAAACGAGTAAGATCGTTAAAAATGTGGGAAGGTTTGCTAAGCCAGATAAAGCGTTACCGAGTGATTCACTAATGCCTGTGGTTGTAAAAGCGCTGGCTAATGACAATCCACCGGCAAAAAGAATAAATACCCCCCAAGGAATTTTTACAGCGTGTTCCCAATCGAGCAGTCGCTCCTTGTGATGCGACGTGTTCGTGCCCCTAGCGTCGTCTCCTGCGGGAATGAGAAAGAGTGCAATGACGGCGATAAACGCCACGGCTGCGTCGTTCGCTGTGTCTAAACCAAAGAGCGCCTGCCAACCGCCGAACGGATTACCGCGTGTGATCCAAGCCAGTGCTGTGAGTGAAAAAATAACAAGAACGCGTTTTTGAGCTGTTGTCCAAGGGCCTGGATCGGGAAGCGTTAGTTGCCCACCCGAAGAAAGGTTTCGTGTTAACCACCAACCGGCAAGGGGCAATAAACAAACAACAACCGGCAGTCCCCAAGTCATCCAGTCAACGAGCGTGAGTGTTTCACCCGTCGCTTCTTTGTAATGACTCATAAACACCAAATTGGGTGGGCTACCAATGTGGGTGCCCATGCCCCCGATGCTGCAACCGTAGGCCACGCCCAATAACAGTGGAAGAGCGAGCTTTTTGTCTTCGGCTTTTTCTATCACCGCGAGTACGATAGGCAATAGCATAATCGCTGTTGCTGTGTTGGAAATCCACATCGACAACACCGCGCCTGCGATCATAAAACCAAACACAATGCGTCGACTGCTGTGGCTGCCAGTCAGTTTAACCATGCCAATAGCCAGCTGTTGGTGGGTGTTGGTTTTTTCCATGGCTTTCGAAAGCAGGCTGCCGCCAATGAATAACATCACTAAGGGGTGACCGTAAGCGGCGGCGATCTGCTGTCCACTCAATACACCAAGTAAGGGAAATGCGCCCAGAGGAATCAGTGATGTTGCAGGAATTGGAATGGGTTCAAAGATCCACCATGTCGCGCATAGACCAGCGACACCGCCAGCAATACAGGCTTCCGTCGACCAACCGGCGGCGTTCATGCTAAGACCTATTGCGAGAGCAAGCAGCCCGCCGAGCCAAAGGGAATGGTGTTTTATGGTTGCGGTGATTTTCGAAGGATGTGCCATGAAAACCTCTAGAAGATTATGCTTTATTATGATTATTCAAAGTGCCGCGCGTATTTTTCAGGTCCTCGCAGGGCTATCCAGCCCATTAAAATAACGGCGACTAAGGCTAGTCCCAGGCTTAGGCTCCACCACAGGCCGGAGAGGCCAAATTCTTTCTCAATCGATAACCAGTAGCCGACCGGTAACCCGATGACCCAAAACGCAAATAAGTTAGCCAAGGTAGATGGTAATGGTTTACCCATGCCACGTAAAACACCGGAGCATACCACTTGAATACCGTCAAACACTTGAAAAGCAGCAGCGATGGGTAAGATGTACGCAGCCGCTTGAATAAGTGATGCATCGACGGAAAAAAAACGAGGCAGTTGTTCTTTAAACACTAAAAATATAACAGCGGAAATTATCATCATCGCGCCACCGGCGACAATGGCAACCCAAGCCGCGTGATTTGCTTGTCGATAGTGGTGCGCACCAATAAGGTTACCTACTCGCGTCGCGGCACCTTGCGAAATTCCCAGCGGTATCATAAACGATACGGATGCGATGTTGAGGGCGACCGTATGGGCGGCAAGTGATAGTTCTCCTAGCCTACCTGCGATAAAGGTGCCGCATGAGAATGCTAGAATTTCTAACCCAATTTGGGTGGCGACAGGTAAACCCACTTGAATAATTTTGACAAATTCTTTGAGCCGATAGACTTCACGTTGAATCGGCAACCAGACGCCTTCAATTAATTTAAAGCGCAAGCACCAGGCAAGCAATGCTATAAACATAAAAGCACGCGTGACGGCACTCGCGATAGCCGCGCCTTCCAACCCTAGCTCTGGGAAGCCAAAATGTCCGAAGATAAGACCATAGTTTCCAATAAAATTAACCACATTCGCAATCACCGCAATCCACAACATCGGCTGCACAATTTCGCGACCCTGCAAGTACTGACGGAAAGCAATAAACAAAAAGAATGCTGGCACGGACCATAACTGAAGGGTCAAATAGGTCGAGGCCAATGTGACTAACGTCGCGTCTTGTCGAAACCACAATAAAATGTGCTGCGTACTGAGTAGCAGGCAAATCACCGGCACACTAATAACAATGGCGAGCACGATGCCGCGTTGTAATGCACGACTGGCATGATCTTGTCGCCCTGCACCATGGGCTTGGCTTACCAATGGATCAATTCCCTGTATAAGCCCCATGCCAGACCACAACAAAGCATACAGCCAGGCATTGGCAATGGATGACGCCGCCAATGCTTGCACGGAAAGCCGCCCCACCATGATCGTGTCAACAATACCCAACAGCATAATGCTCAGTTGCGCACCGGCAGCGGGAATGGCAAGTTTTAATAGTGGGGGGAGTTGTTGCTTAAGAATTGACACAGTCGCGGAATCGTTAAATTTTGGATGCGCTAGTGTAAGGTCCGCTGTCTAGTTTGGCTACGTTGAATTTAAAGCATAAAAAAAGGGCTGCAAAGCAGCCCTAAATATTCCTGGATCCAGCGGGGAAAATAATTATTCAAAGGTGTAGGTTGCTTGGACAAAATAGGTTCGTCCAATTGGGTCCTGTGTACGTGTTTCGAGGCCACCAACCACTGGAAGTGCTTGTGGTTCTTTATCGAATAGGTTGTTTGCGCCTAATGATAGATTCAGACTCCCGTTAAATGCTTCCTCGAATTCGTAACCATAGCGGAAATCTACAACAGTATAGGCGTCGATCTTCTCTGGGCCTGCAGGTGGAGTATTAAAGCCATTGATATCGCCTGTATACCCTAGACCACCGCCCCAGGATGGGCCGGTAGATGCATCAAACTCCATTTCGCTGGCATGGTTAATCGTGAAACCAATATTGTGGTTGTTGATCAGCCAGCCTAAGTTGAGTTGGTGGTTAAACTCTGAGATAGGGGGCGCGATATCCGTTTGACCATTTTGCTTACCGGCTGCATCAGCAGTATCGCCAAATGGGTCGAGATAGTCGTATTTACTGTACCAAGTTGTTGACCAGTTCGCGCTGAGGAATCCAGCGGCACCCATATCTAGGTTGTACTTAATTCGGAAGTCGACAACGTCTACTTCTACGTTAGCCACATTCCCAGGTTTACGTGTCACTTGGTTTACAGATAGATCAGCGTTACGAATGATATCGGGATTGCCTTCTCCGTTATCAACCCAAGGGCGGAAAAGGTTTTCTGCTGCGGTGAGGTCATTTTCGACCAAGTCGTTCCATTCGTCGATTGTTAAACCTCTCGATGTCAAGAAATTGCCCAGGTCTACACGAAGTACATCTTGTTGGCTGAGACGAATTATACGATCTTGATAATCAATCACTTGATAATCAAGACTTAGTTCTAGGTCGTCCGTCGCCTTCCAAGTAGCACCGATATTGTAAATAGTAGATTCTTCTGGATCGAGAAGTGGGTTACCATCAGAGCAAGACAGGGTACCCGCTAACCTTCCATCCAAAGCTGGATCGTTTCCTGAAAAAACTTCGCCACATGACGGGTTATCTACAGCAGTAACCTCAGATAGGGTTGGGGCTAGGAAGCCTTGGCCTGCTGATGCTCGCAAAGAAAGTGAGTCAATAGGTGTGTATCTTATCGAAACCTTTGGTACCGCAGCAGAAACGTCTAAGTCTTTGAAGTCTTCGTAACGTGCGGCGACCGTTAACTCTAAATTATCCAGTAGCGGAACTAAAGTCTCGAAGAATACAGAGTTGACCTGTGACTCAGAGATTGATTTTCCGCGTACACCATTAATCTGAGCTGAATTGTAATCTAAATTTGCTGGCCCTCCGCTCGCAGAAGCCGTTGGGAATTCAGTACTCGCAGTTCTTTGGAACGCACTACCCTGTATTTTGTAATGCTCTTTACGACTTTGAGCGCCCGCGGCTAATTGAACAGCACCAGCGGGCAGTTCAAATAAATCACCACTTACAAAACCTTCTAAGCTGGAGTAGTCAGTACGAGTCGACTGATAGCTAGACTTTTGATAAAGCCAATCAACCAACCCTTGATCATTATGAGTACATCCAGCTGCTGTGCCAATCTCGCATGGATTGTACGAGGCGGACAGGGGGCTTGCGCTGAAGAATGGATTAAACCATTGGTTGCCATTCTCGCCTCCCCTACCTTCTAAAGCTTATTGGAGCCGGTCGAGGTTCAGAACATGGCCGTCGATATTCGTACTAGTGGTCGCCGCGGTATAGTATGTTTCACCTGACCACCCTGAGGACCCAATGTTAAATTCAGTACCCAGTGCAATTGAGCTGGTTATGTAGTTAAATTCGCTATCGTCAGAGCCGCGGTCATCTAAATGTGACGGCTGCGTCGCTCCATTATTTGAAAATGGTCTCCAGTAAAAAGGACTTGCACTTCCAGGAAAGCCAGCAAAAGTTAGGTTGTTTGCATCATGAGAGGCAGGGATGTTGAGCAACGTATTGGAACCGATTTCCCCGGTTGATGGAGACGCAATTAAAATTGAATTGCGGTCATTGTGGTTAATTAACATCTTGAGCGCGATATCGTCAGTTAGTTGATAAGTTGTAGATACATACGCAGTTAAGTTGTCGTAAGGGCGTTTGTAGTCTTGATACGCACCGTACTCAAAGGTACAAAAGTAAGCTGGAACAGATGCACTTATCGGTAAAGCTGGAATACCACTGGGGTATGCCCCTGCTTGGCCATCGTCAGTTAAGCCATCATTCGCGCTGCCACATTCTGGGTCGATTACCGGCACCCCACCGAATACGTTAAGGTTAAAAGAACCTGGGTTGCCCAGCGGGCTAGAGTCATTATCTGCGCGTAAATACTTCGGACGATCCGACCGATAGACCGCATCTTCGCGCTCTGAATATTCTAGAGCGGCAACAATATCTAATTTATCTGTCGATGTGCCCCAGAGACCTGAAATTTTGGTTTCGTCTGAAGTCCACTGTGCATCTTTATTATAGTAGCCCGTAACTTTGACGCCTTCATAAGACTGAATTGGTACTAGGTTAACGACGCCTGCAACTGCGTCTGTCCCATAGAGCGCCGCTCCACCATCAAGAATTACATCAACTTGGCTTAGGGCGATATCAGGAACAATAGCTGATACTGCACCGGAGTTGAGTACTCGACGTCCATCAAATAGTGTTAGAGTACTGGAGGTACCTAGCCCCCGGAGGTTAAACCTTGCAGAGTTACCGTCCTGTTGCCCATCGGCAGTACCTAAAACGTTTGCTACAGTGTCGACGTTGGCAGTGTATGTTAAATCGCGAAGGTAGGGCCCCATGTCCGAGTACCCAGATTGCTGAATTTCAATCGCGTTGATTGTTTCAACAGGTGAGGCCATATCGAACTTTTCGCGTTTCAAGTAAGAGCCGGTGACAACAATCTCCTCAACCGCTTCATCATCCTGCGCCACAGCACTTAGCGGAATGGCTAAGGAACAGCAGAGCATGCTTAAGTAGAGTTTATTACGTCTCATAGAACTTCTTCCCCTTTCTATTTTTATTAATGTCTAGCTTAAAACGTGTGTTGATTTTGGTGGTACTTCTGAAAAATTGTTTATTTTTATTTTTTTAGGCCGAGCGAGGCCGCGTGTCTCAATGAGACGCGTTTACAAAAGCCTTAAGTGGCTTTTGTGGTTTAAAACTTTTTACTTAACGTTTTTGTGATGCGTGGTAAGTGGAGATTTGATCCGTTATCGAGTTGAAAATATTGTTATTGTTTTTTTGTCTAGCCGCGCTGGTTTTTCTGTGCCGTTTATTATCTTAATTTTTTATCGCTTACATATCGCGAGGTATTTTGCGGGCTACTTCACAGACTTAAGTCCGATACTAAACCGGCCGGGCGTAATGTCAAGCAGGGCGTTAATGAAATTGTTTGGTTGTGTGTAAAGAAATGTCCAACAATATAGTTTGTAAGTCAAACTAAAAAATTGGTTGTTCTGAATAGTAGAAAAATTCTAATAGCCACTCGATAGGCTTTGTATTTTGTTTATATTTATCAATAGCTTGGAGCGACTCTTTTAGGTGTTCTGGTTCGAAAATGGCGCGTCGTTTTTCTAGTAGAAATCGTAGGTATCCCTTAGAAAATTCTGGGTGCCCTTGAAGTGTAAAGATAAAATCGGAAATAAAATAACCGCCATTATTACAAAATGTATTGGTGGCGAATTGTTCGGCTTGCGGCGGTAAATCAATAACTTGGTCTTGATGTGTGACTAAAATTGAAAAACTTTCAGTCGGTTTGCTCAGCCAAATTGGGGCGTGTGCAATGGAGAATGTTGCAACACCAATTCCCCAGCCCTTTGGGCTTTTTTCGACTTTCCCGCTGAGCGCGTGAGCAATAATTTGATGCCCAAAACAAATGCCGACGAGCTTTCGTTTTTCGTGATGGCATGCCTGAATGAATTCTTGTAAAGCGGTAATCCAGTCGAGCTCCTCGTAAGCACTGTGGCGACTGCCAGTAATAAGATAAGCATCACAGTCGCTGGTAGACTTGGGCAGCTGCCCTTTATCCACCGCGTAGCGATTAAACCGTAGTCGTGAGTCGGCGGCTTTTAATGTATTTTCGAACATATCGGCGTAGCTGCCGAATTGTTGGCTGATAGGCGAAGGGAGTGATTCAGCTTCGAGAATGCCAATCAACATGGTCTGGCTCGAGGGTCCGGTTAATGTAATCGTCAGGCTAGCGTATGCTTTATTGGTGGTTATGAGAAGGGTAGAGGAGAGTATTTAAATCTATAGCGGCATTGGAAGGGTTCACAATACCGCTATAGTGTTAGCAACTAGGATGCGCGAGTGCCCGTAAGATCAGAAGATCCGAACATGCCTAGGCTGACTTTTCCAGAAATTGTGTCGCCATCAACAGTGGCATCAAATTTTAAGGTGACAGGCATAGGTTTGGTTAGCGCAATTGACCACTTAGCATTATTACCGTCGACTGATGCGTCGGCGATGTCTTCCGCTCCCATGGCTGTTTCCATGCGGCCAGTAAGTGCGCCACCTTCAGTGGATAGCGTTAATGTGCCTTTTTGTTCTCCCATTGGGGTATTCATTGATACTTCCCAGGTTCCGTCGACTGACATGTGCGTATCTCCCGCAAATAGCTTTATGTTGATCTCATTATAGTGTGCTGTAGAGGATAAATTATCCAATGCCAGCGACTATACCAAGCTAATGCGACAATACAACTGTGACCAGTCAGCTATTTGTGACCACCAAGGACCAGTATCTAGATTTTGGTCACGGGTTCTGGTTGCGGTTTTTTGTTTGGCTATAAATTCATGCCTTGTTTTCGTGTGATAACTTCCTTAGGGTGCTCTGCCGGGAGGATCTAGCGTGTTTAAAATGTCTGTACTTGATCAATCGCCTGTGAGAACGGGTGGTGAGGCGCCCCAGGCGCTGGAAGAAACAATAACCCTTGCGAAGCTTTGTGATGAGTGGGGATATCACCGATTTTGGGTGTCGGAGCATCATGCGTCCAATGCGCTGGCAGGGTGCTCACCAGAAGTGTTACTCGCTCGCTTGGGGGCAGAAACTAAGAGAATACGGTTGGGGTCTGGTGGTGTGATGCTGCCACATTATAGTCCTTATAAAGTAGCGGAAAACTTTAAGCTTTTGGAGGCGTTATATCCCGGTCGAATTGACCTAGGCGTCGGTCGTGCGCCGGGTACGGATCCTTTTACTGCAGCGGCCCTGCGCTATGGCGCGGCGCGCGGTCCCGAGCACTTCCCTAGTATGGTGTCTGACTTAAGCGCATTGTTGAGGGACGAAAGCCCAACTACGCGTGGGATGGAGCAGGCTCGAGCCTTCCCAAAAGTTGAACATGTCCCTGAGTTGTGGATGCTGAGCTCTAGTGAAGACAGTGCCTACCTTGCTGCTGAGCAGGGGCTTCCCTACAGCTTTGCGTACTTTATTAACCCTAATATTTCTCCCGATATTTTCGACATCTATCGCAAGCGTTTTAAGTCGTCGGCAACGTTATCTTCGCCCTATACGAGCTTGGGGATTTTCGTTATCTGTGCTGATACGGAAGAAGAGGCATTGCGGTTGTCTCGCAGCCGAGACTTGTGGTTTGTTCGGCTACTGCGCGGTGACCCGGGACCTTTCCCCAGTGTAGAAGAAGCGGAGGCCTATCCTTATTCCCAAGGTGAGCTAGAAATGTTGGCGCACAATCGTAGTAAGCGAGCCGTGGGGACCCCGGAGCAGGTTAAGGCGAAGCTGATGGCGCTGCAGGAACAGTTTGGTATCGATGAGTTCGTGGTGGTTAGCATCACGTTTGATTTTGAGGCGCGATTAAAATCCTACGAATTGCTTGCGGATGCCTTTTCACTTTAGCTTATTGCAGAGCAATCGCTACGGCAGGCTTTACTGCCACAGCGATGCCAACGCGATTTTATAAGGTGATATGATAAAAAGGCGGTTTTGGCGAGATGGTTGTCGCCGCTATGATTGTTACCGCTATGCCTGCGCCGCTTCGTAGTTCTTGATAATATCGTACAGCTGGTCTTTAAGTTTTAATCGCTGCAGTTTTTTAGATTCTAAATATTCATCGCTGGTATTTTCGGCACCCGTCTCGATTCGATGAACTTCGTGTTCGGTATCGTGATATTCCGCAAAAAGGCGTGCGAAGTGGGCGTTGTTCATTTTGAGTTCATGAATTGCTTTTTCGCTTTCGGGGAATTCGTGGTGAAGGTCGTGTTTTTCTATCATCATAAAGCGTCCCAAGATCTATCAACTGATTGAATGGCCATATCATAGGTGAAGCGAAGAGCTTCACCTATGATATGAATCAAGAGTTGCTGGGAAACTATGGATGGCTGAATCGTTGTGTGAACGGCTTGTTACCCGCAGCGTGGCTACTTGCGCAGTGGTGCCGTGTGGAGATGAGTGCCGCCATCAATGATGATGCTTTCACCTGTGGTCCAATCCATCCCGCTAATGACGCCGATGGCCGTTTCCGCGATACGTTCTGGCGTAGCCGTATCATTCAGTGGTGCGATGCGTCGAACGCCCGCCAAAGTTTTATCGTAAGTCTCTTGACCCAGGCCTTCCGCCAACCACTCACCTTGCACAAAGCCAGGGCAAATTGCATTAATGCGAATTTGCGGTCCTAGCACGCGGGCAAGAGACATCGTCATCGTTAACATGGCCCCTTTGGATGCAGCGTACGCGATGGAACTGCCAACGCCAGTCACGGCCGCTATGGAAGCCATGTTGATGATGTGAGCGACGGGCTCATTGCGCATGATGGGGGCGGCTGACTGCACCATTTGAAAAGCGCCGACGGTATTCACTTCGTAAAGGTTTAAAAAATCGTCCTTGTCTAGTCCGTCCAGGTTGCTGTGTTCGCAAAATTTTGTGGTTCCTGCGTTGTTGATTAGGATGTTTAGTTTGCCACATGCCGCAACAGTATCGTCAACAAGTGATTGGCAGTCTTCTTTATTGGCGACGTTGGCTTTTTTTATCAAGGTTTTTACGCCGTATGCTTGGCACTGTTCCGCAACTTTTTCGGCACCGCTAGAATTGCGGCTATAGGTTATTGCGACGTTGCAGCCTTGTTCTGCCAGAGCAATTGCAATGGCAGCACCAATACCAGACGATGAGCCGGTGACGATAGCGGAGGAATCTTTTAATTGCATGAAATGTCCTAATTGTTAAGTGTCAAGAACGATGGCGGCAACGATACCATAGTTTCTTGAATGAATTGAAAGAGGTTTACAAACGTTGATACTGGCATTGCTAGCAGGCATTGTTTTTCTAGCGATCTACACACCGTATTTATCGGTGCGTTATGTTATGCGCAAGCATGCGTCAACGATTGATGACATGCCCGGCAATGGCGGAGAGCTGGCGGAGCATCTTATTCAAAGGTTTGGGCTTGTCGATGTAGTTGTTAAAGATGGGGGAGAAGCTAGCGATCATTTTGACCCCGCGGCTAGCGCGGTGCGTCGTAGTTCTGACCATTATCACGGTAAATCACTGACGGCAGGTGCTATTGCGGCACATGAAGTGGGGCATGCGATTCAGTTTCAGCGTCGCGAGCGCTTGATTGTGTTTCGCGAAAAGGTGTGTCCCATACTGCATAAGTTTGAAAAAGGTAGTGCGATTTTTTTGATGTTGATACCCGCCTTGGGCGCTGCGGTACGCATTCCTTCAATTTTTATTATTAGCATCACCAACCAGCGGTTCGCAAAATACTGCGCGCGGCAGCACTCACTTATGTCGCTACCGCGCTAGCTGATATCCTGGCTTTTTGGCGATGGATACGTTTTTTGCGTTAGAATTTGATCGGCGGTTAGAACATGAAAAAGCCGCCATCGATTAAGAATGTTTCGGCGGTATGATAAGCACTCGCGTCGCTGGCAAGGTAGACTGCGATGCCGCCAAAGTCTTCAGGTTTGCCCCATCGGCGCATGGGTATGCGTGGCATCACGGCGTCGACAAACTTTTCGTTTTGATAAGTTGCGTCGGTCATTCCTGTGTGAATGTGTCCGGGTAGAATACTATGAGCCGTAATGCCGTGCCGCGCATACTCAATGGCCAGTGCCTGCATCATTGAAATCACAGCACCTTTTGTTGCCGCGTAATGTTCGGCACGAGCCATGCCCATTATGGCGGCTAGCGATGAGGTGGCAATAAGTCTTCCGCCGGGGTCACCTTGCTGAGAGCGTTCAACCATATGCTTTGCAGCGGCACGTAACGTGTAAAAAAGTCCATCAAGGTTGACGCTAGTCACTCGGTGCCATTGTTCAGAAGTGCGCTCGTGAAAAGGGCTGCGGCCACCACCACCAACTCCTGCGTTAGCGAAGCAGGTATCGACTCTACCCATTACCGATAGCGTTTCGGCGAAGCTTGTCTCGACGGCTGATTCGTCCGCTACATCACAGACGATTGCATGAACCTTAGTGCCGTGTTGTTTGAGTTGTTCGACAGCGGCCTGATTCTTTTCGTCATTGCGTCCCCAAATGCAAATGTCCGCACCTGCTTGTGCCAGAGCATCTGCCGAACCTAAACCGATACCGCCGTTGCCTCCCGTTACTAGAGCGACTTTTCCTGATAAATTAAACGGACTATACGCCATAACTCCCCCAGCCTTTTGAATGTTAAAGGCTCTGGAGTGTAGCGACTGGCTGGTAGGAGTGCTACAGGAAAAACAAACGTTAACTTAGTAGCTTGTTGACGGCTGGCATAAGTTTTTGCGAGCTAATGGGCTTGACGATCCAACCACTGGCGCCAGCTTGTCGACCTTCCTGCTTGCGGTCGGTGGCGTTTTCCGTGCTGACTATAAGAATGGGAACCCCTTTATAAGTGGATAGGCTACGGAGTTTCGCGGTCAGCTCAATGCCGGTCATAAACGGCATATAAAGGTCGCTTATCACGAGGTCAAAACGACGCTTAGTCGCTTCTTGATAGGCCTTTTGGCCATCTTCAACATAAACAACATCATGGTCAGTCGCGGAGAGTATGCTCTTGAACATATTCCGCATTACCAGTTGATCGTCAGCGACTAAAATGCTCGACATGGTGCTTTTATCCTAGCCTTTGTTTGAGGGGGTATATAAAAGCGTAGCACAGGACGGGCGCTTGCACGGCTGTTACTGACGAGTCGAACCCTTGTGATAATTTGTGTATAGCCGGCCGGGTTATTATGAAAAAATAAATGATTCGCAGTTAAAAAATCGTTTGTGTGGCCAGGTGTTTGGTGATTATATCGCGCATCTTTTTTCGGCCGGTCCAGGCCGTCTTTACGGAGCGCGGATGTCGCAATTATACCTTGTAGTTGAAGATGTAACTCAGTGGGGTGACGGGTTTCCCGATGGCTCCGTTATTAGCTTTGATACCTATCTCAACGAATACCCCAAGAAAGGTGAAAAGAAAACGCGGGTGATCAACCTTTGCAATACTGACCGCTATTTGAGCAAGGGATACTATTGTTCATTACTGGCGGAGGCACGAGGCCATAAAGTATTGCCATCGGTCAACACGCTTACGGATCTGGCTAGTCAGCAAATCTATCTTCTGCAAATTCATGAGTTACTTCATTCGCTCGATAAAAACTTATGCAATGGTTTGGATGATACGTTTAGTTTTGAAGTCAGTTTCGGAAAAACTGATCGCACTGACTTAAAGCAATTATCGCGAAAATTATTTGAGCGTTTCCCATGCCCGCTCTTGAAGGTCACGCTGCAGCGCGGCGACGGGTGGCAGATTAAAGACCTTAAGGTCGGGCAGGTATCCGAACTGTCTGTCGACGGGCTCAGCTTGTTTCAGAAAACGTTAATCGACTTTACGCAAAGTGCATGGCGTAACCCAAAGCATCGAAAGGCTAGTCGTTGGGATATGGCGATACTCGTCAATAAAGAAGAACAGTTGCCGCCGAGTGACCTCAAGGCCTTGAAGAAAATGGAAAAGGCCGCGAGCAAGTTAGGTATCCACGCAGAAATCATTGGGCCGAACGACTATGCAAAGCTCGGTGAATTCGACGCCTTGTTTATACGTGAGACGACGGCGATTGATCATCACACATATCGTTTCTCTCGCAAAGCGCAATTGGAAGGTCTGGTAGTCATCGACGACCCTACTTCTATATTGCGTTGCTGTAACAAAGTATTTCTCCAAGATGCATTTACTTATAGCCATGTGCCTACGCCGAAGACAAAGATAGTGTCTCAAAGTGGTGAATCGACGATCGATGAGTTAGAAGAGATGTTTGAGTATCCGATTGTGCTGAAAATACCCAACGGATCGTTTTCTATCGGCGTTAGCAAGGTAGAAAATCGAGCTTCGTTAACCAGTGCATTGCAATCCATGTTATTGCAGTCTGACTTGGTGATTGCGCAAGAATTTTTGTACACAGATTACGATTGGCGCATCGGCGTGCTAAATAACCACCCTTTATATGCGTGTCGATACTACATGGCAGATGGCCATTGGCAAATCTATGATCATGGTGATGGCGGTGTAGAAAGTGGCGCGTCTGAAACCTTGCCGACTTATGAAGTTCCCAAGGTGGTTTTGGATGCTGCACTAAAAGCGGCACGGATAATAGGTGACGGGTTGTACGGAATAGACATTAAGCAAAAAGGCAATAAGGCCTACGTAATTGAAGTGAACGACAACCCAAGCTTGGAGTCAGGTGTCGAGGACCTGTTTTTAGGTGATGAGTTGTATATGCAGATAATGAGTGAGTTTGCACGACGGCTTGAATTGCGTGGCCGTTAGTTAACGCCGTGACTTTTGGTGCTGCGTTGTTTTCCGATGATGACCGCAGCGCGTAACCGGCTAGAACCAAACAGGCTCATTTTTTCGAAATCGGTATGAGCAATGGGCAGATATTGGCAGTCAAACGCACTTTGTTCACCGTCGGTTGGGTCAGGGTCGTGGACGTAAAAACATGAATCGTCCATGGCAGTTATTGCTACCCAATGCGGAGCTTTTCGCCCGTCCATTCGGAAGGTGCTAATCAGCATTAAGGCGATTGAGCCTGCGTTCAAACACTCTTCTATATCTACCTGAGAGACATCACGGTAATGGATGGCGATGTTCGACTGGTTAGCTTGCTCGACAAAGTGTTTGTGGACGACCGCGAGAATGTCTTTCTTATCTTGGTTGCGAACACTGTCAATAAACGGGGTGTCGGTGGTGTTAAGAAATACCTGGGTATCAAAGCCGCGTCGATATGCGGATAGAGCAAGCCCAATAGGATGGCAGCCGCCATGTCCGGAGGTCATAAAAATGGTGGTCGCTTCACGCCAAATATCGAGTTCATTTATTTGCGTAAGATCGAATTGTTTGTCTTGTGCAGCCATAGCCATCATTGCGGCAGAAGGCCCGCAGGTGAACTCAGTGGTTTGTTGGTACCAAGGGACTGCATGAGATTTTAAATTTTCTGGTACGTAACGAATACGTTTTTGCATGCGCAACGCATCACGATGGTCCTCGTAGTAATCGCGGTGAATGCCAAATAGTCGATAACCTAAAGATTCGTATAGTTTGATAGCGGCTGTATTGTCGTTTGCGACTTCTAAACGCATGTAGAACCGGTCTTGGTTAGCAGCCTCGTTTTCAAGATGTTCTATGAGGCGACGGGCAATGCCTTTTCCTTGGGCGGTTGGCGCAACGGCAATGGAATAAAGTCTTGCTAAGCGAGTCCCACGGTGCAAAAGAACCAGGGCGTAACCGAGCAGATGTTGGCAATTTTCGGCCACCATAAGGATACCGTTACTTGCTTGGATCCAATGCTTTAAACGCCTTTTTGACAGGCGGTCGGAGGCAAAGCTTGTGATTTCTAATTGATGGATAGCCGTTAGATCCTCGATTGAGGCGAGACGAAAATGGGGAGATGAGTTGTTGGTTGTAGGCATAAATGTCGCTCAGTAAAACTGTGAAAAATCATAGCACTTTGTTTAGAAATAGCTATACAACGTAGTAATTATATTTAATCACAGAGCTGAAACATTCGGCTCGTTTGTTAATAATATCGGAGTGATCGCTCCAAAGGGAAAATATGAATATATCGGCTAATGGTAAAATTGATACGTTGGTTATCGGTCGTGAGCTTCAGCGTCCGGATGCGGGACAGGCTATTGCCGCGCACGGAGATGTTGCGCGCTACAGAGATGTGTGTCATCTGACAATGCGCGAAGGTGAAGCGTGGGTCTTCGACTATGGTGTGCTAATCCTTTGGGGGGTTCCTGATGACGAGAAGTCGGCGTTGCTAAAAAGTTTAAAGCCTACTGTAACGGACCCGTTGGAAAAAACTGAGGGGGAACGGTTTCGGTATGTTGTGACGGATGGGGAAGCGCGTTTGCACCAGGATGTGGTTTACCTGCCAAACAATCATAGCTTCAGTCGGTTGGCGTTTTCCCATGCGTTTGCGCAATCGATAAAGTTATCGGTCTTTGAAGAGCTGGCATATAGTGAAATAAAAGCCAACGCATCGATACCCAGTGGCTTGGCTGAGTCAGGAAAGATTCCCCTAAATCGCAGAGAGTTGGCGAAACGCCGCGGTCGCTTGTTTAGTACCAAGAGCGATATTTTGTTGCACTTTAACCTTTTAGATACGCCCGAGTTTTTTTGGGACTACCCCGAGTTGGAGTCAATGTATTTGATTGGAGCCAGATACTTAGATGTGATTCCTCGTGTTAACCTGTTGTCGACAAAGCTCGAAACCATGCACGAGTTGTTAGAAGTTTTGGCAAATGAACAAAACCATAAGCATGCGTCGTTTCTTGAATGGATAATTATTGTCTTAATTGCAGTGGATATTATTGTCTATTTCGGGCATTAGAAGTTTAGTGTTTCATTAACGCTTGCGGTAAGGGAGTTGCGCTCAGCGATCACCAAATAGCGCCGTGATCCTCCACCTTGCCATTCATCAAAAGGATAGCAGGTGGAGAGAATGACTGTATCTTGCGCGGGTTGGATCGTTGGATGCTGCAGTGTATCAATAATGGCAGTGCTGGAAATTTGATAAGATGTTTCTTTTCCGTCTAGCGTTTCGAGGTATAACTTGTCACCTATCTCTAAGTGCCGCAAAAACTCAAAGTGACTATCACGGTGACCCGCAATCAAGTGAGCGCTGCCAATAGATTCGACTCCAGGTCCAAAGGCTAATGCTTCACCGCTAAAGCCAGCTAAGACAATTTGTTCTACACCGAGCTTGGGTATTGTTAACTTGGCTGCCGGTGTGATATCCGCCCAGGGCCAAGGTTTTCCCGGTTGTGTTGATTGCCATGCTCTTTCTAACAATTGCTGAGAGAGCCAGGCTTTACTTTCTAAATAGCTCGCTTGACAAAATGCGACGATGCTCACTATCAAGGCGAGCATTGATGTCCAACGAAAAATATGGCGGCTGCAAACGTCGGTTTTTCTCATGACGGATAGCTTCCGTATTCAGCCGTGGAGCGCTGAGCAACTCGAAAGAGGGCGCTGGAAAAAATAGCCAATAAAAAACACCCGCCTGCGATGAACCAAAGAAAAGGTAGCCCAAGTGCACCTTGAGGGATTTGCATGGTGCCATTGATTGCCATGGAATTACCCGCAGGTAATGCATTTTTTTCTTGCACCGTTTTCAATGGTGATTCGGGTGGTCGGGATACCTTGTCTTCTATCGCGAGAAAGCTGGTATAGCGGGACATAAGTTGGTGATCTAGCGCCACCTGTGTTATGTCACGTTTTATATTTTCGAGCTTATCGGTTTGTTGTGAAAATTTCGCATCTCGTTCTAGCTGGTAGAGGGAATCCAATTTTTTTCTTGCCCATAACTGACGAAGACCGCTATTTTTCTCTGAATTTTCCAACGACAGGTTGGTCGAAAACGGTGTCGTTTGATTGCCCATTAGCGTGATGTGTTGGGGTAAGGCGTGGTTAGATCTAAATGTAGCGACTACTGGCTCACCTGCATATAAATCTGGTATGGGTGATGGGAAGAGTTCAATCTGCGTGTTATCAGTCTCGCTGTCGAACGATAGCGTGAGGTCGGTCAGTACAGGTTTTTCTAACTTGTAGAACACATCGCTCATTTCTCTCTGGATATCTGTTTGTGCTCCAATAAATGTGTAAAACCCTCGCCCCGCTTCGGCCGCTTGTTTCATGAAATAGCCGTTCGGCGCGGAACCGATGCCTACAGTAAAAAGCCGGCTGTGACCTC
The DNA here is from genome assembly GCF_055392955.1 of Aurantivibrio plasticivorans. Taxonomy (NCBI): domain Bacteria; kingdom Pseudomonadati; phylum Pseudomonadota; class Gammaproteobacteria; order Cellvibrionales; family Cellvibrionaceae; genus Aurantivibrio; species Aurantivibrio plasticivorans. Next base: position 3,161,505 of record NZ_AP036020.1, on the reverse strand, counting down.
GTTGTCGCTCGATTTGTTGGAATAGAGCCGTTTCGTTACCAACGCTACCATCAGTGATAAAAATGACTTGGCGTAGCGAAGAACCTTGATCCTCGGGCATCTCTTTTTCAAATGCTAAGGAAAGGGCTGACGCCATTTCTGTGCCGCCATTCGCTTGCAAGTGCTGCACGAATCGCTCGCCTTGGATAACATTTTCCGCAGTGACTTGTCGCGCGCGAGGCCAGAGAGGAGTGGCGGAAGAGTTGAACTCGATGATATTAAACCGGTCAGAGGGTTTTAGTTTTTGTAAGCCGTCTATCAGTGCGCGTTTCGCTTGGCGAATACTGTTTCCTGCCATTGAACCGGATGTATCAATAACAAATATTGTCTCTTTGGGTAATGATGGGGCTCCACTATGCGGTTGCGGCGGAAGTACCATGACCATCGCATAGCTTCCATTTTGTGTGTTTTCTACAAACGCAGCGCCTCGAGGTGCCAAGCCTGTGCTTGGTTCCCACTCGACAACCACGTCTCGGTCGAGTTTTGCGCTGCGGTCCAAAACCAACTGATACCCTTGCGCATGTTGTTGCGTAGAGGCTGGATGGTGGAGGCTAGTAAAACGATCGAGCGGTAGACCGGCATCAAGAGTGACTCGTAGGGTCAAAGGCGATGCGTCGCTAGAAGGCTTCATGCTCGGTGTGATGTTCGGTGCATCTGGTACTTGGTTGGTGGGCAGCGCCCAGCCGCGGCCCCAGTTTAATCTTGTTGTGACGATCTCCTGTTTCGTATCGTTAGTCGTCTGCGAATTGTTTGGTCGAAGAATTCTGCCAGGGATATAGCGGGGTGTAATGGTAGTGGGGAATCGTAAACTAAACCGTCCTTGGTCGTAGCGCGCAATATCAAGATAGTGAAGTTCAACGGCGATAGTTTCGCCTGGGGCGATATTGGCGACGCGATTACTAAATAAATTTGGCCGATGCTGTTCAACTAAGCTAACTTTTTTGCCCGCCTTTTTCGCAGCGATAAACTCTGCGCGGGCTTGCTGCTTTTCACGGATTTTTCCAATGATGGTGCGCTCACCAATTTGCATCTGCATGTAGTGAACAGCGCTGTCAGAGGGTAAAGGGAATGTGTATCGGCCGCTAACCCATTCGGTGCTGTCGTTAACAAAGGTCTGACGGACAATTACAGAGGCAATCATCCCCGTCACGGTGACGTCAAAGTCCGTATGCTTCAATAGGGCGGTAGATGTTTGGTGGTTGCTCTCGCTCACTAGCTGAAGTTCTCCAGCGCCAAGATTTTGTGAGTGAGGTTCGTTATCTAGTGTGTTATCCGCGTGAGCATGACTGAAGGCAAGTGTATGCCCTACAAGTACCAAGGTTGAAATCAGTAAGCATATAAGAAAAACCTCTAGGTTCTCCAGCCAATGCGCGGCAGTTGCAGTTTGCTTGTCCATTTCATGCTCCCCATTGCGGTTGTTTTCGTTCATTTGCTGCAGTGTGGGGCAGGCTTACGGCATAGCTGGCGATGAATTGTGGCGTGGTGGCAGACAATTGTGGCGAAATATGGCCAATCACTTGACCTGCGAGTAGCTCCAAGGTCTACAATTCGTTATCGTAAATGGAAGTGTCGCGTTACGTTTAAATTGGTGAGAAATATGCAGGTTAAAGACATTGCTGAACAATGCGGTGTTTCGCCCGATACTGTGCGTTACTACACGCGAATAGGTCTATTAAAACCGAGCCAAGACCCAGTCAATCGCTACCGGTTGTATTCGCAAAAAGATCACAGCACCCTGCGATTTGCAGTTCGTGCGCGACAGTTAGGTTTCAGTTTGGATGATATTCAAACCATTTGTTCTACGGCGGGTGATGGCGCTTCACCTTGCCCTACTGTGCGCGAGTTGATGCGCGAAAATTTACAGCGAACGGAGGCGATGTTTCAGGAGATTAAACGATTGCGTGACAGGATGCGGCAAGCTGTTGCGCAATGGGAGTCCATGCCGAACTGTGATCCTACGGGTGAGCAAATATGCTCGCTAATTGAAAACTGGGATAAGTGAAATTCAGGCAATGCGTCTAATAGTCACCCCCGATATGAATGGGAACCGATGATGAAAGAGACCGATGGTTGTTGTTCAAGCCAAACTTCAAGCTGCTCAAGTGCTGAGCCAGTTACTTCGAAAACTCAGGCTCAAGGATGTTGTGGTTTTGATTCGGAGGCTGGCGGAGAAAAACAGTCGACGCTGTCGGTTGGGTGTTGTGGCCCGTCTCAACCTGAAGCGAGCGGTAGTTGTTGCGATAGTGATTCGGCCAAAGTCGATTGGTTGTTGTGGGGTTCTTTGATCGGCGTTGGGGTGTTGTATCTCGGTTACCTGTTTGGCGTGGCCGAGTGGGCAGGTATTGTTTGGCTGAAAACCATTGGAGCGTCGGTCTTTGAACTGATGAACACGATGTGGTGGGGGCTGGCACTTGGTCTCGTCATGGTCAGTATCATTGGTCAGATACCGCGTGAATTGATTATGTCGGTCTTGGGCACCAAGAGCGGCCTAAATGGGATTTTGCGAGCTACTGCCGCCGGTGTCCTACTGGATTTATGTAGCCACGGGATTTTGATGGTTGGCGCACGACTCTATGAGCGCGGTGCAAGTCTGGGGCAGTTAATGGCATTTCTCATTGCTAGTCCCTGGAATTCGTTCTCCCTAACCTTAATTTTAATAGCCTTAATCGGTCTGCCGTGGACGTTAGCGTTCATTATTTTGTCGATGCTCATCGCGATTTTGACGGGTGTGATATTTGATAGATTGGAGGCAAGGGGCGTGTTGCCGGTCAACCCGAATCAATCAGACTTACCTGATGGGTTTAAGTTTTGGCCATCGGCCAAACAGAGCTTTCAACAAACGCGCTTTGATGCCGCATGGCTGAAGCACACGGTAGTGGATGGGGTGCAAGGCTCGAGAATGGTTATTCGTTGGCTACTCTTCGGCGTGCTGTTAGCAAGCCTTATCCGTACATTTCTGCCCGCAGAGCACTTTGCTGAATATTTTGGGCCTACTATGGTGGGGTTGATGCTGACCATGATTGCTTCGACAATCATCGAGGTCTGTTCAGAAGGCTCTACGCCTATAGCCGCTGACTTAGTGACGCGCGCAGGAGCACCAGGTAATGGCTTCGCCTTCTTGATGACGGGAGTGGCTACAGATTACACCGAAATCATGGTTATTAAAGATACGACTAAATCCTGGAAGGTCGCACTATTCTTACCATTGATATCGTTGCCTCAAGTGCTGGTTGTTGCTTGGTTGATGAATCACTTTAGTCTTTAGCGGCTTAGCCAAACCAGGTTTTAGAGGGCGTTCTATCGATTCTGGCCCAGCCATTCTTAACGTTATACCCCGTGTAACTACGCTATGCTAGACGTGCGCCGTGTCCTGGTTTTGGTACTTCGCCTGGGTTAGGATATTGAGTTGCATTAGGCTCTTTGATAGAACCTATGCGGGGTGAAATAGTCTTAAGTTATTCGCTATACGATAAAAATCATAACAATTACATATCATCACAGCGTTTTTAATAGTACGTCTTAAGGAGTCGTGAATGCGTGGAATCCTAGTCCGCCGAGTCAGCTTGGTTTCTCTTAGCATAATGGCAGCAGCCGGTCTTTTAGCGGCGTGTTCTAGCTCTCTTACTTTCGATAGATTTAAATCTGAGCCTGAAATTGCGGGTGTCACCTTTATTGAATCCGTAGATAGCGAGCGAAATCAGATTGTTATTCCTTATTCAAAATACCGGTTGGATAATGGTCTTACCGTTATTATTCACGAAGATACTTCAGACCCTTTGGTGCATGTTGATGTTACCTACCACGTAGGGTCCGCTCGGGAAGAAGCGCGCCGTTCTGGTTTTGCACATTTTTTTGAGCACATGATGTTTCAAGGCTCAAAGAATGTTGACGACGACGAGCACTTTAAAATTGTGACTGAAGCCGGCGGTACTATGAATGGCACCACCAACAATGATCGCACAAATTATTTTCAGACTGTCCCTAGTAACAATCTGGAAACTATGTTGTGGCTTGAATCTGATCGTATGGGATATTTGTTAGACGCGGTCACTCAAGAGAAATTCGAAGTACAACGCGCGACTGTAAAAAATGAACGAGGACAAAACTTTGAAAACCGCCCCTATGGTTTGTGGAGCGAAAAAAATGCTGCCGCGTTATACCCAGCCGGTCATCCTTATTCGTGGTCAGTTATAGGTGATATCAAAGACCTGGATGCGGCTACTGTTGAGGATCTTCGGAAATTCTTTCTGCGCTGGTATGGCCCAAACAATGCGACGTTAACCATAGGTGGGAACGTCGATAAAACAGAAACCTTAGCGCTTGTCGTAAAGTACTTTGGTGCTATTCCTGCAGGCCCTGAAGTTGTCGATCAATCACCAATGCCGGTGACTATCGATAACGACCGTTATATATCCTATGTGGATAAAAATATTCGTTTCCCTGCGTTGCTATTGACCTATCCCACTGTTGAGTTCAGTCATCAGGACCGAGTCGCATTGGAATGTTTAGCGGATATTTTAGGCTCGGGAAGAAAGTCTTATTTATACAAGCAGTTTGTGTTGCCAAGAAAAGCAATCGATGCGAGTGCTTTTAATAGCAATATGGAGTTGGCTGGCTCCTTAACGCTGTTTGTCATGCCATTCCCTGGAGTATCTCTTTCCGAATTTGAAGGTGAAATACGTCAACTCATTTCCAGTTTCGATGCTGATTCGATTAGTGACGATGATATTTTGATGTATAAGTCGACGCGTGAAGCGAATTTGATCTCAGGCCTTGCGAGTGTCCGCGGAAAGGTTTCTCGCTTAGCGTACTACGAGACATTTTATGATGATCCAAATCGCATTCGCAGTGAGTTAGAGGCGCTACGAACGCTAACAAAAGATGATGTACTTCGTGTCTTTGAAACCTATGTTAAAAACAAGCCTGCGGTCATTCAAAGCGTCGTTGCACCCAGTGATCCCGATGGTGTTGCGAAGCCCGATAATTTTGAGTTTCCCGAACGTCCGGAAAGACAAGCGTCAGAAACCGCCGAGTTGCAACCCCGTCCAATCGTAGATGATTTTGATCGGTCTCAGCAGCCCCAGCCTGGTCCCGCACCATTAGTTGAAGTGCCTAAGTTTTGGCGCGGTGAAATTGGCAGGGAAGGTGCTCTAATTCCCGCAATCGGAGTGTCCAGTAGCGAGTTACCGCTTATAACGATTGAGCTGAAATTCTCGGGCGGCCAGCTTATTGAGGACCCAAGCCTTGCAGGTATTGCGAGTTTAACGGCAGCCATGATGAATGAAGGAACACAAAATTACTCTGCCGAAGAGTTTGAGATTGCGTTGGATAAATTGGGCAGCCGAATTAGCGTTAATTCTGATCGAGAAAACTTATATATTTATGTCAGTGCATTGAGTGATCGGATTGACGAGACCTTAGCGTTACTAGAGGAGCGCCTGTTCGCCTCAAAATTTACCGAAGAAGATTTGCAGCGCTTACGTCAACAGCAAGTTGAAAGTATCCAAGCGAGCCAGCAAGAACCGCAAAGTATTGCTAGCGATGTGTTTCGCAAATTAATCTATGGCGCGGATCATCCTCGATCGGTGTCGACGAGTGGTCGCGTCGAAACACTTGAAAATATCTCCTTGCAAGACGTACGTAATTACAGTCAGGCGAGTTTCTTGGCCGGTGCGCTCGATGTTGTAGTTGTCGGCGATATCAGTCGTCGCGCCGCGCAGAATAAATTAGCTTTCTTGGCCAAGTTACCCCCCGGAGAAACAGCGCCTGTCGCGTTCCCTGAGTCGCCAGAATACGATCAAACGACGTTATACTTTGTCGATAAGCCGGGAGCTCATCAGTCTGAAATTCGCTTAGGCTATCTTACCGATTTAACTTACGATGTGACTGGAGAGTATTTTAAGCGCGCGTTAATGAATTTTGTACTCGGTGGTACTTTCAGTAGTCGTATTAACTTAAATCTTCGCGAAGATAAAGGATACACCTATGGTGCTCGCAGTGGATTCTCTGGTGGCCATTATCCAGGGCCTTTTAGCGCCTCTGCTGGTGTGAAACGCGAAGCAACGGCGGATTCTGTGCGGCAGTTTATCAATGAAATAGACGGTTATCGGACGCTAGGTATCGAGCAACACGAATTAACCTTTATGCAGTCGGCGATTGGTCAGCGCGATGCCCTATCTTACGAGACCCCGAGACAGAAGGCCGGGTTTCTAGCAAAAATACAAGAGTACAATCTATCCGAAGATTTTGTTGAGCAGCAGCTAGCGATTATTAACGGAATGACCAAGCAAGAAGTTGATCAACTCGCGAAACAACATCTACCGATTGAGAAGATGATTATTTTGGTGGTTGGTGATAAAGAATTTACATTCGAATCATTGGAAGACCTCGGATATCCGATAGTCGAACTTGATGCTTCCGGTAAGCCCATCGAAGACAGTGTTGCCCCTGGTAATGCTGAGCTGGATGACGCTGCCTAATTAGTGAGACTTGCTATAGTAATAAATGGGGGTGGCTCGGCGTTGGGTGACTCTAAATCATAGGAATAGAGTGTGGCTGCTGTGTTGCGAATATTGCTGTTTGTGTCCCTAGGTTTTTCTGGTTGTGGGGTCCTTGCCGATGAGACGGCTCAACAACTTTACGAAACCTATCAAGATTCCATATTGCGCATCGAAGTGATAACGCCAGGCATGGAGAAAAAGGCTTCTCTTGGTACTGGCTTTGTTATTGGTGAAGAAAATCTCGTTGCGTCTAATTTTCATGTCGTCTCGAGTGCGGTGCACGAGCCTGATCGCTACCGGCTGGAATGGTCAAATACCCGAGGTGAGCGTGGCCAGTTGTCAGTAGTCGCTGTTGACGTGGTTCACGACCTCGCACTGTTAAAAGCCGATCACCCTTTGGCTTCTCCGTTAGTGACTACTGGGCTTCCTAAAAAGGGGGCCGAACTTTATTCACTGGGTCATCCCTTGGCTTTGGATTTGTCTATCGTCGCGGGTACAGCTAATGGCTTGTTGGAAAACAGCATCTACGAAAAAATTCATTTCAGTGGTGGTATCAACCCCGGGATGAGCGGTGGTCCTGCATTAGACCAAGAAGGGCGTGTAGTTGGGGTTAATGTCGCGTCAGCAGGTAATTCTGTGGGCTTTTTAGTGCCGGCGCATTACGTCGATGTTATGTTAATGCGTGCAGACCCTGATGGCGAGTCACCGGACATCACGCGGCAAATTGGTGAGCAATTAATTGAAAATCAAGACCGCCTGATCAACGAACTGCTGGAATCCGAATGGCCAACGCAAACGATCGGGAAATTCCAAGTGCCGGGTGAAGTGTCATCACGACTTGATTGCTGGGGCGATACAGAGCCAGAGACCGATGATCATAAATACTTGGAAGTCGCGACTAATTGCAATGGCCGCGATGCAATATTTTTATCGGATCGTCAAAGCGCCGGTAGTATTAGCCACCAATACTTTTGGTTGGCAACTGACAGCCTATCACCGAGGTCTTTCTACCGACTGTATCAGCAACACAATAATAGCCGCTTTATCGGTGGCGCTGATGAAACAGATGTGGGCAACTTTACCTGTTCAACACGTTTTGTAAATTTGTCTGGGCAGAGCTTTAAAGCCAATGTCTGCGCTCGGCCCTATAAGCGCTACCCCGAATTAACGGACTTTATGGTGTTGATGGCCATGACGGGCCACCCCAAACAAGGGTTTTTGTTTACACTTGATTTATCCACCGTAACGTTAGAAAACGGCATGCGATTGCTTGAGCGCTTTTTAGAGGGGTTCCAGTGGATAGAGTGAATAACCTAGAAACAACACCGGAAAGCCATGACGCTACAGTGGAATTCTTAGGCTCGAATGAGGTAAACGAGCCTCGTGCTACCGCCGTATCTTTTGTCTTAGAAGTTGTCGGCAGTTTTCGTGTGCGTTCCCAGTTCTACCCGGTTGATCACTTCCCATTTCATATTGGGCGAGCGTACGATAATGATTTAATCGTATCGGACGATACCGTGTCACCTCGTCACCTGGTGGTTAATCACGGTGTTGAAGGTTTAACCGTTCGCAACATGTCCCGAGAAAACGGCACGGTTTTGAATGACACCCAAATGGGTGTCGAGACCCAGTCCGTGAAGTTGCCGGCTAAGTTATCCATTGGTCGTACCCAGATACGTCTTCTGCAGACGACGACGGCAGTTGCTCCGACAAAACCACTGGTACGCTTGAGTCGTTTAACCGCACTGTGCTCAAGGTTGCAGGTTTCGCTAATCTTGTTGTTTAGCTATTTATTGGCAACAATTTATGTGGCGTTTGAATCACAATCCTTATGGATGAATTCAAATGAGGTGATTGTTGGTCAGCTATTGGAGCTAGTGTTACCGTTGGCGGTGGCAACGGTGATGAGTTTTGTTAGTCACCTGCTAACGCATTACTGGCGTTTTCCGTTGCAGCTTTCTATAGCGAGCGTATTTTTACTCTTGCAGCTTTTCCTCGATGAGCTCTATTCCTTTGTGAGCTACCTTACTACTAGTAATCATTTAGCTGAAATGCTCAATATCGTATTAAGTGTTGGGCTGTTTACCTTGATTTTAGCTTGGCAGCTTCGCGCGATAAGTCATCTCGGTGCTCGGCTTAGTAACACTGTGGGCGGAGCGATTGTTAGTTCATTTTTTGTCATTTTTGTTTTGCAAGATCAAGTGGGCAGGCCTGAATTTATCGGCCAACCTATAATGCATACAGTATTGCGAGCCAGTGATTTACGATGGGAAGACGACATCGACAGTGTTATGTCGTTTACTCAGCAAGTCCAGCGTGAACTGCAGGCAGGCATGAATGAGTAGCTCTTGCGATGTTGAGTGAGAGTGGGTCGGAAGAAAATGGCTTTAGGTATTCATGGTGTCGATCACTTGGGTTGAGTGATTAGCTCAATCCAAGTGATCATCTACTGCTTGTGTATGCTTATTGTGTTTTTTTTGCCTTAAATGCAATCATGACATTCCCTGGGACTTCTCCAAACATACCGTACCCAGAATTAACGAACAGATAACCATTGCCGGCGATGATGGATGCATTGTCAATTGATCCTCCATTTCCTTCGATACCATTAATCGCGTCAAACTGTTGAGCGGTATCAAACTGAAATAACACCTTTCCTGTTTTAGCATCAAATGCACGAAGGAAACCATCGAGCCCTCCGCTCACTACGACGTCACCGATCAGTGTTGGAGCGCCAGATAAACCAATGTTAAATTGGCAGCCTCGCATTCTTTGTTTTCGGTCACCGGAGCAATCGGGCTCAGCCTCAAATTTCCACTGGATTTTCCCGTCGTCTGCATTGAGTGCGTACATTCCTGGCTTAAAACTTTTATCGACATTTGGACCTGGGCGGAATCCAAATGGGCGGTTAATGGGCGCGTAGACCGTATCGCCGTGATAGGCTAAGCCCCAGTGAATCCCTCCTAGCGGAGAGCCTTCGCCTAGATTCGTTTGCCAAAGCACTTCGCCTTGTTTGTCTGGGTCTAACGCCCATACGGCACCACTTTTTTGTCCCGCAAAGAGGACTTCTTTACCCGATGGCAGTGTGGCGATCACGACAGATGCGCCAAAGTCAAAATCTTTTGAGATGGTATCTTCTTTTCTTGGACAGTTAAGACTCTTACTGCCATACCCGCATCCATTGAGAAAAATGTCATTGGCAGTTGCCTGAAAGCTCCATTTAATCGAACCGTCTTTCATGTCGATGGCGAGAATTGCATCCGTGTTTTCGTGGGCAGGCTCTGAGGTTGCCTCACCCGTCCCGACGTAAATGACACCGCGTTTAGTATCTATAGCGGGAGAGTTCCAAATAGGCGCGCCGGATGGCCCCCAAATCATTTGTCCATCGCCACGATCGCGAACTGGCTTAGCTGCAGGCATGGTGTGTGCCGTCCAGATGATTTCACCTGTTTTGCCCTCAAGCGCGGTTAAACCACCGTGGGACGTGCAACAGGTATGATCGGGCCGAGCGCCCTGCGTGATTTCATATTGGGACAATGGTGCATACACTCGATCGTTATCAATAATGGGTGTACCTGTGGTCATCGAATATTCTGAAATAGCTACGTGCTGAACCCATATTTTTTTACCGTTTGAAGCATCAATTAAATGAACATTGGCCCCTTGGTCTGCGACGGCGACCACATGGCGTCCGTCACTTAGTTGACCCATAGCAGCGCTAGATCGTAGTGGAATGGCTGCGCTATAGACCCACTTGAAGCAAGGCGTCGATTCACTAACATCGATAGCGAATACCTTGGCTGCTTCGGCAACGGGTAAAAACAGGGTGTTTTCACTCAAAGCAGCTTGAGAACGCATGGTTGTTGCTTTGGGAAACGCCAGTACCCAGGCGACCTCTAGATTAGAGAAGTCAGACGTTGTTATACCGGCTTTAGTGCTGCTTATATAGCGGTGGTTCTCGGCGTTGAAGCCGAAATTGGCAACAGTGGGGCTCTCAGAAAGATGGGTATTTTTTCGATCGCTACTGCACATCATCGAATCGATCCAGCTTTCGTCGACTGTTTCCGACCCGACTAGGTAGTCCATCAGTTGTAGTTTTTGGTCACTGCTTAAATGAGACGCTTGGGCCTTCATCTTGCCGTCATTAATGGCGTAGCTGATTGACGCTAAGCGCATAGATTCCAGCGCATCTTTCCCGGGGGCTTTACTGACCGATGGGTTGTCGTGGCAAGCGGCACAGGATTGGTTGTATATGATTTCACCAGGGTGCTGAGCGGCTGCCTCTAGCGCAAGTGTGCTGCTTGTGTAGGCAGTACAAGTGCCAATCAGTAAAAGACCAAGTAATTTAGCGGGTACATTTAATGTCGCTAAACAAGCGAATAAGTCACGGTTAAACAACGTCTACTCCTTAGGGGGCTTACTCTGGAAAGGTGAACAGATTATGTAGGCAAAGCCTACAACTCTATCACCGTGGATTGCTCTTGCGGGCTTTTTTACAGGTCTTTACAGCGGCAAATATAACGGGGAGGTAGCCCGACCAACGTCGGGCTTATTAGCAGATAAGGAGAATTACTCGGTAACAGGCACTAAGGTGATTTCAACGCGGCGGTTGAGCTGGCGTCCTGCAGCAGTCGTGTTGTCGGCAATGGGGTGGTTCTCACCAAACCCGACGCTCTCTAAGCGGTCACTTAATACGTTTTTCGATAGGAAGTATTGGGATACAGACTGGGCTCTACGTTGAGATAAGGTTTGGTTGTAGCTGGTGGAGCCTGTGCTGTCAGTGTGCCCAGCGACGACCACGAGCGTTTGGTCAAATTCATTAATGACCAGCACGACTGAATTTAGTACTTCATAGAAGTCGGAGCGAATGTCTGAGCTGTCGGTTGCGAACGTAATGTTGCCCGGCATGATGAGGTTGATATTGTTCCCCTCACGCACGACGCTTACGCCTGTATCACGCAGTTGTTTACGCAATTTGGCTTCCTGGCTGTCCATATAGTAACCAACTCCACCACCAATCGCGGCACCGCCTGCAGCGGATTTTAGGATACGACGGCGGCGAACGTCACTATCGTCATCACGGCTGCCGATGTACGCCAACACCGCCGCGACACCTGCTCCGATTGTGGCTCCGGTGGCTGTTTTGCTGGCTTCTTTTTCACCTGTGTAAGGGTCGAAGGTACTGCAAGCTGTGAGTGATAGAGCCAACGCGGTGCTTAAGATAATTCGATACATAATAAAAATCCTTTGATAACCATTTCGATGTTGAATGGATGTGATTGTAGACAATCACTGAGGCAATTTGATCTTAATAAAAAGTATTTTTTTGAAGAGAGTCGCAATAATTTAAGTTGAGGTACTTCTCAGGGGGCTTACAGAGGAAGCGGAAGGGTATCTTCAAAGTGCGAAAACGGGAATGGTTTGGACAAATAGTAACCTTGGGCTTGATCACAGCCTAGCTCATGGAGAAGGTCGAGAGTTTGTTGATCTTCGATTCCTTCGGCGACGACGGCTAAGCCAAGGTTGTGGGCTAGCCCTATCGTTGATCGAACGATAACCTCATCTTGCGGGTTAGTGCATAAATCGGTCACAAATTCGCGATCAATTTTTAATGCTTTTATCGGTAATCGCCTTAAGTAGGCAAGAGAGGAGTATCCTGTGCCAAAATCATCGATTGAAACAGCGACACCAAAATGGCTAATTCGTTGAAGCAAATCAACGGCATGGTCGGGGTCGAGCATGAGAGCCGTTTCCGTAATTTCCAGGTCGAGCTCACCTGGCTTGGTATCGAAGCGATCCATTAGGCTTTTGATGGTATGAAAACAATGGTCTCCAACTAAGTTTCTCGCTGACAAATTGACCGCCACCGAAAATCGATAACCGGATTTTTTCCATGCCGCTTGTTGGGACAGGGCGGCTTCTATAATAACGTCGGTAAAGGGTACGATGAGATCTGTCATCTCGACCAATGCGATAAAACTGTCGGGGTACATTAGTCCTAATTCTGGATGTTGCCAACGAACTAGCGCTTCAAAACCGATAATATGCCGTGATGAGCCAATGGCATATTTGGGCTGGTAGTGGAGAACAAACTGGCGCTCTTGAATTGCTTGGCGGAGGTCGCTCATTAAACGTAAGCGCTCTGGTGTATGTAGGTCGTAGTTTGCGTTGTAAAGTACGAAGCCAAGTCCATCTTGTTTGGCCTTATACATCGCGACATCCGCAGCTCGCAATAATTCGTGGCTATCTTTTCCGTGTTCGGGAAAAGTCGCTAAGCCAATGCTGCCACCGATCTGAATATCAATATTCATCACGTGAAACGGTTGTTCTAGAGCGCTTAGGATTCGATTTGCATAGATCTCTACACTCCGCTTATTTTCGTTGCCGCAAAGCAGCAGTGCGAACTCGTCACCGCCAAGTCTCGCTACCAGCACGTCTGACTCATCGTTGAGTGCGCTTTCTTCAAAGATACTGACTAAGCGTGACGCAACCATTTTTAATAGTTGATCACCGGTATGATGACCTAGTGCATCATTGACCTCTTTAAAACGATCTAAATCAATCAGAAATAGTGCAGCGCTGTTATCGGTAGGTTGGTTGTTTATCCAATGATCGAATGTTTCATGCAGTAGGGTTCGATTGGCCAGCTCAGTCAGAGAGTCGTGATTGGCTCGATACGACATGTCCGCGACGTAGTCGGCGTTGGCAATTGCCATGGATATTGTTTTACTGATGGCGATATACGTTTCTTTTTCACCTTGATAGAAATTTTGTGGCTCGTTGAACCAAAGAATTAGCGCGCCCAATATATTATCGCCATGAACCAGCTTTAGTGCGGCAATACTCTGAGTGTTGGTTTTGTTCGCTGCTATTGTTTGAGCTAAAAGCGGGTTGGACAATGCGTCTTTGAAAAAGGTTGATTCGTTACCCGCATCGTTTGAAATACCTAAAATCGTGAAAAGAATGTCGTTGTCAACGCTGTTAATACTCTTTGCTTCCGTTCCTTGGGTGTACGTGGCAATAGTAGACTTGCGTTTACGGTTGATTAGTAAGACTTGAGCGGTGCAATCTGGATGCCAGTGGTTGAGTTCTGTGAGGGCCTCATTGGCAATACTCTCGGGGCTACGAAGCCCGTTCAGTCGGTTCGATAAATTGAATATGGACTGTAAGCTTCGGTTTTGATTGAGTATCTCACGCGAAGAATTGGCCAGTTGCTCTTCGATGGCTTTGCGTGCGGATATATCAATAGAAACGCCGACAAATAGGGCTTGGTCATTTTGAACAATTCGCGAGCCGCCGGATAGCATGGTAACGTACGATTGATGTTTGTGGCGTAGTTGGATTTCGACAAACTCTTCCTGCCCTGTTTTGAGCACATCTTCAATTATACTTGTCACCCGGAGGTGGTAGTCGGGATGAATAAGCGACTGGAAGGTTAGGTTTGAAATCTCTTCTTCATTGTATCCGAGAGTTTCTTCGAAATTTTGATTCCAGTGAATAAGTTTTCCGTCGCAATCGATGACGTAATAGAAGCCGGGCAATGCATTTAATGTTGCTTCGAGAAGTTCGCGCTGTTCTATATAATTTTGCTGCGCTTTTTTACGGGAGGTAATGTCTTTTATGATTCCCAGTATGCCGGTTTTGCTTCGGCCTTGAATTTTATTAAGCGTCACTTCCGCGATAAATTGACTACCGTCAAGCCGCCTGTGAACCCACTCAAAAGTTACACTTCTCTCCAATGCCCGTTGTATAAGTTTTGATGCCAGTGTATTGGAATCTTCGCCATTTGCCTGGTATTCAGGCGAAAACTTTGAAGGTTTCGCACCAATTAGCTGTTCGCGAGCGCAACCAAATAAATCCAAACATGCTTGGTTGCAGTCGATAAATAGCCCATTGTCAATAACTAGAATGCCAACCCCCGCGCTTTCCACTAGCGCTTTATAGCGGGAGTCACTTGACTGTAGGTTGTCAATTTCACTGGTATCAGTAGCAATGCTAAGAAACCCCGAAATGTTTCGATCTCGATCAGTAATTGCTGTGACCGATACTAGAACAGTGAAAGTGGATCCATCCTTGCGACGATAAGTCCAGCGGTTTTCGTCGGGAGTTCCCAGTGCGGCCTTTGCAACTAATGCAGTGAAACGTGGATGAATCTTGCGATTTAGCTCAACGGATAACTGCGCGATGCGTTGATCAAGCTCCTCTGAAACATGAAAAATTTCTGGGGTGAACTTGTCGACGAGCTCCTCGGCACGGTAGCCAAGCATGCGCTCAGCGGCGGCGTTAAAGCTGCGTATCACGCCTTGTTTGTCGGTAGAGATAATACTGTAGTTGGCAGCATCTAAAATTGCTTGTTGTGTGGCGTTAAGCCTATCTAGATGTTGTTTGGCAAGTATGGTGTCTCGATAAATTAATAGGTGGCTTAGCAGGTCGGCAATGGAAACTAAAAAGCGTTTCTCATACTCGTGCCAAAGGCGCGAGCCACCAACCTGCTCAACACAGATCACCCCGCTCACTTTTCCTTTACTTCGGATGGTGGCGTCTAGCATGCTGAAAATACCGTTAGGCTTCAAATAAGCAGGAGATAAATCTCTAGTATCGGGATGCGTATGAGCGTCGTGAGCGGAGATAATGCGGGTTCTATCAAGCGCCTCGAAATAGCGCCGAAAATCTGGACGCTTAAGCGAGGCGTCATGAGCATGTGTTTGCGTGGACGAACAGTAAAGGTCGATAAGGTCTAAGCAATCACCTGGCTCATCTAATAGCCACACACTAGCCCGGCTGACATTTAACGACGCAACGATTGCCTCATCAATTCGCTTTACTGCTTCATAAAACGGTACCTGCCACAAATCCCAGTCTCGTGATAGGGATAGGTAGGCGGTATCGAGCGGTCCGTTGCTCGTTAACAGTTCTTGGTGTGGTTTCGCCATTGTTACAGGGGCCCACTAGGGTCAGGATGCTATGGAATTGGCAGTTTTCGGCAGTTTATGCCGGTGCCTATTTCTATTAATTAACTGTAGTTGAACCCCCGGCTTACGCCATTAAAACAGTTCATTAGGTCGCCACACTGGCGCTGCATCATCGAAATATTAGGAATTGTAAATTTTTGCAGAACGCTAGGTTTGTAATTGCACCTTACAGTTGTGCGGCTTAGAATCCCCGCTACTCAAATTCACAGAGCCTAATTAATGGGGAAATTATGAAAGCAATTAAAATAATGGGTTTAGTCGTTGCAATGGTTTGCAGTACGTCTGTTTTTGCCGATATGTCGGGTAAGTGGCTAATTAAAGTCGACTCACCGCAAGCGTCTACTGATCCTGTGTTTGAATTAACACAAGACGGTGACAAGCTTTCCGGTACTTATACTGGCGGTATGGGTCAATCTCCAGTAGAAGGTTCTATCGAAGACGGTAAATTTACCTTAAACATCGCCGTTGATTTCCAAGGTCAAGGTTTCACGATTACATATTCTGGCCAACAAGATGGCGACGCAATTAGTGGTGATATGGACCTAGGTGGCATGGGTGGGGCCCCATTTACCGGTAGCCGCCAATAACCCTACAATTATCTAAGAACGCTCTTTGTTCAAAACGAAGAGCGTTTACTTCTTCCTTTCCCACCCCCCGCTCCTGATCCAATAACGTCTCACCATTCGTCTGCGACGTATCTTGGCTGTGTCGCCTGGAATTTGCGCCGTACTTTCCTCGCTAATCTTTTAAAATACCTAGGTTTAAGTTGTAACCAATTGCAAAATCCATGCGCTACTGTAGACTTCTGCGTGGGAAAAAACCCATCAAAGAACATTTTGTTTTTGCGGTGGGATTTGTCCCATTTTGCGTTTGTCCCACTACCCAAAAATGAAGGGTAGGCCATGGCAACGCCACTACTTTATTTAGAACAAGGTTTCTGGGAGCAACACAATGAATTGGTCGCAGCTCAATCGCGAACGTAAAAGCCACAATATTAATATTGATGACCTAACTGTCTCATTCGAATTTTTTCCACCGAAAACGGAGAAAATGGAAACGACGTTGTGGGACTCGATAGCACGTCTCGCGCCTTTGTCGCCAAATTTTGTGTCGGTAACTTACGGCGCGGGTGGATCCACTCGCGAACGAACTCATGCGACTGTATCGAGGCTAGTCCAAGAAACCTCTGTGCCTCCTGCCGCGCATTTGACCTGTGTGGGAGCAACTAAAGAGGAAGTCGATGAGGTTATTCGAGCGTACTGGGAAGCCGGTGTTCGTCACATTGTCGCTTTGCGCGGAGACCCGCCTGAAGGAATGGGTAAGCAGTTTTCCGCTCATCCCGGTGGTTATCAAAGTAGTGTGGAGCTTATAGAAGGTATCAAAGCCATTGGGGACTTTGAAGTATCTGTATCGGCATACCCCGAAAAACACCCAGATAGCCCAAGTCTCGATAGTGATTTAGATTGGATGAAAGCAAAAGTCGATGCCGGCGCCAGCAGGGCTATCACTCAAAGCTTTTTTGATAACGACCTCTTTTATCGTTACTTAGATAAAGCGCAGAGTAAAGACATAACAATACCTATTGTCCCGGGCATTATTCCGATTCATAACTTTAGCCAAATTAAGCGATTTTGCGATGCAACCGCGACAAGTATTCCCGCTTGGTTGGCGCAACGGTTTGAAGGGTTGGAAAACGACCCCGAAACAGCCAAGCTGGTCGCCGCAGCAGTGGCGGTAGAGCAGGTCATGGACTTGATCGATCACGGCGTTACAGAGTTCCATTTTTATACGTTAAACCGTGCTGACCTAGTCTATGCGATATGCCACATGCTGGGAATGAGGCCGACAAAATCGCGTTAATCGTGACTAAAACTAATCAATTAAAGCCATAACCAAATGACCAGGGTAAGCAAAGCGACCCCTTAAATTAATCAGGATTTATGATGAACAGAGAACAGCGAATTGCGGCACTTTATGCGGCGGCAGAGGACCGAATTCTCATATTGGATGGTGGACATGGTACCTGTGTGCAGCAATACAAACTGAGCGAGTCGGACTTTCGTGGTCAACGCTTTGCCGATTGGCATTTAGATATTAAAGGGAATAACGACGCATTAATATTGACTCGCCCGGATGTCATTGATGATATCAATGATGCCTACCTTGCGGCGGGTGCAGATATTATTGAAACCGACACCTTTAGCGCGACGACCATCGCGATGGCCGACTACGACATGCAAGAGTATGTCTACGAGCTCAACAAAGAGGGTGCGCGCATTGCCAGGGAAGTCGCCGATCGTTGGACTGAAAAGACACCAGATAAACCGCGCTGGGTTGCAGGCGCAATCGGACCAACCAATAGAACGGCGTCTATATCACCCGACGTGAACAACCCAGGATATCGTGCTGTTACGTTTGATGATCTGGTCGAAGCCTATTCTGAGCAAACGCGCGGATTGATCGACGGCGGTGCTGATATTATTTTAATAGAAACCATTTTTGATACTCTCAATGCCAAAGCAGCTGGTTTTGCGGCGCGGAAGGTGTTCGAAGAGAAAGATTTCGAATTGCCCATCATCCTTTCTGGGACGATTACGGATTATTCTGGACGCAACTTGTCGGGCCAAACACCGGAAGCGTTTTGGTATTCCGTGCGTCACTTGCAGCCTTTTGCCGTTGGTTTTAACTGTTCCTTTGGTGCCGAACAGTTGCGCCCGGCGGTTCAAGAAGTGTCACCTCTCGCAGAATGTTACATTAGTGTTTACCCCAACGCGGGATTACCTAATGAGATGGGGGAGTATGATCAAACCCCGGAAGAAATGGCCGGTTTAATCGCAGATTGGGCCAAAGAAGGTTTGGTCAATATTATTGGTGGATGTTGTGGCTCCACGCCTGAACATATTAAAGCTATTGCCGAAGCGGTAGCGCCTTATGAGCCGCGTAAACGGCCTCAAGTGCCGGTCAAAACTCGCTTGTCCGGTATCGAACCCTTTGTCTTTGGCTAAACATTTAAGAGATTTATTATGACAGCGAATGCTGCACAACAGTTTATTAATGTCGGTGAGCGAACAAATGTAACCGGCTCTGCGCGTTTTCGAAAGCTCATTGAGGCGGACGACTACACCACGGCGATTGAGGTGGCTCGTCAACAGGTTGAAAGTGGTGCGCAAATAATTGATGTCAATATGGATGAAGGGATGCTCGATAGTGAGCATGCCATGGTGACATTTTTGAATTTGCTTGCGGCAGAGCCTGATATTGCTCGCGTTCCCGTTATGATCGACTCTTCTAAATGGCATGTGATAGAAGCCGGTTTGAAATGCGTGCAAGGCAAGACGATTGTCAACTCCATTTCTTTGAAGGAAGGTGAAGACCAGTTTCTTGAGCAGGCAAAAATAATTCGCAATTATGGTGCTGCGGCAGTTGTTATGGCATTTGATGAAACAGGCCAGGCAGACACGGAAGATCGAAAGTTTGAAATTTGTGAGCGCGCCTACAAGTTGCTTACGGAAAAAATTAATTTTCCGCCTGAAGATATTATTTTTGATCCGAATGTATTTGCTGTGGCAACAGGTATAGCTGAACACAACAATTATGCGATGGATTTTATTAACGCTACACGTCGCATTAAAGAAAACCTGCCTTACGCACACATATCTGGCGGGGTCTCCAATTTATCGTTTTCGTTTCGTGGCAACAACTACGTGCGCGAAGCGATGCATTCCGTCTTTTTGTATTACGCTATCCAGGCCGGAATGGATATGGGGATTGTTAATGCTGGTGCGCTGTTAGTTTATGATGATATCAAGCCAGAGCTGCGTGATTTGGTAGAAGATGTCATTCTAAACAAGCATCCGGACGCGACCGATAAGCTGCTAGAAGCAGCTGAAGCGTACCTTGGTCAAGGCACTGAGAAAAAAGTACAAGACCTCTCGTGGAGAGAGCTTGGCGTTAATGAGCGAATCACTCACGCTTTGGTTAATGGTATTGATCAATACATCGTTGAAGATACCGAAGTTGCACGTCTTGAGGTCGAGAGGCCTCTGCATGTCATCGAAGGTCCGTTAATGGATGGTATGAATGTGGTCGGTGATTTATTTGGTGAAGGCAAAATGTTTTTACCCCAGGTGGTGAAATCAGCGCGCGTTATGAAGCAAGCGGTTGCGCACCTAATGCCCTTCATGGAAGAAGAAAAGCGTCAACTCGGTCTAGAGGATGCGCCGGCGGAAGGTAAAGTTATTTTGGCGACCGTTAAAGGCGATGTGCATGATATTGGTAAAAATATTGTCGGTGTTGTGTTGCAGTGTAATAACTATCAAGTGATTGACTTGGGTGTCATGGTGCCAGCTCAAAAAATCTTAGAAGTGGCTCAAAAGGAGAATGCTGACATTATCGGTTTGTCCGGTTTGATTACGCCAAGCCTTGATGAAATGGTACACGTTGCAAAAGAAATGCAGCGTTTAGATTTTAAGGTGCCGCTACTAATTGGTGGTGCGACTACCAGTCAAATTCACACCGCAGTCAAAATAAACGCACATTACACCAATGACCAGGCGATATACGTCCGGGACGCGAGTCGAGCTGTTGGCGTAGTATCGAAATTGTTGTCAGATGATCGCGCGGCATACAAATCGGATATTCGAAAAAGCTACGAAGAGCTTGCAGACAATCACGCGAAAGGTCGAACAAAACGAAAAAGTTTATCATTGGCCGATGCTCGTACCAATGCGGCCTTGTTCGATTGGAATAATTATCTGCCCCCAGTGCCGGTATCTACAGGGGTGAATGTGTTGGACGCTGTGAACTTAGAAGAGTTGATCCCTTATATTGACTGGACACCGTTCTTTGCAACCTGGGGTATAGCAGGCAAGTACCCCAGGATTTTCGAGAACTCTGAAAAAGGAGAGGCTGCAAAGTCTTTGTACAACGATGCACAGGCTATGCTCAAAAAAATCGCCGATGAAAAATGGTTGACCGCCAAGGGTGTCTATGGTTTTTGGCCGGCTAATAGTGTAGGTGATGACATTCACGTGTACACGGATGAATCTCGAAGCGAAGAGGCTGCGACTTTTTACACGCTGCGTCAGCAAACCCCTCGGCCAGCAGGTAAAGCGAATTTTGCTTTGTCTGATTTTGTCGCACCTAAAGATACGGGTGTTAAAGATTATATTGGTGGTTTTGTGGTTACAGCGGGTTTTGGTGAAGTAGAAAAGTCACAAGCGTTTGATGCTGCTCACGATGATTACAGCAAAATAATGTTGAAAGCACTCGCGGATAGATTAGCGGAAGCATTTGCTGAGTGGTTACACGAGCAAGTGCGAAAAACTTTTTGGGGGTACGCTGAATCGGAAAGCTATTCCAATGAAGAGTTGGTGGCCGAATCTTATCGCGGTATTCGACCTGCGCCGGGTTATCCATCGCAGCCGGATCATACGGAGAAAACAACGTTATTTAATTTGCTCAATGCGAAGGAGTTGACCGGTATCGAGCTAACCGAAACATTAGCGATGTGGCCTGGTGCTTCAGTCTCTGGTATGTATTTTTCGCACCCTGACTCGCAGTATTTTGGATTAGGCAAGATCGATCGAGACCAGGTTGAAGACTACGCCGATCGTAAAGGGTGGGATATGCAAACGGCTGAGCGTTGGTTAGGGCCAAACCTTTCTTATTCTTGATAGCGTCTCCTTGAGTGGCGCCTGCCATTATTTCAAGCGCACCCATTTGAGCGAGGAGCGTTTTGCGTCTAGCCTTATAGGGATATCCCGCTTGGTGTAATATCCCTGGCAGCAAACGCTGCGTGCTTGTAACGCTTGTAAAGGTACTGTTCAAATCGTGAATGTTAACTATGTGAACCCTTTGTTGGAGGCCACCGTCAATGTCTTGTCGACGATGGCTTTCTTGAATGTGGATGCGGGAAAGCCGTCAATTGCTTCTGCGAAGTCTTTTGCGGGGGATGTAACAGGGTTTATCAGCTTCGAAGGGCAGCCCGTTGCAGGGTGGCTTGCCGTTAGTTTCCCTAGAGAAACAATATTCACTATTGTCAAAAACATGTTAGGGGATGACGTTGACGAAATAACACCGCAAGTTATGGATTGTGTTGGAGAGATTACCAACATGATTAGCGGTGGTGCCAAACGTCTCTATGCCGAGCAGGGTTTGGATATCGGTTTGCTGCGCCCTCAGGTCATGTTAGGGCATCATTATCCAGAGTCTGTGTTAGGTGAGGGTGCCCCCATCGAGCTTCCATTCAAGACCGGCAACGGAACCTTGAGTGTCCAATTTCACTTTCATTAACATCTCTTAGCAAAATTGTGCCAGTTTCCGCTATTAAGACTTGGGAAGCTCTGCTTAAATCTATGCGCCAGTTAATGACGGCTATCAGGTTTCACAATAATAAATAGCCACCGTAGTGGGTGATGTCTTGAGCAATATAAATTGGGGTAATTGGTATGTCTAATGCTGTAAGTGATGGGGTGGCGAACCTAGAGTCCGTTGCCGAGCAGGTGGAGGGGTATCCACCGTCGAATGCACCAGAAGAGTTTTATTTGGGAATGTTAGGTGATTTGGTGAGTTACCAGCTTCGACGGGCGCAAATGCGAATGGGGCAAGAAATGGCTTCCCTATTAGACGAGCTGAAAATCACTCCGCCTCAATTTAGCTTACTCAGTAAGATCAAGTATAACCAAGGGGTTAGTCAAACTGCCCTCGCGAAAGCCAACGGCATTGAGCGCTCAACGCTGGGTGAGATCATTGACCGGTTTGAAAAACGTCAACTAGTTGAGCGCCGCAAACATGCAACTGACCGTCGAGCTTATGCCTTGTACCTGACTGAGCAAGGCGAGGAGCTGATGCGTAAGGGCTTTCCAATGGTTGCCAAGGCTGAGTCTGAGATGTTTAGTCAGTGGGAAGAAAGTGATCGTCAACAGCTTATCGCGTTGCTAAAGCGTATCGGTGATATGTAACGCGATCCATTCTCTCGGCCTGAAGGTTGTGCGCTTATACTTGCCCTGATATTCCTGCCTATCCGAAGAATTCCCTTTGCTTTACACTCCGAGAATGGTCATTGTCGAGCATCTAGCGGCTCGCACTGGAGCAGAGGGGAGTCTCATGACAGTTGATTGGCATATTCACAAAGCCGCTATTTGGCGTCCACGAACGCATACCCTTCGAGCGGTCACGCACATAGACACGATAGGGTTGGAAGACCTAAAACAAATCGATGTGCAAAAGCGCCTTCTCCTTGAGAATACAGTGAACTTTGTTAATGGTGCTGCGGTTAACAATGTCTTGATGTGGGGCGCCAGGGGGACCGGGAAGTCCAGTTTGGTCAAAGCATTGTTAAATAAGTTTGCCGACAGAGGGTTGCGAATAGTTGAGGTTGATAGAGATGATCTGGTTGACCTCGCCGAGATTGTCGATGAGATTCGTGAGCTTTCTTACCGCTTTATTATTTTCTGCGATGATTTGTCTTTCGCCGAAGGGGAAACCAGTTACAAAGCTTTAAAAAGCGTGTTGGATGGGTCAATAGAATCTCCACCGGACAATATCGCACTCTACGCTACCTCAAATCGCCGCCACCTCCTGCCAGAACATAGCAGTGATAACCAAGATGTCGCTATCGTTAATGGCGAGTTACATTATGGTGACCTAGTTGAGGAAAAGTTATCGCTGGCAGACCGGTTTGGTTTATGGGTTTCTTTTTACCCTTTTTCTTGGGAAGAGTATTTCGGGTTAATTGATCACTATTTCGCTGAATACAAGGGCGATATGTTAGCTGTAAGGGAAGAGGCGAGACAGTTTGCGCTGAGTCGTGCCACTCATAGTGGGCGCACTGCCAAGCAGTTTTATAAACACTTTATGGCTGCGTTGTAGATTTTTTGGTATTGATAGTGAATGCCGATTCTAGATTTGCCCATCTGAGTTTTTTATAAATTTCGGGCTCACAGTTCTTCAAGGTTACATCGCATTTATGGGGTGAATTTTCCTTAATGAGTAACAACACGCCTATGCCGGTCAACGAAATATGTTTGCAGCGAGCTAAATCTACCTCAATGTGATCCTCTCTTTTTCTTCTAACATCCGCGAGTAGAGAATTCACCGCTGGCCGGTACAATTGAACCAGGTCGGAGTGAACAGCGATGCGCAGTGTTTGCCGATTAGCAATGACCCTGGATGTGAACACCATGGCATCTTCAGAAGCAGGTAACGTGGGTCGATCGAAGTCCCTCAAAATATGTGGGTCAGTTTGCTTGGTTTTTTTGCTTGGAGGCGTCTGAGCGAAAATGGCATCAGCATCGAGGTCAATGAGTGTGGTGCTCCCTACCTGCACGGTATTGGGCGTGATAATAAATTCATGCGACTCGCCGAATTCTGCCTCTAATAGCTCTTCGATATTCGATTTGGTGTCGTTTTCGGCGCGTTCGACCATCTCTTCGCTAACAAACGGGACAGATATGGTTTCGTATATGTCTTTCACTGTGGCCTATCTTGTCTCGTGAGTGGGTGAGTAGGGGCGTCGGTTGAACATTCAAGACGCTTATTGCCATACTCAAGTATTAACCTCATCGGCCTAATTTCAAGTGACTTGAGCGAGGTAAAACCTCTCTTGTCGTTAATTGCTTCAGCAACTAACGGCAAAGGCGATATCTAGGGGTTTGAAGAGACGAAAAAGTCGCGTTTCTACCATTCCTCAGCAATTGGTATGAGTTTGGGTGACCACGCGTCGATAACGACCAAAATTAGCGTGATTATTTGATTATAACGATCCGATTAGTGTTGGATGTGGATTAGACATTAAGGTAATATTGGGCGCCATTGGGGGTGAAACTTTCCGCTCGCGATCTGAACGGGGGTTCAGGTGGTTTACCAAGGGTGCTTTATGGCACATCGGTGTCCTCGCAAAATACTTGTGGTTACATAAGTGCTAACATCAGCCACAGTGTGCGACGCATGTTACATGGAAAGACAACGGAATGAGTCACTAAAAACTGGAAGGAGTTTCTCGTGATAGTCGCTAGGTAATGTAAGCCTCGCGTAATCCGAATGTTGTGGTACTGATCTTATATGCAGAATAATTCAACTGCAGCCGAGTTGATCAAGAAGTTTTATCAACTTTTTACGGATCTCAATCATAATGAAGTTATCGAGCGCCTAGCCCGCTTGGTTATTGGTGACCCCGCTATTTCTCGCGTCGTCCTGTTAATTCCGCAAAACGACCAAATTCGTATAGAAGCTATCGCACAAAACCAAACTAATGTGGTTTTGCCTCGTATTGATTTCAAGCACCTTCAATCATTACCGCACCGCAACATTCAACATGCGATTGAATTGGGGCAACCGCTGTGCGTCGAAGCGTTGTATAGTCAAACCATCACTAGCAGCAATTATTCGCCTGGCACTAACTCAATCTATATTTACCCGGTAATAGAAAAGGGGCAGGTGTTAGCGGTTTACTATATGGAATCGCGCTCGTCATTGGATCATTTGGAGTTGGCGGTTCAAAACCTAGAGCCGGTATGGCTGTTTTCGGGTTTTTTGATGCGTCATGTACTGGAAATTCGACAGTACGAAGAGAAGTCTGCGGAATACGCCAAGGCAGAACAAGCGCTGTGGGCGAGCGAGATTTATCTTAACGCCATTCTAAATAATTCTCCTGCCCTCATTTCCATAAAAGATCTCAATGGCAATATCATGATGGCCAGCGATCATTACAAAATGCTGGCCGAAGTGAATGAAAGCAAGCTGGTAGAACAAGGTTTTTTTGGCGACTATCCAATGGAGTTGGCGCAGTCGTTGTGGGATGTTGAGGAAGAGTTCGACAAGAGTACTCAGGTTGTCGAAAGCGAGCTTGAGGTGCGCCATAAAGACGGCACTTTACATACCTACTTGATGTTGCGATTCCCGCTACGTGAAGAAACCGGCGATATCTTTAGCGTATGCAGTATTTGCATGGATATTACTGAGCGAAAGTTAGCTGAAGAGGCTGTTAGAGATCAGCAGTCTAGGTTGAACTTCATGGCGTTCCATGATGCCTTAACCGGATTGCCAAACCGTTCACTCTTTTATGATCGTTTAAATCACGGTTTAGTCCGCGCCCATCGAAGTTCTACTAAGTTAGGGTTGATGCTCATTGATATCGATCACTTCAAAAGCATCAATGACAGTTTAGGGCGAAATGCTGGCGACCAGTTGTTAAAAATACTCGCTACCAAGATGGTTGCCGAGCTCCGCCGAATGGATACCGTGGCGCGCCTGGATAGTGATGAGTTTATAGTTATCTTAGAAAATATTCGGTCAGTGGGAGATGCTAGGCGCGTAGCCGATAAAGTGTTGAAGCGTCTAGCTGAGCCTGTGATTATTGATGGAACAACATTGCAGAACTCTGTCAGCATCGGTATCAGTATGTACCCCCAAGATGGTAATGCGGCTGATGAACTGCTAAAGCGAGCCGATATAGCACTCCATAAAGCGAAGGAAAGCGGTAAAAATAATTACCTCTATTTCACTGAAGGCATGGATGCGTCGGCTGTGAAATTTATGGTTCTTGAAAAAGATTTACGAGCTGCTATCGATGAAGACCAGCTGCGTGTTTACTACCAACCACAAGTCGATTTAAAGAGTGGGTCGTTAGTTGGGGTCGAGGCGCTCATACGCTGGCAGCACCCGGAGCGTGGATTGATATCGCCTTCGCACTTTATTCCTTTAGCGGAAGAAACGGGATTGATTGTTCCCCTCGGTGAATGGCTTATCCGCCACGCTGGTCGCCAGCAGCGTCATTGGATTGATATGGGGCTGCATGTTGGAAAAATTGCGCTCAACCTTTCTCCTCGACAGTTGCGGCAGCAAGACTTTGCAATACGCTTGCGAGACATTTTGAACGAAATCGATTTGCCCGCACAATATTTGGAATTTGAAATTACTGAAACGTCTGCCATGGAACACGCCGGCGAAACTGTCAATATGCTGGCTCAGTTGAACGAAATGGGCTTGTCACTTGCTATCGATGACTTTGGTACGGGTTATTCGTCTCTCGCCTATCTTAAGCGTTTTCCAATCCAAAAATTAAAAATCGACCGTAGCTTCATACACGACATACATCATGATCAAAACGATGCGTCGATTGCAAACTCGATCATTGGGCTCGCACATAATATGTCGCTTAATGTGGTTGCAGAAGGTGTGGAAAACGAAGAACAAGCGAGTTGGCTACGTAAGCGAGGTTGTGATCAAGCGCAGGGTTTTCTCTACGCCCAGCCTGTGACGCCTGAAAAACTCGAAACCTACTTTTCGTCCGGTACAGCGGTGTTTCAGACCAATGATATCGAGCTGGAACTTCCTTTCCCAACGTAAATCTTCGATCCATTGTGGTTAATGCTCCACTTCGCCTGCGTTTTATTCTAAAGCACTGCAAGATAGTTTTCGTACCATCATTCTAGTTATCATGGTGCGATTATTTTCTATGTGCGCTTTCGTCGCCATAGAGAAAGCGTTTGTAACAAACGTTATCGACAACGGTCTAGGAAAATGAGAATACTGTTGAATCGCTCAGCACTCTATTTTTGTATTGTGTTTTTGGTTGGTTTTGCTTTCGGAACACTAAGAATTTTGATTTTGGTGCCTAGTGTAGGCGAGCAAACGGCAGAACTCATCGAGTTGCCTTTCATGATAGCGGTATGCTTTTGGGCGGCACGTTATATTGTGTACGCCAGTAGCACAGTGATAAATAGGCCACAGGCGCTGTGTGTTGGTGGGTTGGCGTTGCTATATCTGTTAGTTTTTGAATTCACCCTAGTGCTATGGTTGCGAGATTTATCCCTTCTAGAGTATATGCAGACGAAATACTCTATTTCGGGTGTGGCGTACGCTATGTCACTAATTCTTTATGGGGTATTTCCATACCTTATTGTTCGATTGCGAAAAACCTAAAAAGGCGCAATTCGGTGGCGATTACCGACTGATCCGGGAGCTTTTGTCCGCTAGATTGTGCTGAAGAGGGGGTGTGTATGGTACTTCAATATGCGTTGTTGTGGTTGCCGCTGGCTTTCATTGCGGTAATCAATGGCGTGTTACGTGAGTTGACCTATGGGAAGGTTCTTTCTGAGTTATCGGCTCATCAGCTCTCCACGCTAACGGGAGTTTTGCTCTCGGGAACATTTGTTTACTTCGTTCATCGGTTATGGCCGATCGAGTCTTTAGTTAATGCGTGGTGTATTGGCGCAATTTGGTTTGTGGCAACTGTTATATTTGAGTTTGGTTTTGGTCACTATGTTGCGGGACATTCATGGGATCATCTACTCAACGATTATCATATCTTAAGGGGGCGAGTATGGTCTCTATTTTTACTATGGGTACTGCTCATGCCAGTTATAATGTATCGATATGTCTAGCATATTTCCGTACTAAGACAGTGTCAGTTTAGCTGTCGTTTTTATGGCGATAAACTACTTGATAAGGAGATTTTGATGGAAAAGATTGAATTTTCTAAAGACGAAAAGGAATTGATCGTGAAAAAAGTTCAGCTTTACTTTCACGAGGAGTTGGACCAAAGCATCGGCGGATTCGATGCCGAATTTTTAATAGATTTTTTTGCCGAAGAAATAGGCCCGTTTTTTTACAACAGAGGGTTGTATGATGCGGAGGTGGCGATTAATGACAAGGTGTCTGAATTATCGGATTCAATTCTTCAGCTTGAAAAGCCTTTACCATTACGCTGACGTTAGTTGAGTTGCCACCTAGTAATCTTTAATGCCGAGGGTACCGTATAAGTGTACTCTTTGTTAATTCGTGCTGAGGAATTAAGTTGAAGTTGAATGTCAAATCGAAGCGAGTGGCCGTGGCTTTCTTGGTGCTGCAAGCCGTATTGTTTATTGGTTGTGGCCTGGCGGGGCTTTTTAATCCCGTTGGTGTTATGACGTCCATGGGGATTGCTTTAGATAACCCCGTGTCTATCACAGAAATTAGGGCGACTTACGGCGGCTTTCTGCTCGGCGCAGGGTGTTACATTCTCTATGCAGCGTTTAGTCGCCTTCATCAAGCGCTGGTAGCCGTTATTTTCCTGCTGGCTGGGGCAGGTGTGACCCGATTCGTGGGGGTTGTGTTTGATGGTGGGCAAGCATTCATGCAGTGGCTGTTACTCATTATCGAATGGGTTTCGGTTGCTATTGCCATCATTTTGTATCGTATGATACCGAAAGAAAGCCATGCTATATAAAATGAACGCCCCTTTAGTTTTCAGGATGTTCTGACAAGATCTGCTCAATACACATCAAGTTCTCTGGGCTCGCTGTGCCTTTGTTGCTAGCAAGGCGTAGCGTACGTTCCCCTAGCGATTTATATATGCCCAAAAGTGCTGATTGTTTATCTAGCGATGTGAGGTGGTGACGAATAGTCTCTTTATCACCTCGTGCGATAGGCCCGGTTAGTGCTTCTGTTGTGCCTCTGGTTTGGATGTTGTCTAGGGTGGCGTTAATTAGCGGGCGTAGTGCGGTGAGCGCATCGTGTCGGTCGATACCCGCGAATTCATTACATTCCAATGCCGCATCAATCAGTGCGACGAGATAATTTGACGCAAACACTGCGCCGCAGTGGTAAAGAGTTTTAGCTGATGAGTCTATTTCAAGAAATTGTTGGCTAACCGTTTCTATCATGGGGCGGACTGCATTCAACGCTTCCGTGTCACCTTCGCAACACCATATACAGTGCTTCAATGAGTTCTTTGCTTGTTTCACAGATGGAAACGTCTGAAGCGGGTGTGCCGAGGCTACAGCGTAGTGTGAGGACCGCTTGAGGACAGAACTCGATAATGCGCCGCTACAGTGAATAAGAATTGTATTGGGTCTGATCGCATTTTCTTGGTGGAGCATCTCAACAATGCTACTAATCGCATCGTCGCTGACCAAAATAAACAGAATGTCAGCTTGTTTGGCGGCGTCGGCAATTGTCGTTACGGCAGTTGCTGGCATCATTGAAGAAAACTGGTTCTTAGCCTTTTCTATATTCCTGGCACCGATAGCGGAGACCGTGATGCCATTGTCCTGGAAGGTTGAGGCGAGAGTCGATGCGACAATACCAGAACCAATAAGTGAAATGTTTCGCGTAGCCATGCTAAGTCTCTAATAAATTGGGAGATTTCCCAGTTCGGCTGGGTGTACAGTTCATCGAAAGTGTGGAAGTATCCTCGGTTACATTGCCTACGCTAATGAATAGATTCCGTATTGCAACCATTTCTGTGTAAGGTCGCTAATGATTACTGATAACGAGACAAAGCAAGCTTTTCCATTTCTAGATGATAACAATGATAGGCTTGCCTTAACCATAGGCGAGGAGCAAGTTACTTACGCCGCACTTAACCAACGTATTAATGATGTTGCTGCGAAGCTTCTCAAAGGAGGTGGAGATCTCCGCGAAGAACGGATCGCCATGATTATTCCTCCAAGCTTGGACTATGTCACATTGCTCTTTGCCATTTGGCGAGCTGGTGGAATTGCCATTCCTTTGAATATAAACGCTGTTATCGGCGAGCTTGAGCATTATCTTGTGTCAACGGGTGCGACGCAGTTAATTGTCTCCGACCAGTTAAATGGAGACATTGCTAGTCTATGCGCTCAACATGGCGTTGATCATCAGTTGTTCACCGATGTCGAATCAATGCCAATTCTTAACGCAAATCTACCTTCGCTTGATGTTTCCCGCCGAGCGATGATCTTATTTACGAGCGGCACAACGAACAAACCCAAAGGGGTGGTGTCAACGCATAGCAATATTCACTCTCAGATTCTTTCATTACTAGAGGCATGGGAGTGGCAAAAAGCGGATTGTATCCCTCTGTTTTTACCGATGCATCATGTTCACGGCATTATAAATATCCTATGTTGCGGATTGTGGGCGGGTGCAACAATTGATGTCTTTACACAATTCGATATCGAAACACTTTTGCCAAAGGTTACGGAAGATACGTATACGTTGTTTATGGCTGTGCCAACAATTTATGCAAAGTTAATATCCTACTTAGAAGGCATGAGTGCTGGCGAAAAAGAAAAAGTGTGCAACGGGTTTCGTCATATGCGCTTGAATGTATCCGGGTCGGCCGCTTGTCCTATCCCTATTTATGAAAAATGGTTGGCGTTGACGGAGCAAGTGCTTCTAGAGCGTTATGGTATGACAGAGATCGGAATGGCTATTTCAAACCCCTATCGTGGTGAGCGGCGGGCTGGTGCAGTCGGCGTCCCTCTACCTGGGGTCGAGGTGGCGTTATTTGATGAAAAGCAACAACGTGTAAGTACAGAAGGGGTTCCTGGGGAAATACGCATAAAGGGTAAGACCGTATTTTTGGAGTACTGGGGAAATAAATCCGCCACCGAAGAAAGCTTTGTTGATGGTTGGTTTTGCACGGGAGATGTTGCCGTCGTTGAAAATGGCTATTACCGTATTATGGGACGCTCATCGATTGATATTATTAAGTCGGGTGGCTTCAAAATATCAGCACTGGAAATTGAGGGGGTGCTACTGAGTCACGACGAAATTTTAGAGTGCGCCGTCATTGGTGTTCCCGACCCTATCTGGGGAGAAGCCGTAACGGCAGTAGTGGTGTTGGCTCCGGGTTCTTCTATCGATGACGTGGCGTTAAAAGAATGGTGTACGGGAAAAATGTCTTCGTACAAAATTCCGAAAAGTCTACGAGTCGTGGATTCTTTACCGCGCAACGCGATGGGAAAGGTGACCAAAACGCTTTTGCAGAAGTAGCCAGTAGACTGGTGATTGATATCTAACATTAAAACTTAAATAGGGGTGCTATGAATTTTCAGCTTAACAAGCGGTGTGTGCTCGCGGTCACGAGTGTCGTAGCAGCGTTAATGTGTTCTCTTCCAAGTGCAAGCTCAACTGATAATGAAGCAGCGCGCTACGTAAGCGATCTGAGTAATCAGGAAAAAGAAGAAATGGCCAAACCATTACACCAAGATGCCAGTGAGCCTGAAGAACCTTTTAATGTATTGGCAAATATATATTCTGTTGGTGCAAAAAATATCGGCGTCTATCTCATTACAACTGACCAAGGACATATTTTAATAGACTCTGGCACGCGCGAAATGCAGAGTTTGGTCATTGACAATATTAAGCGCTTAGGTTTCAACCCTTCTGATATACGGATCCTATTAGCAACGCACGCGCACTTTGATCATGTACAGGCTCATTCGGCAATTCAAAACGCAACCAAAGCGAAAGTGTTTGCAATGGAAGGCGATGCGCAAGCATTGCGCCAAGGAAAAGATCTGTCCCCACTGGGGTTTGAAGGCTGGCCGAAGGTCAAAGTCGACCGGGTTTTAAAGCACGGTGATGTCGTATCGCTTGGTGGCGTCAATTTAACAGCGACTCAAGTGCCGGGGCATACCCCTGGGTGTACCGTGTGGAGTCTAACTGCGTCAGAGTCTGATAGGCTGTATGACGTTACGGTATTTGGATGTCGTGGGCCAAACGCAGGGGTGCAACTGCACGGAAATCCTCAATTCCCGGACTTGATCCAAGAAACACTGTTGGGTTTTGAGCGGTTAGCTGAATTGTCACCGGATATTTACATCAGTAATCATCCGGGTGCTGATATAGCTCGTTGGGGCGATGCACTTAAGGGCGGGGCTCGCCCCCACCCACTACTGGAGCAGCAACCATGGGATGAAATGGTTGCGCAAACCAAAGCGCAGTTTATGACTCGCTATGAATAGCGCGCTCTATAGTTAAACGGTTTATGTTCTTTGATCTCAGCGTGTTGTGGAATATTTGTGATACATTTTACAGGATTGTAAAGTATCGCCTTTAGCGTAAATTCTCGTAACCCATTCACGTTCGTTCTCGTACTGACGTTGCCATTGTGAATTGGCAATTGATCAAAAAAAGGAGAAAGGACATGAAGATATTTTCAAGCAAATCGCTGCTCGCAGCTGGGCTAGTATTATGTGGTGCATTTAGCGGAGTGCCAGCTTTAGCCGATAAAACATTGAGATACGAAGTAGAAATTACGAATGTGACGAAAGGACAATTTTTTACGCCTCAATTAGTGGCGACGCACAACAACTCAGTATCCGTATTTGAGCTAGGCCAACCGGCTAGTATAGAAGTTGAGTTGCTTGCAGAAGGTGGTGATACGGCACCATTAACTGATCTCCTGCTATCGCAAGGGAGTGCGGTCAGTAATGTCGTCACCATTCCAGGCTTAATTGGTCCAGGTGAAACTCATCAAGTAGTCATTGAAGCGAGTAGGCATCATCGATACTTAAGCGTTGCGGCAATGCTCATTCCCACAAACGATACGTTCCTCGCAGTGAATGGCGTGCGATTACCATTTCGCGGTACGAGCGTTACTCATAGCCCCGGTTACGATGCCGGAACAGAGCTCAATGATCAGAATTGTGCAAACATCCCCGGGCCTCGATGTGGTGGAGATGGCTATTCCCCGGGTCCCAATGACGGTGACGAAGGCTTCGTATACATCGGTAATGGGTTTCATGACTTGGGCACAGAAGATGAGCAAGGAAATGAAATTCTGACCCCCGAAATATACGACTGGAATAACTCGGTAGCGGTCATAAAAGTAACCCGCATACATTAGTCTCTTAGCGGGTCGTAAGACCCGCTTATTATTCTCGACTATTTCTGCTTATTAAAATAATGTCCGCATTGTCTATTTTACTTTTTGGGTATATCTAGATTGTTTTTCTATTCTATTCAGCACTAATTAGATTATATTGACTGGTTTTTTTCCTCAATATCGCCACATTATTGTGCATTTTTATTTGTTAAAGTTGCATGGCTTGATGTAATTGACTTTTATTTGGCCCAGGATAGAATAATCGTCAAGCTAGAAAGCAAGAACTTATTCGTCTGCCAATTCGATCGTTTTAATTATAAAGCCCTCGTCCTGCCGTTAATAAGTAATCGCCAACTTTCCGGCTGTGCCGCGACTATGTGTTGTGTTTGCGGCGATTATTTGTAACAACAGATCATGAGGAAAAACTATGTCAGATCGCGTCACCGGTACCGTAAAGTGGTTCAACGAGTCTAAGGGTTTTGGGTTTATTCAACAGGCTTCAGGGCCCGATGTATTCGCACATTTTAGTGCGATAGAGGGGGATGGCTTTAAGACTTTAAATGAGGGTGAGCAAGTTGAATTCACCGTTACTGAAGGAAAAAAAGGTCCGCAAGCTGAAAAAATCGTAAGAATGTAAATCTTGTTATTTGCCTAGATAAAAAGCCAGCTTTATCGCTGGCTTTTTGCGTTTATAGCCGTATTACAAATTTTTCATTGGTGACCAGACAATCTTTCGCTTCCCGCGTTGCAAAGTGAGCTAGATCTCATCCACAAGGGAAACATTTTCAGACAATTTGCATTCCTCCAAAGTTTTGCAGTAGTTTCTTCGATCAGAAATAACAAGATTCTTGGGTTAAAAATAACAATAACATTGATAGGCAAGCAAATGGCGTCTAAATCAACGATTGATTTGTTTTACGTGTTTCTTTACGGGTTGGCCTTTTTACTGCTTAGTTTAACAGTTGTCTGGTATCTGGCACGTGAAGACACTGATGAGTCTCTTATGCTCGAAACCTCGGCGACTGAGAGTAAGACAGAAACGATAGAAAGTGTTTGGCAATGGTCTTCTAATGAAGCCTTGCGTGAATATGCAGCGACACAGCAAGGGGGCGCCCAGGGGCTCGATGCCCGTGTCGCCGCGACTATTGACGAACAGCGCATAGTGAAGGCTTTGGGTGATGTGCGCATTGATCACTACGGCAATGTCGTGGTGGATGAGGTAGGTCTTCAAGCGTTATACCAAACGATAGGTTATAGCGCAGTCACTATGAGCCAGCAGCAGCGTGATTACGTTAGCCAGGTAATTCGTGATGGTTTACCCAGTCCTGCTGCCGAGCAAGTGGTAGATATCGTCGGTAATTTTTTTGAGTACTTACAGGCCAAGTCTCAACTCGAAACCGTTTACCCCAACGTGACCGATCCAGTAACCTTGTCGATTAAACTTGATGATCTTCAAACCTTGAGGCAGATGTATTTTGGGGGATCTGTTGCAGAAAAGTTATTTAAACGCCAGCACGTACAAGAGCAGTATATGCTCGAGAATCTGCGAATTACTTCTGATACGAGCGTATCTGAAGATGAAAAGCAACGTCAGCGTGAACAAGCCCAAAAACATTTTTTGACGCGAGATTATGGCATAACTAACTGGCTTAGTCGCCGGGACATATTCTTGCAACAAAAAGCCGATATTCTTAATTCATCGCTGTCGTCAGCCGAACAGGCGCAGCAAATTGAATGGCTATTTGATGCTTCGTTTTCTGTCGAAGAGCAGCAAGCCATTGCCGCTGAAAACCTCACTGAGTTCTAACGCGGGCTGTGTGCCCGGTGTCACTATTCATGAAACCCTAGGCAAAAACAGCCAGTTTTTGCAATTATATGTCCTCTATACAGTGTTAGGCTTCGCGGTCTACGCTGTAGGGAAGTTAATGCAGCATCCCGTCAACAATAATTAATCAAAAATAAAGAGGGGCTGACATGAGTTTAAATTTACTACGTTTAGCGGTATTTCCTGTGGCACTGTGCGCAATGATCAGCAACGCCGTTGCGACCAGCCAGCCAGATGACCCTACCCCGGAGCCTAATCCACCTGCAGGGGCCTTAGAAAACGGGCGCTATGTCATTACCAATAGCTTTAGCGGTAAGGCGATGGAGGTTGGCGGCGCAAGTGTTAGCAATGGTGCAAACGTCGTCCAATATGATTACGACGGTGATACGCATCAACAGTGGGATGTCACTAATTTAGGCAATGGCTACTATACATTGCGTCCCGCTCATTCAGGCAAATCGCTTGATGTCTATGCATGGAGTACATCGGATGGTGGTGACTTACGTCAATGGGAATATTTAGGGGGTGACAATCAGCAGTGGCAAATTAATGCTGAGGGTAATGGAACATACAATATAATCTCACGCTTTAGTGGCAAGGCAGTAGAGGTCTATGACTTCAATTCATCGAATGGCGCCAACATTGTCCAATGGGAATATTGGGGAGGCGCGCCTCAATTGTGGCGATTTGCTTTAGTCGGTAGCTCACAGCCGCCAACTGGAAACGGGAAAGGTTCAAGTTGTGTTTCAACTGGCTCGGTGACTGTTTCGTCTACCATTGTGGTTAGTAGCGGTGTGTTTGATGGCGGCTGTAAAACTTATAATCCAACATCCGCTTTGGGTGACGGAGGACAAGGTGAAGGTCAAAAGCCTGTGTTTCGAGTAGAAAACGGTGCGACGTTGAAGAACGTCATCATCGGTCGAAACGGTGCGGACGGTATTCATTTTTATGGAGGCGGGACTATCGATAATATTCGCTGGACGGACATTGGCGAAGATGGCTTAACCGTGAAATCGCAAGGCGATATCGTCGTCCGCAATATTGAAGCTTATGACGGATACGATAAGTTTATGCAAATTAACGCTGCTGCCAATATTACTGTGTCGAATTGTATTGTCGATGGAGCCGGGAAATTTTTGCGGCAAAATGGCGGAACAGGGTTCACCATCAATGTTACGGTTGATAATTGTGATATCAAAAATATGAAGGAAGCTGTGTTCAGAACTGATAGCTCGTCATCGACCGCTCGCTTAACGAACTCGCGTATTCGCAATGCAGGTACCATCTGTTACGGGCCATGGCGAAGCTGCACTACGTCGAATGTCGTTGAATTCTAAATAAAGGTTTTTAATTAAAGTTTCCCCTCCCCTGAATATTAAAAAAGGGCTCGCCGCCAATCAGTTTCTGACTGGCGGCTTTTTTATGCCATTGCAATACTAAAAATAGACACTGGCACTTGCTGTGATTTCCGAATCGATTGAGTAGTTATCACCTTGATAGCTTGTGTACTCAATTACTAGGCTACTGTTTTCACCCAGGCGAATCCCGCCAAACAAACTTGCGTGGGTTACATCAACATCATTTGGGTTGCGATACCCAAATGTTGTGCCGAGTTCCCACTTCAGTCTCCAGGGTGTTCGTAGGGTGACTTCGGCTTGGGAATAATCATCGTAAAGGGATTCCAAGTCGCCGCCTGAAAATAGTGTATGTCCAACGTAGAGACTGGTTGCGAGATTGTGAAAGCTACCAAGCATACTTGCCGATAGATGCACTTCCTTCGTCCCGCTACCTAAAAATTCGTCGTAATCTGCATTGTCAAATTTGTAGCTGATGCTAGTCGCTGGGGTCCAGTTGGACTCGTTGTAATAGGCGTACTGCGCATAAATGCTGATGTCGCCAATACCCGATGCTTGATAGTCTTCGTCCTGATAATCAGCACACAGCTGCGTTAAACGACGAATTAAAAAACCTCTTTCTGGGTTGATTTGACCTGCGTCCAAGCGCTCACAGGCATCGGCTACGTTTAGAGGAATATTGTAGGCATAAGTCCCTTCGACTTGTTGCAGCGGAATATCCACGCCTAGGCTCCAACTATGGTGACTTCCTCTGAGACTATTAACTGAAGGTGCTAGCAGCAAAGTCGTTAATTGGCCATCACCAACTTGCAAGTTTTGCCGCTGGTGTTGAAGCTCGAGATCAAGTGCACTGCTATTTAGTGGGTGTAAAGTATCGTCTAGTGCTTGCGAATTGGGTTCGGCATTTGCTGAAGCGATAGACCCAACGTTGGTGATACAGATGAGTGCGGTGATTGCACCCGTAGCAAATCGAGTGAAGATAGTCACAAATCGTTCCTCTAGCGATTTAAACGTTGTTTTAATAGCTGCTCGCGGAGTTGTCGACGTTGCTGTCTATCCGCCTGGCGAATACGATCACGCATCTGCCGTCTTTCAAGAGGACTCATCTGTTGAAAGTTATGTTGCAGATTGTTCTGCTCTTCAGCGGTTAACCCTTGGAACCAGCGATATCGTTGTTGCAATTGTCTGCGTTGCTCGAGGGGAAGTTGAGAAAAGCGTTCGTAGCGTCGTTGTAATCTCTCTCGTCGTGTTTGTTCTACGGCTTGCCACTTCGCGAAACGCTCTTGCAAAAAAGTGCGTTGTTCGTCGCTTAATGATTGATAGCGTTGCGCAGTCGCCAACAAACGCTGTCGCTGCGATTCATCAAGTTGTGACCATCGCTGTTCTAAGGGGGCAAGTATCGCTTGCTCTTCACTATTCAGTTCCTGCCACTCTTTGGCATGTGATGAGACAGCGAATCCTACTACGAATATTGTGGCCCAGATACATTGGACGAGTGGTTTATATTTGATGGGTTTCATAATCACTTTCCCTCCGTGAGTAGCGGAGACGTTTTGGTCTTGGGTTTTGGTTCCATATCAAGCGACTCTAGCGCTTTGATGAGTTCAATCGATTTAGTCGATGATTCGTGTTCACCTTTTTCCAATGTCATTTGTTGGTATTCATGACTCAGTACTTCCTCAAGCATCAGTGGATCAAGTAATTCGCCATCACCTTGACTGTACTCGCTTAACCATAGCCAAAATGCTTCAGAATTAGTTGCCTCCTCAGCTTTTGCTGCGAGACTTTGAAGTAGCACTATCGCGATCATTACTTTGCTAAATCGCATCGTTACCTGCATCCGCTAGGTCGCCAAACTCTATGAGTAAGTCCATGAGCTCGAGCATCTCTGGATCAACATCAAGGTAAGTGAGGGTATCTAACGTTTCCTCTGGTGCTGGTGTTTGAACAATACTTGGCAATATGAGGGCGACCAATACCGACGCAGCGATAGCTGAAGCAGCGATTTGCCAGCGTTTTCGGGCTGAACTCGCTTGCCGCTTTGCTAGGGCTTTATTCCTGGCTTCACGCAATTGTTCGCGAACATTCTCTGGCAGCGAGTCGGTACTTTTGTCTAAGCTGCTTTTTATGGCGTCGCTAAATTTTTTATCGGTCATAAGGGGTTACCTGTAACCTGGTTGCTATTGTGAGTATTCGTGTTGCATGTGCATTAATTGCTTGCGTAATTCGCGAACTGCTCGCGAGTAATGTGTTTTAACGCTGCCGCTGCTACATTGCATAATGTTCGCTGTGGTTTCCACATCGAAGCCTTCCCAACTGCGTAGTAAAAACGCCTGCTGTTGTCTGATGCTTAATTGCTCGACGGCGTGCATCACGGCCTCTATGTCTTGTGTTCGCTGCCACACACTGTCAGGCATTTCACTTTCGTCGCTTTCCGCTAAATCAATGGGATCTTCTTCCTGCAGCTCATCTTCCTGGTACCCACGTTTTTGCCAGAACCAGCGATGTTGCCTTTGCTGGCGCCGATGGGATTGTATGATCTCGCGCTGCAAAATTGTTTGAAAAAGCGGCGCCCATTCTGACGCCGATTTGTCGGCGTAGTTAGTGGCCAGCTTGATCATTGCTTCCTGTACTACGTCCAACGCTTCGGCATGACTTTTTGTCGCTAGCTTGGCCATTTGATATGCGCGGCCCTCCACGCTCGCAAAAAAGTCATTGAGCGATTGCGCTGTTCCCTCAGCATCATGTTGATGAGCTGATTCCGCGGCAGCATGTGCAATGTTGGCGTTATGTAAATTGGCCATTCGTGAGCGTCTGTTTCTCTATTTCAACTTCGTTTTTGTCGCTCATCACAACACAATCTCCTGGGTATTGTGATGAGCAGCAATCCGTTGCTAAGGACAAAATCCTACTCTGCGCTATCTGATTCGTTATCACCACGGCTTCTATCAATGACTCTAGTATGTGTTTCACCATCTTTGTCAACCACAGTGATCTCTTTATGGAGTGTGCCAGCCTCCTTATCGATTGTCGCTACGACATTGCGAGACGTGGTGACACCTTCCGCATTGGTGCGGGTCGATTCTCGCGTGAAGCCATCCTCACTGCGCTGCATGACGTCGCTACTACTGTAGGTGCTACCGTCGAATCTTTCCCCCTCAGTGGTGCGCGTGCGGGTTTGCGATTCTTGGTCGATATCAACCGTTGTCGTTCGAGTGGCGGTTGCGCCATCTGGCCGTGTGCGGGTTATGGTTCGTGTTCCTTCTCGCATTTTACGTTGTCTGTGTTGTTCTGCCATACGTGCTCGGTGCTGTTGAACATTGGCATGTCGGGCACCATCGGCTGAGGGGCCTCGGGACTCTGCGTTTGCAACGGTTACACCGCAGGCAAGGACTGCCGTCAAAGCTAGACCTGTAGCGAGATGGATGTATTGGCGGAAGTGAGGGTATTGGTTGTTGGGCTTGTTCATTATATAGCTCCGTTAAGTCAGTCGTGCTGTCAATATGAGTGTGGCCAGAGGGCCTTAGTTTGTGTCATCTCGCGCGCTTACTATCTATAACGCACAAGTCTGGAATCGGTTGACACGTCGTTTAAAAAATCACGGGGTCGAGCTACTAGACATGCTGGGGTTAAGACGGGCATATTACCGGCGCAAAGAGCCTGTCTAGGGCTATCAGATTGAGTTTTAGGCTAATGTTGATAGGGTTTACGGAGAAAGGATAAAAAATGCTGGTTACGAATATTGAGATGGTGCCCGGGCGACGGGTGAGAGAACACCTTGGCATGGTGCAGGGCAATACGGTACGTGCTAAGCATGCCGGCAAAGACATTATGGCGGGTTTTAAGAATATCTTTGGTGGCGAGTTAAAAAGTTACACAGAGTTGTTAACAGAAGCGAGGGAAGAGGCCACTGAACGAATGATCGAGCAGGCCAAATCAATTGGTGCCAATGCCGTGCTCAATGTTCGATTTTCGACGTCCTCTATCTCAGCCGGTGCTGCTGAGCTTTTCGTCTATGGCACTGCGGTGGTTCTCGAGTAAGACACGGAGATC
The DNA here is from genome assembly GCF_055392955.1 of Aurantivibrio plasticivorans. Classification (NCBI taxonomy): domain Bacteria; kingdom Pseudomonadati; phylum Pseudomonadota; class Gammaproteobacteria; order Cellvibrionales; family Cellvibrionaceae; genus Aurantivibrio; species Aurantivibrio plasticivorans. The sequence continues at coordinate 3,121,183 of NZ_AP036020.1, read as the reverse complement.
AAGGATGTACGATTTAATATTTTTCCTGACGCTATTGTCGCTAGGCTACTTTTTCGGTCGCATTGCTGAGAAACGCCATTTTCGCTCAATCATTCAGCGTGAGCAGCAACTTCGGCATATTCTCACCTTCGCTAAGCGTTATCCATTAAATGCGACTGAGCCTACTCAGGTTGCGCTCGTTAGCGGTAATGTCGTGATCTCGCTTGATTATTTCAAACGAATTGTTGCCGGTTTGCGATCAATTGTTGGTGGGCGTGTTAAAGCTTATGAGACGTTGGTGGAGCGAGCCAGGCGCGAAGCCATTTTGCGCATGAAGGAAGAAGCGCAGCGCCTGGGCGCTCAAGCAGTGATTAACGTAAAGCTAGAGACAGCGTCAATATACAAGGGGCAGCAACAGCAGGTGGGTAGCGTCGAAGTATACGCTTACGGCACTGCGCTCTATTAGTGTTTGTTATTAACAGGCTAAGTGAATAATGAAATACAGCAATCCACAAATACCTGAGGGGATAAACGTATCGCAAGAGCACCCGCTAAAAGAATTTTTTATTCTGTTAGCGGGTGTCAGCGCTATCGTGGTAGCCGCGGTATTTGTCTTGGCGCTATTAGCCGAGTGGTTAGTCCGGTTTATTCCCTTTGAAACGGAAGCTGCATTGGTTAGTGATGGCTTTGCCGAAACGACCTTGATTGATTCGCAACGGAGCACTGGTGACCAAGCCATCGAAGACTACTTACAAGCTTTAAGTGACCGGCTCACTGAGCACATGGACTTAGCCGATGGAATGTCGATCACAGTGCACTACAGTGACGATGATCTGGTGAATGCTTATGCCACGTTAGGTGGTCACGTAGTCGTCTATCGTGGTTTGCTTGAAAAGCTCAATAGCGAAAACGCCTTGGCAATGGTTGTTGCGCATGAGGCTGCGCATATTGCGCACCGAGATCCCATTGTTGCGATGGGGCGAGGATTAACCGTTGGTTTAGCCTTAGCTTGCATAACAGGGTTTGGTGATAGCGGTATGTCGCAACAGTTGCTGGGTCAGCTCAGTCTGTTTACAGCGCTGTCATTTAATCGTGATCAGGAAACTGAAGCTGATCGAGTTGCTATGCGAGCCGTGCTGGCCGAATATGGCCACATTGAGGGCGCTGCCGATCTTTTCGAATTGTTTAAACAACAACGGGGCGAGTTAATGGCCCCGGAGTTGTTGAGTACCCATCCTTTAGATGATTCGCGTATTCAGGCGATAGAGGCATTCGCGCATGAGTCAAAAATTCGCCCCGGCAATCGAGCAGAAAAAAATGAAACTACGCCACTTCCTGAGATTATTCTTCAGCTCGCAAACGATAACTCGTATAACTAGCGACCTTTCCAAGTAGGTTTGCGTTTTTCGGCAAAGGCTTTCAAGCCTTCTTTACGGTCTTCAGATTGTAGAGCGACATTAGCAATAGGCATTTGTTTTGCCCAGGCCTCATCATCCGTCCAGTCGAAGCTATGGCGAACGATTTCTTTACTCGCCGCCAACGCGGTCGGGCCGTTACTTTGTATTTTATTTGCAAACTGTATGGCTGCATCTAACGCGGTACCTGTTGGAACGATTTGGTTCACGATACCTTGTTGTTGAAAATAGGCGGCGTCTTTAAATTCTCCGGTTAATGCTAATTCCATCACTTGATGGTATGCCATACGTTTGGGCAGGCGAAACAGACCGCCACCAATTGCAACGACGTTGTGTTTGACCTCCGGCAATCCGAACTTTGCACTCTCCGCAGCGATGATAATGTCGCAGGTTAAACATAATTCAAACCCGCCACCAACTGCGAAACCTTCAACGGCTGCGATTAAAGGCTTGCGTGGCGGTTTGGCAAATACACCAAACCCTCCGCGGGCTGGGCGCTCGCGTTTTACGCCGCTAGCCGCTTCTTTTAAATCGGCGCCTGCAGAAAAGGTCCCGCCAGCACCTGTGATGATGCCGACAAATAAACTATCGTCGTTTTCTAGTAGATCGATAGCATCATTCATCTGGTGGGATTGTAAGTTGTTAAACGCGTTTTTTGCTTCGGGCCGGTTGATGGTAATCACTAAAGTGTTACCGAGGCGCTCCGTTGTTATGTGCTGCTTACCTTCTGGGTTGTCGGTCATAATATTTTTATACCCGTTATTTCTTTGATCACGCTGGTTGTTAGTTACTGATTAAAAGAAAAGCCACCATTAACAGGGTAGGTTTGGCCGGTAATCCATTCAGACGCGTCAGATGCCAAAAATAAAACCATATTGGCAATATCATTTGGTTTGCCTGGGCGTCGAATAACATACTTTGACATGATTTTTTTATAGCGTTCCTGATCTGCTTCCAAGCGCGCTTGAATATCTGGCGTTAAGGTGGCGGCGATGGCAACGGAATTACAGTTAATGCTATAACGTCCTAGGCTGCGCGCAATGGCTCGGATAAAGCCAGCCGCTCCCGCTTTAGCTCCGGAGTAGACTTCCAGCCCCGTTTCTCCAACACGACCGGCATCAGAAATAATAGTAATAATGCGTCCAGATTTTTTCTCAATCATATCTGGAATGACCGCAGTTGATGTATTGATGACACCGTAAAAGTTAACCTGAATAAAACTGTTCCACGCCTCAGGACTGGTTTCCCAAAATGGTTTGCGTGCGTCGGGGTCTGGCTCTGCTCCGGCATTACCCGCATTGTTGACGAGAATATCGATGCTACCGAATTTTTCTTTCGCATGTTCGACCATGGTTTTGACAGAATCAAGGTTGGTAACATCACATTGAATCGCGAGCGCATTGCCTCCAGCATCATTGATCTCTTTGGCAACCGCCTCAGCTCTATCGAGAAAATAATCGTTAACAATGATCGCTTTCGCGTTGTGATCTGCAAAATGTTTGGCGATTTGTTCGCCGACACCTCGGCCAGCACCGGTAATTAAAGCCACTTTACCTTCAAGGCTTAGTATCTCACTCATACTTGTCTCTCTTTGTTTTGCCAGTAAGGATCGCGTAGATCTCGTTTTAGGATTTTGCCCATGGTGTTACGCGGTAACTCTGCCACTATTTCATAGCTTCGTGGACGTTTATAGGATGCGAGGTGCTCCGCTGCAAAGTCACTGAGTTCCGCTTCGCTAGCGTCATGGTTTGGTTTAAGTTCGCAGTATGCTTTTACCTGCTCGCCGAATTCGTCATCGGGTACACCAATGACGGCGATATCTTGAATCGCCGGGTGCTGAATCAGTGCAGCTTCAATTTCTGCTGGGTAAATGTTGACGCCCCCAGAAATGATCATGTCTTTAATGCGGTCGGTAATATAAAGGTACCCATCTGAGTCGAGATAACCGACGTCGCCCATACGGAAGAATCCGTTTTTATCACGGGTGTCTTCATCCATGGTGTCGGCGCCTAGGTAATTCGAAATTGCTACTGGCGTATATACCCAAATTTCTCCAGTTTCGCCTTGAGGAAGTTCCTTGCCCGCAGCATCGCGAATGCTGACTTTCACGTGCTTAAATGGTTTTCCGCAGGAGCCGGGTTTTTCGGTGTGCATGTCGGGGGAAAGCGAACTGACCATGCTAACTTCTGTTGACCCATAGTTTTCGCGCAAACAGGGGCCGAAATAGTCGAAAATCCATTGCTTTAATGCTTTGGGTACTGGTGCAGCGCCAACACTTAACGTTTTAATGCTCGACACATCGTACTTATCGAGTATGTCTTTGGGTAGCGCCGCGATGCGCTTGAACATGGTCGGTACGCCGTTCCATGTGCTTATTTGGTATTGCTCAATGAGCTGCAAGACTTTCTCTGCGTCGAAGCGAGGCATTAACACCATGGTGCTTCCTCGATTAACGGCAGTGCGGACAATTCCGGGGCCTGCGGCATGGTGCATGGGCATGGTTACGAGTACTTGCTCCGGATCATTGTTGCCCTCGCCTCGAACGCTGGCTAAGTATTCACGTTGCTGCTGCGCAAGTAGCGGATCTTTTGTCGCGCTTGGGTTTGAGCGGTTATTTACAACGCCTTTGGGGAACCCCGTGGTGCCCGAGGTGTAAATAATTAAACGTGCATCAGCGTCAGAATAAAAAGGCGGCTCTGGTGGAGTCTCCAGTAGTGCCGCGTAGTGGGTGAAGTCACCCGAAAGAGTTGGTGTGGGTGCAACAGCGACAAGTGCTTTCATGTTTAGGCCATCAAAGGCGGGCAGTAGTGCTTCCGGCGATTGATCATCACAAGCGAAGGCTGTAGCGCCACTGTTCTCGAGAATAAAACGTATTTCTTTGGCAGTTAAACGCCAGTTGAGACCTAGTACGCCAGCGCCTAATTTTGATAAGGCTGCATTTAATACGCACCATTCGATGGAATTTTGTAAACGCAGCACCATGATATCTTCTGAGCCAATCCCTCTCTTTGCCAAGCTGTGGGCAACCTGATCGGCCTGTTGATTCCATTGTGCGTAGGTGAGTGATCTGTCGTCCTGAATAATAGCGGTGGTATTCTGTGTGCGTTGTGCCCAATCTTCTAGGCGGTTTGGTTTTGGGTTGCTGGCCATGGTTTCAATTACTGTCAGGTTGAGTCGCATTGGCTGGGATTCAAACTGACAAGCTCCTTACGACGTTGTTTAAAAAAGCTTCGCGAATGTCCGGTAGGCTGATGTCGCTGGGGTCGATGATCCATTGCGCCATGACACCGCGCAAGCCGGCCAAAATAATGATGGCTTGTTGACGTGGAATTAGGTCAGGGCGCAGATCTCCTGCGTCTTGGCCGATGTGGATGTGGTAAGCGATACCCTTGATACTCTTTTCATTCGCATGTGCGATAGGGGCTGCCAAGGACGGGTTGTTTATGCCTTCTGACAAGACCATGTGAAGTGCACGAATCCCTCGAGAGTCTTTGGTAACTCGGTCAAAGTATTGGCGAATGGTTTCGAGCAGCATTGGCAGGCCAGGTTCTACTGTTTGGATCTCGCCGACCTGTACGCTGAATCGTTCGGTAATGTGCCTAACAATGGCTATCAAAAGTTCATCCTTCTTACCGAAGTGATGACTAGCGATGCCGCGACTGTACCCCGCATTCTCCCCAGCGGCAGCCAGCGTGAGTCCCGATAGTCCTTTTTCCGCAATGATTTCAATGGCCGCGAGAACGATTTGACGCTCGGCGGTTTCACGGCGTTCGCTCTGCGTGCGGCGAACGCTGGTTTCGGCTGCTGACATCACTACCTCTGAGGTAACTATGGGTGTAGTAAATATGGGTGTAGTTAGTTAACTTACTTGTTGACCAGCAAGTATGTTAAAACACATAATCCGTTCCTGTCACTTATTTTTCATTGCGACTGACGAATTCAGTACTCGAAGTTTCTGAACTCGTCGCCGCTAGCGATGCGATGCCTGCTGAGGGGGGTAGCTGTGAGTCAGCTCAGATTGTTAAAGCCAAATCTTTACACCAGCCCAGACGAGAAAGGCGATATCCAGTTAATGGGAGGCCGTTGTAGTTGCGGCTATTGTTTTTTTCCGATGCAACATTACGGCTGCGAGCAATGTGGGGCTAAAGGCGATGAGCTAAAAGCTGTGCCATTGACCGGAAAGGGTGAGTTAGTCTCTTCCGCGGTGGTGCATAAACACGCTGATGAAAGACGCCAGACGCCGTTTGTGGTCGGCTCAGTTCGCTTAACTGATGGCCCGGTTGTGAGAACGCTGTTGGATGTCGATACCGATGTCAGGTTGGCTCCTGGCACGGAAGTAACAGCAGTGCTAGTGGATGTTAAGGGGAAAGAAAGTGAAACTTTCCAAGACTTGCGCTTTCGTCCCAGCCGCTCAGTAACCGGAGGAGGAGCGTAATGCCATCGATTTTACGTGATTTAAAGCCAGTGTATGTCGTCGGTGTAGGCTTTCACCGTTACCAATATTTATCCGAAACCTCCTATGTTGAGCTGGGCTTGACCGCTGTGCGGCAAGCGCTGGCAGATGCGAATATTGAGTGGCCCGCAGTAGAGTCGGCCTATGTGGCAAAAGCGTTGTTGCCGATGGCGCCGGGGCGTCCAATGCTTCGACACTTGGGAAGCCACGGACTCCCTATTGCTCATGTTGAAAATGCCTCAGCGTCTGGTTCAACCGCTTTTCGCCATGCGTGTTACGAAGTTGCCGCTGGACTGGCTGACGTATCACTCGCGGTTGGTGTCGATAAGCCAGCGAAGGTACTGCGCGGTGAATCACTGACGGGCATACCTCATCTGGCCAACGATGCGATTGTCCCGTTTACACATTTCGCGCTGCTAGCAGATGAATATGCGAACAAATATGGTATTGATTTAGATGATGTCGCTTTGGTTGCGCTAAAAAATCATAGCAATGCTGCAAAAAACCCGAATGCGCAAAGACAGAAAGAGCGCACATTAGAAGAAATTATCAACGGCACCCAAATTTCTGGGTCATTCACGTCCTTGCAATGTACACCAGTTGGTGAGGGAGCCGCCGCTGTGATTGTCGCATCCGAGGACGGCATCAAACAGCTCGGTATTGACGCCAGTCGCGCTATTCGTGTGACCGCATCCGCAGCATGTAGTCAGCGTCTCTATGAGAATGCGGCTAGCTTTGATGCAGAGTTAACTGAAGAAACAACGCGTTTAGCGCTACAGCAAGCGGGGTGTGATGCTGCCGATCTTGATTTGGTGGAGTTACACGATGCCTTCACTATTGAAGAATTAGAATACGTTGAGCGAATGGGGCTATGTGAACCAGGGCAGGCGATCTTCGCATTAAAAGAAGGCCAATTTAATATTGGTGGGCGCTGCGCTGTCAGTGCGTCTGGCGGGTTGATTGGTATGGGGCATCCCATTGGGCCAACTGGCATAGGCCAAGTTGGAGAGATTACTCGTCAGCTACGTAACGAAGCCGGTGAGCGCCAGCAGCCAAGTGCAAAGAAAGGCTTGGCACATATGGTTGGCGTGGGTGCTGTGTGTTATGTTCACATACTCGAAAAATGATACACGCCAGGAAAATAAATAAAATAAAATTTTTTCCTATGCGCTAAAGATTACGCTCAGCTCGATTAGCTAGGTTTTCTTGAAAATCGATTCAAACACCATTCGACGATTGAGTACGTTGAGGTTAATTGTAACCTGCCTACGCATTCTTTTGAGTCTATTCCGTTAACGAGGAGTTAGTAAACCGCATGTCTATTCCCCCGTCTGTAGGTATTAAAAAACTGTTACCTGTTAGTTTGGCCGCCAGTATTGCTTGCTTACTGACCGCGTGCAGTGGTCACGAAGAAACAACCGTCACAACTAACCATGCCGATAGTGCATTAGCGCAGGTAAGCATGGCGCAAGAAACCGGAGATACCGCTATGACATTTTCGCCACGTCTTGAAGAGCCGAGAATTCCGCCGCTTCCGGTTGAGGGACGTACCCCAGAACAAATTGAAATGCTAAATAATCGTCCGGATTTTAATCTCTATAAGACGTTAGCCCATCACGTCGAACTGTATGAGCGTTGGACTCCGCTAGGCCGAGTTTTATTGAACGCGTCAACACTCCCTGCGCGAGATCGAGAAATTATTATGTTGCGTATGGGGTGGTTATGCCAAGCAGAGTATGAGTGGTCTCAGCACGCACGAATTGCGACAAACGATGTGGGTATGAGCTATGAAGAAATACTGAAAATTGCCAGCGATCCTGATGCGGAGTCTTGGACCGACTTTGAAAAAACCTTAATGGATATGGTGGATGAGTTGCGATATGACGGAATGGTGAGCGACGCAACATGGCAAAAACTCAGTGTGAATTATTCGCAGCAAGAAATAATTGATGCAATTTTTACCGCAGCGCAGTATCAATTAGTCTCCATGGTGTTGAATTCCACAGGTATCCAACTTGATCCTGTTCTTGAACATACACTGCCTACAGAATTTGAAATGCCTGCACTGGCGACAACCATTGGCAACGTTCGACTATCTACTCCGCGCTTAAAACCACTGACTCTCGAAGAAATGACCGACGAACAGAGAGACATTATAAAACCGCATGTACGTGAAGATGGCAGTATCCCCAATATTTACGCAACCATGATTCATCATCCGGCTTTATTTGGACCACGTTATACTTTTGGCAGCTACATCATGAGTCAAACCAGCCTGCCACCTCAAGCCCGTGAACTGTTGATTATGCGGACGGGTTGGTTATTAAACGCAGAGTATGAATGGGCGCACCACGAGCCGATCGCAAAAGCTGCTGGTTTGAGTGACGAAGATATAACCCGTATTGCACTTGGCCCCAATGCTAGTGGTTGGAGTGATGAGCACCGCGCGGTACTGAACGCTGCCGATGATTTACGTCGAGAAGCTTTTATTACAGACGATACATTTTCACAGCTAACTAAGTTTTATAACACGCAACAAATCATGGAGCTCGTGTTTACAGTGGGCGGGTATAGCATGACCGCATTTGCGATCAACAGTTTGGGTATTCAAGTTGAAGAAGGCTATCCAAGTTTTCCTTCAATTAAAGAAGGCTAACTCGACAGTAAAATGGATAAAAAGATAATGCGTGAATTCAGACTTCGTCAATTTATAAAGCCGCTGCCTTCGATCGCGATGGCAGCGACGCTCTTATCTGGGAACGCCCTCGCGCAGCAGGGCGCGCCGAATGGTGAATGGCATACCTGGGGTGGCGACAACGGCTACACTCGGTATTCTGCACTTGATCAAATTAACAAAGGCAATGTCGATGAACTGTCAGTTGCCTGGCGTTGGAAATCATTGCCGCTCGACGGTCGGCATGATGCCAACTTAAAAGCCACACCGTTAATGATTGATGGTGTGCTGTATACCCCAGGTGGGGCTCACCAGGTGTCCGCGATTAACCCTGAAACTGGTGAAACGCTGTGGGTGTTTACGCCATCACCAGCCGATATTGGCGGTAGAAATTTACAGTCCAGTAGCCGCTCACTGGGATATTGGACAGATGGAAAGCAAAAGCGATTGTTCCATAACACCTTAGATGGTCGTTTAATTTCTATTGATCCATCGACGGGTAAAGCCGATCCGAATTTCGGCAAAAACGGATACGTCCTGCTCAAAGATAACCTCGCAAATAGAGAGATACCCTTTGTTGGCTCTACTTCGCCGCCAGCTATTGTTGGTGATGTTGTGGTAGCCCAAGTTGTCACCTATATCACGTCACCAAACAAAGAAGCTCCGCCGGGATTTATCCGTGGATACGATGTTCATACCGGTGAGTTGTTGTGGACGTTTCATACCATTCCACAAAAAGGCGAATTTGGAAACGACACCTGGGAAAATAATTCTTGGACATACACAGGGAATACCGGTGTATGGTCGATGATGTCAGTCGATGCAGAAGCCGGATACGTCTACTTGCCTGTTGAAGCCCCGAGCCATGATTTCTATGGTGGGCATCGATTAGGAGATAATTTATTTGCACAAAGCCTGGTTTGTCTGGATGGTAAAACCGGTAAGCGTGTATGGCATTATCAAATGGTTCACCATCCCCTTTGGGATTACGATCCTCCAGCGGCTCCAATACTGCATGATTTAACCATTGATGGTAAAAAAATCAAAGCCGTTACGCAGCTTACCAAACAGGGTATGTCGTTTGTGTTTAATCGGTTAACAGGTGAACCTGTTTGGCCTATCGAAGAGCGCGCGGTACCTCAATCCAAAGTGCCTGGTGAGCGTAGTTCGCCGACGCAGCCTTTTCCAACCAAGCCTGCACCCTATGAACCGTTAGGCTTTGATCCTGATCGCTTAATTAATTTTACTCCAGAGCTGCATAAAAAAGCCCTCGCCATTGCAGAACAATATGTTCGCGGTCCGATCTACACCCCACCCTCAAGAGTTAAGGAAGGTGGCACTCAAGGTACTTGGGTTCAGCCCGGTTATGGCGGCGGTTCAAATTGGAATGGCGGAGCCTATGATGTAGAGACAGATATGATGTTTGTGCCAACGCGAAACAATGCAATGATCGCGCGTTTGACACAAGCAGATCGAACACTAACTAATTGGGACTATATTCGTGCCACCACAATTTCGGCACCAGGCCCGGATGGGTTACCGGTCATTGCGCCGCCCTGGAGCAAGGTGACGGCAACCGATATGAATAAGGGCGAGCATCAGTGGTGGCGGTCAATTGGTGGCGCACCAGATTATATTCGTAATCACCCAGCGCTTAAGGGCCTGGATCTAGACTTCGATAATATGGGCTTTCCTGGCGTCCGCCCCGTTCCATTGGTAACCAAGTCGCTCTTATTTATGGCAGAAAGTGGTAATTTGAGTGGCGATCCCGGCGGAAAGTTATTCCGCGCCTACGATAAAGCAACCGGCGAAACAGTTGCTGAAATTGAACTACCTGCGAAAGTCTCTGGCGGTCCTATGACCTATTCGTTTAAGGGCAAGCAATATATTGTGATGGCGCTTGCCGAACAAAATCATCCCGCAGAACTTATTGCCTTAAGGTTGCCGGACAACGGGAAGCCAATGCAGGTGCAAATCCATCATGCTGCGTCCATGGTTGACCTGAAAGCAGAGCGAGTCGAAGCGGATGAGAGTGAGTTGTTAAAAGGCAAGCAAGTATTTGCGCGGATGTGTGCTGCGTGCCATGGCTCTCATGGCGATGGTTCCGCTGGGGCTCCCGCGTTGACTCAGCTTACTAATTTTGGGCAAGTGCAACGAGCGGTTGCTCAAGGTGGTGTAGAAATGCCTCCGATGGTGACAATGATGTCTGAAGACGATATTTCTGCAGTGAGTAAATTTGTTGTCTTACAACTTGGAAAATAACGATAATCTAAGGGGTTATTATGAAACTGTTAAAACCTTTGTCTGCAGTAAGTGGTGCGATTTGCGCGTTTTTGTTGAGTACCAGCGTAACGGCTGAAACGAAAGAGCAAACACTAAACGAAAATCTACCGCACTATATAGGCGCGGCAAAATTAATTGTGCAGGATTTGCCAAAGACGCAAACATTTTATGAAGACCTCTTTGGCATGAAAGAAGTGAAACGATACAACTATGCACCAGAAGTCTTTGAAGAAACTATTATGAGTTTCGGTGAGGGTGCTCGTCTCGCACTCTTCGCACCAAACCCAAAAGCAGAAGCACCGGTTCCGGATAGTCAGTACCCGGTCGTTTTATTTTATACCCCGGACTTTGCGACTATAACTGCCAAGGTAAAAGAGCTTGGTTATCCCATTAGAGTGTTGGCGAATTTTCCCACGATGCAAGTTGCTATTACTCGCGACCCTAGTGGTAACGCGGTAGAAATTTTTGGACGTAAAGAGTCTAAAATGTCAGTGGGTGGCTCAAAATTAATTGTTCGAGATCGAAAAGAGGCGGAAGCTTTTTATACGGAAGTATTTGGCGCGACTGTCTTGCAATACTTAGATTCACCTGATTACGATGAAGTCCTCCTTACTATCGGAAAAGGGCCGTTTCTTGCACTTTTCCAGCCGCTAAAGGAAGAGCCGCTAGTGAAAAGTAAGTTTCCGCAAACAGCTTTTTATACCACTGAATTTGATGCGGTAGTTGCAAAGATTGAAGCCCTTGGTTTCGGATATCGCAAAGTAGCCACGCAAACTGAAGGGCTAAATATTATTATTGCGCGAGACCCTTCCGGGAATGCCATAGAAATTATTGAAGAGAAGTAGTTCAAACAGCGGACTCATGAGTCACATCGAGTCTGCTGTTTTGGTATGTCTTTCATGTTTTGGCTCTTTACAAATAACTTTTTATTATTCTTCTATGCAAATTGGTAGCGAAAAAACGTAACACGTCACACTCGAATATTCGTTTCCATATTGTCGTGTTTCACGTCTTCTTAACTCTTCACTCTTGATTTTTTACTCTCTATAATCTGCACCCCTATGACTTATTTGATTAGTCAGTTTTACTTACAACATATAAAAATTTTTAAGTAAGTATTAATCACCGCAGTGCGACCCTCGTGTTCGTCTGTACATAAAATTATAAAATGCGCACATCAAGCTATCGATAATGCGCTGTTGGTAAACACTCTATTTACGCAGAAGCTTTGAAGTTGTAGCTGCGGTAGCGATGATCATATGGTTTTTGCTCCACAGTCATTCATCTCACCCGAAACGGAATTCTAGGTGCGCAGACTCGGTATAATAGGGCTGTATACCCAATTGGTTGGTGAGGTCTGTTTGCTATGGATCCAAATAAAAAGCTTATCCCACTCGAACTCCATCCCATGGGGTTTATCGAATGTTTTATGAAGCTTGGCGCGAAGCTCGAACCCTTGCTTGAGAATACTGGAATCAATCAAGCGATGCTTGGGGTTCGTGGTATCAAGATTTCCTATGTTCAACAAAGTCAGCTGATACGCAACGGGATTGGGTTGTGTCGCTCTTCTGGTATTGGCTTGAAAGTTGGGCAGATAATGGATTGGAGTTTTAATGGCACGGTGGGGTTGGCTGTCAGTTGTGCTCCGAGCTTGATGGAGGCGGGTGCGGCGATGCGTCGGTACTTGTTAATCGCGCAACCACATTACGCTATGTATGCTTATCAGCCAACTGCCTATGTCGATGAAAACGGCATGCTGGTTATGACAATGGAATCCCGGGCTGCACAGCTTGGCGAGTTGGAGGATATGATGGCGCGATTTGAGTTGGAATATCGGCTTGCTGTGACTCTTAGGCTATTCGGTGAGTGTGGATATCCTGAAGCAGCGGATACTTCGATTCGAGTGAAGCTTGCTTTTCCGCGGCCTGCGCATTACCACATGTATGAAAGTTTACCCTGCGATTCTGTGGAGTTTAATGCAGATGTTTCTTCAATTAGCGCACATGTTGAATTTCTTACCACGCCATGGCGACAATTTCGAAAACCCAATTTTGAGCGGGTAACGGCAATTTGTGAGAGCGAGCTGAAAGCCGCCAAGATTGAACCTACACTGGCTTCTAAAGTGCGATGGCATGTTAGCTTGTATTACAACAAGTTGGTCACACTAGAGGAGATAGCGGATCTTCTTTCGATGACCCCAAGAGCGCTTACCCGTAAGTTAGCCTGCGAAGGCACGTCGTTTCGCGCCATTATGCATGATGTACGAATGGAGCTGACAGCATTTCATTTGCGCTCATCAAAATTAAATGTTGATGAAATCGCAGAGGTGATGGGGTTTTCGAGTGCTTCAAGCTTACGTAGAGCGATTAAAAACTGGAGTGGTGAAACCGTGGGGGCGATCCGAGCGGAGTCCGCTTCAGCATCACAATAATCTATAGGTAAATGTATGACTAACGATAAATCCGAGACAACTAATAAACCATTTAAGGGGAAAGTGTGGTTTATTGCCGGCGGTACAGTCTTGGCTCTGGTGGGGTTATTGGTTGTCGGTTTGCAGTTTAAGTTCGCTGCTGCGGAGCGAGCAATTAAAGAGATGCAGCTTGCGGCCGAATCCTCCACAGTTAATCCTTCTGGTAAGAAGTGGCAATGGGACCGATTCCCTAAAGAGACAATAACAGCAAGCTTACAAAAACACGTGAGGGAAGACCGGGCGCAAAAAATTTCCGATGGTGCTGAGCCGTCGGAAGAGGTCGCTGTTGATGATGAAGTACCGGATATAGAATTCGATGTGGTTGATGTCTATCAGGGGCTCGCCAATGTTGAGCTAGATGAAGGTGGCAATGTCGTACTTGATAATAAGGCGCGAGAATTCCTCGAAGATGCGTTCAGCGGTTTACCCGACAACATGTCTGAAGAAGATCTGCATGAATTGCAAGAGTTGGTGAAGATCGGCTTACCGGGTGAGGCCGGTTTCCAGACAGCGGATATTCTTGGCCGTTATTACTATTACCGTTTGGCGCAAAAAGATTTACCCGTACTGCACTCTAGTAACCCGTCGTTGGATTCAGCCTTAGATGACTATGATCAGTTAAAAGCCTTACGTTATACGTATTTTGGAAAAGAGGCGGCCGAAAAGTTGTATGGCGAAGAACATCTCATGGCAAATTACACTATTCAAGCAATGAGAATTGAATCAAATAAAGAGATTAGCGTAGAGGAAAAGCAAAAAAAATTACAGGCGTTAAAAGCAGATCTCTCCTATCTTGACGGAGATGCAGAAGAACCTGCGCAGCAGCTTGACGAGGTAGACGCCGATTTTCAAGCGAAGTATTCCGCATTCAGCGCAGAGCGTTCGGCAATCGAAAGTGCTGGTCTCAGCCAAGAGCAGCAGCAATCGGAAATTGATCAGTTGCGCGCGAAGTATTTTTCGGAAGACGAAATTGATGCATCTTTTCAATATGATGAAAGACGATAGGGTGCCAAGTTTAGTCCGTCTCGGTAATCGCGGGCGGTGATGAAAAGGTGGTACTACATTACCGCGGCCGCTGCATTGGTTTTTATAGTAGGCTCTGCTTGGCTTCTTGTCTCACATAGACCTCCGCGACCGCAAAGTTTACTTCCCCCTGAGTCTGCCAAGCTTATTAGTGAATCAAAAAGCTTAAATACTCAGTGGCAATGGCAGGCTGTTAAAGACCGACATCGTGGCGGCGAGAAGAACCTTGCAGAGCATGATGAAATCCCATTTGACGTCATAGCCATTCACGATGCTTTAGCGGATGTGCAAATTGATGGTACGGGTAATGTGGTGATTGATGAGTCAGCACTGCCGGCACTGGAGCTTGCTTTTCATCGGTTGGGGGGGGACGTCTCTGCAGATCTCGTGGCGGAGTTGCAATCCCTTGTGCAAATTGGTTTGCCTGGCACCGCTGGAGAGCAGGTCGCGGAATTGCTGGGGCTCTACTATCGATATCGGCTTGCGGTTCAGAGTTTGTCCGTGAGTAAGTCAAGCGATGTTGATTTATCTCCAATCGATAATGCTGCACGTGATCTGGAGTCCCTAGCGGCGTTGCGCCGAGAGCATTTTGATCACCGTACAGCGTTGGATTTATTCGGTGCGGAAGAGGCGCATCATCGATATTTGCTCAGTCGTCGGGCGATACAGCAGTCTGATATGTCGCAGCAGGACAGGCAGTTAGAAATGAAGCGGCTTGAGCAAGATCTTAAGAACGGCCTGTACTATTTTTCGTCAGAGGATCGGGAGATATACGACACTCTGCATAATCAATCGGCCAGTGTCACGGCTGATTCATCCGATCGCCTAGATCAATATTTGAGTGAGCAATTGTTGGGCTTAGTTTCCGCACGGGATGTGTCGGATGCCGATTCGGCATCTCGTTGGAAAACACGCGTGAGTCAGTTTTTAACCGAGAGGAACGCCATTGTGACGGCAGGTCTTTCAGAAGACGATAAAATTACACAAATTAGTTGGTTAATGTCCCAACATTTTTCAGAGAGTGAAATAGCGACGGCGGACGATTATTTACCTCGCTATCGGCAACTTCAGTAGCCTCGTATTACTTAGTCTCTAGTACTAGCCTAAATCCTGCAATATCCCGAATCGATTTAAATCGGTTGGCTGAGCGAGCATGTGTTGGATAAAAGCGCCAGCTTCCACCGCGTAAAACCTTAAACTCACCCTGAGCTGGGCCTTGTGGATCTATTGTGGGTTCTGACGGGTACCCTCCATACCAATCTTCAACCATCTCCCAGCTATTCCCATAGAGATCGTACAGGCCCCACTTGTTGGGGGGGAAGCGTTTTACTGGTGTCGGGCCAAGAGACGTTGGAAATGATTTGCAGTCTGCTATTGATTGCTGGCCGCTTAGGTTTGCGTCGCTGTCGCTAATGCACGCGCCTGTGTAAAAGTTTGACGTGCTACCTGCGCGAGCAGCATATTCCCATTCTGCTTCAGTTGGGAGGCGGTAACGGTAGGTAGGATCCTGTTCATTGAGTTTGGCAATATAAAATTGAATCCATTCATATCGCAATCGATCAACGGGACAGTCTAAACCGCATTCTGGGAATGATGATGGGCTGCCATCAATAAGCGCAAGCCATTGTTTTCGCGTGACTTCAGTGGTTTGTAAGAAAAATGGTTTCGTAATCGTGACAAGGTGTTGGACTTCATCTGGTTCGTGTCCTGCTTGGTTTGGGGGGCTCCCCATAAGAAATGAACCGGCAGGTATTTTGACGAACTCCATGTCTAGAAGATTTCGTACGGAGGTGCTGTTTGATGTATAGTCGCTCGAGCTGTATTCCTCAGAACAGGCGACACAGCTAAGTATAATGATGCAGAAAATGGTTGGTGGTGAAAACGAAAGCTGCTTGAACATGTTGCCTGAAAGCTTGGTAGAAAAGCGAACTGGGCTATCCGAGATAGGCCCAGTTCGCTAAAGAGGGGATTTGTTACCGCAGGCTAATTAGTCTAGAGCGTCCAAAATGAGGTCGGCTAACACCCGCGAACCCGCCGCCGATGGATGAATGCCATCGCTAGTGATATATCGTGACTCATTACCCAAGAAAGCATCGCGAGAGTCAACGAATTTTACCCCCATAGCTGGGTAGTTTGCTTTCTTATATTCCATTGATGCAAAGTTGATTTCATCCGCATCGCCAGTGTAGTAGTAACCCAAGAAGATAATTTCGCTGATGCGATCGCTTTTCATTTCTGAGACAAGGCCAGCGATGGTTTCTTCAATTGCTAACAACACTTCTTGGATACAGGCTTCGTCTGTGCAATTCGCACCATCCCCAAGTAAAAAATCGTTGCCGCCACCGTTGAATATTACAGTTTCAATGCCACGTTTGCTCGCATTGTCATATTGGTTAGGTACAGAATAGCGGCTGCTACAGATAAAGTTTCCGCCATTCATTTGGCAGCCAGAGCGCGCGTAGGTGTCAATAGTTTCGTTGAGGTCGTCTTCGAGATATTCATGAATATCGCCTGATAAAGCGAAAATAGAGTCTCCGATGATCATTTTGTCTCCACTATTACTGCCGCCGCCAAATGCGACTGCGTTGCTGCTGATAGTGGTTACTAAAGCGATCGCTGATAAAACGAGGCTTGCTTTTTTCCAAAGAGATGGGCCAGCTTGCATAAAAATCTCCAAGTTATCCTTGTTAATACATGAGTTGGGGGAGAACAGCGCACAAGTGTTACTAAGAATGCACCGGAGCTGGATTGTATTGAGCGATGCTGACAGAGTGCTATGGCATGAATTGCAAGAAAGCTTAAATAAAAGTATTTACTGTTTATTTAAACGATACAATCTGTGACTAGCTGGTTTTTATGTTTTGAAAATATTGCAACTTCGAAAAAGCTTTCATTTTTTTATCATTATTCGAAAAAGAATCATCACTGCTAACAATCCAATACAGAGATAAATTAACCAATAGGGGTTTTGTGTAAACAGTGTGGGTGTATGTTGGTTGGCGAGAGGAATGTCTATGACAAATGCAGCCGACTGGTGGTATGGGGTTTGTAGTAAACGCCGACCGTTGGCAAGAAAAACTGCCGAGGGACCGTTGTTTGTTGCGTGGACCATGGGGAGGCGAGTTTCAACACTTCGTAAAAGCGACGAGTTAAGGTGTTGGTATGGTTGTAGGGTTTCTCCAAACCAACCGTTGTTCGAAATGGCAATTATTATGTTGGCGTGTCGAGTTGCATTTGCATTTTGAGCGACAAAGTCTGGAAACATTACCTCGTAACAAATTAGCGGAAGTGCCTTTAGGTTGCCAGTGGTAAAAATAGTGGGTTCGTTGCCTGCTGAAAAGTCGATAAAAAAGTCTCCGAATAAATTGATTACCAGTTTTTTTGCGGGTTCCCATTCTTCAAACAGCGGAAGGTATTCTCCAAATGGAACACGCTTTGTTTTGCGGTAGGTGGCTTCCAGCTCTCCTTCACTATTTAGCAGCACGGCACTGTTATATTTCTTTGGCTGATTGTCGATAAAGGCTCGTTCATTGTCCTGAAATATGAGCGGTATATTTAGCCTATCTACGTGTCTTTGAAATGCGCTATTAATGTGGTCATAGCGAAAATAGCCCTTATATCGGGTTTCGGGAATAATGATTAGCTCGGGGGAGTGAGATTTTAAGTGTTCAGTATAAGCGAGTTCTGGTGGGTAGGACTTCGAAAATCCTTTTTCAGCAGGGGGAACGCTAGCGCTCGGTTCCTCGTTAGGTTGGATAAAAGCGATAGCGCTTGTAGGTTGAGATTTTATTACTGTATCCCAGTGCGAGATTGCATAGGCACCGTAGCCTAACCACAGCCCAAGCCCAGCTAGCGACGCGGCAATTAACCATAGATCACTGAGTTTTGTTTGCTTGAGGTGGTGTTGGATGATGAGGGTTGCAAAACATGCGTTGACTAAACCTATCAAGAAATCTAGCCCAAAGACACCAGTGAATTCAACGCCTTGAAGTGCGGTGAGAAAGTAACTTTGGCTTTCGCCAAGTTGCACCGAAAACAGCATAGGAAAAAAGCCGTAAAAAAGCGTTGTTAACACGGGAAATGTTAGGAGTGATAGGGGGGTTACACGTTGCGTCAGCCAACGAA
The DNA here is from genome assembly GCF_055392955.1 of Aurantivibrio plasticivorans. Classification (NCBI taxonomy): domain Bacteria; kingdom Pseudomonadati; phylum Pseudomonadota; class Gammaproteobacteria; order Cellvibrionales; family Cellvibrionaceae; genus Aurantivibrio; species Aurantivibrio plasticivorans. The sequence continues at coordinate 3,102,761 of NZ_AP036020.1, read as the reverse complement.
AGAGCAGAAACATCAATGCGGGGAGTTGCGCACAGTAACACCAGAATATGATTGAAAGAACGTAGGTGTGAGTTGTGGAATAACCCTTGAAGTTGTCAATAAAATCACTAATCCATGATGCAGCGCTTAAATAAAAGCTAAGTCCAAATAGCAGGCCTAAAATATACGCACCCCGCAGCCGACAGCCTTGTAAAGCTATCAAGATAGGAACAAAGCCGAACCAAGTAATCAAATAGAGTTGTGGTACGTTATAGGGTAGTGCTACGAGGAGACCGCTTAATAGAGCGGCAACAGCCCGTATTGCCAGGGGGTAACGCATGATTATGTTTGTTAAGTGTGTATCCATCGTAAGGGTTTGATCGAATAAGCTTAAGGGGATGGTGACATGGCGTCTCGAAGCGCCTCTTGCAAAACTTGCAGCTGTTGTTGCTTTTCTTCGTCACTCAATGAGTTGTCTTCCTGTACAGCACGTCTTTGTAACAGGTTCAGCGTAAAAAGATGTTGTTTTTCATAAAGTAGTCGGCTGAGACTTTCTCCGAGATGAGAGCGTCTCAACTCGCGAAGCTTTTCAAATTGTATAAGTTCTTCGGTAATAGTTTTCGTGCCCTGCGACGCGTTGAGTAACGCTTTCTCTTCAATATGATATGTGGTGAATAACGGTAATGCTTGCGAAAACACTTTCGTGACTTCGGGGCTAAGCACTTTACTCGAAAGGAAGGTAATCCGTGTGAGTTCCTCTGTTGTTAAAGCTTGTGTGTAACTTTCCGTCGCTTGGCGTAACGCGGCTTCTAGCGCTTGGCCGTATTCACTCGGATTGTTGGGGTCGTATTCGATGTGTCGTATAGCATCTTCAATTTCATCGAATTCTACAGTCGAGGCTTTCCCTGTAGGCGCGATATCGCTAAATGTATATGACGCGATGGGATCAGTGGGTGGCCGCTGAATAAAATAACTGACTGCTGTAGAGGCAGTTAAGGCGGCGCCAAAGGAGAGGCCTAACAAAGCGGATTTGGTGGCAGAGTACTTCATAGGTTTCAGTGGTGAGGCGGAGTGTAGTAATAATTTATCGTTATATCGCGCAACAATCGTGGTTTTTCAGCAGCTTGTCAATAACGTTCTTGGCACGATGTTACCTCCAGCACCGTTTGGGTTTGATAGATATATACAGACTGTTTGACGAGTGCGGCCTGTAATCGCAAAACATTCTGTTGACCATCGGGTGCTGGGTTGCAGGCTTCGACACTTCAGATTAGGGTTGGATACTTGCACTGTGAGGTTTCAGGTGTGCTGCCTTGCCACACGCTTTAGTGACCGAAAGCAAGGTGTAGTAGTCGATTGTTTTAATGGAATAAGTAGTCCTGAATCGCCATGAACTCTGTGGCCAATACGGTGAACATCCCATGATACAAGTCTGCGAAATGATGACCACAAAAGTGGTGACCTTGGATGCCGATGCGACAGTGTCGCAGGCGTGCGAGTTAATGTCCCGAGGAGATTTTCGGCACCTGCCGATTGTTAATCGATTTGGCAAAATAATAGGTCTGGTTTCTCATCGTGACATATTACGATGCGGCGTTTCGCATCTCATCAGTAATCATGCTGAACGGCAAGCAATGCTCGATAAGAAAATGCGTGTAACAGATATTATGACTTCTCCAGTGCGAGTGGTTCACCCGCGGGATAGTTTGCGCGCATGCGGTGCGCTAATGCAAAAGCATCGTTTTGGTTGTTTGCCGGTCGTTGAGAAGGGGCAGTTGGTCGGTATATTAACGGGGACTGATTTTATTCGCATGGCGCTTCATCTCATTGAAGCGCAAGAGAGTATGGATGATTTTGCGCCGAGTAGCATGTTAGAGACCGAGCAGGATGAAGACCTAGCCGTGCAAGTTGCTTCGTACTCAATCGCCCGGTTTGACAATATGCACTAACTCCATATCGAACACGAGTAGCTCGTTTGGTCCAATAATGCCGCGAATCCCTTTGCATCCGTAGCCAAGCTCTGCTGGAACATAAACCAGGCGCCGTTCGCCAACCGTCATGGCTTGTAAGGCTTCACTCCAACCTTCAATGACTTGATCTGCGCGTGTTTGGTAAGGCACGCCTCTGTCACGTGAGCTGTCTAGTTTTTTACCGTCGAGATTGGTGAGATCGTAGTGCGCGACAATTTCGCTGCGGCGACTCGGTGTATCGCCGCCGTTGCCCTCTCTCAAAACCTGGTATTGCAACCCTGAAGCGGTGGTGATGAAGCCTGGCTTTTTACTATTATTCGCTAAAAATTCGTCGGCAATTCGCTGATTTTTGGCGGCTTCCGAACCTTTGCATTTCGCCGCAAAAGCGCTTTCGCTGAGGGTAATCAATAGTGCGGTCATTGCGCAGAACAACTGCCAGCTTTTCATTGTATATCCTGTTAGGTGTGGTTAATTATCTTAGTCGTTTACTGGATAGCAACTTATCAGATTTGCGGGGATTGTATAAGTTGTCCGTTGCCATTAATTCACGAACCTTAGCAATGTGATCTCTTCGCGACAAACGCGTTTTGGCAAATGCCAGTTAGTCTTATGCCCACGCACAATGACAAGCAATAATTATATGTTTGGTTTTTTCGACTATAGATACGTTATATTGTTCGTCCCCACGCCATTCTATGGTGTCCTTAAAACAATAACGCATTGGAATACATTATGAGTTCACGTGGCAAAGTCATCTACAGAATTAGTGCTCTACTGCTTTTTATCTTGGGCGCAATTCATGGGGCACTTGGCGGATATCTTGCAATGTTAGGTGGCAGCTTATTCTATGTGTTGAATGGTGTGGCGCTGGTCATCGCTGGGATATTGTGTTGGCAAAGTCGATCAATCGCGGGGCATGTAGTCGCTGCCATTTTAGTGTGGACAATTGCCTGGGCCGTGCTTGAAAACGGTTTTGCATTTTGGCCCTTGCTGCCACGAATAGTGGTAATTAGTTTGATTGCCTTATTGGTTTTGGTGGCGGTAGCGCGAGCCAACACGACGCGCACCTTGCTCTACCAGCCTTTGTTATGGTGTTGCTTCTTAGTGATATCGATCACAGGGTACAGCTTTAAGTTGCTCCACGATGTAGAGGTACATCAAACGATTCAACCCGCTGTGGACAATGCCTCTAGTCATTTTCCAAGTGACGGTGAATGGTTAAGTTATGGGAATACGCGATCAGGCAGCCGGTATTCGCCTTTGGATCAGATAAATCGTGACAATGTGGATCATCTCGAGTTGCTGTGGTCCGTACGCACTGGGTTAGGTGGTGTCTCGAAAGGGACTCCGTTGCAAGTCGGTGGCCATTTATACACCTGCGGGGCAGGTAACGTCGTTGTGGCATTTGATGCGGATGATGGACGTGAAATCTGGCGCTTTGATCCAAAGGTGCCGGAAAGTTATACGAGTTTTGCTCGCTATTTTACGACAACGTGTCGAGGCGTCACTTACTATCAAGCGACTGAGGCTTATGATGGTGAATGTGCGGAACGAGTTACGGGCGGCACGGTTGATGCGCGTTTATTCGCAGTTGACGCGAAAACAGGCGAGTTGTGCACTAGCTTTGGTGACCAAGGTTTTGTCGATCTGACACGAAAAATGGGTGAAGTAAAACCTAATTTTTATATGGTCACTTCGCCAGTGGCCATCGTGCGCGACAACATCGTCGTGGGTGGCTGGGTGATGGACAACTACGAAGTGCATGAGCCATCCGGCGTCGTGCGGGCATTTAATGCCGTGACAGGGCAGTTTTCTTGGGCATGGGACATGGGGCGTCCTGGCTCCAACCAGGAACCGGCAGAAGGCGAAATCTACACGCGAGGAACGCCTAATGTGTGGAGCATGTTTAGCGTTGATGAAGAACGCGGTATCGTTTTTGCGCCTACCGGGAATGAAACACCCGACTACTTCGGCGCAGGCAGACATGCCGCGTCGGAGCAATACGCTAGTTCGGTGGTAGCGCTTGACGGTAGTAACGGCAAGCTGCTGTGGTCTTTTCAGACCGTTCACCACGATATTTGGGATTATGATGCGCCATCGCAGCCTGTGCTGATCGATTTGCCGGGTGAGGACGGAGAAAGTATCCCGGCGCTCATTCAGGCGACTAAGCGCGGTGAAATCTTTTTACTGAATCGTGTCACCGGGGAGCCCATTGCCGCGGTAGAGGAACGTCCTGTGCCTCAGGGTGGGGTGCCGGAAGACTGGACCGCACCGACCCAACCTTTCTCCGCGATGCCAAACTTGCATTTGGGGCCGCTCGAGGAAAAAGATATGTGGGGCATATCCCCCATAGACCACTTAATTTGCCGTATTCGCTTTAACCAATTGCGGTACGAAGGCCATTTTACCCCGCCGACTACGGGTGGAATTATTCAGTATCCTGGGAATGTGGGTGGTCACAACTGGGGTAGCGTGTCCATTGACCCCGACAATCATTTGTTAGTCGTAAACCCGATGAACCTTGCCAGTGAATTGCGCTTGGTGCCACGTGAAGAGATGGAGCAGGGGGTGCGAGCGTCACCACAGTATGGGACACCCTACGGTGCGTCTACTCAAATTTTTGTCTCTCCGCTTGGCGTCCCCTGTACCGCGCCGCCATACGGTTTAATGGCAGCGATTGATTTGAAAACGCAGCAATTATTGTGGAAGCGCCCGGTAGGCACAGCAAATGACCTCGGGCCGGCAGGTATCAAAGTGCATTTGCCCGTTCTTGTTGGCACTCCGCAGAGTGCGGGTACAGTCACCACTAAAGGCGGGCTAATCTTCCAGTCTGGAACGATGGATCGCCGTGCGCGAGCTTACGACGCCTTCACCGGTGAGCAGCTCTGGAGTTACACACTACCTCAATCGAGCCAGGCTACCCCTATGTCTTACTTAACGTCGGGCGGCAAGCAAGTCTTGATCGTGACTATGCCGGCCGAAGGGATTAGTTTTGGAGGTGATCGCAATGCAGCGGCGGCGAAAGTCGATCCTCTCGGCGGATATATCTTTGCCTTTGCTTTGCCGGATGATCACTCTGCAAAATAACTCTACAATATCCCGCTTTACATAGGTAAGGTGGGAGAAATCATGAATCAGTGGCTGTTACCCGCAATCGCTTGTTTAACTATGTGGGGGATCAGTCGCTTCTTCCCGAAATTGGCAACCAATCACATTGATCCGCACAGTGCATTTTTCTATGAAGTGATGGGCGAGGTCGTTGTTGCGTTTGGTATTTTAATAATGATTGGTTTCAAGCCCAATTTCGAATGGCGAGGCGCTTCCTTTGCGCTCATTGGGGGAGTCTTCGGCGGTCTTGGTGTGCTGTTCTATTTGCTCGCCGCTGGCCGGGGAAACGTCTCTCAACTCGTTGTTGTCTCATCCTTGTATCCCATTATCACCGTGCTCCTGGGGGTTGTCCTGTTGAAAGAACAGATGCACCTCAAACAGTGGATTGCGATGGGGTTGGGGTTATTGGCTATAGCGCTGGTCAGTACCTAACGCCTGCTTGTTTAGCTCTATGCTGTTTATTTTGAGGAAACTATGTCAATCGCCGTGAATCGATCTGTAAAAGCGTTTCTCGCCATCCTACTCATTATTGTATTGCTCATTGTCGCGGTATTGGCTGCTGCGCCGATTATTATGCAAAAAGTCGCTGTAAATTTTTTACAGGATAGCAAACTGACTCAAACCACTATTCAGAATGTCGATTTAAATATTTTTGCAGGATATTTTCGCTTACAAGGGTTTTCCGCGGCGACAGAAGAACAAGCGCATGCCGGGATAGGCGATCTCGAGATCGATTTTTCGTTACGCCCCGTTTTTGATAACAAGGTTCAGATCGATAACGTCTCAATGGATGGTCTGCAAGTGGTTGCTCAGCAAGCATCTGATGGAAGTTTCAGTATCGGTTTCGAGCGCGATGGTGATGGTCAGGATGAACCGCAGCAAAACGAAGTGCCGCTTGATAACGAGCAGGCCGGTGAGTCCGCATTCTGGGAAATAGGGGTAGGTGAAATTGCGTTAAATAAACTGTCTGTGCAAGTGCTTAGTCCAGACGCTGCGCATTCGATCACCCTAACCACCGATGTGCTGGTTGATGAACTAGCTATCAACACTGAGGGTCGGCTTACGCTGGGTGAAGTGACCTTTAAACATCTGCTGCTAAAACTCGATGACAGAGAACCGCTTCAGTGGAATGCATTAACGATCAATAATATTGAGCTCACAGAATCTTTCGCATCAGTAGACAGCGTGTTGCTTGAAGGGTTAGTGGGCCGTGTTCTGCGTATGGACGATCAGCGTCTACAGGTAGAACACATGCTAGATTACTTTGTTGTGCCTGCAAATGATGGTGGAGAGAACTTGTCGGAAAATCAGCCATCAAGTGATCTTGCAGAGGCGAGTGCGGCAGAGTCTATAGATTGGCGAGTGGGTGAAATACGTATTGATTCATCCAGTCGCTTGAACATTGAGGACGAGAGTATCTCGCCAACATTAAATCGCGTTATACATTTTCGAGCGTTTCACATTGGTGAGCTTGCGAGTGCATCGGCTGACCGCAAAACACCTGTGAATATAGATTTCACTACCGATGAGCACGATGAAATATCGGTCAAGGGCCATGTGTCTCCGCTAGCATCTACGATGAATGCAGAATTGGCGCTGGTTATCGATCAGTTTAGCGCCACTGATTATTCGCCCTATGTTGAGGTGTCGACGGGGTATGCCATCACGTCTGGCGTAGTCAATCTGGATTCGACGATATTGATCGAGAATGATGTTGTGAATGTCAGCAACGCACTGGAGATAAAACGTTTGCAATTGCATGAATCCGAAGCGGCTATTGCGAATGAATTCAATGCCGGAATGCCAATGCCGATTAACACAGCCCTAAGTGTTATTCGTGATAGCGATGACGTGATTTCTCTAAGCTTACCGATAGATGGCACCTTGCAGGATCCAAACTTTAGAGTTGCTCCAGCCATTCGATCCTCCTTGGCATCAGCGCTTACCAAAGCATCGCTTAGTTATATAAAGTATGCGATTCAGCCCTGGGGAGCCGCATTGCTCGTGGGTGAGCAGATCGTAGGTGCAGCGACCAAGGTCAGCTTTGACCCTGTAACCTATGAGCCAGGCAGTGATGAGTTGAGTAGCGATATGCAAAGCTATCTCAATACAATGAGTACATTGTTTAAAGAGAAGTCTGCGTTGAACGTCGTCGCCTGCCCTGTGAGTACCTCGGCCGATAAACAAGTGTTACAAAATAAAGCAAAGAATCCGCTGGATGAAGAAAGCCTAAATAGCCAGTTGGCAGAATTATCGAATGCGCGTTATCGCGCGTTTAAAACGTATATGGTTGAGCAAGGTGGTGTGCAGTCGAGCCAAATTGTTGAGTGCCTACCCACATTTAATGACAACGAAAATGCTATACCAGCGGTGAATTTAAATCTGTAAATGCATTGGTATTTAATTAGGTGCGCAAATATGAGCATCAATAGGAGGGCAAGCTGGATATGACTGACGTTCGTTCAAAGAGTATAGGTAAGCCATCCGATGCAAAAAGCGAGATAGTGGGTGGGGGTGTTAAAAAGATACTTTATACGTTGAACACAGTTCGACGTATCGGCCTGCTTGATAGCGCTAAAGCGCTGACCAGCCGTAATGCATGCAAAGCCTGCGGTTTAGGAATGGGTGGGCAGCATGGTGGAATGACTAACGAAATCGATGAATTTCCGTCGGTCTGCAATAAAAGTGTGCAAGCTCAATCCACCGATATTCAGCCGGGGATTCCCCCGGAAGTGTTTGATCACCCTCTATCGGAATTTAAAAAGCTATCGGGTAAAGAAATCGAAAGCCTTGGGCGGTTGACGACGCCACTATACAAATCAAAAACTGACACTCGATTTCAGCCTATTGCTTGGGATGATGCATTAGAAAAAGCCGCTAGTGCGTTCAAACAGGCTGAGCCCGACCAAACCTTTTTCTATTCATCTGGCCGTTCTAGCAACGAGGCAGGCTATCTGTTGCAGTTGCTTGCACGTGTCTATGGCACAAACAATATCAACAACTGCTCCTATTATTGTCATCAAGCCACCGGTGTGGGGTTGCAAAATGTGATTGGCTCGGGCACGGCGACCATTACGCTAGACGATTTGCATGGCTGCGATTTGGTATTCCTCATCGGTGCAAACCCCGCATCCAACCACCCACGACTCATTCATAAATTGAAAGCCTGTCGAGAGCGGGGTGGTCAGGTCATTGTCATCAATCCTGCCCGCGAACCAGGTTTGGTTAAATTTGCAGTGCCAAAAAGTGCGAAGTCGTTAATTGCCGGTGGTAGCGAAATTGCGAGTGACTATCTGCAACCCAATATTGGTAGCGATGCATTATTGATGGTGGCCATTGCCAAAGCGCTGATTGAAAAAAATGAAATTCAGACGAGCGATGCTAACGCTGACCATTACGTTGCAATACACTTTATTCAACAACACTGCGAACAATTTGAATCCTTCTTAGCTTCGATTAACGCACTTGGCTGGGATGATCTGGTGAAGGCAACAGGGATCGATCAAGCGCGAATCGAATCCATTGCCGAGTGTTATGCAAACGCCAAGCACGTTGTATTCGCCTGGGGGATGGGGATTACCCATCACACCCACGGCGTTGAAAATGTCGAAGCCATTGCAAATTTAGCCTTGTTGCGAGGGATGGTGGGTAAAGCCAATGCCGGGTTGCTGCCGTTGCGTGGGCATTCCAATGTACAGGGTATTGGCACCATTGGTGTAAAACCCGAACTAGCTCAGCCTGTGTTGAAGGCGCTGCAAGCGCAAGGTGTCATTGCGCCGCAAACGCGAGGAATGGATACGCTAGCGTGCATAGAATCGGCGGAACGTGGTGATATTAAAGCGGCCTTAATCATGGGTGGGAATTTGTATGAGGCAACCCCCAATTCTGCATGGGCCGAGCGCGCCTTAAATACCATCGAAACCAAAGTTTATTTGACCACCACATTGAATCGCGGCCATGTTCACGGCATGGATGATAGTGAAGCAATTATTTTTCCCGTCACCGCCCGCGATGAAGAACCACAACCCACGACGCAAGAGTCGATGTTTAATTATGTTCGCTTGAGTGACGGCGGCATAAAACGATTGGTGGGGCCTCGATCAGAAACCGCAATTTTATGCGAATTCGCTCAGCGTTTAGGGCTAAACGAACGTTTTGATTTTGCCGCGTTGCAAGACCACCAAAGCATTCGCAGCTCAATCGCTCAAACCATTCCCGGTATGAAGTCGCTAAAAGACATAGATCAAACCAAACAAGAATTTCACGTAGACGGAAGAATTTTGCGCGAGCCTGTGTTTAATACCCCAACACAAAAAGCCACCTTCGCCGTTCACGATTGGGCCGCGCTGATTAAGCACGAAAATGCACAGTGGCCATTCCAATTAATGAGCGTGCGAAGCGAAGGGCAGTTCAACTCGATTATTTATGAGGAGCAAGACTCTTACCGCGGCGCGTCGCACCGGTGGGTGGTATTCCTATCACCAGACGATATGAATGCGCTCAAGTTAAAAGCGGGCGATAAAGTGAATGTCCAATCTGCAGTCGGTGTGATGAAAGACGTTGTGGTGGCGGCGTTCGATTTACCGCCGGGCAATGTGATGACGTATTACCCAGAAGCCAATTGTTTGATCGGCACCGAACGAGACCCGCGCAGTCAAACGCCAGCGTTTAAATCGGTGCCGGTTAATATTGAGTCTGTTTCGGACTCGAAGGCGAAGTTCCGCTGACATAAACGCGAGCGACTAGGTTTCATTAGGTGGCAGGAGGCGGTTAGGGAAACAATAACGTTGTGAGGCTGAAAAACCTTAAAAGTAATAGCTGAATACTTAGCATGAACCCACCATGGTGCGCGGTCAATTATTTCGTTGGCGCGAGTATCTTCACTGTGTTGGTAAATCGATTTTAATTGGTGAGTGAAAGCGCGTGACTAGATATGGATGCATTGGAGCTTAGAATTAAAGAACGCGCCTAGATATAGACACTTTTAGGTTCCGAATTAAAGAACGCGCCTAAATATAGACAATTGTGCCTAGATGTGGATACGGTATCCATATCTAGGCGCGTTCTTTAATAAACTGTTAGGCATCGATAAATGCGAATTCATGTTCTATTACTAATTGCTATTTTTTCAGGGAGTCTTTCTGCTGAACAGCTAATAGAATATGGTTGTGGCGTCTTGTACTCCGAGGAAGGAATCTCTGAACTTCAGTACATGGAATTTCCGGATTTTAGTATGCTCGACTACAACGACGATGTAGAGCTAATCGAGTTCCAACCACCTGCTGGCATTAAAGTTACATCCATAATTTGTGATCGTTCATCTATCGTACCTTACAAATATGATTTTATGGCTTTGAAGGCGGGCGGAATTAATCAAGACACCCACTCTTAACATCGCTCCAAGTTTCTCCCTTATTCAATTTCCAAGTTCACCAAAATATCGGACTTCCTGAAAAAAGTTAGCCAATCTATTGTGATTTATATCTATTTAAATGATTTAGTCGCGAGATATTTTGTGCCGAAGGGTATTTCTAGGAAAATCAGACAACAGTTTTCACAGCTCAGAGGCTGTAGCGATAATCATAGGTGGGAGTTGAGTTACTGAAACAACGACAAGCTTTGCCGTAGCCCTGGTGTACGTCGATATCCCATCATAGCGGCGGCCTCTCGCATACGGTTCGCTTCGCCAGCCAGTGTTTTACACTGTTGTTCAAACTGCGTAGTGAGTGTAAGCCATTGTTCGGGGGCAATGCATAAGCGTTCGAGGATGGGTGGTAAATCCTGATCTATAAAACCACGTTTGTCTTCACGAATAATTCGTCCGCTCCATTCGACCAATTCTAAATAGTCCAGTAAGCGGAAAGGTAATCCCTCAGGCATTGGTTCGCGCGGGTTACCCACGAAAGGAAAAAGCGTAGACGGTTGAATCTGCTCGGTTTTCAATGTATCCAACCGCTGTTTTATGGCGGTGTGCTCAGACGTTTCCGGGGTGTGAGCAATTCGCGCTCGAACTGGATTTAAGTCAACATAGGCGAGACAAGCCGCGAGGGCTTTTTCATCGAGAAGGGCTTGTGAGGTAAAACGCGCTTCCCAAAATTTTCCCGTGCATCCATCTTCTGCATTGGCCATACGCGCAATCGGTTCATTTAATGCTCGCATAAACCAACTGATATTACTGAGCTGTAAACGCCATTCGTCGCATTTGACCTGTACGACTTCACGCTCTGCCTCGGTAAGTGATTCGCCGTTGCTAAACCGTCGTGTGAGCAACGTCCCTTTATATAGCTGATGCCAGCGCTGACAGACTTCATCATCTGTCCAATGCAAGGCTTTCGCTCGATTGATATGTAAGACCACATGTAAGTGGTTGTGCATCACCGCATACGCACAGACATCAATAGCGAAAACTGACGCGAGAAAGTGAATGCGATCCTCTACCCATTGCCGTCGATGTTCATAGGATTTACCCGTATAGATGTCCGTGCCGCATAAAAAAGCTCGACGGACACAGCGGGAAGCGCAGTGGTAGTAGGGAGTGGCGTCCAAAGAGACTTGTAACTTGCGGGGTTTGGGCATCGGTCACGTCCTGTGAAGCGAAACTGAAAAGCTGTTCAAATATACAGTTATGCCTTTCGAGATGCAACTGGTAGAGTGGGTGTCTTGATTAAAAAAATTACAAACCGAAAAAAGGAATTTTAAACGCCAAAAATCTATGAATACCTTGGGATCGTTTTATTCTTCTACAGCAATGAACACGAGCCCATACATATACATGGTAAATTTCAAGGTAGAGAATCAAAGGCAGAAATACATATGCTGCATGGAAAGATAAGCAAAATCCTAATTAAGGATAGAGGCCCAGGCCTAGACTCCAAGAAACGCAAAGAGTTTGAAGAGTTCGTCAACGCTTATGCAGATGATATTGTAGAAAAATGGATTGGCTACTTTGTGAAGAAATCCACCATCATTCCACAAATTATTACTCAGAAGGTAAAGAATGTCCGAGTTATCCGTTGATACCGCCAAACACATCACAGGCCATATTCTAGAAATTCAGTTCAACGATGGCCATAAAACGGTGTTGGATTTTGCACCATTCATTTTCTCTGTGGGGCACCCCGATTATGAGCGGTACAAAAAAGTAGATAAGTTTCTCGAATATGATTTAATTGATGGAAATCTTAACTGGGATGACTACACAATGATCTTTCCAGTAGAAGACTTATACACAGGAAAACTCATCAAAAAAGTGTAACAAAGGCAGGCGACGCCCAAAAGCATCGAGGCTGCTACCGACGTTAGCCGTTGGCTGTTTTTGGTCGAGGGTAGCAGCCAAAATGCGTCAACCTAAAATCTATACTATTTACAACATCACCCTAGAGATGCATGTTCTTTGTTCAGCTGTCGGTTGCGATCAGCTGCAACATACCACTCACTACCCTACAAAAGATTAGCATTATCTCCCAACTAGGTGCTTGTAGCGGGTAGCCCTTCCCAGACCTTCTGAGGCATGGATGCCGAAGAGAGCTACACGGATGTATTCACAGCGTGTCTGGGAAGGGCTGCCCGCTACAAGCACCGGCACCACGAAGTACGGAAGCCCACCAACTACTTTCTGAAAGAGTCAGCTGACACAACTACTTAACCTTCGTACCCAAAATCTCGTCAATCTCTAATCTTTCCAAAGTCTCTTTCTTAAGCAGCGCCTCAACCAATGTATCCAATTTATCTCGATTGTCACCCAGGATTTTGAGCGTGGTAATTTCTGCTTCACTAATAATCCGGCGGACTTCGCTATCAATTTTTTGAGCGGTGTCTTCGCTGAAATTTTTATCCTGCTGTATCTCGTAACCGAGAAACGGATGTTCGGTACCGGTTTTAAAATGCACCGGGCCCAATAGATCGCTCATGCCCCATTGCGCTACCATCATCCTAGCAAGGCGCGTTGCTTGTTCTAAATCATTGGCGGCGCCTGAGCTGGTATTATTCAGTACGATTTTTTCGGCGCAGCGGCCGCCCAACATAACGGATAGCCGCGTCATTAAATACTCTTCCGTGTAATTGTGCCGATCTTCTTCAGGGAGTTGTTCGGTGACTCCAAGCGCACGTCCGCGGGGAATAATAGAGACTTGTCGTAAAGGATCGCTGTGAGGTAGTAAGAGGGCAGCGAGCGCGTGGCCGCTTTCATGCACGGCGGTGCGTTGTCGCTCCGACGGGTTGACTAAATCTTTGCGCTCGCTACCCATAATGATTTTATCGTGGGCATCGTTAAAGTCGTCGCGACTGACTTTCTCGGCGTCGCGTCGAGCGGCTAGGAGTGCGGCTTCGTTCACCAGGTTTGCCAAGTCCGCGCCGGAAAAACCCACTGTCATGCTAGCGATTTCCGCGACGTCGACATTACTTTCTAACGGCACCTTGCGCAAATGCACATTTAAAATATCTTTGCGAGCACTGTGTTGTGGTAATTCCAGTGTGACCTTGCGATCAAAACGTCCGGGGCGTAATAGCGCTGGGTCGAGTACATCCGGGCGATTGGTGGCGGCGAGTACGACGACGGCTTCATCCGCGCTAAAGCCATCCATCTCCGCGAGTATTTGATTCAGTGTTTGTTCGCGTTCGTCGTTGCCTCCGCCTAAACCTGTGCCGCGTACTCGGCCAACGGAGTCGATTTCGTCGACAAAAATAAGCGCCGGTGCCTTTTTGCGTGCATCGGTAAACATATCGCGTACGCGGGATGCACCAACACCGACAAACATTTCGATAAATTCAGAACCGCTAATACTAAAAAACGGTACGCCAGCTTCGTGTGCAGTGGCTTTCGCGAGTAAGGTTTTGCCTGTGCCGGGCGGGCCCATTAACAAAATACCGCGAGGCATTTTTGCGCCGAGGCGGCGAAACTTTGCGGGATCTTTTAGGAAGTCGATAATTTCTTGCAAATCTTGCTTGGCGCTTTCGGCACCAGCCACGTCTTCAAAGCTGATTTGATTATCATTCGATTCAAATAAACGCGCTTTGGATTTTGAAAAACCAAATATCCCATCTTTGCTGCCGCCGCCCATCCGTTGTTGCAGCATGCGACTAGAGTAAATAAAAAAACCGAGAATGAGTAACCAGGGAAGTACACCCAATAGCAGCTGAAACCATCGTGGTTCCTCGGAGCTTACCGCTGTGATGGCAACATTGTTGTCTTCGAGTAATTGCAGAAGGTCTGCATCATTAAGATTCGGTTTTACCGTAGTGAATTGAGCCGCTTGGTCACCGGTGGGGTTGCGGTACTGTCCGTGAATCTGATCGCCTTTAAAGGTAACTTCGGCGATACGGCTGGCGATGACGGCCTGTTTAAATTCGCTATAGCCAATATTGTCTGGTTTGGCTTCAGTTAGGCTTAAGGCAAAATAATACACAGCAAAAAAAGCAAATAGCCACATTAACGTGTGGCTATCAAACGGTTTTGGTGGCGGAGTACTTTGGTTTGGAGTTTTTTCTGTATCTGCCATGTTCAGTTGCTTTTTAGTTTAGTTAGCCGATGATTTGCTGCTTGATTTCGTCGTGCTGGGCAGCCGGAAGCCTGGGGCCAAACTGCGTGACTAGTTTTGCCGATGCGAGGCTAGCAAGATTTCCCGCCGTGGTAAAATCATGACCGTGTGTAATCGCGTATAGAAATGCACCGGCAAACATGTCGCCAGCGCCGTTGGTGTCGATGGCTTTCACCGGGTGTGAGTCGATTTTTATGGTGTTTTCGCCATCGAATACTAATGCGCCCTCAGCGCCGAGCGTAATCGCAAAGGTTTTTGTGTATTGCTTGATGGCTTCGGCTGCTGACTCAATGCTCTCGGTTTGCGTGAATGCTTTGGCTTCTTCAGCATTACAAAATAATAAGTCGACGCCGCCGCCAATCATTTCTTTTAGACCGTCTCCGAAAAACTGCACCATGGCAGGGTCGGATAAACTGAGTGACGTTTTCACGCCGTGACTTTCCGCTAGCTCGCGTAATTTAATTGCAGCGGATTTGCCGCTTTCTGATGAAACTTGATAACCCTCTATATAGACATACTGAGATTTTGCGACAGCATCGGCGTGTATCTCAATATCTGATAGCTGTTCGCTGATGCCCAAAAAGGTGTTCATGGTACGCTCGGCATCGTCGGTAATCATCACTAAGCATTTGCCTGTGGTGCCAGCTTCTAAATTTCCGGTGTGGTGGTAATCAACCCCCGCATCACGGAGGTCATCAATGTAAAACTGTCCGTTTTCATCGTCAGCCACTTTGCAAGAATAGAAATTTTTTGCTCCGAAGTAGCTGGCGGCGATGATGCTATTGCACGCAGAACCACCAGAGGCGCGTTTAGAGGCAACAAGGTGATCAGAAAAATGCTCAATCAATGCTTGCTGGCGAGCTTCGTCGACTAGCGTCATGACTCCCTTATCAATACTTAGCGTGGCAAGGTCTGCGTCGCTGACTTCAATTTCGGTATCGACTAGCGCTGCACCCATACCGTAGATGTGGTAACCATCATTCATCACAATGTGCCTTAATTCTGTCTGTTTTTATCGGGAGTCATTTCTCATTTAGTGGTCATTATCACGTTTTCTGCGCGATGATGAAAGGCCGTGGAATGTGTCTCGATAATCTTTTCGCGGGCCAGTAAACTAGTCATCCCTTAATCATCCAATATTACTATGCCCGGCAAATCATCACGCACTCGCTCTCGCAAATCTAATAAGCCCACACGCAGACATCACAAGCCTAAGTCTCCAAGCTGGTGGCGTCGAGCGCTCAGTTATTGGTGGCTGTGGCTATTGGTGCCTGCACTACTGGGCAGTGTCTGGGCCGCTTATTTGGATTGGGTGGTTCGAGATAAGTTTGAAGGAAAAAAATGGGCGCTGCCTGCCAGGGTTTATGCCCAACCTTTAGAACTCTACGCCGGACTGCCGCTACGCCTTAGTGAATTGGTGTCTGAACTGAACGCATTAGGTTATCAGCGTAATAGTCGAGTCACCAAAGCTGGCCGTTACTGGGTTGATGGCGCACAGGTTCAGCTATTTAGCCGTGGGTTTTCCTTTTGGGATGGCAGTGAGCAACCCCAAGCGATGCGTGTGTCTTTCGATGGCGATGTTGTGAGTGCGTTGCACAACGCGGCGGGGCAAGACCTTGCCATTGTCCGTATTGAGCCACAGGAAATTGGTGGGATTTACCCTGCCCACATGGAAGATAGGCTGCTTGTTAGGCTACAGGATATTCCGCCATTGTTAGGGGAAACGCTCATCGCTGTCGAGGATCGTCGCTTCCTTGAACACTTCGGTATTTCTCTGCGAGGCATTGCCCGTGCTGCCTACATGAACATGAAAGCAGGGCAGGTGGTCCAGGGCGGTAGTACCTTGACCCAGCAGTTAGTGAAAAATTTTTACCTAAACCATGAACGCAGTTTAGTGCGCAAGTTCAATGAAGCAATTATGGCGATTTCGTTGGACTTCCATTACAGCAAGTCGGAAATATTAGAGACGTATCTGAATGAGGTGTACCTGGGGCAAAGTGGTGCTAGAGGTATCCATGGTTTTGCACTGGGCGCGCAACATTACTTCCGTCAACCGCTAAGGGAACTCAAAATTCACCAAATAGCGCTGTTGGTCGGCTTAGTGAAAGGGGCGTCCTACTACAACCCTTGGCGTAATCCGGAGCGTGCGACAGAGCGTCGGGATGTGGTTATTAGGCTGATGCGAGAAAACGATTTGATTAATCCGCTGGAAGCGGAGCTGGCGCTTAAACAACCGCTGGATGTGGTGGCAGAGAGTGCATCCAGTGTCTATAGCTACCCAGCTTTTATTGATTTGGTTAAACGTCAACTGCAAAGAGATTACGACGAAGACGATTTGCGAAGTGAAGGGCTTCGAGTGTTCACCACCCTATCTCCACGTGTTCAGAGTGCGGTCCAATCAGCGATATCCCAGCGCTTGAAGCGGTTAGAGAGCGACTATCAATTGGATGCGAAGTCTTTACAGGGTGCAGCGATAGTGACGGATGTCGGTAGTGGAGAAGTCTTGGCTGTGGTGGGGGATCGGCAGGCGCGTGCATCAGGGTTCAATCGGGCGCTGGACGCGAAACGGCCGATTGGCTCATTGGCGAAACCCGCTATTTATTTGGCGGCCCTAAACGATGCAGCACGGTACACCCTTATCACACCAATTGATGATTCTGAGTTAAGTGTGTTCATTGATGGAAATAATATTTGGCAGCCCAAAAACTTTTCTTTGGAGTCACACGGCGTGATACCGCTCTATCAGGGGTTGGCGCAGTCCTATAATCAGGCCAGTGCACGTTTGGGGTACACGGTGGGTGTTGATACGGTGATTGATACGCTGCATTCTTTGGGGATCCAGGTCGATATTCCTGAGTTACCAGCAATTCTCTTGGGCTCCATCGATTTGTCGCCAGCTGATGTGGTGGCGATGTATCAAACAATTGCCGCTGAAGGGGTATATACGCCGCAGCGAGCAATTCGTTCGGTATTAACGGCTGAGGGACAACCGTTGGCTCGCTATCCGTTGGACGCCGATATTCGCTTTGACCCCGCTACCGTGCAACTCCTGCAATTCGCTTTACAAGCAACCATGCGAGAAGGCACAGGTAAGACCGTTTACAGGACGATCGATGAGAGGATTTCTATAGCGGGTAAGACTGGGACAACTAACGATCAGCGTGATAGCTGGTTTGCAGGCTTCACAGGGGACCACCTCGCTGTGGTCTGGGTAGGCCGGGATGATAATGGTGCGACGCCGCTGACGGGAGCAACCGGTGCCATGCGGGTGTGGGGGGATATTTTTAACGACGTACCAACACGCTCGCTGGAGATTTTCCCCGACAAGCGAATTCAACGTTTTTGGGTTGATCCCGTACAAAATGGTCTAAGTAGGGAGCGCTGTCGGTCTGCGGTGGCAGTGCCTTTCATCAAGGGTAGTGAGCCGAAAGTGACAGTGCCTTGCAGGCATTGAAACGGCGGTGTTAATCGTTAAAGTGTGCTTGCCAGATCAGTTCCTTCATTGAGGTAAAAAGTTGAAACAATTGTCTCTTCATCGGTATTTAGTCAGCGTTGTTATTATCTCTTTGCTATTTGCCGGAGGTTGTACGTCGTATAGACCTGAATCGGCTGTGGTCGAGGATGAAACAGCCCCGGCTGGCAGAGTGTTGCCGACTAAGGCGAGCGATCAAATGTTAGTGCAGGCGCAGCAGGCCCTTAGCGGTGGCGATTCACAAAGCGCTATTGCTTTCGCCGAACGCGGTTTGCGCATCGATCGTCGTAACTCCGAGCTATATATGGTGTTGGCGAAGGCCTATACCAATATGGATGATTTAAATCGAGCTGCACAGTTCGCAGAGCAAGCGGTACGGTTTGCTTCACCCGGTTCCGATGTAGAGCAAGCGTCGCGAGACTATTTAAGCTTTTTAAAAAAACGCAGGTAGTTGCTGCTTTTTCACGAATTTGCCGCTGGCACAGGTCTTTACACCTCTTAAGCCTCCAGAAATGTGAAGTAGTTCACTTTTGATGCTAATATCCCGCAAGGTTAGCAATGGTATTCTAAGCGCGCGGACCTTTAGGGTCAGCAACAGCCTTCTAAGCGTTGCGACTTGCAATGGGCTCGTATAGTTGGGAGCAAGACCATCTTCACCTCAAATTTCCGTCAATTGCCCACAATTTGGCTACACTTCTAGAGTGTAGGTCCAGCTCTTCCTTCAGAACAACCGGGGATTGTGGACTGATGGGGATACTCGTTGACAAGTAGAATCGGACACCTATGAGCGACACGCGAAACGATCCAAACCGGCCACACCTCCATGCAGTAGGGCAATTCCCTGAGGCTAAAGCCGTTGAACACCTCAAGCACTTGCAGAAAGTCTGCGCAGACCACTGCGAAGATGTTTTCATGAAATTTTTCAAGGCCCTGGATGAGAAGCTTCTAGAGTTTGCGGATGGTGCTAAAACCAATCAAGAAGCGACCAAGCTTCAAGAGACCGTGCGGGAATTCCGCATTAACGGAAAAAACCTTAAGCAGTTTTTTATCACCACAACCGCAGAAGGTTTCGTAAAGTTTAAAAATAAAAAACTTAATACCCGCACCGGCGAAGAAAAATACCGTGGTGATATGCTGTCGTTGGTCGATAACGAAGACCTAGAAGAAACAATCGCTATATCGTCTGTTGCTCGACGAGCCGAGGAAGCTTATGGCGAGGAGTTGTGGTGTCTTAATCAGCGTTTCGCGGTGCTGATTAATGGTGAGACGGTCCAAGAATATAACAATCCCGTTAGCCCCATCCAGTTTTGCGAAGCACTGCGCAAGGGCATGCAAAAGCTCTCTATTGATACTAAATCAAAGATTATTGCCTACAAAATCTTTGATAATGTTTTTATTGCGCGTTTAAAAGAAATATTGGACGACGTTAATCGTTATTTTATCAATCAAGAAATACTACCTGGAATTACCCGCAGCACGCATGCGGCTAGCGATGCGGTAGATCTACCATTGCCAGGTTTCGATTCCGCTGGTGCAACTCAAACTCAGCCCCCTGCGTCGCCGCAGTCTAATCCGCGACCGGTTAATCAGGGGGAAGCTCCGGCACGGCCCCCCGGCTTTGCGCAGGCGCTTCCACAATCAAACGTCGTGCAGACTCCTGTTGCCGGCGGGCCAACAGAGCAATACCAAGGTCAGCTAGTCGACGCAATTCGCACCTTGCAAAATCACATCGCGATGGGTGACCCAGCGGCCGCACAACAAGGTGCCGCGCCTTCAGGTTACAACCAAAGCCCAGGCGGCGCAGCTGCACCCAATGGTGTGGCGCCTTCTGGTGCTGGAACTGGAGCGGTTGCGTACTCTAATCAACAGCTTGTCACCGCACTGCAAACCTTACAAGGGCAGGCGTTATCCAATACGGCGGTATTTTCAGACGCAACTGAAAATCAGGCCCAGGTTGTTACTCCGATTGATATCAACGCCGCTAGCCAACAATTAACGGAGCAACTGAAAGAAGAATCCAAAGATGGCGAGCTTGATGGTATGGATATGCATACCATCGAGTTGGTGGGTATGTTGTTTGAATACATGCTGTCTGACGAAAATCTGCCGGATTCCATCAAAGCTATCCTAAGTTATTTACATACGCCGTTCTTAAAGGTTGCGTTTCTTGATAGTTCCTTTTTTGAAAAAGCTGAGCACCCGGCTCGTTTGTTGCTAAATTCCTTGGCGGAAGCGGGTTCGAAATGGGTGAGTAACGATGGCTCATCGCAATATGAAATTTACACCAAGGTAAAACAAATTGTCTCACGGGTTTTAGAAGACTTTGAAAAAGATGTGCGGTTGTTCGCGGAGCTGTTATTAGAGTTTAGCTCCTATGTTAAAAAGATTTCTCGCCGACAAGACTTGATGGAAAAGCGTGCGCTTGAAAAAGTGCAAGGTGAAGAGAAATTACGCGAAGTAAAAATACGCGTTAACAATGAAGTGCGGTCACGAACAGATGGTAAAGAATTGCCATCAGCGATCTTATTGTTGCTGTTGCAACCATGGTCTGATTACCTGGCATTTTTGCTGCTGCGTTATGGTGATGAATCTGAATTGTGGCAAAAGGCATTAAAAGCGATTGATGACGTTCTTTGGAGTATCCAGCCTAAAACGGACCCCAAAGAAAAAGCCAAGCAAATGGATCTGCATGACGATTTACTCGACGTTATTGAAAACGGTTTCGAAACAATTGGCTATGATCAAACAAAAGGGAAAAAGCTTGTAGAGGCAGTATTGTCGCTACAGGAGCAAGCGATGCAAAGCCGTAAAGTGGCGCCAGCTCCTGAGCCTGAGCGGGAAGAGTTGGAAGCTAAGGCGGCTGAAAAAGCAGGTCACGTTCAAGAGCCTGAAGAAAAGCCCACACCAGAAGAAGAAAAAATGGTTGAGAACTTAAAAATGATTGAGTTCGGGACTTGGTTTGAGTTCGACGGTGGAAAACGCTTGAAAGTCGCTTGGTATAACTCGAAAACCATGCACTACATGCTGGTAGATCAAATGGGTAAAAAAGTAGCCATGAAGTCTGGTTTAGCCTTGGCAAGAATGATGTTGTCCGGTGAAGCTAAAGTTATTGCAGGAAGCACCAAACCATTCTTCGAGCGTGCGCTAGAAAATATTTTCCAAAGCCTTAATGCGAGAGCGGAGGCTGTTGCCCCGGAGAAATAACATGGAACCGTTGTCGCCAGGTCAGGAAAAGCGCCGCTTAAAACGGCACACGCTCACTGGCTCGGTAAATGTATACGACCGTGCTAGTAAAGCCTTTCTCGGCCAAGTGGTTAATATTCATCGAGAAGGGTTAATGATGATGGGCAATTTCCCGTACAAGGAAGGTACGATCTACAAAATAGACTTACACCTCCCCGAGCCCATTGGCGACACACAGTTAATTCCTATGTCTATCGACTGCCTCTGGACCAGAGATGAAGATGCTAATAGATCTTATTGGGTAGGTTGCAGTATTTCTAGTATCGAGCCTTCAGCGCTTGAAAGTTTAGACAAGCTCATTGACGCGATGACTGTCTGACCTCTGTAGAGTTTTTCGCTCTAGCTTTTTTCACTTTAGCTTAAAGACACCCTAATTCTTGCATCGCGCATGCGAGCCTTTCTATACCTTCGACAATAGTGGCTTGGTCGACGCAGGAGTAGTTCAAGCGAAGTGTGTTTTTATGTGTTTGGTTGATATAGAAAGGATCACCGGGTACAAACAAAACTTTCTTCTCCGCGGCTATTTCGAACAACTTAAGTGCACTTGCGCCTTCGGGCAGGGTGGCCCAGAGAAACATCCCCCCTTCGGGATTGGTGTGGCGAACCTCCTTGGGAAAGTGCTTTTCAATAGCGCTTTGCATGGCATCCTTTTGTTTTCCATAAGCCGCTACAATCTCTCGTATGTGGGCGTTTAAGTCGTTGTCTACTATATACTGGTGAACGATACACTGGCTAAGTTGGTTGGTATGCAAGTCCGCTGCTTGTTTTGCAATAATTAATTTTTCCATTAATGACGTCGGAGCGGCGATCCAACCTAAACGAAAACCTGGTACTACCGTCTTGGAAAATGAACCTAGTAATACCGTTTGTTCCGGCAGCCAATGCTTGAATGAAGTTTGGTGTTCACCACTAAATCGTAAGTCGCCATAGGGGTTGTCTTCAATAAAATAGGCGTTGGTTTTTTTAACCAGCGCGGCAACTTTCTCACGATTCGCGTTTGGGTAGGTAATGCCTGATGGGTTTTGAAAGTTGGGGACGGTATAGAATAATTTAGGCGAATGCTGTTGGAGTTTCTCTGCCAACAGATCACAGTCCATACCGTTTTCGTCAACGGTTACCGGTATGAATTCGGGGCGATAGAGTGCAAATGCTTGAATCGCGCCGAGATAGCCAGGCTCTTCGATAACTAACCCATCGCCATCGTTCAAGAGAACTTTGCCCAGTAAATCCAGCCCTTGTTGCGAGCCACTTGTGATAAGGATATTGCCTACCGGAATGTCGAGGCCTTTTTCGGCATATTGCGCTGAAATGAACTCGCGAAGCGGTTCATAACCTTCAGAGCTGCTGTATTGCAAAACATCGCGGCCTATGCCACTAAACACTTTTTCGCTGGCGCTACTAATAGCCTCCAACGGAAATAAATCGCGATTGGGTAACCCCCCTGCAAAGGAGATGGTTCCAGGTTGTAGTGCGTCTTTCAATATCTCGCGGATAAAGGATCGCGGGACATCGGTAATGCGGTCCGCAAATAAATTGTTCATTAAGCTGAGCTCTTATAATAATTTAGCGAATGCGTTTTTTGTGGCGCTGAGTGTCTGCTCAATATCATCATCGCTGTGGGCGCCTGACATAAACCCAGCCTCGTAAGACGCAGGCGCGAGATAGACGCCTTCATCTAGCATAAGGTGAAAAAATTTATTAAAACGTTCCGTATTGGCAGCCATGACTTGAGCGTAATTTGTCACTTTGTCTTCTTCGCTGAAGAAAAGTCCAAACATGGTGCCAACGTGGTTAGTCGTAAATGGGATGCCCGCTTGATCGGCTAATGCCTGCATCCCTTTCATCAATTGTGTGGTGCGTTTGAAAATCGGCTCGTAAAATCCCGGCGTGGAAATTAATTCCAAATTCGCTAGCCCAGCTGTCATTGCAATGGGATTTCCCGACAATGTGCCGGCTTGGTAAACAGGCCCAAGTGGTGCGATATGTTCCATAATGTCTCGTTTGCCACCAAACGAGCCTACTGGCATCCCGCCGCCGATAACTTTACCGAGGGTAGTGAGGTCGGGTTGGATATTGTAATGTCCTTGTGCGCCGCTATGACTAACGCGAAACCCGGTCATCACTTCGTCAAAAATCAATACACTGCCGTAGGCATCACATTGCTCACGGAGTGTTTCCAAAAAACCGGGAACGGGTGGAATGCAATTCATGTTCCCTGCTACGGGCTCAACGATGATACAAGCTACATCGTCGCCGAATTGTTTAAAGGCCTCTTTCACTTGTTCGCTATCGTTATAGGTCAGAGTGATCGTGTGCTGGGTCAGCGAGGCGGGTACACCAGGAGAGCTAGGAACGCCCAATGTCAGCGCTCCCGACCCGGCTTTTACCAGCAAGGAATCAGAGTGTCCGTGGTAGCAACCTTCAAATTTAATAATTTTGTCTCTACCGGTATAGCCGCGCGCTAGGCGAATGGCGCTCATGGTCGCTTCAGTGCCGGAGCTAACAAATCGAATTAAATCAGTGCCCGGATAAGTTGCACATATTTTTTCTGCTAAAACAGTTTCAATAGCGGTCGGCGCGCCGAAGCTCAGGCCGTTGTCAATTTGTTTCCGAACGGCGTCCAACACGGCTGGATGTGCGTGGCCCAACAGCATAGGTCCCCACGATTGCACATAGTCGATATAGCGTTTGTCATCCTCATCAAAAATATAGGCACCTTTTGCAGACTTAATAAATAGAGGGGTGCCGCCCACTGCTTTAAATGCTCTTACTGGAGAGTTTACCCCGCCAGGAATGACACGTTGGGCTTGTTGGAATAGTTCTTCGGAGTGACTCATAGCAATACCTAAAGACGATGTAATAAATAAAAAACGTTGTAAGCAACGTGTTACGGATTGTACGCGTTTACAGTGACTATGGCAGCGGAATAATTTGACTTAGGCGCGCCGCTGATTGCGTTACTTGGCTTAATTGATCACAACCAAACACCGCTTCACTGACCGCGATGCAACGTGCTCCTGCGCTAATGAGCGATGTAGCGTTGTCGGCATTGATGCCGCCAATCACGACATTGGGTACCGGCAATCGGTTGATTTCTTCTAGGAGCGAGATATCTGCCGGTGAGGCGCTGGGCTTGGTGCTAGATGGGAAGAACCTACCAAAGGCTACATAACTGGCTCCCTCCCCAATTGCTTTGTGCGCAAGTCCGAGTTGGTTGTGGCAAGTCGCTCCAATAATGGCTCCCTCACCCAACACTTGGCGAGCACGAGTAATCGCATCGTCGCTTTGTCCTAGATGCACTCCAGCATTCACGGCTTTGGCGAGTTCAATAGAATCATTGATGATCAGGCTAGCGGAAAACTCATCGCATAACGTTTTGAGTCGACGGGCTTTTTCGAGTGCAAGATGGGGCGGCAGCGTTTTGTTTCGGTACTGGAGGATCTTGCAGCCGCCTTCAAGAGCCGCGCGTGATTTCTCGAATAACAGTTCGCCTGGCATGAGGCGGTCGTTGGTTATGGCGTAGAGTCCGTGGATCACTGTATTGGCTTGATTCAAGCGAAATATTTTGCGTTTGCAGGGCGAGCGAGTCTACCAGATACGGTGCTGAGATGTGAATGGATTGATCGGGTGTTGGGCTAAGAGACTTTCTGTTTCTCTGTGCTCGTTTCGTTGCGGTCCGCCCAATGCATGCGGTTTGGCGTTTGATGCCCCATGCCGAGTCGACGACTGGCGGAAAGCGCTCGCCACGTAAACTGTTGCGCTTGCTCAACGGCATCTTCCACTCGTGATCCGTGGGCAAGATAGGCGGCGATGCTGGCTGATAATGTGGCACCCGCACCATGACTCACCAATTTGAGTCGTGGCCACTTGTATTGACGGAGGATGCGCCGGTCGGCGTAGAGGGTGTTTTCATAGTGGTGTTGGTTGCGACTACTGCCGGAGACGAGAACATATTGGCAACCGGTTTCTAGAATCTCGAATGCGCATGCGTCCGCAGTATCGGCACTCTGCGCAAGTTCAAATGCTTCGACTACATCTGGGGTTGCAACAGTGGCTCGAGGCATTAGTAGCGTTTTCGTTGCTCGTAGAATGGCTTTGGCGTTATAGAGTTCGTTGTTGTACTCAGCAATGACTGGAGAGACGACTACGGGTATCTGCGGATAGTCTGAGAGAATGGTATGAATAGCCTCGATATTTTCAACGCTGGCCATTAGGCCTAGTTTGATTGCTTTTACGGGCATATCTTCAAGAATCGCGCGGGCTTGTGAGATCACTAGGCTTGTGTCGGTCGGTGCTATATCGCGCAATGCTTGAGTGTCTTTCGCACAGAGGGCCGTGATGACGGGGGTGCAGTGGCACCCTAGACTTGCCACCGTTTCGATATCGGCTTGAATTCCTGCATTTCCTGAGGGGTCATGACTAGAAAGGCTCATAACCACGGGAGTTTCGTTATTGAACTGATTCATCACTTGCTCCAGTGAAGTTGGCGCGAGTTACCAGCAATCGACAGGTACTAGTATGGATCGAGATGATGCTGGGGGTGCGCGCCGATTCATTATTGTAGTGCCGACGGATTAAGTGCGATTCATGTAGCACTGCTGTAGCACCTAATGTCGCCCTCACTTCATGCGAGGGCTCTTTTGAGTCTAACACAGGCTACAGATTTTGCTGGGAAGTTAGGGTGCCAAACACTAGGGCGTGGGAGTGTAGCGATTGCCCGGTCGGTTAAAAGGGTTGGACTTCGACCAGAATGAGAACTCCCAGCAGGATGAGTACAGGAAATTCGTTGAACCAGCGGTAATAGATGTGGCTCTTGGGTTTGCGCCCCTGGCTGAGCTGACGGATGATACTTGCACAGAGGCCGTGATACATGATGAGCACCAATACTAGCAGCAACTTGGCGTGCAGCCACCCAGCCTTTCCGTAATAGGGCAGGTTATAGCTCATTAGCCAGGCACCAAACACAATGGACAGGATGACCCATGGGATAGAAAATTTGAGTAACTTCTGCTGCATGATGAGCAGTTGCTTGCGGGTAGCCTCATCTTCGGCAATGGCGTAATTCACGAACAAGCGCGGTAGATAAAAAATACAAGCGAACCAAGCCACGACAAAAAAAATATGAAAGGTTTTTACCCAAAGCATAAAGAGTCCAAACTAAAATAAGTTAAAAACAGCGAAGTTAATTGCGATAAAAATTGTTGATCATCTCGGCATTGATGATACCCATCACCTGATTTGTATGTCTAGCGTGAGGTCTTTCGACGTAGATGAGATCGCTATGGGCCTTGATCATGATGTTACGCGCTTCAAATAAATTTGCTCGTGCGTGAACGCCAACGGGTTGGTAGCGCTGCCCGGGGATCTCCAGCAAGTTAACTTTTTCGGGTGCGCTGCTATCGTCTTCCTTAAATTGATCAAGCCACTTTGCCAGGTCGGCAGCGCGCAGCACATGAAGAGTGTCGTCGTCAGATAGCACAATCCAATCTGGGTAATGAGCCAATAGGACGCTGATATTCGATGTGTTGATTACCGCGTCGCTAGCAACAAATTTAGTGCTCATAACGCTGCGCACGCCGGCACGGCTCAGTACTTGGCGATCGGGTTCTGCGCGCAGCGGTGTACCCATGGCTCGTAACTGCGCTACAAATACGCCTTCACGCCTGAAAATCTGTTGGCTCACGACGCAGGCCATGACAATCACCACCATGCTGGGAAAAATAGCGTTCGGGTTGTAAGTGAGTTCTAGCACCGCCATCAGCGCAGCAAGCGGTGCATTGAGTACCGCTCCCATCATAGCTGCCATGCCCAGCGTCACATAGAACCCAGCGTCTGCCGCGTATTGCGGATAAAAAATATTACCGACATAGCCAAGGACTCCCCCAATACAGCCACCGATGACAAGCATCGGGCCAATGACGCCACCTGGCATCCCTAGGCCCGTGCTAATGGCGGTGGCAACCAGTTTGGCAGCGATAATAATTAACAGCATATTTAGCCCAATCTCGCCGTTCATAGCGCCTTCGAGTGTGTCGTAACCGAGGCCTAATATTTGAGGGGCTATCAAAGCAAGGGCTCCAGTAACAATGCCGATGCACGCAAAGCGTAAAATGAGCGGCATGCTTTTTACTGCTTTGAGGTGGTCTTGAAATGTCAGGTACAGCGTTGCGATCAGGCCGATTACCACACCTGCAAAGGCCATAAACGGAATTTCCAACAGACTATTCATCTGGCCGGGGTTGACGACAATACTGGGATCTTCGCCAAACACAATTTGACTGATGACGGCACCGGAGACCGACGCCAGGATTACAGGAATAAAGCCGGTAATGGTGTATTCCATTAACACCACTTCCATCGCAAAAATGACACCCGCCATGGGGGTGTTAAAGCTGGCAGATATGGCTGCAGCGACACCACAGCCAACCAGAGTGCGCAAACTATTGTTGGGTAGTTTAAGCCATTGCCCTAACAAGCTCGCCGCACCTGCGCCCAGGTGTACCGCCGGGCCTTCTCTACCCACGGACTGGCCGGTAACTAAGCTTGCAATACCGCCAAAAAATTGCACGGCGACATTTTTTGCTGGCAGCTGACCTTGGTGGTTATGAAGCCGGTCTAGTACATGAGAGACACTGACCTGTCGCGACGATGGGGCGAGGTAGTTCATTGCGATACCGATAACGATGGCACCCGCCGCAGGAAGTGCAAAATGCCAAAAGCGGCTTAGGCCTTCAAAGTTATCGGTATTGTTTTCAAGAAACCAAAATAGGGGAATTTCGATGCTAAACCGGAAAGCAACAATTAAAAGTGCGGCGCAGATGCCCACAATTAGGCCCAAAAATGTGAGCTGCGGTAATGCATCGATATACGAGAGCCTGTCACGAAAATGTTCCGCGATGATGTTCCAGCGTTGCTTTAATCGCGACGTGTTGGCTCGGGGCTGGTTGGACATAGTCTACACTGTGGCGGTGGGTTGCTGATGATGGATTGCAGATAGATTCACAGAAACTGCCATCCTATCCTTTAGTATTCCGGCGTCAGCTCTTATTATATGTGGTTAGGCAGAAACAGTCAGTTTATTCCAGGAGAGCTTAGAAGTGATCAAAGTGGGTATTGTCGGCGGCACCGGCTACACGGGTGTTGAATTATTACGCTTATTGGCCGGTCATCGTGACGCGGAAGTGGTTTGTATTACTTCGCGAGGCGAAGAAGGTCGTGCGGTTTCCGAGCTATACCCTAGCTTGCGCGGTCATTATGATCTCAAATTTACCGTGCCCGATACTGAGACGTTAAAAGAATGTGATGTGATTTTCTTTGCTACTCCTCACGGCGTAGCGCAGGCAATGCTGCCTGAACTACTGGGTACAGATCTGACAAGTGGGCCGCGAGTGATTGATTTATCCGCCGATTATCGAGTGCGTGATCAAAATACTTGGGAGCAATGGTATGGCCAGCCTCATGGGTGCCCAGAGTTGATTGAGCAAGCGGTATACGGATTGCCGGAGCTCAATCGCGAAAAAATTAAGTCGGCTCGATTGATTGCCAACCCGGGGTGTTATCCCACTGCGGTGACTTTAGGGTTGATTCCATTGCTTGAGCAAGGGCTGGTTGACGATCAACATCTCATTGCCAGCGCTGCCTCGGGAGCGAGTGGAGCAGGCCGTGGAGCGAAAGTCGATTTTCTACTTACCGAAATAGGCGATAGCTATAAGGCATACGCTGCAGGCGGGCACCGACACTTGCCTGAAATCGAACAAGTGCTGAGTGATGTTGTTGCTGGTCAATCGCAGCCGCGCATTACTTTCGTTCCGCATTTGGTGCCAATGATTCGAGGTATGCAGGCGAGCCTTTATGCTCAATTAACATCGGCCGATGCGGGTGATTTACAGGCGCTATTCGAAGAACGCTACCGCAATGAGCCGTTTGTCGATGTGCTCCCTGCAGGCGAGTTGCCTCAAACGAGATCAGTTAAAACCTCGAATATGTGCCGCTTGTCGGTTCTACAGCCCCAGGGACGCGATACGGTTGTGGTTCTATCGGTGATTGATAACCTCACTAAGGGGGCGTCAGGTCAAGCAATTCAATGCATGAACATTATGTTTGGTTTTGACGAAGATGCAGGAATCGACGGCGTCGCAGTAATGCCCTAAGGCGTTTAGGCTTTAGATAATTTTTAAACCTACAACAATAACGGCTTAATTATGGCAGCGGTTAAAGGAACCAAATCTACGCGCTTAAAAGTGGTCCCGCATCGACCCTATTTTCAGGGTGCGTTGATCGCTGGTTTTGTATGTGCAGTTATTCTGACGGCTATCGCCAGCTATTGGCTTGGCAATAGTCAGGGACAGGCTCAGCAAGCCGAAGCAATTACCGAGCGAGACGAGCTGCGTATTATGCTGGACGCCAAAACGCGAGAAGCGGAGGCTTTATCGCAGAAAGTTGCGAACCTTAGTTTGGCTCGTGAAGTAGACCAAGCGTCTAACGAAGATGTGCGAGGCGAAGTCATTAGCCTCAAAGAGGAAATTGCTGCGCTTCAAGAAGACATCGCGTTTTATCGTGGGTTGATGGCGCCAACAGAAAATCGGCGCGGGCTGACCATAGGCTCTGTTGAACTGAGCGCGACGGGTGTGCCGCGTCGATATGACTATAAAGTGGTTGTGCAGCAGTTGGCGACGAATCATAACGTGCTGAGTGGTTCACTGACGTTCAATATTGTCGGTCGAGAAGGTGAACAGGTTCGTAAAATTCCGCTAAAAGACTTGTCGAGTGAAGTCAATGTGACTGATATTCGCCTACGCTTTAAGTACTTTCAAAATATTGCTGGGCAGCTTGAGTTGCCCCTCGGCTTTGAGCCACAGCGAATTGAATTGGTTGCGAAAACAACTGGGCGTGACGCAGCTGTAGTCGAAAAAATGTCGGAATGGCTGCCAGATTTACCACGTGAGGTGTCTCGAAAGCCGGTTCAAGTTGCTCCGGCTGCAGGCGGTCTGGTTCAGCCTCGCCAACAAACAGATGAGGCCTTGCCATCGGCTGGGGTCGTTCAGTCATCAGAATAACAGTCAATTTAATAAGTCCCCTATCATAGGTGTAACAAGAGAGGAATTAGCATGGCTAAATCGGGCGGAGGCACAGGGACAACCCTGATTGCTCGTAATACTGAAGTCGTGGGCGATGTGCATTTTGCGGGAACCTTGCATATAGAAGGCTCGCTAAAGGGTAATGTCATCGCAAAGGATGGTGCTGATGCTCATTTAGATATTGCCGAGCACGGCATTGTTGAAGGCGAGATCAAGGTGCCTACGGCGCGCATCGATGGCAAAGTGGTTGGTGATGTTCACTCGACCAAACATATTGAACTGGCATCCAAAGCTCAGGTGGAAGGTAATGTCCACTATCAGTTGATCGAGATGGTTAAAGGCTCTCAGGTTAATGGCAGCCTTGTTTATGTCGGTGCTAGCAGCAGCAAAAAATCATCTGGGCCATTTGGTCTGTCAAAAGGTGGCGCTGACGTTGTTTCCGGCACCGCGTAAATTCAAACACTTCACGATTGCCCAGCAATACTTGATTGTTTTGCTGGGTTAAAGCCATAATACTTCTTGTCACCTTTATTCAGGAGTCTCTACTGAGGCGCTGAGTTATTTCTGGAAGTAAACTAATGTCGACCACCGAAACCTTCACTCCCGAGCCTCTGGTACTAACGCCTGGCGCTATTGCAAAAATCAAAGAGCTCGTTGAGGAAGAAGGTAATGATGAGCTGAAGCTTAGAGTGTTTGTCACTGGGGGTGGATGTTCAGGCTTTCAATACGGCTTTGCCTTCGAAGAGGCGATGGCTGATGATGACTTCATCGTTGAAAAGGACGGCATAAAAGCGGTCATTGATTCGATGAGCTATCCCTATTTAATGGGAGCTGAGGTCGATTACGAAGAAGGGCTTCAAGGTTCTAAGTTTGTTGTCCATAATCCTAACGCAGCCACCACCTGTGGTTGTGGTGAGTCATTCTCTATTTAAGTGTCGGTCACTGCGACTGGGCTTTGAGCCGCCGTTCGGTTTTCTAAACGTAATACACACCACCCAAAACCACATCATGGCGGGCACCAGTAACAGTGGCTATATTTCCGTGCCGCTGATTGAGCGTTTGCCGTGCTAACCAAGCGAAACACACGCCTTCTACCCAATCGGGGTGTAACCCCAGATCTTCCGTTGAAGAAACAACATTGGGGTTAAGTTTCGCTTGCAAACTGTCCATGAGAGCGCCGTTGTGAGCGCCCCCACCACAGATATAAACTTCGTAACGCGATGTGTGTGCTTGAGATTGAATGTGTTCTGCTATCGATTGAGTGGTTAATTCGCGCAACGTGGCTTGCACATCGTTTGCTGGTATTTCGCTAAATGAGCTCAATACGCTCTCGACCCAATCAAGAGTAAATTCCTCACGGCCAGTGCTTTTGGGGGCAGGCTGAAGAAAGTAAGGATGCAGCAGGAGCTCTCTCAGTAATTGCGGTTGTGGGGTGCCGCTAGCTGACCAGCGTCCATTGTCATCGTATTCTAATGCTTGATGCTTTTTGATCCATTCATTCATTAGCCCGTTGCCAGGGCCGGTATCGAAACCGATCACATCTGCAGTGCGATGCAGGTGGGTGATATTACTGATCCCGCCGATATTGACGATGAATCGTTCAATATCAGGGTGGCGAAAAACGGCATTGTGAATCGCCGGCGCGAGAGGTGCTCCTTGCCCACCGGCCGCCATGTCTTTGCGGCGGAAGTCTGCCACTGTAGTGATTCCGGTGTTAAAAGCGATAACGCTGGGGTCAGCAATCTGCAGGGTAAAGGGGTGTGGCACTTGGCCAAGCGGGCGGTGCCGAATAGTTTGGCCGTGGCTGCCAATGGCGGTTATCTGATTAGAGCGTAATCCTGCTTTATCGATCACAGAAAGCGCCGCATCAGCGAATAGCGTTGCCAATTGTTGGTCGAGCTGGCCAAGCAGGTCGATCTCGCTATCCCCCGGACGCATTAACCTATAAATGACTTGCTGTATCTCGTCGGGGATTGTGTGGCTGTGTGTGGCGAGAATAGACGGGTGGTCTCCGCTGAAATCTACCGCGACGGCATCTATGCCGTCAGCGCTTGTGCCAGACATCAGGCCCACATAATAATCTGAGGCATTGGGCATGGCAGAATCCTTGGCAGAGCGGAGTTGTTACATTGAACGTTAATTGAGCGTCGTCGTTGTGGCGTTTGAGGCTAACAGGCTGGACTGATGGTAGTCGGCTAACTGGGCCATGATAGGTAACGTCTGTGCTTTGAAATTAGCCAGCTCTGCGACGTCGATGGACTTCGCTTTGGGTAATTTATTAACGATAGTTCTCGGGTTGCGGTGTACACCATCCAATAAGAATTCATAGTGTAAGTGCGGTGCGGTTGAGTATCCTGTCGATCCAACCGTACCAATGGTTTGTTTCTGTTTTACTCGTTGGCCTTTTTTGACGTGGCGCTTATGTAAGTGAAGGTACTTGGTTTGAATGTTGTTTGAATGCTGAAGAACAATGTAGTTACCATTAGCTTTTGTATAGCCAGATGCCACAACCTTGCCGTCACCTGCGGCCCAAACGGGTGTTCCACGGTTTGCCGCATAGTCAGTACCACGGTGTGCCCTAACAGTTTTGGTGATAGGGTGAAGCCGGCGAGGATTGAAGTTTGAGCTAATGCGGCGAAAATCGAGCGGTGCGCGCAAAAAGTCTTTTCGCATGCTCTTACCTTCCGGCGTGTAATACTGAATTCGCCCATCATCATCGATATAACGGACGGCTCGGTAGGTAGTTCCCTGGTTGGTAAACTCGGCAGCAAGTATATCTCCTGCCCCGAGACGCTCACCATCTAAAAACTGCTCTTCGAACAGCACCTTAAAGCTGTCGCCCTTGCGAATGTCGAGAGCAAAGTCGATATCCCAGCCAAAAATGCTAGCGAGAGACATCGTCAGTCCGATGTCCATGTTAACGCCAGGTTGTTGTGCCGCAGCAATTAGCGAGCTGTTGATGATAGATTCGCGGTAGGCAACTTGAATATCGGGTTCGCGGCTATCAAGCTGAGTAACGAAACCATCCGTGGTGCGTTTGTATAGTTTCGAGTTGAGCTTGTTTTTAATGTGTCGGAGCTGTTGCAACTGGCCTTGGTCGTCAATTAAAAATGCGAGCTGGTGGCCGGGAAAAATCTTTCGTAATTCTTTTGCCTCGGATGAGCTATTGGTGAATTCATATACATCTTGATTGTTTAGGCCGGCACGCTGGAAAAGCACGGAAAGATTGTCACCACTTTTTACCGTCAGCGTTTGCCAGTCGGCCACTACTGGTTGAGGGGCGACTTGGTAATCGGCGCTAGCGGCATTGATGTCAGGCAATGATTCTATAGCGGTTGTCGGTTCGAGCGAGAGGGCTAAAGGTATCGGGCCGCGTTTTGCTGAGACGTCTTTCGATGGAAATAAAGACATCATACCGGTTAGGCATACCCCCAACGCGCAGGCAGCGATTAGGTGGGTCCTGGGAAAGTGCTTGGCGGCATGAAGAACCGTACTTTTTTCTTTGTTTTCAGGCATTTCGGTGAATCAGCTAAAAAATTTGTGAACAATGTTAAGTTATATCAGAAAAACTGCTTTATAGCACCCCGATTAGATCATATATACATCGTTTGGTCTGAATGTAACCGCTGTTTGTGACCGCGTGCTCTTAAGGAGTATCCCTCTTGTATTTGGGGTGCTTTCCGGTATGGTTTGCGCCTCAAAATCCGCCCTAACATCAGGGCTTTAACTGTTTTAAGGAACCACAACGATGACTGGTGTTGATAAAGCCTTTCTAGATGACCTCAAAGCCCGTGAGCTAATTGCCCAAACGACAGGCGGCGATGAGTTTGCTGAGTATCTGAATGGTGGCTCGCGCACGTTATATTGTGGTTTCGATCCTACCGCGAGCAGCCTTCATATTGGCAGTTTAGTGCCTTTATTAACGCTTCGTCGTTTTCAGAAGGCTGGTCATAAGCCCATTGCGCTGGTGGGAGGAGCAACTGGTTTAATTGGTGACCCTAGTTTCAAGGCCCAGGAGCGCAAATTAAACACCCCGGATGTTGTAGCGGGTTGGGTTGATCAGCTTCGTTCACAGGTCTCTAAATTTATTGAGTTTGAAGCGGTAGATAATGCGGCCGAAGTGGTGAACAACTTAGATTGGACGGCCAACCTGAATGTTCTCGACTTCCTCAGGGATGTGGGTAAGCATTTCTCCGTAAACAATATGATCAATAAAGAGTCGGTAAAGCAGCGCATTGATCGTGAAGGTGCCGGTATCTCCTATACGGAGTTTACTTACATGCTACTACAGTCGATGGATTTCGCTGAGCTATACAAGCAACACGACTGCACAATACAAATTGGAGGCTCCGACCAATGGGGTAATATTGTTGGTGGTGTTGATCTAGCTCGCAAGCTTTATGGTGGTCATGTGTTTGGCTTAACGTTGCCACTAGTGACTAAAGCTGACGGTACCAAATTTGGTAAAACCGAAAGTGGCACTATTTGGTTAGATTCCAGTCGTACATCTCCCTATGCCTTTTACCAGTTCTGGTTGAATACTGCTGATGCGGATGTGTATAAGTTCTTGAAGTTCTTTACCTTTCTGCCCGTATCTGAAATTGATGCGATAGAAGCGGAAGATAAGGCTTCGCAGTCCAAGCCGAAAGCGCAAGCTGTATTGGCGGAACAAGTGACGGAGCTGGTCCATGGTGAAGCCGGCTTATTAGCCGCAAAGCGAATCACTGAGGCGCTCTTTAATAGTGATGCCAGTGTCTTAGAAGAAAGTGATTTGGAGCAGCTCAAGCTCGATGGTCTGCCTTCTACTATAGTTAACCGTTCTGAGCTGACCGATAAACCCCTAACGCAGTTCTTGGCGGATAGTGGTGTCGCGACATCAGGCAAGCAAGTGAAGGATGCTCTAGCGAGGTCTGCTGTGCTTATTAATGGCGAAGCAAAGTCTATGGATGACAATATGAAGTTGTTGGAGTGCTTCTCGAATGATGGTTCTTATTATGGTCGCTTCTATATCGTTAAGTTGGGTAAGAAGAAGTACCACCTTATTGAAGTAAATTGAGTGTAAAAACACCGTTCGGGCATGAAAAATAGCCGTTCTGGTTGTTCCTTAAGTCATTGAGAAAAAAAGACAAAAATATTTAATTTAGTTGTTGCCAAGGTCGGATTGATCCGTATAATGCGCATCCTCAGTCAGGGCGAGCCCCTACTGGCTTTTTAAGAAAACGAATCAAGCAAAGCGTGTGGGCGCTTGCGGGGTAAGGTGAGACAAAGAACCTTATCAGGCAAGTGACCTAACAATTCATTTTATGTGAAGAAGTAAGTTCACGAGATCTGATCAAAAAATTCGAGATTTGCAGTATGTTCGCAGGCTTAGGTCTGAGGATAAAATCTCAACACTTTTTAATTGAAGAGTTTGATCATGGCTCAGATTGAACGCTGGCGGCAGGCCTAACACATGCAAGTCGAACGCGAAAGTTCCTTCGGGGACGAGTAGAGTGGCGGACGGGTGAGTAACGCGTGGGAATTTGCCCAGTAGTGGGGGACAACAACCGGAAACGGTTGCTAATACCGCATACGCCCTAAGGGGGAAAGCAGGGGATCTTCGGACCTTGTGCTATTGGAGAAGCCCGCGTCGGATTAGCTAGTTGGTGGGGTAAAGGCCTACCAAGGCGACGATCCGTAGCTGGTCTGAGAGGATGATCAGCCACACTGGAACTGAGACACGGTCCAGACTCCTACGGGAGGCAGCAGTGGGGAATATTGCACAATGGGCGCAAGCCTGATGCAGCCATGCCGCGTGTGTGAAGAAGGCTCTAGGGTTGTAAAGCACTTTCAGTAGGGAGGAAGGCTGTAAGGTTAATACCCTTGCAGATTGACGTTACCTACAGAAGAAGCACCGGCTAACTCCGTGCCAGCAGCCGCGGTAATACGGAGGGTGCAAGCGTTAATCGGAATTACTGGGCGTAAAGCGCGCGTAGGCGGCTTGTTAAGCGAGATGTGAAATCCCCGGGCTCAACCTGGGAACTGCATTTCGAACTGGCAAGCTAGAGTGTAGAAGAGGGGTGTGGAATTTCCGGTGTAGCGGTGAAATGCGTAGAGATCGGAAGGAACACCAGTGGCGAAGGCGACACCCTGGTCTAACACTGACGCTGAGGTGCGAAAGCGTGGGTAGCAAACAGGATTAGATACCCTGGTAGTCCACGCCGTAAACGATGTCTACTAGCCGTTGGGGCCCTTGAGGCTTTAGTGGCGCAGCTAACGCACTAAGTAGACCGCCTGGGGAGTACGGCCGCAAGGTTAAAACTCAAATGAATTGACGGGGGCCCGCACAAGCGGTGGAGCATGTGGTTTAATTCGACGCAACGCGAAGAACCTTACCAGGTCTTGACATCCTGCGAACTTTCTAGAGATAGATTGGTGCCTTCGGGAACGCAGTGACAGGTGCTGCATGGCTGTCGTCAGCTCGTGTCGTGAGATGTTGGGTTAAGTCCCGTAACGAGCGCAACCCTTGTCCTTAGTTGCCATCATTTAGTTGGGCACTTTAAGGAGACTGCCGGTGACAAACCGGAGGAAGGTGGGGACGACGTCAAGTCATCATGGCCCTTACGACCTGGGCTACACACGTGCTACAATGGTCGGTACAAAGGGTTGCCAAAGCGCGAGCTGGAGCTAATCCCATAAAACCGATCGTAGTCCGGATTGGAGTCTGCAACTCGACTCCATGAAGTCGGAATCGCTAGTAATCGTAAATCAGAATGTTACGGTGAATACGTTCCCGGGCCTTGTACACACCGCCCGTCACACCATGGGAGTGGGTTGCAAAAGAAGTGGCTAGTTTAACCTTCGGGAGAACGGTCACCACTTTGTGATTCATGACTGGGGTGAAGTCGTAACAAGGTAGCCCTAGGGGAACCTGGGGCTGGATCACCTCCTTAAACGATGCTCACCTACCTCGTAAGTGCTCACACGCATTGCTTGATGACTTTTCTAACAAAGAAAAGCTGCTGTTTTATTACAACTAATAAAATAGGCAGAGGTCGGTTGCCGACCGGTGGCAGGCCAAACCTAGGCGTTATTTTAACGCCGAGATTTTTACGGCTGACAAGGCGCGCGATGAGCGAGTGAAGGAGCATACATTAGGTATGTGACTGAGTGAGCGAAGAGTGGCAACGAAGTCAGACGGAAAAAGATCAAGTTAAAATAGGCCTGTAGCTCAGTTGGTTAGAGCGCACCCCTGATAAGGGTGAGGTCGGCAGTTCAAATCTGCCCAGGCCTACCAATTTGCCGTTACTCGGCGTTGGCTAAAAGCTCATGTGCTACTCGCACACAGCGCTTTCAGCCGCCTTGATTAACGCCAAATTCCTCCATTAGGAGGCTTTGAAGATCAAGGGGCTATAGCTCAGCTGGGAGAGCGCTTGGTTTGCATCCAAGAGGTCTGCGGTTCGATCCCGCATAGCTCCACCAATTTTCTCTACGAGGTAGAGGGAATTAAAGAAGCCAGAAACCAATTGTTTGGTGTATTTTTTAAACAATTGCTTTCTGGTTTTTTAACCGATCAAGATCCTGGCGATCTTGAGATTTTTAACAACGAGATAAAGTTTAAGTAAGTAGAAATACTGCTGATTAATTGGCGATTTAATTTCAAGCTGCTTAACGGATCTGCATGTAGTTTATGTAGGGGCGTTAACGCATTGAATGATCAATCTGTCCGGCGAACCAGAAGTCGTACAATCAGTCGTTTGAACTATATGGTCAAGCGACTAAGTGCACACGGTGGATGCCTTGGCAGTTGGAGGCGATGAAGGACGTAGGAGCCTGCGAAAAGCTTCGGGGAGGTGGCAAGCAACCTTTGATCCGGGGATGTCCGAATGGGGAAACCCACCCAATGTAAGTTGGGTATCTTGCACTGAATCCATAGGTGTAAGAGGCGAACGAGGGGAACTGAAACATCTAAGTACCCTTAGGAAAAGAAATCAACCGAGATTCCCTTAGTAGCGGCGAGCGAACGGGGACTAGCCGATCAATTAAGTGTTAGTGGAACAGTCTGGAAAGTCTGGCGATACAGGGTGATAGCCCCGTACACGAAAGCGCTTAGTTGACATATTAAGTAGGTCGGGACACGTGTTATCTTGACTGAAGATGGGGGGACCATCCTCCAAGGCTAAATACTCCCAACTGACCGATAGTGAACCAGTACCGTGAGGGAAAGGCGAAAAGAACCCCTGTGAGGGGAGTGAAATAGAACCTGAAACCGTGTGCATACAAGCAGTGGGAGCAGACTTGTTCTGTGACCGCGTACCTTTTGTATAATGGGTCAGCGACTTACTGTCAGTGGCAAGGTTAACCGTATAGGGGAGCCGTAGGGAAACCGAGTCTTAATAGGGCGTCCAGTCGCTGGCAGTAGACCCGAAACCGAGCGATCTACCCATGGCCAGGTTGAAGGTGCCGTAACAGGCACTGGAGGACCGAACCCACTAACGTTGAAAAGTTAGGGGATGAGCTGTGGGTCGGAGTGAAAGGCTAATCAAGCTCGGAGATAGCTGGTTCTCCCCGAAAACTATTTAGGTAGTGCGTCCTGTCTTACCCTCGGGGGTAGAGCACTGTTTGGGCTAGGGGGTCATCCCGACTTACCAACCCCATGCAAACTCCGAATACCGAGGAGTACAATCAGGGCAGACACACGGCGGGTGCTAACGTCCGTCGTGAAGAGGGCAACAACCCAGACCGCCAGCTAAGGTCCCAAATATCCATTAAGTGGGAAACGATGTGGGAAGGCTTAGACAGCTAGGAGGTTGGCTTAGAAGCAGCCACCCTTTAAAGAAAGCGTAATAGCTCACTAGTCGAGTCGGCCCGCGCGGAAGATGTAACGGGGCTCAAATGGATAACCGAAGCTGCGGATGCAATTTATTGCATGGTAGGGGAGCGTTCTGTAAGCCTGTGAAGGTGTGTTGAGAAGCATGCTGGAGGTATCAGAAGTGCGAATGCTGACATGAGTAACGACAAGGGGGGTGAAAAACCTCCCCGCCGGAAGATCAAGGTTTCCTGTCCAACGCTAATCGGGACAGGGTTAGTCGGCCCCTAAGGCGAGGCAGAAATGCGTAGTCGATGGGAAACAGGTTAATATTCCTGTACTACTTATTACTGCGATGGAGGGACGGAGAAGGCTAGGCCAGCACGGCGATGGTTGTCCGTGTTTAAGGTAGTAGGCTGGATTCTTAGGTAAATCCGGGAGTCTAAGGCCGAGAGCTGATGACGATCTCATTCTTCGGAACGAGAGAAGTGGTTGATGCCATGCTTCCAAGAAAATCTTCTAAGCTTCAGGTAATAAGTAACCGTACTGTAAACCGACACAGGTGATCAGGTAGAGAATACCAAGGCGCTTGAGAGAACTCGGGTGAAGGAACTAGGCAAAATGGTACCGTAACTTCGGGAGAAGGTACGCCGGTTTGGGTGATGGGACTTGCTCCCTAAGCTCGGGCCGGTCGAAGTGACCAGGTGGCTGCGACTGTTTATTAAAAACATAGCACTCTGCAAACACGTAAGTGGACGTATAGGGTGTGACGCCTGCCCGGTGCCGGAAGGTTAATTGATGGGGTTAGCTTATGCGAAGCTCTTGATCGAAGCCCCGGTAAACGGCGGCCGTAACTATAACGGTCCTAAGGTAGCGAAATTCCTTGTCGGGTAAGTTCCGACCTGCACGAATGGCGTAACGATGGCCACGCTGTCTCCACCCGAGACTCAGTGAAATTGAAATCGCAGTTAAGATGCTGTGTTCCCGCGGCTAGACGGAAAGACCCCGTGAACCTTTACTATAGCTTGACACTGAACTCTGAGCCTATTTGTGTAGGATAGGTGGGAGGCTTTGAAACCGTGACGCCAGTTGCGGTGGAGCCAACCTTGAAATACCACCCTGGTATGTTTGGGGTTCTAACGCCGGCCCATTATCTGGGTCGCGGACAGTGTCTGGTGGGTAGTTTGACTGGGGCGGTCTCCTCCCAAAGAGTAACGGAGGAGCACGAAGGTACCCTAATCCTGGTCGGAAATCAGGAGATTAGTGCAATGGCATAAGGGTGCTTGACTGCGAGACTGACAAGTCGAGCAGGTACGAAAGTAGGTCATAGTGATCCGGTGGTTCTGTATGGAAGGGCCATCGCTCAACGGATAAAAGGTACTCCGGGGATAACAGGCTGATACCGCCCAAGAGTTCACATCGACGGCGGTGTTTGGCACCTCGATGTCGGCTCATCACATCCTGGGGCTGAA
Organism: Aurantivibrio plasticivorans; assembly: GCF_055392955.1. Lineage (NCBI taxonomy): Bacteria > Pseudomonadati > Pseudomonadota > Gammaproteobacteria > Cellvibrionales > Cellvibrionaceae > Aurantivibrio > Aurantivibrio plasticivorans. The sequence continues at coordinate 3,062,116 of NZ_AP036020.1, read as the reverse complement.
GCCGGTCCCAAGGGTATGGCTGTTCGCCATTTAAAGTGGTACGCGAGCTGGGTTTAGAACGTCGTGAGACAGTTCGGTCCCTATCTGCCGTGGGCGTTGGAGAATTGAGAAGAGCTGCTCCTAGTACGAGAGGACCGGAGTGGACGAACCTCTGGTGTTCGGGTTGTCATGCCAATGGCATTGCCCGGTAGCTACGTTCGGACGGGATAACCGCTGAAAGCATCTAAGCGGGAAGCCTCCTTCAAGATGAGTTCTCCCTGGGATTTAATCCCCTGAAGGGCCGTGGAAGACTACCACGTTGATAGGCTGGGTGTGGAAGCGTTGTGAGGCGTTGAGCTAACCAGTACTAATTGCCCGTGAGGCTTGACCATATAATTGAAGCGATTGATTGACGACTGTCCTACAGGTACACGTAGGGTCAGAAACGAAAAGGATCGCGGACAGATTGAACGCCAATAGGCAGTACACTACTTACTTATTAAGCTTACCTAATGTTACTAACACAATGTGACAAACACGGTAACACTTTATCTCACCCTATTTGGAACGTGCGGCACATCACTCGATGATAAGACCAACCACAATCCATACCAGTTTGCCTGATGATCATAGCGAGTTGGAACCACCTGATCCCATCTCGAACTCAGTAGTGAAACGACTTAGCGCCGATGGTAGTGTGGGGTTTCCCCATGTGAGAGTAGGTCATCGTCAGGCTTCTAATGCAAAAGGCCAGTTGAGTAATCAACTGGCCTTTTCTTTTATAACGCTGACCTATCCCTGCGGGATACGGTCATAGTGATGCATGACATCCGTGTCATGCAGGTCTTCGACCCGCCGTCGTCCCTCCGGCGCCCAACATCGTTCCAGACGATGTTGTCAGGCTGCTAATTAAAAACCCCGTGTAGCATACGCCGCTCGGGGTTTTTTATGTTCCTATGAAAGTTATCATTCATTCCTGTCACGCTTTCCTTTAATCTTCCCATTCAATTTATGTAAATAGAAGAAAAATAGATGTCTAAAACGCAAAGTAGGTCTCTCTCTGGAAAGGTTGCGATAGTGACCGGTGGCGTAAAAGGAATCGGTTTAGCCTCAGCGCTTGAGTTAGCTAAGAGAGGTGCGGATGTAGTTATTGCTGACTTGGATGACAGCGATGCCGACAAAGCCGTTTTAGAAATTACTAATCTAGGCGTGCAAAGCTTTTTTCAAAAGACCGATGTTTCTGATCCGGTTCAATTAACAAGCCTAGTTGAAAAGTGTGTCGATCACTTCGGCCGGTTAGACATTATGTTTAATAACGCTGGTGTTGCCGGTGGAGGCAAGCTGCTGGATTGGACTCCCGAAGAGTACCGTAGAGTAGTCTCTGTTAATCAAGATGGCGTGTTCTACGGAATTCAGGCTGCCGCTCGCGCAATGATCAAGGGTGGCAATAGCGGAGTGATCATCAACACTGGGTCGATCTATGGTCAATTGGCGTCACTCTATAGTGTGGGTTACAACGCGTCCAAAGCAGCGGTTGAAAATATGACAAAATCTGCCGCTTTAGAGTTAGCACAGTACGGCATATGTGTGGTTAATGTTGCTCCGGGAGTGACGGATACAAATATGATTAGTGAATATCGTAACGCCGGGTTAGAGAATGCCATGGCGAAAAAACATTTACGTAGGACGCTAATCAAACCTGAAGACGTTGCCCGAGTTGTCGCATTTTTAGCAAGCGATGAAGCCGCCTGCGTCAATGGTACAACGATCTACGCTGACGACGGCTTTTCTGTTTTTAAATAGCGATATTTTTATTAGCCGCACTTTTTATAAGGCGATAGATAATGTGCGGACATAATCTGTCGGCTGATCAACCTTAACTCCACAGTTAGAACCAAACATCTGGTTTTTTAAAGCCCACTGCTTTCGTCGCACTGCGTAGCTTCTTGCAGTGTGACTAATGTAATCGTTTCGATGTTGAAAGTGATGCCACTGATAATGCGATAAAGTGGCGTGTATTATCGAACTTTCTAATTATCAAGTTTACCTGCAAAGAGTGTGACTTTAAGATTATCGTTAGCAAAACTTACGTAGGGGTAGTATCGAATTATTTAGAGCGTCGTGTGATAGACACAATTCGCCGGGTAGATGACAGCCTCTACGTGTAACACAGGGTTTCCTAATTGTTAGGTGTATGTATGTCCAAAATTCTATTTCTGGCTACGCTTCTTTTGCTTGGTTCTTGTAGCCTGGTGCAAGACTTAAGTGATCTCCAGGTTGATTTAGATTCTGCAAACGCCGAAATGCGCTTAATTGCAGGGCGTATAGTCCCAACAAATGATATGTCATACGCTGGTCATACTATAGCGGCGCTGCTGTCTCCCAAGAGTCACAAGGTGTTGTCGTATCAAGTACTAGGCGAAAAACAAAATGAATTTGCATTGGGCCATTCGTCTTCTGAGCCAATTCTTTTTGTCTTCAAAGACGTGAATGCCGATTTTAAATACCAAGCGGGTGAGCCAGCCTCTATAAACGCAGATTTATTGGTGGAAAGCCCGCCTACGCTAGACACCGAGCATTGGGCTTTCAATATTGTGTCTTTAAAACCGCGGACTTCTGAATCGGCTATTCCAAGCCTCGACTTATCTAAAGAAGATAGCATTAGTACCGTGCCATATTTAAGTGCTGATATTGGTTCACTAATCAGTTTCGACGAGCGAAAATTTCAAGATAGCGTGACTAGAATTGGATTGTGGCAACCCTATCGCTTTATCAATGAAGTAGGTTATGGGTTTTATTTGGCGCAGCCGTGGGACCCAGATAGGGGTGTGGTGCTATTCGTCCACGGAATCAACTCGTCTCCCAAAGTGTGGCGCGATTTAATACCACAGCTAAATTGGACTAATTACCAGCCCGTATTTTTCCACTACCCATCAGGTGCTGAATTAGAGGCTAGTGCCTCGATAATGTCGTATGTTGCAACCGAAATGCGTCATAGGTTTCCGGACTTGGAGGTTAGGATTGTTGCACACAGTATGGGAGGGTTGATAACAAAACGCTATTTGCAGATTCAGCATCAAAATGAAGTACCCGTCGCAGATCGTATACTCACCATCTCGACGCCTTGGGCAGGGCATGATGGGGCTCGTTTAGGCGTGGAATATGCGCCGGTTGTGGCACCGGTTTGGCGAGACATGAATCCAGAAAGTAAATTTCTTAGTAATCTCAATCAACGCGGCTTGCCTCCACAGGTAGACCATACCTTGCTATTTAGTTTTTCACCCAAAGAAACGAGTAGTGAGAACATTGATGGTACAGTGAGTCTCGCCAGTCAGCTTGATAGTCGTTCTCAAGTTCGTGCAAATAGAATTCACGGAATCGATAAAGGCCACCAAGCAGTGGTTTCAGCCTCTATCACGGCTGACTATATTAATCATTATATTCTCCGTCCTACGATGGGTATAACGCGAATGGAATCAGGGAGTCAAACACTCGCCAATTTATCTGAATCCGATTAGGCCTCCTCGCCCCCTTAACCTGCACACTCTTCATCCCTTTGTCATAGTTGGTGGTAAACCTCCTGATCCAAAAAGAAGGTTGTACCGTATTTAGATAGACATGCACACTAAAGGATGACCATGAAGCGTCTGCACCTAATTCTACCCGTTATCTTTATTTCGACAGTTCTACAGGGCTGTGTGTTTGGCGTTGTCGACTTCGTGACACCTGACGACGGCTACAATCGTATAGATCAGATTTCTTATGGTGAGTTAAAGCGACAGAATGTTGATTATTACTGGCCTGCTAAAACGCCTTACCAGAACACAACCATTGTATTTTTCTACGGCGGCGGGTGGCAAAGCGGCAAAAAAGAAAATTATCGATTTGTCGCGCAGGCACTAACAAGCGAAGGGTTTCGAGTCGCTATTCCTGACTATCGTGTCTATCCTGAGGTTAGCTTTCCACGTTTTATTGAAGATGCGGCCGATGCTGTGGCAACGATTCAAACCCGCTACCCTGATAGCACGCTGGTCTTAATGGGACATTCGGCCGGTGCGCACATTGCTGCTATGTTAGTGTCAAATCCTCGATACTTACAAAAAGCCGGCGCCGATGCTAAGTCGGTCGCCGCGTGGGTCGGTCTTTCAGGTCCCTATGATTTCCTCCCCTTACAGAGTAAACGCTTAAAAAAGGTATTCGCTGGCGCAGAAGATTTGAAGCTCACACAGCCTATTCACTTTGTTAGCAGTGATATTCCGCCAACGTTGCTTATACAAGGCCTTGATGATTCCACCGTAATTCCGCGTAACACCGAACGTTTGGCTGCGGCGCTAAAAGAACATAGTGTTCCTCATCGTGTTATTTATTACGAAGATGTTGGGCATGCTGGCACCGTCGGGGCAATGGCTCCGATCCTCGGCAGTTGGTCTAATGTCCTACCAGACGTGTTGGAATTCCTGAAAGATGTTAATCAGCCCTCTCCGTTAGTCACTAATCTTCAATAGCGACAAGTTGTTATGATGCTAAATAAACTATTTGTTTTTTTTCTATCGTTAACTCTCATTGGGTGCAGTTCTGTCCAAGTAACTGACTACGAAAATAATCAACCAAAATTACAGTTAACGGAATTTTTTAACGGCAAGCTGACGGCGCACGGCGTATTGAAAAATTATTCCGGTAAGGTGACTCGACGCTTCAATGCCACCATCGATGCTAGTTGGAGTGACGGCGGTATTGGTACATTAGATGAACACTTCGAGTTTGACGATGGAGAAACCCAAACACGCGTTTGGACCTTAACACCCATTGGCAATGGTGAGTATACTGCGACCGCCGGTGACGTTGTGGGTAGTGGGCAGGCAAGCGTAGCGGGTAATGCGTTATTTCTCGATTACGTGCTAAGAGTTCCCTACAACGACGGGACACTTGACGTGCGAATTGATGATCGCATGTATCTCATTAATGACACCACGCTGATAAATGAGAGTGTGATGATTAAATTTGGTGTTCAGGTCGCTGAGATTGTTCTTGTGATTCTTAAGGTCGAGTAGACAAGCCGCTTTAGATAGCGTCGTGACTATTCATCAGGTTTTTCTATTTTTGCTTATTATTACTGTAAGCACGTTGGATATGTTCAAGCTTTTCTAAAAACAGCAGCCGCTCTCTCTGATTGTTGTATTCGAACACATACTTGCTATGGAATTGTATCGTCAGTGAAACATACTCATTAAATAGCACGACGTTGTATCCATCAAGATCTGAAGACGCAAAAATCCCCTCGAGCTGGTGAGTGGGAAACTCTCGAGTTTCGTCCCGATGGCCGTGCGTGACGATCTTTTCAAGCACGTGCAAAACAAACTTAACGTCAATCTTTTCGTCTAATGACATAACATGAGCCCATTAATAACTAGGTTTTACGCTGTCAGCCAATGCCTTGTGCGACCAGTGCATCAGCTACGCGTTTAAAGGCGGCTATATTTGCCCCTCTACGATAGTGTATTTTGCCATCGCTAAGTTTTCCATCACCGGTACACCGCTTATGAATATTTGCCATGATGTCTTGAAGACGTTTATCGAGATTGTCGAAATCATAAGACACAAACGCCGCGTTTTGTGCCATTTCTAAACCGGATAGTGCAACACCACCTGCGTTCGATGCCTTACCCGGTACATGGGGCACACAAGCATCTTCGAACGCATCGATAGCGTCGGCCGTGCAGGGCATGTTGGCCCCTTCTGCGACCCAGCGACATCCATTCTCAATTAATTTTTTTGCATCGCTGCCATCTAATTCATTTTGGGTTGCACAAGGCAAGGCAATGTCGCATTCGACCGACCAAGGTTTTTGATCATCGTGCCATGAGATGGTCTCGCTATTGACTAATGATTTTAGGCGTTCGCTTGAGCTGCCTTTTTTAGAGAGTAGGGTACGTATGTCGTCTTCACTAAACCCTTTCTTATGTTGCAAAACCCCTTGGCTTGACGACAGTGTTAAAACCGTTGCGCCTAAATCGATGGCTTTTAGCGCTGCATGCAAAGCGACATTGCCAGCGCCGGAAATACAAATGCGTTTGTCGGCCACTTTTTCGTCGACATGTTCTAGCATTTCTTTAACGAAGTACATTAGACCGTACCCGGTTGCCTCAACTCTAACATGGCTGCCACCGAACTCAATGTCTTTGCCCGTGAGAGCGCCCGCGAAGTTATTAACAAGGCGGCGGTATTGACCAAAGAGGTAGCCAATTTCACGTGAAGATACATTGATATCCCCGGCGGGAACGTCTTTGGTCTCTCCTATGTGGCGGTATAGTTCGTTCATAAATGCCTGGCAAAACCGCATAATTTCCGCGTCGGAATGACCCTGCGGGTTAAAATCTGCGCCGCCTTTTGCTCCTCCCAGCGAGAGCCCAGTCAATGCGTTTTTGAATGTTTGTTCGAAACCAAGAAACTTTAAAATAGATTCATTAACGCTAGGATGGAAGCGTATGCCGCCTTTGTAAGGGCCTATAAGTCCACTGTGCTGGACGCGCCAGCCGCGATTGATTTGGATGGTGCCATCATCCGCCTGCCAGCAAACCCGAAATGAGATGACGCGATCTGGTTCCGATAGTCGCTGCAGTACTTGCGCGTCTTGATAGTGTTTGTTGTCCTCCACAATGGGAAAGACATCACCAGATAGCTCTTTTACGGCTTGCACAAATTCCGGCTGATTCGGGTTGCGGGTTTCTAGCCATTCGTAAAATGCTTGTTGGTTTTTAGTAGCGTGTTCGTTCATGACTGTTCCCTGGTGTATTGGCTCGACTTTGTGCTGCGTAAATGACTATCCGACGTTAGACCATGTTCTAATAAAAAGTACGGTTGGCCAACGTTACTGATCAGTCTTTATATACGCAAGTAAACTAGGCAATAGATCTACCTTTGTGCATATACCTCCGCAACGGTATTTGCGTTTAGATCAATGAATCTATAGGTGAATTCGCTGCGTAACATTACATAGCGCAACAAACGCCCTTTTTTTCAATCAAATCTCGTTGCCCGCCACGTAAAATGATGTAGCAAGAGAAGCAGAATGTACGACACGAGCCTGTATTGGTTTACAAGAGATCTCCGGTTAGATGACAACAACGCGCTGCAAACCGCCGCGTTGACAAGCAAGAAACTGCTGTGTGTCTACGTTGTGGACCTTCAATGGTTTTCGCCCAACGCATACGCAAGTTCTTCTATGGGGGAGTCGCGGCGACGTTTTTTGGCGGAAAGCCTGCAAGATCTGAGTGAGCAATTAAGTGGGATGGGCCAGCAGCTATTGGTGTTTCATGGCAAACCCGTTGATGTGTTGAAGAAGTTAATTCGTACCTACCATGTCGGTGCTGTATTTCGTTCGGAGCTTGCCGGAGTCTACGAGGCTCGGCAGTGGCAAGAACTACAGCGGCAAGCTGAAAACGTGCAGTTTCGAAGCTTTTCAACACATACGCTATTTACCCAGCAGGACTTGCCCTTCAAGTTGAGCCGGTTGCCGCAAACGTTTACTCAGTTTCGTAAACTTGTCGAGAACAGAAAAGTGTTGCCTGCCCGCGACAAAGCCAGGTGTGTGCCTGGGCCACCATTAGTGCCGCTACACAATATTGAGCATGCGCTTCGTCAAATTGACCCATCATACGGTGAAAAGCGTCATAGCTCTGCAATGTTTACGGGCGGCGAGAGAGCAGCGTTAACCCATCTGCGAGGTTATTTCTCCTCACCGGCACCCTCCACATACAAAGAAACACGCAATGCGCTAGAAGGCTTTAGCGCGTCCAGCAAATTTTCTCCTTGGCTAGCTCAGGGGTGCGTCTCGCCGCGCAGGGTGCTGTCGGTATTGCGTGAATTTGAAAACGATGTCGTGGCCAACGAATCAACCCATTGGCTCTACTTTGAATTGCTTTGGCGAGAATACTTTCAGTGGTACGCCTGCGCGCATAAACAAGACCTCTTTCGTTTTCAGGGTATAACGGGCAAACCGGGGAGGCGGTGTTTCTATCCTGAGCGCTACCAGCGTTGGGCAAATGGCAATACCCCCTATCCACTCGTTAATGCTTGCATGCGCCAGCTCAACGCAACCGGCTATATGTCTAACCGTGGTCGGCAGATTGTTGCGAGCTGCTTGATCCACGAACTAGACTTGGATTGGCGTTGGGGGGCCGCGTATTTTGAGCAGCAATTGGTCGACTACGATGTGGCGAGTAACTGGGGAAATTGGCAATACTTGGCGGGAGTCGGAGCAGATCCTCGTGGCTCTCGTCACTTTGATATCGAGAAACAGACCGCCCAATATGATCCGCGCGGTGAATTCATTGCCAAGTGGGAAGGTGATCAACACCAAACACACCTCGATTCCGTCGACGCGGCTGACTGGCCCATCATGAGACCCTAGTGCGCAGTATTGCTAACCTTTTACTCAGTTTGAACAAAAAAGCCGCAAAGGGTACTAACATCCAACGGTTAATCGGAGCGTTACTACGGAGTAAGTGCTCGCAAACAGCTCAGCGCTCATCATGTAACAATTTACTGTGATACCCGCTATTTAAGGCGTTTCCATTACATAGTATATTGGTGCGCTATTGTCCTCCTGAGCCAGGGTCGCAAGCATAAGAACTTAAAGCTCATAGCATTGCTTAGAACGCAGAAGGTATTAGGAACCACTGAATGACGTCCTACTTTATAAGACGCTTCTTGTTAATTATCCCCACGTTTCTTGGCGTTACCATGCTGGTCTTTACAGTAACTCGTATGGTGCCCGGCGGGCCAATTGAGCGAATGTTGACCGAAGCTCAATTACAGTCGGGCGACAGGGGTTCTGTTCAAACCAGCAATCGCGGTATAGCAGGCTCAACGCTTTCAGAAGACCAGCTCCAGCAATTAAAAGAATATTACGGTTTTGATAAACCCGTTATCGTCAGTTATTTCATTTGGTTAAAAGATGTACTGCAACTCGACTTGGGCTACTCGACACGGTACGGCGAACCCGTTTGGGACAGTATCAAGCAGCGTTTACCCATCTCAATTTATTATGGCGTGATGACCATGATACTGACCTACGCGGTGTGTATACCGCTAGGTATTCTCAAAGCGATAAAACACAACACATCAATAGATAACTTGACCTCAATCCTTGTATTTGTGGGGTATGCCATTCCCGGTTATGTTGTCGGTATTATTGTACTAACGGTGTTTGCTTTTTACTTGGACTGGTTCCCCTTAAGTGGATTTGTCAGCGACAACTACGATGAACTCGGTTTTCTTGGGAAAGTTGGCGATATTATCAGTCATTCCGTATTGCCGTTGATAGCATACATGGCCGGTAGCTTTGCCGTGATGACATTCATGATGAAGAACTCCCTAATGGATAACCTTGCTGCCGACTATGTTAGAACTGCCATGGCAAAAGGTCTGAACTTTAAAGGTGCGGTCGTTGGACATGCGTTACGAAATAGCCTAATTCCTATCGCAACCAATTTTGGTGAAAACATCACGTTGTTTCTTGCTGGCTCATTTCTGATCGAAAAAATATTTAATATTGATGGCTTTGGGCTGCTCGGCTATGAGTCGCTGGTCGAGCGAGACTACCCCGTGGTCATGGGTATATTAGTGATTGGTTCACTGCTGTCTTTGATCGGCAATATTATTTCCGATATCTGCGTCGCGTTGGTCGACCCTCGCGTTAAGTTTGGGGCGTAATCGATGGCGTTAATCAACCTCAATCCGCAAACTCAAAAAACATTTAATCGCTTTCGCTCGATTGGCCGTGGTTATTGGTCGGCGATAATTCTTTTGGTATTGATTCTACTATCGCTGGTAACGGAGCTGTTAATTAATAGCCGAGCGTTAATCGTCAGTTATGAAGGGGAGTGGTATTTCCCAACCTACGGCGCCGTCATTCCCGGCGAAACCTTCGGCCTCGACTATCAATACGAAACCAACTATCGCGATCTACAAAAACAGTTTAAAGCCCAAGGGGAAGACAGTTCGGGTAATAAAAATTGGGTCCTGATGCCAATCGTTCCCTACAATGCGTTTGAGAACGATTTTATTGAAGGCAGCTACCCACCTTACGCCCCATCGATTACGACGCAGCACTATCTAGGCACTGACACCGTGGGGCGCGATATTTTGGCTCGCCTGGTTTACGGCTTTCGGATTGCGATCTTCTTTTCGTTATTCTTACTGCTATGTAATTATTCAGTTGGGGTGGCTATTGGTTGTTTAATGGGATACTGGGGTGGGGCGTTTGATCTTCTATTTCAACGACTCATAGAAATTTGGTCCAATATTCCTTTTTTGTACGTCATCATGATTATCGCTTCCATCATCGTGCCAAGCTTTTGGACGCTAATTCTCGTGATGGTGATGTTCAGCTGGATGGGCATGACCTGGTATATGCGCACCGCCACTTACAAAGAAAAATCCAGAGAGTATGTATTAGCCGCAAAAGCGCTAGGTGCGGGAACGTCTCGCGTGGTGTTCCGTCACATATTACCCAATACAGTTTCAGTAATTATTACCTTTATCCCGTTTTCCGTTGCAGGTGGTATTACCGCATTAACATCGCTCGACTTTTTAGGCTTTGGCTTACCTCCGCCCACCCCGAGTTGGGGGGAGTTGTTGAGTCAAGGTATAGCAAATCTCCAATCGCCTTGGATCGTATCATCGGTTGTAGCGTCGTTGATTATTATCTTGACGATGGTGACCTTTGTTGGTGAAGCAATCCGCGAAGCATTTGACCCTAAACGGCACACAATTTACGAATAGTTAAAGGTGACCCATGAAGAAAAAACTGATTTTAACTTGCTTGTCAGTGACGGCACTTTTCCTGATCGGTTGCTCTAGTGAAGAGGGAGAGCAAAATAATCAATCATTGGTCGATGAGAGCGAGTTAAAAGCGTATCCGGTGAGTGAATTGCCTACGGGGCTGGTTTGGGAAACAAATAATGAAGACCCTGTTTTCGCTTCTCCTGAAGCAAAAAAAGGCGGTACGCTACGAAGCGCGATGGATTCATTTCCATTGACGCTACGTTGGGTCGGACCGGACTCTAACTCAGGATTCAGATCATCCATATTGGGAAACCAACTTGGATTGATTGACTTCCACCCGAATACGCATAACGTAATTCCTGCGATGGCAACCCACTGGGCCTATGGTGAAGACGGGAGAACTATTTATTATAAGCTCAACCCTAAAGCGGTGTGGTCAGACGGTAAACCAGTTACCGCAGACGACTATATGTTTACTTTAGATTTTATGCGTTCAGAGCATATCGTAGCTCCTTGGTACAACGATCATTACACCAACCGAATATTGAGTGTAAAAAAATACGACGACTATACGATTAGTGTTACAGGAGATGTTGCTAGACCCAAAGTAGATCTTCATTACTATTACAGTATCAGTCCGACAGCTAGGCACTTTCATAAGCTAGACGAAAATTGGGTGCGAGATTACAACTGGAAGATTGAACCGAACACAGGGCCTTATCAATTAAGCAAAATTGATAAAGGTAAATCTGTCGTATTTACGCGAAAAAAAGATTGGTGGGCCCAAGATTTAAAGTACTACAAAAATAGATTCAACGTGGACAAGGTTAGTATTAAAGTCATTCGAGACCCAGAAACTATGTATAGGTATTTTCTGCGTGGGGAACTAGATGCTTTTGGTTTAACCCTGCCTTCTTATTGGCACGAGAAATCAAATACTCCAGAATTTCAAAACGGATACATCCACAAAATGTGGTTCTATAACGATGTATCTCAACCATCGCAAGGGCTCTATCTTAATCAGGACGATCCAATCTTATCGGATAAAAATGTTCGCTATGGAATAGCTCACTCTCTCAATATCAGCAAAATGATAGATACAGTGTTGCGTGGTGATTATGAACGCCTGCATAGTGGCACTGTGGGTTATGGCGAATATAGCAATACTAATATTCGCGCTCGAGAGTTTGATTTAGAAAAAGCAGACAGCTATTTCTCTGCAGCTGGTTGGAATGAAAGAGGGCCCGACGGTATTAGGACTAAGGGGGGAGCTAAACTTTCTCTAACAGTGACATACACCTCGGAGTTGCATACTGATCGATTAGTTTTTCTTAAGGAAGAAGCGAAAAAGGCGGGGTTAGAATTAGTGCTTGAGCGGTTAGATGGTGCTGCTTCTTTCAAGAAAGTATTAGAGAAAAAGCATCAAATTTCTTGGATGGGCTGGAGTACAGGGCTTAGACCACAGTTTTGGGGTGGTTACCACTCGTCCAATGCGCACATTCCGCAAACCAATAATATAACCAATACGGACGACCCTGAGTTGGATGCACTGATAGATACATATCGCTTCGCAGAAGAAAAGGATGTTGCTATTGCGGCTGCCCATGCGATTCAGGAAAAAATTCATGAGCATGGTGCTTATATTCCAACCTATATGATTCCTTATATTCGGCAAGGGTATTGGCGCTGGATGAAGTTGCCTAATCCTCCAGGCACGAAATGGTCCGATACCTTGTTTGACTTTACCGCAGCTACTGCAAATTTAGGTTCTATTGGTGGCTTGTTTTGGATTGATGAAGAGGTCAAACAAGAAACCTTAGACGCTATGAAATCTGGCAAAACCTTTGAGCCAGTGACGATTATTGACGAAACCTACCGAGTTCAGTAATCCATAATGTCGTCATCAACCAGCATTTTATCTGTTAAAGACCTTGTCGTTTCTTTTGAGACAGAAGACGGTAAGGTCGAGGTGCTCAACCGTATTGGTTTTACTCTAAACCGTGGCGAAAGCCTGGGGCTGGTAGGTGAATCCGGTTGTGGAAAGAGTGTGGCAGCGTTTTCAATTCTGCGCTTGTTGCCGCAGCCTTCGGGCAATATTGACGACGGTGTGATTGATTACGACGGTAAAAATTTATTGTCGCTGCCTATTGAGGAGATGCATAATATTCGCGGTCGCAAGATTGCGATGATCTTCCAAGAGCCAATGACCGCGCTCAATCCGGTGCATCGTATTGGCAAGCAGATTGGAGAAGTCTATCGGTTGCACTTCCCCGAAATGAGCGAAGAAGATATAAAACAAGCCTCTATCGATATTCTAAAAAAGGTTGCCATACCTGCGCCAGAAAAGCGCCTCAACGAATACCCCCACCAGCTATCCGGCGGCATGCGTCAACGGGCTATGATTGCAATGGCGTTAGCCTGTAAACCCGATATTCTAATTGCTGACGAACCGACGACAGCACTCGATGTCACCACACAAAATCAAATCCTGAAGCTCATTCAAGATCTACAACAAGAAATCGGCATGTCGGTATTGTTTATCACCCACGACTTAGGCGTGATTGCCGAAACCTGTGATCGTGTGATTGTGATGTATGCGGGCTGTATCGTTGAGGAAGCGCCAGTGCGCGATCTTTTTAAAGCACCCAAGCACCCTTATACACGTGGTTTATTAAATTCTATCCCAATACTTGAAACGGAAAGCAAATCAGAACTCCAAACTATCCCAGGTATGGTGCCAAGCTTGAGAGATTTGCCAAGTGGGTGCCGCTTCAGAACACGCTGCGAATTTGCGACTAGTGCCTGTAGCGAAACCGAGCCACAAATCGAAGCTATTAATGATGATCCATCGCACCGTGTCGCGTGCCATCGTTGGCGGGAGTTGGCCGAATGACAAGTAAAATGCCTTCGGAAGACACACTATTGTCAGTCGACAATCTGCAAATGCACTATCCGATTCGTGGTGGTGTATTGTTTCGTCAAGTCGCGACTAACTATGCGGTAGACGGGGTCACCTTTGACTTAAGGCGAGGCGAAACACTAGGGCTGGTCGGCGAATCAGGTTGTGGCAAAAGTACAGTCGCTAAATCGATTTTGCGTTTATACGAACCGACTGGCGGCAGTGTTAAATTTGAAGGTCGCGATATTCTTTCGCTCAGCAAGAAAGACATGCGCTCGATTCGCAGCGAAATGCAAATCATCTTCCAAGACCCCATGGAGTCGTTAAACTCGCGACATACCGTAGGCTCAATTCTCGAAGAGCCCTACGTGATTCACAACATGGGAACCGCAGAAGAGCGAAAAGTCTGGGTAAAAGAGTTACTAGCGAAAGTAGGTTTGCAACCCGACGCCGCCAATCGATATCCGCACGAATTCTCAGGCGGCCAGCGACAGCGAATCGGTATCGCCCGTGCAATCGCATTAAAGCCCAAGTTGTTAGTGTGCGACGAGCCGGTATCGGCGCTTGACGTGTCTATTCAATCGCAAATCATGAACTTGTTGATTGATTTACAGAAGCAGTTGAACTTGGCATTGTTATTTATCGCCCATGATCTTGCGGTTGTAAAACACGTCTCTGATCGTATCGCGGTAATGTATCTAGGAAAGATTGTCGAGATTAGCGATGCGCAAACCCTCTATAAAAACCCCAGCCACCCTTACACCCGCGCATTGATTGACGCCATTCCTAAACCCGATCCAGATAAGAAAAAAGCACTCGTCGCGCTGCAAGGCGAAGTACCTTCACCGATCAACCCGCCATCGGGTTGTCACTTTCATACCCGTTGCCCTTACGTGCAAGACAAGTGTCGCACGCAGGAGCCTGACTTAATCAATATCGAAGGGCAGGGGACAAGCGAGGGCCTAGTCGCCTGTCATTTTCCGGTTGGGAATCGATGAACACCGCTGGGGTTTGTGGGGCCACTGTTACATATGACGTCAAAACTCAGTAGCAGTCAGTAGAAGTCGTCAATACTAGTGCAGTTGGTTGCTATCATCGTGGCGAGAATGTTCGTGTGCCAGTTGTTATACGTTAATAATTCTACTTTTCAGTTCTGACGCTCGTACCGGTTTCCCGAGATAAAAGCCTTGTCCGATATCGCAATCAAGCTCATCCAATGTTGTCAGTTGTTCCTCAGTCTCTATTCCTTCAGCAACGACCTGCAGGTCTAAGCCGTGCGCCATTTCAATGATGGCGTGAATTAGCTTTGTAGCGTCGGGTTTAACCCCGATGTCCGACACAAAAGATCGATCAATTTTTAAAGCTTTAAACGGATAGCTCCGCAGGTAGCTCAATGAGGAGTATCCTGTACCAAAGTCATCCATCGCTAGTTGAATATTAGAACGGCTTAATTTTTCGAGTTCTTCTGTGACAAAGCCCTGCTCGCCGAGTAAAACACCTTCCGTAATCTCCAGTTCGATATGCTTAGCCTCTACACCGTAATGCTGAAGTAGTTCGACAATGTTTTCTGTTAACCTGTCACCCCTAAACTGCCGCGGAGAGAGGTTCACCGCTATGCGAAAATTCTCATCCGTAAACGCTTGCCAGCTCGTGAATGCCTTTAACGACTGCTCAAGTACGAAATTTCCCAGCGCTATGATCTTACCTGTTTTTTCCGCAATCGGAATAAACTCGGCGGGTGAGACGCTACCGAGTTTGGGGTTTTGCCAGCGTAAAAGTGCTTCTGCTCCGACGATCTCTCGACTCGCAATACCAAATTGAGGCTGAAAGACGACGTAAACCTCCTCACGTTCCAGCGCTCCGTGTAATTGCTCTTCGATACTCAATTGGCGGTAGGCTTCTTTATTCATACTGTCGGTGAAAAACGAAAAGGCATTGCGACCTTTGCTCTTGGCCGAATACATTGCAGCATCGGCTTTTCTCAACAGGTCAGATGGCGTATTCCCATCGTCTGGATAGGTAGAAATGCCAGCGCTAGCTGAAATTATTATTTCACGATCGTGAATATAAAAAGGTTTGTCGAATGCGTTGAGTAACGTTTCGGTAATGTGGGTTAGAGATTGACTTGAGTCTACGGAGGCGGTTACGAGTATAAATTCATCGCCGCCCAAACGAGCAATAGTGTCTTGAGAACGAACACAAGCCTTGAGTCGATTGGCTGTAGCGATCAATAATGCGTCGCCCGTTTCATGTCCAAGAGTGTCATTGATCTTTTTGAAATCATCGAGATCAAGAAATACAACAGCTGTTGAAGACTGAGTTCTCGCCGCATTTTTGAGCTGTTGAGAGAGACGGTCCATAGCCAAGAATCGATTAGGTAACTTGGTCAACGAGTCGTAGTGGGCTTGGTAGAGAATTTTCTCTTCAAAGTGTTTTCGCTCAGTGATATCCCTAATGACCACGAGAAACTGTTTGTTTGAGTCTGAATAATTGATTCTGGACTCGAAGTGTCTGTCTTGCTGGTCTTGGCTCAATGAGTACTCAATAATCTGCAAAGACCTAAGTTCTTTGACCGTTGCCATTGCATGAGAGTAATGGGCTGCAACGTCTGACGGAAAGAATCGACGTATATTTTCTCCGACTAAGTGCGTGGCCGGGGTGTGAGGGTCTTGGTGGTCAGATGTTCTTAGGTCGATTACATTTCCCGTATCGTCGAGCAGGAAAAACGTATCGGGAATAGCTAAGAACAAGCTATCAAACAAGCTGTCTTTTAACGTAATCTCGTATTCGGCTTTATTTACCAGAAATGAACGAAGGTCTAATTCCGCAGTCATGGCGTTGAAAGATTCTGCGATTTCGTATAGTTCTCCGTTTCCTTGTATGCGACATACTACTCCGTCACGTTGCCCATACAAATTTTTTGTGCTGTCGACAATGTGTTTCACGGGTAATTGCACAAACTTGTAAAAAATGAGCCACAAGCCGCCTAAAATGGCGATAAAAAACACCCCTGTATAGGCGCTTTGCTCAAATATAGCGTGTTTTACATTTTGCAGTTGATGCGATAAGTCAAACACTATGAAGATTGACCCTACGTTTAAGGAACGCAGTTCGTTCGCTTCAGCAGCCAGTGTTAGCGGTGCATAGGCGATAATTTTTTCTTCATCACCCGAGTAAGTTATCTGGTAGGTTTTCTCAGACTGAAGTTTAGCAATTACATTTTTGTTGAAGTCAGGAAACAGAGATGACGCAGGCTCATTCACATGATTAGGGCGTGCAGAAAATAATATATTTCCTCTATGGTCGGTTGCTGCGAGAGCGATGTAGTTAATGTTTGCAGATTTTGCTGCGAGAGTAATGCTGGCTCCAGCAAGTTGATCCTTTTGGATGTTCGATTCCATTTCTCTCACTAGCGAAGCGATATCATACCGAACAAAGTCAAGATTGCGTGAGATTATTTCTTCCTTGCGTGAAGAATAATTGTCCAGCACTAGAATTAGCCAAAGCCCCCCGAAACTTATACTCAGAAGGATTGGAAGCCATAGTTTAAGGGAAATACTTCGGTATCCTGTCATTCTTCCCTCATGATGACAAAATTGTCCGATGTGAGCTGATTAATCTTTAATGGCGATTTAATCAACTTATTTTCATACATGAATTGAGCGAGAGATGATGCCGTTTTTTCCAGTGGAGATGGGTTGCCTGATAGCTTAATGATCATGTCGTCTCTCTCCGGTATTTCAATACCCGAGTAGATCACATCCATATCGCTACTGTTTAGGCTGAGCCTTTCACCGATGATTGCCATGGCTTCATCGGGTTGATCACGCATAAACTGCCGTGCTCTGAAGTAGGCGTCGATGAGGTGTTGCACCGGTTTTTTAGCTGACGCCACTGATGATTTGTTTACCACCAAAACGTCAACAATAGTATCGGGGATACTAGAGCTATCGAATAACGACACCGCACCTTGACGAATCAAATGACTTTTTACGGGTTCAAACGTGACAATCGCATCGGCGTTTTCGTAGCAGGCGATATGTTGGCCGAAGCCGCATACTTGCATGTCAATGTCTGAAAAACGTAATTGTGCCTTTTCTAAAGCACTCTGCAGTAGCAGCGCACCGACCGCTGTGTTTTCTACCGCGATGGACCGTCCTTTTAAAGTGGCTAGCGACTCGATGTAGGGTTTAGCAAGAAGAACGTCTCCACCGTGAGAGTAATCAAAAATGAGAACTACAGTGAGATCGTACCCGTCATCTATGAGTGAAAGAGTTTCATCCAGCGTTAATGCGGCTGCGTCCAGCACACCAGTGCGGACGGCGTGCATCACTTCCGACGCCGATGGCAATATTGTAAGGCGTACCTTGGATTTGTTAAGGTAACCTAAATCTTCGGCTAGATAGAGAGGCGCGTAGCCGGGCCAAACATTCAACCCAATATTGATTCGATCAACTGGGCTGGGCCCACAAGCGACCAAAAATAATGAAAGAAATAAAACCCAAAGTCGCATATTCTATCGATGTATAAAAATTTAGAGGCGTAGGTATTAATTAGTATAGGAGTTTATGCAGATATTGCCTGTATTATCTATTCCGCCTAATCACGAGTTATTTCATTCGTTCCATATCCCACTTCGTTTGTTCGGCGCTGTCGAACAAAAATGCATCTACACTTAATGCTAAGAACACGAAAAGATTTTGATTAAAAACGCGGAAAGTTTATAACGTGAAGTGTATAAGGGCGGTCAATGGCCGTCTTCCGAAAAAGGCTGCTGCCATAGTGCTGTGGGCGTTGCTGCCATTGTTATCAGTGGGGGGACTTACTTCTGCCGCGGAAGAGTCTGACACCTTAGATAGAGTTGTTTATATTGAATCACCTACCTATAAACAATTAGCGACGGCTTTACATTTCTTTCCCGCGCAAAATATGGGTTGGCAGGAGGTCGCTAGCTTACCGCTAAGCCAGGGGCGTCAGGCGGCTACATTTTTTATTTCCGCCGATCAATACAAATTGCCAGTATGGATGCGGTTTGATATTGCAACTGGTTCCATTGCGGCAGAAGATAAATGGCTATTTGGGTTAGGCAGTGGGTTTCCTGGTGACGTTGAGGTTTTTCTGGTATCAGAGGGAGATCTACTCGAACACTACAAGATTTCGTCAGACGATAAGTTTTCGAGTTGGCCTCACCCGAATAGGTTCGCTCATTTCCCCTTATCTCTGCCATCAAATACAACATTGCAAGTCCTCACAAAAATTGAGTACGCCCCAGTTCCTCATTACACGCCAACGATTACAACTCAAAAGATTCTTGATTCTATTGATTTGACTTGGCGGGGATGGGGAGGTTTTTCGCTTGGATTTCTATTTGCATTGGCAGCCTATCATTTGTTCTTATCTTTTTCGATTCGAGATCGAGCCTATCTCTATTACGGACTACAAATGTTGGGTTCTATGTGTTGGTTTTTTTACCAGCAAGGCATCTCTTTTAAATATTTTTTACCGAACAACCCTTGGCTACAAGACCAAATCTCGTTGATTATTATCTACCTTCCAATACTGGCGGCTTATCCCTTCATGATCCACTTTTTGGGGCTGAATAGCCTTTCAACACGGTTGGTGAAAGTCTTATATGGTTTGAACGGTCTGTTGGTCGTGATGATCGTGTTGAAGCGGCTGATCCCAAGTTTTGATATTGGCATCATGTCTTTCTATGTCATATTCTCATTCTTAGTGTTTATAGGAGTTGGATTTTACGCCTTACACCGAGGTGTGGTACATGCCAAATATTATCTTATTGCGTGGAGCGTATACGGATTCTCCGCCATTAATATGATGATGTATGTGGCAGGGCTACCTGCGCCTATTGAGGAGAATGGTTACTTGCTCCAATCGGCTTCGTTCTATTTTCAAGCGTTATTTCTGGCATTTGCATTGGCGCATAGAATTCGAAAAATGCGTGAATCGAAATTGCAAGCAGAATCTGACAATAAAGCAAAGAGCGAATTCTTGGCGAGGATGAGCCACGAAATTCGAACGCCATTGAGCGGCGTTCTAGGTATGGCGGAATTACTCGCTGACCGCCTCAAAGATAAGACAAGTTTGTATTATGTCAATATCATTCGATCTTCCGGTTCGTCATTATTAACCATTATCAATGATATCCTCGATTATTCGAAGTTTTCTTCGGGGAAAATTGAGTTAGAAAAAATTCCTTTTAATATTCAACGTCTAGCCGTTGATAGTCTCGATGTTTTTAAAGTTAATGCCGCGGATAAAGGGATAGAATTAATTGCAGATATAGACCTGGAGTTGCCATCAATACTTATTGGTGACCCAACACGCGTTAAACAAGTCATGCTAAATTTTATTAGCAATGCGGTGAAATTTACCGAGCAAGGTCAAATAGTTTTGAAGGTCAGCAAGGATTCACAGTCGGAGGGCCTCATTCGGATAGCCGTCATTGATTCTGGTCCAGGCATCCCCGCAGCTTCTCAAGCTAAACTGTTTGATGCGTTCTCACAAGCTAGCAATGCCACAGCACGTATACATGGAGGTACCGGGTTGGGCCTGTCGATCTGCAAACAACTTGCCGATGCCATGGGCGGCAACATCGGTGTGGAAAGCATACCGGGTAAAGGATCGACCTTCTGGGTTACCGCACAACTCGAGTACGGGAAGCAAAGCGTAACCAGTAGCCAAGGGCACCATGACTTAACGCTAGAGGGGAAACGTATTTTAGTGGTAGAAGATAACTATACGTTTTCGGAGCTGCTTGTTGTTCAAGCCGAAACATGGGGTATGGATGTCGAACGTGCAAAGGATGGCATTGAAGCGCTTGACATGTTGGAAGCCAGCTACGCAGCCGGTAAATCCTTTGATTTGATTAGTTTGGATCTGGTAATGCCGGGGATGGACGGTGTGGAAACCAGTAGCAAGATTAACCATGACGAACGATTTCGTGGAATCCCAAGAGTGTTGTTAACTTCTGCCATCAATTACCCGCCGCAAAACGAATTAGCCGCAGCTGGGATTAACAAAGTTATGGAGAAGCCAGCTTTACCAGGCGATCTGCAGCAAGCTTACAAATCTATACTGGCCCATACTGTATCCGGCAACAATGTCGCTTTCTTGGTAAATCAACCAGCAGATACAGATATTCCACAATTAACGATCTTGGTCGCGGAAGACAATCCAGTTAATCAAGTCGTTGTTCGAGGCATTTTGAAAAAGCTCAACCAGCAAGTCATTTTGGTTGAAGACGGGTTGCTAGCCGTTGATGCGCTAAAAAGTAACCCAGAGAAATTCGATTTGGTATTAATGGATTTTGATATGCCAAATATGGATGGCCCAACTGCCACAACCGAGATAAGGCGTTGGGAAAGAGAAGATAATTTGCCTCCAATCCCGATCGTTGCACTTACCGCTCATGCAGTGCGCTCTCACATAGACGCTTGCTTCGAGGCGGGTATGAATGAGTATCTCGCAAAGCCCATCGATATTGAAAAGCTCGAACAACTATTGAGAGCCTACCCTACTAAATATCCGCGCGCGAAGCCCTCGCCAGCCGCAACGAGTTAACCCTAGTGGTCCCGTGCGGCTCCAGCAACATAGTTCCTATGTATAGAATTGTTTAGCCGTTGATAAGATTATGCTCGTAGCGTTTCTCTCCGGGGATAGCTGTGGGAAAATCTAATCGAAAATAAATTTTCGGCTAAGTCCGGGGGATAATCTATGACGCATCGTAAGCTAGATATTAGACAGCGGGGGTTCTTATTGTTAGCGCTAGGTGCGCTGTGTGGCTTTTCTGCTGCACACGCAGCCGACGAGTACAAGGCGCCTCGCAATGCGCAAGGCCAGCCGGACATTGCGGGTATGTGGACCAACGAAACGTTAACTCGATTTCAACGTCCGCAACAATATGGTGATCGGTTAGTGCTAAGTGACGCTGAAGTGATGAAAATGGAGGGGGGAGCCGATAAGCGATATGAAGAGGCTAACAAACCCACCGACCCGAACGAGGGCGTTCCCAATGATGGCCGAACGGGTGGCTACAACCGCTTTTGGGTTGGTAACGTTAATAGAGTCATGCGCGTAGGCGGAGAGCCTCGCACATCGCTAATAACTTACCCGAAAAACGGTCGTATTCCTCCGAGAAAAGATGATGCTCCAGCGAAGAAAACAGATGGCTGGCACACGATCTTTTTTACCATTGATGTGGGCGACCTAGAATCCTACGAAACACGCTCGGCTGTAGAGCGCTGTATATTTTGGCCGTCGCAGGCAGGGGCTGTTTTGCACCAAGGTGCCTACAATGCAAACTACCAAATTGTGCAATCACCTGATCATGTAATGATTCTCGCTGAAACCATTCATGATGCGCGGATTATTCGTTTGAACGCCGAGCATTTACCAGAGTCAGCTATTACTCGGCCTTGGATGGGTGATTCTATTGGCTGGTACGAAGGTGATACGCTCGTTGTTGAGACAATAAATTACAGCCCTAAACAGTATTTTCATCATGCATCAGATCAGTTGAAAGTCACGGAACGTTTCACGCGTGCGGGGCCTGATCGTTTGCACTATGCGTTTCATGTTGAAGATCCGTTGGTGTGGGAAAAGCCTTGGGGTGGTGAATATGAATTCTATACATCCGCAGGGTGGTATGAATATGCTTGCCATGAAGGTAACTACGCGATGAAGCACGCGCTGGAAATCGGGCGTATGCAAGACAAGGGGCTGATCCCGAAAGACGACAGCCAGTAGTCGAATAGCGAATGCGGGAGTCAGGTGATTAAAGCGATCGCTTAACAGGCTCCTTTCATTGAGCGTTCCGCGCGTTCATAAAAAAGCCCCGGTCAAGCTAGCTTGTCCGGGGCTTTTTTTGTGGCTAGTGTCGGAAAGATTAGAATCGACTACCTGCACTTTCTGGAGGGGCTGTGTAAGAGTCTTGAATGCCTGTTTTTGCTGTTAACGGCATGCCAAGGTCAGCGTAATTGTTAGCGTCTTTAGTATACGCAGGCCAATCAATAATGCCTTCAACACTTGGGTTACCGGTTTTGGCAAACTGAGCCCAAACGGTTGCAAGTTGATCAGCCGCTTTCAAATCTTCTTCGTCGTGCTCAGGCACTTGTGCAGAGCAACCGCCACTGCGAGCGAGGAACTGAGTGGTGCGCGACGATAGGCCGATAGGCACTGCGCCAAACACATACGTTAGTTCAAGGCCATGGAATGCCACACACCCTTCTTCTTCTCGCCACTGCTTTGGCAGCTGTGTGAAGTTGTAGGTAAATGTTGGTGTCCCTGTGGCGCTGTGAAGATCAGCCATTAGCGGTACACTGGATTGCAAACTGCGCTCGCCTGCATTTGCTCCAACGATTAACGGCACTTGGTGTTGTTTGCCTTTCACGAAAATATCGCTGACCGGCTCAGGAATAACGTAGCCTTCAACAACAACACCGGCACGGAAGCCGACTTCTTCTTTCGCGCCTGCAGCAATAATGTCTTGCCAAGGCTTCGCGCGCAATTCTGCAAGTACGTTTTCACCTTCTTCAATACCTAATGCAGCAGCAAGTTTCTGCCCACGTTCTTCTGCTTTATCGAGTGGGGTAATGCGTTCGGGTGATACCAACGCGGATCCGCTTTGAACGATGGCGCGATGGAATAAACCTTTAGTTAATGGCGTCGCCATTTGTGAAATGGTTTTCGTCCCACCACCAGATTCACCAAAGATAGTGACGTTGTTGGGATTGCCGCCGAAGGATTTAATATTTTGCTGTACCCACTCCAACGAGGCTTTGAGGTCGAGTGTGCCGTAATTGCCGGACGAGCCGTTGGGATCTTCAGCAGTCAGTGCTGGATGTGAAAGGTAGCCAATAGGTCCGAGTCGGCTGTTAACCGTAACAACGACAACGCCTTTGCTGGGAAGCTTGGGGTGGTTATAGGTTGTTGAATTGCCGGTGCCTGAGGTTAAACCTCCGCCGTGGAAAAACACCATCACAGGGTGGTTTGCATTGGTTTTTTCTGCGGTTGTTACCACATTGAGGTATAAGCAGTCTTCACTGATCGGTCCGCCAGCACCCATGCTGCTTTCACCTTGCGGGCAACGATTCGGCCACACGGTACCGTCTCTTTCTCCGTCCCAGGCTTGGGGAGGTTGAGGCGCTTTCCAGCGGAGGTCGCCGGTTGGAGGAATGGCATAAGGAAGGCCTTTGTAGATACGTGCAGTTGCGCCAACTTCGGTCACGCTTTCACCGCGAACCGCACCGAGCGGCGTATTTACAACATCACCAATAGTGTTATCAACTGCAACGGTCGCCGGTGCACTTTGTGATTCGGGCGCAGCGGCTGAGGATGTCGAGGTGTCGGAACTTTCGCTGCAGGCGGTGAGACCGGTGGCAACAAGAAGACCACACATGAGCGGCATAAGGGATTTTGACATGATGTTCACCTGTATATTGGTAGTTATTATTGCAAGGTAATTATGTGTTTTGATATATACAGTACAATCGTATTGTAAAACCATGAAGGTTTCTAGGTGCTTTGCGATAACCGATTACAAAACTGCCGCACATCCTGCCCAATAAAGGGTTGTTAACACAGCTATGTCCCCCACTTTTGCAAAGAAGTGTGAATACTTCTCTCCCAGTCTTAATCGTTTTTATATAGCAACTCGCGAGTTCACCAATAGTTGAATGCCAAGGTTGATCAACAATGGTGGCGCATAAACATTAATGCTGATTGCGGCTACAACCGCATCAAGGAACGCATCAAGGCGGTGACCGTTAGCTAGGTACTATGTTGCCAAATGATGGTGAGTTGGAGAGCGTTAATTACGTTGAGTGCGGGAGATTCTCTTGAGGGATAGGTGAAAAATTATAGTGTAGTGTCGCCATACAAACTCGCCACTTTGCAGAGCGCTTTAACATACTTAACAGCCTCACCGGTAGCAATACATTAGAATTCGTAAAACACATGTTGTAGGAGAAATATTATGAGAAAGGCAAGTCGCTTTCTGTTTGCTTTACTCGTCACGCTGCCCGCGCTAATCATGTCTGGCTTTTTACAGGCGGCTCAGACTTTAGAAAAAGTCAGTGACTTTTCTTTGATTGATCATAACGGAAAAATTTTGGAATTAAGTCGCCAGCGGTTCAATAAAGCGCTTGTGATCTTTGCTCATGGAGATCAATGTGATTCAAGTTCGGCAGATCTCGCAGCGTTAAGGCGCGTGCGTGATAACTGGCAAGAGCGTGCCGTGAATGTTGTGATGATGAACTCTATCGCAAATGAGAGCCGAGAAGATATTATTAAAGCAGTTGAACGAAGTGATATCGAATTCCGTGTTCTCGATGATTCTTCTCAATTAGTTGCGGAAGCGCTAGGGTTAACGCAAGCCGGGCAGGTGGTGGTGGTTGATCCATCAACCAAGGCGATTCATTACAGAGGCCCTCTGGGTGCCACTGTTGAGCGCACGCTTGAAGATCTGTTGGCTGGTAAATCGAAAGCCACCGTAAACATAAACACTACTTCCGGTTGTGATATTGCGTTTCGAGCAAAACAAATGCATGAGCAAAAAGTGCCAGACTACTCCACTGTGATTGCGCCTCTCGTGGAAAAGAATTGCGCCTATTGTCATCGAGAGGGTGGTATTGGTCCTTTTGCTATGAATAGCCATATCATGTTGAAAGGTTTTGCGCCGATGATTAAAGAGGTGTTGCTGACTAAGCGCATGCCACCGATGCAAGTAGATCCGCATGTAAATAGTTTTACAAATGCAAACTATATGTCTGACCAAGAGCTGCAAACATTTGTGCATTGGATTGACGCCGGTGCGCCACGGGGCAAAGGCAAAGTTGATCCGCTGACAGCTATTGCACACGGTGATTTACGTGCATGGCAGTTGGGCGAGCCAGACCACATTGTGGTTGCGCCAGAACACGATATTCCGGCAACTGGCGTGTTGGATTATTACAACGAAGTGGTTGAGTTGAGTTTTGATGAAGATAAATGGGTTAAAGCCGTACAGTTTATTCCTGGCGACCCGGCTGTGCTGCATCATTTGTTGACCTACGTAGTTGCCCCCTCTGAAGAGTTTCAACCTGGTCGGCGGGTTGCGCAAGGAGTGGACATTGGTGAGGCAGCTGCCGTGCCGCAACCAGGTCGGAATGTGGCGAGTGGTCTCAATTCACGAAAGTTTTTAGAAGGCTACGCACCGGGTAAAGTGGATGCGATGGTGTTTCCAGAAAATACCGGCGTATTTGTGCCCAAAGGGCATAATCTCGCCATGCAGTTTCACTACACCACTAACGGAAAAGCGACAAAAGATAAAACAATACTGGGTATTTATTTTCATGACGAAAAAACCTTACCCGTTGATGAGTATTTGAATTTGGCTGTGGCGACACCATTTAAAATACCCGCAAACGCCATTGAGCATAATGTTGTAGCAAAGCATACTTTTGCTGAACCGATTACCTTATATGGTTTGCGTGCTCATATGCACTTTCGTGGCAGAGACATGAAGTTTAGTCTGGAATATCCCGAAGGTGAGTTAGTAGATGTGCTCAATGTGGCGGATTATAGTTATGCATGGCAGCCAACCTATCAGCTAGAAAAGCCGATGTATATTCCTGCCGGGGCTACCATGTATGTGACAGGCTCTTTCGATAATTCGCAATACAACCCAGCGAACCCTGATCCAAATAAAGAGGTGACATTTGGGCTGCAAAGTTGGGATGAAATGTATATCGGGTATCTATCCTATACAAAAGCAAAATGAATATATTCTGACACCGCCGTTGGCGATGTGGTGACAAAGGCTACGCAGTGACGAATTGCGTAGCCTTTTTTGTGCCCGATGTTTTACTGACATAGAGTGCTGAAACTGCTATAGCAAATTCACCGCGTCATGAGGAGGTAGCATTATCCGCCCAAGCTGTTGCTGATCTCAGTGCAGGTATTGAGGAGAGATGGAATAAGTGTGTCCATTTTATTCTCGGTGAATCGCTCTTTTGCTCCTGCAATAGCGATTGCCCCAGCGGGTTCTCGTGCCTCATTGAAAATGATACACGCGAGACTGTTGACGCCGCGCCGCCAAAAACTATATGACTTGGAATAACCGAGTTGTTGAATGTCTTTCGTCTGAGTAAGTAAATCACGCAGTTTGAGTTCGGGCTTGTATTGCTTTTGCTCACTGAATAACGAACGGATTCGCTGCTCGGCATTCTTCTGGTGCGCAGCAATGACCCGGCCAGACACGGTCATCAATAAAGGGGCGCGGGAACCAATCGTCGAGCTAGACCGGATAGGTTTGGTCGATGATATTTGATGAATGTATAGGGCATCACTTCCATCAGCGATAACCAGATTAATTGTTTCACCGGCTTCATCATATAAACGATGCATGTAAGGAATGGCGGTGTTGCGCAAGCGGTGGCGCGATAAAATTTTGGTCCCCAGTTCCCAAAGATAAAGCGTCGCATAATAGTTGCCGCTACTGTCTTGTGCGGCGTAACCTGCTTCGACTAGGGTTGCGAGCGTTCGGTGCATGTTGCTTTTGGGCACGCTAAACGCTGCGGCCATCGCTGATACACCCATCGGGGCGCGGAGGTCTACCAAATACTGAAGTACTTCAAGCCCTTTAAGTAAGGTGCTGTTGGTATTGGTGTTGGTATTGACGTTGCTGCTCTTGTCCTGCTGACTTAACGTTTGTTGAAAATCTACTGGGTCTTTGGTCATGGGAAATGCTCTGGGCACAAATAATTGCTTTGCGATTGACTCTATTTCAAACCAGTTTGCTCGACCTGGGGCTCCTCCGTGCCTAGCAAGTGTCCGTCTGTTGTGAGATTGCAATGTAAACCATTGGCTCAGCAGGGTGCAATACTATTTTTATAATACGGAACATGGTTGTGATTACTGGAACATTGGTCAATTTGTTTGCTGGTGTAGCTGGGCCAAGTGGGGTCTCTCTTCCCGGGCGAAACCTTGCCAGCCGGAGGTAGTCTGGGCTGTATTGGGTGGAGCGTTGCAATGTGCTGCTTACATGAAAACGTCACGGCAATTGGGGGTGATTAAGTCATCTATCTCCTATATCCCCTATTTGGGGGATACATTTTATTGGCTCCTCCACGCACAATTCGCGTTAACCGTAATACAGGGGCGAACTATGTGGAAGGGATTGTTGTGTGTCATTGTGCTGTGTGCGACGACTCAAGTACTGGCGAATACCCCTGTCTTAGGCGATCTAAATCATGGTTCTAGAAAAAATATAAGCTGCCCGCAAAATCAGCGTGTGACCGGCATAATGATCGTTTATGAACATAATGCCGTAGTGGGTGATCTGGCCGTGCGCTGCACACCCATAACTAGCGAGGGCAAATGGGGTGGCGGAGCTGGCTATACCGCCTTTGGCTATAACGCCCAAAACTATCAATGGCGGCAAAGCGCCTCCTGCCCCCGTGATACATTTGTGGGTAGTATAGGAGGGGTAACGGGCGCTACGCTCTTGGTCCTTCCCCCTGGAACGCCCAAAATTGAATCTATACGGCTGAGTTGTTACTCCGCAAAAGACAACGGCAAGCGTCATCGCTGGGAAAAAAATATACACGTTGCCGCCATCGAACCCGGTGGCAGAACCAGCCCTTCTACATTGGAAAAGCCTTTAAAAGACTGCGCGAACCAACGTATTACACGAGGTATTCGCGTCTCTAGTAGTCCCGCAGTGGGCGGTCGAATTGTGACTGGTTTACGTTTGCAATGTGCTTCCGGGACGCCTCGACCACCGTTTAACGGCACAGCCCCCACGCTTTTATCTCCCAACTTAGGCAGCGCAGATAAAGATCGTGTTGTCGGGGCGAAGCAGCGTTTTACATTTCGACGAGTCGGAAATGATGCGAGCTATAACGCGCAGTACCAGGTCTGCGTGCGCAGCGATAATTCCGGCCATTGCATGCTAGAGCAGTTACTCAGCCCAGGTAGCTCAGGGCAATTTGAGTTGAGTATACCCAGCGTTGCGGAAGGGCGAACGCTGAATTGGCGGGCTCGGACATGCAGTGCGGAGGTGTCTAGCCAGCTCTACTGTGGTCATTATTCACAACCGACTCCATTTTTTGTCATCCCCCGAGCCGCGACTCCGGCGCAGCCAATGGCGAATGCGCGTCAGTCAACGCGCACCGTCGTGTTTCGCTGGAGAGACCGAGCATCGGCGAATGCAGGCTATCAGCTCGTTATATGGAAATCCGGAGCCAGGGCTGATTACGTTTATGACAACCCAAAAGCTAACCCGCATAGTATTGGTAAAAGTATCA
This sequence comes from Aurantivibrio plasticivorans, assembly GCF_055392955.1. NCBI lineage: Bacteria > Pseudomonadati > Pseudomonadota > Gammaproteobacteria > Cellvibrionales > Cellvibrionaceae > Aurantivibrio > Aurantivibrio plasticivorans. Next base: position 3,033,145 of record NZ_AP036020.1, on the reverse strand, counting down.
ATGTGTTTGTCCAGCCTGGTACGACAAGCCAGCGTGTCGATGTCCCCGGTGATCTAGGGAATAGTGTCGAATGGGCGGTTTATGCCTGCGCGCTCGATGACAATAATCGACGCGTTTGTGCTCGATCACTGCGATCAGGGCGAGGCTTAAAATTGAGTGGTAGTAGCCAACAAGCGCCAGCAAAAAATATTCGTCAAACACCTTCTTCAACGAAAAAAATAACCAAGGGGATGATCGGTGTTAAAAAATAGCGTTGATGTGAAAATGGTGCTTTGCAATAAATTATTGGCGGTAGGTATTGCTCTTTTAGCAATAGTTTCTAGCCATCAAGTGTCAGCGAGCCAAACAGCGTCGATAGGAGGGTCCGGTGGCGTTCGGCAATTTTTTTATACCTGTCCGAAGTATCAACGCATTGCTGGAATGAAGGTAGGCTATACCGAACTTATCGATGACGTTAGCTTTCTATGTAAAACTATTTTCCATAACGGTAAACACCGCACAGGGCAGTTGCCGGGACCCAGTTCATGGACTGAACCTATGCGAGAACTTAGGTTGTCCCGATATCAAGAAACGGTCTATTGCCCGACGGATACCTATGTTACGGGGGTTTCAGGTAATACCTTTCATGTGGCTGGCGCTACAGGTTTCAGCAGTTTGAGCTTACATTGCTCAAGAGCTGATACTAACGGGCTTAGAATTGGCTCGGATACTGTTATTACCGTTTCGGCTGGCAATAATGGAAGAGGGCAACGAACTGGAACGAAAGTATGTGCCGATCGAAAAATTGCTCATCGAGTGTTTGGCCGGCGTGGTGTATTCACTGACAGTGTTGCGCTTCGTTGTATGTCTGGTACCAAACCTGCGGCGTTTAACAATGTGCTGCCCAAGCTAATGTTGCCCAGCGCTAACACTAATGATGAATTTAGATATGCGGATGTCAATCAAGCATTCAAATTTCGCTATCCTTCAAATACCGTCGTTGAGCGAGGGGCTGTAGAAAGTAGATTGTGTCTTTCTGCTGTGGAAAGCGGATCACGTTGCCTAAAGACGGGGCGTGCAGTACTTGTGGACGACACACTCATGACAGTTAATATCGAATTGCCCGATAGCTTGCAGGGAAAGATGGCGCAATGGACAGTAAAAAATTGTTCGTTGGATTACTGTGGCAGCACCAGTGCTGTGAAGACATTTTTTGTCTACCCCAATTCACCACAACTTATTAGTCCGGCAGATAATGCATCAAGTAACTCTCGTACAGTAAACTTCCGTTGGCAAAATAATAGTCAGGCAAATTCAGGTTACAGGCTTGTAGTAAAAAAGGCTGGGATAAGAAACGTCGTTAAATTTGATGATATCGCGGGGTTAGCATCCAACGATAGTCGCTATACTAAAGGAAAAGCTATTAGCTACTCTCTACAGTCAGGTGGCTCAAGCCAGTCGGTTACGATCCCGGTAGAGATGGGTAATGCGCTGGAGTGGCAGGTGTTTAGCTGTTCAAATTATCAAAAAATAGGTGTCAAATGTAATCCTGTTTCCCAGTCTAGGAAATTAACCATCACGCAAAAGAGGATTAATGTTTCCAAGCCGTCGACTCGTGCGAAGCCGCCATCAATGACTATTAAAAAGTAAGCTTAGTCGTCATCTATTGTCCTCGCGAAATTACGCCCATCATTGGGTTATCCCTTAAACAGGGGATAGCCCTCCAGTCTAGGTTCTTGCTACCTTAAACGTAACATCGAGGGTTACGTTTAGATTTTATAAATAGGCAATTAAAAGGAAGCAGGGCGATGAATGTACGCATTAGGGTGGCCACTTTTCGATTCATTATCATACCGTTGATACTATGCCTGAGCGCAAACATCGCCGCCGAGGTATCGATATCCAAGGTTGATCCGAGCCCTGTGATGCTGGAGTCAGGTAAAGCGATATCTATTCGTCTTCAGGGCGCCGAGATGAAAAAAATTCGTGGCGTCATGCTCTCCAAGGATGAGCAAGGGCGACAGCGAGTGAATGGTTTGAGGGGCCGCTATATAGGAAGTGATACCAATGGCAGGATTGCTATTAATCTATCGCCAGGCATCACAGCAGGAAAATATTTTATACAACTGACGGATGGCAGAAATGTATTGATACCGTTACCTGCTCCAGTCTCTGTGGTGTCAAATAGCTCAGCGGCCAACAGCGCCTCAACAAATTCTCGCCAGGTAAAACCCGGCAGTTCGGCAAGCTCGGCGTCAAAACCCCATAATCTACCACCTCAGGTTATTTCAGTAAAAACTCCAGCGGTTATCGAAGCTCAGAAGTCTTTTACGGTGCAGGTTGATACAAATGATGACACGGCGGTTACTGCACTCCTCGTAAAGTTTAACAACCGTGTAACGCGGATGAATGCTCGGCGACCACATAAAAAACAAACACAATTTCAGGTTCGATTTACGCCGCCTACTGCAGGAGCGTTTGAAATGGAAGTGACGGCGTTAGATGCAAAGCAGCTAAAAAGTACCGTAAAAAAAGTGGCCATCAACGTCGCTGGCGCATCTAACTCAAGATCAACACCTAAAGCCCAAACCTCAACGAACGTCTCAAAGGCGCCTGTCACTGCACCTGGTTCTAGTTCTTTACTGGTAGATAAAGAGCCACCTGTGATAAAAAATGTGCTGATTGTGGGGAGTATCTCGCCAGGTAAAGACTTTAGAGTCCAAGCCAGCGCTGAAGATAACATGTCAGTTAAGAAATTTGAGGTTACGTTTTTGGGTAAAACCTCGGTTGTCAGCGCCCATGGCAAAAAGCGTGAAACCGTACGAAATAATTACAAAGCGCCTGCTAGCGGTAAGCACACAATCGACGTCGTGGCGATCGACTCGAGTGGTCTGCGTAGTAAACCAAAGCAGGCAATGCTTGATATGGATATGATAATTGAAAAGCGTGAGCAGGCGGAAAAACAACGCGCCGCGGCTGACGCGAAAAGAGCTGAAGCGTTAGAAAAATCTAAACAGCGTGCAGCGGAACTGGCGGCTCGAGAGCAAGCGGCAACCGGGGGCAAACCGCTTAGTACTCGCAACTCCACGACGACTAAACCAAACACTGGTGATGCAGTCATTAAAAGCGCTGCAAAAACCACTCGACCTATTTCTAGGAACACGCGAATACCTAGCGCTACCCAAGAGCCAACTGAAACACTCGGTGGTAATAGCGGCGCTAGCATTTCACGTAGTTGTACACAAGGGTCTTATAGTACGACCATCAATCTCCAAAGCCCGTCTAACAACGCTTATGTTGATAATGGTTCTGAGTTTGTCTGGACGCGTAGCGAGCATGAGACATGCGGCACGGCGACGATAAAACGTTATCTGTTTTTGTTGCACGCTCAAAATCGCTCGCAAACGACCTGTAACCCCAGTAATTGCGTGTATCGTTACATAGAGATTGATGAGAACTATATTGGTAATGGCGTCACCAGTATGAGTGCACAGGACCTTGCGAAGCTTAATCAAATAGGTATTCAAGACGGAGATACCTTTACCTGGTCGATGCGTTATCGCTCGGAGTATTTTAACCAAGCAACAGACGGTGCGTGGCAGCAGCGAAGTTTAATCTTAGGGCAAGCTCCTGCCACTTCAGATCCGGGTACAGGCAATGGAAGCGCTGGCAATAATACAACTGGCGGTAGTAATCCGTGGCCTAATAAGCCGCGAGCGGTTCTACCAAACCCGGTCTATGTCATTGGTGGCCCTCGTGTGTGCTATGACGTCGAGTTAGAGCTGGCTCCAAACCGCGATCCAAATAAAACGATTGGTTTGTTTGTACATAAAGGTATGACGTCCAATTTAGGTATCGATTACGGCTGGGTTGATCCTGATCGTACGTCACAGGGAGGAGTGTCGGATTTAGCCGGATCAATAGAGGTGCTTCGTGGCGCGAATGGACAATTCACCAAAGAGGGAACCGGGAGTGTCATGTCTTCGTTGCGGTTTTGTATGGAAGAGCGGAGTTCGGTCGTTGCGGGGACTCGTTCTGTAAACTTTAGTATTGCGGACCGAGCTGTAGAGGCTTATACCGCCCAACAATATACTGATACAAGGCAATTACCCATTCAGGTCACAGCCCAAGCATCTAATCCATCTGCCAATACTGGAACACCGAGTGGAAATGAAAGTCCTGATGTGACGTTCAATGATATTCTCCCCGCGTTCCAGCATGCAAAATGTCAAAACTGTCATTCGGTGGCGGCAGATAATTTCGCCGTGGGTGGTGGTGCCGACGGTGTTGGATTGCCTTCGAATCATCCTGGGGTGAATTCGACCACCAACTGTATGGCTTGCCACAGTTCGTTCTTGACCAATGTTAATAATGTTGCGGAAATAGACTTAGATTGGCAGCCTGCATTTGCTAACCATGTATTTGCAGGGAAGTCCGCACCGCAGTTATGCGCTATGGGTAAAACCGGCGCAGGTGGTCACGATGCAGAGGAACACCTCACTGAAGATCGCCTCATTCTTTGGGCTATCTATAATGGGGCATGGAATGGTAGTGGTATGACAGCTGTAAACGCATGGAAAGACACTGTGCATACATGGGCGGATGCGGGTATGCCTTGTAACTAGTCCACCATGAATACAAGTTCCGCATAGTGTTAGCCTCATGTTCAATGACAACTACACTATGCGGAGCGTATCTATCGAGATACCTCTTCAGTCGCGCGAGCACCACTCAAAATATTAGTCATTGCATAGTTGCCTTCGTGGCATGCATATTCGTAGATGGGTTCATTGGTTTTATTGAATACCATTTTTGCGTGCCACGTTTCACTATAAATAGTTGGATCATCAACTGAAAATTCGTAATGAATTTGCGAATCAGAGACGCGTGTAAAACGTTCGGTGACTACCGCATTCGGTGAAATATAGAGTGATTGATTAAACCACGTTCGTAAACTTTCACCAGGGTTAAATTTTCGTGTTTCCACAACCAGCGTGTCGCCCTCCCAGCGTCCAATAGAATCACCGAACCATTGTGTCATCCCATTAGGTAAGGGTTCGCCCTGCATGCGGATGATGCGTGCGTCATGGTTCATTTCTACAAGTATCATAATTGAATTGGGTGTTTGTACAATTTGATAGTTGTTGTTGTACTGAACATTCAACATAGGTGGGCCTGCGGTAGAGCCAAAACCAATAATGCAGCGTTCGGCCATCGGCCGTGTTTCTGGGCCACTAAAATCATTGCGCACTTGGTATAAATTCTCGTCGAAAACTTTTTTCCCGGCTTCTGAATAAGGAAGTTGCCCATCTTCTTGATTAACCAACCACGTCGTGCGGTAGGCGCCATCTACGTACGCCAAGTTGTCACCTTGGTCGAGGTAAAACGAATTGTATCCGCCGACGTTCGATCCTTTGGGTGGGGGTGGCGCGTTAGGGTCTGTTGGTTTCAAACCCCGTGCTTGCCGGGCTGCAGTATTCTGCTCGATTGCGGCCGCCTCTTCTGCCGAGAGAATATTGTTTTTGTAGCGTGCCGAACGTTGTAAGTAGGTGAGACTGACATTTGTCCATGTGCCTTGGAAATCGGGTGAACCATGATTGAGTCGCGGTGCGGTGTAGGTATCCGCGTTGCTGCTACTTGATATAAAAGCTAGCGCGGTAATAGCCAAAATAAGTGTTGAGTAAGTCGTTTGGTAGGTAAACATTTTGGGAGGCCTGGTTATAAAGTCTGATGATTCATTGGGCTGTCATTGAAAAATAATTCTAATCTTAGGTGCCATGGTGAAAGAAGAGCAATGTACATTTCTTAGCAATTTCATTACGGCATTGAATTACTCAAGAATGCTAACTAGTTCCTTCAATTATGTCGGTTCGCCAGATTCATGAAAGATTTTCTCTGTTTCCCAAAGTAAACATTAAATGCGTGAACGCGAATAATCTTTTGCGTCTGCTGGAGGTGTATCAAAAGGATCTATGCTAATAATCAATCTAATAAGTGGCTCCGAATACGAAATCACTTTTTGAGCTAAGTACAGTTGTTTAGAAACATGATGTCGCGGTTTGACGTACTTGGAACACGGAGTCCAAAAATAAGAAGGTTGTATGAACAAAGTAACATTGTTATTGAGTAAAAAGTATTTTATAGCGGTTTGGTGTGTGATCGTGGCATTACTTTGGCTACCTATTCAGGGTAGTGCCTGCTGTGGAGATTTTCCTCCAGAAGGGCTGGAAGCGTTTGACAGGGTAGGGGCAAATGAAGTGGTTCGCCTAGATACTCCTGACCAGTGCGAGATTCTTCAACCTGGGGCAAGCAATCAACGTTACCCTGTTTTGCTGTGGTCTGGTGCGGCTGGCTTATCACAAGAAAGTTATGTCCAGGGGCTAACCCACATAGCGACCTATGGCTTCGTAGTAGCGATCGCCCCCACTATGTCAAACAGTAGGCCTGATCTCTTGCTCGCTTGCATTGATGAAGTCACTAACTACAGCGATCGTGCTGACTTATCACAAATTGCTGTTGCTGGGCATTCAATTGGTGCTAGTTCTGCAATCGGTGCGGGGATCGACTCTCGGGTAACAACGGTTCTCGCCGTTGAGCCTCTTCTAAATGAAGATAGTGGCCCTTTGCCGTCGTGGCATTCGACTCAACAAGGTCCTTTACTGCTTTTGCTCGGAGAAAGAGACTCAATTGCGACGATCGATATGAGTGAGCCGCTATTTGAGGATGCTAATGTTCCGGTGTTTTCGGTGGCAGACGCATATGCGACGCACTTTGAACCTTTTCGCGACTTAGGCGTGTTTAAGCCGATGATGACAGGGTGGTTGAGGTATGTATTTTATAACGACCAAAATGCCCGTGACTTGTTTGTGCTGCCCGAGAGAGTAATCTGCACCGAAAAAGATTTGTCGTGTGAAGTTAAAGGCGATTTTCAATAATTGCGCGGTAGATAATTGAGTCGGTCTCTAGCCCAGGCAACTGAACCCTGGGCTATTTTCTATTGTTAGCGCTTGTATCCGTGGGTGTCTGACACTGCTTTCGTAAATGCTAAGAGCGTTTGAAACAGTTCGTCGGGGTTAATAGGTTTGGTTATGAATTCATCCATTGTGGCTAATTTACAGCGCTCTCTATCTGAATTTAGGGCGTTTGCGGTTAGTGCGACAATCGGCGTCCTCACGTTTGTAGTGTTCTCGAATTCTCGTATTTTTTCAGTGGCGGTGATGCCGTCCATTATTGGCATCTGTATGTCCATGAACACGATGTCGAACTCATGGCGTTGATAAAGTGACAACGCTGCTTCTCCATTGACTGCTAGCGTCACGTCGCAGCCCATTTTTTCTAAAAGTCGAGAGGCTACCTTTTGATTAACCGCATTGTCTTCGACAAGTAGTACTTTTGCGTTGTTTTTTAAACGGGGCATGCCCGAGGTTTGATGCTGACAAATATCGCTACTTGTAACTGTATCTGCTGAAGTATTATCTTGGAGTAATGGTAAAAGCTCAGAGGTTTTGACGGGTTTCGTTATTTGAGCGAATGCTCCACAGGATACTAATTCTTCTTCAGTGAGTTTACTGTCGGGTGGTGTCACTAAAATAAGATGCAGACCGTTTTCAGGAAACTCTCTATTAATTTGCTGACACGTTTTTCGACCATCACTATCAGAGCCGTAAAGTTCAATAAGCGCGTGATCAAAAGGACGGTGGTTGCGTGTCGAATGTTGAATTTTAAGCAAGGCATCGGCTTCAGAGCTAGCGGTTTCGATAGAATAACCATATTGCGCGAGCTGATAGGTGGTGATCTGGCGGAACGTACTATTATCATCAACGATGAGAAGATGCTCTGGACGAGTAGGGTTTTCATTTGTCTGGGTTGGTGCAGGCGGTAACTTAAGCTCGAATGAAAATACAGAACCTTTACCCAGCTCGCTGTGGACATTGAGTTTGGAATCCATTAACTCCAATAGCCGCTGAACAATCGATAAGCCAAGTCCTGTCCCACCGAAGCCTCGTGTATCGGACCAATCCTCTTGGACAAAGGGTTTACATAGAGTTGTTAGTGCCTCCGGCCTGATGCCTATGCCTGTATCGCATACTTCAAAATGCACAATATCTGAAGCATTGCGTTTATCACCTGGATAAACGTTGATAACTACCTCACCCTGCTTGGTAAACTTGATTGCGTTGGCAACAAGGTTTAGCAAGCATTGCTTAATTTTTTCTCCGCTCCCAATGACGTTTGTCGGTAACTCGGGTGAAACGTTTACGATCAGTTCGAGGCCTTGGTTTGAGGCATTGAGTGGTAAGACAGTGCCTAAGTCCTCAGATAAGCGTCTGAGATTAAACGCGGTGTTTTCTATCTCTACATGATCGTCACTGAGTTTTGAGAAATCTAAGATATCACTGATGATATCCAAAAGAGATTCTACGCCGTTACTAATGGTGTTGACGTACTCTCGTTGTGTCGGCGTCAGTGCTGTGTTTTTAAGCAAGCTGGACATGCCGGTAATTCCATTCATAGGTGTTCGGATTTCGTGGCTAACATTAGCGAGAAACGCCGATGTGGTTTTGCTTGCCGCTTCGGCGGCGTTGGCAGCCAGTGTCACCTTAATAAGTTCTTCTCGGGCTGTGTGAGCAGCGGTGACATCCTGAAAAGAGCCGGAGAGGCGGGTAACATGGTTATTGTGATCGCGCTCAGAGTTCGCGCGAATGTGATACCAAATGTAGCTGCCGTTACGGTGTTTAACCCGTATCTCGATGTCAAAGGCTTTGTTGTGGCGAAAATGTTCTGCAGTGATACGATTAACAGCGTCTACATCATCAGGATGGATCAATGATTCAGCAAACCCTGGTGTCTCCAATTGTTTCGCGGGATAACCGAGCATGGCTGAGAGACGAGGGGAGCACCAAATAGTATCGTTAGCAAAATCGAATTCATACAAACCGTCCTGTGTCCCATTGATTGCACGTTCAAAACGTTGCTGCGTTTGATAAAGAACATCTTCGTTGAGTTTTTGCTGGTGAATGTCCTGAATTGAACCAGCCACTCTAATAGGATCTCCTTGCTGATTTCGCTCTGCCATCCCTCGTAATCGAAACCAACGGTTTTCTTGGTTCGCTCGAATTAGTCTTACCTTGATATCGAGAGGCGTATTGCCGTAGAGGTGACTTTGGAGCGCGATCTCATAGGTTGAGTAATCATCTGTGTAAAGCAGTTGTTTAAAGAAATCGCCTTGTGTATCGAATACGTCTTTGTTGTAACCGAGTAACGTATAAAAGCTTGAAGAGCACCAGGCGGATTGATCCAATAAGTTTCGCTCCCAGTGACCCTCAGAACTGGAAATAGATGCCCGTTCTAATCGGCGTTTAACCTGGTCTAGTAGCTGAGTTTGTGCGTAGAGCTTATTTGCACTATTGACTTCACTAGAGACATCCCAGCCTGCACCAATCAGTTTTTCCACCACCCCATCATTGTCTAGAAAAATCTTGCAGAATATTTGCATATGGCGAAGTTCGCCATCATTGTTGTAGTATCTGTATCGGTACGAAATTGAGTCGATCGATTCGCTTAGTGCCTTGTTGATGTTGTTGATGAGTAAATTCTGGTCATCCGGGTGAACACGTTTTTGAAATTCATTCAATGATTGCTCTTTTCCGCTGCTACCTTTTAACCCATCAATAGAGTTTTCTATCCAATCGAACCGCCGTGTTCGCATGTCTAATTCGAATGCAGCTATGCCGGCTGTTTGGATCGATAGCTTCAACCTTTGGCGTAGCGTCTCAGCTGCATGAGTTTGCTTCTCAAGGCGCTGATTCATATTGATATATTCTGTAATGTCAGCGACGACGCCGACTAGCTTTAATGCAACCCCTTTTTCATTTCGTAGAATTCTCACGTGGCTTTTAGCGTGTATAGTGGTTCCATCGATGTTTTCTAGTTCATATTGGAAGTCGTAGTAATCTAAGCCATTTATTATGGCTTTCTTTCGCACATCAATAATGCGCGATCGAACCTCAGGCTTAACCGAGTTGATGAGAAATGTGCTGTACTCTTCATCTGTTAAGTGGTTTAGCTTGTTAGATATTTTTGCGCCTAGCCAGCTATAACTTTTCGTGTTGAGATCAAATTCCCAGGGTGAAAAATTGGAGGCGCGAGTCGCAACGTCTAAGCGTTGAGAAAGTGTTTGTTCTTTTTTAATTTGTTCTTGTAATGTGTTTTCCCTTAATACTTTATCCGTTTCATCCCAACCTACACCGAGTACTCGAAAATCTTCAATGGATGTTCCAGATAGTATTCGTATGCACCCTTTAAAGTGAATAACATTGCCGTCTTTACCTCTGTAGCGCTGGGTTACGGTATAGGTATCCTTTCCTGATTGGTATGCTTCGGTTGGAGAGTCATAAAAGATATGCCTGTCTTCAGGGAGAGCTATTTTGTAAATCGCTTTGTGAAAGCTTTCTAGCGGGACATCATCTAGACCAAAGTTCTTAATTGGGTTAATTAACCAGGTATAGCGTCCGGCGCTATAATCGAACTCCCAGACATGTAAGCTGGCGGATTTTACTGCGACCTCGAATCGAGCCGCCATGGCTTTTAGACGCTGCTCCTTCTCAACTTCTTCAGTTACGTCCCAGCTAATACCTATGATATGGGTGGCTTGTCCTGTTTCGTTGCGGAGAACATTGAAGTAGCTTTGTATATATTGTTTATCTTTGTGGGGGTTGGTTGTACGATGGCGTATTTCATACCTATTTTGACCGTTAGTGTTTTTTACAACCTTTCTAACGAGCGCGCGTGCGCGTGGTAGATCTTCAACATGAGCAGTGTCGCTGATGTCTAAGTTTTCTATGGGCGAAATACCATAGAGTTCCCAGAAAAATGCATCAGAGAAAAATTCACCGGTCTCAACGTTGCTACTCCAAACGCTTATGTGTGCCGATTGTTTAACGAGGGTGAGTAGCTCTTTAAAGTATTCTTCCTGGTTTTGTGTGTGCAGTATGTCTCGTGGTAATGCATAGCTTTTATCGGCTGGAGAAAACACTTTGTGAACTATAAAAGCTATCAGAATGCCAACGCCCACTAGGCCAAGACATACGGCTATCAACTCAATGGGTGACAGCGTAATCATTAACTCGCTTGATGGCGATTCTTGGATCATGCAATCAATAGTCCCTTCTGGGAATGAAATAAACCGGTTATACAAATTAACAATTTGAGTACTAAAAAATGATCTGGTTATACGATTGAGTTTCAGTCGTTCAATTGTTTAGCGGTATGCAGCGGGTGCTGATTAAGTTTTAGTGAGTCTTGTCTTCCGTCAATTGTTATCACAGCTATTCCGTAAACCTTTCCTTTAATACTAGCAATAAACTGCAATAAACCCATGGTGAATGGGCTAGAAACGACACGAAAGGAGGGGTGGGTCAACTAAAATGCAAAAGCATGTAGTGGGAAAACAAAAAAGTAAGTTTGCTAGCAAAGGTTGGCGGTCGATTGGTTTCATATTCCCGGTTGGGAGGTATGTGTCTGACCCCATCGCTTTACACGTTATTTATGATGTGCAAAAAGTATTTCTACAGGGTTGAACGTAAAACGTAGGAACTTATGAGAATGCGTTGGTAAGCAAGTCCAGCGAGTTATGTCGACCCAAGTCTCTGCTTGGGTCGACTTTTAGTTGGAGAGTCTGTTGCTAGGCGGTGCGAGACTGGATCAATTTTTCCATTGGGCAATGTTATAAGTTCGCCGATTACTCCACGACTATGGTGATGCTGTCGACATCGGTCGTGCCAATACCGCCATCATAGACTTCAAGTTCTACAACATATACTCCTTCGATATCGGGATTAAAGGCAGCATTTGAGGATGTTGCGTTGCTTATATCGTCCTCTGTTAACGCGCTGTCGCTGGGTACAGAGGTGAGTCGCCATTGATAGCTGAGGGTAGAGGGCGCTTCGTCGACGTCGTAGCTTGCGCTGCCGTCAAGTTGAACGGGCATATTGAGGGATGCGTTCAGTTGATCTTCGCCTGCACGAGCATTAGGTGGCACATTCCCGCGGTAAGCCCGCACCGTCACTGTATCCTCTTCGCTACTTAGTTCGCCGTCGTTCACAACGAGGCCTAGGGTATAGGTACCTAACAGTGGATTGTCGATGGTATTAGCGACTTTTGAAGTGAAGAAACTGTCGACAAAGGTCGTGTCGTTTGCGCTGGTAATGGTGTATGAGCGTGCAATCAACCCGGCGCGGAGCACTTGCGCTTGTAAGCTATTGGGATGTCCTGTGGTTGGGTCTTCTAGCGCTTGTAAGGTTGCTTCTGCATCAAATCGATCACTATCTGTTTCTGTACGGTCCGCAGAGGGGTCGCCGTATTGGTCTGTGGTAGCGCCATTGCTGGGGAGCACCAAGAGATCGAGAAATGCATTGTTGTTAATCACTAAAGCGGCGGTCGCATCAATCTCGTCTTGCCACATTTGATCATCGGTCGTGCCATCTGTAATAGAATCCGGCGCTTCGAAGTTGCCGTCATTGTATGGCCCGTCTGAATCTTCGTCGGTGGCGAGAATGATATTGATGCGCGCATCGTTTCGGAATTCTAAACCCCCTACAGGTGAGTTCACTAGGCTTGGGTCAGCGAGAACGTATCGAATGGCTTCAAGGCCTGCTTCTCGCTGCGGAAGGGCGTTGCCATCGTTATCTCGTAACAAACTAGTGTCTATTGCATCGAATGCCGCGATGACTTCAGCGGTAACATCTGTTGTTGTGGTGCTCGCAGTAAATGCCAGTTTGACTACGGGCTCCGTAGAGCCGATTGGCCGCTCCTCAAATGTCACAACGGCGAAACGAGCATCTACTTGGTTTTCGGGGTCTGACAGTGCTTGGACAAAATCACTCAACCCTTGTCTGACAACGGCAATTTCTTCGTCCATAGAACCACTGCCATCGATTAGGAAAACAAAATCCGCTTTCATGGGTAATTCTAATGCTTCGTCGGGAACAAAGCTCGGCGTTGCCGTGTTGCTACCAGTGATGTCTGCAGTTGTTAGTTGACTATTCGGCGGAACTGAAAGCATTGACCAACTGTAATTCAATCCATCCCCGTCAGGGTCGTAAGAGCGGGTTCCATCGAGCAATACGGTTGTTGCTTCTAGCACATTTTGGTCGTAACCCGCATTGGCAATGGGAGGTTGGTTTTCCGCAGGCGGATCCGTTGGGTCAGTTGGATCAGTCGGATCGGTTGGATCAGTTGGATCGGTCGGATCAGTCGGATCGGTTGGATCAGTTGGATCGGTCGGATCAGTTGGATCAGTTGGATCGGTCGGATCGGTCGGATCAGTTGGATCGGTCGGATCAGCCGGATCAGTTGGATCAGTTGGGTCGGTCGGACCTGTCGGATCCGTTGGGTCAGTTGGGTCGACGTAGCTTGGGTCGTCGCAAATGATGCGAGACTCATCCAAGTTATCTACAAAATTATTATTGATAGGCGTAAAAGGTAAATCAGCACCGCTTCGTTCTTGGGAGATTGCTAGCTCGGTAAATACCGTATCCCGCGTGGCGTTAACAACCGGTAAGCGGCTTTCACTCGACGGGTCATACACCCAAATACCGTACTGACTATCGACATCTCCAACTTTACCTTGTTCGCAAAAAGCACTGACACCGTTATTGACAGTGGTGCATTGAGACCAACTCACGAGTAACCTACCGCTGCCATCCTGATAAGGTGTTAGGGCGCTAAACCAACCATCAAAAGATTGCTGGCTGGGATAGAGATCGACGTCGCTGCTTCCAAGCTGACGTACTGCGGTTTCACCAAATACATCGCCATGTGTATCGCTGGGTGAGTGTAATTTAACGAGCGCGCCGCCAGATTGCATATTATAAAAGTGTTTTAGAACGCCCATGAGGTAGCCGTCTGCACCTTGGATAATTTTATCTAGCGAAATAAATTCTTCATCACTCCCAAAAATGGTAACGGTTTCATACAGTTGTTTAAGTTGAACAGTATCCGGTTCGATAGTTAGCAGAGTGTAGTGATTACTAGGAAGTGCTTGCCCGTACGGTGTGTCAATCGTAAATGCACATAACTTGGGGTCATCCCATGTACTGGGGGTTTCTAGTCCATTGGGATAATCACCGCTCAAAAGCTCGAGTGATGTAGACGCTGCTGCATTGTCATCACAATTAGCCAACAACTCGTAGCTACGTGACCAGCGAACAAACGCTACCTCACCGTTGCGCAGAGTTGTTGTTTTGGTGTCGTGATTATTACCAAAAGTCAGCTGTAGAATATCACTGCCTTCCGCGGTCATTCGGTGCAACAACGAGGGTCTCTCTGATGGACCTATTTTATAGCAATCTTCATCGATGGTAGGGGGGATTGGTTCCGCTGTTGGTAGATCTGGATTGCCAGCTGCGCGATCCGACGAAAAGACAATATTGCCGTCGGCCGTGTATGTAGGGTTAGTGTCTTGCCCTTCGTTAGCGAGAATGGAATCGCTAATAATTCGACGTACACTTTTTTCCTGAAAACTGTATTCATATATGTTCCAGGTGTTATCTGTGACATGGTCTAGCGGGCCATGGGCTGCGAACAGCAAGCGCGTACCATCTTCTGACACAGCGAGATCTTTTACATCGAATTGGTTGCTGCCAAAGTAGGACTCTAATACAGCCCATTGCTGGGCTTCGACATCAATGCTTGAACGGTGAATCAGTGTTGCCCCCGGTGAAAAAACATAGGGAGAATGCAGATCTTGAGGTGTTTGGTTGTTTTCTTCCAAAGACGCTTGGTAAACACTGTAATGACTGTCGACAGACTTGGATATACTCCGCTGTACATAAGCGATCGGTGTGTCTTGATTAATTCCCGCTGCTTGTAGCTCGTTGGATGAACTGTCGTTGCTGCTAGAGCCTCCGCCGCAGGCTGTGAGTACGCTACCCATCCCGACCAAGCAGGATATTGCTGAGAAACGATTTAAGTGCGTGGACATAAGAGTCACCCTAATAAAATTCTACTCCATACATCCATACTGGCAGACATTGGGGAAAACAAAGTGGAACTTCATCGCACTTTATTAGGTGCTTTTTTCCACTATTTAAAAGTGTGATTGCTAAAAAATAATGCCAACCAACAACTAAACTAAACGCTATATGTGCTTAGGCAATAGCTAAGTGTTCAATCGTTTTTCGTGATGCCAACATCAACATGTACGACAAGTTCTAACTAGGAATAAATGAAAATGCATATTCTACTGCTGTTGGTGACACTTCCTTTTCGCCAAAATTGATGTCACGAATGCGACTTAGGATAGCTAATTCAAGATCATGCATGCCAAGCTCACTCGTCACGAGTTTTAAATCTGAAATGCTACCGTCAGGTTCAATAATGAGGCGAAAAATAAATTTACCTGCTAGCTCTGGGTGTTGGTTTAAGGCTTCAAGATAGCGCGCGTAAACGCTGCTTTTTGCCGCCTCGAAAGTCCGTCGAATGTTTTCCATGTCTCGGCGGCCGGCTTGCCCAGACAAATAACTTAAGGTGCTTTTGCCGGGTTGGTCAGACACGCCTGCCACGGTGACAGCTACGCCATCATAAGCGGCCAGGCCAGCGCTCTCTTGCTTGAGCATGGTTTCATTCACTTCGATGCCCTGGCTACGTTTGCCTATGACTTCCTCCCCGAATGCATCACGTGATGTAAATTCCTTTTGACCAAGATCACTTTTGCTAACATTTTTTCGTTGCATCTTGGCGACGTTGACGCTGCCCCGTAATGCGCTCAGTTGATTGCTGAGCGATGCAAGGCCTTGTTCTTTCATTAGCTGCTTTTTATCAACCGCCTTGGGCGCCGGTGCTGGCGTTGGTGCCGGTGCAGCCTTCACGACTTGTTGGACGGGTTGTTCCTTCGGTGTGACAGGTTTGGGTTTAGGCGGCGGTGCCACTGGCTCTGGTGGTGGCATTTTTACCGGTTCTAGCATGACCTTAGTTTTGGTTAACTCTTTTTCTGGTGGCTCATAGGCCGGATCGATAGTGGGTAGCCAAGGCACAATGAAACAAAACAACATAACGCCTATTAAAATTCGCTTAATCAGGCGCTTGTATTTTTCTTCCTGTTCCGCGTCCTCCTGCCAAGGTAAGACGAGTTCCAGCGCTAGGGGTTCTACATTCGCAAACATAAACAATCTCTCACAGCATCCACTGAATAGCAGGCCACTACAAATTACTGAGGCTGGCGACTTCGGCGCTAGAGCCATTGGTTGGGATAAGCCCTGGTGCCGCTACTTGATTGACAGCTAGGGCTATATCACGAAAATTTTCAAGCCGACATGTCGACATCACAGCTTTTAACAAACCGTAGGGGACTTCGTGGTCTCCCATGATAGTCAGTGCAAGGCCGTTTTCTTTTTCATAGGCATTTAATTCGCCTTTGGCTTCTTTATAAGTTTGTAACGCTACCGATAGTGATTCTATCGATGACTTTTTGGACTTGATAATATCGTTAATCGTGCCAACTTCCTCTTCGCCAAGCCAAATGGTTTCTTCTCCAATCATTACTACCAGGTCCCCGTGGGGAGGCGTACCAATCGTGGAGTCTGGTAATTCAATAAATTTTGCATTCTCTAGCTTCTCAGCCTCACCCGAATTAAGTAGGAGGAAGAAAACAAGAATGGTGAAAATATCCATTAAAGCCACAAGGTTCAATTTGGTGGCGTATTTTGGCTTTTGATAGTGGAATATCGAATTATTCATCATGATTTAACTCGCATCACCTAACGATATTTCTGGGAAAAGTTCGACTTCTACGACACTTGCTGCGAGCACAGTGCGGTAAGATTTCACCGTATCCATAGTGGCGACCAAGTCTTGATAAGAGAGGCTGTGATCGGCCAACAATACGATGTCTCTGCGCTCAGACAGTTGGGATTTAACTTCTTGCAGTACCATAGACAGTGTCTGATAGTCATAAGCGCTGCCTTGCTCCGTTTTCAGCAAAGGCAGTTTTTTAATGAGTGAGCGCTTGTCGGGGTAATACACAGCAAAGCCCTTATCATTTACTACTACCTCCAGCTGCGACTGTGACTCTGCGCTAGATGCGAACCCGCCGGTAAGATCAGGTAGCTTGATTTCATGAACTGAAATTTGTGTGAACGTAATGCTTAATAGCAACACGGGCACGAGCACAATCATCAGGTTCATGAAGGACGTTATGTCGATATCGGCATCGTCTTCCGGTTTGTATTGAAATCGAAAAGCCATGATAAAACCTTGTCGTATCTACCAGTTAGAAGGCCGGTGCGGGCGCTGCGCCATCGGTGCGGTTTACCAAATCGGCTTCGGCAGAAGCCTGTGCATCCGGGGTTATGGTCATTCCGCTAGATGGGCGAGCAATACTGGCCTCGATAAAACGGTGTAGCGTCATGATGTTTAAAAACTTTACAGCCGCCATTTCAATACTGTTTACAATCGCTGACGTTTTGTTTTGAATCACCGCATGTAAGACCAAAAGCGGAATTGCGGCAATCAAGCCGAACGCTGTAGTGTTCATAGCGACAGAAATCGATTGCGAAAGTAACGTCGATTTTTGTGCTGGGTCAGCGACGGCCACTGCTGTAAACGCACTAATTAAACCAATAATAGTGCCTAGTAGACCGAGCAATGTTGCTACGTTTGCCAATACCGCGAGATACCCCGTACGGTTCTGAAGTTGCGGCATGGTTTCGAGCATCCCTTCGCTCATCGAGTTTTCGATATCGCCACGCTGTTTGCTTACTTTCATCATATCTAAACCGCAACCAATAATACGCGTGACAGGTGTTTGAACCTCTCGGGTATAAAGCTGCATTTTCTCGATGTCAGTTGAGCGCAGTAGGGGCAGGAAGTCGTTGAAAGCTTTGAGATTTCGAGCTTTTTCGCGAGCTAAAAACAGCCAGCGCTCAATGGCAATACCTATGCCGATAGCGAGCACGATGGCGATAGGGTAAATGAATAACCCGCCGTCTTGAAAAAACGCGGTTATTTTGCTGTAAACATCAATCATGTGGGCCTCCTACAGCGATGTTTAAAGAACGAGTGTTAGGTGATCTAAAAATTAGTCGAGTGATTGAGGTGATTCCAAGTTCATCTCTTCATAAATGTGCATCGAACGCAACATGATTTCCCGGTCCACTAAGTCAAGAGCTCCATCATGTTTTTGCTCGACATTCCAGTGCAATTTGTCTGGAGTGCCGATGCCTTGCCAGGGAATGAAGTAGCTGATTGCTGGCTGCTCTTTATCCCCGACGAAGACTGACTCCAGCTTGATGGCGTCAGCCTTATTGTCTTTTACGCGTTTACTCTCCGATATTGCCGGTTTGACTAGCGTTGCATTTACTGTTTCTTGTTGCGCATCTTGACTACTGGGCTGGTCTTCGCCGAAAGCATTGGCGGCAATAAGAAAGCAACACATGCCATAGGTGAATGAGGCGCTTACTCTTCGTGACGTATTCATTAGAACTCCCTGGGCTAGTTGGCGACTTTTGAGGAAGCAATGGAGTCTGCGTGCGGATCGCTAGACTCCGTAATATTTTCAACTGGCGTAGAGTCTGCGGTAGAAGCTGAGCTAATAGGGCTGGACTTCTGTAGGTCAGTTAACCTGATCAAGTCACCGGTGGGCCCAATGATGGAGCGTGTTGAAACAACGCCAGTGCGACCACGGATCTCGTCTATCCATGCAGTCACTTGCTGGTCATTGTTGGTAGTGAGTAATTGATACGCTTCCATATGCGCTTGTGCTTGCAGAGGTTTATTTAAGTAAACGTCATAAAGTACGCCCAAATTTAAATGTAGTTCGGGCGAATCTCGCCATTCAACCAAAGCGAGAGCGTAGGTGTTCTGTGCGTGTGCAAAGTGACCGCGTTGACGTTGTGCTTTCGCCAAGCGCAAGTAGGCGTTCATGTTGGCATCATTAACGTCGATGGCTTCGACATAATGTTGAACCGCTAACGAATAGTTTTGTTGAGCCGCAGCAATGTCACCTCGCATTACCCAAGGGCCGCTTAATTTAGGATGTGCTGTGACGAGTTGGGCTAGAAGTTGGTCGGCAAAGTCGTATTTTTTGGCATTGAAAGCACGCCTTGCATCAATATAAGTAGACACAGCTTCTTTATCGATCCGCCCAGAAAGTTCACTATAAGGGTTTGGTTGCGCCTCATAAGGTAAAAGCACGCCGGTTTTGTCGGTTTCCTGGATAGGTAGATACAGCGAAGTATCGGCTAACGCTACCGAACTTGAGCCGTCATAGCTCCAACCATTGAGTTTAGAGTTGCTACAACCGACCAGGCTTAGAAGACAAAGCGAAATAGTTGCAAAAATTCTGAGGGGTTTAACGTATTTCATCACCGTAACTCACTATGCGTTCTGTTTTTGCAAATCGTGTGGGGTGCAACTGACTCATTAGCGCAAAGCTTTGGTCAATCCACTGATTAAATTCACCGTCCCAGCCGCGATTAATATTGCTGAGTAATAAATCCTTCGCTAACTCGTCAAACGGTTGCGCTTGTTCTTCAATGATTTCGCTATAAATGATGCGTTCATCCGCGCTCAATGATTTGGGCCGTGGACTTTGGCGCAACTCAGTGGCGAATTGGTGATACATATCGGCAATCTTGTAGGCGCTCAGGGTAACAAACTCGAAAATGCCCGAGTCGGCGGCGGCTTGATAGCGTTGACTAGCTTTGTCTAGTAACGCGTTCTTAGCGCCGAGACTTTTATCTAGTGGTAGGCTGATAGCTTGTGCCTTGTACGCGCTAAGTTGATAGTATCCATATTCGGCGTTTGCCCATGCGGCGAGCCAACGACTGCGTTCGCTCGTCGCCTTGCCCGCTTGCTGATGGCCTTCGACTAGCTTATCCAGCCAGTAGAGTTTTTTCTGTTCTTCTTTAAGGGTGTCGTAATTAACTGCCAAGCGATACCGAGCCTCCATCATTTTGGCAAAAGGTTCGGGATAAAGCTTGTTGTAGGATTTAAACTGCGTAATGGCTTTTGATAACTGATTGTCTTTTTCGAACATTGTTGCGGCGAGGAATAAGGCTTCGCGACGAAGGTTTAAGTCGGGGTCGCCTTCCGCGAGCTTAAGGTATTCACTAGCGGCTTGGCGCCAGTTTTTATTTTTCTCATAGGCGAATGCTAGTTTTCGTGGGAACTCAATCGCGAGTTCATGCTCGGGATACAGTGCAATTAACTCAGTTAGCTCTGTTATGGCTTTGTCCCACTGTTGTAATTCAATAAGTAATGAGGATGCATCGTATTGTGCTGTGATTCTTACGGGTGAATCAGGTGCCAGTGTTTTTAACTTTAACAGTTCATTGGCGGCTGCTTGTTTTTGATCCGCGGCAATAACAGTTTCGGAGTGCTTATAGACGGAAGTCGCTAACCGTTCGGTTATCTGCGTATACTCATCTCCGTCTTGTGAGACCAGTTGTCGTTGTTGCAAATAGCCTTCGCTGGCTTCATCAAAGCGTTCTAGTTTAAAGAGCGAGTGCGCGAGAATTCCAAACGCTGTTTTCTTTAATGATGTATCTAAATCAGGATTGTTGCTGATTAAACTTTGTGAAATATCTAGCGCTCGAGCATACTGTTCTAAGCTAAAGATATATTCCGCCGCATTGGTTAATACAGAAGCAGAGCGCTCATCCTGATGATATTTTTCTGCAAACTGCAACATGCTGTTGACCGCTTGTCCGCGCCAACGCGTCATCGCTGTTTCGCTCTTCAATGTGTTTATGTGATTTTCGTAGGATACAATCGCTGCGTAACCAGCATTGGCGCCGTGTTTATCTGCACTAGGCGTAGTGCCTCGATAGGCGACGCGCTCGTAGTCGGGAATGGCTTGATCAAATCGGCGTGCTGTGAATAGCGCATCTGCACGCATGAAAACAATTTCATCAATGGCTTCGAAGCTGGGAAACGTATCGATAAATTGTTGGTAGTAGTAGGCAGCCTTGTCTAGCGCATCGACGGCTTCGCTATCAAGCTTCGCAATTTTTTTCGGGTCCGCTTTAGAATTATCAGTGGCCTTTTCGTTGGTGTCGATTATTTCTTGCTGTAGTTCTTGTCCGCGAGCATGATAGTTTTTGGCTAGCTCGTCGAGGTAAGCCTGCATGGTATCGTTAATGCTTGGCATAATGCCGTCGCGCTTTTTGCTAAAATCGGAGTAAATACCGTAAGCGTCGACAAAACGCTCTTTTTCAAAGAAAGCTTGCTTGGGAAAGCTCCCTTTGATGTAGGTGTCGATCATCTTTTTATGGAGTTTAGGTGTGCGATCCTGGTCACTATAGTTCGTTACAAATAGGCGATAGCTTTCGGCCGAAGCTTCATATAATTCTTTGTCGAGATAATATTGACCAAGATTGTCATAAATTAACCAAACATAATGTTGGTCGTTCAGTTGGGGTAGCGCCTCAATAGTTGCTGCACCGGCAATTTTATCGAGACCAAGGCTGACGGCGTGGAGAGTGTCGTTGGTTAACGATTGATCCGGCTTGCTAAGGGCGTCAATAGATTCAACAGGGCCAAGTAATTGGTTCAATACATAGACAAAATCATTCATCGCTTGTCGATAATACAGTTGCTTGTACTGCGACCAGCCGAGCATGTAGTGGGCGTTGAGTTTGAATTTTGCGTTGCTGTACTGAGTGACTGCGCGATAGGCTTTTTCGGCACCTTGGTAGTCGCCGCGATTAAATAAAATATCCCCTTTGCGGAAATAGGCCTCGGCCAGGTTTTCATAGTTAGGGTGGCGACTGGTTAATTGAAGTAACATGGCGAGCGCTTCGTCTTGATCTCCTTCCATATCATAGGCTTTTGCTAATTGATAAAGCACTTCGGCATTGTCGGGCGAATTGGGATAACGCTCTAAAATATCACGATAGGATTTGATGGCTTCAACGTAATAGCTTTTGTCTGCGGTAATGACTTCGGCGTTAACCTGGTCGTCTTCTCCTTCGAGCATATAGACGTGCGCAATACGCCTTTCAATTTGTTCCTTTAGATTCTCGTCTTCAATTATCGTCAGTAGTTCTTGATATTCGCTGCGAACATCTTTGCGGCTAATATTCTGTGTCACCTCGGCGATTGGCTGCTCAGGTTCTGGCTCGTACTTTAACGAACCTAAAGTCTGTGTATTATTTCCTGCGCAGGCCGATAGCATGATTGCGGGCACAATGACGCTAAGTGGTGTTTTTCGAAGCCAGCTTGGTCGATACCGTGTTGTTATATGAATCATGTTGCCATTAGTCTCCATCTTGGCGTACTGGACGGCGGACGTTATTGAGGTTAATCAAAGCAGTGTCGTATAAACGCGCTTTCGCTAATCGACTCTGTGCTAAGTAATAGCGCATACGCTCTTCGTGCTTATCGAGCTCAACCTTAACTAAATTGCGCATTACAGGTTCAAGTTTGGCGATATACCGTTGAGTCACCTGAAGTTTTTCATGAATTCGTTTGTGGTTGAGTTCGACCATCTCTGGATAACTATCAGGTTGACGATAGGGCTCACTTTGCTTGCGTAGTGAATTCAACTTGTCTGTGAGTAGCGCAAGCTCCTTACCACTGTTGTCTAAAAGAGACTCAAAGCGCTCTTGGTCGCTTGTATCTAGCGTGAGCTGTATAAGATCTAAATCATCTTTCTGTTGTGTCAATCTAGAGTGAAGCGTTTCGCTTTCTTGAAGTAGATGTTTCATGGATTCATCAAACATTTTTGATTCAGCCGCAGCAAGAATAAGTGCATGTTGCTCGGCTTGATTCGACCAATGAGTGAGGTTGTCGCGTATAGCATAAAGGTCTGCTAACTCATGGAGTACTTGGTTGAACGGGTTGCTCGCCATTAAGTCAATTAGAAAAGGCGTAAGCTTTTGGTAGTCAACCGAAGGTTTTGTGCCGTACCAGTCGGTGTCATCGACAATGGCGTCAAGATTGGCGATAAACTCGTGAGGGACGTCGCGCATGTCGATAATTCGACGCGCTTCAGCTACTTGCTGAATGCCTTGTAAAAACTGTTTTTCCGCTGTGATATGACTTTTAAGCGCTCGATTCATCGAGTCTTGCTGTTCATACAGGTGGCCTAGTAAAACCTTGCCTTCTTGTACTTCCGGAATAGATATTGAACGCTCATTAAGTAGCTGCAACGCTGGAAGAGCGATTTGGTATTGTTGTTGACGAACCGCCGCCCACGCATAAGCCAGCAACGCCCGGTTAGAATATAACCCGGTGGTGCGAATATTTTGTAGATAACCCCAGGCCTTCAGAAGTTGTTGATCTTCAATAGCCAGCTGAGCTAAACCGTGTCGTGCGCGGTCTGACAATACTTGCAGTTCTTCCGAATCATCTGCTGCTGCGACTACGGCTTGCAAATTTGCTTCCGCCGCTGCACGGTTGCCGCCACGTAGATACGAGATGCCTAAATTAAATAATAAGTAAGGGTGTTGAGGTGAGTATGTTGGTATGTTGTCAACAGCCTGGCTGATAGATTCCAAATGGTTCGCATCGTTGCTTACCAGTGTCGCGAGATAATGGTAGTCAAGATGAAGATCCGCTGGTACAGCGCCATGTATTTTTTCCAGTGCGTCGTGAGCATCTTTATCTCGAGAGTGAGCGTAGAAAAGCTTCGCGAGGTAGTACCAGGCGCGATTTCGTACATCTTCTTCAGTTTGTCTAACCAATAAGGCGTTAAATAAACTCTCCGATACGTCACTCAAGCCGTACGATAGTGCCATGCCACCCTTGAGTAATTGCCCACGGTCACTATTCGCGCGCTTATTTTCTTTGTCCGCTACGTATTCGTATTCAATCAGTGCGTTAAAATAGTCTTGCTGATAGTAATTAAATAGAATGGTGCCATATTCTAGATCATCACGAGTTTGGATGTGGTTGCTTGACTGAGACGCTGGAAAAACTTGCCCTGAAAATGCTATGAGCGATGCGAAGAATACAGTCACCACGGCATTGCTGGGTTGCGCTGGCAGCAGAGACTTCTTTCCTGTCTTACTTCGGTAAGTCTTCATTATTACTACCGCTGCTTTAGCTCGAAGATTGGTTCTTGATTGGCGCCATCATCGCTGATAGCAATTTCGAGATACTCGCTGGTTTTTCCCTTGTCGAAATCAAGGGATACCGCGCGCTTGTAATCGCGTTGGTTAGAACCAATGCCCGTAAAGAATACCGTTGCAGTATGTTTTCCTTCACTGAGATTGGTTATATAAAGACGGTGAACGCCACCACGAACTAGGGCGTTACGTTGTTTTTCTGAATAGATGTGAGAGGCCACAAATTCACCGTCAAGCTTGAACTTAATGCCTTCTAGGTCAAAAAAATGTCCTGATGCAATCGATACGAAGACCGTGTATTTCGTGCTCGACGGATAAAGCAGTTGTTCCTCCATGTTGCGTAAATCTTTATTGAGCACTACTACTTGGGTTTTGAGTTGTTGAATATCGTTTGACAGTGCACGAATTTCAGCCAAGGCTCGATCTCCACTTGATTGGAGTTTCTTTTCAGCGAAATTGACATTGCTTTCAGTTGATGAGGTGCTAGAGGTTGTCTGCGCTAGAGTCGGCGTGCTGAAAATGAGCAGAATGCTCGACAGTATCAAGCGCGCAACGATATTGGCTGCGGCCGCAAAAATGGCAGCGGCACGTTGCTGGTCGAGCTGACAGCTCGATTGTAGAGATGCTGATACTTCCATGGTTTTTTTGTTCTCGTAGCAATTTTCCGGAGTCCCAGAAGCGTTATTCGTAGATAACTATAAGTGAGTTTATAAATAACGATTAGCGCCAATTCACAATCTGAGAATGCACTAGCGCATAAAAATCATAAAACCTTCGATAGTGAGACAGCGTCAGTGACGCCAATCTATCGGTGCAAACAAAAGGTTATATTGAAATTCGCGACAATTGTTTTGGCGTTATTTCCTGTGACTGCTGTCACACTGTTTGTTGTCGCTGCAACCGGACGTGCTTTCCGATGCGTTGTATAGTTGTTTAATAGTGAAGAGAAGATTTGACAAGGTTGAAAGAGAAGTCATTATGATGAATGCACGTGGTATTAAATTCCTCTGCGTCTGCAGTTTGCTTGTGTTGTTGGTTCCTAGCCGAGTGTTGGCCCAAAATACTGTAAGAATAATAGAACCGGATGACCAGACAACGGCGGCTGACGTTGCCGCGATAGATACGGAACGGTTTGAGCTGGGGGCATATACTGGTGTGTTGTCAGTTGAAGACTTTGGTAGCGAGGCTGTGCTGGGGCTTGAATTTGCCTACCATCTCAATGAACGTTGGATGTTGTTGGCAAATTATGGGAAAGCATCCATTGACAAAGCATCATTTGAAGGTGACCCAGGATTCCTTGCTTCAGCGGACAGAGATTTTGAATATTATGGTGTCTTGGGAGGGTTTAAGTTATTCCCAGGAAGGTCATTCTTTGGCGCAAAAAAGAAGTATCAAACAGGCCTCTATGTCTTGGCGGGGCCAGACCATGTTAACTTTGCTGCTAATGATTCATGGGGCTTAGCATTCGGTCTTAGCTATCGCGTGGTGTTAACCGACTGGCTGACCGGCAGTATCGACTTCCGTGAACATCTGTTTAAACGAGACTTTATCGGAGACGATAAACAAACGCTTAACACCGAATTTAAAATTGGGGTTAATGCCTTGTTCTAGTTTTTTCTTAGGTGTATTCGCCAGTGGGCTACTTTATTTTTTAAAATAAGTAATTAAGCCCAACGGAAAAGAATCCACTTTGTCGCGTTTTTTCTTCGGTCTGGATAATGCTCGAATCATAGAAGTAATGACGATAGTCAGCACGGAACTTGTAATTGCGGGAAAGCGCGATTTGATAACCCACACCCAATGTGTAGGTGAAACGTTCTTCGTCGCCGAATTGTGTGTCACCTACACCACCGACAATATAAAGTGAAGATAAATTGGCTTTCCCTTTACTGGGATACATTTCGCCGTGAAAGACTTTATAGCCCACCAGTAAGTCATAATGACGATACGTACGGTCATCGCCCGTAAAATATGGCGTTTGGCTTAGTTCAAACGACGACAAGTCAACATCTGTCTGTAAAAAGTTATATTGCAAAAAGAAGTCTTCGCTGGCTTGAAATTCGCCCGTAATACCGTAAGCCAGTTCACTACTAAAATCACCAATATTAATAATACCAACGAAAGCGCCCAGCTCGAAGACTTCCCGCTCAATGTCGATGGAACTACCCGAATGTGTCTCTTCTTCTTGGGCGCATACCGTTAGCGGTAATCCAAGCAGTGCGCTACCTAGAAAAATGCGTTGAATCCAATTGTCCATGCGTCTACTCGTTCTGTATCAAAATCGGTATCAATTACGAACCAGCGGTACTCGCCTTTGACGAGAAAATTTCGCCCAACATAATAATGGGCGCCCAGGCTATAGGTGTTGTAGCCTGATTCGTCGATAGTTAATGGCGCCAGCTTTGGCTGTGAACTAATGTCCATAATGCCGGTGCCCACGGAGATAAACGGAGATACTTGCCACTGACTAAATGGTTCAATAAGTGCGTTGGCACCGTAGAGGCTGCCACGAATATCTTGACCGTAAAACTTGCCAACTTCGATCTCAGCCTCGAGCCAACTAAGAATACGGTAGCCGACGATAGCACTGAAGGTTTCGACACTATCGAGCTCACCATCAATAAACTGGCCTGCTTTTAGTCCCGCTCGCCAGCTTCGTTGAAGGTAATCGCCATAGCTTACAGAAGGTAGGTCAGCGGGCTCACCGGAGGCTTGCATAGTCCGTGATAGTTCCGCTGTGCTGGTCCAGCCTCGATTGCCGTTTGCCGTACGAACCTCAAACCAGCCGGGGCGTTGTGTTAGCACTTTAATTTTTTCGCCTTGTTCTACCGCGTAGAACACGGGATAGCCTCTCCCTGGGCCTGTTCGCACTTCGGCATAGGGATCAATCACCGTGAGAGTTTGAGAGGCTTGCTCCTCCGGTTCGGCATAGGCCAGTTTGGTGAAGAACAATAACGACGTCAGTATCAGTAGCGCGGCGATATCTAGCCGTCGCGCTGGTGTGGGAATTTTGTTGTGGCGAACCATGGATCAGGCCCTTGAAGTATTCAATCGCTGATTAATCAGTATAAAGGAGGAGCTTTTCCTGGTTAGGCCGCGAAAGCGAATTCTGTGATTTAGCCCACTTTTGAATGATCAAAGCTGGAGCTAGCTCTCATTTTATAGTGTCTAGCGACCGGGGCGTCTGTAGGCATAGGCCTCACATTGACGTTGGTAGGCGATTTCCGTTGCTTCGTCCTCGCTAGTGATCATATCGACAGGCGTATTGGTCAGGGCTAGCAGGCGTCGCTCGAGTTGAGTCTGAAATTCGATAGTACCCTTATGGTCAATATGCTGTAGGTCGATACCGTACTGTGAGCGCAGTGCTTTCCCAACTAACAGGCTTCGGTGACAGGTAGCGGCGTCTTTCTCCGCGCAACATAGTGCGATGGAGAAACCTTTATCTAAGCCTCTGAACAGCCGCTTTAGTCCCGCTTTAAATAGCGTAGATGTCATTAAGCGCTTGAATTGGACCTGCCCTGCGTCGTTGTAGTGTGCTAGGTCCTTGGTGCGAGGTCCCAACTCTTCACCAAGGTAAACATAAGCGATGCTATGGCGTTTTAAAGTGAGTTTTAAGTTGCCCTGATGGTAGTCATGAAACACTTTACTGAATGGTACGGAACGGATATCGACCATAACGTCAATGTTAAGGGCTTTCAATTGGGTTATAAAAAGGTCAATAGGCTTTGTGGCATATCCGATACTGTAAAGGGGGATAAATTTCTCTTTGAGTGGCGGGGTACTCATATGGCTGATGCTTTACAACAAGGCTGTAGTTAAGAGTGAAAATGACTCAGAGGGGATGTGTGCCAGATTAAGACCCTTCGTTCCCCCTGATGGTGACAAGTTCGGATGTTTTAGTTAAGTCTCCTTGCCTATCTATAGCGGTTCTACTGTCATATCCTATCAGAACAAGAGGCACCGATAATGGCCTTGTTGACGCGTAGTATTCGTTTGGCTCTCATAAAGCGGCAGGAAAACCACATTCCTGCAATTTCATTGACTGATATCGTGAGAATGACCAAATCGGCGAGAGAACATGGAAAATAAATGTTTTCTATCTAACAAGAGGGGCTTCAAGTTTATTAAAACAATCATAAATGTACCGATTGAACCGAAAGAAAACTGGCGTAATTAGTTGGGAGAAATGATTTCGTAATTCGGTAATGTTGCGCCGCGAGAAAACATGGCGCGAGTCACAATTTTTTATCTTGTTAGCATGCAGTGAATATTTGATATGATTTTTTACGCTGGATTCGGCATCCATTATGAATTTCATATTTGTATAAACTGGCACTAATGTGTGGTTTTGATACCAAACATACCCCCCCAAATCAAAACTGGTTGATCTTGTAATAGCCGGCTTAAATTCTGATCCATAGAATCGTTCCACCTTTTGTTAACAGTCCTCACATAATAAATATAGGGCTGTCGGAAGGTGGTTGGTTAAAATCAATAATATATAACGATAAAATAGAGGTCATATATGAACGTAGCTAAATTTGCAAAATTGGCAGTAACCTCTGCCGTTGTTGTTTCTGGTGTTGCATTATCTGCAGGCGCTTTAGCCAGCGGTGGCGGTGGCGGCAGCAGCAACTGTAGTGTTACCGAAGTGTCCCCTTTCGGTTCTGATACTACATTTTTCGTACCAAGCGGCGGCCCAGGCACCTACAACATCCTAGGCTGGGGTAACGGAACTGGCGGTACTGTTGGTTCATACGATGGCATGCTAGAAGCAGCTGCAGAGCACTGCGTATTAGTTGCTGCTGCAGAGACTAGCCAGTCAGGTAGTGGTGCAGACGTTGAAGAAGCGGTTAACGAAGCACGCAGTCGTTACGCGAACATCGTGGGATCAAATCCAAAAATCTGTACTTCTGGTCACTCTCAAGGTGGCGGTGGTTCTTTCAACGCTGCAAACCGTCTAGGTGCTGACTGCATCATCGCGGTTCAACCAGATACTGTTTACACGGTTTCTATCTATCGCCCTGTTGCCAGCGACACCGATGTAGTATGTATTTTCACTTCTGGTGATACTCTAGCGCCAGCTTACCCATTCAACGACAGCAACTGTGAAGATAACTCTCCACGTGGTCGTTACACTATGGAAATGGGGTCTGGTACTCACTTTGCGCCAAACTCAGGTACTGGTGGTGATCCAGGTGAAATCCAACGCGAGTACATCGATCTTTGGATGCGTTAATCGTCCGCTGATCTAGCGTTCTAGAAAAAACCTCAACCTACTGGGTTGGGGTTTTTTGTCTTTATAGATTTAGGTTTTACAGTTGTTGGGTTTGTTTTCGGCAAGATGGCCAAATCATATAAAAATACCAAAAAGAGTCATCTACGATTACCTCGGCTTGGATAATGGACGTGAATTGCAACTTATTACGTTCGTTGGAATCCTACACAAACTTCACAATATTTATAAAAGCCCTTGGAGAGTTAACGCTACTTTTGAATTTAGCCCTAAGGCATAGTAAAAGTCGAAGCTCCTTTTATAACAATAATTGTATAGATTGGCTCGATTGGATTGCAGAGAGGATGTGATATGAAGAAGTATGTATCTGTCTTGGCGACAGTTATGTTAAGTACAGCATGTGTTGGTGCCTATAGTGATAAAGCCCACTCTGAGAGCATTGGAGAGCCTAAGGGGGCTGAAGAATCGGCTCATGGCCTCCAAACTCTCGATGATCGCTTTAGTTATGCCTATGGTGTCCAGCTTGGAGAAAACTTTAAGAAAGCGGACATCAACTTGAATATTGATGTTTTAGCCAGTGCGCTACGCGATGCAATTGCTGGCGAGGCAAAGATGTCTCCCGATGAGGTGATGGCAACGGTTTCTGAGCATCAAGCAGCGCGAGAGAAGAAAAAGGCTGCTGAACGGGCTATTGCAAGTAAGAAAAATAAAAAGGAAGGTGCAGCATTTCTGGCGAAAAACGTTAAGAAAGACGGCGTGATCGTGACGGAAAGTGGTTTGCAGTACAAAGTCATTCACCGTGGGGACGGCGGTTATAAACCAACCCCTGAAGATATTGTCAATGTGCATTATCGAGCGACACTGGTTGATGGAACCAAGTTCGATAGTACTTATGATCGAAATGAGCTATTCAGTAGTAAAGTGAGAAAGCTCATTCCCGGTTGGGCAGAAGCCATCCAATTAATGTCAGAAGGGGATAAGTTTGAAATCTATATTCCCGCGGATCTGGCTTATGGAGAAGAGGGCTCTGGCGACTACGTTGAGCCTCAGGCGGTTTTGATTTTTGAAGTTGAGCTTGTTGAAATCGAAAAGATGTCCTAGCGGGTGAACATGCCAAAATGTATTGGGCGATGACGGGTACCTCAGCGTTAACTTGATTTCACTCTTATTGACGAAAACCGCTGCACTTGAGTGTGGCGGTTTTTTTATGGAAATTAGTCGTTTTCCTAACGCGGCGGTATCAATACAACAGGGCTTTTTTTCGCACATTAAAGGTAGAAAACATTTCTAGATTTTTATTTTCGTTGTCAACGCGACTTATTGTTTGTGTTGAATGCTTGGTTGCAATTGATAGAACTTGATTTTAGTGGGTTATGATACTGGAAAATATTTATTTTCTTATGAGTTTCTATGCCAGCTAAAAAGGTTGTGATAAGTGTCATTAATGCATAACAATTAATAAAAATTTGGTCAGTTGAAAATCGAAATTCGTTTACAGCGTAAACCTAATTTTTTAAAAGTGCTAAAAGATGCAAATAATCGAGGTAAATAATTAAAAGAAAAATGTTAAGGGTTGCGAACAACTATTTTTTTAATAAAGCGATCGAAACGTCGTCATTGTTTTTAATTGTAAACAGAAATTTCGATATAAGTTTTAGATTTGTACATATTGGCACAAGTGCACCATGTTGATACCCAATCGTCATTAGTGGTTCAAAACTGGTCGCTGTTGTAATAGCCGTCCAATAAGGTCGCCCCCTAGAATCCTTCCACCTTTTGTGAACGCTTCCACTAGCTAATAAGTAAGGCGGCGCTACAAAAGTGTTGTTGGTTTAAATCAATACAATAAATAAGGATAACAATAGAGGTCACTTATGAAATTAGTAAAATTAGCAGCTGCGTCTGCTCTAGTATTATCTGGTGTTGTAATGTCTGGCGCTGCGCTAGCTAGCGGTGGCGGCGGTGGTAGTACCGGTTGTGGCACCATTGACGAAGTACGCGTATCTGGCGGAACCTTGTTCATCCCACGCGGCCAAAGCAACCTTAACATCATGGGTTGGGGTAACGGTACTGGTGGAACTATCGGTTCTTACGACGGCATGTTAGAAGCTGCTGCAGAGCAATGCATCATCGTTGCTGCGGCGAGCACTAGCCAATCTGGTTCAGGTCGCGATGTAGCAAGTGTCATTGAACAAGCAAAACGTCGCTCTGAAGCTGCCTCAAATCCTAAAGTGTGTACTTCTGGTCACTCACAAGGTGGTGGCGGTTCTTTCAACGCTGCACGTCGTGCTGGCGCTGACTGTGTAATCGCAGTTCAACCAGACACTGTTTACACCGTGCGCATTGACGGACCAGTATCATCTGGTACTGACGTTGTATGTATCTTCACTAGTGGTGATACTTTGGCACCTGCGTATCCATTCAATGCTTCTAACTGCCGTGCGAACTCTCCTAGCGGTCGTTACACTCAAGAATCTGGTTCAGGTAGTCACTTTGCACCAAACTCTGGTACTGGTGGTGATCCTGGTCGTTTCCAACGTGAGTACATCAACCGTTGGTTAGTTGACTAATCACGTCGAGTATTTCGGTACTTGAAAACCTCGGCCTAATGGCCGAGGTTTATCAACACCAAGTTTAAAAGATTGAAGAGTTTACGTTGATTCAGAGAAGTTGAATTCGGCATATAGAAAACCTAGAAAGATCAAGAACGATTAGAATAATAATATTGATAATATATTGTGCTGCGATACCAACCACGCTTAGCTATTCTGACGCTCAAATATAGAGTGTAGTCGTATAATAATAACGCGGAAGCATAGCGCCTTAGTGCAAGTCTGTTTATCTATTGGTTAATTGATTGGCTCGTGAAAATTTCAGTTAGTATTAAATCACTTTATATTGATTGACGAGAAAAATTCACTCATTACATTATAAATGTGGATCTGTGGTTTTTATCTTAAGTAGCGTGTTGCCAACCGTTTACGCAGTAGAAAATTACACTCACTGTAGACCGAAATGTAATCATGGCTAGCCCTGAGTTGGGTGAAATACGATGAAGCTATTGATAGGTAGCGCTATTTACACAGTGTTGTTAAGCCGTTAGAGCTCGAAAAGACGCTTAAAGGTATTTAATGAATATTCGTAACTCCGTTGTAGGGCTAGCTTTTCAGATGGCCGTGCGTCGGAGACAATCAGATCCTTTGAGAAGCTTCCCGGAGCTTCTTAGGATGCAAAAAGGTCGCTGGTACAGGGCTTAACCAACCTTGTTGGCCGCTACAGAGATGTAGCGGCCTTTTTTATGTGTGGCATTTTAGTTGATGCTGAATCTCGTGACTTTGCTAACCGTAATCAAAGCACTACCTAGGGACTTCGGCGTGACCTGTAGCGAGTGTGAACAACCTTGCAAATCGAGTCTTCCTAACCTTTTGTTTTAATGGATAAAGTTGATCTGCCAATAGAGTGGTCGTTGACTACAGGTTCATATAAAGCCGTCTATGCTTATATAGGACAGTAGGTTCTTTAGGCAGGGATGTATGGCAAATTTTTTAGTTCGTTGGTTTGGAAAACCCAAGGAGACTACGGTTGAGGCGTCTCTAAGTGAGGCGGTTGACGGGGCTGGTTCCAGCGGGGACTGCATGTGGGAGCTTGCGCTGTTCAAAAAAATTAAAGAAGTTGCTGACTTTCAGAAAGATTCTTTAGTTCGAGAGCATGCGTTAAATGAAACCCTTAGGGACATTTGGGTCCAATCGGCCGATACGTTAGAAGATATTCGCAATACAACCGCTAACTCTGCGCAAGATATGCGCAACCAGAAAAATCAGTTGGCCGAGTCTTACTCTGGCTTTGAGCAGATTCAAGTACTGTTACTAAACACCATCGATCGCCTTAAGCAAATAGGCGTTCAAACGCAAGAGTCGCGGGTGGCTGTAGATGGGTTGAGTAGTGTTAGTGAAAAAATCGAAGGGTTAGTACAAGAGATCCAGAATATCGCGGCTCAAACTAACCTATTAGCGCTTAATGCGGCGATTGAAGCTGCAAGAGCTGGTGAATCAGGCCGGGGGTTTGCTGTGGTTGCCGATGAGGTTCGTACGCTTGCTAAGCGGACCGGAGACTCATCGACAGAAATTACCGCGCTAGTTAATAAGATTGTGGCTGATACTCGTGGAGTTGCGAAAAAAATTGTTGAGTGTGAAACAAGTACATCGGAGCTTTCAAACAACACGCAACAAGTGAACGATGTTATTGGGGTAATCTCTGATATGTCGGGGCGCATGAGCCAAGTTATTAATCACGCGTCGGTTAGTAGTTTTATTCAAACAGTAAAGCTTGACCATGTCATTTGGAAAACGGAAGTCTATAAAATTCTCTGGGGATTGTCGGACAAGTCGATAGATTCATTCGCGGATCACACGAGTTGCAGGTTGGGTAAGTGGTATTACGAGGGCGATGGCTATGATCACTATCGCAAATTGTCGTCTTATAAATCTCTCGAATCGCATCACAAAGATGTACATCACTATGGTATTGCAGCGTTGAATGCCCATGTCAACGACGAAGCAGAGGAAAAAGTTGCGCACTTACGCCGGATGGAGAATGCTAGCGTCGAGGTCATCGATTTGCTGTCCAAGCTAGAAAAGGAAATCGTCGTGGCTGAGCAAGCGGAAGCGACCATTGTGAAAAAAGACGATATTCAGTTTTTCTAGATTACTATACAGTCTTCTGATCTAAACATGATTTAACCCGGTTACAGAAGCAGACCCTTCTGCGAATTAAACTCAGATAATATAAGTGCTTATTCGCTTCGCTTTCCACACTCTCCACCGAATTCTTCAGGGGTATTTCCTTGCCAATAGCGTTGAGGGTTTACGCGGGCAGGAATGTCTTTGTTAGTGACAGGGTGTTTGAAGTGAAACGGCACGGTGCCTGACTCGGGAAATGGGTGGTAGAACAAATGTGGCTCATCGGGAGTGGGAGCCCCTTGTCGTGGACAGCGAATACTGGGTGATACGCCCCAGTCGTTGTCATTGAAATTACTTGTATCGAATGACAAATTGAAGCGGTTTATTTTCCAGCGGCCTTCCTCTTTAATGAACCCCATGCGATAGATCCCTAACTGGTTGTAGCTTCTGTTTGGGACATTAAAAAAACCTGAAAACCCGATGTAATCGAATCTTGCTTCGGCCAGGTCTCCACTGTCTTTAATGGTTATTATATCTTTGACTAAATAGTGCTTAACCAGTACCCCAAAACGGTGTTCTCCTGCATCATTGCTGAGAGCTGGTGCGAGAATGTCTCGCCAAATTTTTTCGCAGCCGCTGCGCTCACGATAGAGCCCGTAGCCAGAAATTTCACAGTACTCTGTGTTCTCAGAAAATAAGTCGATAACCTCAGGAATTAGTCCGTTATCCATAAAATAGCCGTATGCGTAAGCGATACGACGAATGGCTTCGATATCTTCCTGGCTCGATATTCTTTTTTCTAGTACAGAAATGCGATCTATTAAGGTGGACTCTGTATTATTGTTGGTACATGCGCTCGTCAATAGTGCTACCAAGCAGTAAAACCCCAGGTGCATGAATCGCATTGCTTATTCCTTTTGGTTGAGTCGGCTAAGGTGGTTTAGATTCTGTTGTATCTTAAGCTTTTTATAGTGAGAAACTAGCAGTGCTCTAGGCTATAAAGCAACAATTTTTATGGAGGCTGTTTGAAGCCCGATTTCTTGACGAATATGGTTAAGCAAATGACGGTTAATTACTTTATCTAGCTTCCTTGGTGCAGACTGCTAGATCTGAATATATCAGCACCGCTTTTAAGAGCGGCGTTCACACTCTATAGCGCGCTGGGATGTTTTAATCGCGTGCTCACAACAGTTATTTCTAAGCTACTATTTATTAATGGTACAGAGGATATTATGTGAGAGCCTGTAGATGGCTGAACACCTTGGGTTAGCTAAAAAGGGTTTTGCGTTTGGTATTGCGCTCCTAATAAGTGCAATGGTACCACTGTGTGTGATGGCAAACGACCTACAGTCAGCCGATAGTCTCCCAAGTGCGCAAATCACAGGAGGTATTCAATTTCTAGAAGACCCCTCATTAACATTGCAATTCAATGATGTCCTGCGCTCAACAGGCTGGCTGCCAGCTGACCAGGAAACGTTTAACCGAGGGTTTACAGCCTCAGCATGGTGGCTCAAGTTTACTGTAAGTGGTGGTTTGGGCCGGCCTCAGCAACTTGTCGTCAGTAGCTCGTTATACGAAACATTAGATATTTGGGTGATTGAAGAAACGAGTAGATCACCGAGTGTTAATGGAAACGCAATAAAGCACTACGCGCTTGGATTATCTAGACCCCTCACCAATAAACCGATCAATCACCGTCATAACATTATTCCCTTGGGGGTGGTTGACGATGATCGGGTTGAAGTGGTTATGCGCGTGACATCCGACGCAGGACTCGTTGTACCCATCCGGGTTTGGGAGGATAGGTCATTTTGGCAGCACGACATTCTTGAAAGCGTGTTTTTCGGCGTCTTTATTGGCTCAACTCTTCTATTCGCTTTTTACAACTTTCTGCTCTTTGTTACCGTTCGAGATGGAGCCTTTTTGGGGTACGTCTTTTGGGTTTTAGCCATGGGAATGAGTGGTGCCGTGTTTGAAGGCTGGGCAGGTCAATGGTTGTGGCCAGAACATGCCGCGGCGACCATTTATTTCCTAAAAGTGCTTTTTGCGTTTAATCAATTGATTACCATAGTTTTCACTATGTTGTTTCTAAAAACGTATTGCATGCCCTACGCTATACGCTGGCTGGTTAACGCTTGGGTCTTGTTTTATCTTGTGTTGTGGTTAAGTGCTGTTGCTGATTTTCAATATGCTCCGCTGATAAGCCTTACGATGTCAACGATTCCATTGAATTTTGGTATTTGTATTTTTGTCGCAATCTATGCCTTGCGTCGAGACTTTGAATCCCCCGCGAAGTATTACCTTATTGCCTGGACTGCATTTTTTGTGGGAGCCTTAATTTGGGTCGCTGCGAGAACCAATATCATTTCTGCAAATAGCTGGACAGATCGGGCGGTGCAAATTGGTATTCTTTTGCAGATGCTGTTTTTATCTTTAGCATTGGGAAATCGTA
This sequence comes from Aurantivibrio plasticivorans, assembly GCF_055392955.1. Taxonomy (NCBI): domain Bacteria; kingdom Pseudomonadati; phylum Pseudomonadota; class Gammaproteobacteria; order Cellvibrionales; family Cellvibrionaceae; genus Aurantivibrio; species Aurantivibrio plasticivorans. The sequence continues at coordinate 2,996,731 of NZ_AP036020.1, read as the reverse complement.
TCAATACAGAGCGTAAGCTCCGTATGCAAGCCAAGAAATCTGAGATAGAAGCGTCTGCAGAGAATAGAGCAAAGTCTCGATTTCTTGCGACAATGAGTCACGAGATACGAACACCTATGAATGGAATTCTAGGCATGGCAGAACTTCTTAGTGACACCGAATTGAACAAATTCCAAACTGATTATTTGGCGGTTATTCGTCGTTCTGGTCAGGGATTGTTATCAGTCATTAACGAGATCCTTGATCTTTCGAAACTAGAAGCTGGAAAAATATCACTCGAATCGTTACCTATTCAATTGTCAAAAATTTTGGATCAATGTTTATCTTTATTTGCATATGAAGCGCAACGCAAGAATATTTCATTGACCTTTGAGCTAGATGAAAATGTTCCTGAGGTGGTGGTTGGTGACGAGAATAGACTTCAGCAGGTGCTCATCAATTTGCTAGGGAATGCAGTGAAGTTTACACACGACGGAAAAATTAACGTTAGCGTATCGTTGGTTGGCGATTTACAGAGGTCGGAAAGGTTAGGCCTTGTCGATGATTTGTTATTACGTTTTTCTATTTGCGATACCGGTATCGGTATAGAGCACGATCGCCTCGAGCGATTGTTTGATGCTTTTGAGCAAGCCGATGAAAGCACTACCCGAAAATATGGTGGTACAGGTTTAGGGCTTACTATAAGCCAGAAATTAGTGCTATTAATGGGGGGGGATATTGGTGTTAACAGCACTGTGGGGGAGGGGACTGAATTTTGGTTTACGTTACCATCAAAAATTGCAAATACCGATCAGTATGAGGGGATTTCAAAACCAATTGAACTCAACGATCCGCCTGTTGCAAAAACTAAACTCCAGGGGCGGGTTGTAGTCGTTGAAGACAATGAGGTGAATCAGTTAGTCATACGTGGGCTACTCAAGAAACTGTCGATTGAGCCTGTTATTCTTAATTCAGGTAAAGAGGCCATTGAATACTACCATGCACATCACGAAGAAACGGCTTTAGTTCTTATGGACTGTGAGATGCCTGAGATGGATGGGTATCAATGCACGCGATTGATTCGTACATTCGAAACGGAACATAGTTTATCACCCGTAACTATTTTAGCGTTGACGGCCCATGCGATGCGCGAGCATGTTGATAAAAGCCGGGAGGCGGGTATGGATGGGCACATTGCGAAACCCATTGATTTCAAACAACTAGAACAGGTGATCTCGAGTTATTTAGTAAAACCTGTAGAGTCTACGGACCTAAAAAGGAACGATGAATAGGCCAGCTATCTCGTTATGCCGCTAAGATAATAAAAAGCAGTTGCAACGAGCCTATTATAAAACCCAGAACGGCGCCGAGTAGTTCGATAAAGCGGAACTCTTTTGCAAGAATATCGTAAAGCATCTTTTCCAATCGGTCAGTAGAAAAGCTTTTCACTCGATCTTCGACGAGTGTTCGCACATCCAATGCCCCACTGTTGCTTTGCGTGAGCTTTTCAACCAGTTCAGGTAGTTGAACCATTAGTTCGTCGGCGAAGGTAGCTTTTAATTTGGTCAGTGTGCGCGAGCGAAGAAGAAAATTGGATACAGGTACGGCTTTTCCCAGCTTTTCTCGTATAAATCTTTCAGTATGATTGTCAATAAATGCCTCATAAATCTTCCGGCTTTTATCGTTGGTCAGTTGAAGGCTTAGGTCATTGGATGATAGCAGGTCCGTCGCTACGATGACGCCTAGTTGCGTTGCGATGTCAGGTTGCCTTCTCGGTAGAATCCCCTGAACCGTATAACCCAACACCTTAACCGGGCGACGCGGGTGAAAAAGCATTTTGATTGCAATGAAATTTGTTATCCAGCCGATCAAAGCTGTAATAAAAGGTAAAGAAAACAATGCAAAAGAGTATTGCTCTAGGAGCGTGTGCATCCGCAAACCTGCGCCAGTAGTGATGTAGATAAGATATGTTCGAAATTTTGAATTTCAACCCGCCATTCGTTTTACCGTTGAGTGTTATTCATGTTTGTTGAAACTTGTGGGTACAATAACCCATCATTGAAATCCTAACCTATTGGTTGAAGTGCAAACTATTTTTGGAGATGTCCATGAGAAACAATGACAGTCTAATGATGATCATAAAACCGCTGGCGAGAGCTACGCTGTTTGTGACCTTTGGGGCGTCCCTGGTTGCTTGTAGCACCCAGGACACTCAACCTGGTAAGGCAGTCTCTCAGCCTTTTGACCTTACCGGGACTTGGACAAACATATCTTTAACGAGGCTTACTCGGCCTGCAGGCGTTGACAAGCTAGTGTTAAGCCCAGAGGAGGCCGCCGCTCAGATCGCCGGCACCAGCATCGCGGGGTTATCTCCAGATGATGCAGATGATGCCGATGTTGTAGACCCTAATCTAGGCGCGCCGCCCAAGGGTGGTCGAGATTTTGGTGTTCGAGGCTACGATTCATTCTGGACAGATCCAGGGTCGTCTTTAGCGCTCGTCAAGGGAGAGTTTCGATCATCCTTCATAGTTGAACCCGAGAACGGGCAGATCCCGGCCCTTAAAGAGCCGAAGGTTGATATTGGTCGCGCTAACTTCGGATCAAGGTATGTCACCGGAATCGGCGGAAACTCTGACCCAGAGGCATTGCCAATCGCAGAGCGCTGTTTAATTGGCTTTGGCAATACGGGTGGCCCAGGCATGATGGGTACGTTGTACAACAGTAATTACCAGTTTGTACACACTGAAAGCCATTTTATGATTCTCGTCGAAATGAATCACGATGTCCGCGTAGCACCGATTTTTGCGTCAAAAGAGGAGGCGCAAGCGAATCACAGGCCTGAGCCTCTCAAGCCCTGGTTGGGTGACTCAGTGGCGTGGTACGAAGGTGATACCTTAGTGGTTGAAACCACTAACCTAAACCCTCTTCAAATGTCGCAAAGCCGCGTCGCGATTTCTCCCGAAGGTCGTTTTATAGAACGTTTTAGTCGTTACTCGGATTCTGAAGTGTTCTATCAATTTACCGTTGAGGATGACAATTTATATTCTCAGCCATGGACCGCGGAACTCAGTTTTCATGCTACGGAAGGACCTATCTATGAATATGCGTGTCATGAAGGTAATTATGCAATGGAAGGTATTTTAGCGGGCGCTCGTAAGCAAGAACGAGAGAAATAATTAGCTAAAAGCGGTGTCTTTAGTTTAAGGGCCACTCGACAAACCCTAGAGGTGCGTCGCGTGGCCTTTTTTATTTGCCTTCTTTCTTCAGTCTTTATCGTAAGGAGGGGAAATGGTTTTTCTGTAGCATTTTCCTTGTTTCCACCAACTCTCTGGAATTATTTGGAAAAGTATTTCTCGCTAATATTTTCTCTTTCTTTTTTTACACTTCATTTCACTTTTGCAGACCGAGGCAGATTGTTTAAAGTATGAGTGGTATGTATGATGAACGTACGGTCAATAATGATTTGGGTGACAACCACTTTTTATTGGTACGTAATTTTGTTTCAAAGCAATAATTTAATAATAAAAACACTACATCTACACCAACCGAATTCTCCGTCTTTATAGCGATGGACGGGTTATTCGCAGCGCTAAGTGATTGGTTTACGTTGGTAATAAAAATACAAAGAAGTTCTATCGCGCTATCGACTAAATAAAAATTCTAATTTTTCGTTTTTTCAAGAACGGTTTTGGTTTGGCTGCTTCATTTGAGGTGGTGTGGTTTCTTGCGCATAAAATTTTGTAATGCAAATCCTTAATAATACAAATAGAAGTGGGAGGAAAGAGGTGTACAAATCTACTTTTAACTTAGGGCGTATCACGGCGTTAGCGGCCCTAATTGGGGGGGCGCAGTATGTGACTGCCCAAGATAATACAATGGAAGAAATCGTCGTAACGGGTTCTTTGATTAAGGGCACTCCAGAGGACTCCACCATTCCTGTTGATACGATCTCTGCTGAAGAACTAGACAAGCAAGGGGCACCTCCTCCGCTTGAAATGCTTAAAAACCTTTCCTATATGAACGGCATTGTGGGTGAGAGCAACCAGTTTACGGGCGGTAGAGGTCAAGCTGCACAAGGTACGGCGTCGATTAACCTCCGTGGATTGGGTGCAACTCGGACGTTGGTTTTGCTCAACGGCAAGCGATTGTCTTCGGGTGATGCGAACCGGCTTCCAACCAATGCAATTGCTCGCGTTGAGGTGCTTAAAGACGGTGGCGCTGTTACCTATGGTTCAGATGCTATTGGTGGGGTTGTAAACTACATCACCAAAGAAGGCGTTGAAGGTTTCGAAGCCTCAGTCGATTACCGGTCTATTCCTGACTCCGATGGCGACTACAATATTGGCTTAACTTGGGGAATGGTTTCAGACAATTCCGATTTTTTCACTTCATTGAATTACTATCACCGCTCCCAGCTGGCCATTATCGATCGTGATTGGGGTATTCAGCCTTACACCACAAACCCAGAAGGTGGTTGGGGTTCTGGTGCGAATCCCGGTTCGTTTAGAGGTACTTCTTTTGGCGCATTTGTAGGTAACAATTTTGTTGATCCTGCATGTGAGGATGTGGGAGGCGTTTTAACAACGGGCGCTTTACCTGATCCAAATGGTTCCACTTGTCGAACCCAATACACTATCTGGGATAATTTTGTTGAAGAGCAAGATTCTTATCAGTGGTTTGCTGGATACAATTTGGACCTAACAGAATCCACTCGTTTGCATGTTGAGGCGCTATACGCCTACACCGATGTTCCTCATGCGAATACAACGCCTGGCTATACGACGGCTAACTCAGTACCTTCAGGCTCTGCACTGAATCCGTACTATTTGATTCCTGCGTCAAATCCCGGGCTCCAAGATCTTGTCGCGCAAGGTGTTTATAACAACTTTGGTTTTCTCCCTGCACTTGGGATCTTAAATAATTGGCGACCATTTTTCTCTGGCGGTAATCCTCTATTTGGTTATGAAGAGGCGTATACAGCGTACGAGAGAGATCAATTCCGTTTGTCTACAGAATTAACGGGTGACCTCACAGATACTCTGAGCTACAGAACTTCTTTGACTTACTCTTCCGCAGAAAGCGAGCGTAAAGAGTGGGATATGCGGATTGATCGTCTAGTCGCTGCATTAAATGGTTTTGGTGGATTCGATTGTGATAACGTCACAGCGGGCGCTAATGGTTGTGAATATTTCAACCCATTTTCTTCGGCCTATCCAAGTAACCCAGTTCTCGGTCTAGAAAACCCATACTACGATGAAACACTCGCCAACTCACCAGAGCTTGTCGATTGGTTGATGGATCAACATGCTTCTACCACTAAAGGTGAAAATGTTGAGTTCAATTTCTTGTTAACGGGTGACTTAGGTGTTGAGCTCGCCGGTGGTGCTGTTGATTGGGCGGCCGGTATGCAGTATCGACATGAAACCGACGAGGCTGATTACTCCGATTTTAATAATCAGCTGGTAAATCCGTGCCCTGTTTACGGTGATACCTCGTGTCCTCCAGAGCAGCGCGGTGCAAGCCCTTGGATTTTCTTGGCGACCTATACTCCCTACGAGTATGATCGAGAAGTGAAAGCCGTGTTTGGCGAAATGCAGTTACCTATCACCGATGCAGTTAATTTGCAGCTCGCGGCGCGTTATGAAGATTATGGAAATATCGGCGGCGATAGTTTTGACCCTAGCCTTCGCTTGCGAATACAAGCAACGGATTGGATGGCCTTTCGTTTTTCCGCTGGTACAACTTTTAGAGGCGTACCACAGACAACATTGAGTCCTAATGGTGCTACTGGCTTCCAGTTTGTTAACGGCAATAGCACGCCAGTTGTGACGACAGGTAACCCCGATTTGGTACCGGAAGAGTCGACCAACTACAACGTAGGTGTCATGTTTGCTGGTGAAAACTTTGACCTCAACATCGATTACTGGCGTTTTGATCTCGATAAAGTGATTACCGCGGAACCCATTTCTGGCATTGTGGCGGGTGTTGCGGTGTGTGATCCGGCATTCCTCTCGTACGTTGAGTTGAGTGGTCCATGTGGTGATGTGAATACCAATATTACAAAAGTCACGCGTTCCAGTATCAATGGCGCGGGTCGTATGAATGATGGTATTGACATCCAAGGTAGCTATACCTGGGATGACGTTGCATCGGGTGCGCTGAGTTTAGGGTTATCGGCAACTCGTATTCTTCACTTCGAAACAGAAGATCTTATTGTGGATGGTGTCGTTTTTGAGCAAGGTTTTGATGGAGTTGGTCAATTCAACGCGCAAACCACGCTATTTCCACTACCTGCTTGGAGAGGAAATGTATTCCTAAACTACGCGTTTGGTTCTCAAAATATCCGCTGGTCTGCTCAATTTGTAGATAGCTATGAAGACCAAAGAGCGTCGGTTGATTTCACCAATTTCCCCGAGGGGCAGAAAATCGATTCAATCGTCACTCATAACGTGACGTATCGTTGGGATGTCAATGACGCGCTCACCCTAACAGGCGTTATTGATAACCTGACGGATGAAGATCCTCCCTTCGCACGAACTGAAATTAACTACGATGCGGTGACGCATACCCCGCTAGGTCGCACCGTAAAAGTGGGTGCTAAATACCGCTTTTAATGAATCGAGGGAGGGCGCGTAAAGTGCCTTCCCCGTGTGTTTCATTTAAATTTTTATCGTGTAGGTTTGCAGTTGGTGTAATGATTCTGAAGCTTCCCCTGGCTTAGTTGTAGAACTAGGAGTAGTTCTCAGCGTTTTGGATTGCGTTTCACTTAGATCTACTCGTTTAGCGGCTTTAAAGCCGCTTTTTTTGTTTTCTAGTGTCGCTAATTATCATAGTCGTAAAAGTAAAATTCTGCGCCAGTAATGCCCTAATAGTGTTCGTCTGCACCATGCCTAAGCGTATGGCTGTACTGGCATGAGGCATTCTCTATCAGAATCACGAAAAGATCGCCTTTATTGTCACCAATTTGATCAATATGCTCTCGGAAACCTGTGGTTTAATACTTGCATAATGGCCCCTTGGCTTATTACGAAAATTATTATTACAAAACAAAACCATTAGAGAGCAAATGTCCTATGCAATTTACTAAACCAATGATTGAGCTGGTTTATGAAATTCGTAAACGGGTTCCATCAGACCTGAAGCCAGCGGTTAAGTTAGCAAATCCAGAGCTTATCCCTGAGCTAATCGAAGCCTATCGCGACTCCCGTGATACGATTCTCAAAACGCTGATTCGAGCACTATGCGAACAAGCTGGCCCAGCTTGGCTAGACGCATTGGATTCTCCACCTGCGACTCACTCCAAACTATCGGTGCATATTTATCGAGGTAATGTGCAGCATAAGGAGAGGGAAGCCAGTACCGGGGATTCGACTGCCGTTATGGAGCGCAAGCGAAAAATATACAGAGGCAGGGTGGTCGCCGGCTAGTAAAGAGGCGCCTACCACCGTTACCCAAAGTACCCCTTTAGTTCGTAGTGGTAAAGCACGTGTTGTGTTTCGCCATAGCGGTGTTATATCTGTATCTATTGCATGGGAATAGGTATCATTGCCTGAAAATAATTTGTGGCCCATCGTTCGATAGGGTCTGTTGATTTCCTATGCGCGATCACAAAAAAACCTCGTCGAAAGATGAAAGCTCGGGCGCCCCGCTAAATTTAGCGCTGTCTGAATCGCAGGTCAGACTGTGGTTGCAAGCGGTGATTGATAGTGGGGTGTTGGGCAGGTCTAAAGTTTATGTTGAGCTACTTCAGTATTTTGTTGATAGTGCGTGCAGAGGCCACATTCCGAAGGAAATCGAACTAGCTATTGAGGTTCTTCATAAGTCAACAGACTTTGACGTCGCAAAAGATTCGTCTGTTCGCGTTTATATCCATCAATTACGAAAAAAAATCGACAATTATTTTGAAAAATATGACCAGTATGATGGCTATGTTATTAAGCTGCCAAAAGGTCAGTATCAACTTGTTGCAACGCCCTATAGTAAGCCATTGAGTCTTTCTGCCGGAGATTCTCCTCCGCGTAGACACTCGAAATTACTCATTCCCCTTCTGCTCTGCATCGTGATTTTATTGGGCGTGAATATTAGCTATCTGTTTTTTGAAAAAATTGAGCGCGACGCACTCCCTTATACAGGCAGCATGCGAGAGAGTATTTTTTGGCAGCCCCTTATCGATAGCAATGCTCCGATTTTACTTGTATTGGGCGACTACTATATTTTTGGGGAATTGGATCGGGCGGGAAATATTTCTCGAATGGTACGCGAGTTTGATGTCAATTCAGCCAATGATTTAGAGGTTAAGCTTATCGCTGCTCCGGAGTTATCTGGCCGCTATTACGATCTTGATCTTACTTATGTACCGGAGGGCGGAGCGCTAGCCCTTAATTCAATACTGCCTCAGCTCCATTCCTTGGGACGCCCAGTCCACATGAAAATGATGTCGACACTTTCAGTAGCGGATATTCGCGAAAATAATATTATTTATATTGGCTATGTCAGTGGCCTGGCGAAGTTACGGTCCTTTGTGTTTGCTGCGTCGCACTTTACCATTGGTGAAAACTATGATGAGTTGCTGGAAAAAAACAGCGGTGAGTCCTACGTAAGTGACGCGGGCTTACCTGCAAAGAATCGAGCGTTTGTGGATTATGGATTGATTTCGCGTATCGCGCTTGGTTCTGATGTATCTCTTTATAGCGTGAGCGGTCTAAGGGATGCAGGGTTAACCGAAGCTGCGGATATCATCATGAGCGACTCATTTTCTGAGAAGCTTAAAAAGCGGATAGGTGGTCAAGCAGCGAGTGCTTCGCTAGAGGTGCTCATCGAGGTTCGAGGCATGGACCGTTCTAATTTTAGCTCGTCCGTGTTGCGTTCTGAGCTCCTCGATTCAGATTCTTTGTGGGAGAGTTCTGAGGTTCCGTCATCGCTACAGTATTAGTTTTTTGTATCTTTGATTGTTTGGTAAACTGACGGTCTTTTACTATTTTCTGCTCGTTTAAGTTCGAGAGCTAATATGCCTGATCCAAATACACCGATTCCGTTTGGTTTGCCGAGAGAAAAAGGCGAACAGACTGACCGAAAATTTATTGAAGCTCTCGCGCGGGGCTTGGACGTGTTGAGAGCTTTTCAACCCGGCGATGGATTTTTAGGGAATCAAGAAATAGCCCAGAGGACTGGTTTACCAAAGTCTAGTGTGTCCCGTTTTACCTATACACTGACTAAATTGGGTTACCTAACCTATTCAGAGCGACTCGAAAAGTATCAGCTAGGTAGTGGTGTGTTGGCGCTTGGCTATGCATACGTTTCAAATCTGGCTATTCGCCAAGTGGCGAAGCCGTTGATGCAGGAGCTCGCAGAGAATACGGGCACTGCCGTTGGCTTGGCCTGCCGCGATCGCTTAGATATGCTGTATATTGAATATTGCGCGCCCACCAAGGTGAAAACGTTTCGCCAAGAAGTGGGTGATCGTTTATCGATGGCAACTAGTTCCATCGGGCGAGCCTATTTGGCGGCACTGCCCGATGATGAGAGAGCGTATTTCATTCACTACATCAGTAAAAAAGTGGGTGATGATTGGCCAGCTGTGAATGAAGGCGTCGAAGAAGCCGTTAAATCCTACCGGGAAAAAGGGTACTGCACATCATTCGGTGACTGGGATAAGGATGTGAATGGTATTTCTGTGCCGCTGGTATTAGGGGAAGGCCACATCTATACATTGAACTGTGGCGGTCCTAAATATCGCTTGTCGGTGGATTATTTGAAGACAGAAGTGGCTCCACAGTTAAAGAATATGGTGAGGAATATAGAGGCGACGATAATTCGTTACTAATTATTTAAATGTTATAAATAAAAAACGGAGCCAATTGGCTCCGTTTTTTATTACTACACTTGCGTTTAGCAGCTTATAGCTCAGCGAAACGTTGAGTGTGCCAGTCAGTGCTACCGTAAGTGAACTGAATAGTCGTCAAACGCTTGAAGTAGTGACCTACATCTAGTTCTTCAGTCACACCGATACCACCGTGGATTTGAATTGACTCTTGGCCAACCAAACGTGCAGCTGCACCTACACGGCTTTTTGCAGCAGAGATTGCTTTCTTATCAACGCCGCCAGCAAGATCAGACTTCATTGCTGCCATTAAAACAACTGACTTAGCTTGCTCATGTTCGATGAACATTTCAGCCATGCGATGTTGTAGCGCCTGGAAAACTGAAATAGTTACGCCAAATTGCTTACGCGTTTTAGTGTACTCAACGGTTTTCTTGTAAGACATTTCCATCGCACCCATGGCTTCAGCACACACAGCCAAAGTCGCACGCTCGATGATTTTCTCAACAACAGGAAGCGCTTTACCTTCTTCGCCGAGAAGATTTGCCGCAGGAACCGTTACGTTGTCAAACTTAACTTCACCACCACGCGCACCGTCTTGTGTCGCGTAACCGTTGATGCTTAGGCCTGCAGTATCTTTATCAACCAACAACAAGCTGATGCCATCTTGGTCGCGTTGGTCGCCAGAGGTGCGAACAGCAACAATGATTTTGTCAGCGTTTGGCGCATTCAAAACTGCTGCTTTTGCGCCGTTGATGACGTAGTTGTCACCAGACTTTTCAGCTTTAGTAGTAATGTCAGCAAGGTTGTAACGTGCTTGTGGTTCGTTGTATGCGAACGCTAATTGCAATTCGCCACCCATCAATTGAGCAAGTAACTCTTCTTTTTGCTCTGCGCTGCCAGCTTCAGCGATCAAGCCGCCACCTAAGATAACAGTCGGAACGATTGGCTCAACTACGATACCTTTACCTAATTCTTCCATTAGGCCAACGATATCAACTGCAGTGCCGCCAAGACCGCCGTCTTCTTCTGTAAAAGGAACCATCAACCAACCTAGCTCGGCGAATAGTTTCCAGTTGTCTTTGCTGTAACCTTCGTCACTTGCAACGATGGCAACACGAGTGTCCCAGTCGTAATCATTGTTGACAAATTTAGCAACGCTATCGCGTAGCATTTGTTGTTCTTCGCTATAGGAAAAATCCATTGTCGTTTCTCCAGAATTCTTTAATTAAAAGCGTTGAATGAAAGTGGGGGCTTAAAGGCCCAACACCGCTTTAGCAATAATGTTGCGCTGTACTTCGTTACTGCCGCCGTAGATAGATGCTTTACGGTTATTGAAGTAAACAGGGCCTGAGTTGGCTGCGGTACCAGGGCCGACAGGTTCGCCGTCGAAGCCTTCCATAAATTGCTCTTTCACGAATGGAACGCAGTAGTAACCAGCTACTTCAACGTTGAGTTCATCAATGCGTTGCGCGATTTCAGAGCCTTTAATTTTCAGAATTGAAGATTCAGGTCCAGGTGCTTTACCCGTTGAAACAGCAGACAGAGTGCGGAGCTCGGTGTACTCAAGTGCAAGAAGATCGATCTCTAATTGAGCCACTTTTTGTTTGAACGAGGAATCTTCCATCAAAGATGGGCCGCCGTTGCTAGTTTCTGCCGCTTTCTTCTTCAGGCCTTCTAAACGTACTTTAGAGTTAGCAACGCGGGCAATATCAGTACGCTCATGAGTCAACAAGACTTTCGCGTAAGTCCAGCCTTTACCTTCTTCACCGATCAAGTTTTCTGCTGGTACGCGAACGTTGTCGAAGTGAACTTCGTTAACTTCACGGTGACCGTCGAGCGTAATAATTGGAGATACAGTGATACCAGGGGTCTTCATGTCACATAGAATGAAGCTAATCGAGGTTTGGTTCTTCTCACCAGGTGCACCGGTACGAACCAAACAGAAAATCCAATCAGCGAAGTGACCCAGAGTTGTCCAGGTTTTAGTACCGTTGAGGATGTAATCATCACCATCGCGTACAGCAGTAGTTTTTAGAGAAGCCAAATCAGAACCAGCGTTTGGCTCTGAGTAACCCTGACACCACCAAACGTTTGAGTTAAGGATGTCTGGAAGGAAGCGCTGCTTTTGCTCTTCGTTACCGAAGCTGTAAATAACAGGAGCAACCATTTTGATACCAAACGCCATGACTTCGAGAGCGCTTGCTTTCGCACATTCGTTGGCCCAAATGTATTTTTGAGTAGGGGTCCAACCAGTACCGCCGTACTCTACTGGCCAGTTAACCGCTGCCCAGCCTTTTTCGGCTAAGATTTTTTGCCACTCAACCCAGTCTTCTTTTTCTAGGTGGATGCCATTGCGCACTTTGTTTTGAATACGCTTGGGGTATTTTTCTTCAAGAAATTGGCGAGCTTCTTCTTGGAATGCCAACTCTTCTGGTGAAAAATCAACGTTCATAATGATTACTCCAGTGTTTTAAATTCAATTAACTCGCATCACGAATCATGTTGCGGGCAATAACGATTTGTTGGATCTGGGTAGTACCTTCGTACAAGCGGAATAGGCGCACATCTCGGTAAAAGCGCTCAACCGCATATTCAGCCATATAGCCTGCGCCACCGTGGATTTGTACGGCGCGGTCAGCTACTCGGCCCACCATTTCAGTAGCGAACAGCTTGCAGCAAGATGCTTCGGTACTAATTTGGTGGCCTTCATCACGTTTCCGAGCGGCTTCCAGCACCATCGCTCGGGCCGCATAGGCTTCGGCTTTGGAGTCTGCAAGCATGGCTTGAATGAGTTGGTGTTCGGCAATCGGTTTGCCGAATTGCTTTCTTTCGATAGCAAATTGTAGAGCATCGTCAATTAATCGTTCTGCTGCGCCGGTTGCTACACCGGAGATGTGTAAGCGACCGCGATCGAGTACTTTCATTGCGGTAATGAAGCCTTCGCCTTCTTTACCGCCAATCAAAGCGTCGGCTGGTACGCGGCAATCTTCGAAGATGACGTCAGAGGTGGTCGAGCCCGCTTGGCCCATTTTCTTGTCAATTGGGCCGAGAGTAATGCCTGGTAGAGTTGAATCTACCAAAAAGGCTGATACGCCGCGAGCGCCTTTGATCTCTGGGTTTGTGCGCGCCATAACAGTGAAAGTTCCAGCGCGGGAGGCATTGGTAATATAGCGCTTGGTGCCGTTCAGGATATAGTGGTCACCATCACGTACCGCGGTTGTTTTTACTGCCGCAGAGTCTGAACCTACATCTGGCTCAGTTAAGCAAAATGAGCCAATTGTTTCGCCAGAGGCATATAAAGGAAGGTATTTCTGTTTTTGCTCTTCGGTGCCGTCAAACACGATTGCTGCGGAACCAATGCCATTGTTGGTACCGATAAGAGAGCGGAAAGCGGGAGATGTCTTACCAAGTTCGAAGGCTACCAGCACTTCTTCTTCCATGGTCAAACCCATGCCGCCGTATTCTTCAGGAATAGTTAGACCAAAAAAGCCTAGGTCTTTCATTTCCTGAACGACATCATCGGGAATTTTATATTCTTCAGCCACTTGGGCTTCTAGGGGGATTAACCGGTCGCGAACGAAGCGAGACACAGTATCCAGGATTTGGTTGAGAAACTCCTGGTCACGGATCATAACCGAACCTCAATTTAGGTGATGTGAAATGACAGTAAATCCGTCATATTTTAGGGCGCAGCATTTTAACGCGGATTACGCCTCAATGCTCGCACTGAAAAGTGCGGAGTAGTATGCCACAATTCCGCATCGTGGAACACCTGTATCACAAATTGACTCAATAGTCCCTATTAATAATCTTGGTTGTTTTGTATCAATAACATTGATTAATCGTGTTTATGTTAGGGTGGATTCGCATTAGCCAACTGCTATATCATACGGCACCCCGATTGACTGGCGAGCATCGAATCAATAGCCGCCGACACGTAGCGACTCAAATGTCACCCAAGGTCAGTATCGGCCTAGTGATTTGGCTAGAAGTTTGCAGTCGCCATCTTACTTGCCGTGCGGTTCGCACAGGCAGCATAAACATAAAAAGAGAGACCTTAGTTGGAAAGAGTACTCGACAATAATACTGACGCGCCCCGACTTGCCAACTTAGCAGATGTCCTGGCGTATGAGCAGGAAGCAAGCTGTGAAGAGCGCTTCCCGATCACCAACAGCTATGCCTTGATGAAAGAAGCCGCTGCGCGGTACGGTGATGACCTAGCCCTACAGCTTTTACCAACCGGCGCCGAAAACGAGGCGACGATCGACGTTAGCTACAATCAGCTGCTCGCAAAATTAACTCAAACTGCCAACATGCTCAGTCATCTGGGTGCCCAGGTGGGTGACCCCATTGCCATTATGCTGACCAACATGCTCCACAGCCATTATGCGATTTGGGGTGCTCAAGTGTTGGGTGTGGCAGCTCCCCTCAACCCCGTGTTGGATGCTGAGCACCTTGTTGAAATTGTTAATACCGCGGGTTCTAAATTTTTAATTACAATGGCGCCGCCGCACAGTGACTCTAATCATTGGGCCAGGGTGGAGGCACTGTTAGACGGCGCACCGCAAATCGAAACTTTGATTGTGGTTGAATTGCCTGGCTATACGCAGATTGATTTTAAATTTGAGAAGAAAGGTGTAAATGTCATTAATTATGACGAGTGCATCGGTCAGCAGCCAGCCGATCATTTGATTTTTGATCGGGAAATCAGAGGCGATGATGTTGCTGCCTACTTCCACACCGGAGGGACAACCGGGCGGCCCAAAATAGCACAAGTTACACATCACAATATTGCGTGGTCAGGCCAAGTTATAGAAGACTTAGTGCGTTATCGCGGTCGCTTCCCGATTATGTCTGCGTTGCCGATGTTTCATATTTATGGATTGATCGCAGCAGGTATCGGCACATTATTCGCGGGTCGTTCAATCTTGATAATGACGCCGGACGGATTTAGAAATCCTAATGTGATCAAACTGTGGTGGCATCATGCAGCACGTTATCGCATTGTTGCCTTTGCCGCCGTGCCGACGATATTGGCCGCATTGCTGCAGCTTCCCGCAGGCGATAACGATTTATCTTGCCTACAAGACGTCGGCTCTGGTGCTGCCCCCTTACCAAAACAATTGCGTAAAGAATTCGAAAATACATTTGATGTCCGAGTGTCAAATGGTTGGGGCATGACAGAAACTTGCTCGCTTGGAACCCGTCAAATTCCCGAATCGCCGGCACCGGAAGGGAGTGTTGGTGCGCGGTTTCCGTATTGTGAGTTGCGCATAGTCGAACTAGATGGCACTAACGTTGTTCGCGACTGTGATGTTCATCAGTCTGGGGTGCTTATCTTACGTGGTCCGAATATTTTCAAAGGCTATCTCAACCCAGAAGACAATGCGAAAGCATGGGTAGACGGGGATTGGTTTAATACTGGCGATGTTGCTTATGTTGACTCAGATGGGTTTGTGACGCTCACAGGGCGAGCCAAGGACTTAATTATCCGCGGTGGCCATAATATTGATCCCGTCACAATCGAGGAGCCTCTGTTAAAGCACGCCGCCGTCGCGCAAGTTGTCGCGATTGGTCAACCAGATGCCTATGCAGGCGAACTACCGGTTGCTTATGTGGAACTCAAGCCAGAATTTAATGGCAGAGTGACAGAAGATGAATTGCTTGCCTATTGCCAAGACTCGATTGCAGAGCGAGCGGCTATTCCTAAGCGAATTGAGTTTGTGAAAGAAATGCCAATGACTGTTGTGGGTAAATTCTTTAAACCAGAATTACGTAACCGCTCAATCTGCTTTGTGCTAAATAACGCCATGCAAGAGCAAGGAATTTTCGGTGAAGTTTCGGCAGAGTTCGATCAGGCAAGGGGCCATGTGGCGACGGTCAAATTACATAAAAGCGAGCAGCACGATTTAGCTCGCGAGGTGTTAGAAAGATTCCCGGTAGTGATCGATTTTTGCTAGCACTCGAGTGTTAGCGGATCATTCAAGGGCTGTTTGGAGACGAATAAATATAAAAAAACCACGGAGTTAGGTGGCAAGTAAATTGTGCTGTTGTCAGCGCAGAACTTAAGGGAGTGGTTGGTGGTTTTCGTGGGGTATCCCATTCGTTTTTAACGAAAACATCAGCAGCCTGTTTCATTAACCAGTAAATTTAACAAGATAGGTTTAACTATGTCTGTCGTTAACTATGAATTGCAAGATGACATTGGCGTCATCAAAATCAATAACCCACCGGTAAACGCGCTTTCTCAAGCATTGCGTCAAGGGTTAACCGAAGGCTTGGCGCAAGCTCAGAGCGACGCCTCTAAAGCAGTTGTTCTTGTATGTGAAGGTCGTACGTTCATCGCCGGTGCTGACATTACTGAATTCGGAAAGCCACCTAAAGAACCTTCTCTTCCTTCAGTGCTTGACGCTATTGAGAATTCTCAAAAACCCGTTATCGCGGCGATTCACGGTACTGCATTAGGCGGTGGTTTAGAAGTGGCATTGGCTTGTCACTACCGTGTTGCTATCCCAAGCGCAAAGGTAGGTTTGCCCGAAGTTAACTTGGGTATTCTTCCTGGTGCCGGTGGTACTCAACGTGCTCCACGCTTAATGGGCGTTGAAGCGGCGTTGGATTTGATTACTTCTGGTCGTCCTATTGCAGCTAAAAAAGCGCAAGCCTCTGGTTTGATTGATAAAGTGGCTGACAGCGAAGACGTATTGGCGGAAGGTGTTGCTTACGCACAATCATTGGTTGCAGAAAATGCACCACTAAAACGCGTTCGTGATATCACTATCGATCCTGCATCTATTCCTGCTGACTTCTTCGAGAATGCTCGCAAAAAATTAGCGAAACGCGCACGTGGTCAAATCGCACCTGATCGCATTGTTTCTTGTATTGAAGCAGCCGTTAATTTGCCAATGGATGAAGGTTTGGCAAAAGAGCGTGAACTGTTCTCTGAGCTTGTTGTTTCTCCTCAATCTGCAGCAATGCGCCACGCTTTCTTCGCAGAGCGTGAAGCGGCGAAAGTAAAAGATTTACCTAAAGACACGCCAGTTCGCGACATCAAAAAAGTGGCGATCATCGGTGGCGGCACCATGGGTGGCGGTATCGCGATGAACTTCATGAACGTTGGTATTCCAGTCACCATGCTGGAAATCAGCGATGAAGCGCTAGAGCGTGGCCTTGGCATCATCAAAAAGAACTACAGCATTACTGCTAGCAAAGGCAAGATGACTGAGCAACAAGTTGAGCAATGCATGAGCTTGTTGAGCGGTACCACCAATTACGCCGACTTGGGCGATGTTGATTTGGTAATCGAAGCCGTATTCGAAAATATCGAAATCAAAAAACAAGTATTCGCGAAGTTGGACGAAGTGTGCAAGCCTGGTTGTATCCTTGCTTCTAACACCTCTTACCAAGACATCGATGAAATCGCGACTGCCGTTAAGCGTCCTGAAGATGTTGTTGGTATGCACTTCTTCAGCCCGGCTAACGTAATGAAGCTGTTAGAAAACGTTCGCGCTGAGAAAACAGCTGATGACGTTGTTGCAACAGTGATGAAGTTGGCGAAGAAAATCGGCAAAGTGCCTGTACTTGCTCGCGTTTGCTACGGCTTCATCGGTAACCGAATGTTGCGCAACTACGGTCGTGAAGCACAACTGTGCATCATCGAAGGTGCGACACCTAAGCAAGTGGATGACGCGTTAGAAGGTTTCGGTATGGCAATGGGCCCAATCGCTATGGGTGACTTGGCTGGTATCGACATCGGTTATAAAGCGCGTGAAGCATTAACCGACGAGCAAAAAGGTGATCCTAAAGCATTTAAAGTGGCTGATACCTTGGTGGAAGCTGGTCGCCTTGGTCAAAAAACGGGTGCAGGTTTCTACAAGTATGACCCTGAAACACGCGCACGTATCGAAGATCCTGAAGTGTTGGAGATTATCGAGAAAACTGCCGCTGAGTTAGGCGTAGAGCGTCGTGAAATTTCTTCCGACGAAATCGTTGCTCGCTGCATCTACGGTTTGGTTAACGAAGGTGCGTTGATTCTCGCTGAAGGGATTGCACAGCGCCCAAGTGATATCGACACTGTATACCTTAATGGATACGGTTTCCCTGTCGCGAAAGGTGGTCCAATGTGCTACGCAGATCAAGTTGGCTTGAAAGAAGTCTACGCGAAAATTAGCGAGTTCAACGAAGCCACTCAAAACGGTACTTGGGAACCAGCACCTCTATTAAAAGAGTTGGCTGAGTCAGGTAAGAGCTTTGCTGATTGGGCAAAAGAAAACGCCTAATTGAGTTTGGCTTATAGAAAATTAAAACCCGCCGAACGGCGGGTTTTTTTTAGTCGTCGGCGTATGCAAGTGAAAATGATCCTGGGCCAACATTGATGGCACCTGTGGTGCTCATGATGGAGAGGAGGGGGGTGATACCTTTCTTTTTAACCCTTGCGACGAATTGTTGATATATCTCGAGATTTTCGATCTGCCGTGGATCTCCTGCGTAGCTCATGACTACAACGGGAATCGCAAGACCCTTATCAATCGCGTCTTCTGCACGCTTAAATAGAAATTTAATGCCTTCATCATACCCGCGAACTTTCGCAATCGGCTCAGTGATACCTTTATAACCTTGAACGATCGGCTTGATATCCATCATGTTGCCAAGTTTGTAGCTTAGCCAGCTAACGCTATTATCTCCTTTTGCGCGCGCCCTGTTTTTTAAAAAATAGAGGCTGTTAGGGACCAGAAGTGCGCGTGTTTTAGATTTTAAGCTTTCAATGTGTTTGACGATTTCAGAATGCGAAAGCTTGCCTTCTTTCATTAGTCGAATGACTTCGAATGCTAATACGCCCTGGCCTGTAAATAGCGCCGCGCTATCTACAACGCGAATTTTAAAAGGCACGGTATTGCCTTGTTTTTGTCGAACCTCTTTGAGGCGTCGGCGCTCTACAAAAGCTGATTCGCGGATGTTTTTATAAACTCCGCTACGTTGTGAGCTAATTGTTAATGCCAGCACTTCATCGTAGTCTGAAGCTAATTCGCTTTCTATGAAACTAGAAATTTCTTGCTGCGATGCAGGTTCAGACTCGGCAGAAAAGTCTTCTTCAAGTTGTTTGCTTTTGTACAACTTGATGGTGTGTGCGGGGTCGCGAGTATCTCGGTAAATGCCAGATCCGATTTTTAGATTGATTGGTAAAATTTTAATGGCGTGTTCTTGTAAAAACGCCGTTGGCAGGTCGCAGGCAGAATCTACTGCTAGGCAAGCTCTTGCAGACATAGAATAGCTCCATCTAGGTAGTTGTTATTTTTATTTAAAAGCCAGCTTCATCGCGTATCAGGGTAGCTGACAGTATTGTTTTTAGTGTGGTGCTGGCGAAATAGTGAAGTAGGCTCGAAAAACGGGCTATACGATAGGGCTGAGTGGAATGCTCGGAGGGATGAGTGGAGCGAGTGTCCGCTTTAATAAAATGGACTAGTAAACTAGTTGGCTCTGCTATAAATTTTGTGTTATTAAAATCTTAAATTACCTACAGTATTGTTTCTAGGCTGATACTTCTTTTAGTATAAAGCAACCCAGGCTTATTGTATGCCTGGGTTGCAAAGTGTTATTTTTCGGCAAATGCCAGTGAGAAAGCGCCTGGGCCAACATTCACTGCCGCCGTAGTGCTCATAACAGAAAGCAGTGTTTTAACGCCGCGTGCTTTCGCGTCATTAATAAACATTTGATAGTCACGATTGTTCTCGATGACCTTTGGGTTACCTGCATAGCTCATATTAATGGCGTTGATCGTTAACCCTGATTCTATTGCGCTGTTTGCTCGCTGAAAAATCTGCTTTAGTCCGTCTTCAAATCCCTTTGCCTTGCCGCTGGTAAATGTTTCTCCATGCTGAGCTTCAATGATTGGTTTGATGTCCATCATGCTACCAATTTTGTAACTTAGCCAGCTGACTGACTTGTCGCCTTTGATACTAGCGCGCTTGTTGAGGTAATAGAGGTTCTCTGGGAGCAGAAAACCCTTAACTGTATTTTTTACTTTTTCTATATGGGCCGCTATTTTGGGAACTGGTATGCCGGCTTTCAGTAAGCGTACTGCTTCGTATGCCAAAAGTCCTTGCCCCGGAAATAGGGCCTGGCTGTCGACAACTTGTATTCGAAGTGGAGAAGAGTTGCCTTGTTTTTTTCGCGCTGATTTAAATCGATCGCAACCAACAAATACGGATTCTTTTACATTTTTATAGATTTCGCTCCGCTTTGAACTGATGGTAATCGCTAATACATTGTCATATTGGGGTGCAATGTCGTTTTCAAATATGCTCGATATTTCGCTGACTGAAGCGGCTTCCGATTCGGCAATATAGTTTTGGTGTAATCGCTGGCTGCTATACATTTTAATCGTTTGCGCCGGGTCGCGAGTGTCGACAAAGGTGGTGTTGCCAAGCTTGAGCTTAATGGGTAGGACTCGTATCGCATGTTTATTGATGAAAGATCTTGGTAGATCACATGCGGAATCAATGGTTATGCATGCCTTGTTAGTCTCTACATTCCTTGAAAGTGTTGCTGACATAAAACACCTCTTGTATTAATTATTGGTATTTGGCGCTAAGTGTTTTGCTGATCGCGCGAAAACAAAACTAATGTCTAGCCCGTAGGATTTATTTATAAGCGCGTGTCAGTTGAGCGCGTGTATTTGTAAGGGGTTGTTTCGTTGGCGAATAGTTAAAATGGTTTCAATGGTTCTAACAAAATGCTGACTGGCAATTCTTATTTTTTACATAGTTAGAGTGAATAAATGCTGGGAAACTATGATGAACGAGTTCACAAAAAATGGGTGAGAAGTGATGCCGAAAGTAGAGGGAAATACAGTTTAATATTTAAAAAAGGAGCAACTAATTATTTTAGGTTGAAACTATTTATGTCAAAACGTAATGGAATCTTTGATAAAGAAGAAAATTGAACGATCCAGAAAATAAAAAACCCGCTCAGTGAGCGGGTTTTGGCGCTTGTATCATTGTAGGTGTTATGGGTTCAGGACTATACGGCCCATGATCTCACCGCGACGCATACTATCTAAAACGTCGTTAACTTGGTTAAGCGGGCGATGCTCAATTTGGATTGGATTGAGTTTGCCAGACTGAGCAAGAGCGATAACGTCTTTCGCATCTTGTAAGCTGCCAACGTAGCTGCCGCAGATCGATACGGCCTTCCATGCGAGCATTGGAATGGGTACGGCTAATGCGCCGCCCATTAGGCCGACAACAACAATTTTTCCACCTTGGCGCATGATGTTAACCGTCGGGTTAACAGTCTTTTCAGAGCCCACAAAATCAACAACTCCGGCAAGACCTCCCGTATCTTTCTTGATTTGTTTCCAAGCGTCTGGCTCGCTCAGGTTGTAAGCGTGTTTGATGCCTAGGCTGCGCGCATACTCCAGTTTTTTCTCGTCGATATCGGCCACAATTGGCTGTTCGTCATACATTGCTAGTGCAATCTGAAGCCCCATCATACCAACACCGCCGAGGCCAAGAATCATGATCGGGCCACCGGCCATCACATCTTCCAGCTTGCGGATTGCGCTGTATGCGGTAATCCCTGAACACATATAACACGCAGCCAGTGCGCCATCGAGATCGCCAATTTCAATGAGGTATTTGTCGTCTGGGACTAAAACGTGGTCAGCGTAGCCACCAGCAACCGATGTGCCAATGCCGCGTGGGCGAGTACACAAGTGCTCTTGACCTGATTCACAGATTCCGCAGCTACCGCAGCCGATCCATGGGTAAACAGCGTATTCCTTACCAATTTCTACGGTTGTAGCGTCTGGCCCTGCGGCAATTGCTTTACCTTGTACTTCATGACCAAGAACGAAGTCTCCGCTAGAAGCTGCTGCAACGGGTAGTTTGTTACCGCCGCCCAGATCAAAGTAGCCATCGTGGATATGCAAATCTGAATGACATACGCCGCAGTTTTGAGTGGCAATTAAGACTTCTTTGCCTTTCGGTTGCGGTGTTTCAGTTTCGATCTCTTGAAGGGGTTCACCCGGTTTGATAATGGCTTGGCTTTTCATACTTCGGCCTCGGTTTAGATAATAAGGGAGTGCATCAAGAAGATCCCAATGCGTCAGGTGTCGAGCATTTTACGGCGCTCGTGTTAAATGTCAATTAGGCTGCTATAGGGGTTCGCCTATTTCATCCTTTATACCTAAAGGGTCCTCTGGTAAATCTTTTAGCTTTAAGATCTGGTTCTTTACCCATTGAATTGCGGGGTCTGAATCTCGGCTACGATGCCAGTATATGTGGTGCCCTTGGGGTTCTAATTCTACCGGTAACTCAATGGTAGTCGTTCCGGGAATGTTGGCGGCGTAGGAAGGAATCGTCGCGCAAAGGTCTGTGTCACAGACAAGCTTTTGAACCATGAGGTAGTGCTGGGTGCGAACCACAACACGGCGTTTCAGGCTCAGCTTTTCAAGTGCGTAATCGACATAGCCCGATCCACTCCGCCGGCTCGAGACATGTATGTGTGGTAGGTCGACGTATTCTTCTAGTGTAAGGGGGTGTGTAGTCGCTGGGTGGCCCTCTCTCACAACACAGACGTACTTGCCTTCAAGAAGGGGTTCGTGGCCTAGTTGGTCGTTGGTCAATACAGGGGCATCGAGTACTAAGTCGAGTTGTCCTGCCGATAGCATTTTTAATGCATCGCGTCGGTTGAGCTGTTCTACTTGAAGCTTCATATTTGGGGCTTCGCGCTCAAGCACCTTATATAAGGCTGGTAATATAATGCTCTCGGACAGATCGTTCATGCTTAGGCGGATTCGCTTCTGCTCTTTCGCAGGAATGAACTGATAACTGTTGTCGATGCTGGTGCGCATTAAGTCGAGCGCATCGCGAACTTGCCCGATAATGGCTTCAGTTGTTGGTGTGGCAACCATGCGCCGTCCGGAGCGAGTGAATAGAGGGTCGTCAAACACATCCCGTAAACGAGAAAGTGCGGCGCTTACCGCAGGCTGCGTGACATAGAGGCGCTTTGCTGCGCCACTCAGGCTCGATTCTGTATATATTGAATCAAGCACAACGAATAAATTGAGGTCGACTTTATTGAGATCCACGGGGACTACCTGCAGTTAGATATGCGAGAAGTGATAAAATTAAATAACTATGATTTATATTGCGAGATAAAGCTAAATCAATTCTATTTATTGTACTATGGCGTTACTATAAAACAATAGTGGAGCGTCGCTAATCACACAAAACTAACCCTGTCGCGTAGACCCGCGAAGCTGATTAGAATAGCGCCTTCATGCGAACCAGGCCCATAGTAGGGTCGCTAAGACTTAGATGCAGTGAGCAAGCTGCTTCCGCAGAACCGGGCATGAGAAATTGTGTCCGGTTCGCTGCGTTTATAGGTAGCGGATAAGAGTGTAAAAAGAGAGATTTCATGAGTGAGCTTTTTATTGTTCGGCACGGCCAAGCGTCGTTTGATTCGGACAATTATGATCAGTTGAGTGATACGGGTCACGAGCAAGCGCGGATTCTGGCTGAATATTGGTCGAGCATTGACCAGGCTTTCAATGGTATCTACTCCGGCAGCTTACGCAGACAGCTCGAGACGGCTGAAAACCTTGCATCAAGGGTAGACTCGCCAAAGCCTGTCATCCTAGAGGGGCTAAATGAGTATTCATCGCATGGGGTGCTGGCTGCGTATCGCGAGCAGCGTGCGAAAAAAGAGGGTTTTGATCTCAACGGCAGCATGAAGGATCGCAAATTCTTCCAGCGTTTGTTGGAGGCCGCCTGCCTCTGTTGGGTGAGAAATGAATTGGAAGGTGATGACATCGAGCCTTTTGCGGACTTCAAGGCGCGGACCTCTGGTGCCCTGAGAGAGATTATGACAGCAAACGCCAAGGGGCGTCGTGTGGTGGTTTCAACGTCTGGGGGCGTTATTGCCATGGCCGTGCAAATGGTGCTTGGGTTATCGGATGAGCAAGCCATCAATCTCAATTGGATGGTGTTTAATTCGTCTATTACCCGTATTCAGTTCAGTGGGAATAGAAGTTCATTGTCTGTTTTTAACGCGATTCCGCATCTGGAGCGGGCAGGTTATACCGATAAAATCACCTATCGCTGATGGCGACAAGGCGTGACCCGGCAGACACCCGCCAATACTGGGGCTTATTCTTCGAATGGTGTACACTTGCCGCCCCTGAAATGCACCCCCGGCGCTTGGTGTGCGGTTATCGATAGCGCGCATCGAGAAAATTGACACGGGGTTTCAACCCCAGAATTGCTAACATCACTAATGGGATAAACGACTGTGGAACAATCGCAACTCGTCGACAAACCAGCTGAGATTCGCGAAGGCGAAGAGCTGGATATTCAAAAGCTTAAAGATTACCTTTCTGCCAATATTGCAGGTCTCTCCGGAGAACTCTCCATCAAGCAATTCCCATCCGGTTTTTCTAATCTGACGTATTTAATTACCTTTGGTGACCGGCGTTGGGTTTTACGCCGCCCACCGTTTGGCAGCAAGGTAAAGGGTGCTCATGATATGGGCCGTGAATACCGTGTATTGAGCAAGCTCAACTCGGTATTTCCTTATGCGCCTCGCCCTGAAATCTTCTGTGAAGATCACGATGTATTAGGCTGCGACTTTTACATGATGGATTACCTCGAAGGTATCATTGTACGCAAGGACTACCCAGCAGGTTTAGAGCTTAGTAATGAACAGGTGCGTCAACAATTTTTCAATTGGGTAGATGTGCTGAGTGAGTTGCACAATGTTGATTACGAAGCGGCTGGCTTGGCAGAATTAGGCCGCCCCGCAGGTTATGTCACTCGTCAAGTTGAGGGGTGGTCAAAACGTTATACGGCCGCGATCACACCCGATGAGATCCCAACCTTTGAGCGCACCATTCAATGGCTGCACGATAAGATGCCCGCGGAGTCGTCAAAAGTAGGCATTATCCATAACGACTACAAAATGGATAACGTCATTTGGTCGTTGGATGACCCGATGAAAATGATCGGCGTGTTGGACTGGGAAATGGCTACATTGGGTGATCCGCTGATGGATCTTGGCTCAACTCTCGGCTATTGGGTAGATCGCAACGATCCCGAACATTTTCATAAGTTTGTGACCATGCCCACTACACACCCTGGTGCGCCAACTCGTGACGAGATTGTTCAGCGTGTCAGTCACAACCTCAATATTTCTGTTGAGCAATTCGATTTCTATTTCTGCTTTGGCTTGTTCCGTCTCGCCGGTATCGGTCAGCAAATTTATAAGCGCTACTACGAAGGGCTAACCAAAGACCCTCGTTTCGCGCGCTTAAAAGACAAGGTCTACAGTCTGCACGAAATGTGTGAAAAAGTGATTAATGAATCTGACCTGTAACTTTTAATTTTCATCATTCAGGCCAACTAATTTTAGGATTTGAGAAGAGGTTATTTATGCCAGCTAAAGATTTGTTCGATTTGACCGGTAAAGTTGCATTAGTGACAGGCGCGAGTCGTGGTATTGGCGAATCCATTGCGACGACTTTGGCCGACTACGGAGCTCAAGTAATTGTGACAAGCCGTAAAATCGACGGCTGCCAAGTGGTTGCGGACAAAATTAATGCCGCTGGCGGTAAAGCCCAGGCCATGGCTTGCCATATTGGCGATATGGATCAAATTACTAGCACGTTTGCTGCGATTAAAGAGCAGTACGGCAAACTCGATATTTTGGTGAACAACGCTGCAGCAAACCCATACTTCGGTCACGTCCTGGATACTGATCTCGGCGCTTTTCAGAAGACAGTTGATGTCAATATTCGGGGATACTTCTTCATGTCTATCGAAGCCGGCAAAATGATGAAAGAGCAGGGCGGCGGTGTAATATTGAATACGGCGTCTATTAACGGCGTGAAACCCGGTATGGCGCAAGGTATTTACTCAATCACTAAGGCGGCGGTTATCAATATGACCCTGACCTTTGCGAAAGAGTGCGGGCCTCTAGGTATTCGCTGCAATGCGTTATTACCCGGTTTGACTGATACAAAATTTGCCTCTGCATTGACCAGTAATGAGAAAATGCTGGATCGCGTCCAAAATGCTCTTCCTCTGCGTCGCGCTGCGCAGCCAGACGAAATGGCGGGCGCTGCGTTATACCTCGTATCTGACGCATCATCCTATACAACGGGTGAATGTTTGGTTGTTGATGGCGGTAGTCTAATCGCCTAATTTTTCGTTCACACTCGGAGAGTTGTTATGTCCACCATTATTAATCGCCGTGATCTCGATTTCATGCTTTATGAGTTTCTCGACGTTGAGGGTTTGTGTGAGCGTGAGAAGTTTGCCGATCACGACCGTTCTGCATTTAATGCAGTTATTGATCTCGCAGAACAAATTGCTGAGGATAAATTTGCGCCAATTGCAGCAAAGCTCGATGAAGAAGAACCTGATTTCGATGGCAATGAAGTTAAGCTAATTCCTGAATTGAAAGAAGCGCACGAAGCTTATATTGAAGCCGGCTTCATGGCGGCAGGTTTGGATTACGAACAAGGTGGTATGCAGTTGCCGCTAACTGTTATTCAAGCGGTGCGCGCGATTTTTTGTTCGGCAAATATTCCAGCATTGGCTTACTTAGGTTTGACCAACTCTGCTGCGAACATGTTAGAAACATTTGGTAGCGACGAAGTGAAGAATCGCTTTTTGCCGCATATGCGTAGCGGTCGTTTCTACGGCACTATGTGTTTGTCAGAGCCGCATGCTGGTTCTAATCTAGCGGATATTCGCACCCGTGCTGAGCCGCAAGAAGACGGCACATACCGTTTGTACGGGACCAAGATGTGGATCTCTGGGGGTGAGCAAAGCATCTCTGAAAATATTGTTCACATGGTGTTGGCGAAAATCCCTGGTGGTCCTTCTGGCGTTAAAGGTATTTCATTATTTGTTGTGCCTAAATACCGCACCGATGATGAAGGTAACTGTCACGAGCGCAACGGTGTAGACCTCGTTGGTTTAAACCACAAGATGGGATACCGTGGTACTACTAATACTTTATTGAACTTCGGTGAAAAAGAACCTTGTGTTGGTTACCTAATGGGTCCGGAACACGAAGGTTTGCGTTGCATGTTCCACATGATGAATGAAGCGCGCATCGGTGTTGGTATGGGTGCGGTGATGTTGGGCTATGCCGGCTATCTGCACTCATTGGAGTACGCCAAAGATCGTCCACAAGGTCGTCTACCCGATTGTAAAGATCCAGAATCTCCTCAAGTGAATATCATTGAGCATGCTGACGTTAAGCGTATGTTGTTACAGCAGAAAGCCTATGTTGAAGGCGGCCTGTCGCTTGGTTTGTATTGCGGTAAATTGGTTGATGATATTCGTACTGGCGATCCAGAGAAAAAAGCAGATCGTGAGCAGTTAATGGATTTCTTGACGCCAATCGTTAAGGCGTGGCCTTCTGATTTTTGTTTAAAGGCGAATGAAATTGCGATCCAAGTGTTGGGTGGTGCTGGTTATACCCGTGACTATCCTGTTGAGCGTCTCTATCGCGATAACCGTTTAAATCCTATTCATGAAGGAACCAATGGTATTCAGGGTATGGATATCCTCGGTCGTAAAGTTCGCATGAACGGCGGCTATGCCTTTAAGCTGTTCCAAAACGAATTGCGAGCAACAATTGAAGAGGCTCAAGCTGAGGGTCTAGAAGAATACGGTTCTGCTCTGGCTAAAGCACTTGATGCTGTCATTAGTACGACCGATTTCTTGTTGGGTGAGTCAAAGAAAAATGTTCGATTGGCTACAGCGAATGCCACAATCTATCTTCGTGCGTTTGGTCACATGACTGTCTCGTGGTTGTGGTTGAAGCAAGGTATTGCCGCTAAAGCGGGCTCTGCCAATGCGACAGGTAGTGATAAAGATTTTTACGCCGGTAAATTAGCGGCTTGTCGTTACTTTTTTAAATACGAATTGCCATCGATCTATCCAGATTTAGATTTGCTCAAAGAGCTAGATGACACCTGTCTAACAATGAGTGATGCGAGCTTCTAAGGAGACTTTAAATGCGTGCAGTATTATGTAAGGAATTGGGGCCGCCTGATTCATTAGTGGTTGAAGAGGTTGCGTCACCTGAAGTGAAAGCGGGGCAAGTGTTGGTTAAAGTTGGCGCTTGTGGTGTTAACTTCCCCGATACCTTAATTATTGAAGGTAAATATCAACACAAGCCCGATTTACCTTTTAGTCCTGGTGGCGAAATTGCTGGCGAAGTTATTAAGGTCGCTGGCGATGTAAAAGATGTCGAAGTCGGTCAGCGCGTTATCGCCATGTGTGGTTGGGGCGGCTTTGCGGAAGAAATCGCCATTGACGCGGATCGAGTGATCCCTATTCCTGATGAAATGAGTTACGAAACGGCGTCAGCTTTTATCTTAACTTACGGCACTTCGTATCACGCTTTAAAACAGCGCGCTGATATTCAGCCAGGTGAAACCTTGTTGGTATTAGGTGCAGCCGGTGGGGTTGGCTTAGCTGCAGTAGAGCTTGGTAAAGCCATGGGTGCAAAAGTGATCGCTGCTGCGAGTACCGCAGAGAAATTAGCGATCGCAAAAGATCACGGTGCAGACGAATTAATTAATTACACTGAAGTCGATTTAAAAGACGCCGTCAAAGAGTTAACTGGCGGTAAAGGTGTGGATGTTGTTTATGATCCTGTGGGTGCAGACCTTTTTGAACCTGCGGTTCGTGCAACCGGTTGGAATGGCCGTGTATTGGTGATCGGTTTTGCCGGTGGCTATATTCCTAAGTTGCCAGTGAATCTAACCTTGTTAAAAGGTTGTTCGGTTGTTGGTGTTTTCTGGGGAACCTTTACCCGCAAACAACCAGAAGATTCGCAGCAAAATAATCGCGAGCTTATCCAAATGTTTTTGGATGGCAAAGTAAGGCCCCACGTATCTGAAGTCTTTCCTCTTGAGAAGGCTGCTGATGCATTGAAGGTATTGGCCAATCGCCAAGCGAAAGGCAAAGTGGTTGTTACAACTGCGCCAAGCGCGTAACGAAGTACATTCTTTTCAAAAAAAGAGGTAATGCCGTGCCAGCAGTAAATAAAGATCAAATCCAAGATTACGTTGGTAAAGAAGTTGGTGTGTCTGGCTGGGTTGAGATCACTCAAGACCGCGTCAATAAGTTTGCTGATGTGACTGAGGATCATCAATTTATCCATGTTGATCCAGAAAGAGCAAAAGATACTCAATTTGGTGGCCCTATCGCACACGGTTTTTTAACGTTGTCTTTATTGCCGCATTTTGGAGAGCAAGGTTGTGCCTTAGGTATTGAAGGTACAAAAGTGCGTATTAACTACGGATTAAACAAGGTGCGCTTTTTAACGCCTGTGCGAGTGGGTAAATCTATTCGCGCGCGTTATAAGTTTTTAAGTGCAGAAGAAAAACGCCCCGGCCAATTTTTATTAAGTCACGAAGTGACGGTGGAAATAGAGGGCGAAGAAAAGCCTGCCATGATTGCAGAATCACTGGGTATGGCTGTTCTATAAAGATTAACTATTTGGAATTCACTAAGAGGAATTAACTATGAAAGAAGCCGTCATTGTATCGACAGCGCGTACCCCGATCGGTAAAGCCTATCGCGGTGCTTTTAACAACACTGAAGCTGCCATTTTGGGTGGCCATGCTGTCCGTGAAGCGGTTAAGCGTGCTGGTATCGATCCAGGTGAAGTACAAGACGTTTGCTGGGGCGCTGCGCTACAGCAAGGTTGTCAGTCTGGCAACGTTGGTCGTCGTGTTGCGTTAAATGGTGGTTTGCCAGTGACTGTATCTGCGCAAACAATGGATCGCCAGTGTTCGTCTGGTTTGATGGCCATTGCGACTGCAGCAAAACAAATCATTGTTGATGGTATGCCTGTTGCGATCGGTGGCGGTATGGAATCTATCTCTTTGGTTCAAACCGAAGAAATGTTCCGCAAGCGTGCAGACGATCCACAAATCATGGCGATCAAGCCTGAAGTATTTATGCCAATGCTAGATACTGCAGAAGTGGTTGCTAAGCGCTACGGTGTTAGCCGTGAAGTGCAAGACGAGTATTCTTTAGAAAGCCAGCGTCGTACGGCGGCTGCTCAAGAAGCAGGCAAGTTCGATGACGAAATCATTCCTGTTACTGCCAACCAAATGTTGTTCAACAAAGAAACTAAAGAAGTTTCTTACAAAGAAGTAACCTTGGCGAAAGACGAAGGTAACCGTCCTTCAACTACGCTTGAAGGTCTTCAAAGCTTGAACCCAGTTCGCGACAACGGTGTGATCACTGCGGGTAACGCGAGCCAGTTGTCTGATGGTGCATCAGCTTCTGTATTGATGGACGCAAAATTGGCTGAACAACGTAACATTGAGCCATTAGGTGTATACCGCGGTATGGCAGTTGCTGGTACTGAGCCAGACGAAATGGGTATCGGTCCTGTTTTCGCTGTGCCTAAATTGTTGAAAGCCAATGGTTTGACCATGGACGATATCGGTCTTTGGGAATTGAATGAAGCGTTTGCCGTTCAAGTGCTTTACTGTCGTGACAAGTTGGGAATTCCTCAAGAAAACCTCAACGTAAACGGTGGCGCAATCTCTATTGGTCACCCATACGGCATGAGTGGTGCTCGCATGGTTGGTCACGCGCTAATCGAAGGTAAGCGTCGCGGTGTTAAATACGTTGTTATCACCATGTGTGTTGGCGGCGGTATGGGCGCTGCAGGCTTGTTTGAAGTTCTATAAGAACAAGCGTCTCGCAAAACGGAGGCATAGGCCTCCGTTTTTGTATCTGCTAAATAATTAGGGTAATTCACGATGAAAATTGCAGGAAAAACAGTGGTTGTTACCGGTGGTGCAAGTGGCATCGGTAAGGGCTTGGTTCAGCGCTTTAAAGAAGAAGGTGCGGCCAATATTGTTATCGCGGATATTAATGCTGATGAGCTTAATGCCTTTGCCGAAGAAATTGGCGCGACTGCGTGCTTATGTGATGTCAGTAAAGAATCGGATATCAAAAATTTAATCGATACGGCTGAGCAACAGTTTGGTCATATTGACTTGTTCTGTGGCAACGCGGGCATCCTGGCGAAAGGTGGTTTTGAAACGCCGAACGAAGTGTGGGAAAAAATGTGGGCGGTTAATGTGATGGCGCATGTGTACGCTGCACGCCATGCGTTACCTAAGATGATTGAACGTGGTGAGGGTTATTTCCTTATTACTGCTTCCGCTGCGGGTTTGTTAACTCAGGTGGGCTCCGCTACCTACTCAGCCACCAAACATGCGGCGCTCGGTGTCGCTGAATGGTTGCAGGTCACTCATGGTGGGCAGGGCATTAAAGTGTCTGCGTTGTGCCCTCAAGCCGTTGAGTCAAAGATGACGGCGCAGAGCAATGGCGGCGTGGCTGGTCTTGATGGAATGCTCAAGCCCGACGCAGTAGCGCAGACGGTTATCGAGGCACTAGAGGCTGAACGCTTCATGGTGTTGCCGCACCCCGAAGTGGAAAAATATTTCCAAAACAAGGCCAACGATTACCAGCGTTGGATTGGTGGTATGCAAAAACTTCAGGAACGTTTTGGGCTGCCAAACGAACTGAAGAAATCCTAGCTTGTTCCATAGATTGTCGAATAAGGTCGCATTCGCGGCCTTTTTTGTGGCTGCCTGTTATGCGATTGATGGCCTAGTTGTGCGTCGAGCGCTACAATAGCCGAATTCTTATCCAGGTATTGAGGCAAGTATGTCAGCAAACGATGATTCTTCTAAAGTAAGTGATCTCGATAGTCGTCGAGAGGCGGAGGCTGACTTTGGGTTGCCTTTTGATGATCACGTCGAGGAGGTCTCTGAAGGCGGTAAAACCGTTCGTCGTCGCGGCATCTTTTTATTGCCTAACCTGATTACGACTGCGGCCCTGTTCAGTGGTTTTTATGCCATTGTTGCGGGAATGCACGGTAATTTTGAAAACGCCGCAATAGCAATATTTGTTGCGATGGTCTTTGATGGGTTGGATGGCCGGGTCGCACGACTAACAAATACCTCCAGTGCATTTGGCGTCGAGTATGACAGCCTTTCCGATATGGTGTCTTTTGGCTTAGCTCCGTCGTTGGTCATGTTTAATTGGGGGTTGGCGCCTTTGGGTAAGTACGGTTGGGCGATGGCGTTTGCGTTTGCGGCGTGTGCAGCGCTTCGATTGGCTCGATTCAATACTCAGGTGGAAACCGCAGACAAGCGCTACTTTACAGGGTTGGCAAGCCCCTCAGCTGCTGCGTTAGTGGCGGGGACTGTGTGGTTTGGTCATGAAGCCGAAATTACTTTTGAGTTGTCATTGCTGGTGGGTTTGCTAACGCTCACTGCGGGCTTGCTAATGGTCTCTAACATCAAGTATCACAGCTTCAAAGGATTGGACTTCAAGGGCAGAGTCCCTTTCGTGAAGCTACTGCTGATGATTATGCTTTTCGTTGTTATCGTAGCAAACCCGTCAGTAATGTTGGTATTGATGGCCGCGATTTACGCAACGTCTGGCCCACTGATGTGGCTCTGGGAATATTCAAGAAAAAAGCGGGTGGACGATTAATCCTATCGTTAGGGTCTAGTTGTCATCCAGTTTTTGGTGTCTATAGTTAATCTGTTGTGCCTCTGATCGATTTGGCTAGTTAATGTGCCGCTATAAAGCGGTTTTTGACGACATTTCAGCCAACTGAAAAAAAACTGCAATTTAGTGAAATTACTTGTTGCCAAGGTCGGATTGATCCGTATAATGCGCATCCTCAGTCAGGGCGAGCCCCTACTGGCTTTTTAAGAAAACGAATCAAGCAAAGCGTGTGGGCGCTTGCGGGGTAAGGTGAGACAAAGAACCTTATCAGGCAAGTGACCTAACAATTCATTTTATGTGAAGAAGTAAGTTCACGAGATCTGATCAAAAAATTCGAGATTTGCAGTATGTTCGCAGGCTTAGGTCTGAGGATAAAATCTCAACACTTTTTAATTGAAGAGTTTGATCATGGCTCAGATTGAACGCTGGCGGCAGGCCTAACACATGCAAGTCGAACGCGAAAGTTCCTTCGGGGACGAGTAGAGTGGCGGACGGGTGAGTAACGCGTGGGAATTTGCCCAGTAGTGGGGGACAACAACCGGAAACGGTTGCTAATACCGCATACGCCCTAAGGGGGAAAGCAGGGGATCTTCGGACCTTGTGCTATTGGAGAAGCCCGCGTCGGATTAGCTAGTTGGTGGGGTAAAGGCCTACCAAGGCGACGATCCGTAGCTGGTCTGAGAGGATGATCAGCCACACTGGAACTGAGACACGGTCCAGACTCCTACGGGAGGCAGCAGTGGGGAATATTGCACAATGGGCGCAAGCCTGATGCAGCCATGCCGCGTGTGTGAAGAAGGCTCTAGGGTTGTAAAGCACTTTCAGTAGGGAGGAAGGCTGTAAGGTTAATACCCTTGCAGATTGACGTTACCTACAGAAGAAGCACCGGCTAACTCCGTGCCAGCAGCCGCGGTAATACGGAGGGTGCAAGCGTTAATCGGAATTACTGGGCGTAAAGCGCGCGTAGGCGGCTTGTTAAGCGAGATGTGAAATCCCCGGGCTCAACCTGGGAACTGCATTTCGAACTGGCAAGCTAGAGTGTAGAAGAGGGGTGTGGAATTTCCGGTGTAGCGGTGAAATGCGTAGAGATCGGAAGGAACACCAGTGGCGAAGGCGACACCCTGGTCTAACACTGACGCTGAGGTGCGAAAGCGTGGGTAGCAAACAGGATTAGATACCCTGGTAGTCCACGCCGTAAACGATGTCTACTAGCCGTTGGGGCCCTTGAGGCTTTAGTGGCGCAGCTAACGCACTAAGTAGACCGCCTGGGGAGTACGGCCGCAAGGTTAAAACTCAAATGAATTGACGGGGGCCCGCACAAGCGGTGGAGCATGTGGTTTAATTCGACGCAACGCGAAGAACCTTACCAGGTCTTGACATCCTGCGAACTTTCTAGAGATAGATTGGTGCCTTCGGGAACGCAGTGACAGGTGCTGCATGGCTGTCGTCAGCTCGTGTCGTGAGATGTTGGGTTAAGTCCCGTAACGAGCGCAACCCTTGTCCTTAGTTGCCATCATTTAGTTGGGCACTTTAAGGAGACTGCCGGTGACAAACCGGAGGAAGGTGGGGACGACGTCAAGTCATCATGGCCCTTACGACCTGGGCTACACACGTGCTACAATGGTCGGTACAAAGGGTTGCCAAAGCGCGAGCTGGAGCTAATCCCATAAAACCGATCGTAGTCCGGATTGGAGTCTGCAACTCGACTCCATGAAGTCGGAATCGCTAGTAATCGTAAATCAGAATGTTACGGTGAATACGTTCCCGGGCCTTGTACACACCGCCCGTCACACCATGGGAGTGGGTTGCAAAAGAAGTGGCTAGTTTAACCTTCGGGAGAACGGTCACCACTTTGTGATTCATGACTGGGGTGAAGTCGTAACAAGGTAGCCCTAGGGGAACCTGGGGCTGGATCACCTCCTTAAACGATGCTCACCTACCTCGTAAGTGCTCACACGCATTGCTTGATGACTTTTCTAACAAAGAAAAGCTGCTGTTTTATTACAACTAATAAAATAGGCAGAGGTCGGTTGCCGACCGGTGGCAGGCCAAACCTAGGCGTTATTTTAACGCCGAGATTTTTACGGCTGACAAGGCGCGCGATGAGCGAGTGAAGGAGCATACATTAGGTATGTGACTGAGTGAGCGAAGAGTGGCAACGAAGTCAGACGGAAAAAGATCAAGTTAAAATAGGCCTGTAGCTCAGTTGGTTAGAGCGCACCCCTGATAAGGGTGAGGTCGGCAGTTCAAATCTGCCCAGGCCTACCAATTTGCCGTTACTCGGCGTTGGCTAAAAGCTCATGTGCTACTCGCACACAGCGCTTTCAGCCGCCTTGATTAACGCCAAATTCCTCCATTAGGAGGCTTTGAAGATCAAGGGGCTATAGCTCAGCTGGGAGAGCGCTTGGTTTGCATCCAAGAGGTCTGCGGTTCGATCCCGCATAGCTCCACCAATTTTCTCTACGAGGTAGAGGGAATTAAAGAAGCCAGAAACCAATTGTTTGGTGTATTTTTTAAACAATTGCTTTCTGGTTTTTTAACCGATCAAGATCCTGGCGATCTTGAGATTTTTAACAACGAGATAAAGTTTAAGTAAGTAGAAATACTGCTGATTAATTGGCGATTTAATTTCAAGCTGCTTAACGGATCTGCATGTAGTTTATGTAGGGGCGTTAACGCATTGAATGATCAATCTGTCCGGCGAACCAGAAGTCGTACAATCAGTCGTTTGAACTATATGGTCAAGCGACTAAGTGCACACGGTGGATGCCTTGGCAGTTGGAGGCGATGAAGGACGTAGGAGCCTGCGAAAAGCTTCGGGGAGGTGGCAAGCAACCTTTGATCCGGGGATGTCCGAATGGGGAAACCCACCCAATGTAAGTTGGGTATCTTGCACTGAATCCATAGGTGTAAGAGGCGAACGAGGGGAACTGAAACATCTAAGTACCCTTAGGAAAAGAAATCAACCGAGATTCCCTTAGTAGCGGCGAGCGAACGGGGACTAGCCGATCAATTAAGTGTTAGTGGAACAGTCTGGAAAGTCTGGCGATACAGGGTGATAGCCCCGTACACGAAAGCGCTTAGTTGACATATTAAGTAGGTCGGGACACGTGTTATCTTGACTGAAGATGGGGGGACCATCCTCCAAGGCTAAATACTCCCAACTGACCGATAGTGAACCAGTACCGTGAGGGAAAGGCGAAAAGAACCCCTGTGAGGGGAGTGAAATAGAACCTGAAACCGTGTGCATACAAGCAGTGGGAGCAGACTTGTTCTGTGACCGCGTACCTTTTGTATAATGGGTCAGCGACTTACTGTCAGTGGCAAGGTTAACCGTATAGGGGAGCCGTAGGGAAACCGAGTCTTAATAGGGCGTCCAGTCGCTGGCAGTAGACCCGAAACCGAGCGATCTACCCATGGCCAGGTTGAAGGTGCCGTAACAGGCACTGGAGGACCGAACCCACTAACGTTGAAAAGTTAGGGGATGAGCTGTGGGTCGGAGTGAAAGGCTAATCAAGCTCGGAGATAGCTGGTTCTCCCCGAAAACTATTTAGGTAGTGCGTCCTGTCTTACCCTCGGGGGTAGAGCACTGTTTGGGCTAGGGGGTCATCCCGACTTACCAACCCCATGCAAACTCCGAATACCGAGGAGTACAATCAGGGCAGACACACGGCGGGTGCTAACGTCCGTCGTGAAGAGGGCAACAACCCAGACCGCCAGCTAAGGTCCCAAATATCCATTAAGTGGGAAACGATGTGGGAAGGCTTAGACAGCTAGGAGGTTGGCTTAGAAGCAGCCACCCTTTAAAGAAAGCGTAATAGCTCACTAGTCGAGTCGGCCCGCGCGGAAGATGTAACGGGGCTCAAATGGATAACCGAAGCTGCGGATGCAATTTATTGCATGGTAGGGGAGCGTTCTGTAAGCCTGTGAAGGTGTGTTGAGAAGCATGCTGGAGGTATCAGAAGTGCGAATGCTGACATGAGTAACGACAAGGGGGGTGAAAAACCTCCCCGCCGGAAGATCAAGGTTTCCTGTCCAACGCTAATCGGGACAGGGTTAGTCGGCCCCTAAGGCGAGGCAGAAATGCGTAGTCGATGGGAAACAGGTTAATATTCCTGTACTACTTATTACTGCGATGGAGGGACGGAGAAGGCTAGGCCAGCACGGCGATGGTTGTCCGTGTTTAAGGTAGTAGGCTGGATTCTTAGGTAAATCCGGGAGTCTAAGGCCGAGAGCTGATGACGATCTCATTCTTCGGAACGAGAGAAGTGGTTGATGCCATGCTTCCAAGAAAATCTTCTAAGCTTCAGGTAATAAGTAACCGTACTGTAAACCGACACAGGTGATCAGGTAGAGAATACCAAGGCGCTTGAGAGAACTCGGGTGAAGGAACTAGGCAAAATGGTACCGTAACTTCGGGAGAAGGTACGCCGGTTTGGGTGATGGGACTTGCTCCCTAAGCTCGGGCCGGTCGAAGTGACCAGGTGGCTGCGACTGTTTATTAAAAACATAGCACTCT
The DNA here is from genome assembly GCF_055392955.1 of Aurantivibrio plasticivorans. NCBI lineage: Bacteria > Pseudomonadati > Pseudomonadota > Gammaproteobacteria > Cellvibrionales > Cellvibrionaceae > Aurantivibrio > Aurantivibrio plasticivorans. The sequence continues at coordinate 2,959,845 of NZ_AP036020.1, read as the reverse complement.
GCAAACACGTAAGTGGACGTATAGGGTGTGACGCCTGCCCGGTGCCGGAAGGTTAATTGATGGGGTTAGCTTATGCGAAGCTCTTGATCGAAGCCCCGGTAAACGGCGGCCGTAACTATAACGGTCCTAAGGTAGCGAAATTCCTTGTCGGGTAAGTTCCGACCTGCACGAATGGCGTAACGATGGCCACGCTGTCTCCACCCGAGACTCAGTGAAATTGAAATCGCAGTTAAGATGCTGTGTTCCCGCGGCTAGACGGAAAGACCCCGTGAACCTTTACTATAGCTTGACACTGAACTCTGAGCCTATTTGTGTAGGATAGGTGGGAGGCTTTGAAACCGTGACGCCAGTTGCGGTGGAGCCAACCTTGAAATACCACCCTGGTATGTTTGGGGTTCTAACGCCGGCCCATTATCTGGGTCGCGGACAGTGTCTGGTGGGTAGTTTGACTGGGGCGGTCTCCTCCCAAAGAGTAACGGAGGAGCACGAAGGTACCCTAATCCTGGTCGGAAATCAGGAGATTAGTGCAATGGCATAAGGGTGCTTGACTGCGAGACTGACAAGTCGAGCAGGTACGAAAGTAGGTCATAGTGATCCGGTGGTTCTGTATGGAAGGGCCATCGCTCAACGGATAAAAGGTACTCCGGGGATAACAGGCTGATACCGCCCAAGAGTTCACATCGACGGCGGTGTTTGGCACCTCGATGTCGGCTCATCACATCCTGGGGCTGAAGCCGGTCCCAAGGGTATGGCTGTTCGCCATTTAAAGTGGTACGCGAGCTGGGTTTAGAACGTCGTGAGACAGTTCGGTCCCTATCTGCCGTGGGCGTTGGAGAATTGAGAAGAGCTGCTCCTAGTACGAGAGGACCGGAGTGGACGAACCTCTGGTGTTCGGGTTGTCATGCCAATGGCATTGCCCGGTAGCTACGTTCGGACGGGATAACCGCTGAAAGCATCTAAGCGGGAAGCCTCCTTCAAGATGAGTTCTCCCTGGGATTTAATCCCCTGAAGGGCCGTGGAAGACTACCACGTTGATAGGCTGGGTGTGGAAGCGTTGTGAGGCGTTGAGCTAACCAGTACTAATTGCCCGTGAGGCTTGACCATATAATTGAAGCGATTGATTGACGACTGTCCTACAGGTACACGTAGGGTCAGAAACGAAAAGGATCGCGGACAGATTGAACGCCAATAGGCAGTACACTACTTACTTATTAAGCTTACCTAATGTTACTAACACAATGTGACAAACACGGTAACACTTTATCTCACCCTATTTGGAACGTGCGGCACATCACTCGATGATAAGACCAACCACAATCCATACCAGTTTGCCTGATGATCATAGCGAGTTGGAACCACCTGATCCCATCTCGAACTCAGTAGTGAAACGACTTAGCGCCGATGGTAGTGTGGGGTTTCCCCATGTGAGAGTAGGTCATCGTCAGGCTTCTAATGCAAAAGGCCAGTTGAGTAATCAACTGGCCTTTTCTTTTATAACGCTGACCTATCCCTGCGGGATACGGTCATAGTGATGCATGACATCCGTGTCATGCAGGTCTTCGACCCGCCGCCGTCCCTCCGGCGCCCAACATCGTTCCAGACGATTTTGTCAGGCTTCAGGCTTCTAATTAAAGCGCCTCGATCGGAAACGGTCGGGGCGTTTTACTATGTGCCGCTAAAAGTCTTACATGAGAAAACCCGTTTTTTATTGTACGGGGTTTAACTCCGGAATCACTCGCCACGTCCAGTGGCTCGGCCTTCGGCCAGTATAAAGCTTCCAAAATATGATCCCGTCAGATTTGTCCTTGTCCCTTCCTCTGCGGACCGCGGTCGTACTTATCCGATCCAGACAGATTGTCCAGCCTTCTCATCGAAGAACTCGTCTCGCTAACCCTGCACCGGTTTTTCGACTCTTATCAACAAGGCGACAATGCTAGACTTCTCCTTGAATTTCTAACAGTGATTCATCAGTGTTTTCGGTTTTCACACAACTTTGAGAAGCAAGATTTCGTTCAATAGTACGCTATTCATCACGCTTTCATTCCGTTTGCACTGATAATTTACACAATATCTACTTGGTATGCTTTAACGCGCTATAATTGTCCTTTAATGAAAGAAAAAGCTGAAATATCAATAGTTTATAATGAATTGATAATGTAACTTGGTTAAATCGGTGAAACGGCAGGTTAAAAAGAGCGCAAATGGATAAACTGGAACCCGATTACTTAAGCGATAGCCTGCTTTATCTCTGCCTTCACTATGGTATTTCAACAACCCGTGATGCTTTGGTGTCAGGCCTACCATTGGTCGACAATCGATTATCCCCCTCCTTGTTTTCTCGTGCTGCAGATAGAGCAGGGCTTTCTGCCCGTATAGTAAAGAAACCGTTAGAGCGCATGCACAGGTCTTTATTACCCAGCATTTTGTTACTAGAAGAAGAGCAGGTTGCCATTCTCGTGGGCTGGGACGAAAGAAGTGATTGCGCTCATGTTGTTTACCCGGAGCTTTCCGAGTCTGCCGTAAAAATCCCTAGAGCTGAGTTGGTCGATAAGTACATCGGTACTGCAATTGTAGCGAAACCAAAGTTTAGGTTTGATGAGAGAACCCCAGAAATCAGTCACTCGACAAGGGAACATTGGTTTTGGCGTGTATTTAAAGAGAACCTTCCAATTTATCGGGATGTGTTAGTTGCTGCGCTGTTAATTAACGTCTTCGCTTTGGCGCTCCCGCTTTTTACCATGAACGTGTATGACAGAGTGGTACCGAATTTTGCTCAAGAAACATTGTGGATGTTGGCGATTGGTGTAGCGTTAGTTATTTTGATGGACTTGTTATTAAAGTCCATGCGTGGCTATTTTCTGGATTTATCGAGCAAGCGTATAGATATCAAATTATCCGCAAAAATTATGGAACAAGTGCTTGGGATGAAAATGTCGGCTCGCCCAGCTTCCGTCGGCTCATTCGCTTCCAACTTACGATCCTACGAGTCTATACGTGACTTTATAACATCGATGTCGCTAGTAGTCGTTATAGACTTACCGTTTGTTATCGTTTTTCTCATTGTTATTGGTTGGATTGCACCGCTAATGGTTGTTCCTGTCTTGGTAGCAGTACTAGCCATTGTTTCATACAGCATTTTCTTAAAAAAGCGTATGGAGGAATTAACGGAGACCACATATCGGGCTGCAGCGCTAAGAAATGCAACATTAATTGAAAGTCTTGTCGGTATAGAAACGTTAAAGACTATGGCCGCCGAAGGTGTTATGCAACGGCGTTGGGAAAGTACCGCAAACTTTCTCGCTCGTATTGGTTTAAAGCAGCGTTCACTCGCTTTATCCAATACAAATGTTGGCGCGTCTGTTCAGCAATTATGTTCGGTGTCAGTGGTGGTGCTCGGGGTTTATCTCATTTCATTCGGGGAGTTAAGTATGGGGGGGCTAATCGCGTGCTCCATGCTGGCGTCGCGAGGTTTAGCGCCACTCGGGCAAGCTGCAGGCTTGATGTTGCAATATCACAATGCTCGAACATCCCTAGAGTCATTAGACGATATTATGGGGTTGCCGCTCGAACAGCCTAGGGATGCTAAATTTTTATCACGGAATACGCTAAAGGGTGACATTGAATTTAAAGGAGTCAGTTTTACTTACCCTGGAGAGGAAACTCCAGCATTAAATAATGTGTCCTTTAAAATTCAGCCAGGCGAAAAAGTAGCTGTTCTAGGTAGAATCGGTTGCGGCAAAACAACTTTAGAAAAATTAATTCTAGGCTTGTATGCACCTGATAGCGGAACCATTTTGATCGATGGTGTGGATATTCGCCAGCTTAACCCTGCTGAATTACGCCAACAGATAGGGTATGTCCCACAAGATGTCACGCTGTTTTATGGTACCTTGCGAGAAAACTTGGTGCTCGCACACCCGTATGCAGACGATGCGGCTATTGTCAGGGCATCAGAATTGGCGAGCCTCACAGAATTAGTTAACGCTCACCCCAAAGGCTTTGATATGGCGGTGGGTGAGCGAGGTGAGTCGCTATCGGGTGGGCAACGAAAAGCTATCGCGTTAGCGAGAGCTGTCATTCACGATCCGCCCATACTACTGATGGACGAACCAACAGGCTCAATGGATCATTCGACCGAAGCTCAGGTTACTAAAAATCTAGTTAAATTTGTCGAAGATAAAACGTTATTGGTTGTCACGCATAGAACCGCGTTGTTAGACATGGTGGATAAAATTATTGTTGTCGATGGCGGCCAGATTGTTGCTAATGGACCTAAAGATACTGTCGTCGAAGCTTTGCGTAGTGGCCGGATTGGGAGGAGTAGTTGATGTCTGCTACCGAAATTCCAAAAGCTCCTAAGTCTAAAAGTCAGGTTAATTCTGAAAGAAGCCACTCTTTTTTTCAGCAAGTTAAAGGCATGTTCATTGGAAAGTTGGGCGGTGAGGAGGACGGCGAGCTGCTAGGTTGGCAAGCTGATTCCGAAAAAGCATATTTAGAACAAGATCCCATTAAAACACGAGTAATGTTATACGCTGTAAGCGTTTCAGTCTGTCTCTTGATTCTGTGGGCAGCCATTGCTGAAGTACATGAAGTGACGCGAGGCGAGGCTAAAGTCGTACCGTCTCGACAAGTACAAATTGTACAGTCTTTAGACGGTGGCGTGCTGACTGATATATTAGTTCGAGAGGGACAAATAGTTGAAAAAGGGCAGCTGTTGTTTCAAATAGATCAAACACGGTTTGCGTCGTCATTGAGAGAAAAAGAAATTGAAATGATTGGTCTGCAAATTCGCGCAGCTCGGCTACAAGCGGTAGCAGAGGGGCAGCCATTTGAAGTTGATGCACAGTATCAAGAACAATTTCCATCAGTTGTTGAGCAGGAAATCCAGCTTTACGAAAGCCTTCGAGCGGAGCTGCAAAGTGAAACCAGGATCGCAGAAGAACAATTGAGTCAGCGTAGGCAAGAAAAGCAAGAAGTTAAGGCAAAAATAACACAATTAGAAAATGGTTTTTCATTAGCCGATAAAGAACTGCGTATGACACGACCATTAGTACAATCTGGTGCTGTTTCAGAAGTCGAATTGCTTCGATTGGAACGGGACGTCTCCAATTTGCGAGGGGAACTAAATCAAGCAAGGGCGCAGGATCAGCGTTTAGTCAGCGCAATTTCAGAAGCGGAACGTAAAATTGATGATGTCGTGCTAACCTTTACTAATGCTATTCGCGAAGAACTATCGGATGTTACAACGCGAATCAACGCGCTACGTGAGTCGAACCTAGGACTGTCAGATAAAGTAAAACAAACGGCTATACAGTCTCCCGTAAAAGGCACGGTAAAGCGACTTTATTATAATACGCTTGGTGGTGTTGTCTTGCCGGGCAAAGAAGTTGTTGAAATTGTTCCGCTCGATGACACATTACTACTGGAAGCGAGAATACGCCCCCAAGATATTGCGTTTCTTCGCCCAGGCCAGGACGCGATAGTAAAATTTACTGCCTATGATTTTGTGGTATACGGTGGTTTAGAGGGAGTGGTTGAGCGCATTGGCGTGGATACGTTGACCGATGAAGATGGAAATCCATATTACAATGTTCATGTGCGAACACTGGAGTCAAGCTTGGGCGATGACAAACCTATTATTCCGGGTATGGTTGCTGAGGTGGATATCCTTACCGGCCAAAAAACGATCTTAGCCTACATAATTAAACCTGTTTTGCGTGCAAAGCAGTATGCATTGACAGAGCGATGACAGAACACCTATTTATAACACCCACAGGAAAAGCTCACTCGCATTGGATCGAAGTATTTCCAGACTCTAAAATTCAGTTTAGTTTCTCGGAAGTCTACGAAATCAATGCGTTTTCTGTAGTGTGGGTGGAATGGCCCAAAGGTTTAGAAGAGCGTCATTACCACGAGTTGGAGAGCTTAGTCAGTACCGGCAAGCCAGTAGTTGTGTTGAGCGCAAACCCAAATGAGCAGCAAGCCAAAACAGCCGTTTCATTAGGTGCAAAAGGGTATTGCCATAGCTATGCAACCACTAGTCAATTACAAGATGTGGCGTTGGTGGTCACTAGTGGAGGCCTCTGGTTGGGGCCGGACCTAGTGCAAAAAGTTTTGTTTGGCGCTCGGGTTGCTGGGGCGCAAAAGGCGGACACAGACGTTAGTGAACGGTTGAAAGAGCTGACCAAGAGAGAACTTGCCGTTGCAAGGGCCGTCGCTATAGGTCACACAAACAAAGAGATCTCCATGTTATTGGGGATTGGCGAAAGAACCGTCAAATCCCATCTATCTATCATTTTCCAAAAGGTCCAGGTTAGAGATCGCGTTCAGCTGGCTTTATTGCTAAATGGTATAGATTTCCCTTCTTCTTAAAATATTTAGTCTTCCAACTAGTACTTTAGTACGATTTTTTAGAGGGCTCGAGCGGTAGAATCTGCTACAACTCGAAAACTCTCTAGGAATCACAGATGGCAGATTTAGCAGCAATCGCGACAGTAACCGCAATCACCGGACGAGCATTTGTAAAAGACGAGAATGGGAAAACCCGGGAACTTGCTGTCGGCGATATATTGCGAAAAGGGGACGTAATCGTTACCGAAGCGGGTAGCTCTGTGGAGTTAGAGACTGCCGATGGCGAGGCTATCGCCCTTCAAGAAGCGCAAGAAGTTACTGTCAGTGAAGATATGTCATCTCAGTCTGCATCGGACCGGCAAGATAGCGAGGTCGCTGAGTCAACAATCGAGACTGTGCTTCAGGCGCTAGAATCTAACGAAGACCTAAATCAGGTATTGGCTGATACCGCAGCAGGCGGCGGTGCTGCGAGCGAAGGTCACAGTTTCTTGCGTTTGTCTCGGATTTTGGAGACTTTAGAAACGACTTCCCTCAACTTGAGTGAAAATGACACAACGGTTGCGCCTATCCTTGATACTGATGCGGTGCAGGGTGGAGAGGCAAATTCTGAAGATACAGCGACGCCACCAACAACTCCCCCAGGTAATTCAAATCCAATACTTGGAGCAGATACGTCAGTAGATGTCGTCGAAAATACATTGGGAGTTGGTAGCTTCCCGGCAACAGATGTCGACTCAGACACCATCATTTATAGCTTGTCAGGTGCCGATGCGGCGCTATTCCAAATTGATGCCTCAGGCAGCCTCAGTTTTATAACTGCGCCAGATTTTGAATCCAACCCCGGACCTTTCGATGTCACAATCATAGCCAAGGATGATGGCGAGGGGAATTTAACGGCCTCTCAAAACATCACCGTCAACGTCACCAATGTCATTGAAAATACAGCTCCCGTCTTGGGCTCGGACGCAATTGCCGACGTACCGGAGAATTCGAGTTTTGTTGGAAATTACGCCGCTACAGATGCTGATGGCGACAACATTACATACACGCTCGGTGGTGCTGACGCAGCATTGTTCCAAATTGATTCGAACGGCAACTTAAGTTTTATTACCGCGCCGGATTTTGAATCTAATCCCGGTCCTTTTGATGTCACCATTACCGCCACTGATGATGGGGAAGGAAACCTTAGCGCTACCCAAAATATCACCGTCAATGTTACTAACGTTACTGAAAATACCGCGCCGCTACTAGGTACCGATGTCACCGTTGATGTAACCGAGAATACTGTGTCAGTTGGAAATTATGCTGCTACTGATGCAGAAGGTGACAACATCACATACTCGTTAAGCGGGGCCGACGCTGCCCTATTTGAAATCGATACCTCCGGTAACCTACGTTTTATCTCTCCACCAGATTTTGAAACAGATCCAGGTCCTTTTGATGTAATAGTAACCGCGACTGACGACGGTGAAGGAAGTCTTTCTTCATCGCAAAATATCATCGTGAATATTCAAGATGCCAGCGAGAATGGCCCGACTATCACCGTGACCGCGATTGATGTGACCGAAGAAAGTGTCGCCGCCGGTGATGTCATTGCGTCGTTCACGGCCACCGATCCTGATGGCGATGCACTGACCTACCAACTGTTAAATAACAGTGACAATTACTTTGTATTGAACGGTACGAACGTCGAATTGACCGCAGCGGGCGTCAACGCGATTAATGATGATGTGCTAAATCTCACCAGTTTAACCATTGAAGTTGAAGCCAGTGACGGTACCAATACCGCGAGCGATTCGGATACCTCAATCGTCACCCGCGTGAACGATAACGCCCCAACGATCACCGTGACCGCCTCCGATGTGACGGAAGAAAGCGTGGCGGTAGGTGATGTCATTGCCTCGTTCACGGCTACCGATCCTGACGGTGATGCCCTCACGTATCAGCTGCTCAACAATACGGATGGGTACTTTGTTCTGAATGGTACCGATGTCGAATTGACTGCCGACGGTGTCGACGCGATTAATGACGATGTCTTGAACCTCACCAGTTTAACCATCGAAGTTGAAGCGAGTGATGGTACCAACACCGCGAGCGATTCGGATACCTCAACCGTTACCCGCGTGAATGACAACGCCCCGACGATCACCGTCACCGCGAGTGATGTGACGGAAGAAAGCGTCGCTGTTGGCGATGTGATTGCCTCGTTCACGGCCGCGGATCCGGATGGAGATGCCCTCACGTATCAGCTGCTCAACAATACGGATGGGTACTTTGTTCTTAACGGCACCGATGTTGAATTGACTGCCGACGGTGTTAACGCGATTAATGATGACGTATTGAATCTCACCAGTTTAACCATTGAAGTTGAAGCCAGTGACGGCACGAACACCGCGAGCGATAGTGATACCTCAACCGTCACCCGCGTAAACGATAACGCCCCAACCATCACCGTCACGGCGAGTGATGTGACGGAAGAAAGTGTGGCGGTAGGTGATGTCATTGCTTCATTCACGGCAGCGGATCCTGACGGTGATGCACTGACCTATCAATTACTCAACAACGGCGACAATTACTTTGTTCTGAATGGTACCGATGTCGAATTGACTGCCGACGGTGTCGACGCGATTAATGACGATGTCTTGAACCTCACCAGTTTAACCATCGAAGTTGAAGCGAGTGACGGCACCAACACGGCCAGTGATTCGGACACATCCAACGTCACGCGGGTGAACGACAACGCCCCGACGATCACCGTCACCGCGAGTGATGTGACGGAAGAAAGCGTCGCTGTTGGCGATGTGATTGCCTCGTTCACGGCCGCGGATCCGGATGGTGATGCCCTCACGTATCAGCTGCTCAACAATACGGATGGGTACTTTGTTCTTAACGGCACCGATGTTGAATTGACTGCCGACGGTGTTAACGCGATTAATGATGACGTATTGAATCTCACCAGTTTAACCATTGAAGTTGAAGCCAGTGACGGTACGAATACGGCCAGCGATAGCGATACCTCAACCGTTACCCGCGTGAATGACAACGCACCAACGATCACCGTCACCGCCTCCGATGTGACGGAAGAAAGTGTGGCGGTAGGTGATGTCATTGCCTCGTTCACGGCTACCGATCCTGACGGTGATGCCCTCACGTATCAGCTCCTCAATAATACGGATGGGTACTTTGTTCTTAACGGCACCGATGTCGAATTGACTGCCGACGGTGTTAACGCGATTAATGATGACGTATTGAATCTCACCAGTTTAACCATTGAAGTTGAAGCCAGTGACGGCACGAACACCGCGAGCGATTCGGATACCTCAACCGTTACCCGCGTGAACGACAACGCGCCAACCATCACCGTGACCGCCTCCGATGTGACGGAAGAAAGTGTGGCGGTAGGTGATGTCATTGCTTCATTCACGGCAGCGGATCCTGATGGCGATGCACTGACCTATCAATTACTCAACAATACGGATGGGTACTTTGTTCTGAATGGTACGGACGTCGAGCTGACAGCGAATGGCGTCGCGGCGATTAATGATGACAGCCTAAACTTAACGTCCCTCAGTATAGAAGTTGAAGCGAGTGATGGTACCAACACCGCCAGCGATTCGGATACGTCCAACGTTACCCGTGTGAACGATAACGCGCCAACGATCACCGTCACCGCGAGTGATGTGACCGAAGAAAGCGTCGCTGTTGGCGATGTGATTGCCTCGTTCTCGGCTACCGATCCTGACGGTGATGCCCTGACTTACCAACTGCTCAATAACAGCGACAATTACTTTGTATTGAACGGCACCGACGTTGAATTGACCGCAGCGGGCGTCGCCGCGATTAATGATGATGTCTTGAATCTCACCAGTTTAACCATCGAAGTTGAAGCCAGTGACGGTACGAACACCGCCAGCGATAGTGATACCTCAACCGTCACCCGCGTGAACGATAACGCCCCAACGATCACCGTGACCGCGAGTGATGTCACGGAAGAAAGTGTGGCGGTGGGCGATGTGATTGCCTCATTCACGGCCACCGATCCTGACGGTGATGCACTCACGTATCAGCTCCTCAACAATACGGATGGGTACTTTGTTCTGAATGGCACCGATGTTGAATTGACCGCAGCGGGTGTCGCGGCAATTAATGATGATGTCTTGAACTTAACGTCACTGACGATCGAAGTTGAAGCGAGTGACGGTACCAACACCGCGAGCGATTCGGATACGTCAACCGTTACCCGCGTGAACGACAACGCCCCAACCATCACCGTCACGGCGAGTGATGTGACGGAAGAAAGTGTCGCGGTAGGCGATGTCATTGCCTCGTTCACGGCGGCGGATCCGGACGGTGATGCGCTCACGTATCAGTTGCTCAACAATACGGATGGGTACTTTGTTCTGAATGGCACCGATGTTGAATTGACCGCAGCGGGTGTCGCGGCAATTAATGATGATGTCTTGAGTCTGACGTCACTGACGATTGAAGTTGAAGCGAGTGACGGTACCAACACCGCGAGCGATTCGGATACGTCCAACGTCACCCGCGTAAACGATAATGCCCCAACCATCACTGTCACTGCTACCGATGTGACGGAAGAAAGCGTCGCTGTTGGCGATGTGATTGCCTCGTTTACGGCCGCGGATCCGGATGGCGATGCACTGACTTACCAACTGCTCAATAACAGTGACAATTACTTTGTTCTCAACGGCACCGATGTTGAATTGACCGCAGCGGGTGTCGCGGCAATTAATGATGATGTCTTGAGTCTGACGTCACTGACGATTGAAGTTGAAGCGAGTGACGGTACGAACACGGCCAGCGATAGTGATACCTCAACCGTCACCCGCGTAAACGATAACGCCCCAACCATCACCGTCACGGCGAGTGATGTGACGGAAGAAAGTGTCGCGGTAGGCGATGTCATTGCCTCGTTCACGGCAGCGGATCCTGACGGTGATGCACTGACCTATCAATTACTCAACAACGGCGACAATTACTTTGTTCTGAATGGTACCGATGTCGAATTGACTGCCGACGGTGTCGACGCGATTAATGACGATGTCTTGAACCTCACCAGTTTAACCATCGAAGTTGAAGCGAGTGACGGCACCAACACGGCCAGTGATTCGGACACATCCAACGTCACGCGGGTGAACGACAACGCCCCGACGATCACCGTCACCGCGAGTGATGTGACGGAAGAAAGCGTCGCTGTTGGCGATGTGATTGCCTCGTTCACGGCCGCGGATCCGGATGGTGATGCCCTCACGTATCAGCTGCTCAACAATACGGATGGGTACTTTGTTCTTAACGGCACCGATGTTGAATTGACTGCCGACGGTGTTAACGCGATTAATGATGACGTATTGAATCTCACCAGTTTAACCATTGAAGTTGAAGCCAGTGACGGTACGAATACGGCCAGCGATAGCGATACCTCAACCGTTACCCGCGTGAATGACAACGCACCAACGATCACCGTCACCGCCTCCGATGTGACGGAAGAAAGTGTGGCGGTAGGTGATGTCATTGCCTCGTTCACGGCTACCGATCCTGACGGTGATGCCCTCACGTATCAGCTCCTCAATAATACGGATGGGTACTTTGTTCTTAACGGCACCGATGTCGAATTGACTGCCGACGGTGTTAACGCGATTAATGATGACGTATTGAATCTCACCAGTTTAACCATTGAAGTTGAAGCCAGTGACGGCACGAACACCGCGAGCGATTCGGATACCTCAACCGTTACCCGCGTGAACGACAACGCGCCAACCATCACCGTGACCGCCTCCGATGTGACGGAAGAAAGTGTGGCGGTAGGTGATGTCATTGCTTCATTCACGGCAGCGGATCCTGATGGCGATGCACTGACCTATCAATTACTCAACAATACGGATGGGTACTTTGTTCTGAATGGTACGGACGTCGAGCTGACAGCGAATGGCGTCGCGGCGATTAATGATGACAGCCTAAACTTAACGTCCCTCAGTATAGAAGTTGAAGCGAGTGATGGTACCAACACCGCCAGCGATTCGGATACGTCCAACGTTACCCGTGTGAACGATAACGCGCCAACGATCACCGTCACCGCGAGTGATGTGACCGAAGAAAGCGTCGCTGTTGGCGATGTGATTGCCTCGTTCTCGGCTACCGATCCTGACGGTGATGCCCTGACTTACCAACTGCTCAATAACAGCGACAATTACTTTGTATTGAACGGCACCGACGTTGAATTGACCGCAGCGGGCGTCGCCGCGATTAATGATGATGTCTTGAATCTCACCAGTTTAACCATCGAAGTTGAAGCCAGTGACGGTACGAACACCGCCAGCGATAGTGATACCTCAACCGTCACCCGCGTGAACGATAACGCCCCAACGATCACCGTGACCGCGAGTGATGTCACGGAAGAAAGTGTGGCGGTGGGCGATGTGATTGCCTCATTCACGGCCACCGATCCTGACGGTGATGCACTCACGTATCAGCTCCTCAACAATACGGATGGGTACTTTGTTCTGAATGGCACCGATGTTGAATTGACCGCAGCGGGTGTCGCGGCAATTAATGATGATGTCTTGAACTTAACGTCACTGACGATCGAAGTTGAAGCGAGTGACGGTACCAACACCGCGAGCGATTCGGATACGTCAACCGTTACCCGCGTGAACGACAACGCCCCAACCATCACCGTCACGGCGAGTGATGTGACGGAAGAAAGTGTCGCGGTAGGCGATGTCATTGCCTCGTTCACGGCGGCGGATCCGGACGGTGATGCGCTCACGTATCAGTTGCTCAACAATACGGATGGGTACTTTGTTCTGAATGGCACCGATGTTGAATTGACCGCAGCGGGTGTCGCGGCAATTAATGATGATGTCTTGAGTCTGACGTCACTGACGATTGAAGTTGAAGCGAGTGACGGTACCAACACCGCGAGCGATTCGGATACGTCCAACGTCACCCGCGTAAACGATAATGCCCCAACCATCACTGTCACTGCTACCGATGTGACGGAAGAAAGCGTCGCTGTTGGCGATGTGATTGCCTCGTTTACGGCCGCGGATCCGGATGGCGATGCACTGACTTACCAACTGCTCAATAACAGTGACAATTACTTTGTTCTCAACGGCACCGATGTTGAATTGACCGCAGCGGGTGTCGCGGCAATTAATGATGATGTCTTGAGTCTGACGTCACTGACGATTGAAGTTGAAGCGAGTGACGGTACGAACACGGCCAGCGATAGTGATACCTCAACCGTCACCCGCGTAAACGATAACGCCCCAACCATCACCGTCACGGCGAGTGATGTGACGGAAGAAAGTGTCGCGGTAGGCGATGTCATTGCCTCGTTCACGGCAGCGGATCCTGACGGTGATGCACTGACCTATCAATTACTCAACAACGGCGACAATTACTTTGTTCTGAATGGTACCGATGTCGAATTGACTGCCGACGGTGTCGACGCGATTAATGACGATGTCTTGAACTTAACGTCACTGACGATCGAAGTTGAAGCGAGTGATGGTACCAACACCGCGAGCGATTCGGATACGTCCAACGTCACCCGCGTGAATGACAACGCGCCAACCATCACCGTCACGGCGAGTGATGTGACGGAAGAAAGTGTGGCGGTAGGCGATGTGATTGCCACGTTCACAGCCGCGGATCCTGACGGTGATGCGCTGACTTACCAACTGCTCAATAACAGTGACAATTACTTTGTTCTCAACGGCACCGATGTCGAATTGACTGCCGACGGTGTTAACGCGATTAATGATGACGTATTGAATCTCACCAGTTTAACCATTGAAGTTGAAGCCAGTGACGGCACGAACACCGCGAGCGATAGTGATACCTCAACCGTCACCCGCGTAAACGATAACGCCCCAACCATCACCGTCACGGCGAGTGATGTGACGGAAGAAAGTGTGGCGGTAGGTGATGTCATTGCTTCATTCACGGCAGCGGATCCTGACGGTGATGCACTGACCTATCAATTACTCAACAACGGCGACAATTACTTTGTTCTGAATGGTACCGATGTCGAATTGACTGCCGACGGTGTCGACGCGATTAATGACGATGTCTTGAACTTAACGTCACTGACGATCGAAGTTGAAGCGAGTGATGGTACCAACACCGCGAGCGATTCGGATACGTCCAACGTCACCCGCGTGAATGACAACGCGCCAACCATCACCGTCACGGCGAGTGATGTGACGGAAGAAAGTGTGGCGGTAGGCGATGTGATTGCCACGTTCACAGCCGCGGATCCTGACGGTGATGCGCTGACTTACCAACTGCTCAATAACAGTGACAATTACTTTGTTCTCAACGGCACCGATGTCGAATTGACTGCCGACGGTGTTAACGCGATTAATGATGACGTATTGAATCTCACCAGTTTAACCATTGAAGTTGAAGCCAGTGACGGCACGAACACCGCGAGCGATAGTGATACCTCAACCGTCACCCGCGTAAACGATAACGCCCCAACCATCACCGTCACGGCGAGTGATGTGACGGAAGAAAGTGTGGCGGTAGGTGATGTCATTGCTTCATTCACGGCAGCGGATCCTGACGGTGATGCACTCACGTATCAGCTCCTCAACAATACGGATGGGTACTTTGTTCTGAATGGCACCGATGTTGAATTGACCGCAGCGGGTGTCGCGGCAATTAATGATGATGTCTTGAACTTAACGTCACTGACGATTGAAGTTGAAGCGAGTGATGGTACCAACACCACGAGCGATTCGGATACGTCTAACGTTACCCGCGTAAACGACAACGCACCGACTATCACCGTGACCGCCTCCGATGTGACGGAAGAAAGTGTGGCGGTAGGTGATGTGATTGCCTCGTTTACCGCGGCGGATCCGGATGGTGATGCACTGACTTACCAACTGCTCAACAACGGTGACAATTACTTTGTATTGAACGGCACCGACGTAGAACTCACGGCAGCGGGCGTCGACGCGATTAATGACGATGTCTTGAACCTCACCAGTTTAACCATCGAAGTTGAAGCGAGTGACGGTACGAACACGGCCAGCGATAGTGATACCTCAACCGTCACCCGCGTAAACGATAACGCCCCAACCATCACCGTCACGGCGAGTGATGTGACGGAAGAAAGTGTCGCGGTAGGCGATGTCATTGCCTCGTTCACGGCAGCGGATCCTGACGGTGATGCACTGACCTATCAATTACTCAACAACGGCGACAATTACTTTGTTCTGAATGGTACCGATGTCGAATTGACTGCCGACGGTGTCGACGCGATTAATGACGATGTCTTGAACTTAACGTCACTGACGATCGAAGTTGAAGCGAGTGATGGTACCAACACCGCGAGCGATTCGGATACGTCCAACGTCACCCGCGTGAATGACAACGCGCCAACCATCACCGTCACGGCGAGTGATGTGACGGAAGAAAGTGTGGCGGTAGGCGATGTGATTGCCACGTTCACAGCCGCGGATCCTGACGGTGATGCGCTGACTTACCAACTGCTCAATAACAGTGACAATTACTTTGTTCTCAACGGCACCGATGTCGAATTGACTGCCGACGGTGTTAACGCGATTAATGATGACGTATTGAATCTCACCAGTTTAACCATTGAAGTTGAAGCCAGTGACGGCACGAACACCGCGAGCGATAGTGATACCTCAACCGTCACCCGCGTAAACGATAACGCCCCAACCATCACCGTCACGGCGAGTGATGTGACGGAAGAAAGTGTGGCGGTAGGCGATGTCATTGCTTCATTCACGGCAGCGGATCCTGACGGTGATGCACTCACGTATCAGCTCCTCAACAATACGGATGGGTACTTTGTTCTGAATGGCACCGATGTTGAATTGACCGCAGCGGGTGTCGCGGCAATTAATGATGATGTCTTGAGTCTGACGTCACTGACGATTGAAGTTGAAGCGAGTGACGGTACCAACACCGCGAGCGATTCGGATACGTCCAACGTCACCCGCGTAAACGATAATGCCCCAACCATCACTGTCACTGCTACCGATGTGACGGAAGAAAGCGTCGCTGTTGGCGATGTGATTGCCTCGTTTACGGCCGCGGATCCGGATGGCGATGCACTGACTTACCAACTGCTCAATAACAGTGACAATTACTTTGTTCTCAACGGCACCGATGTCGAATTGACCGCAGCGGGTGTGGCCGCGATTAATGACGATGTCTTGAACTTGACGTCACTGACGATTGAAGTTGAAGCCAGTGACGGTACGAACACCGCGAGCGATAGTGATACCTCAACCGTCACCCGCGTAAACGATAACGCCCCAACCATCACCGTCACGGCGAGTGATGTGACGGAAGAAAGCGTCGCCGTTGGCGATGTGATTGCCTCGTTTACGGCCGCGGATCCGGATGGCGATGCACTGACTTACCAACTGCTCAATAACAGTGACAATTACTTTGTTCTCAACGGCACCGATGTCGAATTGACCGCAGCGGGTGTCGCGGCAATTAATGACGATGTCTTGAACTTAACGTCACTGACGATCGAAGTTGAAGCGAGTGATGGTACCAACACCGCGAGCGATTCGGATACGTCCAACGTCACCCGCGTGAATGACAACGCGCCAACCATCACCGTCACGGCGAGTGATGTGACGGAAGAAAGTGTGGCGGTAGGCGATGTGATTGCCACGTTCACAGCCGCGGATCCTGACGGTGATGCGCTGACTTACCAACTGCTCAATAACAGTGACAATTACTTTGTTCTCAACGGCACCGATGTCGAATTGACTGCCGACGGTGTTAACGCGATTAATGATGACGTATTGAATCTCACCAGTTTAACCATTGAAGTTGAAGCCAGTGACGGCACGAACACCGCGAGCGATAGTGATACCTCAACCGTCACCCGCGTAAACGATAACGCCCCAACCATCACCGTCACGGCGAGTGATGTGACGGAAGAAAGTGTGGCGGTAGGCGATGTCATTGCTTCATTCACGGCAGCGGATCCTGACGGTGATGCACTCACGTATCAGCTCCTCAACAATACGGATGGGTACTTTGTTCTGAATGGCACCGATGTTGAATTGACCGCAGCGGGTGTCGCGGCAATTAATGATGATGTCTTGAGTCTGACGTCACTGACGATTGAAGTTGAAGCGAGTGACGGTACGAACACGGCCAGCGATAGTGATACCTCAACCGTCACCCGCGTAAACGATAACGCCCCAACCATCACCGTCACGGCGAGTGATGTGACGGAAGAAAGCGTCGCTGTTGGCGATGTCATTGCCTCGTTCACGGCCGCGGATCCTGACGGCGATGCACTGACTTACCAACTGCTCAATAACAGTGACAATTACTTTGTCCTCAACGGCACCGATGTCGAATTGACCGCAGCGGGTGTGGCCGCGATTAATGACGATGTCTTGAACTTGACGTCACTGACGATTGAAGTTGAAGCCAGTGACGGTACGAACACCGCGAGCGATAGTGATACCTCAACCGTCACCCGCGTAAACGATAACGCCCCAACCATCACCGTCACGGCGAGTGATGTGACGGAAGAAAGTGTCGCGGTAGGCGATGTCATTGCCTCGTTCACGGCAGCGGATCCTGACGGTGATGCACTGACCTATCAATTACTCAACAACGGCGACAATTACTTTGTTCTGAATGGTACCGATGTCGAATTGACTGCCGACGGTGTCGACGCGATTAATGACGATGTCTTGAACTTAACGTCACTGACGATCGAAGTTGAAGCGAGTGATGGTACCAACACCGCGAGCGATTCGGATACGTCCAACGTCACCCGCGTGAATGACAACGCGCCAACCATCACCGTCACGGCGAGTGATGTGACGGAAGAAAGTGTGGCGGTAGGCGATGTGATTGCCACGTTCACAGCCGCGGATCCTGACGGTGATGCGCTGACTTACCAACTGCTCAATAACAGTGACAATTACTTTGTTCTCAACGGCACCGATGTCGAATTGACTGCCGACGGTGTTAACGCGATTAATGATGACGTATTGAATCTCACCAGTTTAACCATTGAAGTTGAAGCCAGTGACGGCACGAACACCGCGAGCGATAGTGATACCTCAACCGTTACCCGCGTGAACGACAACGCCCCAACCATCACCGTCACGGCGAGTGATGTGACGGAAGAAAGTGTCGCGGTAGGCGATGTCATTGCCTCGTTCACGGCAGCGGATCCTGACGGTGATGCACTGACCTATCAATTACTCAACAACGGCGACAATTACTTTGTTCTGAATGGCACCGATGTTGAATTGACCGCAGCGGGTGTCGCGGCAATTAATGATGATGTCTTGAGTCTGACGTCACTGACGATTGAAGTTGAAGCGAGTGACGGTACGAACACGGCCAGCGATAGTGATACCTCAACCGTCACCCGCGTAAACGATAACGCCCCAACCATCACCGTCACGGCGAGTGATGTGACGGAAGAAAGCGTCGCTGTTGGCGATGTCATTGCCTCGTTCACGGCAGCGGATCCTGACGGCGATGCACTGACTTACCAACTGCTCAATAACAGTGACAATTACTTTGTCCTCAACGGCACCGATGTCGAATTGACCGCAGCGGGTGTGGCCGCGATTAATGACGATGTCTTGAACTTGACGTCACTGACCATTGAAGTTGAAGCCAGTGACGGCACGAACACCGCGAGCGATAGTGATACCTCAACCGTCACCCGCGTAAACGATAACGCCCCAACCATCACCGTCACGGCGAGTGATGTGACGGAAGAAAGCATCGCTGTTGGCGATGTGATTGCCTCGTTTACGGCCGCGGATCCGGATGGCGATGCACTGACTTACCAACTGCTCAATAACAGTGACAATTACTTTGTTCTCAACGGCACCGATGTCGAATTGACCGCAGCGGGTGTGGCCGCGATTAATGACGATGTCTTGAACTTGACGTCACTGACGATTGAAGTTGAAGCCAGTGACGGTACGAACACCGCGAGCGATAGTGATACCTCAACCGTCACCCGCGTAAACGATAACGCCCCAACCATCACCGTCACGGCGAGTGATGTGACGGAAGAAAGCGTCGCCGTTGGCGATGTGATTGCCTCGTTTACGGCCGCGGATCCGGATGGCGATGCACTGACTTACCAACTGCTCAATAACAGTGACAATTACTTTGTTCTCAACGGCACCGATGTCGAATTGACCGCAGCGGGTGTCGCGGCAATTAATGATGATGTCTTGAGTCTGACGTCACTGACGATCGAAGTTGAAGCGAGTGACGGTACCAACACCGCGAGCGATTCGGATACGTCAACCGTTACCCGCGTGAACGACAACGCCCCAACCATCACCGTCACGGCGAGTGATGTGACGGAAGAAAGTGTCGCGGTAGGCGATGTCATTGCCTCGTTCACGGCAGCGGATCCTGACGGTGATGCACTGACCTATCAATTACTCAACAACGGCGACAATTACTTTGTTCTGAATGGCACCGATGTTGAATTGACCGCAGCGGGTGTCGCGGCAATTAATGATGATGTCTTGAGTCTGACGTCACTGACGATTGAAGTTGAAGCGAGTGACGGTACGAACACGGCCAGCGATAGTGATACCTCAACCGTCACCCGCGTAAACGATAACGCCCCAACCATCACCGTCACGGCGAGTGATGTGACGGAAGAAAGCGTCGCTGTTGGCGATGTCATTGCCTCGTTCACGGCAGCGGATCCTGACGGCGATGCACTGACTTACCAACTGCTCAATAACAGTGACAATTACTTTGTCCTCAACGGCACCGATGTCGAATTGACCGCAGCGGGTGTGGCCGCGATTAATGACGATGTCTTGAACTTGACGTCACTGACGATTGAAGTTGAAGCCAGTGACGGTACGAACACCGCGAGCGATAGCGATACCTCAACCGTCACCCGGGTAAACGACAACACGCCAACGATCACCGTCACCGCGAGTGATGTCACGGAAGAAAGTGTGGCGGTAGGCGATGTCATTGCTTCATTCACGGCAGCGGATCCTGATGGCGATGCACTGACTTACCAACTGCTCAATAACAGTGACAATTACTTTGTTCTCAACGGCACCGATGTCGAATTGACTGCCGACGGTGTTAACGCGATTAATGATGACGTATTGAATCTCACCAGTTTAACCATTGAAGTTGAAGCCAGTGACGGCACGAACACCGCGAGCGATAGTGATACCTCAACCGTCACCCGCGTAAACGATAACGCCCCAACCATCACCGTCACGGCGAGTGATGTGACGGAAGAAAGTGTGGCGGTAGGTGATGTCATTGCTTCATTCACGGCAGCGGATCCTGATGGCGATGCACTGACCTATCAATTACTCAACAACGGCGACAATTACTTTGTTCTGAATGGCACCGATGTTGAATTGACCGCAGCGGGTGTCGCGGCAATTAATGATGATGTCTTGAGTCTGACGTCACTGACGATTGAAGTTGAAGCGAGTGACGGTACGAACACGGCCAGCGATAGTGATACCAGCACTGTTATTCGTATTAACGATGCGCCTATTCTAGATCTCGATGCAAATAACAGCACAGCAACAGGCTCTGATTTCGTTACTTCATTTACGGAGGGTGGTTCGCCAGCGTTTATTGCTGATGTTGATATTGCTATTTCGGATGTCGATGATACCCAAATAGAAAGTGCGACTATTACCGTTCAAAGTGTTGAAGCTGGTGATCTGTTAATCGTAGGTTCGTTACCAAGCGGTATTTCAGCCTCCGCATATAACCCAACGACCGGAGAAATCACGCTAATCGGGTCTGCTTCGCTGGCTGACTACCAAACGGCAATTCGCGCTATTCAGTATACCAATGACGGTTCGTCTACAGCGGCAACGCGAGACGTGTCGGTTATCGTGAATGATGGTGACGCGGATAGCAATGTCGCCACAACCACGATTAATGTCACAACTATTCCTACTGTGAGTATTACTGATGTAGCTGTTCAAGAGCCCAGTTCGGGCACCACCACTCTGGTGTTCACCGTGTCAGTAGACGAATTGCTTGCCAGTGATTTGACGTTTGATTACGACACAGCAGACATTAGTGCGCTTGCCGGGGCGGATTACGTTGGCGTTAGTGGTGGTTCGGCAACAATTCTAGCTAACTCAAGTTCAACGACAATCTCGATCACTATTAATAGTGATGCAAACAATTTTGAAGGTGACGAAACCTTCTCTGTCGATTTGTCGAACTTTAATCAAACCGTTAATTATGATGCGAGTGCACATGTAACAACTGATGGCATTCAAGGTATTGGAACCATCGACGCAAACAACGGTGCACCGGTTGCTACCGATGATTCATTTGCAACGACGCCAAATACTGCATTCACAACAGGTAACGTATTAAGTAATGACCAGCTAATTGACAACGCAACCATTTCTTCGGTTGATACAACTGGTGTGAGCGGGACTGTCGTTAACAACGGTGACGGTACCTTTGATTACACTCCGGCTTCTGGTTTTGTCGGCACGGAAACGTTTACCTACACGCTAACGGATTTAGATGGTGAAACTAGTACAGCGACCGTTTCGATTGAGGTGACAAACTCGCTGGTTGTTGGTCCGGATGTTATTAACGTCCCCAACACTAGCTACACAGAAAACGACAGTGCAGTTCAGCTTCTGTCTGGTGTTTCGATCACTGATGCAGATAGCACTAGCTTGTCGTCGGTTGTCGTGGAATTGTCTGGGTACATCCCGTCGCAGGATGTTCTTAGCTACCTCACTTCGGGGACATCTGTCAATGCAAGTGCTGCAACTGATGGCAACACCTGGTCGTTAACCTTAACTGGTGGTGCAGATATCAACGAATATCTCGCGGTACTAAATAGCATCTCCTACGAGAATAGTTCTGAAAACCCCAGTACTGCCGGGCGAACAGTCACGGTGACGGCCTATGATCAAGACTACAATAATGTCTTTGCCAGTGATGCAGGAACGCTTTCCGTGGTTGCGGTTAACGATGCGCCGGTAACAACCGACAATGATGTCTTCACCATTCAAAGTAGTAATGACAACGGCTTAAATATTACAGCGCCAACAGATTTCGATAATGACGATAGCACGTTGGTCATCACCGTTACTGGCCTGCCAACAGGAATTGGTTCAGTGATGATGGCTGATGGTGTTACGCCCGTTACTAATGGGCAAGTGCTTACCTTAGCTGAATTAACATCACTCGTTTTTGATGCGGGCTCAACTCAAGGCACTGACGATTTTACTTACACTGTTAGCGATGGTGATATCACCACAGTTGGAACCACAACGATTGACGTTGGAACGACAAACGCTGATGTCAATACGGTTTACGAAGGCGGGTTATCGGGTGGTACCAGTTCAGGATCCGCTCTAGCTACTGGTAATTTGTTAGATAACGACGCTATTCCAACCTCGGCTATTGATAGTATCGATTTTAACGGTACGACTTATAGTGAAGTTGGCGGCATTATTACAGTCGATACGCCATTAGGTGTTCTGACCGTATATGCCGATAATTCAAATGGTCGCGCGACGGGAGATTATGATTACCAACTAGAGGCTACAGATGGTTCGGGTAATGATGTTACTGAACAGTTTACGTATCAAATTACCAGTGGCTCTCTGACTTACACCGATAATTTGACAATTTCAATTATCGATGATATGCCAATTGCCAATAACTTGTCAGAAGATATTCCTGAATCCGAAGAACAGGTGTTTAATCTTGTTTTTACTTTGGACGTTTCTACTAGTATGAATGCAACAGTCGGTACTACTGGTCAATCTCGACTCGAGCTTGCAAAAGAAGCATTGGTTGCACTAGCGGACGAATATTTTAATCAATCAACACAAGTAAATTTAACTGTTGTGCTGTTCGCAGACGGCGCTCATGAGTTGGGAACCTATAGCGATTTTGCTTCAGCTGAAGCAGCAATAACAGCAATCACTGATAATACACAAACTGCTTACGGTAATGATGTTGGTAGCGGAAACCTGACCAACTCAACTAGCTACAATGATGCACTAAATCTTATTGAAAATGTATTCCAGGACGATTTGTCTACGCAAAGCCCTGCAGACGACGTGCAAAATATATCCTACTTCCTTTCCGATGGAGCAATTACAGCTGATGGTACGCCAATTGGAAATGGGTTCGATACGTTTGTTAATGCAAACTCTATTGACTCCTATTCTGTTGGTATCGGAACAGGTTTGCCATCTGACTTATCAGACCTTAATTTTATCCATAATATTGACTCCTTAGGCGCCGGGAACGGGACCATTGATGATGCATTGATTATTTCAGATGTGTCGCTACTAGAATCTGAATTGTTGAGTACGGTTCCAACCGCCTTTGGTGGCAACATTACCTTTAACGGTTCAATTCCAAATATTTTATTTGGTGCCGATGGTGGCTATGTTGAGTCTATATCACTTGTTCTGGATTCAGGGACTGAGACTTTTACCTTTAATGGTACGAGTATTTCTGGGCCAGCAGGCATCGGGACATTGAATGGTTCGCAGTTGACATTGAGTTCGTCACAACCAGGCGATGGATTCGGTTTTGGTACGTTCACATTTGACTTCGCTGATGGGACCTATCTATTCAGTGCGCCTAATGGTTCTGCGCCTGCGACATTTGATTTTGATTACAGTGTTCTTGATAGTGACGGCGATTCAGCTTCAGCAACCGCGACTATTAATATTGTTGATGATAAGCCGGACGCGAGGGATGATTTAGATACTTATCAATATGTCGGCCAGGTTGTTGAAGGGAATGTGATTAATGGTTTGGACACAGACGGCGGGCCCCGTTTTGGAACGGGCTTTACTCCGTTCGCCAGTCAGGGCGGGGGTATCGATAAAATTGTTGACGATGCGACCGTTACAGAGTTTAGTTTCCGAGGTATTTCAATTGATTTAGATCTTCCTATTTCTTTGGCGCCACCAGCATCCGGCGGTTCTGATTCTGTACTGGTGAATTCCCAAGCGGATATAAACGCATCTGATTTTTCAATTACGTCTTCGGTTGGCGTTTTAGGGTTTGATAATGCCGGTGGTGGTCAAGGTTTAGGCGTCAATGATGGTAGCGGGAACGCAGATGAGATTGATAGTGACGAGCAAATCACCATCACCTGGGATAGTTCGGTATTGCCTTATGGTGTGAGTAATTTGGTACTCACTACATCTGGTTTAGGTGGAAGTGAAGACGCGATTATCAGTGTGTTTGATGTAAACGGTGTCGAAATGAACGGTTCACCAATCACAGCGTCCGGGGGGACTATAGACTTAAGTACTTTTGATAACGTCGGCTCTATAACGATGGGTGCAGCCGTGGGTGACGATTATACACTTGCGACGGTTAGTTATGATCCTGCTCCAGAACCCTATGTTACAACGCCTGCCAGCGGTAGTGATGGTACGTTATCTTGGGTATACAGTGTTGAAGAAGATATAGATGGCAACATTATTGTTCAGGCGACGGTAACGGATAGCAGTGATGGATCCATACTCGTGATGCGCAGTAATGGTTACTACCAGTACATACCAGATCCGGCGAATGCCCCCGTTGAAGAATCTGTTGCTTTTACAAGTGCAGGAAATGTGTTCGCCAGTGATTTAACGCTTAGCGGTTTTAATAGCGGAGGTGGTACAGCAAGTTTAAATTACTCAGTAGATGGGGTAACTATCCAGGGAGGAGCCAACAATGACCGAATTGATGACGGCGAACGCTTAAGCATCGATTTTACATCGGGTGGTGGCAATCCCTTTGGTGTGCAAAATATTCAATTTGGCTATACCAGCATGAGTGGTGGCGAAACTGTTACCTACACAATTTACGCGCTTGATGGTGTTACTGTATTAGGTACAGAGAACTCTGATAGTACTCCCTTTGTACTCTCAGCGGCAGATTACCCCCAAATTGGGCGGGTAGACATCACGGCAGATAATGGTTCATGGGTTCGATTGCAAACCATTACCTACGATGAGCTGCAATCTGCTCCCGTAACCAATGTTGACCCGGTGTTCGTCGATTACACACTAACTGATTCCGATGGCCAATCAGATACTGCACGTTTATCTATCTACAGTATCGATAATGAAATTACCGGTACAGCGGGCGTAGATAATATTTTAGGCAGTTCAGACAATGATGCGATCATCGGTGATGCCGGCAACGATACGTTATCGGGTGGTGACGGCCACGATAATATCTCAGGTGGCGAAGGTCTCGATATATTGGTTGGCGGTCTGGGCGACGATTATCTGTCTGGCGGCACTGGTGCCGATGATCTTCAAGGTGGTCTAGGTCAGGACCATTTAGCAGGTGATGAAGGTGACGATTTACTGGATGGTGGACAGGGCGATGATGTTGCTCTGGGCGGTGACGGTAATGACCAAGTATTCGGTGGCGCTGGTGATGATCGCTTAGAAGGTAATGAAGGTGATGACCAACTGTTTGGTGGTGCAGGAAACGACCAGCTTGAGGGCGGTGACGGTGATGACACGTTGCTTGGAGGTCAAGGTGATGACCAGTTACTTGGCGGTTTAGGCGTCGACGTTTTCAAATGGTCCTTTGCTGACAACGGTTCTGAAGGCAGTCCTGCGGTTGATACTATTTTGGATTTCAATTCGCAGCCGGCTTCAGCCGGAGGGGATGTGCTTGATCTGCGAGACTTGCTCGTGGGTGAGAGTGAAGCGAGCCTGGATGAGTTCCTGTACTTTGAACAACAAGGTGCGAATACAGTTATCTCAATAAGCACCGAAGGCGGATTTGGCGGTGGCTTTGACTCCAATGCTGTTGATCAACAGATCGTGATTGAAGGGGTGGATTTAGTAACGGGTTTTGCGGACCAAAGTGCGTTAATCCAAGACCTGATCAACAACGGCAAGCTGATAACCGACTAAACCTGTCTATACTGAAGAGAGCCCGGTGAAAACGATCGCCGGGCCTGATTCAGGGTGGGTTTTATGTTGTATGTTCAAAGAGATCAAGAGGGTCACATTGTTGCTATCAATAGCCATGCAACGGCTGAGTGTTATGAAGCCTTAGATGCGAATCATGATGATATTAAAGCGATTTTAGAGGGGAATAAGTCTTCAAAGCCTGGAGAGCACACTTCGCAACTGAGAGAGTCCGATTTGGATTTTATACGGGTTGTTGAGGATTTAATAAATTTATTAATAAGTAAAAATGTTATCTGCTTTACCGACCTACCGGAAGAGGCCCAGCGAAAAATTAACCATCGCCGCAATATAAGGGCCGCTCTAAACAGAGAGCTAGATCTGCTTGACGATGAAGATTTTCTGATTTAAATCTCTTGTAAATAGATGTTAGCTGTTTCTTATTGCCGGACCTGTCATCCCATCAAACCCTAGCTTGACTAATTGATCGATTTCTTCCGGCGTTGATACGCCTTCGGCAATAATTTTCAGCCCGATGGAATGAGCGATTGTTACCAGCCCCTGAGAATAAAATTGCGATGAGCTTTTACTGTCGATATCGTGGATAAAGGCAGAGTCGATTTTTATATAGTCTAACCCTATATCATGTAATGCACCTATTTTCTCAGCTGCATGCCCAGCGTGCTCTATACCAAGACGACATCCCAACGGTTTTAGTTGTTTTATAAAACTCTTGAACTCTTCGATATAGTGATAAACGCCTTGTTCAGGAAACTCGAGCCAAAGCCTATTAGCCAAGGGGCGGTTTTTTAAAATTTGCGCAATAAATTTTTGCTGTGCGTTAGTGTCATGTAGTAATTGCGTGTTTACGTTAATGCCTAGATCACAATCGGGATCATCGTTCAATCGTTCGCACGCAAGTTTTAATGCGTGTTGATCGAGCTCGGTTAGTAATTCGCAGCGCTGCGCCCAGCCAAGAAATTCTCCAGCATTCAATAGTTCGTTGTCTTCGTATTGGAGTCGGATGGGGGCTTCAAAGTGCAGAACGCGTTGCTTGCTATCAACGACAGGAAACAAGTGGAGCTGAAACTTTTGCAGTTTAAAGGCTCGATCGAATATGCTTTTCCAGTCCTGCAGATTACCGGGTAATGACCGACCACTTGGTTCAATGTGTGTTGGCACCAGCAGCTGGTCGTCCTCACCGTCGTTACTCAAAGTATGTTCAAGCTTTTCAAGTAGCGAAATAAAATTGGAGGTAGGTTCGTAGGCAATAGAGGCTGCTTTGATGATGTTGGTGGCTAAATTCGATTCATTAATAATCTGTTGGAAACGATTAAATAACGTGTCTGTTGTTTCCGTTGGATTGATTTGATTGCCGAGTAATAAAGCGAATTGGCTGCCATCAAGTCTTCCACCAAGCGCATTCGGTTGATCCGTGAGAAGCTCGTTGATTGACTGGCCAAATTGACGTATTAGTTGGTCTAATTTTTCTCTTCCGTATAGCGCATTAAGTTCCTGCAAATTCTTCAATGTGAAGATAGCGAATCGGCCAGACGCTGTTTGATCCTCTCTGCCAATTCGCGCTTTTGCTTGACTCAAAAATGCATCGCGGCGATATAACCCGGTTTCTTGGTCGAACGCCTCTTCAGCTAAACGAGTTTGAATTCTATCTGCTTCTGCTAACAGCATTGATTTC
Organism: Aurantivibrio plasticivorans; assembly: GCF_055392955.1. Taxonomy (NCBI): domain Bacteria; kingdom Pseudomonadati; phylum Pseudomonadota; class Gammaproteobacteria; order Cellvibrionales; family Cellvibrionaceae; genus Aurantivibrio; species Aurantivibrio plasticivorans. The sequence goes on along the minus strand of NZ_AP036020.1, from coordinate 2,931,852 downwards.
ACCTTGTTTGAAAGGCTATTCATTGACTGTGCGAGCGCTCGGAATTCGCGCGTTTTGGGTAAAGGGATAGTGACAAAGCAGCGCCTTCCAATTGCTTCCGCTTGAGAGACCACCGCATTTAACGGCTTAATGACTTTTTTAAGTAGAATATAGCTGCAGGCGCCGCTTAGTAGCGCAATAACAATGAAGAAAATCAGCAAGCGAATGCTTCCGTTCCAAAGTTGATCGTAGGCAAATGCTTTGTTGCTTTGGACAGAGACTTTTCCTATTTGTCGCCAGCCACTATTAACGTGCGCACTGCCTTGACTGGGGTTGATGTCGATAAGTTGCGAAAACCATAGCGGCGCTTTCGATTGGCTGGCGTTGTTGACTCTCTCGTAGATGGTGCCGCCCTGTGGCGCTTCTAAGGTAATTCTTTGAAAAAAGCCCGTGTCAAATTGTGAATTAATTTGCAACTCAGCAACGGTTGGATTGAATTTTTCAGTGCTTAAAATCAAGGCTAAGTTGTTGGCGCTGTCGACATTTTTTTCGTATAGCTGTGCTTCTAGATACAACGTGCTTGAGATAGTTGTAATTATAAAACTGCCGCCCAAGCAAAGGGCAATAATGCTGGTGACAAGTAACCAAAGCTGTTTACCTAAAGACATGGTCTCTCCTTTTGAAGGGTGACTTTATACCGCACATTCATTCTAAAAACCCTTCCTTTCGAATACGTTGTAAAACTGACTGCCACTTGGATAGGCGTGATTGAGAACTGTCATAGGCAGAGCTTTGCCCTGCTACCCATATGGACGACGCGTCAAAGCTAAATACAGGTGTTAAATCTGTTCTCGCAGAGGCCAAGCGAATTTGAGGTACTAAATTATCGAGAATTAACGGTTCTGCTGAGGGCGAACGATAATAGGCAAGGACCATATGGGCTTGTACATCGCGCTCTGGGTCTGGGCCAACCTGCGCTTGGACATAGACAAGGCGCAGTTTACTGGCCTCAAAGCCGGCGGCTAACAGCGTGGTGTATTTGGCTATGGTGAAATCTTCGCAATCACCCTGCATTTTATCAAGTGATTCTAAGGGGCTGGCCCAATAGTCAGCGTTCGACCAAATCTCTAGGTCGGTTTTGAAGGCCAACGTATTATTAAAGAAGTCGTTGACGGCATGGAGCTGCTCGGTAGGGGGGTGGCTATCGATTTGTGAGACGAGTTTAAGCCACATCTTTAATCGTAAATTGGTCGCTGGCCCGTAGCGCTGAGCTGCATATTGCTGAAGCTTCTCAAATGAAGAGGTCTGATCCCCAAGCGCCCAGATTGACAGCGTTCCCCATAGGAGTAGTCCAAGCCCCGTGCTGAAATACCGCCGAGCAGGAGAAGCTAAGGCGGCCAGCGCGTGGCTAGCGGACAAAGTTGCCCCGTCACCTCGTTGAAGTCTCCTGTATTTCTCGCTCACTTGCATCTGAATCCGCTGGCTTACATTCTTAGCTCTATCTATTTAGGTTAGACAGCGATTCCTAGGGGTGCGAATCTGACGATGCCGTGTTATTCGCTAGAAATTGGGGGGAATGGGCTTGGGAATCTGCCAGGACGTTCAAAGAAAACACCGAGCGGTCAAAGACTTACCGGTTTTTTCTCAGGAAATCGTTATAATGGCCCCAAAGCTTGGGTGGCGCCTAAATTTCCTTTTGGCACACGCAAGGTCGAATGTTTTTTGTCTCAGGAGCAAAAATGGACGTTATTACCAAAAGGGCGCTAGCCACCGTGGTGAATGTGGCGATGGGCGCTGTATTTAGCATGAGCGTCAGTGCGCAACAAATCACCTCCTTAGGTGATGCTGTTCGTGAGGCCGTCAATAACAACCCTGAGGTAAAGGCAAGTTGGCATGAGTTTGAGGCGGCGAGAGAAGAAGTCAAAATAGCGAAAGGTGGTTTCTATCCTAGCGTTGATCTCGAAGCACAATCTGGCAAAGTGGATTCCGATAATCCGGCCTTTTTAGATGATAAATATCGACGTACCACCTCACGTATTGCGGTTACCCAAAATGTGTTCAACGGCGGGCAAACTTGGAATGAGGTTAAGAAACTCAATCAGCAGCAGTATGCGCGTTACTACGAGCTGCGAGAGGTTTCTGAATCACTAGCGTTTGAAGCTGTCGCCGCTTACTTAGATGTCATACGATTTCGTCGTTTGGTTAAGTTAGCCGAAGATAACTATATTGAGCACCGTTTGATATTTAATGATATTGAGCAGCGTGCTCAAGCGGGTATTAGCCGATCAGTCGACTTAGAGCAAGCCAAAGCACGTCTAGCTCTAGCCGAATCAAACCTGATTACAGAAACTACCAACCTCTATGACGTCTCCCGTCGTTACACTCGTTTGTTGGGGCAAGTGCCGGCCGATGAACTCGAAGAGCCGACGATAGACGCTTCTGCTATTCCTGCAGCGCGCATGTCGGCGCTATCAGAGGCCTACGATAATAGCCCTTTGCTTCTGTCTGCTTCGTACAATTACCTGTCTGCGCAGACTGAGTATAAAGAAAAGAAATCGCCTTACATGCCCAAGATAGATTTACGGGCGCGCAAAGATACCTATGACGATAGCACCAACGGCTTAGCCAATGAGTTTGACGAAACCGTGGTTGAAGTGGTCTTAACGTACAATTTGTTTCGCGGCGGGTCAGATCGAGCGACTCGTAGAATGTTTCAGCAGCGATCAAGCGCACGCTATGAGCAGCGTCAACAAGCCTGTCGTGATGTAACCCAATCTGTGTCTATTGCCTTCAATGACATTCAAAGCTTATTGGAACAGAAGCGCGTATTGTCGCGAAATTTAGAGGCGATCGAAAAAGTTAGAACAGCCTATAGAAATCAATTTGATATCGGTCAGCGTACATTGTTGGATTTGTTAGACACAGAAAATGAATTCTTCGATGTGAGTCGTTCCCATGTCAATGCTGCCTTTGATCTTCAAGTGTCTCAAGCCTCTGTTTTGGCGGGAATGGGACGGTTGATCGAAGTGCTGGCGGTTGAAGGCCTCGATATGCAGGCAAGCCAAGCGCTAGATTTGGCGGGCGAAGAAGATGTCGCAAATTTTTGTCAGCTAAAGTTGGAGCGTGGATCTTCTGTTGATCGAGAAGAGGTGTTAGCGCGTGTCCTTGCGAGTGATCGCTTGAAAGTGAAGCCGATTGTTGTGCCAGCTCCAGCCCCGGCTCCAGTAGTTGAAGAAACACCCCGAAAAAATGTCTCGTTCAGGTTTAACGTGCAGTATCAGAATGGTTCTGCAGCACTTATGGATAGTTACATGAGTGATATAAAAATCGCTGCTGACTACCTTAAGGAAAACCCAAATGTTAAGGGGATAATAGAAGGGCATACTGATTCGGTGGGTGCCAGCGAATACAACATGCAGCTTTCCCAGGCTCGTGCCGAAACATTGAAGTCTGTTTTGGTGCGCGACTACAATATCGACGAGTCGCGACTAACGGCCAAGGGTTTCGGTGAGCAGGTGCCTATCGCTACCAACGCGACGGAGCAAGGTCGTCGTGAAAACCGGCGCGTGCTCATGGTGATTGTCGAAGAATAGACAGTTAATGCGGCCCATTTTCTAGAGACTATAACAATATTAGAGAAATGGGCCCTATCGCCGTATCCATCGTGCAGTACGGGATTTCGAATTTCCTCGAATTGCACCTATAATCCCGCCCACCTAATTTGTATATCGACATACCCATGCCTGCTGCTATCGAGCTCAACAACATATCTTTTGGCTACCCTAACGCAAAGGTCGATGTCTTAAACCAAATCAGTATCGCTGTTGCTGAGGGCGCCTGTTTTGGACTCTTAGGCCCAAATGGTGCTGGAAAGACTACGCTGCTTAGCATTTTGATGGGGCTAAATATTCCGTCGTCGGGCAGCTACTTTTTGAAAGGCCAAGAAGTCTCTCATCAATCATCGATCATCAAGACAACCTGCGCAATTGTCCCTCAGGACTACGCTTTCTATCCGGAGTTAACCGGCGCAGAAAATTTAGATTACTTTGCCGGCTTGTATGGTCTTAAAAATCAGGCGAAAAAAGCCCGTTTACGCTACGTGGTTGAGGTTGCTGGGTTGTCAGACGTTTTGGGAAAGCACGCACGGCTGTATTCCGGGGGCGTAAAAAGGCGCTTAAACTTAGCGATTGGCCTGCTCAATAACCCCGACATATTGTTTCTTGATGAACCTACCGTTGGGATTGATGCTCAGTCTCGCCAGTTTATTCTCGATTCAATCAATCACCTGAAAAAGACGGGCATGACGATTATGTATACCTCTCACTATATGGAAGAGGTACAGACTGTCTGCGACGAGCTGGCTATTGTCGACAATGGTTCTGTCGTTGTACAAAGTTCGTTAAAAGCACTGATTGCTGAGGCAAACAAGAATGTTTATACCGTCACTGTCGATAAGCAGATTCAAAACAATTTCCTGAGTTCGAGCAGTTACACTGTGAATCAGGTCGGGTCAGACACATTAACTGTGGAGATGTCAGATCTGTCGACCGATGTTCCCGCACTGTTTGCGGCGCTTTCCGAGCAAGGCTTGAAAGTGAATAGTTTTAGTAAAGAGAAAAGCACGCTCGAACAGGTATATTTGGATTTAACTAGCAAGGCGCTGCGAGACTAATTATGTTGAATGTCTGGGTTGCAACCATCAAAAAGGAAGCCTTGTTATTATGTCGTGACTTGCACGGACTGTTATTGCTGTTCGTGATGCCTGCAGTCTTTATCGTTATTATGTCACTGGCCATGCAGCAGAATTTTTCATCGCGTAATGACAATCAACTGACTGTCTTGCTAGTCGATCACGCGGTCGATGAGGATTCTGCTAGATTAGTTAACATGCTCAGTGAAAGTGGAGCATTTCGCTTTGTAGAACCGGATAACACAGACAAGGGTTTCTTGCTCGAGGAGCTGCGGCGGGATAATGCTGCGATTGCGCTAAGTATCTCTCCGGTTGACTCTGAAGAAGATGATAATACCCTTAGCGTTGACATTGTTCTCGCCCCTTCGACCACAAAACCTTCAGAGCTGATATTTGTATCGGCTGTAAACGATGCACTCCGGGGAATCAAAGCGGACCGGATGATGCAAGCCTTCAGAGACTCAACGGGTGAGGAGCTTTCAATAGATGATATTGCCAACGTCAATGTCTCGGTTGAATACGCTTACTCCAAGCAGGAAGGTGTATCACCTACGGCGGTTCAACAAAACGTTCCCGCTTGGCTGGTCTTCTCAATGTTCTTTATTGTCATCCCATTGTCGAATACGTTCGTCAATGAGCGAAACCTCGGGACTTTGCGTCGTATCGCGACAATTGACGTCTCTCCGCTTGCATTGCTGGTTGGTAAGTTGGTCCCGTATTTTGTCATTATGCAGCTTCAAGTGGTGTTGATGTTATTGATAGGTCGCTTCTTGGTGCCGTTGTTGGGTGGAGAGGCATTGGTTATTAATGGTTCGATGGCGCTGTTGGCTGTCGTGTCAGCGGCGGTATCTATCGCAGCGCTGGGTTATTCAGCACTGATCGCTACGATTGCTAAAACCACTGAGCAAGCAACAACCCTTGGTGGCGCAGGCAACATTATCTTAGCCGCAATTGGTGGTATTATGGTGCCCAAATTTGTTATGCCGCTGAGTATGCAGTCTGTATCCAACCTTTCACCCATGAGTTGGGGATTGGAGGGTTTTTTGGATGTGTTGCTTCGCTCTGGCGGCTTTGCGATGGTCTGGCCTAAGGTTGCTGTGCTCGCAGCATTTGGGGCTACGTTAATTGTGATTAGTTACCTTCTGCTGATGAAGCGTATGCGCTTTTAAGCAGCCGAAAGTACCAAAAAGTGGGTTTTAATGGATAAGCAAGAGTTGATCGCAACGCTCAAAGAGATGATTGTCGAGGAATGTGATAAGGATATGGAGCCAAGTGAGATTGGCACCGAGGAGCAACTGATAGGAGGAGGGTTGGACCTCGATTCATTGGACGCGTTACAAATTTCCATGTGGGTCCAAAAAACCTACGATGTTAGGATTGAAAACGGTCCCGCTGCGCGCAAAGCGCTCCGTTCGGTTGACTCGCTTGCCGATACGATCATTGCTGCGAAATCTGCTTAACAATGCCGCTTTACAGTAACTCCACCTATATCATTGGCGCTAGTTGTCACTCGGTTCTTGGAGATAACCTGCCTGCCAGTGTGCCGTTACTTCGGCAAAAGCCTGGATCTCCTTCAAAGCTCGATTGCCGTTTAACCGGTACTGAAACTAAAGTCCCATACTTTCTGCTCTCAGGGTGTGATTACCATGATGCCGATGTTCGGTATGAGTTCGTTCTAACCAATATTATTCAAACCGCTATTAGCGACGCAGGCTTAAATGAGCAGGAAGTCGCCGCTATGGGTTTGTTTTTGGGTTCGTCGTCCTTCGATATTGCACGGGAAGAAATTCGCTATGCGAAAGCGCTTGAGGACGAGGACAATGCGATACCCTTAGCGGAGTGCGGAATGGCTATTGTGGCCGAAAATATTCGCAAACGCTTCGGGATAAAAGGGCCTGATTTGAGTTTCAATACAGCCTGTACATCAAGCGCCAATGCCGCCTGGTACGCTCATTTGGCGATCCAATCTGGCTTGATAGAACATGCGTTGGTGTTAACCGTAGAGTTTGCTAACGATACGACGACATATGGTTTTCAGGGGTTACAGCTAATTAGTCAGAATGGCGTCGCGCCGTTTGACGAACGACGTGATGGCATCGTGTTAGGGGAAAGTTGCGCTGCTGCTGTGCTTTCAGCTAGGCCCCCTGTAGATGGTCAACGATCAATTAGCATTGCCGGTGGGGCAAACCTTTGTGATACCTACAGCATGTCAATTACTCACGAGGATGGTACAGCGGTTGCTGACGTTATCAGGCAGGCTTTAACGAGTGCGGATATCGAGTGGAGCGATATACAGGCCATTAAGTGTCATGGCACTGCGACTATCGGAGGAGATGCGGCGGAAGCGAAAGGTATGCTGTCAGTTTTTCCTGAATTGCCTCGGTGTGCTGTTATTAAACCCTTTATTGGTCACACGCTTGGTGCCTGCGGTCTGTCCGAGCTGTTACTGTTCGGTGCGGCGATCCAGCAGGGCTTCGTTCCTGGAACGCCAGGTCTTTCTAATGAGGGGGAGAACTTAGGTTTTGTGTTAAATCAAACACCAAGCGAGGCGTTGCCGGGGTTCTATTTGCTAAATTATTTTGGCTTCGGAGGCAACAATACATCGCTAGTGATTGCGTTAGAGGGAGAGCTGTCATGAGCCTCCAGCTTCCTCCACTTGCCATTCACGCCGTCGGAACCTATAGCAATGTTTATGGTGAAGATACAGATACCTTAGTCGACTTGAAGCCAGTACTGAAACAATATGTTAAAAATGTTCCGAGGCGCTTAACGCGTTTTGTCCAGTTGGCATTAATTGGAGCAAGTGAGTGCGCGGCTGGACGTGAGCTGCCTGAGCAAACGGGAGTGTATTTTTCATCGTGTCGAGGCGACACCGGTGTCACCAGTCAGTTGCTGGATGAGCTGGTTAGAGATCGGCATCCTCCAGCTCCTCTGAATTTTGTAAACTCAGTCAGCAATGCCGCGTGTTTCTACGTGGCGAAAGTCTTACAGCTCTACGGTCGCAGTAACTTTGTATCCAATTACTATGAACCGGTTGTTGCAGCACTCACTGCAGCCCAGTTAGATTTAAGTGTGACCGCAATGCCAGCCGCTTTGGTGGGCAGCGTTGAGAGTTGCTCTTCACCATTGGCAAATCATCGTCGGCGCTTATCAGTTAGCCCAGAACGCAGTGTTGCAGAGGCAACCAATTGGTTGTTGGTATCGAGTAAAAGTCGGCCACTAACGTCAGTGTTTCCTGTGTTGGGGTACGTGAATCACATCGGTTATTTTGATAGTTTGGAGGCTCTACAGGATTGGCTAAAGGCCCAGACAGGTATTTCCGAAACAGAACTCTGGTGCGGCCAGCATTTGCCTGTCGATGTCAGGGCTTCTATTCAGCAATCGTCAGGGATACAGCGTTGCAACGACTATGTTCGTCAGGACGCTTATTATGATAGCCCGACTGTAGAAGGGATATTGCAGTATTTGAATTCAGGTACTGGTAAATCGATGTTGCACATTAATGCCGATCCAACGGGACGCTACACGCTCCTACATGTCTCTCGCGCATAATCACCAGCTCGGTGGCATCAATGTGTCGCTAAGTTATGGCAGGACTAAAATAGCCTTTTTAGAAGCCGCCAAACTTCAGCTTCTTTGTCTGCGCAGGCGTTGAGGATGTTGTTAAGCTTTTCTGCGTCCATCGGCATACGGTTTCGAGTCATTTTACTTGCATGTAATGCAAAGTTTCTCCATTCGTCCCCAGCTTCTGTCATTTGTTTAGACGCTTGAGTTAAAAGCTCCGGCTCCAAGTGCTGTGCAGCCTCTTTAAGAAATGCGGCATAAATAAAACGAAAGCCGGCACCGCCAGTGCCAATCTCTTCTTGCATCCTAACAATGTGCCCTAAATACAAATTAAGATGTTTGTCTTTTTTAATAGGGTGTTTGGCAAGTTTTATGATTTGTTTGCCGAGATAGCGAATGCCTTTGATGCCAATGAACGGCAAGGGCGCGTGCATTACTTTGTAATTGGCTTTAATCGCTTTTTTTATTGCGGCGGGTAAATCGAGTGCTTGAGGCATTGTCTTGGGGTAGTACATCAAGCCTTTGGCTGCCAGTGCGCCTTTAGCAAAGCGCGCTTTCTTTAGGCCTTTCGCATCGCAGCGAAGCGCGGTTTCAAATACAGGATCGCTGACAAGGTAATCGCCTTCGTGTTTCTTAAAGGCAATAAGGTTGTGCCCGTTGAAGTGGAACTGCATTTCTCGGGGGAAATAAGGTAGCCAATATACGTTAGTTTGTAGCCCAACTGGCTTGCCTTCTGATAACAAGTTATCAAGCGCGGCCATGCCGTGTTCTTCGTTGCGGAACGTTTTAAATTCGAACTTTATCCCGGTCCGTTTTTGCAGCCCTTTTATGATAGCTTTTGGCGGCATTCTGTAGGCGATCATCGGCATGCCAAACAATTTAATAAACGGAATATAGGCAAACGTGAGCGCTCCGGCTAAGCCGAATGCCATAGGCTCTGAAAGAGGTAGGCCGTAGTGGCTAGATAAACCTGCAGCGACGCCACTCTCGCAATGCGCTGACTGGATATGGTTAAAGCTGGTATCTTGCACCGCAAAAGGGTTGGCGGGGCTCTCGCTGTCGACGTCAGTCGTAGCGGTAGTTATATCAGTCATGTTAGGTTCAACTTAATTATTGTGGTGTGCTAAATTCGACTGGGATGCTCTTTAGTTGCGATAGTTCCAATCCCAAGGCATCACCGTAACGGGTGAGAGTTTTATCTGGAAGTGTGTTGAAAACACTGGGCTTAAAATGACGCTTTACTCGCCACTGAAACATGCCAACAGTTTGTGCCAGCATCGGGAGGTCCATTCGATTGTTATACATGTGATACTCAAGGGGCGAGCTGATGCCCTGTTGGGCTTGTTGCCAAGCCCTGAAGCAATCACTTTCAATTTCGCGAATGGCCTCTTTGGTTGCTTCGCCCTCAACTTCCCAGCCACTAGATTGAACGCCTAGGTAATTGCCTTTGTCATCCGTAGCATAAAAAAGTTTACGCTGGCCCGCGTAAGTCGACACGCTATCTTGAGGGACATCGTTCTTTTTCATAGAAGCACTAATTTATCAGGCAACGGTGAGGCTCATCATGGCAGAAGAAAAACGTCCACTTTCAGGAATGTAACAGAGCAGGCGCTGGCCTTTTTCGAGTTTTCCTGAATGGTAGAGTTCGTCGAGCATAATGTAGATCGATGCAGAGCCAGTGTTTCCTTTCTCGCTTAGGTTGGTGAACCACCGCTCTTGAGGGATGTCTAGTCCACCTTGCTGCAAACGATAAGACACTTCGTCGCGGAAGAAGTGTGAAGAGTAGTGTGGCAAGAAATAATCGAACTGGTCTGGCGTTAGTTGGTAGCGTTCCACCAACTCGGCAATAGGCTTTTGAACTGTGTAGAGCATAACGTTTTCGTTTAATAACTTAACGTCTTGTTTAACAGCCAATACAGACTGGTTGTTTCGCTCTTCCTGATTGAACATCTGCCAGCCCGTTGTGCTGCCATCTTCATTTTTGACGGCGCCAGCATACATGCATGTTTCCATCTCACCCGCATAGGAGAAAATATGGAGCCAATCGACTTTTAAAGATAGTCGATCTTTTGCTGGTTGAGGTTCGAGCAGTGCTGCGCCAGCACCATCGGATAGCATCCAGCGCAAGAAATCTTTTTCAAATGCAAGCTCAGGTTTTTTCCCGAGCGCTTCAACAAGCACATCAGATTCTGCTTGGAAATTTCTTGCTTGCATTGACGCTGAAGCGAGCTCGGAGCCGGTAGCGATAGCAGACTTAAATTCTCCAGCTTTAATTCCAAGGTAGGCGTATTTGAAGGCAGTCATACCGGCAAGGCAGACGCCAGCAGTACCCGCTACTTCGAGTGGGTTGATACCTAGCTCGCCTTGAACCATGACCGCATGGTTTGGCATTAATTGATCGGCAATGGAAGTACCCGAGGTTAAGCAATCTAATTCATTGAGATCGATTGTGCCTTCGCTGACTTTTTTCACCGCTTCTGCTGTTAGCTGGGCGTTATTAAAATTAAATTCCAAGCTCGTGGGGTCGATGGCGTAGTGACGGTTCTTGATGCCGTTGCTGCGTAATATTAAGCGGCGGGCCCGCGAAGGTCTAGGTCCTACCTGACCCAGAATGCGTTCCATGTTGTCGTTGTCGACCGGCGGGTTCGGTAAAAATGCCCCCAGATTTGTAATATAAACGGAGTTGTCGCTCAAGATTGTTGCTCCAGATAACTTGTCGCTTCGCCGGAGGGCGCCGCGTAATACGTTTTTTGCGCTTGAATATGTTCATGGGTCACTGGTGCTAATAGCTTCTTGATGAGCGCATTTAGAGGCACAACAGTAAGCAGCATAATGACCAAAAACGTGAAGTAAATAAATATAACTGCTTTTCGAGGTAAGGACGATTGTGGTCCAAGCGATAGCAGTAATTTCCCCCAGATTCTAAAACTGCGATGGGCAATTTTTTCTGATGCGATAACCTTTTCGTCAACTTTGACTGCGCCAAGCCCGGTTAGCATGGTTTGCAAGGGGGTATTAGATTCAATTAGCTTGTTACGAATGACTTCGCCAAATCGGCTGGCATTGTTAATGTCTGCTTCGCTAACCCCCGCTTTAGGAATAAGCCCGCCAAGAAATGGACCCTTGCTACCCGATAACATCCAAAGTGGTGTCGCGAATAATGACGCAAAGCTATCCGCTTGGTCTGTTAGCACAATGTTATCTATGAGTTTTGCGCCGCAATTGCGAAGCTTTTCTTTGACTTTTTCCTGAGCCATTAACCACATGTTGCGGCACCCTATAACCGTAACGACAGGTTTGTCTTTCAGTAATGTTTTGGCAGTCTCAGAGTTTAAAAACGTGCCTACCGGTCGAGAGGGTGACAAAAACCATACTGTGTAGCACAAAATCACCAAGTCGTAGTCAGCGTTAACGTCAATACTTAGGGGTTTGAGTTCGATGGGCGTTTCGTAAACCGTGTCAGGGAAGTTGTTAAAGAACGTCACAAACGGCCACGGGAACGGGAATGGTGTGCTGGGTTCGATGGGTTGCTTAATAACCTCAATATCCTCAGATGCTCCAATCAGCGGGCTGATGATAGAGTCTGTTATGCGAGACAATTGTCCTGTCTGAGAATACCCCAGCACGAGTACGCGCTTCTTCATTGCGATTACAGCATCCCCTTTAAAAACATATACCAAGTCCCGTGGTTGGGAGTCTACCCAAACGGCGAATTATGCCATAGCCACTATTTAGAGTGCTAGGGTAGAGGACTAATGTAAGTGTTTCTTAGATGGAGGGGAAACCAAGCGCAAACCGGGCGATGGGCTGGGTGCGGCTGAGTTTGCCCCCAGTTGTGGTTGGCGCCTTGTTGTAGGGGCGTGCAGGTGGTGGGAGGATACCAGTCGTTGACTGCTTGATAGCCTCTCTAGCCATGTGGGGCCAGCGGCTTCCATCACGCGCTCTATGAGCTGACGGATGGTGGGTTCAGTTTGGAGGTGAAACAGCTCTAGTAACTGTTCCATTAATTCTGGGTCCGATAGACACAGCAGGTGCTTCGAGCTTTCCGGTAGTCTGCGCCGAATTTCAATGGCTAGCTTGATGACGTTTGCGCTGTACATCCGAAAGAATGCTCCGTTGGCTATCTAGTAGGTAAATAGGGTTGTTAGTGCTATCGATAATTAGTCTCGATAGTGTCCGCCCATCAAGCCTAAGATGATTTAGGCGACTTTAGAGCTAAGCGGCGCAGAGTGCAACTTTCATTAAATGCTATGCCTATGAATATGTGACCAAGTTAATACTTTGTCCAGGTTGCGCCTCTGAATGGTCGGTTTCAGGCATATTCGGAAGCTTTTGTCGTGCTGGTCATTTTTACTAAAAGCTGGTTAGATGCGCGCAGACGACTCGCAATCACTTTTATTTGTCGCTGCATGGCACGTGGATGTCAGTGGAAGAAACTATGAATAAGGCAGCAGGCCATCTAATTGTAGACCTTAATGCTATCCAAGCGAATTGGCGCCGGATTGTTGAGGAGGTTGGTGTTGACTGCCAGGTATCCGCTGTTGTCAAAGCGGATGCCTATGGGTTGGGTGTCTCGGAGGTTGCGTCTGCCCTAGCAGGTGCGGGGTGTCGACAGTTTTTTGTTGCGACTGTCGATGAGGCTTTGCAGTTGCGCGCGATTCTGAATGAGCGGAATGCGGATATTTATATCCTTTCCGGAGTGACCGTCGATGCATTTTCGTTATGTCAGCACCATAAATTTATCCCAGTGCTCTTCACCTCAGAGCTCGTAGCTCAGTGGTCCGAGTATTGCCGCCAGAGCGGTGAGGCGCTAGAGAGTGTTATAAAGATTGATACGGGGATGCATCGCCTGGGGCTCACAATGGAGGAGTTCGATCACCTGTTGCGCTCTCCTGGTGTTGTTCACAATGCAAACCCTGGTTGCATGATGAGCCATTTAGCGTGTGCAGATGAGCCAGGTCACTCACTCAACGCCGTTCAGTTGGCTCGCTTTCGACTATGTCATGAGCAGCTCCTGAGCGTTGTTTCGTCGGTCCGAACAAGCTTTGCAAATTCCTCTGGTGTTTTCCTTGGGGCCGATTACCACGGTGATATTGTGCGACCTGGCTATTCTCTATATGGCGGTAACCCTTTGCCAGGAAAGCCCAACCCGATGCAGGCTGCAGTGTCTTTAATGTTGCCGGTAGCTCAAGTTAAGCGCGTCTGTGGTGCGGCAACGGTTGGGTATGGAGCGACCTTCCAGATTGCTGAAGGGGAGTGCCGAAGGTTGGCGATCGTCCAGGGTGGCTATGCCGATGGTATTTTTCGCTGCCTAAGTAATCAGGGGTGTGGGTACGTTGGTGGGCACCGCGTCGATATGGTGGGGCGTGTTTCGATGGATACCGTCGTCTTTGATGTTACTGCGGTCCCCGAGGAGTTAAATATAGGTCAAGTTGAGTTGCTGGGGCCCCATCAAGGTGTTGATGACTTGGCCGTTGCGGCCAACACAATCGGGTATGAGGTGCTTACTCAGCTTGGTGAGCGATACCACCGCACCTACATCTCCAACTCTTAGAAAATTTTGTAATTTAGTGGTGGCCAGCGCATGGTGCTGGGGCTAAATCTGAGCGCGTTAATTGTTGAGAAGTTAAACCATGAATATTGAAAAAGTCATTGAGATTCTTGCTGATGGGGGCATTCACTCTGGTGAGGAGTTGGGGGCAGCACTGGGAGTCAGTCGTACTGCAGTTTGGAAACAGCTTAAAAAACTGGAAGGGATGGGGTTGTGTGTCGAGAGCGTGAAAGGGCGGGGGTATCGTCTACCTAACGGTTTGGAATTGCTCGAATTGACTAAACTAAAAGCGCAAGTCTCGGAACAGATGCTTACTCATTTGACTGGCATTGAGTTGTTTGGGTCTATTGATTCGACCAACACCCATGTGATGAATCGTGCTCAAGACGGTGCCGGTCACGGCCTACTATGCCTTGCGGAGCATCAAACGTCTGGCCGCGGTCGCCAGGGGCGGCAGTGGGTTAGCCCTTATGGCCGTAACATCTACCTGTCTCTTGGTTGGCAATTCGTTAGCGGCGTTGCTGCGCTAGAGGGGTTGAGTTTGGCTATAGGGCTGGCAATTGCTAGAGCCTTGACCAATCACGGTGTGGAAGGGGTTCAACTCAAGTGGCCGAATGATGTGCTAATTAATCATCACAAAGTTGCTGGTGTATTGTTGGAAATGACTGGCGATGCATCGGGCGTCTGCCAGGTTGTAGTGGGAGTTGGGATCAACGTCCATATGTTGGAATCTGAAGCTAAAGACATAGACCAGGCTTGGGTCAGCGTTGGCGATATTAAGAAGGTTTCTCGTAACACGCTCGCGGGTGACTTAGTGCATGAGTTATTGGTGATCTTATCTGAATTTGAGGCTGGCGGGTTTGCTCCCCTCCGAGAGGAGTGGGAGGCGTTTGATCTTTTCCGCGATCGCGATGTGTGTATTACGGCTGGCGACCAAGTTACTGAGGGGCGAGTGTTGGGGGTGTCTGACAACGGCGCTCTAAGGTTGCACAGCGCCAGTGGTGACGAGCAATTAATCTACGGTGGTGAAGCCAGTTTGCGGCGTGCGAGTTAGGTTGTGATTTTAGATTTAGATGCCGGTAATACTCGGCTCAAGTGGCGATTGCAGGGGTCAGGAAATGTGCAGGCAGGAGCTTGTCTGTATGCCGATATGGCGGAGTCTCTGTCGGGGCTTGGCGAGATACGTAGAGTCCGGGTTGGCTGCGTTGCTGGAGCTGATCGCTTAAATGAGATTAGTGCTTTGTCGTCGAAGAACTGGGGGTGTGAGGTTGAGGTGGCCAAGGTTCAGCCGCTGTGTGCGGGCGTTGAGCAGGGGTATGTTGAGCCAGCAAAATTGGGTGTGGATCGTTGGCTTGCGGTATTAGCAGCGTATAACGAAAGTCGTTCATGTTGTGTTGTGGTCAGTTGTGGAACTGCAATTACGGTCGACTTGGTGGATGCTCAAGGTATTCACTTAGGTGGGTATATAGTACCCGGCTTTGAGTTGATGAGGCAGGCGCTGTTTTCTGGAACACATGCAGTTCAGGTGCCTCCTGCTGCAGAAATAGCCGAGCTTAAGCCTGGCGCTACGACGCTTGAAGCGGTTAGTCAGGGGTGTTTGCAGATGGTTCTCGGATTAGTGTGTTCAGCGAAATCCCAGTTAGGCAATACCAATGTGACGACCTTTTTATCAGGGGGGGATGCTTCAAAACTCTTGCCTCATCTTAATAGTGATGGGGTTTTGTTGCGTGAGCAGTTGGTGTTGGACGGCTTGGCCTATGCATTGCCATAGTGTAGTGTCCCGTTGATAAGTCGTGTGTTGGTCACGCTCTGGAATGGAGAATCAATAATAATGCGATGGGTTGTCATTAGTCTGATAGTGATAAATGTAGTGGTGCTGGGTTGGCAATTGGCAACCCTAAACCCGGTCACTGAAGAGCACTCGGCCAAAGCACCTGTTTTGAAGCAAAATGTCCCCTCTTTAAGTCTCCTAAGTGAGCTAGAGCTAGAGGAGCGTCAAGCCTTGCTCGCGAGCAAACCTCGAGTTGATTTAAGGTCTGAAGGCTCTCCCGACGAGCCTTTGTGCACCTTGATCGGTCCGTTTCCGCGGTTGCTGCGGGCTGAATACTTTGTCGAGCGGCTGGCAGCCTTTGATGTGCCTGGGGTGGTGCGCGAGGTTGAGATTCCGGGTGAAATTGGATACTGGGTATACCTACCGGCTCAAGATACTCGAAAGCAAGCATATGAAACGCTTCGAGAGCTCCAGGCAAAAGGAGTGGATAGCTACGTCATACCAAAAGGTGAGCTGGAAAACGGCATTTCTTTTGGTATGTTCAGCAAGGTTGAGTTAGCTCAGCAAAGACTTAAAGAAATGCGCGAAGACGGTTATCCGGCTGAGCTTAAAGAAGTTGCGCGCTCTTATCGCGAAGTTTGGGTGGTGGTTCAGCCTGGAATTGCTAAAAATTTAGACGAAGAGGCCTGGCAAAACCTGCTGACGGCAGAAGAAGGGCTAGAACGTCGACAAAATTTCTGCCCACCTGTTGCCAGCGAGTAAAAGTTTCTCTAGAATCCGCGCTCCACTCTTGAGGGTAGTCATCGATTGACGCTTTCGGAGTTGTGAAGAGCTGGTGTAGCTCAGTTGGTAGAGCAGCTGACTTGTAATCAGCCGGTCGGGGGTTCAACTCCTCTCACCAGCTCCACTTTATAACGCCCCAAGTCAGGTATCTGGCTTGGGGCGTAATCACTCTGGGTTAGTAGCAGAGGTGGTGATAATAAAGCTCCACGTCTAACTATCAGAAATTATTAAACTTTTTAATGTTTCGTTGGTTGACAACAGTGGGGTCGAGCCGGACAATGGCCGGCTACTTTCGCAGGGGTTCCCGAGTGGCCAAAGGGATCAGACTGTAAATCTGACGCGCAAGCTTCGGTGGTTCGAATCCACCCCCCTGCACCATTACAGTTTTATGCGAGCAGACCGGTTGAGTCTGTCTGTCAGGCCCGGGCTGCTGCTTATGCGCTGTGTGGGTTTGTCGCTGAGTTAGGCGGGCATAGTTCAGTGGTAGAACCTCAGCCTTCCAAGCTGATGATGCGGGTTCGATTCCCGCTGCCCGCTCCAATTTGATATGCGCTAATTGCTTTAAGCGGTTTGTAGGCATAGCGAAGGCTTTTTGGCTCATATAGCTCAGTCGGTAGAGCACTTCCTTGGTAAGGAAGAGGTCACCGGTTCAAATCCGGTTATGAGCTCCAGTTTTTGTCCATGGTGGCGGGTGCTGCTGTGGGCTTTTGTATGTTGGTTTTATTTAAATTGTCGTTAATGGCCCGTTACATTTGATTGTTGGGCTGAGTCGAGGAGGCTTCCGCAATGGCGAAGGAAAAATTCGAACGTAGTAAACCCCACGTAAACGTGGGCACCATTGGACACGTGGATCACGGTAAAACCACGTTGACAGCAGCGCTGACACGCGTGTGTGCAGAAGTGTGGGGCGGTGCTGCCGTTGCGTTTGACGGTATCGATAACGCGCCAGAAGAGAAAGAGCGTGGTATCACCATCTCGACTTCACACGTTGAGTACGACTCACCGACTCGTCACTACGCGCACGTTGACTGCCCAGGGCACGCCGACTACGTGAAAAACATGATTACTGGTGCTGCTCAAATGGATGGCGCTATCTTGGTATGTTCTGCCGCTGACGGCCCTATGCCTCAAACGCGTGAGCACATCCTCTTGTCTCGCCAGGTAGGTGTGCCGTTCATTGTTGTATTCCTCAACAAAGCGGACATGGTTGACGACGAAGAATTGCTTGAGTTGGTTGAAATGGAAGTGCGTGAGCTTCTTGATCAATACGACTTCCCAGGCGACGACACGCCAATCATCACAGGTTCTGCATTGATGGCGTTGGAAGGTAAAGACGACAACGAAATGGGTACTACCGCTGTTAAGAAATTGGTAGAAACGCTAGACGAGTACATCCCAGAGCCAGAGCGTGATACTGACAAGCCGTTCTTGATGCCAATCGAAGACGTATTCTCGATCTCAGGTCGTGGTACCGTTGTTACTGGTCGTGTTGAGCGCGGTATTATCACTGTCGGCGAAGAAATTGAAATCGTTGGTATCAAAGACACCACCAAAACTACCTGTACGGGTGTTGAAATGTTCCGCAAGCTGCTTGACGAAGGTCGTGCAGGTGAGAACGTTGGTGTACTTCTTCGTGGTACTAAGCGTGAAGATGTTGAGCGTGGCCAAGTATTGGCTAAGCCAGGTTCAATCACGCCACACACCAAGTTTGAGTGTGAAGTGTATGTATTGAGCAAAGATGAAGGTGGTCGTCATACGCCATTCTTCAAAGGCTACCGTCCACAGTTCTACTTCCGTACCACTGACGTAACCGGTGCGTGTGAATTGCCAGAAGGTACTGAGATGGTAATGCCAGGTGACAACGTCTCAATGACTGTTACCTTGATTGCGCCAATTGCGATGGAAGAAGGTCTGCGTTTTGCGATCCGTGAAGGCGGTCGTACTGTAGGTGCTGGCGTAGTTTCTAAGATCATCGAATAATCTCTACTTTTCTAGCATATAAAGCTAGATCACTTTGGCACCGCTTGCGGTGCCTTTGTGCATGTAGAAGTGATTTTAAAGGCTAAATTTGGCCTTTGAGTTACAGGCCAGTAGTTCAATTGGTAGAGCACCGGTCTCCAAAACCGGGTGTTGGGGGTTCGAGTCCCTCCTGGCCTGCCATTTTTAGGGTTGAAGTTGGCCCAATTGTTAAGAGCAAACCGATTAAGGCTAGTTGTTGCCGATGAATGCAAAAGTAGAAACCCCTGAGTATCGCCTGGATCTGGTGAAGTGGCTGGTGGTGATTGCGCTGGTAGCGGCTGGCGTTATCGCAAATTCGTACTATGCTGAATTGCCATTATGGTATCGCGTTCCGGCACTTTTGGTTGCTGGGCTTGTTGCGTTGTTGATCGCGACGCAAACAGCAAAAGGCGCTGCGACGCTTGCTCTGTTGCGAGAGTCGGTTGTAGAGGTGCGTCGCGTCGTTTGGCCAACTCGACCAGAAACAAATCAGACTACGTTGATTGTGGTCGCTGTTGTCGTTGTTATGGCTTTTCTACTTTGGTTGCTTGATTCTTCATTAGGCTTTTTGGCATCTCTAATTTTAGGATAAGAACGTCCCATGGCTAAACGCTGGTATGTAGTTCACGCCTATTCAGGATACGAGAAAAAAGTCGCCAATGCGCTCAAAGAGCGTATTGATTTGCATGATATGCAAGACCAGTTTGGCGACATTATGGTGCCCACTGAGGAAGTGGTTGAAATGCGTGGCGGCCAAAAACGTCGCAGCGAGCGCAAGTTCTTCCCTGGTTACGTGCTCGTCCAAATGGAGCTCAATGACGATACGTGGCACTTGGTGAAAGATACTCCGCGAGTTATGGGTTTTATTGGTGGTAAGGCGGATCAGCCGGCACCGATTACTGAGAAAGAAGCGCAGAATATCTTGCAGCGTGTTGATGACTCTGTAGAAAAGCCGAAACCGAAGACGATCTTTGAGCCTGGCGAGATGGTTCGCGTTATCGATGGGCCGTTCAATGACTTTAACGGTGTGGTTGAAGAAGTTAACTACGAGAAGAGCCGTCTACGCGTATCTGTATTGATTTTTGGTCGTTCTACGCCAGTTGAGCTAGAGTTTGGCCAGGTCGAGAAGACCTAAAATAATTTTACCGAGGTGAGATCCTCATTTTTTAACAGGGGAGTCTATGACGATCAGCTCCAACTGATCTGAGGCGTTACTACCCACAATAGGAGTCCTATCATGGCAAAGAAAATTGAAGCTTATATTAAGCTGCAAGTCGCCGCCGGTCAGGCTAATCCAAGCCCCCCCGTTGGTCCTGCATTGGGTCAACACGGCGTAAACATCATGGAATTCTGTAAGGCATTCAATGCTCAGACTCAAAGCCTTGAGCCTGGCAGCCCAGTGCCCGTTGTGATCAGTGTATACAGTGATCGCAGCTTCACCTTCACCATGAAAACACCACCTGCTTCGTTCTTACTTAAGAAGGCAGCAAAGATTAAGAGTGGTAGCGCCCGTCCTAATACCGACAAAGTTGGTAAGGTGACTCGCGCGCAGCTTGAGGAAATCGCCACTATGAAAATGGCTGACCTTACTGCTGCTGACATGGACGCTGCTGTACGTACTATTGCCGGTAGTGCTCGTGCTGCAGGTATCGAAGTGGAGGGTGTGTAAGTTATGGCTAAGCTTACTAAACGTCAAAAAGCATTTAACGAGAAAGTTGATACTGCTAAACAATACTCGATCGACGAAGCCGTTGCTTTGTTGAAAGAGTTGGCAACTGCAAAGTTTTCTGAAACTGTTGAAGCAGCTATTAATCTGGGTATCGACCCACGTAAATCAGACCAGGGTGTTCGTGGTGCAACCACTTTACCTAATGGTTCTGGTAAAGAAGTTCGTGTTGCTGTTTTCGCGCAAGGCGCGAACGCTGATGCAGCTAAAGAAGCTGGTGCTGACATTGTTGGCATGGAAGATTTAGCGGAAAGCATTAAAGGTGGCAACATGGATTTTGATGTTGTTATCGCTGAGCCAGCGGCTATGCGCGTTGTTGGTACTTTGGGTCAAGTGCTTGGTCCTCGTGGCCTTATGCCAAACCCTAAGACTGGTACAGTAACTCCTGATGTTGTTGCTGCTGTAAACAATGCGAAAGCTGGTCAGGTTCGATATCGCGCAGATAAAGGCGGTATCATCCATGGCGGTATTGGCAAAATTTCATTTGATGCACCGGCTATCAAGCAAAACCTTGAAGCTCTAATTGGCGACTTGAAGAAAGCAAAACCTTCAGCTGCTAAAGGTGTTTATCTCAAGCGCATTTCTTTGAGCACTACAATGGGCCCAGGCATTGCGATTGATCAAGCTAGCCTCGATATTTAATTGGCTGGTAACAAGAACTTTGGGGTTTGCGGAGCGTTTACGTTTCGCAAGCTATCAAAGACCGTAGGAGGGGAAACCCTTAAGCTGTTTTAATTTAGGTGCTATTTGCCGTAGTTAGAACGTCCTACGCAGATGGTGAGACCCAATTCAGACTATTTCTTCTTAGAGAAAGGCTGGATTAGATCACCGGAAACGTTTGGCGCAAACTTTCTATATAGAGAATTAGCGTTAAACAGATAAGTGTGAATTTAGCGGTTTGTAGTTTGAATTGCTAAATCTTATCCAGGAGAACTTTCGTGGCATTAAGACTCGAAGACAAAAAAGCGATTGTCGCTGAAGTTAACGAGACTGCAACTAATGCACTGTCACTCGTGATCGCCGATTCACGCGGTGTGAACGTGACAGACATGACTGCTCTTAGAAAACTGGCACGTGAAAACAACGTACGTCTACAGGTGGTTCGCAACACGCTTGCGAAGCGCGCAGTTGAAGGTACCGAGTTTGAATGTGTTCAAGAGGCCCTAGTTGGCCCGTCAATCTTCGGATTTTCTATGGAAGATCCAGGTGCGGCGGCTCGAATCTTCAAAGACTTTGCGAAAGAAAACGAAGCGTTTGAGGTTAAAGCTCTTTCAGTAGGTGGTAAGTTACTAGACGCTGGTCAAATTGACGCATTGGCGAAATTGCCAACTCGCGATCAAGCGCTTGCTATGTTGGCTGCAACTTTGATTGCACCAGTAACCAAGCTGGCCCGAACTTTCAACGAAGTTCCGTCAAAAGTTACCCGAGCAGTTGCGGCGGTCCGCGACAAAAAACAAGACGAAGCAGCTTAATTACGCCGTTTTTTCTTATACGTAAACCTTTTAAATTATCTGGAGACCTAA
This sequence comes from Aurantivibrio plasticivorans, assembly GCF_055392955.1. NCBI lineage: Bacteria > Pseudomonadati > Pseudomonadota > Gammaproteobacteria > Cellvibrionales > Cellvibrionaceae > Aurantivibrio > Aurantivibrio plasticivorans. The sequence goes on along the minus strand of NZ_AP036020.1, from coordinate 2,910,267 downwards.
ACCATGGCTCTATCTAAAGAAGATATCTTGAATGCTATTGCTGAAATGTCAGTAATGGACGTTGTTGAACTTGTTGAAGCAATGGAAGAAAAATTCGGTGTTTCTGCAGCTGCTGCTGTAGCTGTTGCAGCTCCTGCTGCTGGTGGTGACGCTGGCGGTGCTGCTGAAGAGAAAACTGAATTCGACATCGTTTTGACTGGCGCAGGCGACAAGAAAGTAAACGTTATTAAAGCTGTTCGTGGCATCACTGGTCTTGGCTTGAAAGAAGCTAAAGAATTGGTTGATGGCGCGCCTTCTACTCTTAAAGAAGCAGTTAGCAAAGAAGAAGCAGAAGCAGCTAAGAAAGACCTTGAAGAAGCAGGAGCGTCAGTCGAGCTTAAGTAATTTGGCTCTGCTAGATGCTAGCATCTTCAAGCAAGGAACCGGGTCGACGGGCTTATGCTCGTCGGCCCTTTCCTGTTTGTAACAATTAAAGAAGGCCTAGTGCTTTCTTATATGAAGTCCTCAGAATGAGGCGTGGTGACCGATTATTAGGTCTCCTGATGTAAATGGCAGCTCGTCACTATAGCGTTGCTTTATTACACAAAATCGACAATTTGAAATTCTACCCACACAGTGAACAAGCTGGGGAATGCTGATGGCTTACTCATACACTGAGAAAAAACGTATCCGCAAGGACTTTGGAAAATTTCAGGACGTAATGGATGTCCCTTATCTCCTGGCAATTCAGTTAGATTCCTATCAAAAATTTACGCAGGCAGGTATCTCGCCGGAAGAGCGCTTTGATATTGGCCTGCAGGCAGCATTTAAATCTGTTTTCCCCATCGTTAGCTACTCAGGGAATGCAGCATTAGAGTATGTGAGTTACGTTCTTGGTAAGCCCGCATTTGATGTTAGTGAGTGTGTGTTGCGTGGTGCTACCTTCGCAGTTCCTTTGCGCGTCAAAGTTCGCTTGATTATTTACGATAAAGAGTCGGCGAATAAAGCGATCAAAGACATCAAAGAACAAGAAGTGTACATGGGTGAAATTCCGCTCATGACAGAAAACGGTACGTTTGTAATCAACGGAACCGAGCGTGTGATTGTGTCTCAATTGCACCGTTCTCCTGGTGTGTTCTTCGATCACGACAAGGGTAAAACTCATTCTTCAGGTAAGTTGCTGTATTCTGCACGTGTTATTCCTTACCGTGGCTCATGGTTAGATTTCGAATTTGATCCGAAAGATCTTGTCTATGTGCGTATCGATCGTCGCCGCAAGTTGCCTGCGACTATTCTTTTGCGTGCTATCGGTTATGAGTCTGAAGAAATACTCGAAATGTTCTTTGAGACCAGTCTTTTCAATATTGGAGAAGATGGTCAAATTAGTCTTGAGCTGGAACCTGCTCGTTTGCGTGGTGAAGTTGCGACTTTCGATATTAAAGACACCAAAGGTAAAGTCATTGTTGAGGAAGGTCGACGTATTACGGCACGCCATATCCAAAAGATGGAGTCGGCAAACCTTGACCAGTTGGAAGTCCCTTCTGATTATTTGATTGGTAAATCATTAGCGAAGAACGTTGTAGATACCGCGTCTGGCGAAATCCTTTTCGAATGTAATACAGAAATTACAGAAGAGGTGATGAGTAAGCTGATCGAGATTGGTGTGAATCAACTTGAAACGTTGTACACCAACGAGTTAGATCGCGGTCCATTCGTTTCAGATACTCTGCGTGCGGACCCTACGCGCACTCAGCTTGAGGCGTTGGTAGAAATCTATCGCATGATGCGTCCTGGTGAGCCACCGACCAAAGAATCAGCAGAGGCACTATTCCAAAACTTATTCTTTAGTTCTGTCCGCTACGACCTGTCAGCGGTTGGTCGTATGAAATTCAATCGCCGTCTAGGCATTGAAGGTGAAACCGGTGAAGGCACGCTATCGAAAGAAGATATCGTTCTTGTATTAAAAACCTTGGTTGAAATTCGTAACGGTAACGGTGTTGTCGATGATATCGACCACCTTGGTAACCGCCGTATTCGTTCTGTTGGTGAAATGGCCGAAAACCAATTCCGCGTTGGTTTGGTTCGTGTTGAGCGCGCTGTTAAAGAGCGTTTGTCGATGGCGGAGTCTGAAGGCTTGATGCCTCAGGATCTCATCAACGCTAAGCCAGTTGCTGCAGCGGTTAAAGAGTTTTTTGGTTCGAGCCAATTGTCTCAGTTTATGGACCAAAACAACCCGCTTTCAGAAGTGACGCACAAGCGTCGTGTGTCTGCACTTGGCCCAGGTGGTTTAACACGTGAGCGTGCCGGCTTTGAGGTACGCGATGTGCATCCAACGCATTACGGTCGTGTATGTCCAATTGAAACTCCTGAAGGTCCAAACATTGGTCTGATTAACTCGTTGGCGACTTATGCTCGCACTAACGATTACGGTTTCCTTGAGTCAGCCTACCGCCGAGTAGTTGATGGCAAAGTAACTGATGAAATCGATTACTTGTCAGCAATTAACGAAGCTGGGTTTGTTATTGCACAGGCTTCAGCGACTGTTGATAAAGATGGCAAGTTGACCGACGAGCTTGTATCAGTGCGTCATCAAAATGAATTTACTTTGAAGTCGCCAGAAGACGTTCAATATATGGACGTTTCACCTCGCCAGGTTGTTTCTGTTGCAGCATCGTTGATTCCATTTTTAGAGCACGATGATGCGAACCGCGCATTGATGGGTTCGAACATGCAACGTCAGGCAGTTCCAACATTGAAGGCTGATAAGCCTGTTGTCGGTACTGGTATGGAGCGCATTGTTGCGCAAGATTCTGGTGTGTGTGTTGTTGCGAAAAACGGTGGCGTAATTGAGCGTGTTGACTCTGGTCGAATCGTTGTTCGTGTAAACGATGATGAAGTTGAGAGCGGTGATGCAGGTGTAGACATCTACAACCTCACTAAGTACACCCGTTCAAACCAGAATACCTGTATTAATCAGCGCCCGATCGTTCGAGTTGGTGATCAAGTATCTCGTGGCGACGTACTTGCTGATGGTCCATCAGTTGATATGGGTGAGTTGGCGCTAGGCCAAAACATGCGTATCGCGTTCATGCCTTGGAATGGTTACAACTTTGAGGATTCGATTCTTGTTTCAGAGCGTGTGGTACAAGAAGATCGTTTCACTACTATCCATATTCAAGAGCTAACCTGTATCGCTCGTGATACCAAGTTAGGTAGCGAAGAAATTACTGCGGATATTCCAAACGTTGGTGAGGGTGCGCTATCGAAGCTAGACGAATCTGGTGTTGTTTACATCGGTGCTGAAGTAGGCCCCGGCGATATCCTTGTTGGTAAGGTGACACCAAAAGGTGAAACTCAATTAACGCCTGAAGAAAAACTGCTTCGCGCAATCTTCGGGGAAAAGGCCTCAGATGTTAAAGACACTTCGCTACGAGTGCCAACAAGTACGCGCGGTACTGTAATTGACGTACAGGTGTTTACGCGCGATGGTCTTGAAAAAGATGCGCGTTCGTTAGCAATTGAAAAAGCGCAATTAGATGAAGTACGTAAAGATCTAAATGAAGAGTACCGTATTGTCGAAGCAGCGACCTTCGAGCGTTTGCAGGCATCATTGATTGGTAACGCTGTACAAAGTGGCGCAGGCTTTAAGAAAGGTCACAAGTTAGCAGCAGAAGATCTTCAAGGTCTTGATAGCGATTCTTGGTTCAAGTTACGCATGTCTGATGATGCGCTTAACGAACAATTGGATCGCGCTTCAGAGCAGTTATCAGAGCGTCGTCGTATCCTCGATGAGAAGTTTGAAGATAAGAAGCGCAAGTTAGCTACTGGTGACGATTTAGCGCCTGGCGTACTGAAAATTGTTAAGTGTTATGTTGCCGTTAAGCGTCGCATCCAGCCTGGTGACAAAATGGCAGGTCGCCACGGTAACAAAGGTGTTATCTCCGTTATCATGCCAATCGAAGATATGCCTCACGACGCAAACGGTGAGCCAGTAGATATCGTTTTGAACCCACTGGGTGTGCCCTCGCGTATGAACGTGGGTCAGATTCTCGAAACTCACTTGGGTATGGCGGCGAAAGGTCTTGGTGTCAAAATTAACAACATGATTCGCGAGCAACGCAAAGTTGCTGAGATACGTGAGTTCTTGGAAGAGATCTACAACCAAACAGGTATCGCTAAAGATAAAGAAGATCTGAAATCGTTCTCCGATGAAGATGTTCTTGAGTTAGCACGCAATTTGACTGGCGGCGTTCCAATGGCAACCCCGGCGTTCGATGGCGCGAAAGAAACCGAGATTAAAGAGCTCTTACGTTTGGCTGATTTGTCCGATACTGGGCAAACGACTTTGTATGATGGCCGCACTGGCGACGAGTTTTCTCGCCCAGTCACCGTTGGTTACATGTATATGCTGAAACTCAATCACTTGGTTGATGACAAAATGCATGCACGTTCAACCGGATCATACAGTTTGGTTACGCAACAGCCATTGGGTGGTAAAGCACAATTCGGTGGTCAACGCTTCGGTGAGATGGAAGTGTGGGCGCTGGAAGCATACGGTGCGGCTTACACCCTGCAAGAAATGCTTACGGTTAAATCCGATGATGTGGCAGGTCGTACGAAGATGTATAAAAACATCGTCGATGGCGATCACCGCATGGAACCCGGTATGCCGGAATCTTTCAACGTATTGGTGAAAGAGATTCGTTCGCTAGGTATCAACATCGAACTAGAGCACGATCAGTAAGCAGCTGTATTGCAGTAACTGAATTAGATTAAACGTCAGTCCGTGGTGGGCGCCAACGCCCACTATGCCAAGCCAAACAGGATTGTCAGACAACACGGCACCTAAGGCATAAGCATCCACTGGAGGAAAGGCCTTGAAAGACTTATTGAACTTACTAAAAGCCCAAGGACAAGTAGAAGAATTCGACTCGATTCGCATTGCACTTGCATCACCAGAGATGGTGCGATCGTGGTCTTTTGGTGAAGTGAAAAAGCCAGAAACCATTAACTATCGTACCTTCAAGCCAGAGCGTGAAGGCTTGTTCTGCGCCAAGATTTTTGGTCCGGTAAAAGATTACGAATGTTTGTGCGGTAAGTACAAGCGCATGAAACATCGCGGCATCATTTGTGAGAAGTGCGGTGTAGAAGTGACCTTGTCTAAAGTTCGCCGTGATCGCATGGGTCACATTGAGTTGGCGAGTCCAGTTGCACACATTTGGTTTTTGAAATCACTACCAAGCCGTATCGGTTTGTTACTTGATATGACTTTGCGCAGCATCGAGCGCGTATTGTATTTCGAATCCTACGTCGTGACCGAGCCTGGTATGACTACGTTGGAAAAAGGCCAGCTCCTGACCGATGAGCAGTATTTCGAGGCTATGGAAGAGTTCGGTGACGAATTCGTAGCGAAAATGGGTGCTGAAGCGATTCAAGATTTGATGAGCGATATTAACCTTGAAAATGAAATCGCGCGTTTACGTGAAGAAATCCCTGCGACCAACAGTGAAACCAAAATTAAAAAGCTTTCTAAGCGCTTGAAGCTTTTAGAAGCTTTCTTCAACTCAGGTAACAAGCCTGAGTGGATGGTGATGGAAGTGCTTCCAGTTCTTCCACCTGATCTTCGTCCATTGGTTCCATTGGACGGTGGCCGCTTCGCGACATCTGACCTTAACGATTTGTATCGTCGAGTGATCAACCGTAACAATCGTTTGAAACGTCTTCTCGATTTGAATGCACCAGACATCATTGTGCGCAACGAAAAACGTATGCTGCAAGAGTCGGTTGATGCGTTGCTTGATAACGGTCGCCGTGGTCGTGCCATTACAGGTTCTAACAAGCGTCCATTGAAGTCGCTTGCCGACATGATTAAAGGTAAGCAAGGTCGCTTCCGTCAAAACTTGCTTGGTAAGCGCGTTGACTACTCTGGTCGTTCTGTAATTGTTGTAGGCCCAACCTTACGTCTACACCAGTGTGGTTTGCCTAAGAAAATGGCGTTGGAGTTGTTCAAGCCGTTTATTTTTAGCAAATTAGAATTACGTGGCTTAGCGACAACCATTAAAGCTGCGAAGAAAATGGTTGAGCGTCAAGAGCCTGTGGTTTGGGATATTCTTGACGAAGTGATTCGCGAGCATCCTGTATTGCTTAACCGTGCACCAACGCTTCACCGTTTGGGTATTCAAGCATTTGAGCCTGTATTGATTGAAGGTAAAGCGATTCAGTTGCACCCATTGGTTTGTGCTGCGTACAACGCGGACTTCGATGGTGACCAAATGGCGGTGCACGTACCATTGACGCTTGAAGCGCAACTTGAAGCGCGTGCGTTAATGATGTCAACAAACAATATTCTTTCACCAGCAAGTGGTGAACCAATTATCGTACCTTCACAGGACGTTGTATTGGGTCTTTATTGGATGACGCGTGAGCGCACCAACGCAAAAGGCGAAGGGATGGCTTTTGCCGATGTTGCTGAAGTATCCCGTGCCTATCACGGTAAGATTGTTGATCTTCAAGCGAGAGTAAAAGTTCGCATCAGTGAAAATGTCATCGGCGAAGATGGTGAAACGACTGCAAATACGTCCATGGTCGACACGACCGTAGGTCGCGTGTTGTTGTGGGACATCGTACCCGAAGGTCTTCCGTTCTCTGCCGTTAACCGGGCAATGGTAAAAAAAGCGATCTCAGAAGTTATTAACTCTTGCTACCGTGTTGTTGGTTTGAAAGCGACTGTTATTTTTGCTGACCAGTTGATGTACATGGGCTACGAATACTCAACTAAATCTGGTTCGTCTATTGGTGTTAACGACTTCACTATCCCCGATGAAAAAGCAGACATTATTAACCAGGCTGAAGAAGAAGTGCTTGAGATTGAAAGCCAATTTGCTTCAGGTTTGGTAACACAGGGCGAAAAATACAACAAAGTTATTGATATCTGGTCGCGCGCAAACGATCTCGTAGCGAAATCGATGATGGAAGGTATCAGTACTGAGTCTGTTATTAACCGTGACGGCGAAGAAGAGAAACAAGCCTCCTTTAACTCGGTATTTATGTATGCCGATTCAGGTGCGCGTGGCTCCCCCGCACAGATTCGTCAGCTTGCCGGTATGCGTGGTTTGATGGCGCGTCCAGATGGTTCGATCATCGAAACGCCGATTACTGCAAACTTCCGTGAAGGCTTGAGCGTAAACGAATACTTTATTTCTACCCACGGTGCTCGTAAAGGTTTGGCGGATACCGCACTCAAAACAGCGAACTCGGGTTATCTAACTCGTCGTTTGGTAGATGTTGCTCAAGATTTGGTTGTTACCGAAGAAGACTGTGGCACAACCGAAGGCTTAACCATGGCGCCTGTTATCGAGGGTGGTGACATCATCGAAACGTTGGGTGATCGTATCCTGGGTCGTGTTGTTGCACAGGATGTAGTGAAACCAGAGTCTGATGAGATCTTGGTGCCTGCTGGTACGATGATCGACGAAGCGTGGGTTAAGCGCATCGAAGAGATGAGTATTGATGAGGTAATCGTTCGTTCACCCATCAGTTGTGAAACTCGCTACGGCATCTGTTCACAATGTTATGGTCGCGATCTGGCTCGCGGGCATATCGTTAACGTTGGTGAAGCTGTTGGTGTTATTGCAGCTCAGTCAATCGGTGAGCCTGGTACGCAGTTAACCATGCGTACCTTCCACATTGGTGGTGCTGCAAGCCGAGCGTCGGCAGCGGATAGCGTTGAAGTGAAACAAGACGGTCGTGTGCGTTTCCACAATGTGAAGCTAGTACGCCGAGCCGATAAAGAGCTTGTTGCTGTGTCTCGTTCTGGTGAGATCTCTGTATCTGATGCATCTGGTCGCGAGCGTGAGCGTTATAAGATTCCTTATGGTGCCGTTATTAGTGTTGAAGATGGCGCAGAGGTTAGCGGTGGTAGCATCGTTGCGAAATGGGATCCGCATACTCACCCAATTATTACCGAAGTGGCAGGTCGTATCTTGTTCTCTGGTATGGAAGAAGGGTTGTCTGTCCGTCGACAAACTGATGAGTTAACGGGTCTTACATCTATTGAGGTTATTGACCCAGCTGAGCGTCCATCTGCAGGTAAAGATCTCAAGCCAACCGTTACGCTGGTTGACGAAAATGGTGAAGAGCTATGTTTGGCTAACACCAATGTACCAGCTCATTACATGTTGCCACCTAAAGCTATCTTGAGCTTGGTGGATGGTGATGACATCGGTGTGGGTGACGTTATTGCACGTATTCCGCAAGAAAGTTCGAAGACTCGCGATATTACGGGTGGTCTACCTCGCGTTGCCGACTTGTTCGAAGCGCGTAAGCCAAAAGAGCCTTCAATTCTTGCAGAAATCACTGGTACCGTTTCGTTCGGTAAAGAAACTAAAGGCAAGCGTCGCTTGGTTATCACACCAACCGATGGTAAGCCATTAGAAGATGGCTCTACACACTACGAAGTCTTGATTCCTAAGCATCGTCAATTGACCGTGTTTGAGGGTGAACAAGTAGTGAAAGGTGAGGTTGTATCGGATGGTCCAAGTAACCCACACGATATTCTTCGCCTACAAGGTATCGAAGCCTTGGCTCGTTACATCACTAACGAAATCCAAGACGTTTACCGCTTACAAGGTGTAAAAATTAACGATAAGCACATTGAGACGATCCTTCGTCAAATGTTGCGTAAGGTTGAAATCACCGACATGGGTGAATCGACCTTCGTTAAAGGTGAGCAAGTGGAATACTCTCGCGCTCTTGAAGAGAACGAGGTTTTGCGAGCCGAAGACAAGTTGCCTGGTAAATACGATCGACTATTGCTCGGTATTACCAAAGCGTCATTGGCGACAGAGTCGTTCATCTCAGCGGCATCGTTCCAGGAGACAACTCGCGTTCTTACCGAAGCAGCAGTTACCGGTAAAGTTGATACCTTGCGCGGCTTGAAAGAGAACGTGGTTGTGGGTCGCTTGATCCCAGCCGGTACTGGTTTGGCTTATCATGCTGAGCGTAAGAAGAAGCGTGAAGCTGAAGTGGTTAGCTCTGAAGGCGTCAGTGCAGAAGACGTCGAAGCGGCTCTCACCGAAGCGCTTAAATCTAGCGCTTCCTAGTATCGCCCATAGCGTATTGTAAATATCTAAGTATTCGGGGTTAGCTGCTTGACTGTGGCTAACCCCCTCTTTACAATGCGCAACCCAATTTTTGTAGGCCGTCTGCTATTTGGGCGGCCATTTTATTTAGAGTGTTCATCTGTAGATGGGCACAACACAGGGTTCTACCATAGACCCAGAGCATTTGGAGACGAGTTAATGGCAACAATTAACCAGTTGGTGCGTAAGCCACGTAAGCGCAAAGTCCAAAAAAGTGACGTACCTGCGCTACAAGGCAACCCACAAAAGCGTGGTGTTTGTACTCGCGTTTACACCACCACACCTAAAAAGCCTAACTCCGCAATGCGTAAAGTTTGCCGTGTGCGCTTAACCAACGGTTATGAAGTCACTTCATACATCGGTGGTGAAGGCCATAACTTGCAAGAGCATAGCGTGGTTTTGATTCGCGGCGGTCGTGTAAAAGATTTGCCAGGTGTGCGTTATCACACTGTACGCGGTAGCTTAGATACCTCAGGTGTTAGCGATCGTAAGCAAGGTCGTTCGAAATACGGTACTAAACGTCCTAAGTAAATAGACTTATTACTTGCCGCTGAGTAGCACTCGTTACTCAGCTTATATTAGTAAGGCTGAGCTCGGTTTTTGAGTCTCAGAATCCCCCTGAAGAGGAAAGAGAAATGCCAAGAAGACGCGTTGTCGCAAAACGTGAAGTGTTGCCTGATCCTAAATTCGGTAACGTTACGCTCGCAAAATTCATGAACATGGTAATGGTTAGCGGTAAAAAATCCGTTGCTGAGCGTATTGTTTATGGTGCACTTGAAATCGTTCAAGAAAAATTAAACAAAGATCCGCTAGAGACTTTCGACGAAGCGCTTGAAAACGTTGCGCCAATCGTTGAGGTTAAGTCCCGTCGCGTGGGTGGTGCTACTTACCAGGTGCCTGTTGAGGTTCGTCCTGCACGTCGTCAAGCGCTTGGTATGCGCTGGTTGGTTGAGTACTCTCGTCAGCGTGGCGAGAAGTCAATGCCTCAACGCCTAGCCGGTGAAATGATTGACGCCGCACAAGGCAAAGGCGGTGCAGTCAAGAAACGTGAAGACGTCCACCGCATGGCAGAAGCCAACAAAATGTTCTCGCATTACCGCTTCTAAGAACATCTTTGTGTGGTATATAAAGGCAGCCTTTACGCTGCCTTTTTCGCATTAAACGTTTTAGCTTTTGTTTTTAATTTCAAATTTCATTGATTCTGGAGATCGCTGTAGTGGCTCGTAAAACTCCACTTGCACGTTATCGCAATATTGGTATTTGTGCCCACGTTGATGCTGGGAAAACAACGACCACTGAGCGTGTTTTGTTTTATACCGGCTTGTCTCACAAAATTGGTGAAGTTCATGATGGTGCTGCCACCATGGATTGGATGGAGCAAGAGCAAGAGCGTGGTATAACCATTACCTCCGCCGCTACGACGTGTTTTTGGCGAGGAATGGATGCGCAGTTCGACGAGCATCGCATTAACATCATTGATACTCCTGGGCACGTTGACTTCACTATCGAGGTAGAGCGTTCATTGCGAGTGCTGGATGGTGCGGTGGTTGTGTTGTGTGGTTCGTCTGGTGTTCAACCGCAAACTGAAACGGTATGGCGTCAAGCAAACAAGTACGAAGTTCCTCGCATGGTGTTCGTCAATAAGATGGATCGTGCGGGTGCTAGCTTTGATATGGTGGTCAAGCAGTTGGGCGAGCGCTTAGGTGCGAATGCTGTTCCGCTGCAGATGACGATTGGGGCTGAGGATGAGTTCAAGGGTGTTGTTGATCTCATTAAAATGAAAGCCATCCTCTGGAATGAAGAGGATATGGGTACCACCTTTGAATATGGTGAGATTCCGGCTGAGCTACAAAAAAAGTGCGAAAAAATGCACGAATACTTGGTGGAAGCTGCGGCAGAAGCCAACGAAGAGTTAATGGAAAAATACCTTGAGGGTGGCGAATTAAGCGAAGCAGAGGTCAAACAAGGTATTCGCATGCGTACACTGGCGAATGAAATTGTGCCTGTGTTAGGTGGTTCGGCCTTTAAGAATAAGGGTGTTCAAGCTGTACTAGACGCTGTGATCGAGTATTTACCTTCGCCGACGGAAGTTAAAGCTATCGAGGGTGTTCTAGAGGACGGAGAAACCGTAGAAACGCGTGAAGCAGACGATAAAGCCCCATTTGCTGCGCTTGCATTTAAAATCGCAACAGATCCATTTGTGGGCACGCTTACCTTTTTCCGCGTTTATTCTGGCGCACTCAACTCTGGTGATGCGGTATACAACCCGGTTAAAGGTAAGAAAGAGCGTATTGGCCGTATGGTGCAGATGCACTCCAATAATCGGGAAGAAATTAAAGAGGTTCTTGCTGGCGACATTGCCGCAGGTATAGGCCTAAAGGATGTCACCACAGGTGATACATTGTGTGCTAGCGGTTCTATTATCACGCTAGAGCGTATGGAATTTCCAGAGCCGGTGATCTCTGTTGCGGTGGAGCCCAAGTCAAAAGCTGATCAAGAAAAAATGGGCGTTGCGTTGGGCAAGTTAGCTCAGGAGGATCCGTCTTTTAGGGTTCGTACCGATGAAGAAACCGGGCAAACTATCATATCGGGTATGGGTGAGCTTCATCTCGATATTCTAGTTGATCGCATGCGTCGAGAGTTTAGCGTCGAAGCGAATATCGGTAAGCCACAGGTTGCTTACCGCGAATGTATTCGTAACACATGTGAAGTCGAAGGCAAGTTTGTGCGTCAATCTGGTGGCCGGGGTCAGTACGGGCATGTGTGGGTTAAGTTCGAGCCTGCAGAAGATTCCGAGGCAGAAGGGCTAGAGTTCGTAAACGAGATCGTCGGTGGTGTTGTACCGAAGGAGTATATTCCTGCTGTTCAAAAGGGTATTGAAGAGCAGATGCAGAATGGTATTTTGGCTGGTTATCCGTTACTTGGTCTTAAAGCAACGTTGTATGATGGCTCGTTCCATGATGTTGACTCCTCTGAGATGGCCTTTAAGATTGCGGCAAGTATGGCAACCAAAAAGTTGGCCGACGTTGGCGGCGCTGTTTTACTTGAGCCGGTGATGAAGGTTGAGGTGGTGACGCCGGAAGAAAATATGGGTGATGTGGTAGGTGACTTGAATCGCCGCCGCGGCTTGATTCTAGGTATGGATGAAAACCCATCGGGTAAAGTTGTTAATGCCGAAGTGCCTCTAGGCGAAATGTTCGGTTATGCGACTGACCTTCGTTCAGCAACCCAAGGGCGAGCTACATTTACCATGGAGTTTGGTAAATATGCGGAAGCCCCTAGCAATATTGCTGATGAAATTCGAGCAAAAAACGGTAGATAAATTTCTAATTAATTATTTTCTAGAGGACCTTTAAAGTGGCAAAAGAAAAGTTTGAACGTAGTAAACCCCACGTAAACGTGGGCACCATTGGACACGTGGATCACGGTAAAACCACGTTGACAGCAGCGCTGACACGCGTGTGTGCAGAAGTGTGGGGCGGTGCTGCCGTTGCGTTTGACGGTATCGATAACGCGCCAGAAGAGAAGGAGCGTGGTATCACTATTTCGACTTCACACGTTGAGTACGACTCGCCGACTCGTCACTACGCGCACGTTGACTGCCCAGGGCACGCCGACTACGTGAAAAACATGATTACTGGTGCTGCTCAAATGGACGGCGCTATCTTGGTATGTTCTGCCGCTGACGGCCCTATGCCTCAAACGCGTGAGCACATCCTATTGTCTCGCCAGGTAGGTGTACCGTTTATCGTTGTATTCCTCAACAAAGCGGACATGGTTGACGACGAAGAATTGCTTGAGTTGGTTGAAATGGAAGTGCGTGAACTTCTTGATCAATACGACTTCCCAGGCGACGACACGCCAATCATCACTGGTTCTGCATTGATGGCGTTGGAAGGTAAAGACGACAACGAAATGGGTACTACGGCTGTTAAGAAGCTAGTAGAGACTCTAGACGAGTACATTCCAGAGCCAGAGCGTGACACTGACAAGCCATTCTTGATGCCGATCGAAGACGTATTCTCGATCTCAGGTCGTGGTACCGTTGTTACTGGTCGTGTTGAGCGCGGCATCATCACCGTCGGTGAAGAAATCGAAATCATTGGTATCAAAGACACCACCAAGACTACCTGTACTGGTGTTGAAATGTTTCGCAAGCTGCTTGACGAAGGTCGTGCAGGTGAGAACGTTGGTGTTCTTCTTCGTGGTACCAAGCGTGAAGACGTTGAGCGTGGCCAAGTATTGGCTAAGCCAGGTTCAATCACCCCGCACACCAAGTTTGAGTGTGAAGTGTATGTATTGAGCAAAGATGAAGGTGGTCGTCATACGCCATTCTTCAAAGGCTACCGTCCACAGTTCTACTTCCGTACCACTGACGTAACCGGTGCGTGTGAATTGCCAGAAGGTACTGAGATGGTAATGCCAGGTGACAACGTCTCAATGACTGTTACCTTGATTGCGCCAATTGCGATGGAAGAAGGTCTGCGTTTTGCGATCCGTGAAGGCGGTCGTACTGTAGGTGCTGGCGTAGTTTCTAAGATCATCGAATAGTCATACAATGTACAGGCTTTCCTCCTAAGGGAGGGGCTTCTGTAAAAAAGGGAGGCGCTGCTTCCCTTTTTTTATGCATTATCGCAGGGCAATGCTCTCGCTTAATCATCAAAAGGTTGTTAGTTATGGATGAAGAATTAAAGACGAATGTGCTTTCACCTGAAATTTGGATGCGGCTCTTGGTAATGGTGTTAATGGTCATCTGTGCCAACGTATCTCTGTGGGTGCTGTGGTTGGTGGCTAGTTTGCAATTTTTGTTTTCGTTGGTGCTCGGCCGTCCAAATGAGAATATCGATGAGTTTTCTACAGGATTGCTTGCTTACTTAAGGCAAATCTTTGAGTTCTTGGTTTTCAAGACAGACGATCGCCCCTTCCCGTTTGCGCCTTTCCCTCGGGATGATGAGGAATAGTCTGTCCCTATGTTAATTGTCAGACTGTATTGAGGGTTGCTACGTAAAGCGTAGTGCCCTCTAATCTACTGATATATCAAGAGATTTCCCTTATCGCCTCTTCTTTTGAATTTATTTCTCTATCTGCTTGACAGCTAATAGGCGTCTCTATAAAATTCCGCCTCCTTTCACCGAGCCCCTCGCGTGAAAGCTCTTTAGACATTGACGATTTGGAGTTGGATACATCATGCAGAATCAGCGTATTCGCATTCGGCTTAAGGCCTTCGATCACAAGCTTATTGATGCTTCTGCGGAGGAGATTGTTGAAACTGCTAAGCGCACTGGCGCGCAGGTTCGCGGTCCAATTCCACTTCCGACGCGTAAAGAGCGCTTTACTGTTCTGATCTCTCCTCACGTTAACAAAGATGCGCGTGATCAATACGAGATTCGTACGCATAAGCGCATGATGGATATTGTTGAGCCTACCGAAAAAACCGTAGACGCGCTGATGAAGCTCGATCTTGCGGCCGGTGTTGAGGTTCAAATCAGCTTAGGTTGATGCCTGGGTTGTTAGTAAGAAGTTTGTAAGACTTTCCGTCTACAAGAATAGGTAGATCAGCTGCACGTAAGATAAGCTGGTGAGCGCTAACCGAAAGGTTGGTAACAGATAAAATAGGTTGTGTAACGCTCTGAAATGGGCGGCCGTAGCGGGTAAGAGCCCCGTGCACTGCGAGGTAATAAAATGACTATCGGTATAGTCGGCCGCAAAAGCGGCATGACACGTATCTTTTTGGATAGCGGTGTCTCCATTCCTGTTTCTGTGGTTGAGGTTTCTCCCAATCGCATCACCCAAGTTAAAACTGAAGAGTCTGACGGCTATAGCGCTGTGCAAGTTGCTATTGGTTCGCGTCGTGCTTCACGTGTTAGTAAGGCGAATGCTGGTCATTATGCAAAAGCGAACACTGAAGCGGGTGCTTCTTTGGTTGAGTTGCGCAACACCTCTGGTGAAGAGTTTGAGGTGGGTGCAGAGTTGACGGCTGAAGCTTTCGAGGCTGGTCAGTACGTTGATGTGACTGGCAGCTCTAAAGGTAAGGGTTTTGCTGGTGGCGTTAAGCGCTGGAATTTCAGTATGCAAGACGCAACTCACGGTAACTCACTTTCGCATCGTGCGCCTGGTTCAATCGGCCAATGTCAAACGCCTGGTCGCGTTTTTAAAGGCAAGAAGATGGCCGGTCACATGGGTGCTGAGCAAGTCACTGTTCAGAATTTAGAAATCGTAAAAGTCGATGCTGAACGCAATCTGATTTTGGTTAAGGGTGCTATCCCTGGTGCGCCAGGCGGTGACGTTATTATTCGTCCTGCTGTAAAAATGCGTAACCGCAAATCAGCTTCAGCTAACGCCTAGGTATCCGAGGGGAATCGACGATGGAATTGAATATCGCAACTGGCGGAACAGTCAGTGTTTCCGAAACAGCGTTTGGGCGAGAGTTTAATCAAGATCTCGTGCATCAAGCGATTGTTGCTTACATGGCTGGTGCTCGTCAGGGTACTAAAGCGCAAAAGAATCGTTCTGCAGTATCTGGCGGTGGCAAAAAGCCATGGCGTCAAAAGGGTACTGGTCGTGCTCGCGCTGGTACCATTCGCAGCCCATTGTGGCGTAGCGGTGGTGTAACGTTTGCTGCTCAGCCGCGTGACCACAAGCAAAAGCTAAACAAGAAAATGTATCGTGCAGCGATGCGTTGCATTGTGTCTGAGTTGAACCGCTTGGAGCGTTTGGTTGTTGTTCAAGACTTCGCGCTTGAATCACCAAAAACTAAGAGCTTAGTGCAAAAGCTTGCAGAGTTTGATTTGAGTAATGTGCTAATCATCGCTGAAGAGGTGACAGAGAATCTGTACTTGGCAGCGCGCAACCTTCACAAAGTTGACGTATCTGATGTAGAAGGTATCGACCCTGTGAGCTTGGTTCGTTTCGACAAAGTATTAGTAACTGTTTCTGCCCTCAAGAAAATTGAGGAGTCGCTAGCATGAACCAAGAACGTCTTTATAAAGTAATTGTTGGTCCAGTGGTTTCTGAGAAAGCGAGCATTGCTGCTGAGCTTGGAAATCAAGTGGTATTTAAAGTAGCTAAAGATGCAGCTAAGCGAGAAATCAAAGCTGCTGTTGAGGCGCTTTTCAAAGTAACCGTTGAAAATGTCCGCGTAGTGAATACCAAAGGTAAAACTAAGCGTACTCGTCACGGTTTGGGCAAGCAAAGCGATACGCGTAAAGCGTATGTGCGTCTTGCTGAAGGGCATGACATCAACTTTGAGTCTTTAGGCTAATAATTAACGGATAGGTATCTTTGCAATGGCTATTGTAAAACGTAAACCCACCTCCGCTGGACGCCGCTTTGTAGTAAGCGTTGTTAATCCAGATTTGCACAAAGGTGCGCCTTATGCGCCTTTGCTTGAGAAGAAAAGCAAAAGTGGTGGCCGTAACAATACTGGTCGTATCACGACTCGTCACGTTGGTGGTGGTCACAAGCAGCATTACCGCAAGATCGATTTCAAGCGCAACAAAGACGGTATCGTCGCGAAAGTTGAGCGTCTTGAGTACGATCCAAACCGCAGTGCGAATATCGCATTGGTTTGTTACTTGGATGGTGAGCGTCGCTACATTATTGCGCCTAAAGGCATTGCAGCTGGCGATCAGATTCAATCAGGTGTTGATGCTCCGATTAAAGTAGGCAATACCTTGCCAATGCGCAACATCCCAGTGGGTAGTACTGTTCACTGTGTTGAGATGAAACCTGCTAAAGGTGCGCAGCTCGCGCGTTCTGCTGGTACCTCTGTACAAATCGTTGCGCGTGAAGGTGACTACGTAACCTTGCGTCTGCGTAGTGGTGAGATGCGTAAAGTGCTTGCCGATTGTCGCGCCACTATGGGTGAAGTATCGAACAGTGAGCATAGCTTGCGTTCTCTAGGTAAGGCTGGTGCGTCGCGCTGGCGTGGTGTTCGCCCAACTGTTCGCGGTGTGGCGATGAACCCGGTAGACCATCCACACGGTGGTGGTGAGGGTCGTACATCAGGTGGTCGTCACCCAGTTAGCCCATGGGGTACGCCAACCAAGGGTTATAAGACTCGTAAGAATAAGCGCACTGATAGCATGATTGTGCGTCGTCGTAACAAGAAGTAATTAGCTGAGCGATCTAAGTTAAAGAGGAAGTCTCCGTGCCAAGATCATTGAAAAAAGGTCCCTTTATTGACCTGCACCTTCTCAAGAAGGTGGAAACTGCAGCCGCTGCAAATGATCGTCGTCCAATTAAAACTTGGTCGCGTCGGTCGATGATTAGCCCAGATATGGTGGGTTTAACTATCGCTGTTCACAACGGTCGTCAGCATGTTCCCGTTTTGATCAACGAAGAAATGGTTGGACATAAACTAGGTGAATTCGCGGCCACTCGTACTTACCGTGGTCACGTAGCAGATAAAAAGGCGAAGCGTTAATTTAAACGCATCGTAAGGTGAGATTGATGGAAGTAGCAGCTAAATTACGCGGCGCAAGATTATCGGCTCAGAAAGCACGTCTAGTTGCCGATCAAATTCGCGGAAAGGGCGTTGAAGAAGCATTAGATATTCTTGCTTTTAGTCCAAAGAAAGGTGCAGAAATTGTTAAGAAGGTGCTCGAGTCTGCGATTGCAAACGCCGAGCACAATGAAGGCGCTGATGTTGATGAGCTTCGTGTATCCACTATTTTTGTGGACGAAGGCTTAACCATGAAGCGTATTAGACCAAGAGCGAAAGGTCGTGCCGACCGTATTTTTAAACGCTCTTGCCACATTACAGTTAAAGTAGCTGACCAATAAGAGAGCGGGCGATATGGGTCAAAAAGTTCATCCAACAGGTATCCGACTGGGCATCGTTAAGAAGCACACTTCTACATGGTATGCAGATAGCGATGAGTACGCAGATAAGCTATACACCGATTTGACGGTACGTGAGTTCATTCAAAAGCAACTTGCTCACGCGTCAGTAAGCCGAATTCAAATCGAGCGTCCAGCGAATACAGCGCGCGTTACCATTCACACTGCTCGCCCCGGTATTGTGATCGGTAAAAAAGGCGAGGACGTTGATGTATTGCGAGCTGAAGTCAGCAAGCGTATGGGTATTCCTGTACACATCAATATCGAAGAAATTCGTAAACCTGACTTAGATGCCTCTTTAGTTGCACAGAGTGTAGCGTCTCAATTAGAGCGTCGAGTTATGTTTCGTCGCGCAATGAAGCGAGCGGTTCAAAACGCTATGCGTCAAGGCGCTGAAGGTATTAAGATTCAAGTAGGCGGCCGTTTAGGTGGTGCAGAGATTGCGCGTTCTGAATGGTACCGCGAAGGCCGAGTGCCTTTGCATACATTGCGTGCCGATATCGACTACGCAACTGCCGAAGCATCTACAACTTATGGAATTATCGGCATTAAAGTTTGGATCTTCAAAGGTGAAGTGATTGGCGATATGCCACAGCAAGAAGCTGCACCTAAAAAGAAATCCAAAAAAGCTGAATAACCCAACTGAGATTGAGTAAAAAGGGCTAACCGATGCTGCAACCCAAACGTACGAAATTTCGCAAGCAAATGAAAGGCCGCAATCGCGGTCTGGCCCAGCGCGGGTCAAAAGTTAGCTTTGGCGAATATGCTTTGAAAGCGACCGGTCGTGGTCGCATAACTGCGCGCCAAATCGAAGCGGCGCGTCGTGCAATGACTCGTCACGTAAAACGTGGCGGTAAGATCTGGATTCGTGTCTTTCCAGATAAGCCAATTACCAGTAAGCCCTTGGAAGTTCGTCAAGGTAAAGGTAAGGGTAATGTTGAGTACTGGGTTGCGCAAATTCAACCTGGAAAGGTGCTCTATGAAATGGAAGGTGTTTCCGAGGAACTAGCTCGTGAAGCATTTGGTTTGGCGGCCGCGAAGCTGCCTTTAAGTACAACTTTTGTAAAACGATCGGTGATGTGATGAAAGCGTCAGAGCTTCGCGATAAGTCGACAGAAGAACTCAATAAAGAGTTGTTAGAGCAATTAGAAGCACAGTTTAAGTTGCGTATGCAGCAAAACACTGGGCAGCTTAACCAAACTCATGAGTTGAAACAAACTCGTCGAGATATTGCACGTATTAAAACCGTATTGAGTGAGAAGGCAGGTAACTAATGACTGAGTCTACTACTGCTAAGCAAGCGCGTACCCAGATGGGTAAAGTTGTTAGCGACAAGATGGAAAAAACCATTACCGTTCTTGTTGAACGTCGCGTTAAGCACCCAATTTACGGTAAGTACGTAACTAAATCTACCAAAGTAAAAGCTCATGATGAAGCAAATGAGTGCAAGATTGGTGACACAGTTACTATTGAAGAATCTCGTCCTTTGTCTAAAGACAAAAGCTGGCGCCTAGTTCGTATCGACGAGCGCGCGACCGAGATTTAATTTTAAGAATTTGAGCAAGGCATAGTCGAGATTAGCGGAGACCGGCAATGATTCAAACAGAAAGTTACCTAGAAGTTGCAGATAACAGCGGTGCACGCCGTGTTATGTGTATCAAGGTGTTGGGTGGGTCTCACCGACGCTATGCCTCGGTTGGTGACGTAATTAAAGTGACCGTTAAAGAAGCAATTCCACGTGGCAAAGTAAAAAAAGGCCAAGTGATGAAAGCGGTTGTTGTACGCACTAAGAAAGGTATTCGTCGACAAGACGGCTCATTGATTAAATTCGATGACAACGCTGCGGTATTGTTGAATAACCAAGAAGCGCCAGTAGGTACACGTATCTTTGGCCCGGTTACTCGTGAGCTTCGCGGTGAGAAATTCATGAAAATTATATCGTTGGCCCCAGAAGTACTTTAATAGCTACCGGTGGGATCGAGGAAAAGGTAATGAGCAAAATTAAACGTGATGATGAAGTTATCGTGATCGCAGGCCGAGACAAAGGCAAGCGCGGCAAGGTAACTAAAGTGCTTTCCGATAATCGTCTATTGGTTGGTGGTATTAACTTAGTTAAGAAACACCAAAAGCCAAACCCACAAATGGGTGTTGCTGGCGGTATTATCGAGAAAGAAGCGCCTATACAGATTTCAAACGTCGCTATTTTCAATCCATCGACTAATAAGGCTGATCGAGTGGGTTATAAAGTAGAAGACGGCAAGAAAGTACGTATCTTCAAATCGTCAGGCGAGCAGTTAGGCTAATAGCAACTGCGGTTATTGAACGCTTTTAAACTGGATTACAGAAATGGCAAGGTTAAAAGACAAGTACCAAAACGAACTGAAAGCCCAGCTTAAAGATGAGCTTGGCGTGAAGAACGTGATGGAAATTCCAAAGATCACCAAGATCACTATCAATATGGGTGTTGGTGAAGCAGTCGGTGACAAAAAAGTTCTTGAGAACGCGGTTGGCGACTTGGAAAAAATTGCGGGTCAAAAAGTTGTTGTAACTAAAGCTCGTAAATCTATCGCTGGATTTAAGATTCGTGACGGTTGGCCAATTGGTGCAAAAGTTACATTGCGTGGCGACCGCATGTACGAATTTCTTGATCGTCTGATCTCTATCGCGATCCCTCGAATTCGTGACTTCCGCGGCATCAGCCCTAAGCAGTTTGACGGTCGTGGTAACTTCACAATGGGTGTTAATGAGCAAATCATTTTCCCAGAGATCGACTACGACAAAATTGACAAGTTACGTGGCATGGATATTTGTATTACCACGTCTGCGCGCAATGACGAAGAAGGTCGTGCATTGTTACGTGCGTTTAACTTCCCATTCCGCAACTAATTAAAGTAAATACGGCAAGGTATTAACTATGGCTAAAAAATCGATGATTGCTCGCGAGAATAAGCGCGCAAAGACAGTTGCCAAATACGCAGCTAAGCGTGCTGAGCTAAAAGCTATCATTGTTGATCCCAACTCGAGTGAAGATCAAGTTTGGGATGCGTTGGTTAAACTACAAAAACAACCACGTAACGCAAGTTCGTCGCGCCAACAGCGACGCTGTCGTGTTACTGGTCGTCCACACGGTGTTTACCGCAAGTTTGGCCTATGCCGTAACAAATTACGTGAAGCCGCGATGCGTGGTGATGTCCCAGGCTTAGTCAAGGCAAGTTGGTAAGCCAAAGGCTGCCCATAGGAGCAAATATTATGAGTATGCAAGATCCAGTAGCCGATATGCTCACCCGCATTCGAAATGCGCAGCAAGTAGGCAAAACTACCGTAGATATCCCAGCTTCAAAATTGAAAGTAGCGGTAGCTAACGTATTGAAAGAAGAAGGTTACATTGAAGGTGTTGCCGTTAGTGAAGACGCTAAGCCGGTAATCACAATCGAACTTAAATACTTCGAAGGCAAGCCAGTTATTGCTGAAATCGATCGTGCAAGCCGTCCTGGACTACGTAACTACGCAGGAAAAGAAGGGTTGCCTTCGGTTCGTGGCGGTCTAGGTATTGCGATCGTTTCAACAAGTAAGGGTGTAATGACCGACCGTGCAGCTCGTGCTGCAGGCGTTGGTGGCGAAGTGCTCTGCACAGTATTCTGATTTAGAACGGATAAAGCAAAATGTCTCGAATTGCCAATAGTCCAGTACCAGTACCTGGTGGTGTGGAAATCACTATGAAAGGCCAGGAAATTTCTGCAAAGGGCAAGAACGGTAACTTAGCGTTGACCGTTCACACCAGTGTAGAAGTTGTTCAAGAAGGCGCCGAGCTGAAGTGTTCTGCTCGTGATGGCGCAAAGCAATCTAAAGCGTTGGCGGGAACTATGCGTTCTTTGATCAACAATATGGTTGTGGGTGTTTCAGAGGGTTTCCAAAAAACCTTACAGTTAAACGGTGTTGGTTACCGCGCTAAAGCAAGCGGTAAAACATTGAATTTAACGTTGGGCTTTTCACACCCGGTAGACTATGAGTTGCCAGAAGGCGTAACGGCGGAAACTCCTAGCCAAACGGAAATCGTATTAAAGAGCGCTGACAAACAATTGTTAGGGCAAGTAGCAGCTGAAGTGCGCGCGTTTCGTCCACCAGAGCCATATAAAGGCAAGGGTGTACGCTATGCTGACGAATACGTAAGACGTAAAGAAGCGAAGAAAAAGTAGGGTAGCGAAATGATTGATAAGAAACAGTCTCGTTTACGACGTGCACGTCGAGCCCGCGCAAAAATTCGCGAGTTAGGTGCAAATCGGCTGACTATCCACCGCACTCCTCGTCACATGTATGCGCAAGTGACTACCGGTGCTGGTGATAAAGTGGTTGCAAGTGCCTCTACACTCGATAAAGAGTTACGTAGTGGTCAAACCGGTAATGTTGAAGCAGCAACTGCGGTTGGAAAGCTGATCGCTGAGCGTGCAAAATCCGCCGGTGTTACTGAAGTTGCGTTTGATCGTAGCGGTTTTAAATATCACGGTCGTGTTAAGGCACTGGCTGATGCAGCTCGCGAAGCTGGTCTCCAATTCTAACGGCTACGGCACATTGAAAGGCTAAATAAAGACTATGGCATTTAACAAGAAAGAAGATCCTAATACCGAAGGCCTCCAGGAAAAACTGGTTCAGGTCAACCGTGTTGCGAAAACTGTTAAAGGTGGTCGTATTTTCGGTTTCACTGCACTGACTGTGGTTGGTGACGGTAATGGTAAAGTCGGTTTCGGTCGTGGTAAGGCACGTGAAGTTCCATTGGCAATTCAAAAGGCTATGGAATCCGCGCGTCGAAACATGATCCAGGTAGATCTTAATGGCGATACCATCCAGTATCCAATGAAAGGTCGCCACGGCGCTTCCAAAGTGTTCATGCAACCTGCATCTCAAGGTACTGGTGTTATTGCCGGTGGTGCAATGCGTGCTGTCCTCGAGATCGCTGGAGTTCAGAACGTTTTGGCAAAATGCTACGGTTCAACTAACCCAGTAAACGTTGTTCGAGCAACCTTCAACGCGCTAAAAACAATGGCTTCTCCAGAATCTGTTGCACTTAAGCGTGGCAAGAAGGTCGAAGAGATTACTAACTAAATCACTCTTTTAATTTTTTAAGTAAAGATAGCGCTATGGCTAAGAAAAAAATTAAAGTGACTCAAATTAAGAGCACTGCGGGCCGATTGAAAAATCATAAGGCGTGCGTAGCAGGTTTGGGTTTGCGTCGTATTGGTCACACTGTAGAAGTTGAAGATACTCCATCAGTACGTGGCATGATTAATACAGTTCACTACTTGGTCGCGGTAGAGGGGGAGTAAATGAAACTCAATACATTGAGCCCAGCACCTGGCCATAAAAAAGATGCGAAGCGTGTCGGACGAGGTATCGGTAGCGGTTTGGGTAAAACTGCAGGCCGTGGTCATAAGGGTTTGAAAGCTCGCTCTGGCGGTTCAGTTAAGCCAGGTTTTGAAGGCGGTCAGATGCCTTTACGTAAGCGCTTGCCTAAGTACGGCTTTACCTCACGCGTTGGCCGTGTTGTTGAAGAAGTGCGCTTGTCTGAGCTGAACAAAGTGAACGCAGACGTCATCGATCTCGCTGCACTTAAAGAAGCAGATATCATCAGAGAGAATACTCTACGCGCTAAAGTATTTCTTTCAGGTGAGCTTTCAAAAGCAGTAACCGTAAAAGGCCTTGGTGTAACCAAAGGTGCAAAGGCTGCGATTGAAGCTGCTGGCGGTAAAGTCGAAGAATAATCACTGCGATCTTGGCGGTAAGAGGCACATATGGCTAAACCAGGCATGCAGCCCGGAATGAAATCAAAAGGATTAGGCGAGCTTTGGGCTCGCCTACGTTTTGTATTGCTCGCCATTTTGGTGTACCGATTAGGTACCCATATACCTGTTCCTGGTATTGATCCGGATCAGGTAGCAGCGTTATTCAATCAGCAACAAGGTACCATTCTAGGCATGTTTAACATGTTTTCAGGTGGTGCTTTCGAGCGTATGAGTATCTTGGCGCTCGGCATTATGCCGTACATTTCTGCGTCAATTATCATGCAGATAATGACGACTGTTACTCCTTCTCTTGAGCAATTGAAGAAGGAAGGCGATGCTGGTCGTCGAAAAATCAATCAGTATACGCGTTATTTCACTGTGCTACTGGCAACTGTTCAAGGCTTCGCAATGGCTATGGCTTTCCAAGGCCAAGCTTATATAGGCGGCTTTGCATTTTTGTTCATAGCGACCATCTCATTAGTTACCGGTGCGGTATTTATGATGTGGTTAGGTGAGCAGGTAACAGAGCGAGGTATCGGTAATGGTATTTCGTTACTAATTTTTGCAGGGATCGTCGCAGGTCTACCATCTGCGGTCGGTCAGATGCTGGAAAGCTGGAAACTTGGAACACTCAATATCTTCTGGGTTTTGTTCACTGTAGGTGCAGCGATCGGGTTGATTTGGTTTGTGGTATTTATGGAGCGTGGACAACGGCGCATTACCGTAAATTACGCGAAGCAGCAAAAAGGTCGTCAAATGATGGCTGCTCAAACCAGTCATTTACCATTAAAGGTAAACATGGCTGGAGTAATCCCTGCAATTTTTGCGAGCAGTATTTTGTTATTCCCTGCGACCATAACATCGTGGTTTTCGGAGGGAAGTGATGGAGCAGTCGGCAATTTGTTGAATGATATAGCTTTTGCTATTGGCC
Source organism: Aurantivibrio plasticivorans (assembly GCF_055392955.1). Lineage (NCBI taxonomy): Bacteria > Pseudomonadati > Pseudomonadota > Gammaproteobacteria > Cellvibrionales > Cellvibrionaceae > Aurantivibrio > Aurantivibrio plasticivorans. The sequence goes on along the minus strand of NZ_AP036020.1, from coordinate 2,885,599 downwards.
CTGGCCAACCGCTCTACCTGATCTTGTTTACGGCATTTATTATTTTCTTCTGCTTCTTCTATACAGCGTTGATGTTCAACCCAAAAGAAGTGGCAGATAACCTGAAGAAGTCCGGTGCTTATGTACCCGGGATCCGTCCTGGTGACCAAACGGCTAAGTACATCGATTCGGTGTTAACGCGTTTGACGGTTGTAGGCTCGATTTATATTGCTGGCGTTTGTCTTTTGCCACAATTTTTCATTAACACCTCAGGTGTGCCTGTTTATCTTGGTGGCACGTCTCTGTTGATTGTAGTGGTTGTTGTGATGGATACCTTTTCTCAGGTTCAGTCACATTTAATGTCTTCTCAGTATGAATCGCTGATGAAGAAAGCGAATCTGAAAGGCTACGGAGCGGGTGTTACTCGCTAGCCAAGCGATTGCGAATTTCCTGAAGTAAGTTCCTAGAGAGATTAAGAACATGAAAGTAAGAGCTTCCGTTAAAAAGATGTGCCGCAATTGCAAGTTGGTACGTCGTAAGGGTGTTGTTCGCGTAATTTGTAGCGCGGAGCCTCGCCACAAGCAGCGTCAAGGCTAAATTTCGCACTTTTAGGCATCTCAAGGGCCTAAGTAGTTGATTTTTTCATGCTTTATCGCTATTCTTGCGCGCCTTTTTGGGGTGCGAAGGATTTAATATTGATCAGTATTGCTCGGCCAAGCCCGCGAACTGAACTAAAAGATTGAAAATGTAACGATCTCGCACCGAGATTTGATTGGAGAAAGTCGAATGGCCCGTATCGCCGGTGTCAATGTACCCGATAACAAACATGCCGTAATTGCGTTGACCTACGTATATGGCGTTGGACGCACGACAGCAAAGCAAATCTGTGCGGCAACAGGCATCAATGAATCAACAAAGATCTCTGAGCTCTCAGAAGAGCAAGTTGATGAGATTCGAAATGAAGTCGCAAAGTTGACTGTTGAAGGTGACTTGCGTCGAGAAGTTTCAATGAACATCAAGCGTTTAATGGACCTGGGTTGTTTTCGCGGTATCCGTCATCGTCGAAACCTACCTGTTCGAGGTCAACGCACTAAGACGAATGCGCGAACCCGTAAAGGTCCACGTAAGCCAATTAAGAAATAGTAACTATATCAAAGACTTATCTACCCGCTAGACAAGTAGCGCCTAGGTTAGGAAAAAGATAAATGGCAAAGCCCAGCAAGCAAACCACCCGTAAAAAGGTGAAGAAAACCGTAGTCGATGGCATCGCTCATGTGCATGCCTCGTTCAACAACACCATTGTGACCATTACTGATCGCCAAGGTAATACCCTATCTTGGGCTACTGCTGGTGGTTCAGGTTTCCGCGGTTCACGTAAGAGCACTCCTTTCGCTGCCCAGGTTGCAGCAGAGCGTGCTGGTGAAGCCGCTAAAGACTATGGATTAAAGAATCTAGACGTAGAAGTTAAAGGCCCTGGCCCTGGTCGTGAGTCAGCCGTTCGCGCGCTTAACTCCATAGGCTATAAGGTTACAAATATTACTGACGTGACGCCGATTCCACATAATGGCTGTCGCCCACCGAAAAAACGTCGTGTGTAAAGAGGACTCACTGAATGGCACGTTATAGAGGACCCCGCTGTAAGTTATCACGCCGTGAAGGAACAGACCTGTTCTTGACGAGTGGTGTGCGTCCAATCGAATCAAAGTGTAAAGCTGAAACTGCGCCTGGCCAACATGGCCAACGTCGTGGCCGTTTATCTGACTACGGTGTTCAGCTTCGCGAAAAACAAAAAGTTCGTCGTTTGTACGGCGTATTGGAAAAACAGTTCCGTAGCTACTATAAAGAAGCAGCACGTCGCAAAGGCGCGACAGGTGAAAACCTGCTTAAGCTATTGGAATCACGCTTAGATAACGTAGCTTACCGTATGGGTTTCGGATCAACTCGCGCTGAAGCACGTCAATTGGTTTCACACAAAGGTATCTTGGTAAACGGCAAGACAGTAAATGTTGCGTCCTATCAGGTACAGGAAGGCGACATAGTCGCTGTTCGCGAGCGTGCTAAGAAGCAACTTCGCGTGCAGAACGCTTTGGCAGTTGCTGGAAACCGAGGTGATGTAGAGTGGATCGACGTAAATGCATCGAAAATGGAAGGCACTTACAAGCGCGTTCCAGATCGCGGCGATTTACCTGCTGAAATCAATGAGAACCTCATCGTAGAGCTTTACTCTAAGTAATCGCTCTATATAGGGATAATCAATTACAGGTGTGGCTATGCAAAGTGCTGTTAATGAATTTTTAACCCCACGTCATATTGACGTAACCGAAGCCAGTCAAACCCGAGCAAAAGTTGTGCTAGAGCCACTTGAGCGAGGCTTTGGTCACACATTGGGTAATGCGTTACGACGTATTTTGCTGTCCTCTATGCCCGGTTGTGCAATCACCGAAGTAGAGATTGACGGTGTTGAGCACGAGTACGGTGCGATCGAAGGTGTTCAAGAAGACGTTATTGAGATTCTTCTTAACCTAAAAGGCGTCGCCGTAATCATGCACGGTAAAGATCAAGCCACCTTGCGTTTGACCAAGAAAGGCCCTGGTGCTGTAACTGCTGCAGACATCCAAGTTGATCACGAAGTAGAAATTAAAAACCCTGAGCATGTTATTGCAAACATCAACACCGATGTTGAGCTTAACATGACGTTGACTGTTAACCGTGGTCGCGGATACCAGCCAGCCGATGCACGTTACAGTGATGATGACGAATCTCGCGCGATTGGCCGTCTTCAATTAGACGCGTCATACAGCCCAGTTCGTCGCGTAGCATACAATGTTGAAAGTGCTCGTGTTGAACAGCGCACTGATCTCGATAAGTTAGTTTTGGACTTAGAAACTAACGGTACTATCGATCCTGAAGAAGCGATTCGTCGTGCAGCAACAATTCTTCAACAACAGCTAGCTGTGTTCGTTGATCTCGAAGGCGAGAAAGAAGCTGAGCCAGAGCAGAAAGAAGAAGAAATTGATCCAGTGTTGCTTCGTCCAGTTGATGATCTTGAGTTAACTGTGCGTTCAGCGAACTGCTTAAAAGCTGAAAATATTTACTACATCGGTGATTTGATTCAACGCACCGAAGTTGAGTTACTTAAAACCCCGAACTTAGGTAAAAAGTCACTCACTGAAATTAAAGACATCCTCGCTTCACGTGGCTTGTCATTGGGAATGCGTTTAGAGAACTGGCCACCTGCTAGTTTGAAAAACGACGATAAATTAGCGCCTTAATGTAGACGGTAATACCGTTTCATTTAGAGATCGGATATTAAAGGTAACAAATCATGCGTCATCGTCACAGTGGCCGCCAGCTAAACCGAAATAGTTCTCACCGTAAAGCCATGTTCCGTAACATGGTTACGTCGCTAGTTGAGCACGAGTTAATTAAAACCACTTTGCCTAAAGCAAAAGAGTTGCGCCGTTATGCGGAGCCACTAATCACTTTGGCAAAAGAAGACACTGTTGCTAACCGTCGTTTGGCGTTTTCTCGCCTTCGCAGTAAAGAAGCGGTAGGTAAATTGTTCTCTGACTTAGGCCCTCGTTATGAGTCTCGCCCAGGTGGTTACTTACGTATCCTTAAGTGCGGTCTCCGCACTGGCGATAAAGCACCAATGGCTTATGTAGAGTTGGTCGATCGTAACCAGAAAGTTGCTGAGCCAGACGCAGAAACTGAATCAGCCGCTGAATAAGATCAATGCAGTTTATGTAAAAACACCGGCCGAGAGCCGGTGTTTTTGTATATAGGGGGTATTACTTCCTGCTCAATTCGCGGCTTTTAGTGCTGCTGCTTATGATACCAATAAGGCTAGGGACTTGGCGGTTCGTGCCAGTGGCATGGCAGACCGTTGGACTCTGGCTAGTATCAGCGCACCTTCAATAGCGCTCAAGATAAACTCAGCGTAGTCTTCTGCTTCAGTATCGCCTCTACCTTTATTCTTCAAAAAACATTCGATAATCCTAAGCCATTCGTTAAAGATTTTCTCACAGGAAACTGTGATATTGGGTGAATTAGGCGCGCATTCTAATAATACGGTTGTGATAGGACAGCCTTCTGTAAATGCTGAGTCATGCATCCAGCCAGATAGCAAACTGCAATATTCGCTAATAAATTCTTCAGGGCTAGTAGCGTTGTTGGCAAGGTCTTTTAAAGTGATTGACACTTTATTGCCTGCAACTTCTAAACATTCGCATGCGAGTTGTTCTTTACCAGCTGGAAAGTAGTGGTACAACGAGCCCTTGGGGGCACCACTCAGGGAGAGTATGTCGTTCAACCCTGTTGCTGCATAGCCTTTGGTTCTAAACAGCTTGATGGCGGTATTGACTAGGTTGTCCCGGTGCTTTGCGGCATTCGCCATAGTGGCCTCTCGACTATATGCTGACGTAGATATTATAGTAAATGGTCTAGATGTTTGCTCTGTTATATTGACCGGTCTGTAGTGACTGGATCAGCTAAGCGTCACGATTGCTCAATACGATAGTAATTGATAGGATGCGCACCCTCTGCGAGCCGACATGGGGTGCTTTTAGCAATGTCCTATCGTTAGCGCGGTTCGCCTGCATTAAATTTACCCTCCCTATGAACCCACCTCCTCGAACCGGGGATAGACTTAGACTGCCTGGTGTATGACATGCTGCAAACTGTAAAAAGAGATTGGCTTTCTAACATCAAGGGTGATTTGCTTGCCGGAACTGTCGTTGCGCTTGCATTGATTCCTGAAGCGATAGCGTTTTCCATCATAGCCGGTGTCGACCCCCAGGTTGGACTATATGCGTCGTTCTGCATCGCAGTCGTCGTTGCATTTACAGGAGGTAGACCGGGTATGATATCAGCCGCAACAGGCGCTATGGCTTTGTTGATGGTTACGTTGGTAAAGGAGCACGGGTTGCAGTATCTATTCGCCGCGACACTACTAACAGGTGTGCTTCAAATAGTTGCCGGGTATCTTAAGCTGGGCGATTTAATGCGATTTGTGTCACGTTCGGTTGTTACTGGGTTTGTAAATGCGCTGGCGATATTAATCTTCATGGCTCAGCTCCCAGAGCTCACCAATGTGACTTGGCACGTCTATGTCATGACCGCTGTCGGCTTGGGTATTATTTACTTGTTCCCGTTGATCCCCGTCATCGGTAAGGCGTTACCATCGCCGTTGGTCTGCATTGTTTCCTTAACGGTTTTTTCTATGGTGGTGGGCCTGGATATTCGTACGGTTGGTGATATGGGCCAACTGCCCGATACATTGCCGATTTTCCTTTGGCCTGAAGTGCCAATCAATTTAGATACATTATTGATCATTCTTCCTTACTCTATTGGATTAGCCGTCGTGGGTTTGCTCGAGTCAATGATGACAGCCACTATCGTGGATGACTTGACTGATACGCCAAGCGATAAAAACCGAGAGTGCCGCGGACAGGGTATCGCGAATATTGGCTCCGGTTTGCTTGGCGGAATGGCTGGCTGCGCAATGATTGGCCAGTCAATTATTAATGTTAAGTCCGGCGGGCGAACACGATTATCGACACTTACCGCAGGTCTTTTGCTAATCATAATGGTGGTATTTTTGGATGAATGGATAGGCCAAATTCCGATGGCGGCACTGGTAGCAGTCATGATTATGGTCTCTATTGGAACCTTTTCTTGGGATTCTTTACGCAACCTAAAAACTTATCCCTTGTCGAGTAACATTGTGATGCTAGTCACTGTAGGAGTTGTCGTCGCTACCCACAACCTGGCTATTGGCGTATTTGTTGGCGTGTTGTTGGCCTCGTTGTTTTTTGCCAATAAAATTGGCCGGTTTATGGTGGTTAAAAGTGAACTATTGGAACAGCCTAGTGGGCGACGTTATCGTGTAGTTGGGCAGGTTTTCTTCGCATCGGCAGATGAGTTTGCGCGCGCATTTGATTTTCGTGAAGCCGTTGAACATGTCATCATTGACCTGTCGGAAGCGCACTTTTGGGATATCACCTCAGTTTCTGCACTGGATAAAGTTGTCATCAAGTTTCGACGCGAAGGTACTCAAGTTGAAGTGGTGGGAATGAATCAGGCTACAGCAACTGTGGTCGACAAATTTGGTGTTCATGATAAACCCGAAGAAGTCGAAAAGTTAATGGCTGGACACTAAGAAGCTACTGTGTAGGTGAAAAAATAATGAATAATGTTGTCGCTTGTATTGATGGTTCCCCGAGTGCGCTAGGCGTTTGCGATGCAGCTGCATGGGCAAGTACTCGACTTGATGCGCCACTCACTTTATTACACGTGCTGGAAAAGTCTAGTACGCCCGACCAGGATAATTTATCTGGCGCGATAGGTTTGGGAAGTCGTGAACATCTATTGTCTGAGTTAACCGAGCTCGATGAAAAGCGAAGCCGCTTAGCGCTTGAGCATGGCAAGCACATGCTCGCTGATGCGAAAGATAGGGTGCAAAAGCAGGGTGTGGTTAAGGTAGAAGAAGTACAACGCCATGGTTTCGTACTGGATACGATACTTGAAATGCAACATGCAACGCGCTTACTGGTAATGGGGCGTATGGGTGAAGATCATACGCAAGGGCAAGTTGCTTTGGGGTCTCACCTGGAAAATGTTGTTAGGGCAGCTAGCAACCCGATCCTTGTCAGTGTCGGAGAATTTAATGCTCCTCGTAACTATATGCTTGCTTATGATGGTAGCGAAACAGCAAACAAGGCTATTGAGCGGGTTGCGGCTAGTCCTTTGCTTCGAGGTTTGGAGGGGCACCTAGTGATGGTTGGTGAAGCGGAATCCGATCGGCTTGAGCCCGCTAAACTATTGTTAGAGCAACATGGGCACTCGGTGACAAGTTGCGTTCTCAAAGGAGATATTGCCGATGCATTGCATCAGTACCAAGAAGCTCACAGGATAGAGATGTTGGTGATGGGAGCTTATGGGCATTCGCGCATTAGGCAGTTTTTTGTAGGAAGCAATACGTCTAAGATGGTTACCGAAAGCACGGTTCCTATTATTTTGCTCAGATAGCTCACATCTAATTGTCTATCAAGTTACTCCTTATCATCTGAATCAAGACTAAAGTTCTCGGGAATAAAGACCTCAGCAAAGGGTGGTTTCATTAAAGCACCGGTTGGTTGAATGCCAAACAACGCGCTATAGGACTTGGAGAAGTGAGCGGAGCTAGCAAATCCTGATTCAATGGCGGCTTCGGTGACGCTGGCCCCACCACTTAGGTGCATGATCCCTACAAATAAACGATGTCGGAGACGGTAGCGCCGAATGGGTATACCAATTTGGCTTTTGAATAGTTTCAGTAGCCTAGACTCCGATAAAAACACTTCTTCCGCCAGTACTTTCACTGGCAGGTTCTCTTTGACCGTCTCGCGTATACGTTGCATCACCTTGATGATTCGCGGATCAAAATGAAATATCTCTTGCCCTTCATGCTCAGTGGGTATTAGTGCTTTTTCGAGAATAGACTCCGCTTCTTCTGCACTTGGTTTTCGGCTTCGTAAGCGTAGAAATGCGTCAATAATATCCTGCTCGTATTGGTGGTTATAGTAAGCGTTTGAAACTTCAGGCGCTTTATCCTGCATCAACAACTCATTGACGAAATAGTCTTGGCCTATTGGGTCTAACCAGCAAATTGCGATGATGGCGTTGGTTGTATCGACGTGTTCCATCAACACGGGCGTCCCAGCACGCATCAATATACTCCGAGTTTCGATAGGTGCCTCTCCAGGAGGGTTAAAAATAATCTTGCCCTCCAGCGCGATCACTAATTGATCCGCGGGGGTTTCGTATTCTCTAAGAGGGACAAATTGCGTGCCGAGGTAAAGTCGGCGATTTTTCCATATGTAGATTACAGGACAGGTTGGAGTCGTTTCGCTCATTCTTATTCTTCTGTGGTAGCGGTAATAGCCAAATCAAGCTGTTCCGCGTGATGTATATCGTGAACACATTTGATTCCGGATATCGGAATATACCTCAGCCGGGAAGAGAGTCAAGGAAAGCGCGTGTGGCTCTGGGGAAAACGAAGTGGTTTTTGGATAGGGGGGAAAGCTAATGGCGCTGGCGGCTAAAAGCCACCAGCCGATGCTCGACTGCGTAAGGTCGTAGTCGGATACTCGTTGAACGCATCAACACCGTGCGCTTTGGTCTGCGCCCATAGGCTTTCTATTAGCGGCTGTATATTTTCAAGTTCCCCTTGCGAGATCCATTCACAGAGTGCTTTGGCAACATTGGGATACTCTACTTGTTTGGCTTCGAATTCACTGAGCCAACGCCGGGTAGCTTCAACGTCTAGCTGTTTTATGGGCTGTCCGAGGCCTAACTGCTCTAGCGCCAATGCATTCGATAGCTGCTCCATTTGGCCATGTAGCGGCTTGGCTAATATCTTTTTCCCTAACGCAATGGCTTCACTCGCTAGTTCAAACCCTGCATTTGAGATGACACCGTTGCAGCGCAACAGATCCTTTTGAAAACCCTCGCGAGAAATCGGGTTCATCGTGATGTGGTTTTCAATGGTTTGCTCGGTAAAATGCCCGTAGAACAAAAATTGGTAGTCTGACAATGGGCGCAAGAGATTCAGCACATCGTCGACGGACTCAAATGGCAAATAAACTACTATGACTTTCTCATCAATAGTAATCACGTCGTCCGCGACGTCGACAATGGGAGGGAGAATCGGTTGTCCAAAATGGTACCAATGCATCCCGATGTTGTAGGTAGTCGGTGCAAACTGGCGCATCACCATACGAGTGAACGGGTTATCGCCGGTTTTCGGAATGGCGTAGTCAAAAGCATATTGGTGGCCTAAACCAAAACACGGTTTCTTTTGTCGCTTAGCAGCCCAGGCCGTAACAGGCTCAAAGTCTGTGAGAATTAAATCATAAGGTGATAAGTCGAGCTCATTAATATCGTGCCAAAACTGGCGAGGTTTTAAATTGAGCGCAGTATCAAACGTTTTAACCTTGCCCTGTTTGACCTCAAACGTCATTCCTTCACGACGCTGCCATTGCCCAAAAGGCTCCATGTCGTTAAATTTATCCAAAGGCCGACCGGTAAAAATAAAGTCGGTGTCTAACCCGAATTCGGCAAGGTGTTTTACCATGCCTCTAGCGCGTGTAATATGCCCGTTGCCTGTACCTTGCACGCCATACAAAACTTTCAATGTCTGCCTCTTTTTTGTCTTTTAGTTCTAAATAAGTCGTTAGCCGATAAAAATGCTGTAGCCTATAGCAGCCATACTTGATCCTAGAATAGCACCGGCCAAAGTATCTGTTGGGAAGTGGACTCCTAGCACGACGCGCGAGACTGCAACTGAAGCCGCCCAGGGATATAGGAAGGCACCTAGTGCTGGGTTGATTAGATATACCAGAGTCGCGAGCATGAAGGCTGCTGAGGTATGCCCGGATGGAAAGCTAAACTTATCCGATGCCGTAATAATGCTCTGAAAACCAGAAATAACCTGGGGCGGTCGGTTGCGCTTACACGAATTCTTCAAGAAGAAATAAATAATACGCTCGAGAACTAAGGTAGCAACTGACAGTTGAAATAGCCCCCAGTGGGAGCTAACCAAACTGTATAAGATTAAAAATGAATAAAAGTATCCATCGGCGGTGAAAGAGATTTTTTTGGCGATAGGGACAAGTAGCCTTTGACTATCTCTTTGGTGTAGCCAGCCAAATGTTACTAAGTCATAGTGAGCTGCATATTCAAGTAAACGCATCGTCTCTATCTGCCATACCCTATATTTGCTGTATAGCCTATAAAGCAAATATGACAGTTATGTGACTAGATGGTGACGGTTCGATGAAGTGATAGAGTAAAAGTGCTCAACCGGATGGGAGGTTGAGCACGGCGCGCTGGCTATGTTCGTTAAAAGAATTAACGAACCCAAATTTCTACACGTTGGTTCTTTGCGCGATTACCACCTCTAAGGTCTGCTACGGGCATAAATGCACCAAAGCCCTGTACAGGTGTGGTGCCGATTTTGTGTTTGTATAGCGCCGTTTTGACTGCGATGGCGCGCATTTTAGATAATACTTCTGCACGTTGTTCGCTTTGCTTGGCATCGCCAAAACCCACTAGAATAATATCCTTGTTTAAATTTTCAGGACGCTCCATAAAATCCACGAGTCTTAGAATATCGCGCTGGGCCTTGTTATCTAAGCTAGCGCTATCAGCTGCAAAGCGAATGTTAACGGAGAGTCGGTCAGCCTTTGAGACCACTTGCCGATATTGCTCAGGCGCTGATTCCTCGATGTCGCCAGCAATCTTCAAAATATTCTGTGAGACAAAGCCCACCTGATTGACAACATCTTGGCCATTATCGCTATGGATATAACTAATAAATTCACGAATGAGGGGCGTGGTATTGGTGGTTGGTGTGTAAAGAAATAAGCGGCGCGACAAAGCGTAGTCTTCGGTAGCAACAGAAGCAACCTTCGGTGGTAATGGCAATGTGCCTTGCTCTGATACCGAAATGCTTTTAGCCTCTCTTACTGAAGCTAAGCCGACAAAACCAATGCCATTTTTATCTCTGGCGACTGTATCGGATAACTCATCGTTTGATTCAAAACGCTGAGATTTTGGTGAAAGCGTGTAAGCTTTACCGAGTACCAGAGATTTAAACGTATCCCACGTACCTGAATTCCCATCTCTCGCATAAACCTGTATTTCTCCAGGGATACCACCGAGTTGCGCCCAATTAGTAATTTCGCCAGAAAATATTTTTGCAATTTGTTTTAGCTCTAGAGTGTTTAGCGGGTTTTGAGCGTTAACAATGACCGCGATGCCGTCTATAGCGATGACATGTTCACCTGAAAAACTTTTCAAATCACCAATATGTTGCAAACTTTCAGCTTCCGCACTCTTTATTCGTCTCGATGACATAGCAATATCTGCACTGTCCGTCATCAACGATTGAAAACCTGTAGATGATCCGTGTGCTGCTACGTCAACATACATGGTACGTTTGCCCAAGCGCCCCTGTATTCGATATTCATTTTCAACTTCAGAGTCGATCCGTTGAATATCGGTAGCACCTTTCGAAGAAAAATAATCTGTGAGTAGCACTTGCATAAGATTTGCGCCAACAGTGTTGGATCCGGCGACAGAAAAAAGCTTACCGTTCTGCTGGGTGGTAAAAGGTAGTAGTTCGCCTCGATCGTCTTCAGTGGCGGCGAAAGTTGAGGCGCAAACGAGTAACCCTATGAGAGAGTTTGAAAACCACCTAACAAATAAATGTGACATAAATATTTCATACCTCCAGACATCAGAAAAATCAGCCTACCAGGGAGTCGCGCTCGAAACCTGTTTTAGGCGGCGCGCATTGTACAAAGATTTGCGTCTATTTCCATTACCGGATTTGCGAAATAAATGGTGATTGGTTGAAATTTACTTTTCGTTGGTGTGTGGACATGCTTACATAGTTGACGTTGTACACATCAATTGGTGTGAAAATAGTTTGTAGGTAGACCGGAAGGTAAAAGGGGTGAACAAATTTTCTATATTTATTATTTTGAAAAAATTCTAACGATAAGGCGATTGGGTGTTGGGGTCTCGACGTTTTTTAAAGCGCGGATAAACCCATTGGAACTGCGAAGGGGCGATAGCAATTGCCTTCTCAATCGCGGCATTAATACTCTTTGCCGCAAGCACTGGGTCATCACTGTGTTGATTTTCTACATGATCGTAATGAACGTCAAATCCCGAATCTGTGCGGACAATAACGGCAGATAATACAGCCGCATTATTTTTTTTCGCTAATGATGATATCAATGTGCCGGTCAATGCGTCTCTATTAAAAAATGGCGCAAATACACCCATGTCGGCGCTTGGAATATGATCTGGGAGTAGTCCGGCGACATTACCAGCTTTTAAGTGCTTATATAAAATGCGTATGCCTTTCGGTCCGGCTGGGGCCAACAGGGTACCGTTCCGTGATCGTTGCTGATATATGTATTGGCTGATGAGAGGAACTTTTTCGTCGTGTAGATAAAAACAAGCGAATTGATGACGGCTTGTGATCAATGGTGCAATGATTTCCCAATTGCCGAGATGAGGAATGGCGAGAATTACGCCGTGGTTTTTATCAATGACAGACTCTAAAAGTTCAGGATTTACTTCCCGCACATAACCAAGCATTTTTTCTCTTGGCCACAGCCACACTGCGCCGGCTTCCATAAACCACATGCCTGCTTGGATAAAGCAGTCTTTCACTAGGACTTCTTTTTCTTCTTCGCTTAAATCCGGGAAGCAGATATTAATATTAACTCGGGCAAAGTGAACACGTCTTTTAAATGTGTAGTAATAGCCGACGCCCAAACTTCTACCTATTGCGCGTGCAACCTTCAGGGGAAGCCAGCTAGCCCCCCGTAAAAACAATCGGAACGCTAAGAAGCCAACTCGTTGGCCGAAGGAGGGTTTGGGGGAAGTGCTAGACATTAAAAAATACCGTGGAAAACGTGTTATTTAGACGAGGCTGACTTTCGAGCAACCTTTTTTCGTCCACTGGTTTTAGTGGGCGTTTTTGTCTTTCTCGCTTTTCCTTTTGTCGCATGTTTTTCTAGTAGAGGTTTTAGAAAATGACCTGTGTGAGAATGCTCAAGACTCGCGACATCCTCTGGTGTCCCTGTACCGATAATTTTTCCGCCACCACTTCCCCCTTCAGGGCCTAGGTCTACAATCCAGTCAGCGGTTTTAATGACATCGAGGTTATGCTCGATAACCACAACGGTGTTACCGTGATCACGTAATCGATGGAGTACATTGAGAAGCTGTTGTATATCGTAAAAATGCAAGCCAGTGGTGGGCTCATCGAGAATGTATAACGTACGACCGGTATCCCGTTTTGATAGTTCACGAGACAATTTGACGCGTTGCGCTTCCCCGCCAGATAAGGTTGTCGCTGCTTGGCCAAGTCGAATATAGCTTAGGCCTACATCCATTAAGGTTTGCAGTTTTTTAGATACAGCAGGAATGGCGTCGAAAAATTCTCGCGCATCTTCTACCGTCATATCCAACACTTCATGGATGTTTTTGCCTTTATATTTAATGTCCAGTGTTTCACGGTTGTAACGCTTGCCGTGGCAAATATCACAGGGCACATACACATCGGGTAAAAAGTGCATTTCTACTTTAACAACACCATCCCCTTGGCAAGCTTCGCATCGACCGCCTTTTACGTTAAAACTAAAGCGCCCAGCTTTGTAACCGCGAGAGCGAGCCTCTTGTGTGCCGGAAAACAATTCGCGAATAGGGGTAAATATACCGGTATAAGTTGCGGGGTTTGACCGTGGTGTTCGGCCAATAGGACTCTGATCGATATCGACACATTTGTCGAAATGGTCTAAGCCTTGAATGTCCTTATGTGGCGCGGCCTTCAATGTTGTGGCTTTATTTAAAGCGGTTGCGGCAAGCGGGTAGAGCGTATTATTGATCAGTGTTGATTTTCCGGAACCGCTAACGCCAGTAATACAGGTCATTAAACCTACAGGTATCCACAAGTTTACATTTTGTAAATTATTGCCACTAGCGCCTTCGATCATTAATTGTTTTTTATGATCAAATGGGGTTCGTTCTGCAGGAACAGAAATTTCACGCTCGCCAGAAATATACTGCCCGGTGATCGATGCAGGCGTCGCCATAATTTCTTTCGCTGTACCTTGTGCGATAACCTGACCACCATGTACGCCAGCACCAGGGCCAATGTCGATAATGTGGTCAGCACTGCGAATCGCATCTTCATCATGCTCCACAACAATGACCGTGTTGCCGAGATCACGTAAGTGGGTGAGTGTATTCAGTAGTCGTTCGTTGTCGCGTTGATGTAAACCAATGGAGGGTTCATCAAGGATGTACATTACCCCAACTAAGCCAGCACCGATTTGGCTGGCGAGGCGGATTCGTTGTGCCTCTCCTCCGGAGAGAGTTTCGGCGCTGCGACTCAGCGTTAGATAATTTAAACCAACATCAACCAAAAATCGCAGGCGATCCCGCAGTTCTTTTAGCACTTTATCGGCAATTTCAGCTTTGGCACCGACAAACTTTAAGTCGGTAAAATAATCGAACGCATCGCCGACTGGAAAATTGGTGATTTCAGGGAGAGTTTTATCTTGGATAAAGACGTTGCGAGCAGCTTCTTTTAGCCTTGCGCCACCACACTCCGGGCAATGTTGTGAAGATAAGTATTTTGATAAATCTTCGCGCACCATCTGTGAGTCGGTATCACGATAGCGCCGCTGCATATTGGGGATAACACCTTCAAAGCTGTGGGTGCGCGAATATACATCGCCACGGTCGTTAACGTAGGTGAAATCAATTTCGGTATTACCTGAACCGTGCAAAATAACTTGGCGGTCTTTTTTTCGTAGTTTTTTCCAGGGCGTATCGATGTCGAACCCATAGTGGTCGGCAAGTGAAGACAGCATGTGGAAGTAATAAATATTTCTTCGGTCCCAACCGCGAATAGCGCCTTCTGATAATGAAGCCTCATGGTTTTGTACGATACGATCTTCATCAAAAAATTGTTTTACACCAAGCCCATCACAGCTAGGGCAGGCCCCGGCCGGGTTATTAAATGAAAATAGGCGAGGTTCTAGCTCACTCAAAGAGTAGTCGCAATGCGGACATGCGTGTTTCGCCGAAAATACACGATCATCGGCATCGCCATCCATAAAGCTCATATGGACGATGCCATCTGTCAGTTGTAGAGCGGTCTCGATAGACTCCGCAAGGCGAGTTTTAATATCGTCGCGGACTTTGAAGCGGTCGACTACCACTTCAATGGTATGCTTTTTCTTCTTATCAAGTGTCGGGGTGTCATCTAGGTCAACGACAATGCCATCGATTCGAGCACGGATGAAGCCGTCACGGCGCAACTGCTCAAAAGCATGCAAGTGCTCACCCTTGCGATCTCGCACAATCGGCGCGAGTAGCATGACCTTGCTTCCTTCAGGTAAGGATAAGATTTGGTCGACCATCTCGCTCACCGTTTGCGCTGCTAGCGGCTCGCCGTGTTCTGGGCAGCGGGGTTCACCTACGCGGGCGAATAGCAGACGAAGGTAATCATATATCTCCGTAATGGTGCCCACGGTGGAGCGGGGGTTATGGGAGGTGGACTTCTGTTCGATTGAAATGGCAGGGCTGAGGCCTTCTACATGATCAACATCAGGCTTCTCCATCATCGAAAGGAATTGCCTAGCGTACGTAGAGAGAGATTCAACGTAGCGCCGCTGACCTTCGGCATACAAGGTATCAAAGGCTAGTGAGGACTTACCTGAGCCAGAGAGGCCGGTAATGACTACTAGTTTGTCCCGAGGGATATCGAGATTGATGTTTTTCAGATTGTGGGTGCGCGCACCCCGGACGAAAATCGTATCCACTACTGCTACCTACGCCATTCTGCGAACAAACCAAGCATTATAGTTGGTCACCCACCGAGAGTCGCCAAGGAATTGTCCAAAAATACCTATTGTTGAGGATCGGCTAGAATTGGATTGCCATTCCTTTGGCCTGGCTCCTTGATGTAATCCCAAGGCGACCCGTCGGTAGGAGTGGGAGTAGTATGCACGTCCTTTGCGGTTACTGTAAAGATATACAGTAAACATTTTATTGGACCAAATTTGGAGGTTTTGTCTTCTAAGTGTCCAAGGGCGTTAAATAGGGTAAATTGGGTTTCGATAAACACATTGTAAGTTTACCTTTCAAAACCATATGAGAAGCGTCCTAAATTTAGAGTCGGCGCTAGGAGGCAGTATGACTATTCAATTTAAAGAGCAGGTAGCCATTGTCACTGGAGCTGGCGGAGGTTTGGGCCGCTGTCATGCGCTGGAGTTAGCTGAGCGTGGAGCGAAAGTTGTTGTGAATGATCTGGGCGGTGCGATGGATGGCTCTGGTGGTAGTAGCGATGCGGCTCTCCAAGTGGTTGAGGAAATTCGCTCCGCTGGAGGGCAGGCGATCGCGAATGGCGCTTCCGTGACGGACCCTGCTGGCGTAGCTCAGCTGGTTGAGCAAACGCTCAGTGAATTTGGTCGAATAGATATGTTAGTCAACAATGCCGGTATTTTACGCGATAAAAGTTTTGCGAAAATGGACATGGCTGACTTTCAAACGGTTATCGATGTCCATCTAATGGGGTCCGTCTACTGTACCAAAGCTGTTTGGCCAGTGATGGTAGACCAGGGCTATGGCCGAATTGTGATGACGACCTCACCTTCTGGTTTGTACGGCAATTACGGGCAAACCAACTACGGCGCAGCAAAACTGGGCTTAGTTGGGTTCATGAATACCCTCTGTATCGAGGGTGCAAAATACAACCTCAAGGTGAATGCAATTTCACCTGTTGCCGCAACGCGTATGACGGAAAATCTAATGCCCGGCGAGGTCCTCGAGAAGCTCGGGCCAGAATTAATTACCCCTGGGGTAGTTTTTCTATGTTCCGAAGATGCGCCAACGGGTGCTATTTTGCAGGCCGCCGGTGGCACATTTTCGGTAGCTAAGATCGTTGAGAGCCCTGCTGTTAATTTGGGTGTAGATGCTAGCGCCGATGATGTTGCTGCAAACTGGGAAGACATTAGTGATCTCAGTGACGCCGCACCGAGAGTGAAATAACCTATTTTTAGATAAAACAGACTAGGAGATGTAAGCCTTGTCGAAGATCAATCAAGCACCAGTGCTTTTTCCCGGCGCACGCGTTCCTGACCGTCAACGAACGGTTGACTCTAGTGGCCTTCGTTTGGCTGTGTATGAATGGGGCGATGCAAGTGCGCCACCCGTACTGCTCGCTCACGGCGGCTTTGATTTTGCCAGAACCTTTGATGTGTTTGCTCCACTGCTTGCAGACGGAGGCTATCGAGTGGTTAGTTGGGATCATCGAGGGCACGGAAATTCCGAGCATGCTGATTTGTATAGCTGGGAAGCCGATGAGCGCGATTTGTTGGCTGTGGCAAACTCAGTGAGTCCGGGCCCGTTCCCTGTAGTCGGTCATTCCAAAGGTGGGGGTTTATTTGCACACATTATCCAAGCGTTGCCGCATCGTTTTTCACGGTTTGCTTCCATTGATGGTTTGCCATTTAGGCAAAACCTACCGGACGTTGCAAACAAAGAGCGCACCATAAAATTAAAGGACAAAGCAGCTAAGTTTTTAGATGATCGACGTCGTAGCCACGATATGACGCGTCGCCCCGGCACCGTTGCAGAATTGGCCACTCGCCGCGCGCCTATGAACCCGCGCCTTACCGACGAATGGCTTCAATATATTGTGTACTCCGGCGGGTATGAGGCTGAAGATGGGTGGCGATGGAAAATTGATCCGTCGCTCCGTATGGGTGGTTTTGGCCCTTGGCGCTCACGTTGGGTGACAGATCGGTTACCCGGTTTTCCCATTCCATTGCTTGCACTTTTCGGTACGGAATCTGAACCGATGGGTTGGGGCGTAGACCCTGAAGCCATCAAAAAATATATGCCGAGTCATGCGCAGGTAGAAATACTCGAAGGCGTTGGCCATTTTTTACATATTGAGAAGCCGACATTAACCGCTGAGCTGGTGTTGAACTTTTTAGGCCGGGAGGGAGCATAATGAACGACATTCAGTTTCTGACTCACGGCCGAATTCAGCTTGCGCTGCACATACTATGCGAAAACAGCGAGGGACCTGCGCTGCTATTGCTGCACGGCCTAGGCGAAAACTCGCCAGCTCGCCTGCCGGATGAATATAAAAACTGGCCGGGCCCAATCTATGCGCTAGATTTCACCGGCCACGGGCAATCAACTGTCCCTCGAGCAGGCGGATACACCTGTGAAATATTGATCGCAGATGTAGACGTTGCCTTGGCAAGTATTGGCCCAGCGACAATCGTTGGTCGTGGGCTAGGAGGCTATATTGCCGTGTTGATCGCAGGCTGTCGCCCAGAGCTCGTAAAGGGCGTGGTGATTCGTGACGGAACTGGGTTGGCAGGTGGAGGCCTGGGTGCAAATTCACCTTATATCGGTATGCCCGATGTATCACAGCTCATTACCCCCCCCCGATCCGTTCGCGATAGTTGAGTTGGCGACGGATGTGCGACCGCCCGACTATGTTGCAGAATTTGTCCGCCTGGCGGGTGAGTTTTCCGAATTGTCCCGACCTATTTCGGTCGCTGCTTGTGAGCGAGCGCCTTGGCTGGATGCAGTTGTGGCGGAAATGGGTGTCGAAGTATCTTCATTATCTGAAGCGCTAAAGTGTTATGCCGAGCAGTCAGCATAGGATTCTCATCTCGTGAGCATGCTCACGCCGTCTTCCCTGTGGGCTCGTCGTTAAGCGAGCTCCAAACTGGCCTCCATGCCTGGTGCCCTATGATAGGGGCATAAACACCGCGCACACATTGTTGCATGGTAAAAGTTGGCGACTGGTCTCAAACCAAACCCCGAAAATTGTTCTCTATTAAATCCTTCTATAAACGTTGTAAGCTGTCGATTGTGTTGCGTTTTCGAGAGCGCTTATTGGCGCGAACTCCAACACCGCAAGCCTGTCCAAAGCCGAGAGTGAAATTCATTGCTGACTTTTAGGCGCAGAAGAGGAAAGAAATATGAATAATGATAACTATGCAAAGACTTTATCGTGTGCGCGTGTATTATTCGGCGCGTTAAGTTTAGTGGTGATGGCTAACGTGGTTGCCGCAGAAGACGAGGGGGCGCTATCTGTTTCCCATGACGGCTTGGAAGTTGTTACAGATAAGCGGAATACAGAGGTGCATTTATTACCCGATGTCGACTGGTCGAAATATGGTCAGTATATGTTGGTGGAGCCCCAGGTCTCATTTAAGGAAAACTGGCAACGAGATTACAATCGAGAGCAGCGCAGTTTAACTACGAAAGTAAAAGACAAGGATATGCTGCGTATTAAGCGTAGTGTTGCCGATAACATGTCAGAAATTTTGACCGATGTGCTTAGTGAAAAATCTGATTTAACGGTAGTCCAAGAGGCAGCCAGCGGCGTATTGTTATTGAAGCCCATCGTGACAAACCTCGATGTAACGGCACCAGATTTACAAACGGCGACACGCTCGAAAACTTACGTCAGGTCTGCAGGGAGTGCGACAATATCTCTCGAGATATACGATAGTGTTAGTGGCGCAATCTTAGGCCGTTGGATTGATCGACGAACAGCGCCTGATTATGGTTACGCCCAGTGGGCTACTCGAACCAGCAATCGTCGCGAAGCGCGTTTGGTGATTCGTCATTGGGCAGAGCGCTTGGTAGAGGGGCTCCAAGAACTTCGTCAGTAAAAAAATTACTTGCTACCCATCCCAGCACGTCACTAGAAACCTGTGCTGGGCACAGCGCTCATCACGGGTCTATTTTACTTTTTTGTGGTAAAGCCGCTCAAATTTTCTGGAAACACTATTCGTTTAATTAGCCGATTTTATATTAACCACTTTTGTATCAACTTATGGATGCTGAATGGAGGTCGTCCTATGAAAAAAACAATGCTTACAATGCTTTCGCTAGCCCTGAGTGCGCCGCTCTGCGCTGATGGATTCGACGCGGGTGTCACATTAAACCCACAAATTGGCTATTACGGCTTTGATAGCAAGCGAAATATTGAAGATGAAAGTTTTATTGGCTTAGGGGTCGGCTATCAGTTTGCAAACCCTTGGGCGATTGAATTCAATTATCTTACTCTCGAAACTGACCCGGATAACTCACTGTTTAATCTAGATGTGGACTATGACCAAATTCGGTTCGATGGTTTGTATCACCTAAGTGATGATGAAACGTTTCGACCCTATCTTGCTGCGGGTATCGGTCATGGTGAGTTTGATGCGGGAGCGTTCGATGCAAAGGAGACGCAATTAAATCTCGGCGGTGGTGTTAAATACTTTTTTAATCGTAACGTGTCTTTGCGTGGTGATGCTCGAGCCTTCTATGGGTTTGATGACGAAACGGTTGATTTCGCGCTAACGCTGGGTCTCAACCTTTGGCTTGGACAAACGTCGTCTTCGCCTTCTAAGCCGAGCACCGCCGCACCAATCGTCATGGCGGAAAAAGATAGTGATGGAGATGGTGTCCTAGATGGAGCCGATAAGTGCCCGACTACTCCAGCCAATACGACTGTCGATTCGGATGGCTGCATCCCAGACTCAGACAACGACGGTGTTGCCGATAATATCGATCAGTGTCCTGATAGTTCAGCGGGCGCAAAAGTGGATGCGAAAGGCTGCTATGAAATGCTGACTGAAACTCGCACCATTAATATTAACGTCAAGTTTCCAAATGATTCAGCCGTGATTCCAAGCGAGTATCGCTCCGAGGTTGAAGCGGTTGCGACCTTTATGACTGAATACCCCCAGACATCAGTGGTTGTCGAAGGGCATACGGATGATCGCGGTGCAGCTCAATATAACCAGCAACTGTCAGAGCGGCGTGCTAAAGCGGTTGCCGATATGCTAGCCAGTGATTTTAATATTGCGCCTGGCCGCATCTCTCATGTCGGTAAGGGCGAGACATATCCAATTGCAGACAATGGAACCGTAGAAGGTCGAGCAGCAAACCGACGGGTTGTTGGCGTAGTCAAAACGACCGTGGAAACTAGGGCTAAATAACGTTCAGTTTCAAACGTAAGCAACCCCTGTAAACCGGCGCACTAGCGCCGGTTTTTTTTTGCTTGTTCGTTTTTCTAGAGTTGTGCCCCATTGTAATTTAGGTATCGCTCGTTGGTGTCCTCACATAATAACAAGTTAGCTTAAATAACGAGATGTTAAGAAGGTGGCGATCTTAAAGAACGCTGATGTAGTGCTACAGGTCAATTGGTTTAGGAAAGCTCCCGTCAATTATTGATCTTCCCCCCTTGTTAGCTATACCTAATAGAGAAGGGAAGTGTTCTCGTTAATGATGGGTGTATCTATGTACCTGAGTATTAGGATCAAAATTTTATTGATACTCGCGGCAGCTATTGTCGGCTTTGCGGTGTATCTTGCCGCTAACGCTTGGTCTCTAAATAAAAATAAAGCGAACCTGGAAGAGCTGACTGCAAAGCATTTTCCTGCATTGCAGAAGGTAAAAGAAACGGTTGTTCTGCTGGAAAGCATTGAAGATTCAATGCAGTTGGCCGTGACAACAGGTGACCTTGAAGAGCTATCGAGTACGGAAGAGCTTAGAGCTGATTTGGCCAGTCGACTTGAAGAAGCCGGGCGCTTGGTAGCGCCAATTCAGTCAGACACTAAAGCTGCGCGTGAAGCCTTTGAAACTTATTATCGTTTGGCACACGACCTATCTGAAAGCATGGTGGATGGTACGGTCGATTTTGCAAATATTCAGACCCTAGCCTCGAACAAAAGGGAACGCCTTGAAGGTGTCGCATCTCTTTTAAATGGGCTAGAAAGAAAACAATCCCAGCAGTTGTCCGCCATCATCGATAGCACCAATGAAAATTCCCAGTTCGCATTGTTGTTGGGAGTGTTTATTGGGCTGATCACTATCGTCGTGTTGGTGTTTGTTTCCGTTTCAATCGCTTTTGGCGTCACCAAAAAACTCAACACTATTACCGAAACACTACTGGATATGACGCGAGGGTCAGGCGATCTGCAAAAGCGTCTTCCCGGGACCACTCCTGACGAAATTGGCAAACTAGTCAATGCATTCAATGCATTTATTGAAAAACTACAGCATGTCATTACGGATGTCATTGCAACGGCTGATCCTCTCAGCGTGGTTGCCAGCGAACTAAATCAAATTGTTGACAGCACCAAACACCAGATTACTAGTCAGCGGAATGCTAGCGCGGATGCCACTCAGGCTGCGAGAGAGGTAACAGAGAATATTGCGCACGTATCTGAAAATGCGAAAACAGCCGCTCACGAAGCGGATTCTGCGATGGAAAAGATTGGTGTTGGGCAGCAGGTATTAAACAGCACGGCATCAGCTATTGAAAGGTTGGCGAATGAAATCGAAAGCACAAGTGGTGAAGTATCACGCTTGGAGTCTGATACAAATTCAGTGGGCGTGATCCTGGATGTCATCAGGGGTATTGCAGAGCAAACCAATTTATTAGCACTGAATGCTGCGATTGAAGCAGCACGAGCAGGGGAACAAGGTCGTGGTTTTGCTGTGGTCGCGGATGAGGTTCGTAGCCTTGCGTCAAAAACACAAGATAGTACAGAAGAAATTAATAACTTAATTACCCAACTGCAACAAAATGCAACTGCAGCGGCAGAGTCAATGATGAAACGCACGGACGAGGCGCGTAAAAGTGTTGAGGAGGCCAGTAGCGCTACAGCGCATCTGCAAGACGTTGTTGATTCCATGTCCAGGATCCATGAGATAAATGGGCGCGTAGCAAATGCGGTTGAGTCAGAAAAAGAACTTGCTGAACGCATTTCTAACCGTGTTCAACATTTGGATGAAATTGCGGAAACAGTCGATAAACAATCAAAATCACTAGAAAGCTCAAGTCAAAACTTGGTAACCCAAGCTGATCGCTTGAGAACAATTACCAGTCAGTTCTCTGGCTAGGTTGCTGAATTGAGAGTAAGGAGAGGTAAGTTATGAAATCCACTAAATGGCTAGTAAGTTTGGCTGGTGTATTAATCTGTTCATCTAATATCGCGTTTGCCGATTTTACTTGGAACGGTTTTTTAACCGTAGGCGGCGGTATAGCAGATCCGGATGAAGGTGAAACGCTTGAAGGTTACGAAGATACATTTACGTTTCAAGAAGATAGTGTGCTCGGCTTGCAAGCCTCTAGCGAATTAAGTGACAAAGTGACCGCTACTGTGCAAGTGCTTGCGAAAGGTAGTAGAGAATTTGAGCCGGAAATCTCCTGGGCCAACATTAGCTATAACGTCAATGACGATTTAATGGTTCGTGTAGGCCGCTATCAAATGCCACTTTATCTGTATTCAGACTACTTGAAAGTGAGCTATGCCTATCACTGGATCAGCCCGCCAAGCGATGTGTATGTTGATGTCGCAAGTTCACAAAACGGTATCAACGTTGTATATGACAAAAGTTTTTCTTTTGCCGACGTAACCGCAGAATTTTATTACGGCAGTGACGATGCAGACCTCAGTGGAACTGGTGGGACAGATCTTGTTACCGAGTGGCGAAAGCAATGGGGTTTAGTCGGCACTATGGCGTTTGATTGGGTTACCGTCCGCCTCAGTTACAACCCGGTACATCTGACCGTTGATGGCTACGGGAATGTGCCACTGCCAGCACCACTCAATAATATCGATGGTTTGCGCGCTGTATTGAATAGTCTTCCCGTAGGGCTTGTCGGTACTGGAGCTTCTCAAGTGGCTGACGATCTTGCCTATGAAGACGACAAACTAATTTACGGTTCTGCTGCGCTAAAACTAGAACCTGGAAACTTTTTATTCGTCACTGAGTTTACGGACCTTGACTACAAATCGGGACCAGGTGCCGATGGGAACACCTGGTATGTGTCGGGTGGTTACCGTTTCGGGGACTGGATGGTGCACCTTACTCATTCTGAGTCAGATCAGGATGCGGCTGATTTATCTTCAAAGATTCCTTTGATTCCAACGGTAACTGATGGGCTGATTGCTGCTGTCGATGGCGTTACCGGTTTCTATGAGATTGAAAAAGAAACTGATTCTCTCGGTGTGCGATGGAATTTTTCACCGGGCGTTGCGTTTAAAGCTGAGTACGCTGACACAGAGGTGACGGACAACCCTTCTCGCAGCGGCAAGGTTTTGCGTTTCGCTATCGATGCAGTTTTTTAAGGAGAGTGACGTGAAGAAGCTTTTAATTTTTATTATGACATTATTTATGCCGATCGCTGTTGTCGCCGAAGTCGCTGTGGTTGTTGCTGCCTCGTCACCTTTGTCGTCGATAGATTTAAAGGAGCTTGAAAAACTCTATCTTGGGAAATCGAAATCCCTAGGTGATGTTTCAGTCAGCGCCTTGAATCAGGTCGACAGTAGCGATGTGACGACAGAGTTCAACCGTGTGTTATTGAATAAATCAAATAGTCAGGTGAAAGCCTATTGGTCGAAATTGGTTTTCACTGGGAAAGGTACTCCGCCAAAAGAGTTTAATAGTGACTCTGAAGTGATTCAGGCTCTCAAAAACGATAGTAGTGCAATCGGCTACATAGATGCCGGAGCCGTTAGTGGCGATGTGAAGGTATTGACGACACTTAAATAACTCTCACGTAGTACCAACAAGGCGGTTGATATGAAACTGATGTATCCAAAAAAATTACTGATGGGCCTGATGTTTTTTCTACCGAGTATTTGTTTTGCAGAGATTACGTGGAACGGCTTTCTTAGCGTCGGTGGCGGTATTGCCGACGCCGATGAGGGAGACGAGTTAGCCGGTTATGAGGATGTAGCAACGTTTCAGCAGGATAGTGTTCTTGGTTTGCAGGCCTCCACTGATATCAACGACCATGTCTCGGTGACCGTACAAATTCTCGCGAACGGAGCTAATGGCTTTGATCCTCAAGTGACCTGGGCCAATGTCAATTATCAGTTCAGCAATGATTTAGCCTTTAAATTAGGTAGATACCAAACGCCTCTTTATTTGTATTCAGACTTTTTAGATGTTGGCTATGCCTATCACTGGATCAGCCCGCCCAGCGAAGTCTATTTAGGTGCTGGGAGTACTCAAGATGGTATCGAGCTTATTTATCAAAAGAGCTTTGGAGACGCTTATTTTACAGGTCAGTTTTTTTACGGAGGCGCTTCAGAAATAGTTGAGTCTTCAGGAGTTGATCTTTCTGTTGATAGTAGAAAACGTGGCGGCTTTGCCGTGAGTATGGTCTACGATTGGTTGACGGTTAGAGCTGGTGCGCAAAGCACGGAAACTTCCATCGAAGGGTATTCAGATATTGCCTTACCTGGTGTTGGCTCGGTTGGTGGTTTGATCGCGACGCTCAACAGTCTGCCCGTTGGTTTGGTGGGCACAGGTGCACAAAATACCGCAGAGATATTGGCTTTCCAAGAAGACGAATTTGTTTATTCTTCGTTGTCGATTAAAGCAGAGCTCGGACAATTCTTGGTGGTTACGGAGTTCACGGATCTTGCCGTCGATGATAGCCCCGCTGCCGAGCAACAAAGTTGGTATGTGTCTGGAGGCTACTCCTTTGGTGACTGGATGATTCATCTCACTCACTCTGAGACTGACAATGAAGCTCCCGACTTAACAAGCGATATTCCGGTGATTCCGACAGTAACAGACGGCTTGATTGCACTTATAGATGGGTTTACAGCAGCCACAGCAATTGATCAAAAAACTAATTCGATCGGTGTGCGTTGGGACTTTACATCCGGTGTAGCTATTAAAGCGGAATATTCTGATATCGATGCAGACAACACGCCAGCAAGCAGCGGCAACCTTTTTAGAGTCGCTATCGACGCTGTATTTTAGGAGGCAACATCATGAAATACCTAATTATTATCTTAACACTCATTGCGTCTGCTATGGCTCAAGCTGAAATAGCGGTCATTGTCAGTAGCGATTCGCCAATTACTGCCGCTGATGTGAAAGCGCTGGAAAGAGTGTACTTGGGCAAGGCGAATCAAATCGACGGAAAAGACGTTGAGGTGATTAACCAAGGGGATGGTGAGGCGGTAACAACGGAATTTAACCGCGTGGTGCTCAACAAATCGAACAGCCAAGTTAAGGCCTACTGGTCTAAATTAGTGTTTACCGGAAAAGGTAGCCCACCCAATACGGTAAACAATGATGCCGAAGTCATTGCGGCGGTCAAAGCGGATCCTCGATTGGTTGGCTATATCGATTCGGCTGCGGTTACGCCGGACGTTAAAGTCGTCGCGACGCTCAAATAACAGGCAGCGACTAAACACCACTTTTTTTACCTAGTTCTCGCTCACTGGTGGCACATAGCCGGTGAGCGTCATTAAGTTTCGCTCCCCTCCCAAAAAAGCCTTCCTAACGAATACGCTCTGCACCGTCCTCGAGTTAAAACCTCTTTTTCATCGATTTAAGTAACACTTATTTGCTTTTCAACGATTGGTCTATAGGGGCAATCTGGCTAGACTAGGCGGGTTTACATACCCCGATCACAGAAAACCATATAGAAGAAGAGTCATGATGAAATCTCCACTATTGACGGCCATGTTAGGACTCGCGCTTACTGGTACCCACGCCATCGCGGCGAATGCACCTTATTCTGCACAGGTAGATGGCGAGCGAATTATCAATGCTAACAAAGAGCCAGGTTCTTGGATGAGCCATGGGCGAACTTACGATGAGCAACGCTATAGCCCGCTTTCCCAAATCACTACTCGCAATGTTGCGGACCTAAAACTGGCTTGGTCGGCGGATATTGATACCAGCCGCGGTCAGGAAGCGACGCCAATCGTAGTCGACGGCGCTATGTACATCACCACCGCTTGGAGCATGGTAAAAGCTTACGACGCAAAAAGCGGAGAGCTGCTGTGGGAGTTTGATCCAAAAGTGGATCGTAAAAAGGGTGTTGATGCTTGCTGTGATGTTGTTAACCGTGGTGTGGCAGTTTGGCAAGGTAAGGCCTTCGTCGGCACCATCGATGGGCGACTCATCGCTCTGGATTCGAAAACCGGGAAGGTGCTCTGGGACAAAATTACTGTCGATACCACCAAACCTTACACCATCACTGGTGCTCCTCGAGTGATTAAGGGCAAAGTTCTGATCGGCAACGGCGGTGCTGAATTAGGTGTGCGAGGCTATGTTTCTGCATACGATGCAAATACAGGTGATTTGGACTGGCGTTTTTATACTGTTCCCGGTAATCCAGACGATGGCTTTGAGCAACCCGAATTAGAAGAAGCGGCTAAAACCTGGAATGGCGAATGGTGGAAAGAGGGCGGTGGCGGCACCGTTTGGGACTCTATGGCCTATGACCCCGATCTTGATACCTTGTATATCGGCGTCGGTAATGGTTCTCCGTGGAATCAGGCGATTCGTAGCCCAGGGGGTGGCGACAACCTATTTTTGTCTTCTATTGTTGCACTGGACCCTGATGACGGTAAATACAAGTGGCACTACCAGACAACACCGGGTGAGACTTGGGACTACACTGCCACACAGCACATTGTGTTGGCCGACCTAAACGTTAAAGGTAAGCAGCGTCGAGTCGTCATGCAGGCTCCCAAGAATGGTTTCTTTTACGTACTAGATGCCAAGTCCGGCGAACTGCTCTCGGCAGAACCATTTGCTCCTTTAAATTGGGCTACACACGTTGATTTGAAAACTGGCCGTCCGGTTGAAAACCCCGAAGCCCGTTACGACAAAACAGGTAAAGCGGCGTTGGTTCAGCCAGGCCCACTGGGCGCGCACAACTGGCACCCAATGGCGTTCAACCCAGAGACCGGTCTAATGTATATCCCGGTGTGGGAGCAAGTGGGCGGGTACGCGTCCGTGGAAAAGTTTGAGTCTTCTGGCAAAGGCTGGAATACGGGTACTGACTTTGCCAAAGGCGCACGCATGATGATGGGTGGTGGCAAGAACGTGCCTAAGAGTAAGTCTTATATCTTAGCGTGGGATCCCGTCGCGCAAAAAGAAGTGTGGCGTCATGAGTTCTCCACCACACGCAGCGTTGCAGGTATTCTCTCAACGGCTGGAAACCTAATATTCCAGGGGGATGAGTTAGGTAACTTTAGTGCTTACGATGCGCGTACAGGCGAGCAGCGTTGGACCACTCCAGTGCAGGCTAAAGTCGTCGCTGCACCGTCGACGTTCACTATAGATGGCAAGCAACAGGTTGCCGTTGTTGTCGGTGCGCGAGGTTTGCCAAAGGGTGAAAAGTCGACAACAGATGCATCGACTAATAACTCCCGCGTCTTAGTATTTAACTTCGATGGTGGTGCGCAGCTGCCAACTGATAAAGGCCAGGTGGCTACGCGAGCTGAAGCGACATTTACTCCGCCTGAAATGTTCGGCGGTCACGAATTTATCGCTCAAGGAGAGCAAAGCTATGCGCGTTTTTGTAGCGTTTGCCATGGTCCGCAAGCGGTCAGCGCCGATCCGGGCACTTTTCCTGACTTGCGCTCGAGCCCTCGCATCATGACTACTGATACCTGGAAAGCAGTCGTCATCGACGGCGTCTTGGCTGAAAAAGGCATGGTTTCTTTTAAAGGCCAGCTAACGGCAGAAGATGCCGAAGCTATTCGAGCCTATATTGTGCGTGAAGCGCATCGATAAGGCCCTAGTGATAGCGTCAAAGATGAAGGCCAGCAATTGCTGGCCTTTTTTGTGAGGCTGTAAGCCGCCATGTTATCAAGCCCAATACCCATGTTATTGAGCCCAACACCATTGAAAAAAGCAGCCAGTAGTATGGTTTTTGTTTGGTAACCTTTCTAAACAAATCTCACTACACATCTCATCGCGGCTTGTATATCCTTCGCTCCTGCGGATTAGCCGCTTCCTCTAGACTCTATTTCGGGGGCTTCATGCTGAAATTTTACAAAGCTACAGTTACATCTTCTTTGATTGCGCTGGCGATCGGTGTTTGTTCATCAACAGCAGTGGCTGAATCTACTGCTGAGAAACTTGCAAAAGGTTATGAGCCGCCGCGTCTAGCCAATGGCCAGCCAGACTTTCAAGGCGTCTGGACCAACGTGAGCCTCACGGGCCTAACAAGACCCGCGCGTTATAAATCTCTGACTATGTCTGAAGAAGATGCTCTTAAAATGCAGGCAATGGTTGAAGCGCGTCAAAAAGCTGGCCTCAAGCCAACCGACCCAAATGAAGGAGCACCTGCCAAAGGCAGCGTGGGTGGGTATAACAGCTTTTGGGTCGCATCGGGTGAACGACTGGCGAAAATCGATGGAAAGTATCGTACTTCGTGGATAGTCGAGCCAGAAAACGGCCAGCTCCCATACTCAAAAAAAGGGATGGAGATATTCAAAGCGAAGCAATCCGAAGCACGCACCAATTTTGATGGCCCAGAGCCTCGTTCAGTCGGTGATCGCTGTCTCGTGGGTTTTGGTTCGAGCGGTGGCCCACCCATGTTGAATGTGATGTATAACAACAACTATCGCATTGTGCAGTCTGAAGATGCCGTGATGATTCTGGTTGAAATGAATCACGATGCTCGCATCATTCGTCTCAGTAAAGAGCACAAGCCTGAAGAGCTAAGCCAATGGCTAGGTGATTCAATTGCGTGGTGGGATGGTGACACGTTAGTTGTTAAATCAAAGAACTTTAAAGAAGCCGAAGCATTGCGTTTGTACTTTAGCGCCTCGTACTATATGTCTGAAAACGCTGAAGTCACCGAGCGGCTTACGCGTATTTCCGATAACGAGTTATTCTACGAATTTACTGTGGATGACCCAGAAATATATACTCAGCCTTGGCGTGGTGAAATGGTTTTTAATACCACCAGTGATGAAATATACGAGTATGCATGTCATGAAGGCAATTACGCGATGACCAATATTTTGGCTGGTGCGCGTAAAGAAGAAAAAGACGCAAAGAAAAAATAGTCGATTGATCCGGCTAATAGCCCATAAAAAAAACCAGCGTAACCGCTGGTTTTTTTTATGGGTATTTTTTTTAAATGGGTCAACCTTCGTCGTTATTCGTTGTCGAATGAGGCTTGAGGTTGCGTATGTTATGTATCGGTATCTATCAGTGGTACGTTGAATTTACAACGCATAGGATTAACTGAGGTCGGTCTGATGGAAGCTTTTTTTAAACTATTGAAAACGGGTGCTTGTACCGCGGTAATTCTTGTCTTAGCGTCCTGTGCTAATACTCCGGCGGTGGTAGGTTATGACTATGATGAGAGTGTAGATTTCACAGAGTTGCAATTTTATCGCTGGCAGGACGTTGGTGGCACCGATGTTGACCCAAATGATCTTGATTTAAAGCGTATCAAGCAAAGTGTTAATGAAGCGATGATTGCCAAGGGCCTCGTGTTGTTAGAGTCAGGTGAGCCAGACTTTTTCATCAGTGTGGATCGCTCAACACGCTTTACCGATAGCGGCAGTGGACCACGTGTGAGCACTTCAGTCGGTGTCGGTGGTGGATCTCGCGGCGGCTTTGGCGGTGTGGGTATTAGTATCGGCAAAACACTGAGCGACGATGTCGCTAAAACAATGCTGCTGGTGGATTTTCATGAAGCGACAGATCAGCAGCTTATTTGGCGCGGCAGCGCAGAGTATCGAGTAATGTCTGATTTAACTCCAGAAGAGCGCAGCGAACGGACAGATGTGATCATCAACCAATTGCTGTCAGAGTTCCCTCCAACTCGGTAGGCTTCACGTTAGTCGGCCTCACTTTAGTTAAGGGCAATAGTGTATTTATGAGATTAGTGACACAAAACTTGGCACCTAACGGACGTCGTGTGCAGATGTTTGCACTAGAGCAGGCGTTAGCGTTAGAACTAGAGCAACTGCCCGATGGGCCGGTCGATAAAGCTTACATTAAGTCTATCAACCCTGTCGGTCAGATTCCCGTTCTTGTGCTGGACGATGGTAGCGCGATTAGCGAAAGTGTGGCGATTTGCCGCTTTTTAGAATCGCTTAAACCAAGTGGTCTATTCGGTGACTCTTCGAAGGAGCAGGCGATTGTCGAAATGTGGCAGCGACGCATGGAGTTTGGGTTGTTTGTTCCCTCTCTGGAATATGGCCACCATACCTACCCACTATTTAAAGATTCCATTCAGCAGTTTCCTGAGTGGGCACAAACGCAGCTGCCGAAAATCAATCAGTGCTTGGCGATGATGGATGAACAATTACTCTCACAGCCGTTTATCGTCGGTGACAAAATAACAATCGCTGATATTACCGCCTACTGTGGTTATCAAATGTTGAGAGTCTTTTGTAACGAGTTTAGGCAAGATCTTGCGAATGTTGATTGTTGGTTGGCTGCAATGGATCAGCGAGATAGTTCAGCGGTTGCTCGGTATCTCTGATGAATTACTGTTGGGTACGAGGCTAACGACGACGAGTGGTTAGCCTTGCGCGGACATGTTTTGTCGTGACCAATTAATGGCTTCGACTCGGTTGGCGACATCAATCTTTTTGTAAATATTGTACAGATGCGTTTTGATGGTGTGCTCACTGACATTCATAGCGCTTGCCATGGCGGCATTGGTCGCGCCGTTCTCCAGTAGGTTCAGAATCTCTCGTTCCCGTTTCGTAAGAAGCTCCGCTGTCTTGATTTGGTGGGTTGGGGCACGCCGATTACGCTCGAGGTAGGCATGTAGGAGACGCCGGGGAACCCAAAAATCGCCGTTCAACAGCAGCTTCAAGCCCTCAATCATTTGTTTCCCGTCGGTATCACTGAAGAAAAACCCTTTGACACACGGCCACTCAAGCAGTGACTCATGCAAGCTGGATTCTTCGGTGTTGTAGAGCGCAACCGGGGGAATGGTTTGTGGAGCAAGGGAATTGAGCCAACCCTGAATTCGATTTGGTGCGTAGCAGCCGCAGTCAATCATCAGCAGTGATAGGCTGCTGACGTCTTCACCGTCCGCTAGTACGCGAATGTTGACCTCCCGTTCGAGGCCTAAATGGAGCGCGTCAGCGAGGGGTTTTCGATCTCCGGCATCGCTCTGTGTGAACACGGCGACGCCTGGTGCGATTTCTGATTTAGCGGTTATCGAGGTTACTGCCATTCACTCAATTCCATTATTTTAATGCTTGATACCCAGCCCGCTGCTCCATTGTGTACATCGTAGTGAGCCAAGTGGCTCGCTAGCTTCCCGACGTGGGCTAAGCTTTGATCGCTCACTAGGATCAACATAGCGCCGATGTTCTCTGGTCGCGCACTGATCGTAGGTTGTTCCTAGGTTAATAGCGCCCGCCTGGCCCTGCAATCACAACGGTTCCCACCGTACCGCTAACCGGATAGCCGGTATTTCTCGAGATGCTTGGCGCTTTATTCAAGACATTTTATGGAATCTCTGCGCCAATCCCGCGAATTGAGGTAGAATGGCCGCCCTCAAAACCCTTCGAAACCAAACAATTATTACCTGAGTCATTTGTGTCGCTAACGTCCACAGCCTTACCAAACGAACGCCGCGCCGTTGTCTCTCTGGCTATGCTTTACGCTTTCCGGATGATGGGGCTGTTTATGGTGTTGCCGGTTCTGACCCTATACGGAGACGAGTACGTCGGCAGCTCTCCACAGCTACTGGGTTTGGCGCTGGGAGCGTACGGTTGTAGCCAAGCGTTATTACAAATTCCCTTTGGCATTTGGTCTGACCGATGGGGGCGTAAACAAGTAATTGCGGTGGGCCTCATCCTGTTTGCGTTGGGTAGCGTCATCGCGGCGAGCGCAGAAACAATCTATGGGTTGATCCTGGGGCGCTTTTTACAGGGTGGGGGAGCTATCGCCAGCGCCATCATGGCCATGGTGGCGGACTTAACCTCCGATCAAAACCGTACTAAGGCAATGGCCAGTATCGGTGCTTCGATTGGGCTGTCCTTCTCGGTCGCCCTCATCATCGGTCCGCTCGTATCTAAGGCGGGTGGTGTCGATGCGGTATTCTGGATTACAGCGCTCTTTGCGGTGATTGGTCTCGCTATATTATTTTTTGTTGTACCTAAGCCCGTTGGGCGTCAAGTACATGAGGTGACAACTCAGCGCGAGCTTATGGGCAAAGTGTTGCGGCATTCGCAATTGCTGCGGCTCGATTTCGGTATTTTTGTATTGCATTTTGTGCTGATGGCGAGCTTCGTGGTTCTCCCCAGTCTGCTGCGTGATGTGATACAAATTCCTGGCGAGCAGCATTGGTGGGTTTATCTACCGTTGCTCGGTGGAGCGTTCATCGTGATGTTGCCCTTCATGATTATCGCCGAGAAAAAACGTCAAATTAAATGGGTGTTTAGCGGGGCCGTTGCTCTGCTAGCTGTGATGCAGGGCGTATTGGCATGGGGCTACGATCAATCGACAGTGTTACTCATTGGATTATTTTGTTTCTTTGTCGCGTTTAACTTACTCGAAGCCACTCTGCCATCGTTGCTCAGTAAAATCGCACCGGCTGGCACCCGAGGTACTGCGAATGGGGTGTATTCCTCATCGCAGTTTTTGGGCGCGTTCCTTGGCGGTATGATTGGTGGTTACCTCTATGGTTGGGCGGGCGCCGGTAGTGTGTTTGCGGGGAGTGCAGCCTTAGTATCCTGCTGGTGGTTGGTTAGTATTACCATGGCCCAGCCTCGCTATCTCGCTAACATTCATGTGAAGTTGACCAATCATGAAAGCCAGGATGAGTTGCTCAACAAGCTGTTGGCTTTGCCTGGTGTGGCTGAAGTTTGGTACGTCGAGCATGAAGGCGCGGCCCATCTCAAAGTGGATCAAAAAGTCTTCAAGTCAGACTCAATTGCCGAATTGGGTCTCAGCTAAATCAAATTCAGATAAATCCTGGGTCAGCGCTTTTGTGACTGCTGCGCCTGGTGTAAAGTGGAGCGTTTAGGGACGGAAGTGCCCTGCGCTACGCCGGAATAGACTGTTTAGGAGAATAATATGGCACGTGGTATCAACAAAGTAATCTTGATCGGCAACCTCGGCCAAGACCCAGAGACACGCTATATGCCTAGCGGTGGTGCCGTTACCAATATCACTGTTGCGACTTCAGAGTCCTGGAAAGACAAACAAACCGGCGAGAACCAAGAGCGTACCGAATGGCACCGTGTGGTGTTTTTCAATCGTTTGGCAGAAATTGCCGGGGAATACCTACGCAAAGGTAGCAAAGTATATCTTGAGGGCTCACTGCGTACGCGCAAGTGGCAAGATAACTCGGGACAAGATCGCTATACCACTGAAATCGTTGCCAATGAAATGCAAATGCTTGATAGTCGAGGCGACTCGTCGGGTATGGGCAACTCTGGCATGGGTGGCGGTAGCTACAACAATGCGCCTCAGCAGCGTCCACAGCAAGCGCCACAAAATAACTACAATCAAAAGCCTCAGCAGGCCCCGCAACAAGCGCCTGCGGGCATGGATAGTTTTGACGACGATATTCCGTTCTAAAAAATACTCCAAGCTATCCTGTTGTTGCTTTCGGTATTACTAAAGAGCTCCCTGTTGGGAGCTTTTTTCGTTCAGGGGTGGTTGTTTTTTAGTCGTTTCGCCGGTTTATGCTGCACACTAGGGGCTACATCGCGTTGTGGTGTCGCTCGTCAGTCGTGTTAGAAATCCGAGTTGAGCCGATGCTATTAACCGCTTTATGATGCGACTTGCTTGCAGGATAAGACAAATAAGAAATGGAAGGATCTATTTATGGGCGAAAGCGATATCTATGCGGCTCCAGCAGCGTCATTATCGACCAGCAAGGACAACGGAGACTACGGTTCGGTAGAGCGAGCCATCGCGGGGGAATACGAATTTTCAATTGGCGCAACCTTATCGGAAGCTTGGCAGCGGGTTTCCGGCAGAAAAATGGTTATGTTTCTCGCCTTCCTGGTTTACTTTGCAGCCTATGTAGGCGTCTCCTTAGTAGCAGGTGTAGTCGGCGGCATATTGGGGGTGTTCGCAGGCGAAACGGCCTCTCAATTCATTAGTTTTCTAATTTCTATCGTTACCATGCTTGCCTTCATTCCCATGAACGCAGGCTTTTTGATGCTTGGCGTAAAGGGCTCGGTCGATCAGCCACTCGATGTGAGTTCGGTCTTTAGCTATTTCGATAAAAGCTTAAACCTGATTGTGGCGATGTTCATCATGTACGTGCTGGTTTTTATCGGCTTCATGTTGTTTATTCTTCCGGGTATTTATTTGATGGTTGCCTACGCGCTAGTCATACCATTGATTGCTGATAAAGGCTTAGGTCCGTGGGAAGCATTAGAAGCTTCGCGTAAGGCTATCTCAAAGCGCTGGTTTTCCGTATTCGGCTTACTGCTCATTATCGGCGTATTGAGCATAATCGCCACGATTCCATTGGCTATTGGTATGATTTGGGTAGGTCCTTTGTGTGTTTTATCCCTCGGAGTAATGTATCGCAATATGTTTGGCGTTGAAGGACCGGCTGCTTAATTCTGCATGAAAATTTCTACCCAAATTAGTGTTGAAACACCCGAGAGTATCGACCTTTATGCTGAACCGGCAGGCATTGTTATTCGTTGCCTGGCGTGGCTGCTCGATCAGTTTGTCATTGCTGGCGTGCAACTGGTTTGTTTCATCCTGCTATCACTCACTGGCGCTGCGGGCTGGGGCATCTTACTAATCATTTGGTTTTCGTTTTCGTGGTTTTACTCCGTACTATTCGAAGTCCTTAGTGAGGGACAAACACCGGGCAAAAAATGGATGGGTATTGCTGTTGTGAACGACGACCTCACGTCGATTGGTTGGGGTACGTCGATTGTGCGCAACTTTATTCGTTTTGCCGATGCCATGCCTATCGCCTATTTCGCTGGCATTATCACCATGGCAAATACTAAACACTTCCAGCGTCTGGGTGATCTCGCCGCTGGCTCTTTAGTGATCTATCGCCAAACGGAAAACAGTTTGGGCGGTCTTCCGGATGCACGACCTCAAGTTGCCAATTTCCCGATGGGTCGTGAAGATCAATTGGCGGTGATTGGATTTGCCCAGCGGCACAACCAACTCAGTGCCGAACGCCAACAAGAATTAGCAAATATTATGGGCCCACTGCTGCCCGTGGATGAACAGCATCGCGTGGATTACTTGCGCGGCATTGGACGTGGATTAGTGGGTTAATGAGACAGCAAGATTTTGAATTGCAATACACGGCTTTATGGCTCGATCTCGAAGCGTGGCTTTCTACCAGTAGATGGCGCTGGCGAAAAAAGAAAGAACAAGAGCCAGTGTCTGAAGAATTTATTGCCCGAGTGCCTGAAGCCTACCGTTTGGTTTGTCATCACTTAGCGCTGGCAAAGAAACGTCGTTATTCGCCTCACTTGGTTGATCGGCTTAATCGAATCGTTGTTGGTTGTCATAATCGTTTGTATGCAGGGAACCCGCGATTTCGTTATCAATGGTTACGATTTTTTATTATTGACTTTCCTCGTGCGCTTCATGACAACAGCCTATACGTTAAATGGGCCACCATTCTGTTTCTAATCCCCGGCATAATGCTTGGCGTTTTGTGTTACTTCAATCCAGAGATGATCTATAGCGTAATGAGCTGGGATCAAGTCCGCGAAATGGAGTCGATGTACGACCCATCACGGCGAATTTTAGGGCGAGAACGTGAAGCCGACACCGATCTCTTTATGTTTGGTTTTTATATCTATAACAATATCGGCATTGCTTTTCGCGAGTTTGCAGGTGGCATACTACTGGGTGTGTATACCGTTTTTGTGCTGCTCTTTAATGGCGTCATTCTCGGTGCTGTGACTGGGCATTTAACACAACTGGGCTATTACGAAACGTTTTATCCTTTCGTTATCGGCCATGGATCGTTCGAGTTAACAGCCATCGTGCTAGCAGGTGCCGCAGGGTTGAAACTCGGCGTATCCATAATCAGCCCAGGGCATTTTACGCGTCTGGGTTCACTGCGTGAGGCGAGTCGCGAAGCCGTCAAAATTGTCATTGGCGCGGGCGTCATGCTGTTGATCGCCGCATTCATTGAAGCGTTTTGGTCTTCTAAGGCATCCACACCGGTCTGGGTGAAGCTATCAGTTGGCGCTGTGTTATGGGCGCTCGTGTTGGGGTATATAAAATACATGGGCCGTCGCGCCTCAATGATGTACGCGCGGGTGACTGATGGATCTGAGTAAAATTACCATTGAGCCACGTATTCGTAATGGCTGGCAAGCGGGAGATCTTGGTTTTGCCATGGCTCGCCAATGGTTTTTACCGTTATGGATGTTGTGGGCAGTGCCGAGTGGTATTACTTTGGCAGTGTTGAGCTTAGTTGGAGGTAAATATAGTTGGCTTGCTTTAATGGTTGTATGGTGGTTGAAGCCAATTTGGGAGCGGCTACCGTTACTGTATTTAAGTCGCGCCCTGTTTAGTGAATATCCGCCGCTTAAATCTTTACTAGGACAATTTTTTAGCATCGCCAAGACAGATTTTTTTGCCGCTATCCTGTGGCGCCGTTTTAGT
Organism: Aurantivibrio plasticivorans; assembly: GCF_055392955.1. Lineage (NCBI taxonomy): Bacteria > Pseudomonadati > Pseudomonadota > Gammaproteobacteria > Cellvibrionales > Cellvibrionaceae > Aurantivibrio > Aurantivibrio plasticivorans. Next base: position 2,848,651 of record NZ_AP036020.1, on the reverse strand, counting down.
CCTTCTCGATCATTTGATTTACCTCTGACCGTATTAGAAGGACTAAAGGGTAAAGCGCGAGCACAAAGGTTAACCGGTTTACACCAAACCTATGGCAATGCCGCGTTGTGGATGACGATTGTCTGCGTCCATATCGAAACCATATTGATGCTGGGTGTATGGGCTATTGCACTACTATTATTACCGGTCGAGTTTCAAGAGCAATTTTTCGACTTCTTTGTTGCAGAAGCGGAAGAGTACTCATTACTGAGTAATGTGTTGACTTGGTTGGTCATGGGAGCCATGGCTCCTTTCTATGTCGCTGGCGGATTTTCACTGTATATTGGGCGGAGAATAGAGCTAGAAGCGTGGGATGTAGAAATTCGTTTTCGTCATATGCTCGAACAACACCAGGCTAACGTCAGCGTAACGCCTCGACGAAAATTGCCGAAAGCGATCATCGCTCTGGTTCCCTTTCTATTGATTACCTTCGGTAGTTTCACTGCCACGGATGTGCGCGCGCAAACAGACAGTGCACAAGAAACGAATAACGCGGTTGTCGAGCAATACTACGATGCCTTAAACGAGTCATCCTTTGCTCGACAGAGCAAAGATAATATTCTCGATGTGTTGTCCAGTGAAGACTTCAATCGTTACGAATTAAAAGAAGGCTATAGATTCAAACCGCTGGATGTTGAGGATCCTGAATTTAACGAGGAAGACTGGGGTTTTCTGAAAACATTAATCGAGTGGCTGCTGGCAATCTGGGAAGTCTTCGAAGCCCTGAGTTCAGCATTTGGAACCCTTGCCGGTGCTCTCGAGATTATGTTCTGGGCCTTGTTGATCGGTATTGTGGTTTACATCATTTACCGTTATCGCAATGGTTTGATGGCGATGTTCCGCTATCGCCCTGCAATACAAACCGAACAACGTCAGGAGCCTGAGGTGTTGTTTGGGTTAGATGTTCGCCGTGACAGCATTCCTAAAGATGTAATCGCTCAGGTTAAACAGTTGTGGTTAGCGGGCCAATCTCGCGAAGCGGTCAGCTTGCTGTATAGGGCAACGCTCTCACATTTAATTCATGAGTTTTCGTTCGAATTCTTTGATGGCTACACCGAACAGGAATGCGCCACCGTGGTTGAAGCCAGCGTAGCCGCACGGGAAACGACAAATACCCACCAAAATCTTCCAGAATATATGTGGAAGCTGACGCGTATTTGGCAGTCTATAGCCTACGCACACCGAGTGCCCAGCGAAGACCAAGTCATTGCCTTGTGCAGGCAGTGGCCGCAATTCTTCGAGTTGGCCGATGCTAAACCCACTGGAGAGCGGCAATGAGTAAGCCAACCTCTTCCTGGGTGCCGCGCCTTATTGTGGGCCTGCTCGTCATTGTTGTGTTGTGGCTATGCTACTTTATTTGGACTCGATTAGAGCCTTATGAAGAATGGGTGCCGCTAGGATGGAGTCAAGAAGCGCTGCGCAACCCTTATTTAGCGGCTGAACGTTTCGTTAAAAAGTACGCCGACAATGTTATTGGTAGCTCAGAGCTTAGCGTACTTGATGAACTCACTGATAACGGTACGCTAATTATTCGCGAGAACAATGCAGTTTTAAATGAACGTCGAGCTCAACAACTCATCGAATGGATGGAGCAAGGAGGGCACTTGGTTGTTGCGGCGCCTTTCTTGGATGAAGATGAAAGCGATGTATTGCTATCATATTTTGATGTTACTAAAAATGAAGTTGAAGAAGAGCTACCTCTCAGTAGTGCGCAGTACTCCAATGTAGAGCAAGTCGATTTTTTTAACCCCGATAAAGACGACGCTGATGAGCCTGTCGATGACCAAAAAGAATCACGTGAAGAGCGCGCGGAGAGGATTCAACAGGAAATTGAACGCAGCCGAGAATTAGTCGAAAAGCAAGCTGAGCGTGCAAAAGCAGAACAAGAAATATTGCAAAAAGAACGCGATGTGCCCAGTACGGTTCGCCGCTTAGAGTCATACCTAATTAGTGATAATTTCTCACGGTTAGCCTTCAATGGTATCGATTACACCTTGTTGGCTGACTTTAGCGGCAGTGGCTCACTTGATCATCCCAGCTTTTACGAAGACTCGGAAGACTACCAAGGTATTCAGTCGTTTTACTGGGCGGGAAACGACGTAGCCATTACATTCATGCAGCTCGATGTCGGTGATGGATTACTCACCGTGATGTCCGACATCAATATTTGGAATAACGATCAAGTCGGCTTGTTAGATCACGCACATTTGTTGCAAATTTTAACCGACGGCAGTGATCAAGTTGTCTTCCTATACGGCGCGGTAGTGCCAACCTTATTGGATCTCATCTGGAAGCATTTTCGTGAAGTCACCATTGCCAGTCTGTTGCTATTGGTGTTGTGGATTGTCTATTCAGCCCGTCGATTTGGGCCGATTCACGTTGTCGACCATCTAACCCGCCGCTCGTTCAAAGAGCACATCGATACTATGGCGGAATACTATTGGAAGCAAGGCTTAACTGGCGAATTAGTTGAGGGCTTACGCTCTGAGATCAAACGCAAAGTACAGCGTTTGTACCCCGATCTATTTCGCATCGATGATGATGAAAAAAACAAACGTTTGTTAGAAGAAAAACTGCATGAACTAACGGACTTACCCCGGCACACGGTTAACAATATGTTAATGGGGGAAGTGCCAAAAGATGAATTGAAGTTCTATATGTGTATCAAACTGCTGCAGCGCACGAGCCAGCAGCTCAATCGATAAAAATTGACGAGATAAGAGTAAACGCTATGAGTGATGAGATACCCGGAGATAACGGTAACAACACCGCCAACGGTAATCCCTCCGCCAGCACGCCAGCTAGCAGCGGAGAGGTTACAAGTGCGCAAGATAGAAAACAAGCGGTGCTCCAGTTAGCCAGTCAAAAATTACATGCCATGCGTGATCGTGTAAACCGTATTGTCATCGGGCAAGAAGAGGTGGTTGATCAAGTGTTGGTGTCTCTGATCGCCAATGGTCACGTGTTGTTAGAGGGGATCCCCGGTCTCGGTAAAACCTTGCTGGTGCGTGCATTAGCCAGTTGTTTTGGTGGGCAATTTAAGCGTATTCAGTTCACTCCGGATTTAATGCCCGCTGATATCACTGGGCATGCTATGGTCAATATGGCCGATGGCAACTTCCGTGTACGTAAAGGTCCAGTGTTTACCAACCTGCTATTGGCGGACGAGATCAACCGTTCACCGGCAAAAACGCAAGCCGCTTTACTCGAAGTCATGCAAGAAAAACAAGTCACTATCGAAGGTGAGTCACACGCATTGGATCTGCCTTTTATGGTTTTTGCTACGCAAAACCCAATAGAACAAGAAGGGACTTATCCACTTCCCGAAGCGGAATTAGACCGCTTCTTATTGAAAGTCACCATGGATTACCCTGATTATGACAGTGAAATTGCATTGACACGGGCCGTCGCCAAAGAAGCAACAGGGGATTTAATGGAGAGCCAATCCAACGAACCGATTGTGCAACCCAGTGACATTCTAAAACTCCAAGAGTTAGCGACTAAAATTACCGTGGATGAGCATGTGATGGACTACGCCGTTCGTATGGTGCGCGCCACGCGAGAAAGTACCGCGATTGTTAAAGGCGCGGGTCCTCGGGCTAGTATCGCGTTAATAAAATCGGCACGCGCCAATGCGTTGTTGCGAGGCGACAGTTTTGTGTTGCCCGATGATGTCAAAGCGATGGCACATCCTGTGATGCGACATCGAATCATTTTGTCTGCAAATACCGAAATTGACGGACAAACTTCCGACACTGTACTCGATCAGTTGTTAGATACTGTCGAGGCTCCGCGTCAATGAGGCCAAGTCGGCTTTGTTTACAACTCTTTGTCGGGCTAATGGTGATTGGCCTGGGCATTGGTGTTTCTTCATTTTGGTTGCCTGACGGTATTGTTGGCAGTTTACGTTTACTGTGGTGGTTTGTTTTTGCCGCGGTTATCGTGGCGGCACTTATTGACGCCAGCGTGTGGCGAGAAAAGCAACCCATACAGGCTACCCGTACTGTACCCAATAGTCTCGCTGTGGGAGCGCCAAATAAAGTTGCGATCACGATTCAAAACTGCACCCAACGACCGCTTCCTATTACGATTATTGATCACTACCCGAGTGAGGTGACGGCGGAGGGTTTTCCGCGTTATCTACGTCTCGAGGAAAGTCGCAAAGAGGATATGCGCAGTAGCGCTCAGTTGAGCTACATTGCTCGTCCTATTCAACGCGGTGCCGCTCGTTTTGGCGACATCGATTTCCGAATTCGTTCGCGTTTAGGTTTGTGGGATTTTCGAGAGCGGATAGAACAACCGCAGATGGTAAAAATTTACCCCAACTTTACGGCGATCAGTCAGTTTGAAACCTTGGGGCACGATCAACAGATTTCACAAATCGGCGTGCACTTAATTCAGCGTCGTGGCCAGGGGATGGATTTTCAGCAGTTGCGTGAGTATCGTGAAGGGGATACAACACGGCAGATTGATTGGAAAGCCAGCTCGCGTTATCGCAAAATTATATCCCGCGAATATCAAGATGAGCGCGATCAAGATATTATCTTTCTACTTGATTGCGGTCGCCGAATGAGAACCAAAGACGGTGAACTTAGCCACTTCGATCACGCACTGAATAGCTTACTACTCTTGTCCTACGTTGCACTTAAACAAGGCGACGGTGTTGGCTTGTTGAGTTTTGCAGGCGAAGGTCGCTGGCTTCCGCCAGTTAAAGGCAAGGCAAGTATCAATACCTTGCTGAACACCGTTTATGATTTGCATAGCTCCTCAAGTACTAGCGATTTAGTGGAAGCGAGTACTGAGCTGATGAGTAGGCATCGCAAACGCTCGTTGGTGGTATTGTTGACTAATCTTCGAGAAGAAGATCGTGAAGACGTAGTGGCGGCTACCCGGTTATTGGCGAAGCAACATATTGTCATGGTTGCTAACTTGCGCGAGTCATTTCTTGATGAAACCGTCAAAACGCCGGTGATCGATTTTGAATCGAGCTTAACCCTCGCCGAAACCACTAACTTGTTGAGCGCTCGTGACAGGCTAATGGATAGTCTCCGGCAGCAAGGTGTTATTGTTACTGACTCAACGCCGCAACAGTTACACATCCGGTTGGTGAATGAGTATTGGGCATTAAAACGTAGTGGTCGCCTGTAAAAGCGCTACGGACGTCTAAGTATTTCGCAACAACCTTTTCTCATAGTAAGTATCTCCTGCGATTTTCTGCGCTAAGGGCAAATATGGCGGACAATAAAAATTATACCAATGAGGTCGATGATGTTATTACCAGTGAAGAGCAGCATCTCGCACAAGATCCACACTTTGAACGAGAGAAAAAAGTCGGCCTAGCATTTTCTGGGGGCGGTATTCGGTCGGCTTCATTTGCGTTGGGTGTGATGCAGTCGCTAGTGTCGCACGATAAGTTAAAAAAAGTGGATTACCTATCAACGGTGTCCGGTGGTGGCTATATTGGCTCAGCGTTGACGTGGTTCTTAAGTCAGAAAATACCTAGCTGGATGAAACGCCAAGAGAGTACTTCAGATGAATACTTTGGCACCTCCCCCGATAACTTTCCCTTAGGTCAAAAGTTTTCAGGTAATCGAATTGCATCGGAACGCTATCGTCCGAACGCTATTCTTGATTACATTCGACAACATGGCAATTACCTTATCCCTGGGCAAGGATTAACGTCTGTCGCGCTGATTGGTTATACACTGCGCGCGTTGCTCGTCTCACTCACCGCTTATTTATTGTTGCTGACGACATTTATGGTCGCGTTTCAGCAGTACGGTTTTTATTCATTTTTTCCTGGTGGTATCGAGGCTTGGCCGGGTGTTGAATTTGGCTTAGGTAACGGGTTTTTTATCATATCCATTATTACGATCTTGTTGTTCTTATTTTTTGGCTACGTTTATTCGTTGTTTACCCGGTTTAATGGTGGTTCAGCGAGTTGGCATTATCGCTTCCGGACGCTGGTTCAAAAATGCAATGGCTACCTCATCGTGATTGGTGTCGGTAGTGCGCTGTTAGGGAGCATTCAAGTTGTCCACTTAATCATTGTTGAATTTACGTCAGCCGATATGCGTATGCCGGCAGCAAGTACATCGGTTATTGCCGGGCTTCTCGGTGCTGTAACCCAAATTAGGCGATTGATGCAGGCGGGCGGCCGTGCGAATCGATTTATTGTGATCTTAACGGGCGGATTAATGCTGTATGGTTTGGCGTTGATGGCGTATTGGATAGCCGAAGTTATTATCCTCGCGCATGCGCCTACATGGTGGTTAACCTTGGTTATGGTCTGTGTCGCCATCATTTTAAGTATGTGCGTCAATATCAATTATCTGGGTTTGCATCGTATGTATCGTGACCGCCTGATGGAAACGTTCATGCCAAACCTTAATAGCGTACGGGATAACTCCTGGGGAATGGCTACTGAAGCTGATACCGCTAACATTGATACCATGTGCCAGCAGAATAAGCGGCCGTATCACATCGTCAATACCAACATTACATTAGTCGATTCAGAGATCTCAAAATACCGAGGGAGAGGCGGGGACAACTTTATTTTATCACCGCTGTATTGTGGTAGCGACGCGACGGGCTGGCGTGATTCGAGCGATTATCTTAAACAAGGCTATCGTTCAGGGATGGCCTTGTCGACTGCAATGGCGATTTCCGGCGCAGCCGTTAATCCGAATGATGCAGTCGCCGGGAAAGGTGTGACTCGCGATCGCATTGTGGCAACCGTTTTGTCTATATTGAATTTGCGGCTGGGTTTTTGGGCTACGCATCCAAACCCTAGAAAGCAGTTTTCCTTCCCGCCTAATTTTATCTACCCCGCATTGACAGGTGGCGTATTAAGTGGAGGTTTAAATGAGAAGCGAAAAGCCATTGAACTAACCGACGGTGGTCATTTTGAGAATCTAGCACTGTATGAATTAATTCGCCGTAAACTAAACGTGATTATTTGTACGGATGGCGGTGCAGATCCTGATTTTCAATTCTCTGATCTCGCCAATCTGGTTGAGAGAGTTCGAGTAGATTTTGGAGCACAAATAGCATTTGACTCGAAAGACTACAGTCTTGAGAACTTACTGCCGGGTAGCGAAGACGATGATTATTTTGTCTCTAAATATAACGGAGCGAAAAACGGTTTTGCCCTCGGCACTATCACCTATCATGATGGTAGCCAAGGTCGACTGATTTATATTAAAACAACCTTGGTGAAGGGCTTAACGGCAGACCTTATCGGTTACAAAACAGCAAACCCTACCTTTCCAGATCAATCTACAGCGGACCAGTTTTTTGATGAGCCCCAATTTGAAGCCTACCGAGAACTTGGCTACCAATTGGGGCAACGTATGTTACAAGTGAATGAAGCCGAGGGATGGTTGTAGTTAACCAACGAGCTTTAATTTGATTAACGGTAATGTTTTTTATAGGGCAAACCATGGTCTTGTGATCGGCAAATAATAAGATGCTTGATATTCTAATAAAAAAAGGGTTTTATATGTCAATTATAAGACTGATGTATGTAGAGCACAGGAATGCCGGTTACATATACCCACGAAAAGAATAGTAAGTTTGTTTTCACCCGCGTTGATGACGTTTTAACAACCGGCGAAATCATCTCCCACTTTAGTCGTATGATTGATGATGCGGCTTTACCTCCAGAGTTTGTAGAGGTCGTAGACTTTGGTGGTTGTCGAGATGTTGAATTTCGATATTCAGACTTCGCCAAGCTGCAAACGCTGTCTCTAGTGCTTAGAGATAGGGGGCTGCAAATTTCCCTATTTCGCGCCTTCTCTCAGGAAAGCCGGAATATCATTGAATTCTTGATCCCGCTCTTTACTTCAATATCAATCACCACACACATATGTTCATCTGAGTCTGAACTAGCCGATGCGATGGATGCATTTTTAAATGCGTCGGTAGAGTAACGGAAAAACGCCGAAAAACGTCTGGTGAGCAATGGCGAAACGTTAGGCTATGCAAGGCTAGCGTAGGGCAGGAGAGTGAGCCGCATGATAACAAAAATGTTTGAATACAAAACCTGGGCCGATGATCGTACGCTGATGGCTGTCGAAAAAATCGATAGAGTACTCTATCCCGACAGTTATGCGTTTGCTCTCCAGCAAATCAATCATATTGTGATAGTTGAAGAATTGTTTAGAAGTCGATTAGAGGATAAGCCTCTGCCACATGCTGCCACGAATACTAAGGTGGTACCGCACTTCGACGAGCTAAAAGCCCGGTTAGACGTGTCTTCGCATTGGTATTTGGATTATGTTTCTACCCTGAATGACGGTGAACGTTCGATATCGTTTACCTACACAGACGGTAAACGAGGGACGCTATCCATCAACGAAACCCTTTTTCATATCGTAAATCATGGCAGTTATCATCGTGGCAATATTGCTCACGCATTAGATCTAGCGGCGGTGCCGCATCGGTTTGACGGCTATGGAATATTTATTCACGAAGTCCAGCCCGAGCGTAGAGGGACGTAAAGCATATGCCTATTGCTCATTGTATCGTGCAGGCTGATTGTGTATCTGGGACGGAAGACGTTGTCGCGTTGTGGACGCAACAATCAGGTGTAAGCTCGGAACATATGACCGTTAATCTCGTGCAAGCCCAGCACCAGTTCGGGAAGGCGTACAAGGTAATGGCGACGTTGTATTTGCCTTCATTGTGGTCAAGGGACAAGGTGGACGATTTGCAATTGGGATTGGCCAAGGCCTTGGCAGATTATTTTTCTATCGAACTTAGCGATGTTCATGTAATTACCACAATTGTTGTGTCGGGAAATGTGGTTGAGTCGGGCGAGATCGAAAGATGGTAATCTTTGAATTGATGCGCTTCGTAGCGTCGCGCTGGTGCACTAGGAACTTTTTTCTAGACGCGCTGTGAACCCATCCGTGGGGCTCTCCGTCCATGGGTATACGTAGACATTATGCCTACATGTGCCTAAGTTCTTGAGCAAACTGTTAGGCGGTAAAAATGAGACATCTGTTTTCTATTGTACTTATTCTCTTGCCTTTAACTGTGCAAGCGGAAAAGCTGACTATTACATATGAGGTGAATCCACAAATCTATATTGGCAGTCATGATTATGCGAGCCTAGTGATCAATAATGATGGAAGCGCCGTATGGATAGGTGATTTGCCTAGCCCTATAAATAATAATGAATATGACTGGGAAGAATTTCATAAACAATCAAAGAACCATATGCACGAAATACAATACACCAAACAGCAGTACCAAGAGATATTGGATTTGGTTCTATCAGTATTATCCAACGTGAGACCTAACAATGCTCAGCTTGGAGGAAAAGACTTTACTTCTTTTAATATAATGCTTTGGGGTAATCCTAATATTGAATTCAGGTTTAATTCAATCGGCGGGAATGACTTTCCAGAAGGTATTAATAAACTAAACTCATACATTAAATCACTATCGGCGCCTAAAAAATTAACCAAGCCGGATGCGTAAAATGCGCACGCCTCTTCTTGAAGTGTTAAGAACCTATACCATGGAACAAAATAATTCAATTAAATTTGAGTACAGTAAAGAAAACTTATTGGTCTTACTCGAATGTGGGGCAAGGCCAAAGAATTCGCCCTATTCACACAAGCAAATAGCAGAATGGTGTGAGAAGTTTTGAAATAAGTGCTGTGATGTAGATGTGCCACAAGAAATGGAAGATATTATGTCAGTCCTAGCTGATGTAGAAACACAGTGGGACCTCTACTTGGCAAACAACTACTCAATCGAAGAGCTTCGAATATTGAATTTTGAGTCAGTACAGTTGCCAGTAGAGTGGTTTAGAAATTGGGCGGTAGAGGCTAATGCTTAAAAAATCGGGGTTGTCTCCTTTGACAGGCTTTTCATATGATTAGTATCCGAGAGTTGGTATTGAGCGATCTTGAATCAATGATCGAGCTATTCACCGATGAACGAGTATTTGCAAACTTCGATAAAGGGCCTTGGAGTAAATCGAGAATAGAAGAGAGCGTTTTAAGGAATGTTTCTATCTGGTACTCTGGACAAATAGGTTCACACGTTATCTGTAAAGAAAATCGAGTAATCGGAAAGCTTATCGTATTCCCGAATAAAGATAATGAACACGAATTAGGGTTTGTTCTTCACCCGTCATACTGGGGTAAAGGCTACGCTACAGTAGCCGGCGAATTGGGTATAAATTATCTCGAATTCAACACTGAAGTTGATCACGTTGTTGCTTTTGCTCGGAAATCAAATGTTGCATCAATCCGTGTAATTCAAAAGCTTGGTTTTTTGCAATGTGATGAAAGGACTGGTGCTGACGGAATCACGCGTTTCAAATATATTCGGTCTTTAGCTAGTAAAAGAACCTGACTCGTTCTCGTTCTCGTTTTGTTTGAGGTGTTACGAATCTCCCTCGGCGGCTTCACAACGTAATAAAAAATGGAACAATAGTGAAAAAAAGCCACGATATAAGTTCATCAAGAAATGCGGCATTAGATGGTCTGAGGGGTATAGCCATAATCGCCGTTATACTGTGTCACAGCTCTATTCTTGGTCCAAATCAAACCGAATCGAGTATAGCTACTATGCTACTTGCAGTATTTGACTTTGGTTGGTCTGGCGTAGATTTGTTTTTTGTATTATCTGGTTTTTTAATCACTGACATCATTTTGTCTGCGCGTAATAATCAGGGATGGATGAAATCGTTCTTTATAAAACGAGCCTTTAGAATACTGCCAATTTATTTTTTCTTCTTATTTATATTGCTGATTTTAAGCTATACGATAATGTTCGGGAGAGGTGATTTTTCGTTCATTAGAAAGCATCAACCATATTACTGGTTGATGGGGCAAAATTTTCTGAGCCTCATCAACATGAATTGGCCCCCTTCACTATTTTACGGCGGCCATTTATGGACCTTAGCAGTAGAGTGGCAGTTCTATATGATTTGGCCATTAATAGCGGGTCGATTCTCTAATAAAACTCTTTCGACTATTTGTATTCTTGTAATACTAACTGCTATTGCTTCAAGAATCATTTTCTGGCAGATCGACGTCCATATCTCTGTTATTTACACGAACACGATTACCCGCATGGACAGTATTGCAATCGGGGCCCTAGTGGCTTTATTGCTACGTTCTAATATTGAAAAGTTAACCCTACAAAAATTATCTAAAATGTTTATTTCTATTGGTGTCGTTTTTGTTCTGGGGCTATTCTATTTATATGGGAGTGCCTCATACAATATACCGGCGATGTACACCATCGGGTATACATTGCTAGCGTTGTGTTTCGCAGGGCTCGTTTATCAAGCCGTTATAACCACTGAGAGAACCCTATATAAGGCAATATTGAGTAATAGGGTGCTGACCACGATTGGTAAATACAGTTACGCTATGTACATAGTGCATTTACCGTTAATGGGTTATTTTGGTAACTTTGAGAAAGGAATAGCAGGTAGTAGCTTTTACGGCCAACTTGTATTTATTCCCACTATGTTTATAGCAACGTTTTTAATAGCCATGGTTTCCTGGAAATTTATTGAAGCCCCTACACTTGCATATGCTAGGAGTCGTGCTTGTAATATGAGATCCGGTGCAATGAGCTCTTGATCAGATGATTATTACATTGAAAAGTTGATGGTTTTGGTCAAAATACTTATCACGGATCAAGCACACGAAAAGCATGCCAATAAACGCGTGCTACTCCAGCTCTGTTGACGTTCAGCATTTGCGAAGCAATATGCTGCAACGCTTTCAACCTCCCTCTCCAAAATTTGGCGATCATACTAGGTCTTCCTGCCGGGGGCGGTACCCAAGACGTTGATGAAACACGTCCTGTGTTTCACCCTGCGGGCGCCTTAAAAAGCAGGCGTCCAAATTTATTCCAGATAAATTTATGGGAGACAGGACGTCGACGGAGAGCCACATGGGTGAGAGCAAGCGTTTGCAAAATGTTATTTTGCGCTTGTTCGAACGATTTCAATCTGTGATTGAAAGACGGCCCCGCTTGCGGGTGCTTGCCACGTGTCTTGGGTACCGCCCCCGACTGGAAGACCGGGCTAGTGGCACTATCTATCCATTCCCAACAAACTCTCCGCAACCTCTATGCAATCCAAACCTGTTTAACATTCACAAACTCCCGAATGCCCTGCGGCCCTAACTCTCTACCGTAACCCGACAGCCCAACACCACCACTAGGTAAACGTGGGTCTGTTTTAACAATCCCATTCACTGCCACTTGCCCAGCACAAAGCGAAACAGCTGCCTGCTGTGCTTTGCTCTCATCACTCGTCCAAATACTCGAACCCAATCCATACTCGGTATCGTTAGCGAGCTCCAATGCATGGGCAAAGTCTTTTGCTTTAATCACAGATAAAACTGGGCCAAAAGTTTCTTCAGTAAACGCTGTCATACCAGGCTCTACGTCGACCAGTAGGGTTGGTGGGTAGAAAAAGCCATCACCAGAAGAGACATCGCCACCACACAGACAACGCGCGCCTTGCTGTATCGTTTGCGTGACTTGATCTTGCAATTTGATTTGTAAATCCTTCCGTGCGATAGGCCCTAAGGCTGCTGAATCCAGCGTCGGGTCTCCCAAGGACAGATCGCTAAACCGTTGATACAGTTTTTCACACATCGTGTCATAGATACTGTCTTCGACAATGACACGCTTGGCTGCAATGCATGATTGGCCTGCGTTAATCATGCGCGATAAGGTAATCACATCACACGCCTTATCTAGATCTGCATCCGCCAAAACAATACACGGGTCAGAGCCGCCTAACTCTAGCACAGCCGGTTTTAAACTTGCGGCGGCTCGAGCTGCGACCTTTTTACCTGCGCCACTTGATCCTGTGAAAGACACCGCTTTGATACCTGGGTGGTCAATTGCCTCACCAACTTCTGCAGTGGCAATTGGCAAGTTAACCATCACATCTTTCGGTAATCCCGCTTGCTCAAATGCTTCGGTTAGTTTTGCGGCGGTGGCTGGAACGTTTGGATCAGCTTTCATTACGCAGGTATTCCCGGCCATTAATGCCGGTGCTAAAAATCGCAACGCCAGCCAAACCGGTGCATTCCACGGTAGAATCCCCAACACAGTTCCAAGTGGTTGGTAACAGACATAGCTAAGGCTGGCATCGGACTCAAGCGTTTCGCTACTAAGAAACGCCGCACCATGTTCAGCATAGTATTCTGCACACGTTGCTGATTTTTCAACTTCACCTAAGCCTTCACGGTAGGGCTTTCCCATTTCCTCTGCCATCAGAAGCGCTAAGTCTTCTTTGTAGTCGCGAAGTGACGTGGCGATTTTCGTCAGGTAAGCGGATCGTTCCTCAATAGCGGTATCTCGCCAACTTGGAAATGCTGCCACGGCTTTATCGATTGCTTGACTACATTGTTCTGATGAAAGTGATGGAATTGGGGTTAAGGGAGCACCCGTAGTGGGATTAACCGGCGTTAACATCTTCCACCTCCTGAACAGTCTCTTTAATGCTTGCGACGGTTTTAGGCGATCCTTTTTTCGGCTTGCGTGCCTTAGATAAATCAATGCACTCGCCACTGTCTATTTCGTTGGGTTTTACGACGAAATCGCGATCGGTATTTTCAAAGAACGAGGCGCAGCCATCTTCGGTGATATAAATCGTATCGGAAATGCCGCAGGTTTTATCACCTTCAATGCCCCACATCCACGGAATTAAGTGGAAGGTCATGCCCTCGCGTAATACAGTCGACTGGCCTTGTTTAAGGCTGAGGATGTAGCCTTCATCCCAACTGGGCGGGAAGGCAATGCCAATGGAATAACCTGAGCGAGTAATGAGACGCGCACCAATATTATTGTCACTGATGATATTGCGTACCAAATTATCGACATCGGAAACCGTCATACCAGGTTGCAACATTCCGTGTACCGCATTTAAGGCGTGTTTCATGGTTTCTTGCGCGGTGTACATGGAATCGGTGAGCTCACCTAAAATAACCGTACGCATCATCGCCGTGTGGTAGCGTCGATAACAACCACCCACTTCTAAAAAGACATGCTCGTTATTTTGTACCGTGCGACCTTCCCACGTAGCATGGCCAATCATAGTGCGAGGTCCCGAGGTCACGTACGGCATAACGGCTGGAGGCTCGCCGCCAGCGCGAAACATACCATCGCTGATCGCTGCACCAATTTCATTTTCTGTTGCACCAGCACGGCAGGCTTCAATACCGGCCGCCATACCCGCTTCGGTTGCGAAGGCTGCTTTTTTCATTAAGGCAATCTCAACAGGGGATTTACAAATACGCCCCTCTTCGACAATGCCAAAACAATCGAGCAACTTCGCATCTTTTAGCGTGGTATGAATAACATCTTGGTGATAAGCCGGGAAGAAGTAACTGTTGCGCTCGTAGCCAATACGTTTGTTCGACAGCCCAAATTCACGTAGCGCATCGACTAACATTTGAATCGCATCACCGGTATCCGGGTAGGGGCGAGTAACGTCCACCCAAGTACGCGCAATGACATTTGATTCTTCAAGAGCGCGCGTGATCATAAATGGCTCTTGCTCTAGCGGAACTACTAATGCTTGGAAAAACGAATAGCCCGTAGTTTGGTAATCCGTTAAATACATAATGTTCGCTGGATCAGAAATGACCACGGCATCGAGATGGCGCTCGGCAATGCGCGCTCGCAATTCATTGAGGCGGCGTTCGTATTCTTCCGGTGGGAAGGTCATATCATCACGTTTGTTCATGCTGCTTCCTCCATTACCATTTCAGTAGCTTTAACCAGAATATCCAGGCCGGCGACGAGGTCTTCGTCTGGAATGGTCAGAGGTGGAATTAGCTTGATGACTTTGCCGCCTATCCCGCAGCTGGCGACGATTAATCCGTTTTTGAAACACTCTTGCACAATGGCAGCTGCACGTTCGCCGTCACCCAAATCCAAACCCATGATCATGCCTTTACTGCGCAATTTTATCGATGGGTCAGATGCGAGCAGGGGCTTCAGTTTTGAATGCATCAAATCAATTTTGGCTTTAAGGTCATGCATGAGATCACCTTCAGCGAAATAATCTAGCGCAACTTTACCGGCAATGAACGAAAGGTTTTGGCCTCTGAATGTACCGGTGTGTTCTCCTGGCGACCAGTGTTCATCAAATTCGGGCCTGACTAAATTCATCGCCATGGGTGTCCCAATGCCACCGATGCCTTTCGCTAAACACACAATATCCGGTTCAATATCTAAATCATCGAAACTGAAATAGGAGCCCGTGCGACCGCACCCGACTTGAATGTCATCCACAATGAGTAGGGCTCCTAATTCTTTCGCCAGCGCGGCAACACCCTTAATCCATTTTTTACTTGCGACATTCACACCGCCTTCCGCTTGAATGGTTTCCAGCATAAACGCCGCTGGCTTTTCAGTCTCTTCCGACAGAAAATGCTCGCGCAACTCTGCAAGTAGCGCTTCACTATCAGTAGATTCTTCGCCAAAAGGAAAGTGACTCACATAATCGAGAGGAACACCGGCAGCGCCGCGGAAGTATTCATTCGCTGTTGCGGCAAGGGCACCTAATGTCATGCCGTGGAAACCTTGTTGAAAAGCTGCAATGTTTTTACGCCCGGTCACACGTCGCGCTAGTTTCATTGCCGCTTCAACGGCATTGGTCCCCGTCGGGCCGGTAAATTGTAATTTGTGAGGCATAAAACGTGGTTTAAGAATTACATCCGTAAAGCGCTCAATAAATTCAGCCTTGGCTTCGGTTTCCATATCTAAGCTGTGAAGTACACCGTCACTTTGCATATATTCGATGATGGCGTGCTTCATGCGCGGGTTATTGTGTCCAAAGTTGAGAACGCCTGCGCCAGCGAAAAAATCAATATAGGTATTGCCATTGGCGTCGGTTTGTCGAGCATTAGTGGCAGATTTAAAAACAACAGGGTATACGCGGCTGTAGGCGCGAATGGATGATTCGCGCTTTTCGAAAATAGTCATAGTGATGTCCTTCAGTTAACAGATTGTGAAGTTGTCGTTAACCAGAGGGAGCTAGGGCGGAGTGCGCATGCCAGTTAAGCGGCAAAACCAACGACAGACATCGCTGATGAGTTGATCGTTAAAATCGTAATGGGGGCTGTGGCAGGGCGCATCATGGCCTTTGCCATCGTCACTACCAATTAACGCAAAAGCGCCGGGCTTTTCGCGCAAATAGTAACTAAAATCTTCCGATGCCATGATCGGTAATTGTTGACCGTGGGCAAGGCCCTCACTGCCATATAATTCTGTCCAGCAAGCGCGAGCTGTGGCCGCCTGCGTTGCATGATTAACCGTCGCGCCATAACGCGCTTGATGATCCACTTCGCAACTCACGCCATAACTCTCAGCGGTTTGCATGGCTATCTCGGTAATTAACTGTTTAATCGTCGCACGCGTTTCTTCATCCGGTACGCGAATGCTTCCGCCAATATCTGCCGTTTCCGGAATAACCGTGAGCGCGTTGCCGGTGTGAATACGTGTGATGCTAACAACTGCGGCTTTTTGTGGTGGCAAACGGCGGCTGCATATTTGTTGAAGTGCTAAGGTAATCGCACTGGCTGCCAATACTGGATCTTTACAGCGCTCGGGTTGACTAGCGTGGCCACCTTCGCCGCGTAGATGAATGGTAAACGTTCCATTACCACACATAATTAAATCGTCGGGGCAGGCCAGGGTGCCGTAGGGTAAGGCTGGCCAGTTGTGCCAACCATATATTTCGCTTACATCGTCTAGCGCACCGTCGGCAATCATTTCGCGCGCGCCGTGACCACCTTCTTCTGCGGGCTGAAATAACAATACGACGCAGCGGTCGAGTTCGTGCTCGTGAAATTTAAGCCAGCGCGCCGCTGCAAATAGTGTGGCGGTGTGGCCATCATGGCCGCACGCGTGCATACAACCTGGCGCAGTTGATTGCCAGGCTTTACCGGTTTTTTCATCAATGGGAAGTGCGTCAATATCTGCGCGCAGAGCAATAGCGGGTTTGCTACCTTCGGGGTTGATCCAAGCAACTGTGCCGGTTTCTGCGCAGGGGCGCCAAGGAATACGTAATTCATCAAGCATTTCGCGAATGGAGGCCGCTGTGTTGTGCTCTTGCCAACTCAGTTCGGGGTGTTGATGCAACGTGCGTCGAAACGCCTTTGCTATCTCAATGTTCTCTTGCCACTCATTCGACACGATACCCTCCACACCATGTCGGCAAACCAGAGTTACACGGTAAGTGCTCTAGGTTTGAGCCGCATGGCTGTAAAGGGGTTGAAGCAATTAGCGAACCAGTTGTTCGCAAAACGGCGATAGAAAGTGTTCGGGTCGCGTATAACTGCTGTGGAATCAGCTAGTTAGCGCAACGTATTTTTACCTTATTGGTGAAAAACCTGAGCAGACGCGTCGATAAAAGTTGTGGTTGAATCCACACCCAGCTCGCATGAGGCATTAAAACTGCGTTTTATTGGTGCAACAATTCGCTTGGTTTTCGCTTTGTTTCGATAACCCTGTGAATAGAGAGTGATGAGCGAATACCTTCATGCCGAATAGCATTAATTCGCAGTATTTAGTGTGTCGATCGGTGCTTCTTATGTAATTTTAATACTATAAAACACGCAATCTATCGATATGGCTATCATTTCTCCGGCGGTTCCACTGCATTAAAGTAGTTCGTATTCACCAGCTTCGCACAACCCTTGTGCAACAAAATGGGATATTTTGATTCTTGATTCACGCTAATAAAATTTTGTCTAAGCCTTGTGATACGGGGGGTGTAGCGAATTATTATGGGCGTTTTAATAACTTAAAAATCAACGGCATGGTTTCTGCAGCACAATAAATATCGAAAAAGGTATAAGTACCTTTTAACGAAAAACCCAATCAATTACGTGGAGACCCATGTTTTATCAGTGCAATACCACATTGCCAGTTATAAAAACGCAGCGGAAACCCCCTTCATTGTTAACGAGATGTTGTCTCGTTATGCCTCTCTCTGATCGGCTTACTCAGTCGACATTCATACATTTCTTCTCATTATGCGCAGGAGCATGCCATGCTATTAGCCACTGATCTTGATGGAACATTTTTAGGCGGCAGTCCAGAAAACCGAACTAAACTCTATCAATTAGTCGCGGCCCATCCCGATATCGATTTAGTCTTCGTCACCGGACGCGGTTTAGAGTCGGTCATACCTTTATTGTCTGACCCAACCATTCCTCAACCCGACTACATTATTTGTGACGTGGGGTGTACCGTTGTTGACGGGGAGGCGCTCCAACCTCTACATGCGATTCAAGGTGAAATTGAAAAACTCTGGCCCGGTGAACACGTTGTTGAAGATGCGCTAGCAGACATAACACCGTTGCAACGGCAAGAAGTACCACAAGAGCGACGTTGCTCATACTTTTGTAACGAAAATGATATCAGTAACGAGTTAGAAGACATCGTTGAATCGCTCGATTGTGATTTGCTATATTCCGCCGAGCTTTATCTTGACGTACTACCAAAAGGTATTAATAAAGGTAAAACGCTACGCAACTTAGTTAACCACTTGGGTATTGACCCTGAACTCGTGATGGTTGCAGGTGATACGCTTAACGACTTGTCCATGTATGAACAAGGTTTCAAAGGCGTGTGTGTCGGGGAATCAGAGCCCAAGTTATTAGACGCAACCTACAATCGAGCGCGCGTTTATCATGCACGCTTAAGCGGCTGCGGTGGAATACTCGAAGCGTTCGGACATTTTGGTTTTCTAGGGCCAAAAGGCATTGATGCCGAAGTGAATGACATTCCGGAATCTGGTAAATCAGACTTAGTTATTGTTTACCACCGACTACCTTACGAAGAGTTTTTCGAAGACGGAGAACTCGTGCGTCGTCGCCCGCGATCTCCCAACGGCATTATTCCCACGTTATTGAGCTTCTTTGCGGATGGTAAAGCGGGGTCTTGGGTGGCGTGGTCGATGCACCAACAAGGTAAATTCGAAACCCATACGGATGTCGATAAAGAGCGTTACCCAAAATTAGTTGCCGCGCGCGTTCAGCTGACGCAAGAGGATGTCGATATCTTCTATAAAAAGTTTTCTAAAGAAGCCTTCTGGCCAACGCTGCATACGTTTTGGGAGCGTGCAAGTTTTGATGAAGATCACTGGCAAGTGTTTCTCAAAGTAAACCGCTTGTTCGCGGAGAGAACCGCTGCCGAGGCCGCAGAAAATGCGACGGTATGGATTCACGACTACAATTTATGGATGGTTCCAGCCTTCCTGCGTGAATTGCGCCCCGACGTCACCATCGCGTTTTTCCATCATACATACTTCCCCTCGGCGGATGTTTTCAATGTGTTGCCATGGCGACGCGATATTGTCGGCAGTCTTTTACAGTGTGACTTCATTGGTTTTCATATTCCTCGCCAAGCGGAAAACTTTGTAGATGTCGCACGAGGTGTCACGCCGGTTGAAGTTGTCGAAAGTATGAATTGCGCACCGCGCTTTTTCACCTACGGTTGTGCCGTCGGCCTCGATGAGATGACCACAAAAATCAAAGTGAATGATCGGTTAATTGGTTTGGGCGCGCACCCGGTGGGGCTAGATCTATCGCGGGTGAAAAACGCCCTGGCAGAATCTAGTGTGCAAGCGCGCATGGAAGAATTACGGGAAGAGCTATCAAACACCCGACTCGTCTTATCGGTTGAACGTTTGGATTTCACCAAAGGCATCCTCGAAAAACTCGAAGCTTACGAGCGCTTGTTAGACTTGCATCCGGAGCTTGTTGGAAAAGTCACATTGATAACCGTGTGTGTGCCCGCCGCTGCGGGTATGACTATTTACGAAGAGCTACAAGGCCAAATTGAACAAACGGTTGGTCGAATTAATGGCCGCTTTGCGCGTGTTGGGTGGACGCCAATTCAGTTTTTCTTCCGCGCTCTGCCGTTTGAAGAGCTGGTTGCTTACTACGCCATGGCCGATGTCATGTGGATTACTCCATTGCGAGACGGTCTAAATCTCGTCGCGAAAGAATACGTTGCCACGCAAGGGCTGACCGATGGCCAAGGGGTGCTAGTACTGTCCGAGTTCGCCGGTGCTGCAGCAGAGCTACGCGGTGCGGTACTGACTAACCCCCATGACCCAGCGGAGCTAACGCAAACCTGTTATTTTGCACTCGCCATGAGCCGCAGTGATGCAAAAAGCCGCTTACACGAAGCCTTTGACGCCGTGTGTCATTACGATATTGAATACTGGGGTAAAGATTTTCTTGATGCAGTGGCCGATATGCGACGGTCCGTCGAACTTTTTATGGCAGAAAATTCAGACGAAAAGGTGACAAAGATCGACTCTAAGCGAAGGCGTGTTGCGTAAAGGTTGAGCCAACAGCACTTGAAAATAACAACGTCAACACTAGCCACTAAGAGTCGAGCCTATGCATCTACGCAATGCCGTACAGTTAATTTGTTACCCCAATCGTATCGGTAAAAATCTCGCCGACCTGAATACGGTAATCGAAAAGTATTTATCGTCGGCCATCGGTGGGGTGCACATCCTACCGTTTTTTCCATCCAACGCAGACGGCGGTTTCTCGCCGCTAACCCACAAAGAAGTCGAGCCCGACTTTGGTACCTGGGCGGACATCGAAAAAATCTCATCTAAATATGACCTCTGCGTCGATCTCACGGTAAACCATATTTCCGATGAATCAGAGGAGTTTAAAGACTTTGTCGCCAAGGGTTATGATTCCGAACACGCTGAGCTATTTGTGCATGTTGAAAAGTTTGGTGAAATCAGCCCTGACGATCTCGCCAAGATACACATCCGTAAAGAGAAAGAGCCGTTCCGCGATGTCACCTTTGCGGATGGCTCAAAAGGCAAGGTGTGGTGTACGTTCACCGAGAATCAAATCGACTTAAATTACGAATCGGATCTAACCTACCAGCTAATGGAAAGCTACATCAGCTTTCTTACCCAGCGTGGGGTTAACTTACTGCGCCTCGATGCCTTTGGCTATACCACCAAGCGCATCGGCACTAGCTGTTTTTTGGTGGAGCCAGAGGTCTATCAAATCCTCGATTGGATTAACGAAGTGGCATTAAAGCATGGGGCAGAGTGCTTACCCGAAGTGCACGACCACACCAGTTACCAATACGCCATTAGCCGTCGCAATATGCACCCCTACGGCTTTGCCTTGCCGCCGTTGCTGTTATATTCACTATTAGATGCCAACAGCACCTACCTTAAAAACTGGTTGCGCATGTGCCCGCGCAATATGATTACCGTGCTCGATACCCATGATGGTATTTGTATACCCGATGTGGAAGGCGTTCTGCCAGACGACAAAATCAAGGTGTTAATTGACAACATTGACGCCCGCAGTGCCGACCCCATTATGCGTCGTTCGGCCGCTAATATTCACAGCGTGGGTGCGATCTATCAGCTCACTTGTACGTTTTACGATGCATTAATGCAAAATGACGATGCCTATATTGCGGCGCGCGCGATTCAATTTTTTACCCCGGGAATTCCACAGGTGTATTACGTCGGCTTGTTCGCTGGCTGTAATGACAACGAGTTGATGGAAAGCAGTGGCGAGTTGCGTGATATTAATCGCCACTATTACGACTTTGATGAAATTGCAGAAGCCGTTCAAACACCGGTGGTGAAGCGCTTGTTGGCCTTAATGGAGTTTCGCAGCAACTATCCGGCGTTTGATGGGCATTTCGAATTGAATTACTCCAACAACTCAAGTGTTGATATGGCTTGGCGACATGGAGAGCATTACTGCCGCTTGTTTGTGGATTTAAACTTCAATACTTCGTCTATTCATTACCTCGATTTAGAGGACCTTAGCGAAAAGCAACTCGAATTCTAAATTTGATGCGCCACCCAACACACGCTGGCGTTAGTGCAGTTGTGTTTGGGTGGTTGCCGCGGATGACATTCCCTTCGTAAACAAACCGCACAATGATATTTCCAGTTTTTCTGCCTCCCTTAGTTCAATATGATTTTCAACCGACGCGTCCAAAACAACATAGATCGCGCGTGTAGTTGCCGCAACAACTGTCTCACCTGAGAAAACATTATTTACCAAACATCATGATGCAGAGAAACGTGGCTTAAACGAAGTAATCCGAAAAGAGGAATTGTGCGCCAAATTAACCTTTGCAGGATATTGATGTCTTCGGAGCGGTTGCGATGAGGCGATGATTAGGGGAATATCTGCCTTGCATTTTTAGCAACGTAAGCCGTCATTCAGTCCAATAATATCAAGGAGCGTATTATGTCTGAGCATTCCATCGAGTTTTTAGGCCAAAAATTTTCATACCCATCTACCTGGCAGGGTGCGTTTTCGGTGTTTGTGGTGTGCACCGCTATCACCACCACGGCCATTACGCTATCACCGGAGCAAGTAAATGCTATTGGCTCCCTGATTGGCAACGATTCAGAAGAAACCGTTGTGAGTCTTACCGATAAGCTGAGCAAAGAAAACCTGGAATTGAGAAAACAGGTGTTGTGGCTGGCAGAAACACCGGATATTTCAAGAGAAGAGCGGCAAGAGGTTGTGTCAAAGGTCAAAGACTCCGCTGAAGAGATCGATCAAACCTATGCAGCAGTTATCGACAAGCAAATTGAGAAGTCTCAGGCCATCAGCACGGCCCTTCCCAACACCAGCGGTCAGCAGCAACAAGTACTCAGTGCTCAGCAAGCTCGAATCATCCAGCTTACGGGACAGTTGCAGCAACAACAGCAAATGCAGCAGCAGATACAATAATTACTTCCGGTATTAGCGTCGCTAAATGCGGGCTTGTGCGCTCGTATTTAGCCGTTTAAATCATAAACTAAAGAACTATATGTTGTTCCCCTATGAAAGAAAGTAGTAACAGTCTTTTTCAAAATAATTATCTAGTAAAGTTCGCGCTACTAAGCGCTTTTTGTTTAACCGTAACCTCTTGCGCAAATATTAAGGAAGAGTATATCCCTAAAGGCGCTGACCTCGATACGCTTGCGGTACTGCGGGGTAGTGATGCGTCGATAACAAAACTTAAGTTTGATCCGGAACCGAATGGAAAACCAGGGCGGACATTTTGGGTATCGGTACATCGAGTATATGATTTTGAAGGCACTCAGGTCGTCAAGCAAAACCCTTGGTCTGGATCATATGAGTTGCTTTACCTTCCTATAGGTAAATACATCATCGAGGGAAGTTGTTGGTCAGGCGAATTGTCCACTGGTTACCAATTGGCAGTCAACTTGGAAGATACCATGGTTTACCAATTGCACTGTAACGTCGAGCATTTACAGAGAGCGAGTATCATGAGAAATACTTACGAAGGTAAAGTAAATATGTCGGTAGAAAAGCAGCCACGGCCAGAGGTTCAATGAGTTACCTGATGTAAGTTTTCGATAAAAGGGGACAGATTTATTTCTCGGAGATGTTCTAAGTATCTTAGCAGCCTTTTAATCCGAGCTCCTTTTTAGAGCCAAATTGTTTGTTGAACTATAAAAGGTGTACAAAAGAAATGGAATTCCAACCTTTTTTGTACTCAAGTGAGCTTTTACTTAGGCCTTTTAGTTTAGCTGATGCTGGCGCAGTACAAGTTTTGGCTGGAGATAAGCGGGTAGCGGAGACTACGAGTAATATACCGCACCCTTATCTCGATGGTTTTGCTGAGTCTTGGATTGCAACTCATGAAGGAAGGTGGCAGCGTGCTGAAGGTGTTACTTACGCTATAACTTTGAAAAATGACGAAATGCTTATTGGTGCTATTGGGTTGTTGGGTATATCGGGTAGCTCAGCGGAAATTGGGTATTGGATTGGTGTTCCGTTCTGGGGGCAAGGTTATTGTACGCAAGCAGTTGCTTGTTTAGTGGGTTTTGGTTTTTCCGAGCTAAACCTTGAAAGAATCTATGCAAAGCATTTAACGATTAACCCTGCGTCAGGGAAGGTGCTAGCTAAATGCAGTTTTACTCATATTGGTCAGACGGTTGAAAATAGGTCGAAGGATAATAGCGTTGTAACGGTCGAGCAGTATGAAAAGTTCAAGGCATAGATGTGGAAAAGGGAAGGAAGTATATTTTGATTAACACGTAATCCATCGTCCCCTGAAAGGATTGATCTGCGCGATAAACGAATTAAAGAACATGGTTATATATAGGCATATATGGTTACATGTAGCCATGCAATGGCTATATATAGGAATATATGTTCATATATGCACATACATGGCTATATACGACCATGTTCTTGAATAAACTGTTAGAAGGCCAGAGTATGGACTTAAGAAAAGACATAGAAAGTTTAGCGATCTGGTTTGTTCTAGCGACAATTATTATGTTTGTTGCAAATCTATTTTTAACGAAAGGCGATGTTCAAAATATTGAGTTGCTGAAGTTCCCTTTATCTAAACTGACGCTCATGGAGCTAATGGCTACTTTCGGGCTCCTTTCCAGTCTTATAGACAATATCGCAGTTGGAGCATGGCTATTTCAGCGTGCGAAATCATGTGGGTACAAAAAATGGCTGTGGGCCGCTTTTGGTTTGGCTGGCTCTCTTGTTGGAGGGGCGCTATTTTTACTCGCTCGTGCATATGAAACATGGCCATCTAACAAGTACAGCCAGCAGGACGGCGCAAAAGACGCGCCGCCACTGCTGTAAGCGTTAAATTTCAATCAAGAATCATGAGTGAAGAACTAATCAACAACATAGCTAACGTGCTCTCCGAGTGGAATCCATTAGGAGAAAAAGCTGAATCCACACCCGAACTAGAGGGTTATCTTTACGAAGCAATGGATATTTGTTCGGTTGTAGGTATTCTAAAAGAGCCTGTCGAGCAAGCAGTTAGTGGTGTATTAACTCAAGCATTTCGTATCGAGCTAAATGCACAAGAGTTAAAGTTGTACGCTGCAAAAATTGAGCAATTAATAAATGAAAATAAATAAATTTAACAAGGCGTGCTTATCGCCGCAAAAAACGCGGCTGGGACGCTCACTTCGTTCGCGCCCCAACACTTGGCGTTAAGTGTACGTAACCGGAGGGAAATCGGAGTTGGATAAAACAATTAGAAATAGAATGCTTTTGCGCCCTGCTATTTTGTCAGTGGCTGCTTTTTTCGTCGCGCTATTCATTATCTATTTTGTACCTCATCAGCTTTCAAAGGCTATTTCGCTAGTTGGCAACTCTGAACAATCAGTTACTTTCCCCGCGTATTTTGCTTTCGTTGTCATCGTTGCATTTACATTCAAGCCACTTCTAGTGCTTGCCGAAAATTATATTCTTATTAAAAGGTGGCAAAATGGCTCGTTACCTTCCTGTCCAGTTTGCCGTCATCCTATGAGACAACGCATAGCAAAACGTGGCTCGTATGCCGGGCAAAGATTTTGGGGTTGTATTCAGTACCCTAAGTGCGGAGGCACAGTACACATTGGTTAAAAATACACTTAACAAATCAGGGTTGTCGCCGTTGGCTGGGACGCTCCTGGCGTCGCGCCCCAACCTGAGGCGTTATGTTGTTTAGGCGATGAAAAATAATTTAACGTTGAGTGTTACAATTTTGCTAGTGATGGGCGTAATAAGTTCTATACCGTTGGTGCTGCTCAGTATTTCAGCCCAAGGTTTTGGGTTCGCACTTCTAACTGGTTTGCTGGCAATCTTATTAGTGTTTCTTGGGCCTCTATCTATTTTTATCGGGGCAAGCTCGCTCTCTGCGTCCACGGTATTAGCAGGCATAATTGCTACAGTTATCTTAGGTCTGTCTTGGCATAAAGTTACAAAGACAGAAACCAAAACTTGGTACAGTAGCTTGCCTACAATTTCTTGGGGGCTGTGCGGCATCTACTTCGGCGTTTTTTATGTACTTACAAATGCAACATAACAAAGTGGCCAAGAATGCTTCGGCCGTAAAAAACACGGCTTGCGCGGGACACGCTATGCTACGCGCCGCGTGCCCCTTGCCACGGCGTTAACTCTACATATGAAATACCGTACACATTGGAATTTAAGTGAAGGTAGTCAACTAGACTCTGAGGAAGCGAAAGAATATACATCTGAGCAAATAGTCTCATTAGCCTGTAAGCTTAAAGAAAGGAGTGATGTTATCTATACGTACCACCCAAACTATATGCAGCTTGGGGCAAGAGTGGCGGTTTGGGGTCTGTCTCCACAAAAAGTTTGCATTGATGTTCAGTATTCATCCTTTGCAGCAATAAAAGAAATAGACATCAACCAACTTAAATCCGTATTTGAAAACTACGAAGCTATTGTTAAGTCGCCAAAAGATTATGGTTTTAAGATTGAGCAATAGAGTTAACAAGTCGGGGTTGTTGCCGTTGGCTGGGACGCTCCTAACGTCGCGCCCCAACCCGAGGCGTTGATATGACACCCCCTGTCAATTAAAAACGTAGAAAATCCTACTCAAAAATCGAGAGCATATATTTCAATTAGATTGAGTTAATGCAGAGAGATGGAGTCAGTATCTCGTCGGTTTGATTGCTGATATCCGTGGGTTATCAATAAATACATATTGACCTATCCAACCTTACTTTTTCCGTCGAGGTGCCTGTCTTCTACTCTATGCTCGTGGATCAATAGGCTTACGCCTACTGCCTACCTAACGCCGTCGTGTATTACACCTCCACCGGGACTCGATCACTGACTGCATTAACTCAAAACTGTTTATCACGTGTGTTGCCGCTTACTGCTGTGCTGTTTTACACACGTGGCATTCTGACTAACCGGGTTTTAACATCAACCGGCGTGAGGACGACTTCGTTGGCAATGACCCAGATATAGGCCACCATTTCTCGCGCAATGGCTGATACCACCAAGTTGTAATGTTTTCCGCGTTTCATTAATCGTTGATAGCGTCGGCATAAGCGTACTTGCGCTTTCCACGCAATATCGACAATGTCTTTTGGCAAACCCTCTTGTCGCTTTTGTAATTCAGTCGAGATGTTCGCTGCGTAGCGATAACTGTGCGCACCTTCCGTCAGCAAACGCCTTGCGCGGGTATTTCCGGTTTTAGTGAGACTGCCCACTGTTCTCTTTCCGCCGGTTGAATGTTCGCTCGGCACTAAGCCAATGTAGGCCATCAGCTTACGGGGGTGATCAAAGCGAGAGAGATCACCGAGTTCAGCAATCAACCCAGTGGCGACTAGCAAGCGTACACCACGCATCGCCTGAATGGCTTTAACGACAGGATAGTAGCGCCATTGCTTCACTTGATAAGCTAACTCCTCATCAAGGCGCTTTAATCGCGACATACGTTCGGTGATAGTTTGAATCATTTCCTGTAATACGAATTGCTGTGCAGGATGAGGGAGAATTAACTCCGTTAGCCAGCGTAAGTGTTTGAGTGACCAATTAGCCGTGCCACCATATTGAATATGATTGCGTAATAGAAAGGCTTTGAGTTGATACTTCGCATCGTTCAAATCCCGCATGGCACGTTCACGTGCGCGGGATAAATCACGAATGGATTCATCTTCTGGCTCAGGGACATAGATGGACTTCACATCGCCTGACTTAAGATGTTGAGCCAACATCATGGCGTCGCGGCGATCGGTCTTAATCCGCACGCCAGGCTTTTTAGGTACCAGCGATGGGGCGACCACAAAGCATTGATGGCCTAGCTGTGTTAGCAGTCGATAAATCCAGTAGCCGCAAGGGCCTGCTTCGTAGCAAAAGATGAGTGATGCGCCAGGGAATTTAGACTGCATTTGCCGTGCAAACTTTGTTACCCCTTCCTTGGTGGTTCTAATGCGCCCAATAGGCGATGGTTGAGCCTTAAAGCCGTCCTCAACATACGCCGCTTCTGAGTGTTCTTTAGCTGTGTCTAAGCCTATAAAAATTATGGTATTGTTCATATCGCTAGCCTCCAGTGTTTATATGATTCCAACATATAGTATGGCTCTGGCTATCTAGCTAACCCACGATAACTGGAGGCTAGCACCCTAGGGGGTGTCATAATGTCTATGTGGAAAAAGTGGATAGATTTATTTTATTTGGCAGTCAGTGAGATTGATTATACGAACTGCTGCTACTTACGTTCAGCATTCGCTTTTGCGATATGCTGCAACGCTTTTCCACTTCCTCCCCACAAATTAGCGAATAAGTTAGGTCTTCCTGCTGGGAACGGTGCCCAAGACCTTCGGAGACAGGACGTCGACGGAGAGCCACAGGGATGTGCTTGCCGCGTGTCTTGGGTGCCGTTCCCAGCAGGAAGACCGGGCTATTAGCACTATCTAAAGTAATTTCAAACCAACAATCTTTTCTTACTTGTTTGTCAGCACCTGCTTCGCCATGGTCGTAACCAGACTAATATAATGTTTCTTCGACCAACCACAATCCAAAACAAAATGCTCCCAATTTCTCACTGACAACAATGTCCAAAGAATATCGGTAGCCTCTTTAAGTTTAAGCGATTCAGATAAATACCCATCCCGCTTCATCGCATCAACCGCTGCTTTGCACCCCTCTCGCATGGCCACCATTCGATCATTCCACGCCGTCGCCGCATCCTCATCGGTAGCCCCCATCACCATCAGTGCTTTCGCAACACCGTAGATCTCCGGTACATATTCTCCCCAAAACACAATGTACTTCTCCAGGCGGTCGAGGCCGTCGGTGGCCGCTCTTGAAGGCGCTAGTCGTTTGTCCACATTAAGTTCGTCGCCCATGTAGCGCGTGGTGGCTACCAGCAGTTCGGTGCGGGTAGGGAAATGGAGGTAGAGGGCTTGGCGGGAGATGCCAACTTGCTTAGCAATATCGGACATACGCACACCATTGCCCTGGTTGCTGGCAAGCAACTCCCAGGTGGCGTTAAGGATTTTTTCCTTGGTGTTTAATTCGGTATTAGGATTTTCTCTTGACATGGTGTCAAGCATACCCTAACTTTACATCCTGTCAACTAGACATGGTGTCAAGTGGTTTTTCTGGAGGGTATGATGATGAAAATCAGTTCTGTATTGAGCGGTGTATTGGAAAGTGGAATGAATGGTGTATCGAAAGGTGTATTGAAAGGCATATTGGTGGTTGCTGGCGTGTTGGCCATTGCGATTGGTGCCAGTATTTTGTTGAATCCTATCGGTTTCCACGCTTCTTCGGGCATTCAGCTACCGGGTGATAGCAGCTTGCTAAGCGAAGTTCGAGCGCCTGGTGGAACGTTAATGGTTGCTGGTGTGTTGATGACGGTCGGCGCGTTTGTGGCAAGCTTGCAAACAATGGCGACTGTGATTGGTGCGCTGGTGTATTTATCCTACGGGGTGTCGCGTGTGTTGAGTATGTTTATGGATGGCTTGCCAAGTGATAGTTTAGTTGCTGCGACAGCGATCGAACTTGTGATTGGTCTGGCGTGCGTTGGCTACTTAGCGCTAACACGTCGGACGCTTTACGAGTAAGCATTAAACCATTTATCAATAGTCAGAGGGCGATAATGGGTGAGTTGATATTTTTTTGCGGAAAAATGGGGGCGGGTAAGTCTACCATGGCCAACCAGTTGGCGAGTAAGGCAGGTGCTATTTTAATCTCCGAAGATGCCTGGCTCGCCAAACTCTATCCCGGCGAGATAGACACCTTTGATGATTATCTCCAGTTCTCCGCGAGGCTGAAGCCACTAATTAAAGACCTCGCCATCAGTCTGCTAGCGTCGGGTGTCACAGTCATTCTCGATTTTCCCGGCAATACCAAAACGCAACGGACTTGGTTTAGGAGTATCTTGCAGGCCGGTGAATATCCTCATAGGTTAATCTATTTGAATGCCGATGATGATCTGTGCCTCGATCGTTTAGCTATCCGGCGCGAGGAGCAGCCAGAGCGCGCTGCGTTTGATAATGAAGCGGTGTTTAAGCAAGTAACGCAATATTTCGAGCCACCCAGTGACGACGAAGGATTTCAGGTGGACGTCATTAAACCGTAACTGTTTTCATCCGCGATTTTAAGCATAGACACAGCAGGTTAAATCTGGATACTGGTGACCCAGATTATTGACGTAAGGACATCTCATGGCAGAGCAATTTCAAACACTCACAGACACGCACATCGACTTTATTAAAGACCAGCATATTTTCTTTGTGGGTACGGCGGGTAGCGAAGGTCGAGTGAATGTATCCCCCAAAGGCATGGACAGCTTTCGCGTGCTCAATGAATCTAAAGTGGCGTGGTTGAATTTAACCGGTAGTGGTAATGAGTCAGCGGCTCACGTGTTAGAAAATGGCCGTATGACGATTATGTTTTGCTCGTTTGATAAGCAGCCGCTAATCATGCGGTTGTATGGGCAGGCGCGGGTTATTCACCCGAGAGACGCGGACTGGGACACGATGGTTCAGTTGTTTCCCACATATACCGGTTCGCGCCAAGTCTTTGAGCTGGATATTAGTTTGGTGCAAACGTCTTGTGGGTTTGCCGTGCCGTTTTACGAGCTAGTGGGTGAGCGAGATACCTTAAATAAATGGGCGGATAAGAATGGCCGTGAAGGTGTTGAAGACTACTGGCGAAAAAACAATACCCAAAGTATGGACGGTAAAGATACGGGTATTTTTGAGAGTACTTGAGGGCCGCATTATGTTCAGCGCTTTGGCAAAATAGTCATGGCTGCAATTCTCACCGTTAGCACGGCTTGCTCAAGCGCGGGCTAACGATGCCGATTTTACACCGAGCAATAATCTAAGCGGCTTGGTTTAA
Source organism: Aurantivibrio plasticivorans (assembly GCF_055392955.1). Lineage (NCBI taxonomy): Bacteria > Pseudomonadati > Pseudomonadota > Gammaproteobacteria > Cellvibrionales > Cellvibrionaceae > Aurantivibrio > Aurantivibrio plasticivorans. Next base: position 2,817,947 of record NZ_AP036020.1, on the reverse strand, counting down.
AAATGCCGTCGCCTGTTTTCGTTGATAGATAAAAACGGCTGCAAATAGCATTGCTCCCAGGCAGTGCCACGTGATGCCCAACGGCGTCCACAGCAGCAATCCCGCACTTAATAATAACAATGGCGCAGTGATGAGGTTTAGTTTCCTCTCTAGGTGCCATTGCAAAATCCCGGCTAACGCATACAGCCCAATCACCGACCACGCGAAAATTTCCAGCCGTTCAGGCCAGGAGCCAGTAATTAATGGCGAATAGGCAAAAAGCAGTGGCACCAGGTATAAACCTTTTGAGACTTTCCACGAAGTAATACCGGTTGCCATGGGGGGCGTGCCTGCGACCCCTGCTGCAGCGAATGCGGCTAGGCACACGGGTGGTGTCACGTTGCTGTCTTGGGATAGCCAAAAAATAATTAAATGTGCAGCGAGCAGTGTGCCAGACAGCAGCGCGGGGTCGAGTAATGTCTCGCGAATGATTTGTTTCATTTCGAGAGGCATTTCGCGCAGTGCACGTTGTACATCCCCGCCAAACAAATCAATTGTCGCCTGCACATTGCTGGGTAAGTCGCCTGCTTTTAACGCGGCTAATAAGTGTGCTTGCGTCATCAAGTCAAATAACATGGGCGCTGCCAGCGTCGCGAGCACAATGTACGACGCGGTTACGGGTAAACCCATGCCCAAAATTAATGAGGCAAAAGCGACAAGCGCTAGGGTAATCAACAAACTGCCATCGGCCCATTCAACAATCATATAAGAGAATGAATTGCCGACGCCGGTGGTGTTCACTACATTGATAATTAAACCAACGGCAACCAACAACAAGGCCGTGGGAATCATGGTGCGTACCGCATCAACACACGCTTCAATGCATTGCGGGATTGCCATAGGCGTTGCCGACAGCCAGGACGATACAATCACGGCAATAATTGAAAGCGCCGCCGCCGTGGTGGGTGTGTAGCCGATAATGAGTAGGGCAACCAAGACCGCAATCGGAAAAATAAATGGCCAACCGTCCTTCAATACAGTGCTGATTTTAGGCGCATTGTCGGTATCGGGCCTGAGGTTGAGTCGGCGCGCTTCAATCCGCACAAAAAAAGCGACGGTTAAAAAATACAGTAATGCGGGTAAGACCGATAAAGCAATAATCTGTAAGTAAGAAATTTGGGTGTAGCTCGCCATGACAAATGCACCGGCACCCATTACCGGCGGCATTAATTGCCCACCCGTTGACGCTGACGCTACCACACCGGCAGAAAACTTTGCGCTAAAGCCTGATTTGTTCATCATCGGAATGGTAATCACGCCAACCGATACGGTATTGGCAACGGCAGAACCGGATACCGAACCCATTAAGCCGCTACCAATGGTCGCCACCATTCCCGCGCCACCGGTGTAACGACCAGCAACACATTGGGCGAGTTTGATAATAAAGTCACCGGCACCCGAGCGGAGTAAAAACGCGCCGAATAAAATAAACATAAAAACGTAGGTGGCAGAAATATTGGCTACCATGCCAAACATCCCTTCACTGCTGAAATAGCTGCGATACAGGACGGTTTCTAAACTCAAGCCGGGGAATGCAAACACACCGGGAATAAAGCGCCCGAGAAATAGCATGTAGGCGAGGCTAACCAACACTAAGCAGGGCATAAACCAGCCGGTGGTGCGGCGAGTTAACTCCATGGCTAGCAAAACGGCGGCACCAGCAAAAAGGTAATCGCTGAGAATAAAATCGGCTTCGCGGGCATAGAGCGCATTTTCAAAAAGTATTAAATAGGCGGGAACGGCTACGGCTATACCAACCAATATAAAACGCAAGGCGAGTTGCCAGCCCGGCGTTTTGGTTTGATGGGTTGATGGTGGTGAAGCTGGAGAAGGTGCTGGCGGTTTATGGAAATTTAACGCACATAAAACGGCAAACCCGCCGAAGTGAATCGCGGAAAACCATAGCTCTGACAGCGACGCAAATAAATTGGTATAAACATGAAAAATCGCAAACGCGAAGGCAAACCATACTAATGGTGACCGGGGTAACGAGGAGGTGTTATTCATTGACGGTCACCTCCGGTGGTAAGAGCGCTTCTGGAATCGTTAAACCTTTCTCACGAAAGTAGCGAATAGCGCCGGGGTGTAGCGGCGCGCCCAAGCCTTTTAGGGCGCGGTCGAGTTTCATGTCGCGAGTGGCTTTGTGAATATCATTGAGTGCCGCTAAATTTTCCCAAATCGTTTTAGTGATTTGATAGACATCTTCTTCCGGCACATCGGCTCTTACCGCCAGCACGTTGGGGTGAGCGATGGACTGAATACCGGTGGTTTGGTTGGGATAAAGCTCGGCTTTCAGTGGGTAAAAATCCCAAAGTGGATATTTGCTATTAATCGCATCGAGCTCGGCTTGGGTAAAACTGAGTAGTGTCATGTCTTCACCAAGCGCGGCATAGGCGCGAGTGATAGCGCTTACAGGAGCGCCAGCCGGAATATTCATGCCGACAATGTTGCCATCTTGAATGGCGTTAGCGGTTGCGCCGTAGCCCATATAGGCTAAGTCGAACTGGTTTTGGTAATCGATGTGCAGCTGATCCAGTATAAACGCACCGGTGCGTTCGGCTCCTGAGTTACGCGCACCTAAAACAAAACGCTCACCTTGCAATTGTGCAAGATCGCTAATGGTGCCTTTGTCGACTAACTCGGTTAACAGCACAAAATGTTCGACGTTATTCCACATCGCGCTAACGCTGCGCAAATGGGTTTGCGGTTTGCGGATCGGGCCTTCACCTCGCCAAGCCCAAGCGGCAAAAATGCCCTGCAACATGGCGAATTGTGCTTGGTTGTCGCGCAGCAGTTTTATATTTTCGAGAGAGCCTGCTGAGCTAATAGCGGATAGGGAGATGCCCGCGTTGTGGCTAAGTTGCGATTTGGTCAGTGTCGCCAATGCGACACCGACAGGATAATAGGTGCCGCCTGTGGTGGCCGTGGTAAGAATGTAGGGGCGTTTAACATTAAGCTGGTCTGAACAGCTGCTAAGAAGTATCGCCGCCATCATTAGCCCGGCGGTTGCCAGCGCTCTAGCGAGTGGCTTACACATAAAAGTCCTATGGTTTTTAGCCGGTGAGAACCGAGAAGCTTATTATCATTATGTTGCGTGCAATAGAGCGCGATATTACCATAATTAGACATACCTCGCAAACGGGGTAGGGTAATAAATGATTAAGCTGAATGGTCGGGTTAGAGTTCGTTTTCGATCTCTTCCCAGCGCTGATAGAGAGCGTCTAGTTTTGCTTGGGTGTCGGCGAGCTGTTGCATGGTTTCGTTGACGGTGTCCGCCGGTTGCTCGTAAAAACCCGCTTCACTGGTTTTAGCTGACAGTTCCTCAATCAGTGTTTCGGCCGCTTCGATTTTATTGGGGAGTTCTTCCAATTCGCGTTGCACTTTATAGGACAGCTTTTTCTTCGGTTGCGCTTTGCTTGCGGCTTCCGCTTTTGCTTCCGACGCGGCCTTTTTGGGTTTGGGGGATAGGTCGACTAGTTTGCCTCCGTGATCTTCCCAGTCAGTGTAGCCGCCAACATATTCTTGAAGTTCGCCATCGGCTTCGAACACGATGACACTGGTGACAACATTATCAATGAACGCGCGGTCGTGGCTGACTAGTAGCAAGGTACCTTGGTAATTGATTAACAAGTCTTCCAGCAGCTCTAGTGTTTCCATGTCTAGGTCGTTGGTTGGCTCATCGAGTACCAGTAGATTGCTGGGTTTGCTGAACAGGTAGGCGAGGATCAGTCGGTTTTGTTCACCACCAGAGAGTGCTTTCACTGGCTGACGGGTACGGTCGGGCGTGAATAGAAAATCTTGCAGATAACTGATGACGTGACGCTGTACACCATTAATAGTGATAAATTCTCGGCCCTCGGCAATGTTGTCTATTACCGACTTTTCTAAATCCAGTTGGCTGCGTAGCTGATCAAAATAGGCAACTTCCAATTTGGTGCCGAGTTTAACACTGCCTGTATCCGGTTCGAGCTGGCCCAGTAAACATTTAAGCAGGGTTGTTTTCCCAGCGCCGTTGGCGCCAACAATACCTATACGATCGCCCCGTTGAATTAACGTGGAAAAGGGCGGTACGACGGTTTTGTCGTCGTAACGTTTGCTAATGTTGTCCGCTTCGACGACGATCTTGCCTGACTTGGAGGCCTGCTCCAGTTGCATGTTAGCGGTGCCTTGAGTTTCGCGGCGAGCTTGGCGTTCCTTGCGCATTTCTTTGAGTGCTCGTACACGGCCTTCGTTGCGGGTTCGTCGCGCTTTAATCCCTTGTCGAATCCACTGTTCTTCTTTGGCTAATTTTTTATCGAATTCGCTATTGGTTTTTTCTTCTGCTGCGAGCTGTTGTTCGCGAAAGCGCAAAAAGCCTTGATAGTCACCCTGCCAGGTTCGCAATTCACCGCGATCAAGTTCGAAAATCTCTGTGGCGATATTTTGTAGAAAGCTACGGTCGTGGGTAATCACGATGATGGTGCCTTGGAATTCGTTGAGCAGATTTTCCAGCCATTGAATCGTGGGGATATCGAGGTGGTTGGTGGGCTCGTCGAGCAATAAAATATCCGGCTGGCTAACCAGTGCTTTGGCGAGTGAAGCGCGACGTCGCCAACCGCCAGAGAGTGTGGCTAGTTTAGTATCGGCTGGCAGGTTGAGTTGCGATAGCGTGGATTCGATACGCTGCTGGAACATCCAGCCATTGGCGGCTTCGATTTTTTGTTGCACTCGCTCCAATTGTATTAATGATTCTTCAGTCGCTTCTTGTGCCAGGTGATGAAACTCTTGCAGCAAGCCACCCAGGTCGCCTAAACCTTCGGCAACGTAATCGTAAATAGTAATGTCGCGAGCTTCTGGAAGACTTTGATCGAGATAGGCAATTTTGCAGCTGGGGCTTTGCCAGTATTCGCCACTGTCGGCCTTAATTTCACCTGCCAGTAGCTTCAAAAATGTCGACTTGCCTGCACCGTTACGTCCCAACAAGCCAATTTTTTGTTTTGGCTGAATCACCAGTTCAATATGGTCGAGAATCACGTGAGTGCCAAAGGCGAGGTGGATATCAGAAAGGCGTAGCAGGGACATAAACAACAAATCGATTTAAGGGTGTGGGCTGGCTTTGTACCTGGATTGCTGTGGATTGTCCAGGTTCGTTTTGATCGAGCTAGATCAGTCTTCTGCAAAACTGAGGGTGTGGTAACGGTACGCTTTAAAGTGATGACTCCAGTGGTCGCTTGATAAACCCGCTTTGCGCTTGAGTTGTGCTAAAAACTCTCGTTTGTCTGGTAGTTGCGCCCACACGCTGGGCAAAAAGGTTGCGTGGTAGTGGCCATCCTCAATGGTGAGGCCATCTTGGTTGGCGTTTAATTGGTTTAAGAGGTCTTCTTCGCTGCTGCAGTCGATAGGTTGTTGCGGAGTGAGGACTGAGATTTCGATATGCAACGCGGGCACTTCGTCTTCCGTAACGGCTGGAAAGCGTGGGTCACGAAAGGCTGCGGCGTAAGCGTGTTCAGCGACATCAGATACCAAGGCTTGAGTTGGACTGAGGCTGCCGATACACCCGCGTAGTTGATCATTCTTGTGCAGGGTCACAAAACTCGACGCGAGAACGGCGAGCGAGGCAGGGTAATCGTTTACGTTAACCGGGGTTGCTGTGCCGCTCTGGGCTCCACTCTCGATGGTTGTTCGTGCCAGCCGCAACAGCGTTTTCTGGTCGTCTATGCTCAGTTCGAATGAGCGGTCTACGATTGAATCTCGCATCCGATGCCCTTTAGGTTGATGGCTGGTACACGAGGTAGGCGCCGTATCCTACCACTTGATCTTTATTGCCCGCCGTATCGCCGGAATTACATTGGTCGATGGTGGCAACAGTCCAATGATTGTCCGCCGCGAGTTTTAGCAGGCCATTGAGTGGATTGCAGCCACAGGCTTGTTCGCCGTTTAAGGTGTAAGACTTCGCTTCGATCAGTTCACTGGTGTGGTGATCTATTGCTTGCGCTTCTCCATAAGGGTGAAAGTGGCTTAGGTCCGAACTAATCACGATGAGGTTTTCAGGTGATTTGATGAATGGCGTCAGTAGTTTTGCGACGACATCGGATGAGACGTGGCCAACCACTAAAGGCACGAGTTGAAAGTTATCGAGTACTGTTTGTAAAAACGGTAACTGCACTTCCAAGCTATGTTCAAATTGATGGGCGAGAGCGTTGACCTCGACTTCTGGGAATTTTTCTAGCTGTTGCAGTATGTCTACGTCAAGAGGAACGGACCCCAATGGGGTTTCGAATGCGTTGGAGTTGGGCAGTGCAATGCGACTTAGCGGCACTCGATGACTTGGGCCTAATAAAATAACGCGCTTAATTTGAGATTTTCTTGCGGTGATTGCATTAAAGGCTGTGGCGGCGACGCTGCCAGAATAAATATAACCCGCATGGGGAACAACGATGGCTTTGATATCTTGTGCGCGGATGGGATCAAAATCATCGGGAGGTAATTGATGACCTTGTAAGCCGTGCACTGGTAAGGCATGTTGTTGGAATTCGTGTGGCTGAGAATTGTGTTGTAAATAATGCATCACGTCACGCTGAAGCTGATCGGGATTGTCGGAATAAAACTGTCCGGCAACGGCAGCGCGGCGTACGTTGGTTCCGCCTGCTTTAATACCGTTCGTATCGACTCTGTCTATCGTCATCGTCTTGATTCTCCAGGACGCTTTGAGCACTTGCAAAGTGAGTGTTCAGTCCCACATTAGTCTTATAGTGGGCTCGACTAGGTCATTATTCAAGTACGGCATAGTCTTGCCTGATTGAACTGAAGTGAGGTTTGAGGAGAGTTTAGCGATGGCTAGCGACTCTAACACGGTGCCACCCGCCCAGGACCCTGCACGGCACTCTACTCGGCATTCTGCACGGCACTCCACAAAATACTGGCACCGCCTGGAGGACGGGCGTGTGCAGTGTGACGTTTGCCCTCGCCATTGTAAGCTGCGCGATGGGCAAAGGGGTTTGTGTTATGTACGTGGCTGTGAAGATGGTGAAGTTGTACTTTACAGCTATGGTCGCTCTAGCGGCTTTTGTGTCGACCCCATCGAGAAAAAACCACTGAATCATTTTTTGCCAGGGAGTTCGGTACTGAGTTTTGGCACGGCGGGTTGTAATCTCGCGTGTAAATTTTGCCAAAATTGGGATATGAGTAAATCCCGTGAGATGGATACGCTGGCAGATACCGCGATGCCAGAGACGCTAGCCGTGACCGCACAACAATTAGCCTGTGATAGTGTGGCTTTTACCTACAACGACCCCATTATCTTTCTCGAATATGCGATTGATACTGCGCAGGCATGTCGCGAGCGAGGCGTAAGGTCAGTGGCGGTTAGCGCGGGTTATATAGATGATAAGCCACGCGAGGTTTTCTTCAACGAAATGGACGCGGCCAATATCGACTTGAAATCATTTAATGCCGATTTTTATCGATCGTTATGTGGCGGTGAACTCAATAATGTACTCGATACGCTGCGCTATATTCGTCACGAGACGAATACCTGGTTGGAAATTACCACGTTATTGATTCCTGGTCAGAATGATTCGGCAAGTGAGTTACACCAATTGTCTGAATGGGTGTTTGATCACCTCGGGCCCGATGTGCCACTTCATTTTACTGCATTTCACCCTGACTGGAAGATGCGTGATATTCCCTCAACCCCGATGGCGACCCTACAAACCGCCCGAGGAATCGCGCTCAGTAAAGGGCTTCACTATGTTTATACCGGCAATGTCCACGACACCCAAGGCAGTAGCACTTACTGTCCGGGGTGTGGCGCTCGCGTTATAGAGCGGGACTGGTACCAGTTAGGTGAATGGGCCATTGCGCTCAAGGATGAGGCTACCCATCAGGCAAGTTGTTGTCATTGTGGGCACCTTATTGCCGGGGTTTTTGCTAGCCAGCCTGGTGACTGGGGTAGCCGCCGTATGCCTGTGCGTTTGGCGACGAGCAATCCGCGTTAAGCGCAGCACCTTGGCAAAAAATACTTCACTACCTGTTCTCGCGGTCGTTTCATCGCGACACGTCATGCAAATCCGTTCCATTCCATTACTGTGCTATCGCGGCTATGCTAGGCGACTTCAATTGAGCTTTTGGAAAGGTAACGTGTAGGCGTGTAACTTTTGGGAAAGAGCAAACGTTATAGACGCCTATATTCACAGACAAAAATAATCGAAGACCTGAAGGGAGTCCGTAATGAACATGTTTGTCGCCAAATTGAGTGACCTTTATAGCCAGTCATTCGCACAGTTAAAACGCTTGGACTTTATTGTGCCGTTGCTACTGAGGCTTTATCTAGCCCCTATTTTTATCGTAGCGGGATTAACCAAGTTGCAATTTGGTGCTGATGTCGGCTTCTTCGCTCAGTTTGCACCAGACCCCAATATCGTTGCTTGGTTCGGTAATCCCGACTGGGGGCTGGGTTTGCCCATGCCCAGCGTCTTGGCATTTTTAGCCGCTTGGTCAGAGTTTTTAGGTGGTTGGCTACTGTTGTTTGGCTTGGGGACGCGCATTATTAGTATTCCTTTAGCCTTTACGATGCTGATCGCCGCTACGACGGCACATTGGGACAACGGCTGGTTTGCGATTGCGCCGTCAGACCCTGATACGAGTAGTGCGAGGGTACTGGATTGGGCCGGTATTCCTGGTGCTCAAGAAAGTTTGGAGAACAGTGAAGCGGTGGGTAGTCGGTTGAGTAAAATGCGTTCGATCCTCAGAGAGAATGGCAATACGGACTGGTTATTCGAAAAGGGGAGTATTGTGGTCCTGAATAACGGCATTGAGTTTGCGGCGACCTATTTCATTATGTGTTTGGCACTATTGTTCTACGGCGCAGGACGATTTGTTAGCGTCGATTATTGGCTGCGTATGAATTCGCGGCGCAAAACGCCCGCTGGAGTGCCTCAAGTGGTGGCTGCGTAAGCCCGATGGCCGGGAGCTGCGAGCAACTTCTAGCCAAACAGGCCGAATTGCCAGCAACCTGCAGCTTCCGGTGTTATAATCCCGGCGATTTTTTACTAACGACACTGGGATTTATTTTGATAGGTAAGTTATTTAAAGGTAAGAAGCCCGAAGAAAGCGGTAGTTCTGCTGCATCGTCGGGTCATGGAAAGTCAAAGACATCACCTAACAAAGGTGAAGGCTCTGGAAAGAATGCGTCGAAGCAGGGGCGTTCTAACGCTAGTTCGTCTGGTAAAGGGCCTTCGAATAAATCGTCGTCCGGTAAGAGCGGTGCTAACAAGGGTGCCTCGGCTCAATCCAAGTCTGATGGAAATCGCTCATCTAATCGTCGCCGACGGTCGCGCGGTGGCAACAAAAAGCCATGGGATATCGCTAAGTTTGCTGTCCCAGAAGTAGAGGGTAAAACGCGCTTTCACGATTTCGGTTTGCCCAACGACTTAATGCACGCGATTGCCGATCTCAAATTTGAGTACTGCTCACCCATTCAAGCGCAATCGCTCCCTTATGCGTTAAATGGTCAAGATGTGGTTGGTAAGGCGCAAACAGGCACCGGAAAAACCGCGGCGTTTCTAGTCGCGATCATCGATGACTTGTTGAACCACCCAATCGCTGAAGAACGCTATGCCGGTGAGGCTAGGGCGTTGATATTGGCTCCGACTCGTGAGCTGGTTATTCAAATCGCGGAAGACGCTAAGCTACTCACAAAGTACACAGATCTTGAGGTTCACACCTTGGTAGGTGGGATGGATTATGGCAAGCAGCAAGATAAACTACGTGAAAAATTCGTCGATATCTTAGTGGCAACACCCGGCCGTTTGCTGGACTTCGCGGGTAACCAAGACGTACATCTCGACCAAGTCGAAGTATTAGTGATTGATGAAGCCGACCGTATGTTAGATATGGGCTTCATACCTCAGATTCGTCGCATTGTGCGTCAAACGCCCCAGAAGGCGCAGCGCCAAACCTTGATGTTCTCTGCCACCTTTACCGACGATGTTTTAAATTTGGTCGAGCAGTGGACTGTAGACCCTGTGCGTATCGAGATTCAGCCAGAGAGTGTGGCGACCGATCGCGTTAAACAGCATGTGTATCTCGCTTCTACCGAAGAAAAATTTACCTTGCTGTATAACATTTTGCAGCAAGATGACGTCGATAACTTAATCGTGTTTTCTAATCGTCGGGATGAGTGCCGCCGCTTGTATGATCGTTTAAAAGCGCATGGTTTCAAGGTCGGCTTGTTGTCGGGTGAGATTGCTCAGAATCGCCGCGTTAAAACCTTGGATGGGTTTAAATCTGGCGAGCTTAAAGTGTTAGTGGCAACGGACGTGGCTGGGCGTGGCATCCACATTGATGGTATCAGCCACGTTGTTAACTTTACGTTGCCGGAAGAACCAGAAGACTACGTGCATCGAATTGGCCGCACGGGACGTGCAGGTAAAAATGGTACATCGATTAGTTTCGCTTGTGAGGACGATGCATTTCGACTCATGCCTATCCAAGACTTGGTTGGTGAGACGCTAAAGTGCGAGCAGCCACCCGAAGCGCTGTTAGCGGAAGCACCTCATGTCGAGGTTCCTAAAGAGCAGCGCCGCCGAAGCAATCAACGTCCGCGCTCACGTCGATAATCTAGCCCTTGCCTTAATAAATCAACCCGACCCTACTGAAGAGTAGGGTTGGTGATTTAGATCCTTCTATCCCGCTCCGATCTAAGGCCGCCGGAAAACTTAGCTACACTGATAAGAAATGTCCCAAAGTCAGTGTTGCTATGTCTACAAATACCACGTCCACACATCCCAAGCTCGCAAATACCGCACCGCCTAAGATATTGGTTGTCGAAGACAGCCCGTTAGTTCTGAAGATTATTCGTCACGTTGCCAATGCCGGTGGCTATGACGTCGACTATGCCGAAAGCTTTTCCAAAACTAAAGCGCTCGTAGATCAAAATCCGCCATATTTTGCTGCGCTGGTGGATCTCAACCTGCCAGACGCGCCGAATGGGGAGGTCGTTGATTTTGCGCTGCAACACAACATAAACACCATTGTATTGACGGCGTCATTCGATGAGCAAAAGCGTGAAGCACTCCTGAGCAAGGGCATTGTTGATTACGTGACCAAGGAAGGGAAATTCTCCTACCAATATGCGCTGGGGGTGATTGACAGAATTTATAATAATCAACACATCAAAGTGCTGGCGGTTGATGATTCTGATATGTCGAGGAAGTTCATTGTTAGATTGCTGAAACAGGCTCTATTTGATGTGGTAGAAGCAAAAAATGGTATAGAGGCCATCAAGGTATTGTTGGCCAATCCGGACATCAAACTGTTGATCACAGACTACAACATGCCACAAATGGATGGTTTTGAATTGGTCCAGAATATTCGCCATAAATATGAAAAATCAGATCTTGCGGTGATTGGAATTTCCGGTGAAGGCCAGAGTGCGCTATCGGCGAAGTTTATTAAGGCCGGTGCCAACGACTTTCTCAACAAGCCCTTTAACCATGAAGAGTTTCACTGTCGCATTAGACACAATATTGAGGCATTAGAGCATATCGAGGAAATAAAAGACGCAGCGGATCGCGACTATCTCACGGGCGTTTACAATCGACGCTATTTTTATCGCCGAGGACAAGCGCTGCATCAGCAAGCGACAGAAAATAGCACCACTTTGGCGGCGGCGGTGTTGGACATTGACCACTTTAAACTCATTAACGAAAAATTCGGCGTCGCCGGAGGCGATTATGTGCTCGGGGAATTTACCAAGCTACTCGAAGAGGGTTTTTCTCGTTTCCTTATCGCACGGCCTAGCGGTGAAGAGTTTTTTATCTTGTTGCCTGGTATCAGCAATGAACAAGCGTTGTCCCTGTTTACGTCGGTGCAAGAGTTGGTGCAGAACGCGCCGATATTTATTCAAGAAGAAACTGTAATCCTGTCATTTAGTGCTGGTGTGACCAACATACATCGTGATTCTTTGCAGGAGCAATTAGATATAGCCAATAGCTATCTCTATCGTGCAAAAGATGCCGGGAGAAACCTTGTTATCGGCGATGATGAGGACGAGTAGTGGTATACGTGATGCACTTGCCGTGAAGATGTGGATGTCGAGGGGTTATAGATCTGTCATCGTTTCGCTGTCCTCATAATCAAATAAGACAATCATGTCGTCCCAGCCATGCTCTCCTTCGCAGGCGATAATAGCGCAGCTTTTCACCCAGTCTCCCAATTCCCCTGATTTCAATAGTTGTTGGCGTAAATCTGTCCACAGTAGCGAGAGGTCTTCACTAAAATAATGTAGCTGAATACAGGGATTGTGATCAGGTAAGTCGATTTCGGGAAAGCGATTAACGTGTTTAGAGGATTCCAGCAGTAAGTTCAGCAGGCGCTGAGTCTCTATTTGTTGTCTCCAGTCGTCTGAGCGGTTTGAATCATTGGGCTCTGTTGAGAGTCCTGGCGGTGAAAGCTGAATGGTAAGGCAACGCATAGTGAATGGGCTTCGAAATAGCTGGGATGAAGTGAGCGAACAAGGCGCTAATGTACCTTGTTTATCACCGGACTAAAACACCTTTTGTCACCCAATGCATTTTTGTCAAAATTCGCTACCGAGCAACTTCTTTTTAATTCGTGAGAAGGAGACTTGAGTGATACCAAGAAATGAGGCGATGTGGTAGTTGGGTATACGGGTTACCAAGGAACTATTTTCTTTGAATAAACTAATATAGCGCTCGGCCGGTGTATCCAATAAAAAGCTGGCTTCCCGCATGATTTTTCGTTCTGCTAAGGTTTCAGCTAAATGCAACGCGATGCCCTCCCAGGCGCCTAACGTTTGTAACGTAGACTTGAATTCATTGTACGGGGCGCGCCAAATTGTCATATCTGATAACGATGAAATACCAAATAGGCTTGGTGCCTTATGTGCACTTGGCGCTACAGGCCAAACGAAGTTGCCTTCGTAAAAAAAATCTTTATTAAACTCGTTACCTTCCAACCCGGTGTAGTAAAGCCGAGCTATGCCGTCCTCGATGTAGTATGTGCTATTCCACAGCTCACCAGGATTAAGTAACTGCGCCCCCTTTGAAATGTGTTGCTTTTGGAATAGAGGCTCGAGGCTTGGCCATACGTTGATATAGTTTGGAAATGCTCGCTGGAATCCGGAAACGAGCTCGTGGTTGTGTAAATGTTCTGCGGCAACAGTCATCACGATCTCCTTTTGAATAGTGGTTGATATGAACTACATCGGGCAGATGGTTATTGTAACGCAAAGCGTTAAAGAAATATGACGAAAGGCGTGTTCAGTGTGCATATTTAAAAACTTGGCACCTTTTCTAACCTGGATGGCACTTAACGATTCCAGTGATTTAAGTAAATACGATTTTAAATGACAGGAATTGTTGTCATCGATTTCATTTTAAGCGACTAGTATGACACCAATACAATAGTGTTGGTGTGGCATATGTTGAATTGAATGTATGAATAGCAATATGAGTGAAAAATAAAAAATACAATTATATAAAAAACATCCCAATTTTAACCTTTGTTAATTTTATTTAGTTAGGTAATCGCTAATATCACCGCCGCCGAGTAGGTAAGTGAAGGACTTATTTTTACCAGTAGTACCCAGCGGAAAGGAGTGTGATATGAAAAGTAGTATTGCAATTACGAGTAAAGTGTTTGATTGCGCCGGTCGGCATCCCGGAGTTTATAATATTGATGATTTGCTTTCGGACGTAGAAGCTGGTGCTTTTGACCCTTCGAATGAGCAGATTAAGTTTGTGTTTGGTCAAGTTTTTTCTGATGAAGAAAAGCAGAAGTTAAAAGCGCTGCTTTCTCTTTCTAGTCATAACAATAAGTATCTCGCCACCATGTTAGAACCTGTTGCCGGTGGTGTTGTTCATAAGCGTCGTTCAGACAACTCCCTTATTAATCCCATATTGAAAGTCGGTGACAAGTACATGTGTGACTTAGTTGTTCCAAAGGGAAATGACATGGTTGCCGATCACGTCACTGGTGAGCATATATCCGGCATGGTGTTAATTGAAGCAGCCCGGCAGATGAGTATGGCGGTCATTGATAGCCGTTTCGATGATGGACGAAAGCGCTATCAAATTATCAATGAGCTAACGGCCGATTTCACCACCTTTGTTCATCCATTTGAGACTCGTATGGTCATGCATTTTGACGAGTTTCGTGCCAAGGGTGATAAGTGCTACATCGACTGTACTGTAGGGCTGTGGCAGGCAGATAGTTTGCGGACCTCTGTGCGAATGACTGGGATGTGCTTTTTACAGTCGTTTGCACAAAAAATGGAAAGTAAAAGTATGACAAAGATTTTGAGGGATCTAGGTGTCGGTAAAAGTATCGCTGATGTCGGCGATCTTATTTCTGACAGGGAAGTGGAGGAAGAGTTGTGATGGCGGTGGCCTTTTTTGACGTGGATGGAACCTTGTTAAGGCTCAAGTCAATGGTTTCGTTCTACTACTTCTATGTAGAAAAAGTATGTCTAACGCGAAGCGAGCGATTAGAAAAAATTCATGCTTTTAGAGAATACGTCAGTACCAATAAAGAACTACCTCGAGCGGCACTCAATGCGTGGTACTACCAGTTGTTTGAGGGTGAATCAATACAGTTGCTGGAATGTGTGGCCGCTCAATGGTGTAAGACACTGACCGAGTATGACTGGCTTGAGGAACCGTTGGAATATTTAAAACAACATAAAGCCGCAGGTAATCAGGTCGTTATGGTCTCGGGTTCTGCAGATTTTATCTTATCGCCCTTGGTTCGTATGTTGGAGGTTGACGGTCTGCTGGCAGCACCTGTTGAGGTGGTAGACGGCTTGTTGACCGGGCGATTAATTGGGCAACCAATGATAGGTCTTCAGAAAATGGTCGCCGTACGTGATTGGTTATCTGAAAGGGATATTGATCCAGCTATTTGTTATGGCTATGGCGATCACATAACCGATGTTGAGATGCTTGATTACCTGGGTAATTCGAGTTTGGTAAATCCGAGTAGTGAGTTGGAGAATTTAGGAAGAGAGAAGGGATGGGCAATATGCAAAGACAGTTTATCAACAATCATGTTTCAAAAAGCGAGCCAACTATGTTAATCGAAACGAAAGCAGCGTGGACACCACAGAGCGTCGCTGACATCCAAGATCAATGGAAGCACACTCTAACAGAACAAGAAATTGGCGAAATAATCAGTGCGACTGACAAGTGGGTTTTAGAGCAGCGCCCATTAGAAGAACTCAATCAAGGCAATTTTATCCTTCCTACATTAGGCGAACGCCTAAAAAATATTGCCAGTGATTTAGAAAACGGTCTTGGCTTCTATATGTTGACTGGGCTGCCAGTAAGTGATTTCAACTATGAAGAACTTTGCATTTTATATGCGGGTATGGGTACCTATATGGGTACGCCGATTGCACAGAGTGTTGACAATGAGTTGGTTCATGACGTCTATAGCAAGGGTGAAAGTCTGACTTCTGAAAAAGGCCGGGGTACACAGACCTGTGATTACTTGCCCTTTCATACCGATCGAGCGGACATTGTTGCTTTGCTGTGTCTACAACAGTCGAAAGACGGCGGCCAAAGCCAAATAGTCAGTGCAGTGTCAATTTATAATGAAATCGCGCAAACGCGCCCTGATTTACTGGCAGTGCTTTGCCAGAATTTTAATAACATTCGTGCACCTTGGGAGCCGAAGGTTGACGGGCCGACTTATCAAATACCCATCTTTAGCATTTACGAAGGTCAATTTGCTTGTCGTTATCTGCGTAACTTTATCCACTACGCACAGCAAGTAGAAGGAATCCCTGATTTAACTGCGCAGCAGATTGAAGCCTTAGATTTGGTCGATTCTCTGTGTGCGGACCCTCGATTCCGCTTAGATATCGATTTCGATAAAGGCGATATCCAATTCATTAACAACTTCGTGACTTTACATGGTCGTGCAGCATACAGCGAATACGATCAGCCCCATATGAAACGATTTTTGTTGCGCCTTTGGTTGTCGAGTCCAATTAGCCGCCCGTTGTCGCCTCTCTTTAAGCCGTTATATGGCAATGTGGCCGCCGGTAGCTTACGTGGCGGAATGCTAGCGCAAACCTTAGCTACACAATGTGAAACTGAAACTGCATAGGAGATAGGTATGACTACTGTAAAAATAGCGGATGATTTTCAACAAGCGTTAGATTGTCTCAATGATCTCTATGAAGTACCCGAATACTTTGAGATTGCGTATGCACAGCAGGTTAGCATGGATCGCCGCCCATTGTGGTGGATGCGATTTGTAAAAAAAGACGGTACCAATAATCAGTTAGAAGGTGAGCATTTAAGCTTGTTAGTGGATATGTTCAATTCTAGGTTGATGGGGTTTACCTATCTCGATAGCGAGAGCGCAAGCGAAGAGTCTCCTGATGAGTCACGTAGTAGCGATATGGCACTCAGCTTTATGTCGAAGGCTGCGCCTGATATCTATCCCAACCTCACTGTTAAGTGGGTTCAGCCCTTATCTCACGTTGCTAAAAACCCACCTCATGACTCGGCCCTTTATTTTGTTGATCAGCAGTCTGGAGAAAAGCAAACCCTGCTGGGAACAAGAGTGAAAATGGTCGACAGCGCTACGGGTTTATATGCTTGGGTTGTCGTTAATGAAAACGGTGAAGTGTTGAACTTCGAACGAGACATTCACTGGAGTACGTTACGTGGACGCCGTACAACCGAAGTATGGCTGCATGATGCGTATCCTTCGCACCCCGGTCGAAAGGTCATTCCAACGGATGCCGCTAAGCTAATCGCAAGCCTTGAAGAGTGAGGTGATAATACATGGATGTTAACGCAGTAATTGTAATGTTAGTTGTGTGCGCCTACGGCCTTTGGTTGGCCGTAGCCGTCTTCAACAACATTAGTGATTTTCAAACCAATAGAGCACTGATAGCGCGAATGGTCTCGATGGACGACATCAAGTCTGATCCAGTAATGGGGAATAATTTGCAATGGCGCGCGATGGATGGCAGACGCTGGTCACTATTTATTTTTTTACCTGTTGTTTTTTATCAGGTGTTAACGGTGGCGCAATTCGCGGTTGCTGGCGCGTCAGTGGTAGTCGATTTATGGACGACAGGAAGCATCTCCCATAGTTTGGTTACGCAAATTAATATTGCTTTTTTATTAGCGCTGATGTTGTGGTTTACCTTTCTGATAGGCGGGTTGTGGTTCGGCTATTGGATAAAAATGCCGCAAGTTCAGTCGGCACATTTGATGCTCGCGATGCTGACTTTATTCTGTATTACGTTGGTCAATATTTTGTTGCCAGCTACCTAGTGAGGACGTAGTGAGCGGCCTTCGCATTTATGCGGGTGGTCGCGTCACTTTTCGATAGAGCTCAGTAGGGTACCACTCATTGCAGCTTGCTCTTGAAAGAGCCTAAGGATTTATGATGAAACCAGATCAACGCTTTTCATGGCTGAGTAAATACGCTTGGTTACCGGCAATAAGTGCCGTTTTAATTATTGTGCTAATGGCAACAGGCGCCCAGCATCTGGGATTTAGCGGAAACTATCGCGTGTTTTTTGATAAGGGCGATACGCGAGTTACCGCTTATGACCGGATTCAAAATACCTATAGTCAGGCCGACAACATTTTATTTGTTGTTAGCGCCACAGATGGCCTCTTCACTGAGGATGCGTTGACAGCTATTCGTGAGCTAACTGAGCGCAGTTGGACATTGCCCCACGTTAGTCGGGTCGATTCAATCAGCAATTTCCAGCATTCGAAAGCGGTTGGGGATGATTTGTTGGTAGAAGATCTAGTGGGGCGACATGCGCAGCTCACGGATGCTAAAACCGATAACATCCGCCAGATTGCGAATGCTGAGCCGAGTATTGCGGGGTTGTTGCTTTCGGGCAATAACCAAGTCACCGGGATAAATCTGACTGTTCAACTACCCGCTGAGGATGCCAATGCATTACCCGCGTTGGTCGCCCAAGCCCGTGACATTGCGGATAAATTAAGATCCGATTATCCCGATCTTGAGCTACGCATGGCCGGTGAAGTGATGCTCACTAATGCTTTCATTGAGGCTACAGTCAACGACTTTACGTCCTTGTTACCGCTCATGTTCCTCATCGTCATTGTGGTAATTGCTGTTGTTCTCCGGTCAGTAGTGGCAACCGTGTATGGCGTGATTTACGCGCTGCTATCCATTGTTGGTGCAATGGGGGCCGCTGGGTGGACAGGCATGATGTTGACGCCGCCGACGTCTGTCGCACCCACCATCATCTTGACCATTGCGGTTGCGATCTATGTTCATATTTATATGACGTTCCAGCAGCAAAGGCAGCAGCTGTTAAATGGGATTAATGAGGGCCAATTACCCGCCGTTGTTAAACGGGAAGCGCTTCTGATGAGCTTAAAGCTCAACGTCAAGCCCGTTACATTGACAAGTTTAACTACAGTCATTGGTTTTCTAACAATGAACTTCAGTACCGTGCCGCCGTTTCGAGATCTCGGCAATGTCATCGCGTTTGGTGTTGTCTGCAGCTATGTTTTGTCGTTTACATTGTTGCCTGCTTTGCTCCTAATGACCCCGGCAAAATCTACGGCGACAGGATCTCCTTTTGAAAGGCCGCTAGGCTTCATGGGGCAGTGGGTATCGAAAAGGCCAACCACATTGTTTTTTATTGTACTCGCGACGGCCGTGACCTTGGGTTTGTTAGCCCCCAGAAATGAAATCAGCGAAAAATTCATTGAGCAATTTAGCCACGATATTGAGTTCCGACATACGGCTGAATACGTCAACGATAACCTTACCGGCGTGTACAACATCGAATACTCGCTTGATAGTGGCAAAGAAGCGGGTGTGTATGACCCTGGATACATGCAGTCGCTTGATAACTTTAGTCGCTGGTTGAGAAATCAAGAGGAGATCGTGCACGTGAGAACGTTCTCCGACACTTTGAAGAGACTTAATAAAAACCTTCATGGTGATGATCAGTCTTTTTACGCCTTGCCAGGAAACCGTGAAGAAATTGCACAGTACATTTTGCTCTATGAAATGTCATTGCCCTATGGTCTGGGTGTAAGCGATCAGATAAGCCTGAATAAGTCGGCAACGCGGGTGGTTGCTACCTTCGGGAACTTGTCGACGAAAGAAGCCATTGCGCTTGAAGAAAAAATAGATCGCTGGGCTAGTGAAAACCTCACCGAAATGACTGTCCACTCAGGAAGCCCGACACTCATGTTTAGTCATATTGGTGATGAAAACGTCCGCAGTATGGTGGTTGGTTTTGGTATTGGGTTTGTGTTGATCGGTATTTTTCTGGCCTTTGCCTTTAGGTCTATACGTTTTGGTGTACTTGCCATGATCGCTAATACGCTACCGATCACCAGTGCATTTGGCCTCTGGGCTTTACTGGTAGGCGAAGTGGGTATGGGTGTGAGTGTTGTTGCCGGTATGACCTTGGGAATTGTGGTGGATGACACCGTGCACTTTATTAACAAATATTTGTACGCACGGCGCACGCTCGATATGCCACCTGCTGAATCTATTACCTATTGTTTTTCGACTGTTGGCGTTGCATTGCTATGCACGACGATAATTCTGGTCTGTGGGTTTAGTGTTATCTGTTTCTCTGATTTTGCGCGCAACGCCAGTATGGCTCAAATGAATGTTATGACCATCATACTTGCACTGGTGTATGACTTTATCTTTTTACCGGCCACTATTTTAATTATGGAGAGGTTGTTCAATGAAAAATCTAAGGAAGTTCGTGAGTCAGCACGTTTTGATTCCGCTGAGCCTAGCCGCGGTTAGTTTGGTGTCGACTCCATGCCTGGCGACATCAGATTCGACCAAGGATGAAAACCTGAGTCGAGGTTTACAAATAATGAAGGAGCTTGAAGCCCGAGATACTGGGTGGGAGGCTGCTGTTGTTGATATGCAAATGACATTACGCAATGCGAGTGGAGAAGAAAGTGAGCGACAGCTGACGGTTAAATTGCTTGAAGTAGAGGGCGATGGCGATAAAACCCTGACGCAATTTAAGTCCCCTAGGGATATTCGTAATACGGCGTTTTTGTCGTATTCCCATGCGGTGGTGCCCGATGATCAGTGGATTTATATGCCGGCAATAAAACGTGTAAAACGTATCAATTCCGCCAACAAATCAGGACCATTCATGGGGAGTGAGCTTGCCTATGAAGATATTTCCTCCTTTGAATTGGAAAAATATAGCTATCGATACATTGGAGAGGAGCCTGCCGATGGCGTGGACTGTTATGTCGTAGAGCTAACCCCTCTTTACGAATATACGGGCTATTCAACCATGACGTATTGGGTAGATAAATCGCGCTTTGTGCCAATAAAAATTGAATATTATGACCGTTCGAAGTCATTGCTGAAAACACAGCATTTCGCTGGCTATCGACAGTACAATAATCAGTTTTGGCGGCCCGCTGAATCGCAGATACACAATCATCAAACAGACAGAGCAACGTTTTTGCAGTGGAGCGAGTTTGATTTTGATGTCGAGCTTAGCGATGCACACTTCAGCACTGTAGGCTTAACGAGAAGTCGGTAGGTACAGATAGTGATTGCACCTTGCTGTAGACACGCTTTAGGCTCACTTAGGTATCGACGAATTGCGTTCTGCCCGCTTTCTATTGTCCTATTGGCGTGTTGTTGCTGGAGTACCGCTCAAGCAGAACCCGTGAGCATCGCGGCAGGCTTGCACAGCAGAGTCTTTGATACCCAGGCAGAAAATGACAATGCCGATGCGGGGCTGCGTTTAAATGGTGAAGGGCGCTGGTCACTGAATGCATCAACGGATATTGCTTTCGATGTTGACGCTTTGTTGACTCAGAGGGAGCGGCGTTATGTTAATGCTCGCTCTCTATTTGCCGCTTACTATCAACCAACATGGGATATGCGTGTCGGTGTCGATACTGTCTTCTGGGGGGTGATGGAGGTTAATCATCTTGTCGATGTTATCAACCAGACAAATTATCGTGAAAGCTTTCACGCCGAAGACAAATATGGACAGCCAATGTTTGCTGCAAATATGCTGTTGGCAGCGGATACAAATATACCCTTAGCAGTAGAGTGGTACCTTTTACCTTGGACGGTTGAGAGAGAATTTCTCGACCCTGAGGTGCGTTTAGGTACCAAAGTCGTGGTTGACGAAAGTGAAGTGGCGTATGAATCTGCGCGAGGCCAGCAAAGGCTGGATCACGGTGGTCGAGTTTCTCAAACACTCGGCATCTGGAATTATGCTGTTAGCTACTTTTATGGCAACACTCGCTCACCAACACTTCGCCCCTTAGAGAGCATGGCTGGCTCAGCGACGGAATATTTTCCTTATTACAGTGTGGTACGCCAAGTGGGTATCGAATCGCAAGTAACGCTAGATCATGTGATTTATAAGTTAGAAGCGATTAACGTGAACACGCTTGATGAAAGTTATCAGGCCGCCTCGGTAGGTTTCGAATACACTCACGCAGGTGTATTTGATTCTTCTATCGATGTGGGCTACATCATGGAGTACAGTATCGATGACCGTGATGCGTCACAAACAGTGTATCAGCGCGATGTGTTTGCGGGTTTCCGGCTTGCATGGAATAACATGCAATCAAGCGAATTAATTGCCGGGATCAATAGCGACTTAGAGACTGGCAGTGATGTATTTCGTATCCAGTTTGATTCTAGAGTGGGAAATCAAATGGCGTTAAGTCTTGATGCATGGCTATTTATGGATGTTGATAGAGACGACGTAATTTACGCTTTGCGTGATGATTCTTATATTGAACTGGAACTAGAATACTATTTCTAATGGATGAGATTTGTGCGTATTCAAAATCAATGGTGTGTTTTCCGATGTTGTTGTAACAGATCATCACGGGTGATAATGCGTAAGCCCAAGTGGATAGCTAGGCATTGGTTAGCAATATTCACCTTGTTTATGATAAATGGATGTGTGGGAGGCGAAGTAATGTTAGATGAAGGAATAGAGCATACGCAATCGGGTGCTGCTGTTGTAGACAATGAGCCTGACCACTCGAACAGTGATGAGAGCGATACACAGGGTTCTCTTCGACCTGGTGCTCGTTATATCAACGGGCAGTATAAAAATACCCATCCGACTCAGGATCTACGGGACGATTTGACAAAGTTTGATGTGGCTAAGCGCTACATATTTGATAAAAATCCCAAAGCAGAACCGAAAACGTCGCTACCATTGATAGCGATGCAAAAAGCCGAGTTAGAGCAAGAGCGAGAGAATAGTCAAATACACTTGTATCGGTTGGGACACTCTAGCATTTTACTTAAGCTCGCCAGTGAGTATTGGCTTATCGATCCCGTTTTCTCCACTCGCGCGTCACCATTTTCTTTGTTTGGTCCAAAACGTTTTCATCCTGCGCCTTTACCTATAGAGCAGTTACCCAAAATAAAAGGCATTATTATTTCGCATAACCACTATGACCATTTGGATGAAGAAACTATTCGTCGCCTGAGAAACTATGCAGATTTTTTTGTTGTGCCTTTAGGGGTGAAAAATATTCTTCATAAGTGGGGTGTTTCAAAAGATAAAATTACTGAGTTAGATTGGTGGCAGAGCACAGCCGTGGGTGATGTATCGATCACTGCGACACCGGCACAACATTTTTCAGGAAGAAGCCTTGTGGATGGAGACGCGACGTTGTGGTGTTCTTACGCGATAACATTTCAAGGCCATTCGATATTTTTTAGCGGTGATTCCGGCTACTTTGACGGATTTAAATCTATAGGCGATGCTCTGGGGCCATTCGATATCGTGATAATGGAAGCGGGTGGATATGATAAAGATTGGCCCGATGTACATATGACACCCGAAGGTGCAGTTGATGCGTACTTTGACTTGGGTGGGCGCTACCTTTTACCAATTCATAATGGAACGTTTAACCTGGCTTTTCACGATTGGCAGGACCCCTTTGAGCAAGTGCTAAAATATAGCGAAGTGAAAGGGGCAATCACGTTGTTCCCTCGATTTGGTGAGCGAGTCGAGCTAGAACAACCGGGTCAATTTAGCCTGTGGTGGCGTGACGTAGAGTAGGCTTTTTCTACTATCGTTTACTTATATGGCTGTTGTCGTTACGGAGACGGCTATTCGCTACTCCACTCTATACCCATCGTTTCGGCACGTTTACGCCATCGTTGCCGAGCGACTTTCCGCAAATCTTCAGCTTTATCTCCTTCGTCGACAATTTCTAGCCCGACTAATGTCTCGAAAATATCTTCCATGGTAATGAGACCCTTCAGAGACCCATATTCGTCAACAACATATAGAATATGCGTGTTCTTACTTACAAACACTTCAAAACAGCCAAGCAGCGACAACTTATCGAGTACACCATGCATCTCGCGTTGGTATGTGCTAATCGCATTATTTCCGTTATCTCGTGCTCTTGCTAACAGTAAATCAGAGCGAAGAACAAATCCTTCGATGGTATCAGGGTCTTTGCTATAGATCGGGATGCGGGAAAATCGACTGTTTTTGTATTTGTTAAAATAAAACTCCACCGAACAGCTGGCTTGTAACTTGAACATAACCGTATTGGGCGTATAAACGTCTTCTACGTGAAGTTCGTTGAGTTTAAATAAATTATTGAGGATTCGAGCTTCAGAAGGCGCGAGTTGACCCTCCTGTTCCCCTAAGTTTGCCATAGCGGCAAATTCGTCTCGGCTAAATCCTTCGAGTGACGTATGGCTCGCAAATGACCGGGTTAATAACCGAGAGACCCAAACTAACGGGTAGAGCACTATCACTAAATACTTTAGCGTATACGCGGTAGCGGGTGCGAGTTGGCGCCAGTAGCGGCTACCCAGTGTTTTGGGAATGATTTCTGAGAAAAATAAAATCAGTAATGTCAGTACTGCGGAGGTTAAGCCAATGGCACCGCTACCAAATACTTTGGCTGACTGTGCGCCAACACCAGCGGCTCCGACGGTATGAGCAATGGTATTAAGAGACAGTATCGCAGACAGGGGAGCTTCAATATCTGTTTTTAGCGATTGCAGAATGTTTGCTGATGGTTTTCCTTGCTCATCCAATAATTTTACGTAGGCGGTGGTGATGCTGAGTAATACTGCTTCAGCGATAGAGCACAAAAAGGAGAAGCCAAGTGCAACGGCTAGATAAATAAGTAGGGCAGTCATGTTTTTTGGCAATTAGAGTTTCAATGTAAGAACAACGGACTCTAGCAGTTTAGACGAGTGCTGTGTAGTCGCCCAGTCTTTTGCTTTTTTAGAGAGTGGAAGGGCACGAAGCGCAACAATAAGCAGCGAAGCATTATTTGGGCTTGGCAGGTTGGTTTGGTCTTAGCGAACCGTAAAAATTTGTCGAGTCGCTAGCCTGGCGCCTTGACTCAAGTAGGGGGTCATACGGAGAAAGAGTCGTCCTAGTGCTTCTCCGTGCTGGTCCAAAAAGTCGCTCCCCTCAAGCCCCAACTCTGATTCATTGGCTGCGGTGAGTTCACAAAAGTCTCGTAATTCCTGGGCATTGAGGTAACGTGTCTGCCCAGTAAAACGATCTCTATAGACAGGTGGGGTGCTGATGCCAACCTGGCTGAAGAAATGCTTGCGATCACAAGCGCAGTAACAATACACCACGGACTCAGCCTGTGCTCCAATCACATCAGCGATTTTGTCTCGTTGAGTGCGATTTACCAAAGCGGCTTCAAACTCCGCTGTACCGTATGCCGCGTGGTACAAACCGGCGTCTTGTAAATAGCTGGGGGCTTCCCACTCCGCTAGCAGGGCTCGGGTGCCTGAAAGATGCTCGAGTAAATTACCATTGATGTGGGCAAAGTCCCCGGCACCAAGGTCTGCGAGTTGCTCAAATGGATCAGTTGTTTTGGCATGTTCGATCATACTGAGCAGTATATGTGGCTTTACGCTAGACCGAAATATGGCTCCAGCGCTTGCGGTGCCAAATGGTGACGAACATCGCGGTTTGAACAATGTACATAACCAGCATGCTGATAAAAATGCCTAATAGTCCATAACCTAAATGGACGCCAAAGAACCAGTAAAGCGGCAAGCGAAGCAACCATTGGTTGCCAAATGTAATTAAAAACACAGAGCCAACAGCGCCAGCACCTACCAAAGCCATTGAGAGTGTACGTCCCAGAGCTTCTATCCATATGCCGATAATCATTAACCGGAGGGGTATCAATGCCAATTGTGCCGTGCTGGGGTCTTTAGTAAAGATAGCGATAATATGATCGGCGTTAAAAAAGAAAACTACCCCCACGATTAACAATAGCCCCGAACCTAAAGAAGCGATTTCCCAGCCCCACTGCACTGCATCGTCGACGTTCTTTTTACCCAAAGCACCGCTAACCAATGTGGTGGCCGTGGTACCCAATCCGATAGCGAGCATGATAGAAGTCATCATAATCACCATGACAATTTGAAATGCTGCCAGGGGTTTTGTACCCAATAGTCCGACGATGAAAACAAATACCATCATCCCCAAAGCAAACAAAAATTGTTGAATACCCATCGGTAGTGAATAACTAATAAGCATTTTGTAGACTGTTTTATCTGGGCGGGTTGCAAAGAGACGTTTGGGGCCCACAATTGCAAGAACCAGTGCGACGTTGACTAGGAGCGCGATAGCATTTGCGAGGCTGGTACCAAGACCAGCGCCAGCGACTTCGAGGCGAGGCAAACCGAGATGCCCAAAAATGAATAAGTAGTTAAAGAGCGCGTTAAACACCAATTGAATGATTACGGTAATTAAGTTGAGGATGGGGCGTTGCATGCCCAACCAAAACCCCGCAAACGCCATCGCGCAGCCTCCAAAGACGAGGCTGGGAAATACTGTGTATAGGTATGAGCGCGCGTAAGTGACAACGGCTTCATCAGAATTAATGAAGCTAGCGGAAGCGGGCAGCACGAGGTAGCTTGCAGCCGTCACAAAGAGGCTTGCGATAAATGCTGATATCAAGCCCCCGACAAGCATGGTTGGGGCTGCATCAATTTGTCCTTCACCCATTCGCCGAGCAACGAGTAACTGTACCGCGACATTAACACCCATCAGCAGTGAAAAGACTAGAAAAAACAGATTAGCCCCTACACTAACCGATGCCAGGGCTGTATCACCTAGCTGCCCGATCATGGCGGTGTCGATTAGTCCCATTAGGTTTGCACTTAGCATCGTGCCGAGGATTGGTGCCGCGAGCGCAGAGATACGGAGCACTCGACTTTTCGATAAAAACGATGTTGAAGGGCCGATAGAGTTCGCGCTGTCATTCGACACGTTTGGCTCCTTGCGCGCATTTGATCCGTGAATAGAGAGGGCGCTAATTAACGCACAAGTAGTGTCTTTAATCTACTGGTAAGTGGATTTGTAAGAGGTGAGGCGCTTCGCTCTGCGAGAGGTTTTGGATTAAATTAAACTTCCTTACACTTGGTGAGTGTCGATGATACTAAGAGTTGGCGTACTATTTTCGCTGTTCACCAAAACCCTGGAAGATCCGTTATTCATAAATCAAGAGAGACTGTAAATGAAGCAATTGTCGAATACTAAGAATGTTGTTCGTTGGTTAGGGCGTTTATGTGGGGCCACGGGGATAATACTCGCATTGATATGTTTGATAGCACCAGCGGGTGTATGGGTAGGACTTTGGGATTTTCGCCGAGGCTTTTCGATTCTTCGTTTTGTTGATAGCTGGGGTTTATGGTTTGTCTACAGTGGCTTAGCATTGATGATGTTAATGGTGCTTACTGCGTTGATAAGCCAGCCCCGTCAGCCTTTCCTAAAGTCTGGGATTTTTGCTGCGGTGGGCTTGGCGTTGGGCGTGCTCGCTTGGATGGTGCCGCAGTCATACCGCCCTACGGAGGGGGAGAATATTCCGGCAATTCACGATATCACAACCAACCCCGAGAGCCCGCTATCCTTCGAAACCATAGTGGCCCTGCGTGGCGATAGCAGCAATACATTGGTATACGGTGGTGCGCCTGGTATGACCCCGGAAAAATTGGCAATGTTGCAACGTGAAGCGTATCCCCAGATTGTGCCTCAAACCTATGCCGAGTCAGCGAATGATACCTATCAGAGAGCACTACAGGTAGTGGAGTCGCTAGGTTGGGAGATAGTGTCGACCGATGAAGCACGCGCGCGCATTGAAGCCGTCGATACGACTTTTTGGTTTCGATTCAAAGATGATGTAGTGATCGATATCGATCCTTATGACGGTGGCAGCGTGCTGAATGCTCGATCGATTTCACGCGTTGGGCGTAGCGATGTGGGAAAAAATGCGGCGCGCTTGTTAGCTTTTTTTGAAGTGATGAAAGCCAATTAGGTACAACTTTTCTGGGTCACCAGTTCTGGTGACTCTTCTCTTTATCTTCCGTAGTATTCAAGTGCTCGTTTAAGTGTTAGCGCTCAATATAAAACGTAAAAAATAAGTAGATGGTCGTGACAATCGTATTTTCACTATGAGAAAATAGGAGGCTTTTTTTGCGATTTTTAGTGAATTATTTGGCAGTGCTGGAGAAATGTGTTGGCGGGAATTAGATAGTTCTCACGACACTTCGGAAGTGGTTAACCAGTACTTTAATCACAAATAAAAAGTAGATCAAGCAACTTTACATATTTCTAACATTGAAAGAGGCTGCGAATGGAAACTGACAAAATCAGTATTTCGATGAATTTACCCAACGTGGAATTACGTGTGTTGAATTATGGTGGGCCTGAAGATGCGCCTGTTATTTTTCTCATTCATGGTTTGGGGCTTACCTCAAATGCAACAGTGTGGGATTGGGTAGCGCCAATGCTGACTCAGGATTATCAGGTGTTTGCCATTGATATGCGCGGTCATGGACAAAGTTCTTTGCCAGCGGATGAGGACTTTTCCTTTGGAGCAATTACCAATGATATTCATTTGGCTCAAAAGCTATTGGGGTTTTCAACTGTGCTTTGTGTCGGTCATTCTTGGGGCGCAGACATTGCGTTGCAATATGCGGTCAATTTTCCTGATGCGGTAAAAGGAGCGATTGCTATTGATGGTGGTGTGCTTGGGCTAAACAAGGTGATGACTTGGGATCAAGCCAATGTGGTATTTGAACCTCCTCGCTGGCAGGGTATGAAAATGAAAACGTTTCAAGAAAGCGTGATGGAGACCTTTTTAGAGACCAGGCACCAGGAACAGCAAGCCGAAGATTTTCATCAGCTCTTTGACATCATCATGGGAAGCTTTCGCCGCAACCAAAATGGTTCCATCGAGCCAGTAATGAGTTACGAAAACCAATTGCGTGCAATGAAGTACATGTTCGAGCAGGCGTGTGACGACGTCTATTCAAGGGTGAGATGTCCTACGTTGTTCATTTCTTGTAATCCGCCCCAGCCAATAGATGATATGACCAGTAGATATATCGCATGGCGGGACACGACCTTGGATGTTGTAGTCGGTGCCAAGGCTAATCGCCGTCGAATGGTTATAGATGGTGCCATACACGATGTCATTCTACAAAAACCTGCTGAAGTTGCGGCACATATAAAGATGTTTTCTGGCAAGCGCCGGTAAATATAAGCCTCTCGATTGGGGCTTTCTGACCTTAGTATTCAGTGGATTGAATGTTCGAGAGAACAACCCGGTGTGGCAGCCGGGTTGTTAAGTAGGGGAATATCGGGCAGGATTCAACTCGACTACGCATATTGATAAGAGGGAATAATGAACCAGCTCGATCAACTCAAGCAATACACAACCGTCGTTGCCGATACCGGTGATATCGAATCTATTCGGCGCTTTAAACCAGAAGATGCGACGACCAACCCATCGTTGATCTACGCTGCAGCGCAAATGCCTCAATATCAGTCATTTGTCTCCGATGCTATTGCGTATGGTAAGGCCCAACCGGGAGAGGATTGGGTTAGCCAAGCGGTGGACAAGTTGTCGGTTAACTTTGGTATCGAACTCAGCAAGGTCGTTCCTGGTCGAGTATCGACGGAAGTCGATGCGTCTCTCTCCTTTGACTCTCAAGCCACTATCGAGAAGGCGAAAAAATTGATCGCTTTATATGACGAGGCAGGTATCGGGCGCGATCGTATTTTGATAAAAATTGCCGCTACCTGGGAAGGTATCCAAGCGGCCAAAGCGCTAGAAGAGGAAGGTATTAATTGTAATGTCACATTGCTTTTCAGTTTCGCTCAAGCGGTTGCTTGTGCAGAGGCCGGGGTGTTTTTAATTTCCCCGTTTGTTGGCCGCATTCTTGATTGGTACAAGGCCAATACTGATGAGATTTATACCGCTGAGAATGACCCGGGTGTGTTATCTGTGAAGCAAATTTATCAATACTTCAAAAAGTTTAATTATTCGACGGTGGTGATGGGTGCAAGTTTTCGTAATGTGGATGAAATCTGTGCGTTGGCGGGGTGTGATCGTTTGACAATTTCGCCCGCACTGTTGAACGAACTATCTGAGTCCTCCGATCCGTTGCCTGAACAATTATCAGTTGAGAAAACTAAGTCATTAAATTTGGAGCGCATTGAGTTAAATGAAACGACATTTCGATGGATGTTAAATGAAGATGCTATGGCGACTGAAAAATTAAGTGATGGAATTCGGCGTTTTCATCAAGATTATTTAAAGTTGTGCCAACTAATTGAAAGCAACGCGTAAAAAACAGGTGCTTACATTAATGTGAGCACCAATTTTTCCAACCGTTGTTCCCGCCAAAATGTAGATCTGGATAACACTTTAAATACTAAACGGGTAATTCTTTCGACCGACGGATTGTGTAGTATTTTATTTGTCATACACCTGCTCTATTATACCTCAACAGATTTGTGAGGTGATTTTACCTGCAACCACTATTTCTGATTCGGTACCAATTTTGGGGTGTACCGTAGACTTATCTTCTTGAATTTATACGCGGTCTCGAAAATTAAGCTCAGGGCTTAACGCATTTCGGGAAGTTTTTTCAATATGTTGAGTTATGGGGTGGATGTATCGCCATGAGAAAACACGTTATCGCAGGTTGCTTTTTAGCATTGATCCATTCGCCTTTTTCTTTTGCTGTCAGCGAAAGTTCGCAAACATCGCTAACCCACAGTCATTTAAATGGTGTCTCGATCTACGAAGAGTTACGTCGGAAGTACTTTGTGACAGAGCTCTACACCTCGGTCCCGGTCCAATCGATTACCCAATTACATGAACAGGGCGGCGAGGTGCAGTTGGAAATCAAGTTTCTGCGGGAGATGCCCACAAATAAGTTCTCACAATTGTGGGTTAGAGGCGCAGTAATCAACAATTCTGACGCGTTAATTATCCAAGAAAAAGCCAATCTTGACGCTTTTGCCAGCACATTTACCAACAGCTTCAAAGCGGGTGATTCAGTTGTTCTTCACTTTGATGGCGAAACTAACATGTCGATTTTTTACAATAAGCGTCTGCTAGCAACTTATGCATCTTTAGATTTGATGGGCGTGTTACTTAACGCGGTTGCAGGGGATGTGCCTTTGTCTTCGTCATTTAAGCGAGAACTGTTTGCCGGTGGACAGGTTGATCGTGAACTTAAGGCAGTCACGCAACAACTACAGTTAAAAGCTGCCAGTGGCGATTTAAGTGTGGCTCAAAACTAATTGATATTGCTCTGTTATCTGGGCTTCAAACTGTCTAACCTTTCTTCCAAATTTGGTCGTAGCTTCTCTGAAATAGGGGATGCTATAGCTTGTCGCAGTACATCAGGGTCTGGTTGTTTACTGTGGCGATGATGAAAAACATCTTTGAGTGTCGGATAGTTTTCGCGGTTTGGAATAAAGTCCACCGCATTGCCTCTTGATACATTCCCTGCCTGAATAACTCTAGCATACGCACCAGATCGATTGGCAGCGACAAATTCTTTTAGGAATGTTGTATCACCCATACGTGCGGCAAAAGTTGCGCAGGGTACGCGCGGCGATGTCAGCTCTAGAACGACGTTTTTGATTTTCAAGCGATCACCCACCCGAAAATCAATATTGGCTAAACCCTGCAACGTGAAATTTTCCCCAAAGGTACCGGGCGGTAGCGCCTGGTCTAATTTTTCTTCCCACCATTGATAGTCCTCTAGATGGTAACAGTAGATCGCTTGATCTAGCCCTCCGTGAAATTTCGTATTGATAATGGTATCCCCCGTCACACCGAGTGGCCCGACATGCATACTAGTGTCGCATGCTTCTTTGAATATTCCAGTGAGTTGGGATTTCTTTCCTATCGTAAGAGTTTTAGCGTCGGATAAATTGACAGAAATTAATTGCATAGTATTACTCGACTCGAGATGACAAAGGTGATGATAAACCTCAAACGGTTTCCGAAAAAGACGATTGTGATTGATATCTGCAATCGATAGATATGCACCAATTAGAGGCTGAGTGTCTGAAATTGATGCGTAACGTTGCGCGTTAGTATTGCAACTTAATCTGCAAAAGACATCAATAAATTGTTATAAAACCGAGGGTTACGAAAAGTTTTCAGGCTTGGCACAGAGTTCGCAAGATAAGTAGTGAAGGCACTGCCGGAAAATTTTGGAGCACTTGTGTTGCAGTTGTTCGGGAATGCTTTCCGCCTTTTATTGACCTTTTTCAAAAGGAGAGGATGTTATGACTTGTTCAACCTTATTGTTGTGGAGCAGCGTGTACGCATCAAAAGAGGATATTCGTAGTTCGATTGTTCGAACTTACCATGGTCATGTTTTCTGACGAAGTTTGAAAAAGTACTGAGGCAATAAGCCCCTCTGGAGTAATGCGATGCAAATACTCCAGAGGGGTTTACGAGTAAGTGGGGTTTACGAGTTAGTCATTTGCGAGTTCGTCACTTACGAGTAAACCTCATTGCTTTCTCAAACAACGTTCTGTTCTACCCGCAGTGAATTAACGTATTACTCTAATTGTTGTTCGGGATCGCTTTTACTGCGAATTCTCTTATCTCAGCTCTCTAACCCTCAAGACCTGAAGTCTATGTCCTTAAAGCCGGTTAGGTTTCCCTTCTCTACGATCTAAGCTCCCTAAGCTCATTTGCCCAAAATAGTGTGCCTCCAATCACTGCGGCTGGCATCACCAGAATATTGATTATCGGTATCATTAAGCAGAGTATAACGACTCCACCGAAACCTAATGTGCTCCATAGGCGTTGCCGAAGCAAAGATCGAAACACGCTGAACGGTGTTTGATGGTTGTCGGCAGCATAGTCGCTGTACTGAATAGCCATGCTCCATATGGCCCAAATAATGGCGAGGGCTGGGCCAATAACAGGTACAAAACTCAAAATAAATACTATTAGACTTCGCCAAAGGAAATACCATAGTTTGGTTAGTTCTCGTCCTATGGTGCGCGGGATTAACTGGCTTAGTGTTTCGTCAGGAATCTCAACGTCACTGGCAATTTCCTCTGTACGCTCAGCTAGGATGCCATAAAACGGCGCAGCGATAATATTGGTGATGGCGCTAAAGCAATAGCCGTAGAATACGGCAATCAACACGCCCAGTACGGTAATGGCAATCCAGGCAAGAAATTCTAGAAAGTCGGGAAGCCAGCCTAACAGGTAATTAAGGAGTTGATCAAAATAGTGAAAGAACGCCCCAGTGATCAAGAAAAAGACGATGGTATTGATCAAAATCGGTATGATTAAAAATGAACGGAGCTTGGGGTGCTTCAGCAAATTCACCCCATCCAAAAAATATTTAATGCCAGACGCTAGGTTGTTTTGATTCATGATTGAGTCCCAATAATAAAAAAGAGGCGTGAGCCTCTTTTTCAGCGACGTTGGATTCAGCGATTAATGGGCGCCTGCGTTTTGTAAGGCCTCTAGGTATTCTTCGCCCAGTCGATGTTGATTAACTATTGTGAGGATAGTTTGCCCCTGGGGGTTAGTCGCATTGATGTCGCGACCGGCTTCTAGAAAAAAGCCGACAAAGGTAGCGAAGTTTTCTGGAATCATACCTCTGTAAGCTTTCTCCAATAAATGAAAGTCTTGGTTGACGCCTTCTGGTGGCTCGAACGCTAAAAAGCTTCTGATGCGCTCATCGTCAAAATGCTCGCCTAACACTTTTTGTTTATCTTTCTTTAAACTCATAACGAATCTCTTTTGTTTAATCTTGGTGTTTGTATGCGCTATTGATCATTCAGTTTTTTCAACAAGATCTCATTCACCGCTTGTGGGTTGGCCTGGCCTTTTGAGGCTTTCATTATTTGACCGACAAAGAAACCCAGCATTTTGGGACGTTTTTTCTCATCTGCGCTGCGATAGTTGTCCACTTGCGCCTGGTTGTTGGCAATGACATCATCCACCATCTTTTCCAGTGCCCCAGTGTCTGAGACTTGTTTTAAGCCTTTACTTTCAATGATGCTGTCCGCATCGCCTTCACCTGCCCACATGCTTTCAAACACTTGCTTGGCAATCTTACTGGAGATGGTGCCGTCGTCAATCCGCGCTATCAACCCAGCGAGTTGTTCTGCGCTGATGGGTGATTGGCTGATAGATATCTCTTCCTGGTTCAATCGCGCCGCTATATCTCCCATTATCCAGTTCGCAGCCAGTTTAGCTTGGCCAGATAATTTGGCAGTTGCTTCAAAATATTGGGCGGTAGCGGCATCCCCTGAGAGAATATCTGCATCGTAGGCAGACAGTCCTAGTTCTTCGATGTAGCGCTGCTTTTTCGTTTCCGGCAATTCCGGTAATTGCTGGCGCACACGTTCGATATAAGCGTCATCTAATACAACGGGCAATAAGTCCGGACAGGGAAAGTAGCGGTAATCGTTAGACTCTTCTTTCGAGCGCATAGATCGAGCTTGCTTGGTGTCACCATTATAAAGTCGCGTTTCTTGACGGATGCTGCCACCGCTTTCCAATACTTCAATTTGGCGCTCGACTTCCATCTCGATAGCTTCTTCCATAAACCGGAAAGAGTTGAGGTTTTTAGTTTCAGTGCGGGTGCCCAATTCTTCCTGTCCATAGGGGCGAACAGAGATATTCACGTCGAAGCGCATAGAGCCTTGCGACATTTCACCATCACAAATACCTAAAGAGGTTACCAAGCTGTGTAGTTTTTTTGCAAAGGCAACGGCTTCTTCTGCATTACGCATGTCGGGTTCCGTTACGACTTCGATCAGTGGTGTGCCCGCTCGGTTAAGGTCGATACCGGACATACCGTGAAAATCTTCATGTAGCGACTTACCTGCGTCTTCTTCTAGGTGAGCGTGATGAATGCGCACATCTTTGGTTGAGCCACCTTCGAGTTGTACTGTGACTATGCCGGCGCCAACAATTGGCTCCGCCAATTGGGTCGTTTGATAGCCTTTGGGAAGGTCTGGGTAGAAATAGTTTTTACGCTCAAATACCGAGTGCTTGTTGATATCGGCATTAATCGCGAGGCCAAACATCGTGGCGAAACGAAACGCTTCTTCGTTAGGCGATGGCAAGGTCCCTGGCATCGCTAAATCGATGGCGCTGGCTTGTGTATTGGGTTCAGCCCCAAATGTTGTGCTGGAGGCCGAAAATAATTTTGATTTTGTGGCGAGCTGGACGTGAATCTCTAGCCCGATAACTGTTTCCCATTGCATCTGCTTATTCCTCACTCAATACCTTGGGGAGCAAGCTGATGGAAATCAGTTGCACGTTGAAATTGATGCGCAATATTTAACATGCGCGCTTCGTCCCAATCTTGTCCGATGATTTGCAGGCCAACAGGTTTTTGGTCAACGAGGCCGCAAGGAATAGACATTCCGGGTAACCCTGCAAGGTTGGTAGCAATGGTATAGATATCTTCCATGTACATGGCAACGGGATCTTTCTTTGCGCCAAAACCAAATGCGGTGGATGTCGCTGTTGGGCCAACTATGACGTCAACTTCTTTAAATGCATCCATAAAGTCTTGCTTGATAAGACGACGTGTTTGTTGCGCTTTGCGGTAATAGGCGTCGTAGTATCCCGCGGACAAGGCATAGGTCCCCACCAAAATACGGCGAATGACCTCATCACCAAACCCTTCACCGCGTGAACGTTTGTACATATCTTCCAAATCTTTGGGGGATTCGCAGCGGTAACCGTATCGAGCGCCGTCAAAGCGAGACAAGTTGGCAGAACATTCCGCTGGTGCAATGACGTAATAGGTGGGTACTGCTAAATGTGAATGAGGCAAGCTGACTTCTTTAATCGATGCGCCAAGTTTTTCCAACTCTTCGAGAGCAGCCCGCACAGCTTGTTCTGTCCCAGGGTTTAAACCTTCACCAAAATATTCTTTCGGTACACCGATTTTTAAACCGCTGATGTCGTTGTTGAGCGAAGCGCAGTAATCGGGGATTGCATGATCAATGCAGGTGGAGTCTTTATTATCAAAACTTGCCATTGCTTGCAGCATGATGGCGGAGTCTTCAGCGGTGCGTGTTAACGTTCCCGCCTGGTCGAGGCTTGAGGCAAAAGCGATCATGCCCCAGCGAGAGACGCGCCCGTAGGTAGGTTTTAACCCGGTTAAACCGCAAAGTGACGCTGGTTGTCGAATCGAGCCGCCGGTATCTGTTGCAGTAGCGCCTGGCGCAATACGTGCCGCAACAGCCGCAGCTGAACCGCCCGATGAGCCGCCAGGCACGCAATCTGTCGACCAAGGGTTTTTCACTGGACCGTAGTAGCTAGTCTCGTTAGATGAGCCCATGGCGAATTCATCCATGTTGGTTTTACCCAGCATGACAGCACCCGTCGTTGCTAAATTTTCAACTACAGTGGCGTCGTAAGGTGCTAAGAAGTTGTCTAGCATTTTTGAGCCGCAACTGGTTCGAATGCCTGTGGTGCAAAAAATATCTTTGTGCGC
The DNA here is from genome assembly GCF_055392955.1 of Aurantivibrio plasticivorans. NCBI lineage: Bacteria > Pseudomonadati > Pseudomonadota > Gammaproteobacteria > Cellvibrionales > Cellvibrionaceae > Aurantivibrio > Aurantivibrio plasticivorans. Next base: position 2,782,112 of record NZ_AP036020.1, on the reverse strand, counting down.
GATTGGTATTCCACACAATGGCGAATCATCATTGTTGGCAAGGCGCTCATCGGCAGCTTTTGCTTGCGCTAACGCGGTGTCCTCAGTAATGGTGATATAACTGTTATAGGTTTTATCCAGGCGTTGAATGCGCCCAAGAAAATGTTGTGCTAATTCAACACTGGAAAATGATTTGTCACGTAAGCCTTTTGCCAGCTCCGCGATGGTTAGGTTATGCATCGAAGGGAGTTCCTGATTCGGTGTAATTAGTCGATCACTTTAGGGACTAAATAAAGTCCTTCTTCTGTTTGAGGGGCAATAGCTTGATAGGCATCACGGCAGTTTGGCTCGGTGACGTCATCGGCTCGCAGACGTTGTTGTGCGTCCTGGGGATGTGCCATAGGGGCAACACCGTCTGTATTTGCGGATTGAAGCTGGTCGACCAGCGCCAGGACATCGGTAATACTTCTAGCAGCATCTTCGAGCACATCGTCGGCAACGTCGATGCGTGCTAAATGTGCCAGTTTTTCCAGTTCGGATTGATCCACGTGATAACTCCGGGAGTGACTAAGTGAGACGACTAGGGAGTGGTCTCATTTTCGTAATTTGCCTTCCTGTTAGCTCTATTTATGACCGCCGTGAAGCGGGTAATTGAGATCTCAGTCAGCGTTTGATTAAGGGCGCTAAACTTACCACATTTGTGCCTTGCCCTGAATCCCTAGCATTGGTAGAGTTCGCCAATTTGCACAATTATGGCGCTGGTACCATAATGCTTGGAATTTCAGGCTCTTAGAGCCTTAGTGAGAGGCCAAAAAAAGTCTTCAACATGGCAACAGTGAGTGGTTTCTGATAGTCCGTTTTGTGGCTGGGAAACTGCCGATGTTTTAGCCAATGATTGATTGGCTGGTATCAGGGAAGAGCAAAACGAGATTACTCAAAATCCAGAACAACTAAATGGCTGGTACGCACTAGCTCAGGCATCAGATTACTGATAACAATTATAGCGGAAGGTAGACTCCCTCAATGTTATTACCCAAACGCCTACGTGGCATGTTCTCGAATGATTTATCGATCGACCTGGGGACCGCAAATACCCTCATTTTTGTACGCGACCGGGGTATCGTTCTTGACGAACCATCGGTGGTGGCAATCCGTCAACACAATGGCCAAAAGATTGTTGAGGCAGTTGGTGTTGAGGCAAAACGTATGCTGGGCCGTACTCCTGGCAACATTACAGCCATCCGCCCTCTTAAAGATGGCGTTATCGCAGACTTCCAAGTGACTGAAAAAATGTTACAGCACTTTATTAAAAAAGTGCATGAAAACAGCTGGTTTCAACCTAGTCCTCGCGTTTTGGTTTGTGTTCCGTGTCTATCTACCGAAGTTGAAAAGCGTGCTATTCGTGAATCTGCGCTCGGTGCTGGTGCTCGTGAAGTACGTTTGATTGAAGAGCCCATGGCAGCCGCGATTGGTGCAGGTCTCAAAGTTGAAGAAGCAAATGGTTCAATGGTCGTTGATATCGGTGGTGGAACAACTGAGATCGCGATTATTTCTTTGAATGGTGTCGTCTATTCAGATTCCGTCCGCATTGGTGGCGACCGATTTGATGAGGCGATCGTCAATTATGTTCGCCGTAACTATGGCAGTGTTATTGGTGATGCAACGGCTGAGCGAATCAAGCAAGAAATTGGCTGTGCCTACGCAGGAAGCGAAGTCCGCGAAATTGATGTGCGTGGCCGCAATCTAGCGGAAGGGGTGCCGCGAAGCTTTACCCTGAATAGCGATGAAATCCTCGAAGCGCTTCAAGAGCCGCTGACCGGTATAGTTCAAGCAGTGAAAAGCGCATTAGAGCAATCTCCACCTGAACTAGCGTCAGATATTGCTGAGTCGGGTATTGTCTTAACCGGTGGTGGCGCGTTGTTGCGAGACATTGACCGCTTATTGACCGAAGAAACAGGTTTGCCCGTTATTGTTGCTGAGGATCCACTTACCTGTGTTGCCCGAGGTGGTGGTAAGGCAATGGACTTGATGGACAAGCACGCCATTGATTTTCTTTCTAGCTGATGTTCGGCTATGCTGACTTAACTGATCAGAATATGAACAGGAGAGTTTGCGATTAAGCCGCTCTTTTCCAAAAATTCGTCCGCGTCCACTCGCACGCTTATTCTTGCTGCGGTGGCGCTGGTACTGATTCTCTTAGGCAATTACACCTCAGTGCTGGATCCTATCCGCAGCAAACTGGGGGTGGTCTCTACGCCTTTTTACTGGGTAACGAATATTCCTTCTCGCGTTAGTGACTGGGCATCTGAGCGCTTTGCTAGTAAAGCCAAGGTGTTAGAGGAAAATGCGAAGTTGCGCGAAGAGTTACTGATTCACAAGCGCCGCCTCCAGCAAATGGCATCCATCTATGCAGAGAATATTCACCTGCAACAATTAATGAATTCCAGTGAAACGCTTAAAGAGCGGGTTGCGGTAACCGAGCTGACTGGCGTATCACCCGATCCCCTGGCACACGTAGTCATTATCGACAAGGGCTCGAACCACGGTGTCTATGTGGGGCAGCCGCTGGTGGATGCTGACGGTTTGATGGGACAAGTTATCGAGGTGCTTCCGTTTAGCAGTCGCGTCATGCTAATTACCGATAGCTCTCATGCCTTGTCAGTACAAGTGAATCGCAATGGGGTGCGCACTATCGCCGAAGGCGTAGGTGACCTATATACCCTTGAGCTACGCTATGTATCCAGTACGGTGGATATTGAAGAAGGTGATTTGCTCGAAACATCAGGGCTTGGTCAGCGGTTCCCCCGCGGCTACCCGGTGGCAGTGGTTGACTCAATTGTGCATGACCCTGGAAAGCCATTTGTCAGAGTGACTGCTAGGCCGTTGGCACAGTTGGATCGTTCTCGCCATGCGTTATTGGTATTTGTCGACTCGGCAGCCAGTGCTACTCCTTCAGGCGTGGAGGCAGCGTCAGTAGAGAGTCCAAAGGGCGAGGGCTAGGCGTGAATATAGAGACTCAGACGCACAATTACACCGTTGTTGTCTTAAGCTTTGTGGTCGCGATGTGCTTGTCTGTTTACCCGCTACCGGATTCATGGCAGTGGTTCCGACCAGAGTTTGTAGCGTTGCTTGTAATCTATTGGGTCACGGCGTTGCCGCATCAGGTCGGTATTCTGACCGCATTTATTGTTGGGCTGGCGCAGGATATTGTTGAATTAAGCGTCATTGGACTGCATGCACTGTGTCTCGTCGCAGTCGCGTATTTTTGCGTGCTTTCCTATCAACGTATTCGCAGCTATGCGCTGTGGCAGCAGAGCCTTTGGGTGTTTGTGCTGACTGGCATTCATCAGGTTTTCTGGAACTGGGCGCAAAGCTTTAGTGGGCCTAATTCAGATTCATTAATGTTTTTAACCCCGGCTTTAGTCAGCGCGGTGATGTGGCCTGTTATTTTGATTGTGATGGAGTGGGTGCGGATTCGAACGCATGTCCGTCAATACTAATCACCAGTTGTCTTTATCAATGCTCTTTTGGTCACTATCCCCAGCCGTAACTGGTATCTTTGCTCTCTTTAGAGCCTCTATATTGCTGCGAAGTACACGAATAGATTCATCGTTAGTTTGAGACCTCATCTGCGTATAATAGAATATATGGTCTACTGACAAGATCAGCATCACCGGAAAGGAAATTCAGTTGTCTCTCTACCTCGCATCCCAGTCACCGCGCCGGCAAGAGCTTCTCCAGCAAATTGGCGTTGAGTTTGAGGTGATGCCTGCGGCGATCGATGAATCCCCACTTTTCAACGAACCTCCCGTCGAATATGTGCAACGTGTTGCGGTTGCGAAGGCAGCTGCGGTTGCGTCTGCTGACTTGGAAAAGCCATGGCCCGTGTTGGCCGCAGACACTAGCGTGGTTGTCGATAGCGATATTCTCGGTAAACCCGCCGACTTCCATGAATCTTGCGCAATGCTTCGCCGCCTCTCTGGTCGATCGCATAAGGTGCTATCGGCAATTGCGATGATCGCAGGGGGGCAGCAAGAGGTTGTGGTCTCCTCAACGGAGGTCACATTCCGAGCGCTTGATACCGCATTAATTGAAAAATACTGGCAAAGTGGTGAACCCAGGGATAAAGCGGGCAGTTATGGTATCCAAGGTTTGGGTGCGGTGTTCGTAGAAAGAATTGTGGGTAGCTACAGTGGTGTTGTGGGGTTACCTATTGAAGCCTTGGTCCCTTTATTGGAGTTATTCTCAGTGCCGTTTTGGCAGCAGTCGGAATTAAATAAATTATGAGTGATGAGATCCTCGTTAACGTATCGCCAACCGAAACCCGTGTCGCACTGGTCGAAAATGGGCTAGTGCAAGAGGTGTATCTGGAGCGAACTCGCAATAAGGGCCTTGTCAGTAACATTTATCTAGGCAAGGTGGTGCGGGTGCTCCCCGGAATGCAAGCTGCCTTCGTTGATATCGGGCTGGAGCGAGCCGGTTTTATACATGCGAGTGACTTCAGTACCGATGTCGACCTGAAAGTAGATGAGTCCATCATTGATACCAGTGAAGGAAGTGAGTCTAGCCCATCGAGAAATGGATCCAACACTGGTGCTCCACCGGTTAAGGATATTCGCGAGCTAACAGCTGAAGGCAAGCCTCTTTTGGTGCAAGTTATCAAAGAGCCTATTAGTACAAAGGGAGCACGTCTATCGACGCAGATTTCTGTTTCTGCGCGTAACCTAGTCTATATGCCCAATGCGTCCCACATTGGGATATCGACGAAAATCGATGATACAGCGGAGCGTGATCGCCTCCGATCCGCGCTTGAATCGGCTCTAGTGAAGCACGATGCGATCAATACTGGTGGGTTTATTGTGCGAACTGTCGCAGAGGGTTGTAGCGAAGAAGAGTTAGCGGCGGATATTCCTTTCCTGCTAAAACTTTGGGACAGCATTAACAGCACTATTCGTACTGCGAAGGCTCCGAAAATTGTGCATGAAGACTTGCCTTTGGTAAAACGTACGTTGCGTGACTTGGTAAAACCCAAAATAGAAAAAGTACGCATTGATAGCGAACGACTGTTTAAAGAAATGTCCGGGTTCACTGAAACCTTTGCGCCGGAAATTGCTGCAAAGCTAGAGCACTATACCGGCGATCGACCGTTATTTGATTTAAATGGCGTTGAAGATGAGATCGAACGAGCGCTACAAATTCAGGTTCAGTTGAAGTCTGGTGGCTATCTCATTATTGAGCAAACCGAGGCGATGACAACTATCGATGTCAATACGGGTGCGTTTGTTGGGCATCGTAATTTGGAAGAAACTATTTTTAAAACGAATCTTGAGGCTGCTACCACCATTGCGCGACAACTCCGTTTACGGAATCTTGGAGGAATCATCATTCTCGACTTTATTGATATGCAAGAAGTCGAACATCAACGTCAAGTATTGCGTTCGCTAGAAAAGACAATGGAATTGGACAGAGCAAGGACCACCATTACTGGAGTTTCAGAGCTTGGTTTGGTTGAAATGACGCGAAAGCGTACCCGCGAATCATTGGTTCAAGCAATGTGTGAGCCCTGTGAAGTCTGTCACGGGCGTGGCGTTATTAAGACTGCACAAACTGTCTGCTATGAAATTTTTCGCGAAATTATTCGCGAGGCAAAGGTCTACGATAACCAAGGGTTCTTGGTTCTTGCATCGCAAGCGGTTGTTGATTGTTTGTTAGATGAAGAATCTACCAATGTGGCAGACCTCGAGTCTTTTATTGAACGAACAATAGAGTTCAGGGTTGAAACAATTTATAACCAAGATCAATACGATATTGTATTAGTTAAATAGTGTAGAAATTCCACCAGTTTATACAGAAATAAATCACAGAGCATTTGAGCCCAACTAACTTACATTATGATTCCTACAACACGCACATTGGTTAGACGATTCTGGGGAGTGTTTGCTTTCCTCCTGATTTCGTTGGCTGTGCTTGTGACGGTCGGTAGGGAACTCACTCCGTATGTGTCGAATTACAAAGACGACCTGGAACTCATGGTTGAAAAGGCTCTAGGTGTTGATGTTCGTATCGACTCGGTGGAAGGGTCCTGGCAGGGGCTTCAGCCAGAACTGCGTTTGCGTGGTGTGACGTTGAACAATGATGCCGGCGATCAAATATTTGCTGTAAATACCCTGCGGAGCAGAGTTTCCCTACTTGATTCTTTGATTAGCTGGGATTTAGTGATTGGAAAGTTTGAGCTTGTGCAGGTTGAGATGTCTCTTATCCAGAAGGAGGATCGAACCTGGATGTTGAGTGGGTGGGATCCACAAAAGTTGCAGGACGACGGTATTGCAAGCGACGACCCACTTGACCGCTTTTTTTCGGTCAATGAAATAGAATTTCGCGATGCTGAATTAAAATTCGAGTTTGCAACGGGTCATCACAGTGAACTTTCGTTACCGCATCTGCTTTTGCAAAATAGCGGCGATTTCCATCGTTTTGAGTCGCAAGTGGGGGTCGATAGCAACAATGAAGTTATCACGCTGGTGGTTGAAGGTCATGGTGACCCGCGAAGTATCGCCGACTTTAGTGCTAAGGGCTACATCAAACTGCGAAACTTTGAATTAGAAAAAGCAATGGCCGCCCTGCCGGGAGAATTATGGGAAGGCTTGCCCAACAAAGAGTGGCGCGAAGGGCACTTTCTGGATTTTGAAGCCTGGTTCGACATCTATCAGGGGATGGAAATTGTTACGCGCGGGAGAGTCGATGTTGGCGAGCCGCCTGTTGCTATGGATAACGAAGTGCTTTTTCCAAATCAGTCAGGAGCAAATTTTGCAGCGCGATGGAATACAGATGGTTCTTGGGAGTTAAGCTTAAGGGACGTTCTGATGGCGTGGGGGGATTACACGGCGCCGAGTTTTGATGTGTTGATTTCGTCTCCACAGCTCGGCCAACCCGTTACCGTACAAACGGCTGAGCTTGACCTGGATGTATGGCTTCCGCGCGTCAAAGAGATTGGTCTGGTGAAGGGTGAGGCGTTAGCTGCACTGAATGATCTAGATCCCAAGGGGGTTTTGGAGAACCTGCAATTACGTATTGAAGGTGCTGGCGTTGACGCAATCCGTTTGCAGACCAATTTAAATACAGTCAGTGTGGAAAGTTACAACGGCGCACCTAAGTTAGTAAATATTGATGGGTATTTGGAAGCAACGCCATTGGCTGGCTACATCGACTTGGACAGCAAGCAAGGTTTTTCAATGCTGTATCCCACGGTGTATGAAAAGCCTTTCGATCTGTCTGATGCTATAGGAAGAGTGCATTGGGATGTAGACCTTGAGAAGAGGGCAGTGAATGTACACAGCGGGTTAATAACGGCGGACAGCAAATTTGGAGAAGTTGCCGGTTATTTTTCTCTCTTCGTACCTTTCTCCTTCGGTAGTGTGCCGGAGGAATTGATTATTCAGCTGGGCGTGAATAATAGCCAGGCTAAGTTTCAGAATGAGTTGGTTCCCTATGTTGTCCCCCAAACTCTGCGCGATTGGCTCGACAATAATATTCACTCGGGGGATGTGAGTTATGGCGGATTTATCTACCGTGGCGGTTTTACAAGCAAAGAAAACCCTCATACATCATTGCAACTTTTTGTTGATGTGGCTGATGGACGAGTTAGTTATCACCCAAGTTGGCCTGAGTTAACGGATGTAGAAAGTACGGTCTGGCTAGATGACACGACGGTCTACGCTAAAACTCAGCGTGCAAAAACTTACGATACCAAGATAGCTGAAGCATTCGTTACTGTTGATGTCGAGAGTGAAGGGGATATCATCATTGAAGTAGCTGGTGAGGCCAGCGGTACGCTCGATGATGCAATCCGCTTGTTAAACGAAACGCCTTTACGCGATGCTGCCGGTCGTTATTTCGATGAAGTTCAACTGCAAGGCGATCTGTTAACGCAGCTTGAGCTGATGTTGCCTCTGGAAATACAGCGGGCGCAAGAGGGTGAAGGCATCTCTGATACCAGAACGCTGGTAGACAGCGAAAGCCAGGAAGTAGAGCAAGGGGGTGCGCCGGAAGATAAAGCGAATGCCGTAAAACCTGAAGCGGAATTTAGAATTGCAGATGGTGCCAAATATCGCATTGTTGGCAGCTTGGGGGATGTCAGTTTGCGGCATGACCCTTCAAATATCACGATAGAACAAATAGAGGGATCGTTTTCTTATCACGAATCAAATGGTATCAATAGCGATAATTTAACAGGTACTCTGTGGGGGCAAGCCTTGAGTGGGAGTGTTTCTACTAGTAACTTTTTATCAAGTTCTCAAAAGATCAGTATCTTAGCAAACGGCCGAACGAATGTTGACAACGTGGCAGCATGGTTAGATGTTGATATCCCATCGTTTATTCATGGTTCTTCTGAAGTGTTTGCAGACCTTACGTTTTCCTCGCCATCAACAACGGATCAAAGCCAGCCAGATGCAGTATTAACACTGCAAAGTGATTTGTCACAAGTGGTTATTGATGCGCCTGCCCCATTAGGCAAAATGAGTGAAGAAGCACTACCTGTAAAAGTTGAGTTGAATTTTGATGAACAAGGAATGCTCTATTCTCTGGATTATGGCGATCATTTACGAGGGAAAGTGTTGTTGCGTGATAACCAGCTCGCGCAACTAGTCATGAGTGTAAACGATCAGGCGCGATTAAAAGGGCGTGATGGTTGGTTTATCGACGGACATATAGACGCCTTAAATTATGCTGAGTGGCAAGAATTTGTTGAAGCTGTGTTGGCCTATTGGCAAAAACAACCTGGCGGAACTGGCGAAGGCCTATATCCCGTTGTCAATTTGAGTGTGGGCACACTCGATTTTCAAGGGTTTCCGATTACCGACATCGTATTGGGCGTAACCCGCCCAGAAAATAAATGGCTAGTTAACCTCGATTCCGCCACTATTGCGGGTGATATTGAAATTGCTCAAGGTGAGGCGCCAATAGAGTTGATGCTCGACTATTTTCACCTCGTGAATTCTGATGCTAATGTTGATGCGTCGGAGAGTATTGCCGCTGAGGTAGAAACGCAAGAGTCGATAGATCCGCTAGCGGGGGTTGACCCGAAGAGCTTGCCCGCGATGTCAGTCATCGTGAATCAATTTACCATTGATGGTGACGATTTTGGAAATTGGACTTTCAAGTTGACGCCAACCACGACTGGGGTTGAGGTTACGCAATTAGTTGCTGATGTGAAAAATGTTCATATAGACGGAATCAGTCAGACGGGCGCAACGATTTGGTGGGACAAAATAGGCGAACAATCGAGTTCGCGTTTCCAGGGTGTTGTCGTCAGCAAGGACCTTGGAAAGGTTTTAGAGTCTTGGGACCAACCCGCTATGGTGGACAGTGAAGACGCAGTGTTTAAGGCGCAACTCAATTGGGGCGGTTCTCCCGCGAATATATCCACGATCAATATTGCAGGCGATGTGTCGATCGCGATGCAGAGGGGCGCTTTTTCGACGGATGATAGTCAGTCGGGGGCTAGCGGCGCGTTGTTGCAACTTATTAGTTTTTTCAATGTAGATTCTTGGTTGCGTAGGCTCCGTTACAGTTTTTCTGATTTAGGCCGAGAGGGGATGCCCTATCACAATATCGAAGGTATGCTTAATTTTGATCGAGGGACTGTGAATATATATGAACCATTGACCATTGATTCTCCATCAGGGCGCTTTCAAATTACCGGCAGCGTCAACCTCGTAGATGAAGGTGTGGATGCGATGCTCACGGCAACGCTACCGGTCGGTGGGAACTTAACGTTAGTGACGGCATTTGCAGCCGGCTTGCCAGCCGCATTGGGTGTATACCTGATTAGTAAAGCATTTGAAAAACAAGTTGATAAGGTGGCGAGCTTACGTTACGAAGTTAAAGGGTCATTGAATGATCCTGAACTTAAGTTCGAGCGCGTCTCGGATAAAAAAGTTGTCGAATCGGTTGTCCCTGAAATATCTCCTCAGGAGGACGACGATGGCAGTGCGATAAACTCATCGCCTGATTCCGACGAATCACTACCTCATGAATTGCCTGTGGATGCGGCTGATGTGATCGATCATCAAAAGGGGGAGCTGGACGCGGAGAGTGATGCTTCTTCAAGGAGCGGCACCGAAGGCGTAGGTGATGCTCAGGAAGCGCTTGATGCTCAACGCAATTCTATGTATTACCTTGAAGCAGCGTAATCTCTTCCCAAAGGTTTTTTAGAGCATTGTATCCCTTAAAAACTTAAATAATTTCCGCGTGTTAGCAGGCGGCTTGCCGTTCCCTTGTTCTTTTACTGCATTGCGCACCAGTTGCCTAAAGGTTTGACGGTCCGTATCTGGGTACTCGTTTAAAAACGCGGTGACATCGTTAGAGTTGTTTTCCAGCAAACGATCACGCCATTGTTCAACAAGGTGGTGACGTTTGATAGTTCTGGTTTGCTCAGCGTCCATTTCTGCAAAACGCGCATGGATGGATTCTAAATCTTGTTTACGCATTTGCTTGCCGATGTATTGAAGTAGCCTACGCTTCGCTTCATTTTTTGCGACACGTCGATATTCTTCGATTCCCGACAACAGTTCCTCGGTAAGTACAAAGTTTGCGCGTTGTTGCTCGTTCAGGTCCGCTAAACGCTTCCCAAGTTCTTGAAGTTCATGCATTTCACGCTTGAGTTGCGATTTACTGACGTAGACTATTTCTTCGGCATCACCTTCAGGCTCATCACTTATAGTATCTGTGGCATTGATAGCGGGCTCAGCGGGTGAGTCTGGCGTGTCGGATGGGTCTTTAGTATTTGTGTGGTGAAATTCTTTCATGATTCGATAATTACTATTGACGATTAAGCGTAAAACATAGTCGCTAAACCGAGAAACGAGAGAAAACCAACAACGTCCGTGACTGTTGTTAAAAGGACGCCACCGGCTAATGCTGGATCTATCTCCATGCGTTTTAAGAAGATGGGTAGCAAGGTGCCAGCAAGTGCGGCGGCAATGAGGCTTATAATCATTGCGGCTCCAATGATTAAGGCTATATCAAAATCCTTCATCCAAAACGAAACCACTAGCCCCATGATGACGGCCCATAATACCCCGTTCATTGCAGACACTAAAAACTCCCGGGATAAAAGCCAATTTATGTTGTTGCGACCAATGTGCCCTAAGGCCATGCCGCGAATCATTACAGTGAGCGTTTGGTTCCCGGCAACACCTCCCATACTGGCAACGATAGGCATGAGAACCGCGAGAGCCACGATTTTATCAATGGTCTCTTTAAAGTTGTCGATGACTAAAGAGGCAATGATCGCAGTGACAAGATTGATACCCAACCATACAGCACGCCTTGGTGCAGTCTTCATGACGGAGGCAAATGTTGCACCTTCTGCATCAAGACCGGCCATGCTCATAAGTGAGTGATCAGCGTCTTCGCGGATAACGTCTACCGCGTCATCAATGGTAATGCGTCCTAGTACCTTACCTTCTTCATCGATCACTGGCGTTGAAACCCAATCGTGTTGTTCAAACAAGCGAGCGACTTCAATATCAGGCATGTCAGCAGGGATTGCTTCGACGTCCGTTTCCATCACTTCGCGCACCGTCATGTTTGGGTCGGTGGTCAATAACTTACGAAGAGTTAGCAGCCCTAGATATTTACCATCACGATTGACAACAATAACGTTGTCGGTCGATTGTGGAAGTTCTTCGTGACGACGCAAGTAGCGCAGCACAATGTCGAGGGTTAGGTTGGGCCGGACAGTAATGATGTCTGAGCTCATTAACCCGCCGGCCGTATCGCCAGCATATGACAGCAGCGACTCTACTCGTTCACGGTTTTGTTCGCTCATCGCCGCTAACACTTGCTGGATAATTTGGTCCGGCAGTTGTTGCAGAATATCGGCTACGTCGTCGTCGTCGAGGTCTTCTGTGACAGCGGCGACTTCCTCGGTGTTCATTTGGTTGAGGAAGTAAAGCTGGTTTTCTTCGGATAGTTCTTGAAGAACTTCACCCTCAAGGTCTTTGTCAATTAATCGCCACAGCGCTAGCCGAGATCGAGGGGGTGAAGATTCCAGTAAGTGAGCGATTTCTACCGGGCGGAGGCCATTTAGCATACGTCGCACAGGCTGAAACGCGCCGCTCTCTAGCGCGTCGGTAATCCGAGCTAGATGGGCTTGTGTTTGCGCTTTTAACTGGTCTGTAGATGGCTGCATATAAGTGAAAATCGCTAGAGGGCTTTGTCCCGGTAAGTGTAACTGATAGTGCGTTAATTTGCTTTTCGCTCAGGGCTTCGCGTAAACATGTAAGCCTTATTCTTCTTCATCAAATCGGTTATTAATCAGCGCTACAATTGCTTCCATGGCCTGCTGCTCGTCTTTGCCTTCGCTGGTAATCACAAGCTCAGTACCTTTACTTGCGGCGAGAAGCATAAGAGACATGACACTTTTGCCGTCTACACGAGTTTGTTGACTGCCGATGGTAATCTTACTGCCAAACCGACCGCAGGTTTTAGCCAGCTTTGCTGCTGCCCGAGCATGTAGGCCGAGTTTATTTATTATTGTAATTTGTTGTTCAACCATAAAAGTGTTAATTCCAAGGTCGCTTAGATCGCTTAATTGTGATCGGTCATATTTAATTCACGGTGTCTCACCAATACATTTTTGTATGCTTTACTGAAGTGTGTAAACAATTGGTTCGACAGGTAGACAGAGCGATGTTGGCCGCCAGTACAGCCAATGGCAATCGTAATGTAGCTACGATTATTTGCTTGGTGTTTGGGTAACCACCGCTCTAAATAAGCGGTGATATCAGCAAGCATATCTTGCACGTCGTCATGTCCCGACAAAAATGTTTCGATAGGTTCTTCAAGGCCATTAAAGTTCCGCAAGTGCGGCTTCCAATACGGGTTTGGTAGGCAGCGCACGTCGTAGACAATTTCAGCGTCAGCCGGTATTCCGTGTTTGAAGCCGAAAGACTCAAACAAAATAGACATTTCTGAAGCATCTGCGCCAAGTACACGGGTTTTAATGAGATCACGGAGCTCATGCAAATTTAGGCTAGTTGTGTCGATAACTAGATCTGACAGATCTGCGATGGGTTCGAGTAAGGAGCGCTCGGCGTGAATGGCTTGTTTGAGGTCTGTATTTTCATCACTCAGGGGGTGTTTTCTACGTGTTTCACTGTAACGTTGAATGAGAATGTTGTTTTTTGCATCGAGAAAAACTATCTCACATTTAACCCCTAGTGCTTCGATCGCTGTGAGAGTTTGTGGAAACTGTTTTAAGTCTTGCCAGGTGTTTCTGGCATCAATGCTGATAGCAAATTTTTGGTGACCATCACCATCGGGGTTAAGCGTCTTTATATGGTCAACTAATTGCGGTAGCAAGGAAGCTGGTAGGTTGTCCACGCACGTGAAACCAGCATCTTCGAGAAGGTGTAGCGCGGTACTCTTGCCTGAGCCGGAATGGCCGCTAATGACAATCAAACGCATAATTGAAACCTTTTAGCTCCATTAGGTTGAGCCTTAGAGTTTGCTCAAAAGGCGCTGGCCCGGTTATCGATACCGATTATTTATTTCGTTAGATATCGTTAAATACTTCGGTGGCACATTTGAATAAAGATTCATCGCTATTGGCCCGCCTGATGATATTAAGATTAGACGGATTACTAAACGCTTGCGCTAGTAGAGACAGGGTTTGCAGGTGCTGATTCTCCGCTTCGTCGGGCACCAGCAACGCAAACACGATATCTACTGGGGAATCATCAATTGCTTCAAATTCAATCGCCGTATCGAGAGTGAATAAGACGCCCACGGCATTGGCTAAGTTTTTGACCCGACAATGCGGTATTGCAATACCTTGCCCAATACCAGTAGAGCCTAGTCTCTCTCGATTCACTAGTTCTCTGAATAATTCATCCGACGAGAGTGCCGGGTAGTCTTCTGCGATTTTTTTTGCTGTTTCTTCCAAAACCCGCTTCTTGCTGCCACCAGCAATGTGGCAACAAGTGCGAGAGGGGGAGAGTATCTTGCTAATGTCCATAGGTTGGTTAACTGCTCGCGAGACGACTAGCGATGGCTACGTTGCTTTTCTTTGTGCTTAATGAGCTGTCGGTCAAGCTTGTCTGACAGAAGATCGATCGCAGCGTATAAATCTTCATTGCTAGAATCCGCAAAAAAATCTTTACCGCTAACGTGTACAGTGGCTTCTGCTTTTTGCTCCAGCTTGTCGACTGACAAGATAACGTTAACCGACGTAATCTGGTCGCTGTGTCGGTTGAGTTTGTCGAGTTTGTTGGCGACATAATCTTTAATGGAGTCGGTGAGATCGAGGTGATGGCCACTGATGTTTAATTGCATAGTGCAGCTCCTAATTGTGTAGGGGAACTCTGTCCGTTATATGACAATAATTGATTGTTTTGCGGGTCACATTACATACTTGGGGCGTTGACTCCTGTTGGATATAAGCCTCTTTGCCTAAGTAGGCGCTATGACTGTAGCGGAAGTAAGGTCGCGACAAATGTGTCGAGTTAATCGCTGGATACTTTTCACACAAGCCGTTTGCGTTCGTTAGAAGCGGGAATGTTTAGAGACTCCCGATACTTGGCTATAGTGCGTCTTGCTACTTGAATACCTTGCTCGGCCAATAGTTCGGCAATTTTACTATCACTGAGTGGTTTTTTCGGATTTTCCGCAACAACCAGTTTCTTAATTATAGCGCGGATAGCGGTAGATGAGCATTCTCCGCCGCTGTCGGTACTGACATGACTAGAGAAAAAATATTTTAGCTCAAATATCCCCTGTGGCGTGTGCATATACTTTTGCGTTGTCACACGGGAAATAGTGGATTCATGCATCCCCACCGCCTCAGCAACGTCGTGAAGAACTAGTGGCTTCATCGCCTCTGGACCATAGTCTAAGAAACCGCGTTGCTTTTCTACGATACAGGTGGCAACTTTTAACAAGGTTTCGTTACGGCTATGCAAACTTTTTAGAAACCATCGCGCTTCCTGCAAATTATCTCTCAAGAAGGTGTTGTCACTACTATTGTCGGCTCGCTTAATCAATGCAGAATAGGCTGGGTTGATACGCAGCTTAGGTGCGATATCAGGATTTAGCTTCACTGCCCACCGGTCGTCCTCTTTACTGACGAATACATCCGGTACGACATATTCGGTTTCCCCAGCGTTAATTTGTTCACCTGGGCGAGGGTTTAAGCTTTGAATTAATAAAATCGTATCGCGTAGTTCCGCTTCTTTGAGCTTTGTTTTACGCATTAATTGTTTGTAATCTCGACTACCGAGCAATGCTAGGTGGTCTTTGACGACGACGAAGGCGTCTTTTAAATAAGGTGTATCTTCAGCGAACTGTTTCAGCTGGATGAGTAGGGACTCTTGGAGGTCGTGAGCACAAACACCGGGTGGGTCAAATTGTTGCAGTCGATGTAAAACGGCATTGACTTCATCTTCTTCGAGTTCTTCCAGGCTATCTTCGATACCGTGAAATATCTCATTGGTGGTTTGAGAAAGGAAACCAGACGGCTCAACAGCATCAAGAATTGACATGGCGATGACGCGGTCTCGATCAGACATTGGCGTCAAATTAAGCTGCCACATTAGGTGATCGTATAGAGACTCTGTGACAGTACGCCGGGAGTCGTAATCGTAGTCTTCGTCTTCAGGGCCACTAGCGACAGGGCCTGTTGACGGTTGGTAGATATCGTCCCAACTGGTATCGACTGGAAGTTCATTGGGGATTTCATTATTCCAGTCTGACTCAGGGTAATCTTGCGAGTCATCACTTGAATTGGGTGCGCTATTCTCGAAATTATCGTTGTTATAAAGGTCTTGAGGGTCATTGGCGGAGTCGCCATCGGATGTACTGGTTGCTTCGCTGGTATTCTCCGAATTTGAATCAGTATCACCGCTGCCTCCATCCGAACCTGAATCATCTTCAGATATCTCCAACATTGGATTGGAATCTAGCGCATCTTGGATCTCTTGCTGTAAATCCAAGGTGGACAGTTGCAGAAGCTTAATTGCTTGCTGCAATTGCGGTGTCATTGTGAGCTGTTGGCCCAGCTTAAGTTGAAGCGATTGTTTCATAGATGACGGCGACTGCGTTGCACTTTAACTTGCCAAGCACAACTTCGGTTTGATAGTGCGAGCGTTGACAAGATCTTGTTGCTCAACCGTGAGACTTGGCTTTCCCTTAATTTACATCAGCTAAATTGTCTAGAAAGGATGTGCCAATTTGGAACCCCTGACTAAGTGTAGACAGGCTACCGCGACGCGGCAATCTTGACAAGCAATGTTTATGCCTGTGGTCAAAAAATCGCTTATTTAATGAAAATTGGTTTGTAAAAAACGCGGTTAATAGCGAATTAGACGTTGACTTGAGGCGTGTCGATAGGCCTATAGACGAAAATGTTCGCCCAGATAAACTTTGCGAACTTTCTGGTTGTTCAGAACTTGTTCGGGGCTACCCGACTCGATGATATGACCTTCACTAACAATGAAAGCGCGCTCGCAAATATCGAGCGTTTCTCTTACATTGTGATCGGTAATGAGCACGCCGATACCGCGTTCTTTTAGGTGAGTGATGATGCCTTTGATGTCGTTAACGGATATTGGGTCAACGCCCGCGAAGGGTTCGTCCAACAAAATAAAGGCAGGATCAGTGGCTAACGCTCGCGCAATTTCCACTCGACGGCGTTCGCCGCCTGATAACGCCATGCCTAGGCTGTCGCGTAAGTGGGTGATATTGAACTCGACTAACAATTCCTCCATTTTGTGGAGGCGCTGTTTACGATTGAGTTGGGGGCGCGTCTCGAGAATACTGAGAATATTGTCAGCGACCGATAACTTGCGAAAAACCGAAGCCTCTTGAGGTAAATAGCCTATGCCCGCTTTAGCGCGATCATGCATAGCAAATTGAGTAATATTGAGGTCGTCGATGAAGATCTCGCCACGCAAAGGTTTAATCAGGCCTGCGATCATATAAAAACAGGTTGTTTTCCCTGCACCGTTTGGGCCGAGTAAGCCGACTACCTCTCGAGCAGATACAGACACCGAAACATCTGAAACCACATCTCTCCCTTTATAGCGCTTAGCAAGGTTTTCGGCACGAAGAGTGGACATTGGCTACTCCGCTTTATTGTTAGATGGCGGTTGTTCGTCACTCGCGCCACGGTTGCGCGGAGGGCTAACCAGTTTGATAGTGTCGTCGCCGGCTTCTGCTTCTACCAGGGAGCTACTGACATCGTAGAACAGCTTGGCTGCGGTGATGGTTGTACCGCTTTGCTCAAATACAGCGTTACCTGAAATTAAAACTTGCTCGCTGCCCACTCGGTACTCAATGTGGTTACCCTTAACCGTTATTACGCCTTGATCGCTTGATGGCTGCTGTTGCAGTGTGGCAGGTTCGCCAATGGCAATAATTTTGTTGGGGTTATTGATGTTGCCGTGCGCGGTCAATTCGTCTGACATGATTTTCAGTGAGCCCTGAGTGACGACGACGTTCTTAGAATAAGTGGCGACCTCATTCGCAGTATCAATGCGCATACGGCCTTGCATTTCGATATCAATCTCTTGGTCTTTATCTGTTGGTAGCGCCAGCACTGGCTGGGCGATGAGCCAAAGGCTCAGTGCCATAAATGTTTGATGAAGACGGCACATTAGGTCAATCCTTACTCAGTTTCGGGTGACTGTGATGGGGTCACAGCCTCGTTTGGTTGGCCTGGCATGGTGGGCGTTGATTGTAACAGTTCACCGTGTGTTGGTGGCTCATGCTTCCCCTTAACCTTGGATAAGAGCGTGAACACTTGTTGTTTGAAATCAACTTCCATTCCTAGGCCACTGTAAACGGCTCTGGGGTAGCGGATGATAACAGTTTTATCCGATTCGGCTAATTGGCGATTTGGAAAAAGCGATATGCTCGGTGCGGTAATACGAGTTTCACCGTCTTCCAGAGATTGCCACGCGTTGACATTGGTACTTAGCTCAAGCTTTTCGCCGTTTTCAGTGGCCCTACCTTGCTCAGCGCTCAAGTGCCATGGAGTGGCATCGGCCTTATAAAAATAAAATCGCGGATTTTGAATGGCAGTGAAATCTTTCGGGCTAGGTTTATTGAGGTTTGCTTGGAAATGTTGAGCTTCGCTGGCCTCGAATTTGTGAGCGAGTTTGCCGCTATCATCAAATTGCAGTGTTTCGATCCCACTTATAAAAAACGTCGGGAATTGCTGCGCTTTTTCGCTACTCGCTAGTGGGGTTGGCAGCTTTTTGGGTGTGTATTCGACGACGAATACGACAAAAGCAATTGATATAAAGAGCGCAACCGGGATCCAATTTTTTTTCATAGCAAGCTGTTTATTTTGTGGTCGCTAAGTTATTGGAGGAACTTGTTGAGTGCATCTTCATAGGTTCCTTGCGCTTTCATAATGATGTCGCAAGCTTCTCGCACCGCGCCGTCACCACCTCGGTATTGGCTCTGCCAATCAACGCGTTGTTTAATTTCTTCATGGGCATTAGTGACCGTAAAACTCAAGCCGACCGCTTGCATAGCAATCAAATCCGGATAGTCGTCACCCATAAAGGCGATGTTGTCTAAAGCGATGTTGGCTTCTTGTGCGATTTTTGTGACCGATTCGCGCTTGTTTTTGGATCCCTGGATGACAAAAGCAATGTCTAAGTCCCTAGCGCGACGCGCAACTAATTCGCTCTTGCGACCGGTCACTATGCCTACTTTGACTCCGCTGTCTTGTAGTAGGCGAATGCCTTGGCCGTCTAGAATATTAAACGCTTTGAGCTCTTCGCCTTGGTTGCCGAAATACAGTTTGCCATCGGTAAGAATGCCATCGACGTCCAGAAGCAGCAATTTGATTTGTCGTAGTTTTTCAGTTGTTTGAGCAGGTAGTGCAGAAGAATTCATAGGTCAAATGACGCCCGCGCGCAGAATATCGTGTAGGTGAATGATGCCAACTGGGTGTTGATTTTCCTCGACCACCAGCGCAGTAATTTTTTTGTCTTCCATTATGCCAAGTGCTTCTGCCGCGAGCATATGGCGTTCAACGGTTTTCGGTGAACTGTTCATAATGTCGCATATTGCCAGTCTGTTAATATCTTGTTTTTTATCGACAGCGCGGCGTAAATCGCCATCGGTGAAAATACCAAGAAGATCGCCTTCATCATCGACGATGGTAGTCAGTCCTAGGCCTTTTTCGGTCATGACAACCAAAGCCTCCGGAACAGAAACCCCACGGTGAACTTGGGGAATTTGTTCGCCGCTGTGCATTAAGTCTTCAACCATCACCAATAGCTTGCGGCCTAGAGCGCCGCCAGGGTGCGAGAATGCAAAATCTTCGGCCGTAAACCCGCGGGCCTCGAGCAGCGCGATAGCTAATGCATCACCCATGACCAATGTTGCAGTGGTGCTCGAAGTCGGGGCTAAATCTAAAGGGCAAGCTTCTGATGCTACGCTGATATCGAGATGATAGTTTGCTGCCTTTCCCAGAGGGGAGTCGGCTTTGCCGGACATGCTTATTAAAGGCACACCCATTCGTTTTAATAGTGGCAGTAGCGTGACTATTTCTGCAGAGCTACCTGAATTTGAAATTGCTATCACGACATCGTTTTTAGTGATCATGCCCAGGTCACCATGGCTGGCTTCTCCTGGGTGGACAAAAAAAGCGGGTGTGCCAGTGCTGGCTAAGGTTGCGGCGATTTTGCTGCCGATGTGGTGAGACTTGCCCATTCCTGTAACAACGACCCGGCCTTGGCAATCTAGTATTGCATTGCAAGCGTGATAAAACTGCTCGTCAATTCGATCGGCTAGAGCAGCAATGGCTTTGGTTTCGATGTCGATAGTGCGTTTAGCGACGCTTATGCAATCTAGTTTATCCATTCGGATTCCGTTGAGTGATTGGCTTTGCAATACCTGTTAGGTAAGCAGCTTGGGCCTTTGTTCCGGGTCGCGATAGGTTACCCGCTAGCGACCCTTGATCGTGGCGCATGCTATAACGTTAGGCGGTAAAAGTCAGCACAGCGCCAAGACTTGTTAAGAGTTGAAAAGCAACACGTAGTATCCGATGTAACTCAACAGTAATAGTGATCCAATCAATTTACCCAGATGGCCGTGCTCACGTTTGCCTTTGAGCTTGAAGTCGATGACTACCGCTACAAACAGGAAAAGTGTTAGGCCTAGCATCATCAGGTAGTCGCGAGTGAATACAGAGGCTTCCATTGCTTCCAAGCCAACAATCCCTGGGATCGACATCACCGTCAGAATATTGAATAGATTAGAGCCGACAATGTTGCCGAGCGCGATGTCATGATGGCCCTTGATCGCGCTCACTACTGATGCGGCTAATTCTGGCAGGCTGGTACCCACAGCGACGACGGTCAAGCCTATCACCAGCGAACTTACCCCGAAGTGGGTGGCGATGCGCGTTGCCCCGTAAACAAGCGCATCTGAACTAGCGATTAGCAGCACCAGCCCGATGACAAACCATATGGCGGCTGCCGCATTATTCATGTTGGGGATGTCTTCATCCTCTGCGTCTTCTGGATGAGACTTTTTGTAACGGATCATTGCGTAGATGATAGGAATGATGAGCACGATCAACACCGCGCCTTCCCATAGTACTAATTGCCGATCATAAAGAAATACACCGGCTAGCAAGGTCACAAGCAGCAGCGCTGGAAACTCTTGGGTAAGAATGTGCTTTTGAATGGGGATGGCTGCGATTAGCGCGGTAATTGATAGAACCAGCCCGATATTGGCGATGTTTGAGCCGAGAGCATTTCCGACAGCCAGGGCTCCTTCGCCGTCCAGCGATGCGTTGACAGAGACCAAAATCTCTGGCGCAGAGGTTCCAAGGGATACGATCGTCAAGCCAATCACGAGCTTGGATATTCCGAAATTCGAGGCGATGGCGGCGCTACCTGCAACAAAGCGGTCTGCACTCCAAACTAAGCCTGCGATACCAAGAATGACTGCTAGCCAAGCGTAGACTAGTTCGCTCATAGAGTAACCCGTGATGATTTTGTGAATGGTGAAGCGGCTTCGTTCCGCAAAGGGGGCGCAAATGGTATAGTGCGGCCCGCAAAAAGTCAGCAATATCTCGATAAATGCGCGTTGGTGGGTAAAACTTATCCCGAGCAGAAGCCTCTAAAGCGACTAATGAGAGACGAGCTATAGAGGTCTGCACTCGCACTGGAAATTCGTGAGCTAATCAAAGGAGCCACACATGATATTACTTGAAGCTAAAAAATCATTACGTGCTGATATGTACGTCAACCGAGTTGCGTCTCTACTCAGTGCAGTTATGGCCGTGTTTATGCTGGCATTGGGCGCAGCAACAGTCCATGCGGAGAGTGCATCAACGGCGCATGTTCTAGCGGAAGATGTCAAAAATGACCTTATTGCCGTGATCAAGAAGAAAGAATCGTTAGAGCAAGAAGGTGGCCCAGAAAAATACTACGCCGAGATCGAGGCTGTGTTAGTGCCAGTGGTTGATTTTGGCTACATCTCGCGAGGGGTGATGGGGAAATACGTCAAATCGGCCTCGGATTCGCAAAAAGCCTCGTTTGCTAAGACCTTTCAGCAGGGTTTGGTGACAACTTATGGTAAAGGGTTGGCCGGATATGCTGACCATGACATCCAGGTATTACCCCCGGAAGGTGATGTGACAGGCAAGCGCTCTTTAAGCGTCGTATTGCGTGTACAAGGTGGTGATACCACGAATATTCTGTCGTTCTCTATGAAGCAAAACCGCGATAAAGAATGGAAGATTACCAATATGATTCTTAATGGAATTAATTTGGGTAAAACGTTCCGCAATCAGTTTGATCAGGCAATGCAAAAATCCGGTAATCTCGATCAAGTGATTGCTGATTGGCGGGTATAAGCTGCTGCAATGGCAGTCGCACATAGGCGCATGGCGTTCACTAGGGTAAAATACCGCGACTGCCAGCATTGGCTTCAACCGTAGTCGAGAGACAACTTAATAGATTTAATTAATGAGGCCCAATTGTGGAATCTTCTGAAATACAAGAATTGTTGGAAAATCAAATACCTGGCTGTCGCGCACAGGTGGAGACAGACGGCTCCCATGTGAACGTGATGATTGTCAGCACGGCATTTGAGGGCCTAAATACGCTCAAAAAGCAGCAGTTAGTCTACGGTGCGTTTGGTGATTTAATCTCCAATGGCACTATCCATGCCGTTCATATGAAGACCTATACCCCCGCCGAATGGCAAGCCGAACACGCATAACTCCGCGTGACATCAAGTATTAGTTCACCTAGCTGATCCCACAGATATTTGCACCCAGCGTCTTTTTTCATGGACGATATTGGCTAGTGGCATAGTAAACGCAAAATAGGATTTCAATGGATAAGTTAATTATTACCGGCGGCGGCCCTTTAAACGGCGAAGTATGGATTTCCGGCGCTAAAAACTCGGGCCTCCCCATTTTGGCTGCGAGCTTGTTGGCCGATGGTCCAATGCACGTCTGCAACCTGCCTCATCTCAATGACATCACCACGATGCTAGCGCTGCTGCGCTGCATGGGTGTTAGCGTGACGATTCACGAAAAAATGCGTGTAGAAATTGACCCTACGACGATCACCGATTTTTCGGCACCGTACGATCTTGTAAAAACAATGCGTGCGTCGATCTTGGTTTTGGGACCGCTATTGTCGAGGTTTGGGACTGCCAATGTGTCATTCCCTGGTGGTTGTGCGATTGGTAGCCGCCCGGTAGATATTCACCTTCGCGGATTGGAAGCGATGGGCGCAACTATCGAAGTTGATTCCGGCTATATACGAGCAACCAGTAAAGGTCGTTTAAAAGGTGCCCATATATTTATGGATACCGTCACGGTTGGCGGCACCGAAAACCTAATGATGGCTGCTGTGTTAGCTGAAGGGAAAACGACACTTGAAAATGCCGCGCGAGAGCCGGAAGTCGTTGATTTGGCAAACTGCCTAGTGGCCATGGGAGCCAATATCGAAGGTATCGGTAGTGCGACGCTGGTAATTCATGGCGTAGAGCGACTTCACGCTACGGAATACGCGGTGATGTCTGACCGGATTGAGACGGGTACGTTTCTTACTGCCGCCGCAGCCTCACGCGGGCGCGTTATGCTAAAGGGCACACGAGAAGATATTCTGGAAGCGGTTTTGTTAAAGCTTGAAGAAGCCGGAGCCCATATTAATACTGGGCCTGATTGGATTGAGCTTGATATGAAGGGAAACCGTCCTAAAGCGGTAAACCTTAAAACAGCACCGTATCCTGCGTTCCCCACCGATATGCAAGCTCAGTTTACTGCAATGAACGCGGTGGCCGAAGGCACCGGTGCTGTGACTGAAACGATTTTCGAAAATCGCCTAATCCAGGTTAACGAGCTGAACCGGATGGGTGCAAATATTACGCTGGAAGGCAATACGGCAATTGTTAAAGGTGTTGAGTCGTTAAAGGGTGCGCCGGTTATGGCAACGGATCTGCGTGCGTCAGCTAGTCTTGTGATTGCTGGTATGATCGCACAAGGTGAAACCATCGTTGATCGTATCTATCATATTGATCGCGGTTACGAATGTATTGAAGAGAAATTACAATTGTTGGGTGCGAACATTCGTCGCGTTCCAGACTAATCTCAGCAAAAACTTACGAAGAAGAGATGGAAAAGTTAATCATCGCGCTCACTAAGGGGCGCATTCTTAAAGAGACCTTGCCGATTCTTGCCAAAGCAGGTATCGAGCCGGTCGAAGATATTTCTAAAAGTCGCAAATTAATTTTTCCGACTAACCTGCCGCACGTCAGCCTGGTTGTTTTGCGCGGTAGTGATGTAGCTACCTATGTTGAATTTGGTGCGGCTGATATAGGCGTTTCCGGCAAGGACACATTATTAGAGCATGGTGCTAACGGTATTTATGAGCCCTTAGATTTGGGTATCGCAAAATGCCGCTTGATGACAGCGGGCATAAAAGGTAAGTCGTTACCGCACGGACGAATCAAAGTGGCGACTAAGTATGTCAATGTGGCTAAGCAATACTACGCTGCTCAAGGTCGTCAAGCCGATATTATTAAGCTCTATGGCGCGATGGAGCTGGCTCCGATCATGCATTTGGCTGATGAAATTGTCGACATTGTTGATACTGGAAACACGCTAAAAGCGAATGGTTTGGAGCCGCGAGATCATATAGCGGATATTAGTTCGAGAATTATCGTCAACAAGGCATCCATGAAAACCAAGCACAGCCAAATTCAAACGTTACTTGAGGCGTTTGAGTCTGCCGTTGGGTCAAATGCCTAGCTAGGTTGTCTATATCCTTTGCTGGAAAACTTTATGTCACCATCTTCCATGATTAAGCGCCTCTCCACGGCCGACGCGGATTTCGATTCGCAATTATCAGAACTAGTTTCATTCGACGACAGCGTTGCGGATGAGGTAGAGCAGACGGTAAAAAATATTATTGCCGATGTTAAAACACGTGGCGACCAAGCCGTCGTTGAATACACCAATCGTTTTGATCGTATGAGTGCAACGTCTGTCGCCGATTTAGTGATCGGATCTGCAGAGCTGCAGGCTGCCTTATCTCGAATCCCCGCGGATATGCGCTCCGCCTTAGAACAGGCAGCTGCCAGAATAGAAACCTACCATCAACACCAAGTCGCCAGTACGTGGCAGTACACAGAAGATGATGGAACTATTCTCGGCCAAAAAGTAACGCCGATGGATCGCGTAGGTTTGTACGTTCCCGGGGGTAAGGCTGCATATCCATCATCGGTTCTAATGAACGCAATGCCTGCTAAAGTTGCCGGAGTAAAAGAAGTCGTCTTAGTTTCACCGACACCAGATGATGTCATTAACGACGCTGTGCTTGCGGCGGCCGCGATTGCTGGTATTGATAAGGTGGTCCGTGTTGGTGGTGCGCAGGCGGTTGCCGCATTGGCTTATGGGACAGAAACAATTCCGCGAGTAGATAAAATTGTTGGCCCAGGAAATATTTTTGTGGCGACAGCGAAGCGTCAGGTGTTTGGCCAAGTAGCGATCGACATGATTGCCGGTCCGTCAGAAATATTAGTGATTTGCGACGGAAATACCGATCCTGACTGGATAGCGATGGATCTTTGTTCGCAAGCTGAGCATGATGAAATCGCCCAAGCAATATTAATTTCTCCCGATGCGGGCTATCTCGATCGTGTCCAGGCCAGCCTAGAAAAACTAATTCCGGACTTGCAGCGCAGTACTATCGCCGCACAGTCGTTAGCTGCTCGTGGTGCACTCATTAAAGTTGCGGATTTGGACGAAGCGATTCAACTGAGTAATCGCATTGCGCCGGAGCATTTAGAATTGTCGATAGAAAATCCGGACGCGGCCTTAGAAAAAATCACCCATGCTGGCGCCATTTTTATGGGACGTTATACACCGGAAGCTTTAGGTGACTACTGCGCTGGGCCGAACCACGTGCTGCCGACCTCAGGTACGGCACGATTTAGCTCGCCGCTAGGGGTTTACGATTTTCAAAAGCGTTCTTCAATTATTAATTGCTCACCGGCCGGAGCATCAGAGTTAGCTAAAGTAGCCTCTGTGCTTGCAAGGGGGGAGTCGCTTGAGGCGCACGCTCGCTCGGCGGAATATCGGATTAAAAGCTAGTTGCTTTCAATTAATTATTTGGCGTTTGCGGCTTGGTCGCTCGACTCTCGGGTTGTGGTCAAATTGGCAACGCCAAGTGTTACAAGTACAACCCCTGGCTGGCCATTTCTCCATACTTCAATTTCAACTGAATCCCCAGGCTTGCCTTTAGCAATCTCTCTTGCCATTAAGCTGCCATCTTCCTCAAACGGCTGACTATTTACGCGTGTTATTACATCACCAGGCAGAATCCCGGCGATGTGAGCGGGTGATTCTTGGTCGATTCGCGTTACGATCAATCCATTGGTAAAGCTTAACCCTAGAGAGCGCGCCATTTTGGGGGTGAGTGGTCTGGCGCGGACACCTAAGTAGCCATGCACAGATTTGTTGAACTCGATAATATCGTTGAGAATCTCGACGGCTGTATTGGCAGGAATGGCAAATCCGATACCAATAGACTCACCGGACTGGCTACCGATAATCGCAGTGTTGATACCAAGCAAGTTCCCGTAGACGTCTACCAATGCACCGCCTGAGTTTCCAGGATTAATGGCCGCGTCAGTTTGGATGTAAGATTGAACACCGTCGCGCGTTTTGCCTAAGCGTCCGGTTGCACTAATAATGCCTTGCGTCACTGATTGGCCGAAACCAAATGGATTGCCAATCGCGAGCACGACATCGCCCACCTGGATCTGCTCTGGGTAACCAATGTTGATCGGGGTGAGGTCCTCCAAGTCTATTTTTAACACCGCTAGATCGGTATCGGTGTCCGCACCGATTGCGGTGGCGGCTACTTGGCGGCCATCTTGAAGAAAGACAAAATATTCATCTGCGCCACTGATAACGTGGTGGTTAGTGAGAATGTATCCCTCATTGCTCACAATAACGCCAGAGCCCATAGACGATAATATCCGGCGCTGCTCGGGTGGCTCGGAGAAATTGAAGTACTGACGGAAAATTGGGTCATCCAACAGTGGGTGGCGTGGTCTTGGCTTGGTTGTGTAGATGTTCACTACAGCCGGCGCTGCGCGGTTTACGGCGTCAGCATAGCTAACAGGGCCTGTAACGCCATAGGAGGGCGTGAGGGGTTGCTGAGGAGTTAGAGTCGCTGCAGGCTGGCTTGCGTCGTTGTGTTGGTGCGTGAAAAACCAGTCCGGTTTTGCCAATATGATGAAAATAGCGACTAACAATCCGCCAGCAACAGGCCAAGCGGAAAACTCGACGAAGCGCTTAAGAAACTTAGGCATAGTGTTGCTCTGATGCAGGGAAATAGAATGTGCTCAACAATTTAGCTATGCCTTCTCTGTTTCGTTGCTTTTAGTTTCTTCATTGTCAGTTGAGGAAGTGTGCGCACTGGCGACATCTTTTTCCTGCTCTGATGGCTCGGCCTCAGCGGTTGCTTCTGCATCATCTGCAGCGCGACTTAGGTCTCTGCTGGGGTCGCTACTGGGGCCGCTATTTGGGTTGGAGGCTTCATCGCCAGATGGGGCCGGTGGTGGGCTGTCAGCTGAGGCAGGTTCATTGTTGTTGGTCTCTAAAAATTGCTGTCCTACAGCGGGAGACGTCAGCTTAATGGCGCTCTGTGCTAGGTGGTCGTGCACGTCTTTATAGCTTGCTGTGAGTTTGTTGACTCGTTTTGCCGTTTCAGCAAAAGTGTCGGTGACTTCTGCCTGGTAGTCTTTGAGTTCCTGTTGTGCTTGTTTGAGCTGTTCCTCCAATAGTTTTCGCTGAGTACTGGATGGCCCAACTCGCTGGCTTAACAGCGCGCCGACAACCCCGCCAGCGATGAAGGCGAATAGCAGTAAAAACACAACAGTTCCTATACTCACAAGGTGCTCCTTAATTGACTGCGATAGGTGGCGTTACGGGTAGATTGTCATTGCAATGCCGTGGGTTGTTGGACCGTATTATACGAGATCTGGGGTAACTCTAAACCATTCGTCGTCGCAGATTGGTGAATTTTCCTGTTGCCACAAGTCTTGCTCAAAAATCAGCGAGCAGCTAAAGTGCGCGCCGTCTGCAGGCAACAAGACGGGCGTGAGCTGACTAGTTTGCCGTTCCCTTTTTGATCGCTCAGAAATAGATGGTTCCACTTATGTCACAATCACCGCTTGAACGCTACCACGAGGACTTAGCGCGGCCTGGCTTTCAGCGTGACCCTGTTCAAGCAATGGTGGTGGAGCATCTGCAAGATCTTTATGACAGGCTATTGCAAGCGCCACCTCCGGTGACAGGCTTTCGCCGTTGGTTGGGTAATTGGTCGGGGCGAAATGTCTCATCTCCTGTGCAAGGGTTGTATTTGTGGGGAGGGGTAGGTCGAGGCAAGACCTATTTAATGGACACCTTTTACGACAGTTTGCCGTTTGAAGACAAAATGCGAGCGCACTTTCACCGGTTTATGCGGCGTGTGCACCAGGAGCTGAAGTCGTTAGCGGGAGAGCAGGACCCGTTAAAGCAAGTGGCGGAACGCCTTAGTCGGGAAACGCGTATCATTTGTTTCGACGAATTCTTTGTCTCGGATATAACTGATGCAATGTTGCTGGCGACCTTGTTGCAGGAGCTCTTTGCAAGAGGTGTGGCGCTGGTTGCAACCTCAAATATAGCGCCAGAAGGGCTCTATAAAGATGGCTTGCAGCGTGTGCGCTTTTTACCGGCAATTGATTTGCTTCAGCAGCACACCAAAGTTGTACATGTCGATAGTGCGACAGATTATCGCTTGCGCGCCCTTGAACAGGCCGAGTTGTATCATGCGCCTTTGGATGAAGATGCAGATCAGAGCTTGATGCGGAGCTTCGTTAGCCTGGTACCAGAGCATGCTGATATCGCTGAGCATACGTCTCTGGATGTTGAGGGGCGGCCCATTGTGGCTCGACAGGAGGCCGAGGATGTCGTTTGGTTCGACTTTCTGGCGATTTGCGACGGCCCTCGCTCGCAAAACGACTATATTGAGATAGCGCGGGAGTATCACGCAGTGGTTGTCTCTGGCGTCCCTCAGTTCAGTGCAAAGATCGATGATCAGGCGCGGCGGTTTATCAATCTTGTCGATGAATTCTATGATCGCAACGTCAAGCTAGTGCTTTCTGCTGCTGTACCATTAGCGGATTTGTATCAAGGAGGCAGATTGGCTTTTGAGTTTGAGCGTACGGTGAGTCGCTTGCTAGAGATGCAGAGTCATGAGTATCTGGCACGACCACATAGACCCTAATAATTTATAGGCTTGTCCCCAGACGTGAGTGCGTTGAGCGTGTTCCCTAAATACCTGTGAAATAACGTATTTAGTCCTTGAAAACCATGAACCGCTTATGTAGTATTCGCGCTCTTTTGTGGGAAGGCCCCATTCGTAAGGCAGAATTATCATGAAAACCATCAGTGCTAAGCCTGAAACCGTCAAACGAGACTGGTTCATAGTCGATGCCGCAGGTAAAACTCTCGGCCGTATGGCTGCAGAAATTGCAAGCCGTTTACGTGGCAAGCATAAGCCTGAATATACGCCGCACGTAGACACTGGCGATTACATCGTTGTAATCAACGCCAAGCAAGTCCGTGTGACTGGTAATAAGGCAAATGACAAAATGTATCACCGCCACACTGGTTACCCAGGTGGTTTGAAATCGATTAACTTTAACGACTTGGTTGATAAAGCGCCTGAGCGTGTTATCCAATCAGCGGTAAAAGGCATGCTTCCGAAAGGACCGCTTGGCCGCGCGATGTTCAAGAAGTTAAAAATTTATGCTGGTAGCGAGCATCCGCATGCTGCGCAGCAACCACAAGAACTCAACATCTAGTCACTGACAGCGAAAGGGTCACCATGGCAGATCAACATTACGGCACTGGCCGTCGCAAAACGTCGACAGCTCGTGTATTCATCCAGCAAGGTGCTGGTGCAATTAGCATTAACGGTCGTTCACTAGACGATTACTTCGGTCGTGAAGTAGCGCGTATGATCGTTCGTCAACCACTTGAACTGCTCGATATGACTGAGAAGTTCGACATCAAAGTGACGGTTAAAGGTGGCGGTAGCTTCGGTCAAGCCGGTGCAATTCGTCATGGTTTGACGCGTGCATTGATGGCATACGACGAAAGCTTGCGCCCAGAGTTGCGTCAGGCTGGTTACGTGACTCGTGACGCTCGTGAAGTTGAGCGTAAGAAAGTGGGTCTTCGTAAAGCACGTAAGCGTCCACAGTTCTCAAAACGTTAATACGTTATTTACCCTATTGGTATGCAAAAGCTTCAAGCGCCCAGGCCTATGTCAGGCTGGGCGCTTTTTTGTGCCTAAAATTTGTGCCGCAGAGATAAAAAACTGACTACTGACAAGGGTTTACCTTGTCTCTTGGTGTCATTTTCTTTAACATGTTGCGGCTTTTTTTGGGGATATTTCCGTATTTCGGCAAGTTTCCGAAAGTCGGATGTTAGGTTATCTATATTTCATCGCTGTAATGGGAGAGCAACGTCATGAGTAATGACGGCATCAACAACCAGCGCCGCCGCTTCCTTACCGTGGGTACCTCAGTTGTAGGTGCTGCCGGTGTAGTTGGGGTCGCTGTGCCATTTGTGGGTTCTTGGAACCCAAGCGCGAAGGCGCGAGCTGCTGGTGCGCCAGTAAAAGTTAATATCAGCAAACTTGAGGCCGATTCGATGATGACGGTCGAATGGCGGGGTTTCCCGGTATTTATCGTTCGACGTTCGGCGGCAGCACTTGAAAACATTACAAAAATGAATGAACAAGTCGCTGATCCACAGTCCGCTGCAGCTGATAGTAAGCAGCCAACCTACGCGACCAACGAATATCGCTCTACCAAACCTGAAATCATGGTGTTTAAGGCCATCTGTACTCACCTTGGGTGTGTGCCTCAGTACTGGGATATCAACTTCCCAGGTGCTGGTGATGATTGGCTTGGTGGTTTCTTCTGCCCATGTCACGGTTCGAAGTTTGATTTAGCCGGACGTGTATTCAAAAGCGTACCTGCGCCTTCTAACCTAGAAGTCCCTCCTTATCGTTACGAAAGCGACAACGTGATTGTCATTGGTGAAGATCCAGAGGGGGCAAGCGCATGAGTAAGTGGCTTTTAGATTTATGGGGTTGGGTGGATGCCCGTTTACCTGTGCAACGTGCATGGGATACCCACATGGCGAAATACTACGCTCCGAAGAACTTTAATTTCTGGTATCTCTTCGGCGTTCTTTCTCTTCTTGTTCTTGTAAACCAACTACTGACTGGTATTTGGTTGACCATGAACTTCGAACCTTCAGCTGAAGGCGCGTTTGCTTCTGTTGAATACATCATGCGTGATGTGCCTTATGGTGACATCTTGCGCTATATGCATTCCACGGGAGCCTCGGCGTTCTTCATTGTTGTCTACATGCATATGTTCCGCGGCCTAATGTACGGTTCGTACCGTGCGCCACGTGAATTGCTGTGGATCTTCGGTATGTTCATTTATGTTGCGCTGATGGCCGAAGCCTTCTTCGGTTACGTATTGCCTTGGGGCAACATGTCATACTGGGGTGCACAGGTAATTGTGAACTTGCTAGCAGCGATTCCTGTTGTCGGTGAAGATTTAGCGATCTGGTTCCGTGGAGACTTCTTGATCTCTGGTGCGACCCTTAACCGCTTCTTCGCGCTTCACGTTGTGGCTCTGCCAATCGTGTTGATCATCCTTGTGTTCTTGCACATCTTGGCATTGCACGAAGTGGGTTCAAATAACCCAGACGGTATCGAAATTAAGAAGAACAAAGACGAAAACGGTATTCCTAAAGATGGTATTCCGTTCTTCCCATACTACTTGCCAGTACATGACTTGGTAGGTGTTGCGGTCTTCTTGTTGGCGTTCTCCTATGTGATGTTCTTCGTGCCTGAATTCGGTGGTTTCTTCATTGAGTACGCTAACTTCGAGCAAGCGAACCCGCTTAAAACGCCTGAGCACATTGCACCGGTTTGGTATTTCACACCGTTCTACTCGATGTTGCGTGCAGTAACTTTTGACATCGGTCCTTTGAACTCTAAGTTCCTAGGTTTCGTTGTTATGGGTGCCGCCATTGCTATCTTGTTCGTATTGCCATGGCTAGATCGCAGTAAAGTGAAATCAATCCGTTACAAAGGTTGGTTCAGCCGAATTGCTCTGATCGTATTTGCATCTGCTTTCGTTATTTTGGGCGTGCTAGGTGTGAAGTCACCCACTGCAGAGCGTTCAGCGTTAGCGCAGATTTGTACCGTGATTTACTTTGCTTACTTCATTGGTATGCCATTCTGGACAAGTCGTGAGAAGACATTGCCTGAGCCAGAGCGCGTGCGCATGAAAGGATTGCCTCTGCCCATCGTGTGGGCTGGCGTAGCGCTCTTCGCTGTATTGGTGTTCTTACCATTGAAAGCTGTAGGCGCGGAAAGTGCTTACGCGTGTGGCACCATTCCTTGTGATGAGTTTGAAGCAAACTTCGATGATAAAGCGTCATTGCAGCGAGGTGCTAAGTGGTACGACAACTACTGCTTTGGTTGCCACTCATTGAAGTACTCTCGTTACGAGCGTGTCGCGGATGATTTAGAGATTCCACATGAAATCATGATGGATACGTTGGTTCCTGACGACCTGAGCACTAACGAAACAGGTAAAATTGGTAACTTGATGGACATAGCCATGCCTGCTGATAAAGCGAAAGCATGGTTTGGTGCAACACCACCCGATTTAACCCTAGAAGCTCGTCTACGTCGCCCTGAGTGGTTGTATACTTACCTTCGTAACTTTTACAAGGACGACAGCCGAGCGACTGGTGTAAATAATCGTGTTTTTGACAAGGTTGCTATGCCTCATGTCATGGTCGAATTGCAGGGCCTCCTAGAGTGCGCTCCTGGTCCCCAAGTGGATTCTCATGGCAAACCTGTGCGTGATGAGAATGGTGAGCCAGTCACTACATCTTGTGGAACCTTGGCGGCTGGCGGGGAAAAAGGCTCGTTAAGCACTGAAGAATTTGATCAAGCGATATATGACCTTGTGAACTACATGGTCTACGTCGCCGAGCCAGGTGCAGCAAACCGTAAGCATACTGGTGTTTACGTCCTGCTCTTCTTGGGCGTATTTCTAATATTCACGTTGTTGCTTAATCGTGAATACTGGCGCGATCTTCACTAAGTTTTGTCGACCAAATATAGCGAAATAGCGAAAGTGGAAAAATAGTTACCCACTTGAACCAAGGCGGCCTCCAGTGATGGAGTGTCGCCTTTTGTCTCTCAACTCTCCATTGGTTTTTGTTAAAAGGTGATCTACATGAGTGGTGCCGTCACTAAGCGCTCTTCAATGACTTATTTTTCAGATGGACGCGATCATTACAGTCATCGCGTCCGAATAGTGCTAGCGGAAAAAGGCGTCTCGGTCGATATTATCGATGTAGATCCTAAAGATACGCCAGAAGAGTTATCGGAGTTGAATCCGTATAATTCGCTGCCAACGCTAGTTGATCGTGAGTTGGTGCTTTATGAGTCGAAGGTAATGATGGAGTACTTGGACGAACGCTTTCCGCACCCTCCATTACTTCCCGTTTACCCTGTAGCCCGTGCTCAAAGCCGTTTGTGGATGCACCGTATCGAAAAGGATTGGTGCCCATTGGTTGATATTATCATTAACGGTAAAAGCAAAGAGGCCGTCGATAAAGCGCGCAAAGAACTCCAGGATAGCCTGGTTACTATCGCGCCAATTTTCCAAGAAATGCCTTATTTCATGAGCGAAGAATTTACCATTGTGGATTGTTGCTTAGCACCGATTTTGTGGCGCTTAGAAAGCCTGGGAATTCGTTTGCCCTCTAGCAAACAGACCAAGCCGCTAGAAGCATACATGGAGCGCATGTTTGCGAGAGAGGCTTTTCAAGAGAGCCTAACGGAATATGAAAGAGAGATGCGTTTAGTTTAAATAATTGAACTAATGGCATAAAACGTAGGGTAGTGCGGTTTTAGCGCTACTCTACTCCTCCCACCGTCTGATGTTACTTTGGGTACCTCTTAACATGTCAATGACTTCCAGTCGCCCCTACATGATCCGCGCGCTTTACGAGTGGATAGTCGACAACAAAAACACCCCGTATTTGTTGGTTGATGCAATGGCTGATGGAGTGGCTGTTCCGCAAGATTTCGTCAATAAAGACGGTCAAATTGTTCTCAATATCGCACCGAGTGCAGTTCGTGATTTGTTGTTAAGCAACGAAAGCGTCACGTTTAATGCAAGATTTGGTGGTGTACCTACCGATATTTTTGTTCCTTGCCATGCCGTGCTGGGCATCTACGCGCGTGAAAACGGTCAAGGTATGATCTTTGAGCCAGAAACCAACCCCGCTCCCGAACCTCCCAATAATGATAATGATCCAGGGCCGACTAGACCGCTAACTAGCAAGCGTCCATCGTTAAAAGTAGTGAAGTAACTTTCGCTGCGCTCAATTCAAAGTTAGATCCCACGGAAACTGCCAATAAATGGTTGGCTGTTCGGAATGGCTGTGGCCTGTTGATTAAAGCAAGCCATGTGTTAGAGCTGTCCGCTTCGGGTGAAGCAGTGCCCAATAGGCGAATGACGACCTGGTGCATTTCGCTATGCGAGTCTTTGCCCTTCAAGAATTGGCGGAATAGGGCAGTCTAAGCTATCGGCGATTGCGCGGAATAGTTCTGCTTCGGTGGCCGTGACTGATTTATCGTGACTGATGCATGCCGCAAGTGCTTTCAGTAATAATGGTTTATGTAACGGCTTGAGTTGGCTCAAGTCGCCTAGAACGCGGTCCAAATATGATAGTTTGATGAAGTCTTTGGACATCATCGTACGCTTACCGAAGGACAATTCCTGCATCGCTGAACTGAAGGCTGCATCTGCAGTTTCTTTGCTGTCATGGCCGGCTTGGGCAACCAGAGACAATAATATTCGAATTTCTTCGTCCATTTGATGGATGGCTTTACTTCCCGTTTTTCGTGACACTTCTTCCACATTGTGCGTTACGATGCGATACAAACTCCACTCAAATAAGTCGACCTTTTTGTCACTGCGAATCAGCCTCACAAGGTTTTCTTTAAAGGTTTTATATTGCGCGTCACTCAGTTGTTTAAGTGCTGGCAAGCACAAATCTAAAAGTGGCAACCAATGTTCTTTTGACAACCTACCAATGGACTCCGCCATGTGACGGATTAGCTTAAAGACATCGCGGTCGGCGTGCTGGCTTATTTCGCTCAACTGTTGTTGCATCATGAGCATGTCGCTCTTATCGAGCAGTAAGCAATACACAATGGCTCGGGCTGAATAGGGATCGTGCGTGGCGGCGTGCAAATCTTCTGGGATACTGTTCAGTAAGTCCCGCGCATAATCGAAGTGGGCTTCACTGGGTTGACCTATGGATTCTAAAGCGCTGGGGTTAATGGCTGGGGTGTCTGTCTGTAACGTAGTGGTTTGCGGTGTTGTCTCTCCTGCAAATTGGCTAGTAGCTGCGTTGCTTGTATGCGACTGATCGATCTCGACTCTGGGAAAGCGACCAGGCCAATTTGGCTCGATGCGTTTTATGCGATCTGACAAGGGGGGGTGAGTCGCCATTAGGGCGTTGAAACCGGTTTTGATCCCTTGCCCAAATAGCATGTGACTAAATTCGGAGGCGTGGGCGGAATGCAGTTGTGAGCCTGCTGAATAGCCGCCGATCTTTTTCAGCGCGCCCGCAATACCTTGTGGGTTACGAGTGAATTGGACGGCGGAGGCATCGGCTAAATATTCTCGCTGACGACTAACCGCGGCTTTAATAATGTTGCCAAAAAAAGTGCCCGCATATCCAAGAACAATTAAGGCGAGACCTACGAACATGAGCCCGCCTGCACCTTTATTGCGAGAGCTGCGCATCGAGCTATAGGCAGTGCTGCGCATTAAAAAATAGCCTATTAAACCAATCACCAAAATACCGTGGAGCAGCCCTACTAACCGGATATTTAAGCGCATGTCGCCATGAAGAACGTGACTAAATTCATGAGCGATCACCCCTTGTAACTCATCGCGACTGAGTAACTGGATACAGCCTCTAGTCACACCAATAACGGCATCCTGGGGTTTAAACCCTGCTGCAAAAGCATTGATGGCATCTTCTTCTAGTAAATAAACGGGTGGCACTGGTGTGCCAGATGCTATCGCCATTTCCTCGACAACGTTTAACACTTTGCGTTCGTCAGCATCTCGCGTATTGATATTGAGCAAGCGGCCGCCCATGGCTTCCGCCACTTTTTTTCCACCACCACTTAACTGAGCAATTTTATACAGTGAGCCAAGCGCTACAACGCTACCAACACCGAATGTAATATAGGCGAGTAATTCTACCGAAAGGATTTGCTGGGCAATGGAAAAAATACTGGCGTTTTGTTCAAAGGCAACGATGGCTGTATCGGAGCGAAACTGGAAGTAGTAAATGAGAACCACAAAAACGGCCGTGGTCAGTAGAATTAAGCCAATGATCGCGAGACCGAGCCCACCGACCAACAGCAACGTATTGCGCTTGGCAGTATCCTGGTGTTGAAAGAAGTTCATGGACGATCAATCGTTAAAAGCTAATTTTAGGAGCGGCCTGAATTTCTTTGCTGTCTTCAAATTCCAATAGGCTAGCATCTTCACTGTGGCCAAAAATACCGGCGAACATGACGGGCGGGAACGTTTGTTTATAGGTGTTGTAGGCAGTCACAGCGTCGTTAAAAGCTTGTCTAGAAAACGCGACTTTGTTTTCAGCTGATGTGAGCTCTTCCGAGAGCTGCATCATGTTTTGATTGGCTTTGAGGTCAGGATAGGCTTCCATGACTACGTTCAGCCGACCTAATGCATTGGACAATACGCTTTCGGCCCCAGCTAATAAGTCCATCGCTGGTTTACTACCAGGCTCCGCCGAGGCCGCCTTTAATCCATCGGATGCGGCATTGCGCGCATTTATGACGGCTTCCAGGGTTTCACGTTCATGGGAGAGGTAGCCTTTTGCGGTTTCGACCAAATTGGGAATAAGGTCGTAACGTCGTTTGAGTTGCACTTCGATTTGTGCGAACGCATTTTGAAAACGATTCTTTAAGCTGACCAATTGGTTGTAAATCGCAATGACATAGAAAATGATGGCTGCAATGATTACCAATGTCACAATTGTCGATATATCCATTCTTCACTCCCAGCAAGCAGGCACAAGACCCCGCGCAGTAAGATTATTATAATTTGCCACCCGTGTGTCACATCTAGGAGCAGCTCTGAGTGTACCTCAAAATTCGTCTATCGTCTGGCTTAGCCGGTATTTCTGAGACCTGCAGCGATACCGGCAATGGTAACCATGAGTGCTTTTTCCACATCGGAACTGGTTTGATTTCGGTCGCGCTCAAGGAGCTCAACTTGCAATAAGTTGAGCGGATCAATATACGTGTTGCGTAATTTTAGCGACTCTTTTAACCAAGGTAGGTCTTGGAGTAGGTTTTCGTCGTTAGCAATAGATAGGGTTAACTCAATATCCCGTTGCAGTCTCGCGCGAAGCGTTTCGCCCAGCGGCTGCAACTCTTTGCTGACTAATAGCGCGTCGTAATAGGCTGCGAGCGCCGAATCCGTTTTCGCGTACACCATTTCGAGCATACTAATGCGCGTAGAGAAAAACGGCCATTGCTGACACATGGCTTCTAGCTGTGGCTTTTGACCATCGCTAATGAGCTGTTCTAACGCTTCTCCCGCGCCTAGCCATGCAGGAAGCATCAAGCGATTTTGCGACCAGGCGAAACTCCAGGGGATCGCACGTAAGCTTTCGACGCCGCCATCGGCTCGACGTTTGGCAGGGCGGGAGCCTAACGGAAGCTTACTGAGTTCTTGGATGGGCGTAGCGGAACGGAAGTAATCTAAGAACTCCGGTGTATCGAAGACCAATTGCCGATACTGTTTAGCTGAAAGCTCGGCTAGCTGATCAACGATGTCACGCCAGTCTTGTTGCGGCTCTGGCGGTGGGTTGAGATTGGATTCAAGAATAGCGTTGGTATAGAGGTTAAACGTGGTCATGGCCTTTTGAGGCAGACCAAGCTTGAACCGAATCATCTCACCTTGCTCGGTGACCCTTAACCCATTTTCCAAAGACCCTGGTGGCTGCGATAGCAATGCGGCGTGAGCGGGAGCGCCACCGCGGCCCGTTGTGCCGCCGCGGCCATGGAACAGCATCGGTTGGACACCCTCCTCGCGGCAGACGCTAATAATGGCTTCCTGGGCACGATATTGCGCCCAGGAAGCGGCCATGACGCCAGCATCTTTGGAGGAATCCGAATAGCCGATCATAATCATGTGTTTGTTGTCGATAGCATCGCGATAGACCGGTATCGACAGGATTTCCCGCATCGTATCCGCCGCATTGTTTAAGTCGTCTAAGGTTTCGAAGAGCGGGGCGATGGGTAATGCCGGGCACTCAAACTCTTTCAGTAATAGTTGTACTGCGAGGACATCTGAGCCGCGCTTTGCCATCGAAATAATGTACGCACCCAGGGCTTCTTGCGGCTGCTTGGCGATAGTGGCAAAGGTGTCGAGTACTTCTTGCACATCGGCTGAGGGTCGCCAATGGCGTGGAATGAGCGGGCGTTTGTTATTTAATTCTTGAGTTAAAAATTTAACACGCTCTGTTTCTTGCCAATCGCCGTAGTCTCCCAGCTCCAAATATCGAGTAAGTTCAGCGAATACTTGGCTGTGCCTGCTACTTTCTTGGCGAATATCTAAGCGAACTAGATGGCTTCCAAAACACTTCACACGACGTAATGTATCGCGGAGTGAGCCATCGGCAATATTGCCCATATTGCATTGTTGCAGCGACTGATAGCATAAGTGCAAGGGCTGCCAAAGTTCGTCGCTTGATTCAATAATGGGAAGACCTGATGCCTCTCGACCTTTTATTAAGTCGTCCATTGTACCGAGAGTATTTTGTAATTTTCCTCGAAGTTCGCGCAAGGCAGCGCGATACGGTTCTTTTACATCGCCGACGATAGCACGCAGCTCGGCTGAACACTGATGCATGGAAAGCTCTGACATTAATAGATTGATATCGGACAAGAATAAGTCTGCTGACTTCCAGCGCGCGAGGCGGATGACTTCTTCTGTGACGACGGCTGTAACGTTTGGATTTCCGTCGCGGTCGCCGCCCATCCATGAGGTAATACCAATAGGCGCATAATCGATCGGTAATTGATAATTGAGCTGTTGTGCAACGACTCCGCTTATGTGATTGATAAAAGTTGGAATGGCTTCCCACAAACTATTTTCAATTACCGCGAAGCCCCATACGGCTTCATCGACAGGTGTCGGCTTCTCTGTGCGGATTTCGTCGGTGTGCCACCATTGTGCGATGAGTTGCTCAATTTGGCTGTACAATTTTTGGCGAGCACTATCATCCAGTTTGCGGGTTTCTAGCTCGTGAAGACAATGATAAATACGGTTTTGCTTTTCAATAAGCGTTCGTCGAGTTACTTCCGTTGGGTGCGCGGTCAAGACAAGTTCGAGCCAGAGTTTATCGATTGCCGCACTAATATTTGCGGTGGCAACGCCGCTTTCCTTTAATTGGATAATTTGTTCGCTGATGGAGCTAAAGTCTTTGCTGTCGCTGGTGACGGTATTGCTGGAATAAAGTTGCTCAGCGATATTGGCAAGGTTGAGAAATTGGTTAAAGGCACGAGCAACAAGAATGAGTTTTTCTTGAGGAAGGCCGTGTAGATAGGCGATTAATTCTTGACGCTTATTTTTTTCGCTGTCGTCAGATTCGGCGAGGCGAGAGGATTTTGCGAGTTGACGGATGTGCTCCACACAATCCAATAAATCCTGGCCATGTGCATTCCCGATCACTCTGCCAAGCACTCGGCCAAGTAAGTCTATACAGGATTTTAAAGCGGAGTCATGTGATTGATCTGCGTCGGTAGATAAGCGGCTATTGCTATTTTGCACGTTAAGCTCCCATCAATGGTGATGCGCTCCTATAGTAACTGCCAGCAAAGAGGCTGGCTATAGAGGCAGGGTAGATAAAGATGGGATGCAAAGATGTTGCCACCCAGTCGTGAGTGGCAAGAAATTAGAGGGATAGGCCCTAGTCTGTGTATTCGATAGCCAGAACAACCTTTTGTACGCCGCCTGTTTCGCTTGCAATGCGTGCAGCGTGCTCCGCTTCGGCGCGTGGCAGCATGCCCATGAAATAGACCTTGGAATTTTCGGTAATGACTTCCACACGGTTAGAGCGAACATCATCACTGGCGGCGAGTTTGGTTTTGACCTTACTTGTAATCCAAGCGTCATTCACCGTAGAGAAAAAGCCAACGGGGGCTGCGATTTCAAGCTCGTTGTGTACTTGCCGAACAGTGGTCATCTTAGCGACCGTTTTACCCGCAAGCTCTCGCATTTCAGTGTTTTTAACCTGGCCTGTGAGCAAAACCACACGATTATAGCTGTGAACACTAATGGGTGAATCTTCAAGTAAGGGGTGTACGTTGTTTAGGTTTACGGCGGCAATCGTCTCGATCTGAGAATCGTCAATGGACGTGCCAAAGGTTCGGCGGTCTGGGTCTAAATCAATAGGTTCATCAGTGGTCGCACTAATAATAGATGTGCAGCCTGTGACACCTAAAAGGGCGCTTAACAGCAAAACGTAAGTAAATTTGCTTTTCATTCGTGTGAAGTTCCAAATAATTGATAATCGATTAAGTCACAAAGGCACAGTAAGCACAGAAGATGAATTTCCAAAATTTGGAATATGGCCTCTGCCGGTGCACGCAACTCAATGTCGTTAACATCCAAGAGCGTCGCAATGTCTCCACCTTCTTCGGCAGTCAGTGCAATAACCGCCATTTCACGATCATGTGCTGCGGCGACTGCTTGAATTAAATTGCTCGCATTGCCATTGTTAGAGACGAGTAACAGTACGTCCCCAGGTTGACCGATTGCACGAACCTGTTTTGCAAACACATCGTTATAGCTACTGTCACTAGCGATGGCTGATACAACTGCACTATCGCCCATTAAATTGATGGCGGGTAGCGCAGGGCGCTCATGTTGAAACCGGTTGAGCAAATTTCCAACAAATATATCGCCTAACGCTGCACAATTACCGTTACCGGCGACGAGTATCTTTCGCTCGTTAAGCAATGCACTTACCAACAGTTCACTGGCATCGACAATAAAAGGCGTTAAGAGTTCA
This sequence comes from Aurantivibrio plasticivorans, assembly GCF_055392955.1. Taxonomy (NCBI): domain Bacteria; kingdom Pseudomonadati; phylum Pseudomonadota; class Gammaproteobacteria; order Cellvibrionales; family Cellvibrionaceae; genus Aurantivibrio; species Aurantivibrio plasticivorans. The sequence continues at coordinate 2,741,350 of NZ_AP036020.1, read as the reverse complement.
CCGGCCTGCATCTTACTTTCGATACTTTGGTGAATTATTTGAATAATTCTTTCTTGCATGATGGGGACAACGATTACCTATTGAGAATGTCGGTGCGAGAGGTGGTCCTCACTGAGACATTAAAATGCATTTTTAATCCAATCAATTTCGTGCTTGCTTCTTCCTTGTGATTCGTTAGTGAGTTGATTAATTCCTACCACGTCGAATCGGCAAGGGACTTTATCTGTGATTTGATGTTGCTGCAAATACTGCTGAGCGGCTTTGATCAATTTATTCTGTTTCCGAAAATCAACCGTCTCACTGGCCGAACCAAAGCCATGCTGTTTGCGAAAGCGCACTTCAACAAACACTAGGCACTCGGCGTCTTGCATAATCAAGTCTATCTCGCCGCCTTGTGCGCGATAATTTTTTTCGACTAGTTTAAGTCCGTGCGAAAGCAAATACTTAGCCGCTTGCTGTTCTGCATGCTCTCCTTTAATAAGGTGACCTTGCTTGACTGGTTTAGATCCAGAGAGTTTAAAGCGCTCAGTCCACGTAGGCATCGGATACAACTTTGGGTAGTGGTGTGGCTACACCATTGACGATTTGAACCCATTCTTGTTCTCGAGCGATTTGCCTTTCTGGGTTTAAGCGTAGTACACCCGTTGCGCCGTAAAAGCGTGCGCTCTCTACCTCTTCAAGTTGCTTAACTCGCGGCGATAGTCGGTAGGCGTCGACGCCGATAGCATAAAATTGTTGATACGCAGGGCTTGGGTTCACCGAAGACTTGACGCTTCGTGCAACGGCGCTGTAGTTGTCGAAAAACCAGGGTAGGGTAGTAAAACGAATCCCGTTGAGGTCATTATTGTGTTCTTTATCTTGTGTGCCGCTGAATATGTGGCGAGTTGCGTAGACTGGAACGTTAGAGGCAAAGTGAAAGTTTAGCGTAGGCTTCAATAGTTGGGCTTCACTCGGGCGCGCCATCATAAAAATTAAATCGATGTCTTGGCGGCGGCGAGGCTCTTCGAACTTTATATTGCCCCCCAATAAGCGGCGGATATCACGAGCGCGGCGTTCGCTATCCGACACCAGCAAAGAATCTTTAACAACGTCTTGATAATCGGCTTGATCCGCAAAGTAACTGCGCTGCACGACCTGCCCACCTAACTGGTTCCACTGGTAGGCAAATGTGTCCGCAGCACGCTGTCCGGTTTCGGTTTGTTGTACCAACACCATGGCATTGCGGTGGCCCTCAACCCAAGCGCGCTGTGCAATTTGTCGGGCTTCGTCTTCCACCGGTAAGCCAAACTGGTATAGCTTGGTAGGAAATCCATAGGCGCTATCAACAACGTTCAGTGCAAGTGTGGGCACGGGTAAATCAAGGCGAAGATTGAGCTCTTGAACATTCTCTTTCAGCAGAGGCCCGATGATTAACTCAGCACCGTCTTGCACTGCCAGGTCGTAGATGTCGTTGATCGGTTGAGCGTGAGTATCAAAAATCCGTACCTCTGGAGTAAAGCTCGAACGGCCGTTGGCTGTGTAGTAGGCGGCCATAAATCCATCGCGTACGGCTTGCCCTGTGTTCCCATACGGACCACTGAGCGGTAACAGAAGGCCAATGACTTTAGGGCGCTCGGCAACGAGCTGCTTGAGGAGATTCAAATCGCTAGGCAGTGACTGGCTGGCGGGATGGTTGGGCCACTGCTGCTCCCAGCGTTGGATAGTGTGCAGTTGTGCACTGATATCATCATCGTTGTTTTTACTGATGGCCGCTAGGGTGTACCAACCCTGTGCAATGGGGTCGGTGGACTCCAGACTGAGGCGCTCTAGTTCGTCTTGTGGTACCGCCATCAAACTTTGCCAAATTGCATTTTGATTAGCGACCCGCTCTTCATCACTTAGTGCTAAGAGACTGAGGTTGATACGTTCATTGACACTATCGGTCGAATCCCCCAGCAGAGCGAACAACTCGGCTCTGCGTTCGCGTAATGTCTGTACAAACTCAGGGTTGAGGTTAACCCACTGTTGTTCGATGCGAGGGTTGGTTAAAATGCGTTGAGCTAAAAAGTACGCCGCGTCGTCGATGGTAATGCGGCTATACATCAGGGTGTAATCGACGAAGTCAGCATCAAAAAGAATATCTGAGTCGATGGAGCCTAGGATATTGCGAGCCCAGTCATCTTCTCCGGCGTCAACGAGTAACCTAGCGGCCTGTAAATAACGTTGATCGCGTTCGGGTGAGTCGAGCGATTGGGCCTCCGTCATCAGTTGGCCGACCTTCTCGCTGACCTCTGCAGTTAAGGCTTGGTCTTTCCCGTCTTGCGGTCGAACCTGGGACGACCCGCATCCCCACAGTCCAAACAGAGTACAGGTGGTAATTAGGGTGAGAATAACAGAACGCATGAAAATCGGAGAACGGTGACCACTTGGCATGATGTACAACAATCCGCGCTATATAAGATGATTTGATATGAATAAGCAAAAACTTGGCACGCTCTATGTCGTTGCCACGCCTATCGGTAACTTGGCCGATATGGTACCTCGAGCGGTAGAAACTCTACAACTGGTGCAATTAATAGCTGCCGAGGATACGCGGCACAGCAAACGATTAATGGAACACTTTCACATTTCTACGCCGATGGTTGCCTATCACGACCATAATGAGCAGGAGAGTACTAAAGGCTTATTAAAGCGTCTCGCTGAGGGTGATAGCATTGCGTTGATCTCTGATGCAGGGACGCCACTAGTCTCCGATCCTGGGTATCGATTAGTACGCGCGGCGCGGCAAGCAGGCATCCCCGTTGTCCCCATTCCTGGTGCTTGTGCGGCGATTACAGCACTATCGGTTGCGGGTGTTCCATCAGACAAATTCAGCTTTGAAGGCTTCTTGCCCAACAAGTCAACTCAACGTATTGCGGTATTTGAGGCGCTGGTTAATCACACCCATACATTAATTTTTTATGAGGCGCCGCACCGTTTGCTCGATTGTCTGCGTGATCTACAGACAGTGTTTGGTGAGGAGCGCGAAATAGTGTTAGCGCGTGAACTAACCAAAACCTATGAGACGGTTGTCGATGGTTCTGTAGCGGACTTAATTGACTTTGTAAGCCAAGACAATAACCAGCAAAAGGGTGAAATCGTGCTGGTTGTGCGTGGGTCGTCCCGTGAAAAACAAGACGATGTTTCGATTGAAGCTCAACGGGTGCTTAATATCCTCGGTGACTTACCACCAAAGAAAGCAGCGGCTTATACGGCAGAGATAACGGGTGTTAACAAAAAGATGTTGTATCAATGGTTGGTCGACAATAAAAATGCGTGAAAATAAATTGATTAGGAGTCACAGATGGGCAGACTAAACAGCAAGGTAGCCGTGATTACCGGAGGCACGAGTGGTATCGGTGAGGCGACTGCAGAATTGTTTGTAAAAGAAGGTTGCAAGGTTGTCTTAACCGGTCGATCGCGAGAAAAAGGCGAAGCGCTTGCGAATAAGCTAGGTGAGAATGCGCGTTACTACGCCATGGACGTCACCAAAGAAGAAGAGATCGCTTCAGCATTTCAATTTGCCTGCGATACATTCGGGCAGTTGGATATAGTCTTCAACAATGCCGGTGCTTCTCGTGCGTCAACGCTCGAGACCATCACCAAGGACGATATTCAATTTGGAGTCGATACCTTGTTATCCAGCGTTATTCTTGGGATTAAGCATGCTATCCCTTATTTAAAAGACAACGGTGGGAGCATTATTAACAATGCGAGTATCGCGGGACACCGCTATCGGCAAGGTAACCTTTTGTATTCGGGGTTGAAAGCTGCGGTAGCGCATTACTCACGTTTGGCCGGCGTTGAACTAGGCCCACTCAATATTCGGGTCAATTGTATTTCTCCTGGCGCAATCGCGACGCCAATTTTTTGGGGCGGTTCGCAACGGGCGAACACCATGAGCGAAGAAGAAAACGCAACTAAGTTGAAAAAGTTACAAGATAATTTAGCGAATGCTACACCCTTGCCAAGTGCTGGTTTGGCAATTGATATTGCCAATGGCGCATTATTTTTAGCGAGCGAAGAAGGACGTTTTATTAACAGCCACGATTTAGTCATTGATGGTGGGCGGATTGCCATGTTTAACGAAGGCTAAGCTTAACGAGGGCTAAATTTAACGAAGGCTAATTTTTTTGGAATTAGTCGAGAGAGGCGAATAACGAATAGGCGGTGGGGTTGCTCTATTTTCTAAACAGAGCCGTCGACATAGAGCCAAACACCACCATCGCTGCGCCGAGAAGCGCGATGAAATTCAGTGGCTCAACAGGAAGGTATCCCGGCGCCCACCGTTCTAACAGCCACATAAACGAGATCGTAAAGATCGGTTGCAATGCCAATATAGCGCTAACACGAGATGCCTCCCAATGGTTTAGGGCTTCGGCAAAACAGCCATAGGCGATAAGGGTGTTGGCGCAGCTGAGCACCAGTAAAGTGAGGCCCAATGCGCTAAGGGAACTCACTGAGCCAGGTGCCGCAAACGGCAAGAGCACAGCGGTACCTGCAAGGTAGATAAATAAATTGATGTTCGCGGAGGGTAAACTTTGTAGTGCTCGTTTTTGCGCTAGTGCATAGATTGCCCAAGTAATAGACGCAACCAGTATCCACAACATGCCAAGACCGTAGCTACTTATTCCTCCCCATAACTCTCCTAAGCGCTGGTTGAAAAATAATAGTATTCCTGCGACAAACACTAATACCCCCAGCCACTGCATGCCGCTAAGGCGTTCACGATAAATAACTACGCCGCCCAAGAGTAGTAGCATCGGCGCGCACTGAATCAATACCTGAGAGCTGCTTGCAGTTATCCTATCAAGCCCAAAAATGTAGGACACATAGTTTGATAGCAGGCCAAAGATGCAAAGTGCAACCAGTGCGAGCGGCAACCGTCGTAGCAAGAGAGGGTTCACAAGGCGTCGTTTGTGGCTGAGGAAGAGTGCGAGAAGCAGGCCGGCTAGTGAGAAGCGAAACCAGGTGGTGGTGATAGGGTCAAGCTCGTCGAGCAAGCCTTTTAAAATCAGTGGCAGTGTTGCCCAGGTGACACTAGCAATCAGAGACAACAGCAGCCCATATTGCCACCGCTTCGAGTCATTTTGCATGGTTTAGCGCTCCCCTTAAAAGGCGATTCTAGCGGTATTTTTCAGCTAACAACAAGCGCCGCAAGCATAGAAGCAGAAAACGGCCCCCAATTTGCAACGCTCTAACTCGGGACTTGGCGACCCGGCCGGCGCACGCCAAATGGCGGCTGCGCGAGGTCTCTATATTTCTGGCTTCGCGCTATATTGGCGAGTAGTGGGATGAGAAGTAATCAGTGCTGCGCTATAGTGGTGCGCAATGGCGAGGCACTTAGAATCGAAAACATAGGATTTTTACATGGGTGACGTTAATGAACAGGCGGTGATTCGTTCATTCATTGCGCAGGAGAAAGTGCCCGATAGCTTTCACGACACTATTCGCCAGTGGTATCTCCCTCTAGTTAATGACCTCGTTGGAAAAGTGAGGTCGGGGCACTTGTCCTGCATCGGCGTGAGTGGCTGCCAAGGGAGCGGCAAATCGACTCTGGCAGGATTCATGTCGACGATGCTAGCGGATGTTCATCAGCTACGTGTTGTCTCTATATCCATGGATGATGTTTATCTAACGCGAGCCGAGCGGCAAGCGCTGGGTTCACGCGTACACCCACTGTTAGCCACGCGCGGAGTCCCTGGAACTCACGATGTGGCATTAGCGTTAGCGACCCTCAACGCATTGCAGCAGAGTGGCGAAGTAAAAATCCCTCGTTTTGATAAATCGAGTGATGACCGTGTGGCTGAGGCGCAATGGGATAGGGTGAGAGCGCCAGTAGATTTAGTCATTTTTGAAGGGTGGTGCCTCGGCACTCCAGCCCAACCTGAGGAGGCGCTGAGTCACCCGGTGAACCCGTTAGAACAGGTTGAAGATCAAGACGGCACCTGGCGAGGTTACGTCAATCGATGTTTGAGCGATGAATATGCGGAATGGTTTAATGCATTGCAGTACTTAATATTCTTAAAGGCACCCAATTTCGACGCGGTTTATCGTTGGCGAGGTCGTCAAGAAGATAAATTACGGCAAAAGCTAGTCGAGCAATCGGTTGATTCAAAATCAACCAAGGTAATGGATGAATCGCAACTATCGCGCTTCATTCAACATTACGAGCGTCTAACATGCCATAGTTTGCAGGAGCTACCGAGTATTGCCGATGTCATTTTTGAATTGAATGAAGAACAAATGATCGAACGTTGCCTGCGAAAGCAGTAGCGTATGATGGTATGCTCTATACCCATAACGACAACATACTCGATCAACACCATAGGCAAGTTAGTGGAAGTAAAAAACCAATCCAACGCTGGAAATAATAATGGGACGACAAGTCCCTTGTCTGGAGACTGGGTAATTGTCTCAGACCTGGACGGTACTCTCCTGGATCACCACACATACTCACATGCGGCGATAGATAACCTATTAAAGCGATTAGATACGGCACATGTGCCTGTTGTATTCAACAGCAGCAAGACGCGACCTGAAATGCTGGTGCTACGCGAAGCCATGCATAATCAGCACCCATTCATTGTTGAAAATGGTTCAGCTATTTTTTTTCCCGAAGATTACTTTTCTACCGATTTACCCAGCACGAGCCTTGTCGATGGTTACCGTTGCTTGGTACTAGGTGCAACACGCAATGATGTTTTAGCCTTCCTCGAAAACGATGCAAATCAATATGGGCAAGCCTATCTAAGTTTCGCGAAAGCCAGTGTCGCAGATATTGTTGAGGCCACTGGGTTGTCAGAACAGCAAGCCTCGCAAGCGAAACAGCGAGAGTTTTCAGAGCCTTTGCTTTGGCAGGGAAGCGATGAAGAAAAACAAGCGTTTATAAAACGTGCCGAAGACGCGGGATTTAATACTTTGCAAGGAGGGCGTTTTTTGCATGTGATTGGACAGACCGACAAAGGCAAAGCAACACAGCGTTTAGTCCTTGAATATCAGCAACAAGCCAAAAAAGAATACAGGCTGTTAGCATCTGGTGATAGCCCTAATGATATTGACATGCTTGCTGTAGCGGATATTGCTGTTGTCGTAAAATCCCCGGTTCAAAAAGCGCCAACCTTTGAATGCAAAGGCGAAATCCTATACAGCGATGCTGAAGGGCCGGAGGGTTGGCGAGAAGTTGTTGAGCCACTATTTCAAGAGAGATGAGGCATGCGAGCTGTCATCAAGGTGATACAGACCCACTGTACGCTGGCGACGCATGAATAATATAACGACGAAGAGGACCTCAAAGTGACTGATTTTTTTCAAAATGGCGATGTGACAACATTGCACAATTTATCCAACAGACCTCTAGAAGACTTAGAAAGTGAATTGCTAGGCTTTTCTAAAAAACGCACTATGTCATTGCTGCTTCCGTCTCTGTATTCAGAGCTACAGGGAGAGGCAATGCCCAAAATCATCGGTGAATTAAAGCAGGTTCCCTATCTTAATGAGATAGTGATTGGTCTGGATCGAGCCGATGAATCGGAGTATCGACGTGCACTGCAATACTTCAAAGAGTTGCCGCAACATCATCGAGTCCTATGGAACGATGGACCGCGTTTACGCGCGCTCGATCAAAAACTTAAAGATCTGGGCCTTGAGCCCAAGCAGATGGGAAAGGGGCGAAACGTTTGGTATTGCCTCGGTTATATTTTAGCTTCTGGTCGTGGAGAAGCTGTTGCCTTACACGACTGCGATATTGTTACCTATAATCGCGAGCTATTAGCGCGTCTTATTTATCCTGTGGCTAACCCCAATTTTAACTATGAATTTTGTAAAGGCTATTACTCACGTGTAGCCGATGGCAAAATTAATGGTCGCGTTTGCCGTCTGCTTGTATCGCCTCTCATTAGAACCTTAAAGAAAATCTACGGTTCTAGTGACTATTTGGATTATATGGATAGTTTTCGCTATGCGCTTGCGGGCGAATTTTCTTTTAGACGCGATGTGATTAACGACCTAAGAATACCCAGTGATTGGGGATTGGAAATTGGTGTGCTTTCTGAAATGCATCGCAATTATTCCACGAATAGACTTTGCCAAGTGGATATCGCTCACACCTATGATCACAAACACCAGGATATTTCATTGGGCGATGACAGTGGTGGTTTATCGAAAATGTCCATTGATATCGCGAAGTCATTCTTCAGAAAGCTGGCGACACAAGGTGTGGTATTTTCGTCGGAAACATTTAGAAGTATAAAAGCAACTTATTTTCGAGTGGCGTTGGACTTTGTAGAAACGTATCGAAACGATGCGCAAATTAATGGTTTGGCGTTTGATATACACAAAGAAGAGCAAGCGGTTGAATTATTTGCTAGCAATTTGGTGAAAGCAGGGCAGGCGTTCCTCGATAACCCAATGGAAACGCCGTTTATCCCACACTGGAACCGAATACAGAGCGCAATACCTACCTTTTTGGATGATTTATATGAGGCGGTAGAACTAGATTACCAAGAGTTTAGTCAGGGCTAGGCTGCTTGTAAGCCAAGCTAACGTGTTATGACGGTTTAACGAGGTAAACGTAGTGTCAGAACTTTCTCCCTTAGATTTGCTCAAGCAACGTATTGTCGATCATTTGGTGTCGGTTTATCCAGACGAAAATATCGATGAGATTGCTGAACGCCTTATTGCAACCATGCGTCTTGATCAGGCAGTTGAAACCGTATCGCCATTCAAAAATTTATGGGATGAGTCTGATATTTTTGTTATCACCTACGGCAATAGTATTGTCCGCGAAGGTGAGTACCCGCTACATACCTTGCACCATTTTTTAAAAACCCATTTCACTATGCTTGTTAATAGCGTGCATATCTTGCCGTTCTTTCCCTACTCAAGCGATGATGGGTTTGCGGTGATTGATTATAAACAGGTTGATAAGCAACTAGGTGATTGGAATGATATTCTAAAAATTAGTACGGATTTTCATTTGATGGCGGATCTTGTCATCAATCATTGTTCCAGTGAGCACGAATGGTTCAAAAACTTTAAGGCTGGAAGCGCTCCAGGGAAAGAGTATTTTTATACGGCGGAGCCCTGTGCTGAATTGCAAGACGTGGTTAGGCCACGGACCAGCCCGTTACTGCTTCCGGTCGAAACGCCCGATGGAGTGCAATTTGTTTGGTGTACATTTGGGCATGATCAAGTCGATTTAGACTTCACAAATCCCGACGTACTGCTAGAAATTGTGGATATTATTCGGCTGTACCTGGATATGGGGGTGAGAATATTTAGGCTTGATGCGGTGGCGTTTTTATGGAAAACGATTGGTACAAATTGCATTAATCTGCCGCAAACTCATGAAATAATCCGACTTTTACGCACGTTAATCGAGCACGCTAAACCGAATACCGTCATCATTACGGAAACCAATATTCCCAATCGCGAGAATTTGTCCTACTTTGGCAACGCCAACGAAGCTCACTGTATTTATAATTTTTCACTGCCACCACTGCTTGTTAATGCGTTGGTGTCGGGTGATTGCCGCCATCTAAAAAATTGGTTGATGAGCATGCCGCCAGCACAAAACGGCACGACCTATTTCAACTTCATTGCATCCCACGACGGCATCGGGCTGAGACCCGCAGAAGGTGTACTGGGTGATGAAGAACTGAATACGCTCATCGATTGTATGCAGAATTTCGGCGGAAAAATTTCTTGGCGCGCTTTAGATGACAACACCAAGAAACCGTATGAAATTAATATTTCTCTGTTTGATGCCATGAAGGGTACATTAGCCGGGCCGGATGAGTATCAGCTGGTTCGCTACATTTGTGCCCACGCAATTATGTTGGCGTTGGAAGGGATTCCTGCGTTTTATATTCACAGCCTAGTGGGCTCTACAAACGATGATGAGCGGGTCAACGAGCACGGTCACAATAGAGCTATCAATCGTCGTCAGTGGCGTGAAGAAGAGTTAAATGATGCGCTAGCTGACCAAGAGTCGCACCATCATCAAGTATTCAATCGTTTGAAGCGACTGATTAAAATCCGTCGAGGCCAACCCGCTTTTCATCCCAATGCGACTCAATTTACCCTGCATTTGGGTGATGAGATTTTCGCGTTTTGGCGTCAGAGCATGGATCGTCGTCAAAGTATTTTTTGTCTAAACAATGTCAGTGATAAAACCCAAAAGGTGATGTTGTCTGCGATCAATTTAATTGGCACAGACGATTGGAAAGATATCATCAGTGATACCACCTTTGATGACATGACAGGGTCCATTGAGCTAGCACCTTATCAAACCATGTGGATTACCAACCGTTGGTAAGTAAGCTTTAGCATGTGTTTTACGGCGATACAGGAAATATTACTTATTCGAAGTCGGCGTCAAATGTAAAATAGTGGGAAAGTTGCCCATGATTGTCTTTTGCCCGCTTTATTTCCTGTCGCGCAATGACCTTGAGGTGTGTTTCATCTGGACCATCGAGAAATTGCAAAGCGCGTCCCCAGGTCCACAGAGAGCTCAACGGCGTATCATTAGATAACCCCATCGCGCCAAATACTTGCATAGCTCTATCAACGATACGTGTTTGCATTTGCGCGACCACAACTTTAATTGCCGAGACATCCACACGAGCTTCTTTATTCCCGTAGGTATCTAACTTCCAGGCAGCTTGGAGTACCAATAAGCGCGCTTGATCAATCTCGAGGCGGGCATGAGCAATCCAATCAGCAACGTTCGCATTTTCGTAAAGATATTTTCCAAACGAACGACGTTCTATGGCTCTTTCGGCCATCAATTCGAGTGCAAGCTCACACTGTCCTATTGAACGCATACAGTGATGGATTCGACCTGGGCCCAAACGTGCTTGGGCCATAGCAAACCCTTCACCTTCTTCGCCAATTAAATGGCTGGCGGGCACACGCACATTTCGAAACAGTAGCTCACAATGCCCCTCTGGTGAGTGCTGATGCATGATCGGGATGTTACGAACCACTTTGAGACCTTCGGCGTCCATGGGCACAATGATCATACTGTGTTTGTGGTGTTTATCAGCGTCGATGCTGTCGTCCGATACACCCAGTACAATGGCGAATTTACACAATGGGTGATTTGGCCCAGTGATAAACCACTTGCGGCCATTGATGACGTAGTCGTCTCCGTCGCGTTGGATTAAGGTTTGGATATTCGTTGCATCTGACGAGGCAACATCCGGTTCACTCATGGCGAAACAGGAGCGAATTTCGCCTTCGAGTAAAGGATTCAAGTACTGCTCTTTTTGGTCGGCACTGCCAAACTTATGCAGTAATTCCATATTGCCGGTATCAGGAGCAGAACAGTTAAAAACCTCAGACGCCCAGTGCACTCGCCCCATTGTTTCCGCCAGAGGGGCATAATCGAGGTTACTCAATCGTGTGCCCGGTTGATCATCCTGGAGTTCCGGTAGGAACATATTCCACAAGCCTTCCCACTTAGCCAGTGCCTTCAAATCATTGATTAGCGTGAGTGGGTATTGTCCGTCGTTAACCTCTCTGTGCCACTGTTGATTATGTGGCAGCACATAATCATCCATGAATTGGCGTACTTTGTTGCGAAGCTCGTTTACTTCGGGTGATACAGCGAAATCCATTACTTCTCCTTGAAAAAACGCCGTGAGATGAGGCTAACTATCGGAATGTATACCAGTGCATCATCATAACCCAACACCATTTGACTGTACTGATTTATATCAAGGGCTGATAACTATAAAGATAGTTTATTTCTCAAGCATATTTTTACCCCTTGCGCTCCATGGCGCTAATGGGCCCAGGTGGTCGGTTTCCCAATGGTATACTGGCCGTTTAGATTACAGTGTAACGATCTGCGTATGCCTACCCCATTGTTTTCATCGTTTAGGCAGTCTGCCGTGGCTCTATGGCAGTCGATCTATGATGCGCAAGTTGCAGACCCTGACGTGTTTCTATTAGTAGGCGCTGTGCTTGGCGGAGTCTCCATAGCGTTGTTCGTTGTTACATTACTGCTAGTACCCTGGTTGATCATCCGAATCCCTGCTGACTACTTTATGTTGCCCGGAGCTTCAAGATCTGCATTGGTCGGAAACCATCCGTTGCTCCAACTTCTCTTTAAGCTGCTGCGCAATTTATTGGGGCTGTGCCTCGTGTTAGTCGGGGCCGTGCTGCTATTTTTACCGGGGCAGGGTTTGCTGACCATCTTGCTTGGTATTGTGGTCAGTGATTTTCCTGGAAAGCATCGCTTCGTGACGTGGTTGGTAAAAAAACCATCGGTTCGGCGACCAATGAATTGGTTACGACAGCGGGCTGACAAAGAACCTATCGTGTTTGAAGACACGCACTAAAAAGCGCTTTATATTGAGGCGTCAAGGTATCGACCAACACAGCGTTGCATTGAGGGCTAGAAAACCGCGGCAGCTCGTTGCGATGCCACTGTGCATAAATTGATGTCATTAACTCAGCAGCGGACTCAGCCTCTTGTATTTTCGCGCGGCCTATCTTGCCGAATCCATCAAAATAGCGATTGCTCTCTGGAATAAACTCTCTATAGGCTAAGCGATTAGGTACGATTGGCCAGCAGCCACTGAGGCACGCTTCTAAAACCGATAATCCCTGAAAATCATGCAGGGCCGTTGATAAAACGGCATGTGTTTTTTGCAAAAGTGATAGATAGCCATGACGATTTTCAATATAGCCACATTGTCCCAGCCAATCACGTTCTTTTAAACATTCTAAAACATTCGTCATAGACTTCGGGGTTTGCCGAAACGCTTGGCCAACAATATGAAACGTTAGGTCAAGTTCAGATGGCAGCTTTTGTAAGCAAGCCAATAGCTGATCAACGCCTTTGTCATATTCCCAGCGGTGGTTCCAAACAATACTAAAACGCGTGGCGCTAGAGCATTGCGGTGAATCCGGGTGAGTGATATCGCGGATTGGAACCGCAACAACATGCGATTTATCACGGATTAATGGAACGAGATTATTTGGTACATGATCGGGGAGCTTCTTTAAGAGCTGTGTGGCACCGTCGAGAAAACTAGCTCGATTGTATTCACTATTAAATACAACGCAGTCAGCGGCGAGGGCGGTATACAGGTTTAAGATTTGCGGTTCAACTTGCTGTCCCTGCTGATTACTGGAAAGAGGGTAGGCAAACTGGTTTTCATGAAAGTAAACCAATGTCGGTATGCGAGCGATGGCGGGCACCAAACCGCGAAGAGCGCTTAAGTCTACCATCGAGGTGGCCACGATTAAGTCATAGTGTTGCTCGAGGGTATCACGTTCGTTATAGGCCCAACTCAAACTATTACCGCGAATTCGCCAACTAAAATAGCGTGGCGGTAAACTCAACACAGTCCAATGGTCGTTTGGAAACATGTTTAGAAGAGAGTCAATCCAATACTGATGGCTGCGTGCGGTATACGCGGAAAGTAAGAGGATTTTCATAGCGATGTGTTTAGCATGCTCTACGCTTAGAGTGCACCACAGGCCCAACCCAACTCTTCTAATCGTTCTGCCATCTCATTCGCCTTTTTCTCGCAGTAGCCGATGGTGTTAATGGCAGACCACAAAGTCTGTTCCGTACCAGGGGCTTCTGTGTCTTTGTAATATTTTACTGAGCAAGGAAGCGGTGATGGTGTATTGGAGTATTCAACTTCAACCCGTCGTTCTAAATTACGGAGATGACACTGATAGCGGACAGGAGCTGATACTGGCTGATCAGCTCGTGTTCTTGCGGTTAGCGCGTCGTTGCTTGCTGATTGCTCAGCAGAAATAATCGCCTCCGGTGTTGCTAGCTTTTCTTCATCAGAAAGTTGTGCGATAGCTAATGGGCAAAAGATATAAAGAGGGCACAGAAAAACATACATTATTTTGCGCATGGCTACCTTCCATAACAGAGTGAGCGTTATTTTTTATGATGCCAAAAAGGTTGGCCAATGGTTGGTGTTGATGCAACCGCCGTCTGCCGAGTGAGCATCAAACCTGAGCGATATGCGGCTCTGCCCGCTTCAATAGCTTGCGCAAAAGCCACAGCCATTTTTGCCGGTTGATGTGATTTTGCTACAGCGGTATTTAATAGCACGGCATCGAATCCCATTTCCATCGCCTCACACGCTTGCGACGGCGCACCAATACCCGCATCCACAATCAGTGGGACATCCGCTAATCGCTCGCGTAGTGTGCGTAAATTATATTTATTGGCTAGACCCAGCCCCGTACCAATCGGCGCACCCCAGGGCATAATCACTTCGCAACCCGTATCGATCAATCGTTGGCACAGCACTAAATCGTCGGTGCAATAAGGCAGTACTTTAAATCCTCGCTTGATAAGGTCAGAGGCCGCTTCCACCAAATTAAATGGATCCGGCTGGAGGTTGTAATCGTCACCAATCACTTCTAACTTGAGCCAGTCCGTTTCAAACAGTTCGCGTGACATTTCTGCTGTGGTGATTGCTTCCTTGGCGGACTTACATCCCGCCGTGTTGGGCAACAACTTTTTTCCCGTGTCGCGAATCATTTGCCAGAATTGATCACCGCTATTGGACCCGGGTGATTGTCGCCTTAGGCCGAGAGTGATGATGTTGCAATTAGAATCGTGAATTGCATCGAGTAACGATTGTGGCGAAGGGTATTGCGCGGTGCCGAGTAGCAAGCGGCTAGAAAACGTTTCGCCATAGAGCGAAAGGGGATCGGCAGCCGGTTCAATGTGCGTCATAGTTAGACCGTTTTTAAAGGGTTCAGTTAACAGAAGTGCTGTTTAGCCACCACCGACGGCGGCGACGATATCAACTTCATCTTGGTGTTGTAAGGTGACGTTAGCGTATTCAGAACGAGGAACAAATTCGCCATTAATGGCCACTGCACATTTTTTTTGCTCGTATCCCCATTGCTCTAGCGCTTGCTGTAAAACAGTTGCAGGCGCAAGGGTAATGCAGTCGTTGTTCAAGCTAATTTCAATCATAGTAAGATGTCACGCTGCTTTAGTATTAGCAAACTCGGCGATTTCTTTTAATACCTGTTGGACTATGACCGGCGCGAGTAGATATCCGTGTCGGTAGAGACCATTGGCGCTGATCATATTACCTTTTCGCTCAACGCGAGGCAGGTTGTCCCGGTAAGCCGGGCGCAAGTTTACATCGGTTTTTATGACCCGCGCTTCCGCAAAGGCTGGATGGATCGTATAAAGCGCACTGGAAAGTTCTAATGTGGATTGCAAGCTGATCGGCGAAGTATCTTCACTCTCAATTTCAGTCGCGCCGATAATAAATTGATGATTAGGTTTTGGGACAACATACAATTTATAGCGGGGGTGGCATAATCGCACGGCATGGGTTAGAGAAATCTCATCAGTCTCGACCCACATGACTTCACCGCGCACTCCACGAATGCTTTGGGAATCAGTGGTGTGTGTGCGAGCGCCTGTGCCACGGCAATCGATAATGACGCTAAAATTATCCACCTGAAAGGGTGACGTGTTATTTGGGCCTGATACATCGATAGCACAGTTCTCTATGCATTCACCGCCGAGCGATTGAATGCGATCCAACAATGCATCGAGTAAATGGTGATTGTCGAGAAACGCTTCATCAGGTAGCAGCAAGCCTTGCTGAAAATGGTTGAGCTGAGGTTCACATTGCTCAATAGCCTGGTGGTCTAGCCATTGGCTGTGATCGTCCTCGCCTAAGTGAAAGCCGAGGTCTCGTTTAAATTGCTGAAGTTCATTGATATCAGCCGGATGCGCTACAACTAAACTACCCGTGGCGTGATAAGCAATTGGGTTTTTAGTTGTGTCGTTCAAGGATTCAATCCATCGTGGCCAAAGCAGTAGCGATGTCATCCCGGCGTCGTAAATCGATCGTTCTGATACAACGACTTCACTCAGCGGTGAAATCATCGCGGCAGCGGTGAACGCGGCAGCACGCGGTTGACTAGATGAGGTGGTGAAACGATCACGATCGAACAGTGTAACCTTGTGGCCCGCCTCCAATAATTGCCAGGCAAGTAAACGGCCAAGCAAACCTGCGCCGACAATTGCAATAGGCTTTGAAAACGCTAAGTCAGTGGGTAAGGTTGAGTCAATCGACACGTGTGTCATCTTGTTTCCTACGCAGGTACTAGCCTGATCAGGTGCGACGGGTTCGCTCGGTTGCGATCTCAGCCCTTTCTGGTCTCGACTAGCGATATGAAGGGCGCCCCGACAAGAATAATAAATTAATCGTTTGCTTAAAAAGATTCCGTGTTGCTGGCGTCGCGGCCAAAAGCCCAATACCGCAACAGTTGGATATTACAAGCAGACGGCTAGTCTACTCAGGAACCTACTTGCCATCAATATGCTCACTGAGAGGCAAATAGCCTACGGTTTTTCTTCAAAGGGTGCCGTTAGCGATTCATAGTGGTGCTTTACGGCGTCGACGGTCATTGAGACTTCGCCTTTCGCGAGCTTGGCTTCTACACGATGCCCTGGTTTGAGTGTTGTGGCATCTTTTACGATGCTACCTTTCTGGTTGCGTAATACGCTGTAACCTCGGTGCATCGTATTCAGGGGGCTCACCAGGTGAAGTAATTCTGCTTGTTGCGTAAAACGGTGCTGAGCACTCTCCACATGATGGCTGATCTGGCGCTGTGCTCTCCTGTTTAATTGACTAAGCAAGGTTTGCATCTCTCTAACTCGCGCTGTGGGGTTTAAATGCCGTTGCCGAGTATGCAATGCCGCGAAGCGCGACTGAGCACGATGTTGTTGAAACAGCATCGCTTTTTTCAAACGCATTTCGAGGTTATCGAGATGTTGCGCGCGGGACTGAATACGCTCACCCGGATGCCGCAGCCGCTTACGCAAGCTGCTAATTTTATCCTTCGCGCGAGCAAATTGACGCTGAGCCGCTTGGCCTAATACGATGCTATAGCCAACAAATGTTCGCTGTAACTCCAGTCGGTCAGGAGACAGTAATTCGGCGGCAGCTGATGGAGTCGCCGCGCGCGCATCGGCGACAAAGTCACTAATCGTGACGTCTACTTCATGTCCAACGGCACTCACGATGGGGATATAGCTGTCGAAAACCGCGCGAGCGACAATTTCTTCGTTAAAAGGCCAGAGGTCTTCTAAGGACCCGCCGCCGCGAGTCAGGAGTAACACATCGAACATGTCCGCACGATTGGCTAATGCAATAGCGTTGGCAATGAGTTGCGCGGCGCCTTCTCCTTGGACAGGCACAGGGATCACAGTCACAGGAATCGCAGGAAAGCGCCGTTTCAGTACACTCAACACGTCACGTATAGCGGCGCCGGTGGGTGATGTGATGACGCCGATATGTCGGGGCAGGTCTGGTAGAGGCTGTTTATACTCTTCATCAAATAGACCTTCTTTGCTGAGCTTGGCTTTCAGCGCCTCAAATGCGCGCTGCAAAACACCGAAGCCCGCTTCCTCGATGTGTTCAACGATTAATTGGTAGTCACCACGCCCTTCATAAAGGCTGACTCTCGCCCGCAACACAACTTGTTGGCCCTGTTCGGGTTTAAATCGCACCAAACCATTGCGGTTGCGGAACATGGCACAGCGCACCTGCGCATTCTGGTCTTTAAGCGTGAAATACCAGTGTCCTGAGGAGGGGCGCGCGAAATTAGAAATTTCACCTTCCACCCACAACAGAGATAAGTGGGTTTCCAGCAACTGGCGCGCTTTGCGATTGAGCTGGGTGACACTCAGAACATCGCGGTCATTGCTATTAGTTGTCGAAGGCGAAGTATTGGCGTAAGGCTTTGTCATGGCCTGCATTCTAAGAGTGTGCTTTCAGAGATGAAAGGGCAGCGGCGGGAAATTTTTACAGTTGCTTACGTGGCATACCCGTATACTCTCGTCAATTCGTTCCCAAATAAGGAGAGATGAGCATGTCAGGCGTTACGCAGCAACAGTATCAACGAGAAACACACTCAGTTCTATTGGGGTATATCGCTTGGATCTTCGGCTTTATGGGGTGCCACCGCTTTTATTTTGGCAAGCCTGTAACCGGGACGATATGGTTTTTTACCTTTGGGTTGCTGGGTATAGGGTGGATTATCGATTTATTTTTAGTACCCGGTATGGCGAATGATGCAGATCGCCGATTTGTCGATGGCAAATTGGATTACAACATTGCCTGGCTTTTGCTCATTTTTCTTGGGGTGTTTGGGGTTCATCGGTTATATATGGGCAAATGGGTAACAGGCATCATCTATTTCTTTACGCTGGGGCTGTTTGGTATCGGCTGGTTATGGGACTTGTGGACGCTTAACAGCCAAATTGATGACATTAACTACTGTAGCGCCCATTAATTAGACAGTGAGGCGCTCTAGCTGAGCCAAACTCGTTAATTAATGTTTGGATTTCCCGCCGCCGGGCCGCTTGGGTTAATCTATGCCCCGCTCAAAAATCAATGCGACAATATGTTTGCAAATAATATAAAACCTCAGGGGGATCACTATGCTACGCCAACTTAAGCAATGGACACCAATACTTGCGGCGGGCTTAACCGCCACTTTTCTGAGTCAATCGACCATGTCGGCACAGTCTGCTGAAGCGACGGATTACAGTAAAGTGGACAACTGGCTTTGTCACCCAGAAAACAATGCCGATGCCTGCGATAGAGACTTAACCACTACCGTCATCGCGGCTGACGGTTCGACGAGCATTGAAAAATTTACTGAGAATGCGTCACCCGAGATCGACTGTTTCTACGTTTACCCAACAACCTCTATGGATGAGACTGGAAACAGCGACCTAATTCCTGGCGAAAAAGCGGAAATTATCACTGCCTATCTTCAAGTGTCTCGTTTGCGCGCTCAGTGCCGAATTTTTGCGCCCATGTATCGGCAGATCACGGTGCCGGGACTGCGTGGCATGATGAGCGGAAAACCAATTCCCATGGATCGCTCTCTGACTTACAAAGACGTGCTTGGTGCTTGGCAACATTACCTTGAGAACGAAAACAACGGCCGAGGCTTTATCATTATTGGTCACTCCCAAGGTGCTGGCTTATTAAACCGATTAATTGCCGCTGAGATAGATGGTAAGCCGATTCAAAAACAATTGGTTAGTGCCGTATTAGCAGGGCAGTCAATTACAGTGCCTGAAGGTAAAAAAGTGGGTGGGGCGTTCAAACACATTCCCGTTTGCGAAAGCCAAGATCAAATTGGATGTGTTGTCGCCATCCAAAGTTATCGTAATCGAATTCCCCCGCCCGCCAATGGCATGTTCGGCCGTGGCGGCAATGGTCGCGAAGCACTGTGTGTAAATCCTGCGGCGCCCGCTGGTGGCAAAACCGAGTTGCACGCCTACCTTTCTACCTTCGGTGAAATCACTGAAAGTTTCGCGCCATACAAACCTTGGACATCAACAGGTACTGAAATTACCACACCGTTTGTGAGCTTGCCCGGTAAACTATTTGGCGAATGCGTGAAACGCGGTGATTTCTCATACCTCGAGCTGACGATTGAAAATGAAGACGGCGATGTTCGCACGAGCGATATCACCGGTGACCTCATTAGTGGTATAGACAATAAATTAAACCCAGCCTGGGGTTTACACTTGATCGATATGAGCTTAGTCATGGGTGATTTAATGGAGATGGTTGATCAACAAATTGAGTCTTACAAAAAATAGCCTCAGTTGATTTAAACCTAAAAGCCCGCCATCAACAATGGCGGGCTTTTTTATTGCGAGGGTTTTTGATGGTCGAAAAAAAAAGCGCCATGCGGCGCTTTTTCATTAGAGAGAATCCGGGATCAAGGATTACCACTTCATGTTGAACCAAACCCAGATTTTGTCCGCGTCAACCTTTCCTGCGGCGGCATCACCTGCATCATAGGCTGCATACTTAAAGCCTAATACATAGTTTTTGTTGATTGCCCAAACAGCACTGGCATTGAGTTCGTCACCGAGATCGTCAATAGCTGGTGTGGCATCGTCTGCTTCGTAGTCGTGCAAAGCTAAGGTTAAAGCAACTGGACCTGCCTTGCCGCCAACACTGAGATAAGTATCAACCAAGCCTTGCGCAGGAGTTCCCAAGAATTGGTCTGCCCAACCGTTGAACTTGTGCAAAGTCGCTAACGGAGTAGAAAAACCGTACATACCATCGTCACTACCCAAGGTCTCTTGGCCTAGTTTCACTGTGACGGGCATGATCTTTGCGCCAAACTCAATTTTGCTGTAGTCCGCTTCATAGTCTACAGCGGCTTCAGAATCTTGAGTGGCTAATTCTAAAGAGTACAAGAATTTGATATCTCCACCGACAGCGCCGTCAAAACTTACACCCAAAGTGTCAAGCGCATTATCAGTATCGTTATCGACTTCAAGCATGTAGTTGTAAACAACGACTTTACCGATTGGCGTTTTGTAAGAAACATTGAGCAAAATATCTTTTGCGTCAACATCAGCCGCTTCAGCAAAAATACGATTTCGTTGTGTGATGTATCCAGCTTTGATGGACAGGTCGTCGATAGGGGTAATGTCAACAGTTAAACCATCGAATGTCTGGCGATCTTGTCTCCAGCCAACGTGGCCCACATGGCGCTGACCATCTAAGGCGATAACTTGGCGACCGCCTTTAACTGCAACGATATCGTTCTTGTATTGAATAAACGCTTGGTCAAGCTCAGTCGTTTGTGGGTCTGCAATGACAGAGTATTGGCCTGGTTTAAAACCGGTTGGTCCGACGGTGTAATCATCAATGGCCGCAACCGAGCGAGAATCTTCCATTTCTAATAGGCCTGAGAATCCACCTAGCGAACCACTCTTGTAGGTCAGGCGAGTGCGAACAGTTAATGCATCTGCATCATCCGTTGGGTTGTCTTGTTCTACGGTTTCGTAACGTAAACGGATGTCACCTGTTGTCGTGCCAGCCTTTAGCGCATCAATTAAAGAATCGGCCATGACTGGTTGCGCAACAAGCCCTGCTGCGATTAACAAAGGGCTTCCCCAAGTGGTGAGTGTTTTCGCTTTCATAGTTGGATTACTCCTAATGGTTCAAAATAATTATGCAGCGTTGTTCGCCTGCACAGGTTTTGACTGACTTGATTGTGAAGATTTAGTGGAAATGTTTTCGACTTTGCGTTGTTTTTCGTACAAAAACTTAAGCACGCAAGAACGGTAATGGTTGTAGGTTGGATCTTGAGCTAACTCTAGTCGATCACGAGGACGCTCTAATTCAATATCCAAGATCTCGCCGATGGTAGCGGCAGGGCCGTTCGTCATCATGACAATACGATCAGATAGCAAGACAGCCTCGTCAACATCATGCGTAATCATGATGACGGTGTTGTTGAGCTCTGCTTGTATTTCCATCAATGAATCTTGCATATGTGCCCGAGTTAACGCGTCCAGTGCCCCAAATGGTTCGTCCATTAATAAAATTTCTGGTTGCATTGATAGAGCGCGGGCGATGCCAACACGTTGTTTCATACCACCTGATATTTCATCAGGTCGCTTGTGCATAGCATGATCCATATGAACCAGTTTTAAGTTATGTTCAACCCACTCTTTAATTTCAGCTTTTGATTTAGATTTCCCAAATACCTGCTTAACCGCTAGCTCAACGTTTTCATAGGCACTTAACCAAGGTAATAGCGAGTGGTTTTGGAAAACGACGGCTCTTTCTGGACCCGGTTCAGTTACCTCTTTACCGTTGAGGATAACGCCGCCACGTGACGCCTGGTACAGTCCAGCGACAATATTCAAAACGGTCGATTTACCACAGCCTGAGTGTCCAATCAGTGAAACGAATTCACCCTCAGAAATTTTTAGATCCACTTCCTTTAAGGCTGTAAATTCGCCTTTAGGGGTAGGGAATACCATATCAACTTGACTAATATTTAATTTTGCTTCGCTCATCATTCTTCTCCGGTCTAAATACGTATTGGTTTATTTCGTGAGTTGATTAGTTTGCTGTCGATTTATCCCAGGAGAAAAATCGTTGTAGCAACAACATACCTCTATCGAGCAAGAAACCAATAAGGCCGATGACGATAACGGCAGCCATAATTCTTGCTAAAGAATCGGAGCTACCATTTTGGAACTCATCCCAGACGAATTTTCCGAGGCCTGGGTTTTGTGCGAGCATTTCTGCCGCGATTAATACCATCCATGCGATACCTAGTGATAAGCGCATACCGGTGAAAATCATGGGTACAGATGCAGGGAGTACAATTTTTTGGACATGCTTTAGCGCTGGAAGGCGAAGTACTCGGCTAACGTTAACCAGGTCTGAATCAATGCCAGCGACGCCCACCGACGTGTTGATAACCATTGGCCACAAGCAACATAGAGTTACGGTAATCATTGAGTTAATAAATGATTTCGCAACAATTGGGTCCGCCGACGTATAAAGCGCGCTCACTACCATGGTGACCAGAGGTAACCACGCTAAAGGAGAAACTGGTTTGAATGTTTGGATGATTGGATTGATCGCGCTATTGATGGTTTTGCTTAAACCAACAACGATGCCTAGCGGAATACCTAAAATGGCAGCCAGTATAAAGCCGCTCATAACCGTCACTAAGCTGGTAATGATTTGGTCGAGAAAGGTTTCTTTACCTGTGTAGTCTCGAATCCTTGGTTCATAGCTGGGATCTTTTGCTGCACGCGCTGCGTTGCGTTTCTCTTGGCGTTCGTAGAACTTGTCTGCTTTTTCTCGTTCTGCAACGTGTTCATCGTACAGTGAGCCAAATTGTTCTGACACTGCAGCAGGCCCTGGGAACTTACCAAGTGATGTGTCAATGTTTTGAGCCACCGCAGCCCAAAGCAATAAAAACAGAGAAATACCGATAATAGGAAGAGTGATTGCTTTGAGGGGGCCGATTGCCGTCCCCAGAAAGTTAGTCACAGATTCCGCAATAACCGACTCCGATTTAGCCGCTGTTGCAGATTGACTCATGTGATACTCCAAATTTTACAAACGTTTTTACAATATGAGTGGAAGACAATTCTACGAATTGTCTTCCTTTGACTATGGATTAAAGCTTGTCGCCTTCTTTCAAACCAATTTTCATTGAGTTGATGTAAGCGTTTGGCTTGGTACCGTCGTAAGTGATGCCATCGATGAATTCAGTTTGTGGTGCTTTGAATCCGTCTTCGGTTGCAAAGTTAGGGAACTCGTCAGCGCTAAACGTTAGGTCTAGGTCGTAGCCAAGCTCATCTGAATCACCTTTGATTAAAGATTTAGCAGCAACTTCATAGATATCTGGGCGATAAATTTTCTTCGCAGTCTCTTTGTACCAAGCATCTGACTTGTCTTCAGAGATTTGGCCCCAGCGACGCATTTGAGTGAGGTACCAAATGGCATCCGAGTAGAAGGGGTAAGTTGCGTTGTAGCGGAAGAACACGTTGAAGTCGGGGACTTCACGCTTGTCGCCTTTCTCGTACTCGAAAGTACCGGTCATGCTGTTTGCGATAACATCGTAGTCAGCACCAACATAGTTAGGTTGTGAAAGGAATTTCACAGCCGCAGGGCGGTTAGCGTTGTTGTTGTCATCCAGCCATTTAGCAGCACGAATTAATGCACGCGTTAAGCGGATAGTAGTATTTGGATATTTTTCAGCGAATTCAGCCGTAATACCGAATACTTTCTCTGGGTTGTTTTTCCAGATTTCGTAGTCAGTAATCACTGGAACACCGATACCTTTAAATACTGCTTGTTGGTTCCATGGCTCACCTACGCAGTAACCGTAAATCGTACCTGCTTCTAACGTTGCTGGCATTTGTGGTGGAGGAGTAACCGAAAGAAGCGCTTCTGCATCGATCAAACCAGACGTATCACCTTTGTGTGGTGCGTAGTAACCGGGGTGAATACCGCCAGCCGCTAACCAGTAACGCAACTCATAGTTATGCGTTGAAACCGGGAATACCATACCCATGTTGAAAGGCTTACCTTCAGCCTTGTATTTTTCAACAACAGGCTTTAAGTAATCAGCTTTAATTGGGTGAACAGGCTTGCCGTCGGGTTGTTTAGGGATGTGAGCTTTCATTTGCTCCCACACTTCATTTGAAACCGTGATGCCGTTGCCGTTCAGGTCCATAGAGAAAGGGGTGATAATGTGTGCTTCTGTCCCGAAACCGATCGTTGCGGCGATAGGTTGACCGGCAAGCATATGTGCACCGTCCAGTGTGCCGTCGATGACACCGTTTAATAGAACCTTCCAGTTGGCTTGTGCTTCGATCGTTACATAAAGGCCTTCGTCTTCGAAGTAACCGTTTTCATAGGCAATGGCAATAGGTGCCATATCGGTCAATTTAATAAAACCGAACTTGAGCTCTTCCTTTTCTGGATAACCCAATTCTTCCGCTGCGGATGAAGTTGCGAATCCAAAAACAGCGGCTGTTGCCATTGCAGTAGAGATAGCCGTTTTTCGAATTCGACTAAGTGTTGATTGTTTCTTCATTGGTTCCCCCAATAATTGGTTCGGAATTAACAGAGCAAGTCGCGATAACTTGCAGGGTTAATAGCAACCGGTGTGCCAACTGAAGAAAAAAAATATCAACCCCGCCATTTCTCTACTTTTTGTTTTTATCTGGTGCAAAAATGATTTGATCGCACCAATAACGATGGTTTATTGGTCGTTTATCTGTCCCCAAAGAGTGCAAAAAGGGGGTGTGTAAAAATTTGGTGCAGCGGCGATTTAGCAAAAACGATTATTGTGGCGTCCAAGATGTGGCAGGAGAAATATTTTTGGTTCGATTGCGGTGCATTACGCTCATATGCAGTGCATATCTGGGTGAATTTAGGCGGTAAGGGAGCGTGGAGCAATGAAGCGCTCCTCAAGCGACTTCAGACTATCCGTGGTATGCTGGCGACCTTTTGAGTCCTTCATGCTTAGCCCTCTCTCCAGCGAATCGCCCCCCATTCAATGCTGCTTGCGATACTTCGCCAGCCTGGACGGGCTGATGAGTCAAGTGCCGAGCCGCCGAATTTTCCATGGCCGCGGTGGCTGCTACCCCGGTTGGGAGGGCTTGGTGATCGACAACTTTCACCCCCTAATATTGGTTACGCTGTTTGACGATACGCCTACGGGATTTGATCAAACACTAATGGATGCCATCGTAGGAGAGGCGCAGAGGTCCGGCTTCACATCGATACTCGTGCAGCGCAGGCACATAAAAGGTAGCCCGATTGCCTGCATATGGGGAGAGAAACCCACCAGTGGCTTCGCTATCCGAGGGGAACAGCTTTACGGGTTGAACTTTGAACAGCAAAACGTCGGGTTTTTCTTGGATATGGAGCCAGGGCGGCAATGGCTCGAGTCCCGCGCCGAAGGGGAGCGGGTACTGAACCTCTTCTCATACACCTGTGCGTTTTCTGTTGTGGCGGCCGCCGCAGGAGCCCAAAGCGTCTTGAACGTCGATATGAGTAGTCGTGCGTTATCCATCGGTCGGGAGAACCATCGCGTGAATAACCTGGCGTCGGCAGATATTCGCTACCAAGCGCTGGATATTCTTAAATCGTGGGGCCGGATCCGTAAGGCAGGCCCCTATGATCTGATCGTCGTCGACCCGCCGAGCAACCAAAAAGGCAGTTTCAAGGCAGAACGAGACTATATAAAGGTAGTAAGACGATTAGATGAGTTGAGTGCGCCAGGCGCAAAGGCTTTACTCTGCCTCAATGCTCCTCACTTGGGGCCACAATTTCTTCTCGACATCGTTGCTGAGGCCGCACCGAATTGGCGATTTGTGGAAAGGTTAGCCAACAGCCCGGATTTTCCAGATGTATCGGAAGAGGGGAGTTTGAAAGTGATGGTGTTTGAGAGGGGGTAGTGTTTGGTAGGGGATAGTAAAGCGTTTTGAAACCTATTAGCCCTAGTTGCATCTGATACTCGCTCGGTAAATCTCACTCCGAAGAGGCTGTAGTAAATGTCCACGTTAGCTCGACCTCAAGACCTAGAGTCCGTATAGTACGCGGCCCCGCGTCTAGCGTTCTGTTCTTTATTCTTCCCTATTGATTTAACTCATTTGGTGCACCTTGATTACAACCGCAAACATTACCATGCAATTTGGCGCGAAGCCGCTGTTCGAAAATATTTCCGTTAAGTTTGGCGGAGGCAACCGCTACGGCTTAATTGGCGCCAATGGCTGCGGTAAATCCACGTTCATGAAAATACTCGATGGCTCTTTAACGCCGTCGGCAGGCAATGTCTCTATCACGCCCAATGAGCGAATCGGCAAATTGAGCCAGGACCAATTCGCGTTTGAAGAATTCAGCGTGATTGATACCGTCATCATGGGCCACACCGAATTATGGGCCGTGAAGCAAGAGCGTGACCGCATCTATTCATTGCCGGAAATGTCCGAAGAAGACGGCATGAAAGTCGCTGACCTGGAAGTCCAGTTCGCTGAAATGGATGGCTACACCGCAGAAAACCGCGCTGGGGAAATTCTTATTGGTGCCGGTATTGAAGTAGATTGCCATTTCGGCCCCATGAGTGAAATCGCTCCCGGCCGCAAGCTACGTGTATTGTTAGCCCAAGCGCTGTTTTCAGACCCCGATATTCTGCTGTTGGATGAACCGACCAACAACCTCGACATCAACACCATTCGCTGGTTGGAAACGGTACTCAACGAACGTAAAAGCACCATGGTGATTATTTCCCATGACCGCCACTTCCTAAATGCCGTCTGTACGCACATGGCTGATATCGACTACGGCGAGCTTCGTGTGTATCCCGGCAATTACGACGACTTTATGCGCGCTGCGACACAAGCCCAAGAAAGGCTGCACAGCGAGAACGCGAAAAAATCGGCCCAAATAGCCGACTTGCAACAATTTGTCAGCCGCTTCTCGGCAAACGCATCCAAAGCAAAACAGGCCACATCGCGAGCCAAACAACTCGAAAAAATCAAACTCGAAGACATTAAAGCCTCTAGCCGACAATCGCCCTATATTCGTTTTAAGCAAGATAAAAAACTGCATCGCCAAGCGCTAATTCTCGAAAACGTCGGCCACGGTTTTGAAGGCGAAAGCTTGTTTGCCAAAGGCAACCTGATTCTCGATGCTGGGTCACGCTTAGCAATACTCGGCGAGAACGGTGCCGGTAAAACAACTCTATTGCGCTGTTTGATGGATCAGCTTGCGATTAACGAAGGCGTTATTAAATGGTCAGAAAACGCAACCCTCGGTTATTGCCCGCAAGACAGTACCCAAGATTTTAACGTCGACCTCACCTTATTTGAATGGATGAGCCAATGGCGCAAACCCAATCACGATGATCAAATCGTCCGCGCGACGCTAGGCCGTTTATTATTTTCTTCCGATGACTTTTTGAAAAAAGTGAAAGTTTGCTCCGGTGGGGAGAAAAACCGATTGTTATTCGGCAAGCTCATGATGCAAGACACCAACGTACTCATCATGGACGAACCCACCAACCACCTAGACATGGAATCCATCGAAGCACTTAACCTCGCACTAGAGCATTACGAAGGCACACTCATCTTCGTCTCCCACGATCGTGAATTCGTCTCATCGCTAGCCAATAATATTATTGAAATTAAAGATAAAACCCTGATTAATTTCCAAGGTACTTACGACGAATATCTGTCGAGCCAGGAAATGGCGGCGGCCAGTGCGAGAAATTAGTTGATAGCGTTTGGCAGGGTGGGTTAAAGTTTTGGGTTTAGCATTAAGCTCAAAAAAATTTGCGGCGGTTGGCCGCAACAAGTCACTTTTTTCACTTCTCAGAGTGTTTTTCCAGTGATTGACTGGGGCAACCGACTTCTTTTTGCTTGTCCAAAAAGAAGTAGGCAAGAAAAACGACATCCCACATTGGGTCGATTTTAAAAACAATCGACTTCCCTCACTTCGCAAAAATTATTCAAGGTCGCTATGACGCTACGTCCTGTAGCGGCATAGCTACAAATTTGAACGGATCAAATTTGGGCAACTTCGTTGGTCGAAGGCCGAGGTACACGACGTACCGAGTCAAATCGTACATCGTGTACGATTTACCTAAATAATTGTTGCTGCATTCGGCCTACTGTAAGGGAAAATAAGGGCAAACCAAGTGGAACTCATAGGGAAATTAGGCTCTGTTGCCTTTTAATCTGTTCTTTTGTTTCCCCTTGGAAACCGCTGAATGGGAATGAATTTATTCAGGTAAATTGCGTAGGACGTGCAATCTAGCTCTGAAGGTACAGGAAGTATCATCAGAGCGGCCTCAATCAATTTATTGCAATGAAGGAAGCACAGCTTGTTTGCTGGGCCGGTTTATGGGGCACCCTTCTTTTTGCTTCCTTTTACTTGGGTGAGCAAGAAAAAGGAAGTTGTTTCGGTCAACACCGACACAAATAAACTCACCATCGGCGGATGCCGATTCATTCCGACTCTCATTCAACTTCAAATCTTGAAAGCCTTTGCTTCAGCATTGCAATTTCCTCTCGTAATTGGTCGCGTTCTTCTAATAACTGCAAAACAAACCCTATCGTCTGCCATTCAATATCTAGGTCGCGATGTAGTCGCACGGCGCGACGGGTGAGGCTGACGTGGTGTGCCGAGAACAACCAATTGTCGGGCGTAGTACCGTGTGGCTGAATGACGCCATGCTCGATCAAATCTATCAGCATCTCTCGAGTAAGGTCCGCCGTATCGCAGAGCTCATGAATCGTAATATCTAAATGAATGTGATCAGTCATGGTTAGCTCCGCGTTTAATTCCAATCGGCTCGTGGGTTTTCTGTATTGTGTTTAGCCAGCGCTTCCCACGCTTCTTTTGTGGCATCACTGGTGGTTTTCGGCATAACAACATTCAACACAGCAATCAAATCTCCACGGCCCGTTTTGTGGGGTAAGCCTTTCCCTTTAATGCGTAAACGCTGACCCGACTGGCTATTGGCAGCGACGGTTAACTGAATTTTCCCTTCAAGTGTGGGTACAGTAACCTTCGCTCCCAGGGCTGCTTCCCACGGCAAAAGCGGCACGGTAATAATCAGATTGTGTCCTTCCACGTCGAACTGTGGGTGGGGGACCAAGCGAATTTTTAAAAACAAATCACCACTGGGCCCGTCGCCAACACCTTGTGCGCCTTGGCCCTTGAGCCGAATCACTTCACCATCGGCTACACCGGTTGGGATTTTCACGTTTAACGTTTTCTTCACATCCTCCAAGCGCTGGCCGTCGACACTGTAATGCGGAAGTTTGTAAGAAATCTGCTGCGCGCCTTCCTTAAGAGTATCCTCCAAGAATATCGGCATTTCTAACTCGATATCGCGCCCACGACTACTATAACGACTTCGATTGGGCCCTTGCTGGCCCCCTTGCTGCCTAAAGCCGCCGCCAAAAATGTTCTCGAAAAACTCTGAAAAATCACCTTCGTAATAATTGCCGCCGCCAGCACCAGCGCCGCTAAAGTCAAAGCCACCAGCACCGCCACCGGGCTGCCAACCAGGAGGGGGTTGAAAACCACCACCTTGGGTACCGTACTGGCGAATTTCATCATACTCGGCGCGCTTCTTAGCATCACCCAGTACCTCGTAGGCTTCGGTAACTTCTTTAAACTTATCCTCAGCGTCGTGTTCTTCGCTCACGTCTGGGTGATACTTACGTGCCAGCTTACGATAAGCTGTCTTGATCGCTTTCGTATCCGCATTGTCATCAACACCAAGGGTCTTGTAATAGTCTTTAAATTCCATAGGTTTCCCCACGATCAGTCGGAATCTAGCCGCATTCACCACGCGCTAGATAGGTTACTCCAAGTTAAAGATGCGGACTAGCGAGAGAGAATCAAGAGAATGATTCAAATCAATAGAAAAGAATGGGACACTGCGTTTAACTATCGTGAACGTCAAAGACTAGCCACTACCAGGAGGCTACATGCCTATAGCTCTCACTCTCCACTTACTAAGCGCCGTCGTCTGGGTGGGCGGCATGTTCTTCGCGTATATGGCACTGCGCCCAGTCGCTGCCGAACTGTTAGAGCCACCCATACGCCTCCAGTTATGGAGCAAGGTATTCAGTAAATTCTTTTTCTGGGTAACCATTGCCGTCGTCGTACTGCTAGCCACCGGCTTCTGGATGATATTCGGCTTTTACGGCGGCATGGCAAACACGCGGCCGTACGTCCATATCATGATGCTGCTTGGTTTATTCATGATGGCCATCTACGGTCATGTGTTTTTTGCACACTACAAACGGCTAAGCAAAGCCGTCGCCGAAGAGAACTGGCCAGAAGGTGGCAAGCAACTGGGGAAAATTCGTATTTTAATTGCGGTGAATTTGGTGTTGGGGTTGGTTGTGGTGGCAGTCGCTGGGGGAGGGAGGTTTTTTTAAGCAGTCTTGACTGCTAGCAAGTTCATTTTTCTTGCTCGCCCAAGAAAAACAGAACCAAAAAGACAAATCTGTCAGGAACAAGATTTGGGCAGCCGCGTTTTGTGCTGGTCGAAGACTGAGCTACACGGATGTAGCGAATCCATGGCGCCTCACAAACCGGCCTTCGGCTTCCCTCACTTCAGATTAATTTTCCCTAGGTCGTTCTGAATCGACGTCATGTCTCATCATCGCTACAAATTTGATTGGATCAAATTTGGGCAGCTGTGTTTCAAGCTGGTCGAAGACCGAACCACAGGATGTGGTGAGTCCATTTTTACGTCCTGTAAAAATGCCTTAGAAATTAATCCTCCGCGCGGCGGTTTGTAAGGGGGGTAAAATGCCGCTAAAAAATCTCAAATGAGTTTTGTTGTCACTAAATAGAGGTAAGCGATATAGGCCAATAAGCCTAGAACAATGAGGCTTGCTAAGAATAAGCCAATAGCCCAGTTTCGTCTCTTATTGGAATAGAAAGAAAAAACTGCACAGCCAGCGGTAGCAAGTGCAGCAATAGAGCTTGATGCAGGTGTAAAGAGAAAATCTAAAAACTTCGAACCAAGAATAGGGCTCTGCTCACCAAGGTATGCTTCCGTTGCTGCTTCGAATACTGCTGAGAATTGAAGCCCGGTCGCCAGTAACAGACCTGATAAAACAAAACTAACGATTAATAGATAAAATAAAATATTTTTAGCGAATGAAGTCATACCTACTATTTAGAATACTTTGCCAGCTCTTCGTAATATACTTTCAAGTCAGGGCATAAAAAAGGGCTGCCAATTACCGCAGAAATATTTTCCACCAAGGTCGAATACATGGTGTCAACATCAACGCCGACCTTAGTGGTGCTGTGTATGGCCTCATAAAGGCTTTCGTCACTAACCGCATTACTCAGTTGGTTAGTGAACTTTCTTTGCATCTCATCGAATGCTAGGCCTTCCTGCCTCATTTTTTCCCAATTTGATGGGGAAAATACCTCGCAGTAGGAAGTAGCTTGTTGTTCTAAAGTATTTTGGTCTGCAAATACGTTAATATGAACTGCTAATATCAGTATTCCAAATAGAAATTTTCTCAAAATATTACCCTCCTGCATTGGCAATTGTGCCGAATCCATCTTGCATTTTAGCAAGAGCGTTAAATATTTCAGTTGGATGTGTTTTTATCTCGGAAATAATCACTGCGGCTTCTTGAGGTTGTACCTCAACGCCTAGCTCTTTAAACCGAGCAGTTAATTCATTTACCACAAGCGCCATTTGCTGTGGGTTGTTGGGGTCAATATTTTCAATATTAGGTACAAGCGCTTTGAATTTATCCTTTAGCGCGCCAGAAGCTGCTGGTATAGCCTTAGTGGCTGATTTGGTTGCGACCTGCATGAGAACAGTGCTCAGAATGAAAAAGGCGGTTAGCTTCTTGTTTTTTGGATTTACCAAAAATTTGGCAGCAATTGCACCTGCCGCTCTACCTGTGACTTTTTCATCTTTGAGCGCCTCGACGAGGTAATTTTCGCCGAAGTCCGCGGCCAATTGACCCGGCTCTGACGCTGCGTGTGAAAATATTGTTTGGTAGATCTTTTTTCTAAGAGTAGGGGAGTATTTGTATAGTTCAGAATCAGCGGCGAAGATATCCTTCAAGCCAGCCTTGTAATCACTATTTCTTTTTCGTTCACCCATCGTTTGAACAACAATGTCACTTCCAAAGACTAGCGCAAATCCTGCCCAACTAGATGCACCAATAAAACCTACAATAAAGTGTACTTCCCACTCTGCAAGCTGCGCAGCGGCAGCGGTTCTTTGAGCTGATTTCGCGGCCCAATCGCCTAGCGTTACTTCGGTGATGAAGCTGCTTGGGGCTTGCAGATAGACACCTGAAGGAAAACCAGGAGAACCCTGGATTTTATGGAAAATGACTCGCTTCGCGCTAGCCTCGATGACGATTACTTGCCCTACCTCAAGGTTGAACAGCTGCCCCGAAAATAACTTAATATTCCCCCACATGAGACCGCGGTATTCTTGATACGTTGAATGTAAATTAACAGGTTGGTATTGCGCGAAATTTGTTGAGATATTCAGCGGTTTTGATGGAGGGGTTATGAGCTTTTGCGCCGGAGATGATTTTTGGTCGGCAAGTTTAACCCTAAAAGTGGTAGGTGCAGCGTATTCAGGCATCTGAATTCCTTATCAATGTTAGTTTCCAATCCGGCAATTCTACCTGGAGATTGTAAGGCGGCAATAGCAAAGGAAAGTACTGCGTCACAAATAACTCTGACTCAGAAAATAGCATGAACTGGGTGGTGGAAATTTGAGCGGAAGGACAGGGGGAACTGTTATGTTGGTGAGATCAGCGAGTAGAGGTTTGTAAGGGGGAATTTGACTGATCAAAAATTAACCAGAAAAACAATTACTTAGAAACGTTAAAAGGCCCTAATCCCAGATCAAAATGCTAGCTCCATCACACTTCGCCCGGTAAGCTGTGGGGTTTATGTGAGCAGTAGCTTTGGTGTTGAATTTGGCGCCAGATAAGTATTTTGGGGAGTAGAGCTAGATGCCAGTGCCAAACTATCGGCAGATTTTAAGACCATTCCTTGCAGAGCTTGAAGATGGGGAGACCAAGAGCATGCAGCACATGCGGGAGGCTATGGCTGTATACTTCAACTTAACTCCTGAAGATCTAGCGATAAAAATACCAAGTGGCCAAACGACGTTGCTTCGTAGCCGTGTAGGTTGGAGCCGAACCTACTTGCATAAAGCTAAACTTATCACTCTACCTAAAAGAGCTCATTGCCAAATTACTGATAGAGGGCGGCAAGCGCTAATTGATTGTCCCGAACAAATAAACGGTGATTACCTCAAAACCTTTCCAGAATATTTAGAGTTTGTGAACTCCGGCAAGAAGAAATCTCAATCAGATGAAGCTTCAGATGAAAGCGAACCATTAACCCCAGACGAGCAAATTGGCCAGGCCTACCAAACTATTAAGAACGCCTTGGCTTCACAAATACTAGATTCCATCAAATCCAATACCCCCGGTTTTTTCGAGGACCTAGTTGTCGATCTCATGTTAGCTATGGGATACGGAGGGGCAAATGCAGAATCAGGGCGGGCGACTCAACAAACCAATGACAACGGAATAGATGGCGTAATTAACGAAGATAAACTGGGTCTAGACACCATCTACCTACAAGCTAAACGGTGGGAAAATACAGTACACCGCCCAGAAATCGATAAATTCATCGGTGCACTTACGCGTCAAGGAGCTCGCAAAGGGGTATTTATTACCACCAGTGATTTCTCCGAAGGAGCAAGAGAAGCAGCAACCGGACTAAATATCAGCATTGTCTTAATCGACGGCCAGCAGCTAGCCAAGTTAATGATTGATAACGATATCGGTGTAAATATTACAAAGACGTACAACATCAGAAGCATCGACACCGACTATTTCATACAAGACTAAAAATAATCGCCCAATTTTGTTGAAGATCCTCTGCCCATCGCAATAGCATTGCCAATAACCGAATAGCAGTAACCAACAGAAGCACTAAATGAACGAAAAACTAACCCTAGCTAAACTCGAATCGCTCCTCTTCAAAGCCTGCGATATTCTGCGCGGCAAGATGGATGCATCCGAATACAAAGAATACATCTTCGGCATGCTGTTCCTAAAACGCATGTCCGATCAATTCGAAGCCGATCAAGCGGCAAAACGGAAAAAGCTCGAAAGGGAAGGGCATGACGCCAAAGCCATAGAAACCCTGCTCAACAGTAAGCGTCAGTACGACTACTTTGTGCCCGAAAGCGCCCGCTGGAGCAAAATTAAACACATTAAGGAAAACGTCGGCACCGAGCTGAATAAAGCCCTTGCAGCGCTAGAAGACAACAACACCGACAAAGGCCTGCAAGATGTGCTCAAGCACATCAACTTCAACCGCAAGGTCGGGCAAAAGCCAATGTCGGATCAAGTGCTGGTGTCTTTTATCCAGCACTTCAACACCATTCCACTGGCAAACGATCATTTTGAATTTCCCGATCTGCTCGGTGCTGCATACGAATACCTCATCAAATACTTCGCGGATAGCGCCGGTAAAAAAGGTGGCGAATTCTATACGCCAGCCGAAGTGGTGCGCTTATTGGTGGAATTGATCGAACCCGCTGAAGGCCACGAAATCTACGACCCCACTTGTGGCTCCGGCGGTATGTTGATTCAAAGCAAACAATACGTCGAAGAAATCGGTGGTAACGCTCGCAACGTTGCACTGTTTGGGCAAGAGAGTAACGACGGCACCTGGTCTATCTGCAAAATGAACATGATTTTGCATGGCGCAGGCGGTGCCGATATTCAAAACGACGATACGCTCGCCAAACCGCAACACCACACCGAAAACGGTGAACTACGCACCTTCGACCGCGTCATTGCCAACCCACCGTTCTCGCAAAACTACGATAAAAGCGACATGACCGATAAAAGCCGCTTTCATACCTGGATGCCAGAAAGCGGTAAAAAAGCAGACCTCATGTTTGTGCAACACATGGTCGCAAGCCTTAAACAAAATGGCCGTATGGCCGTCGTTATGCCCCACGGCGTATTATTTCGCAGCGGCGAAGAGCGCGCCTGCCGACAAAAAATGATTGAGCAAGGCATTCTCGAAGCTGTGATTGGTCTACCGCAAGGTCTGTTTTATGGTACCGGCATTCCCGCCTGTGTATTAGTCATCAATAAAAATCACGCGGCAGATCGCAAACACGTTATTTTTATCAATGCCGACCGCGAATACAAAGAAGGCAAAAACCAAAATAGTCTCCGCCCCGAAGATATCGAAAAAATTACCCACGTCTATCACTTCCTCTCAAGGGAAGCATTTGCCGGTAACGACGATGCCGAGGTAGAAAAATACGCACGCATCGTGTCGAAAGCAGAGCTGGTCGCCGAAGAGTTCAACCTCAACATCCGCCGCTATGTCGACAATAGCCCGCCACCAGAGCCGCACGATGTCCGCGCCCATTTAAACGGGGGCGTGCCTCTCGCTGAAATCGAAGCTCTAAACGCACATTGGAGTAATTACCCAGGCCTCAAAGAAGCACTATTTACCCCACGGCAAGCAACTGCTGAGCATTCGCAACACTATGCCGACTTCAGCGCAACCATTACCGATAAATCAGCCATTAAGCCCTTAATCGAAAACCATCCACAGTTGTTAGAAAAACACCAAGCATTCTTTAATCAACTTAATACCTGGTGGCAAACTACGTTTGCACCAGAGTTTTATGCGCTGGGTGATGAGCTGGCGGGCTCCAAAGGCGTATTTGCATTGCGTCGCGATGCGTTAGATAGCATTGTCGAAGCACTACTACCCGAACAGCTCCTATCGCTATATCAAATTCGCGGCGTCATGGCCAACAACATCAAAAAGCAAGAGGCAGACCTTAAATCCATTGCCAACAGCGGCTGGAATGCCGAGCTCATTCCTGAGGATGAAATCCTGCAATCACAATTCCCGGAAATGCTCGAAGGCATTAAAAAGGATCAAGCAAGAATCAACGACCTGGAAGCGCTATTTAATGCCTCAGACAGTAGCGAAGAAGACGACGAAAATGCTGACAGTGAAAGCAGTGAAGAAGATTCAAGCGGCGTGCTACCAAAAGCTCAGGTTAAGCAACTGAAAGCAGATAAAAAAGAATTCAATGGTCAATTGAAGGATCTAAAAAAGCAACTAAAGTTTGCCAAAGAAGAAGATTCGGCACGAGCAACTTTGCTGGAGCAAGACATTGAAAACATAACAGCGCAAATTAGAGCTATCGATGAAAAGTTGAGTAATCACGTCAAGCTAGAAGCAGAACTCAAGGAACTCAAAGCGGGTCTAAAAGCGGGCGAGAAAAAGAGTGAAGCAAGTATTGCAAAAGCCCGTGAAAGTATAAGCGATACCGATGCCAAGGCTCTGATCGAGGCAGGTTTTAAACAGGAGTTGGAAGCAGAATACGCGACCTACGTAAGGGCAATTACAAGTAGCCTAGTTAATGCGGTCGAGAATCTGCACAACAAGTATGCGGTGACAGTTAAAGAGGTTGTGGCAGAGCGAGATAGAGAAGCGGAGTTGCTGGCTGAGTTTATGAAGGAGTTGGGGTATGAGTAAACTTTACCCCATTTCTATAAAAGGCTGGGATGAGGTCACGCTAGGCAATCTTATAGAAGTTTTAACGGACTATACGGCCAACGGAAGTTTCGAAGCCCTGAAAACCAATGTCACTTATTACTCAGAAGATAATTACGCTGCGCTAGTAAGGACGACAGATTTAGAGAAGTCTGATTTTTCACCTCAACGGTTTACTGATAAAAAAGGTTATGAGTTTCAGAGAAAAACGGCTTTGTTTGGGGGGGAAATAGTCCTCGCAAATGTCGGAAGTGTCGGAAAAGTTTATAGAGTTCCTGTCTATTGTGGAAGGATGACTCTAGCGCCGAATACATATCTTGTTAAATTTAAAAGTGAATATGATGAAGGCTTTCTATTTCAGTTTTTATTAAGTGAATTCTATATTGCAGAGCTATATAAGAATATATCATCTACAACTTTGGCGGCTATTAACAAAGATAACTTTCGATCTATCCGATTGTTACTTCCAAATAGTATTCAAGAACAACAAAAAATCGCCAAAATCCTAACCACTGTCGATAACCTAATCGAAAAAACACAAGCTCTAATCGACAAATACACCGCTATCAAACAGGGCATGATGGCTGACCTCTTCACCCGCGGCATCGACCTCACCGGCACACCCGAAACCAACCCTAGCTACGGCCAACTCCGTTCCCCCGTCGAACAAGCCCCAGAACTTTACAAAGAAACTGAATTGGGCTGGGTACCGAAGGGGTGGGAGGTTGTTGATTTTGGGGAGGTAGTAGATGTTATAGATCCTAACCCTAGCCACAGGTATCCCGATGCTTCGAATGACGGGATTCCTCTTTGTTCAACTGAAAACTTTTATGGCGAGAATGACTACCTATTTAAAAATCCTAAGTTTGTTCCATTAGAAACCTTTATAGAACAGCATCAGCGATGCAGATTTGCAGAGACAGATGTGGTTTTTGCTCGTAAAGGACGAATTGGCCTGGCTCGCCGATATGGGCATGAATCAAAGGCATTTAGTCACACTGTAGTTGTAATAAAATCAGCATCAAAACGAATTGATGAACATTGGTTGGTATGGATATCAAGATCATACAGATTTCTCCACTTCATAGAAAATACTATGAACACAAATTTGGGAGTTCCGACTCTTGGAGTTGATTTCATAAAGAAAGTACCGATTCCGTTACCTAAGATAGATGAGCAAAGAATCGTAGCAAACCGATTAGACAGTATTACTGCACTCATTAATATGCAGGAGCGAGAGAATTCAAAATACCGATCTATTAAAAATGGGTTAATGCAAGACCTTTTAACAGGAAAGGTAAAAGTTAACTAAATGGGTAAGTCATGCTAAAACGGATATCGCTGATCAACAATGTTGGTTCTTTCAAAAGGTGTAATGCCGGAGCGATCGATTTTTCAAAGATTACGTTGATTTATGGCAAAAACACCTACGGAAAAACGACGTTGGGAGATATATTTTCATCCCTAAAATCGAATGATGCTCAAGGTGTTGTTGCCAGGCGAACAATTCCGCATGACGAAGATCCACAAAAAATAAAGATCAATTTCGCAGCTGCTGGTGAAAATGAGAACCAAGGTACAGCGAAATTTCGCAATGGTGTTTGGCTAAATGGGCTACGTGAGTCTCACCATTTAGCTATTTATGATGACGGTTTTTATCATTCACATGTTTTCTCGGCTCGAAAACTGAGTCGTGAAACCAAAGAAAATTTCAGTGATTTCGTACTTGGCGAGCACGGTGTGGAGAGAGCGCAAGAACTCGCGAGTAAAATTGAAGAAAGAAAAGGAGCCACTAAAGCTAAGTCTGATTTGGAAAAACAAGCGTTTTCTGGTGTTCAGGATGTCCTCGCTTTTGTTAAGCGCACTGTGGTAGAAGACATTGATGCCGCAAAAGAAGCTTTAGATAGAGCCCGTTCTGACTATGGCGCTCTTAACAAGCAGAGGAAAGAATCGGCAGCAATTAGAGCGAGATCGGCATTACTACCCATGCAATTTCCCTCTACTTTTATTGATAGTGCTGCAAAGCTAAACGAAATTTTTGTGTCCATGCTTGAAAATCAGCATGAAGCTGCCAAACAAGAATTATCTAATCATATCGAACGCTGTTTCACAAAGGCAGACGGAGCTGAACATTGGATTCAGCAAGGTTTAGGATATTTGAAAGGTGACAGCTGTGGTTTCTGCGGCCAATCCATCACTCCGCAAGTAAATGAACTGTTAGATATATACCGGCAATGCTTTGATGACCAGTTCTCACGCCATGCGGGCTACGTGAATAGTGGTATCAAAAGATATCAAACTGGCTTATCTGCTTTAACGCTAGACCAATTTTTGAATTCGCTCGACCATGCCGAGTTGATTCTTCAAGCGTACCCTGAATTGAGTTCTGAGGAAAAATCAGATGGCATAGTGTCCGCTTTGCGAGTCCACTTTCAAAGCCTGCGCGAAAAGATTGAGAATGTTCGTTTAGAGCTGGCAGAGTTTATCCCTCAGTTCGAGAATCTGATTAAGGCTAAACTCGCCGCGCCTGATAAGCCAGTAGGGCAGGTGGATATTTCAAAAATTGAGGGATTGTTTGGCGATATTTCGGCGTTAGTCGAACAGGTAAATCCATTGGTTAACAGTTTTAACCATAACGCAGATATATTGAAAAATAGCTTAAATGAGGAAAATGTAGCAGCTGAATTGACCAGATTGAAGCAGCTTGGTGAAGGTTTGGCTGCTGATGTGAAACGGTTCGAGCAAAATGATAATTGTTTCGAGTATCAACGGTTGACTGAAGTGTTGTCGAGTCTGGAAGAAGATATTCCTCGTTTACGCCAAGCGTTACAAGATGAGCAAGCAGCTTATTTGCAAACCTACTTTGAACGTATCAATACTTTTTTTCAAAAACTTGGCAGTAGAGATTTCACTTTAAAACCAGGAGTAAGTAACCAAGGCAATAAAACAGTTAACTACTTTAAGGTACTTTTCAAGGGCCAAAGTATTAATGAAGCTCAACTCGATAAGGTGTTTAGTGAATCTGACAGAAGGGCGCTTAGTTTAGCTATCTTTTTCTCCTCACTTGAAGGTATGGATGTAAACCAACTATCTCGAACTGTGGTTATTTTAGATGACCCCGTAACGTCATTTGATAATGAGCGAGTTGGGAGAATACACAGCGAGATTGAAGGCCTGGCAGATCGATGCGAACAGATAATAGTACTTAGCCACTTTAAGGAAGGTATCGCGAATTTTCTCAATGTGCAGGGTTTTCATCGTAGTGATGTAAAGGTGCTTGAAATCACGCGTGACCACAATAGTTCTAGCCTGAGAGAAGTTGGCCCAGATGTATTCACGAAAAATATACATCACAAGCATGCCGATACTTTGATAGATTTCGTTGAGCGGCGCACCGATAATATACATCCGCTACCAAGAGTATTCCTCGAGGAGGCTGTGAGGCTACGGTTTTCTAAACAGCTACGTGATAGTCAAATAGACGAGCGTTTGTTTAGCGATCAAATCGATAAGATGCTCGAATCCGGAATCATTTCCCAGCCTACCGCAGAAAGCCTGCATCGATGGCGCAATGAATTAAATCCAGAGCACCATATTAATCTAGCGGATGACATTGAAGATAGAAGAAATACAGTCGCACAACTTTTGGATTTTATTTACAACCAATTGGTGTCGGCGTCCTGAGGTGGGTGGAAAATGTCTGAATATCAATTCGTAGAAAAGCCACTCCTTAACCAACTTGAAAGTATGGGCTGGCAAGTCATCGAACAAGGTTCTGGTATTCCCCAGAATCCAGGCGTGAGTCTGCGAAACAACTTCCGTGAAGTTTTACTAAAGTGCGATTTTTTTGAGTCAGTCAAAAGTATCAATCGCACCGAATCAGGCGAGCCCTGGCTGACTGAGAATCAGCTCGAAGCGTTATTCAATGACTTCTCACGATTTGATACGTCGGATTTATTAGCGGCCAATGAAACTTTTCTGGAGCGGTTATATAAGTGGCAGCTAGATCGCAATGAGTTAACCGGCGAGGTCGACCCAACGGTAAAAATTATTGATTTCGATAATTGGCAAAACAATCGATTTTTGGCGATTAACCAATTTCGCATTGATACACCTGGAGGCGTAAAAGATTTCATCATTCCTGATGTGGTGCTATTTGTGAATAGTCTGCCGCTGGTGGTGATTGAGTGTAAGGATGTCAATAGCTTTACCTCGGATGCGATGAGCGAGGCGATTAAACAATTACAGCGCTACGCGGATTTACGGGAGGACACCATTGCGGCGGGTTTATCCGAGGGTGAACAAAAATTATTTTGGACCAATCAGCTGATGATCGCCACGCACGGCGACAATGCTAAATTCGGCACGATTACCTCGACAGAAGAATACTACTTTAACTGGAAAACCATTCACCCCGATACCACGCCTTACATGGACGGTAATTTACACGTACACCGCCCACAAGAGCAGCTTGTGCAAGGTATGTTGCATCCCGCGCGGTTGTTGGAAATTACCCGCAGCTTTACGTTGATTATGGATGCGGGTAAACAACGGATTAAAGTGGTTTGTCGCTACCAGCAGTATCGGGCCGTTCAGAAAACCATCGCGGGGATGCTGAGCGGCAATACCGGGCTGGATCGCTCGGGCGTTATTTGGCATACCCAAGGTAGCGGTAAATCCCTCACCATGGTGTTTTTAGTCCGGCAGCTACGGCGTGACCCGGTATTAAAAGAATATAAAGTCTTAATGGTGAATGACCGTAAAGATTTAGATAAACAGCTGGGTGAGACCGCGGCGTTAACTGGAGATACTGTGCAATTTATCGGTAGTGTCTCTGCGGCTAAAACGGGTTTAGCCGATGATTCATCAACAACCAATATGGTGATGATTCATAAATTTCGTGAGGAAGATGACAGCAATACACCCGAGTATTTTAAGAATGTACTAAGCGATGACCGTGGCGGCTATTATCAGCCGAAAGAAGAGCACACCCAACAACACGAATACCATTCTCGCGCTGCGGCGCCACCGGTTTATGAAGCCTTCGGCACCATTAATGGGTCCGAAAAAGTTTTAATACTTATCGACGAGGCTCATCGCACCCAACGCAGCGGAAGGGATCGCGCCAGCTTATCGGATAACCTATTTGATGCCTTCCCAAATGCCACGCGTATCGCATTTACGGGTACACCGTTAATTGCAGACCACCATACCGACCCCACGTGGAAGCGTTTCGGTAATGACCCGAATAAGCCTTATATCGATACTTACAAACTGCAGGATGCCGTGGAAGATGGCGCGACGTTACAAATACTCTATGAAGGGAAAACGGCTGACACCGCGATTTACGACAAGCACGGGTTTGATACGAAGTTCGAAAACTTATTTAAAGAACGTAGCGAAGAAGAGTTGCGCGCAATTCGCAAAAAATACGGTGCTACTGGCGATATTCTGGAAGCCGAAGCGCGTATCGAAGAAATCGCTCAGGATTTAGTGAGCCATTACATTAGCAACATCCTACCTAGCGGTTTTAAAGCACAAGTCGTGTGTTCGTCCAAGCAGGCGGCGATTCACTACCAAACCTATATCCGCAAGGCGCTGGAAAGCTGGATAACCGCAGAAGAAGAAAAACCGGCCGACTCACAGGATGCCAACCTACTTGCACGAGTACGATTCCTCAAAGCCGCAGTAGTTATCTCATCGGATGGCACGAACGAAAAAGCGGTATTTGTAGCGGCACGCAAAGAAGCGCGTGCGCTGGATGCTGTTAAAAGCTTCAAGAACAAGTTCGATACTGAAAAGCCTGAAACTGGCGTAGCCTTCCTAATCGTCTGCGATATGTTACTAACTGGTTTTGATGCGCCTATTGAACAAGTGATGTATATCGATAAAAAGCTCAAGGAACACAACCTGTTACAAACGATTGCCCGCGTTAACCGCACCTATCCAAATAAAACAGTGGGTTATGTGGTGGATTACATTGGCCTCACCGAAAACCTCAAAACAGCGTTGTCGCTGTATTCGGGAGATGACCAAGCCGATATTCTCGATAGCTTCAAGAGCATTGAGTCGGAAGTGCCGGTACTGGAAAGCCGCTATCAACGCTTAATTCAGCTGTTCGAAGACAAAGGTGTTAGCAATATTGAAGCATTGGTAACCCAAAAGCTGGGTAGCGATGCTGAGCGTTTCCAGGTGATAGAAAAGGCGGTGCAGATTCTAGAAGACATTAAAACTCGCGACAGCTTTAACGTCTACTTGAAGAAGTTTATGCAGAGTATGGATATTATCCTGCCCAATCGATTGGCAGACCGATTCAAGATTCCAATGTACCAGTTCGCTCACCTGCAAGCCAAAGCGCGTGAACGCTATAAAGATGATTCCATTAATGTCAGTGGTGCGGGCGAGAAGGTACGTAAGCTGGTGAATGAGCATTTGCTGAGTTTGGGCATCAACCCAAAAGTTCCACCTGTGGAGTTGTTTTCTCCGCATTTCGTGCAGCAAGTGAAACAGCAGCAAGACCCCAGGGCGGCAGCGAGTGAAATGGAGCATGCCATTCGTAAGCACTGTAAAGTGCACGAAGGCGAAGACCCAGTGATGTATAAGCGTTTCAGTGAGAAGCTGGAAAACGTGTTAAAGAAATACAATGAAACCTGGGATCAGTTGGTGTTAGCGCTTGAAGAGTTACGGGTTGAAATAGACCGCGGTCGCGCAAAAGAGGAGGGTGACCTCGGCCCATTCTATGATCTTATTGTCGATATTGCTTTTGCTGGAACCGTCTCTGAAAGCCAACAGAAGTCTATCTTGGCATTGGTTGACGATATTATCCGTGTATTGAGTGAAGAAATCCGTACGCTGAATTTCTGGCAAAGGCCAGCGCAGGTATCGGCTTTAGAAGGTAAGCTTGAAGAAGCATTTATTTTGAGTGGGATTGATGAGTTAGCTAGCTGCCAAGAACAGCTTGTTACTGATGTAGTCGCCTTAGCCAAACGGCGGGAGCAATCGTTACTGAACGGTAGCCACAAAAGAGATGATGAGGGCGATGCATGATGAACGCCCAGTGTACCTACAAAGATATTGAGTACTCGCTCAAAAAGAGCGATCGCAAAACGACGTCGATCTATATTGAGCGAGACGGTAGTGTTTCCGTGCTAGCGCCTAAACCCTTCGATATGCCGCGCATTGAAAACTTGCTAGAGAAAAAGCGCAGCTGGATCTACCGCAACCTAGCCGAATGGGAAGATCTCAACCGCACTCGTGTTCACCGCGAATACGTGAATGGTGAAAGCTTTTTATATCTGGGCCGACGCTATCGCTTGCAGCTGGTCGAGAAGCAAGGCGTACCTCTAAAACTTAATGCCGG
Organism: Aurantivibrio plasticivorans; assembly: GCF_055392955.1. Lineage (NCBI taxonomy): Bacteria > Pseudomonadati > Pseudomonadota > Gammaproteobacteria > Cellvibrionales > Cellvibrionaceae > Aurantivibrio > Aurantivibrio plasticivorans. The sequence continues at coordinate 2,697,514 of NZ_AP036020.1, read as the reverse complement.
GCAATTCCTGCTCCGCATAGATGCTATTAAGAATGCACGTAAGCATTTCCGAGACTTCTACAAAGAAAAGCTGACCAAAAAGGTCGCTGAAAGAGCCGCAAACTATAGTAGTCGAATGGGCAAAAAGGTCACTTCAATAAAAGTGATGGAGCTACAAAACCGCTGGGGCTCTTGCACCGCAAATGGCGAATTAAATTTTCACTGGAAATGCGCCATGCTGCCGCTTTCCGCATTAGATTACGTTATAGCCCACGAAGTCGCCCACATCAAATACCCCAATCATACACCCGCATTCTGGCGTGCCGTTGAAAAAATACTGCCAGGATATGAAGCCCAGAAAAAATGGCTGCGGTTTAATGGGGCGGGAATGGATCTTTAGCAGTCAGCTAATTAGGGATCGATTTATGAGCGCCAAGGATGACGATAAGCAACTACCTCTTTTTAGATATGATAAAGAGGTAGTCAAACAGTTAAAGGGGACGGAGGGATTATTTATTAACCGGCGGTCGTCCCCGTTGTTGTTGAATGGTTTTACCCGACAATGAAGCAATCTGATTTACAAACCGATCATTAACTATCGGCGCGCTGTAATGCGCTGCTTTCCTAAACGCGTGTGGATCTTCCTCAGATAAATGTGTTTTGAATAATTCGCGATTCTTTAAATAGCACGAAAAGGGGACAGATTTGTTTTTCTCGGTGTTGCTTTATTTGCGAAAAAGGGGACAGATTTGTTTTTCTCGGTGTTGCTTTATTTGCGAAAAAGGGGACGGATCTATTTCTTCTCGCTACATTGATGATCTGTTGTTTTGCGTTCCCCTTGCAGCAGGCTGAGTGAAGTGAAAATTATTTTGGGAAATCGTATAGGACATACTATTTAGCTTTGCTGATACAGGAAGTGGCATCAAAGCGACCATTAATGGTTTGAACGGAGGGAGGGGAGTCGAAGACCCAATGCGGGGTACGTGGACTCACTACATCCATGTAGCTCGGTCTTCGACCAGCACAAAAAGCGGCTGCCCAACTCTTGTTCCGGACAGATTTGTCTTTTTGCATCCTTTTACTTGGGGGAGCAAGAAAAAGGATGTCGCCCGCCGTCAACCACGGCAAATACCAAGAAATCACTCGTATTCGGTAAACACCGACACCCAACAAAATATCTCCACCAAAACACACCCTTTTATTTCACCGCAGGGCTTGCGGCTATTGACTGATAAGGGACTGTAGGAAATTAGCCAAAGTTCTTGTGTGAGATGGCAATTTTCGTCCTCTATGTTTCTCCCTAAATTTCTATACGGCAATATTTAAAAGACCAAGAGAAGGGCCTGTCGTACCCAATTTGGGTCTTTCTCCACCTTCGAGTGGCTTTTGATCGGTTTTTGGCTTATTCTTACGAAATCGGCCATTTATCCGGCCAAAAAAAGCTTTTACCTGACTTTATATTCATTTATTTATAATAAAAACAATAGGTTGCAGAATTTTAATTCGGCCAAATAACCGGCCAAATATTTGGCAGGGTTAGTGGCGATAAGCGTGATAGCTGACACAACCTCTTTAACAGGGTCGCTCGTTAAATGACTACTTCGATAGCCGACATAGCGCCATTTATTCCTAGTGAGCAGGCAATGGAAAAGTCCAGCTTACCTGATAAGGCGATGGCGCTGATCCAAAAATCATCGAAGCTATCGGGCTTGTTAGCGCCAGATACGCTCGCCGTACTTGAGATCCATATGCGGGTGATCAATTCCTATTACTCGAACCTGATTGAAGGTAATGCAACGCGGCCACATGAAATAAGGGCGGCACAGCGCGGCGATTATTCGGTCGATCCGGCAAAACGTGATTTACAAAAGGAATCCCTCGGGCATATGGCCGTTCAGCAATGGTTGCAAGAACGGGCACCGAGTTTGGATGATCTGTTTAACCCCGAGTTTATTCAGGAAATCCATCATCAGTTTTATCATCACATTCCAGAAAGTTTGTGGGTAATACAAGACAATGCCGACAAAATAACGGATAGGGTTGAGCCGGGAGAGTGGCGTAAAAGGCGAGTGGAGGTAGGGCAGCATATCCCACCTGAGCCAGAGAGCTTACCGGTACTCATGGAAAGGTTTTGTGAGACATTCCATCCCAATCGTTTTCAAGGCGATAAAAAAATAATTGCCATTATGGCCGCCCACCATCGTTTTGCCTGGATTCATCCTTTTCTCGATGGCAATGGCAGAGTTGGTCGTCTAATTACTGACGCCGCATTGAAAGCAGTGGGTTTGGAAAGCTACGGCGCTTGGTGCTTAAGCCGTGGGTTGGCGAATAGAAACGGAAACTATAAAAGATATTTAGCCATGGCCGATCAACCGCGCCAAGGCGATTATGACGGTCGAGGCCAGTTAACCGAAAAAGGTTTAATGGAGTTTTGCGACTATATGCTCGATACCGCTATTGATCAGGTAGATTATATCAGCGGTTTGTTAAATCTAACCGAATTACGCAAACGTATTAAAAGCTACATTGAGGCACGCAACGATTATCGCGTACTGGGTGTTACTGGGTCCCTTAAACATGAAGCCGCTATGGTGCTGTATAACGCTTTTATTAGTGGTAAATTAGAACGCGCCGAGGCGTTACAGTCGTGTGCAATGCCAGAACGTAGTGCCAGACGTTTGTTGAGCCAATTAAAAGATGAGGGGTTGCTCAGCGAAACGAGCAGTAAGTCACCGCTGCGATGGGAAATCCCCGAACATGCTGAACCGTGGTATTTCCCCCAACTTGCACCTCAAATGTAGGCGCTCAAATCAAATCAATCCAAACGAATGAATAAACAGGGGCACCCATTAGCCAATAGGTGTCAACAGGCTTTGTGTACCCCAAAACAACTACCATCCTATTTGCTTGAAAAGCTTGCAGCAATTAACACACTCCCCCTATGATGCGCCTCCTTTTTCTGTAGCGGTAAATTCAGGCCTGCCATGCACACTCCCGAAAACCTTTACGCCGATCTGGCGGGTTATTACGACCAGTTCTGCCACGAGGTTGATTACGCAGAACAGTGTGCCTTTTTAAAGCGAGCGTTTGATTGCTTGGCGTTGTCTGATGGGCGCCAGTATCTGGATCTGGCGTGTGGGACTGGCCAGCATCTGGCGCATATGATTAAGCAGGGGTTTGTTGCTACTGGCCTCGATAACAGTGCCGATATGCTCCAACAAGCGAAGGCTCGGTGCCCGCAAGCGGACATGCTGCTTTGTGATCTGGCGGAGTTTGATTATCACGCTACGTTTGATTTGATCTCCTGCTTTTTGTATTCCATTCATTACAGTTACCCTGTTTCTCGGCTAAATGAAACGCTACGTCGTGCGTGGAGTGCCTTAAAGCCGGGCGGTGTGTTTGTGTTTAATGCGGTGGATGCGCGGGGAATTGACAGCAATCGCATGATTACCACACGAACACAGGAGGGTGGTAACCAGTTGGAGTTTTGTTCGGGATGGCAATATGCCGGGCAAGGTGACGCCATGACGTTGCAGTTGACGATCTGTTGTCATACGCCCAACGGTGTTCAGCAATGGCAGGATGCTCACACCATGACGGCCATCTCGCTACCGCAGTTACAACACATGCTGGCTGATATTGGCTTTGATGTGTTGCTGTTTGAGCATGATTACAACGCCCTGATCCCGTGGGCGGGGAAGAGCTTCAACGTGATTGTGGCTGCGCGTAAGCCACTGTAAAAATGCGGGTGTTTAAGTTACTTTTAAGAGTTTGGATGCAAGAGCTTGGAATACGGATAATCAATGACGCATGCGATGCTAAATCAATCGCCACTCTAAATCACCTTCACTTGTTTCACTTCGGATTGTTTCTGCCCCAACCATTCTCTGGCTTCTTCTAGGCTATAAAAGAATTTGGCGTTGTTTTCTGGCATGTTGACGTAGACTTCCCACATGCGGGTAATACCAGACATGGAATCTGAGGCGAGGATAATGGCTAGTTGGAAATCTGGGCGTTTGAGGTGAGCAATGCTGCGATCAATGTCGGCGACTTGCTGTAGTTGTTCAGTTGTGAGTTCTAACCGGTCCAAGTGTCTGAAATCTACTATCTGGTAGCGGAGCTTGCGAAAGTCGATTTGACGATTGTGTAGTTTCATTTTCTCCACTAGCCACGCGCCTTGTAGTACATCGCGGTGGATGTAGTAGATGCCTTCTCCATCATTTTCGTATATGACTTCAGTTGTCATAGGCGCTCCTAAATGTCATTAGGGGTTACAACATAATAAACAAGATAGTCACGATTCCGAACAATATGAAATAAATTTACAGAAGTTGATGTCGATAAAACCCCAAAATGTAAACATGACCTTTCCTAGGGTGAGAGCTATCCCTGCCCAAGTGTCGCTCGTTAAGTCCAGGCATTCTCTCAATATCCCCAGGTTGACTCACACTTTCCCTATGTTATTCTTTATTCGCGAATTGCGAATAGAAAACACATTATGAACCTGAAACCTCAAGACATTGTATTTCTGCTCAAGCTGGTTGCTAATAGCAAAAAAACGTGGACTTTCAATAAGTTAGCGGTTGAGTTAGGGATGAGCCCCTCTGAAGTTCATGCGGCTGCGCAACGTGCGGTTGCGTCTGGGTTGGCGTATAAGCTGGAAGGGGAGATCCACCCAAACATTCGTAACCTTGGAGAATTTCTCGAACATGGTATTCGCTATGTGTTTGTACCCAAGCGTGGGGCGATGGAGCGGGGCATGGCGACTTCTTATGTGGCTGCACCATTGGCTCAATATTTTCCTGACGATTATGACTCGACACTGGTGTGGCCTGATCCGCAAGGGGAAATACGAGGTGAGGCATTTTCTCCTCTCTACAAGTCTGTGCCTGAGGCCGCTAAACGAGATGCTGTACTTTACCAATTACTTGCATTAGTAGATGCTTTACGTGGTGGTAGAGCGAGAGAAAGGGAATTGGCAATCACAGAACTTAAAAGGATGTTTGATCAGTATGAAGAGGGCGAGAAACCCTAACCTTGCCTTACTCGAAGAAATTATTGCTCAACTTGAAGAGCGCGTGAGAAAAGGGACGAGGTTTTGAATCAAAAATGAGTTCTCTATCCACCGACACCGAAAAGATCACTATATAAAAATACTTAAAATGAAATCAGATCCAAAAAAGTTAACCGAAAAAAATAAAAACCTGATCCATTCTGAAATGATGAAAGTGGTATCGCATGTTCAACGCGATCAAGATAATTGGGTTGTACATACCATCATGCTAGAGGGCTACGATGTGCCCTTTAAATTCAAGCGAAAAGAGAACTACCAAAGCTTAAAGGGTGCGAGAGTCAATGTAACCTATTACCCCGATGAAGAAACCGTTGCAGGCATGCCGTTTGAAATCATGAAAGTGGTGCGCATCAAACGAGGTTAATCAATGCGAGTGAGGCGATATAAAAGAATAATATTCCTTCACAAACTGCCAACAAATTTATGTGGAATGCATTGGGGCATAGGTTAGGTTTTGTCGAGTATAACTAAGATTGGGGCCGACGAGCGCTGGATGATTTAGGCGACAAAGGCAATTTTATCATTGCATAGTTACGCTGGATCTCTTGATAGTGGCTTATCTAAATTATAAATAACATATCGTTAAGACGTGGTATATTGGCGTATGCGAATGGGCTTTATCCCTCTGTTTCAAAAGCCCTCTCTTACAAATAACAAAAAGGGACTTAGTATGACTGTAATACCTTGCTTAAAAAACGCTGCCTTGGTGCTTCTCGTTTTAATGCTATCTTCTTGCGGTGGCGATTCTGAAACAGAATCAACCAACATTCATACCTCGGGCGTCTATGCGGCTTACTCGTTGCAGGCGAACGGTACGGGTACTACAGAAATCAGCGCTAGTTTGTATGTAGGAGCGCCGAGGGTGATTGGTAACAATGTTGTACTGGAATTGCAGCCAGAAGATCAATTAGTGGCGACGGTGAATGGGGTGGACTACCAGTTATCGAAGGTAGTCGCCTATGGTGATTTTTCTTACAGAACGACCGTGCCCACGGATATGGGAGGAACCACATTTACCATAGCATTACTTCGTGACACAGAAGTTGATGCGCCGAATTCTCAACTTGATTTGCCTTTTGCGCCTGAATTTGTCCTACCTGCAGCCAATACTGCTCTCAACTTCGGCGACACTTTAGACATTACATGGCAACCCGCAAACCCCGGCGGGCGCGATATACTTGCTACTTACCAAACGAACTGCGGGTCGCGGTTAGGCATCGGAGCTGATTCATTTCCTGATACGGGTGCTGCGACTGTAACTATTAATTCCCGACTATTAGGCGATGCCAATTTCGGTATGAACCCTGGTGTAAATTGCACCCTGACGATTACGTTAGATAGGTCAGTGAGTGGAGAGGTGGATCCTGCCTTTGGTGAGGGTGGTGAATTTCGGGCTAGCCAAGAGCGCACCCGAGCTATTACTGTTCGTCTTTAAAAGTAGCGGTCAAGCCCAAACTTAGAAACCGGTGAAGTTATTCTTCATTCGGTGAACAAAGCTAAAAATAATAAAACTAAAACCTTCTTTATGAATTACCCAAACTTATTCTACCTAAAAGACAAAGTTGCCATCGTTACGGGTGCAGCCCGTGGCATAGGCGCTGAGATTGGCAATGCCTTAGGCCAAATGGGTGCTACCGTTGTGTTGACTGACCTCCTAGTTGAAGAAGGTAATGCAGCGGTTTCTGCCCTCCGAGAAGCTGGAATTGAGGCGGCCTTTATTGAGCACGATGTTACGGACGAATCTCAATGGGAATCCATACTTGCGCATATTATCCAGCAATATGGTCGTCTCGATATCGTGGTTAATAACGCAGGTATTGAGGTTCCTCATTTGTTGGCGGAATGTGATGTGCAGGAGTTCCGTCATATCATGGATGTGAATGTCACGGGTGTTATGCTGGGCCACAAACACGCGCTGCGCGTGATGAAAGATGGGGGCTCAATTATCAATTTGTCGTCGGTCGCGGGCATAGTCGGTTCGCCAGGACATATTGCTTACAACACCTCGAAAGGCGCGGTTCGCGCGATGACTAAGTCAGCGGCAATTGAATGCGCACGGTTAAAATTAGATGTGCGAGTCAATTCGGTTCACCCAGGGATGGTGGAGACCAATATGGGCGATCATTTTTTGACGGGTATGGTCGACATCGGCTTGGCAAAAAATATTGACCGCGTTGTTGCGGCAAATAAAGTGGCTCATCCTCTCGGGTTTGGTGCGCCGAGTGATATTGCAAGCGCGGTGGTATTTCTCGCCTCCGATGCAGCGCGATGGATGACCGGCGCCGAGTTAGTGGTTGATGGTGGTTTTACCGCGTTGTGAATAAGTAAAGGTAGGTGGAATGGAGTGCATGAAATGAAATGTAGAAAATCTACATTGAACGTGGGTTGTTTTTTAAAAACTGCTGTCATTGCTATCTGTTGGTTGATGACGTGCTCAAAAGCAGTTGCTGTCGAACTTCCCGAATTAACTAGGCAGCTATTCTCACTTCCTGATGCGCAACATATTAGTTTATCTCCTGGCGGCCGGTATATAGCTTCAATTGCACGAATTGGGCGTTTCGCTGAGAGAGTTTCGTATATTGAAATTTTGGATACTGAAACTGGCGAGCGCGAAAATGTATTTGAAATTGACGCGAATGTTCTGGAAGTAGGGCTATTACGCTGGTTGAATAATGAGTCCCTATTAATTGAAGCTAAAAATATTGGAGATTTAACTGATTATAAAGAATTGATATATAACAGAAAAAAGAGAGAATTCAAAGTTTTACAAGAAAAGGGTGTTTTCTTCGAGAGCCACATCAGTGGTGACATAATTTCTATATTGCCAGAAGAGCCAGATCATATACTGGTTCGAGATGGGAGCGATTTTTATAAAATTAATATCAATACTGGCGGCAAAGATAGTTTCGAAGTATTGAGTACGAGGTTTCGTTTTAGTCACGTTATTCTCGATAATCGCTCTTGGCCTCGACTTTTGATTAAAACTGGTAAACAGGCCACTACAGTTTATATTAACGATAAAGAAAGCGGTGCTGATTCGCTTTGGAAATTTAGCAACAAAAATAATGAGCTCATAGAACCATTAGGTTTTGATTCGAGTGGTTGGTTATACGCCGCTAGTTACCAAGCTGGGCGACCATTAATTAGAAAGTATGATGTTGCTAATCGTGATCGTGAAGGTGTCGTTGTCGCACAAGACAAAATTAGCCATGCGCTTGGGAAAAAGATTGTAGACAAAAAAGGAAATATTATAGGTCTACGGGCTGCCTCTTCAGAAGGAGACTACTACTTTTCACGTATTGTAAGAAAGCTTCATAAACAGTGGAACACAGCTCTTTCTGATCTTGATAACACCTTGGTCGATATTAGCATTGACAATACCAAATACATTATCTTATCTAGTGGTCTAAATGATCCAGGTACCTATTACTTTGGAGATTCAAAAACTAATAGTCTTGTGCCCTTTGCTAAAGTTAGAGAAAATTTGGATGCTGATTCTTTACCTCAATCTACGCAGTATTTATTCGATGAAGAGGATCTCCAGTTTGTAATAACACGGCCAGTGCAAACTGATAAACAGGTGCCCTTGGTGGTGTTGCTAGATGGTCGTGTAGTAGGTAGTGATACTGTGTTTAGTAATAACGCAAAGGTCTATGCTAGTGCAGGGTATGCTGTGCTCGAAGTTGCAGCTCCTATCGAACTAGGGAGTCACCGTTACGCAATGTGGCTTTCCGATGTTGACTTCGATGAGTCATATTTTCGATTGATTAAATCCGCAGTTGAAAAAACGTTAGGATTCGATTATGTCGACGCAAATAATTCATGTGTTGTTGGTTTTAACTATGATAGTTACTTCGCTTTGAGAGTTGCACTTGACGACGTTTACGCCTTCAAATGTATCGCAGTCTATAATGCAATTACCGATCCGCATAGGCTCTATAGAAACCTGAATCGAAGAAGCTTTGTGTTATCAGGTTTATTTCGTTCTGATGACAACGAAATAAAAAATAGAAGTCCGATTAACAATGTATATGGCTTAAAGACCCCTATCTTAATGCTAAATCATCCATATCTTTCTTTTTATAGAAAGAAGCAAACCTCAAGATTTTACAAGAAAGCTTCCAAATACGGCGATGAAGTTGATAAGCGAGTAGTCGACTTTGGTTTTGAAAATGGGCGATTTACTTCTCTCTATGAAAGTCTTAACACAGATATTTTAGAGTATCTTTCAAAGCACTTAGACATGTAAGTTCCTGCCTGCTTCCTGGTATGTCGATTTGCATTGGATAACTTAATAGCTAATAAAAAGGCAGATAGCAAGCGCTATCTGCCTTGAATTAACCAGCTTTTACCTGGTGTTTTCGATTTACAGCTCACAGCCTAACGCAAAAAATTCTTCTTCATCAAAGCTAGATAATGCTGTGTAGGTGCTGCGATAGACCGCACAACGGTTTGCTTCGTCTGAAAATTCTTCTGCCATAAATGCGGCGCGAATGGAGTCTGCCGTCATTTCTTCATTTGACATGCGGATGCCTCCGTCGGCGTCTGAATCGAAGATGATCATTTTCGGTTTATTTTCGCCCGCTTGCCAGGGTTGCCATTCCACTTGTTGACCATCACGACCTTTACCTGGGTTGCCGGTGTAGGCAAAGTTTGCCCAGTAAGACATCATCGATTGAGAGAGTTTGTTTCGCGCAGGGATTGTTTCTGGGTCGTAGAGTATGTCTTTGTTGACAAAGCCAATATCCCAATCGCCAAACACTAAGGCCATTTCGGTTGCGTGTGCAGCACCAATGGCGATGGATAGGTCCATACCTTTGTAGGTCGCTTGTTCATCCCAGTCGTAACGATAAGTAAATACGGAGCCACTTTGGTGTGGAACCGCCGAGCGTGCAATGGCGTCAACCGCGCGGAGTTTCCAGAGGTCGGATGAGTATTTTGCAACGCGAATATATTCTTCGGGATCGGTTTTTAACACAGCTTGCCATTTAGGCTCACGGTACATGTAGATGCGTCGCTCGTCGCGGTTTGTGCCAAAGATAATCGGCACTTGATGGTAGTTTCCCTTGGCGAGCGACTCCATAGGGGATTCATGTAAAAGCACAGTACCATCCATGGTTTTCTTGGGGGATGCGTAGTTGCGCGCACTATTGGGGTTATAAAGTTTCAAAAAACTGGCGGCAGGTTCACTATACAGTAGCTCGCGAATGTCGTTTTTTGATAAAGAGGCTTGTACCGCTTTGGCTCCTTCTCGAGTGCTTGCCTTGCCATCACGAATAAGGATTTTGTTAATGATTTCTTTGGAGCTTAGCGCGACGCCAGCAGGGCTTTCGTCGGTAAAGTTAATGGCGCGACTCATTGGCATTGCACTACCGCCGCCACTTTCGGAAATGGCGCGATGGAATAGCCCTTTGGCCATGGGGGAGACCATCAAGGTTAATACGTTACTGGCACCGGCACTTTCTCCAAAAATGGTGACATTGTTTGGGTCGCCTCCGAATGCGGCGATATTATCGCGTACCCACTCGAGACCGCGGATGGTGTCTACCGTGGCCCAATTCCCGCTAGCGTCAGCGCCTGTTGCGCCTTCGTCTAAGATGGCGTCATGGATAAACCAGCCCAATGCACCTAGGCGGTAGTTAACTGCAACCACGATGACATCTTCCTGCTCAGCAAGAAAGCCACCGTTGTAATCCCCCGCGTAACCACTGTTATTGCCGCCGCCGAAAATCCAATACATGACGGGGAGTGGTTTGTCTGGCGATGCATCACTGGGTGCGTAGACGCTAAGGTATAAGCAGTCTTCCGTACCTACCACGCCATCGTTGTCTGGGTCTGCTATGCCCTCGGATAGGACGGATGCAAATTGTGGGCAGGGCTCAATATTTTTGGATGCATCGAAGGTGCCCTCCCAGGGAGTAACGGGCTGTGGCGTCTTCCAGCGTAGATCTCCAACCGGTGGCTGGGCATAGGGAATACCAAGCCATGCACGCGAGCCATTCTCCTGAACGATGCCTTTGATTGTGCCGTCATTGATGGTGACTACAGTCGTGTCTTCAGTCGAATTCAATTGTGTGGGGGCGTTTTGCTCAGCTGAAGCGGCTGTATTATCCGAGATAGTGTGTTCCGGTGTATTGTCACTACAAGCGATGAGGCCTAAAGCTAAAGCGGTCAGAGTGCAATGAGTGACCCGGCGCTTGAGTGTGCATTGTATTGAGAAAGCCATGGCGTTTACCCGTTATGGATTATTATTTGGTTGGTATTCGCAGATTGTACTTCTGCAAATCCCAGATTGAAACGGATCACTGTTCTCGCTAGACGCGTACCATGCCGTTTTAAGTGCGGGTTGCGCCGGGTGATGGAGTTTATTAACCGTCAGTTTGTCTGGTTTGATTATGTGTTGTTGTAGGTGTTTATGTCCCAGTAACTACGGTATTCTGGGCACTTTTGAGGTTTTAAGTTTGCCGAACAGGTAACTTAGTTGAGTGAGGTGATTCTGGTTAGAGTCATCGAAAGGAGACTGTCTATGAAATTAGGTGTTATCGGATGCTTTACGATTCTATTGCTCGCGTTGTCAGCCTGTGGCGGGGGTAGCTCTAGCAGTAGCGGCGCTAGTACTCCATCAGGTACACCCGCCGAAAGTTCGTGGGATACGATGGTTTGGGGTGAAGGTACATGGCAATAATAAAGTCAGTTAAATATAGGGGGGAGGTTATGAGAATTTTAAATTGTTTGGGGCTAATCTTATTGCTTAGTCCAAATGTGCTACACGCCAGCGAAGTTGATGTGCCGAATTCATTTTCGGCTGGCACTGCGGCTGTTGCGGACGATGTCAATGAAAACTTTTCAGCCATAGAAACTGCTGTGGATGATAATCATCAGCTGATTGTTGATCTGCAAGCCCGTATCGAGGCGCTTGAAAATGCGCTGCCAACGGCCGTGGCTATGCCCACATTTCCGTGGGCAACTGAGGGCAGTAATTTTGTTGATATTCAGCTTGATGGGACTAAAGCCGTGTTAACAGTGCGTTTTAATATTGCGATGGACCCTTCATCGTTTGTGTTAGGAGACAACGTCACGGTTACTGGCGCGGGTGGTAACGGTACCGGCACCATGAGTTGGTCTCACGGCAATCGACAATTAATTTTTACAACCGTAGAAGACTTTACTACCTTAAGTCCCTGTTTTTCGGGCGGGTTGGAATACACGATCATGGGGGACGGTGACAACCCGGTATTGGATAATCAAGGCAATCCTCTGGATGGCGATAGAAATGGATTGCCGGGGGGTGATTTTCAGATAACCTACGATATTGTTTGTTAATTATTACCTTAGGTTGCCATTGCCTCTGCTCGCGTAGTGCAGGGGCGGCGGCAACTGACCACGAACAATATTTTTAATGTCATTTTTGCTAAACCAATCAGTGATTTAGTCTAAGCCCTTTCCTGTTGTTAAAAACGAACGTCTCTTTCTTTTGAATCGCCTTTTCGCGCGACATTGTGTTTTCCGTCGGGTTGAACATTCCTATCGATGGGGTTTATGTCTTTAAACAAATCTAGTTGATTGCATTGTAATTGATGGGTTGTTTATAAATTCTAAATAGCCTTGGTGCTATGCGATGCTATAAAGTACTCCGTGATTCCGTTAGTATCGATGACTAAAAATAGTTATTTATCCTCCAGAAGGTAGTGAGAAGATGAAGTCTAAACAAGTGGTATTGGCTAAACGCCCCGACGGTGAGCCAGATGATAGTTGTTTCCGTTTTCAAGAGAGTGAATTACCTGAGTTGAAAGATAATCAGGTGCTCATTAAGGTACTTTGGCTTTCTCTTGATCCGTACATGCGCGGTCGCATGAATGATGCGAAATCTTATGTGGATCCTTTGCAAATTGGCGACGTGATTACCGCTGAGTCAGCAGGCGTTATCGTAGAATCTAAATCCGACAAGTATATAGTAGGGGACTACGTCACTGCTTATACTGGCTGGCAGACGCATTTTGTGATTGATGCTGATGAGCCCCGGTTACGCCCCATTGACTTAAACAATGGCAGTCTGAGTATGCACCTAGGTGTCGTTGGGATGCCGGGTCGCACTGCCTATTGGGGGTTTACCGAAGTTGGTAAACCTAAAGCCGGCGAAACCTTGGTGGTTGCCGCCGCGTCGGGCGCAGTGGGTTCTGTTGTGGGGCAAATGGCAAAAATTCTGGGTTTGCGCGCAGTCGGCGTTGCTGGCGGAGCAGAGAAGTGTGCCTATGTAAAAGATGAGTTGGGTTTCGATGACTGTGTTGATTACAAAGCACCGGATTTTGAAGCAAAACTAGCCGCCGCATGCCCCGATGGTATCGATGTGTATTTCGAAAATGTCGGTGGTGACGTTAGCGAGGCGGTTGCTAAGTTACTGAATACGGGTGGTCGTGTTCCAATTTGTGGTTATGTCTCTGCGTACAATTCCAAGCAGGGCACGAAGGTGCGTACACCCTTTGATATTTTTGGCGAGGCTCAGCATGTGCCGGAACATCGTTTCTTTGTCGTCACAGAGTGGGATGATCGCTGGCTAGAAGCGTCTACTCAACTAGGTCAATGGGTGAACGAAGGCAATATCAAGTTCAAGGAATGTGTTGGTGAAGGCCTTGAAAATGCCCCAGAATTATTCCGAGGTTTACTGAAAGGTAAAAACTTTGGTAAGCAATTAGTGAAAATTGCTGAAGAGTAATATCTCGCATCGCAGGGCCTTCGCTAAGGCTCTACTTTCCTTCCTCCAGTCAAACCCTTTTTTACACTAAATGCCAGGCGAATGGGCGTCTAGCATGGTAGCCTCTCGATCTTCTAATCACATTTGATGATCGAGTATGGGTATGCGACTTTCAATTTCTCTATCGGCTTTATTCTTGTCTCTGAGTATGACGGCTTTTGCCGAACGGGTGGTAGAGCAAGGTCACTTCCACCACGTGCGGCTCAATGTTCAGGATGTGGAAGAAACGCGCACTTTCTATCAACAATTTTTAGGTGCGACCGCTGTTAACTTCAACAATAAAACGCCTGGCCTATTTACTGAGCGATCGTTTATTTTGATGAACAAGGTTGATAAACCTGCGATATCAAATCTGAAAACATCGCTTTGGCATATTGGCTGGAGTGGAGTCGATGGTCCGAATGAGTACGCGTGGTTGAAAAGTCAGGGTGTTAATTTTTATACGCCTTTAACCCCGTTGGGCAAAAATCATTTTATGTATTTATTTGGTCCAGATGAAGAAGTTGTCGAAATCTATACTGGTGACAAACATCATCGTTTTAATCATGTGCATATTTTGGCTAGTGATGTCCAAAAAACCACGGATTGGTTGAAGTCGGCTCTCGCGCTGTCCGAAATCCAGATACGAAAATTACCGAGTGCCTTCATCGTCACGGTTGATAATGTGCAAATTATTGTCTCACTCAATTCCGATCGTTTGCGGCCACCCGAACAAGGACCCGAATTGCTGCCGACTGATGAGAGTACTATCGCTCATATTGCGTTCTCCTTTCGCGATATTCAAGCCGCTTATGAGCGAGTGAAGTCATCGGGTTTAGCCATCGAATCTGATATTTCCGTTAGCGCTTTGCATGGTTTGCCCAGTTTTTTTGCTCGTGCAACGGACGGCATTTTAGTGGAGTTTGTTCAAGCTAAACCCATTCCCGATGGTATTTGGGAGTAGTTCTGCAAATCGATTAACCTAAACTACGGGTTCTCTACTCAGGTTCTATACTCGAGTTCGCTTTAATCTCTCGCCTCTAGCCGAGAGTCTATTTGGTGCCATTGGTGTGATGTTCTTTGGTTCTTGATAGCTCTTCCTGCGCTTTAATGACCGTTGTTGTAGCCCATTCCTTTCTGATATGCCTGGGTCTGCTGAGCGTTGACGGCGCTCAAGGTAGAGGCGGGGCGCTTTTGATCTCTTGTACGCCTTTTCGGGTGTTTAAATAATTTAAATGTGGCCTCTGTTTAATATACGTTATTCGGGCGATTATAATAATTTTGCGGTATTAAAAATAATCCGCTAAGCTCTCTTTGTTTGTTTTAGATTGGCTTTTGTCATAATCCCGCCTGTTGCACCTCCAATATCGCGATAACTCGTCAGTAGTGTCTAAACTTAAAGGCAAATGTTGTGAAAGCGCTTTGGTGCATAGAAGGGAGGTGGGAATGCAATTGCAATCAGCAACGGCTGATGATCAAGAGGTTTCTCTCGCGGAAGAAGAGTTTATTGTGAGTAAAACCGATACCAAAGGTAGGATAATCTATGTTAATCGCACGTTCATGAGGATTTCAGGGTTCAGTGAGAGCGAGCTGCTTGGTAAACCGCATAACGTGATTAGACATAGCGATATGCCTCGCGCGGTCTTTCGTGTCATGTGGAATACACTACAACAAGGTGAGGAGTTTTTTGGCTATGTTAAAAACCGCTGTAAAAACGGAGGCTACTACTGGGTATTTGCCAACGTAACGCCAGTACATTCAATTTCTAACGAGTTGATAGGCTATTACTCTGTACGTAGACAGCCCACTCGATCAGCGATCAATAAGGTCATTCCTCTTTATCAATCCATGTGTGAAATCGAACAGCGTTACAGTGGGCAGCAAGCGATCGACGCTTCACTTAAATATTTTCAAGGCGAAATGGATAAAAGGCATACGGACTATCTTTCGCTAATACTCAGCATTGAAAATCAGGAGCCGACATCATGACGATAAAGGCACGCCAAAACCAAGGGGTAAGCGCTAGGTTTTTCTTTCTCAGTACATTGCTGACTGTGTTTATTGCCTTTGTGTCGCTTTCCAGCCTTTTGTTCGCGGGCATTGTTTATTTCTCGGGCGCATTTGGTGTATGGGTCTGGCTTTTTCCCGCGTTTACTCTGGCTCTTGCTACTTATGTTTTTAGGTTGTTTTCGAGAGTGCTATTTAGTTGTAATGAAATATTTTCAACACTAAAAGAGGCTAATCGAGGTGAGTTCAGTCAGCGTATTGTTAACTTACGGAAGATGGGTGAGATTGGAAAGATCGGTTGGGAGGTTAACGAGTTTTTAGATATCGTTGAGTCTTATTTCAAAGAAGTTGATGCATGCTTTCGAAATGTGTCAAAGGGTGATTATCGTCGCAAGGCTTTGTATCGAGGCCTACCCGGTCAGCTCAAAACATCGCTTTTACACATAAACGATTCCATTTGTAAAATGCAACACAACTCCGAGTTAGTCACGACGAATGAACTTCATTCACAGTTGCACTCAAATAATATTAATAACTTGATACTGAATATGCGAGAAACACAAAAAGATATTGCTGATATCGGTGAGAGAATGACGGGGATTGAGGAGATTGCCAAAAGGACTGATACGGCGGCTACAGAAGGGCAATCTGACGTTGTTTCGATGGCTTCAGCCATTTCTGATGTGAACAAAATTATTCAAGAGGTGGCCGATGTTATTGCTGCCTTAGGCGCGGATAGCGAAAAAGTAAAGGAGTCTATTTCGTTTATCACTGATATTGCGGATCAAACCAACTTGCTCGCTTTAAATGCGGCAATCGAGGCTGCTAGAGCAGGAGAGCAAGGTCGCGGTTTTGCGGTCGTTGCCGATGAGGTGAAGGCGTTATCGAAGCGTACTATTACTGCGGCTATTGATATTACCGACACGATTGGTTCCTTCACAAAAATTGTGAACTCAACCATCGATAAAGCCAATACGTCCGCTGAAGTCGCGCAAGAGATCGATAGCAAAATGGGAAGCTTCAAGACGCAAATCGACTGTTTTTCAGAGGGTGCACGCAATACCTTGGATTCAGTGAACTTAGCGAAAGATAAGTCTTTAAGCGCCTTGATCAAGGTCGATCATATAATATTTAAGCAAAATGGTTATATCGCATTAAATGATGCTGCAAACGAAGACGCGAAATCGGCTGTTAACGTTAGTCACCGAGATTGTCGACTGGGTAAATGGTATTACGAGGGTGAGGGTAAATCTCTCTTCAGTAGCACTCAGGGTTACAAAGCATTGAAAGCACCTCATGCGCTGGTACATGAATCTGTTCAAGAGGCTATTGCACTTGCACAGGAAAACTGGCGGGAAAATAATGAAATTAAAGCCAGGATTGTGCAAGCTATGTTGAATGCTGAAGTTGAGAGTCAGTCGATTCTTCGGTTTCTAAACCAAATGGTGGAAGAAAAACACCGCTAAATATTACCAAGCAGTTTCGAGGGGTACTGTTATCATAGAGGCCCTTAAAAGAACCTATCACTCAAATCGCCCAAGCTAGTTGAAAGAACATTACATAGTGCCAATAAACCCAGTGCCAATAAACCTAGTGCCAATAAAAAAGCCCCGCTGATTTTCACCAGCGGGGCTTTTTGTTTGTCAGCTATGTAATGAAATTACTTAGCTTCGCGTTTTGCTTTCTCAGCCGCAATCACTTCTTCAGCTACGTTTTGTGGGCACGCTGAGTAGTGAGAGAATTCCATTGAGAATTGGCCACGACCAGAAGTCATAGTACGCAAGCTTGAGATGTAACCGAACATTTCTGAAAGTGGTACATCAGCTTTAACGCGAACACCGGTTGAGGCAGGCTCTTGGTTAGAGATCATGCCGCGACGACGGTTAAGGTCACCAATCACATCACCTACGTTGTCTTCTGGGCTGAATACGTCAACTTTCATTATTGGCTCGAGTAGTTGCGCACCCGCTTTTGGCATGGATTGACGGAAAGCACCTTTCGCTGCAATTTCAAACGCTACCGCTGAGGAGTCAACGGCGTGGAAGCCACCATCATGCAGGTTGATAGCAACGTCCAATACAGGGAAGCCCGCCAATGGACCGGTTTCCATCATTGATGCGAAACCTTTTTCAATCGCTGGGAAGAATTCCTTCGGTACGTTACCGCCCACAACCGTAGTGGTGAAGGTGAAGCCAGAGTTTGGCTCGCCTGGTTCCATGGTGTAGTCGATCTTACCGAACTGACCAGAACCACCCGATTGTTTCTTATGGGTGTAGCTATCTTCGATCTTCTGCGTAATGGTTTCGCGGTAAGCTACTTGTGGTGCACCTACTTCAAGCTCAACGCCGTAAGTACGCATCAAGATGTCTACTTTAATATCCAAGTGAAGTTCACCCATACCTTTAAGAATGGTTTCACCTGAATCGGGATCAGTTTCAACACGGAAGCTTGGATCTTCAGCAACCATTTTACCGATCGCGATACCCATTTTTTCAGTTGAGCCTTTGTCTTTCGGCGTTACCGCGATAGAGATTACAGGCTCTGGGAAGACCATGGCTTCAAGCGTACATGGGTTGTTTTGATCACATAGGGTGTGACCAGTTTGCACGTTCTTCATGCCCACGATCGCGATGATGTCACCCGCTTGAGCACTGTCTAGCTCGTTACGCTCATCAGCTTGCATTTCTACCATACGGCCAACACGCTCGGTTTTACCAGTGAACGAGTTAAGGATGGTGTCACCTTTCTTTAATTTACCGGAGTAAATACGAACGAAGGTGAGGGCACCGAAACGGTCATCCATAATTTTGAACGCTAGAGCACGGAAAGGCTCATCGGCAGATACGGTAGCAAAGTCACCAGTAGGTTCACCTTCTTCGTCAGTCAACGGTTGTGGGTTAACTTCGGTTGGGGAAGGCAGGTAGTCAACAACTGCGTCTAGCAATAGCTGCATACCTTTGTTCTTGAACGCTGAACCACAGTAAGTTGGGAAGAATTCAAGCTCAAGGGTACCTTTACGAATGCACTTCTTGATGTCATCGATTGAAGGCTCTTCACCTTCCATGTACGCCATCAATAAGTCGTCGTCCATTTCAAGCGCGGTTTCGATCAACTCTTCGCGGTATTTCGCTACGTCATCTGCCATGTCAGCAGGTACGTCAGTGACTTCGTAATTTTCTGGTTGTCCAGTTTCGTCCCAAACGTAGGCTTTGTTGCTCAACAGGTCAACAACACCAGTGAAGGTATCTTCACGACCGATTGGCAAGGTCATAACCAAAGGCTTGGCACCAAGCACTTTCTTGATTTGGCCTACAACTTTTAGAAAGTCTGCACCTACACGGTCAAGCTTGTTGACGAAGATGATACGAGAAACTTTTGACTCGTTCGCATAGCGCCAGTTAGTTTCTGACTGGGGCTCAACACCACCAGAGCCACAGAATACGCCGATGCCGCCATCGAGTACTTTAAGTGAGCGGTAAACTTCAACGGTGAAGTCAACGTGCCCGGGGGTGTCGATGACGTTGAAGCGGTGGTTGTTCCAGAAGCAACTAACGGCTGCCGACTGAATGGTAATGCCGCGCTCGGCTTCTTGGTCCATAAAGTCAGTGGTAGATTCGCCTTCGTGAACCTCACCGATCTTATGGATCTTACCGGTCAACTTCAGGATACGTTCAGTGGTAGTGGTTTTACCGGCATCAACGTGGGCGAAGATACCAATATTTCGGTATAACGATAGGTCTGTCATGGTGTTCTCTACAATCCGGGTTGAAAAATTGGGCGCTAATATACATGAACTTTAACCATCTTGCGCGCCTAGATGAGCAAGAATCGCATTTGGTTTACCTAGAATTGGCTATTTGCCCTAAATCCTTCCGAATTTAAGGCGAATCGGGGTCTAAAAGCTTCGATTTCTGGCGAGCTGTCGCGAGGCCAAACCATACAATTTGCATAAAGCGCCCTGGTTTTCCCGCTCTAGGGGGGGAGGAAGCAGTACGAAGAGACAGGTTGACCAGGTGACCACGCACTTTTTGGGGTGCCTTACAGGCCGCACTAAAGACCGCAGTGCCTATAGCTGTATGCTGCCACCCGCCAATTACCTCAGTGAGCCAGAAAATCACCGCATAAAATATTGGTTTAGCGGTTTGTGCAGTGACATGTTCCAGCAACTAGACCGGTCTATCTACTCTCAGAGGCCTCTGCAAATTGGCGTTTTTGAACCTCTCATCTGCCTTTTATGGCCAATTGTTCCGCTGAGTCATCCACTACGGGGTTCAACGCGTATCACTTAGGCAGCAGCACCCATGGCCTGGGTGTTGTTGGGGCGTGTTGAGCGAAGGCTGGTTTAGCACACAACTAGAGCGATTGTATGTAGGGGGCCATATGCGGCTGAAAGCACCCTGTCAGGGGATTGATTTCCACACCACGGATATTTATGGAAATCCATTTAAGCTAAGTGATCATTTGGGTAAACGGATTATGCTGTCCTTTTTCCGCGATGCGGCTTGTCCCTTTTGTCACTACCGAGTTTATGAGTTGACTCATAACTACCAGCTTTGGAAAGAGCAAAACTTGGAAATTATCGCTGTTTTCAGCGATACCCCTGAGCAAGTGCGGCGTTACGTTGCGAATCATCCGCGCCCCTTTACCATGCTGGCTGATCCAGACCTCGACATCTATAACCATTACGGAATTGAGCATTCTTCGAGTGCTTTATTCAAAGCTATGTTATTCAAGATGCCTCGTATTATTAAAGGGATTTTGAAAGGAGGGCGTCCCAGCAACAATCCTCACGTTCGCTTGGTTCCAGCAGATTTTTTGTTTACCGAGGACGGTCGTATTTCGCAGGTCTGGTATGGGCGCGACACGGCGGATCACATTCCGATACCGCATATTCAGGCGTTTATTCGTGAAGGAGATGCCAAAAATGCTGTTCGATATGGTGTTCAGCAGCGTAGGGCAGCCTTTTCTACTCGCGGAAAAACAGTCGGCACATAAAGGGGTGATTGCGCGAGACGAGTGAACGCAGTAGAATTCCATCATTACAACGGCGCCGATTTGAATCAGCTTGCGGGCGCGTTAAAAATACCGCTAAACAGATGATAAGACGAATTTATCAAAACCTGCTTAGCGACCGAGTCCAAGCAGGTTTTTTTATGCCTGCGATTTGAGTATTAGTCATACTGTTCAATGGCTTATTAATAGTAGGAGGGAGTCATGCCTATTCGTTTACCCGATACCTTGCCGGCGGTGTCTGTACTGCAGAGGGAAAACGTATTTGTTATGTCTGATCAGCAGGCAGAGACGCAAGATATACGTCCGCTCAATATCTTATTATTGAACTTGATGCCTAAAAAAATTGAGACGGAGATTCATATTCTGAGAATGCTCTCGAATACGCCGCTGCAACTCAATGTCGATCTAATGCGTATCCACGACAAACCGTCAAAGCATACCTCCATCGAGCATATGGAAACCTATTATAAAGATTTCGATGCGGTTAAGGACAACTTTTACGACGGCATGATTATTACGGGTGCTCCGCTCGGTGCGGTCCCATTTGAAGATGTTATTTTCTGGAAAGAAATGCAGCAGGTAATGGACTGGAGTAAATCACATGTTACCTCGACGATGTTTTTGTGTTGGGCTGTTCAAGCGGCGATGTACCACCATTACGGTATAGAGAAACGCGTAATGGATAAAAAGGTGTCAGGCGTCTATCGACACCACCTAACGGCTCCGCTAAGCCCAATCGTGAGAGGGTTTGATGATGTTTTTGATGCGCCGCATTCCCGCTACGCGGAAATCCCACTGGAGGATATTGCTAAACACTCCGAACTTGAGCTAGTCGCTGTGTCTGACCAAGTCGGTGCGTACGTCATGACACGTTTGGATGGGCGGCAAGTTTTTGTGGTCGGCCATTCGGAGTATGAACCGCAGTGCCTAAAGGATGAATATGAGCGTGATTTGGACGCGGGGATTAATCCGTCAATTCCAGAAAATTATTTTCCGGATAATGACCCATCGAAAGATCCCATTGTCACCTGGAAAAGCCACGGTAATTTATTGTTTGCGAATTGGCTCAATTACTACGTGTATCAATTGACACCGTTTGATGTGACAAAAATAAAGTCATTTTAGTAAAACAAAAAGAGGAGCAGGTTGCTCCTCTTTTTTTATCTGGGTATTGCAAATTTATTAGAAGCTGGCTTCCAACGAAATTGACCACTGGCGAGGATCGCCATAGGTTTGCACACCTTGATCACGAATGTCTGCGCGCGAGATATATTCTTCGTCAAAGATGTTGCTGCCAATAACGTAAACGCCAAAGTGCTCGGTTTTATAGCCAAGCTTTGCGTTCACCAGTGTGCGTCGGTCATTAATCGGCGACGTTTGTCCCACCGCGGCGAGCGATGAATCGGCGTAGTTGGCATTGGCATTGGCAAAGATACCTGTACCTTGGTCGTAAGTGATACCTAAATTACCTGTCCACTCTGGTGCATTCGCAAAAGCAGTTCCGGCAACGTCTTCGTCAACAAATTTATCAAATTCTGTTTTTGCATAACCTAAACCACCGTAGAGAGATAATGATTCGGTGGCGGCAAATTGTAGATCGATTTCAATTCCTTGCACATGGGATTCACCCGCGTTTTCTGTCTTGACATCAAACTGGCCTTGATCCCCGTAGACTTCAACTTGCTGATCTTTCCAATCACTGTAATAAATATTAGCGTTGGCAACGAGGGTATTGTCTAGCCAGGCAGAGCGTAGCGAAAATTCGTAGTTATTTAAGTACTCTGCGTCGTAAACATAAATTTGATTTCGAGCGACGTTTCGGCCAACGCCGCCAGAGCGGTAGCCCTGTTGAGCGACAAAGCTTGTGGTGATGTCATCATTCCAGTGGTAACTCACGCCCACTTTAGGGAGGAATTCATTAAAGTCGTCACTGACTTTTAGTGATTCGCCCGAGGCATCATCTACTAATCCAAGCAAGTAATTGTTTAGAGCAAATACAGCACTATCAAACGGAGCAGGGTACAGAACAGGGTTAGGTAAGTCTGCTGCATTGTCCAGGGTGTATAGAGAGTTGGCGCTATTTTCTTGCTCTTCGTAATCCCAACGTGCTCCGAGAAGAAGATCCCAGTTGTCGCTTAGTGTTACAGTCGCATCCGAAAATAGAGCATAGTTCTTAACAGCGGTATCAAACTGGCTGTCGACGCCAAGGATAATGGGGTCGGCCGCACTATAAAATGACAGTAATTGTTGCGCTGTGGTTACAGGTACAGAGAAAAATGCGGCCACTCTATCGGGAGTAACGCCTGCTTCGGCAAAGGTGAGACGACGTTGACCAACAGCATCGTCATCGACGGAGTTATCTGAATAATAGATGCCAACAACGCCGTTAACACGTTCGTAATTAAATGTGGCTCTAAACTCTTGGGTAAAGGTTTCTTCGTTGCGATCATCAACCTGAACCAAACTGGGTGGGGTACTGGTACCATCACCGTCCCATTCGTAACCATAATCGATATCGGAATAGCTGGTAATCGACATTAATGACCAGTTATCTAAGTCGTAGGAAATTTCTTGGTTGGCAATATAACCATCGTTAAATTCCAATGTGGGTGAATCGAAGTCGAGGTAACGATAGCCGTACTGATTGTCTGCAGCGGGGTCCTCAGAGGTAAACTTTACGCCGCGTTCATTATTGAGCGCCGTATACCCCCATTTAAGTTCGAGGTTATCAGTGGGTGCCAGCAGTAGCTTGCCACGCACGTTTTGTTCGTCGATGTAGTCGCTGTTTTTACCGGTCGATAGAAATTCGTTGAAACCATCGAGTTTGTTTTGTTCCGCACTAATACGAAAGGCCAATAAATCGTCCACAATAGCGCCACCAAAGGCCGCAGCCACTTCTTGCTGACCATAATCACCCAGTGCTACACGCGCTTTACCATCCCATTCAAAGCCAGGATCTTGGGTGTTAACAACGATAGCACCGGCTAGCGCATTACGGCCCTGTAGTGTCGACTGCGGGCCGCGCAACACTTCCACCTGATTGACGTCCCAGGTGCTAAAACCGCCTTTTTGGACAACACGGTAGGGCAGTGGTGCGTTGTCTTGGTAGACCGTCGCGAGATAGCTGTTGCCGCCACCCGATACGTTGAACACATCAATACCGCGAATGGTGAAGCCATTGTTAGGCTGGCTATGGACGTTAGGGGTTTGTTGAAGTACGTCGTCCATGTTGAGAATTTGCTGGTCAATCATCATTTGTTCAGTGATAACCGCGACGCTAGAGGGGGTATCCTGCACAGACCGGCCGACTTTTTCACCGATCACAATGATTTCATCCATGGTATTGGTGGCCAGGGCACCATGGACCGTGATGCTGCTCGCAAGTGATACCGCTATGGCGATTGAGCGTCGCTTGGTTTGAAGGGTTACGGGGAGGTACATAGTTGGCGTCCTATAAAAATCAGAGATGTTTGAATTAGATGCAAATGATAATGATTAGTATTACAATAATCCAGAAGATCATCATTTAAATTTAACTATTGCAGGTGGCGGTATAGACTTCCGTCCCTCTATCTCTTGGTTATCGTGCTATGCAAGATTCCCCTCTCTTTAGCGCCCCTGTCCCTCGGGTGGTGGCGTGCGTTTTTGGTGTATTCGTCACCACCATCTTTGTGACGGCCGGTGCAACGGTGTACATCCCGACTAACGAGATTGATCGAATTGGGGTCCCAGCTTTGCTGTTTCCGGTCGTTTGGCTGCTATTGCTTGTGGCTTCGGTACTTATAAAAAAGATCTGGGCGGTCTGGGGGCTGCTAGGTGGGATATCGGCGGTTCACGCTTTCATCATCTTTTCATACCTTGTTGGGGGCTAAACGAATGCAGCGTGATACCACCAAAAAATACTACGTCTTGCATAGCTGGGTTGGGGCTCTGACGGCGATACTCTTGTTTGTCATCGCGTTTACCGGTGCTGTCTCAGTGTTTGGGCGCGGTGAGTTGAAAGTCTGGGCGAACCCAGAGATTCGTGATTATCAGCAGCACGATTTTGCGGCGATAGAACAGTTGGTTAAGAAGCACGCTGAAAAGGTTGGTCCAGAATATTGGGACCACATTGAGGTATTTTTGCCGGGTCCACACGGGAATAGTCAGCTAGCGATTATTTTTGAAAATGAAATCATCGAAGATGGGGTTCACCGACATGATGTTGTTTGGTTTGATCATCACCCTACCAATTTAAGCCTTCTCAAAGAGCGACAGGGCGACTTCAGGGAGCTGCTCGATACTCGTCGAACTGACATGGCCGATTTTATTGTCGGATTTCATGCCGATCTACATCTTGGCTCGCCTTTGGGATTGATCTTAACCGGTCTCTTGGGTCTCACTTTGTTTGCGTCGGTCATCACCGGCCTATTTATTCATCCCAAAATATTAAAAGATTTATTTGTGTTTCGCCCATGGCGTAGCTTGCGCTTGCTGTTTACCGATACACATAAAGTGCTCGGTGTTTGGGGGCTATTGTTTCACGGCGTTATTGGGTTTACCGGAGCTTTCTTGGGGTTGGCGACGGTCGTTCTTATTCCTGTCGCAGCCTTGGTCAGTTTTGAAGGTGATCAAGAGCGTTTGGTGGAGACATTTCTTCCCGAAGTTGAACCGGTCATTACGGAAGTATCCACGGATATGCGTTTTGCAGACACATTGTCGCAACTCGAAATGAATGAGCCAGAGCTCATCATCGGTCGATTCACGCTCTATGGTTGGGGTGACGAAGGTGCGGTAATGGCGCTATCGACACTGGGTAGCGGTAAGCTCAGTGGAGAAACTTTGGAGTTTAGTGCCGTTACTGGCGATTTTATCAATCGTTACACGAACTTTGGTCGACTTGAAGGCGTATCTAAATATGTGCTGGATGCTATGGCGCCGCTGCACTTCGGCAACTTCGCGGGTGTGTGGGTCAAGGGTTTGTGGTTCTTCTTAGGTTTGAGCACTGCATTAGTCGCTGCAACCGGAATGATGATTTGGATTGAGCGGCGCGCTTTTGGCGCGGAGGGTTCTCTATCGTTAAAAAGTTATCAATGGATTAGCCGTTTAACCGCGGGAGCGTGTGGCGGCATTGTTGCTGCCACATCTAGCTTGTTTAGCGCGCAACTTATTTTATACGTATTAGGTATGCACTATGGTAATTTAACGAGCGTGATAGGCCTAATATTTTTTGGTGTTTTTTCTGTGTCACTTGTGTGGTCAGTTTTCCGTGGCAACGCCTACCAAGTTACTAAAGACTTATTAATCGTGAGTGGCCTGCTGTTGTTATTCGCATTGGTGTTTAATGGCGTTGCCACGGGTGACTGGATTGTCAATTCAATAAGTGACAGTCGCTGGATAACCGTAGGTGTTGATATTGCGTTGTTGGTTTTTGGCGTCGGGTTGATTGTTGCTGGGCTGTATTTGCCTGCCCAGCGACCGCAGCGTGAGCGTATGAGCCAAGATAAAAAAATATTTCTTGCGAAGGAAAAACCTAAACACGCTGAATCCGAGGTTGAGTTGGTATGAGTATCACTTTAGGTGTAATTGCTATATTACTGGCAGTTACGGGCCTGCTCGCATTTATAAGCACTAGGTCAAATACGCTTAGACAACAGCTCGTACGACGCGTCGGTGGTGTTCTAGGGTTAGTGATTAGTTTGCTAATTTTGTCGCGGCTCAGTGGTTTGCAGCAAGCACCATTTATTTGGGTAGGGATAATTAGCTTAGTGGGCATGCTAACGGTACTCGTACAAGGGCTTAATCAAGGGCTTAAAAGGTAGCTTTAGTGACGGGCCGATTCGTATATGCGTTCTCATTGCTCTGCTTATTGCAGATGTAGTTCTTGCGACGTGTATTTTTGGTAGACTAGACTTGTGAATAAAGGAGGGCTATCCTTCTTTGAATTACCAGTTTAGGCAGCTACACAATAACAATATGCCAACGGCCAGGACGTTAGATCTTAATATCGATAATTACCGCGTTAGCGCTCAAGAAGTTTTGAGTTTGCTTTCTGCGTCGATTGACGCTGGTATGGATTTGCAGACCTTGTTACTTGAGTTAAAGCTACCAGGTGACTATATCGACGACCAATCTAGCACTATCAGCATCAATGATTGCTGGCGCATTTTTAATGCTCAGTACAATCTAGACTCAGAAGAGTCCCACCATTTATCCCAAAGGCCATTAACGCGAGGAACTACGCGTTTAGTGTTTAACAATTTAGTTCATTGTGGAAGCCTACAAGAAGCGCTGAATACTATAGCAAATACTTATAATGTGGTTCACGGCGGTGAATTTAATTTTGTTAAAAAACATGGCCAGACACTTCGGTATGTGGTTGATGACCGGAACTTTCACTATGCGGGAACACCACAAATATTTGCGATCGAGTTCGCACTGCTTCGAATACATTGTGCTGTAAGTATTTTAGCTAACAAAGTTTTGAGACTTAAAAATGTATCTACCATTCGCCGTGAACTTCCTTCTTACCATAATCACTTGGCACTTTTCGGTTGTAAGTTGTCTACGGGGGAAAGTGTTTATGAATTGGTATACGACATTGAGGATGCCGACCAATCACTTTCAAATTCCTTAAATGTTGATATTAATGGCAACTTGTTTGGGCCTTACCTCCATTTTTTAAATGATAAAAACCAAAGCCCGCTAGACGGTGATTTTGCGTTACAAGCAAGGCACGTTCTGGATGAGCACTTTGCTTTGCACCAACAGTGCGATCAAAGTAGTGTCGCGACAGCGCTGCATGTTAGCGTCGCGACCTTGCGTAGACGATTGCAAGCGGAAGGCCTGACTTTTAGAGCGCTGATAGATGAAGCGAAGGCGGAACAGGCAGCGAGCGCACTTTACGAGTTCAAATCGAGTGAAACTGCTGCGCAAATGTTGGGGTATTGCGATAGTCGTAGTTTTAAAAGGGCATTTCGTCGG
The DNA here is from genome assembly GCF_055392955.1 of Aurantivibrio plasticivorans. Lineage (NCBI taxonomy): Bacteria > Pseudomonadati > Pseudomonadota > Gammaproteobacteria > Cellvibrionales > Cellvibrionaceae > Aurantivibrio > Aurantivibrio plasticivorans. Next base: position 2,669,747 of record NZ_AP036020.1, on the reverse strand, counting down.
TGGCATGGAGTGAGTCCTGCTGAGTACATGAGATCCCACCATATTCGCTAAATTACGTTAACCAACCGCACTTGTTTGAGAATTATCGACTCTAGCAGTGTGAGCGAAAATGACCCCTAAAAGTCGATCTTAGCTGTCATATCGCAGTACTCCCTACCTCATTACAGTAGATGCTAACCCTAATGCTTATTTTTAGTGTCTAACTGGAGGGTGTCATGCCAAATTATTTAAAAAATATAACAAAAGGTTTCTCCCGAAATTGCGCCAATTCATCACGTCGCTTGCCACTAATGTTGCGTAATTGCGTGATCCTTCAAGTCCTATTGTTACCCCATATTACGTCCGCTCAATCGAGTGATACGGTGTTAGACGAGGTAATCGTTACTGCCGAAAGAAGGGAAGGCAACCTGCAAGATGTTGCCATCGCCGTGAGTGCGTTATCAAGCGAAGAACTCTCGATCAAGCAGGTGGATAATATTGGAGATTTGCAGTCATTGGTTCCCAATTTAAGTGTCCATGTGGGTGACGCCAACAATGCCGTTGTATACATCCGAGGTATTGGGCAAATTGATTCAATTGCCTTTTTCGAACCTGGTGTGGGTATCTATCTAGACGATGTCTATTTAGGCCGTGCGCAGGGAGCTTTTTTGGATGTCATTGATGTAGAACGAGTCGAGGTATTAAGAGGCCCGCAAGGTAGCCTTTATGGCCGAAACACTATTGGTGGCGCAATCAAGTATGTATCTACGTTACCTACAGATGAATTTAGTGGTAACGCATTGTTTACCTCTGGCGACTATGGTCGACGAGATTTCAAAGCAACGGTTGCAGGCCCGCTTGCTAGTGATAGAGTTCGAGGACGTTTCACCGTTGCTCATATGGAGCTAGAAGGCTACGCAAGAAATACATTCGATGGTGGGAGAGATGGTGATCGTGATACGGACTTTGCTCGCGGAGTATTGGAATTTGATATTACCGATAATCTAAATCTAGTACTTGCTGCGGACTATTCCGATAATGATCCGCAACACTCTCGCACGCCATCAAAAGAAACGCCGATTACCATTCCTATTGTTGATCCATACACGTTTGGTGTTTCGGTACAAACCTATCAAGCGGATGAAGACCCTTTTACCGTTAACGCTGATTTTAATACCACCGAGTTTACTGAAACAAAAGGCTTCAATGCGAATGCGACTTGGGATATTTCCGATACGTTAAGCCTTAAATCTATTAGCGCCTATCGTAATTTAGATTACGGTACAGAACTCGATCTTGACGCAACGCCTATTAATGCCTTCAGTATTTTTTATTTTAATGAGCAGGAGCAAATTTCTCAGGAATTCCAATTAAACTACATTAGCGACTCCGCTTCGCTTGTAACAGGCGCCTACCTTTTTCAAGAGGACGGTTCGACATTTGATGGTGGAGCATTTGGTAACTTCCTTATAGGTTTTGCTGGGGAGGCGGAATTCAAAACCACTAGTTATGCACTGTTTGGGCAGCTAGATTTTGATTTTACTGAAAATCTGACCGGTATCATTGGTTTTCGCTATACAGAAGAAGAGAAAGAATACTATCGAATCATTGAGGATTTTGATTTAACGGCGTTGGCTGGAATTTCCATTGATGGGGTGACCGGTGACGTTAGTTATGCAGATGAATCATTGTTAACACCTCGAGCAATGGATCTCCAGCTGGGCGGCCCGATAGGTATTGCTAGGCCAGCCGCCGAACCAGACCCGGCTAGCTTCGATAACTTTTCACCAAAATTCGGTATTAAATACTCGCTAAGTGATGATACTAATCTTTACGCGACTTTTTCTACTAGCTTTAAAAGCGGCGGGTTTAACGGCAGGTTGGCTGATGGTCAACTGGAACCCTATGACGAGGAAACCCTCACTAGCTACGAGGCCGGTATAAAAACCACGCTCGCAAATAATCGAGTGCGCCTAAATACAGCGATTTTCTACAACGACTATAAAGATCTCCAGGTTAGTAGCTTTAAAGCGACCGAAGACGGCAGCTCTTTACTTCCCGTGTTTACTAACGCGGGGGAAGCGGTTATGCAAGGTTTAGAAATCGAGATGACTACACGGATAACCGAAGAAATCACCTTAAACGCAAATTTGGGATACTTGGATGCCGAATACAAAGAATTTTTTGCTGGCTCCGATCCAGTGACCAACACCGCCATTGATGTTAGCGATGACCGAGAAATTGTAAACGCGCCTAAGTGGGATGCTTTGCTTGGTATTACCTACTACAAACAAGTGGGAGAACTGGGGTATATGACCTTATCGGGTGATCTCAGTTACCGAAGCAAAACTTACTTGGAAGTTAACAGTAGTGAAAATCTCGCTCAAGATGCTTACTCGGTCTTCAATGCACTGCTTTCTTTCGAAACTATGAATGAATCCTGGCGCTTCACACTTGCAGGTAAAAACTTAACTGACGAAGAGTATCGAACCCACGCATTCGACCTGTCTGCTTTTCCTGGGGTTGAGTTGGGTTACTACAATGCACCACGTACTTACAGTGTGAATGTCCTTTATAAATTCTAGTAGCTGACTGCTGGCGCTATTGCGCAATACAGGGATGTATTCTTTTTGGCTTTCGGTTTTATTTGCTAATACCTTCAGTTTCTTTAACCAAGAGTGGATCTTGCTTTGTCTACCCAGGCACAATCATCAAACAATGAAAGAATACTGTTGCGAGAGCTTCCTGCGTACTCGGCGATCAAGGTCTCTGGGTGTGAGGATGGCTCGCCTAGTGAAACTATATTTATTCGCAAGGCGGGGTTTGGCAAGACGCTAATTGTATTCCTGTCTGGGAATAATACTTCTAGTGAAATGTTTGAAGGGGTGCTCAATCGGTTTCGATCTAATAATTCTTTAAAAGAAAAATACACGGCTTTGGCGGTAGATTATCGTGGCAGTGGTTCGTCTTCTTACAACCAAGCGATATCTTCATTAAAAGACTTTGCAGTGGATGTTTGTAAGGTGATTAATAGCTTCGAGGATTTAGCGGACTACGCGATTCATCTTGTAGGCTATTCGATGGGTTTCCCTATCGCCTTAGAACTCTTTAATTTGCATCCGCATTTTGAGTCGCTTGTTGGCATAGCACCGGTCAGTACTCGCGGCATTCGTGTTGCGTTTAATGAAAGTAATACTGGCGTAGATCAGTTGGGAAAACGCTGGCAAGCTGGAGACTGGGTCCCTCTGCAAGATGTGAAAAAGGGTATTGAAGCTACTGCATTCCACCAGCGGCAATGGCAGGGGAGCGCACGTACATTTGAGAACGTGCAAGCTGTTTGGGATTCTATAGTATTTAATGATTGGCTTGGTTTTAATTTTGCTGATGGCTCAATCCAGAATGTTTCGAACAAATTGCTACCGAATTACCAAAATGCCTTAACGGATAGTTTACGTATTCAGTATATGCCAGAGTCACTTTACTTTTCCCATGCATATAATGGCAGTGGTGTTGATATACCGGGTTATAAAAATAGCGATGGCTCTGAAGTAAAGATTCCTACTTATAATTCTGTGAACTGCCTTGAGGGGAAGCGAGTGCTTTTGCTTAAGGCTAAGTCGGATTACGCGCAATGGCGCGGGGATGTGGTGATTTCTGACGAAGATTTCGAACTGAGTGTAGGAGATTTAAAGAGAGTAGGTGCGGATTTATCATCGTATTTAATTGAATCTGGTAATGGGTTTGATCATGGTTTGGTGATTGCCAAGCCAGAATGTATTGCTTCGGTTATCGTTAATTTTATTGAAGGTGATTTAGAAGCAAATTTGGCGAGTGAGCTTTTGGGGGCACCGGTATCCTAGAGTCATGTAGTATTTTAGTCGGTTCAAAGTCAGGGGGTGCCTTTCAAGACACGCATGAATATGTCCATATAGCTCTCTTCGGCGTCCTGCCTCAGAAGGTCTTGAAAGACACCCCCTGACTTTGAACCTACTATGGAGTGAACATCAAGTATGTGGAAGGAAGGGGAGAGCATTGCAGTAGTTTGCATTTGCAACTGCTGAATATTTTGTTCAGCATTCGCGAGGCGATCTGCAGCAACAACCACTCCCTACCTCCCCAAAAGTTTGCAGCGACTTCAATGTGAGGTATCAGAGTCGGGTAGCCTTTGTCTGACCTTCTGAGGCACGGATGCCGAAGAGAGCTATATGGACATATTTACGCGTGTCAGACAAAGGCTACCCGGCTCAGAGACTGAATTAAGAACGTTAAACTCAGAAAAACTTCAGATATAAAAAAACCCAGGCAAGCCTGGGTTTTTAGTTTGAAACTCTTGCTTAGTGAATTATTCACCAAATGCGCGAATGACCGAGTTCAACGTTTCTTTCGCATCACCAAAGATCATACGCGTGTTGTCTTTGAAGAACAGTGGGTTATCAACACCGGCGAAACCAGACGCCATAGAACGTTTCAATACGAATACTGTGCGTGCTTGGTCAACGTTGATAACAGGCATACCATAGATTGGGCTGCCTTCCATCTCTCGTGCTGCTGGGTTAACTACGTCGTTCGCACCGATAACGATAGCAACGTCGTAAGTTTCCATACGTGGATTCACTTCGTCCATCTCAAGCAATAAGTCGTATGGCACATCAGCTTCTGCCAACAATACGTTCATGTGACCAGGCATACGACCCGCAACTGGGTGAATACCGTAGTGAACGTCTGCGCCGTTTTCTTCGAGTAATTCTTGTAACTCTTTAACCGCATGTTGAGCTTGCGCAACCGCCATACCGTAACCAGGTACAACCAACACGCTGGTCGCTGCTTCAAGCACATAGTAAGCATCGTCAGCAGACAATGGTTTGATTTCGCCTTCGATGACTTGATCAGACTTAGCGACTTTACCGAAGCCAGAGAACAATACGTTCGACAGCGAACGGTTCATTGCCTTACACATGATGTTAGTCAAGATAATGCCTGACGCGCCCACGAGTGAACCGGCAACGATCAAAATGTTGTTGTTAATCGCGAAACCAGCCGCACATGCTGCTAGGCCTGAGTAACTGTTCAGTAGCGAGATAACGACTGGCATATCTGCACCACCGATGGGTAGCACCGCCAAAATACCGAGTAGGGCAGACAAACCTACAGCGATGTATAACCAGTTGTGGTTCTCTGGTTCCATCACAAACATGACACCGCAAGCTACGATAGCGATTAAAATTGCAGCGTTAACAAAGCGTTGACCCGAAAATTGTACTGGGCGACCAGTAACGCGTTCGCTCAGTTTGCCCCACGCGAGAATAGATCCTGTAAAGGTTACACCGCCAATCAAGATGGATAAGAAAATGGTAATTAGCACAAACGCTGAAGAGTCGGTTGTAAATGCCGCCCAGCCAACTAATAAGCTCGCTAAACCACCGAAACCATTAAAGATCGCTACCATTTCTGGCATTGACGTCATAGCAACCATACGCGCAGCAAGTGCACCAATAATTGCACCAACGACTAGGCCAATGGCAATCCACTGAAAATCAACGATAGCTTGGTCAGTTAAAGTCACTACAACCGCAATCAACATGCCGAGTGAAGATAACAAGTTACCGCGGCGTGCAGTGCCTGGATGGCCTAGCAGTTTTAAACCAAAGATAAAAAGTACAGTCGCAACGACGTAAGAAAGATTTATTAACATTTCCATTACTTATTACCACCTTCTTTCTTCTTAAACATCGCGAGCATGCGGTCTGTCACCATGTAACCGCCGACAACGTTAATGGTTGCCATGGCTACGGCAGCTGTACCTAGATATTTTGACAGTGTTGGGTCGTTAGTCGCACCAGCCGCGACCAATGCGCCGACAAGAGTAATACCTGAAATTGCGTTAGCACCTGACATTAACGGAGTATGTAAGGTGGCAGGAACGCGGCGAATTAATTCAAATCCCAAAAAGATTGAGAGGATAAGAACAAAGGATTGATAGACGAGTTCCATTAGTTATTACCTCCGGCATAGTGGTTTTTGATCATCTCGTTGACGAGTTCACCGTTGTGAGTGATCACAGCGCCTTGAAGAATGTCGTCTTCGAAATTTAATTCGAGCGCTTTGCTTTCGTCATTCCAGAAATCGCTGATTAAGTTGAATAGGTTGCTGGCATACATTTCTGATGCATCTTTAGGTACCGCACTTGGCCAGTCGCCAGTACCGACGATTTTGACACCGTTCATTTCAACGACTTCGCCGGCCACAGTCCCTTCAACGTTGCCGCCATTTTCTGCGGCCATGTCGACGATGACGCTGCCTGCTTTCATTCCCGCGACCATGTCTTTGGTCACGAGTACAGGAGGCTTACGACCAAACAGTTGAGCTGTTGTTATAACAACGTCTGAATCAGCGATTTCCGCTTTCTGGCCTTCTTTTTGAAGTTCCATTTGCTCAGGCGTCAATGCGTTTGCATAGCCATCTTTAGTTTGACCTGATTCACCAAGGTCAATTTTTAAGAATTTACCGCCAAGTGACTCAACTTGTTCTGCCACAACATCACGAGTATCGAAAGCAGTCACTTTAGCGCCAAGGCGTTTTGCTGTTGCAATCGCTTGCAAACCGGCTACACCTGCACCAATAACGAAAACTTTTGCTGGCTTAATAGTGCCTGCTGGCGTCATCATCATCGGGAGAATACGATTAAGTTCATTGGCCGCTTTCATCACCATCACATAACCGGCAAGGTTAGCTTGTGAACTGAGGGCGTCCATTTTTTGAGCGCGAGTAGAACGTGGAATCATTTCCATACTCAGCGCAGTAATATTTTTCTCTTTAAACGCTTCAATCAGAGATTGCTCGTTGAAGGGGTCCAAGAAGCTGATATGAACAGAGCCGGACTTGAGTAAGCTCACCTCATCGATTGATGGTTTGCGCACGCGCAATACAACATCAGCATTTTGTAACATTGCTGTGCGGTCGTTCGCGATTTCACATTCTGAATCGATGTAGTCTTGGTCGGCGTAGCCGCTGCTAATTCCAGCGCCTGTTTCAATTTGAACACTCGCCCCAGATCGCACCAGTTTTTTTGCAACGGCTGGTGTAATGGGTGTTCGCTGTTCGCCGGTAGTAAGTTCCTTTGGTATAGCAATAACAGTCATAAGTTCGTCACACAGTTTGAGTACTTGGTAATCCTGAGGTAAAGCGACCACTGCACTGAGCCGCATGGTGGCGGTAAATCAATGAAAGTGGGTGAGCGCTAGGGTGTAGCGAGATTAAGGTGGAACGGTGCCTAACCACAGGGATTATTGTCTAAATGCTTAATAGCATTTTGATGGCTACTGGTCTCCAATTTAGACGTGCAGATTCGAGCCGATCAGGCATCTATCTGCTTATTAATTTATTTGCCGTGATCCTAGGTGGCGTCACGACCTGCTCTCTTGAGTGTTTTTTGATCAAAAACACCGCTTTTTGTACATTTCAAAACGCCTTGGAAAGAGTGTTTTTTAAGGAATATTCCTTGAAAAACAATAAGTTAAGGCGTTTTTGGGCTTCTGAGCCAGGGCGCTATCTTAAAAAATTAGCATAGCGGACGCAAATAAAAATATCGTATGGCCGGTATTTCTGGTTTTAAAGAGCCGCTTAAAAATCAAACGGCGTTGATGGGTTTTTGTGTATCGGCTGTCAGCGACAAGGCTAATTTTTTTGCGGCTGAAAAGTCAGTTTTTCCAGAACCGAGTTTGGGGAGCTCTGGTACAACGATCCAGCGATTGGGGATGGCGAGAGGGCTGACTCCTCGTCCCTTCAATTTTTCTGCGAAGTCTTTCGCATCTAGCTCTTGCTCACACAGCACAGCAATCTGCTCACCTTTTTTTTCGTCTGGCAGGCTAACTGCTACGACATCAAACTCGTCGTCATCGGCTGCTGCACGCACGTCTTCTTCGACCTGGCCCAAGCTGACCATCTCTCCACCAATCTTTGCAAATCGAGAATAGCGATCGACGATGGTGAGGAAGCCGTCATTGTCTAAATAGCCCTTGTCGCCTGTGATGTACCAGCGTGTGTTATTACTGTGGTGGATAACAGCGGCGGTTTTCTCTGGGGCATTCAGATAGCCCTGCATCACTTGCGCGCCGCCAATCAAAATCAAACCCGCTTCGCCTGCGGGAAGCTCCGAAAAGGTGTCGGGCTCAACAATCTTGAAACTGCTTCCGGGTAGCGCCATGCCAACGGTTCCCGGTTTACCGCCTTTTTGTACTTGCCACCAGTTCATATCGAGTGCATCGGGTAAATTGACGCTGGCAACTGGCGTAGTCTCAGTAGCGCCGTAGCCTTCTAGGATGTCGCGCTGAAATTTCAATTTGAATTGATCGCGCACGTCACTGCGTAATTTTTCAGCCCCGGCGATTACCAGGCGCAAACTAGACAACATTAAAGGGTGAACCTTTTTATCGCGGACAAACAGCCTTAAAAAGGTGGAGGCCCCACAGAGTAACGTAGCCCGATATTTGGCCAGCGTTTTTGATATGCCTAGGGCATCGGTTGGGTCTGGGTGGCACGCGACAGGTATTCCTTCGATTAAGGGCATAAATAAAGTGACTGTTAATCCGAATGCGTGGAAGTAGGGCAATGACGCCATTACAACATCGCTGTCTTCGGTATTAAGTACGTCTTTTATTTGCTTGAGGTTGGCCATGATATTGCGGTGCGACAACATGATTCCTTTCGGTTGGCCCTCGCTGCCACTAGAAAAAAGAATAGCGGCTGTACTTTCTGCATCATGATTTCGGCAAAATATACGCTTTAAAATCGGAGTCGGTAAAAAGGTGGTCAACCAATATCGAGCTAGCTCTGCGCGCGAGATATCGGCTTTCACTTCTTCCAGAAAAACCACACGGCAAGATTTGAATGCGTCGTCGAGCGAGTGTCCACGCTTTTCTAAGCGCTGTAAGAACATTTTGGAGGTAAATACCGTTTCGATCTCAGCTTGCTGAATGGCGGAGCTTATAACGTCGGCACTTGCTGAATAATTAAGGTTTACAATCGTTTTACCTGCCAATATCGTGCCCATATTCACGATCGCACTCGCGACGCTAGTGGGCATTAGCAGCCCAATATTCTGTTCTGGCAGCGCCGCAATGCGCTTGGCAAAGGGTAGAGTAGCCGCCAGCAGCTGACGGGAATTGATAGGGTCCGACCCAGTTTCAACAATTGCGAAGGGATTATTCGCTTGTTTACAACTGTCGATAAATGCATCGCCAATACTGGGAAGGCTTTCTGCATACAGTTGCCATGACTGGATGGATAGATCGAATACACGTTGTTTTACAACATCGGCTGTCGCATCCTTCGATAGTGTTTCGCCAAAGGCGACGACGAGATCACGCTGTATCCCGTTAGCGGACGATTTTTTTAATCGCTCCGATGATCTTGACCAATGACTGCCCCACAATCCGCGCAAATAAAATGGTTGTATAACCACTGAATCGTTGACGTTTGCGCAGGCTCGCTCGAAACCACTGCGGAAAGTGCCTAGGTGCCCGGTGCGACTAATTGCGCCCTCTGGGAACAGGCATACAACATGTCCTTGATTTAAAAGCTCTGCCACCACAGCCAGTGAATCGCTGCTGGATTTCCCCTGTGCAATGGGTACGCATCCGGCTAGCTTTAAAAACCACTTTAAATACCAACGCTCATAGATGCTGGCCAGCATGACAAATCGAATCGAACGAGGGCAGGCTAATTGAACGATGGCCCAATCGATCCAGCTGATGTGATTCCCTAGTAGCAATACGCCACCTTTCGATGGAATATTTTTCATGCCTTGTGCTCGGATCCGGTAGCGGCTGCTAAGCAGCATCCCAACGACAATGCGGAGCAAGCTTTGTGGCAACTTGTATACCGTAAACACACCACCGGCGACTGCCACTATGGCGATGAGATACAGCATATAGATGCTTTTAAAGCCCGCAGAAGCGGCAAGCGCTGTGATGATGAGAAAGGTCAGCATGCCGATGTTTTGAATGAGGTTATTGCCTGCCAGAACCTTTCCTAGCTCGTGCTCGCCAGCGTTAAATTGAATTAACGAATTGAGTGGCACAATAAAAAGCCCACCCATGGTACCAATGAACAGATAATTGACCGCGTGTGCTCCAGCGCTGGCCAGGTTAGGCGTCAGCCATAGGCCTAAGGCAATACCGGCTGCGCCCACTGGGATAAGCCCCATTTCTATGTGATTTCGCGATATTTTCCCGGCGATAAAAGAGCCAAATGCGATGCCTATTCCACTTGCTGCAATGATCCCTTGAATCGCTAGCGTATTGGTGATGTTAAGTGTTTCTTTTGCGAAGGCTGGAAACACAGCGAGCATGACTTGCCCCACGGACCAAAACATTGCTAAGCCAATGATCGATAAACGGATGACTTCACGTTTTCGGATGGGATCGAGGTTACGAATTGCCGAGCGCCCCGTGAGGTACTCTTTCATTGAAAAGGTTTCTTCGGGAAACGGTGCTTCAATGCGGGGGACTTTGTACATCATGAAAACTTCGAGCACGGCGTTGGCGATTAATAGCCAGCCCAGTGGAGCGATGGCTTGAACAATCTCTTCCGTCGTCGCATTGTCGCCTGGGTACCACAATTCAAATACAGATGAGTAGGCCACAGTGCCTGCCAAAATAGCGACAATCGAGATTGACTGCACCGCACCATTTCCTTCCGGCAAGCGGTTTTTGCCAAAAAGGCTTTTTATGTAACCGTATTTTGCTGGAGAGTAGAAAGCCGATTGCACGGCCATCAAAAAGGTCATAGCGAAAGCGGCCCAAAAATAACCGAGGTAGTAAAACAAAGTGATCATGCAGGTAAGGACAACAGACCCAATAGCGGATGCGCGCATGACACTGCTTTTGGGGTATTTGTCAGAGACGAACCCTGCAGGGCTGAAGAGAAGAATAAATGGAAGCAATATCAGCCCGTTGACTACGGCGATTAATGCAACCTGCGCGGTACCGTCATACGCCTTAAACACAGTGTTTTGAATGACGATCTTATGCCCTAAGTCGACAAAGGCGTTAAGGAACACCGCAACAAAGAATGGAATGGCGCCTGTGAATTGATAAAGCTTTTTCATGTGTCGTCCCTTAACCCGTTGCTCGAAGGTGGTGATCATGCAACCTTGGTATTATTTAGCCAATACATAAAGTAAATGTGTTGTCGTGTTGGACTAAAAGTATTGTTAGATGATACTTTTGGCGGGTTGTTTTGTCCTATAGATGGGGGTGCATCATGCCACAGTCACAGCTGCTAATCAGTACCTTAAAGCGCGAGTTGAAGGCTGAGGGAAAAACGTACGCTGATGTCGCCGAGTGCTTGGAGATCAGTGAGGCGTCGGTTAAGCGGCTCTTTACCAAAGGGCAATTTACCTTGGAGCGACTTGATACGCTGTGCGAGTGGCTGGGGACTGATTTGACTTCTCTGGCGAGGAGAGCAGAGGCTAGCCAAAGCCAATTGACACAGCTGACCGTTGACCAAGAGAAGGAGATAGCGTCGGATGAATTAGTACTGCTGGTGGCTGTGTGCTTGCTCAACCATTATCAGTTTGACGATATTCTGGCGCAATTTGCGGTCCGTGAGCACCAGCTCATACAGGTGTTAGCAAAGCTAGATAGGCTCAAATTCATCACCTTGCTGCCGGAAAATCGCGTGAAACTACGGGTATCCCGAGATTTCTCCTGGCTACCTGGTGGTCCAATTCAGACCCTTTTTCTTGAAAAGATCGCAGCGGAGTTTTTTCAATCGCCCTTTACCCAGAAAACTGAACAGCTTTTAGTCAGCAATGGACTGCTTAGCCAGGATGCGAACCGTCAATTTCAGGAGAAGATGCAGCGCTTGCTACAAGAGTTCAATCAGCTAGCTCAAGATCAACAAGCGCTGCCGATGGATGACAAGCGGGGTTTTACGCTGGTGGTGGCCATGCGGCACTGGAAGTACAGTTTGTTTGAGCAAATATCGCGCGATGGATAGCAGATTGTTGATTTTCTAGCGGCGTCACCTACGTGGCGCTAACAACTGGCTCAATCGGCCAGAATATTCACCGCAGTCTGGCTCATTTCACCCTTTATCCCCTTGCACAAGAACGCTAGAAAACGAAAATCAACCGACTGCTAGATCTCTATGGCATAATATCGCGCCGATGAGCCAGAGGGCTCACGTTATCGTTATTATGCGTCCCTGAAGCTGGGTGCAGCTAGTTGATACCAAGGTTGTGATTGCATTATGTCTGATTCTTTCTGGTCACGGTACCGCGAAGCGCTTAATCCAGCGCAAGATGCTAAAGAAGTCCTCATGCGAATGCACGATCGCCACGCGACATTGGATGGTGTGCGAGCGATTACTGTGTTGCTGATGGTCATGTTTCATGTGTTATTCGGCATCGTCGTGTTGTTTGATAAAAACGAAGCGCTAATTGACAAATTTATTACTGAATTTCCGCGTTATTTGGGCTGGATGTGGCAGTCGCAGGGCTCTGATCCGCTATTTGTTATGTGTGGCTTGCTGGTGAGCTACACATTCTTTCGGGAGTTTGATCGCACTGGCACGTTGCAAATAAAGCAGTTTTATATAAAACGCCTCAAACGCGTTATGCCGCTTTTTATTATCGCGCTTCTAATATATTTACCAACCGACAAAGACAACTTAGGCCATCTTTGGTCGAACCTCATTTTTATGAGTAACTACATTCCTGGAGAGCGCCATGTCATTCCTGTGGGTTGGTCTCTTGATGTGCAAATGCATTTTTATTTTGTACTGCCGTTTTTGGTCTTGGCAATGTACAAGTTTAAACATCACTTAGCATTTTTGATTGGTTTGTGCGTCATTGCGTTTGTGTGGCGGTACTGGGTTGTAGCTCATGACCCGGAAGTGTACGAAACGCCTTTTTATCAAATTATTTACGATAGCGACTTTGGATCGAAGCTAGCTAATCTGCTGTATTATGATATCGATGTGAGAATGGGCACGTTTTTCTTAGGAATGGTTGTCGCGTACATCTATCACTATTACGGCCATGAACTAAAGATATATTTTAGGCGTCACGTAGCATTAAGTGCGTTTTTAACCCTATTAGGCACGGTATTGTTAGTTGGATCCATGGCATTGCCGATGGACAACAAATACCATCCATTCTTCGATGACTTTAGTGTATCTATTAATTTTTGGTTCCTGGTAGCTGATCGCTACGTCTATTCATTGGGGCTTTCCATTCTTATTGTGATGGCGCTAGTGGGGAGTGGCCCTGCACGTTGGCTCGACTGGATGCTGTCTTGGAAAATTTGGCACCCTGTGGCGCAATTAATTTTTCCGATCTACTTGTTTCATTTTCCCTTCATTGTTATCGCAGCCGTGTTGACCTTCTGGACAACCGACCGCCATGCGATCGTAGAAGTTCAGACGTATGAGGTGTTCCTTCTCTTCTTTTGGACGGTTGCATTAACTTTGCCTTTCTCGTTATTCACTCACATCTTTGTTGAAAAGCCATTTATCAACATGCGTTCTCGAGGAGAAATACCCAAAGTAGAAAAACAGCAATCTCTCCAGGTAGCTCCGTCAACACTGGAAGTGGCAGAGGAAAAAGCCTAACCCTGGTCTACTCTTTATAGAGCAGTGTTTGTTGTCGTTATAGTTGAGGTTCTGCGTGTCTATCACCATTGACGAATTCCGGCAGTTTTTTGCCAAAAGAATGGAAAACAAAGAAGAAAACCATTTCAATTTGCTCGGCTTTACCAATTTGCAGCTGGACTACGGCACTGCCAAGATGGAGATGCCGTACAACGAATTGTTAATCGGCAACCCTGATACCGGGATTGTGGCCGATGGTGCAATGATGGCACTTCTGGATACTTGTTGTGCGTTAGCCTCGGCCACAGTCAAAGAAAATATTTCCTTTAGCCCCACGCTAGACCTACGTGTTGACCATATGGGGTTGCCCGAGGCCAACTTGCCACTGATTTGTGAAGCAGAAGTCTACCGCCACACTGATACAGTCATCTTTACCCGCTGCTCTGTTCACCAAGGTGATACCGAGCGGCCGGTTGCGCGAGCGTTGGTAAATTTTACGCCAATCGATAAACCGATTATCGATACCTCCCCTGATAATGTTAAACGCGTTGTCGAGCACGGAGGCCAGGCGTGAGCGAGATTAAGCCACAGACGCAATTTGATTTGCTGTACCAGCAGTCGCGCGAGCAGAACAATGCGCAGATACTCGTCTCCGCCTTACCCTACGCTCAACAGCTTGGCATGGTGGTTGAACGGGTAGAAGGTGACTGGCAATTTAAACTGCCCCCGGTTAAAACCAATATCGGCAACCCATCGCTGCCGGCGATTCATGGCGGCGCTATCGCCGGTTTTATGAGTATGTCGGCTATCATCTATTTGCTGATGTCCTACGACCAAAAGTGTACGACTCAGCCTCCCAAGGTGCCGAAAGTTGTCGATTTTTCCGTCGACTACGTTCGGGCCTGTCGTTATGTCGACACATTCGCGACTTGCGAAGTGGTTAGGCAAGGTCGAAAAATGGCCAATGTTGGTGTTCGTGTATGGCAGCAAAACTCGTCGAATGTAACGGCTACCGCAAGAGCACACTATCTGTTGTCGTGATTCCTCCTTCTCCGGTCAATTCTTTGATTAACGGCTGTTGAAATTTTTCAACTTGGCCCCATCTTTCCAAGCACTTTATTTGTTCACTCAGCTGGCGTAGCGGCGTTACCGCTCCATCAGCTGCGTGGTGTCATTGTATCCACCTGTGCTGAGTGCTAAATCTAGCCATCGGTGCAGCAGCTTTCAGGAGAATTCTATGGGTGCCGAAGCTCTTAAGGAAACTCGCGGCTTTGAAACAGAGGCCAAACAACTACTGCAATTGATGATTCACTCTTTGTATTCGAACAAAGAGATATTTCTTCGTGAGCTTGTCTCAAACGCATCAGATGCGGCGGATAAGCTGCGATTTGAAGCGCTCGAGAATGGCGCTCTTTATGAATCAGCCCCAGAGCTAAAAATCCGTATTGAATTTGATAAGGATGCCAAAACGGTTTCTATTAGCGACAACGGCATTGGTATGACACGAGATGAAGTGATTACCAATCTAGGCACCATCGCCAAATCTGGCACTGCCGATTTTCTTGGTAAGCTGACCGGCGATCAAAAGAAAGACTCCAATTTAATCGGCCAGTTTGGCGTAGGCTTTTACTCGGCATTTATTGTTGCTGATCGTGTTGAAGTGTTTACGCGTAAGGCTGGTGTTGATGTATCAGAAGGTGTTCATTGGGAAAGTGAGGGCGATGCGGAATACTCTATCGAAAACATCACTCGGGAAGAGCGTGGTACATCAATCGTCTTGCATTTAAAGGCCGGTGAAGAGGAATTTGCTGATGGTTGGCGTTTACGCTCCATTATCAAAAAATATTCTGATCATATTTCGTTACCAATTGAGATGAAAAAAGACCCGCTACCTACTCCTGAAGGTGAAGAGCCCAAGGAAGATGCGGAGCCAGAAATCGAGACGGTTAACAAAGCGACCGCGCTGTGGACTCGCTCTCGTAGTGACGTCAAAGATGACGAGTACAAAGAATTTTATAAGCACATTTCGCATGATTTTAGTGACCCGCTGACTTGGAGCCATAATCGAGTCGAAGGTAAGCTCGACTACACCAGCCTGTTATTTATACCTGAACGTGCTCCCTTTGATCTCTATAATCGAGATGGCGCTAGAGGTCTAAAACTTTACGTGCAGCGTACGTTTATCATGGATGAAGCTGAACAGTTTCTACCACTGTATTTACGCTTCGTTAAAGGTGTCGTTGACTCGAACGATTTATCGCTAAATGTCTCCCGCGAAATTCTACAAAAAGACCCCAATATCGACTCCATGCGCTCAGCGCTTACAAAGCGTGTCTTGGATATGCTTGAGAAGTTGGCTAAGAAGGAGCCAGAGCAGTATCAAGCATTTTGGAAGCAATTCGGCCAAGTGTTGAAAGAGGGACCAGCAGAAGATTTTAGTAATCGAGAAAAAATTGCAAAACTACTACGCTTTTCGACGACTCACACCAATAAAGCGGATCAGGATCAATCGCTTGATGACTACATTGGTCGTATGCAAGAAGGGCAGGACAAAATTTATTACGTCGCTGCGGAAAATTTCAACACTGCTAAAAATAGCCCTCATCTTGAGGTATTCCGCAAAAAAGGCATTGAAGTGCTGTTGCTAGCGGACCGGGTAGACGAATGGATGTTTGGTAGCTTACATGAGTATGAAGGCAAAGCATTCCAGGATGTCAGTAAAGGTGAGCTTGACCTCGGTGATTTGGATAGCGAAGAAGACAAGAAAAAGCAGGAGGAAGTTGAAAAGCAACTTGAGGGACTTATTGAACGCGCGCAAAAAGCGTTGGATGATCGCGTTGAGAAAGTACGTTTAACACATCGTCTCACCGAATCACCTGCGTGTTTGGCACTTGCAGAAGGTGACATGGGTTTGCAAATGCGTAAGATCATGGAAGCTGCTGGTCAAGCAGTGCCCGAAAGTAAACCGACGCTGGAGCTAAACCCTGAACACCCGTTGGTGACTAAACTTGACCAAGAGCCGGATGAAGATCGTTTCAAGGATTTAGCCAACATTTTATTCGACCAAGCTCAGCTTGCCGAAGGTGGCCAGCTCGAAGACCCCGGCACTTATGTGCAACGATTGAACAAATTGTTGTTAGAGCTAGCAAATTAGGCATTGGTTGATCGACGTGCAGGAATGAAAAGGCCAGGCATCCGCCTGGCCTTTTTTGTTGTTTGGTCGCGGATTGTATTGTTGTGTTAGTAGTTTTGCGTTTAGAGTATCTGCGGTTTATCCTACCCCAACTGGAGCCTCTAATAAGGAATAATAATGAATATCCCCCATACAGTTGCAGTACTCGGTGGTGGAAGCTTTGGTACGGCTATTGCCAATATTATTGCCACGAATGGCTACAAAACCTATTTGTGGATGCGAGATATAGAGAGGGCGGCAAATTGTCAGGCAAATCGGGAAAACCCCGAGTACCTCCCTGGCTATAAGCTACATCCCAACTTGATGGTGACCTCTAACTTCAATGAAGTAGTCTCGCAAAGCGATGTTGTTTTTATCAGTGTGCCCAGTAGCTCTTTTAGAGAGATTGCTCAACGGGTCGCGCCATTGTTGTGCAACGGCGCTAAAGTCATTAGTACGACTAAGGGTATTGAGGCGGCTAGTTTCAAGTTGATGAGTCAAATCCTTGAAGAAGAAATGCCTGGTGTCCCCATTGGTGTGCTGAGCGGGCCAAACTTCGCTAAGGAGATTATTCAAAAGCACCTCACGGGGACAGTAATCGCCAGTGAGTATGATGATATTACCAGTATGGTGCCGACGATCCTTAGTTCGGATACGTTCAAGGTCTACATAAACGATGACCGTTATGGTGTTGAGCTGGGTGGCGCAATGAAAAATATGTATGCGATCGTGGCGGGCATGGCGGTCGCACTTGGTGTTGGGCAAAACAGTATCGCGATGCTATTGACTCGCAGTCTCGCGGAAATGAGTCGTATGGCAGTCAAGCTCGGCGCAAACCCGATGACTTTTCTTGGCTTATCGGGTGTTGGGGATTTAATTTTAACCTGTACCTCCGATCTCAGCCGTAACTACCGACTTGGCTATGCGGTTGGTAATGGGGATGATGTCGACCACGCAATGCAGTCTATTGGTCAAGCGGTTGAAGGCGTCAATACGGTTAAATTGGTAAAAGATAAAGCTGATGAGTTGTCCGTTTATATGCCTTTAGTGTCGGGGCTTTATGCAGTTTTATTTGACAAGCGCTCAATTCGTGAAGTGATGGGCCAGCTGATGCTGGGTGATCAGAATCACGATGTTGAATTTAATAGCGCGATTTAAAGAGGTGTTCGCGTGAATTTATTTATTCTGCGCCACGGGGAGGCGGAAGCGAGTGCAGCGACTGACGCCGCTAGACGCTTAACACCACGTGGTGAAGCTGAAGTTGCGGCGGTTGTTCGAAAGTCTGCCAAAGAACTCCAAGCGGTGAGACAAGTGTACGTCAGCCCCTATGTTCGTGCTCAACAAACCGCAAAAATCGCATTAGAAGTACTGGGTGATCGACCTATCGAAACCACCGAGCTAATCACGCCTGACGGCAATGTGGATGGAGTTATCCGTTTATTGGAGTCACGCGATCTAAGTAATGTCCTTTTAGTCAGCCATCAACCGTTAGTGGGTGAACTCGTCAATGGTTTTACAGGGCAGCCTCCAGGCTATTATTCAATGGCTACAGCTGCTCTGGCCAGTATCGATCTTGATCCTATCGCTATGGGTTTGGGCGACCTGAATTGGTTGCGCTAATCCATTCCTGCTCTTTTTTCGTATTTATTTAAGTCACGTTATTTATGGCCGTATCAGATGCACAAGAAATTTCCTTTGACTTAGGCGGTATTACCATCGCCGCCAAAGAGTGGGGGCAGCCGGGTGACCTACCGGTATTAGCTTTGCACGGTTGGCTCGATAACTGTGCGAGTTTTAATAAATTGGCACCGATGTTAAAAGGTGTTCACTTTATCGCGATTGATATGGCTGGGCATGGTCTGAGTGGACATCGTCAAGTAGGAATGTCATACCCCATTGTCCAAGACGTCACAGAAGTTTTTCAGATTGCGGATCAGCTCCACTGGCAAGAGTTTGCGCTGATGGGACATTCTCGCGGGGCTATTATTAGTGCGCTTGCTGCGGGTACGTTTCCGGAGCGTATTAGCCATCTAGCATTGATTGATGGTTTTAAACCGTCGACCACAAAGATGGAAGATTCCCCGACCCAGTTGGCGCAATCAATTATTGATTTACAGCGTCACCGAAGTCGAGGGTTTGCTGTATACCCGGACATTGAAACGGCCGTTGTTGTCCGTCAACGTGGGCAAATCCCGTTGAGTTATGAAGCGGCTAAACAGTTGGTAGAGCACGGCCTTCGCGAGGTCGAAGGCGGCTACACATGGAGCAATGACCCTCAGCTTAAAGGGGCGTCCTGCGTACGTTTATCTGAAGAAGCAGCACATGCGTTTTATCAACGTATTACGGCAAAAACGCGTTTGATTATTGCTGAAAATGGTATGCCTATGCTGCGCGACCGCCTAGAGGGTATCGCTGAGCAATACCCGTTCATCGAAGCAACACACATACCGGGATCTCACCATTTACATATGGAAGACGCAGCGCCCGCTGTCGCAGACTGTTTTAATCAACTGTTCTCTCAATAGGCTTAAGAAAAGCTAGAGTGACACTATTATGAAAATCGCTCAGCATATTACATTAATTACTCCCAAGCTTTTGCTTGGCTTTGCAATCATGCTCCTATGGTGTGGCATTGCACAGGCTGAGCAGAGTCGTGATGACATTTTGTCAGCCGTTGATTTGTTCCCCCGTGCCGAGGTGACCAATGAACAGGAACGGGAGGTTGTCGATTATTCGGTTGCACTAGGTAAAGTCAAAAAAATCAGAGGTTTCTGGTCGCCTGATCGAGAAATTCGAGTTGAAGGTGAACTACTCCGCCGGACTGCGCAGGTTCCTTCTGGCCACTCTGCGAAAGAGGTATTTAACTTCTATCGTAAAAGTTTATTGAATATCAATGCTCGAGCATTGTACTTATGTGAGGCGAGAGATTGCGGCACCAGCAACGCCTGGGCGAACCAGGTTTTTTCTATCAAAGAATTATATGGTTTAGATAGCAATCAATATTATGGAGTCTATGAGATTGTTGATGTTGATCAGCATTTAAATTACGTCATAGTCTATGCGGTTGCTCGAGGGAATAAACGCGTATTTGCACACCTCGAGCTGGTGATGACAAATAAATCAGCGAATGAAGCATTAGCGCCGGACCCTAAAACCATCAGTCAACAACTCTTGGAGGATGGCTTTTATATTGTTTCTGGTCTTACGGCAAATAACGGTGAGCTAGCGGTCGAGCCCGCCCACCTTGATGCGTTGGTTGCGGCGCTGCGTATACAGCGTTTTATGAAGGTTCGTATTGTGGGCCACGTATATAGTGATGATCCACATGTCGCGCAGTTGTCTGAGTCGTTGGGTTACGCGAAACAGCTTCGCGAGCTGCTGCACGAGAAGGGTATCTCGGGTGATAGGCTAGACCCACATGGTATCGGCAGCTTAGCGCCAATGCGTAAAGGCTATGATAGTGATGCCACGGGCCGTCGCAGTGTGCGAATTGAAATTGTGCGTGGTGAATAGAAATAACAAACGAAAAAGGCGCTAATTAAGCGCCTTTTTCATGTCGGACAATAGGGATGAAGCGTTAGTTTTTCAACAATGATAAGAACTCGGTACGCGTACTTGGATTGGTCTGGAACGCGCCTAGCATTGCCGACGTAGACATCTGAGAGTTTTGTTTTTCAACGCCGCGCATCATCATACACATATGCTTGGCTTCAATTATTACACCAACGCCAGTGGCGCCCGTCACAGATTCGATGGTTTTGGCAATGTCCATTGTCAGCTGTTCTTGGATTTGTAATCGACGCGCAAACATATCAACGATTCGCGCAATTTTAGACAGCCCTAGGACCTTGCCGTTAGGTAAGTAAGCGACATGGGCCTTGCCAATAAAAGGCAGTAAATGATGCTCACACAGTGAGTACAACTCGATGTCTTTAACCAGTACCATTTCGTTGGACTCTGATGGGAAAAGGGCATCGTTGACGACTTCATCGATCGTTTGGTTGTAGCCTCGGGTCAAGTATTTCATCGCCTCTGCTGCACGTGTAGGTGTGTCGGCCAAGCCAGGGCGTGTTAAATCTTCGCCGATGGCATCGATAATCTTGGCGTACTCGTCTTTCATTCACAATTCCTCTTCTAACAGGTCGCGCAGTTTACCATGCTCGCTACTCGAATGGCTAAAGCGTTGCGCCTTGTAAAAACCCTTTGACTTTGCAGCCGTGGGTGATAGTTTGCCCACCTCGCGTGAGATATCGACTTAAATACGGGGTTGTTTTATGCCGTCACATACTCCTTGGCCCAAATCGGCCACCTTAGGGGAACTGCTCAATGCGGCAGTTGAGCACTTCGATGCGGCTGAACTTTATTATGGACACGGTACCGATAATGCCTGGGATGAGGCAGTGTATCTGGCGCTGTGGTATTTGAAGTTGCCTTGGGATGTGGATGAAGGCGTGTTAAATAACGCGTTAACTGATGAGCAGGTATCGGGGTTGATAGCCATATTTCAGCGTCGTATCAATGAGCGTATTCCGGCCGCCTACATTACTGGCAAGGCCTATTTCGCTGGTTTGCCGTTTACGGTTAATAGCGACGTTCTGGTTCCTCGCTCACCTATTGCGGAATTGATCGCTCAATATTTTGCTCCCTGGCTGCTGGACGAGCCACAGCGAATTTTGGATCTATGCACTGGCAGTGGCTGCATAGGTATATGTTGTGCGTTGGCGTTTCCTGACGCTGAGGTGGATCTATCTGATATTTCCCGTGCTGCCTTGGGTGTGGCGGAACACAATATGTACGCTCATGGTGTTCAGGACCGGGTGCGGGTGGTTGAAGGCGATTTATTTTCGGGTGTCGAAGGTGAGGTCTATGACTTAATTGTTGCGAACCCACCGTATGTTGATGCTAGTGACCTCGCAAGCATGCCCGCGGAATACCATGCGGAGCCTGAGTTGGGCTTGGCTAGCGGATTTGATGGTTTAGATTTTACTCGACGATTGTTGACGGAAGCGCCGAACCATCTCTCAGAAAATGGACTATTGGTGGTTGAAGTAGGGAATAGTTGGGAGGCATTAGAAAATGCTTATCCACACATCCCTTTTACTTGGGTCGAATTCGAGAACGGTGGTCACGGGGTGTTTGTCCTCAGCGCTGCGGAACTGCGGGGCAGGGTTTAGCAAGGTCGGTATAGCGGTATTGCCTTTGGTTGAGGGAACTCGATCAAAATACTGCCTATAAATAGTGGTATACTTGCTGATCGCATAGAGCGCTTATTGGCGCTAAAAAATTGAAAAAATATAGAATTAGGTATTCGTCGGTATGTCTGGAAACACCATTGGGAAACTCTTCACTGTCACCACCTTCGGCGAGAGCCATGGCTTGGCATTAGGCTGTATCGTGGATGGCTGTCCTCCGGGAATGGCGCTTTGCGAAGAAGACTTGCAACGCGATCTCGACCGTCGCAAGCCGGGACAATCACGCTTTACCACGCAGCGTCGTGAAGAGGATCAGGTACGAATTTTGTCGGGGGTGTTTGAAGGCAAAACGACAGGCACTCCGATTGGTTTGTTAATTGAAAATACCGATCAGCGTTCAAAAGACTACAGTAATATCAAAGATACATTTCGTCCCGCCCACGCTGATTACACCTACCAACATAAATACGGGATCCGCGACTACCGTGGTGGTGGTCGATCGTCAGCTCGCGAAACGGCAATGCGTGTAGCGGCTGGGGCCATTGCAAAAAAATATTTACAGCAAAGCTATGGCATTGAAGTACGTGGCTATCTATCGCAACTAGGGCCTATCGCTATAGATCATATCGATTGGGATGAGATTGAGAACAATCCGTTCTTTTGCCCAGATCAGTCAAAAGTGGCCGAGATGGAAGAGTTCATGGCGGCGTTGAATAAAGAGGGTAATTCTATTGGCGCTAAGATCAGCGTGGTTGCCAAAGGTGTGCCCGTTGGCTTAGGTGAACCAATTTTTGATCGCCTCGATGCAGATCTTGCTCACGCGCTAATGAGTATTAATGCGGTCAAAGGTATCGAGATCGGTGCTGGATTTGAGTCAGTTGTACAGAAAGGCACTGAGCATCGCGATGAAATTACGCCGCAAGGTTTTTTAAGCAACAATGCAGGCGGTATTCTTGGTGGAATCTCCAGCGGCCAAGACATCGTTGCGCATATTGCGATGAAGCCTACGTCAAGTATTCGCCTCCCGGGTAAAAGTATTAACAGCCAAGGTGAATCGATAGATGTTATTACCAAAGGGCGTCATGATCCTTGCGTGGGTATTCGCGCAACGCCGATTGCAGAAGCTATGATGGCCATTGTATTACTGGATCATGTTCTACGTCACCGGGGTCAAAATGCTGGCGTGGACAGTGGCGTTCCTGTTGTACCGGCTAATAATTAATTCTGATAGCGTAGTCGTGCGACAGACTGTTGTTATGTCTGTTGTTATGTCTATTGTTACGTCCGAAGTTATGTCTTCTATTGCTACGTATCGCGTCTAATACTCTTGGTCTGTTGATTTAGTGCTTTCTATATTGAAAGCACCTGGGTCGTTGCATCTCCCCGTTGCTAGTTTTATCTCGACGAGATTACAACACTGATGCAATGCTCATTGAATTTCCTCCGGCCAACGATCTACCTTCGCGTAACTTAATCGTTTTAGTGATGTCGGTTGTACATAGTGATCTAAACCAGTAACGGCAACGGTACCCGTTGCAATGATATCGACAAAGCCGTCGTGATTGACGGCGTTTTCTGGTACATCCAGTAGCTGTATCTCGCCGATTATCAAATGCGTTTTATTCACTGCGAGCAATTGATGTTCGACCAACGTTACCCCCAGTTTTATCGGCGCTTGAGCAACGAAAGGCGCTGTAAATCCATCTAGGAATTCTTTTTCTAAGCCGACTGCGTCGAATTCGCATTCCCCCTCAGGATAGCGGGCAGACGTTTGGTGCGCCGCCTCCACGATATCAGCGGTGATATGGTTAAGTGTAAAACATCCCGTTTCCAGAATATTGTTAAACGTATGTCGCGGGCTTTCGCTGGGACGAATGATCAATCCAATTAACGCTGGGTCCGCACCTAAATGAAACGCCGAAGACATGATGGCTAAATTACTTTGGCCATGAGCGTTTTGGCTGCCAACCATGAGAGCGGGCTTTGTGCCGATAACGCTATTGATAAATCGCGCCCGATGACGCTTGTCCATTTGCTTGAGAGAATCTTGATCGTATTTCACATTATGCTCGATAAAAATAGAAGTGTAGATAGCGACAGTACAGCAACCAGCAACTTGTCCCGTTGAGTATACTATCTAAGTTTCCATCTAAGGTTTCAGAATGCGGAAGCAGCGCTGTCGCGCGCTATTGTGCTGCATAATATTCTGCTAGTGCTTTAATTTCCTCTTCGCTGAGCATCGCCGCTTGGCCCGACATAATGGCGGCTAAAGGGCCGGATCTCTTTCCATTTTTATAGTCATTTAACGCTTGAACCAGGTAGGCTTGGTTTTGTCCGTTAAGCTTTGGGTATGACTCCATGATTGGCGCAGCACCCTTTGCGCCGTGGCATGCTTGGCAAGTACTTTCTTTTTGCGGTGGGTCTATAGCGAAGGTCGGTGCCGCAAAGGTCAATGCGGAAACGATGCTTACAGGTAAGCAAATGGTTGCGTTGAGTGTTGAGTGAGCTACCTGTTTTAGTCCTGATTTAGTTGTCTTTGAAGGCATATGATTGCTCCAGTTTTCTAGATGAAGGCGGTGTCGTTGAATGAATTACTTGTGCGGTGGTACGCAAGCGTTAGCATTTTGGATTGCTGTGCGAGAAGACAGGATGGCTAGCTCCAGCTACTTGAAACCTTTGTCTCTCGCTTGCGACGAAAGTATTGATCCCATATGGCGTACGTGACGTATGACAGAGACTAGAGCCAAGGTTGCCTTGGCGGCGTCATTAAGCAGGCCCTCATTAAGTAGAAGGTTGCTTAGACGATAGAAATGTAGGCAGAATCAAACGATGGAATTCCTAGAGAGCATCTATGACAAACCACCCGGATAATAGGCGACATACTTTTCAAATGTTTTTCGATGGGGCCTGCCCGCTATGCGCGAGAGAGATTAGCCTGTTGGCAAAATGGGATACGCGAAAGGTAATACACTTTATCGATCTAAACGATACTGTTCAGATGCGAGCATTTCCCAGTATCGAAATGAACGATGCGATGGCGTCGCTATATGTCAAAATAAGTGATGGCGAGGTGTTTCGAGGAGTCGATGCTACCTATGTTATATGGGAATCTGTCGGGAAGGGGCGGTGGGTTAAACCGTTAACATGGAAATGGTTTCGTCCGATTGCTTTGGCAGCATATGCAGTATTTGCCCGACATAGACATACCATCGCGCTAATATTGACCGGTAAATCTCGTCTTGAAAATGAGCGTTCAGATCATTGCATCGATTGTTCTCAGGCTATTGATCTCAACCCTCAATCTTCCGAGCAGAGTGAGCCCCAAAAAACACAGGGCTCGTTGAAATGAACGCAATTGTGATCGGTGCTTCTGGCGCTATTGCCAGTGCTATTATTCAACACTATTTGGAATTATCAGAAAAACACCGTGTCATTGCGGTTTCTCGTAAGAAATTCAAAGAAACTAGTATTCCGCAGGAATATCAACAACGCATCGAGTGGCTTCACTGTGATTACACGGAGAATGCCATTCAGGCATTGACGGCCGATCTTGCGTACCGATCTATAGAGTTAACCGACGTTTTTATCACTAATGGCATTCTTCATGCTGAAGATATCAATCCTGAAAAACGCGTCCAAGCTCTTCAGCGAGCGTCACTATTGTCCGTTATGGAGGTGAACGCGTTTATTCCACTGCTTTGGGTGAAATATCTACAACCGCTATTGAAGCGTGGCACAGATTGTATCGTGACTATCCTAAGCGCTCGTATTGGTAGTATTGCAGATAATGAGTTAGGCGGGTGGTATAGCTATCGAATGTCTAAAGCGGCGTTAAATATGGGGATTAAGACGGCGTCTATTGAGTTTGCTCGTATCGCGCCTAACACAACGTTTTTGTTGTACCATCCGGGAACCACAGACTCATTCTTGTCAAAACCTTTTCAGAAAAACGTCCCTGATGGCAAACTCTTTTCGCCACGCTTTACCGCGGAAAGACTTTTTTCTGTCATTGCTCAGTTACCAAACAGTACTAACCTATTTTTTAAGGATTGGCAGGGTAATTCTGTCGAGTGGTAATCAGCGTTTCAACACTGCAGTCGAATACTCACCGCGTCTAACTTTCTTCGAATATTACCTACGCTTCAGATTGAAAACCCAAGTTTCCTGGTGAGCGAAAGTTGGTGATTATATCTGATATATTTTGAACGCTTTCGCCTAGTCGTCTCTGGCTATCCCGCCGCAAACTTGCAATGGCTATATAAGTAAAACGTTATAAGCGCTACTGATCGAGTGGTTAGCGTTGCAATTTATTCTGATGAGGGCTGCTTGTTAGGGGGGGTTATCACAACATCGTTTTCAGTTCAGATGTTGTTCGAAAAAATTATGCCCATTCACTATTTTCGAATGGGGAAAATGTCTAAGTCGATTTCATTTTTTTGATTAAAAAGTTAGTTGGCGCGGGGTAGCTTAGAGATTTTCTGACCAAACGAAACATGAATCATGTGTCATGAAAAACACATGAAATACTAATTTGGTTTCTGGTGTTCTCCTTATAATTTAATTACAAATATTCACTTAAAAATAGCTATTCGATCTTCAAAAATGTTCTGAATGAATGTCGTCTAAATATATTTTCTACGTTGTTAAGAATATATGTAAGACATACAATCTAAAAATCGTAGGTGTTTGATATAACACTCTAAGCGCTGTTCCTACGATTGTATAAAAAATAAAAACAAGGATTTGATCTATGAAATTATTACCATTTAATTTGCAAATAGGGCATGGACTACATGTCTTGCTCGAAAATATATCTCTCCACGTCGTTCAATCTCTCAAAACGGTGGTGCTTGCTACAGTTGGATTTGCATCAATCTCCGTCGTCGCGCAGGAGGTTGTGTATGAGCATGATTTTTCTTCGGGTTTAGGCATTTTTTCTGATGCCGGTCGAGTGACGACGGGTAGTTATGGCGTTCGCTTGCGTGGAGGGGCGTCTAGCTCGATAGTATCTTCAGCCATTACTATTGGCGACGTCGATGCAGTGACAATAAGTTATAGTCGCTCAATGTCTGGGCTGGATGCAGGCGAAACTGCTGTAGCGCGTTACTCTTTTAATGGTGTTAACTTTACCGATCTAGAATCGGTGCGAAGTGGATCCGGCGCTGTCAGTTATGACATTCCGGCAAATGGCTCGCAACTGTATTTACAGTTTTCATTAAATGCGAGTAGCTATTTTGAGTCTTACACTATCTCAAACGTCACGATAGAAAGCGAGAATGGAGACCCGGGTGATCCTGGAGACCCCGGTAATTGTAGTGCAAATAGCCTTTCACCAGGTGAGACGAATAGGACACTGTATGTGGATGGTACTCGTCGTTCTTATATATTGAATGTGCCTCGTTCTTACAATGGACAAACGCCTGTTCCATTAGTTTTGGACTTTCATCCGCTCTCTGCTGATGCAGATTATCAGCGCGATAATTCGGGGACCAACAGCTTATCAGAGCAAGAGGGTTTCATTGTTGCTTACCCTGATGGCATCGATAACGCGTGGAATTTCGGTCCTTGCTGTACAGAATCGCGATCTGTCGATGATGTGGGTTTTGCCCGCCAAGTGGTTGAGGATATTTCTGCAAACGGTTGTATCGATGAATCCCGTGTGTATGCTATGGGGTACTCGAATGGCGGAGGCTTATCGCATTATTTGGCCTGTGACGCGGCTGATATGGTTGCCGCCGTAGCGCCAGCCGCATTCGATCTCGTTGAAGAAGCGGCATGTAATCCAATTCGGCCAATCTCGGTGTATATGTCGCGAGGCCGATTCGATTTTATTGTGCCTTTTGATGGCGGAAGATCGACGCCACCGACAGGTTACAATTTAGATCCTATTCATTTTTTGGGTGCTGAAGAGACTTTTAATGAATGGGGTGATATTAATAACTGTAGTTCAACAACAAGTATGTCTTCTTCGTGCGACCTTCATCATAACTGCGATGGTGGTGTTGAGGTAGTCTTGTGTACTGAGCGTTTTGGTGGACACTCGGGCTGGGATGCCGGGGAGGCCTGGGATTTCTTAAAAACGCAGTCACTCGAATAATATTTGATTTAACCGCCTCGAATGTAGTGCTCTACCCTATCGGGTAGGGCGCTATATGTTTAATAGCATTCACGTTTCGTCTATGAAGAGTAATCATACGTTCTTAGTTGCTACCGCCGTGTCCTTGGCTCTTACGCTCGGAGGGGTGTTTTACCTTTTTTCTGAGCCAGTAAATGTCGTCGTTGACGCCGAACTGGGCGATAAAAAAAATATTAACAAACATCGCATAAAAGAAACAATCTCCTCAGTTAGTCCGCAGTTTGTTAGCGATACTTTTCAGCATACTTTGCCCCAACCGAGTAGTGATTTATTGGCGGGTGACGGCCGTTGGCAAATCAAGGGAACATTAGTAGACGACAAACAAACGCCTGTATCCGGTGGTGAGTTACTGTACCGTTTTATTTCGACATTGAACGCTGAAGAATGTGATGCGCGAATGTCTGAAGAATTTATGCTGTCGGAAAAGACACAGTTTACCCATAGCGACCATCGAGGAGAATTCTATATAGAGACTCCACAAACAAGTGTGAATGAGGTGGGGTGCGTTGTAATTAACGCTAGTAAAAATGGATTTGCTACGGAATTGGTTTCCTTCTCCAGCGAAGTAGATAGTGAAGTTATTGAAATTGAATTACAGCCCTATCAGCAAGTGATTGGAAAAGTACTTAAACCGGATAGCGAACCGATTACTAACGCTGATATTGCGGTATGGCCTGTCGACACCGGTGTGAATGATTGTCATAGCGTACCCAATAATTTACGTGTAGTTGGTAGAACCTCAGAACATGGTGACTTCACGATTGATCTTATGCAGGGAGGCTATTGTGTTGTTGCCCAACACTCGCAGTGGGCGAGTAGCTTGCCACAGTTTTTTATAGATGGGCAGCGAGGAGTGATGCTCAATCTAAGGCAGGGTGTGACTGTTCGCGGGCAAATTACTGATCAGTTTGAGATGCCTGTTTCAACCGACTTATTTCTACGCCACGTACATAATGCGCAGCATTCAGCAACAATACGATCTGATAGTAGTGGGTATTTTAATGTAGTCGGGTTAGATTATGGCCGTTACACGATTGAAGTGCCTGACGTCGGCCTGAGTGTATATAAACCTCAAGCATTAGATGTCGATAGCCAAGTTACTGAAAATATTTCGATTCAACTTGATAAAGTATCACTCATCTCAGGAAGAGTGTTGTTGCCAACTGGAGAGCCTGCAGGTCGAGCGTCAATTTCTCTTTATAGTCCAACACTGTTAAGTGTTCAGGAGAATGTGACAGCGGCAGTAGATGGGCGGTTTACCTTGGTCAGTAATCATCGAGGTAAACAAGCGCTATATCAGCACGCAATTCAGCAGGGGTATTCCACCGAGCCCGAGCAATCATCAGCGACCCCGAGTGACTTATGCATTAGCGCTCAACATCCTAACGGAGTATTGAGTGGATACGTAGTGATGACTAAAGATGAAGGGGTTGATATTGGCGATTTGCACCTATCTACTATTGCTCACCGATACACCGGCCGGGTCGTCAATTTTGAGGGTAAACCTATACTGGCGACGATCAAGGTGACTCCGAATCAACATACGGGTGCAGCTGATAGCTGCACAGAGAATCAGCCTCCGTTGACTGTTGAAACAACGGTAAACGGTGAGTTTAGATTCGCCCTCGCCAAGCCGAGCGCCGTCTCGATTGAAGTCGCTACGGAGCGGTACAAACCCCGCTATTTTGAAATGGATTTAAATCAAGCTACACAACCACTAGAGTTGTCGCTGCGCTGATTTTCAGGCTGGGTTTAGAAATCAACCAATTCCATTGGTATCCAACCTCAGGTTGTGAGCCTGCGTCGTTTCGTTTCTGCCAATCTCTTTCTTTGCGCACCGTCCTTCAGTTGCTCAAACCCAACGCTAGTATAGTGAACGGCATCTTAGTATTATGCTGAAAACCCGATGAATACTACCCACTAGTGGCCGCTACGTGTAAATTTTAGCGTGTTTTATGGTGTGTTCTGGTCTGCTTTGTTTTGTCTACGTTGTGTGAAACCATGCGCATATGTCTTCTTGAAGATGATCTAGCCCAGTCAGAGACGGTTAAATCCTGGTTGCTGAAGCAAGGGTACGAGGTTGTTACCTACAATCTCGCTCGTCAACTGATAGATGTTTTAGCTGGCGAAGTGTTCGATCTGATGATTTTGGATTGGGAGTTACCTGATACCCCTGGTATCGATGTGTTAACGATGATTAGAAGCGAGTACGACAGTAGCGTCCCGATACTTTTTACGACTCAACGAGACGACGAAGCTGATATCGTCGATGCCTTGAATAAAGGCGCAGATGACTATTTAACCAAGCCGCTTCGTGAGGCAGAGCTCAATGCGAGAGTCGCTGCTTTACTCCGCCGGTTTGATCGTCATCAGGTTGCTCAGGTGATTGATGTCGGTGAGATCAAGTTGAACCCAACCACCGGCGCTGCAACTGTTGCCGGGGAATCGGTTAAATTGACAGACAAAGAACACCGCTTAGCCTGCTTGTTTTTACAAAATGAGGGGCGGCTATTTTCTCGAGACAGCTTACTAAAGCGTATTTGGGGAGTCGATGCTTCGCTCAACACACGAACTGTGGACAGCCATGTCAGTAAAGTACGTCGTGTCTTAAACATTCAACCTGAAAATGGTTATAGAATTAAAACGGTTTATCATCATGGATACCGCTTTGAACGTTGTTAATGTCTTATTACTTCACTTGCGCTTACAAAATCAGAAGTATTCAATAAATTTGGTGATTCGCTATGTACTAGCGGTAGGCCTATTGATGTCTACCTGTATTCATTCTCATGCACAGGACATAGCCGCCGACGCAAACACAGCCGCAGATGACGATTGGTTATATAGTTTTCGCCCTGGTGACACCTTATGGGCCGTTTGTAAACGCTATACCGTCAAGAGTGATTGTTGGTTAACCATTGGCGACTATAACCAAGTTAATTATCCGAGAAAAATTCCACCCGGAACGGTTATTCGTTTTCCTGTTAGTTGGTTAAAGCACCCACCAGTACCTGCAACACTTAGCTATGTCAGTGGTGAGGTTACGTTACGTTTACGTGGAGCAACACAATATCGTGCGGCCCAAGCAGGCGATTTGCTCCAATTGGGGACACGCATAAGAACAAGTGATAAGAGTCACGCGACAATTCGTTTCGCCGATGGCTCGTTGTTGATACTAGAACCACAAAGCGACGTGCAACTTGATCGATTAACGAATAATGGTGAAAGCGGGATGGTGGATACCCGTGTACGCCTCTTTAGTGGTGGCGCCACAAGTAAGGTGCCGAAACGTCAACCGCCCGTTAAATTCAATGTCGAGACACCGGCCGCGATTGCTGCGGTTCGTGGAACTGAATTTCGAGTATCTGTTGATCCCGCCTCGCCATCTGAAATGCGTAGCGAGGTTCTTGAAGGTCTAGTTGGCGTATCGAATGAGCAATCGACCGAGGATGTGCCAAAAGGCTTTGGCTTGCTTGCAAAGAAAGATGAAGCACTGTCTCCACCTGTTGAATTATTAGCAGCACCTCAACTTCTTCCAGTTTTAAGTCCACAATCCGGCGGCATTTCGATGCGTTGGCAGCCCAATGAAAACGTAAGTGGCTATAAAGTCGTGATATCGCAGGCCGAAAATCCTGAGTCTGTTGTCTTCACAGGTGATGTAGCGGTGCCAGAAATCGTGACGCCAGCTCTTGCTGAAGGGTGCTACATCGTAGCTGTTTTCGCTATTTCTGAAGCGCAGTTGTTGGGACTGCCAGCGAAAGATACTGCCTGTGTTACAAGCACTCTAGCCACGCCGAGTCCCTCCACGTTAAAGATAAGCCACAATGATTCTGAATTAACTTGGCCAGCGATTGAGGGCGCAGCCATGTATCGCATAGAGCTATCCGAGGTTGAAACATTTGATAGCCCAGAAACGGAACTGTTGAGTGAGACAGCCTGGCAACCAATTCCTGAATCTCTTCAGACGTATCGCTATTTACGTATTGTTGCGGTGGGTCAGCATGGTATCGAATCCCCGCCTAGTGACGTTGTTGTGCTCACTCAGACGCAATGGGAAAAGTGGATGGCTATCGGTATAAGCGTCATTGTTATCGTGGTTGGAATATTGTAGTGCCGCATTAGAACGGGTCTTTAGTAACCAAAGGGTGGAAGTAACCAAAGGGTGGAAGTAACTAAAGGGTGGAAACAATTAGTGTAATGAAGAATGGAATCGGCTATTGTCACAGCGATATAGTTCAACGCGGGATCCATTATTGATTATGGGCTCTACCTCTATTTCAGGCCCTGCGAGCAAGCCTCCTGCCTATAAATGGTATATGGATGCTAGAACAATTCGTTCGATAATCGTATTTCTGGTAGCGTTGCTCGTTGTTCTCGCAGCGATCAACCGATGGGTTATCAGTGTTGATCGATGGTTGTACGATCAAGTCGTAAGCCACATGCCGATGACTGCTGACCCAAGCGTTGTCCTAATAGCAATAGATGAAAAAAGTTTACGTAGCTTAGGCCGCTGGCCGTGGCCGCGTCACCATCATGCGACACTAGTGGACAAGCTCACTGAGGCCGGTGCGGCGAGCATCGTATTTGATATTGTATTCGCGGACGCTAACACTTTAGATCCTCAAAGTGACCAAGCGTTTATCGACGCAGTGGCTAATTCTCAGCGTGTGGTTCTTCCCGTCATTTTCGAGCCTACCATGGCAGGCGGGCAGTTGCTCGAACGCCCACCTTTTCCCGCACTGTCTGACAATACAGATTTTATCGGCCATGTTCATGTGGGAATGGAAGACGACGGTGTTGTGCGGGGTGTTTACCTGCAAGAGGGTATCGGTGACGCGTTTTGGCCTCACTTAAGCTTAGCGATGCAAAAAAGCCTTGGCATTCGCGAACAATCGTTACCAGGGTTACGGCAAACTTCGCCTGGCGCTGACGATGCGCGACCGATGCAGTACGTGCGAGACTATTTTAATTGGGTGCCGGTTCGTTCAGGGGCTAGCGATTACTTAGAAGTGTCTTACATTGATGTCTTAAATCAAACCATTCCAGATGCGGTTTTTAGCAACAAAATTGTATTAGTTGGAATGATGGCGAGTGGTTTGACTGATACTTTTTATACCCCCACGGGTGTGATGCCTGGTGTAAAGTTTAATGCAAATGTTTTTTCAGCCGTATCAAAAAATCAACTGATTGTTCCTCTAACCCCAGTATTCGTCGCTATTTATAGCGGAGTAGTGATGTTGCTTGCGGGTGCCTATTTTAGCGTTTTGGCCGCAAGACGTTTTTTATTAGTGACGGCGGTTGCTGTGGCGGCAGTGATTGCGATAAGTGTCGCACTACTTTGGGTAGGGAATATCTGGGTTATGCCTGGTGCCTTGCTTTGTGGATTATTACTCTTTTACCCGATCTGGAATTTACGCAAACTTGAATTAACATCGCACTACTTACAAGCGTCTCTGGATGCACTTGAGCCAGAACTCATTGTGAGTCGCGAACGATTTCCAAGCACCATTGAATATTATCAGCACAGTTTTAACTATCTCAATGGTTTAGGGGTGGTAGGGCGCTGGCGTTTGGCAAAAATCGAAAAGGGCGAAGCTACATCGAGCAAAACGACGGAGGATGGCAGTGATCTTACACAATCGTCGTTTTCGGATAGTGACGATCTTGAGTACCCTGAGTTAGTTGGAGAAGCGACAACCTTCGAAGTCGATGGGGCAGAGTATCGAATTAAGTTTCATTGGAATACCGATGACAAGGTGCTTCAATCGGCTGTATTGAAAAGGATCATCACAAACAAACCACAATTTAACACCCGTACTATTCAGCACCCCTCGACGCAGCCCGTGGTCGAACAAACACTCCGTAAATTACGAAATGCCAATAAAGTTGCGGCCTACAACCGGTCCTTGATTGAAGGAAGTATTCAACAATTGCCCGATGCTGTGGTCATCGCTGATGCGATGGGGCGGATTCTCCACGTGAACAACCAAGCCTCACAGCTTTGGCAGAAGACGCCTAGTGAGGACGATTTATTGGAGATCGCCAATGAGTTTGAATACTTAGAGGAATTCTCGTGGCCAAATGTGCTTACAGAACTCGCTTTTTTAGATAAGCCGTTTATCCAAGAGTTAATACATACGCGTTTGAATCGCTACTACATTGGCCAG
The DNA here is from genome assembly GCF_055392955.1 of Aurantivibrio plasticivorans. Lineage (NCBI taxonomy): Bacteria > Pseudomonadati > Pseudomonadota > Gammaproteobacteria > Cellvibrionales > Cellvibrionaceae > Aurantivibrio > Aurantivibrio plasticivorans. The sequence goes on along the minus strand of NZ_AP036020.1, from coordinate 2,635,508 downwards.
GGGCAAAAAGTCGATCTTGGACAAAAGAATGCGCCCGTTATTATGCTGACTTTCACTGATATCACTGCGTTGCGACAAAGTGAGCAAGCTCGTATGGAGGCCTTGCACTTCTTATCGCATGACTTGCGTTCGCCAATGACATCAGTGCTGGCATTGATTGATCAAGAGCGGAATGTACTTACTGATTCACTGGATGAGTCGAGATCTCCATCTTCGGCAATCAAGCGTCAAGTCCAGCTACTGAATAGTATTGAAAGTTATGTGCAGAAAAATTTGGGATACGCTCAGCAGTTTTTACAAATTGCGAAAGCCAAGGAAATCAAACCGTCAGATTTCGTGTTGTGTGACCTTCGAGATATCCTCGACAATGCTATAGACGAAGTCTTCCCGCGAGCACAACTTAAGGGCGTTAAGCTTGAGCGCCAATTAGGCGCTGACAGTGTTAACGTGAGTGTTGTCCCTACACTGCTGGAAAGAGTCATTATCAATTTACTTGATAACGCTATAAAACATAGTGAGGGCGGTTCAATCACTCGCATCGATGTTGACCTTAGCGAGAAACAAGGCCGAGGAGAGCCTGGTGTGAGGTATGCCCTTGTGTCTATCCAAGATCATGGCAGTGGTATGTCCCAGGAGCTAACGTCAAAGATTTTTGAGCGTTTTCGCAGTGAAGAATATCAAAGCCATAAAGGTATTGGTTTGGGTTTACATTTCGTCCAAGTGGTTTGTCGCCAACATAACATTGATATTCACGTTGAGAGCACTCCTGGTGTTGGCACCACCTTTACTCTTCAAGTGCCATATTCTACCTCCTGAACTTTCCTTTTTGGTGGCGCCTATTTTCCTGTTTTTTGCCGATTTCTATTGCGCTTAACAGCACGCGCTTTACTCCTTCTTTTCGCTGGTTCCCAGTGTATTTCCGATTGCAGAACTAGCCCGTCACGTCTAACTGGATAGCCGTAGGGGGTGATGATTTGACATTGTTTGACAGATTTATTTCTTTTGCGAATGCACAATAGCCGGGCTTTCAGAGGGTAGTCGTTTTATCGAGGCACTCTGAATATCTAAGGACGTAATCAGGCATTTGAGAGGATGATTTATGTTGGAAGCCCGATTTGGAATGATGCTTAGCGGTATCTTACTTGCGAGCGGTGCAATAAATGTCGCTGCAGAAACGCCCAAAACCGGTGTTTTTGTGAACCCGCAGGTCGGATATCTGATTTTTGATGGAAAACGGAATCTAGACGACTCGTTAGTGTATGGGCTGGGTCTCGGTTACCAATTCGATAACCCATGGGCAATGGAGCTCAATTATCTAGTAGCCGATCCTGATTCAGAGATCAGTGGTGCGAGTGATGTTGACTATCGTCAGCTACGTTTGGATGGTCTTTACACTTTTAACCGCGAACAAAACCTCCAACCCTATTTGGCTATCGGCATAGGGCATGGCGATTACGAAGCAGATTTCCAGGATGCAAAAGAAACACTAGTTAATTTCGGTGGAGGCCTTAAATATTATCTAACCGAGAACTTAACCATTCGTTCCGATGCACGTCTATTTCATAGTTTTGATGAAGAATCTCAAGATTTCACATTGTCACTGGGCCTTAACTACCTCTTTGGTAGCGTAGCGCAAACAAGTAAACGAGCCGATAGCTCGGTTGAAAGCGCAGCCATTGTCGAGCGTGATAGTGACAAACTTGATAGAGACCATGACGGCGTTCCCGATGCAAATGATGCCTGTCCGAATACACTGGCAGGTGTGCGGGTGAACGGTTCGGGCTGTGCCTTGGATTCGGATAATGACGGTGTTGCGGACGCAATAGATCAGTGCCCGGGATCAGAGGCTGGAGCAAAAGTCGATGATAAAGGCTGCTACGAGCTTCTAACTGAAGCAAAGCAAATTGATTTACAGGTTAACTTCGGGAACGACTCTTCTGAAATTGATGCGACCTTCGATACAGAAATTTCTAAAGTCGCCGAGTTTATGCGCTCCTATCCTAAAAGCGAAGTGACTATTGAAGGTCATACAGATGATCGTGGTGATGCCGGTTATAACCAGCAATTATCCGAGCGGCGAGCAAAGGCTGTTGCTGAGCGTCTCATTTCTCAATTCTCTATAGATCGTGACAGGGTATCGGCCATTGGGATGGGAGAGCTCGTACCAATCGCAGACAACAATACAGCTGAAGGGCGAGCAAAAAACCGTCGTGTGGTTGGAGTTGTAAAAGCCACTGTCGAAAAACGTGCGAAATAAACTGGAAAGTTAATTTAGTAGGAGGTTAAAACCATGGAATTCAATTTAGATAAAATGCTTGAACAAGGACCAGAGATCGCTATTGCCTATGGCACAAAAATAGCGCTCGCCCTAGCCATATTTATTGTCGGTAAATGGATAAGTAATGCGTTAGCAACGCTGTTGGAAAAAGGCCTTACTGCGAGAGCATTCGACAAAACAATCACCGTATTTGTTCGCAATTTGACATACTACATTATGCTAGTGGTCGTCATTATTGCCGCACTGGGTCAACTCGGTGTGCAAACCGCTTCATTTGTCGCCATTGTTGGTGCTGCGGGTTTGGCCGTTGGCTTGGCGCTCCAGGGGTCGTTGGCCAATTTTGCCGCTGGCGTCATGTTAATTTTATTTCGTCCCTGCAGAGTGGGAGACTTTGTTGAAGCGGGTGGTGCAACGGGGGTTGTATCCGATATCTCGATTTTCGCTACGACTATCATGACAGGTGACAACAAAACTGTTGTCGTTGCAAACGCCTCTATCATGGGCGGCAACATAGTTAATTATTCCACTCAGCCTGAACGTCGTGTCGATATGGTGATTGGTGTGAGCTACAACGCCAATATTCAACAGGTGAAAGAAGAGTTGGCGGCGATCGCCAATGCCGATCCACGCGTATTAAAAACCCGTGATGTCACTATTGGCCTAACTGAGCTGGCAGACTCATCGGTAAACTTTGTATTTAGGCCTTGGGTGAAAAGTGCCGACTATTGGCCGGTACTATTTGATATGAACGAGAAAATTAAAAACAGATTTACCGAAATAGGCATCGAGATTCCTTATCCGCAATTGGATGTACACGTACAGAAAAATATTTAAGCAGTAGCACAAGTTTGTACAGGAAGGTCCTCTCCTGCGCCTACATTGTAGGCGCTTTTTTGTTTTTCAGCATACAGCTATCGGTGCGGCTAATACGTCGCCAATAAAGCTAGCGCTAATCAACCCCAGTTCATTTACGAGGCGGGGAGGGGTGAAGACTAGGCTTTTTTGATATTTAAGACCTGCAGTTGGCAAAACTCTTGTAACCCTTCGATACCCGACTCCATTCCAAAGCCAGAATGTTTCGCGCCCGCCAAGGGGACCAATGGGTTTAAGGCTGGGTGTTGATTAACCCAGGCCGTGCCGGACTGTAGTTGAAGAGCAATGTCAGTTGCTCGTTTAATATCAGTCCCCCATACTGAGCCGCCTAAACCGTATTCAGTGTTGTTGGCTCGTTGAATAACGTCCTCAATATTGTCGTATTTAATGACCGGAACCACCGGGCCAAAAGTTTCCTCGTCAACCAATTTACAGCCTTCTGTCACATCGGCTACGACGGTTGGTTCGATAAAGTAACCTTTCCCCTCCATAGGTTTTCCACCGCAAACAATACGACCCCCGCTATCGGTTATTGATGCGAGTACATCGAGTACACGTTGGTATTGCAGTTTATTTTGTACGGGCCCCATGGTGGATTCAGGGTCAGAGCCAGGGCCAACCTTAATTTGTTGCGCAATGGTTGCCATTGCCTGTACGACCTGCTCATAAATTGCCGCGGGAGCGTAGATACGTTTAATGGCTACGCAGGTTTGGCCTCCGTTAATAAATGCCCCAAGGAAAAGTGGCAGGGCGGCTTTTTCTAAATCAATATCGTCGAGAATAATTGCTGCGTCGTTGCCACCGAGTTCCAATGTGACGCGTTTTAGATCGCTAGCCGCAGAAGCCATCACTTTTTTACCCGTGGCGGTGGAACCGGTAAACGAAATCTTTTTAACCCCAGGGTGGGATGTTAACCGCGGGCCGAAACTATCATCACCTGAAAGGATGTTGAGCACTCCTGCAGGCACAATGTCTTTAATTATCTCTCCGAGTCGTAGCGTCGATAGCGGGGTAAATGGAGACGGTTTTAAAATGAGTGTACAACCGGCAAGTAGTGCGGAGGTTAATTTACCCATTGCAATACCAAATGGGTAATTCCACGGCACGATCGCTGCGGCAACACCTAGCGGGGAATAACGCACTTCAATCTTTGCGTTATCGTCGTCCTGAACTAGCTTGGGTTTCAGTTCTAGTGCAGTGCGCGCAACTATTCCACCAGCGCCCATCTGTAGTACTTCACGTTCCGCTTGCGCTCGTGACTTCCCTTGTTCGGACACGAGTAGAGTGATGAGTTCTTCGCTGTGTTCTTTAATTGCAGCTGCAATACCAAGTAACACTTCGCTGCGTTGCGCGTGGGAGAGGTTCTTCCAGCTATCGAACGCTTTTTCAGCCGCGGCAATGGCTTGGTCTAATTGTTTGTCCGTGGCATTGGGTGCATGGGCGAGAATTGATTCATCGGCCGGATTAATGACGGGAAATGTGTCCTCGGATGACACGAGGTTTCCATCAATCAACATAGAAAATGTGTGCATAGTATTGATCCCTTACAGAGAGCAAAAGATTGTAATGGCCGCTAAAAGCCAATAGCAAGTTAATAAGTGATATTGAATTAGGTGGGGTAAGGCAGGGAAGAAGTGCCCGATCAAATCGGGCACGTTGACAACAGTCAATCTGAGCTAGTTAGGTAAATAAAGACCAAAAACTGTGAACAGGAAAATACTTACGGATAGCCTGTTTCCGATGGGTTAACGATCACCTCTAACACCTTCATGTTATTTGAGTATTGGTTGTCGTTACTGAACACGATTCTGCCTTGCCCCTTATAGAGTGCGGCGGTTCTATAATTGTCAGCGCCTTTAAAGTTGAATGGCCGCCACGCTTTTCCCGTTTGGTAGGTTGTGGTGTTGTCGGGTACGCCAGCTAGGTTGTAGGCTTGCTCCATGCTCATGCCCACTTGCACATCTGTAATGGGAGACTTGCCTTCCTTTGGCTCTGCTTTAGGCATATTTTTAGCTGCTTTTTGGGTCGCTTTTTGAAGCGAAACTTTACCTGCCGAGTATTGCTCACCGCTGGCCGCGCCTATTTGTTTAGCCGCTTTACTGCAATGTTTACGCGTGTTTCGCCCCCAAGCGTCATTAGCCGCTTGCTCAATGGCAGAGTAATAACGGCCATTGCCGGATGCCGCTAGACCTTTACATGACCAAGCCACGGCGTCGGCGTAGGCTTTGTCTTCATTTTTATAGTGAACCAGCATTGCTTCGGCCAATACATCCAGTACGGCTACTTCACTATTTCTCGAGCTTGCAATGGATCGCGCGGCATCACGCATTGACGTGGCTCCACCTTGCGTAATTTGAGTGATATACATACTGCCGGCCGGGGAAACATCGTTGGCTAATGAGTAACCCGCAAAGGCAAGCAATGCGACTGAGACAGTGAATTTCATAAGCAAGTATCCTTGTAATGTAAGCGAAACGTAGGTGTGTATAGTCATCAGCTAGTCAGGCACGAACAGGTTTCATCGTGACACGTTATCGAGGCCTATTGTAGTAGGTATTGAGTAGATCGTTAAGGTCCTTCCGTGCAGTTGCGATAAGGTTATTACCCGGTAGGTTCTGCAAAAAACTGCGGATAAAATGCTTTCTAATGTGGTGTCCCGTGCATGAGATATCACCTTGGAAGTCCATTCCCATTTCCTCCTCATATATCCAAGAATGTCGATAGCGTCGTGCCGTAGTGTTTGAGTGGGCAAGTAAAGAACCGGTTTTTGAAAGACCGTGCTTGGCAAAACATTACGATTGGCATGTTTGTTGACTCGATTAGTTTTATAAACAAACTAAAAATAACCCATAAACAAAGGACATTCTAATAGGACAATAACATGCAATATTTACATAGTAGATTTATGAAGCTAGTGACACATACCTTGCCTCGGCATACTGCTCAGCTAGCAGCAGTGGGTGCTGCTAGTTTGGCGCTAGGTTTGAGCGGACAAGTTTATGCTGAAACGCTATATGACCACGATTTTCGCTCCGGTTTAGGAGGTTTTACGACATCTGGTGATGTGAGAACGTCATCGTATTCGGGTATGCGTTTGGTTGGGGGTACGTCAAATACTCGGGCAACATCACAGGCCATTAACGTGGCAGGTTACACCAATTTGTCCGTTGCGGTTGATCAGAGCTCACGAGGGTTAGATTACGGCGAAAGCGGCAGCTTGCTGTACTCAGTTGACGGGTTCAATTATACATCTCTGTTTTCTAGTAATTCCATCAGCAGTGGAAGTTACGCCTTGCCTGAAGGTGTGGAGACTATTTATCTGCAGTTTCGCGTGCAGGCTAGCAGTCGATTTGAAAACTATCAGGTCCGTAGCGTTACCGTGGCGGGTGATGCAGATGGTGGCTGCACAGGCAGCGAATGTTGTGAGCCAAACTGTGGTGGTGGTGGATCTCTACCCCCAGTAAGTTCAGTGGAGCGCAATGGACCTTTCGCAACCACCATGGATCGTAGCACTGGCCCAGGTCGCGACGGTTGGGTAGGGCGTCCGACAAATATTGGGCAGGATGGTATAAAGCATCCGGTTTTGATCTGGGGGCCTGGTGCGGGCACCGGTCCAGAAGATTATGAATTTTTTCTCGACCGAATGGCATCTCATGGTTTTGTTGTTTATAGCGAAGTATCGACGAGTAGCGGCGGAGAAATGACTGACGCGATCGATTGGTTGATTTCTCAAAACAGTGATTCGCGTAGCCCGTATTACCAAAAGCTCGACCTCAATAACATCGCCGCAGGTGGTCATTCTCGAGGTTCTATTGCTACCTTTGGTATCGGTGACGATCCTCGACTTGTGACAACTGTCCACGTTGCGGGTGGTTCATTTGATGGTGAAGGTTCAGAAAGTTTACGTAATCCAACGCTCTATGTTGGTGGTACGGAAGATTTTGCTACATCGAACATTGAGCGTGATTATGCTGTTACCACTGTTCCCGTGTTTTTCACGATCTTGGATCGAGTGGATCATATTGCTGCAACAAGGGAAGGTATGCCGGTTATTACCGCGTGGTTACGCTGGCATTTGGCGGGTGAAACCGAGCGCCGCGAGCAATTTATTGATCGACTCTGCGATTTCTGTTCTGGAATCTACGACTCACAATATAAAAACTGGTAAGTAAGTGGTGCGCAGTAATGCCTAGTTCGCGAGAGCGGACTGGGCATTGCTGAGATTATTTTACATAAGGCTTTAAGATAGAAAACTCGAAATGGCGACATGCTAGTAGCATCCCTATGCTACTCTTTTGGTCCCATGGCAAGCTTCGATCTTGATGTTGTAGTTGAATGAATTCATGGCTGAGTGCTTGCATCTTTGCGCGCACAATCGCTTTGGATTTTTCGCTAAGTAAACCAAACACGAATAAACGACTGTCAGGTTCAAACTTCGATAACGTAAACTCTTTTAGAATCGCTTTTTCAAAAAACTGCTCAATGGGTCCACCAGGTAACCAGCTGAAATTAGGCGCAACCAACAGTTTTATTTTGTTGTTGGGTAGCAAGTCAATAATTTTTAGTCTGTCGAGCTTCGCAAGTGCACGAATCAAATCTGTCTCGCTGATGTGGTGATAGCCTAGAATCTCTTCAAATTGAAGTTCATTGCGAACACACACAGCAACGAGCAATAATTGTGTGTCATTCACCAGTTCTTTTTCTTGCTCGATGCTAAGCGACTTAATTCGCTGTCGGCTCTCTTCAAATTGGCTGAAGAAGTCAGTCATACTCATCGAAAGTAAGCGGCAAATAGCTTCGAGTCGGTCTAGCGATATCCTTTCCTCCGCGAACATCCGCTTTATGTTGGCTTCGCTCATGCTCAGCGTATTGGCAATATCCGCGTAGGTGATGTTTTGTTGTCTAAGCAACCTCTTAAGGGACTGAACTATCGCGCTCGTTTCTGACATCCCAGCTTCCTCCTAAAGACTAAAAGTATACACATGATATCCTTTGCGTATACGAATGGTACTCATTTTTTGTAAAGGTATATATTTGGTGGTCATCTAACCATACTCCACTCCGTCTTCGAACCAACGAATGGAGTCAAAATGATGAGTTTATTTAAACGTACTTTTACCAGCCTCTACGCCAAGATAGATCACATGGTGGGAGAGATCGAAAACCATGAAGCGCTAATACAAGCCGCAATTCGTGAACAGAAAAAAAAGATCGCCACAGCAAAAATTCAGTTAAGGCGCATAGATGCCAGCGCAAAAGAAGTCCGTGAAAAAATTGCACAGGCCAATATCGACGAGCGGCGCTGGAATCAGCGAGCAGTGAGCGAAGCAGCAGAAAACGAATCGAGGGCTTTGCAATGCCTGCAGCGACGTAAGGAGGTGCAGGCGAAACGCACACAATTGGAAAAGATGCATCAACAGTATGCGCTCAGTAGCGATCAAATTAAAAATAGTATCGATCGATGTGAAAAAGACCTGAGTGAAATGATTCAGAAACACCAAATTTTACGTGCACGGCAAAGTACTGCGGAAGCCGTCAGCGTGGTCGACCAAAACGATGCTTATTACGTAAGTGATATTGATGAGAGTTTTGATCGTTGGGAGGTCAAAATTGCTCAGTCAGAACATAGTGTTGATGTATCAAGCGAGATTGATAGTTTGGAACAGGAATATTTGGAAGAGGAAAGTGAACATGATTTGCGTAATGAACTCGCCGAGCTTCTAAAAGATACGCGAATGGAGGAGGGCTAGTCATGTCGCATTCAATGGAATTAGATGGTCGTCAGCAATTCAATCAGGCCCGTCGCTGGAGCGAAAAACTTCCGTCCATACTACGAGGATTCGGCGCAGCGGCCGTTATTTTTTCACTGTATAGTTTTATGTTTAAGGGATGGGAAGGCAGTGGTGATTTAGCTCGTTACTTAATTTTACTCGGGCATACTGGTTTACTCGCGGTGTTAGCGTTATTTGCCGGACATTTCCTAAAAGAAGGTAAAAGCCCACGTGTATTGTTGATGCTTTCTCTTGCTTCGGTACCCGTTAATTTCGCTGTTTTGGGGGCCTTAGTCTTTGCGGCAAACGCTCTAACGATATCATCCGTTTACCCTTCTTATTTTGCGTGGTCAGTCGGTGATTGGTCGACTGTTATACCGTTGGTGTCAAGCGCACTGTTGGTGCTAATGGCCGTTATTTTTATCGGTTTTCAGACGCTGGTACGAGGTATGAGTAAACCGATGATGGGTTTGTTCGCGCTGAGTAATCTTGCGTTACTGTTGCCGATTCGCGACCCTGTGTTGGTTACGGCGTTGGCTATAGGCCTGGGATTGTTGACCTTTATTATTTCAACCAACACCGCAAGGCGGCGAACTGAAGCGAGAACGTTTGAAGGCACCATTGCGCTTTTACTGCAATTCGTTCCGCCATCAATAATGTTGGTGAGAAATGTTTGGGTGTATCAACCTGATGCGTTAGCAGTACTTGGTTTAGTGATAGTTTGTTTTATTGCAATACGCCACTTTACCGGCATTATGAACCGTGATTCGTTTGCGCGAGTCTTTCTCGAAATACTGTCGGCTGTTTTCGCATTTGCTGCCGGTGTGCTATGCGCGATAACGTTAGTTGAATGGTGGTACTTCAGTACTTTCTCAATTATTTTATTCTTGTCCTCTTTATTAATGGCTGGGATGTTATATGAATTAGCTCAACGCGCGGGTTTGGGGAGTATGGTTTATCGAATTTTGGCCGTGGTCTCATTTGTTGGCTTCCAACTACTGAACGTTATCGCTCAAATTGATTCGCTAAGCCTCTTGTGTGGACTGATGGGTGGCGGTTTGTTGCTCGGTGTGGGTAGCTATGCCAAGCAGCAGTCGCTTTTGATTGGCGGTTCTTTGTTAATAGCCGTGGCGTTGATTGTTGAAACTGTGCTTGCGTTGCGCTCTTTTGACCTCAATTATTGGGTCACATTATCCGCAACAGGTGTTGTAGCGATTGTGCTTGCATCACTGATGGAATCGAAAGCAATTGGTATTAGACGCTATATAGGCCTGTACAAAAACCGGTTTAAAGAGTGGGAGATTTAGTTACTTTTGGGGAAACAATAAAAGAGCCCAGCGATACGCTGGGCTTTTTTATGAGAGGTATTCACGCTACCGGGTGGTTAGAAGTGGATGTTCAGTGACGCGTAGGCACCATCTAATTCAAGGTCAGCATCTAGATCTGCAACATCATCCAGGGTGAGGCTAAACGTGCGATAGCCTACCTCAACGCCAAGGTCGAAGACCCAGCCGTCGGACATCCAACCCGCGAAGAGTTGATAATCTGTCATATCGTTGCCGTCGTAACCAATATAGTTGCCAGCCGCACCCGCGTAAAAACCCGTTAATGGCAGGTCAAATTGGCCTTTTAAATAAACCAGAGGCAAAGTCTCATCAAACTCTTCAGAGACAGAAGTTCCAGCCTGAGGACCGCTCACGGCTGCCACATCGATACTGCCATCGAACTGACGAAAGGTGAGACCAAAGTCTAACGTAATCCAGTTGTCCAATAGCTCATAGTAGAGCGTTGCGTCCGTGTGGCTGAGGTCGATGTCAGAGTTTACGTCTGAACTAGCTGAAAATGTTTGGCCATCCAGGGTAAAGTCGGTGGTCAGTGCGCCCGAACCGTCAACGGCCAGGTCCGTCATTTGGAGGCGAATGTTGGGGATGACGGGTACAGGGTGCTCAAGCGCGATATAGACGAAATTGACGTCTTGATCCTGAATGCCTAGGTCTCGGAGGTCTGCTTCGATGGTACCGGTTTCTGCGATTGAGCCGCTGAGGTCCGATTGCCAAACGCCTGCGCCCGCATAAATCCCTAGTATCGTATCAGCGTTTGCCAGGGGGGCGGCAAAACAACCGGATATTCCTAAAGCGATCAGCGTCTTTTTCATAATCTCTCTCTCTTATTTAATCTCTTTTGTCTGGATGCTCACGTAAAGATCTTGGCCGCAACAAATATTAGCTGTAGCAAACATTAGTTATAGCAAACAATTGATGAACAAGATGTTAATCGTACCGAAATCAACGGTTTAGTTAACGGCTTTTGGATTGAGTGTCTCGATAAAGGCGCGAGCGGCGTTACTCATTGTTCGGTTTTGGTGATAGATGAGACCCAGTTCACGAGAGAGTGCAATGCCGGGGAGGTCTAGGGCGACGAGGCTGTCGTCGATTAACGAACTGGGTAACACACTCCAGCCAAGATTGACCGAGACCATCATTTTAATTGTATCGAGGTAATTGGTGCTCATGTTTAAGTTAAGCACCAGACCTTTTGCATCAAATAATCCCTTCACAATTTGTGTGGTGTAAGTGTTTAGATCGGGCAATATGGCTGAGTACGCCAGCAATTGGTGAAGTTCTAGTGGCTGTTTTGAGGCATTTTTGAGGGCCAGCGGATGTTGCGGCGATGCGACGAAGGCTAACGGATCATGCCACACATTCTGGGTAATGATCGAAGTGACAGGGCTGGGGGCCAGCGTAATCAGCGCCAACTCAACATCAGTGCTCTGTACCGCTTGATAAGCCTTTTCTGAATCCATAAACGACAGGTGAAGCTCAACCTGTGGGTATTGCTGTGCAAAAGCTCTCAGTGTGGGCGGAAGGCGGTGTAGTCCCACATGATGACTGGTGGCGATATGCAATGGCCCGCTGACGTCTCCAGATAGGTCTGCGAGTTGTTGCTGGGCATCTTTAAGCGATTGGATGATATGCCGCGCCTTGGGTAATAGCACACGGCCGGCTTCAGTTAGGCTGACACGCCGACCGATTCGGTCAAATAACCTGCAGTTGAGCTGGTCTTCCAAGGTCGCTACCCGCTTGCTGACGGCGGGCTGTGTCAAGAACAAGCGCTCGGCAGCGAGAGAGAAAGACTCGGCTTCTGAGACCTGTATAAAGGCGTTGAGGGTTTGGCTGTCCATGTCGAATGACGTCGTATGTTGGTATTGAGGTCTATCTTAACCATTCCAAAATGGAATGCAAAATATTATAAATATGAATTTGTTTTATTTTGGCGCTGACACTAAGCTGCACGCTATTCATTGTTGATTAGAAGACACTTACTTTAGAGAGACATTCGGGAGCACGTTATGGCTGGCAAGACGTTATACGACAAGTTGTGGGATGCCCACCTTGTGAAGCAGCGCGATGATGGGTCTGCATTGATTTATATCGATCGTCACATCATTCATGAAGTTACCTCACCGCAGGCGTTTGAAGGGCTTCGTATGGCCAACCGAAAGCCATGGCGAATCGGGGCGAACATCGCAACGCCGGATCACAACGTGCCAACCACATCTGAGGAACGTAAATCAGGTGTCGATGGTATAGCGGACCCCGTATCGCGAATCCAAGTGAAAACCCTGGATGACAACTGCGATGAGTTCGGTATTCAAGAATTTAAGATCAACGATTCGCGACAAGGCATCGTGCATGTTGTTGGCCCAGAGAGTGGGGCGTGTTTACCGGGTATGACCATTGTGTGCGGCGATTCCCATACGGCCACTAACGGCGCATTGGGGGCCTTGGCTCACGGAATCGGTACCTCAGAGGTTGAACATGTGTTGGCAACACAATGCTTAGTTGCCAAAAAAATGAAAAACATGTTGATCAAAGTCGATGGGCATCTAGCACCAGGCGTCACGCCAAAGGATGTTGTCTTGGCGATTATCGGCAAAATTGGCACGGCGGGTGGCACCGGCTATGCGATGGAATTTGGCGGCCAAGTGTTCCGAGATATGTCGATGGAAGGACGTATGACAGTGTGCAATATGGCGATTGAAGGGGGTGCCCGCGCCGGTATGGTCGCTGTTGATGAGAAAACCATTGAGTACGTTAAAGGCCGGAGCTTTGCGCCCAGCGCCGAGCAGTGGGATCAAGCCGTCGCGCAGTGGCAGACGTTACACAGCGATGAGGACGCCGTATTCGATACGGTAGTCGAGATGCGCGGTGAAGATATCGAACCCCAAGTTAGCTGGGGTACGTCGCCCGAAATGGTCTTACCCATCAGCGGTGTTGTACCGGCGCCAGAATCCGAAAGCGATGCAACTAAGCGCGAGAGTATTGTCAGTGCGTTGTCTTACATGGGCTTAAGCGCCGGGCAAAAAATTGACGATATTCCTGTCGACGTGGTGTTTATTGGCTCTTGTACCAACTCCCGTATCGAAGATATTCGCGCCGCCGCGGCAGTGGTAAAAGGCCGAAAGAAAGCTGACTCAGTCAAACGCGCGATGGTGGTACCAGGTTCTGGTCAGGTCAAAGCGCAAGCAGAAGCAGAAGGCCTCGATAAAGTATTTGTTGAAGCGGGCATCGAGTGGCGAGAGCCGGGGTGTTCAATGTGTTTGGCGATGAATGCTGACAAATTAAACCCAGGAGAGCACTGCGCTTCGACATCTAATCGAAACTTTGAAAGCCGCCAAGGATACGGAGGTCGCACCCATTTAGTTAGCCCTGCAATGGCAGCGGCAGCGGCGGTCTTCGGCAAGTTTGTTGACGTCCGCACCATCAATTAAGCCCACGCTTTAAACTGGAGATACGATATGAAAAAGTTTACTGAAGTTACTGGCATCGTGGCGCCAATGGATCGCGCCAACGTCGATACTGATTTGATTATTCCAAAGCAATTTTTGAAGTCAATTAAACGCACTGGGTTTGGACCTAACTTATTCGATGGCTTGCGTTACCTCGATGAGGGGCAGCCAGATCAAGACAACAGTGGTCGACCGGTAAACCCAGAATTTCCATTAAACTTCCCTCGCTACCAAGGAGCGGAAATTCTTTTGGCGCGCAAAAATTTTGGTTGCGGTTCTAGCCGCGAGCACGCGCCCTGGGCGTTGGACGACTACGGTTTTCGTTGTGTGATTGCGCCAAGCTTCGCTGATATCTTTTTTAATAACTGCTTTAAAAACGGTTTGTTGCCCATCGTGCTGAGTGAGGGTGAAGTCGATCAGTTGTTCAACGAGTTATATGACAATGAAGGTTACCAGTTAACAGTAGACCTCAGTGCCCAAACGGTCACAACGCCAGCCGGAACAACATTTAATTTCGACATCGACGAATTTCGTAAACATTGTTTGCTCAATGGATTGGATGATATTGGTATTACGTTACAAGACGCTGATGCAATTACGGATTACGAACAAAAACGCAAGCAACAGAGCCCTTGGCTTTTTAACTAGAGCGTTGCCAGCTAGCGATGCTGGGTCGTTAGCTGGCTTACTTGAGGGGATGCAAGCGTATTACTGAATGCGGTCATTACCCATATAGTGCTTTAGCGCTGACTCGACGTCGTCATAATTGGATGCAAAGGTTGGCCATAGTGCGTCTAAATCGGTACTGTCCTTTTGATTCCCTAGCTGCTCGATGTCACTTGCGATAGATGCAAGCTGTTCGGCACTTAAGTTCCCTGCGACACCTTTAATCGTATGCGCAGTCATTTTAACGGCATCAAAATCACGTTGCTTAATGCTTTCGTTAAGTTGTACCACGCGTTGTGGCATATCGTCCAAAAACATCTTAACAAGCGTCTGAAGACGATTATCTTTCCCTTTTACGCGCTTCAAAGCAGATGACCGATTCCACGTCATCAATGCGGTGTCTTTGGGTAGACTATCTTCCGTATAGGTTTTGCCTAACAACCACTTTTCCAAAATATGTAGTAAGGTTTCTGAGTCAATGGGTTTAGGGATGTAGTCCGACATGCCCGCGTTAATACATCGCTCGCGATCACCCGCCATGGCATTAGCTGTCATGGCCACAATAGGCACGCTTTTATAATAATGGCCGGCCTTACCGGCGCGAATGGCTCGTGTCGCATCGAAACCATCCATTTCTGGCATCTGGCAATCCATTAATATCAGTGAGTAAGGGTTGCTACGCTGTGATGTTTCCAATGCCTTGAGTGCTTCAATACCGTTACCCGCAATATCACACGATAAGTTTAAATCTTCTAATTCTCCGCGGGCTACGGCTTGGTTGATGTGGTTATCCTCAACCAACAAAATTCGGCAGTCTTTAGGCCAAGCATGTGTGCAATCAAATTTTTCTTCCCCTATATGCAGGTACTTTTTAAGATAGTTGCTGGTAATAAAACCACTTTCACCGTCTAAAATAAGCGAGAGGGCACCGCGGAAGTCTTCAGTGGTGGCGGGCTTGGGGAACGAAGCGTTAAACCCGAGAGAAGCTAGATCTTCCCCGCTTTGGGTGGTGTGCGCAGACGTCATTAAAATCAGCTTTAAGTTATTGAGCTCAGGCTTGCAGCGAATGGCTTCGGCCAGTTGGTAGCCATCCATTTCTGGCATCGCCATGTCGAGAACAGCAATGCGAAAATGATCTTGCTCGTCGCTAAGTTGATTTTCCGTAATGAGTGCCAATGCACGACTAGCAGAGGCCGCTTCGGAGACGTTCGCGCCCCAGTGTTCGAGTTGACCTCGCAACACTCGGCGGTTGGTAGAGTTGTCATCGACTACCAGTACGGGTACCTGGTTTAGCTGAAGTGGTGGTAGTGGTTGTTGCTTAACCGTGCTTTTTGCCAGATTGACCGTGAAGGTAAAGCAACTGCCGATACCTTCCTCACTTTTAGCCGTTAAAGAACCTCCCATGAGTTCGCATAAGCTTTTGGCGATGGTTAAGCCGAGTCCGCTACCACCATATCGGCGTGTCGTAGATGCATCGGCTTGGGTGAAAGATTCAAATAATGAGCCCATTGATTTCTCAGAAATGCCAATACCTGTATCGTGAATCTCGCAGCGAAGTATCCATCCTTGGTAGGCATCTTCAAACATGCGAGCTTTAACCTCGATCTCGCCTTTTTCGGTAAACTTGATAGCATTGCCGACAAGATTGGTAAGTACTTGCCTTAACCTGCCTGGGTCGCCTACGACCATGTGGTTGGGAACATCTCTAACGTCGAGAATGAATTCGACATTTTTTTCTTGTGCTCGATAGGCGATTGACTTGGCAAACTCACTGAACTGAGCATGAATATTAAAATCGATTTTCTCTAACTCAATTTTGCCTGATTCAATTTTAGAAAAATCCAAAATTTCATTGATAATAGTGAGCAGGCTTTCTGCACTGGATTTCGCGAGATGGACAAAATTGTATTGTTCACGATTGAGATGCTGTTTTTCAAGCAAGCTTAGCATTCCAAGTACGCCGTTCATTGGTGTGCGTATTTCGTGACTCATCGTGGCCAAGAAATTAGATTTAACCTCAAGCGCTTCCAAAGCTTCATTTTTAGCTTTAATTAAGTCTTCTTCTGCTCGTTTAATGCGCGTGATGTCACGATAACTCCAAACCCGGCCATTGACATCATTTTGGCTATGCATCGGCCAGGAAAAACGTTCGATAATACGACCATCCAGAAGTTCTATTATGTCTTGTGAGTCGGTCTCAGGGTTGTCGCGGATGGCCTCAAATCGTGCTTTGTAGGCTTTTACATCGGAAACTTGAGACAGGATATGGCTAACCAAGCTTTCATAAACTTGATTGTCGACCTCGTTGAGAATGCTTCGTGTAATGCCCCAGATTTTTGCAAACTGCGAGTTATAGTGGAGTACAAGGCCATTATTGTCGGAGACCATAATGCCATCTTCAGTGGACTCAAGCGTTGCTTCTAACAGCGCGAGATTTTCTGCTTGTTTGGATTCAAATTCTTTATTTAAACTAATGTCGCGTACAAATCCTGTAAAAATAATTCCTCTGTCAGTATTAATTTTTGAGATTGCTAAGTGAATGGGAAATTCGGATCCATCACGACGGGAAGCAATAAGCTCTCGTCCTTTTCCCATTATTTGGCTCTCACCCGTATTTAAATAGTTTTGTATGTATTGGTCGTGCTCTTCTGAAAAGACTTTGGGCATTAACATATTTACGTTTTTTCCGACGACTTCTTTTTCCGTGTAACCAAATAGGTGTTGAGCGGATCGGTTAAAACTAAGCATGGTGCCTTTAACATCGATACTGATGATGCCTTCTTCTGCCTCATCAAGGATGGTTTGCATGTGTTCACTAAACTCTTTCGCATCTTTGGCGGCTTGGAGATGTGCTTTGCCTAGAGAGTCTTGGCGCAACATGGCATTGTGAAAGGTTCTTGCGAGAACGCCCACTTCGTCTTTTGCATCAAGTGGGAGTTGACCAACGACACCGTTATGCTCGAAGTCTTGTATTGCATCAGTAATTTGGTGCAGCGGTCTCACTAGCCGCTCAGACGCGAGAAAGGTAATGAGAAGGATAAGGGTCGCCATGATTGCGCTGGCTACCAACACCCGATTTCGAAATGCTAGTAGGCTCTCGAGCTGATCTTGACTGGCGTGGCGGGTAAAAAGATACACTGTTTGCTTAAAGGGCCCGCTCAATAGGTTGAGTTCTTTTACATTGAAAATGGCATTCTTTTCTTGGTTGAGAAAATGACTAAAGCTAGCTTTATCCAATTGACTTCCGTTGGATGAAAACACGTTGAGCAGCTGAGAAAATAATGCCGTCTTGAGAATCACTCGGTTGTCATCCGTGAAAATAAGCGCTTCTAATTGGCTCTTTTCTTTTGATGTGATGCGCTGATAGCTTTCATATATTTGCAGGTTGATTTCCAGGTAGCCCCAGAGTGATTGTTTACCCGCGTCAACAACCGGGGTCACGATACGAATTGGTGTTGCTTCTCTGTCACTGCGATTCTGATCGATGTAGAAAATGACTTGGCCGGGTGGCGTGCCGGCGAGTTCTCCAATATAGCTGCTTTGACGCAAGGCACGCAGTTGATTATCAAGCGTGTTAAACACTTCGTTATCGCTATTAATTAATCGTACAACCTCTTTCAGTCGGTCAATACTGATCAGACGAATAGATTCATAATGTCTGTTTTGCTGCATCATCTGCGTCGCAATATCGACAAACTCTTTGCGCGCCGTGGCGCGTTCTTCTGACTGTCCGTTGCTAGATGGCACGCTGCTAGAAGACCCGCTGCTAGATGAGAGCGTCATTCGGACGGTGGCAGGAAGAGTCGACAAAAGTTTTAAATCGGCAACAGATTGTCGAGTGAGTGCTTCTAAAGCGTTTGAGAGAATGGTCGATTCTGTTTCTAAATCTTTATTCGCTTGCTGGACAATCAGTTGCTTAGATTCATTGAAGAAAATCAGCGCTATTGGGGTGCATGTCAGCACTATGAGAAGTGCAGCAACGCAGGCGAGTTTGATCCTCAACGGCCAGCGCACGAGTCCGGTGCTGACCATTTGACCTACTGTGTCATCAGCTCGGTTGTTGAGATCGCTTAATTCTTGAGTCATCAGGTTATCAATACATTTCTACTCGTTCCTCTATATACCCTAGTCTAACTGGACGAGGTGTGGAAAAAATACAATGGGGTCTGGTATTCTTGACGGCTGACCAAGAGGATAAAAATATGCAAAAACAAGGTGGTTGTACCTGCGGTGCGGTGCGCTTTTCAATCAAACAGTCGCCAATGATCGTGCATGCATGCCATTGTCTTGATTGCCAAAAAGCTTCTGGCGCGCCCTTTGTTGTGAATATGTGGATTGAGGATGAGCATGTCGAGCTAAGTGGTGATGCCCCTAAGTGTTATGAAACTAGTGGAGGCAGTGGCAAGGCTGTCGAGTTTTATTTTTGCGAGCAGTGTGGCACGACAGTATGGAATCGCTATCACGCAGCGCCGCTCAATACCATTTGGTTACGCGCCAGCTGCCTCGATGAGTTGGGCGATATTCGGCCAGACATGCATATCCATACGCGGCAAATGCAACCGTGGCTAACGTTGTCCGATGGGGCTCCGCAGTTTGAAGGCTACTACGATATGGGCACTGAATGGCCCGCTGAGAGCTTAGAACGCTTCCAGAAAGTACTGGCTGCGGTCTAGATAAGACGACTTACTGTTCTGCTGGCTGAGCGAAGGCGCGAGAAATTTTCTTCTTCAATATATCTTCGTCAACAGGTTTAACAACGTAATCGTTTACTCCCTGTTGAATAGCGGTGCGAATTTGTTCGCCTTCCGACACGGCCGATACCAGCATAAAGATGGTCTTGGCGTAGCGAGCATCCGCGCGCATGAGTTGATGAACTTCCAGACCTGTCTTGCCCGGCATATTCCAGTCGCACAAAACCAGGTCAAACCCTTCTTCAGCCTGGAATATTTTTGCCAGTGCTTGGTTGCCATCACTCGCGAGTTCTAAGTTTGTGATTTTGAGGTCGGTCAGAATCTCTTTAAGTAAATCTGCTGAATAGTTGTCGTCTTCTGCGATTAAAACTCGCAGGTGAGAAAAATCAATAGAATCGGATCCAGATGACGATGCATCGGTGCACGCGGCCTCGATTTTGTTCAGCGCATCGCTGAGTAGTTGAGCCGATGCTTTGTACTGTTCAATTTCGTTGTAGCCAATCTCGTTACTACGAGAATTTTTGATAAGCCAAGCACGACGTTTACTGAGTGTTTCGGTAACAATTTTGAGTTCTGGCGCTGTGAGCATAGTTTCTAGAATCGTTTATCAACCCATGTCTGTTTAAGATTAGCAGGATCTTTCCTGACAGCTAGCGAATATTGAGCCTTTGCTGTATTTTCTTACCTGGCTTTTTTAAAGCGACCAATCAGTGCGTGAATCTCTCTAGCACTCCGAATGATAAGTAAATTGACATAACCATAAGCCACATCATGTTAGACATTACTCCCAATATCGCCATCAACGATGATGAATTCACTATGGTTGCTGTTCGCTCTCAAGGCGCTGGTGGTCAAAACGTCAATAAAGTGTCGACTGCGGTGCAGATTCGTTTCGACATTCATCAATCGAGCCTGCCGGGCTGGGTGAAAGCTCGACTGTTGGGGATCCGTGATCAACGTTTGTCGAAAGCCGGTGTTTGGGTGTGTAAGGTACAGGAGGCGAGGACGCAAGAGCGGAATCGCCAAATTGCGCTGCAACGTCTGCAAGCGTTTGTCCGACAGGGAACCTTTATTCCCAAACGAAGAGTCCCGACAAAGCCGAGTAAGGCAGCGAAAAAGGCGAGGGTAGATAGTAAGACTCGCCGTGGACAAATAAAGCAACGTCGGGGGCGAGTTTCGGATTACTAGATAGATTCTGTTTTCCAGATCGGCGGGTCCACAGCCGCGTTAAATATGGCTGTGAACCGCTGTGTGGCGTTTACTGATTTACTCTTCGGTATATATTTTGGTAATCGGTAAGGTGACCGCTGAGGGGTGACGGTCGGTGTGGTGAATGGTGTTGGTGGCGACAACGGCGTCTTTACTGAAGTCCAGTACAGGTTCCCAAGTGTTGGAGTGGTTGTCAAAGCGGTTGAAGTTACTGCTTTGAATGTGAACCGCAATTTTGTGCCCTTTGTTAAAAATGATCCCAGTCGACCATAAGTCAATATCCAACTCATAGATTTCGCCAGGTTTAGCCTTTAGCATTTTATCAACGCCATCACGAAATCGAAGTCGTGTGCCCTGGTCCATGATTAGCGCCTCATAGCCATTGGGGTAAACATCGACGAGTTTGACATAAAAATCGGTGTCTTCTGCACTGCTGCTGACATAAAGCTTGGCGCTGAGATTGCCAATTACTTCGACAGGGTTGTCGAGCACGTCGGTTTCGAATTTAAGGACATCGTTACGGCCGCTGACTTCTCGCTGGTCCATCGGCCCCAACGCGATGGTCAAGTTATTTCCGCCAACGCTTGGGATAGGGTTATTAGGATCGTGTTTATATTGACTCTGTTTACCCGCGATTATGGATTTTTCCCAGGCTAGCTTGCCATTGCCCGATAGGTATAGCTGTGTCGATGTTGACTTCGGTGGCCAGCTATCACTGGTGCGCCACTCATTACCAGGTACATCGTCGGCGTCGCTCATGGCGTCTCCCATGACGTAGTACCTAACGGCAGGCTCGTCATAGAAGCCGGTGTCTTTACCCTTTAGCCAGTGATCGAAAAAGCGTGTGACTTCACGGCGATCTCCGCGCAACTGTCCAGCATCTTTCGGGTATTGCAGGTCACCCTTTAACGCACCGTGTCCAAAAGCGCCCAGGACTAACTTTTGGTTGCCTTTAGCGCCTTTGCTTCCGTGATACTGCAAGCCCATGAAATTATCGATATTGCCTTGTAGAAAAATGTCATACCAACCCCCTTTATTGAGCATAGGGACCTTAATCTTGTCGTAGTAGTTGGCCATATTGCGTAATTCGTCGCCTTCGTTGATGGTGCGCATAATCGGGCGTGGCACTTGAGGGCGTGCAACGCCTCTCCCAGCGCTCCAGTCTTCGACCATGGCTCTCAGATATGCTCCGTTAGGATAGGTTGAATAGTGGTAGGCGCTACCATGGGCAACGATGGCGTAACCGGCCTTGATGGCTGGATGTAAGCTCATTACCGCGAGATTGGCCGTAATACCGGTCGCGCTCGCGCCATACACCGCGACTTTTCCATCACTGAAGGGCTGTTGTGTCAGCCACTCGATGGTGTCGTAACCATCATTCATATCGTGAACCCAGGCTTGGTACTCGCCCTCGCTTTTAAATTGCCCTCGGACGTCTTGAATAACATAGACATAACCCGCATCGAGAAAGTCTTGCCCTTGTTCCTGCGGGCGACCTTCAGGTCGAGCACCTCGGCCATCTTTATTGTATGGCGTGCGAGTTAAAATGATCGGCCATGGCCCTTGACCTTCGGGAATAGAAATATTGGTCGCGAGTTTTGTGCCGTCGCGCATAGGGATCATGACTTCCCGAAACTCGGCGAAACCGGGCAATGCGATGGTGAGTAGTAGCAGCGAAAGAATAAAGTGCATTAGCCGTTTCGGTCGATGGTTAAGCGTTTGAAGGTCCATGGTTGTTGCTCCGGTGAGTGTTGTCTGCCAATTACGTTGGCTAATTATTGTGTAGGTGGATCATAAACAGAGCACAAAGCAGGCGCATAAAAACTGAGTAAATAATTGTTAGGCTGCAGAATTCTATGCCAGGGAAGGGGCGTACATAGGGAGCGTTAATAGATAAAACTAGTTACGGTTGATTGTGTCGCGAAGCAAAACTAATCTCAAAGTCTAGAGTCAATAAATTGAGAGGCTGTCAGGATTTCTGATGTTTCGCGCTGGGTGAAAGGTGTTATTCTGTGACTTCTGTGTACACCAGCGTCGCAATTTTTGGCTAGTATGGCACCCTACGAGGGTTAATTGTTTAGCTCGCGAACAAATTTTTAATCGTTGTATTCCGGCTCTGCTAATTGGGCCGACTTTCGTATATTTTCCTATCGGCAGTTGTTTTTCATGAAGATATTTCATTGCACTAAACCGGCCATGCTTGCGATCCTGTGCTTGCTTATGCTGCGACCTATTACAGCGGTCTCTGAAGGGGTTGAGGTTAATCAACCGGACAGTTTTGAGGCGTGTATTCTTCGGCTGCAAGCCGAGGGAAGAGAACTAGGAATCAACAGCGCTATGTTGTCGCTGCTCTCGAACGTGCAACAAATTAAGCGAACCATCACGTTAGATAGAAATCAGCCAGAGTTTGTTCAAACGTTTTCGGGTTATTATCTGCAACGCGTAAACACTATTCGAATCAGAAAAGGGCGCGACATGCTTCAAAAGCACCGTGCCTTTCTGGGTGAGTTATTGAGAGAATACGGTGTTCCACCGCAGTATCTGGTATCGTTTTGGGCGCTTGAAAGTAATTTTGGTCGCAATGTAGGCAATATGCCGACGCTCGATACCTTGGCGACCTTGGCCTGTGATCAACGGCGCAGTGATTACTTTTCTACGGAGTTGTTTGCGGCGCTTCGTGTTATGGAGCAACACCAAATTAAACCTGAATTGATGCAGGGGTCTTGGGCTGGCGCTGTGGGCCAAACGCAGTTTATGCCGTCGGTTTTTCTTCAACACGGCGTTGACGGCGATGATGATGGGGCTGTGGATTTATGGCGCAGTGAAAAAGATGCATTGCGTTCAGCAGCCAATTATCTGAGCCATATTGGTTGGCAGCGAGAATTACGTTGGGGGAGAGAGGTTCGTTTGCCTCGCGATTTCCAATATCATCTTGCAGGAATCAATAATCCACAGACTCTTTCCTATTGGCGTGACTTAGGTATAACCAAGGTCGACGGAAAGCCGGTCGAGGGCGATGGCATTGTGGCATCACTTATAATTCCCAGTGGTGAAGAGGGGCCAAAGTTTTTGGTTTACGATAATTTTCATGTGATTATGAAATGGAATCGTTCTCAGTTTTACGCCTTGGCAGTCGGAATTTTGGCTGACCGAATCAATGGTGCGGGAACACTGTATGCAGAGCCGCCGAAATCTGAAGCCATGACCAAACAGCAAGTGTTGGCCGTACAACAAAAGTTAAAAGATTTAGGCTTTGACCCGGGTGATGTGGATGGAGTGCTGGGGCCAGCGACTGCGATGGCAGTTCGTCAGTATCAATATTCTATTAGCCATGTCGCCGATGGGTTTGTCGACTACGGGCTGATGAGTCAGCTTGGGTTGCGTTAAGCGATATCGATTTGATTGAGCACGGCGACCTTCAGTAAGGCCGCGACTGACATGGCGTCGGTTATTTCACCATCTAGCGCCATCTTTATCGCACTAGATAACGGTAGCTGACGCAGTTCGATGTCCTCAGTATCTTCGAGCGCTTGTTTGCCTGCCGTAAGCTCTGTCGCGATAAAAATAGTCCCAGCTTGATCTGTCACGGAATTTGATGGGTGAATGCTCATGAGCTTTTCCCACCGATGTGCGACCAACCCTGTTTCCTCCAGCAATTCACGTTGAGCCGCTTCGAGAGTGTCTTCGTTTAATTCTGCGCCGCCTTCAGGAATTTCCCAAGTCGTTTGATTTAACGCATATCGACTTTGTTTAACCAGCCAGGTGTTGCCCTCACTGTCTATAGGGATTACACCCACGGCGTGGTGTTTAAAGCAGACCAAGCCGTAAATGCCCGGTGTATTCTTGGGGGTGATTACCTCATGGTGTTCAAGTTTAATCCACGGGTTTTCGTAAACCGCTGAGATTTCTTGGGTGATCCATCCGCCGGTGCGTGTGTCTAAACCCTGTTGTTTGTGGCTTTCTTCGTGTCGGTCTTGTTGGTTCTGAGGGTCGTCGCCTGATCCAATTGTCACTGTGTAGTCCCCGGTCGAAGTCAAATTATTAAGATTTGTGCAAGCGCAGATTAACCTCTGTATCATACGCGTTTTCGCGACAATCTGTGTGACACCCAATGAGTAATACCACCCCTTTGTTTTCTTACCCCAAATACTGGGCAGAGTGCTATGGCACAGCGCCATACCTGCCTATGTCACGTCGAGAAATGGACGAGCTGGGGTGGGATAGCTGTGACATTATTTTGGTGACTGGCGATGCCTATGTTGATCATCCCAGCTTTGGCATGGCGGTGATGGGACGGTTTTTGGAATCTCAAGGTTTTCGTGTGGGTATTATTGCGCAACCGGATTGGCGAAACACTCGAGATTTCATGCGTCTCGGCAAACCAAATTTATTTTTTGGCGTCACGGCCGGCAATATGGATTCTCTTATTAATCGCTACACGGCGGATTTAAGAATTCGTAGTGACGATGCCTACACGCCAAACGGAGAGGCGGGTAAGCGCCCTGACAGAGCGGTAATTGTATACAGCCAACGCTGCCGTGAAGCCTTTAAAGAAGCCCCTATTGTGATTGGTGGTATTGAAGCCAGTCTACGCCGCATCGCGCAGTATGATTACTGGAGTGATGAAGTGAGGCGTTCTGTGTTGATTGACTCTGGGGCTGATATTTTATTGTATGGGAATGCGGAGCGGGCCATTGCCGAAGTCGCGGACAGACTATCTCGAGGCGATAATATCGAAGCCATGCTCGATGTGCGAGGGACTACCGTTGTTCGCGATGCAACACCAGCAGGCTGGGTGGAGGTAGATTCAACACGTATTGACTGGCCGAGCCAGATCGATCAGCTGCCAAACCCTTACGAGTATGAACAAAAAACGGCGGAAGCAGGGTGCCAAAATAGCGCTAATTCTCAGGCGGAGAATGACTACAACGATGACATTCAGGCTGTAAAGATTATTCCGCTACCTTTACTCCACGACGCCAAGAAAAGAGACGACTTCAATATTGAAAAGACGGTGATACGTTTGCCGTCCTTTGAAAAGGTTCGCAATGACTCGGCGCTCTATGCGCATGCGTCGCGCGTTTTGCACCAAGAAGCGAATCCGTTTAATGCAAAACCGCTGGTACAAAAACACGGCACCAAAGAAATTTGGGTCAACCCGCCGCCAATTCCCCTAGAAACAGATGAATTGGATGGTGTGTTTGATTTGGCTTATCAACGAAGGCCACACCCAAGTTATGGTGATGCGAGAATTCCCGCCTATGAAATGATTCAGACCTCCGTCAATATCATGCGCGGCTGTTTTGGTGGTTGTACCTTTTGTTCTATCACGGAACATGAAGGACGAATTATTCAAAGCCGCTCGCAAGAATCGATATTGAAAGAGATCGAAAATATTCGAGATCAAGTGCCGGGTTTTGCTGGCAATATTTCTGATTTGGGTGGTCCCACCGCAAATATGTACCGCTTGCGCTGTAAAAGTGAAGAGATTCTAAAGAGCTGTAAGCGCTTGAGCTGTGTTTACCCCAATATATGTAAAAATTTAGAAACTAGTCATAAACATACTACTGAGCTGTACCGCGCAGCGCGAGACATTCCTGGCGTTAAGTTTATTGCGATTGCGTCTGGGTTGCGCTATGACCTGGCAGTGGAGGATCCCGAGTATGTGAAAGAGCTGGTGACGCATCATGTTGGCGGTTACCTTAAGATTGCGCCGGAACACAGCGAGCACAATGTGCTGTCGAAAATGATGAAACCTGGGATGGGAACTTACGATGCATTTAAAAAGATGTTTGAAAAGTTCTCAAAAGAGGCCGGTAAAAAGCAATATCTAATTCCATATTTTATCGCCGCTCACCCAGGGTGTGACGACGAGGATATGCTGAATTTGGCTTTGTGGTTAAAAGAAAATAACTTCCGGGTCGATCAGGTCCAAACGTTTTACCCCTCGCCGATGGCACTCGCCACGGCAATGTATTATTCCGAGCGCGATCCGTTACATAAGCTCAGCTACAAAAGTAAAAAAATCCCGGTACCTAAAGACATCAAGCAACGTCGTTTACAGAAAGCCTTCTTGCGTTATCACGACGAAAAAGGTTGGGATGATTTACGGGATGCTTTGAAAAGAATGGGGCGCGAAGATCTCATCGGTAGCAGTCCTCATGCGCTAATTCCTCCTGCAGCCCAAGCAAGGCACTTGAAAAAAGGAGTGGCATTGAATAATGCTGGTAAATCGAGAGCTTCTAAGTCGAGGGCAAATAAGTCTAGGCCAGCTAAACCTGGCCGCCGTCCCAATAGACGGCGATAGGTTTTATTGGCTCTGCTAGCGTCTAGACAGCCTTAACCGGCGCGACGATTAGCGGAATTGCCTGCGTTACCCTGAGTGGATGCTCGCTTGCGCTTTGGCGGGCTCATGCCACCCATTTTGTTGGGCTTGGCACTTTTTGGCTTGCTTCCCGTTGGTCTATTCCCTGAAGACTTGTCGCCAGACGATTGTTTGCCCAACGAATTAGCCCCTGAGGTTTTATTACCTTGCGGCTTGCGACCATTATGGGTTTTACCGGGTTTACCCGTTCCTGATTTGGCACCACTCGAACCGCGAGAGTTGTTTCGCCCCGCTGCGCCTTTTCTTTTGGCGTTAGTTGGTTTGTGAGCAAACTTACTTAAAGTAAACGGCACTTCGTAAT
The DNA here is from genome assembly GCF_055392955.1 of Aurantivibrio plasticivorans. NCBI lineage: Bacteria > Pseudomonadati > Pseudomonadota > Gammaproteobacteria > Cellvibrionales > Cellvibrionaceae > Aurantivibrio > Aurantivibrio plasticivorans. The sequence goes on along the minus strand of NZ_AP036020.1, from coordinate 2,608,545 downwards.
CCTCTACCACTTCTTTCTTGATAGAGCGTGTGAGCAACCTCTCAATGGCATGAAGAAGATTTTCATCGTCTTTAGTGACCAAAGAAATAGCCACTCCCGAGTTGCCAGCGCGACCTGTGCGACCGATGCGGTGGATATAATCTTCAGCAACCATGGGGAGATCGAAGTTAATGACATGGGAGAGTTGGTCGATATCAATTCCGCGTGCGGCAATATCGGTTGCGACTAAAACACGAATTTTACCATGCTTGAAATCCGCCAATGCTTTTGATCGAGCCCCTTGAGTTTTATCGCCATGGATGGAGTCAGCACGCAGTCCGTCACTAGTCAATTGTCGTGCGACGCGATCGGCACCACGTTTGGTTTTGGTAAACACTAGAACCTGTTGCCAGTTTTTCATGCCAATTAAATGAGAAAGTAGTTCGCGTTTACGATGCTGCTCAACGGGGTGAACAATGTGGCGAATTTTTTCGGCGACGCTATTGCGGCTTGCGACTTCAATAACTTCTGGGGTATTGAGTATGCTGTTGGCCAAGTCGCGAATACTTTGCGAATAAGTTGCCGAGAATAAAAGGTTCTGCCTCGACTCTGGCAATTCTGCCAAAATGCGCCGAATGTCAGGTAGGAAGCCCATATCCAGCATACGATCTGCTTCATCAAGAACCAGCGTTTCAACGCGTGATAGATCTAGAACGTTTTGATTGACGAGGTCTAGTAGACGACCGGGTGTGGCCACCAGAATGTCGCAGCCGCGACGCAATTTAAAAATTTGCGGTGATATTTTTACACCGCCAAAAACCACGTTGGTGCGTACGGATAGGTATTTCCCGTAGGTCTCAACGCTATCAGACACTTGGCTTGCCAATTCGCGCGTAGGTACAACAATCAACACTTTGACATGACGAAACTTTTTCGCCGGTAGGGGTGGGCGTTGGCTTAAACGGTGAAGTATAGGTAGGGTGAAGCCCGCTGTTTTTCCCGTACCGGTTTGTGCACCAGCTAATACATCGCGTCCGTTAATAATTACGGGGATCGACTTTTCTTGAATAGGCGTAGGGTTTGTATAATTTTGCTCGCGCACAGCACGCAGCAGTTCTTCGGCAAGGCCGAGATCTTCAAATAACATAATAATTTCTCAGTTGACCGGCCAACTGGCTTTACCCTTTGAATTCAATGGGTTGCCGTGTCGGTCTAGGCAGGTAGTGCAGGTTGAGGTGTACAATAAATCGGTAGATCTAATCTAAAGTACCAGTAACCGCTGTAAGCGGTGTTATCGGGAGCTGTTGTTGACATCATGCCATACAGCTAGTTGGCGTGGACCGAAAAACGCCAGGTGCGCGCACTGTATAGTAATTTCCAATAAACTGTTAGCATTTTCTTTGATTTTTTCGGAATACTAAGTCGTTAGTACATGGTCGTTAGTACATGGATTTGCTTAGGATGCTCTGTAGTTTAGCAAGTTGCTTAGGGATGTCAGCTATGGGAATCCCTGCATATCCAAGGTACAACCCCTCGCGCTTTCGTTTACTTAGATACATTCGTTCAAGCGGTGGAAGTATCAGCGACTTCTCTTTGGCGAGTCTTTGGAGTTTTTCTCTATTGATAGCCTGCTTATAAAAACACGTGGACTGCATCCCCGCGCCGCTTTCGACCACTTCTAACCAATCTGTCATGTTTTCTTTGACGAGCCTCGAAAATAACGCCTGCTTTTCTCCATAGAGTTTTCGCATCCGACGAATATGGGAATCAAAATACCCGCGCTGCATAAAGAGAGCCACAGCTGTTTGCATTGTCAGTGAAGCATCTTGCCCTGTTTTCCGCAGTGCTTGCGCGAACGCTGATTTTAAATGAGGCGGCACGACGAGATAACCCAGCCGTAAACCGGGAAACAACACCTTTGAAAACGTGCCCATGTAGATGACGCGTTGATGAGCGTCCAATCCTTGGAGGCTATTGATTGGCCGTTGGTGGTAACGAAATTCGCTATCGTAATCATCCTCTAAGATAAAGAAATTTTCTTTTTCGGCTAGCTCCAGCAATGCCATTCGCCGGGGCAACGATAGCGTCGTGCCAAGTGGAAACTGATTTGACGGCGTGGTGTAGAGCAATTTTATTGGTGAGCGATTGCTGGCAATTTTTTTCGCTAGTTGGTCGACTTGCAGGCCTTCGGCATCGATATCAATACCAATGACCTTTGCATTGGCACCAAGAAAGGCCTCCCGGGCACCGAGGTAGCCCGGGTTTTCTATCGCAACGGTGTCATTGATGTCGAGTAGTAATCGCGTGGTGAGGTCGAGGGCGGCTTGGCTACCACCTAGCACAATCAGTTGTTCTTCGTCACAGCGGACGCCACGGGACATAGTGAGATAGCGAGCTAGCGATTGTTTCAATGTCGTTAGGCCACCTTGATCGCTATAGCGAAGTACATCATTCTGAGTGTTTTGGGAAGCGCTATGAACACATTGAGACCAACGCTTAAACGGGAAGTGTTCCAGATCTGGGAGGCCCGGAACAAATGAGGTGGTTTGTAACGTTGGTATAGCGCGGGAAGGGTTTGCCAAAATGCTTCCGCGCTTTGATAACGAGATTGGACTTGTTTTGAATGAGGGTTGATTGGGGGTGAGGCGCGTTACCTCAGTTTCAGGTAGTTGAGAACAGACGTATAAGCCGCTTCCTGCCACCGACTCAATATAGCCTTCGGCCTTGAGCATATCGAGCGCGGTGAGGACCGTATTACGCGATAGCGAGAGTTGTTGGCTGAGTTCTCGGCTAGTCGGTAGTTGTTGGCTGGGCCTAAATAGTCCTTCCAATATGGCTCGGCGTAAGCTTTCAAATAACTGGTTATATAGCGCTCCCGGAAGGTCGGGTAGTAATTGAAAGGTCATATAATTGCTGAATTTAGTAAACTTAATTGGTACTAATTTTATTGCAATAATTGGATCTTTAGTAGTACCAATATTTGCAACATGCTAGCCGAACATTTTTAAGCAATATAGAGGGGCTAGCATGAGTGAGACAGTGTCCGACAGAGCAAGAGTTTTACGAGGGGCGAAACGTGCCGTGTACGATAAACGGAGCATATACCAAAGTTTAGATGCGACATTCTTGTGTCATGTCGGTTATGTATTCCGTGGTGAAGCACGCATCATCCCCACTGCCTTTGTGCGAGTCGGTGATGCGATTTATATTCACGGCAATCGTAAAAACGGTGCGATGAACTCGATACTCGATGGTCAAGTGGTTTGCACCGAAGTCACTATTGTGGATGGTTTAGTGCTATCTAGATCAGCATTTTCGCATTCAGTGAATTATCGTTCCGTCATTTGCTATGGAATAGCTGAAGAGGTTGAAGGCAAAGATAAAGTCAGTGTGCTTGATGCCTTGATTGAGCATTATGTGCCGGGTCGAATGACTGATTTACGGCCCCATTACGACGAAGAGTTGGCGGCAACCTTGGTGATCAAACTACCGATTACGGAGGCCGCGGCAAAGGTCCGCGCAGGCCCGCCAATGGACAGGCCTGAAGATTATGATGGCACGACGTGGGCTGGTGTTATTCCGACTGAGACTGCCTACGGGAAGCCGATACCGTGTGAAAAATTGCGCAATGATCAAGTCGTGCCAACATACCTCGCAAACTTTTATGAGTGAGGCTTGATTTGGCTTGGAAGACGGAGAGTCTCCCGGGAATGAAAGGCCAACGGGCGGCGCTCATTGGCTTTTCTAGGGTACCGATATGGCCTCTCACCAATGTCCAATATTCTCCATTGATGCCCAAGGCTCACAAGGTTCTAAAGCGTTCCCTTTTTGCAGTAACTCGATGGAAATATTATCGGGCGATCGGACAAATGCCATGTGGCCATCCCGAGGTGGGCGATTGATTGTAACCCCGCCATCTTGAAGCTTCTGGCAGAGTTCATAGATGTCGTCGACGCGAAATGCGAGATGGCCAAAATTTCGGCCTTCATCGTAGCCGCTTTCATCCCAATTGTAGGTAAGCTCTATCGCGGGCGCTTTGTTGGCCTTGAAGTTCTCAACATCCTCTGGCGCGGTGAGAAATACTAGCGTGAACTTACCTTGCGGTACTTCTTTCCGATAGACTTCGACAAGGCCTAATAGGACGCAAAAAAAATGCAGTGTTTTATCCAGATCGCTAACGCGGATCATTGTGTGCAGATATTGCATAGTGCCCTTCTTAAACTACAGTTCGATTAAAAGCAAAAAGCCTCCACGAAGGAGGCTTTTAATGTTAGCTGAGCGATAAGACTTAGTCCGCTTTTTGTGTTGCAGGTTCAGCTTCGCCATGTTCGTCGATTGGACCGAAGTCATCGATGGCGTGGCCAGGTATGAATACGCTTGGGCCGCACAGCGTGATAATAGAGACGATACCGACAACCACGCCAATCCACGGTTCATCAAAAATACCGAAAGCCATGGCGGTAATCATCATCGCACCCCGTTCGGTGGCGTCTTTGACCATTGAAAGCGCGAGCGTCGCACAGGCAAAACCGGTCAAAATCAGCGTTACCGCCAATGCCAACGGCAATAGAGGTTCTAGCAGGGTTACGATAGGCAGTACTAAAAATAGAACCGGAAGCCCAAATACGTAATAGCTGCTAATGCTGTCATAAAGGGAATCCACTTTGTCGCGTCCAGTTGCCCAACGTTTTAGCAGGATCACTTGAATCCCGGTCCACAGTACACCTTGAGTACTGAAGAAAGGGGCAACGATCGACATGGCAATGTTACGACAGCCGGTGGCCAAGTGAGCGCGACTGTTATTAATTTCGAGTTTTTCATCAGGTCGTGCGGGCTGTGTATGAGCGATTAACTCGTCACCGGTGACCATGTCGCCGAAAAACAAAATGTAGGTGATAAACGCAAGTGGCAGGGCTTTTAAGAACGTTTCTGCAGAAGGCCAGCCGATAACGAAGGGCGAGGTTTTATCCCACAGAGCTGCAGAGTTGGTGGCGACATCGAGAATTTCCCAGCGGATGTTGAACTCAAATTCACCCGTGAAGAAACCAATAAACCCAGCAATAACAAACCCAGGTAGCAAGCCAAGCCCAACAATTTTGGCGAGCCATGCTTTTTTCTCAGCCTGCATCTGCACAATTTTTGAAAAAGCGAAGATAACGCATATCGAAACGCCAATGATGCCGGCAATCGGCGCGCTTTCAAACACATTGGCGCTGTCGCCTGGCTTAGTGACGCGGATAAATGCGGCAACGGCTGCACCTAGGATAATGCCGCCCTTGAATACATCGGGAACCCATTTCACCAACTTGTCACCAAACCCAGTTAACCCCAGGACGATCAGGATGGCGGAGAAGTTGAGGGTCATCGCGGTCATCGCTTGGATTCGCAATGTGAAATCCGGCGTTCCGCCCTCGGTCATAAAATAACCGGTGGACAAGAACCCTAGAATGAGAGGAATCGCTGGTGTTAGCCAACCGGGGGCATAGGGGTCGCCAAACAGTAACCATGATGCCGAGATGAGCATGCTGTGGTACATCGCCATGGTGACCGCTTCTTCGAAATTGAGCCCTAAAAAGCCCATAAATACTGGGACAAGTGCTAGCCCAGTCGCGCCCGCAACGGCGATCCCTTGGAGCATATCGGGTATCGAAAGGCGAAGATGAACAAATGGAATACGAGCTTTAAATGGTCCCCACTTAATCCCAGGCTGTATTTCACCTGGCTGGCGTTTGGTCAGCATAATGGTCTTCTCTTAGGTCTTAGTCGTTAGAGGTCAATGTTCGGCATTTATTATGTGTACTGTTGGTGCACTCTGTGGCGAGTCCACAGCCGAATATTGGCCACGTAGTTTACAGAAATCTCGGCTCGGTGGAATCTAAGAATGTTTAAAAGTTGTTAGGCGGCCTAACTTTATCCGCTGGGATGGGGGTGTTTCTAGCACTTGTCCCACTGCTTAGGTACAATCTGCGCCTTTTCTCGACCGCTGTTATAGGTAGCACGAGCTCAATGGAAATCGCACCCCTAGTAAATGCCCTTAAAGACCTCCAATCGCGTACTGATACGCTTCGGGGGTACCTTTGACTACGCTCATAAGAAAGAGCGTCTAGCGGAGGTTGAGCTTGAATTAGCTGAGCCATCGGTATGGGACAATGCTCAGCGCGCGCAGGATTTGGGTCGGGAACGATCAGCGTTAGAGGCGGTTGTATCTACCATTGATACATTAGATGAGGGTGTGGCGGACAATACCGAATTATTGGAAATGGCCGCAGAAGAGGGCGATGAGTCCGCTGTCGTCGAAATTGAAGCTGAAATTCAAAAGCTCGAAGAGCATTTAGCGGTATTGGAGTTCCGCCGTATGTTTTCGGGGGAGATGGATCCCAATAATGCCTTTCTTGATATCCAATCAGGCTCGGGTGGCACAGAAGCTCAAGATTGGGCGGAAATGGTGTTGCGCATGTATTTACGCTGGGGTGAAGATAAGGGCTTCAAAACAACTCTAGAAGAAGCGTCTGCAGGTGATGTTGCTGGCATTAAGAGTGCAACTATACGATTCGAGGGCGAATATGCTTTCGGCTGGTTGCGAACAGAGACCGGTGTCCATCGCTTAGTAAGAAAGTCCCCCTTTGATTCCGGAAACCGTCGTCATACATCTTTCTGTTCGGTATTTGTATCGCCTGAAATTGATGATGATATCGAGATTGATATTAACCCTGCTGATTTGCGCACTGATACCTACCGTGCCAGTGGCGCGGGTGGGCAGCACGTCAACAAAACTGATTCCGCTGTACGTATTACGCATGAGCCATCAGGAATTGTGGTTCAATGTCAAAGTGAACGATCCCAGCATCAAAACCGTGATAAAGCCATGAAAATGCTTCGCGCGCGTTTGTATGAGCAAGAGATTTTAAAACGTTCGGCTGAGAAGCAGGCAATGGAAGATAGCAAAGCCGATATTGGCTGGGGGAGTCAAATCCGCTCCTACGTATTGGACGATCAACGAATTAAAGACTTACGCACGAATGTGCAAACCAGTAATTGTAACGCCGTTTTAGATGGCAACTTAGATCAGTTTATCGAAGCTAGCTTAAAGGCTGGTCTCTAACCCCATTTTTTGTTAATCCCCGAAAGAGATAGATCACGAATGAATGATAAAACGCCACAGCAAGAGCAACAGGACGAAAACAAACTGATTGCCGAACGTCGTGAGAAATTAGCCGCGTTGCGTGAAAAGGGGAATGCATTTCCCAATGCATTCCGTCGTGACGACTATGCCAGCAAATTACAAGATGCCTTTGGCGATCATTCCAAGGAAGAATTAGAGCATTTAAACCAAGTGGTGAGTGTCGCAGGACGTATCATGGCAAAGCGAGGCCCTTTTATGGTGTTGCAGGATATGTCTGGCCAGATTCAGCTTTATGCGGACAAAGCGACGCAAAAAGATATTAAAGAGCAGTGGGGAACGTGGGATATCGGCGATATTGTCGGTGTGAAAGGTGCTCTGCATAAGTCGGGCAAAGGGGATCTCTATGTCAACCTCGAAGAGTATGACTTGTTGGTTAAGTCTTTGCGCCCACTACCTGAAAAATATCACGGTTTACAAGACACAGAAACTCGTTATCGTCAGCGATATGTAGATTTAATTATTAATCCAGAAGCGCGCGACGTATTTCGAATCCGTTCTAAATCCATTGATTTTATTCGCCATTATTTGAACAACCATGACTTTATGGAAGTGGAAACACCTATGATGCAGGTGATTCCCGGTGGCGCTACTGCAAAGCCATTCGTCACGCATCATCATGCGCTGGATCAAGAAATGTTCTTACGCATCGCGCCGGAGCTTTATTTAAAGCGTTTGGTTGTGGGTGGGTTTGAACGCGTGTATGAAATCAATCGCAATTTCCGTAACGAAGGCTTATCAACACGACATAATCCAGAATTTACCATGCTAGAGTTTTATCAGGCGTATGCTGACTATCACGACTTGATGAACCTCACTGAAGATATGTTGCGTTCTCTTTGTGAGGAGGTTTTAGGTAGTGCCGTTGTTACGTATCAGGGCAGCGAATATGATTTCTCAAAGCCTTTTAATCGCATGAGCGTTTTTGATTCAATTCTACACTTCAATGGTGATATTAAAGCTGAAGCGCTAGCTGACTTAGAGGGGGCGCGATCAATAGCGAAAGACTTGGGTATTCCTCTGAAAGACTCGTATGGTTTGGGTAAAGTGCAAATCGAAATTTTCGAGAAAACGGTGGAGCATCGACTCGATCAGCCAACGTTTATTACAGAATATCCGACGGAAGTGTCACCATTAGCGCGCCGTAGCGATAGTAACCCCTTTGTTACAGATCGGTTTGAATTTTTCGTAGGTGGTCGTGAAATTGCGAATGGCTTCTCCGAGTTGAATGACGCAGAAGATCAGGCAGAACGGTTTAAAGCTCAAGTCGCAGAAAAAGACGCTGGTGACGATGAAGCAATGCATTATGACGATGACTATGTAAGAGCGTTAGAGCATGGCTTGCCGCCCACGGCAGGGGAAGGTATTGGTATCGACCGTTTAGTGATGCTGTTGACGGATTCGCCAAGCATTCGCGATGTTTTATTGTTCCCGCATATGCGTCGTCAAAACGCTAACGATTAAATTTAGGCTTAGCATAAATGACACAATCTTCCGCAAGCACTGTTGCTTCCGAGGCTGAGATCAAACTCGATCCGACATGGTTGGCAGTGCTTGAAGAAGAGTTTAAAAAGCCTTACATGCAAGCATTAAAAACGTTTTTGCAGCAAGAAAAACAACAAGGCAAAATTATTTATCCTCCAGGGGATGTTATTTTCAATGCCCTCGACTCCACACCGTTTGATCAAGTCAAGGTCGTCATTATTGGGCAAGATCCTTATCATGGCCCGGGTCAGGCACACGGTTTATGCTTTTCAGTTTTGCCTGGTGTTAAATTTCCGCCGAGTTTGCGCAACATTTATAAAGAACTAGCGAGCGATGTTGGCGTAACACCACCTTCTCATGGCTGCTTGCAGGAATGGGCTGAGCAGGGCGTGTTGTTGTTAAACGCGACCTTGACCGTTGAACATAGCAAAGCCGGGTCTCATCAAGGTAAAGGGTGGGAAACGTTTACCGATGCGATTATTCACCGATTGAACGAACAGCGAGAAGGTTTGGTTTTTCTATTGTGGGGCAGCTACGCGCAGCGGAAAGGGGAGTTTTTAAACCGCGATAAGCATTTGGTGTTGGAGGCGCCGCATCCCTCACCATTTTCTGCAAATCGCGGTTTTTTTGGTTGCAAACACTTCTCCAAAGCCAATCAATACTTGCTTGAGCAGGGTAAGCAACCCGTTCACTGGCAGGTGTCTGACTAACGCACCCGCCGCTCAGGCACCTTTCTAGCCATTTAATAACGCCATCGCGGCTTCCATTTCTTCGGATAGATCTTCTGCTTCCGCATGCTGCATATCGGGGTCGAGTCCAAGTCGTTCGAACGCAGTGACGCTGTGATAGTCGACTTGCGCCAACGATGATTCGGAGCCCATATAACTTTGTAACATAGCAATTGTGACAAGGTCAGCGTAGTCGGCAGATTCGATTTGCCGTCCAAAATTCATGTGTTGGCTGGGGACGTTTCGTAACTCTTCTGGAAACTCCCAGGCTATTAAAATCTTCTCGCCGATAGCCGGATGAATTTCGTCAATCACCGTATCTAGGGTGATGCTGTCTTTTAATAAGCTGGGGTGATCTTCAGCGTAGGTTAAAATTGGTAAAACGCCTATGCGGTGAACTAACCCTGCAAGCGTCGCTTTGTCTGCTTTTAAGTTGGTGTAATTACGACATAAGACGTGGCAGATGCCGGCAATTTCGCTTGATCGGCTCCACACTTCGCGCAGACGTTTATCGACTAAATCGGACGTAGCCTGAAACATTTGCTCCATGGCTAGACCCGTGGCCAAGTTGCAGGTGTATTCCATGCCTAGGCGCATGAGAGCCATTTTTAAATCATCAATTTGCCGCGACGCACGTAAAAGTGGGCTGTTCGCCACTTTGATAATACGCGCTGTAAGTGCTGCATCATTACCGATGACGGCGACCAATTTATTGATATCCGCATTGGGGTCATCCGCGACTTCTCGTACCTGAAGCGCGACCTCAGGTAAGGTAGGTAAAACTAATTTGTCATTGTCAATGGCGTCGATTATCTCGCCGCGCACATTTTCCGCGAGCTGGCTCATGAAGGTGGGTCCCTACAACAATTGTCCAATCATTGGTCACCTGACCGACCTAAATTCAAGGCGGAATTTGCTTAATGAGCGGTCAGGTGCTTTACCAGAACCCTTTAGATACGATCAAAGGTTCCTTAATAAGGTATAGCATAGGGAAGTGGAACTAACTGAAGATTTGTCGGTGAATCACCTGTCAAATTGATGCAGTTCTCCTCTACAGCCTCATCGGTGAGCACAGCTAAGGTCTCGAACTCTACTGAGTGTGGAGGGGCGCTAGAGTTTGTTGCGGCGGCGACCACAATATTGCCAATGGCCTTCGTTGACGATTGTAAAAACAGCGGCTGGCCTGGGGTGGGCAAGACTTCGGATTGGCCCGACAACCTTTGTAGGTGTCGCTTCATTTTGCCGCGGTATTGCATACGGGCAACGATTTCTTGGCCAAGATAACACCCTTTGGTAAAACTTACGCCGCCGGAAAGTAAATCATAGTTGAGCATCTGTGGAATAAATTCATCTTCAGCGCCAGGAAGAACTTCTGGTCGTCCACTTTTGATGGTAGCTAGGCGCCAGCCATTCAGGTCAGTACTTGAAGAGATGTTTACCAGCTTGCCCCATAGTACTTTTGCGGACTCAATGGGGGTGATAACTAACCATTGGTTTTCCGAGTGTTTGCTTATTATCGCGCCTTCATTTTCGACTGTCTGATCAACGTCGTTGGGAAAAAAGGTTAGATTTGTCTTGGCTTGGTCATCGAATTGCAGGGTGCCAAACACGATATCAGATTCTTCGACCAATTCGGCCTTAGAGAAGACAATATACTTGTTGAGAGTCTGTACAGCGGTGTCGGCAAATTCGGCCGGTATCAATAGCAGAAAACGATCATTGTGATTAGGGCTCCGTAGTATGCGAAATGTAAATTCAACTCGGCCCTTATTGTTACAACGAGCGCCTAGCTGGCTTTGAGTCGTTGTGACATTGTTGATGTCACAGGTTACTTGTCCCTGTAAAAATTTTGCCGCATCGGGGCCTGTTATAGAAAGCACAGTGTAGTGCTTGCTGAGGTCTACGATGCGTTGCTTGGCATTGGTCGTTTCGGCTGGATTCTCAATGATGAATGTTTGCCACTGATTGTAGGACATAGTTAGGATACCGATCTTTGAGTGCTTTTCAGTCATAGTTGGCTTTGCACTAGGCACAAAATGCTAATGCATAGGATCATCCATTGGGCCTTTGCAGGCAAGCCCTATATAATGTCTCGCTCCACTTAATCTGCGACAGAGTTATCTTCGCTTTCAATTTTTAGAGACCGTAATTTAAATGGATAAAAACCGCATTTTTTGGGCCAGTCGTCGCGGCATGTTAGAGCTTGACCTGGTGTTGCTGCCTTTTCTCGAAAACGTATATGACGGGCTGCCCCAAGAAGATAAAGAGCGTTACTGGAAGTTGTTAGACGAAGAAGATCAGGATTTGTTCGTTTGGTTTATGCGCCGATCGGACCCAGAGGACAAAGATTTGTTGCGAATTGTTGAAATAGTACGCGCAAACACCGGCATGCAGCCCGATGAGTACGAAACCCCCACTTGATATTCCCCTCAAACCATCCGTGGTTATGCTTTGGGTTGTGTTGATCATGCACTGCTTGGCCGTCCTTGCGTTGAGTCTGGCTGATGTGCCTATTATATTAAAGGTTGTTGGGGGAGTTGGTATTGCTGGCGCATTAATAGTTTGGTTGATGCGCCGTAAAGATTTTCCAAACCGTCTACTCATAAACGACATGGCCGTGAGGTTAGTCGATGGTGAGCATGTTCACGAGGTAGAGTTCGCGGGAAAGGTGTTTCTCTCCGCCTGGCTAGTTATGTTGCCATTTAAAACGAGGGGCAAAAGGCGAGACGTGTTGCTGCTATGGGATAGCCTTTGCTCTGATGACTTCCGTCGTTTACGTGCACTGTTGAATAGAGCTTGATTGTTTTCAGTACTTTAACCGACGATAATCTGCTGTCTGGCAAAATTTGTGGGGACCAGAATCGTATCTTTGGCAATCGCGGATGTTTCCGGGTAGTCCGCCGAGTGGTGTAGACCGCGACTTTCTTTTCGTGAGGATGCCGAACGGATAATGAGTTCGGCTACCATGGCTAAATTGCGTAGTTCAATCCAATCATTACCGATCTTGTAGTTACTGTAGTATTCGGCAATTTCTTTCTGAAGCAATTTGATTCGGTGAGTTGCCCTCTCGAGACGCTTCTGCGTTCGTACAATACCGACGTAGTCCCACATAAAACGGCGCAGCTCATCCCAGTTATGAGAGATCACCACATTTTCGTCTGAGTCAGTAACACGCGATTCATCCCAATCAGGTGCCGGTGAAGGTGGAGCAATACTGGCGATGTGTTGGCTGATATGATTCGCCGCCGATTGCGCGTAAACAATACATTCCAGCAGCGAGTTGCTGGCGATGCGGTTTGCACCGTGCAATCCTGTCGACGTTGTCTCTCCTATTGCGTAGAGGTTGAGCAAATCTGTACGACCATTCTCATCTACCAGGATCCCGCCACAGGTATAGTGAGCGGCAGGCACCACGGGGATTGGCTCTTGGGTTATATCAATGCCATATTCGAGGCAGCGTGCTTTAACGGTGGGGAAGTGTTCAGCAATAAAAGCGGGCTCACGATGACTAATGTCTAAATAGATACAGTCGCAGCCGAGCCGTTTCATTTCGTGGTCGATCGCGCGCGCGACGATATCCCGAGGCGCCAGCTCTTCGCGCTCATCAAAATTTTTCATAAATCGCGTGCCGTCAGGTAGCTTTAAATGTGCACCTTCGCCGCGCAGAGCCTCGGTAAGCAAGAACGATTTTGCTTTTGGATGGTACAGGCACGTTGGGTGGAACTGGTTAAACTCCATGTTGGCAATGCGGCACCCGGCTCGCCAAGCCATCGCGATGCCGTCACCGCTCGCGCCATCTGGGTTGCTGGTGTATAGATATACCTTGCTAGCTCCGCCGGTCGCCAAAACGACGGTTTTGGCTTGAAATACTTCGACCCGATCGGCTTGTCGGTTAAATACGTAGGCTCCCGTACAGCGCATGCGACGCGTCTTAGGGTCAGGCTGCGAAATTAAATCAACGGCGATATGGTGTTCGTAGAGATCGATTTGCGCTTCTTTCACGCGTTCGATCAATGTAGAAGAGACTGCTTTGCCTGTTGCGTCCGCGCTATGGATTATTCGTCTGTGGCTATGACCACCTTCTTTGGTCAAGTGATAATCGCTATCACTGTTTTCATCGCGAGAAAACTCAACACCTTGATCGATTAGCCACTGAATAGCACCTTTGCCGCGCTCAACGGTGAAACGTACGGCATCTTCGTGGCATAGACCTCGACCAGCTTCCAGAGTGTCTGCAACATGCTCTTCAGTGGTGTCTGCTTCGTCCAGAACGGCTGCAATTCCCCCTTGAGCAAACCAGGTAGCACCCTCTTGAAGTTTGCCCTTGCTTAACACAGCCACTTTACAGGTTTTGGCCAAGCTAAGAGCCAAAGTAAGGCCGGCAGCGCCGCTACCGATGATTAAAACATCGTGATCTAAGTGCTCAGTCATGTGTTGTGTCAATAGATAGGCTAATCAAGGGGTTACAAGGGCCGGGTAGTATATACAAGGCTGTGAATGTCGTCTCTCCCTTAATATCCGTACGATCTTCGTTACTTTAGGTTGATATTGAAAATGGTTAAATAATCGTCGATTTCGTGACCCTTTGTTAAATTTGTTCATAAAAGCGTGAACTTGAGACGTAGTCAGTAGTCTATTCAGGCGTATATAACGAGAAAAGTGAGGCAAGGGTGCGAAACGATTCAGTCTGTCTTATTATCGACAATACATTTGCAGAGAGTCGCGCTGGGGCTAAGCAACAACAGGCGCGATCATCGTCTGTGGTTGCTGGCAGCGTTCAGAACTCGGTGTTGCATGACTCGGTCGTGCAAAGCAAATCTCGAGGTGCACACGCGCCATTGTTGAAAGGCGCCGAGACAGCGGCCGCCGTGGGGAGTAAATCCATGACAGCGCCAACAGCGCAGGATACTGATAAGCAACTAGTAGAACGTGTTCAGAAAGGGGACAAGCGAGCCTTCGATTTGCTAGTTGTAAAATATCAGCACAAAATTTTGTCCATTATCAGCCGTTTCGTCAGAGATTCTGCGGAAGTGCAGGACGTCGCACAGGAAGCGTTCATTAAAGCCTATCGTGCCTTGGGGAATTTCCGAGGAGACAGTGCTTTCTATACGTGGCTATATCGTATTGCTATCAATACCGCCAAAAACCACTTGGTAGCGAGAGGTCGCCGTCCTCCATCTAGCGATGTCGATATGAACGATGCTGAATTCTATAGCGGCAGCGAAATCCTCAAAGACCAAGAAACCCCCGAGAACTTGTTGTTTAGGGATGAGCTACAAGCGGTTGTAAACGAAACCATAGATAGTCTGCCAGAAGACTTGAAAACGGCGGTTACCTTGCGTGAATTTGAAGGTATGAGTTACGAAGAGATTGCTGAAGTGATGGACTGCCCAATGGGTACGGTTCGTTCAAGAATCTTCCGTGCTCGTGAAGCTATCGATAAGCAGGTTCAAAACATAATGGATGGCGAGCTGTCGATTAAGTAACTCATCTGACTGGAAAGACCGGCACGTGATGCAGGTCTCGCTTGATCAGAGTCAAACCTTGAGTCGAGTCAAACAAGGTAAGAAAGTAAAAGCGCAATTAAAGAAAATCAAAGCGCTGTGAACCAGCAGTTTTCAACGTTGTCTCACTGTGTAACAGCGCATGTCCAATAATCATTCAGTGGTAGGTAAAGAGAGAGTATGTCTGACGGAGTAAAACAAACCAGCTTATACGAGTCCTTATCCGCGTTAATTGACAACGAGGCGTCTGAACTAGAAGTTCATCGCGTGCTCGCGGAATCTGAAAAGGACGAGGCTATACGCACTCGCTGGCATCGTTACCAGCTTGCTCGCACCGCTCTCCACGGAGAAAAACTCTCTAACCTTGATATTGATATCGCTGACTCGGTTCGCAATGCTATTGCAGGTGAAGCATTGATCGACCAAGCTGAGACAGACGTGTCTCGACCAGGAGAGGTAGAGGTTGCATCTTCTAGCCGTTTGACATCATCTCGATTTGCCAACCTCGGACGTTTTGCGATTGCTGCTGGTGTTGCTTGCGTTGCACTTGTCGGCGTGCAGCAGTTTGGCGGTGATAGCGGTTTTGTCCCTGGTACGGCCCCGGCGTTAGTGAGTGAGGCTCCTTCCAACGCCAGTGACGCTTCGGCTAAACCGGCGCGCGTTATTGATTCGCCATTTCCAGCGGTCAATCTCCAGGCGGTTAGTCAGCCAATTGGCTCTAGCTTGGGGCAGGGGACTGCTTACCAAAGCCCTGTTCGGTTGGCCGACCCTTCATTGTCACTGGCGGCCCAGCCGAGTATCGATGATGAAGAGCGTATTCGTCTGTATTTGCAAGAGTTAATGATGCAGCACGCAGAGCATTCTGCACAAAATAGCAATTCAGGATTGATGCCTTTCGTTAGGGTCTCCACAGAATTTGAACGCTAGTCCTTGTTTACACCTGTGTGCTTTAAGCTAGCGCGTTAAAACTACGGACTCAATGATGAAACGTATTCAGCTAGCCATAATTGTCCCGTTATCTTTTCTTATGTTGTCGGCTTCCTCTGCGGTTTTTGCGGATGAAAGTCGGCAGCTCGTCGCTCAATGGTTTGAAAAAATGTCTGCTGCCTTGCGTGAGCAGAATTACAGCGGCTTATTTACCTATGAGATAGGTGGTGGCTTAGACACCTATGAAGTAGCTCACTTTGTGGAAGAAGGGATTGAGCACGAGAGACTGCATAAGCTCAACGGTGCCCCGAGAGAAGTGTTGCGAAAAGGTCAGCGCACACGTTGTTTAAGCCGGGGTGATCAAATGCTGCGGCGCCTATCAATAAACTTCGAAAACCAGCTTCCACCTCATTACTTCTTTTCAATTAGTGAGAACCATCGCGTAGCCGGGCGAGAGGCGATCCATATAGAGGTCAAGTCACAAGACGCTAGTCGCTACAGCTATATTTTTGCGCTGGATAAAGAATCTGCACTTCCTGTTCAAATGCTAGTGATTACACCGGAAAGCAAAGTTATTGAACGCATCCAATTTGCGAAGCTCGATTTATCGACACAAGCGGCTAAAGAATTGGTGAACGCAGAATATCGCGATCACCACACTGCACGTGATGACAGGGGAAAGTGTGACAGCGAGCTGCACCTGCAACCAGCGGGCTGGCAAGCTACCTGGCTACCAAGTGGCTTTGAGTACGGCGGATACCGTATTACCTCGCGTGGTGACAGAATGCTAGCTTTTACCGATGGTTTCGCTAGCATATCGGTTTTCATCGTTCACGATGGTGAACGAGTACCAATCAAAAAAGGGCGAGCGCAATTGGGTGCGACTAATGCAGCCTTAAGTCAACGTGTGTGGGATAATCAGCTTTACAGTATTTCTGTTGTCGGCGAAGTTCCTTACGCAACAGCTCAACAGGTAGCAGAGCGAATTGAAAAGTCGGTAGCACAGTGACTTTTTTCTGGGAATTACTACAGTGTTAAAAGAAAATGGCAGAGTTGTAGCGGTCGATGGTGAGAGTGTTTGGGTTGAAACTATCTCTAGATCAGCTTGTGGCAGTTGCTCTGCGAAAGCGGGTTGCGGACAAAGTGTCCTTGCCAAATGGGCTGAAAAGCACAGCTACTTACAACTCTCTCTCGATGGACGGGCTTCAGATTCGATCCGTGTTAATGACCAAATTACTATTGGTATTCCTGATGACAGTGTCGTGAAGAGCGCGCTACTTCTTTATTGCGTTCCACTGATTACGTTAGTGCTTGGTGCATCGCTGGGTAGCTCACTCATCGGTGGAGATGTCGCTTCAGTTTTGGGGGCGCTAATGGGTGTCGCAATGGGTGGACTATTTATTGCGTTATTTTCTCGTCTAATACAGCATCGTTCGAGTTTTAGCCCTGTTATTCTGGATGTTCATCCCTCGCCGAGTTGCGCTTTCCATGCAACCTAGCTGCACCGAAAATCATTGTCTTTGAGACCCGCCCAGAAACTTTTTTGGACTTTCAGTGATCCAAATTGCAGGTTGGTCAAAGCTCAGTTATTAACAAATAGGAGGTCCGTTCCCTTGAAGCGGTTTGTTTTTGTCTTAGTTGTATTAAGCGTTATCTTCCCTGCCTTGGCACAAGCGCGCGGAGCGTTGCCTGATTTCGCAGATTTAATCGAAAAGAAAACCCCGGCTGTCGTAAAGATAACCACAATGACCACTGTTGCTGGTCGTGGTAACCCTTATCAAGGTCAAGAGTTGCCCGAGTTTTTCAAACGATTCTTAGACCCAAGACAAATGCCGGAGAGGAATGTCGGCGGTATGGGGTCTGGTTTCATTATTTCTGAAGATGGTTATGTCTTGACCAATAATCATGTTGTAGAAGGCGCATCGGAAATTAATGTTCGCTTGCTCGATAACCGAGAATTTGACGCCGAGGTGATTGGTGCGGACCCGCGATCAGATTTGGCCCTGCTAAAAATAGACGCGGATGATTTGCCTTATTTAGCTTTTGCGAATGACGAAGAGCTTCGAGTTGGCGACTGGGTGCTGGCTATCGGCTCCCCGTTTGGGCTGGATTTTTCAGCGAGCCAGGGCATCGTTAGTGCGATAGGCCGCAGTATTCGTGGTGACACTAATGGCTCTTACGTGCCGTTCATTCAAACGGACGTCGCCATTAACCCAGGTAATTCCGGCGGGCCATTATTCAATCTGGATGGAGAGGTCGTTGGCATTAACTCGCAAATTTACACGCGCTCAGGTGGTTACATGGGGTTGTCTTTTGCTATCCCGTCGTCACTTGCCCAATCCGTTGTTGCGCAATTGAAGGACAAAGGACATGTTGATCGCGGTTGGTTAGGGGTATCAATAAGCGATATGTCTCGTGACCTGGCTGAGGCGTTCGGTTTGAAGAAGCCCGCTGGCGCATTGGTTGAAATGGTTGTGCCGGGAGGTCCTGCTGAGGGCTCTGGACTCAGGGCGGGTGATGTAATCTTAAAGTTCGACGGCGAAAAAATTGCGAAATCTTCTGATTTACCCCCGGTTGTTGGTGCCACTGAGCCTGACACGAAAGTCGACGTTGAGATTATGCGAGAAGGTAAGGCGAAGACATTAGAGGTGGTAGTTGGTACTTTAGATAGTAATGTTGTTCAAGCGGCGGGATCTGCAACGGCTCCTCCCACTCAAGACTCTGGCCGTTTAGGTGTTGTAGTCGAAGAGGCATCTCCGGATCTGCTGAGTAGCAATCAGGTCAGCGGTGGTGTTGTTGTCAATCGCGTTGAGCCCGATAGTCCAGCAGCGGCTTCTGGATTACAGCCGGGCGATGTGATCGTGCAGATTGGCTTCAAAGACGTCACCAATATTGAAAGCTTCCAAACTGTGGAGGCCACACTACCGAGCAATAGCTTGCTTCCAATACGCTTTTTTAGGCGAGGTCAACCAGCTTTCCGGACAATAGTTATCAAAGATTAAGTACGTATAAGAGGGGGCTTCGGCCCCCTTTTTTTGTAGGTCTTCTTCACACGGAACACCGCTAAAAAATAACTCTGCAAAGGTAGTGGTAAATGCGGTAGACTGTGCGCCGGTTGGGCCCTGTGCTGGGTCCGTAACATTATGATTTTTAAGTAGTTTATCCCTTTGTGACTGATCTTAGCCATATTCGCAACTTCTCTATCATCGCCCATATCGATCACGGCAAATCCACTATTGCTGATCGTTTTATCCAATTGTGTGGCGGGCTTACCGACCGTGAGATGACGGAGCAGGTGCTTGACTCGATGGACATCGAGCGTGAACGCGGTATCACCATTAAGGCGCAGAGTGTGCACTTGCCTTATAAAGCTCGCGATGGAAAAACCTACGAGTTAAATTTTATTGATACCCCAGGGCACGTAGACTTTTCCTATGAAGTCTCTCGGTCGTTAGCGGCCTGCGAAGGTGCGCTGTTGGTAGTCGACGCCGCGCAAGGTGTTGAAGCGCAGTCGGTTGCGAACTGTTACACCGCTATTGAGCAGGGCTTAGAGGTTATCCCTGTGCTTAATAAAATGGATTTGCCGCAGGCAGAGCCAGACCGAGTCGCTCAAGAAATAGAAGATATTATTGGGATAGATGCGACAGACGCCGTGCGCTGTAGCGCAAAGTCTGGCCTGGGGCTCGAAGATGTATTGGAACAGCTTGTGGAGCTTATTCCTCCTCCTGAGGGAGATGCTGACGGGCCCCTGCAGGCGTTAATTATCGACTCCTGGTTCGATAATTATCTTGGAGTGGTATCGTTGGTGCGGGTCAAAAACGGCACCTTAAACGTTAAAGATAAGATTATTACTAAATCTATTGGTAAAGCACACGTTGTCGATAGCGTTGGTGTGTTTACACCGAAATTAGAAAAACTCAAAGCGCTAAAGGCTGGCGAAGTGGGCTTTGTTGTTGCCGGTATTAAGGATATCCACGGCGCGCCTGTTGGCGACACGATTACTCATAGTAAAACCCCAGACGTCGAAGCGTTACCAGGCTTTCAAAAAGTGAAGCCCCAAGTCTATTCGGGCATGTTTCCCGTATCGTCTGATGATTACGAATCGTTTCGTGAAGCATTGGCCAAATTAACGTTAAACGATGCATCTTTATTCTTCGAGCCAGAAAGCTCGGATGCTCTCGGGTTTGGTTTTCGCTGCGGATTCTTGGGTATGCTCCATATGGAGATCATTCAAGAACGTCTCGAGCGTGAATATGACCTAGATCTCATCACCACCGCTCCAACAGTTGTTTATGAGGTCAAAAAGAATGATGGCGAGATTGTCTACGTGGATAACCCTTCTAAGTTGCCTGACCCTGGTAACTTAGAGGAAATGCGAGAGCCCATTGTCGAAGCGAATATTTTAGTCCCTTCAGATTATCTGGGAGCGGTTATTACACTCTGTGTTGAAAAACGCGGTGTGCAAAAAGATATGCAGTACATTGGAAATCAAGTATCTGTCAGTTATTACTTGCCAATGAATGAAGTCGTGATGGATTTCTTTGATCGCCTAAAATCGGTAAGCCGTGGATTTGCGTCGCTGGATTACAATTTCGTAAAATTTGAAGCAGCGAAACTGGTGCGCTTAGACGTGCTGATTAATGGCGAAAAGGTTGATGCGCTTGCGTTGATTGTGCACCGTGATAACGCTCAATATAAAGGGCGCCAGCTCGTCGAAAAAATGAAGGAACTTATTCCTAGGCAAATGTTTGATGTTGCTATCCAGGCTGCGATTGGCGGTCAGATTGTTGCACGTTCGACGGTTAAAGCGCTACGTAAAAACGTTACCGCTAAATGCTATGGCGGTGATGTCACGCGTAAGAAAAAGCTTTTAGAAAAACAGAAAGCCGGTAAACGCCGTATGAAGCAAGTGGGTCGCGTTGAAATTCCCCAGGATGCTTTTTTGGCCGTTCTCAAGGTCGATAACTAAACCTAAGCCAGCTGTATTCGGAGAGACCTCTACAAATGGATATTAATTTCCCGCTCATATTAGTCATTGCCGTGTTCGTGACAGGCGGTGTGTGGCTATTTGATTGGCTTGTGCTATCGAAGCAACGTAAAGCGGCCGTTAAAGAAGTCGAAAATCAATTCCAGCGAGAAGGCATTTCTCGTGGAGACGACGATGAACACTACCTCATCGCGAGAGAAGCGGCCGAGCAAGAGCCCGTGCTGGTGGAGTATTCTAAGTCATTTTTCCCAATCTTAGCGTTGGTATTGGTTCTGCGTTCGTTCGTGATCGAACCGTTTCAAATCCCATCTGAATCTATGGTTCCAACCCTAGAGGTCGGAGACTTCATTTTAGTTAATAAATTCACCTACGGTTTGCGACTGCCGGTTGCTCGTACGAAAGTAGTGAATATTAGCGACCCTAGACGTGGCGATGTCATGGTGTTTTTCCCGCCTCATGAAAGCCGCTATTTCATCAAGCGTGTTATAGGGCTGCCAGGCGATACGATCACCTATAATAACCATGAGCTAACTATTAACGGAGAGGTAATAGAGCAGACATTCGTCAAGTCAGAGGGTGCGACCAGTAGCCGCGAACATTGCGCTCGAGCGAACTCCAATTACCACCTAATGGAAGAAACCTTGGGTGAGACCACCCATATTCTTCGCAAGTGCGTTGTGCCGGGAAGTTTAAGCCGAAAAGGCACCTATGTGGTTCCAGAGGGGCACTATTTCATGATGGGCGACAACCGGGATAATAGCTCCGATAGCCGGGATTGGGGGGTTGTGCCCGAAGAGCGTATAGTGGGCAAGGCTTTTGCTATATGGATGCACTGGGAAAATCGATTGAGTTTGCCTAGCTTTGATCGCGTGGGTGGCATTGACTAGGTAGAAAGGGGACTGCCATGACTTTCAAAATGAAATCTATGAATTGCTTACGCTCTCAACGAGGGTTGTCCTCTATTGCCTGGTTGGCGATTATTTCTGCTGCTGGTTTTATTGGCTTGTGTGCTTTCAAGGTTGGGCCACAGTATTTTGATAACATGTACATCACCAGTACATTGAAGGATTTACCCGAACTTATTCGAGACGAAGGTGATGTGAGTAAAGTTTCCAAGGATGATATCAGCAGTTTTATTAGTAATCGGTTTACTATCAACAACATTCGAAATATTTCTAAGAAAGAAATAGATATTAAGATATCAAAAGACAAATTTATTGTAGATATTAACTATGAGCGCCGCATACCACTCTTCTATAATGTCGATGTGGTAGTGGCCTTTAAAAACCAATTCGATAGCTCTCGTCCGACAGAGTGCTGCACTCCACTCGACGATGAATGATCTATCAAGAGAGCGTCTCCTGCGCTCTCTCAGCTACCAATTTGGTAATCCTCAGCTATTTATTCAAGCACTCACCCACCGCAGTGCGGCGCCGCAACATAATGAGCGTCTGGAGTTCCTAGGCGATTCACTTTTAGGAGTTTTCATTGCGGAATACCTGTATACCAAGTTTCCTAAAGCCAAAGAAGGCCAATTAAGTCGTTTGCGCTCGCAACTAGTCAAAGGTGAAACGTTAGCCGAGATTGCGCGAGAATTCGAGCTGGGTGAATCAATTATCCTTGGTGAGGGTGAATTGAAAAGTGGTGGCCACCGTCGCGCATCCATACTTGCAGATTGTACCGAAGCGATTATTGGCGCAATTTACTTAGACTCTGACTTTGAAACCTGCAAGCGGGTGGTGCTTCCCTGGTTTGCTTCACGCCTAGAGTCAATTGTTATTGATAAAGTGGCAAAAGATCCCAAGTCTACTCTGCAGGAGCTATTACAAAGTAAAGGTCAACCATTGCCCGAGTACGAAGTGATTAATGTAGATGGCAAGTCTCACGAACAGGTATTTACGGTGAGTTGTAAAATACAGCTATTAAATCAGCCGAAAGTGGTATCCGCGTCAAGCCGTAAACAAGCGGAAAAACTAGCCGCCGAAGCGATACTGCAAGAGTTAAATTCATGAACGATTCCCCAGTAAGCAAGTGTGGCTATGTTGCAATTGTTGGACGACCGAATGTTGGTAAGTCGACGCTGCTCAATCATATTCTCGGTCAGAAGCTTTGCATTACATCAAGGAAGCCCCAAACAACTCGACACAATGTGCTTGGAATTAAAACTGAAGGGGCTACTCAGGCAATTTATGTAGATACCCCGGGGCAGCATAGCGGCCAAAATCGAGCCATTAATCGGTATATGAATCGGGTCGCGGTTTCCGCCATGCTGGATGTTGATGTGGTGGTGTTTTTGGTAGAAAAAACTCAATGGACTGATCAAGAAGAGGCGATAGCCGCAGCGCTTAGAAAATCGGATGTGCCGGTGATCCTTGTCGTTAATAAAATCGATCAGCTCGACAAGAAAGAGGTGCTGCTACCGCATTTACAGACCCTTGCAAGCAAGCTCGATGCATCGGATATCGTGCCTATATCGGCTCTCAGAAATGATAACTTATCGCGTTTAGAGGAAGTGATCGAGCAGCATTTGCCGGAGAATGAACACGTTTTTGATGATGAGCAAATTACCGATAAAAGTATACGGTTTTTGGCTGCCGAGATTATACGAGAGAAAATAATGCGGCAGCTGGGAGATGAGTTGCCTTATCAAACCACCGTTGAAATTGAAGAGTTTGATGAAACTCAACCGACTGTTCACATAAGTGCCGTGATACTAGTCGAGCGTGAAGGCCAGAAAACCATTCTCATTGGCCAGAAAGGTTCTCGCATAAAGCTTATTGGTCAAGAAGCTAGAGAAGAGATTGAAGGGCTTATTGAGAGACAGGTTATGCTTAAACTTTGGGTGAAAGTAAAATCTGGCTGGTCGGACGATGACAGGGCACTCCGAAGCCTCGGATACAACGATTAACATATAGCTATCTTAATATGCCGTCAGTGGAATTTCTGTATGGCCTCAGTTTACTTACAGTCTGTCTATATTCTTCATAGTCGACCCTTTCAAGATTCTAGTTTACTCGTCGATGTGCTTAGTGAGGACCATGGACGTTTAACCGTCGTTGCCAAAGGCGCTCGATCCGCTAGAGGCCGCCATCGTTTTCCCGTTTATCCATTTACAAAACTAGTGGCTAGCTGGCAGGGAAAAAGCGATTTAAAAACGTTAACTGAGCTAGAACAGCAGGGACAATTACGGCAATTAATGGGTCGTAGAATGTTCTGCGGCTTGTATGTGAACGAATTAGTTATTCGCCTTTTGCCCAGTCATGATGACTGTAGTGAAGTATTCCGTCGTTACGATCAAGTAATGACTTCGCTGGAAACTCTTGAGGGAGATAGCAATGACTACCTTGAACCGCTACTCAGAGCGTTTGAATTTGAACTGCTTGAGCTGATGGGTTACGGACTCACATTTAGTGATATCTCTACCGGTGATGAGCTTGAGCCGAATTCGCAATACCGTATCGCCGAAATGATGGGTTTTGTTAAAATCGACGGTAACCTTGAGAAGCAGCAAGGCAGTTATCTGGGAAGTGAATTGCTCTCTGTTATTAATAACGATTTTTCAGATGTATCGGTTCGGCGCGCAGCAAAAAGGCTAGTACGAGAACTGCTTGCGCCCCATATTGGCAATAAACCGCTCAAAAGCAGAGAGTTATTCAGGTAGTGTTTCGACGTTACGCGGGCTGTTCATCTTCAAAAAGTGCGTCTAAATCGAATTCATCATGCCATTTCAGCAGTTGGTGGATCGCGTCCAATAGCATCGTGAAGGGATGGTGGATACTCTCATACTGTTTTTGTTCAAGTAGGCCTTCTAGTTTTACACAGCTCGATTTTAATTTTGGAACGCCGCAATAACTCGCACCGCCGTTAAGTTTATGTACAATCGTTGCTAACAAGTCAAAGTCTTCAACTTGATAAGTGTTTGTAATTTTTTCTAATTCAGCGGGTAGGCTATTTAATAACATACTCAACATATCGCGAGCCAAGCTTGGTTTGTTGTTGGCGAGCTCTAAGCTCAGCTTTAAGTCCACCACATCGGCAATTGAGCGCCCGGAAGCATTTGCAAAATGCATCCGAGGCTTTGTTGGAATCGTATTGTTTGCGCGCAGAGAAACATTGGTCCATCGCTGAATAACGTGGCGTAATTGCTGTTCTGTCACTGGTTTACTTAAGTAATCGTCCATTCCTGCTAGCAATAATTTTGCTTTCTGATCACCCATTGCGTGGGCAGTCAATGCAACTACAGGTGTTCGTCGGTCTGTTTCAATTTGACGGATACGTTGGGTCGCCTCTAGCCCGTCTATGCCTGGCATTTGTATATCCATAAATACTAGGTCAAAGTCTACTTGCTGGAATAGGGCTAATGCTTGCTCGCCACTGTCGGCTAGAGTGACTTCGGTGTTTAGATCTTTCAGTAGTTCCCCCAACAACTGCAAGTTGGCGCTGTTATCGTCAACAGCCAATATTCGTACGCTAGGATAGTTGACAATGGTTTCTTCGTGATCTGTTTTTACTACAGGTGCGTGCTGTTGAGGTTCAGAAGTGGTTGATGCGCTGCGTATTGCGTCATAGAGCAAGTCATAGGACAGTGGTTTTTGTAATACGCGGACGTTAACTTGAGTCTCGTCAGGTTCGAGTTCTAGTCGGCTACCGAAGGGGGCCAAGGCGATAAGGACAGTAGAATTGTCGGTGTCACATAGCTCACACACCTTTTGCTCTTCAAGCCAAAGTGCGACATCGTCTTGTTCGTTTGTGTCCCAGATAACACACGAATAGGAAAGTGCTTTGGGTTTTCGTTTGATTTCCACTAGTCCTTGGCGATCGTCAACGAATTGATACTGCACTTCCATACTCGTTAGGTAAGCAGCGAGTTGTTTTTTTCTTTCTTCGTCTGACTCACAGACGAGTACACGCGTCCCTTTGGCTAAATTGTTCGCTTTGCGAGCGGCCCCATGTCGATCTAAACCAAACTGGGCTGTAAACCAGAATGTAGAGCCTTTTCCTGCTTCGCTGGATAAACTAATTGTGCCTTGCATCTTTTCTACCAGCGCTTTGGCGACGGTAAGCCCTAGACCTACGCCGCCTTCACGTCGACTGTCAGATGCATCTGCTTGAGAAAACGCGTTGAACAAATGTTGTTGCTGGTTCGGTGAAATACCGATGCCTTGGTCTATGATGCTGAATTTAACTTTGGCGTAACTATCACTGCTTGAGTCTTCTTCAACTTTAAGAATGATGGGGCAGTGATCTGAAAACTTGATTGCATTATTGACTAGATTGATTAGCACTTGCTTGAGGCGCAGTGAGTCCCCGAGTAAATGCACTGGCAGCTTAGGATCGATAATAGCGATTAGCTCACAACGTTTTTCTTGCGCTTGAGGTGCGAGGGCCTGCAGGGTACCCTCAGTGACATCGCGTAAATTAAAGGGCGTGTAATCGAGTACGAGCTGCCCGGTTTCAAGCTTGGATACGTCGAGCACATCGTTCAGCAGTGCCAGCAGCCCTTGTGAAGATTTTTGTATGGTATTTAAGTATTCTTTTTGCTGCGTGGTTAGACTGGTTTTTTGCATTAAGCTAGTGAAGCCAAGAATCCCATTAATTGGGGTCCGGATCTCGTGGCTTGTATTTGCTAAAAAAGCGGACTTCGCTTGATTAGCTTCAATAGCTTCTTTGCGGGCCATGTTTAGCTTAACGTTTTGTATCTCTACTGTATCTAAGCTCTCTCGTAATTCTTCGGTTGCTTGCTCCGATTGTTGTAGAAGCTCCTCTTGTGCCTCTCGAAGGTTTTTCGCCGCATTGTTAATCAGTTCACCTAAGTGCTGATATGCCCAACGGGTATCAAACCTGAGGTCAATGTCAAAATCGTTGTTCGCTAACTTTTCAATAGCGCTTTCAATTTGTCGCAAGGGGCGTGATACGCGACGGACTGCAATTACATTGAGCCCAATACCGATAAACAATGCGCCAAAAGAAATGAGAGCGGTGACAAGCAGCATTTGGTAGCGCTTTATTAAGAATGGAACGTGGGTAATCTCTGCGACCACCCAACCTAGCACAGCTGGATTGTTACGCTCTTTCACGGACTGAATAAAAATCGATGATTCGCTCGTCTCAATGACGACGGGTTCGTCGTTGGCGCGTCGTAGGATGTCTAAAGTGATGGGCTGCAAAAACTTAGGTCCACTATGTTTCACGATATGGCCGTCGGCTTTGTAAACGCTGATAGCCCGAGTCGAGCTGTCTTCTAACGCGGTTGGCAAAGTATAGGCAATTGATTGATTCAGGTAGGTTTCGGGGATTTCACGAGTCAGCAATGGTGCAAGTATGCGTGCTACCTGAAATGTGATTGTGTACCCGCGATCTCGGATTTGGTGATTGAGTTCTTGCGCAAAAAAGAAATTCAGCGCAACTGAAAGCGTAATCACAGTGAGAGCGATTGGAATCAGGGTGAGTTGCAGTACTCTATTACGCAATGGGGAACGATTCATAAGCTTATGTCAAAATAGTCTGTTAAAGCTGAATTGTGCTGGGTAGCCAATAATTATATTGTTTTATTCTGTTTTTATGAATAAAAAGCGAATAAAAACAAAGGGTTATGCTGTGTTTGCTGGTCTGTTATGGTGTGTTTGACGTTTATCATACCGGTGAATAGTTGAAAGTCTAGGCGTTGGTGCTCAGCGCTACGAGAAAAGGCTTGGCGGCAAAATGGCGTGTTAAAACCATCATGCTAGAATAGCGCGCACTTGGATACCGTCTTTGATATGGCGATTTGTTGCGCTGCCAGATGCTTGTTTACTTTGTTGGTTGTCGTGATGCAGTGCTTTGAGGTTAATCTATTACTATGAGTTTTCCGACATTAGAGTCTTTCGTTGGCAATACACCGTTGGTTCGATTGCAACGGATGTCACCCAACAGCAGTAATCAAATACTCGTTAAGTTAGAGGGTAATAACCCAGCAGGCTCGGTAAAAGACCGACCAGCGCTGTCGATGATTCAGCGTGCCGAGCAGCGTGGTGATATTCAACCAGGGGATACATTAATTGAAGCAACCAGCGGAAATACCGGTATTGCGTTAGCCCTGGTTGCGGCTATCAAGGGCTATAAGATGAAGTTAATCATGCCCGAGCACATGACGCAGGAAAGAAAGGCGGCAATGGCTGCATACGGTGCTGAGTTGATTGAGGTGTCGAAAGAAGACGGCATGGAAGGCGCTAGAGATCTTGCGTTGTCAATGGAAGCGAAAGGTGAAGGAAAGGTGTTAAACCAGTTCTCGAATGCTGATAACCCGCTCGCTCATTATGAAAATACCGGGCCCGAGATTTGGCAGCAGACGGATGGAAAAGTAACCCATTTTGTAAGTTCGATGGGGACCACAGGGACTATCATGGGTGTTTCACGTTTTCTCAAAGAGCAAAACCCAGCGATACAAATTATTGGATTGCAGCCGGAAGAAGGCGCTAGCATCCCTGGTATTCGACGCTGGCCGAAGGAATATTTACCTAGCATTTTTGACGAAACACGAGTTGATCAAGTGATCAATATGGATCAAGAACGCGCAGAGCAAACAATGCTGCGACTTGCGCGGGAAGAAGGTATTTTTTGTGGGGTGTCGTCAGGCGGTGCAGTAGCTGGCGCCCTGCAGCTTGCAGAGCAGGTTGAAAATGCGGTGATCGTCGCCATTATTTGTGATCGAGGAGATCGCTACTTGTCATCAGGCCTCTTCAATTTATAAACGAATAAACAGATTTTATTATGGTAAAGGTGAGAGAGGATTATCCGTTAACCGCTGAGGGTGAAGTTGATCTCGATGCGTGGATTGCTCGACTAGCTGGCGTGCTTACACTTGAAGCTAAGGATAAGGCTGTACTCAAAAAAGCGTTGGTTGTAAGCCAGAACGCCGTCAATAACCAGCCTGATACAAAATCTCGTTGGGAGCATGGCCCAAATAGCTTCCTAACCGGGTTAGAGATGGCGGAAATTCTCGCGGAATTACATCTCGATACAGATACCTTAGTCGCGGCGATACTTTATCGTGCTGTGCGCGAAAACCGACTGACGTTGACCGATGTGTCGTCTTCGTTTGATGAGGCAGTCTCCAGCATCATCAAAGGTGTCATTCGTATGGCAGCGATTAGCCAGCGGCGCAACGACTCTGATGATGAAGTATTTGGAAAAGAGTCCGATATACAATCCGGTAATGTGCGCAAAATGCTGGTGGCGATGGTCGACGATGTACGCGTTGCTCTCGTAAAGTTGGCAGAACGCACGTGTGCAATTCGTGCAGTAAAAAATTCAGATGAAGCTCGTCGTCGTCGAGTGGCTCGTGAAGTTGCCGATGTTTATGCTCCGTTGGCCCATCGTCTGGGTATTGGTCATATTAAATGGGAGCTAGAAGACTTATCGTTTCGGTATCTAGAGCCCGACGACTACAAGCAAATTGCTAAATTACTCGATGAAAAGCGTTTAGATCGCCAAGACTACATCGAAAATGTCATCACTACTCTCGATCGCGAACTAGACCATGCCAATATTGGTGCCGAGGTTACTGGGCGCGCGAAGCATATTTATAGCATTTGGCGAAAAATGCGCCGTAAAGGCATTGGTTTTTCGCAAGTGTATGACATTCGCGCAGTACGAATTCTCGTGAATACTGTGAGAGATTGTTATGGCGTTCTAGGTGTTGTTCACAGTTTATGGCGTAACATCCCTAACGAATTTGATGACTATATTGCTTCGCCGAAAGAGAACGGTTATCGCTCATTGCATACCGCCGTGATTGGGCCTGCCGGCAAGGTGCTTGAAGTTCAAATTCGCACGCATGCCATGCATGAAGAAGCCGAATATGGTGTGTGCTCTCATTGGCGCTACAAAGGAACGGATAAAGACGAGCCGGAAAACAGCTACGAAGAAAAAATTGCCTGGCTGAGGCAAGTGCTTGAGTGGCACGATGAGTTGGGCGGTTCTGTAAAAGAAAATATCTCCAGCTCATTTGTCGCGCAAGACTCAATTTATGTGTTTACTCCAGACGGCCATATAGTCGATTTGCCTGACGGTTCAACCCCTGTTGATTTCGCATACCGTATTCACACGGATGTTGGACACCGCTGCAGTGGAGCCAAGATTAATGGCCGTATCGTGCCTTTGAATCATGGCCTAAAAACGGCAGATCAAGTGGAAATTCTTACGAGTAAACGCGAATCACCTAGCCGCGATTGGTTATCGCCAGCCTTGGGCTATATTCAGACGTCGAGAGCTCGTGCAAAAGTGCAGCAATGGTTTAAATTGCAGGCAAGAGATCAGAATATTGCTGATGGTCGAGCACTACTAGACAAAGAATTTAAGCGATTAGCACTCGTGGATTTCGATTTTGAAGCGTTGGCTAAGCGCCTCAACTTGAATGATTTAGAGGGGCTTTACGCAGCTGTTGGAGCTCATGATATTGGGGTAGGGCAGGTGCTTAACGCGGCTCAACGCATGATGCCTGTCGACGATACAACCGTTGCTGTGCCGTTAACTGGTCGCGCTACCATTCCAGAAAATAATTCTGATGTGTATATCGAAGGTGTGGGTAATTTATTAACGCACATTGCACGCTGCTGTAACCCAGTGCCGGGTGATTCAATCATGGGGTACATTACTTTGGGGCGAGGTGTGTCCATTCACCGCCAAGATTGCGCCAATGTATTAAAGCTTCAGGAAAGAGAGACCGACCGTATTCTCCAAGTGGCCTGGGGTGAAGCACCTGAAAATGCCTATTCTACTGTTATCCATATCGAAGCTTACGACCGTTATGGGTTATTGAGAGATATCACTTCGCTGCTGGATCGTGAACACATCAATGTCAGCTCGCTACAATCACTTTCGAACAAAGCAAAAAATACTGTAGAGATGTCGATTACAGTAGAAGTGCGTAATTTTAGTGAATTAAGTACGATCTTGGCCCGCCTCAACCAATTGCCTAACGTTGTTTCAGTGCAGCGTAAAATGTAGTTTTGCTTGTTAATGGATAACCAAGGGAGCATGTCGTGTCCTCAGCTATCACACGTCTTATTGAATTAATGTCGCGATTGCGAGACCCCGAAACTGGTTGCCCTTGGGATCTAAAACAAAACTACAAAACCATCGCGCCCTCAACTATTGAAGAGGCTTATGAAGTCGTTGATGCAATAGAGCGTGAGTCTTATTCGGAGTTGCAAGAAGAGCTGGGTGATTTACTGTTTCAAGTTGTTTTTTATGCGCAACTTGGCCAAGAAGAAGGGCGCTTTGACTTCGAGGATATTGCATCGAGTATCACCGCAAAGTTGTTGCGACGGCATCCACATGTTTTTCCAGATGGTACTTTAGAAAGCCGTGTTGATGGTAATGAAGGAATCGACGAGACCCAGGTAAAAAAACAGTGGGAACAAATTAAACAGCAAGAAAGACATCAAAAGGGTAAGTGCGGGTTGCTCGACGATGTGCCGGTTGGAATGCCTGCTTTGAGTCGAGCGGTTAAGTTACAAAAGCGTGCTAGCCAAGTAGGTTTTGATTGGAACGATGTTGATCAGGTTTTCCTCAAGTTAGATGAAGAGGTCCAGGAGTTGAAGCAGGCAATTACGTCTGACGATCAGCTTGCTATTACGGATGAGTTAGGCGATGTACTTTTTGTAGCGGCGAACTTAGCTCGGCATTTGAAAGTTGATCCAGAGCTAGCCGCTCGCCAAGCAAACCAAAAATTTGAACGGCGTTTTGGCTATATGGAGTCGACTGTGTCAGGGAGAGGCGAAGAAATGGGGGATGTGCCTTTAGAACAGTTAGAGAATTTATGGCAAGAGGCAAAGATACTGGAGAAGTCTCAGTAACGTCGGTGTAATCGTCTTACCAATTTGCACCACGGTTTTACACTCACCCCAATCGAAAAAAGGGGGCGCTCGATAATCCCGAGCGGCCCCTTTTTTCTTAGGCTCTAAGCGATGGTGTTAGATCAGTGTTGTCGGTTTTGCGTTGAATTGCTCCGTTCGCTGCTCTGACGACGTCGTGCAGCCTGTTGAGCAACTGGGTCAGCGCGACGATTTTGTGGCTGAGCTTGAGTGTCACTGCTTGCTTGAGGGCGTTGAGCATGCGAAGTATCCGACTCTGCGGACATATTTTTACTATCGGTGGGAGCTTCCGGCTTTGCCTCTTCTGGCGCAGCACGTTTGGGCGCGGACTTTTTATCGAGGTTTAGCGCCAACTCGAGGCGCTGTCGCACATCGGTTGTCTCTTTCAGGTCTTGCAGCAGCTCGCTGATTTGTTGATTTCGTTGCGCAATTTGCTGCTCTAGCTGCTTAATTTCTTCTTCAAGAGATTTGTGTTTGGTGCGAATTCTATCTTCTTTGCTGTTAGCATCTTCTATAATGTGCTCAACTTGAATATTGGTAGACTCCAAGGTCTTTTTAACCACGGTGACAACCACTTCATTGTTGTCTCTGGGGAGAGCCTTCATTAGGCCTATGGCGTCTTCGATGCCGTATCCTAACTTAGATTGCTGGGTTTTGACTGAGGGCGGAGCGACGGGGAGATCTAGCTTACTATCATCTTCATTGAACACGTTGTCTTGAATATCGTTACTACTAGGTAATTCAATTTCTTCGAACTGATCTGATGAATCATCATCGATTGGGTTGCTGCGAGAGAAGAGTCCCATGGTGTTAACTCCTGATTGTTTGTCGCCGTTGAGTATAGCAGTCGGGATCTCTTGATGATTGGAACGAGTTATCAACCCCGATAGGCGGATGGGTAACAAGATTAAGTGATCTTTGTATACAATAGGTCGGGATACACGAGAACGCCAGGAATGCGCCATGTGTCGCGCTTCTTTAGTCGTGTTCAGCCTAGTTGTTCGAATTAAGCCCTTTTATATCAATGGGTTAGAGTGGGTCTCGGTTTTCTAAGCGTAGCTGGTTGTCTAACCACCGTGGTCCGTGTAAGGTAACCGCCTTTTTGAATAGCCCAAATCCCTTTCGGGGGACTTATAAGTGTTATGGGCGTCCTATATAGATGAGGAAAAGTCGATGCGAGTTATTTTGTTGGGAGCTCCAGGTGCTGGTAAGGGCACTCAGGCGCAGCTGATTATGGGTCAGTACGGTATTCCACAAATATCGACAGGTGATATGTTGCGTGCAGCGGTCAAAGCAGGCACACCACTAGGCCAGAAAGCGAAAGGTATTATGGAATCTGGACAGCTAATGCCTGACGATTTGATTATTGATATTGTTAAGTCGCGCATTCAAGAAGCTGATTGTGCCAACGGCTTCTTGTTTGATGGATTCCCTCGCACCATACCTCAAGCACAAGCATTGCTCGATGAAGGTATCGCAATCGACCATGTGATAGAAATTCACGTCGACGATGAAGAAATTGTCTCTCGTCTCAGCGGACGACGAGTTCATGAAGCATCAGGCCGTGTTTACCATGTTGTTCATCAACCACCGAAAGAGGAAGGTAAAGATGATGAAACAGGTGAACCTTTAGTTCAGCGAAAAGATGACACAGAAGAGACAGTTAGGCATCGCCTAAGCGTTTACCACGAACAAACAGAGCCGCTGGTAGACTTTTACAAGCAATTAACCACAGATGGTAACCCGAATGCGCCGCATTACACCCAGATTAATGGTGTTGGTGATGTAGAAGACATTAAAAAGCAATTATTTGCGGTCTTTAGCTAAGACCAAGCTGGCATAAGTGCCAAAACTTTAAAAAGACCCCCGTTGAAGTTCTTCTCGGGGGTTTTTTTATGCCTGGCTCTCAAGGTTCACCGCTGTTTAGATAATAATTCAATCGCTAAGCTGTAAAGTCACTTACCGATATCAATGCCATGTGAGTGCCATTGAATTTCGGAGAGGGGCTTACCTCAGTACCCTGCAACAACCCCAGAGATCATTACAAAAAACACCAATACCTTGGCCGGAAACAATATCATTGGTTCTTGTATCGCTATTGGACGGAGGGAATTCGGTCAGTTGTACAAAATCATGAACATCATGCACGGCCAATGATGTGAAAGAGTTTACTAGGCTAATATTTACCGAGAAAAAAGCCTGTTTCGATAGATCTAATCAGTAACAATGCGTTCCAAGGGGTGCGACGTTCAACATAAAAGACACCATTCACACGCGACAATACATCGCCGCTATCGATAGCAATTACAACATAGCGGTCAATTCAAACTTTCGGTGTGCTCATACTCGCACATGCGAGAAGCATCATTACGTGAATGCTACGTTATTCGGCAGAGTGGAATTCTTAGATTCATAGCCTTCAGGCTAGCTTCTAATATTTAATTAATCGCTGTTACGTAAATACGCGAATATCACTAACGATGTAAAAACCGTATAGCGCTGTAGTAAGTTGCTAGATCGTCTAATCCTAACGTTTAAATTGACGATTTTTGTCAGTTGAAGCGACATTTATCCTTGATTTCGTACCGTTGAGTATTTGCTGGCTGACAAACAAAATGAAAATCACCCTTTAGATCCCTCGAAATCAATACATCCCTTAAACACGATAATTAAGTTTGTTGTTTGGATTACCGCGCTCTTATCCATCATCCAAGTTGTTTTGTAACTTTGAATTTGTCTTTTCTTATTAAAAGGAACAGGTAATAAAGTTGATATTAAAATAGCTGGAAGCATCTTCATTTATTTGAAGAAATGGGAAATTAGGCAATTTAAATTGAATTTTCTTAAAAATATTCAATAAAAACGTGTTTTTAGCTAAAAAAAATGGCGAAATGCGTGCAAAACGGTTAATTTTTAAATAATATTCGCCCCGACGTCATTGACGATCACAATTTGTGCTATTGTTTTAGTTGTTTAGTCGATCGGCTTTCATTGTTGAGGAGAAAAGAAATGGCTAGAGTGGCAAAAAAGAGAAAAGCAAAAAAAGCGCCTGCTAAGGGTCGCGTAGCTGCAAAGCGTACTACCAAACCAGCTTCACCAGCGGTAGTTAAAGCTCAAGCAGCTGTGGCTAAGTTGCAAAAGGAAATCGCAGGAACTGCGAAAACCCAAGCAGCGGCCAAGAAGAAAGCAGCTGCTGCTAAGAAGAAAGCAGCTAAGTCTAAAAAAGCTGTTGATAAGCGCGCTGCGGCGGCTGCCACTAAGGCTGCTACCAAAGCTAGCACTGCAGTTAAAGGCTTGCGTGAAAAGGCTGCGAAAGCAAAACAAGTACTAGCGAAGGCGAAAGCTGTAGCGGCTGCACAAGCTGCTCAAGAAGCAGTAAAAGCGAAATTAGCTGATATGGAAGCTAAATTGGCTGCTAAAGCTGATTCTGATTTAGCTGCTGCTCTTAAGAGCTTTGAAGCTAAGTGGAAGAAGAAGCGCACTGCTGCTAATACCAAGAAAGTTAAGGCTGCTGCTAAGAAGCTAGCTGCTAAAGCCAAGGCTGCAGAGAAGAAAGCGGCTGCTAAGGTAAAAGCTGCAGAGAAGAAAGCGGCTGCCAAAGCTAAAGCGGTTGCTAAGAAAGCGGCTGCCAAAGCTAAAGTAGCTGAGCGCAAAGCGGCTGTTAAAGCTAAAGCTGCTGCTAAGAAAGCGGCTGCTAAAGCCAAAGCTGCTGAGCGTAAAGCGGCTGCTAAAGCGAAAGCTACTGCTAAGAAAGCGGCTGCGAAAGCTAAAAAAGCTACCAAGAAGCGTCCAGCGAAGAAGGCAACTGCCAAAAAAGCAACTGCCAAGAAAGCAGCTGGTCGTCCTAAGAAGTCTGCGGGTCGTCCTAAAAAGGCCGGTCGTCCAAAGGCGAAAGCTGGTGCTAAGCGTCGCGGTCGTCCAGCGAAGAAGAAGTAATTCTTCGTTAGATCAGCGAAAGCTCATAAAAACCCCTGTTGCGATGCAGCAGGGGTTTTTTGGGTTATGGCACCAGCGATTTTTAATCACCAAAGAGCGCGTTTCGCCAACCGATACTTTATAATATTGCGGATTCACCAAGCTTTTTAAGAGCCGCCAGCGACAATAACGTTTGAATTAACCCACCGTATGAATAAGCTGCTAGCCATCGATACTTCATCTTCCGCCTGTTCTGTTGCGGTCAGAAACTACAACCAAATCGTAGACGAGTTTATTTTAGCCCCTCAAGACCATATTAGACGTCTACTGTCAATGATTGACCGGTTACTCGTCAGCAGCGGCCTTCATGTCGGCGCTTTAGACGGTATTATATTCAGCGCCGGTCCGGGTTCATTTACAGGGCTAAGAATATGTTTGGGTACTGTCCAAGGTCTAGCTTTTGGTTCTGATATCCCTGTCATCCCCATTTCTACTATGCTGGCGTGTGCGCAAACTGGTGTTCGGACGAAGAACATTGCTGCTCAGTCGTTAGTTGTTCCTTGTTTTGATGCACGTATGGGAGAGGTTTATTGGTCTACTTTTGAAAACCAGCAAAATCAAACACTATTGCGCCAGGACAGTGACAAAGTGACTTCGATGGGCGCTGTTATTGTTCGAGTCGAGCAGCTGATCGAAACAGGTTCTTTTCAACAGGTTCATTTGATCGGGGATGGATGGGGGTTGTTAGATGACGAAGCTCTATCGTCTCTCAATAGAAAGCACGAAAACTTAACTATTGACGCGGCTGTTTATCCTCAAGCGCGGGACTTATTGATTTTGGCTGAGGAATACCTGAAGTATAACGAGCCAGTTTCTGCATTAGAGGCAGAACCTCATTACGTTCGCAATGAAGTTAGCTGGAAAAAAAGAGAAAAAATACGATCGTGACATTGTTTGGGCAGTACTTCTATCAAGCTGTCAAATTGCATCATCTTATTCTGGGGAGTCAAATAGTTGGACTATATACAAGTCATTGTATTGGCCTTGATCCAAGGCATTACAGAATTTCTACCCATTTCTAGTTCCGCACACTTAATACTGCCTAAAGAGGTCTTAGGGTGGCCTGATCAAGGCTTAGCGTTTGATGTAGCCGTTCATGTTGGTTCACTGGCGGCAGTAATGATTTATTTTCGCAAAGATATTTGGCAGGTGTTGCTGGCCTGGAGCGTTAGTTTTGTGCAGAGGCAGCAAACCGATGATAGTCGACTTGGCTGGTATATTATCATTGCGACCATCCCAGCGGGGCTATGCGGGGTCCTATTCAACGACTTTATCGAACTGCATTTTCGCACGACGTTCGTTATCATGCTGACAACTATCGTATTTGCGTTTGTGCTTTGGTGGGGTGATATCCGCGGAAAAAAAACCATTGAGCTCGCACAGATGACGCTTGGCCTCGCGATTGTTATCGGGTGTTCGCAAGCGTTAGCACTAATTCCGGGTACCTCACGCTCCGGAATTACTATTTCTGTGGCATTGTTGCTAGGTTTACAGCGTGATGCCGCTGCTCGATTCTCATTTTTATTGTCTATCCCAATCATTGCCGCAGGCGGTCTATTAATGGCGATCAAGCTCGCCAACGGTATAGATACGCAATGGAGCTTTGTTTTATTGGGGGTTGTGCTATCCGGTATAAGCGCTTATTGCTGTATCGCCGTATTTTTGAACGTCATTAACCGTATCGGCATGTTACCTTTTGTCGTTTATCGGCTCCTATTGGGCGTAGGCCTAGGAATCCTTTTACTGACTAACCTTTAAATGGAAACGAAAATGCTGTCTGTAGCGTTTATAGGCATGGGTGTCATGGGGGCGCCTATGGCTGGTCACCTTAAAAATGCAGGTTATGCGGTCACGGTATACAATCGAACGCATTCCAAAGCGGTTTCTTGGGTTGAGCAATACGGTGGTCAGCACGCCCCAACGCCTGCCTCGGCGGCGCAAGACAAAGATGTAGTGATCACCTGTGTGGGTAATGATGATGACTTGCGTGACGTATTGTTGGGAGAGCAGGGTGCAGTGACAGCAATGCAAGCAGGCAGTTTATTGATTGATCATACAACGGCCTCGGCTAATATTGCTCGCGAGTTGAGTGAAACATTAAAAACGTGCTCAATAGAGTTCTTAGATGCACCTGTTTCGGGTGGCGAAGCGGGCGCAAGGAATGGTCAGCTAACCATAATGGCAGGTGGAGAACGTAGTGCGTTCGAAAAGGCCGCTCCGATTTTTGATGTATACAGCAAAATGGCTCGCTTACTCGGCCCCGCAGGAAGCGGCCAACTGTGTAAAATGGTTAATCAAATATGCATAGGTGGGCTGCTTCAGGCTTTGTCAGAAGCGATCAATTTTGCAGATAACGCGGGCTTAGACCTCGAAGCGGTAATGTCTGTCATTACGAAAGGCGCAGCACAATCCTGGCAAATGGAAAATCGCTGGCAAACCATGCAACAAGGGAGTTATGAGCACGGGTTTGCTGTTGACTGGATGCGCAAAGATTTTGCTTTGGTGCTAGACGAAGCTGCGCGTAACGGGTCTACATTACCTGTTACAGCCTTGGTTGATCAGTTTTATGCCGACGTCCAATCACTTGGAGGCGGGCGTTGGGATACATCTAGTTTGCTTGCCCGAATTAAAAAACTGAAATAGGTTGTTATGAATAATCAAGAGACGGCGGTTGTTTCATTTAATCAGCAATTGCTGAAATTTCTACAGCAGTCACCAACTCCTTTCCATGCGACACAGGCGATGGTTGATCGCTTCCGTAGTTCAGGGTTTAAGGTACTTGATGAGGCAGAGAGTTGGGCGCTAACTCCTGGCGAAAAGTATCTTTTCGTGCGTAATGATTCCAGTGTGATCGCCTTCATTTACGGTAAGCAACCGTTGTTGCAAAGTGGTGTTCGCATGGTGGGGGCCCATACTGATAGTCCCTGTCTGCGCGTTAAACCGAACCCCCAATATACTCGGCAGGGCCTAATGCAGCTTGGTATTGAAGTATACGGAGGTGCTTTACTTAACCCTTGGTTTGACCGCGACCTGTCGCTAGCCGGTAGGGTAACGTTCGTTGATGAGTCTGGTGTGATTGGCAGTTGCTTGATCGACTTTAAACGCCCGATCGCGATCATTCCTAGCTTGGCAATTCACCTCGATCGAGAGGCTAACAATAGTCGTTCAATTAACGCGCAAAAAGATATCCCACCTGTTCTGGCCATTGTCAACGATGATAACGAAGTGCAGTTTTCAGATCTGTTGATTGAACAAATTCGTCATCAGCAGCCTGAGAGCAAGGTCAGTAAAATATTAAGTCACGAGCTTAGCTTTTATGACTTTCAACCACCTCAGCTAGTCGGGTTACGTCAAGATTTCATTGCGAGTGCGCGATTAGATAATTTATTAAGCTGTTTTGTCGGTATGGAAGCCATGTTAGAGGCCGATGGTGAACAAAGCTGCTTGCTCGTCTGCAATGACCACGAAGAAGTGGGTAGCCAGTCAACGAGCGGTGCTGCTGGGCCAATGCTTGCCGATTTCATTGCGCGTCTGGTATCGAATGAAAGTGAGCGCCAGCAAATTATTGCAAAAAGTTTACTTGTGTCAGCCGATAATGCGCATGCCATCCACCCAAATTTCGCGGATAAACATGATCAACACCACGGGCCATTATTAAATAAGGGGCCTGTCGTAAAAGTAAATGCGAATCAGCGCTATGCCACTAATAGTAATACACATGGCCAGTTTAACTATCTCGCTGAACAAGTTGATGTGCCGGTACAAACCTTTGTAACCAGAACGGATATGGCCTGCGGAAGTACAATTGGCCCCATTACTGCGACCGCGATTGGCGTCCCAACCTTGGATGTGGGTATCCCTACATTTGGCATGCACTCTATTCGTGAATTGGCGGGTACATTGGATGCATTTTATTTATTTAAGGTGCTAAAGCAGTTCCATGCCTCACCAATAGTTAAAAACTAGGTCTAGCTCACAACTGTCAAAAATACCCGATTTAACCTTTTACCTTCTTCGGTTAAAGTTAGCGATACGCATTTTAGCAGGAGAAAAGTGTGATCGATTTGGCAGTTTTACGGCACTTTAGTGCATTTGATGATGTTAACCCCCAACAAGTTGAACGGATTCAAGAGTACCTGACTCTGTCTACCCTCCCAAAAGGTACCTTTATACATAAACGCGGTAAGTCGATAGAAAGTTATTGCTATCTGATATCTGGGCATGTTGACTTGGTCGATAGCCAATTCAATTGTGAAAGTGTCGAAGCCGGCAGTGATCGGCAGAAGTTGGTACTGGTTGAGGGTTCTCCGTCACCGGTTTCTGCTCAGGCGAAATCCGAGGTTGAATTATTAGTCGTCGACCCTGCAGCCTTCAAAGCGCTTGCTGAGGGCGATAGTTATATTACCGACTTGAGTCACATCAATACCACGCAGCCTGGAGAGGAACTCAAAGTTCCAGGTATGGATGATGATACTGACTGGATGAGTAGCTTATTAGAAGCTCCGCTATTTACTCAAATTTCACCAGCTCAATTACAGCAAATATTCCATCGCTTTGAACCGATCGAGTGTGAGTCCGGGGATACTATCGTTAGGGAGGGTGAATCTGGAGACTACTTTTATGTCATCGAGCGAGGCGTGGTTGATGTGACAACACGCATAAAAGGATTGGTGGCGACTCTAGAAAGTGGCGATTATTTCGGTGAAGAGGCGTTGGTCGGTGAGTGTGTGCGTAATGCGACTGTTATGATGACGCAACCTGGCGTAGTCATGCGTTTGGGGCGCGATGATTTTAAAGACCTGTTACATGATCCTCTAATTCGTCATATTAACGTCTCTGCCTTTAATCAATTTGCACGTGATGGCGCGGCGTACCAGTTGGTTGATGTTCGGCTTCCCGTCGAGTATCGGGTTAGTCATGTCGAAGGGGCGATAAACATCCCATTATCTAAGCTACGCGAGCGGGTTGGAAGTTTGGATCATGGAACAACCTATATAGTTACCGACGACGGAGAGAAACGCAGCGAGGTAGCGGCTCACCTAATTGGCCAGGCGGGATATACCGCTGTTATTTTGCAGGAGGCCAACAAACACCATATCCATAGCTGAAGGGCAAGCGCTCAATAGCTTTCACCGATATAATTCTAGTATCATTACGCCCCAATTTGAGATCTATACCCGTGTAAATGTCGTTATACGTCAACTTTTAGGCGAGAGCGTAAACAAGCACGGGTTGAAGTAGGGCGTTTTCGCATGACTAAACCAAGAGTTTTAACCGGCATTACAACCACAGGTACACCCCACCTAGGCAATTATGTGGGCGCAATTCGCCCCGCGATTCAAGCCTCGCAAACAGGTGAGTATGAAGCTTTTTTCTTTTTGGCTGACTATCACGCTCTGATCAAATGTCAGACCCCCGAGTTGATTCATCAATCTACTCGCGAAATTGCAGCAACTTGGCTTGCACTAGGTTTAGACCCAGATGCGGTAACCTTCTATCGACAGTCGGATGTTCCAGAAATCACAGAGTTATGTTGGTTTCTCAACTGCATGGCCGCAAAGGGGTTAATGAATCGGGCCCACGCCTACAAGGCAGCAGTGGACGCTAATGAAAAAGCAGGTGAGGACCCAGACGCTGCGGTTACCATGGGGCTGTACGATTACCCTGTGCTAATGGCAGCGGATATTCTTATGTTCAATGCGCATCAAGTGCCTGTCGGTAAAGACCAAATTCAACATGTTGAAATGGCACGTGATATCGCGGCTCGTTTTAATCATCATTTTGGCGAACATTTCGTACTACCAAAAGCCGTAGTTGACGAAAGTGTCGCAGTACTCAGCGGCCTGGATGGTCGAAAAATGAGTAAGAGTTATAACAACACGATTCCGCTGTTTTTAGAGGAAAAGCCCTTAAAAAAACATATCAATAAAATTAAGACAAATCTTCTTGAGCCGGGTGACCCCAAAGATCCAGATGATTCAACTGTATTTGAAGTTTGGCGCGCCTTTGCGACCCCACAACAGATCGACGACATGAAACAAGCATTTGCCGATGGTATCGCTTGGGGAGAAGCAAAGAAACAGTTGTTTGAGTTGATTAATAATCAGTTGGCGGAACCTCGGGAGAGGTATAAAGAGTTGTTAGCGAACCCCGCTCAAATTGAATCGGCTCTTCAAGCCGGGGCGGAGAAAGCGCGTTTTATTAGTAGCCCATTTATGAAGGAGCTACGTAAAGCCATTGGCATCCGTCCCCTTTGATCATCCAGAGTAGACGACCTTACAATCTAAATTAAATCCCCACTTTTTATTTCAAAACTGTCAGCGCCTTTTGGTTGGCAGGCCCGCCATTCCAGGTCTAACCTTAAAGAGTAGGTCGTGCCGTAACGCATTACGGTACGACCTTTGATTTTTTCATGTAAATCAAGTAGATAGAGCTATCTGGAACTTCGGCTTCATGATGTCAGTCGCAGCGCGTTATTATTTTTTGTTGGTTATGTGGATCACTTGTCTATTGGGGGTGTATTTCGCAGATTCAAATCATGTACTAGCAGGCATTCTCACAGCTGGGTTTGTTGCTATAGCGGTCTTGATAAAAGTGGGTAATGCCGCTGATGTCACCACGGATCAAACTGCCAACCTCGAAACGTACTCATCGGTTCATCAATTCCAGAAAGTAAACAGCGGCTACGTGAAATCCTTAAACCAAGAAACTTCGCAAATGGCCGAAGAGACCTACCGCATTGTTAACACCTCCGTTAGTGCGTTGTACGAAAGTTTTCAAGGTATGTCTGAAAAGACAGCACGTGAAAATAGTTTGATGGTCCAGGTTATGGAGCGCGTAGCGGGTAGTAAGCACGACGATGGCGAAGAAGACGTCACGTTAAAATATTTTGCAAGAGAAGTAGGCAGAATATTGGATGACTATGTGCAGTTGTTTGTTGATGTTAGTGATCGCAGCGTGCAAGCCGTTCACAACATTCAAGATATGGTTCGCCAGCTGGATGGAATGTTTGTGTTAATTGCTGATATCCGAGGAATTGCCGATCAAACCAACCTGCTCGCACTCAATGCGGCAATTGAGGCTGCACGGGCAGGCGAAGCAGGGCGAGGGTTCGCGGTGGTTGCAGACGAAGTGAGAAAGCTATCGCAAGACTCCAATAACCTAAGTGCAGAAATTAGAAATAGGGCTGAGGGAGCGAAAGAAACAATTACCAAAGTGGAAGCGGTGGTTGGACAGATAGCATCCCTAGATATGAATATAGCAATCGACGCAAAAGGCCATTTGGATAGCATGCTAGCAGAGCTAGAAGAGGTCAATGCAAGTATTGCGGAGGGTGTTAAAGAGGTTTCTAGCCTTAGCGAAGGGATTGGTCGGGATGTGAATAGCGCTATTACGGCGCTACAGTTTGCAGATTTGGTAGGGCAAAAAACAGGCCGAATAAAGCAACGTATTGATCAATATTGCAATGCACTAGACATGGCAACTAAAGTAAATCCACACGGAAAGAGTTTGGATGAATTGTTCTCAGAGTCTTTGGCATTAGTAGAGAATCACATGGCTGAAAATGGAAACAATACGACAGAAGGTGATGATTCGAGTGATGCGGAATTGTTTTAATGTAGGCGATGAAAGTCGGGATAAAAGTTGGTGGTAAGAATGTATAGGACGGTGAAAGCATGACAATTCGTACAAGTAACAATGAGCGAGGAGAGTTTCTCATTACGCTTGATGAAACGTTTGATTTTAATTGTGTGGAAGATTTCAGGAGAGCATACGAGCAGTTTACGCCAAAGCCCGACGAAAATATTGTTGTGGACTTTAGAGATGCTCGGTACATTGATAGTTCCGCGTTAGGAATGCTTATAAACTTACAAAAGCATGTCCAGAATAGTCAGTGTAAGATTAAATTAATTAACCCTAACAACGACATAAGAAAAATATTCATGATCTCTCGGTTTGATAAAAAGTTTGATATTAGTTAACACATCATAAACTCATTATTTAAAGCTTCTGTAGTTAGAGTTAAGAGTAGATTGTGAAAATATTGATTGTAGATGATCACCGATACAACCGGGAGCTTTTAGCGTTTATGCTGGATGACCATGGATATCGGTATGCGCAAGCCGAAAATGGTCAGGTCGCTGTCGACACCTATCGCGATGACCCCGATATTGACTTGATATTGATGGATATCAACATGCCTGTCATGGACGGTTACGCCGCTGCCATGGCAATTAAAGATATAGCAAAAGATAACCTAATTCCCATACTATTCGTTACGGCACTTGATGATGAGGAGACGTTGGCCCGTTGCTTAGAAATAGGCGGTGATGATTTTGTGCCAAAACCTGTGAATGAAAACGTATTGCTCGCGAAGATACGTGCTCATCAGAGGTCCGTCAAATTACACAATCAACTTAAGGCCAGCAACGAATCGTTAAGTTATCACCGCCGTGTAATGGATCGAGAGCACAAAATTGTTGAAACCGTGTTTAGCAATGGAATGCAGCGCATGGAGCAACATTGTAATAATGTTAATTTCCATGTTTCGCCAATGTCCATGTTCAACGGAGACCTGTTGTTGATTTCTCGCAGTCCTCTCGGTGGCGTGTATGTGCTTCTTGGGGACTTTACTGGGCATGGTTTATCTGCCGCAATAGGGTGCCTTCCTGTATCCGATATTTTTTATGCTATGGCGCAAAAGAAAGCCGGAATAGGTCATATAGCTCGAGAAATTAATAGAAAGCTGCAAAATATTTTGCCTCCGAACATGTTTTTCTGTGCCAGCATTTTGGAACTGGATAGGTCCGGTGATCGCCTTACGGCCTGGTGTGGTGGAATGAATGATATGTTGTTGTTAAATCAGCGAGGAAAAATAGTTCGTAAAGTTCAATCACAACATATGCCACTAGGCGTATTGTCCGATAGTGAATTTGAAGATTCGGTAGAGCTCATTACCCCCGTCTCAGGTTTGAGAATATACTCCTATACCGATGGTATTGTGGAAGCGGTCAATGGGGCTGGCGAAAT
The DNA here is from genome assembly GCF_055392955.1 of Aurantivibrio plasticivorans. NCBI lineage: Bacteria > Pseudomonadati > Pseudomonadota > Gammaproteobacteria > Cellvibrionales > Cellvibrionaceae > Aurantivibrio > Aurantivibrio plasticivorans. The sequence goes on along the minus strand of NZ_AP036020.1, from coordinate 2,563,894 downwards.
GTATGGTGAACAGCGTTTCATTAGCTTTTTGGAAACAACACGTGGACCATCCGTCGATGCAATCTCTGACGAAATAGAGCGCTACCATGAAGGTACCGCCCAAACCGATGATATTTCCTTGGTTGAGATTATTGGTAAACCCGTAACTTTCGGTGGTGAAATTCAGGGCGATAATGAAAAAAGTAAGCCCATATGCCTGCCTTGGAATATAGTCCTTAAATTAACCGCTGAACAGCTCCGCAACACGAATACTATTGAGCAAATCGTTAGGCTCATTAGTAGTGTGCAGTTTGCTAAAGATCATAGAGACGTTTTGTTTACAATTATCAGTGAACTTTATAACAACTCCTTAGAGCATGGCCTATTAAAGCTAGATTCGGCGATCAAAAATGAAGAAGATGGTTTTTCTCGGTACTATCAGATGCGTAAAGCATTGCTCGACGGGCTATCCGATGGGGAATTAGAGATTAAGGTTTGGGTGGCCGAGAATGAATGCCTTAATATTCAATTGACTGATAGCGGAGACGGGTTCGATTATTCGGTGATGAGTAATGGCGCAGGAGATCAGCTCGCTCATTCCCGCGGCTTAAACTTACTCATGTCTCTGTGCGAGAACATCTACTATTCGAATGGTGGCCGGACCGTTACCGTATCTTATCCGCTGCATTGATGAGCGTTGTATTTCCAGCTTCGAGTTGATAGCAGACATAATTTTGTATTTTTATCTTATCACTGACCGCAATGTTTCTCAGTGAAATGCTCAGTAGGGTGTGTTCGTAGGGCCGTCTAGCGAAGCGCGATGTCTTAAGCTCGGCGGCGCATTCAAGACGGACTGCGTTATCTAAATTAAACTGTAACTTGTTAAAGTAGCAACCGCGTGACAGTTGGGACGCCAAATTGCCTGCAATCGCGAGCCGTGCTCCTCCTGCTGATAAATTGATAATTTTTGCACTCCAAGGAATACCTATCGGAGAGGTTACGCGACAGATCGCATTATGGCCTGCGTCGGGCTGCCACCTGGGATATAAGCGTCGGGATCGATAACCAATCTCGGCAGGGAGTGTGATACCAACAAGGGGGTATCGGTCGTCGGTAATGATTTTTACGTGGCCCTGAAAGTTTAGAATCTGGCCGTGTTGACGATGCTGTATCGTCAGTTTGTCGCCAATTTTGACTGGCTCATAGATGTTCTCTGGGGTAAAGCTATCTAGCCACAGTGTATCGTCCCATACATCGATGCCGACAATCATGCTCTGGTAGCTGTTGGGGTGAAAACCATCTAGGATGTCTACGGCCAAGAGTTGTCTAGTTTGCTGGAGTTGGAACAATGGAGCAAGTCGCTCCTGAACTGATTCTCGCTCGAGAGCTCGATGCTGACTTGACTGTGTGGAGTGCTGCCTGTCTTTTTGAAAAAGACTCATTAACGATGATGCCTGACGATACATAAAGAATGATGCTCCAAAATATCCGCTGCTATTAAGCGAGACTCAAAAAGTGTTGCCTAAGTTCGTTAGAGCAATCAATATGCCAATGCAAGGCGCTGTCACGGCCATGGTTGCCGGAGTATAGGTTGACTCGAAGCGGCAGAGGTTTGCCTCAATCTGGCTAGGTTGGGTCCGTCTCTACTGATAGCGACTAATATTCACCGCCAACGGTGCCGGAATGTTGTCACGGGCTAAATAGCGCGTGCCGAAAATGCGACACTGAGTGATTCGCGTATTTAACCATTCAAACTCTCGTCAATTACCCCTACAATACACGCCATTCTTAAGTTCTGCCTTTTGGTTGCATAATTAACTTTTTAATTGGACATTATGGTTAATACAGAGTTATTGTCGGGGGTCTCAAGCGCAAAGGAACGCTTGGAGTTCAATAAACTGCAAAAGCGTTTACGCCGCCATGTGGGCACCGCTATTGTCGATTTTAAAATGATCGAAGATGGCGATAAGGTCATGGTGTGTTTGTCTGGAGGGAAAGACTCTTTCTGCATGCTTGACATCTTACTCAATCTGCAGAAAACCGCGCCGATTGAGTTCGACGTTGTTGCGGTGAACATGGATCAAAAGCAGCCGGGTTTTCCTGAGCATGTACTTCCAGAATACCTCGATCGTCTAGGCGTTCCCTACCATATCGTTGAGCGTGATACCTACAGCGTGGTCAAAGAAGTTGTACCTGAAGGTAAGACGACATGTGGCCTGTGTTCTAGGCTTCGCCGTGGGACGCTATATGGTTTTGCTGAAAAAATTGGGGCGACCAAAGTTGCGTTAGGGCACCATAAAGATGATATTGTTGAGACCTTGTTTCTCAATTTGTTTTATGGCGGTCGTTTAAAAGCCATGCCACCTAAACTGCTGTCGGATGACAAACGTAACATTGTCATTCGCCCTTTAGCGTACTGTCGCGAGAAAGATTTGATTCGCTACGCCGACGCTAAACAGTTCCCAATAATTCCCTGTAATTTGTGCGGATCTCAAGAGAATCTACAGCGGCAAAACATTAAACATATGTTGATGGGCTGGGAAAAAGAGTTTCCAGGGCGCACAGAAACGATATTCTCTGCCTTGCAAAAGGTGTCTCCATCGCAATTGGCTGACAGAGAGTTGTTTAATTTCGCTGACCTTATGATCGATCGCAGTACTGAACCTAACTATGACTTATCCTTAATCGAAAGCTTTGAAGGTGCGGAGGCGCAACGAGTACCAGAGGGTGGTCGGTCCGACAGCACCGGTGTTGAAGAATTTATTCCGCACGTGCGACTTTAATGTTACAGTCCGCGTTGCAACTGATTCAGCCAAAAGTAAGTCAATGAAGTCTCCGTTATTCGACGTAATCTACATCGATAAATTTCGCGACCCCAGTGAGGTCTCTCGCTTTAATCGTCAAGCTAAACAGCGTTTTAATTTGTCTGATGGTGCGCTCCATATGCTCAGTGCGGGTGACCCAATCCTAATCAAAAAACGCCAAGGCAAAAAACAGGCAGAGTCTTATAGGCAAGTGATTGAAAGTATTGGCGGCGTATGTTGGTACCAACCGGCGGCAGATGATGGCAAGTACCATGATCGTCGACACGTTCAGCGCCGCGGGCTTTTAGATCGGCGCAAATGCTATCGTGCCAGCAGCGTGCTGTCTGATCGCCGTTGTAACCGCGGCCGCAGATCATCGGATCGTAGTTAGCTTGTCGTTTCTCGGTTGTAATACAGCTTGTCATCCCTTCTTAAAGTAACGTCTCTACTCTCTCATTTCTTAATCGTAATTTTTAGTTTTCCGGGACTGCAAACTCGCTGATAGCCAGCTATATTGATTAAAGCGGTGGATTTAACACAGGAGAACTATGCATGTTAAAGCAAAATTACGAAGTGCTTTACGTCGATAAATTTAACAGCGCCCAGGAAGCGGCAGCCACGCGAGCAAGTTTATGTAAAACATTCGGGCTTAAACCGCACCAGTGGGACCGTATGTCGTCTGGTGACCCCGTGGTAATTAAGAAGGGTGTCGCTTACGATGAAGCCGAGCGGTACCTTAAAGCAATAGCTCAAGCCGGGGGGACGGCCTGGGTGCAAGAGCTGGATGCCGATGGCAATCATATTGAGCGACGCACGATGAAGCGTCGGCAGCTCTTTGATCGCCGCGCGGTCTACAGAGCCTCATCCATTCAGCCTGACCGGCGCCAATCTAGGGGACGCCGCAGTACAGATAAGGTACTTATCCACTAAGCGCTGGGGTTGTAGTTTGGAGAAGTCGAGCTTCAACCGCGTTTAACTACTCCAATAGGCCTCTCTAGCCGTTAAATGTCTATCTCCGGCTTTATTCGATCTTGTATTAATATATGGTCTAGTTTTTGCCATACTCCTTTATAGTCTTTGTCTTCGATATTTGGGTGTGGGTTGTGAACCACATAAACAGGGGGCGTATGGCGAGATTGCAGGTTGTAAAAGGGGATATCACGCAGCTAGATGTTGATGCCATAGTCAATGCTGCGAATGCGCGGTTGGCTGGTGGCGGCGGTGTTGATGGCGCGATTCATCGAGCGGCCGGCAATGAATTATATTCAGCGTGCCGACGGCTAGGGGGGTGCGACACTGGCAGTGCCAAGCTGACGCCTGGCTTTAACCTACCGGCTAGAGCCATTATTCACGCTGTGGGTCCTATTTGGCGAGGTGGCAACGAAGGCGAACGAGAACTTCTCGCGCGCTGTTATCAAACGTGCATCACCATCGCTGAAGAGAACAACTTTCACTCGATTGCATTTCCTGCGATTAGCTGCGGTGTTTATGGTTTTCCCATTAAGTTAGCCGTGCCGATTGCTGTTGGAGCTGTGCGCGATGCGCTATCGAAAGATTCCTCGCTACAAACCGTCATCTTTTGTTGTTTTGATTCCGACATTTTGGCTCTTTACCAACAACAACTCTCTCAAGCGGGGTCCCTATGCGCATCGGTATTCCCAAGGAAATAAAAAGCCACGAATATAGAGTCGGCCTAACGCCAGACAACGTTAGGCAGTTATGTGAATGTGGACACAAAGTACTCGTGCAGCAAAATGCGGGGGCTGCAATTGGCTTTAACGATGAAATGTATCACCGCGCTGGCGCTGAGATTATTCTCACAGCAGAAGGTGTATACAGAGGTGCAGAGCTCATCGTCAAAGTAAAAGAGCCGCAACCTGAAGAGATTCCGCTCATTAATGACCAGCACTTAGTCTTCGGCTACCTGCATCTTGCTGCCTGTAAATCATTGACAACAGACTTAATGGCCACTGGCGCTAGCTGCGTCGCTTACGAAACTATTGTTGGAGAAAACGGTGGGTTTCCTTTGCTTGCGCCAATGTCCCAGGTGGCAGGGCGGTATGCGGTTCAGGCGGCGTCCCAATACTTGGCAAACCCCTATGGTGGCAACGGCATTTTAATGGGAGGGGTTACTGGCGTTCCTGCTGCAGAAGTACTCATTATCGGTGCAGGGATGGTTGGCACTGAAGCTGCGAAGATTGCACTCGGATTGGGTGGTCGAGTGACGTTAATCGACCGTTCTATTGATGCACTACGTAAAGCGGAAAATTTTTTTGGCAGTCAAGTGATTACTCAAGTATCGAGCCAAAGCGCGCTTTTGAATCATGCGAAAAAGTCGCAAGTGATCGTTGGTGCTGTACTCGTTTCTGGTGCCAAGGCTCCACATGTGCTGACGCGTGAGAACCTTAAGCTCTTGCAGCAAGGCACTGTTTTAGTTGATGTAGCCATCGACCAAGGTGGGTGTTTTGAAAGCTCTAGACCAACAACCCATGATGAACCAACATTTTTGGAGGATGGCATCATTCACTATTGCGTTGCCAATATCCCCGGTGCTGTGGCTAGAACATCAACGCTAGCGTTAAGTAATGCAACACTACCGTACGTGATGCGGCTCGCAGACAAAGGTAAGTCAGCGCTTAAAGAGAGAATGTTTCTTGGTGGAGAAAATATTAAAGAAGGGCATCTTGTCAATGAAGCGGTGGCGAAGGCGCACGACTTACATTTATTTACAAGCTAACTTCTTCGAAATTTTTCTTTAGTCTCTGTGCTAAACTGCGACCCTCATTCGTGTATGCGATGACATTACGTTGTCGTTTCAAAACAGGTCGTTATGCTCCGCGTCATTCAATTTATCACCCGCAGTGGCTTTGGTCGCGCACTCCGTCATCGAATCTTCGCCATTTATATTTGTGCTCACGCGGCATCTGTCTTAGGGCTCTGGATACAACGTATTGCTATCCAATGGTTGGCTTGGAGCTTGACGGAGTCTTATGCTTGGCTCGGAGCTGTTGCGTTAGCTGAAGCATTAGCCAATATGACGTTTAGTATTGTCTCCGGCCCCCTCGCCGATAAATTCGACAGAGTTCGTATAGCTAATATTACGCAAGGCTTGTTGCTCATTGTTGCGCTTCTGCTTGCTCTGGTGACATACATGGGGTGGATCAGTATTCCAATCCTGACCGGGTTTGTCATTGTAATGGGAATTTTAGAAGGTGTCTGGGCTCCCGTGCGATTGTCTATTATGCCGAACTTGGTGCCGAAAGAGGATATGTCAGCAGCTGTGGCGATCACTTCGATGATGTTCACGTCAGCAATTTTTATCGGTCCAGCACTTGGCGGCGTCATCATTACATTCGCCAGCGTTGAGGGCGCCTTTGTGGCAAACGCGATAAGCTACCTTGGGCTGCTGCTTGTCTTCGTCAGTATTAAAATGCCACCAACAACGCCTATCGAACGAAAACCGCAAAGCTTCTTGTATGACCTTCGCGATGGATTCGGCACCATCATACGCTCTAGTGGCTTACGCAGTATTGTTTTATTTGCCGCGTTCTATTCATTCTTGATTCGTCCTTACCGAGAGCTGTTTGCAGGCATGGCGGACGAAGTATTTAATATGGGGGCAGAAGGGTTGGCTGCACTTGCGTCTGCGGCGGGGTTTGGTGCGTTAGTCGGTGCCATTTTGATTGCTTTGCATGGTAGAACTCAAGGGTTAGTTACTGCGCTTTACGTCGTAAGTGCAATTTCAGGTATAGCGCTTGCGGTTTTCACCTATGTAGATAATTTATATGTTGCCTTGTCTTGTGTTGCGATTTTATCTGCTTGTGTCACTGTATTTGGTACTGGAGCACAAATGCTAATTCAGACTTACGTCAGTGATAACTTTCGCGGTCGAGTGATGAGTGTTTGGTCCGCGCAGTTTCGCGGAATTCCAGCGGTTGGTGCTTGGTGTATTGGGCTTTTGGAAGTGTCAGCAAGTCTACAGTCTGTTTTACTAAGCGCAGCGCTGGGATTTTTGTTGGTGATGGCAATACTATTGCTAGCTAAACAAGGGTTTGCGAAGTTGGAAACCCAGTAGTCAACTTTTTCAAAAAATCTTCTTGATCTATATCTAGTATTCCGTCTTTTGCTTGTGTACTTTAAGAACCTGTGAACCATTCGGGTTAAGCTACGTCGAAGCCTGTAGGCTTGAATCCTCCAGCTTAGAAATAATAATCGACGTTATAGCTATTAATAAATATAAGTGCAATGTCCGAGGCGAATATGAATAATCCTGCGTTTGATGAAGCGGTTGCTGAACGTTTAACCGAGCTAGGAATGGGCATGGCCGTACTAGCCGCGACCCTTGGTGATACTCCAGCAATCATTACTGCTGAAGGTACAAGAAGTTTTAACGAGTTAAATGCGAACGCAAATAGAGTTGCGCGGTTATTTAGAGAACATGGGTTACAACCTGATGATGGCGTCGCCGTACTGACGGGTAATTCAATCGAAATGATGGAAACCTTATACGCGTGCTATCGCGCTGGTTTCCGTATGACGCCCATCAACTGGCATCTCACCGATGATGAGATCGCGTATATTGTAAATAACTGTGAAGCCAAAGCATTGGTGGTTGATGCTTCGCGTTTCGGTACTGCGGCCATCACATCAGTAAAAGAAAGTAACCACCTCGCGCTTTGTTTATCAACGTCAGGTGAGCTACAAGGTTTTTCAGACTACAACACCAAAATAAAACACTATAGCGGGGAAAATATCGAAGACCCCGTTAGTGGCAATATTATGTTGTACACATCGGGTACCACTGGGCGGCCCAAAGGGGTTTATCGAAAAAAACGCCCCATGGCATCACCGTTGAGTGAAGCAATTAATGAGACAAGCGCGTTTCAGCCTGGTGTCGATGTGTCACTTGTTACCGGCCCCCTTTACCATTCCGCTCCATTAAGCATTAATTTAGGCTTGCCTTTAGCAAAGGGCGTCACGTGTGTATTTATGGATAAGTGGGACGCTGAAGAAACATTACGACTTATTGAAAAATACAAAGTCACATTCAGTCATATGGTGCCTACCATGATTCAGCGAATTTTAGCGCTACCGGATGACGTTAAACAACAGTATGACCTATCGAGCTTTCGTTATTTAATTCATGGTGCCGCGCCGTGTCCAGTGGTAGTAAAACAAGCAGCCATGGAATTCTTCGGTCCAATTATTCACGAATATTATGCGGCAACTGAAGGCGGCTATGTTTTTTCAACCCCGCAAGATTGGCTGGCGCATCCAGGCACAGTGGGTAAGCCGGCTCAAGATGCTGAGATAAAAATACTCGATGATGATAAGCAACCGGTTCCCGTTGGCTCTGATGGTACGGTTTATTTTGTCGCACCGGAAGATAAAGAAACGCAGTTTGAATATTTTCGAGATTCAGAGAAAACCGCTAAAACTTATGTCGACAACCTATTTACAATGGGTGATATTGGTCATGTCGATGAAGAAGGGTTTTTGTACTTAACAGGACGCTCCGCAGAGCTAGTGATATGTGGTGGAGTTAACGTATATCCCGCACAAATTGATGAGGTCTTATCCCGTCACTCAGCGATTGCCGATGTCGCCACCTTTGGCGTTGACAATGAAGAGTTTGGCGAAGAAATTAAAGCGGTTATCGAATTAAATGAAGGTGAACAGCCCACGGAAGAAATCCGAGATTCAATCACAGCGTTTATTCAAGAAAAGTTGCAAGGCTTTATGCGGCCACGAAGTATCGAGTTTATCGATGAGGTACCGCGATCCGCTGGCGGAAAAATTAAGCGCCGCCAATTGCGAGAGAAGTTCAACGGCAAACACTAGAATACCAAAGCGTTGACTATTGCATTACAAGCCTGCAATAACACTTTTTCTGTTGCAGTAGGCGCTATAAATCTAAGGGTGCTAGGGGGCGTTTTGGGGAAGGTAACATGCGATAGGTGAGGGCCATCATAGGGTTATGGCGTCCCCGGCAGGAATCGAACCTGCAACCTGCCCCTTAGGAGGGGGCTGCGCTATCCAGTTGTGCCACGGGGACGTGGGGGACAATTATAGCAAGCCTTCACATCCAGATGGAAATCTGTAACTATCCTGCAGTCCTCGTCGTTTAGATGTAGCAGAAATCGATGGCAATCCCCGGTGGATAAATAGTAACCACTCTGCTGTCTATATGAACTTAATCGAACCCTGATAGCCTGCGCGATATGAGCCATATATTATATCTCGATGCAGGCTACTGAGATCATCATACGGGCTGTTGGCCAATACCCATGCTAGATACCGAACCACTACTCAAACAAACAGATTTTCCCACCATCCAACGTCATACAGTCGATACCCTGCAAGTTAATCTCGGCTACTTGTGCAATTTAAGCTGTACGCATTGCCATGTTAATGCCGGTCCCAAGCGAACCGAGCTGATGACTCAAGATGTTATTGATCAGCTGTTACAGCTGGTTGACCGACTAAATGTCAAAACACTTGATGTCACGGGTGGTGCACCGGAAATGAATCCTCATTTCCGCTATTTGGTGTCGGCTGCTCGTGAACGAGGGCTTGATGTCATTGACCGATGCAACCTAACGATTCTGTGCGAACCTGGTTATGAAGATCTTGCTGAGTTTTTGGCGAAAGAAAAAGTCATTGTCACGGCTTCCCTCCCTTGTTATTCCGAACAAAATGTCGCTGAACAACGTGGTAAAGGCGTATTTGAACAGTCAATTGAAGCGCTACAAAAACTTAATGCGTTAGGTTACGGGCGTGATTCAGAGCTGCAGTTACATCTTGTATACAATCCTAACGGTACCTTTTTACCACCGCCACAGGAAAGCCTAGAGGCCGATTACAAGCGTGAATTGTTTGACAATTACGGCATTCACTTCCATTCGTTGCTGACGATAACCAATATGCCTATTAGTCGATTTGGAGGCATGTTGCTCGCCAAAGGTCTGTACGAAGAGTATATGCAACTACTTAAGAGTAGTTACAGTGACGAAAACCTAAATAATGTCATGTGCAAAAGTTTGTTGAGTATTGATTGGCAGGGCTATGTATACGATTGCGACTTTAATCAAATGCTCGACTGGCCGATCATGCCATTTAAACAACAATGCTCCTCAAAAAATACAAGTACATCCGTTGAAGTGATTGGTTCCGACCGTTCTCGTTTACATATTGAAGATCTGCTCACTGATGGGAAAATGCCTAATGAGATAATTATTGGTGAGCATTGCTACGGTTGTACTGCGGGGCAGGGTAGCAGCTGCAGTGGTGCGTTAAGTTAAATTATATTCAATTGCGTTGAATGCACCTTGCATTCTTGTAGCTTAAGTAAGTGGCCAAATTAATGCTTGCTTCCATAATTATACCGGTTCTTAACGAAGCACCAGCTATCGAGGGGTTTCTCCAGCGTCTCCAGCCCCTCAGAGAATTCAGCGAGGTTATTGTTGTTGATGGCGGTAGTTTGGATGATACTCCGATGCTTGCACGACCTTATGCAGATAAAGTAATAACGAGTAGAAGAGGGCGCTCAACGCAGATGAACCTTGGTGCAGAGAATGCCCAAGGCGATTGGTTGGTATTCTTGCATGCCGATACATACCTACCTGACACTTTTATGGCTGGTTCTTTGGCGACCCTCAATGAGCATGTTGGCTGGGGATTTTTCCGCGTGCGATTGAGCGGCTCACACCGACTACTGCGCGTCGTTGAAACATTCATGAATTGGCGATCACGCCTCAGTCAAATTGCAACGGGTGATCAAGTTATTTTCGTTCAGTCACGCTTGTTTTATGAGCTTGGCGGATTTCCAGATCTTCCATTAATGGAAGATGTAGCCTTTTCGAGCATACTAAAAAATCATTCGGCACCTCACGTAATGAAAACGCGTGTCACTACCTCGAGTAGGCGTTGGGAAGACAGAGGTATCTTGAAAACCATTCTTCTTATGTGGTGGTTGCGCTTTCGTTTTTATTGCGGAGCCGAACCGGTAGAACTCGCTAAAGCCTATTATCCCAATGTTAAATTAGACTCTAAGTAAATGTACTCACCGTCAGTAACCGTTGTTCAAATGCTGAAATCACCAGCATCTACTAATGTAAAAACGCGTTTGTCATCAGTGTTATCACTCGGTGACCGGCAGCGGTTACATTGGCAAATGGTTGAATCTATGGCGATGACGATACATGAGTTCTGCCAGCTTAGTAGCCATGATCGTCGCAAACATACGGGTTTACTCGCTGTAGCGGGGGACATAGAAGATCATCGCTTGGTACAGTTGTCAGATAGGTTGTCTTTACCTCTAATTCCTCAGCAGGGTGAGGATTTGGGTCAACGCATGTGGAATGCGTTGAATCTGGGTTTAACACAGTCTGACTTGGCTATTGTTGTCGGTAGTGATTGCCCGTTTATTAATCTTGTTTATTTACATGCCGCAACGGATGCGCTGTCGAGTCACGACGTCGTTTTGGGGCCTGCGACTGATGGTGGTTATGTTTTGTTAGGCGTGAGTCAATATGCCCCAATATTTTCAGACATTGCGTGGGGCACCGACAACGTTCTGGCGCAAACCCTTGAACGTCTTCAACAGAAAGACATTAGCCATACGTTATTAGCTGACTTAGATGACATTGATCGGCCAGATGATCTTAGGCGTCTCAGTAGTGAAAAATTACCTGCTTGTTTTCATCAGTGGGAAGATTACATCTAGCCTGTCGCGATAAGGCAACCTGGTTGCGATGGAGAGCGACTCCACATGCTAGGTGCCGACAGGCGACTTGTCTTGCGCCCTGTATAAATACTTACGCTTGAATAGACGTGCTAGAGTCGCATTGTCCTCGAGTGTCGCCTTTCGCGGTGTATAGCTCTGGCGCTTCCACCTGACCACGCAATAGGTTGAGTAACCGTCCCATGCTTGCGCGGCTGCGAGCTAGCATTTTTCCGTTGACTGCATTCGCATGCTGACAGTCAGCCAGGGTGGTTTTTAGCTTTTCCCAAGCATCGGCTATGTTATCCGCAGTTAAACTTTCAACCAGGTTTTTCCAAGCTGCTTCGGATGCGTCGAGTCCCATTTCCGTCAATAAAACATGACGTTCCATGCGAGTTTGATCTAACTGGCTAAGGCACTGATTTTTTTGCTCGACAACGTCCAGCAATGCACTTCGCTGTCGCGTAATCATTAATTCTCGCTCTTGCTGAAGTAGGGATATCAGTGCCGTACTAGACTTCAGGTCGCGCTCAATAAGTGCGGATATTTTTTTCAAATGTGCCATATCTGTTTGAATTTGCATAATCATCCTCCGTATGCCACAAAGCTAGGAAAGCTAAGAGCTGACATGTTCTAAATGCAATGTGAGGTACACCGAGGACGTTAGGCAGCCAAGCAGGGCTGACTAGTCGGGTGGAATAAACTAACCGAGGAAGTTGTCGTTTTGCAGCATTTTTTCTGCAATGCGTTCAACATTGATCTCGAAACTACCTTCAGCAATTGCACGTTTGATCGCGGCTACTCGGGCGGTATCGATATCGGGGGAAGCGTTAATTTGCGCTTCGAGGCGTTTTAATGCCATTGCTTCAGGGCTTAGCTGCACACTATCAGTTTCTGGCGAGACGCTTTTCTCTGACGAGGCTTTACTGTTCGCCGATGGATTGACGCCAGTCGCAGCCTTATTGCGAGCGCTCTGTGAGCCACCTGCGTTAAGCCGGTTGTTAGGATCAATTACCATGGTTTGTTACCTGTTTAATGAGAACAATAATGCCTCGGTCGGGAGGCGAAACAGCCAAAAACATTGGCCCTCAACTGGGTTATCGACCGAGTAAAACAAAGCTTTAGAAAAAAATACAATTTTTTTTCAAAGCGATGGTTATTCATTAATGACCAACTCCCGCAAGCGAGTCATTACCTTGAGAAGAGTTACCAAACCGTGATGCCCTAGTTCGGCCAGCTCGTACGCGGCCCGTTCCGACTATTTGACCGCTAACAATTTGCTTAGAGGATTGATTCTTTACCTGAATACGGTCTCCCATGCTGCCGGACTGCATGGCTATAGCCTCCGTCGCAACTGAAATACCGGATCCAGCCGCTTCGAGAATAATCAGATCTCCGCGTTTGATGGCTATTGGTTCCTCAATGTAACTGTATCGAATGGGTTTGCCCCGTTGGATATTGCGGCTGGCTTCTTTCCCGACGAGACTGTCACTATCGATTGCGAAGCCTGGTGTAAGGCGGCTTGTATCCACAGAGACTTTAGTTAAATGCCTAGGCTCGATAATCGTTCCGCGTACTAGGTTCTCGGCAGCCACCATAATGAACTCTTCAATAGCGACTGTTGCTTGCACATAGATAGTCCATGAAACGCTACCTTGGCAGCGAGCTTTGACCGATACCCGTCCTCCTCGTTGGCCCGAATCCCTTAACTCGAACGTCAACGGTCTGTCACATTGCAATAGTTTTAGGCGGTTATCCAAAGGTTTGACGTCAATATTGATCTCGCGACTACTCTGTTCTGGTTCATCTAGCGCAATACTATATTCGGCGTTCAAAAAGCTTAGCGCCTGGCTATTAATTCCCTCTAAGTTCTCGAAATTACCCCCGTTGGCACTCGCATGAGCTAACATCAAGGTTAATAGGTGATAAACATTTCGCAGTCTCATTTTCTAGCCTATGCTCAGTAATAGTGGCACCACAATCTTGTTAGAGTCGGGTCTGTAGTGTTGTTGCTAGCGTCAAAAATTCGTTGGAATTTGAAGCTACTTAGTACTATGACAGGGTTCTGCAAACACTGTGCCGAATAGCGTGGCCACCAAAGTCCGCTACAGTGCGTTTGAATTCAGGTTAATGTAAGGGGTTATCGATGGCAGGGGTTTTAGAGAGCGTTAATTCTCGTACCCAGCTGGTTGGTGAAAACCGGTTAGAGCTATTGTTGTTTCGGTTAGCAACAGACCAGATTTACGGCATCAACGTATTTAAGGTAAAAGAGGTACTGCAATGCCCCCACCTATACGAATTACCTAAACGTAATCCAGTGGTTCGTGGCGTCGCGCATATTCGGGGCGGCACGGTCTCTATTTTGGATATGAACCACGCGACTGGGCACGCGCCACTTGACGACATTGACAATAGCTTCGTCATCATTGCGGAATATAACCGCACCATTCAAGGCTTTTTAGTACGCTCGGTCGAACGTATCGTCAATCTCAATTGGGAAGATGTGCATCCACCACCCAAGGGTGCGGGTAATGCAAATTATCTGACCGCAGTTACGGAAGTAGAAGGTAAATTAGTTGAGATCATTGATGTAGAAAAAATTCTGGCTGAAATCTCTCCGTTGCCCGAAGACGTCAGCGAAGATTTCATGGTTGATGATGATCTTGCATCGCAATGTATGAATCGGCATATCTTGATTGTGGATGATTCAACCATTGCTCGGAAGCAAGTCCAACGGGTTGTCGAGTCTCTTGGTGTGACGACCACCACGTTAAAAGACGGCCGAGAAGCCTTCAATTACCTCAAGCAAATGATTGAGGATGGTAAAGACCCTAACAAGGAGTTAATACTCATCATTTCCGATATCGAAATGCCGGAGATGGATGGCTATACCTTTACGGCGGCTGTTCGGAATACCCCAGAACTGAAAGATTTGCATATTATCTTGCATACTTCACTCAGTGGCGTCTTTAACGAGGCTATGGTGTCGAAGGTCGGAGCGGATGATTTTATCGCTAAATTTTATCCTGATGACATTGCGTCTCGTGTCAACCAGCGAATTCAATATTTAGTCTCGCAGGGGCTTTTGGAAAGTGATGGTGAGTAATCTTTGCCTAATTGGGCAGAGTTTTTAGGACAGCTGCATGAGTGCTAATAGAAGCAGCGGCGCGGACTCAATCGCGCCCGAGGACTTTGAGACATTTGCTCATTACTTAGAAGAGGCTTGCGGGATAGCCTTGGCCCCTAACAAGCAGTACCTCGTCTCCACGCGGGTCCGTAAAATATTATCTGACCACCATATCGATTCCATAGGGGCTCTCGTTCGAAAGCTTACCGAAACTAGGCAATCTTCCCTGAAGCAAGATGTCATCGACGCGATGACAACAAACGAAACCTATTGGTTTAGAGATGCTTATCCTTTTGAATACCTAAAAGACTCCATCCTGCCAGAATTAATGTCGCAACCTGGCGGTGACATAAAGTTATGGAGTGCCGCCTGTTCATCTGGTCAGGAGCCGTACTCCCTGAGTATGGAGGTCGAAGAATTTAAACATCGAAACCCCGGGTTGGCTAAGCGGCAAGTCAGGATATTGGCAACGGATGTGTCTAGCGGCATGCTTAATTACGCACGTTCAGGGACTTACGATCGGTTATCAATGGCGCGAGGTATGACTAATGCGCGTACCGAGCGATTCTTCGAAGTGATGGATGAAAACAATTGGCGGCTTAAGGCGAATATCCGCTCAAGGGTTGAATTTAAGTCACTTAATTTACTCGAAAGCTATTCTTACCTGGGTAAGTTTGACGTTATATTCTGTCGCAATGTTCTGATTTACTTTACAAACGAATTAAAGCGCGAAATTATTACTAAAATGCACGGCGCTTTAAAGCCCAACGGCATATTGTGTCTAGGTTCCTCTGAAGGGCTTTCTGGAGTGGCAAACCTCTTCGAAATGATTCAGTGCAAACCAGGAATCATGTATCGCGCTAAATAGTGTCATTGCCTCCCTCGGCTAAACCGCACTATCTTTTGATTCTCCCGTCATTTTATCGACACGTGTCATCGGCTAATCAAAACAGCTGTTACCGCATGCGGCAAAGCTCAATACAGTAAGCGGCAAAGCCTTGCCACACTCTCATTCATTTCATCTGATAATGACCTGAATCGCGCTTGTTTTGGGGTTTTCCGGCCTTTGGCATAGCCATTGCTATAAAGATCATGATTATTTATTTCGAGTAGGTTTGGAAAGCATTATGGCTATCTCGTTCGAATCGGCCTTGGGTATTCACGAAAAAGCGTTTGGTGTTCGCGCTAAGCGAGCAGAGTTGATAGCTAGCAACTTGGCGAATAGTGATACGCCTAATTTTAAGGCACGCGATATTGATTTTCGCGCAGCACTACAAGATCAGGTAAATAATAGTGGTCAAGGGAATTTAAAGATGCGCAGTACGCGTGAGGGCCATATCACTGAGTCTTCCACTGAACACTTTGATCAACCACTCCTATACCGAGTGCCAATGCAGCCGTCGATTGATGGAAACACGGTAGATGAACATGTTGAGCACGCGCAATTTATGGAAAATGCGCTGGCTTATCAATCAACATTCACCTTTTTAAATAGTAAGTTTAAAGGCCTAACTAGCGCCATTCGAGGAGAATAACTATGTCGATTAGTGCAGTGTTTGATATCGCGGGGTCTGCGATGACAGCGCAAAGTCTACGACTCAATACCACCGCGAGTAACATGGCTAATGCGCAATCGGCAGCGAGTAGTGTTGATGAAGTCTATCGGGCTCGTCATCCTGTATTCGCTGCAGTACAACAGCAAGCGATGGAAAATGCATTAGGCAGCGAGACAAGTGAAAGTGCGGGGGTCAGTGTGTTAGGTATTGTTGAAAGTGACGCACCGCTGGAAAAACGATTTGAACCAGGCCATCCAATGGCCGATGACGAAGGCTATGTGCTCTATCCAAACGTGAATGTAGTAGAAGAAATGACAAACATGATTTCTGCCTCTCGCGGTTTTCAAATGAATGTAGAAGTTATGAACTCAGCAAAACAAATGTTGCAACGCGTGCTGACCCTTGGTCAGTAATATTCGACAAAGTATCAAAACTTACGAAAAAGTAGCAAACGACAGTAGGTACATCGTATGAGCAGTGTAGATGGCATTAGCGGTACTCTCGATCATTTAGGTATCTCCTCAAAAACCAAAGATGATCCAAAGAGTAATGAGCTTGGTCAAACAGCATTTCTAGAATTGATGATTACTCAATTGAATAATCAGGACCCACTCAATCCTCAAGAAAACAGCGAATTTATTGCACAGCTTGCGCAATTTAGTTCGGTCGAAGGTATCGAACGACTTAATTCAAACTTTGAAACTTTTGCAGGATCCTTCAGCTCGAATCGTGCTCTAGAGGCTTCGTCACTTGTGGGTCGGCAAGTGAGTGTACCTGGTAACGAAACTTATTTATTAGATGGACAGCTAGTTTCTGCAACGGCCACTATTCCGGCGACGACCACTGACCTCAATGTCAATATATACAGCGAATCCGGCGAATTAATACAGAGCTTCCCGTTGGGTGCTCAGGAGTCAGGTGACGTGGCTATACGCTGGGACGGACTGTATTTAGAGAAAAATGGCGAAATTGTAGATCATAACGGTGGTCGCAGTGAGCCAGTTGGCCCAGGTGTTTATCGTGTTGAGGTGCTTGCGTCGCAAGATGGCAAGATGGAAGAGATGGATACCGCAGTGAGTGCCAATGTAAACAGTGTGACAGTCGACCCGAGTGGTGCCATCACGCTAAACCTCGCTGGCATCGGTGCTGTTAGCTTAAGCGATGTTAGACAGTTTAATTAATGTATTGTGTAAAAACGAAATAGCCGTATAAGAGAAGTAGGAGAGGACTATGCCATTTAATACTGCACTCAGTGGCATTCGCGCAGCGAATAGTGATTTAAGGATTACAGGTAACAATATTGCTAACGCGAGCACAGTGGGGTTTAAGTCCTCTCGTGCTGAGTTTGGTGATGTATACGCAACAACCTTGCTTGGTGGTGGCGCAAATAGCATCGGTAGTGGTGTTCAGCTCCAGGCTGTCTCGCAACAATTTGGTCAGGGAAATTTAAACTTCACGGAAAATGAACTGGATTTATCTATTAGTGGTGGAGGATTTTTCATTGTTAGCCAAGCGGGCGACCGACTATTTACGCGAGCAGGAACACTAGGTTTGGACTCGCAAGGTTATATTGTCACCAATACTAGCGCGCGATTACAGGGTTTTGCAGCCGACTCCGCCGGTAATATTGGCGGTGTATTAGGGGACCTCCAGATCTTAGCGAATACCCAGCCACCCGCGCAAACAACGTTAGTAAATTCGCAAGTTAACTTAGATTCAAACGAAGCTGTTTTACAAAGTACCGGTTCAACATTTTCTACGGATGGGAGTGTGATCGGCGTTGCTCAGACCGGGCAAAGTTTTGCAACAACCACGACCCTGGATGTGGGTGCCGTTGCGACACCTATAGATTTTACGGCTAACCCCACAACCTTTGATTTGCAATTAACGGGGTCCACTCCCGCCACGGGTAATGGCACGGTTTCTCTCAACCTCAACGGAACAACCGCTAATAGCTTACAAGATATTGCCAACCTCATTAACAACGCTATTTTCAGTTCACCAAGTCCCATTAATGTTCAAGCCATTGCCAATGGCGGCAGTTTAGAACTACAAGATCTAAATTCCGGTGTGAGTTCTAATATTAACTTGAGCAATATTACTGGTGTAAACGCATTGACCACCGCCTTAGGCGCAGCGCCAGCTTCAACTGCGGGTGTAGCCGCAGCTGACAATGGGTACGGTATTCAAACCTTAGAAATCGTAAACCCAGACGGTCAAATCATTACCTATAACAGCAACGATGGTGTATCCGCGGCACAAACAGCCAGTGAGTTGAACGCACTCGCCGGTATTACGGCATCAGCTACAACCACGGGTACCATTGCTTCTGGGACGTTTGATAACTCTAACAGTAATTTAGTCTTGAATGGTGTTACGTTATTGAGCACCACACTGGCTGGGTTAGCGACTGAAATCAATAGCTTATCGAGCACAACGTTACCCGGTGTTTCAGCGTTGATTAATGGTTCTGGAGACTTAGAGCTCACATCATCAGTGGGTGATGATCTTATCTTCTCTTTTAGTGGTGCAGGGGTAGGTCAGGTCGATATTCTCGGGCGACCTGGTACTGGTACACAGACAGTTACTAACACGCCAACCAACCAATCAGGTGTGGTCGGCGGTAGCATTAATATTGTACTGCAAGAAAACTACACCATCGCCTCGAGTACACCAACGGTAGGAAATTTATTCGCACCGTTTAACTCAACAACTTTCCAGCCATTAACCATCAATGCCTTTAGCCCAACAGATCAAGCTACCTATAATCACGCAACGTCGGTAACGATCTACGATAGCTTGGGTAATCCTCATATCATGACGCAATACTTTGTTAAACAACCGTATGATGTGAATGATCCAACTACACAACCGAATCACTGGCGAATGCATATACAAATTGATGGGCAAGACGTTGGCGATCCTAATACCGCTTTGCCTCCACCTCAAAATACGGTCCCGACACCGGCTAGCTACGATTTATATTTTAATCCCGATGGCTCCTTGAATACGCTGCTGACACCACAGATGTTGGTATCAAACTGGACGCCACTTGATTCAGACGGCAACCCGAACGGAGCGCTGCAGCCGCTCAACGTATTACAGGGTGGCTCTATTCCTGTTCCCACGCCAGCGCTAAGTTCGAATTTTCAAATCGATATGCTCGGCACAACTCAATTTGGTAGTGTCTTCGCTGTGAACTCGGTGGAACAAACGGGTTACACCACGGGACGCTTGTCCGGCTTAGATGTTGATGAAACAGGTATTATCTTTGCTCGATTCACTAACGGTGAGGCGCAGGTGCTAGGACAAATTGCGCTAGCGGATTTCAACAATGTGCAAGGGCTCCAACCGACAGGAAACACTATGTGGGCTGAAACCTTTGAAACAGGTGCAGCGAATATTGGTACGCCAGGCTCGTCCTCTCTCGGTGGTATTACTTCGGGTGCTTTGGAAGAGTCAAACGTTGATCTATCTGCACAGTTAGTGAATCTCATTATTGCACAACGAAATTTCCAGGCTAGCGCCAAAACAATCGAAACCGCTAACCAAACAACGCAAACTATCATCAATATCTAATTAACTTTTTAAAATCCTACGAAATTGATACGGCGCTTTAAGCGCCGTTTTTTTTGGCACCAATTCTGCAACCATAATACAAATATTCGAAAAAGCGTCAGAAATATAGTCTCGCTGAAGGCTTGTCTGATACATCGATTGAAACATTTGACAAGATGAAATTTGGATTATGGATAGAGCACTTTATATCGGTATGACGGCCGCAAAGCACAATATGTTGGCACAAGATGTACATGCCAATAACCTGGCTAATGTAAATACACAAGGTTTTAAAGCTGACTTTGCTCAAGCACGATCAATGGGTGTTTATTACGGTGATGGGTTTCCTTCACGCGCTTTTGCTTTAACCGAAAGCCCAGCGATTGATTTTTCACAGGGCACAGCCATAAGTACCGAGCGCGACTTGGATATTTCTCTCGAAAATCGTGGCTTTATCGCTGTGCAGCAAGAAGATGGTAGCGAAGCGTATACGCGCAATGGCCGACTTTTTGTTGATACGGCAGGGATTGTGCGCACCGGCAGCGGCTTGCCGGTTTTAGGTGACGGTGGACCGATTACGTTGCCGGAGTTCGACCAAATAGAACTTGCTGTAGACGGCACGATTTCAGTCGTGATTCGCGGGGAGTCTCCCGATGCAATGGCTGCGGTAAATCGCATCAAACTGGTGGACCCAGACCCACAACAACTCGTCAAAAATGATATGGGTTTGCTAGAGCTCAAGGATGGCGGGGAGGTGGACGCAGATGTCGATGTTCGAATCCTGCGAGGTTTTCTCGAGTCGAGTAACGTTAATCCGGTTGGCGAGTTGACGGATATTCTTGCGCTGTCGAGACAATATGAAATGTCAATTAAGTTAATGCAAACCATCGACGAAAATTCACAAGCTTCGGCACGGCTATTGCAAATTACTTAGTGGCAATAATGTCAGTTAATAGGTGCGTTCCGAAGTTAGATTCTAAATAGTTTTAAAGCATGTTGTTTTTGGAGTATTTATGCACGCAGCACTTTATATCAGTAAAACAGGTTTGGCAGCACAAGACCGTCAACTATCGACCATCTCAAATAACCTCGCGAACGTATCGACTATCGGATTTAAGCGCGATCGCGCGACGTTTGAAGACTTGCTGTATCAGATTAAGCGCCAACCCGGTGCTCAATCTACAGCCGATACCCAGTTGCCTTCCGGCCTGCAAATTGGTTCCGGTGTGCGAGTCGTGAGTACGCAGAAAGAATTTGCAGAAGGCAACCTGCAAGTGACTGAACAAGAGTTGGATATAGCGATTATTGGTCGAGGATTTTTACAAGTCGAAATGCCTGATGGCACGATTTCATATACTCGCAATGGTCAGCTTCACTTGAATTCCGAAGGTACATTGGTTAACGCGAGTGGTTTAACAATTTCTCCGGCGATTAGCGTTCCTGATGGTGCCACAGGATTTTCGATCGGCCGTGATGGTACCGTATCCGTTCGTGTCGCAGGGACTGCCACTCCACAACAAATTGGTTCTCTAGAGCTTGTAGACTTCATTAATCCTGCAGGGCTCCAAGCGATTGGCGCAAACCAATTTCTTGAAACGGCCGCAAGCGGAAACCCTCAAGCGGGTACGCCAGGCCAAAATGGTCTCGGTGAGTTTATGCAAGGGGCGCTTGAAAACTCCAACGTTGATATTGTCGAAGAGATGGTCAATCTAATTACCACCCAGCGCGCCTACGAACTGAATTCGAAAGTAGTAACGAGTGCCGATCAAATGTTGCAGTTTGTAACACAGAATTTATAGCAGGTAGTGTCATGAGTATGTTGTGTAGGTCACTGAGTTTAATCGATTGGAAAAATACTTCGCGGTGGATAACTCGAGGCATGATATTGCTAGCAATGTCTGTATTACAAGCTTGTGTTATTGCACCGCCCCCTGAACCCGACGACCCATATTATGCGCCTGTCGTTCATGCCTCGGCGGGTATACCAAAGAGCAGTGAGGGTTCTCTATTCCAAGATGGTTTAGCGATCCAGCTATACAACGATCAAAAGGCACATCGAGTCGGCGATATCATTACGGTCATGTTAGATGAGCGTACCGTTTCCTCAAAATCATCAACAACATCGGTAACTAAAGATAACAGTGCTCAGTTCAACGAAGATGCAGATCAAGGCATATTGTTAGGCACTAACCCGACATTTAAAAACTTAAGCATGTTAACCAACATTGAGCAAAGCCGGGAATTTGAGGGTGAAGCTGAATCTGATCAAAGCAATCGCTTGATGGGAAATATCACTGTCACAGTGGCCGATATTTTACCCAATGGTAACTTGGTGGTACGTGGTGAAAAATGGATGACGCTTAACCAAGGCGAAGAATTTATACGCGTCAGCGGCATAATTCGTCCACAAGATGTGAGTGCCGCTAATACAGTACTTTCTACCAAGTTAGCAAATGCTCGAATCGCATACAGTGGTACGGGCACTTTGGCTAACTCTCAAACTATGGGTTGGCTTGGCAAAGTATTTAATAGCGTATTTTGGCCTTTTTAATGGATAAGAATATGGCTTTTTTGTCTTTTTCCAAATGGTTTAGCGTCTCTCGCTTGATGCTATGCGGTGTGACGATGATTGTATCGTCGTTCAGTTTTGCAGAGCGAATTAAAGATATTTCGTCGATTGCCGGTGTGCGTCCAAATCAGCTAATTGGTTATGGCCTGGTGGTGGGATTAGATGGTACTGGTGACCAAACTAACCAAACTCCGTTTACGACTCAATCGTTCATGAGCATGATGGAATCATTTGGCGTGACAGTTCCGTCTGGAATCAGAATGCAACTAAAAAATGTCGCGGCCGTGACAATACACGCTGAGCTACCAGCATTTTCTAAACAAGGGCAAACCATCGATGTCACCGTTTCATCTATAGGCAACGCGAAAAGTCTACGTGGTGGAACCTTATTGATGGCCCCTCTAAAAGGCATTGATGGCAATGTCTACGCTATTGCGCAGGGGAGTCTAGTTGTTGGCGGGTTAGGTGTAGAAGGGGCTGACGGCTCGAAAGTCACCATTAATGTACCGAGCGTAGGGCGAATTCCAAATGGTGCGATTGTTGAACGTGTTGTTGGTAATGCTTTTAACTCCGGAAAACCTGTGGTGTTCAATTTACATCGTCCTGATTTCACCACAGCCAAACGTGTAGCCGATAGTATTAACCGCACGCTTGGTCCGGATGTGGCTCGCTCTATTGACGCGGTATCGATAAAAGTCGATGCCCCGGTTAACCCTGATGAGCGAGTAGGTTTTTTGTCACTTCTGGAAAATATCGAAGTGACACCCGGCGAAGAAGCTGCTCGTGTTGTTATTAACTCACGAACAGGGACCATCGTGGTTGGGCAGCATGTTCGAGTGTCTCCAGTGGCCGTTACCCATGGCAATTTAACCGTGACTGTGTCAGAGGAATATGAGGTAAGCCAACCGGGTGGTGATTTCAACCGAGTAGGTGAGACGGTAACTGTCCCGCGTAGTGACATTACTGTAGATGGTGGTGCTAGTCCGATGTTTAAGCTCAATGGCGCAACAACCCTCGATGATATCGTCAAGGCGGTCAATACAGTCGGCGCAGCACCTGGTGACTTAATGGCAATTATCGAGGCGCTGAAGCAGTCAGGCGCGTTGCGCGCCGAGCTCGTGGTTCTATAGGGTAGAGGGACAAGGGTATGCTTGTAAATCCTGCGACAACCACCATGGAGATGACTAGCATTCAGCAGGATGCCTATACGGACCTGCACGCCTTAAACAAAATCAACCAGCTTGGACGCGATGATCAATCGGCTGCATTAAAAGCGTTGTCCGAACAATTTGAATCCATCTTCATGTCACTCATGTTGAAATCCATGAGGCAGGCGAGCGTACCCTTTGAAGAAGGTGGCTTATTTAATAGTGAAGATGTGAAATTTTATCGGGATATGTACGACCAACAACTGACATTGAATTTGTCTAATAGCGGTGGCATTGGCTTAGCTGAAGCATTTTATAATCAAATGCAAAATCAGTTTGCCGATACGCAGCCACAAAGGAGTCGACACCTAGATACTGTACTGTCTACGCCAGCGAAAGCAACATCAACACTAGGCGGAGATCAACTCTCATCAGCTAAGTCGCAACCGCTGGCTTCCGATATAACTAATGCTCCTTTACCGTCCGCTCGCTTTGAAAACTATTCCGGCCAACCTGAAGACTTCGTCACAAGTATCTATCCATTCATGCAGCAAGCAGCGAAGCAACTTGGTGTTGAGCCTGATGTTTTAGTTGCGCAGTCGGCGTTAGAAACTGGTTGGGGAAAGTATATCGCAACAGATGGCAACGGGTTTTCCAGTAATAACTTGTTTAACATCAAAGCTGATCAAAGGTGGAACGGGAATGTTGTTAACGTTTCAACCATCGAGTTTCGCCATGGTGTCGCCGAACGGGAGAGAGCGTCGTTCCGTCAATATGAATCAATCCAGGACAGTGTTCGAGATTATGTGGATTTTATCCGTAATAATCCGCGTTACGATTCGGCGCTAAAGGCAACCAATAGTGAAGAGTATATCCAATCGCTTCAAGAATCAGGGTATGCAACAGACCCAGAGTATGCAGACAAGATACTGAAGTTACTGAATAGCGACGTGTTTAATAACGCTACTTTATCCATTCGTCACGCGGCTTTTAGGGGTTAACGGCGATGAGTATTCTAGGAAATGCCATATCCGGGCTTCAAGCAAGTCAAACTGCATTGCGAACTGCAGGGCATAATATTTCCAATGCGAATACAGAAGGGTATAGCCGTCAGCGAGTCGATTATGTCGCGCGGACGCCTCAAAGTGCGGGCGTTGGATACTTAGGTAGTGGTGTTCTTGTAAGTTCGGTAGAACGGATTGTCAGCGAGTATTTAATCGGTCAGCTGCGAACAGATATCAATAATTTCGAAGAGCTCAATACGTTTAACGATCAGATTGGCAATATCGACAAATTGTTGGCGGATTCTGGTACCGGTTTGGCAGAAGGTTTACAGACGTTCTTTGCTTCGCTGCAATCAGGAGCAGATGACCCGTCTTCAACACCTGCGAGACAGCTCATCATCGCACAATCTGAAAGTTTAACCGCCCGTTTTAATTTGTTGTATGGCCGCATGGAGAGTATCAATAATGGTATTGCCTCAGAATCGCGCGTCATTATATCGGAAATCAATTCCTTAGCGAGATCAATTGGCGAGCTTAATTTAACGATTCAACAGCAGCTCGCGCTGGGCCAGGGGGCACAGCCAAATGATCTACTGGACCAAAGGGATGAAGCGTTAAAACGTCTCTCGGAATTGGT
Source organism: Aurantivibrio plasticivorans (assembly GCF_055392955.1). NCBI lineage: Bacteria > Pseudomonadati > Pseudomonadota > Gammaproteobacteria > Cellvibrionales > Cellvibrionaceae > Aurantivibrio > Aurantivibrio plasticivorans. The sequence goes on along the minus strand of NZ_AP036020.1, from coordinate 2,538,790 downwards.
GACGATTCAAGTCATCGAGCAGGATGCTGGTGATGTCAACGTCATGATTGGCAGCGGTCAACCGTTAGTTGTTGGTCAAGCAGTGAGCCAATTTACGTTAACCAATGGCAATGAAATTGTCCTCAGTAACGCTATCGGTAGCGTAGATGTCACTGATGCTATTAGCGGTGGTCAGCTGGGCGGGTTAGTCCGTTTTCGAGAAGAGTTGTTAGATCCTGCGTTTAACGAGCTAGGCCGGGTTGCGTTAGTGATGTCGGAAGTATTCAACGATATTCAACAACAAGGTTTGGATCTCGATGGCGATTTCGGCACACCTTTTTTTACGGATATCAACGATGCTGTCGTCATGACCAGCCGCGTAACGGGGGCTGGTACGAATCAACCACCGAATGATCGAAGTATTTACGTAGAGATTGCAGATACAGGCAGTCTCACAATCGACGATTACACACTGCGCTTAATTCCTAACACTCAGAATTATATTGTTACCCGAAATGCTGATGGCAGTGAGGTTACTCAAGGAATATTATCGGGAGCTTATCCTGCTGAAATTGCATTCGAAGGGTTGGTGGTGCACTTAGAATCTGGGTCATTCCAGGGTGGCGACGAGTTTCTTATTCAGCCGACTCGGCGCGGAGCGGTCGACATAGAATCGCTAATTGAGCGACCGGAAGATATTGCTTTTGCACTACCGATTCGAACTCAGATAGGGGATGGCAATATCGGTGCTGGTAGAATTAGCGCAGGGGAAATTTTAAGTATTGTTGATCAACAAGGTAATGTCTTACCAGCGTTTTCTGCTCCTGGGCAATTGAGTCCTCCCGTCGTGGTTATATTTACCTCCCCAACAACCTATGACGTATTAGACAACTCAGATCCGGGCAAACCTGTGGACCTTGTTCCGCCTTTGAGAAACCAATCCTTCATCCCGAATCAAGATAATACTCTGTTTAGCACTGACCCGGGTGTGACGATTGTAACGGGTACAGGCTCCAGTATGGGGCTACCTCCTGGTCGCATTTCAAATCTACAAGCGGCGGGTGGTAGTGCGGTACCTAATGGCTATCCAGTTGAACAACTTACGTTCACAACGACCAATCCCACAACCGGTGCGACGACGACACAAAGTTTAACAACGACGTTTAATTCCAGTGCGGGAAACACAGCCTCGTTGTTATCGAATCTGGATGGCGTTAGCGCAAATGCGTTCACCGAAGCGGTTATCACTGATATCAATATCAACAATCTAACATCTCCTGTGCAAATTCGTTTGAGTGGCCAGGATCTAATTGGCTATTCAACCGGACAGGTTGCCAGCGATGTGCCTGACCCATCAGTTGATGAGGCTGCGTTTAATACCTACCTCGCGGAAAGAATTAATGAAAACCAAGTTCTACGTAGCCAGGGTATTTATGCGACCAGCACTAGCGATCCCATTACGGGTAACCCAGAGCTGCGTATTCTGGCTTCAACAGGCATTGACCTTGATATTCGCATCGAAGGTGTAGCGGGAGACAACATATCGGTTCACGATGGCGTTAATCCCAATGTGCGTTTGACCGCGGCAGGTGGTGGCCAGGAAGCGTTGGTCACGGTGGGCGGAAGAATTGATCTCACCTTAGCAGATAATGTGGTATTGACCACTGCACCGAGTGTTAGCCAATTTTTTGGGGATAGTTCAGCTGCCGACTTTGCTCAATCCGCATTCATGGGATATCAAGCCGTAGTGTCTGGTCAACCTAGCGTGGATGATCGATTTCATATTCAGTTTAACGATAACGCTAGTGTCGATAACCGTAATGCGTTGCGATTTGTAGACTTAGAAACGGAACAAGTTGTAGAACAGGGAACTTTAACGCTATCGGAAAGTTACGGCCAATTAGTTGAGCGAGTAGGCACTGAAAGTAATTTGTCGCAGATTAATACTGAGGCTGCTGAATTACTATTGCGTGAAACACAAGCGACAAGGGACGCTATATCCGCTGTTAATCTTGATGAGGAGGCTGCAAACCTTGTCCGTTTTGAACAGGTCTATAACGCAAATGCTCGTGTGATTGCGATTTCACGAGATACATTCGACACGCTGTTGAATTCGTTTTAGGTAAACTGAGATGCGTATATCAACAACACAAATATATGATATTGCTAATGTCGGCATGGCAGATGCTCAGCGGGCAATTGTTAAAACCGAGTCTCAAATCTCTTCCGGTAAGCGGGTGGTGAACCCCGCTGACGATCCGGTAGCTTCTACCGTGATTTTACAGGTTAAAGACTTCCTGGCCCGCGGTGAACAATATGTCAAAAATATTGATATCGCCGAGAACTTGCTGGAGTTAGAAGAAGTGGCTTTGAACGGAGTGGTTAGCTTAATGCAACGTATGCGAGAGCTTTCTGTTCAAGCGGGTAATACAGCTGTATTGACAAAAAGTGATTATTTGGCAATCGCTGCGGAAGTGGATTCTCGTTTAGAGGAGTTGCTGAATTTAGCGAATACGCGCAGTGCGGGTGGAGAATATATTTTTGCTGGTTACCAAGGTTCGGTTGAACCTTTCGTTGCTGACGGCGGTGGTGGCTATCGATATGTGGGTGATGAGGGTTCAATTTCTATCAAAGTATCGAATATCGCCAAGATTCAAGTCAGCGATTCGGGAAAGAATATATTCGAAAATATTCCTTCACCGGTTAATACCGTACGTACATCGGTCAATCCCGCCAATCAATCATCGCCACCTATATCGATATCCGTTGGCCAAGTCGTCGACCAGTTGGCGTTTGATGATTTTTATCCAGAAGATATGGTGATTACTTTCAATGCGCAAGGCACTGTTGTTCCACCAACGACCAATTACACCATTACAGAAAGATCCAGTGGTCGAGTCATCGTGCAAAATCAATTGTATCAACCGGGTGAAGATATCGAAGTCAATGGTGTGAGCTTTCGCATTGGCGGCGTGCCTTATCCAGGTACGCCGGCGACGCCAGGTACTGTGCAGTGGGGTAGTGATGCGGCGCAAAATTTTGCTACGGACGAAACGGGAGATAGTCTCACGTTACGTGTGGGAGGCATTACGGAAACCTTAACCATCGGTAGCAACGTAACGAACAATGCAGACCTGGTAACTGAACTAACAACCGGTTCAAACGCAGCTCTGTTAGCGAACCTTGGCATTGCTGTGGACAACTCCGTTGTTCCACCACAATTTTCGGTGGCAAGTGGGTTAAATATTGAAGTCGATCCTGTGGGTGGTAGTAGCCCTAATATATTGGCGGCGTTGGGTATTAACTCGGGAAGTGTCTCAACCAACGGCGTTCCTGGTACGCCGGGTGATACTGCGTTTATTGAATCGTCGAATACGCAAGGTTTGTTGACCACAATTGCTCGTTTCAGTGATGCATTAAAGCAAGTTAATGATGACGACAACGCAAGCAAAGACTTAGTGGCTGATGTCGTATCCGCAACCTTGGAAAGTCTCGACCTTTCAGAAATTAATATTAATTCTATTCAGAGTGAGATTGGTGCCCGCCTCAATACATTGGAGAGTACGAGAGATTTGCAGCTAGATTCTGAGCTTCTTAATCGTGAAGTGTTAGCAGACCTAGAAGACTTGGATTACGCCGAAGCGGCAACCAGGCTCTCACTGCAGTCATTCATTTTGCAGGCGACCCAACAAAGTTTTGTGAGGGTTAGTGGTTTGAGTTTATTTAGTATTTTATAGCGATAGGAAACACATTCGTTGAATGAATATACTTGATGATTTAATCAAGATGACGCTAGCTATTCGCGAGCATCTCGAGAAAGATGAGATTGATTTAGCCGCCCAGGCGGTTGCAAATCGCGATCATTTTGCGAAGCGTTACCTGGTGGATGAGTTTGTTGAGTCTATGTCGGCGTCAGATGTAGAAAAATACCAATATTTATTAGGGTTAGACACTGATAATTTGGAATTTTCTGTGTTAAAGAGAGATGAAAAAGAAAACAATTTGTCAAAATATAATAAAAATAAAAAGATGGAAAAAATTTACAAAAATATTTGAAAAAAGGTGAAATAAAATTAAAGGGAAACGATGTGTTGTCGATAAAAGAAACAGAAGTCCAGTTGGGTCGAACATAATGTTTGAAATGTATTCGGACGGAAAGACGTTCATCGAATTGAACAACGTTTATCAAGGAGAGTCTCATGGCTTTAGTAATTAACACCAACATCTCTGCGTTGAACTCGCAGCGTCAGTTGTTGAAATCGGGTAACGATCTTAATCAAGCGACTGAACGTTTAGCTTCCGGACGACGCATTAATTCAGCAAAAGATGACGCAGCAGGTTTGGCCATTTCAAACCGCCAGACGTCACAGATTCGCGGTCTAAATCAAGCGGTACGAAATGCTAACGATGGCATTTCGTTAATTCAAACGGCTGAGGGTGCATTGGAAGAAACAACAAATATTCTTCAGCGTATGCGCGAACTCGCCATTCAGTCAGCTAACGGAATTTATACTGATACTGATCGCGCGACCTTGGATGCGGAAGTTCAACAATTAGTTGATGAGCTAGATCGGATTGCGGTAACTACGACCTTTAACGGTCAAACATTGCTAGATGGCAGTTTGAACCGTGTGGATTTGCAAGTCGGCTCACAAGCGAATCAAACTATCACTCTATCTGTTCAAGCGATGGACACGAAGACACTTGGCATGGGATCAACCAGTGTTGATCTGTTAGGTGCTGAGGCTAACTTTCAAGCAACCGCATTCGCAGCGTCATTGGGAACTGATATTAAGGAAGGTGATGTCTTAATCAATGGACAGTCCATCGGTACATTTGATTCAGGCGCATCCGGTGATGCGAACACGGTAGGCGATTTAGTTGAATCCATTAATGAAAACGTAAATGGAGTAACCGCTTCAGCGATTACTGAACTCGAAGCATCGCAAGTCGGTAGCGGCGTTGTTGATAGCGACGCAGGCGAAGGGTTGAATATCACCGTATCGGAACTTAATGGAGCGACTCAAACTTATCAAGTCCGCCAAAATACCACGAGCCTCGATGAATTAGTGGACGCGGTGAACCAGGTGACTGGTGGAGAGGTTAGTGCAACGGTTACCGACGACGGTGAGTTAGTTCTGAGTAACAATAGTGGTGCAACCATTACCGTAGCGGCAGCTGGTGGTTTAGATTTACAGTCTAGTCTTGGTATGGCCGCGACAGTTGGCGATGGTTTGAGTCAGCGTGGTCAGATTGTTCTCAATTCTGACAATGGTGATCCCATCACCGTTGAGCGAGGTGCAACAGGTACGTTAAATGATCTAAACGATCTCGGCTTCCGAGAAAGCGCGGATCAGGGCGTAATTCAAGGTGCGGGTATTTCTACGGCCTTCGCTGATGTCGCATGGGGTGTCGGTGATGTTACCTTAAATGGTGTGCAAATCGACAACAAAAACACCGATAGTTTGGCTGGGAAAGTTGCTGCAATCAATGCCTCTACCAACGAGACCGGCGTTACAGCGAATGCGTTTTCTTCTGTGCGTATTGACCTCAGTGGTGTTTCCATCGCCACCTCATTTGCAGGAACGGCATCGTCCATCTTGGTAAATGGTGTCACCATCGACTTTGGAACCGCTACGACGATTCAAGATGTCGCCGATGTGTTTAATGGTGCTACCAATATCACCGGTGTTAGTGCGGGCGTGCTAGGGAATAGTGTTGTCCTAGAGTCAGATCAAGGCGCCATCGTCTTCGGTGATGCGACGGTTGATACAGCGATAACAACCGGTGCGGGTACTGAAGGGTTTGCCGGTGCGACATTTGTTGAGTTTATGGCCAGCGGATCTGAAGTCAGCACCGCTGGATCGTTAGCCACGATCAATATTGAAGCGGGTATTAAACTGACCAGTACTAATGGGGCACCCATTGGTGTAGGGCTTGGGCCTAACGCGACGGCTGATGAGATTGGGTTCTTGGAAGCGAATAACACCGCAAGCGGTTCATTTGGCTCTGCGATCACGAGTATCAGTGTTGATACTGCGCGCAATGCCCAGAAAGCGATTGGTGTCATTGATAATGCATTAGAGACGATCAACGCAACTCGCGCAGATCTTGGTGCGGTTAACAACCGGCTGGACTTTGCAATATCTAACCTTTCAAACGTGTCAGAGAAAACATCGGCTGCGAGATCACGGATTGTAGATGCTGACTTCGCGATGGAAACATCGCAGTTGAGTCGAGCGCAAGTATTGCAGCAAGCCTCAACGGCCATGCTGGCTCAATCGAATCAGCGACCACAAGAAGTATTACAGCTATTACAGTAATCGAAGTCGCGATTTATTAAGGCTCTCGCCCCTAAAACGTTAGTTAGGGGCGAGAATTAATTTTCATAAGAGACTTAATTTACAGATAACAATAGTATGGAGCAGATTGATTGATAGAGTTCAACGTTAGATTCTAAGTGATATTTATAACCAGACTATTGCTTTTAGACTAAAAATACTGCATTTCATTCTCTTAACAATAAAGAGTTATGAAACGCGGTTTATATGTTACTAAAGCATTCTCTTTTTACGTCGATAAACAATTTAGACGTCCAATGAGGCCTTAATGGCTGTAAAGGGACCGACAGACGTTCATCTAAATGAACCAGTTTATTTCGTAGGAGAGTCCTCATGGCTTTAGTTATTAATACCAACGTATCATCCTTGAATTCACAACGTCAGTTGTTGAAATCAGGTAATGATCTCAACCAGGCCACCGAGCGCTTAGCATCGGGTCGTCGAATCAACTCGGCGAAAGACGATGCGGCAGGTTTGGCTATTTCTAACCGACAAACTTCGCAAATTCGCGGCTTGGATCAAGCTGTACGGAATGCGAACGACGGTATTTCATTAATTCAAACGGCTGAAGGTGCGTTAGAAGAAACCACTAACATCTTACAGCGTATGCGTGAGCTAGCAATTCAGTCTTCGAACGGTATCTACACCGATACTGACCGCGCGACTCTAGATGCTGAGGTTCAACAGCTGGTAGAAGAGCTTGACCGTATTGCTGAACAAACCACCTTTAACGGACAAAACCTACTCGATGGTTCACTCAATAACATCGACCTACAAGTAGGCTCGCAAGCGAATCAAACCATTTCTCTTTCTGTTCAAGCGATGGATGCTAAGACCCTGGGTATGGGTTCCACTAGCGTTGACTTGCTGGGTGCAGAAGCAAATTTCCAAGCATCAGCATTTGCCGCTTCACTGGACGCTGATATTCGCGATGGTGATGTGCTAATCAACGGTCAATCTATTGGTACTTTTGATTCAGGCGCCTCTGGTGACGCCAATACTATCAACGACCTCGTTACTTCAATTAACGAAAACGTTAATGGCGTTACTGCATCGGCAATTACTGAGCTTGAGGCTTCTCAAGTTGGTAGCGGTGTGATCGACAATGATGCGGGTGAAGGACTCAACGTTACCGTCTCTGGCATGAACGGCGCGACGCAAACTTATCAAATTCGTGAGAACACCACGAGCATCGAAGAGCTAGCCGACGCCATTAATGCGACAACTGGCGGCGAAGTCAATGCATCGGTTGGTGATGATGGCGCTTTGGTATTGAGCAACAACAACGGGTCGACAATTACTGTTGCAGCCAGTGGTGGTTTAGATCTACAAGCTAGCCTTGGTATGGCGGCAACTGTAGGCGATGGCTTAAGCCAGCGTGGTCAGATTGTACTTAACTCTGATAACGGCGACCCCATCACGATCGAGCGTGGCGCGACCGGTACTCTAAACGATTTGAACAACTTAGGTTTCCGCGAAAGTGGTGCTCAAGGTGTTATTGAAGGTGCTGGTATTTCAACAGCGAATGCCGACGCATCCTGGGGTGTTGGTGACGTCACCATCAACGGTGTACAAATCGACAACCAAGATACCGATAGCTTAACGGGTAAAATCGACGCGATTAACGCATCGACTTCTGAGTCTGGTGTTACCGCCAATGCGTTCTCATCAGTTCGTGTAGACCTAAGCGGCATTTCTGTAGCGACTGCGTTTGCAGGCACTGCGAGTGAAGTGAAAGTCAACGGTACTGATATCGATTTCGCCACAGCGACCACCATCCAAGACGTTGCGGATATCTTCAACAGCAACACGAACACTACCGGTGTTAAAGCGAGCGTACTCGGTAACAACGTTGTACTTGAGTCTGATCAAGGTGCCATCGTCTTCGGCGATACCACAGGCGATACCGCAATCACCACAGGTGATGGTGCAGAAGGCTTTGCGGGTGCTTCATTTGTTGAGTTCATGGCCAGCGGTGCGGAAGTGAGCACAGCGGGTTCCTTGGCAACCATCAATGTTGAAGCTGGTATCAAGCTAACTAGCGCTAACGGTAATCCAATCAGTGTTGAGCTGGGCGTAAATGCGACAGCAGCCGAAGTGGGCTTACTTGAAGCCAATAATACGGCTAGCGGTTCCTTCGGTGCGGCGATTACCAGTGTGAGTGTTGACACTGCAGCGAACGCTCAGAAAGCCATTGGCGTCATCGATAACGCGCTTGAAACCATCAACTCCACCCGTGCAGATTTGGGTGCGGTGAACAACCGGTTGGACTTCGCAATTTCGAACTTGTCTAACGTGTCTGAGAAGACATCGGCAGCACGTTCGCGAATTGTCGACGCCGACTTCGCGATGGAAACGTCACAGTTGAGTCGAGCTCAAGTATTGCAACAAGCATCTACCGCGATGTTGGCGCAGTCTAACTCTCGACCACAACAGGTCCTCTCCTTACTCCAGTAAGGGGCTAGACCTTAGCCAAGCGAGTCGGGTATCACCCGACTCGTGAGGTAACGGGAAGAGGTAAGGATATGAACGAAGTTACTAATCAAAGTCTGCAATCGGTGTCGGTGCGGACTTCTTCTGTTTCTTCCAAGCCGAAAGCGGATAGTGTGTCTGAAAGTGGCAAGAAATTGCCACCGGATGAGCAAAAAATCTCCGCAACCCAAGTAAAAACAACGGACGTTAACGTTGACGAACAAGCTTTACCTCATCAACAAGTTCATGAGGATATGAAGGAAGTGGTTGCTCAAATGAATGAGTACACGCAGTCAATGCAGCGTAACATTCAGTTTGATGTGGATGATGCGTCTGGGCGAACGGTCGTCACTGTGAAAGATCGGACTACCCAAGAAGTGATTCGTCAGATACCGGATGAAACCTTTCTGAAAATGGCACAAAGTTTGAAAGAAAGTGTAGAAGCAGGTACTGAAGAGCCACTCCATCTCATTACCGCCAAAGCTTAATGTGGATAAACTTTATCGCGCTAAGTCTCGATAGTGTGTGATAGAAGGAAACCTACAAAGGGGTGCTTTAAGCACCCCTTTTTGTTATTACATATTTTCTCGACTAAAGGCTATAGTTTCTAGCACGACAGCCGATGAAATGAGTAAGCCAGGGAATGCTGTAAGGATAGGATCTAAGGGAAAGGGAATGGACCTGGGTGTTTTATGGATGAACCCCACCGAAGGATCGGGGCATAGCATCTGAAGCTGTCACTTTAGGTGTTGCCTATAGATGCCAGGAGTGTGAGTGTTATGTATTGTTGTCGCCACAAGGATGTGGCAGATGACACTTCGTCTATTGAGAAAAATTTAAGAGCAGTCCAACTGTTGGAGCGTAAGTATGATTCAAAATATCGTCAACACCCTAGGTGGCGGTTCTGGAGTCGACACGTTCGAACTAGTTGATCAGCTCGTTGAGATTCAATCGGCGCCGCAAACCGAGCGGCTCGATACAAAAGAAGAGCTGTTAAATACACAGCTCTCTGACTACGGAATTTTGCGAAGTGCTTTGGGTGAATTAGAGACCTCGCTTATCAAACTATCAAGCACTGATTCCTTCAATGCAAAAGCCGTTGATTTCCCTGATACTAATTTGCTGATACCTACCAAAATTGAATCGGATGCTGTTGCTGGTAATTATCAGATCTCTGTGGGTAACCTAGCCAAATCCCAATCGTTGAGCTCTGGTGTCTTTACAGAAACATCGGATGCCGTGGGTACCGGTACCCTAACGTTTCGCTTTGGCAACTGGAGTGATGGTTTAGGTGATGAGTCAGCCACTTCGGTGTTTGATGTTAATGCAGATAAGACTGGCGGTACCATCACCATTGATGAAACCAATAACTCGTTAAGTGGTTTACGCGATGCCATCAATAACGCGGATATTGGTGTACAAGCATCGATCATTAATGACGGTACAGGTTACCGCCTCTTAATTACCGGGCCTGAAGGTGCAAACAACGAACTCGAAATAGTCGTCGAAGAGGATGGGGCGGCGACAAACAATGATGCGAGTGATCTCTCGCGGTTTGCTTTTAATACAGGTGGTTCGCAGCTTAGTCAGGAGCAGGGCGGTGAAAATGCTGAGCTAACCATCAACGGCTTGGCGGTAACACGTGAGTCTAATGTCATTGACGACGTGATCGAAGGGCTAGATTTTACCATACAAAATGAGTCTGCCACTGAAGTCGTTAGTATGACTATCACGGAAGATAAGGCGCTCGCTAAGCAAACCGTGACTGAATTTGTCGAAGCTTACAATTCATTTTTGGATACGGTTGGCAAGTTGACAGGCTACGATGATGAAATTGAGGACTACGGCAGTTTGCGCACGGATCCGCTGGCGAAAAACCTAATTTCGCGTCTACGCGGATTAATTGGTTCCGGCATTCCAGGCGTAGAAGATGGATTTACGGCTTTAACCAATGTAGGTATCCGGACTAATCGTGACGGAACGATTGAACTGAATACGCAAGATTTCAATAAAGCCTTCGACGAAAACTTTGATTTAGTAAAAACGTTATTTACGCCTCGGTACACCTCAGACTCGGCGCTTATCCAAGCGGTCAACTACAACAAGAACTCAACGCCGGGATCTTACGATGTTGTTATCACTGCCGACGCGGGCAAAGGCTATTTGACCGGCAGCGCTCTCGCTGGTCCACCCGCATCATTTGATTCCACCGGGAAAGATTATTCGTTTGAAATATCAGTGGATGGCACGGCCTCGGGCACTATAACGTTGACTGCCGATACCGTGTTTACACCGGAAGAAATGGCCGCTGAATTACAGTCACAGATAAACAATGATAGTGCGCTGATTGCCGCTGACGAAACAGTATCGGTGGAGTGGGATACCGATCACTTTGTTATGACATCGGATAGCTTTGGTGATAGTTCTACCGTATCGATTAATGTTGAAGGCGCTGATCTGGCTGAGTTGGGTATTGGTACCGCATCGACTACAACCACTGGTAATAATGTGGCTGGGACCATCGATGGAGTTCAAGGTTTTGGTAGTGGCAATGTGTTGCTGCCGGATCTGGACTCAGATGCCACTGGCCTCAGCATGATTGTGGCGGCTGGCGCCACTACCGGTACGCTCTCTTTCTCGCGCGGTTTTGGCGACGAAATGAATCGAGTGATTGATGATTTTCTCAAGGGCAGTGGCTTGATTCGGCAGCGCGAAACGTCGATACGAGAACGCATTAGTGAGGTGGAAGATGATCGCGACATACTTGAGTTGCGCACAGAAGCCTATCGCGCGCGCTTGCAGTCTCAATTCATCGCTATGGATCAGATTGTTCAGAGCCTTCAAAATACCGGGTCATTTTTAGATGGTATCAATGATCGCCTTCCGTTTACGGCTAAAAAATAGCTAATGTTTGATTAATCGCTGGCTCACTAACGCCTATCACGAGTCATTGTAGATTGGCCTGCTCCTTGCAATTTTACTTCTGCAGCGCGCTAGAACAGCTTGTTTAGCGCAAATTTCGCTAAAACTCACGAATATTTGGCGCTTTTAGGGCGCTTAGATATCTATAGTGACGGACAGTTGACGCAGTGTATAAACCAGGCTCAGACACCATAGACGCTTTCCACCGCTTTATTGCGCTTATTCCCGCTCGCGGTGGGTCTAAGGGAATAGCGAACAAAAACCTCTCTGATCTGAACGGCCAACCTTTAATCGCGTATTCCATCCAGGCCGCTACAAATAGCAACGCTTTTACGCATGTCATTGTCAGTTCCGATAGCCAGCAGATCCTTAAAGTTGCCAAACGGTTTGGTGCCGAACGTTTAGAGCGAAACCCAAGTTTCGCTACGGATGAAGCGCCAATGGATCCAGTTATTGCAGAGGCTATCGAAGCTGCAAGATTAAGAAATGATGATGTGATCTGTTTACTGCAACCGACGTCACCCATCCGGACTGCTGACCATATTGTCGACGCGCTAGCGCTGTTTAATCAAAGTGATTGTGATGCCGTCATTAGCGTTCATGCTATCGATAACAAAGTGTTGAAAGCGTATGTGATTGACCCTCAGTCAAATAGCGTCCTGCCGATACACTCGGCTGAAACGTCCTATCAACGACGCCAAGATCTGCCAGAAGTCGTCATGCCAAACGGCGCTATGTATATTTTTTCTGTTGCTGCATTCAAGCGTCAGAATGGCATTCCCCGCAGCAACATCACACCGTTTTTAATGACAGCGGAAGAAAGCGCTGATGTCGATAGTCCTGAAGATATGCAGTATTGCGCTTCGTTGTTAAATCAAGCGGCAGGAGGTCATCAACATGCCAGCTTTTAATATTGCATCACGTCGTATAGGTCCCGATGAGCCCCCTTTGGTTATCGCCGAGATTGGTATCAATCATGGTGGTTCACTCAGCGTTGCAAAACAAATGGTCGATGCCGCCGTCGCAGCAGGATGCGAAATAGTTAAACATCAAACCCATATCATCGAAGATGAAATGGCAGCGGCGGCAAAGCAGATTCAACCGGATAACGCCGACCAATCGATTTATTCACTAATGGACGAATGCGCCCTGAATGAGCAAGATGAGGCCGAATTAAAACGCTACACCGAATCCAAAGGGGCCATATTTATTAGCACCCCTTTTTCGCGTGCCGCTGTGGAAAGGTTAGAGCGTTTAGATGTGCCTGCGTACAAAATCGGTTCTGGAGAGTGTAATAACTACCCGCTAGTTGAACATATCGCGCGTAAAGGTAAGCCGGTTATCTTAAGTACCGGTATGAATGATATTGAGAGTATTCAGAAGTCGGTCAATATACTTCGCCAGTACGAAGTCCCGTACGCACTATTGCACTGCACAAATATCTATCCCACACCGCCAGAATTGGTACGTCTAGGCGCGATACCAGAGCTGGCAGAGGCGTTCCCAGATGCGACTGTAGGGCTGTCGGATCATACAATTAGCAACAGTACCTGCATCGCTGCGGTTGCATTGGGGGCCGATATACTAGAACGGCATTTTACTGACTCCATGGACAGAGTGGGTCCCGATATTATTTGCTCAATGGACCCGAAAGCATTAAAGGAACTCATCATTGAGGCCGATATAGTTCGTAAGGCTCGTGGTGGTCGCAAGGATTTACTCACGGAAGAGCAGGGGACCAGAGACTTCGCCTTCGCATCGGTAGTCAGCACAAAAGCTATTGACGAAGGCGAAGTCTTCACGGAAGACAATCTCTGGGTAAAACGTCCGGGTACCGGAGAAATCAAAGCGGAAGACTATCACGCCTTAATAGGATGTCGAGCCTCTCGGAAAATCGAGGCCGATGAATTATTAAGACGTAGCGACGTCAGTCCGCAAGGTTAATCCCATGTCTAAAAAAGTCGTATTTATCACAGGTACTCGCGCAGACTTCGGTAAGTTGCGATCACTGTTAGACCGTATGGTTGGTCTCAGTCAATTTGACGTCCATATATTTGTGACCGGCATGCACATGTTGAGTAAGTACGGCTCTACGTGTATGGAAGTTGAAAAACGTAATTATCCCAATATCTACAAATACATTAATCAAAACTACAACGACACCATGGACACCGTCCTGGGAAAAACCATCCAGGGTCTGTCCGATTACGTAAAAGAAATTCAACCAGATATGATTGTTGTGCACGGTGATCGAGTTGAAGCACTCGCCGGTGCGACGGTGGGTAGTTTGAACAACATTCTGGTTGCCCATATTGAAGGTGGCGAGGTGTCGGGGACTGTGGATGAATTAATTCGCCATGCAGTCAGCAAAATGTCTCATCTTCACTTCGTATCCAATGAGCGAGCTAAGCAGCGTTTATTGCAGCTTGGTGAAAATGACATCAACGTCTATGTCATAGGCTCTCCGGATGTAGATGTGTTGTTTTCGAATGATCTGCCCAGTCTCGACAAAGTGAAGCAATGGTACGACATTCCCTTCGATGAATACGGCATCCTACTGTTTCACCCAGTAACGACCGAAGCACACGATATAGAAAGGCAATCGAAAGTACTTGTGGATGCTGTCGTAGAAACGGGTAAAAATTTCGTTGTTATATACCCCAATAATGATTTGGGTAGCGATTACATATTGCAACAATATCGTCGGTTAGAAAAACTGGACAGACGATTTCGCGTTATACCCTCAATGCGTTTTGACTATTTTCTAACGTTATTAAAAAATACTGAACTGATGGTGGGTAATTCAAGTTGCGCGGTAATGGAGGCCCCTTACTATGGGGTTCCTGCCGTCGATATCGGATCGCGACAGAACAACCGAGCTGCGCTGCAAAGCATTATTAGTGTCCCGTGTCAGGCGGGTGCAATAAAAAACGCCATCCGCAAGGCTAGTGGTTTACAACCGGAACCAACGCAAGAGTTTGGTGTTGGCGACAGTGCCAAGCAGTTTGTGAAAATATTGTCTAATCCGGCGGTATGGAGCACTGCGGGCCAAAAGCAGTTTAATGACCGAGCTGTATCCCAATAAAAGCGTTGAATAGAGACCACTAGTATGAGAGTCATAGCGCGTCTAGATATCAAAAACGAGTTCGTCATTAAAGGAATTCATTTAGAAGGCTTACGTAAGGTGGGAGACCCTTGTGATCTTGCCAAGCAATACTATGAAAACGGTATCGATGAATTGTTGCTCATGGATGCTGTGGCTAGCTTATATGACCGCAATAATCTATTTCATATTATTGAATCTGCCTGTAGAGAGGTATTTATCCCCATCACCGTTGGAGGGGGTATTCGTCAGTTAAGTGATATTGACGCGGCGTTAAAATCAGGTGCAGACAAAGTTGCAATTAATACTGGTGCAGTTAACAACCCAGATTTAATTCGAGAGGCTAGTATGCGCTACGGTAGTCAGGCAATCGTCGCTAGCATTGAGGCAAAGCGCGCTGGGGATTCATGGACAGCCTATGTGGATAATGGACGTGAGCCAACAGGCAAGTCCGTGATTGAATGGTCAGAAGAGCTCGCAGAGCTTGGCGCGGGAGAAATAATTGTCACGTCTATCGATCAAGAAGGGACCAAGAAAGGTTTCGATATTGATCTGATCGAGCAGGTTAATCGAGCAGTAACTATTCCAGTCATAGCCTGTGGCGGGCTTGGCACCACAACTCATATTGAGCAACTAGTTGACCGTGTTCAACCCAGCGCTATCGCTTGTGCCAGTGTTTTTCATTACAAGGTGCTAGGTATCACTGATATTAAACAAACCCTAATCGGGTGTGGTCGCAAAGTGCGGGAGGCAGCGTAATGAACAGCAGTAGTCGTGTTGCCGTACTGGATTACGGCGCGGGTAATGTACGTAGCATTATGAATGCGTTAGCCGTAATGAATTGCGATGCTGTATTGACTGACAAACCAGAAGATATCGAAGCATCAGATAAACTCATTATTCCAGGCGTCGGAGCATTCGCTTATTGTATGAGCCAGCTTTCCGAAAGCGGTCTAGATGTTGCGATTAAACGGTTTGCTCATAGTGGTAAGCCTATCTTGGGTATATGCGTGGGCATGCAAATGTTATTTGATGCCAGTGAAGAATACGGGGAGCACCCAGGATTAGGGCTATTGCCAGGGCGAGTAAAACGTTTACCTATCGAGACTAATGATGCTATCAGATTGCCCCATATCGGCTGGAATAACGTCGAGTTTGCGGAAAAAGATGTATCCATGTGTGCTGAGTTCTATTTTGTTCACAGTTTTGCTTGTTTCCCTGACAAACCCGGCGATGTGTATGGTGCTAGTGAGTACGCCGGAGTGACATTTACCTCGGCGGTGAAGCGTAACAACATTTGCGGTGTGCAGTTTCATCCAGAGCGGAGTGGTGCAGCGGGTATAGGTTTTTTAACTGACTTCGTTGAAGCCGGTAAATAATAACGAGCTAAATATAAAGCAGAGGGAGTTGTTGTGGTTAATTATCAATCTAACATATCGGTAGAGTCACACTCGCTAGACGAGCAGTATACTAAAAACCCTAGCATGCCCCTGCAGGCCTTTAATGGATTACCAGCGGATGTGGCTTTTTGTAAGCAGTGTGTTATATCGAACCAGCGTCCCAACTCAACCATCGAATTTAAACATACCGCCAATGAAAAAAAACAGGTGATTAATTTTGATAATGAGGGTGTGTGTAGCGCTTGCCGCTTTCACGACGAAAAAGAGCAGGGCATCGACTGGCAACAAAAGGAAGAGCAACTAAAAGAGTTGTTGTCGCGGTTTCGTCGAACCAATGGTGGCTATGATGTGATTGTACCCGGGAGCGGCGGAAAAGACAGTGCTTATACAGCCCACGTTTTAAAATACAAATACGGCATGAACCCTTTGACTGTTACTTGGGCGCCGCATCTATATACTGATATTGGCTGGAAAAACATGCAAAACTGGATGCATGTTGGTGGTTTGGACAATATTTTGTTTACACCAAATGGAAAGTTACATCGTCTACTGACGCGTCTCGCGTTTGTAAACCTTTTACATCCGTTTCAACCGTTTATTGTCGGTCAACGAATCATTGGCCCAGCAATGGCCGCAAAGTTTGACGTGCCTTTGGTGATGTACGGTGAGAATCAAGCGGAGTATGGAAACGCGATTGATGAGAACGAAAAGCCTAAAATGGACGAAAAGTTTTTTTCTGTCCAAGACCCAGGTGATATCGTCCTGGGTGGCAAAACAATTACTCAAATCATGGATGAGTATGGCTACTCCATTAACGACTTTACGCCCTATATTGCGCCTAAAAAAGAACTGTTGGAGCAACATAATGTTGAAGTTCACTATTTAGGCTATTACCTTAAATGGGACCCTCAAGAGTGCTACTACTATGCCGTCGAGCATACGGGTTTCCAAGCGAATACCGAGCGTACAGAAGGCTCATATTCGAAGTACTCAAGCATTGACGATAAAATTGATGTGTTTCACTATTTTACAACGTTGATCAAATTTGGGATTGGCCGTGCTACCTACGATGCCTCACAAGAAATACGCAATGGAAAGATCACTCGAGAAGAGGGCGTGCATTTGGTCCGGAAATTTGATGAAGAATTTCCGAAAAAGTATTTTCCCGAATTTCTTGAATATATTGGTCTAACGGAGCAGGAGTTTTGGGACGTTGTTGATCAATATCGTTCACCTCACCTCTGGTACAAAGATGAAGATGGTCACTGGCAGTTGCGCCATCGTATCTGGGAAGGCTAGTACTCAATGGCTGCTAAGCCCAATCTAGATGTACTGCACATTGCCAGTTTTACTGGCAACATCGGTGATAACGCTAATCACTTAGGATCCCGATCGGAGTTTGCCAAAAACCTCCCTTTTGATTTGACATTCACCGAAATGGAAATGCGTGAGTTTTTCTGGGGGCAGCGGCAATGGGATGATAATCTGATTGAGACGATCAACAGCTACGATCTGTGCATCTTTGGTGGTGGGAATTATTTTGAGCTATGGGTAGAGCATTCCAGAACTGGTTGCTCAATCGATTTACCCCCCGAGATGCTCGAGAATATTACGACGCCTCTATTATTTTACGGTTTGGGTGTCGATGCAGGGCAGGGGGTACCCGATATCTGCCGTGAGCGCTTCACTAAATTCCTATCATATTTACTTGATTCACCGCGATGTTGTGTGACTGTGCGAAATGATGGCGCAAGAAGCAACTTGGAGGCATATTTTACCTCTTTGCCATTAGAGAGAATCATTGATGTGCCCGATGGTGGATTTTTCTTTCAAACCGAAATCGCAAACCATGTTGAACTTCAGCAGAATGCTAAAAATATCGTCGTAAATCTTGCTGGCGATATGCTAGAGCAGCGCTATCCCGGGGGTGGCTCGCTGTTACCAGTAGAGTTTTCAGAAGAGTTTGCTCAGTTCATAGAACGCATGTTGGTTGAAGATCCGACTGCGAGAATAATTTTCGTTCCCCATATATTTAGAGACCTAGATAGTATTCATCAAGTACTGGA
The DNA here is from genome assembly GCF_055392955.1 of Aurantivibrio plasticivorans. Classification (NCBI taxonomy): domain Bacteria; kingdom Pseudomonadati; phylum Pseudomonadota; class Gammaproteobacteria; order Cellvibrionales; family Cellvibrionaceae; genus Aurantivibrio; species Aurantivibrio plasticivorans. The sequence goes on along the minus strand of NZ_AP036020.1, from coordinate 2,520,507 downwards.
TCGTATGACCGACCCCTCAAGGAGGCAGCGTGTAGTGGTTGCTCCGTATATGACAGGTGAGGCAGCGTGTCACAAGCTTTTTGGCCTTTACGCCGGTGCGGATTTAGTGCTGGCAATGCGTTTTCATGCGAGTGTTGTTGCGATGGCCTTAGGTACCCCCGTAATTGGTTTGCACTGTTATCCTCAGATTCAACTTCTCTACCGCTCCTTAGGGCTTGAAGAGTATTTGGTGTCGGTTCAGAAACCAAGCTTTTCATCAAAGCTACTCGACACTATTAATATTCGCTTGACTGAATCGATCAATAATAATGTAAGTTCGAGTATGAAACGTGTTGCTGACTCGATCCGCGAAGGTCATGCTGCTATTTCGGCTTGGCTAAAAGAGTGCACCTAGTAGTTAACCAAAAATGAAGCGTGAAATTTTAGAACTTAATCCGGAGAAATGTTAGGTTTTGCTAAATAGCGATGTGTTTCAATACATCCAAAACTTATTCGATTAGGTTGAGCGCTATTACATTATGTGAAAACAAAAATATGTGAACTACTTATTAATTCTAATATATTCTTTTTGGCTTGATTTATCTCTCTTTAGACAATTTATTCGCTGTTGAGTTTGTCGCAATTTTCCCTAGCATAGTATTTCGGTTATTCGTGAAAGAAAATTGGTAGAGGAGACGCCAGTGAATTTGGTAAGAGTAAGTTGTCTGTGGATTTTCGCTTTGGCTTGTATAAATTGTAAAGCAGAATGCGATTATTACGATGAGGAAGCGCTTTGTTTTGAAATTTCCAATTCAGCTGAATTCTCTATTTTAGGAAAAACAGCGGAGATAGCAGATTTGGATTCGGATGGATTGTTGGACATTGTTGCTATTGAAGAAGATGTCAGCGGCAATGAGGCACTTTTCATTTATCGGGGAAAGGAGTGTATCTCGCCTTCGGATAGTTTTTGTTTTCAATCCCCTAAAGAGACCAGTATCTATGATGTGTCAGGTTTTTCCTTAGTAGACTTGAACGGCGACGGAAATCTAGATATTCAAGCCAAGACGGCAACTTCAAATCTTGAGAATTATTTACGAGTTATTAAGGTTCCGGATGTGCCGCCCAACCGGCCTTCAGAACTTGTATCGCTGTTATATACCCATGGTTTGGTACCCGAAAGCTATTCAGCTAGTACAACTTACTCGGATGGACACGGTACTGGATACGAAGCTGCAGGCGCCTTTGATGGTTACTTGCATAACCAGTCTACGCCATTTCTGGTCGAGGCTGGGGGGCAACGTTACGGTATTGGTACATGGACTTCCCGGCAAGGTTCACACAATACCGATCAGTGGCTTCAGATTGAGTTCACAATGGATACGATGGTGGAAAGTGTGCAACTTTTCCAACGATCTGGTTTTCCGTTGAGAATGCCGAGAGACGTTACGATACAGTATTCAGCTAACGGTATTCATTTTATCGATCACGAGTCGCTAAGCTTTGCCGGCCATGATGGAGAGCTAATGACTCTGGAAACGCACACACCCTATGTACGATTTTTAAGGTTATATATGCATGGTACTCAAGGGGATACCGACTATCTCCAATTTTCTGAACTACTCTTGAAAGGCTGGACCGATGATTCCTAGATTAATGGATTAGGGTCAACTTTTCTTTTTGTTAGCAAGGTCTCTGGATCGAGTATCTTCAGCAAGTAGCTCGGTCTCGATTTTTCTGAGCGCATGATCGAGAAAATCGATGTAATATTGCTTGCCTTCATTAAACAGCGATAAGCATTCCTCTTCGTTGGTAGAGGCATACAGCGTTTTGGTGAGAACCAAACTGAAAGCGTTGAAACTACCTTTGAATAGGCTGTAAATATACTGTGTTGACTGATTTTCAGCTAGTTTCTTCGCGATGACATGCTGGCGATTCAAGAGGGAGTGTGCGTCATTTCGAGATCGCGGCTCAATAGCGAATAGTGCTTTGAGTTGTTCAACCACTTCGCGAGACTGGGAAAATTGGGCAAATACCTCTTTCTTGGAGTGTATTTTCTTAAGCCCCTTGTTGTAAAAATTCTTTTTAAATATGTCTTTCGCTAATTCGTGTTTATCACCTTTAAACGCTTTTAACTCGATGTCTTCATAGCGAATAGGTTTTGCGCCCGCAATAGCAAGCCCTCGACTCGTGTTAAAGCAATCAATGTGTGGGTTCATTCTTAATAAAGATTCCACTGATTGGCGTGCGTGGTTATAGATAACCGTGGCTTTAACCTTGCCGCCAAAATTACCAGGCAGCTCGATGTTGCCTTGTGCGTCCGCCTTATACAGGTGTAGATCTTCTTCGTGTTCTTCTTTGATGTCGTAGTGCGCTGAGAGAGACGAGTGATGTTGGGTGCCTTCCGAAAACCCGAAATCCGTTCCCACCATATAAATGGTTTTAAAACCGAGAGCAGAGGCGAAGGCCATGCCTGTGTTGGCAACGGTTGGATTTGATAACGACATGTTCACAATATATTCGTCAGCGCCGATATATTGGCATAGGAAGTGGGTACCAAGGTCATTACTTTTCATACCTATACCGGCGGTATCAAAACGATCAAACACCTCGGGATGCACGGTATTGAGTGCCAGTAGGGTAATATCTTTTCGGTACTCAGGGTCTGTCCCCATATCCAGCCATTCTATGACTGGTCGAGTGCGTTCCATTTCAACGTGAAAATCGGGTTTGATACCAAGCTTTTTCAAGGAGCCAATTGCTGTGCCACAAGAAATGATGATCATCTTGTCCTGGTTCTCGAAGAGAAAATCTTTCGCGTCGTCCAGTGATGGGCCATTGCCTATGACAACAGCGGGTAAGATCTGATGTTTCTTATTGATGAGAGCGTGCTCTCGCAATATTGGAAGGCCACTTCGATAATTTGCAACGCTATGTGAAAGGCTGATCTGTTCGTCATCAAAGTATCCCAGTGTCGCGATCATTGACGGAAGGTGATCAAAAAACAATTTTGTAGTGTCTTTCATCTCAGGGCTGGAAAGATGGTCGTAAACGAACGGCTTAGTGCAATTGTGTATACCGATTGCATGTAAGTACTTTCGCACCTCATCGAAGGTGTCACCCGGTGAGCGACCCACGATAAATGTCATAGTATGGTCGTTCTGTGCGAAATAATCGTATAGCGCTTCCCATTCAATCGTGTGTAGCGATGCGTAAAAGATGTCTTCATGTGGTTCAATAATGACGAGGTGATGAATGTCGGTATTTTCCAATAGATACTCGAGCTGAAAACCCAGCCCGAGACCAAGCATAATCATGAAATTGGTATGGGTTTGGATCTTTTGGCCCAATATAAGCTGCTCCTTTCCATTAACGAAACGGATAAGGGCATTCATTTTACTTACGTGCGCGTCGTTTTCTTCATCAATTACCTCGGTTGTCTTGGCACTTATGCGATAGAAAGTAGGTTCTTTGATGTATTGGTTAACATAGTTTCGGCAGAAGTCCTGAGGGTTATCGCTATACACCGGACGGTTGTTGAGATTGTAATTAACTAGGTTTATGTAACCCTCTTCGCTATACAGTAAACGTAGTTTTTGAGGGTCGTAATCATTAAAGCGCTCATAAATCTCAGGTGCGCGATGCTTAAAGAAGTCCATGTTCTTTCTAAATTGCGCATTCAGCACCATGTTAGCTTGCTGAATTTCAGCGCGTCTAACGAGCTCATTGAGGTGGCTGCCTGAGTGTGTTTCGTTGTTCATAGATAGTCCTATATTCCGCGCTTAGTGCTTCGTGCAATCCTTGGGATGCCCCATTAATAAAATTTCGTCACCTTGGCCCAGTAGATAGCGGTAGCTAAAGTTCATAGGGTATTGGCTCATGATGTGACGAAGCTGATCAAATGAAAGAGCATCCGGAAATACGCCCTCGTTGATTTTGTGCTGAATCAAATTTTTTGGGCGTATCGAGAAATAGAACGGCTTTTCTCTTTGACATATATGGTGTAGAAGTTCCGCTTGTTTGCTTAGGTAGTTGGCCACACCTAGGCAGATAACGAGTGTTTCGCCACAATCATCGGGGTACTCGCCTTGATCGAAATCGCATATCACGGTTCTCTCATCTCTTTTCTCTATATCGCAGGGAATATATATTGAACCATCAGGCAGGTGGCGCTCGATTAGCATATTGCCGCAACCCAAATCGAGTAATTTCACCTTGTTTGGAATAAGGCGAGCAATGTACTTCGCTCTCATTTCCCAAAAGGGATTTGTCCACGCAGTGTCTGTCCCTTTTTTTCGATATTCGCCAGAGAATCCGTCCTTTCTACTCGAACCTAGTCTTTTGTCTTGGTCTTTTTGCTGCTGTATACGAAAATTGTTTGCTTCTACAAGATAGCCCAGTATTGATTGCGCTTCCTTAGCAAAACCCATATTCGCAACAACGGTTGCTAGCACTTCAATAGACTCTAAGTTCTCCAAATAGAACTGCATGGAGCTGCTGGCTAGGTGCAAAGCCTCGGTGTTTTTCCCGGATTGTAACAAGTGCCTAATATCCGTATTCGAGTTGAGCTTTTCAGCTGTATTCATCGGAGTTCCTTATAGAAGAGCGTTGCGGGTTCCTAAAACACTTGGCAAGAGCGGCAACTTTTGGTCACTTTCAGATTTTTTCTGAGAGTTCAATATTATGAAGCAAACACCATTCCAGTATTCTGGATCCTATTGAATATAGCCAATGTTCTAGTCCCCGTCGTTCTTATGAAAAAAATATGTCTTAAGATTTTTCCGCTAGCGCCGTTAATATGGGTGTAGTCACCTGTATTTAGCCGCTGTATGCAAAGGACCTCTTTATGAAAAACCCCGCTCAAGCTTACTCATCGATGCATGTTGAATCGCGTGTTGAGGATGCTTCTCCACATAGGTTAATCCAGATGTTGTTTGAAGGAGCATTAGAGCGTATAGCACAAGCAAAGGGAGCGATGCAGCAGAATCAAACTGAGCGCAAAGGTATTTTGATTAATAAAGCTGTTGGTATTATCGGGGGGCTACAAGGTTCGCTAGAGGATGCAGGTGATGGGTCCTTAACGGCGAACCTCGATGCGCTATATGACTACATGATTCGTCGCTTGACCGAAGCAAACCTTAAAAATGATAGCGCTATGCTTGATGAGGTCTCGGGTTTGGTGGGTGAGATAAAGTCAGCTTGGGATGAGATTACCCCGGTCGAATAACGTCTAAAAGCACTTTTGCAATAGATAGATCAATGGTGACAGACAAAAAGGGATGCAAAATGAAATACGGAAGTGTTGTAACGCTGGTCACACCCGAGCAAGAAGATGCGAGCTTGGCTAGCTTGAAACAAATTCGCCATCAAATGGAGGAGGCCGTTAATCAGTTGGATTGGCAGTTGGTCCTTAGAATGGATCGCCTATGCGCCCAGCTGACAGCAGCGCTTGACGGAAAAGAACTATCCAATATGCGTGAGTTTGTCGCTGAGTTGCTTCGTATCAAAAAATTGTACGCACAAGCTATTCGGTATCTAAACAAAGAAATCTTGAGCGTTCCTAATCAAGCGTTTTAGTCAGAGTTCGTCTTATCTCATTTTGTACTAGAGGCGGCTATTTATTAGCCGCTTTTTTGATCTGTTTAAAATGTTGTTTCTGTCAACTATTTAGAGTTGTTTTTTCCTTAGGTTTATTTTTCGCTAGCTTCGTTCAAAAGTTCACTATCCCCCTAGCTGTCGAGTATCTGTCACGATATTCGAGAGCCGAAAATTTATATTAATTTTCTGACGTCATAAATTTGACCTCCTTCTCAAGCTTGTCTATTACTAAGAGCATCACAGTCAAAATGTCGATTAGGTCATTGGCTTTGTCCACCATCGAACAGTTTGATTCTTCACCTCCGGCCGGTAGTGAGTGATTTATTGAGGACAATATGAATTGTCGTCGTCTCTATCCAACTCGTAGTGATAAGGTCTTGGGCAATGTGGCAAGAAAATAAAGTGCTAGTGATTGATGATGATATCGATCGGCGCCGCGATTTAAAGGTGGTATTTGAATTTTTGGGTGAACCCGCAGTTGCTGCGGCGTGTAATGCTTGGGAGGATTCTGCTAGAGAGTCAGCATCCAGCAGTCAGGAGTTTGTCGCGATTGCATTGGGGCAATGTGATCAAGCAACACCACTGAAGGACCGACTTCTAGCGATCAGAGACTGGGACAAGCACTGCCCGGTTATCCTCATTGGGGACCATGAAGAGGTGGCTGAAGATTGGGATCCCTACCTGAAGCACATGATTATCGAATCTATTCCTCAACCGGTGACCTACGCCAATCTGCTCGATACGTTATATAAAGCTGAGCGCTATCGACAAGCTTTTGCCGCACAGCAACAAGGCCAAGATCGCCCGACGCATCTATTTAGGAGCCTTGTAGGTTCCAGTAGTAACATCCAAGAAGTTCGAGAGATGATGTCACGTGTCGCTGATCGCGATGTCACGGTTTTAATTACCGGAGAATCCGGTACCGGCAAGGAAGTGGTGGCTCGCAATCTTCATTACAACTCTCCGCGCCGCAAAGGCCCGTTTGTACCCGTCAATTGCGGGGCTATTCCAGCTGAATTGCTTGAAAGCGAATTGTTCGGGCACGAGAAAGGTGCTTTTACTGGTGCAATTTCGGCCAGGGCCGGTCGCTTTGAATTAGCCGAAGGGGGTACGCTGTTTCTAGACGAAATTGGTGATATGCCACTTCCGATGCAGGTGAAGATTCTGCGTGTTCTCCAAGAAAAATCCTATGAGCGTGTTGGTGGAACAAAAAGCTTCACCACCAATGTCAGAATCATTGCCGCTACTCACCGGAATTTAGAGGACATGATTGAGGCTGGTACATTTCGTGAGGATTTGTATTACCGCCTCAATGTATTCCCAATTGAAATGCCATCCCTGCGCGAACGAGCAGAAGATATACCGCTCTTGTTGAATGAACTGGTTGCTCGACTCGAAAGTGAAAAACGAGGCTCAATCCGGTTTAACTCGAGTTCTGTGATGTCATTGTGCCGGCATGAATGGTCTGGAAACGTCCGCGAGATGGCCAACCTCGTTGAACGAATGGCCATAATGCACCCCTATGGTGTTGTTGGAGTGAATGACTTACCGCCTAAATATCGTCATATTGATGCTTCTGAAGAGGAAGTATTTGAGTTGCCGGAAGAAGATGTCAGTGCTCGTAAAGAACCTATGGTAGTTAGCCTAAATGACCGTGCGTTGCTTCCCGAAACAGGTATCGACCTAAAAGAATATCTCAATGGCTTAGAGAGAAACCTCATCCAGCAGGCGTTAGCGGATACCGGTGGTGTTGTTGCGAGAGCAGCTGAACACCTCGCAATTCGCCGCACCACACTGGTCGAGAAAATGCGTAAATATGGTCTAAGCCGCTAGATTTACCATTACCTTACCGCTACACAGCCATATAGAGCGTTGCGCGGTTGCTTAACTCGATCCGTTACCTCCTTGAAGAACCCTCGCTGAGACCCAGCGGGGGTTTTATTTTTGGGGGTATAGCGGCAGGGTTTTTCCTGCGGCAAAGTTTGGCACTGGCTTTGCAATAACTCTGATAATCACATTTGGCGGCGGCTCTTTGACGCTGGCTAAACTGTTTTAACAGAGAGGTAAGGCATGACACGCAGTGTCGCATTTGCAAAAGCAACTGAGTCCGCACCGGACCACATCAATGCTTCGCTCTTAAACGCTGAATCAGACAGCGAGCTAGAGGTGGCCTTCGAACAATTCACGTCGCTGTCCGCGAAGTTAACCGAATCCTATCAACAATTGGAACAGCGAGTCTCTCATCTTACGGACGAGTTGAATCGCAGCTCAGACAAACATCAACAAGCGTTGCAGGACAAAAATGATATAGCCGATAGATTTGAAAACCTATTAGATTTTTTGCCAGGAGGGGTGGTTGTATTAGATGCGCGAGGGAATGTCAGTCAGGTTAATCCCGTTGCAGAAGAACTGCTCGGCAAATGCTTAATGGGGGTTTCCTGGCGATCGATTATCGCCAGTAGCTTTGCTCCTCGTTCAGACGACGGTCATGAAGTGTCTACATTGTCGGGCCGAAAAATTTCGATTTCAACACGCTCACTGCAGAATCATGGCCAAATCATTCTCTTAACCGACCTTACCGAAACCCGTCAGTTGCAGGCCAAAATTAGCCGAGAAGAGCGATTAAGTTCGATGGGAAAAATGGTCTCGGCGCTGGCGCATCAAATTCGTACACCCTTATCAGCCGCGCTGTTATACGCAGGGCATTTAGACAGCCAGATGCTTGACGATGAGCAAAGACGTTCTTTTGCCAAAAAGTTGTTATCGCGTCTACACCATATGGAACAGCAGGTCAGGGATATGCTGTTGTTCGTTAAAGGCGACTTAAACCTCAATGATCAAGTAAATCTAGGTGGACTATTACAGCTTCTTCATGAAGCGGCCGAACCGATATTACAACAGCACTTTGCGACGGCCGATTGGGGGCTTGTCGGCGCCAAAAAATGGGTTAAGTGCAATCGTGATGTATTGGTCAGTGCGCTCATGAATTTAATCAATAATGCCATTCAAGCCGGAGGCCATCGCATCCATCTCGACATCACGATAGCGGCCTCGGCTGGCGATTGCGTTATTTCTGTCATTGATAACGGGCCGGGTGTTAGCCAGGAAGTGTTAGAGAAAGATTGCGAAACCTTTGTGACCACAAAACCCCAAGGTATTGGGCTTGGCTTAACGGTCGTTAAAGCTGTTGCTCAGGCGCATGGTGGCACTTTTAGTTTGAACAACGGTGATAAGGGTGGCGCTGTGGCAACAGTGACGGTACCGCTTTTAAATCCGTCTAAGTAATTGAAGTGAGAGATTATTCATGGGATTAGCTATCGAAAAAATGGAAGCAGCGCAGCCAACCTCGGGCTTCGCGTCGGCGAACAACGAGGGCAAGCGGGCACCACTCACGATTATGATTGTTGAAGATGATGATAACTTGCGTGAAGCCCTGTCAGACACACTCGAGCTTGCAAAATTCAACGTGGTGGCGGCTTCGAGCGCCGAGAATGCGTTGGAGAAATTATCGAAGTCCACCCATCCAGCGATGATAATTTCTGATGTGAATATGGGGGAAATGACAGGTCACGATCTATTGGCTGTCGTGAAACGCGATTTCCCCCACATACCTATGATGCTCATTACCGCTTACGCCAGCGTGGGCGAGTCTGTTGATGCGATGCGTCACGGTGCGGTTGATTATTTGGTAAAGCCGTTTGAGCCCCAGCTACTTATCGACGCGGTGAATCGTTTCGTTGGCGACGCTGTGGAGTTCAAGCAAGATGCTCCGGTAGCCCAATCCGCATCCAGCAAGAGGCTGCTGGAATTGGCATCAAGAGTAGCGCAAAGTGATTCCACGGTTCTCATTGTTGGGGAGTCTGGTTCAGGTAAAGAAGTACTGGCGCGCTACGTTCACCAGCAGTCACCGCGTCACGATAAACCCTTCGTGGCAATCAACTGTGCTGCGATTCCAGAAAGTATGTTGGAAGCCATTTTGTTTGGGCATGAAAAAGGTGCTTATACCGGTGCGCATAATAGCGCCCCTGGAAAATTTGAGCAGGCGAATGGCGGCACTTTGCTTCTAGATGAAATTTCCGAAATGGACCTGGGGTTACAAGCCAAGCTGCTACGTGTACTTCAGGAGCGTGAGGTTGAGCGTTTGGGTGGGCGTAAAACCATTCCCTTGGACGTTCGCGTAATAGCCACTTCAAATCGCAATCTTCAGCAAGCTGTCATCGACGGATCATTTAGGGAAGACTTGTACTACCGTCTCAGTGTTTTGCCTATGCAATGGTTGCCCTTAAGAGATCGGCCAGAAGATATTGTGCCTCTCGCGGAAAGACTTTTACAGCAGCATGCACGTAAGCAATGCCGCCGCGATGTAACATTAACGGCTTCGGCAGCGCAAACTCTCCTGTCTTATTCTTGGCCTGGAAATGTCAGAGAATTAGACAATGTCATGCAGCGAGCTCTCATTTTACAGCCCGGGAATACTATCCATAGTAATGACCTGGGTCTCGAAGGTATTGTCGGGACTGCACCATCGACACTTGGGGATATTAGGCCGCCTATTCACTCAAATAGCATTCAAGCCAGTTCAGGGCTTGACGCTGCGGTGGTGGAAAAAAATGAAGACTCTATGGCCACTGAAAGTCACTCTTATAGTGGCGTCGGGAGTCATTCAATTGCCCTCAACCATGACCTCAAGCGAAAGGAATTTGAACTCATTGTCGATGCGATTCGGAATGCCGGTGGTAGCCGAAAACTAACCGCCGAGCGTCTAGGGATTAGCCCGCGCACCCTTCGTTATAAGATTGCACGACTAAAAGACCAAGGTCTTGACGTTAATAAATCTGTCAAAAATCTCACTTAATATCCTCTCGAGCCACGCCGTTCCTAGGGGGGATTAGATGCTCCTTTTTAGGGCCGGCTGCCTCCGATTCCTCTATGCGTTTAAACGGTTTGTTTAAACGATGAATGCCATAAAAATTTGTTAAAAATCTACTTGACCAAAGTAAAAGTCGAGGTTATTTTTCGCAAAATTAGAGCGCTCCATTCGAGCCAGTAGTTTTAACGTTCATTTTAATTATCGTTGTGATTATCGTTTTAGAGGAATACCGATATGAGCAGTGAATCAAGCAGTGAGTTTGACAACATGGACTTAGATGATTGGACAGAGATGGAAGACGATGAGCAAGAACTGACATCGTTGAAAGATATTGATAGCCGTCGTATGGTTGAGAATAAGCTTGAAGAGTTACGGCTTCAGCGAGAGCTTAACGATTACGACTTTGGATTATAAGTCACTTATTTTAAAGTCATTCTGACTTTCCTTTGACGCAAACTCGGGTTGCCGAGTTTGCTCGTTCCTATATTTGCCTTACGGTTTCGCGCTCTTATCATATTCAAAATTTCTAGCCCTTACTGGACTTCAGCTTAATAGGCTGGGGCTTTCGCTAAGTTCTTATAGGCCTTTGCTTCAACTAACTTGTTACTCTTCGATCTTCCAAGACTTGCCGCCTTAGCGGCAAGTCTTGGCCCACTTTGTGCAGATTACCGTTTGCTGATGCTTTTTTGTCGAATAAGCCAAATTTTTGGCGAGTTTCAAGAAGCACGCGTGTTTCGATTGAGTTAACACCGTAACTAAAGGCAAGCCCATGACAGATCGTATTGATATCAATCGCTTCCTCACCGAAATGAGATCAATTAAATCTCAAACCCAGGCTCTTGGGCGCCAAGATGGCATGGCCTCCAAGGATGTAACGGCAGCCAACAATGCTTACCAATCCTTGGTTGGAAAACCAGAGCCAGTCAACAAAACAGGCTTTGGTGAAATTATGTCAAATGCGATAGACAAGGTTAACGATACACAGCAAGCCTCAGCCAGTTTGGCGAAAGCCTATGAGCAAGGTGATCCGACTGTAGACATTACGGAAGTGATGATCGCAGCACAAAAATCCAGTGTATCTTTTCAGGCAATGGTCCAGGTGCGTAACAAGCTGGTTGAAGCGTACCGTGATGTGATGAACATGCCAATTTAAATAGCCAAAAATATCAAGGTCTAAGACCGGTATACACAGTAACACTGAGACATCAATACTATGGCAGAAGCAGTAGACGATCTAGATGGCGGCGGCTCCATTGGCGGTTCAACACGTTCCAGCAATGATCTGATCGAAGGGTTTAATAATCTCAACTTGCTAAGACAAGCCGGGCTCATGGTTGGCCTTGCTGTCAGTGTGGCGATTGGGTTCGCCGTTGTCATGTGGACCCAGGAGGAAGAGTTTCGCCCGCTGTATGGCAGCTTAGAGAGATTGGATTCCGCCGAAGTCGTACAAATATTTGATACGAATGATATCCGTTACAAGGTCGACCCTAATACAGGCACATTGCTCGTTGACGCAAAAGACATTAACAAAGCGCGGCTCAAGTTGGCTGAAGCGGGAATCACTGGTGACAAATCGGTGGGATTTGAATTACTCGATAAAGAGCAACCGCTGGGTAGCAGTCAGTTTATGGAAAATGCGCGGTATCGTCGTAGCTTGGAAGGCGAATTAGCGCGAACGATTACCAGTATTCGGAGTGTTAGGCAGGCTCGCGTCCATTTGGCAATTCCAAAAACCTCTGTTTTTGTTCGTGATACCCGCGAACCACGTGCTTCCGTATTTATAGAGCTGTTTCCAGGTAGAAGCTTAAGCTCTCAACAAGTTCAAGGTATTGCGAATTTGGTTGCGTCGAGTATCAACGAACTAAAATTGGAGAACGTCACTGTCGTTGATCAAAAGGGGCAACTATTTACAGCGGAGACGGAAGACCCTGAATTTAGCATGGCGCAAAAGCAACGAGACTATACGCGTAAACTTGAGAAAGATTACACCACGCGGGTGAACAGTATTTTGTCGCCAGTTGTCGGTGGCGATAAATACCGAGCGGAAGTCAGCGCAGAGGTCGATTTCACAGAAGTTGAACAAGCGGCAGAAACCTATAACCCCGATTTGCCGGCGATGCGATCTGAACAAACGCTAGAAGAATCTCGTGCAAGCGGCGGCGCGGCTGCAGGGATACCGGGAGCGTTGACGAATCAACCACCTGGCGCCGCACAAGCCCCAGAACAGGCCGGAGGTCAAGCCACTGAAAATACTGGTGCGGTTAGCGGCAACACCCGAAGTCAGGCGACGAGAAATTACGAACTGGATCGGACAGTTAGTTATACCAAACACCAAGTTGGCAGACTAAAGCGTCTTTCAGTCGCCGTAGTGATAGATGATAAGGTAAGCGTAAACCCAGAAACTCAGGAAGAAGTTCGCGAACCATGGAGTCAAGCTGAACTGGAACGCCTTGAAGTGCTGGTTCGCGATGCTGTTGGTTTTTCTGCAGCCCGAGGCGACAGTGTGAATATTATTAATACACCTTTTTTGGCCGATAGGTCCTTTGAGTTTGGTGAGGTCGAACCGCTAGAAATTTGGGAGCAGCCTTGGTTCAAAACTACGCTAAAACAAGCAGCCGGAGTCTTAATTATTATCGCGCTGCTATTTGGTTTACTTAGACCAGTACTGAAGAGTTTGGCAGCCTCTGGATTGCATGCAAAAGAAATGGATGAAGCATCAGAAATGGCGGCTTTGGAAGCGGCCGGTTTGGATTCTTTTGATACTTTGTCGGATGAAACAGTAACGCTCTCTGGCGGTGGCTCTTTGAGCTTGCCAAATCCCGATCAAGGGTACGAGCAGCGTCTTAACATGGTCAAAGGATTAATTGCAGAGGACCCAGGTCGAGTGGCGCAGGTAGTGAAGCGCTGGGCTGCGGTTGACGAGTAGGTAGCAGAGTATGGCAAAAGTAAAGGCCAACCGGGATGGACCGGGAATAAAAGCCAACGAAGAGCAAAAATCTGATCAGCCAGTGGTGAAGTTATCAAAACTTGATCAGGCTGCTGTATTGCTTATGACCCTAGGGGAAATGGATGCTGCTGAAATCTTAAAGCACATGGGGCCAAAAGAAGTTCAGCGCCTCGGTTTGGCGATGTCACATCTGAACAATGTGCAACAACACGAGGTTGAACACGTACTCAATAATTTTCTGGACGAAGTTCGGGAACTCACCGGTTTGGGTATGGGTGCCGATAGTTACATCCGTAATATGTTGGTTACCGCGCTTGGCGAGGATAAAGCCAATGGACTCATCGACAGGATTCTCTTGGGCGGGAATACCACTGGCTTAGACACCCTGAAGTGGATGGAACCACGGTCAGTTGCGGATATTATTCGCAATGAGCACCCGCAGATTCAAGCTATTGTCATTGCCTACCTCGATCCAGACCAGTCTGCTGAAGTACTTAATTTTTTCAACGAGAAAACTCGCCTCGATATTATGATGCGGGTGGCTGCGTTAGATACGGTACAGCCGAATGCACTTCAAGAACTCAATCATATTCTAGAGAAACAGTTCTCCGGCGGATCAGGCTCGCAAACCAAAGATATTGGCGGATACAAAGTTGCCGCAGATATCATGAACTTCTTAGATAGTACGGTTGAAGCTGAATTGATGGATGCGATTAAAGACATTGATGAAGATATGGGTGTGCAGATCCAAGACCTGATGTTTGTGTTTGATAATCTTCGAGAGGTTGATGATCGAGCTATCCAAGCGCTGCTGCGCGAGGTCTCTTCAGAGGTTCTTATTCTTGCGCTTAAAGGTGCGGACGATGAGTTGCAAGAAAAAATATTCAAGAACATGTCTAAACGTGCCGGTGAACTACTTAAAGACGACCTTGAAGCTAAAGGGCCTGTTCGTCTATCTGAAGTGGAAGGCGCACAAAAAGAAATCCTTACCATTGCTCGACGCATGGCTGACTCCGGTGAAATTATGCTGGGTGGCAGTAGCGAGCAAATGGTGTAGCAACAAGGTTGAGATAAACGCATCATGGCAGCTCCACCTGGTAATAGAATCTCATCCGATGAGCTAGAAGAGTATAGTTCGTGGCAAATCCCCGAAATTGAAAACCCAGAGCGGGTGTTACAAAGCGCCGAACGTGAAGATCGCCTCCGTCGAGACGCCGCGAAACGGGCAAAGCACGAGGTGGTGGGCGAGGAAGTCGAAGATGTAGCGCCGTTAACGGCAGAACAGATTAAAGAAATTTCTGAGAATGCCTACCAGGAAGGGTTTAAAGAAGGCAACAAGGCCGGCTTCGATAAAGGTCACAACGAAGGTTATGAGTCCGGGAAGCGTCAAGCACTGGAAGAATACCGAGAGATCCTTGATAGTCAAAGCCAGCAACTAGAGGGTTTGCTAGCCGCATTGCTCGAACCTTGTGAGTCTCACACGCAACAACTCCAACGCATCATCCTAGACAGTGTTTGTCAGCTAACGAAAGCGGTCGTTCAACGAGAGTTACATTCAGATACTACGCACGTGTTGGCGCTAGTTAAAGAGGCTATTAGTTACCTTCCGACCGGTGCTGACAATGTAAAACTGTTTCTCAACCCCGATGATGTTGCTTTGGTAGAAGATTATATCGAAGAGCGAGGCGCAGGCTGGAAAGTCGTGCCGGATTCGGAATTACTCGCTAGTGGTGTTCGCATTGAGACGAAGCAAAGCGTGATCGACTTTTCCGTTGAATCGCGGCTGCAAACACTATGTGATCAATTTATCCATGGCGAACTCGTCAGCGATGTTGATGATGATAGCGACCAAAACAGCTCAGTAGATGGGGAGGAAAACAATCACGCTGAACCTGGTGTTTCTCGTTCAGCCGAGGCTTCTGTAGACACAGCCTCAGATAGGCTTCAGAGTGACTTTGTCGAGTCACCAAACGGGGCGACGCCCAGTACTTCCGATGAGTCATCAGGCAAGCAACCAAGTAACTCTTTACAGGATCCACAGGAAAATAATGACTGAGACTTTTGAGCCTTTAGCTTCTCGATTAAACCCTTACCGACTTCGACGGACGCCGACGATTCAACCTCAAGCCGAAGGTTTCCTTACTCGTTCAATCGGTATGACGTTAGAAGCTGTCGGGCTGCGAGCGTCCGTCGGCGATCAATGTGAAGTACTAACCAATAATCAGCGTATTGAGGCTGAGGTAGTCGGCTTTGCTGACGATAAAATCTATCTCATGCCGATTGACAATATCAGTGGTGTAGAACCTGGCGCGCGTGTTGTACCCGTTCCCTCTCATGGCGGTGTGAATATTGGTCCAGAAGCGCTGGGTAGGGTTGTTAATGGTTTATGTAAGCCGCTTGATGGAAAGACCAGCTTTTTGGGTAACGATTTTTTACCAATGTCGGGAGAAACCATTAACCCGCTCAAACGGCATCCAATTGAGCAACCGTTAGATGTTGGTATCCAAGCCATTAATGCCTTACTTACAGTAGGTCGTGGCCAGCGGCTTGGATTGTTCGCCGGGAGTGGAGTCGGCAAGAGTGTGCTATTAGGCATGATGACTAAATACACGACGGCGGATATTGTAGTGGTTGGCTTAATCGGTGAGCGAGGCAGAGAGGTTAAAGAGTTTATTGATCACGTACTCGGCCCGGATGGATTACGACGTGCCGTTGTTGTTGCTTCGCCCGCTGATGATGTTCCGCTTATGCGGCTTCGAGCGTCTTACTTGGCAACACGTATTGCAGAATATTATCGCGATCAAGGGTTGAATGTTTTATTGCTCATGGATTCGCTAACGCGTTTCGCACAAGCACAGAGGGAAATTTCATTGGCCGTTGGTGAGCCGCCAGCGACCAAGGGCTATCCTCCTAGTGTTTTCGCGAAAATACCGCAATTAGTTGAGCGAGCGGGCAATGCGGAGAAGGGGGGTGGCTCAATAACGGCATTTTATACCGTTTTGACAGAAGGTGATGATTTACAAGACCCTATTGCTGATTCAGCACGTGCAATTCTTGATGGCCATATCGTTCTGTCTAGGCGTCTCGCAGACGAAGGTATCTATCCCGCTATTGATGTGGAGCGCTCAGTTAGCCGAGTCATGCCTAATGTTGTGTCGAGTGATCAATTATCTCAAATGCAACGATTCAAACAGCTCTTATCCTTATACCAACAAAACAAAGATCTTTTAGCCGTTGGCGCTTATGCAAAAGGCGCTGATTTAGAAGTCGATGCAGCCGTTGAGCGTATGCCTCACTTACGAAATTTTATTCGTCAAGGTCTCAGTGAATCGGTGTCTTTTGCGGAAAGTATACAGTCGTTAGAGCGTGTTATTACCCCATCATTACAGCACCGTGACTTGGCTGAGGTGGCTGTAGCTACAACGTCATTAAATCAAGGTGCGCGAGCGGACAACCCCAGCAGTCTGACCTAAACTCAACAAGTGATATATAGCAAATTTAGTAGTCTGCGATCGTTGGGCTAATAGAGAAGTGACAGGATAATCCTCAGGGCGCAAAACGGAGCGATGTTATGGCCGAGCGTAAATCCCAAAAATTAGATGTGGTCAAAAAGCTCGCAGAACAAAAAGAGTCGAAAGCCGCTAGTCTATTACAAGAACAGCAAGAAAAATTAGCGTCTGAAAATGAGTTTTTAAGTCAACTGAGTGAATATTACGATAGCTATTTGAGTGATATTGATCAACAGCTTCAAGTCAGCCCTGAAGAACTGCTGCGCTACCGAGGTTTTTCTCAGCAATTAGCGAAATCAGTTAAACAAATTGAGCAGAAAATATCCCACACTGAACAGGCTGTACAATTTGCACGCGAGGAATGGGCACAGCTTCGTCATAAACGTTCTGCTATTGAAGATCTCATCGAATCTGCAATACAGGAAGAAAGGGCGGAAGATGATCGAATCGAGCAAAAATATCTTGATGAATTAGTTGGCCAGCGATTTTATACGACCCACCAAGCCAAAAAACACTAACTAATCAACGGCAACATTTCCTATTTTCTCTGTTTCAAAATGACTAGTCCCCCTGAACGTTATTCCTTCTAAGTCTAAATTAAAGACCTAAAAGAACCGATAACCACAGTTTTCCATATCATCTGCCTCCACTTCTTTTTTTCATCAGACTTTTCAATTATTTCACTAGCAAGGTGTTTAAGACTGTCTAGACTTACAAAAGAGTAGGGTTGTAACACCCTTCTTATTTAGACCTATTTAGCGCTAGCCATAAGGAGATTGGCATGTCCAACCCTGTCACTATTGATTTGCCCAGTAACTTAACAATTTCTGGCGTCGAGCATCTGCACGAAATGCTGGAGCGTTATGCCACAGGCACTGATGATGTTGTTATCAATGGGGCTAATGTTGAGAAAGCGGATACGGCTGGCTTACAAACCCTTCTAGCGTTCCGCATTGCACTTGATGGACAACATGTCGCTATGCAGTGGCAAACACCCAATGATGTTATTAAGGACGCTGCAAAACAACTAGGGTTAACCGAGCACTTGATGTTGCAATAAACTGATTTCTAAACACTTAGCTATTTTGAAACACACCTAGCGAAATACGGAGAGAAACAATGGCAAAGATCCTCGCTGTTGATGATTCAGCCTCGATGAGACAGATGGTTAGCTTTACCTTGAAAGGGGCCGGGCATGATGTAGTTGAAGCGTCAGATGGATTGGAGGCTCTCAATTTCGCTCAATCCGGCGCTGTTGACCTTGTGATATCCGATGTAAATATGCCCAACATGGATGGTATTTCTCTCATTGCTGAATTGAGAAAACTGGCTAGCTACAAGTTTACACCGATACTCATGTTGACGACTGAGTCGAGTGGCGACAAGAAAACCGAAGGTAAAGCCGCAGGTGCTACTGGATGGATTGTGAAACCATTTAATCCAGACCAATTAATCGCGACAATCAATAAAGTACTCTAAATCATGAGCGTGGATTTAAGCCAGTTTCATCAAGTCTTTTTTGAAGAAAGTTTCGAGGGTCTCGATAGCATGGAATCGGCGTTGATGGAGCTAGATCCAGACGCTATCGATGCTGAAACCATCAACTGCATTTTCAGAGCGGCCCATTCCATTAAAGGTGGATCGGCGACGTTTGGATTTAATGTCGTCTCTGAATTTACTCATGTACTTGAAACATTATTGGATGAAGTTAGATCGGGCACGCGGAGTATTTCTGCGGACGACGTCGATCTACTTTTGCAATCGGTTGACTGTCTTCGTGATTTACTTGGCTCCATACAGTCAGAATCGGATATCGATACATCCCGTAGCGACGAGCTCAAACAAGAATTTGAAAAAATACTGGCGGGCGATAGTGCTGGAGTTAGTGCTGCAGATGGCAGCAGTGCAGGCGATAGCAGCGCGCCAGCAAAAGTAGCAACGACTCAAGAGAATACTCCGGACGTAGCGCCGGTTAGCCACAACGGCTGGCGTATTGAATTCAAACCATCAGCAGATATTCTTGCCACGGGGAATGAGCCTCTCAGGATGTTCCGTGAACTCGCCACGTTAGGCGAAGTGTCTGTTAGCTGCAGTATTAACACATTACCGGCATTAACTAACATGGACCCGGAGTCCTGTAGTCTTTCTTGGGTATTGGACGTTATTACCAATGAAGAGAAAGCGCAACTCGAAGAAGTGTTTGAGTGGGTGTCCGATGAATCGGACATCATCATATCTCCTTTTAAAGTCGATGAAGCTGTAGAAAAAGTCACGGCGTCAGATATCTCTGGTTGGTTTATCCATTTTCAACCGAATAAAGACATGCTAAGAACGGGTAATGAGCCTTCACGCCTATTTAGGGAATTAGCCGAGCTTGGCGATATGGCCGTATCTGTCAATACATCGAAGCTCGTCAGCTTTGCAGCCTTGGAGCCGGAGTGTTGTTACCTAAGTTGGGATGTCAGTTTAGTTGGCGAAATTGAAAAGTCTTCTGTCGAGCATATCTTTGAATGGGTAATGGATGAGGCTGTGGTTGACATTGCACCATTATCACAGCAACAAACGATCGAAAAGACGCAGTCCACTGCGCCGATAGCCAATATATCTGTCGCTAAAGAAGAGCAGTCGCAATCGGTCGATCAACCAAATCCACCTGCGACAGTCGCTAGCAATGATCAGGCACCGGTAGCGGCAAAAACGAATGCGCCAGCAAAAGCGCGGGCACCTAGCAAAGCAGGAGAGTCTAGTTCAATTCGTGTCGCCATTGATAAGGTGGATAACTTGATCAATATGGTGGGCGAGTTAGTTATTACTCAATCCATGTTGGGGCAGATTGGTAATAATTTTTCTGAGGATCAACTGTCGCGCTTGCGTGAAGGATTAAGTCAGCTCGAGCATAACACGCGAGAGTTACAAGAAAGCGTTATGCGCATCCGCATGTTGCCCATTAGTTTTGCGTTCAGTCGTTTCCCACGTATGGTTCGAGATCTTAGCCGTCGACTGGGTAAACAAATAGAACTTGAATTACTAGGTGAACAAACTGAACTTGATAAGACAGTAATGGAGAGAATTGGCGATCCGTTAGTGCACCTGGTTAGAAATGCGGTTGATCATGGCATTGAAACGCCCGAGGAAAGAGTCGCTGCGGGTAAAAAGGCGGGTGGAAAAATAACCCTAAATGCATACCATCAAAGCGGAAATGTTGTCATTGAAATTATTGACGATGGTCGCGGGTTATCTAGACAAAAATTGATAGAAAAAGCGCTACGGCAACAGCTTATTTCTCAAGCTGAAGCAACCAGCATGTCCGATATTCAGGTATATGACCTCATCTTCCACCCTGGATTTTCAACCGCGCAAGCAGTAAGTGATGTTTCTGGGCGTGGTGTGGGAATGGATGTTGTTAAGCGAAATATTCAAGAGCTTAATGGCAGTGTCGATATCAAATCAGAGGAAAATGTTGGCACTACTATCACCATTCGTCTGCCTTTAACTCTTGCTATTTTGGATGGTCAACTCGTCCGTGTCGGCAACAACACGTATATATTCCCTCTAGTATCAATCGTCGAGTCTATGCAGATTGATGATGCATCAGTGAACTTGGTAGCGGGCGGTTGCGAAGTTTTTCAACTGCGTGATGAATATGTGCCAATCGTCAAATTGTACGAAGTTTTCAATATAAATCCTGATAGTACGCATTTGCGCGACTCCTTATTGGTGGTTGTCGAGTCGGATGGCAATAAGGTCGGTTTGGTAGTGGATGAACTCGAAGCTCAGCAGCAGGTAGTGATTAAGAGTCTTGAACAAAACTATCACCGTATTGAGGGGGTTTCGGGAGCGACGATTCTTGGCGACGGGACAGTGTCACTTATCTTAGATATCCCCGGGATAGTAAAAATTGCTGGCGTTAAACACCGTATGAATAACTCTATGTACGGCAGCCACCAGCAATCTGAACACGCTATAAATATTCATTGATCTGATCGAATTCGAGGTGACTATGCAAACCACGGCAATAAATGACTCAGCTGAACTTAATGGCACAGAGGTGGGCCAGGCAGCGGGTGATAGTGATCAGTTTCTTACGTTTATCATGAACAATGAGGAATACGGTGTAAACATCCTATGCGTTCAAGAAATTCGTGGTTGGGAGTCAGCGACGCCATTGCCTAACGCGCCATCCCATGTGAAAGGCGTCATCAATTTACGCGGTACGATAGTACCTATCATCGATCTACGACAGTGCTTCGGCCTAGATGCCATTGAATATACGCCGGTGACAGTCGTCATTGTACTAAAAGTAGAAACAGCAAATGGCAGCCGTATTATGGGTATCGTTGTTGATGCAGTATCCGAGGTATACACCATTGGCGGGCAAGAAATGAAAGCCGCACCGGATCTTGGCGATGCAGTTGATACTGACTACATACGAGGGCTGGTCGATGTTGATGACAAAATGGTTATCCTGTTAGAAATTGATAAGTTATTAAGTATGGATGAATTGCCGGACCTATCTGAGGTGTCAAAAACACTGAACGCTTCGAACCACTAAATCTAGAAATGATTAAGCTTTGAACCAAAAAAGTCTTGAAGAAGATAGGCCTTCAAGCTACTAGGCACAAGATAAAACACTTTATATATAACTGTGAGCTTTGCACGCTAGCGAGGAAACCATGGACAAACGATCAGAAAATATGCATACCAAGCTTTATTATGGTATTGGCAGTATTTTACTCGGCGCAATATTATCAATAGGCTACCTAGCAACGGTAGAACAACCCACTATGGTAGTCGCTGCCATTATTCTGGTGGTGCTTGGTGTGATTGGCGTAGTGCTGTGCAAACAATACATGGACTCGTTAACGGAGACGTTAGAAGACGCTATTGATGTTGTTGACTCAGCAGCAAAAGGTAGTAACGCGGGGCGATTTCGGAGTCAAGCTAGCGGTGTATTAGGTCACCTCACGTACACTCTAACTAATTTACAGAGTTCAATGAGTGAAAAACCTGCTACGGAAGATTCAGTTGAGACTGAGGAACTAGTAGAGGCTCGTTCAAAATTAGACGCTTTATCTCGATCGCAAGCTGTTATCGAATTTACACCAGATGGAACAATCCTCACCGCAAATGAAAATTTTCTGAGTGTTATGGGGTATACGCTAGATGAGATAAAAGGCAATCACCACCGAATGTTTGTCGAACAAGACTATGCGAGTAGTAGTGAATACGTAGAATTCTGGAATAGTTTAAAAGCGGGCACCTTCGCATCTCGAGAGTTTAAGCGGATAGCAAAAGGTGGTAAGGAAGTTTGGATTCAAGCGTCTTATAACCCAATAATCAAATCGGATGGAACGGTAAGCAAAGTCGTCAAATTTGCCTCAGACATAACCGCGCAAAAGTTAGAATCCTTACAAAGCAAGAAAAATGCGGACATTTCTAACGCGCTCATGCTTTGCCAAGCAAACGTGATGCTTGCAGACAATGATATGAACATCGTATATCTCAACAAACAGGTTGAGGCGATGCTTCGCGGCCGTGAAGCGGAAATTAAAACTGTATTACCTTCGTTTGGTGTTGATAAATTGATAGGTCATTCTGTAGACCAATTTCATAAGAATGCATCACATCAACGAGGCTTGATAAATAACTTATCTGATCCGTACAGCACAAGTATCAAAGTCTCAGGGTTGACATTTAAATTAGTAGCGAGTCCTTGGCTCGATATGGATGGCAACCGCGTAGGCACCGTTGTCGAGTGGGAAGATTTGACCGATCAGTTGGCAAGAGAAACTGAGGAAAAACGTGTTGCTTCAGAAAATGCCCGTGTCAAACAAGCCCTTGATAACGTCATGACTAATGTCATGATCGCAGACCCAGACTTCAATATCATCTATATGAACGAAGCTGTGTCTAACATGATGAAAAATGCAGAGCGAGATATACGCACAGACATGCCGGGGTTCGATGCGAGCAGACTATTGGGCGCTAATGCAGACATATTCCATAAGAACCCAAGTCATCAAAGAAAAATGGTCGCTGCGCTAAGCTCAACTTATAAAACAGAAATTAACGTTGGTGGTCGAACATTCTCGCTTGTTGCTAACCCCATTGTCGTAGAAGGGGAACGCATAGGCAGCGTAGTTGAGTGGACGGATAGAACCGAAGAAGTCGGTATCGAAAATGAGGTCGATCAGATAGTTGAAGCGGCTTCTGCAGGTGATTTTACCAAGCAGATATCACTGGAAGGAAAAGAAGGATTCTTCAGGAACTTGGGTGAGGGCTTGAATCGTTTCTCAAGTACTGTAGAAGTTGCACTCAATGATGTTATCCGCATGTTGGGCGCTATGGCGAAAGGGGATTTGTCAGAACGCATCACTCGTGACTACCAAGGTGCTTTCGGCATAATGAAAGACGATGCGAATGCAACCGCCGATAGGCTAACCGAGGTGATCAGTAACATTCGATCATCTTCCAGTGCGATTAGCTCAGCAGCGAACGAAATTGCGCAAGGTAATGCCGATCTTAGCCAGAGAACCGAAGAGCAAGCGTCGAGCCTCGAGGAAACTGCGTCGAGTATGGAGGAAATGACCTCCACCGTTAAACAAAGCGCGGAAAATGCGTCAGAAGCTAATGAGTTGTCCAGTCAAGCGCAAGCTAAGGCACGTGAGGGCGGGGCGGTTGTTGAACGCGCCGTCACTGCAATGGGCGAAATTAATGAATCGAGCAAAAAAATTGCGGACATCATTAGTGTAATTGATGAGATTGCATTCCAAACCAACTTGCTTGCACTCAATGCTGCGGTAGAAGCTGCGCGTGCTGGTGAACAAGGGCGTGGATTTGCGGTTGTCGCTGGCGAAGTGCGAAACCTTGCGCAACGCTCTGCAGCTGCAGCGAAAGAAATTAAAGACCTAATTCGTGACAGCGTTAGTAAGGTCGAAGACGGAGCGAAATTAGTCAACGAGTCTGGCTCGACGCTAAGAGATATTGTTGAAGCGGTTGAAAGTGTTAGCAACATGATGCGCGATATATCTGAGGCTGCACAAGAGCAAACATCCGGTATTGAACAGGTAAATACTGCCGTTACTCAGATGGATGAAATGACCCAGCAAAACGCTGCGCTCGTCGAAGAAGCAAGTGCCGCAGGGGAAGCCATGGCAGAGCAAGCTCGTAGTATGAACGATATGGTAGCCTTCTTTTCTGTGGGAGGGCATACCACAACCAGCACTACAGCGGCACAGCAACCGCAGATGACTGCCACACCTATCTCAACAAGTACGAAAAAAGCCACACCGTTACCTCCTAGCAGCAGCGATAGTTTTGACGCGGATGAGGACTGGGAAGAGTTTTAGTTGAGTTGAAGTATAAAAATCTCGAGGAGACGTGTAGTAATAAGTTGGTAGACACCAATACGGGACGCTAGCTAGAGGTAGTTGCAGAAGTGAGAGCAGAATCAGAACGAGAGTTTGCGTTCTCAGATAAGAATTTTCAGTGTATTCAGAGGATTGCGTATGATAGCACTGGGATCAAGCTAAGTGATCATAAAAGGAATATGGTTTATGGTCGCCTAGCTAGACGTTTGAGACGATTAAACCTAAACGGCTTTGATGAATATTGCGATATTCTTGAATCGCGTGCAGAGCCGGAGTTCCGAGAGTTTGTAAATTCTATTACTACTAACCTCACGTCATTTTTTCGTGAGAGTTACCATTTTGACTTTCTTCGTGATACAGCTATTCCAGAAATTCTCGAGCTTAATAAAACCACTAGACGATTACGTTGCTGGTCCGCAGGTTGCTCGACGGGCGAGGAACCCTATTCAATCGCCATCACACTTGCAGAAAAAGTACCCCTAAAATCTTGGGACTGTAAGCTACTCGCGACTGATTTAGATACCAATGTGGTTGCCAAGGCAAAATCAGGTATTTATTCGTTCGATAGAGTTGAGCGAATTCCAGAAGAAAAGATGAAACGGTTTTTTCGGCGTAGCCGAGATATGTCATCTGTGAGTGTCAAGGAAGATGTCCGTAATATTATTACATTCAACCCGCTCAATCTCCTTCACGAGTGGCCAATGAAAGGGCCATTCGACTTTATATTTTGCCGCAATGTCGTAATTTACTTTGATAAAGATACTCAGCGAGTTTTGTTTGATCGCATGGCTAATATGCTATCGCCAAATGGGTATCTCTTTATTGGACATTCCGAAAACTTGCATCGTGTATCCAATCGATTTAAATCGTTGGGGCGAACAATTTATCAACGGATTAATTAGCGTGCAAGCATCGCGAAAAGTGGATAATCGGTTGCCAAAACCTACACAAGGTTTTGAACATATTAATCGCTATTGGGATAAGCAGTTAAATGTCCCAGCAGCGAAAATACTACCTGGTGAAATCTATGTAAGTAAAACCGGCGAAATAGTTACTACAGTGCTTGGGTCGTGCATATCGGCGTGTATTCGCGACAAGGTCACTGGCGTAGGTGGAATGAACCATTTTATGTTGCCAGCATCAGCGAATGGTCAAGATGGTTGGCAAGGTAGTCAGGTGAGTGCTCCGATGCGCTATGGTGAGTGGGCAATGGAGTTCTTGCTGAATGAGATATATAAACATGGTGGGAAAAAACGCAATCTTGAAGTTAAAGTATTTGGCGGCGGAAAAATACTAAAAAATATGACTGATATTGGTCAGCGAAATATTTTATTTGTGCTCGAGTTTCTAGCAAGAGAAGAGCTAGAAGTTGTTGCTCAGGACCTGGGTGATGATTGCCCGCGTAAGGTAATTTACTTTAGTGATAGCGGTAGGGTAAAGCTTAAGCGACTACGCAGTTTACATAATAATACGATCAAAGAGCGCGAAATGCAGTACATCGAAACAATTAGTAAGAAAGAGCCTAGCAGTGGCGATATCGAGCTATTTTGACGATTTGAAGGGATGTAATCAATGCCTATAGGGCGAGATTTAACCAAGGTAGTTATTGTTGACGACTCAGGATTAGTCAGAGCGTTATTGAGCGAGGTTCTCAACTCAGATGCTCGGCTGCGTGTGGTCGGTGTCGCTGCTGATCCTTTCGAAGCGCGGGAAGTCATTAAACGCACTAACCCAGATGTCATTACCCTTGATATTGAAATGCCAAAGATGAACGGCATTGCGTTCTTAAAAAACCTAATGAGGCTTCGACCTATACCCGTAGTGATGATTTCAACGCTGACCCAAGCGGGTGCGCCAGCCACGCTTGAAGCGTTAGAACATGGCGCAGTTGACTACTTGGCCAAGCCAATGTCCACTGGTGATGTTGGGTTGGTGCAGTATCGCGAGCAAATCATTGAAAAAGTCCTCGCCGCAGCGCACGCAAATGTCTCTCCCTTGGAGAATCAGGGTGCGAGAGCATCAAACGATAAAGTTGGTGTGAACGTTCAGAAAAATAAATCGCTACGAAGAAATTTTATATGCTTTATAGGCGCTTCCACAGGTGGAACGGAAGCCATCAAGGAAGTTTTGACAGCACTACCCCCTGAATCTCCACCGATACTAGTAACCCAACATATTCCCGCTACGTTTAGTAGTTCTTTCGCGCAACGACTCGATAACAACAGCAAGCTTACTGTTGTAGAAGCTGAAAACAATATGCCCATTAAACCAGGCCACGCGTATCTGGCGCCTGGTGACGATCATTTGCGTGTGCGTAAGTCTGCCTATGGCTATGTCTGTCAAATTGAGAAAAGTGACCCCGTTAATCGCCATCGACCATCAGTAGAAGTACTGTTCAAGTCGGCCATCGAAACTCTCGCAAACAATTGCATGGGGGTTTTACTCACTGGAATGGGAGCGGATGGGTCGCAAACCCTGTTAGAGATGCGAGAAGCGGGATGCCTCACCATTGCCCAAGATGAAGCAACAAGCGTTGTTTGGGGAATGCCTGGCGTGGCCGTTAAGCTCGGCGGGGCGACTAAAGTACTGCCACTTAAGCAGATCGCGTCTAATATTATCGCGGAAAGCTACCGATAATCCTTACTTTTACTATCTATATCGAAATATTGTCACAAACGCTTCAACAGAGCTTTACCAACGCCTAGCGACTACATAGAATCTGGCCCCATCGAAGACAGTGATTTACAGACCGTTTTTCGCTGGTATTTGATCTTGAAACCCGCGTTT
This sequence comes from Aurantivibrio plasticivorans, assembly GCF_055392955.1. Taxonomy (NCBI): domain Bacteria; kingdom Pseudomonadati; phylum Pseudomonadota; class Gammaproteobacteria; order Cellvibrionales; family Cellvibrionaceae; genus Aurantivibrio; species Aurantivibrio plasticivorans. The sequence goes on along the minus strand of NZ_AP036020.1, from coordinate 2,493,450 downwards.
ATTACTTATTTTGGGGTGGCTGGAAAAGATCAGGCTCATTTAAACGAATGCTCACATTAATATATTTGATGATTTTGAATAATCTTACAAAATGTGGGTCGGGCTCAGGGATTTCTCGCTTGCTCAGGAAAAATTAGTCTATTCTTAGGTAAAAGGCTGTGTATAAGCCGTGCTAAGGGACTATTTCATATCGTAAGAGGTCGATTATGGCAATTAACTCATCCATTTCACCGGATGGCTCGGAACTCACCATTTCGATTCAGGGACGCTTCGACTTTAGCGCTCACCAGGATTTTCGAAGAAGTTATGAAAATCTTGAAACCGCGCCCAGCGTGTATTTCGTCGACATGCGTGAGACTACCTACCTAGATAGTTCAGCATTGGGCATGTTACTTCTGTTGAGAGATCATGCAGGAGGCGATTCGTCTACCGTAAAAATTGTCAATTGTAGTCCCGACGTGAAAAAGATTTTGACGATTTCAAATTTCGAACAGCTGTTCACAATTCAGTAAGCCGTCGAGCACACTTATTCCGCTTGCGTACAGGGACTTCTCTTAAAGTTTACAGCTGAGAAGATACGTACTTACACGGTGAGCCTGCAATGACAGAGCAAAGTAACCTCAAAATTTTAATTGCCGACGATACGGATACCGATCGTCTCATTCTGCAAACAATCGTAAGTAAAGAAGGTCACCAGGTCATCTGTGCTAGGGATGGCGTGGAAGCGGTTGAGCAGTTTGAGAAAGAGCGGCCGGACATCGTATTACTCGATGCGTTAATGCCAAATCTTGATGGCTTTGGTGCTGCGCGGCAAATCAAGGAGTTGGCGGGTGAAGAGCTAATCCCCATCATATTCCTGACCTCCCTAACCGAAACCGAATCACTGGTTAAATGTCTTGATGCGGGCGGTGATGACTTCCTGCAAAAGCCCTACAACAGGGTTATCTTACAAGCCAAAATCAAGTCATTTAACCGCATGCGCGAAATGCATCGCACGATGCTGGAACAGCGCGATCAAATTCAAATTCACAATAATCATCTTATTCAAGAGCAAACAGTAGCCAAGCAAGTTTTTGACAATGTAGCACACAGTGGTTGCTTAGATGCAGCGAACGTGCGTCACTACTTATCGCCAATGGCGGTATTCACTGGTGATGTCCTGGTAGCGGCCCTGCGTCCCTCTGGCAGTATGATGGTCTTGTTAGGCGACTTTACTGGTCACGGTCTGCCTGCAGCGATCGGTGCGATGCCGCTTGCTTCAACCTTTTATGGCATGGTGCAAAAAGGTTTCGCACTGTCCGATATTCTTCGTGAGATCAATCAGAAATTAAAGTCGATCTTGCCTGTTGGCGTATTTTGCTGTGCAACATTTTTAGAAGTCGACTTTCATGAACGCACCGTTACTGCTTGGAATGGGGGGCTACCAGACTGTTTAATTTATAGGCCTAAAACTGGTACTGTCGATCATATTAAGTCTAAACATCTACCCCTGGGTGTATTATCAAACATTCAAATGAAAGTAGATTGCCTCCATTTTGAGTTAGATCCTGGCGACAAAGTCTATATGTGGTCCGACGGTATTCACGAAGCCCGTGACGGTGCTGGTGAAATGTTTGGTGAAGAAAGACTGTTAAATACGTTTCACAACAGCAACAACAAACCCTCACTCTTTGACGACGTAATGGCTGCTGTGCAGGGTTTTATTGGCGATAATGAGGCAGATGATGACTTGTCGCTGGTCGAGATCGAAATGGTTGCCCCAGAGGAGGTGTCCTCTAAGTCAATGCCTTCTTATTCTACAGAAGGTCCAGGTTTAATGGAGTGGCGGCTCCAGTTTGAAATTTTGCCGTCGACAATTCGTTATTTTGATCCCCTACCGTTACTGTTGAACATCGTCACTGAAGTTCCAGGGCTCAGGTCGCACAGCGGAAGCTTATACACCATTTTAGCGGAGCTGTATTCCAATGCATTAGAACACGGGGTGTTGGGATTAAGCTCGGAATTGAAAGCATCGCCTGAAGGTTTTGCCGAGTATTACGCTCAACGGGAAGAGCGATTAGCAAACTTGCAGAACGCTTCAATCAATTTTGCCATTTCCCACGATACCCGAGAAAATGGCGGTAATTTAACGATAAAAGTTAAAGATAGTGGTAAAGGGTTTGAGTATGACAACAAGCTACTCGATCTTTCTTCTAAAAAGGGATACTGCGGTAGAGGAATTCCACTCATAAGAACGATGTGTGAATCGCTAAAATATTTGGGCAACGGCAATGAGATTGAGGTCGTTTATTCTTGGCGATCTGATCGATAGGAGGAGGGCAGAATGAGTGACCATACCGCACTAGATCAAGATACTCTCGAGATGCTCAAGGACGTTATGGAAGACGGCTTTAACGACCTAATCATGACGTATTTAACGGACTCTGAAGTACGAGTCGCTGCGCTCGCTGAAGCAATAAAATCACAAGACTCAGAGGCCGTTCGGCGAGAAGCCCATAGCCTGAAAGGCAGTAGCGGAAACATAGGCGCTACTGGGCTCGCTGGCTTATGTTTAGTGGTTGAACACAAAGGCAGGGATGGTGACCTATGCGGTCTCGAGGAAAATCTATCGGATATACGAGCGGCGTTCGCGATAATATCTGATAGCCTTAAAGCATTACTCAATTGATTACTGTATTTCTTTATCGCCAACCAATACAAACGCCTGCGCTGCGCTTTAAAAGTACTTCTTGCTTGTTGACCCATTTGACCATGCAACGCTAAACCCCGTCGTTTTCTTTCAGTACTATTTGAATTGCCGTGTTTTTGGGTTGTAAAGGCCAATTTACGTCTACGTTTTTGTCGCAAACATTTCCAGCGATATCATAGCTAATGTTCTATGCTGCTCCGTCTCGTGGCGCGCAAATCTACATTGCGGTATTCCCCATTGATTCCCTTGTGCTTTGTCGGTTTAATGTTTGTTCTTGAGTGCCTATTAGTCGACCGGGTGGCTCACACAGATTGCCGTCATTGGCTCATGCCTTTTAATCATCAACAAGGATAAACATGGATAATATCTACTCTACGCCAAAGTCCCAAGTTATCGAGACAGACAAGTCTACAGTTCCGTTTGAGCGGTTTAGTACTTGGTATGTGGTTGGCCTTTCTATTATTACACTGTCCCTTTATGTACCGTATTGGTTGTATACGCGCACAAAGCAGCTGAATGGCGTCGTTGAAAATACAATATCCGAAGCGTTTGTGAATTCAGTATTAGGCTTCTATATACTGTCTTTCGCTATGGTCATTCCTGTATCAATGTATGAGGGTAATACTGAAATTGAGCTACTGTCATCGATCGTAGATCTAGTGGCGAATATTCTTATTTTGGTGTGGGTGTATAAATTTAGAAATCGACTTGTCGATGAAATATTTAAAAACAGATATTCACTGGGTAATATTATTACCTTCTTTTTTCAGATTTATTATCTGCAATATAAAATCAATGAGTACATCGACGAGTCTGAAGATCACTTAACGAGTACCGTCGAAGGTCAGAGCTAATTATTTCGACTATTGGTTGTTGGGATGACATTACTCGCTAGGGACCACGCTATTGTGTTGAACTCGGCATCAGACGCGTTAGCTGTAATTGGCAGCGGTTTAACGGGGTGTATTTTTACAGAGTCTGATCTGCATAAAGAGTTTTTTGATTTAAGCAATGGTGTTGCAGGCGAGGTATTTCAGAAGTTTGTGAACTATGGGTTTAAAGCCGCTTTCATCGTGCCGCAAGAGCACGATTACGGGGCCCGCATCACTGAGCTAATGCGCGATCATCAGCGGCACTCGACGATAAGGTTCTTCGACTCCGTTGCAGCCGCTGAAAGCTGGCTTGAGTTATGATTTACAGCGTCGTAATGGTTAAATATAGATGGCATTGTTAAATTAAATATGGCTTTTGATTATTGTAAAAAATATAAAAAAGGCGTTTGAGAAAACTCAAACGCCTTTTTTAACACACTATGAATGACTTATAACATAAAACTACTTGCCTGTTTTCTCTCGTTCTTCTTTCCGAGCACCACGTAATATGCCTGGAAGCGCATAGTTCCCCTCGTGGCAAGCATACTCAAAGATTTGCTCGTCATCTTTAGTTAATGTCATTTCACCTTTCCAAGGCTTACTGTAAAAAATAGGATCGTCGACGGTGAATTCATAGAGCATTTCTTTTTCGCCAACACGAGTGAAACGTTCAATCACTGTTCCTTTTTCTGATAACGGAAATGCCCCACGAGTTTCTTGAATAGGGTGTACGTTTTGAGTTTCGACAACTAATGTATCACCTTCCCATTGTCCCACTGAGCTACCAAACCATTCTTTGACTGCCGCTGGATTGTGCTGCCCATTCAGATCAATGATGCGAGCATCATGATTCATTTCTACCATAATCATCACGTGATTGGGGGTTTGTACAAATTGGTAATGATTGTTGTACATCACATTGTTAAGCGGCGGACCACCTGAGCTACCGAAACTTATGAGACAGCGGTCTCCGACCGGACGAACTTCTGGGCCGTCAAACATTCCTACCCGGCCATTTTTTCCATTACCGGTGGGTCTGAAAGCAGCCATTCTGGCCATCCGGCCTTCTTTGGAGTAGGGAATTTGCCCATCTTCTGGCTCAATAATCCAAGAAGAACGGTATTCACCTTTCACTATGCCGTAAGTAGAACCCGGATCAATCCAAAAGTTGTTATAGCCTTTGTTTGTGTCGCCGTCGTTTGGCGGTGGTGCATTCGGGTCGGTTCGCTTATTGTCTTCGCGTAAACGGCGGTTGTAGTAGGAGTTGTAAGTGATTTCTTCAATTTTCGACTTTGGTATCACAAGGTCTTCGAACTCTGCCGGGCGAGTCATACGCGTCAGCGATGCGTTGGTCCATACGCCTTGCAAGTCGGGTTTTCCATCTGCCATACGAGGTATTGTGTAGTTTTCAGCGACGCTAGTAGTAGTCATTAGTGCGCTAATGACTACACTAGGCAAAAGCCTAACTAAGTAGCGTATCGTCTCGCGTGACGCTTTCATTTTTCTAACTCCTGAATTCATCGTTCGTCTAAATTGCGGGAAAACCGCACAATTGCTTTTGTTTTTCAAATTATTGTTTTTGGCTTTTCAATCGGTAAGGTGACCATGACCTAGTTTAATCGTGACCTAGTTTATTTAAGCCACGTTCATTAGGTTAACTCATCGGTTTTTGATCTGGCACTGCCTTTGCACTTCTTCTCATAGAATTTAAATACCCGCTATTAGATATAGTGGTAGCAGCATCTTGTGTATAGCGTTGTAAGGAGTCTACTGAAATGGGCGCAACACCAAACTCGACTGATTTTATATTGTCACTGAATGCTAACCCTGTGGTGAAAGTAAACCCAGAAAACAAGACTCGTGTCGTGGATAAAGCGCCTTCTGAGTCCGGTAAACGCTTTCACGAGGTGCTCCGTGATCGATCCGAACAACCCAATAAAACAACAGGTAGTGCGTCGCAAGTTGCTGAAAAATCAGAAAAAAAAGGCGTTCAAGAGAAAGATAATCCATCTTCACCGAATCATTCTAGCGAAGTAAAGTCATCAGCAAATGAAGCGCGCAAAAGCGACGACCTTAGTGAAAATGCGAATAGTGAACGACAAAATAAGTCGGCGGACCACGATGTAAAAGCCGCAACGGAAAATAAATCTTATGATGCCACTGAAGAACAAGGTGGCGCGCACAGCGCGCCGCACCAAGCGAATACGGATGACGATACGCCGCGGGGTATTTTTCAGCCTGAAGGCAATAGTTTGCCGCAACAGCGACAAGATTTACCTGCCTCACTAAGTATCCCCGCTATGCATGACAGCCTGTCGGAATTAAACCTCAACGGGCTAAATGCCATTCAGGAGTTGACACCACAGCAATTGGAGGCATTAGAGGACCTAGTTGAAGGTGGGGTCCCCTTAGCAGAAGCTATCGCTCAAATACTTCAACCGATAGGTGAAAACACTAACCTTAGTACAACAAGCACTGTTGCCAATGAGCCGCAGACTCACATACCGATAGAAGCCGTTGATAGCGTATTTGAAAATGGTAACTCTCAGACGCAAGCCAAAGATCTTGCCAGTGAACGAGCGGTTAACGATCTTGTTCACGCCGAAGTAGGCCCCAAGAAGCCAGGTGTGGAAACCTTCGGAAATACCAACGCCATGCCAAACTCAGGCCGCTCTCATCTAATGTCTACGGGGCAAGGGGCTAGCGACCTTATCAGTACCACCGCGCAGTCGCCTGAAAGCAGTCGAGTGGCAGAGGTGGTACCCACTGCCGCTACCTTGTCAGAAGCCCTCAGAAACAACATGAAACAGGATCTCAGGTCTGTCGATCTATTAGGTAAGTCGCAAGCGGTGGATGGCAAGTCAGCTCTTGCTGACAATGGTTCTACTATGGCGATGACAATCAAGCCTCTCGCCGCCGATGGGAAGTGGGGACAGACCTTACAAACCCTCCACCAAGTAGGTGGAGGGGAGGACGGCGTTGGGCCCTCAGTTAAATTGCCGGTACTGGCCAGTAATCGAGAATGGGGGCAGGCCATGGCTGACAAGATGTTTTGGCTAGCCAGTCAGAAAGTGCAGTCTGCAGAGGTTCGGCTGGATCCGCCAGAACTTGGGCCGTTGCAGGTTAAGATTGCTGTAAATCAAGATACCGCCAGTATTAGTTTCGTCAGTCATAACGCCAGCGTTCGTGACATGCTAGATCAAAATGCTTTTCGATTAAGAGAAATGTTCGAACAGGGAGGCTTAAATCTAGTCGATGTTGATGTGTCAGGCCGCGATTCTGGGCACGAGGCGCAGGACGATAACACCGATGGTGGAATTACTTCTGGGATGCCAGGTGAGGGCGATTCAGTGAATAGCAGCGATGAACCCGCTACATTAGAACTACTCAACCTCGTGGACTATTACGTTTAGCGTACAGCCATCGCAAAACGTGGAACGCTAAATTCTAGGCGGTAAGATTTTTCAAATCTGCCGCTCATCCTCCCTCCCTCTCAAACTTACCCCATTTAGAAACCCAATTGTCTCCCGCTGGCATTTTTTTTGCTCTTACTGTGAATAACGGATGTTATTCAATAAAACGACAGGAAATTGACATGGCAGATGAGGACGATACAGAAGACACCGGTGAAGGCGAAGAAGGGTCCGGTGGCGGCAAGAAAAAGCTCAGTATTCTTGCGGCGATCATTCTTGTGCTCATCATTATCTCTGTGGTTGGCACATTATTCGCGCTAGATATGTTCACGGGTGCTGAAGATGAAATGGTTGAAGCTGAAATGATTGAAGAAGTTCCCGAGGAAGATCAAGGACCAAAACCTGCGATCTACTTTCCACTCAAGCCGCCTATCATCGTCAATTTTCAAGCGCGCGGTAGACAACGCTTTCTTCAGGCCGAGTTAACGCTGATGACCCGAGATGAGACAGTTATTAGCGCGATAGAAACTCACATGCCAGCAATACGAAATGCACTGGTACTACTGTTTGGTGGCCAGGTTTACGAAGATCTCCAAACACACGAAGGCAAAGAAAAGTTACAAGAAGCGGCGCGGGAAGAAATTCAAGCGCTTTTAGAAAAGGAAATTGGGGACGCTGGCATAGAACAAGTACTTTTTACCAGCTTCGTGATGCAGTAATCGAGAGCTAACATGCAAGATCTACTATCACAAGACGAAATCGATGCGCTCCTTCATGGTGTTGATGATGGCGAGATTGAAACTGAAAATGATGTTGAGCAGGGCGGCGTTAAATCCTACGACTTAACAAGCCAAGACCGCATTGTCCGCGGTCGTATGCCGACACTGGAAATGATCAACGAGCGCTTTGCACGTTATACCCGTATTAGCATGTTTAATTTATTGCGCCGTACAGCCGATGTGTCGGTCGGTGGTATTCAGATTCAAAAATTCGGTGAATACGTGCACACCCTTTATGTTCCTACCAGTTTAAATATGGTGAAATTTCGGCCTCTAAGGGGTACATCGCTCATCATTTTTGACGCCAAGTTAGTCTTTAAATTGGTTGATAATTTTTTTGGTGGCGATGGCCGTCATGCGAAAATTGAAGGTAGGGAATTTACGCCAACCGAACTTCGCGTAGTTCAAATTGTGTTGCAGCAGGCATTCATTGATTTGGCTGAAGCTTGGAAAGCGGTAATGGATATCGACTTCGAATATGTGAATTCTGAAGTGAACCCTTCAATGGCCAATATCGTTAGTCCTAGTGAAGTCGTGGTCGTTAGCACTTTCCATGTAGAGCTAGATGGTGGTGGTGGTGAGCTACATATTACGATTCCGTACTCCACCATTGAACCCATTAGGGAAATGCTCGACGCTGGTTTGCAAACGGATTCTGACGAGTCTGACGATCGATGGGTGAATGCATTGCGTAACGATATTATGGATGCGCGAGTGGATCTAGAAACAGATGTCGTTAAGCGGGAAATTCCGCTTAGAGAAATAATGGAGTTAAAAACCGGTGATGTGATACCCGTAGAAATGCCGGATTTTCATGTTGTTACCGCTAATGGAATTCCCATGTTTAAAAGTCGCATAGGGCAATGTAATGGCAATTTGTCGCTCAAAATAGACGAAGTGATTAAACGAGTGCACATTCCTGGCGTTACCGAAAAAGCAGCGCTGCAGAAGAAAAAGCAGGAACAGAAGGAAAAGAGCAATGAGTGATGAAGACGATTTAGTTCCGGAGGAAGGCTCATCCGAAGAAGATATGGCGGACGAGTGGGCTGCAGCGCTGGAGGAGCAAGAAGACACTGAAGGCGAAGTCGCCGAGCTTGACGACTTTAGTGGTGACCCAGGTCTAGAGCTGAAACAAGCTTCAGGGAACCCTGATCTCGATGTGATTCTGGATATTCCTGTAACCATGTCAATGGAAGTTGGTAGTACCTCAATCACGATTCGCAATTTACTGCAGCTAAATCAAGGTTCTGTGATAGAGCTAGATCGTTTAGCTGGCGAACCACTTGATGTGCTGGTTAACGGAACGCTGATCGCCCATGGCGAGGTGGTGGTTGTGAACGAAAAATTTGGTATTCGAATGACTGACGTCATCAGTCCTGCTGAGAGAATAAAACGCTTAGGTTAGCTCTAACTCATTCGACAACCTGTAAATTTGCAAAGAGATACAAGGAGTATCGAAAGGTGATATTGGCATTTGCAAGCTATTACCGAAAACGCGCCGCTTTAAGCGTGATATTTTTAAGCACAATGATCAGCTCTTATGAATCTTATGCTGATGGTATGACTGGAGTTTCTGGATCTAACGCCAGCTATATCATGCAGGTCTTTATGGGTTTATTAGCGGTGCTTGCTTTAATCTTTGCGCTAGCATGGTTGGCGCGCAGGATAAGTGGCGGTACGTTTTTACAGAATCAACACATGCAAATCGTCAGTAGTCTGTCGCTCGGAGCGAGAGAAAAACTGCTACTCGTTGAATTGGGTGAGAAACAACTGCTGCTTGGCATCACCGCTCAGAATATTAATACGCTACATGTTATTGATGAGCCTATAGTAGACACAAAGACCCAGCGCGAAGTCTCGGATTTTTCAAGGAAAATTAAAGACATCATGAAAAAGGGGCAGGTGTAAATAATGCGAGGCACGCGCCCAATAAAGTTGTTTTTGTTTATCGCGAGCCTGGTCGTGTTTGGCTTGATCGTGCCTTCTTTAGGTTTTGCGCAGGAGGAAAGTGCTGATACGATACCTCCTAGCGCCAGCCAACCGTTTGACTGGGTGCCAGACGGTGGTATTCCAGGATTGCCAGCGTTAACGGTAGAGACCAACGAAGATGGTTCCGAAGATTATTCAGTAACAATTCAAATTTTAGCGCTAATGACGGCGCTAACGTTTATCCCCGCTTTACTAATGATGATGACATCGTTTACTCGCATCATTATAGTATTTGCAATATTGCGGCAAGCCATTGGTTTACAGCAATCGCCATCGAACCAAATATTAATTGGTCTAGCATTGTTCCTAAGCTTATTTATCATGACCCCGGTATTTAGCGTGGTTAATGAGCAAGCGTTGCAGCCCTATTTAAGCGAACAAATTTCAGGGAAAGAAGCGCTCAATCGAACGGCAACGCCATTCCATGATTTTATGTTGTCACAAACTCGAGAATCCGATCTTGAGTTGTTTATGAAAATTTCAGATACCACTAATATTGCAACAGCAGAAGACACACCTTTTACCATTCTCATTCCAGCCTTTGTGACGAGTGAGCTTAAAACCGCATTTCAGATTGGTTTTATTTTATTTATTCCTTTTTTGGTAATAGATATTGTTGTTGCAAGTGTGTTGATGGCAATGGGCATGATGATGTTGTCGCCGCTTATCATATCCTTGCCATTCAAAATAATGTTGTTCGTACTGGTTGACGGTTGGGCGTTAATAATTGGCACTCTTGCAGCGAGCTTTGGCACATGACACCTGAAGTTGTAATGGACCTATTCGCTGATGCCTTTTATCTAACGGTGATTATGGTGGCTGTCATTGTTGGACCCAGTTTAGGGGTAGGGCTTATTGTCAGCATGTTTCAGGCTGCCACCCAAATAAATGAGCAAACACTGAGCTTTTTGCCTCGACTATTGGTGACGTTAGCGACCATTATGATGACGGGGCCTTGGTTGGTCACGCAACTCATGGACTTGTTTAACCGTCTTATTACCAATATTCCCTATATTATCGGTTGAATGATGTTCTCTGTAACCGATATTCAATTGTTAGAGTTAATTGGTCTCTACTTCTTTCCTTTTTGTCGTATAGGCGCTTTTTTCCTTGCCGCGCCAGTATTTGGTTCTCAACTGGTCAATACCAGAACACGCTTGATATTTGCATTGGTAGTCACTGCTATCTCGGCGCCCCTACTGCCTGAGGTGGATATTAAGGTGGGGATCAATCTTGCGACGCTGTTAGCAGTGGTTCAGCAAATGCTCATTGGCTTTGCCATGGGCTTTATTCTTCAAATAGTATTTCATGTATTTGTACTCGCTGGGCAATTAATCGCGATGAAAATGGGCTTGGGCTTCGCATCGATGAATGACCCGAGTAATGGAATTACGGTGACAGTCGTTTCACAGTTTTATCTTATGTTATCGACATTGCTATTTCTTAGCTTAAATGGTCACCTTATCGCCTTAGAAGTACTCATTGACAGTTTTAATGTTATGCCAGTGGCTATGTTTGGTATTACTCGTGAAGCCTTGTGGCATGTTCTCAGTATTGGCTCATGGATGTTTCAAGGTGCTTTGTTGCTTGCCTTGCCAGTATTGACTTCCATTCTTATCGTGAATATCGCTTTTGGTGTGATGAACCGATCAGCGCCCCAAATGAACGTGTTTACCGTTGGATTTCCAATCACGCTCATTTTTGGTTTGCTATTGATTTGGTTTAGCTTGGTGAGTTTTTTACCCAACTATCAAATTATCGTGAATGAAGGATTTCAGTTTGTTGATGGTCTACTGGAGGCTAAGTAAATGGCCGAAGAGCAAGACAGTAGCCAAGAAAAAACGGAAGAACCCACCCCGAAACGCTTACAAAAATCCCGAGAGGAAGGCCAGACTGCCCGATCTCGGGAGTTAACGACGTTTGCGATATTAGTGGGTGGAACCGTCGGTTTGTTAGTGTTTGGGCCCGCAATGGCGCAGTCCCTTATGCGAGTTATGTCAATCAGCTTTTCTTTTGAGCGAGAGGATATATACGACCCTGCGGCAATGACTAGTAAATTGGTGGTGGCTTTTGCAGATGCCTTATGGGGGTTAGCTCCATTGTTTTTGGTGCTCACGGTTGTCTCAATACTTGGTCCTATAGCGCTCGGTGGTTGGCTTGTCAGTACTAAAGCGATGGCACCTAAGTTTAATCGAATGAACCCAGGTGCGGGGCTGAAACGGATGTTTTCGATGAAGTCCCTGATGGAGCTTTTCAAGGCGTTGGCTAAAGTGGTTCTGGTCCTATCAGTGGCCATTCTTATTTTGATGAACCGCCAAGCCGAAATGATTGGGCTGGCCGATGAGTCTCTCCGTCCGGCTATTATTCATTCACTTGAAATTAGCGTTTGGGCTGCAATCATCTTGGCTTCTGTCACATTGGCCGTCGCCGCAATTGATGTGCCGTTTCAAATTTGGGATCACTCGCAAAAATTAAAGATGTCTCGTCAAGATATTAAAGACGAAATGAAAGATTCCGAAGGCAAGCCCGAAGTTAAAAGCAGAATTAGGCAATTGCAACGGGAGATGTCTAATAGGCGTATGATGTCATCCGTACCTGAAGCGGATGTGGTGATTACCAACCCGACTCATTATTCGGTCGCAATAAAGTATGATCCCGATTCTATGGATACCCCGATTTTACTTGCAAAAGGGGTCGATGTAATCGCCATGAAAATTCGCGAGATTGCGAATGTTAACGATATTGAAATCATTGAATCTCCTCAGTTAGCTCGATCGATTTACCATACGACGGAATTGGAAGCAGAAATCCCTGCGGGACTATACGTGGCTGTTGCACAGGTTTTGGCCTACGTATTCCAGTTGCGAAACTTCCGACGCGGTCAGGGACAGAAGCCGATGTACCCACGCAATATTACTGTGCCGCCTGACCTTCGCTACGACTAACGATGGGGAAACTTTACTTGAGATAAATTCATTACGCGTATCGGTTTGGGTACGCTTCTTGCGATATCTATATGACTTATTGAATAACCGTCAAGATATCGGCTTTCTATGGCAGCACCTTCTTTTTCACCCTCTGTACCATCTGGAAACACCCGTGGCGGTGCCGGAATTTTGTCTACCCTCCAAACGGCGGGACGGGGAAATTTAGGTATCCCATTCATGGTCATCATGCTGTTAGGCATGATGACTTTACCGCTACCCGCATTCTTATTGGACGCGTTCTTCTCGTTCAATATTGCGCTTTCCATCATCGTACTTTTAGTTGCCGTCTATTCTTTACGTCCACTGGACTTTGCGGTATTCCCTACCATTTTATTGGTAGCAACGTTGCTGCGGTTAGCACTAAACGTTGCTTCAACACGTGTGGTATTGCTAGAAGGGCACGAAGGAGGCGATGCGGCCGGCAAGGTCATTGAAGCGTTTGGTGAAGTAGTTATCGGTGGTAATTACGCTGTTGGTTTGGTGGTGTTTATTATTCTTATCATCATCAACTTTGTGGTAGTCACAAAAGGTGCCGGGCGCATTTCCGAGGTCAGTGCCCGATTTACCTTGGACGCGATGCCAGGCAAACAGATGGCGATTGACGCCGATTTAAATGCGGGGTTGATCGACCAAGAAGAGGCGAGAACACGTCGTGCCGAGGTGGCTCAAGAAGCCGATTTTTATGGTGCTATGGATGGTGCGAGTAAGTTTGTTCGAGGAGACGCAATCGCAGGTATCCTCATCCTCGTGATCAACGTTATCGGCGGTTTGGGTGTCGGTATGGCTCAACACGACCTGTCGTTTAATCAGGCGTTAGAAAACTACATATTGTTAACCATTGGTGATGGTCTAGTTGCCCAGATTCCATCTTTATTGCTTTCAACGTCTGCTGCTATTTTGGTTACCCGAGTGAATAGCTCGGTCGAGTTGCGTAACCAAGTGTTGACGCAAATGTTTGATTCGCCAAAAGCATTGATTGTCGCGGCGATCATTCTTTTTATTATGGGCATTATTCCTGGCATGCCGCATGTGGCGTTTTTAGGATTGGCCGCCATTATTGGGGGTTTAGCTTATTTGATTATTAAAGCTAAATCACAACCAGAAGTGGTTGATGAAGAACCTGGTTCGTTATTTGGCTCTTCATCTTCTCAGCCTAAACCAGGACCGGCACCGGCTGCGGGTGGCATGAGCATGGGGGCAGCGCCGGCAATAGAGAGCGAACGTCCGCAAGCATCAAGTGAAGAAATTAAAGACGTCGGGTGGGATGACGTACAGCCTGTAGACATTATTGGTTTAGAGGTCGGTTATCGATTAATCCCCTTGGTTGATCGAAATCAGGGTGGGGAACTCTTGGGACGCATTAAAGGCGTCCGCAAGAAGCTTTCTCAGCAGTTGGGTTTTCTCGTTCCTTCCGTCCATATTCGGGACAATTTAGATTTAAACCCCAACGTTTATCGCATCACGTTGATGGGTGTGACGATTGGTGAATCTGAAGTGCACCCAGATCGAGAAATGGCCATTAACCCTGGCCAGGTGTTTGGGACCTTGGATGGTGTCAAAACGGAGGACCCTGCCTTTGGCCTTGAAGCGATATGGATTGAACAATCTCACAAAGATAAAGCCCAAACTTTAGGTTACACCGTTGTTGATGCAAGTACCGTAGTCGCAACCCATCTAAACCAAATTCTACAAAAACACGCTCATGAATTGCTTGGCCATGAAGATGTACAGCACTTGCTTGAGCAGTTGGCGAAGGGCTCGCCCAAGTTGGTCGAAGAACTCGTACCGAACACTATTACGCTCAATGTATTGCTTAAAGTACTGCAGAATTTGCTGCGTGAGAATGTATCGATTCGTGATACTCGCACCATTGCAGAAGCACTCGCCGCGAATGCTCATAAAGCGAAAGATCCAGATGGCCTAACAGCATCCGCGCGCGTTGCGCTTTCACGTCAGATTGTCCAAACCATTATTGGTAGCGATGAAGAGCTGCCAGTGATAACGCTGAAGCCAGAGCTGGAACAGTTATTGCTCCAGTCTGTTCAGCAGGCACAAAATAATGGCGCGGATGAGAGTGCCTTTATTGAGCCAGGATTAGCGGAGCGACTTCGAAAAACGATCATACAGGCCGCACAAAAGCAAGAGGCTGCTGGGAAACCCGTGGTATTGCTGGTCGCTTCACCATTGCGCAATGTGATTTCTAAGTTTGTTCGTTATGCAGTAAGTGATGGTTGGGTACTAGCTTATACCGAAGTGCCTGATAACAAACGTCTAAACATTGACGCCAATATAGGTGCCGATTAGTGATTTCAAATTTTTAACAGTAGCGACAATGTCAATGACTCAAGGTAATACATTACGCAACACACTCGACGGAGTAGGAGAGGAGTAACGCTATGTCAGTTAAACGATTCGTAGCAGCTGATATGCGCCGAGCGCTGGAGCTAGTTCGACAAGAAATGGGTGCTGAGGCAATCATCCTTTCAAGCAAACGCGTCAAGGGCGGAGTCGAGATTTTGACAAGCAACGACCCCTATTATCAATCTGTTGCAGAAAAACCTACGGCGCCACGTGCGACTCCATCACCCAGATCCGCAATGATGTCGTCATCAATGGATGATGACCCGATGATGGATACTCCCATGTCTAGCGACATTGCATGGGGGCAAGAGTCAATTATGGGTCGGTTAATGTCCAAGCAAGAACAGGCCGAAGCAGCCCCGGAATCTATGCAGGTACGACAACAAGCGCGGAGTGAAGCGCAACCGCCGCAAAACAGCTTTGCCAATACTTTCAGTGAACAATTTGCCGTCACGCAAACGCAAGCACACTCATCAGAAACGGCGACGAACAGTCATGACAGGGTAGAGCTATCGATAGATGGGCAAGCCAAAGCGCAACAGATCGCACGCGCCCAGCGGCAAAAGTCACGCAATAGACAGAATCAAACGAGGTTACAAGAATCGCAACGTACTATAAGTGGCGAACAAATCGAACCTGTTCATCACAAGGAAAAGTATGTACCTCAACGGATAGACCAACAGCCTAGTTATCGCCCTCAAGTGTTGCATGAAAGCCAGCCAATATACGGAGAAGAGGCCCATACAGACACAGAAAAGGTAGCCGAGCCATTGGAGGTTACTTACAACAAACCGTGTGTAATTACGCCCGCAATGGCCTCTCAGCCCGATGCCCCTATGGAGCAGGGAAAGCCAGGGCCTCAATTCTTTGATAAAAACGGTGTAGATGAATTTCTATCTTACCCTGAAGCATCTTTTCGCTGGAAAAAAGATATGGGGTTGCCTCTTTTGTCAGAGAAGAAACGGGTTACGACGCAAGATGAGTATTTTTCAATGCCGTCCGAAGTGCCCGGTGTTGATGCCATGCGACATAGAGAAGAGCAATGCTCTATCGGGGGGACAGACAATGACAGCGTCAATCAATTATTCGGTGCTGCCGAACCAACGTCTGTAGACGATGGTTCAAGCCATATAGAAATACCTGTTTCGCCTGCAATCGATGAGGTTGAGGTAGTTCCCGAGGAACCGATTGAGCAACCCCAGCCCGTGAACCAGCTTCAGCTAGGTTCCTATAGCTACCAGCAAAGCGAAGCCGATATTGTGTTTCATCTCGACCCAAATACCTACGTCACGCCAGCGGCAAATGATACGTCCGATATCGTAGATGATGACGGTGTGTTTATCGATGAAATATTCGATGAACAGTTTAGTCAGCTAAAAAATGAAATTGGTGATATGCGGGAGTTCTTACGCGATCAGTTGGCGGTCATGTCCGAACAAACGGCAGCACAAGCGCGTGAAGCGGAACGAAAAGTGGAAGAGCAAGCCCGCCAATTCGCAGAAGAAAAAGCTCAGCTTGTCGCTGAGCGGCGAGCAAAAATTGTCGGCAATACCATGAGAACGACGATCAAGCGTAGACTGCAACAATTAGGGATGAGCGACGTTAGTATTAGTAAATGTTTAGCGGAGGTCTCAAGTGATCTATCGCTAAACAGCAACTGGGCAAAATCATTAGCCACCATCTCGCATGACATTCCGGTTGTTGGAAAAGATGTCATTGGTAATGGCGGATTCTTCGCTTTTGTGGGGCCTTCTGGTGCCGGTAAAACCGCCGCAGTGTCTAAATTAGCATCGCGCTATGTGTTAGAGCACGGCAGCTCTGGTGTGGCGATTGTGACTATGGCATCGCCGGACTCGGGAGGCAATCACCGCTTACGGAGATTGGGCTCTATCCTTAACGTTTCGGTCTACGAAGTGAATGAAAAAAATAAACTGGAATATGTGTTGCAAGATTTAGCCGATCATAAACTGGTATTGATTGATACAGAAGGTGCAAATTGCCAGGGAAAAAATCTTAAATACCAACTTCGTGAATTACGTCAGTTGCCCCAAGTTGAAAATATCCTTGTCTTGTCTGCCAATACGCAGGTGCAGTTATTGAAGGCCGCTACGCATAATTTTAAACGGGCTAACCTCCGTGGGTGTGTCATCACTAAGTTGGATGAAACGGCGAGTTTGGGTGAAGTGCTTGGTGTCCTGATTAATGCTGATATTCCCATCGCCTATACCACTCAAGGTGCAAGTATGCCTCAAGATGTCACTATGGCTCGAGCGCATCAATTGATTACTAAGGCGGTGTCCCTTTTGAAGGAAAGCGGTCAGCGTTACGTCAAGTCGAAAAAAATACTTTCCCACAAGTCTACGTTGAATACAGAAAAATCTGCTGTGAATGCTGGACATAAGGTAGCGTCGCAGATGGCGAAAAGTCTACAAAATGTTCCGGTACAGAGAGCTGTCGCACCCTAATGGTGTGAATTCTAGGAAACTGGTGGGAAGCATCTATACTGGTCAAAGGCGCTAATTTTAGCTGAGGAGTTGTTTGTGAGTTACTCGAGCCCCATTCAAGTGATAGCCGTTACAGGCGGTAAGGGCGGTGTAGGTAAAACCAATTTAGCGGTCAATTTAAGTATCGCGTTAGCGGAAATGCAGCGCCGAGTTTTGCTATTGGATGCAGACCTTGGGCTAGCCAATGTCGATGTACTGTTGGGTTTAAAACCCAAGAAAAATCTGTCAGATGTCATCAAGGGCGATGCGTCAATGCAGGAAGTCATTGTCAATGGTCCTGGGGGCGTAAGGATTGTCCCTGCCTCATCCGGTGTGCGTCATATGGCTAGTTTAAGCACGCAAGAACATGCGGCACTCATTAATGGTTTTGCAGAGCTAGGGGACCAGCTTGATGTCTTAATTGTTGATACCGCAGCAGGAATATCGGATAACGTCATCAGCTTTGTGCGCGCCAGTCAGGAAGTCATCGTTGTCGTGTGTGACGAGCCCTCATCGATTACTGATGCCTATGCGTTGATAAAACTTTTGAACAAAGAACACGACATGTTTCGGTTTAAAGTCGTCGCTAATATGACGCGTACAACCCAAGAAGGTAAGTCGCTCTTTAATAAACTGAATGCGGCGTGTGAACGTTTTCTCGATGTGGCACTACAGTATGTTGGCCATATTCCGTTCGATGAAAATGTTCGTTCAGCCGTGCAAAAACAACAACCTTTGTTGACCTTCGCACCACGTTGCAAAGCATCGCAAGCCATTCGTTCTTTAGCCCATAAAGTTGATGAATGGCCTCGTGCAAGCTCGGCAACAGGGCACCTCGAATTTTTTGTTGAGCACATGGTTAGTCCGAGTGTAGCGAATGTGAGTTACTAGGTTCCCAAACAATGGTAGGAAACTACGGTTTGTCGACGTATGACAAAGCCCCAACTAATCAAGTAAGTGTCAACGTGGAGGACTATGCGCCCCTAGTGAAGCGGATAGCCCACCATATGATGATGCGTATGCCTCCTTGTGTTCAGGTCGAAGACCTTATCCAGGCGGGCATGATTGGCTTGCTTGAAGCATCGAAAAAATACGATGCCAGTAAAGGTGCGAGTTTTGAAACCTATGCGGGCATTCGTATTCGCGGTGCAATCGTCGATGAGATGCGTCGAGGTGACTGGGTCCCGCGGAGTGTGCACCGTAATAGTCGTAAGATTAGCGATGCTATTAATGCCGTAGAAGCACGTACGGGGCGCGACGCGACGGATCAGGAAGTGGCGGAAGAGTTGGGGATGGAACTGGAGGAATATCATTCTATCCTGCACGACTCGGTATCAAGTCGTCTATACAGCTTTGATGAAGCATATAACGAAGACGGCGTCTCTCTCGAAGAGAATACGCCGAGCCAGCCGTTAGTAAACCCAGACGAAGGCATTCAGCAGGAGGCACTTAAACGGTCGCTCGCGGAAGCGATCGGTCAGTTACCCGAAAGAGAGCGCCTGGTGTTAGCGCTTTACTATGATGAAGAGCTAAACCTCAAAGAAATTGGACAGATCATTGGGGTCAGTGAATCGAGGGTAAGCCAAATTCACAGCCAAGCCGCGCTACGGCTCCGTTCCCGCCTAACAGACTGGCAGTCAGCCAACTGATTTAAATCTACCTCGACTGGTGAATTTGGATAAAGAATCTCCAAATTTACATCATTACGAATATTTATAACCAAGCCGAGAACAATTCCTTGTTAAAAACTGGATACCCGTAAATCAGCTACTAGACTATTAATTAGATGGGACCCCTTCGTGGGGAATTGATGGAGGTTGCTTTGGACAAGGGCATGAAAATCCTAATTGTTGATGACTTTTCAACAATGCGGCGGATTATTAAAAATTTATTGAGAGACCTAGGTTTTACCAATACACATGAGGCTGATGATGGCAGTACAGCACTGCCTATGCTGAAGTCAGGTGATTTTGACTTTCTCGTGACGGATTGGAATATGCCGGGTATGACAGGTATAGAGCTCTTAAAAGAAATTAGAGCTGATGAAAGCCTGGCGTCGTTGCCGACCTTAATGGTTACTGCAGAGGCAAAACGCGACCAAATTATTGAAGCTGCACAGGCGGGCGTCAATGGTTATGTGGTCAAGCCATTCACCGCACAAGTTCTCAAAGAAAAAATAGACAAAATCTTTGAGCGAGTTGATAGCTAGTCGCTAATTTGGGAATTCTTCGGGCATGGATAATCATTACGAATTAAAGAACAATCCTACCTTTATATCGGAGCTTCAGGACTGCGCAAAGCTATTAATCGATAAGCTAGAAAACGATAGTTTCCAGGATGCCTCTACTTTGATATGCAATATGATCGAGGCAAGGGACAAGCACATATTCAGTTCCGTCGGTAAGCTTACACGAGGCTTACATGACGCCATTGTCAATTTCCATGTTGACGGCGATCTAAGCTCTGAACCTCCCAATATTGAAAGCTCCGAAATACACGATGCAACTGATCGTCTCAATTACGTCATTAACCTAACTCAGCAAGCAGCCGACAAGACCATGGATATGGTCGAAGCTTCTGCACCTATTGCTATGAATTTAGGGCAAGAGGCAAATAGTCTGCGTGATGATTGGCTGCGTTTACGTCGGCGAGAAATGAGCAAAGAAGAATTTGCCGGGTTGTACCAACGTATGGATGAGTTCTTACAACAGATGTGTGATGGCACTACTCAATTGAATGAAAATATGCAGTCGATAGTGTTAGAGCAAGGGTTTCAGGACCTTACCGGGCAAGTATTAAAACGTGTCATTACACTGGTTCATGATGTCGAAAATGAGCTGGTCAAACTAGTCCGTGTTGCCAGTCAGGTAGAACAAGTTACCGGGCTGGTGACCAATGAAGTTAAGGGCGATGAAGTCAGAGCGATTGATAGCAAAGGTGAAGGCCCGCAAATACATGCTGAAAAGCGGGACGATGTTGTTAAAGGCCAAGATGAAGTGGACGATCTATTGTCCAGCTTGGGTTTCTAAGGAGCGGTAAATGGGTTTCGGAGATGACGAAGATATCCTTCAGGACTTCCTAGTAGAAGCCGGAGAGATTCTTGAACAGTTGTCGGAACAGTTGGTTGAGTTAGAGCAGAGCCCTGACGATAGAGACTTACTGAATGCCATTTTTCGCGGCTTTCATACTGTCAAAGGCGGAGCAGGCTTCTTGCAGCTAGATCCCATGGTCGAATGCTGCCATGTGACAGAAAACCTTTTCGATATTCTACGTAATGGTAAGCGCAGCGTAACGCCAGAATTAATGGATGTGGTGCTTAGTGCACTGGATGCCATTAATGCCCAATTTCAACAAATACAGCAATTTGAAAAGCCAGAAGCAGCGTCGCCGGACCTCATTGCGTCACTAGAACGTTTGGTTAATTGTGAAGATATAGGCGAGTCTGTTGAGGCCGCAGAAACAAGTGACAGTGAACCAGAATCTACGCCAGTCGCTGGAGCGGCGTCAGCTACATCAGAGCCTAGCGGTGTAGCTGACGATGAAATCACTGATGAAGAATTTGAAGATCTTCTCGATGCAATCGACCCCAAAAACACTGACCTAGACAAGCCCACAGAGACATCCGCCGTCGAGACGCCCGCTGAGTCTATGGCGACGAGTTCGTCAAGCGATGAAATTACGGAAGACGAATTTGATGCATTGCTAGATCAATTGCACGGTAAAGGCAAAGGCCCTGGTGTTGAAGATACAGCAGCAAACTCGAGCACCCCCGCAGAAGAAGCCGCTTCTCCGGCTGCACCCACCGCTGGCAGTTCAACCGGCAGCGATGAAATTACGGAAGACGAATTCGAAGCTTTATTAGATCAGCTTCATGGTAAAGGAAATGCGCCAAAACCTGATGCCTCGTCGACACCTGCGCCTGCTACTGAAAGCAAAGCTGAGTCTCCGGCTCCGTCGACTACTGCGGGTTCAGGTGGCAGCGATGAATTAATCACTGAAGACGAATTTGAAGCGCTTCTCGACCAGTTGCACGGCAAAGGACAACAGCCAAGTGCAAGCGGCAAGACGGAAACTGGTGCAAGCAAGCCCTCGTCTGAAAAGGCGACATCAGCGCCTTCCGGCAAAGCGCAAGAGCCTCCGGCGTCTGCCCCGAAATCCGAATCACCCGCAGCTAAAAAGCCAGAACCCAAGAAACCCGAGGCTAAACCTAGTGCTGCAAGCGCCGCAAAACCTGCTCCAAGTGCAGCCGCTAAGCCCGCTGCGGCATTAAAGCCAAAAGATTCACCCCAAGCAAACATTGCCGCAACTGAAACGACGGTACGCGTCGATACCCAGCGCTTAGACGACATCATGAATATGGTAGGCGAGCTAGTGCTGGTTCGAAACCGTTTGGTTCGATTAGGGGTCGATAGTACCGATGAAGCATTATCGAAAGCGGTAGCCAACCTAGATGTGGTGACAGCAGATTTGCAATCATCAGTTATGAAAACGCGGATGCAACCGATCAAGAAAGTCTTCGGCCGTTTTCCTCGCGTGGTTCGAGATTTGGCTCGTAACCTGAAAAAAGAGATTAATCTTGAGCTGCAAGGCGAGGATACTGACTTAGATAAAAACTTGGTTGAGGCGCTTGCGGATCCGTTGGTTCACTTAGTGCGTAATGCGGTCGATCACGGTATTGAAGCACCTGCGATAAGAGAAGAATCTGGAAAAAGTCGCGTAGGAAAAGTTGTCCTTGCAGCGGAACAAGAGGGTGACCATATCCTCTTGTCGATAACGGATGACGGGGCCGGTATGGACCCCGATGCGTTACGCCAGAAAGCGGTTGAAAAAGGTATTTATGATGAAGATACCGTTGCTCGCTTGAGTGATTCGGAAGCTTTTGACCTGATTTTCGCTCCTGGATTTTCAACTAAAACAGAAATTTCTGATGTTTCGGGACGTGGCGTCGGGATGGATGTGGTGAAAACAAAGATCACACAGTTGAATGGTTCCATTGAAATCACCTCGAAAAAAGGTGAAGGAAGCCGGATCATTATCAAGGTGCCACTCACGCTGGCAATTATGCCAACCTTAATGATTATGCTGTCTGAACAAACGTTTGCGCTTCCGCTGGTGAGTGTGAATGAGATATTCCATATGGATTTAACCAAAGCAAATATTGTTGATGGACAAGAGTGCGTCACAATTCGCGATCGTGCGATTCCGATTTTTCATCTCAAACGCTGGCTAGTGCATAAACACAGTACACAGCCGGATCCCAAATCAGCGCATGTTGTTATTGTCTCAGTTGGAACCCAACGAGTAGGTTTTGTCGTTGACCAATTGATAGGCCAAGAAGAGGTCGTTATCAAACCACTTGGCAAAATGCTTCATGGCACTCCGGGTATGGCGGGAGCGACAATCACAGGAGATGGCACAATTGCACTTATTTTGGATGTGCCAAGTATGTTAAAACGTTACGCACAATCTGGTTTATAGAAGCCGGCCACATTGGGAAGGTAATGTCACCATATCGCATTGTTAATGTATCTTGGACGAAGCGTAGGGCATGCGACGTGCTGGTTGAAATAGATCTAACTACCATAAAAACAATACGCGGCATGTTCTTCGATTTGATGGAGAGTCAACATGCCTTATAAAGTCCTTGTTGTTGACGATTCGAACTTTTTTCAAAATCGCTTAAAAGAAATTATCAATGAGCACCCAGAATTGGAGGTGGTGGGTATAGCCGCCAATGGGCGTGAGGCAATTGATAAAGCCGATAGTTTGAAGCCAGATTTAATTACGATGGACTACGAAATGCCGGTATTGAACGGCGTCGTTGCAGTCAAAGAAATCATGGCCAAGCGACCTGTACCTATTTTGATGTTTTCTTCAATGACTTTCGAAGGCGCTCGCATCACCCTTGATGCGTTAGCAGCAGGTGCTGTTGATTTTATTACTAAGGATTTTGGTGAAGTTTCAAGAAACTCCGCTGCGCTAAAAAAGCGTTTACATCAGCGTTTGCTTGATATTGTTAAGAATCAGCGAGTTAGTCGATCGATACCAGCGCCGAAAAATGATTCCTCGTCTAGTGAAGTGAAATCACCACCACGAGCGGCTGTAGCGTCAAATCTTAGGAATAAAGTCGATATCGTTGTCATCGGTGCATCAACCGGTGGGCCCGTCGCGGTAACCGATGTATTGACGAAACTGCCAAGTAATTTCCCCGTGCCGATTATCGTGGTTCAGCACATGCCTGAGAATTTTACCAAAGCGTTTGCTGAACGCTTGGACAAGCAATGTCAGGTTAGTGTTAAGGAAGCGGAAGATGGTGATCGTTTATCACCTGGTGCTGTTTTATTGGCTCCAGGTGGTAAGCAACTAATGATCGATGCGCAACAGCGCGGCAGTGTAAAGGTATTGCCGGGTGATGAGCGAGTGAATTATCGACCCAGCGTCGATATAACCTTCGGTTCTGCGGCGAATAGCAGCGGTGCAAAAACGCTTGCGATTATCTTAACTGGAATGGGTGCCGATGGTTGTGAAGGTGCGAGACTGCTCAAAGGAAAAGGCGCCATCGTTTGGTCTCAGGACGAAGCGAGCTGCATTATCTACGGTATGCCGATGGCTGTTGCCAAGGCTAATTTAACTGATTCTGTGATCAGCCTATCGGAGATTGGTCCGAAGCTCGCCCAGGCGTTTCGTTAACGCTCTATTAATTTCTTCCCGTCTATTTTTTGACGTTCCTCTCATCTACCTTCCTTTTGTTGCTTGGGCGACGATTATTTAGTTGTAGGCTCGCAGCGGCAATCGGTGTCTTAGCATAAGCAAAATCGCTTCAAACCCAAGCAATCCTCCAATAAATACCAGTTTTTACTGCATTTGAGCATTTTGAGATGTGTTTTACGCGCTGAAATATTTCAAATGGGCCATGCGGGTCTGCAATTTGCATTAACCGCACTAAGGAAAATACGTGCAAGGAAAATTGTCACTATGGATATCTTGAGCCTAATTGGTGTGCTCATTGGATTTGGGGCGCTCTTGGGAGGTAATTTTCTCGAGGGTGGCTCATGGCAATCGCTTATCAATGGCCCGGCGGCGATTATCGTATTCGGTGGGACATTGGGCGCAGCCATGCTGCAGACCCCTCAACAATCATTGCAGCGAGCTGTACAGATGCTTCCTTGGGTGGCTGTGCCCCCTAAACAGATGTTTGCTGACGGCATTAAGCGAGTCGTCAAGTGGTCGAACTCGGCACGCAAAGAAGGTCTGCTGGGTTTGGAGCAGATGGCTGAAACCGAACGGGACAGCTTCGCTCGGAAAGGCCTTCAACTGTTAGTGGATGGCAGTGAACCAGATGCTATTCGGCGTGTGCTCGAAACAGATTTGTTTGTGAGTGAACAGCGCGACCAGGATGCCATCAAGTTTTACGAAAGTATGGGAGGTTATTCCCCGACAATAGGGATTATCGGCGCGGTTATAGGTCTTATCCATGTAATGCGTAACCTCGCAGATCCGAATGAGCTCGGACCAGGGATAGCCATTGCTTTCGTCGCTACTATTTACGGTGTTGGTTTCGCTAACCTATTGTTGATCCCAATAGCTAACAAGCTGAAGCAGTGTATCCACCAGCAATCGCAATTTCGCGAGCTGATGATTGAGGGGATTATTTCTATCGCGGAAGGTGAAAATCCAAAAGCAATTGAGGTCAAGCTTGACGGCTATCTTCACCCTTGATTTAGCATAAGTCCAATAGAATCCATTCAAAAGAGCATGCATCCGTTGGAGTACCAACGTTTTGTGAAACGAAACTAATATGCGAAGACGTCCGACAGTAGATTTAGATGTAAACCATGATCGGTGGCTGGTTTCCTATTCAGATTTCGTCACTTTGTTGTTTGCGTTTTTCGTTGTGATGTACTCCATATCACACGTGAATGAAGGCAAATACAGAGTGCTTTCCAGTGAATTGATTAAAGCGTTTGATGTGCCGGCATCGGCTATCAACCCGATACAAGTCGGTGATCCTACGTTATCAAACGATCCTTCTGTCATAGAGCGAAATGGTAAAGGAGCTGAAGATCAAACCAATACTGGGGATGTAGACCCCAATGAAGTGCCGACACAGTCCGCAGAGCAATCTAAAACAGCGGATTTGGTTCAGCTATCCAATAATTTTAATGAGCGGTTTTTGGATTTAATCGATGATAATTTATTGTCAGTGACGGGCAACGAGATGTGGCTAGAGATCGAATTAAAATCGAGTATTCTATTTCCCTCTGCTAGCGCCGATCCCAGTTTGCAAGCTAAGGGGATCTTTGAAGAAATAGCTACCCTGTTGTCTGACACTAACAACCCCGTTCAAGTAGAAGGTTTTACCGATAACGTCCCTATAAGTAATCGTCGTTTTAAGAATAACTGGGAGCTGTCGTCAGCTAGGGCGGCATCTGTGGTTAAGCTGTTGGCGAACAATGGTGTCTCTCCTGATCGATTAAGTGCTGTTGGTTACGGTGAGCACAGACCCATTGCCGACAATGAATCAGAGCAGGGTAGAGCCAAAAATCGTCGCGTTATCGTGATGGTCTCTCGTCAAACGAATGAGCGGCCGTCGATTTCCGGTCAGCAACTGCAAGATTTTTCTGGAGGTGCTGTGAATCAATTAGACACTGTATCAACAGATGGACTGTCAACCATTGATGCAGAGATATCAAACCAGGCGGACACCATAGATAGTCAAGGGACTAATGCAACTGATCGCGATAGTGCCGATGTGGCACCTCTGATAAAACCTATACCGTTGGAGAATGGCGGTCTATTGTTTAGTAGTGACCCTGAGTTGCAAAGAGTTAATCCTCCAGCTGAGCCAGTCACTAATGAAAGTACAGTGGAACAAGATCGCTAAGTAAGACAACGGTATTGGTTTAATTTCACGTTGATGTTTCTTCATAAGTATTTCAAGGCCTGAGATGATCACATGGTCCGTTCTTAATCAAAAAGGTGGTGTTGGAAAAACTACCACCGCCTTGAGTCTGGCTTGTTTAGCGGCAAACGCTGGCAAGCGCGTTTTACTGGTTGACCTAGATCCCCACTGCTCATTGACGAGCTTTTTCCGTATAGAGACTGACGGCTTAACGGAGAGTAGCTTTGGGCTATTTAACAGCGACATTAGCCACTGGGAGTTACGTTCTGCTTGCTTTAACACAGCTCAAAAGAAATTGCTTTTTTTACCGTCGTCCCCGAGCTTGGCAACAATTGATCGGCAGCCGGAGGGGGCGGATGGTATGGGTTTAATGGTCGCTGAAAATCTTCAATGTTTAACGAGTAGTGTGGATATTGCGGTGATCGACGGGCCGCCTATGTTAGGGATGTTGATGATCAATGCGATCAATGCAGCAACCGATATTGTTATTCCAGTCCAAACTGAATTTTTAGCACTACAGGGAACGCAACGAATGATGAAAACGTTGTCGCTATTCACGGATGTCAAACGTCAAGACACGCGATGTACTATCGTTCCCACGCTATTTGATCGTCGTACACATGCGTCAACCGCTAGTTTAATGTCCTTACGCGAATCATTTGGCGATCTTGTATGGAATGGCCAAATCAATATGGACACCAAATTCCGCGATGCGATGGAGACAGGTGAATTGCCGCATAACCTAAATGACGAGTGCTTTGCCATGAACGGCTACAGGCAATTGCTGGAGCATTTAAGCAGCGATGGGAAAAGTACGGAAATGCAATCCTATGCAAGCTAATACACGTATGTTGGCCAAGTGCACTATGGGTTTAATGAAGGCTTAAAATGTCACTACGTAATGAACAGCAATCGTCCCAAAAACTGATGTTGGCCTATTTGAACGATTTGTTAAATCGCGAACATACTAGTACCACACCAAGCGAACAGCCTGTTGTGAAGAATAACGATGTTAGCGCTAGTGCCGAATTACTAGAGCCGGTTCGGCGCTCTCCCGTTATGCTAAGCCCCTCCATTTTAGAGGTTGTTCCTGTCGCAGAGGGAGACGCGGTTACACAGCGAACAATTGCTGAAGCAGAACCGAATGTTGTAGCTCCTGAGCATTCCGAACAAGACCTAAAGACAGATCTGAATTCGCCATTAACCGACGATAATTTTCAGGCGGTTGAGTTTGAAGCGAGCCATTGGCACGAAAACGGCCGTCCATCTTGGGCGCAAGATGCTTTTGATATTTTACTGTTTAAGGTGAATGGCATGACACTCGCGGTGCCTTTAATCTCCTTGGGACAGATATATGAGATCACCGATGCATTGAGCCCTTTGTTCGGTCAGGCGCCATGGTTCGTCGGCATACAGCCCACTCCTATGGGGAAAATTAACGTCATTAATACCGCACAATATGTGATGCCGGAGCGCTACCACGAAGAAACCGCTCAAAAACCCGATTACATTATGACCATTGATAGATTGCATTGGGGGTTAACGGTAAATAGCGTTGATCAACCGATTCGTATTCAAGTTGACGATGTCAAGTGGCGGCGAGACCGTAGTCAGCAGCCATGGCTTGCCGGTATTGTAAAAAATCATATGTGCGTTTTGGTCGACGTACCGACATTGGGGCGCGCCCTTTTGGATAGCGATGTTTCGTGATGTCGCGGAGATGACACAAAGTTTAGCGAACACGCTTTTTTTTACCTGGCATAAAAGCTGCTCTTAACTATGATTAAGGGAGTGATGTGTTTGATTTTTGACGCAGGATGTAGAGGATAAACAACCATGGCTACTAGCTCCGTTTCGAGTAACGCTACCGAAGATCCCGTATTGCAGTGGGTCACCTTTCGGCTTGCAGGTGAGACCTACGGGATTAACGTAATGCAGGTGCAAGAGGTATTACGTTACTCGGAAATTGCCCCGGTGCCGGGTGCACCGCCCTATGTGCTGGGTATAATCAATTTGCGTGGGAATGTTGTCACTGTTATCGACACACGCCACCGTTTTGGTTTGCTCGCTGGTGAAGTTAATGACAATACGCGTATTGTTATTATCGAAGCTGATAAGCATGTTGTAGGGATTTTGGTAGATAGTGTGGCCGAAGTGGTTTACCTCCGTCAGTCAGAAATCGAAACTGCTCCCAATGTCGGAAATGATGACACAGCGAAGTTTATTCAAGGTGTGTGCCATAAAAATGACGAACTCTTGATACTCATTGAGCTGGACAAGTTGTTGACCGATGAAGAGTGGGCAGATATCGACAGCGTTTGATAGCGGAAAGCAAAGCATAGGTTTTGTATTTATTCCGTCAAATTAGTTCATTGAGCAAGGACGCATAGTCGGCACTGCCTGTCAGTATCAGTGACATCACAACAGTGAGACAATTATGTTAGATGGATTCTTGGCAGGATTAATCAACTCCAGCAATTTGGGTGCTTGGCAAGACGTATTTCTCGGCGGCACGTTGGCTATTAGTTGGATTGCGCTAGCGTTGGTCTTGAGAATGCTTTGGGTCACCAAGCTTAAGGTGGCAAATATCGACCACCGGTATCGAGAATTAAGCCACGATTTGCAAATTGCCGGTAATGCGGCTGTCGGAATGGGGCAGCGCATTATTCAACTCGAAAAGAGGTTGGCCCAGCCCTCATCATTAAGTGATTTTCAAAAAGATTTAGCAGCACAGAAGACTCAGACTTTTTCAGGATCTAATCATCCTGTGGTGCCAGAACCAGCGTCGATGAGCGTTGCCAATCCCCAAATTGTCAGTTCTAAAGCTACTAGTCCTCAACCTCCTAGTCCTCAAGGTACTACTGGTTCCGATCGTGACATTGCCTCTTCAACGAACACCGTGTCTGGCAACAAAACAGCCCAGCGAACCTCAGATCAGCATGCATCGCAGATAAGTTCTACTGCAACAGAAAAACTCAAAGTATTACAAGATGGCTTGGCAAAAACGACTGATGCGTTTTACCAAAGTGCCAGCACGAATTCGTCTAAACGGCCTGTTGCTGCACCAAGTAACTTAGCGAGAGAGAAGGGCGCTTTTAATCGCAATAATATGCAGCTCGAAACGCGCAACACATCAACTGGGAGTAGTCCAGGTAAAGCATATGCAGAGCCTAACAAAATTGAATCGGTGGTGTCTCCATTTGACCAAGCTAAACGTTTACTCGCTCAAGGATTGTCCGAAAGCGATGTGGCGAAACGCTGTGGTTTATCAAAAGCGGAAGCAGCTTTACTTGCAATGGTGCAGCGCCAAGCGGGTAAACCTAATGCTATCGCAGTGAGTTAAACTGTGCTGAACCAAAATAACGTCACGCGGTTGATACTTTTACTGTGGGTACTATTGCTCAGTAGTTGTACATTTGTAGATATTCGTCGAGAAGTCCGGGTTGAATACGAAGGACACCCATTAACAGATGAACTTCTTGGAAAGATAAAGCCCGGTGTTACCACCGAAGAGTGGGTGCTAGAACATATCGGCTACCCTAGTCGTCAGAGACAGCTCGAAGATACTAGGCACCAGTTGACCTATGAAGTGAAGGAAACGCACAGTCACTACACCAAAGTTTTTTTGATTTTTCGCAGCCAGAATCAAACTATTCAGGCTCGCCAGTTAGTCATTACACTTGATCATGGTGTGGTAGTTAACGTTAAGACTTGGCACGGTCAGCCAGAGAAGAGTAAGTCTAACCAAAATGTTGAAAAACATGATCAACCAGAAATGACAACGCCTACTAATACTTCTGCTTCATCTGTTTCTATTGAATCTAGCGCCGAAAGCGCTGACCCAGAAATGCCGGCATCAGAATCTCCGACATCGGAATCGCCTAAGTCATCAACGACTGACCAGGGAACATTGAATTCCAGTGATGAACAGAACCTGTCAGCTCAGGAAAGTTAGCACCAAAAGTTACAGAGCAATTCTAAGCATTTAATAGATTCTTTAGAAAAAAACACACTAACTCAATTATCTGGTAGGCCTATACTGAAGTGAGGTCGAGTGATGAGTAGATCATGTTGTTGGTGGTTCAGCAGTACACTAGATCGAAAATCAATTTTGCCTTGCAACTCAAGGTAAAAGCAGGATGGCCCAAGGTTAGTGGTAACACCCTTAGTCTAAATAATGTGTCTCGCTGTTGCTTATTTAGATTTAAAAATACCACACCAAATTCAGATGGCAATCGTAATTCTCACACTGACTTTTAGCCCGGCAACTAGCCGGGCTTTTTTTTTGATTTTTCAATTGGAAAGGTGTCATTTAACGGATGGAAGGTTGGCCATCTTTGGGTTGCGATTGAATTTGTTTGCCACTTATTTCCACACTGTCGTCACCTAATAAAAATAAGTAGCTGCTCATGATGTCTTCTGGGGTTTTGAGTGTGTTTGGGTTTTCACCAGGGTAGGCGAGCGCGCGCATTTTAGTGCGGGTCGCACCAGGGTTTATACTGTTAACTCGAATATTGGTGGTGTCGGATAGCTCTGATGACAAGGTTTGCATCATGTTTTCTATTGCCGCTTTCGAGGCCGCATAAGCTCCCCAAAATGCACGCCCTTCGTACCCTACAGACGACCCAGTGAAAATGATTGAAGCGTGTGGTGCTTTCTCGAGTAAGGGGGATAAAGCCTTGGTCATTAAAAACGGTGCAGTAGCGTTTACCTGCATGACACTTTGCCATGATTCGGCATTGAAATGGGTGAGCGGGGTACGAGGCCCAAGAATTGCTGCGTTGTGTAGCAGTCCATCAAGTTTGCCAAATTCTTTATCCAGGGCGACCGCCATATCGTCATAATCTTTTTCTACAGCGCCTTCGAAATTTATCGGGTAAATTGCCGCTTGAGGGCATCCCAACGACTCAATTTCGTCATACACTTTTTCTAATTTTTGGATAGTTCGCCCTAGTAAAATAACGGTTGCTCCATGGTTTGCGCAAGTCAATGCAGCAACTCGCCCAATACCGTCTCCAGCGCCAGTCACGGCAATGATTTTGCCGGCTAACAGATCGGTAGGTGGTTGGTAGTCTTGAAGGTTGGGCGAAGTCATTGGCGTTTCCTATTACGTTTGCAGCTGATTGAGTCTGTCTTTTTTGCTGATATTGATGTCGTTCTGAACGTTTATTCGATATTTGAAAAACAGCCTTAAAGCTGGCTTTCAATAATTGTCACTAGCTCTGCTGCAGCGTGAATCGTATGGTCCGCTTGCCATGATTGAGGATCATCGCCTTCGTCTATGTAGCCATAGGCGGCTGCAACGGTGGCACTTCCTGCACGTTTACCGCACTCGATGTCACGCAGGTGATCCCCTACATACAAAACATCTTGCGGGTGGCAGCCTAAGTGTTGGCAGGCGAGAATGAGCGGCTCAGGGTCAGGCTTAGATCGAGATACATGATCTGGGCAGACAACACTGCCGGGCTGAGGATTAAATGCTAATTGTTCAACAATTGGGTTGGTATACTGAGATGGCTTATTGGTTACTATGCCCCAGGCGAGATTGTTTTGATCTATGCATTTCAGTACCTGGTCGATACCGGGAAATGGTGTTGTGTCCACGCAGAGCCGTTCACTATAGATGGTAAGCAAACGTTGCAACAAACGGTCGAAGTCTGGGTGTTCAAGGTCAATATCAAACGCTCTTCTCACCAGTGCACGGGCGCCGTTGGAAACGACTCGGCGAATAGCTTCTTCACTGAGCAAAGGTGCGTCTTCTTCGGCGAGTAGTGTGTTCACGGTTGTGACAAAGTCGGGGGCGGTGTCGATTAAAGTACCGTCTAGATCAAAAACAACTGCTTTTAAATTCATGGTAGAGGGTAAACCTTACAACGGCTTTTGTACGTGAACCATGTAATTAACCGAGACATCTTTCTCGACTAATTTATATTTGCTAGTAATTGGATTAAAGGTAAGGCCGGTCATGTGTTTTAACTGTAAACCTGCTTCGCGCATCCAAATACCCAATTCGGATGGTTTAATAAATTTCGCGTAATCATGCGTGCCTTTAGGTAATAGCTTTAGCACATATTCAGCACCGAGAATCGCGAAGGCATAGGCCTTGGGATTGCGATTTATTGTCGAAAAATATATATGACCGCCTGGCTTAACTAAATCGGCACAGGCTTTAACTACAGCACTGGGGTCGGGCACGTGCTCTAGCATCTCTAAACACGTGACGACATCAAATTGCTCCGGCATTTTTTCTGCCATGTCCTCGGCCGTGATTTGTTGGTAATCGATACTGATGCCAGTTTCCAATGCGTGTAATTTAGCAACCTGCAACGGTGCTTCACCCATGTCGATACCGGTAACCACCGCCCCGCGATGGGTTAGGCCTTCGCTAATAAGGCCGCCGCCACAACCGACGTCGAGCACCTTTTTCTCTGCCACCGGCGAATATTGATCAATATAATTGCAGCGCAGCGGGTTGATCGCATGAAGTGGCTTAAATTCACTTTCAGGATCCCACCAACGGCTGGCGAGCGCTTCAAATTTTGCAATTTCTGCGGAGTCTACATTCGCTGACATAGCTGTAATCCGGTTTAATAATCTTGGTTTTTTAGTTGATAAAAGTGCGTCACTTGGCCGACATTTTCTGCTGCCATTGTTGTATACGATTTGTAATGTCTCGTTGGTTCAACGTGAGGAGTTCACGCTGACGCATGACCGGCTGCCCATTGACCCAAACATCACTGACTTGGTGACTAACATGGCTATAAACAAGTTGTGATACTGGGTTGAACATGGGGAGGTTTTCAATTTGATCAAGCTTGATTGCGGCTATATCGGCAAACTTACCTACCTCTAAACTGCCGATTTCACGCTCTTTACCCATCGCTCTAGCACCGTTTATGGTTGCCATCCGCAGAGCTTGATGAGCATTCACCACCGCTGCGTCGCCACTGACCGCTTTGGCAAGTAGTGCCGCCGTCCGCATTTCACCTAAAAGATCGAGATCGTTGTTGCTGGCACATCCGTCAGTACCCAATGCGACATTCACCCCGGCTTTGAGTAGCTTGGCAACGGGTGCCATGCCACTAGCGAGTTTTAGGTTGGATTCTGGGCAGTGAATAACATGTGCTCCACAGCGCTGGATAATCTCAATATCCTCGTCGGTTAACGTTGTCATGTGAACACACTGCACGGCAGGTGAGAAAAACCCTAGATCGTTCAGCCGCTCGACAGGGCGTTTACCGGTATTGGACAGCGCGTCGCTTACCTCTTGAGCAGTTTCATGAAGGTGGACTTGGATTGGCGCTTGAAGTTCTTCCGCGTAGGTGGCGACTTTCTGGAAGGGCGCGTCCGATACTGTGTAAGGCGCGTGAGGGCCAAACCCTACTGTGATAAGGCTGCTGGTGCGAAACTGGTCATGCACTTCAATCGCTTTACTGATGTACTCATCAGCGTTGTCCGCCCATGCAGTAGGAAAATCCAATACTGGCGCAGTGATTTGTGCTCGCATGTTGGCTTGCTGCGCTGCCTCGGCCACCTGATCAGGAAAAAAATACATGTCGCTAAAGCAGGTGGTTCCGCCGCGAATCATTTCCGCCATGGCTAACTGTGCGCCGTCTTTAACAAACTCGGGGCTTACCCAACGGCCCTCGGCGGGCCAAATATGCTGCTCGAGCCAGGTGTATAGGGGCAAATCGTCGGCATAGCCTCGCATTAAGCTCATGGCTAAGTGACCATGTGCATTGATGAGTCCAGGGATCAGAGCGTGCTCGTTTAGATCGATAATCTCGGTGGCGTTAAACCGCTTGAGCGCTTCGGACTGAGGGTAGATGCCTACGATTTTGTTGGCAGCAATCACAATGCTGCAATCGCTGAAAACCTGGTCTTCAGGAATGACCGGTATGATCCACTTGGCGTTGATTAAAATATCGACGTCTTGGTCGGCGGACATACTACATTTCCTGTGCGATGAGTGGCTTGATAGCGTAGGTTGTGGCTAGGTATTGAACGAAATATGGACAGGTTTTCGTTCCAAACCGTAAAGGCCCGCAAGTATAACCAGTTTGTTCCCAGGGTACAGTCCAGACAGTGCTTATCTGTAGGGAATTATGCTATTATCGCGCGCTAAATTTTGTTTGGTGCATACCGGTTGGGGCTCAAGTCAACCTACCGACTCAATACAGCCGTTGAGGGACTCTCGTTTTGATAAGAGGGTCGGCTAAGTCGGGTTCTGGTATGTGGTCATTATTACAATAATGTATCCGCAGTAAAGGAAAGCCGCACTCCTATGGGCGACGATATAGCAAAAGAAATCCTGTCCCGAAACATCGAAGATGAACTCAAACAGTCTTACCTAGATTACGCTATGAGCGTTATTGTAGGGCGAGCGCTGCCGGACGTGCGTGATGGCTTAAAGCCTGTGCATCGCCGGGTGCTGTTTGCAATGAACGAATTAGGTAACGACTGGAATAAGTCGTACAAAAAGTCAGCCCGTGTGGTTGGCGACGTCATCGGTAAGTATCATCCACATGGTGATTCTGCTGTTTATGACACCATCGTTCGTATGGCTCAGCCGTTCTCAATGCGTTATATGCTGGTTGATGGTCAAGGGAATTTCGGTTCCATCGATGGCGACCGAGCAGCCGCTATGCGTTATACCGAAATACGCATGGCCAAAATCTCCCATGAGCTTTTGGCTGACCTCGACAAAGACACTGTTAATTTCGTTGATAACTACGACGGACAAGAACAAATACCTGAGGTGTTACCCACACGAGTCCCCAACCTGTTGGTGAACGGCTCTTCCGGTATCGCGGTGGGTATGGCAACCAATATTCCTCCGCATAATCTTCGCGAAGTCGTAAATGGCTGTTTAGCGTTTATCGACAACGAAGACATTACTATTGATGAACTCATGCAGCACGTCCCTGGTCCTGACTTTCCAACAGGTGCGATCATTAATGGTCGTGCTGGGATTGTGCAGGCGTATCGCACTGGACGCGGTCGAATCTACGTTCGCGCGCGTGCTGAAGTTATTACCGATGAGAAGACTAATCGCGACGTTATTATTGTTCACGAGATCCCATACCAGTTGAATAAGGCGCGGCTTATTGAGCGCATCGCCGAATTAGTCAAAGAGAAGAAGATTGAGGGTATATCGGAGCTGCGCGACGAGTCTGATAAAGAAGGGCTGCGTATTGTTATCGAATTGAAGCGCGGTGAGTCCGGTGAGGTCGTTCTCAACAACCTTTACCAACAAACTGCCCTTCAAAGTGTCTTCGGTATTAACATGGTTGCGTTGGTGGACAATCAACCGCGCACGCTAAACCTGAAGGAGCTTATTGAATACTTCGTGCGTCATCGTCGCGAAGTTGTTACTCGTCGTACTGTTTACTTGCTCAAGAAAGCACGTGATCGCGGCCATATTCTCGAAGGCTTGGCTATTGCGATCGCTAATATTGATCCAGTGATTGAGCTGATTAAGTCCTCCGCTACACCCGCTGATGCGAAAGAAGCGCTATTGGCGAAAGGCTGGAACCTTGCAGATGTCGGTGAGTTTTTAGAGCGTGCGAAAAGTGATGGAGGCGATAGTGTCTGTCGCCCTGATGACTTAGAAGACCAATACGGCATTCGCGATGGTCAATATTTCCTATCTCCAGCACAAGCGCAGTCCATTTTGGATTTGCGGCTTCATCGTCTGACTGGAATGGAGCATGACAAGCTCATCGCAGAATATGATGAAAAGCTAAAAGACATCGCTGAATACCTTAACATCTTGTCCAATCCTTCGCGTTTGATGGAAGTGATTCGAGAAGAGCTCGAAGCCGTGAATAAAGAATATGGCGATGAGCGACGTACAGAAATTCAAGAGTCTCAAGCAGACCTCACAACAGAAGACCTCATTAACGAAGAAGATCGTGTCGTCACCATCTCCCACGGAGGTTATGCAAAAACTCAACCTCTTGACGCCTACCAAGCACAACGGCGCGGTGGTATGGGTAAAGCAGCGACGTCTCTCAAAGACGAAGACTTTATTGAACACTTGTTGATCGCGAATACTCACACAACCATTTTGTGTTTTAGTAACAGCGGTAAAGTCTATTGGTTGAAGGTCTATCAGATCCCAGTGGCTGGGCGTCAATCTCGAGGACGTCCCATTGTTAACTTGCTGCCATTAGAAGAAGGCGAACGTATAACTTCTATATTGCCAGTGCAAGAGTACGATGATGATCACTTTATCTTCATGGCGACGGCTAACGGTACCGTGAAGAAAACAGCCTTAACGCAATTCGCGCGTCCCCGCAGTACAGGTTTGCGTGCAGTTGAATTAGAAGAAGGTGATCGTTTGGTAAGTACCGCGATCACCGACGGTCATCAAGAAGTCATCTTATTGTCGTCTAGCGGTAAAGCAGCAAGGTTTAAAGAAAGCGAAGTCCGCCCAATGGGACGAACCTCTCGTGGTGTACGCGGCATTCGTTTGAAAGAAGGTCAATCAGTTATCTCAATGGTTATCCCTCAAGAGGGCGGTTATGTCCTTACCGTGAGCCAAAATGGCTATGGGAAGCGCACAGAGGTGGATGAGTTTGTGACCAAAGGCCGTGGTTCGCAAGGTGTGATCGGCATGCAAACGACCGATCGGAACGGTGACCTAGTTGGTGCAGTGCAGGTCTTTGAAGGTGAGGAAATTATGTTGATTTCCGACCAAGGTACTTTAGTGCGTACTCGGGTAGACGAAGTATCTGTGCTGGGTCGAAACACACAAGGTGTACGCTTGATTAAAGTTAAACCGGGTGAACATATTTCGGGTGTTGAGCGCATCGAAGAAACCGATGAACTCGATGGTGAGGATGGTGCAGAAGAAAGCGCCGATGAATAGCCCTCGATGATTAAGAGATTGGATTTACATCATGACTGAAGACGTAAACAACAGTGGCCCAAGCGGAGCATCGGAAGAGCAGTTAGGCGAACTGCGCACAAAAATCGACGCGATAGATTCTCAGCTAAGTGAACTGATTAATTCACGTGCGAGATGTGCGCAGGAAGTAGCTGAAGTCAAAAAGGCCGCCGGTGTTGATGCCGCGAATTACTACCGACCCGAGCGAGAAGCGCAAGTGTTGCGGCGAGTAATGGAAATGAATACAGGCCCGCTAGCCAATGAAGAGTTGGCGCGTCTGTTCCGTGAAATTATGTCTTCTTGCTTAGCGCTTGAGCATCCAGTACGTGTTGCATTTTTAGGACCTGAAGGTACCTTCACCCAAGAAGCGGCATTAAAGCATTTTGGGCATTCCGCTCAGAGCTTTCCTATGGCAGCGATAGATGATGTGTTTCGTGAAGTCGAAGCTGGCGCTGTTGAATTTGGCGTAGTGCCCGTTGAAAACTCTTCGGAAGGTGTGGTTAACCATACGTTAGATACATTTATTGATTCTAATCTTAAAATTTGTGGAGAAGTGGCTTTACGAATCCATCAAAATCTATTGGTGTCGGATGTAACTAAAGTCGATAGCATTACGCGCATTTATTCTCACTCTCAATCTCTAGCGCAGTGTCGCAAGTGGTTGGATTCACGATACCCGCAAGCAGAGCGTATTGCAGTAAGTAGTAATTCTGAAGCAGCGAAACGCATCAAGGGTGAGTGGAATGCTGCGGCAATTGCCGGTGAAATGGCTGCTGACCTTTACGGTTTGAAAGTCGTTTCCGAAAAAATTGAAGACAATCCAGATAATGCAACGCGTTTCTTAATTGTTGGCAATCAATCAGTGCCGCCTAGTGGTAAGGATAAAACCTCAATTATCGTATCAATGCATAATGAGCCTGGTGCGCTTTATAATTTGTTGGAGCCGTTTCGCGACAATGGGGTTGATCTTACTAGCGTCGAAACCCGTCCTTCAAAAATGGGGAAATGGAATTACGTTTTCTTCATCGATTTTGCGGGTCATATCGAAGATGCCAATGTCAAAACGGCGTTGGACGAAATCCGCGAGCGAGCCTCAGAGGTTAAGGTGCTAGGCTCATACCCTAAAGCCGTCTTGTAGGTTAGATCTTTTTGGTGTGTAAGCTTTAGTTATTGGTGGCTTTTCGCAGTAACAGGTAATTACCCTCTGCGCTGAACATTTGGGGCGCAACTAAGAGTTAATTCTTTGAATCAACTCCGAATTCATTCTGCTATTTTTCGTCGATCATACTCAAGGTTTCTGTGAGCATTAATAAACTCGTTATTGTTGGTTTTGGTTTGATAGGCGCTAGCTTAGCAGCTGGCTTGCGACGAGCGCATTATTGCCGTGAAATCATCGCTATTGCTCGATCAGAAAATACTTTAGAAAAGGCGTTAGAGTTAGGTTTAGCAGATCGCGCTTTTCATGCACTCAGTGATATTGCTCAAGAGCTCGATGATGGCGATGTGATATGTATTTCTGTGCCAACGCTCAGCACTAAAGCAGTGTTGGAAGATGTTGCAAGTCAGGTATCTGACAAAGTTGTTGTGACGGATTGCGCCAGTGTCAAAGGGAGTGTTAGGGACGCGGCTCGTGATGTTTTCGGCGAGATTCCTAAACAGCTTGTGTTAGGGCACCCCATTGCGGGTTCGGAGCAAAGCGGTGTGACAGCAGCCAATCCTGATTTATATCAGCAGCACCGTGTCATTCTTACGCCAGTTGAATCCACCGCAGCTGAAAGCGTGGAGTGTATTAAATGTATGTGGCAAGCGGTGGGCGCCGAAGTGCTAACGATGAGCGTCGAGGAGCACGATGAAGTGCTCGCGGCCACTAGCCATTTACCACACGTCATTGCCTATTCGTTGGTGGATACACTGGCACATGACTCTGAAAATGAAAATATTTTTCGCTACGCCGCAGGCGGGTTTAAGGATTTCACTAGGATTGCCTCCAGCGACCCGACCATGTGGCATGACATTATGTTGTCGAATAAGGACAGTGTTTTAAGTGCATTGTCTCTATTTGAAAACAACTTAAAACAACTTCGAATTGCTATCGAAAATGAAGATAGTGATTACTTGTTAGGTGTTTTCACTCGCTCTAAGGCAGCGCGTGATCATTTTGTTTCTCGATTAGGTAAAAAAGCGCTTATGAAGCATCAATCAAACGATGTTACCTACGTGGTGCAGCCAGGAGGACGAGTCTCTGGTGAATTGCGTGTGCCGGGTGATAAATCCATCTCTCATCGCTCAATAATGCTTGGCTCAATTGCCGATGGTATTACTGAGGTGAGTGGTTTCTTAGAGGGAGAAGACGCGTTAGCAACGTTGCAAGCGTTCCGTGATATGGGCGTTGTAATCGAAGGTCCCAACGATGGCAACGTGAAAGTTCACGGCGTTGGGCTGCACGGATTACAAGCACCTCCAGGACCGCTGTATCTTGGAAATTCTGGAACGTCTATGCGGCTGCTAGCAGGGTTACTAGCGGGGCAGTCCTTTGATGTTGTCCTAACGGGTGATGAGTCATTGTCGAAACGACCGATGACTCGTGTCTCTAACCCACTCTCCCAAATGGGCGCGAATATCTCAACAGCTGATAAAGGCTGCCCTCCGATTACGATCACTGGTGGCGCGAAGTTAAAAGCCATTGATTACTCATTGCCGATGGCGAGCGCGCAAGTCAAATCATCCGTGTTGCTCGCTGGGCTTTATGCTGATGGCGAAACATCTGTGACGGAGCCTGCCGTCACACGTGACCATACCGAACGTATGCTGAGGGGGTTTGGTTACGACGTTATCACAGAGGGAGACACCATGCGCCTTGTTGGTGGTGGGACTCTCAAGGGCACAGCCATTGAAGTGCCTGCCGATATTTCGTCAGCTACCTTCTTTATGGTGGCGGCGGCAATTTCTCCTGGGTCTGAAGTGATTCTAAAACACGTGGGTATAAACCCTACGCGAATAGGGGTTATCAATATTCTTCGGTTGATGGGTGCGGATATTGGATTCCTCAACAAAACAGAAGTCGGCGGGGAGCCGGTAGCGGACCTACGGGTGCGATATGCCCCGTTGATCGGTATAGACATCCCGAAAGAGCTTGTGCCTCTTGCAATTGATGAATTCCCCGCTATTTTTGTCGCGGCAGCTTGTGCGCAAGGCGTGACGCGACTGACGGGTGCAGAAGAGCTTCGAGTAAAAGAAAGTGATCGGATTCAAGTGATGGCTGATGGTCTGCAAGCACTCGGTGTTAAAGCCACTGCAACGCCAGACGGGATGGTCATCGAGGGGTCTGAAATCACCGGGGGAGAGGTTGATAGTCATGGTGACCACCGGATAGCCATGTCGTTTACCGTCGCGGCCCTGCGATCATCGGGACCAATTACCATTAAAGATTGCGCCAATGTTGCAACGTCTTTCCCGGATTTTAGTAGTCTTGCTACAAAAGCAGGAATAAGCATAGAAGAAATTACTTCTTAATTTAGTCACAAGTTTTTTTTACAATTCCGTCCCTTTAAGGACTAATCGACAGAGACGAAGTTATGTCAGACAAGTACCAGCTTACTCATCTCAAGCAACTCGAAGCCGAAAGTATTCATATTATTCGTGAAGTGGCTGCCGAGTTTGATAATCCAGTGATGCTCTATTCCGTCGGTAAGGACTCCGCCGTAATGATGCACCTGGCCATGAAAGCCTTTGCTCCAGGGAAGCCTCCTTTCCCATTGATGCATGTTGATACGACGTGGAAATTTCGCGAGATGATCGAGTTTCGCGATCAGCGTATCAAAGATCTCGGTTGGGATTTGCTGGTACATATCAACCAAGAAGGCGTTGATATGGGGGTTGGCCCCTTTACGCACGGTAGTGCAAAACATACCGATATCATGAAAACCCAATCACTCAAGCAGGCACTAGACAAGTATGGTTTTGACGCTGCTTTTGGTGGTGCCCGTCGCGACGAGGAAAAATCTCGTGCGAAAGAG
This sequence comes from Aurantivibrio plasticivorans, assembly GCF_055392955.1. Lineage (NCBI taxonomy): Bacteria > Pseudomonadati > Pseudomonadota > Gammaproteobacteria > Cellvibrionales > Cellvibrionaceae > Aurantivibrio > Aurantivibrio plasticivorans. The sequence continues at coordinate 2,452,068 of NZ_AP036020.1, read as the reverse complement.
CGCGTGTATTCATTCCGAGACCGTAACCACCGTTGGGATCCAAAGAACCAGCGCCCGGAACTATGGAACATCTACAACAGTAAAGTGGACAAGGGCGAAAGCATCCGCGTATTCCCGCTTTCGAATTGGACAGAGTTGGATATTTGGCAGTACATTCATTTGGAAGATATTCCTATCGTTCCTCTCTACTTTGCAGCCAAGCGCCCAGTCGTAGAGCGTGATGGTGTTCTTATCATGGTGGATGACGATCGTATGCCGCTTGAAGAAGGCGAAGTGCCCGAGCAAAAAATGGTTCGTTTTAGAACCTTGGGTTGTTATCCGCTGACCGGAGCGGTGGAGTCTGAAGCCGCAACGCTCCCCGAAATCATTCAAGAAATGTTGTTAACAAAAACCTCTGAGCGCCAAGGTCGAGTCATTGATCATGATAGCTCAGGCTCGATGGAGAAGAAAAAGCAGGAAGGTTATTTCTAAACGGATTTAGCCAATATTTTTCCAAACTTCAAATTGTTAACACAGCCGGCGAATAACGCTGGCGATACTCGAAGAGAAACACTTATGTCGCATCAATCAGATCTCATCGCAACGGATATCGATGCTTATCTAAAAGAGCACGAACAAAAAGAACTATTGCGCTTCCTTACATGTGGTAGCGTTGATGACGGAAAAAGTACACTTATTGGCCGTTTGCTACATGACTCCAAAATGATCTATGAAGATCAACTCGAGTCAGTGAAATCGGATACCACTAAACACGGAACCACTGGCGGTAAAATTGACCTAGCGTTATTGGTTGATGGCCTCCAAGCTGAACGAGAGCAGGGCATCACCATCGATGTTGCTTATCGTTACTTCTCAACATCGAAGCGTAAGTTCATTATTGCGGATACCCCAGGGCACGAACAGTACACGCGTAACATGGCGACGGGTGCATCTACTTGTGATTTGGCCATTATTCTTATCGACGCGCGCCATGGTGTGATGACACAAACTCGTCGCCATAGCTATATTGCTAGCCTGTTGGGTATTAAGCATGTGGTTGTCGCTATTAATAAAATGGATCTAGTGGATTTCTCGCAAGAGACCTACGAGTCGATTAAAGCGGACTATTTAAAGTTTGCCGAAAGCCTGACAATTGACGATATTCAGTTCGTTCCATTATCCGCTTTAGATGGCGATAACGTTGTCAGCCGCAGCGAAAAGTCTCCTTGGTATGATGGTCAAACACTAATGGAGATTTTGGAAACGGTACAAATTGCTGGGGACAAAAATATTGATGAGTTCCGTTTCCCCGTGCAGTTTGTTAACCGCCCCAACCTCGATTTTCGCGGTTTTTGCGGCACTATAGCCTCGGGTGTGGTGAATGTGGGCGACGCGATCAAAGTATTGCCGTCAAACAAAACAAGTCGCGTTAAAGCAATTGTGACTTACGATGGCAATCTGGAATCAGCATTCGTTGACCAGGCTGTGACGATTACGCTAGAAGACGAAATTGATATCAGTCGTGGCGACATGATTGTTAAAGCTGACGCCGATGTGGCAGTGACAAACCACTTTAGCGCGCACATCGTATGGATGTCTGAACAAGCGCTAAAGCCAGGTAAGCAATACAGTTTTAAATTTGCGAGTATGGTTACTAGCGGTGCAGTAAATAATATTCAACATCAAATTGATGTGAATACGCAGGCTTTAAGTGAAGTTGATCAGCTTGAGCTGAATGACATCGGTTTAGTGACAGTCGGTCTTGAGCAGGGCGTGCCGATGGATCCGTATTCGTCTAACCGTACAACGGGCGCATTTATCGTGATTGATCGCCTTACCAACATCACTGTTGGCGCAGGCATGGTTACCGATACACTAGAAAGTGCCTCTGTTGGTGGTCTAGCGAATGTGTCGGAGTTCGAAGTTGAGTTGAATGCACTGATTCGCAAGCATTTCCCGCATTGGGGTGCAGCAGACATCTCAGAGCTGTTGGGCAAGAAATAACTCAAAACTTTACGCCGCTTCCTATTAAAGGCTGCCATTTGGCAGCCTTTTCATTTTATGGATTCCCGTGTAAGCAATATCCTACACATGTTTCAGATATTTGCCTCTATCCCTTATTGAGATGACAGACTACAGTGCGCGTGTGGTTTTGATTTGAGCCGCTAATAACATCAACCGCAGGGATATCGCGGTTACACATTCAAATGCAATGATTTAATAATCAAATGGAGTTGAACATGAAAAATCTCGTTTCCTTACTGTTGGTTTCTGTGTTGGTGCTTTCCGGTGGGTTAGCCTTTGCGGCGGATAAGTCGGATGCTAAACATACTAAATCTTCTTTAGTTGTCGAACGCGTAAACATCAACAAGGCAGATGCAGCAACGCTTGCAGCAAATCTGATTCGTGTTGGCGATAGTCGTGCTAAGGCGATTGTCGAGTATCGTAAACAACACGGTAAATTTACCTCGAAAGAACAACTTCTCGAGGTGAAAGGTATTGGAGAGTCGACGTTAAAGCAAAACCTTGATCGAATAGTACTGTAATTCGGTAAGCTTAAATCTCTAGTAAAAGCCCCTTTTAGGGGCTTTTATGTTTTTACAGGTTGCGCGGCAACACTAAAATTGAATTTTGAACCCAACACTCGGAAACCACCCGAGTCCCTCCACGCGGACTAAAGGTACATTGTCTCCAAACCCATCCGGCACCGAATCTATGGTATCGACATTGTTTGGTGCGAAACGATAACCTTGAATGTTTTTAGCATTGTAGGCATTTAACACGTCGAGAAAAATATTCCAGTATCCGTAGCGAGTAGGGCGGTTGTATTCCATGCGAAAATCTAGGCGGTGGTAGGGCGATAGTCGTTCGCTGTTTAACTCTCCATACACCGGTTCAAGCACTGTTGGGTTGGACGGGTTGGGGCGAACGTCTACTATAGGGGTAATTAAACTACCACTTTGAATTGACCATTTAATGCCGAACAGCCAGTTTTCGCTGAGTTTGTAATTCCCAACCAAATTAAAAATAATCGGTTTGTCGTACGCGAATTTACCAGTCTCGGCCGTTCGTAAATTCGTACGTTCTGTTTCTGACACGCTAAGCGCTAACCAGCCATAAAATTTATCCGTCAATTTTTTCTCAATGAGTAACTCGATGCCGCTTGCTTCACCTTCTGCATCATTGCTGTAGCGATCCAGAAAATCGAGGTCCGACAAAGGACTCAAGCTCAATGGTAAGTTTTCCATTTTTTTATGGTACAGCTCTATCTGCCACGACCATTCGTGAGGTAGTGATTGTTTTAAACCAACAACACTGTGAGTTGACTCAATGTAGTCGAGCTTGGGATTTCCTGTGGCAGGTGAAATCTCTTCAGGGTTTGGCACTTGAGCGTATTCGCCAAATGCTATGTGCGTGTGCCAGTTGTCGCCAAGTTGAATATCCAAGCGTGCTCTAGCGTCAAGCGCTCGATCCTCAAGGAAGTTGTCATTCATTTCATGAAGGCCAACGCGAAGAGCGCTCGACTCTGAGAATTGCCAAACGTCCTCAAGATATAAAAAGGACGTATCCATATCGAAAACGTCATCGTATTCAATAAGCGGCGCATCGATTGTCGGGCAGTCAGGATCGAAATCGCTACAGCTGGGAATTTTTGCCCGCATATCGATGGAGAACTCAGTATTTTCTTGGCGTGCACCTACAATAACTGTGTGTTGAGTGCCTACTTTTTGTTTTGCTTCTAAACCTAACAATATGCGATCAGTTTCAATATTGAGAAACTGTCCAACACCGTAACTGATATCGTCTTGATCGGTGATATGCGTCAGTACGGTAGTCAACGATGTATTTTCCGATGTCGAGTTCCAATCCCAAGTGATCCCTTGAGAATCAAATCGGGTTTCGACGTCGGCAGGTCCGGCGAGGTCTGGATCACGCAGCGCTAGGTTGGAGTCATTTTGGAAAGTGGCACCTACTTCATCGCTAGCCCCCATCGCCAAAAAGCTAAAGCGATGTAGATTCCCCGCATCCCATAAATATTTAAATTGATAATCATCGGAAATCGGAACTTGCTCGACTTCTACACCCGAGTCGGGGTCTTCGATATCTTCTTCATCAGTGATAAATATATCCAGCAAGCTTCGTCGGTACGAAAAATAGACCGCTTGGTTGTCACTAACTCCACTTTCTAGCAAAACCCCCGTCCCCAAAAAGCTGGCATCAACAGTCGTGCTATAAGGTTGGTTACGTGGCTCGCGCAGTTGAACATCGATAATGGCACCAGTGGCATTGGAGTATTGGCTTGAGAAAGCTGCAGGGTAGAGGTCGAATGAGTGAATAAGATTGTGATTAAAAATACTGTGCCCGAAAATATGGAACACGTAGCGAGCAGGCACGCCATCAACGTAGTAGCCATTATCATCAGGGGCTGAGCCGCGTACAGCAGGCTCACTACTGTAATCGCTTGCAAAAGTAACACCCGGAAGGCTGAGTAACGCGGCTAACGGGTCAAAACCGGCACCAGCAACGTTGAGCAATAGCTCTGTTTCGGGGTCAATTTCCGTTTTCGGTGTGACATCTTCTCCGGTAATAATGACCTCTTCGATAGCGCTATTTTCAGCACGCTGAGCGTGAGTTAACGCAGGCTGGAGCGCCATTGGTAGAGAAACTGCGGCGAGAAATGCACTGAGTTTACGGCGTCCATTTTCAAGTGCTGGCATTTCGATTAAACCCTTATAAGCAAGTTGGTTATGGGGCGGAAAGGGTCTCACAGTCGTTCATTGCTGTCATCCTTTGCGTAACACTGAGCTAGTCACAAAACATTACTGAATTCATCCTACGAAATCACTACAATAGCTGGCAGTTGAAGCAGTGTTTTTTGAGATAGGGGGATAGTTTGAATATTGATAAACCCATTGTAGTTGCCTTAGATTTTTCAACGGAAGAGGCCTGTATTGCACTCGTGAATAAACTCGATCCGAGTAAAGTCCGCCTTAAAGTGGGGAAAGAGTTGTTTGCTGTAGCGGGGCCTGAGTTGGTTAAAAAATTGGTAGCAAAAGGGTTTGATGTATTCCTTGATCTTAAATACCACGACATTCCTAACACCGTCGCCAAAGCTGTTGCCGCTGCTGCAAGGCTGGGTATTTGGATGGTAAATGTTCATGCCAGCGGCGGGTCACGGATGATGAAAGCAGCTCGTGAAGCACTCAACGAATTCGACAGGCCGCCGTTACTTATCGGTGTCACGGTCCTCACCAGTATGGACGAATCAGATTTGGGAGAACTGGGAATAACGCTGTCCCCAAAACAGCAGGTACAAAAACTAGCGCAATTAGCTAAAGATAGCGGGCTCGATGGTGTGGTTTGTTCGGCGCAAGAGGCGCATCAGCTAAAAGAACAATGTGGTAGCGAGTTCAAGTTAGTGACACCCGGTATTCGTCCAGCAGGAAGCACTGCTGATGACCAGCGTCGTACGTTGACTCCCAAAGAGGCGTTGTCTGCCGGGAGCGACTTTCTGGTAATCGGTCGGCCCATTACTGCCGCCTCAGACCCAGCAGCGGCGTGCCAAGCGATCATCGGTAGTCTGGCCGATTAAATGTTGGCGTTTGAATAATCTAGCCGCTCTCACATTCAAGCCCATATTCACTACTATTTAGGTTCAAAAACACTGCATGTCTAACACTTCCAACTCAGCTTCTATTCCTGTTATCACCATCGACGGTCCCAGTGGTTCTGGTAAAGGCACTATTTCGCAATTGGTCGCCAAGCACTTCGGCTTTCATTTGTTGGATAGTGGAGCGTTGTATCGTCTAACCGCATTGGCGGCCCTAAACCGCCAGGTGGACTGGAAAGATGAACCCAAGGTCGCCGACATAGCCCGCACACTAGATGTTCAGTTCATTACCGACGGTAAGTCGACCCAGGTAATGCTCGATGGTGAAGATGTATCCCTGGCGATTCGCAAAGAGCAAATGAGCTTAGGTTCTTCAACAGTAGCGGTGTTGCCAGATGTTCGAAGCGCATTACTAGACCTGCAAAAGAGCTTTCAAAAAGCACCAGGCCTCGTGGCGGATGGCCGTGATATGGGCACCACCATCTTTCCCGAGGCTCAGGCCAAGATCTTCCTTACCGCCAGCGCTGAGGAGCGGGCCCAGCGCCGCTATAAGCAGTTGATAGAAAAGGGAGAATCTGTTAGTCTCCGCGCCCTGCTTAGTGACATCCAAGCCCGGGATGAGAGAGACAGCCAGCGTGCTGCGTCCCCCTTGAAACCCGCCGATGATGCGCTGCTGTTGGATAGTACCCAGTTAAGTATCGAACAGGTCTTAGCTGCGGTGATTGATCATGCGTCGAAAAGCGGTATTCAACCCGCCTCCGTTTGACTTCTACAGCTCTTGAGCGAAGCTATTTAATAGAGGTTGTACCAACAATCTCTTTTAAACCCCATTGTGGGTGCCGCCAGTCTAAGGTGCGCACAGTGGATTTGTGTCATTAGCCCGTACGTCTGGCCGTACGAAGAACAGTTCTACTCCGTTTGCGAGAGGCATCTAAAGAAGATGGCCCCGCGGCAGAATGGATCTGGCTGAAAAAAGGTACCCTCCCCATGAGCGAAAGCTTTGCAGAACTCTTCGAAGAAAGTTTAAAAACCACCGAAATGATTCCCGGTTCTATTGTTACCGGTGTTGTGATCGATATCGATAAAGACTGGGTGACTGTTCACGCAGGTCTGAAATCTGAAGGTGTTATCCCAGCCAACCAATTTTTCAACGAAAAAGGCGAATTGAGCTTAAACGTCGGTGACGAGGTTCAAGTTGCTTTGGAAACTGTTGAAGATGGTTTCGGTGAAACTCGTCTATCACGTGAAAAAGCGAAACGTGCTGAAGCGTGGAAAGTGCTTGAGAAAGCCAACACCGCAGACGAAGTTATCAAAGGTATTATCTCTGGCAAGGTTAAAGGTGGTTTCACTGTTGACGTTGCTGGTATCCGTGCATTCTTGCCTGGTTCATTGGTTGACGTTCGCCCTGTGCGCGAAACGGCTCACCTTGAAGGCAAAGAGCTCGACTTTAAAGTTATCAAGCTAGACCAAAAGCGCAACAACGTGGTTGTTTCACGTCGTGCGGTGCTTGAGCAAGCTAACTCTGAAGAGCGTGATGAGTTGTTGGCTAACCTTCAAGAAGGTATGGCTGTTAAAGGTATCGTTAAGAACCTTACCGATTACGGTGCCTTCGTTGACTTGGGCGGCGTAGACGGTCTTCTCCATATCACTGATATGGCATGGAAGCGTATCAAGCATCCAAGCGAAATCGTCAATGTTGGCGATGAGATCGACGTTAAAGTATTGAAGTTCGATCGTGAGCGTAACCGTGTATCTCTTGGCCTCAAGCAATTGGGTGAAGATCCATGGGTACAAATCACTGCACGTTACCCAGAAGGGACTCGTGTTACCGCTAAAGTTACCAATCTTACTGACTACGGCTGCTTTGCTGAGTTGGAAGAGGGCGTTGAAGGTTTGGTTCACGTTTCAGAAATGGATTGGACTAACAAAAACATTCACCCATCTAAAGTGGTTAACGTGGGTGACGATATCGAAGTCATGGTATTGGATATCGACGAAGAACGCCGTCGTATCTCTCTTGGTGTTAAGCAATGCCAAGAAAACCCATGGGATGCATTCGGTAAAGAATACGCCAAAGGCGCGAAAATCTCTGGCAAGATCAAGTCGATCACCGATTTCGGTATCTTCATTGGTTTGGACGGTGGTATCGATGGCCTGGTTCACTTGTCTGACATTTCTTGGAACGAAGCAGGCGAAGAAGCCGTTCGTGCATATAAGAAAGGCGATGAGATCGAAACAGTTATCTTGGCTATCGACCCAGAGCGTGAGCGTATCTCTCTAGGTATCAAGCAACTAGACGAAGATCCATTCTCATCTTACGTTGCTGAGAACGATAAAGGCGCAATTGTTACTGGTACAGTGAAAGAAGTTGATGCGAAAGGTGCAGTAATCACCTTGGCTGAAGACATCGAAGGTACCTTGAAAGCGTCTGAAATCAGCCGTGATCGCGTTGAAGATGCACGCAATGCGCTGAATGTTGGTGACGAAGTTGAAGCGAAAATCACCAATGTTGATCGCAAAAACCGTGGCATCATCTTGTCAATCAAAGCGAAAGATTCTGATGACGAGAAAGCCGCTGTTAAAGAGCACGCTTCTAAGCAAGAAGAGTCTTCTCAACCAGCGACTATCGGTGATTTGATTAAAGCGCAAATGGAAAGCCAAGGTAACTAAGCTTTGTTATCCATTTGAGTTGTTTGAAAGGCGGCTTCGGCCGCCTTTTTTGTGTCTGTTTGTTAATTACATATTCTTGCCGTCTAGGGAGCCCGTCATCAGTGGCTCTAACGTAACTTCTAGCACTTTCTTCCTATACTCTTGTAACTGTTTGATATTGTTAAGGTTTGCACCTTTGGTCGCGATTAATTTGCACTTGGTCAAAAAATGGATGGCAATTGATCGAAACAGCGAGAAAATCAGTTATCGGAAGGCTAAAATTTTAAACAAATCAGTAACATAGCTTGGCTTTCTAGAATTTTTGCAGTAGGCTAGCTGTAAATATCGGTTTCTCGCTTGGTATGAGGCCGTGCTTCAGCGTACAGTCTTCGGGAAAAAGACTATGACCAAATCAGAGTTGATTGAGCGAATCGCAGAGCGGCAGGATCAGCTTCCAGCTAAGGATGTTGAACTGGCGGTCAAGTTGATCCTCGACTATATGTCACAGATTCTTGCGTCTGGCGAGCGTATCGAAATCCGAGGATTTGGCAGTTTCTCTCTTCATTATCGTGCGCCTCGAGTAGGCCGCAATCCTAAGACGGGTGACTCGGTCGAATTGACCGGCAAATATGTCCCACATTTTAAACCCGGCAAAGAAATGCGCGATCGAGTCAATGAGAGTCTCCAGGCGGAACAGCATCCCGCTGGCTAAATGACGATCTATTTGGCTGCGCTGGCGCTGTGCAAAGCGATTGACTTCCACTAAGATCCATCGACATTCGTTTATTCAGTGACTAAGCGATAGTTTGCTTTTGTGTGTGATACGGATACATGACTAAACTCAAATTATTATTCTCAATCTGCGTGGCACTGTTCGTCATGTCGATAGGATGGTGGGTTTCTTCGGAAAATGACCAGCTTGTGACGCCACAATTCGCCGGGTTCAGTTTTGGTGGTTTAAATCTCGGAACTTGGCTGTTCATGATGCTACTAACAGGCGTGGTTATTGGCTATTTGATTAGCTCGCTAGGTTATTGGCGTCAGCGAATGAAGGCGAGTGGTTTGCAGAGAAAATTAGCCAACAAAGAACAAGAGTTAGCAAAATTAAAGTTATCTGCTGGAAAGTCAGTTATCTCAAGAGATTAAATGATCAGTTGTTAAAATGTTTCGGCAATATCATTCTGTCGAAAGGAGTCTAGGGCGCGATGCCAGATCTGCTAATGCTTATCCTATTTGTCGTAGCAATCGCTATTGGTTTTGCGTTAGGCTATAGAAGCGCCTCAAAGAAGCAGGTAGAGCGTTCGGCGCAAGCGCTCGATAAAAGCTACTTCAAAGGTCTGAACTTGTTGCTGAATGAGCAGCCAGACGCAGCCATCGACACCTTTATCGAAGCCTTTGAAGTTAACAGTGATACACTGGAAACCCACTTGGCGCTGGGTAATATGCTTCGTCGCCAAGGCGAAGTTGATCGAGCGATTAGAATTCATCAAAATCTGTTGGCTCGCCCTGGGTTAACCCTTGATCAGCAACACCTTTCTCAGCTGGAGCTAGCCAGAGACTACGTTAAAGCGGGCCTTTTAGATCGTGCTGAGCGTCTCTTTCAAGAGTTAGTCGAACTGTCGCCTGAACACCGCGACACCAGCCTTGAACAACTCATTGAAATCTACCGTGATGAAAAAGAATGGCAAAACGCGATTCATGCAGTAGAACTGTTGGTGGGCAAACGTTTCAGTAAAATACCGCCCAAATGGCGTTGCGCACAAGCGCATTTTTGCTGCGAGTTGGCCGAACAGGCGCTGGATAAAAACGATTACCTGAGTGCTCGTCGGCACCTTAAAACGGCCCTTAACTATGATAAATCGTTGGTGCGTGCCAGCCTCTTGTGGGGGCAGTTGGAGTATCAACTAGGTAATAGCCGAGAGGCGCTAAAGATTCTCAAAAAAATCCCCCAACAAGACGCCGATTATCTTGGGGAGGCCTTAGATTTGTTTGTGAAGTGTTACGAACAACTCGGTGATTTTGTGGGGCTGCAAAAGTTCTTACAACACCTCCAAGATGAGTATCCTCACAACTCCATCGTGCTGGAGCTGACAGAAAGGGTGCGTTTATCGAAGGGGGATCTAGCGGCAGCAGACTTTATCGGGTCGCAACTAAAAGATCGCCCCTCTGTTAAGGGGGTCAGTAAGTTGCTGGATTTCTATCTCGATCACAGTAAAGAGAAAGCCAAAGATAACCTTTCATTGCTGAAGCAGTTGGTTGACCAGCTTGTAGACACTAAGCCCACCTATCGATGTACCCATTGTGGTTTTACCGGCAATCACCTCCATTGGTTGTGCCCGAGCTGCAAGACATGGAACAGTATCAAAGCGATCAGAGGTGTCGAAGGAGAGTGAGACTGCTGGTCTGACAACTGAACCGTATGTTCTTTGGTAGATAATCGAACTGGCTAGGTTCATTTAACGCCACATCGTTTTCTCATATACTCCATAGATTGGCGACATGTTTGCGCTCATCAAAGCGTCACACAGTTATGGCATTCTCGCCGGTTTAAATAGTGGTTTAAATAGGAAAAGCAAAGCAGGATATTGATGAATATTACGGTATTTGGAGCAGGGTACGTTGGGTTGGTTCAGGCGACGGCGCTAGCCGAGGTGGGGCATCACGTTAAATGTGTGGATGTTGATCAGGCGAAGGTCGACAAGTTAACCCAAGGAGAAATTCCAATCTATGAGCCAGGCTTATCGCCAATGGTTAAGGAAAACGTTAGTGCTGGTCGTCTCAGTTTTACCACTGATGCAGTTGACGCCATCCAACATGGCAAGGTTATATTCATTGCTGTGGGGACTCCGTCTGGTGACGATGGTTCAGCCGATCTCAAATATGTCATTAAGGTCGCTGAGACTATTGGTGAAAACCTGACTGAGCAAAAGTTTGTGGTTAACAAATCCACAGTGCCCGTGGGCACAGCTGATCTAGTCAAAGAGACCATTAAAGGGGTATTGAATAAAAAAGGCACACAGGGCGTGGAAGTTACCGTCCTATCCAATCCCGAATTTTTAAAAGAGGGGTCAGCGCTATCTGATTTTATGAAGCCTGATCGCATCATTATCGGCACGGATTCGGAAGCAGCTGAAGACGCGATGCGCGAACTGTACGCACCCTTCTCGCGTAATCACGAAAAAATCATGGTCATGGATGTACGCAGTGCTGAGTTAACCAAATATGCCGCCAATTGCATGCTCGCGACCAAAATTAGCTTCATGAACGAAATTGCAAACCTGGCAGAACGCATGGGCGCCGATATTGAAAAAGTGCGTCAAGGCTTAGGTAGCGATCCGCGTATTGGTTACCACTTTATCTATCCTGGCGCGGGTTACGGCGGCTCTTGCTTTCCTAAAGATGTGCGAGCACTCATCCATGCATCCAAATCTGTCGATTTTGATCCCAAAATCCTACAATCAGTTGAAGATCGCAACAACGACCAAAAATCCACACTTTTTAAGAAAGTCGAAAAACACTTTGGGGGTGACCTCAAAGGTAAAACGTTTGCTCTTTGGGGGTTGGCGTTTAAACCCAATACAGACGACATGCGCGAAGCACCATCTCGTGTTGTGATGGAGTCTCTTTGGGCTGCAGGTGCCAAAGTGCAGGCATTTGACCCAGAAGCGATGAATGAGTGCCAACACATTTACGGTGTACGCGAAGACCTTTCGCTCGTAGGAACAAAAGAAGCTGCACTGCAAGGAGCAGATGCGTTAATTATCGTCACCGAATGGCAAGAGTTTAGAGCGCCAGATTATGATGCCTTCAAAAAACATCTAAAAACCCCTACGGTCTTTGACGGCAGAAACCTATACGAGCCAGAAAGAATGCAAGCAAATGGTATTCAGTATTACTCGGTGGGGCGTAAATAAAACGATTCAACATGGCAGTCTGCGTGCCTCCTCGGCCTTGGTGGCACGCAAATCATCATTAAGTTGAAGTGAAATCCTCCTGTTTGTATTAATTTGTTAACTGCTATTAAATTCCTCGATCGTTTTGCTCTGGATCACCTAATTGATTGGTCTTAAGTTCTTAAGATCGATATAATTCTGCGCGGCTTGGGAAGCCAGGCCGAGATCAATCGCGGGATATGGGGATACAATGACGGTTTTAGTCACCGGTGGTGCCGGGTTTATTGGCAGTAATTTTATCGTTGACTGGTTCAAGCATTCCCGCGAAAGTATCGTTAACCTCGATAAGTTAACCTATGCGGGCAACCCCGCAAACCTCGAGGAAGTCTCCTCCAGCCCACATTATCATTTTGCAAAAGGTTCAATTGGCGATTACGACCTTGTAAAAAGCCTGCTGTCTGAACATGGTGTGCGAGCGGTCATTAATTTCGCGGCAGAATCCCATGTAGACCGCTCTATTCATGGGCCAGCTGAGTTTGTTGACACGAACGTAGTTGGTACCCTCAAGTTGCTCGAGGCGACAAGAGATTATTGGCTAAACCTTCCAAGTGCTGACAAAGACGCATTTCGGTTCTTGCATGTGTCAACCGATGAGGTGTATGGCTCATTATCACCAAGTGATCCACCTTTTAACGAAAGCAATCAATACCAGCCCAACAGCCCCTATAGTGCGAGTAAAGCATCATCAGATCATCTGGTTAGGTCGTTTCATCACACATTTGGTTTGCCTGTGTTAACCACCAATTGTTCCAATAATTATGGGCCATACCAGTTTCCTGAAAAGTTAATTCCATTGGTGATAAACAACGCGCTGCAAGGAAAGTCATTACCTATTTATGGTGATGGCCAGCAAATTAGAGATTGGCTCTTTGTGAGTGATCATTGTTGTGCCATTCGGAGAGTGTTAGCAAGTGGGCGAACAGGAGAGGTTTACAATGTCGGCGGTTTAAATGAAGTGGCCAATATCGATATTGTAAATACGATCTGCGATTTGTTAGATAAGTTTGTTCCCCCGCATGAGAATTACCATTTGCCTGACAATATTTCATCTTATAAGCAACTCATCGAACATGTAAAAGACCGGCCAGGCCATGATCGGCGTTATGCAATTGATGCTTCAAAAGTCGAGTCTGAGCTAGGCTGGCAACCTGCGGAAACTTTTTCTACGGGAATAAAGAAAACCGTGGAATGGTATCTCGCCAACGAAAAGTGGGTGAATGACGTCACATCGGGTGCTTATAAGAATTGGATAAATAAACACTACAATGAGAATGAGAAGTGATACGTAATGAAAATTCTCATATTAGGCGCAAATGGACAAGTAGGTTGGGAGTTGCAGCGAGCATGCGCCGTGTTGGGTGAATGCGTTGCGTGGAATCGACACCACTGTGATTTAGAGCATATTGAAACGCTAGAGCAGAAGGTTTTGCGTGAGGCTCCGGATGTGCTCATAAATGCGGCGGCTTACACGGCGGTTGACAAAGCCGAGAGCGACAAAGAAGCGGCTTTCATTCTTAATCGCGATGTCCCAGGAATATTAGCACGCTGTATGCGTCAAGTAGGCGGTTGGTTAATTCATTACTCAACTGACTATGTGTTTGATGGTAAGAAAAAAACGCCATACCTTGAATCTGATACCCCAAATCCATTAAGTGTTTATGGCGAAACTAAGTTGGCAGGGGAGCTAGCCATTGCATCGTCTAGCTGTCAGTACATTATTCTAAGAACAAGCTGGGTTTACGGGTTACACGGAAGCAATTTCCCCAAAACTATGCTTGGCTTAGCTCAATCGCGTGATCAACTCAGCGTCGTCAATGATCAATTTGGCGCGCCAACAAGTGCCGAACTTATTGCGGATGTTACCGCCCATGTCGTGCGTACAATAATGGATGAAAAAAGCGGCGAAGAAACTTACAGCGGTGTTTATCACTTGGTTGCCGGGGGTAAAACTAGTTGGCACGAGTTGGCCAGCAATATCATCGAACGAGCTAGAAATCGTGGTTTGCCGATCAAAGTGGCAGCTGGAAATGTTAACGCTATTCCAGGTTCTGATTACCCCGTTGCAGCAGAGCGACCAATAAACTCATGTTTGTCTAATGAAAAGCTGCAAAGCATGTTTTCATTATCACTGCCGCATTGGAAGGACCATGTAGAACGTTTCGTTAGAGAGTACGTAGAGCGGGGTATGCAATGAACCGTAAGGGAATAATACTTGCCGGAGGGTCGGGGACCCGTTTATATCCAGTAACCCAAGTTACCTCAAAACAACTGCTCCCGGTTTTTGATAAGCCAATGATTTATTACCCTCTATCGACGTTAATGGACGCCGGTATTCGAGACATCTTAATCATTTCAACACCGGCTGATACACCAAGATTTCAAGAATTATTAGCGGATGGTTCTCAGTGGGGTTTGTCCATTGAGTATGCAGTGCAGCCATCACCTGATGGTTTAGCGCAAGCATTTATTATTGGCGAACGCTTCTTAAATGGAGCTCCCTCAGCGCTTATACTGGGAGATAATATTTTTTACGGCCAAGACCTCCAGCAACAGCTCGAATCTGCGAGTCAGCAACAACAGGGTGCGACGGTGTTCGCCTACCATGTTAGTGACCCGGAGCGATACGGCGTAGTAGAGTTTGATGATACTGGGCGAGCGATCAGCATTGAAGAAAAGCCGAGTTCCCCAAAGTCTAGCTTCGCGGTAACAGGTCTATATTTCTACGATGAAAATGTGTGTGACATTGCTAAAGAAATAACACCTTCGGCAAGAGGTGAATTAGAAATTACCGATGTAAATTCTAATTATTTACGCCGAGGAAAACTACAAGTTGAGAAAATGGGTCGCGGTTATGCGTGGCTCGATACCGGTACTCACGAAAGCATGCTAGAAGCTACGCAGTTTGTCCAGATCGTAGAGAGGCGTCAGGGGTTGAAAATCGCTTGCCCTGAAGAAATCGCCTACTCAAAAAAGTGGATTTCCCCAGAATTGTTGGAAAAACACGCTGCGAAATACGCAAAGTCTGGCTACGGCGAATATCTATTCAGAATACTTGACGAGTCAAAAGTTTGATATGAAGGTCATTGACACAGAAATTGACGATGTAAAAATTATCGAACCGAAAGTCTTTGAAGATGAAAGAGGCTTTTTTTTAGAAACATTCCAAGCTGAACGTTACAAGGAAGCCCTGGGTATTGATCTTGAATTTGTTCAAGATAACCACTCACGCTCTACAAAAGGAGTATTGAGAGGATTGCATTTTCAAAAAAATAAACCTCAAGGAAAGCTGGTCAGAGTGGTACGCGGATCAGTATTTGATGTTGCTGTAGACGTAAGACCTGAATCTAAAACGTTTGGTAAATGGGTGGGTGTCGAGTTGTCGGGTGAAAATCATAGGCAGCTATGGGTTCCCCCTGGTTTTGCTCATGGATTTCAAGTCTTGAGTGATGTAGTGGATTTCGAATATAAGTGCACCGATTACTACGACTCCCGCGATGAGATGTGTATAAAGTGGGATGATCCAGAGTTGCGTATAGCATGGAAAATTAAAAATCCCCTTGTTTCTGAAAAAGACATGAACGGAGCTTTTCTTCAAGATGTAGTGGCTTAGGCGGATGATTTTTTAGGTGTCGATGTAAGAACGTTAACTCAAGTTTAGAAAGTTATGGTTCGTAAAAAATATAGTGCGTATATTGCTGTTTATTGGTTCAGTCAAAGTTACTAAATATCTATAGCGTGATGATAAATAAAGTTGGTATTTAAATGGAAGTATTGAGGTTTTTAAGATGATCGTTCCAGTGATTTTGGCGGGTGGCTCAGGTACACGTTTGTGGCCATTATCTCGCCAACAGGCTCCTAAACAATTTCTAAAAATGTTTGGGGATCAAACAATGTTGCAACAAACCATCCGGCGATTGGAGGGCTTACCTGATCTTGCTGAACCTATTGTTGTATGCAACGAAGATCATCGCTTTACTGTTGCTGAGCAATTGCGGGGAATTGGTATAAAAGGCCAAATTATATTAGAGCCGGCAGCTCGAAATACCGCGCCTGCTATAGCTTTGGCTGCATTGCAAGCTAAACAAATGAATAAAGACGAAGATCCAACGTTATTAGTGTTGCCTGCTGACCATCTAATCGACGAAATAGCGGAGTTTCACCGGTCAATTTTTTTAGCAATAGAGAAAGCGGCTGAACGTGCCTTGGTGACTTTTGGGGTTGTGCCGACACGTCCTGAAACAGGTTATGGTTATATTGAAGTTCAAGGTAAAGTGGAAGCTGGAAGGCCTTCTAAGGCACTTCGTTTTGTTGAAAAACCTGATACGGAGACCGCAGAAGAGTACCTCTCGCAAGGGAGTTTTCTATGGAATAGTGGTATGTTTGTGTTTACCGCAGATGCTTATCTCGAAAGTTTAGAAAAATATTCGAGCGAGTGTTACACCTTCGCAAAGTCGTCTATTGGCACAGCAAAAAGCGATCTTGACTTTATTAGAGTCGATAAGGATGAGTTTGGGCAATCCCCGAATATATCAATCGACTACGCTGTGATGGAAAAGTCTGACCAGGTATACAGTGTCCCATTAGATGCGGGTTGGAGTGATGTAGGCTGCTGGCGTTCCTATTGGGATGCTCAAAAAAAGGATGCAGATGGCAATTCTATTCATGGAGATGCTATTGCTATCTCAACGACGAATACGCTAGTTCACTCAGCTGACAAGCTCGTTGCAACAATAGGCGTTGATAACCTAGTTGTTGTAACTACTTCAGATGCCGTTTTAGTAATAAATAAAAATCGTGCACAAGATGTCAAAAGTGCAATATCGTTGTTGTCAGACAGAGATCGAACCGAACATTTATCACATCGCAAAGTTTATCGCCCATGGGGAGCTTATGACTCTATTGATTGTGGTGATCGTTTTCAGGTAAAGAAAATTACGGTTAACCCGGGGGCGAGCTTGTCGCTGCAGATGCATCATCATCGTGCAGAACATTGGATTGTCGTGAAGGGAACTGCTTTGGTCCAGAAAGGTGAAGATACGATAATGTTGTCAGAAAATCAGTCGACATTTATTCCGCTCGGAGTAACTCATCGGCTCTCCAACCCTGGGAAGATGCCTTTGGAGCTTATTGAGGTTCAGTCCGGCAGTTATCTTGGTGAAGACGATATTGTCCGATATGAGGATACTTATGGTAGAAAATAAGATCATCCGTGGGCATAGTTTCTGTCCATTGAGGAGAAATATGGTGAAGCTGTAAGTTAATTTCTCCTAATGAAATAATTTCTAGGTAAATATTTATATTTGGGTGTTTAGTATGTCGAAAAAGGTTGCGTTAATAACAGGTATTACTGGGCAAGATGGGTCCTATCTTGCAGAGTTTTTGTTGGAAAAAGGGTACGAGGTGCATGGAATAAAGAGGCGTTCATCCAGTTTTAATACGCAGCGTGTCGACCATATTTATCAGGATCCTCATGTGGAGAATAAAAATTTTATCCTTCATTATGGGGATCTCACAGACTCATCGAATTTGATTCGAATTTTACAAGAGGTGCGGCCAAACGAAGTTTATAACTTAGGCGCTCAATCTCATGTGGCGGTTAGCTTCGAGTCGCCAGAATACACAGCCGATGTAGATGCAATGGGGACTCTCCGCCTTTTAGAAGCTATACGTTTCTTGGGTTTAAAAAATACCCGTTTTTACCAAGCATCTACTTCTGAACTGTATGGGTTGGTGCAAGAAACGCCACAAAAAGAAACCACTCCATTTTATCCTCGTTCTCCTTATGCTGTTGCGAAGCTGTATGCATATTGGATCGTTGTCAACTATCGTGAGGCGTATGGTCTCTATGCGTGTAATGGTATTTTATTTAATCATGAATCCCCTCGTCGGGGTGAAACCTTTGTGACACGTAAAATAACAAGAGGGCTGGCGAATATAGCGATGGGGTTAGAGTCTTGTCTATATATGGGTAATTTAGACGCTTTGAGAGATTGGGGCCATGCCAAAGACTACGTCAGAATGCAGTGGATGATGCTGCAGCAAGATTGTGCGGAGGATTTCGTGATAGCAACGGGGACTCAGTATTCTGTCAGGCAGTTTATAGTTTGGAGTGCTTTAGAGTTGGGTATTGAACTGGAGTTTGAGGGAAGTGGCGTAGAAGAAAGGGCTATTGTGAAATCTATTGAGGGCGACAAAGCACCTGCACTGAAGGTAGGAGATGTAATTGTTAATGTCGACCCGAGTTATTTTAGGCCGGCAGAGGTTGAAACGTTACTTGGGGATCCAACTAAAGCGAAAGAAAATTTAGGGTGGATTCCTGAAATAACTACACAACAGATGTGTGCGGAGATGGTTAAGGAAGATTTGAAGGTTGCCCAGCGACATGCGCTTTTAAAAGAGCATGGATTAGAGGTGCCGGTATCTTTGGAGAGTGCAAGAAATGAATGATAGTGGCCAAATATATGTTGCAGGCCATAAGGGAATGGTTGGGTCCGCTATCGTGCGTCGCCTCCAGTCGCAGGGGTATGGAAATATCATTACATGTGATAAGTCAGAATTAAACTTGAAAGACCAGGTTGCAGTCCAACATTTTTTCGAGCAGCGTGAAATAACACAGGTATTTCTTGCTGCAGCAAAAGTTGGCGGTATCCACGCAAATAATATTTATCCTGCGGACTTTATTTACGATAATTTAATAATAGAGTGCAATATTATCAATGCTGCTCATAGTGCAAATGTTAATAAAATTCTTTTTTTGGGTTCTTCCTGTATATACCCCAAACTATCTGAGCAGCCAATAACAGAAGAAGCATTGCTTACGGGAGCTCTTGAGCCGACGAATGAACCCTACGCAATCGCAAAGATAGCAGGGATAAAGCTGTGTGAAAGTTACAACCGTCAATTCGGGCGTGATTACAGAAGTATTATGCCGACCAACCTCTATGGTCCGGGAGATAATTACCATAAAGACGAAAGTCATGTTATACCAGGCCTGATAAGACGGTTTCATGAAGCAAAAGAGTGTGATGCGGGAAGTGTCGCAGTGTGGGGGAGCGGTAAAGTCTATAGGGAATTTTTATTCTCTGAGGATCTAGCTGATGCTTGCTGTTATTTGATGTCAATTCCCAAAGAAAAGTATATGGAAAAAATTGTTTCACCTATGTGTAGTCATTTGAATGTGGGTTATGGTGAGGATATCACCATCAAAGATCTAGCGTTAGAGATTGCGCGGGTGGTTGGTTATGAGGGTGAAATTGTATTTGATAAGTCGAAGCCTGATGGTACACCAAAAAAATTGTTGGATAGTTCGCGGTTGAAAGAGTTAGGGTGGAGTCCGTCGACTTCGTTAGCCGAGGGGCTTGTGGTAGCTTATCAGGATTTTCTAAATAACTACGATAAGTTATCGTAATTGCCCGGTCTTGGATCATCTTGCGTAAGTTCGTTTGTCTTCGGTTAGATAGTGAGATTAAAACCCTACAATATTTGTATAGCTCGAATTTGCTATGTTGGTAGGAAAAACTAAAAAATGTAGGTGATATTGCCTAGGTAGACTTTGTGGCTTATAAGAAAATTATTTCCTATTGTCAGTTCTTTTTAAAGAAGGACTATGGTGGTGAACTAGTTAGCTATTTATCGTATGGATTGTTGGCGAAATTACTTCCTATCTTGGGATTGTTCTTTTTTACATCGCTTTTAACACCAGAAGAATTTGGTGGGGTGGCCATTTTTACTACTATAACTATGCTGAGTGCGTCGTTTTTAAATTTTGGCGTGAGCCAAATGATTGTGCGTGAAAAGCAAATGCTTGATAAAAAAGACTTTTCTTCGTTGATATGGTCAGGTCGAGCAGTGAGTATAGTAATAGCGTTGCTGTTATTTGTGGTTTTTTATTTGGTTGATAAGACCAATGTAGTGTGGCCGATTTCGTTTTCACTGATGACGCTTTCGATTGTTTTTTCACCGGTTTTGTCGATTATTGATGTCTCTATGAAAACATTTGTTGTTAGTAGAGACGCCAAGCTGTTCGGTAGGGTAGAGGTTTTCAAAACCCTAGCCACAGTAGGTATTCCCATCTTGCTAATTATTGCTTTTAGCGAAAATGCTTTTGAGATGCGAATAGCAGGGTATTGCGTGGGTTTGTTGGTTGCAGCACTAGTCGCTTTCTATCTGCAACGAAAATACGTAGATACACTGCCAATAATGATGAATCATGCTAAAGAAGTCGTGGTATACGGGGTGAAAGTATTTCCACAAGTAGCGGCTAACTGGTTGAAAATGGGCGCTGACAAAATATTACTTGTGCCTTTGCTCAGTTTAGACGCTTTGGGTGCTTATAGTTTTACCGCTACGTTATGTTCTATGGTTATGATTTTGGGTAATGCAGTAAATAATACTTATACGCCAAGAAGCATATCCTATTATAAGAATGGGAATCTAGTTCAGTTGCGGAAATATCGGTTTGCTTTAGTTTCAGTCTTAGTTTTTTGTTATGTGTTGGCAGCTCTAGGAATAGTATTGAGTTCAAAAATATATTGGCCGAAAGGCTATGAGTTGTCTGTGCTCGGTATTTTTATGTTTATGTTTGCAAATCTAGCGCAAGGAGTATATTTGCTTTACGCGAAATACTTCCTATTTCAACTGAAGATGCCTCTTCTAGCTGCTATGAATTTGGGTGCTTCTCTAGTTTATGTGTGTACGTTATATCTGATGTCGGGAAGTATGTCTCTGTTATCAGCAGCGTGTGTTCTTGCTCTATACAATGGTTTGTTGCTCTGCACCGTCGTAATTTATGTGCGATTTAGCGAGGGTAGAAATAGGGTTGTTGAATAATGTTATATGTTGTGGGAGATAGCCATTGCCGCTCGTTTTCTTATCATCCGGAATGCCTACCCCTGTTCGTAGCGCCAGGCAAAAGGCTTCTTCTCAATAGCGGTGATCAACTTAATGAAACCATAGAGCTGTTGAATAAAACCGTTTGTGGTATACCGGAGAGTAGCAAGCTGATGTTGCTTGTAGGAGAACCCAGTTTAAGGAGTTTTTTGGAATCTGGAGGTGGCTCAAATTCGTTGTATGCCAAAAAATTTATTGAATCAATATTTAAGCTTCAGGAGAATTTGTCTAAATACAAATTGGAATTACATATCGTTCCTCCGGTTCCAAGAGAAGATGAGAAGTATGCTGCTCTGTGGGTTTTAGTGAGAGATGAAATGGTGAGGCAGAAGCTCCCCTGTGCAACGGTATTCGATGAAGCGGTTTCAGGAGACGGAATTATAAAGCAGGAATACATTGGCGATTTTATTCATGCAAATCAACTATTGGCAGATTTAACATTGAGTAAGTTGTTAGATTCGAATATGGCATCATCAAATAGATTTGCGTGGAGTTATGAATATAGCTTGCCGAGCAAGGCGAAAATTTGGGGTGGAGTTCCAATGGAAAGTCTCGTTTATGATGGTGTTAAGTCTCGAAATTGGAGCGAAATGAGGTTAAAGACTACGTCAATGGAGTTGTTCTGCCAGTTTTTAAATCGAGTATCGGTTTTGTTTAGTAAATTCGGAAATGAGGCTCCGCTTTTTAACATTTGTACAGATGATGAAGGTTATATTCAGTTGGGTTCCTGTATTCACTCAGTGTCGATAGGTGAAGACTGGACGAGTCGCGATTTATTGAAAACTAGATATGCTTGTTTAAGCGCTATGCTTGCTAAATTTAATGGCGATGCTGTTATCACCTCTAATCCTCTGTTGTCGAGTGAAGTTGAATTAAAATGTTTAGTAGTTTCTCGGAGTTTTATTCCGAATTTAGCGTGTGCTATTGAATCGACAAATTCTAGTATTGTCTTTGTTATAGATCATTGCGCAACTAAAGAAATTGAGCGTAGTATTAATGCTGTGGGTTTTTCTGTTGATTTGCGTTTTCAGTTCGCTAGCTTGGGCGTGGTTTGTCTTTATTCAAAGGACTGGTCTAATCTAACTCGTGTAAAGTGCTTCTCAATAATTCAGAGCGCTTTCTCTACTGTTTTTATGCTTCGTATATTGGCTCAAATAAAGCAAGCCAGTAAAAATGTGAAGCTTAAGCTAATCGATTTTTTCAGTAGTTTACCCAACAAGGATGTAGCTTAAATTTGTGCTGGTTCCCAGTTGTGAGCTGAGTGCGATGGCCTTGTAAAATATGTGTAGAAACTATTTTTGAACAGTTTGAGATTAAAATATAAGGTGGTATATCAAAGATGATCACGCAAAAAAATGGTGTAGAGATTTTCACAGATAATGTTTTAGATGCTGATTTGTCGAAAGTGTCTGATTGTTTCGAGGCTGGGTATGAAAAATATAAAAATTTAGACTATCCAAATGTCGCTTCGTTAAGTTTGGATCAGGTTAAATTAGAGGACGAGTTTTTTAAGATATACAATACAATCCAAGAAAAATTTGAACTTAAAAATAGCGAGCTGGAGCTGGAAAAGCTTTGGTTGGTGAAGTCTACGAGCGAGACTAGCGACCCAGATAAACTCCCATATATCCCCCATATAGACTACAATCGATTTTTTAAGGTAATGGTGTACGTTGACGAGGTATCACAAAAAGATGGGCCATTTCATGCTGCGCCCTCAAGACCTGATGACTTTGAAACTTTTAGGCTAAAGTTGCCCAAAAATTATAAGGATTATCAAGGGAATAAGGTTGAATCAATAGCCATTGAAAAGTACAAGGCTTTTTTCGGTCCTGCTGGAAGTGTACTCCTGTTTGATACCAATTGCCCGCATTTTGCTGGAAATTTAATCGACGGTGGAGAAAGGAGGGTTTTGAGGTTCGATTTTCAAAAATCTGATTGGACTAGGAAAAAAGGGATCTCAGGATTTATATCAAAGGTATTTTCTTAGGATGTGTAGCCTTTTGGTTGGGTTTGTTGTTCTATTTCGGTTGTCTTAATTTGGTTGGATAAACAAGGTTTAACCAAGGAAGAGAGGCCAAGAATTATGATGGTGTGTTGATATGTTAAGTGTAGAAGTTATCGCAGAGATCGGTATTAATCACGACGGTAGTGTCGAAAAAGCGCGTGAGTTGATTAGAGAGTCAGCACAAGCTGGTGTTACTGCGATTAAATTTCAGTATAGAAATCTTAGCAATGCATATGCTGATACTGATAGAGAAATTGGCGATGAATTGCTTTTAAAGGAGATAAATCGCACACACCTAGAACCAAGGGTTATCGTTCAGCTTTGTAATTATGCTCGTGAATTAGGTGTAAAACCAGGTATTAGTTTTTTCGAAAAAAGCGATTTAGATGATTTCCATAATAATATGGACTCATTTGATTTCTTTAAGCTTCCATCTGCGGAACTTTCAAATATAGAGCTGATTAAAGCGTTGTTAGAGCTTGGTAAGCATGTTTATATATCTACTGGGTGTCATGAAGAGAAAGAACTCGAAAAAGTCTTCAAAGAATTGCCGAATACTGGATGGACGCCGTTGCACTGTGTATCAAATTACCCAGTTTCGATTAAAAACGCGCGACTAGGCTATATAAAATATTTACAAGACAAGTGGAATAGGGATATTGGCTATTCAAGCCACGATGATAATTGGGAGGTATGTCTGTTAGCTCTATCGATGGGGGCGACCGTAATAGAACGTCATATTACTCTTGATAAAAATGCACAAGGTCTAGATCATTCGTCGAGCTCGACACCACAAGAATTTAAAACATTGTGTTTGTTTGCGAATAATATGCACGCGCTGACCGCAGGTAATATACCAAGGGTTCCCAACCAAGGTGAACTGCTAAATAGACAAAACCTTGGACGATCGTTTTATACAGGTAAAGCTTTGTCGGCAGGTGATACAGTGACAATGGATAATTTGATCTATCGTTCACCAAATACAGGTATTGATCGAAGTGCAATCGATGAATTTATTGGCAAAAAGGTTCATAAAGACGTCCCGCAGGGAGCTGTCTTAACGAAATCATTATTCGAAAAAAGTGAAAACATATCCGAAGAGGTTCTAGAGTTTGCGCAAAAGAATAAGCTTTCCCTACCTGTAAGGCTTCATGATCTTGACAAATTTCAAGCCTTGTTTCCCATAGGTTCATTTGAATTCCATCTCTCTCATAAAGAGATACTTCAGGAGATAGACGTCAAGCAGTTTAATTCTAATAATCGATATAGTGTTCATCTGCCTGATTATGTGAATTCCACCGTATTAATGGACCCATTTTCGCCCGATGAAGAACAGTATAAAGCAAGCCATGAAATTTTAGAACGAACAGCGCTATTTGCTAGTCGGCTACAGGAGCTGACTGGCTTTAAAGTACCGGTTGTTGGTAGTTTTTCTGTGGTCCACAGTGATAGAGAGTTGTTCTTTGAGCAACACGCAAGTATTGTGCGCGAATGGCAGTCTAAAGGTGTAGATATAATGATGCAGTGGCTTCCCCCGATAGCTTGGTATTTCGGTGGCGCTGTAGACTTACACGTAATGAATCAAATAGAAGATGTAAGTTACCTTAAAAAGTATAAACTTCCTATATGCCTCGATGTTTGTCACCTTCTATTGGGTAAAAATTATTATGGTTTCTCGGCTGATGAATTAGTCAAAGAGCTCTTAGTGAATACTGGGCATATCCACATAGCCGACGCGGCAGGTTTTGATGGAGAAGGATTGCCTATCGGTGAAGGTGAAAGTGATAATTTAGATATTATTAAATCGCTATTGAATAATGATTGCCTCAAAGTTATAGAAGTGTGGCAAGGTCATTTAGACAACGGTGCAGGTTTCAAGCGCGCTTTGGAAACTTTGGCCAGCCTAAAATGATAAAAAATAAAAAGACTGCGCTCATTACTGGCGTGACCGGTCAAGATGGTGCTCATCTATCAAAAGAACTGCTTTCACGTGGCTGGGAAGTATATGGCGGCTATCGGAGAGGTTCGTCTAGCACCACCTGGAGATTGGATTACTTAGGTATTAAAAACCAAGTCAAGCTTATAGAGTGTCAGCTGAATGAAGCCCAGAATATAATCAGTGTTTTACAAGAAACAAGACCTGATGTTATTTTTCATTTAGCAAGTGAAAGTTTCGTCGCTGATTCGTTCAAGTACCCTGGTGTTACGCTAGACGTGAATGCTCATGGCACTTTAAATATGCTGGAAGGCGTGCGACTCGTCGTTCCTGAATCTAAAATATTTTGTGCTTCCAGCTCAGAAATATTTGGTACGGCGCTCGGCGACGAAAAGTTGAGTGAAACGTCAAGATTTTATCCTACCAATCCCTATGGCATCTCTAAGCTAGCAGCGGCAAATTTCGCACGTCTATATAGAGAGCGCTATGGGGTTTATTCTTGTTCAGGCATTCTTTTTAATCACGAAGGGCCTCTTCGGGGTAGATCTTTTGTAACTCGAAAAATAACATACAATATTGCAAGGCTTTGTGTAGAAGGTGGCGAACCCTTTGAGTTGGGGGACTTAAACTCCGCTAGAGATTGGGGTGCAGCCGAAGACTATGTTATTGCAATGTGCGATATGATGGATCTTACTTCGCCCGAAGACCTGATCATTGCATCTGGCAGGCTAACTAGCATACGTGAGTTCTTAAAAAAGGCAGCCGAGTCAGCAGGAATGAGCCCTGTATTTGAGGGTACAAAGGAAAAAGAGGTTTGTATCGATAAAAATTCTGGGCGCGTAATAGCCAAGGTATCCGAGCGGTATTTTAGACCCCAAGATACACCTCCTCTGGTGGGAAACACAGATAGGATCATGTCTCTCACTGACTGGGAAGGCTCTCGTAGTATAGATAAATTGATTGGCGAGATGGTAGAAGCTGATTTAGATCGTTGGAAAAGAGGAATCACAAATGTTTGATGAATTGAAAGATCGTTTAGAAGGGTGTTTTTATACAATCTTTACGCCTTTTTCAGAAGATGAAAGTATTGATTATGAAAACTTGGAAAAGTACCTGACACTCCTGTATAAGCAAGGTGCACGGAAGTTCTATGCCATGGCTTATAACTCTCGTTATTCTCAGTTAACCCATGATGAAATTATGGAGTTGAATGAGTTTTGTATAAAGCATGTCAAATCACTTGATAGTAAAAATATTGTGATTGTCGGGGATCCAATTCACTGTTCAACAAAAGAAACGATTAGATTTACGGCTCACG
This sequence comes from Aurantivibrio plasticivorans, assembly GCF_055392955.1. NCBI lineage: Bacteria > Pseudomonadati > Pseudomonadota > Gammaproteobacteria > Cellvibrionales > Cellvibrionaceae > Aurantivibrio > Aurantivibrio plasticivorans. Next base: position 2,425,725 of record NZ_AP036020.1, on the reverse strand, counting down.
CAAAAGAGGCGGGCGCGGATCTTGTATCATTGCTTGTTAGAGAAAAATACTTTACCGATGAGCAAATTATCGATCATTATGCAGAGGTTGGCCGAGAAACCAACATGCCTATACTCGTGCACGAGATGCCTTTCTTGTCTGGCTATAATGGCACTCAAATGCATTGGCCGAGTACTTTAATGAATGCACTTCCTAAAGTGAATCAAATTGTTGCACTTAAAGAAGATGCCAAGAATTTTGATATCACTCGTGAAGCGCTAATGTTAGAACCTAATATCCGTGTAATTATTGCGGGTGTTAAATCTGCATTTATGCAGTATAAACCATATGGTGCAAAAGCATATCTCAATGGTATCTCTATTATAGATGCTGAAATAGGTGAAACTTTCTGGGGTGCGTATGAACGCGATGACCAGGAAACCATAGACTTCATCATTAATAAGCTGGAAAAACCGTTTTTTGACCAGTGCGCAGGGAAATATGGTTGGCACCGTACTAATAAGGCTTTGCTTGAAGCCGCCGGCTATATGAGCCGAAGGGATAGAATGCCTTTGAAGCACTTATCGGATGAGGAATACCTCGAGGTGGTCGAAGTTTGTAAGCAGGTTCAAACAGCATGGAACGAAAAGAAAGGGCAGGGTAAAGCATGAGTTGTGTAGCATATGTTCCGGCACGCTCTGGTTCGAAGCGACTACCAAATAAAAATATAAAGTTACTCGCAGGAAAGCCACTGGTGGTCTGGACACTCGAGGCTTGTGTTAACTCGACGAAAGTCGATAAGGTGATTTTTTCGACAGACTCTAAAGAATACTGGGAAACTGTTCAGGCGTATATTTCGTCTCCCAAGTTGAGCCTACATCTTCGCTCATCTGATGAGGCTGGTGATAAAGTGAAAATATTTGATTACCTCAAGGCAAACTACACCTCAATTTTCGATGACGCTGATACAAAGTTTCTTCTTGCATTGCCCACTATGCCTTTTAGAAATGAAAAACATGTGACCGAAGCAATTCATTTATCTGAAAATACCGATAAGCCAGTATTTTCCGCTGTTGAGTATGATTTTGCAGTGTCTTTTGCATTCTATGAAGTTGAGACTGGCTGGGAGCCAGTCTTTAACGATAGTCCTATGCTTACAGGTAATACCCGTAGTCAAGATCAACGCGTTGCCTACCACCCAAATGGTGCAATCTATGTGCGTAATATTGAAGATTTCAAAAATCCTAAACTCGTGTCATTTTATCAAGATGCGCTACCCATTATTATGAATAGGACTGAATCTGTTGATATTGATAATGAAGAAGATTTTATTCTTGCTGATGCTTTAATGGCGGCAGGTTAGAGTTACTTCGGAGGCAGACAAAACATCGTGTATCGTAAATAATTTGCTATTTTTAAATGGGATAGTGATATCTGTGGGTTCTTCAAAGGTGCGCTCATAATGTTCAGTCATCGGTGAATTTTGCTTAAATTATTTTGACTTCGTTGTAACAATTCAAGTAAATCAACTTTTTAGCTAAGTGTAAAAAGTCTGTTGAAATTTGATGTTGTGTGCTTCTATCAATATTTATACTCTGGATTTCATTCACTTTTAGATTGGCATAGCAAGTACGGGCTTCTGCTGTGACCGAAATTATGAGCAAAGCTTTTATGTATAATTTACTTAGCGTGAATAATAAATTTTGAGATATTTGATTGATGAGCAGTCTAAAGAAAATAGAGCGCTATCAAAGTTATTTGTATAAAAGTTTGAATAAAAGCTTGCTTCCGTCTAAAGGGGTGGGCGCGCTTTTGTTTATTTTGAATAATTTTCTTGCTCCTATATTAAAAAAAATATTCCCTCGGCTGTCAATCAAAGAGAGCCCTTGTACAGTTTTATTGGTGTTGCCTGACGACGGCAAGATTGCAAGGTTTTCTCCAATGGTGGACTTTTTGAATATCAATGGTGTTTCTTCGAAAGTGCACGTTAAGTCTCGAAAGGAAAAGTTCTATAAACTAATTTTTTTTGGTATGGATAACGGTATTCCATTTTCTTTATATCTTCACTCTTTGTATGTCAACTGCCTGCTAGTAAAATATACACCTAAGATAATTATGATCGTTGAAAATGCAGGAGTATTTCCATCCGTTCTTAGGTATTTTTCAAACAAAAAAGATGTCGTTGTTGCTAATATCGCTCATGGAGTAGGGTGTTGGGGGATAGCGCACTCGAACTCCGATGTTGATTATACTTTGGTTTTTGGTCAATCGACTATAGATGGACTCAGTGAAAATAAACCAAGGATAGGTTCAACAAAAGCAATAATTGCAGGATCACCATTTATAAACCCTGGAGTAAAGGAGCATTTTCCGCGTTCATTGGCTAGTCGTACCGGCTCGATACTAATTGCAGGTCAATATTCACCTAGTTGGGATGGCATTTCTTTGGCGTTGGAAAGGTCTATTCAAATTATCTCTGATTTCATTGTTGATCACCCCGAGTTGGAGTTTGTAGTTCGTAAGCATCCCTTGGATAGGACTAATTTTTGGGACTCTAAAGAACAAGAGTTGCCAAATCTTGTTGTTAGTAGATGCAATTCTCTTTTTGAGGATTTTGTTGGTAAATCTTTGGTCTTACACATGTCCTCAAATGTTTCGATTGAGGCTGGCTTGCATGGAATACCTTCAATTGCCGTAGATCCCGGTGGATACTCGACCCATTTACACCACGATAGATTTTTAAAAGTTGCTAAAACTTTGGAGGAGCTAACGATAGCATTCATCGAGGTTTTTGACTTCTATGGAGAATATATGAATAGAGCTCTAAATCACGCTGATTATCTACTTGGAGTCAAAAGTGGATTTTACTTCAAGGTGCTCGCGTTTGCTATTTCGATTATTGAATCGAAAGAGGAAGATTTGGAGTGTCAAATAATTGAGGAAAAACTTTGACAATTGCCCATTTGTGTTCAAATATATTTTTCTTCGTTGCTTTTTTTCCTTTTCTTTCGCCTATTCCAATTAATAGCGATGTTCAACCAACGGCAGTTTTAGTGGGGCTGCTTTGTTTGCTTTGCATGCCAAAAAGGTTTATGAAATTCGATCAAGCGGACTTGGCTTTCATAGCCTTTCTTCTTGGTTGTATTGTCTTGGTGATTTTTAATTCTACAGATTTAAATACGAGTATTTCTTACATTTTTACTGTATTTTATGCATTTTTTCTATACTATTTTACGAAGCGTTACTTTGTTTTTTTAAAGCCTGCAACGATTAATTGTGTTCTTTATATATACGTATGTGGTGCTCTGATACAGCTCCTTTCTCCAGATATTTTTTCGAGCATGTTTCAGCATTTTATGCGCGTAATCAAATATCAAGCCGACTCATATAGAGGTGTTACATCATTTTGCCCTGAGTCGAGTTTTTTAGTATTCATATCTTTAATATTATACGCCTATCAATACTATTTTTTCAGGCTTAGATTAATCACTAGAGTTAGATTTTGGTTTAACAGTATTCTCATCGTCATAACTATAATACTAGCAAAGTCAGGAACTGCTATATTGCTCCTCCCAATTCTGTTCTCAATTTACGGATTTAAACGACTATGGCCTGCGTTGCTAGTATCTTCGATTTTGCTGGTTGTTGTTGGTGGTGCTCAGGATAAATCTCGGTTCGTAAACTTAATTGCTAAGCTCTCGACAGACCCCTCCCTCCTTATGGAAGATGCCTCGATTCTATCTAGGGGGACCCAGATATGGCTAGGTGTTTGTTCCGTAGTCGAGGCCCCTTTAGGCGCTGTTGGGTCAGACTTTGGAAGTCTGTCAGCTAAGTATTATGATATTTGTGGTGTGAGTGGTCTGGCTGAAAGTTCTTCTGTTAATGATAGAGTTGTGAAAGAACTTTCTAGACCTAATTCGGGTTTCACTGTGATGGTCTACCAATACGGTATTGTTTATCTAGTTTTTATATTGGTGGTGTTAATTTCTACCTTTTCTAAAAGATATATATCCCTTGCTGCCTTACCTGTGTTTGCGTTATTTACATCATTTAGTATAGCTTCGCCACTTGTATGGTTATCATATCGTATCGTGAGAGAATTTAAATACAGAGGTGTTTAATTGACATTTTTTGATTTTAAGGTTTCCTTAGTAGGTGTAATTGAAAATCTAGATGATTCATATGGTGGGCCCGCTGTTTCTCTACCAACGCTGATGCTATCGCTCGAAAAAGTTGGCGTAGAGGTATGTGTTGTTTCATCTGGTAATGCTCGAACTGATGTAAATACTGTTGTCTCGGAGTGTAACCTGAGGTGGTTAGTTCATAATACAATTGGTCCTATTAAGTTACGCTTTGCGCCTAAAATCAAAAGGACACTTGAAAAAATAGTTAAGGAAAACCCGGACAGCGTTATTTATTCGAATAACCTTTGGAACTATTGCGCTCTTTTTCCAATGTTGGTTTCTCGTAGGCGTAGAATTCCTCATATTATTGCTGTTAGGGGTGAGCTGTTTCCTTGGTGCTTAAAGCAGGGCCGATTGAGAAAGTTAATTAGCTGGTGGTTGTTTCAAAAAATGGCATTGAATAGTGCTGCTCTAATACACGTGACATCTAAAGATGAGTTACAAGCAGTAAGAGATTTAGGTATAACTTCCCCTGTAGCTTTAATACCACACGGAGTGACGCCGATTGGATTGGATGTTGCTCAGAAGTGGCAGGAACTTAAGCAGCGCAAACAAGAGAAACGAAAAATTCTTTTTATGTCCAGGCTTCATGAAAAAAAAGGTATTGATAATTTATTGTCTGCCTGGCAAAACATAGAAAGTAAGTTACCAGATTGGGAACTAGATCTTGCCGGACCCGATTACGGTGGTTATGAAAAAAAAATAAATCAGCTTAAGTCTTCCGGATTGCTAAAAAATGTGGAATATTTAGGAATGCTTAAAAATAAAGAAAAATTTCAAGCATTTTATGACGCTTCGATTTTTATTTTGCCGTCTTACACTGAGAATTTTGGGGTGGTGATTGGTGAGGCACTTTCAGCTGGAGTTCCTGTTATAACTACCGAAAACACTCCGTGGGAGGATATTTCTGTTCATGAGCTTGGTGTCGTGATGAGGGGGAATAGCGTAGAAGAAATTCAAAAGTCGCTTTTAGATATGACTAGACTTGACCCAACGGAACTCTCTAAAAAAGGAGAGAAAGCCTCAAGATTTATTGCTGATAATTTTACTTGGAATGTTAGTGCGAATAAAATGGCTGAAGTTATTGAAAGAGTTCGTATGAATAAAAATATGGCTGACTTGGAATATGTATATATATAATAACCAATTATGCAGATAGATTTGAATAAGTGATTTATATTTGTGAAAGTATCGATTATTACTGTTTGTTACAATAGCCAAGAAACGATACGAGATTGTATCAATTCCGTGTTGTCTCAGAGCTATTCAGACATTGAGTACATAATTATCGATGGGTGTTCGATAGATGATACCCGAGTGATAATTGATAGTTATGGAAGTACTATTTCAATCTGTGTCTCCGAACCAGATTCTGGTATATACGATGCCATGAACAAAGGTGTGGCTATGGCTACGGGAGACATTGTCGCGATTTTAAATTCGGATGATTTGTATGAGAGCGATGACGTCGTTGCTACTATGGTTGATCGGTTTATTGAAAACCCAGCGACTGACATCGTCTTCGGGGATGTAGTATTCTGCAAGTCTCAGAATATTGACCATAACACTCGACTTTATGGTGCTAAACACTTTCGGAGCTGGAAGTTGAGGTTTGGTTGGATGCCACCACACCCTGGTACATTTATACGTAAAAGAGCGTACGATGTAGTGGGTCCATATTCGTTGGATTTTAAGATTTCGGCGGATTACGATATGTTCATAAGACTCTTATATGTAAACAAGCTAAACTATCTGTGGGTTGATAAAGTTCTTGTTAGGATGCGCCAGGGAGGTGTTAGTACTTCTGGTCTTAGAAATAGCTTGTTACTAAATCAAGAAATTGTGGCTGCCTGTAAAAGAAATGGTTTATATACCAACCTGTTGTTAGTACTTAGCAAAATTCCATTTAAATTGCTTGAATTTCTAAAAGTTAGGATTAACCGAGTTTGATGATGAAGGTAGGTGTTACCGGAGCCAGTGGGTTTGTTGGTGGTGCATTAGTTAAGCACTTGAGTGCCAATATTGCAGGTTGCTCAGTGCTGGCTATTTCTAGAGGCCCAGTTTATGATTTCAAGAAAAATGGAGAAAGGCTTGAAACTTTGAAAGTTCGTGACTATTCGGATACGGGCTTGTATGAAAAAAATTTTGAAGGGTTAGATGTTTTAGTGCATGTGGCTGCTAAAGTTCATGATATGAGTGAAAAGCATAGTAATGTGCTAGAAGCTTATAGGGAAGCAAATTGTTCTAACACTCTAAAGTTGGCAGATGCGGCGTCTAGAATGGGCGTAAAACGTTTTGTATTTCTCAGTACGGTAAAAGTCTCTGGCGAGTTTAGTCAGCATGGAAAAGCGCTCACAGAGTTAAGTGACAATGAGTTTAAAGATGCTTACGCTACATCTAAATTCGAAGCTGAGAGAGCGTTAATGAATGATTTTTCAAGCCTCATGGATATAGTAGTGATAAGACCACCGTTAATTTATGGCCCAGGAGTTAAAGCAAATTTTAATACAATGATGGTGTGGCTTGTTAGAAAGATTCCTTTGCCGTTGGGTTCGATACAAAATAAGCGAAGCTTAGTTAGTATAGACAATCTAATAGATTTTATTGTGGTTTGCAGTGAACACCCAGCTGCCGCAAATGAAGTATTCATGGTTAGCGATTGCCAAGATTTATCTATCAGAGATATTCTGGTTAAACTGGGGGGAGCCTTGGGATACTCCGCTAAGCTAATAGCCGTCCCTGAACTTTTTCTTAGAGTTCTATCCAAAGTGCTTGGAAAGCAAGAAGTGGTAAATAGGTTATGCAATTCTTTAGTGGTTAACTGTGACAAAGCTAAAGAACTGTTGGATTGGTCGCCACCTTTTTCGTTAGATGAAGGTTTTAAAAAAACGGCAGAGCATTTTTTGTCAAGTGACGTTAAGTAACAAAATAATTTATTTGGTCAAGCTTTATTTTTTTGAATTTTATCTCCACTACCTTTCCCTAGCATGGTAGAAAAAATTAGGCTTATATACAGGGTAACCGACATCCGTGTAATCATTACGGAATCATAGCGAGCTAGTTTACGTGGTGTCGACATATCTACCTGCATTATTTGTCCAAGGCCTGTTATTCCTGGTCGAACCTTAAAGATATCGAATTCATCTCTATACTGCGTTAGGTCGACTTGATTTGGTAATCCAGGGCGGGGGCCAACTAAACTCATATTTCCAAGCAAAACATTAATCAATTGAGGCAATTCGTCCAGTTTTGTTCTTCTAAGAAATCCGCCAAATTTAGTTACGGACGTGCTACTTGCTAAATGAGTAGCGATGGATGCCGTGTCTCTATGCATTGTGCGAAATTTAATTAGCGTAAAAATTTTTTTATTTTTTCCTAACCTTTTTTGTAAAAAAATTGGAGATCCTGTATCAACAGTGCCAATAATTGTAATGATTAAAATTATTGGCGCGGTAACCGAGAGCCCCAGAACTGATAGAAATATATCAAACAGTCTAATAATGGTATGTGATGGGTGGCTTGAGAGGATATTGGTTTGGTTCATACTGCTCGTAGGATCGATTTTTCTATATTGTTGCTTTCATTGAAATGGTAGTCAGTCGGAGCATTGAGCAATATGCTTTTGATTCGTTGGGTATTATGCTCGTCGCATGCGCTAATAAAATCATAAATCATTTTGGAAGTCTCCTCCCAGGGCAGAGAGGATTCTTCTGCTCTCATAATCCTAGGGTGCTCGGTTCCACTTACGTTGTCACCAATCAGTAATTCTTCGTAAAGTTTTTCGCCAGGTCGAAGCCCTGTCACGGAGATGCTAATGTCTCCATCGCGGTTTTTTTCATCTCGTAGTGTAAGCCCAGAAAGGTGAATCATTTTTTTTGCCAGATCTAGGATCTTTACCGGCTCACCCATGTCCAAGACGAAGACATCTCCACCCATTCCCATAGATCCAGCTTGAATAACTAATTCAGCTGCTTCGGGAATCGTCATAAAGTAACGTGTAATGTCTTGGTGCGTTACAGTTACTGGACCTCCAAATTTAATTTGTTTGCGAAATAGCGGTACAACTGACCCTGATGAGCCAAGCACGTTTCCAAATCTTACCATTGTAAATCGAGTGTCAGATTGACGTTTTGAGAGCGCTTGAAGGATAAGTTCTGCCACGCGTTTCGTAGCGCCCATAACATTTGTTGGCCGGACAGCCTTATCTGTTGATATCAGTACAAATGATTCCACGTTGCTTGAAATAGCTGCTTCAGCGCAGTGCCAGGTCCCAAAAATATTGTTTTTCACGCCTTCTACAACATTGTGTTCGATTAGTGGGACATGTTTGTATGCGGCAGCGTGATATATAGTTTGAATCTCAAAAGAATTAAATACTTGTTCTAACAGATTGCGATCTTGAATGGAGCCAATAACACTATAGGTAGAAGTGTTCATAGCTATATTTTTTTTCAGCTCACTTATCTCTTGTTCAATTTTATAAAGGCTGTATTCATTTGCTTCAAAAAGCACTAGTTTTTTAGGTGATAACCTTAATATTTGCCTGCATAACTCGGAGCCAATTGAGCCTCCAGCCCCAGTAACTAGCACATTTTTGCCTTTTATACATGCATCAAGCAGGTCTGGTATAGGCTTGACCGGGTCTCTTCCTAATAAATCTTCAACGTCAACGTCTTTAATATCTTCGATCTTGGCTTTTCCACTCAGTACATCGTGCATATCTGGCATGGTTTTGATGCTTATGCCTAGAGGTTCAAGGTTGTTTAAAATAGCGGCGCGTCTTGAGCGGGGAGCATTCCCTAACGCTAGCAGTATATGACTTATACCGTATTGCTTGGATAGACGCTCGAGTTTTCGTGGATTGAATACCGTTAAGCCACGAAATAATTTTCCATGTAGTCGCTTGTTGTCATCTACAAATGCCACAACTTTATAATTAGTTCCTGTAAGCGCGCTGGCTAGCTGAAAGCCACTGTGGCCAGCACCATATATTATTACGGACTCCTGAGAGGGGTTTCGAACTGCTTTTAGCATTAGCACCACATTGCGTACTAGCAGCCGAGGCGTTCCTATGAAGAAAAGAGCAGCGAATCCGTAGATAATTGGTACTGATCGGGGAGTGCTAGCTTGGAGAAAGTAACTACTTGAAGCTAAGACAAAAGCTGAGACTACAACACCAACACCAACACTTATAAGAGCTTGTTGAGCCATAAATCGCAAGATTGCCCTATAAAGGCCGATCCTAGTGAAGACGATCAAAGACACAAAAACAGTGATTAGAACAGTTGCAATTTCTTTTTCGCCAAGAGGTATTGTAAGTTCCCCAAGTCTCAGGCAATTTGCGAGGTAAAATGAGATGAACAGGGCTGATACGTCGTAGGTAAGAGAAATTATTCGCTTAACTGTTCTGGGTGCCTCAAATAACCTGCCTAGCATTAATTAAACCTCTCCTTTTGAGCTGGCGTGACTCGCGGGCCAGAGTATATCCCGAACACTCTAATTCTCCAAATGGCGCGGTGCCGTCATGGCTGCTCAGATGAATTTATCGTATCTATTACAGTCGGTTTATTTGGTCTTATAGATTAAATGTCGATACGCGTGCCAGATTGCTTAGGCTGCAAAGAAAAGATGGAAATGCAGATTACGGTTTGCGAATGAAATACCTAATTTAACTATCCCCCTTAAAACTTCGCCCGATTAAAGGGGGCGTAAAGCTTCGCAGAACAAGAGTGGCGACCTCGGAGTAGCTTGCAGTACTCGAATGTCGAATAGTGTTCGTATAGCTATTAGTTTGGAAAATGGAGGCGCGCTGAGTTGATTAAATAGTAGAAATATGGCTCCGCCTGCTGGGCTCGAACCAGCGACCCAATGATTAACAGTCATTTGCTCTACCAACTGAGCTAAGGCGGAGTGGTGATTTCGAGGCTTAGTGCTCGAAAGAGGCGCGTATATTAATGATCTAAAATCAAAGAGTCAACAAATGATTTCATCTTAAGTTATTGTATTTCGAATGTTTTTCAGTTTTCGGTTGAATTGGCTGGGTAGGTGTGTGTAGCTGTGATTCCTAGAATGATTCCAATGGGGAGCCAGACGCATACCCAGTATTGGTTGGGTTTTGATATTACACTATAAACGTCAAACATTTGCACTGATGCGAAGTAACACAAAAGCAGTAGTGATGTGCCGCCTAGAATAGTATGACGAGACCCAAAGCACAAAAATGAGGATCTGGCATATATAGAAGCGTAGCTAAGTATACCTATTGCTCCTGTCCAGTGAAATAACTGCAAATAGGCGCTGTGTGCGTGCGGCTGCTTAGAGAGTGAGCCGTCCGCTTTTGAAATATTTATGGTGCTATCCGACCACATCCCGGCGCCGGCAAACCAGCTATCGACGCTTTTTGTAAGGCTTTCATGCCATATTTGTGGTCTCAGGCTACCAAAACCGCCACGGTTTAGAAGCTTATTTAATACGTTAGTTTCATCAAATAGAGCGACCGCGAGAACCCAAAATCCAATGGCAACTATCAGTGTTAGGCTAAGATGACGACCAGATGCCCATTGTGCGAAACATGATGCGATCACTAGCCCCAATATGGCCGTTCTAGTCCCGGTGAGTGTTGTAGTTGCAACAAATGTAAGTGCAGCTAAAACGCAGCTAGCGGTTATAATATGTCCGGTTAAGCGATTAGGCGGCGCTATTGCTGGGCGTATCGCTTTCGCACACATTATCGCGCAAGCGCCGAAATATATACCCGAAATTACAGGATTAATATTCGTTTGAGCACCTGCCACGTTGAGGGTAGCTAAGCGAAAAGTTGACCTGATGACTAGTTTTTTGTCAATAAGAGCTAGCTGAATAAATTCAGTAATACTGCTGATTGCTAGGACAATAGCTAACCCCATGGCTAGATATATAGATATTTTAACTAACGCTGGCTTAGAGTAGGTAATGTATGCGACCCCAAGAACGTACAACGAAATAAGTAAGCACAGCCTCGTAGTATAGAAGAAATTCTCTGTCTGATTGTCGGGTGTAGTCGCCCATAAGCTAGATGTCGAAACCCAGCCGAAGAAAAGCGCAAGGGATACTAATAGCCATCTATCTGCTCTGGCCAATAGGCAGCGAACATTGGAATTCTTTATAGCTAAAATAATAATTACCGGGATATAAAAGCCAAGGTATGTCAGTGTTGAGTAATTACCTATCGGCCATAAAGCAAAACCAATTTGAAATGCGATACCCAGTGCCAACCAATACAATAATGCTGCTTGTAAAACAGGATTCGATAGCTGGGTTTTTAGTCCAATGTAATGATTTGTTGTGCGGTTTCGTAACCATTTATACGTAAGCTTTATTTCCATATTGTTCTTACTGGAGTTATGTTTGCTTTAAATGGTGAGGTTTGGGCCAACAAATAGGCCCTTAGTTGCGGCCTAATCAACTTGAAGCTTGTTAAACTAATGATTGATTCGCTTGTTTTACGCTGCTGTTGGCTGAATAGCTAGCTAGAACTTTGGATATAATAGATAATAATGCCATGTGTAAGCAATTTGTCCATTCTATAGAGTTTCATAGCAGCTTTCTAATAAGGTTCGTGCATATGTCTCATTTATTTAGGGTTAATGTGGATAGTTTAAGGTTCGTAGTCGCTAGAGTTGCTATTTACGTAATTGGATTACCCGACAGGTCATTAGTGAAGCACTCCAGGGCAATGGGATTATAGTATTCTAAAGTGAGAACAGGGGTTCTGGTTTTAGTTTCCATGCTTATCGCTCTGATATGAATTGGTAATATCTACCTGGAATTAAAGTTTTTTTAGATTTCCTGTTTGGATGCGCCTTGAGAGGTCCCAGAGAGGCTTTTTACTTCTCGCAGTGTAGTAGTGTATTGTGGGTAAATTATGCTGGTTGGAATTAGTATTATTTGCGCGGGGAATCATAAGCCGGGATATATCAATGACTAAGGGGTTGTAAAAAGGCACCTTGATCATTGCCTGAAAGCTAGTATGTTTTGAATAAGCGGTGTACAGGGGGGCACAGAGATTCAAGGGGGCTATTTTCGGCCTATTTCGGTATTCCTGAGTGCAATTGAAACTGTTATGAATTCCGCTTGTTCGTGATTTGGTGAAACTGTGGCGTTGGTTTGCAGCAGTAAGCAATCGATTGGTTTTTGGTAGGAGGTATTTTCTTGAGTTCATCTACACAAATTAAAGAAGTCCGAGCAAAAGAGACTTTTCCAAATAATAGTATGGCTGAGCATTCGAATGAAATTGATTTGCTTGCATTGATAAAAGCTGTATTTTCGACTTGGAAAGTATGGTTGGCTGCGGCAATTGTGCTGACTTGTTTATATATAACGTATACGATAACCACCTACCTAACCTTGAGCGATTCACTCCCATATTCAAAGGTTATATCTTTTACATTTCCCGGAGTTGAGCGATCCGAATACCCTAGTGGCGCGGATTTCAGTATCCAGGATATATTGGCACCAGTAATCCTACAGCAGGCTTACGAAGAAATGGAGTTTAGCGAAAGCGGTTTTTCGTTAGTAGAAATGACTAGGAGGCTTGCCGTTGAGCCATATTCTCCTTATTACCGAGAAATTGAGTTTAAGTATCAGCAATTACTAGCGTCAAAAAATCTTGATTTTGATCAAGTTTCAGCCATTCAAGATGCGAAACGACGAGAATTACAGCAGTCAGTTAATAGTGGAGCCGTATTATCTTTCGATCCATCTGGGGGAGGATTGGAGGAACAACAAATCACTGCCTTGTTGTCTTTGATACCGCGATTGTGGGCGCACCATGGGATAGACAATAGAGGAGTTTTGAAAGCCGGTGTTCAACTCAATTCTGTCAATACGCTTGATGAGCAGTTATTTCAGGATGTCGATTATATTGTATTGAGCGATCTTTTTACTGACAAAACCAAAGCATTACGTCAGAACATCGAAAAGGTGAATTCTGTTGAAGGGGCTGACACGGTGAGAGACCCAGAGACTGGGTGGAGCCTTCGTGACCTAGAAAGCAACTTGACCGACCTGGAAACGTATACAATCGATGAGTTGATGTCGCCTATACGCTCTTTGGGCATTAGTCGGGCTCCAAGATTGGCTGCATACTATTATCAAGAAAAATACGAGGTGTTAAAAGATAATCTAGCTACGCTTGAAGAAGAGGCTCTCCTCATCAAGGCCGCACTAAATTCGTATATTGAAAGCGAGCCTCTATCAAATCCAGTTGGTGGTCGACCAGACCAGTTGTCAGATTATCCTGGATTTGTCCCTCAGCTAAATGGAGACGTCTTTGATAAATTGCTCCAAGTAGCCGGTGAAGATTCAACTGAAAAATATCGGCAACAATTAAATGATCGGTGGTTAGAAGCTAATCTTGCCGTAGCCGACGCGAAGTCTAAAATGCGCCGAGTCGAACGCCTTATTGATGCAGTAAAAGGTGATGCCCAGAATGATTTAGCTGAGGAAGTAAGGGATGAATATCTGAAGCGGGCTGAAGATGGCGTTGGTCAGATTCTGGCCCAACTTAAAGATTATTACGCGATTTGTGAGCGTATATACAACCAGGTTAGTCGAGAGCGCGTTGGTGGTGTTGGGTCACTATACAAAGACGCTCATCAGGGCGTTATGCGAGCCGGTAGTGCGATCAATCTCAAGAAAGCAATTCTGATGTATGTCGCATTAATGGCGTTGATGACCTTTGTGCTTGTGCCAAGTGTCATGATTTACAACGCGCTTCGTTCTCGAAGTAGAGAAGAGGTCGCAGACGCGTAATATTGGTCTGGGCGTCGTAAAGGTGCATTTTAGCCTTGCAAGCGACAAAGCTCGCTGCTAAAGTGCGCCTCCTTTCGCTTTGAGCGGCAAAGTTGTCGTTGAAAAGCCCATCTTTTAGGCACGTAGCTCAGTTGGTTAGAGCACCACCTTGACATGGTGGGGGTCGTTGGTTCGAATCCAATCGTGCCTACCAATTTCCCAAGCATACTGTAACTCCGTCGGACTCCAGGTTTTCTTGTGGTAACAAATTATGCCCGCGATTGGGTGAGAACGAAGTTCGACAAAATGCGATGGAGCATTTTGAACGAGGAGTGGAGCGACGAAGCCCCGAAGGGGGCACAACGGCTTAGGAGCCGTTGTGATTTAATCCAATCGTGCCTACCAATTTCCCAAGTACCAAACACTTTAGTCGCACCGCCCAACTGTTTGTGGCAGATGACTTCTCCCCGATTGGATGAGAACGTAGTTCGACAGGGTTATGAAATCCGTCCATGGGTTTCACCCTTCGGTCTCCTAACAAAACAGTCGTTTAAAATTGTTCCTGACAAATTTGTGCCTCCGAGCAACTGGAAAAGCAGTCAAACGAAAAATTTCGGGGCTCAAACTCTTAGCAGCGTTAGCTTGCCGCAGGCTAAGCAACGGATCGTTCAAGTTATACAGCGCCTAGGGGGGGCAATAGTCAGAAGCTGCTGAACCTACCTATCATGTTCCCAGGGGCCATATTCCTGCTCAGACCCTCTCATTCAATTTCATCTGGCAGAAACCTTGCTAGCTAGCTGATTGCCTCAGCTGCATATATCTTTCCGCTATAGGGTTAGCACTTTCAGTTATAGTCGTTCATAATGTCGTTTGTCAGGCTTCTTTGTTTCTCTGTCTGTGGAGCCTGCCCATTTTTCCGGTTTCTAGATACTCTCTCGGAACTTCGTTTACAGTTAGATAAGGACGATCTTTGTAGTATGACTGAACAAAAAGCAACCAATGTGAAGTGGCATGATGGGCATGTGAACCGTGGCGACCGTCAGCGTGTCTTAGGCCAAAAGGGTGTTACCTTATGGTTCACCGGAATGTCCGGTGCTGGTAAAAGTACGGTTGCGGTAGCACTTGAAAAGGCACTCAACGACCGTAACAAGCTCGCCTACAGGCTTGATGGTGACAACATTCGCTTGGGGATCAACAGCAATTTGGGGTTCACCGCTGAGGATCGCAAAGAGAATATTCGACGTATTGGCGAAATTTCAAAACTTTTTGTTGATACTGGCGTTATTGTACTCTCCAGTTTCATTTCACCTTTTCGTGAAGACCGCGATTTCGTTCGTCAATTACACGATGATGCCGGGATGGATTTCATCGAAGTGTTCGTGGATTGCCCTCTAGAAGTCTTGGAAAAGCGTGACCCTAAAGGCCTTTATAAAAAAGCCCGGGCAGGGGAGATTAAAAACTTCACGGGTATCGACTCTCCCTACGAGGCGCCAGAAAATCCCGAAATTCACCTGCATACCGACAGTGACGATATTAGCCATGAAGTTCAGCAAATTTTGGATATGCTGTCCGACAAAGGCTTTCTCGATTAAAGCGTTGTTTCACTACCTAAAATCAAAAACGCCCAGTATTCGCTGGGCGTTTTTGATTTGGTTTTCGTTGCGGTATTCCGTGGTGCCTTATCATTGCTGCCGCTACAACTTCCCGGTAAAATCCCGCCCCCTTTAGATAATTTAATTCAAATCAAATCACGTGGCCTTTGGTAGGGGTCACCACTGACTAAGGATAACAACCATGCCTGTTATTACTCTTCCTGACGGTTCTCAGCGTTCCTACGATAAGCCTGTCTCTGTATTCGAAATTGCTTCTGATATTGGCCCCGGTCTTGCGAAAGCGACATTGGGTGGCCGTGTAAATGGTGTGCGTGTTGATGCGCATGACCCCATTACAGAAGACGCCGATCTCGTTATTTTTACGCCTAAAGACGAAGACGGCATTGAGATCATCCGTCATTCCTGCGCGCATTTGATTGGTCACGCACTTAAACAAATGTGGCCAGAAGCGAAGATGGCTATCGGCCCGACGATTGAAAACGGTTTTTACTACGACATCGATTTAGAGCATCGCTTGACCGATGAAGATATCGAAGCGCTGGAAAAGCGTATGAAAGAGCTGGCGGCTAAGAAATACGATGTCATTAAAAAGAAAGTGAGTTGGCAAGAAGCTTACGATACCTTTAAAGAGCGCGGCGAGCCTTACAAGATGGAAATCTTGGAGCGTGACATCCCTAAAGATGATCAGCCCGGCTTGTACCATCACGAAGAATATATCGACATGTGTCGTGGCCCGCACGTGCCGAACATGAGCTTTTGCCAAAATTTTAAATTGCAGCGAGTTTCGGGTGCTTATTGGCGCGGTGATTCGGATAATCAGCAATTGCAGCGCATATCCGGTACTGCATTCGCCGATAAAAAAGCGTTGAAAGCCCATTTGCGTTTCTTGGAAGAAGCGGCAAAGCGGGATCACCGCAAGCTAGGCAAAAAATACAACTTATTCCATTTGCAAGAAGAAGCGCCTGGGATGGTGTTCTGGCATCCAAAAGGTTGGAGTGTCTATAACACCATTGAATCCTACATGCGCAAGCAGCAAATTGAGCATGGCTATCAAGAAATCCGCACGCCACAAGTGGTGGATATTAGCTTGTGGGAGAAGTCCGGTCATGCCGATAAGTTCGGCGATGACATGTTCATTCTTAAATCGGAAGATCGCGATTTTGCCGTTAAGCCGATGAACTGTCCGTGCCATGTACAGGTGTTCAACCAAGGCTTACGCAGCTACCGTGATTTGCCTCTACGATTGGCGGAATTCGGCTCATGTCACCGTAACGAGCTATCGGGCGCCTTACACGGCATCATGCGTGTGCGTGGTTTTGTCCAAGACGATGCGCATATCTTTTGTACCGACGAGCAAATTCAGCCAGAAGTGGCAGATTTCATCGACTTCCTTCATCAGGTATACGTGGATTTCGGATTTGATCCAAGCACATTGATCTACAAGCTTTCCACTCGTCCAGAAAAACGAGTGGGTAGTGACGAAGATTGGGATAGGGCTGAGAAGGCCTTAGCCGAAGCGCTTGATGCGAAAGGCCTACCTTGGGAAGAGCTGCCTGGTGAGGGTGCTTTCTATGGTCCGAAAATCGAATTTTCACTGAAAGATTGCCTAGGCCGAGTATGGCAGTGTGGCACTATCCAGGTAGATTTCTCTATGCCTGGCCGTCTGGACGCTCAATATGTAGCGGAAGACGGTTCACGCAAGGTGCCTGTGATGTTACACCGCGCTATTTTGGGTTCTTTTGAGCGCTTTATTGGTATTCTGATTGAGAACTACGAAGGGGCTTTCCCGCTCTGGTTGGCGCCGGAGCAGGTCGCAATCTTGAATATTACCGATCGCCAGGCCGAATATGCGGAAAAAATTCAAGAATCCTTGCAAAACAAGGGCTTCCGGGCCGTTTCGGACTTGAGAAACGAGAAGATCGGCTTTAAAATCCGCGAGCACACAATTCAGCGCGTTCCCTACCTTATCGTCCTCGGTGATAAAGAGGTAGAGACAGAGACTGTCACCGTGAGAACCCGCGAAGGTGAAGACCTCGGTTCCATGTCGATAGAGGCATTTTCTGAGCTATTATTGAACGATCTGGCACGCAAAGGGCGCGCGCCGGAGATTGCTAGTTCCTAAAATTTGGTAATTAAGTCAAAGAGTTATGGGGCGGCAGAGTATAACCAGCAGAGGAGAACACTGCTATTAAAGTAAAAAAGGCCAGAATTAACGAACAGATTGAAGCTTCCGAAGTACGCCTAATTGGCGCCGACGGAGAACAGGTTGGCATCGTCACGTTGGACGAAGCATTAGACGCAGCAAAGGCGGCATCCCTCGATTTGGTTGAAATCGCCCCAGACGCTAACCCAATCGTGTGTAAAATTCTCGACTACGGGAAACAACTGTTCGAGGCCAAAAAGGCCAAGGCCGCTGCTAAGAAGAAGCAAAAGCAGCAGCAGATTAAAGAAATGAAGTTTCGACCAGGGACGGAAGAGGGAGATTATAAGGTCAAACTACGCAACCTTATACGTTTCCTAGAAAATGGGGATAAAGGCAAAGTATCGCTTCGCTACCGCGGGCGAGAAATGGCTCACCAAGAACTCGGAATGGAAATGATGAAGCGCATCGAAACCGACCTCGAGGAAATTGCGACAGTGGAGCAATATCCAAAGATGGAAGGCCGGCAACTCATCATGGTTCTTGCCCCGAAAAAGAAAAAATAGCCGGGCTATTAGCTGCCTAGGCTATTTTCAACATTAACTTACCCTCAACGTAGTTAACGAGGGCAAATGCGGAGTTATTCTCATGCCAAAAGCTAAAGTACATAGTGGTGCAGCAAAGCGTTTCAAGAAAACTGCTGCCGGCTATAAAGTAAAACGTGCTTACAAGAGCCACATCCTCACTAAAATGACGACCAAGCGTAAGCGTCAGCTTCGCGGTACGACTATTGTTGCCGCTGTCGACAAGCCATCTGTTGATCGCATGTTGCGCGCTAACTAATACCTAACGACATTTTAAGAGGAAAGAATCATGGCCCGTGTAAAACGTGGAGTTCAGGCGCGTCGTCGCCACAAGAAAGTCTTAAAAGCAGCCAAAGGGTATTACGGAGCTCGCTCACGTGTATTCCGCGTTGCTAAACAAGCGGTTATCAAAGCAGGTCAATATGCCTACCGCGATCGCCGTAACAAAAAGCGTAATTTCCGCGCGTTGTGGATTACTCGAATCAATGCACAATCACGCGCTGAAGGTTTAACCTACAGCAAGCTGATCGCTGGTTTGAAAAAATCTAACATCGAGTTGGATCGTCGTGTATTGGCAGACCTTGCTGTTCACGATAAGCCTGCTTTTGCAGCCGTCGTTGCTCAGGCAAAGGCTGCTTTAGGTTAATCCCAACGACTTAATAGCTTCAACATTTGCGTAATTGCAAATGCCTGATGCAACGAAACCCATCCCCGGTTGTGCTAAACAACCAGGCCGATGGGTTTATTTTTATCTGGGGTGTGGAAAGTTAGATTTGCAAGCCGCAATCAAAACATCTCAGACAATGTGTAAAATGATTGTCCGGAAACGGATAAACCTAGGCGAAAAGCCTACTTCAAAGTGAGAAAGAGTTGCTCATGCAAGATCTCGAACCCCTAAAGCAAGAAGCCATCGAAAAAATTGCCGCTGCCGACAGTTTGCAGCAGTTAGATGAGTTGCGCGTAAGTTTCTTAGGTAAAAAAGGTTCTATTACCGGGTTGTTGAAAAACCTCGGAGGCTTATCACCAGAAGAACGGCCAAAAGCCGGTGCAAAAATTAATGAGGTGAAGCAAGAAGTTCAAACGATTTTGAACGAACGCAAACAAGCGCTAGAAACCGAAGCTATTAATGCAAAGCTTGCCTCCGAAACGGTTGATGTGACACTACCGGGGCGCGGCGTCGACTATGGCTCGCTTCATCCCGTGACGCGCGTAGTACAACGCGTTGATGCGTTGTTTACCTCCATGGGTTACACCGTAGAAGAGGGCCCTGAAATCGAAGACGATTACCACAACTTTGAGGCGCTCAATATCCCGGCGCACCATCCCGCGCGCGCAATGCACGATACCTTCTATGTCAATGACAAAGCCGGTGTTGGGAACCTTGTTCTGCGTACGCATACGTCTACCGTGCAAGTGCACACCATGGAAAATAAAAAGCCGCCGATCCGCATTATTTGTCCAGGGCGTGTTTACCGTTGTGATTCCGATTTAACGCACACCCCTATGTTCCACCAAGTCGAAGGGTTAGTGGTTGACGAAGGTGTAAGCTTTGCTGATTTAAAAGGTACGATTGATCAGTTCCTAAAAGCGTTCTTTGAAGCGGACGTGGCAGTACGTTTCCGTCCGTCTTATTTCCCATTTACTGAACCATCTGCCGAAGTCGATGTTCAATGCGCGAGCTGTATGGGCAAAGGCTGTCGCGTGTGTAGCCATACTGGTTGGTTAGAAGTGATGGGTTGCGGCATGGTTCACCCGAATGTATTCCGAAGTTGTGGTATTGATCCGGAAAAATACACAGGCTTCGCTTTTGGCGTGGGCTTGGATCGCTTGGCGATGTTGCGCTACGGCATTAATGATTTGCGTATGTTCTTTGAAAATGACCTGCGCTTTTTGAAACAGTTCTGATATTAAAAATTACTGTTTAACCGTTAAAAAATATTTCAGCGGCTGCGAAAAACGTAGCGCGAGAGGCAAAGTATATGAAATTGAGTGAATCCTGGTTGCGAGAGTGGGTAAGCCCCGACTTGGACACACAAGCATTGGCCGATCAAATCACCATGGCTGGTTTAGAAGTTGATGGTATCGAACCTGTTGCAGGTGAATTCACTGGCGTTATCGTCGGTGAAATTGTGTCGGCAGAACAACACCCCGATGCGGATAAGTTACGCGTGTGCAGTGTTAGTAACGGCAGTAAAACCTTTCAAGTGGTATGTGGTGCGCCAAACGCTCGTGTTGGAATTAAAGTACCATTCGCGACTGTAGGTGCATTGTTACCGGGTAATTTTAAAATCAAAAAGGCGAAACTTCGCGGTGTTGAATCCTTTGGTATGTTGTGTGCACAAACCGAATTAAAAGCTGGTGATGATGATAGTGGTTTGTGGGAGTTACCTGTTGATGCGCCAGCGGGTGCTGATTTACAGGAATACCTCAAATTAAACGATAGAATTATCGAAGTGGATTTAACGCCTAACCGAGGTGACTGTTTAAGTATGCGCGGTATTGCGCGTGAAGTCGGTGTGCTGAATAAACTCGACGTTACCGAACCTCAAATTGCGCCCGTAGCCCCGAGTATTGATGATGCTTTATCAGTAACACTTGAAGCGGCAGAACAATGTCCGCGTTATATCGGTCGTGTGGTTCGTAACGTTGATGTGTCAAAACCAACACCTTTGTGGATGCAAGAGCGTTTGCGTCGCGCAGGTGTTCGTCCCCACGATTGTATCGTCGATATCACTAATTATGTTTTGTTGGAGCAGGGCCAACCGATGCACGCTTTTGACTTAGATAAGTTGAATGGCAGCATTAATGTCCGACTTGCCAAACAAGGCGAAGAAATTACTTTACTCGACGGGCAAGATCTAAAACTAAATGCAGGCACGCTGTTAATTACTGACGAACAAGGACCGGTTGCCGCTGCTGGTGTAATGGGCGGTGAACGTTCCTCGGTGAGTGAAACAACTAAAAATATATTCTTTGAGAGTGCATTTTTCTCGCAATTAGCATTAGCCGGGCAGGCGCGTAGTTATGGTTTGCATACTGATGCCTCCCATCGTTACGAGCGTGGGGTCGATTACGAATTACCCGTGCAGGCCATGGAGCGCGCTACGCAGCTGTTACTTGAAATTGCAGGCGGCGAAGCGGGACCATTAACGGTCGCAGAATCCGCTGAGCATATTCCAAGTGCGGCGACAGTGACTTTACGCCGTGCACGAATCCTAAGTGGTTTAGGGTTCACAATGGACGATGCCGAAGTGGTAGAAATTCTTACCCGCCTTGGCCTAACGGTGACTAAGACTAATGAAGATGGTTGGGAATTGGCCGTACCGTCCTACCGTTTTGATATTTCAATTGAAGAAGATTTGCTCGAAGAGCTTGCGCGTATATACGGCTATAACCGGTTGCCTACCAAAATTGCGCCGATGGATATCGCCATGGCGGAGCAAATTGAATCCAATTTGCCACTGAATAAATTTAAGCAGGCTTTAGTCGCTCGCGATTATCATGAAGCAATTAGTTACAGCTTTATTTCTGAGCAACTCAATCAATTGTTCAACCCTGAAAGCGAGCCTGTCAAACTGATCAACCCAATCAGTGCGGAGTTGTCGATTATGCGTGCCTCGTTGATTCCTGGCTTGGTTAACGCCACGATGCACAACCTTAATCGCCAACAAGGGCGCATTCGTCTTTTTGAGACGGGGATGCGATTCGTCCAGCAGGGTGATGAAATACTGCAAGAGCCCATGCTGGCTGGTCTAATTACAGGCTCAAGAGTTGATGAAAACTGGGCCTCGGAGAGTACCTCTGTCGACTTCTTTGACCTCAAAGGGGACGTGGAAGCTCTACTACAGGCCACGGGAGAGCCAGAAAGCTATCAATTTAAAGCTGGTAGCCACCCAGCGTTGCACCCCGGCCAAACGGCCGAGATTATCAAAAATGACCAGGTTGTAGGCGTGGTGGGGGCTTTACACCCTCAGGCCGCCAAGGAATTGGATATAAATCAGGCGGTTTTCGTGTTTGAAATCACTCAATCTGACCTACTAGTCGGGAAAGTACCTGATTTCGCCGAAATCAGTAAATTTCCGGAAGTTCGTCGTGATATAGCGGTGTTGGTCGACAAAAAGGTGCAGTCAGATACGCTACTCGCTACAGTCGAAAAAGCAGCTGGATCGTCCCTTTCAAACTTAAAGGTGTTTGACCTATATGTGGGCAAAGGTATTGATCCGCAAAGAAAAAGTGTCGCGCTGGGCTTGACCTTTCAGGACCCTTCACGCACTCTTACCGAATCGGAAATCAACGCTTCGATGGATGCTGTCATCCAGCAATTGAAGCAGGAGCTTGATGCCGACCTACGGTAAACCTGTAATCGGAAAAGGGCATGTTTTATGTCTGGGGCGCTGACCAAAGCAGACTTAGCGGAAAAACTCTACGAAGAGCTTGGCCTCAATAAGCGAGAAGCCAAAGAGCTAGTAGAGCTATTTTTTGAAGAGATTCGCCACTCGCTGGAAAGCAACGAGCAGGTCAAATTGTCGGGTTTTGGCAACTTTGACCTCCGTGACAAAAGCCAGCGACCAGGGCGTAACCCCAAAACCGGTGAAGAGATTCCCATTACTGCTCGGCGTGTAGTGACATTCCGACCAGGCCAGAAGTTGAAAGCTAGAGTAGAGGCGTATGCTGGAACCAACCAATAACGACGAATTGCCGGTAATCCCGGGGAAGCGTTATTTTACGATCGGTGAAGTCAGCGAATTATGCGCTGTTAAACCGCACGTATTGCGTTATTGGGAGCAAGAATTCCCCCAGCTTAAGCCAGTTAAGCGCCGTGGTAATCGCCGCTACTACCAACGCCAGGATGTTCTTACCATCCGCCAAATCCGTGCATTGCTATACGATCAAGGCTTCACCATCGGTGGTGCCCGCCAGCAAATGAGTGGTGAAGGTGCCCAATCTGAAGAGCCGCAGTTTAATCAGCTAGTAGGGCAGATGATTACTGAGCTTGAAGAAGTGTTGCGAGTGTTGAAGCTTTAGGGCAGTTACCGCGTTAAACGTTAATTCTTGAACCCCACCATTCGGTGGGGTTTTTCGTTTAAGCGCTTTTATACTTTTCTTTGTTCAGTTATCTCGATTTTGTCGTGACGCTGAGAAGGCATTTGCGGGTTCATTTAACCCGCCTGAAATCTCTTTTTACAAAAAGCCCGTTTGCGGATGAGACAAAGTATGACCTTAGCCCTTTAATTAATATTCTTTCACATGTGTCACTATTCATGTTTGGGGTGTAGCTGTTTTAGTTGTTTCAAAATCAAACTCTTATGCGTTAAGAAAAATAGTGGTAGCTAATTATCTTTAGTAAAAAGTGCCTCTAATTGACAGATGAATCTACCGGGCTGAAACTCTCCCATTGAGAAGATGGAAAAGTCATCTGTATCGTCGATCTTTTGATAGAAAAGCTCTAAACCTTTCTTAGCCCCCAGATAAATAGGAGTGCCATCGAAGTCAGCGATTTTAAAACCAAGTTGCTTACTTACTTGAGCTGCAGCTCCTTTAGAGTGTTCGCTATCGAGTTCTGCAATGGGCTCAAGGTCTTGAGGTCTACAAGATAGGGACCGAGTAGAAATCGTATATCGAAAAAAATTTATCGCGAGATTCTCTTCTCCGTCTATTAACTTTATGCGTTTCAACTCTAATAATTGCATACTAGATCTCTTCCTGAAAACCATTACTAATTAGATCTTCTAAATATTGGTCTCACATTAGGCTTGTTTCCCATGAGTTAGATTTGCTCACCTGGCTTTAAATATTTTATTAGCTTATTCTCATCAATTGGCCCAGTTATTTCTTCGTCGAGTTATTCGTCGTCTTTCCACCAACTAATTATTGTGTCTACAATATTTCCGGTGGTCACTCGATTTCTTTTCAAAAGTGAAAAGTATGTTTTCTTTGTGTGAGGATCTAGAGTATCCATGAATGACTCTCTAATACCATCCATGCTCTTACTAAGCCCTTTAAAATCAGCTGCGAGTGAACGAATGGCGCTGAGATCTCCTTGCTTGGCTTTATCTATGGCGATTTGAGCGGACTGACGCATTCTAAGAAAATTAGGTTTTACTTTTTCGTCCCATAATTTTTCGTCGATGTCCATGTCTCGATTAGGCGTAATGGTTTTTTGTTTCTTAACTTTTTTGTATTGATCTAAGGCAGAAAGAGAGTGGTCGATGAAAAGTTGATATGTGTTATTAAAACCCTCTAAGTATTCGATAGATTAAAACTTTCGTTTTAGAAGTTGTATTTTGATATATTCATTCATGAATTTTGAGTATCACTCTTCTCTCGCAAAGAGTTGTTAGTCGAGTCTGTCAATAGAGTACTATGGTGTTTCCCCGGACTTTAGGTGCTTTAATAGTTTTTTTTCTTCGATAGGTCCGGTTATATTTTCATCGAGTATTGAGGAGTCTTTCCACCAATTGTTAATGGTCTTTTCAATATTTCGAGCTGATCGAGTGGTGTTTTTCCATTGCTGGAAATATATTTTCTTTATCGATGCGTCTAGAGCTTCCATGAATGACTCTCTAATTCCATCCATGTTTTTACTAAGCCCTCGGAAATCTCCAGCTAATCGGTCGAGATAATCCAAGTTGTTTTTCTTGTATTCAGCAAGGGCAGTCTGGGAAGCGTTTTGCATTGAAAGAAAGTTTGGCTTTACCTTTTTATCCCACAACTCTTCGTCAATATCCCAATCTTTATTGGTGCTTAGAGACGTGCTTGCTTTTAATTTCTTGTAGCTGTCAAGCGCTCGAAGAGAATGTTCGATGAAATCCTGATAGCTATTGATGAACTCCAGGATGTATTCCTCGGAAATAAAATATTGCTTTAGCAATTGTATTTTTGTTGACTCTTTCAAATTGGCAACTTAAGTTATTTTCTGTTCTCGAAATTTCAGGCAGAATGCGTTGAAGGTCAGGTCAGAAGACTTTTTGCTATCGCCTCTAGGTGTTGTTTCGGTTATTTTTTTTCGATCAGAAATGTCGTATTTGTTGTCCCGTATAAAAAACAAACTATCGATAAACTCTGACTTTAGGGCGAAAGTGAATTGGCTATAGTTTTCCCTAAAATTATAGCCAATTTTGGCGTCGCCAAAATTAGCTTCTATTTCCTGTAATGAAAAATCTAAATTGTCACAATAAAAGCTGATTTCACGTACCCCAGTCGCTGACTTGAAAACAATAAAATGTGTGATCCGTTGATCGATGGGTGAATACTTTAGAACATCCGCCGCTATGGTTTCCTTTATCGTTCCCAAGGCAGCCACGAAATCGATTTTTTTCGAAAAAGAGGTATCAACGGTGGCGATAGTCTCCTTAATTAGATCTATATTGCTCATTCTTTATTTAATAACCTCGATATTAGTGGTTACTGCGTTGGGATTGAATAGTTGGGTTTCCCCACCTTTAAAAATTTGGTCAGATCCATTCCAGTCTTCAATGTTGGCAGCTGCACTCTGCAGAAAGTCCGCTGGTTCATCTAACTCTAGTTCAATCATTCGCCTTCCATCGATTTCAAAACCTAGTCCGTTCGGATCAATTTTCTCACTACTATAGTAGTATGAGCCTACTTTGGGGTGGCCAGTTGTACGATCTAAGTAGGAATACTGATACAGCTTATCGCCTTTTTCAAATTTCACCACTTCTACAGGTTGATCAAAATCAATGCCTCGCAAGTGGCTGTCGTAGTCCTTATATCCAGCCTCCGCGTAGTACTTATCTGCCGAATCAAAGCGCGCTTTCTTTTCAGGGGGCCAGGTTTTGGCCGCTTCCCTTATATTTTGTGGATTAGTTTTTAACGGCGGCGGATCTTTCGGTGCCCCATCAGGCTTTTTATCTTTCTTCTTCGCGTAATCCGGCACATCAACATCAGGTGCCGGCTTGTGCTCGATTTTAAGTTCCCGCTTGTCTAGCACTTTAGCTAAATCCACCATCAAATCAATAGCGCGTTGGGTGAAGGGGCCTATGCGCTTGGCGGTATTGCTGGCTTTTACTGCTTTGTTTGTGGTTGATGCTGCTTGGGCGGTGCGTCTTGCTGCGTTGGCGGCGCCTGCGGTGGCGAGCGCTAGCAGTACTTCGATACCTATTTCAAAGACTAGGCGGAGCATTAACGTGCGGCTGTCGCGGTAGGGGACGCTTTGGTAGAGGCTGTCTAGGTAGTCGTAGATGAGTTCGCGTGTGATGCGGTCGCTCATTAATTCGTCGAACACCTTCATGCCTTCTTTGGCTTTGTCGACGAGTTTTTGAGCAGAATCGACGCTTTCGTCGAGCCAGATGCCGACTGCTTCGAGGTCTTTGCGGATTGCGTCGAAATCGCCGGTAACCGCGTTGTGAAGCGTATTAAGGTAGGCCGCTTGGAGTTTGATATAGGTTTTGGCGCCTTCGTAGGCGATCTCTACGACAAAGCAACCGATGTCCCAGATACCGACGACGAAATCACCCACCGTATCTACCGCTTCTGCGCCGACATCGTATGCTTCGATAGCTTCGCGCCAGATGACGAAGTTATTCCAGTGTTCTAAATCTTCGGCGTCTTTTTTTGTCCAGCGTGCAACGATGTCTTG
This sequence comes from Aurantivibrio plasticivorans, assembly GCF_055392955.1. Lineage (NCBI taxonomy): Bacteria > Pseudomonadati > Pseudomonadota > Gammaproteobacteria > Cellvibrionales > Cellvibrionaceae > Aurantivibrio > Aurantivibrio plasticivorans. Next base: position 2,398,855 of record NZ_AP036020.1, on the reverse strand, counting down.
CCCGAGTTCGTTTGCCAGGGCGTAGCGCCTTGCAACGACTGGGTTTTCAATTTGTTGGTCGATACTTTCGTTACTGGCATAGAGAGAATCGTAAGGATCGGTCAACCGAAGAAATTTATCGTCGGCGAGGCGGAACACTTTAATTTGCCCGGAAAGGACCAGGTGTTCGACATCATTACGAAGGGTGAAGTCGAAGTAGTGATCGGGTAAGTCACCATGGTGCAGGCGGTAGATGTCATCCAGCATGCTGCGGTCAAGGTAGTTGGTAATACCTTCAAGTTCGCTACTGCTGCTGAGTAAGTCGCCGCTGAAACCCTCGCGTTTTAACATCATCCAGTAAGAAGGCTGGTAGGTATTTTTTGCGAACAGCCAGCAGCTGCCAAGTATTCGAAAGCCTATGATCTCCGATGATATACCGGGAGGAATAGGAATTTTGGTTGAGTCCATGTGTGCTCGGTATCCTTGCTTATAAGCTCACGATCACGCTGCTTAAATTATCAGGCGCGCCTGCTTCAATCGCACCAGTCAGAAATTGCTGATTAATTTCGTCAATATTGTGATAACTGACCATTTGGGCCAGTTCTTGATCGGAATAGACTTTCGTTAAGCCGTCCGTACAGAGTAAAAACCGATCACCTTCATAAATAAGGTCACTCACGTAATCGACGTAGGCTTTGGGAAAAACACCTACCGCTTGTGTTAATGTGTTGGCGGTTCGCATATCAAGTGCGGCGGCTTCATTCGTCAAACCTTGCGCTATTAATTCTTCCGCTTCAGTGTGATCAGTGGTAATGGCCTGAAGCTCGCCTTCACGGGACAAATAACAACGGCTATCACCTGTCCAGTAACAGTGGTAGTGATCGCCCTCTAACAGCAGTACAACAACGGTTGTGCCAATAATCGCTTCATCTGATTGAGAGTGCGCGTAATCAAGTAATTCACTGTTCGCCCGTTGAATGACGTTGGGAATTTCGTTGATTAATTCGTGGCCTTTGTAATGTTGTGCAGCATCATAAAGATGGCTCACGATACAACGGCTCGCATAATCGCCAGCATCGTGCCCGCCCATGCCATCGGCAACCGCCCAAATACCTGAAGTCGGAATCGTAATGAGTGCGTCTTCATTGTGGTGTCTAACGCAACCGGTGTGCGTCATGCTGCTAGTGCTGGTACCGCCTGCAATTATTGCCATGCGTAATACATTCCTTCGCCAAAACCGTATTGTAAAGCCAGTGCTAATTATTAAGTTTCATTTAAGCAACGTTATTCGGTAGGGGTTTTATTGTCTTTGCTTAAGATGGCTTCCTTGTTCCATCCCCATTGCATCCAGTTTCCATCAAGCATTGCAGCGAATTGACCAGCGTCTGGTAGCTGGCTACTCACCAAGAGTGATGACGGAATAAATTCTGAGCCCTCCGTCCACCACAAGCTGTAATTTCCATAGATGCGTTGATGGGCTGCGGCGAGAAGATCCAGTGTTAAATCTTCGGCTGTTTGATCTTGTTTAACGTCGATAACCGCATTATCTCGTGGCTGTTGATGCGCTAAATTCGTCACGTAGTGTTGGAGTGGAGGAAATTCTGGTAACGCCAATTGTTCAAAACGGCCGACAAACTGTGTGTAACCAATGGCGTCATCGAGTGCGAGCAGCGCAACTTTTTCAACCTGTTGGTACCACTCTGCGCCATCTCGATAAGCGGACCAAGGGTGGTGATCGGCCAGGTGGGCAACTGTTAAAGGAAAGTATCGACCCACTTCATCAACGCTCGGGATCATTACACCAACAACGGCCTTGTCTGTAATAACGTTGGGCATAATGGCAAAGCGCCATACAGGGCTGGTGAGATAGTAATCCATCCAGTCCGGGCCTAACTGTTCGCGGCTAACGCTCAAGCAGGCTTGTAACCAATGATGCCAGTGTTCCGTAAAACCTTCTGGAAAAAAATGGCTGACGAAATCGCCTTGTTGCGGCAGTTTTCCAAACAAACCGCACATATCGTTCTGTTCGATCATAATCGCTCAGGTAGAGAAAAGTATTTGATATCGTTACTGGTAAATGGGTTGTAGGTACGCGCCGGTTTTAATTCGTGCTGTGCCGATATCCCATTTAATTCAAATGTCACTAGCAGGCTGTCGCCTTCATTTTTCGGGGCGAGCTGTGCATATTGATCGAGCAATCGGAACCAACTCCATTCGCCGTCCGTCCGCGCGCTCATTGGTGTGCCTCGGCTTGCTAGGTTAAATACAATTTTCGATTGATTCGTCACATCGCCCGGCCAAGTTAATGCAATGGTTCGTACTGGGCCGTGATTGTATGTCGCGCTATTTCCGCCCGTTTCGAGAATGAAGCCGCTGGCCACTTGTTCTAACGCGTGAGGCTTTACAGTGAAATCTACCGATGGTCCTTCGGTTGAATCTCCGAAGTAGGCTTTTTTAATTCGCTGAGCTCGTTCAAACATTGCAAGCGTGTTAGAGCTTAGGCCAATATTTTTTTGCCACCGCCAAGGTGTGGTGGTGGTGTCCGCGAAGGGTTCAACGTAGCTGACGTAGTAGCTATCGAGTAATCCTCCAGGGCCGAAGAACGTCGTGAAGTCGGCGAGTTTAATATCGCGAATGCTTTTTGGTAGAAGAGGGTAGCGGCCTTGTATCGCACGCTCGTAGAACGAGTAGATCTCTGTCCGCCATACATTGTTCATGTGGCTTTGCGTAGCAACGGCAGTGACTTGATTGGTATCGCGCGCGATAGAATCGAACCAGGTATTTAACGGGCTTGGTACTTCGAGCATGGCGCGTTTTAGCCCAGCTAGCGCATTGTTGCTACCGCTATCGTTGGCATTGGTTTCGAACGCCGCTTGGTTGAGGTTACCCGAGTAGGCTAACGACTGGAAATACTGATCAAGCCCCTCGAGAGTTTGTTGCAGGTTATGTAGCGGTAAACCTTCCCCTGCATTGATGAAGGTGTTCACCTCTTCAAAGTATTCGGAGATTTCTTGGCCAGGTAAAGAAGCACCTTGTGAAAGAACAGATTTAGGGACCAGTCGTTCCAGTCTTCCTTTTTGACTGCTAGCAAATTCTTCTGCGAGTTCATTAGCCGCTTGTTTAGTGTCGTCGCTGATGGCAGGAATCTCGCTTAATGCCGTATGTTGACGAACTTCATTCAAGAATTTAATTAAGGGTTTTTCTGAGCTAGCAAGTAGACGTGCGACCGTTTGCCCTCTATTAACGGTGGCGAAGGATTGGATGGCTAGATCATTAAGATAGCTATCCCAGCGTGTTTGGTACTCAGCAAAATAATACTCATTAACCTTTGCTTTGATTTGGGCGATGCGTTCTTCGTCTAACGTTTCCGCTAAGCTATCTCCGTAAATCCACTGTTCATCGGCGAGTTGTTGAGCGAGCTTGTTGTGTTGCAGATTAAAACCGGTGTGGAACCCAGAGTAGGTGAACAGTTCTGGAATACCTTCGTCGAGAGGTCTTCCGCTGCGGCGGTAAAAGATAACTTCAGACTTTTTACCCAATACTTGCTGAACCGAGAACTGGCCTTCGTTATCGCTAAAGTAATCATTCTTGAGGCGACGATAAATACGCAAATCAAGTGGCGTGTTGATCAGTATTTCACGTGCAGACGCGACTTTCGTTTCGTTAATGGGCGCAGGTGATACCTGTTCATCTAATGCAACGTTGAGGTGCTCATTGAGTGTGTCAATGAGTGGTCTATCGGACTGTCTAGGTAGAGCGCGGTCCCACAAAATATTCACCCAGAGCGTGAATGATTCACGATCCATGTGTTCGGGGTAATAGAGCATCAAATAGAATTTGAGAGACTCGTAAAGCAATTCGTCGTCATTGCGGGCTAGGTCGACATGGTTGAGAAGCAATTTGCTAAGGTCAGCCATGAAAAAAGATTCGAGTGCGCGCAGGTATGTCGAATCCGCAACAGCGCCCAATTTCTCCCCTTGATAAAGCCCAAAGCCTTGTGCGCTAGGGTGTTCGGTTTCATCGACTAAGTACCCAGTTGGCATATCACGTAATTCGTTTAAACCATTGGCAAGCATTAACCAGTTGTGTGGCTCTTCGAGGCCACCATTAGTCACTTGCCGATAATCTTCTGTATCTTGCTCTAACTGGCTGATGTAAGAGAGGTTGAGATTTTTACTATGGTGCCAAGCGTAAAGACTGAGGCCAAACCCGATGGACGATAACACCAGTATGCTGGTGTATATCCAGCGATAGCGCATGCGCAATCGCGCGGATAGCGAAGCAAGGTTGGCTTCAGCAAAGACGACGTCTTTAAGCAAACGATGTACAAAAAACGACTTTGACTCACTTGCGCTGACATCAACAGGTTTGCTGACATAGTCGGTGGGCAAAATGCCTTTCACCCAGCGGGATGTCATGTGATCTTGTGTGCTACTCAAAAAGTAGGTGCCGCGCCATAGAATCGGGGCTTCGAACTGGTTGGGTGTAAATATTTGTTGCAAGAAACCCTTTAGCTCTTTGCGCAACCCGACCATTTGCCGTGGGAATTCGTAGATTAGCGCACGCTTTTTCGGGTTGGCTTCACTGCTCAACCGTTGTAATACACGTTCATTCAGTTGCTGCGAGAGCGCGGTGTAGGAGTCGCTAAATTGGTCGATGAAGTCCGTCACCATGCCTGGCTTGGCTTCGGGGAATGTAAAGCCAAGAATCTGATCGCGGTCTTCTTGGTCGAGATCGGCAAAGAAACTATTAAAGCCGGCAATGGTATCCAGCTTAGTGAAAATAACGTACACCGGTAATTCCATACCGAGATGATTATTTAATTCTTGAATACGTTGCTTAATGGCAACCGCTTGAAATGATTTCTGGGTCGCTGTTTTATTGATGATCTCGTCGATACTGATTGTAACGATAACGCCATTCAATGGGCGCTTAGGACGGACCTTTTTCAAACGCCCCAAGAAGCCAAGCCAGGCAGCTGTTTCAATTTTTTTGGGGTTATCTTGCGTGGTGTAACGGCCGGCTGTATCAATTAAGATGGCTTCGTTGGTAAACCACCAATCACAATAACGGGTACCCCCAGCGCCTTGGATAGGTTGTTCACCCATTTGCTCGGCCAGAGGGAAGTGCAAACCAGAATTTTTTAGTGCAGTGGTTTTTCCAGAACCCGGGGCACCAATGACCATATACCAGGGCAAGGCGTAGAGTTTGCCTGATTTGCCAAAGTTCGATGCTTGCAGCATCGAGATCGCATCTTTAAGGCGCTTGGTTAAAATCTTTTCGTCGGGATTCGCTTTTTCTGCGGCAGGGCCAGATTGAATGGAATCTTCCATTAAGCTTTCGGCGACTTGTTTTTCGTTTTTTTGCTCTTTTACTTGGCGACGTAAATTGTTGAGGCCCCAGGCAACGAGGATCACAAAAATAATACAGACGCGGACTAAATCACTGGCCAGTGGTTTGAAATCGGCGATTGCGATCAGTGGGCCGACAAACCAAATGATTAATGCCAGCAATATGATACCCAGAAGGCTTAAGAACCAACCTTGGGTAATAAAATCTATAAACCGTCTCACTCCCTGGACTCCATCATAGTGTTACGTGTACTTCGTTTAAATGCCTAGCTATGTAAATAACTAGCTCTGTAAATGACTAGTTATGTAAATACTTAGCCATGTTTATTATTTGGTAGACGCTAGCTCGGGTGATACTTCAACTGATCTTCCCTTCGGGTAATACACGTCGATGACTACGCGTCGGTTTCTGGCTCGTCCTTCGGGTGTTTCATTTGATGCGACGGGCTCATTTTCGCCGCGACCTTCTGGTAGTAATCGACCCTCCAATTGCGCTATACGATCCATGTACTGCACCACAGCACTAGCGCGTGCTAATGAGAGGTGCCAATTGGAAGGATAGCGAGGAGAACGAATGGCTTGGTCATCCGTATGGCCGGATACAACGATTCGACCTTCAATGGATTCAAGCGCTTTGGCTATCTTGTCGAGAACTGGTTCGTAGGGGACTTTAATATCGGTACTGCCGGACGAAAACAGTTCTGCGGCGTGTAGCACGATTGCCGTATGGGTGGTGTAATCATCAACACTTAAAATGCCGCGCTTAATTTCAGGGCCTAGCAAATTTCTAAGTGCGATAAATTCATCGCGCTGGGCATTGCTGGGTAAGCGGGCTTTTTCTTTAATAGGAATTAATCCCGCTAGGCGTTGTGCGGTGGTGTCAGACTGTTTATTCAGTTGAATCAATTGATAGCTGTAGACACCAAAAGCGCCAAGAATAAGGGAAGCAACAAAGAGCCAGGCAGGCCAGAAGCTGTGTAGCCTATTGGTGTGCTGCGCTGCTTTATTGACTTGAGGTGATAAGGTTTTTTTGTAGCGATCACGACTGCGTGTGAGTACTTCGTACAGCTGTGATCGAATATATTCGATTTTTACTGCACCTTGCGAATCGACCCGCATTTTTCCCATAAAACCGAGTGATAGAGCGAGGTAAATAATTTCAATGAGGTCGATGTATTTCGCGGGCAAGGATAGGCATTCATCCAAAATGCTATAAAACTTTTCGCCACCGTAGGTTTCTTTGTGGAACACACTGAGCATGGGTTTTTGACTCCACATGCTGTGTTCGCCCCAGTGGGTGTTGAGTACGGTTTCGTCGATCAGCGCGCACAACACATACGAGCTTGGCTTACGTAGCGTAGCGTCATCAGTGATTTGATTGCACTCTCGCTCGAATTGGGCAATAAGTTGGCTGATATAATTGTGAACAGCAACGATATCAATCTTACCTTCGAGTTGGCGAAGTTGTGTCGCGACCGAAAGAATCGGTGTTGCTGCATCGACTAGAGGACTCTGTTTCAAGCCATCTGGCGTATTGGGAATTTGTAAATTCAGAGGTCCCGATCGCGGACGGCCGCTACCACCTGCTCGGGGTTTAATTACCGTCGAATCGTCATTCGCTAAGCCGCTTGCTGGTGATCGAGCGACCCGCCCGCCAGGGCGGGGGCGTGGTTTAATCACCGTTTGATCGGCATCACCGCCTGGCGCTAGACCTCGAGATTTTCCCGGGCGTGGCTTAATTATTGTATTGTCGTCGTTATCCATGAAGACTTTTCCTATACTGTTCCGTTACGCCTACTGTCGAATAGCCCAGAATTCAAGCGTGATATCCTGCAAGTCTCCAGCGATGTGAAAGGCAAAAGCAGCCGAATTTTTAAGTGATTGCCACTGTTCGCTTTGGCTGCTGAGCTCGAAATAGACAAACCCAGCGTGATAGGAAATTTCCCTTGGCGCAACAGGCAGGGCGCTTAATGTAATACCAGTAAGCTGATTGTTCACTAGATCACGAATGGTATCGACCGAACCAATCTTAATATGATCAGGTAGATAGCGGCTAAGTTGGTCGGTGGACATTTCAGCGCGCACCGCCAAGATAAAACGACTATTATTCAGTAAGCTTCGGTCTGTGATACGGGAGACGTGCACACCGTACTGGCGTTTCTCTACAGGCAGAGGAATAGCCGTTTGTTCTAGTACCACACTTAATTGTTTACTCAGTGAAGTCATAATTGGCTTGAATGAATTCACTAAATCGTTATGTTGGTAGCGAGAAGAATCAATCGGGCGTTTGGTTTTGGTTGTAAACGTAGCCAGCTCCCCTGATAGGCTCACAAGTTCGCGGTACAGGGTTTCGGGATGTAGTTGCTGTTGTTGGCTAAGGTGTTTTAGGCGAGGTTGATAGCCGTTAATTAATTGCAGCAGCATAAAGTCTGCGATCGCCGCGGCACTACCTTCTTGAGTGGATGCGGTAAAACGTTGAGCAAGCGCATCACCACGTTGACCAAGCATTCCTAGCGTGTCGTTTAAGTAGCCGGATAATTGACGGTTAGCAGAAATAGATAGCACTGGTGGGATGTAGTGCTTATCGAGAATAACTGCGCCTTCCTGAGTGACTTCCTGAATGCGGGCGAAGGGAAGTGCAGTAAAACCACCTAGCTCTTCTGATTCCAAACCGATTCGAAATTGCAAAGTCGCACTTTCGATGGTTTCGCTATTAATGTTTTCCGAACAATAATCGAAAATTTCCAGTTCCTGCAGGCGGTAGCGCGCAATATTATCGCTGGCTTGATTGGTTTCGATATATTTACTGCCGGGCTGATAGATTGGAAGAATCAGGTAAACCAATTCATTTTTGACTTGCTGGCCAACTTCTTTGGGGGCCGGGAGTAGTGCCTGTTGCGGTAGGTTGAAGGGGCAGCCATCAGGCATAATGCCGGATGCTTCGGTGACGCCAATTCGTTTATCCGATAATAATGATTCGTCGAGCTGAATCCGTTTGAAGCCCCAAACAAACTCTCTGATCGCTGCAGCACGTTGCTCGATAACAGATTCAATATATCGCTCTTGTTGTTGAAAATGGTGTGGGAAGAGGTATTGGCTCTCCATCCAGGCGATTTTATTAGTCTTCAACATACGTGTTTCCTAGGGTAATAACTTCTCTACAAGCGCAACTAATTGTTAATTTTCTATACCGTTAAACATTATTTACCGCGTAGACGGTCGATATTGCTTTTACTGCGTTGTGCGCTAGAGGTTGTGTCTTCAATGCGTTTAATGGTGTCGGCTGGATCCGTCTCGCTGACCGATGAACTATTCGTTTTCTTCACAATGGCCTTTATCGCATTTTCATCGAGATAAAAAGCGTGTTGGTAGTACCCCGTGTCTTTGACTTTGTAAGCATGTTTCCATTTTGCGCTGTCGATATCGCGGTAACCGGCTAAAATAGCAATGTAGCTTGCGCCGGGCTGCAACTGCACTTTGTATTCGAGTTTTTCAGAGGGCTGGAGAATAAAATCACCGGAAGAGAGCAACTGATCGCTCAGAAGTGCGTCACTCTGATAAAAAAGCTTTTCAAAGTCGAGGTTGTCAAACGTCGCTCTATCTGAAAGCTCGAAAATTTTCACTTGAATAGGCGAGGGGCGTTCGTTGCCATCAGGGTTCACTGAATCGCTAGCCGTAATTTCGATGTTATCGTAGGGCGAAACAATCATGTTGCTAACCGCACAAGCTTTGAGTAGCGGAAATAGCAAAATAAACAGCATCAAATTGAAATTAGCAGGCTTGAACCAATTGTTAGCCATCAATTCTATCCCGGGTACGTTTCGCGTGGGAAAGCAAGAATTTATATTCAAACTGTTTACGAATAGCGGTGTTTAAGCCGTTACAAATACGGCTCCAATGGGATCGGTAGAATGCCCATTTCTTAGCATTACCTGTTAGCTTCTCGCTTAGGCCAGAAAAGCCTTCGTTACTTGGTTTACCTTGCGATTGCTGGTAAGCCTCTTCAATTGCGGCGGGCGACAGTCCTTCCTTGAGCTTCTCCGTGGCATAGTGAATACCAGCAACGATATCGCGCTGATCTTCCATGAGATATTTGTAAGTTAACGCAATTCGCGCGGGTAGTTGTTTTTGACCAGAGGAGTGATTGTCCAACAGCATTTTAGCTAGTTGATTGCCATTCTCTAAGCCTTCGAAGCCGTCGGCTTCGGCCTGTCGTTCTAGGCTGATCTCATCCAGACTTAAACTACACTTAGTCTCTTGTACAAATTTTCGGTTGTTGACGAGGCCGTTTAACGTCACACGTAACGTTTGACCGAGTAGTAACATTGTTTCAGGTGTTAACTCTTCACTGGATACATCGTCGCAGCCCAACCCCTGTAATAGTTTTGAGAGCATTGCCTTGTCATTCGAAAAGCTTAGTGGGCGATCTTGTGCTGTAGTCTGTAGCGGTTGCTGTATTGGCGGTACCGGAGGAGGAGACGTGGGTTCTGCAGGTGCTGCTTCGATATCCAAATCCCAGTTATCAGGGATAAAGCTTTGGGGCGGTTTAAAGCTATCGGAAGTATCGCCAATATCAATTTTCACTTTCTCGATACTGGGCGGGCCGCCAAATGGATTATTGCCATCGTCTAGAAAGACATCGGTGAGTGAGCTTTTGCGTTTGGTATGGAGATGCGTGACTTTGCTATGCGACTGTTTAGTCGGGTTGCTTGTAGCTGGTTTCATCTTTTGTGTGCGTTCAGTAGCAGGCGATTCATTAACGGCGCGCGCTTGCACTTCGCTGTTTTCTGCGATCGATAATCCGATTGAAAAATCACCTATGCGAATATGATCGCCATCTACGACTTTATACGTATTTCCTTGGCCTAGAGGTTCAGACTGGTTGTTAATAAATACGCCATTCGCGCTCATATCTTCGATGTAAAACGCGTCACTCTCTACAAACACTTTAGCGTGTTGTCGCGAAATAGCTTTTTCGGGGCAGGGTAAAAATAAATCACAGCTGGGCTCGCGGCCTAAAAAGCCACCGGCCTCTGAGAAAACTTTGGTTTGCTTAAAGTTTGAGCCAGAATTCTGTAAATGGCTTACCTGTAGCTCTAGCTTCATGCTTGGCCCCCGATAAGAAAGGTGCAAAGTGACGACGAAAAACCTGCAGTACATAGCGGTTGTTGAACGGAAGGATCGTGTTTGCTATGGGAATGACTGTGATTGGTGGTCTGATCCGTCATGATACCTCTGACTAATCCGTTGAGTCTTGAGAAGGTTTGAATTATCTCGCATTAGGAGTTAGAAAAACTCGATAATGATCTCATGATAATTTCGTAGTTTGCGCTTAAGCCCTTTACTTCCATATAAAAAACGCAAAAACCGAGTGGCAAAGATGCGCTAACTGTTCGTGTTAGTTGTTGAGCGCGCGAATGTATCACGAAATAAAAAAACGGTTCTAGTGGCTAACCAATTTAATTGCGACATTTTTCACAAAACAAATTTTCAAAACAAAATCTCATTGTATTTATTTTCGACGATTAATATTGTCAGCTAAAGCCATCGCATTTTGTTTTTGTGTGTCACTTAAAATGATATTTGTTCGATATATAGGCGAACGGTATGGCGCGTAATTTAGCTGGTTCAAGCATGTGCTCGCGAGAGTATGCATCCAACATGTAAGCAACGCGTACCTGACTATAAGTTGCTAGCTGTGCTGTTTTGTCATTTCTCATGCCTAAGTATGAGTTAAGTTTCAAAAAATTAATTAATACTCAATTAACTCTGGACTTGCTCTAGTTTTGATTGGTAATGTTCGCCCGCTCGTCGTATGGGTGATTCCATAAACGGGGTTTAAGTAGGAATGTGTTAAACGAATGGATGCGGTAAAACAAAAAAAGTCGGGCGCTCGTCCAATAGACGACTCTGATACGTGTGAAGACAGAAGCCGAGAGTTTCCTATAGAGGAAGGTCATGTGCTTCTTAATCGTTACATGTTGATGCGTTTAATTGGGCAGGGTGGAACCTGTGCAGTTTATCGCGCGCGTGACATGTTAGCAGTGCTTGGTGGTGATGTAAGCGAAAGCTACATTGCGGTCAAGGTGGCGAAACAAACTTCAACCTCCAGCGACAATGCGCATCACGAGTTAATGCTGCATGAAGCATTAACTACCCGGCACCTAAATCATCCTAATATTGTTAAAGTCTACGACTTCCATCGTGATGGTGACTGGAATTTTGTCACTATGGAGCTTGTCGAGGGGCAAACCCTTTCTGAGTTTTTAGACCGAGCACCAGGCAAGAAGCTCAGTATCAATCAGACGCTTAATATTATTTCTTCTGTGGCTGAAGCCCTGACGGTTGCACACCATAAAAATATTATTCATAGCGATATTAAGCCCGGCAATATTCTTTTGCCGGACAGCGGCGGTGTGAAAGTCATCGACTTCGCCATTGCTAGGTCTTCCGCCTCAATTGACCTTGATGATGAGAATGTTAGCAGTGCTGATTTATTAGGATTCCGAGGTTACACTTTGTCCTATGCAAGCCCGCAAGTTATCGCAGACAAGCCCGCTCAACCCAACGACGATGTGTTTTCTCTAGCATGTGTTACTTATGAAATGTTAAGTGGTCGTCATCCATTTGAGCGGCGACCTACCACCAGACTTCCAAAGGGCTTTAAACTTCAAAAACCGGATGAGCTGTCTGCTGTTCAGTGGCGAGTGCTAAGGCGAGCGTTGGCATTAGACAGTCGAGCTCGATATCAAACCATTGAAGAATTTGTTGGGCAATTTTCAAAGGCATCAAAAATTGTTTCTTTTATTGCAAAACGCTTAGCAACGGCCGCTTGCGCTCTTGCTTTGTGTACCGCGGCGAGCATTTTTGTCATTAACACTTGGCAGAAGCTTTCAGCGGCAGAACAGCTGGTCGAGCAAGACGCAGTCCGTCAAACCTGGGTCGAGCAGGTTAAAAAAAATGGTCTAACCGGCGAGCTAGTCGACCAATTTAATGCCTTACCCAAGCCAGTAAAGCTCACTGCATTGTCCGATATTCGCGAACTCATGTTGGGTGACCTCGAAAACCATGTGGATAAAGCTTTAACGGGTGTTAGCGCGGACGAACAGTTTGCGCATATTCCAGCGCTCCAGAGCAAGGTCGAAAAGCTCTTAATCCTCTATCCCGACTCACACATTGTTATACGCCAGCAACAGCGCCTAGCGTCTGAGGGCGGCCAACTACTGTCTGCCGTGGATCTTAACTTCCAAGAATATTTACAGAACCCATCATTTAACGCGAGCGAACTGAGTACTGTTAATCGGATGGTTGAAAAACTAGTACGTATCAGTGGGGAAAGCGCCGCGACATTACCGGCGGATTTCCTAGCGCGTTACGCAAAGGAAGTTGAATCCGCCGCGACTTCAGTTAATCCCATCCGCATCGTTCAACTTAAGGAATATCAACGCGACTTTCTTTTGCCGCAGCAATTGGATTTTGCTTGGTCAAATACGGACGACAATACGGTTAAAGCTGCGCAACAACTGGTTGATTTTCAGATTGGTGTAGACGGTTCGTCGGAGTATCCGATGCTTGCCGCTAAAGTTTTCGTAGAGCCAGAGGTTTCGTACATCAACGAAAAGCTTGTGACCCTGTGGTTTGATAAGGATTTTCGAGACTGTTATGAACGTATTGAGAGGCTGAAAATGACATTGGGTGTGCCATCTAACAGTCCGCTGATCGCACCTACGGTAGAAGAGTTCGTTAAAAAAATTAATGGCAAAGTGCGATATTACGTAAATAAAGGCAACGAAAGGGCAGAACTGCAGCTTAGAGACATTGTAGCTGATCTTGAAGGGCTAGGTTTTGCGACCTAATCATTCGTTGTGTCGAGTTTTTAAAGAGGTACAGAAGTGAACGCGTTCGTTGCATCGGATGAATTTATGGCGTTGTTAGCACCGTTGAGCGAAAACAATGGCGCAGGCGTAGATTTAAGGCTTAACACTTCGCCAACTTCGGGTTACCAGGTGCTTCGTAATGCACGTAGTGCTGCCCGGAATAATGAGCGATCAGCGCTAAGTGCTGGCGAGGTGATGTACTTTAGTTTCGGGGACTGGGCAGAAATCATTAGCGCTGCACCGCAAGTGCTAGCGGAAGAGTCAAAAGACTTAGAGATTGTTGCTTGGTACATCGAAGCATTAGCGCGTTGCGAAGGCTTTGGCGGTATCGCGAAAGGGTTCTCGTTAGCGGCTCGTTTAATTGAACAGTTCGGAGGTAGCCTTTACCCACTTCCCGACGAAGACGGTTTGGCAACCCAGCTTGCACCGCTTATCGGTCTCAATGGTTTTGGCTCTGAAGGTGCGTTGATCGCACCTATTAAATCGATACCGCTAACAGAGGGAAGCCCTCCGGGACCCTTGGCGACTTGGCAGTGTGAACAGTCCTTTGAGTTGGATCGCATCAGTGACCCGGAGAAGAGGGAAGCTCGTCTGAAGCAAGGTGGTATTGCTAAAGACACCCTAATGCAGATCGTGGCGGAAACAAGTACGGATTTTATTCATACGCTTCAGCGAGATATCCAGAATGCTATCGCTGCTTACGAAGATTTCCAGGGCGTTATTGATCAATACGCATCTGAAGACCCTCAGCCGACGGGTAAATTGAAGGAGACCTTGGATTCTTGTTACCAAGTGCTGACTTATATAGCTGGCGACCGATTGAAAAAAGAGCAGGTAGAAGAGCCCGTAGAAGACCCGGACAGTGACGACGATCAGAGTTCGGCGAGTAACGAAAAGACAGCACGCCGAATGAGCGTAGAAGACGTGGTAATCAACGATAGACAAGATGCCTTGTTATTACTGCGAGAAATCTCGTCGTTCTTCCGTCGAACCGAACCGCATTCGCCGATTTCTTACTCTTGCGACCAAATTATCCGCTGGAGTTCGATGCCATTGACGGAGCTCATTAATGAATTGATCCCCGACGATGGAGCGCGGAAGAAGTTTAAGCACTTGTCTGGTATCGGTGCTGTAGAAGCAAACGATTAGTGAATGAGTAGTTAAGAGTAGTTAGCAATATTTATCAAATTTAATCATTAACATTCAAAGAAGAGCGAAGGTATCCATTATGGAGAGCATACATAACAAACTGAGTCGAGTGAGAAAACCACGCGTACATATCAGCTACGACGTGGAGACCGAAGGCTCAACTGTCAAAAAAGAACTACCCTTTGTTGTTGGTGTTATGGGTGACTTTTCAGGTGACCCGACCGCACCGCTAAAACCATTGAAAGATCGTCGTTTTGTGCAAATTGATCGCGACAACTTCAATGAAGTCTTAAAAAGTATGACACCAGGTCTTCAACTTCAGGTTAAAAACACTTTGAAAGGAGACGATAGCCAATTCGCTGTCGACCTCAAATTTGAATCAATGGACGACTTCGAGCCAGGTGCAATCGTTAACCAGGTTGAGCCATTGAAGAAACTACTTGATACACGTAACCGTTTGCGCGACCTGTCAACAAAAGCGGACCGCTCTGAAGAGCTAGAGGCGATTCTTGAGCGAGTTCTCAATAACGAAGCAGATTTAAATGAGCTAGCCGAAGCGGTTGGCGCTGAGAAGGAGGACTAATCATGAGCGATGCAGTCGTAGAATCAAATGCAGCAGAAGCCCAAGCGGAAGCGGTCAGTTTATTGGATCAAGCTATTGCGGCAACTAAGCAAACCGAGTCTGAAGAAGCGCAAGCCTTATTGAAAACGCTTTCTGAAGAAGCGATGAAAGGAACCGTTACCTGGAATAAAAACCTAATGGTAACTTTCCGTAAAGCGATCGATGCGATCGATGCCGCGATCAGCGAGCAGTTACGTGAAGTTATGCATCATGAAAAATTCCAGCAGCTTGAAGGTTCCTGGCGCGGTTTGCATTACCTGGTGAACAACAGCGAGACAAGCACGACTTTGAAATTGAAGGTCATGAACGCAAGCAAAAAAGAGGTTGGTAAAGATCTTTCGAAAGCGGTTGAGTTCGATCAAAGCCAAACTTTCAAAAAATTGTACGAAAACGAGTTTGGTACGCCAGGTGGCGAGCCATACGGCGCATTAATTGGCGATTACGCATTCTCTAATCACCCTGATGACGTTGAATTGCTTAGCAATATGTCCAACGTTGCAGCGGCTGCATTCTGTCCATTCCTAAGTGCTGCGGCGCCAGATCTATTCGGCTTCGATAACTGGGATGAATTATCTAAACCTCGTGATTTGGCGAAGATTTTCGATTCTGCGGAATACACCAAATGGCGTTCGTTCCGTGATTCTGAAGACTCACGTTTTGTGTCATTGGCCATGCCTCGCGTACTCTCACGCTTGCCTTACGGTCAAGACACCAAACCGGTTGAAGAATTCGGTTACGAAGAAATGGCGTCTAACGATAAGCCATTGGCTGAAGAATTCTGCTGGTCAAATGCGGCCTACGTTTTGGGTGCGCGTTTAACCTCGGCGTTTGCTGAATACGGCTGGTGTACTGCAATCCGCGGTGCTGAAGGTGGTGGTCGAGTTGATGATTTGCCGGTTCATCTTTCTGTAACCGATGATGGCGACATCGACATGCAATGTCCGACTGAAATTGCTATCACCGACCGTCGTGAAGCTGAGTTAAGTGGCTTAGGTTTCATGCCATTGTCTCATTACAAGAATACCGATTACGCCGTATTCTTTGGTGGCCAAACAGCGCAACGCCCTAAGATTTACGATCAGCCAGAAGCAACCGCGAACGCTGCGATTTCTTCACGTCTGCCTTACGTGATGGCAACTTCTCGCATCGCACATTACCTCAAAGTCATGGCGCGCGATAAAGTCGGCAGCTTCATGGAATCAGAAGACATGCAACATTGGTTGAATCGCTGGATTAACAATTACGTTAACGCCAGTGAAGAAGGTGGCCAAGATATGCGTGCTCAATACCCGCTTCGTGAAGCGAAAATTGAAGTTAAGCCTGTTCCAGGTAAGCCAGGTTCATACAACGCTGTTGCGTGGTTGCGTCCTTGGTTACAAATGGAAGAGCTGTCTACTTCTTTACGTATGGTAGCGCGTATTCCTGAAATCGGCGGCTAATGCGTCGGTAGCTGGTTAAGTGGGGGCTGCGAAATGCTCCCGCTTAATCGATTCTTTTCAATCGGATTGATTTTTCTACGAATAGCATTTCATGAATCAAACGTTAGCAGTAGAGCCAACAACACGGACTCGGTTAGACGGCGAAAAAGAGCAGGGTGCTAGTGCAGCTATATCCGCTCTAATTGCTGAAAGCCTACGTCATTCTGCCTTGGCTGATGAAGAGCTAACGCACTGGATCGAAAAGAAGTTGCTACCTTCGCGTATCGACTCCCGCGATTCAGCACTTTTTATTCTTAATAAAGTGATTGTTGAAATTGACGCGTTGCTAAACGCTCAGCTCAACGAAATTATTCATCACCCGAAATTTAAAAAGCTCGAGGCGTCATGGCGAGGGCTTCATTACCTCGTTGAGACAGAAGCGGATTACGACGAAGATTTAACAGTCAAAATCAAAGCACTCAATGTCTCCTGGAAAGAGCTTAGCAAGGATGTGTTGCGTGCGATCGAGTTTGATCAATCGCAAATGTTTCAACGCATCTATAGTGACGAATTTGATATGCCCGGCGGCGAGCCTTTTGGCGTGCTGCTTGGTGACTATCATATTTGCCATAAGGTCAACAAAGACAGTCAGCAAAGTGATATCGAAGTATTGAAGGAAGTGGCCGATGTGGCCGCTGCGGCCCTTTGTCCATTTATTACGGGTGTCGACCCATCGTTGTTTGGATTGGATAGCCTTCGCGAGTTTGGCATGCCTCTCGATTTGGACGCTATTTTCAAACAAAAAGAATACATTAATTGGTGGTCACTTCGGTCGCGAGAGTCAACGCGCTTTGTCGGCCTTACGTTACCCAGCATGTTGATGCGCCAACCTTATCGAGACGATGGTACTCGGTTTGAAGAGTTTAAGTTTATCGAAGCAACGCAAGACTCCGATGGTGATTACCTCTGGGGTAATTCCTGTTATGCATTTGGCGGAGTGCTGATTCGAGCGTTCGCGAATACCGGTTGGTTCGCTGATATTCGAGGCGGAGTACATGATTTTGGTGAAGGCGGTGTAGTGCGTAATCTGGAGTACAGCGCACATCACGATGTTGATCCTTCAGCCGCCTATTGTCGCGCGGCAACCAATATTCAAATTGATGATTTTTTAGAGAGAGAACTCAGCGAATTTGGCTTTATCCCTTTGTGTAGTCATAACGGATTCCAAAACAGCGCGTATTACAGTAATAGCTCTCTTCATAATCCACAAAATTACACATCAGACATCGCGAACAGTAATGCGCGATTGTCTGCAATGATTCAATACATGATGTGTGTTTCGCGTTTTGGTCATTACATCAAAGTAATCGGCAGGGATAAAATTGGTAGCGTTATTAGCGCGCAAGATTGCCAGCGCGTATTCCAAAACTGGTTGAATCAATACACCACCGCGAGTGACGGCTCATCAGACGTGCTCAAAGCACGCTATCCACTGGCAGAAAGCCGAGTCGAAGTGAAAGAGCAGCCTGGGCGCGTGGGTTACTTTACTTGCGTTATTTATTTGAAACCACATTTTCAACTTGATCAGCTCGTATCGAGTATCAAGCTAGTCACCGAGCTAGCAGTTGGTCATGTAGGGAATTAATTACACCATAAACACTAGAGCGTATTTTTATGTCTACAGCAATGGAACTCTTTAATGCCGGTGATTTAGCTGGCGCTATAGAAGCGGTTAATGGAGAAATTCGCTCCCAGCCCAATAATGTCGAAGCACGTGCGTTGCTAGTTGAGTTGCTGTGCTTTTCAGGTGACCTTGAAAGAGCGGATAAACAGCTCAACACGATGCTGTCACTCGACCCGCAAACCGCTTTTACTGTTGGAACTTGGCGTCAACTTATTCGTGCCGCGCAGACACGTAATGATGTGTTTGAGCAGGGTGCGACACCGTCAGTAATCGATACGCCGACAAAGGTTATTTCCAATGCCTTAGCGATTTTATTAGCCGCTCGCACCGGCGAGAGCGACAATGTACAAGCATTAATTGACGAAAATGATACCCAAAGTGCTCAGCTCGAGTGGGTGATTAACGAAGAGGAAGCGACTCTTCTGCGTGACGCTGATGATGTCTTAGGTGGCATTACCGAGTTGCTGGGTTCGAATGGCAAATACTTCTGGGTAGATAACGCACAGATTGAATCTTTAGAGTTTGCAGAAATCACGCGGCCATTGGAGCTGTTATGGCGTCCGGTGGATATTGCTCTGAGTAACGGCACGCACGGCCAGGCTTTCTTGCCTGCTATTTATCATGGTTCAAGCGACGATGCAGACGTTGGCTACTCGTTGGGTAAAAAGACTGACTGGGTAGAAACCAATGGTGTTGTGCGTGGCAAAGGGCTTCGCCAGTGGCTAGTGAATGACGAATTACTATCTGCTTACGATTTTAAAGAAATTAGCAACGCCAAGTCAGAGGCATTGGTGAGTTAAGGGTCAAAAATGGCTAGGGTTAGAACGGATCAACCTGTCTTACCGTCACTGCTGGATCGGCTCATTGATGATGAACCCGATAGAACGTTAGAGCCAGTGAAGCCATATTCACACTTGCTAAGAGACATCAAAGATAATATCCGTAGAGATTTAGAAAACCTGTTGAATACTCGTGTTGTTAAACAGATTAATGTGAAAGAGTTTCCCGAGTTAGAAAAGTCATTGATGGGTTATGGGGTTGCCGACTTTAGTCATGTGCAATTCGAAGTGGAAGAAGAGCGACAGCGTTTTGCATGGGTTGTTAGCGAAGTGATTGCGCGATTTGAACCGCGTTTTCAACGCGTGTCTGTCGAAATTGAACCACACGGAGAAGAGTTCGATCGTACCTTGCACCTTAAAATATCTGCTGTATTAATGATTGAGCCAGACCCAGTACCGCTTATTTTTGATTCAAGCATGCGCAGTGTGGATCGCCGATTGCGTTTAAGAGAGTTGCGACATGGATGATGCTTTGTTGTCTTACTATAACCGCGAGCTAACTTACATTCGTAAGTTGGGCGCGGAGTTTGCTGAGCAACATCCAAAGATTGCTGGGCGCTTGCGTCTCGATGAAGATACCATCGAGGATCCTCATGTCTCTCGGCTTATTGAATCGTTTGCGTTTTTGACAGCCAGAATTCGCCACACTATTGATGATAGCTTTCCAGAGCTAACGGAAGCGTTAATGGGGACACTATATCCCAACTACCACGCGCCTTTCCCGTCTCAGAGTGTAGTGCAGATCAACAATATTCCCGAAGTGCCGTCTCCTCAAACGGTAAGGGCAGGGAGGTTGTTATATGTTGAAGGTAGCGGTGATGCGCGATGCCAATACCAAACGTGCCGTGATGTCGAAGTGCTACCCCTGCTTATTGATGGCGTTAAATTTTCTTCGATGCCGGTTAAAGCGCCGTCAATTGATGTTTTAGCAGCTCAACAAAACCCACAGGCAATCTTAAAAGTGTCGCTATCGGATCTCGATGGCGCAAGCCGGTCTGATTGGGATACTGAGCGTTTAACCTTCTACATTGATGCTCAGCCTCAGGTAGCGCACAAGTTATTTGAGTTTATGATGAATCATTGCTTGGGTGTCGCAGTCGCAGATCCCTTACAAGAAGCTGAGCCAGTTCTCTTACCTGCGAGCGCAATATCGTCGGCGGGGTTTATAGATACTGAAAATAGTTTCTTCGAAGGCCGTAATGCGAACGTCTTTCGTCAGTTGTCAGAATACTTTGTTTGCCCAGAAACAGCGCTCTTTATCAATGTTGATGGCGTGGAAGAGATCTGGCAGCGCTTCGATGGAAATTTCGAAATCTATTTCTATTTTGATGCAACGCATCCTGAGCTTGTTCAGGCTATCGATCGAAATAGCATGAAACTGGGTTGTGTACCCATTATCAACTTGTTTTCTCAAACGACGGAAAGTATTCAAGCCAAAGACGTCGGCCATGAAGTGCGTTTGCGGCTCCCTGCTCATGTGTCTGAGTTTGCGGATATCTATAGTATTCAGTCGGTATGCGCGCGAAATAATAAAGGCGAGAAAATAGACCTCTCGCCATTCTACGGCTCTCACTTACAGGATTCGGATCAGGCGAGAGGCGTTTATTGGTATGCCCGTCGCGAGAATAGCCATTTCCAACACGGCTCTGTTAGTTATGGTACTGACACTTACCTCTCATTAGTTGATGAGAAGTTTAGGGTGATTGATAGCGACGACGATTGGTTAATTACCGCTGAGGTTGTCTGTACTAACCGTGATATGCCGTCGAAACTACCATTTGGTCCAGGTCAACCGCTGGTGCGGTTTGATGAGGGCGGGGCTGGCCTTCGCGCTCGCTGCTTGACAGCACCGACAGTCACAATTCAACCGAAGCTCGGTGAATTATCGCGTTGGCAATTAGTTAGTCAGTTGAGTTTACAAAGCTTCGCGGGGCCGGAAGGTTTGTCTACTTTAAAACAGGCCTTAGAGCTACATGATTTAGTGCAATCTCGAGAGTCGCGTAGCGTTATCGATGCCCTGCGAGATTTAAGCACTAAGCCTATTACGTCGCGCATATCGCAAGATGGTCGATCTGGTATTTGCCAGGGGACGGAAATAACCCTAACGCTAGATCAAAATAAGTTTAGCGGATTCGGTATTTATATTTTCGGGCAAGTGTTGGATCAATTTATGGCGCACTTTTGTGCCGTAAATAGTTTTATCAAATTAAAAATTAAGTTGAGTCACAGACCTGGAGTGTATTTGGAATGGCCACCGAGAGTCGGGAATCAAACGCTGCTGTAACAGCGCCGTTGCCCGTTAGCTCGGGGGACAGTAATAGTCTGTTTCAGCTTGTACGCCTGTTAGAGCGTCACGCTCAAAAACAAGCAGACGCGCGCGATGAAGACGTGACGACCCTAGGCGATGACGGTTTGCCTACGGACGAAGTCGTTCGTTTTAAAAGCAACCTCAATATGGCGTTTAGCGCGGGTGCATACGAGCAGTTGCGAACGTCACAACCCGGTGTGGACGGCGATAAACACGAGATATTAGTCAATTTTATGGGGTTGCTAGGCACCTCAGGTGTATTGCCCCAGCATTACACACGCTTAGCTCAGGTAAGAAATAAGCAGAAAGATTACGCGTTGTCGGACTTTCTTGATCTGTTCAACCACCGTCTTGTATCGCTTTATTATCGAAGCTGGGTCAAGTACCGAGTTGCTGCGCAATACGAGATATTCCGCTCCAAAAACAAAGTCGACCCTTTTAGCCAGTTAGTAAAAGGGTTGTCTGGAAATACTGATAGGACTATTGCTGAAACTCAACAATTTTATTCTGGATACTTTAGTCGCAAAGTTCGCTCTGGCACCAACCTGCAGATGATGCTGAAGCACTTTACTAATGCTGATGTGGATATCAAATATTTCCAGGGCCGTTGGCTAGAGATCGCGAAAGAAGATCGTAGTCGACTCAGCAGTGTTAATACCAGCCGTTCATTAACCTTAGGTCAAGGTCTACCGCTTGGTAAGCGGTGCTGGGATGTGCAAAGCGCCATTAAGCTGATTCTTGGCCCAATAAGCCACGAGCTGTACCAGCGTATTGGCCCAGGAAGTAAAAAGTATCAACAGATGACTGCGCTCATAAAAGCCTATGTGCCAATCAACATGCAGGTAAAGCTCGAGTATCTTGTTGAAAGCGACGGGCGATTTAATTGCCGGCTTGATGGCCAGTTTAAGCTTGGGCGAAATGCGTGGTTAATCAGTAAAAAGGAATCAAACTATAAGGCAATGGTCAGCTTTTAGGTAACAGTTGCCTGCGAAGGTTTGTATAAGAATTAGAGATGTACTCAAGGGAAAAACATGGAATTTGAAAAGTTAGTTAAGAATTTGTCGCCAGAGAGCCGCGAGCTTTTAGAAAAAGCGGTCGCTATTGCCTCATCGAGATCAAACTTTGAAATTGGTCTTGAGCATTGGCTAGAGCGAAGCATTGCTTTGGACGAACCCGAGTTGGCGTTGATTTTGTTACACTTCGATGTCGTTACTGAAGAGCTAGTCGCTGACCTTCAAACCTCTCTAGAAACATTGAAGACAGGTAACGACGGCTTTCCAAAGATTTCTCCCGATATTGTTCGATTGCTTTTCGAAGCGTGGATGCTTGCCTCTAGTCAATATAGTTCATTGACTGTTCGACCGGTACATATTTTATTGGCAGCTGTTGAAAATCACGCATTGAATATACGTCTAGTGGGAATCTCTAAGCAATTTGAAAAGCTAGACGCCGATGCGATCAAAGAGCAATGCGAAAGCTTGTTGATGCAACCTTTAGAAAGTTCTGAGGCTTCGCCAGAGCAGAGCACTAAAGGATTAACCAAAACGCCAAGCCTCGATCAATTTACAACGAATCTTACACAGCAAGCACGTGATGGTAAGTTCGATAGAGTATTGGGACGTGACAATGAAATACGTCAAATCATCGACATCCTTTGCCGACGCAAGCAAAACAACCCCATCCTTACGGGTGAGGCTGGTGTCGGTAAAACAGCGGTTGTTGAGGGCTTGGCCTTGCGTATTGCTAATGGCGAAGTACCCGGTGCATTGAAGCAAGTTGAATTAATGAGCCTAGATATGGGGCTTCTTCAAGCAGGAGCCGGTGTGAAAGGTGAATTTGAAAATCGCTTAAAAGGCGTCATCAAGGAGGTTCAAAGCAGCGTTAAGCCGATCATTCTGTTTATCGATGAGGCCCATACAATGATTGGCGCAGGTAACCAGTCTGGTGCTGGCGATGCTGCAAACTTATTGAAACCAGCGCTAGCACGAGGAGAGCTACGTACGATCGCAGCGACAACCTGGGCAGAATACAAAAAGTATTTTGAAACCGATGCGGCCTTAACCAGACGTTTCCAAGTTGTGAAAGTAGAGGAGCCAACGGAGGCCGTAGCTCAGGTAATGCTACGCAGTATCGCGCCATCTCTCGAAGAGCATCACAACGTCATCATTCTCGATGAGGCTGTAGCGGCGGCTGTAACGCTATCACATCGCTATATTGCCGGCCGCCAATTACCGGATAAGTGCGTCAGCCTACTAGATACAGCTTGTGCCAGAGTTAATCTCAGTTTGAGCACTGTACCTGCAGAACTAGAGCAGCTGCAGAGCAGTATTCGTGACATTGATGCTGAAAAACAGCGCTTAATTGATGAACAAGCGCAAGGCTATTCCCACACCGAATCAATTGCTGCGTTAGAAATTGAACGAGCCTCGCTTCAAAGTAAAGAAGAAGAGCTGAATGCGCGCTGGGAAGCAGAAAAATCTTTGGTGCAAGAAATAGAATCACTTCGTCTCAAAGCTTCTCAATCGCTTAAAAATGCTGCTTCGGGCGAAGCGGGTAGTGCGGTGAATGCTGAAGAATACTCTCAGCAGCTTGCTGCCATTCGAAAACAACTTGCGGACATTCAAGGTAGTCACGGCTTGTTACACGAGTGTGTCGATGCCAGCACTGTCGCCGCGGTCGTAGCTGATTGGACAGGCATTCCTGTTGGCAGAATGCATAGTGATGAAATCAAGAGTGTGCTGTCGTTACAGCAAAATTTGGAAGAGCGCGTAATTGGTCAGTCCCACGGCCTAAAACTCATCACGAAAGCGGTACAAACCGCGCGTGCGAAATTATCGGATCCAAATCGCCCTTTAGGCGTTTTTATGCTCGTAGGGCCAAGTGGTGTTGGTAAAACTGAAACAGCATTAGCGTTAGCAGAACAACTCTATGGTTCAGAGCAAAATATAACTGTCATCAATATGTCCGAATTCAAAGAGGAACATAAAGTTTCTCAATTGATGGGTTCGCCTCCTGGCTATGTAGGTTATGGAGAGGGTGGCGTCTTGACCGAAGCAGTAAGGCGTAAACCCTACAGCGTTATTTTGTTAGACGAAATGGAAAAAGCCCATCCGGGCGTACAAGATATTTTTTATCAAGTGTTTGATAAGGGGTTGATGCGCGACGGGGAAGGGCGAGATATCGATTTCAAAAATACTGTCATTATCATGACGAGTAATGCGGCCAGTGAGCAAATCGAAAATCTTTGTGCTGATCCAGATACAAAACCTGATGCAGACGGTTTTTTCGCGGCAATTGAGCCTGCTTTAAAAGAATATTACAAGCCTGCGTTTCTTGGCCGCGTGAATGTTATTCCGTATTTCCCGCTAGAAGAGCAGTGGTTGGCAGACATTGCAGGCATGCAGATGAACAAAATTGTTCAACGGATCAAAGAAAACTATAGCGCCCCAATTACCTTCTCCAATGAGGTAACGGAAAACATTGTGGCCCAATGTAATGAGTCAGACGCTGGTGCTCGACGAATTTCGCAAATTATTAACAATACATTGCTGCCTTATATATCAGAAGAAATTCTTAGTGCGATGGCCTGCGAAAATGAATTCGATGAAATTACTGTAGAACTAAGTGATAGCAGTGATTACATTGTTGAGTTTAATTCAGGGGCCATTGCGAATGAAAATATGAATGAAAATGTTGCAAATAAAATAGATGCAGAAAAGTTAGAAACATCAAGCTAAAAAATAGTAACTGATTAGCAAAAAGAGAAAAATGTGGCGCTATAAGAATGGTTTTGCATTTGATTTGTTTGCTGGTCGGGTATACTGCAGGTGCCTTTAGAGTTATTTTAAAGGTTTAATTTAGGTTGTACTAAAAAAGGAAAAAGGAATAGCTTATGTCTATTTTCGTAAACTACGAAGGAATTAAAGGTGAGTCTTCGGATTCAGGTCACAAAGGATGGATGGATGTTGAATCTATTTCTTGGGGCGTGGGTCGTCAAATTACTTCAAACACTTCAACTGCAGGTGACCGTGAGTCTTCAAATGCTGTAATCAGCGATTTGCAAATCACTCGCTACCTTGATAGCTCTACTCCTAAGATCTTCATCGAGTCTTGCTGTGGTACTGGTAAAGAAGTAAAAATTCACCTTTCTAAAACGGGTACTGGTTCTGGTACTGATGTATTCATGGAGTACACTCTAAAGAATGCATTAATCAGCAGCTACACTGTTAACGCTGTGAGCCAAGACAACAATCGTCCTACCGAAACTTTGACTATCAGCTTCATCGACGTTGAAGTTAAGTACACTCCATACGACGAAGATGGCAATGCAGAAGCCGCTATTGCTGTTGGTTACGACACTGCAACCAACACCAAGCGCTAAGTTTAGCTTTTTTTGCGCTTCAAAGGATGGTGCATTGCGCCATCCTTTCTTGTTTTTATCTTACTTGTAAACGACGAAAACTCTTTAAAGTTTAATCTCTTGCAAACAGATTAGGTTTTAAACAGTTTAAGTCTCTAGTTACTGTTAGTTAGTTATGTATATTGCATAAAGCGTACGAAAATTAAGGACGATGAATGCTCAACGGTGAATCATCTCAATCGCACCGCCTTGTAAGGCTGGAAACTGTGCTCGGGAAGGATGCTTTAATTGCAACCCGGTTAAACGCAACTGAAACAATGTCGCAAGGCTTTACATTCAGTGTGAATGCCTATTCTGAAAAGCATCATGAATTACAGGCTAATGATTTAGTTGGGACTATGGCAACCGTTGCCGTCGTGCAAACAGATAATACGCTTCGTTATCTTAATGGCTATATACAAGAGTTGGTTGCCATGGGCAGCCAACGCGCAGGGCAGCGAGCGGCTTACCGTATTGTCATCGTCTCTTGGTTACAGTTACTGCTATCTAAGCAAACTGACTCTCGCATCTTTCAAGAAAAAACCGTTACGGACATCATTAAAGAGGTTTTTTCTACCTATGGCGGTGTTGCTGACTTTAGTCTACAAGCCGACGCGGGTGAAAAGTGGCGCTATTGTACACAATATGCGGAAAGCGATTACCACTTCTTTAATCGAATTTGCCAGCGTGCTGGCCTCGCCTATTACTTCAAGCACGATAATGGCTCGCACAAACTACATATCGTTGATAAAGCATCGAAATTGCCCGACCTAGATCCTAAGTCGATTATTATCCAGTCTGGAACAGGTGCGCATGACCATTTTTCACAATGGCAATCGAAAAGCGCTTATGTCACCGGCAAGCAAGCACAGCGGACCTACAATTATATGAAACCCACAGACTTTTTCCCTGTGGATCAAAAAGCAGCGGCCCCATTTGCTAGCGTGCCCAGAGTGTCGGATACCGAATCCTACGTGTATAGCACACAGTATCACTCGACTGGTGAAGGGAAATCAGATGTTGCAAGTAAAGTTGCTCAATCGTTAGAACGCGGCATAGTGGCAACAGGGTCAGGTAATTGCCGCAATTTATTATTGGGGCATCACTTTCAGGTTGAGCTGCCTAATGGTGCTCAGTTCGCCGATAAGGGCAAAACGTTTACCCTTACACAAATTACACTAACGGCTGATGATGTATCCGGCACATTGACGTCATCCGTTGAAGCTTTACCCAAAGGCCAGTTAGCCTATCCAAAGGCCAATCCTGTCACTATCAACGGAATGCAAACTGCGACGGTGACTGGGCCGAAAGGTGAAGAGATTCATACCGATGATCTTGGACGGATAAAAGCGCAATTCCATTGGGATAGGCTCGGCAAGGGTGATGACGATTCAAGTTGTTGGCTACGTGTTATGCAAAGCTTTGCGGGCCCAGCGTTTGGCGCTCACTTTACGCCACGAATTGGCCAAGAAGTCGTAGTCGCATTCGAAAACGGCAACCCAGATCGCCCCTTTGTTATCGGTACTATGTACCACCCTGAACACAAACCGCCTTATGGCGCGCAGAAGGGGACGCGTTCGGGGATCAGAACACGCTCAACGAAAGGTGGTGGTCAAAGCAACTGTAACGAGTTGTACTTTGAAGATGACAAAGGCAAAGAAGAAGTTTATTTCCAGGCCGAAAAAGATCACAACACGCTTATCAAAAACGATGAAACTCGTGAGGTTGGCAACAATCAAGACAGTAGCATCGGTAATAATCAATCTATCGCCGTCGCTAGTAATCAAACAACCGAAGTGGGTAAAAATAGCACCCACAGTATCGGTAAAGAGTTATTACTGGAGGCGGGCAAAAAAATCACCTTAAAAGTCGGTGGCAGTACGATTGAACTGACCAGCAGCAAGATTGTGGTGAAGTCAGGCACCGTCGATATCGATGGCGGCCAGGTTCAAATCAACTAGAGGAGGGCAACGTCATGGGCTCTCCCAGTAAACAGCCTGCCGCGCGCCTGGGTGATATCGCATCCAATCACGGCCCTTGGCCGCCTACGCCAATCATCGCTGGCAGTGGGAATGTGCTGATTAACTCCATTCCCGCTGCAAGAAAAGGCGACGCAGTCTTATTACACGCGATCCCAAACAATCCTCCCCATCCACGCTCAATTGCCGAGGGAGTGGGCAGCGTAAAAATTAATGGTATACCGGCTGCTCGTGTCAGTGATGCCATTAGCTGTGGCGGTAAAGTTGCGGTTGGTTCCGGGAATGTATTGATTGGCGATAAACCCGAAAAAGCACGCAACTCAAAAGTCGACCTCGAGTTCGAAGAACTTCTCAATAAAAGTATCAGCGATCCGAAAGTCCGCCAATACACACCTCACCAAAAAACACAGCTAGCCGCTGATATCGCCGTTAAATACCGTGGCGAGCAAGGCGCAGTCGATACCTGGCATGACTACTACATGTCTAATGATCCTACATCTGCTCCGACATCGGCTGCTGAAGCGAAAGGGCTGAAGAATGCGCAGGCTGAAAAAGCGCGTAATAAAAGGGAAAACGAAGTTACGGCAAAGCAGGTTGCTGATAATAATGCGTTAGATCAAACCTCGCAGTCACTGACTGAGGCAATGTTGGCTGCACTTGTTGAGCACCCGCAGGATGAGTTGCCGTCGCCAATTCTAGAAGAAATAACCAATAGGATACTCGACAGTAGTTCTCTTGAGAAAGAAAGCACTGTAGACATCCAGTCTTTTGCGGAAGCAGAGGAAAGGCTACAGCAAGCACGTGATAATATTGTAAATCGCAAGTCAGTTGGAGAGCCGCCCTACAAGCCCAAATATACTGATGAGGAGCTTCTACAAAAGGTCGAGGACGGATCTGTGGCAAACGAACGATTCCTAGTCAGTATCCAGCCCAAAGATGATTCGGTTGATGCGACTTTAGCATTTGAGCGCAATAGTGGTTTAGTTCCGGCTTGGACTACATCGTTAGATCAGATAGAGGCCGCCGATACAGATCCAGAATTGATTCACCAAGTGCTAGGTGCAGAGTCTAATTATGATCCTGATAAAGACTATGTGATGCATATAATAGATCGAGGTGAAAATCTTGACCAATTTGGCAATAATTCGATTGTCCCCACGTGGGAGAATCTATCGGATGCGGCGGTTAATGTACTAGGTTCTTCCTACGAAGCAGACATCGTTCGAAGTACCATGAATATGGAATACCAAGCAGAGTATGCTGATAAAATGACAGGTTTCTGGGATAACGGATTAAATGAGTTTAACCATCGAGATGTAGCTGAATATGTCGAATCCTTGCCTGAAAATGAAGCCGTTCTTTTTAACACCCGACACAAAATTAGAACTGAAATCGGCGCCAATTCAGAATTTACAGGTAATGGACTGACTGCGAATACAGCTGAAGGTGGGGGAAAGTATGGTGTTGTTGAAACCCTTAGCTTAGAACGAAATTTACCAGATTTGGCTTCGCTCCATGAAGACAAAATTGTTAAAACTATTGATTTAACTCCGATTTGACGGATTTGTATGACAGACTTTAAAAAAGCGATACCAATAATGACTCCCGGTAATCTTGATAATGATGAGCAGCAGCTATTAGAGCTCGATTACGAAATGTTCCCTGATCAGGATGTAAAACTTTTTATAAAAGGCCAACATCTTATAGTCTGGACAAGCTATTACAGTAAAATGAAGAAAATACGTCGGTCCACTCAAGAAGAGTATCCGCTCGAAGCATTACCATGGTTTATAGATGCCATAGAAAATGACTTTTGGAATTATAATTCAGATCCAGCAGTACAGCCGGGTGACGTAAGCGAAAACACCATAGTTGACGGTGAGAAAATAGGCATCAACCCGATGAAGCATTGCTGCGCTGAAAACCTTTTTGGTTATTCACTATGGAATGCAAGCCGAAAAGATCACGTTACAGGCTTGCCTCCTCAAGACTGGCAAATTCCAAAATATATGCTCGAGGACGGATTGCTAGACGAGTTGAAGACTATTTCCACGAAGCTAGGGCTGAAAAGCTACTAGTGTTTTTGAAAACGCCTTTGTGAGACTGGAACAGCATGATCGCTGCTGGATCATTTGGTATATTCGGCTAACTCAATCAAGCCTCGTAATCATATTCTTCATCTTCAAAATCATCGAAGTCGTCAAAGCCATCTTCATCAGGCATCTGTTCGGTTACTAACCACTTCTCTTTGTTGCACCGGCTGACGCGATCTGCATGGCGGAGGTAGTGAGTGAAAAATCTGGGTTTGACGTCCGTTTCTCGCCGGTAGTTGGTGTCGTCGTTAAATCTTAATAGCTTGCAACCGTTAGGGTGGGTGTCTTGGTAAATAGTAAATATTGTTGGTAAATATTGGTGGTTTAGTTACGGCTTGGACTACATCGTTGGTTCAGATAGAGGCCGCCGATACAGATCCAGAATTGATTCACCAAGTGCTAGGTGCAGAGTCTAATTATGATCCTGATAAAGAGTATGTGATGCATATAATAGATCGCGGTGAAACTCTTGACCAATTTGGTAATAATTCGATAGTGCCTACGTGGGAGAATCTAGCGGGTGCGGCGGCCAATGAATTAGATTATTCTTACGACGAAAACGTTGTTCAAAGCACAATGAATATGGAGTCCCACGTGGAGTATGCCAATAAAATGGCAGAATTTTGGGATAACGAACTAGATGAGTTTAACCATAGGGATGTTGCTGAATATGTCGAATCCTTACCTGAAAATGAAGCAATTCTTTTCAATGCGATGCACAAGGTTAGAACTGAAATTGGTGCCAATTCAGAATTTACAGGAAATGGACTGACCGCGAATAAAGCTGAAGAAGGAGTGAAATGTGGTGTAGTTGAAACTCTTAATTTCGAGAGGAAGGAAGTTAATCTAAAGCAGCTGAGTGATGATAATGCAATTATGATTATATCTGGTTTGAAAACTATATGAAGAGAAGTGCTAAATATCCGTTAGCTCCAGCACTAACTAAAATTGTTCGTCACGATACGCTTCCAAATGATGCCGTTCTTTTGGGAACCATGCTTGATTCTTCTGATGGGAATGATGAGCTATATAGTTTGGTTGGTTACCAAGATCATCTTACTTTTTTGGTGTCCTATAATACAGGCCCTAATAATACGTATTACTGTGATCAATTTGATTTCCCATTGAGAGCTTTAGCTTGGTTCCCTCAAGCGCTCGATGAATTTCGTAAATCACCATCCGAAGGCGGTTTACATGCTGGAGCTATGATTAGCACAGATACTGATATTGACGGAGAGATGTTGGCGGTCGGCAGTACCACGAGTGGCTACGCAATTACAAACTGGTCTCGTAATCAACAAAATCCTGTCGGAGACTATGACCCAGCGGAGTTATCATTGAGCTGGATATTTCTTTATGAGCTGGGTTTTTTAGATTTATGGAAATCGCTTGGAGAAAAGTATGAGGGAGGGGAAATCTAGCAGTAAAGCATATTCGGTCATCAATTAATCGAGTACTTATGTCTTGATTTTGCTAAGTTTCTTACTGGTTAGGTTATGAATATTGATGCCCTAAAGATTGAAAAAGTAAAGCAATTCGTAAACGCAATTACGTTGTTTGGCGACGATAGCACTCAAAGAAAAAATATCGCAGTTTATCTCTCCCACGCCGATATATATAAAGAAATAGACTTTCTGGTTCGCAACCAAAATTTTCAGCGAGGTACGTTGGAGCACTCCATTCAGTACGATTTGCGCAGTAACATAACCTTCAGTGTGAAAGGATTCCTAGAGTCTGACTTTTTACCTGCTCGAGAATTATTGGATGTCCTGTTTGAGGCTATACCTGTAATTAAATTAATTAACTACGAAGTGGAAACAGTGATTGATGCTCACCGTGGCTATTTCTTGCCGCGTTATGAAGCTGAATTGATTGAGTTGGCTGATTCGGAATCTAATAATCGTAGAATAATGGACCCAAATCCTTACCTTACATATCCAAAACTGAAAGAATTAGCTGTTTTGTTGCCTGAAGTTGCTCGTAAAGTTTTACCTTCGCTACTTAGCGAGTCCTGGGGTGCGGGGTATAGGGCTTCGGCAGCAGAGCAATTGTATAACCTCGGTGAACGAGATAAAAAGGTATGTATTTGGAAAGCACTAGGTGGTTTTGAGTTGAAAAACTCAATACTTAGAGATAGAGAAGCGGAAAAATATATTATTGCTTGGATTAGGCATTGGGTTAAGGCGAGATGTGGTTCTCAACAGTTTCCCGAGCTCAATCATCTTGAAAGACTCGTGAAAAATAACGTTACGTTATCGAAAAATTCAGTATTGGCGAACTTTCTGGAAGAAAAGTGGCAGGGTTCTAATTGGTCGAGTAAGAGGATTATTTGTGAAAATGGTTGGGAGTTTAGGTTTAGTCAAGCTCCCTATATTGCGCAGTGCCGTTTGAGATTGCCAGGCGGAGAAGTGGCTAGAAATCTGGTGAAACCATCGTTTCCAGAGCAGCTCACTTGGTTGGAGAAAATCTTGGAATCCCTTTCCTATAGTGCATTCTCCATAGCATGGGTAATTGATTATACAATACATGGCGAGGATATATTGCAAGCGTTATTGCGTCATATTAGGGATTTGAGAATTTTATCGGAGGAAGATCACCTGTTCTGAGCTACTACTTTCATACAACCTAAGTGATAAAAGATCTATTTACGTTGAGTAACAAATTGAAAAAAATGTTAATGCCATAACATTACACTTTTAATCGTTTTACTACCTATTTCGTTTGGTTCATATATTCTTTCCTTGCAGTATTTTCCTTTCTGGCTGAATTCATCGCCTTGATCCTATTAAACAAGGCCGCTTTGCCCTTAAATTCAGTGTTTTTCTCGGTTTTAAATAAGTGAGTTATAAATTTTCTTGTACTTTAAGCGGCTATTGGTGTTTTCTATATTTTTACTTTGCTGGCCATTTTGAATGTATTAAGATTTTATGCTGCTAATTTGGATGGTTATGAGAAAGAGAAGAGTATGTTAACTCCAAAACTTTTAGCGTTAGTAGAAGCCTACTTGCTGGTCGGAGATCGATGGGAAAAATTTTTAGGAGAATTTGCTGCGTCTGTAGACGAAACTTACATGAGTCGGGGCGAGTTATCATTTATACCGTTGAATAGCTCATTAGGAAAAAGCTATTTAACATACCCACTTGACGACAAGAGCAAAAATAATGAACTACTTGAGATTACAATAAAACCCGAGGCAAAATTACGTTTGGCTATGTTAACTGAAATCCTTGGCGAAGCTCTGGAATTACCGAGAGCTCCTTCAGAACAATACCAACCTTATTCGTTCAGTGACTATGTTATAGGAAACCAAAAAAATCGTGGTGAAATAACTGCTTTTGTAGACCCAGAGGGAGTGGTCATGGAGTTGTCAGTGCGCCGGAGAAAAAATTAAACTTAAAGTGGAATCGCACTATCCGTAGATGTCTGGACCTGATCTACCTCATGCTCTCTCATCCGCATAATCGACTTTCCCGGAAGACGCTTCATAATCATACTCATCATCTTCAAAATCATCGAAGTCATCAAACCCGCTGTCGTCGGATTCCTGTTCGGTGATTAAGCCTTTTTCTTTATTACACTGACTGACCCGGTCTACATAGCGAAGGTAGTGTCCAAAGATCTCCGCTTTGACGTCAGTTTCACGCCAGTAGCTGGTGTCTTCGTCAAATCTCAGTAGCTTGTCGCTAGATATGCTTAGTGGTTCGTCGATGATTTGGGCGCAAGGGTGGAATGCTAAGTGTTTTGCGATTACATCAGCGCTTTCTTCTATGTAGAGAAAGACTTCACGTTCGTCTTCAAAATAGACCGCATCGACGCTGCCATTGTCAGTGAAGTCTTCTGCGCACATGCGGTAGAGGAAGAAGCGCGAGCAGTATTCGTCGCGGACGGCGGGTTCAAATACGGTCTGCTGGGGTGTGCTTGAACAGCCCGCAAGTAGAGCAATTAAGAGACAAAAGGGTAGGGCTCTCATGAAATTAACAGCCTGTAAGTTCACGGGTATCGGTCATAGAGCAAGTATAGCGTGTTTACCAGGGGTCAATTATACGTAAAGTTTATGACAATTCTACGTTGGTTTTATTAGGTTGCTGCGCCATTTCC
The DNA here is from genome assembly GCF_055392955.1 of Aurantivibrio plasticivorans. NCBI lineage: Bacteria > Pseudomonadati > Pseudomonadota > Gammaproteobacteria > Cellvibrionales > Cellvibrionaceae > Aurantivibrio > Aurantivibrio plasticivorans. The sequence goes on along the minus strand of NZ_AP036020.1, from coordinate 2,365,059 downwards.
CGCTCCAGTTTTCTCTCACTGGCACGAGAGTTTGGTGAAACTCTATGTCCTAAGGGCGGACCACGCAGGTAATCTTTGATTGTTTGGTTAATGTGCGAGCGGCGTGATTGATAATGCCGGTTTTTGCAGACCTCTAGATGCTCACAGACAAATGGATATTTTGGGACTTAACGGAAATTACACAATGGGTTTGTACAAATATTGCACACTTTGTCATTCGCAGCGTTACTGGGGATGATGAATGATGAGTTGGGTGCGCTTAATACGTTTTTTATAGCTATAGAGTCCGCATGGCCCAGAAAGCCTTGGTAATCTCTTTCGGGAAGAGGTCTAAATTAGCCAAGCTTCTCGACAATGATCGGTAAATCAACCTTATTTTGGGTGATTCCTAATGCTGTCGTGCCTGGCTTTGGCTGTAGTCAAGTTTAGCTTTCAATTTGCAAAGCTCCATGAGAGTTTGTCTTCATCTTCGGCGTTCTTTAACACTACTTAAAGTTACACACCATAGCTCGACCATACCATGGCTCGACAATACATAACGTGCCCATTTTTTATCAAATTTCTTCTATTACATTATTTCTGAATATATGTAATTTTTTCATCGCTTTAGGTAGTTCTTTCAAACTGCGAATCATCGACTCTGGTAATTCCATTGATATTCAAGTAGAGGGTATTTTCTTCTAGGCCAGTAGGACCGCGGGGTGTAAGACTATTTTTCACATTGCGTTAGGACTTGGCATGCTACTCGCTATATCTACGGTGAGACTGCAACATTGGTGTCTCACGAGCAGTGAACTGAGTCTGGAAAAATTAATAGTCTCACTGCATAAACTTGTTAAGGAGGAGTTATGTTACGTTGGGCTATTGGTTTTTTAATAATCGCTTTGCTCGCTGCAGTACTCGGTTTCGGTGGCATAGCAGGCGCTGCTACTGAGATTGCCAAATTGTTATTTTTCATATTTGTCTTGTTATTTGCTATTAGCGTAGTCGTTCAACTTGTACGCGGAGGTAAACCTAGATAGTAGGTTTGCGCGGCTTTCAAACTTTTTAATTAACCACGACTAGGAGTCTATCCATGAAATATTTCACTCTACCAAGCATGTTACTTGCAAGTATTCTTTTGATGACTGGGTGTGACCAAGGCCCTGCGGAAGAATTCGGTGAAGAGGTCGATGATGTTGTATCAAACGTCGAAGACAAAGCGACTGAAGTAGGCAACGCAATTGAAGACAAGTGTGAAGAAATTAAAGCTGAAGCCGGAGCTGAAGACTCAGATTGCTAATTATTGCATTCTCAAAAATAGCCGACGAGCGTTCGCTCGTCGGCTACCTCTTATTCATTGTCGTCGTATTTTTCGAGCTTGTTATAAAGTGTTTTAACGCTAATACCCAATTGTTTTGCAGCCTCAGACTTATTGCCGTCATTTTTTTCTAATGTTTTCATGATCACACCTTTTTCGACCTCGCTAAGCGGTACGCCGTGAGGTAGTGTGGCTTCGGCTGACTCAGATGTCTCTCTATCGTCGAGCAGTATATCGTTTTCAGTAATGGTCGTGTCTGCGAGTATGTACGCGCGCTCTATAGTATGTTTTAACTCTCGTACATTACCGGGCCAAGTGTGGCTAGCAATTTTCTCCAGTGCAGCTTGCGCAATATGTTTGTCTGTTCCTTCTTCGTTGTTTCTGTAAGCGAGGAAATGTTTCGCAAGCCCGACAATATCTTCTTCACGCTCTCGTAGAGGCGGCACATTAATAGGAAAGTGTGCGAGCCGATAATAAAGGTCCTCACGAAAGAGTTCACTTTTTATAGCGTCTTCGGGCTCTCTATTGGTCGCTGCAATCATGCGAACGTTGGTCTTATAAATTTTTTCGCTACCAACTGGCCGATATTCACCTGCTTCAATGACTCTCAATAATTTAACCTGGTGCTCTAAGGGCATTTCGGTGACTTCGTCGAGAAATAACGTACCTCCTTCAGCTTGTTGAAAGACACCTGAATGATCTCGAATGGCACCACTGAAAGCGCCTTTCAAATGCCCAAATAGCTCGCTTTCAATCAGCTCAGGGCTTAGTGCTCCACAGTTAATCGCAATGAAGGGTTTGTCACTGCGATTACTAACAAGGTGAATGGTTTGAGCAGCGAGCTCTTTTCCTGCACCACTTTCTCCAACAAGAAACATGTTGACTTCTGATTCGGCGGCTTTGCGAATGACGCGGTAGAGCCGTCGCATGACAGGAGAGGACCCGACTAATAGGCCAAACTGGTCGAGTTGGCTAGAAATCGCTAGTTCAGCTGAGGCTTGCTGTTGCTGAAACTCTTGAATTATTTCTTCCAATAACTCGTTTAAAAATTCGAAATCTATAGGCTCGCGAAGGTGATAGGTGGCACCACGTTGCATTGCACGGTCGATAGATGAGTTTGGTTCACCGTTGCTTATGAACACAACGTCTACTTTGTTCAAGGTTTTACTGCTGATCAGCTCTTCAAGCTGATCATGATTGAAGTCATTTGCTTCTATAATGGCAAGTTGAGGAACGCGGCTAATTAATTGTGGTACCCACTCGTTTGGTGGGTCAATTTGTTCGGTGTTGAATCGTTGGTATGCGTCGAGTGCAGACAGTTGCTCGCGAAGTGAGGCGTTTGAAACGGCTGATAACAGCTTGGGTTTTACCACAAATAAATTCCTCGAGACTACTAGTTAGCAGGAGCCCCTGTAAAAATGACATAGAGTCGGTAAATATTACTGGCAAGTACTGCCACCTTCAGCATCGAAATACACCGCAATACGGTGAATACGCTACTAAGCTGCATTCGACCTGCTGGCATGATGCTTGAATAATCATTAACAGGTATTGAGTAGCACAGACGCGAAAGCGTAGGCAGCTGGCTGAGCTACACAAGCTAACCCCTGAGGCTGGCTTGCTAAGTATACCGGCTTGCCTATGGAGCGCCAATTAAATAACGAGGAGAACCAGTCATGAACATTTGTTTCGACGTCCGTAATTCAGCCAGCTCTGCGTTTCTAGGCGCGGCTATGTTAATGGCGATATCTGCGTTTGCCGAAACAACTCCACAATTGAATAAATCGCCGGGCATGATGGGCGAGGCATTATTGATGTTGAAAACGCCTGTACTACGCGCAAGTCAAAATCTTTATTACGTTATTTACCCGAATAACCATCAAAAACTTGTTGATATATCTTCGCTTGAGTCAAGAGTAAAACACGGTGATTCGCCGTTAATGATGGTTAAGGATGTTTCTACTTTTCAAATTATCCAACAGCCTTCATCAAATAGTTCATTGGACCACAACGAGTACTATTTCTAATTTAACAGCTAGTGAGATAGCGTGTACCGAGGTCTGGCAATGACGGGAAAAATTTATCGCTTCAGTGCAACAACTGATTCATTACAGGATCGAATAGCCGATTCGTTGATTACACTAAGTAATAACGCTCATCAGTATTATTGCGTTTGCGGCCGTAAGGTCTGTGAGGCACGTCTACGTGAAATCTTTTACGAAATGGCGGACATTCACTTCGATTTTGTTCTCAGTATTCAGCGTTCTATTGATGCCGACATAGATGATGCAATTTTGTGGGACGAAGGAGAAGGTATTGCTGCACTTGCAGAATGGTATCGATTCGAAGTGGATTTAATACAAGCGTCACCAAGCCGTGAGTGGTTGTTGCGATTGCATAAGATTGAGAGACGAGTCGTAAAAATACTACGCGCTTACGTGAAATCGATTAGACACTTTGAATCTGCAAATAGCTTGTCTTGGCACTTAGCTAATGCGCAAATGTTGACGGATCGCGTACGAGCTATTTCCGGAGCTTTAAAGTAAATCGAAACCTGAGAACGAGTGCAGCCAATCTAACCAAATAAAAAGCCTCGCTATTGGTGGTGGTTTGAGTATGTGCGAAGGCGGGGAGAGTGTTGGCCGGATTTCATTCGGCACTTCCTGTGCCTCACCCTGCGGGCAGCTTCGCTGTGCAACATGGCTTTCCTGCCATGTTGTGAACCGAGGTCTTAGAACGAATCCGATCATTCTGACCAAATAAAAAAGGGGCCTCGCTGTTGGCGAGACCCCTTTTTTATTTGGTCGGAGTGGCCGGATTTGAACCGACGACCACCACACCCCCAGTGTGGTGCGCTACCAAGCTGCGCTACACTCCGATTGGCTTCTAGGCCGCGTGGGCGGCGGTGAAGAGGCGGGAATGATACCTAACCGGTGGTTGAATGCAACCGTTTCTTGGGGCTCTATTCCCTGATTTTAAGAGCCTACTCAGTGGCTTAGAGTTCAATGGTTTCTCCTAGGGAGGGCGTGCTGGTGTTCCAGCCGAGGTAGTGGTTGATGGTGTCGGCGAAGGCGGTGGACGATTCCTGTTCACCGTGGGTGATGAAGCAGTGTTTGGGTGCAACAGGTATCTTTTTTAGCCAGGTGAGCATTTCGTCCCGGTCGGCGTGGGCCGATAGGAAGTCGAAGTTGAGTATTTGGGCTTTGACGGGGTAGTAGCGGCCATGGATTTTGACGCTGTCTTCGCCACGTACAAGGCGATCTCCCCGGGTTCCGGCGGCTTGATAGCCTGCAAATATAATGGTGTTGCGCCGCTCTGGTAACAGGCGTTCAAGGTGGTAGAGGACGCGGCCACCAGTGGCCATGCCGCTAGCGGAGACGATGATACAGGGGAATTGGGTTTCGTTGAGTGCCATGGATTGTTCGACGGTGCGCAAGAACTTCACGTTCTCTTCCATTTCTCGGCACTGTTGTTTCGAGAGGCGGTGTTGTTGGTTGAAGCGAATCATCAATTCAGTCGCGCTGATGGCCATGGGGCTATCGAGGTAAATTGGCACGTAGGGGATTTTCTGTTGGCGTTGCAGTTTGTGTAGGGTGTAGAGCACCGATTGTGCGCGGCCAATGGCAAAGGCGGGGACTAAAACGTCGCCACCAGAGGCTAGCGTGGTACTGACGGCATCCGCGAGGCAGTCGTTGATATCACGGTTGTCATGGAGGCGATTACCATAGGTGGATTCCATAATGAGATAATCCGCGTAGCAAGGAGGTTCTGGTGGATTCATGATGATGTCGTGTGGCCTACCCAGATCCCCACTGAAGACAATGTGTTTACCGCCTATATCAACGTCTAAATAGCTCGACCCCAAAATGTGCCCATTGGGCGAGAAGGTGACAGTGAGGTCGTTAAAGGACGCAGAGTTTTTTACTGGCTCGAATAATTTCAGCGCTTGCTGCGCGTCTTCCTGTGTAAATAAGGGCAGTGCTGGGTTGTGTTTACTGGTGTGGTGGCGATTGTTGTAAGCCGCTTCTTCTTCCTGCAGCTTGGCAGCATCGGCAAGTAATATTTTGCACAGTTCGTAAGTGGCCTCCGTTGCGAATATGGGGCCGCGGAAACCTTGTTTAACTAGCGCGGGTAAATAGCCGCTGTGATCGAGATGAGCGTGGGTTAAAAATACGCCGTCGATACTTGATGCAGGCTCAGGGAAAGGGTGCCAATTTCGCTCGCGCCACTTCTTGAGGCCTTGGAATAACCCACAGTCGATCAACACACGCGAGGTTGGTGTTTTTAATAGATAGCGGGAGCCTGTGACAGTGCCTGCTGCACCGTAAAAAGTAAGGGTTGGTCTACTGCTTTCAGTCATGAAGTGCTACTCAAGGGTCTAGACTGGTATTTTGTGCCAGTGTTGCAAACCATTTAAAAAACTTTTGGTTGCATGGTGAATCTCGTGGTTTACATTTAATTGCGAGGAGGTCATCAGTGAATCGCCGTTGCGATCACTTGTATTTTGATAAATTAATTTATCCATTTCACGTTGGTGCAGGTCATTTTTTTGCCAAAGCTCGCTGATTTCTTCCTCGGTAAAGTTATCACCCGCAGTGCTTTCAACGAGTCTAATGAGCTGGCTATTAAACGCTGCCTGATAGGCTTGTTGCTGTTGGAAATATCGTTCAACACGGCCTGCCGAGGCGTTGCTCATGTTGGCAATATTATCGCTTATATCCTTTAACGTTTTTGAGCCGTAAACAATGGCTCGAACGGCTTCGATAGCGTGGGTGATGGCTTCGGTTTGTGGTGGCGTCAACGATTCTTGTTGTAGGTCTAACACAAACTGTATTACTTCTTGTTCTTCCGACTTTAGCGCGTGGTAGCGTTGTAAAAAGCTTTCGCTGTCTGTATCTGCGGTAGCATCATGAGCGTTAATTTTTTCTAGTGCGTCGTTGGCTAATGCGTCACGGCTAATGCTAAATCGATCGATATTCAAGCTTATTGCTTGGAACCACATTCTTGTGATGGTTGTGGTGAGGGCCGATATTGCGACGTCAGGAACATTAGTGGGGATACTCGTAAGGGATGGTTGTTCTCCCTCGCTCCTGAAAAGACGGTTGATCCATGCTGTAAAGGGTTTCAGTAGTGGGATGAATACCATCAGCCCGATGAGATTAAAAATACTATGGAAGGCGACGAGCCCATACAGTGGGTCGTTGACCCCCATTAGATTCAGTAAGTTCTCGACGAAAGGTAAGAGAATAAAAAATGCCGTGATATCTACCACTACATTGAAAAATAGATGGGCGAACGCTAGTTTCCGTTTAACAATGTTGCCGGTCATGCTACCCAGCAACACCGTGCTGGTTGTGCCAAGGTCCGCACCTATGACGAGGGCTGCCGCATCGGGTAGTGATATCAACTGCGCGTTTAAAGCGCTCAGGGTAATCATCATCATGGCTGAACTTGATTGAATGAGCGCCGTCATCGCAGCGCCAATCATCAAGTAAATAAAAGGGCTGTAACCTGTTAAAGATTCCATCGATAGGGCATCTGGTATCCCTGATACGCTGGCCTTCATGTGATCTAAACCAAATAACAGCAGAGCTAGGCCAAGTAATAGGGCGCCCAACGCTTTTTGTTTACTCGGTTTGGAAATTAATACTTGGGATATGCCGCCAATAGCGAGCATTGGCAGAGCAAAACTGGTGAGGTCTAATTTGAACCCGATGAAAGTCACCAGCCAACCTGTAAACGTGGTACCTAGATTTGCGCCCAGAAATATTCCGACCGCATTTTTAAAAGGAATAATATTAGCGCTGGCAAAAGCAAGAACGATTAAACCAACCAATGAGCTGCTTTGCAGTAATGCGGTCAGTAGGATGCCGGTAAATGCGCTGCCAAGTGGGGTACGGGTGGACGTTAGAAGCCAGGTTTTTATTCGGCTAGCGCTGAGGTCTCGCGCGGCGGCTTCCAACAAGTGCATGCCGTAGAGGAATATGCCTAGACCAATAAGGAGATCAATAAATATCATGAAGCGCAAGTTCAGCGAATTTTTATTGATCCTATCAGGCGATTTATGGCTTGGCTATGATTTGGACCGGGTGTTACTAATTTTACGGTTCGCTTAGCTATTAGACTTCTGCATCTGCCTGATTAAATTAGTGACCGCTTTGGCTAACTCTTCTGCAATCTCTTGGTTATTCACAATTTGCAACCAGCGATCACCTGAGACTGGGTGGTAGAGCCAGCAGCTGTTAGTGGCTGAGGTGCACTTGTATTCGATATAGGGGTTAACACCATAGACGCTGAACCGATCTTCGTCGTAGCGTTGCTTATCTTTATTACCGAAGCGATTAATTGAGATTATGTTACCCGATTGGGTTGTGCTGAGCTTATGGTTGCTGGTGGTACCCAGCCGGCTCGCTGCGACGATATTTGACGTGTCGTAGGCATAGAACCTTAATAAATTATTAACATGCCCGTTAAGTGCTTCGCGGGAGCTTCCCGTTCCATGGAGCTGCTCTATTTTAGCGATGTATTGGGCGCTTCCATCGCTCCACGCGATTTCCGATTTTTCCTCGCCCATCTTTTTGTTGGAGGGGGCCGCGCGGGTGTTTCCATCGGCTTTGGTGATGAGCTTCAGCGCGTCGCGATAGTGTTCGCCGTCACGTCCTACGGTGTCCGCATAGCGTTCCAGATAGCGTCTTGCATCGCTGGTGTCCCCGCGTTGTATCAGCAGCTTGCCGTAAAAGTAATCATATTCGGGAGGAAGAGAGATTCCCAGCTGGCGAGCCTTTTCGAGGTGTTCAGCTGCGCGCTGAGGACTACCGTTATCAAACGCCTGTTCGGCGGCGAGGATTAGTCGGTCCGCTTCATGGGAGGGGCGCAGAGCGACACTGTTCGCTGCCATGCCGGTGACAAGGAGTATCAATGCGAGTTGGGGGTAACGTTTCATTGTTTTTCTCTGTCTTGCCTTTGAGTCGTTCACTGTGCTTTGACCAAATTTTAGGCGGTTGGTTGTCAATCAATTGGCATATTTGGAGTATTTTTCTCGAGTGTCTGGATTTGAGCAAAATTTGTACCGAGAAGACTAGTGGATACAGCGCTTATTCATATGATTTCGCGGGTACTGGGCGATTGTAACTTGCCAAGTGGTCAATAGGGGTCGAATAGGTCTCAATCCAGAATGGATGAGCAGCTTCTGACTGTGCAAATCTCAAAAGGGGACTTAGCCACAAGACGAAGCGACGCCCTAGGGCGAAGCGAGGCCCTAGGACGTGTAGTTTTGCTGGTTACCGTGTGTAAAGTTAGTGAATGTGTCGCTTTGCGCCCAGAGCTTTGAGCTTTCGCTCGGCGGCATTGAAGGCATCGCGGACGGCGATATGTATCGACGGTTTGTCTTGGCTTACGGTAATGGGTTGGCCTTCCACCTCGAGCTCAATGGATGCGCGATATTGGCGACCCTTGTAATGGTGTTTGTGAGGGGAGTCCAGCACCACACGGCCGTGTTGGATGTGCCGAGCGAAGCGATTAAGACGATTAAATTTTTGATTAATGGTTTCGGTGAGAGCGTCAGAAGCGTCGAGATTTCTGTATACGACACTATTGGGTGACCGCATAAATAGCCTCCTATTGATTGTTTTAATTAGTCAGCGGAGATTGGGTAGCTACCAAAGTCTCACCTTTATAGTCTTTAATTTGTCTAAATGGTTCAAGCCATTTTTCACGAGCTACAAGAATTATTTGATCTTAGTGGGCCAATATCTATGTTTTATCTAAATGGATATTCTTGGCATATTTTTTGTAAAGCCTGTTGGGACTATCATGCCCATCGGTTAGTGGGAAAAATGATGAACTGTCTGTGTAAAAAAATGTGTTGAAGCACTTGAATCTTCATGCGTGGGCCACATATCTAATGGTAGGTTTATAAAACCTCTACATAGCTATCGATTAACTCCGCATCCACTGTATGTACAAATTGACGTATTTGTTCGAATAGCTGTTGCCCCGTTATCTTGCTCTCGCAAAGTACAGCAGCCTGCCATTGAGCTTGTTGATGGTCATCGTGAAATTTAGATTCAGATAGCGCCAAGTTTGGATTCTTGCCAAACTTATCTTTTAGTCCTCGTAATCGGCTACGCTTTTCTTTTAACGAGTAGCAGCCCGTAAGCTTAAAATTCATAGTTAATAACGCTAAATACATTGTCGCACGCTCTTTATCGTTGTTTTTGATATGTTCTTGTTTCAATACTGTTTTGGGGGCAAAACGAAATAGTGTTTGTCTGAAAAATTAGGCCTTGAAAAAAATTGTTGTATCCCAATCTTATTACTGCCAGCTCGATGAGTGGCACAAATTCGCTGAATGCGTCAGCGATTAATTAACTATATTGCTTTTTTTTGAGGATATAATTATGCGTAATTTCGATCTTTCTCCATTTTATCGATCATCTATTGGTTTTGACCGAATCGCCAATCTTTTGGATGGCTACACGGCTGAAAGAAACCAGCCAAATTATCCACCGTATAACATTGAACTGTCTAGTGAAGACCATTATCGAATTAGTATGGCCGTAGCAGGTTTTAGTGAATCAGAATTAAGTATTGAAGTTGAGCAAAATCAACTTGTTGTGCGTGGTAAAAAAACCGAAGAAGAGAGCGATGTGCAATACCTCCATCAAGGCATTGCAAAAAGAAACTTTGAACGAGCATTTCGGTTGGCCGATCACGTCAGAGTAGACAATGCGAAGTATGAAAATGGTTTGCTGCATATTAACCTCGTACGTGAGCTCCCCGAGGTGATGAAACCTCGTACTATTGAAATTCAGAGTGGAGGCGGTGAGGCTCAAGCGAAAATTCAGTCGGTCAAGTCACAAGATCAGGCAGCATAAGGGTATCTATACCGGGCAGGGCGAATAGCCCACCTTCAAAATAATCGGTATTACAAAGCGGGCTCACAAAAGTGGGTCCGCTTTTTCCGTTTTCCGCTTGCATTTCGACCGGTCACGATGTTGAATGACCGGCTTTTCATACCATAGGGATCATACCTAGCCCATGACCGCCGCATTGTCGATTAAGAACCTATCGAAAACCTACGGAAACAATTTTCAGGCACTTAAGGGGATTAGCCTTGACGTGCAGCCGGGCGATTTTTTCGCGTTACTAGGCCCCAATGGCGCAGGTAAGTCCACTACAATTGGTATCATCTCGTCATTGGTGAGGAAATCGGCCGGTCAAGTGGCTATCTTTGGTGAGGATATTGACCTCGATTTTTCTGCAGCTAAGTCCAACCTGGGTGTGGTGCCGCAAGAATTTAATTTTAACCAGTTTGAAAAAGTGGAGGACATTGTCCTCAACCAGGGTGGCTATTATGGTATGCCGCGTAAACTGGCTAAAGAGCGAGCGGAAAAATATTTAAGAAAACTCGGCTTGTGGGATAAGCGTGCTGATGCATCGCGGAGTTTGTCGGGTGGAATGAAAAGACGCTTAATGATCGCTCGAGCGCTGGTGCATGAACCGCGGCTGCTTATTCTTGATGAACCCACAGCGGGTGTTGATATTGAATTGCGTCGCTCGATGTGGACGTTTTTACAAGAAATTAACAAAGCCGGCACAACGATTATTTTAACCACCCACTATCTCGAAGAGGCGGAAAGTTTGTGTCGAAATGTGGCTATTATTAATCACGGCGAGATTGTTGAAAACACCAGCATCAAGCAGTTGCTAACGCAATTAAACAGAGAAACATTCATATTAGACACAGCCTGCGATATTCCTGAAGGGCTAGAAATAGATGGCTATCCTGTCAATCAGGTTGATCAGCGCTGTCTGGAAGTGGAAGTTGAGAAAGGTCGCTCTCTCAATGAGGTTTTCTCCCATTTGAGTAAAGCAGAGATTGCCGTTACCAGTATGCGCAACAAAGCTAATCGATTAGAGGAGTTGTTTGTGTCCTTGGTTGAATCAGGGCAGGGGAAATAGTCGCATGAATGTTGAACGTCAAGCAATTGCTCTGCTCACGATTACGCGTAAAGAAATTCGCCGTTTTACACGCATTTGGCTGCAAACACTGTTGCCGCCCGTGATTACCATGACATTGTACTTTATTATTTTTGGTGCTTTGATTGGCAAGCGTATAGGCTCGATGGGTGGTGTGGATTACATGTCATTTGTCGTACCCGGTCTCATCATGATGTCTGTCATCACCAATTCATACTCGAACGTCGCTTCGTCGTTTTTTAGCACCAAGTTTCAAAAAAGTATTGAAGAAATATTGGTGACTCCGACGCCTAATTACATCATCTTGCTTGGCTTTGCCCTGGGTGGAACCCTGCGGGGACTTGCTGTTGGCTTTATTGTTACGATAGTGTCGTTGTTCTTTACCGATCTGCAAATACATCATTTAGGCGTTACTGTGGTCACCGTTGTTCTCACGGCAATTTTGTTTTCTATTGCCGGTTTCATCAATGCTTTGTTTGCACAAAGTTTTGACGATATCAGTATTATCCCTACATTCATCCTGACGCCGTTAACCTATCTTGGTGGGGTGTTTTACTCGATCAGCCTATTGCCTGATTTTTGGCAGGATGTCTCCTTGTTGAACCCAGTACTATATATGGTGAACGCATTTCGCTATGGAATCTTAGGCTTTTCGGATATAAACGTAGCAACGGCTTTTGTAGTTATTTTTGGTTTTATTGTCCTGCTATCAATGTTTGCACTAGTGATGCTGAAATCTGGTAGGCGTTTAAGGTCTTGATGCGGCTGCTATACTTATAAACGCGCCATTAGTCCGCTCTAGCTAGCGCCTTGAGTGTGAAGGTTCAAAAATAATATCTATTAGGTCGACAGTCGTTTTGGAGAAGCCGCATGGCGGACAATAACAGCGCGGGTTTGAGCCCACTCGGGAAAAAGTCGGAATACGTTTCGGTTTATACGCCTTCGTTGCTCTGTCCAATTCCTAGGCACGAATCTCGTACACCGCTCGGTATAAAGTCAGACAGTTTACCTTTTTCAGGTGTAGACCTGTGGACTGGCTATGAACTCTCTTGGCTTGATGGTCAAGGTAAACCGCAAGTCGCCGTCGCGCAATTTCAGTTTCCCTGCTCAAATCCCAATCTTGTAGAGTCCAAGTCCTTTAAGCTGTATCTGAATTCTTTTAATCAGACCCGGTTTAATTCACTGCAAGAAGTCGTACAAACCTTGGAGTCAGATCTTGGCATTGCGTCTGCAGGACCGGTCAGCGTGGAGGTGATGCCGTTGTCTAAGGCAGAGCAATTACACCTTGGGCATTTTCCTGCAGAAAGTATTGATGAGCTAGATGTTTCAATTAATGCTTATCAGCCAGCACCAGCTTTCTTATCGGCTGATCAGCAGGCGTCAATTGTCAAAGAGTCGTTGTGTAGTAATTTGCTCAAAACAAATTGTCCAGTGACGGGGCAGCCAGATTGGGCCAGTGTGTTGGTGAGTTACCGTGGTTGTCCAATTGAGCGCGCTGGATTGCTTAGATACATCGTTTCATTTCGCGAGCATCAAGATTTTCATGAAAATTGTGTCGAGCGGATGTTTGTCGACATCATGAAATACTGCCAACCCGAAGAATTAACAGTATATGCTCGATATACTCGCCGGGGAGGCCTGGATATTAATCCCTATCGCACGAATGGGGTGGTAGATGTGAGTGATTTACGTTTGGTTCGTCAGTAATCATTAATTACATGATGACTTTGTCTTTCAGCTTTTCAGCGGCAACGAGCAGCGCTTCGACGACACGGTCTTTATCGTAGTTACGAATTTTTCCCATATCTAAATGCATGGAGAACCCCTCAAGGTTTTCCTCAAAGTAGCTTTGGTTCTTACCTAAGTCTTTTCGCATATTCACGACTTGATACACTTGGATAGGTTGACTAAACCCTTTCACCATAATGTCACCTTTATCGCGGCACATTACGACGTCCTTTACGAGAGACCATGTTTCGTAAGAAAGCAGAATTTCTTCGGGTTCTGCGGCTGTTTCAAGGCGGCTGGCTAGATTAACGTGGGTGCCTAGAACGGTGTAATCGAGGTGCTCAGAGGTGCCGAATGTCCCTACCGTGCAATAGCCGGTATTGATCCCCATACGTATTTGAAGGGGTTTTCTAATCCCTTTTTTAAACCACTCGTGTTGCAATACCTTCATACGCTTTTTCATGGCGACAGCCATGGAGACGCAATTAATCGCTCCAGATTTAATGCCTTGGGCCGACTCGTTATCGCCGAAAACAATCATTACGCCATCGCCCATAAACTTGTTTACCGTGCCTCCAAAATGGTGAGCAACTTTGGTCATTTCAGTTAGGAAAGAGTTCAGGATGACGGTCAGTGTTTCTGCCTCGAGCTCCTCAGAGAGCGTTGAGAAACCTTTGATATCAGCGAAAAATATGGTGAGGCGTTTACGTTCTGTGGCTAGTGCGCGGTCTCTGCCCTCATTGATGGCCGCCCAGACGGGGGGCGGTAAATAGCGGGACAACTTATACGCGCGAAGTTTATGCAGGTGTTGTTCATTTTTTAGCTGTTCATTGCGCATTGTTAGCTTGCGCACTCGGCTGTGGGTGTAGAGTGCGTAAGCGCAAAAATAGGTGATTACGCCAATTAGGCTCGCTGCGCTAATTTCGAGCTGGTCGCTAAACATAAGATGGGGGCTGTGAACGAGAAAGCTTGCGGCAACACCTACGAGTAGGGCGAGGTTGTCCCCGGCCCACTTTTTAACGCCTCCTTGGAGTAGGGCGTTAAACTGAATCATGGTAAGAAATAGAATGGATGGCAGCAGGCTGAAGTTGACCAAATTGATCACCACGCCAATGAGTGCAGCGTCACCGTAGCTAAGGTATTCCGCAATTTTGATTCCGTCCTGTGGTTTGAGTTTGCGGATGACGAGATAGGTCGCAAGGGTGTAAATCAGCAGCAGTGCGATGGCCCCGACATAAAGTAAATCTAGGTTCTCCCAGTCTAATTCTGATGCAAGAGTGCCAGCCGCTGAAAAGCAGATGAGGGCGCGGAAGTAGTATTGGTATAGCGGTACTTTTGGAGGTAGCTTGTTGGCCGCTTTTTGACTGTTACTTCGCTGATGTTTTCCGTTTGATGTCGATTGCATACTGCCGTTCTAAAGGGTCAATCGGCTAAATCGTACGACTACATCTGGAGAGTAACCGTGCGAATATTGGATGCCTGATGTATATGAGGCTGTATCTGCCCGCTATTCTTTTTTTAATGTGATGGTGACATTTACTGCCACTTCCACTTAGGATTGGGTAGAGTATCACAGCTTGAGTGTGCTGCTGTCTAGCAATGGCGTAGGTGACGGAAAATCTAGGCAGACCATAGGTCTAAAAGCAGGGGTTAACGGCAATTCTCCAAAGTTGGGGCGTTGATGTAATCCACTGTACTGGTCGATTATTTCATTCTGGCTTCTAAGTAGCGCTCTTCTAGTTCAGCATACTTTGCTTGAAGTGATTGAAGTTCTGCCTTCAGTTCATTAGTTCCTTCGCCAGCGGGGGCGGGAGCTGTGGCGCTGTTTGCCTTCAAACTATCGAACTCTTGTTGCAGCTCGGTGTTGACTTTTTCGAGGTCCGCTAACTGTGCAATCAGTTCCTTGCTCTCTACGCTAAATTGCCGGATCGTCGTTTGCATCTGGGGCACCTGGCTGAGCTCACTATTAGCCTCATTTAGCAGTTGAGCCAGACGCTTACTTTCACTGGTAACCCGTTGCAGTTCGTCTTCCATTAGCTGAATACACATTTCTGATTCGCGAACGAAGTTACTTTGTTTTTGCAGTTCTTTTTCCAATTCACCAATGATGGCTTCTTTTTGTTCGATGGTATCGGCGTCTTTCAGTTTGGTTTGCAACTGCGCGATTAGTCGGTGTTGATCTGTCGTAAGTGTCCTTAGCTTAGACAACTCGTCTAACGCACGTTGGTCACTATCAAGCAGTATCTGCGCTTCATTCGTGTTGTTGGTCGGCAGGTTCACGCTGACGTTATCAGGCGTTAAGTTGTTCGCAGAGGGAGGTTGAGTCGAGGGGGTATCTATCCCTTGGATACTTTGGATAGTTGATTCAACCTCGTTATATACGGCGTGATAACGGGTTAAGAGGTCATCAAACGTTTCTGTATCTGAGACCTCGTCACGCATTGCAGAGAGTTGTTCATAGTACTTTTGCGCTTCTTCTTTTGCCGCTTTCCATTGGTCTTCCATCTCGAAGAACAGCGTTTTGAACTTTTCTAAATTCTCTACACGTTTGTCTAATGTGGTTTTGGCTAGGGTGAGTTCATCGATCTCTTGATGTTTGTCTTCCAAAATCTCTTCGATCATCGACAATTTTGCTTCCAGTTCCTCTATAAGCTGGGTATCAGCGGATTCCTCGGCAGGGGGTTCAGGTGGGGTTGTCGATGGTTCTGGTTTGGGGGCAAGGTCGACGAAGAATTGAATAATTTGCTGAAATTTAGCTTCGAGAAATTGCCAGTTTGGTGAGCCGTCCACACTCGCATTCAGCGCTTCTTTTTCGGCAATCAAAATTGCGTGTCTAATAGCCGCGGTACGTTGTTGGACAGGGCTTTCAGGGTTGAGGTCTAGTGTAATGTCCGAAGTAGCACCCAGCTTTTTGTGATATTGACGTGTCGCGAGAATTTGATCATTGATTTGCTTTTTGTAGGTGTTAGTTGCGTTGTGCTCTTCGCGTTCTTCTAAGATCTTGGCATGAAGGGCTTTGTACTCGTCAATCAACCGCTGGTTTTTGTCTTCTAGCGCTTTGTTTTGAGATTGCGCGCGTTTGAGAAATACGTAAAGGAATCCGGCGACAATCAGCAGGAATACGATAGCTTCCACGATGGCGTAAAAAACAAAGGATGAAAGCTGCATAACAGGGGGTGCAATCCATGTCGTTATCGAAGGTTTTGTATGGTGAGGTTAATATTTGACCACCTCGAAACCCGGTTTTTATAACCGCTGATTAAGTATGGTACAAAGTGCCAGACTGCGCTAACCACTGCATTGCTTTCGCTGTCGCGCTTGTGTAAAGTTAGCGCCCCCTCGATAGGGGGGTGTCTTGAGCCCAAATAGCAAGGGCAGTATAGAACTAGCAAAACGCTGTTTAGATAGACAATAGCCAATTTGGTGAGGTGTCCGAGTGGTCGAAGGAGCACGCCTGGAAAGTGTGTAAGTCGTAAGGCTTCGAGGGTTCGAATCCCTCCCTCACCGCCATACAAAAAACCCAGCTTAGGCTGGGTTTTCTTTTTTTATCGTCGAGAAATTGGCGGTGACGGAGGGCGAGAGACCGTTCCTACGGGTTCATGTATTCGGCATACACCGGGTCCGGTTAATAAATCCTGCGGGTCCGACAGACGCGGCTGAGCATTTGGAACGAAGAGCGAAGCGACCGACGAATCCTGTAGGGTCAAAACAGTTCATGAGTGGTTTTGAGGTAATCACGATAAGTGAATTACAAACTAGCGTGTGATAGGCGTATCTTGCAGAGATGAGTTAGAACTTTCTGAAGTGTGTAGGGTTTATTTTTCGCGGTTTTGATTTTTCGCGATCTCAACACTTTCGAGTTTCAGTGGTTTACCTTCTGGACAGAAGTCGGCCAAGAAATCATTCATTGATGCAAATAGATTTTCTTTGACAAGGCTGTAATGAACATATTGCCCTTTTTTCTCTGCTGAGATTAGGCCGGCCGCCAGTAAGATGTTCAAATGCTTGGATAAAGCTGGCTTGCTAATTTCGAATCGATCAGCAATTTCACCTGCTGTTAAGCTCGCCTCGGATAGGTATGCAAGAATTTTTCGCCTTACAGTAGATGATAGTGCTTGAAATACGCCGTTCATTGGTTATATATTTAACTTATTAGTTAATTAACTAAATTGTATGGACGTCTAAATGATATTCCAGGTGGCGGTTAAAGTACAGGCGAAAGCAAATGAAAGAGGTCTCGGTATTAGCAAAGTACACAAATGAAAGAGTCGATGACTCTAACTATTGCGATGCTGTAGAGGGAGAGGTAAGTGTTTCTCTAACTAAATTGCTTTGGCTAGGAAGCATGATACTCATTACCGTTTTTGGAGGGGTAGCAGCGATTTCTATTGACGCGTTGTTAGTTTTCTTTGTTTCGACTGCAGTATCCCTGTGCTTGGGACATTCGTTAGGAATGCATCGAAAATTGATACATCAGAGCTACCAATGTCCTGCCTGGTTAGAGTACTTTTTCGTCCACCTGGGGGTGATCGTGGGGTTGGCGGGACCGTTTGGAATGATAAAAACCCACGACATGAGGGATTGGGCGCAGCGACAAAACAACTGTCATGACTATTTTGGGCATAAAAAGTCTATGGCAGTTGACGCTTTTTGGCAGCTCTTCTGTGACATAAAGTTAAAACACCCACCTAAGTTTGTTTTAGAAGAAAGAGTTCAAAAAGATAAGTTTTACATTTTTATGCAACAGACATGGATGCTTCAGCAGTTACCTTGGGCGATGCTTTTTTATATCTTGGGAGGTCTATCTTGGGTTGTTTGGGGCGTATGCGCAAGAGTTTCTGTTTCTGTTTTAGGCCATTGGTTAATTGGTTATTTTGCTCACAATAATGGTGAACGACGTTGGCACGTTCAGGGAGCAAATATCCAAGGCTACAATGTTCCTGTTGCAGCACTATTAACTATGGGAGAAAGCTGGCATAACAACCACCATGCATACCCAGCTTCCGCGAAACTTGGTATTAAACCTGGGGAGACCGATTTAGGCTGGAATGTATTAATTATGCTGCGACGGTTGGGTTTGGTCTGGGGAATAAAAGAGCCCGATGATTTACCCATTAGACCCGAGTTGATGGATTTGACAGCAGAGGGGTTCGTCAATGTCGACGACAAATAGGTTAAACCTTCACAAAAGCGCCCTTCGCCAACCCTTCATAAGCCTTCACGCGCAAATCTACCCCGGGGTGCTCTTGCTTTAGCTCCTCCGCGATATGTCGAGCAATGTTCTCTACCGTGCTTTCAGTTTCTAGGATATAAGCGCGATCTTTAGGGAGGGTAAGTGAAAAGGAGCCCTCGGGAGATTGATACGCAAAGGTGATACTTTGGTCTTCTTGTTTAGAGATGTCTTCACGTGTACCGATAAAAATATCACGGAACTTGGTGGCCCATTCTGATTCCATCCGCTCAGATCGGGTGCCATCGTTGTAGATTTCTATTTTTGATCGGTGTCCGTGTGCGATTCGTTGGCACTTGCCGTTGTGTTTCTTTAAACCGTGGCTGTAATGATAATAGGGACCGTTAATGGTTTCTGTATTAAATTGTACGGCGATGGATTTCACTGTGTCGGGTAGTACCTTACGCAGCTGGTGTTCGCACCAGTCGGCAACACTTTCGGGGGTGATTTCATCGCAATCGATTAGCGTTACAGCCTGTGTTGGCGAACGGTGCAGGTATGTACCCCCGTTATTTGTCTGCCACTGAAGTGCAAGGTTATTGTTCTCACTCGCAACGTGTATAAGTTGAGGTGCGTTGCTGGGGACAAGTAAGCGGTGATCCAGGTCCTCATCCAGTAACTGCCTGACAGCTTTTTTCACAATGCCGAAATCACAAATCATGCCTTGATCGTCGAGCTCCCCCTCTAGCGTAATGCTGGAAAGCCAGGTTTCGCCCACTAGGCCACGAGTAGGGTGGAATAGGCAGAAATCTGTGTTGGTTAAATTGTCGACGAATAGTTGCATGCTGGTCATTAAGATTGTCTGGTAGGGGTATCAATTGAGGCGCGATGATACCCTAGTAGCGGGCGGTTTGCCGGAGTTTATGGACCATTGTCGTTGATTAGTGGCTTGCATTGAGTAGGCAAAGCCACCATAATTCGCGCCTCTTTCAGACCTGAGTCATCAGGTTCTCGTTAGGGTGACTCTTATCGGTCCCCTCGCAATGATTAGCTGTGAACCCCGCCAGGCCCGGAAGGGAGCAACGGTAGCGGTGACATCATGTGCCGGGGTGTGGCTGGTTTGAGTCGCCACCTTAACTTCCTCTTTTAGTATACCCATCTTCCAAGTGATTGTTTTTCTTGGCGAAATTCATTGTGAATATGCTACCAGATGCGTGTGCGTTAAGTGCTGGTTGCGGTATACTGCGCGGTCATTGTCAACGTTGTTAATCAAGTAACTAAACGCATGAGCTATCAGGTATTAGCAAGAAAGTGGCGTCCCCGCGTTTTTCGCGAGATGGTCGGGCAGGAGCACGTGCTGAAGGCGCTGATCAATGCGCTGGATCACAATCGCCTGCACCATGCGTATTTGTTTACGGGCACTCGGGGTGTTGGTAAAACCACTATTGCTCGTATCCTTGCCAAATGTCTGAATTGTGAAGCGGGAGTCAGTTCAGAGCCTTGCGATCAATGCGGTGCGTGTCTAGAAATTAACGAAGGCCGTTTCGTCGATTTGATTGAAGTCGATGCGGCATCGCGTACTAAAGTTGAAGATACCCGCGAGTTGTTGGATAACGTCCAGTATGCGCCCAGTAAGGGGCGTTATAAGGTATACCTCATCGATGAGGTCCATATGCTGTCAGGCCATAGCTTCAATGCGCTGTTAAAAACGCTTGAAGAGCCGCCTCCCCACGTAAAATTTTTGTTGGCAACCACAGACCCGCAAAAACTCCCGGTTACAATCCTTTCTAGGTGTTTGCAGTTTAACCTTAAGAATATGGCGCCAGAGCGCATTGTCGAGCATTTGGCGCACATTCTTGAGCGAGAGATGATTCCTTTCGAGGAGTCAGCGTTATGGCAGTTAGGCCGATCTGCCGACGGCAGTATGCGAGATGCCTTGAGCCTGACGGACCAAGCGATTGGTTTTGGTAACGGCAAGGTTACGGAAGCTGATGTTAGCGCTATGCTCGGCGCGATCGACCAGCGTTACTTATACGAGATTCTCACTGCGCTAGCCGCTAATGATGGCGAGCAATTGTTGCAGCGTGTAGCTCACATGGCAGAGCAATCGCCAGATTATGCCGACGTCTTAGCATCTATGATTTCGTTACTCCATCGTATCGCCATCGCGCAAGTGTTGCCCGAAGCCGTCGATAACACGTTTGGTGATCGCGACGAAATCTTACAGATCGCTCAGCAGCTCCCGGGTGAAGATGTCCAGTTGTTTTACCAAACCGCCTTGCTGGGGCGGCGCGACCTAAATTTAGTGCCAGACCCACGTGGCGGCTTTGAAATGGTCCTCCTGCGGATGCTCGCGTTCAGGCCTCAAGGTGTCGTCGCTCCGCCCAGCCAACCGTTGCCACAGAAAAAGCAGCTCGCTGAGCCTTCTCCTCAGAATCACTCTAATGTTCAAGCTGTTCCCGTGACTCAGTCAGTGGAGCCTGCGCGCGAATCTGAAAATCCAGCACCGGCAGGCAATATTCAGGAGGGCTCACCAGAAAAAAAGCCGATAGCGACTTCGGTCCCCCCGGCTGAACCCAAGCCAGCACGATCTGTCGCGTTAAGCACGCAATCATCGCCTCCAACAAAAGAGCACGTGACTTCGTCAGTTAAGCGTTTAACGGACGAAGCTAAAGCGAACAGTAAGCCAACTGTTCGTAGTGAAGCGGAGAACGCAGAATCAGACGCTAAGCCGGTAGAAGAGAGCGCTATCACATTTGATGATTTAACTCCCGAATTGTGGCCGTCGATTGCCACTAAAATTCCAGTGGGAGGGGTTATTCAAAATACCTTAGTGAACTGTCAATTACTCAAAAGGGAAGCGGGGCACTTACATTTTCGTTTAGATGAAAACAACAGCACATTATATGACGACTCTCATCAGCAGCGTTTTTCGGAACTGTTTTCTAAATTTTTCGCAAAACCTATTGAGGTCAGTATTGAGTTGGGGGTGGTTGATTCAGAAACCCCTGCGCAGCGCAGCCAAAGGCAGCGTGAAGAGCGCCAGCAAGAGGCGCTAGTTTCCTTTAAAAATGATCCTATTGTTGTTGACGTCATGAATACGTTTGCGGGAACAGTTCGCGATGAAACAATTATCCCTATCGACCCTATGAAGTAACTGATATCGAGGTGATGCTATGAAAGGTCTTGGCGACATGATGAAACAGGCCCAAGAAATGCAGGCCAAAATGCAAGAGATGCAAGAGCAAATTGCTCAAACTGAAGTGATCGGTCAGTCCGGCGCGGGTATGGTTAAAGTGACAATGAATGGCCGCCATGATGTCAAGCAAGTTGAAATCGACCCCAGCCTAATGAGTGAAGAAAAAGATATTCTAGAAGACCTATTGGCTGCTGCTGTCAATGATGCTGTGCGTAAAGTGGAGCAAGCGGGAAAAGATAAAAAGGGTTCTATTGCTCAGGGGCTCAATATCCCTGGATTTAAATGGCCATTCTAAGGCCGTTAGCCAAAGGTAAAACTCTTCAGTATGTTTAGCCCTCTGATTGATGAATTAATTAATGCATTGCGCTGTTTACCTGGCGTTGGTGCGAAAACGGCTCAAAGAATGGCTTTGCAGTTGTTGGAGCGAGACCGCGTCGGCGCAAGTAAGTTGGCAGCATCGATTGAAAAAGCAATTGAGCACGTAGGGCGTTGCCAGTCATGCCGCAATCTTACGGAAGAGCCGATTTGTGGTTTATGCCGAAACCCACGACGTGATGGAAGTTTGTTATGCGTTGTTGAAACGCCGGCGGATGTTGCCGCTTTCGAGCAATCGGGTAATTACTCCGGGAAATATTTTGTATTACTCGGGCATCTATCGCCCATTGATGGCATTGGTCCAGCTGAAATCGGGATAGACCAACTAACGCGTCGGCTACAAGATGAGCCTATTGAGGAGCTCGTCTTAGCGACAAATACGACGGTCGAAGGGGAGGCAACTGCGCACTATATTGCAGAAGAAGCAAAGCGTTGCGGGGTTAAGGTGAGTCGCATCGCCCACGGTGTCCCGATGGGTGGCGAGCTGGAATATCTTGATAGTAATACAATCAGTTACGCGTTTCGAAGTAGGCAGACACTGTAATGACATTGGAAGAAAAGGATACTGGCTTACCGCACACGTGGGTTGCTACAACAGAAGAACTTGTGGACTGCTGTAATCAGCTATCTAAAAGCGATGTCATTGCAATCGATACGGAATTTATGCGCACCGATACGTTTTATCCCATCGCTGCGCTTATTCAAATTGCAGATGACAAGCAGTGTTATCTCATAGACCCGACGACTATTCACGAGTGTGTCGCTCTGGTTGACTTGTTGACTAACCCCAAAACCGTAAAACTCATTCACGCTTGTTCAGAAGATCTCGAAGTTTTTAAATGTGCTTTGGGTTGCGTTCCTAGCCCGATGATAGATACACAAATTGCTGCGGCTCTGGCGGGTTACGGCGCTAGCTTAGGTTACGCTAACCTTGTTAATCAGGTGCTGGGGATAGAGCTTGAAAAAGGCGAAACGCGTTCCGATTGGCTACAGCGTCCGTTGACCGAAAGACAAATTCATTACGCAATTCAAGATGTAGAATACTTGCTTACCGTGTGGCGAAAACTAGCTAGCGAACTAGAGGCCAAGGGCCGCATGGGCTGGTTGGAAGAGGACTGTAAAAAAATTGAGCAGCTCGCCTCTCAGCCGGACGATATCGATGGCTATTACAAACGAATAAAGTCGGCATGGAAACTCTCAACAAGTCAGCTTAATGTGTTGAGTGTGCTAAGCGCGTGGAGAGAAAAAGCCGCGCGAGAAGAAAACATTCCTAGGAATCATTTAGTCCATGAGAGGACACTATATGACGTCGCAAAAATACAGCCTTCGACACCCGCAGCCCTAAAACAAATCCAAGGATTGGGGCAGAGTAAAGTGCGAAAGTATGGCGACGCGATTTTAGCGTGCATAGAGAAGGCGAGTCGTATAAGCGAAGAGAATCGTCCTTCACGTTTACCGTCGCCATTGCCGGTCAGTGCACGAGATAAAATAAAAGCATTCAAGCAATTAATTGCCGGCAAAGCAGAGGCTTTGGGCGTTCAGCCAGAATTGTTAATGCGCAAGGCGGACTACGAAGCGGTAGTGCGTTCCGGTATGCAGGGTGGGGAATATACCTTGCCCAATAGTTTATCGAGCTGGCGCAAGGAGTTATTCGGCGACGATATCCTAACCATAGCCAAACAATAGTGAATTTAAATGAAAGTGTTTTGTGATATTTATAAAAGTAGTCGTGAGAAAGAACTTTACGTCTACATTAAATTTGGTACTAGCGTGGATGATCTTCCTGAACCCTTACGCGAAAAACTAGGTCAACCAAGTAAAGTGATGAGCTTAGAGTTAAGTCCAGAGCGCAAACTTGCACGCGCTGATGTCAATAGAGTGATACAGCAAATAGAAGAGGTGGGTTTTTATTTGCAGTTACCTCCTAGCCCGTTTGCTCAAAAAGATACCGAATGACGAATAGCAACGAGTTGCTGGCCTCGAGGTTTTGGGAGAAGAAGTCCCTTGAATTGATGAGCAATGAAGAGTGGGAAGCACTTTGTGACGGTTGCGGACGGTGTTGTTTGCATAAGTTGCAAGATGAAGACACGGACGAAATCTACTTCACGGACGTTGCGTGCCGCTTGCTAGAAATTACATCGTGTCGCTGCACAGACTATCAAGCGCGTCTTTCTGAGGTGCCTGAATGTGTCAATATTCGTCCGGGTGATCAGAATACGTTTACGGCATTACCTGCAACTTGCGCCTATCGCTTGTTGTCAGAAGGGAGCCGGTTACCTGAGTGGCACTACCTGATTAGCGGTTCACGGCAAACGGTACACGATGAGGGCGCATCTATCCGGGATTTTGCAGTAAAGGAAGCCGATGTGCACCCAGATGATTACGAAAACCACATTATTCAATGGGTTGATTAATAACGCTTAATGAGTTGTTTTTAATATAAAGGCATTAGTATGTTTTCCGCTTCTGAATATTTTATCGGCTGGCTTTTTTATATTGCAGCGAGTATCGGCCTTTTGATTGTGTGGTGGCGTATCACCGCGTTGATTATATTTACGATACCGAGAGATGTATTGCGCCTGTTGGCCGCGGCTTTGTTATTGATTCCATTTCCGGTATCCGATGCAACAGGTATGTTGGCACCTGCTTTTATTATGAGCTTGCTGGAAGCGATGTTTGTTCGAGAGGCAGGGTTTACCCGCGCTGGGGTGCCAGTCATTTTGTTTAGCTTATTGACCTTAATTGTCTACGCGGGACTAAACTTCGGTCTAAAAAGAGTGTTGCAAAAAAGGCAAGCGAAAAAAGCGCAGAATGAAAAGGAGCTTAGCGCGCATGAAGAGCTACTAGAAGAACATGATAAAGCCTCCCAGGCTGACGGGCCCACTCACCAACAAGGCGATGGTTTTGCGAAAGGCTAATGTGTTGCTTTTCTGAGACTGCGTAAACCCTAGTCTTTTGCTGCGTCAATTCCATCTAGCTTTGGTTGTTGAATAACGACCCTTCCTTATATCCCGCATTCCTTATTGAAAGCATTTTAGCTCCGCGCCTGGTGCTGTTTGCTTCTCTTAGATTTTCTCTCCTAACCTGTCCCCAAGAAATTGATAAGTCCTCAAGAGCTGCTATAACTACAAGACATAAGCTGTATTTTTCTCTCAGGTGCCAAGGGAATCCGGCACGTTTGCTGCTTAACTGACAAGGGAGCGTATTTAATTACCAAACCGTCAATTATTTGGCGGAGAACGACCCATTGTCGAAAAAATTCTAGAAGAATAGAGGTGAGATATGGCAGACCATATTTTTATTCTGGCGGCAGTCATGATGATCGCGGGTGTTTTTGGCGGTCTGATTAACTACTACCAGATGAACCAAGATGATAGTGATCCAGCGAGCTTGCCGCGCTGTATCGTCATTGGAACAGGCGCATCGTTCTTGGTGCCAGTGGTGCTAGACTTGGTGAATAGCGACTTAATTTTGGAGATTCAGGGAGATCCATCCAGGCTGCTTATTTACACGGGTTTTTGCCTGATTGCCGCTATTGCCTCGCGCTTTGTTATTGTCAATATGTCAGAGCGCATTCTACGCGAAGCGAATTTGGCTAAAACAAAATCAGATGTTATTTCTCATGATTTGAAAATTATCCAAGAAGAGCTGATACCTTTAATTGAGACAGAGACCGAAAATGATTATTCCCAAGGTTCTGAGGATGATGTCTATGTTGAAGAAGAGCTTGATGTGACATCTAGCCGAGTACTTAAAATTTTAGGGTGTGGTCGCTATATTTTCCGTTCCATGGCGGGCTTGTGTAACGAAGCAGGCAGCGATGAAACAACGATGGCTAAAACTCTCAACGTATTGGTTGGCCGTAATCTGGCGGGAAAAATATCGGGAAAAAATGGTGTGCGTTGGTATCTGACGGATAAGGGACGCCGCACAGTCGATTTGCTCATCTAGTGATAGTGGGCAAGTAGGATCACGAGCATAGGCTGGTGATAAAGGGTTTTAATATGAGGGACATCGGGTGAACCGGTTAGGATGCCATCAGCAGACAAAAGTCGCATATCAACGTCGATATAGCTCGCGTTTGTGGTTCATTCGAATATTTATAATTCCATTCTTATTTCTCACCGCATCACACCTTACGTTCGCACAAGACGATCAACCCAAGCCGCCAGACGTGAGGTTGATAATCGATGTCTCTGGCAGTATGAAGAAAAATGACCCCAACAACTTACGTCAGCCGGCCGTTGATCTGTTGGTGAAGTTGTTGCCCGATGGTAGCAAGGCAGGGGTTTGGACTTTTGGGCGCTACGTGAACATGTTGGTTCCTCATCGCGAGGTCAATGACACATGGCGCAAAACGGCAAGCTCTAAAGCAGAAGATATTAACTCCACAGGCCTTTTTACCAATATTGGTGAAGCGCTGGAAAAAGCAGCCTACGATCTCGATCGACCTAATGATGAGTATAATACTCATCTCATTTTATTAACCGATGGCATGGTTGATATCTCACGAGATACAGATGAAAACCAACAAGAATGGCGCCGCATTGTTGATCAGCTCCTGCCTAAATTTAAAGATGCTGGTTTTACCATTCATACTATTTCTCTTTCTGAAAACGCTGACTCTGAATTAATGAATCGATTAGCGGCGGGCACTGATGGTGTGACGTCGGTAGCCGGGACAGCCGATGCATTAATGGAGGCGTTTTTACAGGCATTCAATAGCGCTGCGCCGGCAGAGCAATTGCCCTTAGAGGGCAACAGTTTTGTGGTTGATTCGAGTATTGAAGAGTTTACCGCGTTGGTATTTCCATCGCCTGGTAGCCCTGAAACGGCATTGGTGGGCCCCGATCAAGAGACCTATCGTTACTCTAAGGAATCTGAATACGTTAACTGGCACCATACGGAAAAATATGACCTGATCACAGTGTCCAAGCCAGTTGAAGGTGAATGGCAAATACTCGCTGATTTAGAGCCGAATAGTCGCGTCACAGTGGTCAGTAATCTGAATTTAATCGTCAAGCCTCTAAAGAACAATATCTACATAGATGACTTAGTGACATTGAACCTTCTTCTTAGCGAGGATGGAAAAACCATTACCCGCAGAGACTTTTTAGAATTGTTAGATGTTGATTATATGCTCAGCAAACGAGGTGGCGACGACCAATGGAGTGAATCACTCTCGGACCCCGGTGTGCCGAGCAATGGAATTTATTCTAAGACGTTAAGCGTGTTTAGTACTGAAGCATACTACGACCTAAAAGTTGTTGTGGATGGAAAAAGCTTTAAACGTGAGTTTTCCCATTCGCTTGCTGTGAGAAAACCATTTGCTACAGAAGTTGATAAAAAAATTATCGATGGAAAAACGCACTTTATTATCACCGTGAGCAGCTTTGGTGACGATATTAATTACAGCGACACACGTGTTGCAGCGAGGGTAAAAGATCCCGAAGGTCGAAATAGCATTCAGCCGTTAACGCTTACCGAATTTGATAGTTGGGTGTTGGACTTGCCCGCTAGTTCAGAAGGCACGTTTGATATTGGTATACGGATCAATGCGGTAGATAGTGCCGGTGGCGAATACGAGTATTCGCCAAATCCAATTCGTCTCCGCTACCCTGATGGTGATGATCCTTTTGGTGGATCAGCTCCTGAGCAGGAACCTCCGCTAACTGAACCAGAGGTTGAACCTGAACCATTAGATGAGATGCCTAAGGATGATGTGGAGCCAGCAGTTGAGGCTGAACCCGAACCTATCACTCCAGAGCCTGAAGCATCGCAACTGGCAGCAACACAACCAGAAGAAGATCAGGAAGAAAGTAGTAAACTTTGGCTCTATATCGGTTTAGGTGTGGGGAATCTCATCATATTAGTTGCCGCTTTTTTTGCCTATCGCATGATAATGGGCAAAAAACCAGAGGCTGAGGATGAGGATGTCGACGAGTTGGTCGCCAATACAGCTAAAGACCTCGATAAAACGCCCCCTCCTGAAGCCGCCCCCAGTATGGCGGACATGTCGGGAGAAGAGGAAGCCCCTCAAGAGGAGCCTGGCTTGTCTGCAGATCTTGATCTCTCTGCCGATGTCGTTGAGGAGGAAAGCGATGATGAGCCCGCCGAGGTGCCAGAGCCGCCCCCGCTCGATGCCGGTGATATCGAAGAAGAGGATAGCGGAGAAGAGCTTGGCGTTACAGATGTCGAATTCTCGCTCGATGACTTTTCCTCAGATGACTTAGACGAAGAAGAAGACGATAAATAGTCGGCATTCTTCGGCACCTCAAAGCTGCATAGAGGCTTCCCTTGGCCACTGATTTTGATATCACGCCCGTTTCCCGAAAGTATAAATAGCATTTATCGCTAAATATTCTCTTCAAACACATGATTATTCTATACAACACTCCTGTGGTAGAATTTGCGGCTTTATAGCAATTGATCACCAGCACCTGCCGGATGTGAAGTAGAGGAATAGTCCATGAAATTTGAAGGTACCGAAAAGTACGTTGCTACCGATGACTTGCGAATGGCGGTAGACGCCGCGGTAGCGTTGGAGCGGCCCTTGTTGATCAAAGGAGAGCCAGGCACAGGTAAAACCATGTTGGCGGAAGAGGTGGCCGGTGCACTGGGCAAAAAACTGATCCAGTGGCACATCAAGTCAACAACAAAAGCTCAGCAAGGCCTTTACGAATACGACGCTGTGTCACGCCTCCGGGACTCTCAACTGGGTGACGACAAAGTACACGATATCAGCAATTACATTAAGCGTGGAAAGTTGTGGGAAGCGTTCGCCGCCGACGAGCAAGTGGTGTTGCTGATCGATGAAATCGATAAAGCCGATATTGAGTTTCCAAACGATCTATTGGTTGAAATTGATAAAATGGAATTCTTTGTTTACGAAACTGGCGAGACAGTTAAAGCGAAACACCGCCCCATTGTTATCATTACCAGTAACAACGAAAAAGAACTGCCGGACGCATTCCTGCGACGCTGTTTCTTCCACTACATCAATTTCCCAGAGCGCGAGACAATGAAAGCGATTGTCGACGTTCATTTCCCCAAAATTCAAACAGAATTGGTGAATGACGCACTGGACATTTTCTTTGATGTTCGCAAGGTACCAGGCCTAAAGAAAAAACCCTCAACGTCCGAACTAATTGACTGGCTCAAATTGTTGATGGCAGATGAAATTCCCGATGAAGTACTGAAAAACCGTGATGCAACGAAAGCTATTCCACCACTGTATGGCGCGTTGCTAAAGAACGAGCAAGACGTTCACATGCTCGAGCGGCTCGCTTTTATGGTTAGAAGGGAAAATCGCTAAGGTCATCACCTGAGGTCAAAGGTTATGTTGATTAACTTTTTCTACGGCCTGCGTAACTCGCAGGTGCCCGTTTCACTGAAAGAGCTATTGATCTTATTGGAAGCACTCGAGAAACGCGTGGCGTTTGGCAGTATCGATGATTTTTATTTGTTGTCGCGTACCTGTTTGGTCAAGGATGAAAAATACTTTGATAAATTTGACCGCGCGTTCGGTGCTTACTTTAAAGACCTTGAAAATATCGATGATATTATTGAGGCCATTATTCCAGAAGATTGGTTGCGCAGCGAATTTCTGAAAACACTCAGTGACGAAGAAAAGGCGAAGATTGAGTCAATCGGTGGTTTGGAAAAACTAATCGAAGAATTTAAAAAGCGTCTTGAAGAACAAAAGAAGAAACATTCGGGCGGTAACAAGTGGATTGGCACCGGCGGGACCTCGCCATTTGGAAATAGTGGTTACCACCCGGGCGGTATTCGCATTGGTGGTGAAGGCGGTAATAATTCGGCCTCTAAGGTCTGGGATCAGCGACAGTATAAAAATCTCGATGACTCCGTTCAGCTGGGTACCCGCAACATCAAAATGGCCCTACGTAAATTACGTAAGTTTGCGCGAACCGGTGCAGCTGACGAATTAGATCTTGATGATACGATCAGTTCCACAGCGCGTAACGCCGGTTTGCTTGATATCAAAATGGTCCCAGAAAAACACAATGCAGTGAAAGTGTTGTTGTTTTTCGATGTTGGCGGTTCGATGGATCCATACGTAAAAGTCTGTGAAGAGCTATTCTCGGCCTGCAAGACCGAATTTAAGCACATGGAATATTTTTACTTCCATAATTTTCTCTACGAGCGTGTGTGGAAAGACAACTATCGCCGCCAACAAAACACCATGGATGTGATGGATGTTTTGCATAAATATAGCAGTGATTACAAAGTGATTTTTGTCGGCGACGCAACGATGGGTGCGTATGAAATTACCCATAAGTTTGGAAGTGTCGAACACATGAATGAAGAGCCAGGCTACCTGTGGATGCAGCGCGTTCGCGATACATTCGATAAGGTTATCTGGTTAAATCCAACCTTTAAAGACCACTGGCAATATACACAAAGCATTGAAATGACCAAAGAATTAGTGGAAGACAAGATGTATCCACTAACCTTGGCGGGCTTAGATGAAGGTATTGCCTACCTGTCTCGATAGAGGCTAGTAGGCATCCCACTTTTTCACTATGGCCGATCCGACAGCAGCTCCTTCTATTTCTTTTAATCCCGCATCTATTGTCCTCGACGACTGTATGTTGAGTGACCGCTTCAAGCTATCCAAGCTTCAACGCAGTCTCCGTGAGCGGCAATCATCCAACAAGCCAGTCGATAAAATCGTTGAACAATTATCGAGTTTATATCGGGATTCGACCACCCGAAAGTTGCAACGCTTCGCTAGTTTGCCAAAGATCGAATTCCCTGAAGAGTTACCTGTATCGCAAAAGCGGGATGATATCGCCGACGCGATTCGCAATAACCAAGTTGTTATTGTTGCCGGTGAAACGGGTTCCGGTAAGACTACACAGCTTCCTAAAATCTGCTTAGAGCTCGGTCGTGGCGTGGCTGGAATGATTGGCCATACGCAACCGAGGCGCATCGCTGCACGTACGGTAGCAGATAGGATTGCTGAAGAGTTGAACGTTAGTTTGGGTGAGCAGGTCGGCTATCAAGTCCGTTTTACTGATCATAGTAATACAGAAACTCACATCAAATTAATGACTGACGGCATCTTGTTGGCCGAGATTCAGCGGGACAAATTCCTAAACCGCTATGACACCATTATTGTCGATGAGGCCCATGAGCGCAGCCTAAATATTGATTTTTTGTTGGGTTATCTAAAGCAGTTATTGCCCCGTAGGCCTGATTTAAAAGTCATCGTTACGTCAGCAACGATTGATGTAGAGCGACTATCAAAACATTTCAATGACGCTCCGGTGGTTGAAGTGTCTGGGCGTACCTACCCCGTGAATATTCAGTATCGGCCTGAGTTTAACGATGAGATGGATCAAGCCGGTAGCATTGTTGAAATTATTTCGGAAATCAATCAAGGGCTGCACGGCAAAGCGGAAACCGGGCCGGGTGATATTCTGGTGTTTTTAAGCGGTGAGCGAGAGATACGCGAAACCGCGCTCGCTATACGCAAAGCAAACTTACCCCATATTGACGTGCTTCCGCTTTACGCTCGACTAAGTCTAGCTGAGCAAAGCAAGGTATTTAAATCACACCGTGGCACACGGGTCGTGCTTGCTACCAATGTGGCAGAAACTTCGATTACCGTGCCGGGTATTCGTTATGTGATTGATCCCGGCTACGCTAGAGTGAGTCGTTACAGCTATCGTACCAAAGTGCAGCGGCTACCTATCGAAGCTATTTCACAAGCGAGCGCGAATCAGCGTGCCGGGCGAAGCGGTCGTGTTGCCGAAGGTGTGTGCTTTCGTTTGTATGAAGAGGACGATTTCCAGCAGCGCGCCGAGTTTAACGACCCAGAGATTATGCGGAGTAATCTCGCCAGCGTTATTCTGCAAATGGCACAGCTACGCATTGGGGATATAAGGGACTTTCCGTTTGTTGATGTCCCCGATTCTCGCTTGATTAACGACGGCTTTAAATTGCTTGAAGAGCTTCAGGCATTAGGGAGAGGCGAAAAGCTCACTCAACTGGGGAGAAAACTGACAGGTTTACCTGTTGACCCGAAACTGGCTCGCATGTGTTTGGCCGCCGATAAATTTGGCTGTCTACAAGAACTATTAATTATAGTCAGTGCGTTAACTATTCAAGACCCCAGGGAACGTCCGGCTGACAAACAGCAAGCCTCGGATGAAAAGCACAGGCGTTTTTGGGATGAGCAATCAGATTTTGTAGCTCTGATTAACCTTTGGCGTTACGTGGAAGAAAAACGCCAAGAACTTTCGAATAGCCAATTTCGGAATCTGTGTAAAAAAGACTATCTGTCTTTTATGCGCTTACGAGAATGGCGTGATCTACATCACCAGCTGCGGCTTTCTTGCAAACATTTAGGTCTTAAAGAAAATAAAGAGCCAGCGAATTATGAGGCAGTTCATTTGGCGCTGCTAACAGGGCTGCTGGGTAACATCGGAAACCTAAATGATGAAAGAGCGTATATGGGGCCGCGCAATCGCAGCTTTAATATTTTTCCAGCATCTTCTCAATTCAAGAAAACACCCAAATGGATCGTTGCATCAGAACTGATAGAAACCACTAAACTCTACGCGCATGGGGTCGCAAAGATCTCGCCAGAGTGGGTGTTGAAAGTCGCTGATCACGTCGTTAAACGGCAACATTATGAACCGCATTACGATAGTAAACGTGGCCAGGTTATGGCCTACGAGCGAATTTCGCTGTACGGATTGGTGTTAGTTGAGAAGCAACGAGTTAACTTTAGTCAGATTGATCCACCCCTCGCGCGCGAAATATTTATTCGAGCTGCTCTAGTCGATGGCAAGTATCAGCCGGAGAAGCGACGTTTAGAAAAACATCAGAGCAACCATTCGAAAGAAAAATCAAAGCCTAGTCAGTCGCAGGAGTTCTGGCAGCACAACCAACGATTGTATAAGGAAGTTGAGGAGCTGGAGGCTAAGTCCCGTAGAAGGGATATTTTGGCAGAAGATCGCGTTGTGTTCGATTTCTTTGACCAGCGTATACCGCAAGATGTCGTCAATCGTCGCAGCTTCGATAACTGGCGCAAAAAGATTGAGTGCGACAATCCACAAGTGCTCTACATTCCCCGTGATTTGCTAATGCAGCACGCCGCAGTGGATATTACCGAAGCGCAATTTCCCGACGAATTAGTTGTTGGAAAACAGTCCTTTATCATCGAATATCATTTCGAGCCAGGTTCGGAAAATGACGGGGCAAACTTGAAGGTCCCTGTCCATGCTCTCCATGTGTTACAGCCGAATGTGTTGGAATGGCTTGTGCCGGGATTACTGCGCGATAAATGTATACAACTAGTGAAATCGTTACCCAAGCAATGGCGAAAACACTTTGTGCCGGTTCCAGACTATATTGATAAGGCAATGCCGGAATTAAAACGAGGTGATATCCCTTTGTGGCAAGAACTAAGTCGTGTTTTACGACGCCTTAAAGGTGTGGAGATTCCCGACGATGTGTTTTCAAAAGTGGAAGTAGAGCCATTTTATTGTTTCAATATTTGTATTCTTAATGAAAAGGGTAAGGTTATTGATCACGGACGTGATATTCACGCGTTGCGTGCGAAATATCGTGATCGATTGCAAACCACCTTGAAGTCAGTGGGTAACGACATAGAGCGAAAGAACATCAGCGAGTGGGTTATCGGTACACTTGCTGAAAGTCAGCACATTAAAAACAAAGGCATTGAGACGTTAGGTTATCCTGGCTTGCAAGATAAAGCCGAGCATGTTGATCTCACGTTATTTGATAATCCGACCCAAGCATTTTTTACCCATCAGCGTGGTGTGGTCCGCTTAATTGCCATCGCATTAAAGCAACAAGTTAAGTATCTACAAAAAAATCTCTTCAAAGGTAAAACTATCGGCTTGCAGCTAGTTGCAATGGGCGACGCGAAACAGTTAAAAGATGATGTCATTTGTGCTGCGATAAAGCAGATAATTTGCCCAACGGGTAAAGAATCGTTGCCACGAGATGAGGCGAGCTTCGAGACTGCCGTACAACAGGCGCAATTAGGCTTAACGAAACGCGCCCAAGAGCTTGAATTATTGATATTGGAGACTGGCAAAGCCATTACGCAAATACACTCAGCCTTGAGCGACCGGTCAATCAAGGTAACGTTTAAACCGATTAGTGAAGATATTGCGGAGCAAATAAAGCAGCTAACACGACCCAGTTTTTTGTTCTCTACACCGTTAGAATGGTTACAGCAATATCAACGTTACTTTGCGGCTATCCAGTCGCGTATTCAGAAGTCCGACGCGCAAATACAGAAAGATTTAGCGAATATCGATCTCATTCAACCTCAGCTAGCACGTTTGCAGAGCTACTGGGAGTCTACCAATGAGGAAGCGTTAGTCTTGTGCCCTGAGCTGGCGACCTTCCGCTGGATGCTAGAGGAATACCGTATCTCGCTATTTGCGCAGCCAATGAAAACCAAGTCCCCCATTTCTGAAAAGCGGCTCGATAAACAGTGGCTGCTGGCTGAAAAACAGTGGAAGGATCTAAGAAAATAGTCTTAGCGATAATCCTCAAAAGGGCGGCGTCAATACTGGCACCTTGCTCGCCCATCGCCTAGAATGGCGGCGGCCTAATCGCCATTTTCCTTGGTTTAATGTTGCCCGGTGATGCATACAATAATAAGCGGCGGGGCTAAAAACGGTTCTCGGAGTTCATGCAAAATATCACCTGGAATGGCACTCGTCTCCGCGTTCAATCCTATAATGTGCAAGTTGGCGCACATCAGCTCGAATTACGCCGTTGTTTTCGACAGGCCTCGGGCGTACCAATCTTCATGGTGCCAGGTTTCCTAGAATCTACGCAGTTATTTTTACCCTCCAAGGGACTGGGTGGATTAGCACCTTATCTCGCGAATCAAGGTTTTGATGTCTATCTTGCTGAGCTGAGAGGCAAAGGCGCTAGCTGGCCGTCAGCCTCTCGTGCCATGACCTCAGGGGTTCACGAAGCCATTTGTGAAGATATTCCAGCCCATCTGGGGATGCTAGAAAAGCTGCGTCCTGGGGAGCCCCAATTCTGGTTAGGGCAAGGTTTAGGAAGCTTGTTACTTTTGGGTAGTTACGCGCGTATTGCTCAGTTAATGGCGCCTGTCGCCGGAATGATTCATATCTCTCCCGGTCGGCACTGTTCATTACATGGTTGGCGTAAGGCTTTGTCATATCAAGCCTGGTCTTCTCTGTTGAAGCTGCAGAGCTTGGTGTTGGGGTATTGTAAAAGCCCGTTTTCAGACCCTGTGAAGGCTGAGACCAAAGCGACCTTAGACGCGATCCAGAAGTGGCACACGGCAGCTGAGTGGCTGGATCCTGTCGATGGGTTTGACTATCGACAGGGTTTGCGAGACAAGCTGTTGCCCCCGAGCCTTTATGTGGCTAATCGCAAAAACGCGTTATGGGGCAATGTCGATGATTGTCGCCTCTTGATTAATGAACTGGGCGAGCATGATGGACGTATGATTGTTATCAGTAAGCAAGGTGGTAATTTGCGAGACTATACTTCTACGGCCATGCTCAAGCATCCTAAAAGTTGTATTGACCACTTTGAGCAAATACATACATGGGTAGAGGAACGGTTGGTATCGTCCAACTCACAGAGCACTCATCGCGAACTAGAGCAAGTCTAATGATGGTGAATCATACAGGCGCAACCAAGTTCACAATTTGTGCTTCCGTAACGAACTTAGTCACTGGTATTGGGTCATACTCGCGAGTGACAAAGTAGGGTAGGAGCGCTGCTCTATATCTAGTTTTAACAATGTTTTAGTTTTAAACACTCTCAAGGAGAAACATCATGGCGAAGAAAACATTAACCCCAATCGCGGCTGCAGTGGGCGCGGCATTTTTAGCATCAGCTAGCTTGTCAGCTTCAGTTTCCGCATCTGAAAATCCATTTGCGTCATCTGACCTGTCATCAGGCTACAATCTTGCGGCAAAAGACGCCGAAGGAAAATGTGGTGAAGGCAAGTGCGGCGAAGGCAAATGTGGTGGTAAAGATGCCAAGAAAGCCGAAGGTAAATGTGGTGAAGGCAAATGTGGTGAAGGTAAGTGCGGCGGTGATAAAGACGCCAAGAAAGCCGAAGGTAAATGTGGTGAAGGTAAATGCGGCGAAGGTAAGTGCGGCGGCAAATCTTAATCTCCACTTTTTACATTAAGGTAAAACTATGACCAATTCAGGTACTCTCTCTGGCGCAGGTTTAGGCTTAAGGCGATGTCTTCTTGATGATCTCCAAAACGCCACAACCGACGACATAAACTTTATGGAGGTTGCGCCAGAGAACTGGATTGGCTTAGGCGGGAGGCTCGGTAAAAAGTTTCGCGAGTATACCGAGCGCTTCCCGTTTGTTATCCATGGCTTGAGTCTTTCAATTGGTTCTACTGACCCGCTTGATTATGACTTGGTCAAAGCCACAAAAAAACTCATGCAAGAGCATGGTATTCAACATTATACCGAGCACCTCAGTTACTGCTCTGACAGTGGGCATTTATATGACTTGATGCCAATTCCCTTCACAGAAGAGGCGGTAAAACACACGGCTAACCGCATTCGTGAAGTGCAAGATATTCTCGAGCAACGCATTGCGATGGAAAATGTTTCGTACTATTGCGCCCCATCTCAAGAGATGTCTGAGATAGAATTTATTAATGCAGTCATTTCAGAAGCAGATTGTGATTTATTACTCGACGTAAACAATATTTATGTGAATAGCATTAATCACCACTACGATCCAAACGATTTTCTAAATCAGTTGCCGGGTGATCGCGCTGTCTATGTTCACGTTGCAGGTCATTACGAAGAGGCTGAAGATTTAAGGGTAGATACGCACGGCGCTGACGTGATTTCTCCCGTCTGGGACTTACTGGATGCAGCGTATAAACGTTTTGGCGTTATCCCAACTCTCCTCGAACGCGACTTTAATATTCCTGCGGTTGATGAGCTACTTAAAGAGCTTGCCATTATAAAGTCGCTGCAGGCAAAAAATGCAGTTGCGAGCGACGATCATAGACAAAGTTCTATCGGCGACGACTTGGTTATTATTAGGTAAGGCGGACATTATGACTGGACTCGATTTCGCCAGCACGCAAAAACTACTCGCTGATCACCTTCGTTTTCCTGAAAATAAAAACTTGCGCTCAACATCTCCGCTCAACAACATTGAAGAGCGACGCTTAAAAATCTATCGAGAACTAATCTTCAATAATATCGAAGGTTTTATTAGTAGTGGTTTTCCAATCCTGAAAAGTCTTTACGACGATGGTGCGTGGAAAGGGATGGTGCGAGACTTTATTCAACGCCACGAGTCACATACACCTTACTTTTTAGAAATAAGCCAGGAGTTCCTCGCTTATTTACAAAATGAGCGAGACCTAAGTAACGACCCTCCCTTCATTTTAGAACTGGCTCATTACGAATGGGTAGAGTTGGCTCTGGATGTATCTAACGAAGTCTTTCCTCACGGTTTACGGCAGGAATTTGTATCGCTAGATGACAAACCTGTGCTATCTCCGTTAGCTTGGAATTTGTCCTATCAGTATCCAGTCCATCACATCGGTACCGAGTATCAACCTCAAGAGCCACCAGATGTTCCGACGTTTCTTGTGGTCTACCGAAATCGAGATGATGATGTTAAGTTCATGGAGGGTAATGCGCCGACTAGCCGATTACTGACGTTGCTTGATGACGGTAGCTTGTCAGTCCGCGAGGCGCTCAGTGTATTA
Source organism: Aurantivibrio plasticivorans (assembly GCF_055392955.1). NCBI lineage: Bacteria > Pseudomonadati > Pseudomonadota > Gammaproteobacteria > Cellvibrionales > Cellvibrionaceae > Aurantivibrio > Aurantivibrio plasticivorans. Next base: position 2,327,551 of record NZ_AP036020.1, on the reverse strand, counting down.
GCCGAGGAAATGCAGGCACCTGATGTTGACGCTATATTTCAGTTTGGTGAAGATCTGATCAAACGTCTGTTAGCCCTAGGTATTGTTGCGGGTTACCAGTAGCGATCAACGTCGAGACTCCATCCTTTCCCCTGTCATAGAAATGACCTCTTTCTAAATTAATCTGCGAACGCCTAAATTCAATCCAGTTTCGTACAAAAACTGGTCAGGCGGTGGCGCGTTTAAGCAAATATGACTATTAGGTGACGAATAATTTTCAGTTAAATGACATATTTGTGACCATTTCATAAAACTGTAACATAGTCACCGCAAAATCCGCCCTGCAGTTGAGGACAAGCTCGATGTCTCAATGGCGTTAAGAAGGCTCGGTAGCAGTGGGTATCTACTAGAGCATCAATTAGCCGTAATGTAACGGTTAAATAACTACCAATTTATATAGAGGGTTTACCCGATGAAATTTAAACTTCTTCCGTTGGCTGTCATGGCGGCACTTCCATTCTCTGCGTTTGCAGAAGGCCCAATCGATGGGACTTTATACGGTAAGGTCAATTTGACTGTAGACCGCGTAAAACAAGAATTAGAGATTGGAGCAGCTAGTGACGACGCTAGCCAATGGGAACTCAATACGAATGCTTCGCGAATTGGTGTGAAGGGCAAATCCGATTTAACAGACTCTCTCAAAGTAATCTACAAACTAGAGTGGGAAGTCGATACAGCGGGTGATGGCACTGACCTTAAAGCACGCAACCGATATGTCGGTTTGAGCGGTGGTTTCGGTACCGTTATTGGCGGCAAGCACGATACCCCGACTAAATTAGCACAGAATAAGATTGATCTTTTTAATGATTTATACGGTGACATTAAAAATACATTCGAAGGTGAAAACCGGATCAACAATATCGTCATGTATACCACACCGACTTGGGGTCCCTTATCGGTTACTGCAGCTTTCGCTCCCGCAGAAGATGCAGCAGGAAGTGGTGTGCCCAGTGGTGATAACAAAGCTGGAGAGACTGGCGATGACGGCATTGCTGACGGTATCTCAATTGCGGCTCAGTTAGATTTCGATAACGTATATATAGCGTTAGCTGCAGACAAAGATATCGATGGTCAAGATTTGGTTCGCTTAGTTGGTCAATTCGATTTGGGGCCAGTTGTTCTCGGTGCAATGCTTCAACAAAATGAAGATGCGGCGACCGGTGGTGATAATCGAGATGAAAGTGGAATATTCGTCAGCGCGGCGATGAAAGTTGGTAGTAAGGGAAAAATCAAGTTCCAGTACGGCCAAACGGAAGATGATGCATTGTTTGACGTAGAATTGGACACGCTTTCGCTGGGTTACGATCACAAGCTAGGTAAGTCTACAAAGGCTTTCGTATATGCGACGCAAAACTCAGGAAAAGCCGATACGATTCCAAGCATTGAAGGTACCGAGACTGCTTTAGGCTTTGGCTTGGAACACAAATTCTAAGCTTCCCCTCCAGGATTGTATGAAAAACGCTTAGGGAGTGCATTGCACTCCCTTTTTTCGTGTAATAGCCGATTTCCGGTCGATAGGAACTTGCCATGAAAAAGATCATTCTACCCTTAGTAACCTCAATCGCTTTGTTCACTTTGAGCCAACTTGTCAGCGCTAAATGCGAAGACACGGTGGATATGGCCGACTCGCTGCGTTTCGATGCGTTGCATGGAAACTGCGAAGAGAATGACTCCAGTGAACCCCAAGTCCAGACCACAACCAACACGCCTGATGAAGTGAACTCGACGGCCTCAATACCTAGCCCTCAGGACAAAGCAGTTCAGAGCGCGCATTTGTCTGAATCATTTTCACTAGCTGGTGGGCCTTTGACAGCGCAAACGCTATTGTTTCAAAAGCTTGCGGATAAGTGTCCCAATGGCTGGGAAATCACCCGGCAGTGGGTTGATATCAATAACGGTCAAACATCGTTGAATTATGGTTATCGGTGTCTAGCCGTAGAGCACTAAGCGCGCAACCTTCACAAAGGAGCCGCATAACGGCATACTACGGCGCTTTAAATAACTCAAGATAACAACTCTAAAGCAGGATTCTATGCTCAAAATACGTCTAGGATTGACCCTTCTTGTAATAGCTGGCGCTTTGGTCGCAACAGGTTGTAGCTCCGTTCAGACTTCGGAAAAGGACCCTTATGAGGGTTTTAATCGCGCAGTGTTTAAGTTTAATGACACTGTGGATGGCTGGGTGCTGAAACCCGTGGCCAAAGGCTATCGAGCCGTCACGCCAAACCCCGTAGAGAATGGTATTAGCAATTTCTTCGACAACCTGCTCGAAGTGCGTAATGTCTTTAACGACGTACTGCAATGGCAGTGGGGTCAGGCTGCCAACGACAGTAGCCGCTTCTTAATCAATAGCACTATTGGTCTAGCCGGGCTATTCGATGTAGCCAAGTACATACACCTTGATAAGAGTGAAGGCGAAGATTTTGGTCAAACACTGGCTGTGTGGGGCGTTGGGGACGGCCCTTACGTCATGCTGCCTTTTTTAGGCCCAAGTAACCTCAGAGATACGGCGGGCTTGCCCGTCGATTGGTATGCGGATCCCATTGGCTATGTCGATCACGTGCCGACTCGTAACTCGACCAGAGCCTTTGGGTTTATTGTGGATAGGGCCGGCGTGCTTGATGCGGAAGAGTTTGTGAGTGGAGATCGGTACGTATTTCTTAGAGAGGCGTATTTCCAGCGACGTGAATACCTAATAAATAACGGCGATGTTGAGGACGACTTTGACAGCTTCGGCGACGATGAATACGGCGAAGAGTACAGTGATGACCCAGGGATTTAATTGACTTGTCAATTAAGGGGGCCGATCAGCGCTATTAGGGTAAGTCTGTCTTTAATGGTTGTTGCGCAAGCCTAGCGCTAAATAGGCCGCATTAAAAAGCCCAGCTTCGAGCTGGGCTTTTGGGTTATCTAGTCGAGCATTTCTTGTATCTCTAGGCCAAGAATGTAGCTCTTGGTCCTGGAAAGTTGGGAACGGGTGATAATTGCTTTTGCTCTTAACATTGGGCTGTTAACGTGATGGGATGAGAGTTGCACGCGAACCTCTTGGCCCAGATCCAGTTCAGACTTTGTCTCAAGTAAGAGACCGCTGCCACTCAGGTCTCGGCATATACCTTTAACACGCTTGCCATCCGCCAATAGTATTTCGGCTGGAGTATCCACCTTCATACGGATGAAATTACGCTTTTCGTTATAGCTGCGATTGAGTCGATCCATTTTGTTACCTCATCTGGATTGTTGGCCACCCACATCACTTCATTATTAGCATTTTGCGTTGCTGGAGTAGGTGTCATAAGGATAGTCTATTTCAAAATCCTAAGTCCAAAAAAATCTCAAAATAGCGCGTTAATGACTAGAAGTACTGAGAAATACCTGTGACGGGAATTGGTTGCGCGGCCTATAAGAAAGGAGTAGTGTAGGCGCCCATTATGTTCTGGGCTTAATGCGCCACACTTGTAGCAAGCTATGATTTCAGCGGTACTTTCCAGGGTTAGTAGGGGCGTTAATGGGGGCTGATAGTCGAAAACTGCTCATCATTGACGATGATGCGTTGGTACGAGAAAGCATGGTTGCTTATCTAGAAGATAGTGGCTATGTAATTGCCGAGGCAACTAGTGGCCAGGAAGGTCTCGAACGTTTCGATAGCTTTAAACCAGATCTTGTTCTCTCCGACCTTATGATGCCAAACATCGACGGTTTGGCGGTCCTCGAATCCATCCACACAATCTCGCCAGATACACCTGTGATCGTTATCTCCGGTGTTGGGGTGATGAATGACGTTGTCAGCGCTTTACGTCAAGGCGCAGCGGATTATCTCACCAAGCCTATCGTCGATATGGAGATGTTAGTCCACTCGATTGATCGCGCCTTGGAACGAAGCGAATTGATCACACAAAATCGTCGCTATCGCGAGGAACTAGAAGAAAAGAACAAAGAGCTTTCGCGTAACTTACGTATTTTCGAGCGAGACCAAAAAGCCGGTAGGGAAGTACAAAAGCGATTGTTGCCACCAAATCCTGTAACTCGATCCGGCTACACATTTTCCTATCACATACACCCCTCGTTATATCTCAGCGGCGATTTCATCGATTACGCTTACTTTTTAGATCGCTATTTTGGTTTTTATTTAACAGACGTTGCAGGCCATGGCGCATCATCAGCATTTGTGACCATTTGGCTGAAATACCTCGTAAGAAACCTCATGAGGGATAAAAGTGTATTTAAGCAAAGCAACGAGGACTTCGTATTTAACGATGGCCCGAATTTGTTGTTGCAGGGGATTAATCGAGAGCTAATCGCGACGCGTCTCAACAATCATCTGACGTCGTTTCACGGCAACATCGACAGCAAAACGCACAAATTGCACTATGCTGTAGGTGGACACTTGCCGATGCCGATCATGTTAGCTGATGACGGGGCTCGCTACCTTGAAGGCAAAGGGAAGCCGATTGGTATCTTTAGCAACGTCGACTGGAAGGTCTATGAGGAGAATCTTCCTGAGAAGTTTGCATTGGTTTTGTTCTCTGATGGTGTATTAGAAATTCTGCCTGGAGAAACCTTGCAAGATAAGGAGGCACTTTTGCTGGAAACTGTGTCTAAGTTAAAGGGAGCGATCACAATAGATGTGGTATGCGACGCGCTAGGAATGCCAGACATCGACGTCGCACCCGATGACATCGCTATTATGTTGATCACAAGAGGGCATTAATATGCAGTTGCAGCCCGGACAAATATTAGTCGCTGAATCTGACGGAACCCAAGTCATTAAAATGGTGGGAGACGTTAGGTTAACGCTTTGTATTTCATTCGATAAGTTTATCGAAGCAATGTTCAATGGAGCCAGCCCCTGCGCAATTGTGTTTGATCTTACTGAAGCACAATGCGTAGACAGTACAACGCTTGGCCTGATGGCAAAAATTGCCATTATGTCGCGAGAGCGTTGCGGTTTAGTCCCTGTGGTTTTTTCCACCAATCCTTCAGTGAATCGACTGCTCGACACCATGGGCTTTGATGATATTTTCGAAATCGTCCACGACCAGCATTGTTTTGATAAGCCGTGCCGTCACATCACCGTAACGGATATTGATGAAGAGGGTGCGAAGGCAAGGGTTCTTGAGGCGCACAATATTTTAATGCAGATGAACGACAAAAACCGAAATACCTTTCGTGACCTGGTGAACACCTTAGAAGGTCAATAACCCACCACCTCAATATTTACTCAGCTCTCGTTCTGCCACCGCATTACATTTTATCTAATTAACGCTATAGCCTCTTCGAAAATCTTCTCGTCACTTGTGGCAAGGTGTGCATGTTCGCTTATGTGCCGACGAAATTTTTTGCCACCTGGTTGGCCGTGGAATAAACCAAGGATATGGCGAGAAAGATGGTTCAGGCGAGTGCCATGTGCCAGTTCGTCTCTGCAGTATTCCATGAACCCGCGTAAAACAGATTCTCTTGAAGGTTGTGGACTATTCTCATCGAAGAGTAGGGCATCCACATCGGCCAACATGAAAGGGTTGTGATAGGCTTCGCGTCCTACCATAACGCCGTCGAGGGCGCGCAAATGTGTCTGAGATTGCTCAAGTGTTGTGATACCGCCATTGAGAATTATCTCCAGTGAAGGGTAATCGCGTTTCAATTGATAGACGCGTTCATAATTTAATGGTGGTACTTCGCGATTTTGTTTAGGACTGAGTCCTTGCAGCCAAGCTTTACGAGCATGCACGATAAAGGTGTTGCACTCAGCGGAAGCCAGAGTACGAACAAAATGTTCTAAGTCTTCGTACTCATCTTGCTCGTCAACACCAATGCGATGTTTTATCGTCACGGGGATATTCACCACATTGTTCATTGCCTGAAAACACTCGGCTACCAACTCTGGCTCAAACATCAAGCACGCGCCAAACTTGCCAGACTGAACACGATCACTTGGGCAGCCACAATTCAAGTTAATTTCATCATACCCCCAGTCTTCAGCAATCTTTGCACACTCGGCTAATTGCGCTGGGTCGCTACCTCCTAGTTGAATGGCAATTGGATGTTCTTGATGGCTAAAGCGCAAATGGCGGTCGCGGTCTCCGTGCAGAATTGCACCGGTTGTAATCATCTCTGTATAAACAACGGCATGTTTGGTCAGTAAACGCCAAAAGTAACGGCAATGGCGATCACTCCAATCAATCATTGGGGCAATACAAAAGCGGTGGTCGAACGCGGGCATGAGTCTATCGTGGTGTAGTGAATAGTCGATACGCATTGTACCTCAGCTTTGACGTCTTCCCATAAACATCGCGCAGATAGTGTTGCGACATTGGTTTCAGTTAGCGGTTATGGCAAACTTCGCTCCCTAAATTTTCGGTAGTGTGCCGTAAAGATAAGTATTCTTGTCTAGGCGAACTCAGCGACTACCTTCCCCATCCAAAGTGCTTTATTGGGTTTATCTATGACCGTTCGTACGCGTATTGCTCCATCACCCACTGGCGATCCTCACGTAGGCACAGCCTACATCGCATTGTTTAACCTCGCTTTCACCCGCCAGCATGGTGGGCAGTTTTTATTGCGAATAGAAGATACCGATCAAACGCGCTCGACACCGGAGTCAGAGCAGGCAATCTTAGATAGCCTCCGTTGGTTAGGCGTGGAGTGGGATGAAGGCCCTGATGTTGGAGGACCGAACGGACCCTACCGACAAAGCGAGCGCAAGGAGATATACAAAGACTACGCGTTGGAATTGGTTGCTAAAGGCCACGCCTTTTACTGCTTTGCTACGGCGGAAGAACTGGATCAGATGCGAACTGAGCAAATGGCTAAAGGCGAAACGCCGAAGTACGATGGCCGTGGATTAAGGCTTAGCCAAGAAGAAGTCGATCAGCGATTGGCTGCAGGCGACCCCTATGTCATCCGCATGAAGATCCCAGAAGAGGGTAGTTGTCGTGTTGAAGACATGCTGCGTGGGCAAATTGATATCGAATGGTCGCAAGTCGATATGCAGGTGTTGCTCAAAGCTGATGGCATGCCGACCTATCATCTAGCATGCGTAGTTGACGACCACTTGATGGGTATTACTCATGTCATTCGGGGTGAAGAGTGGATCAATTCGACCCCTAAGCATATTCAACTGTATGAATATTTCGGCTGGGAGATGCCGTTATTTTGCCATTTGCCGCTTTTGCGCAACCCAGACAAATCGAAGTTATCTAAGCGTAAAAACCCCACCAGTATTTTGTACTACCAGCGCATGGGGATCTTGCCTGAGGCATTACTCAATTACTTGGGGCGTATGGGCTGGTCGATGCCTGACGAGAGTGAAAAGTTTTCTTTCCAAGAAATGGTCGACAACTTCAATATCCAGCGGGTTTCGTTGGGAGGGCCAATATTTGACCTCGAAAAACTAAGTTGGCTAAACGGCTTGTGGATTCGAGAAAATAACACACCAGAGCAGCTTGCTGAGCGTTTGATCAACTGGGGCTTCAATAAAGAAAATTTAATGGCGGTACTGCCTCACGCGCAGCAGCGCATGGAAACGTTGAGTGATTTCGCACCGTTAGCCGCGTTCTTATTGTCTGGAAATCTCTCTCTGACCGAATCTCAATTTGAAGCCAATAAGTTACCTGTGGAGCAGCAAAAACAAGTTCTTCAGTTTGCTTTGTGGCGGCTTGAAGCTGAAAGGGTGTGGGAAAGAGATGCTATCTTTACCAACCTGAAAGAGCTCGCTACGGCGATGGATATCAAGCTCAAAGATTTCTTGGCGCCGATATTCATTGCCATCGCTGGGACTTCTGCCTCCTTCTCCGTGATGGATTCTATGGTTCTTCTCGGCCCAGATATGTCGCGGGCTCGTCTTCGTTATGCCATAAATTGTCTTGGAGGTTTCGGCAATAAGGCTTTGAAAAAGCAGGAAAAAGCATACAATGCGCTGGCTCCAGTCATGTAGGGGTTGAGGGTAATTAGTCATTGACACTAAGTCGCAGGCTGATACAATCCTCGCCCTCAAATTCGGGGCCTTAGCTCAGCTGGGAGAGCGCAACACTGGCAGTGTTGAGGTCAGCGGTTCGATCCCGCTAGGCTCCACCAAAACCAAACCCCTGTGGCGAAAGCCACAGGGGTTTTTTATTTGGGGTGCTATTTTGAGTGGTTGCCCTTAGTGCGTTTCATGCTCGTTCGCTGACACTAAGTACCGCTGAGTATCCCTCATGCATTAATTGTAGATTTTTGGGTCAATAGAGATAGGTAATAACGCTTCAAGGAGGCTAACCCGAAGTTTTGAGACTTGAGGCGCGCAACGCACAGTGAGAACTAAAAAATCAAACTACACATCTTACCGTTTCAGCAGAATGAATTGATTCCTCAGTCGACTCTAGCGCCTCTATAGTATCGCTGTTTTCTTGCTGTTGTTTCCAAAGCGGTGTCCCTAGATTCACTTCGCTTTTTGATAATGGCTTGACCTCGATAGGTCACTCTCGTTTCTTCTTTCTGCTCGGGTTCTTCGATTTCAACTGGCTTGGCGCCACGATAAATTTTCATTTGCCGATCAGTTGCACCGTTTTCCTTGGTCGGTGGGTGCTTTTTAAAAATGGGGTCAAAGATTGTACGGTGGGTGTCGTCTACATCAACCGTTTCTTCAAAATAGCCGTAAAGATCCTGCCACGATTGAACAGCGATATTCTTTTGTAAGATATTCTTAGCTTTTGAGCAAATAGATTTTAGCTCCCTATGGTGGCCAGGCTGAATTAACCAAGACTTGAATGTCGTTGCTTGTGTCATACAAACTCCATTTCCATGATGTTGAAATAGATACGTTCCTAACGCTCCAGCGATCACGCTGGGTTTATGTGTGAACTGGGTCACATTATTAATTACTTTGACACGAATTGTTGTATGTTCAATGATCAGCGGCCGCAAATGATGGTTTATTGGGTTTGTTCAGGTCAAATTGCTTCTAAGTGTTTGATGTTGGTGCGTTTTCTCTTTTTTGTTTCTAATAAAATGCATAATAATGGCGCGCAAAGTCTCTAAAGTTGTGCGCCTGGAAGGTGGTGATGTTTCCAGAAAATGTCCATATGTCGTTTCGCTTGCCCAGCGCTAAATCTTGGGCGCCACGACGTCGATTGACGACTTTTCCCGTGGCTTCGACCATTGCCGGGAAACGAGACAATCCAGAGGACCGGGGGTTGCCCGGTCGTTGTATATCTATTTCAACAACGGCAGGCCTCATAATGAGACCAGTTTGGTACAACGGTAATTATCGCGCTGCGCAAGGGCGAGACTCGGTTGCTGTTGAAATGATTCATGACGCACGTGTTGTGCCGCTCTATAGTCAGCACCATAGTAACGACGTGAAGAATTGCATGGGCGACTCAGTTGGATGGTAGAACGGAAAGACGTTGGTTGTTGAAACCCTTGATTATCAATCTGTACAGAGTTTTTATAGCGCCTACGGTACGCTCAAAGTAACAGAACGTTTTACTCGAGTGGCCGACGATAGGGTGCTCTACCAATTTTAATTTGAAGGCCCCAAAAACCTGGGCAGAATCTTGAGGCAGTGAATGCGGGTTTTGGGCGTCTCCCGGTATTTACTTATTTGTCTACCACGAGGGAATTATCGGTTTTCAGGGTATTATTGCTGGTGCCCGAGAAGAAGAGCGGGATAATAATCGACACCGTCAAAATGGAGGGCTTATGGACCTATTTCTTTTTATGGTCCTAACAGGAGGTTTAGGCTACGCTGCATGTCATTTATTCTTTTCGCTTCGCCAGTGTCTCGATCAAAGTAAGGCGATATAGCTATATGGTCGAATAGCCCATTCAATGGTAGTGCAGTTACGCTAAGCCCGAAATGCGCTAGGAAAATTTAAACGAATTAATTTGGAATGATATGTAAGGGACCTCAATGTTAATGAAAGGAATTGTGCTTACTTTTGTATTGATTTTGTCGTCGGCAGCTATAGCTGATGTGGATAAGTGGAGTATCTATAGTAGTGATAATTTCGTTATTTATTCTGATGCAAGAAAAGGCAAAGTAAGAAAGCTTATTGAAAAACTTGAAGTCTTTGATTACGTAGTAAGAACGGCAACTAATATGAATGTCGCTGGTGATCAAAAGCGTATGCGTATTTACCTATTTGACCACAGTAAGGATTTTACAACCTTTTCCACCGTACCCAATGTAGCTGGATTATATTTGCCAACTTATTTGGGTAAAATTATCTTGTTGCAAGAGGGTAATTCCTCTGTGTCTACGCAACACATCCTTTTTCACGAGTATGTTCATCACTTAATTAACCAGAGTGGTGGCCCTTCCTATCCGTTGTGGTTTGAAGAGGGAATGGCTGAATTACTTGGCGCGACTCAACTAAAAAGAAGGCATGCGGTTGTCGGCGCTGTGCCAAAGGCTCGCGCACTTGATCTTGTCTATAGCTTTGATTTACCTGTGGCTAATCTTTTGGAACCTTCAATTAGCCGAAGCAACGAATTGTACTGGACGGGGTTTTACGCTAAGGCTTGGCAACTCGTCCATTTTCTTCATATGGATGTTGAAAATGGTGTGGTGTTAAAGTCGAAACTCGATGAATACATGCGATTTCTAGAGGATGGAAAATCCCCCAAAAATGCGTTTGAGTGGGGTTTCGAGATCTCAACCGATGAAGTTGACCGTTTGCTAGACAAGTACAAAAAACAAAGGCGCCTCGGCGCTATACGGATCGATATTCCGAAAAAAGAGTACGAAGTATCGATAACTAAGCTATCTCTCAATGAAAGTATTGCTGAATTAGCTTCTGTAGCTGCGCTCATTGAGAATAAACAGTTAGCGTTATCCATACTTGAACAGCTCGATACGATTAAACCTGATTCTGCGCGCGGTCAATCCTTAAAAGCGGTTTTAATCGGTGATTCTGATTTAGTAGAAGCTAGAAAAGCGCGTCGAGCAGCACTTGAATTTTCCCCTGAAGATCCGTTAGTCCTTAGGAATGTTGCGAAATATGATTTAGCTGAATACCAAAAGCCACAAACTGATTTGGCTTATCTCGATGGTTCAAAACTTCAGTCTATCGAAGAGAGGCTCAATCTATCAGAAAGCATTGATCCGAATAGCATTGAGACTTACCGTTTACTATGGCAGGTAGCCGTGGAGCGTGATGACTCTGTGGAGGCGGCTAAAATGATGATGGCGGCCTATGGGCTTGATCGTACGAATGTTGTATTAAATATTGAAATAGGGCTCTTTTTACTAGAGGAAGATAAACCTAAGCTAGCGCTTTCTTTTCTAGAAGATGCACAACGTTTAGCCCATGACAAGCTGCAAAAAGAGTCTATTGGGGTGATCTTGGCGACGGCGAAGAAAATGATCCGACTCCAAAAACACTAGGCGATAATCACTGATGGGTTTGTACCCATTCGTATTTATGGATGTTACGAAATCCTTGATTCTCACTCTGTACAGAATTTTTGGAGCGCCTCCAGTGCTTTCAATGTAACAGAGTGTTTTACTTGAGTCGCCGACGATAGACTGCTCTACTATTTTTAAATTGAAGACCCTAAAATCTGGGCAGAACCTTAGGGTGATGAATACGATTTTTGGGCGTCTCCCAGTATTTACGAATATGCCTGCCACGAGGACAATATTGGTTTAGAGGGTATTTTTGCTGGGGTATGTGAAGAAGACCCCGTTTAAAAAACGAAATAGTACAGCCATTGATTTATCCGGAAAACAAGTAGGGTAAGCCAAACATGTTTGAGTAAGCGTTATCGCTAGCTTCTGAATTTCTGAAATAATCCGGCTCAAACTTTCAAATCATCCTGCTTCTCGCCGATTGGTTCCGGGTTCTCTTCTCTTTCAATCATTTCAAGTACTTGATGCGATGTTTGTACCATGGGTTCGAAATGAGCGTGCTCGCCAGCTGTCAGTACAGAAACCCGTTTAATTTGTAGGATGGTGTAAGCGGTTAAGACGAAAAGTACTAGGGCGATATAGATCGATAATCCATGGGCACCAAAAATATTCATAAATACCCCAGCGATTAACGGAGCGATAGCAGCACCCGCCCCGTGGAGCACCAGCATATCGGTTGATCCTGAAACAATTTCGTCTGGATGTAATTGGTCTAAAAGTTGGGCCACGGCGATTGGGTAGAGCGAAAAGGATAATCCCCCCCAAACGAAGGAAATGACTATCAAGCTCATTTTTCCGGGCGCAAACATCATGAGCATCGAGAGGATGGCGGCCGCCATCGCGACTATTGCCAAAATTTTACGACGGTCGTGTGTATCAGAGAAGCGACCGATTGGAATTTGAAGCAACGCACCTCCGGTAATAGTTGCGCTCATCAATAAACCAATATCCGAAAAGTCAAACCCCTGTTTGCTGGCGTAAAGTGGAGTCATCCCCCAAAAAGCCCCCATGGCTAAACCGCTTAAGGCTGCGGTTGCGACCGGTAAGGGCGCAAAACGAATAAGCTCTTTAAAACTGCTTTTCGCGCGTTCAGGTACAGTGGGTTGGGCGCGTCGTGTGATAGTAATTGGCAGTAATGCCCAACATAAAAAAATGGCTGAAATTGCGAAGAGTAAAAACTCTGAGCCATCAAACCTAAGAAGTTGTTGCGCGACCGCAATAGCGCCTAAGTTGACCACCATGTAGACGGCGAAGACTTTACCGCGCTCTGCTTTTTCGGCCCGAGCGTTTAGCCAGCTTTCGATAACGGTCATTAACGTAACGAAGGACAGACCATATAAAAAGCGTAAAGCAATCCATACTAAGGGATTAAAAATCAATAAATGGAGTAGCGCTATCGACGCACACAAAGCTGCACAGAAAGCAAACGTTCGGATATGGCCCATATGGCGGATTAGCCGACCACTGACAAATGTCCCGCAAATAAAGCCTACAAAATAAGCGGACATAATAAGGCCGATAACTTGTGTCGATAGTTCCCGCTCATTTGCGGTTAGTGAAAGTAGGGTATTAAGAAGGCCATTACCGAGAAGTAAGAGTGCAACGCTGCTTAGTATCGCACTGATGGGGTGCATGATTTTCCAGATAGTTACCTCCTAGGTGATCACCACTGAACGAAACAAACCTAATAACAGACGTGCAATACACGCGCCAGTGACTGCGGATTGAGGGGTATCGCTAGTTGGGTATACGGCTCTATATTTGTCGAGAACTGTTGACATAAATTTATATGTCCAATAGTCTAGACATATGGACATACAAGAAGCCCTTATTGTTTTTGATGCGCTCTCTCAGGAAACTCGCCTGAGTGCTTTTCGTTTGCTTGTAAAAGCTGGGCCAGAGGGCTTGCCGGCTGGGGAGCTGAGCAAAGCGCTAGGTACGCCCCATAACACCATGTCGTTTCACCTAGGGCATTTGTCAAACGCAGGTATCGTGCACTCTAAGAAAGAGGGGCGTAGCGTCATTTACTCAGCAAATTTCAAAGCCATGCAGGGGTTAATTAACTTTTTGGTGAAGGATTGTTGCGGTAATCAAGTCGCTAGTATCAAACAGAACCAAAAGAGTGGTAGTTCGATTATTGAACTACTTAACTGCTGTTAGCGTTAATTTAATACAGCAATCTCATAAAGCAATTCAAGGTAGCAATTCTAGATAGTAATAGAGGTATCACGATGAAGCGTCTTCATGTGCACATGGGTGTTGATAATTTAGATGAGAGTATTCGTTTTTACAGCGCGTTGTTTGGTGCCGAACCAACAACCGAGAAAGAGGATTATGCTAAGTGGATGCTAGATGATCCTCGTGTCAATTTTGCTATTTCTACCCGTGGTCGAGACAGTGGAATAGATCATCTGGGTATTCAAGTAGATGACGCAGAAGAACTCACAGACATAAGACAACGGTTAGAAAATGCCGATATGTCATTGTTTGATGAAGGGGAGACTGTGTGTTGTTACGCGAAGTCAGATAAATCTTGGGTCAAAGATCCAGCGGGCGTTGCATGGGAAGCTTATCAAACAATGGAACAAGTGCAGTATTTTAATGAAGCCGCAGAACCGGCAGCAGGCGCTTGTTGTGTTCCTAAGGAAAAGCCCGTCGCAAGCTGTTCGACGCAAAGTGCTTCGGGCACAACCGGTGGTTGTTGCTAATTTTTTTCGCTATGTAACTCAGTGGTGAAGTAATGGGTTTTTTTGAACGCTATTTATCCATATGGGTAGGCCTTTGCATTTTAGCGGGCATCGGGTTGGGGTCTTTAATGCCCGCTGTCTTCCAGTGGGTGTCAAGCATTGAATATGCCAGTGTTAACCTAGTCGTTGCGGTACTGATTTGGGTCATGATCTACCCAATGATGACGAGTGTAGATTTTTCCTCAATCAAAAACGTGGGCAGAAAACCTAAAGGTTTATGTATTACGTTAGTCGTTAACTGGTTGATTAAACCATTTAGTATGGCTGCACTGGGTATTTTGTTTTTTGAATATATATTTAAGGACTTTGTTGACCCTCAAACAGCGAAAGAATATATCGCTGGCATGATCTTGCTCGGCGTGGCGCCGTGTACCGCGATGGTTTTTGTTTGGAGTCATTTGGTAAAAGGTGATGCTAACTATACGTTAGTTCAGGTGTCGGTTAATGACCTTATAATGATTGTTGCGTTTGCGCCGATTGCTGCCTACCTGTTAGGTGTAACTGACGTTGTGGTGCCGTGGGAAACATTGTTGCTGTCTGTGGTCCTTTACGTTGTTATTCCCTTGGTTGCTGGTTATTTAACTCATCGCGCATTGAGTGATGATAGTCAGCGGGTCGATCGTTTTTGCAATACTGTGAAGCCTTTTTCAATAATGGGTTTGTTGCTTACGGTCGCGTTACTGTTTGGATTTCAATCTCAAACAATACTCGAAAAGCCGTTAATTATCGTTTTGATTGCAGTTCCCTTGTTAATTCAAACCTACGGTATTTTCGCCATTGCCTATGGGTGGGCCTATTTCTGGAAGGTGCCTTTTTCGACGGCCGCGCCAGCAGCACTCATTGGTACGTCGAACTTTTTTGAGTTGGCAGTCGCTGTCGCAATCAGTTTATTTGGTTTACATTCGGGTGCTGCTCTAGCAACCGTTGTTGGAGTGTTGGTGGAAGTTCCCGTCATGTTGTCACTGGTGGCGTTTGCTAATCGCACGCGCCACTGGTTTCCGTCATCAGATTAACGTAATGCTTCTGAGAATATTGAAATGAAACGTGTTCTAGTTTTATGTACAGGCAACTCGTGTCGCTCGATTATGGCTGAGGCCATTATTAACAAGGTTGGCGCTGGGTCGGTGTGTGCCGTTAGTGCGGGCAGTCAACCCGCCGGTTATGTTCACCCCAAGTCGTTGGCAACATTGAAGAGGCACGGCATTCCTTGCGTAAGTCCCCAGAGTAAATCGTGGGATTTTTTTGACGGAGAGAATTTCGATTGCGTACTTACAGTGTGTGATCGAGCGGGCAATGAGACGTGCCCGGTTTACTTAGCAGACATTCGGCGCGTGCATTGGTCGATTCCTGATCCCGCTGCCGCTGAGGGAGATGAAGTGAGTGTAGACAAAGTATTTGATGACGTTTTTCTACTGTTACAAGCGCGCATCACCGATGAGTTAATGCCGTTGCTAGAAAATGACTAATGCTATTGGTCAAATAAACGTCTTAAATAATCAATAAATTGTTCGAATTCAGTTTCCGTAAACCGTTCTCGGTACTGGGACTCCAGCTTACTTAAAGATTTGTTGTAAGTATTTAGTTTTCGCTCACCTGATTTAGTCAGGTGCAATTCGTATTGTCTACGGTCTTCTTTGGATTGCTTGCGCTTAGCCCACTTATTTTTTTCTAGTTTATTCACCAGGCCAACAATGGTCGCTTTGTCTAAGTCTAGTGTTTCGCCCACTGCCTTCTGAGAAATACCAGGGTGTCGGTGAATGGTATTCATTACGCCCAGTTCGCCAGGCCGTAATCCGCCTTTCCCAACATCTTCATTAAAGTCACGCCACAGGGCTAAATGTGCTCTACGTAAATGATGTCCCAAGGAGCTGCTTAGGTGCTCTTGGTCTTCCACTCGGGTTGAGAAACCATCTTGGTGTGTGGAAGGTTTTGGGGATTTCTTGGTGGGTCGCAGTGTCATTCTCTCTCTCGCAGACAGGGCTACAAACTTCGGCCGCCATACTACTAGTAATGCCAAGGCTGTCAAAGTCAATTAGGCCATATTCAACTAAGTTTTTAACAAGGCAGATGGATAGGGTGTTATGTTTACCCTTTAAAGATCTTGGCCTAAACGTCACAATTGGTTCCAATTACTCAATGGCTAGTGATTCCTAGTTCCCCTTTATTGGGCGCTTTGAGAGAAGAGCTTTATAGTAACTTGGTTCTACACTTCTTATTTCTGAATGCCTTGGCAATAAAAATTAGTTGACCGTTTCTCGCCGATGATAATAGTATGTTAGACATACTAAAGTGGTTCTAACCCATAATAATAGTGAAGTATTAACACACCTGATTTAAAGGCTCTATAGCATGTCAAACACCACCTTGCGGCTCGTCGATTCACCTGAGGGGCCAGATAAGCAGTACGCCGATTTTATCGCTGCGGGTAAATTCATGATTCAGCATTGTGAGTCTTGCAAACAGCATGTTTTCTATCCCAGGCTTATTTGCTCGCATTGCGGCTCTGATCAGTTGGAATGGGTTGAAGCATCTGGGCGTGGTGTTGTGTATTCCACCTCAACACCACGTGGTGGCAAGGAGGGTGACTACAACATCTCATTGATTGATTTAGAAGAGGGGCCGCGCATGATGTCGCGTGTTGTCGACATTGAGCCTGATAACGTCAAAATCGGGCTAGAGGTAGAGGCTTTTATTGGTGAGATTGATGGGGTATCCCTGGTGCTCTACAAACCAGCGTTAAACGGAGGTGAGGCATGAGTCAATCACTTCGTGGTAGCGTGGCTGCAGTGGGTGTGGGTGTTACAAAGTTTGGTGATTTGCCAGGTCGATCCGCACGAGAAAACATGGTTGAAGCGGCATTTCGCGCGTTAGATGATGCGGGTATTAATAAAAACGAAGTCGACGGTCTTTTCACGTCTAATTTTCCAGATACATTTCCTTGCCTACATTTAGCCGAATATCTCGGTATTCATCCGCGCGTAATGGACGATACCAACATCGGTGGTGCTGTCTATGTTAGCCAGTTGCAACATGCAGCCATGGCGATTCAGGCTGGTATTTGTAACGTCGCACTAATCGCGATGGGCAGTAATACGCGCAGCAAATTAAAACAAACTGGAGTAATCGATGCGCCACGTGAGGTGTTTCAATATGCTGATGAGTACAAACCACGGGCCCCGATGAACGCCTATGCGTTAGCGGCGGCCCGTCACATGCATGAATTTGGAACGACACGTGAAAACATGGCAGAAGTAGCCGTTTCTGCGCGCGAATGGGCAATGAAAAATCCACGCGCAATGAAACGTGATCCGTTAACCATCGATGATGTGCTCAATTCGAAAATGGTGTGCGATCCGCTTTCAGCACTTGATTGTTGTCTCATCGCCGATGCTGGCGCGGCTATTGTGTTAGTGAGTGCCGAGCGAGCTAAGCATCTAAAACAAAAGCCCGTTTATCTACTGGGCGTTGGCGTCCATACCACACATGCCGGTATTGCGCAGATGGCAGACCTTACAACCACTGCAGCAATGGAAGCTAGCAAGCATGCGTACGCAATGGCGGGTGTAAAACCCTCTGACGTTGACGTTGTTGAGCTTTACGATGCCTTCACGATCAATACGATTTTATTTCTTGAAGATCTAGGGTTTTGTAAAAAAGGCGAGGGCGGCGCATTTGTATCCAATGGCAATATTGCGCCAGGTGGCAGCTTGCCGGTTAACACTAACGGTGGCGGGCTGAGCTGTGTGCACCCAGGTATGTACGGCTTAATGTTGATGGTTGAGTGTGTTGAACAATTACGAGGAGGTGCGGGAGATCGCCAAGTTAGTAATGCAGAAATCGCATTATGTAACGGAAACGGCGGACACCTGTCGAGCGAGGTGACAGCGATTTTCGGCGTTGAAGAAACGCTGTAGGTCTATAAATAAAACGACATGAGAACGACAAAAAATTTAACGAGGAAATCATGAGTAAAGTTGCAAGCCTATCAATCGAGAATGGAATTGCGATTATTGAAGTTAATAATCCGCCAGTAAATACTATTACCGCTCAAGTTCGTGATGATTTAAACAGTGTTCTAGATGACTTAGAAAAGGCAGGCAACTATCAGGCGGTCGTTTTTCTTTGTGCAGGTAAAACCTATTTTTCCGGTGCCGATATCAATGAGTTTAGTGGCCCGCCAAAAGAAGAAGAGTACCGCAAATTATTCGCGCGCTTAGAAAATCAAGATGTGCCTGTTATTACCGCTATGTACGGGACTGTCATGGGCGGTGGTTTAGAAATCGCATTAGCTTGTCACTATCGCCTAGCTGAGTCAAAAGCTCGCTTTGGATTTCCAGAGGTTACTTTGGGTATTTTCCCCGGGGCGGGTGGTACTCAACGGATGCCGCGTATCATTGGCGTAGAAAAAACCTTGGAAATGGTTGTTAGCGCTCGACCGGTTGATGCTACTACTGCGAAAGAAATGGGGTTTGTTGATGGTATTGTTGAGGGTGACATCAAACAAGCAGCAATAGACTATGCGAACCAATTGATTGCTGAAGGAGCCAAGGTACGCCCAACCAGTAAAATGACTGTTGACCCTGCAACTGGCACTGACGAAATTATTGAAAAATTTGTTGCCCAAGCGAAAAAGTTGTACCCAGGTCGTCAAGCCGCATTGTCTGCAATCGATGTGGTTAAAGCGTCGATGACGAAGTCATTCGAAGATGGTTTGTTGTATGAAGACAAGCTGGTCAACATTGCCAAAGAGACACCAGAAAGCAAAGGCGCGATTCATCTATTTTTTGCAGAAAGGCAAACGGCCAAAGTCCCTGGGCTGGCTGACAATGTCGAAAAAATGGATATCAAAAAAGCGGCAATTATCGGTGCGGGCACGATGGGTGGCGGTATTGCCATGTGTTTTGCCAATGCGGGAATTCCTGCAACGCTGATTGATGTAAGCCAAGAAGGCCTGGATCGTGGTATAGAGCGTATTAAAGGTGATTATGGTTCACGTGTTAAGCGCGGACGCATGACTCAAGAGAAAGCTGATGCAACTATTGCGTTAATCGATGGGGCTACCGATATGTCTGCCGTGAGCGATGCGGATGTCGTCATCGAAGCTGTTTTCGAAGATATGTCACTTAAACAGTCAATCTTTAAGGAGCTTGATGCGAAAGCCAAGCCTGGCGCTATTCTCGCGACCAACACATCAACGTTGGATATTAATGAAATCGCTTCGGTCACCGGCCGGCCTGACAAAGTGATCGGTCTTCACTTTTTCAGTCCCGCGAATGTAATGCCGTTGTTGGAAGTCGTGCGCACCGACAGTACTTCAGACTCAACTATTGCAAGCGCGATGAACTTAGCAAAAACACTAAGGAAAACACCTGTGCTTGCGAAAGTCTGCTACGGGTTTATCGGTAACCGAATGATGGAAGGTTACGCCCGTGAAGCAGAATTTATGGCATTAGAAGGTGCGACGCCAAAAAAAGTAGATGATGCATTACAAAAGTTCGGTATGGCGATGGGTATCTTGGCGGTATTTGATATGGCTGGTGTGGATGTTGGTGTCAACGTTCACAAAGCAAACGCGGAGCAATTCCCACCTGACCCAGCTTACTATCAAGCGTCACAAGCAATCTACGACGCTGGGCGGATGGGGCAGAAAAATGGCAAGGGCTTTTATCTCTATAAGCCGGGTGATCGACAACGTTACGAAGATCCAGAAGCGTTGGAGATTTTGCGTAAGCGTGCAGAAGAACTAGGTATCGAACAACGAAATGATCATACCGAAGAAGAAATCATTGAGCGTTGTGTTTACGCCCTTATTAACGACGGTATCAAGATTTTAGAGGAGGGTATCGCACTGCGCGCAAGTGACATTGATGTCGTTTGGGGTGCCGGGTATGGTTTCGCGCGTTTCCGTGGTGGTCCTCTCTATTATGCCGATACCATCGGGCTGAAAACTGTTTACGATGGGATCATGAAGTATCAGGCGAAGTTTGGCGATATGCATTGGCAACCAGCGTCATTACTGGAGAAGTTGGCAAAAGAAGGTAAAACTCTGGCTCAGTGGGAAGCTGAGCAGGCGTAACCATTACGGGCCCAGGTGGGTATGTGATGCGCTATACAGCCGCCGGAATACCGTGTATTTTCGGAAATCTGGCGGTTTAATAAAGGTAATTTAGCCTATTGATGAATAACTATAACCGCCATCTATCAATTGTTTTTGCAGTAACTTATGGAGTTGTAGAGGTATTCATGGGGCTAGTAGAAAAGAAGAAAAGCGAAGCAGCATCAGTTGTCGATATGTCGGTATTGGAAACTAAGTTGGGCTACCAGATTCGTATGGCGGATCGGATAATCAACCGCGATTTTCAAAGCTTTGTGGGGATGACGCCAGTCCAGTTCAGTGTGTTTGCGCTCGTCGCGTCCAACGAGGGGTTATCACAAGTCGCAATCGGTGAATCACTCGCAATGGATCGCGCCTCGACGATGGCGATCGTAGACAAACTTCAAGTCGCCGACTTAATTGAACGCCGCAAAGCCACTCATGATAGGCGCATGCAAGCGCTGTTTTTAACAGAAAAAGGCAAAGAGCAATTTGCCATTGTGGATGCCCGAGTACTCGAACACGAAAAGCGCCATGTGGCCCTATTTTCTGGGGAGGAGTTGGAGCAACTCAAAGCGCTGGTATCGTTAATGAGGCCTTAAGAGGGCTATGCGCTACACCCGGGTAGCTATACAAAAATATTATTATAAAAATAAAAATATGATTTTATTCATATGCGCATAACCCGCATTGTATGGGAAACAGCATATTAGAATCAGGTTCGGTTAACGTGTGCCGAGCCAATAACTTTGCCTTGTTGAACCGACTTGTAGGAATAATAAAAATACCTCCTGTGGTTTTGTAAGGCTCTGTAGCCTGAACGCGATTTCGTCGCGTTTGGGAAGTGGAAAATAGAAGCGACCTAAATGGCTTCTGGTCTTACCCAGTTTTGAGGTTTACTGCCTATAAAACTATGTAAGACATACAAATAGATATAATAATAACCGGGAGACACTCTATGTCTGATCAGCAGATCACAACACTCAAAAGGACACTTCTATCGACGGCAATCGCTGGGGTTATGGGTATTAGTGCACAATCATACGCGCAATCGGTATTAGAAGAAGTTGTCGTGACCGCGCGTAAAGTTGAAGAAAACCTCCAAAGCACACCAGTCGCTGTTTCTGCATTTACTGAAGAAGCGCTTGAGCGCCGCATGATCGTCGGTACCGACGATTTAGGTCGTGTTACACCTAACTTGCAATTTAAGAGCTACAGCCCGCTATCTGGAAGCAACTCAGCTGCGCAAGTATTTATACGTGGCATTGGTCAATCAGACTCATCAGGCGGTATCGATCCTGGTGTTGGAATGTACATTGATGATGTTTACTTGGGGCGGTCTGTTGGCGGCGTTATGGATTTTCGCGATATTGCAAACGTGCAGGTGCTTCGTGGTCCTCAAGGCACCTTGTTCGGGCGAAATACAATCGGTGGGGCGGTTCTGTTAACCACACAAAAGCCAGGAGATGAATTTGGTGGGAGCATTAAGTTTGGTGTTGGTGACGATGATCTAGTCGAATATTTTGCTGCGGTTGATTTACCGTTTAGTGATCGCGTTGCTGCGCGCGTATCACTTGGAGGGCGTGAACAATCTGGTTATGTAGAGCGCATTTTCGACGGTACTGACTTAGGCAACACTGACAGTTACACGGTTAACGGCTCCCTGCATGTTGATCCAACGGATGACTTAAATTTTGTCATTCGAGGTGACTATTCAAAAGAAGATGAAAATGGGTCGCCATTTGTATTTGCAGGAATTAATGAAACCGCCGCTTTCCCTTGGGGCAGAAGTATAGATGCTGGTTGTCCAGGGGCTGCTCCGGGTTTTATCCCCGATATCGTCGATCAACGTTGTGCAAATAATGAAACGTGGGATCTCGGTGAGTACAAAAACGGTGGCACGACTAAAGCCGAAAGTAATCTGACTAACCAAGGATACTCCTTTCACGCCAATTGGGACTTTTCAGACCTCCTAAGTATGAAATATATCTTTGCAGATCGAGATTTAGAGTGGGCCGGCTCGCGGGACGCAGATAACACCGCACTCACTATATTGAGCACGCAATATAGCAGTGAGGCCGATCAAAAAAGTCATGAGCTGCAGTTATTATTTACCCATGAATGGTTTACTGGTGTGGTAGGTGCATTTTCTTTTGACGAAAATGTTCGCGATTTTCTATTGGTCCCTTTCGGGCCGCCTGGATTGCCACCCGGTTTGGTTCCTGTAGATTATCAAGATGCAGACCTTCACAACGAAAGTACTGCTTACTTTACGCAATGGACGGTAAATATTTTTGATGTGGTCGCAATTACGGCAGGCGCACGTTACACCGATGAAACTAAAACAATGAAAATCATTGCTACCGGTGCAGGTTTGGTTCCTGTTGATGTGCCCGATCCCTTAGTTTTTGCAGTGCCTGCGCCTCCGTATAACGTTCCTTATGGACCGCATAAGGAAACCTTCGACAAAATGACGTACTCATTTAATGTCCAGTGGAATATTTCTGACAGCATGATGACTTACGCCAGTTGGTCAGAAGGTTTCAAAAGCGGTGGGTTTAATCAACGCTATAATACAACGCCTCCGGGTGGAGACGTCGTGCCATTTGAATCGGAAGAAGCAGAGACATTAGAGATAGGCTTTAAATCGGACCTTACCGATTACCTACGCTTAAATGGAGCGGTATTCTCAACAGACTATACCAATATGCAGTTGACATATCGTGTTGGTATTGTGCCGCTGTTGTTTAATGCAGGTGAGGCAAATATTTCAGGTGTTGAGCTAGAGACTACCTATATTCCAACCGAGAATTTAATTGTTGAAGGAAGTATTGGTTATCTTGACGATGAAATTGAATCGGTGACTACCATAAATTTACCAGCAACTACAGCGACCTTGGGGCCCGATAACTCATTACCCTTTACTCCAGAGATTACAGCAAACGTAGGTGTTGCTTATACCTTTGGTTTAGGTGGCGCGTCGTTAACTCCTCGGCTAGATGTTTCATATACGGATGAACAGTATTTCGATACTGCTAACTCAGACGAAGTGGCGCAAACCGACGGGGAAAAAATGGTTAATTTCTCTTTGCGTTTGGCGGAAGAGGCTGATACCTGGGCGTTCGTGCTGGGTATCGACAACTTAACCGATGAGACCTATCCGATCGCGGGTAACTCATCATTGTCTACTGGTAGCGGTTATGCGGAAGTCGTGTACACACGTCCCAGAACTTGGTATCTCAACGGTACGTTTAACTTTTAAAAGAATCGAATGATAGTGAAACCTTAGTTAGAGCCATTTGGCGAGATACAGTGTGTATCTCGCCATTTTTTATTTTTACCAACAACACTTCAATTTTAGATCTAAAGTTTGTAGCGAAATAACCCAGAGAAGTACTATGAATTCAACACGTGATTTGGTTTTGGGATCAATGCAGTGCGAGCAAGTTGTGCGCGCCGATGGTTGTACTATTGTTTCCAATACTACGCCATTGGACGAATATCCCATCACCTTGTTAGATCGTCTGGTGTTTTGGGCTGGTGAAAAACCAGATCACACGTTTATTGCTGAACGGAGCGGAGGTGATGGAACGCCGTGGCGAAAATTGTCTTATCGCACCGCGCTGGATCAGGTTAGGCACATAGCCTCACGGCTAGCCGTTGAAGATTTGTCGGCGGAGCGGCCCGTCGCTATTTTGTCCGGCAATAGTATTGATCACGCGCTGGTTGCGTTAGCGGCGATGTATATTGGTGTACCTTATGCGCCGTTGTCACCGCAGTATTCGCTTATATCAACGGATTATTCAAAGCTAAAACATTGCCTCAACTTAATAACGCCGGGAATGATCTTCGTCGATGACGGCTCCCTTTACGAGAAGGCTATCGCTGCTAGTGCCGATGATTCAGTGAATGTTCTAGTGACTAAAAACCTTCTTCAAAATCGAGCTTCACACCTGTTAAGTGATTTTCTAGATACTGACATCAGTCCATCAATTGACGAGCTTCATGGCAATATAGATGGTGACACTATTGCGAAGTTTTTGTTTTCATCTGGATCAACCGGCAAACCTAAAGCGGTTATCAATACCCACAAAATGTGGGCCGCGAACCAACAAATGATAAAGCAGGCACTGCCATTTATTGACGAGAATAAAAATGGCGGGGTATCGCCAGTACTCCTAGACTGGCTACCTTGGAATCATACCTTTGGCGGTAATCATAATTTTGGGATAACGCTATTTAATGGCGGGACATTGTATATTGACAATGGCAAGCCAACGCCAAATGGTATCGCGAGCACAGTCGCTAATTTAAAAGAAGTGTCGCCGACGGTGTATTTTAATGTACCGAAGGGTTATGAAGAGCTGGTTAAATACCTCGAGACCGATGATGCATTATGTGAGTCGTTTTTCAAAAACGTGAGTATGTTGTTTTATGCGGGTGCAGGTTTATCCCAGCCCGTATGGGACGCCCTAGAAGCATTGTCACTCAAAACGACGGGAGAGAAGGTGATAATCGTCACCGGTTTAGGGAGTACTGAAACTGCACCTTCTGCGTTGTTCACGACAGGAGACAATGGCTTCGCCGGTTGGTTGGGATTACCTGTTTCAGGTGTTGATGCCAAACTTGTACCAGCGGGCGGTAAAACAGAGATACGATTTAAAGGGGATAGTGTCACACCGGGTTACTGGAGGGAGCCGAAGTTAACTGAAAACGCCTTTGATGAAGAAGGCTATTACCGAACCGGCGATGCTGTACTCTATGTCGATAAGAATGATTTGAATCGAGGTTTCAGTTTCGACGGACGTATTTCTGAAGATTTTAAACTCGATACAGGGACATGGGTCAGCGCTGGCCCCTTGAGGGCGCAGTTTCTTAATCAGTTTGGCAACCTTGTCGCTGACGTCGTGATTGCTGGACGAGATAAACCCGCTGTCTCAGCTTTGGTGTTTCCTGACTATAGTGTGTGCAGGCAATTAGCCGGGGGCGCTCAAAGTGAAGTTGATATCGCGAATAACGACAATGTAAAAGCAAAATTTTCAGCTCTGCTTAAAGAGTTAGCTAAGGGTGCAACAGGTAGTTCGAATAAAGTGATTGCGATATCACTGCAAACGCGTGCACCAGAACTTGATGCTCATGAAATCACTGACAAAGGGTCGTTAAATGCCAGCGCGATACAGTCTAATCGCGCTGACGTCATTGATAGCCTATACTGCAATGAGGAAGGTCTTGTGGGTGACTGCGTAGTGATAAAATTAGAGTAAACCGCGCGCATCCGAGGCAACGACACACCGCTTTCGGATAACGACTACACCCGTAAAAGATACGCTCGTAAAAGAAAAGCCCGTAAAAGAAAAGCCGCGCTAATAGCACGGCTTTTTTATGACGTATCTTCGTGGCAGTATCAGAAATAGCTCAGTCAGTTTCCACAGCAGCACGCAGTTTCAAAAATACGAGTACGATAGCAGCTAATAGCGACCCAAGCGCCATCACTGTGGCGACCACAGCCAGGCCTTTTCCTGCTTCGAATAAAAAGCCCGCGATGATTGGCGATAGCGCCGCGCCGCCTCGACCAACACCAATTGCAAAACCGGTTCCAAAAGCGCGTAAATGAGTTGGGAAAACGTGTGCAAAGATCGTGTATAGACCAACCACGCCAGCGTTAGTAGTGAAGCCTCCTATCGCGGCTAGCACAGACAAAATGACAATGTCTTTAGGGCTGTTGCCAAAGGCAATAATTGTAATCACTGATAACGCGAGAACGACTAAGGTCAGAGGCTTGAGCCCAAATTTAAATGTCAGTGATCCGAATAGTGCACCGCCGAGTGCGCCACCAACGGTTGACCAATTTAATACACTACCTGCGGTGACAGGCGGGAAGCCCATATCGGCAACAATTTGCGGCGTCCATTTAATAATGAAGTAAAAGGTTGTGATATGGAAAAAATAAGCGGCGGTTACGGCGATAGTGGTAAATAAAAGCCCACCTTTAAATAGCTCACTAAGTGAATGCTTCTGTGCTTCTTCCGTCAGAACAGGCACGGAATCTACTGGCGTAAATTTAAATCGCTGTAGGGTTTTGTTAATACGCTCAAGCGCGTTTACCGGTTGCTTACGTGCAAGCCAGTGAATGGATTCAGGAACAAAGAAATACACTAAGGGGATAAAAAGAGCGGTAGCAAAGGCACCAAAGTAAAAAATAGTTCGCCAATTATAGTCAGCGAGTAATGGGCGAATGATTGCGCCACCGACGAATATCCCAATTGGATAACCAATAACCATGAGTGACACGAAAAAATGGCGGCGCGCATCGTTTGAGAATTCAGCTGCGACTGCGTTGGTCGCTGCAAGCATACCGCCGATACCTAAACCCGTCACAATACGCCAAATGGAAAGATCAATTACTGACTTTGATGTGGTCGCGAGCATCATGCCAAACGCCATGACCACTAAACAACCCAGAATAGTCGGGCGGCGACCATATTTATCGGCGAATCCTCCGAGTAATATCGAGCCAACACACATGCCGATTAGCTCCATTGACAGCACAATCCCAAGCGCTCCTCGACTGACTCCCCATTCTTCGCTAATACCGGGTGAGGCGAAGCTAATGGACGCAATATCGAAGCCATCTAATGCATTTAGACCAACAGTGATTAGTACCACCACAACTTGAAGTGGGTGCATGGGTGATCGATTGATGAGCGTTCTAGCGTCTGCGGACATAGAGTTTTCCAATAGCTAAATGTTTATGATAGTTATTATGTATTGTTGGGTGTCTCTGTTTCTTGTTGGATCAATTTGTCGATGACTCGACGCGCGTGAACACCGCCAGCATCAACATTTAATGAAATCAATCGCCGCTGAGGATTGCGCAGTAAGCTGGCTTGCTGTTCCTCAAGAACCTCGAGATCTTCAGCAAAGATTTTACCTTGGGCCTCACGCAGGGTGGTAGTTAGTTCTGGGTTATTGACATTGAAATTTCGCGCCATCCCCCAAAAATAATGGCAAGTGGTTTCTGTCTCTGGCGTAATGAGGTCGACAACGATTGCTGCGGCACGTTTTTCTGTTGGTGCGTTTTGCCCGCCAGTACCTGCAAGCGCTACACCAACATCAATCATGACTTGGCTAGGTGGAACGAAGCGGCACACTTGCCAACGGTCACATTGGGCATCTCGTGGTAACTGATTCGCTTCGAGGGCATCTCCCCAAAATGGTGGTGGCACAATGGAATACATATCGCGCTTTACGCGGACTTCTCCATCTTCGCGATAGGTTTCTGGCGCATTTTCTTCGATTTCTTTTTGTCCAATACTCGAGCGATGAACATAGGTCTCGTGAGTAAGATCCATTAAGTTGTCCACTAGCAGTCGGTAATCACATTTCATGTGATAGTAATCGCCCCCGTAAGCCCAATCAGCAGCGTGTGCCCAATCGAGGGCTGGGATTGTTGTCTGGTCGGCAAGTGTAGGATCACCGGGCCATAGCCAGATAAACCCATACTTTTCGACTGTGGGGTAAGCATTAATCCCTTTCATTCGGCGGACATCTTGCCCTGGCATCGAGTGGCAATTACCTTGGCAACTGACTTTCATACCATGGTATCCGCAAACAATTTCATCGCCTTCGATGTAACCTAGTGACAACGGCAATCCGCGGTGTGGGCAAAAATCTTCTAGCGCAACGGGTTGGTTTTGCGTGTTTCGATAGAAGACGATATGTAAATTACATACGATTCTACCAAAGGGCTTGTCGGAAACTTCATCCGCCATAGCGGCGACATACCAACAGTTAAGTGGCCACGTTTTCTGGGTCATCTAGCGTCCTCCGCTACCGAGGAGGAATGACGGTTGCGCGCCTAGCTCAAAGGCGTGTCGTCATCCGCGAGGGTAGTTTTATTTATTATTGTTTTGTCAGTTAGCCAACGTTTAGCGAACATGAAATCTTTTGGCCGGTTAATGCAGTCGGCTGCAATGAGTTTGTCATCCGAAAAATAGAACACCGAGAAACTTGGTTTCTCGTCTTTTACCACCTGCGAACTCCCACGAACGACGATGTCGGTATACCCAGCACTAATGCCCGCAATTTGTAATTTGCAATCGTATTGATCGGACCAAAACCAGGGTAAAGCGTGGTACGGCTTTTCTGTATTGCACAGAGAGGCTGCCGCTGTTTTCGCTTGTTCAGTGGCATTGGGCACCGACTCAAGTCGGAGTGAACCAAATGTGTCGTTATGAAAACGCGTGCAGTCACCAGCAGCGACCACATCGGCATTGGATGTGTGCATTAAATTATCAACCACAATACCATTTTCTTGTTTTAACTGAAGTTGATCCGCGAGTTCGCCATTGACTTGAACACCTATTCCGACGATAACAAAATCGGCGTCAATCTTTGATCCATCACTGAGTACAACGGCCTCGACTCTATCACCGTGTTCGGTAAATCCGTTGACATGGCATTCGGTTCTAATAACAACGCCGTGTGCCTGATGTAGATCGTTGTAAAATTTGCCGATTTCAGGTGCAGCAACGCGAGATAACAGTTGCGGCATTGCCTCCAGAACAGTCATTTGATGACCCATTGCATTGAGCATTGCAGCGGTCTCTAGACCTATATAGCCGCCACCGACAATGACACCGTTCAAGATTTTTTTATTGCTTTGTACTGTTTCTAAATCGCTACGTATTTTTTCGACATCACTTAAGGTCCGGAGATAATGTATGCCCGCAAGTTCGGATCCGGGAATGGACAAGTGGCGAGGGTGTGCGCCCGTGCACAAGGCAATTTTGTCGTACTGAAGTGTTTTTTCTTCACCGTCTTTTACGTACGTAAGAGACTTATTGTCTCCGTCGATATGCGTAACGCGGCTATTTAGCAAAACCTCGACTTGTTGCTTTTCGTAGAGTGCTTCTGGGCGAATATAAAGTTCTTCGACGCTTTTAGCACCGGATAAAAAACTTTTAGATAGCGGTGGTCGTTGATAGGGGAGAACGTTTTCTTCACCCATTAATAGGATGGGGCCTTCCCAACCTTCTTGACGTAAGCTAAGTGCTAGTTGCGATCCGGCGTGACTGGCGCCAATGACAATGCAGGTCTTCGACATAATTTTCTCTTGAGTGTATTTTTTTAATCAATATTTTTATTGTTGTCGCAATTGTAGTCGCTATTTTTGTATCTGCTCAGATGTTCGCTGCGACTGCTGAGCTAGTGTCCCTGAGTGAATATGTGGTTGTTAAAACTCTTCTGAATCAATCTCCGCATAAACAGGCTCTGGGTAACGTTTGCCCTTAATTATTTGCTCACTGATGAGGCTGTCTAGATGTTGGAGTTGTTCGCTTGATAGCGCAATATCTGTGGCGGCAAAATTTTCTTCTAAATGGTTGATACTGGTAGTCCCTGGTATTGGGATAACGTGTTCCCCTTGATGCAATAGCCAGGCGAGCGCGAGTTGAGCACGCGTGTGCCCCTGCGATTTTGCAAAGTCCGAGAAACGTTCGGCTATTTGCAGGTTGTGCGAATGATTGTCAGTTTGAAAGCGCGGCATCTTTCCACGGATATCGCTTGCTTCAAAATCACTTGGAATCGGTGGCTTGTCAGTCAAAAAACCTCGGCCAACGGGAGAAAAAGCCACAAGTGCAATACCCATTGTTCGGCAGGCCTCTAACATGGCAATGTGCGGGTTACGCGTCCATAACGAAAATTCGTTTTGTACGGCAGTAACCGGGTGAACGTTATGCGCTTTTTTAAGCGTGTCGACGGATACTTCCGATAAGCCAATGGACCGAATTTTGCCTTCTTGAACCAGGTCGGATAACGCGCCGACACTGTCTTCAATAGGTACGTTTTTATCCCAGCGATGTAAATAATATAAGTCGATTACTTCGGTATTGAGTCGACGCAAGCTGTCTTCGCAGGTTTTCTTTATGACGTCGGGACGCCCGTTGATTTCTCTTACACCATCGGCATTTCTAAATAACCCGCATTTACTCGCCAGTACAAATTGGTGACGTCGCCCTTTCAGTGCCGAACCTAGCAGTTCTTCGTTGGCTCCAAATCCATAGAGTGCAGCCGTGTCGAGTAGGTTATAGCCGACATCGAGCGCATGGTTAAGTAAATGACTTGCAGCGTCTTTGTTAGGTGTGGTGCCATAGGCATGGGACAGCGACATGCACCCTAAGCCAATGGCATTAACTTGAAATAAACCGAGTGTGCGTTGTAGTGCGTTCATGCGACTCCTGAATATTATTTATTCTTGATTCACAACGCACCACATGATGTTACGATGCGTTATCAAGCAATTTTTCTAAGCCATCAAGTGTTTCCATGGCCGGTAAACATTGCGCGACGCTTGAGTTAGGTTCTCTGCCTTCTTGTATTGCCGCGATAAATTCTCTGTCTTGCAATTCAATACCATTGTTAGACACAGCGACTCCGGTAAGATCCACGGGGTTCTCGTTCCCATCAACCAAATCATCATAGCGAGCGATGTAGGTCCCATTATCGCAAATGTAGCGGAAGAAAGTACCAAATGGCCCTTCATTGTTAAACGAGAGGGATAGGGTACATAGTGCACCGCTGGGTACCTTCATCCCGATACTCATATCCATTGCGATGCCGAGTTGCGGGTGAATCGGGCCTTGCATGGCTTGTAGCTGAGAGGCTTGCTGGCCTGTTTGGTATTGGAACAAGTCTACGGTATGACACGCATGATGCCAAAGCAGATGATCTGTCCACGAGCGCGCTTCGCCTTTGGCGTTAGTATTGGTGCGCCGGAAAAAGTAAGTCTGGACATCCATTTGCTGCACTGTCAGCTCACCAGCCTGGATCTTATTGTGAATCCACTGATGGCTGGGATTGAAGCGACGTGTATGGCCAGCCATGGCGACTAAACCTGTGCGCTGTTGGGTTTCAACGAGTTTACGTGAGTCTTCAATGTTATCCGCCATTGGGATTTCAACCATGACGTGCTTGCCTGCCTCTAGACATTGAATGGCTTGCGAAGCGTGCATTTGCGTTGGGGTTGCTAAAATAACGCCATCGACATCGTCACGGGCTAAACTCTCGGCAAGGTCAGTGGTGGCGTGGCCGATACCGCGTTCAGCCGCGAGGGCCGCAATTTTATCCGGTTTAGTACCGACTAGCGAGGTGACGGAAACGCCGTCAATAGCGGCCAAGGCATCTAAGTGTTTTATTCCAAAAGCTCCCATGGCTCCTGCGACACAAAGCTTCATATCTATCCCCCTAATTATGGATTTTTGTTGTGAATGTAAGCGGCTAGTCTTTAAGAAGAAGCCTGCTGCTCTAGCTGTGACAGCACGTTGTCGGCAAGCGGGCCGTAGTCGTTGTCCGTCGCAGTCAACTTAAGCGAGCCGATTGATGACTGCCACTGGCTACATGCCAGTGCCATGCCGTTATAAAGTCCCAACTCTTGCAGCGTGGCGGCGACTTCGCGCATCTCTTGAGCGCGTCGTTCACCGTGTAACATCATCCGCTCAAGGTTATAGGCGCTGCGTTGGCGCCATGCTGTGTCGGGAAACGTATGCTGTAACGAGTCTAAAACCGTTTCGTCGACGCCGGCCTTTCGCGCTGCCAAAACACATTCTGCGGTGAGTGCTTCCATTCCTTTTACCATGACACTGCGTATCATTTTTATCGCTGAAGATTGCCCAACTTGGGTGCCATTGGACGTGGCATTCATCCGCAGCGAATTGAGTAGTGCCGACGCTAGTTCAATCTGATTACCGCTGACGAGCATGGGCGTTTGGTGCCGTTGAGGATAAACAGGGGACATGATGGCCAAGTCGAAATAATGGGCTCCCGCACCTTCGATAAGCTGGGCGTTGTGCTGTTTGGTCCCAGGTGAGCAGGAATTACCATCAAAATATAGAGTTTCAGGTTTGATCACTTGAGCAGCGGCTTTTGCCGCATCTGTGGCTTGGTCGGCCGTCACAAGCGAAAACACAGCGTGGCAATTGGTCAGCGCTGTGTCGACGCTTTCACAGCCGATAACGTCGCAAGCCGCCATATCAGCCAATTTTGCATCGCGGGTCAACTGTGAGTCGGTTTTGCAATCGTAGGCTTGAATCTGGCAGTCGTCAGAAAGAAGGTTTTCGTCCTCACGCCAACCATTTGTGATTGCCATAGCCGCTTCGCCAAAGCCAATGAACGATACATTAATGGTTGCTGCTGAGGAATCTGTCATGGTCACACGGTCGATATTCGGAGTGGCTACTACTGCGTAATTAGCAAGTCAGACTAACATTCAAGTTTTGCGTGAGGTAATAAGTTCTGGCAGGCCGCTATTCAAATTTTGAATAGCTTACTGGGGTTGATAATGATTTAGGGTTGCTCTGCAAATATGCCATCGATAAATCGTTGTTGTGACCGAGTTGCGTGCCAGTTGCTGCGCATGGTGACGCCAATAGGGCGTTGCGTATGCGACAGATCGAAATTAATCGGCCGCAACAATTGTAGTGATTCTTCCCGCGGGAATTGGTCTTTTGACGTGATAGCTAACCTGTCACTCCCCAATAATACCTCGCGAACTAAGACCTGTGAGCTTGACTCTATGCAGTCTTGAGGCGCCTCAAGCCCTTGATCGGTGAACAGCTTTGAAAATACCTCTCGTGTTGGCGTCCCTGGGCGGGGCACAAGCCAGTCGTAGCGCTGGAGATCTTCAAGTGTGACGTCAGCCTTTTGGTGGAGTGGGTGATCTTTTCGGGCAAAGATACCCAATGGTGGCCGGTATAGCTCGTGCTGTTCAATATCGTCACTGGGGGCTGGATAGCGCAGCGCACCGATTAAGATGTCGATATCCCCAGAGCGCAGGTGGCTGAGTAAATCTTCATACGGCCCGTCGATGATATTGATCCGAAAACCAGGGTTGTTCGCGGTAAAATGATTGATTGCGTTGGGTAGCAGCTTGGTGCGCGCGAGCGGCATGCTGCCGACAACGATGAGGCCAGTTTCTCTGTTGTGAAGCGCCTCAAGCTCTTGTTGCGCTTGGGTGATTTCATTGAAGGCAAGTTTTGCGGCTCTCGCAAGTGCTAGCGCCGCTTTGGTGGGCGTGATGCCTACTTGGCTTTTTTCAAACAGGGTAATTTGCAGCAGGTTTTCAAGCTCGCGGGCAGCGCGGTGAATGGATGATTGAGAAATCCCTAGTTGTCGTCCTGCTAAGCTAAAATTGCGTACCTCGGTCACAGAAATAAGTGCCCGCAGCTGGGTAGTGGTGAGTAGTTGAATGATTCGATCAGCGGGTGGTGTATCGCGGTTCGCGCCTAGTCGACACACTTCTTTCGCGCCTTCAAAAAGGATGGAGAGGCAGCGCTCTACCCGGTGCATATACACCTCGCCACCCTCGGTGGGGTACATCCCCGTGGATTGGCGATTGAACAGCACCGTCTCCAGTTGCTCCTCTAACTTATTAATCGCCTGGGTAATGGCTGGTTGCGATAAAAATACTTTAGCGGACGCTTTGCTAATACTTTTGTGCAGCGCAACTTGGTGCGCGACACGCAGGTGTCTAATGTTGGGTAAAGGCTTGTCCATAGTGGGTTCTTCCAGCCTCTTGATATCGAGGTCGTTGTGCAGCGTGCGTGGAGTCGTTGGCTGACAGGTCGTTTCGCATTTTTATTGTATTCGCCGTTATTAAAATCTTATCGTTTGGCATGGGGCTATTCTGGCAGAATTTCGCGCCAAGTTTTAGAGTGCTATAGCAAAATTTAATATGAATCTGGGCAAATTGGAATGGTCTGCTTCGGCTTTTGTCGTGATACTTGATCAAAAATAACGATTCAGCATAGGAAGTTTCATGATTATCGACTGTCACGGGCATTATACGACTACGCCACCCCAGGTAGGGGAGTACCGCGACGCTCAAAAAGCGGCGGTCGCCAAAGACCCAAAATTTGTTGGCGAGAAAGGCACTATCGTAATTAGTGATGATGAAATCCGTGAAAGTATCGAAAACAACCAGTTACGTCTGCAAAAAGAACGCGGTACCGACCTCACTATCTTTTCTCCCCGCGCTAGCTGGATGGGCCATCATATTGGTAATGAACACACCAGCCAGTTTTGGACCGAGCATCAAAATGAATTAATTCGTCGTGTCTGTGACCTGTTTCCTGAAAACTTCACACCGGTTGCACAGCTGCCTCAATCACCAGGCGTCGATCCTGCGAAGTCAGTGCCCGAGTTAGAACGCTGTGTCACGGAAATGGGGTTTATTGGTTGTAACCTGAACCCAGACCCCAGTGGCGGACATTGGCAAGATATGTCGTTGGCTGATAAAGCCTTTTATCCCATTTATGAAAAAATGTGTGAGCTCGATGTCCCGGCCATGGTGCACGTCAGTGCCTCATGCAACGACTGTTTTCATACCACGGGTTCTCATTACCTCGGTGCGGATACCACAGGGTTTCAGCAACTAGTGATGTCTGATGTCTTTAAAGATTTTCCAACCTTAAAAATTATCATTCCCCATGGCGGAGGCGCGGTACCTTACCATTGGGGGCGTTACCGTGGTTTATTGCAAGACCAAGGTTACCCGCCCATTGAAGAGGCGGCACTTAAGAATATTTACTTTGATACGTGTGTTTATCACCAGCGTGGTATTGACCTATTACTGGATATTGTACCGGTTGAAAACATTTTATTCGCTTCAGAAATGATTGGTGCAGTACGCGGAATCGATCCAGAAACGGGCCATTATTTCGATGATACCAAACGCTATATCGATGCAAATACCGTGTTATCAGACGAAGACAAACAAAAAATATTTGAACATAACGCACGACGTGTATTTAGTCGTCTCGTCATTTGATCAGTGACGAAATACATCCATACATCAAATCACCTTTAAATCAGACATACGCTAAATCGTATCAAACGAGTAGGTTGTGTACTTCCTATTGCTATTGACCGGGGGCCCTGGTGTAGATGGATGCTGATTGTAGGGCTCACAGAGTTTGCTATGGCTCTGAGGCACTTCGTTACTACCCTGTTGACGAAGATAGCAGTAGGAAGTACACAGCCTACTTCATTACTTCACTTTATAGGTGAGGTATTCTTTTGTCCTATCTTTTTGTACATTGAAGCATTAATCGCAGATTACGCGTATTACACGCTCAACATTGAGAAACGCAGTAGGAATTCTTATGAACAATCATGTGGTCGTACAAAATATTCAACGTGCCGAGCAATCCATAATTGATGGCTTGGCAACTTGCGGTGTGGCAACCATTCACGAGGCCCAAGGGCGAAAAGGGCTGTTAGCGGATTACATGCGGCCGATTTATCCGGATGTCTGCGTGGCAGGGTCTGCTATCACTATTTCCGGAGCGGCCGGCGATAACTGGATGATGCACGTTGCGATTGAACAGGCAAAAGCAGGGGATATGCTGGTGTTCGCGCCGACATCACCGTCTAATCACGGTTTTTTTGGTGACTTACTGGCTACCTCTGCGCAAGCGCGTGGCGTCGTTGGTTTAATTATTGAGGGTGGCGTTCGCGATACACGGGACTTAAAACAAATGAATTTTCCTGTGTGGTCAAAGCATGTGTTTGCGCAAGGCACGATTAAAGAAACCTTGGGCTCCGTCAATGTCCCGATTGTCTGTGCAGAAGAAGTTGTGAACCCCGGCGATATTATCGTTGCTGATGATGATGGTGTTGTTGTTGTGCGACGTGAAGAAGCACAAGCCGTGCTGGAGGCATCACAAAAGCGTATGGCCGTAGAAGAAGAAAAACGTGTTCGTTTGGCCAAAGGTGAACTAGGTTTAGACATGTATAACATGCGCTCACGATTGGCCGAAAAAGGTTTGAAGTATGTCTAACGGCGCACCGGGTTTAGGTGCAGTAGAGAATACTAGCGACCTCGATGGCGTTCGCTGTATGTGGATGCGAGGCGGTACATCAAAAGGCGGGTATTTTTTGCGAGAGGATTTACCAGACTCGATACCAGAGCGAGACGCCTGTCTACTGCGCGTCATGGGCTCGCCAGACATCCGCCAGATCGATGGAATGGGTGGCGCTGATCCGTTAACGTCCAAAGTGGCGGTCGTTAAACGAAGTGAGCGTGAAGGTATCGACGTCGACTATCTTTTTCTACAGGTGGTGGTTGATCAGGCGATCGTGACCGATGCGCAAAATTGCGGGAACATTTTGGCGGGTGTTGGCCCATTTGCTATCGAAAGAGGGTTAGTGTCCGCACAAGAGGGCAATACCACCGTCTCGATCTATATGGAAAACACTGGCCAAGTTGCGCATGCCAAAGTGGCAACGCAAAACGGAAATGTTATTTACAACGGTGGCACGGCGATTGATGGTGTCCCAGGCAGTGCTAGTGAAATAGCGATTGAATTTATCGATACAGCCGGTTCAAGTTGTGGTGCGTTATTGCCCACCGGAAATACAGTCGATGTCGTTGATGGGGTAGAGGTTACGTGCATCGACAATGGTATGCCGGTGGTGGTTATGCGTGCGGCGGATATGGGTATAACGGGCAATGAAACCCGTGAAGAACTTGAAGCCAATCAATCACTGCGTGACAAATTAGAATCAATACGCTTACACGTTGGGCCGATGATGAATCTCGGTGACGTCACCGAAAAAACCGTTCCCAAAATGTCCATGGTTAGCGAACCTACGCAAGGTGGCGCAATTTCGACACGCACGTTTATTCCGCATCGATGTCATGCATCGATAGGTGTGCTAGGCGCTGTGAGTGTCGCGACTGCCTGTTGCCTCACGGGTTCTCCGGCGGCAGCGCTCACGGTTTTACCTAGCGGACAGTCAAAAAAATTGGCATTGGATGTGGAGCATCCCTCAGGTTTTATGGGTGTCGCGTTAGAAAAAAATGACGAAAACGCTATCGTAAGCGCTGCGATTATTCGCACGGCGCGAAAGTTATTTGATGGTTACGTGTTTGTTTAACCTGTTACAAAACGTTTTATCAAAAACGACTATGTGAGAGCTAGTCATTCGACTGTTAAAAATAGACAGGCAATAGTTAGACCACTAGAAACTAAACAGCCAGGAACATTTATGGATCCCGATTACTTACCGTTTCACGCATCTCCAAAAAAACCTGACTATCAAGCGCCAGAGGGCGCCATCGATGCCCATTGTCATGTGTTTGGCCCAGCTGAGCAATTTCCGTATTCGCCAAAACGAAAATACACACCGTGTGATGCATCGAAAGCTCAATTGTTTGCGTTACGGGATCATCTTGGTTTTTCCAGAAATGTTATCGTTCAAGCGTCCTGCCATGGGACCAATAACGATGCCTTAGTCGATGCGCTCAATACGGCCGGTGATTTAGCGCGCGGCGTGGCCGTGGTCTCTCCCGATGTGAGTGACGACGAGCTACAAGCAATGGACCAAGCCGGTGTTCGCGCTGTGCGTTTTAATTTTCTCAAGCGATTAGTAGACGACACTCCGAGAGACGTTTTTTTAAATATTGCCAAACGCATTAAATCGTTAGGCTGGCATATCGTTGTTTATTTCGAGGCGCCTGATATGGAAGGGCTCATCCCATTTTTTGAAGAACTCGATACCACTATTGTGGTCGATCATATGGGGCGGCCCGATGTGACAAAAGGTGTGGAGCACGAGGACTTTAAAAAGTTTATTCAATTATTGGAGCGTTTTCCCAATATGTGGACCAAAGTGAGTTGTCCAGAGCGTTTAACCCAGCAACCACCGGACTATTCCGATGTCGTCCCATTTGCACGCACGTTGGTAGAAAAGTTTCCAGACCGGGTTTTGTGGGGAACCGATTGGCCTCATCCCAACATGAAATCTCATACACCAGATGATGGTGCTTTGGTCGATGTGATCCCACACATAGCACCAACGGAAGAGTTACAACGTAAGCTATTAATTGATAATCCCATGAAACTTTACTGGGCCTAGTTAAAACAGCAGGTAGTCGTGATGAGTTATTTAGATGAAAAAAGAAACATACCAGGCA
The DNA here is from genome assembly GCF_055392955.1 of Aurantivibrio plasticivorans. Taxonomy (NCBI): domain Bacteria; kingdom Pseudomonadati; phylum Pseudomonadota; class Gammaproteobacteria; order Cellvibrionales; family Cellvibrionaceae; genus Aurantivibrio; species Aurantivibrio plasticivorans. Next base: position 2,289,311 of record NZ_AP036020.1, on the reverse strand, counting down.
CCATTTTATTCGACGGTAAAATGGCGCGTAAGGGCTATGGGCTGAATAAATTGTGTTATTCGTTGAATGACGCCGACGGCCGGGAAGCTTTCGCTGCAGACGAACAGGCATGTTGTGATAAGTACGGTTTAACCGAAGAACAAAAGAAAGCAATCGCTGATAGAGATGTGCTTAAACTACTTGAGCTCGGCGGTAGTATTTATTACCTCGCAAAATTTGCTGGCTACATCGGACTTAACGTGCAAGACATCGGCGCACAACAAACCGGTATGACTGTAGAGGAATTTAAGGCCAAGCTCGTCGAGCAGGGGCAAAGCTGACTAGAAGCCAACATAAACAGCGGCCAAAAACTAAACACAGTATAAAGAGATTATTCATGGCGAAAATTATTGGCGGTATCACGACCTCACATATTCCCGCAATTGGCCGGGCAATCGAAGGCAACCTTCAGCAAGACCCGTATTGGAAACCTTTCTTTGATGGTTACCCACCCATTAGAGAATGGTTGAACGAAAAGCAACCCGATGTCGCGGTCATTTTTTACAATGATCATGGTCTAGAATTTTTTATCGATAAAAAACCAACGTTTGCCATTGGTGCGGCGGCTGAGTACCACAACGCCGACGAAGGGTGGGGCATAAAACCTATTCCGCCAATCAAGGGACATGAAGATTTGTCATGGCATATTTGTAACCAACTGGTAGATAACGAATTCGATATTACCATATGCCAAGAAATGCGAGTGGATCATGGTTTAACGGTGCCCATGCAGCTTATGTGGCCAGGTTACAAATATGACCATATGAAAGTGATTCCAGTGTGTCTTAATGTAGAGCAACACCCGATGCCATCGCCAAAGCGATGTTTTGATCTGGGTAAAGCGATCGGCAAAGCGATTGAGTCATATGATGAAGACCTTAAAGTGGTTGTGCTTGGTACGGGTGGTTTATCCCATCAACTTGATGGCGAAAGAGCTGGGATAATTAATAAGAAGTTTGATATCGAGTGTATGGATAAAATCGTGAATCAACCCGAGGAGCTGACCAAATACTCGATTTTGGATCTAGTCGAAATTGCCGGTGCACAAGGTCCAGAGCTAATTATGTGGTTAGGTATGCGAGGCGTACTAACGGGTAACGTCAAAGAATTACATCGTAACTATCACGCGCCGATTTCAAATACAGGCGCCGGTACAATGTTGCTGGAAAATAGTTAGCGTATTCAATATTACGCGTATATCGAAAAAGGCAGCCAAATCGGCTGCCTTTTTGTTATGGAACGGATACAGGTAATACTAATCGTCATCAACAGGGCTTGTGACCCAATTTCCTATCTCATCAAGCACATGTAAGTAAATCTGCGTTGTGCTGATATCGCTATGCCCCATCAATTGCTGAATTTTATGCAGGTCAAAACCTTTGTAAAGCAAGCGCGTCGCAAAGGAATGACGAAATGTATGACTACTTGCCTGCTTATGTATTTTCGCTTTGCGAATCGCGTCGTGAATGTGCCTTTGAACCGTATAGCGATGAATGTGGTGGCGGCGCTCGACACCAGCGCGAGGGTCTACAGGCAAGACTTGCGAGGGAAAAACATATTGCCAGGCTAATTCTCGGCCGTAATTAGGGTATTTTCTTGCCAAGGCATTGGGTAAATAGACTGGGTTGACGCCATTGTGAATGTCGTCCTCTAATAGTTTTTCGACCGTACCGATTTGAACCTTAAGCTCATCCACCGCCAACTTTGGAAGCAGGGTTGTTCGATCTTTATTGCCTTTGCCATTTCGAATGACAATGTAACCTTGCTCAAAATCAATGTCTTTAACACGCAGCCGAATAGCTTCAGAAATACGCAAGCCGGAGCCGTACATCAATTGGGCCATTAACTTGCTAGGATATTTCAATTCAGCAATTACTCGCTTCGCTTCTTCATGAGAAAAGACCGTGGGTATTCGGGGTGGTTTCTTAGCGTACCGAAACCCAATGTCTCCTAATGGCTGCTTTAAAAACTGATTATATAAATAAGCCAATGCGTTTAACGCGGTTTTCTGAGTGCTTGATGAAACATTTCGTTGTGTTGCCAAAAAAGTTAGGAAGTCCCGAACAGCAGCTGTACCCAGTGTAGTAGGGTGCGCTTTACCTGAATAATTGATAAAGAAGCGTGCCCAGTAAACGTAGGTTTTCTCAGTGCTGTAACTTTTCCCGTCTGTTCGCATATACAGCCGGAATTGATCTAGAAAACGAGTCGGTTTAGACGGGAGTGCTGGCGGTATATCCTCTACCGGCAAAGTGATTGAATAGTCCATTATTACAAATCCTTGATGCGTATTTTTGATATGAATTGAGTGATCTATAAAAGTCGCCTGTGATTAAGTTGTTCGGATACTGTATATTAATACATGTTAAGGTTTCAAGTGCTAGCTTCAAGGAGGATGCAATGAAAGTAGCAAAAACGATATTGCCAGGCCAAATGGGTTCCCAGCAGCATAGTGAGCGCTGGGGAAAGAGTTTAGTTTGCGTGCGCTACAGAGATGACACGACGAAAAAGAAGAGGTATACAACGGTTGAAATCATTGTTGAAGAAAGAGCACTAGTAGGTGCCCTAAAGCGCGTTGTGACGAAGGAAAAGCTTAAGCCTCATGACAGGGTTGGCGTCAAAATCAACTTTGTCGAAACTGAGCTTCGCGCGAAGGTGAAGAGGGCAGGAGGTGTGTGGCTCAAGGGCGAAAAGCTATGGGTGCTCCAGCGCGCACAAGCGATCTTGCTAGGATTGAATGATCGCATAGTTGATCTGCGCGATATATGAATTAAAGAACATGGTTATATATAGGCATATATGGTTACATGTAGACATACAATGGCTATATATAGGAACATATGTTCATATATGCACATACATGGCTATATACGACCATGTTCTTGAATAAACTGTTAAGTTTCAAACCAAATCGCGCTTCGTAAAGAAGCTATAAATATGACGAAAGAAAAAGGGCTAAAGGACGACAAGTACTTCGAGTGGCTTTATTCAAGCAAGATGAGAATAAAGCGCAGAGTGCTAAAAATGGAAAGGGTAACTGCGAGGCGACTCTCACAGATCATAAATTTGTCAAAGTCACTTCATGATCAGCGTTTGCAATCTGATCTTGAGTGGCTTCTTACATGGAAACTGAAAACAGGTTGTTGTGCTGAATTCATGTGGTGTGATGGCGTTCAACTACAAGAAATATCTATCATTAATAAAAATACAGTCATATTAAAAGCTTTGGCCTGGCTTGGTCCAGAGAGCAGTGATGAATTATTGGAAGTTCCAATGGAAGGTAAAATGGAGCTAAAGGCCATAGGTAAGCAATTCAGGTCATATTGCTTTAACATAAACTATAAAGGAGTTGAAATTGTTGCCAAAAAAACTTAACAAGGCCATTAAATTCGCTCCCTTCGGTCGCCGGACGCTCGCAAGCTCGCGCCGTTTATGGCGGAGTTAGATTTCAATCGAAAGGGTGTTCGATGTATAGAATAATTTTCTTGTCTTTAGTTTCTACTTTAAGTATTTCTGTCTTTGCTGGAGATGACTTTAATCGTGAGTCTGCGCTCCAGTCTTTCAAGTCTGAATGCCAGCTAGAGCTCGCTTTAGCTATGGGCTTGGCTAGTGAAAAGGCGGACGGGAAGTCAAAAAAGGAATTGATGAAAGTCGCAACAAAATCAAAGAGTCCAAAGGTAATGACTCAGATGGTGGGAGAGCTGTTTTCAGTCCCAGAGTTGAGCGGGCCAACTTACATGTTTTATAGATTTGAAAGCTGTCTCGTAGCAAATGCTCAAGGAAAGCGGGCGGTTGAATTTGCTAATGTCCATACTCAACTTGAGGCGTGTGATGTTAAAAAGTTTGAAATGGAAGATTTGGTTGAGTGTATAGATACTGTTCTACTGACTGAGAACAAAAAAATCTAACAAATAGCTCCACCTGACAATTTTTGCTACGCTCGTTTTTGTGTATGTCGCGTAGCTCCATTTTACACAAAAAACGCTCTCCGCAAAAATTTGCAGGTGAGCTAGGCGTTAAATTTATCAGGAAGAATCAATGGAAGCCGAATTGAGTGACCTAGAAAAAATAAAAAACCTAGTGTTCTCATTTTTCTGTGAGTCGTCGGACTTCAATGGAATTGCGCTTAGAAATATCTCAGAGCGACTTGGTTTGGACTACAAAGACTCTATTGACAGAGTCAAAGAGCTTGTGAAGGACGGGGTTGTTTCAATTCAATCTAGTACTAATCCTCATATTATAGGCTTCACTCATCATGCTGCTGACTCCCAGTTAGCCATTCTTGAACAAGCTAAAGATATAGGTGTATCTAAGAAACTCTTTGGGAATATCGAGTTTGTTACAGAAAACACCGAATATCCGATATGTGTGTACCCAAGCAAGGAGTATTTAGAAGAAAACCGTGATTTAAGCGAGTTTGGCTATGCAAAATACACATCTGCTCTGGCGTTAGCCGAACCTCAGTTGAGCTTCAGGTTTTTTGAAACTGATGTGTTGGAACGCTATTCAAATGACCCTCGATTTGATTTTGAATTTCATGATTTTAGTGGCAGCATTTCGTGTAAGTACGATGAGTCTGGTAAGGCTATTCTCCGAGAAGAAGATCAAATATTTTTAAAGTCATTTGGGCTAGGATTCGATTCCAATTCGAATAGGATTATAGCGGTCATACTAGGTGATTTAGGCCGTTTATCCCCAGAGCATCAAGTCTATTGGAACACTAAGGAACTCCCTGCTTCGGAGTGTAAAGTTTTAACTGACTATTACGACAATATCATTCGGGGAAATTGGATCACCGCTAGGTCAGTATTCTATGCTTTGATTGATGAGATCAATGCCATTTACAAACTGACTTTATCAATTTTTGGTGTTCCTCTATTTCGTAAAGAGTTAGATGGAGATCACAGGCCGAAGAATTTTACATTTTTCTTCTCGCCAACCACTAAGAACTATTACGATTTCATAAATTTACTAGACAAGTACGTATCAGAGAACATAAATAAATCCTTCTTCGAGGGAAAGCTTGATTTAGAGGAAAGGAAGCCCATAGATAATGATACTTTTGAACGTATTCAAAAAGGCACTCTTAGGCTGCTGGAAGAATGGCTCACTGCGGTATTTAGGTACGCAGATGATTCTATTCCCAAAGAAATTATGAAGCCTTTAAAAAAGGTCAGGAAGGAGAGGCAAAGCCCGGCGCACAAAGTTATTGATAATACTTATGACCCTTCACTTGTTGCGCTTCAAAAAGACGTTATGGAGGGATGCTATTTGTCACTAGGCAGCATTAGAAGAAACATCCAAACTCATCCTAAAGCAAAAGATGTAGAGTTGGACGATAGTTTAGATAAAGACAATGTTAAGTACTTCTAATCTGGTGCGGCCAAAATTTAACAAGCGCATGTTGTCGGACTGGTTTTCCGCTGCGCTCCAAACCAGCCGCAAATGCGGGCGTTATGCATTTTGAGTAATGAGATGTACTGGAAAATATTTACCGATGCGAATACTGCCGAGAAAGCCAAAAAGGTTTTGCGCACAGTTACGGATATATTAGATTTTGATTGTAATGTAGAAAAAGTTGAGCCCTATGACAAAGGCGGCTTCGTATGTACGTTCAGCTGTGTAAGCGAGGCAACAAACTGGTCTGAGTCGGTACTCGTTGCTATATCTGAAGCGCAGAAAGTTGGCCGTGGTTGGATGTTGTCTGGCAATATCAAGCAAGAGCTAGATGCCTGGTCCAATGATTCATCAGTGTCTGGCGTTAAAAATATGCATTTAGTTTTGGTTAACAATGCATAACAAGTTGGTGTTAGCGCCTTCGGCTGGGACGCCGCAAAAAACGCGGCGCCCCAAACCAAAGCGTGTGTGCCAGGCATGGCATTTAACTAGAGAGGTGCAAGTCCTCTTACCAGGTATTCGCAGAGCCGAAGGTTAGCCAAAGGGCAAGGTTATTATCGCGAGGTAATGGCTGAAGGAAGCCCAAGGCAAAATCGCGGGGCGATGAACAAGAACCTAATATGAGGTGTGACGTAAGCGAGGCGAGTGGGCACGTGACCACAAAGCCTTCCATCTGCAAACGGCTTACGTTTTATAAATTAGGCGTCTACGCGATGAAAGTTAAATGTCTTACCCTGGGAGATCTGTTGCGTGTTGAAGGAACAACTGACGGCTAAGCAATTAACCGTGATCGCGTAACAGAAGTCAGCAAAGTGCATAGTACACGAGACTCGTCCGTGGAAGGCACGCACCAATCAGGTTCAACTACATTGAGGAAGACGTCACCGACAGCATTTGTTTAGCGAAAAAAAAAATCGCCTTTGGGAAACCACTGAATGAACGGTGAGCTGGAAAATCGATATGGCTGAACCCAATCAAATCTCCTTGTTAATGCAGCGTATTGTAGAAAGGACCAACCTACAACGCGCGTTAAAACAAGTCCGACGCAATAAAGGCGCCCCCGGTGTTGACGGCATGACGGTGGAAGGTTTACCGAAATACCTAAAACAACACTGGCTGCAACTACGCGAGCAACTGATTGCGGGACGCTACAAACCGCAACCTGTTAAACGCGTAGAAATTCCCAAAGCCAACGGCAAGATGCGTAAACTCGGCATACCCACGGTGGTCGACCGATTTATACAGCAAGCCATCGCGCAAGTACTCAGTGAGCACTGGGAAACAGTTTTCCACCCTAGCAGCTTTGGGTTTCGCCCTAACAAATCAGCGCACCAAGCGATCCGTCATGTGCAGCACTTCGCGCGAGACGGCTATCGCATTGTCGTTGATTTAGATCTGGCGAGCTTCTTTGATGAAGTGAATCATGATCGTTTAATGGCGACACTTAAACGCACACACCCAGAATGCGATGTATTGCGGCTAATTAACCGCTACCTTAAAGCGCCGGTGCAACTTAACGACCAGCGAATAACATCGACAAAAGGTGTGCCACAAGGTGGGCCGCTATCCCCACTGCTCGCGAATATCGTGCTGAACGAACTGGATTGGGAATTAGACAAGCGGCAGCTACGATTCGCACGCTATGCTGACGACTGCCAAATACTGGTGGGCAGTTATCGGGCCGGTGAGCGAGTCATGGCCAGTCTAACGCGCTTTATCGAAAAGACACTCAAGCTCAAAGTGAATCACGAGAAAAGTGCAGTGGCGGCGGTACACAAACGAGGCTTCCTGGGATTTACATTGGCCCGCAAAGATAAGCGAATAAAAGTCAGTGATAAATCACTTTCAAAACTTAAAGCCACCGTGCGTACCGTTACCCGTCGAACACGAGGCCGTTCGTTCAACTACATCCTAGAAGAGTTAAAGAAAAGCCTGCTTGGTTGGAAAGCGTACTTCGACATCAGCGAAGTTCTGAGCCCTCTGAAAGATGCAGACAAATGGATTCGACGTAAATTGCGATGTTATCTTTGGAAACAGTGGGGTAGATCGGGCTATCGGCGCTTAAGGCATTTAGGTGTCGATAGGTTCTTGGCTTGGAATACAGCCAAATCGGCCCACGGCCCTTGGCGTCTAAGTAAAAGCCCAGCGCTTTACTCCGCCCTTCCAAATAGATACTTTAGGAGCTTGGGGCTGCCTGAATTGGCAGCAAGGTGAAATTGATGATTTGAACCGCCGTGGTACGTGACCCGTATGCCCGGTGGTGTGGGAGGAGAGGCATCGTGAGGTGCCTCCCTATCCCGATTAAATATATGATTTCGATAACCTTTGTATCAATGACTATAGTTCCCGCCGTTTTTGTTGTAGGTGGACTTGTTTGCTGGTGGTTCACCAAAGAGATTTCTGCGCTTATATTCTCACTTGGTTTTATACCTACCTTTATAGGGGTATTACAGTTTTGGTGGGGGCCGGCTAGTTTTGCGAATTTTAGTAGCGAAGTTCAAATTCCTGATGAAAGTTACATGGAGCTAGCTACTTTGCTCGCCTATATATCGAGTTTTGGTAGTTTAGTCTCTGCATGTGCATTCTTAGTGTTTGCATGGAAATTTACAAAATATGCAAAGCATAATATTTAACAAGGCGTGGTTGTCGCCTTCGGCTGGGACTGCTGCGCTTACGCTCCGCAGCCCCAACACTTGGCGTGTGTGCCAGGCATGGCATTTAACTAGAGAGGTGCAAGTCCTCTTACCAGGTATTCGCAGAGCCGAAGGTTAGCCAAAGGGCAAGGTTATTATCGCGAGGTAATGGCTGAAGGAAGCCCAAGGCAAAATCGCGGGGCGATGAACAAGAACCTAATATGAGGTGTGACGTAAGCGAGGCGAGTGGGCACGTGACCACAAAGCCTTCCATCTGCAAACGGCTTACGTTTTATAAATTAGGCGTCTACGCGATGAAAGTTAAATGTCTTACCCTGGGAGATCTGTTGCGTGTTGAAGGAACAACTGACGGCTAAGCAATTAACCGTGATCGCGTAACAGAAGTCAGCAAAGTGCATAGTACACGAGACTCGTCCGTGGAAGGCACGCACCAATCAGGTTCAACTACATTGAGGAAGACGTCACCGACAGCATTTGTTTAGCGAAAAAAAAAATCGCCTTTGGGAAACCACTGAATGAACGGTGAGCTGGAAAATCGATATGGCTGAACCCAATCAAATCTCCTTGTTAATGCAGCGTATTGTAGAAAGGACCAACCTACAACGCGCGTTAAAACAAGTCCGACGCAATAAAGGCGCCCCCGGTGTTGACGGCATGACGGTGGAAGGTTTACCGAAATACCTAAAACAACACTGGCTGCAACTACGCGAGCAACTGATTGCGGGACGCTACAAACCGCAACCTGTTAAACGCGTAGAAATTCCCAAAGCCAACGGCAAGATGCGTAAACTCGGCATACCCACGGTGGTCGACCGATTTATACAGCAAGCCATCGCGCAAGTACTCAGTGAGCACTGGGAAACAGTTTTCCACCCTAGCAGCTTTGGGTTTCGCCCTAACAAATCAGCGCACCAAGCGATCCGTCATGTGCAGCACTTCGCGCGAGACGGCTATCGCATTGTCGTTGATTTAGATCTGGCGAGCTTCTTTGATGAAGTGAATCATGATCGTTTAATGGCGACACTTAAACGCACACACCCAGAATGCGATGTATTGCGGCTAATTAACCGCTACCTTAAAGCGCCGGTGCAACTTAACGACCAGCGAATAACATCGACAAAAGGTGTGCCACAAGGTGGGCCGCTATCCCCACTGCTCGCGAATATCGTGCTGAACGAACTGGATTGGGAATTAGACAAGCGGCAGCTACGATTCGCACGCTATGCTGACGACTGCCAAATACTGGTGGGCAGTTATCGGGCCGGTGAGCGAGTCATGGCCAGTCTAACGCGCTTTATCGAAAAGACACTCAAGCTCAAAGTGAATCACGAGAAAAGTGCAGTGGCGGCGGTACACAAACGAGGCTTCCTGGGATTTACATTGGCCCGCAAAGATAAGCGAATAAAAGTCAGTGATAAATCACTTTCAAAACTTAAAGCCACCGTGCGTACCGTTACCCGTCGAACACGAGGCCGTTCGTTCAACTACATCCTAGAAGAGTTAAAGAAAAGCCTGCTTGGTTGGAAAGCGTACTTCGACATCAGCGAAGTTCTGAGCCCTCTGAAAGATGCAGACAAATGGATTCGACGTAAATTGCGATGTTATCTTTGGAAACAGTGGGGTAGATCGGGCTATCGGCGCTTAAGGCATTTAGGTGTCGATAGGTTCTTGGCTTGGAATACAGCCAAATCGGCCCACGGCCCTTGGCGTCTAAGTAAAAGCCCAGCGCTTTACTCCGCCCTTCCAAATAGATACTTTAGGAGCTTGGGGCTGCCTGAATTGGCAGCAAGGTGAAATTGATGATTTGAACCGCCGTGGTACGTGACCCGTATGCCCGGTGGTGTGGGAGGAGAGGCATCGTGAGGTGCCTCCCTATCCCGATTAGAGGCCCGAGTGCCCCACAACTTGTAGACACCTTTGTATAGTTATATAAACCTATATGGAGGTGCTTTATGGCACGTAAAAGAAACCCCGCATACACCGAAGATTTCCGTCGTGAGGCGGTCAATGATATAAGGGCCAAGGCTGTAAATAAAAATTGTATAAGCTCATTCTTTTAATAGTATGATTCGATATTAATGTATAACTAATGAGGTGGGATGAAACATAATGCAGGTAAGCGAACGAATTTCAAAGTCTTTTACTATCGTATCAACATATATATCTTTAATATTATTACTATCTATGACTGGATGCGCATCTTTTGAACACACCGTCGCAATTGATAAAATTAAAAGCGGAGACACTGCCATAGCAGGTAAATTCCATTATAGGTTAATTACGTATTACGACGGAAAACTAATTGAAGATAAAAATATTCCCTTTGATGATGCTACTTTTGCCATTAAGGCTTTTAAGACTATTGACGACATTCCACATAAGTACTTTGGGTATGCAGGTGTCACTAGAATACATGTAGATGATTCTGGCCAGTTCCTTATACCCCTAAAACCTAATCGTTACTATCTAGTTGATACTAATGTTAATAATATATCCGGTTACCGTCAGGCAGAATACACAACCGGCGGAAATGCAAAAGGTACTTTGCAAATTGAAGTCAATCCAAACGTGATTAACTATATAGGCGATATATACTATGTTGAAGAAATAGAATATTTTCGGGATAAAAATAATGATGGGTTTATTGAAGAGTCGGAATTCAAAAGTGTTTTAACAACATTTACCGAGATATGTGAAAAATGTGAAAAATTTAGTTCGAAGGGTTGGTGGGAAACACGTAGTGTATTAGTAGAAGACGAATTTGGTCAGTATGTACATAAAAATCGATCTACAAGAAGCATTGCTAAGTTTGTTTCATTTGGTGAATAAATGCAGGGGCGTAAAATAAACAAGGTTCTATTACCTATCTTGACAAGTTTAGCGCATAACAAATCAATACAGACGGGCAAACATCCGCTCCGACAAAATTGTGGTCGCTACGCTTGTACTACATCCGGCACAGGTTGCCGCTGATTGAGGTGTTATTTTTTATGTAGCTCTCCAAGACTTGAGAAAATATGAAGTACCTTCTAATAATTCTGGCAATAGCCATCGGTTCCTATCAGCTTTGGTTGAAGTATGGAGACGGAGGCAAAGATCCTTTGTATGATGAACCATACGTCGCGGTCTATGGCAGAGATTCATGCAGTGTTACTCAGAAAATGCTTGCTGAGCTCCGAGATGCCGGGATTAAATATGAGTATTTTATTGTTGATGACGAAGCAACGGCCGATAAGCTGCACTCGAGAATGGAAGCTGCTGACCTATCGACTAGAAGATATAATCTACCGGTAGTTGATACAAATGGATCAATTGTCGTCAGACCAACATTAGACGATGTGATTTCAACCTACAATGCTGGGCTATAACGCACCATTAAAGTCCCTGCGAGATCTCACTCGCTAATGCTACACCTCAACCATCTAGATTCGCGCAAGGAGAAAGAGCTTGCTGCTAATGTTCTAGAGCGCACTTTACAACGGGGACTTTCACTTCCACTTGGTGAAGTCGCCTTATTAGCTACTGCGTTTTCATCTATTGATGGTATAGCAGGGAAGTCACGCGAGGTATAAAGAGTTTTCTCAAATGAAATTATTAAACTTTAGAGCCGTACTCTGTCTTTTATCGCTCCTGTGTTTGATAGGATGCGGAGGCGGCTCGTCAGGCAGTCAATCCTCTCCACCAGTAGTCAATCCTCCGGCAACACGTTCGTTTTCTATGGGGTTTACGCCTTGGTTATACGAGGCATCTGTTGCAGCACAAGATCTAACCTATACCCGTTTAGCCGCCCATGGAGACATGGTTAAACACCACTTGCTTGGCGGTGTACCGTGGCAGGAGGCGCTGGATCAGACCCCGTATCACCCAAACCTTGAAGCTGAGGTTCAAAACCGTATCGCGAGGACTAGCGCCAGCACGGCAGTGTTTTTGGCGATTGATTCGCTTAACTCGGAGCGTTCTGGCTTAGCGCTTGACCGGGGTGAATTCGATAATATGCCGTTACAAGGTGAATGGGCGACGCGTAGTTGGAGTTCTCCAGAGGTAATCGACGCCTATATTAATTATGCATCGAATATGATCGATCGATTTCAACCGCGTTATTTTGAGTACGGTACTGAGATTAGCGAGCTTATTCTGAATGATTTTTCTAGTTATACAGAGTATTTAATTTTTGCTGAAACCGTTTATGGGCGTTTAAAAGCGACTTATCCTGATCTCAATATAATGGTCTCCGTTGCATTGAAAACACCCGGGAGTAGTGAAATGCAACTCATAGAAGATAACATCGCCGCTGTGCTTGAGTTTTCCGATGTGGTGGGGCTGAGTGTCTATCCGTATGTGTTTTTTAGTCATGGCGATCGCGGGAACCCTGAAAACTTGCCCGCAAATTGGCTCACGCAAGCGAATGAATTTTCTGCCGGTAAACCCATCGCTATTTCCGAAACAGGCTGGATCGGGGAGAGCTTGGAGATTACTGATTTTAACTATTCCGCCGAAAGTAACGAAAGCTATCAGAACAACTATCTGTCGATGTTATTAGCGGATGCAAATAATTTAAACGCTTCCATTGTTATATGGTGGGCGACGACCGATTATGACACCTTGTGGGTTGATACCTTAGCGCAAGATCCAATCGCGAAGATATGGAAAGACATTGGTTTATATGATGAGAATCAGCTATCGCGTTTAGCACTTGGTACTTGGGATGATTGGTTAGCGCGAGAGGTGGACTAAAAATATCGAGATTATATCTAAAGTCAGAGTGCCGCTATTCAATTGGGCTTACATCAAAAACACGAGCGCCGACCAGGCGTACTTTGCATCGGCGCTGTTCTTCTTTAAAAGTATATGTTTGGTCTAAAATTTTTACACTAACACCTGGATGGACTGTACCTTCGATAATCACAGCGCCTTGCTTTATAACGTTGTTGGTGAGATTGCGTAATTGAATGGTGATTCTTTGTATGCGTTCGTTGAGCTCGGACACGTCTTCTCCGTTTAGAGATGGGTCTTGAAGTTGCTCTAAATATTCAGCAATTTGGTGATGAAGTGATTTACTGAGTTTGGGGTCAATTTCAATGACCACGGTGGTTTTTGCTCCCGCGGGCGAGCCCAAGTGTTTTACCGTAATGGTTTTACCCGCTCTAGCTACGCCGCCGACGAGATGACCTTTTCCTTGTGTGATGGTGATGGAGCCTTTGGCGTGTAGCGTACTGTTAACCGCAGAATCAGTGACTATGATGTCGTGATAGGCATATAGTTTGGCATTTTGCGCGAATTTCGCGGTGATATTTCCTGCAGCCATGGTACGTTCGTCGCTGTGATCGCGCTCAATGATACCCCCGTTAACGACAACATCGGCACCGGCTGTAACCGAGGCATTGTCAATATTTTGTGAAATTATAACGTGACCTTTCGCATCAACCTTGAAGCCACTTTCAATATTGCCTTTGATGTGAATAGCACCGGTTTCATGATGAAGGTTGCCGGACTTATATCCGACGTCGCCATCCCATTCAAAAATATCACTAACACTTACTATATTTCCTTGAATGAGTAACGCGCCTGATTCTGTTGCGTAGAAAGTGTCACCCTCGAGGCGCACCCCATCGCCTGCTATGTAGCCAATGTGTTTTCCTTCTGTAGCGGGCGTCGGGTTGCCAAATACATCTATTTGGGATTGACCTTTGGTGGCGGGGATGATGGTTGCAATGGGTTGTTCTGGCTCGACGTTTTTGATGGTCGAACGCTCGTGAAAATCGACTCTGTCATCGTCAGTTTTTTTACCCACATTGGCTTGGTGATCTACAAGGTATTTTAAATACTCGTCCTCACCGGCAACACCAGGCCGACCGTTTGCGATGACGCGTTCTATTTTTTTCTGAGTATTCTCGCGCAGCGCGATGAGTGCATCATCTATCGCTTGATGGTCAATGCCGTAGGTTACATTTAGCTTTTCTAAACATCTGTCTATGTGTTTTCGGGATAGGGCTAAGTGATGTGCTTCTTGGGGGTATGCGGTTAGATACACGTGCATTCCATCGTCGCTGACTTTAATGGGCGGTGTAACTACGAGTTTGTTGTTTATGAGAGTGAGGTACCCGACTGGGGTAACGTCGGCGAAATAGTCACCGCTGTCGTCCTCTTTTCGTAGGCCTTCCCCAATACTGAGTGGTGGCGCTTCTGTTTTTGAGGGGGGCGGCTTGATGTCTTCACCAAAAATATTTTTCCCGGTGGTTTGTGCGGTTGCCGGTGTTTCTGTGCAAATTAGATCTTCTTGCTCTACCAGTTTTGGTTGAACCGCCGGGTGTTGAACGGCTTCGGGGTTTTTCGCTAGCTCGCGTGGGTCTGAACCATTGAGTGTAACATGACACAAGAAATCCGCTTTACAGGCGGGCTCCGCTGGCAAGCCCAAGGCGACGGTGACTTGTCTTTGAATGGTTTGTAGTTCTGCGGTGATATCAATAGCGTCTTCATTTATACCGAATGTTATTCCCGCAGCGCGAATATCATCAAGAATAATTTCACGTGTGATTGGCGTACCGACAGTGGAGGTCGGGTGGATGTCTAAGCACGCTTCGAGTTTATCGTGGCTAATAGCCAGCAGTGGCGTGACGTAAGGCACGCCCATTCGTTCACTCACCGTGCCGTAACGCGTCGATAAAACATTGGCTTCATTTCGCAGAGTATTGTCGCCCAAGGTCAATTCGGCTGAGGAGGGCGGTTCTATTGCCTCGCCAAAAACCGTTGTCCCGGGTGTGCCTGGTTCCCCCACGTTAATAATGGCGATCACTTCTCCAGGTGTCACAATATCTCCGACATTGCTTTGTAATTTTATGGATGAGCCTGTGCCGCGTTCAGGTTGTTTGGCTTCAGCAATTACAATCGCGTCGAGGGTTTTACCCTGTTGTAGGTCATTAACTGCGTCTTCTATGGACTGATGATCGATGCCAAAGGTGACTTTTTGCTGTTCAAGCAGAGCTAACACCTCGTTGGTGGTTATCGGATCGTGTTCTGCCGGTAGGGTCAGTGTTACCCGCTGTGGCGATATGTCTAATGCGCTTTTGTCCACGGCATTCCAGTTGGCTGCTAGGTTAGATTAACGCGGCTCGATTGAAGCCCGTTTTGAAACTATTGATTAGAGTTTAGTCAATTAATGGCTTTGATGGGCTATTCGTTGGGCACTTTTCGGTGACTGGGGCTTCGCGATTTTGCGCTTACTCAATGGTGTCTGCCCCTAAAGGTAAATTCGGTGCGGAGCAAATACGCTGGTTAGCTAGGTTTGATGTTTTGGCTATGCTTAATACATCAATCGTAAAGTAATTGGCGATATGCAAATTTCACTGATCATGACAAAGAATCCTGTCTCCATCGCAATGGATAATCCGATGAGCGAGGTGAAGGACATCTTCGAAAAGACTCAATTCCATCACTTGTTGGTTGTTGATGAGGGTGTTCTGGTTGGTGTCATTTCGGATCGTGATTTACTCGGTTCAATCAGTCCCACTGCGGGTACAGCGGTGGCGAATGCGCGGGATACCGCAACCCTCAATAAACGCGTTCGCCAAGTTATGAGCCGTCAACTCATAACACTTGGCCCTACAGCGTCGTTTTATGATGCAATCGCGCTTTTCAATAAACACCCGATTTCTTGTATTCCGATTGTGGACGAAAACAATCACCCGTTAGGTATTGTTAGCTGGCGGGATATTATGCGTGCGATTAAATTAAAATAAATCAAACCTCGTACGCAATGTTTGCCGCACAACGTGTCTGACCACGGCCTTTAACCGAGCGTGCTTTCACCGAGCGTGCTTTTACCGAGCGTGCTTTTACCGAGTGTGTCAGTATGGTTAGAGCCTGTGGTCCTGCCGAAACTTTCCCGGTGTTTGACCGGTCGCCCGTTTAAAAAATCGCGAAAAATACCCCGGGTCTTTAAACCCAGATTCATAGGCAATGGCATCGGCCGATTGACGGGTATAGAGCAGTCGACGTTTTATTTCGATGACAAGGCGTTGCTGAACAAACTGTTTCGCACTGAGGCCAGTAATGTGTTTCACCATACGGTTGAGTTTTGACGGCGTAATATTGAGTTTTGCGGCGTACTTGTCAGCGGTCAGGTGATTTTTGTAGTGTTCATCGACCAAGCGTTGAAATGCGATGAAGAGACGATTGTTCGAGCCAGTTTCCTGGGTGGGTTCGTTGGTTTGGCAGCGGCAAATGTAGATCACTAGCACCAGCATTAAAGATTCGCATACCAATGACTTTCCGTATTGGCTGCTGTCTAGCTCTTTTTGCAGTTGTTTTTGTGTTTCACGAATAGGTACCCAATGAGATAGGTCTTTGTTGAAGTGCTGCACAAACGCAGTCTGCAGTGTGTCGCTGATGGTTAGGTTACTGCGGCCCTCGAATGCATTGCTCAACAAGTACTGCGACACTGACACTACGGCACCTTTCGTATCCTTGCTGAATTGAAAGCTGTGAACCACGCCCGGAGGTATCCAAACAATGCAGGGGCCTTGCGTTGTATAACTGCGTTCGTCAAGACGAAGCGTAACATCGCCGGATTCGACCAGTAGACATTGATACATCTGGTTGTGACGGTGGGCTTCGATGACCCAGCCAAGCGGGCTACTGCGACTGGCGATATTCTCGCTATGGATTAGTGCCGGGTCGTCTTGCCAGGCGCTTTCGCCGTAGAGTCCAAAATGCGGTATCGCGAGGTTCATCGTATTTGGCCAACCTTGTTGATTCAGTCCCAATGGAGGGGCACGCCATTGGGCTAAAATGAAAGTACGGTATTGAAAGTACAACCTATTATTCTAAAAAACTTATAGCAGCGAAGGTTTAACTTATATACGCTGGTGATAGATGTTCAAAAAGTACAATTTATTGTCTCATATTCCTCTAATCTAATCCTCTTATTTTCCCCATACTGTCGGTAAATAATGAAGATCTGAGGAGACTAAAGTGAAGACGCAAGTTGCGATTATTGGAGCAGGGCCTTCTGGTTTACTGTTGGGCCAGCTACTGGCGAAACAAGGTATTGATAACGTTATTCTGGAGCGCGTGACTGGGGATTATGTATTAGGTCGTATTCGTGCGGGAGTGCTTGAACAAGGTTTCGTGGACCTAGTCCGCGAAGCGGGCGTCGCCGAGCGAATGGATCGCGAAGGCGAGATTCATGAAGGTGTCGAGCTTAGTTTCAATAACCGTCGCGAGCGAATTGATTTTACCGCTTTGACCAACGGAGACTCGGTTGTTGTTTATGGCCAAACGGAAATCACTAAGGACTTGATGGAAGCTCGGGCAGCGGCTGGATTAACCACCATCTATGAGGCGGAAAATGTTGCGTTGCATGATGTAAAAAGTGATTCGCCTTATGTGACATTCACTAAAGATGGTGAAACCGCTCGTCTCGACTGTGACTACATAGCGGGGTGTGATGGATTCCATGGTGTCTCTCGCCAAACCATTCCGGAAGATAAGCGCACTGAGTTTGAGCGCGTTTATCCATTCGGCTGGCTAGGTTTATTGTCTGACACACCGCCCGTCAGCGAAGAACTCATTTATTGTAAGCATGATCGTGGCTTTGCGTTGGCTAGCCTTCGTTCCCGAACACGATCGCGTTACTACATTCAGGTTCCCTTGACCGATAAGGTAGAAGATTGGTCAGATGACGCGTTTTGGGACGAATTCAAAAAGCGTTTACCAGAAGATGTAGCGGCGAAGCTGGTAACTGGGCCGAGCATCGAGAAAAGCATCGCACCATTGCGTTCCTTTGTGTGCGAGCCTATGCAATACGGGAATTTGTTTTTGGTGGGTGATGCTGCGCACATTGTACCGCCAACCGGTGCGAAAGGGTTAAATTTAGCAGCCTCTGATGTGGCGACACTTTATAAAGTTATGCAGCGAGTCTACAAAGAGGGCGATAAATCCTGTACAGCGCAATATTCAGAGATCTGTTTACGTCGAGTATGGCACGGTGAGCGTTTCTCTTGGTGGATGACCAATATGCTGCATAATTTTGATGGTGTTGATGACATTAACGGTGTTGAATCGCAGGTGCAAAAACGTTTTATGGAGTCAGAACTTAATTATTACCTCGACTATGAAGCAGGGCGTCGGGTGATAGCGCAACAATATGTCGGATTACCGTATGAAGATTTGAGATAGCGTTTGCTCAGTTAGCGACGAGAGATCATCAATCAAGCGCCGGGCCCATTAGACGACGGGTTCCGGCTCTTTGTTTTTGAATAGCGACGCGTCGATTCCTAAGCGCTTTATCTTTGAGGCAAGCGTTGTTAGCGCTAAGCCCAATAACTCAGCTGCGCCATCTTTTCCAAACACTTTGCCGCGTGTTTTGTTGAGCGCGGCTATTAAGCTGTTACGTTCTTGTGCTTTTAATTCAGCGGCTGTCATCAATTCGCTAACAGGCGAGGGGGTGAGTGCGGGTTGGGTGTTGAGTTGTTTGGCGTGTTGCGAAAAAAACTCATCAAAGCGAATAGTATCGCTGGTGGCCAATATCACTTGCCGTTCGATGACATTTTCTAGTTCGCGTATGTTGCCTGGCCAATTATAGTGCTTTAATTTTTCAACTTGGCTAAGTGGTATCTTAAGGTTTGACTTGTTAGCGCGTCGCGCAGCACGTTCAAGAAAGTGTTGTGCAAGCAGTGGGATATCATCTAGCCTGCCGCGCAGTGGAATTGATTCTACAGGGAAAACGTTCAGCCTGAAGTATAAGTCTTCACGAAATTCCCCAGCATCGACCAACGCTTTAAGATCACGATTGGTTGCCGCAATGATGCGTACGTTAACATCCCGTGTGGTTGCTTCTCCAACACGTTCAAATTGCTGCTCCTGTAATACACGCAACAGTTTTCCTTGGAGTGACAAGGGGATTTCGCCAACTTCATCGAGAAAGAGTGTGCCGCCGTCAGCGAGTTCAAAGCGACCAGGTCTATCAGCTGTTGCACCGGTAAACGCCCCTTTACTATGCCCAAAAAATTCGCTTTCAAATAGATCGGCAGGAATAGCCGCGCAGTTGACACGAATGAGAGATCGCTTGCTGCGCTCGCTTAAGTCGTGAATAGCCCGAGCAATAAGCTCTTTACCGGTGCCAGATTCACCATTGATTAATACCGTGGCTTGGGTTGGCGCGACGAGTTCTATTTTTTGAAGAATACTTTTAATCGCAATGCTATTACCAACAATCTGATGGTGGTTGAACTCTGAGCTGAGTTCCTCTTGTAGGTAAGCGTTTTCCATCTCAAGCCGTTGTTTGAGAGTTTCCACTTCCTGGAGTGCCGCAATCAACTGTTGCTGTGCATATCGTTTGTCCGTCACGTCACGAAAAATAACCACAGCCCCGACAACGTGGCCGCTATCCTTTATGGGTGTGCTTGTGTATTCCACCTCGATAGGTTTTCCTGATTTGGTCCAAAACACTTCGTTATCGACACTGTTCACAACTCCCTCGCGAAAAGCGCGGTAAATGTAGCAGTCTTCTGCATGGTAGTGGCGACCGTCACTGTGCTTAGAGTGAATTGCATCGTGAATATTTTTGCCAATAAGTTCTTCTGCTCTCCACCCAAGGAGCTTTTCGGCAGCGGGATTCAAAAATGTCGTACGTCCTTCGGCGTCAACCCCGTAAATTCCTTCACCAGCCGCGTCCAGGATAAGGCGGTTTTCTCTTTCAAACTCCTGAAATACTTTCTCTATTCGGTTCCAATGGCTTATGCCGGAACGGTAATGCCGATGGGCTTCAGCGCGATTCCTCGCTTTGAGGAGTTCTTCCGCGTCTTGTAATGACAGCTCCAGTAATGACTGACCGCTGACGTTAAGTTGCTTTGCTGAAATTTCGACGCGTATTTTTTGATGGTCTGTGCGCCGCGTAATGTAAAAGTGGTCCGACCAGGCACTGCCTGTTTCAAACGCTTCTTGAGTAAAGGCAATCAGCTCTGGAACTGATTCAGGAATTAACTCGGTAACGGATCGACTGCGTAACGACGCAACGTCGTCCCCTAGAAACTTACAACACTCGAAGTTACTCGCCAGTATTCTGTTGTTAACAGGGTGAATTAGTAAAAGCGGGATGGGGGAGTGCCAGAATGCTTCACTGATTAACTCGTCTCTATCGTCTAGCTGCATTGTTTACCCTTCGTCTCAGAGCATTACTCGTTCAAATGTAGAAAAGAATAATCAAATTGCGCGCCAACTCTACGATATTTCGTAGTGCGTTCTACGAAATATCGTTAACTACGGAAAATCGTAGTTTGTGCATCTGATAGCGTTGCCCGCTAGGCCCTGCAACTAGTGGGTTTCGCGAAATATGTAATATTGGCACTCAGGTTGCTTTAGTGAGTGTGAGCGAGCGAAAAAGGGACGGTTAAGGCAACCCAAACTTTAATTTGCTTGTCGCACTGTCATTTGAGCGCGACTCGCGTGAACCCTTGGGGGGCGTTGTCTTGCGAATTGTGTGTTTTTGCTCGCAAGTGGGGCACAGCGATAACGCATTGTCGAGCTCATAACTGAGTTCAGGGCTTGGCGTTGAATGTTCACACGTCACTATCAGTCATTGTGAAAAGCAGCGTTTTAACGAGATCAGCTTTACTAGGAAATCACAGTCAGTAATAACCGAGCAAAGCCTACACATCCATTCGAACCACGATTATCAGAGGAATCGAACATGACCATTAAGAGCTTAGGCAATCCATACGACGAAAATACCAGTCTCACACATTCTTCAACATGTACTTGTGATACCTGTTCTACGCAGGGGATGAGTATGTCGGATAAAGAGCGGACGGTATTGTTAGAAAAGCAAGCAGAAAAAATGGAACCCATTGCTGCCGACGCCAAAGCGGATAGCCAATTTGGTAGTTCTGAAGACATGCTTGACCGAGTTGTTGAGAATGCCATTGTCCGTGGGGTCTTTAACCACAATGATGTGCAGCGACGTCAGTTTTTAAAAATGGTCGGCGGTAGCACCCTAGCGTCGGTGCTAGGCACGATGTTACCAATGGATAAAATCAAAGCGGCTGTCAAAGAAACTACGGGTAAGCTTGAGAAAACTAAATTAAAAGTGGGTTTCGTTCCTATCACCTGTGCGACGCCGATTATTATGGCGCATCCCATGGGTTTCTACAGTAAATATGGTCTTGATGTAGAGGTTATTAAAACCGCAGGCTGGGCGGTGGCGCGGGACAAGTCACTGAATGGCGAATACGACGCATCGCACATGCTCACGCCAATGCCACTGGCGATGACAATGGGTGCGGGTTCATCAGCTGAACCTTACATCATGCCGGCGGTAGAGAATATTAACGGTCAAGCCATTGTTTTACATAACAAGCACATTAATAAACGTGATCCTAAAGATTGGAAAGGATTTAAATTTGGTGTGCCATTCGATTATTCCATGCATAATTTCTTGCTGCGGTACTACGTGGCGGAGCACGGCATTGACCCCGATAAAGATATTCAAATTCGTGTTGTACCACCACCTGAAATGGTGGCAAATCTTCGCGCGGGTAACCTGGATGGTTATTTGTCACCAGACCCCTTTAACCAGCGCGCCGTTTACGAAAAAGTAGGATTTCTCCATACCCTCACCAAAGATATTTGGGAAGGGCACCCCTGTTGTGCATTCGCTTGTAGCCAGAAGTTTGCAACAGAAATGCCTAACACCTATGCCGCACTCTTCAAATCCATCGTAGATGCGACTCACTTTTCCGCTAAGCCTGAAAACCGTGAGGAAATCTCTAAAGCGATTGCACCTAAGAATTATCTCAACCAGCCTGAGGTTGTTATCCGCCAGGTGTTGACCGGCCGTTATGTAGATGGTTTGGAGAAGAAAATTCACGATGTGCCTGATCGCATCGACTTTGATCCATTCCCATGGCACTCAATGGCGGTATGGATTTTAACGCAGATGAAACGTTGGGGATATGTGAAAGGCGACATTGACTACAACGCTATTGCAGAACAAGTTTATGTGGCTTCTGAAACAGCCTCAGTGATGAAAGATCTCGGCTACACACCACCAAGCAAAACCTACGAGAACTATACCATTATGGGTAAGGAGTTCGACTACACCAAGCCGGAAGAATACATTAATAGTTTTGCGATTAAGAGATCATAACGATGACGTTAAATATACGAGCGACCATTGTGTCGCTCATTCTTCTCGTGGTTGCTTTGGGTATTTGGGAAGTGCTCAATCAGCCGCCAGAGGCGAGCGAAGAACTCACAGAGTTTGAAATGTTGATGGGAGGTGCAGACGAAGAAGCGCGAGTTCCGCCTCCATCTAAGGTAATTGGCCATGCCTACAACGAACTCAGTGATCCCTTTTACGATAAGGGGCCAAATGACAAAGGTATTGGCATACAGCTCGCCTATTCGTTGTATCGCGTATTAACGGGGTATTTAGCCGCGGCTTTAATTGCAATTCCGCTTGGCTTTGTCATTGGTATGTCGCCGTTAATGTACAAGGCACTCAACCCTTATATTCAGGTATTGAGGCCTATTTCTCCTTTGGCTTGGATGCCGCTCGCGCTATTTATTATTAAAGATTCTGAGCAATCGGCGATCTTCGTTATTTTTATCTGCTCTATTTGGCCAATGCTCATCAACACGGCGTTTGGCGTCGCGAATGTGAGAACTGACTGGATTCGAGTTGCGCAAACTCATGAGTTAAGTGCAATGCGCACGGCCCTAACTGTGATATTACCTGCCGCAGCGCCGACCATTCTAACGGGTATGCGTATCTCAATCGGGATTGCCTGGTTAGTTATTGTCGCAGCTGAAATGTTGGTTGGCGGTACCGGTATTGGCTATTACGTTTGGAACGAGTGGAATAATTTAGATTTGAACAGTGTGATTTTCTCTATTCTGATGATTGGCGTGGTTGGGATGCTACTTGACGCCGCACTATCGGGTGTATCGCGCTTAGTGCAATACGAGGAGTAACAGCAATGAGCAAACCATTAGTGTCTATAGAGAATTTGGGAAAGACCTATCCCTCGCCAGGGGCGGAAGATGATTTAACGGTATTCAATCACGTCAATATTGGCATCAAAGAAGGCGAGTTCGTTTGTATTATCGGTCACTCCGGTTGCGGCAAGTCGACCATTCTTAATGTGTTAGCAGGTTTAGATCAGCCCACTGAGGGTGTGGTGATCATGGATGGTAAAGAGGTTTCTGGTCCGAGCCTCGAACGCGGTGTCGTGTTTCAAAACTATAGCCTTATGCCATGGCTTAGCGCCTTACAAAATGTGAATTTTGGTGTTCGTGCTCGATTTAAACAGTGGGATAAAGCCAAGGTAGAAAAACACAGCCGTGAATACTTGAGCATGGTGGGTTTAGAAAGTTCTTGTCATCGTAAGCCATCGCAATTATCTGGTGGTATGAGGCAGCGTGTCAGTATTGCACGGGCGTTTGCAACGCAGCCCAAACTGTTGTTACTCGATGAGCCATTTGGTGCCTTGGATGCATTAACACGCGGGACGATTCAGGACGAGTTGATAAAAATATGGAGCACCACAAAACAAACGGTATTTATGATCACTCATGACATCGATGAAGCCATACTGTTAGCAGACCGTGTGTTGCTCATGACCAATGGCCCTGAAGCTAACGTGGCTGAATCGGTGTTAATTAATTTACCTCGACCGCGAGAACGAGCGAAGATCGTTGAGCAGCCAGGCTATTACAAGATACGAAATCACTTGGTGGATTTTCTTGTCAATCGCTCGGGTGAACTAGCCGGTAAAACTGAAAAAGGGCATACCCCCTTAATTGTGGATCCTTTAGCTGAATCGTCTACATCATCGACGAGTGATATTGAAACTGAGCCGATGATTAAAACGGGTACACACTAATTTTACTTGATCCTTGGAGGACATTATGGATAAACAAGCCATGACCGACGCACTGGTGAGTGCAAAAGCAGAAAAAGGCCTGACGTGGGAGAAGATGGGAGGTGACTTAGATATGTCTCCTGTTTGGCTCGCTTCAGCGTGTTTGGGGATGAATAGCGCCCCACCTGAAAAAGCAGCCGCTATAGCCGAGTACTTGGGACTAGGTGGTGATGTGTCTGCGGCGCTTGAAGCATTCCCAACGAAGATTTGGGATCAAGCAGTGCCAACTGATCCACTCATTTATCGCCTTTATGAAGTCGTTGGAGTCTACGGCGATACTTTGAAAGAAGTCATTCAAGAAAAGTTTGGTGACGGAATCATGAGTGCGATCGATTTTTCAATGGACGTAGAGAAAGAAGAAAACCCTAAGGGTGATCGAGTTGTACTCACACTTAACGGTAAATTCTTACCCTATAAATCTTGGTAGTGCGCAAGATAACAAACTGACCTGCGGCACGGGGTCGCCGTACTGCAGGGTCTTTTCTATTTCTGTTTCCTGAGGATACTTATGTCCGAGTCTAGACCACCATTCCCGCCTTTTGATGAAGAGTCCGCCAAATTGAAAGTAAGAAAAGCCGAGGATGGTTGGAATGGCAAGAACCCAGAAATGGTAAGTCTTGCCTACACAGCAGACAGCGTGTGGCGAAACAGACATGAGTTTTTACAAGGTCGTTCCGAGATACAAGCGTTTCTAACCCGGAAGTGGGAGAAAGAGCTAGACTACAAACTGTGTAAAGAGCTTTGGGCGTTTCGTGAAAACCGAAT
Organism: Aurantivibrio plasticivorans; assembly: GCF_055392955.1. Classification (NCBI taxonomy): domain Bacteria; kingdom Pseudomonadati; phylum Pseudomonadota; class Gammaproteobacteria; order Cellvibrionales; family Cellvibrionaceae; genus Aurantivibrio; species Aurantivibrio plasticivorans. Next base: position 2,264,539 of record NZ_AP036020.1, on the reverse strand, counting down.
CGCTGTACGGTTTGCCTATGAGTGGCATGATGAAGAGGATAATTGGTACCGTTCTTATGGGAATGAGAATTGGGAATTTAGCGAGCAAGGTCTAATGCGGTTGCGCATCGCAAGTATTAACGATCTTGCCATTAGTGAGAGCGACCGGAAGTTGGTATGGGAGGGAAGCGTGCGTCCCGACGATTATCCCTCCCTTTCTGATATGGGTTTGTAAGTTACTTTTTCTTCTTCGTTTTTTTTATCGCTGCTTTGCGGGCTTTCGCCTCTTTATTGATTTCTTTGTCCCAACGTTTACGAACGCTTTTGACATTATCAGGCAGCTTACCTTCCTGTAAATATTGGTGGATGATTTCTTGGCTGCGAATCTTGCCATTGATTTTATAGCGTCTGAACGTATTTGCTTGGTCCTCATCCAGTATTCTTGCTTTTACATTATCACACCATTGAATATCAATTATGTCATTGAGTATTTTTTGCAGCCTGGGGTCGAGAATAGGGGTGGTAACCTCTACACGATGGTCTAGATTTCGAGTCATTAAATCCGATGACGATATAAAGTATTTAGGCTGGCCCGCATTGTGAAATACAAAGACGCGGGGATGTTCGAGATAGCGATCAATAATACTAATGGCTTCGATCTTGTCAGACATACCTGGAACACCAGGTATTAGCGACATCATACCTCGGCAGATAATACGGATTCGAACACCTGCTTGCGACGCTGTGTAAAGCGCCTCGATAATATCTTGGTCAACTAGGTTGTTACACTTTAATGTGATGGTAGCTGGCAGGCCCTGATTTGCGTTTTCTGTTTCAGTCTGAATAAGCTCGGTGATACCCGCTCGGTTGGTATGAGGTGACACCAGGAGTTCTTGCATATGATGGCGGCGATAGGTGTAGTTAATAAAGTCAAAGACTTTACTAAGATCTTGGCCAATATCTTGGTTATACGTTAATAGGCTAAAATCCGTGTATATTCCTGCAGTTTTTTCATTCAAATTGCCGGTGCCGACATGACTATAATATTTTAAGACAGGACCTTCTTGGCGGCCTATGAGAATCAATTTACTGTGAACTTTCAGGCCAGGAACACCAAAAATAACGTTAACGCCACCTGCGGTTAATTCTTGAGACCAATCGATATTGGCCGCTTCATCAAATCGGGCTTGTAATTCGACAACCGCAGTGACTTCTTTGTTATTGCGTCGCGCGCTGAGTAGTGCGTCAACGATTTTAGAATTCTTTGCAACACGATATAGGCAAATCTGAATGGTTTTGACGGCTGGGTCAATTGCTGCTGTTTTTAGCAGATCAACCACCACACTAAACGGCTGATAGGGGAAGTACAAGAGAATATCGGTTTCTTTAATTTTATTGAAAATATTGCCGGTGTAGCCGTCAAGCTCCGGAACCGGTAGAGTTGGTAGTTGTTTGAGCTCCAAGTAATTGGGACCGACAGCCGGAAAGTCCATAAAGTCTTTGGCATTGTGGTACCGGCTACCGGGCATAATACTATCGTATTTATTGAGCTCCAAACGTTTGATTAATAGGTCTAGTAAGTCTTTCGGCATTTTGGCGTCATAGACTAGACGTTCCGGGTCTGCGTGTCGGCGTCGACGAAGCGATTGAGATAATCGATCCAGTAGGCTTTGATTAATACCATCCCCTAGCTCTAACTCTGCATCGCGGGTAATCTTAAAGGTATAGGCTTCCGCATCCACAAAGTCGATGACTCCACGGAATATCCTTGCTAATTCGCATCGCATGATATTTTCAAGCACGATAAACACCTTACCTTGCCCACCTTTCCGTTTTGGAATTTGAATAAAACGGGGCAGCCGGTCCGTGGGTATTTCGACAATGCCGTAGCTGTAGTTGTTATCGCTGTGCGTCAGCTTAATGGCCAGATATATCATGCCATCGGTAATTTCTGGAAACGGTTTGTTTGACTCTAGCAGTATGGGGTCCAGCTCTGGGAGAACACTTTGCGTAAATATTTCAGAAGCGGTAGTTCTCTGATCGTTATCGAGCTGTTGCTCGCTGACGAGGTAAATTTTGCGTTTGCGTAACGCGGCGAGTACTTCTGAGTACGTTTGATCAAATTGGTTTTGTAATCGCCGCGTGCTGTCTTGTATACGGTACAAAAGTTCTTTGTAGCGCTCCTTATCCTGACTGGCACTAGAAAATTCGGCTAGTCGACTAACGTCGGCGACACGTACGCGGAAAAATTCGTCGAGGTTATTGGAGAATATCCCTAGGTAGCGAAGTCTCTGGATTTCCGGAACTTTCGGGTTTCCTGCTTCTTGCAATACGCGTTCATTAAAGGAAAGCCAACTTAGTTCTTTGTCGATAAAGCGTTGGTGGGTATCATTCATACATCAGATTCAATTATAGCTATGGCGAAGGGCGTGTGACCCAACGTGGTATGTGTTTTAGGCTTTCGCAATGGTGCTGTTTCTAGCCAGGCTGTATAAGGTACGCTTATTTCAATCGTTAATTATGACAGTTTTATTAAATTTAATGTAAGGTGTCAAAAGACATTTTAGCCGAAGGGGAGGCCGGTATATTGGCTGAATTAGACTCGATTCCGACTTATGTGGCGCTGGATCTTGGTTCGAATAGCTTCCATATGCTTGTAGCTCGCTACTTGTCAGGAAAGCTTGAGGTGATTGATCGGCATCGTGAGGGAATTCGGTTGGCCGAGGGGCTCAGGAAGGATGGTACGCTGGCCAAGAAAACCATTAACGAAGCGCTAATGGCACTTGAACGCTTTGCGGAACGTATTCGCTCCATTCCTAATCGACACGTGCGCGTTGTCGGGACCAACACACTTCGCGCTGCTCGAAATGCAGACATTTTTCTCGAAAAAGCCGAGCTTATTCTTCAATGCCCCATCGACATTATTACCGGTATCGAGGAGGCCCGACTTGTCTATTTTGGTGTTGCCAATGATTTTGACCCCGATGCGAAAAGACGCCTTGTCATCGATATCGGTGGTGGCTCGACTGAGCTTATCTGTGGTGACACTCAGCCTAGCACAATGGAAAGCTTGCATATGGGATGTGTTAGTTACACGCAACGCTTTTTTCCTGAGGGTAAGTTCAATAAAAAAAGCTACCGTAAAGCAAAAATCGCTGCTCAGGCCGAAGTTCAGGCCGTCGCCAATGCTTTTTTGGATAATCCATGGCAAGAAGCGGTCGGCGCGTCAGGAACGATTAAAGCGGTTGAAGCGGTTTTGGAGGCGATGGGTTGCGCCGATTCACACAGTATTACTAGAGAAGGCCTAGATCAGCTAGTAGAAAGGTTAATGGAGTTTAAAACCATTGAGGAATTTAGCGTGCCTGGATTGAATGAAGAGCGAAAGAAGGTGTTTGCGGGTGGCTTAGCTGTTCTTGATGGTGTGTTTACAGAGTTGGGCATGCAGGAACTACACGTATCGAATTATGCAATACGTGAAGGTGTGATTTTAGATTTGGTTGGGCTTGATCACGAGCGTGACGTAAGGTCGGACACAGTTAGATTTTTTCAGCAGCAGTACCGTGTTGATCAAAAACACGCCGAAAGGGTTAAGCATTTTGCGTTTTTGTTGTTGGAGCAAACAGCGACTGACTTTGACGAAGACTATACACACTTAAAAAAATTGCTCGGCTGGGCTATCGACCTTCATGAAATAGGTATTTCTATTGCTCATAGCAGCTACCATAAACACTCCGCCTACTTGCTTCTTCATAGCAATATGGCAGGCTTTTCGAAACAAGAGCAAAAAATGCTGAGTTTTTATGTATTGAATCACCGACGTAAACTTCGCACAATGGAGCAAACTTATGGCTTTGAACCTGACTGGCGGTTAGTTCAGATCGTGCGTCTAGCGTGTCTTTTTAATCGGCGTCGTGAGGACATTGATACCAACGGTATTGCTATTCGTTTTAGCAGCGAGGGCGCCAAGCTGGCGTTACCTAAAGACTGGCTTGAAAGAAACCCATTAACGAACGCGGCTCTTCGTGATGAGCAAGCTTATCAGAGAGCGCAATCTAATAATTTAGAATTGGTTAAAAGTGTTGCAAAGTAATTGTTTGATGCAGATGACAACTAGATGACATTTGTTGATCTTCGCGAGTTTCGTTATGATGTCGATTCAGTGGACAACAGCGTTGTCGTAGACAATAGGTAAGGGGAGGATGCGTGCCTGAGTTAGTAGAGTTACCTGAAAAGAATTTATTCTCTGCCTATGGAGTTACTCTGTTAGAGAGCAAACATAAAACTGTTAAAAAGCTTGAAAAACATTATCAGCCCAGTATTCATGGTCACAAAACTTGGTCCAGTAGCTTTTTGCTGATGGATTATTTAATGCATACGCGCTTATTAAAACAACGTCAACGTGTCCTGGAACTCGGCTGTGGCTGGGGGCCTGCTGCTATTTTCTGCGCTGCGCATGCGGATTGTAAAGTTACTGGTCTGGATAGAGATGAGGAAGTGTTTCCGTTTCTTGAGGTACAAGCTGCGTTGAATGATGTTGAAGTGTCTACGATCAAGAAAGGCTTTGAGCAAGTGAGCAAACCCTTGCTTAAAAACTATGATCTAGTCTTTGGTACTGATGTTTGTTTTTGGGATGAGCTTGTCCCTATGCATTTTAAACTTATAAAACGTGCATTGGACGCTGGTGTAAAGAATATTATCTATACCGACCCCGGTCGCAGTACCTTTTATGAGCTAGCTGAAAAGTGTAAAGTAAAGTTCAATGTTGAATATCTTGACTGGTACAGTACCGAGCCAGACTATTTTGAAGGCTATATTCTTCATATAAAAAATACTTAGAAAACAAGTCAGACTCACTGAAGAGCGGCAGTCTTGTTGCTCTTCATCATCAAATTGTCATTAATACATCAAAAATTACCCATCTAAACGCAACATTCTCTCGTTATCTTGCCTTTCGTTGAATATGACAGTCACTAACGAAAGGAGCATGAGATGTTACGACCCATAAGTTGTTACGCGTTGCTGGGCATTTTATCTATGTCGTCACTTGCCGTGTCCAAGCAGGATGAGAGGCCTCACCACCATAAAGAAAACCACAAAAGCTGGAGCAAAACCAAGCATCATTCCCAACCTATTGAGTTGGGTCCGCGTCCATTTTTCTTGGTAGATGACATGGATGAAGGCCTACTTAAAAAGCGCTTAGAACGTTGTGCTAAACGTCCGGTGCGCAGGTCCGCTTTTTCAATAGGCCATCGTGGTGCACCGTTGCAGTTTCCTGAGCATACGAAAGAGTCCTATGAAGCCGCAGCGAAAATGGGTGCAGGGATACTAGAATGTGATGTTACGTTTACTCAAGATAAAGAGCTTGTTTGCCGTCACTCGCAATGTGATTTGCATACAACAACTAACATCCTTTCCACACCGCTAGCTTCAAAGTGTTCTGTACCGTTTCAGCCTGCTGTCATTGGAGAGGATGGTACTGTCATTCAAGCAGCCACCGCGCGCTGTTGTACCACGGATATCACGTTAGAAGAGTTTAAAACTTTACAAGGTAAAATGGATGCGTTTAACGGCTTGGCGCAAACACCCGACGAGTATCAAGAAGGTACGGCGAAATGGCGCACGGACCTATATGCTAGCCGGGGTACGCTTTTGACTCACAAAGAAAGTATTGCTTTGTTTAAGCAATTGCGGGTGCAAATGACGCCAGAGTTGAAATCACCTAGTGTCGCGATGCCTTTTGAAGGGTTTAGTCAGCAAGATTATGCGCAAAAACTCGTAGATGAATACGTAGACATGGGTGTGAGACCGCGCCATGTTTGGCCACAATCGTTCAACATCGATGATGTGCAGTTCTGGATTAATACTAACCCTGATTTTGGTAGGCAAGCGGTGTACTTGGATGGCCGCTACGATGATCCAACATTTGATCATCGAGAGCCGTCAACTTGGTCACCCACCATGAACGAGTTAGTGGCTTCTGGTGTACAGGTAATCGCACCGCCGACTTGGATGTTGGTTGAAGTGGAGGATGGCAATATTGTCCCATCGGTGTATGCGCTGTCTGCTAAAGCGGCTGGTTTAGACATTATTACCTGGACGCTAGAGCGTTCTGGACCTTTAGCGAGCGGGGGAGGTTGGTACTATCAAACGGTTAATGGTAGCAACACCAACCCAATAGATCCGCAAATGGGAGTTATTAATAATGATGGCGATGTCTACACACTACTTGATGTGCTTGCACAAGATATCGGGGTTATTGGCGTCTTCGCTGATTGGCCCGCAACGGTGACTTACTATGACAATTGCATTAACAAGTAAGTCAAAAAGTTAGGTCAATGATGTGTCTAAAAGCACGATATTTGTCTATCGTGCTTTTAGAGCCTACAGGATTTTTAATTGTTCTCTAGGCAGATGACGACTGCCGCATGGTAGGATTTCCAATAGATTGGAATCACGTAAGAGCGCATATCTTGTGGAAGGTGAATACCGCCAGGGGCACCTTCGAGCATGACCGGTACAGAGATCATAAACTCGTGACCAAATTCACTTCGCGCATTGCCGGAAATCGTATTGGCAACTTCGCCCACCAAGTCGATGAGGTTGGCGTCGCTGGTATCAGATTCGCCAATGCTCATAAGTAAGTGTTTCAACAATATTCGTGGCGCGGTGAAATAAACACAGCCTCGATTATTGCCCGCAATCCCGATGATGCCGCTTAAGTCATAAGCCGCTGGTTTTGTGTTCTCGGTGAGGTAGGGCGTGCCGACCTTTACATCTCGATCATTGGTATGCTCGAAATATCGCAGCACACCCTGTATGAAAACTTGAAGAGTATCCTCAAACATGGCAATCCTCCGTTAACTCCGCTAATGCATTAACCAAGTCGTCCTCGGTAAACGGTTTACATAAAAAGCCGCGAGCCCCTTTTTTAAGCGCTTCGATGCCGGTGGCTTTATCAGAAAGTGCTGAGACAACGAGAATACGAACATCAGGGTTGATAGCGACCAAGTTGCTGATACACTCAATACCATCCATTTCTGGCATTGTTAGGTCCATTGTCACCACACTAGGCCGCGTTTCTTGAAATTGTTGAATAGCTTCTGCTCCGTTTTTCGCGGTCGCAACCACTTGGAACTTGGATGCATCCTGACAGCGTTCAATCTTGCGTCGAATAATCTTGGAGTCATCTACGATCATTATCGGTAACATTCGGCGCTCCTTTTATGCGGCTCGAGCTGTTTGTTCATCAATTGGTAGCGTAATAGTAAAGCGACAATATTGATCACGACGGCTAGAAATATTGATCTTGCCGCTGTTGTCACTGATCTGGCTGAGCACTGCCTCCATTCCCACACCGCGGCCAGCATCTTTGCTTAGCTGTTTTGCTGTGGACAGGCCGCTTTGGAATATCATGCTGGCTAAGCGTTTGTGATCCCACTGTTTTATTTCTTCGTTATCCCATTGTCCGCTTGTTGCTAGCTTGCTTCGAATAGCTTCGTAATCTATACCGGAGCCGTCATCCATTAAGCAGAATTCGATGCAACCATTTACTTTAGCGATACGAAGATCAATACGGCCTATTTCTGGTTTCCCTTTTGCCTTGCGAACTTCAGGGGTCTCTACGCCGTGAGTAACGGCATTGCGAAGCAATTGAATACAAACATTTCTGAGCATTTTTTCTTTCGCTTCGTCCAGCTCTATGTCACTTAGACCACTGGTCACCAACGCTGCTTTTTTGCCTTGTCGCTCCGCTAGTACAGTGACAAATTCAGATAATTGAGCCCACTGTTCTTTGCGGCCTGGGTTGGCCTCAGGTGCGGAGTCTGGCGAATCGGTACGACCTTGATTTACGCCAAATTGAGCCAATTTACCCATCAGTTCTTCAACTTGGAAGGTGTAATTGATAAGAGTCTCAAGCTGTACAGCGATTTTCAAAAAATCATTGCCTGTAACATTTGGGTTGCGCTGTATATCTGACAGTGTGTCTTCAATGAGGTGAGCCTGATTTTCAAAATAGTCAAAATTCAGCGCAGATGCTTCACCTTTAAAATTGTGAATCTCTCGAAAAATTCGCTGAGCCTTTTCTAGTAATTGGCCTTTACTTTTCGACGTTGTGCGTAAAAGATCGTTGATTCGATTGTAGCAAGCATGAGCGTTTTGAATAAATTCTCTGTGCATACTTGGCTGCGAGTGCAGGAGGGTGGTAATCATTTCCAGCTGTGTTTCATTGTGTTTCTGACTCTCTTTGAGTGCCTGCCCGAGTTTAATTTGTTCGGTAATGTCTTGTACGGTTACCAATACGTGGGAGATGTTGCCGTCGTTTAGGTATACCCTTGCAAAACTAAATTGCAGGTATTTGGTGATAAACCCACCATCGTCTTTGGCTAGATTGACCTCAACCTCGTGAAGGGGATTAAGGTCGCCGATAAGATTTTCTTTGACGCGGTCGTCAAAGAGTAAGCTAATAAAATCTTTTGCTGTATCGATCTGTTTACCACTGACGATACTTTCGAGCAGTCTATCGAGTGATTGACCGCCTATTTTTTCGGTGCCAAAAAGTTCACATAGAATGGCTGAATGTTGGTGACCAATATCCAAGTTTTCATCCACCAGGAAGAGGCCTTCTTTAACCGTATCTAAAATCTCGGTGGTTTCCTTTCGGGCTTTTTCCAGTACTGCGTCACTGTCTCTTAATTGTCGCAAAAAGTGCATCATAATAAACAGGAAATTCACGATGGCTAAACTGATACCGATGGTTTGGATAAGTCGAAGTCGGCTAGCTTTTGATGAGGCAACTTGCTCCAAGCTAACGGTCAGGTCATTCATCAATGTGAGCAGAGAAACGTTGTTAGCACTGGCAATAGTCATAGCGCTTGCTAGCACGCTTGCGCGCTCCTCCAAGCTGATGCCTTCCTTTTGGCTTGCGATAACATTATTGATTTGTTCTTTATAAGGGCCCCATAGTTCCGATGCGCTGTTGAGCGCATTAATGGCAGCCTCTGTTGCAACAGGGGCAAGAACAAGGCTCTCGCCTTTAGCCCCTTTTGTTGTGCCACCATACAAAAATGCATTAAATGTTGCATCAAACAAGTTTTTACTCGACTGCAATTCGTTAAAAGCGCTTTCGTAGGTGTCAGAGTTTTCATCGGCGCTTTGCATAATGAAAAGGGACTTTGTCATTCTCTGCGATAACATCCGTTGTCGACCGGCAAGGTTCACGCCGATAGCATCTTCAGAAATTTGAAAGCTCATATAGAAATTTACGATCAGTACGGAGGCGTCTAAAAGTAAAAATAATGCGACTGAAATAAGAATGCCGCGATACTTTCCATAATCAAAATTAAATCGTTTCATAACACGACCTCGATGGTGTCCGAATAAATCGGGTACTTTTTACAATCAGAGGCGAGTTAAAGCGAATTACATGCCAAGTTAAAAAACTGACAAATAGTGTTAGAACGATGACAATAATCCGAAAGGAAGGACAATTAATGACCAGTTGTAACAAAAAGAGTCGCGAGCCCTTTTGTTACCAAAAATAGGCTGCTACACAGCGGTGCGCGCAGTGCTTCATAGTGATTCGTTTTCTTTGTTGCGGTGATAAATAGCGACGCTTTTTTGTTAGGTGTTTGGCGCAAAATGCTTTTATGTTGCGCAAAAATTGCTTTGTCAATGAGACGTATTTAACAAATGCATTGTGCACAACAGGCGTTATGCACAATGTTGGGACGCAATTTTTAGTTCATAACCCTGAGTATATTAAGGTTACTATCTTAAAAAGCGTATGTCAGACTAATTTTTTTTAGCCAATTGTTGTTTTGCTTTTTGTACGGCTTCTCGTGAATTAATTTCACGATACCAGCGTAATAGATTTTTGTATTCGTTGATATTGACACTGGTGATCTCTATCAGGCCGACATAGCTATACGCGATGATATCGGCAATTGAAAATTCAGACCCTGCTAAAAAAGTTTGCGCTGCTAACACTTGATCGAGGTAGGGTAATTGTTTTTTGAGGTTTTCCTTAGCGAGTTGTATTTTATCTTGGTTTGGTTCACTACCGAGTTGAGGAACAATGACTTCTTCCCAAAAACACTCAGAAAAAGATTTGCCCGCTTGCAGTGTCACGAGGTCAATGATTTCGTCAATTTTTCCGGCTACGCTCGGTGTTTGAGAATATAACTTATAGTCTGCGATTCGGCTAAGGTACCGGCATATTGTATTGCTCTCCGATAAAGTTAAGTCTCCGTCGATTAAAACCGGCACTTTGCCGTAAGGGTGCCTCTCTAGGTGTTCTGGCGTTAGGTTTTGGCGTCTAGCCAAATTAATGTGAACGTAATCGTAATCGAGGCCTAGCTCTTCTGCGGTGATAACGGTTTTCAAGGGGTTAAATGTTGGGTACCCATATAGTGTGAGCATTATTGGAATCCACCTAGGAATGTGAAAGAGTTGTTGGTTCTTAGCAGGCTACAGTTTCAGCCTCGGAGGCCGATTTATATCTTTTTAACTTGCATAATGCAAGTTAAAGGGCTGATTCATATTCAATGTGCCTGATACAATAGGCGCTTGTTTTGAGTGATACCAGGTAAGCGAGCGTCATGGTAAGTAAGATCGAGCACAATCAAAGAACAAGTTGTCCCATAGCATGTGGGCTTGATGTCATTGGTGATCATTGGAGCCTTTTGATCGTGCGTGACATGCTTTACTTGGGGCGTCACGAGTTCAGCGAGTTTGTTTCTGGCGAAGAAGGTATTTCGACCAATATCTTAAGTGACAGATTGCAAAAACTGAAAGCGCAGGGAATTATTGATGAAGTAACGCACCCTCATAGCAAGCGCCGAAAGCTCTATTTCCTAACCCCAAAGGGGCGGGATCTGATACATGTCTTAATGGCTATTGGTGAATGGTCGCTGATACATATGCCTGAGAATGCCAAGATGGCGGACAAAATCGAGTCATTGCTGGGGGGGACGAAGGAAGAGTTTGTCGCAAATGTTCTTCGAGAGCTTGACGAGTGGGAAGCACAGTATGTGATTGGCGCTGCTCCCCGCGAAGCAGCGCACTCGGCGTTGTAGAGGGTAAATTATTTGCGAGGGTTAACGCGATATTGCTCTGCGATTTGGTCCATGCTGTTTATCGGCGTGGACAGTTTTTTTAATAGCCCGTCTTCAAGCCCATAGATCCAGCCGTGAATCGTTAGAGGCTGCCCCCTAAGCCAAGCATTTTGCACCACATTTGAATGGGCGACGTTATATACCTGCTGTTTGACATTGAGCTCACATAGCTGGTCGACGCTATCGGTGTCGACTATTTCCATGTGCTTTAAATCTTCTTTGAACTGTTCTCGATTGTTAAAGTAGACGTCGCGGATGTTGCGCAACCAGTGGTCAACGATTCCAACCTGGTTGTGTTCTAGTGCGGCCCTCACGCCACCACAACCATAGTGCCCACACACGATAACGTGCTTTACCTTGAGCACATCAATGGCATAGTTCATTACTGACAGACAGTTGAGGTCGGTATGGCTAACGACATTGGCAATATTGCGATGTACAAATAGCTCCCCAGGTAACAGTCCAACGATCTCATTGGCGGGGACTCGGCTATCTGAGCATCCAATCCATAGGTAGTCCGGAGATTGTTGTTGTGCGAGTGTTGAGAAAAAGTTTGCGTCCTCAGCACTTACGTCAGACGCCCACTTCACGTTGTTCTCGAAAAGCTCTTTGATATCCGGCATCGATCTCTCAGCCTCTCTATTTTTATCTGTTTCAAACGGGTTGGAATAATACGGTTAATACATTGTTTTTGCTAGAGATTTTGTCTTTAAGTAATTTCTTCACTGTATCAAATTGGCGCCGTATTGATGATCGTTGAGACGGGCGTTCAAAGTGACAAACCTTGCCTATACTCAAAGGAAGGGGGATGGCTAGCTGTAATGGATTACTCGTCGAGTGTTTATTTGGAGGACGTGGTACGTGGAGTCACTTAATTCAGAAAGCAATGACCCTAATCTACAGGGCCGTGCCCAGTTGAAAAAGATATTGGTGGTTGATGATGATCCCCATTTTCTCGAGCTTGTTAAGGTCTTCTTGGATGAAATCTATTTGGTTGATACCTTGCAGGACGGAATTTTGTGTCTTGAGTACTTTCGCAAAGGCAAAGGTCAAGATGTTGATCTAATCCTCCTTGATGTTTCAATGCCTTACAAAGACGGTCTTGGTGTATGCCGTGACCTGCGCGAGATGGTACCCAATATTCCGGTGATGTTTATTTCTGCGCGTGATTCTAAAGACGAGCGCCTCGCCGGCTACATGGCGGGCGCGCAAGATTACATCGTCAAACCTTTCGAACCCGGTGAGTTACTGTCGAAAGTGGAAAACCTCTTTAATCAGCAAGCTGAAGTGAAAAAGTTGGCTGTTGAGGGGCGGTCGGCCGCCGTGGCCTTTAGTTCTGCGATGGCTCAAAGCAGCGATATGGGCTTGATGATGCGATTTGTAGATCATGCGCTTGAGTTGACCGATGAGGGGAGCATAGCGTCCGCTATCGTCGAGGCGTGCGATGAACTCGCGCAACTAAAAGTGGCAGTGTGTATTTCAAATACAGAAGAGCCCATTTTTTGGAGCACTGATGGGCCTTGTCCGCCAATGGAATTGGAAACATTGGTGATGCTCCAAGAGAGTGGAAGGATCTATGAGCACGATGACCTCGTCCAGTTCAACCAACATCCTGTCAGTGTTTTAGTCAAAAACCTACCTCAAGATAAAATGGACCGCGGAAGAATTACAGACAACTTACCATTGTTGTTAAAGGCTGCCTCAACCTGTGTTCAAAAAATCTCTTCTACAGCGCGTTTAACGACTAAGGATAAATTAATAGATACCGTACAGCAGCTAACCGGCGACTTTTTTGAAGTCAAACATCTACTCGGCCAAGAAGTCAGCAATATGATTTCAAGTGTCGAAAAAGAATTGCAGCAGGTTCGATCAGAAGTCGAGTTTATGGGATTGCCAGAGTCGCAAGAGAACAAGTTGTTCGATTGTATTGAACGCGCATCCAATGCAGCAGATATGTCTGGTGAACAACTCTATGAAGTCTCTCGACAATTCGATGAGTACATCGAGCAATTACGAGATTTGCTGTAACTTTGCCTGATAAGAGTAACCACAATGGGTAAATTAACTGTTTCTCAAGTTGAGCCTGGAATGATTGTAGAGGAGGATGTGCGAGCGCCTGCTGGTCAGCTTTTACTTGGGGCCGGTGCTGAATTAAGTGAAAAAACCATTCGTGTGTTGAAAACCTGGGGTGTTAATACGATTAAGGTTGAAGGAGAGGGGGACGGCGCGGGGAATACCGCAGTGAACCTTTCGGAAGAAGATCTAGCCGCTGCAAAGCGAATGATACAGCATAGATTTGTAAAAACTGATATCTCAGAAGAGCCGATGCGCAGTATTTTTGAGTATGCGATAAGCCATTTCGCTTTGAAAAAATCGCAGGAAAAGCTCAATGACTGATGCTGTTGATGACATCGTTAAGCGCGTTCTAAAGGTTGCTTCACTGCCTCAGATTTATCTACTGGTGGAAGAAACTCTCAATGACAATCATTCTTCTGTTGCCGCACTTGGTAAAATTATCGAAGAAGACCCAGCATTAACATCAAAATTACTACGACTCGCGAATAGTGCTTTCTATAGTTTTGCGGCCAAGGTTGAGGCTGTTAATCAGGCGATTACGGTGCTCGGTACGCAACAACTTCGTGATTTGGTCCTTGCCTGCTCGGTATTGCGCGTATTTAGTAACATCCCAGATAATATTATCAATATGGAATCGTTCTGGCGTCACAGTATTGCTTGTGGTGTTGTTGCCCGAAACATAGCCGCAGCGAGGAAAGAAACTAATATAGAACGGTTCTTTGTAGCTGGTCTTTTACATGACATCGGCAGGCTGGTGTTTTTAATGGAAAAGCCTAAGCAAATGGCAGAAGCTTTCCATCTTGCGCGGCAAAACAGTGAATTATTGCATGTTGCAGAAAAAGAAATCTTTGGTTTCAACCATGCCAAGCTAGGAGGGCGTTTGTTGGATTTCTGGCGGTTGTCTCCTCGTTTGGTCGAATCAATCAGTTATCACCACTCACCACGCTCAGCGCGCCAGTTTACGTTGGATGCAACCATCATACATGTGGCCGACTCAGTTGCGAATGCACTAGAACTAGGGACTAGTGGTCAAACGTTGGTGCCGCCTATATCAATTCAAGCTTGGAAAACGCTCGATATTCCGAATCAGGAAATTTCTAGCATTATTGATATGGCGGTAGACCAATACGATGATGCTGTGCAATTTGTGTTGGCTGAATAGTTTCCGATGAAGAATATGCCGAGTGTGAATGTTCAAGGGGTTATCGATCAGTTAGATGCGATTATTACGCCTGTGTACTTTTTGCAACATTCGCAAAACTCGATGTCGCAAGATGATTTGCTTCATGCAGTTATTACCCAGATTCGTCAAGTCATCGACTTTGCCGAAGCCGGTTTCCTATTACAAAGTCCCGAAGACTTTTCGTTTAATCTGGCTGTTCACACTGGAGATAACACCACCGCTGACAATTTGTCGAAATCGGTCGAAAGTCATATAGAGGGTGGAACGTTTAGCTTGGCGTTGCAACAGAATAGACCAATTATTACTTATCCTGAAGAAAAAGGCGGAACTGTTCAGGTCCTTCATGCGCTAACTACGCGCCAAGATGTATTAGGTGTTTTCATTGGGAATGTGTACGGAGGCAAAGATCAGCTTAGTGAAATAGCCTGTAAACTTCTATCGGTCGTGCTTACGCAAAGCGCGTATCAATTGCAAACGCTGCAACTCACACAACAGCTGAGTGGCTATTCGCAAGAATTAGAGGCGCTGGTTGAATCAAGAACGGCGGAGCTGCGGGCTGCCAAAGAATCGGCTGAGAGTGCAAATCAGGCCAAGTCCAGTTTTTTGTCTACCATGAGTCACGAAATTAGAACGCCTTTAACCGCGATAATCGGTAATACGGAGTTGGCGGCTGAGGGGCTTGAAGAAATTAGTGACGTGGACCTCGGAATTGGTGTTATTCAATCCCAAATTTCCGTTGTAGAGCGCAGTGCTAAACATCTTTTACAAGTTATCAATGACGTATTGGATGTGTCAAAAATTGAAGCAGACAAGCTTGAAGTAGAACACATTATTTTCTCACCGATTAATGCAATTAACGAAGTCAAAAATATTGTCTCTCTGTTGGCAAAAGAAAAGGGGCTTGTGTTTACGGTTAACGTTGAGTACCCCTTTCCGTTTGAAATAGTCGGTGATCCGGTTCGATTTAAACAAATCGTGACGAACCTTTGCGCGAATGCCATCAAATTCACTCAAACAGGAGGCGTTTTTGTTAGAGCGAGTTTTGATCACTCAGATGATCTGATCAGTATTTCGGTGAAGGATACGGGGGTCGGCATCCCAGAAGCGCAGCATGACAAGGTGTTGCAGCCATTTGTTCAAGCCGATAGCTCTACCTCTAGGGTATATGGGGGGAGTGGGTTAGGGCTCTATATTTGCCGACGACTTGCCGAAGCATTAGGTGGTGGTATTTCTTTTACCAGCCAGGAAGGGCTTGGTAGTGATTTTGTGGTCACTTTATCGACAGGTAAGCATGGTGGGAATCACCTTCAGGATTCTGAGTTGGCAATACAGGAACCAGCAAATCCGGATCACTATATTCCACCGATTATTGAAGGAAAAGTGTTGATTGCTGAGGACAATACCGATAACCAACAACTTTTAAGCTATTACCTAGATAAACTCAATCTTGGTTACCAATTTGCTGACAATGGCGCAGAAGCGCTAGCTGCCTTAGATTTTGAGCCGTTTGATTTGCTACTTATGGATATTCAAATGCCTGTTCTAGATGGCGAAAAGGCCACTGCAGAGGCAAGAAATAGGGGGCACAAGCTGCCGATCGTAGCGTTAACGGCGAATGTGATGAAGGAAGATCAAGCGCGGTATTTGGCTAATGGCTTTGACGATGTGCTTTCGAAACCCATTAACCGAAACCACTTAAATGCCTGTTTAGCGCATTATTTGTCCGACTTTAACGACGCGGATGCGGAAAATGATCCGCCGCCCATGGCTCACTCCTCAGCCACATCGCCAAGCGAAAAACAGCCAACTGGAAAATCTTTAAAAGAGACAGTAACAAAAGAAGCCCGTAAGGAAGATCGATTTGAGAAGTTGAAGGCTAACTACCGGGCGAGCCTCCCAGGCGCGGTGAGAGATATCAGACAAGCGATGTCAGAGGGCAATTTTGCCATCGTTGCTCAAGAATCTCACAAGTTAAAGGGTACAGGCCGAGCTTTTGGGTTACCGGAGATTACGGATATTTGCGCGTTACTTGAAGATGCAGCAAAGCGCGATGTAGTAGACGTTGCAGAGAAAGCGCTAGGCCGTTTGGAAGCCTATGTCGAGTCGATTAGTCAATAAAGGCGCTTGATTGTAATTGACTAAAACAGCTCCACTGTGCCTATAAAATCGACACAGTGAAGCTATCAATTATATTTTTTGCAATAGTTGATATTGCAAGTAACTTCTAGAAGTTGCTTCTATTTAATTGAATTAATTAGGTTTTTTGAATAGAAGCGTAAACCTATCCGTTTTTCCGGCCACGGCTTCGTGCCTGAGCTCTAGCTCAAGCGCATCACTAGGGCGGTAATGGATTTCAGAGAAATCGACGAATTCAAAGCCCACAGATTCGATTTCTTTGATCATTCTTACGGGGTCCATTCGGCGTCGGTTTTCACCGTTCTCTGGTTCCATGTGTCGGCGTGTATGGTCAACTACGCCATATAGACCGCCAGGCTTCAATGCATCAAATGAAGCCTTATTAATTGCCCGTCGACCGCCTTCTTCAAAGTTGTGAAGGTTTCGGAAGGTTAAGACCATATCCAGGTTGTCGACATCAAAAGACATGTGTGTACCATCGGTGCGTCGTCCTTCGCTGCGCGATAGGTTACTGTCGACGTTGACAACGCTGACTTTTTCGAAGCCTGGTTTGTCGAGTAGGTTCTCTTCAATCCTACCTGTCCCGATTGCTACAAACAGTTGGCCATTGTCTCTGAGTACCGGCGCTAACAATTTCGTGTACCAGCCGCCACCGGGCACAAGCTCAAGTACCTTCATATCGGGTTGGAGACCAAAAAACGCCAGTGTCTCAACGGGTTTTCTGTTGTCGTCCCGCGCCTTTTCCGCGTCTGTGCGTATCTCGCTTTGCTGCGCTTGAGTGAGCAGAGGTTTTAACTCGCTGGCTGTGGCCTTGCCTACTATCGAACTAGCCATCAATAGGGCTAAAGGTAATGTTTTGGCGAGCGCTTTGTGCTGGGAGGTTCTGTGTGACTTCATCATTGAGCTCCGAATGGTGGATGCGTTGTTATTGTTAAAAATCATTGGGGTCTGCCTATTTTGTTGCGACAAAATGGTATTTCAAAATGGCTAAGACTAGAAGGCGGTCATAGTGTTCCATGGAACAGTCTAGTTCGAAGGTGACACACTCTATTGGTCGTTTCTCACATTGTTTAATGAAACTGACGACTCATTGTTCAATTATGCCTCAAACACTCCCATTCTCCGGTTTTTCTTGATTCTCCTTTACCCTGCAGTTGCCGCTTCTGGCTTTGGATATGAGTCTGATTTAGGGTAAAATGCGCGCCCCCGCGGCCTGTGGCGGCAAGTATCCCAAGGTGCACTCCGCCAAGGGCGTCAGCTGCATGCGTGTCTGAACTTAGTTCAACCTATGCGTGCGTGAATAATTAGAGAGAGTGGTCGCGGAATAAAGCCCGTCAGCGAAACGGGCTAACAAAATGACTGAATTCAACCTATGAACGAGCGTTTAATGCTCGCGCTACCTGATACCTGACGGAGAATTACACGGTGGATAAACGCTATCTAGATTTTTGGCCAAAGCACCTTGCTCGCAATATTGAATTACCGAAAGTAACTATTTGGGAGAACTTGGACATTACTACTCGCCGTTACCCCGATCGTACGGCGATAAAATTTTTTGGTAACGACATTTCTTATACTCAGCTTCACCAAGAAGTTGATGCATTAGCTGGCTGGTTACAGCAGGCAGCTGGTGTTGCGAAGGGGGATCGTGTACTGCTCTATATGCAAAATAGCCCGCAGTTCATTATCACCTATTATGCAATTTTACGTGCAGACGCTGTGGTCATTCCCGTTAACCCAATGAACCGGGAAGAAGAGTTCGAGCACTACATTTCAGATACCGATGCCAAGGTTGCTATTGCCGCATCTGAATTGGTGGAATATGCGCAAGCGGCTAGTGCGAAGTTGCCAGCCGAGCAGCAACTGACTCATATCCTAGCGGCGAATTACGCAGATTATTTACCCGCTGAATATCCTCACCCTGAAGACGCGCCTCCTGCTGTTATGCAGCCGCTGATGCTGGCTGACTATCAAGCGCCTGAAGGCGTAGCGAGCTGGAAAGACGCGCTAGGCGCTGCCCATCAGCCTGGGCCTCACACTGCACAGGTGACTGATTTGGCGGTTATGCCTTACACATCGGGTACAACAGGTTTCCCCAAAGGGTGCATGCATACTCATGAAACGATCATGCATACCGTCCTGGTTGGTGTTAATGCAAACAGCTTGACTGCTGAAGCAGTGTCACTGTCTGTGTTGCCGTTATTCCACGTTACGGGTATGCAGTACGGCATGAATGCGACGATTTATTGCGGTGCTACCGTGGTGATGTTACCGCGCTGGGATCGCGAAGTAGCGGGTAGCTACGTATCACGCTATAAGGTGTCGCACTGGACAGCTATTCCGACGATGATCATCGATTTGTTTGGTAGTCCTAATATTGAAAAGTTTGATCTCACCTCCCTGAGATACATCGGTGGCGGCGGGGCAGCGATGCCTGAAGCTGTCGCGAAGAAGGTTAAAGATACCTTTGGTTTAAATTTCCTTGAGGGCTACGGTTTATCCGAAACCATCGCGCCTACTCACACCAACCCTGCCTATCGTCCTAAGCGCCAGTGTCTCGGCATTCCAACCTTTGGTACCGATGCGGCTATTGTCGATCCTAATACGCTGGAAGAAGTTGCACAGGGTGAAACCGGTGAGATCATTGTTTGTGGTCCGCAAGTGATGAAGGGCTACTGGAGAAATGAAGAAGCAACAAAAGAGGTCATGATTGAGTTTGATGGCCGAACATTCTTCCGTACCGGAGATCTTGGGCGCATCGATGAAGAGGGATACTTTTTCATAACTGACCGCTTAAAGCGCATGATTAATGCGTCTGGTTTTAAAGTGTGGCCTGCGGAAGTTGAGGCGCTGTTGTATCACCATCCAGATGTGCAGGAAGCCTGTATTATTGGCAGTAAAGACCCATACCGAGGTGAAACGGTGAAAGCTGTCGTGGTTCTTATGGGGGCCTCAAAAGGTAAAGTGACCGAACAAGATATTATCAACTGGTCCAAGGAGCATATGGCTGCCTACAAGACGCCTAAAATGGTTGAGTTTGTCGATGCGCTTCCAAAGTCCGGTAGTGGGAAGGTGATGTGGCGAATCCTCCAAGAGGAAGAATATGCTCGCACATCAGATGTGAAGCACGGAGAGTCGGTAGACCAAAGCGAAACAGCTTAATCTCTTAAAAAGGGCCCTGGGCCCTTTTTTTGTGTTGTCTATTGCGACCCGTTAAAGAGAAAGCATAAAAAAAGCCACCTTACGGTGGCTTTTTTGTGGGCTTATGTTAGCGCTGGGCTTCTGGGGTGTAGTCGCGCTTATCGTACCCTGTGTACAGCTGGCGTGGACGACCAATTTTCAGCGGCTGGTTGCTGATCATTTCATGCCAATGGGCAATCCAGCCAACTGTTCGACCGGTCGCAAAGATAACGGTAAACATATCGACAGGAATACCGATGGCTTTCATGATGATGCCGGAGTAGAAGTCTACATTTGGATAGAGTTTCTTCTCGATAAAGTATTCATCAGACAGTGCAATTTCTTCTAGACGTTTTGCGATCGCTAGCAGTGGGTCGTTTTCCAGGCCTAGTTCTTTTAGAACTTCATCGCAGGTTTGTTTCATGACTTTGGCGCGTGGGTCGAAGTTCTTGTAAACCCGGTGACCGAAACCCATCAAACGGAAAGGATCGTTCTTATCTTTCGCTTTTGCTACGTATTGATCGATGTTGGCAACATCACCAATTTCGTTAAGCATATCAAGCACTGCCTCATTGGCACCACCGTGCGCTGGGCCCCATAACGCCGCGATACCAGAAGCGATACATGCAAATGGATTGGCGCCCGATGAACCGGCAAGTCGTACGGTTGACGTTGAAGCGTTTTGCTCGTGGTCTGCGTGCAACAAGAAAATTTTATCCATTGCTTTAGCAATAACAGGGCTAACGTTTGGCGGATCACAGGGGGTGCCAAACATCATGTGTAGAAAGTTTTCGCTGTAGCTTAATGAATTAATGGGGTAGAGGAACGGTTGACCGATGTGGTGTTTGTAGCACATTGCCGCCAGGGTGGGCATTTTTGCAATAAGTCTATGTGCTGAAATTAGGCGGTGTTGCTCATCATTGATATCAAGTGAGTCGTGGTAGAACGCCGATAAAGCACCTACAACGCCGCACATAATGGCCATTGGGTGAGCGCTGCGTTTGAAGCCTTTAAAGAAATTAGCGATACCTTCGTGAACCATTGTGTGGTGTGTGATGATGTCTACAAACTCTTCTTTCTGCGCCTTTGTAGGAAGCTCTCCATGAAGAAGTAGGTAGCAAGTTTCTAGGTAATCAGACTGTTCGGCTAGCTGCTCAATTGGGTATCCGCGGTGAAGCAAAACACCATTGTCGCCGTCGATATACGTAATTTTGGATTCACAGGCAGCTGTTGATACAAAGCCAGGGTCGTAAGTGAAATAGCCTTCGCCTGTCAGGGCTCTAACATCGATAACATCGGGCCCAGTAGAACCAGAATGAACGGGTAACTCTATCGGCGCTGAGCCGTCAATTGTTAGTTGGGCCTTCTTATCAGTCATTAATAGACTCCTGTAACTATATGCGGAAAGGAAGGAAATTCGGGTAGCGCTGATCAATCTGTCGCTACAGCGGTGGATTTTGCGGACGACAACTATAAGCGTACGAGCTAGATTGTCAATTCAATTAGAGGGAGTATAGCTAAGATTTTTGTGTTTATTGATTTCGTGCACTACTCTTGAACATTAATAGGGTACTTTTTCATCAGGTGCATTAATCTGGGTCGGTACTTACTGGTCAATTCAGAAAAGTGCTTATGTGATAGTAAGATACGTGCAAATTGGCGCGCACTTCGTTAGTTGTTTCATTTGTATTTTAGCCTTGCTCTCTCTATAATCTCGCGCGTTCTTCATGAGGGCCAAAGCACCAAAATGGCGAAAAGGGGATCTCCCGCTGCTCATTGAAGATACATTTTCCTGCTCTACTGCATCTGGATTGCTCACGACGCATTACAGGTTCCGATTGCAACTCGCATCGCTGCTTTAGGGCTGTTTGGTACCCTGGTATTACCAATTCTGTCAACAAAGGTATCCTATAATCGTGAATGATAAACGACCGGTTAACTTAGACCTCACCACTATTAAATTTCCTATCACCGCACTTGTGTCGATTACTCACCGTGTAACCGGTGTTGCGCTATTCGCTGGAATTGCTGTAATGCTTTGGACGCTGCAGGGTAGTCTCGAGTCAGAAGAAGGCTTTATTGCCGTCAAAGAAGCGCTTACCTCGCCTTTATGTAAATTTATTGGCTGGGCAGTGTTGGCTGCATTGGCATACCACCTTGTGATGGGTGTGCGGCACTTAATTATGGACTTCGGTTATGGCGAAACGTTAGAAAGTGGCCGCTTAGGCGCGCAAATCGCTGTCGTAATAGCCGTTGTATTAATCGTATTAGCGGGGGTTTGGGTATGGTAACTTCAGTTACGAATTTTGGTCGAAGTGGCCTCTATGATTGGCTATTTCAACGTGTCAGTGCAGCTATATTAACTGCCTACACCATCTTCATCGTTGCGTATATATACACTCACCCAGGTTTGACCTATGACGAGTGGTCTGAACTCTTCAGCCACTTTTGGATGCGCTTTTTCAGCTTGCTCACGCTGCTATCTTTGGCAGGGCATTCATGGATTGGTTTATGGGGCGTTTTAACTGACTACGTTACACCGCTGCAAATGGGTAGCAAGGCGACATTTGTTCGCATCAGCTTACAACTCATTCTTTTTACCGTAACTGTGGCTTACACAGTTTGGGGTATCGAAATACTGTGGGGAATTTAGACTAATGTCGAATATGCGAACTATCTCTTTTGACGGTATCGTCGTCGGTGGCGGCGGTGCTGGCATGCGTGCTGCGTTACAAATGGCGCAGTCAGGCTTTAAAACTGCTGTTGTAACCAAAGTTTTCCCAACGCGATCACACACCGTCTCAGCTCAAGGCGGTATTACGTGTGCTATTGCCAGTTCGGATCCTAATGACGATTGGCGCTGGCATATGTATGACACCGTCAAAGGATCGGATTACATCGGCGACCAAGACGCTATCGAATATATGTGCTCTGTAGGCCCTGAAGCGGTTTTCGAACTTGAGCACATGGGTTTGCCTTTTTCCCGAACTGAAAATGGTCGTATTTATCAGCGTCCGTTCGGTGGACAATCGAAAGATTACGGCAAAGGCGGGCAGGCTGCTCGTACTTGCGCGGCAGCTGACCGAACTGGCCACGCGTTACTTCATACGCTATATCAACAAAACGTTCGTGCAAATACCGTTTTCTTGAATGAATGGTTCGCTGTTGATTTGGTTAAAAACCAAGACGGCGCCGTTGTTGGCATTATCGCTATCAACATGGAAGACGGTGAGACTGTTTTCATTAAATCTAAAGCAACAGTGTTTGCTACTGGTGGTGCTGGTCGAATTTATGCTTCGACTACAAACGCTCACATCAACACTGGTGACGGTGTTGGTATGGCTTTGCGCGCAGGTGTACCGGTTCAAGATATCGAAATGTGGCAGTTCCACCCAACCGGTATTCACGGTGCGGGTACGCTAGTGACAGAAGGCTGTCGTGGTGAAGGTGGATACCTCATCAATAAAGATGGTGAGCGTTTTATGGAACGCTATGCGCCAAACGCAAAAGATCTGGCAGGCCGTGATGTTGTTGCTCGATCGATGGTTTTAGAAATTTTAGAAGGCCGCGGTTGTGGGCCGGACGGTGATCACGTTTACCTAAAACTTGATCATCTTGGTGCAGACACATTGAATTCTAAGCTGCCAGGTATTCTTGAGCTTAGCCGTACTTTTGCTCACGCAGATCCAATCAAAGAGCCCATTCCAGTTGTGCCTACTTGTCATTACATGATGGGCGGTATTGCGACTAACATCCACGGACAAGCGTTGACTGTGGATGAAAACGGTAACGATAAAGTTATCGAGGGTCTTTACGCGTGTGGCGAGGTTGCGTGTGTCTCGGTGCACGGCGCTAACCGCCTTGGCGGTAACTCATTGTTGGATTTGGTCGTATTTGGACGTGCTTCAGGCTTGTTCTTGGAGAAAGCTTTACGAGAAGGTATCGAAATGCGTGAAGCGTCTGATACGGACGTTGATGCTGCGATGTCTCGTTTGAACAAGCTCAACACTTCAACCTCCGGTGAAGCAGCGGCTACTTTGCGTAAAGAGCTTCAAACCACCATGCAAAACCACTTCGGGGTATTCCGCAAAGGTGAGTTTATGCAGGAAGGTATTGAGAAGTTGGCTGTTTTACGTGAGCGTATCGCCAACTTACACTTGTCCGATAAATCAAACGCATTCAACACTGCACGTATCGAGGCGCTTGAACTTCAAAACTTGCTTGAAGTAGCTGAAGCGACAGCGATTGCTGCAGAGGAGCGTAAGGAGTCTCGTGGTGCTCATGCTCGCGATGACTTCCAAGATCGTGATGATGAAAACTGGTTGTGCCATTCCATGTATTTCCCAACCGACAAACGCGTTGGGAAGCGCGCTGTAAACTTCGCGCCAAAAACCATGGAAGCATTTGAACCAAAAGTCCGCACCTATTAATAGGGTTTTCTCATGTTGAAAGTAGAAATTTATCGCTATAACCCAGAGCAAGACAAAAAGCCCAGCATGAAGACGTATGAGGTCGAGACTGGTGGCAAGGACCTCATGGTGTTGGATGTCTTGGAGCTGATAAAAGAACAAGATCCTTCAGTCACTTATCGCCGCTCCTGTCGTGAAGGCGTGTGTGGGTCTGATGGAATGAATATCAATGGTAAAAATGGGCTCGCTTGTATTACGGCGTTGTCGGAATGCGTGAAGGGCAACAAGCTTGTACTTCGTCCGTTGCCCGGTTTACCAGTCATTCGTGATTTGATCGTCGATATGAGCCAATTTTATACTCAGTATGAAAAGGTACAGCCATATCTTCAGAACAATACTCCAGCTCCTGCGATCGAACGCCTACAAAGCCCAGAAGACCGTGAAAAGCTGGATGGACTATACGAATGTATTTTGTGTGCCTGTTGTTCAACCAGTTGTCCGTCATTCTGGTGGAACCCTGACAAGTTCATCGGTCCGGCAGGACTTTTGCAGGCATATCGTTTCCTTGCGGATAGTCGAGACAACGCAACCGATAAGCGTCTATCGACTTTAGATGACCCGTTCAGTGTATTCCGCTGTCACGGCATCCAAAATTGTGTGGCTGTGTGCCCTAAAGGCCTCAATCCAACACGAGCAATTGGTCATATTCGCAACATGTTGTTACAGAGCGCTACCTAACCGTTAGCGTTGTCAGCAACAATACTATAAGCGCTCAAAAGGCGCAGTTTTAGAGAGCAACCGGTGGTCGAGAAGGGCCCTGTTACTCGTAGCAGGCCCTAAACAGTAACTTACGTACAGTTGTACTAGACTGTAGTGAGTTAAACGACTGTACAAATCATGTGCATTATCGGGGACAGGGGCTCCTATCCGGAGTCTGAATCAACCAACCTAGTGGTTTCTAACTATCGTGTGGTTTGATTTATGCCCCTGAGCAAGGTGGGCAAGTAAACAATGCAAGGTGACGCTAAAGAAAGCATCATGGAACTGCTGTGGAGTACTTCGCAGCTTTCCGGCGGTAACGCAGCTTATGTCGAAGAGCTCTACGATGAGTATCTTCACAATCCCAATTCCGTGCCAGAAGAGTGGCGTGGCTATTTCGAAAAGCTACCCAGAGTTCCCGGGGTAGTCACACAAGACACTTCTCATTCTGTTATCAGAGAACATTTTGAATTGCTGGGCAAGCGTAGAGCGCGCCCAATTGCCGCGCCAGGCTCAGGCGGTGTTAACGTCGAGCATGAACGCAAGCAAATCAAAGTAGTTCAAATAATCAGCTCGTATCGTTTCCGAGGGCATCAAAAAGCCAAACTTGATCCATTAGGCCTAATGGAGCGAGAAGCTGTTCCTGATTTAGATTTAAGCTTTCATGGTTTAACGTCTGCTGATCTCGATACCGTTTTCCAGACAGGTAATTTATTCATTGGTAAAGACGAAGCGACCTTGAACGAAATCATAGGCTCGCTGGAAGAAACGTATTGTGGCTCCGTTGGCCCTGAGATCATGCACATTACTAACTTTGCTGAAAAACAGTGGCTTCAGCAGCGGTTAGAGTCTGTCCGATCTCATCCAAATTTCAGTAATGATGTTAAGAAAAACCTTCTCGATCGCTTAACCGCAGCTGAAGGTCTTGAACGTCATCTAGACAGTAAATATCCCGGTACGAAGCGATTTGGGTTAGAGGGAGGAGAAAGCCTTATCCCCTTGCTTGATGCGTTAGTGAATCGTGCGGGCTACTACGGCGCAAAAGAAATAGTCCTAGGAATGGCGCATCGTGGTCGTCTCAACACGTTGGTCAATATTTTAGGTAAAAACCCTGCGGATTTATTCGATGAATTCGAGGGTAAAAAATTGATTGGTACATCCGGTGATGTGAAGTACCACCAAGGTTTCTCGTCAAATGTCATGACTCCAGGTGGTGAAGTCCACTTGGCGATGGCTTTTAATCCGAGTCACCTCGAGATCGTTTCTCCAGTCGTCGAAGGTTCAGTACGTGCCCGTCAAGATCGTCGCGAAGATCCTCTGGGTAATCGTGTTGTCCCAATCGTTGTGCATGGTGATGCCGCATTTGCCGGTCAGGGCGTTGTGCTTGAAACATTTCAAATGTCGCAAACTCGCGCTTACTATACCGGCGGAACTATTCACGTCGTCATCAATAACCAAGTTGGTTTTACGACGTCACGCCGTGATGATTCCCGCTCAACAGAGTACTGTACAGACGTCAGTAAAATGGTGGGTGCTCCAGTTTTCCATGTGAATGGTGATGATCCCGAAGCGGTATTGTTTGTTACGCAGCTAGCGATGGATTACCGCAACGAGTTTAAAAAAGATGTAGTGATCGATTTGGTATGTTATCGCCGTCGAGGTCACAATGAAACAGATGAGCCTTCATCAACACAGCCGTTAATGTACAAGGCAATCCGTAAGCAAAAAACTACACGAACTTTGTACGCGGAGAAATTAGTTTCTGAAGCTATTCTGACCCAGGCTGAAGCTGATTTGATGAGCGATAACTATCGCGCTGCTTTGGATCGCGGAGAGCATGTTGCTAATGGCTTGGTAAGTGAGCCAGATAGTAGCTTGTTCGTTGATTGGACGCCGTACATCGGTCACGATTGGGAGACCGACCACGATACTTCATACCCGCTAAAAGAGCTCCAAGATTTAGGTCATCAGATAAGCGATGTCCCCGATGGCGTTCAAGTTCAAAAGCAAGTATCTAAGATTTACGATGATCGCCGTAAAATGGCTGGTGGTGCTTTGCCTATTAACTGGGGGATGGCAGAGATGTTGGCTTATGCCACTCTACTGAAGCAAGAGTTTAGCGTTCGTATTACCGGTCAAGATGTTCGTCGCGGAACCTTCTCGCATCGACATGCTGTGATCAATAGTCAGAAAGATGGCTCGACTTATTATCCGCTTTCTGAGCTGTATGAAGATCAGCCCGACTTTGATATTTACGATTCTTTATTATCAGAGGAGGCCGTGCTGGCGTTCGAGTACGGTTACTCAACAACTATGCCTAACAAGCTGGTTGTATGGGAAGCGCAATTCGGTGATTTCGCGAATGGCGCGCAAGTTGTAATCGACCAGTTTATTACTAGCGGAGAACACAAGTGGGGCCGTTTATGTGGCTTAACCATGCTGTTGCCGCACGGCTATGAAGGTCAAGGGCCAGAGCATTCTTCTGCTCGATTAGAACGTTATTTACAGCTTTGTGCCGAACACAATATTCAAGTTTGTATTCCTACGACGCCTGCGCAAATTTTCCATTTGTTGCGTCGGCAAATGATACGCCCGATGCGTCGCCCGTTGGTTATCATGTCGCCTAAGTGGATCTTACGTCACAAGTTAGCGGTTTCTTCATTAGAAGAATTATCGGCGGGTAAATTTCATAACGTACTTGATGATGACGGTGTTGATCCTAAAGACGTTGATCGTGTTGTGCTATGTAGCGGTAAGGTGTTTTACCACCTTATTGAAGCGCGTGGGGAAAGCGAACAGAAAAACGTAGCAGTTATTCGTCTTGAGCAACTTTATCCTTTCCCTGAAGTTGAATTGCTGAATATTCTTAAGCAATACAAAAAAGTGAAAGAAATGGTTTGGTGTCAAGAAGAGCCAATGAATCAAGGTGCATGGTATAGCAGTCAGCATCATATGCGACGTGTTATTCATGAATTTAAACCTAACTTGTATCTACATTACGCGGGTCGTGATGCTGCAGCTGCACCTGCGGCAGGGTATATGTCGACGCATTTAGAGCAGCAAGAGAAATTTGTTCGAGAAGCGCTTGGTCAAAACGATTAATTTGAGCTTTTAAAGGAAAGCTTTCAACCATTTTAATGAATGCAAGATTAGCATCGAGTAATAGGATAATCCGAGGATGAGTATAGAAATCAAAGCACCAACTTTCCCAGAATCTGTACAAGATGGCACCATCGCTACTTGGTACAAGCAACCGGGCGAAGCAGTATCTCGAGATGAACTCATTGTTGATATAGAGACTGATAAGGTCGTTTTAGAAGTTGTCGCACCAGCGAATGGTTCCTTAGCCGAAGTGAAAAAGGGTGAGGGAGAAACCGTATTAAGTAACGAAGTGATTGCGATCTTTGCTGAGGGTGATGCTCCCGCGGCAGCTTCCGACGCTCCTACTGAAACTGCTTCACCTTCGGAGAGTGCTGGTGAGGTTATCGCTAGCCCTTCTGCACGTAAGTTAGCGGAAGAAAGCAACATTGACCTCAGTACCGTTAAGGGTACGGGAAAAGATGGTCGAATTAATAAAGAGGACGTTGTAGCGGCTAAAGAAGCCGGTGGTTCCGCGCCATCTAAACCTTCAACGCCACCGGCCTCGACTAAGAGCTCTACCGTTTCGGCGCCGGCGAGTATTGACTTGGGTGCTGGCGAGCGAATTGAAAAACGAGTACCGATGACTCGCTTGCGTAGTCGTATCGCTGAGCGTCTATTGGACGCTAGCCAAAGTACTGCCATGCTTACTACCTTCAATGAAGTGAATATGGCGCCCGTAATGGCTCTACGTAGCCGGTACAAAGATCAATTCGAAAAAGCACACAATGGTACACGTCTTGGTTTTATGGGCTTTTTCGTGAAAGCGGCTGTTGAAGCATTGAAACGTTACCCTGTGGTTAATGCGTCGATCGACGGCAGTGATACGGTGTATCACGGTTACCAAGATATTGGTGTAGCCGTATCGACAGAGAAAGGTTTGGTTGTCCCCGTTCTTCGAAATGCTGAAAACATGGGCCTTGCTGATATAGAGGCGAACATTCGTGACTTTGGTTTGCGCGCACGTGATGGCAAATTGGGTATTGAGGAGATCACTGGTGGTACTTTTACCATCACTAATGGCGGGGTGTTTGGCTCATTAATGTCTACTCCGATTCTTAATCCACCACAAACTGCAATCTTAGGTATGCATAAGATTCAGGACCGCCCAATGGCCGTCAATGGTGAGGTTAAGATTCTTCCGATGATGTACTTAGCGTTGTCATATGATCACCGCTTGATTGATGGAAAAGAGGCGGTGCAGTTCTTGGTTGCTATCAAGGATTTACTGGAAGACCCAGCACGAATCTTGCTTGAGATCTAATTGGATCTTTTCGTTTGGTTTAAATTTGCTCTATTACGGAAATAATTAGTGTTATTTGCGTAATTACTACAAAAAATTGGGAAGACAAAATGTCGAACAAATATGATGTCATTGTTATTGGTTCAGGACCAGCGGGGTATGTGGCAGCGATTCGCGCAGCACAATTAGGTTTAAAAACCGCTTGCATTGAACGTATGCAAAACGATGAGGGGAAAGGCGTCAACGGTGGTACCTGCCTTAACGTTGGTTGTATTCCTTCTAAAGCCCTTCTTGACAGTTCGCACAAGTACCATGAAGCTAAACATGGTTTCGATGTCCACGGTATTTCAGCATCTGGTGTTAAGGTCGATGTGCCATCGATGATCGCGCGCAAAGACTCCATCGTGAAGCAGCTAACAGGTGGTGTTGCTCAGTTGCTAAAAGCAAACGGAGCAACGAGTCTTTACGGACACGGTAAATTACTCGCCGGTCGTAAAGTTGAATACACATCAAACGACGGCAAGGTAGAAGTTCTCGAAGCTGACAATGTAATTTTAGCGTCTGGTTCGGTACCTGTGTCTATTCCTGTTGCGAAGACAGACGGTGAAGTGGTTGTCGATTCAACGGGCGCGTTAAATTTTGATAAAGTTCCAAAGCGCCTTGGCATCATCGGTGCCGGTGTTATCGGCCTAGAGCTCGGCAGTGTTTGGGGGCGATTAGGCTCAGAAGTCGTTCTACTTGAAGCGCTTGATTCATTTCTCGCTATGATGGACCAACAAATAGCCAAAGAAGCGAAAAAAATTCTATCTAAGCAGGGCTTAGATATTCGTATGAGTTGTCGCGTGACAGGTACAGAAGTTAAGGGTAAAAAAGCGATCGTTACCTTTACCGACGCAGACGGTAACGAGCAACAAGAAACCTTCGATAAACTCATTGTCTGTGTTGGACGCAGACCTTATACAGAAGAGCTATTATCGGCTGATAGCGGTGTGAATATCGATGAGCGTGGCTCAATTTACGTTAACGATCTGTGCTCCACTGATGCTCCAGGCGTATGGGCAATTGGTGATGTCGTTCGTGGGCCAATGCTGGCGCACAAAGGTTCTGAGGAAGGTGTAATGGTTGCGGAGCGTATTGCTGGCCAAAAGACCGTGATGAATTACGATATCATTCCAAACGTCATATACACTCACCCAGAGGTTGCTGCAGTCGGACGTACTGAAGAACAAGTCAAAGCCGACGGCGAACCCTATAAAGTGGGTGTGTTCCCATTTGTTGCTAGCGGTCGCGCGCTAGCCTCGAATGAAACCGCCGGTATGGTGAAAATGATTGCTCATGAAGAAACAGATCGTGTACTGGGTTGCCACATTGTTGGTCCAAGTGCGGCAGACCTGGTTCAGCAAGTCGCAATTGCTATGGAATTTGGCTCAACGGCTGAAGATATTGGCATGACAGTATTTGGTCATCCGACTCTATCTGAGTGTGTTCGGGAAGCAGCGCTAGCTGTCAACGGCCATGCTATACACATTGGTAACCGGCGACCGAAAAAAAAATAAACGCCGTGTAAAAAATAAAGTGTTGGCGTAAAAGTCAGTACTTTAGAGAGTAGTAACGGGGCAAGCAGTGTTATTTATTGAACGTGTTGTTTGCATAAACGTAACGGCTGCATTGCAGCAAAGTTATCAAAATATATTGGAAGGTAGTCATGAATCTACACGAGTATCAGGCAAAACAACTGTTTGCCGAGTACGATTTGCCGGTTTCCAAAGGCATAGCTGCTAAAACAGCAGAAGAAGCTGCTGCCGCAGCGGATACCATTGGTGGCGAAAAATGGGTTGTTAAAGCGCAAGTGCACGCTGGCGGACGTGGTAAAGCTGGTGGTGTTAAATTGGTTAGCTCTAAGCAAGAAATTTCTGATTTCGCAAACCAATGGCTTGGAAAAAACTTGGTGACCTACCAAACAGATGAGAAAGGTCAGCCTGTAAGCCGAATTCTCGTAGAATCATGCACCGATATTGCTCAAGAGCTATACCTGGGTGCTGTTGTTGACCGCTCAACACGTCGCATCGTTTTTATGGCGTCTACTGAAGGCGGTGTTGAAATTGAAAAAGTTGCAGAAGAAACACCCGAAAAAATTCTAAAAGCAACGATCGATCCATTAGTTGGCGCTCAGCCCTATCAAGGTCGAGAGCTTGCTTTTAAATTGGGTTTGAATCCTGCTCAAGTGAAACAATTTACTAAAATCTTTATCGGTTTGGCGCAGTTGTTCCAGGATTACGATCTAGCACTTTTAGAGATTAATCCGTTGGTGATAACAGAAGAAGGTAATCTTCACTGCTTGGACGGAAAAATTAATATCGACAGTAATGCGATGTATCGTCAGCCGAAGTTGCAAGAAATGCATGATCCTAGCCAAGAAGATGAACGTGAAGCTCATGCTGCAAAATGGGAGTTGAACTACGTCGCTCTCGACGGCAATATTGGTTGCATGGTTAATGGTGCAGGTTTGGCCATGGGTACTATGGATATTGTTAAATTGCATGGCGGTCAACCTGCAAACTTCCTCGACGTAGGCGGTGGTGCGACTAAAGAGCGCGTTGTTGAAGCTTTCAAAATTATTCTTTCTGACAAAAACGTTAAAGCCGTTTTGATTAATATTTTCGGTGGTATCGTTCGTTGCGATCTCATCGCAGAAGGTGTTATCGGTGCCGTTGAAGAGGTTGGCGTTAAAATACCGGTAGTTGTTCGATTGGAAGGAAATAACGCGGAATTAGGCGCGAAAACGTTGGCAGATAGTGGTTTGAATATCACTCCAGCCGAAAGTCTTACTGACGCAGCTGAAAAAGTTGTTGCCGCAGCCAAGTAAACGCACCGTAAAGAATTAGAGGACAAGCAATGAGTATTTTGATTGATAAAAACACTAAGGTGCTTTGCCAAGGCTTTACGGGCTCGCAAGGTACTTCTCACTCGGAGCAAGCAATTGCTTACGGTACAAAAATGGTCGGTGGTGTAACACCTGGAAAAGGCGGTCAAACGCATTTAGGGCTTCCAGTATTTGATACCATGGCCGAGGCAGTTGAACAAACCGGTGCAGACGCATCCGTTATTTATGTTCCAGCGCCTTTCTGTAAAGATTCTATTTTAGAAGCGGCAAACAGCGGCGTTAAATTGGTTGTTTGTATTACTGAAGGTATTCCAACTCTGGATATGCTCGACTGTAAAGTGAAGTGCGATGAGTTAGGTGTGCGTTTGATCGGTCCAAACTGCCCAGGAGTCATCACTCCCGGAGAATGTAAAATTGGCATCATGCCTGGTCATATTCATTTGCCTGGTAAAGTAGGGATCGTTTCTCGCTCAGGTACATTGACTTATGAAGCGGTGAAGCAAACTACGGATTATGGTTTCGGCCAATCTACATGTGTTGGTATTGGTGGAGACCCAATTCCTGGTTCAAACTTCATTGATATTCTCGGCATGTTCCAAGAAGACCCAGCGACAGAAGCGATTGTCATGATCGGCGAAATCGGTGGTACTGCTGAAGAGGAAGCCGCTGCATTCATCAAAGAAAATGTCACCAAGCCCGTTGTTTCATATATCGCTGGTGTAACAGCACCTCCAGGCAAACGTATGGGTCATGCTGGCGCAATCATCTCTGGTGGTAAAGGCACTGCGGACGAAAAATTTGCAGCTCTAGGCGATGCGGGTGTTAAAACCGTTCGTAGCCTTGCGCAAATTGGCGAAGCATTGAAAGAAGTTACCGGCTGGTAGTGTGGTAAGTATTTAACGATTTAAAAGCAGCTTCGGCTGCTTTTTTTATGCGTGTTGTTTGCGGGAAAAGCGGATCAAAGATCGAATTGAAAGCGAACAATATCTGTGGCTGAAGGTTAGGCTGTAAAGGCGGCTTCGTTAAGTAATCGGTAGTCGACGCGACATTGTGTCAGTTCGCTTAGTACACCTTCGCGGAGCGCAGTACGGCTATGCTGAATAGTTTGAATATTCAATGCGCGCATAATGCTACCGAGAATTGCTACCCCAGGGGCTAACAGGTCTAGACGAGTAGGGTTAAGACCCGGTAAGTACAGCTCCTGTATGCTGTTTATGTGAGACAATTGTTCTTCAACTTGCTCAATGCAATGTAGAGTAATTTCACCGTCACTCCAGCCATTGGCTTCTGCAATGCTGGCCAGCATCTTTGAAGAGCCCGAAGACGAATACGTTTCTTGCCAGTTTAATTTCGATAGCTGGGTTTGTATGGGCGCTAATACTTTCCGGGCAGCGTCCTGGGCTTTAACGCCATTTGTTTGATACTGAATCGATTTTGAAAAAAATTGGTCTCGCCATTTTACGCAGCCCATCGGGAGGCTTTGAGCAAAGCTCGCATGGCTATTGGCACCTAGCGAAATTTCGGTGCTCGCTCCACCGATATCAATCACAAGGCGTTGTTTGCTGGATTCTGGGAGTGGATCGTTGACGCCGGTAAAAATCAGTTTTGCTTCTTGTTCGCCGCTAATAATGTCGATCTCAAAGCCTAACTCGTTAGCAATGGATACGAAATCACTTGCGTTTTCTGCTTCGCGCAACGCTTGAGTAGCAACAACACGCTGACGCTCAATGGGGTATTGTAATAGAATGGATTTAAACTCTTTGAGACACTCTATCCCTCTTGAAATTGCAGGGGCTGACAAGTAAGGCGATGAGTTTAGCCCTTCAGCCAGTTGGATTTTACGGCTTACTCTAGCGACAGCTTGGAAGTGGTCATTGCAGTATTCTGCAATAAGTAGGTGAAAGCTATTCGAGCCAAGGTCGATGACGGCGTACATAGAAGCCTGCGTGTTATTTTAGTAGGGCTTAAAGAATTCTAAACGATGCAATTGATGAGTCAACCATGAGGCATACAGCCTACGTTAGCAATCGACCGACGGGGCAGAACGGTTATGAAGCTGCTGGCAATTAGTGATTTACATCTCGATAACAAGAAAAATCGTGTTGCGTTGTTGGAATTACAGTCTCAGGGCGATTCCTGGCTCATATTAGCGGGCGATATCTGCACCCGCGCTGACATCCTGGCAGAGTCCTTGAAGGTACTGAAGTCCCGTTTTTCTGAAATCATCTGGGTGCCAGGTAATCACGAACTATGGCTTGATCAGCCTGATATCTACACATCGTCAGTGGAAAAGTACTTCGCGTTAGTGGAGATTTGCCGTGAGCTGGGGGTTCACACCCCAGAGGATGAGTATCCCGTCTTTCCAGGGCAGTCGCCGTTTCGCGTCGCTCCGCTCTGTCTCTTGTATGACTACAGCTTCCGACCTGCTCATGTGCAACACGAACATGCTGTAGCCTGGGCCGTCGAGTCTGGCGTGCTATGTCGCGACGAGTCAATGATTGCGACCGAGCCATTTAGTTCTATCGTCGAATGGTGCCAGGCACGTGTAGACTACACCCGTACTCGGCTTGAGCGGCTAGAAGATGATGTGCCTTTGATATTGGTGAATCATTTTCCATTACGCTATGATCTCTCGCGCACAATGCGTATCCCTCGATTCTCGATATGGTGCGGTACAAGACATACCGAAGATTGGCACAAACGGTATAATGTTCACGCTGTAGTTTCTGGGCATTTACATATGCGTTCAACAGATTATCGTGATGGCGTCCGTTACGAAGAAGTTTCTCTAGGTTACCCTCGGGATTGGCGAGCGGAGAAGGGCATAGGACATTATTTGCGTGAAATTCTACCCGGCCCATCATTGCATTATCATCATGCAGGTCCATTCTGGAAGATGCGCCTGTAACCGAATAGATAAAGGCAAGTGATAATAAATCTAGCCGTAGAAACAATATCTCTGCACAGTTTAAGCGCGTTTAACAATATTTTAATACCTTAAGGATTTTATATGACGATTCAAGTGGGTGATTCACTACCGCAAGTGACTTTAAAAATAATGGGCGAGAAAGGCCCTGAGAATATCAACCTTAGTGAGCTTGTAGCGGGTAAGAAAGTTGTTTTATTTGCTGTGCCAGGGGCGTTTACACCAGGTTGCTCATTGGCGCACTTGCCTGGGTTTGTAGTCAACGCAGACAAAATAAAAGAAAAGGGAGTCGACGTGATCGCTTGCGTATCCGTTAATGATGCGTTTGTCATGGATGCTTGGGGAAAAAGCCAAAATGCCGAAGAGATTATTATGCTGGCAGATGGCAATGCAGAACTGGCGAAAGCATTGGGGCTTGAATTAGATGGCACGGGTTTTGGCATGGGTGTTCGCAGTCAACGGTACGCCATGATTCTTGATGATGGCAAAGTCAGCTATCTTGGTGTGGATAGTAAAGCTATTGAAAAAAGTGCAGCCGAAGCAATATTAGCTGAACTGTAAAGCGAGCCTTATGTATAAGGATGTTGTGAAAAGGGTATTCCATTGATTGATTTGCATACGGTTATTGAGCAAATACAAACCCCAGTGTTTGGACATGTTGCGGCTTTCGTTGTCAATTTGTTGGTTCTTTTTTTTGCCAATGGGCTGCTGCGTCCTTTTAATCATGGGAAAGATGTTACATTACAGGCTCGAGCATTACGTTTCGGTGCTTTTCTGTTTCTGCTTTCTCATGTCTTCGATTTGGTCTTGGTGTCTGCATTTCCCGCATACGAGAATGTATTCATACGATTTGGGCTAACCATTGCAACTTTTTTCGGTTGTTTATTACTTTTTAACATCACGTCTTTTTTTAGCAGACAAAAATTCGGAACGCAGCGGGAGGTGGATGGCAAGCCCATCTACCTAGATAACTACAATTCCCGGCTGATGGATCTAGTCGCAGCGATCGTCATTATTCTGATCGCGTTGTATTGCCTCATTGTTATTTGGGAGCTGGAAGGGCTGTTACAAACTACTGGTTTCCTGGGCATATTCTTCGCGTTTCTAGCGTTAACTAATTCTATCTGGGCCCCCGATATTTATTTTGGGTTGGTGATTTTGAATTCCAACATGCTAGAAGATGGCGATGTTATTAAGATTGGCGGGCTGTCTGATGAGCTTATTATTAGTCGTGTCTCATTCATTTACACCATTCTACTCGATGTACGTAATAATCATCGCATCATTGTGCGAAATAGCCAGCTAATTAATAGTCGAGTCGACAATCTAAGTAAGCGAGCTTCAACAGATGGTTTGCGCCATTCTTTGGTATTTAATATTTCCTATCCCAGTGATTTTTCTACTGATTCTGAAAAGCGAGAGGCTAATCCTTTTTCCGAGTTAAATCATCGTGTGCTACAAATGGCAGCCACCATGCATGAGAGGTTAGTAGAAGAGGGGGACGCTAAAATAAATAAAAACATCCCGTTCGAAGTAGTATTAACAAACTCCGGCGACTATGCATTAGAGTACACGCTGTTTTACTACGTTGAGGCGTTACCTAATACCAAAGTGACTAAAACGGTGCGGCAATACCTCTTGCAAACACCTTCATTAATTCAGCAAGCTGCCAACCGCGCGGCTTCGGAATATAATATTCAGTTTGCGACACCTTTGTTAATTTCGAATGTTGACGAAAACGTTGGTGAATCGATACATGGCCACGCTCAATCGGGTAGCTCCGTCTGAAACTGCATAGCATATTGCTTCTGATAAATCGCTGATGTTTCAATTAGCGCTTCGTGGGTACCCATGTCGACGAGCCTCCCTCGATCAACAACGCCTATAAGGTCAACGTGTTTAACCGTCGAAAGCCTATGAGCAATGACGATGGTCGTTCTATTTTTCATGAGCCGATTTAATGCGGTCTGCACTTGTCGTTCACTATCAGAGTCTAATGCGCTGGTAGCTTCATCAAGTAGCATGATTCTTGAATTATTGATAATCGCACGCGCAATCGCAATTCTTTGTTTTTGACCGCCAGACAATCTCACCCCTTGCTCGCCTAAATCTGTAGCGAACCCATTGGGTAATTCTTCTATAAATTCTAATGCGTTAGCAGCCTCGGCCGCCTTTCGTATTTCAAGCTCGGTTGCTTCAGTGTTACCGTAGCGGATGTTGTATGCAACGTCGGCGCTAAATAATACAGGTTGCTGAGGAACTATCCCGACCCAGGAACGTAGCAATTGGGGAGATATGTTTTTGATGTTGTGTCCACCAATGTAAATCTCACCCGATTGCGGGTCGTAAAATCTCTGCATAAGTTCAAAAACGGTAGACTTTCCTGCGCCTGAAGACCCTACAAGGGCAAGACTGACGCCGTCATCAAGGGTGAAACAAAAATTATCGAGAGCCAAGTTGTCTGGTCGCGATGGGTAGGAAAAATATACGGATTTAAATGCGACTGTTGCCTTTCCGAGTTGCGTTGGTCGGTTGCCTATTGGCGTTTGCTCATAAACCTCTTGATTCACTGGAGCTTGCTGTATATCTCGGGTTACTTTTTCTCCGGCTGGTGGACTAGTGATAGGGGATTTTATCGTTGCTCGCTCTTCCAGTAGTTCCACTAATCGTTCTGTGGCACCCGCCGCTCGTTGTAGTTCTCCCATGACCTCTGAGATAGTGCCAACACCCATCGCGACCATAACGGCGTATATGATAAAGGCACTTAATTCACCTCCGGTCATATCGCCATTTAATACGTCGTGACCACCAACCCATAACATGCCCGCAATCGCACAAAATACTAAAATCATGACCACAGCGATCAATAATGCTCTTTGGAGAATGCGCCGTAGAGCGATTGTGAATGCGGTCTCGACTTGGCGTTTAAAGTTATTAGATTCAAATGTCTCTCGGACATAGCTTTGAACGGTCTTTATTTGACGAATGATTTCGCCCGCATGGCTACCCAAGTCTGCAATAGAATCTTGGCTTCTACGTGAAAGCCCTCGAACCCGGCGACCAAAAAGCATAATAGGTGTTAATACTAAGGGCACACTGATTAGTACAATAAGGCTAAGTTTCATATTGGTGGCAAACATCATGACGATGCCGCCGGCAACAATGAGTAAACTCCGAAGAGCCATTGAGGCAGAAGAGCCAATTATGTTTTGTAGCAAGGTTGTGTCAGTGGTTAATCGGCTCATGATCTCGCCGCTTTTATTGGTTTCGAAGTAGTGTGTATCTAATGTCAATAAATGATTAAAAACCTTTTCTCGTATGTCCGCTGTGACGCGTTCACCGAGCCAGGAGACTAGGTAGAATCGGCAGAATGTGCCTACCGCACTAGCTATGATAAGCACCATGATAATGGCTATTCCCTGGTTGAGTGCGGTACTAGATTGTTGAATGAAACCTTGGTCCACTAGGTACTTAGCCCCTTGAACTAATAAAAGGTTAACTGCTGCGGTAAACACAAGCGCGATACTCGCAACCAATACTTGTAGTGGGTAGGGCTTAATAAAGACTATGAGTTTGGATAAAACTGATAGTCTTTTAGGTTTCGTCTTCAACGGTTACTCCTCTTTCTTTAACTAGACGGCCCGTGTAAGCTTCTTGCCGATGGTGCTGAGTGGTGATGTCTATAAATTGTAAGTCACTTTGGATCAACCTAACCGGGGTACGCAGATGGCTATGAGAATAAAAAATACCGCGTCTGGCTTTGGGCTTGTGACAATCCTTTTGCATTGGCTAACCGCGATAATCGCTGTTTTTCTTTTTAGTCTAGGGTTGTATATGACTGGCCTCGATTATTATGATCCTTTATATCACAAGGCACCCTGGGTGCATAAAAGCATCGGTTTGATAGGCTTAGGAATAGTTCTATTTAGGCTCGTTTGGCGCACTGTTAACCCTTTACCTCAGTCGCTTTCTAAGTCTGATGCGGAGCGAATTCTGGCAAGTGTCGCACATTTTTTACTCTATGCAGTCTTGTTGCTGATATTTGTATCAGGCTACTTAATCTCTTCTGCTGATGGTTCTGCGGTGTCGTTGTTTGACTGGGTTGATTTCCCTGCGGTTCGGCTTGGAATCGATAATCAGGAAGATAAAGCCGGCGTGGCTCATTTTTATTTGGCATGGGGGTTAATTGCTATAGCTGCGCTCCATATGTTGGCTGCGTTAAAGCATCATTTCATTGATAAAGATAGAACGTTAGTACGGATGCTTTCACCAAAAAAACACGACTAATGTGGGCATAAATAGAAATAGTGGGGAACTTTATCTCAAGGCAACATTCCCATATCGTTTAGGTCTATGTTTCGTTTCTATCTATCAAGGAGTGTCTTATGAAGTCGTTTTTTGCAGTAATAATCGCCAGTTTTTTATCCGTTTCCCAAGTAATCGCCGCGGATTATGCCATTGATACGAAAGGTGCTCACGCGTCCATCAATTTTGAGATTCCTCACCTAGGCTACAGTATTCTCGTTGGCCGGTTCGATAAGTTTGACGGCAGTTTTAGCTATGATGCGGCATCCCCTGAGAATGCTTCAATATCTGTAACTATTGATACAACGAGCCTCAACAGTAACCACGCAGAGCGCGATAAGCACCTTAAAGGAAAAGATTTTCTCTATGTTACAGAGTATCCAGAAGCGACGTTTAAGAGTACTCGCTACACTGCGACCAGTGATACGGAAGGGGAGCTTGCTGGCACATTGACCCTGCGGGGCGTAACCAAAGATATCGTGATTGATGTGGTTAAGGTGGGTGAAGGAAAGGACCCCTGGGGTGGCTATAGAGCTGGATTCTCGGGTTCAACGTCACTCAAACTGACGGATTTTGGCATTCCGACCAATTTAGGCCCGGCGTCTCAAGAAGTGAGTTTATCTCTACACATAGAAGGTATTCGCCAGTAACCTCCTGCAAACCGATAAATAGCGTAAATGAACTTGCATAGAGCCTCGATAGGGTTTACTAATAAGCTCCGAGGCTTTTCCTGGGTGTACCTTACAATTTTAGGTAGACGGAGATTGCCCAAGCACGCAAACCGCTATTATAAAGCGGTAACATAATTAAATATTCGGGCAATCGGCCCAGACCACTTACACGGAGATCTGTCATGAGAATTTTGACTCAAAAGTTCATCAAACTAGCATTCGCTAGTGTTATCGCGCTATCGTTCACCGCTTGTTCACTCATGGAACCAAGCTTACAAGAAAATATGATGACAGGTGAGTGGGAAGGCGAAGTGAGCGGGTTCCCCGTCACACTGAAGTTCTCTGAGACCGAGTTTGAAGTTGTGGGTATGGGAATGACCATGCCATACACGCTAGAGGGTAATGAGATTAGTTTTGATGTACCAGGCCAAGGCCCGATGGAGTTCACCGTTGAAATTGAGGGTGATGA
The DNA here is from genome assembly GCF_055392955.1 of Aurantivibrio plasticivorans. Classification (NCBI taxonomy): domain Bacteria; kingdom Pseudomonadati; phylum Pseudomonadota; class Gammaproteobacteria; order Cellvibrionales; family Cellvibrionaceae; genus Aurantivibrio; species Aurantivibrio plasticivorans. The sequence goes on along the minus strand of NZ_AP036020.1, from coordinate 2,224,067 downwards.
ACTGATTCAGACTGAGAAGAACACTGGGCAAAGAAACGTCCTTGTCCGCCGGTTGTAGCCGAAACCGCAAGTACCTTAAAAAAGCGACAGCATTGACTGTCGCTTTTTTGTTTCTACGGTGCTATTTTTTGTCGCCTTTTCACTCAATCACTTTCTTCAGCAAGGTACAAAATGCCAACAATTGATCAAATTCGCCGCGATTATCAAAGCGCGGGGCTTAACCGTGAAGACTTACCTAATGACCCACTCGAGTTGTTTGGTCTCTGGATGGAGCAGGCCATTGCGGCAGGGCTTAGTGATCCAACTGCAATGACTGTTGCAACAGTAGATGACCTCGGGCAGCCTTCTCAGCGTATGGTGTTACTCAAACAGTTCGACAGCGAGGGCTTCGTTTTCTATACAAACTATGAAAGCCGAAAATCAAAAGAGCTGGCTAACAACCCAAAAGTTAGTTTGCACTTTCCTTGGCATAGCGTAGACCGCCAAGTAACTATTCGCGGCACAGCGACCAAAGTGAGTACAGCTCAAAGTCTTAAGTACTTTTTATCGAGGCCTAGAGATAGTCAAATTGCAGCCAGTGTGTCGGCACAAAGTAGCCGTATAAACTCGCGTCAATTTTTGATGAAGCAGTTTGATAGCATGAAACATAAACTCGAGAACAAAGAAATACCATTACCGGATTTTTGGGGCGGATTTCGTGTGGTACCAAAAGAAATTGAATTTTGGCAAGGCAGAGTCAATCGCTTGCATGATCGTTTTCAGTTTGTCAGGGGTATTGATCAGTGGGATATCTCTCGCTTGTCTCCGTAATAACTAATATAAGAGTGAATTTATGCGATATATAAACCTCGATGGACACGGTGATGCTTCGGTAATGCGCATCGCAGAAGGTGATAAGCCAGAGTTATTGCCAGGTGAGGTGCTTATCGAAGTGAGGGCGGCAGGGGTGAACCGTCCTGATGTTGCTCAGCGTATGGGCTTGTACCCGCCGCCTACTGACGCTTCGCCGGTCCTTGGGCTAGAGGCCTCTGGCGTCGTAGTGGCGCTTGGCGAGGGGGTAGACGATGAATGGTTAAATACCCCTGTGTGTGCTTTAACCAACGGCGGGGCTTATGCAGAGTTTGTTAAAGCACCGATTGGACAGTGTTTACCTATTCCTCAAGGGCTAACATTTGAAGAAGCCGCTGCCATTCCGGAAACATTTTTTACGGTGTGGAGTAATGTGTTTCATGGTGATGTATTAAAGCCTGGTCAATACTTTTTGGTACATGGCGGTTCAAGTGGTATCGGGAGCACTGCCATTCAGTTAGCAAAATCTTTGGGTGCCCAGGTCTTTACCACCGCGGGTTCAATCGAAAAATGTAGGTTTTGTGAATCGATCGGTGCCGATCTCGCAGTTAATTATAAAGAACAGGACTTCGTAGCAACGGTTTTGGAGACGACTAGAGATTACGGTGTAGACGTTATTCTTGATATGGTCGGTGGAGACTATATAGCAAAAAATATTCAGATTGCTGCAATGGATGGGCATGTCATAAACATTGCATTTCTCGGCGGCGCAAAAGCGGAAGTCAATTTTGCCCCCGTCATGATGAAACGATTAACGCTAACTGGAAGTACGTTGAGACCAAGAAGCGCTGAGTATAAGGCTCAGATTGCTAGTGAATTATTACAAAGGGTTTGGCCTTTGCTCGAAGAAGGTAAGATTAAGCCCATTATATATCAGTCGTTTCCATTTTCTGAGGTGGTAGCTGCTCATCAGCTCATGGAAACAAGCCAACACATGGGCAAGATTGTATTAACACTCGACTAGATTGAAGAGCAACACTATGTCAAACGCAAAACCATTAAACGGTATTAGAGTGCTAGAAGTAGGCCAGTTACTAGCGGGCCCTTTTGCGGGGTGCATTTTGGGCTATTTTGGTGCCGAAGTGATAAAAATAGAGCCACCAGTTACAGGTGATCCAATTCGTAACTGGCGTATCTTAGAAGAGGGGACGTCATTGTGGTGGCGAAGTTTAGCGCGAAATAAAAAGTCAGTTTCAATTGATTTACGAAAAGATGAAGGCCGTGAACTCGTTAAAGAGTTAATGAAAACTAGTGATGTTGTTATAGAAAATTTTCGTCCAGGTGTTATGGAAAAATGGGGGCTCGGCCCGGATGACGCTAAGTTAATAAACGACAAACTCATATACGCTCGAATATCTGGCTATGGTCAAACAGGCCCCTACAGCACAAAACCCGGTTTTGCGTCAGTGTGCGAGGCAATCAGTGGCTTTAGGTATGTCACCGGTTTCCCAGACGAGGCGCCGGTCAGGTCTAATTTAAGTATCGGTGATACTATTGCAGGAATTCACGCCGCTTTGGGTGTAGTGATGGCGCTGTTCGCGCAAAAAGCTGGTAACGCTAATAGTGGACAGGTGGTTGATGTAGCCCTTTACGAATCAATGTTTAATTTATTGGAAGCAGTGATTCCTGAATATAGTGGCGCTGGCGTAGTGCGGCAACCCTCAGGCACTACAGTTACCGGTATTGTGCCTACTAATACGTATAAATGTAGGGACGGAAAGTACATCGTCATCGGTGGTAATGGCGACTCGATTTTTAAACGTTTAATGGAAACAGCCGGTCGAGATGATATGGCCAATGACCCCCGTCTAGAAAATAACGCAGGCCGGGTTAAGCACGAACCGGAAATTGATGAAGCATTGGCTCACTGGTGCAGTAGTGTTAATGCTGATGAAGCCATATCCTTGCTAGAGAGTAACAGGGTGCCGGTTGGGCCGATCTATAATGTGGCTGATATGATGTCAGACAAACATTTCCAAGAAAGAGGCTTGTTTGAGCAAGTTGAAATTAATGGTAAACCCTTGTCTGTACCAGCAATTATGCCAAAGTTATCTGAAACACCTGGCGCTACAGAATGGCCTGGCGGTGAAATAGGTAGTCACAATGACGAAGTGCTTGGTGAGCTATTATCATTGTCGGGTGAACAGTTGGCAGACCTAAAAACAAAAGGCATAGTGGGTTAGATTCCGAGAACGTCTACGCGGCGCTATTTTTCGATTGCTCAAAAGGGTTGTGCGCTTCGATATAGCGTAGGCGCTTTTCTTGCTTGATGCGTTTTAGCTCGACAAGTAAAAACCCATCAATACAGTCTGCGAAATCCGGGTCGATGTTGAAGTCGATAAATTGCGCACCGCCTACTTCACATAGCTCGCTGTATTGCTTGTATAGTGTCGGTACGGTCACGCCAAGCTCTTTTAAGTATTGTTTTAGATGACAGAAATCTATCCGATAATTATTGCCTTGTAAAAATAGAGGACTGTCTAATTGCTTTTCAGCTAATACATACGGTGTTTTCGGCGTCACCGTGCCACTAGCGCTCGTAGCACCAAAGTAAAGGCTGTAGAACCTGACAATAGCTTGTTGAGCTGCTGCCGAGTAATCTTGGCTAATGCTAACAGGGCCAAACAAGTAGCGAATCTCAGCATATTTGTTCAGATAGGCTCCGATACCTTGCCAAAGGTAATCGACACTCCTTTTTCCCCAATAGCGAGGTTGAACAAAGCTTCGACCCAGCTCAAGACCGTTTTCTATATACTGGTTGAAGCTTTGATTAAAGTCGAAGAGTGTCTGTGTGTACAACCTAGGAGTTTGTGTTCCGTTGAGCATAGCTTCTCGGCTGCGCACCATCCTATAGGCTCCGGCGATTTCTAGCTCGTTGCAATCCCACAGTATAACGTGGTCGTAATAGCTATCGTATGGGTCAATGTCGCGACGTTTTCCTGTTCCCTCTTTGACACGTCTAAACGTAAGTTCACGTAGTCTACCGAGTTCACGCATAACCGACGAATTAGGTACATAGCGATAGAGGTAAATGATTTTTCCGTCATTAGTTACGCCAAGTTTTTCACACTGCGTAATCTCTTTTTGTAAATTCCAACGATTTTCAGGGTGGGCGAGTGGTTCGTACTCTGCCGCGAAAGAAAGCGATTTTGTGTGTTTTTTGGCGAGTCTGTAGACATGCTTTTTGAATAGCTTGGCGATTGAGGCCGGAGGAAGACCTAAGTCTTTGTAGCTTTCAGGCTCGATTACTTTCCCGGCGTATATGTCAATATTATGATTAGCTTGTTTAAACATTTCTCTTATCAGCCACAATGTGCTGATTGGTTTTGCCAGTAGTGAAAGCGTGTAAAAAAACCACGAATTTCTGCCATCAATCAATAATGGAAGAATAGGGGAATTGCTTTGTTTTGCGAACCGGTAAAATCCCGGGTTCCAGTGCCCATCTCGAATCCCCTTTGCGCTCATGCGAGATACCTCGCCGGCGGGAAATATGATGAGAGCGCCTTCGTTCTCGAGGTGTTGTTTGATGCTTCTAAGCTGTTCTTTGCCTGAGCGTCCAGCCATATTGTCTACGGGAAGCAAAAGCGAATCCAAAGGCTCAATGGCAGAAAGTATTTCGTTGGCAACGACTTTTACATCGGGTCGAATTTCAGACACAAGTTTAAGCACCGCCAAACCGTCTAGACTGCCGATGGGGTGGTTAGCAATAATGACGACTCTACCTTGGCTGGGTATTCTTTCGCGATGAGAATTTTTAATACGGAAGGAAAAGTCAAAATAATTAAGGGCTTGTTCGACAAAATCGATCCCTTGTAAATGAGGATAGTCACTAGAGAACTGTTTAAATTCGCTTTCGTGACACAATAACTTCAGTATATGTACCAGTGTTTTTCCCAAGAGTGGGCGTCGTTGGATAAAACCTGGGTATTTTTCTTCTACGAAAGACTCAAGGCAAATCATAAGTGTCCTCGGCTATGCAGCAGTCGCCATTGGGGTTACATTTTCTTCTATCAATAACCGAATATCGTTCCAAGATAGGAGTTGCATTTCACCGGATAGATTTTCTATTAGCGCACTACAGCTTTCTGTCCAATCTCCATCATTGCAATAGGTGACTTTCCCAATCTTGCGTAGTTCTGGCTTGTGAATGTGACCACACACAATGCCGTCTAGGCCTCGTTGTTCAGCTTCACCTGCAGCCGCCACTTCGAATGCTTCGATTGTGTTTCGTGCCTGAGATATGTTTTCTTTAAGATAGTTTGCTAGCGACCAGTAGGGTAGACCACAAAATTTCCTAATCCTGCGAAAGTTTCGGTTCATGAATGACATCAACCCATAGGCGTATTCGCCAATTATTCTATTCATCGCATGATATAAAACAGCGTGATCAAACTCGTCACCATGAACGCACAAATATTTTTCGCCCTTAGCGGTTTCATGTACAAAGTTTTTGTGCAGTTGAATGTTAAGAAAGAGACCCGCGTCATAATGCCTAAGAGGCATATCGTGGTTGCCTGGAATATAGATGACTTGAACACCGTTTTGCGCCATGCGATGAATCTTATGCATAACTTCGGTATGCTCACTTGGCCAGTAAACGCGGTGCTTGAGCGCTAGCATGTCGACAATGTCGCCGACAAGATAAAGGGTATCGCAATCGATCTTATCTAAAAAAGCGAGGAGAGAGTCTGCGTGACAATCTCGGTTTCCGAGATGCACATCTGAGATCCAGAGGGTATTCACTTTAAGCATTATTAACAGCCTTAGGTCTGTAGAATATGCCAGCGAAAGATATCCAGTTTATATTTCACTTTAGTTAAATAATTAAAAAGCTTCCGTGACAGAATAGGAGGGCTCACTAGGGTGCTTAACGGCAGTTCACAGTGATCTGGGCGTTAGTTGCTTAAACCTTGTTTCACAGAAGTGCTCCTGTGTAAGCCAGATAAGGAGTAAGATCATGGTCCATAATCGGCGGTTCATGAGGTAAAGAAGAGGGCGCTCAAAAAGGTCAAAAAATTGATTATTACGGCTAAGAATCGTCTTTAAAAATCGCGTAAAATAGCTGACGTAAAGTCTTCGTAATATAACAAAGGTGTTGTGATGTCGTGTATCAGCTTGGTCGGTATGCCTGGCGCAGGTAAAAGTACGTTGGGCGTGTTGCTTGCGAAACACTTAGGCAAGTCGTTTGTTGACACAGATCTCTTGATACAAGAACGGGCAAATACCGTCCTCCAGAAAATCGTCGAGGACCGAGGTTATCAGTATTTACGCGAGTTAGAAGAACGTGTGATCACTTCACTCGATCTCGATAATTGTGTCATTGCCACTGGGGGTAGTGCGGTTTACAGTGAGGCAGCGATTTCTCACCTTAAAACACTCGGCCCCGTTCTCTATATACACGTTGAATATGCGGTGTTAGCACAACGAAAACTGGGTTTAGCGGAAAGGGGAATCGCCGGGCCATCGGGGCAGTCTTTGAAGGACGTTTATGACGAGCGCGCCCCCCTTTACGAGCGCTATGCCGATATTATTGTGCGCTCTACTGAGTCAATTGAAGGTACATTGGCTGATATTGAGCGAGAAGTTATCGATAAGCTCAATTAAAGCGGTAATCGGGTTGTGTATTTCACCTGTTTCAGCGCGAAAGTTGAATTGACACTAGATACATTGGGTAAGTGAACAAGCTTCTGTTTGAAAAAGCGCTCGTAATGATCGACACTGTCTACAACAATCTTTAGCAAGTAATCCTTTTCGCCACTCGTAGAATAGCACTCGACTATTTCGTCAACATTTTCCACGGCAGATTCGAAAGCGTTAAGAGATTCTTCATCGTGTCGTTTCATAGTAAAGTAGGCGTGTACCGTGACGCCCAGGTTCAGTACCTGAGGGTTAAGCAGAGTCACTTTACCAAGGATAACCCCCTCAGCTTCTAGACGTTTGATGCGACGCCAGCAGGGCGTATGAGATAAGCCAACTTTGGCTCCTAAATCAGCCATTGAATAATCGGCATTCTCTTGTAATGTGCGTAAGATTTTTAGGTCGAACTCATCTAACTCTATAGAAGCTGGCATGCTTAATTGTTATCCTTCGTCGTTGGCTGGTTTGCGGCAAATTGTCCTATAAATGCCTGTTTATGAAGAAATCTATCACGATTCTAGTGACCCCGGGACGTGCATTCAAGCGCAATTATTGAGTATTTCCTTTGGTTCAGCACAATGTGTAAAAAGCCTACAAGCTTTTGTGAGTTCAATCTCACGCAAGACAAATTTGGAGTTAGAGTATGTTTGAGAATGTCAGCCCCTTAGCGCCAGATCCGCTATTAGGGATATCCATAGCCTATGCGGCTGATGAAAACCCCAATAAAGTCGATCTGGGTGTGGGTGTGTACAAAGATGACGAAGGGAATACGCCTATATTTTCCGCCGTAAAAATGGCTGAGCAGCGACTCATTACAACACAGGCAACGAAAGCCTATATCGGCTCAGCGGGCTCCTCAGAATATAACCGATTGATGAGTGAGTTGATGTTTGGCCCGTCCCACATTGCGTTAACTGAAAAGCGCTTGGCGACGGTTCAGACAACAGGAGGGTGTGCTGCGCTACGCGTCGCCGCGGAATTTATTAAACGTACGTCTGAAGCCGTGGTTTGGGTAAGCGATCCTACTTGGGCCAACCACCAACCCTTGTTAGGTGATGCGGGTCTTACGCTAAACACGTACCCGTACTACGATCAAGAAAACAACTCGATACTATTCGAAGATATGGTTGCCGCACTTGAAAAGGTGCCAGCAGGCGATGTCGTCCTTCTCCATGGTTGTTGTCACAATCCGTCTGGCGCAGATTTAACAGATGAACAGTGGGTGGTGGTGGCAGATATCGCGGTCCGTCGAGGCTTTTTAGTCTTTATTGACTTGGCTTACCAGGGTTTTGGTCGGGGCCTAAATGAAGATGCGTTTGGCGTGCGGTTAATGGCTGATAGGCTGCCAGAGCTCGTTGTGGCCAGTTCTTGCTCGAAAAATTTTAGTATTTATCGAGAGCGTGCCGGTACACTCTGTATTGTGACCAAAACAGCATCGCAGGCTGATGCTGTTCAGACACATTTGAATAAAATAGTGCGCGGCATTTATTCAATGCCTCCAGCCCATGGTGCGAGTATCGTCGAAACATTGTTGTCCGATCATCAGCTCACAGCAAATTGGCAGAGTGAGCTGGCGAGTGTTCGGCAACGCGTGAAGCAACTCCGTAATGGTTTAAGTGATGCGCTTGAAGAACACGTTCAGCATGATCGTTTTGACTTTATTCGGCATCAATCCGGAATGTTTTCATTCTTAGGTATAACACCAGATCAAGTTGAACGTTTAAAAGACCAGTACAGTATCTATATTGCTGGCTCAAGCCGTATTAATGTCGCCGGTTTAAATAAACCGGTGATACCCTATGTCGCTGGCGCGATAGCTGACGTTATTCGCTAGCTAATAGGATCATTTCATACAAAGCTGATGTATCGATCGCGGCTATGTGACTCACTGATTGTTTTACAAATGGGGTGTTACTACGTTGATCGTCGTTCAGGGGAAGCGCAGTAAGTAGTGGTTCTATTCAGGGCTACAGCGCGGTTAGCTAAAAAATATTAGCTAACATTTTGCTGTTTCAAATTTCCCCGCTGAGTTTCGAGTAATAGAATGGCCTTGTGAGCCGGCACGGGCTTGCTGAATAAAAATCCTTGTGCTAGGTCACAGTGGTTTGCTTTCAAAAATACCAGCTGTTCTTTGGTTTCTACTCCCTCGGCGACCACTTTGAAATCGAGTTGTTTGGCTAAAAAGATAATCACCGACGAAATCTGCATATCACTTTCACTGTCTGGGATATCTTTTATGAACTCGCGATCGATTTTGATTGTGTCCACTGGAAGTTTTTTTAGATAACTCAGAGATGAATATCCTGTGCCAAAGTCATCAATGGCGATGCTGACACCAATTTCTTTGATTTCTTGAATGACCTCCATGCCGGTGCTCATATTTTCCATCAGCAAGGTTTCCGTGATTTCCAGCTCCAGCAAACTAGGATCTATAGGGTATTTTTCTAGGCACTGTTTGAGAAAAACGATGAAGTTCTTGTCAGTAAAGTGTGTTGAGGAAATATTGACCGCAATACTAATGTTCGGGTAGTGGCGCTGAAGTAGGTGCAATTGTCGACAACTTGCGTCTAAAACAAAGTTGTCGAGTTCACTGATTAAGCCGAGGTTTTCCATCACCGGAATGAACTCTATAGGTGGGACCATCCCGCGGTCAGGGTGGTCCCAGCGAATCAGCGCCTCAAAACCTTCGATTGCTGCATCCATGTTCACTTTTGGCTGCAGGAATAAGGTAAATTCTTTATCTTTAAAGGCGCGACGAATGTCGGTCTCTAGCGATAGATTTGCGTGAGCTTCGGTGGCCATCGCTGGGTCAAAAATACGGTAAGCATTGCCGCCGCTGTTTTTGGCGGTGTACATCGCTATTTCTGCATTTTTTATCAGCTCGTCGGCGTCTTGCCCCTGTGTGGCGAGCGCCACTCCTAAGCTGCCACTAATGACGACATTGTGGCCATCAAGATCAATGGGTTTGTGAATTAATTCTAGTATTTTGTGAGAAAGTAATTCGATATGCGAAGTGGCTTTCGCACTTCGTAAAATAATTCCGAACTCATCGCCTCCCAGTCTCGCGACAAGACCAAGGCTTTTTGTCGCATTCTTGAGTCTAGCGCCCACTTTTCCGAGTAACATGTCGCCCTGTTGATGGCCAATGGTGTCGTTTATGCGTTTAAATTTATCAAGATCTAATATAACCGCTGCGACCATCCCGCCATTTGCTTCAAATGTCATTACGTCGCTTTGCAGCTCGTATTGAAACAGGTTTCGATTCGCTAGCCCAGTGAATGAATCAAAAAGAGATAGGCGCTCCATCTCACGATTACGTAAACTGACAGCCTTTTCTAGGGATTCAAGCTGATACGTTAGGGAGGTGACGACGTCATCGAGCGAGTCTATTTCATCGCGATACAGGGTTTTATTTCGATGTTGTAAGACGATATCTCGGGCTTCTTTAAACTGCTTTTCGCCAATAAGCGGGAATATTTTGAGTTGATGTTTTATGCGTTCAAACTGTCGCCAAGACAGAGCGAGTAAGTAGATTAAGAAAACACTGGCAATAGCCGTCATTACCAGTATTTCCTGGTATATTGTTGCTAGCATTTCGTGTCTTTTTGCTGTCACATCCGTGATAAGTAAGTAGCGAGCTTGGTTAGGGTTGAAGCCGCGAACGGGCATAACGCTAATAGAATAAAATGTGCCGTCTATGTCGATTACAAAGGCCTTCCCCATCAATGTTTCGAGGGGAAAAAGTTCCCCAGCTTTTCTGATGGCGGCTAAATCTTTATCGACAAAAGCTGTGCCGAATATATCTGCGTTCCATTGCTCTACAGTGGGTCGTGTCGACGCTTTTTCTAGTTCATATTTATCGCCTTGGACGACGTTTGGTTGTATTACACCAATATGCACCGGTGGTTCGGTGATGACTTGATTCAATAGCGCTTGTAGAGGGCGCTTCATCAAAACATTACCAATTTGTGAATTACTGTAGAACACTGGAAAGTTAAATATCTGGAAGCAACCGCTCTGTGAGCAACTCATTCCTAATGTGCCTAACTTTTCTTTTTCTGATAGGCCGGCCAACCATTGCTCAATATGAGCATCTTTGTTGCGAGTGGAATAGCGTTTCGACACAAGGTTGTTGTCACTATCAACTAAGACTGCCTGGTCAATTAGCCAATGGCGATTTAATTCTGGAAACTGGCGTTCTAAATTATTTTCAAGGCTATTAAATAACGCTGTGGGTGAAGCCGCTGTCCTTGGTTGCGAGCGTTGTAGTACCACATCGCTAATCGTTTTGTGAGCGGATTCGCCGGAACGGTGTATAACTTGGTTGAGAAGGCTAGCGTGGTACGAACGTTGTTCAAATATTTCACGGTCAAATTGTTGATGGAAGCGCTGCAAGAAATACCAGGACAAAGCGCCAACTAGGATGCCTAACAGGAGTATGAGTGTAAATGCAGTCTTCCATTTCAAGCTGATGAAGCGTTGCATTTTGATAGCTGTTGGCATAAAGATGATGGAAGACTGGTTAAGGTAGATTATTAAAAGCTTGGAGCTTTTAGCTCCAATACGTCAATGTTAACGAGTAAACGTAATCTTGCTCACTAACGATATCCTGGCCCTTTTGGTCGCTCAGGAGCTGGTGCCGTTTTGGTGTCAATTACTTTCAGTATAGGCAAGTTTTTAGAGGAGGGTGCCCAATAAGGTGGTAAGTTTTCAATGAATTACATGTGGGTTGCTAGAACGATAGACTATGGGTATTCAATGTCACATATCACTAAAAATTTAGGACCTTGAGGGGATTGGAATTCAAACTCGTCGTCTAGATGTTTCCCGAGTAGGGCGCGTGCAAGGGGTGAGTCCATGCTTAGCTTGCCTTTTCTTAGGTCGAATTCATCTGGGCCGACTATTTGGTAACGGACAGTATTGCCTGCATCATCTTCTACCGTAACCCAAGCCCCGAAAAACACCTTAGTGGTGTCTTTGGGGCGCTGATCCACTATCGTAAGCTCGTCTAATCGTTTAGCTAGATAACGTACACGCCGGTCGATTTCTGCTAAACGTCGTTTGCCGTAGATGTAGTCGCCGTTCTCTGAGCGATCGCCATTTTTAGCTGCTTCATGGACAACGTTGGTTACTTGTGGACGCTCAACTTTCCAGAGGTGCGTGAGTTCTGCCTGAAGTGCTTCAGCGCCTTCACGAGTAATATAAGTTGAACCCCGCTGTTGAGGAGGTCGCCATCGACCCATCTATTGATCCCTCTGTGTTGATGTCAAAAATTTTACGGTAACAGGCGTATCACCTTCTTCTGCGCCAGGTATCGCAAAAACCTGACGATAAAAACTTAATTCGGCAAGTAGCGCGGCATGTATATTGTTTGCTTGCCGAAAACCATGGGCTTCTTCTTCAAATGTGATGTAGGCATGTGGTATTTCTTGTTCTGCTAATGCATTGACCATGGTTTCCGCTTGTTGAGGTGGCACCACCTTGTCTTTCAACCCTTGTAAAAATATAACGGGGCAGTTGAGTTGACTAACATAGTTAATGGGCGAACGTTGTTGGTACAGAGTTTTCATCAGGGGGTAGGGGCCGACTAGAGACTCCATGTAGCGGCTTTCGAATTTATGGGTATCGTGTGCCAGGGTTTCCAAGTTGCTTATTCCATATAAACTGGCACCTGCTTTAAAACAATCGTGGAATGTTAATGCAGCTAAAACACTATAGCCGCCAGCGCTACTGCCTCTTATCGCGAGGCGCTCCTTATCGGCCTTTCCTTGAGCGACTAGGTAGTTCGCGCAAGCGATAATGTCTTCTACATCAGTTTTCCCCCAGCCACTATTGAGTTGATGCCGGTATTCCCGGCCATATCCGGTGCTACCCGAATAATTGACGTCCGCAACCGCGAACCCTCTACTGGTCCAAAATTGAATTTTGAGATTGAGGGCGCTGCTTGCGGCTGAGGTCGGCCCGCCGTGACAAAACACTAAGAGAGGAGGTCGCTCGCTCGTTGGTCCCTCATAATTCTGAGAGTAAGGGCTGTAATAGAAGCCGTATGCCTCGCGATGATTGTTAACGGAGAAACGTATGGGTTCGGGTTCTGAATAATTCTCACAGAATGCCCCTGTACTTGGAAAAGGAGTATGACAGCCGTCAGTTTCGGAATAGAAATGAAGTTGCTTTCCTTTCTTGCTATTGCCGCCACAAAAAATCGCGCGACCATTGTGTGTACACAGGTCGGATATATCAGTACTAGTTGTCTGAATGGGCGTCACTTTTCCGCTGCCAATCGCAATCTTTGTCAGGTGCCAGAGTCCGTTTTGTGTATAGCTAGCGATAATTGTATCGTCATTTAAAAAGTCGTAATTGGATAAGCCGTAGACCCAGGGTGGATAAGCAAACTCAGCCTCTAGATTGGTAACAGGTGATAACGTTTCACCAGACACTTGGTATAAATTCCACCAGTTAGTTCTATCACTGATTAAAAATAGTTTTCCGCTGGGTGACCACTTTGGTTGGCATACGGATTCAGATTGTTGGCCAGCGACTAGACGGGGCGACTCAGCAGCACCCGCATTATTTATGGGTGCCATCCATGCCTGAGTGTCATCCCAAGGCATATTAGGGTGGTTCCAGCTTATCCACGCTATTTGGGATCCGTCTGGTGAAACCGTTGGGTTTGAATAAAAATCAGCGCCTTTAATTAGTACACTGACTGAGCCAAAGTCCTCGGTTGTAAGGCTGATACTAACAATCGCGGCTAGAGGTTCATGACCTGGTTCATCGATTGCTTCTTGTTCTTGAACAGCAATCAAACGATTACGTTTTGAGTCAAAATGTAAATCCCCAAACCGGCAATGAGTGGCGAAGGTGATCTGCTTTGGCGTTTCAGGTTGATTGATGGTATCAATTTGGTAAATTTGTTGGTCATCGTGGACAACAAAATAGACAACGCCGTTGTGAACACAGTAATGCCCACCACCATATTCGTTAACTGTGCTTCTTACATTAATGGGACTTGGCACAACGACTTTGGGTCTACCAGTCCTCTCCGTCATGATGGTATTGCGACCGCGTTCGGCTGGTCGAGACTCGAGCCAATATAGCACGCCTGTTGCTGATGATTTATCCCAACGCGGCTCAGTAATGTGCGGTGACGCTTGGGTAACCTGTTGCACGCTAATTGGAGAAGGCCAACTGCCAAACGGTAACGTGAGTTTGGTCATGATGTTTTGCTCTACTTGTTGTTTGTTTTATTCAACTGCACGGTGGATTGTAAACGTTGTCTCATGCCCGAAATTGTTGATTTTGAAAGGAAAAGTGACTCAGCGCAAATTTCTCGGTATAAAGGTCGATAGATCATTGGTCAATGGAGGCTCAGGTATTAAGCATGTCTTTTGAAAGTGCTGATTTACGAGACGCGTTACAAGGATTACCGGATACTACCCGATGGCTCGTTGGCCTTAGCGGTGGCGTCGACTCGGTCGTATTGCTGCACAGCTTGCTATCCTTGGAACTCGACCAGCCCATTATCGCCATCCACGTAAATCACGGTTTATCGGCTAACGCAGCACAGTGGGAGCAACATTGCCGCAGCTTGTGTGACCAATGGGAAGTACCTCTTGAATGCTGCAAGGTGGATGTTGTCAATCAAGGCAAAGGCATCGAGGATGCCGCACGTCTTTCTCGTTACAACGCGATGTCTCAGTTTATGCAGCAGGGTGATGTCTTGCTGTTAGCGCATCATCAAGATGATCAGGCAGAAACCATGCTCTTTCGGTTGCTTCGTGGAGCGGGGCCTTATGGTTTGTCAGCGATGGATTTCTGCCGCAATTTTTCACAAGGCTACATCGCTAGGCCATTACTTAATTTTAGTAAAGAATCGCTACGTCAATATGCTTTGCTGAATGAGCTGATCTGGATGGAAGATGATTCCAATGATGATATTAGCTTTGATCGAAATTATCTCCGCCAGCAAGTTATGCCGGTCCTCGAAGAGCGTTGGCCCGGATTTGCTAGTCGTTGGCAACGTTCCGCAGAGGCTTGCCACCAGTCTGACAAGTTATCGCATGATCTAAGCTTGCTCGATTTAGAGCGCTGCGATGAAATCAAGGAACGATGGGGGTATAGCCTCTGTTTTGCGTCCCTAAGTCTTTTGCCTCGCTATCGTCGCAACAACCTATTGCGAAATTGGGTTAGATTACGTGGTTTCGAGATTATGGAGCGAAAACACCTAGAAGAGGCAGATAAACAGCTGTTCGAAGCGGCCGTATCGGGAGCGGTGGTGCAATGGGCTAATACGGCGCTGCGGCTTTACAGTGAAAGGCTATACCTAACGCCGGTTCAGAAAGCACAGGCATTGAGCACGACCCTGAGGTGGCACGGTCAAGCGCCATTGACGCTAGAAGACGGCAGTGAGCTTCACGCACGGCAATCATTCAACGGCCTACGCGCTAAAGCCGAGGGTTACGAGGTGCGCTGGCGCGTGGGTGGCGAGCGGTGTCAGCCTGAAGGGCGTCGTCATTCGCAGACATTAAAGAAATTACTGCAAGAATATGGGTTGGAGCCTTGGCTGAGAGATCGTGTCCCGCTGATTTATTCAGACGGCGAGCTAGCGGCAGTTGGGGATTTGTGGGTATGTAAAGACTTCGTGGCTGAAGATGATGAGCCAGCAATCAGTCTCGAATGGCACATGGCAGATTGAATGTAACTTGTTGAGAGTGAACGTTTTTTAGCCTCTGCTTGCCCACACATGGTGGCCATCGTAAAGAGACTTTTCAATTGAGATGAGCTGCTCTTTCTGGTAATCTGGCGTCCCATCTTGAGGGCAAAGGTAGCTGTCGATCTAGGTGGCCTCGGCACGGATTTTTCGGGCCAATTTCTGGCTTGGATGAGCAAGTTTAATATCTCATCGCACCCACTTAAGGCCGCAGTATCCTTCCTTTCCTACCCACTAATGTGAGTACCTGATCTCGACGTTTAGGTACGCTAATGGGCTTAAAGCAAGACGTATTCAAAGACTAATTTCAGCGCGGGTCACATGGTCGGCGTTGTTTTTATATTGTTTAGCTGTAGTAAATCTAAGGGCGTAAATGACTAGATATATTTTTGTCACCGGTGGTGTTGTTTCTTCGTTAGGGAAAGGCATTGCCTCAGCTTCACTTGCGGCCATTTTAGAAGCTCGCGGTTTAAAAGTTACGATATTAAAGTTAGACCCGTATATTAACGTTGATCCCGGCACTATGAGCCCGTTTCAACATGGTGAAGTGTACGTTACCGAAGACGGTGCAGAAACCGACTTAGATCTTGGACATTACGAACGCTTTCTTCGAACACGAATGACCCGTCGCAACAACTTCACCACTGGTCGGGTATACGAAACAGTATTACGGAAAGAGCGCCGAGGCGATTATCTTGGCGGGACCGTTCAAGTAATTCCACATATCACCGATGAAATTAAACGGCGCATACAGGAAGGTGGCCACGGGTTTGATGTTGCGTTAGTTGAGATTGGCGGTACGGTCGGGGACATTGAATCTCAACCGTTTCTTGAGGCGGTACGTCAAATGCGTGTTGAACTCGGCGCTGGTCGAACTCAGTTGATTCATCTCACGCTCGTGCCATACATTTCGACTGCCGGTGAAACTAAAACAAAACCAACCCAACATTCAGTCAAAGAGTTGCGCTCTATCGGCCTCCAGCCGGATGTTCTGTTGTGCCGATCAGAAAACGCAGTGGACGATGACTCCCGCAAGAAAATTGCTTTGTTTACCAACGTCGCGTTTGAGGCCGTAGTCCCGTTACCTGACGCTAATACAATTTATGCGATCCCACGTTTACTTCACGAATACCATCTTGATCAAATTGTGCTGAAAAACTTTGGTCTTGAGGCTGGCGAAGCAGACCTATCAGAGTGGGATAGAGTTGTTGATGGGAAGCTGAATCCTAAGCGTGAAGTCACTATAGCAATGGTTGGCAAATACATGGATTTGCTGGACGCATACAAATCACTCAATGAATCTCTTGAGCATGCAGGCATCCATACCCTGACCAAAGTCAAAGTCGTTCACATCAATGCTGAAGATGTTGAAGAGAAGGGTGTAGAAATTTTAGCCGATGCAGATGGCATATTAGTGCCAGGAGGATTCGGTGAGCGTGGCCTCGATGGAAAATTGATGTCGGTCCGCTATGCACGCGAAAACAATATCCCTTATCTTGGCATTTGCCTTGGTATGCAAGTTGCCGTGATTGAATTCACACGTAATGTTGCAGGTTTAAAAAATGCCAATTCTTCTGAATTTGATAAAGATTGCAAACATTCGGTCATTGGATTGATCACCGAGTGGATTACCTCGGAAGGCAACAAAGAATCTCGAGATGAGAATTCAGACCTTGGTGGCACAATGCGCTTGGGTGCTCAAGAATGCCGCTTAGCACCTGACACAAAGGTCAGAGCGATTTATGGCGATGATGTCATCTTAGAGCGTCATCGACATCGTTATGAGGTAAACAATAACTACGTAGATCAACTGCAACAGGCTGGCTTAAGAATTGGTGGATGGTCCACCGATGACGCATTAGTCGAGGTTGTTGAATTACCGGACCATCCTTGGTTTGTCGCGTGTCAATTTCACCCGGAGTTCACTTCGACTCCTCGTGATGGCCATCCATTATTCACAAGTTTTGTGAATGCCGCAGTCCAACAGCACGAATCAAAATAACAAGGATTTTTGTGGATAGTTCGACAATTAGTATTACCAATTTTAAGGTCGCGAATAACCTGCCATTTGTGGTTTTTGGCGGTATCAATGTTCTTGAATCTCGAGATTTAGCTTTAAGGGTTGCTGAACATTTTGTCGATGTATGTGGAAAACTAAGTATTCCCTATGTATTCAAAGCCTCTTTTGATAAGGCTAATCGATCATCGATCCATTCCTATCGAGGGCCGGGACTTGATGAAGGATTAAAAATATTGGAAGAAGTTAAATCAACTTTCAATGTCCCACTCATTACTGATATTCATGAACCTGCCCAAGCAGCGCCAGTAGCCGATGTTTGCGACGTTATTCAATTACCCGCGTTTTTGGCCCGACAAACCGATTTAGTTGATGCAATGGCCAAAACAGGCGCCGTGATAAATATTAAGAAACCCCAGTTTGTTAGCCCTTCACAAATCGGCAATATTGTTGAAAAGTTTGCCGAGTGCGGTAATGACAAAGTCATGATTTGCGAACGAGGCAGTAATTTTGGCTATGATAATCTGGTCGTCGATATGTTGGGGTTTCGTATCATGAAAGAAAGCAGCGGTAATGCACCGATGATTTTCGATGTCACGCACTCATTGCAGTGTCGAGATCCGGGCGGCGCAGCATCTGGCGGCCGCCGTCGTCAAACCGCCGAACTCGCGCGCGCTGCAGCTGGCGCGGGAATCGCTGGTTTGTTTTTAGAAACTCATCCAGACCCAGAGAAAGCGAAATGCGATGGCCCAAGCGCTCTGCCGCTTGAACATCTTAAAGCCTTGCTCGAACACGTTAAAGCGGTCGACGATGTCGTAAAGAATTTACCCGAATTATCTATAAATTAATTGAGACTTTTAGTTGGAGAATAACCAATGACCAAGATTTTGGAAGTCAAAGCCTTTGAGGTTTTGGATAGCCGTGGAAACCCGACGGTGAATGCCGATGTTGTTTTAGAATCCGGTGTAGTGGGGTCAGCTTGTGCACCTTCTGGTGCGTCGACTGGGTCTCGTGAAGCGCTAGAGCTACGTGATGGCGATAAAAGCCGCTATCTCGGAAAAGGCGTTTTGAAGGCAGTAGAGAACGTCAATACCACGATAAATGATTTACTCAAAGGCATGGACGTAACTGATCAGCGCGCTTTAGACGATGCAATGTTGAAAGCAGATGGTACCGAAAACAAAGCTAATTTGGGTGCAAACGCAATTCTAGCCGTATCACTTGCAGCCGCTAAAGCGGCGGCCGCTGACAAAGGTATTCCTTTGTATCAACACATTGCAGATATCAATGGAACATCTGGCCAATACTCTATGCCAGTTCCAATGATGAATATTATCAACGGTGGTGAGCATGCTGATAACAATGTTGATATCCAAGAGTTTATGATTCAGCCTGTTAAAGCTGAAACCTTTTCTGAAGCACTTCGTCAAGGTGCAGAGATTTTTCATTCCTTGAAGAAAGTCCTAAGCGGTCGCGAATTGAATACCGCTGTTGGCGACGAAGGTGGATTCGCGCCCAACTTGCCATCTAACGAATCTGCCATCGAAGTTATTGCAGAGGCGGTAGCGCAAGCGGGTTATTCTTTGGGTGATGACATCACGCTGGCTTTGGATTGCGCATCTTCTGAGTTTTATAAAGATGGGAAATACGATCTGAGCGGTGAAGGAAAAGCCTTCGATGCAGAGGGTTTTGCAGATTACCTCGCTGGTCTAGCAGACAAATATCCTATTCTTTCGATTGAAGATGGTATGGATGAAAGTGACTGGGATGGTTGGGCAACGTTGACCCAAAAAATTGGCGACAAAGTACAGTTAGTTGGGGATGATTTATTCGTTACCAATACAAAAATCTTGAAGGAAGGTATTGAGAAAAATATTGGTAATTCTATTCTGATTAAGTTCAACCAAATCGGCTCACTCTCAGAAACCCTCGATGCTATCAAGATGGCTAAGGATGCAGGTTATACCGCTGTCATATCGCACCGATCTGGTGAGACCGAAGATACCACTATCGCTGACCTTGCTGTTGCGACTGCAGCGGGCCAAATTAAAACTGGCTCTTTGTGTCGCTCCGACCGAGTTGCAAAATATAACCGGTTACTGCGTATCGAAGCCGAATTAGGTAAAGACGCGCCTTATCGCGGTCGTGCCGAATTCAAAGCGTAATTAACGGTTATTCAGCACTCATGAAGTGGCTTGTTGCTGCCCTAGCTATTTGCATCGTCTATCTACAGTATAGACTGTGGATAGGCGAGGGCAGCATTGCTGAAGTGGTGAGCTTGCAAGATCAAATAAAACAACAGTATGCAGAAATCGATAATTTAAAAGAGCGCAATCGATTATTGTCTATTGAAGTTGAAGAGTTAAAAACCGGGCTCAAAACTATTGAAGAGCGCGCGCGAAGCGAATTGGGTATGATTAAAGACGGTGAAACTCTTTATATTGTGGTCGATGAAGAGGAACTGCAACGCGGTTTGCCTTCCAATTCGCACACTCAATAGCGAACGGCTTTATGACGCTCATTTCCGATCGCTATTTTGCCATCGTACCTGCAGCGGGAATCGGTTCTCGCTTTCAGTCTGATATTCCTAAGCAGTATGCTAAGTTACTGGGTAAAACCGTATTGGAGCATAGCTTAGAAAAACTACTTTCACTGTCCAGTATCGAAAAGGTGCTCGTCCCGATTCATCAGGACGATAAATACTGGTCTACTTTGTCGGTATCGCAGCACAACCGCGTTCAAACGGTCAAAGGCGGAGCCGAACGATCAGACTCAGTCCTAGCAGGGTTAGATGCACTCAAAGCTTACGCTAACCCAAACGACTGGGTATTGGTCCATGATGCTGCCCGACCCTGCGTTACTCTGTCTGATTTAAATAATCTAATCGGTACTTTGTCCGGTACCGAGGCCGGCGGGTTACTTGCGTCTCCTATAAACGATACCTTAAAGCGCAGTGACAACAACGCCACGGTAGTCGGTACTGTCGACCGGCGGAATATCTGGGCTGCACAAACACCACAAATGTTTCGTTTTGGTTTGCTCCATCAAGCGTTATCTGCCTCTAGGCAAAACTCAATGCCCATCACAGACGAGTCTATGGCTATTGAAGCGTTAGGCTTTTCTCCAGAGCTAGTTAAATCTAGTAGTCAAAATATTAAAATAACCGTACCTGAAGATTTAAGTCGCGCAGAAGTCATACTAAAAAAGCAAGGAGTTTCGATGTGAGGGTTGGACAGGGTTTCGATGTTCATAGCTTTACCGAGGGAGATAAATTAGTCCTGGGTGGCGTTGTCATACCATTTGAAAAAGCGTTTAAAGCCCACTCTGATGGCGATGTACTTCTACACGCGCTGTGTGATGCTTTACTGGGAGCGGCTGGCTTAGGGGATATTGGTCAACACTTTCCTGATAATGACCCCCAATATAAAAATGCTAACAGTCGCGATCTGTTGCGGATGGTGCGTGCAAAGGTGAATGCTAAGGGCTTTTCGGTAGTGAATTGTGATTCAACAATTATTGCTGAACGTCCAAAACTCATGAGCTATCTGCCTCAGATGGAAGCTAATGTCGCTGCGGATCTACAGATTGATATCGACTGCGTAAACATCAAAGCGACGACAACAGAAAAACTGGGTTTTACTGGGCGAGGAGAGGGTATTGCCGCACAATCTGTCGTTTTGCTGCAGTTAATTAACAATAAAGAATAGGTACAAACTTGGTTTCGACTCCTTATTCATTAGATTTTTCATTTGCATTGGGTAATCCACCTAGTGAATCAGCTTTCAAGACCTTTCCAGAAGATTTTCGAGTTACTGAAAATTTAAGTTTTGTTCCAGAGGGATGCGGTGAACATATATTTGTTCATGTCACAAAGCGCAATACCAATACAGAATGGCTCGCGCGACAAATAGCAAGGGTTGCAGGCATAGAAGCGAAAGATGTCGGTTATTGTGGGTTAAAAGATCGTATCGCGGTGACCAGCCAATGGTTTAGCCTCTATCACCCCAAACCGCTAACGACCGATTTAATGTCAACCTTCATTGAAGGTGTCGATATTAACCAAGTGACCCGGCATCGCCAAAAACTGCGTCGTGGCCAACATAGCGACAATCACTTTTGTATTACCCTTCGAAATATTACGTATTTTGATGATGTAATAACTCGACTAAATCAAATCAAATCCGGTGTGCCAAATTATTTTGGGCCTCAGCGCTTTGGTATCGACGCCGGTAATCTAGAGCTTGCCGAAAAAATTCTCGTTGGCCGACAGAAAATCAAGAATAGACAGTCGAAATATATGGCTATTTCAGCCGCTCGTTCTTATCTATTCAACCAAATTCTGTCTAAACGGGTAGCGCTGGGCAACTGGCAGAAAACGCTAAGTGGTGACCCAGAGCAGGTTCCCAGTGGTGCTTTGTGGGGTCGAGGTAAGCCATTGGGCGCTGGCGAAACCGGAAACATTGAAGCGGATGTATTGGGGGCTTACGCCAGCTGGACTGAAGGTATAGAGCATGTTGGTCTACAACAAGAAAGGCGCCCATTGATTAGCAAGCCTATTGATTTGTCGTTTGAGGGTGATGCAGAGCAATTGACGATCAGTTTTTCGTTACTCCCTGGGCAGTTTGCCACGACAGTTCTACGTGAGGTGACTGATTTCAGTGAAAACTAACTCAAAGGCGCAAAACAGCAGGTAGGTAGCAGTCAATCCAGTGATGGGCTGTGCTATATTGCGTCCGCAAAAAGTACCCATTCCAAGATTGAGGTACATAATCATTGAGACAAGTTGTTGGGGGATAAGGCTGCGTGAGTCAGTTAAATCTAAGTGGTATCGGGATGACATCTGAGCGCACGAGGGCTCGATTAATTGCCCGCTTGCAAGAACAAGGGGTGTCAAACAACACTGTACTGGATGTGATGCGCGAAACGCCACGTCACATTTTTCTAGATGAGGCTTTGTCGCACCGCGCTTACGAAGATAGTTCACTCCCAATCGGCTACGGACAAACGTTATCACAGCCTTATATCGTTGCTCGAATGACCGAGATTCTTTTGGGCGCTCTGGGTAAAAAACCTTCAAAAGTATTAGAGATTGGTACTGGCTCTGGCTACCAAACAGCTATTTTGGCTCAACTAGTTGATGATCTTTATAGTGTAGAGCGCATTAAGCCGCTTCAAGACAAAGCTAGGGCTCGGTTACGCCAATTAGGACTGCGTAACGTCATCCTTTCACATGCAGACGGGGGCTTTGGCTGGCCGGAAAAAGCCCCCTTTGAAGGAATATTAAGCGCCGCTGCGCCCCGCGAGATACCACAAGAGCTCCTCCATCAACTTGCTCCAAATGGTGTACTGGTCATTCCTGTTGGTGCAGATGTGCAATATCTCACCTTGGTAATACGTGACGGAGATACGGATAACTTCCACACCCAGCAGTTAGAACCTGTCAAATTTGTTCCTCTTCTCTCCGGAATCACCCGTTAACATATATAGGTCCGCTAGGATGACTCAACGACCCTTGAGCGAGTACGCATTGTTGTTTGTAAAAGGAATGACTATGGGAGCAGGTGACATCGTTCCGGGGGTATCTGGAGGAACAATTGCTTTCATTACTGGTATTTATGAAGAGCTAATTGACTCGCTTCGACGAATTGATCAAAAGGCATTAAAGGTTCTGCTAACCCAAGGTCCGATCGCTGCTTGGAAGTACATTAATGGCTTTTTCCTTCTTGCCGTATTTGGCGGTGTGCTTACCAGTATTGCAACTTTGGCGAATGTCCTAGCTGCTGTGCTGGAGTCGCACCCAATTTTAATTTGGTCTTTTTTCTTTGGCTTAGTGCTGGCTTCGGCTATCTATATTGCGCGTCAGCTTCCAGGCTGGACGTTAGAGAGGGTGCTAATCTTGCTGGTTGGCATTGGGCTGGCGTATGGAGTGTCGATTGTTAAGCCTGCTGAGTTACCCGGAGATTGGTGGGTTGTTGCACTAGCCGGAAGTGTAGCCATATGTGCCATGATCCTGCCTGGGGTCTCCGGTTCATTTTTATTGGTCTTAATGGGGTTATATCCCACAATATTAGGCGCTATAAGCGATGTGAACGTCGCTATTCTGAGCTCATTTTTGGCGGGGTGTGTTGTTGGCCTACTGTTCTTTTCTCACTTATTACATTGGTTGTTACAGCGATTTCATGAGCCAACACTTGCGTTGTTAACAGGGTTCCTCCTTGGCTCGCTCACGATGTTATGGCCTTGGAAGGCAACTATAAGTAGCTATGTCGATCGCCATGGCGTCGTGAAACCATTAATTCAGCAAAACATATCCCCGCAGCAATTTTCGACGTCACTTGGCCAAGAATCACACTTAGCGTTGGCTATTATTTCAGCTGTCGTGGGGTTGTTGCTTGTGCTCGGTCTAGAGTTTATATCGTCCAAAAATCAAGCTAAAAGTGCTGATTCGTGAAAGAGGTTTCACAATTTAATCAAAAATGTCGGATTTTTGAGAAAAACAACAATTTTTTTGGTCGTTTTATATGAAAATTCTAGACTACTTTGTGATAACTAAGGATTAGTAATAGCGCTGAGTAATATTGTTGATTAATTTGTGACCGAGTATAAAAATCGTTTATCGGGAGTATTTCGTGAACTGGCTTAAATACCGTGCAAAAGGGGCGTTCAAGATATTAACCACCCTGATAGTACTTTCGGCCTGTTCCAGTACTAAAACAAGTGCTCCGGTCTCAGATTTAACACAGCCTCCTAGCTTTAAAATTAAGTCGCATACCGTGGCGCGCGGGGAAACTCTTTTCGCAATTGCGTGGCGCTTTAATTTAGATGTTGATGATCTCGCCGCCGCAAACGCTATTTCCGCGCCATATACCATTTATCCAGGTCAAAAACTGTCTTTAGACTTAAATAAAAAAACAGTCAGTCAGGTGTCAACCGCACGCACCAAACAACCGGTATCGACTCGTTCAAAGATTCAAACAAGAAAGCAACAAACGAAAAGTCCTAAATCCTCGGAAACCCAAACACTGCGGTGGGTGTGGCCGGTTTCCGGCAAACTGA
Organism: Aurantivibrio plasticivorans; assembly: GCF_055392955.1. Taxonomy (NCBI): domain Bacteria; kingdom Pseudomonadati; phylum Pseudomonadota; class Gammaproteobacteria; order Cellvibrionales; family Cellvibrionaceae; genus Aurantivibrio; species Aurantivibrio plasticivorans. Next base: position 2,199,798 of record NZ_AP036020.1, on the reverse strand, counting down.
TTACGCGATTCAGCGGCTCTGACGAGTTGCGTAAGGGTATTGATATCGCCGCTAAAAAGGGAGAGCCTGTTCTTGCAGCGGGCGATGGCGAAATAGTTTATGCCGGCGCTGGCTTAAGAGGTTACGGCAATCTTTTAATCGTAAAGCACAATGATCGTTACTTAAGTGCTTACGCTCACAACAGCAAACTTATCGCGAGAGAAGGAAAAAAAGTTAAAGCTGGAGAGAAGATTGCCGAAATAGGATCTAGTGGCACCGATAGGGACAAGCTTCATTTTGAAATACGGCGCGATGGCAAACCCGTAAATCCACTGGGGTATTTACCAAAACGTTAAACAAAATTGAGCCTCTCAACTTTATCAATAGAATTATAAATTCGGTGTTGCGTTAGCTAGAAGAGGAAGGGTGTAGAGCAGGGTAGCAAGTAGCACGCACGCTCTAATAACTAAAACCGAAACTCACAGGGCTCAAGACGATGGCACTACAACAGCGCGAGATAGAAAACTATCAGGCAGAAGAGGAAATTGTTAGCGTTCTACATGAAATGGACGATGACGCTGACAACGACACTACAAGTCAGTCTGCAAGTGATAGCAAAGAGGATACTAAACTTCAGGATGTATCGCGATTTGCTGAAGAAGAAGAAAAAGTTCAAAAGAATCTAGACGCTACACAGTTATACCTCAACGAAATTGGTTTTTCTCCACTATTAAGCGCTGAAGAAGAAGTCTACTTCGCTCGTAAAGCACTGAAGGGTGATGAGCCTTCTCGCAAGCGAATGATCGAAAGTAATCTTCGTCTAGTCGTTAAAATTGCTCGTCGCTACGTTAATAGAGGCCTCGCTCTTTTAGATCTTATAGAAGAGGGCAACCTTGGATTGATTCGCGCCGTAGAAAAGTTTGACCCAGAGCGCGGCTTTCGCTTTTCTACCTATGCCACCTGGTGGATACGACAAACTATTGAACGCGCCATTATGAACCAAACGCGAACGATTCGTTTGCCCATTCACGTTGTAAAAGAATTAAATGTCTACCTCAGGGCCGCGCGCGAATTAGCCCAAAAATTAGATCATGAGCCATCAGCGGAAGAAATTGCTGACCTACTCGACAAACCCGTCGAAGATGTTAAACGAATGCTTGGCCTCAACGAACGGGTCACCTCAGTTGATGTACCGATAGGTCCTTCTTCTGACAAAGTATTAGTCGATACTATTGCAGATCAAAATGTTTCCGATCCAGCTTCTTTGCTTCAAGACAGCGACCTTAGCGAAAGCTTAGATAATTGGTTGGGAGAGCTAACCGAAAAGCAACGTGAAGTAATCGCTCGTCGATTTGGCTTGCGCGGCTATGAAATGAGCACGTTAGAAGAAGTAGGCCGGGAAATTGGTTTAACTCGTGAACGCGTACGTCAAATTCAAGTAGAAGCGCTAAAGCGTCTGCGGGATATTTTAGAAAAACAAGGTTTAAACGGAGAAGCGCTTTTCTCTATGATGTAAGAAAAATAAAAAAGCTAAACAGGATAGTCCTCGTCCAATAAAAAACCACGCAATAGCGTGGTTTTTTATTTAAACAGTCAAGCGGGTGTTGCTGCGCTGCCTGCTAGAATCCCGCCATCTATATTCAGCTCTGTACCGGTTATGTATTTACTTTCATCGGATAGGAGGTAAATCGCAGCGTGAGCGACATCGTTTGGCTCGCCCATCACGCCCAGTGGGATATCGGCACAAATTTGTTTTATCGCACTCTCTCTTTGTTTACCCTCTCCTAACATACTATCCCACATAGATGTGTATATTGCTGCAGGATGGATTGAATTGCATCGAATGTCATAACGTTGTTGCGCGCAGTACAACGCAACTGTTTTAGTGTGAATTCTTATTGCCGCTTTACTTGCGGCATACGCCGCGGCACCGGGAATACCTACTAAACCTGAGCGAGAAGAAATATTTATAATATTGCCACCATTCGCCTTGAGCCATTTGATCCCATACTTACAGCCTAAGACGGTTCCAAGTAAATTAGTCTCCATTACAGAGTGCCAGCTATCCAAATTTAGATGCTCCGGGTCGTGCGGGCCATTTGTTTCGATAAAGCCTGTAATGCCGGCATTGTTGATTAAACCATCGATACAAATGTTGTTTAGGCGGAAATACTTATCGACCTCTTGCCACTGCTCAACGCTTGACACTTCAAGTGGGATAAACTCGCACCGTCCACGCATGGTGTTCGCGAGATCGGTACCTTTTTTAGAGTCAATATCGGAAATAAAAACATACGCACCTTGTTCGATGCACTGTTTGGCGCAGCTGGCACCGATTCCCTGAGCCGCACCTGTGATCAGAATCGTTTTATTGTATAAACGTTGCATAAAATACCTCGTTGTCATTTGAAAGGGGTGTTTTGAAATGACAAACAACTCGCAACGCTAGATAGGGTGGCCTATAGGCAAGCAAAAGCCCAAACTGCAGGCTTATGAGCTGGCAGCATAAGAAGTATTGCGTGGAGGCGTTGGTCTACGAGTTGTTTGAACGACGTGAATTGTTCATGGCGCTCCTTCCTTGGAGGGGGAGAGAAGTGAGTACATATATTACGTGATTAGCAACGGTTCAGTCAAAGAGGCGGTTAACCCCAGGAATATGAACTCCAGATTGTTGCGCAAAGATCTCGCCCATTGTTTGCGGTCGTACAAATTGTGAAACCATGGGGCATCGTATCTTGAGGCAAATTTTGTATGACAATCTAGAGGATGCATGAGCCTGAATAGACAGTGGCGTAGGTAAAGTGTAATCCTTGCAGAAACTGGTTGCGCCATATACGAAAAAACCCAGCTATTTAGAAGCTGGGTTTTTTCGTATATGGCGCACTCGGCAGGATTCGAACCTGCGACCCCCTAGTTCGTAGCCAGGTACTCTATCCAGCTGAGCTACGAGTGCGCGGACTCTCTTTCTGGGGTGTCCCCCAAAGGAGAGGCGCGTATGGTAGAGATTTGACATAGGGTCGTCAAGTCACAAAATCAACTTAATTATCAACCGCCTAAGCAAAAATCATCGTCTTGGTCTTTATATGCTCAAGCTGGCTAAAAGACTTTCAATGCTTTACGACTTAGCGCTTTTTTATGAGAGAATTGCCGTTATTGCTTGAGTTTCTCACTCCCAGTCAAAAAATGTTCTCGTAGGCCATTTATGCTTAGTTTGATTCGCTCCACGATCACTGTCGTTCTTAGTTTATCTGTTGCAACTGCGGTTGCGTCGACACAGTATTCCGCCGTGACCGCAGATGGAAAGGGCGCAATTGCGACCGTTCATCCTATAGCGACACAAGCCGCTTTGGACGCGTATAAGCAAGGAGGGAATGCGATTGACGCGGCCGTTGCGGCGGCTTTTGCGCTTGGTGTAGTAGACGGCCATAACTCCGGCATAGGGGGCGGCTGCTTTGCCCTAGTCCATTGGGCTGATGGGACTGTACAAGCCGTAGATGGCCGCGAGATGGCGCCGGGGAAGGCGACGAGGGAGATGTATGCACGGAACGGTACGGTAGATCGGGATTTATCCAAAACAGGGCCTTTAGCGATTGGCATACCCGGCTCTGTTGCAACCTATGAGTACCTTATAAACCAGGGAGGCAAGTTATCTTTCCCCGCAATAATTAACCCCATTGCCGATATCGCGGGGCGGGGCTTTCCCGTTGACGGTATTTACGCCAATCGTTTAGCCCGTGCCACACCAGCCTTGAAGGCGTTTGAGGGAAGTAAATCAGTACTACTACCTGAAGGTAAACCGCTACAAGCTGGCGACACGTTAATTCAGAAAGATCTTGAAAACACCTACCGCCATATAGCGAAAGAGGGGGCTGGGTACTTCTACAAAGGCCGCTTTGCGTCACAAGTCGGGGATTGGATGGCTAAGCACGGCGGTATTATTACCGAGGAAGACTTTGCCAACTACCAGCTAAAATTACGGACGCCCGTAAAATCTGAGTACCGAGGCTATACGGTATACGGGTTTCCACCTCCGAGCTCCGGGGGAGTTCATGTCGCGCAGATATTAAATATCCTTGAAAATTTTGACATCGCTGAACTGTCAATCGAGGAGCGACAACACCTGTTAGCAGAGGCTATGAAGCGAGCTTTTGCTGATAGAGCTCACTGGTTGGGAGACCCTGACTTCGTCGATGTGCCGCGTGGCCTTATTGATCAGGGCTATGCGGATCAACTTGCCTCGCAAATTGATGCAAAAAAAACCACATTGGTAAAAACGCATGGTACTCCGCCAAAAGCGGATACCAATATCTTTGGCAAACATACGACTCATATCGCTGCGGCCGATGCCGAGGGCAACTGGGTTGCGATTACGACCACGGTGAATACGGGCTTTGGTAGCAAGGTAATCGTTCCGGGTACAGGTGTTATTTTAAACAATCAAATGGACGACTTTTCAGCAAAACCTGGTACACCCAATGCCTACCGTCTCGTCGGTGCAGAGGCTAATAGTATCGCCCCGGGTAAGCGTCCACTTTCGAGCATGAGTCCAACGATCATTTTGAAAGACGGTAAACCGATACTAACTACCGGTGCTGCAGGCGGTCCAACTATCATCACGCAGGTCCTGCAAACAGTGGTGAACCACTTAGACTTGAAAATGGATGTCAATGCTTCCCTAGCGGCACCGCGTATACACCATCAGTGGGCGCCTGATCGGCTTTTCGTCGAGTCTGCGCTTGATAGTACTGTGAAAGAATCGCTCAAAGGGAAGGGGCATGACTTGTTAGAACGGGGGTATATGGGCTCGTCCCAAGCTATTTCGTTTCAAGGGGGGAAGTTTGAGGCTGCTTCTGAGCCTCGTCTACATATACGAAACAAACCTTAAATAGTATTTTTTAACAAAATAAATTTATATCTCGCTGGCACAACGTCTTTTTCGCTTCTATATTTGCTAGTAACGAATTAACGCGGTTTCCAAGGACTTGGGGCCTATGGCGAAAATACTGATAATTGATGATGAAGAGTCGCTTCGCGACAACATGACCGCCTTTCTTGAAGACGAAGGCCACCGCGTGTTGGCGACTCACTGTGCTGAAGCTGGGTTACAAAAGCTCGCTCAATTTCAACCAGATCTAGTCATTGTCGATCTCCGCTTGGAGGGAGCAAGTGGCGAGCGTTTTGTGAAGACAGCATACAGTTTGCAGCCAACCACGTGCTACATTATCCACACGGGATCAAAGGAGTATACCTTGCCTCGATCATTGGAGATGCTCGGTATCAGTGATCGTAACCTCCTATATAAACCTATCCCTGATCTTCTTCAGCTGTCCAATTTAATTAATGAATTACTCGCTGAACACACCGAAACATTAAAACGACATCAGAGCTAACGTTTAACACTGTTAAAAACTGTAGTCGACTTGCCTTCGCTGATTATTTACCGTTAAATTGCTAACGGTGCATACACCACCAGCTTTAACGTGATGACCACAAGTCATCGAATACAGCAAACCCTTGACGTTAAATCCGTTAAAAGGGCGGCAGCGAGATGAGTTATGTCGAAAGAATTACTATCGAATGGCATTGCATTAATGCTATTTGGAATGGGCGTAGTGTTTACCTTCCTTGCAGTACTGGTGATAGCTATCGCTGTCATGTCCTATACAATCCAAACTTATTTTCCCACAGCTTCATCACCCAATCCTGCCCCTCCGCCCGATGATGACGGCCTACCTCCTGAAAGAATTTTAGCCGCAATCAAACTAGCGATCTCAGAGCATCGTAAACACTAAGCCGCAATATGGATTGCTCGCTAGCAATTCGAGAAGATCTGTGGATAAAGAATATTAAGTTAGGGGCCAACATATCATGAAATCTGCAACTCGCTTGGGTATTACCGATGTTGTTTTACGCGATGCTCACCAATCACTTTTTGCAACACGTTTACGTCTGGATGACATGTTGCCTATCGCGGAAAAATTAGATCAAGTTGGTTTTTGGTCGTTAGAAACTTGGGGAGGGGCAACCTTCGATGCCTGTATTCGCTATTTGGGAGAGGATCCCTGGGTCAGAATAAGAGAGCTTAAAAAAGCGATGCCCAATACCCCAATGCAAATGTTATTTAGAGGGCAAAATATTTTAGGCTACCGACATTACGCCGATGATGTTGTAAAAAAATTCGTTGAGCGAGCGGCAGTTAATGGTGTTGATGTTTTTCGCGTCTTTGACGCAATGAACGACATGCGAAATATATCCACTGCGTTAGCCGCGGTTAAAAATGTAGGCAAACACGCCCAGGGTACTATTTCGTATACCCTCAGCCCGGTGCATACCATCGATAAATGGGTGGCGCAGGGTAAAGTCATCGAAGATATGGGAGCAGACTCGATTGCCATTAAAGATATGGCAGGTTTATTGACTCCATATGCGGGCTTCGAGTTGGTTTCAAAACTAAAAGCAGCATGTGATATTCCCATACATATGCAATGCCATGCAACCACAGGGCTATCTACAGCCACTTATTTAAAATGTATTGAAGCCGGAATCGACAATATTGACACGGCGATATCGTCAATGTCGATGACTTATGGTCACAGCCCGACAGAAGCCTTAGTCGCTATATTAAAAAATACTGAACGAGATACGGGCCTTGATATAACGCTATTGGAATCTATAGCCAGTTATTTTCGTGTAGTCCGTAAAAAATATGCGAAGTTTGAAGGTTCACTGCGAGGTGTTGACTCGCGTATCTTGGTCGCTCAGGTACCAGGTGGCATGCTGACGAATATGGAAAATCAGCTTCGAGAGCAAAAAGCTGAAGATAGAATGGACGAAGTATTAAAAGAAATTCCGAAAGTTCGTGAAGACCTAGGCTATATTCCTTTAGTTACACCTACATCACAAATTGTCGGCACTCAAGCTGTCATTAACGTATTATCGGGTGAACGATATAAATCAATTACCAAGGAAACAGCTGGCGTTCTTAAGGGAGAGTATGGCAGTACTCCAGCGCCGGTGAATGAAACGCTTCAGGCTAAAGTATTAGGTGAAAACAAAACGATTGAATGTCGGCCAGCGGATTTAATTGATGATGAACTCGAAGCCTTGGCTGACGAGTTAAAAACGAAAGCCCAGCAGGAGAAAATAGATCTCACTAAAGAACAGGCATTCTACGATGATGTACTCACCTACGCGCTTTTCCCTCAGGTAGGTTTAAAATTCTTAAAAAACAGGCATAACCCAAACGCATTTGAGGCGGCACCAACAGGTCAAGAGACAAGTGAGGTCAAAACTTCGGATGGGGATGCAATTTATACCGTCGATGTTGAAGGAAAATCATATACTGTCACGGTAAATAGTGGTGGTGACTTAACGGGGATAGTGTCTCTCAAGAACGCCACACCAAGTACAGCTGAAAAAGCGTCGGCCCCATCGGAATCGCTTGTTATCAATGCGCCCTTAGCTGGCAATATCGTAAAAGTAGTGATCGAGGTTGGACAAAAAGTAAACGCGGGCGATAAGCTCGTTGTTCTTGAAGCAATGAAGATGGAAACCGATGTGACCGCTCCTCAAGATGGTACGGTGCTAGCCGTCAACGTGCGTGAAGGTGATGCCGTCTCTGTTGGCGACATACTGACTTCATTAGGCTAGGGGATAAAGAACTATGTCACAACATCTCCTGAACTTGTGGAACTCGACAGGCATTAGCCAAATGGCAAGTGGTGACCTAATCATGATTGTGATTGGGTTGCTGCTACTATTTTTGGCCATCCGCAAAAATTTTGAACCATTATTGCTTGTACCAATAGGCTTCGGAGCGATACTCGCGAATATTCCTGGCGCAGGCTTAGCCTCCACGGCGATAGAAAACGCTCTGCTGAATGGCGATGAGACTCTTTTTTATGCAATGACTAGCCTGCTTTCGTTGGATACTCAGATTACTTCCGTCAAGGACGTTTTGTTTGCTTATCAATCGTCGAATGTCGATACCCAGCTGGTTATTGACAGTCTTGTTGCTAAGGCAGGATTCAGTGATGGCATGCTTTATAAGTTTTATACCGTTGCCATTGGTAGCGGGGTAGCGCCTCTCGTAATCTTTATGGGAGTGGGAGCCATGACTGATTTTGGCCCGTTACTTTCAAACCCCAAAACATTGTTGTTAGGCGCTGCCGCTCAGTTTGGTATTTTCGCCACGGTGATGGGAGCAGTAGGATTATCAGCACTGGGTATTATGGATTTTTCTATAGCTGATGCTGCGGCTATCGGCATCATTGGTGGCGCTGATGGGCCCACGGCAATTTATGTATCAAGTATTTTAGCACCTGAGCTTTTAGGGGCGATTGCTGTCGCGGCGTATTCCTACATGGCACTGGTTCCACTCATTCAGCCGCCGATTATGCGAGCGCTAACGACTGAGGCTGAACGAAAAATCCGTATGATTCAGCTCCGTGAAGTTTCCCAGCGCGAAAAAATAGTCTTTCCGTTGGTTATATTGATTCTTGTTGCTCTTGTACTGCCTGACGCAGCGCCCCTGTTAGGGATGTTTTGTTTCGGTAATTTAATGCGGGAATGTGGTGTAGTAGAGCGCTTAAGTAGTACTGCTCAAAATGCATTAATTAATATTACAACGATATTCTTAGGTTTGTCTGTTGGGTCTAAATTAGCTGCAGACAAATTTTTAGACCCTAAAACGCTAGGGATACTCGTGTTAGGCGTTGCGGCTTTCTGTATTGGTACGGCCATGGGTGTTTTGATGGCAAAACTAATCAATATTTTCTCACAACACAAATTGAACCCCTTGATAGGTTCAGCGGGAGTTTCTGCCGTGCCAATGGCCGCCAGAGTCTCGAATAAACTGGGACTAGAAGCCGACGGACAAAATTTTCTGTTGATGCATGCTATGGGGCCGAATGTTGCTGGCGTGATTGGATCTGCTGTTGCAGCAGGCGTAATGATTACGATGGTATCTTCAATGAACTAGCGCTCTTTTAAAATTTATATCAAGTGTTTAGTGCACAGCGCGAGAATGTCTTAACCTACTGGCTTTTGGATCTAATAGGTCTTGGTAGATTCGGTAACTGAGGGTTGCTGCGATGACGATATTTGCTTGCGTCTGAAAATCAGAAATTAGGTCCAACGATTTTCTAAACTCCCAAAGCGTTTGCTTTTGGTTGTCGTGGCCATCAAGGTACGATGTCGCTTCGCTGTGCAGCGAAAGGTGTTTATCGAGCGCTTTCCCAATCCTGGGGCCGGCATAAATTATGCTCTCCTCGAGCATATAGAGCACACCCAGGAGTGCAACGGAATACACTTCATGAACTCTGTTCATATAGTTGATTAGCTCTGCGGCCTTTTCAGGCAACACGTCACAACGAACGCCGTGACTTTTTGCTAAACACTCTATATCACGCTCTAGCAGAGTACTTTTTAGTCGTTGTTGCGTCACATATTGACTAACATCGAAGGCCTTTTCTTCCAAATTAAATAAATTTACAACATTAAATGTTCCATCGAGTGATTCAAAGAGCGATTCTAGATGCCGACGAATGCGAAGATGGCTATACAGAAGTTCTGCGTATTGTTTTAGCGTGAGTTGCCCAAGCCACAATGCATTGTACGAGTAAGAACTCAGTATTTCCCGCCGACAGTCTCTCGAGACATTCCTAAGGCTAACTGAGATCCTTGCTCGTTTCTCCGACTCTTCGCCTCGGTGAAGATTAAGTTCAATCACTTTGCTCACTCGTAGCTCCATTTATCGTTAGCGGTTGTGGCGCGAAATTCATTATTGCAAAGGCTGAGAGGAAGATGCAACTGTTCAGTTAAAGACTTACAATTGAAGCGGAGTCAATCGAAAACGTTTAGCTTCCGAATAAACTGTAGCAAGTCTTTTTGTTGATGCGAACGAAAGTAAGTCATTAATTTGCTTTCTGTGGCTTGACGCATAGAGCCCGCTGAGCGGGTTATAGCAAATAATTTGATAAATACTTTATACGACAGAAAGAGAAGCTAATGGAGCGTAAGGAGCGATTTCAGGAAGGGCATTGAAGGCATTCTATAGAGTCAACACGGATACTCCAAGACGAGTTGATGTTAGGAATTCTCGTATTGAAATGTATCTGACAAACTGTCGTCATCATTAAACTATTATTCTCGCAACGTAGATATAACGTTGTGTACAACACTCTACTCCTAAATGGGCACAACATTGAAAATAACGAATGAAGCTGAGCTGCGAGAAATTTACGGTTCACCTGGTGAAAAAGCTAAAAAGAAAGAGCTACCGGCCCTTGAAAAACACAGTGAGTACTTTATTACGAAAAGTCCTTTCTTTGTTCTTGCAACTTCTAATAGTGTTGGTGCGTTAGATGCGTCTCCCAGAGGAGGCGAACCCGGTTTCGTTAAAATACTTGATTTCACCACATTATTATTTCCTGATGCAAAAGGAAATAGAAGGTTAGACAGTCTCGTCAATATACTAGAGCAGCCAGCGGTAGGTTTACTATTTCTTATTCCAGGGGTTGATGAAAGCTTACGGGTCAATGGCAAAGCCACTATCCACACTAACAAAGCGTTACTAGCCGAATTTGATCATTTAAAAAACAAGCCCCAAACAGTTATCAGAGTATCAATTACGCAAGTATTTTTACATTGCGCAAAAGCACTTATGCGCTCTCATTTATGGAGAGCGCATGATCTGGTTAATAGGCAGGGAGTGCCCACCATGGCGATGATGCTTAGAGATCAAATCGGTGGTCAAGGCAAACCAGAGTCGCAGGAAGAGATGGTCAAGCGATATCTTGATGACCTGTAAGTTCAAAGGTCAGCTCAATAAATACTTGAACGCTGTATTTGACTGCTAACTTTTTCCACGCTGTCGTTTTTCTATTTTTCAACAAACGCTCGTTCTATGACGTAGTCACCAAGGTTGCCTTGCCTCGCTTCAGCGAAGCCCATAGCGTCCAACATATTGCAAAGATCTTTGAGCATTGCAGGGCTTCCACAGAGCATAAATGCGTCGTTCCCGACTGTAGGTGTTGGTAGTTGGATATCTTCAAATAATTTGCCTGACGCTATGAGATCCGTAATCCTGCCGTTATTTCGGAATGCTTCTCTCGTCACTGTGGGGTAATAAATCAGCTTCTTGGAAACTTCATCACCGAAATATTCATTGCTTGGCAACTGTTCTAGAATTTCTTGTTGATAAGCTAACTCATTTTTGTAGCGTACCCCGTGAATTAAAATTACTTTGTCGTATCGTTCGTATACTTCGGGATCCTTGATGATGCTCATAAATGGCGCGAGGCCAGTACCTGTACTCAATAGGTAGAGGTGTTTAGCAGGTACCAGATTGTCCATAATCAGCGTACCGGTTGGTTTGCTGTTCACGAGAACTTTTTCACCAACCTTTAAATGCTGAAGTTTTGACGTTAACGGTCCGTCAGGTACTTTGATACTGAAAAATTCAAGCTCTTCTTCGTAGTTTGCGCTGACAATGCTATAGGCGCGTAATAAGGGGCGGTTTTCTTCCCTCAGTCCAATCATCGTGAAATGACCATTTTTATAGCGAAACCCAGGATCTCTCGTCGTCTTAAAGCTGAAGAGGGTGTCATTCCAGTGATGGACGCTTGTGACTGTTTCTTCACGTATCTGGCTCATTGTGTACTGACTCGCTTATGAAGTTAAAACCAAAAATTAACGGGTGACGCTTTCGTGATAGATACGATATACGATATATTTATATCGAAAAAACGGATTTTAGGGATATCATATATCGATTAAGCCAATATATAATGAGGTCTTTGACCAGCTCTCTATAGGATTGACCCATGCGTTTCACGCTTAGACAGCTTGAGATCTTTATAGCTACCGCACACCATCAAAATATCAGTAAGGCTGCTGAATCACTGGCTATGTCACAATCGGCGGCCAGTGGCGCATTAAAGGAGCTTGAGTCCCAATTTGATGTACAGTTGTTTGATAGGGTGGGGAAGAGATTACAGCTGAACGATTTTGGTAAGGCGCTGCAGCCTAAAACGGAAGAATTACTAACAAGAGCCCATGAGCTAGAAGGTGAGTTGAGTCAGCATGTAGCCAGTAGCGCCCTGAGAGTTGGAGCGACTTTAAGCATCGGTAATTATCTGGCTGTACCGATGATTGCACAGTTCATGGAGCGTTTCCCAGAAACCAGAGTAACCTTAGAAGTCGCTAATACAGCGACAATTACCCAAAAGCTAGACGGTTTTGAGTTGGACGTGGCGCTCATTGAAGGTGATGTGAATAACCCGGACTTAAATATTACTCCCTGGCGCTCAGATGACCTAAAAGTATTCTGCGCGCCAGATCATCCACTAGCGAGAAATAAACTGTTGAAAGACAGCGATCTGCTTAGCGCGCGTTGGATTATTCGGGAACCAGGGTCAGGAACTCGGCAGACTTTCGAGAGGGCGTTCCACGACTTGTTGCCTTCGTTAGATATTTTGTTTGAACTTGAGCACACGGAGGCAATAAAACGGGCTGTAGAATCAGGTCTGGGTCTAGGCTGCTTATCGGCGATAACTTTGGAGGAAGCGTTTGCGACGGGGAGACTTATCGAACTTCAGCTCGAAAATCGTGACCTTTCACGTAAACTATATCAGGTTGTTCACCGTAAAAAGTACGTTACAGAAGCTATTGAAAACTGGTGGTCTGTTTCGGATCAGTTCTAGCTACGCTATAGAGTACATTTTGCAAACAATTGGTTAAGGCCTTTCCTAATGAAGTATCAGTCGCAAGCATACACCCATTCTCAATCTAAAAAAGTCGGTGTATTAATTACTAACCTGGGTACACCCAATGCACCAACCAAGTCAGCATTGAGAGACTATTTAAAAGAGTTCCTTTCAGACCCTAGGGTTGTGGAGGTGCCTCGATTAATCTGGTGGTGTATATTGAATCTAATCATATTAAACATCAGGCCAGCCAAATCAGCGGAAGCCTATAAGCGCGTGTGGACCGATGAAGGTTCGCCACTGGCCCAGATCACTCAAGCTCAATGCAAAGCCATAGCCAAAGATATAACGGATGAGTGGGGAAGTCAGGTCGTCGTCGAGTGGGCAATGCGGTATGGAACACCGTCAATCAGCGGACAGTTGCAAAAACTCTTTGATCAGGGCGTTGAGAAACTGGTGGTGCTACCACTTTACCCCCAATATTCTGCTGCCACCACGGGATCAACCTTTGATGCCATTGCTGAAGACTTCCAGCAGCGGCGTTGGTTACCAGAGCTTCGTTTCATCAATCAATACGGTGACCATCAAGGCTATGTCGAAGCGCTAGTACGATCAATACAAGCCCACTGGGATAAATTCGGACGTGCTGAGAAACTGATTTTTTCCTACCACGGGGTACCGCTCCGTTACCTGCATCAAGGTGATCCATACCATTGCCAATGCCTGAAAACGACAAGGTTAATAGCCGAAGCGCTTGGCATAAAAGAGAATGAATACATGACGACTTTCCAATCTCGGTTTGGAAAGGAAGAGTGGCTCCAGCCCTATACAGATAAAACGCTTGAGGCTTTACCGCAGTCAGGGGTGCACAGCGTACAAATTATATGCCCAGGGTTTTCCGCCGATTGTCTCGAAACAATCGATGAAATCGGGTTCGAAAACAAAGAGGTGTTTATTCACGCGGGGGGTGAACGATATGAATATATTCCCGCTCTTAACGATAGCGATACACATATTCGGTTTTTGTCGGGTTTACTTAAGCAGCAGCTTGTTGACTGGATTCAACCTGAAGAAGATGGAAGCTTGCGTGAGAAGCGCTATCTCTCATCTACCCACAACACGAAAAGCGAATAGCTAAGCTTATTCGCTTTTCGTGTCATACCTATTCTTTAATGCGTCGATTTTCATCTTCAATTGCTAGTGCCATGCCTAAGCTTTTCGGCCCTAAGTTAATAGCCGTTGATATACACGATGTACTACTAAACACATTTACTGAGTGTTGTTTCGCTACTCGGACTAGTTCTTGATACTTTTCATGTTGGTGAAGTTCATCGAGTGGACCAGAATAAGACAAATTAACAATAGGGGACGATAGCGCATTATCCTGGATCGCATCGATTGCGTGTTGCATCATTCTCGCGATTGCTTTGTCCAAGCCTTTTTCACGATAGGCTAACCCTATCTCACCATTGATCCCGTAAATTATGGGTGTGATTTTTAACACCTTGCCGATGATGCTATTGATGAAATTAATCGTGTTGTCACCACGCTGTAGGGCTCTGTGTCGTAGGTAAGAAACGTCTGGTGCGGCTGAGTATGCCTGAATTTTTGACGGGAATTGTTTGATCTTATCTAGAAGCTCTCGGCGGCTTTTTATGCCTTTTTTGGCTAGACGTATAGTCTCAAGTGCGAGTAAGCCTTGACCTGCATAAGCGGTTTTGGAATCAATAATACTCAATTGAAAGGGCTTTGCATCTGCTGATCTAAACTCTTTAAATCTAGAAGATAAGCCTTGGTTTACTTCGCGCCATATCGCGTTTTGATCACTTTGCTTACTTGAAACAGTTTCGACAATTGCCCAATCAAAATTGGGGATAATTTTAGTTTTTAAAAACTCAATGATCTGATCTTTTGAGGCCGCATCAGAATTTGCATAGATTTTTGGGTTTAATGTACCGTCCTCCATCATTGCTAGCACTTGCTGGCTATCAAAATTATCGACGTACTTTTCGTCGCCAAGAAGGATATTAATAGGAAGCACCGCAATTGATTTTGATTGTGAAAAGCGCTCTGGAACATCACAAGCAGAATCGACAATAATTACCGTTGACATAGACCATTTCCAGTTAGTACGTGTTACGTACTTATCGTTATGTTTGAGTGTAGCGTTTATTTTTTATTTGCTACGAAGTTCCCTCGCGTCGCACAAAAAAGTGCGAGAGTGTTTTCGAAGCGGCATTTATTATTCATTGGCGAGGCAGTGAGTTCAATATATAGAACTCACCGGTCGTTTGTATTTATGCTGGACGGTCTGTTTTGAGGTGGGGTAGGTCAACGAATTGGGATGGTAGTAGGTTTTTCTTTTCGATCGCGAGTCCAACTCGGTTTTGGTGAAGGGTCAGCTTGCTTTCCATCGTACGCATTGTAGTCGGGTAGAAAGGGTTTAATCTTTTTCGCAGCATCTTCATAGGTGGCTTTTACGTTGACTTCTAGCCCGACTTCGAGCCGACGAGACAACATAGTCACAGGGAATAAGCAGTGTTCACTTTTAGCCACACATAATGCTCGGCTTCGACCTCGTTGGTCTTGATAGATTTTCCATACAAGGTTTAGCTCCTTTGCAAGGACATCTCCCAGCACAGCGCCGGTCGCTTGCAGAGTAAACGTGTCACTCTCCTTGATAAGTTTTCTGTCTGCAATACGCTGTAATAAATCAAGATCACTGAAGTCTCGGCGCAACGGTTGACCAAAGTGGCGGCGGCCCAAACGATCGATAGCCGCTATCTGCTTCTCGTGTTGGCTATCGTCAGCCCAGCCAAAATCAGTGGTCCTTTTGGGTGACTCATCAGCGCTGAACGCTCCTATTGAGATGCTACTTAATAAGACGATGCTCGCTATGTTTTTAAAAGTAATTGCAAAATAAGACATTTTTATCGTCTCTCTAAGTCTCTATATCAGCTTCAATTTTTATTGTGGCTGTGTCCGATACCCGATTTACTGGTGGCTTTGGGGTGCTTGGGAATAATTCATCCAGGCGTTTAGATAGGCCGTTCTCCATTACGATACGGATATGACTCCGTTGTAACTGTCTTGGTTCCGGTACTCCGCAAGCGTGGGCGATTAACCCTACACCGTGTTCGAGGTTCTTATGATAGTGGGCGATGCGTTGGGCCTTGGTTGGTACTACCAATCCTTTTTGGAGCTTGGGGTTATGGGTCGTTATGCCTGTAGGGCATGTATTACGGTGGCATTGCAAGGCTTGAATACACCCAAGTGCAAACATAAAGCCTCTAGCGGTTACTATAAAGTCTGCGCCCACTGCGAGTGCCCAGGCCACCCGAGAGGGTGTGATGAGCTTACCTGATGCGATGACCCTTATGCGGTCACGGAGTCCGGTTTCGTTAAGCCGATCGACCAGCCACGGCAGGCTTTCTTTAATAGGTAGACCAACATAGTCCATGAGGGGCTGAGGTGCTGCTCCTGTCCCGCCATCTGCACTATCGACAGTAATAAAGTCCGGGGCGGTTTCAATACCGCGGCTTAAAATTACAGAAAACAGGTCGTTGAGCCAGTACTCGTCGCCAATGACGGCCTTAAAGCCGACTGGTTTCCCGGTTACATCTCTAATTCGATTGATTAAATCGATTAGGTCGTCAGCACTGCGCACATCCACATGTCGGTTGGGGCTAATTGAGGCGACCCCTGCTTGAATCCCCCTTACCGAGGCGACTTCATCTGAAACCTTATCGCCAGGCAGAATACCTCCTTTACCGGGCTTGGCCCCTTGACTGAGTTTGATCTCAAACATTTTGACCTGTGGATGAGCCGCAACACTGCGAAGCTTTTCATCACTTAGTAGGCCTTTTTCGTCTCTCACCCCATACTTGGCTGTACCTACTTGAAACACCAAGTCTGCGCCCGATGCGAGATGGTAGGGTGTTAATCCACCTTCCCCAGTGTTTAGCCAGCACCCCGCTTGAGCGGCTCCCAGCGATAACGCTTCGATCGCAGGACGCGATAGAGCGCCGTAACTCATGCCCGATATATTGACAATGGAGTCCGTAGAGAAGGGATGACGGCAATATGGACCAATTTGTACGTGAGATGATGACAACGCGTCTTCGTCGAGGGTTGGAAAGCCAGAGTTTAAAAACAATGGTGTTCCGGTTTTCGTGAGGTCCAACGTCGAGCCAAAGGCGATACTGCTATCGATATTTTTTGCTGCGCGATAGACCCACTGTCGTTCTGCTCGGTTAAACGGTAGCTCTTCTCGATCTTGAGTAAACATATAGGGGCGAAAGAACTCACCGAGATGCTCAAAAAAGTATCGGAAACGGCCTAATACCGGATAATTTCGTCGAATAGTATGGGTTGTTTGATGTCGATCGATGAACCACATAACGCCTATAGCTATTAAGCCAGCAAATAGGGCGAACACAAAGGTAGCCACGAGAAGTGACATCACTTTAAGAGCAAAAGGTTCCAGCATATAAGTTACTCTAAGTAATCATAAACAGGCGGGACTTTACCAACGCCCATGGCAATCGTCTAGGGAGTTTCAAATTCAGCATAAAGGGCGCAATGATCGGACAGGCCCTGCCAGTGGTCATCGACTAAAAGGCTAGAATCAACTAGTCGTAGATTGCGAAAGTAAATTCTATCGAGCTGAAATATAGGAAACGCTGCGGGAAAGGTTCTTGCCGGTTTTCCGCGAGCTTCGCTAAAGGCTTCGCGCAAGTTTAAGGATTTCTTGAGACGTTTATCTAGCGAGCAGTTCCAGTCATTGAAATCACCAGCAATGATCAAAGGCGCATCTAGCGGCACTCGTTTGGTGATCGTATCAATAAGCATTTTGATTTGTGTTCGCCGCTCGACGCCCAACAACCCTAGATGCAAACAGAACACGTGAATACCATGTTTAATGACGCCTTGTAGTATGCCTCGTTGAGAAAACTTAAACTGACTGACGTCGGTGTTTTCCCAAAACTCAAAGGGGAGTTTCGATAATATGGCGTTGCCATGATGGCCATGTTGGTAAATCGCATTCTTTCCATAGGCATAGTGATGCCACATTTGGTCGGCTAGAAATTCAAATTGGGCTTCAGGGATCCAGTTGTCGTGGCGTTTACCCTGTTTTTCGTTGTTCCCGGTGACTTCTTGTAAAAAAACGAGCTCAGCATTTACTGTGCGTATTGCATGCCGCATTTCATCGAGGATGAAACGAGAGTTGCTAGGGTTAAAACCTTTATGAATGTTGTACGAAAGGACTCGAATTGTATCCTCTAAATTGCCAACAGTTGTCTCAACAGGGTGCTTAATAGGGTTCATAAAACCAAAACGGTGTGTGTGAATTTATAACCAATATCTCGCGAGGCGAATGAGGCCCCCAGCAAACCGGCGCGTGCCTTTTAGTTTTACATCTTCTTTAAAGACGGGTTCACTCGCGGACTGGTCAGCTAAAAACTGATGCTTAAGTTTCTCAATACACTGAGCGTTTTCTATTACGATGTCGAGCTCTACATCATGCAGCATGCTGCGATGATTGAGATTGCTAGAACCCAGCAAACATTTTTCGTCTATTAGCATTACTTTCGCATGCAGTATTGCGGGAACATATTCGTAAATTAACACCCCAGCCTTTAGTAAGTCAGCATAGTAACTACTGGTGAGCAAAGGAAATAGCACGACATCTGATTTTCGAGGTACTATCAACCGGACATCGACACCGCGATTAGCTGTTTCACAAATCGCCTCTAGTACTTTTCTGGTGGGCGAAAAATAGGGGTTGATGATCCAAAGCCGTTTTCGTGCATTGAGAATATTGTTGAGCAGCAATTGATTTTTTTGTCTGCGCAAGCTCTGACTAATGTTGTTCCAATAATGTCGAAATAATCCTCGCCCAAAACGAGGCTTTCGATAGTGCCATAGATCGGTAAATGTCTCCGCAATATCAGCGACGGTTGGACCTGAAACGATCGTATTGTAGTCGTGCCAATTTTTCCCACCGTGTTCGGAAGATAGGTGGTCATCTGAAATATTGGAACTGCCGCATGCGAGGTATATTCTGTCTATAATCACTAGCTTGGAGTGGTTGCGCTTATTGATTCTCAACAGACAAAAGATGACATCACCAATCCAGCTACTTCGGCGAAGCCGGTTTGCATAGGCCATAGGTTGCCACGGTAGTGGATGAAATATCCTGAACGAAATATTGGCATTAGTTAGGGCGTGAATTAGCCTGGTACTATTGGCCATAATCCCGACGCCGTCGAGCAGTACTAGCACCTTGATACCACGTTGCGCCGCCGCAGCCAAAGCATTGATAAAGCGATGTCCGCTCACGTCATCATTAAAAATGTACGCTGACAAGATCACCTCTTTGCTCGCCTGTTTAATTAGCTTAATAATTGAGCAATAATAGGCGTCGCTATCGACAAAGACCTCCGACGAATCCCAGTCGCGATCGGCCCAAGGAATGAGGAGGTCATTACTCGGTGGCATAACTGACTGTGACGAAGTGGGGGTCGCTTCGGAAGAGGTTTGCATAGGGTTTGCTCTGGCGTACATCCTATTGCTTAAATGTGTCTGTCCGCAGTGTATCAAAAGACTATCGATCGGTAATCTAAAGCGTTGGTCTAGCCCCTTAAGACCGCTATAATCGCGGCATGTCGCAAACAGCTCTCGCATTATTACAAGAAACTTTTGGTTATTCTCAGTTTCGGCCTTTTCAAGAACAAATCATTGATACGTTGATTGCAGGGCAAGACGCCTTAGTTTTGATGCCGACCGGTGGGGGCAAGTCTCTATGCTATCAAATCCCCGGCGTTCTTAGGCAAGGCTTAGGCGTCGTGATTTCTCCGCTCATAGCCTTGATGGAGGATCAAGTCACCGCGCTGTGCCAACTTGGTATCAAAGCCGCCTACCTCAATTCGACGCTACCCCCAGACCAGCAGCGTGAGGTGCTCTCTGCTATTAGACAAGGCGAGCTTGATCTTTTATACCTCGCTCCAGAAAGGTTTTCCCAGCACACCACACTATCATTACTGGATGATATTGAAATTGCACTGTTTGCGATTGATGAGGCTCATTGTGTCTCACAGTGGGGGCACGATTTTCGGGAAGACTACCTTCGCCTGTCAATTCTTCATGAGCGTTATCCTCATGTACCCCGAGTCGCACTGACGGCAACAGCTGACGAACGAACCAGGATCGAAATTTGTCAGCAACTTTCATTGTCGAATGCAAAGCAGTTCGTTACCGGATTTGATCGCCCTAATATCCAATATAGAGTGACAGAAAAAAACCAAGTCAAACAGCAGCTTCTCAAACTTCTTCGTGAGGAGCACGCTGGTGATTCTGGGATTGTGTACTGCCTTTCGCGAAAAAAAGTTGATGATGTAGCAAACTGGCTTAACTTACAGGGTTTTTCAGCATTACCGTATCACGCAGGATTACCGCCAGACGAACGTGCACATAACCAAAGCCGCTTCATTCAAGAAGAGGGCATTATTATCGTCGCGACCATTGCATTTGGAATGGGCATCGATAAACCAGATGTCCGCTTTGTCGCCCATATGGATTTGCCAAAAAGCTTGGAAGCTTATTACCAGGAAACTGGCCGTGCAGGGCGCGATGGATTGCCAGCAACCGCTTGGATGGCCTACGGTATTCAGGACGT
Source organism: Aurantivibrio plasticivorans (assembly GCF_055392955.1). NCBI lineage: Bacteria > Pseudomonadati > Pseudomonadota > Gammaproteobacteria > Cellvibrionales > Cellvibrionaceae > Aurantivibrio > Aurantivibrio plasticivorans. Next base: position 2,179,434 of record NZ_AP036020.1, on the reverse strand, counting down.
CATTACCCTTCGGAGCATGCTCGATAGCTCTCAGGGGAATAATGATTTCAAGATATCCGAGCGACGAAAACTCGATGCAATGTTAGGCTATTGTGAAATTTCTAGTTGCCGCCGCGAGGCGTTATTGCATTACTTTGGCGATTTATTTGAAGCGCCTTGTAATAATTGCGATACCTGTCTTGAACCGGTTGAGACCTGGGATGCAACAGAAGCAGCACAAAAAGCGTTGAGTTGTGTATACAGAACGGGACAACGGTTTGGCGTCGGTCATGTACTGCAAGTGTTGCTCGGTAGAGACACAGATAAAATACGTCAATTTGGACATCAACAATTGTCCACCTATGGGATCGGTAAAGATATAAAAGAACCACAATGGCGCTCAGTCTTCAGGCAGCTCGTTGCTAGAGGTTATCTCGAGGTTGATCACGGAGGATACGGCAGTCTTTTATTAACTGAAAAGGCGCGCCCCATATTACGCGGAGATGAAAAGTGTCTGTTACGGAAAGATAGAATCCCTCAAGCCGCTCAAACAAAACGCAAATCATTTGTCGCTTCGGATTCAGAACAGCCGTTATGGGATGCTCTGCGTTCAGTACGAGCAAACCTCGCGAAGCAACAAGGTGTCCCGCCTTATGTGATTTTTCACGATGCAACGCTTATGGAAATGGTTGAATCTAAACCAACAGATAAAAACGCCTTCGCGTCGATTAGCGGCGTAGGTCAGGCAAAATTGGAACGTTATGCGACTGACTTTATTGATGCTATCGCGAACCACCTCAATAATAGCGAATTGTCTTCTGCCATTACTAAATCTACGTCAACCACCGTTAATCAGTCAGAGTCCGATACCCTGGAGCTGCTCAATACGGGGTGTAGCGTTAAAGACATTGCTGCACAGCGAGGCTTAGCTGAATCAACCATTTTTGGTCATTGTGAAAAGTTGATTGCTCGAGGTGAAGCCGATCTCAACCAGGTTGTTGAACTTGTCAGGGATGAGATCGATATGATTTCGGATGCGTTGATCAGCGTGATAACAGATGACAACCAGATACCGCTAGCGCCTGTCTTCGAACATTTTAATCAGCAGTTTTCATACGAGACACTTCGTTGTGTTCGTGCGCATTTGAAACTACAAATGGCAGAGATTACATAGCCGCAATGAATAAAAAGTTTGGCGTCGCTTTAAAGTTCATAACTATTGCGCTCGTTTTTTTCGGTGGGCTCGCGGTGCTCCTCTACTTGACGACGTCTCATAAAGATCACAACGTTAGCCCGTTGACTATAGGCAATGAGCAGGGCGTTGGGTCACCACAAGACGCTAAGCATTATGATTTAGAGCAGCCGTCAATCAGAAAAACAAACTCACGTCTCTCAACCGTCAAATGTTGGTTTGATATCCCCGAAGGCAAGCTGGTTCACTGTTTTCATTGGATGCTCGAAGAGATCGATCAAGTTGCTTATCTCGCTGTTGTGGTTATCCGCGATCAATCTAGCCAGCACTTTCCTGATCCTATTGTTTATCTCTCCGGCGGGCCTGGTAGCTCAACTTACTTAGAGCCAGAAAATATTAGCTCTTGGTTTTTGTGGCAAGAACTCACGGCGGCAGGAAGAGACTTAGTTCTGGTCGATCAGCGGGGGACAGGCTATAGCCGGCCTCGTTTTGATTGCGACGGCTACGAAAAATATGTGCGTGAGATATTAGGACAGCGTCTGTCCGTGTCCACGGAGTTTAGGTATCTGTATGAGGCAATTGAACAGTGTATCGCGACGTTAAACGAAAAAGGTTTAAAAACAGCGATGCTTTCGACCGAACAAAGCGCAAATGATATGCAGGGCATCTTATTAGCCCTTCAATATGAACAATGGAACCTTGTCGGTGGCTCCTATGGAACACGATTAGCCCTTGAGTGGTTGCGTCACAACCCTCGTAATATTCGTAGTGCAATTCTTGATTCAGTGTATCCGCACCGAAAAGGTTCAATTGCAGAGTGGCCAGAGTCAATCGCGAATAGTTTTAAGCGGCTTTGGACGATTTGTGAGATTAATCTTTGGTGTGACGAGAAACCTAAAGAGCTGCAGCAACGGCTAAACACTACGCTGAATTATTTAGAACGTTCACCGCAACGTGTCTCACTGTCACTCTGGCAGGGCGGGTGGCCAGTGCAGGCAGTGATCGACAACCAACGTTTTGTGTCCGTCGTTTACCAATCGCTTTACGACAGCACGCTACATGAGACGATTGTGAGTGCGCTACACGAGATCCCGCAAGGTAATACGGCAGCCTTGAGGAGATTAGCGGAGAACGCCCTCAACAGTGAGCTGGCACCCGAATTTACTCCGTTGGTTTATTTCGCTATCGAATGCAAAGAAACCCCGCAGACCACGGAAGAGGAATATAGAGCCGTCGTTGAAGAATATCCGCAATGGCGCTGGATTACTGAAGACGGATTAGATTATGACATCTGCCCATTGTTTGGGAATGAAAAAACGGGTGAGCTTAGCTTGCTACAATACGAAGAAATCTATCGCGCTATTGATACGCCTATTTTGCTTTTATCGGGCGGGTTGGATCCAGTGACCCCTTCGCAATGGGCTGACGAGCTAGGGCAACTATTGCCGAATGCGGCGCACTGGCATTATCCATCTATTGGGCATGGTGTTATCAATAGTAGCGGATGTGTTCATCAATCAATAAAAATATTTTTAAGCGAACCTTTACGTATCGTAAATAGCGAATACGATTCCTCTGGTGAACAACTCCCAGCTCCCTGTCTTTGAGCGTCCGCTATGGCTGTTATTTGGAGAAAAGAAACACCCCAGGCATCTTACGAAGTTCGGCGCGCAGGGCGGAGTATTCGACTTTATTCAAATGGTGTTTTCCATAGTCAATATAATCCAAGCAGGGTTCTTGGTGGGCAAGTATGGGATATGTTGCTACTGCCCGCTTTGCTGCTAAAAGAGCCTTCGCCTAAAGTGCTGGTTTTAGGTGTCGGTGGTGGCGCTGTAATTAAACAACTACTCGCTGTATCGACACCTGAACGTATTGTGGGCGTTGATATAGACCGAAATCATTTGGCCATTGCGACACGCTTCTTTGGTGTCCCCAGAAATCCATCTATTCAATTAATCTGCGATGATGCAATTTCCTGGCTGCAGCAGTACCGCGGTCCGAAATTTGATTATATTGTGGATGACTTGTTTTCACACAATGATGGAGAGCCTAATAGGGTTATTGAGGTCAATAAAGAATGGGGTACTTTATTAGCAAAGCATTTGACACCAAATGGCGGTCTAGTCGTCAATTACGAATCCAATCAATCGGCAACTCAGAGTTATTTTGCTCAAAACCACTGCCGTTTTAAAAGCGCGTGGCGATTATCCATTAAAGGGTTTGATAATAGGGTTGTGTGCTATTTTAAGCATGTCACTGATCGCCCCGAATTCAACAAAGTCGTTGAATCCCTATCGAACCGGTTTGGTAAAGCTGGGGTTACTAACTTTAACACGCGAATACGGCGTGAGTTTTAAGCGGTCGTACACATTAGCAAAGGAGGTAATAGATTAGGTTAGTGCTTAAGCTGCCAAACTTTAAACCCATTTTGTTGTTTTGATAGTGTAATTTCGGAAAAGTACTTGTCCGCAACCTTATCAAGAGGAATGAATTGATTAACTACAAATAAACAACGAGTACTTCGACGACTCATTCTGCTGGCATTCTTTAAAAACTTTTCTAGTAACGTATTTTCGACACTGAACCCTTGATGGAAAGGAGGGTTGCAAAGGATAAGGTCAAACTTTTCTTTAATATTGCTTCCACAATCGTCAAGCACTACGTCTACGGTTAAACTTAACTCTTCACAATTTTTCTTCGCTGCATCAATCGCGGCCGCATTGTTGTCTGTTGCGACACGCCTTTCAGCATTTAACGCTTGCGTGCCGCACATTAAGTAACCCCAGCCACAACCCAAGTCTAATATGCTATTTATGTGCTTCATGTGTTTAGCCAGGCGTGGCAATTCTTTCAGTAGTAATGTGCTTCCTTGATCGACTTTTTCCCAGCCAAAAATTCCTGGTTTACTATAGAAGGTTTGACCGTCGGCATTAAGTTTTCGTAGGTTCGTATAATGTTGGGTATCGAGTTCACTGTCACAGGATGTCGGTTTGCCAATGTGGGTAACATAAAAGCTGCCCTGTTTTTTTGTTACACCGTCAACCTCAAACGTATTTAGGGCGTGTTTGGCAATTGATTTAATGCCATCTTGTTTTTCGCCAATGAGTATGAGTTCGCCAGTGTCAGTCAAGTGCTGGAGGGATTGATTGATGCAATGGTGAACCAATGGTTTCTCTTTCGATATTCGATAAATAATTCGCTCAAACGAATTGAACTGCGAAAAATCAAAATCATTTACAATCAATTTGCTATCGGGAGAGATAGCATTTTTAGGCGTGTATCGGTTTGTCAGAACGGTTACGTGGTTGGGTATTCTAGCGTTCTCGTAAAGCGGTAGAGTACTTTCGTCTACGACCCATAGTGTTGGTTTGGCAGACTCACTCACTAAATTAACGAGGTAGTCTTGAAGGGAATGTTTCACGCGCGAAAACTCTCTATCTCTTGTTGGGTTAGTGCTCTAAATTGGCCCGGTTGCAACGTTGGATCGAGCGTTATGTCGCCAATAGCAATACGCTGTAATCTGAGAACATGGAGTCCGCAGGCTGCAAACATCCTCTTCACTTGATGATATTTGCCTTCCGTGATGTCGACCTTAGCCAAATTGTCGGGTAGCGCCTCAAGTTTTGCTGGCAGTGTTGGCTTTGCTTCATTTCGCAGCGATATTCCCATGGCAAATGCTTCGATAACCCCAAGAGTCACTGGCTGATCTAATTTGGCGATGTAAGTTTTCGTGCACCCCTTACGTGGGGATGTCACATTATGAATCCATTGCCCGTCGTCGCTCAGTAGTATTAGCCCTGTTGTGTCTTTATCTAATCGCCCTGCAATTGATAAATTGGAGTCGCGTTCGCCAATCACATCGAGAATCGTTTGGTGTTGGGTATCACGGCTTGCGCTTACACAATTTTCTGGCTTGTTCACCATTAAATAGCGCGGGGCGGGGAGAGCTACGAGTGTCCCTTCCATGGACACTGTATCGGTTTCGCACACGTTTTGCTGCGGTGATAGCGCAATAGCGCCATTAACTTCAACTAGCTTAGCCTTAATTGCACGCTTTACTTGTGCGCGGGAAAGAGTAGTCCCATGGCTAATAAACTTATCTAACCGCATAACGAGTAGCTTCGTATTGTTAATGCAATTTATCCAAGCTTTTTCTCGCCAGCAGCGACAGTTTGATAAATCAATGTATTGATTGTCATCGGCCCAACCGAACCGGGTACGGGGGTATATGCTGCGACGCGATCAGTGAGAGGGCCTAGTTCTATGTCACCGCACTTGGGGCCAGGGTGGAAACCGGCATCAACTACAACGGCGCCGTCTTTAATCCAGTCTGCTTTTATCAGCTCTGGTTTTCCTACCGCACCAATAACAATATCCGCCTGCTGAACCAATTCTGGTAAATTTGTAGTCCGAGAGTGACAGATCGTGACAGTGGCATTTTTATTCAGCAACATCATAGCCATTGGCTTACCGAGAATAGGGCTGCGTCCAACTACTACAGCGTGTTTCCCGGCTATGTCGATATTGTATGCCTCGAGCAACCGCATTATGCCCTGTGGTGTAGCACTACCATAGGCGGGCATCCCCATCGCCATTTGCCCAAAGCCCAAAGCAGTCACGCCATCAACGTCTTTTTCAATGGAAATTGCGTCGAAGCAAACGCGTTCATCAATTTGTGCGGGGACAGGATGTTGGAGCAAAATACCGTGGACGTTTGGATCGGTGTTTAATTCCTGGATTTTGGCCAGTAATTGTTCAGTGGTTGTCGACTCTGGCATTTCGACCTTGAGAGAATCCATACCTATGCGCTGACAGGCGTTTCCTTTCATTTTTACGTAGGTTGCTGAGGCAGGGTCAGCGCCAACAAGGATTGTGGCTAGGATAGGTGTTTGACCACCGCTTTTAGCTTTAAGCTGATTAACACGTTCGGTTAATTCTTGTTCTGTTTTTTGGGCTAACGCTTTTCCGTCTAACACTAACGCGGGCATGTCTCTTTTCTCCTCGATGGTCATGCGAGGGCGCGTATTGTCCCACAGTCAAATACTTAATGTCAGCAGACTTTCTTCTAATAAAAACAAAATGTTGAAGCTTTCCATTGACCTTCACGAAACACGTCGGTATTATCCGCACCTCCTGAAATCTGGTGGCTTTAGCTAACGGGTTTCAGACGTCAAATAAGGGTGAGATTGACTCTTTGTCGACGTAATCGGAGTGTAGCGCAGCTTGGTAGCGCGCCTGCTTTGGGAGCAGGATGTCGGGGGTTCGAATCCCTCCACTCCGACCAATTTTAAGAAGGGCTTAATATAGCTGCTTTTAGAAACGAAGTGATTTGAGCAAGTTGCCAAATGCTTCCTAAGAACTTGAATTTCCGATCCCGGCAATACCTTGAGCGCCCGTAGCTCAGCTGGATAGAGCAACGGCCTTCTAAGCCGTGGGTCACAGGTTCGAATCCTGTCGGGCGCGCCATTAAAGTCTGTCTAATAAGTGGCAGTCTAGGTAGGAATCAATTAGTCTTTGATGTCACCGCAATGGTGATCAAGCGCTGTTTCGATGGTGGCTGTAGCTCAGTTGGTAGAGCCCTGGATTGTGATTCCAGTCGTCGCGGGTTCAAGTCCCGTCAGCCACCCCATTTCATACCCTTTCCTTGTCAACAAAACACTTCCTGGCTCGTTTAGGCCGCTTAAAGCATGCTTTCAAAAAAGAAAAACCATTTAAATTCAGCGCGTTAGAGTCATCACTTAATCTAAAGTCTCTCAAGCATTTGACGAGGTTAGAGGATAGGGCAGTTGGGCTTAAGTGAACAAAAGCCCAAGCTAATTTGATTAGTTTAGTGGTACAGAGTCATTGCCCATTCGCCATGGCGAGCGGCAGTAACGGCCGTCTGAAATGAGTTTTGGTCCTTCATTACTGACTTAATAAATAGATCTAACCCTCTTCGCGCCGCTTGTTCTGAGCCAAACGGACCAATATCAACTTGCTCACGAGTTGAGAAGTACCACTGCCCATTGGCGATGAAGAACCGGTCGCTCCGATACCAATGTTTCTCTTCTTCATTAGTTCTGCAATGCATAATCAGCTCTCTTTAGGTTGACCCAATAAAAATTTGAACTGCTACTCAATTTGGGTTCTTAGCTAAATTATAGGCAAGGCTCAGTGGCGCATAAGATTACATATTCATGCTCCGAAAGGTTGTTTATTACTCTTTTGACTATCAAAAGCTTTGTATATAGGGATCTATTGAATCGCCGCGTTTTTAATAGGCTGTACGACGTCACGCCAAGCATTTTGCTCGTAAATCGCTTTAAACTCTTCGCCTAGCGCGTGACTCCGCGCCGCAGCTTCTCTCCAAGCGCGTATCCGAAGACTGTCATCTTTCTGGAACCGTTTAAAATCGTTTCGATCAGGCAAGCGTTGATAGGGGAGCGTCTTAATAAAGTCAGCGCTAGGGCATATGAGCACAGTCTGAGATAACAGTGCTTCTGTTGCGTAGCGCTTTCTAAATGGTTTGTCGAACCATCCTGGAATGATGTGACTATAAAAGTGGGGGTACAAAATTAAACCTTCTCCTCCCCACAGTATGCCCGGAGCCGGATGGTAATCCATTAAGCCACCATCCCTATAAACTCCGTTAGGAGCGCCCTCAATGTTAGTCACTGCAGGCATCACGTAAGGTATTGATCCGCTGGCTTGTATTACCTTCCGAAAATTAGACTCTTTTAACTGGATGGGCTTAGTGTTGTGAGTGATTGTCTTGTGAAAAGGGAATTGATCGCGAGGATCGCTAAATACTGTTCTTGAGAAACTTTTTTGCAGTAGCCTTGGTGACACCAGGTTCCTCGCTGCGGCTAGACCAAGCGCTGCCGCGAGAACAGTTTTCGTTTCACTCGCAAAGAATCCGTTGCTTGTGACTGCACCACAGTGAAAACGAAAGAAGGGGTGGGATAAGATTTCTTTAACGGCGTTTTCTGATAAGAATGCATTGAGTATCGATTCGGTTTCTCTACGAATAGCTTCATGTGAGAAACCGTCGGGATAGGATTGCTCTATGTAAGCTGTAGCGAAAGCATCTAATGCGATCCCTGGCGCCTTTTGTGCCGCAGCGGCAAACTTCCATGCACCCACCGATGTTCCAAAGAGATGGATTGGGTGCGTACTTTCCGTTAGCCAGTCCTGATAGATGGCACGGTCAAGACCATAGATGCTAAGCCATTTTGCCGCACCCGATGCACCAAAAATCCCGCTTATCTGATCGGGTTTTAAACCTTCTTGTTTGATCTTTTTATAAGCTATGTCACCGGCAAAGATATTCAGTAGCGCCACTAGAACCCCTCTCTATCGCAGCGTGTATTTTATGTAAAAAACTGCAGCGTAGCGAGAACTGACAGTTTTTAACCGTTTTCACGCGGCAGATAGGAGAGGGACTGTTATACTCGCCATGATCACGACTGTATCCCAACAACAATAAATCAAGGAGGAGAATCGTGCCTATTCAAAAGTTGCCGCTAACCTTAATAACGGCCTTATTATTTTGCTCTTTCTTCGCAATCCATACACATGCCAGTGATCATGAGGATTTGTTACCTCGAAGCATTAATCTAGAAGATCTTGCTTACCCTCATCCTGTAAAACACCTGCCGTTAACACTATATGAACAAGATGTCCGTATGGCTTATATGGATGTTTCAGCAGATAAGCCTAACGGTAAAGTTGTTGTATTGCTGCATGGAATGAATTGGTTCGGAGAATATTTTGAATCGACCATCGACCAGCTAACGGATAACGGTTTTCGTGTTATCGTTCCTGATCAGATAGGTTTTGGACGCTCTTCGAAGCCGATTATTCCCTATCGGTTAGACGACCATGCTGCAAACACCAAGGCCTTACTAGATTCTCTCAATATTAAAAAAGCGGCAATTGTCGGTCACTCCATGGGGGGAATGATGGCGACTCGCTTTGCTTTTTCCTACCCCGACGCAACAACCCACTTAGTAATCGTCAACCAGATTGGTTTGGTCGACTCTAGGCCGTATCGAGGATGGACTCGCATAGAAGATACCTATCAGCGCCAACTCGCTCGAGACTACAGCGCCGTCCGGAGAAATATCGAACGCTATTTTGTCACCTGGGACGAGGCTTATGAACGTTATGTTGACCTCATGTATGGTTGGACCTTGAGCGCAGAGTGGCCAAGAGCCGCGATGGTTCGTGCCCTAAATTTCCAATGGATATACGCTGAACCGGTCGTTTACGATCGCCCACATATCAAAGCGAAAACTCTTTTTATTAGCGGTGCCGAAGATGGACGTAACTTTAGGGAAAATGCAAAAGCTGTGGTTGATGCGATACCCAACGCGAAGTTAATTCTATTTGATGACGCGGGCCATTGCCCTTTCTTGGAAGTGCCCGAGAAATTTTTCCCACCTTTCATCGATTTTTTGAAATCTTAATGATCAAAAAAAGCGACCCACCGATGTCTGCGTCGCTTTTTTTGCACAAAACCAAACAATGTTGGCGTTTGTGTTGCGATTTTTGTGTTGCAATTGTTTAGGACAACAATAAACCGCCATCCACATCGATTGTTGAGCCCGTTACGTAATCGTTTTGCATTAAAAATACAATCGCGCTTGCCACCTCTCCAGGTTCACCCGCTCTTTTCGCTGGGAACTTTTGCGTAAGGTTTGCTAATTGCTCATCTTTTTTATCGCCCATCCAACTGTACATCGTTGTATCAATGATGCCGGGTGCCACGACATTAACTCGAATAGGGGCGACCTCAGGTGCTAGAGCGCGCGTAAAGGCTTCGACTGCACTGCCAACGCAACTTAGCGATATTTGGCCGGGGCGAGCTTTACGAGCCGGTGTGCCGCTGGTTAGCGTGATGGAACCGGTATCAGCGATAAACGGAATCGCTTCTCGCACGACATTGGTATAACCCCAAAATTTACCAAACGCTTCTTGAAATTGCTCTGCTGTTTGCTTCAAGAAAGGCGCAATAGTCCGGTTTGCACCGGTCGCATTGCATGCAAGGTGGTCAATGGTACCAACCTCTTTGAATAGCGCTTGAAGCGCTGATGTATCGTGTATGTCCAGCGATACAAATGTCACGTTACCAGAGACTTCTTCTTTTGCTTTATCGATATATTCCTGTGAACGACCAATTGCCCAGACGTTTGCTCCCAGTGATGCACATAAACTCGTTATTGATAAACCAATGCCGGAGGTTCCTCCAGCAACGATAATATTTTTGTTGGATAACTCTGCCATAGTAACTCGACCTATATTGACTGATTTTGATGTATGGAAATGTAAAATAACCGCTTTTCTTTTAACCAATTTCTAGCTATAAACATTCTAGATAGTCAGCTTAACTCGTTGTTATTGCTGTGTATTATCGATTTTATGAGCATCAGTTGTAGGAGCATTACGGGGTCCGTTATTGAAGCTGCCCATTGGTTCCGTGGCTTCGATAAACGCGGTACTATTCCAAATCTCTAGACTAATAACAACTAACAAAAATAATTCTTGAGGAGTGGGGATTTTGCAAAAGCTTTACTTCGCTGCATCAGCAGCGCTGCTTCTGAGTACTACACTGTTTAGCCATGCTAACGCTTACAATATCGAACAAGGAAAAGAGGTTTTTCAGTCGCACTGCTCTCGCTGCCATACCGCAGAGGATTTAGTTGGACGCTTCGCTACTACGTGGGCTGATCGTGAAGCCGAGCAGTTTTACACTACGATTAAACTTGCGATGCCTGCAGAACAACCAGGCTCCCTTACAGAATCTCAGTATCGAGATGTCAGTGCCTATCTTTTAAATGCCGGTGGCGTTGCCCTTAATCAAAGTGACGAGCCGTTTAGCGGTGTACTCATTTCGTCTTCCGGTTTATCCGAGCCTACTGTTGTTTATGAGGATGTCGAGTGGCTCGACATGAATGGTGACCTTAGTGCAAATCGATATTCAGCAGCAGCGCAAATTAACAAAGACAACGTATCTGATCTAGAAATCGCTTGGCGTTTTAACACCGCAAATTTTGGACCTGAAGCGGAGCGAATCAACTTGTCGTCTCCGATCATGGTCGATGGCACCCTCTACGCAACGGCTGGCGCAACACGCAATGTCGTTGCGCTCAACCCAAAAACTGGCCAGTTGCTTTGGATGTGGCGCCCTGATGAACCTGAGCGTTACGAAGCTGCGCCTCGTAAAGGCTCTGGTCGTGCTGTCAGTTATTGGAAGAAGGGCGATAAAGAACGTATTTTCACCGTTACGCCGGGTTATTTTTTAGTCTCTCTCGATGCAAAAACGGGAGTCCCTGACAGAAAGTTCGGTGACAACGGAAGGGTAGACCTCAAGAAGGGTCTACGTCTAGGTAAAGGGCGTGACGACATTGATATTGGTTTAAACAAGCCTCCATTAGTCGTGAACGATACTGTTATCGTCGGGGCTGCTCACCTTGTTAGTTTTTGGCCAGTATCAAAATCCAATGTCAAAGGTGATGTCCGTGCGTTTAGCGCAAAATCCGGAAAACTAAAATGGCGATTTAAAACCATTCCGGAGTCTGGTGATTTTGGCTCCGATACTTGGTTGAACGGTTCAGAAAAATTCACCGGTAACGCAGGTGTTTGGGCGCCAATGTCCGCCGATCCCGAATTGGGTTTAGTTTATCTACCTGTCGAGTCGGCCACTGGAGACCGTTATGGAGGTGATCGCCCAGGCAACAACTTGTTTGCGAATAGCTTGGTAGCGCTTGATATTAAATCAGGCAAACGAAAGTGGCACTATCAGATTATTCATCACGATATTTGGGATTGGGATAACCCATCCGCACCCATTCTTGCAGACCTTCCTAATGGCAGGAAAGTGGTAGTTCAGCTGACTAAACAATCGTTTGCTTACGTTTTTGATCGAAAAACAGGTGAACCGATTTGGCCTATTATCGAAACACCGGTGCCGCAAACCGATGTTCCCGGTGAATGGACGTCACCTACACAGCCGTTTCCGACAAAACCTGCCGCTTACGATAGGCAAGGATTTAGTGAAGACGACTTGATCAATTTCACACCAGAGCTAAGAGCTAAAGCGTTGGAAGCAGTAAAGCCATTTCGTCTGGGGCCGCTGTATACACCACCATCTTTAGCGGAAGCACCCGATGGGACTTTTGGCACGTTGAGTGTACCCTCAGCCACCGGTGGCACTAACTGGGAAGGCGGTGCGTATGACCCTGAAACAGGCAAACTCTACGTTCCATCATTTACGAACGTTTCGCTGTTATCACTAGTTAATGACCCGGAACGATCTTCAGTGGATTTTATTTACGGTGGAAAGAAGCGAACGCCCAAGATTGATGGTTTGCCACTTATTCAGCCACCTTGGGGCCGTATTACCTCCATCGACCTGAACAGTGGAGACCATGATTGGCAAGTTGTGAATGGTGACACACCAGACAGCGTTAAAAATCATCCCGCGCTAAAAGATCTAGAGCTACCTCCAACAGGTAAGCCGACTCGTTCGGGCTTATTAGCCACTAAAACTTTGTTGTTTGCTGGTGAAGGAAGAGGCGGGGCGCCGGTTCTTCATGCAATAGATAAAGAGACCGGCGAAACGGTTGCTGATATCTCGTTACCGGCAACTCAAACCGGCCAGCCAATGACGTACATTATCGACGGCAAACAATTTATTGTGATGGCTGTGGGTGATGGCAAGAAGGCTGCGGAGTATATAGCGTTAGCGGTGCCTGAGTCGACAAACTGATTGGCCGTAATTGTTGTGAGCTAACCAGGGTTAGCTCACAACAAATTTTAATAAGGTTTTAACTGGATTGCTGCGCTGAACCTTTAACGATCTGATTTCGCAAGACACCTACGCCCGAGAGCTCAACTTCAACCACATCGCCGTCTACCATTTTTTGGGTGGTACCGGGTGTCCCGGTGTAGATTGCATCACCAGGATTTAACGTGATGTATCGGCTTATATAGCTAATAAGAAAAGGGACATTGAAGATTAGCAGGTTCGTATTGGATGCCTGGCGAACTTCGCCATTGACCCGTGTTTCGAGTTCAAGATTGCCATAGTCTAATCCCGTTACCAAATAAGGTCCCATTGGTGCGAAAGTATCTGAAGACTTGGCCCGCAACCATTGCAGATCATTCTGCTGCCAAACACGTTCACTAATATCATTTCCTATAGTCACACCAAAAATACATGTTTTTGCTTCTTCCTCAGAAACATGTGATGCGTGTTTTCCTAAGATAATTACCATCTCACCTTCATAATGCACACTTTTAGCATCGCTCGGGATAATAACGTTCTGTTCGTTACCGACTAACGCTGAAGGGTACTTTGCAAACATGCCTGGGTATTCAAGGGCTGGGCGCTCTCCGAGGTGGCTCTTGTAGTTGAGGCCTATGCAGACGATTTTTGAAGGGGCGGCAGGCGCTAGTAACTGTACGCTATTGACCTTGTGTTGTGTTCCAGTGCGAGCGGGGGCGTTGTATGGCGCGGCGTTGAGTTGATGAAGAATATCGCCTTCCTTCTCAGCAAAATACGTTTTACCATCTAACTCGTAGCGTACGAAGACCTGTTGTTGATTCATAGCTTATTCGACCTTTAAAGCGTTGTTGTTATCACTCTTGGTTTTATACTAGTGATTTTGCAGCGCCAAGCGCAGCGTCGCAAGGGATATTAATTATGGAACCGTTAAGTTTTTTATCACGACGATACAGCCAGGATACCTTACTTTCCTTGTTTTTTTTGTTTGCGCTGCAATTCATCCATCTTTCCGTTGCGATAGCTGATCCAACGCTGGAATTTCCCGTTGATGAACCTGAGCTGTGGCGCGAAGGGGAGTTTTCTTTTGTCAGACTTCAATATGATACGCGTTATGTGAGTCGACGGAGTATGGGAATGTGGTCGACTGATTTTCCTGCTGCCGATATCAATTTTTTGAAAGGTGTCACTAGGCTCACCAATGTAAAAGTAAATCAAGAACCCATCGTGTTACGGCTGGATGATCAACAAATTTTCAGTCATCCGTTTATCTATGCCGTGGAAATGGGGCGCAACGGAGGTGTTTTTTTCTCACCGCAAGAAATTAATAACCTTCGTGAATATTTATTAAGGGGTGGATTCATGTTGATAGATGATTTCTGGGGAACCTATCAATGGGATGCATTTTACCAAATGTTTAGTTTGGTATTCCCTGACCGCGAGATTATTAAACTCGATTCATCTCACGAAATATTTCATGGCTTTTACGACGTAGAGGGTGCCCAGATGATTCCAGCACTCAGTAATTATGATAATCGGCCAGAAGGCGATGTAGAGTATGCCTCGAATCATGCCATACTCGATGATAATGGGCGTGTTATGGTGCTGATTAATTGGAATTCGGATATGGGCGATGGTTGGGAACACACTTACCATCGAGAATACCCAGTTAAATACGCGAACTTATCCTATCAACTAGGTATTAACTATTTGATTTATGCGTTGACGCATTAATGTCTACAGCACTTATAGGCACGTATTTAATCATCTAGCCGCCTTTTAGGGGTACTAAGTGAAAATAAACCGACTGAAAGATAGGATAAAGAAGTTGGCGTGCCGCCGAAAGGGCGGCACGATCTGTTTTTTAGTTTGAATAGCTGGTGAGAAAATCAAAGACTTCTGTAATCATTTCAGGGTTTCTTGAAATAACTTTAACATGGTCCCCGTCCGGTATTTCCATATACTTTGTTATCGTGCCAGTGTCAGAGACGCGTTGATAAAATTCACGTACCAAATCAACGGGCACGAGTTCGTCGTTATCACCGTGAACTATCATGACAGGAATGTCTTTGAGGTTAGATATGGGCTCTGGTGGATCAACAAAAACTGCCGGCGACATCATCGCGATGGCAGCCCACTGTTTATGGTATTTTGTGCCAAAGTGCACCGTCCCAGCACCTCCCATAGAGTGTCCTACTACGTACATTCGATCTTTATCGATACGGAATTCATCTCGGATAATATCGAATACATTCAGTACATCGAGCTCGCTAAGCTCACCCAGATTTTCGGGCGCGCCTTTAGTGAACATATTTGCAGTTTTATCGCCAAAATCTTTCCCTTTACCACGGCTTCCATACCAGCCACCTTCGTTGTAGCCATAGGGAGCAACCACAATTATGCCGCGCTTTTCCGCTTCTTGAGTAATGCCTTCGTATCCAATCACTGCGTTTGGATTGCTCGTCAAACCGTGTAACAAAATCATTAACGGCATTTTTTGAGAACCATCATAGCTACTAGGGACATAAAGCGCGTAGCTCATCGGTTTGCCCGCTTCTTTAAAATCATAAGTGCGGTTGGTAACTTGCCCAGCCACTACATCATTTGGTGTTGGTTTTACAGCGAAAGGGCAAGCACAACTTGCCAGAACTGTTACTAGTAAGGCGACAACTAGTAATCGGGTAGATTGAACAACGGTTATCATAAAGCCCCCAATTAGACATGATTGGCGAATCGATTAAGTAAGCTCGCAATTATAGTCGGTTGTGGGCGTCAAGTGCCATTAGTAATCTTGAGTTGATAGGCACGTAATAGAGAGAGAAGTTAGTTTTGAACAACTGGAATAGGCAAAATTAGCTCGCCTTCACGCACTCCAGACACAATTTCTAATTCATCGTTGTTTTGCCATTGGCCTAGCTTTACGAAACGCCTTTCTGTTTGACCGTCAACTTCTATCCACACAAGATTCAATTGACCAATGGTAGCGACGCGGTCTTTAGGTACTATAAGCTTCTTAACTTCGCCTGTAGGCAGGTGCATTCTTGCGTACATGCCGGGCAGAAGAGAGGCATCATAGTCAAACCGAGCTTTGACCGTAAAACTTCGAGAATTTGAATCTGCCGCTGGGACTATTTCCTCCACTGTTGCACCAAACAATTTATCAAAAGCCGGTACCTCAACGTTGATAGCGTCGCCCACTTTCAACGGTATCGCCAGCGTTTCACGCACCTGGGCTTCTACCTGTAAGCTTAATGGGTTGTATATGGATAGGAGGGGACTTCCGGGTGTTGCTGTATCGCCCGGTTCAGCAAATCGGTCGACAATTCTACCGTCGATTGGTGCCTTTATTTGTGTGTAACTTAACGAGGCTTGGGCCCCTTCTAACGCTAATTCGCTAGCCGACAAGTCCGCGGCTAGTGCTTGTTGATTAGCGGTCGCACGATCTAAATCGGCTTTAGAAACAAGTCCGTCTTTATACAAGGTTTCGATGCGTTTTAGGTTTTGCTCCGCTTCAACTAATCGCGCTTTAATGGAGCGAACCTGTTCGGCGGCTTGTTTTGAGATAGCTTGTAGATCAGTTTGCTCTAATTCTGCCAACAATTGACCCTCAGATACCGAGTCACCCGCACGCACATTGATTTTTGTGATTCTGGCTAATATACGAGAGGAAATGATTGTGGCTTGCTTGGCGGTCAATGATGCAGGGACGGGTTCGTATTCCATAACCCGTTTTGCCGCAACAGGTATCAAATCATTCGAGTGACTCGACGGCTTGTCTGTAAGGCCAGGTTCAATTTTACTGGTAAAAAAACCCGCCATCCAGGCAATAGCAACCACTAATACGAAAACTGACAGAAACAACGTGATGATTTTGTTTCGAGATTGGTTTGATCTAGTCATGTTAAGGTGAAACCTCACTAGTGTTTTCGTCATTTTTGAAGACAAGGTAATAAACAACCGGCACTACCAATAATGTGAACAAGGTAGAGGCGACAATGCCAAAAATAATGGCAAGTGCCAAACCAGAGAATACCGGGTCTAATGTGATAACAAAGTTACCAAGTAGGGTGGTACCAGCAGTTAACAACACGGGTCTCATTCGAACCGCTCCTGCTCGGATTAAAGCTTCTTTAATCGGCATTCCTGCTGTACGAGATTGAGTTATAAACTCGACCAATATAAGAGAGTTACGCACTACGATACCTGCTAATGCAATCATTCCTATCATCGCAGTAGCGGTAAATAATATGGGCTCTGGTGCTCCAGCGATTGTTCGCTCACCAAACTGATTAAGTAGCCAAAAACCAGGCATTATGCCGATCATAGTTAGAGGGATCGCAGACATAATAATCAGCGATAAAGAAACAGATTGCGTTTGATACCGCAACACTATAAAGATAGCTATTAGCGCAAATGCGAAGGCGATACCCATATCGCGGAAAACGTCCACGGTGATTTTCCATTCCCCTTCTCCCGTCCAGCGGACACTGGTATTGTCGGGTAGCTTCCACAGGTCGCCGGCGCCAGGTGACAAAAAATGGCGCGACTGCCAGGAGGAGATCTCTTTATTCGCAGTGGCATTGTCATCGGTGCCTAATATCAAATCTGCATTGACATCCGCGATGACTTCAGCCGGTGTTCTTCCCGATAATTCAGCCATTACATAAACGACGGGTTTTAAATCTTTATGTTGTATGATCTGATCACCGTTAAGTTGCTCGAATGCTCCAATCTCCCCCAAAGCGACCAGCGGTTGGGCTGCATTTACTAACCCATTCTCGTTTGATGTCTTTGTTACACCGGGTTTTCCTTTAACATGGATTCTGAGTAAATCGGACTCGCTATGGCGTTGAGAAAGCGGCAAGCGGACTTCGATTGGCAAAGGCGAAGCTTCTCTAGGTAGTTGTAGAAACCCAGCGACTACGCCTTGATTCGCTGCGAGTAAAGCTTGGTTTACGTCAGCACTCGAAATACCAGAAAGCGCTGCTTTTTGTTTGTCTGTATAGAAACGATACACCGGCGCCGTTACTTTAGCAGAGCTTTCAACTTCAACTACGTGCGGTTCTCGTTGCAATCGTTCAACCAAAATTGCCGCCGCATCTTGCTGCGTTGCGTAATCCGTAATCCTTGTACCATATATTTCTGCGACCAGTGTACTGAGAACGGGGGGGCCTGGGGGGACTTCGACAACCTTAATTTTTGTATTGCCTTGGTTTAAGTCAGCCAAGAGCGCCCTTATTCTAAGGACAATGCCGTGACTTTGATGTTCTCGGATTGATTTGTCAGCCAGTATTAAACGCATATCTGCAAAGTGATTTCCCGCACGCTTATAGTAACCACGCACCATACCATTAAAATCAATTGGCGAAGGGATGCCAATGTAGCTTGCGATAGCGTTAACTTCTGGAACCGTCGTAACTCGATTAGCGATTTGCTTAGAGAGCGCAGCTGTCGTTTCTAAACTACTCGAAGCAGGTAGTTCCACTAAAATTTGGATTTCGTTTTTATTGTCGAATGGCAATAGTTTTAGAGGCACCAATCGAAACAGAGGTAACGTACAGGCACCGATAAACAGTACTAGCACTGACCAGAGTGTGAGTTTCGACCATCGCGGGTTATCTAATATGGGAGAAAGGACCTTACGATAAAAGCTTAGCAGGGGCGTATCATCACTACCGCTTTCAGAGTCCACGCTATCGTCGCTTTTTAATATTTTTTTGGTTAACCAAGGCGTTACAAGAAACGCGACGACTGTACTCGTAATGACACTAACTGGAACGTTAAAGGCCATCGGCGCCATATACGGGCCCATCATGCCGGTTATAAATGCCAGGGGGATGAATGCGAGCACGATGGTAAAGGTAGACATAACCAGCGGCGAACGAATCTCTTCTATGGCAGCGACAATTTTTCCATCTCTGTCGGTAATATCTTTGCTCGCGGCGCCACCAAATAAAAATCTCGATATATTGTCTACGCCAGTAATTGGATCATCAACCAATAGACCGAGAGCGAGAATTAACGCGAAAAGTGTGACACGGTTGATGGTGTAACCAAAAGCCATATCCAAGGCAAGTGTAATTCCGTAGCAAATTGGTACCGCTAGCGCGACAACCCAAGCCTGTCGCCAACCTAAAAATACGCCGATGAAGATTACGACGGTGAAGATAGCGAAACCAAGACTTTGGATTAAGTTGTTAACTTTCTCATCGGCTGTCTGCCCATAATCACGTAAAACAGTGATGTGCATACTGTCCGGTAAAAATTGCGCTTTAAAATCGCCCAAAAGCGTATGAACATTTTGAGTTACCGCTACAGCATTGCTACCCGGTTGTTTGGCAACGCTAATACTGACCATCGGGTAGTCAGTTTTTCTTGTGTCTTCTGAAGGTAGTAAAGTGGTTGTATCGTTACCAGTAAAATCAATCCACGTGTAATTGGTTGGGTCTGCCGGGCCATCAACAACTGACGCTATGTCTTTCACAAAAACCGGCTGCCCATTAATCATGTTGACAACCAAGTCATTTAGCTCGTCTACAGATCTAAGATAATCGCCACTTTGAAGCTCAACCGTAATTGATGTTTGAAAGCCGTTACTGATTTTAGCTTGCTGCAAGCGGTTGCCCGCGATAGTTAACGTATTACTGACTTTTAGCGCTGAGATAACTTCCGCAATTGTCGTTTTTCTGGCAGCGAGTGATTCAGGGTCAAGTTCTACTTTAACAGTACGTGGACGACCACCAACAACATTGACTTCACTCGTTTGTGGAATGCTTTGGATGGCAGTTGATAACTCTTGAGCAACACGGCGCAATTCAAAGTCATCATATTGTGCAGGTTCGCTACTCCACAATGCGAGGAGCAATACTGGTACATCATCCACCTCGATAGGGTTCACCTGCCATTGCTCAACAACTGGGGGAATAGCATCTTGATTAGAATATAACTTGTTGTAGGTATTGAGTAGCGAATCTTCCCGGTCTTCTCCGACATAGAATCGTAAGGTTACTGAGGCCTGACCGGAGGCGGTAGTGGAATAAAGATGCTCAACACCGGGTATTTGCGCTAAAAGTTTTTCAAGAGGCGTGGTGACTTGGCGCTCGACTTGTTGTGCACTGAGTCCAGGGGCTGACACTTGAACATCAATCATGGGTACTACAATTTGTGGCTCCTCTTCACGCGGTGTTAATTGCAATGAAAGAAGTCCAGCAAACAATGCCAAGACAAAGATGATAACTGGCGTTGTGCCTTGCAAGGAGTTGCGAAGTATACGTTGCGTGAAATTTGCCATGCGAAAACCTAGTCACCACAAAACATTTGGTATAGCGGGCGAAGAATGCCGGCTACTCGAGGGTCTTTTAACTGATAATAAATGGTCTGGGATTCTCTACGTGTCGAGACAATATTAGCGTCTCGTAAAACTGACAGATGCTGAGACAGTGCAGATTGGCTTAATGGGACTTCTTCATTCAATTGAGAGACTGAGCGCTCTTTGTCCAAAAGAGCGCATAGCAACATAAGACGGTTGGCGTTGCTCAGACACTTTAGAAACTGAGCAGCTTCACCGGCGTTCTCAGCCATATGCTCTTTATCGATCTTCATTTTTTGGAAATACCTGATCCTAGTCAATCTTGCTACTTGTTTCATGCTTGGTAAAACATTATATTAGATAATGCTAATATAGAAAAGCTTAAAGCAATGCAATTTTGCCCTGAAAATAGTTTAGGCAATGATAAGACCCAAAAGAGCCGAAGGAGGCTATTCATATGACTGTAAATGACGCACTAAGGTTAATTGCCGGTATTGTCGTCCTTGTTTCGGTTTCCCTAGCCGTGACAATGCATATTAACTGGCTTTACCTCACGGCCTTTGTTGGTCTAAACCTACTGCAATCGGCATTTACGAAGTGGTGCCCAATGATGACAATCTTAAGAAAAGCAGGCTTGAAGGACGAAGGGGCGAGTAGCAGCTAACCAAATTAGATTAAACGCTATCATCTTCAGGGATATAGTTTTCCTGTACTATTTGCGGGGCGGCAGTAGATTTTACTGCTCCAGCCACCAATGGTAGCGGCAAATGAGGTCTCAGCAGGCCGGAAAAAGCGCTGTTGTTGATACTGCTATCAAGCCATTTAGCATAGTCCTTTTCCTGCAAGATCAGCGGCATCGATTTTTCGTGAATGCTGGCCAGTTTGGGATGGCCGGGTAGGGTAATAATAGACGCAGAGTAGATTGGTCCGTCTGAAGTCTCCCAGCGTTTAGCAACGCCTCCAAGCGCTAGTGCGCCTGACTCCGGTTTTATCATGTAGGGTACTTTACTCCCTTTATCACCCTGCCACTCGTACCAACTGCTTGCCGGTATGATGACTCGGAAGCTTTGTGGTTTAATCTGATGTACTTTGCCGTTAATAAATTTATCGTATCGGCTATTGAATGATGCCCATTTGGTGTCTGGCTTATACTGATTACCTTCCTTTTTGAGTATTAACCACCATAGTGCTTTGGCAAGACTGGGGTTTCTTTCACCAGGTAGAACGATGTCTATAAATTGTGTAGGCCGAATATCATATTGCGTAAAAACCAGGTCTCTTTGCGCTGTTGGAATCCGCATGACATCCAACAACGCATGTAAGGCTGGATCGTCTGTAATATTGAATCGGCCACACATGGCTTAGTGTTTCTCCGGTGTTGCAGTATTGTCGGCCTCTTTCTGAGACTTAAGCTCCTCTAAAACCTCTTTTGCCACAAGCGACATGATTTTCCAGCCAGCTTTTGGCGTAAATGTGTTCTCTTGTGTGTAGATATAGACTTTGTTGTTTTCGTCAATCGCGCACAATGGAATAGCACCTTTTTCGTAGCGCTCAAGATAATTTTCATGAGTAAAATTTTCTGAAATATTAGTGGTTTTAATCTGTGCACCCTGAGCGACTAAGCTATTGAGTTTGGCGTAACTTGCACTGTCGCCAAACAAACCGAGTTTTGCAGCATAGCTTTTCGACACTTTATGGCTTTTAGGGCCTTCTTGATCGTTGAAATCGAGACCAAAAACGGCACCTTTTCCGAGTTCATTTTCAAAGTGATAGGTAACTACAGGGTTAAGTTGACGGTAGGGGGAAATAACCAAGACTCGTCCAAACGTGGTTAGATCGATGTTTCGTTCTGCATGATCGGAAGTAGGATTTCCATAATAGACAGGAATATTCTCCATTCGAGACTCGCTTATCGAAGCCCAGTTGGTGTCAGCGAGGCGTACGGGAATATCTTGCACCATTAGCTCTTTGGCGAAGCGGCGAGAAAAACCACCTGCACCAAATATCAATATGCCATTAGGCTTTTGAGTGCGCAGCCCTAAATATTTTGCAAAAAAACCTGCCGTAAAACTTTGCAGTATCACAGTGGTGATAATGACTAGAAACACCATGGGAACAAGAATGCTCGCTTGGTGATAGCCTAGTTCTTCTAGCTTCAGGGCGAACAACGCAGAAACAGCTGCCGCTACAATCCCTCTAGGGGCGATCCAGGAAAGCAGTAGCTTTTCTTTTAACGAGAGATCTGAGCCAATTGCTGACGAAAAAATACCTAGCGGCCTAGCGATGAAGATAATGACGCCGAGTACGATGAGTACCCCGGTGCCGACTTGCAATAGCGCATTTAAGTCAAGCCTTGCCGCAAGTAAGATAAACAGGGCAGAAATTAGAAGGACACTTAATGTTTCCTTAAACTCGAGTATATCGTCGATATCGACATCTTTTTTATTGGCTAACCACATGCCCATTATGGTGACGGTTAATAGGCCAGACTCGTGAGCTAGCTCATCCGAGGCTGCAAAAAAACCGAGCATCACTGTCAGTACATAGGGGTTCCTAAGGTAGTGAGGTACCCAGTTTTTGCGAAGTGTATGAGCGAGTAGGTGACCGCCAACACTACCAAAAATTAAACCCGCAGCAATAGTTAAGCCAAACGCTTGCGCTGTGTGTAGAAACGCTTCTTGCTGAGATGAAACGATAAACTCAAATACAAGCACTGCGAGCAAAGCGCCGATAGGGTCTATGATTATCCCTTCCCACTGCAAAATTCGGGACACATTTGCTGTTGGTCGAACGGAACGAAGCATTGGTTTGACTACAGTAGGCCCCGTTACAGTAACTATTGCACCAAATAGAAACGCCAGTTCCCAGCTTATACCGAGTGCGAAGTGCGCTGTGGGAGCCACTACAAGCCATGTTATTAGCGCTCCAGTTGTGCATAATCGACGCACAATCTTTCCATGGCCCGATATATCATCCAGCTTGAGAGTCAATGCACCTTCGAAAAGAATAATTGCCACCGACAACGAAATAATTGGGAACAATAGCTCTCCCAGTAACTTGTCGGGATTGATTAAGCCAACAGCAGGGCCTAGGATAATTCCAGCTAAAAGTAGCGGTAAGATTGCGGGGAGCTTAACGCGGTAGGCTAGAAGCTGGCAGACAATAGAAACAAGGCCGACGCCAACCAAAAGTAGTAGCGGATCTAGCATAGAAACTCACATTAGAAATAAATAGACAAAGGCGGGCAATATTAACGCAAATTATGGATTACTGCGCGTTTATTGTAAGGGTAGGTCTGCGGATTGGTTCCCCATTAAGGGGCGAGTAGCTTCGTTTGGCATGACGAGCGTGAAGCAGCTGCCAACGCCTGCTTCGCTAGTTACATCAACACGACCACCATGCATATTGGCAAAAAGCATGCTGATCGCCAATCCTAAGCCTGTACCTTCTACTTTACGTGACAGCTCAGAATCAATTTGAATGAAATTTCCAAAGAGTTTCTTTTGGTCTTCTTCGCTAATACCAATCCCAGTATCGGCTACGGCAACGCGAACACACTCCCCAATGTCATCATCTACACCAACGTCCAACTCGATAGTTACTGAGCCTTCGGGCGTATACTTGATTGCGTTTGATGCCAGGTTCATGACCATTTGCGTAAAACGAGTAGGGTCTGCGACCAACCTAAAGGAGTCACATTTAACGTTGAAGGCAAACTCGAGTTGGTTCTTTTTGGCAATTGGAAGAAGCTGTGTGTATACATTGGTAACGAGTTCGACAGGATCGATGGGCTCTGGGTGTATTTCCATTTTGCCGACTTCAATTTTTGAGAGGTCCAAAATATCATTAATGAGCGTGAGCAAATGATCGCCATTTCGTTTAATTGCGTGAAGGTGTCTTTCTTCTTTTTCGTTTAATCGGCCTTCGAGTTTAGATATCAATCTTTCGGTGAAGCCAATTACTGAGTTCATAGGTGTCCGCAATTCATGGGACATAGACGCGAGAAACATCGTTTTCGCCTTACTCGCAGCATTTGCCTCTTCTTCAGCATGAATACCTTTGACTCGCGCTTCAAAACAATTTCCGAGTACTGTTAAATTGTCAAGAAGACGACCGTAATGGTGTTCATCTTCTATCGGCATATTGTGAAACATTAAAGAGGAGTGGGTAAACGAAATTAGGCTCTCTTTACCAAAATGCTGAATACGACGTTGGTCATGAAAATTCAACATCGTATTGCGAGCTTCAGGGCCAACATCATCTGCAAGCCGAACAACCAGCTGATCATCTACCACAACTAATGCGCTGCATTTAATATTGAATATTTCGACTGTCTTAAACAGCTCATTGATTAATTCTTCGTAATGTTTACAGTTGTATGACGTAAGAATAAACCTCGAAATCTCCCCAAGCTCGCTACTATGAGACATCGAAAGTAGGGCGATATCGCTAGCCTCGCGAAGATCCCTGACTAACTTCTGCAGCACTAATGTTCTGTCAATAACCTGCTTCAGCTTGCTTCGGAACCATTCACCCTGGCAATCTCTATCAATAAAATCGTCATTTTCTTCAATAAAATCTTGTAGTAAGGTCAATTGATCTATGGATCCGACATAGAGTATCGAATGATTTTTGGTGTAGCGGCCATTGTGGGTAAGTTCGGCTAAATCTGAGTTCACTACATCAATATCATAACTACACGTGACATATATGATAACGGTAGGCGGTTGAATTAAAGGTTTTTCAATGTCCTTGGCAGAAATATCAGCTAAGCTTTCGACCCAATTAGGGGAGTAATCTTCAACAATATATCCTTGAAGACGCTTCCCTGTTTCGTCATCTAGCGGTGCTACTATTGTTATTTTTGGACTTTGCATATCAACTCTTCGTCGCTATTTCACCAAGATCGTTTACAAAACCACTAAAGCTACTTGCGATTTGATCACTATAGTGTGTTAGTAGACTTAGTTCGTCTATCCCTTGATCTATCGCAGAAAGAATGGTTTTTTCCTGCTCTTCGTCCAAACCCAACCCAAATACTACGGACTCAACTTTTCCTGTAATAGAATCCAGCACCGTATTGGCATTAGATTTTTGCTGATCGATAAGAGTTCTTATTTCTTGTAACCGGTTTTGGCTATTGATTAATATTGATTGCAAACCGTGTGTACGCGCTTCGTCAATACTCGCTTCCGTTTCAATCGCTTTGCAGCGCGCTTCTGTGCCGCACACTAAAACCGCTAAATTATCCTTAATTCGTCCATAATCGTCAGGCTTATCAAGCGGCATGTTTTTGACAAGTAATGAAACGTGGTCCTCATTGATCAACGTGCGAGAGCCAAAGTCTAAGATCTTGTCGCCTTCTCTAAAACGCTCAATAACCTTTGCTTCAATTGAATGGTTGTCACACCCCACGAGGGTTGTCCGATAGTTTACTTGGAACCTTAAACAACAGTTCAAGCCAAATGCAGTTGTCGCTTCAAGTAAATCAGACGCAAGTTGCTCAATTGATTTAGACTGAAAACTGGTTTGCAAATACTGCACAATCGAGCCGAGTTCTGCACTATTGGCCATCGCCTGGTAGGCGGTTTGCATAGCCTCTTTGTTCATCTCCTCATAACGTAATGCTTGGGCTTTTAGATCTCGCACCTTCTCAACAACATCAGTGATATCTGAGGTGTTAAAGGGCTTGGTGATGTAATCTTCTGCACCCACTTCATAGCCGCGCAAACGCTCTTCAGTGGACGCTAGTGCGGAAACAAATACAACAGGCACCATAGCGTAGGCGGGCGAAGATTTTATTTTTCGACAAACTTCATACCCATCCATCTCAGGCATATTGACATCAAGTAACACGAGATCGAACTGTCCTTCTGCGAGTGCATCCAGGCATAGTTGGCCGCTCTCAACACAAACAGTCTCGTGTTCTGATTCTAAAATGTCGTCTAAAAGGTCACGATTGTCTTCATTGTCATCAACGATGAGTATACGAAGGCGTTGGCTCGACATGATGCGTCCCAAATAAAGAGTTGACTCCTTTAAAGTGTAGCCTATTAAGGATTTTGGAATCGGGGACTATTGAAAACATCAGCTGATGTACTGATTGCGTTAGCAGCAATAGGGGCGGGGTCATTAGATCAAGTTTCTTAATGCGCAGAACGAAAAAAGGCGATCCGAAGATCGCCTTTTTTTTAACACTAAACCGGTTTCGATTAGTCGAACTGGTTCATTGTGTTGTCTTTACCAGACGCTTTAAGCGCAGCTTCACCAGCAAAGTATTCTTTGTGGTCATCACCGATGTTAGAACCAGCCATGTCTTGGTGCTTAACGCAATCTAGACCTTGACGGATTTCTTTACGCTGTACGCCAGCAACATAAGCCAACATACCTTCGTCACCGAAGTAACCTTTTGCCAAGTTGTCAGTAGACAATGCAGCAGTGTGGTAAGTTGGAAGAGTGATGAGGTGGTGGAAAATACCAGCTTCACGCGCAGCATCTGCTTGGAAAGATTGGATTTTCGCATCAGCTTCTTTAGAAAGCTCAGTCTCATCATATTCAACTGACATTAGGTTAGCGCGATCGTATGCAGATACGTCTTTACCAGCTTCTGACCAAGCATCAAATACTTGCTGACGGAAGTTTAGAGTCCAGTTGAAAGAAGGTGAGTTGTTGTAAACCAATTTCGCATTAGGAACAACTTCACGTACACGGTTAACCATTTCAGCGATTTGGCCAACGTGAGGCTTCTCAGTTTCGATCCAAAGAAGATCAGCACCGTTTTGAAGTGAAGTGATACAGTCCAATACAACACGATCGATACCAGTACCTTTGCGGAATTCGAAAAGGTTAGAAGGAAGACGCTTAGGACGAACAAGTTTGCCGTTACGGTTGATAACAACATCGCCATTTTTCATGGTAGATGCATCAACTTCTTCAACATCTAAGAAGCTGTTGTATTGATCACCAAGATCACCTGGCTCGCGAGTAACAGCGATTTGCTTAGTTAGGCCAGCACCGAGTGAGTCAGTACGTGCAACGATAACACCGTCGTCAACACCAAGCTCAAGGAACGCGTAACGAACAGCGTTGATTTTCGCTAGGAAGTCTTCGTGTGGAACAGTTACTTTACCGTCTTGGTGACCACATTGCTTCTCATCAGATACTTGGTTTTCGATTTGGATACAGCAAGCACCCGCTTCGATCATTTGCTTAGCAAGTAGGTAAGTCGCTTCAGCGTTACCAAAACCTGCGTCGATATCTGCAACGATAGGCACAACGTGAGTTTGGAAGTTATCTACTTTAGCGATAGCTGCTTCTTCAGCGGCTTTGTCACCAGCTTCACGAGCATCGTCGATCTCTTTGAAGATGTGGCGAAGTTCACGCGCATCAGCTTGCTTCAAGAAAGTGTATAGCTCTTCGATTAGACCAGATACAGAAGTCTTCTCGTGCATAGATTGGTCAGGAAGTGGACCGAACTCAGAACGTAGAGCCGCAACCATCCAACCAGAAAGGTACAAGTAGCGCTTGCTAGTAGTACCGTGGTGCTTCTTAACAGCGATCATTTTTTGTTGACCGACAAAACCGTGCCAGCAACCCAATGATTGAGTGTACTTAGAAGAATCAGCATCGTACTCAGCCATGTCTTGGCGCATGATCTTAGCTGTGTATTTAGCGATATCTAAACCAGTTTTGAAACGGTTTTGAAGACGCATGCGTGCAGCATACTCAGGAGTGATAGCACCCCAAGTTTTTTGGCCCGCACTGACTGAGGCTAGCTCGTCGATGGTTTTTGAATAGTCAGACATGATCCGCGATCCTTTGTTTGGCTAGAGGTTAATGGGAAGTAATTAACTATAGATGCAAGAGCGAAAAGCAAGAGCAAATTTTTGGTTGAGGGAGTCTATAAACTGTGCAATGATTTAGCTAATTTATAGTTTTTATCTTCGGTATTACATAGATGAATTAAATCAGTTTAGCTGATGCATTTGGCATGGGAGCCATATTTCGCTTATGAACATTAATCGAATCGATCTGAACCTCTTAGTTTATCTAGATGTGCTATTAAGAGAGCGCAATGTCACCAAGGCCGCCAATCAACTCGGTATCTCGCAACCCGCGATGAGCAATGGCCTGCGGCGTTTGCGACAACTATTTGATGACCCTCTGTTAGTGCGCACTAGCGAAGGCATGACGCCGACCGAAAGGGCTACTCAACTCGCGCCTTTGGTCCGCGATGTGTTGGTCGACATCGAAAAAGCAGTGCAACCCAAGTCAGCCTTCGAGCCATCTGAAAGCGATAGAGTATTTCGGATCATGGCAAGCGACTATACCGAGTCCACCCTTATTCCTCCCTTATTAAGAGAATTGCGCGAACAGGCACCAGGCGTCTGTTTGGACATCCTAACCCCCAGCGACGTGAGCTTCTTGGACGTGGAGCAGGGAAGAGTCGACATGGTGATTAACCGTTTCGATAGTATGCCGCAATCGTTCCACCAAACGACTGTATGGCAGGACAATTATTCGTGCTTAATGAGTACCGAAAACCCGATTCGAGACAACTTCACTCTGGATACCTATATAGATGCACAACACGTCTGGGTGAGTAAAACCGGTATGGGGGTTGGAGTAGGCATTAACCCCAAAGACGAGCAACGCCTGGGGTGGGTAGACGAAGTACTACGCAAACAAGGCAAAAAAAGGCAGATCTCTGTGTTCACGCGCCACTACCAAGCGGCCATGTTACTTGCCGAGCAGAAGGACTTGATTGTTACGGTACCGTCTAAACTCGCTGAGCTACAACGCAGCAACCCTCGCGTTGTCGTCGC
Organism: Aurantivibrio plasticivorans; assembly: GCF_055392955.1. NCBI lineage: Bacteria > Pseudomonadati > Pseudomonadota > Gammaproteobacteria > Cellvibrionales > Cellvibrionaceae > Aurantivibrio > Aurantivibrio plasticivorans. Next base: position 2,150,365 of record NZ_AP036020.1, on the reverse strand, counting down.
ACCGACACCGTTTGATATACCGTCGTTCGAGCTTAAAATGGCATGGAGTCCGCTGCTTCAACACAACCCAGCTCACCAATGGATGCGTCGCTTAGTCACCAGCGTCGGTAAAACTATCTGACTCTGTGCTGCCAAGCAGCCACATTCACAGGCTGGATAGCCAACATTAAAACTAACAGCTAGAGAAATAGTGCTGTAATCGCTACTATGCTCGGCCCATAATTCGGGCAGTCCGCCCATATTATCGACTTCAATTCAACGACCACACTCAACTCAACACAGTTGAATACAAAACAAGGTGCAACAGCTATGACTAATCGCGTGCAAATTGGTGGCTTACAAGTAGCAACCCAACTCGCAGACTTTGTAAATCAGGACGTCTTACCGAAAGTAGGTATTGCTTCTGATGACTTCTGGAGCAAATTCGAAGCGATTATCAATGATCTAACGCCAAAGAACACCGCCTTGTTGAAAAAGCGTGATGATATCCAAGCGCAAATCGACGCATGGCACAAAGCCAATAAAGGTAATCACGATCAAGCGGCCTATAAAGCTTTCTTGCAAGAAATCGGTTACTTAGTAGAAGAGGGCGGCGATTTTGAAGTCACTACACAAAACGTCGATAGCGAAATCGCAACCCAAGCAGGACCGCAGTTGGTTGTACCCGTAAAAAATGCTCGCTTCGCATTGAATGCGGCTAATGCGCGTTGGGGTAGTTTGTACGACGCACTCTACGGCACCGATGCCATTTCAGAAGAAGAAGGCGCTGAAAAAGCCGGCGGTTACAACCCTGTACGCGGTAATAAAGTTATCGCCTACGCGCGTGACTTTTTAAACAGTGCTTTCCCACTAGCGAAGGGTGATCACGTCAATGCAACACAATACGCCATCGTCAACGGCGCATTAGAAGTCACTCTAGAGGGCGGCGAAAAAGTGGGCTTAGCCAACACAGCACAATTGATTGGTTACCAAGGCGAAGCCTCAGCGCCAACCGCTGTTCTATTAAAAAACAACGGCCTTCACGTAGAAATTCAAATCGACGCTTCTTCTCCTATCGGTTCAACCGACAAAGCGGGCGTTAAAGATTTATTGGTCGAAGCAGCCGTTACCACCATTCAAGATTGTGAGGATTCTGTTGCGGCGGTTGATGCAGAAGATAAAGTTGAAGTTTATAAAAATTGGTTAGGTTTGATTAATGGCGACCTAGCCGAAACCTTCACCAAAGGTGGAGAGCAACTAACACGCACATTAAATGCTGATCGCGAATATACTGACCTCAATGGCAATACTTTAACTTTGCCTGGTCGTAGTTTGCTATTCGTTCGCAACGTCGGCCACTTAATGCGTAACGAAGCCATTATCGATAAAAACGGTGAAGAAATTTACGAAGGTATTATGGATGCGGTTATTACCAGCACCATTTCTTTGCTGGACGTGAAAAAGCTAAACAAGTTAAGCAATTCTCGCAGTGGCAGTGTTTACATCGTTAAGCCAAAAATGCACGGGCCAGAAGAAGTAGCCTTCGCGGGTGAGCTTTATGGTCGCGTTGAACAAGCGTTAGGTCTTGAAGAAAACACCATCAAGCTCGGCATCATGGATGAAGAGCGTCGCACTACAGTTAACTTAAAAGAATGTATCCGTGCTGCAAAAGAGCGTGTTGCATTTATTAATACAGGCTTTTTGGATCGTACCGGTGATGAAATTCACACCAGTATGGAAGCCGGCGTTATGTTGCCGAAAGCAGAAATGAAAGGCACCGCATGGATTAAAGCTTACGAAGATAACAATGTGGATATCGGTTTGGCTTGCGGCCTTCAAGGTAAAGCGCAAATCGGTAAAGGTATGTGGGCCATGCCAGATTTAATGGCGCGCATGATGGTTGAAAAAATCGGCCACCCCAATGCCGGTGCAAACACTGCGTGGGTTCCATCGCCAACCGCCGCAGCATTGCATGCGCTTCATTACCATCAAGTTGACGTGATTTCGAAGCAAGAAGAATTGAAATCGCGCCCGGCGGCATCTGTCGATGACATTCTAACCATTCCAGTAATGGACGATCCAAGCACTTTAACGGCAGAACAAATCAAGCACGAGCTCGACAACAACGCTCAGGGTATTCTTGGCTATGTTGTTCGCTGGATTGACCAAGGTGTTGGCTGCTCGAAAGTACCTGACATTAATAACGTCGGCTTGATGGAAGATCGCGCTACCTTACGTATTTCTAGTCAACATATTGCCAACTGGCTGCATCACGGTGTCTGCACCGAAGAACAGGTACGCGAAACCATGGAGCGTATGGCAGCTGTAGTGGACGAGCAAAATGCGGGTGACACTCAATATGAAGCAATGGCGCCTAATTTCGCAGACAGCGTCGCCTATCAAGCCGCATGTGAACTTGTTTTCGAAGGCACGAAACAACCTAACGGTTATACCGAGCCTCGCTTGCATGCACGACGTATCGAAAAGAAGGCGCAAGGCTAATTTCCGAGTTGGCAAGCTACAAAGAATCTCTATAAGCGGTTACAATCCGCTCAGAGAATCCGGTAGCACAGCCATTTTCATTACACAAAAGGGCTTCTCTAGTAGAAGCCCTTTTTCGTTGTGTTCACTTATCAACCATTTTGTCGCTTTATATAAATCACACAACACACCCAATCGGGCAATAAGTTAAAAGGTAAGCACTATGCGCGTATTCGTTTTTCCAGGCCAGGGGTCGCAATCAAAAGGAATGGGCGGAGAACTGTTTGATCAAATCGACGAGTTCAAAGCTATCGAAAGCCAAGCCGACGAATTACTCGGCTATTCCATTCGAGACTTGTGCTTAAACGATCCAGATGGCGTACTCAACGAAACGCAATTTACCCAACCGGCGCTTTATATTGTCAATGCACTGCATTATTACGACCAAATCAAACAGGGTGTGACGCCAGACTACGTAGCAGGGCACAGCTTGGGTGAATACAACGCATTGCTAGCGGGCGGCGCTTTTGATCTCTTAACCGGGTTAAAGCTGGTTCAGAAACGTGGGCACTTAATGTCACAAGCGAAAGACGGCGGCATGGCAGCCATTATCGGATTGGATGCGGACGCTATTCCGGGAATCCTCGCGGAGAACGGTTTGGATGGCATCGATGTCGCCAACTTCAATTCTCCTGCGCAAACAGTAATTTCTGGCCCGGTTGATCAACTTGAAAAAGGCCAACCACTATTTAAAGAAGCCGGTGCAAAATTGTACAAAGTGCTTCCTGTCAGTGCTGCATTCCACTCACGGTACATGCAGCCAGCCGCTGACGAGTTTGCTTCGTTTTTAAATGATGTAAGCTTCGGCGAATTAATCACACCGGTTATTGCCAACGTGACAGCCAAGCCATATGAACAAGCCGATATTGCCAAAAATCTTGTCACGCAAATTTCCGGTTCGGTTCAATGGACACAAAGCGTACGATATCTCAATGGATTGGGTGAAGCAGAATACATCGAAGTGGGGCCAGGTAAAGTACTGGCTAAACTGATTAAACAGATTTAGTTTTCCACAACGCAAAAAAAAGGGCTCATAACGAGCCCTTTTTATCACCTAGACATAAAGTACCTTGAAAGAAATAGCGTTGATACAAATAGCCTTGATACAAAAAGGCCCTAAGAAAAACAGTTTTAAACTAAATATGTAGCTCTCTAAATTCGGGAATTTCTTTCCCGTGTTGTTCCCACAAATAGATAAACTCTTCACGAATACTTTGTAATTCTGGCCCTGCGTTATAGTTCATAAAACCACTATGTACACCATCATCATGGAGGTAGAGTAGCAAATTACTATCTCCAATGATGTAGCATCTTTCATTATTTTCTGGTTCGTACTTTAGCTGGCGAACGCTTAACTTACTGGGTAAACGGCGATAGAGATTGCGAAGAACCGAATGTTGATCAACAAAGGTTCGGCTATCTTTGACTAGAATTTTTGCGGATGCGACGCGATCGCTACGCACAAATGCTGAAAGTCCATCGATGAATTCTTGGTCATCGAATAACGATTTATCTAAAGTATTTGAAAGCACATAAAGGTCGCGTCGCGCAGTTTGTAGCAACTTCAACAGATGCTTTCTGAAGGACGCCAAATCGTCCAGGAGCAATAAATTTTCATCGGTTTCCGAAACACGCTCAGCCATTGCCAATCTCACCTTGAAAAACTTTAATCAACGCATTGAATTCTCTCGCTTCATTGATATATGTTCTATGCCTGCTTCTTCGTACACATTGCCGTAGGCGACAAACCCCAACGATTCATAAAAATCTTGTGCGGTAATCTGCGAATGGAGAAACAGCGCGGGGTAGGCATGCTCTTCCGCATATTGAATAACGAAGCGCATTAATGCGTGCCCAATACCGAGCCGACGGAGATTTTCTAGCACCGCAACTCTTCCGACTTGCCCATCATACAGTAGCCGGGCGCAGCCAACCTGATTTAGATTGACATCTTGAACAATGAAGTGGATAGCATCTTGATCCAATCCGTCCCATTCTAATTCAAGAGGTACTTGTTGTTCTTGGACGAAGACCTTATCTCGAATATCACGAAGTGCTTCGCTATCCTCTTGCCAGCTTGCAAGTTGAATATTCCATCCGTTTTCATTCATGTTAAACGCCTAGCTTTTCACTAAACATTAGATAGCTGAATCAAATACTTCGACTGCAAATCCTCAAGCACATCGCGATCGACATCATTAAGGCCAAGCGTTTTAATTGCACCGGCATCACATAGCTGCTGTGCAAATCCGAGCGAAGTCGTCCAGGTTTCGCCATTGACAAATAGCAACGCGCTATCTTGGCTTTCTGAGTAAGCATATCGAGCACCTTCAACCTGAATAAATTCATCATCAGCCGAAAAAGTATCAATCGAATCATCCGCGGCTATGGGGTAGCGTGGCTGTGTCGCAAACTCACCAAACCACTGTTGTATATTGGCGTTATTGATTGCCGCCATCATCATCTGTTTAATGCCGTTTAACGTACCGCTCTCAATCAAACCTGGTTTATCGGTCGGCGCTAATTGGGGATCAACGTAATGTGAATCATCATTGATATTTTGCAATACGTAGTCGCAAAAGTGGCTGAGTAACTCACTGGTTTTGGGTGCGCGAAAACCCACGGAAAAATTCATGCTTTCACCTAGGGCAATTCCCCAGTGGGCAAGCCTCGGTGGCACGTAGAGCATATCGCCAGGCTCTAATACCCATTCGTGAGTTTGCTCGAAATTTTTCAAAATCGCGAGGTCGCAGTTGTCAATTAACTCAGAATCACCATCGCACCATTGACCCAATTTCCATGTCCGGCGCCCATAGGTTTGAATAAGAAAAACATCGTAATAGTCGAAATGCGGTCCGACGCTGCCTTGATCACTCGCGTAACTGACCATAATATCGTCCAAGCGCCAATTGGGCATAAAACGAAATTCGTTTAGTAGCTGATTAACCTCTGGGTCTAGAGCATCAACACCTTGCACCAGCAGTGTCCAGTGACTCGATGGTAATGAACTAAAACGGTTTTCATCGAGCGGACCGTGTTCTAACTGCCAGGTGTTGGTATTGGTGTCTTCAATGATTAATCGCGACTCAAGCGCGTGCTCAAGCGATAAGCCGGCGAGTTCATCAGGGGAAACAGGGGATTGGTATTGCGGAAAAGCTTGGCGAACTAGCAGTGGCTTTTTTTGCCAGTAGTCTGACAAAAATTCTGCAATAGTTATGTCGCCAAGCTGCGTGAGCATTAGGGTTTAGATGTCGTTCGCTTGTTGAATCGCGTTGCCGATGTAATTACTCGGTGTCAGTTTACGCATTGCGTCTTTCGCTTCTTCTGGTACATCCAGCTGATTAACAAATTCATTGAGCACGTCTGCATTCACCGTTTGACCGCGGGTTAATGCTTTCAGTTTTTCGTAGGGCTTATCTACACCGTATCGACGCATAATAGTTTGAATTGGTTCTGCTAATACTTCCCATGCATTGTCGAGATCTTCATCAAGACGCGCGGCATTCAATTCTAATTTGCCCAAACCTTTCAAGGTAGATGCGTAGGCAATCTCACTGTAACCAAAACCAACGCCCATGTTACGTAAGACAGTGGAGTCGGTAAGATCGCGCTGCCAGCGTGAAACCGGTAATTTTTGTGAGAGGTGTGTAAATAGCGCGTTGGCTAAACCTAAGTTGCCTTCGGAGTTTTCGAAATCAATGGGGTTTACTTTATGCGGCATAGTCGACGAGCCAACTTCGCCTTCTTTTAATTTCTGTTTGAAATAACCCAGTGAGATGTAACCCCAAATATCGCGATCAAAATCGATCAAAATGGTATTGAAACGAGCGACGGCATCGAACAACTCAGCAATATAATCATGAGGCTCAATTTGAGTAGTGTAGGGATTCCAGGCCAACCCGAGGCTTTCAACAAATTCTTTCGCATTGGTTTGCCAATCGATTTCAGGGTAAGCGCTTAAATGCGCGTTGTAGTTACCGACAGCACCATTAATTTTGCCTAATAGCTCGATGGCTGAAACTTGTTTAATCTGTCGTTCTAAGCGCGCAACAACATTAGCCAACTCTTTACCCACCGTCGTAGGAGAGGCTGTTTGTCCGTGGGTACGAGACAACATAGGTTGTGAAGCAAATTGGGTTGCTAAGCCCTTAATCGCATCAACAATGGCTTTCATTTGCGGCAAGAGCACCTTGTCGCGACCGTCACGCAACATTAACGCGTGTGAAAGGTTGTTAATATCTTCACTGGTGCAGGCAAAATGCACGTACTCAGTGGCCGCAGCCAATTCTTGATTGTCGGAAAACTGTTCTTTAATGAAATACTCAATCGCTTTCACATCGTGATTGGTCGTACTCTCAATCTCTTTTACACGACACGCACCCTGTAGATTGAAGTTACTGACAATAGAATCAAGCAGAGCATTAGTATTATCGGAAAATGGCTTTACTTCGCTGATCTGAGGGTGATTCGCTAAGCATTGCAACCAGCGCACCTCAACTTCAACACGCTTATGCATTAGGCCAAACTCGCTGAAAATAGGGCGGTAGGCGGATGTTTTGCTGGCATAACGTCCATCGATAGGGGAAACGGCGGTCAGTGCTGATAGTTCCATAATGCTTGAATGCTTTCTCTTGTTGGGCTCTATGACGAGCCTGTTGATGTCTAGTGTAGGGTCCAGAGCGCTGATCGGCCTAGGACTTTGGGGTGCGGATAATACCAAAACGAAGTGATTTTTGCTCGCTATTTAGGCTAGTGCGAGGTGATTAATGCTTCTGATTTAAGCGCTCCAGCGGCAGCTAAAAACTTTTTACGCTGTGTCAGCAGGTGCCATCGCTTACCACCGACCTGCCGGAAAAGGATAGTTGCGCGTATAGCGCCAAAGAGAAGTGTTCGTATCTGGGCAGCAACACGATCCTGTTGGAGATATGTCGGGTTACCTTGCACATGTATTCTGTAGCGGAATGTGCTTAGCGTATCACTGTAGAGGTCTGCCAAATTGGCTACTACATTATCGTGGGTAGGCTCAAAGTGAGCGGCTTGGGTTTGAATCTGCTGCAGTCGGCTATGAATAATCTGCAGGACGTCGGGCTTTTTCATTAATTTGGATTGGAGATGAAATACGCCAAACAAGTATTTAATGACTTGCTGAGATTCAGTGTCCGGTAGTTTTTCGAGGCACTGTTCTACGGTTTCAAAACCCGTAGTCAGTTTAGATAACCCTCCAAAAGTAGCGAGTGTCGATGATGGGTTCATTTCCAGCAAGCTATTGATGACTGTTTCAAATACCTGCTTATCAAGGTAACCCGTACGAGCTAACTTATCCACTAATGTACAGGCCTGTAATATACCGGCTAATGCAATGGTCGGATCGCGCCATCGAAGAATATCAGACATGTTTTATCCTTCTCCGTTATGGCCAGCTTCGATAATTGCACCACCTAGACAAACGTCACCATCATAAAAAACAATCGACTGACCAGGAGTGACCGCTCTTTGCGCTTCCTTAAAACGAACTAACAACTTATCACCTTGTGCCTCAACATGACACTCTTGATCCTCTTGTCGATATCGGATCTTGGCTTTTATCGGTGTATTGCCTGACAAAATTACATCGGCGTTTTCTAGCGGGTTTACCCATGTCGGTTGACTGGCAATTAAATGAGTCTTGAACAAGCGGACGTGATTTTTGCCTTGAGCAACGATCAACCGATTTGCGTCTAAATCTTTGTCTACAACGAACCAAGGTGCCTCACCGGCACCTCGAACGCCACCGATACCCAGACCTTGTCGTTGCCCAATAGTATGATACATCAGGCCGCTATGCTCTCCAATGATGTCACCTTCTACGGTGATTATTTTGCCGGGCTGTGCGGGCAAATAGCGTTCCAAAAAATCTTTAAATTTTCGCTCGCCAATAAAACAAATACCGGTACTGTCTTTTTTGTCTTTGGTCACTAACCCTTGCTCTGTCGCAATCGAGCGCACTTCTGGCTTGGTTAGCTCTCCAACCGGAAATAAAGAGTACTTCAATGCCTCGCCTTGCACGGCATGCAAGAAATACGATTGATCCTTGTTCGCGTCTAAACCTTTGCAAAGCAGGGCGTTCTCACCATCATCTACTTTTCGCACGTAATGGCCTGTTGCTATCAAATCACCACCTAGTGATTGAGCATGCTCGAGGAAAGCCTTAAATTTTATTTCTCGGTTACACAGTATATCGGGGTTTGGCGTTCGGCCTGCTTTATATTCATTTAAAAAGTGTTCAAATACATTATCCCAATAGGTACTTGCAAAATTAATCGTGTGGAGCTCAATGCCTAAGTGTTGTGATACCTGTAATGCGTCTAATAAATCTTCTTTTGCAGTACAGTACTCAGTCCCATCATCGTCGTTCCAGTTTTTCATAAAAAGCCCTTCAACTTGATAGCCTTGTTGAAGTAGCAGATAGGCAGTGACGGACGAATCAACACCGCCTGACATACCAACAATAACTTTGGTATCGCTATTTTTTGTTGAGGGTTTAGACATGCTGTTGATGATCAGTACCTTGGATTAATAATCTAAATTTTCGTTGCTATATTCTGTTGAAAGGTTTGTGCTTATTTTAAATCTAACATTTCTAGAGGGTATCGTTTGCCTGATTGATAAGCGTTAATAGCAGCGCCTACCAAGTGGCTTCGCCACTGCGTTCTAACACTATGTATTTCGTCGAGGGTTAGCCAAACGGCTGATTCAATATCTGAATCGATAATGTAGTCTGGATTAAAATGACGCGCTTCAGCGACAAAGTTAGTTCTTAAATAAGTAATCCCATTGATGGGTGCCGTAAAAAGTTGCTGGCCAAGTACGGCGGTGGGGGCTACATCCCAGCCTGTTTCTTCTAATGTTTCTCTTATTGCCGCTTCAACAAGTGTTTCGCCTTGGTCTAGATGACCCGCGGGCTGATTATATACCAGGTCACCATTCTCATTTTTTTCAATTACCATTAAAAACTTATCGTTCTCAGCGACCAGCGTCGCTACGGTTACGTGGGGGTACCAAGCCATACTTAAATCTCAGTAATGCGGTAAACAAGCCAATAGGCAAAAAATCGTCGAAAAGCAGCACGCGCATGATACCACGAACAGGTCTTATTGCCCTAAGTGGACGCGCTCCTCCGAGTGTTCACCTGGCTGCAAGTTTCCTATTTTCCAGGGACCAATTGCTACCCTAACTAAACGAAGTGTAGGGAAGCCCACAGCAGCGGTCATTCGTCTAACTTGACGGTTTTTCCCTTCAGTTATGGTTAATTCTAACCATTGTGTCGGGACCGCAACACGAAAGCGAACAGGCGGATCTCGTTCCCATAATGGCGGGGGTTCAATGAGCTTTACCTTGGCTGGGCGAGTCTTCCCATCTTTTAGGTCTACGCCTTTCTCCAGCCGTCTAAGGCTCTCATTATCTGGTTTTCCTTCCACCTGCACCCAGTAGGTCTTAGGCAGTTTATGTTTTGGGTTTGCTATGCGGTGCTGAAGTTTGCCATCATCGGTAAGCAACAATAAGCCCTCCGAATCTTTATCGAGCCTGCCAGCTGGATACACGTTCCGTACCGTTATAAATGGCGCCAACGTTAACGAGTCATCCTTTGCCGTAAACTGGGTAAGAACGCCATAAGGTTTGTTAAATAAAATTAATCGAGACATTTTTATATTTTGAGCTATGCTCAATTCTGGTGCAAACAATTATTTCCTATGTCGTACGTAAACAACGTTTACCATCGGGTTTTGAATACTAACTTGGCTACCCACACACACAGGAGCTAAGCGATTGATTTGTATTAATGAAGTGCATACTCAAAGAACCATTTCAGTGTTACAATTCTGGCCCGTTCGTAAAACGAATTTCACTTTGGTTCTCAGGAACCATGCCTTCCTCTTTAATCTGTAACAAATGTGACGGAGAAAGTAATGGGGTATAAACATATCCAAATCCCTGCTGGTGACAAAATCACCGTAAACGAAGACCACTCACTTAGCGTACCGAACAATCCTGTTATCACCTATATCGAAGGTGATGGGATCGGCTCAGATATTACACCTGCGATGCTCAAAGTAACTGATGCTGCTGTTCAAAAAGCATACGGCGGCGAAAAATCTATCGCATGGATGGAAGTATTTTGCGGTGAGAAAGCTGCAGATAAATACGATGGCGACTGGTTCCCGGAAGAAACATTGGACGCGATTAAAGAGTATGTCGTAGGTATTAAAGGCCCTCTAACAACACCTGTGGGTGGCGGCTTCCGTTCACTTAACGTAGCGCTTCGCCAAGAAATGGATTTGTATGTCTGTCAGCGTCCTGTACGTTGGTTCACCGGTGTACCATCACCTGTAAAAGAACCAGGTAAAGTTGATATGGTGATCTTCCGTGAGAACTCAGAAGACATTTACGCTGGTGTCGAATGGCAAGCTGATACCCCAGAAGCCGACAAAGTTATCAAATTCCTTACCGAGGAAATGGGCGTAACTAAGATTCGATTCCCTGAGCATTGCGGCATTGGTGTAAAACCCGTATCCAAAGAAGGTACTCAGCGTCTTGTTCGCAAATCAATTCAATACGCGATCGACCAAGATTTGCCCTCTGTAACGCTAGTACATAAAGGCAATATCATGAAGTTCACCGAGGGTGGCTTCCGTGATTGGGGATATGAATTGGCTAAAACGGAATTCGGTGGCCAGGAAATCGATGGTGGACCGTGGCAAACGATCAAAAACCCGAAAACCGGCAAAGAGATCATCATCAAAGATGTTATTGCTGATGCCATGTTGCAACAAATTCTGCTTCGACCAGACGAATACAGCGTTATCGCAACGCTAAACCTCAATGGTGATTATTTATCTGACGCACTTGCTGCTCAAGTCGGCGGTATTGGTATCGCTCCAGGAGCAAATATCTCAGACACCGTTGCACTCTTTGAAGCAACTCACGGTACGGCGCCAAAATATACCGGTCAAGATAAAGTGAACCCAGGCTCGCTAATCTTGTCATCCGAAATGATGCTACGCCACCTCGGCTGGAACGAGGCGGCGGACCTAATCATCAAAGGCGTGGAAGGGGCGATTGGTGCAAAAACCGTAACCTATGACTTCGAACGTCTCATGGACGGAGCGACCTTGTTAAGCTGCTCGAAGTTCGGTGACGCTATTATTGATCACATGTAGTCAATAGTTCGCACACAAAAAAGGCCCGCAACTCAATCGGTTACGGGCCTTTTTTAATGTCTATTATTATCCGCTAGCAGAACATGCTAGCTATAAGCTTCAAGTTTACTGCTAGCGTTATCGGATGGCGAAGCCTCCTGATCGGCGCTTGTTGACGCCGCCCCCTGGTTGCTCGCACCAGGTACGTTAATATTAGTGGCATGAAGCCCTTTGTCCCCTTGAACGATCTCAAATGTCACCGCTTGCCCAGCCTTGAGGGTGCGATAACCATCCATGATGATCGACGAGTAATGCACGAAAAGGTCTTCAGAGCCTTCATCAGGCAAAATAAACCCATAGCCTTTCGCGTTGTTAAACCATTTTACAGTACCGGTAGGCATAGCTTGGATCCTTCTTAATTGTCCACGTTAGCTTTTGAGTAGCTGTCGATGCAGACTGCTTATTATTGTCGTTAGGATGTTTTGTTATTTGATTGTTATTATATAAAACCGCTGATTTATAACTTATGTTTATCAAAGTGTGATGTTTGTAGCAAAAATCAGCAGTACGAAAGTTGAACACCCTTGTAGCCGACCAAATATCATATGTCAAGTCGAAAAGGGCATGTGTTCACAAAAAGCAATGAGGTAAACTGGTGTTATTAGAGCACGCAGCCTCCATCATTTTTGTAATGAGTAACTATGAGTAAACAGCCTTTTCTTGGACTAAGATTAAGTAAAGATAACGCGCCAAGTTTGCCTGATTATGACGGTGATTTAGCCGTCCAGGAAGAAAAACCCAAACTCAAACGGCCACCGTTGTATAAAGTCGTTATGCTCAATGACGATTACACGCCAATGGAATTTGTGGTCGAAGTATTGGAAACATTTTTTTCCATGGGTAGAGAGCAGGCGACACGCACTATGTTACAAGTGCATACCCATGGAAAAGCGGTTTGCGGCGTTTTCACGAGAGACATTGCTGAAACTAAAGCAGCTCAAGTGAATCAATATGCGAGGGAGAACCAACATCCTTTGTTATGTGAGATTGAAGCATCTGATGACGACGATGCTGAAAATTAGCCTACACTTAAGTTGTACAGGGTTGTAAAACATGGGTTCGTATTAAGAGGTTGTAAAACATGTTAAGTAAGGATTTAGAAGTTACCTTAAACCTCGCATTTAAAGGTGCGCGATCCAAGCGTCACGAATTTATGACAGTCGAGCATTTGTTGCTCGCTTTGATCGATAATGAATCAGCGGCCAACGTATTAAGAGCGTGCGGTGCGGATTTATCCAACTTGCGAAACGACTTAGTTGAGTTTGTCGACTCAACCACACCACTTATTCCCGAAAATGACACAGAAAGAGAAACTCAGCCGACGCTTGGTTTCCAGCGAGTGTTACAGCGCGCTGTATTTCATGTCCAGTCTTCGGGCAAAAACGAAGTGACAGGTGCCAATGTACTGGTAGCCATATTTAGCGAGCAAGAAAGCCAAGCTGTGTACTACCTGAAGCAACAAAGCATTGCTCGTATTGACGTTGTCAATTTCATAACACACGGCATCTCGAAGGTGGCAGGGCATTCCAATAGCAGCAGCGACTCCGGTTCACACGAACAACATGAGGATGAAGGTTTACAAACCGGTGAAAGCAGTTCGCAAAACCCGTTAGAAGCTTACGCGACTAATCTAAATGAACAAGCAATGGAAGGGCGCATTGATCCACTTGTTGGACGCGCTCATGAGATCGAACGCGTTTGCCAAATTCTGTCACGTCGCCGAAAAAACAACCCTTTACTCGTCGGTGAAGCCGGTGTTGGTAAAACTGCAATAGCAGAGGGTTTGGCTAAACGTATTGTAGAAGGTGATGTACCGGAAGTCCTCACGAGTTCGGTTGTATACTCTCTCGACTTAGGTTCTTTGCTAGCCGGTACAAAGTATCGCGGCGATTTTGAAAAACGATTTAAAGGCCTGCTAGCTCAACTACGTAAAGAAGAACACGCGGTGTTGTTCATCGATGAGATCCACACCATTATTGGTGCAGGTGCAGCCTCAGGCGGCGTAATGGATGCATCAAACTTATTAAAACCACTGCTTACGAGTGGTGAGCTTCGATGTATTGGTTCTACGACGTTCCAGGAATATCGCGGTATTTTTGAGAAAGACCGCGCGCTCTCTCGACGCTTCCAAAAAGTTGATGTTAATGAGCCAACCGCTGATGAAGCATATCAAATATTAAAAGGTCTCAAATCGCGATTTGAATCGCATCATAACCTTCGCTACAGTGATTCTGCGTTGCGTGCCGCAGCGGATTTATCTTCGCGTTACATAAATGATCGTTTCCTCCCGGATAAAGCAATTGATGTCATTGATGAAGCCGGTGCTTATCAACAACTTCAAGCGAAAAGCAAACGCAAAAAGTTAATTGGCGTTGCTGACGTCGAACAGGTTGTTGCAAAAATTGCTCAAATCCCGCCGAAAAATGTATCGTCTTCTGACAAAGAATTATTGGGCAAATTAGATTCCAGTTTACGGATGACAGTGTTCGGACAGGAGAAAGCCATCAGCGATATCAGCTCCGCTATCAAATTATCGCGAGCGGGGCTTGGCAATCTCGATAAGCCCATCGGGTCCTTTTTGTTTGCCGGCCCAACCGGTGTTGGCAAAACTGAATTGTGTAAACAACTCGCGAAAGCCATGGGCGTAGAATTAATACGTTTCGATATGTCTGAATATATGGAGCGACACACTGTCTCTCGCCTTATTGGTGCGCCTCCCGGCTATGTTGGTTTTGACCAGGGTGGATTGTTAACAGAACAAGTAACTCAACATCCTCACAGTGTCGTCTTACTCGATGAAATCGAAAAAGCGCATCCGGAGGTGTTTAATATTTTGCTACAAGTGATGGATCACGGCACGCTAACCGACAACAATGGACGCAAAGCTGACTTTAGAAATGTTGTCCTGATCATGACAACCAATGCTGGCGCTGAAGCATTAAGCAAGCGCTCGATGGGTTTCACTGAACAAGATAACTCTACCGATGGTATGGAGGCGATTAATAAAATGTTCACGCCTGAGTTTAGAAATCGACTCGATTCTATAATTCAGTTTGGTGCCTTGTCTCAGGATGTGATTAAAACCGTCGTCGACAAATTTATTGTTGAGCTTCAGTCGCAACTCGACGATAAGCGCGTGCAACTCACACTTGATGAAGAGGCTAGAAACTGGCTAGCAACCAACGGTTACGACGAGAAAATGGGTGCACGACCGATGGCCCGTTTAATCCAAGAGACCCTTAAGAAGCCACTCGCTGAAGCCGTTTTATTTGGCGATTTGACTCACGGTGGCGAGGTATTTGTCACAGTCAAAGACGATAAACTGAGCCTCAAACAGGTACCAGCAAAAAAACGCTCTGAAGAAAGTGCCAGCGTATAGCACAAAAGTTGTACAACCGCTGCTAAACAGACAAAACCAAAAGCCACGTTTTTACGTGGCTTTTTTGTTGGACAGTTTGAATATCGTGTTGCTTTGTGACAGGTAGGGTAGGAGCAGGATTAACGCGCGCGGTAAGTAATACGCCCTTTGCTTAGGTCGTATGGTGTCATTTCTACTTTAACTTTATCCCCAGTCAAAATACGAATATAGTTTTTGCGCATTTTGCCAGATATATGTGCCGTGACTACGTGGCCGTTTTCAAGCTTTACTCGAAATGTAGTGTTAGGAAGGGTATCAATTACTTCACCTTCCAGTTCAATATTGTCTTCTTTCGCCATAAATCCTCATTACATCAAACTGTCATATATAGCCCGCCACGGAGGCGCACTAAGAAAGCGGTGAATTTTGCCTGAAATAGCGCTCGGAGCCAAGGTTAATGGTTAAAAAAGGGCAAGGGGAGGGGAATATATACACGAAACTACTTGAGGAGCAGCCATTTATTCTCGATTAGCAACTCTAAAGGGCGATACTGAGACTTGTAGTTCATCTTGTCGCTTTCTTTTATCCAGTACCCCAAGTAAAGATAATCCATTTTTTCGCGCTGTGCGTATCCTACCTGCCACAAGATCGCGAAGGTGCCCAAGCTACGTTTACTAAGGTCTGGGTCGAAAAATGTGTACATAGCGCTCAGACCGTTGGGTAACTTATCGCTCACCATGACACCGACGATTCGGCCATCCAGCTTCATCTCAAAATAGCGTGTGACGCCCCATTCACTGGATAAGAATGAATCAAATTGTTCTTTACTGGCCGGGTACATATCGCCATCGCAGTGACGCTCATTGATATAGCGTTCATACAGGGCGAAGTGCCCAGCAGTATCAATACTGGCAATTTCCTCTACGATAATATCGCTATTTGCTTTAATGCATCGTTTGTGACGGCGGCTGGGTTTAAAATCGTTTACAGGTACTCTGGCTGCTATACAGGCCGAGCACTGCGCACAATGAGGGCGATATACATGAGGTCCACTTCGTCTAAACCCATGCTTTGAAAGCTGTTCATAGAGGTTTGCGTCTATACGTTGATTAGGGTCGACGAAGATGGTGGATGCATCCTGATCATCCAAATAGCTGCAACTGTGCGGTGGAGTCGCAAAGAACCGCAATGTTGTTAGATCTGTCATAGTCCGTTGTGGTTACGTAGTAGTTAACAGGTGTGTGTCCACGTGCCAGCGCGACGATTGGGACATCATAGGATCAGCGGAGCGGGTTTTCATAGCGAGTGTTTGGCAAAATTCCGCTCTCGGAACATTATAAGCGCCAAGGGATTGTAGATGCTCGGTTTCCACCTGACAGTCAATGAGATCAAACCCCCAATGATGAAGGTGACGACATAGCGTGATAAAGCCAAGTTTGGACGCGTTCGAGGCACGGGTAAACATGGATTCACCAAAAAATACTCCGTTCAGAGCAACGCCATAAAGCCCACCCACTAAACGAGTGCCATCCCAAACTTCGACCGAATGAGCAAAGCCTTCCCGGTGGAGAGCGCAATAAGCTTGCTTCATGTCCGATGTGATCCATGTTCCCGAAAGGTCCCCAGCGCCGGTATTCCGAGGTTGTGAGCACGCATTGATCACATCTTCAAACACCGTATCAAAAGTTACTTCAAATGCTGTTTTTCTGATAAGTTTTCGCATTGATTTGCTAACACGAACCTCATTTGGACGTAACACCAAACGCGGATCAGGTGACCACCAAAGAATCGGTTGGCCATCTTCAAACCAGGGAAAAATACCTAACTGATAGGCGCTTAAAAGCCATTGAGAAGTGAGCGCTCCGCCTGCAGCTAACAGCCCGTTTGGGTCTTTGAGCGCGAGATCGACAGACGGAAACGCAATTTGGCTTGGCTCAAGCCAGATAATATCAGCCACTGAGCGGAAACTCGGGGCTAGTTATTCGTCTAGGAACTTTTCTGCATCCAGAGCAGCCATACAGCCGGCGCCAGCCGAAGTGATTGCTTGACGATAAATATGGTCGGCGACGTCGCCCGCTGCGAAAACACCTGGCACACTTGTTTGAGTCGCCATGCCGTCAAAACCACCTTTGATTTTCAGGTAGCCGTTTTCCATGTCGAGCTGGTCGGCAAAAATGTCTGTGTTAGGCTTGTGTCCAATGGCGACAAAAACACCTTGCAGCTCTAATTCTTTAGTTTCGCCAGTTTGCGCATGTTTCAATCGCACGCCTGTTACGCCCGCATCGTCACCTAACACTTCATCTAAGACATGATTCCACTCCATTGTTACGTTGCCAGACTCAGCTTTAGCAAGCAGGCGATCTTGGAGTATCTTTTCTGAGCGAAGGGCATCACGGCGATGCACAACGATGACTTCTTTGGCAATGTTTGAGAGATATAGCGCCTCTTCGACAGCTGTGTTACCGCCACCAATCACTGCAACGGTTTGATCTCGATAAAAGAAACCATCACAAGTTGCACAGGCGCTAACGCCACGCCCCTGAAATGCTTCTTCTGAAGGTAGGCCCAGGTATTGAGCAGAGGCGCCTGTTGCAATGATGAGAGCATCACAGGTATAGGTATTAGTGCCTTTTAAGGTAAATGGACGCTTCGATAGGTCACACTCATGAATATGGTCAAAAACAATCTCGGTATCAAAACGCTCAGCATGCTGCTGCATCTGAACCATTAGATCCGGACCCTGTAAATCGGGAACACCGCCTGGCCAGTTCTCAACTTCAGTGGTGGTTGTTAGCTGACCACCTTGCTGCATGCCTGTGATAACAACCGGTGCGAGGTTAGCGCGTGCTGCATAAACCGCAGCAGTGTACCCGGCAGGGCCGGAACCTAGAATGACTAGACGATGATGCTTTACTTCGCTCATTGGCCTATCCTGTCTCTTTATATGTGTGGATTCATGAAAAATTTGCGTTATTAGACACTAAGAAGCAACTAACGGCTAATTGTTAGGCCTAATTAGCACAATAGATTTGATTAATCCAAATCTTAAAATTGATAGCACTCGATTAATTTTTAACCGTCAGGATGCTCTTCGAAGCGAACCCTTACCGTGAAAGTCCAGCAATACGGCACACTTCATGGTGTTTCTAATTTGGGTAATGCTTGCTAGTAAAAACTTTATTGATCATTACAATAGCGCACGCACTAAAGTTAATAATAAATGAAATAGGCTAACTCTTTGAAATCCAAAAACTCAGCTAAATCAGCGTCGACGCAACCCCATCCCGCTGTTAGCAAAGCATATTCGCGTCTCAAAGAGGGAATGCTAATTGGCTTTGGCGCCTTGTGCCTTTTCCTTTTACTCGCGCTTATCACCTATAGCCCTACGGACCCTGGCTGGTCCAGCACAGGGGCAGGGGGAGACGCGAAAAACCTCGGTGGGCCGGTTGGTGCCTGGTTAGCGGACATTTTTTACTCACTGTTTGGCTACCTCAGTTTCCTATTTCCTGTCATGCTGGGCTACCAAGCCTGGCTCGTATTTAGACACAGAGAGGTTCATTACCCTTTTGACGCCGTGCTATTGGGCTTACGCTCATTAGGACTCATACTCGTCATGGTCGCAGGAACGGGTCTTGCGGCGATGCATAACAGTGCTAGTTCAGAATTACCGTTTTCTCACGGGGGGATTCTTGGCGCAGAAATCGGTGTCGCAGTTGAAACTAGTCTTAGCTACATCGGCGGAAGTTTGCTGTTAATCGCCGTGTTCCTATTCGGTTTAACCGTATTCACGGACCTTAGTTGGTTTAAATTAATGGATGAAACAGGACGAATAACACTGTTAGCGTTCGATCACCTCGGCAAGACGTACAAGAAACAAACAGCAAAGTTCAAAGAAAACAGAGAGATAAAGAAAACCCAAGAAGCTCGTAAGACAGCAGTGCAAAAGCAGGTCAAAAAAGAGTTAGAGCGAGTCCCACCAACGATTACAGAACCACCCAAAAAGATTGAGCCTAGTAAACGGGTTCAAAAAGAAAAGCAGCGGTCGTTGTTTGAAACAAACCCAGTTAGTGGCGAACTCCCCAAAATTGGCTTGTTAGACGTTGCCGATAAAAACGACGACCGAGGATATTCAAAAGAATCCCTGGAAGCGATGTCCCGATTACTTGAGCTTAAGCTCCAAGATTTCGGTATTACCGCCGAAGTGGTCTCTGTTTTACCCGGGCCAGTTGTTACACGATTTGAGATTCAACCGGCTCCTGGTGTCAAAGCCAGTCGCATTACCAATTTAGCGAAAGATCTCGCTAGGTCATTGGCAGTTATTAGCGTTCGCGTCGTAGAGGTAATACCGGGCAAATCCGTAGTGGGGATCGAAATCCCCAATGAGCACAGAGAAATGGTGCGCTTGAGCGAAGTCCTCGCATCAGACACCTATGAATCTGCAAAGTCCCCGCTAACCCTAGCGTTAGGCCACGATATATCGGGTCAACCCGTCGTTGCAGACTTAGGTAAGATGCCGCATTTGTTGGTAGCGGGTACTACGGGCTCTGGTAAGTCAGTAGGCATTAACGTGATGCTACTGAGCTTACTCTATAAAGCCACACCGAAAGAGGTTCGATTAATATTGGTCGATCCTAAAATGCTTGAACTATCGGTCTATGAAGGCATTCCTCACTTGCTAACCCCCGTCATCACTGACATGAAAGATGCATCAAACGGTTTGCGCTGGTGCGTTGGGGAGATGGAACGGCGTTACAAATTGATGGCGGCACTTGGCGTTAGAAATCTCGCTGGTTTTAACCGAAAAATCGACGAAGCCAAGAAGTCAGGAGAGCCTCTTGTCGATCCGCTTTGGGCTCCTGACCCCATGGATATAATGCCTGCAGAAGAACAAACAGCACCTGAATTAGAGGCTTTACCGTCGATAGTCGTGGTAATCGATGAGTTTGCCGACATGATGATGATTGTTGGTAAGAAGGTGGAACAATTGATTGCCCGGATCGCTCAAAAAGCTCGAGCGGCCGGTATTCATCTTATTTTGGCAACACAGCGGCCTTCTGTGGATGTGATAACTGGCCTCATCAAAGCTAACGTACCTTCAAGAATCGGGTTTCAAGTATCGTCGAAAGTCGACTCTCGGACCATTTTGGACCAGGGTGGGGCGGAACAACTCTTAGGTCATGGTGACATGCTGTATCTACCACCAGGCACAAGTGTTCCTCAGCGCGTGCACGGCGCGTTTGTTGACGATCCCGAAGTTCATCGCGTAGTCGCAGATTGGCAAAAACGAGGTGAACCGAACTATATCGATGGCATTGTTGATGAAGCCAATAACAGTATTCCCGTTCCTGGTATGGCTTCCGAAGGTGGAGACGGGGATAGTGATAGCGAGTCGGATCCACTGTACGACGAAGCTGTCATGTTTGTCACTGAATCGAGACGCGCTTCAATATCGTCAGTGCAACGAAAGTTACGCATCGGGTACAACAGAGCAGCAAGGCTTATTGAAACAATGGAAGCCGCAGGCGTTGTCAGTGAGATGGGCACCAACGGCAACCGTGAAGTCTTAGCGCCAGCGCCGCCAAAACACTAATTTTACTGTTGAGATTCTTTATAGTGAGCCTGCATTCAATTATTTTAAGCGTTTTCCTCTTAATGTTTTCCGTAAAGAACTTTGCAGAAAGCCCCGCAATTTCCCAGCTAAGTGATTTATTGAGCGGCGTCGATTCAATGGAGGGCAGCTTTAAGCAAACAATAACAGACGAAGAAAATGTAATTGTTGAGGAAAATAACGGACAATTTTGGTTAAAACGACCCGGTAATTTTCGTTGGGAGGTTTCACCACCGTTTGCCAAAACAATTGTCTCTGATGGTAAAACCTTATCTACCTACGACCCAGACCTCGAACAATTAACAATTGAAGCCGTCAACGCCAACGTCATGGAGTCGCCCATGATACTACTGAGCGGAGACGTCGATGCCATTCATCAACGCTATACCGTAATCGCAAAAGAGGGCAAGCACGCATTTGAACTTACCCCCAAACGCAGCGATGCAATATTCACGCGATTGAACGTGCGGTTTGTTGATGGTGTGCTGGCTGAAATGACTATATTTAATACGCTGGGTGAAACGCAGACGTATATTTTTAGCGAATTGATTATTAATCCGGAATTTAAACTCAATCAGTTTCAGTTTATCCCACCTGAAAACACCGACATTTTACACCTCGCTGAATAACGCATGACTAGCGACTTGTTCTCTGTTTCAGCGCACCAACCTCTCGCCGCAAGAATGCGTCCAAAAACCTTGGACGATTTCTTTGGACAAGACCACCTTATAGGGCCGCATAAATCCCTGAGAGAAGCCGTTGAGCATAAAACGTTACACTCAATGATTCTCTGGGGGCCTCCAGGCGTTGGAAAAACCACACTCGCCAAAATCATTGCTGAAATAGCAGACGCGCGTTTTGAAACTATATCAGCCGTCCTAGCAGGTGTAAAAGACATCAGAGAAGCCATCGCAAAAGCCCAGCAAGCACGCAATATGCATAATCAAAACACGATTGTGTTTGTCGATGAAGTGCATCGCTTTAACAAGGCACAACAAGATGCCTTTTTACCCTATGTAGAAGACGGCACCATATTGTTTATTGGCGCAACAACAGAAAACCCTTCATTTGAACTCAACAACGCACTGTTGTCTCGGTGCCGTGTCCATGTGTTACGTAAGTTAACGCCGGAAAACCTAGAAGCACTTTTGCGATTTGCTATAAGCAACGAGGAGCGCGGGCTAGGAAAAGAAAAGATCGATATCGGCGAGTGCGAAATAAACGTAATCGCTCAAGCCGCCGACGGCGATGCTAGAACCGCACTGAATTTATTAGAAATTGCCACAGACTTGGCACCTACGAACGATAGCCACACGCGAATCACGGCAGATATTTTACGCGAAGTAATTGGAGATAACGTCCGTCGCTTCGATAAGGGTGGCGAATATTTTTACGATCAAATATCAGCTCTACACAAATCCGTTCGAGGCTCGTCTCCAGATGGTGCTCTTTATTGGTTTGTACGAATGATTGATGGCGGCTGTGATCCACTGTATATCGCACGACGTGTTGTGAGGATGGCAAGTGAAGACATAGGGAATGCCGACCCACGAGCCTTGGAAATTTGCCTCAATGCGTGGCAAGTTCAAGAGCGTCTCGGAAGCCCAGAAGGCGAGCTCGCCATTGCCCAAGCCATAGCGTATTTATCCGTGGCACCGAAGAGCAATGCAGTGTACAGCGCGTTCAATGCCGTTAAGAAAGACATCGCTGAGATGCCCACCTACGACGTGCCAATGCATTTACGGAATGCCCCAACCAATCTCATGAAGGACCTGGGCTACGGTAAGACATACCGTTACGCCCATGATGAACCAGAAGGGTATGCTGCCGGAGAGCGCTACCTGCCGGACGAGATCGCTGAAATGCGGTGGTATGAGCCAGTTAATCGTGGCATGGAGATCAAAATTAGGGAAAAATTAGCGTATCTCCGATCCCTTGATGAAAAGGCCTCACAATGAACTGGCTTGCAGTGGCACTAGGCGGCGCTTTAGGCGCTATGGCACGCTATGGAGTAGTCGCCTATATCGTCCCAATCCCCTCCAATCGCTTCCCTCTAGGAACATTACTTGCCAATTACCTGGGGTGTTTCGTCATCGGTGCTGTTTATGTCACTATCATGGAAAAGAACCTATTGGGTGACCAGTGGCGACCGTTTATAATCACCGGCTTTCTGGGGGCGTTGACCACTTTTTCAGCGTTTGCACTAGAAACGGTGCAGTTATGGCAAGCGGGTCACACCGGTATCGCGCTCGCTTATGTGGTTTGTAGCTTTGTTGGCTGCATTCTTCTGACTTGGCTTGCGCTAAACCTCACACATCAATTCATCTAACCTGTCAGTTTGGTTTGTCACTATGCTAGATCCAAAACTTATTCGCAGCGATGCAAATGCAGTTGCCGAATTACTTAAGAAAAAACACTACGCGCTCGACGTTGAGCGTATTCAATCGCTAGAAGAGTCACGTAAAGCAATACAGGTTAAAACCGAAGCGTTACAGCAAGAACGCAATAGTAAATCTAAAGGCATAGGTGCAGCTAAGGCAAAGGGTGAAGACATTGCACCGTTGCTAAAAGAAGTAGAAAACCTCAAGTCAGAACTCGCGGCTTCAGAGCATGAATTAAACGCCGTGCAGGCCGAGATGGACGATCTTCTTGCGGGGATTCCGAATATTCCTGCCGATCGTGTGCCGGAAGGAAAAGACGAAGATGATAACGTTGAAATCCGAACCTGGGGTAAGCCTCGCCAATTCGAGTTTGATGTAAAAGACCACGTCGACTTAGGCGAAGGGCTAGACCAAATGGATTTTGAGTTAGCCACTAAATTGGCCGGTTCTCGATTCGTCGTAATGACTAACAACGTGGCACGTTTGCACCGAGCCTTGATCCAATTTATGTTAGACGTCCACACTCGCGAGCACGGCTACCAAGAAATCTACGTCCCGTACATCGTTAACAAAGATTCTATGTACGGTGTCGGCCAGCTGCCCAAGTTTGAAGAAGATTTATTCAAACTCACCGATGATCGAGAATTTTATCTGATTCCAACGGCTGAAGCGCCTGTGACCAATGTGCTTCGTGATGTTATTGTCGACGATATTGATACATTACCTTTACGTTACACCTGCCACTCACCGTGTTTTCGAAGCGAAGCGGGTAGCTCTGGCCGTGATACGCGTGGAATGATTCGTCAACATCAATTTGAAAAAGTGGAATTGGTCCAGTTCGTCCGCCCAGAAGAATCGGATGAGGCGTTAGAACGCCTGACTGGCCACGCTGAAACTATTTTACAGCGATTAGAGCTACCATACCGCACAGTCATTTTATGTGGTGGCGACTTAAGCTTTTCATCCTCTTGTACTTACGACATAGAAGTCTGGTTGCCCTCACAAAATAAATACCGTGAAATTTCGTCATGCAGTAACTTCCGTGATTTCCAAGCACGGCGCATGAAAGCTCGCTACCGAAATCCTGACACTGGAAAACCGGAGTTGCTCCACACTCTGAATGGTTCCGGTTTGGCAATTGGTCGTACACTGGTTGCGATACTCGAAAACTATCAGCAAGAGGACGGTTCGATTACCGTACCTACAGTGTTACAACCCTATATGGGTGGTCTCGAGGTCATTCGAGCATAATCTTCATTGCCCTTGGTATAGAGAGAAGCTAGACGTGGAATATTTGCCAATATTTGTCGATATTAAACGGCACCCTAGTTTAATTATTGGCGGTGGAGACGTTGCGCTTCGAAAAGCCCAGTCACTAACGATCTCGCAAGGCGTTGTCCACGTTGTTTCGCCAAAAATAGAACCTGAGCTAGAGCAGTTACTTAAGGATAATAAGGGTAAACATATTCAGCGCGAGTTTCACGATAGCGACATCGAAGGTTATCGATTAGTTATCGCAGCCACAGACGATCACGAAACCAATGCGCACATTGCACAACTCGCGGAAAAAACCGGTTGCTTATTTAATGCTGTTGACGAGCCTGCTATAAGCAACTTTATTTCACCCGCGGTTATCGACCGCAACCCTATAGTTGTTGCCATTAGTAGTACCGGTAAAGCGCCCGTACTGGCTCGTGCAATGCGAGAAAAGATCGAGGCCTGGTTTCCAGCAAACTACGGTGCTCTCGCTGGGTTAGCGGGCAACTTTCGAGACCAGGTAAAGCAAAAAATCACTTCCGGTGCGCAACGCTTACGCTTTTGGGAAACCATCTTTAATGGCCCAGCGGGTGAAAGGGCGCTTGCGGGCAATATTGATGAAGCGAAAACAATTATTCAGCAAACCATCGATAACAACGACGAAACCTTACAAGGTGAAGTCTTCCTCGTCGGCGCTGGCCCCGGTGACCCTGATCTCTTAACACTCAAAGCATTACGTTTGATGCAACTCGCCGACGTTGTGCTATACGACCGACTCGTCTCCGACGACATCATGACACTCGTTAGAAAAGATGCTGAACGAATATATG
This sequence comes from Aurantivibrio plasticivorans, assembly GCF_055392955.1. NCBI lineage: Bacteria > Pseudomonadati > Pseudomonadota > Gammaproteobacteria > Cellvibrionales > Cellvibrionaceae > Aurantivibrio > Aurantivibrio plasticivorans. Next base: position 2,125,175 of record NZ_AP036020.1, on the reverse strand, counting down.
TCGGAAAACAACGAGCTGAACACACCATGCAACAGGTTGATATTAACCAGCGTTTGGTGGATTTAGCGAAACAAGGTAAACGCGTGTTGCGTCTAAAAGGCGGTGATCCGTTTATTTTCGGTCGTGGAGGTGAAGAACTGGAATTGCTTGCAGAAAACCATGTGCCTTTCCAAGTCGTCCCAGGTATTACAGCTGCTTCAGGTTGTGCAAGTTATGCGGGCATTCCGCTGACTCACAGAGACCACGCGCAATCCGTTCGCTTCATTACAGGCCACCTAAAAAGCGATGCAGCAAACACAATGTTTGAAGACGTAAAAGACCCTAATCAGACACTAGTATTCTACATGGGACTAGTCGCTCTTGCGGATATCTGTAAGCGCCTCATCGAAATAGGCCGATCACCTTTGACGCCAGCCGCCTTGATAGAAAAGGGCACAACCACTCAGCAGCGGGTTTTTATCGGTAATTTAGAAACCTTAAGAGATTTAGTAGAAGAACATCAAGTCAGCGCACCGACACTGGTTATTATCGGGGATGTTGTTGGTCTGCACGATCAGCTTAACTGGTTTCGTGTAAACCAACAATTTTTAAAAGAGGATTAATTTAAAACCGGTAGCGTAATGATAAGTTGTAGCTATCTAAGTCCTGCTCTAAATAGTCTCCTTCGCCAAAATCTAAGTACTTTTCCCAAAAAAGTTTCGTGCTTATTGAGCGACTAATATTCCACGTGAGACCAAGCCCCATAAACAGCTCCGGATCGTGGCTTGTTTCGGTTTCCTTCACTAAAACTTCATCGAAAAAACAACAAGGACCTTCCTGTAGTACATAAGTGTAATTATTTGTAGTCACCTTGTACTCTGATATTAGCGCGCCCGCCTGTAAACTCATTTCAAACCATTTAGTTATGGGCACTTTCCCCACTGCCGCTAATCGTATCCCTATTACTTCAGTTTTTAAATTTGAACCCAGTATAGGATTGAGAGGCGGGTTCGCGGACAAAGGAGATGATAAAGCAAATACGCCGGTAGGACTTGTTGAGAGATCTGGATCGACAAAACTCCCTGGTCCTGTAACCTCAGATCCAGCGAGAACCGGTGTGAATGGATTAAAAATACCACCTAAATCCAAGCTTTGATTGACACTAACAGTCTGTTTACCAAAATCCACGAAACCAAACTCTAAGTCGAGATATTGGTTAAACGAAAAGCCACCCGTAATTTGATAGCCAGATGACGAATTGTCCACTTCAAGCTGGGTAATAACACCGAAGCTGTCACCATCCCCCTCGAGACCCGCCTGATTTCTCGAATAGGTCACATCCATATACCAATTAGACCAAGTAACCGTTGAGGCACTCATAAGCGCTACAAACAATATGGCGCGCTTTTCAACATTGAATCGTTTCATTCCCATTGTTGCCCTTATTTCCTATGGATCATATCCCCATATTTAAAGGTCGCAAACGGTATCAAAATGACACTTAATTCACCAGCGCTAAAGAACTTTTGAAATAAGCCGATATACTGACAGAAGGGTCAGGTAATTGGTTACAAATTGACACATATATAAACGGCAGAGTTAGGGCGTTTGCGGTAGCATCAACAGAAGCGGAGGACAGGCGAATGATTAACTTACCTCGCACCATACCACTTAGTAACAACGACCGTTTAACCGCCAAAAAGGTGGACAATAAACGGGTTTACGCAACCGGCAAACTTGACCCCATTGGTACCAAGTCAACAGTTAACGGCCCCCGCAATAAACCTTTTATTGAACGCCGCAAAAAAGACCGTCGAACGTCGAATCGAGAAGGATATCCACTTGAATCCCGATCCGGTAACGATCGCCGAAAAGGCGCATGGCTGCGCACTCCACGAATTGATGTGAAAGCTTGAGGCCGCGAATCGCCTTACACCCATTGTAATAATCGCTGGCTAATTTTCTTTCTTTTTGATCGCTCGTCGCTTTTGTTTCTCTCTCAACCCACTTGAGCTCATCGCTAGGTCTACACGCACAACTTTTTAGCTGCTAAAGTGGCACCTATCAAACCAAAATATATGGGCACTTTGCATGAGCTATGATTTTGACTTTTTCGTAATTGGAGCTGGCTCTGGCGGTGTGCGATCTGCACGCGTAGCGGCGAATCTTGGAGCCAAAGTCGGGATCGCTGAAGACCGCTACCTCGGCGGCACATGTGTCAACGTCGGCTGCGTTCCAAAAAAATTGTATGTTTATGGCTCGCATTTTAGTGAAGATTTTTCACTCGCAAAGAGCTACGGCTGGGATGTTGGTTCGGCATTTCTCAACTGGGACACCTTGCTAAAAAATAAAAACGATGAGATCGAACGCCTGAATAATGTCTATGCAAATCTTTTAGATAAAGCCAACGTCGAATTACTACCGGGGCGCGCCAAATTTATAGACGCTCATACTCTCGAGATTAATGATGAAAAAGAGGGCAGCAGACGGATAACCGCCGATAAGATCCTGATTGCAACAGGTGCATGGCCGTTTGTGCCTGATGTACCCGGGAAAGAGCATGCAATAACCTCAAACGATGCATTTTATATAGAACAACTACCGCATTCTATTGCCATTGTAGGCGGAGGATACATCGCGATTGAGTTTGCCGGTATTTTTCACGGCATGGGTGTTGAAACCCATTTAATCTATCGAGGACCTTTGTTTTTAAGAGGGTTTGACCAAAGCGTTAGAGAGCACATGGCAAACAACTTACAAAAGAAAGGAATCCACGTTCATTTCAATACAGACGTAACTGCCATCAATCGAAACGGGCGCTCGCTCTCATTGACGTTAAATGATGGGCAAACACTTGATACCGAGTCAGTTATGTACGCCACTGGTAGAGTGCCTAAGATTGAAGGCCTAGGGCTAGAGAATATTAATATCACCCTGACCGAAACAGGTCATATTGCGGCGAACGCCACTTTTCAAACCAGCACACCGAATGTCTATGCCGTTGGCGACGTGATCGGCGGCAAAGAACTAACACCCGTCGCAATTGCTGAAGGTAGTGCGGTAGCTAATTCGCTATTTGGATCAGCAGTAGACGTCGATTACGAACACATTGCTACAGCGGTTTTTTCTCAACCCAATATTGCAACAGTTGGTATGACCGAAGAGGAAGCACGTAAACAGTATGGTGATGTACGGATTTACGAAACAAGCTTTAAACACATGAAGCACAGTTTCGTGGGCGACACCGACAAAACGTTTATGAAATTAATTGTCGAGGATCAAACTGACAAGGTTATCGGGTGCCACATGATTGGCGCCGATGCCGGTGAAATTATTCAAGGAATCGCTGTGGCAATGAAAGCTGGCGCTACAAAGGCACACTTTGATTCAACCATTGGCATTCACCCCACGGCGGCAGAGGAATTTGTAACAATGCGAGAGGTGACAAGGCGTTAACACGCACTTTCGCTAAGATCGCGCCTATTCTTCGAACGGGATGACATATTCTTGCACAGGCAGCCCACCAATCAGATGTTCTTGGATGATTCTTTCCAAAACGTCTTCGTTACACGAGTGATACCATATCCCTTCAGGGTAAACAACCGCGATTGGTCCCTGTTGGCACACACGCAGACAGTTCGCTTTTGATCGATAGATTGTCCCGCCATGCTGATCATGTAACTCGGCAATACGTTTTTTCAAATAACTCCACGCTTTTAAGCTTTCGCCTTTATCACAACATTTAGGTTCGGTTTGGTCAGCACATAAAAAGATATGTCGCTTTAGCTCAGAAAGCTTCAGTACCTTTGCGGCTCTTGCCAATTTCTTTCGGTCTTCTTCACTCACTACCACTATGGAAAATTCCTACTAATTCATGTTTTTGAGGTCGGCATTCGAGTTTTTTGGCAAGGTAAACCACGCTAGCTAGTTCTTTGCCTATACTTCATTGTAGAAAGCAAACAAACTGAGAGTGGCTGATGCCATGTTAAAAATCATTGAGAGAATACTACCTTCCTGGGCGCTATGTACAGAACCCGATCCGCTTCACAGTCACGCTCGGCGGTATACGGCTAAATACCGTCGAAAGCAGGGTGTCGTAAAGAATCTTTGGATAGGAATAGGGGTTGTAATGATAGCGCTACCTAACTTGTCACTAATCGCAGCGCTATCGCTTCTCACAACCTTTGTATCGTTCATCATTCTCGATGAAACTGACTAAATGACTTTATCTAGCAACAGCCGCCTTCACTAAACACGCCATCTTCAGTAAATGGAACGGGCGTTCCACAGCCTTCAAAAATTCCAAAATGGGTTGAGAAATCACCAATAAACTCGAAGTGCTCGGCAAATCGCGTATTGGCGAGCATGTACCAGGTATTTCCGCAGACGGGGAACGCCTTTCCAGTTTGGATATAGTGATGTTTATCTAAGCTAAACGCACTAGGGGCATTATCGATAGTGCCTTTGTAAATCACCGCCTGCCCATAGTCTTCACACGCAGGCTCAAGCTGAGGAAGCTTGAATAAGCGGTAAGTCGCTGAGTAAAAGGCGATTTCACCCGTTTTCTGTTGTAAAACTGGGTCATTGACCCCTAGCGGTCTATCCTCCACTAGGCGCGGGTCTAAAAAGCCCGCCTGCTTCGATAAATTAACGAAGTCATTCCAATACAGTGCGCCGCCAAGGCACTCGCCGTACAGCACTTCGTCGTTTTTGACATCCTCAGGAACACGTCTATCGCTATAAACATCAGAAAAATAGAACTCACCCCCTTCTTTTAGGAGGTTATATATCCCTTTTAAAACCGCGGGTTTATCCGTTGATAGATTAATGACGCAGTTAGAAACGATAATATCGAAACTATTGGGCTCTAAATCTAGCTCATGGAGCTTTTCAATTTCTCCCTTTAAGAATCGCACGTTGCGAAAACCGAACTTTTCCGCATGGTAGTCAAGGTGCTCGTTTGCCACTGCTAGCTGCTGCTCAGTCATGTCAACGCCGATCACTTCGCCTTCGGCACCTACAAGCTGTGCTAATGCATAAACATCTCGACCGGAGCCGCTCCCCAAATCGAGAATACGCTTACCCCGTAGTTCAAGCGGTGCGACTAAGCCACAGCCGTAGTAACGCGCCATAACCTCGTCATGGATATTGCTTAACAGCGGTTTAAGCCATTCGGGCATTGCTGACGCGTCACAACAGGCATCTGTTTTTAGGTCTGCTGAGCTCTGTAGCTGGTTTCCGTAATAATCTTTAACAACGTCTTTCATATTGGCAGAGGACTTCCTATTTTGAAATGGGTGGCAACTATTTTCAAAACTATGAAAACGCGCTGCACATCACTACTGTAGTCGACGATAAATACTACAATAACTACTTCAGAATCCCCTAACCCAATTTGAGCTAGGGTTTTTGTTCCAGCGATATCGCCTAAGGAAAAATACGTTGGAAGCACCAAAATCGTTACACAAGGAAGCAAGTTTTACAATGAATATCACAACAAAGCTAACAACCCGTTTCAATCAACTAAAAGAGGTTGCAGAGAAGCCCGAAGGGAAATCGATCATCCAGCAATTGATGGAGGTCGCTAGACTAAAATACAGCGATACGCATTTATCTCTTTCCAACTACGCGTACCTTGGCTTAGGTGACCAAAAGGCCTATGCAACCGCCGATCTCAAAGAGTTTGGTGGTAGCTATATGAAGAAGCACCTACACGGACTTCTCAATAGCCCGCATTGGGATGCAGTAGTGACTGACAAGCTTGTACTTTCATCAGTACTAGAATCCTGCGGGATTCCATCACCTAAAATCTATGCAGCGGCATGTCGGTTCAAACGCAAGTTCGGAGAGTTACCCGTCTTCGACAGTAAAAAAGACTTAGAAGTATTTTTAGAGTCGTCTATTCCCTACCCATTTTTTTGCAAGCCGATAAAAGGCGGGTCAGCGAAAGGCTGCATGAGGGCAGAAAGCTTTTCACGAGAAACCAACAAAATTCTTCTCGCAGACGGAGAGTCTATTACTGCGGCTACGTTCATCGACCGTTTAGAGGACCCGACAGGTTGGGGATATCTGTTTCAAGAGGCCGTAGTTTCAAACCCTAGCACACAAGATCTATCCGGTGATTCAGTAACGGGTTGTAGAGTTATTGCGTTGCTTGACGACAATCAACCTTCGATCTTTCGAATCGTTTGGAAAATACCTGCGCAAGGCAACTATGTTGATAACTTTGTAGGCGGCACCACGGGCAATCTGTTGGCCGATGTCGACGTAAAAAACGGTAAGGTAACGCGCATAGTATCCGGGGCCGGAAAACACTTAACTGTCAACCCAGAAAAGATAGTCAACAATTACCACATCTTAGGTAGACAACTACCTGACTGGGAAAGCTTGAAGGAGCTGATAAGGTTAGCGGCACCTTCATTTCCTGGTTTTAGATTTCAGCATTGGGACATTGGATTTTCTAATAACGGGCCAATCGCTTACGAACTCAATACCGCAGGCGACCTTGATATCACGGAACTCGCGAGAGGAAAGGGTGCCTACGATGATGAACTAAAATCATTTATAGCTAAGTTCAATAATCAAGCAAAAAGGAACTACCTCGCTAGCGGGACTCCGGTAAACAGCTAGCTAACCAAAATGATTCTCACCTCGATACCACCACCCTGAAAGCCACCAGGGCTTTCAGGCACGTCTTATTCTGCAACATATAATGAATTTCAGTCGCACCAGATCAATTCACTCGCTATAATTTTTGCGGTATATGCCGGAACTTCCTGCGCCATGATATGCGGCGCTCATCATCACGAGTACATCAATGAAATTAGCTATTCTATCCCGTGGAAATAACCTCTACAGCACTAAGCGTTTAAAGGAAGCCGCTAAACAGCGCGGTCATACCGTGCGAGTTCTCGATACCCTCAAGTTTGCCATTGACCTGCAACAGGGAGTTCCGGACCTATACTATAAACAGTCGCCAATCGACGACTATGATGCCGTCTTGCCGCGAATCGGCGCATCCATTACCTACTATGGGACAGCGGTCGTACGCCAATTCCAAGAAATGGACGTATTTTGTGCGAATACAGCTCACGGGATACTCAATTCCCGAGATAAATTACGAAGCCTCCAGATTCTCAGCCGCCACCATATTGGTATCCCTCGCACCACTTTTGTACGAGACAAGCTTGATGTGCTTCCAGCAATTGAGCGGGTAGGGGGCGCGCCTGTCATTATCAAGCTTATAGAAGGGACACAAGGTATTGGGGTGCTGTTGGCCGAATCCGTGCAGGCTGCGGCGTCGATTATTGAGCTACTACAAAGTCAAAAGCAAAACGTGCTCATTCAAAAATTTGTCGCTGAGAGTAAAGGAAAAGACATCAGAGCGTTTGTGGTGGGTGACCGCGTAGTTGCCGCAATGAGACGAGTAGCCCAGGGGCAAGAATTTCGAAGCAATGTTCATCGAGGCGGCGTAGCCGAAGCTGTCGAACTGTCTGACGAATACGCAGAAACTGCTGTACGCGCTGCACAAATTATGGGATTACGCGTCGCAGGCGTCGACATACTTGAAAGTAAAACCGGGCCGCAAATTATGGAAGTTAACTCCTCACCAGGCTTAGAGGGAATCGAAACCTGCACGGGATTAGATGTCGCTGGGGCCGTCATTGAATACATAGCGGCACAAGTAGACTTCCCAGAAATAGATGTTCGACAGCGCCTTAACGTGAGCAAAGGCTATGGTGTGAGCGAGATATACGTTCCTGAAGGCTCTAAATTTGTCGGTATGACACTCGAAGAAACAAAATTATACGACCAAGATATCAATACACTGACTCTCTACCGTGGCTCTAAAAGTATACCGAACCCAAAAAAGACACGCGTATTAGAAGCGAACGACAAGATTTTGTGTTTCGGAAAATTAGAATCAATGCGCAGCATGATCCCCGCCAAAACGCGACGCAGGAGAGCACCAGAAATTCTCGAGCTACCGCATGAAGTGAATGACGATTAAGCCATGTCGAGGCAATTGTTGATCGGTGGCCAAGAAGTGCTACCCGGTAAGAGTTTAGAAATCGAACTACCTGTTGTACGACTATACACCGATACCGATATTTGTATGCCGGTTCACGTCAAGCGCGGTCGGCATGATGGCCCAACGGTTTTTGTATGTGCAGCTGTTCACGGTGATGAATTAAACGGCGTTGAAATTATACGTCGCTTAATTAGTATGAAACGGCTAAAAATAACACACGGCACACTAATACTCGTGCCGATGGTGAACGTCTACGGGGTGCTTAACCAAACACGCTATATGCCCGATAGGCGAGACCTTAATCGTTGTTTTCCTGGCTCGGCTAAAGGTTCGCTAGCGGGCATCGTGGCCAATAAATTCCTTTCTGAAATAATTAGCCACTGTGACTACGGTATCGATTTGCACACAGGCGCGATTCATCGATCAAACCTGCCACAAATTAGAGCCAATTTAAAGGACGCTGAGACACGCGAACTCGCTGAAGCATTTGGTGTCCCGGTGTTGCTAAATGCTGATCTACGAGATGGTTCGTTACGACAAGCCGCTGTTGAGTTAGGCACCAAAGTTCTACTGTATGAAGCGGGACAAGCTCTACGTTTTGATGAGCTATCGATTCGCGCCGGTGTGAAAGGAATTCAGAATGTATTAACCCACCTTGGGATGTTGCAACGAAAATCAAAAACTACAGCGAAGAAAGGCCCTTTAAAACATTTCATCGCAAATACCAGCGCCTGGGTGAGAGCAAATCATAGTGGCATTGTCACCACATTAAAAAACCTAGGTGATCAAGTACAAAAGGGCGACCCACTGGCACATATCGGCAACTCTTTTGGCGAGCGCTTTGGCACGGTCAACGCAGCACGTTCAGGAATTATTATTGGCAAGCAGAACATACCGCTAGCACAAGAAGGCGATGCAATGTTCCATATTGCTTATTTCACGGAAGAAGACGAAGAAATTGTTGAGAATATAGAAATCATGCAAGACATTTTGATGCCCGCTGAAGGTGAAATGCCACGCGGTATTTAGACATATTTATTTAACATTGAGTGTTATTAAATGAAAGAAAAGTTGATTGTCGGTGCTTTAGAAATATGTGATCTTCCAGAAATCGGCATTAGCGACCTGCAAATTCGTGTAGACACAGGTGCAAAAACGTCGTCGTTACATGTAGATAACTTACAAAAATTCAAAGTAAAAGGGCGCCCCTGGGTAAGGTTTGACATCCACCCCAATATTCACAACGTCGACGCGATCATTCAATGTGAAGCCGCACTGCATGATGTACGAACCATCAAGTCATCAAATGGTGTATCTGAGGAACGCTATGTTATTCAAACACCTATCAAACTTGGCGAGGATCAATGGCCGATTGAGATCACATTAACTGACCGTTCTGATATGAGTAATCTAATGCTTCTAGGTAGAGAAGGGATGAAAGGGCGCATCCTTGTCGATCCCTCACGTACATTTTTGCTTGGATCAGAAGGTTAAAACGTGTAAAAACCTTTTGGCAAACGTAATAACTATTGATAACGACAGCAAATAAAAAAACGTCGTTACTGCCCGTCAAAAATTTTTGTCAATAAAACTCTCAAATTATCGGCTCGGTCGCATATTAGTTCCGAGTAGGGGCCAGCAACACCTTTCGGCATCAACTCCTCACCTGAGTCTACCAGCTTTCTGGCGGAGCATAGCGCTTGAAGTTTATCTAGCTCGGCAAACACCTGTTCCACTAGATTACCATTCGCCACAATACTCTCGACAATATCAGGGTTAGCTTTCAAGTGATTGGGTAGCATCGCTGAAAAATCTGCGTTAGTGTTTTTCTTTGGCACTAGTAATTTTTTCCAAAAATTGATCGCAGGGATTATGGTTACTCAACGTATATTTGTGCTCAAAAAAGTTAGCCAAGGTATTGAGATAACGATAGCAAACTGCGCGGCCTTTTGAGTATTGTTCGATATAACTTCTTGATGGGATATGACTTGCGATTTCGTCCTCAAGTTGTTTTGGCGTAATATCGCCTTTGGTAACCAATTCAAAAGCATCTACATACTGAGATCGAACAAAGTCTTTAATTTCACTAGAAAGCTGGCGCCATGTTCCTGTTTCGAGATACACCGCAATCGCATGGTAAAGAGTTTTATCTAAAGCAAAGGGCGTATTAGGCACCTGGGGAAAGGGTTTAACATTCTCTGAATGGTTTGACTTAGTGAGTAAAGGTTTTGGCACGCAAGGTCCCTCCAATGTGCAAATCGTGTTTGGCCACTATAGTGGCCAAACACATTATTCCTTACACCTACATAAGTCAAGATGGTTTTCTAAATATTAATTCACTTTTAATATCATGGCTGTTTGAAAAGCCTAATTGCTTATCCCACATTTCTGGAATTTTCACAGTATTAAAAACATAGTCCCATAAAAATGGCGCGTAATTATACTTATGTAACCTGTATTCATGATGAACAAGATGCATCCCAGGTAATTGAATAACATAACCGAGCGGCCTCATCCAACGAGGCACCTGAATATTTGAATGATGGAAACACTCTAAGCAACCTTCGATTGCTAGTGCGATTGCCAATACATCTGGAGAGATATTAAAAATTACTTTCCCAAGGAAAATAAGATAAACCGTATTAAAAAACACCTCGAACGGATGACGGTAAAACGCTAAACGACTCTCCATGTGGCTTGGGGAATGATGTAAATGATGAACGAAGCGCCACAAAATGCTATTTTGATGCTTCCATCGATGTATCCAATAGTTACCAAAGCTATAAAACACGTAAAACATAAAGCCCTGGACGACAGAATTAAACGCCTCTAACGAGAGAAACCCGTTCGGTAATTCAACCCAATAGAAAAAGATTAATCTAAGCCATAAAAGGCAAAATATCCCTAAAGCCGCCCACCAAAATGTAAAGCCTGGCGCAATAGGGTGATTGTGTTTTGGTATGAGTCGTTCCAGCGTAAAAAAGAAGATAAATACCGTCGTTTGTATTATTGCAATTGTATAAAGCATTTCGTTCTCCTAGTTGGTCGTAAATATTCATCTATAAATATCCAGCGCCATCTTTGCGCTAAAAACTAAAAACTAAAAGAAGATCGATGCTTAAGAAACGTTTTTACAGAATTATTAAATAGAACAAATACAGAAATTCATTTTGGCGCCTTGTTGATGATTTGCATGCCATGGGCTTGCCGAGCTGCCAGAGCCTTTTGTTGCTTTGGAAACAACACGCTTAAGAGAATTTGGGACTAGTAGATTTATACTGGTTCTAATTTTGTATAAAGCGTTTTCATCGCCGATTACATTAAGCAAGACTAAGTAGTAACCGGCACCATGCGCCGCCTGCGTCGTTGATAATCTGTCCGCCACACATTTCAGTAAACTATCTAAGGCTTTCTATATGAATAGGAAATGAGACTGACGATAAGTACCAGAGCTTTTCCATGAAGAGCCAGAAAACAAGGCCTAGAAAATCCGTTCAAGACAACTTCACACGAAGAACCCCAATGATTTATCACATAATTAAGCAAAGTGACTATGACAAGGTAAAGGCCGGTTTGCGTAACTTATTGATTCAATTGATCTATATTCCTCAATATCTGCATTTACGCATAATGTATATTATGTTAAATTGGATTGAATAAAACTTAAGCGATTTTTAGACGAATTTATTCTATATCGTATTGCGTTAAGTTTTGTTCTTATGTTGAACAGCGCGCCAGCGTTACGCCACTTATCCGATTTACGACGCCTTTTCTCCCGGTTTACGTGCATCAATGTGAACAGGTGCACACAATGCGCGACAAGATGTACACGAAGTACTTAAACCATGACCACTTTGGCGAACCTGGCTACACGACAGCCTTCAGCGCCGAAGACATAGCGGCAATCTGTGATGTCAGTTTAGCCACTCCCTACCGCTGGCTGAAAACTGGGAATTATCCGAAGCCTTATAAACGGCTGCTCGACATAATGGGTGCCTGTCGGTATTTACCCAACGACTGGCGCGAGAATGGCTTTCACTTTCGTGACGGGTTTTTATATACCGGCATTAAGAGCCACAAATTCAACGCGGTAACGTTGCAAAACTTTACTATGATCTATGACTATGCAAACACGCTACACCGTGAAAACCACCAAATGCGCGCCTACTTCGACGCCGTTGAGAATCCAGACAGAAAATCAAAGGTGGTTGAATTTCCTGTTCGACCAACACTGTCAGCCAGTGAAACTTTTTATGAACTCATGCAACAACAATTGAGGGACAGCAAATGAAGACTTTTTGTTTATTGATTACTGCTACTTTTTTATTTTCCTGCGCGAGCGGCCCCAATCTTTACAGCCCTGTTCTGCCCATGGAGAACAACCAATACGAAACTAGCCCGTCCGCATTGGAGAAAGATACCGCCAAGATACGCGCCACACGCAACGCCGAACGCTACTGCAAACACTACACGAAGTCAGAACGCTATACCGTCGTCAGCATTAAAACTAAATACGAAGGATTACTACCGGACGAAGAAACCGCCAATAAAGTGTCCAAAGGTGCCAAAGCCGCTAGCAAGTTTACTCGCGGTTTAATTGGCCCCGGCACGGAAGACGATTACCGAACGCATTTAACATTTACGTGCAAAGATGAAAATTAACGACGCTTGCGGGCCGTTTTTTTACCACCTTTGCGGCCTGCCATTTTTGCAGCCTTAGACCCACGAACAAATTGCCCTTTTTTATTTCGACCTTTCATCATTTTCACCTAATTAATCAATGGAATATGTTTCTGTAGTTCGTTAATTCGCTCGTGCGCCCTGGCGGTCTCTTTTTCCGTTTTGTCGATCTTTTCTCGCAAATAGGTAATATGCACCTTAACACCGGCCACCGTAGCGACCGCGCTAATGGCACCGGTAAACAACGACGCAAAAACCACTAAAACAACTTGTTCAAACATAACTATCCTTTATCGCGCTTAACTATCAACCACTTATCAATCCCAAATACAGCCGCCGATATCGCACCAAAGCCCGCGATATACCATTCAGGCAATGCTTTCAAATGCGCGAACCCTATATCTACTGACGGCTGCAAAAAAGGCACGAAGCACGCCACTACCGGATACGACCAAATCAATACGAGGTATTCATCAGAATAGCCAGGAATGCCCTTTTTAAGCCGTTCAGCTTTGGCTAGCTCTTTGGTTTTGGCAATCTCAGAACGAGAACTCACCCAGTCTTTAAATGTGCCACCGATAATCGATAACGCTAACGACCATAAACCCATCACAGAATCACCCGCACGATAAGGGCCGTCAAAATTGAAATCATTAGATTAATTAAAAAACTCATTACACCACCACACTGATTGCCTGATACTCACCATCGACACGAGACCACAACGCCGGATCATTAGTTTTACGATCTTTGCGCACGTCCACATGTAACAAGTTGCCCGGCGACGTATCGGTATAAATCCCTATACCCGTAAAACCCACCGAACTAGCCACACGCAATAAATCGGCGCGCTCCGTTTCTGTTGTTACGTATTTATAGCCGTTACCCGTTCGCACTTTGGCAAACACATCGACGGCACGCACTTCACCCCAGCGCGCCACATTGTGCTGACTATGACTATCTCCACCTTCGCGACCGAGTGAACCGCCAGCCGTTGACACCTCAATCGGTGCGCCCCACTTTTCCCGCAATGCATCGAGCTTTACTAGCAAGTCGTTCGACATGAACGGCCACCACGCACCGAACTCTACCGCATTAAAATGTTTCAACTTTGGCTTTGAAATACTTTTCACAACTAACGCGACCACGATCACCAACACACCAAACAAAAAACTATTCTTAATCATCATGCCACTACTGCTGAATCGTATAGCGCCTCTGTATAGACACCATCACGACGCCCGATAATTTTGATATCAAAATACCCATTATGCCCCGTCGTTGACGTTCCATTGTTTGGCGTGGTTATCTCAATTGTCGCCGTTGTACCTGACACGCTTGAACCGATTGTGAGACCGCCCGACCTATCGTTATTCACGTCTGTTACTGTGACCGTGCCGCCGTTATTTTTAATCATTATTACTGCTTTACCACCACCGGAAGCGTTAAAACCATTGCATCTCATAGCATGAGTGATCTCGACCATTACCGAATAACCCGCATTTGTTAACGCTAAGTCCATAAGTTTATACTCGGTATTTTCTGCCATGTTTGTTATAGCAGTATGTAATTTTTTGACTATGATATTTCCGTTGCGCGTATCGGTCCTTTCCTCTTCGCCCAACTCCATTCTCAATACATCGCTGAATTCGTTTGTCACTTCTTCACAATAAATCCGCTTAGGCAAAATAACTATGTTGTTTTTCTGGAACGTTGATCCAACACTATTGCCACCCGACACATTGTCATGCAACTGCACAGTGTTATTAGCGCCCGTATCGTCTGTTACTAAACCTCTAGCCGACGCGCCGCCCTGCTCGCATACAAAGTTGTTAACCGAGTTATAGCGGCAATTATTTATCATATACAACGAATCAGAGTTATCAGCATCGTGATGAAACAATCCTGACAACTGATTCTCTAGCGCACCATCCATGAAGACGCCAGCACCGGCCAGCACTGTACGATCACCCGTTCTAAATAAATGTATGTTTGAATATTTACCCGCGTTGGCATTGCCGCGCAAATGGATACCATAGTTGCAATTTTCAACCATGACATTAGACACCGAGTGAAAATAACTTGTACGCCCGGACAGCTGTGGATTCCATACGCTTAGCGCTGCATATCCCGCGCCCGCCGTATTGCCTTGGTTTGCATGCCCACCAATGCGTACGTTTTTCACTGTACAACGATCACTTGAATTCGCTTGAACCGCGTAATCTACAACGCCCAGTGCTACCGTTGACACACTTGGCGCGGTGGCTTTTAAAATTCGAGATGACGAAAAACTTTTTCCCTCAACCCCGGATCGCTCACCCTTACACCAAACAACGGGATCGCTCGTTCCAGCAAGTTCGCGCAATACGACATCATTATCTAAATAAACAAATTGCTCGCTACCGAGTTCCAACATTGTGTCGCAGACATAAGTTGTTGTCCCGCCGCCAAGATTCGGAAGGTAAATAAATCCTTTAGCTGACAGCATCGCATTTAGCGCTGAATAGTCGTCGGTCGAACCGTCACCCGTCGCGCCAAAATCTAGTACGTCTAGAATTTGTTCTAATTTTGCTTGCACCGACCTTTCAGACGCGCCCGTTTCGGCTGACAGGAATTTGATAAGTTCGCTACCTTTTCCCGAACCGGTACTTCCTAGCAAATTTTTAAGCCATTGCGGAGACTGGACCGCAGTATTACCTTTTGGCATTACAGTTTCTCCGACTCCTTAACCCATATAGTGATATCGCCGGAATTTCCCGATAGATTACGTACATACATTGCACCACTACTTTCTTCATCGCGTGTCATCCCCGGCTCTAAAAGAGCACCCACCGTATCATTCACACTACTTCCGCCATATGTGGCATTACCCACCGCATCGCTTGGCAATGTAAACGTCAAATACTTTCTCGCGACGTTTAACGGAGCAATAGCCGCCGTGACACCCGGCGCTATCGTCACGGATGCAAGACCGTTTTCATTATCTGCCGCCTCAAAACTTGCGGTTGTGTTGACCGTGAAATTTTTGTTATCTGCAATAGATACAGGTAAATCATTGACTTCGCAATCAATGACATTAACCCCCGAATCGAGGTTAACAATTTCTATATCAAAGCCTTCCAGTTTACGCTGCAAATCTATTTGCGCACCCTGGCGTAACCGTATTGGCTCAATACCCTTGCCTTTAATTTCGAAATCCGCGCTAGCCTCATACACTACTAAATATCGTCCAGTAATATTGCGTTTTGTTTTATCACCGCCGCCAATCGTTGCCGCCACTTTCATTATTTGCCACCGTAAAGACTGATAATCACCCAAGCCACCACCGCTATCACGATAGCCGCTACGATTGCGAGCGCAATCCATTTACCGGACTCAATGTCGCCCACTTTTAACTGAGCGGCCAATTCTTTAATCGCGCCCACTTGCTGATTCAAAATACTTTTTGTATTTGAATAGCCGCTTTCTACTGTTGATTCAACCGCATCGAACGCGCGATCTATTGCACCAAAATCAGTTGTTGTAAATTCTGCGCCCGCCAAGTCATTAGACCCTGAAATTACAACCGCTTGATCTTCTACATTACCCGAGACCGAGGCATTCACTACATTGTTTGTAGTAGTCGAACTCGTTTTAGATCGACTCCTATTCTTTCCACTCATGCGATCTCACACCTAAACACTGACTCAACGTATTTAAAACCCATGCGACCCACTAGGCGCTCATAACCTTTACGATGGGAATGCGCACGTATCGTTTTTATCCCTAGCAACTTGCAACCATTCTTGAGGTCATCAACCGCTAATTCCATTCCATTACCACGGCCAGCAATCAAAACAAGCTCTTTGCCGCCCAATTGATCAACATCAAGCCGCGTAATCATCCACCCTTTTTTATCACCGCCATAATCGACGCGCCATAAATCAGAAATACCGCTTTCAATTTCGTGAATGATTTCAGCGCGGCCATCTTCTAGCAACTCAGACAAGGCCGCGTCAGACTCATCACTCCAGGCTTCGCGCTGCCATGTACTATTCTCACCCGTGATTACTTGAAGAATTTCAGCCACATGAACACCGCTAACAAAACAAACGACAACAACAATCCCAGCTTTTGCACTGAGTCGATATTAATAAACGCCTTTTCGACATTAAACGAAGGCCCATAAAAGCCGCCGCCTACATTAGCTGAATCACCGCCAAAAAAATGTGTGGCCGAATCCGTTGCAACCTGTAAAGAACCGTCACTCACCACAGCCACCAAAACAAAGCGACCAACAAAACCGCGAACGCCAGGAGTACAAACACCACCGGCCAGCTTTGCCAGCCAACATTAAAAGAGATGAACGAACCACCGCCGACCGAAAAATCGCCGAAGTAGTTCGCACCAAGATAATTAGTGGAAGCGCCACCACTAAAGCCAGTTTGTGAATCGACATTAACGCCGTAACTCACTTGGCACCCACAACAAAATAGAAATAGATCGCCGCAACAATCGCAGCAAGAATAACCGCGAGGTAGAGCGCGTTTTTAAGCGCGTCGGAACTGAAAAAGCCTCCGACCCACCCAATAGCCGCACCCGCTAGACCAACCGCCGGATAAATAAGTAAAGGCATCACAGCACCCACTTAAGCGCGAGCACTAGCGCCACAATTGCCACAACCGCAACCACCAGCCATAACCAATACATCTTTACCCATTCGGTAGCGGTAACCCCTATTTTCACCGGATTACCTTCCAAATCACTACCAGTGCTAGGCTGATGAATGGTGTCGGTATTTGCGGCCGCATTATCGGCAGCGCGGTAATCGGATATTACCTCCACCACGCTTCCAGCCTTGTCAATTAGATTATCAAACCAATCCATAACGCACCGCCTTATGTCGCTGGCTCTAAGGTCTCAAACAAGGTGTCCAAGTCACCCGCACTTGAAACCGTTGGGTTAATCTCAAACGAATTACCCGCCGTTTGCAGTGCATCCGCAATGCCGAACTCAGTAGCCACCGCGTCAAAATGGTAATAACCCGATTGAGGCTCACGACCCATGCGGGTTAGCCAGTCGTCATTATCAGCTTTTAAGATATCGTCGTAGCGAGTGATTTCGTTGCGCTTGATCTCCAATGCAGTAACCGCCGCACTTGCGATGTGCATACGACGAATGCGAGGGCCACGCGGGAAGTTTCGGTATTTATTTTTACCCGATGCGCCCGCTTGTACTAACTCTGAACGAAGGCGAGGAATTACAGTGCGAGGAATTAAACGCTCAACACCATTTACCAATTCATAAGGTGAAGACAATAAAGCGATGCCGCGTAATTCAGGTACCAGCGAATCCGTTACCTGTTGTGCCGTCGCCGCAGCCGTTTTAACGGTTAGCGTTAAATTGTCGTCAGGCTTAGTTACTAGCTGTGACATATTCTGACCTTCCATTGTTTTCATGGTGAAGTCAGCAAATGGGATAATGAATCGCCCATCGCCCTGCGTATAACTTGGGCGTTTGTAAGCTTCCAGCATGCGCAACTCTTCGCCGGTTACATCAACGATTGAATCACCGTTTAGCGTTACAAGCACCTGCGTTAGTTGACCATTGTCTAGATTGGTGATCAGCTCAATCTGCTTGTAAACCGAACCCACATCTAGATTCAACGTCCACTGGCTAGAAAAGCCGCCGCCGTTAAAACCTTGAATTTGCTTTGGAATATGTCGCATGACTAGAAGCTCCCGGTATCAAGATTGAAGAAATCCGCGAGTTTTGGCACATGGCCAATTGCGTAAGCCATTAACGCGCACACGATCAAAGCGACCGCCGCGATAATGACTAAATCGTTAATGTTTGGCATTTGAAAAGCCCCTGATTAATTAATGAAAAATTAAAACTACGGGGCGTAAGGCTGGCTTAGCGTTTTGGAAGTGAGTCAAACAAAAAATAGACTTTCCCAAAAAAATTGGGCTTTTATTTGTTGACCTGTATTGAGCTTTTGAGATATTCCGACGTTATCGGTATTGCACCCGCTTAAAGTGTGGCGAATCCATTGATTGATTCAAGGTAATAATGCGTCGCTTTTCCCCCTCATGCTGCTTAGTTCGAAAACGAGGTGTGCCGCTTTCCCAATTTTTGGTTGCTTTGGTTTTTTCAAAATCAATAGCACCGCGACACACTATTCCCCTGTCGCTAGTCCATTGGATAAACTCTAACGGCTTGTCTGGAATATCAGACGGATTGCAGCCCAATTTTTGCGCCATATAGGCCCGGTCTGATTCGGTATTGTGCCGCGCAACGTGGATATATGAGGCATTATTCATTATTGATTTATCAACCTCCTGACCACGCTGAACAGTGCCAATAATTAACGGACCATAGGCTAACCCCTGAGACACCAAACGCCCCCAAGGCCCGTCCGCCTTTCCAGCACTCGTTACATTGGCTAACTCTTCACAAATTATCGTCGCCTGCTTTTGGCGGTTCCAATTGAACGCGCAATCACAAAAAAAATGGAACTCCTTTTTTGAGTGCTGAATATAGGCTATACGGTCATCAGACGGCGACGACTTCAACAATTGAATCAGTTCCGCCCGTGTATGTGCCGGACGGTATCCCATTTGCGCGGCATACTCGCCTTTTGGGTCAAACGCCATAACACGCGGATGACGCTCAACAAGCCGCTTTAAATAAACCGACTTTCCCGAACGACTCACACCCACTAACAACAATAACGAACCGTCCGGCCTATTCTCCAGCATCATCACCCCCGGCTTTTTCATCTCCCGATTTTTTGGGCGTTACATCTTTGGCTTTTTTGGACTTCATATCATCACGCAACGCGGCATAGTAAAAAGCGCCTGCACTTAATACCGCTAGCTCATCTTTGTACTTGGCAAGGAATTCAAAAATTCCACCCTCGAACCGCTTAGCGATGACCAGCCCGAGAGTTTCCGCAAAACGTTGTCGCGTGCCACCAGGCACATCGACGCCGATTAACCCCTCAAAAAAAGCCAGTGCGGTTTGGATAACCGTCGATGCCATCGCGGCTTTTTCTTCAACGTTATCACCAGCACTTTCCGGCAATTGATTATTCGACTCAGCATCTGACCCGAGACTGCCCGGCTCACTCTCAACCGGCCCCGCCTCATGATCTTCAACAATGCGATCCCATTCCGCCGTTATTGTGTCTTCACTGGTATCTACTTTGTTCGGTGCGTCCACTACCTAACCCTCCCGAATAACCCGCGCCGTGGTTCCTTTTTTTTGGGCGGTGGTGGTTCCAATTTTTGCGGCGGTTCCATTTCCGGCTTTTCTGGCTTTGGTTCCTCGCTAGAAGGCCCGCCGTTACTGGCACGCCCCGGAAATTCACCCAATACACTATTCCCGGGAAATTCCGCCGCTTTTTCTGGATCAGAAGCCAACCAACGCGCATAAATCCGGCGTTGCCCGGACTTGCTTTGGAATTTGAAGATGCCACAGCCATCAGCACCCGCACAATTCACGTAGATCATCTTGCGCTTATCGCTGCATACGTTCGCCGCTTCGCCACACTCTGGACACGAGACCTTTCCAACTGATTCCGCCATCAATCACCCCCTTGGCTAGTCTCAGCCCCTTTGAGGCGTAAAACGAATTCATGCAACAACTCACCTCCGACTTTTTCAATCTCTTGTGTAAGGTCGATCAATTGCTGCAGATCACCCATTTTTGTCACTAACGCCATAGGGTTTTTCATTAGTGATTCAACCTCGACGCCGCCCGTGATCGCGTCACGCTCAGTAATAAGCCGCTGACGCTCTACGAACCGCTTTTTAACTTCATCATTTGATAGCCGGACACTCGACATAAAATACACCCTTACCTAGCCTTGAACTCTTTATCGAAATCTTCCACGCTCATCGTCCAACGAGCGCCGAAGCGGTTTTTTACCAATACCCTGCCAACCTCTAAAAGGCCAGAGGGCAGTGATTCACCAAGACGTAACACACCGTCTTCGATGCTATCCACCGTCGATTCATCTAACACCGTCCAATAAACAACTTCTGGCGCTAAATGCGATTTTCGTTGAGCTTCATTTTTTATTCCCATGCTTCACCCCTCATTGATCCGCCACCTAGTGGCGTACAGTTACTGACAGAACTCCAAGCCGTCGTATTCGGCCCAATCCACTTCTTCAACGTCGCGCGTAAATCCCGCCCAACGAAAATACTTTTCCTTGGCTTGCTGCCATTCAGCATCAACCCATTGCACCCAGCTAGGCGGGTTTGCAATTCGTCGCGCCTCTTTACGTCGAGCAAACACGGAATATAACCGACTAAAAAATTGCGTATCTTTTGGCCCTGGAACTGGCCCCTCTTTCCACTCGAGGCCCGCTGGCTTTTCTGGTAGCCAGTCATTGCCAGGGTCATACTCTTCGTTATGCAACCAGCCACTAAAGCGTGCCACCGCCGCTTTTCCCTTGAGAATTATCTGATATTTATTGCAGCGAATAGGTAACTCGTTTAATTGTGCGCGCACTTTTTCGAGCTTTTTTCCAATCGCATGGCGGGTTTTGCTTTTCTCTTTTGGCACCCGTTCTAGTGCCTCTTTTAATTTTTTGCGCTCGCGGTATTTTTCGCCGTAAGTCACTGTTAAATGGTCGTACACGTCCGCTATGAGCTGCCCCATGATGTGCATTTGACCTTCGCCCATTTTGGCCCACTCTGGCGCACGCGCTGTAGAACTGATGCCGTAGCGATTCCCACGCACCAACCCTTGATCGTCCTGGCCTTTCGCTTTTGTCATATAGCCCGCCGCTTTTGCCATATAGGCACCGGCGCACATACAGTCTTTAATTTTTTCTAAGTGAAAATGTCCGTTATCCCACAATTTTTCCAATCGCTCAGCCCATTCTGGAAAATCGACGTATCGCACCTTCCACCCCATCAATATATGAACATGCGGATTGTCTTCGCCTTTATCGTTTTTCGGAATCTCAACCACCCAGCAATAGGGCAACGGTTCGCCATGCCCTTCGATTTTCGTACCGTCTTTTTTTTGCCAGCCGCGCTGGTACATCTTGTTGAGTGCGTCGAATGTGCGACTGACTTCACTTTGAATTGTCGTATCGCCTGCCGCCAACCTTTCGCGGGCCACTGGCGACAATGTGCCAGTTACAAACGTCCTGAACCCATCTTTTTTCAAACCCATGTAATTGCAACTGTCTGCAATTTTTCGCGCGCCCCTCTCGCTTAGCATCGTTGATTCGCGGGGGCCTTCCTGGCTTGGCGGCTCCATTCCGCTTGTTGCTTCAACCTCGGTTCTAATGCGCCACTCTTCCGACCAATCGCGATACTCAAACACAGTTTTGCAGCCTACTTGCCCAATCGGGGTTTCAATCTTTTGCGGCTCATGCTCAACACTTCCGCGTACACCATCGTCAAAGCAATTTTTTGATTTTAAAACATCAAATCTCGATTTTTGGCGATGATAAGCCGCGCTCAATACGTCGATTTCACGTGTCGGACTTTTGGACGCCTTGACTAGCCTAAGCCGCTTCGCTTCGCTCAACGGCTGCTTACGCTTAATAATCGGACTGTCTGCACGAATTCCATCCGCAAACAAAAATGCCGGGTTTTGCTTCCCGGCGAACGGCTTTAATTTTGGCTGAAGGTGTAGCGGCAAATTAATATACGTCATCTTCATTCCACCAAGGCGGCTTTGCTACCGTGAACTTTTCGCCGCCACCAATGCTCAGACTCTAATCTCAACTTCATTGGCTTGGTGCGAATTTTTATCAAATCTTTACGCGGCAACTCGACGCCGTAAGCTTTCAACAACTGAAAAAGCGAGATAACCAACCGCAACGGACTGGCCGACAAATCAACATACAACCTAGAACACTGAATAGCTTTAGCCCGACAAAATTCGTTCAGTTCATCATCGCTAGAACTCAGCTTTAATTCGCGCCGGTAAAAATCCGGCTTCACACCTTTAACGGATGATTCGCGCGTTAACTCTTCGCTATGCTCTACGAACTCGGCAAGCTTTAAATTAGCCGCCCGGTATCCGTCACGCTTTTTCGTTTTATTAAACGTCTCTCGCAACTCAGGCCGCATTTCACCCGCGACGGCATCAACGGACGAATAAAATGCCTTCTGGTCTCGATTGAATACCGGGTTAAACATTTTCAGCCCCTTTTTTTTCTAATAACAGCTTCTTCATCCTTCTTGCTAAAATTAGATAGATTGCAAAACCCTTCATCGGCTATCACCACGCCACCGTCTAATATCAAAGAAACTGACGGCGAATCACAACAACCGCACCCCGAAACGTCTAGCTTTACGCCACGCCTTTCTAACTCTTTTTCTACTTCTTCCCTTTCCACTATCTAAACCTCTTTTCGTGCAAATTCGCCGGTCAGCGAATCCGCACTTCCTTATCACCATCTTTAATAAATAAATTCACGTCCGATAGACAATACTGACCACCAACGCCGCCTTTAACGCACCAACCATCATCAAACTTGGCGGCTACGATATGCACAGGAAACGGAAAATCGTTTAGATATTTGTGGTAGTCGTTTTGAGAGTAATACTTAGAGCTTTTCTTTATCTTTGCGTAAATTTGCTGTCCCACAATAAACCCCTCTTTTAGCGCCACTCTGAACAATCGTTATAAACGCCGCCGCTCTCGCAGTCTGCCACAACACCATAGAGAACGATCACGCTTAGCATTAACGCCGTAACAATCAACCCTTCCTTAACTACGCCGATCAACTTTCGCATGATTACCCCCTTCGCCCCGCTGCACGCATTTTCGCCTGCAACTTGGCTTGAAGCTCTCTAATCTCAGCTTTCAAGTCTGTGATTTCATTCACCACCTTTTCAATGGCATCAGGGCAATAGACCGGACGGTAAAACACATCACCATTACCCCGCTCTCCCTTAATTTTGGTTGTCGGAAAGACACCCAAATCAGCTAAACTTTTTTCCATTGCTTGCATTGTGCCGTTCGCAATACCCGCCATGCTCGCAGCTTCAGAAATATTAATTAAGTAACCTCGTTTCATTTCAAACCCCCTATGCGGTTTCTAATTCCAAGCGCTCTACACACTCAGCGCGCATTAATGTTTCCGTCTTACCTGGGTTTTCAGAGTGCGCCGTAAGCAACCCAGAATAAAAACCTTCCATTGATTCAAATGTCGCCGCAAAAGCAAATGCGTCAATTGCCAACTGTTTGATCGTTTTTAGTAGTTCTTTTCGCTGAAACTCTGACAAGTCACCCGACCCCGGCATGGTCGAAAAATTTTTAAAGAAGTGTGGATAGTCGCGCTTAGTCATCATCAACGCGGCAACCTTTAGCGGATAGCTCGCCTTCTGCCAAACGTAATCGAACGAATTGCATTCCATTTCTGGATCAAATGTGCGGCAGCAAAACCGCTTCGCATCGTGACACTGGCGAACCATCGCCGGAGAAAGAAAAAAATTTCCGGTAAAGAATTTGTTATCTGTTTGCATAGCGACCCCTTAAGCGTGTTCAGTCATCATTCAGCCTAAGCGGGTTTAAATAGCGACTCCGGTTAATTGAGTGGGGACTCATGAAAGGCACCGGAGCCGCCAACCGCTTAAGGCCCGCCGAATATACTTCGCCCTTGGACAGCTATTCAACCCCTGGACAGTGATTGAATAGTCAACCAGTTGTGTACTATATTCTGTAAAGTTATTTACTTTCGTGTGGGGACTCGAATGCTTACGACGACGAGCTTGTTAGCTCAACTTAAAGAATCTTATGGCAACTGCTCCGACTACCGCGTAGCCAAACTACTCAATACATCCACTTCTACTGTCTCCAATTGGGTCAACGGTAAAAAGAAGATGGGTGAAGCCAATGCACGTAAAGTCGCACAATTACTGGGCTGCAATGAGGAATACGTAGTTGCGTGCATTCATGCCGAATGCCACGAAGGGGAAGAGATTTATTCAGTGTGGGAATCGATCTGCCACACACTGCAGAACTCCCAACACAAGGCCGCTTAACCAAAAACTTATACCGCCAATAGGGCACCACCCCGCCCTATTGATTATTTTCCACTCTCTTTTCTCATTTCATAAAGGGCTTGACACGTAAACTATTGAATATAAAGGCTTTGCATTCTTATTTCTCCGAGGAATGTATATTATGTTAAATAGAATATATCTGTTTAAATAACATTATTACGGATTATCTATCCTCCCTGCTTCGAGGTTTACTATGCCTAAATCAGGTCAAGCTCGTGTACCCACTTCAAAACAACAACGTCACCTTTTTGAGGTGATTCAAAGTCGTCGGCATCCGGAAAAAAATACAGCGATCATGCAAATCAGCTTTAAGCTTTGTCTTAGGGCTCAGGAAATCTCGTTAATGCAAATCAAGGAAGTCGCTAGGCTCACCAAAGGTGCTACCGATTTCCATCTTTTAGAAATAATGAGCTTGCCCGCGGCTTATACTAAAGGAGCAGATGCTCTGGGTCGCTCGAAAAGCCAATACCAACGAAAGATGATTAATTTTGACATAGAGAGTTTTGATAAAGTAGTCAGGCAAATTGAAAAGCTAGCTCGATCTGGTTTAGATGTTGATCCGGAACAATTTTATCCTTCGCTTAAGAAGCATCGAGGCAAGTCTAGAGATTTGCCTATCGTTGATGTTGAACTTAGAAAAGCACTGACGGACTATTTGCAACATAGACTTAATAAAGGAGAGACATTAAAGCCCTCCTCCCCTCTTTTTGTACCCAAAAAGGGAATTCATACTCTCCAAACACATTGCAGGAACATATGGCATTGATGCTGCGCGATTGGGCTGGCATCGAAAAAGCGAGTTCTCATAGTGGCCGTAGATCTTTGATTACAAATGTGATTCACAAGCAAAAGAAATCGGTGAAGGTAGCGCAGAAAATTGCAGGACATGTTAATGCCGCGACCACACTGATTTATGAAGAACCTCCGGAGGAAGCTCTAGAAGACGCTTTGAAACATTTGAGTTAAAGTAGCCTAGCAGCTTTGAGCCATGCGTAACTGTTTAATTCAGTACACTGATTCGAGGAACTAGATTTCCAACGTGCTCTAACCTCTGATAAATATCGAATAGTCGGCCAAAAGCAGGCATATAAAATCCAGCCTTTGACCGAAATAAGGTTACCCATTAATTATTTTCTTAGCGTTAACATCCAAATACCTTTCGACATTTACCTCGTGCCTTTCATTGTAAAGACTACAGCTATAGCAGTCGTTATCCTCACCAATATTAGCTTTTGTGATCGATTTTAAATGACCACGGTAGTTCAGATAGCGTGAGCTATTTTTCGGATCGGTAATGTGCAACTTAAATTCCTGAACTCCAAGGGAAGCAATGATTCCGTTCAAATCCACCACGGATGGACCAGAACCCGCAGCAAGGCTTTCTTTATCTACACCATAAACCTTTGCTTCATTTTCTAACTGCGTTTCATCGGCTAAGTATCGTCTGACCTCCGTTTGGTCTAAACCATCACCCATGCAATGCAAACATCCATTTCCATCTTTGACAACCGCAACCCGACCACCGAAAGTCCCGTCCTCAAACACTTCACTTGCAAGATCAATGTAAGTAACGCCATAGGCGATACTTAACTCGTTAAGAATAGAACGTGCACCATCGCTATCGAGGCAGCCCACAACAATATCAGCCGTCTTTATGGCGTCGAACGCCTTGCTCGACTCCAGCTTGTTTTTAATAATTTTTATATTCACTTCTGGGTCTATGCCTTTTACTACGCGCGCAGCAACCATCACTTTGTCAACTCCGATGCCTTTGTCAGCATCGAAATCGCTATGCAAGAACCCCATATAACGATTTCGATTTGTTTCTGAAAAAGTCTCATGTTCAACAACAGCAATATCTCTCACACCGAGTAAACAAAGTTGCGGTAATACGAATGTTCCGAGCCCGCCGAAACCGACCAGCACTACCTTGGTGGATTGAATCTTTTCTTGGCCTTGTAAGCCAAAAATTGCGATCTGCCTGTTAAATCGTTCATTTGCTAATGACATGCTTGCCTCCTAATGTCATACCTGTAGGCTTCAATACCTTTTGATCCACGCGCAATGCCGATAGGCAATCTGGTGAATTAGGGGCTTTCTGCCAAACGAGTGAATCAAAACCACGTGGTGAAACGACAATTGCTGCATAGGGCCTTCCAGGCAGCCTCCACCACATGTGCGGAACAGTTTCTTTGAATCCGTTCATGTCAGCGATAGAGAAAGCAGCAGACCACGGGCTATCAAAAGGATGAGAATGCAACTCGATGAGCGCCGTATTCGTCCGGTGCGCCTGTTTGATGATGGAAATCCGA
Source organism: Aurantivibrio plasticivorans (assembly GCF_055392955.1). NCBI lineage: Bacteria > Pseudomonadati > Pseudomonadota > Gammaproteobacteria > Cellvibrionales > Cellvibrionaceae > Aurantivibrio > Aurantivibrio plasticivorans. The sequence goes on along the minus strand of NZ_AP036020.1, from coordinate 2,098,152 downwards.
CTCTCGTCCGACAACTCTATATAGTCATCGTATTGCGCGATAAAGCCATCTTGCCCGACAAGATAGTAGTCCTGCGCTTTGAGCAACAAAGTTTGATTGTCTTCGTGGAATTCGGCAAAAATGAAAGCAGCGGATTCCTGGGTTGCACCTTCGGGTAGAAGGTGGCGCCAGATAAAATCATGCTGTTTTTCGGTAAGATCAATAAAGAATTGCATTATTCACCCTCCAGCAAGCGCTTGCGAAAACTTCTTGCCCAACCCCATAGGTTATCGCCGGTAGTGACGTCTGCTCCAGGACGCCAGTTTTCGACATCCCATGATGCAAAACGCCAGCTTCCTTCGAAGGGCGGTGGATGCTGAGGATTGTTAAGCTTTAAAACCCGATCACGGAGTTTAACGCCTGAAGGTATATAAAAACCGTAAGGCTTTGGAACTGGATGGCCAGCAGTGACGCTAAACACGATTGATATCACGTCTGGCGAAAGGGGTGAAGGGAGCGAATAATCTGTAATTTTGAACCAGTGAAGATTTTTAACTTCCTTGTATTCAACATGTGCAAAGTTTTTCTGTAGGAGTAGAACTTCCTTTCCGATGCGGGAGCTTTCGTCAAATCCACGCTTGAAGCGCTGTTTCTTACAAAAGTTATGTCCGGGCTTTAGCTTGATAACTTCGCCGGATGCTAGCGGACGTTCATTTTGGCCTTTGTCCACTTCCACAGCACCTTGGCTTGCATCCCAGCCACCGAGTTGAATAATTTCTTCTGTTGTAATCGTCTTCTTTGACCACTCAAACACCTTGCCTTCAATGCAAATTGAATATTTAGCCCCAACCCTGAACTGCTCAATTCCTTCAAGGCTAAGGTTAACTAGGTCAGAATCCTCAATGAGCTTGTCTTCACCAGATTTGGTTTTCTGCCAAATACCAACCTCATCTGGTTCTTCAACCTCAGTGAGACGTTTAATGGCTCGTCCTGTAATGAAATCTGAGCCCCATTCACGCGCCTTTCCGTTGACTTCCAGCCGATAGAGCACATCTGCTCTAAAGGTACGGAATTTCTCGATTCCGGTTCGTTGCAAATCGACCACTTCCGTAGGGCGGATGCTTTCCATGTCTCCATCCTCAAGAAGAAGATAGATAACGAACTCTCCCGGTGGCTGTTTACCAGCCATCAAAAGTAATTCCTTGCCGGAAATCGCGGCTTTGCCAGTTTCATAGACATCGCCATTGATATTTACTGTGTATAAAACTTCGGTATTCATAGCTTTAACTCCAAAAAAATGCTGAACGTTTCGGAGTGCAGTATTGCAAATGGAGGTGGGGTGAATTGGAGGGATGGAGGGGTGAAAATTGGGGTGATTTTACAGAAGAGTGATTATTTTTCGGTCATTCGAAAATTTAGAATGATATTAATACTCAAGCCAATAATTTCCTTTACTGTCGCTTTTTATAATTTCCCCCCAAGCGGCATGAACACCACCTTTACGTTTAAACAACTCTCTCAATTTTGTACCCTGTTGCGATGTAGTTTGAGCTAATATTTCGGTTTGATGAACGGGTTTATTCTCAGAATCCATAAATTCGAGCGCTTCACTTTGCTTTGGAGTAAAATCATACGTCACGCCATTTGAAACCAATGTTCTGTATCCATTGCTAAAGCCAGGTTTGCTTATAGAACCTCCCATTCGGCTAGCAAGAAAAACAGTATTCAACTCGAACTTATCATTGTCCCATTTAATAGCCTCATCGATTCTGATCAGCTCATTCTGAAGAGGTAGCGACACATGCCCTGAAATAAATTGATCCAAAACAATAATCAATGCAGGGTTGCGGACACTATGATGAGCGCTGAGATAATTTTTCAAATCATCTAACACAGTTTCATTCATGATGTTTCTAGCGGTAAGAATATTCGTCTTATGTTTTTCAATTCTATGCTGGCCTAACGCCCAGATATTACCTTCTAGAATAACCTTTGGAGTATGCCGATCTGCTATATCTAAAGCGTCCATAACCCTTCGCAAGAGCCACTCGAAATTTACTTGATATAGGTTTATATCCTCATCATTAACGGCAACCCAGCCATCCGCAGCGGAAAAATACATATTTTTTCCGTCCTTGCGCTGTATATCCGCAAAAAATTCACAGTCTCCGTCGAAAACCTCCACCGATTTAAGTAATTTAAAATGAGTGAGAATGCCACTCTCCACCAATTCCTGAAATAAATCGCCAAACTCCTCCCTGGCAAGCTTTTCAATGATAGTTGCATCCTGTGTCTCACTGATCTTCAGCAACTTCTCTATTGTGGTTCTCTGCACCCCATTGCTCATTATATAATCTCAACCAGTTCCCACTTCTCAAGGTATTTGTCACCTATTAACTTTTCTTTTTGGGACTTGCTCTTTAGATCGCACCCATTTGGTTCTCGGATTTTTACATGCAGTATCTTTCCTCTCCTGCTATCTTCGTCGGGCATAAATCTAATGCTGATTCTCACTTGTTTTAGTTTAAAACCAGATTTTAGTGGGTCATTCTCGCCAAAATACTCCTTTGAAATCTCGTATATACTACGCTCTTCCTTTGTAGCAACATCCAAGGTGACAGTATTGTAGCTATTTGGTTGAGCAACTTTGAGCATCGTGACATCAACTGACTCGATTCCATCTTCTGAATCAAAAGATAGTGTTCTCTGCTTAAGCAAGCTTTGAATGGTGTAGTGTTTTAAGGGTATTTTCTCACCTTCAATGGGGGATTTTAGAAGTGTCTCTGAAAATATTTTTGGAATTGCTTTTCTGTTTTCCTTGCCTTCAACGACAACCTCGATGTGTCCACTTTCCGGCTCGTAAGTCAATGCAACTTCTTTAACAGGCCGAACTATTTTTGATACTAGACTCTCATCTTCAAAAGCAAGCTGAGTGCTAGGTAAATCTTCCCTGTAGACCATTATTTGTATGAGTTCTATTTGGTTATCATCACCCTCTGAACGCGTTCTTTCAAATATGTCTATGTGAATTTTTCCGACTGCCCGAAACAGCTCCATTATTTTGTCCTTGAAGGCCAAAACATCAATATCACTTTTACTAACGGGTATATTTTTAGGGCCTATAAATGCGTCCCACATACGCCCGTTTCGGCCTGTATCTGTGTACCAACAGTCCTCAACCTGCCTGAACCGCGAAGAATCCTTTAAAAATAGCCACAGAACTCGATCATACTCATTCTCAAGGTCATAGTATTCTTGCAGATCACTATCACTAACGAAATGCTTTAAGATGCTTTGGCCAAGCTCATCCGTTAACGCAATTATTCGTTCCGAATTTGATTTGAGTTGAGCTAAGATATCTCCTTCCGCCGCTTCAGAAATTTGTAATAACGATTTCCTAACAGCGCTTTCGCTATCACCCCAATCGACTTTATCCGCTAGATCAGTATTATTGGTCTCAAAATACTTTTGCAGCGAATTCACTGGTGTTTTCTTAAGAAATTTTGATATATCAGTACTCATTATGTTTAACCTTTATTATAAAAACACCTAACCTCTACTTTGCGTTGTATGCGGACATTTAGTGAAGACCTACACTTTCTAAAAAATGTACCCTATCGGCGATCAATACCTTCGTATAAATTCCGCTGTAATACACGAACCGATGCCCCACTCACTAACTCACATATTTCAATTAAAATGAGAGAAGACTGATGCCTTCTCTCATCCTCGCTTATCCCTTGGTGCTCCTAGGATCATTTTTTCGCTGATACGTCCGTTCTTCTTGAAACTGTCCATTTTGTTTCTGGATTTTCACAGAACCGACTTTATTGGCCATGTATTCGCTGGTTTGTTTAACCACTTCCTGCTTCGTCTGGCCTTTTAATGTGGCTCTTGAAGCGCCCTGCTTTACGAGTTGCCAGTTATCGCCTTTTTTGTTGATGTAGTAGTTGTCCATGATCTACTCCTTAACTCGTATGGCAAGGACGGCAACAGTAAAAGCAACCATTTGCACGCGCGTAGGTTTTCTTCGCTTCTCTTACAGCCGGTGCGCAACTGGTGAATTCACCCAAATATTTGCGGTTCTGAGGTTCTGGCATCCGAGTACAACCGGTGACATGTACTTCGTGATCGCCGTTGGATTGGGCATTTTGATTGACGTAATAACAGGACATGATAGGTCTCCAATAGGTCTATAAAAAATGGAGATCCCCATCCCAATTTCGTATTTTAGGATTGACTAAGGTAGGTATTCGCGACAACATCATGGTTCCACCCGTACGAAAGCTCGAATACCCGGATCTCCGGTAACGCGTCTACGTACACCAAAACCCCATTTCGTTGGCGCGATTTGGGGTTTTTTTATCCAAGCTCACTCGAGCGAGCAACCCCTAGATATAGTGGTTGGTAAAAACGCACATACAAGATAATGCGGTTTTGGGCTAAACGCAAGGTTACAAAATGGCGTGTTTTTGTGGGAAAATCTGTGGATAACTTAGGGGGTCAGTGGTCGCTAATCCAGCGCTCCAAAGGGGTACGAGGCTTATCCACAAAGGCGATACCCTGGGTTTGAAATATAATCACTGAAAAAATATAAATATTTTTGAATATCGGGTCAGAAAACAGAGACCTGTACACCTATACATACAACTTTCGACTGAGCCATCTAGCGGAGATTGCTAGTGAAAATCCACACCTTCCAAAAAATGCACCCCATCAGCGGTCAATACATTGGTATAAATTTCGGTGGAATCCACCGAGCGATGCCCCAGTAATTGGCTGACGTATTTCAACGGCCGCCCATGCAATAGCAAATGAATCGCAAAGCTGTGCCGAAAGGTATGGCTACTAATCCGAAACGGCGCCCCGCCCATTTTGTCGACGATGCTATCGATGTGGCGATTCACGGTTTGCCGCGCAATCGGAAATATCCTCTCGCTTTTGTTGTAACGCCCCACCCACAAATAACTTTGTAACCGGTCTTTTAGTAACGGATCCAAAATCGGCACATAGCGTTTGGCCGAACGTTGTAAGGACGCTTTGGACGGCCGCCCTGCCCGTTGTTTTAAAGTTTTTAACATCACCCCAAAATCATACCCATCATCAATAAAGCTTGTGGGTGTTAAGGCTAAGACTTCCGAGACGCGCGCGCCAGTCGTCCACATGATGTCGAGGATGAGGCGGTACATGGGGTGTTTTTCAGCGTCGAGGAGCGTTAGGACTTCGGGCTTTAATAAATAGCTGGGCATTTCTTCGACGGTTTCGAGGACGATGGGCCGTTTCGTGACAAGGCGCTCCCAGTCGATGTGTACGGATTGAATGGGAAATTGCACGGCAGGCCGCTCGACCGGCGAAAAGAGTTTTGTCGGGCGGGTGGCGCTCGGCGGAAATGCCGGGTCTGAGGATGAAAATTGTGCCAATTGCCCTGCTCCATTGGTGCAACACGAGACCCATTGTAAACACGGTCAGTGCTCGTTGGCTAGGCTAAAACACGGGAGAAATGCAGGAAAAACGCTAAGAAGCGCAATGCACCAAAATATCGTCAGTTGGTACATCGGTAACTATTTGACGGCTATCTATCTGAATGGGCGAGCGACAAGAGCATTGAAAGTCTATGCGGGTTTTTCACCACTTGATTCCGGCAACCACACTTGGAACAAGCTACCCTTCCCGAGGATGCTATCTACCCTGATTTCACCACCGTGGAGTTTTACTAGCTCATAGACTATTGCTAACCCTAGGCCTGTGCCTGGCACTGTGTTGAGGTTTTCGTCGCCTAACTTCTGGAAGTGCTGAAACAACATCGGTAATTCATTCTCTGCGATACCGACGCCGGTATCGAGAAACGAAATTGTACAACCAGCAACGTCATTATGTACTTCACTGGAGGTACTGATAGCGATGGAGCCGTCATTGGTGAATTTAATAGCGTTGGACACCAAATTCTGAATGAGTTGTATCAACCGCTCAGGATCAGCTTCGACATACAGATTAGGCGTAATGGCTAACTCAAGGTTAAGGGATTTGTCTTTGAGCTTTGATTTCACTTGCTCTACGGCCGATTCAATAAGACCACCAATCTCAACCCGCTTTTTAACGAGTGATATGTTACCGCCGCTTATACGACTCATATCGAGCATTTTATTGATTAAGTCTAATAAAGCTTCGCTATTGCGGAGAATAATTGCGTAGATTTCTTTGTTCTTTTCTTCGTTTTCGCTTCCTACCTTTTCGGTATTGCTATTTCTAGCCAAGCGACGGCTAAACCCAATAATTGCATTTAACGGCGTGCGTAACTCGTGGGAAATATTCGCTAAGAAGTTGGTTTTAATCGAATTGGCTTGACGAAGCTGCTCAATGGTACTTTGCAATTCCGTGGTTTTGGCATTGACAAGACGTTCAAGGCTGGCTGTTTGGTTGTTGATGATATAATTTTGGTTTCGTAACTCATTGAATAGCGCTTGAAAACATACTTTCAAACGATCTAGTTCGTTTTCATCACTGTTTGAGGTATTTTGTGATGCATCGTTCTCTGACGCGGATATATCTTTAGCCTCTTCAATGTCAAGACTGATGACGTCTTGTTGTAGTGCACTGATGGGTTTACCAACAAATCGATTGATTACCCTCACTGCAATCAACCACAATGCAAACGTTTTTAAGGATGCTGCCAACAGCGATACAAGAAACGTCGTATAGGCTCTCGCGAAAACTGTTTCAAACCCAGAGAATACATAAAGTGTTCCGATGATTTCTTGAGGCTGATCGGGCGATCGAATGGCGTAGTACTGCGTATACGTTTTAGAAAAACTATGCACCTGGCTATTGGGTTTGAGCTCTCCTACTTCGCCCACCTGGTAACTAAAATCGTCGCCACCAACTATGGCTACACCCAAAATTTCCTCATTGTTACCCAAGCCATCAACAAGTGCTTTCACTTGCTCTTCATCATAGTTCCATAATGCGCTACTAAAAGAGCCTTCAAAGTTTCTGATGAGGGAGTCGATTTTCAGATGTTGGTTTTCTTTCTCATGGTAAAAGTCGTAGAACAATTGCGATCCTGTTACAGCAATTGCAATTATGAAGTAGGCCGCCAGAATAGTGCTCACTAATTGCTTGGCAAGCGCTTTTTTGACCGGTTTCATTTCGGCGATAAGCTTACGCATGTTAGAAACGCCAGACTATAAGCAGTTGCGGAGCTGACTCCGTCGTTGATGGATCACCGAGTTTATTTCTCCAGTATTGGTACTCGATTCCAACAAATAGTCGATCCTTTTGCTCCCACACAGCGTGGCCAAGGTCGTAACGAAACTGAGTTTGCGATAAAACAGAATAGGGAATATCGTCCCCTAAATCGTTTTTCCGAGCATGGACATATTCTACGTGTCCAGTCACGCTAAATCGGTGCTGGCCTACCGAAAAGGGAAAGAGGAATGCAGTATCTATTTGCCAGCTATCATCCTCGGCTGGAGCACCGCCTTTATCCAACCCCCGCGACTTATCGATGTAACGCATTATGTCGGTGTTTAGATATGCAAAACCTGGTGCATCAAAAAATAGTTTTAGACCCGGCATCACCTTCATTTTTTTCGCGGATGTCGCAACGTTTAAGCCCAGCACTAAGCCCAAAGCTCTAACAGGACCAATAGAGAGGTCGCTACCTGTTACATCATTTAGATTAAGCGTTGGGATAAACTCGGCAAAAGCACTGGCCTCATTAAAGCCGTCGGTATTATCGTCAAAGGCAAAGTCGACAAAAAAGAAGTTCTGGCCGTATTTCCAACCACTACTATTTTGAAGTGTAACAATTGACGTTCTTGCAGTCTCGCCGCCGGCAAAAGAAGGCGCATCTAAGTTGCCATATTGGAGGTGCAGCTCAGTCTCAGACCACTCGGAACCGAATACTGAAGATATCAACAGGAACGTTAGTAGCGCTGGCAACAGCAACAATCGAATCACTTGTTTCATGACAGCCTGCTCACTCGTTTACCTCTAAATTATATTGTGAGCGAAGCGTTGCTACTTTGGATGAAGCCAGGTATTCATTAAATTGTGTTACAACATCGCTATATCGTTTAGTAGACAATAAATAATTTGACGCGTCATGCGGACAACCTTCAGAAAAACTAAGTTCATCTTTTGTTATCTGCATATCTTTCATCAAGGCATGTGCAACCGATATATTGACAAAGGCAGCCTCTATGCGACCGGCTTTGACCATTTTTAGTAAGCTTTCTAGCGCGTTAACCTGAACCGCCTTGAGCTTTTTTTTCTCAATATCAGGTAAATAAGGCCAGGGGGTAAATCCTCGAACATACCCCAGAGATTTTAGGGGAGTATTTTCACAATCACGTGAAGAAAGAGTGAGCACACCATCAATGAACCCCACGACGGGATCACTGTATAAAACCGTCAGCCCCCTCTTCTCATCACTTCCCCAGTTGGGATTATCCGGAAATTTGAAATCTATTTTTTCATTCCGGAATTCCTCATAGAGCCTGTTAATTGGTAATGGGCGAAACGTAAATGAATGCCCTGAGTATTGTGAAAATCCGTCAAAAAGTTCACGTGCAAATCCGTGATACTCGCCATTTTCAAGGTAGTAATATGGCTTGTAGTTGATTGTCTCAACACCAACAATATATTCAGCAGCCCCTATCAAAGGTACTCTACTCAGGCTAAGCAGCAGAACGACAATTGTCGCCAAACGCAAATTCAATTTACCTGTCATGTAACACTGTAAGCTGTTCATTTAAAAAGCTTAGCAGTTGTTTTAGGTTTTATAACGGCTCGAATGACCTTGTTGACCCTTTTGATCTATCGATTTATTGTGGGGCTACGATATACGTTTACACGGGCGCGACGATTGCCTAGTTGGCGTTTTTAGGGGGAGTATGGCGAGAAACGAGAGATAGACAACAACATCGCCGAAGATGTTGTTGCCCCTGCGGGGCAGCGTCGCTTCGCTCCTTGTCCCAGTTACTCTCGTAACGGGTCGAACTGGGAGCTTTGGCTGAATATTTCCGGGTGCGCCATACACAAAACGCCCGCTTGTTGGCGAGGCGTAGTTTGGTGAGTGTTGTATGGCGTAAGGTGAGAGATTGACAACAACATCGCCGAAGATGTTGTTGCCCCTGCGGGGCGGCGTCGCTTCGCTCCTTGTCCCAGTTACTCTCGTAACGGGTCGAACTGGGAGCTTTGGCTGAATATTTCCGGGTGCGGCATACACAAAACCCCCGCCAATTGGCGAGGCGTAGTTTGGTGAGTGTTGTATGGCGTAAGGTGAGAGATTGACAACAACATCGCGGAAGATGTTGTTGCCCCTGCGGGGCGGCGTCGCTTCGCTCCTTGTCCCAGTTACTCTCGTAACGGGTCGAACTGGGGAGCTTTGGCTGAATATTTCCGGGTGCGCCATACACAAAACCCCCGCCAATTGGCGAGGCGTAGTTTGGTGAGTGTTGTATGGCGTAAGGTGAGAGATTGACAACAACATCGCGGAAGATGTTGTTGCCCCTGCGGGGCGGCGTCGCTTCGCTCCTTGTCCCAGTTACTCTCGTAACGGGTCGAACTGGGGAGCTTTGGCTGAATATTTCCGGGTGCGCCATACACAAAACCCCCGCCAATTGGCGAGGGTTTTGTGTATGGCGCACCCGGAGAGATTCGAACTCCCGACCAAGTGGTTCGAAGCCACCTACTCTATCCAGCTGAGCTACGGGTGCATGTCTCGAGATGCTTGTATTGCTTTATCCGCACATCAAGAGGGCACGCATTCTACTGGATTTATTGAAAAGTGAGAACAGTAAATCGATAGCCTTCTATACTTTTTGTATTGGAGCACCTAACAAACAGTGGAACGCTGGGTTACTGCTCATTTTTTCAACGGTCCAGATACGCACTAGCCGTTTATAACCAAGTAAAAAGGTCGGATATGCACTGTAACGCAAAAAATAGACAACGTTCGCTGTTCTATTCGGAGCATTAAATTGAGCATCATCTACAAGAATATTGGGATCGCGGCTATTTACGTTGTGCTGGGGCTGGGATCTCTCGTTGTTAACCCACCTGGTAGCTTTACTACGTTTGTATGGCCATCTGCGGGCCTGGCCCTAGCGGCAATTCTTATCTGGGGACGACCTATCCTCCCCGCTATTTGGATCGGCTCTACGCTCGTTCATGGCTCATTTCTGCAAAACTTTGCTTCAATACATCTTGCCGACTTAGTTGTCGCCAGTATTGCTGCGGGCTTTGGAAGCGCTCTTCAGGCGTTTGTTAGCTACTCGCTGTATAAAAAGCTATTTACCAACCGCTTGGTCCCTGCATCAGATCGGCAATTTATCACGCTGATGCTAATAGGTTCTTTGGGCTGTGTCATTTCGCCACTGTGGGGCGGCTTTTTACTGTATTCCAGACTGGGGTTAAGTGACTTTCAAGTGTGGCAGTTATGTTTTGGCTGGTTTTCTGGCAATGTTATCGGCCTGCTCCTTGCGACCCCGTTCTTTCTCTATGTTGTATTTAATTGTATCGGTATCAAAACCCATCAACGCGTAGGTCTATTTGCTTTCCTAGTTTTTTTCCTTGGTTTGGTCAATATTGGTCTTCATATCGTTAAAGAAGATAGTTTGCAAAAAAATAATGAAATACTTGCTCAGACTGGACAAAGTGCAGGTTTCGAAATACAGCAACGAATGTATTCAATGGCTCAAGCACTTGATTCGTTGCGTGCTTATCAATTAGCAAGCGGTGGTTTAGAGCTTAGGGAATTTAACACTATAGGTGATAGCGTAATACATTATGAACCTAGCATTACGACGCTGGCATGGGCCCCGAGGGTATTATTTAACGATGTAGACAGCCTCTTAGATCAGGCATCCATCGAGGTGAATAGTGAGTATAAAATACTAGAGTACAACATAAACCGAACATACACAGATGCTGGCCAACGCAGCGTTTATATACCGGTCTATTTTGCCTACCCAACCGGCCCTGATAGTTCCGCTGGTCTCGATCTACTCAGCCACCCTTCGACGGCAACTGCAATTGAAAAAAGCCTCAGTAGAAAAAGTATATTCTCGACCGCTTTATATACTAAACCCAGGAATGGAGAGCCTGGTGTAATGTTTGTGATACCTGTGATTCAGGATCAGAACGCCGACCGACAATATTCAATTGATAGCAATAACTTCCTTGGTGTAATGCTTCTTGTATTTGAACCTAAACGATTGATTGAAAACATCGTTAAAAAATACGGCTTAAATAGAGATTTTAACTTCAATGTTATTGATGAAACTGATGAAAACAACACCCTGATCTATACCAATGGCGAAACACAAGTGTTGAGCTATCAGCAGGAAATTGATGTGTTTAATCGAACCTGGAAAATGTCTTTTGGCATCAAACCTTATAGCGATTCTCTGACGGCTTACAACACTCAAAATGCTTCATATTTATTTGCCATTATTGCAAGCTTTTTTGCTTCTACTTTAAGTATGACGTTCGTAAATCGTCAAATTAATATTGAAAACTTAATTCAACAACGTACTGAGCAATTGTCCTCTGCAAAAAACCAAGCCGAGGCGGCCAATATCGCGAAGAGCCAATTCCTCGCCAACGTTTCTCATGAATTAAGGACACCATTAAATGCAGTCATTGGTTTCACTCGCCGAGTGCTTAAAATGGATAGCGACGAATTATCGCAACGTTCATTCCAAGCGTTGACTACCGTCGAAAAAAACGCCCTCCATTTACTATCCATTATCAATGACCTTTTAGATATTGCGAAAATAGAGTCTGGCAAAGTCGAGATACACAAAGAAGTTGTATCGATAGAAGACGTCTTTGCCGACGTTAAGAATGACTTGATCTATGAAGCGCAGCAACGAGAGCTTTATCTTGATTTTAAGCTTCCAGAAAGCGAACTATTGGTCTTAACAGATCGTCAGAGGCTAATCCAAGTATTATTTAACCTGGTCTCAAACGGTCTCAAATATACCGAGACTGGCGGTGTGACCGTCGAAGCACAAATCGGCTCGCTAAATGACCATATGGGTGTTTGGATTTCTGTCTCTGATACCGGTATAGGGATTGCGAACGAGGAATTGAGCACTGTTTTCGGCAAGTTTGTCCAGGCTAGCTCGAGGACTCATGGCACGCCAGGCACGGGTCTCGGCCTCACAATCACTAGGGAACTGGTTAACCTCCTAGGGGGTCAATTAGAGGTCGATAGTACTCTTGGTGAAGGCTCGGTGTTCCGCTTTTGGTTGCCCAGATACACAAAATAGCGTCGCGCGACGAGGAGCTAAAGCCTAGAAATTAAGCGTCGCAGGTATTAATAGGCCATTTATAGCAACTAATTCGCGTTATTCAGAGGCGTTTAATTGAATTCATCGGCGCTATAATGCTTAATTACAAACACTATATAAATGCTTGTTCAACTCCCCTCAACACTTGGAAAACGTACGACTTATGAAGCTAAGTAGATCGAACTTAACCACCCTCAAGCTAGCTGGTTGGTCATTCAGCGTACTATCCTTAATGTTGTGCTACGTCAGCACGAGCGTGGCACTGACACAACTCACCCCTCTGAGGGAACAAGGTAAAACTGCTCAAGAATTAGTCAGCACATTAAATAGCCGGCACTTTCGAAAAATGCCTTTGAACGACACCATGTCTGAACGCTTTTTCGATAATTATATCGACACCCTTGATCCAGCGAAGAGCTTTTTTTATGAGAGCGATATCAAAGAGTTCGAATCGCACTCTACAAAGTTTGATGACTATATTCGTGCCGGAGACCTCAGTGTCGGCTATGACATTTTTAACCGCTATCGTCAGCGCGTCGCTGTTCGCTTAGAGTCTGCGATTAGTCGTTTAGAAAACCCCGATCAAACATTTGAGTTCACGACGGAAGATTCAATCAACGTCGATTTCGAAAACAGCGTTTGGTCCAAAGATTTGGCTGAATCCAATAAACTTTGGCACAAGAGAATCAAATTAAATCTGTTGAGTTTGATGTTAACTGATAAAACCTTGGAAGAGGCTAAAACAGCGCTCATTAAACGCTATCAGATGCAGCTGACCCGTGTAGAGCAACAAAATCAAGATGACGTGTTCGAGACTATGATGAATGCGCTCACCCTCCTCTACGATCCCCACACAAATTACATGTCACCAAGCACCGTGGAAAACTTTACCATCAATATGTCCTTACAATTGCAAGGCATTGGTGCGGTTCTTCGTACCGAGGATGAGTACACTAAAGTTGACCGGGTTATTGTCGGCGGCCCAGCTGACAAACAAGGAGAATTAAAACGCTCCGATAGAATCGTGGCGGTGGGACAAGGCGACCAAGGCGAATTGGTCGATGTGATTGATTGGCGTCTCGACGATGTGGTTCAGCTAATTCGTGGCCAGCGCAATACAATAGTCCGACTCAAAACCTTAACACCTGAAGATCAAATCAAAATTGTTAAAATCACGCGTGATACCGTCAAACTCGAAGAGCAAGCTGCCAAGAAAGCCGTATTTGAATTAACCGATGGTAAAAATCTGTATAAGGTTGGCGTTATCGACATTCCTACCTTTTATCACGATTTCGAAGCTTACCGTCGCCGCGACCCCAACGCTCGCTCAACAACACGTGACGTACAACGCCTAATCGACGAATTAAATGAAGAAAATGTCGACGGCATTATTTTAGATTTACGTGATAATGGTGGCGGTTCGCTACAAGAAGCAACCATGCTAACCGATCTGTTTATCGACCCAGGCCCTGTGGTGCAGATCCGTACCAGCCGAGAAGAAATAGACAGGCGTTACACCTCACGTAGAGTAGCCTACTACCGAGGCCCATTACTGGTGCTAATCAATCGATTAAGTGCATCCGCTTCGGAAATTTTTGCCGGTGCGATTCAAGATTATAAACGTGGTCTAGTGGTTGGAAACCAAACGTTTGGCAAAGGTACGGTTCAATCACTATCTCCTCTATTGCAGGGACAATTAAAGATTACCGAATCTAAATTTTACCGTGTCTCTGGGGACAGCACACAACATCGAGGTGTTATCCCTGATGTTAAATATTTTGATTTCATTAAAACAGAGGATATCGGTGAAAGTTCCTACGATACCGCTTTACCTTGGGACCAAATTCATAAAGTGCCCCATGCAACCTACTTCGACTTCGATGATATGGTGCCATTCCTCCAGACCAAGCATAACCAACGGGTGGTAAAAGACCCAGACTATGTTTACCTAATTGATCAGGCTAACCTGATTAGAGAGAACGAAGATCGAAAATCTATTTCGCTCAACCTGGAAGCACGTAAAAATGAGCAAACGAGCATTCAATCGAAGAGTTTAGCGATTGAGAATAAACGCAGAAAAGCAAAAGGCTTGAGCACCTACAAAACTGTCGAAGAACTTGAAGCAGAAGACAGTAATGGTGACGATGACGCACCACTTTCAGCTGACCAAGAAATTGATCCTGATAAAGATCCAGTGTTAAACGAAACTGGACACATACTCGTAGACTATATCAAGCTACTCGAAAATGACCGCGTACAAAAAATAGCAAATTTTTAATCATTCAACCGTCAAAAAAGCGAAGGCCGGGATTTATCTAAAATTCCGGCTTTTGCAATTTTGAGACTGTAAATAATCCTGGGGAAACAATATATCTATCATGAAAGCCGTTTCATTCAACGTAAATAGTATTCGCAGCCGACTACATCAACTTGATGCTGTGGTTCAAGCGCACAATCCAGATTTTATTGGATTACAAGAAACCAAAGTCATTGATGCCGACTTCCCACTAGAGCATATAGAGGCCTTAGGTTACCACTCGATATATCACGGCCAAAAAACGCATTACGGCGTCGCCCTTTTGTCGAAACTTAAGCCAACTAAAGAGCAATGCGGCTTCGAAACTGATAATGAAGAAGCTCAAAAGCGCTTTGTACTAGGCGAATTTGACTATCCTGGTCTTGGAAAATTAACCGTAATAAATGGTTACTTTCCGCAAGGAGAGAGTCGAGAGCACCCCACTAAGTTTCCAAATAAAGAAAAGTTCTATCGTGATCTTCAATCGCTATTAGAATCCTCCTACGAGAAAAATCAGCACATCATCGTCATGGGCGATATGAACATCTCGCCAACCGATAGCGATATTGGTATTGGTGACGACAACCGCAAACGCTGGTTGAAAACCGGGAAATGTAGCTTTTTGCCTGAAGAAAGAGAATGGTTGGAAAGGTTACAAAACTGGGGGTTAGCCGATACGTTCCGTACGATACACCCGGAAACGAACGATCTCTTTAGCTGGTTTGACTATCGTTCACGCGGATTCGAACGTGAACCGAAACGCGGACTTAGGATCGATTTAATACTGGCCAGCAACTCGCTAAATGATCGCTGTGAAGACGCTGGTATCGACTATGACATTCGCGGTATGGAGAAGCCTTCCGATCACTGCCCTATTTGGAGCAAATTTAATATTTAGGATTAGAGTCAGTGTGAGATTTGGCTTTGGTCTCGACCTAACCAGCGCCTTATCGACCCTTCGAGTTGATTATATTGAACGGGTTTTGTTAAACAGTCGTCCATCCCCACCGCCATGCAGCGCGTTTGATCTTCCGCCGCGCTGTGTGCGGTTAAAGCGATGATGGGAATGTGGCGTGATATGGTCCCTAGTTTTTCCCGATCCCTTATAGCCTCTGTCGCAGCAAAGCCATCCATACCGGTCATCTGACAGTCCATTAATATTAAATCGTATTCATCTTGCTCAAGCATCAATAGTGCTTCTTTGCCATCCTGCGCCAAAGAAGGTTGGTAGCCTAGTTTTTTAAGCATACCGGCAGCAACGAGTTGATTGACTTTTTGATCTTCGACAAGAAGTATTTTTCCACAACTTTCAATATTAGCGGCTATTTGATTGTTTTCCTTTGAGTCAAGCTTTGCGTCGCCATTGTCGCGGTGAATGGTATACAGCAACTCCTTTAACCGCCGTGTACTTAAAGGCGCACTCAGTTTATATACGTTATCTGATGGATCGGCGTCAGAGGAAGGACCTTGATGTTCAACACCCAAGATATGATTCAATTCATTAATAACATAAATTACCGAATCATATTCGGCCAGTTCGAGCTTGGTAGCCACGTGCTTAGCATCAGACTCGTGATCAAGAAACACCAACACCATTCGTTTTACGCCTTTACTCGACACGGTATCAGAAACCCTATCATCATCGTGATCAACGAATGCCATTCCCCAGTCTTCTATCGCTGAATGTAGCGCTGTTTTCAGAGATGCTGGAACATTATGTATCTCTAGTAGGCTCTGCCTAAACGTATCCCTAAGGTCGATTTCTGCCCTATTGTGGGAAACCGTGGTTACTGGAATTTTTATATTTGTTTGTTCGTTTTTGCTTTTCGCATGAACTACGTCACCGCCTAAGTGCTTGATGATTGCTTCCCCAATCATAAGACCTGACGTATCGGCGAGGGTATCGTCATTGGGTTGAACATCTTCATTTGACTTAGCTGTGGCATTTGGGACATCAACTGTATCAATATAAATGAATTCACCAACGTTTAGTTCTCCAACGACATCCACTGATACAAATAAATCTCCTGTACTGCAAGTTTCGATACGATAGTTGAGATAATTCTCGAGTGCCTGGCAGACCTTTTGACTGTCGCATTTGATACGAGAAGGAAAATCACTTGCTATACAATAATTCAAGCGGATATTTCGTAATTTAGCAAAAGAACCAATAGAAAAGAATAAAGCTTCCAGTTCTGGGACCAGATTAACCGCGCTATTCTCAACAGGCAGTTTGCCACCTTGAAGCTTTACGTAGTCTTCAATGGAATCTAATTTTCTTAGCTGGGCAATAGCTACACGCTTAACATATTTCTGTATTTCAGCGAGCGTTTCGGGCTCGCCATCATCATTAAGTAAAGAAACCCCAGCTATAATGTCATTGATACCGTAGGTTAATCCGCGGTTAATATTTAGGTACTGACTAGAGTTAAATGCTGACTCGGTTTTATGCGTTGCTTGCTGAGCAGATAAAGCGTAAAGCTTTTGTTCGGTCAGAAACTTATCTTCTTGGAGTTGCCAAAATTTCTTTGCCTGTACGTAGCCCAAAAGACATACCAATACACACAAGCTAAAACATAGAGATATTATGTGAACAGATTGTATATTGACGGATGAGATTAACATTACAGCGATAGGCGTAAACACCCAAACCACTAGGTTAAACACCGTGTAAAAACGATACAAAGGGGATAAATACACGACACTTGAAAATGATAAAACAGCGTAAACAAAACACACTAAAATACTGCTAGAAGCATTCAAATATTCCCAGGAGTACCCGATTGATAGAGCATTTAGTGAGATTGTTGTTAACAATGCTACATAGAATAGTCGACGCCAGCGTTTGGCACCGCGGGCGTATATCGAATCAAATTGAATCGCCAACATAAGGGTGTATAGCGAAAACGCGAGGGCAAGCGCAGTACTCGTTATAACAGGCCAACTCCCCCCTTTACTCGTAATCGTAAAACCTATACTGAAAACATTGATACCTAGAAAACTGACCGCTGCCCAACGCCCAAATTCCACAATATTTTCATCTAGCGATCTATTGATCCCTCGATCTTTACGCACTTTTTCGTTAACCGCAACGAGATTCATAAAGAGCATGACCTTAAACGCGTTATCTTTCAATTTATCATTTGAGTATAGGACGGAATTGGTTGCGCTCTTTATGCGCTGTTCTTATAAAGGTTACATCGATTAAACAAAATTAGAACTAGTCGACTAAACCGTATCTATCTATTGTTAAGAACTGTGTATAGAATCCCAGTCACAGCATCAAGCCAAATATAGTGCTGATTGAATATAACTACCATTGGGAGAGTACTTACTATGAAAAAACAATTAAGCTGTTTGATACCATTAATTGCTGCGGGACTATTGGTCACAGCGTGCGGAGAACCCGAAGATGCAGCACCAGCGTCGGTAGCTGAACGCACAGCGGACGCTGTAGAAGAAGCTGCCGAGCAAGGCGGCGATGCTATTGATAATGTTAAAGATGAGATTGCTAGCGCTGCAGAAGAAGCTGAAGACGCCGCTGAAGAAGTGGCGGAAGAGCTATCAGACAAAGCTGACGAGGCAATGGAAAAAGCAGAAGATGTAATGGATGATGCAAAAGATACGGCTGAAGAGTTATCCGAAAAGATAAAAATGCCATAAATAGCTAAAAAAGAGACTGTAGCTAAAACTGTGTAACTGCTTATTATTGACCCTAACGAGGAGATAGTAAGCAATGAACCCTAAAGATCTTGAAGCTTTCGCAAAGGAAGCGGCCAAAGCCATTAAAACTGAATCTGACCTTGATGCATTTAGGCAGATGTTAACTAAGGTGACGGTCGAAGCCGCACTGAATGCCGAGCTCGATGAGCACCTTGGTTACGACAAACACGCTCAGTCAACAAACGCCAATAACCGCAATGGTAAATCGCGTAAAACCGTCAAGACAGAGGCGGGTCAGTTTGAATTAGAAACGCCTCGTGACCGTGACGGCAGTTTTGAACCCCAGCTTGTACAAAAGGGGCAAACACGATTTACGTCCATGGATGACAAGATCTTAAGCCTCTACGCCAAAGGCATGACCACGCGCGAGATCGTTGCCACCTTCAAAGAAATGTATGGTGCTGATGTTTCGCCGACATTGATATCCCGTGTCACCGATGCTGTTATTGAGCGCGTTGTTGAATGGCAATCTCGGCCGCTTGATCCTGTTTACCCTATTGTCTACCTAGACTGTATCGTCCTTAAAATCAGGCAGGATAAGCAGGTGATCAACAAGTCGGTTTACCTAGCTCTCGGTGTGACCATGGAAGGCCATAAAGAACTGCTAGGCATGTGGATCTCAGAAAATGAAGGCGCTAAATTCTGGCTAAACGTCTTAACCGAGCTACAAAATCGCGGCCTGCAAGATATTCTGATTGCGTGTGTTGACGGCTTAAAAGGCTTTCCAGATGCGATCAACAGCGCCTACCCCAACACACGTATTCAGCTATGCATTGTGCACATGGTGAGAAACTCCGTGAGGTATGTTCCTTGGAAGGACTACAAGGCCGTTACAGCGGATTTAAAACGGATTTACCAATCCGCCACTGAGGATGAAGCGCTACTCGCGCTGGATCAGTTCTCGGAGCGTTGGGATGCAAAATATCCGCAAATATCACGCAGCTGGCGAAGCCACTGGCACAACCTGAACACGCTGTTTAGCTATCCGCCAGAAATACGCAAAGCAATTTATACCACCAACGCCATCGAGTCTCTCAATAGCGTGATTCGCAAAGCGATTAAAAAACGAAAATTATTTCCAACAGACGACTCGGCTAAAAAAGTCGTCTTTTTGGCAATTATGGACGCTTCGAAAAAATGGACGATGCCGATTAGAAATTGGAAGGCCGCACTAAATCACTTTATGATTGAATTTGACGAGCGATTAAGTGACTATGTTTAACCAGCAGTTACACAGAATTATTTACAGTCTCCTAAAAAACACCATTTCTTAGACTTGGGGCTGCCTGTTCAGCCCTTTTTATCAAGCGGTTTGATATGTATAACGTTATTCGTGCCGAGCGTTATTCGACAGCGACGTATTTCTTCAGTTATTTTTTTGGATCCCCCAAGTATTTTAATTTTCACGCCAGGATAGATTGTATCCTCAACAATGATTTCAGCCGTTAGTCTGGCTTCTTCATAACGTTCCCGATACGCTTTAACCAATTCCGACAAACGCTCTTTTGCTTCAAGATTAACTTTAGCGCTCTCTTCCAATTGTTTAGTTTCTTCTAAATATTGCTTCTTAAACTTAGGATCAAGTTCTATTTCGACAAAGGTTACCGCAGCAGCTGGTGAACCTATGGACTTTGCTCGAATAGTTTTTTCTGCTTTCGCCACGCCGCCAATAATATTACCCTTTCCTTTTTGTGCGTAAACACTGCCTTTGGCATGCAGCCGTGAACTCATGCAGGAATGCTCGATAATAATATCGCTATAAGAGTAAATTTGAGCATTCTGAGAAAATTTGACAGTGACATTGCCCACAGCGTGTATATATCCATCACCTCCTTCAGGCTGGACGATACCGCCACCAATATTAACGTCGCCACCAGCAATCAAACGGGCGTTTTCGATATTATTTCGAACAATAATGTGCCCATTCGCCTTAACTTCAAATCCACTTTGTACGCTACCACCGACATCAATACAGCCTTTCTTTTGAAATAAGTTACCAGACTGTAGATCGACATCACCATTAAGTTGGAAAACCTCGGTAACATGAACCACGTTATCCTTAATAAAAACCGCTCCAGCTTCCGTTGCATAAAAAATATTGTCCTTAAAATAGCAATGCTGACCAGCTTTGAACTGGATATCTTTTCCCGGCTCAGAGGGTTGAGATTCACCTGTAATGGTAACAGCAGGCTGTCCCAGGGTCGCAGCAACTTTAGTGCAAATTGGCTGATTCCCTTCTACGTTAACGATAGTGCCCCGTTCTTTGTAGTCAATTGTGCCGTCATCCTTGGTAACGCCCGCTTTCTTTTCCAAGTTGAGGATATATTCAAGGTAAGCGTCGCTACCTGCTTCACCATCTTTACCGGTGGCTATTGAGCGTTTAATTAGAGGCTGTCGGGTTTCTTGCACTTGAGAAATAGCGCTCTCTATAGCCTGGGTGTCGATGCCGTAGCTAACGCCTAGTAACTCTAACTTTTTTAATATAAGTGATGTTGTTATGGGGTAGTTATCAGATTGATAATTCGCATATAGAGTCAACATTGCGCTCATTTGATCTTCAGCTAACTCTACAGGATCAATGACGACTATTTTGTTGTCTCTTATGGCCGGGTATCCATATAGCAGAACTGACGCAGTATATTGTCCAGTCGTTTCATTATGCTCAACATTGTCGCCCGGTAGGAGAACAGGAAGACTTCGAGTTGCTACAGCCAACGGTTTTATTGGCTTGCCAAACACATCACTCCCATCCTCTCCATCGCTCGCTGGAAAGCGTTTAGCGATCACACTGCCCTCTTTTACCACATCCAACGCAACTAAGCTGACCGCTTCATCGACTGGTTTTACGGCTCCTTCGGCGTTAGTTTTTTGAGGATTAATGGAATCAAGATACTTCTCTGGCGACTCACCATTAATTTTGAATTGGTATTTCAGCGTTGCCGGTTGCGGTGGAACGGGTTCTTTTCCCTTGGCTACTACCACCTGCGTTACGACTTCGTGAGTTTCCTCAGCCTCTTCGAGCGCCGCCAAAATTGCATCTTGATCAACGCCGTAACTAACACCTGACTGTGCGAGCGCATCGGCAATATGCTCAAAACTTATCGGGGTGCCCAACGTAGTCGCTGCATGAATGTCCATCGTCGCTTGTAGCTTATCAGGCGCCACAAAAACAATAGGCTCCACACTTAGCTTGTCAGCGGCTGATGACAACACACCATGAATTGTCGAAATCAGTTGACCATCAGCATCCAATATCGTGTTTTCACCAGCTTCTAGTGGCGTGTAATCAAAGGATGCAGCGTTAATTGGCTCGCCAAAAACAGATTCGCCCGGACAACTTTCTACCCCAGGTGATTCGATCGCTATTACTTCGCCTGCAATGACAATATCGCCCGGATGAACGAAATAGTCGATGCTAGGAGGCTCTCCCGGTACTAGCGGCTTGGCTCTAGCCACCACCCTAGCGTGAACAGAATTCCCTTTTGCAACATCGTCAAGCACGGTTTGAATCGCGCCCTTATCCACCCCAACTGTGACCTTGGCAGCCGCCAATACGCCACACAACACCCCTGCATTCAGCGCAGAGGTATCTTCAATCACGTTCAAATCTACGGTTATGGCGACTTCTTCTGGGCTCGTATCGAGCTCTATGCCATTGGGGGCTTTTTGCGTCATGAATTTTCAACAATATCGTTGTATAAATTCAGTATAGACAGCTTGGGGTACGGTGCTATTGAAAAGCTTAATGAGAGCACCAAAGTGGCGCTCTCGAAAGGAGAATTAGTGATTGCCCCTACAGGAGAGGCTTTTCACTGACAATGACCCCATTGTTATCTGCGTAAACGTATTCGCCGGGCGTAAATGTGACGCCACCAAAGGTCACGGGAACGTTTAAATCACCGATGCCACGCTTTTCGGTTTTTAATGGGATAGCCGCAAGTGCTTGAACGCCTAGATCGAGTTGCTCAAGTGCATCAACATCACGTACGCAACCGTAAATGACTAGCCCTGCCCAGCCATTTTTAACCGCTTCCTCGGCTATCATATCGCCCAGCAATGCTTTTCGAAGCGACCCACCACCGTCAACCACCATCACTTGGCCATCTCCGGGTTTTGACGCATTTTCTTTCACGAGCGAGTTATCTTCGAAGCATTTTATGGTGACAATTTTTCCACTGAAGGATTCTTTACCGCCAAACGTTGCAAACATCGGTTCGCAAACACGAACAAGCTCTGGATTATCATCACACAAGTCTGGAGTGCAAAACGTCATTTATAAGTCCCCGCAATTAATATTGAATAACGCAACTGAAAGAGTGGCCTAATTTAACAAGCACAAACAAAAAAGCCAGCATGAAGCTGGCTTTTTACGTGTTTTAAAGCAATTTCATTAGATCTTAGATTCTAATTCTGGAACAGCTTCAAACAGGTCAGCAACCAAACCATAGTCTGCAACTTGGAAAATTGGCGCTTCTTCGTCTTTGTTGATCGCAACAATCACTTTACTGTCTTTCATACCCGCCAAATGCTGGATAGCACCGGAGATACCCACAGCGATGTAAAGCTCAGGCGCAACGATTTTACCGGTTTGACCCACTTGCATATCGTTAGGAACGAAGCCAGCATCTACTGCTGCACGTGATGCACCAACACCAGCGTTAAGCTTGTCAGCCACTTTGTACAACATTTCAAAGTTGTCGCCATTTTGCATACCGCGACCACCAGAGATGATGATTTTCGCAGAGGTCAATTCTGGACGTTCGCTCTTCGCTAGCTCTTCACCGACAAATGCAGAAACGCCTGCATCATGTGCAGAACCTAATGCTTCAACTGCAGCAGAACCACCTTCAGCAGCAACAGCATCGAATGCAGTACCACGCACAGTGATTACTTTGATTGCATCCGAACTTTGTACAGTCGCGATTACGTTACCCGCGTAGATTGGACGCTTAAACGTATCAGCGCTTTCTACACCGCTGATATCAGAGATCGCTTGAACGTCAAGCAATGCTGCAGCGCGTGGCATGATGTTTTTGCCAGTTGTTGTCGCTGATGCAAGAATGTGGCTGTAATTTCCGCCAATTTCTGCGATCAATTGAGAAACATTTTCTGCTAGCTGGTGCTCGTAGGCAGCGTTGTCAGCTACCAATACTTTGCTAACGCCGGCAACTTTTGCCGCTTCTTCACCAACCGCACCACAGCCAGAACCTGCAACTAAGATTTCGATGTCGCCACCGATAGCTTGTGCTGCGGCAACAGTGTTTAGCGTTGCGGTTTTGAGGCTTGAATTATCGTGTTCTGCAATTACTAGAATACTCATTAGATCACCTTCGCCTCATTTTTAAGTTTATCGATCAAGGTATCAACGTCAGGTACTTTAATACCTGCGCTACGCTCTGCTGGAAGCTCAACTTTCAACAAGCTAACGCGAGCCGCCGTATCAACACCTAAATCAGCAGGTGTAGTCGCATCAAGTGGCTTTTTCTTCGCCTTCATGATGTTAGGCAACGACGCGTAACGTGGCTCATTCAAACGCAAATCGGTAGTAACGATTGCAGGAAGGTTAAGCGCAACAGTTTGCAAACCGCCATCGATTTCACGAGTAACGTTTACTTTGCCGTCTTCAACTTTCACTTCAGACGCGAAAGTACCTTGAGGCATACCAGTTAATGCGCCAAGCATTTGACCCACTTGGTTGTTGTCCGCATCAATTGATTGCTTACCAGTGATCACTAGATCAGGGCTTTCGTTCGCGATAACTGCTTTAAGGCACTTAGCTACTGCAAGTGGCTCAAGACCAGCGTCGGCTTCAACGTGAATACCGCGATCAGCACCTAACGCTAGCGCAGTACGAATTTGTTCTTGCGCTTGTTTAGGGCCGATAGAAACCACGACGATTTCGCTAGCAGTGCCAGCTTCTTTTAGTCGTACCGCTTCTTCAACAGCGATTTCACAAAAAGGGTTGATAGACATTTTAACGTTAGCTAAATCTACGTCAGTGCCATCAGCTTTTGGGCGTACTTTAACGTTGTAATCAACAACGCGTTTTACGGCTACAAGTATCTTCATGGATAACCCATTCAGTTAGCGATTGAAAGGAATTCGGAGGCGGAGATTTCCGCGATAAATGTGACTTGTGAGGCATTTAGCCTGGCTAAATCACAGCCCATGTACGGGCGAGGCCTCACGAGCGGCGCATATACTGAAGGTTTCGTCGCGTAAAATCAATACCCACTCGATTGACAAGTCCCTGTATTTGCTGACTTTCCGGTATTCACTGGCGAAATATCAATAACCACTTTTTCCGCTCGTTTTGACTAAAAAACAGTCAGAAGGTGTTGAATGCACGGGACTTTTCTATAGAGATGAGTCAAAACCCGCTATATAATGCGCCCACTTTCAAAAAGGCTCGGTCTGGCTGAGCCTGCCTGATTTTACTCAAATCCAGGCTCCCACAGCCGTTTGCGAATCCGGCTTTACATAGCATTAGAGGAGAATATTGTGGAAAGAGAAAGTATGGAATACGACGTAGTCATCGTCGGTGCTGGCCCTTCTGGTCTGGCTGCAGCTTGTCGACTACGCCAACTCAACGAAGAGCTCACTGTGTGTGTGGTTGAAAAAGGCTCTGAGGTTGGTGCCCATATTCTATCTGGTGCTGTTCTCGAACCCACCGCGCTTAATGAACTCTTCCCCAACTGGAAAGAAATGGGCGCGCCATTGAATACGCCCGTGACTCGCGACGAGTTACACGTGTTTCTTACGCAGAAGCACACAGTCAAAATGCCTTACCCCATCATCCCACCAGCGATGCATAACGAAGGCAACTACATTGTCAGCCTAGGTAATGTCTGCCGTTGGTTAGGCGAGCAGGCGGAAGCACTGGGTGTAGAAATTTTCCCAGGCTTTGCGGCGTCTGAGGTCCTCTACAACGAAGACGGCTCGGTTAAGGGTATCGCAACAGGCGACATGGGTATCGGCATGAACGGCGAACAAAAAGACTCCTACATGCCGGGTATGGAGCTACACGCCAAGTACACCCTATTCTGCGAAGGTTGCCGCGGCCACCTTGGCAAACAATTAATCGCCAAGTTCAACTTGGACGCTGATAGCGATCCACAGCACTACGGTATCGGTATCAAAGAGCTGTGGAAGATCCCTGCTGACAAACACGAGCCTGGCCTTGTACTCCACGGCGCTGGCTGGCCTCTAACTGAAAGTGGCACCATGGGTGGTGCATTCTTATACCACCTGGAAGACAACCAAGTCGCCTGTGGTTTGATTACTAACTTAGATTATGAAAACCCACACGTAAGCCCTTATGACGAATTCCAGCGTATGAAGCATCACCCCGCTTTTGCGCAATACCTAGAAGGCGGCGAGCGCATTTCGTACGGCGCGCGCGCACTCATCAAAGGCGGCATTCAGTCATTACCTAAGATGACATTCCCTGGTGGTTTCTTACTGGGTGATGACGCGGGTACTTTGAACTACATGAAGATTAAAGGCTCTCATACGGCCATGAAGACTGGCATGCTGGCCGCCGAACAAGTTGTTAAAGCACTTGCCGAAGAGCGTGCAAACGACGAGGTTACCTCCTTCAAGACGGCGTATGAGTGGTCTTGGGCATACAAAGAGCTCGAGAAGCAACGCAATATCGTTCCTGCACTTCACAAGTTCGGGTTCTGGCTGGGTTCTGCATACACCTTTATCGATCAAAACCTGTTCTTTGGCCATTTGCCTTGGACGCTGCGTGACAAAAAGCCTGATTATGCGGCTTTAAAACCTGCGGCTGACTGCAAGAAGATCGATTACCTTAAGCCCGACGGCAAACTGAGCTTTGATAAGTTGTCATCGGTTTTCCTATCGAACACCAACCACGAAGAAGATCAGCCCTGTCACTTGAAGCTTAAAGATCCTTCGATTCCGCTTGATAAAAACTTGCCGCTATACGACGAACCAGCGCAACGTTACTGCCCTGCTGGTGTTTACGAAATCGTTGAAGAAGATGATGGCAGCAAGAAGTTCCAGATCAACTCTCAGAACTGTGTTCACTGTAAAACGTGCGACATCAAAGACCCGGCCCAGAACATTACTTGGGTTGCACCTGAGGGCACCGGTGGGCCGAACTACCCTAATATGTAAGGCCACCGCCAATTGAATAGCTAAAGCGCCTTTCGGGGCGCTTTTTTATTACATTTCAAAAGCTTAAATTTCATATTTGACGTAACACTTTAACAGCCTCTATTGCCTCACCCCTATATAACGATTGATTTGAACCTCACTCCATAACAAAACTTGTCGATCTCAAAAAGCTCTGCGATACTCCCACCCCGACTCGATTGGAAAGCGTGGGGAAACTGGCAATGGCTAAACGGAAAGACCACAACTGGTTGGAATTCTGGAAATGTCGCTGTGGCTGGGTCGGCTCCACCAAACAGCTATCAGTACTCGTTCAAAACAATACTATTGCCTCTAAAATTTGCCCATCTTGCAGCTCCAAACACGTCAGCAGCCTTTCTAAAGTAACGCCTGTTAATACAACGGGTAGCGAACTTATCCATTAGAGCCCTTAGAAAACTTTCTGCAATTATTCATAGCCAACTTATCTCACCTCGTATGATCACCAAATCACAACGGCGTGTTGTGCTCATTGCAGATTCAAGCTGGGAATCATTTCCCTTAGTTTTTCGACTGGTGGATGTGATTCGCGCTTATGAAGTTTACCTTGAGGGTGGACACGCAGGTTAAAATCTAGAAAGATCCCATGAACAATAGCATCACAAAAGAGACGAGATATGAGCACTGAGCCTACTAACAACGAAATGGACGAGGCGCAAGAAACTGAAAAACCACCAACCTTTCTCCAAATACTAGCCAGCACACTGGCCGCAGCTTTTGGCGTTCAAAGCAACAAGGCACGGGAGCGCGATTTTAAATACGGTAGCATCAAGGTATACGCCACTGCGGGCATTATATTCACAACCATTTTTGTGATTTCACTTATCTTTATCGTTAAGCAAATTCTTAAAAGCGCGGGCGCCTAAACCTGCCTAACTTTTAATATTATATTAGAATCAATAATAGCCTAGACACTCATATTGCTTAAAACCCCCTATAAAAGGGAAAATATTCCCGGCACCCACTTTTAAAAGGTGAAAAAAAAGCCAGCGAAAGCTGGCTTCAAAGTTAACCGTACTACAAATTCGGCTATAGGGGGTTTACTTACTTCCAGAGAGACAAACTGTCAATTCCACTGATTCGAAGCAATTTTTGGATGTTACCTTTAAAGCTTCTGTGCTCAGTATTCGGTAACGCACTCAAAAAATGATCTTGGTGCTCCTGTGCTAACTCATTGAGTTCTTCGATCAACTTGGCGCCTTGGGATGTCATTTTGATGATCACAGAGCGCCTATCTAACTTGTCATGAAGCCGTTCGATAAGCTGTTTATTCTCCAACCTATCCAATAACCTGGTGACCGCAGAACGGTCAATACCAATTTGCTCCGCAATACTCGCTGGTGTCTTTGCGGTCCCTTGGTCCAGTACGTTTAGTACCATCCACTGCGGCCAAGTCACATCTAAGGGCTTAAGACGCTGATTGAATTGATCCTGCAGCGTATTCGCCAGGCGCGAGATCCAAAACGCATAACTGTTGTGCAATACAAATTCGTCTTGCACAGCTGGCTTTTTTCTAAACAAATCCACGGACAGCACTTCCACACCATTAACGTTGTGGGTAGAAATTAGTTGCCTGGAGAATTTGGGTCAAGAAGGTGGAAACGAAGGGTTATTTAGAGAGATGAACGTACGAAAAAAGTATTACACACGACTATAAACGGGTCATTTTTTAATACCCAGGATTCATAAAGGTAAGGCATAAAAAAGGCCCCACCTGATAATCAGGCGAGGCCTTTGACGTTACCTCAAGCAGTTTCTATTGAGAGCTAACCCAAAAAACAACCGTCGTGATGATAATCACTAACAATCCAGCAGCGGCCAATGCATCGTACAAACCATTGCCACTATCTTTTGCAGGGTTACTTTCGTCGGACATTGAATTACTCCTTCTACCCAAATCGATTTTTGCACCCAGTGGTGCTGACCTAAATAATTTCGGCGCACATGATAACCGGTTTTCACACTTTTGGCATACTCAATGGCGTATTTTTATGCCTTTTGGCTATCTAACGATACTTTTTAGTGATTTTACACACCACCGGCTTGGTGCTAATTTACTGCGCTTAGAAATTATCTAGCCGTATCGCCCGATAATCACATTTAGTGTATCCTTCGCGCCTCTTTTTTCACGGGGTACCGGGTGTTTTCTCAGCCTTTACGATAGTTGGCCTCCGCGCTAGTACTCTGTTTTTGTTTTATCAACTTGGGTAGTCAAACGTAATGTACGTATACGATCAACATGATCACGACATCTTGTCACAGCGAATTGCACAATTTCGTGATCAAACACAGCGCTACTTGGCCGGTGAATTGCGCGAAGAAGAGTTTCTTCCGCTGCGGCTACAGAATGGCCTTTATGTTCAACGCCTCGCCCCTATGCTCAGAATCAATGTCCCCTACGGCATGTTGAACACTGAGCAGCTACGACGCCTTGCATACATTACGCGGCATTTTGACAAAGGCTACTGCCATATCAGCACGCGCCAAAACGTCCAATTGAATTGGCCCGAATTGGCGGAAGTACCAGATATACTGGAAGAGTTATCTAAAGTACAAATGCACGCAACACAATCCAGCGGCAACTGCATTCGTAATGTAACGTCAGACCAATTTGCGGGTATTTCTCCTCACGAAATTATTGATCCTCGCCCTTACTGCGAAATTATTCGTCAGTGGTCGAGCTTCCACCCTGAATTTGCATTTTTGCCCCGGAAATTCAAGATTGCTGTCACTGGCTCGCCACAAGATCAAGCCGCGGTTCAGGTTCATGATATTGGTCTACAGATGGCTAAAGACCAGAACGGAAACACTGGTTTTCGTGTGCTTGTGGGTGGTGGTCTTGGTCGCACTCCAGTCATTGGAAGCGTTATTAAAGAATTCTTACCCGAGCACGATATCCTCACTTACCTTGAAGCAATCTTACGAATCTATAATCTTCACGGCCGCCGAGATAACAAATATAAAGCACGGATTAAGATACTTGTTAAAGCGATGGGCGCCGACGCGTTTGCTGAGCAGGTTGAAGCTGAGTGGCAGCATTTAAAAGCCTCTGACAGTGTTCTAACCGCTGAGGAGTTAGCGCGTGCCAAAACCTTTTTTACCGCGCCAGACTATCAGACATTGGATGACGCTTCCCTCAATGAGGAGCTACAAGCTAAGGCCAAGGAAGAAAAAGCATTTGAACGCTGGTTAGAGCGCAATGTAAGTGCTCATAAAATTCCGGGTTACGCAATCGTCACACTATCGCTGAAACCTGCCGGCATTCCACCGGGTGATGTGACCGATGTGCAACTAGAGACGCTTGCTGATTTAGCTGATCAATACAGTTTTGGCGAGGTGCGCACAACACACGAACAAAATATGGTGTTCGGTGATGTCTCGAAGGCTGATCTGTATCCACTTTGGCAATCCCTAAAACAAGCCGGTTTTGCTACACCGAACATTGGCACACTAACAGACATCATTTGCTGCCCTGGTGGCGATTACTGCTCTTTGGCTAATGCTAAGTCAATTCCTGTTGCAGAGGCTATTCAAAGAAAATTCGATGACCTTGATTACATCTATGACTTGGGCGATCTCGACCTCAATATTTCAGGTTGTATGAATGCCTGTGGTCACCACCATGTCGGCCATATCGGTATCCTAGGTGTCGATAAAAAAGGGCAAGAGTTTTATCAAATTCAGCTCGGTGGTAGTACAGGCAGCGAGACTGCCCTTGGCGCGGTTCTTGGCCCATCGTTTGGTCGCGAACAAGTCACTGATGTATTGAGCACGATTCTTGGTGTCTACGTTGATCAACGCCAAGCTGAAGAACTATTTATTGATACCTATCGCCGTATAGGCTTGGCCCCCTTTAAGGAGCGTGTATATGCGAAAGCTAATTAAAAACGGCGAACTCCACACTGATGAGTGGACACTACTAGACCAAGAAGATCTTTCTATTGATGCCCCACCTGAAGGGCCGGTAATCGTTCCGTTAGCTGTTTGGCAAGAGAATGCCGCTGTGTTATCAAGTCGTGGCAATGTATCTGTATGGCTTAACGGGCACGATGATATCAGCGAAGTCAAAAACGACCTTCTCTCTCTGCCAATTATTGCCGTTAATTTCCCAGCGTTTATGGACGGCAGAGGATTTTCAACAGGTCGATTATTACGCGAGCGTTATGGCTTTACCGGCGAACTAAGGGCTGTAGGTCAGTTCATTCGTGACCAACTCTGTTATTTAAAGCGTTGTGGCTATAATGCCTTTAGCTTGCCAGAGGATATCGACGTTGAAGGTGCTTTAAAATCGCTCAATGACTTTTCTGAGTATTATCAGGCAGGTGTCGATCAACCAACTCCCCTATTCCGCCGACGCGCTTAAGTCGCTCAAGCCTCTTATGTTAGATTTAAAAGCCGCACAATTGATTTTGAGCGGCTTTTTCCTTTCTACCCCCTAAAAGTAAGTAAGGGGCTATCTTAAAGTATTGTCTCGTTTCACAAAGTCACCAAACTCGCATACACTGAGCACATATCTGTGATTAGCGAGAGCGTATGCTCTCACCCCGCGACTCTTATAGCCCAAATATGGAAGCAAACCTTTTTCACTCGTTTTTTCTTATTTTCACTGGTGCCGCGCTAATTGCGTCGCTCGCACTGTACTCTCGACAGCCACTTCTGGTTGCCTATATTTTACTCGGTATCTTACTTGGACCACATGTATTGGGCTGGGTCGACAATGTACCGATGTTGACCGAAATATCTCGCATAGGGATTATTTTTCTTTTGTTTCTATTAGGGCTGGATATGCAGCCAAAATCCTTAATGTCCGTTTTGAAAGAAGCTACATTCGTCGGCTTGATCAGCTCGGCTATTTTTGCCATATCCGGATATGGACTTGGAAGAATTTTTGGCTTTAGCCATACGGATTGCTTAGTAATTGGTATGGCGCTAATGTTTTCTAGCACCATCATTGGCATTAAACTCTTACCTACAACTGTTTTGCATCATCGACACACCGGTGAGTTGATGGTCGGTCTATTATTGTTTCAAGATTTCTTGGCAATCGTCTGCCTTCTCGTGCTGCTCAGCGGAGATCTAGGCACCGTTGATGTGAAAAAACTAGGGTTTGCTTTTCTTCAACTTCCTCTAGTTGCTGGTTTTGCGTTTCTATTCGTTCGGTACGTTTTATTAAAACTTATTTTAAAATTTGATCGAATACATGAGTATGTTTTTCTTGTTGCACTTGGATGGTGTCTTGGCTTAGCACAGCTGACTCATGCTATTGGTTTGTCCGCTGAAATTGGAGCCTTTCTCGCTGGCATCACACTTGCCACGAGTCCTATCGCACAATACATCGCCTTGAGCCTTAAACCGCTGCGCGATTTCTTCCTGATTTTGTTCTTCTTTTCGCTGGGCGCATCCATGAATATGGATCTCGTTGGAGAGGTTTTATTAGCCGGTGTTGTTATTGCCAGCGTAGTAATCTTGGGTAAACCCGCTGTTTTCCGCGTGCTGCTTTCAAAACAAAGTGAGAAAAAGCTCATGTCTTGGAATGTTGGATTCCGTTTAGGGCAGATCAGTGAATTTTCCTTATTAATCGCGTTAATTGCGCTAAATGGATCACTCATCTCCGAGCGCGCCTCGACCTTAATTCAGGTAACTGCCATTCTTACATTCCTGGTGTCGAGTTACATTGTTGTGCTCTATTTACCCACTCCCATAGCTGTTAAGGATGAGCTTCGAAGAGATTAAGCTCAGTATCAATAAAAGATAACGACACAAAAAATAATAATTGTATGTCAAATTCAGAAGCCAAACCTAAACCATCCTCAACCGTTGTAATTATGCGCGAAGCAGAATCTCAACTGGAAGTGCTGCTAGTGAAAAGAAACACTCAGCTGAAAACAAATGGTGGGGCCTGGGTATTTCCGGGCGGAGCAATTGACTCTGCCGATCAAACCAGCATTAAAGATGACATTTCAACGGCAGTGAATGCAGCGAGACGAGAGGCACTCGAAGAAACAAATATTGATCTAAGCGCCTCTCGGTTCGAGTCTTATTCGCACTGGGTGACACCTGTCGGTATTCCTCGGCGCTATGCTACGTGGTTTTTTCTATCAAAAGTTCCTTTCGATACGCCCGTGACTGTCGACGGTAGTGAGATAGTTGACTACCACTGGCTTACACCCAAAAAAATATTGACGCAACACCGCGAAGGAAAACTTCAACTAACGCCCCCGACATTTGTTACATTATCAGAGTTGCACTGCTGCGACACACCTGATGCAGCATTACAGTTTGCCGCCTCGAGGAATCCACCAACCTACCGACCAAAGTTGGCGCAATCAGGTCCGATACGAATCATATTATACGAAGACGATGTCGCTTATGACGACTGTGATTTGACATCAGACGGCAAATACCATCGACTAGTAATGAATGGAAACGACTGGCAATACCAAAGACTTTGATACTATTCTTCCACTAGGCTTCATTATTGATAAGGTTTACGGCTCCCAACAATGACAATCAAAGAACAATTCGTAGATTACTTGGACCAAGAAACTGTTTGCGAAGGTTACTCCGTAACACACGCCGATAAAGTACGCCCCACTGTGTTGATCTGTCATATGTGGGGAGGCTTAGGAGATTTCGAAAAACAAAAATGCCGAGAAATTGCAGAACTTGGCTACAACGCGTTTGCCATCGATATGTATGGAAAAGGGATACGCGGTGCGACACTCGACGAAAACCGAGCGTTGATGGCGCAGTACATTGAAGATCGTGAAAATCTGCAACAACGTATTATTGCCGCACTCTCAGCCGCACGCTCATTGGCAACAACCGATACGAACAACATAGCAGCAATTGGATACTGTTTTGGTGGGTTATGTGTTCTAGACTTAGCCCGAACTGGAGCCGATGTGAAAGGTGTTGTGTCTTTCCACGGCTTGTTCGATGCACCAGGCAATACAACTAATAATAAGGTGCATGCTAAAGTGTTAGCGCTTCACGGATTCGAAGACCCAATGGTGCCATCGGAAAAGCTGACGGCATTAGCCAATGAACTGACAAAGGCTGGGGCTGATTGGCAAATACATGCATACGGAAATACCTATCATTCTTTTACCAATCCAGCGGCAAACTCACCCGAGAATGGATCGGCCTACAACAAAGAGGCTGATTCACGATCATGGGAGGCAATGAGTTTTTTCCTTAAAGAAATATTTGCTAGCGATTAGATCTATTCATTCGAGAAATAGATATCACCGTAGAAACTGTTGACAAAACTACTGGTATCATCGGTATCTGTCATTAATGCAATACCGTCGATATAGCGAACGTCAGGCCCTACATATTTTTGTAGATCCTGCAGGACATTCCGTTTTTCGTTATACCAACGCTTAGGGTCATCACTTCCGTCACGTGCGGCAATCATGACAACGTTGTTCCCTGCATACGCATTTGGCCAAGCCGAGCCCTTGGCAAGATTATAAGACCACACGTAATTAATGGCTTTGCTTTTCCAGAATTTCAACCCGCCGTCGATGATTAGATAAATACGAACAGGATAGTCATCACCCGCCTTGGTTTGGTGGTCCCTCTCTGGTAGGCGGTTATTAATCATCCAACTCCAATTTAGGTATGGGTATTGCCACAGGTCTATTCGTACTTTTTTGGTTAAACCAGAGGCGCTAGCACGGCTACTCGCTTGCAGAACGGGAACCCCTAGCTGCTCGACGATTAAGTATTCGGTGTTTCCGCTGAAAGACTCTTCATCCCAACCGACGACTTGCCCACTGGAAAAGTCCCCGACAACGGTTTGTTTTGGTGGCGCTGCAAGTGCCGTTACGGCGATGACTAGAATGAAGGTGAATACACTTATTCGCTGGAGCATCGTATATCCTCAGTAGAAGTAGTCATAGTTTGCACTATGACCAACACGATAGAAAGCCAAGCAATAGTGTCACTGTGCTATACATAAGATAGGTACAACACACTGAGAGGCTATGGCCAATGCTTGAAGAAATTTGGGTGCGCGACTGCATGACCGCCGATGTGATTAGCTGCTCTTTTGATACGTCACTTGAAGAAGTCGTCGCAGAACTCAAGGACCGCCTCTTTTCTTGTTTAGTAGTAGCTGAGAACAACGAACCAATTGGCATCATTACAGAGCGAGACCTAGTTTCCATATTTTCAACACTGCTTGGAAAGGCAGACTGGTCTCAATTGAAAGTCTGCGACTATATGACGAAACCTGCCAGAACGCTTTATGAAGACCTCACCTTGTTAGAAGCCGTGGATCAAATGCGCCTCGATAAAATCAGACACGCCCCTATTGTTGATCAGCAAAATCAGCTCGTTGGCATACTTACACAAAGCGACATAATCCGAGGTTTTCGGCGTACTTTTGGCGAGCTCGGCCAAACCACCTAAATAAGCGAACACTAACGATAGCCAAAAACACGTTAGTATTCACTCAACCGCCTGAATCAATACCCACGGCGCAACAACAACCGCCCAAAAAGATTCTTCCGCCCGCCCATATTCTTCGGCTTGGCCCTCTTGAACACGCTCGAGCTGCCCGCTTTCTAATAGAGCCTGTATTTCTTTGGCGTTATCTTTAGCAAAATGAATAGCGACTTGAACGAGGTCAGTGCCCGGCGACACGACCACTAAGGATCCCATTGCATAATGAGGTTCAAGTCCCTTCCAGTCGATTTTAGCTGTTTCACGATTAAGCTTTTCGAAAAGCTCCGTATCAGAATCTTTATTCATCATAGCGTTTACTATCTGGACTAGCGGTTCATCGACTTACGTCTGTTAGCGGTATTGTGATGGCGTACTGGTCTAATATTGAACGCGCATCAGTCGGTATGGGGTACGCCTTCCCTTCACTGACGTATACCAAGGTGGCATCGCTGGTTCCCACGCAACTACCTAACTGAAACATCGCTGACGACATGGTGTATGAGGAATTCCCTATTCGACTAATACCCACCCCAATTGTCACAGCGTGAGGAAAATGCACCTCTCTTAGGTAGCTAATCCTCATCTCGGCTAATACTTTACTCAGTACGGGACCGTTCCATGGCTGTTTTCGTAAATCACGGAAAATCTCGCGATGACACTGAACTCTAGATTCTTGATAAAGCCCGGCTATAGAGACATTGTTGACATGGCCTTGGGTATCCAAGTCCTCATAGCGTATGGGTAACTCAACTTTAAACGGATAAAAATCGAGCGAATGCTGGGAGTTACTACTCATGGAACGGACCTTATGCACCTGACTGTGCAACTACTCGAGGATTTACTGGATAGAATGATTCGGGGGCGTAAGGGTACAAAAAAAGCCGCCCGGAGGCAGCTTTTATTCAACAGTTTTGATTTAAAAGACGAGCGTATTACGCGGGCGTCGTTTCTTTACTGCTCATGTCGAGCACTACGCAATCAGGTTGGTAGTTTCGATTTAAAATTTGCAAGTAAGCCAACTGTTGGGAATAGACGTAGTTTGGCTTTTTAACCCTGTCCATTTGAGGATTGCCACCACTATCATTGGGAGCCCAGAGCGTCTGCTTCTTTTCGTTAAGTCCCACCCAGCAGTTAGCCGGGGCAAAATAAACCATTTGGCAGATGCCGTAGCGAAAATGGAATATTTCACGAATTTTCAAGCCGTAGGTATCGTTCATATAAGTGACTCATTCACTATGGCAGTAGATACTGCATTAACAGGTGATGCTTCCAGCATCCATGAAAGACTCGAATTCACATTGTGTAGAAAAAAGTTGATTTATACCCCAAAAATGTGAACTAGTACGCCAAATTATAACGGGTTTTTAGAATTGTGTTAGTTTTATATCATTTATTTATATAACGTTTAGCAATCGTTACTAATGCTCTTGATTGCATATTATTTCTAAGAAATGCGACGCGTTTGCGGGAGATGGTGTTAACTAATTGAATTTAAAGAAATTTACGGAGGGAGATATTACGTTAGTAGGCACTTGAAGCACCCACTAACATGTCTTGCAATCATAACAAGCTCTAAACTTAGGCCTATTCATTTAATAATGCAGTGTTTTCCATAATCGGCTGCTTCATTAAAGGACCAATCACCTTTTGGTTTTTCCTCCAACTGCTTACACCATGCATCCGATCCAATCTCCGGCGCACACGCTGTCAGCATCAAGCAGGTAAACAAACCCACAAAAATAGGTAAGAATTTCACCTTAACACTCCTCTTGAATAGTTTTTGCCAAGCGATCACTAAGCAAGCCAGTCAGCTATCTCTTCAGCAAAATAGGTCAGGATTAAATCAGCACCAGCGCGCTTGAACGCTATCATCGTTTCAAGAACGACTGCTTTTTCGTCAATTGCGCCCTGCTCTGCTGCAATTTTGATCATCGAATATTCGCCACTGACGTGGTAAACCGCCATAGGCAATGAAGAATGCGCACGGATATTTGCCACGACGTCTAGGTAAACTGTGGCAGGCTTCACCATCAGTATATCTGCGCCTTCAGCTTCATCTTGAAGGGACTCGGCCAAGGCCTCTCTACTGTTAGACTTGTCTAGCTGATAAGAATCACGAGTACCCTTTAAATGAACATCCACCGCATCACGAAATGGGCCGTAGAACGCTGATGCGAACTTAGTGGAATACGACATGATGGGTATCTGCGAAAAACCATGTTGATCTAGAGCGCCACGTAACGCGCTGATCATTCCATCCATCATGCCTGATGGTGCGATCATATCGACGCCTGCATTGGCCGCAACCACCGCTTGTTTTTGCAGATTGGCAAGCGTTGAGTCGTTGTCGACATCACCATCAACCACGACACCACAATGCCCATGATCCGTATATTCGCAAAAACAGTTGTCGCTTATAACAAGCATTTCAGGTTCTGCTTCTTTGGCAATACGGATGATTCTTGCCATCAAGCCATTGTCATCCCAAGAATCGCTACCGACCCCATCTTTGCAGTGCGAAACGCCAAATAAGATAATTGCTTTTATCCCTTTAGACCAAACGCGTTTTACCAATTCCGCCAGTTCACTCTCTGGATAACGGAACACACCTGGCATAGTCGACAGCTCGACTTTGGTATCGATACCTTCTTCTACGAAAATCGGCAGAATTAAATCATCGGTGCTGAAATGTGTTTGACGAACTAAATCGCGTATAGCGGGCGTTTTTCTTAAACGACGAAACCGGTGTTCAATTGCAAAGCTCATTCTTACCTCGTTATTGAATTTTTTATCTTAGCCGAAGCTCTCATGGGTTAAGCGCGCTTCCAACTCGTTCCCTCACGGCTATCTTCTAGAATAATACCCTGTGCTTTGAGTGATTCTCGAATTTCATCTGCACGGCCATAATCTTTATTATTTTTGGCGGCAACTCGTTCTTCAATCAATGCTTCGACATCCTCTGCACTGATTACATCGCCACTTGCTGCTTGAAACCAGGCTTCAGGGTCTTCTTGCAAGAACCCCATAAACTCTCCTGACTTAAGCAATAGCGATTTGATCTTTGCTTTATCCTGGTCTGCTGCCTTGTTTAATTGTTTTCCCAGTTGATGCAATTCACTAATGGCGATAGGAGTATTTATATCGTCAAGAAGTGCTTGATAAACTTTCGATTCGCTCAAGTCCACATCGATCAAAGGAACATCTTTAGCTTCTCTCAGTGCTGTGTACAATGAATCAAGACTGGACTTAGATTGCTCTAACAAGGCGCCGGTGAAATCAAGTTCAGAACGATAGTGCGCAGACAAAATAGCAAAACGTAGCGCTTCCCCGGTGTGGCGTTCTAGCAATTCATGAACTGTTTTGATGTTACCTAACGACTTCGACATCTTTTCGCCTTCTAAATTTAGAAAGGCGTTGTGCATCCAGTAACGCACATAGGTATCACCGTCATGCGCGCAATGACTTTGCGCTAACTCATTTTCATGATGAGGAAATACTAAGTCTTTGCCACCACCATGAATATCAATCGTGTTACCCAAATGCGCTTCGATCATTACCACACATTCGGTATGCCAACCTGGTCTTCCGCGTCCCCAGGGGCTATCCCAACCTGGCTCATCATTAGAGGATGGCTTCCATAACACGAAATCGCCCGGATGTTTTTTATAAGAAGCGACCTCTACCCTAGCACCCGCCAACATGTCTTCGAGGTTTCTATTGGATAAGCTTCCATACTCAGGCATGGAATCAACCGCAAACATGACGTGTCCATCAGCCACATAGGCGTGCCCTTTCTCAACGAGCAAGGCCATCATTTCAATCATTTGAGGTAAATGATCAGTTGCGTGGGGCGTTATGCTTGGAGGTAAGGTATTTAATGCACCCATATCTTCATTGTAGGCTTTTTCATAGCGATCAGATATGGTTTTTATATCAGTCCCTTCGGCTTTTGCAGCAGCCATAATTTTGTCGTCAATATCCGTGATATTACGAGCGTAGATGACATTGTCATACAAACTCTGTAATACGCGAAAAAGCGTGTCAAAAACGACGACTGGACGAGCATTACCAATATGAGCGTAGTTGTACACCGTTGGACCACAAACATACATCGTAATACGATTAGGGTCTGCAGGGATGAATTCTTCTTTTTGTCGCGATTGCGTGTTGTATAAATATAAAGTCATTTGATTTATTTACATAAAACCTTGTGTATAAAACACTTTAAAAAATTAGCTATCAGCAATTTTAGCCCAAGTGTCACGCAAGCCTATTGCGCGATTGAACACTGGCTTTTCATTCGTTGAATACTTGCTGTCAATTGTAAAGTAGCCTTCCCTTTCAAACTGAAAGTGGTCTCCGACACTGGCGGTAGACAAACTTTTTTCTGCTTTGCAGTTCTCTAATATGGTTAAACTATCAGGGTTTAATAGCTCTAAAAAGTTCTTCCCACCCGCATCCGGGGCTTCATCCACAAATAATCGGTCGTACAACCTTACTTCACAATTAACGTTTTCTTTCGCGTCGACCCAGTGAATAACACCTTTAGGTTTCGTACCGTCTTCTGGATTTTTGCCTAACGTATCTAGGTCGCAACGACAATGTACTTCAATAATATTGCCACTCTCGTCTTTCAGAACGTCTTCTGCCGTAATCACATAGGCATTACGCAAACGTACAGATTTACCTAATACTAAACGTTTATATTTTTTATTGGCGGATTCACGAAAGTCATCTTTATCGATGAAAATCTCACGTGAAAACGGTAAAGCACGTGCTGGGAGGTCGTCTCGATTGGGATGACCCGGTGCAGTGACGGTTTCAGTTCTGTCTTCTGGATAATTAGTTAGAATAATTTTAAGTGGGTTTAACACACACATAGCGCGAGGCGCATTTTTATCGAGATCATCACGAATGGCGTGTTCAAGCATGCTGACATCGGTAATGCCCAACGAACGCGTAACACCGGCGGCATCACAGAAATTACGAATTGACGCCGCAGTATAGCCCCGACGCCGCATTCCAGAAATGGTAGGCATTCGTGGATCATCCCACCCTTCGACATGGTTTTCATCTACCAACTGTTTTAGTTTTCGCTTGCTGGTCACTGTGTAGTTTGGATTTAGTCGTGAAAACTCTGTTTGGTGTGGCTCACTCGGGACTGATAGGTGCTGAATCAGCCAATCGTATAACGGGCGATGATCTTCAAACTCCAGCGTGCACAATGAGTGCGTTACACCTTCAATCGCATCACTTTGACCATGAGCAAAATCGTAAGATGGGTATATGCACCATTTATCGCCGGTTTGGTGGTGGGACGCTTTTTTAATGCGATAGATGATCGGATCACGAAGATTGATGTTAGGCGAACTCATATCAATCTTAGCCCTTAGCGAGCATTGCCCTTCCTCAAAACCGCCGTCACGCATTTTTTCAAACAATGCCAAGTTTTCTTCAGGTGCACGATCGCGATAGGGGCTGTTTTTACCCGGTTCCGTTAACGTCCCTCGGTATTCCCTAGCCTCTTCAGCAGACAGATCACACACATACGCGAGCCCGTTGTTAATCAGTTCCACGGCCCAATTGTAGAGTTGGTCAAAATAGTTAGATGTATATCTAACATCGCCATCCCACTTAAAACCTAGCCATCGGATATCTTCTTGGATCGACTCGACAAACTCCTGATCTTCTTTTGCAGGGTTTGTGTCATCGAAACGGAGGTGGCACTTCCCTTGGTACTTCTCTGCCAGACCAAAATTTAAGCAAATTGATTTGGCATGTCCGATATGGAGATAGCCATTTGGTTCAGGAGGAAATCGCGTGACCAGCTGATTAATCTTTCCAGCTTCTAGATCAGATTTGACGAGTTGCTCGATAAAGTGCAGGGGTTTTTGGTTGTCTGTCATTGGATGCTTATCGTTTAAGAATTGAGCTCTTAGGTGAATTGGAATGTGATTATTTCAGCATCAGGTGAACGTTTAGGTGCGCTAAATCGGCGTGATAACACCCGTTTCGGCGTTTCACTAATAGAGCCACGCACCTCGGTTCGACTATACTTGAGAATCATTTTGAACGGCGTATTATAGCCCGCTCTTTTAACCACAACATCACCTAAATCTAAGATTTTTGGAGCTTTTTTATGATTACCCTCCAGACCAACCAAGGCGACATCGTAATCGAACTGGATTTCGAAAACGCCCCCAAAACAGCCGCAAATTTCAAACAGTATGCTGAAGAGGGTTTCTACGAAGGCACTATTTTCCACCGAGTGATCGACGGTTTTATGATCCAGGGTGGTGGTATGGATGCTGATATGCAAGAAAAGACCACTCGCGAGCCCATTGAAAACGAAGCTGATAATGGCCTAAAAAATGACCTTGGAACGCTTGCGATGGCTCGAACCATGGATCCACACAGCGCCACTGCTCAGTTTTTCATCAACGTTAAAGATAATGGATTCCTCAATCACACCGCCAAGAACAGCCAAGGCTGGGGATACTGCGTCTTTGGCAAAGTAGTTGAAGGTATGGATACAGTTGAGAAAATTAAGGGCGTTGCAACTGGCAACAAAGGTTTTCACCAGGATGTGCCTAACGACCCCATCGTTATCGAAAAAGTAACTGTTAGCGAATCCTAACTTTCGAAGGCATTGATATTGGGTGTCGATATGATAAGCCTGATTGCAGACCTCCATCTCGACGCTCAACGTCCCCATGTCACCAAAGCCTTCTATCAATTCTTAGAAGAAAAGAGCCAGGAACCTGGCGCTTTGTACATACTTGGCGACTTGTTTGAGTTGTGGGTGGGCGATGATGATGACTCCCCTCTCGCACTGGACGTTCAACACCACTTAAAATTAGCGGCACAGCAAGGGCTAAAAATCTATTTTATGCCCGGGAATCGCGACTTTTTGGTGGGTGAAAGCTTTGCCAAGAATTCT
The DNA here is from genome assembly GCF_055392955.1 of Aurantivibrio plasticivorans. Lineage (NCBI taxonomy): Bacteria > Pseudomonadati > Pseudomonadota > Gammaproteobacteria > Cellvibrionales > Cellvibrionaceae > Aurantivibrio > Aurantivibrio plasticivorans. Next base: position 2,056,283 of record NZ_AP036020.1, on the reverse strand, counting down.
GGTACAACGTTGCTTTCAGATCCCCATATCTTAATTCACGAAGGTAAAAAATACTTACTCGCTCACGGCGATGCCTATTGCACTGCCGATACCGCCTACCAATCCTTCCGCCAACAGGCTCGCTCCCCAGTTTGGCAAAACGAAATCCTCTCCAAATCACTGGAAGAAAGACGGGCGCTCGGTCGCCAGATTCGGCTACAAAGCAAAACCATGAATAGTCGTAAGCCAAGCGATATTATGGATGTAACCGACAGTGCGGTTGTCCAAGACCTCATTGCTCACAACACAGATATACTTATTCACGGTCACACGCACAGGCCAAACACGCACAAGCTCTTGTCTGATGACGGTAAAAAACAATTTAGCCGTGTTGTACTTGGTGACTGGGAAACCAGTGCCTGGTGCGTAGAGATAAACGGATCAGTTGAACTGAAGTCTTGGTTAATAGATTCAGATTAGAGCATTTTATTTCGTTCGTATGAACCAAGCAGGAACAAGGACGCTTCAGCCACAACGTAAAAACTCACTGAATGTTTGCGCTTTTTGTGTAATAGGCATGAAAGGCCGAGTCACTTTCTGCTGAGGCCGCCCGAGTAAAAACCCCTGAGCAAAATCAACTCCAAGCTCTACCAACGTATTGAGTTGCGCTTGATTCTCAACGCCTTCGCCGATGGTTTTACAGCCCACCTCTTCTGCTATCCACAAAATAGAGGAAAGAATTTTCTTTTTAACCGGGTTGCTATCAACGTTATTGATAAAATGTCTATCAATTTTGACAAAATCGGGCCTCAACTCTTCCCACAGTCTAAAACTGCTGTAACCTGCCCCGAAATCATCTATCGCTATACCGAATCCTTGATCACGATAAAAATGTATAGCATTTTTAAGGCTATGAATGTCACCCATTGGGTACTGCTCAGAAATTTCGATAACGATTTGATTTGCCGATAAACCGTAACGAGCAAGCACGTCGGATCTAAAAGATGCAGCATAACCCTGGTTCAAGCTCATAGGGCTCGCGTTAAGAAATAGTAGGCAGCTCTCATTTTGGTTACTGAAACTTTTTAGAGATTCATGTCTCGACGCATACTCTAACTGTGAAAGTAACCCACATTGAGAAGCTGCTTCGAACAAACGATAAGGAAAGTGAAAATTAGTGTTGATGGGGCCTCGTATCAAGGCCTCGCACGCGAAGAGGTTTCCACCGTCTAGCTGGACAATCGGCTGAAACAATGCCGATAAAGCATTGTCATTCAATAACCGAATTATTTCTTTTCGTATATTGGTTATTTGTGTTGCCATTTCATACACCTATACCGCTTTACATCAACGTAACACCTGTTGATACCAGTTTACGCTTGTAATATTAAGTGAAGAACTATACCTGACTTCTATGGAGTCACATTCCCGCATGTTTGCGATACTGATTCATCGAATGCATTAGCGATTAATATGCCACATTTACCCGTGAAGGATTAAAGTAATAATTTTGAGTGAAAGATCACAATTCGATTCGACTAGAAGTAAAAATGTCGCTCAAGTTGTGCCAGAACAGCGCAGCTTTATATGTTCGAACTAAAACTAAGACAATGTCATGCGGCATTATTGTGCTGAGTTAGTTGAATTGCCCCAGAATACAACATCCAAGCCGGTTATCATTACGCCTAATTATTTCCACAATATTTCAATAAATATACACCAGATAAATCTTTTCGCATTTTTAGTACGCTGATATAAGCACTCAACCGCCTAAAAGCATGAGGTGGCGCACACATCCAACTCGCGCATAATGTATTTCTATGCGCCACTTATCTAAAACTTGGCTGCAGGTCATCATCTTGTCGCCGGTTTTTTTGATCTTAATCGTTTTAACAATACCTAGAAAGCCAGTCATGGCGTCGTTATCGAGCCACCTAAAATTACTCACCGTCACATAGTTACTAGCAATAATTTTATCGGACACGTAGACAGGGAAGTTTTTGTGGATACATTTAGAAGTGAAGATTAGGAAACGCACTGCCAACAACCAATTATCGATTTCAATCGAGTTGTTGTGATCTTCTACGCTATGGGTTAAATAAATCGCGGAGGTATTAACGCGATTGCTTCAATGACGTCAGAAGCAATGACCAATGTTGTTTTCAGCCGCTGATTAGCCTTTTCACTGGAGTAAAATCTCAAACAAAAAAAAGCCCCTTTGCAGGGGCTTATGACGAGCACGAACAGAATATATTAAAATCGGTAAGAGAGATTCAGGTGGTAGGCGCGCGGTTCGAAGATGTGGAAATGTAAGTCTTCTACAGGGCTTGCTTCAACGTAACCTGAGCGTGAATCATTAATCTGTGATTCATAGACATATTGAATATCTTTATCTTCTGAATTAAACAAATTCAACACATCAAGTGAGAGAGATAACTGCGACGTAATATCATAGTTTAATCGTAGGTTGACAATACTGCTCGCGTCCGCTGTCCTGCCGCCATCCAATGGATACTCATCAAAATATCGCAAGCGAATGTTAGTGTAAAAACTATCGCTCCATTTAGTATTTACGCCGGCACTGATAACATGTTCTAACGCTCCAGGAATATCCGTTGAACCATCCACTGACTCTACAAACGCCGCGTCGCTGTAGGAATATTCCATATCGAAAGTCCAGGCTTCATTTAAATAGTAGTAGCCAGTCACTTCAACACCACGGCGTTCACTTCCCACGCCAGTATCTTCAGTTGCACCCGAATCACCAATAAACACAAGCTCAGAATCAATATCCAATGCCCATAGGGCAATCGATGCATTGAGCTTGTCGGTAAAAAATGCGCGCAGCCCAAATTCATAGCCAAGCGTATCCACTAGTGGATCAACTTTTTCGACTTGCACACTTGCATTCGTTGGGTCGACTTGGATAGTCGTACCGCGCGCATCATTACTATGAAATCCCTGACCAATACTTGCATAGGCTTCTACTTCGTCATTGAACGCATACATCAAGCTCAATGAACTTGTCACAATATCATCCGATGCGTTGCCCCCATTTACTGCCAGAGACGCAGAGTCACCCGCTTCAATTGGATTAACTTCAAAATCGTAATAATCGTAACGAACGCCGACTACGGTACGGAATTTTTCAGTCCAGTTAATTTCGTTTTCCCAGTACAATCCGGTGCTCCATTCATCAACGCTGTCGATACGAAAAACATCGTAGCGCTGCTGTGCCTCGGTTCGATAAATACCAACTTTTGCTATGTCGTCATAACGCATTTGTGTTCCAAAGGTATTCGCCATATCTAAACCAGCTACCTTTGAAAAATGACTCCAAGCTACATCCCACCCGTAGATTGTTCGATCATCAACTTGATTATGTTGATCACCGAGGATTGGGTTATCTAGAAAATAGGTGAAGTCTGCATAGAGGTCTAATTCATAAGCAACCGTATAAACACTTGCGTCCAAACGAGTGTTCTTCGTTTGACGTGACCAATTACCCGATATGCTATAGCGACTGGACTCACCGCCAGAGGTTGTATTCAACGAACCATATTCCGTGATAATTCCCAAATCGACTGCACGCTCAGGAATTTGATCTGCAGAGTTCCAACTATTGTCGTAGGCCATGAACGTGAGTGCAAAGTCACTATCGCCTTGACGCCATTGCTGTTTTAACCAAATATTCTTCTTTTGTAGGTCGGACTCGATATCATCCCAATGGCCATCGGTCGTTTCATACTCAACGCCATAAATAAATTGACTGTAGTCGCCCGTTTCAGTCTGGCCCCAAGCTAGGAATCGATTCCAATTTTCACGGCCAAAATCACTACCAACCTTCATTTGGTGGCCACCTAAAGAATTCGTCGACGCCATTCGCGCCGTACCCGTTCCAGAAAAATCCCCAACGCCTGGGTAGTAAGTGCCTTTTTGATAAACAATCTCGCCTACCAATTCAGGGATAATAAAGTTGAGATCGGTATAGCCCTGACCATGACCATGAGTGCGCATATTCACCGGCATTTTATCGATCACCGTAGCGAAGTCAGTACCATGATCGAGGTTAAATCCGCGCAGAAAATACTGGTTTGCTTTACCGGGGCCAGAATGCTGTGTGGCGACCAATCCCGGTACGGTTTCTAATACTTCACCCGTTCTGAGCAGAGGCCTAATTTCAAGCTCCGCCTGCGAAACCACGCCTTCAGAAGCAGACGATGCCTCTCCGACGAGATTCTGCTTTCGGCCAGTCACTAGGATTTCTTCCATTTCGTTATCTGAATAAGAAGAACCTTGAGCCCACGTGTGGCCCGCTGAGAAAAAAGCCGGGGTGACTAATATAATTACGCCAGTACATCTGGCCACACTCATTAGCATTTTGCGTCCTCTATAAGATCTTTTGATTTAAGTGAAACAAGAAGGCGCAACGTGTTGACAGAAACTACTGCTTGATTAATACCAACGCGTCACGATGCGGCAGCTATTCTGGCCAACGACGCGAAAAGGACACACAGAGGAAATGACAAGTTTTGTTAGCAAAAAACGCCTTTTTTGCTAACACAAGAAGAAAACAGTTGTTGAAACCGTTAATAAAACAGCGCTAAACGTTAATATGTGCGCAAAAAAACGTCGAAAAGACTACCTTATATCCTATTTTGGCGGATCCAAGTTTTCGCCGATGGTTGCGTTAACACGATACCATCCCGTAAGACTGTAACGACTTCGACTTGCAGGTAGTACTTCATGCGGAAAAACTTCACTCAAGAAAATCACCACACGCCCCCAAACCGGCTCAACATTGATAAACGGCTCAGCGACTGAAGGTTGGTACATCGCTAGTTCTCCACCGTCCTTCACATTCCATTGCGGATTCAAATAGAGGATGGTTGATAAACGGCGGTTGGACTGGCCTTTGAACGCGTCTACATGCTTTTTATAGAATGCGCCTTTCGGGTAATGGGCAAAGTGGCATTCGTAATCAAACAACCCAAGAAATAAATCACGGTTAATGCGTTGCCGTAGCGTTTCGATCCATTCGAAATAGCTTTGCGTCTCATCAGGCCCTTTTTCTAACCAACAGATGCGATCACGGCGGGTAAACTCGTTGATTTGAAACCCATTGGCGCGCCCCACACCTGCAGGATGAAACTCATCCTTGTTAATGTCTTTCAGGTAAACAAACAGACGGCTTAACACCTCTTCAGGGAAAGCATTATCGAGCACAATGTACCCTTGCTTTTCGATGCTTTTGATTATCCGGGTGAAGATATCACCATCGCCTTCGGACGGGCCAGTGGGTAGGACTAAAGCGGTCAAGGGGTATGTGCTCTCAAACAAATGCCGGGACGGCTTTATACGCCTATTTTTCCCAACAGCAAAGAATTATCTAAGAGTGCGAGGCCGCCAATTCTAGACGCCGGATACGACTGGCCCACTATGGAAGCGAAACTCAGTATCAGCGCTTTCAATCAAAGACCTTTCTTTGTCTAAGAATTCATCAACACGAGGCGAGATGTCGATAGAAGAAGCCTGTTGCGCTAGATCAAGGTAGTCTTTGAAATGCCGTGACTCAGACTTTAGTAATGACAGATAGAACTTTTCTAGTTCAGCATCCAGAAATGGCGCCAACTTAGCAAACCGCTCGCAAGACCTAGCCTCGATAATCGCGCCAATAATCAGCGTATCAATCAACTTTTGAGGCTCGTGAGTCGCCACCATTTTGTGTAGATGAGCGGCATAACGTGCAGCCGTAATTTGGCGGTACGGAATTCCACGCGCCTCCATAATTGCAATTACTTGCTCAAAATGGCGCAATTCTTCTCGCGCCAGGCGCGACATCTTATTCAGCAAATCCATATTATCGACGTATCGATACATTAGATGCAGCGCCGTACTTGCCGCCTTTTTCTCACAGTTGGCGTGGTCAATCAGCAAAACATCGGGGTTTGCTAGCGCGTTTTGTACCCATTGATCGGGTGTTTCGCAGCGCAAGAATTGGTGGATAGCGGATAAAGACATACTGAATTTGGACAATAAAATGCGCGCTCACGATGAAATGAGCGCGCAATTTTTAGCGACGCAACGAGCTTAAACTACACTCGCTCAAGAATTAATGCGATACCTTGGCCTACGCCGATACACATCGTGCAAAGCGCATACTTACCGCCGCGCTTTTCTAATTCAAGGGTCGCAGTGGTTACTAACCGAGCACCAGACATGCCGAGTGGGTGCCCAAGAGCGATCGCACCACCGTTCGGGTTCATGTTTTCAGCATCATCTGGAATGCCCAGTGCACGAGTGACTGACAACGCTTGAGCCGCAAACGCTTCGTTCAATTCGATCACGTCCATTTGGTCAATGGTTAAACCGGTTTTCGCCAATAGCTTTTGCACAGCCGGTACTGGGCCGTAACCCATAATACTTGGGTCGACACCCGCAACTTGCATACCTACTACACGAGCACGAGGCTTAAGGCCGTGCTTTTCAACACCCGCTTCCGAAGCCACCAAGATCGCGCAAGCGCCATCGTTAATACCGGATGCATTACCTGCCGTTACGCTACCGTTTTCGCGGAAAGGTGCAGGCAATTTAGCCAAACCTTCTAGCGTGGTGCTAGCGCGGACATGCTCATCTTTATCAACGATTAATGGGTCCTGCTTACGGCGAGGGACTTCAACTGCCGTGATTTCTTCAGCGAGACGACCATTTTCTTGAGCTGCGGCGGCGCGCATTTGGCTGCGATAAGCAAAAGCATCTTGGTCTTCACGGCTGATATTGAATTTAGCCGCGAGGTTTTCTGCCGTTTCAGGCATGGTTTCAACACCGTACTGCTTTTTGAGCAACGGGTTGATGAAACGCCAGCCCATTGTGGTGTCTTGTAACTCATATTTGCGGCTAAATGGCGCTTCACCTTTACCCATTACGTAAGGAGAACGAGTCATTGACTCAACACCGCCAGCGATTACTAAATCCATCTCGCCAGTTTTGATACCGCGTGCTGCAGTACCGACTGCGTCAAGGCCTGAGCCGCACAGGCGGTTAATGGTCGCTCCAGCCACATCTACTGGTAGGCCTGAGAGCAAACCTGCCATACGAGCAACGTTGCGGTTATCTTCACCAGCTTGGTTAACACACCCCATAATCACATCATCGATAAGGGTCTGGTCAACTGAAGTATTGCGCTCTAAAAGACGCTTGATGACCAAGGCCGCCAGGTCATCTGGACGAACCGGACTTAATGCACCGCCATAGCGACCAATTGGCGTACGAATAGCATCACAAATAAAAGCTTGGGACATGTTTATCTCCGGGAAATGCAGTAGATAATAGGGGCTGGCCCTGGAAAAGGCCGCATAGTGTATAGGACTGACTGGTTTCTGTTAAGGTTTTCGCTGAGTTTTAGCCGCCTAGGCACTTAAAACAATCTCTCCAGGCATCGATAACTGATACAGCAAAGCATCAAAGCAGAACAGTTTTTTCCTTTAAATTTCAGATAGTTGAAGGACAAAGTTAAAGTATGATTCAGCAGCCAGATATCTCCTCTTTAATCGAGCTTCTCGGCCTAGAACCACACCCATTAGAAGGTGGTTTTTTTAGACGAACCTACACGGCAAAGGTTCACGGAGAGATCAACAATAAAAAGACGCCCATTGCTAGCAGCATCTTTTACCTGTTAACCAGCGACGCACCGTCTGGTGTACTGCACCGGAATAGATCCGACATTATCCATTGTTACCATGGCAAAGGAGCGATCCGGTACTATTTAGTATCTCCCTCTGGGCAATTATCAACTGTGACACTCGGGTGGGATTTAGCCGCTGGAGAACAATTACAACTTGTCGTGCCCGGTGGGTACTGGAAGGCATCCATGTTAGTGAGCGGAGATTATGGGTTGATAAGTGAGGTGGTTGCACCCGCATTTGACTTTGCGGATCATGAAGTAGCCAATTCCACCACCATTCAAAACCTTTCAAAACAGGCTCGCGAGCTACTCAGCCCCTTTGTTTTGGGTTAGTGAAACCACACCCCGGGACTTATTAATAGCAACGTAAGGAAGCACTACACGGTCTGACCGGGAACGACATAACGCTCGTAATATGCGCAAGAAAGCTCGTAAAATTCGTTATCGATTTGCTGCTTTAAATCGACAAGCGACGCATGTTGATATTCTTGCTCTAGTCGAACACCAAATAGCGACAAATCAGTAATCTGCCCTGCTCCAGTTCGGATCAACTCAAACACCCACCAATAGGGCACTTTCGTAAAGTCGCAGCGAATTTGCTGGAATTGAATCTGCTCTTTGAGTAATGCTTCATCGAAAATACAGAATTTGCGCTGCAGGACCTGAATGAGCAACGCGTTGAGTCTGTCCACAACCGCTTGTTTTTCTGCATTACTGTAACCATTCCAGTGAATAACCTCACCAGTGAAGCGTTTGCAGCCTCTGCAGACTTCGTCGCCGATGGCTGTAGAGCAAATTCCAATACAAGGAGTTTTAACTGGAGCGGACATAAAATGGTGTACAACATTAGAATTATCGTCGAGGCGATGCATGATAACCGCTCGATGTGGCCTTTCCTACTAACATTTGGAGGTGATTCTATCGTGCAGCGGGATAGCGCGTCATCAACGCACTAAATACTCGCTATTAGTCAGTAGCGGCTAACTTAACACGCTACACCTGTTGTTGTAGAATACGCGCCCCGAATGAGAGATCGGTGTCACCGTTACTTTCATAAAACCCCTCCCTCTGCCATCGATGTGGGTCATCGATAGCCTCTTTCGTCGGAGATCCCGCCGAGAGAGTAACGAATTACAGAAGGAACCATTATTGTGTTAGAAGCTTATCGCAAACACGTTGCCGAGCGCGCCGCCGAAGGCGTCGTACCAAAGCCACTAAACCCAGAGCAAGTCGCTCAGCTGGTTGAGTTATTAAAAAACCCACCCGCTGGTGAAGAAGAGACGCTACTCGACCTAGTGACTAACCGAGTACCACCCGGTGTTGATGAAGCGGCTTATGTAAAAGCTGGCTTTCTAACCGCAATTGTTAAAGGCGAAGCCACTTCTCCTCTCATCGACAAGCCTAAAGCTGTTGAACTTCTCGGCAATATGCACGGTGGTTACAACATCTCCACACTTACCGAGTTGTTAGACGATGCTGACCTAGCTCCGTTAGCGACCAAAGAGTTGAAGCACACCCTACTGATGTTCGACGCGTTCCACGACGTCGACGAAAAAATGAAAGCGGGCAACGCATTCGCAAAAGAAGTGATGGAGTCATGGGCCAACGGCGAGTGGTTCACTGGCCGCAATAAAGTGCCAGAAAGCATTAAGAGCATCGTGTTTAAAGTGACTGGTGAAACAAACACCGATGACCTTTCACCCGCACCTGACGCCTGGTCGCGCCCTGACATCCCTCTACACGCCAAAGCGATGTACAAAGTACCTCGCGAAGGCATTCACAATGCAGAAGAACAAATCAACGACCTCGAAAAGTCAGGTCTTCCAGTTGCCTTTGTGGGTGACGTCGTGGGTACCGGTTCTTCGCGCAAATCAGCGACAAACTCTGTACTTTGGTACATCGGTGACGATATCCCGGGCGTACCTAACAAACGCGGTGGCGGTATCTGTATCGGCGGTAAGGTCGCCCCTATCTTCTACAACACAATGGAAGATGCTGGCGCGTTGGTTTTCGAAGCACCTGTTGAAGAGCTCAACATGGGCGACGTCATCGAAATTCGTCCCTACGATGGCAAAATCTTAAACGAAGCTGGCGATGTCATTTCTGAATTCGAATTAAAATCAGACGTTCTTCTCGATGAAGTACAAGCTGGCGGCCGCATACCTTTAATCATTGGTCGTGGCTTAACTGCAAAAGCGCGTGAAGCTTTAGGCCTACCCGCTTCTGATCTATTCCGTACACCTGAGCAACCAGCAGACTCTGGTAAAGGCTATACCCTTGCACAGAAAATGGTCGGTAAAGCGTGCGGTGTTGAAGGCGTTCGAGCAGGTACATACTGCGAGCCAATGATGACTACTGTCGGGTCACAAGATACCACTGGCCCAATGACACGCGACGAGCTAAAAGACCTCGCATGCCTCGGTTTCTCTGCAGACCTTACCATGCAATCTTTCTGTCATACCGCGGCTTATCCTAAGCCTGTTGATATCGATACTCAGCACACCCTACCTGACTTCATTATGACTCGTGGTGGTGTTTCGTTACGCCCAGGCGACGGGATCATTCACTCTTGGTTAAACCGTATGTTACTTCCAGACACTGTAGGTACTGGTGGTGATTCGCATACGCGTTTCCCAATGGGTATTTCTTTCCCTGCGGGTTCTGGCTTGGTCGCGTTCGCAGCAGCAACCGGTGTAATGCCACTAGACATGCCAGAATCAGTATTGGTTCGCTTTAAAGGTGATATGCAACCAGGTATCACTCTTCGTGACTTGGTTAATGCGATTCCTCTATACGCCATTAAGCAAGGCTTGTTGACTGTTGAGAAGAAAGGTAAGAAAAACATCTTCTCTGGCCGCATCCTTGAAGTTGAAGGATTACCAGATCTAAAAGTAGAACAAGCATTTGAAATTTCTGATGCATCCGCTGAACGTTCTGCCGCCGGCTGTACCATCAAGTTAGGCGAAGATTCTGTTAAAGAATACCTCACCTCTAACGTCACCATGTTGCGCTGGATGATCGAGCAAGGTTATGGCGATGTGCGCACACTTGAGCGTCGTGCGCGCAAAATGGAAGAGTGGTTAGCGAACCCTGTGTTGATGGAAGCTGACGCGGATGCCGAATACTGCGAAGTCATCGAAATCGACCTCAACGAAATCAAAGAGCCAATCGTTGCCTGCCCTAACGACCCTGACGATGTAAAAGTACTGTCAGAGGTAGCTGGCAACAAGATCGACGAAGTATTTATTGGTTCTTGTATGACCAACATTGGTCACTTCCGTGCAGCTGGTAAATTACTTGAATCGACCGACGATGCATTAGCGACTCGCCTGTGGATTTCTCCTCCCACAAAAATGGACGAGCACCAGTTGATGGAAGAAGGCTACTTCTCGATTTACGGCCGCAAGGGCGCTCGTACCGAGATGCCAGGATGCTCGCTGTGTATGGGTAACCAAGCGCGTGTAAATCCAGGAGCGACGGTTGTATCAACGTCTACACGCAACTTCCCTAACCGTTTGGGTGATGGTGCTAACGTTTACCTCTCATCTGCAGAGCTTGCTGCTGTAGCGGCGGTCATGGGTAAATTGCCAACCCCAGAAGAGTACTTAGCGTATGCCAACAAGATTGACAGCATGTCGTCTGAAATCTATCGCTATCTAAACTTCAACGAAATCGAAGCGTTCCAACAAGCTGCCGATGAAGGGAAGCGTATTGCGGCTGTCGAAATACGGGAAGTTAGTTAAGCCCAGCGCTAGCTTAACTTCAGACTGTTGAGAAAAACCGCAGCTTAGGCTGCGGTTTTTTTATGCGCGTGATCTCTTGAAAATCAGTTTTTCCTTACAGCCATTTTGCGCAACACCTTGCTCGAGAAATATTACCGACTATCTGCGACTACTAGCAGATAATGACTTACCAGGAGAACATGACCGTAGCAATGAGGAATGGCGATAGCGGCCTAAATTTATCCCAACATAAATCGGCCAGCCATAGAAGTATAAATTATCGATTGCATTCGAAATGCTAAAAAGAATTATAACTACGCATTTGTGTTTTCTCAGAGCTTATCGCTACGCGTCGTACTTATCCGGAGAGGAATAATGGAAATACAAGCCAATTTCCAATTCACGAAAGAGCAAATTGAAGAAATTAAAAAATTAGAAAAAAATGGATATTCTGATATCCCTTCAAGCTCGGTATTAACTACCGTTTTCGAAGAAATCGTCACTGAGATTTTATTAGCAACAAAGTTACAAACAGATACGACAACAATCGAACAACCAATATTACGCCTCGTTAGGTAAAGTGCACCGACCACTCCACTCATTGTGACAAAGGCCTACAACAACGCTACCAAACCTTACAACGTCTCGGTTAAAGTCCAAAAAAACCCTGGATCGCTTCCTTCTCCCACATCGCATCCTGGTAACCCAACTCAATAAGCTCGTCGCAAAAGGCTTTCTCAAACAGTAAGTAACTTGCAGCTGCTGAGCCGCCACCCCTTGCAGTTGCTCCCGTCGCGCCCATAAAAAAACGCATACTGCTGGGTAGATAACGCACCTTCCGGCCGGCAATTTTATCTAACTCTTTTGAAGGGGAAATGACTAACGTTTTCACCTCTTTGAGAACAGCCCCACTATCGGTCACCACATCGCCCGGAATCATAGATAGAAGCTTATTAACGCGCTCCAAGTGTTCTATATCCCCTTCCAAAGAATCAATAAATGCGCTGTTAAACATGTGGCCGAGGATCTGCGCCATGGATGGTGAGTGTTTAGGTTTGATGCGTCTTTTCGCCCAATGAGCTGGGTTGCGGTTTCCACTCACACCAATAACTAAAACGCCGGTGGCCCCCAAATGTAAAGCTGGACTTATCGGAGCGAGCTGACGCATCGCTCCATCACCAAAATATTCTCGATTAATTTTGACTGTTGGGAAAATAGTGGGGATAGCAGATGAAGCGAGCAGATGATTCACAGTCAATTTAGTTGGCTGCCCTACCCGCCGATGTCTACGCCAACTCGCTAACGACTCTTTACCCTCGAAAAAACTGACGGATTCACCTGAGGTGTAGCCCAACGCCGTAACACATACGGCATCTAGATCACCAGCATCGATACCTTTCTGGATATTCTCAAACTCTAGAATCTCCAGTAAAAGCTCTTTTAAAGGTGTATTATCAAGTAAAGACAAGGGCCGATCTTTGCCAACCCCTTGGTTAAAAAGGGATGCAAATATCCTCCCCAAGTCTTTAGTATGTTGCCACCAACCAGTCCTAAAGACTTTTTCGATTGCTATTTGTCGCCAAATCGAATCGAGATCACTGGCGGCCTCTCTAAAACTTCCAGTATGCGTGGCAAGCGCCAGTGCATTAATTGCACCAGCGGAAGTACCACAAATAATTGGGAAAGGATTATGGCAATTACTTGGAAGGATCTCATTTATCGCACTTAATACGCCGACTTGATAAGCAGCACGCGCACCACCCCCTGATAAAATAAGCGCATTTTTACTGCCAGGCCCTGCCACTTCCACTGATTACTCAGCTCCTTCCAGTGCTTTTAACTCGCGACGCAATATTTTACCGACAGCAGATTTTGGCAAACTATCAGTAAACACCACAGTCTTGGGCACTTTGTACCCTGCCATGTTTTCTTTGCAATATTCGCGAACGGCTTGGGTTGTCAATTGAGGATTACTACTAACGACATACGCTTTTACAGCTTCGCCACTTTTATCATCGGGTACTGCGATCACACCAGCTTCAACGATATCAGGATGCTCGCACAACACATCCTCTACTTCATTCGGATAAACATTAAAACCTGATACTAGAATCATGTCTTTTTTACGGTCAACGATTCGAACGTATCCATCCTCAGCAATGGTTGCCATGTCACCAGTTTTAAACCAACCTTCTGCATCTAGCACTTTCTCAGTTGCTTCAGGGCGCTGCCAATAACCTTTCATCACTTGAGGGCCACGAATGCATAACTCGCCAACTTCACCGGTGCCGAGGGTTTGCCCTTCTTCGTCTATTACCTTTAGCTCGGTATCTTTTACGGGTAAACCAACTGAACCAAGCTGAATAGCCTCAGGAGGGTTCGCACAAGCAACGGGTGATGTTTCCGTTAAACCATACCCTTCCATTACCGTGACGCCCGTAACTTCTTTCCACCGACGCCCAGTGTCCGTCGCTAGGGCCATGCCACCAGAAGAAGTAATATTGAGGGCTGAGAAATCCAGGCCTTTAAACTCCTCATTATCCAACAGCGCATTAAACAACGTGTTTAAACCAACAAAGCCGTATACTTTTTCGGTTTTAAGCGCTTTTACAAAAGCGTTTATATCACGTGGATTAGGGATTAATAAATTATGATTACCGTTGGAAAAGACGGACATCGCATGCAATGTAAATGCATAAATATGGTAAAGAGGCAAAGGCGCTACGTAAGTATCGACACCTGGTTTGATTAACCCACTTTGACGCTCAAGCAACTGGTCTTTATTTGCAACCAAGTTGGCATGAGTAAGCATCGCTCCTTTTGCTACACCCGTGGTTCCGCCAGTGTACTGCAGCACCGCGATGTCTTCTGGGCTACGCTCTACGCGCTGAAATGAAGAGCTAGGTGTTTTTAAGGTATCGAGAAAAGATGTAAATTTCTTAAAGCTAAAAAGCGGGACTTCTTTCAAAACGTATTTCAGAGCAAAATTCATTGCCATGCGCTTCAAGAGTGGGTGAAGGTCGGCAACCTCTGTCACTACGATATGCTCTATTCCAGTTTCTTCGACAACTTCTGCTAAGGTGTGGGCGACGTTCGCTAGCACCAATATACCTTTCGCTCCAGAGTCATTGAGCTGGTGCTTAAGTTCTCTTGGGGTATATAGCGGATTGACGTTAACGATCACCAGGCCAGCTCGAATCGCACCGAAAAGAGCGACTGGGTACTGCAAGATATTAGGTAACTGGATTGCAAACCTGTCACCTGGTTTCAAGTTTGTTTGCGTTTGAATCCAAGCTGCAAAACGTTTAGATGCCTCATCGACTTCCCCATAGGTAAGTGATTTACCTAAACATGTAAATGCACGATTATGTTTATAATCTTTGACGCTCCTTTCGATAACGTCGAGCGTAGTTTTATCATCAGACATTCAAATTCCAACCTCGTAGTTTTTATACTATAGCGTTAACTATTATTATTCTTTTTTGATTCAATTCTGGCGAGCACCCAACGCACAAACATCGCGAATAGCGCGGCAAGCGCAATCAGTACAACAACCAAAATAACAACAGCCATCAGCTGAATAAGTACCGTATCGACTGAAAAGTTAAAGCTCTTGATGGATAGTACAATGAATCCGATACCCGCAATGGCAGCGATGGAAATTATTGTTAAGCGAGACAACCGATTCGATTTCATATATTTGTTTAATTGAATACCTTATTCAAATAAAGACTGTATTGCATTGGCCACACCATCATCGCCAGCTCGGCCCGTCACATAATTTGCCACTTCTTTAACCTCTAGCGGAGCGTCACCCATTGCAATGCCCAACCCTGCTTTCTTAATAAAAGCAAAGTCAGATTGAGCATCACCAAATGCCATAATCTGACATGATTTTATGCCGTAATAATCGGCTATGCGCTCAATAGATATCTCCCTATTCACTTCTCCGCTTAGGACACTAGCAAACTCCCAGCGTGGGTGAGAGGCCATTTTTGCATAGGCAAAATTGAACTCCGGGTGCAACGTTTCTATAGCCTTAAGTCTAGAACTGGCAGACTTTCCCTCTACGTCTTCGGCACCGATAAGTATCTTCATCACCGGTTGGTCTGCTATGACCGACTCGATAAACGGGCTAACTTTGGGTTTTACCCTAAGTATTTCGCTGTGAGCGCGCGCGACTTCTGAGTCAGAATCGACCCAATATTGATTCTCAGTATAAACCTCAAGATACAATTTATCAGCCTTGACTGACTGGACTATGGAAGAAAGTTCGTTATTTAACGGGTGATGTACCAGACAATACCCCGAACTGGGCTCAAAAAGCATCGCGCCAGCGTAGAATGAGCCCATTGAGGTAAGGCCCAGTGCTTTCTGGAGGTGATGTGTACCGAAAGGTGGACGGCCACTGGCAATAGCCGTACTGACTCCCCTCGACTGGAGGACGCTAATGGCATTCTTGGTTCTTGGCGAAAACTGCCCATCGGGGCCAATTATGGTGCCATCAACGTCAAAGAGCGCGAGACGAATGTTTTGCGCTTTTTCGCGAAGTTGATTCATTGCTAACACGCCGGAGCCTCTGATTATGACAGAACGCTAAAAACCTACTGCGTTTTCTTGGCTCCATTCGCAGTGAACGTGCATATCCGGATCACCGGGGGTGTGGGAATCTTTCAAACTTTGCCAAGTGAATGTGTGCGTACCACTAAGCTCTGTTTCTAAATGGACTGTTGCAGATACCCAGTACATGTTTTTCAGTAGCTCCTCGAATTTCTTTATCCACAACTCCCACTCGTACTCAACCGCTTTATAGGAAGCGCCAAAGTGCATGACTTCGGTTTGATACTGACCGTAATGGCCTTCGACTTGAGGAATGGAAAACATCTCCTGACTTAAAAACGGCCACTCATCCGCATGAGGAAGGCTTAGCATTGCATCACGGTTTACACGGCGGCGTTCCGGCTCGTTATGATAATAACCTGCATCTTTGATGCAGCCATAAACGATTGATTCTTGGTCCATACTAATCCCCAGAGAAAGGCACAAGTCCTAAATCACTATTCACACATAATAACTAAAATGGCCACCAACCATCGCTGTCGAGATCTTTACGGCAAGAGGCTAACTGCGCACCATACTGTTGAGATCGACGCTGCACTTTACTCGCTACGTTTAGCAGCCACTGTTTATTCTTATAGGTTCCTCGAGAAAAACCACCATGTCCTTCGTGATAAGCGAGATACAAACTATAAGCGTCCGTTTTAGATAGCCCTAACTTTCTATGGCTTTGTACATTGTACCAAGCAATAAAATCCATGGCGTCTGAAAAATCGTCGCGATCTCCCCACCCGTTGTCTGCATCTTTTTGATACCACTCCCAGGTTTCATCTTTTGCTTGAGGGTAACCATAAGCACTACTTTTTCGTGGCCCCGGAAAAATCCAAAGAAATTTCGTTCGAGGTGGCTTTGCGTCCGCAACAAAACGAGACTCCTGATATATAAATGCCATCGATACTGGTATTGGCACACCCCATTTTTTTTCCGACTTCACCGCATGCTTATACCAATGATCATGCTCGTAAAATATTTCGCATAAATTATTTTGATTTTTTGGTGGCAAGGTAGTACAGCCGACAACGATGAATAGAAACACCACCATCAACCCGACCGTGAACTTATTCATCAAAGACAAACTCTTCGGGGGCCTCGAGTAAGCGCAGAAACGCGCCCTCATCAATTACCTTAATACCTAGAGATTCTGCCTTCGTTAATTTGGATCCAGCACCTGGCCCAGCAACAACAATACTGGTCTTTTTAGATACACTACCAGACACTTTGGCACCAAGGGATTGTAGTCTTTCTTTCGCTTCGTCGCGCGACATAGATTCTAACGTACCCGTCACCACAAACGTTTTATCATCAAAGGGTAAACCATCAACCGCCACCTCAACATCCGACCATGTCACACCTTGATCTATCAACGCTGCGACAGCTTCTCGACTATCTTGCTGCTCAAAAAATTCTTCAACAAAATGTGCAACGACAGGCCCAATATCCTTAACCGCCTGCAACTCGTCACTGTTCGCTGTCATCAGTTTATCCAGGCTACCAAAAGCAGCCGCGAGGTTGCGCGCTGTAGTTTCGCCAACTTCACGAATGCCAAGGGAGTACAAAAACCGAGCTAGGGTTGTCGCTTTGCTGCGATCGATTGCAGCAATTAAATTCTCTGCTGACTTTTTCCCCATCCGTTCAAGGCCAGCCACCTGCTCTGTCGTCAGCTTATAAATATCTGCTACAGAATGAACCAAACCTTGATCGACAAGCTGCTCAACTAACTTATCTCCTAGACCATCAATATCCATCGCTTTCCGTGACGCGAAATGGCGAATGGCTTCTTTTCGCTGAGCTTCGCAAACTAAGCCGCCAGTACAGCGAGCGACGGCTTCACCAGGAACTGTTTCAACTGGTGATTCGCATACCGGACACAGGCTAGGAAACACGATAGCTTTTGTTGTGTTAGGACGCTTCGACATAACAACAGCCGCAACTTGCGGTATAACGTCACCTGCTCGCCGAACAATTACGGTATCGCCAATGCGCACATCCAAACGTTTAATTTCATCTTGATTATGTAACGTTGCATTCGATACCGTAACGCCACCAACGAACACCGGTTCCAATCGAGCGACGGGTGTTATTGCTCCGGTTCGCCCTACTTGAAACTCTACATTCAACAAAGTGGTCATTTCCTCTTGTGCGGGAAATTTTCGCGCAATTGCCCATCGTGGCGCTCTCGCAACAAAACCTAGTGTTCGCTGCTGCTCCAACTGATTAACTTTATAGACGATACCATCGATATCAAATGGTAGGCTGGCTCGAAGCGATTCCATGTTCTTGTAGTAGGTTATGCACTGTTGAATATTTTCAACAACAGCCATTTGATCGCTAATTCTAAAACCCCAACCCTTTAAATCTCTGAGTGTGTCCGCGTGCGTGCCAGGTAGATCTCCGCCCTCCACCCTACCGACGCTATAGGCACACATTTCTAAACGGCGGCTTGCCGTTATTGATGAATCAAGCTGACGTAAACTCCCCGCTGCGGCGTTTCGAGGATTAACAAATGTTTTTTGCCCGGTACTTCGTGCTTTTTCATTTAAAGCGTTAAAGCTTTCTTTTGGCATGTACACTTCGCCCCGCACTTCAAGTAATCGAGGGTAACCCTTACCACGGAGTTTTAAGGGTATTGAGCCTACTGTTTTTATATTTTGCGTTATATCTTCGCCAGTCTCGCCATCGCCCCGTGTCGCACCTTGGGTTAATACACCATCGACATATAACAAGCTAATAGCGATACCGTCGAGCTTTGGTTCACAGGCGTATTCAATATCACCAGCAAATTTTAAGCGGTCGCAGACACGCTTGTTGAAGTGTACTAGTTCTTCATCTGAAAAGGCGTTATCGAGCGATAACATCGGAAGCTCGTGCTTCACCTGTGAAAATGCGGCCAGCGGTTCTGAACCGACCCGTTGGGTTGGGCTATCAGGTGTTAGAAGTTTGGGGTATTCCCTTTCTATCGACTGAAGCTCACGCATTAGCCTGTCGTATTCAGCATCGGGAATATCAGGGTCGTCTAGAACGTAGTATCGGTAGTTGTGCTCATCAATTGTTTCGCGCAAAGCATCAGCTCGTTGCGCGATGTCTTTGGGAAAATCAGCGGAAGAAGAGTTCGCAGTCAACGATAACCTCAAACGATAGTGTCGTACAACAAATGTTATGCCGGTGCTTTGGATAGCTGTTTACGTTCGAATTCTTTGATTCGACTTCGGTAGTGCTCAATAGTCTGCGAGGTCATTACACTTCGGTTTTCATCTTTCAGCTCACCCCCGAGCTCTGTCGATAACGCCTGCGCAGTATTTAACATTGCCTCAAAGGCTTTTTTACTATCACCTTCGTTTGGCAGTGTCATAAATAAACTCACGCCCGGCGTTCTAAAGGTGTGCATCTCGTTTAAATCAAAAACACCCGGCTTTACGATATTTGCCATACTGTAATAGATTTTTCCTTCACCGCTAGCGGACTCGTGGTGGTGAAAGATATTCATAGAACCAAACCGCATTCCATTGGCTAAAACCACTGAAAGCAGGTCATCGCCATTAAAAAACTGGTCATTTTTTGACATGACATTGAGCACTAAAACATCCTCTGGCTCTGGCAAAGGGTCACTATCCTCTTGAGCAAATAAATCTTCTTGCTCGTCGTTTACCGTGGATCGAGGCCGAGAAGATGACTTTGGCGGCGCTGTTTTTTCCGTTGTTTTAGGTTTTACCTTTTTCTCTTCTTGCGCTGGTTCATCATCATCACTCAGCGCCGGTTCAACGATATCAACATCACTTAATTCATCATCGACGGCACTAAAAGAGGGCTCGATGCGAACATCTTCAGTGTGAGGAGCCTGATTATCTTCTGGCTCGTGCTCTTGCGCTACTGAGTCCATCAGCATTGGCACATGCTCATCAAGATTTAAAGAAACTTGCTCGGGGATTCGGTAGGGTCGCCCTGTGCGACTTACCTTTTCTTGACGTTCAGATTTGACACGATGATTTGTTTCCTGCGCGTCGTCAGGTTTTCGTACAGTGACCACACGCGCGCCACCATTAGGCAACTCACTGCCATAACTATCGAGATCATCTTTGCTGGTGCCTTGATGCATACTCAACGACATTTTGATTGCAGATCGCCGACTATTACGCATGCGACGCAAGCCGTCTAACACCACTGTGACGATTAACAAAACAATAATGACTGTTAACCATTCGCGCATCGTCTAGAATCCTTACTAAACAGCTGCCAACTGAGCAGCTTCGTCGATATCGACTGTTACCATACGAGAAACACCTGGTTCATGCATGGTAACCCCCATGAGTTGGTGAGCAATTTCCATCGCAATTTTATTATGCGAAATATAAATAAACTGTACGTTCTTCGACATTTCTTCAACCAACGCCGCATAACGGCCGACGTTTAAGTCATCTAGCGGCGCATCAACCTCATCGAGCATACAGAATGGTGCTGGGTTCAAGCGGAAAATAGAGAAAACTAACGCAATAGCCGTTAACGCTTTTTCACCACCGGAAAGCAAATGAATAGTACTGTTTCGTTTGCCTGGAGGACGCGCCATAATCGCGATGCCAGTATCCAATAAGTCGTCGCCGGTTAGCTCTAAATAGGCGCTACCACCACCGAATACCTTTGGAAATAGCTCTTGTAAACCTGAATTCACCTGTTCAAATGTTTCCTTGAAGCGGTTACGTGTTTCGTTATCGATTTTACGTATTGCCTCTTCAAGCGTCGCGAGCGCATCCTGTAGATCTTCATTTTGTGTATCTAGGTAGGTTTTACGTTCTAACTCCACCTTGTACTCGTCAATTGCAGCTAGGTTAATAGCACCTAAACGCGAAATCCGCGTCGCAATCTTTTCTAATTCTTCAACGATAAAGGGTAAAGTGATATCGTCAGACAACTTAGACAGCACTTCGTCGTAGGATAAGTCTTCTTGCTTTAATT
Organism: Aurantivibrio plasticivorans; assembly: GCF_055392955.1. NCBI lineage: Bacteria > Pseudomonadati > Pseudomonadota > Gammaproteobacteria > Cellvibrionales > Cellvibrionaceae > Aurantivibrio > Aurantivibrio plasticivorans. The sequence continues at coordinate 2,035,334 of NZ_AP036020.1, read as the reverse complement.
TCTCATCAGCATTTTCACGCTGCACTCGGAATGTTTGGGCTTCAATACGGGCTTTTTCCAGCTGTTCCCGCAAATTTTGCAATTGCTGTTCAACTTGATGTCTGCCTTGTTCGACTGCGCGGAGCTCATGTTCGACTTCTTCCATCGCACGCCGAGCATCATTTAATTCGCTTTCAACATCCACACGTTTATCGAGCAACTCGGCCAATTCTTCTTTGTTTAGAGCTAAGGGCTCTTGCAATTCTTCCAATGAAATTTGTAACGTTTCACGTCGTTCGGTTAAACGTGTCGATTGCTGCTCTAAACGTTCGATACCTTGCTTGATAGACTCAAGCTGTGTGTGAATCGATTGCGAGCGCATCGCTAGTTCGTGTGCTTTATCCTTATCGTGACGTGCCTTCTGCCGAGCTTGATCTAACGTAGACCTAAATTGATCTCGCTGACTCATTAGGCGCTCTCGCTCGCCGTTGTTTTTCTCCATCTCTTCAATCGCTTCAGAAAGGATGGCGCGAGCCTGACTTAGATTTCGCCCTTCGGACTCCATCTGCTCCCTAGCTTCCTGAATATCTTGTACCAGACGGCGATGACGGTTAAGAGATTCTTCGATACGGACCTTCTTGCCCGAATAGTCTGAGCGAAGTTCGCCTAACTGACTACCACCGACGTCAATTGCTTCGCGCAATTCACCTTGTTCAAGTTCAGACGCACGCAAACTCTCGCGAATCGAATCGCTCTTCTCTTCCAGTATTGCAAGTCCATCTTCAGATTCGGCAATAGTTGCTTGGAGCTCTTCAATTGCTTGTTTGCGTTCTAAAATACCTTGTTCTGCATCCTTACTTTTCGCAACACGCAACCAGTTTGAACCAAACCACAAACCTTCGCGGGTGATAACTGACTCGTTAGCACTTAATCCTTGCCGAAGCGCTATCGCGTCGGCTATAGATTCAGCAATATAAATTCCAGCTAGAAAACCCGACAGATCCCATTGACTAGAAATTTGATCCGATAAGCGCGCGCTCTTTTCAAAGCTACCGCTCACAGTCTGGTTTCCGCTTTCAACGAAAGCAACAGAGCCTTTTTCTAAACTACTACTCAATTCGGCAAAGGGGTCAACACCGTCGACGCATACTGCCTGCAACGTGTCTCCAAGAACGGTTTCAACCGCAACATCCCAACCATTGTTAACGGAAATGCCTTCAGCGAGGCGCGGCTTATTTGCGACACCCTGCTGCTCCAACCAATTGGAAACGGTTTTATCCGATTGCCCTAATGCCGCTTGCTGTAACGTCTCAAGTGAGGTCAACTTACCTTGCAAACGCTGTAAATCGCCACGTTTCGCGTTCGCCGCTTTTTGAGTTTCTTGGGATTCACTCCGTAACTGTTCAATTTTATCGGCAATACCTGATAATTTTTCGCGCTTTTCCTCAAGCTGCAATTCAAATTCTTCTATTTTCGCTTCTAAGGCTTCTAAATCTGTATCAGTTTCGTCAAGAGATATATCGGACTTCTCTGCTTCGAACTTTTCAATCCGCTCCATTAATCGTACTTGGACTTGTTCGATGTGCTGGATTCGCGACTGCTGCACTTCAGCATTTTGTTGCGGTAACGCGGCTTGCTGGTTAAAGCTATCCCACTCTTGTTGCCACTGCTGCATTGAATCTTCTGCTTCTAACAAGAGCTCTGTTGACGATTCTTCGGCCTCTTTAATTAACTCTAACTCGGGCTCGATTTCTAAAAGTTCAGCCTGCCAGGCTTCGGCTTTTTGCTTATCTGATGTTAAATTTTCACTCGCTTCTAAAGCATCACGGCCCGCTTGCTCGATATCTCTTTGCAGTTGCTGTGAGCGCTCTTCTGCGTTTTGGATGCTCTGTTCGATACGCGCAATATCAGCACCCGCTGCGTAGTAGCGGCCCTGCACTTCATTGAATGTATCGTTGAGCTCCGTGTGATTAGTTCGAAGCTTTTCAATATTGGTGTCTTTACCCACTTGATCAGTGACCATAGCCTCGATCTTCAACTCGAGTTCGGTAACTAAATCTTTTGTCGTTTTGGAATGGTCTTCGAGCTGTCTAATCTCCAGAGCCAGTTTTTGAGCTTTAAGCCAACGCTCCTCTTCTTTGTATTCAGTATATTTTTCAGCCGCTTTCGACTGACGTTCTAATCGAGCGATCTGGCGTTCAAGTTCTTCACGGATGTCCGTGAGTCGCTCTAAGTTTTCTAACGTACGATGGATACGGTTCTCTGTATCTCTGCGTCGCTCTTTGTATTTTGAAATACCCGCAGCTTCTTCGATGGTTGTACGCAATTCTTCCGGTTTGGCATCAATCAATTTACTGATCATGCCCTGCTCGATAATTGCGTAGCTACGAGGACCAAGCCCAGTACCTAGGAACAAATCCGTAATATCTTTACGACGACATTTGTTACCGTTTAAGTAGTAGGTATTTTGACTATCACGGGTTACTTTGCGTTTGACGGAAATCTCAGTGAACGTCGCAAACTCTCCAACTACCTTGCCTTCGCTGTTGTCGAAAACAAGTTCGATAGAGGCCTGACCGACAGGCTTCCGCCCACCGGAGCCATTGAAGATAACATCGGTCATATTTTCGCCACGAAGGTTCTTGGCGGACGACTCCCCCATAACCCAGCGCACTGCATCAATAATATTGGACTTCCCGCATCCGTTAGGACCGACAATCGCGCAGAGGTTGCTCGGAAAGGACACATTTGTTGGATCGACGAATGATTTAAAACCCGCCAACTTAATCGATTTTAACCGCATAAACTAGATTCACTTTAATCTTTAACTGCTTGATTTTTTTGATTTTTATTGGGATATCAACAAGCGCTTCCATTGCTCGTATTGGTGCGAGATATCGCTTCACGATAAGCGGAATAGGCTGCCCCCTAAAGGGCTGAGATTTTACACTTTTGTAACACCTTTAGCACGGCTAAAGGTGCTTTTAAGCTAAGGAATTTGTTGGTTAATAATCAGCTCAACTTTCTGGTTAGGAGCTGTTTTGACGGGGCCTACGGTGGCTTGCCAATCACCCGATTGTGCCTGGGCGCTGCCTTGTAGCGACACTCTGGCGACGACCTCCAACTCTTCAAACTGCTTGATTGTCATCTGTGGAGCCATCGCCATCGCTTCGGTTAGCTCGACTTCAGTAGGAAGGTCTTTCACTTGTAAACGCGCCATCGCAAGAGGCATTTTCGCTCCCCGCCAGGCCCTTGCATAGACAAAAACGGTGGTATTTGGATCAAGGCTACCTAAAGCGTCGCCTGCAAAAGACACCTTAACAGCCACGCTAGGGGCTGATGAGCCCTCCCCTTCACCAACAACAGCCTCATTAGAAGCGACCTCAACACCGGTCTTTGCTAGCTCTGATTTCGCTCGAGCGATGGATTGCTGCCATGTCGCGTAACTGGGGTCATTAGGCGGAAGCATTTTGAGTACCGCCTGCCAGTAACTAATTGCGTTCTGGAAATCGCCTGCCTGAAAGGCATCGAAGCCAGCTAGGCCGGGGATTTGGGTGTTAGTCGGATCTAACTCTATCGCTCTATCGAACAGAATTTTTACTTCCCTAGAAAACTTTCTACCCGACCCCAAAAATACGACTTGCGCTAATTCGGTTAACACTTGGGGCGAATCCGGTTTTTCGTTCAATATGGCTTGATAAGCTTCTATGGAACGCGATAGCTCACCAACTTCATAGGCGTTACGCGCCAATACAATCCAATTATTGAGGTTATCAGGGCGTGCATCAGCACGTGCCGATAGCTTTTCATAAAGTTCAAACGCAAGTGGTGAAGGCTCAGTGCGTTGCGCTGTGGTTGATTGCTGGCTATCGAGCAGTGCTTTTTGCTGCAGAAGTTGATGGATTTCCCAATCCGGCGCAGCACCATAGTACCAATAGAGACCAGCGGCCAACAACGGGACGCATATAGCCATTACCACAATACCTACATAAGGACGGCTTGGCGTGTAGCGTTTAGTGACGCTGCTGATATCGTTATCTTGTTCCAATTGTTTGGTTGCTTCATTGACCAACCGATCAGCCTGATCATTGTCAAGCTCTCCGGTTTTACGCTGCGCTTCAATGTCTTTAACGCGCTCTCGATATAGCGCCTCATTAAACGCAAGCTGCTCTGCGATCCCCTGCTCCGCATCACTGTCTGCGTTTTTTTGACGAAAAATAAGCGGCCAAAGAATTACGATAAGCGCTACAGCTAACAGGGCTATAAACCAAAGACTATATTCGAACATTCAAACTTCCAGGTACATCGAGCCGTACGCATGGGCCCCAATGTAATTATTGATTTAATTACTCTTCAGTGGATTGTGCTGACATCTTTCGAAAAAGGATCCACCCAAACACACCAAGTCCAATCAAGATTAAAGCGAGCGGTCCTAGCCACAACAACAGCGTATTACTCTGGAATTGTGGCCGGTATAAAACAAAATCACCGTAACGCGTTACCATAAAATCCAGAATCTCATCGTCCGTTTTACCATCAATGATTAGGCGATGTAGTTCTCGCTTGAGATCTTGCGATATCTGGGAATCAGATCCTGCCAAATTTTGACTTTGACATTTGGGGCATCTTAATTCGTAAGTAAACCGATGAAAGCGTTCACGCTCCGCTTCATTGCTAAAATCGTAGACTTCCTTAGCCAGCCCGGATTGACTGCCAACAAACACAACAACAATTAGGACCGCCTGAAATATGGCTTTCATCTGAATTCAATTCCTTACGGATTAATCAGCGGGATAAAGTCACGTTGCCACACTTTTTCGGTGAGCACGCCAGCGAAACGGTGCAGGACCTGCCCTTCGCTATTAATTAAAAAAGTTTCAGGATAACCATAGACGCCTAAATCCAAGCCAAGCCTTCCCTCCGGATCAAAAGCGCTAAATTTATAGGGGTCACCGCGTTCTTTAAGCCATTGCTGTGCAAGCTCTAATTCATCCTTAGCGTTGACGCCGAATATCGGAAACCCATTATTCGCCAACTTAACCAGAAAAGGATGCTCTTGCCGACAAGGGCCACACCAAGTCGCCCAAATATTAATGAGCGCAAAGCCGTGCCCCTTTAACTGCTCCTGATCAACGATACGAGTCGTATCCTGTACCGTAGACAATGAAAAGTTAGGCACTGGCCGGCCTACCAGCGCAGACGGCATTTTATGTGGATCGATACCGAGCCCTAAAGTAAACAAAATCGCCAACAACACAAAAATGATAAGAGGTATAAACAGCTTTAATCGCTTCATCACAGCTACCCGATTGCACCTTGAACAGTGTTTGTCGACGACGTTTTGACTGAACCTGCTACACGGGAACGATAACGTTTATCCCACAACGCCATAAAACCACCACCAGCGATCAACAACATACTAATCCAAAGCACGCCAATAAAAGGTTTCACATAGACTGTGATAATCCACCCACCGGCTGATTTTGGCTCGGCCGCTTCACCCAAAGAGACATATAAATCACGCCATAAATTTCCTTCAATGGCCGCTTCGGTTGTGACCATTGCGCCTGACATGTAAAAGCGCTTTTGTGGATTCAAGGTAGCAACACGCTCTCCGTCGCGCACCACGTAGATGGTTCCTTCTTGAGCTGAGTAGTTATCTTTTACAAATTCACGCACACCATCGAACCCCCAGCTGTAACCGAATAACGGTTTTTCCTGACCTGGCAGTAAAATAATATTGCGTTCATCAGAGTAAATTGAGGTAAGCCCAGCTGAAAGTACCAGCAAACCCACTCCAAGGTGAGCGACTAGCATCGAATAAAACGACAAAGGTTGCTGTTTAACTCCCGCGAAAAAGCTCGGAGCGTTCCGCGTTTGTTTCAAAAGCGCCGAAAAACTCACGGCAAAAATCCATACCGTCACTGCAACTGTCAAAGCACCACCGAGATGGTATTTCTCACCATAGAAAAATGGGAAAATTCCACCGACAATTAGACTAATTAAGAGCGAAGGAGTGAGGTACTTTTTAAAAATACCGGGTGACGTTTGCTTCCATTGTGTCAACGCACTGATTGCCATCAACAACGTTAACGGGATGGTGAACAAAACCCAGAAAAAATTGAAGTACGGGGCTCCCACAGAAACCTTACCCCAATTCATGTAATCAGCCAGCATGGGATACAAAGTCCCTAATAGAACTGTTGCCATCACAACGGTTAACAACACATTATTCAACAACATAAAGGTTTCGCGCGAAGACGGTTTAAAGCGCGACAAGCTTGCCACTGTCGGCGCGCGAAGTGCGTACAACAAAAAGGAACCAGCGGCAATTATCACTATATAAGCCAACAAGTAGGCGCCGCGCTCTGGATCATTTGCGAACGCATGAACAGAATTCACGATGCCAGACCGGGTTATGAAAGTACCAAACAAGACCAAACAATACGTGGTAATCGCTAGCAGGATAGTCCAGGTTTTAAATAAACCACGTTTTTCCGTCACGGCCAACGAGTGCACCAATGCGGTTGCCGTTAACCAGGGTATTAGCACATTGTTTTCCGTTGGGTCCCAACCCCACCAGAAGCCCCAACCTAATTCGTAATAGGCCCACCAACTCCCCATCCCCATGCCAAGGGTGAGAAACGCCCAACCAACATTGGTCCAAGGCCGCGACCAACGAGCCCAAGCGCTATCCAAATGGCCCGACAACAATGCGGTGATTGCAAAAGCAAACGGTACAACCAAGCCACTGTAGCCGATGTACAACAAAGGGGGATGAATGATGAATCCAATGTCTTGTAATAGAGGGTTAAGGTCACGACCATCAGGCGGAGGTCCTGGCAAGAGTCGCAAAAAAGGATTCGATGAAAGTAATGTAAATAAAATTATACCCGCCGTTGCCAACGCCATAACAGACAATACGCGTGTACGAATAACCAGCGGTAAACTTCGCGCAAATAGACTGACAGCAAACAGCCAAATACAAAGGCAGAAAATCCACAACAACAAGCTACCTTCATGGCCGCCCCAAGTCGCTGTCAATTTGTAATGTAAAGGTAGTATTTTGTTTGAGGTATTCGCAACGTACTCTACCGTAAAGTCGTCTTGAACAAACGAATAGACGAGAGCAATAAATGATACGCTAACAAATACAATTAAACCTATCGATAGAGAATGCGCTGATCGCATTAACATAACATTGTTTGTGTACGTACCGTAAAGAGGAAATACAGCAATCAGTAAACTAAAAATTAACGCCAGTATAAGCGCGAAGTGACCTAGCTCAGGAACCATAGTCTAGGCCCTCACACGTTTTCGCATGATCAACCTGCCCTTTCATACTATCGGCAACTTCAGGCGGCATGTAGTTTTCGTCATGCTTTGCGAATACTTTTGTCGCAACAAACTCACCGTCGCCATTCAATTTACCCGTCAACACAACTGATTCACCTTCTCCGAACAAATCGGGCAAAATTGCCTCAGTAGAAACCTGCAGCTGGGCCGCACCGTCGGTCACGCGAAAAGACTTTTTCAAGCTGTTTTCATAACGGACGATAGTGCCTGGAATCACGCATCCTCCCGCTCGAATTTGCTTATCTATAGGTGCTTCACCCGCTACAATTTTCGACGGGGGATAAAACAAATCGATATTTTCTCGCAGAGAATAGGCCAACAGCCCAACCGCGATGGTCGAGAAAACAATAATAAAACATACAAAGACTAGACGTTGCTTGCGAACCGGGTGCATCGCCATGAATACACTGACCTCTTAAACTACTTTATTGAACGTTGTCGAATTTACTGCTTGTTTCGCTGCGCTATCTGCTGCTCTTGAAGCTGAATTCTTTTTTGCTGCTTAACAAACTGCTTGAACTGCCAATTCGGTCGGAAGCCGAAATACAGCATGCCAATCAATACAATTGCGTAACTAATCCAGACATACATGCCATGCCCTTCCATACTGAGCAACGCACTGAACGAATCGAATTGAAATTTCATGAGCTACCTATTATTTGTTTTCCGCGGCAATTATTTGTTTCACCCAATCAGTCCGATATTCTCGCCGGAGGATCTCGATACGAATAGCTTTAATGAGTGCCCAGGCAAAAAAACAGTAAAACCCGACCATCATGACAAACAATGGGTACAACATAGAGCCATGCATAGTTGATTCTTCGGTCAACTTTATCGTTGCAGGTTGGTGCAACGTATTCCACCAGTCCACCGACCATTTGATAATCGGAATATTGACCATTCCCACAAGTGCCAACAAAGCACTAAATCGATCGGCCATTTGCTGGTTCTGATAGGCATTTTGTAGCGCCACAACACCCATATAGAGAAAAAACAAAATCAGGGTCGATGTGGTTCGACCGTCCCACACCCAATAAGTGCCCCAGGTCGGTTTGCCCCATAAGCCCCCGGTCACAAGGGCTAAGAATGTGAATGCAGCTCCCATTGGCGCGATGCAGCGCATTGACATATCAGCTAGCTTCATTCGCCAGATAAGGCCAATTGCACCACTGATGGCCATGGCATAGTAGCCACCCATCGCCATCATTGACGTAGGCACGTGAAGGTAAAAAATCCTAAAGCTGTGGCCCTGCAAATAGTCTTTGGGCACAAATGCCATGACCCAGAAGATAGTCCCAGCGATAATCAAAAAAGCCAACCAACCTAACCAACGCACCCAAGCCTCGGTTTTTTGATAGAACCAACGAGGAGAACCTAATCGATGAAACCACTGCCAACCCATTAATCACTACCCATTTAAACTGATTCTCAATGCACTTGCCGTCACCATCGGGGCAAATGCGATAGAAAACGCCAAAAAGGCGCCCATGATAGACATCAAACTCATAAAGGGAAAGCCATCTATAGCGTAAGTAACCGCTCCGGTGCCAAGCACTAAAATTGGGATATAGAGTGGCATAATGATCAGCGAGATTAGAATCCCCCCCTTGCGTAAGGTGACTGTTAAGGCAGCGCCAATTGCACCAATGAGGCTTAAACAGGCGGTGCCAAGTAAGAGCGAGAGAAACAACGGCATATACCCCTCTGCGGGCAGCGAAAGCCACATACCCAAAAGTGGTGACAGTAGCGCCAGCGGCAATCCGGTAATCAACCAATGCAGCAACACTTTGGCGAGCACCATGAGGTACAACGGGTGTGGAGTGAGTGAGAGTTGTTCAAGCGTTCCGTCTTCATAATCTGCTCGAAAAAGACCATCAACCGATAGCAAGGTGGCCAACAACGCCATTACCCAAATGACACCAGGCGCAATAAGGGATAGCAGGCTGGATTCTGGGGATACACCCAAGGGAATCATGGCGACCGCAATGAGGAAAAACGTTAATGGGTTAAGCAATTCACCTCGGTTTCGGAAGGCGATTAACGCATCACGTTTAAATTGAGCACTCAACGCTGGCAGTAAACCCGGTGAAGCCATGGGTGAGCTGTTTTCATTCATCGCTCACACTCCAAAAATCTTGCAAGTTTAGATATTTAACGTCTTTTATATCTAGCTCCTGATGGGAGGTCAGGATAACAATGCCGCCGCCGCTGGTGTGTTCAGTAATACGGGCTTGAAGCATGGCAACGCCGCCTACATCAATCGCGGTAAAAGGTTCATCCAAAACCCAAAGCGGCGCTGGCGTAAGAAACAAGCGCGCGAGATTAACTCGACGCTGCTGCCCTGCTGACATACTCTGACAGGGCACATCTTCGTATCCGGCGAGGCCAACCTCGGCTAATGCTTCTGGAATACTAAGTTGCGGTACACCGGCATGAAAACGAGCGTACCAATTGAGGTTTTCTTCGGCAGTTAAAGCCTTTTTGATGCCCGGTAAGTGGCCTATGTACAATAACTGACTACGAAATGCTTGGAGGCTTTCCCGGAGGTCGCGGCCGCACCACTGAATTCGCCCTAAGTAGTCCGACGATAAACCCGTGAGAATTCTAAGAAGTGTTGTTTTCCCTGCACCATTTGGACCACGAATCTGTAATACCTGGCCAGCTTCGATCTCCATAGACAACTTGGAGAAAAGAAGCCTGTCGGATCGTTCGCACGAAAGGTTCTCAATTAAAATTGAGGGCTTAACTACCAAATCGGACAAAATTCAACCCACTCCAAACAGGATATCGGCACTGCCTCCGTCGGAGGTCCGCGCCAGTGTCTATACTCAAGCTATCTATCAAAGATGGGCGATTATACCTGCTATGACCCCATTTGGTCAGTGTTAGCGACGCACAATGACTCTCAGCTTTAAAAATGGAGGGAGTACGCGGTGATTATCGACCCACGCAGCCTAATTCCCCTCCGTAGCAAAGGGACTTCTGCCCCAGACCGTTCAGCTACACAGCTCAATAATTCCACAAAACTTACCACTGCCTCAGCTGCAACTGCTGCAACTGCTGCAACTGGTGCAACTGTTACAACTAAAGCATCACCAGCGCCAAACACGCCGCTTCTAACGGCGATCAATTTCCTGCAGCAACAGCGGCAATCACTAGTTTCCGCTAGCCACATAAAAAGCCAAGCAGCCATGGCGACCTCGGTTAACGTTGTCATAAGCGAGAGTCAGCAAGTCTCACCGGAACAAGCAACGAGGTGGTTGAGCCAGTATAAAAACCTACCCACTGACGTGAAACAATTGCTCGCGCAACCACGCGCTTTTTTATTGACGCTCAAATCGGGTGAAAAGGTCATCACTAATACGTCGCTGACTCCAGGCGATGCGACACTGACACTGTCATCAAGCACGGAGAAACACAGCTTAGCTCGCGTTTTGTTAACGCACTATACTCAATCAAAAATCAGCACTGACCCAGCGCAGGGTAATACAATATCGAACAGAACTAACGCTCAATCTGCAGAGAATAGTATTGTCGCCACAAACGCGTTGCGGACACTCCTACCAAACGTAAGAAGCGATACAATACCTAAAGCATTCAATATTGCTGACAAACTCCTGCAACTACCGCAGCCGTTACAAAATAAATATCTCAGCGGCAATGAGCAACTTTTAACGAAGCATTTTCTATCACTAGCAAAAGCACCTAGTGAGCTAAGCAACCCGTTGTCAGTGAAGCAAAGCATTCGTGATTCAGGTTTATTTCTTGAAAACAGGGCGCAATTGTCGTCAGCTAACGGCGGTAGTAGCTTAAAACTGTCTTCTGCGCCTCAGACACCACAGCCCACTGTATCCAATTTATTACAGTCTATTCTCGACAAGATTCTCCCGCGCACGATGCTGGCAGATAAATTTGGCGACCACTTTACGCCAAACAAAGCAACAACCAACAGCTCACCTAGAACCAATACTGCGCAAGGCAATTTACAGCCGAATGTAAACGACCACGTTCAACAACCGATGGAAAAAATCACCTCCAAAGACCTAAAGGCTGCACTATTAGTGCTAGCCAGTGAATTAATCACCCCAAACGCAAATACAAGCAACGCAACTCTTCCAAATAAAGCCTCGCAAGAGGCCTCAGTAGAAAAATTACTGAAGCAAATTCTGTTCTCGAAAAAAAAGAACACTAGCGTAACAGCAGCGAGCATCAGTAGCACAACTGAAAAATTAAGAAACCAACTTCAACAACACGTTTCTTCGGCTATTTCAAAAATACTGTTAAACCAACTACAAACGCTTACTGGGCGATCCTCTGTAGGGAATGAAATAACCGCGTCATCTCCAATTAATCTGCAACTTGAAATCCCTATTCGCTATCAAGAACAGTTCTTCACTCTTCAACTTTTTATCGAAGACGAATGGATAGAGACAGATGAAAAGGAAAACAACGAAACAGAAAAGAAGAGACTATGGAGCGTCATGTTGTGCTTTGATTTGCCTAATGAGCAATCTTTTTACGCGCAAATTCGATGCGTAGAAAGCCAGGTAAACATTAAATTTTGGACACGACACACTGCACTACTAAAGACGGCGAAAGAGAAGCTAGTTTCTTTAAAATCACAACTACAAGAGCAAGGTGTACAGGTCAATGAAGTACACTGCATTGCAGGCACCCCGCCAATCAAAGAAAACAAAATCGATTATTCATTAATCGATATAAAAACCTAAGATTACAGTATGTCAAATAATCAGATTGACCTAGATGAAATTGAGAAAGCGATTGCACTCTACTACGATGGCGAATCTGCACCGATACTGACAGCCAAAGGAACTGGAAGCGTCGCAGAACAAATTGTCAATATTGCAAAAGAATCGGGTGTACCACTCTGTGACAATGAAGGTCTAGCAGATCTACTGATTCAGCTAGATATTGGCGATGAAATCCCTGAAGCACTCTATTTAAGTATCGCCTACATCATTTCATTTGCGTATCAACTTCAAGGAAAAGAACCAAAGAGGTAACAAAAGCTCTTGGAAAGCAGACCTACCGAGTAAAACATCAGCAAGCCTGCTACGCATTACCGTGCAACTATGCCGGTGTTTTTAATAAACGATAGAACTCTTGCTCTTGTTCATTTAGCACCAAGGCCTTAAGTGTTGCCAGCGACACCGTAGGAATCACAACGAGCGGAATCCCGATTGCCGCGTACAGCACCATGGTCATATCGGTTTGAACATAAAACGTATTTAAAAACCATGTACCCACAATACCGGTAAACGCTAGCAACACTCCCCAGAACACGCCTTCATTAGTCGTAGCAGGCATAAACCTCAAATAAACCTTTCCGATCATCAATGGTGCGGCAAGCGCAGCGAGATAAATGATCATATCGTCAGATGACACTCCAGCAAGCTTGCTAATAGCAAAAACAGCTAATAGGCCTGCAGCAAGCAGCACAAAACTTCGAATAATCGCTTTATTCGCATGTTCATTTTTTTCCGCTTGAGCCCACAGCGACATATTCGGAATGAGTACCAATGGAATTAATGTTGTGAAATAAGCGGCAACGTCAGATTCAGACTTGAACACTAGGTTATTTGCTGACCAAGCAATCAATCCTAATGCATAGCCAATCACTATGCCCCAGTACACGGAAGATTCCGTTGTCGCTTTCACATAGAAAATGTAGCCAATTGCGATCGCTGGGGGGACGACCATGGCGTACCCTAGCAGCAGCCATTTTAATACCGATGCAGTACCCACTACGTAGCCAAAGTAACAGGCGATCACGGCAGCAACAAGGCCATATATAACGGCGGTAATACGATACGCCTTTAGTTTTTTATCCGGTGAATAGTCCTTTGAAGAAGGAATCCAGTCGTTAACAAACATTGTCGAGCTTGCCAACAAAATCGGGCCACCGGATGAAATCAAAGCAGCGAGGACAGCCGCTAGCGCAACGCCACCTATAAACGGGCCAGCATCAATAGCAATTTTGGTAATACTGTTGTAGCCGGCTATACCTGAGTTTGATCCATATTTAGCGAGCGCTTCCACGCCTATGACAGCCGATAAAAATGGCATCGTCGCAGCAACGACCCCGGCCAACAAAAACGCAGGCAATAAAATACTTTCACGTTTGGCAGAACTGGAATAATTCACGTATACCGACGCCGCTGGCGTATGGATTGTCGCAGAGAAGAACATGGCAATGATGGGAAACCACCCTAAACCAATGAAACTCCACCAACTAGAAGAATCTTTTCCAGACTCAGCTAGCGCCGCATTGGCTTTATCGATCACGGCACCCCATCCTCCCAACTGGCCTGCCACAACAACACCTACAGTAGCCAAACCAAAAATAATCACAAAACAATGGATTATATTGGTCGACGATGTTCCTTTTAGTCCAGACGATGCTGTTGCAGCGATAATAACGAAAGCACCGATGAAAATTCCCACAACAAGCGGAATTCCTAAAATATTACTGACAATAACGCCAATCAGTAGTGGTTCGATAACGTTGACGACAAGGTATTCGGTCTGAACACACAAACTCGTAAACCAACCACTACGAGATTTACCGTAACGCTTTCCAAATAGCTCGGCTACGGTAGTTAAACCCAAGCGGCGATACGGGATGGCAAAGAAAGCGCCAACCAATGCCAGTGCAAGGAATGTGTTAACCCCATACCATACATTCCAAATACCAGTATTCATTACATCGCCCGCTACGCCGTATGAACCAGCTCCACCGATGCGCGTACCAGCAATGCCTGCGGCAATCATAATGACACCCATCCCGCCTGCACCTGTGGCCCAATCGGATGAACTTTTATTGCGCCTTGCCAGCAGTGTGCCCACACCGGTAACAACTAATAGATAAACAATAACGGTAATGGCAGAAGTACTCATGCGTTCCTACTTAATACTCTTGAGTGGGTGAATTTACAAAATAAAGTCTAGAACCCGGTTGTCGCTTTCAAAGACACCGTGTATTCCAGTGCTAGCAATGCCAGACTTGAGTTTGCTGACAGAAAAAATAAAACGTGAACGCCTTTTTATAACGACGCCATTCTCTTGACTTTTAACAGTTACACCAGCGAGGTCCCATCGTGTACCATCGCTTTCAATACCCCGTAGCCCTTGCAGATCGACATTTGTCATCGAGACGATTGACAACTCACTTTGTATTGCAGTGCCGCCAGCGTTGTTTACACCGACATTAACCATTGATACTTGCGACCTATTCATAATAATTTGGTTTGCGGTCAGGTTTACCAGTGTGACGCCCTGGCAATTCTCAATATATACCGCTTTATAATGCCCTGAATAACGACCACCGTGCTGATCACGACAATATAAAATGTTGCCTGTATGGCTTGCCGGTACCGGCGATGTTGCAAAACGTTTATTTAAATCTGGCTCAGAGTTTAAAGCCGTTTCTAACAACATCTGAAACATCTTTGGGTGCGTTTTCATTGGCACATGCGCCGCACCGTCTATAACGCGCAGCTCAGCTTGCTTTAGCCTTCCCAACAACAAGCGACCTGTTCTCAGTGGCGCGACAGTATCGTTTCTTCCCCAAATCAACCAAGTCGGTTGCTCTACACTATCAATCGCGCTTGAAAAATCATGCATAATCAACGCTAGGCCAGCATTCGCATTGACACGCCCTTCAAACAAAAAGCGCCACGCCTCATCGCTCGCACTAATTGCCGGGATTGGGTCTGGCGTAGTGCTAGTCCACTCTACAAGCGATTTAGCAAACTGATTAAGCTTTCGTGCGAAGTTTGATATCGGACTAGGCGTTCCTTTGGGCACCACCGGAAAGTTAACATTCTCTTTCAACAACGCAGTGCGTTCGAGCACCCCAGCCGTATCAACAAGCACGAGTCGCTGGACCAGGTCCGGATAGTCTGCGGCGAACTGCAACGAAATCGCCGCTCCCATTGAATGACCTATCACTACGAGAGGTGACCTCGCTGCCTCATCGGAAACCCAATGCAAAAACTTTGAATAGTTCTGAGGCGAAAGCTGGGTTAATGGTTCTTCTGAACGACCAAACCCAGGCAGATCCACTGCAATAACATGATACTGCCCAGCCATGAACTTAATCACGTCAAGCCAATCAGTAAATGATCCGCCTATACCATGAACCAACAATATACTTTGCTTATGCTGCAAGCCTGCCTGCACAACGAAACTTTGGGTTTGCCATATGGGCTCTTCCACATAAGACCAGTGCCAACCTGATGGCAAGGTGGAGAGATCAAACTCTGCCTCTTTAGCTGGTTGCTCAGCCTGCCCGCAAACGCCAATCGACAATACAGCACAAAAAATCATCGAGGCTAAACGTATTGCTTGCCTAAAGCGGCGCGCGATTATACTTATGCTTTTCTGAGGTTTCTGCTTATAATTCAATGATTTACAAAACATAACAATATGCCAAGGAAGCTAACTGCAGGAGCGAACGATAGCGACTATAGATTGCCAGAACAAGAAAGTGCATCAAACAACAGATATTATTACAATGCGCGCGCCACCGATGGGATTCAAACGGAGACATACGTGCTTTGAGCACTCACACCAGTAACAGGTTTAACTTAACCTCTTTACCCCTGCCATATACCGACGATGTCAGCGATTATTTTCTGCGCATCAGGCATTTACCTTACGCCATATGGCTAGACAGTGGTCGCCCCAGTGGCAATTTCGGCCGCTACGACATTATTAGTGCAGCTCCACAGAAAATCCTCAGCGAGCAACTCACAACCACAACTAATAGCCCAAACGTCCAAGCTGCCACACAAATTTTTGATGAACTGGATGCTGCGCTAGAAGAATTTGGCCACCCTGCTTCAGCCTCAGATCTTCCTTTTACAGGAGGTGCTATTGGCTACCTCGGCTACAATATGGGCTCAGCAATAGAACCCTCGGTGGGCAGCAAGCAACGCGACATAGCGCTTCCCGATGCATGGTTTGGCATATACAACTGGGCGATAATTATCGATCACCCGTCCTCGACGGCGACTCTAACATTTACCGACCACTGCTCAACCTCCCTTAGGTCCGAAGTGTCTGATGCCCTGAGGAGCGAAACGTTTAATCCCCTCAACAAATTTTCCTGCGAACCTCCCCAAGGAGAGCTAACAAAAGGAGACTACCTCCAGCAAATCAACCGCATACAACACTACATTGAGGCTGGTGACTGCTATCAGGTGAATTTTGCACAGCGGTTTAAAACCGCCTTCCAAGGTGATCCCTTAGCACTCTATCTCTATACGAGAAAGCGCCTTCCCTCCCCCTACTCTTGTTACCTTGAATTAGAGGGCAACGCGGTGTTGTCGTTTTCACCGGAGCAATTTCTAACTGCGGACAAATCACGCGTCGAAACCAAACCGATTAAAGGCACTGCGCCACGAAAAAAAGAAATCAAAGATGACGAGCTAAGCGCCCAAATACTGTTGAGTAGCAGTAAAGATCGAGCTGAAAATATCATGATCGTGGATTTACTGCGCAATGATCTGAGCAAACACTGCGAGCCACATTCGGTTAATACGCCACAGATCGCGTCGTTAGAGAGCTACGCTAACGTTCACCACCTAGTCAGTCGAGTGACGGGCATACTTAAACCAAACTGCAACCACACACAGGTTCTGCGCGATTGCTTCCCAGGAGGCTCCATCACCGGGGCCCCCAAAATTCGGGCGATGCAAATAATTAACGAGTGCGAGCCTGTCGAACGGTCGATTTATTGCGGAAGTATTGGCTATCTCAGCTCAAATGGAAAAATGGACACTAATATCGCTATCCGAACCATGGTGCTCTGCGAGGGCGATGTGTATTTTTGGGGAGGAGGAGGAATTGTTGCCGATTCTGACGCCGATGCTGAATATCAAGAGACGCTAGACAAGGTGAGCCCCCTGTTCGAAGCGCTCACCTACTTTTCTAATACAAATTAGTACACGGCTAATAGAAGACGGGGTCCTTACAGAATTAAGTCCCGATTGCTCGCCGCGATAAACTCTTTCTTCAAGTCTTCGTAAGTATGCACGGCTGGGAACTGAGGAAACTCATCGATCACATTCTGTGGAGCTTTAAATAGAATACCGGCGTCCGCCTCACCGAGCATCGTAGTGTCATTATAGGAGTCACCCGCTGCAATCATGCGATAATAAAGTGTTTTAAGCGCAAGAATCGACTGACGCTTAGGGTCTTTTTGGCGCAACGTGTAATCGACCACTTTACCACCTTCTCCGATTTCGAGGCGATGGCAGAACAACGTCGGCCAACCTAACTGGCGCATTAAAGGTTGAGAGAACTCATAGAAAGTATCAGACAGGATAATGACCTGAAAGCGCTCTCGTAACCAATCCACAAACTCCCGAGCCCCTTCTAGCGGCGTGAGCGTCGCAATCACCTCTTGGATTTCATTAATACCAAGACCATGCTTATCAAGAATAGCCAGGCGTTGCTTCATCAGCACGTCGTAATCTGGAATATCCCTTGTCGTCGCTTTTAGCTCCTCTATACCCGTTTTTTCCGCAAAAGCTATCCAGATTTCTGGGATCAACACACCTTCAAGGTCTAAACACGCCAATTCCACGATCTTCTCCACACCTTAATTTTAAAAGGCGCCAATCTACAGATAGGCCCAATTAAGTGCAAGCACCGCCCCCTAAATACTTCACCTACAAAGCAACAATTACCACTCCAACTAAAGTTATCCACTTAAATAGACAGCTTATTCACAACGTTTTCACGTGGAACACTTAAAGTAACACTTTAACTTTTGTACGCAACTAACACATAGCGTCTAGCGCCCAAACGGCACAGACCCCCTTGATACACAAGAAAAATAACCACATGTGGTGCTAAAGCGATTACTAACCGAGCACATATTGTGCGCCGTTTAGGCAATTAGATAAATTAACCGTCAATGTTCCACGGGAAGTTTTTCCGCGCTGTGGATAACTTTCACACTCACACGCCACCTAGTTTTCGCTATAAGCGTATCGTTATTGATTATTTCTATCCCCTGCTATTGCCTGCTATTATGCGCGCCCCAGGAGTAGAACGCCTTGCCCTCGCCATAAATCGCGGCAAGCGCACACAACCTGGAATCCCATCGAGAAACCTAGGACTTACGAAATGCCAGAGTTAATCAACACCCTCGACGTTGATACCCAGCTTCAAAAGGAGCCGCCTCACGCTATCCTTCAATATGCGCTCAATAATTTCGACAACATAGCAATTTCCTTCAGCGGAGCTGAGGACGTAGCGCTAATAGACATGGCATACCAAATTCGTTCTGATATTCAGGTTTTTTCACTGGATACTGGCCGCCTCCACCCCGAAACTTATCGCTTTATCGAAAAGGTTAGAAAACACTACGGCCTGAAAATTGATGTGTTAATGCCTGACGCAGCTGCCGTAGGGGACCTGGTACGCGAAAAAGGTTTATTCAGTTTTTATGACGACGACCATAAAGAGTGTTGTAGTATCCGCAAAGTAATGCCGCTACGTAACAAGCTGCTAACCATAGACGCTTGGATTACCGGACAGCGTAAGGATCAAAGCCCAGGTACACGGACCGCTATTCCGGTTATTCAGGACGATCTAGCTTTCTCACGCCCCAATGAAAAGCTCGTTAAGTTCAACCCGTTAGCGAATTGGAGCTCGCGGATGGTTTGGGACTACATTCGAGGCAACCAAGTGCCATACAACGAACTTCACGACAAAGGCTTTGTGTCTATCGGTTGTGAGCCCTGTACAAAATCATTGGGCCCCAATCAACATGAACGTGAAGGACGATGGTGGTGGGAAGCAGAAACTCAAAAAGAATGTGGATTACACGCAACCAACCTTGAAGACAAATAAGGGTTGTATCCCCACAAATTGACGGTAAAAATAGCCGGGTAGTTACATTTACAAACAGCCATTAAATTGCCATTAGCCAGGAGACACTATGAAGATCACCTTAGTTAAAAAGATTCTCGCCGATGGTTCTCCCTGTAAAAAGTGTGGGGATGTACTCGAAAAGCTAGAGAGCACTGGTAACATGGAGCGCATTAATGAAGTGGTGGTTGCCGATGAAAGAGATCCTGATAGTCCGGGGTTGGCGCTGGCAAGAGAATACAACGTTGACCGTGCCCCCTTCTTTGTCGTCGAGGAAAATGGCGCTCCGACTCAGATTTATACCGTATACCTTAAATTCGTCAAAGAGGTTCTCGATCAAGAACAGTCGGCAAAGGACGAGGCAAGAGAGATTTTAGACAATAGTGCAGACCTCGATTTTATTTAAACACTGGCATTTTGGTTAGTAAAAACAAACCCCGGTAGGTCGACCTACCGGGGTTTGTTTTTACTAACAATAGAGCAGACAACTTAGTAAGTTGGCAACTCGACATTCTGGAATAACTCTTCCAACTCAGATCGGCTATGTCGCTCGTACGCATCGTTGACCATATCCTTGGTTAGATGCGGCGCAAACTCTTCGATGAATTCATACATAAAGCCGCGCAAGAAGGTGCCGCGACGGAAACCAATCTTAGTAATACTGGATTTAAATAGATGACTCGCATCTAGCGCTACTAAATCGCTATCCTGCTCCTCATCGAACGCCATCTTGGCAATAATTCCGATACCGAGACCTAAACGCACATAAGTTTTAATGACGTCAGCATCAGCGGCGGTAAAAACAACTTTAGGCGCCAATCCTTTATCGAGGAATGCTTCATCTAATTTAGAACGCCCGGTAAAGCCGAACACATAGGTAACGATGGGGTGTTTAGCCACCTCTTCTAACGTTAAACTCGAAAGTTGACATAAAGGGTGGTCTTTCGGCACCACAACGCAACGATTCCAACGATAGCATGGCATCATGATAAGGTCTGAAAACAGTTCCATTGCTTCTGTCGCAATAGCAAAATCGACGGTCCCGTCAGCTGCCATTTCGGATATCTGCATCGGTGTACCTTGATGCATGTGCAAAGAAACATCCGGGTAACGCTCAATAAATTTCTCTATCACCTGAGGTAACGCATAACGTGCCTGAGTGTGGGTGGTCGCGATAGAAAGCGTCCCCTTCCGCTCGTTACTATATTCTTGAGCAACCTGCTTAATACTTTCGACCTTACGCAGGATCTCACCAGCAGTCTTGAGAATAGCTTCCCCGGCTGGAGTAATGCGAGTGAGGTGTTTACCACTTCTTGAGAACACTTCGACACCCAGCTCATCTTCAAGCAGGCGGATTTGCTTGCTAATACCAGGTTGTGATGTGTACAAACTTTGAGCGGTTGCCGACACGTTGAGATCGTGGTGTGCAACTTCCCAAATGTATCTTAACTGCTGCAGTTTCATATGCCCTCCAATTGGCCGCGCAGTGGGTGGCTTTTAAATTATATAAATATAAGAAATTATTCTTTTGCAGAATAGTAACAAATCCCTATATTTACCAGTCGAATTTCATTCTTTTACCGTTAGACCTCGTTAATATAACTGTAGCGCAATATTATGGACTTTATAATCTATATTCTAGCGGGAGCTGCTGTCGGCGCTGCAATTGGAATAACGGGCGTTGGTGGAGGCTCATTAATGACCCCACTGCTAATTTTATTTGGATTTCCATACCACGTTGCCATCGGCACTGATCTGCTTTACGCAGCCGTTACAAAGAGCGGTGGCGCAATCTCACATTATCGACGAGGTAATGTTCGCTGGGATTTGGTTGGCATACTCGCCGCAGGCAGTATCCCTGCGGCCTTTCTCACTACCCTTTTGCTCAGTACCGTTTTTGGTAGTCCAGACGAATACAAGCCTGTATTGACTAGTGCATTGGGCGTTATGCTAATTCTGACGTCAGTTGTGTTACTACTGAAAAAGAGAATAGAGAGATTTACTCAAAGGAAAGAACTTCAGGACAGTGAACCTTGGTTTAGGCACCACGCGAAAGCAATTACCTTTGTCAGTGGCTTATTGCTCGGGACCTTTGTCACATTGTCGTCGGTAGGAGCAGGTGCATTTTGCGCAGCTTTACTTCTTATTCTATACCCAGCCTTACCAGCAATAAGAGTTGTGGGAACAGACATAGCCCACGCAGTACCTCTAACCCTAGTCGCTGGTTTGGGGCACCTTATCTTTTTAGGCAACGTGGATTTCGTCTTGCTCGGATGCCTCCTAATCGGCTCATTACCCGCAATTCACGTTGGCACCTATCTCGCAGCAAAATTGCCCAACCGCGTTATGCACCCGCTGCTTGCTTCTTTGCTGCTATTACTTGGATGCAAGTTCGCGTTTTTTTAGCCCGATAGCGTTTTAGATACCGCCACCAGCTTGAGATAAACCAGACCTGTTGTGCGCTTTGGGAAGCATAGGAACGGTGTAAACAGGCACTTTTGACAGCTGTAAGACTCTATTTGCAACTGACCCCAAACTATAACCATGGACAAAATCCGGACTATGAGTGCCAACCATTATCAGGTTAGCATCTCTGGCTTCTGCAACTTCCAAGATGACATCGGCAGGTTTTCCCGGAACGACCACAACTTCCGTGTTCTGAGAATACTGAGCATCCGCATCTAAAAACTCGTCTGCAATAATGTCTATGATGCGTTCGCGAAGAGAGCTAATCACCTCCATAGTTCGAGCATCTTGCGACTGAAGGTCTTCGCTTTCGGGGAGGTAATTTTTCACCATAGCGGCACCGAGAGTCCCTAAGGGCTCGATCGCATGTACAACGACAACTTTCGCCTGAAGCCTTTCGGCTAGTTCTAGAACGTGGTTTACGACGTAAGGAGTAAAAACGCAGAGATCCGTTGCGAATACAATGGTCTGGATCATATATCGGGATACCGCTACTACTTAATCTCAATCGTGATCAACCGAGCCAGACTCAGTAAACACGAAGCCTGCCAGGTTAATCATCCATAACTTTGAGCATAGCAGCGGCTTGGAATAAGGGTAATGGCACTATTGCAAAGAATGGCTTAAGAGGTCGCTTTTATATTGGCAATACCATGCGGTACATGGCCCGATGCGACGTGCTCGCTGGCAATATCACAGTGTTGTCGCTGATCATCGAAGAAAACATCCGCGCCATAGGCTTGTAAAAAAGGCCCTTTGGTTAGCCCGCCAAGAAACAATGACTCATCGATTCGGATATTCCATTCACGTAACGTCCGTATAACCCGCTCATGCGCTGGTGCAGAACGCGCCGTAACCAGCGCCGTTCGGATTGGGGGGTGCTCTTCGTCCTTAAACTCCGTTTGAATGCCATGTAACGCCTCAAGAAAATGTTTGAACGGCCCAACTTTCAGCGGTTTTTTCGCAGCCGCTTTTTCACTGGTAGTGAAAGCTTCTAGCCCTTCTCGCTTGAAGATCTGTTCTGCCTCATCTGAAAAAAGCACTGCATCACCATCAAAGGCAAAGCGTAGCTGATCGCCATGAGAGGCTCGAGGCTCTTGATTCGTCCTAGATTTGGGCGCAATCAGCGTGGCAGCCGCGACACCGTGATCTAAAGCGCTGCGAACATCTTCGCCGTGTGTGGACAAAAAGAGGTGACAACCGAACGGTTGAACATAACGATATGGGCTTTCTCCACTACAAAACACAGCCCGAGTTACCGTTAAACCGTAGTGCTCAATGGAATTGAATACCCTCAAACCAGTGTCCGCGCTATTCCGTGACAATAGGATCACTTCAACCCGCGGCTCCCCGCCCAGTCGCTCATTAATCCTCAATAGCTTTTGAACCATTGGGAAAGCATCCCCGGGCTCCAAGACATCATTCTCATGAGCCACTTGGTAAGCCGAATAAGCAGCTAAGCCTTCTTGCTCGTAAACATTATTGCTGTCACTCAAGTCAAATAACGCGCGTGATGAAATAGCAATAACAAGCTTGTTACCAAAACCTGCGGGCATGATAATATTCCTCAACTGCTAACGTTAGCAGGCGTTAACTCTAGATCGCCGAGTTATTAGAAGTTTCGTGCAGCGACCCAATAGCGCTACCTCTCATTCCTACACCTTAGCTCAAAAACCACTGTATAGACAACCACTATGACACAGCAGCAAAGCGCTTTACTTCAGCGGCTGGCATCGCACTTCAAAGATCAACCATTATCACTCACACCATTACACGGCGGCGATATTAATCGAACCTATAAGCTACAGGCCGATTCAGACGTATTTTGCCTGAAATTTAACGAGCACTGTCCAGCTGACTTTTTTCACGCTGAGGCCCATGGCTTATCTCAATTACAAACCCACTCGCCGTTGCAAGCCCCCTCCGTCATCATTGCTGAAGCTGATTTCCTGGTACTTGAATATATCAATCCTGCACCGCGCTCTAAAGATTACTGGCGCGCGCTCGCTGAAGGGTTAGCTAAGCAGCACACCAGCACCAGCGGTAACTTCGGCTTATCACGAAACAACTATTGCGGATTAACACCGCAACCCAACAAGATGATGAATAACGGCTATGATTTTTTTTGTGAAATGCGGCTTGGTTACCAAACGAGAATGGCATATGACGCCGGACGATTGAGTTCTGCAGTGAAAAACAAACTCGACAAACTGATGAATAACATCGACGCCGTAATACCAGCACAGCCAGCTTCCTTGCTCCACGGTGACCTTTGGTCTGGCAATATCCATAGTAATTCTATAGGAGAACCTGTCTTAATCGATCCGGCTGTGTATTTCGGCTGGAGGGAAACAGACCTCGCCATGACACATCTATTCGGCGGGTTTGGTGAGGAGTTCTACGAAGCTTATCAGGAAATTTATCCTATGGACGATGACTGGCGGTCTCGACTCCGCCTTTACAACCTTTACCACCTCCTGAATCATCTAAACTTGTTTGGAGAAAGTTACCTACCTCAGGTGGAACAGATCGTAAAGCGATTTACCTAAGTGCTCGTTAATGTTGTTTGCAACTTTGTGCAACCCATTCCTTCAGAAACACACAGTCCAGCCGATATGCTTCATTGTGAGAGCAACATTTATCAATATAACGAACCTGACTCAAACTTATGATTAACGTTGGACAACCTATTCGTGACTTGGGATTGCTTCTTTCATCGAAGGTTGTTGCTGTACCGTTAATATTGTTATTGCTTTTCAAACTCTATACGTTAGACAACAGCAGCGTCTTCTACGCAGTCACTCTAGTAGTTTTAACCTGCTTAGGTTCGATGCGATGGTGTATTCATCTCATTGCAAAAAACAAACTAGAGTTTCTCGGTATCTACCGTTCAATTCAACACCAACAAAAATCACGCTAATTATGCGCCTCTTTTTGCTTAGCTTTGAAATATTCTCTGGTCAGTTTTGCCACGACGCTAGAGAGAAGAATTAAAGCAATAAGGTTTGGCAACGCCATGAAGCCGTTTAACGTATCGGCTATAACCCAGACTAGATCTAGACCGACCACACAGGCGCCCACGGGGACCATTAACGTCCATAAAATTCTGAACGGTTTTTCGACCTTAGTACCAAATAGAAATTGCGCACAGCGTTCGCCATAATAACTCCAGCCTAGAATTGTTGTGAACGCAAAAAATACGATACCTATCGAAATTATGACTTCTCCGTATGGCAATGAAGCCCCGAACGCAGCCTGAGTCATCGCAGCACCTTTGACGCCATCATCCCAAACACCGGTAACGACAATCGCCAACCCCGTGATAGAACAAATAACTAAGGTGTCGATAAATGTACCAAGCATAGCGATTAAACCTTGACGAACAGGGCTATCAGTTTGTGCAGCTGCATGCGCAATAGGAGCACTCCCCAATCCAGCTTCATTAGAAAACACGCCTCGTGCGACGCCAAACTGCAAGGCCATCATAATGCTCGCGCCAGCAAAGCCTCCCGTCGCTGCCACAGGGTTAAAAGCGCTTTTAATTACCAAGGCAACCGCAGCAGGAATTTGAGGAAAGTTCAAAATCAGAACCAGTACTCCGGCAGCGAAATAGGTAATACTCATAATGGGCACAACTTTTTCAGCAACATGCGCTATCCGGCGAATACCACCCAGTAATACCGCCCCTACCAATAACATCAAAATTATCCCAACGACTAGCTTGTCTGCGTAGACGCCCATAATTTTATATTCGGTTCCAATGACAGTATGGATGGCATCGGCAACTGAATTTGCTTGTACCGCATTACCAATACCAAACCCCGCCAGGCTACCAAATATTGCGAAAGCTACAGCGAGCCACATCCAATTTTTACCCAAGCCATTTTTGATGTAATACATCGGACCACCCGTGTGCATTCCATCTTCATCTGTTTCTCGATAATGCACTGCACACACTGCCTCAGCATATTTGGTTGCCATACCCACCAGTGCGCTACACCACATCCAAAACAAAGCGCCAGGTCCACCTAAGCCAATTGCTGTTGCCACACCGGCAATATTCCCAGTGCCTATCGTTGCAGAAAGCGACGTCATTAACGCCTGAAACGGTGAAATATCCCCTTCTCCACACCCGTTTCTTCCCTTATACAAGAGTGAAAAACCATAGCCGATCTTTCTCAACGGAATTGCACCTAAACGCAGCATCAGTAGCGCGCCCGTTCCGAGAATGAGCCCAATCATGTATGGGCTCCATGCGAACCAATTAAGAGTGTCTAAAAAAGCCATTAAGTTGCCTTATCTTTATTGTTCCTGTGAACTGTTAAGGAGCTAAAGTACTTTATGTTCAAAGCCGAAACTGTGTCTCTGCGCCATTAAACCGAATATGCCACCAGTGTGGACGAAAACAATATCGTCTCCTTTCCTAAAGCTCCCGCGCTGGATTTCTTTTACCAAACCATGAAAAGCTTTACCGGTATAAACCGGGTCGAGAACTATCCCCTCGTTTTGCGTCAACCACGAGATAGTATCAAAAACTTCTTTTTCAGCTTTCGCATAACCCGGTCCGATATAATGATCATTTACCCGAACCTTCTCAGCGGGTATAGCCTTCTGAATGTTATATCGCTGCTGCCATTTTTTGATATCACTAGACACTTTGCGCTTAAAATATTGCTCATCATCACACACTGCAATTCCAAGCACCTCTGTCCCCATACCACAAAGGTGAATACCGGCAGTTAAGCCAGCTTGTGTACCACCTGAGCCAGTCGCAACAACAATAGACGCTGGCTCAAATCCGAAAGATTCGCAGTTCTTCTGTAGCTCGTAGGATGCATTGATATAACCCCAAATACCAATTTCATCACTGGCACCCGTTGGAATGATAAAACCCTTACCGCCCGCCTCGTCTGTTAACGTTTTTTGATCTATTAGTAGATGATCTAATCGCTTGCGATATTCTCTCGGCGGAAAGATATTAACTTCAGCTCCGGCTAAAAAATCGAGAAACAAATTACCATCGGCATTTAGCTTGTCCCCCAGGTCGTTCCTCAAGACCAATTTTACTTTGAGACCGAGTCTTGCCGCAGCCAACGCCGTTGCTCGGCAATGATTACTTTGTACACCGCCACAGGTAATTAATGTATCGCAACCATCAGCGATCGCTTGCGCAATTACAAATTCTAGCTTTCGGACTTTATTACCACTCAAACCTGAGCCAGTAAGGTCATCACGCTTGATCCAAATTCTTGGTCCGTTCAGTTCTGACGACACGCGCTTTAGTTGTTGCAAAGGTGTTGGCGTTTGAGCAATCTGTGTGTACGGAGGAGGACGACTTACAATGTCGTTGAGATGTGAAAGGTGGGCCATGTAATCTCCGATACGTGACGACGATGGCCCTTAGGATACGTAAGTTTGGTAGATCCGTGTAGTGGAATTGTTCCGTTAATCACAGATCCGAAAATTAAAGAAAAACTTATATTTCTTTAATGGTGCCCTTGGGAAGAACAGCATGGACGGCAATTTTCTGAAATTTAAGTTGGTTATTGTTGCCGGCGTCCAAGGTGACATAGCTGTCATCAACCTTTTCGATCTTACCGACTAAACCACTGTTCAACACGATTTCGTCACCCTTCTTCAAGGATTCGACTAATTGTCGATGCTCTTTTTGTCGCTTTTGTTGTGGACGAATCATGAACAGATACATGAATACAAAAAGCCCGCCCATCATAATTAAGAAAGACCAAGAACCTTGCTGACCTGCAGCGCCTTCTGCCTGCGCCATCGCTGCTGGGATGAAGAAATCCATGAATAACCTCGTATATTAACTTATTGGAAAAGCGCACTGTAAGCCCGCTAGAAAGCGGCAACTCTACCTGTTTTGAGCAGTGGG
Organism: Aurantivibrio plasticivorans; assembly: GCF_055392955.1. NCBI lineage: Bacteria > Pseudomonadati > Pseudomonadota > Gammaproteobacteria > Cellvibrionales > Cellvibrionaceae > Aurantivibrio > Aurantivibrio plasticivorans. The sequence continues at coordinate 2,007,736 of NZ_AP036020.1, read as the reverse complement.
GGCAATTGAAATGGCCGCTTTTGAAGCGGCCATTGAAGGGGGGAATCGGAGAGTATTAGGGTGTTATGCGTAGTCGCGAAACAGCTTTCTAAAAGTACTAGGCGATAGGTTCGTCCATCGCTTAAAAGCGTTGGTAAAGCTAGTTCGATCTGAAAAATCCAACGCATTCGAGATCGCATCGATGCTCATAGTATTGCGCACTAAATAATCAATTGAAAAATGGAACCTTACCTGGTCTCTAAGTTGAGCAAAGCTAACATTTTGTTGCTGCAAACGGCGCTGCAACGTACGCTTTGATAAATTCAGTTCTTCCGCAATATGGTCAATTGCCAGTGGATGCTCGCCAATGCGGCGCTGCAACACCTCTATAACACGACCAGACACGCCATACGCTTCAGGAAGGCGCGCTTGGTTTACATACTCTTCAAGGGTTTTCAAACCGGGAGTAGCGAAACCACGGATATCTTCTATGCGATTTTTTTCTTGTGTGTTTTGGATATCAATCATCCTGGCTACTCCTTCTGCCATCAGTTCTATTGTTTCGAGGTCGTTCGGATCCAACTCAAAACGGTGAGATGTGTAAAAGCAGATAACACCACAGCGGCTACCGCTCAACACGACGGGTATACCCAAAAACCGAAGAGTTTCGCGAGAATTATATGCCACGCTGCCTCTTTTGGCACCTTTCACAGGTGCTGAATCCGTCAGATCGTGACAAGGGTCATAAATCTGATCAAAAAGTGTTTGCTCAATCTCACCCAAACGAGTTTCAAAACGCTTCTCGGTCTTGTTAAACACCAAGGCATTTCGATACAGAGAGCCACAGCTTGATGCAATAAAGCCCGCTTCACAGTTGAACATCTCCACCCCGCCCCGAAGGTACAACTCAGACTGCCGATTTATATTGTTTTGGGGGTTAGCAAGCACTTTATGAAGAAATTTAAGTCGGCCAGCGAAGCTCGAGAAGTCATAGCCTTCTAGCGCAGAATGTTGATGAGTTGTATGTGTTAAATCCATGCCGTTTCGTTAGTACTCGTTTAGTCTGGAGGACACTAGCTATGCTATAGCTACTTTTATTTATTATATTGACGCCTTTTCATTTAAGAACTGTAAACTATTCCCAATTGCGCCTGAGTTCTATCCCTGTAAACGTCAGTTTGTTTATTAGAGCGACAATAGTTATAACTGGCGACGATTTCCGCAACTTTTCCCTGAGCGTAGATTACATAATGATCATTCTGTTGTAACTAAGCTAGGGCATTACCAGAAAATTCTGGTCACGCCGCCTCGTTATAATTAAAAGTTATTTTATTAGCGGCGCATGTGCAATTAAAGATTTACTAAAACAGATACTGAATCGAAATAAGTCTTGGGGAGTTTATTATTAATTGTTAGAGGAGGTATATACCTCCTCTCTGTGCTCATCAACGCTTGGCTATTGAACCCCCAGTTCGTCTAATTCAACCAACAATGTTTCATGATGGGATTTCGTTTTAAATTTATCCATAACCTTCAGTAACCGCCCATCTTTTCCGATAATGAACGTGGTCCGAATTAAGCCCATAAACTCTTTACCCATAAACTTCTTAAGCCCCCAACAGCCGTACTTGTCGGCAATCTTGTGGTCTTCATCAGACAATAAAGTGAAATTAAGCCGTTGTTTTTCAATGAATTTAGGCAACCTTTCGACCGGATCCGGACTAACCCCAAGCACTACAACGTCACGCTTATCGAAGTCCTTTTTATGATCTCTGATACCACAGGCTTGCATAGTACAACCAGGTGTCATGGCTTTGGGGTAGAAATAGAGGACTACTGTGTTCTTCCCCTTAAAATCTTTTAAGCTAACTTTGTTGCCATCTTGATCTTTTAGTGAGAATGCCGGTGCCAGGTTACCGACTTTGGGAAACGTCATACCAATACCTCTCGTTGGTTAATGCTGATTTTACATCTTGAAGGCAAAAAAAAGCCGCGATATTCGCGGCTTATCGGGTTAATAACTACTTCTTAGTTAGGGAGCAACTCTGCTACGCCATCACGCTCTTCAGAAAGCTCTGCTTCGGTTGCTTCCATTTTCTTACGCGAGAATTCGTTAATTTCAACGCCTTGAACGATTTCCCAGTCGCCGTTTTTGCATACACATGGGAACGAGTAGATAAGACCTTCAGATATACCGTAGCTGCCATCGCTGTATACACCCATGCTCACCCAGTCACCTTCTGGTGAACCTAATGCCCAGTCGCGCATGTGGAAGATCGCTGCGTTCGCGGCAGAAGCAGCAGAAGACGCACCACGAGCATCAATGATCGCTGCGCCACGTTGTTGTACAGTTGGGATGAAGTCATTTTCGTACCAAGTTTGGTCGATAAGGCCCATTGCATCTTTGCCATCAACCAACGTTTGGTGGATATCAGGATATTGAGTTGAAGAGTGGTTGCCCCAGATAGTCAACTTAGTGATGTCATTGATTGAAGTACCAGTCTTTTGAGCCAACTGAGTCAACGCACGGTTGTGATCCAAGCGAGTCATCGCAGTGAATTGACGTGGGTTGATATCTGGCGCATTGCGTTGTGCGATCAATGCGTTGGTGTTTGCGGGGTTACCAACAACCAACACTTTAATGTCACGTGATGCGTGGTCGTTAATCGCTTTACCTTGTACAGAGAAGATTGCTGCGTTGGCTTGAAGGAGGTCTTTACGCTCCATGCCTGGCCCACGTGGACGAGCACCTACTAACAGTGCGTAGTCAGCATCTTTGAAAGCAACGTTTGGATCATCGGTGCAAACCATACCCGCAAGTAGTGGGAATGCGCAGTCATCCAATTCCATTGCAACACCTTTAAGGGCGCCTAACGCTGGTGTAATTTCAAGCATTTGAAGGATTACTGGCTGATCTTTACCCAGCATTTCGCCGGCAGCAATACGGAACAACAATGAGTAACTAATTTGGCCGGCCGCTCCAGTGACGGCAACTCGAACTGGTGCTTTCACAGATATATCTCCATAGTCAGGGTGTAGAAGAATTCGATACGGCGTCGGCCTTTTTGGGGAGAAATGATCGGTCGAGTCGTTGGCTAGACCAGGAACCCGCCGACGCGGTGCGCATTATAGGGAATCGGCTAGTTTTTTCACTATCTAGCCGTACTTTTTCGTTAATTATTCACCAATTAACGTGGTTTACGCCGGGGCAGTTTCGTCATAGCGCTCTTTTAAGGCGCTGTAGAGACGATCTTTGTAATCACTCGCAGCTGAATCGAGACTACTACTGAGCTCCACCAGATGCTCGTTATCTTCTCTGCCGCCCCACTCTTTACGATAAGAGCCATCTTTATAGCCGTGATCTTGTCGGAAAAAGTTGAGTACGTTTTTACCGACATAACGCACATACAGCTCATCGAAAGACAGGTTAATGGTGTTCATCAATGCTGCAAAGCCTTCGATATCAAAGCTTTTGGTTTGGAGCGTCACCGCCACGAATTGCTCTAACGCTTCACCAAACTCTTTATCGCCTGTCTGGCTGAGGCTGGTTTGCAGCTTCGCTTCGATAGCATCAGCTTTAGCACCTTCAAGAATTAGGATGCTCAGCCCAAAATGCCAGATATCCACGAGTTCAAGCACCACCTGATCAATATCCGGCGTTTGCTTTTTCCACCACTTCCAGCCGTAATGATCGAGCATTTCTGCACTTTCAATCCAGATAGCACGATACCAGGCAAAACCTTTAGTCACCCAGTCGGTATTGACCTTGGTGTTCATGTCATTTTGCATGGAAAGCATGATTTCAAGCTGCTGTTGCATTCTGGGTGTCCTGTTGGTGTTCGCTATTGGTGTCTGGCTTAGCCATTACCGACTGGCGCAAGGTGGGTTTTCGCCTTGGGAAATAATCGAAAGTAGTTATCGGCGGTTATTGTAATCAGTTCTTCGTAGGAAATGCCGCGCAGCTCTGCAATAAACTCTGCCACCTGACGAACATAAGCAGGCTCATTGGGTTTACCACGGTATGGAACCGGCGCCAAATAGGGGGAATCGGTTTCAACGAGTAAACGATCGAGAGGCATCTGATTTACCACATCACGAATCTGCTCAGCATTTTTGAAGGTCACGATACCAGAGATGGAAATGTAGTAGTTCATGTCCATGGCACGCTTGGCCATGTCCCAATCTTCAGTAAAACAGTGCAGCACACCCGCGATGCTTGGATCGCCATGCTCTTTGATCAGCGCTAAGGTGTCTTCTTTTGCGGAACGCGTGTGAACCACCAGTGGTAACCCGCTGACTCGAGAAGCCTCAAGATGGATAATAAAACTATCTTGCTGCTGAGTTTTAGTGTCTTCGGAATAATAGTAATCGAGGCCTGTCTCACCGAGCGCCACGACTTTGTCGTGTTTTGCCCATTCAACCAGCTGACCAGCCGTAGCTAACCCTTCTTCGACATCTAACGGATGCACACCAACCGATGCAACCACATCGGAATAAGTCTCAGCAATACGTACCACATCCTCTTTATTGCCGAGACTGATACCGATACACATCATTCCCCCGACACCCGCTTGGCGCGCGGCTTCCAAGGCTTTGACAAGTTCTCCGTCGTAACGACCAAGCTTCAGCCGATCGAGGTGGCAATGCGTATCAATTAACATAGGGGAATGACTACGAAGTACGACAACTACATGGTGTGAGTGGGACGATCTGACTCTAAAGAGCCCGCGAGATAAGTCTCTATCTTACTGGTAGCGTTGTTATCTTGATCGTTGAACTGAACACCAATACCGGCAGCGCGATTACCTTGAGCGCCTTTAGGTGTGACCCAGACCACTTTACCAGCGACGGGGATTTTCTCGGGCTCGTCCATTAGATTAAGTAACATGAACACTTCATCACCAAGCTTGTAGCTTTTGTTGGTTGGAATAAACAAACCGCCATTTTTGATGAAGGGCATATATGCTGCATAGAGCACTGCCTTATCTTTAATGGTTAACGATAGTATTCCGTTGCGAGCTCCGCCGCCTAGCCCTTTCATAGCCACCTGTATTTATTTTGTGAGGGGTCAATACCCAAAGTATAGTCGGGATTCAGTTCCGACAGTCCCTATTGTATTCCAATAGTCTGTATTCAACCAAGCAGCCAAAGACCGAGAAACGACCGCTAAAGAGGTCGAGCCTTCTTATGGGTACGCATTTTGTAGCTATTCACTTGCTGCCCCCAATCAATCATTAAATCTTCAAGCGCAAGCTGAGGGTTAGGGTTAGCACCGCTTAGTAGCAGTCGCTTGGTCTCCAAAATCTGGGTTCGCATGTCAAATAACAGCTGCTGAGGAATGCCGTTAAGAGCATCGCTCGTGGTAACGGAGGTACCAGAGACCTCAGCTCGTATTTTCGACTCAAGCCACACAAGAATCGCTTCAACAATCTGCGGGGGCTGGTACTCCAGCAGCTGTTTCGATGCCGCTGGAACCGCTATCTGCCCTTCTAAACAGCCACTAAACACCGCCTGAATATCGCCCCAAATGTCCAACCAATTCTCTCGAAACGCCTGCTCCGCACGCAAAGGCGCTCCATAGGTCGCATCGAGCAATGGTCCCGCCTCATCACCTACCTTGGCTTTCAACCAAGATAAAGCCTCTTCTCTTGAAGGCGTCGGTAATGCCACTTGATGGCAGCGGCTCCTGACCGTCGCTAACAATCGACTAGGCTGAGATGTCACGAGTATTAAGATAGTCTCGCCTTGTGGCTCCTCCAAAGACTTTAGAAGCGCGTTGGTTGCACTCACATTCATCGCATCGGCAGGCGAAATGAGAACGACCTTTCTTCCGCCCTGTTGAGCCGTTTGTGAAAGGAAGATGGTTAATTCTCTAATTTGACTGATTTTGATCGCTTTGCCCTTGTCTTCGGGCGCAACAGATAAAAAATCAGGGTGCGTCGCGGCAAAAAATAACTGACAACTTTTGCATTCCCCACACGGTGCAACTTCACCAGAAGAACAAAGAAGTGCGCGAGCGAAACGCTCAGCAAATACAGCTTTGCCAATACCTTCCACACCTTTAAGTAACACGGCATGCGGAAGTTTTTGAGCTTTACGCATATTATCCAGCTGTTTCCAGGTGTGAGCCAACCAAGGAAACACTATGCCCTGCCCTTCGCTATTCACCTAGTCAACACCCAATAGTTCATTCAGTGATTGCTTAATCGATGCCTGAACCTTCTCTAAGGCAGGCGCAGCATCAATCAAAGAGTACCGTTCAGGGTGTCGGGCCGCCAAAGACTTATAGCCATCTCTGACGCGCTCAAAAAAATCAACCCGCTCTAATTCAATACGGTCCAGAGCGCCACGGTTACTTGCCCTAGACAAACCCGTCTCGACATCTACATCAAGAATAAAGGTATGATCGGGTCTGAGGTCTCGCTGAACGAGCTCTTCAAGCATTTTAATAACATCTATCGGCAAACCACGCCCATGGCCTTGGTAGGCATAGGTTGCATCAGTAAACCTGTCACTCAACACCCAGTTACCGGCCTCTAAATTTGGCTTTATCAAAGCCTCAAGGTGTTGAGCACGAGCGGCAAACACCAACAGCAATTCAGTAAGGTGTGACATAGGCTCGTCACGGGCAGCCAGAATAATTTCTCGAATATTTTCCGCTAATGGGGTACCACCTGGCTCGCGCGTGACGACCACGTTCACACCGCGTTCTCGCAAGTAACCTTCTATAAATGACAAGTTACTCGATTTACCGACACCTTCAGTGCCCTCAAGCGTTATAAATTTACCTAAACGACTATTCATTTTAGATTTTGACAAAGTACAATTAATTTTGAGGTGCAGACTGGTAATTCTCTACACGTTTACGCACCTGATATTCCTGAACCGCGTTATTATGCTCTTCCAAGGTCGTGGAGAAATGGTGACTACCATCGCCTTTTGCAACAAAGTATAACGCCTCTCCTTCCGCAGGGTGAAGTGCTGCGTAAATCGCTTCACGCCCCACCATCGCAATAGGTGTTGGCGGCAAGCCTTTTATTACATAGGTATTGTAGGGTGTAGCCTGCCGCAAATGAGAGCGTCGAATATTCCCATTGTATTTATCGCCTAGTCCGTAAATTACAGTTGGATCGGTTTGTAGCCGCATATTTTTTTCAAGACGTCGAACAAAAACGCCGGCTATTTGTTCTCTCTCAGACGGGGTTCCCGTTTCTTTTTCAATAATTGAAGCCATGGTTAGTGCTTCGTAAGCATTTTCATACGGTAAATTACTAGCTCTACCTTCCCACTCTGTCGAGAGGACATCACGCAATCGATTATGGGCTCTAATTAATATATCTGCATCAGATTCACCCTTAACAAAGTGATAGGTATCGGGAAAAAACCACCCTTCAGGATTTTCGTTAGGAAGGTCTAACTGGGATAAAAAATCAGCGGTCGCATCTTTATCTACCAATGTGGGTACTAGGCTTTCCTCTTGCTTTAAATCTACTAAAGCTTCATTAAATGTTTTACCTTCTATTAAAGTAACCGAATAATGAATAACGTCACCGTCATTCAACATATCCAAAAATTCTTCCGGGCCAACACCCGAAACCAGTTCGTACTCACCCACTTTAATATTGGTTTGGTCTCTTAATCTACCAAGCAACACAAGTAAACGTGGCCACTTTAATGCCCCCTGAACTGCAAGCTGTTGGCTAACGCTATGAAGAGAAGCTCCCGGCTCGACTACGAACACCGATTTCTCCTCACTAAGGGATAGAGGCGTGCTTAGCCAACTCACAAACATAACACCTACTACGATAGCTACGCATAGAGAAAAAACAGTCAATATGTAAAAAACCTTCTTCATAAACTCGATTAAAAGTCCAACTAAACTGGAAACAGTAATTCAATTAATTATAGCCATACTTTCTTGCTAAGCATTCTCTTGTCGCTGCTGTAATAGGCCTACTGACTGGGAGAATGGCTGCATCAATTGCACGTACAGGCCAAATACCCGTTACACTATTACATAAAAACACTTCGTCTGCGCTAACAACATCATCTATTCGAATATTTTCGACGTAGCAAGACAGCCCCAGCTCATCGCATACCTCTATCAGAACACGCTCTCTAAGCACACCCAACACACCGCAATTTTCTATAGGGGGAGTATACAAACAACTATTTTTCACCACAAAAATATTACGACTAGTCGCCTCAACGATGTTGCCCGCCTTGTCACAGAGCAAACCTTCCTGAAAACCCTCGGCTCCCCACTCTTTCGCGGCGAGCACATACTCCAGTTTATTTAAATGTTTAATACCTGCCAGGCTTTTACTACTTGACAACGTGTTCGAACACACCGTTATATCCACGCCTTGCTCGACATAACAAGCAGGAAATTCTGGCTGAGAAAAAGTTGCGATTACTGTGGTCGCATTATCGCAACCTACGGGACTATATCCGCGACCACCAACACCACGGGTTAAAATCAACTTTATAACTGCATCTGATACTTCAGAGCGCTGAAGAAAATCAATCGCTTTAGCTAAACGACGCGAGATAAGATCACGATTGAAAACAATTGAGAGTACGCGACAACCCCTTTCAAGTCTTGCTAAATGAGCCTCTAATAACGGAACTTGGCCGTGACTAAAACGCATAGTTTCAAACAAACCATCACCATAAGCCAAACCTCTGTCGAGGGCTTTGATGTTGTCTGACAGATCGTCATCAACCAAAATAAAGGAATTATGTTCCATGGTCTTTTAGCAATCGGTTAAAAACACAATGTTAAATATATTGCACAAAAAAAGGGGCGTTAGCCCCTTTTATCAAACGTTATAGCCTTTAGCTTACCTTTGAAAAAATCAGCGTTCCGTTGGTACCACCAAAACCAAATGAATTCGACAAAGCAATATTGATTGGCTTTTCTTGTGCGGTTTTAGGCACGAAATTCAAATCGCAACCTTCACCAGGATTGTCTAAATTGATTGTTGGAGGCGCCACTCCATCACGGATCGACAAAACGGCAAAAATGGCTTCCACAGACCCTGCTGCGCCAAGTAAGTGGCCAATCATAGATTTTGTGGAACTTACCGCGAGGTTTTCTGAATTAGCGCCGAACACGCTTTTCACTGCAGTACACTCCGCTTTGTCACCTAACTGAGTGGACGTACCATGCGCATTAATATAATCAACCGAAGACGCGTCTATTTTTGCATCGTTGAGCGCGTTGGTCATCGATAGCGCGGCACCTGCGCCACTTTCTGCTGGCGAAGTGATATGGTAAGCATCACCACTCATTCCGAAGCCTGTAAGTTCTGCATAAATTTTCGCACCACGGGCCTTAGCGAACTCATATTCTTCCAACATAAGCATGCCTGCGCCATCTCCCAGCACAAAACCATCTCGATCTTGATCCCATGGCCGACTTGCGGCTTGAGGGTCATCGTTGCGCGTTGACAAAGCACGTGCGGCGGCAAAGCCACCAAGCCCAGCAGGTGTTGTTGCCATTTCGGCACCACCTGCGAGCATGACATCAGCGTCGCCATTCATAATCATACGAGCGGCCATACCGATGTTATGCGTACCTGTGGTGCAGGCAGTAACGATCGCAATGTTCGGCCCTTTGAAGCCGTATTTAATTGAAAGGTTACCCGCGATCATATTAATAATCGCGCCTGGCACGAAGAACGGAGACAGTTTTTTAGGCCCTCTGGTTTCTATGGTCTTAGTTACTTCCTCAATAGAACCAATACCACCGATTCCAGCGCCGATAGCAGCACCCACGCGTGGAGCAATTTCTTCAGTGACTTCCAGACCAGAATCTTCAAATGCTTGGATACCCGCAATCATTCCATATTGAATGAATGGATCCATACGTTTAGCGTCTTTTAGAGGTATGTACTTACCTACGTCGACGTTTGTAACTGAAGCGCTAAAATGGGTGGTGAATGCGGTTGCATCAAATGTCTCTATCGGACGAACACCACTGCGGCCGGCAAGAATACCTTCCCACGTGGACTCCACTGTATTGCCCAGCGGGCTAAGCATACCTAACCCGGTTACAACAACGCGTTTACGTGACAAAGCGACCTCCTAAAATTAACCTTACTCAAGCTGCACGGAATATATGCACCGAGAGCCAACGATAGCGGTTATTTAATCCCGATTACAGCAACCGATCAATTGAAACTTGTGCAACAGACTGTCCCATTTTGGAACAATAAACTGTATATGCTGGGAACTGAACGAGCGACGCGAATGTCGCCACCCAGAAAGTACAAAAGCCGCTCTACTTTCGTAGATACGGCTTTTGTGACACGACTTACACTCTACGAAATGTAGCGTATATTAAATTACGCTAAGTTTTCGTTGATGTAGTTGATAGCAAGCTGAACAGTAGTGATCTTCTCAGCTTCTTCATCTGGAATCTCTGTTTCAAACTCTTCCTCTAGAGCCATAACTAGCTCTACAGTATCTAAAGAATCCGCACCCAGGTCTTCAACGAAAGATGCTTCATTCTTAACATCTTCTTCTTTAACACCCAGTTGCTCAGCAACGATTTTTTTTACGCGTTCATCAATGCTGCTCATAATAGTATTCAACTCCTAGTCGATGGAAACCGGCTAACGCCGCCAAAAAATTTAAGTTAGTTCGGGTTAATCCCCAGGGGCGGCCCAATTTGAGCGCGCATTTTACATCTATTTTCCCCAGGTTGTAACGCATCACCTTAAAAAACTTGAGAATTATGTGCTTTTTTCTTATTTATCAAGAAGTTAGCACATATATAAACCGCCATTTACCTGTATAGTTTCACCCGTAACGTAGCTTGCTGCGTCACTTGCGAGAAAATTTACGACACCTGCGATCTCAGCTGGATCACCAAGTCGCCCCAAAGCGACCTTTTTTAAAAGCTCTTCTCTTTGCGATTCTGGAAGCTCTTTTGTCATATCGGTATCGATAAACCCTGGTGCAACGGTATTTACTGTGATACCCCGAGACCCCACTTCTTGCGCCAAAGAGCGGGCAAACCCAGCCACCCCAGCTTTAGTTGCGGAATAATTTGTCTGCCCAGCGTTACCCATAGAACCAACAACAGAACTTATGTTAACAATGCGTCCCCAGCGCGCTTTCATCATACCTCTCAAGCATGCTTTGCTCATTTTAAACACTGCGCTAAGATTTGTACCAATGACATCGTTCCATTCATCATCGCTCATTCTCATCAATAAATTATCACGCGTGATACCGGCATTGTTCACAAGAATTTGTGGCGCACCAAACTCATCTTGCACCTCTTTTACCAATGCTTCAGCAGCACCCGCTTCGTTTACATTGAGCACCTTACCTATTCCGTTAATGCCCTTCTCGGCAAAACGCGCAGAGATGGCAGTGGCACCATTTTCAGAAGTCGCCGTGCCAATAACAGTTGCACCTGCTGCGCCTAGGGTATCAGCAATTGACGCGCCAATTCCTCGACTTGCCCCAGTAACAATCGCGACTTTTTCCTGAATGCTCATAATGTAGTTCCTAATCAGTATGCTTTTTTAAATTGAAGTTTGAACGCGTTTCTGCAACATGTGAAATACACCAGATGCTCTGCCAACATACGTTTCACCAGCATAAAATGTACACGTCACAAAGGTTAGCCTCTTACCTTTCTTTTCTATATTGACATGTGCCTCTAACCAATCGCCCACGGCGGCTCGCCCCAGATAGTCGACAGTTAATGAAGCAGTAACCGCCGACGTCGGCGGTTCCTCACTAAAAGCGACATTATAACCCATTGCGGTATCAGCAATGCTACTTAGCACTCCTCCATGTACGTCCCCGCGCGTATTACAGTGTTTTTCCGCAATTCTTAGGCCAATAATGTGACCAGTACCATCGCGCTTATGATAGAGCGGGCCAAGCAACTGGACATAATTACTCTCTCGATAAAGGTTCTCAAAACCTGTCGGTACTTCTCGTTCAGACATAATGAATTAATCAGATAGGTAGGCGTTTAAAAAGGCTAGTTATACAAATTTGTAAACTGGGCGTTAATTTTTTGAGGGATTTGATTTTCAACGTGACGCACCGCCATTTCGATAGCGTAGTAGAAGCTGAGTTCATTTGCGGCTCCATGGCTTTTAATAACGGTACCTTGCAAACCAAGCAGAGAAGCACCATTGTAACGCGCCGGATCAAATTTCGCACGAAACTGATTCACAACTGGAGCTGCCAACAACCCCATAAAGCGTCCGTACCACTGGTTACTGAATAGCCTGTGAATACTTTGCGCTAAAAATTTGGCTGCCCCTTCACTGACTTTAAGTGCAATGTTACCCAAAAATCCATCACACACCACCACATCCACATTACCTGTGTAAATATCATCTCCCTCAACGAAACCAACATAATTAATTTTTTCGTTTTGCTGGAGTAGCAGAGCGGCTTCTTTAACAGGCTCAACACCTTTGATATTTTCTTCACCGATATTTAACAAACCTACTTTCGGGCGCGCACAACCTTCAGCGACTTGCGCCAATACCGCCCCCATTGTCGCGAATTGCTCCAGCTGCTGTGCAGTACAATTTATATTTGCCCCTAGGTCTAATAAATAGCACCGCCCGTTAGTAGCAGGCAGGGGCTTACAGATGGCAGGTCGGTCAATCCCCGAGTACGTTTTAAGCAAATGCCTTCCAATAGCCATCAACGCGCCGGTATTACCAGAGCTTACACACGCATCTACTTGTTGCGACTTGACTAACTCCAGCGTTTTCCACATCGACGATTGTTGGCGATGACGAAGAACGGTTGCTGGCGTATCGTCCATCAAAACGATGTCACTCGCATTGAATGTTGAGAGGTTTGTTGGCAGGTTTGATAACAGGCTGATATCTAACGCATCGAGTTGCGCCACGAGAATGATATCTATTTGGGGGTGAGAGGATGCGAAGCGCCGGGCAGCTGACAGGATAGGATGAGGACCAAGGTCCCCACCCATAGCATCAATCGCGATTCGGATTTTAGATGCTGGACTCAAACTTATTCTGAATCAGTCTCAACCACTTTTTTGCCACGATAAAAGCCATCAGCAGTCACATTGTGACGACGATGCTTTTCACCAGTGGTTGGGTCGACAGACAAAGTTGCTTGAGATAGCGAATCGTGAGCGCGACGCATACCACGCTTAGAACGCGTTTTCTTGTTTTGTTGAACGGCCATGACAAACTCCTGGAATATAAATCAAACTTTTAACACAGCTTACTCAAGCTGAAATGTATCTAATACCGCCAGCCAATTTAGCTATCGGTCGTATTCTTTAGATTTTTCAACACATCAAAGGGGCTTGGTTTTTCTTCCGCCTTTTCTTCAACGACCTCGTCTCCACTAGAGTACAAACTATCGTCAATGCATTGATAATCGTGATAAGACACCATCGGCAAATCTAACAGTAGCTCATCTTCGATGACTTCGTAGAGGTCGCAATTACCCTCTACGTCGGCCAACAACCAAGGCTCAATATCTCTTGGTAGTTGCTTTGCCTCGTCTTCACTAGCGACCACACCGACTAATAGTTGGCCTTGTATAGACAGGGGCACGCTTTCCATGCATCGCTGGCAAGTCACCTCGACTTCAACGTTAACCTCACCGGACACAATACGATGTCGGCTATCATCAACTGAAAATTGAAGTTTTGCATGCACGGGCTGTACAACTTGAACCACTGCATCGGCCAAACGCGAGAGCTGATCACGCGCTATAAAACCCTCCATTTCAACGCCCTGATATGCAAATTTGCGGGCATCTACCCAGCGTGGTAAGGCTTGTAATTTGGGGGCTTCCGACATAGCGGCGCAATAATAGGGATCGACCTTAAGTCTGTCAAAGGTAAATAGCCCTCGGAGTGCAAAAAATCACCATATTTAGTGGTTTTGGGCACCTCTCAAGCTCGTGAGGGCGATTATTGTATGGAATTGACGCTCAATGGGTCCAAACCGACGGATTGCAACATACCCGTCAATGCGATGAGAGGTAACCCAATAAGGCTCGTCGGGTCATCGCTTTCTATACCTGTAAACAATGAAACCCCTAACCCTTCGACCTTAAAGCTTCCTGCGCAATCAAGGGGTTTCTCACGGTGGATATAGTTTTCTATCTGCGCCCGCGTCAGCTCACGAAAGCTAACTTTGGTTGAGCTGATGAAAGCATCAATCAGTTTGGCATCGACACCCGCACCCAAGGAATACAAACACAAGCTAGTATGAAAACACACTTGGTGACCGCTACATCGTGACAGCTGTTCGATTGCCCTTGGGACACTGTTTGGCTTACCCAAAAGCTCCCCGTTTAAGCTGGCCACTTGATCAGAGGCAATGACCCAGGCTGTCTCAGCTAGGTCAGCCCTGTCAACCGTGAAACCGCTACGGATTGTAGAAATCACGCGCTCTGCCTTGGACCTTGCGAGCCGATCTACAAGCGCTTCTGGCGCTTCACGAGGAAACGGAGATTCGTCGATATCGGGGCTTAAATGTAAAAAAGGCAAACCTAAACGGGATAACAGCTCTCTCCGATATACCGAGCTGGAGGCCAACACCAAGGAAGGCTTTTGATCCCCAAAATTCACCTGCACTACCCTTTCCAGGCCAAGATTTCGTCAAACTGGTCCATACACAATACCGGTTCATAGGGGATAAGCCTATCGATACTGTGAGCGCCGTAACTCACCGCGATTCGGGGCATATCAAGCTGCTGCGCCATTTCCATATCGTACTCTGTATCTCCTACCATCACCGCCTCCTCTGCTTTCATCGATAATTCCTCAAGCAACTCTTCGAGCATGAGCGGGTGAGGCTTTGATTGAGTTTCATCGGCGCAACGCGTTCCATGGAAGGTGCCATCTAAACCCATCTCTACCAGCACTCTATCGAGGCCTCGACGACTTTTCCCCGTAGCCACCGCTAGGTGATGTCCATCGTCCAGTAATTTTCGTAATGTCTCCTCCACCCCGGGATAAAAATCAAGTGGTGAATGAGTATCTGCGCGGAATTGGCGTGAGTAGGAATCTACCATCGCCTGCATCAATACTTCAGAGATCCCTGGGAAAATGCGTTGGATAGCATTTGGCAAGCTTAAACCGATAATCTCCTTGACCGCATCCTCTTCGGGTACAGGAATCCCCAACTCTTGGGCGGCAATTTGTGTGCACTGCACAATTTTATGTAGTGAATTACACAGCGTTCCGTCCCAGTCAAAAATGTATAACACTAGTCATCCTCGCCGCTAAACAAATTCCCCATTTTTAGAGCAACTCTAATGGCTTGAGCAACTCCGCCGGCAACGGCGCCTCGACCGTAAACGGTTTGCCGCTGTCTATGTCAGTAATAGTTAGACTCGCCGCATGCAAAAATAGTCGCGCAAAGCCTTTTTCACGCATCTTCTTATTTACATCCGCATTCCCGTATTTGTCATCTCCCACAATCGGATGCCCTGTGAATTGGCAATGAACTCTTATTTGGTGAGTTCTTCCTGTTACCGGGCTTGCCTGCAATAACGTCGCCTCATCGAAACGCTGCAAAATTTTAAAGCGTGTTACAGAAGGCTTTCCAGACTGGGTTACCTGAACCATACGCTCACCGCTTTTTAGCTGATTTTTGAGCAACGGCGCGTTGACCTCAACCACATGCTTTGGCCAACTCCCTTCAACTAGCGTTTGATAATGCTTTTGGACAGTTTTAGCCCTAAACTGGTCTTGCAATTGGTTTAATACACTTCGTCGTTTGGCAAGTAACAAACAACCTGACGTATCACGGTCGATGCGGTGCACTAGCTCTAATTTCTTAATACCAAGGGCATAGCGAAGCGTTTCAACCACGCCCAAATTTATCCCGCTACCGCCATGAACGGCTATGCCGCTCGGCTTGTTTATGATCAACATTTGATCATTCTCAAACAACACGGAACCCAACAACAACTCACGAAGCCGTTCGCTAGGGACAGGGGCTGGGGCAGTTTCAGACGTACGAATAGGGGGAATACGAATCGAATCTCCAGAACACAATTTATACTCCGGCTTAATCCGCCCTTTGTTAACCCGAACCTCACCTTTGCGTAAAAGGCGATAAATCCTAGATTTAGGGACACCTTTTAAATGGGTTAACAAGAAGTTGTCGATTCTTTGCCCTGCTGAATCCGGCTCCACTTCGACAAACGATACCCGTAGTTGATCTTTGCTATTCGTCATTCAGGCATAATACCAACTAGACTCTTCTGACGCTTGAATTTTCTAAGTATTTGAAGGACTTATAATTTAGTGCTATAGTCAGGCCGCTATATGTCTCGAGTGTCAAGCCAGAAACGCACTCCTTTCGATGGCGCATCTGATTAGCACATCTCTTTCGCTAGCCAGCTCGCGCGAACTTAAACATCAAAAGGATCCATTCTTGACTTTCGTGCAATAGCATTCAGATTCGGGAAGACTGCAAGCACTGGTTGTTGCTCTTCAACTCTGTTCTGTAAAGCCTCACAGATTAAGGCCTTGTTACAGCCGAATAGAAAAAGTTCTAAATTACGGATTGCTTTAGCAGCATTTAATAAAGGCAAAGCAAACCCTCGTTAAAAATGATGCGCGAGTTAGCGCGGTTAAGACAGAAAGAAATTTTAGGTATATAGAAAGTATTACGACGACACGTTACTACCAATTTAAAAGTGATCAAATTTACGCGTTATTCGTAACTAGATCCACGTGTTGTTCCACAGGTAGCATTAAAGACAATAGTTAAGTTATACACGTTGTGTTTGCTTAAAACATAACAACTATTAATAAACAAGCGTTTACGGCTTTATTACAGATGCGGTTAGCAACGACATTGAAATCCAACACTAATACACCATGCACCTATGTGCTCTTGGTGTTTTTTGTGTTTTGGGGATTATTTGCCTAATGCATACTGCCGCATCACGTTAAAAGTCTGCGCTAACGTTTTTCCAGCGCCTGTTGATACCTTCATCGCTCCCCGATTAATCGTCGATTAATCGCGCCTAAATTCCTATCATTTTAGCCTTCTACTCGTGCCTAATGTTATGAGTTAGTCACATGAAAAGAATGTTAATTAATGCCACCCAGCCAGAAGAGCTACGTGTAGCGCTCGTCGATGGACAGTGGTTATATGATCTCGATATTGAAAATCGCACCAGAGAACAGAAAAAGGCCAACATTTACCTCGGTAAAATCACACGAATCGAACCTAGTTTAGAGGCCGCGTTTGTCGATTACGGCGCAGAGCGCCACGGTTTCCTTCCGCTAAAAGAAATTTCACGCGAATATTTTATAAAACAACCTAAGGATATCGAAGGTCGCATCAAGATAAAGGATGTCGTAAAGGAAGGCCTTGAAGTCATCGTCCAAGTTGATAAAGAAGAGCGCGGGAATAAAGGTGCTGCACTGACAACCTTTATAAGCTTAGCTGGTCGTTACCTAGTATTAATGCCAAACAATCCACGTGCGGGAGGCATTTCACGACGCATCGAGGGTGAAGATAGATCCTCTCTCAAAGAAGCCTTGAGTAGTGTAGATATCCCTTCTGGGATGGGTGCGATAATCCGTACAGCGGGTGTAGGGCGTTCCTCTGAAGAGTTACAGTATGACCTCAATTGGCTAATTCGCCTCTGGGACGAAATTAAGAAAGAAGCAACTGATAGTAAAGCGCCGCACTTTCTGTTCCAAGAAAGCAATGTCATTATTCGAGCGATTAGAGATTACCTTCGCGAGGATATCGGCGAAGTAATCGTCGATCAGCCAGATGCTCACAATCTCGCGTCGGCATTCATCCAGCAGGTAATGCCTGATTTCAAAAGCCGCATCAAAATTTATGACGACGACGTCCCTCTTTTCAACCGCTATCAAATAGAAAGTCAAATTGAGACAGCCTTTGAGCGCGAAGTAAAACTGCCATCAGGTGGTTCTATTGTCATAGATGTTACAGAGGCCTTAATCTCGATAGACATCAACTCTTCGCGCGCGACAAAAGGTGGGAGTATCGAAGACACCGCCTTACAAACCAACCTTGAAGCAGCAGATGAGATCGCTCGTCAGCTACGCTTGCGAGATATGGGCGGTTTGGTAGTTATTGACTTTATTGATATGCAGTCCAGCCGCAACCAGCGAGAAGTCGAAAATCGCATGCGGAACGCATTAGACATGGACCGTGCGCGCGTCCAGGTAGGCAAAATCTCTCGCTTCGGCTTGCTTGAGATGTCACGCCAACGCTTGCGCCCTTCGCTCGGTGAAACCACCTCAAAAGTCTGTCCACGTTGTAGCGGACAAGGCACAATTCGCTCGACGAAATCGCTAGCACTTTCGATTTTGCGTTTAGTTGAGGAAGAAGCACAAAAAGAGCGTAGTGCGGAAATTCGGGCCATTGCCCCCGTCCCCGTTGCGACCTACCTGTTAAATGAAAAGCGAAAAACGATATCGAGCATCGAAAACCGTAACAATATTCGCGTGGTAATCGTTCCCAACAGTGAAATGGTTACACCTCACTTTGAAGTGCTCCGTTTACGCGACGATGCCACCGACACCCTAGAGACGAGCTATAAAATTTCTAGCACTGCCGATGCTGCCGAGGAAAAAGCAAGCGAAACAGCACCCACCGCCCCGGCGAAGGTGGCGCGACCAGCGATCCAGCAGGTAGCTCCCGAGCAACCCGCGCCTAAACCTGTAAAACCCGCAAAACCAAGCCTGTTATCGCGACTATTCAAAGCACTCGGAGAATTATTTAGCGATTCAGACAGCAAAGACTCAAAGAAGAAAAAGCCACAACAAAGGCGCTCAGGTAACCGCCAAAATAACCGTAACCAGCGCAACCGCAGCGGCAACAGAAACCGTCGCCAGAACAACGATAGTCGCGAAAACGGCAATCGTAGCAACAATCGCAATAATCGAAGTGGTAATCGCGATGATAACCGTCGGGACGACAACCGCCGCGATAATCGCAACCGTGGACAAAATCAGCGCGATGAGCAACAGCGCACACAGGCGGTTAATGAAAAGTCAGCCGGGTCGCAGAACGATTCGACTGAAAGCGCCAACAATCCACCAAAGCGACCCGCAAACAAACGTGGCCGCCCGCAACAACGTCGCAAAGGTCGCCGTGAAGACTTAGTTCAATCGGCGGAGGCCAACACCAACGAATCCAGCTCTGCGGAAAATAAGCCGGCGAAAGCGCCCGCCCAGGAAACAGCAACAGCGCCCGCGCAGACTCCACGTAGCGATAGCCCAGCGCCATTAGCAGCCGACGCTAAAGTGGCCTCAGAGGGAACGCAAGCAAAAGCTACTGATATGTCTGAAGCTACAAAACCCAGTCAGCCAGTGGCCACAAAGCCGGCAGAAGGGGCACAGCCTTCACCAGCATCGGAAGCTAACGCTTCTACCAAACCAGAGGTCCAAACTGAAGCGACCAGCGTGTCGTCAGGCACAACTGATAATGACATAGCTAAACTGAGTGCTGAACCAGCTGTTGCAGCTAAGCCAAGCGGAGATATCACAGCAGAACCGTCTACTGAAGAGAGCGTCCAACCAACTCCCGCTGTCGCGGAAGACGAAGAGGTTAGCATAGCGCCAGCTACCGAGGCTGCCAGCGATTCAGAAGCGGCCGATAAAGCGTCATCCTCGGCAGAAACTCCCCTGCAAAGCGATGAGGCCGCTATTGCCGCGGCGAGCACTGAATCTTCAGAAGATTCCGAAGCAACCCCAACAGCGCAGGACAATTCGAGTCAGACTCTCGAACCTCAACGAGCAGCGAATGACCCGCGACTCAACCCGAAGCCGGTTACAATGGTGAAAATTACAACCCATAACGTGACCATCCCTGCGAGCCGAGCATTAGACACTTCGCTTGAATCGCCGGTACCGCATAATCCACGCCCCATAGCACGTCCGGCCAATGATCCAAGAAATCAAAAGCAAGGGCTTACTGAACAGGAAGGTTAATGCAATTAAAATAAGGCGTTATAAAAGCCTTATAAATCATCAATTTGGTGCTGATATAGACAGTTTTTCTCGCTCGCCGGAAACTTAGCATTTTCGGACTTGCGAGCGAAAAGGATAACTGTATAATCTGCGCCTCTTCCGGTGGGGTGGCTGAGTGGTCGAAAGCGGCGGTCTTGAAAACCGTTGAGTGTAACAGCTCCCAGGGTTCGAATCCCTGCCCCACCGCCATATTCAAAACCCGGCACCTGCCGGGTTTTTTTATGGCAGTTTGAGGCGTGAAGACCGCCCTTCGTTTCCACACGCTCGTGGCAGACAAAACGCCCTGTTTGTTATGCCTGGTAAATACCACAACGCGCCTAGCAATTTGCTCTGAGGGCATCGCAACGAGCAGGTCAGCACGAACACTACAGGGGCTAAACGGCAGCAACCTGTTTAGGTTAATCTCTACCACGATAGAACACATTAGAACGCCGCTTCTGAAGCGCTTGTCTGCGCAGTGTCTATTTCGAAAAAACATCCTTCAGAGATAGCAATAGCGATTAGACGCTAATCATCACACATAATTGTTCCAATATTTCGCCCTCACCTTGGTGCAACTATGAAAGCGATAGTACCCCCTACTTTTATCCGGTTTTAATGCCGATTTGCCACCTTTTATCAATATCCCACTATCAACAGCTAAAATTAGAACCATTATTTCTACGTACTTCTTGAAACCAAACAGGTCCGCCACAATCTAACCTGCAGTGAGTCCGAAATTTCCAACTAATTGTTTGAAATTAAAGGCGAACTTTGTATCATGCTAGAAAATTGACTACGATTTCAGAATCCATCTGAATCTCAAACGGAGACTTACATGCAAGAACTCTACACTCAAACGGCAAGCACAGAAGCAAGCTCGCTTGAAATCAGTAAAGTACTGCGCAATACCTATACCCTGCTAGCACTATGCTTTGCATTTAGTGCGGTTACAGCGACCATCGGCAGTATTGTCGGTATGCCTCATATGGGTCTTCTTTCATTAATCCCCTACTTCGCACTGTTATTTGCCGTTGAGAAAACCAAAAACAGTGGCTGGGGATTAGTATGGGTATTTGCATTAACCGGCTGGCTTGGCCTAACCATCGCTCCACTCTTGAGCTTTGTTGTTGCTACAGCAGGTATTGAGCCTATTTTGATGGCGCTTGGCGGGACTGCATTAATCTTCTTCGGTTTATCTGGTTATGTACTGGTTAGCCGCAAAGATTTAACCTTCATGGGTGGTTTTTTAGTCGTTGGTATTCTGGTTGCGTTTATCGCCGGGATTGCCAATGTGTTCTTCAATATTCAAGGTCTTCACCTTGCAGTGAGCTGCATGTTCTTGTTGCTCTCTTCCGGCATAATTGCGTGGTATACCAGTGTCATTATCCATGGCGGTGAAACCAACTATATCAGCGCAACAGTCATGTTATTTGTTGCCATCTATAACGTGTTCGTTAGTTTGCTACAGTTGATTTTAGCGTTTTCCGGTGACGATTAAGCGACGGTTGCATCGTGACACACAAAAGCCCTGCTATATGCAGGGCTTTTTGTTGGGCGGCACTATATCTTCATCTTCGCTATTCATTACTGCCCATGAAAAGTTAAGCGCAATTCAAGAAAAATGTCGGCTACAGGTTATCAATGATCTACGCGATTAATATTTTTTGTGAGCCAACAACACCAGCCTCATCAATCGCAGCGCGGTTTACAAAGCAAGTGATTTCAGAAGGCCATGGTGTTTATCGGTTATTCTTTTACGGGGACGGCGTGTCAAATCTATTACAACGAGAAAATCCACTCGCTAGCATATGGTCTGAGTTAATAACTCAACACAACATTGATGCTGTAGCTTGCGTCTCATCGCTTAACGCAAGACACCCAGGTGCCGATAGCGCGCAACCAGAGACGCTCATCCCCAATATTTCGGTATCAGGCCTTGGTCAGTACATCGACAGCCTTCTTCAAGCCGATCGTGTAATCAATTTCGGCGGATAATACAATGCAGCAATTCGCTATACTTATCCGCCAATCAGACAACGCCAACAAAGCATTAGAGTCTCTCGATGTATTAATCACAGCCTGTTTATTTGACTGCTCGGTTAAGGTCATTTTTTTTAAAGAATCTCTTAGTTTACTAAACACCGCCCCATACAAAGAAAAAATTTCGCAACTTCAAGATTTGGGTGACACATCATTTTTTAGCGTCGGCGATAAGATTCCCCACGTAGCACCCACGAACGAATTTCTGCAAATCTCAAATATATCTGACAGTTCTTTTCAATCGATCATACAAGCTGCCGATAGGGTTATTTCGCTGTAATGTTACATATTCTTAATTTAAACAAACATTCTCTACGCAATGTCAAGGATTGTAGAGCTGCCTTAACTCCCGGAGATGAGGTAGTAATACTCGATTCTGCTGAAATCGGCTGCAATCAACACGTCATAGATACGATTGCAAAGGTGGAAGGTAATAAGATCTATTGGCTAAAAAGCGATGGAGAACATAACCGCTTCAATACTTTAGAGTGGGAAATGACCGCCATAGACATGAAAACCTTTGTAAAGCTAACAGAGAGTCACACAAAAAGTGTCAGCTGGTTTTAATATGAGCTCATGGAATCAAAGAATAAATTTCACCAGCACTAAACACGTTGGCACTCTCATTTTCGCCTTCTGATAAAGCCTGCTCAACGAGTTCATAGTAAACGTTGCGATTAATTAATGCGGGGATGTTTCGACGTACAGTGGCATAGGGTGCAAGGTCAGGTTCGGCAGAGGCACGTTGGCTATTTCTTTCTTCTACCCATAGCGGGTGCTCTTTATCAACGATGAATTGATCGTCCATATTTGTCGTTAACATTATGATTGGCTGAGATTGCGCCGAACCATTAACCGTCGCATGAGAAAACTCACATTTCGTCACGACTAATGGGGCATCTTCAACCTGGATTCGCCACTTTTCAACAGGCGTTACAAGAAAATAGTCATCCCCTTCCCGCTTTAAGATCCCTGCAAACAATTTTTTTAGCGCATAACGGCCAATCGGATCGCCTTGGTAAAACCACTCTCCACTGCGATCAATTCGCATATCTAAATCCCCGCTCAGCTCAGGGTTCCAGCTGTCTACCGGTGGTAATCGCGTCTCGTATTGAGCTTGGAGTTGCTCAACCGACTTCAAAAAATCAGACATAGTAATAATCAGGAAAGGCTTAAAGAATGGATGTAACTGTTATCTTATATCGCCAACTTAGTGGTAGCAAAGGAAAGAATGCGCATTACTGCTGAATAGCTACACTATCAACATAAAGTCGAATTGACTTCTGAACCAAGTCACTTGGACTACTTGCCGCGAAAGACAAGAAAGACGTCCGACTGGTGACTAAACTGGTATCAACAAGCTGAGCAGACCGCACATCCCAAATGGACACTTTTAGTCCTAATTGATCAAACCCTAAATCGGAGAATTGATCGACCCCATTGTCAAAATCTCCAACACTCGCAACTTGGTCCTCATCTAGCACCACGTCTAAGTCAAAGAGAAAATCGCAACGTTGTCTCGCCGCGTTTAACATGGCCTCTCGGTGAGAGGAAGCCATTTGCGGACCGTCTACCGATCGATATAAATAACCAAGCTCCTGCGCAAGTACTTGGCTTGCTTCTGCGCGTAAATCTGCCGGTGTTAATGTAAATGGACGACTGACACAGACGCGATTGAATCGTGGAATAGTATGTCTGCGGAGGCTGGTTACGTTGTGGTGAGACTTCAATTCTAAGCGCTTCAACCACTCATCGGTTGAGCTGTTCATATAATGATAGGAGCAAGCTCCTAACGGCAAGAGCAAAAACAGAATAAACGGAGTTTTGAAAATAGCGGAAAGAAATCGATTCATTGTTTCACCTCCTCTTGTATATCGGCCAAGAGGAGGTGAAATTGAGTAAAACTTTACTTGTTCTATGAGCGCCGCTTGTCACCCATGTGGACACCGACCTCCATGATAAACCGCATGAGATCACCACCGCTTTCATCGATTTTGGAGAACGTTTTCGAATGAAACAACTCAACAGCTCCCTGGGTCAAGGCCCAGTAGGTATAGTAATAGAAGTGTGGTGGTACATCTTCCATGTAGCCTTCTTGAATGCGCCTGGTAAAGAGGTCGTTCATCGACTCCATGATGTCATTCCGCATCTTGTGGAGTTCCTCAATCATCTCAGGCGCTTGCTTTAGAGCGATGACTTTCTCCTCCAAACGTTGGAAGAGACGATCTTTGGTAGGGTCTGACATCCGAGATTCAAAGTACGCCCTAGCCGGTGCCGCATAGTTCCCCGCTTCTGCCTCCCGTATCGCATCGCGCAAACGATCAGCCAACTGGCTTTCATAATCCAACAAGAGGCGCATGTAGATCTCGACCTTTGATGTGAAATGCTTGTAGATCGTGCCTTTGCCAATATCGACATGATTTGCAATTTGTTCGACAGTCACGGTTTCTTCACCGTGTGTAATAAGAAGCTCAAGTGCCGCGTCGAGAATTCGTTGCTCACGCTGCCTAAATTTTTCGATCTTACGTTGAGTTTTTTCCATACCAAACCTCGTGTAACGTGGAATACGTCTTATTGGGTCTCTCTCTCCTCCTTTTGCCAGAACAGTCACTAGCCATTGGCGCTAGCAGACTGAAAGGTAAGGAGAGCAGTATCTACACACAAATAACAAAAGGGGTAGAAACGTGACCGCTTTATTAAATTTGGTTACGAATCTAGCACTAGACATCATCAGCCGCAAGCGCTAACAGACGTGAGGTTCCATATTTTGGAACCAACCTAGAGCCACCAATCGGGTCGTCGTACTTGTTATAATCTTACGTTCTCAAAAATCTCAATTCTCGAACTATGAGCTTTCAATCCTATGTTGCAGCTCCCTCCAGGTGTTATTGACGCCTAAACGTACCTATTCGTTCTATATATACCCCTGCCTAGGCACTGTTGTACAAAAATATGACAAATAGTTTTAAAAAAAAGCAACCAGGACCTGGACGGATCGCAAATTTGTACGATACTTACAAATAAGTCGGCGGCACACATCCCCCCAAGTGTTAGTGGCGCTGGCTGGATCATGAAGATGATCCGAACTTTAAGGAATGTATCCTTAATGTTTCACTCCTAATGGTCTTGACCCGATGCTCTCCCCCAGGTCATCGGGTTTTTTTTGCCTGCTTGGTCCCTACCTCGACCACACTTAACGTTTTTACCCCGGCCCACTATAATCTCAAGCAAAACGCCAGGGGCCATCATGACTAAACCGAAAGACAAGACAGTCTCAACACAAGTCTCTAGTCAACAAGACATCACGCAGTTTATCGATCAGATTAATAAGCTCCCCGTTACGGCAAGTGAAAAGCCCGGGCGTATTATCTTTGCCATTGACGCCACAGCAAGCCGCCAGCCAACCTGGGATACCGCGTGCCAAATACAGAGCGCGATGTTCACACAAACGCAAAAGCTAGGCGGGATTCTTACTCAACTATGTTACTACCGAGGCTTTCACGAATTTCAGTATTCTCCTTGGCATCGCCAATCTCAAACGCTCATGCGTGATATGCAAAGTGTCAATTGCCTTGGCGGTCATACGCAAATTGGCCGCCTGCTACAACACACCCTTGACGAGTCTAGGCGGCACAAAGTTAATGCTTTAGTATTTATCGGTGATGCGGTGGAAGAAGCAGCAGACCGACTCTGTGATCTAGCAGGGCAACTGGGATTGGTTGGTGTCCCGATTTTTATCTTCCACGAAGGCGGAAATCCGAATGTTGGCAATATATTCAAACAATTAGCCACATTATCTCAAGGTGCATACTGCCCATTTGACCGTCATAGCCAACGTCGTCTTGAAGAATTGCTTGGTGCCGTCGCAGTGTATGCAAGCGGCGGAATGACTGCGTTACTCAATCTTGCAGAAAAATCACCCGAAGCCGTAAAGCTATTAACCCAGCAAATCGCGAAATAAGTTTTCAGTATGATTCTACGCACTCTTCTCGCCGCACTAGTAACCCTTATTTTTTTCTACGGGTACTACAAATATAGCAATGCGCCGAAAGCACAACGCAAGACCATCTTAATCCAATGGGGTGGAGCCCTACTCGCGTTTATTTTACTGACACTCGTTGCGTTTGGTAAATTACACTGGATCGGTGCTGTTTTTGCTGCCCTAATTCCAATCGCTCGCGCTCTATTCCCGCTACTAATTAAAGCGTTCCCGATCCTTCTGCATACGCTTAAACACAAAGCATCTAGTACAGTTCACTCAGGCAATAACTCTCAAGTAAAGACCGCTTACCTAACGCTAAACCTTGATCACGATAGCGGCGATATTTCTGGCGAAATGACAGACGGATTATATAAATCACGTACTCTAGCCTCGCTATCCATTGCAGAAATAAAGAAACTATTAGGGTATTACCAAACAAACGATCAAGAATCATTCCGATTATTGATGGCTTACGCGCAAAGAACATATCCTGATGAAACATTCGAGGGCAGCACGAACAACAGCGCAAGAGCACCCGCATAAAACGAAATGAATAAAAAAGAGGCTCTTGAAATACTGGGCCTCGTAGATGGCGCTTCAAAGGAAGAGATTACGCACGCACATAAAAAACTTATGCAACGACTACACCCAGACCGTGGAGGAAGCCACTATCTAGCAGCTAAAGTCAACGAGGCCAAAGATTTTTTGCTGAAAACACACTAACCGGGCTTGCGTAGCAAGACATGAATATAGCGAC
This sequence comes from Aurantivibrio plasticivorans, assembly GCF_055392955.1. NCBI lineage: Bacteria > Pseudomonadati > Pseudomonadota > Gammaproteobacteria > Cellvibrionales > Cellvibrionaceae > Aurantivibrio > Aurantivibrio plasticivorans. The sequence goes on along the minus strand of NZ_AP036020.1, from coordinate 1,980,988 downwards.
CTAAACGCATAAAAGGCATAATGCGAGAATATTCCAACTCGAGCTCTAAAACTTTTTCGGGCTCTCTTTCCCTATCGGTTTTGTTAAGAATATAATCGTGAAACGTACGAATGCCACTTTCACAGATGAATTCAAAATCAGATTCATCGATCCAACGCATCACAGTCTCAGGTTCAAGTGGGTTTGACGGCGTTAAACTTCCTCTATATCCACCCCATTGTTGCTTGGCAAATTTTTTGAAATTTGTTCTCAATAAATTTTTATAATGAGACCCATGAATATTGTAGTAACTGAGCGACAAGTAGCCTCCAGGTTTAAGGCACGTTAAGCAATCGTCGAGTAATTGTTGAGGCTCATCCACCCACTCCATCACGGCATGACATGTAACCACATCAAAGTGCTGAGGGAATTGCTTCGCTACATTCTGTATAGCCAGCTGTTTTATTTCAATGCGAGAATCTAAGCCAAGCTGCTTGTTCTCCTCGTCCGCAAGTGCCAACATATTCTCGGAAATATCACACAATGTCACGTTATGCCCGCGCGTCGCAAATAGCCGCGCCATCTGCCCTAACCCGCCGCCCGCATCGAGAACAGTGATAGGTTCTTCATCTTGTGAACACTCGAAAATCGGCAAATATTCGCGAAAATCTCGCTGAAGAATAGCTAAACGAATCTCCCCTTTTAAACCTGAATATACATTTCGCTGAAAACGATGGGCTAAATCATCAAAATTTCTATCTGCCATTTTGCGTCAATTCTCACTATGACTACTCAAAAACCGGGCTGCATTGTGTTGACTCTTCTCTAGCATTGCAGCGCCTAGATCAATACCAGCTTTATCCGCCAAGACCAACAGGTAGATAGCAATATCAGCCATCTCCTGTGCTACCGCGTTTTTACTCTCAACGATGGTGTCGAAACCTTTGTCATCTGACCATTGAAACAACGCCAACAGCTCTCCAGCCTCTACACTAAGCGCTGCAGCCAAGTTTTTAGGTGTGTGATTAGGATGCCAGTTTTTGGCATCGGCTATCGCATAAAAATTGTCTAAAAGCTGCAACTTTTCATTATCATTGAATACTGCGTTTGACATTCCCAAGCCTCTTTTCTGATACTATGAGATCAAGTAGCACACCGGACGCCGTAATAATCGCTGCTCCAGAAGCTGATAGAAAGTGACACCGTAGCGACCACTTATTTTTGCATGAAGTTTAACCGCAAATGCTAGAAACCCGACAGTTACCCTCAACCCGCTGGTTCATTTATATTCTCGAAACCCATTCTGGCAAACTGTACACAGGTATTACCACAGACGTCACACGGCGCTGGGAGGAACACTCCTCGGGGAAACGAGGCGCGAAGTCTTTGCGTGGAGACAAACCGGTAAAGCTCCTGATGGTTGAGTCTTCAACTGACCGAAGCAGCGCGAGTAAACGGGAAGCAGAGATCAAACGGCTAAGGCCCCTGCAAAAACGTCTTTTGATTAATACTCAAAGCCCGGTATCTTTGCTGAGCTGACCGTTATCTGCTTTCTGGTTAACAGATAACCAATGCATACCTATACCGCGCTAGTATAGGTTCGCCTCCAGGTCCTATAACACCTATAATAGTTCTCCATACATTCATCACTAATTTGCGAACACAGTACTTATGACACATTCTGCCGCTCAGCCGTTTCACCTAGTACGCAGTCAGGAAGTTGCTTCTTTAAACTTAACCATTGAAGAGTATCAGCATAAGGCAACCGGCGCCCAGCATATACACTTAGCGTCTGACTACGACGAGAATGTATTCTTGGTGGCACTGCGCACGGTACCCAAAGATTCAACCGGTGTGGCTCACATCCTTGAGCACACGGCCCTATGCGGTAGTGAAAAATACCCAGTTCGCGACCCCTTTTTCATGATGATTCGGCGCTCGCTTAATACCTTCATGAATGCATTCACCAGTTCCGACTGGACGGCCTACCCGTTTGCAAGCCAAAACAAAAAAGACTTTAACAATCTTCTGGACGTTTACCTAGATGCAGTATTTTTCTCACGTCTAGACCCTCTAGACTTCGCCCAAGAAGGACACCGTCTTGATTTTAGCGAGGCAGGCAACAGCAAATCTGACCTAATGTACAAAGGTGTAGTGTACAACGAAATGAAAGGAGCAATGAGCTCCATCAATTCTCAACTATGGCAGACCTTATCGAAATATTTATTTCCGACAACCACCTATCACTACAATAGTGGCGGTGACCCAGAAAGTATTACCGATCTTAGCTATGACCAACTGTTAGCTTTTTATAAAACACACTATCACCCTAGCAATGCCATATTCATGACTTTTGGCAACATTAGTGCAGCTGAGCACCAAGCAAAATTTGAAGCTCAAGCTCTCAAACGTTTTGAAAAACTAGAGGAGCATATTTTTGTTCCCGAAGAAAAGCGCTATTACTCACCAGTGCGTGTTATGGAGGGCTACCCCTACAACGACGCCAAAGAGCAGGAAACAGAGTCGCCCCAAAGCCTATCAGAAAAAACCCACATTGTTATGGGATGGCTGTTAGGTAAATCCACTAATCTAGTCGAGGCTTTAGAGGCGCAATTGTTATCAAGTATTTTATTCGATAATAGCGCCTCACCGTTGCAACATGTATTAGAAACTACGGATTTAGGGAATTCACCTTCGCCTCTTTGTGGGTTAGACGATTCACAACATGAAATTAGTTTTGTTTGTGGAATTGAAGGAAGCGACATTGACAAAGCGGATGCCTTTGAACAGTTGATCCTCGATACCTTGCAACATGTTGCCCAAAACGGTGTACCGCAAGAAGATCTTGAAGCAGCCTTGCATCAACTTGAATTGCAACAACGCGAGATAAGTGGTGACAGCTACCCTTATGGGTTACAACTCATTTTGACAGCGTTAAGTGCAGCAACACATCGTGGCGACCCAATTGGTTTACTCGATATCGACCCGGCTATTGTTAAATTAAGAGACGCCATCAAAGAGCCTGACTTTATCCAAAACTTGGTACGCAAATTACTATTAGACAACCCTCACCGCGTCCGCCTAACACTAGCGCCCGATGAACACATCCAAGAGCGCAAACAAGCTGCCGAACGTCGTCACCTAGATGAATTAAAAGCGTCGTTAAACGAGCAACAGAAACAAGCTATTATCGATCAAGCGAAAGCGTTAGAAGCTCGCCAGCAACAAAAAGATGACATGTCTGTTTTACCCAAAGTGGGGATAGAAGATGTACCGGCCAACATGCACCATGTTACCGGGGACTTTAGTACAACGGAAAACTTCCCTGTTGCCTCTTACCAAACTGGAACAAATGGGCTAGTGTATCAACAGGCTATTATTGACATCCCGTCTTTAACCGATGAAGAATTGCAAATACTCGGTATTTATTCAGCGTGTCTCAGTGAGCTAGGCATCAACGAGGAAGACTACCTCAGCGTACAAAAACGTCAGTCTCAGATAGTTGGCTCACTCAATTGCTTCACCTCAATAAGAAGTGATGTACACGACCCGCAAAAAAGTCGAGGCCACATCATCCTTTCTGCAAAAGCACTTGCCAAAAATCATATCGCTATGACTGACTTGATGGCGGAAACATTACATGGCGTTCGATTTGACGAACATAACCGTATCAGAGAGTTGGTTGCTCAAATGCGCGCCCGCCGAGAGCAAAGTGTGACGGGCAGCGGTCATAGCTTGGCAATGTCGGCAGCTACCGCGAACATGTCTCCGCTCAGTAGTTTGAATCACAGAGTCTCTGGTCTTGGCGGAATTCAATTTATTAAGTTACTGGATAAACAACTGCAAAATCCAGAGGGAATGGAGAAATTTTCTGCCACATTACTCAACCTGCACAAAAAAATTACCCAACAGTCGATGCAGTTTCTACTCGTTAGTGATGAAACTAACCTGCCCGCACAACATTCCCAATTAATCGATAGTTGGCGTAAACACTATACGATACAGCCCGCTCGCATGGATGGCGGTGAAATCGAATTACAACAACCCGATACCACGAATGTTCGTCAGTCGTGGTTAACCAATACGCAAGTAAATTTCTGCGCAAAGGCATTTCCAACTGTCGCTATGACTCATGCGGATGCTGCACCACTGACAGTGCTGGGTGGATTTTTACGTAACGGTTACCTTCACAGAACTATCCGCGAACAAGGCGGTGCGTACGGAGGTGGAGCCCAACAAGATAGCAATTCTGCCGCGTTCAGATTCTATTCTTACCGAGATCCTCGTTTATCCGAAACGCTCGAAGATTTCTCTCAATCTATCCAGTGGCTAAAAGATACCGACCACGCCTGGCTAAGCGTTGAAGAAGCCATTTTGGGGGTCATAAGCTCAATCGACAAACCAGGCTCCCCTGCAGGTGAAGCCAAGCAAGCGTTTCATGCTGAATTAAATGGACGCACAATAGAACTTCGCGAGACCTTTAGAAAGCAAGTCCTGGAAGTCAAAGAAGAGGATTTAAAACGCGTAGCAGATAAGTATTTATCCAATGACGATACAGCAAGTATCGCAGTCATTGCGCCGCCTGAAAATAAACAACAATGTGAAGATAATGGCCTTGCCAGTCTTAATTTATAAGGCGACTAATTAATTGACCATTACGGCAGGCGCATAATAAAGCGCCCACCGCCTAGCGTCCCGCCATTAGCTAGTGAAATGGAGCCGCATTGGTCATTTTGGACATGTAGTGCAGCGACTTTCGAGGCAAAGTACAAACCAAGATTTGTACTGCCGCTTTCAAAACTAACACCGCGGTCCTCATTAATCGGAGCGTCAATCATCGCTGAAGGATAGCCACCACCGTCATCTGCAATCTCAATACATAATTGGTTGTTTTCAACGACGGCAGCTAACACTATTTTTTCACGAGTATAGCGGGCACAGTTAATGAGAATGTTGTGGATCACACCGCCGACAAGCTCATTGTCGTAATACCAACGTAAGTTATCATCACACTCAACATCTACCTGAATACCTCGCGTTTGAAATAACATATCATTGCGTGCGATTTGATCATCGAATGTATCCATCACAAAATTTTCATCAATTTGCACTGGCAGACGTTGATCCTGCATGCGATAGATAGACAGCAACTGGATTAACTCTCCGCTTATACGAGAACCTTCATACTGTAACGTCGCAATTCTTTTTTCTTGAGCAGGATCAGTCTCGTCTGATTCGTGAATATACTCTTCTAAGGAATTTAATAACATCCCTACTGAGTTTTTCATGTCATGAACACTGGACGCCAAAATTAGGCTAAAATCCAGTGATTCTCTGGAGTTTTCCATAGTCAGTTCCTTTATACCTCTCGACTGTGTGCACCAATCATATCCTGCAACTGTAAGTATCGATCGTACTGCGGATGATCACCGGTAATGTTTCGCTTAACGATGTCAATAATTCGCATCGCTTTGTAATAAGTTTCTTTGTCATACCCCCTAGCCCTGAGTTCACCATCAATAGATTGAACTAAATTAAGTTGTATACCTATATGATTGGGAAAAAGCTTTCTTGCGCTATCAAAGCAACGTATTGCTTCTTCGAATTTATTGGCTTCATAAAAGCCAATACCACGCTTGTTGATCGAAGTGACTGTACCGCGATTACGCTGACTAATGGGCTCATCGAGATAAGGATCGATTTTTTCTAGTGCGGATTGATCGTTTTTATATTCTTGCACTAGCCTAGACAGAACCTGGTCGGAGGCCTCTTTGTTCCCAGTATCTTTTAACGCTTGAGCCATACTCAAATCAGTATCTAGATCACTTTCTGTCTCTAGCTTAGAGTACTTTTCCTCAGCCATTTGCAATACTTCTTTGGCTTTACGGGTATTACCCTGTCCCGCAAGCACCTGGCTTTCAACGAAAAGTGTCATTACTGACTGCTCTTCACTCATCGCAAAGCGGGAACCAACCTCTTCTAAATCTTTAATCACTTCACGAGACAAATCTACCGCAGCACTTTGATCATCTCGCAAGAGCTGTGCGGTTGATCTCCCAAACTGAATATGATTATCAAGCTTGTCGTGAACGGAGTTGGTTCCAAGTCGAACAGTTTGTCTAAATGCTTGCGCCGCAGTGAAGTTGTCATTCACTTTTATTGCGTGTTTAGCCAGTGACTCTTGACGTAAAATCGCCATCGGAGATTGCTCAACCGCAGATTTAAGGATCTCAGACAATGCCTCGTCATCTTCCTCTTTTCGGTATATACCGGCCAGTGCATCATACGCTTGCATGCACAACGGGTTTTTCTTAATGATCTCTCTGAGGAAAGTTTTAGCTTCTCCCTTATTGCCCTGCAATTCTCGAACCTTAGCCATGCCCACCTTAGCCCAATCGAGTGTTCGCACTTGCAAGGCGCTCCGATAGATATCTTCAGCCAGATCTATCTGGCCAGATTCCAAATAGAGTTCTCCCAATAGTTTTTGACAGGGGGTACTGATTCGACTGCCTGCCATAATCTGACGATTGAGTAAATCCGTGGCTTTGGGAAGGTTTTTATCGTCGATGGCTTGGTAGATAGGTAACATTTCGTCGCGCTGCTGCAACAATCTGTCTAAACGCTGCTTTAGCGCTTTACCGGTGATCGGCTTAGCAAGGTAGGCATCAGGCTCATAGTCGTAGGCAGACATGACGATGGCTTTACTCGATTCTGCCGATATCAGTATAAAAAGTGTCTTACGTGACAGAATTATTTTATGCCGCAACTCTTCTAAGATTTGCTGGCCGTTCTTTCCTCGGCCAAGGTTGTAGTCACATAGAATCAGGTCCAAATCCTTCTCCTGGCACCAACGCATGACTTCGTTACCTGTCACAGCACTGTCAATCGACGCGATACCAAAGCTTTCGAGCATGTTTGCCAACATTTGCCGAAAGCTCTCAAAGTCATCTACAACCAATGCTTTTATGTTTTGATAGCCAGAGTACGCCATACCGCCCATTCACTACGCAAAAATATCCAAAATACATATCATTAGCATAGTCAATATCACGTTCTCTATTGAACATTGTTAGAGCAAATCGCGATAATACGATGCAGAAATAACAGATTCCGTCTAAAATCAGCAGCGCTCAGCTAACAATAGCGCACCATTGATTTCTAACGACCCGATTTATCGGATTAAAGAACTAAAAGCCAGCATGACTCAACGCGATACCATCTACTCCAATCCTCTTTCAGCCGTTGCTGGATTCGAATTTAATGACGATGTTGTCAAGGTCTTTCCGGATATGATTCAGCGCTCCGTGCCTGGATACGAGTCTATTGTGTCGATGATCGGAGACCTGGCTCAACGTTATGCTCAGCCTAATAGTAAGTGCGTTGATCTCGGCTGTTCGCTTGGCGCATCAAGCCTGGCAATGGCCGGTAGAATCGATCAAGCTGACTGTGAAATTATAGGTGTCGACAATTCACCCGCCATGGTCGAGCGATTTACTGCCATTCTCAATGCTCACCCTCCCCGAACGCCTGTGAATGTCGTCTTGGGCGATGTGAGATCAACTAACATCGACAATGCATCGGTCGTAGTATTGAACTTTACGCTGCAATTTATACCGGTTGCAGAACGCGACCAGCTTATTAAAAACATTTACCATGGAATGAACCCAGGCGGAGTGCTCATTGTCTCCGAAAAGGTCAGCTTTGAAGATCAAGCGCATCAAGAATTAATGATAGAACTACATCATAATTTCAAACGTGCAAACGGCTATTCTGATTTAGAAATCGCTCAGAAACGGTCGTCCTTAGAAAATGTACTCATTCCTGAAACACTCGCGCAACATCGCAAGCGTTTTCAACAAGCTGGCTTTTCAAGCTCCGATGTGTGGTTTCAGTGCCTCAACTTTGCCTCCATGCTCGCCATTAAATAACATGAATTACTTTTCAGATTTACAACACTTCCTAAGTTCACATACCGCGCTCAAAAGTTGGGGAAGCGAATTACCCGCTATTATTGCAAAAGGTTTAAGCATAGAGCGTTATGGTGATCTGCCAGGATGGAAAGCGGCTTTAGACTCGCTCCCCAACGTCACCTCCGAGTCTATGGAACTTGCGACACAGGTGAGATTTGGTGAGACTTCCGAGACCGATTCCGACACCAAGCAAAAAATTAAAGAAGCTCTCGAAGCACTTATCCCTTGGCGCAAAGGGCCCTTTTCTATTCACGATACGTTTATCGATACTGAATGGCGATCTGATTGGAAATGGGATCGATTGATCGATCATATTGCACCTCTCAACAATAAACTCGTTCTCGATGTTGGTTGTGGCAATGGCTATCACTGCTGGAGAATGCTGGGGGCTGGAGCACAACGCGTCATTGGTATCGACCCGTCTCCTCGGTTCGTCATGCAATTTTACGCTACAAAACACTTTGCTCCCGACGCACCCATTGATGTCATTCCCGCGACATTGGATGACTTTTCACAGCTACACCGAAGTTTTGATAGCGTGTTTTCGATGGGCGTTCTCTATCATCGTCCTTCACCAATCGATCACTTGAAGCAATTAAAAAGTACTATTCGCCAAGGTGGCCAATTGATCTTAGAAACCTTAGTAATCGAAGGTAAACTGGGTGAGACACTCGTCCCTGAAGGACGTTACGCTAAAATGAATAACGTGTGGTTTATTCCTACGCCGGAAACATTAGTCAGTTGGTTGAAAAAGCTAGGCTTTAAAAATCCTCGCGTTGTCGACATCAACCAAACAACGATACAAGAACAACGCGCAACCGAGTGGATGAAGTTTCAATCGCTTCCGGACTTTTTAGACCCTGCTGACTACAACAAAACCATAGAAGGTCACCCTGCTCCGCGACGAGCTATTATTGTTGCTGAATGTCCTTGAGCAAAATATCAATATCAGCATCTATGCGCTGAGTCATGTCCCGTAGTGACGTTGCGTGATATCGTTATCGAACTCACTGTTAAGACGGGGACTCGCGATATGTTTACTAATTGGTTAGCAGGCGCTCAATTCAACACGGCGAAATGGCTAATTGTATCCATGGTATTCAGTACGCTGTTTTCACCACTCCTTGCTGCCGATCAAACAACTGACGACAAGGTGAGTAACGATGTCAGCGGCCTGCTTAATGTATGCCACAGCTGCCACATGACTAACGAAGGCGAGCTGGCACGTTGGCCGAACCTCAGAGGCTTGGATCAGCAGGCAATCGTTCAAAAACTCACCGCTCACCGCGCACAACTTATAGAAGATGGCACGATGAGCCGAGTCACTAAGCACCTAAGCGATCAAGACATAACCGATATCGCACATATTTTAAGCAAAACCACACAACCAACACCAAATTGACCCGGCCTTTCATTAACGAACTGAGCAACTAAACGCGCGCCAAACGGCACCGCTACAGCTTATAACCAATTGTTATAGAGTCTTCACTCGCCCTTGGATTCCTATCTGTTTTCTAACCGATTAGTATGTAACCTATAGCAATGTGAGGTGCCAAATTCATTGGCAATTTAGGGGGGCCTCACAAAAATAACGTCCAACAATCAAACTGCGCGCTTAATGAATTCGCGCTCAGATTTGGTTCCTCCCTTGGCACCTTCTATCCATGATGACCTTAAAAAGGTTCGCGGATTACTGCAACTATAGGATGTGTATGTAATGAGCAATAAACTACCCCAGTCGGGTACTTTTTTAGCTAATGCCGTGAAAGCTCGGCTAGACGCCGGGAAACATGAAACTGATCGATTGCGAGACCTATCTGACGGGCTCGATTGGCTCAAAGATGTTATCGACGGCGAACGTGAACGCATCGTTAATTCAAAACTTCTGACTTTCAAGCTTCTCTATTCCGGCTATTTTGGCACCAAAGGTCGCAGTACGAAATTTGCGCGTAATCCATGCGCAATTCGTGAAGCGCTAAAATTCTGCCGCACCAATGGCCTCCCCGCCCCGGACTGGGTAATGAAATACCTCTACGACTTGATGGCAGGTAAAGAGCAGGCACCAACGACTCAAGATGAAAAACGTTGGAACAACTTGATGAAGTTACTCGATTTGGCCAACGAGTGGGATAAAAAGTCAAAACAAGGCATGAAAGATGCCGAAATAGAACGTTATTTCAAACGTAAAGGCGTGGGTGATACACCGCTTCGCTATGCAAAAGCGTTCGTTAATCCCGAAACAAAGAATGTGGTATTCGAACACGCGAAATCGCTCAACGATGAACCTCTGATTGACCTAGACAAATATGCCGGAATCTTAAATCCTCGCGACTTAGACGATGAAGATGACGACGCTGATGACACGAAAGCAGACAGCAAATCTGATTCTAAAAAAGCAGCAAAAGAGGCCACCGCGCTGTATCAGCCGGCATCAACCAAACAACCTAGTGAAGCTCACGATGCTGAAGAGAAAACCGAGGAGCCTCGCCCAGAACTGCATAGCGTTGCAGGCTAACAAATCGATTAAGTTTACAAAAAACCCGGCTTAAGCCGGGTTTTTTGTGCTGAATTATCCACAACTCACAGTGACTTCAAATACTCAACCAGCGCCCAACGCTCATCTTCATTCAGCGCAGGTAGTACCCTGCCATCCAGCTGTGGCGTCCGTCCAGCGCCATATTCGTGACCACTATTTAAATTCCCCAGCTTATCGGTAGACAACGTAAAACCATCGTAGCCGTCGTAAACGAAACCAACGCGCTCAATATCGTATTCTCTCTTACCCACTTGAAAACTCTCTGGGCGGTACTCCCCTTCATCGGGATCGCCTTCACGTTTCTCTGGTAGCAAGAGGTCGTATAACGTAGGGACTGAGCCATTATGTAGGTAAGGCGCGGTTGCCCAAATACCATTTAAAGGCCTAGCTTTATAGGATAGTAGCGAGTTAAAAGGCAGCGCCGTTGTATCTGGATTGTAGTTGCCGTTTTTAACACTGTAAGCAATTTTGTTGTCGAAGAAAGACATTCCCAGTGTATATAACCAATCTAACCAACGACGTACAATAAATTTGTCGGGGTCAGGTGTTGTCACTACGCCGCGCGTCGCAGCGGTCAACAACAACGCAACGGGAGCTGTTTCACCCATTGCTACCGGACCAACATCTGTGGATTGAACGGTATATTGGAAATTGCCGGAGTTCCCGGAGCGAGCAACACTGTTGTTTGCCATCGCTGGGTCGGTACCAATGAAATCAACGTTAGACATCTTCGAGATAATCAAACGATCAAAATCAGTGCGATCAACAAGCTCATGGCAAGACCGACAATACTGCGCGTAAATCTGCTTACCTTGCGCCCATTTTTTTTCATCAATTTCGCCAAAAATCTCAGTCGGCCATTGAGGTGAAGTCAAACTAATCATGTGCGATTCAAGGCGTTTTAAATTAACCAAATCAATTGAAGAAGAGAAATCAATTTTTTTCTTCTTCGCGGTTTGGCCGCTAGCTATTTCAGCAAGGTAATCAACCGACAAGCCAGGTTCAGTCGCTCGCCAATCCAGCTTTCCAAAAACCCCAACCACTTCACCGGCGTTACGCCCTAGCGGCCCCGCATGTGCATTGTTTGCTAAACCATTCCATTGCACGTAATCAGAATGTGGGACATCCCATAGGTAGGGATAACTCACGGGCGCGTCGGCTTCGTTAAATAATTCATTGCTGATAATTTCAACTTCTTGCAATGACAATCCTGGGTAGCCTGGATCGGTCGACATTGCACGCTCTAATGCCTGCGCCAAACCGTCTGAACCAAGGATAGTTTCATCTAACCCATCAACCACTTTTTCAACTTCACTCGGCGTTAACAGGTTCTCTTTGTCCGGACCAATCGCGGCCAACAATACGGCCTCTAGCTGTTGTTTGTTGATGACGTGCTCTAAAACGCGGTTAAAAATGCGACCAAATGCATCAAGTCGAGCGTAGCCATAATCGACATCAGTGCGATTGATATAGTTGTAGCGAGAAATGGTATCTGACCATTTTTTAAGGTCTGCTAAGACCAATTCTTCACGGCTATAATCGTTGTCCAATGCCAATACGGCATCAACAAAGCGTTTCTTTTTCGCGTCGTCCAGTAACGTAGCTTTCATTGATGCTTCAAGTTCAGTCAAGAAACCCACCATGTTGGCCATGGAGGGACCACCATCAATACGAATCGCCGTGGTTTTTTGGGTATTTTTGTCGGTATAGTTGATTTGTGCTGTGTGGCAAGCTGCACAGGTGTAGCCTATATAATCGAGCTTTCTATCACTTACCGGGCCTTTATACGTTTCTTTTACGAACCCTACGGGCAACGCATCTGGATTAAAGAACGTGGCCTTCTGCGGTAAATAACGGAATTTGTCGATGTTCTTATCAGACCGGAATGACGTCTGTGAATTGGGTTGCTCCAAGGAAACAAAAAGATCATAAGGCATCAATGCGGAGCCTTGGGTGGTATTGTAAAACCATAGGCTATCAGCTTCGCTCCAACCTTGATCAAGATAAATCGGCGTTTGGTAGCTCTCTCCAAACGCTCCATCAGTCATCTCGATTGCGCCTCTATCGGGGTCGTCATCCCAGTGTTGCCAGATCTTGCCGATAGCTAAGCTAATCAACATAAGCCCCACTGTCCCGGCCAATACCCACGCGAACGCTTTGAGGTATTTGCGGATAATCATTTTTAGTATTCTTATAATGTTCTTAAACATATGCACGTCCTTAGTCTCGGCCATCCCGGCCTCCCAAATACCTCGCGCGATGCCTCATGAGACTGATACAGCTCGCACCCCAAACGGCGACATTATACACTTGTCCGGCACTTTCGAAACGCCAAATCAACTTTAAAAAGTACCGCTAGTCTACTGTTTTTAAACAATATTTAGTGATTACCACTCCGTGTGGAACCGCTTTTATAAAAGTGGCTAATAACCTCGAATTAATTTACATGGCTTGCCTCTAGACCAATCGGTCTATATGTTGTACGCAACAACTCTACACCCGTCATCCAAGGACTTGCCATGACCGCGCCAGCCAAAGGTTTCGAACCTCTCTTTCGTACCAGCCCATATTTGGACTTAATCGGCCCCATCTTTTGTCGTAAAAACGCGTCAAAGGACACAGGCCCACTGACTATTGGTTTCACCGCCCAAGAAAAGCACTGCAATGCCAATGGCAGTGTTCATGGTGGAATCATCGGCGGCATAGCCGATATAACCTTGGGCTACAACAGCTCGTTATCCGTGAGCCCGCCTATAAACATGGTCACAACCAACCTGACTATCGATTATGCCGGCAGTATTCGCTGTGGGGATTGGGTTGAGGTTGATGCCGATGTCCAAAAGGTTGGTGGACGTGTAGCGTTCGCAAACTGTTATTTCATGGTGGAGCAACAACGCATCATCCGAGCCAGCGGGGTTTTCACCGTATTGAGATAACCCCCCAGCCACTAAAGATAAATTGACTTCATACTACAATCCACCTACAGTGCGCGCAGCATTTTGGTGTCCCAGTTGTCATGAGCTATTTTTTACAACTGGCCTTAAATGGGAAGTCTGGTGAAAGACCAGCGCTGCCCCCGCAACGGTAATCAGTTTAAACCTGAAAGCCCGATACCAGCCAAATGTGTTTACGTTGATGGAGCGGAGGGCTACCATCCTGGTCTGATAGTTATCCCCGGACTACTTTTGTTCGCGGCCTTATCTTCCTTGTGATGCCTCCCTCAATTGCTTAACTTTTTAGCATTGAGGCTTAAAATGAAACCACACTGTGTAAAATTGGGACTACTGAAAAAAGCAGTAGCACCTACCCTATTATCATCCTGCATTCCTTTTTCCACTTTTTTGTCAGCGCAAGAACAGCTCGACGAAATTGTCGTTACCAGTTCGCGTGTCGAAATGCCCGTCCGGCAAATTGGTAGCTCAGTGTCTGTAATTTCAGATAGTGACATTCAACTAATGGGTTATGCATCAGCAACCGACCTATTACGCACGCAACCTGGTATTACCGCAACGAACAGCGGTGGTCAAGGTAAGGTATCCGCCATTCGGATACGCGGTGAAGAAAGTTACCGGACATTGATGATGCTCGATGGCATCGATCTATCAAACTCTACCGCGCCAAAAGTAACACCATTGGTTGAGCACTTTGGTGCAACCAGCGATATTAGTCGCATTGAAATTTTGCGTGGACCTCAAGGGTTTATTTACGGCGCGGATGCAGGTGGCGTCATCAATATGTTTACGCGCTCCGTCAATGATGGCTTTGAAGGTCGAGTCAGCATGGAGCAAGGGCGTTACAACACGCAAAACATCAATGGCTACATTGGCGCAGGGTCTGAGCAATACGATGTATTCTTTTCCGCTTCTGATCAATCAACGGATGGGTTTAACGCTCGCTCCACTGATGTCTCAGGTGAGTCAGATGGCTATGAAAATCGCACACTACACGGCAAAGTAGGCGTGAATATAAGTGATAACCTGCGAGCACAATTAGTCGTTAGAGATATCGATACAACCAGCGAATACGACAATTGTTACCCTGTGAGTAATGATTGTGAAAGCCTATACAATCAACGCATAGGACGTGCTTCCATAGATTATTCAACAGAACGCAGCAAGCATGGCGTCGGCTTTGCGATAAGCCAGTTTGAGAGCGACTATTTTACAAACGGCTTAAGAAGCTATGGAAACAGTGGCGACATTGAAAAAATCGATTATGTCGGTCAATTTACTCTAGGTGACTCGATCACTTGGGTTGCAGGCAGTGATTTTCAACAAGAAAATGTCGACGTGCAAGGCGATGACGATCTTGAGCAAGATCAGTGGGGCGTATTCACCGAACTGCAAATGCAGTTCTTAAAACAACTGTACATCAATGTCGGCACACGCTGGGATGACAACGAAGACTTTGGTGAACACTTGAGCCATCGTGCATCCATTGCCTATATTCTTCCACTGGGCGCATCTGACCATTCGCTTAAACTACGTTCCAGTTACGGAACTGGGTTTAGAGCACCAAGCCCTTATGAAATCTCGACCAATAAAAATGCTACCTTTGGCTTAGCGTCAACGACCAACCTCGAAGAAGAGACAAGTGAGGGTTTAGACGTTGGCATCGACACGTACTTTTCAAATGGTAGCGAGCTCAACCTAACCTACTTCAACCAAAGAATTAATAATGAAATATCCTATGAGTACCCAGGTTATATCCAAGAAAAAGGGGAAAGCAATTCTAAAGGTATTGAACTCGGTTTCGCGGTACCCCTATGGAATATCATAGTTGTCCAGGGTAATGCACTGTATAACGATACGGAAACCGATGCTGGATTACAGCGTATTCGGCGACCAAAGCGTTCGGGGAATATCGGCGTTCGTTTTCACCTATTTGATGAGCGTTTAAATATATTGACGAACTATCGAATATCAAAGGATGCTATCGATAACGGTGATATTCCACTGGACGATTATAGCGTCTGGGATATCAGTGCGAACTATAATGCCATCGCTGGTCTAGAAATATTTGCCAGGATCGAAAACATCCTCAACGAAGACTATCAAGAGCTAACAGACTACAACACGTCCGGTCGAGCAGGCTTTGCAGGGCTTCGATACAACTTCTAGCCTTGCATACGCAGAACCTAATAACCGTAAGCGCTTTGGCTTGCGGTTATTTATCGCTATTGAAATGAAGAACTTAAATGGAAGACGACAAGAAAAACGCCAAACACAAAGCCGCCATGGAGAAACAAAAAGCCAAGGTGGACGACAATATCCAAAAAGCCGATATTGAACGTGGAGTTAGTGTCCTCTTAACGGGTGATGGTAAAGGCAAATCCAGCTCAGCCTTTGGCATGGTAATGCGCGCATTAGGCTATGGCCAAAAGGTCGCGGTGATTCAATTTATCAAAGGTCAGCAGTTATCCGGCGAGGAAATCTATCTTCGTGACCACTGCCCGCACGTTACATTTCATCAAATGGGTACGGGTTTTACTTGGAACACGCAAGATCGGACGAGCGACATAGCCGCAGCAGAAAAAACATGGGCAATCGCGAAACCGTTGCTGGCAGATTCCAGTTATGATCTTGTGGTGCTTGACGAACTGACCTACATGATTGCGTATCAATACCTCAACGAAGCCGAAATATTGGACTCCATAATCAACCGCCCGACAAACCAAAGCGTCGTCGTCACCGGCCGCGGTGGTGGTAGCGCATTGCGCGATATAATGGATACCGTATCGGAAATAAAAGATATCAAGCATGCTTTTCGTGCCGGCGTTAAAGCGCGACAAGGTGTCGATTACTAAGGAATTGACGAAAATGCTTTCTGGCACATTGATGGTTCAAGGGACCACATCAGATGCAGGTAAAAGTGTATTAGTCACTGCACTGTGTCGTTTGCTATCGCGAGCCAATATTTCTGTTGCGCCTTTCAAGCCTCAAAATATGGCGCTCAACAGCGCTGTAACGGAAGACAATGGAGAAATTGGGCGAGCACAGGCATTACAAGCACAAGCTTGTCATATTCCATCACACTCCGACATGAATCCTGTCTTGATCAAACCCTCAAGTGACACGGGAGCACAAATTATCGTGCAAGGGAAAGTGATGGGCGAAATGAACGCTCAAAACTTCCACCAATTCAAACCCCGAGCGAAGGACGCGGTATTTGATTCCTTTAATCGCCTACACTCTCGCCATGAGGCCATCATCATTGAAGGTGCAGGAAGCCCCGCAGAAATAAACCTACGGGAAGGTGATATCGCCAACATGGGGTTTGCTGAAAAAGCGGACTGCCCGGTAATCATTATTGCTGACATCGATAAAGGTGGCGTATTTGCACATCTCGTCGGCACACTCGAATTATTATCACCAAGCGAGCGAGCACGAGTCAAAGGGTTCGTCATTAATAAATTTAGAGGCGACATTCAATTGCTCAACCCAGGCTTAGAATGGCTGCATGAACGCACCAATATTCCAGTGCTCGGCGTGCTTCCGTACCTACATGACTTATACCTCGATGCGGAAGACGCCATCGATACACAACAACTAACATCATCTAAACGCTTCAAAGTAGTCGTACCGGTACTACCTCGCATTAGTAATCACACGGATTTTGATGCATTGCGTCTACACTCTGATATTGACTTGCAGTTCGCGCCAATCACGGCGCCCCCTCCTCCCTGTGATCTATTAATTTTACCCGGCAGTAAAAATGTACGAGGTGATATTGAATATCTCAAGCAATACCAATGGGATCAAGCGATTGCAAAACATCTTCGTTACGGCGGAAAACTTATTGGCATCTGTGGTGGCTACCAAATGTTGGGCCATTCGATTGATGACCCACTCGGCATTGAAGGCAAGCCTGGTTCGAGCCCTGGTCTGAATTTTTTACCCTTGAGCACAACGCTTACCAAGAACAAAGCTTTGTCAAACAAGACTGGTCATCTGATTATTGAGAATGCATCATGCCCCATCAGTGGCTATGAAATTCACCACGGCATAACAACTCCACTAGCGTCTAGAAACAACGAAACTCATCATATGGCGCCGAACAATAACGCTGCCGCCATAGCTTTTTCAGATGGTAGCTACGATGGTCACGTAAGTGATGACAACCTTATCTTCGGCACCTATTTACATGGGCTGTTTGATAACGCCGAAGCGACTAATTTCATTCTGCAATGGGCCGGGCTTACAACCACCAGGCAAGTCGATATAAAAGACGTTCGCGAGCAAGCCATTAATCGCGTTGCAGATCTGGCAGGTCAGCATCTAGATTTAGACAAGCTTTCTGACATTTTAGCCCTACCGATCACATTCAAAGAAAACACTCAACCTACGACGGAGTGTTTGGTTTGATGCAATTTTCTCATCACATCAAGCAGTTTTTACCTCGCTACTGGACGCGGTTGCTCTTCGCAATGCTCGCGTCACTCATTGTTGTTACTCTGATCTCTCTCAGTTTTGGGGCGACTCCAACGAGCTTCAAAGAACTAGTTTTGTGGCTTATGGGCGAGAGCGATCTCCAATCACACATTATTATTCAACAACTACGCCTTCCCCGCGCTTTACTCGCATTATGCATTGGTAGCCTACTGGCAACCTGTGGTGCAATCAGCCAAGGGCTTTTTCGTAACCCGCTTGCCGATCCATCATTAATTGGTGTCAGCGCTGGTGCTTCAGCGGGTGCAAGCATCGCGATTGTTTTTTTAGCTGGCGCACAATGGTCGCTATTTAGCTTATCGCTAGTGTCTATGGGTGCGTTTGTCGGTGGAATACTATCGGTTTATCTGGTGTATCAGATTGCAACCAACACATCCGGAACATCCGTATCAACCATGTTGTTAGCGGGTATTGCCATTGCATTTATTGCAGGCGGCGTTTCAAATGCCTTAGAGTTTTTCGCCGACAACGATATGCTGCGGCGCATGAGTTTATGGCGTATGGGGGGTCTAGATTCCGCGAACACACCGCGCGTTATTATCGCAGCGACTGTCGCTGGGTGCATATTCTGCTTAATGCCCCATTATTATTCACCTCTCAATGCGTTACTACTGGGCGAATCCGAAGCGCGTCACCTGGGTATTGATGTGAATCGAACAAAACGACATCTCGTTATTCTCGTCGCTGCTGGAGTTGGTACATCAGTAGCATTAGCAGGCACAATTGCTTTTATTGGTTTAGTTGTACCCCATATGGTGAGACTCGTCATTGGACCCAATCACCGATTTTTACTTCCCATTAGCGCATTTATGGGAGCGTTACTTCTACTCGTTGCTGATGCTTTTGCTCGCACGGTGATCGCCCCTACAGAAATACCTGTGGGACTTGTCAGCGCATTACTGGGCGCACCTATTTTTATTTCTCTGTTACGAAAACGCCATCATTATGGTCTTCAGGAATAGATAAATGACAATAGAACCGACGAACAGCGATAAAAATATTACCATGCCTCTGACAGTGTCGAATATGTCGGTTACCGTATCGAACGAGCACGGCGACACAACCATACTTCAACCAACTAACCTCACTATTCAAAGCGGTGAGATACACGCAATCATCGGCCCCAACGGCGCGGGAAAATCAACGTTGTTGAAAGCCATCTCAGGGGACTTAAAAATCTCCACAGGGGATGTGACGTGTTGTGGTTACAACCTAAGGCAATTACAAGCACGTGATCAATCGTCAAAAGCTAAAGCCGTGGCTGCGCTGCCGCAATTTAGCCTTTTAAATTTCCCTTACACGGTTGAAGAAGTGGTGGCACTGGGCAGAATCCCCCATAATAGTGGGCAGCGTGTGGATGCCCAAATTGTTGGAGACGCGATGGACCTGCTTGATATTGGTACGCTCGCGAAACGTAATTACACCCAGCTTTCGGGCGGTGAAAAACAACGTACGCAACTAGCGCGCGTCATGGCACAAGTTTGGCGAGCCCAAGATGCCACTACCCGTTTATTGCTATTAGACGAGCCCACCACAGCACTAGACCTCGGGCATCAGCAACAATTAATGAAGATAATTCAAGATTTCGCCAAACAAGGCGTCGCTATCCTTATGGTCGTGCACGATATTAATCTAGCGGCCAACTATGCGGATTACACGTTAGCATTGTCAAACGGCAATACTTTTCGTCAAGGGCCAACAGCGGATGTGCTCAAAGAAGATATGTTATCCTCCCTTTTCGACGCCTCTATATCCGTTATTCATCATCCAATTACTCATAAATCAGTTGTACTCTCATGAATACTTCTCGCTCCGGCAGTGGAACAACGACACAAATTGACCTTTTACGCCACGGTGAATGTGAAGGCGGCGAAATTTTTCGTGGCAGCACGGATGTAGCATTATCCCCTGAAGGGCTTGCCCGAATGCAACGCCATGCTGACACCGTTAATGAGGAATGGGAGTCTATTTTCACCTCGCCGCTTATTCGTTGTCGGCATTTCGCTGAAACTATCGCTGATAAACTTAACGTGCCGATATCTGTCGACGAACGTTTACGGGAAATGCATTTTGGTGAATGGGAAGGTCAAGTTGTTACCGATATTTTTCAGAACGATCGCGAACGTATGAGTGCCTGGGGGAAAGACCCTGAATCAAACCCACCACCCGGAGGTGAGCCGCTCAACGAGGTGCATCAGCGCGTGTCTGCCTTTCTATCGGATATTCAAGAAACACAAAAAGGCAGAAAAGTTCTCGTTGTTACTCATGGTGGAGTTATTCGCGTTGCACTATCTCAAGTGCTTAGCATGCCACTCATTGCTCTTAATAAATTTGAAGTCCCCTACGCCTGTGTATCTCGTGTAGCGCACTTTCAATCGCCGTCACGGGAAACATTAAAACTGCTCGCGCATAACTGGGTATCGTAGGCAGTGAAAAAGCTATTACTACTATCACTAGCGTTGATAGCAACAAATGTAGCATGGTCAGAAATTATCGTTACTGACTTCATAGGACGCGAGGTTAAGCTACAAAAACCGGCGCAAAGAGTGGTCGCATTGGCACCACATATTGTCGAAAATATGTTTACAGCCGGTGCAGGTGATCGTTTAGTCGGGGCAGTTGATTATTCTGATTATCCGGAAGCAGCGAAAGCTATTCCCCGTATTGGTTTATCAAACAGTTTCAGCTTAGAAGCAATCGTCGCTTTAGCCCCAGACTTAGTGGTTACTTGGCATTCTGGACGAGGGACCTTAGCCCTAGAAAAATTGGCGTCGGTCGGTATAACCGTTTACGCCTCTAACCCCAAAACACTCGATGATATTCCCAAAGCGATTCGGGACTACGGCGCACTTACCGGGAATGATCAAACGGCAAACGCCGCTGCAACAAGCTATGAAATCAAGTTGTCGGGTTTAGCCGCACGTTACCAGACAACTGAAACGATTAATGTACTCTATCAAATCTGGAATAATCCCATCCAAACCATCAACAGCAAACACATTATTAGCCATGTGATACAGCTGTGCGGAGGCATCAATGCGTTTGGGGAATCCCCCGCCCTAGCACCAAAATTATCAATTGAATCCGTAATCGCAGAGAATCCCGATGTCATTATTGCCAGTGGCATGGGTGAGGAACAACCAGAATGGTTACAGGCGTGGGAGCCTTGGCGTACTATCAACGCCGTAAAAAATAAAAGTTTGTATTTCATCCCACCCGATATTATTCAGCGTCACACCGTCCGCTTGCTCGACGGTGCGTCACAAATGTGTGGCCATTTAGAACATGCGCGGCAACAAATCTCGAAAAATTATTGAGCATTATCCAGATTTAAATGCGACAAAATTTGTTTCTCTTGATAGCCATAGAACGGGTTATATCGCAATCTGTTCATTTGTGCAGGAGGAATACGTAGTATTCCCCGCTCTCCTTTAAAGTTGAGCCCACCCAAAGGCACACCACCCGGTTCACCTAATTTGCTATCACCGTAGATTGGATCGTCATATTTAATGGGTAGTGCTGTGTGCGATAGGGAATAAATATCACCCGGCCAATTCAAATCAACCTCATTGGCAGAAATCGTACCCCCTACTCGCTTCATGATCTGTAACCGGTTAGTTTGTGAAAGCTGATTGGAAACCACCGTCACAGAAAACGGCTGCTCTGCATTCAATAGATCCAGTCCATTTGTCATAGCATCGATATTGTATAAATAAGGCGTATAGCGAGTTCGGTCGATGTCGTAGACGACTAAGACATGTTGTTTGGTATTCAAATGCCAATACAGATCATGTACAACCGCCTCAACGGACACCGTTGCGTCAACCGCGGACATAAATGTCAATGTGTCTGGAAATTCCGCATGTGGATCACGCAAACGCCATTGCGCTAAATCATGACTGACTTTTTGCGTAAGTTGGTAGACTTGCTCCGCCGCATTAATAGTAAACGAGTTATATTTGTAGGGGTCGTATTCGGGCAACAATGCATTCCACGCAAGCACCCCTAAGCCAGGTAGATTAGCGGCTCTCCTTTGCCAAGAAGCAAACTCTGCCACTTTCGGCAAACCCATTGCAGGAGAAATCAATACCAACTTATCAACAGGCGGTAGCACTTCGGACGCAAGCGATTGATTAGTCTCCGAAGAAGAGGATATTTGCTTTACGGCATATTCGATTGCCAACGTCGCACCGGTTGAATAACCCACCACATAAAAAGGTAACGCTTCATGAGTTTCTTCATGAAGATAAAGTGCGGCCAGTTCAACCGCACGAGAAAAGTATTTATTCTCAGTATCCAGCAAACCTGCGGGGATGGTGCCATGCCCTGGTAAGCGAAGTGCCACTACCGAACACCCTTCTGCTTGCAGTGTTTCCGCTAACGAACGAAGTGAATAAGGTGAGTCAGTCAGCCCGTGCACCAACAAACATTTCGCTTTAACTTCACCCGCGTTTTGTCCCGCTGCTAATATCTGCGTGCGGTTCCAATTAATCATATAACCGGTCGGATCAACCGGGCTTCCCGGGGTAAAGCGGCTTGCTAGCGATGCGTTTGCAGGCGCTTTGTCGTAGATATGATTATTTAACTCATGAAATAACTTAGCTTCCAGTGCAAGATATTCATCGAGATGAGTAAACTGAGAAAACTCTCTCTCGCCGAATTCATTATCGAGCGGCGCGGCGTGCCATTGATTGAGCTCAGGCTGCGAATTGGCATAGAAGTACAACACCGCAATCAACGCCACTAGCACGCCAAAAAGCATTGTGAGTAGGTAACCAGCAGTCACACGAATAATAGCAATTAAACGAATAGACACGACTTTCTCACTGATTGTATTCGTTATTAAAGTGTCATCGACTAGGTCCCACAGAATGTTTGCGTTACACGTTCAGCATCGGTTGCCGGTAATGCATACTGTGTGTGTGTCGGGTCAAAATCAAACGGATTACTGAGCCGGTCTACTAGTTGGTGAAATGGTTCGAAATCGCCTCGATTTCCTGCTTGAATCGCGACTTCGATTTGATGGTTACGCGGAATATAGACTGGATTAACCTGGCGCATACGGTTCGCAACTTCTTCTAGATTGCTACCCTTAGCGGATAAATACGCTTTCCACTTTGCGATCCAATCGTCAAACTCACCTGGTAGCGCATAGAAAGTACGTATTGTATGGGTCTCATCGAGATAGTCTGCCAACACCCTGAATCCCAGCGTAAAATCAATGTTATTCGCCTGTAACAGCGGTAAGAAATCATTTAACAACTTCATGGCCTCGGCCGACGCCGAGTCAATGCCTATCTTCTGACACATCCGCTGTTGATATTCAGTTGTGAATAGTGGTTTGAAGTTATCTAGCGCTTGTTGCACTAACTCAATACTTTTATCTTCATCGTCGTGAATCAATGGCAGTAACGATTGCGCTAACCACGCCAAATTCCATTGAGCGATTGCAGGTTGATTTCCATAGGCATAACGGCCTTGTCTATCGATCGAACTAAATACCATACCGGGGTGATATTCTTCCATAAATGCACACGGGCCGTAATCGACAGTTTCACCACTCACCAACATGTTGTCGGTATTCATCACACCATGAATAAAACCCAGCGATTGCCAGTGAGCAATCAACTTAGCCTGCGCTCGAATAACACAATTGAGTAACTCAAGGTAGACAATATCTGAATTTTTAGCGTCGGGGTAATGACGATCAATCACGTGATCTGCCAATATAGTAAGCGTCTCTCGTTGTTGCCGCGATGCAAAAAACTGGAACGTCCCGACACGGATATGACTTTTTGCAATACGCGTTAATATCGCACCCGGCAATATTTCATCACGAATGACTTTTTCCCCGGTTGTTACGGCGGCCAAGCTTCGTGTTGTGGGTACGCCTAATACGGCCATTCCCTCACTCACAACATATTCGCGCAATACGGGCCCTAATGGCGAACGACCATCACCCATTCTCGAAAAGGGTGTAACGCCAGCACCTTTTAACTGAATATCGTATCGCTCGCCGTCCTTACCAATCACCTCCCCTAATAAGATTGCGCGCCCATCGCCCAATTGCGGATTCCAATTACCAAACTGATGGCCAGCATAAGCAGTCGCAATCGGCTCAGCACCCTCTGGCAACACATTGCCAGCTAAGGCAGCAACCCCTTCCTCACTTTTTAATTCCAGCGGGTCAATACCCAGTAACGCCGCCAACGCATCGTTAACGCGAATCAAACCTGGGTTTTTAACTGGTGTAGGCGCTTGATAAGCAAATAATGCGCTATCAAGCCTGCAGAAAGCATTGTCGAATGGTATTTTTACGGCTCTAGTCATGTGGTACCAAGCTGATGAGTAAGGGTTCGGAGTACAGTATCACCGCTTCAGGCCAATCTCCACTGTGAACTTTACTATGGTAATTGGAGGTGGGAGTCAGATTCCACGCGTAGCAAGAGGCCAAACTGATTACTCGACGCAAATATATTTACGCTAGGTGTCAACCAATTTAATAGTTCAAGCGTTAACATATAAGATCTTCATCAAATAAACTGGACTTTATCTAATGAACTTCAGTGACCTTTTTACAAGGGCTACCAGGCCTTCTCTCCAACAGCTGGCAGCTCTATTGCTAGCGTTAACCATCTCAGCTTGTGGAGGCGGCGGCTCATCCAACGATGGAGGCAACGGCACACCGATAGAAGAGCTATCCGACACGGAAAAAAGCATTGTCGATGTTCTCAACATTCTCCCAACGGATACCGATTTTACCTTACTGATTGAGTCCCAAAATCGCGTAAGGTTTTCACATAGCGTTGGCGACTCTAGCTCATCACACATCTATGAGTCTGCATCAACTTCAAAGTTAGTCACTGCTGCGGTTATTCTCTCTTTAGTTCGAGATGGTATTTTAGCACTCGATGACAACCCGCAAGATTATATAAGCTATTGGCCTACTAGCGGGAGCCACTCGACTATACAGTTGAGGCACCTGCTTAACTTCACCTCTGGACTGATATCAGAACCACTCTGCATAAACTTAGCATTAGCTAATTTCGAAGATTGCGTAGAGTCAATTTTAGATAGCAACGCGTCTATCTCTTCACCAGGTACAGAATTTTATTACGGCTCATCACATATGCAGGTTGCAGGCTTAATGGCAATGAGAGCAAGCGGCGTGTCAACCTGGACTGAGCTATTTGACAATTTCAAAGCCGAGACTGGTTTATTTAGCAACGGACAGTACGATCTACCCTCCGCTGCCAATCCGCGTCTAGCGGGGGGCATGCATTGGCGCGCCGATGAATACGTCGATTTTCTCTCCGCACTATTCCACCAAGAAATCATATCCCCATCACTAATCAATGAACTGGTAAAAGATCAGATCGACGGTGCCGATATTAACTTCTCTCCTGTTTTAGAGAATGATGTCGGGCAAGATTGGCATTATGGCTTCGGTGTATGGATTGAGTGCAGTGCCACTATATTCAACTGCACACAGGTGACTCGTGTATCGTGTGCCGGTGCCTACGGTTCATATCCCTTTATTGATTACCAACATAATTACATCGGCATTATTGCTAGACAGGGCCCACTAGGTAGTGGCGACGAAGGCTTTGCGATTTACGAACAGGTAGCCGACGAGTTGGCGACATGGGCGAGTGAAAACTAGAGCCCTTTTGCCTTGTAGACATTTCTTTTCGACTTTCTTATAGTCGTATTGGATAGTTTTTTGAGACTTAAGCGATTGTAAACTTTGCTATCAATATCTGCCGGGGTGTAGATTTTGTAGGCGCTTCCAGCGCTAGCATGAAGCATCAGATTTGATGTGTTAGTTACTTGAACGGTTATGAGGAATATTAACTAAAAAGTTGCCACACTGAGAGAACCGGGGCCGGGTGAATAAAACAGCTTTTGGCTGTTTTACCCCTTCGGCATTAACTCGTAGTGTCAGTGCTGCTCGTCTTTCAGCCAGCGATCCTATTCAAATTTAGTCTCCCGTAACGTTTCATCACATTCATTACAAAAAACGCATATTTGGCCGTATTTAATGAACTCGATCGCCTGAGTTTATTAGAGAATATAATTCTAGAAAATAAGGACATTATACTATGAGCGAAATATCCGACTATGCTCGTGGAGCGCGCGAGCTCGCTGTTCGCACGGCTCTTCCAAGCGAACATGCCACAATTCAGGCTAAGCGTCGATTCACCCTGTCCCTTGTAAATTTGCCTGCAACGCCACTTATCAAAGGTAAGTGACAATAAAACCCGCCCCATGGTTGAGCGCAACAACGTTATTTAGATAATATTACGCGCTCTCCCGTTACCACATCTACCATAATTATTCCGCCCATATGTCTGTCCAGCACATAAATCACATCAAGTTCTGCGTCAAAATGAAGACCTTTAGAATCTCTAATACTATTAAACCCTCGCGACTCAGTAAGACCCGAAGTCGAAGATTCTTCCCCCGTAGCAACATCAACGAAATAAATCGATAAATCCTGGTTTAGAAGATCATTATTGCCAACTAAAGCGATATCACGAAAAACCTCGAACTCGCTGGGGCCACGGATAGAAGAATAGTCAGTGAGTACAGATCTCTCGCCAGTCAGAGCATCGAGTGCAAGCGCATTTAGCCAGCCGAAATATAAAAGTTTCGAATTTCTAGCATCGTAATAAATTTGACCATCAGTGTAACTACGACTAAGAGGATTCAGCTCGTTAGGTGTCACGCTATCAGAAAAAACAGATCTTGAACCATCACTAAGGTCTATCGAGTATATAGTTTGTTCAATTGGACTGCTGGCGGGACGATCGAGGACAAATAAACGATTAGATAGGGAATCGATAGCCATTGACAATGGAGATTCAAAAAGATTTTCACTATCCGGGAAACCTTCACCAGAAACTAAAGTTGTTTCTCCTGTATCCACCGCCAGCCTGAAAATAGCAGGTGAGCGTGAAGCATTTCCACTATCTACAAAGTAGACCTGATTGGTATTTTCATCAACGACAATTTGAATAATTCTTGAGGTGCTATGAATGGCTACTCGTCGTCTTTCTCCAGAAGTACGACTAACTGCTATAACATCAGGCCAATCACTAGCGATCAAAAACTCGTCCGTGGAGGAAAAGTAGGCTAGGGACTCCCCATATTCAATTTTTACATTGGAAGAAGGATAGTTATTTGACCAAAATGAAGACAAAACCTCGGTGTCTAAATCGAAAGCTGTTACTTCATTCAATCCAGAATTGGTGATTAGAGCTACTCCTCCTGAAGAATCAAGATCCACCCCCTTAAAGAAGCCGTCATATCCAAAAACATTTAGGCTTGATCTTTCGCCGCCTCCTAAATCGAAGGCGTATAGCCTTGAGGAGCTAACGGCCAATAACCTTTCATTCGCTTCATCGATAGCAATGTCTTCCATGTACATTGAACCAATTGAAAATATGCTTTTCGCTCCAGTATTCAAATCGATTTCAACAATCTCATCAGCCGACCAATGGGAAACTAATGCCCGATTTCCAATTCTATCGACAGCAATTTGCGTTGGAAAATTATTTGGAGCTTCTTCAGTAGGACGGGCATTAGCTGACAAAAGAGCACGCTCTCCACTAACAAGATCAACAGCAATAATCCGGCTTTGATCGAGCACCAATAACCGGCCATTTTCCGAATCAACCGCCATACCACTAGGTATAGTGAATAGCGGAGGATTTACATCAGGTATATCGTTACTGGACAATATACTCTGATCGCCAGTCGAAAAATCAATTGAAAAAATGGCATCCTCATAACCGGATTGAACGATCAGCAATCGATCACGTTCGACGTCTACCACCAAGTCCGTTACATCTTTAACGAGATTACCAGATCCTTCCACTACATTTGAATAATCGTAAAAAACAGATAGAGTATTTGCCCTGATATCAAGCTTGAATATTTTCTTTAAAACCGTGTCAGCCATATAGGCAACTTGGTTAACTGTATCGATACTTATTTCGGTAGGGTTATATAAAAGAGAATCCCTGCCTTCTATCACAACTCTTGCCGCATCCATTTTCGAATTGGATGCATTATCATATGCTTCAACTATTATTTCATTGCGACCCGGTGCGATTGGCACGGTGGCTAACCAACTCTCATATCCGTTGGTGGTATTTGCTTCGATACCATTTACGATAATTGAGGTTATTGGGCTATCGTCAGATGCTATCCCTCTTATCATAACTGAGTCACCCTCTGTCATAGAGTCAGTGGGAGGAAACTTGATACTAACCTGTGGCGCTATAGTATCGTAGGTAGATCTAGTCGTAGCACTAAACGAACCAGACCTCCCACCGATTGTTATCGCCGCAGTTTGCATAGACGACAACTCATCACTAGATAGGACTTGTAATCTAAGCATATCTCCTTGATTGACAATTCCTGGATCACTCGAGAACGGTGCATCGTTAATAGAATAAAATCCGTTTTCTATTGATACATCAACAGCCGTATTTATTCCTGATATTTCGACCAAGTTGGAAGTTATAAATGTATTGAGCGGTACATCATTGCGCTCCTGGAATGTGAAAACATCTGGTTCTATATCTGCATCTAGCGTCGTAACAGAAAAAAAGGCGCTTCCATTCCCAACGGTAAGTGTGGCGTCGACTCTTGATGAAAAATTGGAAGAAGATGTTTGTCGTAGTTGTACATTTTCACCATTATTGATGATGCCATCTTCAGACGTATACGGCCTCCCATTAATTGAATACTCAGCATCGCTCCCACTAATAGTAATTGAGGCTGGAGAACTAATCCCAGTGATAGTAACAACGTTCGATTCAGTAAGACTTGTAAGAGGGATATCTATTTGATTCTCAAAGCTAAACAAGTCAGGCAGGACGTCCTCAATAGTCGTGACACTATAAGTATCCGTTACCCCACCTATGTTAATTGTCGCATTAAGAGTCACAGAATTACTTCCTGAAGATATTTGCCGAATCTGCAACGCCTCCCCATTATTTATAGTACCGTCGACAGATGTGTAGGTGCCCCCCTCAATACGATACTCCGCTTCGTTTCCACTAATACTGATTGATGTTTCAGCACTTATTCCCGTAATAGTAATTAAGTTCGATTCTCGAATACTGTTTATCGGCACATCAACTTCATCATCGAAGCTAAATTGATCCGGTATCGTATCTGCTTCCGTGATGACACTAAAACTTTCAACCACACCACCCACGTTCAAGCGCGTCGTTGTAGTCATCGAATTACTGCCGGAAGAGATTTGTCTTACTCTTACATTTTGACCACTAACAACAACTCCGTCTGAGCTAGTAAAGACGCCACCATCAATTGAGTACTCACCAGCATTGCCACTAATACTGATAAGTGCTGGCTCATTGATACCCGTAATAGTGACTACATTTGACACCCTAATACTGTTAACTGGAACATCAACTGCGTCATCGAAACTAAATTGATCCGGTGTGGTATCACCGATAGTCGTCACACTGAAATTACTCTCGACACCTCCAATATTTAAAAGCGTGGCAGTGGTCACCGAATTGTTCTCGGAAGAAACTTGTCTCACTCTTACATTTTGGCCACTTGAAATTAAACCTGTAGAGCTAGTAAAGACTCCACCATCAATTGAGTACTCACCGCCATTGCCACTAACACTGATAGGTACTGGCACATTGATACCGCCAATCGTAACAGTATTTGATGTTCTAAGGTCAGACAAGGGAACGTCTCTTTGCTCTACAAAATAGAAAGCATCTGGTACGGTGTCAGGCATGAGAGCAACAGTAGTCACTGTAAACGAATCACTTATACCACCGATAGATAATGTAATTGATGTTGTATTGCCGTAACTTGGGGAGGACCTAAGCCTTACAATAATTTCTTGTCCGTCTTCAATAACTCCATTGCGGGAAGTGAAGTTTGCGCCATCGATTGAGAACTCTCCCTCTTCGCTAATAGTAACTGGCGAAAGGCTATTTATTCCTGCGACAACAATTGGGGCGGAGGTTATTAACGAGTCCAAGGGCGCGTTATTTATATCAATGATATTAAATACCTCGGGTGTTATATCTTCCTGTAAAGTAGTCACAGCAAAACTACCGATTACACCCCCTACCGTAAGAACAGCTTCAGTAGCTGTATTAAAATTGTTTGAACTTGTCTGCCGAACTTGAACACGCTGATTATTGACGATCGTTCTTGCATCAGCGCTAAAACCTCCGCCATCGATAGAAAATTCACCATCAACAATGGATATTGGCACATTGCTATTAATACCTGAAATGATAACCTCATTAGAGTCTACGCTAGCGTTTCGCTCTACACCTGATTGGCTATTGAAGTAAAAAGGGGTTGGAATGATGTCTTCATCTTGAGTGGTCACGCTAAAAGTATCACTCACACCACCGATGGTAAGTACCGCGTCAGTCGTCATAGAAAATTGATCTGAAGAGACTACACGCACTATCACTTGCTGGCCATTTGAAATGGTGTTTGGATTTGAACTGAAATCTCCATCGTCGATACTAAACTCACCACCGACAATTGTTATACCTGTTGAGGCATCAATTCCAGCGACGATTACCGAGTTGGATAAAACCTCTTCAAGAAGTTCGATATCCATTTTATCCTCGAATAAAAAAGGATCAGGAATAGTGTCCGCACTATCACTATTTTCATCGCTAACACCACCCTGGCCACCACCGCTACTGCCGCCACCGCCACATGCAGTAGAGCTGACAATTAAACCGAATAAAAAAAGGCGGAATACCCAAGCCATTAGTCCCCCAAAAAACTGCTTTTGCTTAACGAATTACGTTGGTAATGGAGTTAGAGTGATAGAAGTGGTGAGTGTGACCAGTCCATTTTCTTTTTTTGATTCCATTAGGCCCGCGCATAAGGCCACGCAACGAATAACAACCCCATTATATATTCGATCGAGTAATGAGCAACACCCATCTTATATCTTTCGCCAATAACATATCGGTTGTGCATAAATTGCCTTCAAAGAACAAACTCTAACCTGTTGATTTGGCATATTAAAAAGCACTTACAGTAAGCCGCTATTAAATTGGGTAGGTGTTTGTAACGGGACGTGGTCACTACGTACATCTAAATAATTGAAAGCTGGAAGAATCGGGGCTGACAAAAGAACTTGCAAGTCATTGGGAATGGGTTACGAGGGTTGTTAAATTAGAAATTGCCGCACTGAAGGAACCGGGGCAGCGGGGTGAATAAACAGCCTGGCCCTTCAGGATTCACTCGCAGCGTCCATGCCGTTTGGCTTTCACTAAGCAAAGCTGTTCAAATTTAATTTTCTATAAATTTGCCGCCGCACTCTTTGTAAAACGCTCATTTAATGAACCTTTCCGGAATATGCCCATGGATAGGCTGTATGCCGAAATTGCAGGAGCGAATTTCGGTCAAGTACTACCGATTTATGTGAATGGGTTATGAGAGTTCTAAACTAGAGGAGCGCCACACTGAGAGAACCGGGGCCGGGTGAATAAAACAGCTTTTGGCTGTTTTACCCCTTCGGGGCTTCGTCCGCTTCGCTACCTCGTTGCTAAATGCTCCTTTGGTCGCATTTAGTGAACCTCTCCGGTTCAAGTCCCGGTCGAACTTTAGGACTTCGTAGGTGTTGGGTACAGCCGAATTATTTGTGGAGTTTTTAAGTGGTGCCCGGGGCCGGACTTGAACCGGCACGACTGTTAAGGTCGGGGGATTTTAAGTCCCCTGTGTCTACCAATTCCACCACCCGGGCTAACAGGAAGTAATTTTTTATAGTAGAGATTGGTGCCCTACTTGAAGTTCTGGCAGCGCTTTCGCACTGCGCCAATTCGCCGTTTTCAGACGTCCTGTCTTTCACGGCACTCGTGCTGTCCTGCACATCGCACCCCCTGAGCAACAGGAAGTAATTTTTTATAGTAGAGATTGTTGCCCTACTGGTTTCACCTCGCTCGCGCGTGGTGAGGAATATGGAGGCTAGGGTCGGAATCGAACCGGCGTACACGGAGTTGCAGTCCGCTGCATGACCACTCTGCCACCTAGCCACATCTTTAGAAGCCTATTGCTTGCTTCGCTAAAGAGCGCGGCATTTTAGCGAAACCTTACTGATTTTCCTAGCTTTTTTCTGGATTTAATCCCTGGTGATTGAATGTTCAGATCACCGGGGAATTTCTGACTTTTACTGGTGTTAGTACGCGTTATTTTGATCGAAATGCTTATTTTTTCTTCGGCATCAGTACGGGCCATGCGGCTTTGAGGTAAATCAGCATGGACCATAGGGTGAGAATGGCAGCTGCGTAGAGTAGAACATAGCCGATACCCGTCAGATATTGGTTGTTCAGATCACCAAATGCGAGCAATACGATGATCGCGGTCATCTGTATGGTTGTTTTGACCTTGCCAACATACGACACGGCCACTGAGGCCCGTTTGCCAAGCTCTGCCATCCATTCTCGAAGAGCTGAGATGACTATTTCCCGCCCTACTATCACCACAGCCGGGATTGCGAAGGCCGGTGAGGCATGTACTTCGACTAGCAGTACTAAGGCGACCACGACCATCAGCTTGTCGGCGACAGGGTCAAGGAAAGCGCCAAACGGTGTGCTCTGATTGTATTTACGAGCCACATAGCCGTCTAACCAATCAGTGATCGCCGCCAATGAAAATATGAGCCCTGCAACGAAGTAATGCCAAGCAAAAGGCGTGTAGAAAACGAGCACAAATAATGGGATCAGCGCGATTCTGAGCAACGTGAGCTGATTAGCGAGTGTCATGGTTGGGTGGTTCT
Organism: Aurantivibrio plasticivorans; assembly: GCF_055392955.1. Lineage (NCBI taxonomy): Bacteria > Pseudomonadati > Pseudomonadota > Gammaproteobacteria > Cellvibrionales > Cellvibrionaceae > Aurantivibrio > Aurantivibrio plasticivorans. Next base: position 1,948,246 of record NZ_AP036020.1, on the reverse strand, counting down.
CCTCGGTACTGCATGGGGCTTTCGCTGTTTGCGCCCATTAACCGCGGTGCGGCTGAGCGTGCAAAGTACTAGCTGTGCAGTGCGCTGTAAATATCTTCGGCGATTTTTTTACTGATATTAGGCACTTTGGCCAATTCTGCCACACTCGCCTTTCTCACCTCTTGCAAACCACCAAAATGCCTCAGCAATTCTTTGCGACGTTTCGCCCCAACGCCTGGGATATCTTCTAACACTGAGGTACGGCGTTTTTTATCGCGCAAATTTTTATGGCCTGTGATGGCAAAACGGTGCGCCTCGTCGCGAATGGCTTGGATGAGGTGAAGCGCCGGCGAATCACTATCGATCACTTTAGGGTTTCCGGCATCATCGAGGAACAGGGTTTCGAACCCTGCTTTACGGGTGGTACCTTTTGCAACGCCTAATAACCGCACACTATCAATGCCTAATTCGGCAAGCACGGCTTTCGCTTTATTGAGCTGCCCCTTACCACCATCAATTAATAAGATATCGGGCAGAACGCCTTCTCCCTTTTTTAAACGTGTGTAGCGACGAAGTATTGCTTGCTCCATTGCAGCGTAATCGTCGCCAGCCACGATACCCTCGATATTGAAACGGCGATAGTCTGAGCTGACGGCACCGCCATGATCAAATACTACACAAGATGCAACGGTGGACTCGCCACTAGAGTGGGAAATGTCGAAACATTCTAATCGCTTGGGAATTTCATCAAACTCCAAAGCATCCTGTAGCGATTCGTAGCGCTTCAACATGCTTTGTTGGCTTTGCGTATGGGAGCGTAGGTTTTCTGCCGCAGTACGTGTCGCGAGTTCCAACCATTTCGCGCGCTGCCCTCGAACTTGATAATTTATCGATACGTTGCGGTCGCGCTGAGATTTGAGCGCAGCCGCAATCAGTTCTCGATCATCAACATCACTGCTGGTAACAATCACCGCCGGAATTTCCCGAGTTTTCGAACCTAAATAAAATTGCGGAATAAACTCTGACAAAAACTCCGAGTCAGTACGCGATAAACGCTCATCATGAAAATAGCTTTTGCTGCCTAATACACGACCCTGGCGCACATACAAAATATGGGTACACAATTTATCCTGATCGCGGGCAACAGCGATGACGTCGAGTTCGCCTGACCCTGTCTCAGCAACTTGCTCTGATTGTATCGTCCTAAGTGACGCAATTTGATCGCGATACGCTGCAGCTTTTTCATAGGAAAGTTGTTCCGCTGCCTGGTCCATCGACGCGGCCAGCTCTTGGGTTAATTCATCATTGCGACCCGCCAAAAACATGACCGTATGACGCAGGTCTTCCTCGTATTCAGATTCTGCAACCATATCAACGCACGGGCCTTTACATCGTCCAATCTGGTATTGCAAACAGGGACGGCTGCGATTTTTAAACACGCCGTCTTCACACTGACGAATACGAAATGTTTTTTGTAAAAAGTTAAGGCTTTCGCGCACTGCTGCCACACTGGGGTATGGCCCAAAGTACTGGCCTTTTCGCCGTTTGGAGCCTCGGTGCAAGCCAATACGTGGAAATCGACCGACAAGATCACCACCCTGCTCAGACGTTAGATAGTCGCTGACGAAAATATACGGATAAGATTTATCATCACGCAACAGAATGTTGTAGGGGGGACGCTGCGACTTAATTAAATTCTGTTCGAGTATCAGCGCTTCCATTTCACTGGCTGTCACAGTGACTTGAATTTCGTGAATCTTCTCTACTAGCGCTCGGGTTTTAGGTGCAAGACCCGTCTGGCGAAAGTAACTCGCTACCCGATTTTTTAAATTTTTCGCTTTACCGACATAGAGAATCTTACCTGCGCCATCAAACATCTGATAAATGCCGGGCTGACGCGTGAGATTCTTTAAAAATTGGGTATGGTCAAACGCAGGTTGATCACTAGCGGGCATAGTAGGTCTTTGCAAAGCTGTTACGCGGGTTGGGCTTATCGTATCACTTATTGTTGCTCTTCGCCCCATAGCAAAACGCCCAGCTCTGCTGGGCGTTTTGAAGTTGACTGATAACGGCGTTAACCGCTATTGCTCACCAACACTCTCTAAATCGAGCACATTGTGTCTCACGGCTAACAAGGCTAATTCAACATCGCTATTGACTTTTAACTTATCGAAAATGCGATAGCGATAACTATTTACTGTTTTAGGGCTTACGCAAAACGTGTCGGCAATTAATTGTACTTTGTGACCATTCGCAATCATCACTGCCGTTTGTAACTCACGCTCTGACAACGCTTCGAATGGTGTCGATGCACCTTGCTTAGAAAAGTTTTTCATCGCAAGCTGTTGTGCAACCGAGTTACTCATATAGGGCTTACCCAGGCACACTGAGCCTATCGCACTGATCATCTCATCAAGTTGAGCGCCTTTAGTCATATAGCCCATTGCGCCCGCTTTCATTAGACGCTCTGGGTACAAGTCATCGTCACAGGCGGTGACAGCGATAATTTTTATCTCTGGATCGAGCTGTAAGAGCTTTTTGGTCGCTTCTAAACCGCCCATTCCTGGCATTTTGACGTCCATGAGTACGACCTTAGGGCTGAGCGTACGAGCAAGCTGTAAAGCTTCCTCCCCACTCTTAGCTTCGCCTACTACGTCGAAGCCATCCACGTCTTGGAGCATGCGGGAAATCCCCATACGCACCAGGTCGTGGTCGTCTACCACTAAGATTTTCGTCAGCATTGTTGTCCCCGAATTTTGTGGCATCTGCATCGATACCGGTACGCTTTTTTCTTATCTCCCTGCGGTTAGGGCTTCCGTACAATTCTTAAAGTACGTTGAGGTGCAGCTCTTTGGCAAGCAAAACCCTTCGCACTTTGGATAGATGGCTATTCTAAAGCATCTTATGGAACACTGAAATGTATAGAAACCGCGCCACTAACGTACCAATAAATTCCCAAGAGGCCTGAGCGAACATCCTTTTGGTACACACGGCAAAGTAAGCGCGCAATTATACGGCTAATAAAGGACTTGGCGGAAGGTAATATTCAATCGAGACTGAGTCAGACCCATTTCTTTTGGCACGCAATGCAACCAATGGCGCTGTAAAGGACCGCGCATCAGTAGTAACGAACCATTTACCAAGGTTATTTTTATTGGCTGGGTATGGGTTTGACTCGCTAACGAGCGATTATTTTTTGGCTTGAGGAGGAATTGTCTTTCAGCACCAAGAGACACTGAGGCAATCGTCGGTGCGCTCCCTAGCTCGGGTTCATCATCCGCGTGCCACGCAACGCTGTCGTTTCCGTCTCTGTACAAGTTCAGCAATGCACTATTAGGCTCAAAGTTATCACCGCCAACATTATCAGCAAGGGTTTCAAATAATTTTACTGACAAAGCGCGAAGAGCACGGGTATAAGGAAGTGGCTTAAATTGTATACCTGAGTATTTATACCTAGCCTCAGGCTCGCCGTACCACGCGTTTAGCCTTGGGATGAGGACACGTTTGCCCGCTACACGAATTTCAGACTGCTGCCACTGTGTCAGGCGTTTTAATTGATCAAAATATAAAGACGCTTTGGCATCACTTAACCAATTAGGGAAGTACCATAACTCGCCCCCATTTAGGCGAATAACTTCTGGACCCACATTGTTGAACAATTCGTTTTGCACGTTTAAATACCACGGGTTGAACCAAGCGAAACGCCCAATTCAATCAAGATAAACCCTCGGTTCAATCTCCAGCATGACACCAAACATATCGTCAACGGAGCGCTGGACCTGCTGTGCAAAGTCAATAATGTGGCGACTCGCACGATGCCCCTCATTAATCAGCACCAACGCTTGTTGACTATGCATTCCGATGCCATGGTCTATGCGCCCTTTCCAGCCACTTTTTTCGAGCAGCCAACCGGCTGCAAGCTTCATATTGCATCCGTTTGAGTCGTCAGAACTTGCAACGGGATAAGCCACTATATCGGGAAAGCGTTCTTGCAGTTCGCGATATTTTTCTGAGGATACGAACGGATTTTTAAAAAAACTACCGGCATTAGGCACACGTTTTGGGTCAGGCAATTTACTGCGACGAATATCACTCACCAGCTGACTAACTTTAACCGGTGTTATCTCCGCGGGCGATAGATGTTCACAGGTCGATTTAAGGGCTGGATATTCGACATTCACTTTGGGGTGCTTGTTGAGCTTTAAGGTTACGTCAGTGATGATGTAGAGGTCTTTTAAGTGCTGCTTGAAAACGCTATCACGATAACCAAACTGGCATCCTTCAGCGGTAAAGGTTACATCGAGCATCGAATTGCATTCAACAGCCTTTAGTTCGACAAACACATCTTTTAACTCAACACCATATGCTCCAATATTCTGAATAGGCGCGGCGCCAACGGTTCCAGGGATCAACGATAAATTCTCTAAACCCCAATAGTGAAAGTTAAGACAATAATCAACAAGATCTTGCCAAACTTCGCCGGCGCCCACCCGCAACCACGCCACATCATTGGTTTCGTGTACCAACTCAATGCCTTTGATATTGATATGGATAACTAGCCCAACGAATAATTCGGGCAAAACCACATTACTACCACCACCGAGAACTAACACACGCAAATTTAGTTCTTTCGCTAGCTTAAGCGCTTCTTTTAACTCAGCTTTAGTCGTTACCTTGACATAATTTCCAGCCGTCGCAGGCACGCCTAGGGTATTTAGTTCATCTAATGAAAAATTCGTGATGATATTTAAGGCAACGATGTTAGTCATGGTGCATCATACTCACGAGCTGTCTATTGGTGGTTCTTTTGTATGTGTCGAATTAAATTGTCCGACGCATTTTCTATGAGATCCAACACCAACTCGAAACCCTGCTCTCCTCCGTAGTAAGGATCGGGTACTTCACGATGGCTTTGTCCTTCAGAAAAATCTAAGAACAAACTCAAATGTCCACTGTAATGGCTAGGTCGTAGTTGGCATAGATGTGACAGATTGCTGTTGTCCATCGCTAATACATAGTCATAGCTATCAAAGTCTTCACGTATAACCTGCCGCGCACGAAGATCCGTTAGATCATAAGAGCGGCGGCTCGCCGCAGCGATAGCGCGTCCGTCAGGCTCATGACCAACATGCCAATCGCCGGTACCTGCTGAATCCACTGCAATCCTATGCTGCAAGTTGGCCTGTTGGACTTTATGGCGGAACACGCCATGTGCCGTTGGCGAACGACAGATATTACCTAAACAAACAAATAGTACCTTAACCAACTGAGTCACCTTCAAAACGCTGGCGTACACGCTCCAAGTCCGGTTGCGTATCAACACCGCCAGGTACTGGCTGACAAGCGACATCGACGTGAATAGCGCCGCCGTTATGCAATATTCGTAATTGCTCCAATTTTTCAATACTCTCTAGTGATGCCATTGGCCAAGAGACAAAATCATTTAACAACTTTACTCGGTAGCCATAAATACCAATATGCCGAAAACATCTCGCTGGCAAACATGCAGGACTAGTAAGGTTCGCCATATCATCACGAGGGTAAGGGATAGGTGAACGGCTAAAATAATGCGCATGCCCATTTTCACCGAAAACAACCTTCACTACGTTTGGATTAACAAAATCTTCAGCAGCGGTGATCGCTTCGCAAAGTGTTGCGGCTTCGGCGCTTTGATCTTGAGCTAGATTAGTCGCTACTTGGTTGATGACCGCTGGCGGGATTAGCGGCTCATCACCTTGCACATTCACAATAATGGCATCATCACTCAAACTTAATTGTGCTGCGACTTCTTGCAAGCGGTCAGTACCCGATTGATGATCTGCCGATGTCATCACAACATCAGTATCATATTCTGATAACGCATCGACAATTTTTTGATCGTCTGCCGCAACAACGACACGACTTGCTTCACTTTTCGCGGCGCGCTCAAATACGTGCTGAACCATCGGCTTGCCTGCAATCGGTGCAATGATTTTACCTGGAAGCCGCGAGGAAGCGTAACGCGCAGGAATAACGACAATAAATTCATTTGGCATATTTAGGACCAAGTTAACTATTTATAATTCGACTTTTGCTCGTCTTTTTCAACATTACCAACGATAACATCGAGTAAATTATCGGGCACCTTCATACCGACATCCAACACCCAAATCGGCAAACCGATTAACTCCTGAGTGCTTTCTAATATAGGTGCTAGCTTTACAGCGTCTTTTGCCGTGGTTACCAAAGGCAAACCCAATTCTGCCATTGTCAAAATGTCACTAGCGCAATAATGGTAATGATCGGCAAAACTTTTTTCATCTACACTCAAACCAATCCGTCGCAAGGTAGAATAAAAGCGCCCTGGATTACCAATACCGGCAAAGGCCAGAACACGACCTTGAAGCGGGTTATCATCGAGCGTTACAGCGATTTGCTTGAGCGTATTTTGCCCATGAGGGCATTCTAGTTTTCGCCATTGAATGGGTTGTACACGTGAAAGCATCACGCGATTGGTATAACTTGCTAGATGTTTTAGCACGTCAGAAGCTGGCTCACCATTCACAACGACTGCATCGACAGACGCGAGCCGCGATGACGTTTCCCGTAATGGCCCGCCAGGCAACACAAGCCCGTTGCCAAAACCTCGACGACCATCAATAACCGCAATCTCTTTATCTCGCCATAAACGATAGTGCTGCATACCATCGTCGCTCAATACAATATCAACATCGAATTGAGACACTAAAAGATCTACCGCAGCGGTTCTGTCTTGGTCGACCACCACGGGACAAGCTGTTAGTTGGGCGATCAGTAGAGGCTCATCTCCGGTTTCGCTGGCGTTGTCGGTTGTACTAACGCGCAAAGGGTATCGGTGGGAATGACCGCCATGACCGCGGCTTACCACCCCAACATTGATGCCCTTTTCTTTAAGTTGCTGGCACAATGAAATAATGAGTGGTGTTTTCCCTACACCCCCAACAGAAATATTGCCAATAACAATGACGGGAACCGGAAACGGGCTAGCAACCTGTTTTGCTTGCTGACGCCGTCGACGTAACCCAGATAAGAACCAAAAGACGAGTGATAACGGGGATAGCAACCAGCCAAGCCAGCGATATTTTCCATACCAAAGTGTATTGGCAAATGTTTCTTGGCTGCTAGACACGCATTAACTCGATTGCAATTTGAAGAAATGGTAGAAGGCCTACTGAGGAAGACTGTAGTGGGCCTTCTGACATTGATTACGCGTCATCATCTTGTGCAGGATTTCGCGTAGTAATACTTAGCTTCGCAAAGCCTAATTGCCCCGCTGCATCCATAGCGGTTACGACGGCTTGATGCGGTGTGTTGGCATCAGCGGTAATAATAATGGGGATTTGGTTATCCCCTTCAGAGACCTTTTCAATCGCGCTTCGAAGCGTCAAAAGCTTCTTATTGATTAAGCTCTGGCCGTTGACGGCAAAACCGCCCTCGCTATTAATGATAATTTCAATTTGACTTTTTTCTTCCGCAACAGGTTGCCCTGTTGCTTCCGGCAAGTCGATTTCTAAATGCGTTTCTTTTGTAAATGTAGTCGACACCATGAAGAAGATTAACAATAAAAACACCACATCAATCAGCGGCGTTAAATTGATACCCTCTTCGGTTCGAACCTGGCGACGAAAATGCAAAACGGTATCTCTCGTTGTTATTTGGCTTTTACATCAACACGGCGATCGCTGTGAAGCGCATCGACCAATTTAACGGCTTCTTGCTCCATGACCACCACTAAGCTATCGACGCGGCGCTGGAAAAAACGGTGTAAGATCATCGCTGGAATTGCAACGCACAAACCTGCTGCGGTAGTAATAAGCGCTTGACTGATGCCGCCCGCCAACACACCTGCATTACCTGTTCCTTGCAACATAATTTCGTTAAAAACATCGATCATGCCGACAACAGTACCAAGCAAACCGAGTAGCGGCGTTACTGCGGCTATCGTCCCCATCGCCCCAAGATAACGCTCCATATCATGAATCACTTGATTGGCCGCTTCTTCGATACTGTCTTTCATGACTTCGCGCCCACTGCGCGAGTTACTCAACCCCGCGGCGAGAATTTTACCTAGCTCGGAGGTATTTTTTAGTTCTTTAATTTTATTACCATCGAGCTGATTGTTTTTTATCCACCCCCATACTTGAGCTAGTAAGTGGCGCGGTGCTATCCGCGAAGGATTCAAGGTAAGGTATCGTTCAAGGCTAATCGCTACAACAGCGAGAGAACAAAGAATGATCGGTATCATCAACCAACCGCCGGCCATGATAATTTCTAACACTGGCTTCTCCTACAACAATTCTTATTTTTAGCGGTCTTGCTAAAGCGGGCAATACTTTATCATAAATCAAGCACTTGCCAGCACTGCTCCGTTATCGAGATGACAAAAACCAATAACGTTTCGCATCTTCACGGCGTGCGCGTACCGCCAGCCTACCGCTATCGTCCCAAATGAAGCTTAGCTGACCAGTATACCCAGTATGCCATTGTGCACTACCCACGCGAGTGAACCGCTCAACCACTTTGGGGTGTGGGTGGTTATACCGATTTCTGTAGCCTGCACTGTAAACAACGTGATCAGGCGATAGCTGTTCGACAAATCGTCTCGAGGACGACGTGATACTGCCATGATGTGCGGCTATGAGCAGCGTGACAGGACCGGCGAAGCTTGGCTGCCCCAATACACTTCGTTCAACCCGGCTACTGATGTCACCGGGAATGATAATACGCTGCCCGCGGTAGGAAATTGCCAAAATACAGCTTTGGTCATTACTTTCTGTATCTTTTGCAACACCGCGAGGTGGCTCTATTAAATAGAAGTCTACATCCTGCCATCGCCAATATCGGCTGGAATCGCAGCTTGTGACCGGGGCAGTGGACGGATCAGCCGCAGACAGTGACTCCCCAACGATGATTTCGCCAATGGGCAATGCATTCCACAATGATGGCGCGCCACCAGCGTGATCATTGTCGCCGTGACTGACGATTAAAGTATCGATAGAACCAATACCCTGTTTACGTAAAAAAGGCAGAACAATCGCCTCCCCCGCATTAAAACGCTCGCTACTCTTCGGCCCTGTATCGAACAACAACGTATGATTTTTAACCTGAACGATAACCGCTAGCCCCTGCCCCACATCCATGACATGCACGGCTAAGGGTGATCGATGCGTTGGCGGCGGATAAAACATAGGCATCAACAGTATTAATCCAAGCCATCGATGAGGCACGCCTCTGGGCGCCAGCAGCCAAAAAACGCCTATAACCGCCACTATTATCGCTATCCAGGACGGGGATTTGAGTGCCAGAGCATCCAACATAGGGGCGTGAGCGGTAAGCTCTTGCGTGAACGTCATCCAATGTAGGGCAAGATCTAAGGCACCATCGGCCAATTTAATTGGCCACACCGCTAAACTCGTTGCGAAGTCCGGCAAAAGGAAATGTAGTGCTATGCCTAACAGCAAAGGTCCAACCACCAATAGCGAAACGACCGGAACCGCAACAATATTGGCGATGGGAGCGAGAAAGGTAATGGCCTGGTTTAATAGCGTCAAAGGCACCATTAAGCCAACAAGCAGAAGCCCCTGAGCGCGCGCTAGGCTTAGCATGCCCGATAGCGCCGAGAACCGCTCGGTAACCTTGGGGGTATTATCGCCAACGGGAAGCGAATCGCGGGTTCCTGGCAACGCATTGATAGCTGAGCGTCCACTAAATCCGTAAAGCAAGACTAAAACGGCACCGAACGACAGCCAAAACCCGAGGTCGTAGGCAGCCAATGGGTCAATCACCAAAATCACGGGCAATGCCACCAATAAAGGTCTGAAGACACCAACTCGACGATTCAGTATTAGCGCGACATTTAGCACGATAATCATCACGAGTGCGCGTTGCGTCGGCAAAGAAAACCCGGCCAACATCGCGTAACTTCCAGCGAATAACACTGACAGACAATTAGGCAACTGACACAACCATCGTCCACTGTGCATAGGAAGCCAACAGCCAAAGCGACGTATCAGTTTACCGGCAGCAAAACCGAACAAGGCGAGTAATCCAACATGTAATCCTGAGATTGCCATTAAATGGCTCGTCCCTGTATCTCTTAACAAACCCCACTGCGCCGGATCGATGACAGAACTATCCCCTACGGCGAGTGCAATCAACAATGATGAGTGCTCAACATCGGGAATCGCCGATAACCAGGCTCTTACGTGTTCGCGGGCCCGCGACACCCGGTACCCGTTAGGAGGTCCGAGCAGACTATTCAGATCATTGTCTCGAACGTAGCCTGTGGCCCCAAAACCCGCACTTAACAACCAACGCTGATAATCGAAGCCACCATCATTTATCGATCCACGAGGTCGCCGCAGTTTAACCACCAGCCTCCATTCTTGACCTACCGCTAAAGGTGGAGCGCCGTACCAATTAAGCAACAACTTACTAGGGAGTCGTAGTTCTCCGTGCTGCTGTACTGTGGATTGTTGTTTTGTAGGCTCTTGCTCTGAAGGTTGTAACTCAAACACAAAACGTTGATAGCGGCCTCTGTCTTGAGGTAAGTCACTGATGTAGCCGGTTATGACAACTTCTTCGCCTTCGAGTCGTTCAGGCAACTGATTAGAAATCAGCCGATCCCCTAACAACACGCCGACAACAAGGCCGACTAAAAGGCATGAAAACCAACGTGTATAGCGATGCCAAATCGTTAGCAGCAGTGGTAACACTAACCACCACAATGGGAAAGCAATAGTAGGAAGCACGCTGGCCAGCATAACGCCGACACAGCCAATGAGAATAAACATGATCTCCTATCCTTGGGTCACATGAGTGCACGAAGCGACTATTATTATATGAACTAGTCCTCCCCGTCTAATAGCTCAACCTGTATCTCAAGGGATGAGGAACATACTCCAATTACCGATAGGCGGGACGCGTCAGTCAAAGCCCTACCCTCTTTGTGCCATTGCAGGCATAATGGCGCCCCTCGAAACAGGCAGTGACAATTTCTACTCCATGGCTCGTAAATTTATTAAACGCTGGATTCCTGACGCGGCTACTTTTAAAGAGCGGCCAGGATTGCGTTTTCTAGGTGTCTTGCTTCACGACCCCAACTTATTTCACCTTAACCGACACTCCGTCTCAGTGGCTGTTTTTGTTGGTATATTCTCAGCGTTCTTACCGTTTTTTGGCCAAACACCCGTCGCCGCCATGTTGGCTTTGATCTTTCGGTGCAATTTACCAATCGCGGTTCTGCTAGTGTGGATTAGCAACCCAATTACAATACCGCCGATATTTTATGCCACGTATGAAATTGGCCGGTGGGTGCTAGATAAACCCGAGGTGGACTTTTCGATTGAATTAACCTGGACGTGGTTTAACAACGAGTTTTTACAAATATGGAAGCCGCTATTAACCGGTTCATTAATGTGCGGCATCCTCTTTGGCGCGCTAGGCTACCTTTGCATGCAGGCTTTTTGGTACTGGACGGTAATGCGAAACTGGGAGAAGCGCCGCCGAGCACGGCAAAATAATCGTTAAACCTCGTAGCGTAATGCTTCGGCAGGTTTTATACGGCTAGCTCGCCATGCAGGGTACAGCGTGGCGAGAAAACTCAAAGCTAGCGACGTCGAACCGATAGCCAATAGGTCTAGCAACCGAATTTCCTCCGGTACAAAACTGATCGGATAGACATCTGACTGCAAAAATTGAAAGCCTATTAATTGTTCAAGCCAGGCAACAAACTCCTGAACAAACGACGCTAGCAATATTCCCAACCCCAAACCAACCGCAGTGCCTATAACGCCAATTAGTGTCCCCTGTACCATAAATATCCGCATGATACGGCCACTGGTTGCACCCAAGGTTCTTAATATTGCAATGTCACTTTGCTTATCCACTGTCACCATAACTAACGTGGACACAACATTAAAAGCCGCGATTCCAATAATCAAAAATAGCAACAAACCCACCATTTTTTTGGACATCTGAATTGCTTGGTATAGATTGCCTTGAGAGCGAGTCCAATCAGTGCTCGAATATCCTCTGGGTAAACTTCGGACCGCATTGTAAACGGTGTAAGGCGCTTCAAAGAGATTATCTACTTTCAGCCACATGCCAGTAACACGCCCATTTGACTTCGCTAGCGCCTGGGCTGCGGACAAATTAATTAAGGCAAAATGCTGATCGGCTTCAGTACCCGTGCGGATTAGACCACTAATTGTAAAACGTTCAATAATCGGTGTTGCACTCATCGACTCACTTTGAGGGATGATAACGCGCACATGCTTACCCTCTTCGAGTCCAAGTTTGTTTGCCAGCTCTACACCTAACAAAATGGATTTATCTTGGAGTAATTCATCCATCGGTTTTTCGAGGTATTGGCCTAGCGATGACACTTTCGTCTGATACTTTGGATCTATGCCGTAAAGTAAGACAGAACCTACCTCGCGTTTATAACTTAACATTCCCGCTAGTTGCACGAATGGCGCGCTATCGGCAATACCGCGTTGACTATTCAAGTGTGAACGCAACGCTTGCCAATCCTCAACGCCTGTAGAGTGATAGATAGCCCCTTGCGGCAACACGGAAAGAATACGTTCACGCAGTTCCTTGTCGAATCCGTTCATCACAGAAAGCACCACAACTAACAGTGCAACGCTAACGACAATACCCACAATGGATATCCCCGATATAAACGACACCAACTGATTATTGCGCTGCGCGCCGGTATAGCGAAGACCGATAAAGACGCTTAAATTCATGCGAGTTGGGACTCTTTCAGCTGGCCATCTTCTAATACAACAACGCGTGATAGTTGCTGCGCGAATTGCTCGTCATGGGTGACAACTACGAAGCTCGTCGCGAGAGACGCATTTAAGCTAGCCATGAGGTCATGAATTCCACGTGCGGAGTGTTTATCAAGATTGCCTGTTGGCTCATCCATCAAAACAACTTTTGGCTCTGTTACCAATGCACGCGCAATGGCTACCCGTTGACGTTCACCACCAGATAATTCCGCAGGTTTATGTTTAATACGCTGTGCTAAGCCAACCTTATCTAACATAGCTCTGGCTTTTTCTTCGGCCATGGTTTTATCCATTTCACCAATCCACAATGGCATACAGACGTTTTCCAAAGCATCGAACTCGGCTAACAAATGATGAAACTGATAAACAAAGCCCATATTGCTATTACGCAGCCGTCCACGAGCATTGTCATTCAATTGATAGATATCTTGCTCACCAAGCAAAACGGTGCCGCTTGTAGGCGTATCCAAGCCTCCCAATAAATTAAGTAATGTTGACTTACCCGAACCTGATGACCCAACAACGGCGACCATTTCGCCTGCCACAACGTTAAATTCAATATTTTTCAGCACCTCAACCCGCAGATCGCCCTGATCGTAGATCTTAGATAAATTTTGGCAGGCTAATACAGTCGTTGGCTGGCTCATGTCATTGCTCAATAGTTCTAATGCTCGTGTTATTCGTACCGAAGCGCTTCGGCAGGTTCGATATTCGCCGCTCGGTAAGACGGGTACAGTGTTGCGAGGACACTTAATAACAGTGCGACACTCGATACGGTCACTATGTCCTGCCATTTAATTTGTGATGGTAAGGTTGGAATGTAGTACACAGTGGCATCGAAGACGCTCGTTCCCGCAAGTGACTCCGCTGCTGAAATAATGTCTGAGAGAAAGTAGGCTCCTAACAACCCCAGAGTTGTGCCAATGACAATACCGATAAACCCCGTGGCACTCCCTTGAACAACAAATACGGCCATGACTTGCCGCGATGTCATTCCGAGAGTTCGCAGAACCGCAATATCGCCACGTTTATCGGCAACCATTAACACCAAACTTGTCACAATATTAAACGCGGCAATGGCAATAATGATCATCAGCATGACCATCACCATAATTTTTTCCATCTTGACCGCTTGAAAGAGACTACCTTGCGTAGCGCTCCAATCGGTTACTTCGAATTTGCCTGGTCGTTGTGACTGAAGTTGAGACCTAAGCTCCGACATGACAGCCCCAGCTTGGTAGATATCGGTTACCTTCACTCGCAGCCCCTGCACACCATTGCCGACACGGTACAGCCGCCTAGCATCATCGACATTTATCAACGCCAAGCCATTGTCCACCTGGGCGCCGACCTCGAAAACACCGACGACTCGAAATCGCTTGGTTCTTGGGCTCGGCCCTAACATAGTTGAGGTAAACTGCGGTGTTGTTAGCGTGACATAATCACCGACGCCAGACACACCCAAAAACCGCGCCAGGGTTCTGCCTAACACGATACCCCACTGCCCTTGACGCAAATCTTCTAGACTACCGATAATCATATTGTCTTCAATGAGTGAGACAGCCGATTCAAACTCAGGAGAGACTCCCTGGATCTCTGACCACTCGCTACGGTTATCCTGGCTGAGTAAGCCGGCACCACCGACGTAAGGGGCAGCACCCAATACTTGCGGATGCTGCTTGACACTTTCCGCAAGTGTTTGCCAATCAGCGATGGGACGCTCTCCAGTGATAAACCCGTGGGGAACGACGCGTAGAATCCGTTGTTTCATTTCTCTGTCGAGCCCATTCATGATCGACAAGACAATAATCAAGGCCATGACGCCCAAAGCCATACCGAGTAGCGAGAACCCCGATACAAAGGAAATGTATTGATTTCGTCGCTTTGCGCGCGTGTAACGTAAACCGATTAGCAGCGGCACCGATGTGCGCATGACGACTACTCCAGCTGAGTCAGCGAATAATTGGTCTGCGACTATACTGACTAGGATAGTCGGCGTCTAATTTTTGCGAGGGCCGCCAATTTTGTGCAACATTTAACCAAATCACTTATCTAATCCCTAAATGTGAGGTATTCCGCGTGGCTGAGGAAAGACGCAGTTTTTTCCGGGTGAATAAAGAAGTGCTGCTGGACTACAAGCCAGTAGAATCGTTTTCAGCGCAACGTGATAGCGCAGAGTCACAGTTTGAGAACACCTTGCCACTTGCACTCATTGCAGAGTTTAATGGTCTCGACCAACAGCTAGCGAAACAAAGCCAGCATTTGGCCAAAATGAATGAGGAAGTCGCCAGCTACCTTAAAATCCTCAATCGTAAAATCGACCTATTAGGCCGACACTTCATTGCTCAGAGTACACCTAAGCAAGAAATTGCCAGTCGCATCAATATCAGCGAAGCCGGTATCGCCTTCCTATCAAAAACGCCTCTCTACAAAGACAGCTTCATCGCCATGCGATTAGTCTTTTTACCTAACTACGCGGGCGTGGTAACCTTTGCTCAGGTTGCTCGTTGCGCACAAGAAAAATCTGATCAATATCACATTGCAGCCAAATTCCACAGGCTTGGATCGAGTCAACAAGCGATACTCGCAAAACAAATTATGGAATCGCAACGCAAAGCGAAACAAGAAAAGTCGGCATAACATTGCCGACAATGTAATTAGGGTGAATACGATGAATATGCGAAGCGTTAAATCACAAGTGACTTTTTGTGCAGCCATGGCTCTTACCTGTGCCGGCCTATTAGCTGGGCCAACTTATGCCGAAGTGATTGAGGTACCTGTGGGACAGCAGGGTCAAGCTCGCCAAGGTGTCAAACGACCACAAACCGGTATGAAACAATCTGACGTTGAAGCGCAATACGGCCTACCACAAAGTTGGACTCCGGCGGTTGGTAACCCGCCCATTTCTTCCTGGGTTTACGAAGATTTTGTCGTATATTTCGAATACGACAGAGTACTCCATTCGGTACTGCGCCCTACCCCAGAGGCTGCGCAAGCAACGGTTGTTGAGTAATCGTTTGCGGCTATTGTGCTAGCCCACTCAATTATTAGCATACAAAGCCTAAAAAGGCGGTGCTGAGAGAACACCGCCTTTTTGTTATACCTTAATTTTACATCGGTTCAGTCCGCTGTTCGCCACAATACTTTTCCTGCACTGCTTTCGATACTGTTTAGTTTGTCCTCATGAGCCAGTAATTCTTCTTCAGAGGCTGCAATGACGGGTAGCGGTTTTCGTGTTGTCGGTAGCCGTTTTATTGCAGACGCTTGCGATTGCCCTCCTTGACTATCGCCCGAGCCAAGACTTAAAGCAGTCTGGCCGCCAGTCATCATTAAATAGACGTCTGCGAGAATCTCAGCATCGAGAAGTGCCCCGTGGAGATCCCGTTGCGAGTTATCAACATCGTAGCGCTTACATAGCGCATCCAAATTATTTTTTTGTCCCGGATGTTTAGTCCGCGCTAATACTAACGAATCTAGAATTGAGCAAGACTCGGCGATTGGCGCTAACTTTGGCGATAACATCGAGAACTCATGATCAATAAACCCGACGTCAAACGGTGCATTGTGTATCACCAACTCCGCGCCGCGAACAAACTCCATAAACTCTGCTGCGATCTCTTGAAATAACGGTTTATCGGCCAAAAATTCTGTTGTAATACCATGCACTTCAACCGCCGCTTCGTCAATTTCGCGATCAGGACGAATGTATTGGTGATAATGATTTCCTGTTAATTTTCGGTCGATAATTTCCACACAACCAATTTCAATGATTCGATGACCATCTTTCGGTTCTAAGCCGGTGGTTTCTGTATCAAGAACTATTTGTCGCATTGTTTTTCCAGAGTTTGATCGTTTTTAGTGTTCTTATTTGACAGCTTCGATTACACCTAGGTTTGCCAGCTCATCCGCAATTTCATTCTCTGCGTGACCACTGTGTCCTTTTACCCAGTGCCATTCTATTTGGTGACGCTGACTTTCCTTGTCTAAGGATTGCCATAAATCACTATTTTTCACCGGTTTTTTGCTGGCGGTACGCCAACCGTTTTTCTTCCAGTTATGAATCCATTCTGTCACGCCTTGGCGAACATACTGGGAATCGGTGGTTAAATTAACCGAACAAGGTTCTTTTAGAGCGGCGAGTGCTTCAATTGCTGCCTGCAACTCCATACGGTTATTGGTGGTATTTTTTTCTCCACCATAAAGACGCTTTTCAGTGCCGTTAAATCGCAGCAAAGCTCCCCAACCGCCCGGCCCAGGATTACCTTTGCACGCGCCGTCTGTAAAAATATCAACTGTCTTCAAAAAATACTCGCTTATGTGTGGCAAATTAGTGTAATTGTTTTTGCTTTTTAACGGTTGAGCTTTCCCGTACTCGCGTAGTCGGTCTCACTCCTACCAGTGTTTCAATGGGGTTTATTTTTTTCCAGCTAGGTTTTATCGGTGTCATTCCAACCACATCTTTTCGAGCAACAACAACGTAAAATCCACCTATGGGCAACCGCATCTTTCTCGCTAACGTCTCAGCCCATTGTGTTTTCTCAATAAATTTCGAATGATCTATCGGCCAACGGCAAAAACCTCTATCGATTGATAGTGGCTCAAAGTCAAGCAACCTTAGCCAATCAATCACACGCCCCAAGCGTAAGGAGTGGTGTCGCCAGTGAGTGCTTCTAGAAAAAATTCTCGCAAAAGGCTTAAACACACCGAACCAGCTAAACGGATTGAACCCCACGATGACAACGTATCCCTTAGGAATCACGATACGGGCTGTTTCCCGCAATAGCTGATGAGGGTTTTCGGTGAACTCTAACACGTGATGCATCAACACGACGTCAACACTTTCTCGGTCTAGCGGAATTTTTTCAACCTCAGCAAGCCCGCGAGACAATCCACCGCCAGCCTGAGTTTGACTGCCTCTACTCCCGCCATGTGAAACACGCGACGCTACCGGGTTTAACGAAAAGCGATGCTGAATTGTAGACGCGTTGGATAAATCAATCTGGCTTGAAATAGACATTTGTAACAAATGGAAGCCATATAGATTACTTAATGCCGAATCAATCTGCTGTTGTTCTTCAGCCAAGATCGCCCGACCCAAGGCCCCCGACAACCACTGTTCGAGTTCCGGTACTGACTGCGCCAGAGGTTTCATACCGAGACGTTGCCGAGCCCATTGTATTGAGTGATTTATAAGCGATCTCACGAACTTTCCTTTGGCAAAAACCGGGAACAACTTTGAATGTTAACTCGTCGTTTGAATCCTTGGCGCAATCGAGTGCTAGACGGTCGACTTTTGGCAGACATTTGTTACATTAAGCCGCCATTATCCAGCTTCTCATCTAGAACGACAATCACATCGATTATAATTGCTAGATCGACGCCCCGAGCGACAACATAAAGGACACCCGAATGTTTGACGTTATTCCCGTACCCGCTTTTAACGATAACTATCTATGGTTGATCACTACTCCAGACCAACGTGCTTATGTCGTCGACCCGGGTGATGGTAATGCCATTCTTGAGGCGCTGGAGAAACATCAACTGACCCTTAGCGGTATCATTGTGACTCATCACCACCCGGACCATACCGGCGGCATTCCTTTATTACTAGAAACCTTTGATGTCCCTGTTTATGGCCCGGCTGGCGGCAGTGTACCGGCAGTGACTCAGCCAGTTGGAGACGGAGACACAATAGAAATCGCCGGCGCCACTTTTGAGGTATACAGCGTTCCGGGCCATACCCTAGACCACTTGGCTTATTTTTACGGAGGGAATGGCCAACACACCCCTGTACTATTTTCTGGCGACACCTTATTTGCCGGCGGATGTGGACGCTTGTTTGAAGGCACCCCTGCACAAATGCTTACATCGCTCGATAAATTGGCGCAGCTTCCTGACAATACCCAGGTGTATTGTGCCCATGAATACACAATGGCGAACCTCACCTTTGCCCAAGCAGTTGAGCCCGACAATGCGCCTCTCGCAGAGCGTTTACAAACCGAGAAGGCTAAACGTGATAAGAACATACCCACCGTACCCACCACCATCGCGCTAGAACGTGCCACCAACCCATTTCTACGCAGTGACCAATCCAGCGTTGCGGAACAAGCATCATCGCATGCCGGTGAAACGTTAAATGATCGCGAGAGTGTTTTTGCAGCCGTGAGAGCGTGGAAAGACAACTTCTAACCGGTAGGCAACTACACTTTAGAAGGTGTCACAAAATTGCAATTAAACGGCAAGCAGTGCAGCAATCTGGAACTTTTGAATGGTCATAGCTGCCTAGACAGCTATGATTGACCGGCATTATTCAGGCACCTACAATCCTGACAATATTGATTCACACGACAAAAGCAACAAAGGTTAGTAGTCCCTTACCATGCGATTTTTAGCAGTATTTACCACATTTGCTCTCCTCTGCGGTTGCAGCCAATTACAACAATTTTCGGCGGAAAGATCTGTCACTGAGGGTCAGGGGTTAGCCTCTACTAACGTTGAACCGCTTAGTAAAGAAATATCTTTCTTAGCAGATCCAGACTGCCTGCTAGACCCAGTACAGCTTGAGCAGTACGCGGGTGCAAAACATGCTGACCTCTGGAGCCGACTACAGGCAGGTTATCAGCTCCAGTACACCCCTAACCCGCGCATCGATAACCACCGCAACTGGTACGCAAAACACCCCAACTACATGGCGAGGGTCACTGAGCGAGGCAACCGCTACCTTTTCGGCATAGTAGAGAAACTTGAAGCTCGTGGCATGCCCTATGAACTGGCTCTGCTGCCCATTGTAGAAAGCGCATTTGACCCGTTTGCCTACTCTCATGGCCGCGCCTCGGGTATGTGGCAGTTTATTCCCGCCACCGGTCGCCGCTATGGCTTAGATAAAAATTACTGGTATGACGGCCGCCGGGACATCGAGGCCTCCACCAATGCCGCTCTCGATTATCTCACGGACCTTCACAAGCGCTTTAACGGCGATTGGCTACTGGCCTTAGCGGCATACAATACCGGTGAGGGTAACGTTCAAAAAGCCATTCGCCGCAATCGCCGAGCAGGCAAGCCCACCGATTTCTGGTCCCTTAGATTACCGCGAGAGACCAAAGCCTATGTGCCCCAGTTATTGGCGCTTAGCGAAATTGTCATGGACCCCGACGCTTATCAGATCACGCTTCACCCTGTCGAAGACAAACCTTTTTACGAGATTGTTAATGTCGACTCTCAAATTGATTTAGCTAAAGCGGCAGAGTTGGCGGGTATCGAGATGAATGCTCTGTACTACCTCAATCCGGCCTACAACCAATGGGCAACTGATCCAGGTGGACCACATAAGCTGCTCGTGCCAGTTGATAGCGCCGACCTATTTCGAAACAACTTACTGCAATACCCACCGGAGGAACGCCTTGGATGGGAAAATTACCGCGTCGTTAGTGGCGATTCGCTATTGCGTATTGCCAAGAAATTTAAAACTACTCCGGCGGTGATTCAGCAAGTGAATAATCTGAAAGGTAATTTGATCCGCGAAGGACAACGCCTGCTAATCCCAATGGCTACGGAATCATCGGACCACTACGCTTACAGTGAAAAAGAGCGCCTCGCACGTACCCAGGAAAAATCTTCCGGTAAGCCTGGAACATCCAAAGTAAATTATCGTGTTAAAGCAGGCGACAGCCTATGGGAAATAGCGCAAGCACATAAAGTCAATGTGCGTTCGCTCGCCAAATGGAACGGTATGGCGCCGAGAGACCCTCTGCGCATAGGACAGGAATTGGTTATATGGTCGAACGCAAAAACAAACTCGACTACCTTTGTGGCCAAAACAAACAACACTAAATCACCACTCGTCAGAAAAGTGGCTTATCGTGTGCGCAATGGAGACTCTCTCTCTCGTATCGCAAGTAAATTTAAAGTCAGCGTCAATGACATCGCCAGTTGGAACTCGCTCTCTAAAAACAAGTATATTCACCCTGGCCAAAATCTAACGTTGTGGGTCGACCTAACACGAGCTTACTAACCACAGACGTGTAGCTTATTATTAGTTTTTTTTGTTGGCGATCAACTCTAAACTCGATTGCGTTTGCAGCACAAAGTGCCGAAAGCTTTCAAATTGTTGATCGTTCAAGCTACCACCAAAGTCACTTCTGTCTGCATAAAATAACGCTACATCCCTACCCTTAATCGAAATAACAGATATAAAGCACGGCGTTTTCCCAAGCAGTGCAACAATATCGGGGGATAAAAGATGCTTATGTCTTTCGATAAATGGTGCAGTGATCCAAACCGGTTCACGTTCCTTTATCGAATAGGTAAATATGTTGTCGTCGTGCGGGCCTATAGTGAAATTAAATCTTTCTCGCCAATCTTCAGTACCTTCACCAAGAATGTAGCGCGCAAACATCGTATTTTTTTGGATAAATGAGACGATCACACGCTCCAAACCAATACCCCGATGCAACCCCTCTAATGCCATTTGCAGCACAGTGTTAACGTCGAGGTTTTCAGAAATTGCATTCGACATTTCCCTCAAAATACTGAGCTGCACTTGCGGGTCTGATTTGAGTATCCGTAGATCTTCCTCTGGCGCAGCCTGCTCAATTTGTTTGCTGCCCGGAATGAGGTGACATACCCGTGAGGCGCCATAAGTTAACGCCACACTCGCCGCTTCATCAGCCGCCTCTTTAACCATTGATTTTGCTTGGGAAAAATCAAGACCGGTAAAACGAGCAACTTTGTAAAGAGTTTCGCCCATTTCCTGAGAATCCCACCCCTTAATTGCATTGCGGCTAATTTCTTCGCCCATAAGCACAGCAACAACGCGAGGCGGCAACGTTTTGGGCGGATCTAACGCTTCGCGTAAGGTATCGCCCAACTTCCAAATATTGGCTAGTTCTCGCGTTATCGCTTTGAACGAAGTCCCTAATACTTCTGTCATTGCATCGCGAACGGACATACCCTCTTTTTGTAACGCCGCATCAAGCTCGTCGGCCGATTCTCCAGCGCAAGCCCAGAATGACATATCACCCAGGTGATATAGCAGTGCAGCAATAAACACTTCTTCTTTCACTTCATCGTTAGTGCGGCGAATTAAACTTCTAGATTGCACCGCCGCATGAAACGCTTTAGCCATACTTTCCAATAATCGTTCACGTGGTTCATTACCCAATAAAGAGTCGATCACCATTGAAGAAATACAAATAGCGCGAACGCCAGTAAAGCCGATAAGCACGACCGCGCGACTGACAGTATTAATTGGAAAGCTAGAAGGGTTATAGTGCGCACTGTTCGCGATACGAAGCACCTGAGACGTTAGATTTGCATCCCTCAGAATGACCTCTGATAGCTGATTAACATCCACATCATCG
Organism: Aurantivibrio plasticivorans; assembly: GCF_055392955.1. Taxonomy (NCBI): domain Bacteria; kingdom Pseudomonadati; phylum Pseudomonadota; class Gammaproteobacteria; order Cellvibrionales; family Cellvibrionaceae; genus Aurantivibrio; species Aurantivibrio plasticivorans. The sequence goes on along the minus strand of NZ_AP036020.1, from coordinate 1,926,093 downwards.
CTACCAGTCAGCTCATTGAGCTCCTTAACGACACCCGCTAATACAGGTAACTCCACCTGACTCAATCGTTTGACCCAGGACTTTAACCCTTTTGTTGCCATTCCCAACACTTCCATGAAAATAAGCCCCTACCATTAGGGACTCATTCTTCAGTGTAGAACAACAAAATGACTCAAGCAGAATAAAAGGCTGATTAAAATCGTGGATTTTATAGCGGCTATGTGGGTAGAGACTTTGAGACCACCTCGTACACATCTTTAGACAAGTTAGGTAGTGCTTTGATTCTCTGCAGCTGACTAATCATGTGTTGCTGGCGACAGTCATCGTATTTTCGCCAGCGCGTCAGCGGAGTGAGCAATCTGGCAGCAATTTGCGGGTTTTGAGCATTCAGAGTCATGATTTGGTCGGCCAAAAACTCATATCCACTGCCGTCTGCATGATGGAAGTTCACCAAATTTTGGTTGCAAAAAACACCGATCACAGAACGTAACTTATTAGGGTTAGTCATTTCGAAACAATCATGCTGCATTAATTGCATGACACTGTTTAAAGCGCCCTGCTTCTGACAACCTGCTTGAATCGCTAACCATTGGTCAACGGCCAAAGCCTCATTGGCAAATCGCTGATAAAAACTGTCGAGCAAAATACCGGCCTGTTCACTCGCACCGCTGTGCTCACTATTGACCACAGCGGACAAAGCAGCCAGCGTGTCCGTCATATTATTAGCAGAATGATACTGAGAAATACAACGATCCAAATGCTTGTCCGCCGGTAGTAACGACAGATAACCAAGAACAACGTTCTTTAAACTGCGCAGCGCGATCTGCTCCGCGCTCGGTTCGTAGGCCAGCGTTTGATCCAAGCGCTGATAAGTTGCTTCTAATTCATGCTGCAACGCAGTCGCTATATTTTGACGGACAAGACTTCGAGCGGCATGAATTGCATCAACTTTGACTAAGGAGGCTTTTTCGCTCAACGAAGCCTCGCTCGGCAAACTCAATAGATGCGCCGCCATCGCGGAGTCCATTGAGGTATCGTTTAAAATTGCGCGACACGCTTCGATAAGCCTAGAATCGATTTCAACACTCGATGTATTGGGGTAGCTTACGACTAACTCATCGATGACCTGTTCACCCAGTTGCTGCATAGCATCCCAACGAACAAAACCATCCGTATCGTTTTGTATAAGCCGCATCAAATCATCACGAGAATAATCGTAATGTAAGCGAATCGGGGCGGAAAAATTTCGCAATAGAGACGGTACCGGTTTTTCCGTTACGCCATTAAATTCAAAACGTTGCTCTGCTTCAGTGACCTCGAGGACATGATGATCCACTGCGCCTGCGTCACTTCCTTTGAGTTCCGTATTTATCTCGCCATCGCTACCAATTAACCCTATCGCAAGGGGAATATGTTGAGGCAGCTTTTCTAACCCGTCAGGTGTCTCAGGCAAAGACTGTTTTACAATCAGTGAATAGGTTTCACTTTCAACGTCGTAATGGTCTGATACCATCAAAGACGGCGTTCCTGCTTGAGTATACCAACGCTTAAATTGTGTGAGATCTCGACCAGACACCTCTTCCATCGCGGCGGTAAATTCATTAATAGTGACCGCTTGACCATCGTGCCGTGAAAAATATAAATCGCTACCTTGACGAAATAATTCTTTGCCCAGCAAGTTGTATATCATGCGCACCACTTCTGCACCCTTTTCATAAATGGTTAAGGTGTAGAAGTTCGAAATTTCAATAAACGATGAAGGTTGTACTGGATGCAACATTGGACCAGCATCCTCAGCAAATTGCGCTGTTCGAAGTAAGGTAACGTCCTCAATACGCTTTACTACGGGCGAGCCCATGTCAGCAGAGAATTCTGCATCACGAAACACAGTAAAGCCTTCTTTAAGGCTTAACTGAAACCAGTCGCGGCATGTAACTCGGTTGCCAGACCAGTTATGAAAGTATTCATGGGCTACCACCGCCTCTACGCGTTGGAAAGCCAGGTCGGTAGTGACTTCCGGCTTCGCTAATACACAAGAGGTATTAAATATATTGAGGCCTTTGTTCTCCATCGCCCCCATATTGAAGTCATCCACGGCCACAATCATGAAGATATCAAGGTCGTACTCTCTTCCATACACCTCTTCGTCCCACTTCATGGCATTTTTCAACGAACGCATTGCATGATCGCATTTATCGAGGTCCTTCTTCTCGACAAATATCTCTAAACGGACATTGCGGCCGGACATCGTTGTGAAGCTATCTCTTACAACCGACAAGTCACCAGCAACCATAGCAAATAGGTAGCAAGGTTTTTTGAACGGGTCGTGCCATTCCTTCCAGTGGCGGCCATTTTCCAGATCGCCTTCTCCAATGAGGTTACCGTTTGACAGCAACACCGGATAGCGTGTTTTATCACCAATAATTTTCGTAGTGAATTCACTCATCACATCCGGGCGATCGAGGTAAAACGTGATGTTTCGGAACCCTTCCGCTTCACACTGCGTGCAAAACATTTTCTGTGATTTATATAACCCTTCTAAGGTGGTATTTTCTTGCGGTTTTATTGTCGTGGTTGTCACCAAACTGAATGACTCTGGTACATCGCGGACAGATAGAGAATCACTGGTCAACTCGTAGTCTGCCTCACCAAGCTCTTTACCATCTAGACTTATTGCATCCAGACACAAACCTCCACTATGAAGACATAAATTTTTATCTTCCGGCGCGTCCTCTGAGCAGTTTCTAACAATCTCTAAAGTCGATGTCACACGTGTATTTTCTTCACCAAGGTCTATAGTGAGGTGTGTACTCTTAATCAGAAATGCGGTCGGTTTGTAATCTTTAAGATGAATCGCTTGTGGTGATGCGTCTCTCACGTAAAACTCCATTAGCAGGTTTGGATTGCGTATCGTTAGGTTGTGTGAACCTAGACTATTGCCACTTTATCGGTTGCTCACTGTTCTCGTCTCCATCACTACCGCAATGTGTATGTGCTTTCTGTTCTATGTAACCCGTTCGCTGCTCCGGCGGCAGGTGTTCGTTTTCATAAGAAATAATAGCCTGTAAACATAACCCTTGCTGCTCGGCAGTTAATTGACGACCGTCGGGCCAACGGCCAATCTCTACCGCTGTTTTTAGATTGTCATACACATCAGGCGTTATCGACTTTAGCAGCGCTTGAAAATCCATGGTTATTCCTCTATTAAATTCTATAATCACTTGGCTCGACTATTGATGGCCGATACAAACCCGCAGGTTAACCCCATCAATAAACCGACCACATGTGCAGCATTGGCGATGCCACCATTCATAAATATATCGACAACCCCCATCATACCCGCAACCAGCATCACTAAAGACACGACTAAGATACCAGGCGGAACCGCCAGCAAAGGATGCGGTTTGGTAATTTGCCTCATAATGATGAAGCCGATAAACCCGTAATTAACGCCAGAAAATCCGCCAAAGTGGGGGTTTTGCTCCCACGCAAATTGTCCAATGTTGCTCACCACACCCATCAAAATAACTAAGACGAAAAACTGAAAACTACCTAATACACGTTCGATACGGATACCAAAATACCAAAGAAATAGCCCGTTACCTAAAATGTGGAACCAACCATAATGAATAAAGATGGGAGAGAGAAAACGCCAAGGTTGATGCCACGGAACGACAAAATCTCCGATGGCGCCCTGCCATAGTTGTTCTGGGTCAACAAAAATTAGCCATCGATAAAATGGCATGACGTTAGAAAACTCAACAGCAATGAGGCCGAAAAAGCACAAGGCCAAACCTATACAGGTTATGGGCGAGCTTAACATTAAATCGATTAATCGTGGTTGGCCAACATATGCGGTATGGCTTTGGGAAGTGTTCGGCGCGCTATCTGGTGACGGCTCGCTTGACACTTCGATACGAACTTCGCCATCGCGCCAGCGAGAGACAAATTCCGCTACATTATCAACCAAGCCCTCTTGTCTTAACCACAGTGTTTGCTCGCCGTGTTCTTCCATCACACGATAAGTCACGTTCTGCTGATGTAAATAGCCGAGCACAGGTGTCAGGTCAACACCCAATGGAATAGCCGCTGCCCAATACCAATCGTTGCCGTATGCGTCTCGAAAGTGCTTCAAGGTCAATTACTTTGTTAAATGACTTTCCCATCCCAACTTGGAACGGCAGGTTTCATAAAAATTGTGATTAATGGGGTGAACTAAATTTAGTTTCCATGGATGTTTATGGACATGAATTTCATCACCGGGTTCAGTCACCATTTGATCTTGACCATCGCAAGTGACATGAGGCCTCGCCGTGTTATGTTCGCCAATGATAATTTTAATTTCGCTGCTGCCATCCACGACGATTGAGCGACTGCTAAGTGTATGGGGATTCATAGGTACTAGCACGACGGCATCCATCCGCGGGTGAACCAATGGGCCGCCTGCACTCAACGAATAGGCCGTGGAACCGGTTGGCGTAGAAACGATAATGCCATCAGAACGCTGGCTGTAAACAAACTGCTCGTCGATATAGAGCTCGAGCTCAATCATCCGTATGAATTTACCGGGGTGAATCACAACATCGTTGAGCGCTTGTCCGGTACCAATGGTTTCGCCATTCCGTAGCACTGACATGCCCAGCATGAAGCGCGTTTCCATTAAGTACTTGCCGGACAAGACTTCGCCGACCAAATCTTCAATATGATCTGGGGTAATATCTGTTAAAAAGCCGAGTCGACCCTGGTTTACGCCAAGTAATGGCACGTTATAGCGGGCCAAATCACCCGCAGCCCATAGCATGCTGCCATCGCCACCGACTACCATAACGAGATCACAGTGCTTCCCCAGCACCGACTTATCTCCGGTAGGCAGTTGGCAATTGGGGAGTACCTTGGCAGTGCCCTCTTCCAGGATTACGTTGAGCTGCTTGGCAACGAGGTAATCTATAAGGCGATTTAGGCTATACACCGCTTTTTCACTATCCAGGCGGCCAATAATGCCTATCGAGGCAAACTCTGACATAAGTACTACTCGTTGATTCAGGGTTCGCCATTATAAGGGGGATACTGCCCAGGAAAAAGGACAGCATGGCCTCATACAACGTAAAACGGCGCCCCTCTGGGCGCCGCTTTTGCTTCGATGTAGCCGGTTTGAGTAAGCTAATCTTGGTTTTCGAGAACCTGCCCATCTCGGAGGATGTAGCCGTGGGTGCAACCTTTGAAAGATAAACTACGTGATTTAGAGGCCTCTTTTAAGCCACCTTCGAGAGCCACGACGTTAAAACGGCTCTTCTTCAGCAGATGAGCTGCAGCTTTACTGCGTCGCCCCGTATCACAATAAAGAACGTATTGAGTATTTTTATCCAGCAGCCGCGTTTTGATACGCAACAAATTCAGCGGGATATTAATAGCGTGCTCAAGATGGCCCTCGTCATACTCCTCGACAGTACGTAAATCAATGCAAATAGCGCCGTCGTCAATCAACTGCGCCGTCTCTTCAACATCTGCCGTGGGTACCTTAGGCTCTCTCAGAAGCTTTAGAAAATCGCGCTTGGTGATATACATCAGCACACCGTGGCTCTTCATAAAAACTGACGCATTACGAACAGTTTCATTGACCAACGCATCCTCACCAAAACACCGCCCAGCGCCTATGTCAGCAATATGCACTGGCGGAGTCATACCATCAGGCGAGCGTCTAACTTCAGCATCACCTTGTTTAATGAAGTAACAATTATCACCGATTTCTCCCTGACGAATAATCGCCTCTCCCGGTGAAACTAGCATTGTGTGTAAACGATCAAAAATCACAGGGGCATTTGTGGGCGGAACTTTGTAGAATAAATTCGACTTCAAAATCGTCATCATCCATTCGGCATCTTCATCCAAATCACGCTGATACGAAATATCGAGAAGAAGATACTCTGCCACCTGGCTCCAAGTGAGCATTTTATCAAGGTATTCACTGTCAACGCGTAGAATACTGCAATCTGACTTAGCCATGGCTCTGCAACTGCGAGGCTGCTCATGCGCCAAGGGAGTCAAACTGCCGCCAGCGCGAACCAACGTGGCATCGCTATGGTTGTCGAGTAATTCTACGTCGCCAGACAACAGATAAATGTGTTCACGGTCATAGCTACCTGACTCGAAAATTGCCTGGCCGCGGAACACGACCTCAACCGCACTGTTATGTAATAACTCGGTTAAGTGAGTGTCCGTCAGCGAGTTGAGCGGCACCAATGATTGCGCTAACTCAATATCGATATCGAGCTCTTTTGCGGAGTCTTTTGCTTCAGCTTGTGCGTCTTCCAGCAACATACTGCGTCGCTCGCCACCATCATAAGCGCTTTCTTTCACAATCCTGTTTTCCGTCATTGCTGAATTCTTCATGACCTCACCTCAAACCCACCGGTAACGCTGGCACCTGTACTATCACTTGTGGAGATTTCGTCTCCTACACAAAGTGACCAAAACTGTCAGCTATTAGCCCATATGGTTAGTTACCTGGGCACTTCTTTTGAACCGCTCGTCGCCACTTCTGGCTTTAACGGGCGTCTCACTTTATTGTTTTACAAACTTGCAGCTTTGATGCCATTTTCATGGAGTCTCGGCGAAGACCACGCAAATTCAAACAAAAGTATGAGACGAACCTAGCATTATGCTTTCAGCATATACTTGCTTAAAGACGGCTACGGGCTCGGCTAGCAGAGCACCGCAACAAGTAGTTGATTAGGCAAAAATGGTGGGTCAGCAGGGAGCTACAATCGAACTTAAAGCTACATTCGCACTGCTTTGAGTGTTTCAGTCGGAGAGGTTTTATGATGATCACAACGATCATTTTCACCCGCATGAAACAAGCTAGGCGCAGGCACTCGATCAATGAGATCTCCACAAAGCTCACCACGGGCCTGAATAGCTTGGCAACGTGGTGATTGATAATGCTCAAGCCATTCTTTGTAATGTGCTTTAGATACACCGCATTTTTTAGCGGCAAAAGCGATAGGGTCTTCCAAATAGCTCGACATATCTGCCAAAGGAATCGTGAGATGGCCGGCACCGGGGTGGTATGCCACAAAATTCAATCCCGCCCTTTCCAATTTTTCTAACAGCTGCTCGCTGCTATTGGCCAACAAGCGTTGATTTTCGGAGCGCAAACGATCAATTTCATCCTGATAACTACTCTCCTGTTCACCGCGATACATTAGCTCGATTTCACGCATCTGCAGCTGCTCTTTCACTTCCAGGGTTGCCGCCTCAACTTTCGCTTGGACTTCGGCCTCGATACCCTCTTTCATTGCTTGAAGTTCGGCGCTACCACCACTTTCTACACTCTTGAGCTTGTGTTCGTAGTATTCGCGCAAACCTTCGATCTTTGACGCTTGGCCGTCAACAATTTCTTTTAGCTCTGAGTTTCTCTGGATTTGCAGCAACGTTTCTTTTTCTGCTGCGTTAATCTGCTCTCGCAAATCAGCGAGACGGGTTTGATGTTGGAGTTGGAGTTGATGGACTTCTTGCTGACGCTTGGAGTTCAACGTGAGTATTCTAAGACGCTGTTCTTTCAACAGCCGCGCCATGTGATCCCTAAACTCTTGCTCCAATTTACGTTTCAACTGTTTAGAAACACGTTGCTCGATCGCCCGTGCATCCTCGTGACTCACACTAAATTGCGCTGAAGAGGGAGCGATAGGCGCGCTAGGCGGCTCAACAGGTTCAACATAACTGAGTCCAAGCCGGTTATGCTTGATCACCTTTTTGAGCAGGACAAAGGTATTTGCCCCAGGCGTCATTTCAGGGTCCCACAAGTTTTGCTGGTGCCAAGCAATGGCACACTGACTTCTGCATGCTAATTTAATGGCACCCGCACCCAAGTCAGGGCCTCGTGCGGAATTATCGGCAAACTGCTGAAGCGGCACATTCCAGCGCTTGTCAGCAAAACCCTGCTCATCAAAATTGATATTGAAGAACACCGCCGCTGTAATATTTAAGCTACCGTCTATACGCAGGTATACCGCACGAGCATCTTGGTTAGCAACATCGAGCATCGGAACATAGCCATCGAGCACCGCCTCAAATTCGGAATAAAGCATCTCACGGCTAATAGCGCCGTCGCGGACAAATAACACCGCTTCTGAAGACTCATTCTCATACTTGAGCATGCTTGGTTTCCTTGTTGGTCGACACCTGTCTGACACCTCTGATCTAGCGATACAACTCTAGTGATACAACGGAAGAATATTAAATGGCTCAGTTTTCATTATTATCGGCTACAACGGCCCCTACCACTGTGAACAGATCGCCAGTTTTAGCGAAAAATCCTCAATTTGCGCACCTCAGGATTGCTAGGGATTCCCTACCGATAGAGTGAAAACATCAGGTTGACCGCAAACCCAAAAGGGACTGAATAGAGCCTATACACTAAGTCTAGAAGTTAGCGCGCAAAAAACAAAAAATGGAAGGTGGGTGGGAATAAGGTACTTGATTATAAGGTGCTTGGGTTCGGCAGAAGGCCTGTGAGTCAAGGAAGGGGGAGACCCCTTCAGCCAGCAGGCTGAGGAGGTGTAAGAAGCCTAGACCTCAACTAACTCGTCTAAGGCTTCGTCTTCATCGTCATAGTCGACGCATTGTATATCTAAGATTTCTTCTATGTAGTCCTGCATGATTAACTCCTTTTCAAAAACTACTCCGTGATTATCCAAGTTAATTAAGTCAAATATATGACAAAACAGATACATCGGATCCCACAAAGCATATGACCCGATTGTTTAATGAAAGTTCATTTTGGGAGACGCGTCAAATAGAAAGCAAGACGCTCAGAAAACCTATTCTAGGAGGCGGTGTTAGTAGTAGGCGGTGCTAGCGCTATGGTGCTACTTAAGAACCATGAGTGGTATGGGAGCGGCTCATGACAACCTGACCCACTCCCTAAACGAAGCGACAGAGCTACATTTGCGACTGCAGATAATTAGGCAAACCGATCTTCTGTATTAAGCCTAACTGCTTTTCAAGCCACCAGGCATGATCAACCTCAGTATCTTCGAGTAACTTATTAAGTACTTCACGGGTCACAAAATCTTCTTCTTTTTCGCACAACACGATAGCATCCTTCAACGCTTTATCGACCGCTATCTCTACATCCAAATCACTTTGCAACATAGCGGGTACATCAGCACCAACATTGATTGGAATACGGGTCACCATGTCAGGTGTACCCTCGAGGAATAGGATACGCTCGATCAAAGCTGAGGCATGGCCTTGCTCGTCTTCAACCTCGTGGTTGATTCGCTCAAAGAGCTTGCTTAACCCCCAATCATCATACATACGAGAATGAATAAAATATTGATCGATCGCAGCCAGCTCATACGCCAATAGCCCATTCAGTGCTTTAATAACCGTGTCTTTACCTTTCATAGTCTTACCTAGTTATATTCTGTGTTGAAAATTTGAGGTGAGATTAAACGCCTAGATTAAACACGCCTCTACAGTGACGTAAGCGACAAAAACCCAACTCTTTTTGCCACGCTAACCCACCTGGGATTGCAAGTAATTCTCAAGCCCGGTGTTAGCAATCAAGTACTGCTGGGTTTCAATCCAGTCTACGTATTCTTCTTCATCCTCTAAAATCTCTTCGAGGATTTCGCGGCTAACAAAGTCGCCACACTGCTCACAGACCTGAATCGCCTCACGTAACAACTTTAATTCTTCTAGCTCAAACGTCATATCGCAACCGAGCATTTCCTCAGTATGCTCACCGATACGGATTTTTTCGAGCTTTTGAAGGTTGGGAAGCCCCTCCAGAAAGAGTACCCGCTCGATCAGTTCGTCTGATTGTTTCATATCTTTGATAGACTTTTTGTAACACTTCTCGTTTAGCCCCTCGAGACCCCAATTGCGATACATCCGCGCATGCAAGAAATATTGATTAATCGATGTCAGCTCCATCGTTAAGACGCGATTTAAATACTCGATAACCTTAGCGTCACCCTTCATTGCTTTAGCCCTTTTAAAAGTCAGTATTTGGATGTCATGTCAGCACCATCGACCTAGATAGCACCCAACTAGAACACTGGCCGATAACATAGTTTGTTGCTTGGCGAATGTCAAAAGAAACGGGTAGTTTTTATCATTAAATCAAAGCGTTATGGCATTTATAGGGTACTTTTCGATGTAGACACACCCCAAATAAAAATGATTTAGATTTTCTTTTTTTTGACGCTTTAGATAAGGGCTAGCACCAGGGTATATGACACCAGCAATAAAAAATGAGGCTACCCTAGGGGCAGCCTCATCACATCGGACACTAAACAGATAATGTAACAAGAACAACAATTAAGTTGATGGGGACAAGCATGCTTATCAGCCGAATGTTATCGGTAAATACAGCTATCCAATTCAACCTAATAGCTTTCGTTCAGACTCTTTGATTGCCAAGTCGTTGATACTTGCGATACGGCGCTTCATTAACCCATCAGCATTAAACTCCCATAGCTCGTTGCCATAGGACCTAAACCAATGGTTATCAGCGTCATGCCACTCGTATTCGAATGTCACTGCTATGCGATTATCCGTAAAAGACCACAACTGCTTTCGCAATATATAGTCGAGTTCCGTATTCCACTTTCTGGTCAAGAACTCTTCTATCTGCTCCCTGCCTGTTATGAACTCATTGCGGTTGCGCCACTCGGAATCAACACTATACGCTAGTGCTACGCGTTTAGGGTCCCGAGTGTTCCATGCGTCCTCCGCCACCTTCACTTTGAGTGCAGCTGTCTCAGAAGTAAAAGGTGGCAACGGTGGCCGCTTGGTAATCGATTGCTGACGTTCAAGGGATGCCATGTAAGATTTGTCTCCTTTAGTTGTTGACGATTTAAATTCCATTCACCGCAAGTGATGAATGATTGTGACTTTTAAAAAAGCGCGGGACGAGTTTTTCTGCTGACAGCAAACCGCCGCCATAAATGGCCAATTGCGCCAACAACAAACCCCATACAATATGAAGGTATAACGCTGCAGGAGCGATTTCAGCAAGACTGATAACGGCAACGATATTGACCACAAACAAGGCCAAAGCTGAAAAACGTGTCATAAAGCCTGCAATTAGCAATACAGGAAAAACCAATTCTGCAAAGGTACCCAGGTAGGCCGCCAACTCGAAGGGCAACAATGGAACGTGATACTCTTCTTCAAACAAAAACAAAGTAGTATCCCAATCTCGTAACTTCGTAAGGCCAGCACTAAAGAAAACCTGTGCGATATAAATACGCGCCGCCAGAGCCGCCGCCACATGAATTTTGCTCAGGGAGTAGCTCCCCAACTTATATATGGCGTAACATTTTGAAATGAAATTAGTCATCTATCTCTCCAATAAATTAAGGGTTAAAGGTTATACGCACCCAGTTCTCATGGACTGCTCGCGAGAACCACTGTACGAAATCAAAAGTTGGATGCTGATCTAAAAGTTCATTCACACTCATTCTCCCTTCTATACTCTTCATCCAATAAAAATCTTCATCAAATAATCTCACCACCTCTGGTTTAAGATTGCTTTGATACACTAACAACCGTTGAACACTCTGCTCGCCAGCAATCAGGCGCTGAAATTCCTGCGCCCTCTCTTCCTCGCTTGAAAATTCAATGAGGTGAATTTTTCTAATTGCATCCACGGGGTATTCACTTTCCAGCAGATACACCGAAGAAGGCAACTCTAATAGAGCGTTCATAAAACCTTCAGCTTGCAGCGTATCGAGATCTGCCATAGAAATGGGCTCGACAAATTGACGCCCGGACTGGTGTACCATCCACTCTAGTGCGGCAACATCTTCAAGAAATGGATAACTCTGAGCCAAAGAAGAGGAGGCTAAAACACTCGCAAGCCCTTCTCCCCAATCAGCCCAATCACCCGTTGCAGGCGGGGATTGTTGCAACAGCATATTGGCTAGCGCATACATCACTTGCTCACCAACCAACTGTTCAACCACTGGATAGCAAATACTTAGCGCTCTGGTTGCCGTGAATAGAAGGTTGTTTTGGTATACAGAAAGACCTTGCCTATCCTGTATACGAGACACTATTGACGGCTCAAAACGTGTTAGTATTTTTTCAACCAACTCCCGCTGTCGCATTTCAAGCGTTACCGAATTGAGTAACATAGCTGATCTCCCTCTTCTTCATACTTGCTGTGAACACGGCGGGCGATGCCGGCCTGCTGCAATAAGGTTTGCCATGACGGAAGATGGTTATCCCACTCGATTAGAGCAGGAACATCAACAAATCGCTGACTCGCAAATTCATAGAGCGACCACCCATCGTCAGAGACCGGCATTGCATGGTCATCAATTAACATCTCGCCCTCTGGCGCAGGTGTGCTACCAGCCAAATGAAATTCACCAACATGCTCTACAGGTATGCTCTTCAACCATTGTTTTGCATAATCTAAAGGTGACTGATCACTAAAGTTATGGCCATTTACGAGAATGTTGTTAAGGTCCACCAATAAGCCGCATTGCGTTTTCTCCGCCAGCTGCACAAGAAAATCGGTCTCCATTATTTGGTTACGACTAAATTTTAAATACGTCGAAATATTTTCAACAAGGATCTGCCGGCCTAAAAACTGCTGCACTCTGTCTACGTTTTCCACTAAAACCTTTAAACCGTAGGGAGTAAACTCCAAAGGCAACAAATCACCGGAATGAATCGTACCCTCCCCCCAACGCGCCCAAGTAAAACACGCATGATCGGAAATTAGAGGTGGGTTAATTTGGTCTGCCAGGCGTTTTAGGCGTGTCAAGTACGCGACATTAATCCCGGACGCGGACCCCAGTCCTAACGACGTTGAATGCAAGCTAACATCATAGGTTGAAACAATATCTTCCAGTACATTCTGGATCATTCCGCCTTGCCCAAAGAAGTTTTCCGCATGTATTTCCACAAAATCGATAGGCGATGCCTCGACCAAAGCATCTTGGTAGTGAGCATGGCGAAGTCCCACTCCAACTGCAGGGGCTTGTGCAGTTTTTAATGATGACTGTATTAATGGTCGAGGCATCTTATTTCTCCCTTTCAATATCTATAAAGCGATAACGCTATTAAGACGATTTGGCTAAATTTGCTTCTTCGTAGCGTTTTTTTGCTTCCGCTTTCAACATTCCACCAATGTTTTCACAGGTGCCTTTGGCGACTAACTTCCACTCACCCGGGTCATTATCAACGGTAGATTGTCCGGCGCAGGAATGGGTACCCGCTAAATTGCCACAATCGTTTTGGCCGGCTTCTGCAATGCCATAGCATTTTTCTTTTCCAGCCGCTTGCACAGGTGCTGTAGCGAGTGTTGTTAAGGCTAAAGCTAGCGCTGCCGAGGCAATACGTTGTTTACTTGTCATGGTTTACTCCAAAATTACGTTGTGTTGTTTGATAAATAGCGCGTATCAATTCGCTTCACATTAAGCGATTGCAACCGAGTGCCCACTTGAATGACTCTACCAAGTGGGCACTTAACCGTTACTCTTCTGCGTTTACTTCTGCTACAGGTAGCGCTTCGATACCGTTCCAAACGCGATTAGCCGCCTTCACATGACCGTCAACATCAGTCAACCATTTTTTCTGAACAGCTTTGTTCAAATTAAGGAACAGCTTGTTGTCTGCGATATGGAATGCAGCAGGATCAACATCTAGTTTTTTGTTTAAAAACACACCCATTGCGCAGTAGCCACCAAATTGTGGTGCATAACGCTCTGGGTCAGACTTAAACAGATCCCGGTTATCACTACTTGAAAAGCGATAGATTGCGCCCTGATGAGTCGCCGTGTATTTTGCAGAACCTTCAACAGGTTTATTTTTAGTAAAGTAAGCTACAGGGTCGTAGCCATGGATAGCCACGTCATTAGTACCAATGTTTACTGATGCAGCAAAACTCAAACTGCTAACCAACAGGGCGATCGCTACGCTTGCTATTTTCAAAGTGGTAGATAATTTCATTGTGTTCTCCTTAAAGAGTTAAATTAATAAATCGTGTTAAAAAAGTGTTGAGCCTAAAATGCCCTCTTCACCCATTGCTTCCTATCAATGCAGGGCCACCTGACATCAATAAGTTCTTTTTGAAAGATTCAGAAAAAACCGATCTTTCGAATACTTTCGATACAATTAAGATTCTGCTGTATTGATTTCGCAGTATCGCTTTTTGTAGATCGACAAACGCTTAGGCGCGTGCTGATAAAGACTGCATGTGCTCGCCTGCTGGTCTTGTTTTGCCGCACTAGAACTGCCACTAGAGACGCGCTCATAATGAAAATGCCCACCACTCTGTTTCACATCAAAGTACGCAAGTTGAATATTGCTACCTGCTCCAGCGTCGAATAATTGTTGAACACCTGTCGTTTCAGTAACGGCTGTCGCACCAAAGGCAACGGTCACCAAAGCGACTCCAACTAATGATCTAAATGTTTTCATTTTGTAAACTCCCTAAAACTTGTTGGTTAAGAAAGCTGTCCTAGATCTGCGCTTCAATAGCACGATTGCTTTTAACGCAATCAAGTAGCAGCTTTACCGATTTAATGAATGTGATTTTCGATAAACACACGCACTCTATTTCAGCAATCGTGCCAACTTTTATTTCCTTATAAATCAATGACTTAGATTTTTTCACGCTCTCAAATATTTGAGTTTCACAAATATTTGAGGACGCAATCACAAATATTTGTTAACCTAGCTCTTCGTTTTCCCCAAAATTTGAGCACCCCGTTATGAGCACAACAGGCACACTTCCACCCGGCGTATCGAGCTGGCAACACCTTCATGAACTCATTCTCGGCGCCGCCGGCGAGGGAATTTATGGACTGGATTGCAACGGCAATGCGACCTTTGTCAACGAAGCAGCAATTCGCATTCTCGGCTGGAATGAAGGCGACTTAATTGGTAACCCACTTCACGACCTCCATCACCACTCTCACGCAGACGGTAGTCGTTATCCTCGAGAAGAGTGCCCGGTCTATGCCGCACTGAAAGACGGAGAGATCCACCAGGTAGATGACGAAGTCTTTTGGCACTCCGACGGGCGTGCCGTACCCGTCGAATACGTCAGCACACCCATTTGGGAAAACGGCGAGCTGAAAGGTGCTGTGTGTATTTTTCGGGATATTTCTGAACGCGTGAAAGCAGAGCAAGAGCGAGAACAAGCATTTGAAGAAATTAAAGACCTGAAAGAACAACTCGAACAAGAACGCGACTATTTACGCGACGAGATTAATATCACAGCAAATTTCGGTGAAATCATCGGAGAAAGCCAGGCTCTTAAGCGCACCCTGTCACAAATCGAAGCTGTCGCAAAAACGCCAACCAGCGTATTGATTCTTGGTGAATCAGGTGTCGGCAAGGAAATGGTTGCTCGTGCGATTCACATGCACAGCGATCGCTGTGAGCACCCGCTTGTAAAAGTGAATTGCGCTTCAATCCCGAAAGAATTGTTCGAAAGTGAGTTCTTTGGACATGTCCGCGGTTCGTTTACGGGAGCACACCGCGATCGTGTTGGAAAAATGCAACTGGCCAATCACGGCACACTATTCCTGGATGAAGTGGGAGAGATTCCGCTAGACCTACAAAGTAAACTGCTGCGCGCATTACAAGAGAATGAATTCGAGCGCGTAGGCGATGAAAACACGCTAAAAGTCGATGTAAGAGTCATTGCCGCAACAAACCGCGACCTCTCTGAAGAAGTGCGCAAAGGGCGGTTTAGAGAAGATTTGTATTACCGGCTTTCTGTTTTCCCCGTGGAAGTCCCGCCATTAAAAGAGCGTACAGCCGATATCCCCCCCCTAGCCCAGCATTTTTTGAATAATTTTTGCCAGCAGCTCGGGCGTAAGCCACTCACCTTAACCCAAGCGCAAGTGGCTCAACTGAAACAACATCATTGGCCGGGCAACATTCGAGAATTAAAAAATGTACTCGAGCGCGCCGTCATCCTATCCACAGGCATGACGAAACTAAAGCTTGATTTAGCACTACAAGCTGACGAAGAAAAAGACGCAGCCCCTCTGGAGCCAACGTTTTCTGACGTCGGTGTTCTAACAGAAGAAGAATTCATGCAACTGGAAAAATCCAATCTCCGCAATGCCATGAAAAAAGCCAACTGGAAAATTTCAGGCGCCGATGGCGCAGCTGAGTTACTCGGTATAAAACCTTCTACCCTCGCCTACCGACTCTCACAACATGGCATTAAAAAACCCAGTTAGCTTCAGCAAAAAAAACGCGATACCGTGTCGATGTTTAACCGAGCTACCAAATAGTTTCGTTCGACCAAATAGGAAGGCCCGAGCAGCTAGAGAATATTTGGTTATGCATGCTTGTAAGATTGACGGGTACAAAAAAAGCCATCCTTAGGTGGCTTCTATATATTCTTGAGATTGGCGGAGTAACGTGATCGCAGTGAATTGCAACACGGGATTTAAAGAAGACGAACATAAGTCCGGTTGAACGAAAAAAGCGGCCTACGCTTTTTTCGCCCTACGGGCTGCGTCGCTTCGCTCCTAGTTCCAAACGTTTCCACGTTTGTCGCGGGTTCATTGCCCCGTCTCTTCCACAAATTTCGGGCATAAAAAAACCACCCTATGGTGGCTTCGTTCTTGTTTTGAGATTGGCGGACCGGACGGGACTCGAACCCGCGACCTCCGGCGTGACAGGCCGGCATTCTAACCAGCTGAACTACCGGTCCGCAACACTCAAACTTCTTCGACTTAATTGGTGGGTGGTACAGGGATCGAACCTGTGACCCTCGCCTTGTAAGGGCGATGCTCTCCCAGCTGAGCTAACCACCCCCTGTCGAGAGCTGCGCATTCTACTCGAATTAAAAGGCATGTCAAACGTTTTTGGGGTAACTCTTTCAATTGGCACTATCTCATTGATAATTAGACAGTTTCTGGTCAAAAACACGTCAAAACTGGAGCAAAAATAGCCATTTTTAGTCGAGGTATCGGCTTTGCCCTGCTAACCGATTGGAAACGTCAATTATTCTGCTAATCGGGCCATTTAGGTCTACAATAGTGGGCACTTAATCAGCAGGATACTTTTGAACCCGTGCCGATCTCGCAACCGCCTACCTGCGCTGGACGCAGCGCAGCCAATACGCCTCGCCAAATGCGTGGAACACGCCAAGCCATTTGGTGTGTGCTAGCGATTATCGGTTTCACGCCTATATCCCCCTGCTTTGCGCAATCTGACGGGTTGCTGGGGAATGACAATGTAATGCTAGGCGTCATCATTGCCCTATTGATCATCCAGTCTATCTTAATAGCCGGTTTGCAACGCAGCCGCCTCAAAAATAAACAAGCCAAAGAAAAACTCGCCAAGTCTCAAAAGGCATCAGAAGAGCGCGTTGTCGAGCGCACCAACAAGCTCCGAGCAATCAACAACCAGCTCTACGAAGAAATCGCCAAGCACGAAATCACCGAGGAATTGTTACAGGAGACACAGGATTA
The DNA here is from genome assembly GCF_055392955.1 of Aurantivibrio plasticivorans. Taxonomy (NCBI): domain Bacteria; kingdom Pseudomonadati; phylum Pseudomonadota; class Gammaproteobacteria; order Cellvibrionales; family Cellvibrionaceae; genus Aurantivibrio; species Aurantivibrio plasticivorans. Next base: position 1,908,631 of record NZ_AP036020.1, on the reverse strand, counting down.
CCTGCAAAGTATGGTGAACTCTATGCCTTCTGTACTGATCGGCTTAACGCGAGAAGGCACGATTACGCAATGGAATGCCGCTGCCGACCAAGCCACTGGGATTAATTCGAGAGACGCTCTAGGTAGATCCATTGAGGATGTTTCCCCAACGATCAACATTGATTTGCAAATGGTGCGCAATGCGATTGACCAGGGCATATCGCAAACAAAAGAAGGGATTCAACAGCGCGATAATCAAGGCCAGGTAAATTATACCGACCTGACTATTTATCCTCTTTTATCTGGGGAAGTCAGTGGCGCTGTAGTGCGTATAGACGATGTGACTATGCGTGTTAAGTTTGAAAATATGATGATTCAAAATGAAAAGATGATGAGTCTGGGAGAGCTAGCGGCTGGAATGGCTCATGAAATTAATAACCCTCTCAGTGCGATTTTGCACGGTGTACAAAATATAGTAAGAAGGACCTCGGCCGACATTCCCGCCAACACCGATGCGGCTTCCCACAGTGGCTTTACCTTAGCGCAGCTTCAAACGTATTTTGAGGCGCGAGGAATTAATAAATTTTTAGACGGGATTCGAGACGCTGGCGAACGTTCCGCTCATATCGTTACGAATATGCTGGAATTTTCTCGAGCGAGTAGCCTTAAACACCGCTTAGTGAATATCCGCGAACTTATTGAGCATAGCTTGGAGCTTTCAGATAATCATTTTTACATGAACCTTGCTAGCGGCAATCGAAAGATTGAAGTCATCAAACAATTTTCTGACAACCTTCCTCGTGTCCCCTGCTCCGCGGCCGAAATTCAGCAAGTGATTTTGAACATTCTACGTAATTCAGCCCAAGCCCTCGAGAGTGATCCCGAAATAGCAACGAAGGTTCCCACCATTACGTTAACCCTCGACCAACTCGATGACAATATCGTGATATCTATTAGCGACAACGGTTCGGGAATGAATGAAATCACCAAGCGACATCTCTTCGAGCCATTTTTTACAACCAAGGATGTCGGAAAAGGGACGGGCTTAGGGTTGTCTGTGTCGTATTTTATCATCGCGGAACACCACGATGGAAAAATTGAAGTCGAGTCGGAACTATCTAAAGGTACTACCTTTAAAATCACACTCCCCATCAATGAAGCGGATCATTCACAGTTTGCTGAAGGTCATAACAACTCGGCTGTAGAGTCTAGCGATACTATTTAATCGCCATCATTTAATTACCGTCCTGGTCGCTTCGTATAATTCACTCGCATTTCCGCTTGAGATATTGAGGCCTTGGATCGATTGCCGACGTTTTTCAGTCGGCGACGCTAATTGATCGGCTTGCTTAGGCTTCTCATATTTAGCCGCTAAGCGTCGTGAAAAATCTAACATATCACTTGGTTTACCGGCATCGCCCAACGCGTAATTACAGACCCCATCAGGAAAGGTTGTTTGCAATTCCTCTAGATAAGGTTGCATATTCACTTTGCCGTATACGCCTGAATTCATCGCGACGCTCACGGGTTGCAAATGGCATTTAAACACGTCACTTGTAATCGGCCCGCCTGCGACTTCGCGCGATGTTTTGTAGCGGGGATACACTTGCATACAGCGTCCCTTCGGACGATTATTCCAGTCACCATCCCATACGGTTCGCCCAGCAGCAATCACTTCGCCGGTTTCATCAAAACACCTGTCACTTGCGGACATCGGTTTATTCGCAATGACACCAGCATCAGGGTTGCGCTTTAAGTTAGTCATCCATTCATCGATACTTTTAAATGCTTGCGGTTGCGGATTAAAGTCTTTATGTGCCATCCAAATCGCCTGGTTGTCGGCATAGCCCTGGCCTGCCTTTAAACGGAGCCTGGCTGAAAATGAGGCTGTTGCATGATGCATATCCAGCTCACCATCGAGATAATGTCGAACATCAAGAATAGGAATATCTGCATAACCTATAAAAACGTGACCGCTGCGGTACGCACCCGCAATAGCCTCCACGTTACCTTTGGTTCGTTGCGCAGGGGTTTCACCGCCATCGCCGCTATGATGCATGTTATGGTGACTCCAGAAGGATAAGTCGACAGGAAACATCGACCCGGCTAAGAGCCATAATTTTTCTTGCTGCATGTTCTCCGGTTCTTTCCAGCCACCCACATGAGTATTAAGGTGAAGAAAATCTTCCGGCGTTAATCGCCCCTCTTTTAATGCTTCCAGCCCATACTGAACGCCAACGTTGTCCCACGTGCTATTGGCGTAGCCATTCTGATTGACACCATAAAAGTGTTTTAAGTCATCCCAGTGGGTCCATTTCACGCGGCTCGATATCGGTTCCGCAAAACTTTTATGGAAGTGAACAAAGTTTGGATTATGAACTAGTGGGGTCAACCCTCGCCAACCGCGAATACACTCACTCGCGCCGTCTTCAAATCTTGGCATTCGTCCCTGAAGCAACCCAGCCCATGCCATCACTTGATTAAAGCGGTTTTTCGCAGTGGAATCGGCATTCATACCTTCGACTAGACTACGGTTTTCCCACTGTTGCCAACGAGGATCGCTGCCATCCGTGACATCGAAATAATATTCCAACGGCTCGCAATCCATCACATGAATAGTTTGTGTCACCATGTCTGGATAGGCATACAAGGCAATTGCCGCATCTAAAATATTGGGGTTATTTTGGGCAATGATATATTGTTGGATGGCGCCACCAGAACCGCCAACCCCGACGGTGTACAGCGGCTCTCCATACAGCGACACAAATTGTCGTTTCACCCGTGCCGCCGTATCTTCGGCAAGCCACAAATTGTAGTGATTACTGGTTTGATTCGCGCTGGAATACACCACAGCATAACCCTGCTTAATTTCTTCAAAGCGACGCTTTAACACATCATTGGGGCGAATTTTTCCTTGGCGCTTTCCTATGCCCACACCACCGCGAAATTGATAAATGAGTTTTTTATTCCATCGGCTACCCGTGGGTCGTTCAATTGATTCGTTGGGGTCTGCAAGCACAGCCATAATATAATGAAAACGATTAATGGTTCCTGATTCAACTCTCACAATGGCATCAACCCACTCGCCGTTGATTATCACCTGCTCGATATCGTTGTCAGCCTCTTCTATTGGATAAAACCGATCTGTACCTTTTTTGTTATACAAATAGCTGGCCTCTGTCGCATGCAAGCAATCCTTGCTATAGCCGACGACCTTAAGCTCTTCAGCATCCAATGATTCAAATACCGGCACACCAATACCATCAACATTGTCTATTATGGGTTGAGCATTGGTATGCCGATTATTACCACATAAAAATGGGTATTGGTTCGTTCCGGCAAACAATGGTTCTACCGGGCCTACTTCACCCAGCTCGATAGGAAAGCTGAAGGTTTCTTCAGGGCGACCACTTAAACGCGGGTGCGTTTTTTGATAGGCGGGAAGATAACTCGCAGTTAAACTGCCCTCTGGCACACCCACAACAGATGCCACTGGGGCCTCGGGAATTAGATTAATTTTTTCTTCTAGTATTTGAATAAATATTGCAAAACCAACAAACAAAACGCACATGAAGCAAAGAACCAGCTTCGCCATCAATCTTGTCACAGCTCACCTCACTTAACGCTCGGTTTCGAACAGATTTTTAGTATCTTTAATGTTTTACATCAACGTGGAGCTATCCCATAAGTACTACAGGAATTATAGGAGGTGAATTTAAGGGGTGCCGAAAAGACGCGTTGAGAATGAGGCTAATGTATGTGTTAACGGATAGTTGCTAAGACAACTAGGTTGTCTCAAGCTATCAAGATTCCTCAGTTAGAAAAAGCAACACCTGTACTTAGAACTTTAAGGTTTTTTGACTTAATATTCGCGAGCAAAATAATCTTTAAAAGCAAGTGCAGTGCGACTCCTCTGGAGTAAAAAACGTGGGCCCGCCAAGCGGTTTCTTAAGCCATGTGGACAATAATGCGGCGCTGATGAGACCCATGGCGATGCTCCCAAAGGAAAATTCCTTGCCACGTACCGAGGGCGATTTGCCCATCAATAATAGGAATACTTAACGAGGTGGCAGTTAGTGTAGCCTTTATATGGGCGGGCATATCATCAGCGCCCTCCATCGTATGGGTATAAAGTGGGTCATTTTCAGGGACTAAACGATTCAACCAGCTTTCCAGATCATTTTTTGCACTAGGATCACAGTTCTCTTGAATTAGTAAGCTTGCCGAGGTGTGCTGTATGTATAACGTCACTAGCCCTTCCGCTAAATCAGCTTTCGAAACCGCCGAGGATACCTTCGCGGTAACATCATGTAAGCCCTGTCCTCTCGTCGAGACGCTGACCTGTGTAATCATTTTAAATCCTCAAAATTTCTAGGCTCGCAACCCTAATCTAAAAACCAGCCAATAAAGATCATGATACAATGCGCGGCTATTTTTTACTCTAACCGCTACTTTTTAGCTGCTACTATTTAGCTCCTCTTTTTTCAGGAACCAACCCGTATGATTGCCGTTGCGCCAAACCCCGCCGATTACGACAAACAATTTGCGCAAAAGCAAGATAAAGTCCGCGAATTACTTGCCCCTTTTTTGCCTAACTCTCAGTCAGATGAGATTGAAGCATTTGCTTCACCTGCATTACATTTTCGCATGCGCGCGGAATTTAAAATATGGCATCAAGACGACCGTTCACACTATGCAGTTTACGACCAAGGTGCAGGCAACCCTCCCACCTGCATCGATACGTTCCCCATCGCGGGCCTAGCCATCAATAAACTGATGCCGGATTTGATCAAAGCAATCGAACGAAACCCGCTATTGCGGCAGCGACTCTTTCAGGTTGAATTTTTATCGACACTAGCGGGCGATATGCTTGTAACACTGGTGTATCACAAGCCTTTAACTGATGAGTGGGAGGCCGATGCCCGAAACCTCTCGGAACAGTTGAGCATCAATATCATTGGCCGCAGCCGCAAACAGAAACGCGTGCTAGATAAAGACTTTGTCAACGAAACATTCGACATCAACGGCCAGCCCTTTCACTACAAACAGTTAGAGGGTTGCTTCTCACAGCCAAACGGCCCTGTGTGTGAAAAAATGTTGTACTGGGCAAGTGATTGCGTGCTAAACAGCCCAATTTCTCAAGACAAACAAAGCGATATGCTGGAGCTGTATTGCGGCAATGGCAATTTCACTCTGCCACTTTCACGCGCTTTCAAACAGGTACTAGGCACAGAAATCTCGAAACCGTTAACGGCCGCAGCGACCGAGAACTGCCAACGTAACGAGATCGATAACATTACCTTTGCACGCATGTCCGCCGAAGATATGTCAGCAGCTATCGCTGGGGTCAGACCCTTTAGGCGTTTGTCACATGTAAATCTAGCGGATTATCAATTTTCGACGATTTTTGTCGACCCGCCACGCGCCGGGCTTGATGATGCCACGGTTGAACTCGTGAAAGGCTTCGAGCAAATTTTGTATATCTCCTGCAACCCGAATACCTTAGCGGACAACCTCAAAGAATTAACCAAGACTCATCAAATAGAACGCGCTGCGTTTTTTGATCAATTCCCGTATACCGATCATATGGAAGCGGGTGTACTGTTGTCGAGGCGGTAGTCACGACAACACGTCAATAAACTAGGTCAATCAATAAACTGGGCAAAAATTTATTCTTCTTGTGCTTCAGTGGTTTTGGCTTCATCAGGATCAATTTCACTCGCTGACTCTTCCTCGTGAAACTCCACCAGGTGGCCATCCGCTGGATCGATGTGCTTGAGCTGCCGTTTTGTTTTTGCACCCAGCTTTTCTAGATCTTGAATACGCTTGTACAAGTTACCACGGCCACTCTGTAGGCGTTTTTGAGTTTTGTCGTAGGCTTCTTGCGTTTTACCAATACTCTGGCCAAGTTCTTCTAGCGAGTCGACTACCAAGGAGAATTGATCGTGCAACCCACCCGCCATATTGGCGATCTTTTCGGCATTGCGGTTTTGTTTTTCGTAACGCCAAATATTTTCCACGGTACGCAATGTGGCCAACAAGGTAGTCGGGCTAACCAACACAATCTGCTTATCGTACGCATATTGGAATATTCCCGGCTCTTGCTCTAGGGCCACCATAAACGCCGCTTCAATCGGGATGAAGATAAACACGAAATCCAGCGTACGGATATTATCGAGGCTTTCGTAGTTTTTCTTACTTAATCCATCGATATGTGCTTTAAGCGAACTGACATGGCCTTTTAATGCGGCCGCTCGTTCTTCATCATTCTCGCTATTAATATAGGTTTCGTAGCTAAGTAGCGAGACTTTCGCGTCAATCACGATATCTTTATTTTCGGGCAAACGAATAATGACATCGGGATTGCGGCGTTTTCCATCTTCGTCTTTGAGGCTGACTTGAGTCTCGTATTCCCTTCCCTTTTGCAAACCAGATTCTTCCAGCAGACGTTCGAGAATAACTTCACCCCAATTCCCTTGGGCCTTGTTATTGCCTTTTAATGCGGTTGCCAGGTTGACGGCATCTTCGCCTATTTTTTGTGTCTGCTTTTGTAGCTCGGTAATTTGGCCGATCAATTTATTACGTTCAGCATTTTCTTTGTGGTAGGCATCTTCGACTTGCCGTTTGAAGTCTTTAATTTGTTCTTTGAGCGGGTTGAGTGTGTTTTGCAGCGTCGTTTGGCTGGACTGCGTAAACTGGGACTGCTTCTTCTCGAAAATACTATTGGCGAGATTTTCAAACTCTTTAGTGAGTTGCTCTTTGGCATTTTTCAACAGCGACATCTGCTCGCCAAAATGACGCTGTTCTACTTCAAGTTGCGTTTTAAGGGTGGCGTTATCACGACCTAGTTGATGCACATCACGCTGGGATTCTTCGAGCTTTTGGCGAAGCTCGGCGAACTGCGCAATGGCCGCTTGATCAGAGGCTATCTGTTTTTCTAACCGGTGAATTTCTTCTTTTAAAACCTGAGCCTGTGCGAGTTGGTCGTTCATTGCCGCCTGATGTTGGCTTGCGTGCTGATTTAGGCGGCGCCCAAAGATAATCGATGTTATGACCGCGCCAAGGAGCCCCCCCGTCGCGACAGCTAAGGCTAAGATAATCAAAGGGTTTAGCGTGGAAACGACGTCATTCACTGGCTGGATTCACTCTGCGTTTATGTTAGGATTCTGCCCCACCGGGAAACAACAAAACGGCTTCATCATGTCCCAACTTCTATCTCTTGACCCCAGCATTCAGCAGAAAATCAAAGACCTCTGTTTTGAAGGCTATCAACGCTACGATGAAGCGGATTACCCCCAGGCATTACGCCTATTCTATCAAGCTTGGCTGCTAGTGCCCAAACCCCAACCGCAATTTGAAGAAGCCGGTTGGATACTAACCGCAATTGGCGATGGCTACTTTCGCAACAAACAGTTCCAGCAAGGCACCGAAGCCCTTCGCTCTGCCTTAAAGTGCCCAAAAACTGACCGAAGTGCTTTTACCCATTTACGTTTGGGCCAATGTTTGTACGAACTAGGCAGCAACGAGGCCATAGAACAGTTGTCTGAAGCGTTTGCCATTGGTGGTGAAAAAACATTCATTAAAGAACCCGTGAAATATCGTCACCTCGTTAAGCCGGTTGCACGTGCCTAAATCGACTGCCGCGCAACCGCCGCATATCCTGGTCTTTGACTCTGGTGTCGGAGGGTTAAGTATTGTTGCCGATATTAGGCAAACTCTTCCCAACGTATCGATTACCTATGCATCTGACAATGCCTTTTTCCCCTACGGCATAAAAGAAGATGACTTGTTAATAGCGCGAGTCACAAGCGTTATTGACGCGCTAAGTGCGAAATACACACCAGACATCATCGTCATCGCGTGCAATACCGCCAGCACCGTCGTGTTACCAAGCCTTAGAGCGACACATACACTGCCCATTGTAGGCGTAGTACCTGCAATTAAGCCGGCTGCCGAACATAGCCAATCAAAGGTCATAGGCCTAATTGCCACTCCAGCGACTGTGAGGCGACGATACACGCAAGAATTGATCGACAATTTTGCCAGTGATTGTGAAGTGCTTGCGTTGGGTAGCGGCGATTTAGTCACGGCCGCAGAGGCATTTTTACGCGGAGAACAACCTAGTGCTGATAGCATTCAGGCCGCGCTGTCGCCTATTTTAACGCATCCATTACTGCCACAGCTTGATACCGTTGTGCTCGCCTGTACGCATTTCCCACTGATTAAGGCTGAACTCTCGCAACATTTTGATCAACATGTGCAATGGTTAGATTCAGGCAAAGCCATCGCACGCCGCGTTGACTTTCTATTGCAAGAAGCCGGTTTTGAACATACGCCTTTAACTGCACCGACCTATCGAAGTGTATTCACAAAAGACAGCAACGACATTCATAGCCTGCACGATACACTTCGCCACCGGCTTTCCAGTAACATCGAGATTGTTAGCGTGGCATAATAATTCGTGGCCTCACCTCTGAATTCACTAGCCCTGGAACGATTTAATGCCAAAAGCACTTTTTCACATTGATCAACTGCTTACCGATCTACAGGCTGGTGCCACCGTACTTACCCCAAACAATCGCCTCCGCAACCAAATGCGGTTGGCTTATAGTCAAGCGACTGCCAGTAAAGTACAACCATCACCGCCTATTTATTCGCTTGAAGAGTGGATTCAGCTGCAATGGTCGACATTAATTTATCAAGCACACCCTAGCGCACAACATTTAATTTATTCCGATATTCAATTGGAATTACTCTGCGTAGACATATTAAAGCAATCTTCTCTCGGGTCACCCGGAGCAAATTATCAAATTTTGGCTGGCCAGCTCTTGCAGGCGTATCGTTATCTACTGCTATGGGAAATCCCTCTGAATGAGCTAATCAACGATGCAAGATGGCAAACCATTGATTCACAGACGCTACACCAATGGTTAACTGAGTTAGATAACGCCTTAAATAAAGCTCAGGCCATAACACGAGAGCATCGACATAGCATTTTGCGTGACGCTTTCCAACTCGGCCAACTCGATCAAATTGACGCGCTCTGTTTACAAGGTTTCGATGATTTAGCCCCTGTTACACAACAACTAGTCGATAACGCTACGGTCAGAAAAATACCCGCTATCCCCAAAGCCATCACACAAGCACATTGCACAAAAATCGGCTGTAAAAATCTCGGGACAGAAGCACGCTACGCGGCTTTGTGGAGTCAACAAAAACTGCGACAAAACCCCGAAGCCACCATTGGTATCGTGGTGCCTGAGCTAGGCCAAGTACGCGATCAAATTGAGCGCGCGTTTGTTGAAGTATTTGAGCCCCAATTTTTCGATCCAACAGAAAAACGCTATGCTCTGCCATTTAATATCTCTGCTGGCTTCCCTTTAGCCAGTGCACCGGTTATTAGCGATGCACTATTACTCTTAAAAATCGGACTTACATACCTCGACACTAACGATTGGCTAGCTATTTTAGATTCACCATTTTTCGGTGATATAGATGAAGAGCTGTTATTACGCTCACGTTTACGCGCTTTTATTCGAAGACAGCAAAGTTTTAACGTTCGAGGTGCACGTATTCGCGAATACGTGCATCACCTTGCCGAAGAAAACACGCCTCAAGCTCCAGACATTCACAGTGCAAATGAATTCTCTAAGCGATTACAGCAAGCCGCAGACTATCACCGACAACATAGCGACAAGTGTGATGGCAATACCTGGATCACTCGAATCCAGTCATTATTAGAGTTGCTCGGCTGGCCTGGCACTCGCCGTTTAGACAGTATCGAATATCAACAGGTTTCTCAGTGGTATCAACTGCTAGAAAAACTCGGCACCTTGGATCAAAGTGGTAAAAACTATAGCCACGCCGACATTAGCTCGATACTACAACGCATGGCGATGCAAACCCATTTCCAGGCCGAAGTGAAAGAATCACCTATTTATATTCTAGGTAGCTTAGAGGGTGCGGGCCTAGCATTTGATCATTGTTGGATTCTCGGAATGGATAACCAAAGCTGGCCAACCAAGCCTGTACCGAATCCATTATTGCCCATCGCACTTCAACGCCATTACCAGTTACCGCGCGCTTCTGTAGAGCGCGAAGTTCAGTACGCTCAATCAGTCACTGAGAAACTGTTATGCTCTGCGCCGGAGATCGTCGTCAGCTTTTCTGAACAACGGGATGAAGTGGCAACACCAGCATCCACGTTAATAGATCATCTCCCTAACGGTTCTATCGACGATATTCTAGAGTCAACCACTAGCCTATTCGAACAACACCACGAGTCACTTTGTGAATTGGAAGATTCAGTGTACGAATGGGTAGACTGTCAACACGGGCCACAATTCACCCCTATTCCGGGGCAACCAGTGCGTGGAGGCAGCGATATTCTCAAACAGCAAGCTCTGTGCCCCTTTATTAGTTTTGCCAAACATCGCTTGGGTGCGCGGCCTTACGACAAACTGACGCTTGGTCTCAACGCATTAGAAAAAGGTAACGTCACTCACAAAGTACTGGAATTATTTTGGCTTACTACAAAAAATCAAGAAAATTTACTGCAACTCGAAAATGAGGCTATTGAGGAACTTGTACGTCAGTGCGTCGACGAAGCCATGGACTTTAGTTATCAGCGAAATATTGTAGAGTTAGGTGATTTCTATTACGGCATTGAAAAGCAGCGTATTACCTCATTGGTATTGCGCTGGCTCGATATTGAAAAGGAACGACAACCGTTTTCTATCAAATCCTTGGAGGACAGTTTTACTACAGAGTTTGGCGGCCTAACCTTCAAATTACGAATTGACAGAATTGATCAACTGAACGATGAGCTACTATTGATCGACTACAAAACCGGTCGCAAAAATGAAAGTGCTCTCTATTCGTCACGGATAAAAGAACCGCAATTACCGCTTTACTTAGCCTCTTACGACGGCAATATCCGTGGCATTAGCTTTGCGAATATCCACACGGTAGATTTAGGTTTCACTGGCGTAGCAGAGTTTTCATCCAGCCCAGGTATTAACTCATTAAGATCGCCCAGCAAAGCTTTCAAAGATTTAACGTGGCAAAACCAGGTTATTGAAACCTGGGAGCAAGTCGAGGGGCATTATAAAGAGCAACTGCAGCTATTAGCCGACGAATTTAAGCAAGGGCTCTGCGCAGTAATATACGCGACTAAGGCGCCGGATATTTCTAATGAGGACTACACACCGTTGACTCGTCACAATGAACAAGAATTTGTTGCGTTCTCGAACGATCATCTCGCTAATCGAGATTAACGCCGTGCGCAATTATGATAATAGATACAGACAATGAACAACCAACATAATAAATCATCAACCGCACACGTCGTGACGGATATTGCTGCGCGGCAACAGGCGTTGGATATTACCTCGTCATTTATTGTCTCTGCGCCAGCCGGTTCGGGCAAAACCGGATTGATCACCCAACGTATTCTTAAATTACTCGCCATCTGCGAAAACCCGGAAGATATTTTAGCCATTACCTTTACACGCAAGGCCGCGCAAGAGATGCGTCATCGTATTATCGAAGCGCTTCGCGACGCCAAGTATTCTACAAGGCCAGACGACCCACATGCAGCGTTAACATTTGACCTTGCTACAACAGTACTTGAAAAGGACGAAGAATGTCATTGGCAACTGTTGGTCTTGCCGCATCGACTACGCATTCAAACCATTGACAGCTTTTGCCAATCACTTGTCAAACAACTGCCTTTCGATACCGGTTTGAGTAGCATTTTATCGCCAAGTGATAACCCTCAACCGCTTTACCGGAAAGCGGTGCGGCAATTTTTTGGTATCTTTAAAGGCGATCAACAATCACAGCAAGATATAGCGCGCATTCTGTCTCATCTTGACAACAACATGGGCAACCTAGAAAACCTATTGATCGAGCTGTTAAGCAAACGTAACCAATGGATAAGCCTCTTACTTGCTACGCACCATCAGCATGACAGTCACAGCGATATAAACGAATGCCTATCAATTATCGCCCTAGAAACTATTGCCAAATTACAACGAGAATTAACACCATGGCTAGGTGACCTCAATGATTTAGCCCATTACGCAGCAGAACAATTACGTAAAGTCGGTGAAGAGTCGCCAATTGCGTCACTGTTAAATGTGAACTTTTATCAAGCACCTTCGTCAGACCTGCTCACACAATGGAAAGCACTGAGCCAATTACTAACGACAGGCGGCGACTCACTACCTTCCACAGGGTGGCGAAAAGCGCTCAATAAAAACCAAGGCTTCCCTCCCGCCGCTAAAGGCAATAAAGACGGCATTGAAGCTGTACAAAAAGCGAAGATGCTGGCGTTGCTTAAGGAGCTTGCCGCTGACGAAAATAGCCGAAACTTACTGGCTTACGTGAAAGATATTAAAGCCGCGCCGAGCTTGGAAATGTCAGCCGAGCAATGGGAAGTCCTTGATTCTCTCGGGCGACTATTACCACGACTTATCGCTGAGTTCCGTTTGGTCTGCCAACAAGGCAATATTGCCGACTTCGATGAAATCACCTTGGCCGCTTTACTTGCGCTTGGCGATGACGATGCGCCCAGCGATTTCGCATTAAAACTCGACTACAAAATCCGCCACATTTTGGTGGATGAATTTCAAGATACCTCCCTTCCACAACTAACCTTACTGCAACGTCTCACCCAGGGCTGGGAAGTTGACGATGGCCGCACCTTATTTGTAGTCGGTGACGCGATGCAAAGTTGCTACAGTTTTCGCGATGCCAACGTAGGAATATTTTTGGATGCTCGCCGTCATGGTATTGGGCAAGTGGCCTTAACGCCGCTAGACCTCACGGTAAATTTTCGTTCGTCGGGTTCAATTGTTAAGTGGGTTAACGAGCACTTCCAATTTGCCTTACCGCGGCAAGATGATATTAACCGCGGCGCCGTTAGTTACCAATTGGCTGATCATTTTCATTCCGAACAAAGCGACACGCAGATCGCTGTAAAAGGGTTTGTGCAATGCGATGAATCCGATCAAGCTAATCATGTATTGACGTTAGTCAAGCAAGCGCTAGAGACATCCGAAAGCGACAGTATTGCAATATTGGTCCGCTACCGTAATCAACTACCGCCTATTCTCAATGCACTGCGTGATGCTAATCTACAATGGCAATCCACTGCGGTGGATGCATTGTCGAATCGCATGGCAATCGTTGATTTAATGTCGTTAACAAAAGCGATGCTCGATACGTCCGACCGTATTGCCTGGCTATCAATTCTACGCGCCCCCTGGTGCGGTTTAGACATGCATGACTTGCACGTACTCGCGAATCATCAACCGGAGTCAACAGAGCTAGGGGAAATATCGGGGAACTTCCCGTTGCTCATCACACAGATTTTCAATCACGATAGCTTGCCGTTGAGTACCAAGGGCCAAGCTTGCATTGCGCGTTTAGCCACTGTTCTACGAGAGGCTTTTGCAGAAAAAAGGCGTAAACCGCTCGCTTATTGGATTGAAGGCATTTGGTTAGCGCTTGGCGGCCCAGCCACGATAGCGAACCCCAGTGAGAAGCATAGTCCGCAACGTTTCTTCGCCCTACTGGCTGAATATGATCATGCCGGGCGCATTCGAGATTGGGATGAATTTGACCAGGCACTAGCACAACTCTATGACGACTCTGATGAGTCATCACGCATTCAGGTCATGACCATTCACAAGTCTAAAGGGTTGGAATTTGATGTAGTAATTCTTCCAAGTTTGGAGAAGCAATCACCCGCGGATACTAACAGTCTATTGTTGTGGCACAACTTTTTGGATACCGAAGGCTACTCGCATTTATTAATGAGTCCGGTGAAAGCGACCGGACAAGACGATGCCGTGTACACCTATTTAAAACGCGAACTCACCTTGCGCCAACAACTAGAGGCGGCGAGGTTACTGTATATCGGCTGTACGCGAGCCGTAAAACACCTCCACTTGTGTGCCAACCTGAAAGCAAAAGAAACTAAAGACGGCTTAAAAGTATTACCGCCCTCTGACAGGTCACTGTTGTCTCACGTTTGGCCAACGCTAGAACATGATATGGATCTGACCTTTGGCGATGTGGAACAAAACGACACGGTAATGCCGCACACTCAGATTCTTCGACTCAAATCAAATTGGTTTGCCCCACCGATTCCACGCAATGAGACCTTAGCCGATTTCAAACAATCCACGGCAATCGAAAATGCCGTCGCAACCGAGGCGACAACCACCAGTCCGCAAGACAAATTAGCGCTGCAAAACCGCCCTTCTGCCGATGCGTTACTCATGCGCCAGCAACGCTATGTAGGCACAGTGCTGCACCAAGCCATTGAGCACATCACAGAATCGGGTGTCGACAGTTGGACGATGGCCAGGCTTGCACAACAGCTCCCTTTTTGGGAACTGCAGCTTCGTCAGTTGGGCATACAAAAACAAGTCGCAGGCTCAGAGAGTAAACGTATCCTTCAAGCCCTGACCACCATGCTCAATGATCAAACCGGACGCTGGCTACTGGATAATAGTCATGAACAAAGCGCGTCGGAACTACCACTACTCGACCCTAACGTCGGTTTTAGAGAGTTCCGCATTGATCGCACTTTTGTCGATGGCGGTACGCGATGGGTAGTAGATTATAAATCGAGCGAGCCAGCACCGAACCAATCGGTTGACGATTTTGTCTCAATGGAAGTCGCCGCGTACCGAACGCAATTGGCTCGCTACGCGACGCTTATGTCACAGTTAGATCCTGCCCATCCAACCAAACAAGGACTGTACTTCCCACTAATGGGTATATTCCACGAAATCACCAACAATTAACTCAAACTATCGGGTATTGGCTTGATAATTAATCGCACAAGCTTTGCATTTTCCTTTAGAATGCTCAGCCCACGCAGAAAATGACTCTGCAGGTATAAGAAAAGAATTGGTAACGAAAATGACACAGGTTGTTGAAGATCTCAATATTGTCTCGCAAGATGTCCTGCTCACACCGCAAGACCTCAAAAAAGAGATGCCACTCTCGGACGCTGCACTAGAATCAGTGCTTGCAGGCCGACAAGCGGTTCGCGACATTCTCGACCGCAAAGACCCTCGCATTATGATTGTGGTTGGCCCCTGCTCTATCCACAACGTAGATGAAGCCAAAGATTATGCTAAGCGCCTCAAAGTATTGGCGGACGAGGTTTCGGACACTATTTTGGTTATTATGCGCGTCTATTTTGAAAAGCCGCGTACCACTGTTGGATGGAAAGGTCTCATTAACGACCCGTACTTGAACGATTCATTTAAAATCGAAGACGGACTTAGAATCGGTCGAAGACTGCTAATTGATATCGCAGAAATGGGCCTACCACTAGCAACCGAAGCACTCGACCCAATCTCACCACAGTATTTACAGGATTTGGTGTCATGGTCTGCCATTGGTGCACGCACCACCGAATCTCAAACCCATCGCGAGTTAGCGAGCGGTTTATCGTCCGCTGTTGGCTTTAAAAATGGCACTGATGGTGGCCTCGGCGTTGCGATTAATGCGTTACAGTCAGTATCCAGCCCGCATCGTTTTCTCGGCATCAATACTGAGGGGCGTGTTGCTGTTACGCATACTCGCGGTAACGCCTATGGGCATATCGTTCTGCGCGGAGGTAATGACAAGCCTAACTATGATTCCGTGAGCGTTGCGATGACAGAAAAAGCGTTAGAAAACGCAGGCCTCTCAACCAACATCATGGTTGATTGCAGTCACGCGAACTCGAACAAGAATCATGAGTTGCAACCGCTAGTTATGAGCAATGTGACCAATCAGATCCTAGAGGGCAACAAGTCCATCATCGGTTTGATGGTCGAAAGTAACATCGAGGCCGGCAATCAAAAGCTCACCGACGACATTAGCGCATTAAAGTACGGAATATCGATTACCGATGCCTGCATCGACTGGGATACAACCCATTCCACCCTCAGCGAAATGCGTGACAAGCTAAAAGAAGCGATAAAGTCACGATGATCTGCAAAAAAGGCCACTCACAGTGGCCTTTTTTACGCCTGACGCTCGCTTTATGGGCCATGTAGGCAAACTCATCTCTCCTAATAGACTGATAATCTTAGCAATTGACCAGAAAATCTTACCTGGATGAATTCTGCCACTGCTTTACAATAGGACGCTAACACCATAATAATAGGAGGTTGGACGACTGGTCACGGCCGCCCACCTAGACTAAGACCCGATAAAACCGACAATCATAAAAAGGCACCAAAGCGCTATGCCCAAAATTCTCTTAGTTGATGATGATTTAGAACTCTGCGATCTGCTCCGCGACTACCTTCAAGGAGAAGGGTTTGATGTCTCAATGGTCCATGACGGCGCGAAAGTAGTCGATGCCACCAAGGAAACTGAGTTCGACGTCATCGTTCTAGACGTCATGATTCCTAACCTCAACGGCTTTGAGGTGCTTCGTAAACTGCGCGATACCATCAAGACGCCCATTTTGATGCTGACCGCCAAAGGCGATACAGTCGACCGTATTGTCGGCCTCGAACTGGGGGCTGATGATTACCTGGCCAAACCATGCAACCCACGAGAGCTGGTCGCACGGTTGCGAGCTATTTTACGACGCAGCAGCGAAGAAAAAAGTAAGCCAAAATCTGACGACAGCATTAGCGTTGATCATCTACGAATTCACCTGGGCAGCCGCACAGTGCAGTACAACAATGACGCAGTGACGCTTACC
Source organism: Aurantivibrio plasticivorans (assembly GCF_055392955.1). Lineage (NCBI taxonomy): Bacteria > Pseudomonadati > Pseudomonadota > Gammaproteobacteria > Cellvibrionales > Cellvibrionaceae > Aurantivibrio > Aurantivibrio plasticivorans. The sequence goes on along the minus strand of NZ_AP036020.1, from coordinate 1,891,926 downwards.
GGCGCTGAGTTTGCGGTATTAGAGTGGTTGATGCGCTCACCCGGTCAGGTCATCAGCAAAGATGTGCTCACTGAAGAAGCCCTAGGCCGAAAGTTAACGCCCTACGATCGCAGTATTGATGTCCACATCAGCAACATTCGCAAGAAACTCGCCTCGAATGGTGCTAGCCGCGATTTGATCATCAATATTCGTGGTGCCGGCTATATGCTGACCACTAGCGAGCAAAATGACTAGGATATATTTGCGAATATTTATTGGCTTCTGGCTAATCAATATCGTCACTATTCTGTTCCACAATGTCTGGGCGCACTGGTTTGATTTAAACCCAAACCGCGCGCTGGTTCGCTACGAAGACAACCCCTATGACAAGTTCGCGGTTCGTGGTTTACACGCAACGGTAGATTCGTTAATCCACTGGGAATTAGATATATTGCGAACGGGTGTAGCGGAGGCACCGGACTGGCTGTTTCAACGTGTTTTCATTGTCGATGAATATGGCTACGACTTACGCGCACGACCAATACCGCCAGAAGTTGATGAAATACTCGGTAAAATAAGCCTCACCTCACCCTTTTACAAAAGCAGTGGTGATGAACAAAGCTACGCAGGCCGCTATATATTGCTACCCGACGGCAACAATCTACGTATCGTTTCCTTTTCAACCCCCTTCTATGGTCGGCGAGTATTGTGGCAGCTTTATGTCATTAACAACTGGCAATTCTTTTTAATTTCTATATTAATTTCCGGTTCAGTTTGCTTTGTCTTTGCTCATCATATGACACGTGATTTCCGTGCTTTTCGCGAGGCGACCTATGGTGTCGCTAAAGGTGACTTGGGCCTACGCTTAAGCCCCACCTTTGGTAGACGCCACGATGAAATTGCCGAGCTTAGTCGCGATTTCGATAACATGACAGCTCGTCTTGAGCGCTCAATGGCGGAACAAAAGCGCTTAATTAAAGACGTGTCCCATGAATTGCGCTCGCCACTGGCAAGAATTCAATTTGCTTTGGGAATCGCCCACCAAAAAAGTAGCGACGAGGTTAAACTCGAACTCGACAAAGCAAGCAAAGCGGCGGATTACCTAAACGATATCATAACCACCATTCTGTCGTTCCCAACAACTGAGATCGACTCATGGGATCTGGACGATGTGGTTGACCTTAAAGCGCTGTTGGAAACAGTCGTCAATGATTTTGAAGAAGAAACCAAACCAAAACAGTTACGCCTACATTTTGAAACATCACTCGACGAAGCGTTAGTTGCAACCTACAGCAATACATTAGTCGGCGTTTTTGAAAATATCATTCGCAACGCAATTCACTACACAAAGGCCAACAGCCAGATCGATATCCAGCTACAAAGCGAAGGCGAAGACTACATGATATCTATCTGCGATCAGGGCCCGGGTGTTGCCGAAGCAGAGCTAAATGACATCTTCGAACCCTTCTACCGCACGGATCAGGCTCGTGATCGTTCCAGCGGTGGATACGGATTAGGGCTGAGTATTGCTCAACGGACAGTCGAACTTCATAAAGGCCACATCAAAGCCAAAAATCGGCCTGATCAAAGTGGCCTCTGCGTCGAAATAAACCTGCCTAAAAGCGAGCTTTTCTAAGCGTTCAAGCTAAGTAAGCTCGCGTCAATTTTTTTGCCCCGCCCCTATTGGATGCCCGCAAACAACACTAAGTTGTTGTTTTTACAGTGTTTTTATGCTTGGCACGCAAATCGCATTAAAGTCTTCGTAAACGGTGATCTGTCAAAATTCTGAGTGTTACCCTGAGAGATCATCAAACCAGACTTATTTTAGGAATGATGACGATGCCATCCATACAGTCAATATCGAACAAAAAGCCCAACCAAGCGGCAAATATCTCAACCCAGGCAAGCCAGCTTCCTGCGCTAGAACTTCGAATTGAATTGGGGCAAGCCCTACAAGCGACACTTGAGTATGAAGAGCAGTTAAAAATTTTCGCGAACTGGTTGAGCGATAAATTGAAGACAGCTAGCGTTAGCTACACCAACGAGGCTCTCGGGATAGAGCTGTCTTTAGGGCGCGACGCTCGCCACAGCTGTGAATATGATATCGGCGTTCAGAAAGAGAAGCTGGGGCAACTCGTCGTCACCAGGGCCAAAAAGTTTACGGAAGAAGATCTAGAGTTTGTCGAAATCGCGCTGAGCACTCTCATATACCCTTTGCGCAACGCCATGCGCTACCAACAGGCACTTAAACTTGCAATGCTGGATCCGCTGACTGGCGCTGGTAATCGTATTGCACTGGACAACACTCTTCGTCGGGAGCTGCAGCTATCGGAACGCTACGACCAAGCCCTGTCGTTACTAGTCATTGATATCGACCATTTCAAAACCATCAATGATGACTTGGCCACTCAATTGGCGACCAAGTCATCAAAAATATCGTGGGTGCAATTAAAGCCATTATTCGAGACTCCGACCTGACGTTTCGCTATGGTGGTGAAGAATTTGTTGTGGTTCTCAGCAAAACAGACAATCAAGGCGCAGGATTAATTGCAAAGCGCATCTGCGACTTTATTGCAGATTCTGTCATTGAGATAGAAGGTAACGCGCTAAACGTCACTGTAAGCATCGGTGTAAGTAGCTTGGAAAATGGCGAGCATGTTAAATCAATGTTTGACCGCGCCGACCGCGCGCTATACTTGGCTAAGCAAAGAGGTCGCAACCAAGTCGCATCTGAATCGCACAATGAGACATGTGAAAGCTAACTGAAGAGCCCGCGCTACCGGGAACGACCTCCTCGCCCTTTTGGATTACGCCGCAGTTTTCTTTCGTGACGTAAAAAAGCTTTTTTCTCTTCTGGTGAAAACGGTAACGTACTTTCAGGCATGTCATAGCCTGCAGTTTGTGCTAGCTCGGCAATCTCACGGGCATTTAACTCAACCCATTGACCCACGCGTACATGACTGGGGATAAATATATTCCCATAACGCACACGCTTAAGACGGTTCACTTTTAGACCTTGTGATTCCCATAGGCGACGAACTTCTCTGTTCCGCCCCTCCATTACCACACAGTAATACCAGCGGCCACTTTGGTCATTATCCGATGGCAAAATGTCGGTGAATTTCGCTACACCGTCTTCCAACAAAACGCCTTCGCGAAGACGTTGAATTGCTTCTTCGGTAACATCACCATAGACACGAGCAAGGTATTCTCTATCAATAACAGAGGATGGGTGCATCAATTTATGAGCAAAATCGCCGTCGTTGGTAAATAATAAAAGTCCGCTTGTATTGATATCCAAACGGCCAATCGAGATCCACCGACCTTTATTTAAGCGCGGCAAACGATCAAACACTGAGCGCCGCCCCTCCGGATCTCGACGCGAACAAATCTCGCCTTCCGGCTTGTTATATAAGATCACACGTAAACGCTGCTTTTGAGCTTCTTCGCGTTTAACAACTCGACCATCGAAAATTATCTTATCCGTCACCGTCACCCGGTCACCGAGTTTTGCGGGTTCCCCATTCACTTTAACGCGTCCCTGAGTAATCGCCGCTTCCATTTCTCGACGCGAACCAAAACCTGCTCGCGCTAAAACCTTGTGAAGTTTTTCATCTTCGGCGCTACTAGGATTGGCTTTGTCTTGTGTCTCGTTTGTGTCGCTCATACATTACAACTAGGGAGTGGTAGGTTGGTTTTACTGTAGCGTTGGTTGTTTATGGGCCAGCCTTATTGGGCTAACAACCATAACTAGGGCTCAAATTGAATAACGTTTGATTTCTCAGGCTCTTCTTCACTATCGCCAGATGCTTCCGTAACTTCATCTCGCTCTTCATCTTGTGCCTCTGATGCAGGCTCCGCACCGTGATCTTGATCCTCTGCTTCAAAATCAGCGCCCTGTTCTACAATGGCTTCTTCAACCTCTGTTTCTACTGGCTCACCAGATTGGTCGTTAGCTGCTTGCGACTTTGCTTCTGGGTCTTGATCGTTTTCCGACACTGACTCGGCCTGAGCATCTAGATTTGATGCTGCATTTTCGTTGGCGTCAGGCTGCTCAGTATTGGGGGTTTCACCGTTGAAGTTAAGCTCAGAATCGATAGCATCAAGGTCTTGAATATCTTGCAAGCTAGGTAGCTCATCCAAACTTTTGATATTGAAATAGTCCAAAAATTGTTTGGTGGTTGCGTATAACGCGGGACGACCAGGCACATCACGATGACCAACAACTTTAACCCACTCTCGCTCCGTCAGCGTTTTAATAATGTGTGAACTCACGGCCACACCACGAATAGATTCGATGTCACCTCGAGTGATAGGCTGCCTGTAAGCGATCAGTGATAACGTTTCTAGCAAAGCACGTGAATACTTCTGAGGCTTTTCTTCCCACAGCTTTGAAATCCACGGTGCCGTTTCTTCAACAACCTGAAAACGCCAACCGCTGCCCAATTCTTTTAATTCAAAACCGTGGTTTTTATAGTCACCCTGAATATCTTGAAGAATGGCCAAAATTTCTTCGCTGCCTGGAACTTCTGGCTGCTCTTCCAGCTCCAGCTCGGCACCTTCAACCGGCTCAAACAAGGCGCGGATTCTTTTCACGCTGAGGGGAGTACCCGCTGCTAGCAATGCGCCTTCAATAATCTTGCGTAGTAATTTTTCGTCCATAGGTCTTTATTCAACTTCGTTTTGAATGTCTTCGGCGCTTTCGCCTTCATCTTGGTATGGTTTTGAACGGGCCTTAACGTGAATCGGGCCAAAAGGCTCGCTTTGCACAATTTCCACTAGAGATTCTTTAATCAACTCCATGACCGCGAGAAAACTCGTAACCACCCCCAGCTTGCCTTCTTCGACGGTAAAAAGGCTAACAAAGGGCACAAATCCACCGTTACTTAGGCGATCGAGAATCGTCCCCATCCGCTCGCGGGTAGATAATTTTTCTCGCTCGATATGATGACTCTCAAACATATCAGCGCGACGGAGTACTTCGGCCAACACCATCAATAGCTCTTTCATATCGACATCAGGTTCAGGCCGGGTAATCTCACTCGGAGGCGGCTCGGCACTAGCCTGGAAAACATCTCGACCGGTGCGTGGAACTTCATCGAGATCTTCAGCTGCTTTTTTAAAGCGCTCATACTCTTGTAAGCGACGGATCAGCTCCGCCCGAGGATCTTCTTCCTCCTCTTCGGCTTCTTGGGAGCGTGGCAGCAACATACGTGATTTGATTTCAGCCAACATGGCTGCCATCACGAGGTATTCAGCTGCCAATTCAAATCGGATGGCAGACATCATTTCTACATACCCCATGTACTGACGCGTGATTTCCGCTACATGAATATCGAGAATATCGATGTTCTGACGACGAATCAGGTATAGAAGTAAGTCGAGCGGACCTTCAAAAGCTTCAAGGAACACTTCAAGCGCGTCTGGTGGAATATAAAGGTCTTTCGGAATCTCTGTGACGGCCTTGCCTTCAACAACGGCAAAAGGCATTTCACCTTGCTCAGGCTTTTGCTTGGCTTCAGCTGGCGCACTCCCGCTTTCGGGTGAGGTCTCAGAAGCCCCATCTGAATCGACTTGCTCAACTACAGCAACATCTTCATTTTCGCTGACCACGCAAACTACCTTTTATGATTCTAATTGTGACTAATCGGAGAGAAATGAGTGGGGTTTCCCCGCCTCAATCACCGGCCCTTCACAGGGGGACTGGAGGGGCGAGATTATAGTGAATTACACCGTATTACAACAGCAAAATATCACCATAGAATCTACTTTAAGTTTAATATTTTCTTTTATTTTCAGAATGTTATGCATCAATTTGAATGTGATTTATAAGCGATACACATTAAATATCTAGAAATTCACCACAGCCCTGACGCGCAATGATGGGGGACTCTCCCGTGAGGTCGACCACCGTTGTCGGCTCCATGCCGCAAAAGCCGCCGTCGATCACTAGATCTAGCTCATGCTCGAGGCTTTCGCGGATATCGTAAGGGTCGGTTAGAGGGTACTCGTCACCAGGCAACAACAATGTACTGCTCATTAGTGGCTCCCGTAACTCTTCCAATAGTGCCAAAGCGATATTGTTGTTGGGTACACGCATGCCAATAGTTTTGCGCTTCGGATGCTTCAGCCGACGAGGCACTTCGGAAGTAGCCTCCAAAATAAAGGTAAAGGGCCCCGGTGTGTACTTTTTAATCAAACGAAACATTAAGTTGTCGACCTTGGCGTAAGTAGCCAACTCCGACAGGTCGCGGCACATGAGCGTGAAGTTATGATGTTTGTCTAATCGGCGGATTGCGCGAATGCGATCTAGAGCCATCTTGTCGCCAATATGACAGCCAAGCGCGTAAGCAGAATCCGTCGGATAAGCCATCAAGCCTCCCCGCCGGATAATATCAACGGCTTGATTGATAAGGCGTTGCTGTGGATTTTCGGGATGAATTTGGAAGAACTGGGCCAAAAGAGAATCCTCAAATACTACATATTCGTCCAACGGCCAGGCGCCAGAATCGAGTGATGATTAAGGTGAATTTAACTGAGCGGTACCATCTTACACTGGGGCGGTAGTTTGCCAAATCCGCCTAGTGAATGCCACGGCCACTCTGGGTTATGAAAATCGCTGCCTGCACTAGCATACAAACCAAAATGCTCTGCTAAATCGGCCAAATAGCGTGTTTCATCCGCTGTTTGCGATCCAGATATGACCTCTAACGCTTGCCCTCCCGCATCACAAAACACCTCCACCAAACGGCGTCGCTTTGTATTGGTCATTTTGTAACGTTTGGGGTGAGCCAACACAGGTATGCCTCCGGATTGCAGAATCCAGCGAACCACTTCATCCATTTCAGGCCAAAACTGCTTTACATCACCACATTTGCCAGCCCCCAAGTAGCGGCGAAACGCAGCGTTAATAGAGGTAACGTAGCCTTTTTCAACGAGATAGGCGGCAAAGTGTGGGCGAGTCACCAGGTCCCCTCCCGCGTGTCGTTGAGCCCCCTCCAGTGGTGCTTCGATACCCTTTTTTTCAAGCCGAGCAGCAATCAACTCACTGCGCTCAGCGCGAGCTGCCTTTTGCTGTGCCACGCCATTCACCATGGACTTAGCATGTACATCGATATGTAAACCGACTATGTGAATTCCCACACCGGACCAGGTGCAGGATAGCTCTATGGCCGGAATAACGTTTACACCAAGCGCTTCGCCACTGATTTTAGCTTGCTGAATACCAGAGACCGTGTCGTGGTCTGTTAATGCGAGATACTCGATGCCGGCAGATTTAGCACTCGACACCAATTCTTCAGGGTTTAGAATACCGTCTGATTCAGAACTGTGCGTGTGAAGGTCGAAGTAATTTTTCATTCAAGCAGTCTAACGGTTAGCGGATTAAGATGGGACAAGATTATAGAGCCCACACCATTTAAAGTACGATTAGCTATACCAATAACACCCGTTATCAACTCATTTCAAAGCGTTTTATATGTCTTCTACACCTGCAAACTCGTCCCCAAATACCCAAGAGCGCCCATCCGGTAGCAGCCTATTTGTTGAACTCTTGGTCAATATCATCATCCCTACTGTGGTCCTCAGTTACCTCTCTAAAGAAGAGTATTTGGGTAATAAATGGGCGCTCGTGGTGGCGCTCTCCTTCCCCATTATCTATGGCTGCAAGGATTTTATCGGCACGCACAAGGTCAACTTTTTTTCGATTATTGGCGTTGTCACTGTTGCCTTGACCGGCGGCATGGGATTGCTTGAAATTGACCCTAAATATATTGCTATCAAAGAAGCGGCTATTCCTGCAGCGCTTGGGCTCTTCACGATTATTTCGCTTAAGACACCTTACCCTCTGGTGAAAACATTTATCTACAATGAAAAGATCATGCAGGTTAGCCGCATCAATGCAGCGTTGCATGAAAAGCAAACAACAGCACTATTTGAACGTAGCTTGGTGATTGCCTCTGTGCTCTTGGCAATGTCCTTCTTTACCTCTGCCACAACAAACTATGTTTTGGCGAAAGTGGTTCTTGTAAGCCCTCCTGGAACAGAGGCGTTTAATGTAGAACTAGGCCGGATGATTGCTTTAAGCTACCCAGTGAACGTTGTTCCGGCAATGATTGTCATGATTATTGCCGCTGTTTATACCTTTAATGCCATTCGCAAACACACAGGATTGAAGCTCGAAGAAATCCTGCATAACGTCGAATAACTTAGATCAACTTTATACACAAACAAACAGCTAGGTCCCTATGCTTTACGCCATTATTAGCCAAGATATCGATAACAGCTTAAACAAACGACAATCGGCACGACCTGCACATCTCGAGCGTCTGCACATACTCAGAGACGCGGGCAGGCTTATTCTGGCTGGCCCTCATCCCGCCATTGACTGTAATGAACCCGGCGAAGCGGGGTTTACGGGGAGCTTAGTCGTTGCGGAGTTTACGTCACTTGAGGACGCTCAAGCCTGGGCTGACGCAGACCCCTATGTCGCTGCTGGCGTTTATCAAACAGTAACCGTTAAGCCTTTTAAGAAAGTGTTACCCTAAAACGACCCGTGAGGGAGTTCGCATTCATCAGATAGCGTTTCGTATCCTCAATCCAGTTAGGGTTATAATTTACGAATCGTCTGTCGACTGTCGCGTGGTGAGCTTAATTTGCTGCCCATTCTCAAGACGTAATACAAAACCAATAACGTGATCGTTTAAACCTAAGGCAACCCATAATGAAATACGTGTTCATGCTGCTATGCATCACTTTGGCCAGCCTCGCCCAAGCGCAAACGCGCTATGTTTCAGATGAGCTTCGAATCAACCTTCGCTCTGGAGAGGGTGATCAGTACCGAATTACCAAGTTTTTACGTAGCGGTACACGCATGGAGATTCTCGAAGCCGGTAGTACCGAAGATTGGGCAAAGGTACGCATCGCCAGTGGAGAAGAAGGCTGGGTTCGCACTCAATACCTTCAGGCTGAGCCTATCGCTAGAGATTTGCTGGCCCAGGCCCGCAAAAAAATTGCTGAACTTACCGCACTGCAAAACAACTTAAATAGCAGCTCTTCAGAGTTACAGCAGCAAAATGCGACGCTGAGCGCCCAATTACAAGAAAGCCAAGAACTCGCGGCAAAACTAGCTCGTGAGCTCGATGAACTAAAACGCATTTCAGCCAACGCCGTCCAGCTAAATAATGCAAACAAGCAACTGATGGAACAGCGTCAAATCCTCGATACTGAAATTGACGTGCTAAAAGCTGAGAATGAGCGCCTTAGTGACAACTCAAATCAAACCTGGTTTTTGTACGGTGCAATTGCTGTCATTATTGGTGTACTTCTCACATTAATTCTGCAAAAAATACGCATGCGTCGTAGCTATTCAGAGTGGGCCTAAGAAAGTGACTGGCAAATTTTCCATTGGTATAGCGCATAACCTGAGAGCAGTTCTGTCATTTTATTTGTTGTTGCTAATCTCCCCTTCGCTGTACGCAGAACCAGCCCAAGATGATGTCATTGTTTCACTTGAAACTGATTTAGGAACAATTACCGTTCAACTGTTTAAAAAAGAAGCCCCCATCACGGTTGAGAACTTTCTTCACTATGTCAATTCGGGGTTCTACGACGGAACTCAATTTCACCGCGTAGTGCCAGGTTTTGTTGTGCAAGGCGGCGGTTTTACATTCGACTTCGTTGAAAAAGAAACGGCGGACCCCATCATTAACGAAGCGGGCAATGGCCTCCCCAATACCCGCGGCACATTGTCAATGGCGCGCACCCCAGACCCCGACAGCGCGACATCGCAGTTTTTTATTAACCTCGCTCACAACGTCACCCTGGATCACAGCGAACATAACCCTGGATACGCTGTGTTTGGACAAGTCATCGACGGCATGGACGTCGTTGACGCCATCGTCGCTATCCCTCGGGGGCGCTACCGAACCTTTCCAGAAGCGCCAAACGATATGGTCCGTATATTAAAAGCCAGTGTTTCGCGCACTGACATCACCGAATAAATACCACCGCCAGCGCCAATCGAGAGAGTTTCAATGCCAATAGCACTCAGTGTTAACCTCAATAAAATCGCCCTCATTCGGAATTCGCGCGAAGGAAATTATCCCAGTGTCGTGGAATTTGGGCGCATTGCGCTAGAAGCCGGAGCCGATGGTTTAACCGTTCATCCGCGCCCAGACCAACGACATATCCGACCGACTGACGTCACAGCACTTGCTAGCTTGGTGTCAGAGTATCCGAACTGCGAATTCAATATAGAAGGTAACCCCTTCGCGGAACCTCAAGGGAGTTATCCTGGTTTGCTAGAACTGGTAAAAGAAACATCACCGCACCAGTGCACGCTAGTGCCGGACTCCAATGACCAACTGACGTCTGACCACGGCTTTGATCTATCCAAAGATGCAAACAGGCTATTACCGATCATCGAAGAGTTGCACGAAATGGGGGTTAGGGTGAGTCTATTTATGGATCCGGACCCTGACCAAATCGCACGCGCTAAAGCACTTGGTGTCGCGAGAATTGAGCTCTATACCGGCCCGTACGCAGCGCAGTGGTCTGCTGATAACGACTCATCTGACACCCTCTATACACGCTATCGCCAAGCTGCAGAGTTCGCTGGCGAGCAAGGCATAGAAGTCAACGCGGGGCACGATTTAAACCTGGAGAATTTACCTCAATTCGCGACAATACCTGGCCTTAAAGAGGTATCAATTGGCCATGCTTTGACCGTTGACGCCCTGCGTTTCGGTATGAGGCCTGCAGTTGAGCGTTATTTAACGATTTGCCGTTGAACGACTATCGTACTGACCGTTAAAAACTGCTTGATTGGCCATCCTATATCACGGTAGTTTAGAGATAGTTTAACTCGCGGGTTTGGCCCTTAATTAGCACTGGATATCTTATGAGCTCATCTATTTTAGTTACCGATTATATGGATAATGATCCTCACGCAATTCCCGTTAGCGCCAATGTTCGTGATGCAGTTGAGAGCCTGCTTAAATCAAAAGTTCACGGTGCGCCGGTCGTTGATGAACAACACAAATTAGTCGGGTTTGTTTCCGAGCAAGACTGCATTAAAGAGCTACTCAATTACGCTTTCTATTGTGAAGAGCCTTCACCAGTTACCAAAGTTATGCGTACCGAAGTCATCACAACAACCCCGGAAACCTCCATCGTTGAGCTGGCAGAAAACATGACAGCACAGCGCCCCAAGAACTATCCCGTGGTAGATAACTTCGGTAAGTTAATCGGCCTTATTAATCGCTCTCATATATTGAAAGCGCTACTTGAAAATGACGAAGACTGCTACTTGCGAAAGTAGCAGATCACTCAACAAAGCCCACCTTTCTTGCTTCCACCCTCTCCCGCGAATACGGCCGCCTAGTGACTGTGACAAATCTTCCTGCAAATTTATTAACTATTTACGGCCGCAAGCCTGTTCTCGAAGCCCTGCAAGATACTTCTATCGAATTCCACAAGGTCCATTTTGCCGATAGCAACAAGCCCAGTGGGATCATCAAAGATATCAAAGACTTATGTGCGCAGCGCGGTATAGAAATCGCCACCCACGATAAACTTGCGCTGTCTCGAATTTCTAAAAACAAAAAGCAAGATCAGGGCGTAGCTGCCGATATTCTGGCGACAAATTTTTGTGATGCTGAAGACTTTTTCAACGCGCATGACCACTACAAAGTTATTGCGCTCGAGAATGTTACCAACCCTCAAAACGTTGGCATGATTATTCGCGCCGCCTGCGCTGGTGGTGTCGACGGGATCCTTATTCCAAAGAAAGGCTGCGCCAAACTCGACGCATTAGTAATTAAAGCCAGTGCGGGCACTCTGTTTCGAGCCCCTATTCTTCGTTGCGAACAAATGACAGCGGGCTTAGTGTCTGCAAAAGCAAATGGAGCGTGCGTATTTGGCCTTGCATTGCAAGATAGTCAGCCCATCAACAGTGCGCACAAACAACAGAAAGAAGTCTATGTGTTAGGCAACGAAACGGACGGTATGTCACCCGCTGCCCGAAAGCTTTGCGATGAACTACTATTCATCCCAATGCAAAATGGCATTGAATCACTGAACGTAGCAATAACGGCTGCACTTATCGCCTTTATGCGTTAGTTCCCGCCTTACGACGAGGAACGGACGGGTTCTCATAATGGCCCAGAGCACGCGAAAGGCGCTCACGTCGGTTGGCCAATAAGCTTCTAACGGTAGGTGCGAACTCGGAGTCCGCCTGATGCTTACGCTCGAAGCGCAAGCGAGAGACTTCTGCCTCAAGATACCCAGACAGATTGTGTTTTTCTAAGGCATCTTTTCCAAACAAAACCGTTATCCATTCGTTCATGCAATCAACATAATCGTCAATTCCCAAGGTATTATATTTCGCGAAAGCGTTATGGATACCAACTAAAGACTTCTCTCCCGGAGCCGCTAAATCTCCAGGAATAACAAACGTGCTAAAGTACCTAAACGGAAAAGCAACCAAATGAAATAGCGCTTTCACAATGAGGCTCAATACAATAAGTGGAAGAAGGCATAGCACGATAAGTGCTTGGAGTAAGGCGACCAAAATGTTACTCGACCAGTGTAAACGGGACAACAACCCTGGCGTAACCGACCTGGGGTCAAACAAGTCCCTTGCTAACGCCCGCCTTTTATAACGACATGCTATTTTAAAACATAGCGTTTCTTTTTCGGTCAGTAATACGTGCTTTCTGCCGACTGATTGAATCGCCAAAGTAATTCCTTAAATGAAATCTCTAAGCTAAGGGGGACGTCATTTTATACATTCACGTCCCTAGCCAACTTGTTAGTTTTGCTACGAAAATCAGCGCCGCAAAAACGCAAATTTAACGAGCCACAAATATACCAGTCGTCTTACAATTTGCCAGCTTTCGCGAATCGACTTACCCGCACATTATGAATCTAATATTAACGATAGATTTATACACCCTGGCACCATTTTACTATTGATCTCGATTTCTAGGCGCTCTAAACTGCTTGCGGGGTGGCCAATTGTACTAGTTGAGATCCACTTTTGTGGAACTCGAGTGATACACGTTGGCGTCGTGCAATACACTGCATTTTGCAGTCTTTTTATCTTAAGGTTAAGTTAATGTCTGACAAGCTCACCGGCACCGTTAAATGGTTCAACGAAAGTAAAGGTTATGGTTTTATCACCCGTGATGGTGGTCCCGACCTTTTTGTGCATTTTAGCAACATCATGGGCGAAGGTTTCCGTACCCTGCAAGAAGGGCAACAGGTCAGCTTCACTGAAGGCCAAGGCCAAAAAGGCCCGCAGGCCGAGAACGTTGAACCTGCGTAAGTCGTTCCCAAGCGTATTATAAGATGGTGGCGCCAAGCGCTACTGTCTTACCCATCAAAATCTCACACTCCCGCTACTCCTCTAATGGAGCCAGTTAGCGTTAGCCCCTACTGTTCCCAAAACTTCATATTTATTAGCAGCCCTACACATTTCAGCAACCTGGATTATAGTTAATGTATGGATGCCGAATTAATAGAAGGAAGCTTAAGACTATTTGCCGCTACTACTGCTGGCGGGCTAATCGGGTTAGAGCGTGCGTATAATGGCCGGGCAGCCGGCTTCAGAACACACGTTTTAGTTTGTTTGGCCTCCGCCCTGTTGATGCTGCTGATGCAGTTTCAATGGCTCATCGTACCCAGCAGCCAAATCGATACTTTGCGTGTCGACCCAACGCGCATGGCCCAAGGTATCATGACAGGTATAGGCTTCTTAGGCGCGGGGGTGATTCTCCATGATAAACGAAGTATCCGCGGACTCACTACGGCAGCGTCAATATGGATTACTTCCGCCATAGGTATCATCATTGGGTCGGGCTTGTACGCTATTGGCATACTCGCGGTAGCACTTACGTTGATCACCCTTTCTCTTTTCCGCTGGGTCGAAAAAACCATTCCCACCAGGCGCTACGCTAAATTAGCTGTTGTCGCTGAAATTGATGTATTAGACATCGAGGGTCAAATTAAAGAGCTACTGAAAAAGAACGGACTAGAGGGGAATGGCTTTGCCTACACATCCAGACAAGGGGGGCATGAGATACAACTTCAGACGACCATCAGCACCTTTAAAAGCCGACGCTTCAAACAGCTATACCAAGCACTTTGCCAGCAAGCCGAGTTACGCGAATTTACTATCACCCCACTTGATAACTAATCGAACAGGGCGCTAAGCTAACCCCGCATTAGGCAGGGTCAACATTAAGAAGAGGGTTAGTAGTACGCGTTGGTTTTGACGGTATGGTCAGTCACATCTCTGACCCCAGCAACTTCAGGCACCTTCTCGGTCAGGGTCCGTTGGACGCCATCCTTCAATGTAACATCGATAGCGCTGCACCCCTGACAGCCGCCGCCAAATTCCAATACAGCGAAACCATCCTCGGTATACTCCACCAAGCTCACCTGCCCACCATGGGCCGCCAACCCTGGGTTAATATCGTTATAGAGCACGTAGTTGATCTTGTCCTCTACCGGGCTATCGTCGGTCACTTTGACCATCTTCGAATTGGGCGCCCGAATGGTTAACTGCCCTCCCATACGGTCTGGCGAGTAGTCGACTGATGCTTCGTCAAGAAAGGGAATACTGCGCGGCTCAAAATAAGCATTAAAGCCTTTCAGCTCCATCACCACGTCATCCTCTTTCTCCTCTCCAGGACGAGAGTAAGCGATACAGGTCTCCGCTTTTGGTGTACCAGGGTCTGAAACAAACATACGAATACCGATGCCATCGGTATTTTGTTTATCTAAAAGCTCTTTGAGATAAACTTGAGCGGATTCGCTGAAGGAAACATTAACCATAAGAAATACGGGCACTTTGATGAGTTACGAAATAACGAAGGGTATTATCCTCTGTCACATGCTATATAGCAAAGCCCGACCAGGAGAAAATACTCATTGTTGCTTGAAAAGGCCAGATCACCAAATTTAAATAAAAGTCGGAAGTGCCACGCCGTGTTGTTTCGAAAGATCTGATAAGGCGTCAAGAGTTGCTTTGTCTAACTCCACACCCTTGGTATGCGACTCAACCTCTTTAGAAATCTTTTGAACACCCGGTAAACGAACATTGCCATCTGCCAGCAAATACTCACGCAACCTAGACCATCCGCTTTCATAGGTTTCGCTATCAATGTACGAACTTGGTGAAATAGCGATAAAAAGCTGACCATTACCCCCAGGCTTTTCAGGGTGTTTATAGAGCGAGCCAATTTCTTTAGAAAGACTTGAGCCTGTTAAAACGCCCGCGAGCATTTCAACCATCAGCGCCAACCCAAAACCTTTAGCACCACCAAAAGGCAGTAATGCACCTTGATCCACAAGCCTCGGATCTGTAATCGCCTCTCCTTTAGAATCGACCGCTATACCTTCCGGCAAGCTTGTACCATTTTCAATCGCTTTGGTTATGGTCGAACCCGCACTCGACGCCGTAGCCATATCAATTATTAGGTGCTCCCCTCCAATACCGGGAAAACCCACGCCGAGAGGGTTGGTACCTAAAACCGCTTTCACTCCACCATAAGGGGCGACTTTGGGGAACGAATTAGAAAAGACAAACAACACACAGTCGTTATCAGCTGCGAGTTTAAGATAAAACCCCAGGGCTCCACAGAAATTGCTATTACTTAATGCAATGCCAGCAATTCCCTGAGTTTTAGCGGTTTTACACACTTCGACAGTAGCTTTTGCACAAAGATAATGACCAAATCCAGCCCCTCCATCGATATAACTAAAAGCCGGCATTTTTTTACGCACTAGCCACTTCGATGGGGAGGTGATTCCACCGGACGCCAGCTTTTGCAATAAAACGGGTAAACGCCAAACGCCTTGATTCGGAAGCCCTGCCGCTGAACACCATACTAAACACTCAGATACCGATTTTGCTTCTGGCTCAACAACGCCAGCGCTACAAAGGATATTGTAAGTAAATGCCAAAAGATCTGAATATGAGCAACGTTGTGAAATTACCATTAGCCTAAGCGTCGCCTAAACCAACCAGAAATGATTTTTACGTATTGATAAACAGCGGGAAGCGGATCAGATAAGCGAAAATACGGAAATACCTGGGGCGCAGCTATACTCTTAATCCACTGAATGAAGGTCAGTTCTCCCAGTGCTTTTCTTTGCCTAAATGAACTGAAGTCCCTCCACAAATAAATTAGACGCTTATCATCCTTAAATGTCGTCGGAGCGTTAGCGGGTTGGCCCATTAAATGCGAATATACAACCTTATCAGTACTCATACCTGATTGAACCAGAAGTTCATGGGCTGCTGTAAACCTCGGGTTACACTCGATGAGCTTTAACGTATTATCTCGAGGGTCTCGCTTAAATTCTATATTGCCTAGACCTCTATACCCTATCCCCTCGAAAAACCGTTTGCCTAACTCAGCGACATCTGGCTGCCATTTAGAAATATGGTAACAGCCACCACCAAAATTCTTAGGAAATCGTCGTATAACAGACTTTGTATAATCGAAAAGAAATTTCCCACTCTCATCAACATAGGTGTAATAGCTACACAACAAGTCATCCGGCCCAGGAACATATTCCGTAATCATCACTTCCAATCCGTTTGAGTAAACCTCCTTTAAGTGAGCCTCAAGTTCTTCCCTATTTTCAACAGGTAATAGCTTGAATTTGAAAACCTTCCTATAAAGGTGGGAATGTATAGGTTTAACCAAAACTGGGAACTGTATATCTATGCTGCGATAAAATGGGTCACTCTCTATGTGCGCCCAGCAGCTTGGCGTAGGGATACCTATTTTTTTTGCCATTTCAACTGTAGCAAACTTATCGAGCAAACTTAGTTGTAGGTCCGGATCATTAATTTCCAGCAGGTATTGAGACGAAAGCTTTTCATGATTTCTAGACACGAAGTCTATTGCCTCATCACTACAACAAAGTACCACTCGACCAACCAATTCCTCTCTAGGGTTTTCCAAAAGGATTTCTCGCCATAAACTTGGCAAATCCTGATTTGATCCAGGTGAATAGAACTGGCTACAACACCTAGAATATTTCGCACCCGACTTTTCATCGGATGAGATAGAAACCTTAACCCCTATACTGCTGAGACTTCGAGCTATCGCAAGCGTATTTTCCGCCCCCCCCAAAAGTAAAACTTGTTTCATTACGTCATGCATCCTCTGACAATAGTTTTCCTAATATTTTTTCCGCGACCTGACTAGAGTTTCTTGACGTCGATACTAAATAATGGTGATGTAGACCAGGCGTGGTATTCACTTCATTAATATACATTGCCGAACTCCATGGTTCTGTTACATTCGGAGCCATTAAATCGACCCCAGCTAAAGCAATCCCAAGCTGCTTACATATTTGGCTACCTTTGCTCTCAATACTCGGGTGCACAGCATCGAGTACGCAAATATTCTCGAAACGATTATTTTGGTTTATGACTGTTTTCAAGAACACGTATTGACCATTCACTGGAACACTTTTCAGAGATAAGCCTTGGCATTCCAGACTAAGCTCTAAGTCTAAATCACGACTGACTAAAAAAAGGCTTCTAACCTGAGTATCGTTAATTCTTTGACTGTTCTCCTGTTCCAACAGTTGTTTTACGGAACTTTTGCCATCCCCCACAATGCTGGGCGGTTGACGCTCTACCGCATCTATAAGCTTGCCATCAAGATACAGCAGCCGATAGCTATTTAGCGATAGCTGTTCCTCAAGTAAAATTTGGTTGTTGTAGTACGCTGCTTTTTTTAACGCTTTTTTGAGCTCTTTGGGGCCTTTAACACGGGTCGTAACACCTCTTCCAGCTCCCGTCCCGAAAGCTGGCTTTACGACGATTGCGCCTTCGTGATCAGATAAAAACTTATACGCTTTACTCACACTCGAGGTATCAACCAAAATATGCTTAGGAACATTTGAACCAATTTCACTTAACAATTTATAGGTTAAAGGCTTATGCCCCATAATCTTAAGTGTTAAATGATCATCAAGCATGACGGCAGAGCCATTCACAATGGTTGAACGATCCCCCAACGTAATGCGCTCATACCCGTAACCCAGCGATTCAATATTCGCCCCAATATTAGACGAAGGCTTCGCCCAAAAATCCTTATAAAATAGCTTTTGTCTGGATTTATTAAATTGACGCAACCGGCGCTCAACAGGGCTAGCATTCTGTATGAAATGTTCAACACGGAGAGCCAATTTTTGAAACTTTGAATTTACCATTTTGACGACGATGCCTACTCCGAAAAGCAACCATTGTCATTCAGGAGCTTGTCCACCCATTCGTTCGAGAACTCGCCTTTTTTAAGTTTAGCGATATATCCCTCTAGCGACGCTTGCCGTTCAACCAGTTTTCCGAGAATGGACTCAGCAAATTCATTTCGGACAACAACAACGCCGTTTGAGTCCGCCACCACCAAGTCACCTGGTTTAACCACTATACCACCGCAGCTAATCGGATGATTTACCTCTCCAGGACCACGATGAAGCGGCCCAATGGGGCTCACTCCAATTGTGTATACCGGCAACCCAACTTCTTTTAGGCCAGGTAAATCTCGAGTTAATCCGTCGATAATAAATCCCGCCACGCCTCGATGCTTAGCCTTAGTAGCGACCATATCACCAAAAACAGCGTTCCCAGTATGGCCGCCAGCGTCAACGACAATAATATCGCCGGGCCGTGCTATATCTAACGCCTTGTGAACCATTAAGTTATCACCAGGATATACTTTTACGGTGCAGGCCACGCCACATAAAGGTTTATCGTTCACCAAATTTTTAATATCGGATGACATGGTATACATACGGTTTAACATGTCAGAAATATCAGGCGTTTCAAACTTACTATAGTGTTCTACAAGCTCTCGAGAAAGAGTCGGATAGTCGCTTGTTATCCGAAATCCAGGCCCGGGAGTCATCTCTGCGGATTGTGGTCGCTGATTCATTTTATTCTTCGCTTAAGTTAAGTGTGCAAAATATTTTTTTAAATTCAATCGCTAATCAAGCAGATCGATTGCCTTGAGTTTAATAAGTCGACGTAACGTGCCAACTGTCGAGAGCTGGTGCTTTTTAGGAACACCTAAACGATCAAAGAGTTGCGCAACTGAGTCGCCTTTGGCGAGCTTTGTAATAAGCGAGAATTCAAACTCAGTTAGGGTAAATTCTTTCTCCCCCACCATATTCGCTTGTATGACTTCGTTCCAATTCAGCCGAGTGTATAAACGACGCACGTTTTCTAAGCGCGGTGATACAGACAAACCCAAGGAGAGCAATTCCTCGTCAGAACTCGTCTTCAGGAGGCTTTGAGATCGATCAAACTGGGTTATAGTGCGATCATCTTCACCGATAGGATCTAAGTCGATTGCGTTAAATTTAAGGTACAGCAACGATGTGAACGCAGGATTGACGCGTTCATGGTAGATAGAATTGCCCTCAAAGAAAACAACGTCACCTGGCTGCACATCCAAAGAGACCGGCTCAAGGCCCTTAAGGACATTTTCCGGCAATTGATCCTCATCTAAACTGGAGCGCCATAGCGCCGTCGAACTAAACGGGTTGATTGTCAGTTCATCATTGGGATAGAGAATAATGTAGGAATTAGCTGGCACTTTTAACGGAATACCGACCGTGATCTGCGAGGCCACGCGGTCTTTGTGCGGTGGCGGATTAGTATTCGCCACATCCTCATAAATTTTAATGTGTCTCTCACATAGTGTTATGCTGCCGCGAGGGTAACCAGCAACATCCGCAACAAAATCTAGTACTTCAGTAGGACATGAACCACCATCAGCAAATTCAAAAAGATACTGCTGTTTCTTACCCTTAAACTCCCACTCTTCCATGCCCTCTCGATTATTTTGCTTCTGTGTAGCGAAGGTTTGAGCAAAATCGAGGAACTCAGGAGTAACCCCCCCAACAATATTTACGTATCTCTCTTTACTGTACTGAGCTGAAAACGCAGTCGCATCCTTATTAAAGACTTTCATATCTAACACCTAGTAAACACAATTAGGTAGGCTGTATATCGCTACCAACAGTTAATATCATCATTTTTCGAAGCACGGGGAGTAGTTTGGAATGCAGCAGTGGTCGATCAATCGGACAAGTAGTGCGTGCATGAAGTTCAACCATCCGTGTAGACTCATTACGAAAAGAAACCCAACACGGTTTCAATCACACGCCGTATTGTACACAGTTAAAAGCCAAAAATAACCAAGATCTATGCCAACCCACTCCAATCGATTTCAATAATAGGTAAGCGATGCTTACCACTCGTCTCCAGACCGCGAGCTATTGCATAGCTGAGACCAATGCCACAGAATAGCGGCCCTTATTCCGTAGCTTTTGTGGTGACTTTCTCGTGCTCGCTCATTAACCCAACACAACCAAGCTTATCGCAAACAAAACCGGAATTTTAAAGCCCAATTGACCAAGCAATTTACCCCTTGAACGCTTATTTGAAAGGAGAAATTTCCGATATGGAGTTTGCCCCCCAAATCCTCGAATATATCAAGACTGAACTTTCAGAAACTGCCCCTGACGACTTACAGTCCTCAGACAACCTCCTCGATTCTGGGATTCTAGATTCATTATCTATAGTCCTCCTTACAGAATTCCTACAAACGCAATTCAATGTAACTGTTGACCCTGACGACCTAACGCCCGAAAACTTTGAAACTGTCGACGCTATTGTACAAGTCGTAACCAAGGGATAGTTGAGCTTCTCGACGGCTTTAGCTGTAGATACTTACCTCAGGCCCCCAATAAATACATGAGACTCTATTTCTGTAGAGCTCAAGTGCTTATAATTGCCAGGTCACGGATATCTTTCAGACCGAGAAAACCATGAATATAAATTCCGATCAGGCGATTCGGTTCGCCCAAAACGAAATTAATAACCTGAACTGCAACGAGGATGACTTCCCTTTCGACGGGTGGAAAAAACTCGCAGAGTTTGGTGTGTTTGCTTTGCCGATCTCTGAGGAACATTCCGGCTTGGGTGTTTCCTGTGAGGAGACTTGCGATGTGCTCGAAGCATTGGGCTACGCCATGGATGATCAAGGCCTTTTACATGCAGCCTGCACCCAAATCCTTTGCGGCATTGCCATCGATAAGTTTGGCAGCGACGAAATAAAGGCTGAGTACCTCCCTAAAATTTGCGACGGCAGCCTTATAATGGCTCAAGCACTTACAGAACCGAATGCTGGTTCAGCTCTTGGTGAAATGGCCACCACAGCCCTTTTAGATGACAGTGGTAACTATCACGTTAAAGGTAGCAAAATTTTTACAAGCAATGGGCCAATAGCGACTTCAGTCCTAGTATTTTGCGTTACTCACCCGCAACGCAAGAGTTTCGGGCGCATTAGCTGCCTCATCATGGACCCTCCCCTCCAGGGCATGAACCAAAGCAAGGCAATGAAAAAGATGGGCTTACATAGCCTCAAAAATGGAGAACTCTTTTTCGACGACTGTATAGTCCCTGAAAGTAAGATCCTTGGAAAGCCTGGTGCAGGAGATGCGATTTCTAATAGCGTTATGTCTTGGGAGCGAACGATTCTTTTTGCAACCATGGTTGGAAAGCAACAAAAAATTCTAGAGGGCTGCATACAGTACGCAAATGAAAGGCATCAAGGCGGCCAGGCAATCGCAAAATATCAGGCGGTTTCACATAAAATTGCCGATATGAAGGTCAACCATCACCTCTCAAAACTAGTCGTTAAAGACGCCGCAAATGCGATAGACTCAGGTAAGAACGCGATGCTTGAAAGTGCCATTTGCAAGTTAGTAGTAAGCGAGAAACTCAAAGCTGCCGCACTTGATTCAGTTCAAATCCGCGGAGGATATGGCTACATGACTGAGTACCCTGCCGAAGGCGATGTGCGGGATAGCATGGCATCAACCATTTATTCAGGCACATCTGAAATTCAAAAAAATATTATCGCCCGCCTTATTGGACTATAAAAAGGGATTCCCGTGGCAAATAATGCACTATTAGATAATCTCCCCCAATCTACGGCGATTGTCTGCCCACAACATGGAAATGTTAGCTACCCACAACTACAAAAGCTCTCTGAGCAGTTTGCCTTTCAGCTCGAAGAGCTCCAAGTACAACCTAACGATAGAGTTATCATATGTGGCAGTCGTTCAGCGCACTACATAGCGGCCATTTTAGGTGTTTTATCTGTAGGGGCAAGCTACGTACCAGTGTTTGAAAAATCTCCAGCTTCACGCGCCCAAGTGATCGCAGAAAACTCTGGCGCTAAAGTGGCGATTGTTGACACTAAAGGGCAATCTCTATTCCAAGGCCTTCAGTTTATCGACTTAGACGCGCCGGGCAATGATGGAATCGAACGTGCAATACGTATGAATAGCGGGCTTTGCTATCTCCTCTATACTTCGGGATCTACAGGGGCTCCTAAAGGTGTAGCGGTACCGAGAACAGCTGTAGAGCATTACGCGCACTGGGCTGCGAACCACTTTGATCTGACCGTTGATTCAAACGTTTTGTGCACCGCTCCTTTTTATTTCGACATGTCCGTATTCGACGTTTTCGCAACATTATTAGCGAGAGCTACGCTCGTTATCGCTAATGACAAACACCTAATGTTTCCAAAATTGTTGGTACAGTTGATACAAGAACAAAAGATCTCACACTGGAAGGGCGTATCATCTCTACTTCATTACATCGTGAAAATGGGCGCGTTGGATGGCCAAGAATTGCTCAGCCTAAAATATGTTCTATTCGGCGGTGAAAAAATTAACAACAATCATCTCGCGGCATGGATGGAACTGGTACCGCATGCGCGGTATTACAACGCCTACGGGCCAACAGAAACAACAGGTGTTAGCAGCTGTTATCATGTGCAGTCGCCTCCAGCAGCCAGTGACAATCTGCCCATCGGTTTAGCTCGACAAGGAACGGAAATACTCGTACTCAACGAACAACGTGAACCGTGTAGTACCAATGAAAATGGCGAGATATTCATTGGCGGTGCGGGCTTGTCCGATGGCTACTGGAACGACGAAACAAAAACAGCTAATGCTTTCCTAGAAATCAACGGAAAACGATTCTACAAATCTGGTGATATTGGCCATTATCGAGAAGACGGAAATTTAGCGTTCGTCGAGAGAAAAGATAATCAAATTAAAGTTCAAGGATACCGAATAGAACTAGGCGAAGTTGCTGCGGGAGTGTTAACACAAACACAGGTGTCTGAAGCTGCCGCTATCGCTGTAGAGAACCCTTCAGGCGAACAAGAAATCGCTGTCGCCTACACCGTCAAACAACACGAAAAACTCGACGAGAAAGAACTAAGGAAGTATTTAATGCAATCACTTCCTAAATACATGCAGCCTAAACATGTCCTTTTACTCGACGCCCTCCCCTTAACGGATCGAGGCAAAACTGACACGGCACTATTACGTAAAAGATTATTTGAAAAATCATGAGTTCACTTAGCTTAGAGCAAGTCACGACATATCTTGACCAACTAAAAGAGCTTGGCAAGAAACATTGCCTCTACGATATTCACACCCATGCGACTGAAATCATCTTTGATGAAATCGAGTACGAACAAATCTCAAACGATTTACTCTCGTCGAGCAAGACCGCCTATAAAGAGCCTAAATTGTCGCCGCTAAGATTGGTTCACCCTCCATTAAATAGCAACCAGGAAACTTTAAACAAGGTTAGCAAAATAGGATTCAATCGGGCATACCAGCATATCGGCCCACGCGTATACCTGGATCAAATGAGTCTATGCGGGGTATCTAAAGCTGCCATATTGCCGGTGTCACGACCCGACACAAACTTTCAAAGGCTTTGGAATCTTCATCAGGCTTTCGCTAACGAAAATAGTTCTCTTTTACTCGGATATTGCGTACCTATTGAAGTAGAAACGAGCGATATTAAAGCCCACCTTGAAAACGCTCTAGACACTCATCCCATTCGCATATTAAAAATACACCCGAATCTAACAGACATAAGCATTGAAGAAACAAAAGGAAAGGAGCGCATTGAAAGTATGCTAGACGCATGCTCCGCACTAAAACTACCCGCACTCATACACGGTGGCTGCAGTCCAATCTTACATGGCCATGATAGCGCCTACCACGCAAAAATTGATTATTTAAAACTTATTCCTTGGGGCAATTATACTAGCCCAATTATTATTGCCCATTTAGGCGCCTACGGTTGTAAAGCAGAATCATTACCTACCGAACAACTTAGCCAGCTGGCCGCGCTGCTGCAAACTCACGACCACTTATACACTGACACGTCCGGGTTGGCATACCCAATCGTGCAAGAGGCGATCGACCGAATACCATCATCCAAAATCGTCTATGGCTCAGACTTTTCATATTATCCGATGTGGCACGGTTTAGTTCATTTGCTACATGCGTATACCAATAAGTCTGGCGAGGCATTAGACAAAATAAAACAAATAGCTCATACCAACCCTGAACAGATTTTTAATCCTTAAAATTATCAACCGAAAGATGATACGACCATGTCAAATAAAGTTTCCAAGTTATTGAAAAGAATTAAAGACGGGGACTGGAACTACCTTCGAAAGAGACTTCTTCCACGGGGCAACCCGATCCTCTATATCGGCTCACAACTTGTCTTCGAATTAACTGATACAGAAAAATTTAATAAACTCTACACTCTGGTCAATAAGATGTGTGACCATGATATAAAAATTGTTCAGGACAAGGACGTACCGCAGTTATGCGCCACCTTTCCTGAGAGCGCAGAATTATTCAAACGACGCTTTGCTGAAGGCCATAAGAAATGCTACGTATCGCTAAAAAATGGCGAAATGACGGCACACCTGTGGGTTACAGAGCCGCAAATGGAATATTTTAACACCAATAGTCTATGGAAATTTTATTCAGGGGTTACAGATGCAATATGGTGTTTCGATGGCTACGTAAAGCCAGAGCATCGAATGCGCGGATTATTTCCTTACCTTATGGGCGCTATAAGAAATGATTACCTAACAAAAGGCTATAGAACTCAATTTGGTGAAACAGACGCAAACAATGATATGTCGCTTAACACGCACCTCAAAGTCGGCTACGAGATCATTTGGCGTATCACCATTGTTTCGATCTTG
The DNA here is from genome assembly GCF_055392955.1 of Aurantivibrio plasticivorans. Lineage (NCBI taxonomy): Bacteria > Pseudomonadati > Pseudomonadota > Gammaproteobacteria > Cellvibrionales > Cellvibrionaceae > Aurantivibrio > Aurantivibrio plasticivorans. The sequence continues at coordinate 1,866,811 of NZ_AP036020.1, read as the reverse complement.
GGACTTAAAATCTATTTCGCTCGTAACGAACAATCAGGAAACAAAAAAATTAGCTTTCGCTACGCGCTGAACATCAAGAATCGTGTTCTCTAACAGCCCTAGTAGACTACCATGAGTAATGCGTTCTCACATTTCATCCATTCCTCCAAGGCTAAAAATGACCTGCCTATTGCAGTTATTCTTGGCAAGAATGTAAATAGCGATGACATGCTACTTAGCCTAAATAAATTGGGTATCGACACAGTAGTTGTCAAACTTACATTAGAAGTAAAGGATGATTATGGTGAGAACACCTATGACAACCCTATGCTCATTGCTCTGGCTAACCAACTGATTCAATATCTAAATTTAAATATAGAAAAGAATAAAAAAGGCATTATATTTTCATCTGAAGACATTTATAGTGTGCTACTGGCTTTCTCCGAAACAGAACTTGATACACGCTTTCATTGTGTTACCCCTTCAAAAGATATCGTTAAAATTTGTGCCAATAAGATTAAATTCTTTGAATACTGTGAGGCACAAGGAATTGATATTCCTGCAACCCATGTCTTTTACAACAAAACAGATATTGACACCGTTACGAATCAACTTAAGTTGCCTGGCATTGTCAGGCCACACTACTCCGGGGCATTACCCAAGTCGATTGTACCCAAAGTACTCATGATCAATACTATTGCTGAGTTACATACACTAGGTGAAAAAGTATTCGAATTAGGACAACCCGTTTTCTATCAGGAGTTTATTCCAGGAGATTCAACATCCACATGGTTTTTAGGTGGTTTTTTTGGAGTCGACGGCAAACCATCTGATTCATATTTTGTGGGCCAGAAACTACTAGAACACCCTCTGATTGGAGGAAACACAACCCTGGCGACAATGCGATGGAATGATCCAATCGTTGAAAACGGTCTCCAATTTATTCAAGCAATTAACTACTCCGGGCTAGCTGATATTGAATTCAAATTCGACCACAGAGACCAGAAATATAAAATCATCGAAGTAAATCCTCGTATTGGACGATGGCACAGCATAAGCCAATCAGCAAAAACAGACATAATAAGAGAGTTCTACCTAACTTTACTTGGCATGCAGACAGCACCCTATTCATTGCACCAAGAAGGGCGAGTTTGGATGGCTCCTGTCCCAGCCTTTTGTAGTTATATAGAAAGCAAGGGTCTTTTCGTCGGAATTACTCATTGGCTCAGAGCAATCTTTAAAGCTGATATAAAAGCCGGGGTAGATTTGCGGAAACTAAGGCAAACGATGCACCAGCTTCGCGCTATTCAAGGTCATATTCGCAGCCTATCTTTCAAAGAATTATTACGAGGTTGCAAGCAGTAGTCTCGAATGCACGTTATAAAACGTTATGTGATGTCTTACAATGGCATTCCCGGTGAGTTAAATTTTGAATTTATAACATAAAAGCTTCTTAGCGCATCCCGGCTAATTTATATAGTTCTATTCTTATGACGGATACACTTTCCCGCAGCTCCACTCGATCCTTCTATTCCTATATCTTCGGATTCTTGTTGATTGTTACTACGCCGCTGTTGTTTCTTAGACCAAAGATTCACGAACCAACCGGTATTTGGGACGAGATCTGGAATCTTGGTCATATTCCGTTTTTCGCTATTATTTCCTATTTTGTTTGCCTCCTAATTCGACTCAACACCTGGGCTAAGTTACTCGGATATACCCTCGCCGTTCTTGTTGTAAGTATTGTTATTGAATTCATACAAGCCAACATCGGCAGAAGTGCCAGCCTGATTGACGTAGGCATGAATTTAACAGGTGCTATGCTAGTTATTTTTTGGTTAGCTGCGCCAAACGTTTTCACTTGGATCGGAAGGATTCTCGCTTCGGCAATGCTTATAACCGTGATGGGCAAAACGTCGCTAGATATTGTTGACATACTCAAAGTGGTAAAACAAATGCCGGTCATTGCGAATTTTGAAACTGAACTAGAATTTGACCGGTGGCGAGGAAGAGTTGATAAATCTGTAGAACACGCAACAGAAGGGGCTCAATCCGGGAGGTTTAGGTTGAGAGCACGCCGCTTCACAACGTTCGAGCTCTCAAAGATTTATTCTGATTGGCGTGGATATGACTCGATTCAGTTCGACATATTCAACCCATATCAGTCGAATCTAATTTTACTCTTTCATATTCAAGATAATTTATTTGACAGGGAACTTTGGAATAGTGACCGCTTCAGGACTGAGCTGGTTATTAAGCCTGGTCAAAACCAGTACACGTTTGCGCTTAGTGAGGTAATTAAGGCACCAAAAAACCGAGAGCTAGATATCAGCAATGTTAAAAACATACGATTTACTTCTCCTCGACTGTCCGAAGAAAAATACATCTACATTGATAACATCCATTTAAAATAGAGAATCAATTGACCCAGTTAAAATCGTAGACATCGCCGCTGGACGCAAGCTGATTGTTAAGACGATCATGTACCAGCCCGTCTGCACTCACTCGGAATAATTCATTTTTACGATTTGTTATTTCATCGGCAACGTACAAAAGGTTTGCGCCATCGCTAGACCATTTGAAATCGATGACGTCACCACCTTGCACTTGGACGCCATTAACTTTCGTCGATGACCCTGAGCCATCTGAATTTACCACGTAGAGTTCAAAAAGTTGATCAACATCCTGATCAGCCAAGTATGCGACCTTGGCACCGTCCGGCGAAAGCTTCGCGTACACTCCATCGTTTCTGATGCTGCCATTGTTAACCATTTGGTCAGAAAGCCTGATAATTTGAGAACCATCAATGGTCGCTCGATATAGTTCCGCCCTTCCTAAAGCCTCTTGGTGAGCGACATAATAAACAACGTCACTTGTCAAACCCCACTCAATAGACTCAAAGATACCATCCTGAGCCAGAGGTAAATTTAGAACTCGTCTAGTTGAAGCGTCATACTGTGTGACGTAAAGTTCAAATCGCCCTTCTACAATACCATCGGAGACGTAGGCGACCTTAAGGCTATCAGGAGACCAAATCCAATCTTTAACTAACTGCTCACCTGCAATTGGGGCATTCAGTTTTACCAATCCAGTGCCATTGATTGCGACAGAATATAGTTCGAATCTCTCGTTTACATCTTGATCAGCTGCATAGACTAGCTTTGAACCATCAGGAGAGATTGCCCATGACGCTTCACTGACATCTCCACCGGAAACGAGGGCGCCATTTAATTTCACGCGGTTGCCGCCGTTAGGTGCCACAGAAAACAACTCATATTGGTTGTTGTTATCCTGATCAGCCAAATAGACAACGCGATTAGAGTCAGGTGTCCATCTAGCTTCGACGACATCGCCGTTATCTACTAACGCCGAGTTTAGTCGTGTTGGAGCCCCACTACTGCCAGGCGTAGCGGTAAATAGCTCAAACACCCCTTGAGTGTTTTGATCAGCGATGAATGCAACAGTGGTACTATCGGGAGCCCAGCCTAACCACGTGACTTGCTGCTGAGCACCAAGAGGAGAGTTTAATTTATTCAGATCGCTTCCATCGATGCGCACTGTATAGGCTTCAATGACACCGTCTGTATCTTGGTCTGCAGTGAATGCAACCATTGCCCCATCTGGTGAAACTGCGAACTGACCGACACCGACAGAACCGTTCATCATGCCGCTAATTTTAGTGAGGCCATCTCCGTCGAAAGACACACTATACAACTCGGGAGTGCCATCTTGGTCATTATCGGTCGTAAATATGACCGTTTCACCGTTTGGAGTCCAGGAAACGCCCTGTACATTGCCGCAAGCAGCTAATGGCTCATACACGGCTTGAGAGCTTGCTGCACCCAACTGTGTGTATATCTGATAGATACCGTCAAACTCTCCGTCTGCCACAAAAATGGCGGGCTGTGAAGGGCTCACATTCGCTGGTGGATTATCTGCGCCTTGTCGTTGAACCACATCAGAGTCCGTTTCCCCTTCCTTCTGGCAGCCTCCAAGCCCAACAACGCCTGCTATTAACAGGGCTGCCATCTTTAAGCTTGATTTTGCTCTTGTAGCTGTTGCCGGAACGTTATTCAAAACAGGTACTCCAAAAATTCACCATTACGTTGATTAAATAATAACAGTAAAATTTCTGATTGATGTGCTTTCACAATACTAATGTTTCGCCTTGAGGACTGGGTCGCAATATGTTCGGAACCAGGTGCAAATGATTTAGGTTTTGCGATCTTTAATTCACCATTCGAGGTGCATTTTTTTGATCACTACTATCAGAGTGGATCGCTTTTAACCTTAAAAATACGGGTTTTTATGCCCTGAAAATCAAATACCAACCCGTAAACATCTAACATTTATTCGACAAAATCTTTCATAAATTTTTATTGAACTTCGAGCAGAAGTTTCTGATCCTAAACGGTCAGCAGGCAGCGACAAACGGTAAATTTTTAAACTAAACGATGTCAATATCTGCACCAATGAAAACAGGTACTAGAAACCAAATGTGCAAGCTTCGACTGTATCGCAACGACATCCAAAATACCCAATATTGACTTATTAGTTGGCTCGCATAAACACAACTTATCGGCGTTTTGCATTTCGTGAGCGATAGTCAGTATCTTGCCTTTGCAAAGCCTTCCAATCTACGTTGAGTCGCTGCCCCCAAAGTGTGACAGGGTCGTCAATCCAGCAGCTGCTCATGGCTTATTTTGCGAACGACTACAGAAAGGCTGCGGAATCATAGCAGCTGCGCAACGGAATGCGAAACTCTATTCAGTACGGAGCAGACGATATGTTGGGGGTAGAACTGATAGAGGGTTATCAACCCTCTAATGAATGGGATAAACAAGCTTAACCGGCTTTTTTGAGGGAGGGAGGGCCATTGTCGTCAGGCTCACATTGCTCTACAGGAGCTGGGTCTGTGGGATCTGTGGGATCTGTGGGATCTGTGGGATCTGTGGGATCTGTGGGATCTGTCGGATCTGTGGGATCTGTCGGATCTGTAGGATCTGTAGGATCTGTAGGATCTGTGGGATCTGTGGGATCTGTGGGATCTGTAGGATTAGTCGGTGTATCTGGCAACGGTGTCGCAGCACCTTGGTAAGCCCCTGCGTCTAGAGGGTCACCCGCACTCCATGTGTTTCCGAAGTAATCCTTCCTAATACTCAAGCCGTACATTTGCTCAAACAGCCCATAAGCATCGTTTTCATCGGCCACTAAGCCAATGGCAGGTGAGCCTTCTTGAAGAGTATAGTCACCGCCCGCTGCATTCCCAAAACGGATATTCTGATTAAAGACATTGCCGCTCAAAACGTCATAACGACGGGTGACCAAGTTAATATTTCCACCACTGGTACGATAATGGGCGTTCTGGGTGTGACTTAAAAATAACGGACTTTCTGAAAAGGTCTCCCAGTTGTGCGGAGAATCCTCACTGCCATCCACACAGTTGTAGAAAACATTACCATCAATCTCTACGTTCTGATCACTTCCAGAAGGGTTTTGAACATTTGTAATAGCTTTAGCACTCAAACCGCAATCCATGGTGTTTTGGGCGAAAGTCATACCAAATGGGCACGTTTCCCCGGAACTCCCCCCACTGTAGCAGCGCTGTGTAAACGCTAACCCAGCACTACTAACATCACGAATAATATTGCCGAGCATAAAAATGTAGGCATCACTTGTGGTCGCTTTTGCAGCAAATGCGGTTCCGCTTCGCTCCACAAGATTGTTAATAAACCACGTATAGCGGCCACCTACATCACTTTCACTGTCCTGCTCTGTGATGATTGCTGTAGCGTTGGCGCCTTTTTGCGAGTTGTAGAAGTCGTGAACATGATTTTCCGAGAATACAACGTGATAACAGCCCTTCTGATCATACGCATTTTCATAGTTCTCGTAGAACTCATTCCCACCAATATAAATATAGTGGGGTCGCGATGCATAGTTGTAATCAAACCAGCTCGAATTCGCGCACTGAATTGAGTCACCCTGCAGATGTCCAAGGCGGCTATCTAGCAGCCAGATATAACGGGTCCAGCGATTGAATTGCATACCATGCATGTCTGTTGACGTCGAACGATCGTCTTGCCAACGGCCTAATCCGTATATATCTACATCGTAGAAGACAAAAAATTGGGTGGGGTTTGCCTCTGTTCCACCTAGCGAGAAACAGCGTCGAGATTGCCCCGAATGCGTTCCTTCCGAACCGGAACATTTAATATGCCGAAACGTGAAATACTCAACAGGAGCTGTTGAGCCGTCCCATCGCATAATAAAATCATCAGTCGGTGATTTGAAATGCACAGTATCGAATATAACGTGTGAACCTTCTGAAAACCAAAAGCGATCAAACAATAGTATCGGCGCGGTATCGCCAACCCCAACGATCCATATCGGATTCGAAGCCGTTCCATTCATCGTAATGTCTTGCAAGTCGCCGCTATTCCCGTAGGTCGCACCATCGCCTACTACGAAAACCTGGCTTCCCGCACTTAACGTCCAGCGGCTACCCGAGATTCCAGGTAAATCACATCGAGGGGCTACCGGGCTACCTCGACCATTATTAGAAGCGTTTGAACACGAAGAATCTGATGAGTCTACGTAATATTGGGACGGGCTATCAGACCAACTAGGTGTTGGTATAGCAATCGGGTCATAGGGGAACGCTTGAATCTGATTGGCTGCCGTTGGCAAGGAAGGCATTATTGCTGAAGGCACAGATCCTGCCGGGTCAGGAATGCCAACCGGCAGCGCTAACGCACTGACAGGAAATATTATAGGAGCCAATGAGCTGGTAATTAGCTTCGCAATCCGGCTGTTTAACATCAAACTCTCCCAAAATTTACTCATAACCCTTTATGCACCAAATTAGATAATTCAGAAACAAACGTTTTATCGAAAAACCCGTAATAAATACAATACCCTACTGACACAATAGCCCACTCTGACAAGAGCAGATGTGAGTTACCGCGCCTTTCACAAACTCGCTTTCTGCAATGTTGTAAATTGCCAACCAACTCACATTGGTAGCTCTACATTTGAGCACTTTTTGTAATGTTCTGAACCTAATCATCCCACTGTATTTTCAAGGACTTTTCCTTTGAGCTTAATTCTTGAGTTCCGGTTGGCTTGAGCCAACTTTCTGACTTATCAAGCTCGACTGCGGACCGAAGTATAAGTGCAATGCCGACCCATAATGGCACAGAGCTTTCTACTGGATAAAAATACTGGGCAGATATCGCAGCGGTTAAAAAAGCAAATAATGTACTAGCTCCGACCCCACTTGCCGCCGATGCCGCAGCGTTTAACTTTGCACCAAACATTCTAACAGCTCGCTTTGCCGTTAGAAAAAATAGCAAGAAGACGGGAATTGCGCCTAATAGTCCATTATCGATAGTGAACTGCAAATACGCATTATGTGGATGGGGAAAGGTAGGATCATTCAGATCGTCTGCTACATACAAGCCTGCGCCACTGGTAACAAACCCCCTTCGGCCATAACCCCAAAATGGTGCTTCTCCGATTTTACCTATAACAACAGGCCAAACCACCAAACGCCCTGAAGAGATCGAATATAAGTCATGTTCACTACCCGCCATATTCACAGCTTCTAAGCGACGTTGTTGCTGCTCATTAGCTTCACCACCAACACCTTCGAACAGTCGATCTTTTACCGCAGGCACAAACGCGAAAACAGCCAACACCACGAACGGGGCCATGAAAATCAACTTTCGCCACCGATATAAAGCGAAAATAGCCCCAATAACAGCCCAGGCAATATAGCCTCCACGCCCCCCGGTGAGTGCCATACCTAACAAGCAAATAGCAGCACCGCCCAACAGAAACAATCGGTACTTAGTAAATAGCATACTCGAACAAACAAACATCCACGAGCCACCTGCCAAAATCATAGCTAGGTCTGTTTTAAAATAACCTACCTTGTTCCCTAGCACACGTAGGCCGCGATCATTCAACGCATCGGCATTGGCAATATCCGTAATTGGCATCCAGCGAATCACTTGAAGTGCAAGCAGCATATGAAGCAGTAGCATAGCACCGACCGCCAACTTCAATCTTTGCTCGCTATTACACCCGTAAAAAATTAAGAAACCAGGAACCAAATACCGGACACTATTTATAATATTGTCTTTTATTAGATCTGTACCCGACGGAGCGGACAAGCCCAGAAATTGATAAAACTCCTGTAGAGGCCCCATATTATTCATCAAACGAAATGTCGATATGTATATCAGCAGAAAATAAACCACCAACATAAACGTAATGGCTTTGGGCATGTCCCAAACTAACCCTTCTCTTTTCCGGGCTAAAATAAATGCCCCTACGACATTCACAAGCAAAATATTCCATAAATTTAGCCCAGGAATACCAAACATAGTGCGCGGGATATCTGGCCATTTCATGAACGCCATTAAAAAAACTAATGCGCAAGCACTTTTATACCAATCTCGCCAGGCGTAGACAGTAAAGAAAGCAAATAGTAAATAGATAAGTGCAAGCTTCATGATTTGTTATCTTCGGGATATATTCGTCTTGAGAAGATAGTTATTTAGCTGTTTAATCGAATAAACAGAGGGTCAACTATAGTCTTTACTCGTTTTTGCTGTTCCAAGGTCAACTTTTCTTTCCATTCTAGATCTTCTCGCACTTCAGCGAGTTTCTTAAAGCGATGTTTGTTTCCCGCAATTGTATGTCGTTTAAGAAACTCGTCATCAGGGGTCGTCAAACGAAAAGGCGAAACCCCAGCAAATTCAGCCACCTTTTCCAAGACAAGCTCGGGATCACGACACAGCTCTTCATACTCGACATGTATCCATTGGCTTTTTGGAACATCATTCAACAAATCGAGTATTCGTTCATTTAGTCTAACCCAAGTCTTTGCGGTTACATCCACTGACTGATTTTTGTTTCGCAGTGATGACCATGCTAGCCCCATTGGGTTTCGGGTTAGGAAAATCACCTTAGGGTTGAGCCTACTGAATTCGACAATATCTCTCATTTCTATCGGATCTTTTGAAGCATCAACTACGAAATCAACGCCCGCATCCTCTGCATAAAAATCGATAAGATCGTCTCTTCGTTCTATTCGCGATCTAGTAAATAGATCAAATATAACTCGTAATCGAGAGCGGTTTTTATAAGCAGAAGACCGAAGAAAACGGGTCGCTTTGTACTTAAAATAGGTGAAAAGCTTTTGCTTACCGAACTCCTCTTCCAGCCCCAAATCTGATACAGTCCAAGAAAAAGGGCTAACCATCAAATCAGTCTGATTCTTTTCATTTATCGCCTTAATAACGGAGCCCCAACGAGGGCAGCGATTTGGGCGCTGGCCGCAACTGCATTGACCAACCCATCGAGTCTTTTCATCTCTATATAGCTGTAGAGAGAACAAACTAATTTCTCCCATAGAAGCTACATTATCTACTCGATTTAGTAATAGCTCTAGGAGAGTTGAACCAGAGTGGCCCATCCCAACGATATAGAGCAAGGTTGGTTTAGGTCTTATATCAGCCATAGGAGGAAATCACCTCTTTATAGCAACGCATCGTCGCATCAGCCACTGAATCTGGATGAAATTTTTCTCTCGCATCAATCTTGCCATTTTCAGAAAGAGACCGTCGAAGAGATGAATCCGATAAAACTTCTTTGATTGCGTCACCAATTTCAGAAATAGACTCTGGATTTATTAATATACCCGAAATCCTGTTACGCACCATATAGGGAACGCCACATAGATTCGAGGCAATAACCGGTACACCTGCGGCCATAGCTTCAGAAATAACCATTGGCGCATTCTCTTGAAATGAGGGCAATACGAGAACAGTTGCTCGCCCAAGTTCCTGCTTCACTTCGGACTGGGAAACGCGCCCCGGAAGTTCTACAATCTTCTGTAACTGATGACCAGCTATCTCGCGCTTTAGCTCATCATAATACTGCGGATCAGAGGCCTCTCCACACAAACGAACCTTTAAATCAGGAAAATCTTGGTGGATTAGAGAGACTGCTTTTACAAGTGCTACTGGGTTTTTTCTTGAATTTAGCCAACCCAAAAAGAGAATAGTAGGAAATTTTTCACACCTAGAAACCTCAAACACTTTTGCATTTAGAGAATTCCAAATATCGTAGATCTTCGCCGTAGTAAGCACCTCGATTTGTTCACGAACGTAGGGGGCAATCGAAATTAGGTGTTTTTGTTTACTCATAGCAAAGCGCTCTATCCAAGCCCAAAATTTTGCGCGCAGCCTCCAACCAAACCTCTTCTCAGCAGGTAAATTGAGACTATCAAACCCATGTACCGTAAAAACATTTGGCAGCCTCAAATAGTATGAGCCAAACCCCCAAGTTTCATGAAAGTGGACGATATCTGGTGACAAGTCATACAAATATTTTCTAAGTCTCTTGCTTGAAGGGCCGTTGAATACATCGATAATCATTGGCAACCTCGAGCGCTTAAGCCTATGCACGGTTATACGTCCATGTGTTTCAACGATAGGTTGCTTCACACTTTTTTCCAAGGTAACCACATGAACATCATTCCCTTCGAGGCTCGCCAATGCTTTTGCTAAACCGACAGTTGCTGTCTCAACACCCCCGCGAGGATTATCAGCATCTTTCGGGAAACGACTAACCAGAATTATCTTCATTTTCAATTTAGCTCCTGCGCACCTTATTCAAACCGGACTTTTTGAGCAGCGAAAAAAATATTTTACGAGCTTGTTCACGGCCAAAATCAGACAGGATCCACTTATAATAAAATACCGCCTGAATTAACCCTGCTAAAACGACACTTGAGACAAGCAATAAAAACGAGCCATTACACACATAAAAGTAGCGTCCCACTGGAAATAAGACTATCGCCGGAGTACTGCAGAGTAGCGCGATTATCAGCGTCTTACTGGCAAAGGTGAATACACTAATATTAAAACGGTGTTGGACATATAGCGGGATAACAATTCCATTGCCAATAGGCCAACAGATAGCAACCAATGCTGCTGCTGAATTCATATTCCAAGTAAAATAAATGCTAATCACCGTAGCAACAACAACTAGCGCAACAACACTAAGAAAAAAGTTATATATCGATATTTTTCCATGTGCATTTAATCCCGCAAGAACACTGTAAACGGGAGACATAGATGAGGCGAGGCACATCCCAATCGCCAAAAGACTAATCATTAATTGGTTGTCGTATCCCTCGCCCATCCATAGCAGCAGGATGAGATCTCCAAAACAAATGAACATAACCGCTAACGGTATTGTGACGGCTGCTCCATAACGGCCGGATTGAACAATTAAATCTACAGCTTCTTCCTTTCTGTCCAAGCCTACCAAACTGCCCGATATAGGCAAAAACATTATCGCTACTCGCTTCACCGCTGAACTTACTTGCCTTACTAGAGCAACACCTCTGTTATACATCGCTAAAGCGGCAGGTCCGGCAAAAGCCGTTAACAACATAGCCGTAGACTGGAATAGTATGATCTGAGGAATTAACCCGACAACGGTCTTTGAACCAAACGATAGCATTGAAAACGCCACCTTCGCATCCCAATATTTCGCTGCAATATGTACATCTTTGACTAGAATGGTAGCGAATATAAACCGCGTTGCAGTGGTACATGTAGCAATTGTAAGCACCGAGGCCGCCATCCACACAAGCCCTCCGCCAAGGATTAATACCCCAAGAACCGCGATACCCTGAGCAGTAGCATTAATAGCATTGATTGATTGAGTAACATCCCATCGATGATGGGCGGCCAGTACGCCAGCGGCAGAATTTGACAGTACATTTACCGACAAGCTTAATCCAAGCATCAACAACGCAAGCTCAGCATGAATTAACGATATAGTTGAAGGTATTTCGATCCATAAATGAACCGTAAAAGCAAAGATAGTCGCTACCAGCCCAGTTAAAACTGAAACGGCTAACTGCCATACTGTAGACGCGGTATAAACTTTCGAAAATGATTCGATGTCTCCTTGCGCTCGATATTTCGAGCCGTAACGCATCACTGCGGTGCCTACACCCAGATTCATAACGGAAAGATAATTAACTGTTGCCCAGCCGAGATCCCAAATACCAAGCAAGTCAGCCCCGAGGCTATCGTTTATTTTCCTAGGTACGAGAAACCCAACCACAAGCACAAACAACTGCATTCCCCAAGCAACTACAACATTTCTCGTTAACTGCTTGCGCCCAGTAACATCACCCATAAATTATTTAATACCCACTATCTATTGCTGTTTGTTGTAGCCGAAGCTTTTATTTTCGAATCCCGCTATTTTCTCGAAGGTATCAAATTCATGTGCTTCAATTTCTGTTTGCCAAGAATCATCATACCGAATGGCTATCCGCTCTTTAGTTCGCATATTATTGCCAAGTATATGATGTTCACTTTGTTTGAGATCGACATCTGTCCAGTCTTGATCAAGAGGATTAACCCCCATCCACGCCCAGATATCATTCATTATCGCATTAGGGTCGCCACATAGGTCCTCGTACCTGAGTTTATGAAGGCGATCTCCAGGGAGGTATTTAACTACCTCATTCATCTGTTGAACGGTATAGCGCCAGTCTTTCGAAGCTTGTGCGTAAGTCATCCCGTGTCGCTCCTTACGGCGCGTCGAGTGAGCTTGAGCTCTCCCGTCACGAATCATATAGATAACGTACACATCCCAATGCCCCGACTGAACAAAGTACAAAAGCCTATTCGGGTCTTTAGAACCATCCAAAAATATATTTGAAGACTGTAATTGAAGTACTTGATCGATAAGATATCGATTTCTCTCTAGAATTTTCATCCATTCGCGATGCAAACCGGGAATAACTTTAATTAGGAGTGCACGCAAGCTCTCGAAGACCCTTCCCCTAAGTTGCGCACTCAATATCCTTCCCCACCATCGATCGGGCGCTTTAAAATGCGTCCCAAAATCTTCGACTGTGAATGCAATATCATCACGACCAGCTCGCGACTCTATTTCTCGCCAAAATGAGCAGCTTTTCATCGCCGCCCCACAAGAGCATAAGTAATTATCAAGGTCTCCTCGAGATGTTGCTTTAAGCTCGCCGATAGTGGCAATCTCAGCATGCTGAGCAAGCAACATTGTCAACAACGTTGAGCCAGAATAACTTGGCGACAAAATGTATAGTAATTTAGACTTTTCTTTTCGCATTTCTCCACCGAAAGCTGTAGCGTTGAGATTCACCAAGACGTTGTGCCTTATATTTCGATTAGAATGGTTTTAATTCTTCAAAATCTGACAGCACACGACATACTAAATGTTCATTGCTCCTCAAAAAATTTCCGAATGCACGCACGGAGTACGGCGTCAAAGACTTTGGATGACCCATTATGTTAAATACCGCATCGTCTCTTCTCATTTGGTGCTTCTTGTACGCTGATGGCACTTGACCAGATTTAAGCCCATCAATAGACACCGGTGAATACGTTTTTGTAAATAGTTTCGAGAGGTAATAGCCAGAATTCGCCTGCATGACATTTCCGTCACCAAACGGCTTATTCTCCGCTCGCTTAAATTTTTTAGAAAAAGCGAGTTTCCAGAAAAATAATGGGGAGAGCATTTGGCTTGAGATTGGTAGCTCTATAAACTTGCCGGAGGTATCGATTTTATTTGGATCGTCAGAAAAACTCCAATATGGATTAACAGGCGTTTCTCTATAATCGAACCATCTGAGCGGGTCATCAGAATAGCCTCCGTAATAAACGGTACTATCTAGCCATACTCCATTCTGAATCAAAGCGTCTGATATCTCAGAAAATGGCTGCATACACCATCCCCCTGCCCGGTAGGCAAAAATATTGTTTTTGGCTACTCTCTGAAGTTGAGCCTTATATCGGGCTACAATATCCAGCCTCTGGCGAGGGTTGAACGCATGCAGACGGTATCGATTTACATCCACACTCCAAGTATTACCGTTGTAATGAGTATCTTCCCAGTGAGGATGAATGTGTAACTGAATATCATGCCCAGCACTGCTCAGACTGATTAAATGCTCGGATATTTGGTCATATTGTTGCAATAACTGTGGATAGGAAACCCCTTCTCTTTGCAAAGCTTCTAGATAACCAGCATCAACAAAAAGCACCAACCGACACCCCGCCTCACTCACCTCATCAAGCAGATGTGAAATCGGTTCAAAAAGACTTTTCTCGTTTGTACCAGTCTGGGATCCAAAAAACAGCTCGTAGTCGAGACTAAGCATGTAGCTGTTTTTAAATAAATCGTGCGAATGTTGCATAGACTTCCTTCTTCTCCCGCTACGTGCTGGCCCATTTCCAGCTGATACGAACATTATTGGATGCATTTCCTTGAATACTTGTGGCCAACATTATTGTATGGATAGGAATACGCTTGTGATACCCACGGCTGAGCCAGCCAAGCCTACTTTCGTCTCCATGAAAACAACTCGCTGAGACATGCTCACCAAACTCCATAACAACAGCACCCCCTGGAATAGAAAACGAAACAGAATGCTGGTTGACCACAACGTCCTCACAATACTCCGACAAATGAAAATAGGACCGAACCTGGTGAGATGCTTCCGCGCTAAACTCATCTGTAATGGAAAGCAGGTTGTCATGACTAGCTAGTACTATGCTGCGCTTATGAGTGACGGGATCGGCTAGGCGATGATACCCGGTATGACTTCCTACAAATTGGGTGCAGTTGTTGTCAACGTTCCACACTTCGCACTCCGCCTGCGCATGATCACCCCACATAAATGGTCCGAGAATTGTAGATTGATCTAGACCGTCGATTTCCACGGCATTGTGTGCTTTCGTTTTACGAAAGTAATGGCGCCAATCTGGATAGCTAAAGTAGTCATAAGTTCCTGGATCAACAAAGACATCAGTACCATTTAGCCTGAGCGTAAAGCTCAAAGCATCCGCGTGGCCATGCGCCGCAATGCTCTGATAGCCCAAATCAGCGCAGTCGACCAGTACGCTAGCACCATTACCCAATTGACGATCACCGCTTTGTAGTAGGTAGTAGCCACTCTCATTAAAAGCAATTGACTCCAAACGACTGGAAATAACACTACCTGCTCTTGGATGAGCTCCAAATAACCAAAGGCTCGATTCATGTTGCTGCGACGGCACGAGTGGCCATTGTTCATCTTTGTAATACTGTGCAGCCCAAGCCATTAATGCCGAGACTGAATGTTGTGAATCACCAAGATCCAAAACATACCCATCATCAGCATCACCGAAAAGTGGAAGCTGATCTCCTCCTCTCGCTATCAGTGCTACAAAATTGATGAGACTTTTTAGAGTTGCGTGATAACCAGAAGAAAATGGATGGCCAACTTTGTCCGCAACGATTGAAGAAAATAGATAGAATTGAATAACGAAGAATTGATAACCAAGTGCATGCTCTCGCGTACAACCATCTGGATAGGTTTGAGCTGTAATTTCTCGCTCGAGAATATCAAAGGCACGATTACGCCAAGCATCACTTTCTGCGAACAATGTAAAGTATGACGCGGCGATGTATACGCCAGCGGCTTCTCCAACTAAATGGTTATTTGCCGACGAACCTTCTGAGAACTTTGAGGCAACATCACGTATATGGTAAAAAATTGAGTTAAGCCACCGTGATCTGAACTCAACGCTAAAGTTTTTAGTCGCATCACAGAGATCGTAAACCCAAACCCAATTAATGAGTCGAACCCCAAGTTCGAGAGGGCTTTTCCAATTCATGCCTTTACCGATGGGGTTCTGATCAAACCAAGACTCAAGCTGTTCTTGGATAGCGGTGAGATAACGCCGATTACCACTCACTCGCCAAGCTCGAGCCAGAACAACAAGATGATGGTGACGGTTTGGCTCCCAAACCATCTTACAATCACCATTCGTCTCGAAATCCCTATAATCAACGAACAGACAATGCCGAACAGGCGCGACACGGCCTGCTGAGTGGTCCAAATGCCAATTGATAGGCTGGCCAAAATCTGCGTTTTTAAGATCAAAAAATGAAAGCTTTCCCTCAGAAATGCTATTTGCTCGGTCTAGCAAACTGGTTTTCCAGTCGTCTTGGTAGGATGAGCCTGCATCTTCTTGTAGGGGGTCATAATCTACCAGCTTTATAGACGGGATAAACGAATCAACTGTGGCACCCTGACGAAGCTTTATCGCAGGCAATACTCCCAACTGGACCCTGCCCGCCTCTATTACAGCTTTCGTGAGACTTGATACTCGCCAAACAACTTCTGCTGGAGACATACTGCGCAGACGATTGACATACCAACCTATAGATCCCATAGCAAACCCTTCCGCTCGAGCCTCATCGCTGAGCACTTAAAATATCCAATATTAAAATGACAATAGGTAACAAACGATATGCTATCCCTAGTTTCAGGCTGTGCTTCCTTGCTCTCGGTGAGCGATACCCTAGCCAAGAGGTTAGCCCGGGTAAAGTTCTAGCTCTTGAGGTGCCCCTGGGCGCGACCGGAGGAAACAGGTTAACTCGTCAGACAAAGCACACCCGGCATCAGAAACCGGCGCGCATTGTAGCAAAAATATGGTAGAACTTCTGTTTAATGAATTAATTCGATCTCCAACTTCATGACATAGCATCTAAGTAGTCGTTCCTCTACAATATGGTGCTTGTATAAAGGAATAATCGTAGTTATGAAAGTACTCACCGTTTTTGGAACCCGCCCAGAAGCCATTAAGATGGCCCCGCTCGTAAACCAGCTTGCATCAGACGATTTTTTTGATGCTCGCGTTTGTGTTACAGCCCAGCATAGACAAATGCTTGATCAAGTGTTGAGCTTGTTTCAGATCACACCTGACTATGACCTAGATATAATGAAACCAGGACAAACACTTGGTGAAATAACAGGCAACATTCTCCAGAAAATGAGCGCTGTTCTCCAAGAATTCCGGCCCGACATTGTACTAGTCCATGGTGACACTTCGACGACATTTTCAACTGCGTTAGCCTGCTACTACGAACAAATTGCAGTTGGGCATGTTGAAGCAGGCTTAAGAACCGGCAATATTTATTCCCCCTG
Organism: Aurantivibrio plasticivorans; assembly: GCF_055392955.1. Lineage (NCBI taxonomy): Bacteria > Pseudomonadati > Pseudomonadota > Gammaproteobacteria > Cellvibrionales > Cellvibrionaceae > Aurantivibrio > Aurantivibrio plasticivorans. Next base: position 1,849,779 of record NZ_AP036020.1, on the reverse strand, counting down.
GCCCGAAGAAGCAAACCGCAAGCTTACTGGCGCAATTACGCGTATACATTTCGCCCCAACGGCTAAATCTCAAGCAAACCTGTTAGCTGAGAGTGTAAACGAAGACCATATAGTCGTTACTGGTAACACCGTCATCGATGCGCTTAAATGGGTTCAAGCAAGTATTCATAATGATGAGCATCAACGCCAACAACTAGCTTCAAACTACCCTTTCTTAGATGAAGACAAAAAGCTAATTTTGGTCACTGGGCACCGTCGGGAAAGTTTTGGCGGCGGCTTCGAAAGGATTTGTTCTGCATTAAAAACCATTGCAGAAACCCACCAAGATGCTGAAATTTTGTACCCAGTACACCTCAACCCCAATGTGCAAGAACCGGTCAACCGTTTACTCAAAGGATTACCCAACGTCCACCTTATTGCACCTCAAGATTATCTTCCTTTTGTCTACTTAATGGATCGTGCAACCATTATTCTGACCGATTCGGGAGGAATTCAAGAAGAAGCGCCGTCTCTCGGTAAGCCCGTTCTGGTTATGCGAGAAACAACCGAACGACCAGAGGCTGTCGAAGCAGGAACAGTTAAACTCGTGGGGACGGATGTGGAAAAAATTACACAAGAAGTGAATACTTTGCTAACAGACCCAGTTGCTTACAAAACCATGAGCAAGGCGCACAACCCCTATGGTGACGGACAAGCCTGCCCGCGCATTCTTGAAGCACTAAAAGCAATCGCCAAGTAAACTGATTCAACTTATTCGAATTTAATTAAATATGGAGTAACTATCGTGGCATTTGAAAGTATCTCGGTCATTGGACTTGGTTATATCGGGCTACCCACAGCAGCAGCAATCGCAGCACGCCGTAAAAAAGTAATCGGTGTGGACGTAAATCAAATGGCTGTCGACACCATCAATGCCGGCGACATTCATATTGTTGAACCAGAATTAGATATAGTGGTCAACGCCGCCGTTTCGCAAGGTTATTTAACGGCGACGACGACTCCACAAGCAGCTGATGCTTACTTAATCGCCGTCCCTACGCCATTTAAAGAAAACCATCAACCCGACTTAAGCTACATACAAAAAGCTTGTGAATCAATTGCTCCTGTATTGAAAAAAGGCGACTTAGTTATTTTAGAGTCAACATCTCCCGTCGGAGCAACGGAACAAACAGCGATCTGGCTTGCCGAAGCACGAACAGACTTAACTTTCCCTCATCAAAAAGGCGAACTGTCTGATATTCGCGTGGCTCACTGCCCGGAACGCGTACTTCCCGGGCGTGTGATGCGAGAACTGGTACAAAACGATCGCATCATTGGCGGCATGACCCCTGCTTGCTCTAAACTTGCCGCAGAGCTCTACCATATTTTTGTCGATGGAGAATGCATTCTAACCAATGCTCGCACAGCAGAAATGTGTAAGCTCACGGAAAATGCGTTTCGTGATGTCAACATTGCATTCGCGAACGAACTTTCCATCATATGTGACAAACAAAACATCAATGTATGGGAACTCATTCAGCTAGCCAATCGACATCCCCGCGTGAACATTTTACAACCAGGGCCCGGTGTGGGCGGCCACTGCATCGCTGTAGACCCGTGGTTTATTATTAGCCAATCACCAGATGAAGCTCGACTTATAAAATCTGCACGAGATGTTAATGATGGAAAACCAAAGTGGGTTCTCGACAAAGTCAAAATTGCTATTGCTGAATTTTTAAGTAAAAACCCTGACAGAACAGCTGCCAGTTTGAACTTAGCGTGCTTTGGCTTAGCGTTTAAGGCAGATATCGACGACCTACGCGAGAGCCCTGCATTAGATATCACCTTAGAGCTCGCTGATATGCATCCCGGCACAGTTTTAGCGGTTGAACCGAATATCCACACATTACCCAAAAAGTTGGAAGGCAAAAATGTTGATCTTACTAGCATGGACGTCGCATTGACTAAAGCAGACATCATGCTTGTATTAGTAGATCACAAGCCATTCAAATTTATTTCCGCTAACAAGATGACTGAGAAAATCGTCATCGATACACGTGGCATTTGGGCTAATTAGTTTTTCGAGATCAAGCTATAACTCGAATCTGGTAGATGGCCCTATCTTTTTTAACTAAAAATGATAGGGCCACTCTGAAGCTCATGAGTTGATACATTCAGCCTGTTGCGACAACCAACGCTCTGGGTAACTATTGGGGTACCTCCGCGCTAAAGACTCAATTGACGCTTTGTATTCGCCAACCAAGTATTCTCTTATTTCTGAAGGCATAGTTTTGTCAAGCGAGGCATTGACCTGCTTGTTCTCAGTGATGTCACTGAGCAATTCAGTCGAGATTCCCACGAAGTCAAAAAGCGACTTTCGAATAGTATTTGGCTCTTCTACAATTTGATCATACCAAAGAACAAGAAATTGATTATCGGGTAATATCTTTTCCCATCGCTCTATAACCATTTCATAATTTGATCTTTCAGTGATTGCTGCGTATGACAAATAATCCTTAATATCTTGCGTTGACATATCCGTTAGCTTTTTGCCGTAACGTTTCTCATGATATCGAATAGTGGACCATGCTCGCTCGATTGGGTCCCTCAAGATAAAAAACACTTTAATATCAGGCAACAGTTCAACAACCTCTTTAACACCTTGGTCGTTAAGCAGGCCATAAGCGGGAGTAATCTCACCGGTTACCTTTTCTCCTGGCACATCGAAAAGACTCTTGTACCACATATTGCCTGGTTTACGAAAATAATACTTCAGATCCCATGATAGCTGTTGAGAATTAGGGGAAACAATATTCCTCCCCATGGCTTTGATAAGATTGTAGCGAAACTTTTTAAAGTCTGGATCAAACGAAAATAATCGATTTATCCAGCCACCCTCCTTCAAGTAGCTCGAAGATAGATAACTCGGATCTCTAGTAAAATAATGAAGTTCCTTCCTTCGCGGCATCCAGACATTAGGATGTTGCTGAAGTTGCGCTGAGAGCCAGGTTGTCCCAGAACGAGCGGCACCAATACCCAAGAAATCCGGCTTAGACATTGCTCATCTCCTCCTGGTAATTTTTATCACTTACCATCTTTAACATTAGCTTTTCAAATTGCGAAATTGTTTTGTCCACGTGGTGAAAGTTATTAAAATAATCTGATGCATTATTTGAATATTTTGCACGATTCTGCGGAACTAGAGCACTGGTAAGCTTTGAGTATAACGACTCTACAGAGTCAGCTATTTCACCTAACCTATGCTTTTCAACCACACCATCTGGATCAAATGTGGTCACCAAGGGCACACCAACACTCCAAGCCTCTAAAAAAACATTCGGAAAACCTTCATAAACTGACGTCGAACATAGTACATCGGCAGAATGGTAGAATTTACCCATATCTTCATGCGCAACACGTCCACACAATTCTACATTTGATATTGCACGCGCCCGCTCTACGCATGACCTTGCATATTCAGTATCTGTATTCGCTGCCCCGACAATTTTAAAATCCACATGCGGCATTTTTTCAGCAACGGAAAGCAACCACTCCAAACGCTTCTCAGGGTTAATACGCCCAACCCACAAAACCATAGGCCTGTCAGAGCTTGTTGTTTTTTCTATATTAGAAGTCGACTGAAAACCTTGGCTTGGCATTCTTATCGTTGTCGCTTTTTTGTTGTAGTTCTGTAATAAAAGCTGTTTTTGACGATCGGTTTGACACACTATATCCTGCGTCATCTTCACGCCGAGCTTATACAACATTTTTTCCCTGATCTGTGGCAAACCCCGGAGTTCTTTCGTGCAATCTTCGTCACTTGCAATCGAATACATTACTTTTTTGTTGTTGCGTTTTGCCCAAAGCGTCAGCTGCCCTAACCCCAAATCGCCACAGTTATAATAATAAATATCGGCGTCGGCTCTATTTAAAGCACCTACAAAACTTGTCCAGCGGGGATGGATAAATCTAAACACTGGAATCCCCTCATTTTTTTTGCACATCCCAATCGCCTTGACTCCTCCTACATCGTGGTCACCTGAAAAGTAATCACTCCAGCAAATCATACTTACGCGATAACCTTTTTCAGCGAACCAATTCGCCATGAGTGGAACTTGCACCTCGATCCCGCCAGCATGGCCGGTATCCTTTGACGCAAGTACACCGTATGCATTGTGGGCGATAAAACATATAGAGGGTTTTTCGGTCGTCATAATATGGTCAAGTTAATTAGATCTAAATCTTAGTAATTTCGTGGACAGATGGAATAAAGCTTCTAGTGGGTTTTTGGCATGATGAGGAAACGGCAGGCGTCTGAGTAAAAATAGATTATCTCCAAGTTTATTCAGCCCTTGTTGAGTCGTGACAGCGGAGTTGTATCCACATTGCTGCACAAGGCTAGCGGTATTTCGAGAAGCATCTCCATTGGGATAGCAGAAATGTTTACACTCCCGTCCCATGTACTTTCCTAGAGTTTCTTTTGACTGCGCCAGCTCTTTAATTAGCTCGCTGGTACAAACATGAGTGACTCGTATATGTGAAACAGTATGGCTGCCGAAATCTAATAAAGGGTTCTGCACCTGTAGATCATCCTTCTGAAGCAAGTCACTCCATACATCACCATCTAGCACTTGCTCTAGTGACGCTCCACTTTCACTCTCAAGCATCGAGCAGTTTTTATCTAAGTCGGCAAGCATTTGATAATCGTTTTGGTAGGCACCCTTCAATGCTAAACGGTATGCTTGATAGCTAAAAGATAATTCTTTACGACTTCTAAGATTAATCGTCTTTGAATCCGCCCCACAGGGTAATTCTACGCAGCTCTTATCGAGCTGCTGAAGAGCAAAGTCTAACCGATCAATCCAATATGGTTTTCTTTGTTCCACCGCTGAAAGCGTTGGGTAAACGATCATTGGGACTTGAAGGTTTTCTAGTACGGGTAACGCTTTAGTTAAATTGTTCTTATAGCCATCATCAAAAGTAAGAACTGCAGCATTTTTAACCCACTGAACCTCGCCTTGTAGCATCGCCACCGCATGCTCCAAAGAAATAAAGGTAAAATGCTTTTGATAGGCTTTGACAATAAGCTCCAACTGTTCAGGCGAGGTTCTTTGCCAAGTTGGCTGCCATTTGTCGTGAATTGTAGGTGCCGCAACTCCATGCAACATGAAGATTACCAATTTGTTCCGTGTCAAGTAGCGAGCCAACCAATTAATGCCCAACCACTGAAACATACGAGACAAAATTGCTTTCTTCATCCCCCACTGGCCTCCTTGCCACCCGGGTAAGAACTTCCGGATTTTTGTTCTATAACTCGGTTCAGATTTCTGAACCATTTCCCCGCCACAACATCTCGAGCCACATTTTGCGCTGCCCAGTCGTAGCCAGCCGAGGACAAACTATTCCAGTGCTCGATATCAGACAACAATTTAGCAATAGGCTCAACAAATTCTATTGCTTCTCCATCTAGTAAATATCCCGTTTTACCTTGCTTAATCGCTGACTTTAAATCACCCACGTTAGACACTACTGGAACCGTACCTGAACCCAGCGCCTCCAACATTGCTATTGACACGCCCTCCCACCGGGAAGTGAGTAAAAACACCTTTGCATTTGCCAACAGGCTTTCAACATCTTTCCGCTGCCCGAGAAAATGCAAATTCTCGGTCAACTTATATTCTGCGCTAAGGGCTTCAAGCTCCTGACGCATCTCGCCGTCGCCAACAATATTGATCGACAATTTGGGACATTGCGTAACGAGGTGACGTGCAATATCGACAATCCACTGAGGCCTTTTCCTTTCGATCAGTTGCCCAACATAAATAATATCGCAAGACCGTTCCTGATAGCTTGCTCTATCGCTGGGAACAATCACGCTGCCTGTTTGTATAATAATCTGGCCAGTAGGTTTAGCTTTCTCAAGAAAATACTGTTTCGCACCCTCTCCCCTCACCACGATTAGATCAATGTGCTTTACCAGCCTCTCGGCCAAACGCTCAACAAAATGGCTAGGTTGGGACAACGCATTTAATATTCGATTATCAGCTTTCCAACCACCGCCCTCTATTTCATTGGAGCCAGAAGTCGCTTGATAACATACCGGACGGTTAAATAACGCGCCGCAAAATACCGCTATAGGGGCTGTGGGATAAATATGATATGCCATAAATAAATCAGGACGATATTTATACCCTACGTAGACCGACCAAACAAATTTGGCACCCGCTCTTGATATAACTTTTGATAACCATTTAGGAGGACAGGCATAAACTAAGTTGTCCAAGCTATCAACGACATCATCCGTAACTAAAACCACTTCACCAATTTGAGCCTTTGCAAGAGGAGCCACATGCGCATGGAACCAATTAGGGTTGTGAAAAGTACCTATTACGACGATGCAACTTTGTCGATCCCACCTATTATTCGCAAATGGTCTCATCACGAAACGAACAACAATAGGTAGAAGATAACTAATTGACAATATAACTCTTGATAATAGCTTCAATAGGAAAGTTTTCATCAACTTTCCTTTGATTGAGCACTTGAGGTGGGCAACAATCGTTTAACGATTGCAATCAACAGGTACCAGCAAAATAATGAGTTGGTTACCAAGTATCGACGCCATAGTCTACCCGGCTCTTGCAACAGTCGATACATCCATTCAAGACCGAGTTTTTGCCATAAAACTGGCGCGCGTTTTACTTTACCTGCAACAACATCGAAAGAACCGCCAACACCATGCACGACCGGGACGTTCATAATTTTGGCCCAGTCGGCCATAAACTTTTCTTTTTTGGGGGAAGTTATCGCGACAAATAAAACATCGGCTTTTGACTCACCGATTGAATCAGCAATACTCTCTTCTTCTTCAGCTGTAAAATAACCGTTTCTTCTCCCTGCAATAACTACATGTGGGTAGTTTTCTTTTACAAAACGTTCTACCTTTTCTGAAATTTCTTCAGTTGCGCCAAGGAAATAAACCCTCCAACCTAACAAATTTCCTTTTTCAAGAATCTCCAGCATTAAATCAATTCCTGCGACACGCTCTGTAAGGGGCGAGCCTAACAACTTACTAGCCCATACAACAGAAGCCCCATCAGCGAGAACCATATCAGAGGAAAGTACGTCTTGAGCAAGTTCAGGGTTTCTATGCATGTTGACCACTTTCGCGGCATTAACAACACCGACATGAAGCTGATCTCTCGATTGAATAGCAGAGGAAACACGCTCAACAGCCTGGGACATTGAATAGTTGTCTATAGGAATACCGAATAGGTTAATTCTCATTATCTAAGCTCAAGCAGTAAAATGTTCAAAATAGGTGGAGGTCTAGTCGAATGCGGAGGTTTAGAACAAGCGCCCCAAAAGCCCAGTGTGATACTGGGCTTAATGTATAACTTATAAGGTTCTAGTACGCGTTGCTATGCCCCATAACAACTTGCCTAATGGTAAGAAAGATAATTCTCAAATCAAAACCGAGGTGCCATCCACGAATGTAATCCAAATCGTATTCAACACGCTTTTCCATTTTCTCAAGCGTATCTGTTTCGCCTCGCCAGCCGTTAACCTGCGCCCATCCTGTAATACCTGGTTTCACTTTATGACGCAGCATGTATCCTTTAATCTGAGACCGGTAGGCTTCATTATGAGCAACGGCATGGGGTCTCGGACCGACAATTGACATGGTTCCACCCACAACCTGCAAAAATTGCGGCAACTCATCCAGCGAGGTGCGGCGTAAAAAACCACCGAATTTGGTAATACGTTGATCACCTTTAGTCGCCTGAACAACATTGTCACCATCTTCGCAAACCGTCATTGTGCGAAACTTTAGCACCTTCACGACTTCGCCATTAAGACCATATCGGCGCTGTTTAAAAAACACTGGGCCTGGAGAACTTAACTTTACGCCAATTGCAATAATAGACATCGGAATGGCAATCATCGCTAAAATAACAGAGCCAATACAAATATCTTCAACTCGTTTTAATATTCCGTCTACGCCATAAAAAGGATTATCAACGACACTCATAACGGGAATATCGCCAATGTTGGACCATTGCGCACGCAACAGATCGAACCCGCCAAAATCGTACGCTAAGTGGACGGATGCTGTAGTATCTGAGAGACGACTGACAAGTTCTGCAATTCGTGGTTCTGCTCGCGGTGGAAGCGCGATATATACATGGTCCACTTCGTTATTTCGCGCTGCCTCTACAAGCGCACTAAGATTACCTTTTAATCCGCCCAATCGAATACTGTTTGGATCGAGCCGGTCCAACATCCGATCATCATAAAAACCTACCAACTCTAACCCCATCCAGGGTGAGTTTTTGATACTTTGCGCCAACTGCGCACCTAAAGCAGAAGCTCCAACAATCGCTGTCGTTCTTACATTATACCCTCGGCTATGCGCTTCTTGAGATAAAGCTTCGGCAATTACACGCCAGATTGAAAGGACGACTGGTGAAATAACCGCCCAAGTCATCATCACCCTACGCGAGTGCTCTTCTGATGTTTTGGAGGCAAAGGCGTAAAGAACTACAACAAGAAAAGCGGCGCCCCAGGCAAGCGCGACTCTTTGAACGAGTGTAAACATCTTTCCGCTAGGTGCTGCACGGTATAGACCAGAAATTTGAGCTGTTAAGTAAAATACGATGCCCGCAATTACCGCACCCACCGTATATTCATTGCGCCACACTTCGGATTGAATGTAACACGCGAGCCAAAAACTAAAACCAATTATGGCCATATCTAGCAAGCGAGAAGCGAAATTCAGCTCTGCCTCGAAAGGCCGAATCATCGCTTTATCCTTTCCTCTTGTCATCTGATCTACTCCTATAGAACATTGACTATTAAATCACTGACTATCTATTTACTTCTTTTCCAGGAGAGCCGACATCCTCTCTCGAACTCATTTCTCTTAAACTATTTGCTATATCTGCCAAGTGTTTTTCAATTGCACCTAGCGTGCTTTCTAGTTGATCATTCCTAACAGCTGATTCTTGGGGTGACCGCTGCAACTCAACAATATTGTTGTTGCCCTTCCTTGCTTCCTCTCTCGAAAGCCTAGGGGGTTGCGTATCCCAACCCAATTCGGTTTCAGCTTCAGAAACCTGCTTGGATGAGATCGCGTAGAAACCATCTGCATACCCGCAAGTTAGCGCGGTGTCTGCCAGAACATTGATGAGTCTAGGTAACCCATTCGTTAATTCGTAAATTTTCTTGACCGCATCTTGAGTGAAAATCTCTAGTTTTTGGCCCGCTTTTTTAACCCTAAATGAAACATACTCTTTAGTTTCATTGTAATCTAATGGTGTCAGATGAAAGCGCAGTTTTATCCGCTGATTCAACTGTTCCAGCGTACCACTTTCTACAATCTGTTTTAGCTCTGGCTGGCCACATAAGATTATATTGATATTGGTCTTGGACTTAAGCAGGTCAATACCTGCCAAAAGCCTTAATTCTTCTAAAGTTTCGCGTGAAAAGCGCTGAGCCTCATCAATCACCAAAACAACATTTTTTTGAGAGTCCAGGATGTAGTCATTAATTAACTGAAATAGCTTGGGTTTAGGGACCTGCTCTCCCGAAACCAACCCCAATTGCTCGGCAATGACATAAAGAAGCTCATACGGAGATAACTGTGTCTGGTAAAGCGTAACAACTTCAGCACTCGCTGGCATAGTCTTAAGTAAATGCTGGAGCAATATTGTTTTACCTGAACCGATATCTCCAGTAAGTAGAGTAAATGTATCCTTGTTCCACAACGCATAATTAAGATACGTGAACGCCTTTTTATGACCACGACTTAGGTACAAAAACTCTGAGTTAGGCGCGATCTCGAAGGGTTCGACTTCAAAACCAAAATGCTCCAAATACATGGCAATTCCCTAGTTACGAATTAATGGGGTATACACAAAACCAATTCTTCCACCCCTTTCGTCAAAATTGTTGTTCGCCGCTTCGCCTGAAGCATCTCGCGAATTCAACTCGATATAAGTTTCAAAATTTAAGGAAGCAAAATAGGTGAGCCTAAGCGCTAGCGACCCAGTATCCTGGGTCTGATCCGTAAGATTAAACTCATCCTCGCTATAGAAATAGCGCACCTGATAACCGAACGCTGACACACCACCGGTATTCGAAAAACGGTCAGAGAGTGAAAAATTAAAGAATGTCCGTTCTTCGTCAAACAGGCCTTGATTACCCTGAACGTCTTCATCACTTTTGATAGTTCGCGCACCGACATTTACATCCAATAGTAAATTTCGCTTCACATAGGTGTATCGAAAATTGAGTGCCTTTTCGACAACAATGCCATCTGAAAAACCGGCCTGATCATTCGCCGATACATTAACTAATGTATTATCAAGATCAACTGTTAGTGCATCCCCAAAGCCCTGGCTATATCCAGCAGTCAATGAGCTAAAGGAATTAATTTGACGAATGAGTGAAAAGCGAGCAGAAGACTGGTAAGCATCATTTACGCCTCCGTCATTGAGAATCCTCTGCCTTCCATATTCAAGCACAAAATTAGTAATGCCTCCGCGCCCAGAGATGCCTACAAAACCCTCTTCTTGCTTAAACTCCTGATCTGTATCTGAAAGCTCAGTATTTTGTTTTCTAGCATTGACCAGAAGCGACAGGTATGAATTGACTTGTCTCTCATAGCCCAAAGTGAAAATATCGAAGTCCCTCGACGTCACACCCTCTTTATCTCGAATACTGGAAAATCTGTACTCTGTGTTGATTCGAGACACAGGTGATATAAGAATGAAGTAGCTAGGCACAACACTAAATACGTTGATATCCCTGAGGTTATTAACTGTCTGGGCAGACTCCCGGTCCAGCGCCACCTGAAGATATGAATCGAAAACCCCTAATCTAAAGTTAGTATCATCAGGTTGGTACACACCACTTAGATTCAGTGTTCGCTGATCATCAGAGGTAAGCTCATCTAGCGAATACCAATTTCGAGCATAAGCCCCATCAATCGATGTAACGAACTCTACATTAGGGTCTGACTGAAAATTAAACTCGACGCCAGCAGTAGTGACCGTACCGCTTTCAGTTTCTTGCCCTCCTCCCAACACGGGAAGCTGGGCCAGGTTATCCGAATAGCCAACGCTTGAAAAAAAGCTATACCCATAACTCTGAGCTTTAGAATCCAACGGGAAAACCAGTGTCAAGATAGCGACAACAACAACCGAAAAGCCCTTTATCATTAGTCCTTCACCAACCAAATCAGAATTGATTTAAAACCACACCTGCCAGCTTTTGCTTGCCAATAATTTGAGCAGCAGCCTTAATCTGATCAGTAGTGCATAGCCCGTATGGGATAACTAAAATTACTCTGTCACACAACTCCAACAATATGCGCGCGTCTGCAGATTCATTAATACTAGGAGCGTCTATAATCGGGTATCGCTCTGGATACCGCTCAACCACCTCGCCGATAACACTTTTCATTTTTTCAGATGTAAAATATTCGGCTGAGTTTTCTTGCGACCTTCCACTTGGCATAAACCTTAGACGCGGCACACCCGTTTCATAGAGAATGTCAGCAACATGGAGCTCTTCGCTTTCTAGACAATCCATCAAACCGGGCTTTTCATTATCCAGTTCAAACAAACCCGCTAATGACGGCGTATGGACATTCCCCTCTATCAGCAATGACGTTTTTCCTTCATCAAAAGCAAACGTCGCTGCCAAATTAGCGGAGACTAAACTGCTTCCTCCGCCTGATACAACCGATGTAACTAACGTCGTAAAATTACTGGACGCTGACGATGCAAGCAATTTTGTTCGCAAATTTCGGTAGATATTGAGAAGCTCTTTATCTTTCATACGAGGATAAATGAGCCGCTTTGCGGCCATCTCTTCTTCAGAAAGCAACAAGCGGTGAGACATGTTTTTAATTTGCGATTTTGCCGAAACGATATCTTTCATGCGTGCTTTAGAAACGGCTTTTGACGTTTCTTCGGAAACGGGCTGACTATCACTAGCGGCCAAATTATCTGCGGCTGCATGCTGGTCTACGCCACCCGATTCCTTCTGCGCATGCTCTCTTAACGCTTTAGAAAAAGCAGATTCTAGTTTACTCATAACTTAACCCGCTATCCTCAACCATGCAGCGTACCCATACAGAGCCCAGCTTAATAAAATCACAAAAAGTATTATCGATTTTTTAAATGTATTTAGTGTGTATTCAGTTGGAGTGTTGACGTGATAAACGGACGCTAAAACTGGCAGCCCCATTCCTTCTGTAATCAATTTTTCAGAACGAACTTTCTGATCTATCAAGGTAACGCCATAAATCAAACACAATGGGAGCATAAAACTCAAAATCGCGCCTGCAGCGAGAAAATGTGCAAATCGGATACCTTCCGGCGTCAAAGGCAGCGCAGCGTGCTCTTGAACTTTGAAAGTCATACCTTGATTTTCTTTGTCTATATTCATCGAAATGCGAGCATTTTCACGTTGGCGCAGCAATGACTGATACAGCTCCTGGTTTACTTGATAATCCCGCGTCAATTGAGCTAATTTTGCCTCTACATCGTTAATTCGGATTATTCGTTCTTCTTCTACGGCTAATAGCTGCTTGGTTTCCTCAAGCCGAGCAGTTAACGACGCTAATTGCGTTTCCGCGGCCGACGCCTGGCTTCTTAACTCTTGATATAGCAGACTGGTTGTAGCAGCTTGAGAAATACCCCGTTCTTTATCAGCCACACTTAAACCGGCATTTGACTCTTGTTCTTTAAGCAGCGCCGTCTCAATAGTTGCGATCTGAGTTTTGATTCTAACGATATCAGGGTATGTGTCTAAATAGCTCAGTCTCAGAGTGCTTAGTTGCTCTTCAAGCGCCGCAAGTCTTTCTCGGTATTGTCCTTCACGAGTTAAATTTTCAGTAATAGCAGCCTCACCAGAAAGTTGCTTCTGAAGAGTTTCTTTACGGATTTTCAGCTCCCGGACTTCCAACTGCGTTGCCTCCATTCGCCGACGGAGTTCCATGATTCGGCCATTGACTTCATCTTGTGAGCCTGGGCGCGCATCTACATTCGCAGTGTGAAAATCTTTTAGGGCTTGTTCAGCAACCTGTAATTTTTCTTGGTACTCTTCGACCTGACCGTTAATAAAATCGTAGGCGTCCTGACTTTCTTTCTGCTTTGCTGAAATACTATGCTCGATGAAAACATCGGTTATCGCACTAGCCGTTTTGTAAGCAACCTCAGGGTCAGCATTTTTTACCGCAATACTTAATAAGTTTCGTCCAGCATTTCTGACCTCGACCATTTTGCCTACAGCAACAATTGCCTTTTCTTTCTCTAACTCAGTAGAGTTTTCAGTTACCCACCCTGACGTTACCAATGCTTCTTCCATCGCGCCTCTACTGGAGATAATTTGTCGGGCGATTCGAGCTCGATCAACCACGTCAGTGGTTACTGCCGTCCCCTCCATTAGCGGGCGCAGGATATTAAATTGATCAACAAGAATAGCGCTTGAAGAGGTGTAAGATTTTGGCCAAAACCAGCCCACACCTAAAAAAGCGAGACTAGTAATCAAATACAGTGCTGCAAATACGCGTCTCTTATCCCAGATTTCACGCCGTAGCAACGATAATATTTCAGAAATTTCAGCGTTCATTCAAAGATGTACCTGCTTGATCGAATTTATTGGAGCGTGACGACAAAACTTAGATTAAAAGAGGCGCTCAGGAATAGTCAGGACATCACCAGGCTCCACGGCATAATTTGTATCCATTTTCCCGGACTTCAGAATATCAGCAACCTTCACCGAGATCGCTTGGACCCCTTCTTCCGTTTGCCGATACAGCTTGGCACTGTTGCCTGAAGCAAAATCGTTCAGACCTCCAGCCTCCAACACCAAATCCAATACCGTCATCCCCTGCCGAAACCGAAAAGAGGAAGGAGTATTAACTGCACCAGAAACCCGTACTCGAGACAGAAACTCATGGCTTCTTAGCTCCACTAGAATAACGGCAACTTGCGGGTCACGAATGTAGGCGGAAAGTTTTTGTGTGATATCGTCAGCGACCATTTTTGGCGTTTTACCTCCAGCCATCACCTCCCCAACAAGAGGGATAGATATTTGGCCGTCTGGGCGCACAGGAACCGTAATGGATAAATCAGGGTTTTTCCAAACGCTCACCTGTATTTGGTCATCGACCCCAATCAAATACTGGTCGACCAATAACACCGGCACAGCATTCTTTTGCGGCGCATAAGCCATGTCATCAGGCGTACTCGAACAGCCAACCACTAGACTACAAACCACTATAGCGGTTAACGATAAAAATATAGTTTTCACTTTGTTATAGCTATATAGCACTTTTCTAATGCTCCCAATCCATCCATAAAAGGTCATTAATAAGGTGTGTATCTCAAACGCCTCTTCCGCTAGAGCCCCGCTTGCAATTTATACAGTGAACCATCTAGCACTTTAAGCAAACTTTGCCTGTCGCTGAAATCTATTTACTTTAAGCTGTGGTGAGCGTACTCCAATTTACCCCAATTACAGCTAACCGAAGCTCACCCCTGCAGTGGCTGGAATCACCAGCAGAAACCTTGAATATTATCACATAATGGACATCTGCAACGACACCAAAATCAACATCCACCCGACAGAGAGCAACGCTCGCCCAACCAGCTTTTTGTGATACAAGTCACAAAATATGCCGATATCACTGTGACGGAATAAGCGCCCGCGGCAGGTGAAACAGAAAACGTAAGCAATGCTTATCTTCCACCCAACAAAACCTCTCAAATATTGTTGGCATGGCAATGATTGGTTAAGCACTTGCGTAGAGAAATATACTCACACTATGCACTTAAATCTTTATACGAATGACACAAGGGCTTTGATAGCCGATGAAACGAAGCTCAATCTAAGTTGAAGCTTCGGGTGCACCTAAGATAGAAAAATAGAGATAGGAATATAAGATTGCCTCTTCCACTCCCTGAAAAAGCAGCTGCGTATCTGAACTCATCCATAAGACGCGCGTAATCTAACTTACCCATAATTAAAATTCAATATTTATCCTTCTCATAGCTTCCCGACTGAGCACCTCTTTCGCAGAAATCACCGCAGCACTAAAAGCTCCGCACAGTCACATGCAATATGTCATAATGTCGCCGCCTTGATTACCTCCTCTGACCAAGAGAGCATACAGTGAACAGAAAAATATCCGTTATCGGTCTCGGCTATGTTGGACTTCCTGTCGCCGTTGCCTTTGGACAAACCCACCACGTTATTGGATTCGATATCAACACGCATCGAATCCGAGAACTTAGTGAGGGCAAAGACTCTACCCTCGAGGTAGAACCAGAACAACTTCAAGCAGCAGACATCCACTTCACCAGTGACGCGCAAGACTTAAGTGAGGCGGACTTTCATATAGTGGCAGTTCCTACACCTATCAGACGCACCAAGCAACCAGATCTTGGTCCCCTACTGAGCGCCTCGAGGACTATAGGTAAACACCTTAAAAAGGGCGACATCGTTGTATTCGAGTCTACTGTTTACCCTGGAGCAACGGAGGAAGACTGTTTACCTATACTTGAAGCGGAATCCGGCTTGACCGCAAGCGTAGATTTCACCGTTGGCTACTCACCAGAGCGGATCAACCCAGGAGATAAAGAGCATACCTTCACCAAAATAACCAAAGTAGTCTCGGGTCAAACAATAGAGACACTCAATATTATCGCTGAGGTCTATGGCAGCGTTGTGACAGCGGGTATACACAAAGCGCCATCAATTAAGGCGGCCGAGGCTGCCAAAGTGATCGAGAATACACAGAGAGATCTCAATATCGCGTTGATGAATGAGCTATCTGTTATCTTCAAGCGTATGAATATTGACACGCTTGACGTGCTTCAAGCAGCCTCTACCAAATGGAACTTCCTTCCATTTAAACCAGGGCTCGTTGGAGGTCATTGTATTGGTGTAGACCCCTACTACCTCACCTACAAAGCAGAGCAGCTAGGATATCAACCTAATGTAATTCTTGCAGGGCGTCGCATTAATGACTCAATGAGTGATTACATAGTCACCGAAGCCATCAAAAAGATGGTGTTAAATGACATTCCCGTGCGTAATAGCCGCGTTGCGATTCTTGGCCTTACCTTTAAAGAAAACTGCCCCGACCTTCGGAACTCCAGAGTGATGGATATTGTTTCCGAGCTTTCCAGCTATGAGATCAACCCGCTAATCCACGATCCATTGGCTGACCCAAAAGAGGCCACTGAAGAATATGGTCTAACGCTCAGCGAGTGGGATGACATCAATCAACTGGACTTGGTTATCATAGCAACCGCTCATGATGACTATAAATCGCTCTCACCAGCGAACCTAGCAGCACGATTAAAACCTAACGCGTTAATATTCGACGTAAAAGGAATTTTGAACCGAGAAGACTATGCCGCAGCAGGCATGACCATTTGGAGATTGTAAATGAAAGTATTAGTAACTGGCGCTGCTGGTTTTATTGGATCTACTCTCAGCCACCAATTACTTGAGCGCGGAGACCAGGTTGTCGGCATCGACAATTTGAACGACTACTATGACGTGCAGTTAAAATTAGATCGCCTAGCCCGCCTTGAACCACATAAAAGCTTCAGCTTTGTAAAGCTTGATGTCGCTGATCGGGAAGGTATGACCTCTCTTTTTAACAAAGAAAAATTCGACCGAGTCGTACACCTTGCGGCACAGGCTGGCGTGCGCTACTCGATTGAAAACCCTCACTCCTATATAGATTCAAATATTGTCGGTTTTTGCAATATTCTAGAAGGATGCCGCCATAACATGGTAGAACATCTTGTTTACGCGTCATCAAGTTCTGTCTATGGTGCGAACAAAGCTCAACCATTCTCTGAACAACACAATGTAGACCACCCAATCGCCCTATACGCCGCCAGTAAAAAAGCAAATGAGTTAATGGCGCACTCGTACTCTAGTCTGTACAACCTGCCGACCACAGGGCTTCGCTTCTTTACGGTTTACGGCCCTTGGGGCCGCCCCGATATGGCCCTATTCAAGTTTACAAAAGGAATTATTGAAGATTCGCCTATCGATATTTATAACCATGGCGAAATGATCCGTGACTTTACCTACATTGACGACATAGTCGAAGGTGTCGTGCGGACTCTAGACAACGTTGCCACTGCAAACTCTGATTGGGACGGGACTGATCCAGACCCCTCGACAAGTTATGCGCCTTATCGGATCTACAATATTGGAAATAACACACCGGTAAGACTAATGGACTTCATCGAAGCAATCGAAAAAGCCGTGGGAAAACCTGCTATCAAGAATATGATGGATATGCAGCCAGGGGACGTTCCGTCAACATGTGCTGACGTTTCAGCGCTAGAAAATGATGTCGGTTTCAAGCCCAATACATCAGTCGTTGATGGTATTAACCGATTCGTCAGCTGGTACCGCGAATACTTCAAAATATAGCGGCGGCGTTACCACGCGCTCGACACAACTTACTCACAAAAAAGGCCATCGTATGATGGCCTTTTTTGTGACTACGCGATAACAAGCTTTATAAGTTATACCCAGACTCTTCATGCGAGACCACATCCAGCCCCTGGGTCTCATCTTCTGCACTGACTCGAATACCACCGGTCAATACACTGGTGATCTTGAGAATCACCCAGGTAGCCACCGCGGTGAATACGATAGTCGCGACAACACCGATTAGTTGCGCTTGAAGCTGACCTCCCATGGTCATACCTTCAGCGTATCCTTGACCACTGAAAGCACCTATCTGGTCAGATGCAAAGAATGCCACTAAAAGACTACCTAAAATGCCGCCTACGCCATGGACTGGAAAGACATCCAGAGAGTCGTCAATTACTAGCTTGCGTTTGATGAACTGAGTCGCCGCAAAACAGACCAAACCCGCCAACAAACCTATAACAATTGCCCCTACTGGTCCAACAAATCCGGAGCAAGGCGTGATGGTCCCCAAACCTGCTACCATGCCAGTGACAATACCTAACACACTTGGCTTACCAAATTTCTTCCACTCCATCGCGACCCAAGCAAGAGATCCAGCCGCTGCGGATAAATGGGTAACCAACATAGCCATCGCTGCGTCACCATTAGCTGCGAGAGCGGAACCACCATTAAACCCAAACCAGCCAACCCACAGCATGCCAGCACCCGTGACTGTCATGGTCAGGTTATGTGGAGGCATAGGTGTTTTTGGAAACCCATTGCGGTTACCAATGACAACAGCACACACGAGTGCGGCAACACCGGCTGTAATGTGGACCACAATCCCACCCGCAAAATCTAGCACGCCAAGCTCTGACAACCAGCCGCCGCCCCATACCCAGTGGCAGACAGGTGCATACACACCGATCAACCAGAGTGAACTAAATATGAGAACCGAGGAAAACTTCATTCGCTCAGCAAACGCACCAACAATGAGTGCCGGCGTGATTATTGCGAAGGTCATTTGGAACGTAGCGAACAAGCTTTCAGGAATATCTCCCGATAAGGTATCTTCTCCTATACCGCTAAACAACACCTTGGAAAAATCGCCAATCAAGCTATTGCCAGTCCCAAAGGCAAAACTATAACCGAGCAGCAACCACAGGATTGACGCAATACAGGCAATAGAAAAACATTGCATCAACACCGATAAGACGTTTTTCTTACGAACAAGACCGCCATAAAACAGGGATAAGCCTGGCAGAGTCATAAATAAGACAAGCGCAGTAGATGTCAAAATCCACGCTGTGTTGCCGGTGTCTAATGTATCGGCTAGTGCAGTTGTCGGGATCAGCAGCGCGAGCAACGCCGCCGTCGGTAAGGTTACCAACGTTCTTTTCATGGGGCTCTCTCCAAGCAATGGTCTATCTTTGGCTACCGTCGAGGGCAGCTCTGATCGTTGTATTGTTATATTAATTACAAATTAGAGGATAGAGAGTTGCCTAGCTCAAAAACTAGCCATCGACTCGCCCCATTTTGCGGCACAAATAATAACGAAAATCGGAAGCGCGTACAGCTCAAAAATTGAATTTTCTGAATCGACAGACAGTCAATCGGCACTTTATCGATTGACTAGCGAACGCAGCACCTCCAGCTGAGCGGCGTCATTTTGATAGGTGTACGTTTCATAAGCGGTTGAAACCTGCTCAATCCAGTCTGCCTGATCCGGTAAGGCAGACATTGAGCGTCGAGCAAATGTCCGCGGTGGCTCTCCTTTCCCCCTCTCAATTCCCAGCGTTGAAAGGCGCTTTAAAAACTTATGGTAATACTTATCAGCCAATGTCATTCGCTGCTGACGCATTGAGATCAACAAGCTCACTCCGATTGCGGCCAAAATAACTGCCCCCGAGCCAATGAGTAGCAATGCTATGCGCATTGGAGTGATATCTCCCAACAACCGGCGTAAAAAAGCAGTCTGTTGTTCTTGGTTATAGCCCATCACCGTCGACTGCCACTGATATTCGATAGCCTCTAACCTCAACTTAAGGTTATTGATAAAGGAAAGGTGGCTAAAACGCTCGAGTGACAATGTGCCTGTGAGCAAAGGTACTTCGTCAACGCTTAACGCGGCGTCTATCCCGCTTTCAATTCTATTCGGCGCTACCCAAGCGGTAGGATCAACTCTCACCCACCCTTCGCCTTCAAACCAAACTTCCGACCAAGCGTGCGCATCCGCTTGTGATACTCGCAAAAAATTTTCTAAAGGATTCCACTTCCCGCCTTGATAACCTGCAACCACTCTCGCTGGTATACCAGCTGCGCGCATCATCACTGTAAAGCTTGACGCAAAGTGTTCACAAAACCCCCGACGCGTTTTCCACATAAACTCGTCAACGGAGTGTTGCCCCAACAATGGAGGAGATAATGTATAAACAAAATCGGAGCGGAAATAATTAAGGACTTTTTGCATGTAGGCTCTTTCATCGTTACCTACCTCGTTTAACCATTGATGGGCCGTTGCAATGGATTCAGCGTTGAATCCGTCGGGCAAATAGGTGTTACGCCGACGAATATGGCTGGGCAAAGAGTCCATTTGAAATGCAAAATTCAAATAACTTTCCACAGAATAACTTATTCTTGTCCCGATAGGTTTACGACGGACCAAACGATTGTCACCGGTAACACGAACTGCCTCTTCATTTGAACGAGCAGTAGGAATAGCGTAAAGCCAATGCTGCTGAGTCGGCTCCATAATGACATTATAGCGAATTAGCTTGCCGTCAGCTTGAAGTAAAGGTTCATCCCTTGTCGCGCTAGCAGATTGCCGCGTTGGAACAGGATAAGATGAAATACCACCCAGTTCCCAGCGCCTCCCATCAAAATCAGAAAACACAAGACCGCGCCAATACAGATCGGAATTAAGAGGAATGACTTCGTTTTCAAATTTCACTTTAAAGGCTGTGGCGTTACTTTGAGCCAGGTTGCTAAAATCACCGGGCGCCATACTGTCACTAACCCCCGTTTTAGCCGTGTTAGTAGGCTGCGGAACAGCCCATATCGACCCAACTCTTGGCATCGTAATGAATAAAACAAACATTAACGGGACACTTTGAAATACCATGGTCGCGGCATAGCGAAAGCTTATAGCGGGTCGTGTGTGCGCAGACTGATACAAACTAAGCAAGGTTGTAGTTAACAGAATCACGCAGAAGAACACATAGATTGTTGCGAGCATCGACTGGTAAAAAAGTAATTCTGTCGCAACAACAAAATACCCCAAATAAATAATTAACAACGCATCGCGTTTACTACTCATCTCCAGCAACTTCAGGATAAACATAGTAATCAACAGCGCGACCATCGGTTCTAAACCGTAAAACTTGCGAAAACTTGCACCCAGGCCTATCACGCAAACCAACAACAACGTCGCTTTTACCCAAGATTTTGGAAATCCCCAAATACCACGATATATTTGTACTCGCCACACAACCGCAACAGACCATGCTGCAATAACCCAAATAGGAAGACGACCTAGATGTGGCACTATCAGCAGTAATTGGCTCACCAACAACCAAACAAAACTGGCACGCGATAACTGAAAATAAGGCGTCATAATGTGGACGACTCCGCTACGTTCCCGTTTGCTTCACCAGCTCGAAACAGCGCGAGTTCGCGTAACATGTTTTCGATATGCTGCGACCCTTGCGCAGGACTGACCTCGATACCGGGCAAACGCAGTCCAACATCGCGTCTCTCTTTCGACGCCTCTAACACCCAATAACACAAACGTGACAAGCGCGCTTCAGTATCCATCCCTCCGAGGTAATCCCAATCCAACCATAAACGCTGATCAACATAAGCCGAATATTCTTTCGACATCACATCCATTCCCCGAGCGAAATGTTTCCATGAGACATTCTTCATCGAGTCTCCGACGTGATATTCACGAAAACCGACGAACTCATCTGCTCCCACACGAGCGGATTCAACGCCCTCATCAGCAATAGCCATTGATGGTGGCAAAGGCCCTGCGTCTACCGGTTTGGGATAGACCAATACAGCGGGAGGGAAACGAAGACGAGCCCAACAACGTATCAATCCGAGCGGGAAATAGGATTTTACGTGTAGCACCCCTGGGTTAAACCAACCTCTTTGGTCGGCGCTGGCACTTACCGACACAGTCCGCTCTATAATTGATACCAACTCTGTATGTACAGGGTCATTCTCTTCCCAAGCCAGCCCAATATCTTCCCGGATCCGTTTGCTGTTTCGGGTAAGCAATATTTTTATTTCTGCTATTTCCCCCTGAAAAACGGGGGACGCGCCCTGCAATTCGATGCTAAGGCCTGATAAATTTGAGTACGAATGTAAAATCGTGACGACCATTAATGTTGTCAGTAAAAAAGCCAAACTAAGCACGATATTATTTTCGTAATTTGTCCCCAGCAGCCAAAGAAGTAGTGTCACCAGCAAGAACCAAAAGCCCTGCATCGAAGGAAAAATGAAAAGATTTTTTTGGCTAAAGGTATGTTGATTGGAAATAGGAATACGTTTGTTTGCCCATTGGACAAATCGCTTCTGAAAAAAATGCTTTAAGCGCTGTATCATTGTGAACATTATCAACTCGTTAATGCAGCTAGCTTGAAAGGCAAATTTATGCGAATACATCTACCGCATTAAGAAGTCTATCCACCAGGGCTTTGCCGTGACTCTCCCCATAATCGCCGACATCGCGCACACGATGACCGATTACTGCCGGCGCAACAGACTGAATATCTTCAGGGATAACATGTTGACGATTATCTATTAACGCCCACGCTTTTGCTGACCGTAACAACGCAATAGCACCTCGAGGAGACAACCCATAACCAAACTCAGGCGCTGTGCGGGTATATTTTATAATTCTTTGCACGTAGTCGAGCAACGCATCGGACGCCATGACGCCATCAACCTGGTCTTGTAAGCTAGCAAACTCTTTTAGCGTCACGCGAGGTGCAAGTGTGTCGAGCTTTTCGCGGGGATTAAGCCCTTCTAACAAGGTTCGTTCAGCGCGAGGATCGGGATAACCCAACTCAATCCGCATCAAAAAACGATCAAGTTGGCTCTCCGGCAAGGCAAAAGTACCCGATTGAGATGAAGGGTTCTGTGTGGCAATGACAAAAAATGGATCAGGCAGCGCACGGGTCTCCCCTTCAATAGTTACCTGGCGCTCCTCCATTGCTTCCAGTAACGCGCTCTGTGTTTTGGGTGTGGTACGATTAATTTCATCGGCCAATAACACTTGAGAAAATACCGGGCCTGGATGGAAATTAAATTGCTGTGTCTCCTTGTCGAAAATAGAGTACCCCAGGATATCTGCGGGTAGCATATCGCTAGTAAACTGGATGCGTTGGTAGGCTAAGCCTAAGGTGTTTGCAACAGCATGCGCCAAGGTAGTTTTACCCATTCCGGGTAAATCTTCGATGAGCAAATGGCCACGGGAGAGCAAACAGGCCAAGGCAAGCTTCACTTGGACATCTTTGCCCAACAAGACTGTACCGATCTGCTCGACTATTTGATTGAGGGTATTGTAAGTGTCGCCGCTTTTTACTACTGCTTTTTTCATAGGATAATCGAACGATGCTTAAGACTGTTGGCAGGCTCAGCACATCTATCGATAACCAGGTTGCGACTATGTGTGGAGATAAATGGCGCGATGCTAAAACGATAACCCTCTACACACGGGCAAAACCGCGATCAATGTCTGCAATTAAGTCTGCGGGATCTTCTAAGCCTACCGCGATGCGCACCAAATTTTCAGTAATTCCCGCTGCACTCTTATCTTCCGGCGACAGGCGGCCGTGAGTAGTGGTAGCTGGATGAACAATGGTGGTTTTTGCATCACCTAAATTGGCTGTTAAAGACATAATAGACGTCCCATCAATGAATCGCCATGTCGCGTCCTGATCGCCTTTCACGCAAAACGATAGCACTCCACCAAATCCACTCTGCTGTTTCTTAGCAAGATCATGGCCGGGGTGGCTAGGTAACCCAGCGTAATATACTCGCTCTACCTTGGGATGTACGGCTAGGTACTCGGCAACTTTCTGCGCATTGCTGGAATGTGCTTCCATACGAAGCCTCAAGGTTTCTAAACCTTTGAGAAAAACCCAAGCATTGAATGCACTCATAGTTGGACCGGCAGTACGTAAAAAAGAAAGCACTTCATCCATTTCTTCGCGCCGGCCAACTACCGCACCGCCGACACAACGCCCTTGGCCATCAATATATTTTGTCGCCGAATGGATGACGATATCAGCGCCGAATAACAGCGGTTTTTGAAGCGCTGGAGTACAAAAGCAGTTATCAACTACAAGCAGGCAATCTCGCGAATGAGCAAGGTCTGCCATTTGTTGAATATCCACTACCTCGCACAACGGATTAGACGGTGTTTCCAAAAACAAGAATTTTGTTTTATCAGTAATGGCACCTTCCCATGCGGCATAGTCTTTCAATGGCACAAGTGTTACATCAACGCCAAACTTTTGCATGTAACGCGTAAACAATACGGTGGTTGTTCCGAAAACACTGCGCGAGCATACAACGTGATCACCTGACTGCAATAACGCCATACACGTACTTAAAATGGCCGACATTCCCGACGCAGTAGCAACGGCCGCTTCGGCACCTTCCAACGCCGCGATACGATCTTGGAAATTTCGCACTGTTGGGTTGGTGTAACGCGAGTAAACATTGCCAGGTTTGTCGCCAGCAAAACGTGCGGCAGCATCCGCAGCCGAATCAAAGACATAACTTGACGTTAAAAACATCGCTTCTGCATGCTCACCTTCTTGCGAACGGGTTTGCCCGCCACGTACCGCAATGGTGTCTATTTCCCCATCCAGAATAAATGTTTGTGCGTCCGAATCTCGGCTCATCTTGCTTCCCAACTGCTTAATCAATTAATTGAATCGTATATCGTATTACTTAACCTGCTTCGGATGCATCATTATGTAAACCGATAATTGTTTCGTTATCGCTCACCGTTTGTTGGCGGCGTAATGACTTAATTTTATCGTTTCGCTCTGATTCTATGCGGTCCAAATAAGTGGTGTCGACATCACCGGTGATGTACTCACCAGTAAACACCGAGCATTCAAAAGCATCGATATCTGGGTTACCTTCGCGCGAAGCCGCTATTAAATCATCTAAGTCTTGATAGATTAATAAGTCCGCTCCAATTTCTTGGCATACCTCTTCGGTCGTTCGCCCATGCGCAATTAATTCTGAGGCGCTTGGCATATCAATGCCGTACACATTAGGATATTTAACTGCCGGTGCAGCGGACGCAAAATAGACCTTCGCTGCTCCCGCCTCTCGAGCCATTTGGATTATCTGCTGGCAGGTAGTACCACGCACAATAGAATCGTCTACCAGTAACACGTTTTTGCCTTTGAATTCTAAATCAATCGCATTAAGTTTTTGACGAACCGACTTTTTGCGTTGTTGTTGACCAGGCATGATAAAGGTTCGACCAATGTAGCGGTTTTTCACTAAGCCTTCACGAAATTTGACGCCTAAATGTTGCGCTAACGCTTGCCCAGCTACCCGGCTACTATCAGGAATAGGGATAACCACATCAATATCGTGGTTCGGCATATCACGCAGAATTTTTTCGGCAAGTTTTTCACCTTGGCGTAAACGCGCTTTGTACACGGATACATCATCCATAATGGAATCAGGGCGCGCGAAATATACTTGCTCAAAAATACACGGGCGAAGAATTGGCTTTTCAGCACATTGCCGTGTATGTAATTTACCGTTTATATCAATGTACACCGCCTCACCGGGAGCCACATCGCGTACACGATCAAAACCAAGCACATCGAGAGCAACGCTTTCAGACGCGATCATGTATTCGTCACCTTTTGGTCCCTGTCGTTTTCCAAAAACCAACGGCCGAATACCCCACGGATCGCGAAAACCCAGAATGCCGTAATTGGCAATCAGTGCAACGGCTGAATAACCACCGCGTACACGCCGGTGTAACCCTTCGATTGCTTTAAAAATTTCTTCTTCTGTGGGTACCAATTTACCCATCGCTTGCAATTCGTGGGCAAAGACATTCAGCAACACCTCAGAGTCTGAATCAGTATTGACGTGGCGAAGATCGGTTTTATATAAGTGCTCGTTAACTTCTTTCGAGTTAGTTAAATTTCCATTGTGCGCAAGCGCAATACCATAAGGCGAGTTAACATAAAAAGGTTGTGCTAGCGCTGGTCCTGAACCGCCAGCAGTAGGGTAACGAACATGACCAATGCCAATATTGCCTAACAAGCGCTGCATGTGACGAGTTCGGAAAACATCGCTGACCAAGCCATTGGCTTTTTGCTGCGCAAGCTTCCCGTCTCCGCAGGTCACCATCCCGGCTGCATCTTGTCCACGGTGCTGAAGAACCGTCAGAGCATCATACAACTGAAGGTTAACATCGGACTTACCTACGATACCGACTATGCCACACATATAAGAATCACCTTTGATCAATATCGACCGGGACAGTGTCGATCACCAACCCAATCCTAAAATCTACTTTAAGAGAATAGCCCTTGTACCATTTCGATAACAGTACTCGCCAACTGTCTGCACCAACCTTCCATCGATAAAAAATAGGGAATTAACGATGACTCTCGCCACCAGGGTTCTTGATCGATAGGTAAGATGGGAGGCACTAACAACAATAACGCCATCACGACAATCACACCGCGTACAGCGCCAAACACCATGCCAAACGTTCTATCTGTGCCAGCAAGGCCGGTCATTCGCACCACCTCGCCGATGAGATAATTAGCCATGGCTGACACAACCAATGTGGCAGCAAACAGAATACCGAAGGAAACCATTTCTCGAAGCGATGGCGAGGCAATGGTATCGACAAACAGGGTTGCCAGTGAACGACTGAACAGAATTGCAACCACGAAAGCGGCCACCCAAGCGGCCAGAGATAGCGCCTCTTTAATGAATCCTCGCTTCAAGCTAATCAAGCTGGAAATGAGAATAATTACCAGGATGGCTATGTCGGCCCAGTTCATTATGGCGTCTCATGAAAAGGGTCTAGAACAACCCATGTTGAGTGAGCCGGTATGCTACTGACAATCGCTAAATGAATCAATTCGCGACAGCCGCTTTGACTAATTTCTCGCATACAGCTGTTATTAAGGCGCAAATTTAACCAATAAGCTATCAACCTTGAGCTCCCGCTCTAACGTCGCTTGTTCTTCGAGCGCCTTTTCTTTGCTTAACTTTGGACCAACAAATACTCGATAGACTGGCTTCCCCGCCACATCGCCCTGACGAACATAGCTTCGGGCGAACCCTTTATCCCTGACCAACTGCAAAAACGCGTCAGCGCGCTTGCCGTCAGCAAAGCTAGCGACCTGAATAGACCAGCCAGTAGGGACACCACTGCTGCTTATATCGGGTGCCCGCTGTGGGACACGATCGGCCAGGCTTTTAGTGCTGGTTTCAGCGGGTGTTATATCCGCTTCTAGCTCGGCTTCGGGATGGGCGTAATTTTCATCGAGCGGTTTAGCAGGTCGAACCACCTGAGGCGGTGCAGGCGGGGGCAATTCGAGTGGCTCTGCGATGACCACTGGCTCTGGAGGCACCTTGGTTGCTAGATCTATTACCCTTCGCCCGCCGCTGTCCAAGAAAGTTGGGACAAAAATTACAGCAACCGCAATAAGAACAACGGCTCCAATTAGTCGCTGCTTTAAACCATCATCCATTAAGGTCTCCTGATTCACTTGAAAACGCTGTGATGACGGATAACACCTCTGCCACAGTATAGAATGAGCCAAACACTACAATTGTATCGCCTGCCGGTGTGTTTCGAATACAGCGCTCAAACGCTTGGCGCACTGTATCACAGCGATCAACTGCATGCCCTTCCCTCGCTAGCTGCTTTTGCAAATCGTCAGACGCTGCTGCACGCGGGTTGTTTTCTAAACCCGCCACCACCCATTGATCTATGAGAGGTAATAATGGACGACAGATTCCGGGGATGTCTTTGTCCGCCATCACTGCAAATATCGCTGCTTTACTACCTGGTATTGTCGATAAACGCGTTGCAAGCAACTCTGCAGCCGCTGGGTTATGAGCAACATCGAGAATAATTCGCCTACCCGATACCCAGCACTGCTGGTTCCGGCCGGTTAACGTCAAACGTTTTAACTCTCGACTCACCTGGTCTCTATCGAAGGTTACCCCGACATAAGCTAGGGCCTGCAACCCTGCAACAACTGACGGCATAGGTAGAGAGGGAATGGGGAGACTAGTGTAATCACTGTTTGACCGCAGGTCGGCCTGATCCCGCGTGATGCTAAATTGCCAACTCACATCGTCCGTAGACCAATTCAGGCTATTGCCGGCAGAGACCAACCTAGCGCCAACCTCAAGAGCGTAGCCAGCAATACTATTTGGTGGATCTGGGTCTACACAAATTGCGGGAGCCCCGGCGCGCATGATGCCGGCTTTCTCTCGGCCAATTGTTTCACGGTCATTACCTAACCAATCTTGGTGATCCAGGGCAATACTCGTAATCACAGCAACATCAGGCTCGATGATATTGACGGCGTCGAGCCTCCCTCCTAGACCGACTTCGAGCAACCAAATATCAAGGTCTGCCTCACAAAATATCCATAAGCCTGCGAGGGTCGTGTATTCGAAGTAAGTTAATGAAACACTTTCGCGGGCACGCTCGATGACGTTGAATGCTCGCAATAAGGCATCATCCGACACCATTGCACCATTAACCCGAATGCGCTCATTGAAATGCAAAAAATGGGGGGAAGTATAAGCGCCCACCGTGAGGCCAGATGCTAGCGCGAACGTTTCCATGGTTGCCACGCAGGAGCCTTTTCCATTAGTCCCGGCAACAGTAACAACTTTGGTATTACTCGACTTAAGACGAGTAAATATGTCGAGACGTTTAGCAACGATCGAAATGCGATCGAGTCCCAACTCAATATCTTTTGGGTGCAATGACTCTAGCCAACCAAGCCAATCCGACAGGGTCTTTCGCATAGTGAGACCGATACCAATTTATACTGACAATTGAATCAACGACAGGCGCTCAAAACACTAGCTATCAATCGCCGCACGGATAGGTGCAACCAATTCTTTTACTGCCGCCGCAATTTCATCGTCGGCTTTAGATGCCCGCTGCCCCATGGCATCAACAAATAAACTGCCAACCACTGCGCCATCGGATATTTGTGTCACTGCACGCGCAGAATCTCCAGTTTTGATACCAAAACCGACGCAAATCGGTAAGTCAGTTAGTTCGCGTAATGCGTTCAATTTATCATTCACATCGTCGGTATCGAGAGTACTAGAGCCGGTAACACCTTTAACTGACACGTAGTACAAAAACCCGCTGGCACAAGCAATAATTTTTTTCGCGCGTTCTTCTGTCGTGCTCGGTGCAACTAGGTAAATCATATTTAAGGAACGGTCGGCCAAGGCTTGTTTTAGTGCGGCGCCCTCTTCCGGTGGAAGATCTACAATAATCACTCCATCGACACCCACTCGCTCAGCTTCGGCTGCAAACGTTTCGTAGCCCATGCGCTCAATCGGGTTTTCATAACCCATTAAAACAACGGGAACATCTTTATTGCTTTTGCGGAACTCTTCAACAACAGCGAGACTAGAGCGCAAGCTTGCTTTATTTTCTAGTGCTCGTTGATGCCCCAACTGAATCGCACCGCCGTCTGCCATCGGATCTGAAAACGGCACACCTAATTCAATGATATCCGCCCCGCCTTCTACCAAAGCATGCATAGTCGGTAAGGTCGCGGTCAAACTTGGATCGCCATTCACGATGTAGGTTACTAACGCTTTACGGTTCTCTTTTTTTAGTGCTGCAAAGCGCTCTTCAATTCGGCTCATGTAAATTATTCCCGCACAATGTCTTTATCTAATTGGTAATCAGCTAATCTGAACGCCATCAAGTTCGGCGACGGTATACAAGTCTTTATCTCCGCGACCCGATAAATTAATTACTAAAATATCCTCTTTATCCATAGTAGGTGCCAGCTTTGCGCCATAGGCCATTGCATGGCTAGACTCCAACGCGGGAATAATACCTTCAACCTGAGAGGTTTGCCGGAAGGCTGCCAGCGCTTCGTCATCATTGATAGTGACGTAATTAACGCGACCAATATCATTTAACCAGGCATGCTCCGGGCCAACACCTGGATAATCCAAACCGGCGGATACAGAATGGGTTTCGATAATTTGTCCGTCTTCGTCTTCCATTAAATAGGTACGATTCCCATGAAGTACACCAGGAATTCCTGCGGTTAACGGTGCAGCATGTTTTCCAGTCTCAATACCAAGGCCACCCGCCTCAACTCCATACATCGCCACTGACTCATCAGCCAAAAAGGGATGGAACAAGCCAATCGCATTTGAGCCGCCACCAACACATGCAATCAATGCATCGGGTAAACGGCCCGTTTGCTCAAGACACTGCGCTCGAGCCTCGCGACCAATAACTGCTTGGAAATCTCGCACCAGTAAAGGATAAGGGTGTGGCCCCGCAACAGTACCAATAATATAAAAGGTGTCATCGATGTTCGTAACCCAGTCACGCATCGCTTCATTCATGGCATCTTTTAAAGTTTTTGAGCCTGAGTGAACGGGAATTACTTCAGCCCCCAACAGCTTCATACGATAAACATTGGGTGCCTGGCGCTTCACGTCTTCAGCCCCCATGTATACCTGGCACTCTAAGCCAAGTCGCGCAGCAATCGTCGCCGTCGCCACACCATGTTGACCTGCACCAGTCTCAGCGATCACGCGCTTTTTACCTGTGTGCTTCGCTAACAATGCTTGACCAATCGTATTATTAATTTTGTGCGCGCCAGTATGATTTAAGTCTTCGCGCTTTAAAAAAACTTTTGCTCCGCCCCACACTTGAGTTAAACGTTCTGCAAAATACAGGGGTGAGGGTCGACCAACATAATGCGCGAGATCTCGATCAATATCCGCTAAAAACTCTTCATCACTTTTTAAACGGTCATACAACTCCGTCAGTTGATCGAGTGCATCCATCAAGGTCTCAGCAACAAAGCGTCCACCGTATGGCCCAAAGTGGCCAGTGGTGTCAGGAATTGCTGCATAATCGGGTTTATCGGTCATCCGAGCCTCTTTCAAATGTCATTTACTGTGTGTTTGGTTGTCTAACCTAGTGGTTAGGTGCCGATAATGTTCGTCGGCGAAGTCAATGGTCTACGCACCAGCCGTGCGAATTGATTACAAATTCGCGTACTTTGTCTAAATCTTTTATCCCCGGCGAGATTTCGATGCCGCTACTGACATCAACTGCATACGGTTCCACACCTTGTATAGCCTCCCCCACATTGCCGGCCGTTAAACCGCCGGCAAGGATTAGCGGGATATTTTCACAACGGCCACTGTGCAACTCGGGCACCGCTTGCCAATTAAACTGTTCACCAGTGCCGCCGTATGCCGATTCACTGTAAGCGTCTAATAAAACGCCGCTCGCGGATTGGTAAGACAACACTATTGTTTTCACCCCAGCTCTCACCTCGCTGAGGGATGCATTGGGGTCTCCAGACCGGACACGTAGAGCTTTAATGTAAGGAAGATTAAATTGCGAGCAATAGGCTTCTGTTTCATCGCCATGAAACTGGAGCATATTTAAATCGACCGAAGCTGCCACCTCACTGACACGCTCTTGCGACGCATTGACAAACAGTCCAACGACAGACACAAACGGCCCAACTGCTCGAACAATCTCTTGGGCAGTGCTAATAGAAATATAACGCGGACTCTGCTCGTAAAAATTAAGCCCTATCGCATCGGCACCTGTTTGCGCAACAGCCATTGCATCGGCAACTGATGTTATACCGCAAATTTTCACACGCGCGAAACTAGACATTGCTTGATTGCTTACCAAAAGGAAAAGGCTATATGTATATGATTGACCAGTGCTTGAAGGGTACTACTCAACCGAAGGAAAATCTTTCCAAAATTGACCGCTGATAATAACAGATGATGGCGCTGCTGTCTGGATATCCTCGGTCATCGTGCCCGTGCAAAGACGCCTATTTATCGCCTACAATTTGCCAATCCAGTTGCTCTGGAACAAGATCTGGCCCCGGCGGGGTGTCGGGGATGCCAAATTCTGCTGGGTAATCGACAGCCACCAAGTATAGCCCGTCGCCTGGTGCCGTAGCAGCAGCTAAGCGGCGATCCCTCCCCTCGAGCAATTCTTTCATCCAGCTGACAGGTTTATCGCCCGCCGCAATAGCGAGTAGCGAACCGACAATATTTCGAACCATATGGTGCAAGAATGCATTGGCTTTAATTTCTATGACAACAAAGTCTCTAAATGCCGCAAAACGGAGTGACTCGACTCGCCTTACCGGGCTATTCGCCTGGCACTGAGACGCTCTAAACGCACTGAAGTCATGCTCTCCGAGCAAACACGCCGCAGCGCTTTGCAGTGAATCGTGATCAAGCGGACGCTTGAACCACGTTACTAGCTTAGACAAAACCGCTGGCCGACTAGGATTGTTGTAGATGACATACCGATAGGTTCTCGCCGTTGCACTAAACCTCGCGTGAAATGCTGGTACCGCAGGCATAGCCCACTTAATACTGACCCCAGCGGGCAAACGTGCATTAACCCCCATCGACCAGGCCTTTAGTGGCCGGTCAGCCAGGGTATCAAAATGCGCCACCTGACTGGAGGCATGAACACCAGCGTCGGTTCTCCCAGCGCAGACCAAGGTAATACTTTCGTCAGCAACCCAGGACAGAGCCTCATGCAATGCTCCTTGCACTGTATCAACAGCAAATTTCTGCACCTGAAACCCATGAAATGCAGTGCCATTGTATTCAATACCAATACACATGCGCTGCATATGATCAGGGAATTCTATTCCAGGTTTTAGTTCACAATTGCGGGAGTAAATTGTCATTAGGGTTACAGCACGTTAAGAACGGATTATCTATTAGAACAAAAAAGCCCTGCTCATAGAGCAGGGCTTTCTGTATTGTCTAACGATTTAAGGTCGAAGTCGATTAGCCTGATTGAGGAGCAGCTTATAACCGCCCCAACAGCTCTTGCGCCTCAGACTTCTGCTCGTCGTTACCTTCACTACTGACTTCTTCGAGAATATCTCGCGCACCATCTTTATCGCCCATATCGATATAGGCACGTGCTAAGTCTAATTTTGTAGCGACTTCGTCTGTATCAGCAAGGAAGTCTAATTCGCTGTCCATATCGTCGTCAGCACTATCATCGTCGCTGTCAAACGTTAAGTCATCAACAGAAAAATCGTCTGCAGCGCCGTCCTGATCGCCAAGCGCCAAGTCATCAAGCGAAGTATCATCAAGCGAAATCAAATCATCCAAGTCAGTGGCAGTTTCGCCGCCTGAGGCATCTCCGTCTAGCGCTGCCTTATCTCCAATATCGTCAGCCGACACTTTGGGGACAACTTCTGTAGGTGTAACCTCTAGATCAAGGTCATCGTCGTCATCAAGACCACCAACTAATGCATCCATTTCTTGGTCTAACGCGGCAAGATCAACATCTCCACTTTCAAGATCAAAGGCATCGTCGAGCGCATTGGCGCTTTCGTCGCTAGCAAAGTCGAAACTCAAATCGTCACTATCTTCACTATCGGCAGTTTCAGCTTGAGGCTCTGCGTCGTCATCAGAAGCGGGGCTAAACTCTAGGTCAGCAAGGAAATCATCCTCTTCAGAGGCGCTTTCACTGTCATCTTCAGCTATATCAAGATCGACACTATCGTCACCTAAATCGAGGTCAGCGGCGTCGAACTCAATAGGCGCCTCGTCGTTTTCAATCTCAAGGTCATCAGCCTCAACACCCAACTCTAGGCCGTCACCTTCCGGCGCTTCGTTAGTATCAAAACCTTCAATAGATAGCTCTTCCGTATCCAGAGCACCATCGAGATCAAGCGTTAAGTCGTCTTCATCAGTTGCTGCTTCCTCAGCGCTTTCCCCGAGGTCAAAATCAAAAGTGAGGTCATCATCCTTCGTTTCTTCAGCGGCGACGGGCTCTTCTGAGGAGTCTAGATCAAGGTCGAAGTCGAGAGTATCCGTATCAGCATCTGACGAGCCACTTTCATCGAGATCTAAATCAAAACTGAGATCGTCTTCAGCCGATGCTTCCGTATCGTCGGAATTTTCATCACCGAGGTCGAAGTCAAAATCTAACTCTGTATCGTCTCCGGACACTGGCTCAGCGGTGTCTTGTGGCTCAGACTCCGTACCCGCGTCTAAATCTAGGTCGAGGTCACCAAAATCAAAATCATCAGCTTCTTCGTCTGGAGCACTTTCCTCTTCAGGCTCATCGATTTGGTCTAAGTCATCGAAATTTAAGTCACCTGATAAGTCTTCAACATCACTATCAGTGGCAGTAGCAACGGCCGCTGCGCCCCCAACAAAGGCGGCGATACCGGGTATCGTATTGCGAAGATCAGCCGCTTTTTGTTCTGCTGACGCATCGCCTGTTGCAACAACCTGCGCGTATTGGGCATCAAATTTATCAGCGTCACGGGTCTCAGCATAGACCTCTAGGAGTTTCAAACGCGCTTCAGTATTACCTGGCTCATCATCTAAGGCTCTAACTAGCATTTCCTCAGCTTGATCAAACTTACCGTAGGCAATATAGATGTCCGCCTCAGCGACAGCATCTCCAGTCTCAGATTGGACAGGTGCCGCTTGCTCTTCTTGCGGCTCTTCCTCTTCATCCAATTCGTCCGTCGCGAGATCAAATTCGTCGGTATCAAACTCGGTATCAGCGAGATCTCCAAAGTCATCATCTAGAGAATCTTCCTGATCAACAAACTCAGTGTCATCGTATGAATCAAACTCTTCCATTTCACGCTGGGTACGACGCTGGAAGATTACAAATGCAATGATCGCCACGAGCACACCAATACCCGCTAACACATACCAGATGTATCCCATTAGGGTATCGACGAGAGAAGGCTCTGGTGGTTTTGCTCGGATAACGGGCGCCTTGCTAACCGGGGCCTCTTCGACTGCTACTTGATCATCCTCAGTCGCTGATTCAGCCGTGCTTTCCGCATCAGACTCGGCGGCATCTGCTACTTCATCTTGGGCCGCAGCTTCAACAGCATCTGTTTGCGCGATGCCTTGTTGCAATTCGCTTAGCTCTGCATTGCTAACCTCGATAAGGCGCTCAATGGTCTCTATTTGGTCGTCCAGCTCACTGACACGTTCGTTAAGCTCATCGTTCTCGCGGCGAACTGAATCAAGTTGCTCCATGTTAATCGCGAGATCGTTTTCCAAGATTTCTTGGTTGAGAGAGTCACCACCGCCACTCTGTGATGCGGCAGACGCGCTGTCACTCGGCGCAGCAATGCGCAATTGGCCTTGCTGTTCCGATGGCTCGTCGTCATAACTAATTTCAGTACTCGCGCCCTCAAGCTGAGCACCCACAGATGAATCGGATCCACGCCACTGATTGTTTTGATAGGCAACTTCGCTAACAGCCTCAGAAAGCGACAATGCATCTATATCAGACTGGCTTGGGATACGTAAAACCTGCCCTTTCTTCAGCAGGTTAATGTTGTCATTAATAAACGCATCAGGGTTTAAACGCTGCAACGCAAGCATCGTCTGCTGGACAGATGAACTCCTGCTCGGTCTGGTACGCAGCGCGATCTCCCACAAGGTATCATTGGCTTGCACTTGATAGCTGTCGTCACCGTAACGAACAGGTTCTTGAGCAGGCGTCGCTTGAACAACGGTGGTGCGAGCTGGTGCTTCTTCTACATAATCGTCTTCAGGTGCAGCACGAGGGGGTTCATTAGCGGCAGTTGGCTCAGCAACATCTTCCCGAGTTGCCTGAACTGGAGCCGGCAACGGGCGCGCTTGGGCTGGTGCGACAGGTTCTGGGGCTGGAGCAGGTTGCGCAACAGGGCGCTGAGTTTGGGCTGGCTGAATAGGCTGAGACGGGGCCCGCTCAAAAACGGGCAAGTCTAAAAGTACAGTATATTCTCGCAGCAAACGTCCGCTAGGCCATTGCGTTTTCACCAAAAAATTAAGAAATGGTTCCTGAACAGGACGGTCTGAGGTTACATGAACAACCGGTCCACCCGGGTTATCCATATCAACATCGAATTCTAAGCCTTGAAGAAAGAAGACGCGATCAACACCAGCACGTGCGAAATCTGAACGATCAGCTAGCTCAACGACAATTTCGCTTTCAGACAGGTCTCGCACCTGAAGCAGCTTGATCTCTGCGTCCAATGGTTCATTGAGCGCGGAGTTAAGAGTAATCTCTCCCAAACCTAGGCCGTAGGCCCCGCTGGCACACATTGCCCCAACTGTGCTAATGGCGAGCGTCAGTTTTCGAAGATGCATAGGAATTTCCTTTATCGTTCACCCCAGCGGCTGACACTGCAGGTCTCGCCCTGCCCTTGCCCTATACCACTATTTCCTGTGTAACCGCGATTGCGATTCACACTCACTCACAGTATGGATCCACTCAAAACTGCCGCGAAGCTCGATGAACCGCACACGTTTTACAACCAATTTTCGGTTGAAAGTGCGGCTTTTAGCAAAAGCTCTGAACAGTTTTAGCAGATTCACCAATGTGAGTTGCTTTAAAATGCATATAAAATTAGAGCGGAAAGCTAGAATATCTCTTCACTATCCGTCGTAAGTATTCATTATAAATAGCTTTTTATCAATATTTCTGCAATTTGTACAGCATTCACAGCCACACCTCTACGGAGCTCATCAGCGACCGACCAAAGGCAAAAATGGCGATCGCTACCAGATACTTGGCGAATTCTACTGATCACTAGCTCTCCAGATGAAAGCATGTCACTCACCGCAGTAGGCACCGTCTTAGCACTATTAGACACCCTCACGCCATCCACTTTTTTGAGAGATGATGAAATAGCACCGACACTGACAGGCTCGGCAAACTCAACGTTTACGACCATGGATTGCGAATAGAACACGGGAACATGGAGGCATGTAGCAGAAAGCAGCATAGCCTCCTGTCCTAGCACCTGGCGCACATCCGATGTAATGGCGGCTTCCTCAATACTGTTACCTTGTTCATCCCGAACCGAGTCACCCGGAAGTACATTAAACGCAATTTGCTCCGAGAAAATTTTCTTCTCTGCTGGCAAGCCATTCATAAGACGCGCAGTCTGCCCTACCAACTCATCCACTCCCTCTTTGTCGCGACGAATTGCCGGAAGATGGCAACAAACGGACACGGATCGAATGGCCGCTAGCGCACCTAGCGGATTTAGAATTAAAGATAGCATTACGCTGCTTGAACAAGGGGCTCGCACAATGTCGCCCGGTTTTACATCAGCTAACAGGCTCGCATTTACGTCAGGAATAACAGGTGAAGCTTCGACGCCATCTCGCGCAACATCTGCCCGGCAATCGATGACATAGCATGCTTCGCCCCGGGCAGATTGAATCACGCTCTCATCTACAGCCCCCATGAGAAATACAATGTCGGCTTGACCAAAATCGAAATCCACCACTGCCTGGGGTAAAAGTTTACGCTTTTGGTAGGTTAGCTCCTCGGCATCATATGGCGCATCGCTTAATAATGTCAGTGCCTCGCAATCAACACCCCTTTCTTCAATAGAATCGACCAACACCTGCGCCGCTGCGGCTTCGGGACCAATAATAGCAATATGAGCCATAACCATATTCTCTGTTATATATAGCCGTCAGCTAATGAGGCTATGCAGGGGGATTCTTCCCCATAAAACGAAAAACCGGGTGCCATGATCGCGCATGGGCACCCGGTAAACTCTACAAATGGAAAATTACTGCTCGCGCAATATATTCAACATTCTGCGAAGGGGCTCGGCAGCGCCCCACAACAGCTGATCGCCCACTGTGAACGCAGATAAGTAATTAGACCCCATTGCCATTTTTCGGAGTCGACCAACGGGTATTTCTAACCCCCCAGTAACGCGAGTTGGAGTCAAGTCATGAAGACTCGCTTCACGCGTATTGGGTACAACTTTGGACCAGTCGTTGGCATTCGCTATGATCGATTCGACATCACTGAGCGGTACATCCTGCTTAAGTTTGATTGTTAAAGCCTGGCTATGACACCGCATTGCTCCGACACGCACGCACACACCATCGATCGGAATCAGTGATTGCTGAATGCCAAGGATTTTGTTGGTCTCGGCCTGAGCTTTCCATTCCTCACGGCTCTGACCGTTCTCCAGTTGGCGGTCAATATAAGGTAACACGCTACCCGCGAGTGGAGTGACCGTTTGACTGACTGGGAACTCGTCAGCACGCATGGTCGCGAGAACTTTTTGATCAATTTCTAGAATGGCGCTCGCTGGATTTGCAATTTCCTCCGCAACCGCGCCATGAATTGAACCCATTTGAGCGATCAACTCGCGCATAGCTTGGGCTCCAGCACCGCTCGCGGCTTGGTAGGTCATTGCCGACACCCACTCGACTAGGCCTTCTTTAAATAAACCAGAAAGCCCCATTAACATGAGACTGACGGTGCAATTTCCACCGATGAAGTCTTTCACACCATCTCGCAAGCCCTGATCGATGACATCACGATTCACAGGGTCTAACACGATGATTGATTGGTCTTTCATGCGTAACGTTGATGCAGCATCAATCCAATAGCCTTTCCAGCCGGCATCACGCAGTTTTGGATAAATCTCTTGGGTGTAATCCCCTCCCTGGCAGGTAACGATGACATCCATCGGTGTTAATTCAGCAATGTCTGTCGCGTCTTTGAGGGCGGGAATGTCAACACCAATAGCAGGGCCTTCACCGCCAACATTAGATGTGGTGAAAAAAATTGGCTCAATACCTTTAAAATCGGACTCAGCCAACATTCGCTCCATTAAAACGGAGCCAACCATTCCTCGCCAACCAACAAAACCTACTCTCATTACAACTCCACTATGTGTTACGACCGCTTTTAGCGGCCAACGGACAATTTTCAATCAGACTGACTATTTTACAACACCAGCCTGTTAATTTGCAGGGTAATGACACGCTCTCAAAATGATTTATCAATTAAAGCGCATCGACAACCGCGTCACCCATCTCTACCGTTGACACAGCCTTGAAACCATCAGACACGATATCCGAAGTTCTCAAGCCCTGATCAAGAACACGCCCCACTGCCGCCTCAATTCGGTTCGCGGCCGCTTGCTGGTCTAAGGAATATCTCAATAACATGGCGCCAGATAAAATCGTGGCAAGCGGATTAGCGATACCCTGCCCGGCAATATCGGGCGCTGAGCCGTGACATGGTTCATAAAGCCCGCAACCAGTGCTGTTTAACGAGGCAGACGGCAACATCCCGATTGAACCCGTTAACATTGCCGCCGCATCAGACAAAATATCGCCAAACATGTTGCCAGTAACTACCACGTCAAATTGCTTAGGCGCTCGCACGAGCTGCATTGCAGCATTGTCGACATACATATGAGACAACTCGACATCAGGATATTCTTTCGCTAGTTCGTCCATCACCTCTCGCCATAACATAGTGGCTTCTAACACATTGGCTTTGTCTACTGAGCACACACGCTTATCGCGTTTTTGCGCCATCTCAAATGCCACTCGACCGATACGGATAACTTCGTGTTCCGCATAGCGATAAGTATTGAACCCTTCCCTCTCGCCATTTTCGAGGGTCTGAATTCCTCGTGGTTGCCCAAAGTAAATCCCACCCGTTAGCTCCCGAACAATCATAATATCGAGGCCACTGACGATGTCAGGCTTGAGGGACGACGCATCGGCTAGTTGCGGATAGAGCAAAGCAGGACGCAGATTCGCAAATAAACCCAAACCAGATCGCAACTGCAACAATCCTTGCTCCGGACGAATCGAGCGCTCAATATTGTCCCACTTAGGGCCGCCAACAGACCCCATTAAAATAGCATCGGCCTGCTTCGCCTTGGCTAGCGTTTCATCGGGAAGAGGCTTGCCCACCGCATCAATGCCCGCCCCACCCAAAGGAGCTTCTTCAAACGTTAGGTTTAAGCCTTCAAGCTCACTTACCCGGCGAAGAACTTTGGAAGCTTCCGAAACGATTTCGGGACCAATACCATCACCAGGCAAGATAAGAATGTTATTCGACACGTTGTACTCCTAAGGGAAATCAAAGGTATCGGAGCGTAGGCTCCCGCAAATGGGCGGGGATTATAAAGGTAAACGTAGCCAGTCTCTAATACTTCTACCTCCCGCGAGCATTTGGCAATGCGTCACTTGAGGGCATCGTATAATCGCCTCCTGATCGTTAACTGCTCACAATTGAAACTGAGTGGTACGTCTCACGCCGAAAAAATAGCCAGAACTCTGTGATAAGGCGCACATATTTTTCGGCGTTTATGGCTATTCTTCCAAGACGATTGTCTGACCAATTTACCCCCAAACAACCCACTCTGTTGGTAATGAAGATGCAATTCAGCGTAATTCTTGAAGGTGCCTGTGAAGAATATTCAGCTTCCACAGAAGACTCTAAATCAGAGGTAGAAAGGTTTTTGCACTCTGTTAAAGTGTCTCCGCAACTCCTCACCAAACTCACATCGAATAACGCCATCACCTTAAAAAACGGCTTAAAATACGATGAAGCAATTAAGATCTGCGACCGCCTGGGAGAGTTTGGTCTAGACTGTTTTATCGACCCCCCAACTAAACCCGAAGAAAACGAAGAACCCGTACTAGCGAGTACCGCGAACGTCCACAACATGGCGGACAGCGCACACAAGGCTCGCAAAGAACAGCCGTCCAAACCAAAAGAGAATTCAAAACCGGCCCGAAGCAACGTCACGCCTCTGCGTCGACCTGAACCCATACGGAAAAAACTAGAGGGTAAAAAACCAGCCAAGCAGCCCGACCTAGCAACCGCGTTAAGGCAAATTAAAACCCTATTTCAGCTTCCAAAGGAAGGTGCCATAAAGCACAGCACCTCGCAGTCAAAAAGATTCGCGGCTTTATCCCACACGATAACCCTGATGAGCATTTGCCTTGGTTACCCAATATTAATCGCCGGTCTAACGGTAATGTCCGCTTTTGGTGTTTATAGTCTTTTTACGCTAGTGAGCCAATTCAGTATTTTGTTCGCAATCATTAGCGCAGGAGTACTCTCTTGCTGCGCAGGCGCTATCATTTTTATCCTGCTAACACCGCTTTGGAGTCGACAAGCGGCACCTGTTGAGAGCATTTTTCTGAAGGAAGACGAAGAAGCCAAGTTTTTTGCTCTAGTTACCATCTGCTGCAAAATCTTAGGCATTACACCACCCGCATCAATCAACTTAGTGCTGCCGCCAAACCCAAATTTCTCGTATGCCATGCGCTGCGAAACCGAATCTCCTCGGGAGCAACTATTACGCATCGGCTCGAAGCATGACACCGGTTACACGTTATCTATTAACGCTCTGCACATACGTTTTTTTAGCGCCCGCGAATTCTGCGGGTACCTGGCGGCCACATGTGCTAGGTATAGTGTTCCAGCGCTTCGATATAATTGTATCCTAGAGCAATATGCTACTAATCTGCTATTCGAGTTTTCACGAAACACCTCGGTTAGCAGCCACAGCCTATCTAAACTTGCTCAAAATACACCAAGCATATCAACAGCCGCTACAAGGCTTGGGCAACTTGTTTCGGGCATTGAGTCTTTCCCAAGGGCTTATAGTAAATTGACGACCAACATCCTCAGGAAAAAACTAGCCGAGCCACCGCGCTTTACAAAAGAGTTCCAAGCCTGTGTAGAAGGCTCTAAAAAACAGCAATTAACCACTCAGACGCTAGAGAATGCCGATATATTTTACCGCTTGGCGCTAGAAGAATTACTAGAAAACAATTCATCCAACGAATTTATCAATGACATACCCGAGTTTGCTCGACTCCTATTGAAGGAGTCGTCAACGGAAACTACAAGCACTCAGGAAATGAGTGCGGTCGAAGCCACCAACAGTATCATTGTCAAAGATTTTCCGATTCGAAATTTGCTAGTAGGACGATCAAAATACAGTGCACAATTAACAGCTGAACTGCTCTACCAAAACGGCATTAAAATCAAAAAAGAAAACCTCATTACCATCAAGTCTTTTAGAGCCAACTTAGAAAAACAACGTAAGCTAAAAGCACTGTCTGACGAATACTTTAGCCACTGGTTTAGTACACAGCAATTCTGGAGACTCCCGTCTATTGACTCTTTTAAAAACCTCCATAGTGACGCAGTAATGAAGCAGTTGGACCACTGCATTGAGCGTATTCGTTTCGCCTCTCCTGACCGGAATAACCATGTCGAAACACATCATAAGCAGGTCCAGCAAATTGCAGAGCTACAAGCTTCAAACAAACTAAAACAAAGCGGAATTGAGTTAGCAACTAAAACAACGCATATCGCGGGCACTGAACAAGAGAAGTATCTCAAAAAAGTATTATTTGACTTTAAAGAGCTCACTACTGAGCTCGGCCAGCAAAATGCGCTAATGGGAGAACGGCTCGCGTTAGGCCTATTACTCGATGTTCAAAG
Organism: Aurantivibrio plasticivorans; assembly: GCF_055392955.1. NCBI lineage: Bacteria > Pseudomonadati > Pseudomonadota > Gammaproteobacteria > Cellvibrionales > Cellvibrionaceae > Aurantivibrio > Aurantivibrio plasticivorans. The sequence goes on along the minus strand of NZ_AP036020.1, from coordinate 1,807,760 downwards.
ACACGCAACTACTCAAAAGCTTCACCAAAGTCTCCGCGAGATTGGCGAATATGGAAATAAAGTGACTCAGCTCCGTACATATTTAATAGAGTTTTCTCTTCTTCTGCGTAACCAGCCCAAGAAATATTCGCAACACCACCAACTCCAGACCAAGGAATTATCAAACAAAGTTAGCGAAGGTAGTAAAAATCTTCTAAGAACACTTAAACACTGCCCTTTCGACATGTGCGACCCTCGTTACTTAACCCTGGCACATTTTGCAGAAAATAAGCTGTCACTAGTTAACACAAACAACGCTGATGAACGAATTTTAGAAAGAGGAAAAGCCATTGTGAATGCCCTTGAACAAGGGTATGAACAAATGAGTTATGTAGCTGCTGCGTACGCATCGCGCATGGAAAAATTGTGTGGTGTGCAAAGTATTCGAAAAGCGGTAATGACCAAATAAGTCGCGATAATACGATGTCATTATTGACCCATTCGTTTCAACATGTGTTAGGACGTTTATACCTTAGACATAAGAGCAGTACGAAAGTGTACAAAAGTGGCCGTCACATTGCATAGTTCAGAATCAATTGATGATGGTCTATTACGAACGCAGCCTATGATTACGAGAGAAGCACCGAAAGCTCATGAGAGCGCCTTTCGAATATGATCTGCAGAGAAACCACGGTATTGCAAAAATCGATATTGCTTCGCTTGCTGTTTTCTATCTTGAGTGGCGTTTTCACCATATTTACGAGCACAAACATCTTTCGCTAGCGCCACCCATTCAGACGGATCAAACGCTTCAAGATTCATCGCTATCACGCTTTTTTCAACACCACGCTGACGCAACTCCATACCGATTCGGTTTGGCCCCTGACCTCGCCTTACCCGCGATGCTACAAACGCTTCGGCAAACCGCTCATCTGATTGCAGGTTTTCTGACTGGAGCTGCTTAATTGCTTCGGTAATTAAGGAAAGATCTCTAGGAAATCGCTTTTGGAGTTTTTGATACAGCTCTTGAGCCGAATGCTCGCGACGCGCAAGTAGATTCATTGCGGAAAAACGGACAGCGCCGAGCGACGCTGTCCCAGTAGACGACTCGGAAGTCGTGGCCAGAGTTTTAGTCATAGGACTAAAAGGAGAAAAATAAACAGTTACTTGGCTTCAAGCTCAACGACATTATCATCAGCCGCTTCACCCTCAGAGCCTTCACCAAGCAGCTCTTGACGAATTTTAGTTTCTAGCGCCTGCACAATTTCCGGGTTCTCTTCCAAGAAGCGAACCACATTATTTTTGCCTTGACCGATTTTAGTTCCTTGGTAGCTGTACCATGCACCAGATTTCTCAACAAGGCCCAGCTGCACACCAAAGTCGATAATCTCGCCTAAATGGTTAATGCCTTTACCGTATAAGATTTGAAATTCGGTCTGCTTAAAGGGCGGTGCGACCTTGTTTTTAACAACTTTAACGCGAGTTTCATTACCAGTAACTTCATCACCATCTTTGACCGAGCCAATGCGGCGAATATCTAAACGTACTGAAGAGTAGAACTTCAAAGCGTTACCACCAGTAGTAGTCTCTGGGTTAGATCTACTATTGAGAAATACGTCACATTCTGTACAGACCCAATCATCAGTATCCACACACCAACCACAATCCGCTGACAACCCCACCCAGAATACTCACCCGCATCGACGAAGTAAAACTCCTTACCCAAAAGAAATCCACCATCAACCGACCAATCGATCCAAATTTGACGGGCTATTTATTCGTGTCACGGTTTCATCTCACTTTCAAACAAGAGGCATTTGATATGGCACGATACCGAGTGGGAAATAGCTACCTTTCACAGCACGAATACGATCAACATGTTTTTGAGCATGCTGCTGGCGTAATTATGATCATCGGAGCGTCTATAGGTGGGCTGCTAGCCTATTACTTCAGCAGCCCAGAATGGCCGAAACTTATACGACTTGGCCTTATCGTTGGTGCATCCATATATTTCGGGTATAAATCAGTACAGTACCACGCCATAATTCTTGCTGTTGTTCAACTAAGCCTCATGGGGATTGCAGCCTACCAATTAGTACCATTTATATGGTCACTCCTGTAAACCAATACAAGACGGCACCCCTTTCAGTCAAGCCAATCCCCTCGTAAGAGAGGTGGTTGCGATGCCACACAAATATCTTGCTCGCCAAAAGCCTTTTTGCCCCCTTAAGGTGGCGCCACTCCTCATTACTACTTGTTACGCTCTACAAAAAAACAGGGCATACTTCCTTAAAAACTAGATAAAGGCTAAAACCATACCCAATGTATAAAGAAGCCGGAAAACTATTCTTCTCTCCAACCGACCTAACGACTTTCGTGAAAAGCCCGTTTGCATCTTGGATGCAGCGCCTTGAAGTCGAATCTCCACTGTCTGCTCCAGAGAAAGACCCTGAATCTGAAATGACAAAGTCTCTGTCTCAGAAAGGCTATGAGCACGAACAGAATCTGCTCGACGACCTAATAAATCAGGGACTTCATGTTGAAGAGATTACCGACGAGCTTATCTCCGAAGAAGAGCATGTACCCTTCAACCTAAAACACCAAGCCACCGTCGACGCTATAGATAGGGAAGTCGATGTTGTTTTTCAAGCCGCGCTACAAAGTGGTCCATTTAGAGGTTTTGCTGACTTTTTAGTTAAAAAAAGCACTTCATCCGGACAAAGTTACTACGAAGTTTGGGATACAAAGCTTTCATCAACTATCAAGCCGGCCCACATCATTCAATTGTGTTGCTACACAGATATACTTACCACCACCAAAGTAATCAAGCCAGATTCGTTCGTTGTTGTATTGGGCTCGGGCGAACAAGAGCGTCTTTATGTGGATGACTATTTTCACTATTACCTTGCCCTAAAGGATAGATTCCTACGATTTCATGATGAATTTGATGAAAACAATATGCCTGACCCAGCGAACTCTAAAATGTTTGGACGCTGGGAAACATTTGCCACTGAACAACTAAAAGCGCGAGATCATGTTTCTTTAATCGCAAACATTACTCGAACCCAAGTCAAGAAACTCTGTGCCGCTGGGGTAGAAAGCAGAGAAAAGTTATTATCCGCTCACCATTCTGAAATCAACGGTATCCAAGTAGATATTTTTGAAAAATTAAAGAAGCAAGCCAGCCTACAACTAAAAACTAACGGTCGTATTCCGCCACAATTTGAAATCAAACACTCTGAGCAGCAAACTCATATTGGGCTGACTTTGCTACCACCACACTCAGCAATGGATATATTTTTTGATATCGAGGGATACCCTCTTACTAAAGGTGGACTGGAATATCTGTGGGGCTCCACCTATTACGATGAATCTGGCAATAGAGCGTTCAGAGATTTTTGGGCTCATAACGCCGACCAAGAAAAGGCTGCCTTTGAAGCATTTATTCAGTGGGTTTACAAACGCTGGACAGCTGACCCTGCAATGCATATTTATCATTACGCAAATTATGAAATTGCAGCATGCCGAAAACTCATGGGGCGCTACGGGGTTTGCGAATATGAACTGGACCAGTTACTAAGAAATGATGTATTTGTTGACCTATACAAAATAGTAATACATGGACTAGTCGTAGGAGAGCCAAGGTACTCCATCAAGAACATCGAGCATCTTTATCGCGGGCAGCGTGACACAGAGGTCGAATCTGGCGGCGACTCCGTAGTTGTCTATGAAAAATGGCAAACACTCCATAGAGCAGGCTTAGAAAATGACAACTGGCAAGAATCAGAAATACTTCGAGATATCCGAGACTACAATATCGATGACTGCAACTCTACTGAAGAGCTCACAATTTGGCTTCGAAAGCAACAAGCAGAACACAACATTCCCTATATGGGCACAACAGAAACTGTTGAGCCCGACATTTCGGAAGAGGTCACTGCTAGAAGCACTCTAAGAGACGAACTCTTGGACAAAGTCCACCTGCAGCCTGAGCCCCAAAAAAGCGTTACCGAGAATCTTGCATGGTCTCTGGAATTCCACCGAAGAGAAATAAAGCCACTCTACTGGCGCCTCTTCGATCGCCTAGGTATGGAGCACAATGAATTATTGGACGATATGGACTGCCTGGCAATGTGTCACCGCACCGATCGAGAACCGTTCAAGCCAACAGCCAGGTCAAGGAACATGGCATACGAATACCAGATGAGCGTGGATCAAGAATTCAAGCCTCCTCGCCTAGCCTCACTTTACCTCCTTGAACCCGAACAGAGGAAAGTAAATCTAATTAAAGACCAGTCAGATTTTGATAGCGGCCTCATTGTCATTCAAGCCAGCCATGATCCAGCCCCCCTTATCACTCTCATTCCCGATGAATACATAAGTCCCGGCCAAATTCCTCAGGCCATTGACGACGTTATCAATGATTACAACACGTTAAGCGATTCCGAATTCGACTCCAAGCACAGCGCAATAGCAGACTATTTGTTTCGTAGAAAACCCAATATTAAGGGCTGCAGAGGAAACATAGTCCATAGCGAAATACCCGACGAAAAACTAAAAGAAACCATAACGGCAATCAACAATCTCAATAAAAGCTACCTCATAATCCAAGGCCCGCCGGGCTCAGGAAAAACCTATACCGGAAAACATGTTATTGCCAACTTACTTTCTCAAGGCAAGAGCGTGGGCATTTCCAGCAATAGTCATAAAGCCATTAATCACCTTCTCTGCGGCGTTGCCACATACTGTAAAGAACAACAAATCGCTGCGGCGACCTACGCCACCAAAAATACCGGAGAAGAATTACAAGAAGCTGGGGTGGAGATCCTGACAAGCCGAGAACTCGCTGACAAAGCTGGCCCAGGCGTCGTCATCGGCACCACTGCGTGGGGGTTCTGTCGATCTGACCTAATCAATACTTTTGACTATCTATTCATTGATGAAGCCGGACAAGTCCCCATGGCCCGCCTCGTTGGAATGAGTCGTGCAACAGATAACCTTATATTAATGGGGGACCAAATGCAGCTAAGCCAGCCCTCGCAAGGAACACATCCTGCCGAGAGCGGATTATCCATTCTGGATTACGCGCTAGGCGATACCGCTATCGTAGACAATGACATGGGCATTTTTCTCGGAACGAGCTTCAGAATGCACTCCAAGATTAACGAGTTTATCAGTCCAGCCTTTTACCAGGGAAAGCTACTCACAGAACCACAAAACGATACACAAGAGCTCCTAATAGGTAACACCCAATGCAACCCACCCCTAAAAAGCGCAGGCGTCCAGTTTATTTCAGTTGAACACTCCGGCAACCAACAAGCTAGTGACGAGGAAGCCGAAAAAATTCTTGAGCTATCCAAAGCTTTGATGAACTGCCAATATCGAGACAAAAATGGAGTCACTCGACCGATCACTCTCCATGACATGCTTTTCCTAAGCCCCTATAACCACCAAGTCAATCGTCTTCAGATGCTATTAGGTGCGGACGCAAAAGTGGGGACAGTGGACAAATTTCAAGGGCAAGAAGCTCCTATTGTGTTCTACAGCCTGTGCTCAAGTGAACCATCCGAATCGCCACGAGGGTTAGAGTTTCTTTACGACCGCAACCGCACCAACGTCGCAATATCTCGAGGCCAATGCCTGGTAATCACAGTTGGAAACCCGACGCTTGCGTGCCCTGACACCTCTACAATTGAACAGATGAAACTTGCAAACAATATGTCACGACTGCTATCAATCTGACCTGCCACACGACCAGAACGCCAAAATACTACAGTAATAAGTGTAATATTTTGCAATAATTCTAGTTTAGACCTTGAATACTACAGTTATAAGTGTAATATTACACCTAACACTGTAGTTTCTTATGGCTAGATATGAATATTGAATTATCGCAATACTCTGAATGGAGCGGATCACAAGACGGGTTAGTAGCCCTTGTTGGCGAACTCAGCCCTCTCCTAATTCCGGGCGACCAACCCATCACTAAAAGAACGCTCATTTATTACCGCGGCAAAGGGGTCATCTCGCCCGCAAACGGTAAAAAGTATGGCTACCTTCATCTGGCACAATGCCTAGCAGCAAGAAAACTGATTTCACACGGATGGACTGTGAGCCAACTGGCACAACTGATAGCCAATGTTGATGAATGGACCCTCACACAAGTCGCATACGGGGAAATCGAAGCCGATGCTGCCATAGGACTTAGTGCATCGCCTGCCGCCCAAGATTTAAAGCCGAACGAGCTAAACGATAAAGCCTTTAATGTAACCCCTGATTTACCTCTCCCAGAGCTGGCTGTACAAATGCTGGCAATTGGAGTCTGTGACAGTTTTAACCGCGTAATTGATGAGCACAAAATTGTAAACGGGAACGATATCCCCTTTAACCTAAAGAGAGCTATGGGACTACTGGGGCGCCTTTGCATTGAGGAGGGTAAAGAGGACTCCTTCGCGTCCATTCATGACACATTAACGCTCTGTAAACTGCCCTTTAACGATGCCTCCTGGGCTCTCTCTGCATTTAAAGACGCACATTTTGAGCTAGGTTCTGTCAATCTAATTGACCAAGACCATCGGTGCCCAACTCAGGATTGCGTAGAACTTGCCAGCGGCGGTAATGAAGCCAATATCAAAGAGCAGTTCAGTTTTGAGCTTTTAACTCAGCTGTGTTCAGGCTTTGGAACACAAAAACACAGAGTCTACACGTCAGTGCGACGGTTCATTGGTGAAAAACCGGTCACAACAGGGCGTGAAATTGCTGCTCACGCCAAAAAGCACTCAATGGCAAAGATCGAACAGTTTTTATCCCGAGAAGTGTACTCCCCGATAGGAAGCCACATATTGATTGATGAGCGACTTTATTTATGCCCCAAATGCGGAGCGCCGATCCGCAAGGTCGAAGAAAAACTTGGAAAATGTACGATTAAACAATGCCCCGATTATGGGAAGCATATACCGCTCATTGACGGCCGCAAGCCCGAAGCCGATAGCCTTGTTTTAAAGCCTCACTTACTTTCTTTTTGGTTTGGCCCTTCAATCGATGAGCTAGCGGTATATGAGTTGGCAAGAAAACTACTGCCAGAGACTGAGATTCAGTTATACCCTGAGAGTGATGCCTGCGATATCTCAATTGACGGATATGATATCGGTATTGACGTAAAATCTTATTCAAGCCCATACCTATTAGCGAACGCCCTTAACAGAACCATTGGACGTCTCAACCGATACACCAAGAAGATTATTGCTGTCAGTGACACCTCGATATCTCGCCACAGAGATTATCTCGCCACCCTAAAAAGATACTATAACAACGAAATTCCCATCGAGTTCATGTCCGTATCAAGCGTTAAAAATATGATAAGGAGTGAGCGATGAAACAATCAATCGACATCTGGACAGGCAATGACAAAATTAATTGGCTCTGCCTATTCATTAATGAGTTCACAGGGAAAAGTGATTTAAACTTAGCTCCACTATTACTGTCTGGGTTTCACTCACTTCGCTCCTCTTCTGTCGCCCAAGAGAATGAGTTCGCGTACTTCAATATTCGCCAATTAATGCTGCGCTTCTCTAACCTAACAGCAATTAAAAAAGCGGTTGTCCGTTATAATGAACATTATACAAGCGGTGAGACTACGAGCGACCAACGACTGTTTAATATCGATGAAAAGACACTGACCTTCCAACCACTACTGGATTTAATGCCACCCGAATACGAGCAAGCCAAACAAGTTTTGCTAAAACCTCTCGAATTTTCAAAGCACGGAAAAAGTGTCGCAAAAGCCGATAAAGAGTTGTTCATCGAGGTAGACGATATCGGTATTAAACGTCCGTACAACATTAAAGATTTGCCGAGCACCCTTTCAAACACGCAACATAATATAAGCAATCAATCCAGCGGACCTATTCAAATCCCTATCGCAGAGTTATTCGAAGAAGCAACAGAGATGGATCTACTTGACGTAAAGCACTCGCGACGCCCTGGTAACTGGGTTTCACGGCTTGAGAACATCTTATTAGAAAAACCCAAGGAAAACGGCGGTTTTTCTCGCGCAGATACCCTTGAACTTGCAGGTTTAAAACACCTCATTGGACTACCAGGAGCCGGCAAGACAACGCTATTAATGTGCTTAACGCGATGGCTCTCACGAAAAGACTATAAAACGGCCGTTGTATTTCCATCTGTAGAAGTCAGCCGTCAATACCTGACAGCCTTAAAAGACTACGATGTGGCTGCAGGCCTGTTAACTGGACAAAGCCAATCCACTCGAGCCCGACACGCTCATAATATCGCCGAAACAATTGCATGTGCAGACCCACTAAAAGGCTTCGCAAAAGAATTTGCAGGAAGCGAGTACTTTTCCACGCATTGTGTATTACCTGCTTTTACCGATGCAATGGAAGATGGGATAAATCCAACACGTAACTTTTGCGGCAAGGTAAAAGAAAGAACAAAGAGTCGAGATGGTAGTGCGAGCAAGCCTGTCAGCCGCCTCTGTCCTCTATGGGGGATGTGTGGTTATCACAAAGCATCCCGAGAACTTATTGATGTGAACGTCTGGCTAGGCCACATTGCATCATTTGACACCCTCATTCCTCCTCATGCAACTCAGCTTCATTATCGATACTTCGAGCACATCGCTAGGGAGTTTGATGTCGTAATTATTGATGAAGCAGACCAAGTTCAATCTTGGCTAGATGATCAAGGCGTGTCGAAGCTCACACTAACAGGAGACTCCGAATCATTTCATGCCGACCTGCAAAAACGCCAAAATCAAATGACCGTCGAGCATAATTATGCGCTTGGCGACCCCAACATATTTAACTTTACGTTAACGGCCATGGATTTTAGCCGAAACAGCCATATGCTGGTTGGCACTATCCAAAAACTAGACGAGGAACTCCGAAAACAATATCAAGGCATTTTTCTTACCTCTTCTCGCTTGATAAATGCCATTGTCAGTGGTGATAAAGCCAAGAGCGGATTGGCCGAAGAACTAGAGGGTATCGATAGTCGCTTCAGACAAAAAGAAGCCATTACACTTCTTTGGGAAAGCGCAGCTAACGCCGCTTTTTACAATCGACAAGATATGGCCGAACAAGATACCGTTGAACAATTGAAAATTCAGCGTATAGCTGAAAACCTTAACTTTAGTGAAGAGGAAATTAAAAACCAATTTAAAAACCTTTCAAGTGCTTGCAGAATTTGGCTAACAGAAGAACGTAGCTCTAATCGCGACATCGGAATGACCAGGATATGCACAGCTCTTTCTGAACTAGCTCACCGAAGTCAATCCCCGTCTTTCGATAAAAAGGTTCACTTACTGGTTTGCGTAACTTTTACGATTTTCTCCTACAAAAAACTGGCCCCCCACTCCGAAGCTCTCATTGAGCAAGGTTTTTTGACGCCGTCGCATGTCGAGCAACGTTGCTCTGACGATTTACTAAGCTACACAACAGATAATATATTAGGCAGACTGTCCGGGGTGCGATTTTTTCTTGATAATCGTTCGTCCAAACACTCGGAGTTGTCGAGCGTAAAGTTACAATACGCCGTGTTTTCAGGTTCTCCGAGATCCTTTATTTATCACCTCCACAAGTCCGTACCGGGAGTAAGTCGCGCCCCCGCCGTTTTATTAGCAAGTGCTACAAGCTATTTAGAGCAAAGCCCTGCTTACCATATCAACCGCGTACCAGATTATATCGTCAGAGCGTGCAACAACGACGAAAGATCTGACAAAAGCTTTTTTGAATTTAAGCCCATTCCTAACGCATCAAAGCCAGGAACATGCCTCCGATACAGTGGCGAAGCACTACCCTCGGTTCGAGAAGGCAATCTCCGAAAAATGGTATCGTACCTACTCAAAGATGGCGTTGATGACTCCGTGGTAGGCAAAGCGATTACAAGCTTCGATTCAGGTGAGCGCAAAAGGAAAGCCGCATTCGTGGTGAATAGCTACCAACACTGTGAAATGCTCAAGCGACACATCGACCAACGACATCCTGAGTGGGCCTCAAAGACAGTTGCCGTTGTAAAGGATGTGGAAGCATACGATGGCGCCCCGGGTTACGTCACGAACTCACAAGTCGAAGCGCTCGGAGACATGGATAATATTGAACTTATCATTTTCCCTATGGGCGCCATAGGCAGAGGAACTAATATCGTATTCAGTAAAGGGACGAGAGCACGAGACGCGGCAATAGGAACGATGTACTTTTTGACACGCCCACACCCTTCCACTGATGACCTATCACTACTGATTAGCATTGCCGCACAACAATCCGAGGAGTTTAACGCCGAGACATTCTCGGAAGACGCTTCATTTGAAGATATTGCCACGCATCATATGACTGCTCGTAATAAAGCCTACGATAAAGTCTGGAGGCTGTTACTCAACCCACTTATTGCCAGCAGGCTTGGCGATTTAATGGAACCCTTCACGGCTAACATTTCCGTGTCGCTACTACAAACTATTGGACGGGGAATGCGAAATAGCTGCCGAGTTCAATGCTTTTTTGTGGATGCAGCCTGGGCTAAAAACTCCGCCAAAAACGATGAATCGATACTAGATACAAACGAAACCAGTATGCTCGTGCAGCTCATCAACATATTAAAATCCTGCGTAAATCACACCGATCCAATTAAGCGCTCAGTTTACGAGGAGTTATACAGCGCTTTCTTAGAGCCGCTAAGCGAAACACAGGGACTTCATTACGATAAAAGAAATGTAAAAACACTCTCGCCGCACTACGACGCCGCAAGCGAGAGTAGCCTCGATGGAATAACTACAACCGAAGCTTTACTTTCCGACAACACCTAAATGACAAAGGTAACAAAAGTGACTAAGAATACGAATAAATCGACTGAAAAGGATGTTGCACATGCGCTTTTTTACCCTGGAGATGCGGAAGCGCTTTCTAGAAATACCTGTTTAGTAAAATGGACGCCGCAATGGATGACAATCATGCGGGAAATCATATCTTACGCTGAAGCCGCAAGTAACGACTTCCAATCCATTCCAACAGCATCGTTAAAATCTATCCTGGAAATACACTTAGATGGGCTGCTACTTGTACGAGCATATTCAGGCCTAAAAACAAACGACTTAAAGTACTTCAAGCCTTCATCAAAAATAGAACCCTTTATTATCGCGATTGATCAAAGTGATATTGCTGAAACCATTAGTAGTTGCATTGATACTTGGGTGGACGACTACCTCGTACCGTTCATGGAAAAGCGTGAAATGCCGGATTCATTGCGCGATAATTTATTTTCAGCGCTGGATTCAAAATTAGTATTTTCTGTAGAATCACAATCCTTTGAGCTACTGCCTTGGGGCGCCTCAAACAATGGCACTGCCGCACCACTCTTTAGCCCACATGGGTATTCTATTACAGCAAATGATATCGCCAGACTTTTAGAGGGCGTATCTATCTTCCCCGAATTACCGCCAGTAATGCGAGTTATAGGATCAGATTTAGGCAACAATACCGCCGAACTCATAACCCCAATCATAGATCAGTTTCAAGAAAAGGGCTTATTTAGTCTTTATTGTAAAATTTCAATTGAAACACTGCCCACCGTCAGTTACCCAATTATCAATTTCAATTTTGGCCGCAGGCGATGGGTATCAGCACTGAAAGAAAAGTTTTCGCACAATCAAAATGCATCAGCCTTTCTATTTGATGAAGGCAAGGGGCGTGTTTACACCTTCAATATTGCGAAGAGGAGGCAGGATAACGGTGAGAGAAAATGGCTTCCCGACGACTCATTTAGCGCCCTGCGTGACCGCTTTGATCTACCGGAGATAATCGATGAAAGTGAAATATATACGCTCAATATCAATGGTATTCGATCTAGCGTCAGCCATTCTCACTCCAGCGATGGCGGTGGCTATTCTGGGAAAAATTTGTTGGGCTCCGGGGTAACAGAACGAGATAGAAGCGACGCATTTAATCTTATATTCGATAACTTAGCGCCCTACGGGTTTCATAGAATGGATAGCTTTCACAAAATTGATAATGAAATTCAGTTTTTAAAAAGAAAAAAGATCAACTATCTCGACCTCGTCACACTGTGCATGCACATTAATGAAGATCAAACCGCCTCTGAGGATTTGAGCAACGAAACCATCAATAGCGATATTCTACCAAACGAAAGAGAAACAATACAATTGTTAGGTCAGGAATGGTTTGAAATGACCGCCCTACTCGCGGAAAATTTAAGTGACCCTGACAAACTGAAAAATATAAAACAAAAAGCCGATAAAGTGGGGAATATGAAAAATATAAACCGCGATATTATCCGCGACCACTTCCCCACCAATAATGCCCCTAGAATTTTACTCATTTGTCAAGATCAGAGCCAACAAGGGATTATTAAGTATATTGTTGATCAATTATTTGGCGACAGCATTCAAGTGATCAGCACGCTATTACCAGCAAACACGCATGGACCAAAAAAATCCCTCCCCGGCTCAGAGTTAACTACAGCAAAACGATTACAACTTCGAAAAGATATTTGGGACGCAGCAATTAACAATGCCATTTCCAATCAACAAGTGGATATGTGCATAATCCAAGCAGACCAATTTTATGAAGGCCAAGGACGAGATGATACAATTAACAAACCCGCAGCAAAGATCGCTTTCGCTCAGTCAGGAATACCCACACAATATTTAAATCCAATCGACCGAAGAATCACTAAGCGAGACAAACAATTAAAAGACTATCTCAATAGAATTCGGAGTGCATTTTTCGATCTGGTTTTTGGGCACCATGGCATCGTCCCTGCGATCAGCGAGAGTGTCACTAAGTATTTCCCTAAGGAGGAAAGTAAGCCTCACTTCATTTATGGCATTACAAATATTAGAGTGAACACGCGATCAGGGCCCACACCTGCTGAGATTGCCGTTGCGACACGGATAGACGTAAACACCGGCCAACCTTCGATTAGATTTTGCCACCAAGAGCGCATTTTAGTCACCTCGGACTGGCTCAATTACCGAGATGCAATTCAATATCTCACCACGCGATTTAACCGGAAAGTCACACTCGGAACAAATAAATCAAGACTCCCTCGTCACGAAGTCTACCTCCTATTTTGCAAAAATATTTTTAAGGAAGCCAACCAGAACAAAGGAGTCATCTATCTGGAAAGCGCCCCAAAGAGCGCATTGACCCCGTGGATGTCTGACACCCAAGTCGGAGAAGATTCAAGCTTATTCTCAGACTTCCCCGCTCTTAGAGTGATACGAGTTCGTAGGCAGGCTCCACAACTCTTGATCGAAAAACACAAGGATAATTATTTTACACCTACAACCTGTCGCCGCTTATATTCTGTCGATATGGGAGAGGTTCCAACATATTGGTCACTTGGTCAGCCACTCAGTCAAAAGAAACGTGGCATTAGTACTTACCGCAGCATTGAACTGCCAGGGAAAGGAGAAGACGAAACAAAGCTTCATGATCCAATCCTGGGCTCAACGCCGACGCCAAACGCCGTTGAATTTGTCGTACTATCAGCACCTGAAGATGAACCGGTCGATAAGCTCATCCAATTTACTACTTCACTAAGGGTTGGCATTCTTCAGGCTAATTATTCGAATTTCGTCTCTTTACCTGCACCGCTTTTCATCACCAGAAAGCTCAAAGAGTATTTTGAACTGTGAACTGACGACGCTTTCCGTTACGACGTACACAACTGACATATTCATAGAGTGGGAAATGTAAGCTATGCCTATAACTCATAACAAATACAGCCCAACATCTGCACAAAACATAGTTAACAACATTAAGGGAAATTGAATTTTAATGAGCATTATCTGGTGGGAAAAAACGGTCGAATATTATTTCGTAAAAAAATACGTAGAGCTAGATGCATTTATTGCTCCCCTTGATGGACATCAGGAGCGCGCAGGGGACACAATATTGGGAAACGAAGAAAACTGGATTCTTATTGAATTCAAAAAGGACGAAACATGCTTAACAGATGAGTGCCGAAAATTCACCAACTATGAAGAAGCAAAAGGTATTCTAATTGATGAAAGCAGCCACCACTTAATAATCTACGGAGAGAGTTCAGGAAGAGACATTGATTTAGTATGCCAAGAGTATTTTTCTGAAGAACAACTGCATATCGAGGATGCTCTTAGCCAGGGCACTGATATCGATAGTTTTTTTGAGTACGTGAGGAAGTTTGTCACATTTAAAAAGAATTCAAATAAGAGTTCCGGAGGTTTCGGACTCGTTGCGGGTATTAGGAGCGATGGCACAGTGACGAAGTGTATGAAACTATCTGAGTTTGGACAAGCGATGCAACTGGAACAGAAACTACAAGCGAAACTCAAGCCGTCGCCAGTACGCAACAGAGACCCGGGGCCGTCATGGGACCGCTAGATAAATCCAAGATCTCACTTTACCACCGCAAAGAAGTCCCCTATAAAACAACTTTAAAAGCTAATTATACAGAGCGAACATCTTGAAATCACATACCGGAGGAAAGCAACTCACGATTCCTTATGCCTTAGTGGTCACACTAGATTCGAGCAACGTCAAGCCACATATCTACGAAGAAGTTAAGCCCAGCCTTGAACAACAGATAAAACAAGCGACCAAAGAGAAAACCTCGCCAATGAGACTCACTCACGCCATCTGCCTCATTGCAGCCTAAGAAGGTAGGTGCTTTTAGCATCTACCTTTATACAACACCCCGCCCGCTCAGATAACAGCTACCCCCCACTACAAGCCACAAACGCAGCCCCCAACAGAACATTCAAAGGCGCCCTCTTTGTTTGTTGACCGTATTGCCAAAACCTGTAGATCTGGTATCTTAAGTATCGGAGCTGATGCCAAGGCTGTAAGTGACCTAAAAGACAGCAATTTTAACTACCTACTTTTCAGTCGATTTTTTCTAACTCCGCTGGCAAGTGTAGTGAATTAAACACTTACTACTACATACCAAAGCCCAGCATTGTTAAGAAAGGATCACTCCAATGAGTACAGACCTCTCCAAGCTTTGCGCAGATTTTCTGCGTCAAAAACATGCTTCTCTATCCCCCGAAAAACTAAAAGCATCACATGCCAGAGAACTGGTGGCGGCTTTTTTTGGGTATAAAAGCCATGCAGCGCTTATGGCAGAAAAAGCGTATCCCCTTCAAAGGCTCGAAGATGCCTATATCTTTATTCCCGACCTTCCCTTACTGGAAGATCGGCGCGTGAAGCTAAACGATTTACCTGCCGACCTCATCTCTTCAATGAATATTGCGAAGCTTCTTTCAGACTTTTTATCCGGTGAAGGATTATGTGGCGGAAACGTTTGGCTCTATGACTCTCTCGAGAGCTACATCACTGACGTCTTCCTTCCTGACAGCCAAACACTGATTGATGATGAGCTATCGGGCGTGATGGCAGAAACTAATGCGGGCTTCTTTGACTCGCCATATTATGATGATGTCAAAATTCATAATGGCGATGACGAATTGATCGTCACTGCCTCCGCGCAATACAAAGGCGAACCTCTCGATGATAAGCCATTTTGTGGTGACACCATTGATATGGGCGTTCAAATTACTTTACCTCGTATAGCCGGAAAGCGTGGTTTTTACGACTTCGAATTAGAGGTAGGCGGCAGTATCAATGATGACTGGGTGGATCCGGACCTAAAATATGGCAAACCTCTTCAAAGCAGACTCGCAGAGGAACTGGGCATTAGTGATGATGACCTAGAAATGCTGGAATGGGAAACACAAGAAAACAGCAGTAATGACGGACTGATTTATGATTTCATTCTGACCTTTGACGACACTTGCCCACCTGAAATATTGGGGAAAATTGAAGGCTTGAGTGATGACAAAACTATTCGTGTTAGCGCCAACGTATTTGATGAGCACACACAATTAGCGGAGCCTTCTACACCTAACGACAATAGGGGAAATACGATGAGCACTTACCCCAAACGGGTTGCCGATAATATTTTGCCATTATCCATGGCGGGGGATTTGCCTGCGGCATTTAAAGAATGGCATTTCACCGATAAAGTGAAAGATCATTTAAAACCTAATGAAGATTGCGAGCTATGTGACAACGAAAAGTTACGATATCACTTCGAAATTGAAAACGAAATTACTCGAAACCGACTATGGATTGGATCCAGCTGTATTCTAAAGTTTCAAGTTCAAGTATTTGATAATAAGGGTAACGTTCTCAACGCAAAAGATACCGAGAAAAAACTAAATAAATTAAAAGACAAAATGTGTTATGACGCGTGCATTAATGCTCTTAAAAACCTCGCAATAGCTGAACCAAACGAAATTTTAAGCAATGCACTAAATTATTACCTTAAGAACAAATACTTGACCCCCAAGTATGCCTTTGTCGTTTTCTGGCGACTGAACAAGAATGACATTGATCATAGTCCGTCATTTTTTAAAGTCGCACTCAATAAGAACAAGTACAAAGAACACCTGGAGGAAATGGACACCTTTAAAGTTCATACGTTCTGGAAGGCTTTATCCAGCAGCCAAAAGAAAATTGCTGAGCGATTGGGTCATACCGCGCCTCCAGCATAGTTATTGGCCGCGAACCACAGCAGCTTGCCAGCACCGCAGAGGTCAACTGACCAGTTTTATATCGAATCAACTAATACTTGATGGGTATCTCTCCGAGTACCCATCAAGCGTAGATAACAAATAAATTAGGCGAGTCAGATTGCATTTTAAGCGCCGACCTACCACATTTAATCGTCAGATAGCTGGCATCATCCACAAGCTTACTCATTTCAACCCCCTCCTGAAGGTGCTCACTCCAATACCCGTCGGTACCAATGACAATACTGGCTGCGGCTAGCTCTGGATCTTTAATGTCTATTTTGGAAGTCACTAAATCTGGGCGAGTAAAGCGGCGCGCATTGAGGCATTGCGTCAGTGTGTGCTCTGAAATATCACGCGCTGATGGGTTAATATCTTGGCCCCCCTGCCCTTGAGGAATTAATAACGGGAATTCATTCAATCTATGCGGCCTATTTAACCACTGCGCTTCCCCTGAATACGTTACCAACCCAATGCGACAATCACCTGTATAGAGCCACTGAACATCGCCAGTCTCGAGATTCAAAATGAGTATGCCATAGCTTGCAATATCATGAAGATAGAGACTTCTAAGTTGTTTTTGCTGATCCGATAACATATTAATTATCGCTTCATCAGAATAGCTCCCTTCAAGCTGAAGTATTCTCTTTAAGCAGCTATCCGCCCAGAAAACCGCAAGTCGCTTTTTTTGCCCCGGAGTACTCGATGTTACTCTTCTGGTCACGCGGCTCTCCGCTGCATCTACTAGAACTGCAATTAAAAAGCCGCCCTTGTAACCCAATGCAATCGCGTCGTTGTTCTGAGAGCGCTCATTTCCACACCGGCTTGTCCACTTAACATCCATAATATCGCATTACTCATTACCATCGATGGTGTATGAAGCCAAAGCCTCTAACCGCTCAAAAATCAAGGCCTCTCTACCTTCATCCCCTTTGGACTGGCTTTGAACTGCGTACTCAAAATTAGTGTCACTTAAGAGCGGGGTTAACTCTTTCGATATATATTGCTGTAATTCAGGCGATGCTAATTGCACCTCCCCCAAAAGCTCTTCCCTACCATCGACAAGATTGAGAATATCCTCGATGTCTCTACTACCGAGCGCATCGTTATTCCCTCGACCTTTGTAGGCCTCTAATTTGGTAGCCAGAAAATAAACTGGGGTTACTAGTTTAATCGATAACTCAGTAGTGAGGTCATAGCATTCCGCGGTCTCCATGGCGCCTTGATACCAACGATTACCAAAACCTAGAACACCCTCATCATCGGGCATGAAATCCACCCGAAGATCACCCAGCTGCATTGCGCAGATAGGCGACTCCTCACCTGGAACGGGGCTAGGGATAGTGAAACCTCGCTCTTGAAGACTTTTCTGTAGCTTATGAAATTCAACATAACCCATTGCATGGACAATTAGGTCTACGTCATCCGTATGTCGCACTTGCTCTTTTGTATATTCATCTGTGAGCAACAGTCCGGTGGTGCAGCCGCCGACAAATGTCATTTGCTGTCGAAACTCTTCCCCAAGTGCGTTAGCCACTTGCTCGAGCATCTTGATGTGAACTGGAAGTGCGCTCATCATGAAACCCCAAGGCGCTGCTTAAGCAAGTCAGCTGCAAGGGCCTTCTCACGAGGCTGCCCTAGACGTATAGCATCGACCAAAGCCAGCAAGGAATACATTTCAGGATCTCGCCTTATTGCATGCCCCACGGACTTGTATAATGGCTCTACAGCCTGCCCTTTTGTATTGCCTTTTGCGTCCGGCCAAATAGGCACAAACTCTCCAGCGCTCATCAGCTTGTCTTTCAATACTGGCGCGGCAAAAGCGGTGGCTATACCCCGCGTGATTTCTTTTGGCTTAGCAGGAAATACATATTTAAGGCCAAAGACAATAAATTCAAATAAGGCTCGAACATTAGCCCTGGGAACCCCTAGCTTTCGGTCTTTTTTCGCTAAACCAATATCGAGGCAGCGGTTTAACGCCAGATTGATTTGAGACTTGCTTATCCCGGTGTCGGCCTCAAGCTTCCTTGCGGTATATAGAGTGGAGATATATTCATTAACACCAAACCTTCTCTCTGGAAGCAGAAAATCATCAAGAGCGGACTGCTCCTCTTCAATAACCTCCCAGTCCTGCCAGCCAGAGGGCCAGGCATTGCTTTCGGAGCCGCCCTCAATTCGCTGTTCTTGTTTCCGTAGGGATACAAGCTTCAGCAACAATAATATATCTTGACTTTTCAAAGCGCATCACCTCTCTACGTCCCGCGTCCTAGGATTTAGGACTAACATATCTTAGTATACTCAAGCTTTCAACCAAGAACACTAAAAAAGAGGTCTGAATGGAGGGGTCAGGCTGTCTTGATAGGATTAAATGGGCTTGCTGCGAGCATACTCACGCATACCAGCATAATTGTTTAGTGTGTTGCTGGCGCAATCATGGTCACAGGGGCGCTTTTAGAAATGCCGAATGGCCCAAATAGGCTCGATTTAGATTAATCATGAGCGGATCAATCTACACCAGATACAGCTCAAGACCACACCAATATTCATACTCTTGTTCATCTCAGGGCATAACCTCAAATATTTGCCTCATCCTCCTTCCGCTTTTAGCCCCCTGATTATTCCACACTGCTCAACAGTACGATTCTCTGCGCAATGCCCTCTTAACCCTATTAGCTGGCTGTGTAGATCTTGAAGTTCAGCGATTCTATCCTCCACTCGCTGGATATGCAGGTCAAGGATCTGATTGACCTTATCACACGCTGAGCCAGGCTCTTGGGTAAGGGTCAATAGCTGCTTCACTTCCACCAAAGTGAGATCCAGACTGCGGCAACGCTTAACGAACATCAGCCGCTCTTCCGCATACTTATCATACAACCGGAAGTTCCCCTCGCTGCGCGCAGCAGAACTCAATAGCCCCTCCCTTTCATAGTACCGAATGGTCTGCACTGAGCAGCCACTGCGCTTTGCCAGCTCACCAATTTTCATCAACTCCACCCTTGACTCTATAGTTGCTATAGAGTTTACACTCTCCATTACTGTGTAAACAAGAGCCATTTATGACCGAAGACTCGAAGACTTGTGGTTGCAACGCTAGTCAAGAAACGTCATTGCAACCTGAATCGCAAGCAGCAAGTAGTGCTCACGCTGAAATGAGCCACCTGAGCGTATTTGACGTTCCTAAGATGGATTGCCCATCCGAAGAGAACTTGATTCGTACGGCTTTTGCTAGCTTTGAAGCAACCGTCGTATTCGAATTCGACTTGCCCGGACGCAAGGTGCATATATATCACCCTGATATGGCGGATAAAGTGGAAAAAGCCTTGAAGTCTGTTGGCCTCGGCGCAACCTTGGTCTCATTCGAGTCAGTAGATCACAATGCGGTTCAGGCTGCCTTGGAAGCCACAACAATCAATGAAACGCGTGAATATCAAGTATTAAAATGGCTGTTGGCCATTAACGCGGCCATGTTTGTACTTGAGCTCGGCGTGGGCATTGTGGCGCAATCGACAGGGCTTATCGCCGACTCACTGGATATGTTCGCCGATGCGGCGGTCTACGGCGTGTCGCTATATGCAGTGGGCAAGGCGGCCACGCTTAAACTCAAAGCGGCTCACTTTTCGGGTTGGTTGCAGATTGCACTTGCTCTGGGTGTTCTATTGGAGGTTGTCAGACGCTTCCTATATGGAAGTGAACCGGTCTCGGTGCTCATGATGAGCTTTGGCGCCGTGGCCTTGATAGCGAATATTACCTGTCTCTTGTTGATCTTCAAATCGCGAAACCAAGGCTCCCATATGAAAGCGAGCTGGATATTTTCTGCCAATGACGTGTTGGCCAATGCGGGAGTGATAACAGCGGGAATTCTAGTGGCGGTGACAGGGTCTCAAATGCCAGATTTGGTCATCGGCCTATTAATAGCAGGCCTGGTTATGTGGGGGGCGGTTCGCATCTTGCGACTGAAATAAACGCGATATGGTCAATACAATGCGACAACTATTCACCAAAAAGAAGTTGACACTCTTGCTCATCAGCGTCGTGCTCAGTGCTTGTGTTAGCAACAATCGGCCAAACAATATCACCTCTATTGGTATCGAGGACTTATCTCAAAAAAAGGCAGTGAATGCCATTATTTTTGACAATATAAGCCCCGCAGCACAGGAAAAAACAAAAAGTTTCGATCAGGCGGCCAAAGATATAACCAATGCTTTAAAGGAACTAGCCAAGGGCAATAAAATACGCCTAAATAACACAGCCACATATGCTGGGGATTGGCTCGATGTTGCTGATCTGCATTTCAATGACGCAGACTATAACTGGACCCTAAGGTTTTGGGACTCAAACCTACCTAAGTTAGGCTTTCAAAACTTTTCAACAGACATAGATTCCTCCATCGAAGTGCATTTCCGTTATTGCAAGGAACGAACGATACAATTTGCGAATATTTCTGAATCTCAATTATTGAACGATCACAATTATTGGTTAAAACATTTTTACCCTGCAGCGATACATAGCCTGTATTTATTGATGAAAGGCAATATAGAACTAGCCCCCATTCAAGTAAAAGCCTATGGCGGCAGGCTGGTTAACGGCACAAAACTAGGGGAGAACGAAGACTTTATTTTTGTGTTAAATGGCGAAACCGAAATCTATATTGTGCCCAAGTTAAATATGAATTCTTAACATCCTATTATGTATTTTTTAATCGAAACCTAGTGGCAGCCCTGATGGTAAAACCCACCCTAATATATTTGATGCTCGTATTGACGGTTTTTCAGTCAAGTATCGCTATGGGGGATGTAGACCAGATAACACTGTCAGGCTCTGATAATTATTCAGTTAATAATACTCTAACTGGGTTCGACGAGATGGATCCGACTGAAACAAATATTGATCCGCTTGAAGAGGAACACGACTGCAGTCACTGCAGTCTTTGTCATGGGCATGGCTGCCTCGTAATATTAGTTAAATCGTCGGGTTTTTCGCTTCAAAAAACGCGCACAGATGTTCCTGATTATCGCAAAAACTTCTCCTCTGAAATACCTAGCCCTCTCCAGCGTCCTCCGATCTCCTGATCCTAATTGATACACACCACTCACTCCGCTAGCGCGGAATAGATTGACTTAATCAGGATCATTTTATGCTATTTAACACCACACTTAATGGGTGTCGGTCGATTTGCCTGTCAGCTATAGTTTTGGTCGCAGGTATATCCGCGTCTCCTAGCTATGCAAGTGCTGACCCCGCTCTTACATTAAAAGAAGCGATTACCCAGACGCTAGAACGGAACCCGCAGCTATATCAGTACACCTTCGCTACTGAAATGTTTGAAGCTCGAAAGCAAACCCACTCTTTGCGCCCAGCAATAGAACTCGAACTCGAAGTAGAAAACTTTGCAGGGTCCGGCGATACCCAAGGGTTTGAAGGTGCAGAAACCACACTACAACTCTCATCGGTTATTGAACTAGGGAGCAAGCGCAAGGCGCGTATGTCCCTAGTAGATGCTCGAATCAATAAAAATCATTGGGAACAGCAAGCAGCTACATTGGATGTCTTGGGTCAACTGACCCAAGTATTTATCGAAGGCTTGTCAACGCAGGCAAATATCGACCTTGCTAACAACTCGTTGGATCTGTCGCGATCACTGTTCAAGGCCGTACAAACACGAGCAAAGCAAGGCGCGACACCTGAAGCCGAGGTTATGCGTGCGCAGGCTGCGGTCATTCGGGCGGAGCTTCAATTAGCCGCGTTGACCTCAAAGCTTCAACGACAAAAAATACTGCTGGCACATTTTTGGGGAGAGACATCTCCCGAATTTAGTCACCTAAATGGAAGTTTATTCGAATCTGGTAAGAGCGAGAGTTTCGATCAGCTTTATGCGCGCATTAAAACATCGCCTTCTCTTCAGGTGTTTGCGAGTGATGCACGAATAAAAGACGCGGAAATTACTTTAGCGCGCACAAATAGTCGTAGCGACATTACCTGGCGTGCGGGCGTTAGGCGCTTTGAAGAAACGGGTGATTCTGCGTTAACCGCCGGCCTGTCAATACCACTGTTTGCATCCAAGCGAAATCGGGGTGAAGTTAAAGCCGCACTCGCTGAACGCAACGCCATCGTGTATGCCAAGCAAGACTCCCTCCTGCGCTTACATGCAAAACTTTTCCAAGCTTGGTCTCTGCGAAACCAAAACATGGACGCTGTGATGAAGATGGAAGACACGGCCATCCCCGCTCTGGAAAAGGCATTTCAATCAACAAAAAAAGCGTATGAAAACGGACGATATCGATATCAAGATCTCGTCGCCGCACAGGAAGAGTTACTCGCGACAAAACAAGCCCTTATTGATGCCGCCACGAATGTGCAGATAAGCCAGGTACTGATCGAACAGTTAACCGGTGCATCGATCTCTCGATAAACCGTTTTGAACAATTTAAATGACCCATCAATACATGGATCAAACAGGACTAACAATGAATAAATACTTACTCTCACTACTTCTATTGCTTGGCGTTTTAGCGCCGATTCAAACCATCTTGGCAGATGACGACGATGATGATGATGAATATGAAGAAATTAGTCGAATTAACGACGAGTTATCTACCAAGGTAGGCATTGTTACCGCAAAAGCAACTGCAGGGACAATCAGTCAAACCGTTACTGTTTATGGCAGCGTGACACAAGCGCCTGAGAACAGTCACGAAATTTATGCGCGCTTCCCCGGCATCATCAAATCAGTCAACGTTGCAATCGGTGATACTGTTGAAAAAGGGGATCGCATCGCGACCATTGAGTCAAACGAAAGCTTAAAAAGCTATCCGATACACGCGCCAACATCTGGGATCATTGTGCAACGCCATGCGAACCCAGGTGAACCAACTCAAGAACGGCGGTTATTGACGATTACCAACCTGGATACGGTGTGGGCGGAGTTCCGTATTTACCCGGAAAAGCAGGCAAAAGTGAGCGCCGGACAGCCTGTTTCTATCACCATCAACGATAAGACTATTCGTTCCGTTGTAGCTCACCTGATACCGGTAGAGGGTAAACCTTATGTGCTTGCTCGCGTAAAGCTTGAAAACAGCGAATTAAACCTGTCACCCGGTCTGCTTGCCAAAGGGAAAATACATACCAATGAATTTGACGTCTCTTTAGCGGTAACGAAAGACGCCGTACAAGAATTGGGGGAACGATTAGGTGTGTTTGTTAAAGAAGGTGAAGCTTATGAGTTTGCGCCTTTGGTACTAGGGAAATCCGACGACAATTTCATTGAGGTTGTTTTAGGGCTGGAACATGGGGCCGAATATGTTTCAGAAAATAGCTACTTAATCAAAGCGGATATTTTGAAATCCGAAGCTGAAGACGACGACTAGGGGTGCATTATGATTGAATCAATTTTGCGCCTCACGATAGAGAGGCGTTTTCTATTTTTAAGTTCTATTTTGGTGATTGTCAGTATTGGCGTGTGGAGTTATCAAAAACTTCCCATCGATGCAGTACCGGATATCACCAATGTACAGGTACAAATTAATACCTCGGCACCGGGCTATTCGCCTCTGGAATCAGAACAACGGATCACCTATCCCGTTGAAACGGCTCTCGCCGGCTTACCCAAGCTTTCGCACACGCGTTCTTTATCTCGTTATGGCTTATCTCAAATCACAGTGGTATTTGAAGAAGGCACCGATATCTATTTCGCTAGAAACCTGATTAATGCGCGCCTTGGTGCGATTAAAAGTGTGTTACCTGCAGGGCTGGAGCCAGAGATGGGCCCCATATCAACGGGCCTTGGTGAGATATTTATGTATACGGTTCAAGCAGATCCGTCTGCGCGCATGAGTAATGGCGAGCCGTATACAGCCACTGCGTTACGAGAAATTCAGGACTGGATTATTAAACCTCAGCTCGCCCAAGTAAAAGGCGTAATTGAAGTTAATAGTATTGGTGGCTACAACAAGCAATACCATGTGATGCCAACCCCGGAAAAGCTTTTATACCATCAGGTCAGTCTCGAGGATGTTGCCGATGCTTTAAGGTCAAATAACGATAACCGAGGTGCCGGCTACATCGAAGCCAATGGCCAACAATTATTGGTGCGTTCTCAAGGTCAATTAGGCACGATTGAGGAGATTCGTCAGGTCATCATCAAACAAAATGATGGTGTGCCTGTGAAAATAGACGATGTAGCAGAGGTTGCCATAGGGAAGGAACTCCGTACCGGTGCCGCAACGCGGAATGGAGTGGAGACAGTACTGGGAACCGCCATGATGTTGATTGGCGAAAACTCACGTACAGTGGCACGAGATATCGCGCTTAAACTGGCGGATATACAAGCCTCACTGCCAGAAGGCGTTATTGCGGAAGCGGTATACGATCGTACAAGCCTGGTTGATAAAGCCGTTAAGACCGTAAGCAAAAATTTATTGGAAGGCGCGCTACTCGTTATTGTTGTTTTATTTGTATTACTGGGGAATATACGTGCAGCACTGATCACCGCTGCAGTCATTCCTTTGGCGATGCTGATGACGATAACGGGCATGGTAAAAACAGGCGTGTCTGCCAATTTAATGAGCTTGGGAGCGCTCGATTTTGGTTTGATTGTCGATGGCGCTGTAATTATCGTTGAAAATTGTATCCGACGCTTGGCTGAAGCACAGCATCAGAGTGGACGACAAGATCTTCGTGAACGACTGAATACGGTATTTGAAGCGACTTCTGAAGTGATACGTCCAAGCCTGTTCGGTGTCGCCATCATTACCATCGTCTACATCCCGATATTTAGCTTGACTGGCGTTGAAGGAAAAATGTTCCACCCGATGGCTGCGACCGTCGTGATGGCGCTAATTTCTGCCATGATATTGTCGTTAACGCTGGTTCCTGCAGCGGTCGCGGTGATTATGAATGGAAAAATTAGTGAAAAAGAAAGCGTCGTCATCAGCGCAGCCAAATCTGTTTATCGTCCGTTACTGCTTGCCACACTCAAGTTTCGCTGGGTGGTCGTATCAGGTGCAGCTCTCCTTGTGGCGTTTAGTCTTTGGCTGGCGACCACCCTAGGGTCAGAATTTGTGCCGCAGTTAAACGAAGGTGACATTGCTCTTCAAGCGCTACGCATACCCGGTACAGGCTTGGAACAATCTGTCGAAATGCAGGAGGTTCTGGAACAGCGCATTAAAGCGTTTCCCGAGGTCGATAAAGTCTTTGCGCGTATAGGGACACCCGAAGTAGCCACTGATCCCATGCCGCCAAGTATTGCAGACATTTTTGTAATTCTAAAACCCAGAAGTGTATGGACAGAACCATCAAAAACAAAGAGTGAACTACTTGAAGAAATTGAAGAGGCACTGTGGCAATTACCCGGCAATAACTATGAATTCACGCAACCCATACAAATGCGTTTTAATGAACTCATTTCGGGTGTGCGAGCTGACCTGGGGATAAAGATTTTTGGTGATGACCTAGATCAACTGACCTTGACCGCAAAAGACATTCTTCAGGTTGTCACTACCGTTGAAGGCGCGGCGGATGTCCGAATGGAGCAAGTGGAGGGATTACCATCCTTGTCAGTGAGCCCTAAACGAGAAACACTCGGCCGCTATGGGCTAAATGTAGTTCAACTACAGGACTGGATTGCTGCAGCAATAGGCGGTGAATCAGCGGGTGTTTTATACGAAGGAGATCGTCGCTTCGAGCTAATCGTGCGACTTCCCGAGTTCCTCAGACGGGATATCGAAGGTCTTAAATCCTTACCTGTTCCTCTTCCCAACGGCGACTACGTCCCTCTGGAAGAAGTGGCGACTCTCAGTATTGCGCCGTCTCCAGCACAAATTAGTCGAGAAAATGGGAAACGACGTGTTGTGGTAACTGCAAACGTGCGCGGGCGAGACCTTGGAAGCTTTGTCAGTGAGGTAAAACAGCAAATTCGTGACCAAGCCGATATCCCTCCAGGCTACTGGTTAGATTACGGCGGCACCTTTGAACAGTTGGAATCGGCCAGTCAGCGACTATCCCTTGTGGTGCCACTCACTCTGATAGTGATTTTGGGTTTGCTGGTCATGGCCTTTGCATCACTGAAAGACGCATTGATTATTTTCAGTGGTGTGCCACTCGCGCTCACTGGTGGCGTGTTATCACTGTATTTACGTGATATGCCGTTATCGATCTCGGCTGGCATCGGGTTCATCGCTTTATCAGGGGTAGCCGTTCTGAATGGCCTGGTGATGCTCGCTTTCATACGTCAACTTTGGCATGAGACGGGAGAATTGACCCAGTCCATCGTAGACGGAGCCATGATCCGACTACGGCCAGTGTTAATGACGGCACTTGTCGCAAGTTTGGGGTTTGTGCCGATGGCACTGAATACCGGTACCGGTGCCGAGGTCCAACGCCCACTTGCGACTGTTGTGATTGGAGGAATTATCTCCTCAACTCTCTTAACCTTGCTCGTACTTCCAGTGTTGTATCAGTGGGTACATCGAAAAGATGTTAAGCAAGGCTAGCAGAAATCCCCCCCCTCTTCAGCCGTGGAGGGGCATCTATAAGCGGGGTGTTGACTCTATACTAGCTATAGAGCTTATAATCGAGATTAATTCTCATTCCACTTATAAACCCCTGAGGTTGTATCGTGTTTTTTCCTTGGTTTAATGGCTCTAAAGTTCACACAGCAATGTTGCTATTGATATCAATACTATCGGTCAATTGTATTGCCAATACACAAATACCAGACTACAGGCAGATGGCTCAGTTGGCCGAATATATAGGCGTGGACTATCCAGAAGCAATCGATAGTGGTGAGATTATCAATAATGCGGAGTATCAGGAAATGCTGGAGTTTTCCGGTATCTTGATAACACAGGCAAAGGCATCAAAGGTAAGTGCACTCGCTTCCAAGGCAGAAATATTGGAAGCGGCCATCAAGGAAAAGAAAGCATCTTCAGTAATACAACAATTGTGTAACGAGCTACGTTCTGAACTATTGGAGCAAATGCCTCAAGCGGTACTGCCTCGGCAACTGTTGCCAGAGCCTGAAACCCAATCTCTATTTCAGCAACAATGCTCAACCTGTCACGGCCGCCAAGGCAAAGGTGATGGCCCCACTAGTATTGGGCTAGAACCACCGCCCACAGATTTTACCGACAGAACGCGCGCGATGAATCGTTCCATTCTCGGGTTATACGATGCGATATCCAATGGCATCGATGAAACAGCCATGGTTGCTTACGACCAACTGGGCGAAGAGCAGCGTTGGTCGCTGGCTTTTTATGCGGGAAGTTTGGCTTTTGAAGAGGTTAAGGTCGAGTTTGCGAAATCACCAAATGTTACCTTGGAGGATTTGATCAATAATAGCCCAACGCAATTAGCTAATGGGGATATCGACGAGCTTGAAAAAGTTGCGCGACTTCGCGCTTCACCCAACTCGCTTTTTTCATATTCCCCTTCCCCCCTAGGTATAGCTCGAAGCAAGTTGTTAGCAGCTCGCTCCGCCTACGAAAATGGTCAATTGGAGAAAGCGAATCACCTCGCCGTGAGCGCATACTTAGACGGGTTTGAGTTGGTGGAAAGCAGCCTCGATACACGAGACTCAAACCTGAGAAGGCAAATTGAAGCCAATATGATGGCACTTAGGAAGCTATTTAGAAGCACCACGAACCGTGAACAACTAGAAACGAGCTTGGACACTACTCTGGCCCAACTCGAAAGTGCTGAACAGCTCTTGTCTGCAGAAGGCTTATCTAACGCGACCTTATTTAGTGCCAGTTTAATAATACTGCTCCGTGAAGGCCTAGAAGCCCTTCTGGTTACGCTTGCACTGGCGATGGTGTTGATACGTTCTGGACGAGCCGACGCCCTCAGATACGTGCACGCAGGTTGGGCCACAGCACTCCTAGCTGGAGGACTAACCTGGTGGGCTGCGCGTGAACTTATCGGTATCAGTGGTGCCAGCCGTGAAGTAATGGAAGGCGTGGCCGCCCTGACTGCCGCTGCAGTGTTATTTTACGTGGGCGTTTGGATGCACAGTAAAACTCATGCAGCACAATGGAAAGCTTATATCCAAAAACAGGTCACTCAGAGATTAAAGGCCGGCACACTTTGGGGGATCGCCCTATTAGCGTTTATCGCGGTCTACCGAGAGGTCTTTGAAACAGTGTTGTTTTACGAAGCCCTTTTAACACAATCGCTACCTTCTCAAACGCCCACAATTATCAGTGGATTCTTAGCAGGAACACTTTGTTTAGCGGTGGTAGCGTGGCTGACAATCCGTTACTCAGTTAAACTTCCGATTGGTCGATTTTTCTCCGTGACGACTTATCTGCTGGTTGGACTATCTTTTGTGCTGATCGGTAAAGGTATTATCGCTTTGCAGGAAGCAGCAATCATCGGTATCTCTCCGCTGCCTATGACTTTCGAGCTAGACTGGATAGGACTGAAATCAACGTGGCAAAGCCTCCTAGCTCAAGCCTTAGTCATTGCTGTATTTGTTGCTTATACAATCCGCTCCAGACTTTCCAGAATCCAGGTCATGTAATGAAAAATATTCCCAGCCGATTAAGCGGGCTAGATAAAGATGTATTGGCCAGGCGTGGTCATTGCGGGAACCCTTGTGGCGCTGACGGGTCTCAAATACCGAACTTGATCATCGGTGTTATCATTGGGTTCATTGTTTTAAACGGCGCCCGACGTATACTTTTGCTAAGATGATCGAGTGATAACCCATTTAATAGAATCACATAACGAATGAATTAGAATTGTATAATGAGCAAACGTTTCCTGACATATTTTATCCTTGCACTGGTGGTGTTCCAATCCGCCGCAGGGATTGCCGATGCGCATCAGTCGCATCAGTCAGGCACGGAGCATCTCACTTTTGACGATCATCAGCATTCGCACGAAGATGTCGAGGTTGATCATAAATTAGTTGATGGAGCAGGCGGTCAAGAAAGGGACTGCCACCATTGCTGCCATTGTCATGGTCATTTTAGCCCTGCAGTTTTAGTTAAACCCTCTGGGTTCGTCTTAAATAAATCGTCCACATCCAATACGGATTACAGCGAAAACTTCCCATCTAAAGTCATTAACCCGCTCTTACGCCCTCCGATCGCACACACCTAATTCAAGCCCTTATTTTAATTTCGCGAAAGCGGAAAAATTAGACTTAATTTAGGATCAAGTTATGCGATTTATTACACTTATTGGGTGTAGAAAGATCTGTGTGATTGTGTTTATCCTCGCTGGAGGTTTACTACCACCAGTTGGATACGCTAGCACTGACACCCCGCTCACACTAAAAAACGCGATCACTCAGACCCTCGCGCAAAACCCACAGTTATATCAATACCGGTTTGTAAATGACGCTTTAAAAGCTCAAAAGCAAACGGGTGCACTACGCCCCGCAATGGAGCTCGAGTTAGAGGTAGAAAACTTTGCGGGTTCAGGTGCATTTAAAGGACTCGATAGTCCTGAAGCCACACTGTCACTTTCTTCCGTTATTGAAATGGGTGGAAAAAGAAAAGCACGCATGTCTTTGGTGGATGCTCGAATTCACCAAGCGGAATGGGAACAGCAAGCCTCTACACTGGATGTACTCGGTGAACTGACGGCGAGCTACATCGAGAGTTTGGCAACCCAAGCCAACATTCGGCTGGCAGAAGAATCATTGGCGCTATCCCAGTCATTACTAAAAACTGTCAAAAGGCGCTCAAAGAAGGGAGCAACACCCGAAGCGGAAGTCATGCGCGCTCAAGCGGCAGTTGCCCGCGCTGAGATCCGCCTTGCTGCGTTAGTGGAGCGGCTAGAACGTCAGAAAGTGCGGCTTGCGCGTTTTTGGGGAGATACCACTCCGGCCTTTAGTTCTCTGGAGGGAAGCCTATTTGCATTTGGCTCAAGCCAAGGATTCGACCAGCTGTATGCGCGAGTGAAGACATCACCCACTATTCAGGTGTTTGCGAGCGAGGCGCGAATCAAAGATGCAGAAGTGACGCTGGCACGCGCCGGTGGTCGCAGTGATCTGACCTGGCGTGCGGGTATCAGACGCTTTGAAGAGACTGGCGATTCAGCATTCACCGCAGGGCTCTCCATTCCCTTATTTTCAAAAAAACGAAACAGCGGTGAAGTTAAGGCTGCCCTGGCAAACCGCAACGCCGTGGATTATGCCCGGCAGGATCTTCTTTTACGTTTGCACTCCCAACTTTTTGAGGCCTATTCGCTTCGACGGCAAAGCATCGCGGCCGTGAATAAAACCGAAAATGAGATCATTCCAGCGCTTGAAAACGCGCTCAAACTCACACGTAAAGCTTATGAAAACGGGCGCTATCGATACTTGGATTTGATTGCTGCCCAGGAAGAGCTGCTTGCTACCAAGCAAGCACGTATCGATGCAGCATCGACAGCACTTATTAGTCAAGCATTGATAGAAAAGCTGTCCAGTGAATCGCTTAATCAATAATTCAATCCATTTTATTCAGGTTTGATCACTATCAGGCCTTAGGAATTTATGACCATGAAAAAATCAATTGTCACAGTACTCACGACGCTAACCGTTATTTTAAGCAGCTTTGTTTTAAGTACGTATGTTCACGCAGCGGAAGAACATAACCACGACCATCAACATGAAGAAAGTGGAAACCATAAAAAACATCACGCTGAAGGCGATCAAGAGCAACATGAAAAGCATGTCGATCACGAAGAGAAATCTAAAGATAAACACGTTGAAGATCATGACCACAACGATCACGCCGATGACCATGTGAATAAAAAAACAAAGGAGAATAAATAATGAAAGGCTTAACTACTTTGTTTTCTTATTTCAAACCTAAAAGCAAAACACCTTTTTTAGGCGTACTGTTTGCTTCGGCATTTCTGTTAAGTGCACTTTCATTAAACGCCTGGTCGGAGGGTGACCACGAACACGAGCATGAAGCCAATGAACAACATGCACCACATCATGAAGACGGTGACCATGATAAGCACGAAGATCATGTTGATCACGATGAAGACGAGCACGATCATGATGAGCATGGTCATGGAAATGATGACGAAGATGAGCACGGACACGGCGAAGCTTATGGCAGCCGCATCGATAGCGACATGGCGCAACAAGTGGGCATCGTTACCGCAATCGCCGGCTCACAAGAGCTCCACCAAACCATCACTGTTTACGGTAACTTGGTCTCGGGGCCAGAACAACTGAGTCATGTACGTGCACGCTTTGAAGGTCTCGTTAAGTCTGTTCAAGTTACTATTGGCGATACTGTAAAAACCGGTGACGTATTGGCAGAAATTGAATCCAACGAAAGCCTTAAAATTTACAAAATCCGCTCACCTATTTCTGGTCGTGTTGTTCAACGGCATGCCAACAGTGGTGAAGTGACTCAGGATCAAATTCTATTTTCTATCGCCAACTTTGACACTGTTTGGGCAGAGCTGCGCGTTTATCCTGCGCAACAATCCTCGGTCGCAGAAGGTCAGTCCGTGCATGTTTTGACAACCAACGGACGCGTTGAGTCTAGGGTCAAACATGTTGTGCCGTCGATGGACTCCCCTTATCAATTGGCGCGCGTCAAGCTGGACAACAGCAAGCACACCTTATCTCCGGGCTTGATGGTGGAAGCCCAATTAGAGATTGGTCGCTTTCCCGTCTCCCTTGCCGTTGCGAAAGATGCCGTTCAAAACTTGGGTGGCCGCCAAGGCGTATTTGTTAAGCGCGGCGACGAATACACCTTTACACCCCTTGTGCTAGGTCGTGGAGACGATCACTTTTATGAAGTCATCGATGGCCTTGAGAGTAGCGCTGAGTACGTCAGTCAAAACAGCTATTTAATTAAAGCCGATATCGAAAAATCCGAAGCTGAACACGAACACTAAGGGGCGCACCATGATTGAATCTATCTTGCGCCTAGCTATAGAAAGGCGCTTACTGCTTTTATGTTTTATTTTTGTCATCGTCGGTGTGGGTGTGTGGAGTTATCAAAAGCTCCCGATTGATGCGGTACCCGATATCACCAATGTTCAGGTACAAATCAATACCGCTGCTCCGGGTTACTCACCATTGGAATCGGAACAACGCATAACCTATCCGGTGGAGACTGCGCTGGCCGGCTTACCCAATCTATCCTACACGCGATCACTGTCACGTTATGGTTTGTCACAAGTTACGGTCGTGTTTGAAGAAGGCACGGATATCTATTTTGCCCGCAACCTAATTAACGCTCGACTGGGTGCGATCAAAAGTGTCTTACCGCCTGGGTTGGAACCCGAGATGGGCCCCATATCCACCGGTTTGGGTGAAATCTTTATGTACACCGTGCAAGCCAAACCTGATGCCCGCATGGCCAATGGCGAACCCTACACCTCAACCGCATTGCGAGAAATTCAGGACTGGATTATCAAACCTCAGCTCGCCCAGGTGAAAGGCGTGATAGAAGTTAACAGTATTGGCGGCTACAACAAGCAATACCACGTGATGCCTGATCCCACCAAATTGCTGCTCTACAAAGTCAGTATTGAAGAGCTTGTGCAAGCCTTGCAAGCTAACAACGATAACCGTGGCGCGGGCTATATCGAAAGAAATGGCCAGCAACTTTTAGTTCGTTCGCCCGGTCAGCTCGCAACGACCGAAGACATCGGCAATGTCATCATTACAGAACATGACAGCGTGCCGATCAAAATCAAGGATGTCGCTGAGATTGGAATTGGTAAAGAACTTCGCACAGGCGCCGCAACACGCGATGGTGCTGAAACGGTGTTGGGTACCGCGATGATGTTGATCGGCGAGAATTCGCGTACGGTTGCTCAAGATGTAGCGAGCAAACTCGACAATATCCAAGCATCATTACCGGAAGGTGTGGTGGCGGAAGCCGTCTACGATCGCACCGCACTGGTCGATAAGGCCATTGCTACGGTGTCCAAAAATCTGATGGAAGGCGCGCTTCTAGTTGTCGTGGTGTTGTTTCTCTTGTTAGGAAATATGCGCGCTGCATTGATCACTGCGGCGGTCATTCCATTAGCCATGTTGATGACAATTACTGGCATGGTGAAAACCGGCGTGTCGGCCAATCTTATGAGTTTGGGAGCCCTCGATTTCGGATTGATTGTTGATGGTGCGGTGATCATTGTTGAAAACTGTGTTCGCCGCTTGGCCGAAGCTCAGCATGCGAATGGCAGACTGCAAGACTTACGCGAGCGTCTAAACACGGTCTTCGAAGCAACATCCGAGGTGATTCGCCCAAGTCTGTTTGGCGTGGCCATTATTACCATCGTTTACATCCCGATATTCAGCCTAACCGGCGTTGAAGGCAAAATGTTCCACCCGATGGCTGCAACTGTGGTGATGGCCTTATTGTCTGCCATGGTGCTGTCGTTAACGGTGGTGCCTGCGGCGGTTGCCGTGTTTATGAATGGCAAGATCAGTGAAAAAGAAAGCATCGTTATCAGCAAAGCAAAATCTGCCTACAAACCCTTGCTTAACCTCGCTTTGAAATTTCGCTGGGCAGTGGTGAGCTTTGCCTCAGTACTCGTTGTGTTTTGTTTATGGTTAGCTTCCACTTTAGGCTCCGAATTTATTCCACAATTAAATGAGGGGGACATCGCACTGCACGCCATGCGTATTCCAGGTACTGGTCTTGAGAAAGCCGTGGAGATGCAAGAAATCCTTGAACAGAGAATCAAATCCTTTCCTGAAGTGGATAAGGTCTTTGCCCGTATCGGCACAGCGGAAGTGGCCACCGATCCTATGCCACCCAATGTTGCAGATAACTTTGTGACATTGAAGCCGCGAAGTGAATGGCCAAATCCAACCAAGACGAAAGCTGAACTCGTTGAGGAGATAGAACGCTCGGTGGAGGAACTCCCAGGAAACAACTATGAGTTCACCCAACCCATTCAAATGCGCTTTAACGAGTTAATTTCGGGCGTGCGTGCGGATCTGGGCATTAAGGTGTTTGGCGACGACTTGGACCAACTCGTCATAACCGCCAACGACATCCTGGGCATCGTTAACGCAATTGAAGGCGCGGCCGATGCTCGGGTTGAACAAGTGACTGGGTTACCAACGCTTTCCGTGATACCGAACCGTACTGCGTTAGGCCGATATGGCTTAAACGTTGCCGAACTTCAAGATTGGATTTCCGCTGCCATTGGTGGTGAATCCTCCGGCATTATCTACGAGGGTGATCGACGCTTTGAATTGGTGGTTCGCTTGCCAGAAACAACACGTCGCGATATCGATCGCTTAAAGTTTTTACCCGTGCCTTTGCGAAATGGAGATTACGTGCCACTCGAAGAAGTCGCCACCTTGGATATCTCACCGGCGCCTGCGCAAATCAGTCGTGAGAATGGTAAGCGCCGCGTTGTGGTAACAGCCAATGTTCGCGGACGAGACCTGGGCAGTTTCGTTAAAGAGGTACAAGCCAGCATCCGAGAAGAAGCGGATATCCCACCGGGCTACTGGTTGGATTATGGCGGCACCTTTGAACAACTGGAGTCAGCCAGCCAACGCTTATCCATCGTCGTACCTATCACCCTGTTGGTAATCTTAGGTTTTCTCGTTATGGCCTTTGGCTCGCTTAAAGATGCACTAATTATTTTTAGTGGAGTACCTCTCGCACTAACGGGTGGAGTTTTATCGCTCTATTTACGAGGCATGCCCCTTTCTATTTCAGCCGGTATTGGTTTTATCGCTCTATCCGGCGTAGCGGTATTAAATGGCCTTGTGATGCTCGCCTTTATTCGGGACCTTTGGCATGAGAAAGGCGACTTAATTTTGGCAGTTACCGAAGGCGCAATGATTCGTTTGCGACCAGTCTTGATGACAGCACTGGTTGCAAGCTTGGGCTTTGTGCCGATGGCACTCAATACTGGTACCGGTGCGGAAGTTCAGCGCCCACTTGCCACAGTGGTGATCGGCGGCATCATTTCATCAACACTCTTAACGCTACTCGTTTTACCGGTGCTGTATCACTGGTTGCATAAAAACGAAAAGGTTAACCAATAACAATGGAGGAGCCCCTTCTTTGCAAGGGGCTATACCTATGCAAAATACCATTATCATTTTTTTAGGCGTTTACTTTATTTGCTTCTTTGGGTTCGCCGTTATATTCAGGAATTTTGTTGTTACAAAGAGAACGGGCGTCAACGCCTTTAAACTCAACCAAAAGACAGGCGCCGAATCGATTACGGGGTGGTACTTTAAATTTCTACCTATTGTTTCCATTCTGGTTTTTATTCTCTATAGCTTTCTGCCAAACCTGTATCAATCTATCGGGCCGATTGACCTGATGAACCATGCCGCTATTCAGTGGATGGGAATGGGAATAATGGTTGTTTCACTAGTTTGGGTACTGGCGGCACAATCTCAAATGGGCGCGTCATGGAGAATCGGAATTGATCATGAAGCAAAGACCGAGTTTGTTCAGAAAGGCTTATTTAAATACTCTAGAAATCCTATTTTTGTCGGGGTGATTTTCATTTCTTTCGGATTTTTTCTGTTACTCCCCAATCCAATGACGTTAACGATACTTGCCCTCGATATTGCGCTGATTCAAATACAAGTGGCCTTGGAAGAGGAGTATTTAACAAAGCAGCATGGGGAATCATATAGTGAGTATTGCCAACATGTTCGTCGCTGGCTATAGGTGAAATACTATGCACAATCATGCGCACCACAGCCACGCACAACACAATGAAAGTACTTCCAGAATAGCCTGGGCATTTTTCCTGAATGTCGGATTTACGATCATCGAATTTATTGGAGGCTGGCTGACTAACAGCACCGCAATCATGGCTGACGCGGTTCACGATCTTGGGGATAGTTTATCGATTGGTCTCGCTTGGACACTTGGCAAACTGAGCAATAGGGAGTCCACCTCAAAGTTTAGCTATGGCTATCGCAGGTTTTCTTTACTGGGCGCACTGATTAATGGAATCGTATTAATTATCGGTTCAATTTGGGTATTATCTGAAGCAATACCCAAAATCTTTAATCCAGAAATGCCTGCTGTGGAAGGTATGTTCGGCCTGGCCATCCTGGGAGTAGCAGTCAATGGCTATGCGGCGTTTAAATTATCCAAAGGTAAGTCACTTAATGAGCAGATGCTGAATTGGCACCTGCTGGAAGACGTACTGGGTTGGGTGGCCGTACTGGTAGTCTCAATCATTTTGATGTTTGCCGAGTGGCCCATACTCGATCCTATTCTTTCCATTGCTTTTACAATTTTTATATTGATCAACGTTCTTCGTAATTTATGGGCCACAACTAAACTGTTTCTTCAGGCGGCGCCAAATGATGATACGGCCAATACTATTCGTGAATCACTATTGAGTTTTGCGGAAGTCAAAGAGATTCACCATCTACATTTTTGGTCGCTCGATGGGGAGCACCATGTCATGACTGCGCATTTAGAATTGAGTAAGCTAATCGAACCAACTCGTCAAATCCAATTAAAAACCGAGATTGCTGACCGTCTATCGGGGTTTGGTTTAGAGCACACAACCATCGAGCTAGAGTTTCCCAATGAACCGTGCAGGGATCGATAAACCATGACCAGAACAATCAGCCGCCTTGCGAAAGAGCTGGGTATTAATATTGAGACCATTCGTTTTTATGAACGCAAAGGCTTAATCCAACAACCACCAAAGCCAACAACCGGGTACCGCCACTACCCGAATGAGACGGTCAATCGAATCCATTTTATTAAGCGTGCACAGGAACTAGGATTTACCCTTGATGAAATCGTGCACTTACTTAGCCTGGAAGACTCGCCGTGCAACGAGATCCAAGCACTTGCAAA
The DNA here is from genome assembly GCF_055392955.1 of Aurantivibrio plasticivorans. Lineage (NCBI taxonomy): Bacteria > Pseudomonadati > Pseudomonadota > Gammaproteobacteria > Cellvibrionales > Cellvibrionaceae > Aurantivibrio > Aurantivibrio plasticivorans. The sequence continues at coordinate 1,770,422 of NZ_AP036020.1, read as the reverse complement.
CAATAAACTTGAAAAAGTGCAGGCCAAAATACTCGATTTAAGACGCTTAGAAAATGCACTTGAAGCACTACTCTCTCAATGTCATGAGAATGACGACAAAAGCCATTGCCCCATTATCGACTCATTACAACCGCCTCTATAACCTTGACTCCGTACCTAAGTACGGAGCATACACTTACGGTATCTCAACCTGAATAGGGGCAAAAGCAGTGCTCAAGAACAAATCACTTTGGTCAATGCTGGCGGGCCTTGGCGCCGCTATCGGTGCCAGCCTTTGCTGTGCTGGACCACTGATATTATTGTCAGTTGGTGTGAGTGGCGCCTGGATCGCCAACCTGGCTAGCCTGGAGCCCTACCGCCCCCTATTTGTCGCCGCCGTCATTGTGTTATTTGGCTGGGCAGGCTGGCAATTATTCAAACCAGACTCAACAGGAAGCAATAATTGCAAATTTGGGGAAGCATGCGCGATTCCTGAAACACAAAGAAATCGCAAGATCCTGTTTGTCGTATCACTTATTGCTGCTATTGGCTTTGTGGCAAGCCCATACTGGATTCCACTATTTGTATAGAAAGGTACTCACATGAAAAAGTTAACCGTTTTTTTATTAAGCTTGTTTTCGATCGGCAGCGTATTTGCAGAAGAACAGCTAGTTGAACTGAGCCTTCCCTCCATGAATTGCGCGGTATGCCCGATTACAGTGAAAAAAGCATTGGAAAAAGTTGAAGGCGTGCATTTTGTCGAGGTCACTTATAAAACCAAACTTGCAACGGTGAAGTTCGAAGACACGGCCACTTCTATTGACGAGTTAATCTCGGCAACCACCAGTGCTGGCTTTCCATCTACTTTAAAGTCAGAAGCGACCAATGACTAAACCACTCGTAGCAGACTCAGAGATCACATGCCCAGAGTGCGGCTTTAAGAAAGTGGAAACAATGCCTACCGATGCTTGCCAGTGGTTTTATGAGTGTAAGTCGTGCCACTCGCTGTTAAGCCCGAAGCCAGGAGACTGCTGCGTGTACTGCTCTTATGGAACGGTGCCATGTCCACCGATTCAGCTAAACCAGCAATGCTGTAAGTAATCTCAATATAAGTCGACAGAGTGTGACCATAACTCGCATACAGGCTCTTAAAATGGAGCCTTAAGATCGTGAGTTTATAGTGAGAGAATTGCACGCAGAAGTTAGGACTGCGGCGACAATAACTATTACAATGGTTTTTGGCGATAAGTTAATATCGGGTAACTCTTGTTGTGCTTGTGGCATGAGACACTCCTAGCTGGTTTTATCGGTACCGATTTCCACGATACTGTCGTTGATATAATGATGAGGTGGCACAATGAGATTGGTCGGCGCAGGAACGCTCTTATACACACGACCCGCGAGATCAAATTTCGAGCCATGGCACGGACAAAAATACAGGCCATGAGACACATTGATCATCCCGTTTTCGCGATACTCAGGCACACAGCCTAAATGCGTACAAATCCCAACCACCACCAAGATATCGGGGCGGATACTTCTAGCCGCATTTTTGGCGTACTCAGGTTGGTTATTCACATCCGAAGCGGGATCGCGTAACTGACTCAGATGCTCAGCAGTCGATAAGATGTCAAGAATGCCCACCGACCGGCGCAACACGAACACAGGTTTCCCCTGCCATGCCACACTCACCATTGCCCCTGGTTCAATTTTGTCGACATTGACTTGCACGGGTGCACCAATGGCTTTTGCTTTCGCACTCGGCTGCCAGGAACCGATAAAAGGGACTGAGGCTCCGACCACGCCGGCGCCAGCGACAAAGCCGGTGGCAAGACTTAAAAAACGTCGTCGTTTTTCATTGGGAATGGTTTTATCCACACGATTCACCTTACTCTGTTAGAAAACGATGGGTTTCGATACTTATGGCGAAAACTCCACAATATCGTGTTTCTTAACACTTCCCTCTGTCACGTTTGCAACAGCAAAATGTTCGCCTGTTATACGCGTAATTTTGACTTTGCCGACCGTTTCTCTGTCATAGATATCAGTACCTGAGGCATCCTGTCCCGATACAACGACCCGATAAACGTTCAGCTCATCAGATACTTCTGCGCCATCTTTTTTCCCAATGCAGACTCGAACTTGATCATCGCTCACATTTACCACATGCCCTCGCATAAAATGCTCGTGATAAAAAGGGTTTTGCGAACATGCAGCAAGAAAAAGTGAGGCAGTCACAAGCCCTAACAACACAATATTTTTCATCAAATCGTCCTCAATTAATTTCGTTCTTTAAACCATGCCAATCTACAAATAGGCCTCACAGACATAACGACGCATCATGCGATGACTATTAAAATAGGTACCGTTTTTCTGGATGCAGGTTTTCATCATTTGGATCCAGTCAAGCTTACAGTCGTAATACATTGGCAATACTTGCTGCTCTAGCTTTTGATAGAGGCTCAATGCATCATTGCCATTTTCTGACGGGGAAACACCACCGATGGCCCACCCGGTTTTTCCTTCAACACAGCCTTCTATCCACCACCCATCGAGCACGCTCAAATTGGCTATACCGTTAATCGACGCTTTCATCCCGCTCGTGCCAGATGCTTCATATGGTCGCAGTGGAGTGTTCAACCAAATATCGCAACCGCCGATCAATTGCCTGGCTTGAGCGATATCGTAATTTTCGAGAAATACAACAGGGAGCACGTTTTTCACGGTCTTTGCAACAATATGTAATTGTTGAATCAAATGCTTTCCTTCATGATCCTGTGGGTGGGCTTTCCCTCCCAGAACAATCTGAAAAGGATATCGCTCAGCAATCTGAACCAGTCGATCAATATCGGAAAATAGTAAGTCCGCACGTTTGTAGGATGTCATTCGGCGAGCAAACCCTAAGATCGGCAATTCCAATTGAAGTGCTGTTTTTTGTTGCTCTTGGATATGCGATATTAGGGATTGTTTCGCTAACTGATGCGCCTGCCAAAGCGCGTCATTTGGGATACCGTCAACGTTGCGTAACAGCTCAGGCTCGTGGCACCAACCCGGTAAATAGGTATCCAATACTTCCGCCAATGATGGGCTCACCCAGCGATGTGGGTGCACGCCGTTGGTAATTGCATGGATACGATAGCCTGGAAACATATCGCGTGACACGTCCGCATGTTTTTTGGCGACGCCATTGATATATTGACTTCCATTCAAAGCCAACTGCGTCATGTTTAAGCACTCGTCTCCAGCCAGCTTTTTTACGGTATTGAGGTCAACTTCTTCTCCTAATACCGCCTCAACCATCGCGTAGTCAAACCTATCGTGCCCAGCATCAACCGGTGTATGCGTGGTAAAACAGCACAATTTTTTTACACGTGGAATATCGGACGAATATTCACTATTCCGCATATTCTCCGATGAAAATCGATACTGTTTCAGTAATTCTGAGATCAGTAACGCGGAATGGCCTTCGTTCATATGGTAGCGAAAGATTGTAAAACCCAGCGCGCGGAGCATTCGTTCACCACCCATGCCGAGCAGCGCTTCCTGCTTCAAACGGTAGTGCGCATCGCCCCCATACAAGCGATGTGTCAAGGCCTGATTATCAGACGAATTCCCCTCGACAAACGTATCCAATAAAATGATCGGGATACAACCATTCATATGCCCTTTCAATTCATAGAGCCACGCACCGATCCATACGGTTTCCCCCTGTAATTGAATAGAGGTTTTCGCGGGCAAGCGCGTGGCATACTGGGAGGGATCCCACGTTTCCGGTGACTCCGATTGACTGCCGTCGCGATCAAGATGTTGGCGAAAATAGCCCTCACGGCTGACCAGCGTGACGCCCACCATCGGTAAATCCAAATCCGCGGCCGACAGCATCGAATCACCTGCGAGCACACCCAAGCCCCCCGAGTAGGTAGGCAAGTCTTCGTGAAAGGCGATCTCCATTGAGAGATAGGCAACACGTGGCGTATGAGCAAAATAATCTAACATGTCTTCCCCTCCCGCATCGACGCTCTATTTTTTTCGCTTCGGTGCTTGGTTCACGTTGCCATGACAGCTCCATGGTTCAGTTTTGGCATTCTCTTTGATGTTGTCATCCACAAAGCGGTAATAGCCTTCTTTAAAGTGCGTCCACCAATCATGACTAATCTGGACCTGATATTTCTCGAGAACTTCCTCGACACAATCAATGCAAATACGTGTCGCATCATAGGCAACGTTAAGCACATGTGATTTTTCATCAAAGGACACGGAGTCAAGGCCGTATATTTCATCAATTTCAGCCACGGCTTTCGCAACGCTGTCGTTCTCGGCCGTTTCTAATTTCAGATGACGCACGACGAGATTAACCTCGGACACACCGAGTCGATGCTCGTTATTACTCATAATAGAACTCCTCGTTTATTCATTTATTCTCAGCCTGACAGTTATAGTCTTGCTGCACATGAGATAAAATTAACTACTCAGGTCAGCTTCCCTTATGTTCGTGACCCATGGGAGATTCGCCCATCATTTTTTCCATCATGCTCATACACGCTTGCATGTCAGCCATTTGTTCTTGCATCAGTACTTCGCGTTTTTTTACGTCTTTTTCTGACTGTATTTTTTTCATTGTTAACTTCATTTTCTTCATGCGCTGTTGCATCGCCATTTTTTGTTCGTGACTCATCTTATCCATCATTCCGCATTGCATAGCATGCGCTTGATTGTTCCCGTCAATTGAATTGCCTCCATGCAAATGACCACCTTGTGCGTAGGTAAAAGCGCTAACCAAAAATGCTAACGCAAACGTTGTAATAAATTTCATGTTATCTCCTCAAGCTGTTTTAATTTTTTCGCTGTTAAATTTTGGTAGCCATGCTGGTGTGACTTCCATATACGCGCGATACTCATCACCAAATTCATTGAGCGCAATGGCTTCTTCACGCTTTGCTAAACGCACATAGACCACTACCAATATTGGGAACATCACAACGGTTGGAATCGTCGGCCACTGCAATAGAAATCCGAACATAATCATGATAAATGCGATGTATTGCGGGTGACGGCAGCGCGCGTACCAGCCGGTAGATGCCAGTGACCGCGTCTGTTGGGCTTTGTGTAAGACCGACCACGCCGAGGAAAGTAAAATGAATCCCAGGAAAATAAGCACATTGCTGGCAATATGCAGTGGATCAAAATGCGCATTCCCCTCAAATCCAAATAGCGTATGGAGCAAATGGCCATTCTCGTGCGCAAGAAAATCCACGCCAGGATAATTTTCTGCCAGCCAACCGGATAAAAAATAAATGGTCAGTGGGAACCCATACATTTCTGTGAATAACGCTACGATAAATGCAGAGAATGCGGTAAGGCTCCGCCAGTCCGTTTTCGTTTTTGGTTTTACAAAACTAAACGCGAAAAAAATAAAAATGGCCGAGTTTAAAATGACTAAAACCCATAGGCCGTAAGAAGAGTCGCCGTGCATAATCCACCTCCTAATGTGAGTGGTGTTGGTTGGAATTTTTTTGCCCATCTTTCAGGCCACGCTTGTATGCTTCCGATTCATTTTCCGAACTTCCGTTATGATCATCGTGTCCACCATGGTTATGGCCGTGGCCACCGTGCATAAATATATGCATCAGCGGGCACAATAAAATAATGAGAAACGGTAACCACTGAAAAAAGTGCTGGCGATGCTCCATTAGTACAAAATAAGACACTGAGGCAATAAGCCCCATCGCAGCGAAGCCCTTAGGGCTCATCCAGAAAGATTGTTTTTGATCACTCATAAGTTGACCCTCCAAGCAAACGTTGATAAACAGTCACGATGCTCCACACCGTCACCCATGAAAAAAGTGTCCAGGCCAACAGGCCTACAACAAACGTGTCCAGCCCCATATCCCAAGCCCACTGAGAAAGGTTGAGATGCACCATGGCGCCCGATATCGTGCGCAACGCGTCCGGTGCAACGACAATAGCAACGGAACACAACACCCACACCGCGGCCACATAAACTGCCGTGGCGGTTGCCAGTTTTACGGAGTTAATTCGCATGATTGCCCCCCTAAAAAAGTGGTTTTCATTGAAACTATCGAAAATCGCGACGACTTTGCATAGACTCATGATGGGTCTCCTTCCACCTTGATCGTTCCTTTGTACATTTGCATTTGACAATGAAAGGCGTATTCACCTGCATTTAATGGCGGGATGTGTATTTTTGTTGGCTTGTTGAGCGGTAAGGTTTCGCTGATTTCTAACTCTGGAATCAAGAGTGTTTCAGCACAAGGTGAAGCATCTTTGCGTAAAAACGTTATGCCGTGAGCATCGTTACCATCCATCAAAATATGGGACGGTTTATACACGCCGTTTTCGACAACGACCACCAAGTCATCATTACCCACCTGCTCTGCTTTGGGTTTGTACAACCAAAACCACCAAATAATAAGCGCAATTAAAATCACGCCGGCTATATTGATTATTAACATCTGAACGCTCCTCAGTGTTGCTGTGTATTAGTGTTCTTTGGCTTTAAATAAACGCAATCGATTGGCGTTGCTCACGACCGTGAGTGACGAGAACGCCATGGCCGCACCGGCAATAACCGGGTTCATCAATATGCCAAGCACGGGATAGAGAATGCCGGCCGCTACCGGTACACCGGCGACGTTGTAGACAAAGGCGCCAAATAAGTTTTGTTTGATGTTTCTCAGTGTGGCTTTACTCACGGCAATGGCATCGGCCAGCCCATGGAGTGACCCACGCATCAGCGTGATATCGGCACTTTCAATGGCCACATCAGTGCCAGTGCCAATGGCAAAACCCACATTGGCTAAGGCCAGTGCAGGCGCATCATTGATACCGTCCCCCGTCATGCCCACGACTTCCCCGGCCATTTGAAGCTCTTGTACTTTCTTAGCTTTATCCTCCGGCAACACCTCGGCTATAAACTCCGATATACCCACGTTTGCCGCCACGGCTTTGGCGGTATCGCGGTTATCCCCCGTGAGCATGACGACACGAATACCGTTTTTCTGTAGTCGCTGAATTGCCGAGATGGAGTCTTCTTTGATGGGATCGGCGACCGCGATAATGCCGGCCAACTTGCCATCAATTGCGAAGTACATGGGCGTTTTTGCGTCAGCCGCCAACGACTGTGCCTTTTGAACAAAATCGTCTCCTTCCACATTCAAAGTGACGTCTCGTTCATGCATTAGCTTTTCATTACCAAATAACACACGACGACCGTCTACTTCAGCCTCGACACCTCTTGCGGTAATCGCGTTAAAGGACGTCGCTTTACTCAGCTCGATCGCTTTTTCTTGTGCGGTTTCCATAATGGCCAGCGCCAATGGGTGCTCTGAACCCGCTTCCACACTGGCGGCTAACTGCAATACTTCGTGCTCAGTTCGCCCCTTCACGACGACGACATCGGTTACCTTGGGTGAACCCAAGGTAATCGTGCCGGTTTTATCGAGAATCATGGCGGTAATTTTGGAGGCGGTTTGCAAGGCTTCACCATTGCGAATCAAGACACCAGCCTCCGCGGCTTTTCCTACACCGACCATCACCGACATGGGCGTCGCTAATCCCAAAGCGCATGGGCAAGCGATAATGAGTACGGTGGTCGCAGACACGATGGCAAAGGCGATGGCTGGCGTTGGGCCAAAATTGAGCCAGGCTAAGGCACTGATGACAGCGGTAATCATGACGACCGGCACGAAAAACGCTGAAATAACATCGGCCAATCGACCAATCGGTGGCTTGGAGTTTTGGGCGCGCTTGACCATATTGATGATCTGCGCCAACGCGGTGTCTTTTCCTACCCGCGTTGCCCTAAATACAATACTGCCGGTTTTATTGAGTGTGCCGGCGACCACTTCGTCACCCTTGGCTTTTTCCACAGGCATGGGCTCACCCGTCAACATGGACTCATCAATGGCGGTGTGCCCATCCGTCACCTCACCGTCGACGGGGATCTTTTCGCCGGGGCGGACGCGAACAAGGTCATCCAGCAGTACGTGCTCAATGGGTAAATCCATTTCTTGATCGTCACGAATGACGCGTGCCGTTTTCGCCTGTAAGCCGATCAAACGCTTAATGGCTTCACTGGTACGACCTCTCGCCTTTATCTCCAGCGCCAGACCTAAATCTATCAAGCCGATAATGATGGCGGTGGCTTCAAAATAGACGTGCCGGGCTTGAGCAGGCACCGCTTCCGGAAAAAACACCACCACCATGGAATACAGCCACGCCGTGCCAGTACCCAACGCAATCAATGTATCCATGTTCGCGGAGTGATTGAGAAATGACTTCCAAGCACCGACGAAGAAGTGACGTCCGCTGGCGAGTAGGACGCCTAGCGTTAGAATACCGATGATCAGCCACACGATGCGCTCAGTCGTGGTATTGACACTCATCTCCCCGGTGATCAGCGCATAGGCCATCAACGGCGCACCCAGAGCCAAGGCAATCCAGGTCTCTCGCATCAACTTTTTGTAGTAGGTAAGATCGGCTTGTTCTTTTTCGTCTAGTTCATCACTATCTGACTCGGCGGAACTGACCTTGGCGTTGTACCCCGCGCGCTCTACTGCCTGAATCAATGCCTCATTGGGTGCCGTACCTGAAACACTGACGGTGCGTTGCGCAAAGTTCATTTCAGCCTGCTGCACCCCGGATACCGCTTTGAGCGCACCTTCGATTTTGCCTACACAGCTGGCGCATCCAGCACCGTCGATAATGAGTTCAGTAACCGCCGAGGTCACGGGTTGTACCGCACGCGGTTTTTCGGGGTGTTCGGAATGACAATGATTGTCAGTAACGGTGGATTCACTCATTGCGTTCGCCTCCTGTGGTGTTTTTGGTAAAGTTTTCAATCAAATGGCAAATCATATGTCCGGTGGGTTCTTCATCCGGCAAACCACTCCACTCGCGCACAGCGGTGCGCATACGATTACGGAGTTCTTCGGTGGCTTTAAATTGCGCTTCAGTTTCCATCAGGCGTTGCTCAATCAGCATTCGCACTACTGGACAAGGCGCATTTTGCTTATCCGCCACCGCCAATATTTCACCGATATCATTGACCGTAAAACCGAGTGCCCTCGCGCTCAAAATAAAACGCATACGAGCCTGATCTTTAGGGCCGTACTCTTTGTAGCCGTTCGCTGGGCTCTTGGTCGGCGACAAATAGCCCTTGCGGGTATAGAACCGCACCGTTTCAGCGCTGACCTTAAGCATCTTGGCTAAATCTTTGACTCGCATGGCGTTACCTGTCCAATCCAAATATTTCAGCTTAGACCCAAGTGTTAAACCTAGGTCTAATCGTTAAGTTTCACGATAAACCTGTGTCCAACACACAGGTCAAGGCTTATTGATTATGTTTTTCACCCTCCATAGTCATTTTGTGGTGTTTATGGCTCTTTTTTTCTTTGCTTGCATCGACAAGGTCCTCTTGTTTTTCACGGTTAGCGTGTTCGCGATGGGTTTTCCCTTGCATCTGAGCACCATTGCGCATGGTGTGCTTGTTGACCGTTTGCTTGTCGCTATCACTCGGTGCTGCTTCGTTTTTCTGTTTTTCCATATACTCCTGGTGTGACGCTTCTGGCATGGTGGCTTTATGGTGCTTATGCGTTGCTTTGTCTTCTGCAAACGTCAATGATGCGTACCCTACTGCCAACGTGGTCAATGACAGAATGGCGAAATGGTTGATGTGTTTTTTCATGATGCTATTCCTGTATTTTTTTCGTTAATTAAGTGGATTAAAATGTTGATAGATAATCAGCCAAGGCTTCAATTTCATCATCCGATAACGGCATTTTTGGCATCGGCGAGGCCGGATTATTAAATTGAGGGTTTTTTAGCTTTTGATGAAAATACGTTTTTCCTTTATCCGCTATTGTGGTGTCCAAAGCAGGCCCCACTGTCCCACCTTTCCCGTTAACACTGTGGCAACCCTGGCAACTGTATTTGTTAAACAGCGCTTCACCATTTAAAACGAGAGCTCCCTCTTTTGCGCTAGCGCTTTTGGTCTCACCCCTTTTCACGAGGGTAATAAATGCCATCACGGCATCGGTTTCTTTGCCAGTCAAGTGCGCTTTTTCACGCATGTGCGGCATAATCACCGCCCACTCTTGCAATGAAAATTCATCAAGTGAACGTGCGTTATGGCAGCGGGCACAATTGTTATTAAAAACCTCCGCGCCGTTGATCCGTGATGGTTCAGCGCTTACCCAAGGTGCGCTAAACATCAATAAAAACAGGATCGACATGAAAGTTGTTGATAAAGGAGTGCGATTTATAAGTTGTTTCATAGTGGTCTCTCCTAGAAGCCATAGCTCAATTGAATGGCAAAACGTTGATCGTCTTCTCCCTCTTCGAGATCGGTATCGTCATAGGCAACTTTGATCACCGAGCGGGCATCCAACCAGTAATTCACCCCGACCATCCAACGACTGGCTTCTGCCAGCTTGTTGGTTTCGGCGTACTCGAGCACCAACTCCGTACCCGAAAGCGATGGCCAAAGTTTTCCCGTTTGAAAAGTGCTTTGCAGATACCAGCCATCGCGCTTGAAGGTATGAGTTTCACTCTCGCCGTCTTCTTCCTCGCGCCCATCCGTTTGCGTTTCAATGTACTCTCCACGCAGCAGGTAATGTGAGCCAATCAGATTGATATCGACACCCTGGGCCCGGAAGTCTAATGACTCTTCTTCGTCATAGCTGGCGCTATAGTAGGATGCGCCAAGTTCGAGGCCTGGCAGCATGGCGTAAGCGACACGACCACCAAATGCCTTGTCTTTATTGTTGTCACCACTGGTAGCCTCAAAGGCAAGTTCAGGCAACTCGGCGTGTTCACTCTCTTCTTCTTGATGTTCACCCTCAACAGGTTCTTCGGCGTGATCGTCGGCCTCCACTCCAGGACCATTGGTACTGTAGAGATCGATAAATATCTTTTGATGGCCACCCAGAACAATGGTTTGCTGAACGGCGACGCCCACATCACTCAATATCGGCAACAAGGCTTCCATCGCTTGATTGCTGCCGTGCGATCCATAAATACCTGGGGTCCACGGCGAACGATTGATCCAGCTTGGGTGAATATTGGGCCCAAATTGACCAAACGGGATGAGAAATTTACCCGCTGTAATCGTGGTGGTGTCGGTCAGAAAATAATGAAGATCGGCATATTCCAACTCAACTTCAGTTTCACCTTCTGCGTTAATGCTAATTTCAGTTTCAGCTTCAACGTGCATTTTGTCGTTGAGGCTGAATAGAAAAATGGGGACAAAGCGCGCGCTGTACGCACTGCTGTCTTCCGCTTCCGTTGTTTCATATTTCACATCGCCATAGCCACCAAGAGCAAACCGTTCTCGGTCAATTTCGGCTGCCATTGCGACATGGGAAAACGACGCAGCAAATGTTATTGCAGTAAAAGACTTTATAGTCATTTAATTTCTCCTTTTTTTCATCACAGTTGAAACTCTTTGGTTCACAAAAAAATGTTTGAAGGATTGATTCCTAATAATTAAGAGGGACCGTTGTCGATGTAGGGCGCATACTTGTGAAACACGTCGAGCTTGAGTTGGTGGAATTTAGGGGGACTCATCCACAGAAAACCACAAACGACAGACGGACTTACCCAGAGTTTAAGAAAAAATGGGGGGGGCGAATTAATAGCCGTTTGTGTGCGGCTAACGTATCTCGAGAAAGAAACAGGTTGGCTGGGTCGGTAGGATCGAAAAGGAAAGAGAAAGAGAACGCAGCGGGTACTACAAACGCGCCACATTGGCAGAGGCTCACGTCACCATTAACACATGGATCGGCGTTGTGAGCAGTGATATTTCTTAGCGTTTCAGGCTGGCCACGACTTGTATGATGTACATTCTGTGCAACATACTGGTGTTCCAGTGAATATCCGTGCTTCGCCGCAGTTTTGGATAGGAGCGAGAGTGTGGGCTGAAACAACAGCACCCATGCTAATAGTATTGCTTTACCTCGAGTCAATTTCATTGATTACTCTAACTCATCACAATTTGGCAGTGCCGTCAGGTCAAGCTCAAAAATCAGCGTGTTTCAATACAAAACACCTTTTGTAAAAAAGCAGAAAAGTAGTGCACCACTAAACTACCACTCTGTTCACGCTTACTTACTAAATAACCTCGTCTAATTGATCCAACGTTTTCTTAGTCGCTTTAAGCGCCTTACCCAACTCTTTGAAATAATCGACTTCACCTTCTTTTTTAATACAATTTTTTGCGCGAGTTCCTGATAGCTCATTCCTTAATAGCAATAGTGTTGACCTTATTCCTCTTACTTGTTGAGAAAGGTGTTTCTTTTTTTTATTTAGGTCGGAGGTTAATTCAAATTCAGCATGATGCGATTTGATCTGGGTCGATAGATTTTTCAATTCCCGATTTTGATCAAGACCACTATGTGGGTAAGCGGTATTGCTAGAAACACCAATAATCAACACACCAAAGAGTGCAAGGCGCAATGCAGAATTGCAGTAACTATCAATACTTGTTTTCAATGATTTCTCCATCATTACCTGATCGCTCACTATACTTAGATGTCAATAATTTTTGAGTGTGTACGCACACGAGTTCAACACCGAATTTTTTATAAAGATTTCTCAACACATTATTTTCTATCGGCCTAGAAATCGTCATCAAGCTTACGCCTTGCCTCGATAAGCGCGTGCTAGCCAGTGATAGGAGTTTGGTGGCAACGCCTTTTCTTCGAAATATTCCTATGACGTACACGGAAACTATTTCGGCCATATTGATCTCTTGCCCATAATAAACATCATGCTTAACCTGAGTCGCTATAAACCCAACTTTATGGTTTCCACTGTAGGCTGCGATAACATCTATACCAGAAGTCGTTGCCCAGAAATCGAGCACAGCGCTCACGGTATTCTTGTCTCTTGAAAAGCGCATTAAAAATTCTGCATGCGCAAAAAGATACCGCTCTTCATCAAGCTGGGCATTCAATAACGGGGATAAGGCTCGCATTTGTTCAATCTTTTCAACCGTTTCATACCTTGCAATCCCGGTCTCATCAATGATGCTCATGCTGGCCTTCGCCTCGCGCGGTTAGGATCTGATATTGCTCTGAGTCCAGCTCTGGTAATCGCTGCAAAAAGGCCACCATCGCCCAGATACGCTCATCACTATGCGTCGGTCCCCACGCAGGCATACCTGAAGCCTTAACTCCATGCTTAATGATCCAAAATTGGCGCCTAGCTTGCCCCTCTACAGACGGGGCGTCGTATGTATGGCCCGTGTGTATTACACTTAAATTTGGCGGCTTAGGGTACAGTCCAACGCTCAAATCAGATTCCACCTTTCCTGGCTTTAAGTGACAAGAGGCACACATATCGTTGTAGTCCGCCCCACCGCGTAATAACCAATCCGGGCTTTCTAGATTTGGCACTTCAATATCTTGAGATGCGCGCGAAATCGAACGTTCACGAACAAACTCAAGTAGACCGTAGGTCAGCGTGGTGTGAGGTACATCTGCCCCGATGGGATACAGGCCTAAAACCACGTAGCCTACCCCACCAAAACCGAATGAAAATATCACCGCAAATAAAACGCGTTTCACAAGAGTTGAGCTCCTAGTTACCACGAATAATTAATGATTGTGCGAATCCTCTTTTTTATGATTCGCTGACTGTTGGTGTGACGCCTCCATTTCTTTTTTCGGCTGATTGGCGTGTGTTTTCATGCACTTTTTCATCATGGCCTGCATCACGGGGTCACCCTTTTTCATTTTGCTATGATCCATGGCGCTCATCGCTTCACACCTGGGAGACTCGGCAGTTTTTCCATGCTCAGTCTCTTCGTGAGCCAGCACAAAAGTTGGCAAAATGATCAGTGCGCCATAAGCGGCAACATGAGTAATAGTTTTATACATAACAACAGCCTTTCTCTGCGCATGATTGGATTTACTGCTCCCCACCTCAATTCCGATCCTACACTCAGTAGAATGGATGGTTATCTGGGGGCCTTATTCATCGTTTATAATTTAGCTCACTCCCCCCAACAAACCGATTACGACTGCATTACAATTTGGTAATGTCACTCGCGAGGATGGAGAGGACAGCGTACCCTTGAATTTCTTTAGGCAGCGCTAGATAAACCTATGAAAATACTTGTAGTAGAAGATGAGCCAAAGATCGGCCAATACGTACAAAAGGGGCTCTCAGAATCCGGATACAATGTCCATTGGTGTGATAACGGGCTAGATGGGCACCACATCGCGAAAACCGAAGCCTTCGACATCATCATTCTGGATGTTATGCTGCCGGATATTGATGGGTTTCGTTTGGTGACTGCTCTCCGGGAAGCCGCTATTACAACGCCTGTACTCTTCCTTACAGCCAGAGACAGTATCGATGACCGTGTGAAGGGCCTCGAGCTTGGCGGTGACGATTACCTCATTAAACCTTTTGCTTTTCCCGAACTCCTAGCCCGTGTAAAAACTCTATTACGCCGGGGAACAGCTGCCCCGCTGTCAGAGACCATTGACATTGATGACATGCATATCGACCTAAAAAAGCGGCGAGTGCATCGTGCTGGTCAGCGTATTGCTTTAAGCGCAAAGGAGTTTTCATTGTTGGAATTTCTCGCCAGTCGGCGTGGCGAAGTGCTGACTAGAGCTCTGATTGCATCCCACGTTTGGGATATAAACTTTGACAGTGATACCAATGTAATCGATGTTGCTATACGACGCTTGCGCGCTAAAATTGACGACCCCGCATCAACAAAACTGATTCACACGGTACGTGGCATGGGGTATACCTTAGATGTTCTTAATGATTAATCAGCTGCCGCGTTCTATTACGTTTCGTACGGCGTCATTCGTTGGTGGCATCGTATTGGTCTGCTTCTTGTTATTGGGGTTTATAGTTGAATATTCCGTTAAACGCCATTTTATCGAACAGGATACTGACGAGCTACAAGTGGTCCTCATGGCGATTGATGATACGCTGGAATTGAAAAACGCTGACATTCCTACTCTGAGTACTCATTTAGAATCAAGTGTTGCCGGCCATCATGGCATCCATTTTGGTGTATATATATACCCAGATCATCTTGTATATAGCAACCACAAGACTCTCACAGAATATGCGTTAACCATTGGTACAAGCTATCAAGATTTGAGCTCCAACACCCTGTCTAATGCCGTATTTATGGGGCATGAGTACCGCCTTACGCGTTTATCTCGTCAGGTAAATAATCGAAGCTACGTCATAATTCTCGGCGCCTCGCTCGACTTTCACAATCATTTTATAAAAGATTTTCGACAAGCACTGTGGCTCATCATCTTTGTCTTGTGTAACGTCAGCGCTGTGGCTATCTTCTATTTTACACGGCTCGGACTTAGCCCAATTCACCGTATTTCGGAAGACATCCGCAACATCGGCGCCAGTGAGTTAGACCAGCGTTTGCAGATAAAAAACACGCCAGTCGAGCTAAAAGAACTTGTTTGTGCGTTTAATGCGATGCTGACAAAAGTCGAAAAAGGCTACGATACGCTCAACAATTTTTCAGCCGATCTTGCCCATGAGTTTCGTACCCCCCTAGCCAATCTCAGCGTGCAAACACAAGTTGCGCTAACCAAAACACGAACGAATGACGAGTATAAAGAAACACTATACTCCTGCCTTGAAGAGTATGAGCGTTTAACAGGAATGGTCAACGACATGCTGTGGCTGGCAAAGACAGATAACATGCAATTTGATATTGTCCGAGAGCCTATTGCTTTCGATTTCGAGGTTCTTTCCATTATCGACTACTTTAGTGATCTTATTGATGAAAAGATGATTAAATTAAGTGTTTCGTTGGATCCGGTGAGTATCAATGGGGAGAAAAACATGGTTCGACGCGCCCTTAACAATATGGTATCGAACGCTATTCGGCATACGCCGGAAGAAGGAGCCGTTACGATTCGGCTTAAATCTAATATTCAACATTGCAGTGACAAACCATGCGCAATGCTGTCCATAAGCAATACGGGAGATACAATTCCGAAGAGTGAAATCAACAGAATTTTTGACCGTTTTTATCAAGCAAAGGGTGGCCGAAACTCAGGCAGCAGTGGCTTGGGACTCGCCATTGTGAAAGCTATTATAGATCTACACAAAGGTACTATACGTTGCACCAGTGAAAGAGGGGTAACAGAATTTGCCATCCAGTTTCCGGTTGTAACCAGCCCCAAGTGACGCCCAAATAACCGATACCAATAGGTATCGTTTCCTACCATTAAACCATTAAGCCGTTATACGTAAACCAACGATGGATCAATACTCATTAAGATAATCAATGGCCAATTGATAAACCAAGATTCCGCACTTCAGTAACGTCAAGCGTCCGAAGAATATTCTTTTTAGCCAAAAACGCGAGCCCCTCTTTAGTCGCGATAGTGAAAGCATAACGGTCTTCGCTTAATGGTTTTCCCGCCGGGAAACGATGAGAAAAAATGCTAAGTTCAAGATCATTAATGAGTAAATACGTATCGCCCACCATTGTAATCACACCCCATCGACCAAACGCTTTTGTGATGGTTCTGATTTTATCTTGAGTCATATCCCAATCGATTAATCGCTCAGCTATTGTAGCCGGTGGCCAATTAACGCCTAACTCCTGACTAATTGCTTTTTCATAAAGTTCGGAAAAATTCTCTAGCAACTCAGGAAGAGCCCAAGCCACCTCAATCTGGACCTTCGCCATGTACAATTCCCAACCATCCTGTTCTTCTAACAGAATTGACCTTTGGCATAAGATATCACCCGCATCAAAGGTACCATTCAACTTGTGGAAAGTAACACCTGCACCCTCTCTGTATTTGAGCGTTACCCAAGCAGCCGCATCTGGCCCTCTCCCTAATGGCAACATCGTTGGATGAATATTCAGTGACATGACAGCATCATAATCAAATTGGATTTTCCATCCGTAACCAGCAGAAAATACACAATCAATTTTCTCTTCACAAATGATTTTATCTACAAACCCAGCCTCTACCTTATCGAATCTTATGGGAATGTTTTCAGCATTCGCCAGTGCAAGTAACTTGTCTCCATACCCTTCTTCTGCGCAAACGAATACATACGCTATTTCATGTCCGAATTTTCGCAGCATATAAAAGCAATTAATAAAAAAGTCATCCCCAAAATATGCTATTTTCACTAGTCCGCCCTTACCCTTGTATTGTTTACTGTCGCCCCTCATCGTCTCGAGTGAGTTTAGAAGAGCACTGTAAATCAACAGTAGATAGCGGCAACCAACACAAACATGACACCCTCATTACAATTATGTAAGCCACTCAACTAAATGAAAACAATGGGCGCCCAGTATGAGGCACCCATTGCTTAAGTTTCGTGTTATTTAGCTCGCTCAGCAATATCGTGAACTTTGATATCTCCTTTGATCACTTTAGCGATCGCATAGTGTTCATCAACGATGCTTACGATTTCAACATGACCAACATCAATAAGTTCGTAGTCAGACTCTCCCTCTTCAACAACAGCTGTACGGAAAGTAGAGCGTACAACACGGAATTCATCGTTCACTTTAGCCCCTTCACGACTGCCAATACATAGCGTAACTTCACCGTCATTCACCTTAACAACCTTCCCCTTCATTAACACTTTGTGATAGGCGGAGGAAGAGCAAGCGCCAAGAATTAAAACAAAGGCCAACAAGACACCGATCTTAATAATTTGAGTTTTCATAGTAGCTTTACCTTTTTAACGTTTAAAAAATGCCGACATAGCCAATCAGGTGCCGGCATGCGAGATTAGGAAACACGCTTCTTCCATAAGAAATATACGGCTGGCAATACCAACAGTGTTAAAAACACCGCACTGATCATTCCGCCAACCATCGGCGCGGCAATCCGGCTCATCACTTCGGAACCTGTGCCTGAACCGTATAAAATCGGAAGCAGACCGACGGTCACAGCCGCGGCCGTCATCATGACTGGCCGAACACGAAGACCCGCCCCATCGATAACCGCTTGTCGAAGTGCTTCAGGTGACAAAACGTCTCCCTCAGCATCGGCCTTTGCTCGGTTCCATGCTTGATTCAGGTACACCAACATGATCACGCTTATTTCGACGGCGACACCGGCGAGGGCAATAAACCCCACGCCAACGGCGATAGAGAAATTAAAGCTTTCAAAATACATCAGCCAAATACTGCCAATCAGGGCGAATGGCAATGTCCCCATCAAAATAGCCACTTCAATAAAGCTTCGGAAGTTCAAAAACAGCAATATGGCGATAATGGCCAACGTTAACGGAATGACGTAAGTCAGTTTTGCTTTGGCACGCTCCATGTATTCATACTGTCCTGACCATCCCACCGAATAGCCTGCGGGTAATTCGAGCTGCTCCGCAACTACCTGCTGAGCGTTCACAACATAAGTGCCGACGTCAATGCCATCGATATCCACAAAGGTCCAACCATTTATGCGGGCGTTCTCACTTTTTATACCTGGAGGTCCATCTTCTATCCTTACATCCGCGACATCACCAAGGGCTATCCGCTCACCTCTGGGCGTAACAATCGGCAGTAACGCAAGTTGTTGGGGCGAATCTCGATACGACTGAGGATACCGAATATTAACAGGGTAACGTTCAAGTCCTTCCACGGTTTGCGTGACGTTCATGCCACCAATCGCCGACGCAATGACCTGTTGAACATCCGCAATATTCAACCCAAAGCGCGCAGCTTTAGCCCGGTTAATATCTACGTTGAGATAGCGCCCGCCCGCTACGCGCTCTGAGTAAACCGATGCCGTACCGGGCACATCTTTCAAAATTACCTCCAACTGCTTTCCGATGTCCTGTATCACAGTTAAATCCGGTCCCGCGATTTTTATGCCCACCGGCGTTTTAATGCCCGTGGCTAACATATCGATGCGCGTTTTAATGGGCATCACCCAAGCATTTGTGACACCTGGAAGTTTAACCAAGGCATCAAATTCTTTTTTTAGCGTTTCCGTGGTGACACCTTCTCGCCACTCGCTTTGTGGTTTTAATTGAATGAAGGTTTCTATCATGGTGAGCGGTGCGGGGTCGGTCGCAGAATCCGCTCGCCCGATCTTGCCGAACACTGTTTTTACTTCGGGCACACTGGCAATCAGCTTATCGGTTTGCTGCAGTAACTCTCGAGCTTTACCGATTGATATCCCTGGATACGTGGTTGGCATATACATCAAGTCACCTTCATCCAATGGCGGAATAAACTCACTGCCGATTTTCCCTAAGGGCCACATGACAGTCGATAGTAGCAACAGTGCGATCACCAGCGTCATTTTTGGAAACGCCAGCACTTTTTTCAGCACGGGCATGTACGTCGCCGTTAAAAAACGATTGATGGGATTTTTGTGTTCCGGCAGAACACGACCGCGAATAAAATACCCCATTAGTATCGGCACCAAGGTGATTGCCAGTGCCGCGGACGCGGCCATTGCATAGGTCTTGGTATAGGCAAGTGGGCTAAACATCCGTCCCTCTTGAGCCTCTAAAGTAAATACAGGAACGAAACTCACTGTAATAATCAGCAAACTAAAAAACAGCGCTGGCCCAACCTCAGAGGCCGACTCCGCGACAACCTGCCAACGATTCTCTTTGGTCAATGGCGTCTTTTCCATGTGTTTATGCATGTTTTCAATCATGACAATTGCTCCATCAATCATGGCGCCAATGGCAATCGCGATCCCTCCGAGAGACATGATATTGGCGTTAATACCTTGAGCATGCATGATGATAAACGCCGTCAGAATACCCACCGGCAAACTGAATATTGCCACTAGGGATGAGCGAATATGAAAAAGGAAGGCCATACACACGAGCGCAACAACTACAAACTCTTCAAGCAGTTTGTGCCACAGATTTTCAACCGCGCGCTCAATCAGGCCAGATCGATCGTAAACAGTGACAACCTCCACGCCTTCAGGTAAGCCCTGTTTCAATTGCTCAAGCTTAGCTTTGACACCATCGATGGTGGTTTGGGCGTTTTCACCAAAGCGCATAACCACAACACCACCCACCGTTTCACCTTCGCCATTGAGCTCGGCAATCCCTCTGCGCATTTGCGGTCCGAGACCAATATCCGCAACGTCCTTCAGAAGCAATGGCGTCCCATTTTCGTTCACGCCCAAGGGGATATTGGCCAAATCATCTTCACTTTGTAAATAACCTGAGGCTCGTACCATGTACTCAGCTTCAGCCATTTCAACGACTGATGCACCGACCTCTTGATTTGCTCGCTTAATAGCCATCTGGATATGGGACAAGGGAATATCAAAAGCCCGCAATTTTTCAGGGTTTACAGTCACTTGGTATTGCTTGACCATGCCTCCAACTGCTGCGACTTCAGAAACACCTGGAACCGTCTGAAGTTCGTATTTCAAGAACCAATCCTGCAAACTTCGGAGCTGGCTTAGGTCGTGTTTTCCCGTTCGATCAATGAGCGAGTAGATGTAGACCCAACCCACGCCGGTAGCATCGGGGCCTAATTGAGGTTTCGCCGCTGAGGGTAACGAAGGCGCCACCTGACTCAGATACTCCAAGACGCGGCTTCTCGCCCAGTAGAGATCCGTTTGCTCATCAAAAATGATGTACACGTACGAATCACCAAAAAATGAGTAGCCGCGTACGGTGACTGCACCAGGCACTGACAGCATCGCGGTGGTAAGTGGATAGGTCACTTGATCTTCAACAACCTGAGGCGCCTGCCCCGGGTAAGACGTTTTGATAATGACCTGTACGTCACTGAGATCGGGAATCGCATCCACAGGTGTACGTTTTAGTGAAAACAACCCGATGCCAACCAGTATAGCTGTCGCTAGTAGCACAAAAAAACGATTGACAACGGACCATCGAATAATGGATTCAATCATGCTTTACTCCTTTTCGCCTGAATGCTGTTGGTGATTGGAGTGGTCCATCTTTGAGTGATCAACCGTAGTTTTCATACCACCATGATTCATCTCACCATGATTCATCTCACCGTGATTCATCTCATCGTGATTCATCTCACCGTGATTCATTAGGCTGTGGTCCACATTTTCTTCAACTACCGGAGATATGCTTTCATCACTTTCGCCATTCATAATATGCGTGCCAGTCATTTCATACTGCCCACTATCGAGCTTGGTAATTTCCATATGTAGCTGAGTGCCAGGTGTTAAAACCTCAAAATTTACTTTTGGGTTAACCTGAAAATCCATGCTCATTGCTGGCCACTCCCAAGCGTCAATCGCATCATGCTTGACGGTCACCATGCGGTGGCTCGACATTACGCTATCGATTGTTGCGGCTACCCAGACTGAACTTGGCTGACCGTCGCCGTGATGCATCCGCTTAAAATCAGAAGTTTTACTGGATTCAGAGTCGAGTAGGAACTGGGCTGATGTCACTACCCTATCTCCTTCGCTCAGGCCATCGATGATTTCGGCAATCGTTTGGTCTTGACGGCCTACTTTGACGGCAATCGATTTGTAGCTACCCTCACCCAAGGCCAACACCACTCGATCTTGACTACCGGTACGAATCAGTGCCTCCCTAGGGATAACAAGTAATTGCTCAGTACTGTCGGAGTGCACAGCGACTTGCGCAAACATATTAGGCTTGAGAGCAAAATTTGGGTTTTCAAAACGTAAACGAAGACGAACAGTGCGTGTCTTACTGTCCAGAGTTGGATAGATATAATCAATCTGACCAGACCAGGTTTTACCCGGTAGGTAGTCCAAGGTCATGGTGACAGGATCCCCGGCTTTAACGAGGGCCGCTTGGCGTTCAAAGATTTCTGCCTCTACCCATACTTGATCCAATGCGCCAATACTGAGCATCGTCGTGCCAGGTTTAACGTAAAAACCTTCCCGAATATTCAGATTATCTACGACGCCAGTTTGCGGTGCGTAGAACGTCACTGTTTGCTGAACTTTTAAGGTGCGCTTTAGCGCTTTAATTGACTCATCTGGGATTTGTAAGGCCTTAAGCCTGTCTTCCGAAGCTTCAATTAAGCGTGTGTTTTTTCGATTAAGTGCGAGCACCAACTCCTCTTGTGCATTGACTAATTCTGGTGAATAAAGTGAATACAAAGGCTCGCCCTGTTGTACCGGATCGCCCGCTGCCTTCACGTATAATTTCTCCACCCAACCAGAAATTCGAGGATGAATGTGGATCAACTTGTCTTCATCGTATTTAACATACCCGACAGTGACAATTTCCGTATGAAGTGGCTGGCGCTCAACCAAGCCGGTACGAACCCCCAAATTATTAATCACGTCGGGTGATATGCTGATTGTTCCGGGGCCTTCGTCATTGGCTTTTGCACCTTCGTCGTAGACTGGAATAAGATCCATGCCCATGGGCGACTTACCCGGTTTATCGCGTCGATAATTCGGGTCCATCGGCGCCACCCAATACAAGGGTTCTTGTTTAGCCCCCGGAGACGTCTCGGAACCGCTGTTTCCACCACCAAGAGAGACAGTCAGTAGGCCGCCTACAAGGATGCCCGAGATTGCAGCAACAAGCGTTGCGGGCTTAAATATGTCTGATGTATTCATGTTTTTCTCCTATCGTTGCGCTTCACTCAAACGCAGCGTGGCTAGATTCTTTTGTAGATGGGGTGCCCGCCTGAAAATAATTAAGCTGGGCAATGTTTTTTTGCATGTCGATATCCACATGTAATGCTTCTATCCGTGCATTAAGTTCGGCAATACGCGCACGCACGACTTCAGCAAAATCACCGTCGTCATTTGTATAAGCGGAAAGAGACGCTTCTGCTTGCTCGGCCATTTCTTTTAGCAAACGGGAATCAAATAAAAACTTGCGCTCGACTAACCTGAGGTACATGGCTTCTGCCGAGTCATAGCTAGCTTTCAATTGTCGCAGTACTAGCGCTCGCTCGGTTTTCACGGCTTCTAATTCAGCATTAGCCGATTGCACCTTTTTGTCTTGTCGCTTACCCGTAAACAACGGCACATCGAAGCTCACACCAACAGAAAAAAAGTCTGAGCGATCATCGCCCATGGGTGTTTGATCCCGATAACCATAACTCGCGTTAACGCCCCATTGCGGCTTGTAGCTTTGCTTCGCTAATTTCACACTGGAATCAAACGCATTAATTTTTTGGTCAATGCGTTTTATCTTGGGATGGCGACTCAAGACGTCTGACAATTGACGAAGCTTCGTCGAGCGATCACGTTCTTTTAACAAACCAGGCGCCTTCAGTTCAATGAGGCTTTCTGAGTTCTCGTTTTCGGAAATATTGATGACCGGGTCGCCCAACCATTCACCCAACTTAGCGAGCGACATATCCCGCTGCTGATATAAACGAGTGAGGCGGTCGTCAAGCCGAGTCAGTTCGAGCTGTGCCCTGACAAGATCCTGTTGACGCGTTCTCCCGGAAGCTGTGGTGTAGCTAGATTGAGCCACGTCGACCAGATGCTCAAAAAGCCCCCGGTCCTGCTCTATCAGATGGATTGTCTGTTCACTTCTGTAAGTATCCAGCCACAGCTGAGCAACCGTTACGGCAACTTGCGCGTTTCGATCCGCTCTCGCATGGGGTTGCATCTCACTCAACTTTTGTAGCTTTTCACGCTTGAGAGCGAGCGTTTTACCGCGCGGGAACATTTGGCTCACACCCACTTTAAATTGCGTCATGCCCTCCTGAGAAAAATCAAAGGTATCTATCGGAAGGTTTGCCACGCCCAAGCTGACTGAGGGGTCCGGGAGCGAGCCCGCTTCAACACTCAGCGCATCAAGGCTTTCTTGACGCTTCAAACTTCCCTGTACCCAAGGGTCTTGTCGTTGGGCTGTTGTCACTGCATTTTCAAGCGAGTATGAATCGGCTTGTGCTAAGTTTGCCGACAAGGCAACCAGCGAGGCGCATACTATGGGCCTCCAAATTTTGTAGTCAAAGTGCATTAATATTGCTCCTCTAGGCTGGACACCGTGGCGAAGGGTTCCGTGCTGCCGTCAGCTTTTACCAATAACACTTCATAGGGTGTGAAACGGTCCCCCATTTCCATACCTGGACTACCGGCGGGCATGCCCGGCACCGCCAGACCAATCGCACCTTCCGGCGGATTGGCTATAAATGCAGTGATATGCTTGGCGGGAATATGGCCTTCAAAGAAATACCCATCAGAGGTCACGCCGGTATGGCAAGACTGCATATTGGCAGGAATATTGAGGTTCTTTTTGATGCCATCGAGGGAGTTACGATTGCGGATGGTGGGGTCAAAACCATTTTCTTCGATATGGGAAACCCATTTGCCACAACACCCGCAGCTTGGGCTCTTAAATACTTCTATTGCGATGCCTTGTGTCGCCTTTGACGATTCAGGTGCTGACGATTCGGAACAGGCCACCAGGGCCATAAATATGATTGAAAGGATACTGAGCGTTACAGCTTTCATTGTTTAATCCTCTAAGATCCACGAGCAACAGCGCTTGCGGAAATGATTAAATATGAGGATCAAAGGGATCCTCGGCTTTAAAAACGTCTTATTTCAGACGCAATTAGGGTGTGATTAGCCGAGAATGGGAGGACGGTAGAGAGAGCTAGTAGGCTTAATGACTCCTGCCTGACTTAAAAAGAAAGAAGATTGATTACGAAACCCGAGAGTCTCAAGTCGAACGGAAGTTAGAATCGCGCTGACAGAGTGGC
Organism: Aurantivibrio plasticivorans; assembly: GCF_055392955.1. Lineage (NCBI taxonomy): Bacteria > Pseudomonadati > Pseudomonadota > Gammaproteobacteria > Cellvibrionales > Cellvibrionaceae > Aurantivibrio > Aurantivibrio plasticivorans. The sequence continues at coordinate 1,745,770 of NZ_AP036020.1, read as the reverse complement.
ATGCTGTCATCGGGCATCCGTCATCGCAACACTCGTCATCAGCACTAGTGACCGTTTCAGAGGTGTGAGTTGCGGCCTCAGGATGGTGAACTGCGTCACCATGACATGTCGAGCTTACGGCAGGCTGAAGAGCAATGTCAGCGACTGTATTACTAAACATCATATTCGATTGCACGTCCGCCAACACTACCTGACCCAAGAAGGTCAATAGTGCGAAAAGCACCCATTTGCGGGTGTTTTTGTTGGTTCGGAACGAATTCATATTCATCTTTAACTTAGATTACAACGTTAACAATAGCATTTCGTATCGAATTTGCCCAGCGAGCAAGAGGTATAGATTGACTTAAGTCATGTTACATATCACGTAACCGGTCTACGTCAATCCACTCACTGATTGTCACTTTCAAACTCGGGCACGACTCGACAAATTAGATAAAATTACGTCCTCTCAGCGGTAGGGTAGGTATTTCTTGTACCTACCCTACCGCTTCAAGCAAACCATTTTCTGAGGCTCAACACCCTGCTATTCAATGCATGTCTTATACTGCACCGTCAACACGAACTCGGTACATAGAACTTTTGGCAAACATGACCACACAAGATATTGTCCTTCACTACATTGATAACCTCGAACGTGGCACCCCATTCTACATAAACGAACTCTACGAGCTCGCGCCCAAGGGCTCTGTTCAAAAAGCGATAGGTAAGCTTGTCCGAGCCGGCAAAGTCGTTCGCGTTAACAAGGGGATGTATGCAGCACCAAAACCACTTCCGAGCGTCCCAAGCATTGTCATCACAACCAACCCAGATGAAATCGCCAAGCTTTGGGCAAAGAAACGTCGGTATCGCCTAGTCAGCCAAGGGGTCGAAGCAGCCTATAAAATTGGCTTTCAAACGCAAGCACCGGTCAGAACTGTTTATTGGAGTGATGGGCCTACAAAGGAATTTACATTCGGGAACGCTACGTTATTTATTCGCCGAGTTTCTAGTAAAAAGCTTAAGTTTTCTGGCCAAGCTCTAGGTGTATTGCTGCGAGCGATCTACGTAACAAACGCAGATGCGATTGAGATGAAGGATCTACAAACTGCGTTTAACCGGTTGTCTATTACCAGTATAGAAATGGCAAGGATTCTTAAACAACTCCAAGAAGAACCTTTGCCGAAGAAGTGGATTAGCAAGCTTAAATCTTTCGAGAAGTTATCTACTCAGGGGCTCGGCGACTAATACGCTCAAAAATCCGTTGTTGTCGATTTTGACAACTATATAAATCTAAGCATCTACGTTTCGGCTTTCACTCGACATAGACTGAATCATCACTTCCAACCCTTCTTGTGGGTCAGCACCAATGACATGGCAGTATTGGATAAACTCTAATATCTCTATTTTACGTCTATCCTGTTCCATCTTCCCCAACACAGAATGATGTCTCCCCATCTTAATAGATGCAGCTCGAAGAGATAGACCACTGTCTTCACGCTTCTGCTTCATCCAAGCGCGCAATCTATCGTAGTGAGGTGAATAAGGAGATGTTTTCATTGTCTCGATGATAGAGACAATATAGAATGTCGCGAAATTCGAGACACCAAAAGACATAGACACTAAGAAGTAGATGAAGACCATAGAAATCAAGCCTGAGCTACTTGCTGTCCTCAGATCCTTTACCCAACAGCAATTTACGGTAGACCAACTGACAACAGCCTACCTAGAAAGTAAGGCATGCAAACATTCGAACAAAAAATCAGCACGCCAATTCGTCTATAGAAATATGGTTCGAATGATGAAAGCTGAATTAATGAGTCGCGAAATCAAGAAAGGTGGTTGGCCAACCTATGTGCTCACTAAGCGTTTTAGCGAGAGCGCCGACAATAAAAAAGTCTCCCCTAAAGTGAGCACCAATAAGCAACGCCAACACAGGAAACAAGATGATCCAGAAAAGCCTAGCGTTACTACAGCCATAAGAGAGTTATCAGAAAGGTTAAGCCAGCATAGATCGGACATGCTTTGTGCCGTTGGGGAAGCCGAAGAATATCACGCCCTGTGCACTGCTCATCCAGGGCTAAAAATACAGACTCAAGAGCTCTACAACCGAGCGAGGGAGCGCAGTGCCATCCTCCTTGGCAAGATCAAGGCTCTCGAAACACTTATCTCTATCAAAGCGCCTGAGCAGTGCTAAAGCTTCGTAAGTGGCAAGCAGAGGCGATTTCTGCAATTCGGCGAAAGTATGCGCAAGGACAATCACACTTTCTCTGTCTTGCGACCCCCGGTGCGGGCAAAACGCTCATGGCATCAATTTTGGCGAAACAGTTATTTCAATCCAACAAGATTGACTTGGTCATTTGTTTTTCACCGTCGATTAATATCGCTACTGCCTTACAGCACTCTCTCGAAAAACATATTGGACATCACATTAACGGACGGCTAGGTGCCAAGGGTCATGTAATGACCTATCAATCAATGCTAAGCCTTGATCAAAGCTATTGGGAAATTCTTTCTCAATACCGTGTTTTGGCCATTTTTGATGAAATACACCACTGTGCCGGCGACGCGTTTGGCAACGGCAATAGCTGGGGGCAAACAATAGTTAACTCCATACAAGGTAGAGCAACCTATACGCTGTCGTTGACCGGCACACCTTGGCGTTCAGATAACATACCCATTGCACTCTCTAACTATTGTGAGCAAGGAAAAGTCAACTGCGACTATAGCTACGGTTTAAATAAAGCCATTAAAGATTATGTTTGTAGAGCCCCTAAAATTATAGCCATCGACAACGAGAAGATATCGTTACGAGAAAATGGTAGGGAGTCCTATTATAACTCGTTTGAATCACTACTTAGCGAGTCGACTTGCAGCTACCAGCAAATACTCGACAATCCCGGCCTCATTCGCCAAGTCATCAAAAAGGCATCGGCCCAGCTATCTTCTTTACGCAAGCAAAACCGTGACGCAGGTGCTCTAATCGTTGCAGCCAGTATTAACCACGCGTTAAAAATTTCTAAAACCCTCAAAGAGGTTACAGGTGATGAAAGTGCTGTCGTAACTCACTTACACGACGACGCTCAAGATATTATTCAACAATTCCGATCTTCCACTCAAAAATGGATTATTTCCGTTGGCATGATCAGCGAGGGTACAGATATTCCTCGACTTCGTGTCTGCTGCCATTTAAGCAGAATAAAAACTGAACTCGCCTTCCGTCAAGTGCTTGGAAGGGTTCTCCGCTCTTCAGGAAAGCATGACTCTCCCGGATACCTATTTATGCCAGCAGAGCCCAACCTAATTGCATTTGCACAACGCGTAGCGGAAGACGTTCCCGAGGAACACACCGTATCCATTGACGTAATGGAAGAGCAAACATCCTTCACCGAATGCACCAGTAACGAACCTAACGACGAACTAGGGATTAACTATCCACCTATCGATGAAGTGCTTTTACACGTTCCATTCGATTTGGACGGGTCACCTCTTAATGAGAATACATCATCACCGGATATAACCAATGGAATCTACCCAAGTTTATCCGACACATACAATATGACGATCGACTTTTTCGGACGCTTCAAGCAGCAAATAATTCAACCCACGATTCTCAACAGCTCAACCTAATTGTTTCAAAAAGATAGGAGTAGACCTTTGAAATTACCTGAAGATAAACACCAAGGCCAATGTGACCACTGCAAAACCGAGGTGCCTCTCGATGCCGTTGTTTGTGCTGCCTGCGGCGCGCGCTGGGGTAGTTCAACGGGAAAGACCAGACAACAAGTCTATGATCTCGGTAAAACTAAAGTTAAAATGGGGCTAATAGGAGGGGCATTTTTTATAATATTTTTAGCCGTGACCCTCTATTTCGAGTCCGGATGGATGCTGTTGTCGATGGCACTTGGTTTTTTAGCAGGACCTATATGTGTAGGCTGGATAATCGGTGGACTACTTTCAATACGAAGAGCGAAAACAAATCTTTCGATTCAGTGGTGGCGACAAAGTTAATTCACCAACTAACAACTTCACGAATGAGTTCAGGCGAATAACCCTTGTATTGAAAAAAACGAATGCGCTTGGCTCTTTCTTTATCATCTTGCGCTACTGTTTCACCATACTTTTGGAATGATAACGCCTTCAAAGCAGCGCACCATTCCACACCTAAATCGGCGAGCACCAATTCGGCTAATGATGCATCAACACCCTTTTGGCGAAGCTCAGAGATAATTCGTATGGGCCCAATGCTCTTAGCCACACGCCCACGAATATACATCTCTGTAAAGCGTTGATCGGATAATAGGTTTTCATTCTCTAGCTTATCAAGAACAGTATCAATCGATTGCTCTTCATTCCGAAAGCGATGAAGTAGTTTGTTTCTTAACTCAGTCCGAGAGTGCTCTCTACGAGCCAATAAATCTAGCGCTTTATTTCGTATACTCACAGCACCTCCACAGCTTCACGTCCCAACTTCCTGAGTTCTGCGTTTGCGTTATTTAAGCTTTGCCTCAAAGCAACGTTTTCCTCTTCTAAACTCAATTTTTTATCACGCGCTGCGTTTGCTCGCGCAACAATCCGTTCAGCTCTAAGGTAGTATTTAAGAAAGATGTTACCTGCATTTCGATTTTCTATTTTGTGCCCAGCTTCCTGACTCACGGTCAAAATGGCTGTAGTTTGTGAAACACCCAGCTCAATTAGCTCAATAAATCGCTCTGTTAACCCCTGAGCCCTGCCGTCCTGAGGTGTCACGCCGAATTGTCGACACAAGTTAGTAATAGAGTTGGGCATAAAAAAACTACCCGTTTTCAAGGAGGGTATAAGTGCAGCAGACTTCTTCTTTCCAAGAACCAATTCTCTCCTTGAAGTCGCTATAAACGTCTGAATATCAGAGTATAAAGCCGAGTGAATACCAACATCCCTAACATCGTATATTTTGGTCTTGGGCAGGGTAATAATCTTCTTACGCTCACCAGGAATAAGTGGCTCAGTAAAAAGCCCCACCGTCAGATGAATCATCTCAATACGACGCAATGAGCTTTCTAAAAATAATCTTAAAATCATCTCATCTCGGTGAAACCTTGCGACCATTTGATTACTTAATCCATCCGCGTCAAACTGAGTCACCAAATCTATCGCTTTATCCCACGCATTCCGAGAACTCGTTTTCCTTATACTCCCTCGCTTCGTTTTACCTCGAGAAAGCAGAAATGGTATTTTGTACTGCTTGCCTCTCTGAAAAGACGGTTCAAGCGCCACCTGGTACAGACGTTCAGACACGCTGATATCATTAATACCTATAACCCCATCGCAAATCCCGTTTTTTTCTGCCCACCAAAGGAAAGCAATAAAGGTACTGATATAACTATTGATCGTGCCTTGTTGCAGGCTTTTTTTGTTATGTCCATCTAACCTTAGAGTATTCATTAGCAACTCAAGATGAGAGCTTGTCACGTGACGCCACTGAAATCCTGAATCTCCCATGCCAAGCCTGTTCAGGACCACCAAAATACGTAGCACTGCTAGCCGTACAGTATTATCCAAATCTTTATCCTGAGTACCTGCCAAATATAAGATATAATCATTCAGCTCATCAAAAGGTTTCCCTGCCTGGTCCACAATAAAGGGAAGCTCGGGTAGCGGCTTGCCGTTGTGACAAAAGTTTTCTGTTCCTTTTATCCTAACGTACACTTACACTCCCCCTCTCCGGCACAGAGCCTCCTCTCGTATTGCCTGAGCTTTCTATCCTGTTCATTTAACTTCACTCTAAGATCTCTATTTGCATCAACTAACCCTGCAACTTGCAAATTCAAAGTTTCAATTTCTTCTTTCAATCCTTTAATCGTGTTACCAACGGTTGCCTTAGGTGTTTTTACCTTTTTGACCAAAGACTTGACTTGCTTTAGAAATTCTTTATTACGCTCCTTGTATAAATAAGTTCCGTTAGTTACGTTTACCCCACCTTCTGACCAAATCAAAAAGTCGCTAACACTACGAGGGAGGCCATCACAAGAAATATTTTTCTTCAATCGATCATCCACTACCGACTTTAAATATTTAACTTTCTTTGATAGGGCTTCTTTTGCGTCATCACTTTTTTGCTGGTTATGATCGTTCATTTAACCCTCTACTTTTCTATCGCCCATAGAAAGTTTAATAGCGGCCTCCAATATTGAGGACGAATCACACTCAGGGGTTTGCATTGCAGCCACACTCCTATCGTTCTTAATATCTTCGACTGGTAGTAAGTTTGGGCACCCATCACACATTTCCTCGGATGCGCGATGACACATTACGTAACCATCGCTGTAACACTTGCTTAACTCTGAGCGCCTTGGTGTATTCCCAAAGCAAATCCCCTCACTAATAAAATCCATTCTTAATGAATTTTCTTCAATATACTTCATCGCGATTACTGAACGATTTTCAGGGACAACATCGATCGTTTGTTTAATTCTATCACTCAAATCACGCAATACGCCTCGAGTTTCACCCTCTGCCCCCAGCATACCCACTAGCTTCTCAGCCATAAACTCTTTTTCAACTTCTCGAAAAATACGGCCACATTCTTGCTCAGTCAGATAAACCGCTGTATTTGACCAATCTTCATGGCGAAGTTCGTACGTCAGGGCTTCTAGATCAGCCTGCTTTTCGTATCGATAAAAATACATAACGGCAAAGAATCGGCGAAACTGGTGTTCACTGAACTTAAACCTTTCTCCACCCTCGGATTTTTCGACTCCTATAAAATCCAAAAATGACTCCATCGCGATATTTAGTCGATCCATATTAATCGGAGATCGATTAAAGGTATCATCAAAACAAAACAAGGAATCACTGTTCGAGACTTGACGCCCCGACTCACTTAATCGCTCAAGCATCTCTATCGCCTTAATAACTACCGGAACACTTGTAAACCACTCATGGCGGCGTCGACTCTTAGCAACATAAAATTTGACTCGCCATCCATCATAAAATTTTTTATAACAATCCGTGGTCATACCAAATACCTCTGACTCCCTTCGGGCAGAAAAGGCGAATATAACAACCAAACAACTCAGTGGTAAAAACTGGTAGAGAGCCTTCTGCAAGGACACTCCTGTATGAGGAACATCACGACTATAATTATGTATTTTACGAGCGCGCTTAGATCGGTAATCAAATTGGCCTTTTGACAGCCCTAGTCGATCTCTCACTTGCTTGGGGCTTAGACCGGCATCAAGCAATGAACACAAATCACTCAAATCTTTTTGCGAAATTTTCTCTTCACGGGCTTGGTAGTGCTTATAAGAAGCCAAAGGAAAAGGCGAATACCGCCCTTCAACCAGCATCCCCATCTCCCTAGCAATTCCATTCACCTCCTTCCCCGCCAAGTAATTTCCGAGTCTTTTTGTGTAACACTCATGCTTTTCAGCTAATATTTTTTCTGCATCAAAAAGTGCTTCTGAATAATCCAGAATGTACCGAATGGAAGCATCAACTAATTTCAGAAATAATGGGACAGGAATATTTCTTGTCCGAGATCCATTAGCGGGTTTTAGATTTGAAAGATTCAATGCCTCATAAGAATCACCAATAAGCTTAATCATGCTTGCATTGACGAATTGATTTGGCAGTAAATATGTCTGCTCTTGATACAGTTCCGTTGCTCTTAGAATATCGTGATAGTAATCCCGACTTAAAGTCTTTTGGTAGGCTGTTGCTCGAGACTCACGCTTGTCACGGCGTAATTTTTTCAACGGCAACTGATCATTGTACATCTCATATACCCGATCCCAGTATTCTTGAATATTGGGATTACGCTGGGCATGAAACCTATTTATACCAATCGCGTCATAAACAACTTCATAATTAATTTTGTTAATGGACTTAGAGCTTCGAACAGGAAGATTGGCAACCCCAACATTATTAATATATTCCTTTAACCGAGGAAGGTAGCTTTGTGATACTGAAGGCTTATTCTTTAACCGTTCTATCAATATTTGACTTTTTCCCCTTGTCCATTCCGACCAACAAAATCCGTCCATATCATAGATTTCATTGAAAACACGCTTAAGAGCGTTAAGGTGATGCCGCATAGCAGAGCAACTGCGTATCTTTGCGTGCTTTTTAAAAATTGAAAACTCAACAGCAAGCACCAAAGATTGCTTTAAGTCATCCATTAGCCCTTCGATTTCTGACAAACGTCCGCCACCAATCAGGGGGCCATCAAAACTCAGGGTTTCTGTTATAGGGCTCGATGGATTCTCCGGATCGCGTATATTCCAAGTTAACCCAGAGTATTCCGATTGTAACCAATCATATTTCCTTTGTGATATGTCCTTACTGTGTGGCGAACCATCTAGAATCCGGTAAATGATCGATGAGCTATTACTCATAACCCACCAAAATCAATACGAAGGTAAGGATTTTCCATAAAATCGAGCTTAACTTTGGCGCTGTGCAGAAGCGCTCTATATCTTTCGCCCCCTTGATATAGCCTTTCTAAAACAACCTCAATAAATACGCACCAAAAAGCCCAGTCAGTCTCCTCAACAACATTAATTTCACCTGCTTCGTCTGCTTTTTTCAATGCCTCATTCCATTGCAATAGCTGCACAATATTATTTTCCGTCACAACAAATAGATTTTTTTTATTGCCACAGGTCATACACTTGCTAATTGCGCCACAATTTTCTCCTTTTTGGGTTCCGGGCTGTATTCCTGCTCTTGGATCGCGGCAATATACTCCACCGAACTGTGACGCTATGATTTTATTTTTATTACATTCATATTGATCCTTATCAAGGCCAAGCTTAATCGGCACATCTTCAAGATCAACCGTAACGAGAACCTGAAGCCACTCTCTAAACTCTCGCATTTTCTGATCAAAAGCCATTCGCATTGGAATAGAGTTGGAATACAACATTGAAGTACGAATACTGTTATGCTGTGCGGCTTGTTGAACAGCAATTAGTCCTCCAGTCAGCCCTTTATATAGCAATAAGCTAACGCGGATAGATCGTGCTGTTCCGCCCCAAAGCCCACCCGAAGCTGCATGAATTATCTTTTTAATATAGTTCAGCAGTGTGAACGAACTTGGAACCATAGGCGTAACATGCTCTTGGTTATAATTTTTTTTGGATGAGCCTTTCGCTGAGTGGTGATGCAAAAACAATTGATTTCGAAAATGATTAGCTGCTAACTTCCTGTAGCGCGTCGTAGCCCGTCTAATAATTCTTATAACTTTTGCTGGGGAGTATTCCCTCTCTCTACAGTCAATAGCCGTTAGCAATCCTTTTGCTCTCGGTTTTACCCACTCAATATCAACAGCTCCGTAATCGGTTACGCTATCTGCATCCACGGCAATATTGCGAATTGAATCAACATTTGCAACGAGATCATGAATTAACAAAATACTCGCTGAGGCAATAAACTCCATGCTACAACCTATTGCTTCCGCTGTAGCCAAGTCAGCTCTGCGATCCTTTCGACTCGAAAACTGCTTTCTAATCATGTTGTATTCTCTTGAGGCTAATACACCAGACTTCGGCTCAACACCTCCATTCCGATACCAGCACCAAGCTAGATAGACTCCCCACCATTGTTCATCCGATAGTTGATTAATATTATCCTTATAAGGATTAGTAGCTCCAGTATCTCTAGATTTACGCCAAGCAAACCATTGATCAACAACAGGAAGCAAATAACGATACTTTCTAATCGACAAGAGCCCTGAAAGCCTAAGATTTCCACAGCGAATAAATTGCTTTTCCGCTTCTGAGCGGATCACAGTCAATCTATTCTTTAATAAGCAGGCGCATAGGTCAGCAATATTTTCAGAACCAACATCACCCAACTCATACTGCAACGACTCAACAATTTTACCAATTTCGTCTACGTCTTCGCCCTCAGGTTCGCATCCGAATATTTCATACTCATCAAAACAAAAATCAAGCAACGACTTTGAAACTTTCTTTTCAATTTTAAATGTTGATAAAGCATTAAACCTAGGTATAAAACCATCATTTTGAAGACGGAGAAAAACGTAATTCAAACCTGAAATGTATTTGTTTTTTCCAGACGAGGATAAATTTTGCCCCTGTAGACGCCAATAAACTAAAGCAACAAATTTCATCCAGGATGATTTTTTTCCGAAGGTGGTTAATCCACACTGTATTTCAGTTAAAAGTTCTGGATTTAACTCTTCTAGCTCATTAAAAAGAAGCTTTATGGAAGAGCAAATACTTCTAAAGTGATAAATCGAATATTGTGAGACATCATTGCAACTAGACTGAATAGCGACAACAAAGGGATTGCCCGCAACAGGGAGAAACACCCCGAGATCAAAGTCCTTTTCGGGGTGTCTTAATTGAAGGGAACTCATTACAAAACAAGTTTAGCGTTCTAACTCTCCAACCTCAATCTCAGACGATTTCGGCTCGGGTTCCTGTAAAAACTCACTTCGGATCGCCTTATCCAGCTCCTCAACGGCTGCAGGGTTCCCTTCAAGAAACACCGCTGCATTCTTTTTGCCTTGACCAATTTTGTCGCCTTTATAGGAATACCAAGCACCTGCCTTATCAATCAATCCAACTTTTACTCCTAAATCAATAAGCTCTCCAAAATAATTAAATCCTTGGCCATACAATATTTGTGTTTCACATTGCTTAAATGGCGGAGACACTTTATTCTTAACGACCTTGATCCGTGTTTCGTTACCAATAACTTCGTCACCTTCCTTTACAGAACCTATTCGACGAATATCCAATCTAACAGAAGAATAGAACTTTAAGCTGTTCCCCCCCGCAGTAGTTTCGGGGTTTCCGAACATAACACCAATCTTCATTCTGATTTGGTTGATAAAAATCACTAGACAATTTGCATTTTTAATATTGCCTGTTAACTTTCTCAGTGCTTGCGACATCAATCGCGCTTGAAGACCGACATGGTGATCACCCATCTCACCTTCAATTTCTGCTTTTGGTGTTAAAGCAGCAACAGAGTCAATAATTACAACATCAACGGCACCCGAGCGTACTAACATATCGGTAACCTCTAACGCCTGCTCACCAGTATCTGGTTGCGAGACAATAAGATCGTCCGTATTAACTCCCAATGTTTGCGCATAACCAGGATCTAGTGCATGCTCGGCATCAATAAACGCACATGTCTTGCCTTGCTTCTGCGCTTGCGCAATGGTACTTAATGTTAAAGTCGTTTTACCAGATGACTCCGGCCCATATATTTCAACAATTCGGCCGTAAGGTAAACCACCAATTCCCAAAGCAATATCAAGTGGCAAACTACCTGTTGATACCGAAGGTATTTTTTCTATAGGCTTATCACCTAATTTCATCGCAGTTCCTTTACCAAACTGCCGATCAATTTGAGCTAATGCAGCCTGCAAAGCTTTTTCTTTATTCGCATCCATAATTATTTCCTACCAAAAAAATTAAAGTATTTTTAGACGACTCACAACAACGCTTTGGCTATATTAGGCTGCTGAAGCTAGGTGAGAATTGTACAGACCGTCATTTGCGGGCTGAAGGCCAATAATAGCAAGGGATTTAGTGGGTGTGTATAGTTCTTCAATAGTAGATAATGGGTTACCAAACATGACGCCAATTTTCATTCGGATTTGGTTAATAAAGATCACCAGGCAGTTAGCGTTTTTGATGTTACCGGTAATTTTACGTAGTGCTTGCGACATCAAACGCGCTTGCAAGCCCACGTGGTGATCACCCATCTCACCTTCGATCTCAGCTTTTGGCGTTAGCGCCGCCACTGAGTCAACAACAAGTACGTCAACAGCATTAGAGCGTACCAACATATCCGCAACTTCTAGCGCCTGCTCACCAGTATCTGGTTGAGAAACAATCAAATCATCAACGTTTACACCGAGTTTTTCCGCATAGATAGGATCGAGAGCGTGCTCTGCATCAACGAAAGCGCAGGTACCCCCGGTCTTTTGTGCTTCGGCAATAACCTGCAAAGTCAGTGTGGTCTTACCCGATGATTCTGGGCCATAAATCTCCACGATACGACCACGAGGTAAACCACCCACGCCAAGGGCCACGTCGAGCCCCAGTGAGCCAGTGGAAATCGCAGGAATATTGACCTTCTCTCGGTCTCCCATGCGCATCACTGTCCCTTTACCGAATTGACGCTCAATTTGACCCAGTGCTGCTTGTAAGGCTTTTTCCTTGTTTTGATCCATGACTCACCTCTAATTAGGTAAAATAGGTTGATATTTGTGTCCAGGCATCCGCGACCGGAGTTGTTTTTAGCCTGGAAGCAGCCCAAACCTCTGACATACAGGGCTACGTTGTAAGTTGCAGGCTACGATACAGTATTTTTACTGTATACGCAAACAGTGCTAAGCATTTATACAGGGGTTTTTAGTAAGATACTATTCAGGCCGCTGATAGCGTGCTCAATTGCCTGCTGCCGCACATGGTCTCTGTCACCCTTAAAGAAGCATCGCTCGGCCTCTGGGGACTGCCCCTTGATCTGCCACGCAAACCACACCGTGCCAACCGGTTTCTCAGGTGAACCACCGTCCGGCCCAGCAATACCACTTATTGCAACACCTACTTCTGCGTCGCTTAAAGATAGAGCCCCCGCGACCATTTCCTTCACAACGGCTTCACTCACAGCGCCCAGCCTTTCCAGTGTTTCCTGATGCACGCCAAGCAGTTTGTTTTTTATACGATTGCTATAAGTGACATAGCCCGCTTCAAACCAAGTAGAGCTCCCCGGTACCGCTGTAAAAGCGTGGGCGACGCCCCCACCAGTGCATGATTCGGCGGTGGTGACACACCATCGACGACCGATTAGATGATCGGCTAGATCGGTGACTGCTTTTTCCGAGATCAATTGTAAGTCAGACATCAAAGATGAGCCTCCATAAAACACAGCGCAAATATAACACTATCGCTTGATGTGCAGGAGAGCTAATAAACGATAGTGTAGATTAGAGACTGTACGCCGAATGGTTGTGCGTGGCTTGAGTACAGAGAAGGGAATGTAACTTAGCTAAGTAAGCGAGTGATTAAAAGAGTTCAATATCATCGTCACGTCGAATGGTAAATTTATCTGCAATAGTAGAAAAGTTTTGAACACAATTGCGACCCGCACTTTTGGCTTCATAAACAGCTTTATCGGCTTCTTCAAGCAGGGAGTGCAATGTTCGATTAGCATCAAAGCGCGTATAGCCGACACTTACCGTAACATGTTCAAAAGGAAATGGATAAGATTCTACTGCACAGCGAAATCGTTCCAATACTTTTTCCACTGCGTCATTACTAACGCCATTCAGGATCACTAGGAATTCTTCTCCACCATAGCGAAAAATAAAATCAGAGTAGTTGAATGTTTCTTTCATTAGGTTGGAGAAATGAATTAGAACCTCATCACCATAAAGATGACCATGCGTATCATTCACATGCTTGAAGTGATCGATATCAAATATCACCAACCAAGACGCCTTGCGTGAATCATAGGCCAGAGGGCTTCCTCTGTAATAGGTAACGATTTGATCAACGATATGGTCTAGGCTGTGACGATTTAGCAATTGGGTTAGGGAGTCCCGTTCTTTACGGTCTAATAATGCAATTTGAGAGGCATATACAGAATACAGGCCATACAGGATGCTCTTATAGTCTTCGCTTAACTGACCTTTGATGAGTACTGCTCGGCGAGGACTCGCCCCGTCTATGACATTCAGCAATATGTAGTTGCTTCCGTGAACAAGGCAATCAAAGAGTACAGTTTCGTCTGTATGGATCAAGCGATGAAGAACATCAAGGTTCTCGTCGTTGACAACTTTCTCAAGGGATAGAGGAAATCGGCGAAAGAACACATCTCCCCCGCCGCCGTCCTCGTTAGTGTTACCGGCGTTGGTGTTGCAGGGGTTGGTGTTGCAGGGATTGCTGATAAAGACCTCGTAAGCAGAGGCTTCAATAACTCCAGGCATGCTTCCAACCAAACCAAGTAGAGTATTGGTCATCGAGTGATAGTCGCCACAACGTATCAGTGACGCCGAAAGCTCGAACGCTCCACGAATTGCCTGTAAGCCATTTGACCCTACATCACGCAGCGCTAATTGATTATCCGACACACATCTATCCATAAGAATGCTAATAAGTTGATGGCTTGATGTTTAACTCACACGAAAAGTCGTTCACTTTTGATACTTTATAAGGACTATTGTTTTAGTATTGTCTAAAAGTCGGCTAGATCAACTCATTTCTTACTAAATTTGAATAAGCGCCTCCGCCTCGTCTTAATCATGACGAGTACACCGACAATTTCTCGACAAAATCATCCATGACGCTTTAAACACTCCCCAAAATAAGGGATACCCCACCCCTTTGATTAGCCTTATTGTTCTCGCCAGTAGTTTCGCGTGCTCATCGACTACCAGCAGTTTTACTTTTAATCACTTGTTGAAAGAAGCAGTACGGCTAACCATCGCTTGGAATACCAAAGTGCAGGTTCAAACGTATGCAACTCTTTTGAGACTAGAACCATTGAAGGATAGCGTTTATGGCTTGCTTAAAAAATTCCCGCTCCACCTGCTACCGCGTGATTGTTGCGATGCTATCAGTCACGGTGCTGCTCAATTTAACCGGGTGCCCGTGGTTTGATTCGGATGATGATGGACCCTCAGAAACTGTAACAACCACATTACCCGAATCGAGCTTTAGCGCATCAATACAAACTGGGCAAGCGCCACTCAGTGTCGATTTTATCGATACCTCGAGCAATGGTTCCTCCGCAATCACAAGCTGGCAATGGGATTTTGGCGACGGCAATTCAAGCAATGAAAGAAACCCTCAACACCTATATGAAGAACCTGGGGTTTACGATGTTAGCCTAACCGTCATAAGCGAAGATGGTGAAGATACGTCCACACAGCTGGACCATGTGACTGTTTATGGCGCAGATATCCCAGTGACTTTTGCCGTGGTAGATACCAATGGATTATTGCTGGATGACATTACTTTCGAGTCTTCAACTTACCAAATAGCCCCCACAAGCAAAGGCATTAATGGCTTTACTGTCAGCGTCAAACCCAGCGACGATGAAGGTGTGATAAAAATAAGCAAAAGTGGTTACCTCAGACAACTTGTGCATTTTGAAGGCATCCTTAATCCTGAGCATCGCTCAGTTACCCTGATTGAACGTGGCGACCCCATCCCTTTCAACGGCATGACCGGTAGCACACTGCAAACCACTCACGGAATCTCAGTCGATATTCCTGCCGAGTCTCTCGTTGATAGCAATGGTAGCGTTGTCTTAGGAGAAATCTCGGCTTATGTAACGCCCATAGATACCAGCGATAGAATTGCTCTCAATGCGTTTCCTGGTAGTTTCTTTGGAGCATTGGATGAAAACACTCCAGTCGATGAACAAGAACAGCTATTTTCGTATGGCGTCGTCGATATCACTTTTCATGACAATCAAAGTGGTGAGGAACTACAGCTAAGAGATGGATTTGAAGCACAATTAAAACTGCCATTATTTTCCAATAAAAACGTTAATGGCGAAGACCTAGAGCCGGGCGATGTAATTCCAATTTGGTATTTAGATGAAGACACAGGTATTTGGCTGCGTGTAAACGACGGAATTGTAGTTGAAAATCCATTGGCACCTCACGGATTATCATTGCTTGGTTCTACCTCGCATTTTACTACGTTTAATTCAGACATAAATCCTCCAGGTTTAGGTCGCCGAGACAACGGCAGTGGTGGTGGAAACGGAGGCAGTGGTAACGGCACGTCCTTCTGCACACTCAACTTAGATATGTTAGGGGGAGAAGTTGGAGAAACGTATACGTATGTACTTCGCTACTTTCTCGCGGGCCTACCACCTTCTGCTAGAACGCGTTTGTGGAGATATAATGGCAGCCCACTATCCCACTCAATCATTCGCGGCTACATGATTAACGTACAAGCAATATCGCCAGATGGCGAGAGCGCATCAGAAGTTGTGAGTTGCGGTTCAAACGATATCGTTGAAGCATTGTTTGACTTTGGCAATTCAGAACCAGAATTTCGTTATTTCGAACCAACCGCACGTCCCGTTTTCACGAAAACCGGCCTCATCAGTCGATACGAGATTATCACCAATACAATTCAAGTGGGTGCCGAGTTCGTTGGTACTGACGCGATAACAATTACTTCTGACATTTTAGATCAACCATTAATTCTCGGTCGAAACATTTATCGAGATATTACATACTCCATCAATGATGCTAGCCCGGTCAGTTTTACAGCGACCCTTTCTGATGAAAGCGGCGATATCGTAGTAGAACAAACGAAGACGGTTGAATTTATTGATAGCCAAGCACCGATCCCAGGTATCACAGTTGCCTTTTATGATAGTGACCTCTTTGCGACAATCATTGAATGGATAAATTGGCAGGGTGCAGATGAGTACCGCATCTATTACCTAGGTGAAGATCTTACAGCACCAGGGTCGCTGGAAAGCTCAGGGACGATTGACCATAGATTTTCGCGTCAAGTACGACAAATTAATCAGGAACTTACGGGGTATCTACGCATAGAATTTGTAAATCAATACGGCATCACTGAAGAGTATATTCGTATTTCGGAAACCCCCTGCCCTATTGGAACCGATCTTTGTACGCCAAGCCAAACTCGTTAATAGCTAATTGATGAGTCGCTAAAGCGGCTCATCAACTCGATTTTGTGAATTCCCCTGCTACCGTTCGCGATCATTATAGGTTATCAACCAACTCTTAGTGGTTCTTAACGTTTCTCGCAAGCTATCCTCTCTACGATGATTTAACCTTAGTGGCGATTAGAAAGCATGACCAATATCATAGACTTTCGATTCAATTTCTTTACATTGCTTCTTCAATCAAAACATATTGACTGCACTTGCTGATAGCAACGAGGAGGATACCTTGGCTACATTAGATGAGTTTCGCGCAAGCACCCGCGCCTGGCTAGAAGAGAACTGCCCTGCTTCTATGCGCACCCCTATGCCTGAAGATGAAGTGGTTTGGGGTGGACGCAACCCCACCTTCAAAAACCCCGATAGTAAGGTGTGGCTCGATCGCATGGCCAAAAAAGGCTGGACCACCCCTACCTGGCCTTCAGCCTACGGTGGCGGCGGCCTATCTAAAGAAGAAAATATTATTCTCCAACAAGAGCTCGCTCGTATTAAAGCCCGCCCTGCCCTAAATAGTTTTGGCATTAGTATGTTGGGGCCGGTGCTTTTAGAGTACGGTAGTGAAGAACAAAAAATGGAGCACATTCCTAAAATCATCCGTGGCGAAATACGCTGGTGCCAAGGTTATAGTGAACCAGGCGCGGGGTCTGACTTAGCGGCACTGGGAACAAAAGCCGAACGCGATGGCGACGACTTTATTATCAATGGCCAAAAAATTTGGACGTCCTACGCAAATTTATCTGATTGGATTTTCTGTCTAGTTAGAACCGATAGCACTGTTGCAAAACATTCGGGTATCAGTTTCATTTTGTTCGACATGGGCTCACCCGGCGTTTCCACGCGCCCCATTCCACTTATCAGCGGTGCCTCGCCTTTCTGTGAAACTTTTTTTGATAATGTGCGTGTACCAGCAACCAATCTAGTTGGCGAGCTTAATAGCGGCTGGACAATTGCCAAACGTTTGCTGCAACACGAGCGCACAATGATCTCTGGCTTTGGTCTTGGTCGAGCAAGACCCGGTGCAAAAGCCTTAACCTTAGACGAAGCGGCTAAGACCTATAGCGGCGACGGAGAAACTATTACCGACGCAGGCCTTCGCGATCGTATCGCACAATTTATGATTGATTCAGAAGCCTTCGCCTATACCTCTCGACGTTCTATCGAAGAAGCCAAACAAAGTGCCGGACCCAATGCGACTTCGTCAATGCTGAAATATTACGGCACAGAATTAAATAAACGGCGCTTGGAGTTAATGGTTGAAGTCATGGGAAATCAAGGCTTAGGCTGGGAAGGTGACGGCTTTGAAGGTGAAGAATTATCAGTGACTCGTCAGTGGCTCCGTTCAAAAGGTAACTCCATTGAAGGTGGTACGTCAGAAGTACAACTCAATGTGATTGCGAAACGCGTGCTTGGTTTGCCTGACATGACTAGCATGGTCGCAAGCCTAGACAAGTCTAAGGGAGCAAAATAATGAGCTTAGTACTAAATGAAGATCAAAAAATGGTACAAGAGTCTGCAAGCGCATTTTGCCAAGAACAAGTACCAGTCTCAGTCATGCGGCGCCTTAGAGACGACAAAGATGCAACAGGCTACGACAAAGACTTATGGGCAAAAATGGTAGAACTCGGCTGGACGGGTATGGCGATCCCAGAAGCTTATGGCGGTTTTGGGTTTGGTTATGGTGGCCTTGCTGTTGTTTTGGAAGAAACAGGAAAGACATTAGTTAACTCACCGCTTATTTCAACAGTTTTATTATCGGCCACTGCTGTTAATGAAGCGGGTACAGAAACACAAAAAGAAACATTGTTGCCTGCAATTGCATCAGGTGAGTTAGTGATTGCGTTTGCTATTGACGAAAAACCCGTTCACGCACCAGCATTAACGGCACTTTCTGCTAAAGCCTCAGGCGATGGTTTTACCCTCAACGGCGAGAAGGTCATGGTGTTGGATGGACATGTCGCGGATAAAATTATCGTTGTCACTCGTACGACTGAAGGCGATAACGAACTCGGTATGTTTATTGTGGATGCCAATGCCCCTGGCGTTGACATTCAACGCTTACACATGGTGGATAACCGCAACAACGCCAAAGTAACATTTAGCAATGTTAGCGTTACCGCTGATCAAGTATTAAATGGCGTAGATAATACCGGTGAGGCCATCGAGAAGACATTGGATATCGCACGTCTTGGTATAGCCGCTGAAATGCTCGGGAGCATGCAACAAGTGTTTGAAACTACCGTGCAATACCTAAAAGATCGCACACAGTTTGGCGTTGCAATCGGCTCATTCCAAGCGTTACAACATCGCACATCCATTATGTACAGTGATATTGAGTTATGTCGCTCAATGGTCCGCCGCGGTTTTGAAGCACTTGATGAAAATGAACCCGCTGAAAAAATTGCACAGTTAGCGAGTGCTGCAAAGGCCAAAGTTTCTGACACGATGTTTTTAGTCAGTAACGAAGGTGTTCAAATGCACGGCGGTATCGGCATGACCGATGAATTCGATATTGGCTTTTACCTAAAACGCGCGCGTGTTGCGCAACACTTTTTAGGTAACGCCTCGTTTCATCGAGATCGCTATGCGACATTGAAAGGGTTTTAGTCCAGTTTTATATAAACAAAAAAAACCGTGACCAATTCGGCCACGGTTTTTTCGTTTCTAGCAGCCCGCATTTATTCTTAATAGAGTGCTTCAACAATAGTCGATATACCCTCACCCGAACCAATACATTGTGTCGCTAACCCATAGCGTTTACCACTACGGCGCAATTCTTTAGCCACAGTCATCACAAGGCGAGCACCAGTCGCGCCCAATGGATGACCAATACCTAACGAACCACCATTAACATTGACAATATCTTCTGAGATACCGAGTTCGCGCACAGAAGGAATAACTTGCGCCGCAAAGGCTTCATTAAACTCCACGCGATCTAATTCAGCAGCTGTAATGCCCGCATGTTTAAGCGCTTTATGCGTTGAAGGAATTGGGCCAATACCCATTAGCTGCCCTTTAACACCACCCACTCCCATACCTACAATTCGTGCAATTGGCTCTAAACCTAGTGCAAGCGCTTTTTCTTCGCTCATCAACAACAATGCAGACGCGCCGCTATTGGTTGGGCACGAATTTCCGGCTGTGACATGCACTTCATTGCCCAACAAACTCACCACGCCTTTAATCGGGCCAAGCTTGGCTAAGCCTTCCATGCTACATTCGCGACGCAAGCATTCATCTTGATCAAAAGTGACCATCGGTCCTTTTTCTTCCGGTACCCACAATTTGTTTTCATCAAAGATGGGTTTTTCCACTTCCATTGGAATGACTTCATCTTTGTAAAAGCCAGCATCGTAAGCCGCCGCCAATTTTTTATGACTATTGACTGCAAACTGATCCAGCTCTTCACGTGTCAGGTTATACATATCCACCACATTTTGCGCGGTTTGCGGCATTGGCTGGGAAGGTGGAGAGTCTAGAATGGCATCCGGAATTGGCACAGAAAAATACTTATCGTGATCCTCTGACATATCCCGTTGTAATTGCGTTTTTTCCATCGCACGGGGGTTCGGTTCATTTACGCGAGTGGTTTCCATTTGTGGACGACCACCGACCAACGAGCGCCCCAATCGCTCGACACCGAGCGCAATACCACACTCACTAGCGCCAACCATAATCGACATAGCAATACGCTGCATTGTCTCCATGGAAGAGCCACACTGGCGATTGGTCACGAAATTAGTGGTTTCTACAGGCAAACCTGAAAGGCGTTTGATGACAGTTACATTGGACAAGTCAGGCTGTCCCGCGACATGCCCCAACCCAAAGTCTTCTACCATGGTGGGCTTCACTTTAGGGTTGCGAGCCATCAGCTCTTTAACCACGTGAGCGGCGACATCATCGAGCCGAGTCGCTTCAAACATTCCACGACCGCCCCACGAAAAAGGAGACCGCACTCCATCAACAATAACTACATTATTAAGCTTCATCGCTGCTCCTTGAATATTGAAAATATCACCGAAGTCTACCCAATGCTTATTCGATTAAAAGCAAATTTTTCTTAAGCCACCTTAAGTAATTATCAAATAGTCTATTGATGGCGATGACCACAAAGATGCATAGGACTGAGTCTCTACAGCGTTTTTAAGAATTCTAGCAATGCTAATTTTTGCTCTTCTGTTAATCCACTGGCCATATCGTGCCCCGCATTGCTGTTTCCGGGGATAATTCTATTATTCTCATCTCGTACTTGAAATTGCTCTAAGCCTTCATGTGACACTAGGCCTACGTTGACTGTATCAATTTTTCGAGAGCCAACCCAAAATCGCGAAGGTCGATCATCTGGATGTTGCAGCAGCGCATGTAAATTCGGCACCGAACCATTATGAAGGTAGGGAGCTGTCGCCCAAATACCTGTGAGTGGTCTCGCCTTATAGACTGGGCCTTCTGCCTGCAAGGTGCTTGTTGCTTGGATGTAATCGTTAAACGCTCGTTCAAGTGTTAGCTCAGCCTGGTCGTCGTTAGTTGGTTCGCTTATTAAAGGTTCCAGATTGGAAGAACTTTTTTGGCCAGATTTTAGCCCAGCTTTTACAACGGTAACCGGCTCTTTTAGCATTAAACCAAACGTGCCATTAAAAGAAAATTTAATCGCTGGTTCTATCTCAGCAAACTTAGGGCCTTTTAAAATAGCTACACGCTGCCCCTCTAAAATACCGCTGCGAGCCATATGACTATTGGCTTGCTCCGTCATCAGTGGATCAGTCCCAACAATGGCAGCAGGTATCAAGTTAGCCTTGTACAATTCACCTTCATTTTCGCGCGGGACATATTGGTGGCATCGCACGCACCCTATTTCTTGGTCAAAATAAATTTCTCTACCGCGTTCCGCGAGCGCGTGATCAATTTCGCCGGGCCAACTGGGTGATCTCAAATCACGCAGAAGAACTTCAATATCACCCAGGTTCGCAAAATCAATACTGCCTTGGTATTTTAATTTTTGACCGGGAACCCAACTCCACCACCACGGGTTTTCTTCGATAGCTAAACGGCCTAGTACTCCGATAACCTCACCAGAATTACGTGCTAGAGGACCAAGAAACACATCATTCGGTAACGCGCCATTCCACTGCACGACATTACTTTGGTGTGCCCCCCACAAAAACGGATAAGACACTGGTGCATTCGGTTCATTGATATTACCTTCATCATCTAGTGCTAGCACTGATGCAGCATTTTGAATTATGCCAAACGCATCAATCCGGCCAAAGCCGTAGTGGTCTTCACCAGGCGTTGAACCGACTTGGTTGATACGCTCATGCCTATTTAAATAATCGATGACATTTTTCATGTCGCGCAGTAATTCGCTACGCATAGATTCTGTATTCTTTTCAGGCCCGTATAAATTATTTGCAAAGCGGGCGAACTTCGCTCCATCCTCTTTGCCACTACGATAGGTTACCTCCAGAGCCCCAATTAACTCAGAAAAAAATAAATGCCAATTCCCCATAGTCGGTCCACCTTCGACCAAATACGGGCGCCCCTCGAATTCAACTTTCGCTGTATGACAAGCGGCACAGGTAAAACCCATCCACGCATCTTGTGTTTGCTTATCAATTGTGACGGCAAAACCCAGCGGCAACGCGCCTCGATTTTCAGGAGAACGAGACATGGGAATGTAGCGCATCGACTCGATATGCTCTGGCTCATTAAACCATGCTTGAGAATCCGCTTGCTCTAGATAGGCATACCACATGTAAGGCACAAAGCGGGAGCCTTGTGACGTATACCAAAATCGCTTTCGCTGCGTGTTGTCCCAATTTTGATCCAAATAAGACACTGACTTGGTTTCATAGTCATGTTCGACGGCCCGAAACTCGCCAAAACTGGGGTGCGGCTGAGGCTTTTCAGCACACGCACACAGGATAAAGCTTAATAGCAACGCTAAATATTTCATTTATTGTTCCTCACGGCATTTGATTGTTGCCGATATACCCCCGCAATGCGCATATCTGCCTTGCGCATCATAAGCAAAGATATCGAGGGAGACTACTAGCCAAAGGGCGTACGCCCTCGCGCTTTCGAAATCTGTGAATACAAGTAGCGCTGATCGAATACCGTATTATTAGTGAGTACTACAAAGTGAAATATTGACACTATCCGTGTAATCAACAAGGGAACGAACTACAGCTCACCTTTAACTGAGCGACGAGCGAAACGAAAACAGATAGCCTAAAGCTACCTGTTTAAGGACATGCAAAAATAACAAGCTGACTAATCTTTCAGGCGAACAATCCCCAAGGCTTTCAATACGTATTTCTCATAAATCGGTTCGGTCTTGCCCGTGCGCATTTTACGCATGAAATATTTTTCAAAAGCAATCTTTCCAAGGTGAACCCACTTACCACGTTTTGCCCAGGTCACGTTTCTAGGAGGTATTTGCGGCAGCGCCACGAAAGCAATGCCATCATCTCCCAGATCCGCAAGACACAAAGCGTTCCAGGTGGCCTTTGCCGTCGCCTCTTTTCCGTGAATGTCGGCATGAATATTTTCAACAATCGCGGTAACCATCGACTCAATCATGTAACCTGTCTTTGGCGCACCTGTCGGTACTGGCGTGGGTTCAACTGGCGGAATGGCAACGCACACTCCAGCTGAAAAAATATTGGGGTATTTGGGGTTCCGTTGGTGCTCATCAATTTGTACAAAGCCTCGCGGATTCACCATCCCTTCCACTGCCGCCACAGGGTCTACGCCTTTGAACGCGGGTATAAACATATTAAAGCGACTTGGTAGCTCATGTGTATTGATGGGCTCGGCCTTGTCATTGTGCTCTGTGACCTTAACAACGTCTCCGGTAACTTCGTCCAATTTAGCATTTGTAATCCATTTAATGTGGCGCTGGCGCAGTTCAGACTCTAGCAAGCCTTTGGAATCACCTACGCCCCCTAACCCCATATGGCCTACATAGGGCTCACTGGTAACGAAAGTAATGGGCACTTTGTCGCGAATTTTTCGTTTGCGTAAATCAGAATCGAGAATAAATGCGAATTCGTAAGCCGGACCAAAACAACTTGCTCCTTGAGCGGCTCCGACGACGACTGGACCAGGGTTTTCAAGAAATTTTTGGTAATTTTCGAATGCGGTTCGTGCGTGGGGGGTCGTACATATCGATTGCGTATAACCTTCGGGCCCTAATCCGGGGACTTCATCAAACGCTAGTTTTGGCCCTGTCGTAATCACTAAATAGTCGTAATCGAGAGTATCGCCGTTCGCCAACGCTAATTGGTTTGCGTCCGCATCAATCCGCTCAACCGCAGAAGCGATAAATTCGACACCGCGCTTTTTGGTGTGCTGTTCTATTGGAATAACGACGTCATCTTGCGTGCGCCAACCTACCGCAACCCATGGGTTGGACGGGGTAAACTGGAAGTACTCATCTCGGTTTACCAAGATTACTCGGTGCTCTTTACCCAACTCCTTCTTTAAATCATAGGCAGCTGGCATCCCCCCCAGACCTGCACCCATCACCACAACAGTAGCCATATGCATTCCTCCGCTTCGCGGTTTTTATTCGTGTGGGATCGACGAATACAGGGCTAGGAGACATATACCTTGCCGCTCTGTCGATTATGTTTTGCGACGACAATTGTATATTAGCACATTCTAATATAAATAGACCCTTTTTCTTCTATTTTCCGTAAAGAGTTATTAAGAGAGAAAAATTGGTGTACCGGAGCACATGGAGCGTGTCGCCGCATTATTCATCTAGAGCTAATAAACCACAGTGTATTCGAATAGTTAACAGCAAACCGCCCGGAGTTAGAAAAATGATCGTTCAATGTCAACCAATTAGCCCTGTCATTCGTTAACCCTATTACTCGTTAAAATTACCTGGAGATCACTATGCCTGCATGGAGCAAGTTGTTTGTTTAGCTAGTTTATTGTTGACGTTATGTCTCGCTGCATGTGGCTCAGGAGGCAGTGATGGCGGGGGGCAGAATCAGACTGGAGATGGTGACCCGATTTCAGACCCCGGTGACGATGGTATAAATTTTGACGAAAATGACGATCTAATCGACATTGGCGGGGAAAACAACGAACCAGAATCCCCAAACCAAATCAGCTCACTCAACACTCATTTATTGAGCAATACAAATAACTTGGTGCACATAGGCTCAATTCTCGCCGTCCCAACGGCACTAACATTAGAAGATCTGCAAAACGTCAGCGTATACCTCACTAACACAGGAACAGATTCGATAGTCCGAACTAAATTTTCGTTTGACAGCACAACGGGGCAACTTCTAGTGGACCCGGAGTATGACCTCACCCCCAATCTCGGGTACCGCTTGGAGGTATCGACACCAACGAATACTGCGATTTATGACCTCAACACGCGACCCGTCGAGTGGCACGCTGCAGGGTATATTCTCTATGCAGTTGACCAAGTGATCTCATCAGATCACCCCGCATTAAATTCATCCGGCTCGGAATTTTTGGAGGGGGTCGCTCTCCGATTTTCATGGCCAAGCTTTGAGAATGACTCTGGAGAGTACGACTTCTCACCACTTGCCAATTCGCTAGACGTGATTAGAGCCGTAAACAAAAAAGCCTCCGTAAGCATTTTTCCTGCCAGCAAGTCATTGAATGAACCACTGCTCGCTAGACCAGAAAGAGTATTCTATAGCGCCAATGCTAACCCCAATGGTGGCACACTAGGAGATTGCAGTCGCATTGCAGATCCTTTTGATGAAAATTACCGCAGCCGCTACTACCGTATGTTGCATGCACTAGGACGACACCTAAACGAAAATCCAGAATTAAACGATGCAATAAGTTATGTCATTGGAGCTGGCGATATGACGACGCGTAATTGGGCTTACGGTTTGGCATTCCAGGATTTATTTTCAGACGCCACATGCACAACGCCAATCACCTGGGCAGAGGCCGGATTTAACGCCGAGTCTATGCTCGCAATAGTCAAGGAAGGTATTGCAGTATTCATGGAAGCTTTTCCCGATAAAGTACTGTGGCTGTCAGTGGGTGATCTGAAGTTTGATGGTACAGAGTTGAGTTGTGGTAAATCATCTTGCGTTGCAACGCTCGCAGCAGACTGGGCGTTAGAACATTACCCTAATCGAGTTGGTATATGGCGAGAGGATTTAAATGCAAAACAAAACCCTCCAAGAGAAGGCTCTCTGTGGGAAACCATCTCGAGTTATAGGCCACGTCTAGGTGCACAAATGGTATTCAATGTTCAAGGTTGCCCCGGAGACGCTACCCGAAATTGTCGGGTCGCCGATAACGGCACGCCACCGGATGTCGCACTTAGTTCAGCACTGACTATTGGCGTATCAAATAACACAGCGCAGAACTACGGGCGATATCTCATGAACTACGTAGAGATCTATGCAGCAGATGTCCAAGATGAAAGCCTGTCATCCGTGTTCTCCGAGATGGCAGAAAACAATGAATGGCGTTCAGACATCACGCCTCCCACCACTCCCTTGGGACTATCTAACCTCAGTAATGAAGCAGGCAGGGTAGAATTAACGTGGTTACCCGTTTTAGACCGCTGGGATAAAGAGAATAGTTCAACCGATGCGTTAAACCCTTTTCCTTCTAAAGCGGCAACTTTATCCATAGTCTACAAAGTCTGGAAAGATGGAGCGTTAATCGCTAACACCAATGTCAATAACTTCACTGACTCTGCTGCAGTTAACGGTACATTTAACTATCAAATTTCCGCAGTAGACGCACTAGGCAATGAATCTCAACGGTCATCAATACTGGCTGTAAACGTTCCATAAATTCAAGGCAAGCGAAACCACCTTGCCTTTCAAAGGCCTATTTTATTTGGGTAAAGCCAACAAGTGCCGTAGAATACGCGCCTGTTAGTAAGCCACCCAAAATAATATAAGTTCTTATGAATCAAGAAGTTACCCCAAAAGAAAAGCACACACCCATGATGCAGCAGTACTTGAAGATCAAGGCTGAGCACCCCAATGAACTCGTGTTTTATCGAATGGGCGACTTCTATGAGCTGTTTTTTGACGATGCTAAAAAAGCCTCTGATCTTTTAGACGTCACCCTGACTGCGCGTGGCAAATCCGCCGGAGAACCCATCCCCATGGCCGGAGTGCCCTACCACGCAGCAGAGGGATATCTGGCAAAATTGGTACGACTCGGACAGTCCGTCGCGATCTGCGAACAAGTCGGCGATCCTGCGACTAGCAAAGGGCCGGTAGAGCGCAAGGTAATGCGCATTGTTACCCCCGGGACCTTAACCGATGAAGCGCTTCTTGATGAGTCCAAGGATAATTTGCTCGTCGCGATACACGAACAAGATGGCACGTTTGGTATTGCGCATTTAGATATTGGCAGTGGCCGCTTTCGTGTCTTGGAAGTAGTCGGTGAAGAGCAAGTCAGTGCTGAGATTGAACGCTTAAACCCTGCGGAGTTGTTACTGCCACCTGATTTCCCACAACTCGCCGCTTTAAAGCCTCGCAAAGGCATTCGCACAAGACCGGAGTGGGAATTCGATCTAGACAGCGCTACCGATTTATTAACGCGACAATTTCAAACACAAGACCTTAACGGCTTCGGCTGCGCACACTTACTAACAGCAATTTGTGCTGCGGGGTGCTTACTTGCCTATGCCCATGAAACGCAACGCACAAAGTTGCCACATATCACCCAAATCAATCATGAAAACCGCGCGGATACTGTCACACTCGATGGCGCAACCCGGCGCAATTTAGAAATAGATCGCACGCTATCAGGTGAAGAAGAAAACACACTATTTGCAGTACTCAATAAATCCGCTACAGCAATGGGTGGACGATTGCTACGTCGCTGGTTAAATCGGCCACTGCGTAATCTTGATCAATTAATTCAGCGCCAAGATGCGATTGCGGAATTAAAAAAGAATTATCAATTCGAACAAGTACATCGCGCATTGCGACACATAGGCGATATGGAGCGTATATTGGGCCGAGTTGCACTGCGTTCCGCACGCCCACGTGACCTATCACGGTTATACTCGTCCCTTGCTACCTATCCAGAAATTCAAAGCCTACTAGAAGATACTGACACTACACTGTTAAAACAAACAGCGTCAGATATTTCAACGTTTCCAGAGTTAGTAACAACGCTGGAAAAAGCTATCGTCGAAAATCCACCCGTAGTAATTCGAGATGGCGGCGTTATTGCCGATGGATTTGACAGTGAGTTAGACGAGCTTCGGAACATAAGTACCAATGCGGGACAATACCTAGTTGATTTAGAGCTGCGGGAAAAAGAGCGAACCGGAATTAGCACGTTAAAAGTAGGTTACAACCGCGTCCACGGGTACTACATTGAGATATCAAAAGGGCAATCTGCTCAGGCACCTGCCGAATATATTCGTCGGCAAACCATTAAAAATGCGGAGCGCTTCATCACACCAGAACTCAAAGAGTTCGAGGATAAAGCACTTTCAGCCAAATCGCGTGCGCTGACGCGCGAAAAAGCGTTATACGATGACTTAGTCGAACTCATTAATGAATCACTAATCAAGCTACAAATTTCCGCTGCTGGCGTATCGCAACTCGATGTACTAACCACATTGGCTGAGCGCTCTGACGCGCTCAGCTATCGTCGACCGACGCTTATTCACGACCGCTGTATTGATATTAAATCCGGGCGCCACCCCGTTGTGGAGCAAGTTATCGATGACTCATTTATTCCCAATGATCTAGAGTTTAACAGTGCGCGCGAAACACTCATTATCACCGGCCCAAACATGGGTGGTAAATCTACTTACATGCGCCAAGCCGCCCTCCTCACCCTGTTAGCACATATCGGCTCAGATATTCCTGCTGAATCGGCGACCATCGGGATGGTAGACAGAATATTTACCCGAATCGGCTCATCGGATGACCTCGCAGGAGGGCGTTCAACCTTCATGGTCGAGATGACGGAAACGGCAAATATTCTGCACAATGCCACAGACCGTAGCTTGGTACTGCTTGATGAGATTGGTCGAGGAACAAGCACCTTTGATGGACTAGCTCTCGCTTGGGCATGCGCCAATCATCTCGCCAATCAGAGCAAGGCATTCACCCTCTTCGCAACACATTATTTTGAGCTAACGAGCCTCGCCGAATCAAACCCAGCGATTCACAATGTTCACCTCGATGCGACCGAACACAACGATTCCATTGTGTTTCTCCACCATGTGCAGCCGGGGCCGGCGAATAAAAGCTACGGCATCCAAGTGGCCAAGCTTGCAGGACTCCCAGAGGCCGTATTAAGTGACGCACGCCAGTTGCTTGAAAACCTCGAAAGTGAGGCATCGTCGAACACCGTAAATTCGCCCCCAAAGCAAACCCCATTGCCTGATACTGAGCCCATGACCTCACCTGATGGGCCCCCGTCTCAATCAGAGCTGTTTAGCGCACCTGCACCAAACCCTGTAGTGGGTATGCTCGAATCCTTGTCGATAGACGATTTAACCCCAAGGGAAGCATTAGACAAATTGTACCAACTGCAGAAAATGGCGAAAAAACTTTAGTAAACAAGGATATAAAGATATAACCGCAAGGCTCTTTATCCTTTATTTAATTCTGCTAGAATGCGGCCCTCAATTTTTCGATGGGAGTTCACACAATGACGTTTGTGGTCGGTGAAAACTGTATTAAGTGTAAGCACACAGATTGTGTGGAAGTTTGCCCTGTAGACTGCTTCTACGAAGGCCCTAACTTCTTAGTCATCCACCCCGATGAGTGTATTGATTGCGCTTTGTGTGAGCCTGAATGTCCAGCCAATGCCATCTTCTCAGAAGACGAGCTTCCCGCTGATCAAGCTGTATTCTTGGAGCTTAATGCCGAACTCGCCGAAGTCTGGCCGAACATTACCGAGATGAAAGACGCTCCAGACGATGCTGAAGAATGGGATGGCGTTGAAGGGAAGTTGAAGTATCTAGAGCGTTAAAACCTAGTGTGTTAATTCTCGAAAAAGCCGCGTTTATCGCGGCTTTTTTGTGGGTGGTGTCCCGTCCTGCCACCCGGCCTTCGGCCAGCGGAGCAGTTCAAAACGTCTGCCCTGACGATTTATCGTCGCTTCGTGCATTACCTGGCCATTTGCTTGGCGTTGAAGGTGTTTTTCGCGCAACATGTTTCGTACGTTTTGAACACCCGAAATCGATGATTTTGCGTTGGATCTTGCGACCGTGAGCCATAAACAGAAAAGCCAGGCTATGCCTGGCTTGATCCTAATTAATGGCGGTGAGGGAGGGATTCGAACCCTCGATCAGGTTTCCCCGATACTCCCTTAGCAGGGGAGCGCCTTCGGCCACTCGGCCACCTCACCGGAAATCGTTTCTATTTGTCTATTTTGCAGAGCCAAACTGAACATCAAGTCGGCGCTGTTTTTATTTTTGGGGAGCGCGTGACTCGTCGCTGCTCTCCTCGCCCTTCGGGTCGCCTGTTCGGCGCTCTCTCCGCTGGCGCTGCGAGTCGGCCACTCGGCCACCTCACCGGAAATCGTTTCTATTTGTCTATTTTGCAGAGCCAAACTGAACTTCACGTCGGCGCTGTTTTTTATTTTTGGGGAGCGCGTAACTCGTCGCTGCTCTCCTCGCCCTTCGGGTCGCCTGTTCGACGCTCTCTCCACTGGCGCTGCGAATCGGCCACTCGGCCACCTCACTGGAAATCATTTGTACAATCAATAGAGCATATCTGTCGCCCTATCGAAGGAGCGCGATCATACCATATCTCGCTAAAAATCAAAGTTTATTGCGCAATAAAATCAATAGTTTAACAAGTTTTGATCAATTGAATTTTAAATACTCTAGAAACAACAAAGGCAGCTCCGCAGAACTGCCTTCTGTATATCAACATCGCGTCGCTTAACGAGAGCTGTTGCCTCCCTCGTCTTGCTTTTCACGTTGAATTCTTTGGTAAATCTCTTCGCGGTGTACGGCAATTTCTTTGGGGGCATTGACACCAATGCGCACCTGATTGCCTTTCACACCGAGGACCGTGACCGTGACTTCATCGCCAACCATCAAGGTCTCGCCGATACGGCGGGTTAAAATTAACATTGCATCTATCTCCTTAGGTCATCCTGTGAAGCAGAGCTTTCGTTGTATATGCTCTACAAGAACCCTTCCCTATTCCTGTCGCCAGTTATTTAAGAGTAGCTGGATATTTAAGCAATATCGACCGCTACCTTAAAAAGAAAGGGTTTAGCATATCGGTAATTCTTATAGTGATACGTGCGTTACCGTCTATGCGAATTGGCACCAAAGTCATCATTTTGCAAAACTTTGGCGCCAAATTCTACATTAATCTTCAAGATTCTTATCTAAACCAAATGCGGTATGCAAGCTGCGTACAGCCAACTCTAGGTAACGCTCATCAATGATAACTGACACCTTGATTTCCGATGTAGTTATCATCTGAATATTAATATTCTCTTCCGCTAAGGTATTAAACATTTTGGCAGCTACCCCAGCGTGAGATCGCATGCCGACGCCCACTAAAGACACTTTAGTAATTTGATCGTCTGACTCGACACCTTGAGCACCTATCTCATGTGCGATCGGCTCGAGCACTTTCACGGCTTTAGCGGAATCATTGCGATGCACAGTGAAGGTTAGGTCATTTGCATTATTTGCTGCGACGTTTTGTACAATCACGTCGACTTCGATGTTCGCATCACCAATAGGTCCAAGCAGCTTGGACGCGACACCGGGGATGTCCGGCACACCTTTAACCGTAATCTTTGCTTCATCGCGATTGTACGCGATCCCAGAAACCAGGGGCTGCTCCATAGAATCATCTTCCTCATCGAGGGTTATTAACGTGCCTGGGCCATCCTCAAAGCTCGATAAAACACGTAGTGGGACTTTATATTTGCCTGCAAATTCTACCGAGCGAATTTGCAATACTTTTGAGCCAAGGCTCGCCATTTCTAACATTTCTTCAAATGTAATTTTTTCTAGCCGCTTAGCTTTAGGCACCATCCGAGGATCTGTTGTGTAGACTCCATCGACATCGGTATAAATTTGAGCTTCGTCAGCTTCAAGTGCCGCAGCAAGCGCAACACCTGTGGTATCTGAGCCGCCTCGACCAAGTGTTGTGATATTGCCGTCTGCATCCATCCCCTGAAAACCCGCGACAACAATGACACGTCCCTGGGAAAGATCAGTACGCATGCGTTCAACATCGATTTCCTGGATGCGCGCCTTGGTATGAGCACTATCCGTGTGGATACGTACTTGGCCACCAGTGTATGACTTAGCATCGATACCGAGCTTTTTTAACGCCATGCATAAAAGCGCGATCGTGACCTGCTCACCAGTGGAGACAAGTACGTCCATTTCACGAGGATCTGGATCGTCCTGAATGTCTTTTGCTAATGCGATCAATCGATTGGTTTCACCACTCATGGCTGAAACCACAACCACCATATCGTGGCCATCAGACTTGAATCGTGCAACGCGCTCCGCGACTGCTTCAATTCGTTCGGTCGTACCTACTGAAGTACCACCGTACTTTTGAACATACAATGCCATGCTCAAATTTTCCTAAAATTACTAACAACAATAAAAGGCTCTTTCAGGCACTAGCCAAAAGAACCTGCTCCTTAAACACTTTATGTATACGTGCAGCCTGAACTACCTGGTCGAAAGGACATAAAAGGGGGCGCCAATTTAACAACAAAACTCCGTAAAAGTTAAGCTAGAAATACGAATCTTTATAGTTAGCAAAGCGCTAACATTCGAGCTCTTTCCAGTATCAATCGACACTGCTCAGAACTGTTATAACTATTTAAACTAGTCTTTCCGATATCCATTCCTTTGCTGCCTTTAATGCATGAGGAAGCGCAGCGACGTCACTGCCTCCACCTTGAGCCATATCGGGTCTACCACCACCTTTTCCTCCAACGTGTTGTGCTACTTCACGCATAAGATCGCCGGCTTTCAACTTAGAGGTTGTACCCTTACTCACCCCTGCCACTAGAGAAATTTTCTCTCCATCACTACAAGCCAACAAAACAACTGACTCACCAAGCTTATTCTTGAGCTGATCAACCATATCGCGCAACGACTTAGCATCAGCACCCTCAACATCCACTGCCAATACTTTGGTGCCGTTCACATCAATCGCTTGAGCAACCAAGTCGTCGCTGGAGCTGCTAGCCAATTTGGATTTGAGGGCGAGCATATCTTTTTCAAGCTGTCGGTTTTGCTGTATCAACTGCTCAACTTTTTCAATTACCCTATCGGCATTAGATTTCACCAATGAGCTAACAGTATCCAACGTTGATTGTTGCTGGTCTATATACGCTAGTGCGGTGCTACCAGTTACAGCTTCGATACGCCGAACACCGGCGGCAATACCTGATTCGGACAGAATTTTCATTAAACCGATATCGCCTGTTCTCGATACGTGCGTGCCGCCACAAAGTTCAACGGAAAAACCATCCCCCATACTCAAAACACGTACTTCGTCGCCGTATTTTTCTCCAAAAAGCGCCATAGCACCTTTTGTTTTCGCGGTTTCCATATCACATAATTCTGTGTAAACAGATGAATTTTTTAAAATCTGTTGATTCACCATCTGCTCAATAGTTTTTAATTCGGCTTGAGTTACGGCTTCCAAATGAGAAAAATCAAAACGTAGACGCTCCGAATCCACAAGCGAGCCTTTTTGCGTCACATGTTCGCCGAGCACTGTTCGTAATGCCGCATGTAACAAGTGAGTTGCCGAGTGATTGAGTGCTGTTGCTCGCCTCACATCATCGTCAACATTCGCTGATACTTTTTCTCCAACCGCCAAAGAACCAGAAAGTAATTTACCAATGTGCAAATGGTTAGAACCCGACTTTTGACAATCACGCACTTCAAATTTTGCGCCACTAGTAATCAAGTAACCTGTATCTCCGACCTGGCCACCGGACTCTCCATAAAAAGGCGTTTTATCTAGAACGATTACCGCTTCGTCACCTTCATTTATCTGAGACACCGCATCATTCGCCAGGTAAATATGTGACACAGTACTGTTGTCACTTAGTGCGTCGTAACCCGTGAATTCTGTTACGCCGTCTACTTTGAGTGACTTTGTGTAATCAATACCAAACTGGCCCGCTTCGCTAGAGCGTTTACGTTGTTCCTCCATGCAGCGTGAGTAACCATCCATATCAATGGTTAAGCTTTTCTCACGCGCAATATCATTGGTTAGATCAGTGGGGAAGCCATAAGTATCATGCAGCGTGAAAACCACCTCGCCCGGGATTTCTGTACCAGATAATTCTGCCAAGGCGTTTTCCAAAACAGCCATGCCTTTTTCCAGCGTTTTTGCAAATTGCTGCTCTTCCGTTAATAGAACCTTTTTTATGAGATCTTTTTGTTCAATAAGTTCTGGATACGCTTCGCCCATTTCTGTTGCTAAAGCATCAACCAGTTGATAGAAAAAATTCTCGGTCTGTCCAAGTTTATTACCGTGACGAACAGCTCGTCGAATAATCCGACGCAACACGTAACCCCGGCCTTCATTAGAAGGAATAACACCATCGGCAATAAGAAACGAGCAAGAACGGATGTGATCTGCAATGACTCGAAGTGATTGGTTAGATAAATCTTTGGTGCCTGTGACTTTTGCAGCGGCGCTCAGTAAAGCTTGAAACAAATCAATTTCGTAATTGTTGTGAACGCCTTGCATAACCGCGGCAATACGCTCTAGCCCCATGCCAGTATCAACCGAGGGCTTGGGCAAATTTTTCAAACTACCATCAGCTTGACGTTCATACTGCATAAAGACCAAATTCCAGACTTCGATATAGCGATCAAGGTCGTCATTTTCACTGCCTGGTGGTCCGCCAGGCACATCCTCACCATGATCGTAGAATATTTCAGAACACGGGCCACAGGGACCGGTATCCCCCATTTGCCAAAAGTTGTCTTCGTCAAGGCGAGAAAAACGCGCGGGATCGACACCCATTTTTTTTATCCAGATGTCCGCAGCTTCATCGTCAGAAATGTGTACTGTGACCCACAAACGCTCAGCCGGCAGTTTGAGTACTTCGGTAAGAAATTCCCAAGCAAAGCGGATCGCGTCTTCTTTGAAGTAGTCGCCAAAACTGAAGTTGCCCAACATTTCAAAGAACGTATGGTGGCGCGCTGTATAGCCTACGTTTTCCAGGTCATTGTGTTTACCACCTGCGCGAACACAGCGTTGAGAACTGGTAGCACGTGTATACGGGCGTTGCTCTAAACCTAAGAACGCATCCTTAAATTGCACCATACCTGCATTAGTAAATAGCAGAGTGGGATCATTGCCAGGAACCAGTGAACTACTGGGTACGACGGTATGGTCCTGTTTAGCAAAATAATCTAAAAACGCTTGGCGAATTTCGGCGCTCTTCATACGTAACTTCCAAATGATATCAAAGGCTTACATCCCTTTTTCGGGACGCCTCTGCAGGTTGGGAAAAATGTGTGCAATGGTAGGGATTACTGCTCTGAGAAACAAGCTATCTAGGCGATATATACAGGCTATAGAGGGTTATTTCCTTATAAAAAGTACGTGCTTGACCAAAATTACACCGTCTTATACGGTTGGACCGGAGAATTTGAGTGAAAACTCAGAATTCCCCGCTTCACGCAGTATCGAAGTCGTAGTCAAATCCATAATAAATTGGCACAACGGAGATAGTTTATGAGTAGCGAAAGTTTACAACCGGGCGATGCCCAAACACTAAAATCAGTCGGCTTGGTGGTTGGCGGCCTTATTCTCGTCATGGTCATCTGTATCAGCATTGCACTGACTATATAGCGTCAATGACGTCTTGGGCAGCCAGGCTTTGGGTCAACTTTTTAGGACTCGTGATGCCCCAGACTATCCAATTACCAGCTTCCCTCGCAAAAGCCACAAAGGCTTTTACGCACACAGCTCGAACGCTGCAAGCCAAAGAGGCGACTTAGAAGCCTAGATTACCCTCACTAAACGACTTGCCACCAAGAATATGCATGTGCAAATGGAAGACGGTTTGACCAGCCTCTTCGCCATTATTTATTACTAAACGAAACGCATCACCAACACCTAACTGCGTCGCTACTTTGCCGACAGTCACCATTAGATGACCTAATAGTGCTTGATCTTCAGTCCCTGCATCGACTAAGCGGGGAATCGGCTTACGCGGAATGATAAGTACGTGGGTCGGCGCTTTGGGAGCAATGTCTTTGATACATATGCAATGGTCGTCTTCGTAGATCGTCTCCGACGGAATCTCTCCGTTCATAATACGCGTAAAAATGCTGGGTTCGCTCATGGTACATTGATCCTTTCTGGACTTAGCTCGGCACCGGCTGGAGGAGCTAACGGGAATAACGATAGGTATGCGGCAATTTCAGGTTTTAAAGCTAGGCTCGACCGTGTGCTTCGCGCTCTTCGGCGGTAATCGGCCTCGCCTCACTCTCCAGCATTACCGGAATATCATCTCGAATTGGGTACACTAGACTACTAGCCCAACAAATTAGCTCCTGCTTTTCTTTATCATATTCAAGCGGTGCTTTGCTCACGGGACAAACCAAAATACTTAATAATTTTTGATCAATCATTCTTCTGCCTAAAATCTGTATTGCAGCGCAAGCCTGTTACTAACCTAGATCTTGCCCGAATAGGTGTTGGTTTAACGCGAGTATAACGCGATCTACTGCGATTGGTCTTGCCGCATAACCTCCGCCATCGGCGGCACCAACAATTGGGGGTCTATTTTCGATGTAAACCAATTCATCCGCCAATCTAAGTGTGGCCCGGTCACCCTACCGGTAGCACCTATTTTGGCAATCGGTTCGCCCCTCTCCACCTCCTGGCCTTCCTTAACGAGTATTTCACTGAGGTGCAGGAAGCTAGACGATATACCATGGCCATGATCGAGAATCATTGTCCCTCCCGAAAAAAACATGTTCTCGTGAGCCATAGTGACGATACCGCCAGCTGGCGCAACCACTAACGTGCCAGTCGGTCGCGCCACGTCAACACCATAGTGCGGCCTCCGCGGCTCACCGTTATAGTAGCGTTGACTGCCATAAACTCCGCTAATAGGACCAAGCACTGGCCATTGGAACTCGCTCAAAAAGTCCCTCCTCGGTAAGTCTTTGCGCCGAGCAGCCCGCGTCAATGCACTTTCTCGATTAATCCTGGCAATTTCTTCAGCGGGGGGATTAACTGTTTTTGCAGGAACGCCCTCAACCCGCTGAATGTTGTATTCACGTTGCTGAACTGAAAATGAGTGACGCTCACTAGAGCCGTCAACAGACGTCACTATCACTTCAACAGAAGCAGGCTCATCCCTATCCAACCCGATAACGAATACACCATCACTATCAACCCGAACATCACGCTTGTTAAAGGACACCGAACTACCGGGAGTAACCTGGCCAATCAGCATCTGACCTTGAACCCAGTCCCCTTCAAGCTCCAATGCGTAGGACTTGACTGGAATCGACAACATCAACATCACCCAAAGGGCAACTCTCTCAATGATTGTCGTGCGTTGTCGAAGTAGATGCATTGTTAATAGCACGCTAAAAATCCCTAATCGATTGAATTTCATAGATTTTATGGCCTTTGCAAAGTAAAGGCTTATGTCGTCGAGTATACCCCGCTCCCACTGTCACGAGAACCGTAATACACCGGCAGATACGGCCGATTAATATTTTTTATTAAACCCTTTGATTATATTGATTTCATCAAGCGCAAAGCACTCCCTAAGATGTGCCTATCTTAACCCGTTAGAGAAAAACCCAATTAACCCAAGACTCAACCAGGAGATATCCATGTCACAGTCACTCATTAATACTGAAATCAAACCTTTTAAAGCGACCGCATTCCACAATGGTGAATTTGTCGATGTTAGCGACGTGGACCTCAAAGGCAAATGGTCCGTTGTGTTCTTTTACCCGGCTGACTTTACTTTCGTCTGCCCCACCGAGCTGGGAGACGTCGCAGACTATTACGAAGAGCTGCAATCACGCGGAGTCGAAGTGTACTCAGTCTCTACAGATACTCACTTCACGCACAAAGCTTGGCATGACACTTCCGAAACCATTGCGAAAATAAAATTCCCAATGATCGGTGACCCCACAGGCCAAATCACCCGCAACTTCGGTGTCATGATTGAAGAAGCGGGTTTAGCGGAACGCGGCACGTTCGTGATTGATCCTGAAGGAAAAATCCAAGTCGTAGAAATTAATGCAGGAGGCATTGGCCGCGACGCATCCGAATTAGTCCGAAAAGTAAAAGCAGCACAATACATCGCCGCTAATCCAGGTGAAGTATGCCCCGCGAAATGGAAAGAAGGTGCTGAAACACTTGCCCCCTCTTTGGACTTGGTGGGGAAAATTTAACGGCAATAGCTAAAGAGGCACACCGCCCTGCGGTGTGTCGTCGAATACACCGGTTGCGTGTCGCAATCGCGCGCAATTCTTAACCGACATAATGGTAGGAGTACCCATGTTAGACAATCAATTAAAACAGCAATTAAGTGCTTATCTACAACACATCGTACACCCGATTGAGCTGCATGTGCGTACCGGCGAAGATCAAAAATCAAAAGAGCTTTCCGACCTTGCAGAGGAAATCGCATCGATGTCCGACGCCGTATCCATTGTGACAGATGGAAGCCAATCTCAACGATCACCGAATCTCGGCATAGCTCAAAAAGGTGGGACCCCACGAGTAAATTTTGCCGGCATTCCAATGGGACACGAATTCACATCCTTGGTGTTAGCGCTACTTCAAACAGGCGGGCACCCACCCAAAATAAGCGCTGAAGAAATTGAGCAAATTCAATCGTTATCAACTGAATTGCACTTTGAAACCTATATCTCGCTTAGCTGCCAAAATTGCCCTGAAGTTGTTCAAGCATTAAATTTAATGGCCACCTTGAACCCCAATATTTCGCATACGATGGTAGACGGTGCATTGTTTCAAGAAGAGGTTGAAGCCAAAAATATAATGGCTGTACCCGCAATTTACCTAAACGGCGAACCACTGGCGAGTGGTCGTATGTCATTAACTGATATTTTAAATAAAGTTGATACCAACGCGCATCAACGTGCTGCCGAAAGCCTAGCAAACAAAGACCCTTATGAGGTTTTGATTATTGGAGGAGGACCAGCAGGCGCATCCGCCGCCATATATGCTGCGCGGAAAGGTATTCGCACGGGTATTGTAGCGGAACGATTCGGTGGTCAAGTAATGGATACTGTCGCTATCGAAAATTTTATTTCCGTAAAGGAAACCGAAGGCCCGAAGCTTGTTGCAAACCTAGAGCAGCACGTACTCGAATACGATGTGGATCTAATCAACACGCAACGTGCGGTATCCCTCAACGACCAAGGAATGATAGAGGTCACCACGGAAAGCGGCGCAACCCTACGTACACAAACCGCAATTTTGGCAACGGGTGCACGCTGGAGAGAAATGAATGTACCCGGCGAGAAGGAATACCGAGGAAAAGGCGTTGCTTACTGTCCACACTGTGATGGTCCATTATTCAAAGGCAAAAAAGTTGCCGTTATTGGTGGAGGAAACTCTGGTATAGAAGCGGCCATCGACCTAGCGGGGATTGTCGATCACGTAACAGTGCTAGAATTTGCCGACACGTTACGTGCTGATGAGGTATTGCAACGTAAAGCCAAGTCGATGGGGAATATTGATATCGTTAAGAGCGCAATGACCACCGAAGTCGTCGGGAATGGAGAAAAAGTCACTGGACTTCGCTATACCGATCGCACAACAGACGAAGAGAAATCACTAGAGCTCGCGGGCATCTTTGTGCAAATAGGCTTAATACCCAATACGGATTGGCTCAAAGATACCGTTGAACTCAACGAAAGAGGTGAAATCATCGTTGACAAACGAGGGGAAACCTCGATCCCTGGAGTATTTGCTGCAGGCGACGTCACTGACAGCCACTACAAGCAAATTATTATTTCCATGGGATCTGGGGCAACGGCCGCTTTGTCGGCATTTGATCATATTATTAGAGAAATTGATGACAAATCGATTCAGGAGGCGGACGCCGCCTAGATTTAAATTCCTGCCACCAAAATATTTTTTTGGCGACAGGAATTTATTTGCTGAGTATAGAATAACGCTATTAACTAATTAGAAGACATATTTTTTTCCAGAAAAGCAATTACTTTTTTCATATAAGAAATTCTATTTTCGTTACTATAAAAACCATGACCGGATTTTTTTATAACGAAACTTTCGTATTCAAGTCCCACCTCATCCATTGCCTCAGTCATACGCTTGTAGTGCTCATAGTGCGCTCTTGAATCCTTTTCACCGTGAGCAATAAAAATATCAGCCTTGATTTTTTCAGCGTAATTCACAGGTGATATTGATTTCAACTCTTCAATATCGTTGCCAATAACTTCTTCTAAATATTCATCTCCCCAATAGAAATCTTTAACATCACCTTTGGTATATAGCAATCCCAAATCATAAATACCAGCTGCAGCAACAATACATTTATATAAGTCTGGCTCTAATGAGGCACTTTGGAAAGCAGAGTAGGCACCAAAACTTCCGCCCATTATGCACACTTTTTCTTCCAACACGTTTTTATGTTTTATTGCCCATTTAGTACCTGCGATAATATCTCTTTGTATTGCTTTTCCCCACTGTTTATCTCCGGCATGCAAAAACTCTTTCCCATAACCTTTTGAGCCACGGTAATTTATCTGAAGCACAGAATAACCAGCGGATGTTAAAGCTTGCACCTGTGGGTGAAAACCCCAATAATCTCTAATTCTAGGTCCACCATGAACCAAAACAATCATCGGTGATGGTTTACCACTCTCATTATGAGCTTGCGAATAATATCCGTGTATTTCTAGGCCATCAAAAGATTCATAACTTATAGCTTCCATTTTAGTTAATTTTTGGGTACTTAGCTCAGGGTAGGATTTGAATAAAAATTTCATTTTCGTATTCTCTTTATCAAAGAGATAGTAGCTTGCGGGCTCGACATCAGAACTCACTAAAACAATCCAATATTTGTTATCTCTACTGCTACTAGTAATATTGACGACTGCCCCTGGAAAGGACGCTAACATTCTTCTAAATACCTTCGCATTTTCATCCTCCTGCGAAAGCATTAAATAACTAGGGTAACCATCATAGACCATCATACCCACAACTGCGCTATGATCTTGATTAAAAATAAACCTTTTTATATCTACCGTATCATGCACAAATAGCTTTTCGTATCCGCTCCCATCTAGTGACAACTTAAATAAACCAGCCTTATCTGTCTCATAATCGTCAAAAATAAAATATGAACTCCCCGATGGATCAGCAGCTAAAGGGCCAAAAGCGTCACCAAACGTGCCGTTTTCTAATTCAAGCCAATTGCCATCTTCCATCTTCACTTCAATATGAGCAGTACGATCTGCACGCACGCTCGTAATTATTCGGGGCTCGTGCTGCTGATCAGTATAAAATCTCGCCTCAGGGTATTTAGAAGACTTTCCCGTATCTTTATCAAACCCTCGATATACATCAAGATACTGGACTCTCGACACGTTATTTCGAGAATAGGAGGCTTGAGTATAAGAAATCAGTATTTTCCTTGGATCATTTGGCAATAAATCAATAATTTCAGCCCAGGCTCTCTCTTCTTTCTTTTGTCGAACTGCAGTGCCCACTCGCTCACGTCCGGCACGATAACCGAAGATAAGCTCGCCTTTTTTTCCATCAAGATTAATAGCGTAAAGCTCCCCGTAAAACCTTGGCGCCTCTTCAAATCGGTTAAATTGCTGCAAATTGATCACAACTCGTTCATTATTTACCCAAAAAAAATCTCCCACCTCTTCTCCACCAGGTAGAAAACCGCCCCCTGTTGCT
Source organism: Aurantivibrio plasticivorans (assembly GCF_055392955.1). Classification (NCBI taxonomy): domain Bacteria; kingdom Pseudomonadati; phylum Pseudomonadota; class Gammaproteobacteria; order Cellvibrionales; family Cellvibrionaceae; genus Aurantivibrio; species Aurantivibrio plasticivorans. The sequence continues at coordinate 1,704,206 of NZ_AP036020.1, read as the reverse complement.
TTGAATCCATCTCGCTCGACAAACATTAGCCCATGCTTTCCATCCCTGAAAATTCTCAGTGCAAAGTGCTCACCATCTGGCGATATTTTAACCGATGTAATTTCTGGCCTAGAAAATAGCGCTTCTATATCCACCGCTATTGCAAAAGGAGGGAAAAGTGTAAGAACTATCAATATAAGAGAGCAAAGACGCATCGATTTCAGATCCCCAATAAGAAATTATTATTTATTGCAGAAACCTTAACGTCAAAAGACTACAGACGCAATATGGCCTCCAAGCTGAACCCTGGATAACTTAACGCGACCGGAGTTATGCGAATGCGGCAATTTTAATACCTTGAGTTGAACCTAAACATGAACTGCATAAACAGTAGAGGTGATGTATTCGATTTGAATTTTGGTATATATACAAAGTTTATCGCCAAGGCTTCTGTTCCGACGGATATAAACGGTAAGACACCTAAGAATGGTGCTCCATCTCGATAGCTTTCATGACTCATAACGAATGCAGTAAGGCCAGCATCGACTCTACCTTTAATTTCCAGCGCTTCGAACTGAAATCGACGCTGAATACCACCGCCAATCATGTTCGCCGTGTGGTTTCTGCTATCTTTGAAGGTATTAAAGGTGACAAATTTTTGGACGGGTTTCCCCTCGTCGAACAATACATTAATACCCGCCCCCCAATTTTTTTCGTTGTAAGGCGTTTCTCGATCAAAGTGGTACGCTTTACCATTCGCAACGAAGCGAACTTCGTTTGCCATGGCGGAATGGCTAACGATCCATAGCCCAAGAAAGACGCTAGCGACAAGACCGCTGGCTCGATACGAACGCTCAAACCACGTGGACACCATTGATATCTACCTACGCATTTACCCAATATTATTGGTGTTACACCTAAATCATTATTAAGCGTAGGAGAAATTCATCCTTTGGGTGTGTATTTTTTATGAAAACTAGAATTGCACAGATAGGATTTTATACTAGAGGACTAAAAAATAGGGGGTAAAAGCTGCACACCGACTAGACAGATGCGCAGCAACATCACAGTAGATGAAAACGGTCAATCAATAAAGTTTACTGTTTCAATTTCGCCCGACCCTACCTGTATTTCTTCCGCATCAGATCGAGCCATAATGCTTTCATTATCTGCTTGGAGCTCATCTAATTTTCCATCACAGGTAAAAAACAAGGTGTAGGTGCCAGGTTCTAGATTGTACAGGCTGTAGGTATAACCCGTAGTGCTTTTGATGACCGAAGCAACCGCATAAGGGTCGCCACTATTTTGCTGAATATCTTGAAAAGTCACGCCAGCGCCTAAAAAAGCATACACTGCATTCCCTTCGTCGTCGCCGACTCCATTGTCGTCGCAGGATGAGTCTTCAGGAAGAGCATTATCGACTTGCCCAGTAATCGTTGCAGAGCGTTCATTCCGAACCAGGCGTAAGGCAGGCAAAAGATAATACACTTGCGGATCTACGCTAGCATCTTCCTGTAGAGACTTATAGAGGTCGATATTGATAGTAATTTCATACTCTGAATCATCTTCTATTTCAAAATTTACGTTGCTAGTTAGGTTATTTTCAAAACCGGCTTTTACAGATAAATCGAACATTTGGTTTTCAAATTCAACGTTGTTATCAAAGCTACTGAGCACTAGCTCAACGGATTCGTAATTATCGATATCCAAAGAATACTCATCGAGCAATCGTTCTGTTTCACCGTTTTCTAGCCCCATTAAATTAACAGCGATATCAGGTTCAATATCAATGTCAATCGGAACACCACCCGTCGGTGTCACACGTAAGGCAGTGATCAGCAGGTTTACTGAATCGACCCTATTGCGGTCATCAATGGGGGAGCTGCTAATATAAACGGAAACCTCACCTTGGCCATCATTACGGGTATCTTTAGTGTCAACCCCGCGACATGCAGTTATCGAAGCGATGCACGCGACGAATACCACACTCAATTTCAATGCTTTCACTAACGGTCTTCCTTATAAAATGAGTTGTCTATTTATTGTCTAATAGTTCTATTTATTTATATCGTCTTACTATCAGCCTCCGACTGAACGACTGCACTAGCGGTTAAATTTTAGCAGCGATAAGCCGCCGAGTTATATGACACTAGCTGCCTAATTATCTCCCAGCCTGCGCTCAACTTACGAAGATGGACAGGAAACACCTGTACCCTGAAGACCGCAATAACCTCCGGGGTTTTTGGCTAAATATTGCTGATGATACCCTTCTGCATAGTAGAACGTTTCAAGTGGCATGATTTCAGTCGTAATCTCATCTAGCCCTCGTACATTCAGTGCTTGCTTATAACGGTCTCGAGAGTTTACGGCAGCCTGGTACTGTTCACGGGAAGTGGTATAGATACCAGAGCGATACTGAGTACCACGATCATTCCCCTGACGCATTCCCTGTGTTGGATCGTGAGACTCCCAAAACACCTGCAGTATTCGATCGAGATCTAACTCAGCCGGGTCATACACAATCAGTACAACTTCATTGTGGCCTGTATACCCCGTACAAACCTCTTCGTAGGTTGGATTGGGTGTCAAGCCAGCGGCGTAACCCACCGCTGTGGTATAGGCTCCTGGTAAAGCCCAAAAAAGACGCTCTACACCCCAGAAGCACCCCATGCCAACAACAATTGAGTCGCACGTTTGCGGAAATGGAGGTTGAATCGGCCGACCGTGAACATAATGCTTGTTCTCCACCGCCATTGCCTCACAGCGCCCCGGTAAGGCTTGTTCTTTAGCCGGTAGGCTAGTCAACTTTGTTCTCCACATCAGATGTATACTCCAACAGCGGTGTAGTGAATCGATACCTTTTCGGACAATCCTAACATGGATATGTCACACAGAATTTAACATTAACGCTCAAATTACTTCGATACTGAAGCCTTCACAGTTTTACTCGACGTAAGCTAGAATAACCGCAACGGAGCGTAGCGCAGTTTGGTAGCGCACCTCGTTCGGGACGAGGGGGTCGGAGGTTCAAATCCTCTCGCTCCGACCAATTCATCGAGACCCGTGACAACTTTCACCCGATTAACGTTATGTTAACGACTTCCTTCTCGCTCCATCGCACCCACCACCTGCTGCCGCTTATCACGAGGCATACAGCTAAACACCTCAGCTAAGGTAGTTCATTCGATGACAAACGCCCCATCCCCGATTGATATTGAAACTCAACCACCGAAACTCAGCGATATCGACCTCAGCGCTTGCTGCACTGAAGCGGAGTACGAGTCCGGTTTGAACTTACTTCAATGGGAGATGCTACGTATTCAACAAGCCTATTTTCACCAACAGTTGCGTGCATTAATTGTTTTCGAGGGGTGGGACGCTGCTGGAAAAGGTGGCGCGATTAGGCGCTTAACGGAAAAGCTCGACCCGCGCAGCATCAACGTCTACCCAATTGGAGCGCCCTCAGCAGAAGAGCAAAGTAGACACTATTTATACCGATTTTTTAACAAGTTGCCTGCGGCAGGCTCCTTGGCCGTGTTTGACCGCTCCTATTACGGTCGTGTACTAGTTGAGCGAGTTGAGGGGTACGCGAGCGATCCTGAATGGCAGCGCGCCTATCAAGAAATAAACGAGTTTGAGCGCCTACTCATTAATGATGGCGTGCGTATTGTAAAATTATTTTTACATATTGACGCCGACGAACAACTGAAACGCTTTGAACAGCGATTGCAAGACCCGGTAAAACGTTGGAAACTCACGGCAGATGATATTCGAAATCGGCAACAATGGTCCGAATACGAAATCGCGATTAACGACATGTTTCGCAACACATCCACACGATTAGCCCCCTGGTGTGTTATACCTGCAAACAAAAAATGGTTCGCTCGCCTAAGCGTCATGCAAACTGTCGTCGATACACTATCAAAGGGCGTCGACCTTACAGCGCCACCACTTGATAAAGACCTTATTATTGCAGCTGAAAAACAATTGGGCATCAGTTTTTCAGATAAAAAATGATCGCAGCATTACCACTGAGCGACGTTGATCTACTAAGCCAATTGTGGTCCACCACATAAACATAACAACGAAATAAAAAGGAGTGAAAACATGCAAAGGTTACTAATGTTCGCTGCCGCTTGTGTTTTTAGCGCAGGGTGTCTGAGCGACAACACTGTCGAGATATCACTAACCCGGCTCGATTGCGGTTCTGCCCCAGAACCTTCTAACGTTTCGCGATTTTCCGACGCCTACGATTACCGCGATACAAAAATTCAATTTACCTATAGCTGTTATCTCATCAAACACGGGGAAAACTATCTAATGTGGGATGCTGGGAATCCAGATGATGGCAGTCCCCGCGCCCCCCAAAAGAACCTTGTTACACTATTGGGTGAGCTCAATATTAAGCCCAATCAAATCGATTATTTAGCATTGAGCCACTATCACGGGGACCATATTGGGCAATCATATTTACTACCCGATGCGACCTTGCTCGTGGGACAGGGCGACTGGGATGCACTTTCTGGACGAGTACCCAATCGAATGGCCAATGCAGCTCCGGTAAAACATTGGGTAGACGGAAATGGCAAAGTCGACGTTGTCGCCAAAGACAAAGATATATTTGGTGATGGAACGGTCATCATGCTAGGCATGCCAGGCCACACACCAGGGCACTCTGCATTGTTAGTCCAGTTAAAAACCATGGGGTATGTGTTGCTCAGTGGTGATTTAGCACATTTCCACGAGAATTATGATAATGAACGTGTACCCAGTTTTAACACTAATCGCGCTGATACTCTCGCATCGTTTGACCGATTTAAGGATATCGCTAAGAACTTGAACGCTACGGTAATTATTCAGCACGATGCACGCGACATCGATAAACTACCTAGTTTTCCACAAGCCGCGAGATAAAAACGCTTTTTTCGGCGAATGCCGACACAGTGTTTTAACCAGAGCGCGACTGTGGCAGCATCACTCTAACGTCATATCCAGTGATAGACTTTTAGAGTCGTTCAATCAGCTACATGGGCAGAAGTGTTACGTCCTTGAAATGCCTCAAGGATGTAACACTCGACGCTTCGTTAACGTTATTGCTCACTTTCGAAGTCTTCTAAACTTTCTTCTAACATCACTCGGTACTGCTTGGTGAAATAACGAAGCGCACCGGCTTTCTCACTCTCAAAATCTTCCTCGGTGGTATTCGCGACAATAAATGCATTAAATCTGGCAGCCGCATACAAGATCGCGGAACTCACTTTACCTGGGTCTGAGTGTTCCATTTGTTCATTCGCCATGTTGATGAAGCTATCGGCTAAGTCCCAAAATTCCTGATCAGGTTGATTGTCATTCATGTAGTCTATCTCTTTTACTTGTGTACTTAGAGCCGCGATTATACGTAGCCAACCCGCTAGGCGATATGGACCCAGACCAAATTTTGTTGATTAAAATGCGCCCCCAACTTGGAACCCGCGGTCATATCCTATACTCTAAGCTAATCGTTATTCACTAGGATAAAACCTCTTCACGGGTCCTTGTAGGATCTGAAAATAAAGGCTCTATAAAATGGCGCGCTGTACATGACACGCTATAAACATGTGTTTGCAATGTTTTGCTGGCTGCTTTTCACACTTGATGTGATGGCCGCTGCGCTGCCTGCCTGTAGCGATATGCCGGTGACCACCAGCGATTCAGACTTGTCGCAACACATGTCGCAACAGGTGTCACAACATAGTCACCATCATGCGGCAAACGATATGCTTGAGCCACCACTAAACGAGCCCTCTCCATCGAACCAACTACATGATTGCTGCCAAATCGATTGTAGTGAACAGTGCGCCCCCCTCCATTTCAGCGCGGTTGCTGCCGCTAACATAGACCAAGTGTTTTTAGGCTCTGCAAAACAAGTGCCTACCGATCTACCGTCATCGATCCACCCTTCCTTCGACAATACCCCCTTTCGTCCTCCCATCGCTGGCTAAGACAGGATAGTTGCGCCCGCAATTCCTGAAATCTCTTAGGTTTTAATGCTTTCTGTGCTATGCGCAGGAGATAACTTAGCGTGGGAAACACAATGAATCTGCTTGCAAAAAACGCCGTATTAATTGCTCTGGGTATTGGCTTGGGTATTGCCATCACACTAATCGCAACCCCCTCATTTAATAAGGGGGTATCAAGCGCTCTCAACAGCAGCGATGCCCTCAATAAGCCCTTGTACTGGGCCGCACCGATGGACCCCAATTACCGACGCGATGAGCCAGGCCTTTCGCCTATGGGAATGGAATTGGTTCCCGTCTATGACGAATCAAATAACGAGACCGATGTCGGCGTAGTAAAAATTTCCCCCGACATCGTGAATAACCTTGGCGTACGCACAACGATTATCAGCGAGCAGTTATTGCAAAGTGATATTAAAACTGTCGGATACGTACAATACGATGAAGATCGATTAGTCCATATTCACCCTCGCGTGTCGGGCTGGGTCGACAAATTGTATATCAAAGCCGAAGGCGACCCGGTGATTAAAGGCGAGAAATTGTATGACTTATATTCGCCCGACTTGGTAAGCGCGCAAGAAGATTTAGTCCAAGCACTTCAACGCAACTCATCGCGCTTGGTTGAAGCTGCGATAGAGCGTTTGCGCGCACTGCAAGTGCCTGAGTCCACCATTCAAACGTTGAAAAAAGATCGTAACGTCAAGCAAACGGTAACGCTCTACGCGCCGCAAAATGGAGTCGTGGATAATTTACTCATCCGCGAAGGGTTTTATGTTCAACCGGGCACAACGATGATGTCGATTGGTGATCTCGACGAAGTATGGATTCAAGCTGAAATTTTCGAGCGTCAGGCAGCGTTAGTCAACGAAGGTGCTGCAGTCACTATTTCATTAGACTATTTGCCAGGCAAGGTTTGGCAAGGTCGAGTAGATTACGTTTATCCCACCTTAGAACCCACCACCCGCACGGTGCGAGTTCGCATGCGCTTTGACAATAAAGATCGCGAATTAAAACCCAACATGTTTGCGCAAGTAATTATTCACAGCGAAGACCAATCCCCCACCCTCCTCGCACCGCGTGATGCCGTCATACGTACGGGGTCATCGCAGCGCATCGTGCTAGCGTTGGGTGAAGGACGCTTTAAATCAGTCAATGTTACAACTGGTAGGTCCGACGACAAACATATCGAAATTCTTAACGGGCTGTCATCAGGCGATGAAGTCGTTGTCTCGGCGAACTTTTTACTGGATTCAGAATCCAGCATTCACTCCGACTTTACTCGCATGAACCACAGTGCGCACAACGACCTCGTATGGGTCGATGCCACCATCGAGCAAATTGATATCGACAACAATAGAATCATGGCAACCCATGAAGCCATTAGTGAATGGAATCAACCACGCATGCAAATGGATTTTTCAGTAGCCAGCAATCTAGACGTCTCACACATTGAACCCGGCATGCATGTGCGCTTGCACATTTATGAATCGGCATCGAATCAATTTGTGATTGCCAATATCGCGCACAAAATGACGAATGAACATGACGGAGTAGAAGCCGCCTCACCAACTGATCATTCGAATCATTAGGAGTGGCTATGATTAATTTTATTATTCAGTGGTCAATCCACAATCGCGTGTTAATTTTGATTCTAACCACACTACTTTGTGGCGCAGGTATTTTCGCCATCAAAAACACACCGGTTGACGCCATTCCAGATTTATCTGATGTCCAGGTAATCATTAAAACCAGTTATCCGGGTCAAGCACCTCAAGTGGTAGAAGACCAAGTCACTTATCCACTCACCACAGCAATGCTGTCCGTACCCGGTGCAGTCAACGTGCGCGGTTTTTCTTACTTTGGGGATTCTTATGTGTACGTTATTTTTGATGACGACACCGACCTTTATTGGGCGCGCAGTCGTGTACTCGAGTATCTCAGCCAGGTGGCCCCCACGTTGCCAGATAGCGCTAGGCCACAACTTGGTCCAGATGCCACGGGTGTTGGTTGGATATATTTGTATGCATTAATAGACAAATCTGGTCAACACGACATTAGTCAATTGCGCAGTTTGCAGGACTGGTTTTTAAAATACGAATTACAAACCGTACCGGGCGTCTCTGAAATCGCAACTGTCGGCGGTATGGTCAAGCAATACCAAGTCAAAGTCGATCCAGAAAAATTACGTGCATTTGGTATTCCGCTAAGCCATATTCATACCGCGATTCATCGCGGCAATCAGGAAGTCGGTGCATCGGTTTTAGAAATGGCCGAAGCAGAATATATGGTACGAGCCAGTGGCTACATTCAATCAGTCAGCGATTTAGAAAATATACCATTAGGCATCAACAAAAATGGTAGTCCCATTTTATTAAGAGATGTGTCGCAGATTAACTTAGGCCCCCAGATGCGCCGTGGAATTGCGGAGTGGAAAGGTAAGGGCGAAACTGTCGGCGGTATCGTGGTGATGCGGTTCGGTGAAAATGCACAGAAAACAATCGATGCCGTCAAACAAAAGCTCGACACCTTGAGCCATAGCCTGCCTCAAGGTGTGGAGGTTGTCACCGTGTATGACCGCTCAAGCCTCATCGAAAACGCAACCAATCATTTGTGGCAAAAGTTATTGGAAGAGTTTTTTGTAGTTGCTCTTATTTGTGCACTCTTTTTAGTCCATGTGCGCTCATCACTGGTTGCCATCATCTCCATACCAGTAGGCATCTTAGCCGCCTTTATAGTCATGTATATTCAAGGTGTCTCCGCCAACATCATGTCGCTTGGGGGGATTGCCATTGCAATTGGAGCCATGGTCGATGGAGCAATTGTGATGATAGAAAACCTACATAAACACCTCGAAGGGAAAACATTGAATAACACTGATCGCTGGAAAGCCGTCTCCGAGGCAGCGAGCGAAGTAGGCCCAGGGTTATTCTTTAGTTTGCTGATCATTACGGTGAGCTTTTTGCCGGTATTTACGCTGGAAGCACAGGAGGGCCGGATGTTTAGCCCCCTGGCCTATACCAAAAGCTATGCCATGGCAGCCTCAGCCATTTTAGCCATTACTCTTGTACCCGTATTAATGGGCTATTTGATTCGTGGCAACATCCGACCCGAAGCCACGAATCCCGTGAATCGCTTTTTGATTACACTTTATCAACCGACACTTCGTGCGGTATTGCGCTTTCCCAAGATCACCTTGGTGTTCGCGCTCATCATCACTATCGTGGGGTTTATGCCGATTAAAAATATCGGCAGCGAATTTATGCCGCCACTCGATGAAGGTGATTTGATGTATATGCCAACCACGCACCCTGGTGTGTCTATTGGTAAAGCCAGAGAAATACTACAACAAACCGATAAGCTCATCATGACTGTACCCGAGGTCGAGTCAGTGATGGGGAAAATTGGTCGCGCCGAAACCGCTACGGATCCTGCACCATTAACAATGGTGGAATCTTTTATTCGACTTAAACCCCGCGATCAATGGCGTGAAGGCGTTACACCGGAATCCTTGCGCCAGGAACTCAATCAACTGATCCGCATACCCGGTATGGTTAACGCATGGGTAATGCCGATCAAAACACGTATCGACATGCTAGCCACTGGAGTAAAAACACCGGTAGGGATTAAAGTCTCTGGACCGGATCTTGAAATCATACAGCGCGTCGGTCAACAACTGGAATCCATTCTGTCGACACTACCAGGCACAGCCTCGGTCTATTCCGAGCGGGTTGCCGGTGGTCGCTATATAAAGGTAGATATCGATCGTGGGCGCGCCGCTCGCTATGGTTTGAATATTGCCGATGTACAACAAGTTGTCGCCACCGCCATTGGCGGTACCAACGTGACCTATTCCGTTGAGGGTTTAGAACGCTACCCTATTAGTCTTCGCTATCCTCAAGATTATCGTAATTCACCGGAAGCACTTGAACTGCTACCCATCGTAACGCCAAGCGGTGCTCGCATCGCACTCAGTGATGTAGCAAGTATCCGTATTGCCGATGGGCCTGCCAGTATTAAAAGTGAAAATGCACGAATTAACGGCTGGACGCTGATTGATATTGACGGTACCGACGTCGGCAGCTACGTCGACGCTGCCCAGGCCGCTGTTAAACAACAACTCCAGCTTCCCGCAGGCTATTCCCTGCAGTGGAGCGGACAGTTTGAATACATGGAGCGAGCAAAAAATAACTTGCTGTACATTGTGCCGCTGACGTTCGCCATTATTGTGTTACTGCTATTTTTGAATTTTCAACGCTTCACGGAGATCGCTGTCACACTTGCCTGTGTACCTACCGCCACACTCGGGGCGGTTTGGATGATGGCAGCACTCGGGCACAATTTTTCGGTCGCCGTTGGCGTGGGTTTTATTGCCTTCATTGGTGTTTGCGTCGAGCTGACTGTAATTATGTTGATGTATTTAAATCAATCGACAACCGACGTCTATGCTCAACTCAAAGCGAGTCCTCAGCAGGTTACCGATCAACAGCTTCGGGATAGGGTGTTAGCCGGAGCCACTCGGCGCGTCCGCCCGATAGTGATGACGACAGCAACAGTCGTCTTGGGCTTAGCGCCGATATTGATAAGCTCAGGCACCGGATCGGAAGTAATGAGTAGAATTGCCACCCCCATGGTCGGCGGAATGCTTAGCGCAATTGTCGTTACCTTGTTCCTAGTCCCTACGGCGTATTACTGGTTGATGACTATTAGAATCATTAACAAGTAACCGTTAACAGGGGCCCACCGGGACAACACGTGTCGCCTTAAAGCACAAATCTCCACTTATTCAACGGGGTCCAATACGAATTCAGCGTTAGCCCATCTCCTGCGGCCCAGTAATTGAACGGATTGTTCAGCCATAAATCAATGTGGAATTTTCCACAAAATCTGTGGATAAGTCAGTGGATAATGAGGTGCAAAACCGGGAAAAGGCCCATTTTATCGGGGGGTGTTACAAATTGATTAAAATTTACTCTCGGTATATTTTTCTTTATTTTTCAATAGGTTATAAATGTCAACAACAATATGTAAAGAAGAGAAAGTCGAATTTGGGTCTTCCACCGTGCACACACCAAATTTGTGCATAAAAAGTTAGTAGCCTCTAACCGTGGAACGGCCGCAAACACATTTAGATGACATTTTTTCGACAGGGTTATATTGAATAGTTATTTAAACCCGGTCCAGAAATGAACACAAAATCTCAATCCTGAGGACGCGATAGCGCGACTACAAGCTTAGATCTACAACATATCGACCACGGGCGTGGCCATTCAACAATCTAGCAAGGTACTCGGGCGCCTCCTGAAGGCGGATCAACTCAGCCATAGTCTCAAGCTGGGGCAGTTTGAATTCGCCAGACAACAAATCCCAGTTCGCCACTTTTGCGGCAAGAGGCAATTCAACACAATCCACTCCAAGCAAATTGACACCGCGTAATATGAATGGAAATACATTCGTGTTCAGCTGCGGAGACAACGTCATACCACAAATGGCGACGCTACCTTGGTACTGAAGAGATTTGATAACGTTATTAAGAATTTCTCCACCCACACAATCAATGGCATGCGCCCAACGCGGCTGCGCCAGTGGTCTGTCCGAGAGTTCCGTTAAGCTTGCACGATCTAAAATTTGTTGCGCCCCTAAGCTTGATAACCATTCGCTTTGCTCCAGTTTGCCCGTGCTCGCAACGACCGAAAATTGCAGATGGTTTAACAGCGCAACAGCGAAACTTCCCACTCCACCGGTGGCGCCTGTCACGATGACTTGACCATCGTCGGCTTTAGCGCCCATACGAAGAATTTTTTGTACACACAGTGCGGCAGTAAACCCAGCCGTGCCGATAGTCATCGCTTCTAACATCGACAAATTATCGGGGAGAGGTACGGCCCAGTCAGATGGGACGGATATCCGTTGGGCTAGGCCACCGGGCGTATTCATGCCGAGATCATAGCCCGATACAATAACGGCATCACCCACTTGAAATTTTCCGCTGGTGTCTTCGATAACGTAACCAGCGGCATCAATACCTGGCGTATGTGGGTATTGCTTGGTGACACCGGGCTTGCCGTTGGCAGAAAGCGCATCTTTATAATTCAGTGAAGAGTAGCGAACATCAACCAACAGCGGGTGTTTGGGTAAATCACTTACGTTACGCTCGACGACTTTTTGTACCGTTTGCCTATTTGCCGTTGATTCAACCCAAAGCGCGGAAAAGACGTCGTCACTCATAGTTTTTCACTTCCTACCTATCACTAAATCAAATGTTGTTAGAACCTATGAAAAAAATCGGCTCTGATTCGCCCGCTCCCACCATGTTAACAATAGGCGGTCCATCGCGTGTTGGGCGGCAAAACCAATTTTTTCCTGAAGACTCTTTTTCACCAGGTATTGCACTTCTACGATATCAGCATCTTTCACTTGCCCTGTGAGATAGGCATCGCTTGTCTGCACTAGATCAATTAACTTATTGTCTAGCGCTCGCTTGCCATACCATGTTTCACCGGTAGCGACTGCTTCAACATCAAGCTCTGGACGGTTATCTCGGATATATTCTTTGAACAGCCCATGAGTTTCTTCCAACTCTTGACCAAACTTCTCTCGTGCCTTGTCGGTATTTTCCGCAAAGACGGTTAAGGTGCGCTTGTACTCTCCGGCCGTGTGCATCTCAAAGTCGATATCGTTTTTCTTCAGTAGGCGATTAAAATTGGGTAACTGCCCCACCACACCAATCGATCCCACAATGGCGAACGGCGCCGCAATAATTTTGTCCGCCACACAAGCCATCATGTAGCCACCGCTGGCCGCAACTTTATCGACGCAGACCGTCAACGGAATTGATTTTTCAGTAATTCGTTGCAGCTGGCTAGCGGCTAATCCATAGCTATGTACCATACCGCCTCCGCTCTCGAGACGCATGACGACTTCGTCTTTTTCTCTAGCAAGGCTGAGAATAGCGGTAATTTCTTCACGCAAGTTGTCAGTAGCCGACGCTTTGACATCTCCATCAAAATTCACCACATAGACGCGCTTACGTGCGGTGTCATCAGCTGTCTCAGCCGTACTGTCTGATTCCGACGCTTTGGCCTTCTGGGACTTCATCTGCTTTTTACGCTCAGCTTTCTCTGCTTTCGCTTTTTTCTTGGCAGCTTTTGCATCGAGCTTTTCTTGCTCAGGGGATACCACAGAAGCTTTAAGGGTATGGCTCATATCGTCGTAAAGATCATTTAAGTTAGTAACTTCAATATGACCTTTTTGCGGCTTGTGCCCTTTTTGCCCAAGGGCAAACGCCAAAATCATAATAATGGCAATACTGACAAGGACTGTGAGTGTTTTGGCTAGGAAGAGTCCATAGCTGGAGAGAAAATCTGCGGTATATTCCATGAAGGGTCTGTCTGCGTTAATAGTCTTAAGTGAACGTGCGATTAGCAAGCAACCATTATTAGAATTATCCAGTTGGTTGCGAGCCTACAGCGCATCATTCTAACGTATTACACAACGTTTACCATCCTATGGAGGTGCGTAACGTTTACGCTTATTCAGACCATTGATAGAGGGCCGTACGCGCGATGTCATTCAGTGGCCGTGCAAGGAGACCCGTATTCGACAAGCGTACTTCATAGACAGCGCCATCCGTCATGGGAACGAATGTGGCCGTGCCATATATCGCATCAATGATATTGAGAAAAGAACCCCAACCACGGAAGCTCTCCCAAATGTCGATACCCATGGCGCTTTCATTCAAGGCATAAACTGTCCGCTCAGCGTTGCGCTCTTCCTCGAGGGAGTAATAGCGACCACTGATTCGATCCAAGCGATATCCAGGTTTAACACCGGCACCTTGTAGCGCCGTTGGCCATTTGATCAGCCGAGCATCCAATTGCCATTGGTCACCGGCCAATTCGTAACGTTGTTCAGAGCCATCGCTATCTACCAGTATCGCTGTATATCGCTGAGTCTCAAGCTGCTCAAAACTCACCGTCGCCACAAATTCCTCTTCTACCAATTGTTTGTAGCTATACAAGTCGAGCGCGCCAAAAACTACTATTACGCCGCCAAAAACCAGCAACACCCCCGCCATACCGCGTAACCAGCCTAGCAGCCAGCCTTTGCGAACCAGCACTTTTAAAGCCAAGAGTACGAGGACGACACCGAGAAGGGTAATAACCGCTGAAAAAATTGTGTAGAACATAGTTATCCCTTTTTATTGATGCTGTTCCACAAAGCGTTGTATCAACCGCCCTGCAATACTGCCAGTAGGAGGGACAGGGGGCAGCTCGTTAAATTTGAACCATCGCGCGTCCGCAATTTCCACACCGTCTACCTTAATCTCACCGCTATCGTATTCTGCCGTATAGCCCAACATCAACTGTCCGGGGTAAGGCCAGGGCTGTGATGCAAAGTATTGAATGTTCTTCACCGAGACCCCAACTTCTTCTGCCACCTCGCGATGTAGCGCTTGTTCCACGCTCTCTCCCGCTTCGATAAAACCTGCAAGCGTGCTATAAAAATTAGACGGGCTTCGATTGTGTCGTGCCAACAAACAATGATCATCTCTCGACACCAGCGTGATAACACAAGGCGAGATGCGGGGATAAAAATGAATTTTACAAGATCCGCACACCTTGGCTCTATCGCTCGAGTGCTCGCCCACTGGCGAGCCGCAGCGGCTACAAAATTGGTGAGTTTGTTCCCAGTCCAGCACTTGCAACGCTGCACCGACCATCCCAAATTCATCGTCTAGAATTCGTTGAGCCGACAACAATTGGCGCAAACCAACCCAATGAAAAGGTTCTGGTGGCATCGACAGGGTATCAATCTTAACCGCAAAACAAGGATGGCCTTCATAACCACCTAGAAGATGTTGGGCTGACGCAGGTATATCCAGTGATCGCCACTGCGGCTCAGATAGAGGTCGCCACGGAAAATCCCCCGTCGCCAACAAAGTGTCCCCTTCCCCCAGTACAACATAGTAAGGTGTTGGGTTAGACGTGGTTTGATCTACTGCAAACTGTTTACCGGAGATAAAGCGATGCATTAATTTGCCACTAGGTCGTTTTAACTTGCCACGGGGTGGCCTAAAGCCTCTAAACTTTCTTCTGCAATTTCCAAGATCGCGTCACCCGCCTGGCGGTCAGTCTTGACAGCATCAAGGTAATATTCCAGGCCAATTACCGCATCCGCAAAGGTCTCTAATAGATGTTGCAACGCTGCAGGTTGATCATTGTGTAGCAAAGTATCTTCTACAAACTCAACGCAACTGGCTACAACTTTACTGCCCCGCTGTAGATTCAAAACCGCCATGCCACCACGCACGCTATTAAGTGTTGCTGCAACATTTTTGATGTGGCCACGATCGTAGTTTGAATCAGCAAAAGAGTTGAGTGCTCGCTTAATCATGGCTAGACCGGATTCCGCTTCATTCAACACAACCATTTCGGCTTCAGCTAATTGGCTAGAGGCGATGACTTCTTTTCGCGCGATAGAATTTGCACGGTTGAGCTTATCATCCGATAAATTGGACATTTCTAAGCCAGAAATTGTGCTTTCGACGTAGAGGACTGCGTCCGCGAGATCAATCATGCCTTTTGCGTCAGCCGATTGTGGTGACTCTTTCCACGTCGCTACGTGCTTAATTTCATCTTTTAACGCATTGCTGGCCATTGTTAAGCCAACAACGGCGAGAATTTCTGCAACTTTGTTAAGGGTACTCACTAACTGGTCGATGTCATCGATGCCTTCTACACCACTCTGTGACGCGCGCTCTAGAACATCTTTAATAGAATTGAGTTCATCTTTCAGTACCGCCGCGACAGAATTAACAGTAGTCGCACTTGGGCCACTCAACGCCTCTCGTTCCCGGGCTAACTCTTTGTCGGTATAGCCTAAAGCCTCGTAAGCGTAGACTTCTTGAATGTTGTTAACCTCCTCAGAAGAAGCACCTGAGGAAGCGATAATGTATAAACAATCTTTTACCAATAACTTGGGAGGCTCTTTATCGAGAGCTGCCTGCCCTTTCTGTTGAAGTTGTTTGATTTCGCGGTCGATTGCACCAAAGAGTAATTTACGCGCGCGGTTAGCCTCCATCTGTTCGGAGCCCATTACACCAAATGCAACCGACGCCACTTGCCAAAGCGTATCGAGGGGTCGACCACCACATACTGCCGACAACCTTTCAACGGCACGCTGCATCATCCCAAACGAGGGTTTTACCAATTTACCATGCATGATGTTGAGCAAGCCGACTTGGTACATATGACGTAAACGCCGTACAAGTGCCGATAAGTCTTCGCTCAATACCGCACTACTGCGTCCTGCCAAATTTTTCCCGCGGGTTAAGTCCACTTCAAAAAAGTAGCTTTCTTCGTAAGCTCTAATACCTCTTGCTTGTCGAAGTTCATTGATATAGGGGATCAGTAATACGGGAATGGCACGATGAGTTTGTAAGGTATACTCAATATAACGTGGGACGATGAAAAACGCGCTGGTGAGGACACTGAGCTTATGCTCCATGCCGTCATCGCCGACCGTAATTTCATTGGCGAGTGCGAGCAATTCTTTTGCGAGCAGATCAGCGCCATGCAGCTGCAATAGACTCAATGTACCGCTAATTTGCTGCATACCTTCAATGCTCTCTTGCAGCAGTTCGGCATTATTCATATCGCCGACAAACTGTTCCAGCTTTGACGCGGCTTGTTCAATCGTGGCAACTAATTCATCGTGAACCAGCTTAAGGGAAGTTAAATTCACTTTAGCGCTTTGCGTCACAACAGTTTCCTTAAAACGAATGATAGTGGTGATTAGGCTGCGAGCTAGATCGAAAGCGGCGACCAAAGCCTGGTGAGGATTCTGCGCCCTCTAGTGTGCGGACCTGAGGCTCAACTTTAGAGGCTCAACTAATGACGCCCAGTTAAACACGCCTAGATATCAATCAGCTTCTAGTAAAAATTCATTAGATTCCCGAAGCTTAGCGTATCTAATTAAACTTTTCCCTCAGTTTTTCGCTGAACTGCCGGCTTTTTCAGCCCTGCGGTCGATCATTAGCGACCGACTGCGTTGAGCACCGCTCGTTATGCTAGAATTCATCTTTGATTCATAGGCTAACTTATTGTTGTTAAAAGAAATATACCTCATATTCCTTTTCTATTTGCTGCGCGCAAACAAGAAAAACCCTACATTTTGCACAACTATACAGTTGCTATCAGTGTTTACTTTGATAGTGATACTCGACACGCCAAAAGCTGGTCTCAGTTATCACATAACATTGAGGCGATGCTCATTCGATATCCGCTACATTAAGTGCCTACAGCCTTGAAGCGACTGATGAAAGAGAATCGAAAGCTTTTCTCCTAACCCGAGTTATCGTCGATTGAGTATCTCTTGATCTTAAATGCACAAAAAAGCCGCGAGTATCTTCACTCACGGCTTTCGCGCTTACTTCAATCATTCAGGGTTAATAGCGGTTTAGACGATTAATACCTTCCAGTGCCGCGGTCCGGTAGGCTTCTGCCATGGTAGGATAATTAAAGACGGTATTCACAAAATAGTGAATATTGTTGGCGTCACCGGTTTGATTCATGATGGCCTGGCCAATGTGAATAATTTCAGATGCTTCCGCGCCAAAGCAATGGATGCCTAAAATTTCATAGGTATCTATATGAAACAGCAACTTAAGAACGCCTACTTCGTCACCACTAATCTGAGCACGCGCGGTGTTTTTAAAATATGCCCGCCCTACCTCGTATGGAACCTTCGCTTCGGTGAGTTCACGCTCCGTTTTACCTAACGAACTAATTTCTGGAAGCGTATAGATGCCCGTCGGGGTTTCAGTGATTGGCTTTGATTCTTCACCCAATATCGCGGCGGCAACAACTCGCCCTTGGTTGTATGATGCACTCGCCAAACTAGGCCAGCCAATCACATCACCGGCAGCATAGACATGATCTACGCCAGTTTGATACTGCTCGTTAACCGATACTTGGCCGCGGTGATCGTGAACCAAGCCAACGTTTTCCAAGCCTAACGTATCGGTGTTGCCGCTGCGGCCGTTACACCATAACAACGCATCGGCACGTAAACGTTTGCCAGACTTCAGATAAATTTCCAAGCGATCGGCGTCATCGCCCATCTTTAGGAATTCTTCATTGTGCCTTACCATCACACTATTATCGCGAAGGTGATAACTTAAGGCATCGGAGATTTCATCATCTAAAAAGGATAGCAATCTATCGCGACTGTTAATGAGATCAACTTTAACGCCCATACCAGAAAAGATAGAGGCATATTCACATCCAATGACACCAGCGCCATAAATAATCATGGTGCGTGGAGTATGCGCCATGTCTAAAATAGTATCGCTATCGTATACGCGAGGGTGATTAAAGTTCACTTCATCCGGGCGATAGGGTCGCGAGCCGGTAGCAATAACAATTTTATCGGCCGTGTAGGTTTCTCGCACACCATCTTCATACTCGACTTCGACTTTATGCAGGTCAACCAGTTTGGCCAAACCTTTTAAAATAGTGATTCTGTTTCGAGTGAAATGCCGTGCATGCATATCGGCTTGCTTAGGTATGACATGCAATGCGGATTCAACGACTTTCGGAAAGCTTAAAACACGTGCATCGCCGATAGCTCTGAAAAGCGGATTAGTATTGAATCTAGCAACTTGCTTTATCGCGTTACGCAAAGCTTTAGACGGGATAGTGCCTTTGTGAGTACAGTTGCCCCCGACGGCCATCTGACTTTCCACCATGGCGACGCGTTTGCCATTTTTCACACAGGCCATTGCGGCACCCTCACCTGCTGGGCCGGAGCCGATGACTAAAACATCATAATCCATACGCATCATCCAAAGCTAACTGCTCAATCAACACGAACATTACGAGTTACGGGAAGCATCGTAGGCCAATTCTTTCTGCTCCCGAACTTCATCGTCGGCATTCGTTTCTTCACATTTATTGGGGTCACCGCCGCAAATATCACAACTAGTATCAATGCCTAGCGCGCTCATACCGCCGCATGATCCAGATATTGGCTTCCTGCCCAACAAAATGCCAATCGACATTCCTGCCACTACGAGCGATAACACAATTAAAGTAAACACAAAGGTAGCCATAAAACTCTCTCTTTCTAGCACAACGCTAGTCATTAACTTCGACTGACAGGTTTATCCTTCAGCCTTCAGGTATCGATTAAATGCGCTCGAATACCGGGTAATAAATTGATCGCCTTCTTTGATAATAACGTAAATAGCCAGGTTCTGCTCTTCCGCTAGGCGCAAAGCATTTTCCGCACCCATCACTGATAGACCTGTCGCAAGCCCATCTGCAAATGCCGCCGTGTCGGCAACGACCGTAACCGACGCCAGCGCATTGGCTATGGGTTTACCGGTGCGCGGATCAATGATGTGCGAATAGCGGACTCCGTCTTCCTCATAAAAATTTCGGTAGTCTCCTGAGGTTGCTACCGCTTTACCACTGACGCTAATCGCCTGCTGAACACCACCTTGCACTGGTGAGGGGATTTCGATGCCTATACGCCAAGGCTGTCCTTTCGGATTCGCCCCTTTTGTTCGCAGCTCACCACCAATTTCCACAAGATAATCTTCGACTCCGTATGCTGCCAACAATTCCGCCACAACATCAACGCCGTAGCCTTTGGCAATCGACGATAAATCAATATGAAGCCCCTTAGGCTTTTTTAACTCAGGTGGAGACAAATGCAATTGCAGCTTTTCGTAGCCGACATCTTGGCGAGCAGCGGCAATTTGAATATCGGTCGGTATAACAATTGGCTTTTGGCTCGGACCAAAGCCCCATAAATTAACCAAGGGCGCGACGGTTACATCGAGCGCACCACCGGTCATTGCCCCCACCAAAATAGCTTCAGAGAGAACTGTAGCCAACTCTGTGGATACGGATTGCCAGCCGGGGTCTATCGTCGAATTTAACTGACTTAACTCTGAGTCAGGAATGTAAGTCGACATTGCTTGATTCACGCGACGCAAGCGCTCGTCAATAATGCTCTTAATTTCCTCTGGTAATCGGCTTTTTTCCCCTGGTAAGAGAGTAATATGATAACTGGTGCCCATGGTTTGGCCGGACAAGGAAAGCGTAGCCGGTCCGTCACTACACCCCGTCAACACTACAAAAGAAAGGGCAGCCATAACGAATAAAAGCGAAGAGAGTTGTGCTCTCTTCGCTTTTATTAATGAAATGCCGAATACAAGTCTGGCCATTATTTAAAGCAATCGCCTATTAACCGCCAAAGTCATCCAACAGAATGTTCTCGTCCTCGACACCGAGGTCTTTCAACATTTTGATAACCGCAGCGTTCATCATGGGAGGCCCACACATGTAGTACTCACAATCTTCTGGTGCCGGATGATCTTTCAGATACTCTTCATACAAGACGTTATGAATAAAGCCAGTAAGACCTGTCCAGTTGTCCTCAGGTTGAGGGTCAGACATAGCCACGTGCCATGAGAAATTTTCATTCTCTTCGGCTAGTTTATCGTACTCATCCTGATAGAACAGTTCACGAAGTGAACGAGCACCGTACCAGAAGGACATTTTGCGATCGGAACCTAAGCGCTTCAACTGATCGAATATGTGTGAACGCATTGGCGCCATACCAGCACCACCACCGATAAACACCATTTCGTTTTTGGTTTCTTTCGCGAAGAACTCACCAAATGGGCCATAAACTTTTACTTTATCACCTGGCTTTAAGTTAAATACGTAAGACGACATAACACCGGGTGGAATACCTTTGGAACCAGGAGGTGGTGTAGCAATACGAATATTGAACTTCACCATTCCGCGTTCTTCAGGATAGTTCGCCATAGAATAAGCACGAATAACGGGTTCGTTATTTTTCGCCGTTAGATTAAAGAACCCGAAACGCTCCCAATCACCACGGTATTCTTCTTCAACATCAAAGTCAGAGAACTTAATATCGTATGGAGGGCACTCAAGCTGAACGTAACCGCCCGCACGGAAGTCTACGTTCTCCCCTTCTGGCAACTTCAGTGTTAGCTCTTTAATAAACGTCGCAACGTTGGGATTAGAAACAACTTCGCATTCCCACTGTTTTACACCGAAGACTTCTTCAGGGACTTCGATTTTCATATCTTGCTTAACAGGGACCTGACAAGACAAACGCCAACCTTCGGCTTCTTCACGACGTGTGAAGTGCGCTTCTTCGGTCGGCAACATCGCACCCCCGCCTTCGCTAACGACACATTTACATTGCGCACACGAACCGCCACCGCCGCATGCTGATGCAAGAAACAAATCATTGTCCGCCAAGGTGTTGAGCAATTTACTACCAGCGGGAACAGTAATGGTTTTCTCACCATTCACTTCGATATTTACGTTACCGCTATTTACAAGTTTTGACCGGGCAAACAAGATCACAACCACCAGCGATAAAACAATCGCTGTAAACATGCCTACACCGAGTGATACTTCATTCATGGTTGCTACCTATAGATCAATTCCGCCGAAAGACATAAACCCTAGAGACATAAGGCCTACCGTGATAAAGGTAATACCTAAACCTTGCAAGCCGTCGGGAATGTCGCTGTATTTCATTTTTTCACGAAGGCCCGCTAATGCAGTTATCGCGAGAGCCCAACCGACCCCTGAACCTAAACCAAACACTACACTTTCAGAAAAGTTGTATGAGCGCTCTACCATAAACAATGAAGCACCCATGATTGCGCAGTTCACTGTAATTAGCGGGAGGAATACGCCAAGAGCGTTGTATAGAGCAGGGACAAACTTGTCGAGAAACATCTCGAGTATTTGTACCAACGCAGCAATAACGCCGATGTACGAAATTAAGCCCAAAAAGCTTAGATCAACATCAGGGAAGCCAGCCCACGCCAACGCGCCATCTGCCAGCAGGTAGTTGTAAATCAAGTTGTTAATCGGCACGGTGATACCAAGCACAACGACTACGGCAATACCTAAACCGATCGCCGCATCTACTTTCTTGGAAATAGCCAAAAAGGTACACATTCCCAAGAAGAACATCAGCGCCATATTGTCGATGAATATGGAGCGAACAAACAAGCTAATTAAATGCTCCATCGCTTAAGCCTCCTGAGGGCGAGTGTTTTTGGCAATTCTAAATTCAGGCGCTTCAACCTGATCTTTCTTCCACGAGCGCAGCGCCCAAATAATGAGGCCAATGAGGAAGAAGGCACTAGGCGGTAGCAGGAAGAGACCATTTGGAACATACCAGCCACCGTCGTTAACCGTTGGCAAAATCGTAATTCCAAATAATTTACCGGCGCCAATCAGTTCGCGGATGAAGGCTAAAACAAGTAGTAAAACGCTATAACCTAAACCGTTACCGATCCCATCTAAAAAGCTAGGAATCGGCGGGTTCTTCATTGCAAACGCTTCCGCTCGGCCCATCACAATACAGTTGGTGATAATCAAGCCAACAAATACAGACAACTGTTTACTAATTTCGTAAACGTATGCTTTGAGCATTTGATCCACCAGAATTACCAAAGAAGCAATAATGGTCATCTGTACAATAATGCGAATATTGCTAGGGATCTGCTTACGAACCAACGACACAAAAAAGTTTGAGAATGCCGTTACGGTGGTTAGCGCGATACACATAACGACTGTGACTTGTAAGCTAGCCGTTACCGCCAGCGCAGAACAAATACCCAGGATTTGTAACGCAATCGGGTTATTGTCAAAAATGGGTTTGAAGAGGAGTTCTTTAGCTTTCATTACGCTTTCCCCTGTCTTAGGTTAGTCAAGAATTTGCTATATCCATTCTCGCCCAACCAATATTGAAACATTAAATCTACGCCGCGAGTTGTTAACGTCGCGCCAGCTAAGCCATCTACCTTGTACTCTTTACGAGGATCAGAAGGCTCCACTGGACCTTTTTGTACGTGAAGCGCTAGATCGCCGCCCTCATACAACTTCTTACCAGTCCACAAGCCTTTCCAGCGGGGATTATCGACTTCTCCGCCGAGTCCAGGTGTTTCTTGATGATCGTAGTAGGACAAACCAATGACTGTATTAGCATCAGATTCCAGCGCGAGGTAACCATACAAGGTTCCCCACAGTCCGTAACCACGAATGGGCAAGATAACCAACTCGATGCCGTTGTCACCTTCGAGCGTATACACTTCAGCATATTTCTCTCGGCGTTTTAACTTCGCGATATCCTCGTCGCCCGGAATAGATTCCGACATGTCTTGGCTTTTCGCTGCGATCAGCTGATCATAACTTTCAGGATCAACCGCGTCAGTGAATTTACCCGTATCAAGATCAACAATACGTGCTGTGAATTGCTCGAATTGCTCCTGGACGGGCTTCGACGCATCGTACATATGCGCAGACTGAAGAATATTGCGTTTTAGGAATGCTGCCTTGTTCGTTTCTTGCTGTGGTCTTAATAGTACTGCCGCCGCCGAAACGATGACCGAACACACCAGGCAGAGAACAACAGCAACGATAAAGGTTTTTGAAATCGTATCGTTATTACTAGACACGCGCTAACCTCCGCTTAATGTTGGCTTGCACAACGACATGATCGATCAGTGGTGCAAATAAATTGGCAAACAAGATGGCGAGCATGATGCCTTCGGGAAACGCTGGATTCACTACGCGAATCAACACCACCATCACACCGATAAGAATACCGAAAGCCCAACGGCCAGCGTGAGTCATCGATGCAGAAACGGGGTCAGTTGCCATGAACATCATACCGAACGCAAAACCACCCATTACAAGGTGCCAGTGCCAGGGCACTGCAAACATTGGATTGCTTTCAGAGCCGACCACATTGAACAACAACGCAGTCGCTACCATACCAATCATTACGCCAGCCACGATGCGGAAAGAAGCGATACCCATTGCTAACAAGACAAGGCCTCCTAGCAAAATCGCTATTGTCGACGTCTCGCCGATTGAACCATGGATGTTGCCCACAAATGCATTCATCCAACCAATGTGGGACTCCAGCCCTTCCACACCTTGCGAAGCAGCAACAGACAGTGAAGTCGCACCCGAAAAGCCGTCAACCGCAGTCCATACGCTATCACCAGACATCCAAGGCGCATAAGCAAAATACAAAAACGCTCGGCCGGTTAGAGCAGGGTTAAGGAAGTTTTTGCCGGTGCCACCGAAAACTTCTTTACCGATAACAACACCGAAACTAATACCCATTGCTACTTGCCACAATGGCAGATCAGGGGGACAAATTAAGGCAAACAAAATTGAAGTGACGAAGAAGCCTTCGTTTACTTCGTGTCCACGAACCATCGCGAATAAGACTTCCCAGAAGCCACCCACGATAAAGGTCGTCATATAGATTGGCAGAAAGTAAACCGCACCGTGCCATAAGCAATCCCAAATACTATTTGGGTCATAGCCCGCGAGCAATTCAATCAATGGCGCATGCCAATCACCCGTGGACAAAATGCCTTGCGCTTCCATGATGGTATTTGCCTGAAAGCCCAGGTTGTACATTCCATAAAACATTGCTGGGAATGTACACGCCCATACCGTAATCATAATACGCTTAAGGTCGATGCCATCACGGACATGCGAAGTCGTTTTGGTTACTTCGTTAGGCTGGAAAAGTCCGGTATCTACCGCTTCGTAAAGTGCATACCACTTTTCTAGCTTTCCACCTTTGTGAAAATGCGGCTCTAGAGAGTCAAACCAGTTACGTAATGCTTTCACGGTTACCCCTCCTTCTCAATTTTAGTGAGATTGTCACGCAAGATGGGACCGTATTCGTACTTACCGGGGCAAACATAGGTACACAAGGCAAGATCTTCCTCATCTAGTTCTAAACAACCAAGTTTTTGAGCGACCTCAGTATCACTAACAATCAATGCACGAAGCAATTGGGTTGGTAAAATATCAAGAGGCATAACACGTTCGTAGGCACCCACTGGCACCATCGCACGCTCACTGCCATTGGTTGACGTTGTGAAATTAAAACGCTTTCCGCTGAAAAGCTTGGATATGTAGATAGGCATTTTCGAGAAGCGGTCTGCACCAGCTCGCATGTAGTGCAAAAACGGACGCTCGCGGCCCTCTTCCAACACAGCCACTTGGTTGTGATAACGTCCAAGGTATGCGTACGGACCGTAGGCGTTACGACCACCAAATACAGAGCCGGAAATAACACGGTTTTCACCGTCTCTCATTAAACCAGCCGTTAATTCTTCGAGGTTTGCACCCAGCTGAGTGCGCACGAGCTTCGGCTTTTCTATTTGCGGCCCTGCTAATGAGATGACGCGATCAACGTATAATTGGCCAGTAAGGAAAAGCTTACCAAACGCAATAACGTCTTGATATCCAATAGTCCATACGGTCTTAGTTGCGCTGACAGGATCTAGATAATGGATATGCGTGCCGGCATTGCCCGCTGGGTGAGGCCCAGCAAACGTTTGCACAGATACTTGCCCAGAGTTGGCTACGCCTAAATCCGCACCCTGCGCGGCACAGACATACACTGAACCTTCTGTTAAGCGAGCGAGTACCGTCAAACCAGCGTCAAAGGCCTCTTTTTGCTCAGCAACTACTACAGCAGGATCGGCAGCTAGCGGATTGGTGTCCATCGCCGTCACAAATATTGAACTCGGCTTAGATCCGATCTCTGGCACTTTGCTGAATGGACGTGTGCGCAGAGCTACCCATAGGCCTGACTTAACCAGGTTATCGGTAATTGATTCGGCATTCAGTCCGCTGATTTGATCAGCGCTATAGCTGTCGAATGACTCTTGCTCATCGCCTTCTACATCAATCACGACCGATTGGAGTACACGGCGCGCGCCACGGTGAATAGCCGATACAACACCTGCAGCAGGTGCAGTGTATAGAACGCCTGGGTTCTTTTTATCGGAAAAGAGTACTTGCCCTAATTTAACCTTATCGCCCACAGCGACAGCCATGGTAGGTTTCATACCATTGTAGTCTGGTCCAACAACGGCCACTGAGCGAACGGGATTACCTGGGGCTATGGACTGTTCGGGAGAACCCGATATAGGTAAATCTAGTCCCTGACGGATCTGGATCATACGTCTTAGCCTAATTTAAATGGATAAAACGGGCTTGCGATTGCTTACCCTGATGTCACAGGCACACAGGTACGTGAGCCTAGTTTAGTGCTGATAAAGTGACAGACCTTATTTCGCCAGTGTAGTACATCACTGGGTTTACGGCAGACCACTTCACCAAGTGTAGGCGATGCCGGGGATACCGGACCCACCCCAAAGAAAAATCGGCGCAATTATAAAGATGACGCTTAAACCTTTCCAGGTCTAATTCACTATTTATCGAAGGGAATTCATGCGCCAACAGAGCAAAGACGATATACGCCTATAAAATCGACAAGGAGCGGGCACTATACCCACTCCTTAATTCCACTGTCACGGAAATACCGATCAAGCATTTTCCTCAAGCGGATACATCTTGTAGTTAACGCCCGCCATATCCTCTAAACAGCGCACCACCTGACAGCTATAACCAAACTCGTTGTCATACCAGCAGTAGAGCACGCAGTTTTCACCATCGACGATACTTGCGCGACTATCGAAAACACACGCATGGCGTGAACCAACAAAATCCGTCGATACAACTTCCGGCGAATTGGTGTAATCAATTTGGCGCTGAAGATCAGAATGTAGAGCAACCTCGCGCATGTACGCGTTCAACTCATCTTTAGTGGCGGCGTTGTTGAGGCGTAGATTAAGAATCGCCATCGACACGTTAGGCGTAGGTACGCGAATCGCATTACCGGTGAGCTTGCCACCAAGTTCTGGCAACGCTTTAGCCACAGCTTTCGCAGCACCGGTTTCGGTGATGACCAAATTCAAAGGCGCTGCACGACCACGGCGCTCACCTTTGTGGAAGTTATCAATCAAGTTTTGATCGTTGGTGAAAGCATGCACAGTTTCTACGTGTCCATGCTCTACGCCGTATTTATCATTGATCGCTTTTAATACAGGCACGATCGCATTGGTAGTACAAGATGCCGCTGATATGATCTTGTCTTCAGGCTGAATCTCACCATTGTTGATACCGTAAACGATGTTTTTCAAGTTACCTTTACCCGGTGCGGTCAAAATCACCTTCGATACGCCAGGGCATTCTAAATGCTGACTCAAGCCGGCTTCGTCACGCCATACACCAGTGTTATCCACCACGATAGCGTTGTTGATACCGTACTTGGTGTAATCCACTTCACTTGGCGAGTTAGCGTAGATCACTTTGATCTCGTTGCCATTACATACCAAGGTATCGGTATCTTCATCAATTCGGATAGTACCTTTGAAGGAACCATGCACGGAATCACGACGTAATAGACTAGCGCGCTTCTCCAGGTCGTTGTCGGCTTTCGATTTGCGCACAACGATAGCTTTGACTCGCATCACCTCGCCACTACCCGCTTTTTCAATAAGCAGGCGCGCCACTAAGCGACCAATTCGGCCAAAACCGTATAGTACGATGTCCTGCGCTTCGGGGATTGGCTTGCCGGCTGTACCGACAAGATTGGCTAGCTCCGCGTCCAAAAAGCTATCAATACCATCGACAACACCATTATTGGCCTTCATGTTGTGGACAGCGAGCTTACCAAGGTCAATATGGGCGTGACCAAGGTCTAATTTGCTAAGGGCTTCGAGGATAGGAAAGGTTTCGAATTCCGACAGTTCATTCTCTTCAATCTGGCGAACACGACGGTGCGCTTTCATGATATCGATGACAGAACGGGCCACCAACGAACGGCCATACATATAGATGTTCACGTTACGATCTCGGTTGAGCTTACCGATGATGGGGATCATGGCCTCAGCGAGTGCTTCACGTTGTTTCCAGTCTTTAAAGTAGTCTTCCGGTTTTGGTCGATTCACGTGTCGTTACCTTTGCTCTCGATTCTCAATGATGAACTCTAATTCCTTCCCCGCGCCCGTCACCCAGGTTCTGGGGGCCGCCATTATCCCGATAGGCCCACTAGATTGCAAAAAATTTGTCCACTTTAGATGACCGAAGTCTGCCCCTGAGTGATGAGTAACCAAAGAACCGGGTTCGCACCCTAACGGGTAGCATTAAATCCCCGTATCATCCCGTAAAAGCGACACCCCTGACCTACCGATAAAGCTCAAAACCGTTACAATACCCGGCCACATAACCACCCCCACCAAGACAGCAGCTATTACACGTAATGACAACGATCAACCCTTTAACGCCAGACATTCCTCAACAAGCATCTGACCACAGACGCTGGGGCGATTTTGCGGGCAGCAGCCTCGCGCTTTCCATTGTAAAAGCCGCCGAGCAGCAACCCAATTTGACCGTTGTGATTACTGCAGATACAGCAAGTGCCGCAACACTAGAAGCAGAAATCAACTTCTACAGTCGTCAGGAGGATAGCTCCCCTCCTTGGCCAATTTTTCATCTACCCGACTGGGAAACTTTACCTTACGATTTCTTTTCACCACACCAGGACATTATTTCTGAACGTCTCAACACCCTCTACCACCTTCCTCACACAGAACGAGGGATATTGGTAGTACCCGCCAGCACGTTAATACACAGACTCTGCCCAAAGGAGTATGTCCAACACCAAAGCCTGATCATAAACACCGGCGATAGCGTCACGCTGCAAGATATGACGCGACAGCTGGAGGCAACGGGCTATCGCAATGTCGACACTGTCTACGAACACGGCGAGTACGCCGTACGTGGGTCAATACTCGACATTTTCCCAATGGGAAGCCACCAGCCCTACCGAATTGATTTGTGGGACGATGAAGTCGAAACTCTCCGCACCTTCGATCCCGAGAACCAACTAACCGTAGAAAAGATTGACAGTATTCGGCTCCTTCCCGCTAAAGAATATCCGCTAGACGGCGACGGAATTAACGCCTTTCGCAATAGTTGGCATCAGCACTTCGATGTCGATCACCGGCGCTGCCCGCTATATCAAGATGTGAGCGAAGGCATTGCTCCCGCAGGCATCGAATATTACCTACCCCTCTTTTTTGAACAGTGCGGAACTCTATTCGACTACTTGCCAAAGAACGCACTGATTTTTACCTGCGGTAATATAGAGGCATCCGTCGACCACTTTTGGCAAGAAGCACAGCGTCGATTCGACAGCCGCTGTGCAGATATCGAGCGCCCTATCCTGCCGCCCTCCTCACTATTTCTCGGCAACGATACGCTCTTCGCGAAACTCAAAGAATATCCGCGAATCAACGTCAATAACGAACTCCGTGGTGCACTCCAATCTAGTTCCGCAGCACTTCCTAATTTAAGTATTGATAGCCGAGCAACCAACCCTCTATCCGCCCTAGAAGCATTTTTATTGGAGACCGACACGCGAGTGTTATTTTGTGCGGAAACAGCGGGCCGCCGAGAAACGCTACTGGAGTTACTCGCGCGCATAGGCGTTAAACCTCAAGCGATGTCGTGCTGGCAAGAATTTCTTGGCGACAAGGTCGACATTGCAATGACTGTCGAACCGATAAGTCGAGGTATCTGGCTGAAGGAAGACAACATCGCCATCATCACTGAAGGCGAATTATTCGGCCAGCGAATTCAACAACAAAGACGCCGTAAACGCGAGCAGGATAATGCCGATCAAGTCATCAAGAACCTCACTGAGTTAAGTATTGGTGCAGCCGTAGTCCATATCGATCACGGCGTTGGTCGTTACCAGGGCCTGGAGATCCTTGAAGTCGAAGGTCAGTCTCATGAATTTTTACTATTGGAGTATGCCGGTAACGACAAGCTGTATGTTCCAGTTGCGAGCTTGGAGAGAATTAGTCGCTATTCTGGTAGCGGCGATAGCGTTGTACCACTGCATCGCTTAGGCAGTGATCAATGGGCCAAAGCGAAACGCAAAGCGGCTGAAAAAATTCGCGATGTTGCCGCCGAACTCTTGGACATCTACGCACAACGCGCCGTGAAACCGGGTTATCAATTTGATAATCCTGGCGATGCATACGAGAAATTTTCAAACGCATTCCCGTTTGAAGAAACACCAGATCAAGAACAAGCCATTGCCGCAGTCCGCAGTGACATGTTATCACCCAACGCAATGGATCGATTGGTGTGCGGTGATGTGGGTTTCGGTAAAACCGAAGTAGCCATGCGCGCAGCGTTTATTGCCGTTCAAAGCGGGAAGCAAGTGGCTGTACTGGTACCAACCACACTCTTAGCTCAACAGCATTTCGAAAATTTTAAAGATCGCTTTGCCGATTGGCCCGTCAATGTAGAAGTGCTATCTCGCTTCCGCAGCAACAAAGAGCTGGAATCTGTTCAAGCTAAAATAGCCTCAGGTAACGTAGACATTGTTATCGGTACTCACAAACTAATTCAAAGTGACATTAAATATCACGAGCTTGGCCTTTTAATCATCGACGAAGAACACCGTTTCGGCGTGAGGCAAAAGGAAAAACTCAAAGCAATGCGCAGTGAAGTGGACATCCTCACATTGACCGCGACCCCCATACCTCGCACCTTAAACATGTCCATGGCCGGCATGCGTGACCTCTCAATCATCAGCACACCGCCAGCAAAGCGTCTGTCAGTAAAAACCTTCGTGCGTCAAAGTGATGATGGACTCATCAAGGAAGCGATCGCTCGAGAAATTTTACGGGGTGGTCAAGTTTACTATCTTCACAATGAAGTCAAGTCAATTGAAAAAACTGCACGGGAACTGCAAGAGCTAATGCCCGAAGCGCGAATCGGTATTGGTCACGGACAATTGCGCGAAAGCGAATTGGAACAAGTGATGAGCGATTTCTACCATAAGCGTTTTAACGTCTTGGTCTGTAGTACGATCATTGAAACAGGGATTGATGTTCCAAATGCAAACACCATCATTATTGATCGAGCCGACAAATTTGGTCTCGCCCAACTGCATCAGTTGCGTGGTCGGGTTGGTAGATCTCACCATCAAGCCTATGCTTATCTCCTAACACCTCCGCCAAAACAAATGACGGGTGACGCAGTCAAAAGGCTTGAGGCCATCGCGAACACCTCGGATTTAGGTGCAGGATTCACGCTGGCAACACACGACATGGAAATTCGCGGCGCGGGCGAACTTTTAGGCGACGAACAAAGCGGCCAAATAGAAAGTATTGGCTTCTCACTGTACATGGAATTGCTAGATAAAGCAGTTAAGGCCTTAAAGGCTGGCAAGGACATCAACTCGGATCTAACCGCTAGCACCAATGTTGAAGTGAATCTAAGCCTCCCGGCGTTGATTCCCGACGACTATCTGCCGGATGTCCACAGCCGTTTAATCATGTATAAACGAATTGCAAACGCTCAAAATAGCGATCAACTGCGAGAGCTTCAAGTTGAAATGATTGACCGCTTTGGCCTCCTTCCGGATGCGACCAAAAACCTCTTCCATGTCAGTGAGCTAAAATTGCGAGCAGAAACCCTGGGAATCATTAAAATTGAAGCATCGGTGGAACGCGGACGTATCGAGTTTTCAAGCGAACCACTCATCGATCCTTTGACCATTGTAAAATTGGTGCAAACCCAACCACAAAATTACCAATTAAGTGGCGCAAACCATTTGAAATTCAATGCCGAAATGGCCACTATCGAACAACGCTTTGCCAGTATCGAACAATTACTCGACAGACTGTCGCAAAAATCACAGGCCGCTTAAATGTTGCAAAAATCGCTTTTACGATACCTCACTCTTCCGCTGTTTGTCGGCGGCTTGTCTTGCTCTGTAAATGCACAGGAAAGCGAGGCTTCAGATGTTACTTGGTACACAGTCGAACTGATCCTCTTTCGTCAAGGAGGCAACCCCGATCATACAGTGGAGCAGTGGCGTAACGATATACGCATGTCATATCCATTAGAGTGGCGCAGCCTCATCCCCCAAAGCCTAGCACCTGAACCACTCGTTTCTGACGAAGAAATTCAAAGCCTCAGCGATGACAGTGCAATGTCGCTTGCCGCAAGTAACGGCGACAATAATCCAGCCAGTGAACCTGTCCTCAACAACGAAGACGATGGCGTTGAAAACGATTCTCCAGCGTTAATCATTGGTGATGATCCATTGATATTACTTGCGCCAGAGGAGCTACAACTCTCCGAACAGGTTGAAAAAATTCAACGCAATAACCATTACCGAGTATTATTTCATGGCGGCTGGCATCACCCTTTTGTTGAACGTGAAAAAGAGCGAGGCATCATAATTAGCGCTGGTGACCGCTTCGATCATCACCATGAGTTGGAAGGCAGTATCGAGCTCAAGTTGCAGCGTTACCTGCACTTAACCACCAACCTTTGGCTCACCCAATTTGCGACAAACTTTGGCGAAGAGAGTGAATGGCCAGAACTACCCTGGCCACCAAATCGGCAACGTCCCATTCAAGATTTAAGTACAAACAATTGGTTCACTGGTGGCTTCAATCAAAGTTTTAATAACGAGATCCAATTCGATTCTTTGGTAGAAAAATCATACGTAGTGAAAAACATAGCCCCTGTCGAGGTGACTCGACGCATGCGAAGTAATGAACTGCACTACATCGATCATCCGTTAGTAGGCATCCTCGTCCAATTCACACCCTATGATCCACTTGAAAATGTACAAGAAGACGTGATAGCTGAAGACGAAGGTGCAGAACAAAACCCACCCATTTCTTCGCCTAACTAAGCCTCAATAAGTGTAAGCCATTAACAAAAAAGGCCGGGAATTAATTCCTGGCCTTTTTTGTTTTTATCGATCAATAAATTGACTATCAGCAAGCGTGCTATTTAGACACAGACAACATCTTCTGCCTGGAGCCCTTTTTCCCCTTCCTGAAGAGCAAACTCAACTTCTTGCCCTTCATTGAGAGAACGAAAACCATCACCACGAATGTTACGATAATGAACAAATACATCTGAACTTGATTCCCCACAAGTGATAAACCCATAACCCCTTGCGTTATTAAACCACTTAACCGTTCCCCGGTTTCGATCTTCCATACTGCCTAACCTCGTTGATTTTTTATCATGTGCGCTATTGTTAACAACCGTCACATTCCTTTGTTGTCCACTCCC
This sequence comes from Aurantivibrio plasticivorans, assembly GCF_055392955.1. Lineage (NCBI taxonomy): Bacteria > Pseudomonadati > Pseudomonadota > Gammaproteobacteria > Cellvibrionales > Cellvibrionaceae > Aurantivibrio > Aurantivibrio plasticivorans. The sequence continues at coordinate 1,671,166 of NZ_AP036020.1, read as the reverse complement.
GTTTGCCTAGAATGCGCGCCAGCAAGACCTTACTCTTCAGGACATATTAGAAACCGTTTTACGCAAAAACGTGTTAGCTTAGTGACAAGCAACAAGCCCCAATAAAATCAAGACAGCTCTACATCGAAGGTGAAAACGTCCGGTATTTTATTCAAATTAGTAAAATGATAGGGAAGCGAACAGCACTATTTTCGTAGTCAAAGTTAACAAAAAATAACACCCAAATAGCGAAATGGCGGCGTAAGTGGTTTTTGGCACACCACTCATCATTATAAAAACCAACACTTACCAAAAAGCGAAAAGTTGTTTGAGAAAATTTAAGGGGGCGGGCTATCTCCTACAGAGCGGGCAAAGGCTTCAACGAATGACTTAACATCTTCAATTGAACTCTCCAATTGCTGATAAATTGCTTCAAGAGTAATGGCTCCTGGGCTCAGTCCGGCGGCCCAGTTCACCACCACAGACAATGAGGCATAAGGCAGATTTAACTCACGGGCTAACGCCGCCTCCGGCATCACAGTCATACCGATTAAATCACACCCATCACGCTCAAAGCGCTTAATTTCCGCTGCTGTCTCTAAGCGTGGGCCCTGAGCACAACCATAAACGCCGCCCGCAATGAGTTCGTGCTGATTTCGCTCAGCTAAATGTATCAACGCACTTCGCCAGCTAGGATCAAAGGGTTCTGTAAAATCAATATGCTCAACACCAGCCTCATCGCCAGTAAAATATGTGTGCTCCCGCCCATAGGTGTAGTCGATGATTTGGTCGGGCAGTACTAGAGACCCTGGCTGCATATCCGAACGGATTCCGCCGACCGCGTTCACCGATAAAACAGCAGCGACACCTACGCTGTGAAGAGCCCACATGTTGGCTCGATAGTTAATCCGGTGAGGAGGTAGCGCGTGACCATCGCCGTGACGCGGCAGAAAGACGACATCAGACCCACTTAATGTTCCAAAAACCGCAGGCGCAGACAACCCGTAGGGTGTTTCAATAACGGACGTTTCGTGGATGTTTAATTCTGGAAATTGATTAAAGCCAGACCCACCAATGACGGCGAAAGCTTTGCCCTCAAGTGAAAAACTCATCGATACCTCTTTCTTTAATGTGTTTACCGGGCAGCAAACGTGCTAACGCTTACTCCTCTATCTATAGAATATTGACTAGCCAGCAATTGACTGATTACCACAGGCGACCAATGTGGCCGACTAAGAGAGCAATAGCGACTGTAATTGATCATCGAGAGCATAGATGTTCTCAAGATTGCGACCATACCCCGCCACATCCATACCGTAACCAACGACAAATTTATCTGGCACCTCAAGACCGACATAGTCGGCACTTAACACGTGTTCATTTTTCTCTTTAGGCTTCGCTACCAGTACCGCGGTCGCAACTTTTTCTGCACCGCCGCGTCGACAATAATCAGCAATGGCCGCCAAAGTAATACCTTCGTCTAAGATATCATCGACGATGATAACGTCGCGGCCTTGTAATGACACTGATGGCTCAACTGTCCAAGATAGCTCATCGCCAACACATTGATCGCCATAGCGGCTTGCATGAAGGTAATCCACCTCTAGAGGAAAACGCAGTGATAACATAAGCCGAGCGAAAAAAGGTAACGCCCCGTTCATCACCCCGACAAGAATGGGCTTAGAGTGTCGAAAGTCGTTAGTTATATCCTTGGCCATACATTCAATAGCATTCTCTATCTGGTCACGTCGCCAAAGTAGCTCCGCATTTTGCCGAATGGCTTCGAATTGATCACTATTCATTGCGGTACGTCTACTTGCTAGTATTTTCCGGGACAACGCCTTGCAGTCTCACGACTTCAGGAACATGTAACGTTGATGTGGGGAACGCACACTCGGCACCATGCTGTTCAATAATATCGAATATTGAAAATAACACGCGCTGTTTGATCTCGTGATACTCAATCCAGTTCGTCGTTTTTGTGAAAGTGTAAACAAAAAAGTCGAGTGATGAAGCACCAAAACTATTAAAGTTAACAATTAACGTTTGAGAGTGATCAATGTCTTCATGACCTTCTAACATCGCCCTCACATCGTCAACTATTCCCGGTAATTTACTGGCATCGTCATAACGCACGCCAATTGTTTCGTAAATGCGACGATTCGTCATACGTGAGGGGTTTTCAACCGAAATATGAGTGAATGTTGAGTTCGGCACATATAATAAGCGTTTGTCGAACGTGCGGATTCGAGTTAGTCGCCAGCCAATTTCTTCAACTGTGCCTTCGATTTCTTGGTCCGGCGAACGAATCCATTCGCCAACCGAAAACTGCCGGTCAAGGTATACCATTAATCCGCCGAAGAAATTAGCTAACAAGTCTTTCGCTGCAAAACCAACGGCCAAACCACCGATCCCACCAAATGCCAATACACCACTAATACTAACGCCAAAAGTTTGTAGCACGAAAAGAACCGCGGTGATGATGACCGAAACCCGCAGTAGTTTTCCAACGGCTGTCACCGTCGTGATATCCATGGGCTTATTTTTTGTAAACTCTGGCTGCGTTAAATTTTCTTCCGCTTTGCGAATAAAAAGCACTAAGAACCAGGTAACGATAACGTTGACCCCCACCTTTCGCGCGGCATCTACAATATCGACTAACTCTGGAGACGTTTCCTTTATTGCAAACTCGATAGCAACAGACAACCCTACAAGCCAAATAAACCATTTTAGCGGCCGCTTCACAGAGCTAATCAGTGCATCATCCCACAAGGTCTTGGTCTGCTGGGTTCGCGCCTCAATCCGATCTAAAACAACCTTGGCAATGTACGCGACAATCAACGTGGTAAACACCACCAGAAAATCTTTCATTACCCAGAGATACGCCTCTGGAATCCACTGCTTTAGCCACTCTTCTAACATCCTGCCTTTCCTACTATTCGTTTAACGCTTTAATGAGATATTGTCGATACACCTGGCCGAGTGTAGGTTTAAATAATTTCTTTTTGTTGTGTTAATTCAGCCAATGATTCACGGACGTGTTGCCAACGTGTGGACGCTAACAGTTCTGCCCAGGAGACCTCTTGTCGAGCTTTCATAGAGGCCAAACGGGGGCTCGGCTCCAACGCCTGACCTTCAAGCCCCGCTACAACTTCATTTGCACCGTCACGATTGTTACACACCAACACCATGTCGCAGCCTGCCGCAAGCGCTTGCCGTGCGCGATCGGTGAAACTACCTGCGGAGCGGGCACCTGCCATATCTAAATCATCTGAAAAGATGACCCCTTGGTAAGCCAAATCACCTCGCAAAAACTCCTGCAGCCATTTTGAAGAAAACCCTACTGGCATGGGGTCAACGTCGGAGAACACAATATGAGCGGGCATGACCGCATCGAGTTCATGTTGCAAACGCATAAACGGCACCAGGTCTCGTGCTTTGATATCATCCATCGGTCGATCATCGACAGGCAACTCAAGATGACTATCCCCCACCACACTGCCATGTCCTGGGAAATGCTTGCCAGTGGTTGCCATACCGGCTTCATGCATTCCTGCCAGAAACGCACTAGCGAGCTCTACCACCTCTTCCGGCTTATTTGAGAAAGAGCGATCGGCTATGACACTACAATAAGCATCATCAACATCCAGCACTGGGGCAAAACTAAAATCCATTCCTGTCGCCAACACTTCACTAGCCATTAGCCAACCACAATCCTTCACTAAGCCTAATGTGTGTTCCTGATTGGTTCGATATAGAGGAAGAAATGCCTGCATGGGTGGCAATCGTGTATAGCCGTCACGCAAGCGCTGTACTCGTCCTCCCTCTTGGTCAACCGCAAGCAAAAGTTCTGGTCGAATATCACGCACGGCAGAGACCAGAGCGAAAATTTGCTCTCTAGATTCGATATTGCGCGCAAAGAAGATCACTCCACCAACCAATGGGTTTAACAACAAGGCTCTGTCATCTTCCGTTATTTCGGTTCCGATCAGGTCGACCATTACTGGGCCGAGCTTTAAAGGGGTTCCGGCTAAGCTTACTGCCATGGTTGATTGTCCTCGTGAGCAACTTGCTGGGTATATTTAGAGGTCGTAACCATATACCAACCTCCTCACAAGTTACAGCGCGCTGGCTATCAGAAATGACGGATTTAACGAAGAGCCGCCTACAGCAACAGAGAAATCGCGCAAAAATAAAACACTTGCACTGGCATTAACACTGTATATAATGCCATGTACTGTATATACCAACAGACTGTATAGGATAAACACATACAGTTTACATACCATTGACGGCACAGACGGATTGCGTTGACACCGTAAATGCAATCCAGCACGAGGACATAGCATGATTAAACTTACCGAACGCCAGGAAGAAGTTCTGCAGTTAATCCGTGATTATATTGAAGAAACAGGCTACCCCCCTACTCGTGCAGAAATTGCAGAGGAACTTGGTTTTAGGTCTGCCAACGCCGCTGAAGAACATTTACGCGCACTTGCACGCAAAGGTGCTATCGAGATGGTTCCAGGTGCATCTCGTGGCATTCGGTTACCCGAAAGCGAATCAGGAATTCCTGTCGTCGGCAGGGTCGCGGCAGGCAACCCCATTTTGGCAGAGGAAAATATTGAAGACTATTGTGATATTTCGCCTTCTTTTTTCTCTCCCCAAGCTGACTACATGTTACGAGTAAAAGGCTACAGCATGAAAGATGCTGGGATACTTGATGGTGACTTGCTCGCCGTTCACAAAACCAATCAGGCTCGCAACGGACAGATTGTTGTCGCTCGTATTGGCGAAGAAGTCACTGTGAAGCGTTTTCGTCGAGAGAGAAATAAGCAACAAGTTGAGCTTGTGCCAGAGAACGCTGATTTTGATGTGATCGAGGTCAATCTGAAAGATGACGATTTCGAAATCGAAGGTTTAAGCGTCGGGATTATTCGTCGCGGCGAATAGTTTCGCTGAAAAGCAAGGTAGATCAGAGGTAACGTCGTTATGTTCCCACAGCAGCTTTCTGAAACAACAGCATCATTTCCAGAGGATCTGGCTAGCGCAGCTTATCATGCTTCTAACTCACAGGGGCAGCTGTCTCCCCATGCGACAGCTCACGCCGTGACATCGCTCTCTATAGAGCTTCCCCGACTCAACACTCAGCAACAATCACTGTCACTGAGTGTTTATAGACACTGTCTCTTGAGTTCTATAACAAGCGCATTAACTACTGCAGACGATGATCTCGATCAATCTCGATGGGTAACGGTTATCGTGGATTCTTTGACCGCGCGCTGGCTTGCTTCGCAAACACTGAATAGTAAACATCTCCGCATCATTCGTGTCGATTGTAATGATGATGCACTTTGGTCCGCTTGGGAGGCATTGGCGCTGGGCAATAGTATGACAGTGATTGCTGCTCTGACTAATCTCACATCTCAAGAAAAAAACCATCTCGAACAGGCCGCGCAGAAAGGAAGCTCGCGAGCCTTACTCATTAACCAGCTTATTTCTATACCATCGCAGCAGGTTGATTATTTCAGTCCCGAAATACAAAACGCTGCAGCATAGTATCAGTAATCCAATATCGCTCTATAGAAACTTTTCCAAGGAAATGTTGCTGACGGGCTTCAAGGGTAAGTACGTTGCCTTACAGCCTGAAAATTCACAAGCGGTGTAAGACAAGTGGAAAACTAGAGCGGGTTATGTGGAACGTAATCCTAAGGAAATTACCTTTTAAGCCATTCGCGTACAACTCTACGTTGATTAGAGTCTCGACAGCATCCACATCTTTTATGAGTGATGATCTATCAACACTCATCGTGAGATATAAGTTAATGAACCAAATGTGACTCCATGGCGAGTGAATTCATGTCAGTACCACTCTCGCTATTATCGTTGTCGTTCTCCAAACTATTACTGCGCTTGAGGCCCTTAATTTGAGTCTGATCCGCACCCTTCTGCGGAGTAACTTCTGGTTCAGTCGATGTTCCAAGCGATTCTTTAGCATCCGACAAAGACGTCTGCTGTTCATTCTCTTCGCTTGTAGATTCAATTCCCAACTCGACCTGTTTTGCCCCATCACTGGTGATCGCCGCATAGTGATTGGCAACCTCAGCCACTCTCTCTAGGCCTGCCTCCATCATCACTTTCGCAATAGAGAACTTATCCCCCTCAAGGAAGCGTACTAGTTCTGTTGAAAATCGTATTGTAACCAGTGTTTGCGCATCATTTTCGCCCTCTCGCTGCAGCGCAACATCCCCGTTAGGAAGTTCTACGATTTCGTATGTTTTAGTCATTTTTTTCTCCAAATGGTACAGCTGTGCTTACCTCTGGTGTAAACATCTAACCCGTTTCTATTATTCCTTCGCGGTGTTAAAAACTCGAACGCGACAACTAAAGCCCCCAAACAGTCACAGCATACTGAATAACGTCGATCAAAGGTCGTGATTAAACTTCAAAAGCGACAGGTCAGCCTACTCACGGCCCCAGCGGGTAGACAAATTCTACCATCCAATTAACGCGCGCATGGAGTGCTGTTTTGAAATAGTCAGAGAAATGTGACAGATAAGGCTTTAACAACCGGGTAGTGCTTGGTTAGAACTTATTCTTCTGCGCAATGTATGCGTTGAGCGTCGATCAAAGACTGGGCTTCGCTCAACAAGCCTTTGACCATCGAAAGCCCATCGGTATTGTTTCGCGTATCAAGCGAGGTTGAGGCAATTAAACTAGGTGTCGCAGATGTCTGCACTGGTTGAGAGAGAGCATTGCCATTAAGAAAGCTACCAAGGCGTTGAGGATCACGCTCGAGCGATATCAAGAGGCTCAACCAGGAATCTGTTTGTGACGAGAGCTTCTGCCATTCTTGCAACTCTTTGCTATGAGGATGTGCAACACAGAAATACGCGATAACACTGCCAATGTTTTCGGGTAACGCAAGCAACTTTTCAGGCTTAGACTCTCCACTCAGCTCAGCCAAGAAAAATACGATGGCTTTGTGGAGCTGCAATATCGCCGCATCAAGTGCCGCATGTTGACGTAAACGCTGTTCGATATCAGGGTCCGGTGTTGGTTCAGCTGTTCTCAGCTGCACACGGACAAAAGCCAGCCGTTGGTTAACCAGTGTTGATATCATTTAAACCCCTAAAACTCGAACTCAGTACCCTGGCTATTTCTTTTTCGCACTGGCTTTTTTCTTAGGTGCTACTTTTTTCTTTACTGCGGTCTTTGCTTTTGGCTTCGCCTTGGCCTTCGTTTTGGCAGTAGTGCCCTGTGCAACCCATTTGCCGCCCTCGTAGAACGCCTTCCAGCCCGTTGCCTTTCCTTCAACTTCCGACTGTACGTACTGCTCCTTGGTCTTCCTACTGTAGCGAATAACCGTTTTTACCCCATCTGGGTCTTCGGTAGGCGCACTGAATAAAAAGCTATATTTTGGATCGATTTCATCTTTGTGAGGCAAAATTTCGTCGACCAGTGGTGCACGAGTTTCGCGGTTTTTCGGAAATTGACTTGCAGCCAAGAATAAACCTGAAGCCCCGTCACGCAGCACGTAAGTATCATCAACCTTTTCACAGGCAAGCTCTGGCATCGCCACCGGATCCATTTTGGGCGGTGCCGCTTCGCCATTTCTCAATAGCTTGCGGGTATTTTTACAGTCATCGCTTGTACAGCCAAAGTATTTACCAAAGCGCCCTGTTTTAAGCTGCATTTCACTACCGCATTTGTCGCACTCTAGGGTAGGCCCCTCGTAACCTTTAAGTTTAAATGAGCCTTTTTCGATTTCGTATCCACTACAATCTGGATTGTTACCGCAAATATGTAGTTTTCGTTGCTCATCTAATAGGTAGCTGTCCATTGCGGTGTTGCATAATTTGCAGCGTCGGCGTTCACGGAGTTGCTTTGATTCAGCCTCTTCATCTTCATCAACATTCACCGCTTCGTCGCCAGAGACCAAGTTCATGGTACTTTTGCAACGCTCTTTAGGCGGTAAGTTATAACCCGAACAGCCTAAAAATACCCCTGTACTGCCGGTACGAATCTGCATCGGACGTCCGCACTGCTGGCACTCAATATCCGTTTCAGTCGGTGAGTTTCGTCGCATGCCATCATCAGGGCTCTGTGCCTTTTCCAGCTGAGTCGTAAAATCCGCATAGAAATCATCAAGTACGGAGCGCCAGTCTTTATCACCTTCCGCGACTTCGTCTAACAGTTCTTCCATCTTCGCGGTAAAGCTGTAATCCATAAGCTCTTGAAAGCTTTCAACTAAACGCTCCGTCACAATATCGCCCATTTTTTCAGCGTAGAAACGACGGTTTTCAACACGAACGTAACCACGATCTTGAATCGTAGAAATGATCGACGCGTAAGTTGATGGCCGCCCAATGCCGCGTTTTTCCAACTCCTTTACCAAGCTAGCTTCTGTATATCGCGCGGGAGGCTTAGTGAAATGCTGATTGGGATCGAGTTTAACCAGATCAAGAATATCACCCACTTTGACATCAGGCAATACAACATCTTCTTCTTTTTTCGATACAGGCGGCATGACTTTCATAAAGCCATCGAATCGCATAATACGACCACGTGTTCTTAGCTCAAAGTCACCCGCCTTAAGCGTGACCGATGTACTGGTGAATTGCGCAGGCGTCATCTGACAGGCAACGAATTGCTGCCAAATTAGCGTATACAATCGCTCTGCATCTCTCTCCATGCCCGATAACTGAGTAGGCTTAACAGCAACGTCCGATGGGCGTATCGCTTCGTGAGCCTCTTGTGCACCCTCCTTACTGCTGTAGCTGTTGGGAGCCTCAGGCAAATATTTTTTGCCATAATTATCGACAATAAAATCTCGACAGGCCGCCACCGCTTCCTTGCTTAAATTTGTGGAGTCTGTACGCATATAGGTGATGTAACCAGCTTCATAGAGGCGCTGCGCTAACACCATGGTTTTTTTCACCCCGAATCCCATACGTGTACTCGCAGCCTGTTGTAGAGTCGACGTAATAAATGGAGCTGAGGGTTTAGATTGTGTGGGCTTATCTTCCCGTGTCGCGACCTGATATTCTGCTTTCTCAAGCTTGCTTACAGCGTCTTTCGCTTGGGCCTCATTGAAAGGTTTAAATGCCTTGCCGGCTTCCTTTTTAACTTCGAAGCGGACTTTTTCTTTTTTCTTGGTGTTTAAATCTGCAAAAACGTCCCAGTATTCCTCAGGAATAAAGGCTCGGATCTCGCGTTCTCGCTCAACAACGAGACGCACCGCTACGGATTGAACGCGCCCGGCGGACAAACCTCGAGCAATTTTTTCCCATAGTAACGGGGATACCATATACCCAACGACTCGATCCAAAAAGCGCCGTGCTTGCTGAGCATCTACTCGGCTTTGGTCGATAGGACCTGGATGCTGAAAAGCCTCCTGAATGGCGGATTTGGTAATCTCGTTAAATACTACCCGGCGAAAACGGTCATCGTCGCCGCCAATGGATTCTCGCAGGTGCCAAGCAATGGCCTCTCCTTCGCGATCCAAATCCGTTGCGAGATAAATAGTGTCGGCGTTTTCAGCTAGCTCGCGCAGCTCTTTAATCACCTTTTCTTTATTCGGCAAAATCTCATAATGCGCTTCCCAATTTTTATCAGGATTAATACCCATTCGGTTAATTAACTGCGCTTTAGCTTTCTTTAACTTGTGCTTAACTTTCTCTGCAGGCGACAGTTTACGGGTAATAGCCGCTTGTCGAGCCCTCTCTTTGGCGTCGACCGGCTTTTTCGCACCACCACTTGTAGGAAGATCACGAATGTGACCGACACTGGATTTTACGATGTAGTCTTTACCCAGATATCGATTGATCGTCTTGGCTTTGGCTGGTGACTCGACGATAACAAGAGATTTACCCATAGTTCCCTTCTACTGCAGTAGCGGCTGCGTTAAAGCATGTGACGTGTGATTAGCTAAACCACCGGGCATTAGAGACGTCGCAACGCTGAAAAAACAATCAAGACCGTCAATTTCTGACTAAAAAGCATACAAAACGATCTTGCCTTCGTATTATTCATCTTTATGGGAGCGCATATATAAAGGCTCAAAATTGACGGGTCAAGCATAAATAATTTTTCTCTTAGTGTTCGCGTCCCGTTTTAACAACATTTTACACCTACCAAACACGCCCACCCCGCACCACCTAAGTCTATGATTTTAATCATTTTTAATTTGCTCATTAGGCTGTTTTATAAAACCAACCAAATCAAATATTACTGCTAAAATTAATTTATCTTCCCTGATAGTCTTAGCTGCCAATGATTACCGCTGCAAGTTTAATCCTACTCAGTGCAATCGGAATCGCCGCACTTTTTCTCGTCAGCCTGGTGAATCGTCGACAAGCGAAAGCCAGGCAGGCTCGCCAACGGGTCAAAATGCTCAAGTTCCGCTTCGATTCGCTAGACGAACTAGCCTCTGTTATCGATAGCCTTGTCGATAATCGAGCAATTTCAAGGCGTATCTATGACGAAGCACTAAAAATGCTAGACGCTATGCAGCGTCTGGATCCTACCGCTTCTCACATCCAAGCGAGTGTTGCCCACGCTCAACGTAGAGCAGTAGAACTCGCCGACAACGCCAGTAGCCGGGTAATTAACCGCTTGCGCGAGAGCGATGGGCAGATAGCTAAGGCTCAGCAATCACTGGCCGAAGCCGGCAGAATACTTAAACAGCAGTTTAACCGAGGCGATATCGCGGAAACTGAGTACGATAATTACATTGCCGAGCTTCGCTGGCTTCACTTATTTGTCGAAGTCATTTCACTGACAGGACGCGGCATGATTAGCATGCAGCGTGACGATGTGATGGGTGCTTTCTCCTTTTATAAGCGCGCTCAAGCGTGCTTACTACAATCCGAAAACCGTGATGAACGCCGCACGAGGCTAATAAAAGAATTGAATGAAATGATAGGTAAAAAACGTTCAAGCTTGTCGCCGGACTTAATGCCGGAAGCTAAACACCTTTTGCATAAGTTAGATGAGCTCAATACCAATGTGCCTCACTCGACACCAGAGCAAACTCAATCACCCGTTGAGGAAGATTTGTTACCCTTGGATGAACCGTCCTCAACGCCTTCTCGAGGCTCAGAGCCACTTTAGCTATGCCCCTATTTCAAGGTAAAAAGCATTGAGCACAAATCTGTTTTAAATCCTGAAGTGTTGTTTTTAAACGATCAACCGAATCGACACCACCTTTTTCGGTCCACGCAATTGCAACCCCATCCGGTCTGCACTGCAGAGCTACAATAGTGGGATTCAATGACTCAACGAAGACTTTAAGTGGTTCAAGCTTCTCTGAATCTCTTTGCAGAGACCCCGGAGCTTTTCCAGACAGCCACTGCCAATGATGATGAAAATGGATTTCATGAGCGCTCGGGCGGCGGCTGAGCAGCCAATTATTTCCACTGTCTAGCACAGCTAACGCTTTTTCTTGGTCCTGGCTTAAATCCCAGGGCAAAAAATAAACGGCCACTTCATCTTTATCCTCTCTCGTATCCAAGCGAAGTTGATCACGAGGCACCAATTGCACTTTTAAGCCACAATTCGCAGCGCGGGCGCGTAGGCTACCAATTCGTCGGTCACGATCCGAAGGGCTCAGCCAAAAAACCGGGCCAGCGACCATCGCGATGGTCAAGCCAATAATCAGAATAGAAACCCACATACCCAAACCTTTTGCTCATTTTATTAATCAAAATCAATTCTTTAGCGCGATTCTGACTTGTTAATGCTATGCACCCCAAATAAAACGGAATAGTATAGGGAAGAATAAATATTAGGGGGAGGAATAACTCATGAGCCTATACAAACACATTCTTGTCGCGCTGGATTTAACGGAAGAATCCACGGAAATTCTGACTAAAGCCATGCAGCTTGCAGAAGGGGCTAACTTGCATTTAGTTCACGTGATTGAACCTTTGGCATACGCCTATGGAGGAGATATCCCAATGGACCTAACGGAAGTCCAAGCGCAACTGCAACAACAAGCCAGTGAGCAACTAGCAAAACTGGCACAAAGTGTTGGCATCAGCCCAGAAAACCAGCAAGTTGTTATCGGACAACCTACCTCCGAAATTCACCGCCTAGCGGAAGAGCTTGATGCTGACCTCGTCGTACTGGGGAGCCATGGCCGTCAAGGCTTAGCCTTGTTATTGGGCTCTACCGCTAACGGCGTTCTGCACGGTACAAAATGTGATGTGCTTGCCGTTAGAGTATCCAGTCCAGACTAGAACACTAATACCTGCTTCGACCTTCCAATGTTGGGTGCCATCCTAGTGGCACCCAACGTGCATATCTTTATTCCTAACGGTAAATTCGAGCGACTAGTCACGACACGTCTATAATTAACACGTGATAGGCTAGCACTTTCTAGATCAAAGCCTTTTATTCCTGGGTTTTTGCCAGAATTTGATAGGTGGTCGCCAGTTTTTTGACACCTTTCTAGAACATAATGCAGCGGACATTGCCGTTAGGTGTTTAAACCTGACGCTAGCCGCTAAAAAACACGTAGTAGATAGTCAAAAGCTTATGGCCAACAACCCAGCGAAAAGCCGCCATTTTGCTGTCCGTGTAGCTCAGCAGCTCGCGGTGACAGCGGCGACGCTATTAGTCACAACAGGATTGTTGAGCGTTAGTCATATTACCAACGCAAACTCCTCTATAAAACCTAAAGATTTGCTCAACCCTGGTGGATCAGGCCTAACCCAGCTGCAACGAGGCCAATACCAACAAGCCAGGCGCGCGCTCAAAAAAGGGCACTTCAAAAGCTTTAACAAATACCTCAAGACACTTAACGGCTACCCCCTAAAACCGTACTTGGACTACGAAAACCTTCGGCGCAAACTTTATTTATTCCCTTACCAAGAAGTCGAAGCCTTTCTGCAACAACACCAAAACACCTACATCGGCGATAAGCTCGATCGAGACTGGCTAGAGTTACTGGCCAAGCAGCGGCATTGGCACGATTACAGAACATACTACCCGACGTCGACTATCGCCAAGGGCAGCGCCGAACTGACTTGCTACTATATTCAAGCTCGCATAAATACTGGCGATGCCAAGGCGTTAGAAGAAGTCGAGACACTATGGAATGTTGGCAAATCTCAACCAGACGAGTGCGATCCACTGTTTAAAACTTGGCGAGAAGCCGGGTACCTAACCCCCGAATTGGCCTGGGACCGTCACAGCAAAGCCATTGACGGCCGCAAGCGAACACTTGCACGCTATATCGCCAAACAAATGCCGGTGGAGATGCAGAAGCTCGCCAAACTCTACCAAACGGTTGACCGCTATCCTCAAAAGCTCGAAAACGTCCGTCGCTTTGCCGACCAGACACCAGAAATGCAAGAAATCATTCTGCATGGGTTAAGGCGATACGCACGGCGGGATTCACTAAAGTCATTGGCACTCTGGGAACGCTACAACGCAAGCCACTACTTTGACTCTGAGGAGCGGGCCTACACGTTAGAATATTTGATTACTCAATTAGCCCGCCAAGGCAATATGCCTCAGGCCGAACTGTTGCTTGCTACGGCACCTAGCGCCTCGAGTGAAGAACTTGTGGCTTGGATGGTTCGCGATTCTCTGAGTCAACAAGACTGGCAAAGAGTGTATAACGCGCTGCAATTATTTAGCCCTGAAGAGCAGCAAAGTGAACGCTGGTTATACTGGCGCGCTCGCGCAATGGAGCAACTAGGCATTGACGACCCAGCCTACCCAACTCCCAAACAGATCTATGCAAGCCTTTCATTAACGCGCAGCTTTTACGGCTTTATGGCTGCAGATATTGTGGGGCAAGACTACACCCTCTTAAATCGACCGGTTGATTCCCCGGTAGATCAGGTGAATATCGTCCGTAATCTACCGGCAATGCAACGTGCCTATGAATTACTTGAGATAGGCAATCTGCGCGATGCACGCCGTGAATGGTATTACGCAACCAAAGATATGGAGCCTGATCAGCTACTCGCCGCTGGAAAATTAGCTGATCAGTGGGGATGGCACCGAAAAACCATTCAAGCGATGGCAGCTGCCCGTTATTGGGACGATTTAAAATTACGATTCCCGCTCGCCTACCAAAGCGAAGTCGAAGTGGCTTCAAAAGCCACCCATATTGAGAGCCCATTGCTTTTCGCCATTGCTCGCCAAGAAAGTGCCTTTGCCGCGGACGCCAAATCTTCTGTCGGTGCCATGGGCTTGATGCAACTAATGCCCGCAACCGCCAAACAAACGGCACGACGTAATGGAATAAAGTATCGGTATTGGGACTTAATTAAACCCGAGCACAATATCGCTCTTGGCAGCCGCTATCTCGATCAATTGTTAGAGCAATTTAACGGAAATCGCGTCCTTGCTGCGGCTGCCTATAATGCAGGCCCTCACCGTGTTAAACAGTGGCTGGCGAAAACAGATTCTGAACTTCCAAACGATGTGTGGATCGAGACCATTCCCTTTAAAGAGACGCGCGGTTACGTACAAAATGTTCTCTCCTACTCTCTGATCTACAGCTATCGCTTAGGCGAAAGCGCGCCACTGCTGCAAGCACACGAACTATTGCCGCCAAAACAGTCCCTGCGGAATACAAAATAACCATAATCAAATTATTTTGATTATGGTTTAAATCTTCAATGCATATTTTCAAGATTTTCTTTCTCTTATCGGACAGTTGTCTATCCTTAGATAAGGCGGTCAGTTTTCCGCATTAACCAGCTAATAAAATGGTAGTCGTACTCCATTGCTGTCTAAACGCTCACTATAGAATTTACTGCGAATATGAATATGGACTCGTTCAAACAAAGCTCAGAATCACAAACAGCTCCCTCAGATGTGATGACTCACGATGCTTGGGTACATACACGCGAAACTGTCACCATGCTCTATCTCGCCATTTGCCAAATAGAGACTTCTATCGTTGAGAGCAATACCTCAGTACAACAACTGACTGACACTTTTACCCGCCTAGCAGGGCAAACACTCGGCAGCAATGTTGAAAAAGACAGTGATGGCAACCCTATCTGGACGACTGAAGAAATGCGCGAGCGCATTAACGAAGCCATTACCGCTTTCCAATTTTATGACCGCATCAGCCAACGACTCGATCATGTTTCTCGTGGGCTTGAAAGGATGACAAAAATTTTTAGCGACCTAAACTCGCTTAACGATATTGGCAGCTGGGAACAGATCAAAGAAGAAGTACGCGAAAGCTATTCGATGGAATGCGAGCGCGCCATGTTCGAGAAAATAGTCAGCGGGGCAAGTGTTGAAGAAGCCTTGGCCACCTACCGAGAATTACTGCACAAACAAGACGATCAAGAAGACGAAGATGATATAGAGCTCTTTTAGAGCTCTAAAAGAAAGTTACTACAGAAATCGCTTGATTCTGAAAGCATTCTATTGATCTTTTGGTTTCACACCTAATCTCACACGCACGCGCTCTTGAACACGCTCCGCCAATAAGTCTGGAGTGAACTTCGATAAAAAATCATCACACCCAACTTTTTCCACCATTGCTTTGTTAAAGCTACCACTTAACGAGGTGTGAAGCACAATGTACAAATCTTTCAGACTAGGGTCGTTGCGTATTTCGTGGGTAAGACGGTAGCCATCCATCTCAGGCATTTCAGCATCCGTAATTACCATAAACACCTTGTCATGCGGGTTAACACCAGTGGCGACCCACTCTTTCAGTAGACTTAACGCCATCAAACCATCTTGCACCGCAATCA
Source organism: Aurantivibrio plasticivorans (assembly GCF_055392955.1). Taxonomy (NCBI): domain Bacteria; kingdom Pseudomonadati; phylum Pseudomonadota; class Gammaproteobacteria; order Cellvibrionales; family Cellvibrionaceae; genus Aurantivibrio; species Aurantivibrio plasticivorans. The sequence continues at coordinate 1,655,450 of NZ_AP036020.1, read as the reverse complement.
ACCCAACGCCAAGATTCTGCAGCGTTTCTTTTACTTGACTCATTGCTGTAGGTGAATCGTCGACAAATAATACTTTGAGCTCAGCATCGCGCGCCAGGTTCGCCAACTCCGCGTCCAAAACATCGTCTGAAACCGATGTGTCATACGGCACAATATCAGACAATACCCGCTCAACATCGAGAATTTCAACAATACGATCGTCCACTTGAGTGATTGCCGTCAGGTAGTGTTTTTTCCCCGCACCCTTTGGCGGAGGCATGATGGTATCCCAGTTTAAATTCACAATTCGATCGACGGCGCCGACCAAGAAACCCTGTACGCTCTGGTTGTATTCAGTAACAATGAGGTTACATTGACTCATATCCGCCATCGGCCTTCTGCCAATCGCTGCACTTAAATCTATAACAGGAATGGTGCGATTCCGCAGGTGTGTTACGCCACAAACCAAAGGGTTTCGTTGTGGCATAGCAACCAGAGGGGGAACGCTCATCACCTCTTTGATTTTGAATACGTTAAGCGCAAACATCTGCTGACCGTTCAAACAGAACATCAACAGTTCGAGTCGGTTTTCACCTACCAGCTGGGTACGAGAATCGACGGAAGCGAGTATTTTCGACATAATAATGCTAATTCTTGGTATCTACTTTGAAGTGTAGACCCAAAAATTCGCGATAGCCGAAAAATAAACGACGCGGAGCGCATCAAATACTAGGAGATACGCGAATTGAGTAGCAAACGAACTTGGGATTCGTCGAAGGGCCAGTAAAGCTTTTCTCCAGACTTTTCATATTCTAATACTGGAATAGATGTGCCGTAGAGTTCCATTAATTGATCAGAGTCGGCAATATCGACCTCTGATAACGTAAAATTTGTGTTCGCAAGAATTGGCCAAAGAATCTCCTTGGCATGATCACACAAATGACAGCCTAGCGTGGAATAAAGTATCAATTGCTGCATAATTTGGCCCGACAAAAAGCCGACATTTTAACACGCAGAAATAGCGTTCGTCAGAATGATGAAGCGTTAGCTGTTCGCTTCGGGCAGAGCGTCTAGTATGTCACCAACAAAGCGCTCGAATCGCGATGGCGACTCGGCCTCTTCATGTGCTTGATATAATTGCTCAAAACGACCGGCCAGATCGCTAATTAAACGCGCTGGATCTGCAAAGGGATGAGCTGCATCAACAGCATCCAATACACCGCGAGCGAAATCTCCAACAGGTAATAAACTGTTTGAAAATCCGGTTCCGCCATTATCAGCAGCAGGCGACGCGGGCAGGAACTGCTGATAAGCTGCCGTGACGCGCTCTACTTCTACCTGACGCAGGTTCAACGAGTAACCAACAATCTCCTGCTGATCATAGCCTAGATTTACGGCTTGATTGAACGCACCTTCAACATCGCCAGAAAAAAACGTTTGTGAAAGATCTTCCACTCGCCCCAGCAAATCATTGATTGCCGACATTTCGTCAGCATTTAAATCGCCGTCGACGGAAAAAGAAAAGCGCGATGAATCTTGGCTGTTACTGGAAAATTGCTCGAATGCGCCACTGAAATGGTCACCATTCGTACCCTCTTGGTTAAAAGCACCATAGCGGTATTGCGCAACATACAGCGATTTTGAACTCGCTTGGATGGTAACAGTGTCGCCTTCTGCTGTTTCCACTTCAAATTCAAAGCTACTGGATTGACCGTAACGGACCTCGCCAAAGCCTGCCTCTAATGCGGCACCAACTGTCGAGCGAGCTGGCTCTGGCTCCTCGGTGCGAGCAAGATAGCGTTCCTTCAGATCGTCTATCCCGGCGGTCACGAGTTCGTAGGTCTTGCCAATATCTTCATTAATCTCTGGCGATAGAAACCCCAATGACTCAAGCTTCTCCTTTGCCTCAGCAAAACCCTGCTTAAACCCTGCCAGGCCCTCTTCCAAACGCTGCGAAATTTCCTCTGTGCTAGCTCCCTTTTGAATGTCTTGCTTCACTCGGTGCTCAATGAATCCGAGAATGTTGTTAGCTACATTTTCAGCCGATGTCGCAGGCAACAACTCCGTTGCCCCTACTTTCACACCACGATTAGCAAGAAATTCGTAGGTTTTCTCTAACTGTTTTTCAAAAGCCGCAAAACCCGCTTTGCGAAGGCTCCCCCCCTGCCCATTCGAATGCTCGCTAGAAGCCCCAGAATGGAGCCTGTTAACGTTTGCCTGATGATGACGGCCACCTTGCTGTGCGTGCTGCAAACCCTCTCGACCGGACAACAGTCGGCTAAGGTCTGAAGGTTGTGTAAATGGCAGAATGTGCATGGCAATCCCCTAGCGTTAGAGCCTACTGCTCGACAAATGGCAGCGATTGCTAGGGTTATCGGCTAGATTGCGGAGACCTTAATACTAAATTGCCCACGTGGCGCCTCACATCACGGGTGGAAGGGATATTGGCACCTCAATGTTCACTAGCTCTTAAAAAGTGATTAAGCCTTGCTGAACACCGACCGCCACGGCAGCCGCTATGCCGAGGATGAGAACCCCAAGGATCAAGCCAAACTTCGACTTGGGTTCTGGGGTCGAATAATCTGTGCCAAATTCGTCAGAATCAGACCAGTCGCTCGACTCTTCCGCTATCGGCAATGCTCCGGTATTACCTTTAACAGCATGAACAGGTGCCTTGTGTTGCTTAGCCGCCGCCTTTTGTGGCGCTGGGGTCTGTTGATTAGCAGGCCGAACCGTTGTTTTATCCAAATCCTGTGACGGCCCAATGACTCCAAAACTGAGCGTATCAAAGCGCAAATCGTCGCCACGGTTGACGCGAGACTCGGTTATCCTCTCTCCGTTGAGGTAAGTCCCATTCGCCGAGCCAAGATCTTTGACATACAGTAAACCTTCATTCACCGTTAATTGTGCGTGACGACGTGATAAGTGCGCGGCAGCTAAAGTAATGTCGCATTCGTTAGAACGACCAATAACGGTTGTTGCTTTGATGCTAAACACTCGATTGGCTAACGCGGTGCTATTCGCCTTTAACGCCCAGCCAGTACTTGGGGGAGCTTTCTTGGCAGATTTAGGTGCTACCGGTCGATCCGACTTAGGGTCAACAATTTGCAGAATTGTCTTACCAATAATAATTTCGTCGTTGATAGACAACGGCGCAGTATGATTAATCGCTTTACGATTGACGTATACAGGTTTGTTACCGGAAACGTTAACGATATTTAGACTTTCATACTTCACCGTGATTTCGGCATGTGCGTCCGCCACATTGGGATCATCAACCACAAGATCGTTGCCACTGGCACGACCAATGGTTACTTTTGGTTCTACAAGCCACACCGCATTGAGCTTATTATTTTTAAAGCGGATCTTAAGCATGAGTAACGCCCTGTTTTTAAGCTCTTTGTTGCTGGCATTGGCTTTGTTTAAGCATTCGAGCCAGAAAATAAAGAACTACACTGCTGTTATTTGTATCTAACTTGACCACCAGTGCGGCATGTTGGATGCGTGATAATTTAACAAAAGGATTTGATAATTCAATAGCTTAGAGACAAAATGTAGATTAAAGGAACCGCTGGTTAACGCCAACACAGCGGAAGAACAATCAGTAAATTGTTGCCCAAGTGTGAACTAATTCGCAATCTAGGACCCTGAATGGCCATAATAAAAAGCAGCGCTGTCACCGATAAAGGACTACAGCGAGGCAATAACGAAGACAGCTATATAAGTCTTCCCGAACAGGGTCTTTGGGTTATTGCCGACGGCATGGGTGGTCATGACGCCGGTGAAGTCGCCAGTGCAATCGTTGTCGAGACCATTCAAAAAGAACGACTCGATGAACGTTCATTAGCTGATGCTATTCAACGCTCGCATCAGTCGGTTTTAGAAGCTGTGGAAAATGGCACCGGTGCGAAAGGCATGGGTTCGACAGTGGTCGCGTTGGAAACTAGTGAGACTGAATACCAGGTTTCCTGGGTCGGAGACAGTCGTGCCTATCTGTGGACGCCAGACAAATCAGGCGGCACGTTAGAGCAACTCACAACTGACCACTCTTACGTGCAAATGCTCCTAGCCACAGGCGCCATTAGTGAAGAAGATGTCGCCACCCACCCTGATAAAAATATTATCACGCAATGTATCGGTTCAACCGATGTTGACGCTGTAAAAGTCGATTCAGTGCACGGCAAATGGCAAAGCGGCCAATGGGTATTATTGTGTAGCGATGGACTGACCGATGAAGTCTCCGATGAAAATATTGCGCAAACACTCTGCGAAAGTAGAACAACAGATCAAGCGGCAACCGCGTTGATGAAGTTAGCTCTCGATCACGGCGGTAGAGACAACATTACACTTCTACTCGTTGAAGCACCGAGACAGCAGCATTCAGCAATCGCATTTTTACAAGACTGGCTGCCCTCCTTATCGGGCAAGCCAACCGTCGATCATAGTATCTATGGTATTACTCTCTTGTGTTTTATCTTATTGTGCTACTGGCTTTGGATGGTGTAGTCGCATCTATTTTAACCAAGCATATAGATCAAACTTCATTGAGTTTATTAATAATTAAAATAATCTAAGAAAGGTTATAAACCGCGCACATGCAAATTCCTGGTTACAAAATTCTGCGCAAAATAAACCAGGGCGGTATGTCTACTGTTTACCTTGCTATTCAGCTCAGCGTCGGGCGTGAAGTTGCACTTAAAGTCATGTCGCCAGTACTCAATGCAGATCCAGTATTTGGAGAGCGTTTTCAGCGTGAGGCCAACATTGTTGGGCAATTATCTCACCCCAATATTGTGTCCATTTATGATATTGGCCGCTACAAAGGTTTGAATTACATTGCGATGGACTATCTTCCTGGCGGAACAGTCCATGAGAAAATGGTTCAAGGGTTAGACACGGCGGGCACATTATCCGTATTGCGCCAAATTGCTCACGCCCTAGATGTCGCACACCGGAAAGGTTATGTACATCGGGATATCAAGCCAGAAAACATCCTGTTTCGCGACGATGGAACTGCGGTATTAACCGATTTCGGTGTCGCCAAAGCCGCGTCGGCGTCGACACAAGTGACGAACGCGGGCACCGTGGTTGGAACCCCGCATTATATGAGCCCAGAACAGTCGCGGGGAATGCCTCTCGACGGCCGTTCAGATCTATACAGTTTAGGGGTTGTACTCTACGAAATGTTGACGGGGTCTGTACCCTTTCAAGGGGAAGAGTCTGTTGCTATCGCTATCAAGCACCTCACCGAACCTGTTCCGAAGTTGCCTGGTCAGCACGCCGTGTTACAACCTCTCATCGATAAATTATTGGCTAAAAATGCCAATGATCGTTTTCAAACGGGTGCCGAATTAGTTGCCGCTATCGATATATTAGAGGAAACCCTTTCGGGGTTCCCGAATCGAAAAACACCTTATACAGACCCCGCCAGCATGAATGTCATGGCGCTGTTTAAGGCCCTCGTGCTCACAAGTATCGCAGCACTGCGCATCAAGTGGATGCAGCTAACAGAACGGCTCTTTAGCTGGCGCTGGACGCCTTCACGCGGCCTCTATAAGCGCCCTCAGGTGAATGTTACTGAGGTCTACTTCAGCAGCGACCCTAGCCTTGAAACCCGCGACACCGTGGTCTCAACTCGCGTAAGAAAAGCAGCACACTATCAAGAGGTAGGCGCACGCCAAATTAGTATCATTACGCGTTTTTTTACCATTGTTTTGATTTTGGGCGTTATGTGGAGTGCGTTCAGTGTGGGCTTTACTAAACTCATTGAGCCACGTCATTCCGTTTATGCCAGTGGCATGGGAAAAATTATTCATGTCACAGCATCTGTCATCGAAAGCTACGCTGACGAGCTGCTCGGTCGCGATCAGGTAGCGATCGAGTCGCCACCTGCTACGCCGAGTATACCCACCATCGTCGAACAGCCCGCGCCACAGCAACAAATAGAGCCTGAGGCGGTAGACACTCATGACTCAAGTGACGTTACTGACGTGACTGATGACGAACCACCGACGGTCACGGAGTTGGTGACATACCACCTCAATGTCACACCTAAACCTAACAACGCACGAATAAGAGTCCTTAATATCAAAGAGCGCTTTCATCAAGGAATGCGATTAGAGCCCGGCCGCTATTTAATCGAAACGTCACGCCCGGGCTATATCACCGAGAAACAATGGATAAACATTAATGATGAAGACTACCAGCATATTGTCTCACTAAAAGTTGACTATCAACCGGGTGACAAAATTCGGGATACGCTGGCCGATGGCTCTCAAGCCCCCTCGTTGGTCGTTGTACCCACAGGAGAATTTTTGATGGGTCATAAAGGTGAAGCAAACGCTTCACCCCAACATTCCGTGAGCATTAATACACCGTTTGCAATAGGTCAATTTGAGGTAACATTTGTTGATTACGATAAGTTTGCGAAAGCGACAAGCCGACCACTTCCTAGCGACAACAATTGGGGACGAGCCAATCGGCCAGTTATCAACGTAAGCTGGCAGGACGCCTACGAATATACCCAATGGTTAAGCCAGCAAACCGGCGCTCAATACCGCTTACCTTCCGAATCAGAATGGGAGTACATTCACCGCGGAGGAACCGAGACTAATTACTGGTGGGGGAATGGAAAGCCGGAGCAACATGCAAACTGTAAGCGTGGGTGTGATTCAGATTACACCAGCCTCTTCAAAGCAAAGACGGCTCCAGTAGGAAGTTTTCCTGCGAACCGTTATGCCGTTATGGATACAGCTGGAAACGTTGCTGAATGGACACTGGATTGCTATCAACCGCATTACATGGGTGCCCCCACAGATGGTCAAGCAGTGGAAAATGAAAGCTGCACCAAACGGGCTATCCGTGGTGGCGCTGCAAATGATTCAGCGAAAAAATTGTTTAGCTATTCACGTGACGGAGAGAAATCACATACAACTAGCGAATGGATCGGCTTTCGAATTCTTAGAGAATTGAACTAACACGTTATCCTTTAAGATGCGTTCAATTTGAGCTTCTCGATACGATCGCGCAGCGCTGCCGCCTCTTCAAACTCCAAGTTTTTGGCATGCTCGAACATTTGTTTCTCTAATTGATCGATCAACTTCCAGACATCTTTCCCACTCAGTGCATCAACATCATACTCTGCGTATTTCTGCGCAACTGTTTGACGTTTTTGCTTGGGCCCTTTCCCAGGGTTATAGGTCGCCTCGAGAATATCAACCACTCGCTTGGTTATACCTTGCGGTGTAATATTGTGTTCTTCGTTATGTGCGATTTGTTTTTTACGACGCCGTTCAGTTTCTGCTATCGCTCGCTCCATTGACCCTGTCATGCCGTCTGCATATAAAATTGCTTTACCATGAACATTCCGTGCAGCACGACCAATTGTTTGAATCAGTGATCGATCTGAACGTAAAAAACCCTCTTTATCTGCATCAAAAATAGCCACCAGAGATACCTCTGGCATATCCAAGCCTTCTCGCAAGAGGTTAATTCCGACGAGCACATCGAACTTACCTAAACGCAAGTCACGAATAATCTCAACGCGCTCTACGGTATCTATATCAGAGTGCAAATAGCGCACGCGAACACCCTGCTCATCCAAATATTCAGACAAGTTTTCCGCCATACGTTTGGTGAGCACTGTGATCAAGACACGTTCATCAAGCGCTACACATCGCTTAATTTCAGACAGGACGTCATCCACCTGCGTACTGGCGGGACGCACCTCAATCTCTGGGTCGACTAATCCGGTTGGTCGTACCACTTGCTCAACCACTTGCGCTGCGTGCTCTTCCTCGTATGGCCCTGGAGTGGCTGATACAAAAATCATTTGCGGCGCTAACCGCTCCCATTCATCAAATCTCATCGGTCGATTATCTAACGCCGAGGGCAACCGAAATCCGTATTCAACCAACGTTTCTTTTCTTGAACGATCTCCACGATACATTCCGCCAATTTGAGGCACTGACACATGGCTTTCGTCAATAATTAGCAACGCATCAGACGGCAGATAATCAAATAGTGTTGGCGGTGCTTCACCTGGATTTCTACCAGATAAATATCGCGAGTAGTTTTCGATACCCGTGCAATAACCCAGCTCGCGCATCATTTCGATATCATAGCGTGTGCGCTGTTCTAACCGTTGCGCTTCCACGAGCTTGTCTTCCTTGCGCAAAAACTCTAAGCGTTCGCCTAACTCCGCTTCAATTTTGTCGATCGCATCGAGAACTGTTTGCCGAGGCGTCACGTAATGCGATTTAGGGTAAATCGTAAATCGAGCAACTTTTTGTAGCACTTCGCCCGTCAATGGATCGAATAAAGATAAGTTTTCGATTTCATCATCGAACAGTTCAACGCGAATCGCTTCGCGGTCTGAATCTGCGGGGTAGATATCGATCACATCGCCGCGCACGCGATAGGTCGCGCGACGGAAATCCATATCATTTCGGTTGTATTGTAATTCAGCTAAGCGCCGTAAAATGGCGCGTTGATCAATGCGATCACCTCTCACCAGGTGAAGCACCATTTTGAAGTATGACTCTGGATCACCCAAACCATAAATTGCAGAAACTGTGGCTACGATCAACGCATCTTTTCGTTCCATCAATGCCTTAGTCGCCGACAGCCGCATTTGCTCGATATGTTCGTTAATTGATGCATCTTTTTCGATAAAGGTATCTGAAGACGGTACGTAAGCCTCTGGCTGATAATAATCGTAATAAGAAACAAAATATTCTACGGCATTATCGGGAAAGAACTCTTTAAATTCGCCATAGAGCTGCGCCGCCAGCGTTTTGTTTGGAGCCATAACCATGGTCGGGCGCTGCACTCGTTCCACCACATTCGCCGCGGTAAAGGTCTTACCGGACCCAGTCACGCCCAGTAACGTTTGATGTGCTAAGCCAGCGTTGATTCCATTAACTAACCCTTCAATGGCAGTCACCTGGTCACCAGCGGGCTTGAATTGACTCTTTACAACGAAGGGTTTTGACATTTCTACCTAACCTATTCAACCGTGTTCACGACGTATGGCGGATAAGGAAACACTGATGGATTTTGCTATTGCGTTGAAAATCTTTGTCCAACGTATCGACTGTAATATCACTCACATCAAATTTATCGAGAGCTTCGTTGTCTAGTTTGAAGCTACGTAAATTGTTGGAAAACACTAAGGTACCTTTTGGATTAAGTAGTTCCATGCAGCGCTTAATTAATGATACGTGATCGCGCTGAATATCCAAGACTTCGTCCATCCGTTTGGAGTTTGAGAAACTAGGAGGATCGAGCAGTATTACGTCGAAGGGCTCGCGGCAGGCCTTCAACCAAGCCAAACAGTCCGCTTGAACGAGTTCATGACGATCACTTAGTTTGTTGGTACGAAAATTCTTTTCCGCCCACCGCAGGTAGGTGCGAGACATATCAACACTGACACTGCTACTTGCGCCTCCTAGCGCCGCCTGCACTGTGGCAGTCGCCGTATAACAAAACAAATTGAGTAAACGCTGTCCCAAAGATAATTCGGCAACCAACTGCCGGACTGGTCGATGATCAAGGAAAATTCCGGTGTCTAAGTAGCTATCCAAATTCACCCAAAAGTTTGCCTTGCCTTCTCGAATAGTAAATTGGTCTGTAAAAGGATCTGAGCCGAGCTTTTCGTATTGCTGTTTCCCTTTATTGCGACGGCGCTGCTTTACATGGATATGCTCGCGGGAAACATCACAACTCGCTACCACAGCCTGCTGTAATTCGTTAAATCGTTTTTCTGCTTTTTTAGGGTCTACGGATTTCGGCGCCGCATACTCTTGCACATGGATATGATCTTCGTAGACATCAATTGCTGCGGCATATTCGGGTAAGTCTGCATCGTATAGCCGGTAGCAGCTGACGTGTGACTGCTTTAACCACTTCGCCAATTGCTTCTGATTTTTTTTCAGGCGATTGGCTACCATTTGCGCCCCTTCAGATAATCGCGGCCCTCGATCACCAGGTTCGCGATCCTTCACGAAATACTGCGGCTCAATGTCAAACATCAATAATTGGCTCGCCAAAGCCCCATTGAATAGCTTGTATTGCTTATAGGAACGCAGCCCCATGTTTTTCGCGAGTTCAATATTCGATGTGAAGACACCGGCTTTCCAGCCTTGAAACTCAGACTTCAACACCGCTCCCAAACGCTGGTACAGCGGCAACAAACTCTCTTGATCTCCAAGACGCTCACCATAAGGCGGGTTGGTTATCACCAAGCCTTTATCGAGAGGCTTATGGGTGGGCCGCTTAAATTCAGCGAGCGGCTTCACCATTGCTTTAATCAAGCCCTCGAAACCAGCAATGGCACTATTTTCCTGCGTCGCAGTTACAGCTCGAGGGTTCTCATCGTAGCCGCGAATCTCTTCTAGCGGCCGCTCTAACCCTGCTTCGTGCCGAGCAAAGGCTTCTTTACGCAACGCCGCCCAAACATCGGGTTGATGCTGTTTCCAACGCTCAAAACCAAACTGATCCCGCAACAACCCTGGGGCTGTATCCGTCGCCATCATGGCGGCTTCGATCAACAAGGTGCCACTTCCACACATCGGATCAATCAAACCATAGCCCTGCTCAGCCAATGCAGGCCACTGGCAGCGAATGAGTAAACCAGCAGCCAAATTCTCTTTCATCGGTGCTTCGACGGTGAATTCTCGATAGCCACGCTTGTGAAGGCTAGCCCCAGAAAGGTCTATAGCTATAGTTAGCTGCCCCCGGTGCAGGCGCACGTTGATGACTACATCAGGGCTATTCTTGTTGATTGTTGGCCTACAACCATCAGGCTGCCTGAGCTGGTCAACAACGGCGTCTTTGACTAGCTGCGAGCCAAACTGAGTATTTCGAATCGCCTGACTGGTACCATTGAAGTCGATCCACAGGTGCGATTCTGGCTCCATATGGCTCGCCCATTCAATCTTATCAACCGCCCTATACAGTGCTTGAGCATCATCAACAGGGCTTCGTGAAAGCACGAGAAGCACTCTGTTAGCCAGCCTTGACCATAGACAGCACCGATAGGCCACGGTGCAATCGCCTTGAAAGCTCACTCCAGCGACTGTTTCGCGCACATTTTGACCACCCAACGCATCAATTTCAGCGAGCAATAGCGATTCCAACCCTTTAGGACACGTTGCAAATAGGTCAAACAGTGGAGAGGAGGTAGTCATTATCAATTCTTCTTTCAAAAATGTGTGAATCTAGCGATTGGGTACGTTACTTTCTTCGACGTTTTTCAACGACTTAGCGATGAATATTTCATTAAGCGATAACCTTCTAAAGCTATAGAACAATTAATTCATTCACAAGCCTCAGGATTTTTTGTCTACTGGAAGTCCGCTTTGACGAAAGTTACTTTTTCAACAGGGGCTCTGCGGTTCGGTTTTTGAACAACTCCTATTTCGGAGTGCTTAGCCAAGCCCGCCTTGTTTCTCAGATGACCGCCTACGTTATTTAGGCTTTTTACCACCTAAGACCAATTGCCTCCAGCATTAGGTCGTGTCAAGAGGTCAGTAAGTTTTCAAAATATTAGCTGCTTGGATGACATGTTCAAAAACACGTGTTCCGAAATTGTTGCCGTAAACGCTTTGAAGGCAACTAATACATGATGCAAATTATTTGGCCAAAGCCAAGATTTTCATACACTAACAAACCAACAACGATAACCAACCACGGAGGTTAAAAAGTAAGGGGCAACGTGATCGCCCGCACCCAAATTGTTTTGGATATTGCTTTTACAGCATAGCGGCAAATACCTTGTAAATACTCAATACACAGGTCTGCGCCCGCTAAAGACCCAAAACATTATGCACCGATTCGCATCTTCAATAACCTTATAAAGCATTAAACACTCGCTTTATTTGGTGAACATGCAAGAGGAAAACAACTGCTGAGTGATAAGCGCTATGTCATCAACATCGCCTACAGCTCTCGCAGTTAAGTCATAAATACAAGAGGTACTTACACTTATGAAACGCCAAAAACGAAACCAAATTAACCGTGCATTTACAAAAGGATATCAAGCAGGTGTTGAGGGACGATCACATTCTCAATGCCCCCACCAAGACGGTCCAATTCGTCACGAGTGGGTAAGTGGCTGGCGTGAAGGTAGAGAAGATCTCTGGAATGGTTTCAACCGAGCAGCTCAGGCTCAACGTATTAGCAATTTTTGACCTCTAAAGTCCGATTTCTAACGCATTAAAACTGCCCTTGGCAGCCAACAATTTCCTGTCTCCTCAACAGGGATCCCGAGACGTTTATCGTCTCATTTGATAGCTCACTGATTCGGTGAGCTGGTACTTTAGGTACCCTAACCCGAGCGGCACGACGCTATCGCGTCTGCCGCCTCGGTAATTAGCTCAGGCCCGCGATAAATAAAGCCACTATAAATTTGAACAAGACTAGCGCCAGCTTCTATTTTTTCTTGTGCGGACTCACCATCCATAATGCCACCGACACCAATAATGGGTAACCTAGAGCCTAGTTCTGCATGCAGTAATTTAATGACTTGAGTTGAAGCTGCTGTCACTGGCGCGCCACTAAGGCCACCCGCCTCATCTGCATAGACATGCCCAGCTACAGCCTCACGACTTAATGTGGTATTTGTCGCGATGACTCCATCTATACCGCTGCCTAGCAGACTTGTAGCCACCTGTTTGATTTCCGTTTCATCCATATCCGGCGCGATTTTGACGGCAATAGGTACATAACGTCCGTGCTGATCCGTTAATAATTGTTGCTCGTGCTTTAACATCGAAAGCAACTGATCGAGTTGCTCTCCATATTGCAGCGTCCGCAACCCGGGAGTATTAGGGGATGAAATATTGACAGTTATGTAATCCGCATGCGGATAAACTTTATGTAGGCAAATTTTATAATCGTCGTTGGCATTTTCTACCGGCGTAACAGCATTCTTGCCAATGTTGATACCCAAGACTCCCTTATATTTTCGCGCTTTTACTTTTTCGACCAGGTGATCAACACCGAGATTGTTAAATCCCATTCGATTAATAATGGCCTGGTGTTCTGGCAATCGAAAAAGACGAGGTTTGTCATTCCCCGGTTGCGGCTTCGGTGTGATGGTACCAATTTCAATAAAGCCGAACCCTAAATTCCCAAGAGCATCGATATGATCTCCGTTTTTATCTAAGCCTGCTGCGAGCCCTACCGGGTTAGGAAAAGTGATTCCCATTACCGTGATGGGGTCACTAGGAACCTTAGGAGCAAAAGGCTTGAGAAGATGGCAGGCATTTACCCAATCCAAGGCGGACAAGGAGACGCCATGAGCACGCTCTGCATCTAGCTTAAACAATAAAGGGCGAATTAAACCGTACATAGAATCGAAGCAAACCTCTAGCTAAACGGAAGGGTAAGTCAGGCCGCGCAGCTTACCGGAATCGCTGCAGAAGGTCGACCGAAGCACGGTGATTGACCAAAAGAAAGCCAACCTTGCTTAAACACAATACACTCTGAATAAACCTACAATTTGTAAACAGAGTGAAAGCGGTTACGGTGGTCAAAGTTAATTTGAAAGCGGCCACGAATGCCGCTGCGAGTCACATAGGGTATAAGTATTTTTCCGGGGAATCTTACCGTTTGGCCATTGCTAGCGTGGGTTACCACATCTTTGGCGCTGCCCTGATACAGTCGCTCAAACTCGTCGGCGCTAATTGCAATATCGACAATAAGACTGTTCATAGCCGATGTGACTGTCCCCTCTCTTCCTAACAAGCCTCATCAAGGGAAATACAATGCTGGCTCGCCTGTGCCAGATCCAGCAGTTCGCGCAAAGCCACAGAGAACATAGCGAAGTCTGTCCCAGGTGCCGCTTGCAGCTCAGTAATCATATCTCGCCAGCGGCCCACTAACGTAGAGTGAAAGGCCATCCATTTTTCGACGGTTTCTTCGATATCACCTTCTGGACCTGCCAGCCGAATAATCGCGACTGACAGCGTCCGCATCTGAGCCTCTAAATCATCCATGTATGACTCTCGGGCCATCGCTTGCCAATAGCTCTCGACTTTGACTTCTGACACCTCGTTGGCAAACCAACCCAGTGATATTTTATCTCCCAGAATAAAATACGTCTGAGCGGCTTTATGAACAGATGTTTCCGATTGCTGTGCGGCCTCAATCATACCGAGGCCACTATAAAGATTCGTGGGCATCGCAAGTGCGGTGGCTAACTCAGAAGAAACCCCTAAGTTGATTAGACGGTTATATTCACTATTCCACTGCACCAGCGAATCACCTCGTAGTACATCCGGCAAAGAAGCTGAAATATCTTGCATTAGCGGTAGAAAGGTATTGATCTCTTGCTCCGGCGATAACTGACCGCGACGGTTTCGCAAAAACCAACGTGTGCCTCGACGGACACGCCTCACCATCCCAATTAACATTTCAGATTGTAAATCTGCGGGAATTTTGTAGTCGAAACCTTCCACCGCATGTTTAAATTCGGGAAAGCCAAAGATATCTCGCGCGGTAACATAGGCCTTGGCAATTTGATCCGCACTGGCACCCGTCGACTCAGACAAGCGTTGAACAAAGGTAAAGCCCATGGTGTTAACCATATCATTGGCTAATTGGGTGGCGATAATCTCATTGCGCAATCGATGAGCAGCTATTGCATCAGAAAAACGTTGTTGTAAAGGCGTTGGAAATGGTTTGTTCAAGCATTTCGCCATATAGCTATCAGCAGCTAAATCACTCTTAGCCAACACTTCCTTTAGCTCAACTTTTGAATAAGAGACGAGCACTGAAAGCTCAGGGCGAGTTAAACCTATACCTGCTGTTTGGCGTTCAATTAATACCTCATCCTCTGGAATAAACTCCAATTGCCGGTCTAAAGTACCTTTTGTTTGCAAATCATTGATAAAGCGCCGATATTCCCCCATTCGCTGAACGGCTTGACTAGACGCAATACTGATCGACAAGGTTTGTTGATAGTTGTTGTCTAACACCAACTCAGCCACTTCATCCGTCATTTCCGCAAGTAACTGATTACGCTGCTTCTCAGTCATGTCACCGTTAACCACCAAGTCATTTAAAAGAATTTTGATGTTAACTTCATGGTCAGAACAATCGACACCGGCGGAGTTATCGATGAAGTCTGTGTTACATGCCCCGCCATTAAGACAAAACTCAACTCGCCCCAATTGCGTCATCCCAAGGTTGCCGCCCTCCCCAAATACTTTGCAACGCAGTTCATCCCCGTTCACTCTTAACGTATCATTGGCTTTATCTCCAACATCCGCGTGGCTTTCATTGCGTGATTTGATGTAGGTCCCGATGCCACCATTCCACAATAAATCAACGGGTGACCTGAGCAAGGCTGATATCAACTCGTTCGGCGTCAACGATGAGGCACTAATACCAAACCGTTTTTTCATTTCAGGTGAAATTGAAATGGACTTAAGCGAACGGGAAAAAACACCTCCCCCCTTGCTAATTAAGGTGTCATCATAATCTGACCAACTACTTTTGGGCAGAGCAAATAAACGCTGCCTTTCTTTAAAACTTTTTGCCGCGTTGGGATTAGGGTCTACGAAAATATGTAGATGATTAAAGGCTGCCGTCAAGCAAATATGCTCTGACAACAACATGCCATTGCCGAACACATCACCTGCCATATCCCCGATACCAACGACAGTAAAGTCATCCTTTTGTATATCAATACCTTTCTCTTTAAAATGCCGTCGCACACTCACCCACGCACCGCGAGCGGTAATACCCATACCTTTGTGGTCATACCCTTGGCTACCGCCTGAAGCAAAGGCATCACCCAACCAGTGGTTGTAATCTTTTGAAATGGCATTCGCGATATCTGAAAAAGTGGCAGTCCCTTTGTCCGCCGCGACAACAAGGTAAGGATCATCTCCGTCTTTTCGCACAACCTGTTCCGGAGGCGCTATTTCGTTATTAATGAGATTATCGGTAATATCCAGCAAACCCGAAATAAACGTTTTGTAGCAAGCAACTCCTTCCTCAAAAGTTTCTTCGCGCGTGAAGTGTGGCATCACTGACTTTGCGATAAAACCACCCTTCGCCCCACCAGGAACTATCACGGCATTTTTAACATGTTGTGCTTTGACCAATCCAAGTACTTCAGTCCGATAGTCCTCAAACCGATCCGACCAGCGTAAACCGCCACGAGCAACTGCACCGCCGCGCAAGTGAACACCTTCGACACGAGGTGAATAGACAAAAATTTCAAATTTTGGTCGAGGTTCCGGAATGTCCGCGATCGTTCTTGGTGAAAACTTGATACTCAGGTATTCCTTTCGCTTACCATTGGAGTCAACCTGAAAATAATTAGTCCTTAACGTACCCTGTATAAGATCCAGGTACCGGCGGATGATTCGATCCTCGTTTAAATTTTCAACGGCATCTAAAGATTTAAGTATTTTATCCGTAAGCCTATCAATGCGCTCGCGATCCTTATCGGTACTTTGATTTATTCTAGGGTCAAAATTTGCTTTGAATAACGCGATTAAATTGCGAGTTATATCTAAGTGTGCAGATAATGTACTGGCGATATAGCTTTGGCTAAAATTGAACATCGTCTGTTTCATATACGCGGCGTAGGCACGCAGAATATTGACTTCTGGCCAGTTAAGACGAGCACCGAGAACGAGATGATTAAACTCATCGCTCTCAACCTTCCCTTGCCATATTGCCAAAAAGGATTCATGAAAATTCTGTCGCGCAGCGTTGACATCGATAATCGTGGGCAAATTATATTCTAGCGAAAAATCATGCAGCCATATCATCTGCTTTTCTCCACTGACAACACGTCGCAACTGATATGGATGCTCACCGATAACTCTTAAGCCCAGATTTTCGAGCAGAGGAATGATATCTGATAATTCTAATGCGTGATCTTTACGAAAAATCTTAAATCGAACTGATCGCTCTTCGGAACCAATAGGCTGATAGAAGCTCATAACAATATCAGTATCGCCATTTAGTTCGTCCAGCATTTGAATATCGTGAACTGCGGTTCTCGCGTCATAGCTCTCGCGATAAGCGTTAGAAAAACCATCTTTATACTGGTTATAGAACTGGGTCCCTTTCTCCTCACCTAACGTTTCAACAAGAGATGTCGCAAGATGCTCACCCCATGAGCGAATGACATCGATAATTCGCTGTTCAAGCTCTTTGACGTCGAACTCAAGAGGCGACTTTGGATTGATTTTAAATACCAGGTGCACTCTTGCCAGAATGGACTCTGAGAAATAGGTGGTAAATTCCTGCTCCGTTGCCCCGAGAACCTCACCAATAATGCTTTGTATTTTCAGCCTAACTTGGGTATTGAAAATATCCTTCGGCACATAGAGCATGCAGCTGACAAATTTTCCGTACGGCCCTCTGCGCATGAACAACCGAACGCGGTAACGTTCATTGATTTGCGCTATGCGAATGGCTACATCATATAATTCTTCTGGCGTAGACTGGAACAGCTCGTCTCTTGGAAATGTTTCCAAGATTTGTTTTAGCATTTTTCCCGTATGACTATCGACCTCCAACCCTGCCTTTGAAAAGACATAACCAACCTTATCAGAAATGATGGGGATTGCGGTCGGCGAGTCATTATAGACTTCAGCGGTGTACAAACCCTTAAACCGGCTTTCTCCACAGACGTTACCGTTTTTATCAAATCGTTTCACGATGACATAATCAGGATAAGCTGATCTGTGTACCCGCGACCTGGCAAACGCCTTGGCGAAGTTTATCACCCGTGAAGATTCATAAAATTGCTTGACGCCGGGAAGGTCTTCGCTCAAATCAATGCGCCGGGCAGGAATGTCAAGTAATTTTGCAATGCCCATGCGAGATTCTATATTCTCAACTAACTCTTTTCCGGACTTACTTTTTTTTATGTCATATTCGGCATAGCCCATAAACGTAAAGTAGCCTTCTCTCATCCATTGCAGAAAGATCTCGGCCCTCGCCATCTCAGTCAGTAGTGAATCGTCGCTGCACTGTGAACGCGCGTGTTTAATGTTGTCGATTGAGGCCTGTGCTTGTTCTAATAGTGGATGATAACTATTGACCACCGCATCAACGCTTTTTAGTACATCGCTAATTGCTGAACTAATCTCATGCAGTGCTTGTTTATCGGTATGACGATTAATCTCCAAAAACAATAGCGACTCATTTGCCGCTAAGCCCTGAGCGGCATCAGCTGATGGGAGCTTATCGCTGCTCTTACCCGGAAGCACTCTAAGCAACTCGCTGCTCTCATTTCGCTCCACCGAAATCAAAGTACTTTTGATTGTATGAATTGCTATGTTTCGTCGATTTATTTCGAGGCGAATAGAGTCAACTAAAAAGGGGACATCTCGATGTAGTACCGCAATAGCCGTGTGGCTGCTTAGCCAGCCATGCTCTTCAAGGCTAGGATTAAAGACCCGTACTTTACTGCTCGAACGGTCAAATTTTTGTAGAAACTCCCACCAACCGTAGAGGCAGCCAAATAGGTCATCCCAATTTTGGCCAACTAACTCCTCCCGAGGGTACTGGTGGAAATACAGTTCAACGAAAGTAAAAAAGTCAGCATTTTCGGTCTCTCTGAGCCGATCCCTAAATTGCGTGTTAACCTCTTTCGCAAACGCCTCTGCCGTCTCTATATCCAGTGCACTTATTTTCACGGTCTGGTCCTTAAATTCAATAAATACCTACCCTTCTGTTTAGCATAGACCATACTGAAAACCAGGCATCACAGAGGCTTGGGCGAGTTTTAGAGCTATACCTAGCTATCAACCCATAATGCAAATTCCAGCGTTTAGGGGACAAAGCTTCAATCGGGAACTTTTAATCGATAAGGGTCTCAATAAGGGTTTTACGGCCCTAGGCTAGAGGGTAAAATCTCTCGACAATTCAATAACTTGAGATATAACCCAGCTTAGTGTGAGGCGCAGCCCTCGCAACACGGGCTGCGGTAGCTTGAAAACGGGCACATGGCCCTCATTTTGGCCGCGAGCGAAATAGTACGGCAGTCAGCAGGCGCTGATTAAAATAACAGTTTAAGGAATATTTGATGAGCAACCCTACGTCAGCGGAAACGTCAGCCAATACCGTTCACGGTCCGGCAAACGCCATTGACCAACTTCGACGCTATATGAATGGCCAAATTATCGGCCAGGAAGCGTTAGTTGAGCGACTATTAATCGCCTTGCTGGCTAACGGACACTTGTTAGTGGAAGGTCCCCCCGGACTAGCTAAAACCAAAGCCATTAAGTGTTTATCCGATGGAATCGAGGGCAACTTTCACCGGATTCAATTCACGCCAGACTTGCTGCCATCCGATGTCACAGGGACAGATATATACCGCCCAGAAACAGGTGACTTTGAATTCCAACCTGGGCCCATCTTTCATAACCTCGTATTAGCCGATGAAATCAACCGCGCACCGGCGAAAGTCCAGTCTGCCCTTCTAGAAGCTATGGCTGAGCACCAAATATCAGTCGGTAGAGCAACCTACGCCTTACCCGAACTATTTATGGTCATGGCGACACAAAACCCTATTGAACAAGAAGGCACTTATCCTCTACCAGAAGCACAGCTCGACCGTTTCTTAATGCACGTCAAAGTGAGTTACCCCAAAGCGGAAGCTGAAGCGGAAATCCTGCGGTTAGTCCGCCAAGAAGCGCAAGCCAATGAGGCACCACCCTCACAAGCTATAAGCCAAGCAGATTTGATGCAAGCTCGCCAAGATATATTGCAAATGCACATGGCACCAACTGTAGAAGAATACATAGTGCAATTGATCATGGCGACACGTGAACCACAACTCTACAATGAAGAACTAGCGAGTTTATTTGAGTTTGGTGCAAGTCCACGCGGCACAATTGCATTAGACCGTTGTTCGAGAGCGCATGCCTGGCTACAAAATAAGGATTTCGTAACACCGGACGATGTTCAAGCTGTTGTTCATGATGTACTGCGCCACCGCATTATTTTAAGTTTTGAAGCCGAAGCAAACGGCGTCACAAGTGACCAAGTCATCGACAAACTCATTAATACCGTTCCAGCGGCATAACCAAAGTTGAGAGTGACCCAGTGGTGAATCCCGCACAGGCATTAAGATCAAAAAACTCAGCGGCGGAGACAAGCGCGCTAAAGACAGCGCTATTAGCGAAAGGCGCCTTCACGGATCTTGAGACGTTATTAACGTTACGACATGTTGCTGCTGATCTAAAACTCTGGCCATTGAAACCTAGCCTCGCGACACAAGCAGGTAGCACTCGAACACGTTTTCGTGGTCGCGGAATGGAGTTTGAAGAGGTTCGTGTCTACCAACCCGGCGATGATATTCGAACCATAGATTGGCGTGTCACCGCACGCACACAAGTCCCGCATACAAAATTGTTTCGAGAAGAGCGCGAGCGCCCAACATTGATTGTATTCGATCAGCGTTCGAGTTTATTTTTTGGCAGCCAACGTTGTTTCAAATCAGTGTTAGCTGCACACATTGGCGTTTTAATCGCTTGGGCATCATTACAACACAGTGACCGAGTCGGAGGCTTGGTATTTGGCGATACCCACCACCAAGACGTAAGACCCCAAAAAAGCAAACATGCTGTACTCGAGCTGGTCAAAGTCATTAATCAGTTTAATCATCAACTGAAGTCACCCGATAAAAATACTGGTGATCAATCTATTTCTTTGTCACAGCTATTAGAAGACACACGACGATTGGCCAAGCCAGGCACCGCTGTCTATATCATTAGCGACTTTCAAGACCTCCTGACGGAGACAAAGAATGATATTAGCAAGCAGCTGTATTTGTTAGCGAGACATTGCGAAGTGACATTATTCCAAGTATTCGACCCGTTAGAACGTCGTATTGATACGCCTGGATTTTTCACGGTCAGCGACGGCAACCGACGGGCTCAAATTAAAGGTGACGATAAACATCTGAACGACTCGCTACAGGCCCAATTCGACAACGTCATCAATACACTTAAACATATTACCGGTCCATTGCGGATAAACCACGCTATGTTCTCGACCGCAGATGACGAACTACAGCAATTGAGACAAATATTTAGAAAATAGAACGGTTTGATAAACAACTAAGCTAATCACCACGTCAAGACAATAACGAATCTGAATAATCTGAATGAATAGTAACGACCCGCTAGCGCAGCTGCGAGACATCCACCTACCACCCGAGATTGGTTTATGGCCAATAGCACTCGGTTGGTGGATCGTATTGGCGGTTATAATAATTGCTGCGGTAGGCGTAATAGTGTTTTTTCTCAACAAGCGACGAGGGGGTAATCACTACCGCCAACAAGCGTTGTCATTACTCGACGTCTCGTGGCATCAATATCAGGCTAGTGGCGATGCAAGGCAGCATCTGGCTGAACTAACCCGCATACTTAGACGGACTGCAATAACGGCTTACCCACACTACCCCATACAGTCACTCTCCGGAAAATGTTGGCTGCGCTTTCTCGATGCTTGCGATGATCGTTCGAACAGTGAATTTAGTAACGGTGCGGGTCAAGCCATAGCCACACTACCCTATCAAGAATCCATCAATCAGGATCTAAAACCACTACACCAGTGCGTTAAAATGTGGATTATCAATCACCGCAACAAAGTGCCAACATCCATCATACTGCGCATTTTTTCGGATGCAAATATTTCTTTCATCCCAAATGACTCATCGATGGTGGCCGCAACCACCCAACACGCTACTCGAGAGTTACGTCACCATGCTTGAGTTTGATCTACCATGGCTTTGGTGGCTACTGCCGCTTCCAATAGTAATTTGGCTAGCACCTCGAGCGCCACAAACCGAGACAGCACTCCGTGTACCTTTTTATCGCTTACTCAGCAATCAACATATAGAGAGCTCAACCTCTAATTCTTCTCCCCGACTCTACTCAATTGCAATCGGTTGCCTATGGGTTTGTATTCTCGCCGCAGCTGCTGGACCTCGCTGGTTTGGTGAACCGGTATCTCTACCTAGCAGCGGACGAGACCTACTCTTAGCGGTCGATATATCCGGTAGTATGAAAACTGCCGATATGGTTATCGGCAATGACCGCGTCGATCGCCTTACGGCAGTAAAAGCAGTCGTCAGTGAATTCGTCGAGCGTCGACAAACAGATCGCCTTGGTTTAATTTTGTTTGGCACAAACGCCTACTTGCAGGCTCCTCTGACATTCGACAGAAACACTGTTCAGACATTGTTACTCGAAGCGCGCTTAGGTTTTGCCGGAGAAAAAACAGCCATAGGCGATGCGATTGGCTTAGCCACAAAACGATTACTTAATCGCCCAGAAAATTCTCGCGTACTTATTCTACTCACCGACGGAGCAAATACCGCCGGTGAAGTGAACCCTATTCAAGCCGCCGAGTTAGCTAAACAAACGCAAGTAAAAATTTATACCATTGGCGTAGGTGCCGATGAACTCGTGGTGCCAGGCATCTTTGGTAGCGACTTGGGCGCACGACGCATGAACCCTTCTGCCGACCTCGACGAAAAAACGCTGCAGCAAATTGCTGAAATCACCGGAGGCGAATATTTCCGAGCAAAAGACATCACCGAACTGCAAGAGATTTATGCCAAACTCGATATCTTAGAACCTATTGAACAGGAGGCGGAAACGTTTCGCCCAACCACTGCCTTGTTTTATTGGCCCTTGACCATTGCGCTAGCGCTAAGTATTGCGCTTGCATTCGCTAAACGCTGGCCCATCGGTTTAAATCGCAGTACGCCCAACAACACTCGTCAATCGCGCCCAATCGACGTTAGTTTAAAAGCGGAGGCCCGAACCAATGACTGAATTTCATTTCATTCGGCCACTTTGGTTGCTTAGCCTTCTACCGTTATTGGCACTTTGGTGGGCGCTGTGGACACGCCACAGTAAACAAACCCAGTGGAGTAAGCTCATTCCTCAGGATTTATTACAACACCTCCTCGAGTCCAGTAATCAACAACGTCAACGATGGCCGTTGATTGCGCTTCTTGTCGCGTGGGTGTTAGCAGCCGCCGCATTAGCTGGCCCTACGTGGCAAAAATTACCTCAACCAATTCATCGCTCAACCGCTGCGGTCGTTATTGTGATGGACCTTTCTCCATCAATGGTAGCCGAAGACTTAAAGCCGTCTCGCTTAGTACGAACGCGTTATAAAATTCTTGATTTTCTGAATCAGCGCAATGAAGGGATGACAGCACTTGTCGCATACGCCGGAGAGGCACATGTAGTTAGTCCACTCACTGACGACAACGACACCATTAGCAATTTAGTGCCTGCTTTGTCACCCGATGTACTCCCATTGACAGGCAGTAACGTAGAGATGGCCATTGAAAAAGCTCAAACTCTACTCGCCGACGCAGGAATTCATCGTGGGCAAATTCTATTATTTACCGATGGCATTGCAAAAGAGGCGATGAATGAAGTTAAAAAACTAATCATTGGATCGCCACATACATTGTCTGTCATTGGCGTCGGCAGTGATGATGGTGCCCCAATTCCAACAGGAAACGGGGGCTTCACCAAAGACCGACAAGGTAATATTGTGATCGCCAAGCTCAATAGCAGCGGGCTCTCTGATTTAGCACGCTCAGTTGGGGGTAGCTATTCACCGCTCACTACAGACACTCGCGACCTTGACAGTCTGGAAGAAATACAACGGCAGCAAGCAGCTCTATCAGAAAGCCAACAAGTGAATCGGGAATTCGATGTGTGGCAAGACCAAGGCCACTGGCTGGCGATATTGCTTGTTCCTTTTGCATTGTTTACCTTCCGAAGGGGCTGGGTCCTGTCGATTGCTGCAGTGGCATTTATCTTTCCACAGCCCAGCAACGCCTTTGAGTGGCAAGATCTATGGGCAACCGATGACCAACAAGCGCACGCCGCTTTTGAGTCTGGCGACCCGCAAACAGCGGCTGAAAAATTTGAGAGCCGCCAATGGCGCGGTAGCGCACAGTACAAAAGTGGCGATTACGCAGCAGCCGCGAAAACATTCGCAGAAGGCAAGTCAGTATTAGATTATTACAACCTTGGCAATGCCCTATTAAAACAAGGTGCGATTGATGATGCTATAGAGGCATATCAAACAGCCTTAGATAAAGACCCCAAGCATCAAGATGCTAAAGCAAACTTAGAGCTTGCTCGGTCGTTAAAAAATCAGTCGCAGCAGAATTCATCCTCAGATGACCAAAATCAGCAGAGCGATCAAAATGGCGAGCAACAGCAAGATGGAAATTCTAGCTCGCCAAAAGACGGGCAAGAAAACTCGGACAACGGACAAGCCGATCAATCCAGCAAGAAATCCGGCGAGAACGGCCAGCAAAATGACAATCAAAATCCGGAGAGCACGAGAGAAAACACGGAGCTAGCTGATAAATCCGCCGAATCGCAATCCAGCAACAGTAGTGGAGAAATCGACGAAGAAGCTGCGCAACAACTCGCTGCCGACGACCCGACCCGACAAGCGCTGTCAGATAACGAGAAACAACAAATAAACAACTCAGATTCGTCGGAGCCTGAAGAAGAGAATGAATCGACAGCGGCACTTAATACAGGTGAAAATGATTCGCAGAAAAACGAAGAACAATCGCTAGTTGCACAAGAACTCACAAGCCAACAAGGCGACAGCGAAAAACAACAAGCTTTGGAACAATGGCTGCGCCAGATCCCTGATGATCCAAGCGGGTTACTACGACGCAAATTCGAGTACCAGCACAGACAGTTGCGACAACAGTATCGCACAGGCGAGTGGCAACCGCCGGAGAACCAGGCCTATGAACGCTGGTAACTCAATAATTAACTATATTGTAAAACCATCAAATATGATGACTTCGATGAACACAAAGTACTTTAAATTTACAACACTTAGACCACTGTTGGTGTGTTTAAACCTGTTTTTACTTATCATAATAAGTTTGCCTTCTTTCGCAGCAGATTTTTCTGCGGAAGTCGATCGAACAGTCATTACTGAAGATGAATCTCTATTGCTGACTTTACATATCAACGAGCAAATTGGTTACGGTGGACCCGATTTAACACTGCTCGAAGAGG
This sequence comes from Aurantivibrio plasticivorans, assembly GCF_055392955.1. Taxonomy (NCBI): domain Bacteria; kingdom Pseudomonadati; phylum Pseudomonadota; class Gammaproteobacteria; order Cellvibrionales; family Cellvibrionaceae; genus Aurantivibrio; species Aurantivibrio plasticivorans. The sequence goes on along the minus strand of NZ_AP036020.1, from coordinate 1,630,407 downwards.
ATTTCGACATTCTCAATCAGCAACGTAGTAATCAGTTTCGAAGCCTCAACGGCCGTACAGAAGCCTGGACCGAATGGACTATTTCGTTGTCACCTAAACGTCATGGCAAACTGCTTATTCCCAGCTTCAGTTTTTCAGGTAGTTATACCGATGCGATTGAAATTACTGTCAATCAACTCACAGCAACCAACAATGAATCGCGAGATATTTTTGCTACTGTCGCAACTGAAAAAGAAGCGGTATATGTTCAAGAACAACTTTTAGTCACTGTTCGACTCCATACCGCCGTTGATTTAAGAGAAATAACAGTAGAAAAAGATTTAGTCATCGATGGTGCAACAGTTGAACACGTCAGCGAAGTGTCGTATCGCAAGAATATCAACGGAAGGCTATATAAAGTCGTCGAAATGGTCTATGCGGTTTACCCGCAACAAAGTGGTGAATTAACGATTCCTGAGCTCGCTTGGAATGCGTTGGTAGTAAACAATCGCTGGCGAAACGACCCTTTTAGAGCATCACGAGGCACTCTACGGCGGATAAAAAGTTTACCAACAAAGGTAGCCGTGGAAAGTAAACCTGATAATTACACTGGCAACATCTGGCTACCTGCAAAAAATGTAAGACTAGAACAGCATTGGAGCAGCGACCCAAAACGCTTTGTCGTCGGGGAGCCTTTGACCCGTCGCATATCGATTATTGCCGAAGGTCTTTCCGCCGCGCAGCTACCGCCTTTTGACGAACCAATGCTGGACGATATAAAAATATACAGTGACCAGCCGCAACTGGATGAACAAAAATCTTCCAGCGGTATTGTCGGCTCTCGCCATGAAAGCCTGGCTATCGTGCCTACTCGTTCAGGTAACATCACTCTACCTGCGATCGACATCACATGGTGGAATACCACCACTGGCAGACAAGAAGTAGCCACTTTACCCTCTCAAACCATTCAGGTTGCTCCAGCGCCGGTGAACAACCCAATGGCGACCAATCTTGCTTCACCCGCGCTCTCCACTCAGCCGGGTGCCGACAACAGCAATGTAGAGCAAATTAATTCCGAAATTTCGGGTGACGGGTTCGGCGCAACACCTTTGCATTTATGGATAAGCAATGCACTATTCGCCGTGCTTGCCGCTGTATTTTTTATCGCTTGGCTCAACGCCCGCACACGCTCTGCACATAATCCGCTTCATGATGATGAAACCGCAGTTCCTGAAGCGGTTAATGAGAAGCAGCTCTTCAATGAGCTGCGAAAATCTTGCGCTGATAACCAGGCAAACCAAGCACGACACGCACTATGCCAATGGGCACGGTGTCATTGGCATTTAGCTCAGCAGCCAAGCCTAGAGAATATTAAATTGCAATTTGACGATGAAAAACTAAATTATCAGCTGGATCTTCTCGACAAGACATTGTATTCAAACAATAACGATTCAGACTGGGACGGCACTGCCTTATGGACGGCACTAACAGCCGCAAAACGGGCAGAAAGAAAGAGAAAGAATAGCGAAAGTACGTCACACAATGACCTCCCTCCCCTTTACCCCAGTACGCGTTAATCTCGACTAAGGTAGAATTAACGCTCCCTGCAAATCGACCTGCGGCAAAGCAACAATAATATCCATTGCGTGGCGCGATCCACCAGGTTGCATGAGGTGCAGCCTGTAGTCAGAGAATATTTTATTAATCCTTTTTCTTGCTTGACTCAGCGAATTTCCCGCAACGACTTCGCCCTCTAAAAGCTCAGAATCAATTGTTGAATACCCAATTAATTGATTCGCCACAAAAAAACCTAAAACATTTGCGATACAAAGACCATCGCAGTCGGGGTTTACTTGAGGTAACTCCTGGCTACCAATCGGGTTTAGCGAACTGTAGTTTCCATAAAGCTCAATTATCTTGCGCGCACTTCGCATCTGATCTTGCGCGGATTGAGCATTTAACAAAGCCATCACACGTTGCAAAGACTGAAAGCTTTCTGTTAGATCTTCTTGTTTCTTAATTTGTCGCGCTATACCAAACTGTAGAAAGTCATAACTTGAAAGCTGCCAATTAAACCAGTTGGTACTAATTACCATCAATCCTGAATCGAGACCATCACTGCCATTCGACCACCACGTTTGGTTAACCATTAGGACATGAACTAATTTTCCGTATGCAGCAGTTAACCCTTTCCAGTGCGCTACAGAAAAATCTTTATCTAACGACGGCTCCGAAATATAGAGATGATACATTGCATCGCGACTAGCGGCTTCTGGCCCTAGGTCGGAATAGCTTGGATAGCCCGAGGCAATCAAAAGCGGAGGGGAAACATCGTCATCACCGTTCTTAACAGTATGAAATATCACGCGGCCAAGCGCCTTACCTTGATAAAATATTTCATAACCATGCCCAACACCCACATCTTCGTGCGATGCCAAAGGGATTAGTTCCAGGCCGAGAGCAGACGTTAGCGCTTGATGTATAGCCAATTGCCACTCGCTTACACCCCAGCGGCGAATTGGATGACTGGCTGATAGCGCCAACACATTGTTTAACGGTAACTGTGAAAGCTGGTGTAGGTCATCCTCCACATCTTCAGCGAGAATATTGCTACTGAGTTGTGGGCGTTGGTGTTCGATGTACTGGTCAATCTCCCCACTTGCGTGCCCTAAAAATACCTCCAGCGCGCCTGGTGCAGGCATGCTAGTCAACTCTCTCGCCATAGCTAGCGGCGTTGGATAGCCTAACTGACTTGCGAGCTTGCCCAATCCTTGCATTATGTTCTCTAAATAAACTTTATCTTCACCTGATGACTTTGATCGGGCTTGCAACTGGCGCCTGATCCGATTGAGTTCATACCCGACGCGTAACCCAGACGCTACTTCAAATTGATCTCTAGGTAAATTCACGCCGGTATGACGCATATCTTGTAGCCATTTATTAACCATATGTTGAGTAGCCGTATCAAAAGGACTGACATCAACATGACTAATAACGCCGTAGACTTCAGGTGAATGTAGTTTGCTATATCGAAAACGGGCGATGGTAAGTAAACAGCGGTCTATCTCCGCACGGCCTTGTAGATCAGCTTGTAAATATCGCAATTGCTGAGAGGCTTCGACTTCCGCTAACGCCCTAAGACTAGAATCGATTATTGATAGCGTTTCGCGCCCGAGCTCGGCACTGGCCCTGTTGAAAGGCTCAGAAGGCATTAACCTTGCTAAGGAGGTTTCTATTTTTTCTAACTGAGCAAGGCACTGCTTATTTCCATTTGCGCTTAATTGATTCGACAACGAATCGTCACCTTGTCGCTCCCCACCACAGGCACCGAGAAAGATCGCGGTAACTAGGGCCAACGCTTTCATGCGCAAACGTAATAGATTGAATCGCGGCACTGTCAAACACTCCGATGAAATTAAATGTGTGATGAGCTCGTACTCAAACCGAGGAAAGACAGGCTGACTCCCCACATTTTGGCTATGCTTAAAAGAAACCAACACACCTAAGCTCATTGGGTATCAAATCGTACCCCAATGATCTTAAATCTCAAGACAAACACAGCCAAAACCTAAATGGATGCAGCAAACACAATAAACCTCTCAGCTGACGAGCGCGACTGCCTTCAGGAAATAACCAATGTTGCGATGGGACAAGCTGCAGACCATCTAGCACGGTTATTAGATCAATTTGTCGTACTCTCGATACCCCACGTAGAGCTGCTCAGCCCGTCTGACATAGCAATGGCCTTGCAATCATTACAAGGGCCTCAATCAGTCTCTGGAGTTTGCCAAGGATTTCTGGGAGGCGGATTAGCCGGCGAATGTATGCTGATTTTTAATGACGCCAGCTTTCAGGATTTAGCCAGTCTGTTTAAATATGAATCCGAATTAGATGAGCATACTGAACACGAGCTATTAATGGATGCCGCCAACGTCCTGGTCGGCGCCTGCTTAAAAGGCTTAGCAGAACAATTAGACGTCGAGTTCAGTTTTGGCCCCCCAATGCTTCTGGGCCAACACCTTTGTATTGACGAACTCTTAAAAAATACCAACAAACTATGGAAGCAAGCACTTGTTGTAGAAATAAACTACCGAATCGAAGACTTCAATGTCAACTGCGACCTACTGCTTATATTGACGGAAGACTCTATTCACAGACTGCTCACTAAGATCGCCTGTTTATTGGATTAATTATGGCCGAGAAGATCAACATCCTTGATGAACTGCATTGGCTAATGGACGTGCTTCAAAGCATTGACGTTGGCTTGGTGGTATTAAATCAGGATTTTGAGATAGAGCTGTGGAATAGCTTCATGCAGAACCACAGCGCATTAATGCCATCCGACGTAATGGGCAAAAGTTTATTTAGCTTATTTCCCGAACTACCGGAAAATTGGTTTCGACGAAAAGCTGAATCGGTGTTTGTACTACATAATGCAGCTTTTACCACTTGGGAACAGCGTCAATATCTCATCAAATTTAAAAACTATCGACCCATCACGGGCGTAGCAGAATACATGTATCAAAACAGCACCATCGTGCCGTTGATTGATACTCAGGGTGACGTAAATCATATTTGCTTAATAATATATGATGTCACAGACACCGCTGTGAACAAGGAAGGCATGCGCAATGCGAACGCGCAGCTTGAGCAACTCAGCCGAACTGACCGCTTGACCCAATTATTCAATCGAGGTTGGTGGGAAGAATGCTTAGAAAAAGAGTTTAAACGTAACCAAAGACAGCCAAGTGATTGCTGCTTGGTTATGTTCGACATTGATCATTTTAAGAAAGTGAATGATACCTATGGGCATCCAGCTGGGGATGAAGTCATTCGCCGCACCGCCGAAACATTACGCAATAACTTACGCGATGTAGATATAGCCGGTCGTTACGGTGGTGAAGAGTTTGCGATCATTCTCATTAATGCCGACGAAGATGGTGCCGGTATATTCGCCGAACGATTGAGGGCTAATATCGAAAGCCTCGAAGTATTCTACGATGGAACCCAAATACCCTACACAATAAGCCTGGGTATTTCACAGCTGAACGAAAAAATTAACTCTCCAGGAGGCTGGATAGAGGCGGCCGACTCAGCGCTTTACGAAGCCAAGCATGCAGGAAGAAACTGCTGGAAGGTTAACAAACCATAACCCTCCAGCAATAGTTTTTTGGTAAACCTAACGATCTATTGAAGCTTGAGCTTGTTGATGAGCTTCGAAAGCAGAATAAGACACTTCCCCCCAGCTAGATGCCAAGCGGTCACTCAAATTAGCTTTTTCCGCATCACTCAAATTTCCTAAACTGCCGTCTGTCACACTGGTGAGGCTTACCACTGCGTAGTCACCTGAGGCAAGTTCAACTTTTTCGACAAGCGCCGAGCCTGCGGGCTTAGCCATTGCAAATACATGTTGCAAAATATCACGCCCAACTTTCGGATCGTTCCGCTGAGCACTCTCAGCAATCTGCCACTCGTATTCATCGGCCTGCGCAACTTCTTCAACACTTTTACCTGATTGAATCTCAGAAACCAGTTCATCTGCAACAGACGCTATTTCTGCAATCGCCTTGTTACGCTTTAGGTCAGCGACAATCGAATTCTTCACTTCATCAAGTTCAAGCGCTCGCGGCTCATGATGATTCGTCACTCGCAGGACTACAAGGTGAGTGGAAGACACCTCAATGACATCGCTTGAATGACGGGTATCGAGCGCATCACCATCGAAGGCTGCTTCAATTACTTTGGGGTTTGATGCTAGGCCAAAGCCACCACTGCGGCTAAAGGGACCCGCAAACTGAAGTCTCAAACCCAACTCTTTCGCGGCAGGGCCAAGTTCAGCAACGTTGTATGTAAGATCTTCATATTGACGGCGCAACTCGACGAAGCGGTCTTCTGCCATCGCACGTCGCATAGCGCGCTCTATCCGACCACGATCTTCCTCAAAACTGGGTGGTTCTGCACCACTGACTTCAAGTAACTTGATAATGTGAGTACCTGCATCAGTCACAACTGGAGCCGATACCTCTCCCACCTGTAGGCTTGCCAAGGCGTCTTCGAATGCTTGTGGGAATGTATCACCGGATGTAAAACCTAAATCACCTCCATCTTCGCGCGACCCAAAGTCATCTGATAACTCTTCAGCCACATCGGCAAACGCCTCACCATCTGCAAGACGCTTTTGGACATCAGCGATAATTTCTTGCTCAGAACCATCGTCTTTTGCCTCGATTAAGATATGCGCCGCTCGACGCTCTGAGTCAGCAACGAATGCCGATATCTCTTGCTCATACTGCTCGCGAATGTCCTCTTCTGAGAGCTCAATCTGCTCTTCCAGTTGCGCCAAGTTGAGCTCTACAAACTCAATCGCGACTTGTTCTGGGTTCTGATAATCCGCTTTATTAGCCTCGTAGTATTCACCGATCTCCTCATCACTAATCTCGATAGAGGCTTGCACCGGCGCTAGTGGCACGGTTAGGTAATGAAAGCTTCGAGATTGCTGCGAGAGCGCTACCATACGCTCAAGCTGTGCGTCTGTTATAAAACTGCTCGATGTAAGCCCCGCCACTTGCTGACCCAGCACAATATCTTCTTCGAGCTGACTTCGGTAGCTCATCGGAGTATAGCCAACACGCGCCAGTAAATTTCTGAATGTATTCTCGTCAAATTTACCGTCGACGCGAAACTCAGGAACACTCAAAATATATTCATTGATCCGCGCAGTAGACGCCGCAAATCCCGAATCTTTAGCCGCAACAACCATTACTTTACGACGAATCAATTCGTTCAACACTGGCTCGCGCAAATTATCGTCCGACAAAAATTCTTCTGGAAGATTATCTCCGAATTGTGAACGCAATTGATTTTGACGGGCACTTATCGCGCGCTGTAAATCAATTTCTGTAATTTTTTCGCCTTCAACTTCTGCTACCTCACCCGGAGAAATACTACCGGTGAACAGCGAATCGACACCGAACAATACCAGTGGCACAACCATCAATCCGACGATGATTACTGCAACCGCACCCTTAAGGTTATCTCTCAAACTTTGTAACATGTTGACCTCGAATTATTACCCAACGTGTTTCTTTCCTGCTATGTCAAACACGGCTGGGCACAAAAACGTGCTAGGAAATAATTTTAATTTACCTAACTCGTTAAGCTTATGCTCAAATCTAAACGGAATCGCTTCAATGAAAAAAGGCGCATCGTTCAGAAGCGCCTTAATGTTTATAGTGTCTCTAGTCGCTTATGTGAGCTCTCAAGTAACGCTTATCTAATTTAAGTTCACAAATTGCTTTTAGGAATCTAAAGACCTTTTTAATGTTAATTTAGTTAACTGCGTCTTTAAGCGCTTTACCCGCCTTGAAACTAGGAATTTTCGCCGCTGCAATCTGAATTGGCTCACCTGTTTGCGGGTTACGTCCGGTGCGCGCTGCGCGGTCTTTAACACTAAACGTGCCGAAGCCCACTAAAACAACCTGGTCACCTTTCTTAAGAGCATCGGCAACAGTGTCTACCATTGCGTCTAATGCGCGTCCAGCCGCTGCTTTTGGAATATCAGCAGACGCTGCGATCGCTTCAATTAGCTCTGATTTATTCACTCTATACACCCCTTATTATTGTTTTCTAGAACCTTTATCCAGAAAATTTGAATGGAAATCTGTTGTCGGTCTTCGGCGGCTATAAGTCCCGTAATATCTGGCTTATAGCCCACCCCAAGCGCTGAATGGAGATTTATACCAACTGCAATATAGGGGGTCAAGGAGACATTACTCAAATACACAATAAGTATGAATATCTGATTGGTTTTTAACCGATTACCCCCGAAGTTTCGACCTTGTGGATGAAGCGTTACTCAAAAGCGCCCCAATTTGATATCACAATCACGTAGCCGCTATTGCAACTATCAATGCACCCGCCGCGCGAAATTGCGCGACGATTTCACTTTTCGTTATCAATGAGCTTGAATGGCTCCGGGCTTCCCTTCAGATTCAGAAGACTCAGCCTTAGCTTCTAACGCTTGAAACTCTTCATCTGAGAATGGCTCTGGCTTATGCGCGAGTGCAAGCTCAAGAACCTGGTCAATCCACTTAACCGGGTGGATATCCATCGCCTCAGTAATATTGTCTGGAATCTCTTTTAAGTCTGGTTCGTTGTCGGCTGGAATAATGACTCGTTTAATTCCGCCCCGATGGGCAGCCAACAATTTCTCTTTTAAACCACCGATTTTTAATACTTCGCCGCGTAAGGTGATTTCTCCGGTCATCGCTACATCAGCTCTGACAGGTATATTAGTTAACACCGATACTAATGCCGTACACATCGCAATCCCGGCACTAGGGCCGTCTTTTGGCGTTGCACCCTCGGGAACATGGATGTGAATATCTCGACGGTCTAAAAAGTCGGGATGAATACCCAATACCTTGGAGCGGGAGCGCACAACCGTTAGCGCCGCTTGGATGGACTCTTGCATAACGTCTCCGAGGGAACCCGTTTTTACAATTCGTCCTTTACCACGCACAGCCGATGACTCAATAGTTAACAGCTCACCACCAACTTGTGTCCATGCTAAGCCTGTGACTTGACCCACTTGGTTTTCTTCCTCAGCTCTGCCAAAGTCGAATTTCCGCACTCCTAAATATTCTTCGAGGGATTCGCTCGTCACGTTGATGGTATCGTTTGAATTGGCTTTTACATTGGCAGTTACCACTTTGCGGCAAATTTTTGCGACTTCTCGGTCTAGGCCACGAACTCCCGCTTCACGTGAGTAGTAGCGAATGATGTCACGAATTGCAGCTTCTTCGACATGAATCTCACGCTCTTTCAAACCATTGCGCTTCATTTGCTTCGGTAGCAAGTAGCGAGTTGCAATGTTGACCTTTTCGTCTTCCGTGTAACCAGGAATTCGAATAACTTCCATACGATCCAATAATGGACCAGGGATATTCATTGAGTTTGAAGTACAGACAAACATCACATCAGAAAGATCGTAGTCAACTTCAAGGTAATGATCATTAAACGTGTTGTTTTGCTCGGGATCTAACACTTCCAGCAGCGCTGACGCCGGATCACCGCGGTGGTCCATTCCCATTTTGTCAATTTCGTCCAAAAGGAACAGCGGGTTTTTAACCCCTGCTTTCGACATTTTCTGTATCAACTTACCAGGCAATGAACCAATATAGGTTCTACGATGCCCTCGGATTTCTGCCTCATCTCGCACACCACCGAGCGCCATACGAACAAATTTACGATTCGTGGCACGAGCGATGGACTCGCCTAACGAGGTTTTACCAACACCGGGAGGGCCAACCAAACACAAAACAGGGCCTTTGATTTTTTTAACCCGCTGCTGTACTGCCAAATATTCCAGTATCCGCTCTTTCACCTCTTCTAAACCATAATGGTCTTCGTTAAGGATTTTTTCTGCACGACCAAGGTCATGACGTACCTTGCTACGTTTTTTCCACGGTACATTCACCATCCAATCGATGTAGGCGCGTACGACAGATGCCTCCGCTGACATTGGCGACATCATCTTTAATTTATTCAGTTCAGCACGGGTTTTCTCTTCGGCCTCTTTTGGCATACCCGCTTCTTTTATTTTGTTATCAAGGTCTTCGGCTTCATTGGGTTCATCACCTAAATCACCCAACTCCTTTTGGATAGCCTTCATTTGCTCGTTGAGGTAGTACTCGCGTTGGCTCTTTTCCATCTGCTTTTTAACGCGTCCACGAATTCGCTTCTCAACTTGAAACAGGTCAATTTCAGACTCCATCAAACCCAGCAAATGCTCGAGTCGCCCCCTAACATCAATCATCTCCAAAATTTCTTGCTTTTGCGGAAGCTCCAGAGACATATTTGCAGCAACCGTATCGGCCAAACGACCTGGCTCATCAATACCAGTCAGCGCCGTCATGACTTCAGCCGGAACTTTCTTGCTCAAATTGACATACTGTTCGAATTGAGTCATCGCAGACCGAACCAGAAGCTCCGCTTCCTTAGATGGGATGACCTCACTTTCTAAAGACTCGACATCAGCACGAAAATAACTTTGCTCCGTGTCGACTGATAGTATCTTTGCACGCGTGCCGCCCTCGACAAGGACTTTAACGGTGCCGTCAGGCAACTTTAGGAGTTGCAGAATTGTGGAGATGGTTCCGACTTCGTAGATATCATCAGCGGAGGGGTCGTCTTCCGAGGCGCTACGTTGAGCAACAAGCAAAACTTGCTTATCGGTTGCCATCGCTGTTTCTAAAGCTTCAATAGATTTCTCTCTCCCAACGAAGAGTGGAATAACCATGTGCGGATAAACCACTACATCGCGAAGAGGTAGTAATGGATATTGGTTGGAGCTGTCTGTTATTGAGTGTTCGGTCATTTTTCCCTCTTTATCACTGAGGCTGCGGCCCAAAGGGCTCGCTGCAATGAATTTACAGTGGGGGCACAGAAAAGGAATTACAAGTCAGGGCGAGATAATCCCCAAAATTAATCTTACCGCCTGGGCTACCTGAGTAACTAGGTTATCTAAGCATCTAAGTTACCCAGAAACAATTAGGGCGGTTAAAATTTAACCGCCCTACTCGAAGTGTGCTAGTTTTTGTCTTTGGCTGATGCAGCTGACTTGCCGGACTCGGCATTTTCATAGACCAGCAAGGGTTCTGATTCGCCTTTTATCACAGACTCATCAACAACCACCTTAGCGACGTCTTTTTCCGATGGAATTTTATACATCGTATCTAGGAGAACGTTTTCCATGATAGAGCGCAACCCTCGAGCACCGGTTTTACGCTCCATCGCCTTCATCGCCACAGCATCGAGCGCATCTGGACGGAAGTCTATTTCAACACCTTCCATACTGAATAGCTTCCCATATTGCTTGGTCAGCGAGTTCTTAGGCTCAGTGAGGATCTGAATCAGGGCTTCTTTATCAAGTTCTTCCAATGTCGCGATAACCGGTAACCGACCGACAAATTCAGGGATCAAGCCATATCTAACAAGATCTTCAGGCTCGAGATCACGGAGCGTTTCACCTACGTTCTTACCGTCCGCTTTGCTCTTCACTTCCGCGCTGAAACCGATGCCGCCTTTCTCTGATCTATCACGAATAACTTTGTCTAAACCAGCAAACGCACCGCCACAGATGAATAGGATATTAGAGGTATCCACTTGCAAGAACTCTTGCTGAGGATGCTTACGGCCACCCTGAGGAGGAACGGAAGCGACAGTACCCTCGATGAGCTTTAATAGAGCCTGCTGCACACCCTCGCCCGAAACGTCGCGGGTGATTGATGGGTTATCAGATTTTCGAGAGATCTTGTCAATTTCGTCAATGTAAACAATACCTTGCTGTGCTTTCTCTACATCGTAATCGCACTTCTGCAATAACTTCTGGATGATATTTTCAACATCCTCACCCACGTAACCGGCTTCCGTGAGGGTAGTTGCATCAGCAATGGTGAAGGGTACGTTAAGCAGTCGCGCCAATGTCTCAGCCAGTAGTGTTTTACCGCTTCCGGTTGGCCCAACTAGGAGGATGTTACTCTTACCTAGCTCAACATCTTCTTTATCTTTCTGCTTGTCACCAATTCTCAGACGCTTGTAGTGGTTGTATACCGCCACTGCAAGTACTTTCTTGGCGCTTCGCTGGCCAATGACGTACTGGTCCAGAATCTCAGAGATCTCATGCGGCGTCGGCAATTTGTCTGAACCGCCTTCACTAGCACTTTCTTGGATCTCTTCCCGAATGATGTCGTTACATAGGTCAACGCACTCATCACAGATGAACACGGAGGGTCCTGCGATCAGCTTCCGCACTTCGTGCTGGCTTTTTCCGCAAAAGGAGCAATACAGCAACTTGCCGTTGTCGTCTCCATTGTCATTACTACGATCGGTCATTAAACCACTCCGTCAAACTAAGTCTCTGGCACATAAAGATGCTAGGTTTAGGGCGATATTTCAAGTCCCACGACACCCTTTTTAGTGCCATTTGCGTCATCTTGTCCACCTGACCAATGGGGTCCGGACAGACTTCAAGCAAAACGGCCAGGGAGTAATCAGCGCCTCCCAAAGCTTTTTGCCGTTCTCTCAACAAGTTTAGCCGTGAACCACCAGCTTACATTGTAAAAGGAGGGAAAAAAGGACACTTTTATCCCTCAATTACCAACAGTACAAATTATAAGCAGATTTTATGCCGGGGTTATTCGACGACTGATCACGTCGTCAATCAAACCGTACTTCTTCGACTCTTCAGCACTCATAAAGTTGTCTCGCTCAGTATCAACAGCTACCTGTTTCACAGACTTGCCCGTGTGCTCTGCCATAATCTCGTTGAGACGTTCGCGAATTTTCAAGATTTCTTGCGCATGGATATGAATATCGCTGGCCTGGCCCTGTGCGCCGCCGCTAGGCTGGTGAATCATGGTGCGGGCATTAGATAAGCAATACCGCTTACCTTTAGCGCCTGCTGTCAGCAAAAATGCCCCCATGCTACATGCTTGGCCAATGCAGATAGTGCTTACATCAGGTTTAATGAACTGCATGGTGTCATAAATTGAAAGGCCAGCCGTCACAGACCCCCCCGGTGAATTAATGTACAGGCTGATATCTTTGTCTGGGTTTTCCGCTTCCAAAAATAGCATCTGAGCAACGACTAGGTTAGCCATGTAGTCTTCCACCTGGCCAACCAAAAATATGACACGCTCCTTCAACAAACGAGAATAGATATCCTGGACACGCTCGCCTCGAGCGCTTTGTTCGATAACGTATGGAATTGTTACATTTGATACATCCGGTACCAAACCGGTCTCATTTATAATCGACATAGTTCAATTGATCCTTGCGGAAAAGATAACGGGAAGACTGGCGAAGGCAGAGCCTGTCGCGGCAGTTTAAAAGCTACTTCAGCTCATGAGCTTAAACCCAGTCTAGCGGTTATGCCAGCCGAGATCAGGGGTTGAATGGATTTTTTATTAAAATAGGCGAGATAGAAATCAATTTGGTAATAAATTGAACAAATTGCAGACATAAAAAAACCGCCTAGAAATAGGCGGTTTTTCAGATTGAGCGTGTTGCTTATTGCGCTTGTTGATTTGCTTCGGCAGAAAGAGTCTCGTAATCGCTCGCTTCTTCTGTCACTTTTGCGACATTCATCACGTGCTCAACCGCCTGCTCTTCCAAAACCATCGCCTCAATACTGGACTTCGCTTCTTGGTTAGACGAGTAGTATTGAATAACCGCATCTGGATCATGATAGGTGGAGGCTAGCTCATCAATTGCTTCTTTCACCTTATCTTCATCAGCAGTCATTTCTTGAACTTTGATGATTTCTCCCATGATTAGGCCAAGCTTAACGCGCTTGCTTGCTTGCTCTTCGAACATCGAATCAGGAAGTAGCGATTTGGTATCCAATTTTTCCGCTGCGGCACCAAACTGCTGCAACATTTGCTTGCGCATATTTTCAACTTCATTCGCAACTAACGCACCGGGAATATCGACCGCTTGCGCTTCTGCTAATGCATCGAGTACTTGAGTTTTGACTTTATTCTTGATGGCATTTTTAAGTTCGCGCTCCATATTTTTCTTTACTTCAGCACGAAACGCTTCTGCACCACCCTCTTCTACGCCAAACTTTTTATAGAACTCTTCATCAAGTTCAGGCAAAGACTGCTCTTTGACTTCCTTAAGTGAAATTTTGAACTGTACTGCAGCACCTTTTAATTCTTCAGCGTGGTATTCCTCTGGGAACGTAAGATCGAGAGCTTTTTCATCACCGGCTTTCATGCCAACAATGCCGTCCTCAAAACCTGGAATCATACTATTTGAGCCCAGTACAAGGGTTTGGCCATCCGCTTTGCCGCCTTCGAACTCTTCGCCCTCTTTGGTACCCACGTAATCAATGATCACCTGGTCATCAGTCTTGGCTGCGCGCTCAACAGTTTCATAGGTTGCTGCCTGTTTGCGCAGATTCTCGATCATTGTATCGATATCCGTTTCTTCAACAGTGGCGACTGGCTTAGCGATTTCAAACGCAGAAAAATCTGTTAGTTCAAATTCTGGATATACTTCTAACGTAGCAACGTATTCAATGCCTTCGCCTTCGGTATCTTTCGAGATATCGATGTTTGGCATGCCAGCAGGGTTTAAGGATTCTTGCTGAATCGCTTCAAAATAGGTGCGATTAATCACTTCGCCCAGAACTTCTTGGCGAATACCTTCACCAAAGCGCTGTTTGACGACTTTAAGAGGAACCTTACCAGCACGGAAGCCATTAATTCGGGCTTTTTTTGCGGTATCTTGTAGGCGCTTAGCCACTTCACCGTCGATTTGTTCAGCTGGTACGCCGATTGTGATCCGGCGCTCTAAGTTTGACGTTGTCTCTACAGAAACCTGCATGCTGTCCTCTTAATCAAGTTCGTGAGTCAAAGGGCTTTCTGATCTCGGGCGAATCAAACCCGAGCATTTGAATATGGTGCGGTCGGAGAGACTTGAACTCTCACACCTTGCGGCACCAGAACCTAAATCTGGCGTGTCTACCAATTCCACCACGACCGCTAAATGATCTCTAAATTCCGACATTGCGCTCTGATTGATTATTTTGCGAATCTCTGTAACTCGTTGATTTACAAGCTTTAATATCGCAAAAAACGCACTTGCCCGAACGAAGGGGTGGAGATTGTGCCACAGTCACTTTGGAGGTTCAATAATAATATTGAGCAAATATTTAATGAGGCTTAGCGAGTAGAAAAACAGCTTCACTTGCTGAAGTGTTACTGATCAAAAGAGGACCAGTGCCAGCTGGTAACAATTCAGCTTGCTCGGACGGTCGCTGGCTACCATCAATGCAGATGCCGCTGCTAACAGTTATGAGTAAGCGATAGGAATGATCTAGGGGCAAACTAAACGTAGCGCTAGGTTGGAGACAAATTCGCTCCACAGAAAAGTCTTGGAACTCGACAACCGACTCAATGCTACAGCCATCTTTCTCGTGGATGAGCGCTAGATCGGGTATCGTCGCCGGTGACAGGTCCGCAAGCTGCATGGCGGCATCCGTATCCCAGTGACTTTGCGTAAGCACTTTTTGGGCGAAGGATAAAATTTTGCGCTCATAAACAGGGGTTTGAAACTCAATAGTGCGCACGCCGTGCATTAAAGAGTGAGGAGTTAATGTCGGCACTTTGACCACATCACCTAGCTGTAACGACTGCACATGGATAAACGACTCCATGTCTTCGCGCAGGGCTTGCTCTTCTCTCAACAGCTCTGCGGGCAATTTTGCCAACCACTGCTTGGACTGATTAGCCGATACAGGCTCATTGACGCCTATCCCCTCTTCAACCCTGAAACCATCAACGAGTTCATCTATTTGTTCTCTAATTACTCGATATTTTTTTACGCTGGCAAGATAGGCTTTTTTAAAATGAGTATCGTCAGGAAACTCGTCGCGCTTCTCTACCGAGAACCCAAAGCGTATGCCACCCTCACCGCCGGGCCAAGCTTGCTGGTCAATATGAGTGACCACGTAGACTTCGCGTTTCTCTTCGTGCAGTTCGAAATATAAGTCACCAAATACCGGTTCGGGTAATGGGTCTAATGTTTTAAGCAAAATTGGCGTTGCGTCAAAACTCTTTCCATTGTTGCTCTGCTTTGCGAGACAACATTCACCACAGGCTGAAAGTAGCCACGGTAACGGAATGGAATATCGTCCATCAGTGACGCGAGACTGACCTCGTTCTTCAATACCGGTAAACCAAATCTCTTGGCCCCAGGGTTTGGGAATGTGAATCGGCTGCAATTCTATTGGCTGATCCAACCAAAAAAATGGCGTTTGGCGCTCGGCTAGCCAGGATATCAACGCGCTACTTGTCTCTGTGAGGCTTGTTAGTTCCTGGACACCGTGATGATCTGCGAAGACTCCCAGACCGATCCTCACCTGCTTTCCTTGACGTACAAGGCAAAAAACCGCGACCAGCACCTCTGTCTCGCCGCGCTTGAGATAGTTCGGACTCCAGTCGTAGCGAACTGCAACTATTTTTTGCTCAAGCGTTGTCTGCGCAAACGTTGCCAGCTCTTTATGCAATAGTCCCTGCGGGCTCGGATGATGAATTAACGGAATCACGCGATCTCTAAAATCAAATTAGCTAAAACGAAAAAGCCCCAGTTACCACTCATGCAGTCACTGGGGCGGCTATGATAGCACTTCTTTTCCAAAAGAAAGCCGTGCTAATTGCGTCGAGCTAGTTAATTTAGGCGCTCAACAATGGTGGTGATTCCCTGGCCCAGGCCCACACACATAGTCGAGACACCAAAGGTCGCGTCCTTTTCCTTCATGACGGTCAATAACGATCCTGTGATGCGAGTACCAGAACAACCCAAAGGATGTCCCAGCGCTATTGCCCCACCATTTAAGTTGACCTTCTCTTCCATACTATCGAGCAACTTTAGATCTTTCAAAACAGGTAAGCTTTGCGCGGCAAAGGCTTCATTTAATTCAACCACTTCCATATCATCAATGCTCATATTGATGCGCTTTAATGCTTGCTTGGTTGCAGGAACAGGACCATAACCCATGATGGATGGGTCGACACCGGCCACACCGGTTGAAATAATTTTCGCCAAAGGCGTTAAGCCTAACGACTGTGCTTTTTCCGCTGACATCACTAACATCACCGAAGCACCATCTGATAACTGGGACGACGTACCCGCAGTCACTTTGCCATTAACGGGATCGAAAACAGGTTTTAACTTTGCTAAATCTTCAACATTGGTTTCAGGGCGAATCGTTTCGTCCTGCTCAACCATAATGGGGAAACCATTTGCATCGTGACCAGCAACCGCGAATATTTCGTTGTCAAACTTGCCGCTTTCACGTGCCTGGTGTGCGAGCGCATGTGAACGAACGGCAAACTTATCCATATCCTCACGACTAATGCCGTGCAACATAGCTAAGTATTCCGCTGTCATTCCCATGCTACCAGCCGCTTTAGCAACAGAGCGACCCATCATCGGGTTAGGATCAATTCCTTCCATCATACTCAGATGGCCTAGATGCTCTACGCCACCCACCACATAAGTATCGCCCATACCACACTGAATATTAGCCGCAGCAATATGAATTGCAGACATTGAGGAACCACACAAGCGGTTCACTGTTTGCCCAGGAATAGTATGAGGAAGATTTGCTAACAACCAAATATTTCGGCCAACATTCCCACCGTTTTCTTCTCTTTGTAGTACACACCCCCAAATAAAATCATCGACTTCTTCGGGATTCAACGCTTCGTTTCGCGCTAACAATGCTTTTACAATCTCTGCCGAAATAGTGTCGCCACGTACATTGCGGAAACACCCATTTTTAGAACGACCCATTGCACTGCGACCATAATCGACGATCACTGCATCTCTTGGATTTAAACCCACGGTAATTCTCCTCTAAATTCTTTTCGTCTGTGTTAGCTCAACGTTACTGGTAATACTTACCTTCGTCGGCAGCCAACTTCTTCATTGATTCGGTCGCCTCATAAACACCACCGAGCGCTTTGTGCTTGTCGGCCATTGCCAACGCCGCTTTCGCACCAATGGAATCCAGCCATGCGAAAAGGCCGCCGCGGAACGGAGGGAAGCCTACGCCATAGATCAATGCCATGTCCGCTTCACCATGCGAAGCCACAATGCCTTCGTCAACGCAACGCGCTAATTCAGTGACCATGGGTGTCATCATGCGCTCGATAATTTCTTCCTCACTGAAATCTTTCGCCTCAGCAACATGCGGCTTAATTAATTCAAGCACCTCAGGGTCGAAGGCTTTTTTGGGTTTGCCACGCTTATCGGTTTCGTATTTATAAAAACCTTTGCCATTTTTCTGGCCTAGGCGATCGGCTTCGAAAAGCACCTCAATGGAATCTTTAAACGTTCGCGCCATGCGCTCAGGGAAACCGTCAGCCATCACACCACCAGCATGAACAGCGGTATCCATGCCAACAACATCCAGCAAATACGCGGGTCCCATTGGCCAGCCCCACTTCTCCATGACTTTGTCGACTTTTTGGAAGTCAGCGCCATCACGTAATAGCATCGAAAAGCCTGCGAAATAAGGGAATAACACGCGGTTTACTAAAAACCCAGGGCAGTCTTTTACTACAACGGGTTTTTTGCCCATCGCCGATGCATAAGCAACGGTTCGGGCTATCGCCGTGTCAGATGTTTTTGAACCACGAATGACTTCAACCAGGGGCATTGCGTGGACAGGGTTGAAAAAGTGCATACCGCAAAAGTTTTCTGGTCTCGCCAGTGGCTCAGAAAGATAATCAATAGAGATTGTTGACGTATTCGAAGCAAGGACAGTATCTTCAGTTACCTTGCCCTCAACTTCTTTCAAAACTGCGTGTTTAACTTTAGGGTTTTCGACGACCGCTTCTACCACGATATCAATGTCTTGGAATCCACCATAGTCGAGCGTTGGGTCAATATTGTTTAACACGCCGGCCATTTTCGCGGGCGTCATGCGACCTCGGTCGACCCGCTTGGTCAATAGTTTCGCAGCTTCTGATAAGCCTAAATCTAAACCAGCTTGGTTGATATCCTTCATTAAAATAGGCGTACCACGGAGCGCTGATTGGTATGCAATACCGCCGCCCATAATCCCCGCACCCAATACGGCTGCACGCTCAACTTTTTTGTCGGACTTTTTCGCCCATGTTTTGGCTTCTTTTCCGAGTAACTGATCGTTCAGGAAGATGTTAACAAGTGCCCGCGCTTCACTCGTTTGCGCAAGCTTGACGAAGGTTTTTGTCTCAGCGGCTAAAGCTCCCTCACGATCGAGAGTCGCTGCTTGTTGCATAGTACTCACCGCAGCAAGCGGTGCCGGATAATTCTTACCCGCCGTCGATCCAACGAATGCTTTCGCCGTTTCAAACGCCATCATCGTTTCCATCATATTGATGGGTAGCGGAGATGTTTTTTGCTTGCGACGAGCGTGGTAGTCGAGCTTGCCGTCTATACACAAACGTAACGTATTTAGCGCGGCATCTCGTAAAAGTTCAGGCGCAACCACACCATCAACGGCACCCACCTTGAGCGCGGCGTCGGCTTTTTTATTTTGACCTGCGGCAATCCATTCAACGGCAGTGTCGACACCCACTAGGCGAGGGAAACGCACAGTACCACCCCACCCAGGCAGAATACCCAGCTGAGTTTCAGGAAAGCCTACCTGAGCTACCGAGCTCGCTACTCGGTAGTCACATGCCAATGCCAATTCAAACCCGCCACCCAAAGCAAAAACATTAATCGCTGCCACTACAGGTATTTTCAAGTCTTCAATACGATTATTGTTGGTATTGTTTTCAGACAACATGGCGGCAATCGCGTCACCACCCGCTTCAAACACGCCGCCAAACTCGGTGATATCGGCGCCGACGATGAAGACATCTTTGGCACTAGTGATGATTACTCCACGAGCGGAAGAATCGTTTTCTAACGCGGTTATCGCTTCACTTAATTCTTTAACGACACTACTGCTAAATTTGTTAACCGATTCGTTTTGCAAGTCGAACTTCAATTCGGCAATTTGGTTATCCAGCAGCTCAACGGTAATTGCATTACCCGAGTAGATCATTGTTGGCCTCATACTGTTGGTTGGTGGGGCGCGGTTGGCTAGCCAGCCGCTTGTTTAAGCTTCGCTACGGAAGCATTAAGGTCTATATCAATCACTAATGATGTTTTGGCTCATCTTATGGCAGCCAAGCTCTGGAAAAGTTTATTGAGCTACCGCACTTCGAAGATGAGAATGATTGCCATTTCGACCAAAAAACAGCGAATCGTTCACACCAAGCGGCAATATAGAAGTTTTGAGTTGAATTGCAAGCAGGACAAGCAGTCAGAAATCATCAGTCTCTGACCAGCCATATCTGACTCACTAGCCAATATACGGCTGCTTGGCCTTAGGTGGCAAGAGCGCAGCGATTAGCTCTGCCGGATTTTCTCCAAGGTTTCGGAAACGGTGCGGACGGCGACGCTCAAAATAAAAGCCGTCGCCAGGTTTGAGCTTGTCCACTTCACCACCGATAGTCACTTCAATTTCTCCGCTGACCACATAACCCATCATTTCGCCGCTATCAACGAGTAGCTCATCACCTGTATCAGATCCAGCCGGATAGGTTTCGCGAACAAGCTCAACGGGTTCTTCACCTTTAGACTGAATAGCCGCTCGCACCATCGAGCCTATTCCTTCTTCTTCGATATCTTTCTCTTTGTAAAAAACGCGAATTTGCATATTGAGGTCAAGCGCAAAGAAATCCGCCAGCGAGATAGGGACCCCATCAAGGACTTTTTTAAGGGAGTTTACAGAGGGGCTCACCTGGCCGTGCTCAATCATTGAAATTGCACTGTGAGGAACGCCTGCGCGCTTTGCCAATTGCCGTTGGGACCATCCATTTAATTTGCGCAAGACCAACATACGCGCACCGACATCACTGATCATACGTAGAAAACTCGTCCTATTATTGTTCTGTTTGTGGGCAGTGTTAATTAATACCAACGATAAAACATCGAGCTGCTTCTACTGTAGCAATAAAATGTAATTTTTGCCCAGCTTTTGTCATTAAAAGAGAATCTGATCTATAAACGCAAAAAGGATGCTCCATAGCACCCTTTTTCCGTTACAACAAAGATTTACCCCGTCTGATTTATTCCACCATATCATCAAAGGGATTTGGAATATCGAGTGAAACACTATTTTTAAAAGAAGGAATGGACATTTCCTGATCGCCAAATTGGATCTCTGATTCATCAATCATGCCTTCACCGAAACGATAAATCGCATCCAATTGACCCAAGTTAGCTTTTTCAACATATTGTTGCGCAACCTCTCTAGTACCTTCACGCCGGTTGGCATACTCGCTAAATGCTTTTTTACCGTAACGTTTAGCAAGCATCGATTCCGTGTAACTTGCGGACAACACTGACGCGGTAGCATTGTTACCACCAAAACCTTTGGAGTTTAAGAAACTAACAACGGGAGGATTATCAGACAGATCAACATCCGTATTAGAAATAGCTAAGCGATCTGCATGCACGTCGTCTGCCACACGATCAATTGTTTTAATTCCGGGCAGAATTCCATGTTGATATAAACCAAGTGTGGCAATGAGCTGGTCTGCACTTGCGGGTCCAATGGTGTGACCAACATAGGCTTTAACCGCACCTACTGGCCAATGCTCGATACCAAACGCTTTCGCAATGCGATCAAAAATTAATGATTCACTGGTTCTATTTGCAGGAGTACTCGAACCGTGAGCTTGTACAACGCTGCGCTCTTTTATCGCTTGCTCACCAATAATGGCTTGCGTTGCAGCCACAGCTTTTGCGAACGTGATGTAGTTCCCAGGCCCTGGGGCAGAAATTGATTTTTTGTAGCCGTCAGCATTGATATAGACATTCGGCACGGCACCGTAAATATCGGCACCCAATTCAAACGCCAGCTCATCATCCATAAGCACAACATACTGTGCAGACTCACCAATAACAAAACCGCAGTTTTCACCAAACGGACGACTCGCTCTTCGATAATTAGGAATGTCACAACCATCGAGATGTTTGAGGTTTGCATCCGATGCCAATGCACTCATTGCATCGAAACCTTCCATAAATTCAGGGTTCACTGGCGCTTCCGCCGCGCCAACCATGACCACGCGGCGGCGACCACTTTGAATATCTTCAATACCCTGTCGCAGCGTATACAAAAAGGTCGCGCACGCGCCTACCGCACTGCCAGTGACACCAACACTTCCAAGCACGTAGGCGTTTACAAAGTCCGCTGGCATGGTGTTCATTCCCATTGCCAACTGTTTCGATGAAACTCGAGCGCCTTTCATCCGCGATTGCGCTAGCCCAGCGTTACTGTACTCGTCCATTTGCGACAGTACGCTTCCAGAGTAAACGCCAATTTCATCGGGACGTACTGCATCCACGATCTTTTCCCACGGCATACCTAAGGAATGTACGGCATCGGATGCGCCAAGGATTGTCATTTGCAACCCGCGTGGATGAAACCGCGAATTGTAATGTGCGCTGGGGTCGAACCCGGTGGGTAACTGACCGGCCGACTTCACAGGAAAATCACGATAACTGTCAATTTTTATATCAAGAGGCTCAGATAGAGTCACCCGTACCTTGCCACCCTCTCCTTCTGAGAGCGTCCAGCTAGAGGGAATAGGTTCGGGCAAGTGCTTTCGTGACACCTCAAAAGTGAGTTCGCTACCTCCCACTGCAGACATCGACATCTTCTTGTGCCAATGAGTCGCATCAGGGTCAAAGTGGCTTGTCTCGACACGTCGAATCAACGTCGCAGCTTCGATGGCCTCTTTATAAATTTCACCCACCTGCGCTTTGGTGTATTCCTTGCCCTGACCGTCGCTGTATTTACCGCCGTCTATTGCCTCAACCATACCCGTTAATGTCGCAAGACCAGCAACCGTATCAGCAACCTGATCTGAAGGAAGGCTCTCCAAAATCATACGACGGTAACTTTGATGGCCAGAGCTACGACCAGCAGCATTGAATCCACCAAAACCAACAATGACAGGTAAACGCGTATTAGACATAAGACTTGATTCCAGAAGCTGTAATCGAAACGATATCGACCAAAGAACAGGTCGGCTGATGGGTACATTCTAGTCACGAAGATAGGCCATAAATGATGGCGTTTCAGCCATTCTATATGGCATTATAGCCATCCAAGCAATAGAGACTCTACGGCAGAGGCTTTACATGACAGCTAGTCACCACCCATTGACGCACCGCGTGCAATTTCTGCTAGTGGACGAGATGCTGGCCACCAGTGCGAGCCTACCTGCAGAGATGTTATCAGCCGCTCAAAGTGTTGCGGACAGTCGGCAGCGTGGCCAACATTCACTGTCGATAGATACCGTAGCGACCAGTATCCGGCGAGTAAAAACGCGAGCTGGTTTACCGATCATTCCAGAATATACATTATCAACAGCACCCGCTGGCGACATCATTTTTGTCCCCTCCCTATGGCGCAATCCACAGCGAATCATTCGAAATAATCCCGGGGTTACTCACTGGCTACAACAGGCAGCGGAACGAGGAGCAACCATCGCCGGCGTTGGCACTGGCTGCTGCTTTCTCGCGGAAGCAGGATTACTCGATGGTAAGCCCGCGACAACCCACTGGTATTATTTCGACGAGTTCGCCCAACATTATCCAAAAGTTAAACTCAAGCGCGATTACTTTATTACACAAGCGGGTGAAATCTATTGCGCAGCGAGTGTGAATTCACTTGCAGATCTGACAGTGCATTTTATCCAGAAGTTATACAGTTTACCGATTGCCCATCACGTAGAACGGCATTTCTCACACGAGATTCGACGCTCATACGAAAGCTTGCGGTATTTTGAAGGGAATATTGAC
Source organism: Aurantivibrio plasticivorans (assembly GCF_055392955.1). Lineage (NCBI taxonomy): Bacteria > Pseudomonadati > Pseudomonadota > Gammaproteobacteria > Cellvibrionales > Cellvibrionaceae > Aurantivibrio > Aurantivibrio plasticivorans. The sequence goes on along the minus strand of NZ_AP036020.1, from coordinate 1,607,004 downwards.
AAACACTCAGATGAAACTGTTTTACAAGCTCAGCTGTGGATGCAAGATCACTTTTCCGAGGAGGTAAAAGTATCTCTCCTTGCTGAACTGTTCGATATGAGCACACGGACGTTCAATAGAAGATTCAAAGCGGCAACAGGGAAAACACCGCTCGATTATTTGCAAGAACTAAGGCTAAACACAGCGAAGGAATTACTTCAGACCAGCAACTTAAACATTGGCGAGATAGCCTTTAAAGTCGGTTACACGGATGTCAGTTACTTTTCGCGACTATTCAAAACTCACTATCAAACTAGCCCCCATGAGTATCGAAAAACAGTACGGGCTAAACTATTTAGTGTCAGCACGGAGTAACGAGCTCTAAAATCCAGTGAAACCTTATCGTTTAGTCATTTGATCTAGTTTTTGGTTGAAGGCATTAGTCAGTGAATTTAACTTACCGCTCAATGCTTCGGCGTCTGTACTTTCTCGAGACGTTTCTTTCGCCAAGGTGTTAATGCGGTCAATCAACTCGGCCAACGAACGCGCTACGGCTGTTTGCTCCTCTGCCGCTGTCGCGATATGCGCATTACGCTCATTGATAATAGACACCGCATTGACTATCTCGCGCAAGTGCTGATCAGCAGTCTCAACTTTGCTCGACGTCTCTTCGGTTTGAGTTTTCCCCGTATTCATCGCAACCAGCGCGTCATTTGCGCCGGCCTGAATGTTCTCAAGAATAGTCTGTATTTCAACCGTCGACTGCTGTGTTTTTTGTGCAAGAGAACGTACTTCATCGGCAACAACCGCGAAGCCTCTGCCCTGCTCTCCCGCGCGGGCCGCTTCAATTGCGGCGTTTAATGCAAGCAAGTTCGTTTGCTCAGCAATACCTTTAATGACATCCAAAACCGAGCCTACTTTGTTCGACTCATCCGCCAATTTGCTGATGGCCACCGTAGTATTTTCTGTCTCCGATACCAATCGACGCATATTTTCCTGCGCAATACTCATTGCGCCATTACCTTCTTTGGCTAGCTCTGCTGCATTTTTAGTGGTATCAGATGTCTCGACAGCATTTGTAGCGACTTCACGTGAAGCGGCCTCCATCTGTTCTATCGCTGTAGCCACTTGGTGAGTCAGATCGTTCTGCTCGACGGTGGTTCGCGAAATGTCGACCGCCATTTTGTCCAGCTGCTTACTTGCTTCCGTAAGATGCTGGCTGTTAACCTGTAGATCGTCCAAGGTTCCACCAATAAATACCCGCACGCGCTCTAACGTTCTCGATAAAACACCAAACTCGTCACCAAGTAATTCGGCAATGCTATGACGATAATCACCTTCGCGCAGCATATCTACAGCGGACATCAAGTGAGCAAACGGCCCACTCAATTGCATGCGCATAAAGACTATTAGGCCTACCAGACATACAATACCAGCGCCAAGCAAGAGGAACGTGGCCGAGGCACTCGACATATCCGGGTGGGTAATAATCCATACACCCGCACCAATTAGAATCAAAAAGCTCACTAATACCGCGGTAAACAATCGAAATTGAACAGAGTTTGCGTTCATACTGACAACCTAATCCTGACATTTTTGAGGTTTCACGGCACGGGAAGCACGTCGTGTACTCTTCAGTGTAGATTAGGTTTTGAGAAGGTAGAGAAAATTCTTCAATAAGATGGGGCCAACTTTATAGAGTAATACATCAAAAGCGACAGATTAAAAATTAAAAGGCCCATGTATAACTAGGCCCGCATTGTGCGGGCCTATAAAAAGCAATGGATAAAACGCGGCGTTATTCTTGTCCGAAAACGATATAGCTGACTTCCTCAGAGGTGTGGCTTCTTTCGTTGTCTTTGAGTTGGTCTTCATCAATCGCAACAGGGAGGATTCCGGCACCAGGCGTTTGACGCAACACTGCCCAGCCGCCATTACCACCATCCATACCGCTTTGACTTGCGACAGCTGCTGTGACATCCGTGATTGTCTGCAGCGAGTAATCGTAACCATTGCCATTGAGACCATCAACAACATCCGCACCCATTGCAGCTTCATAGAGATAGCCATTAATTTCGCCGCTACCCTCTTCCATAACGATATAGCCAATGGTTTCATCTGCACGGGTTGTGTCGGGATCTTCCGCAATATTTTTACCCACGAACAGATCGGTTGCCGACGCGCTATTTTTAACCGAGCTGCCACGCGACCAGAACACCGAGAAATCTGGGTCGTTTGCCGACATAACCTGACCAACCAGGACAGGCTGCACATAACTATTAATGTACAACGCCGCCTCTCCGGTCCACCTTCCTTTTCGATCAGTGACAGTGCTCAAGTACTTCACAGCCTCCATAGTAATACCGTGAGTTGCCAACTGGTAATCACCCTCTTCGACGACAGTGAAGTGAACGTCGGCATTCGCTTCGGTGCTGTTTCCATCAGCGCGATCAAGCTTCATTTCAAACGTGTTACTCACGGCGTTGCGAACTCTTACAACCATCGGTGCTTGCGGAAGGTCATAAACAGGCGCCGCTACCACAACCATCGAAGCGTATTCGTGGTCCAGTGCTACCGTCGTCCAACTGCTACTCGACACTGATTGGATAACTCCAGATTGCAAGAACGGGCTACCTGGGCTTGCAACATCATTGGGATCACTCGCTAATTCAAACTCTCGTAAATTGGTGTAGCGATCTTCATCAACATCTTGCGCCGCATCGATTGCCGATAACGGATCAAAGTTGTTTGCCAATTCCCACGCATCTGGCATTTGATCGTTATCGTCGTCCGTGTCGGCCACATCACCGATGCCATCGTTGTCGTTATCGGCAACTTCAGTTGCGTCGTTCGGGAAGGCATCAGCGTTATCGCCAACACCATCCCCATCTGTGTCGGCCCATTCGTTTGAATCAAATGGAAATTCATCGTCGCCATCAGCAACGAGATCCCCATCAGTGTCGGCCTTTGTTGGGTCAGTACCAACACTCCACTCAACGAAATTTGTTAAACCATCGCCGTCGCTATCTTGATGACTTTCCCCGCTATCAACAACAGGGTTAAAGCCATATTGCACCTCAAAGCCATCGGGTAATCCATCGAAATCAGAATCCCAGCTATTGAGGTCGGTGCCAGCGGCAATTTCTTCTCTGTTATTGAGCAGGTCGCCATCCCAGTCTTCCGTCGCATCACTCGGGTCGCTAGGATTTAAACCGTTGGCAATTTCATCAAAGTCTCCGATGCCGTCACCATCACTATCAGCGACACCAGGTCCAAACGGATCTCCTCCGGTTTTAAACTCTTCGATGTTGTTGAGGCCATCATTATCTGGGTCAAGAAGCGCGTCATACGTATTAGATGGGTTAAGCCCATAAAACGTTTCCCAAACGTCAGGAAGCGTGTCCCGATCCCAATCCTGGTGATACAAAGAATTCAGAACGTATCGATCTTGACTATCAGGCCAGCCATCTCCATCGGTATCCTGATCTAGTGGATCACTACCCAACTTAAACTCTTCGATATTTGTGAGCTGATCCCTATCAAAATCCTCATGAGCATCACTCGGGTTGTAATCACTTAGTCCGTTTTCATATTCCCAATTTTCCGGAAGACCGTCTTGGTCGTGGTCAAACGCAACCCCTGTGATGGGATCACCATCTAGTGGGTAAAAATCATCACTATCACTAAAGCCATCTCCATCAGTATCGATTAATTCAGGATTTGTCCCGAGAACAAACTCTTCTGCATTTGTAAGAAAATCGAAATCAAAATCGAGATTGGCATCTTCTCCATTAAGCGGACTTAGCGCGAATGGGTGCGCATTTTCATATTCATCTGCGATTCCATCACCATCTGAATCCAAAGCATAAAGCGCGCTTAACGGGTAATGGTCTTCTCCATCATTAACACCATCCAGGTCTGTATCTGGAGAATTGATATCTGTGCCGCTGATAAATTCTTCGAGGTTAGTTGCCCCATCACTATCCAAATCATCTAATGCATCGTTTGGAAAATTTGGATCTAAACCGTCTAAAACCTCCCAAGCATCGGCCATACCATCATTATCAGAATCTAGTGCTTTAGTTGGGCTTAAAGGCCAAAAGTCTTCACCGTCGACAACACCGTCAAAGTCAGTGTCATTTAGGTTCGGCTTGGTTCCCGCAAAAAACTCTTGTGAATTATTCAGCTGGTCGTAATCTGGATCTTCCGCACCATCATAGGTATTCCAATCATTCGTACCGTTAAGCATTTCATACTGCTCGGGCATGCCATCACGATCCATATCCCAGCGATAACGGGCATCAAGCGGAAAATGCTCATCCCCGTCATAAGCGCCATCATCATCACTATCGGGGTTATTCGGATCAGTGCCCAACAAATATTCTTGAAGATTAGACAGTCGGTCGCCATCAATGTCTTCCCAGCCATCATCACGCCATGCATCTAAACCGTTATCCCATTCATATTGATTGGGTATCCCATCACCATCTTCGTCGTATTCAAATTGCTCACGAACCAGCGAGTCACGCGGTCGATAGTCATCGCCATCATAAAAGCCATCGTTGTCGGTATCGGGAGCATCCGGATTAGTACCGAGTTCGAATTCTTGTAGATTGGTCAGCTGATCTCCATCCCAATCTTCTGTTGCATCAAAGGAGTTAAAATCATTTAAGAAAAAATATTGCTCTTCGTATTCAACCGGAAGCCCATCATTGTCGTTATCCAGGGAATAATTTTTATTAAGCGGAGCAACGTCTTCACCATCCCAGACACCATCGCCATCGGTATCAACCTTTCGCCAATCAGTACCGGCAAGGTATTCACCCAATAATGTCAATCCGTCCGACGAGCCATCGAACTCATCAAAATCCTGCTGCGCGTCAAAAGAATTGAGTGGATCAAAACCATTAATAATTTCCCACGCATTGGGCAGGCCATCATGATCATCATCGAGGGCTTTGGTACGATCTGTTGGCCACAAATCTTCACCGTCGTTCACTCCATCCAAATCTGTATCGGGGTGATGAGGATCTGTACCCGCGAAGTATTCTTGTGAGTTATTTAATCCATCGTAATCAGGATCGTCGGCACCATCGTATGTATCCCAGTCATTCGTTCCGTTAAGCATTTCATACTGCTCGGGCATGCCATCGCGATCCATATCCCAGCGATAGCGCGAATCAAGCGGAAAATGTTCATCACCATCATAAGCACCATCATCATCACTATCGGGGTTATTCGGATCAGCACCCAACAAATACTCATGCAGGTTAGAAAAACGGTCGCCGTCGAGGTCTTCTTCGCCATCATCACGAAATGCATCTAGACCATTATCCCATTCGTATTGATTGGGTATCCCATCACCATCTTCGTCGTATTCAAATTGCTCACGAATTTGTGGATCAAGTGGCCGATAGTCATCGTCATCAGCAAAACCATCGTTGTCGGTATCGGGAGCATCTGGATTAGTTCCGAGTTCGAATTCTTGGCGATTGGTAAGCTGGTCGCCATCCCAATCATCAGAACCATCGATTGGGTTGAAATCATCTAAGAAGTAAAATACTTCTTCGTATTCAACTGGAAGGCCATCATTGTCGTTATCGAGAGAATAAGCATTATTGAGCGGTGCAACGTCTTCACCGTCCCAAACACCATCACCATCAGTATCCTGTTTGCGTGGATCAGTACCTAAGCGGTATTCATCCAGAACGGTAAGATCATCAAAATCGTCATCAGATACGGCATCAAATGGTGTCATCCAATCAAAACCATTAATCACCTCCCAAGAATCGGGAAGGCCGTCCGCGTCGGTATCTAGCGCCTTGGTACGGTCGGTTGGCCACAGGTCTTCACCATCCATGACGCCATCGTAATCGGAGTCTGGATTATCAGGAGATGTGCCCAAAATAAATTCGAAGGAATTACTTAACTGATCGCCATCTAAATCCATGCCGCCATCAAGCGCCATTAAGTCTGAAAAGCCAAACAACCACTCGAATTCGGATGGCATGCCATCTTTGTCATCGTCCCGCATGTAGCGAGAATCCAGGGGATACTGATCGTGACCATCGTAAACCCAGTCACCATCGCTGTCGGTATTTTGAGGGTCAGTTGATTTTTCGAATTCCGCTAAGTTGTGTAGCTCGTCACCATCGAAGTCTTCCCACCAATTAGGGCGGAATGCGTCGCTAAAAATTTGTTGCTCCCAAGCATCGGGTAGGCCATCGAAATCTGTATCAAAGGCATACTCAGCATTGGTGGGATAAAGGTCATCTGAGTCCCAGACGCCATCTCCATCGGTATCCGGTAACGCTGGGTTAGTGTCTTGATCGAATTCGACGCGGTTTGATACTTGGTCACTATCAAAATCGTCTGTCGCATCAGGCAGAAAATAGGGATCCAAAAATGCATATGCGTTTTCATACGCATCCGGCAAACCATCACCATCGGAGTCGGTATGATAAAGAGGATCGGCTGGGCGAATATCCTGGCCATCTATAACACCATCGCCGTCGGAATCTTGACGCGTAGGATAGGTATTCGCTTGATATTCTTGTAATGCTGTAAGCCCATCAAAATCGAAGTCATTCGACGCATCACTGCTAAAATTAGGGTCGAGATTGAAGCGGATTTCCCAACCGTTGGGCAAACCATCGTTATCGCTATCTTCCGCTACTAGCGGATCAGTGGGTTCGATATCCACTCCATCCTGGAATGAATCGAAATCAGAGTCGGGATTTTTCGGATTCGTTTTTGCAATATATTCATTAAAATTCGATAGCCCGTCGAGGTCTGCATCTTCGTTTGCATCTATAGAGTTGAATGAATCAAGCGCATAAAAGTTTTCCCAATCATCGGGCATACCATCGCTGTCAGAATCCATCAACTGTGCTGAAGCAACACCGGAATAGGAAAAAATAGAAGAAATAGAAAGAGCAAGAAGAGATCGAACAAATAGTTGCTTAGACACAACAAATCCTCCGTGACGAGTAAAAAATCCAGCAATACCGGAAGCCCAATATTTTTATAGGCTGACTTAGGTAATAAAAAAGCCAGCGATCCAACTAATAAGTAATCGATGATAACTTAGCAGTAGATTTTTGAATCGCCTATCCTAACGCAGCTCACCGAGAAACTCCCCTATTTTTCGTAGCACTATGAAATAGTGCGATGAACCTCTCACGCTTCGAGGTCACTCACTCAAAAGAAGATTTGAGCGCCACACAACAACGTGATCGACCAGAATTAATCAGTCATACATCAGTGATCAACATCCAAGAAGAAAAAATTTATCAAGTTGCAAAATAAATTTGCAAGGTAAGCTAGATGAATGGTGTAACTAGCGGCAAAGTGGTCGCGACTCGTTATTGCGGAAATATTAACGACTCGCTTTAAGAGACACTCGGTAAGCGGCTACAGCTGGTAGTATGCCAATAATTAACCCACCGGCAAAAATGGAGAGTGCGACAATCAAAGTAGAAACACTAAACATATTACCGCTAATAAATAAACCAAATTCAGATTCAAGATAGTGCCTCCCTATAAGCAAACCACACCACGCAGAAAGAAAGCCTGCAATCAAACCGGCGGCAGTAACGACCAATACTTCACATTCGACAAACAATAATATGAATCTTGGAGAGGCACCTAATGTACGTAACAACAACAGTTCTTGCTTTCGCTCCCTTAACGCGGTGAGTAGGACAGCGGCCATGCCGAATAAAGCAGCGACAAGTACTAGCAGCGAAATCAATTGCAGCACTTGCTCGAACATCGCCATCATTTGCCAAAGCTCTGCGAGCGCCACACCAGGTAAGAGCGCCGTCAATGGTTCTTTAGAAAAATTGTTAATCTGTCGTTGCAAACTAAACGTAGCAACTTTTGAACGTAATCCCAGCATAAATGCAGTAATTGATTCCGGCTGCAGTTCTTTTAGTATTGGGCCATCAAGCGAAAAATTCTCTACTGTTACCTCGGAATTCGCCAGCTGGACGCCACCACTCCAACCTAAATGAATGGCTTCCAAACCAGCCAAGCTAATGTGAACGGTTCTATCAACGGGTGTCCCTGTTGGGGATAAAATGCCTACCACGGTAAACGGATTTTCATTGTGTTCAACGAAGCTCGTGCTACCGATACCATGTTGCAGTGTAATATTGTCTCCAATCCGATAACCGAGTGTTTGCGCGACCTCGTAACCGAGAACGGCACCGAACACTTTGGTGAATGCAACACCGCTGCTAAACTCTAACGGCTGTTGTTGTCCATATTTAAAATGCTCAAAATAATCACTGGTGGTTCCCATAACACGATAACCACGATGAGAGTCTCCCAATGAAATTGGAATTGACCAAGCGACCTGAGGATGACTGACGATGTCCTGATAGCTCGAGTAGTCAATGTTGTTGGTCGCGCTACCCATTCGAAAGACGGAATACAAAAGCAAGTTAAGTTGTCCGGTCCTTGCACCAACGATAAGGTCTACACTCGATACGGTTTTGCCAAAACTGTTTTTAGCTTCGACGCGGACATGCTCAACGATTGAGAGAATAGCCGTGCTCAATGCAATGGAAAAAATAGTCAGCGCAATCGCTCCTCGACGACTCCATAGACTCCGCCCTGCAATTCGCCCTAACATACCGTCACCTTCTCGTTAGTATTCAATGATCGAAGGTCAACGACTTCATCAAATGCCGTCGACAAACTCATGTCATGACTCACGAAAACTAGTGTAGCGTTGGATTCGTCAACAACCTCTCGCAACAGCGTAATAAAACCATCTTTCGCATCGGCATCCAATGCAGAAGTGGGTTCGTCGGCAATAATAATTTCCGGTCGATTAATTAACGCTCTCGCAATAGCGACTCGCTGCTGCTGGCCGACACTGAGTTGAGTGGGGGTTCGATCCATTACTTCACTGGGCAACTGCAAACGTTCGAGCAAAGTAGTGGCATTATCTCTACTATGGGCTAACTTAGTTTGGGAAGAACTGAAATGAATTGCCAAACGCAAGTTATCCCACACCGACAAGTACGGTACGAGATTGAATTGCTGATGAATAAAGCCAATATGGTTGGCGCGGAACCTATCGCGCTTTGCCGCACTCAACGACGACAACGAATGACCGAGCACCACCACTTCACCCTCTTGCGCAACAAGCATGCCCGACAATAAATTCAACAATGTGGTTTTCCCCGAACCAGACGGCCCATAGAGAAACACTTGCTGCTGACTTTCAACTTGCCAATCATCAACACGCAGCACCTGCTCACTTTGCCCCCTGGAATAAGAAAAACCAAGATCACGCACACGAATGGCAGGAGGCGTATAAGGGCTCAAGTCAAGTCTCCTTGCTGATTAGTAGGTTGGGATTCAACATCTAAAAAGTATGGTGTTATTGTTGCTACGAACGCAGACCGATGCAATCTAACACACAAAGCAATCCACAGTGTGATAACATATCATAATCAAAAACGCCAATTGAGGGCTAGTCCTAATGCGCAGCCAGATCAAAACATTCATCGGCATGAGTAGCGGCTTAGTAATAGGTTTATGCGTGTCTGTTTTGTGGATTCTACCAAACAACAGTTATCAGGCTGTGGCCGCTGACACCACCGCCCGCGAAGACTCAGAGTATCAAACTATTCAATGGGTAGACCTAATCCCAGAGGAAGATTTAGTCGCTCTATTAAACCCGCCTAGCGTAATCGACGAAATCCCAGATGGGTCCATCGATGACTCGATTGAGAAGATCGGCGAGCTCAACAAAAACTCACCCTACGGACGCGCGTTAAAGTCTACGCAAATCATTCCTGAGTTTAACGATAAGAAAATTCGCATACCCGGATTTGTCGTACCACTGGATAGCGATGAAGATCAGCGCATAACCAGTTTCTTTCTTGTTCCCTATTTTGGAGCCTGCTTGCATTTGCCACCGCCACCGCCGAATCAAATTATTTATGCAGAGTTCCCAAAAGGTCTTGTAGTTGATGTGTTATATGACCCGTTTTGGATTGAGGGAACTGTAAAAACGGAGATTAACAGTACGATGCTGGGCACATCCGCTTACACGATGACAGTTGATCGAATAGAGATCTATGAAGAATAAACGCGTCAGTAAAGGTACTGTCTACGCTTTAAGCTGACTGCAAGATTTGCACACGCCATGTAACTCTAGTTGAGGAGTACCCAGCGTAAAGTCAACCTGTTTTAGGCTAGCGCGAATAGCATCGATAATCTCTTTTTTGATACCGATTTCGCTCACATCCTCACATGAATCACATATCATAAATTGCGGAACATCGTGAGTGTGATCACAGGCTATATGCGAGCACGCGATAAATTTGTTAATTGAGCTAAGCTTGTGGACCAGGTTTTCTTCGGCCAAAAAATCAAGCATGCGATAAATAGACATTACCGGCAGCGAATCATCGAAATACTCCTTATAACAATCCGCAATTTCATAGGGCGATAACGCGCGCCGACTTCTCAACAACGTTTCTAGCACATTGCGACGCTTTGCGGTAAGCCTTGCCCCCGTCTCGCTACAGGTTTGTTCCGCACTTTTTAAAATTGTCTTGATACTAGCAGTCGCCATTTTCGATAAAATTCCCAGTGATCTGCAAAAGGAGAGTTAGAAGCCTACCAAACGACGTCAGCAGCCTACCGAAAAGCAGTGTAGCAAATAAGATATCTAACATGAAACACAGACGGCTAGACTGATACCAAGCAATTGCTGGGATCAATGAGCGTGAGCTCCTGGTCAACAGGGTTTATAACTTCAACCTTGCTACCCAAGCAGTCGTCCAGCTCAATTTCCGTCAAAACGTCGCCACTCAAGTTATAGCCAAATACACCTCGATCGGTGATAAAGACTCCCTTGGCTCGTTCAACCTGCAGCCCACTAAACCAAGTAAATAAGGAATCATAGTTGAATACCTGATCCGCAGAAAAGCGCCAACCCCGACTTCGGTAACCATTGCCGGCATTCTCAACCTCTACAACACCGGTTTCAGAGAAAGCATCTGCCCAATCCTTACCCAAATCATCCAAAAGCTGAAATCTAGGCATCCCAGCTGACTTGGCCGCTTGATTGAGAGTGCACCCCGTCAACAGAGAAACATCAAAACGCCCCTCTCTCGCGAACACTAGTGTCTTACTCGAATTATGACTGTCGTAGAGCGCTTTAAGACTTTCTTTATCCTTATTGGAGTAAAGGTCGACTTTATTGCCCACAATAACATCCGATACCTCCACGTGCTGCTGATAAGTTTGATGCGTGTAGAACTTCGGATTAGATAGCTGTCTCGCGTCTACCAACGTCACGGTTTTTTGGATCTCAAGCGTATCACGATAGTGATCAGCTGAAAGTACTTGCAACACTTCTATAGGGTGACCTAGCCCCGTAGGCTCAATTAATAATCGATGCGGCTTAGCTCGATTCAATAGTTGAGCAAGCGCGATCTGCATTGAGAACCCCGAAGAGCAACACATACAGCCGCCAGGGACTTCTCGAATAAATACCCCACGCTCCTCCGAAAACTGCCCCTGAAATAGCTCGCCATCTATACCCACCTCGCCAAACTCGTTAACAAGAACCGCCCAGCGTTCATTGCAACGCTTTTGCTTTAACAAATTGATAATAGCCGTGGTTTTTCCTACACCAAGAAACCCGGTAATGACATTTGTAGGTACTGCGCTAATGCGAATCGGATCCGACATTGCAAATCACTCGAAAATAAAATGCGTGAAGCTAGTGACACACCTCGTCATATCGCAACCTCACCCAGCAAAGCGCCTTTAACGACGCAAGTTTTTGAAGCTCCCTATGGCAAAGACGATAGTGTAGAAAAGCATAGGAAGAGCTAAATAGCTCATCGAACAGGTGACCGATATTTTTATCAGCATAACGCTGAACTCACTTCATCAGCCATTAAAATTTTAGGCTATTAGCGTTCTTATTCAATGGTGTTGAACCTTGCATACCGTTAATGATCCACTGAGTGCTTATATCCTCAAACCCTGAAAACTGTTCGAATAGTTTGATCTGAATTTTTGGCGGTATTCTACTAGCACACAACCATTGATAAGATAGTTTCACATCTTTGTGAGAATCATCTCTAGCCTCTTCCTGATGATCAACATTTGCCTTACCAAACCCGTTCTCTGATGTTTGGTCATCTCCCGGTTCTAAAAATGGAAAATCAATAGCTATACTGACTAGCTCGCAAGAGGGGCTTAACTCAATCAACTCTTCAGGTTGCTGCAATAATCTCGATATACGTTGAACCTCTGCTCTCTGTTGATCGGTAAGCGGTTCGTGTTCAAAACCTAAAAAGTTGGCTAACGGGGACTCCAGCTCGAAATAAAGTCGATTGCTATCATAAACCAGAGCAAGATCGGCCGATCCATGGCTATGTACAGTATGGCTATGTACAACGTGGTGAAGTGGCTGCTGAGAAAAACATATTCCAGATTTGACGGTAAGTAGTAACAATACCAGTAAATGCTTCATCGGTTCCTCGTATCTTCAACAAATTAAAGAGGCATAGTACATTGAGTTCACGCAAAATCTAATGAGAGCAGCAAGCGAGGATTATCTGGCGTTGCACCAGGAGAACGATGTACCAAGCCAAATCCTTCGTTACCTTCCCATGATTCTCCTTTTAGTAAGGCGATAGCACGAGTAGGGATCATCTGGATCATTTCTTTGCCGGAAAGCAATCCGGGTTGTTCATCGGGAATTCCAAAACTCGCAGGACCCAACTTGGTACGGTCTACCACGTGATTTGGCAACCATTCGGTCGAACCTCCGCAGTAATTGAGCAATAGCCTGCAAGGCACTCTATCCACATGAAATTTAGGGCACATGGCGCAATCAAGTTTTGTTAGGCGAAACCCTACGGATCGAAGATCAAATAAACAGGCGAACATTTCTATCGTTTGCATTAGGTCAGCAATAAACCAATCTCGAGCCGGATGTTCGGGTAACTGTTTTCCAAGCTCATTTTCAACGGCAGAAATGGCTATCGATTTTTGGAATTGCTGAAACTGCGAACCACTCGCGACCAAAAATGCTGTGTATTCACTCACTGTCGCGTTTTCTTCACGAAGCCAAACTGCCAAATTACATGAGGGGTCATAGATCCGAGTCAACTCATCCAAGTCTGATGATATAATTACCGACTCCCTTAATTCATTTTGTGCTGTTTGCATAACTGATTAACCTAGTTAGTCGCGGTTATTGGAGTCATTATTCTTCGCTCATTTGTGGAAATGGATCGCTTAGGGTTTCCCAATATTCTCTGCCCTTTAACACATCTTCTTCACTGAGTAAGCATTCATCCAATTGCGCTTTTATTTTAGATTCGTTTAATCCCTGTCCAATAAACACCAACTCTTGACGCATATCACCAAAAGGCTCAATCCATTTCTCATGGATAGACTCTAAATACTCTGGATCATCCGGCCAGTTCTTTTGCGGCACGGCTTTCCAAAACATGCCTGCAAAGGCGTAGCGTGCGATACCACCCGCCTGATTCCACTGCCACGCGAACTCGGGGCGAGAGGCCAACCAAAAATACCCTTTCGAGCGAATCAGTTTTCCTGAGGCTGTGCTATTTTCCGTTGCTTGTTCAAAGTCATATTGATGAAAGAAGTTATATATTTTCTCTGGGTGAAAAGGCCGGCGCGCCTGGTAAACAAAACTAGCAATTCCGTATTCTTCGGTCTCCGGCGTATGCTCACCCCGTAATTCTTTTAACCAACCGGGAGCTTGTTGGGCTCGCTCAAAACTAAATCGACCGGTGTTCACGATGCACTCGATGGGCACATTGCCATGTTGAATTCCGTGTATTTCCGCATCACGGTTGAGGCCACGCAATATGCCATACAGGCGCTGTGTTTCTTCAGGCTCGATTAAATCTGTTTTGCTAATGAGAATTACATCCGCAAATTCCACCTGGTCAACTAGCAGGTCAGCAACGCTACGTTCATCCTCCTCGCCTAGAGACTCTCCTGTTTCCTGTAATTGCTTGGCCGCCTCAAAGTCATGCAAGAAATTCACGGCATCAACCAAAGTGACCATGGTATCCAGCCGAGCTACATCCGATAAACTCGTACCTTCTTCGTCTGCAAAGGTAAATGTTTCTGCTACGGGAAGAGGCTCTGAAATGCCTGTTGATTCAATTACCAAATAATCGAAGCGCCCCTGCTTGGCCAAGTCGTTCACTTCGAGCAGCAAATCTTCACGTAATGTGCAACATATACAACCATTGCTCATTTCAACGAGCTTCTCTTCACTGCGATTTAACTGCACCTCACTTTGCACTGTATTCGCATCAATATTAATTTCGCTCATATCATTAACAATGACAGCTATTCGCAAGCCTTCGCGATTATTGAGCAGGTGGTTCAATACCGTAGTTTTACCCGCCCCTAAAAAACCCGAAAGAACCGTCACCGGTAGTTTATTAATCATGCCATGCTCCAACATTTAATCCGTAACACTACACGTGTGCCTTGTCATACCCACAGCCAACGCGTTGTCGAATTGGGACATCAATTTTCTGAACCCAGTACGACCTCCCCGCTATCTCTCAAGCGCGACGCGAATTCCCAAAACTGTCAGAAAAAATGGCGTCGAGGAGACGCCAACTAGAGGGGGAGAGACCTTATTAAAAAACGAGGAAAACACCATCACCTACATCCAACTTACTTAGCGAGCGTTCATTACCAAAAGAAGACAAACACGCTAATAGACAGAAACTCGATATAAACAAAGCATCTCAAACTGTTGATATATGTTATATCATATCTTTTTGAAGTTTCAACCTCTCCAACTTAAGCCGCGCCGGTATCTTAGAGTGAATAAATCAAGAGCATACATATAGAAAGGATTAAGCAACGAAAGAAAAGGTCTCAGCGGCGGCAAGACTCCATGGAGCACAAAGACGTAACCCATGTAATCTCGTTTCCCTACGAAGCACAATAGAAACCGAGGACGCATTGCCCTACAGAACATTAAACTATCGAAGTAAAGAAAAATTGGAGCGGCGACAAAAGTGCAGGAAGCACTTTTGGACAGCGCGACTAAGCGCTGCCCCGAAGGGGTGAGCCACAGGACGTGGTGAATCAAACGAGATGCAATCTCGTTTCCCTACGAGCTCAAATAGAACACGAGGACACATTGCCCTACAGGGCATTAAACTATCGAAGTAAACAAAAACTGGAGCGGCGACAAAAGTGCAGGAAGCACTTTTGGACAGCGCGACTAAGCGCTGCCCCGAAGGGGTGAGCCACAGGACGTGGTGAATCAAACGAGATGTAATCTCGTTTCCCTACGAGCTCAAATAGAACCCGAGGACACATTGCCCTAAAGGACATTAAATTATCGAAGTAAACAAAAACTGGAGCGGCGACAAAAGTGCAGGAAGCACTTTTGGACAGCGCGACCGAGCGCTGCCCCGGAGGGGTGGGTCACATGGACGTGATCCATCCAACGAGATGTAATCTCGTTTCCCTACAAGCCACAATAGGACCCGAGGACGCATTGCCCTGCACGATACTTAACTAACAAAGGAGTGAAAATTGGAGCGGGAAACGAGATTCGAACTCGCGACCCCAACCTTGGCAAGGTTGTGCTCTACCAACTGAGCTATTCCCGCTTTAGGAAGGTCTGGCCTATGCCAGAGCCATGTCTCACAAACTGCTTGAGCCACGGTGTAAAAATGGCGTCCCCTAGGGGAGTCGAACCCCTGTTACCGCCGTGAAAGGGCGGTGTCCTAGGCCTCTAGACGAAGGGGACCTAGATATCTGAAGGCGTGCTGCCTGTCAGAAGAGGTGCGCATTCTAAGGACACCTTGGGTGACTGTCAACACCTTTCAGCAAACTTATTTTCGACCAAAAACAAGCACTTACGCTGCGGGGGGATAAATCGTATTTCCTGGCTATACTGAAATAGATAGCTATACAAAGGCTAACTTGAATATACGCCTTTAAACACCAGCTGAGTCGGTCACTTTTGCTCCATGATGGCCGCTTTAAGCGCACGCCGCGCTATTTTGTAACGCAGGAAAATGGCATGTCTTCGGTTTTTATTGTCGGCATTATTATCGTGGTACTCGTGATGCTCGTTAGCTATGCTTTTGTTTTCCAAACCATGGACAACAAGAAGAAGCAACGCCAACGCCTGCTTACCGCACTCAAACAACGAGTGGGGAATTTTAAATACATGCTGAGCGGCTTCCCCGAAGGATTCTTAACGAAAGACCTAACCGTGCTGGTTTACCGCTGCCTCATTGATGTCACCGAGCAAATATCCCGTTTAGATGACAAGAACCCCACTACCGTTGAAGAACTACAAACTTATCGCGCGCAATTGACGGAAGCACAAGGTCGATCCGACAACTCTCGGCGAGTCCATTTAGAAAACCCAAAACAAATTAAAGAAGTTCGAACCCAGCTACAGGAGCTTCATAAATTCATCGAAAAGCTAGCGAATAAAGGCACAATCAATAGTAACCAAGCAAAAGGCTACAGCAAGCAGGTGGCTAAACTTATTCTACAGATTTCCGTAGATGGTTATCTTACCCACGCGAAACAGGCTCAAGGGTCTGGCAAGACTCGCCTTGCTGCACACTATTACACACTGGCGAGAAAGCTTTTGGTCCGAGAAAACAGCCAAAAAACATACAGCAAACAAATCGAACAACTCGACGGTGCTATCGCACGCTTAGAAGAAAAACTCAAACAAGAGGCCAGCCAACCACTCCCAGATAAAGCTGGCGCACCGCCAGCAAACAAAGAGTGGGCTGACTTTGAAAAAGAAGAAGATGGCTGGAAAAAGAAAACCGTTTACGACTAGTTTTTCGTTTGCTTTAGGCTCTCCATAAACGCTGAAATTCTGCGTGCGTTTGCCCCCAAGTCGCTCTGCCCTACCCTCGACGCTGATCGAACATCGATACGAGATCCATTCCCGGCTGGCGAAATACGAATGACGATATCGTCTTTAAAGCCAAACATTTTGGTTTCCGCGTAAGCTTCGATTCGCATAGCTTGTTCGTTTGCCTCTACCAGCTCCCACCCCATTTCAGCAGCGGCTTCCATGGCAGCATTAAAGGCTTCGGTTGGCGTCATAGCGCTTTCAAGAGGCTGGATGTGTGGATAGGCCTTTCGTTGAAGCTCGATCACTTTCTCAGATATCTCCAGTGAATTGTGACTCGAATCGCGAATGCGTTTCACCGCTACAAATTCAGGCGGATTATCCAGATCAGTCGATATATCGTGAATGGCTGGAACACTCAGGTTTGACGGGCCTACAAACACGAGAATAACAACCAATGGAATAAAGCCCAGGAGCGCTGCGATCAGTGAGGGCTTGAGCCACGTCATCTTCGAGAAAATCACTGAGTAGCCAGCCGCTAGCATGCCGACGAGTGCAATCAACATCACGACCACTAAACCTAAACCAAAAGCGCTGAAAGCCTGCTTGAATGGCAGTACCGAAAACTTGTGCCCAACTAACGCAACCAACATGACCGCTAGCAAAGCGATTTGCGTGCGAACCAACCAGAGTGTCCATACAGAATCTGAAGACATGATGTTTCCTTATTTAAAATTTAGGATCTTTACAATATCAAAGCGGGTAATTATCGCCGCTGGTATACGAAACAATTCGGCTTATAGCGCACATAGGTAACCCGGATTCGTCATGCCATTGATTAAAAGCGTGCTGAACCGCTTTGAGGTCACGCTGACTCGTAGGCGTCTTATCAATCACGCCTTCTCGGATCATTACGGTGACGACATCGTCACTCATTAGAAAGGTATCCTTGCCAACCATTCGCAAAAAACGCGACCCTGATTGACCACCCATTTGTGCACCTTGTTTCTTGAGTAACGTCCATAACCCAACGATATCTGCTACAGGCCATGAACCTATTAGCTGCCCAACACTACCGTGTTCAGCGATTACATCCAACAACCAGCGGGCATTCTCTCGTACGGCTTTAATTTTGCCAAAATGACGTATTATGGTTTTATCATGCGCAAGGCTTTCCAGCTCTTCATCACTAAAGCTTGCAACACGCTTGACGTTGAATTGCTTAAACGCTTTTTCAAATGCCGGCCATTTGCCATCCACCATCGAATGTTTGAGACCTGCGCGGAAAACTCGACGACTCATTTCTGACAGATAACGATCATCTCCCAGGTTAGCCAGTGCTGTCGCCGACTTCGGCTTCGGAAGGCTCTCCTCGATAGCTTTGCGACTGCCTTTGCGCTTAACAGCTTGCGCTAATACGTCTTCGAAAGCCAACATCATTCACTCTCGCCGGGTTTGAGATCGAGAGACGCACTATTGACGCAATAGCGCAAGCCTGTGGGTGCTGGACCATCGGGAAATACATGCCCAAGGTGACTATGACAATTCGCACAAACGATTTCAGTACGCTGCATCCCCAGGCTGTTATCGACATGCTCAATAATGCAGTCGCTTGTGGCTGCCTGATAAAAGCTTGGCCAACCGGAACCAGAATCGTACTTGGTTGCTGAAGCAAACAAGTCAGCACCACAGCATTTGCAGGTATAACGGCCCGGAGTTTTTTCATCCCAGTACTGGCCGGTAAAGGCACGCTCAGTACCTTTTTCACGGCATATGCGAAACTCCTCAGGCGTCAGCTTATCGCGCCAGATTTCATCGCCCGTGAGATCGTCATTTCCTGTGGAATCTGCCATAATCGGAGAACCTCATTATTACCATTATTCAACCAGCAAAGGTTACTAATGGCGAAACTGAGTAAGTAAACATTGCTGGCCAGCGATGGTACGAAAACTACCAGGCGGCAAGCAACCCTATTTGCATTTAAGAGTACCTTATCCAGCGTGTATGAAACAGTTACTGCAATCGACTAAATTAAGCGACGTCTGTTACGACATCCGCGGCCCAATCCTCGATCAAGCTAACCGACTTGAAGAGGAAGGCCACCGTATTTTGAAGCTAAACATTGGCAACCCTGGTGCCTTTGGCTTCGAGGCACCTGAAGAAATCATCCAAGATGTGATTTACAACATTCGAGAAGCTCAGGCCTACACCCACTCTAAAGGTCTCTTTGCCGCGCGCAAAGCCATTATGCAAGAGTGTCAGCAGCTCAATATTCCTGACGTAGAAATGGATGATATCTACCTCGGCAATGGTGTTAGTGAACTGATTGTTATGGCCATGCAAGCGCTGCTTAACAACGGCGATGAAATGTTAATTCCCGCCCCAGATTACCCTTTGTGGACGGCATCGGTGAATTTGTCTGGCGGTAATGCGGTTCACTATCGCTGTGACGAGTCATCTGACTGGTTCCCGGATATTGACGACATAAAAAGTAAAATTACCGATCGTACTCGCGGTATTGTTGTTATCAACCCCAACAATCCAACTGGTGCGGTCTACAGCAGAGACTTGTTAGAGCAAATTGTTGCACTGGCACGAGAGCACAACCTCGTGATCTTCGCCGATGAAATCTATAGCAAGATTTTGTATGACGACGCCACCTTTACACCAATGGGAAGCATTGCCGATGATGTGGTTTGCATTAGTTTCAATGGTTTATCCAAATCCTATCGGCTTGCGGGTTTTCGTTCTGGGTGGATGGTCATAAGCGGTGCTAAACATCGAGCAAAAAGCTACATCGAAGGCTTGGATGTTTTAACCTCAATGCGACTATGCGCTAACGTGCCAGCAATGCTTGCGGTGCAAACTGCTTTAGGTGGCTACCAAAGCATTAACGAATTAATTTTGCCGGGTGGGCGATTACTAGAACAACGCAACATAGCAATGGATATGATCGACAAAATCCCAGGTGTTTCTTGCGTTAAGCCCAAAGGTTCGATTTACCTATTTCCTAAAATTGACCTAGACATCCATAAAATCCACGACGATGCAAAAATGGTCGAAGACTTTTTAGTACAAGAGAGGATTTTGCTCGTCCAAGGAACAGCATTTAACTGGCCTGAGCCCGATCATTTTAGAATCGTGTTTTTGCCACGCGTTGATGAACTCGGACCGGCAATAGAAAAGTTTGGTCAGTTTATCGAACGTTATTCGCAAGATTAATCATTAAAACCGCCAAACAACGTTCGCAATCACTAAACCACTTGGAAGCCAAGCGCTTCTAAGTGGTTTTTTATATCAGGTGCTTTATCTTTTAGTTTAACCTGGTAGTTGTGAAATTCTCGACGGTATGGGTACTGTTTACGCAGGCGATCAAATACCTCGTTGACCGCGTCTCCACCTGTTAAATCACCTCTCAAGCGATTGTCATCGTCTAATGTGTCGTACACTTGACGAATACCATCACTCGCGGCAGAGAACACTGAACTCTCGTCAACCATGAGCGGGCTTTCAGGCTGCCATTGATCAAACTGTTTTGCCGTCAAGGTAGGAGTTACTCCAACGAATTGGCAAAATGCTTTGTAAGCCATTTCCGTTCCAAGAACTTTCCCATCCACGCTATGGCCAGCAATGTGGGGCGTACCAAGATTCACCAGATCTAACAGCTCCGTACTGATTGATGGTTCCTGTTCCCACACATCCAGCACAACACGTAAATCTTTTCGTTCCTCTAAAACACGACGCAAGGCATGATTATCAACTACAGCACCTCGACCCGCACTGATAAGAATGGCATGTTGTTTCAACTTCTTTAAGCGTTCTTCATTTAGCAAATGATAGGTTGGGTGGCTACCTTCAACGGTTAAAGGGGTGTGCAAGCTTACAACATCACAACTCAGCACATCATCGAGCGATGCCAAATTGAAGCCATGTGAATTATCTATAAGCGGGTCGTAGCCAATACAATCTGCACCTAAGGCTACTAGCTGCTTATACAGACGCCCACCCACATTTCCACAACCCACAATACCAACACGTTTCTCAGACCAATTCTCTTTAAGGGCAACCAAACTGCTTAATACGTATTGCACTACGGAATTCGCATTACATCCTGGAGCACTTGACCATTGAATACCCACTTCATCAAAGAAATGCGTATCAAAGTGATCAAAGCCTGCAGTACAAGTTGCGACAAATTTAACCTTCGAACCTTCTAGCAATTCACGCCCTATTTTGACAACAGACCTTACGATTAACGCATCAGCGTCCTCAACTAAGTCTGCTGTCATGCTGCGTGGCGGCATCGTAATGACGTCGCCAAATTCACTGAAGAACTCGGTAATAAGTGGAATATTTTCATCAGCGACAATTTTTTTCCGGGTATTTGCCATCGTTAGATATTCTTCAGTCGTAGTGCTTTGGTGACTAAACGCGGAAAGCCCATTCGCTCAAAGAACTCTTCCATTAAATCCTCACTCAACCTTTTGTTGCGCCAATTGAGCTCCGATACTGAACAGCCTAGTTCAATGTTATCGACGATACGCGTTAATTCTCGTGCCATATATATTTGGTCTTTATAATCACTGAGTTTTTCTGCCAAACTTTTCGCACCTCTCACCGGCAACAAACACAAGTCTGTTAAGTTGTTGAAAATGCCGTCAATGCAGCCATGGGCCGATAACAAGGCAACCGCCGATTTTGGTCCCACCCCAGGCACTCCGGGAATATCGTCAATCGCATCACCTACTAGGGCTAGATAATCAGCTAATTGATGCGGATGTACGCCAAAACGGTTAAATAACCCGTGCTCATCAAAGCGATCGTCTTTCGCGTAGTCCCAAAGGTAGTCTTGCTGACGTAACACAAGTTGGCCAAGATCTTTGTCGCGAGTGAGAATGGCAATCGGTACGGGACTCTTTCTCAAGCGCTTCACTAAGCTGCCTATCAGGTCATCGGCTTCATATTTATCGCTAGCAAATGTTTTGATACCAAGAATTTCAGTCACTTCCCGGCAAGCCTCAATTTGATAAGCCAGCAATTCATCTGCCGGAGGTCGACTTGCCTTGTATCCGGAATATATTTGATTGCGAAAGCAACTACCCAAACTTTCATCAAAACACGCGGCGATTCGGTTTGGCTTTTCGGTTTCCAACAAGCGCAATAAAAATGTTGTGTAGCCGTAAACAGCCGCAGTTGGATACCCCTCACGACTGAACCAATTGTCAGGCATCGAGAAGTAATATTGAAAAATATAAATGGATGCATCGATTAGCAAGTGGGGTTTTACCACAGGATCTTTCATCTATAACTGATCCCTTGTGTAGTGCTCACTAGATAAAGGCTGCTCTACATTGTAGAAATCAGCCAAGCGTGCCATAAACCGCGCTGGTCGAATCGATAATCCGTCACGACAGTAGCGTTGCACTTGATCAAGAACCGCATCTTTAAAATGTTCACTCAAACCTACGGCTGCATTCAGATTATCCGCGCTCAAGCGAAACCTGTAACCCGATGCAGCCGAAAAGATCCACTCTAATGCTTGTGGCTTCACTTCTACGCGCTCAAACAACTGTTGCTGTTGGGCATCGCGCCCATCAGGCTCATACCAATACCCATAGTCTTCCTGCTGTCGACGCGCACTGCCTGCGATACACCAGTGAGAGACTTCGTGTAGCGCGCTGGCAAAATAGTCTCGCGTGTAATAGATGGTGCTAGTCTCTGCTTCTACCCGACCGGGTGAGTAAAGTGGCTCAGTCGCCCCACCCACCAGCTGTGTTTGAAAGTCGATGAACTCCTGGTTGAATAGGCGCTCTAAGTCGCGAGACTGGTGGTGAGTGGTTGCAGATTGATCAAGTACTGACATAGAAAACTGCTAAGTCACGTGTTGGTGGCCCTGTACAAATTCCGCAGTAACGCGCGGAAAAACTGGGCTAACGCATAAACAGGAGAGGGTTCACCCAGCCAATGCTGAACAAAATGCGACCAATTTTAACTTAGACCAAAAAATAATTAACAAAAAGTTGTGCTTTTGCCCAACTGCATATACCTTATGTAGTGATGGCTACTATTTTCAACCACGCAACGCGTGGGATAGTATTCTTCAAGAGCCCCCATAAAGGAGGTGGTATTATGAAGACCTCGTCCACTGACGACAACTTCGATAATGTCGTCGATTTCTTTTCAGGCCGTCCCTACTCCTCTCTTGCGGATCAACGCTTTATTCGTCTGGCTCCTGAGCTTGATGGATTAGAGATGTTGTATTCCAACGAAGCAAACCCAGACAAGCTATTTAGCCTTAAAGTCCTCTGTTGGGGTCTAAGGGCCAATGGCGATGTGGTTGGCCTCGTACCTTGGTTGGATGACATTGTCGCTTGCCCCGATATTTGTGATCCACTCAATGGTCAATGGGAAGGGTATTACGACGCTGGTATCGACGATATATTTTTCGAAGCCCCCATTCACAAAGTTGTAGAACTGGAGACTGCCGCCGAGTATTACGAAGCCATTTGCGACGACGAGACTGATATCATTCAGGAAATCCCTGACATGATTGGGACTCATGCCGTGTTTTCTGCCAATGGATTTCAAACAATTACCCTTACGGAAATTGTAAGCTGGCGACTCCACCACGATGGCGTGATTTGCGGTATGGCCGCAGACGAAAGTTTAGTGGAAACCACGCCGGTTTTACCCGGTGATGAAAGCCTCTATCCGGTCCAGGCCAAGGAAGAGTTTCGCTATTTCTTCCAGCACCATATAGCCAACAGGCTAAAATCGCATGACCCAGAAGCACTGGCTGCGATTTCCTTACTCGCGGACGATTCGGTTTAGCCACCCAATCTACGCAGTAAAACGAGAGTTTATGGTTTAAACACGTACCTATGTGCGTGTTTACACTGAGGGGTTAGGTCGCTCCAATGACTGCGGCCGCTCTTCTAAACTTTGCGAATTTGGAAGCACCAGGTTCCATCGGTGCCCGCTTCGCCCAAACGTTTCTCCTCGCACTGCTCAGGAGTAATAGCTTTCTCACTCACTAAAGTATGGCCTAGATAAGTACAAAACTTATTCACATCCCTCGACGTCGATGGGTCGGTCGCAAATAATTCCAGTACTTCGCCACTGTCAATTTCACGCATACCGCTGTGCAGCATCATTAGCGGTTCTGGACACAGCAACCCCGTAGCGTCGATGGTTTTAGAAATTTTTTCTGACATCAATAACTCTCTCTCAGCTACCCGCTCCAACAAACTCTGCTATCCGATCCGCAGCTCTAATTAAATGTTCTTCGTGGCTATGGCCTGATCGCTTTCGCGGCTTTAAATCATGATCGCCGTCTGCAAGCCAGTTGATCGCGACGCTTTTCGCTAGCTTATATTGTGAGACAGTTTCTTTATTACCTAGACTATCGCGTTGGCCTTGGATAACCAACGTTGGCTTTTTTATCTGTTGCAACGTCTCGACGCGATTTTTTTCGGGCTTTCCAGCCGGATAAAATGGGAATCCCAAACAAACCACACCGGCACACGCCAATTCATTCGCAATAATGGCTGCCATCCGACCGCCCATAGATTTCCCGCCAATGTAGGTCGGAACAGTCGCTGCTTGTTGCTGGCTGAAAACCATTCGCCAAGTATCCAGTAATTCGGGCTGGCGATTAGGAGGCCGCTTTTTACCAGTTGCTCGCCGTTCGGCCATATAGGGGAATTCAAAACGAACCACATCAATATGTCGATCGGCCAACAACCGGGCTATCTGCGCCATAAAAGGCGAGTCCATAGGCGCACCAGCCCCGTGAGCAAGTAGTAGTCGCGCTACAGCATCGCCGCGTGCTCGATCAGTAATCGTCGGTATCGCCACTAGTTTTTGCCTGACTGATTTCTACAAGAAATTGCTGCGCGTCTTGCTTGGTGAGAATATTGATTGACTCGGAAAGGCCGTCAAAAACCAACACCAATTCTCCTCGACGCAATTGCGCTTTCACCTGATCAATTTTGGTCGAAAGGTCCACTTCTTCTTGGCCATAGTCCGTACCCTCCCGGTGAACAACAGATTCAATCACCGAGTCCAAGGTATCTGAGGGCAGACGATCATAGGGAATAATCATATCGACCAATAGCACTACGTAATTTATCGAAGGCTGGCAATTCTGCCCGAAACAGCTCTAATTTGCCATTGAGTTAGGGAGCTCCAACCAAAAGTTTGCTCGCACCCTTGAGCAAGGCGCTAATTGCCGTCACCGACGATGTCTGCTAGCGTTAGAACATAAACATAATAAATGGAGTGCCCCCGATGACTCGACAAATCGTGATGACCACTATCTGCAATGACCGGCCAGGGATTGTAGAGACATTGTCTCGTACAGTGTCAGAAAATGGAGGCAATTGGCTGGATTCTCATCTTTCACACTACGCTGGTAAGTTTGCGGGCATTATTCATGTCAGCGTCACTGCGGAAAACTGTGAATCACTTATGGAGCAACTCTCAGCACTGGCAAACGATGGGATTCAGGTCACTGCTGAACTTGCAGAGACTAAGGCAGACCCGCATCAACAGCATTGGTCATTCACCTTATTTGGTAATGACCGACCAGGAATCATAAAAGAAGTTAGCCAGGCCCTCGCCCACTACCATATTAACCTTGAGCAGCTGAGTTCACGCTGCACCACCGCAGCCCATACAGGCATACCGCTATTTGAAGCGGAAGGAATGATTAGCTTACCAGACACTGTTGATATTGATGAACTAGAGGACCAGCTTGCAACAATTTCAAATCAACTTACCGTTGATATTCAATTAGAGGAAGCGCAATAGCGGATTAACTCACCAAGCCTTGCAGCAAGTGCCCAACAATGTACGCCAAGGCCGCGGCAGCACCGCCAATTAAGACCGTTTCACTCCCGGAGCGTAGAGGGCTATGGTTGACGAACTTCCCTTTCAGCGCGCCGACAATAAAAAAAGCAATTAGAGTAAGCGCGCTGCTGATATAAAAAGGTGAGCCAACAGTGGCCGGGCGCCACCAGTTTAATAAAAACGGGACTAATGGCAGCGAGCCGATCAATGCAAACGCCCAAAACGTTACCCACGCTGCCATA
Source organism: Aurantivibrio plasticivorans (assembly GCF_055392955.1). NCBI lineage: Bacteria > Pseudomonadati > Pseudomonadota > Gammaproteobacteria > Cellvibrionales > Cellvibrionaceae > Aurantivibrio > Aurantivibrio plasticivorans. The sequence goes on along the minus strand of NZ_AP036020.1, from coordinate 1,581,051 downwards.
CCCGCATTGGTCGGAGCAATCGACAAACCGTGCTCTTCTTGAATCATGGTATCGACCCAACGTTCTTTATCCGACGTAATTACATCGACAATATGCTCGAGGTTATCTCCTGTAAAACCCTTTGATGCGTATATCTGACGAATTTCTTCCCGCTCACCTTTTGGGTTGTGCTCAATTTCAGCAAACTCTTCTTGGCGTTCATTTTCGAGATGTTGGTTATCAGCCTTCGTACCGAGGTAATTGCTGATCGCCATACTAAATCCGTCGGCTAAAATATTAGCTAACCCTAACACTATAATAACGCTACTCGACAAACCCGCGCCGGCGACACCTGAGACAACCGCGAATGTCGTGACACCACCATCAATTCCGCCGTACACGAAATCCTTAACGTAAACTTGCCTGGGTTCAGTGGAAAGCCGTGCGGCGACAGCCTCGGGGCTGTGATCTTGATAAATACGTCGACGAGGTTTGCCCCACATAAAATGCCTATTTATTGTTATTGTAAAACTTCGCGCCAATAGATAACGCGATCATGACCACGATAATTTTCAAACCGTACAATAACACGAGGATGGGTTGTATCGGAATGATCTCCATCAAGATTCCAGTCGCCTTGTAGGTAAGGCAAACCCGTTAAGTTGATATCAATCGGATAGGCAGCGATAACGCCAGGTGCGCCGTATTGGATACCCGCTTTGCCGTTACACATACCAATAGCGGCCCCTGATAAACAATCGTCAAAGCCAATGGGATCAGAAAAATCAAAAATTGATGTCGCACTTCCGATCGTCACTGCTATCGTATCAGCCGCTGCGTTAATAACCGACGTCGCGCCGACGAAATTCACTGCTGATAAAGGCAACTGCGTGCATTGATCGTTGATGTTAGTAACAAATTGTACTCCATCCCAATATTCTGTTTGCCACACCATAGGAATAGGCGCGGACTCTGGCCCATGAACGTCACGCAAATACAGCTGCCCAAATATGGCATTGAGCACACCGGATAACTCAGCCGTGTTGCAATTGCCCGCCGCAACACAATCTCCGGCTGTACTGGGATTCATGTCGAGTAAATTGAAGTCCGCACCATCGGCATCGCTAACTTGAACACCAAGTTGTAACGCGTTAAAAGGGCCATCAGGAATAACATTCAAGCCAATATCCATATCACGTTGAAAATCGGCCGCTGTATCAACTAGGCTGTAAACACCGTCATCCCACGTTGAACTAGCGGTAACTAAACGATTCGATAAATTCACGCCATCATCGTTATTTTCTGATTGAAGCGTTACGGAACCCGTTATGTAATTCAAATCTGTATTGTCGTAATTGACGACACTTACCCCAGCGCGATTTCGAGCGGAGATGTCGTAGCTCACGGAGATACCTGCATCGCTCATATAGGTATAGCTACCCGCAACACAACTATTGCTTACAGCGCTGGCAACTAAATCAAAATCGACAGGATAAAAACGTCCGATATCTGCCGAAGCATTCCCAGTAATATCGCCCGTCCCTAAATAATCACCGTCAGCAACGCTTGCAGAGATTTGCATAGTGCCAACTTCATTCCAACTGAGAGAAATATTGGTGAATTCTCCCGGATTAGATGCAGAAAAACTCGAAGGATTAGTTAACACGCCCACACTGCCCCCAATAGGGAACGTTAAATTGGCTAAATTAACTGTGACAGATTCTACAGTGGTTTCATTACCATAATTGGGTGTCAAATTTCCGGATGCATTTCGCGCTTCAACAACCACCGTGAAAGGATCACCCGCGGCGACAAACCCTGAACCGCTCGACGTCGTACCGGGGTTTGCAACCGCAGCCGGGGTTTCTACCGTCGTCACCTCCAAGGAATCTGGCTGCACCACGAACTCACTACTCGTGCCGGTAATAGTTATCGCCGGGTCATCATTTTCTGGGGGTAAATTGAGTTCTGTATGCAGTCGAATTTGACCCACATCAGTGTAATTAAATGGAATGGCTGCAAAGCCATTCGCATCAAACGAAAGGTTAACGGTACTGTAATTTATAGCAGCGCCAAGATCGTTCGCCGTAATGGGAGTACTATTGAGCGAAAGTGTTTGGCCAGCGATACATGAGGTAGGGTTGCGGCATTCAAACCCAAGTTCAACATCTCGATTGGTGTTTTGTAACCGCGCCACACAGGCGCCGGTATCTGTGCTTGTTTCTACCACACGCAAGACCAAGTTCGGGTCGGTCACTGCAGCGACTTGTGTCGGCAATGCATTTAACCCGGTATCACCGTAGAACCTCACACCCACATCAGTAAACGTAATGTCCGGATCTGCGCTAGCGGATTCAAGCGCGATGCCATCTGTTACATCAATGTTTAATGTGGCGGGTGTGGTTTGTTGCAAGTATTTTGTCGCAATACTCGTAGTGCCATCGAAAACGTAGGTATTTCCCCCGGACCAAGTTGCACCGGCAGGTGTTGTTGATAACGTTAAGGTAGTGCCGCTGAGCGGATCAACTGTAGCGCCACCTGCATCATAGGCTGTGATGGTAATCGGCTCACCTTCACAGGTAATTCCGTTACCCGAGTGGGATATTTCGTAATAACTGACGGCCGTATTCGCACAATAATACAATCCCGCACCCAAAGGTGTCGGCCCACTGGGAATGGTGACGTAACTGCCGCTGGATGGCGTACTCCACTGTAGCCGAATTTCCGACAAGCCAAAATTCTCGTAGTACTCTAGACTAATCGCGTAATGCTGCCCGGCAGTTAAGGTCACTGCTGCACTGGTATCAATTTGAGCCGCATGGTCGGTCCAATTATCGATAATTAATTGGCCACCCACTCGCAAACGTACGCCGTCATCCGAAATAGTTCGAAAATAATAATCACCCGTTTCTGTAACGCGGATGTAACCGTCCCAAGAGACCGAGAACTGGTCGGTACCTATTCCTGGAACACCGGGGCTACCGCTGCCCCAATTAAAATTCACCACGGTATCAACTCGAGTACCAACAACACCGCCAGACAGACTAGTGCCGTTATAGTAGCTACCCACTAATCCACCTTGCGGTGTTTCGAGCGGGCACAATTCCGTCGCACAGGGATGCGTTTCGGCCATAATAGCCGTTACCACTGCATCCGTTAGCACTCCATCGTAAACACGTACTTCATCGAGCAGACCTTGAAAATATTCGGGGGAGCCGCCGGTATCTTCAATCCGCCCAATACTGGAATAACTATTACCAATAACCCCAGTGGCGATACTACCGCTCGCATCCAATGCACCATCGATATAAATTTTATAACTGCCCGCCGAGTGATCACGTGTCAGCACAATATGATGCCAAGCACCATTATTAATTGATGTACTCGATTTAGTAGTAAAGTCGTTCGCAACAGAAATCCCGATACGCCCTGAAGCGTCGAGCCATCCCCAAAAAATATCGTCGGTACCGCCGGATTCTTCCACGCCCGCAATACCGGGGGCTTGCCATCCCGTGTTATTTCCCGTTTGCGTCGTTTGAATCCAAAACGCCATGCTCGCGGTTGAGTTGAGCGTGCTAGATAAACCGCTCCACGTGAGATAATCATCGACGCCATCAAAATCACCATAGCGACAAGTGCCAGGATTGGTAGCGATCGCCGGATCTAATTCACTCGTTGTAACACCGCCAACCGCGGTTGCATTATTCCCATTGCCACTTGAGTCGACAACCTCACCACTGCTACCGCTCCACGATAATTCTTCCATTTGCCATTCAGCGATTAACGTAGCCGCAGCGACCGCAGCTTCGGTAATAATCACGTCATCAATGTGCCAATAGTCAGCGTTGGTATTACCATCAATCACCCAAAATCGAACACGTAGACCGTTATAGAGTGCATCACTGGGTAAATTATAAATGGGTGTGAAAATTTCCCCTGGTGTTCCATCACCGGCAAACTGTTCAAGCGTGACCCAGGAGCCATTATCATTTAGATATTGAACGCGTAAATCTTCTCCGGAATCTGGGTCTTCAGAAAAACTATCGTTACCTCGGCGAATCCACAGTGTTAAATCAACGCCGATCCCCTGCGCATTGATAGAACGGCTCGATTTCAATGTCAATGTCTGTGAACCTTGGCGTATAAATGCAGAATTAGATGGCGATAAAAACGTATCACTACTGACGCCCACATCACTTGTACTCGACCTATCCCAATCGCTATTGAGGTCGCCATTATTATTAAAATACTCTTCAAATAACACATCGCCCGGAGCGGATTGAACGCTCAACGAGAAACACACCAACAGCGCTGAAAAAATGAGTGTGTTGTAATACTTAGGGTCAAATAGCATCACACTTCTCACTGTAAATAGGCCGACACTGAAACAGTGCGCTGCGATGTGACATTACCAGAGCCACAATTCGCCTGACTCGATATGGTAAAAAATGTCGTAGTATTACTCGCATCAACAACACTTTGACAATTAACTTGCGTACGACACCCGCCCAAGCCAGCCGCATTAAAATTAATCACCTGTCCATTACTGGAAGCACACGCTGCCGTACCGGATGCACGCGACGTTGGTGAAGCGGTATCATAAAATACTCGCGACATTCCATATTGTGCCCCAGCTTCCGCCGCGTAGAATGTTTGTGTTGAAATTAACTCCTGTGCGCTTGCGACACTGGTATTCGAAACCAATCTCCCAAGAGTGACCGCGAGCAATGCCATGACAATGACAATAAACGCCGCCAAAGGCATCAACCATCCACCCTGTTTTTCTCTATAGTTATGAGTCCGAGTACTAAGGAACATTTCTCACCATTACCTGGTGACGAATCACAATCTGCTCACCACCTTCACGAAAAGGCATTTCGATATCCACAATAGTATTTCTATCTTGCGTTCCATTGGTAATAGAAAATGGCAATTCAGCCGTAGGGTTAACACCCTCAGCCATTACGATACCGGTGTTAGGTGGGGAGCCGGTTAGAGAAGCCAGGCTCGGTAAACTTCCGCTACTGGTATAGCCTTCATGCAGACGCAACTCGCCACCATCTACGCAAGCTTGCATCGGTAAACCACCAATGAAAATTCGCTTATTAACAGAATTGCGCAAAAACTGTTTTGCTGAAGTAAGACTTAAAACATTAGGTACTGAACTAGAATTAATTCCTGCGTAGAGTGCCACCGTGTTACCACCGTATACCTCCGCACTTGTCAGTGGTGCGACGATGACGTACTCACTACTGCCAACATCAAACCCCATGGGGCCAGTGGAAATTGACGATGTTGCAGAGGCACCGTTATTGGTATCCGGTAATTCTCCAAGATAATGACCACCACCCACAACCGGTATCCATTCAATACACAGGTTATTTGCGCTGACACGAATACTGTTAGGCACCGCGATCCGCAAATAGCGTGTGAGTTGCTCTATAGACTGACGGGCAGTTTGAATTAATCGAGTCCTATTAACCGTGTCGTGATATGCATTGGCGGTTTGTAAAACAAAGGAGCTGCCCATCACTGCAAGAATAGTGATAATCACGATGACTGCTATAAGTTCAATTAAGGTAAAACCTCGCTGTTGCATATCTCTGCGCATGATCTCTCCTAAAAGTTTGCCTTGTAGGTAGAGAGCGTCACGATACCACCGCCAGGAGACGTGACATCCACGGTGATGAGCCGCGCTTGTGCAATTGCCAACCCGAGGTCACCACCCGCGTTAGACACTGTAACCGAGATACTACAATTAGCCCTACTGTTGTCGACTTGCCCATCATAATCGCCGACATCATCGAAATCTGAATCGTTGCTAATTCCAGCGCACGCCGTTGCACCCGTTTCAGCACTACCACATGGCGGCACACCGCCTGTGGGAGAATTCTCATCGAATTTGCGAGCCATAATCTCATCAAGTTTTGCTTGAGCGCATTCCAATGCACGCACCTGAACAATAGGGTCAACACTATTTCCCAGAAATGCGCTGAACGCTGTTACCAGTACACTTAAGCCGACCGACACGACGATGATAAAAATTACCGTCTCAATTAAAGTGACACCTACTTGAAAGGATTGTCGTCGGAAGTGATTAGTGCGCATAGCCACTGGCCTCCACAGCAACCGAAGCGCCTCCATTATTAAGGGAAATAGTCGTTGGCGTGGTTCGCCCTAACTTATCGAACGCTAAAACACCTGTGCCTGCGGTCACACTAACACCGTTTTCAAAACTGATTGGATATTCTACGCCAGGAATAACAACACTATTGCCGTTTTCCCGCACATCAATTGACGCAGTGTTCACTACGAGTGTGATTGGGTTTGATACGCTAGCGCGCGCCATAGCAACTTGTTGAGCATGATTGGCGGCCGCTACAACTGTATCGCGACCGGCAAGAAGACTCGAATCAGAAATATTGAGTCTCGGTAGGGTAAAAAAAGTCAGAACACCTAAAATGACGATGATGGTCACAAGTTCAAGCAGCGTAAAACCTTTTGCGGTTCGCCACGCGCTGAACATAGTAGACCACCTACGTCGTGCCAGAATTAGTCAGCGTAATACAGCGTAAAGTTAGCTGTGGCTGCACCATCGTTTTGATCCGTTAACGTGCATACAGCAAAGTCTCCAACGGCTGGTGTACCAGGATACGCTGTAGTCGTTGAAATACTGTAGTCGTTGGTGAAATCAACTTGTGTTCCCGCATCTAGCAAACCATTGACAACACCTGACGTACAACCCGCCGTAGTAGACACAGAAGCAGCGCCCGCAACGCCAGCTTCTTCTGCGAGTTCAGTGGCATAGTTGATGGCACTAGCCGATTCAACAGCACCGGCAATACCCGATACCGCACCAGACCGCGCTGCTGTTTGCAAATTAACGAATCTAGGCACAGCCGTCGCAGCCAAAATACCTAAGATAACGATTACCGCGATCAACTCAATTAATGTAAAACCTTGTTGCCCTTTCATTGATGATGCTCCATTACTTTGCCATACGTATATTTTCGCTAAAAATGGCCTTAACTAACGCTTACAGAGAACATATAAACCTAATGCACCCGGTTAATTTAGATCCTATATTAACTATAGCTTTTGAATACACTTAATCCAGTGGAGGAACGGTAATTAATACCTGTCCTGTCTTTAAGTTATATTCAAAGTAATGCGACCCTTCTGGTTCGGTCACAAGTTCATAACGGCACACAGAATTACTGCGTTGAGAAATATGGTATCGCTGCTGACCTTTAGCATTCTCTTTAAGGTTATTTGACGAACCGGAACCTCGCCCCTCCACCGTAACCGGTGATGGATTTTGTAAAATCGTTTGCCAAATTTGATAACACTCTTCGGAAGTCTGATCGTTACTACTGCGACTTCCATTGTCTGTATTAGCCGGCCAGCCATACTCATTCAAAAATATAGCAACGTTGTCTACATCAACGCGAAATGTATCCGGAACCTTACCTTGTAGTTGCATCGTACTTTCTACGATCCATTGCCCGCGAATTAATGCTATAGCCGCTGTAAATCTATTTGCTAATATTTCAACACCCGTTCGCTTAGCATCATCAAGAATTCGCTGGTAATACACCAAACCACTTGCCGCCAATATGCCAATTAGCGTTACGACCAATATCAACTCCAAAAGCGTAAAACCACGCTCGTTGGCGCCTACATTTTGTGTATCACTATTTTTGAACGTCATACATACTCCACATCGGCAAAAATATTCCCAAGGCCAATATCAATACAATTGCCGCCATCGCAACAATCAAAATAGGTTCGATTCGCGCACTTAGGCTCTCTACATCATAGTCAACCTCACGCTCATAGTATGAAGCAACTTCACCAAGTAACTCGTCGACTTGACCGCTCTCTTCGCCGACTGCAATCATCTGCAATACCAGTGGCGTAAACATAGCGCTACCGGTGTGAGTTCGTAATAGACTGTCGCCTCGTTCAATACCACTACGAATTGCGCGTATTTTTATCGCAAGAAAGGCGTTATCAATGACACGAGCGCACAGTTCTAGCGATGTCGGCAAAGGCACACCTGATTTCAACATCAGAGAAAAGCTCCGACTGTATCGCGCCATGGATGCCCGATTGATAATGTCGCCGATGACGGGTATACGTAGCTTTTTGTCACCCCAGAACATTTGCCCGTTATCCGTTTTTAAATATTCCCGCCAGGCGAACCAGGCAGCAACGATACCCACTAACAAGTAGGGCCACGCAACGACAAAAAAATTGGATGTCGCAATCAAAATTTTAGTGGGCATTGGTAATTCAGCCCCAAACTTGGCAAACATTTTTGCAAACTCTGGGATGACTTTAACGTTGATGACCGCGAGTGCCAAAACAATTGCCGCAACAACAAAAGTTGGATAGCGAAGTGCCGCTTTAATACGCTTGTTAGTTTCAAGGTCCCGTTCCAGGTATTCACTTAGCTGCAAAAAAGCTTCATCTAAACGACCACTATTTTCACCGACATGAACAATATTGACGAACAACTCGTTAAACACAGTGGGGTGATGACCAAACGCAACAGACAAACCCAAACCACTTTCAAGTTCCTGCGCAACTTCTTCTAAGGTTTTTCGTAGTACGGGGTGATTGATAGAGACAGCTAATCCCTTGACGCCTCGAATCAACGGTATGCCTGATTTGGTAATCGTGTAAAGTTGACGACATAACATGATTAATTCAGGCGCACTGATAGAGCGGTGCCCAAGCTTTTCAAATAGCGCTTGAATATCAGACGTTTTTTCGTTTAGCTCATCGAGCTGGACGGGTATCAACCCTAGGTTGGCAACCATAGACGCTGCACTCTCGCGGTTACTAGCGTCTAGAGTGCCAGTAATGAGCTTGCCTTCGTTATTGCGTCCTTTGTATTCAAAGTGAGCCACGTTTAACCTACCTCACTCAGGTGTTCATCTTCCACCAGAGCAGAAACTCTCATTACCTCTGATAGGGAAGTAATACCCTGCACAGCAAATTCAAGCGCGGCAAAACTTAAAGGTCGAAAATGCGGATGTTGGTGAGCCGCTCTATTAAACGCACTAACATCATCAGAGCGCAATGCATTGGTCATTTGCGTGTCCAACTCAAGCAGCTCAAATACACCAATACGACCTCGATAGCCGGTGTTGTGGCAATGCGGGCAGCCTCTTCCCTGGCGAAAGACTGCACTCGATAAATTCATCGACTTAGAGGCAATAGCCAGCAGTTGTTGTTCTTGTGCATTGGGGGTATGCGTCTCTGCACAGTTCTCACAAATTCGACGTACGAGGCGTTGTGCAACCACCGCTTTTAAGGACGCGGCGACTAGGAATGGATCAACGCCCATATCTACCAACCTTAGAGCAGACGTTATAGCGTCGTTGGTGTGCAAAGTACTCAACACCAAATGCCCGGTCATGGCCGCTCGCAGTGCGATTTCTGCCGATTCTTTATCGCGAATCTCCCCGACTAACAGCACATCAGGGTCCTGGCGCAATGTCGCACGCAAAACTTTACTGAAGGTTAAGCCAATTTTCTCGTGCACTTGAACTTGGTTAACTCGCTGAAGGCGGTATTCAACAGGGTCTTCCACCGTAATGATTTTTTTATCGGCGGTATTAAGTTCGGAGATTGCGCCATAAAGCGTTGTGGTTTTACCACTTCCGGTTGGCCCTGTGACCAAAATCAAACCAAAAGGACGATGAATTGTTTCTCGAAAACGTTTAACGATCGTATCCGGCATACCGACATCGCCCAGACGCATAACACCATCGGTATGATCAAGAATCCGCATCACTACAGATTCCCCAAATTGCACCGGCATGGTAGATAAGCGAACATCGATATTACGGTTATTAACACGCAGATTGAAACGCCCATCTTGAGGAATGCGTTTCTCAGAAATATCCAAACCTGACATCAATTTCAAACGTACAACCAGCGCTGTGGCAATACGTTTTTCGTTCATAACTTGTTCACTTAGAACACCGTCAATACGCTGTCGAATTCGCAGCACATGCTCATCAGGCTCAATGTGAATATCAGAGGCTTTGGTTTTAATGGCATCTTCAAATACAGCCTGCAATAACTTTACAACTGGCGCATCGGAGTCAGCAGCGTCCATTGCTACATCAGCAAGGTTTACCGATGAATCTTCGAGCTCTTCGCCCAGCTCTCCAGCAAGAGCTGCAATATCGGATTCCCTGCTGTACACCATGTCGAGAATATCGAGTAATTCGGATTCTCTTACTACCGCAGGTTTTAAGGTATCTTTAAGTGTGCGAGCCAGCTCATCTAGAGCGAAAATATCGGTGGGGTCTGCCATACCCAACAGCAACCCATCAGGCTCCTCACTTAGGATGAGCACTCTAAAACGTCGTGCCACGGTTTCAGGAAGACGTTTAACAAGTTCCGCATCAAATGCGAATTGTTTTAAATCGATAAAAGGGAAATTAAGCTGCTTTGATAAAATGGATAGTAAAGTGTTTTCATCGACATAACCCAATTCAACCAAGGCACGACCGAGTTTACGGCCAGACTTTTTCTGATCGGCCAGCGCCTGCATCAATTGATCTTCGGTGATAATTTGCTGCGCAACCAGAATATCACCGATCCGAATTCGCTTTTGCTGAGAGGGGTTATTCATGGATGCGCTCCTTTCGACCAGAGAAAGATGACGCGCGATGAGGTCCTTCATTCAGCTCGACCGCGTTTCTTAAAGCATCAATTCGCTGAGCAACAAAGTTTGTCGCTGAATCGTTTTTTCCTAGGTATAAATGAGCGCGACGATAGGCGTTCAAAGCCTCTGAAACCTCTCCTCCCGCATCCAGTGAACTGGCATAACCTAACCAATATTGACCTTCTTTTGAGTTCAAACGAATCAGCTCTCTATAAATCTGCGCAGCTTGGTCAAAGTCTCGTTGTTGATGTAAAAGAGCTGCTTTGACGCGCAATATTTTCGGCACCTGCTGCACTTCCTCTTCGCTATTATTAATTGTGTCTAAGGCATCAAGATAAAATCCGTCGTTAATTAGTGATTGAACTTTAGCTAACGTAGCTTCTGATGTGGGTCTATCGCGAAGAACAGCAAGTTCTGACGAACTAGCGTCGTAAGCAGTCACATCGCTAGAAGATACTTCAAAGCTATCGGTTACTTCACTGACAAAAGGATAGTCATTCGCAATAACTAAAACCTTATTTTTATAGTGATCGGCTGTCTGATTACGCCCTTGCTCAAAAGTGAGACGATACATTTCCCAATACCGAGCCGCGATAGCTAAAATTCCGGACCTGGCTTCTGAATTATTTTTGTCGAGCAATAGCACCGACCTGAAATATCTTAGCGCGTTGTCATTCTCTGGTGTTGTTAGTCGGTCTCTAGTCAAAGCAACCTGTGCTAATGCCAACAAACGGTCAACATCGCTGTCGCCATCCGATAATGTCTCTCTCGTATTCGAGTTTTCCCATGTTTGAGGGGTGTTCAACACCTTATGCTGCAAAACGGTATCAGTTTCAGGCGTATCGCGGACGCTATTAGACATGTTGGGCAAATAAGAATCTGACGATGACTCACTCGACTCGCTTAGTGATGAATGCCCCTGCTTCGTCGTATCCATAACAGGAATAGCTGATAGAAACGCGGTCCCGAAATCATCTACGTCATGAACAATCTTGAATCCAATAAACAACACACTAAGAAAGAGCAAGACTAACAACGCCCATTTTAGGAGCGCCCCTGGAACCTGAACTGTTTCCTGCATGGGAGGCTGAATACCATCACAGTATTCATTGGCATGACGCCCATCTAAATCCATTAACATTTGATTCACGAGGCTCATTGCAACATTCCTCGTCCGGGGCTAGTCAACCACAAAGGTAAAAATAGTATTACGCCCAACAAAGGCCATAAAACATGGGGATTGGCGGCTAGCAGCTTACCCAATTTGCGACTTTCACTAGTATCGCGGATAGCACGAGCTACTGCAGAAATGGTGACGCTGCCTTTTCCCATCCCATACGCCGCTAACAAGCTTTTGTGAGCAAGTATGTTGATTAACCTCGGAATACCACCCGAAGCAATGGCAATGAGCAGTGCAGCTGAATTAGTAAATACTTTTTGATCCGAGCCCGCTGCCCTCACCCGGTGCTTTACATAAGCCAAGGCACCGATTCTCGACAAAGGATGGATCGTTTCGGAGTAGATTATTCGCTGCTTTAACTGCCTAAGATCAGGCCTAGCGAGCAACTTATCTAATTCAGGCTGCCCTAAAAGAACGACATGTAGCAATTTACGTTTTTCGGTTTCTAGGTTGGTTAGTAATCTGAGCGACTCGACCGTCTCCCGAGGCATTGCTTGTGCTTCATCAATGACCAGTACGACTTGTTTTCCTTGTCGTGCAAGCTGGATGAGGCGTCGATAGATAACACCAAGTAGTTTATAACTCGGCATATCAGATGCAGATTGAATATCCAATTCTTCTGCCACAAAATATTTTAGCTCGTCTGGTGTAAGATATGGGTTCGGAATATATGCTGTTATAAACTTATCACCCAAAGAAGAAAGCAATTTTCTGCAAACAATGGTTTTTCCAGTACCAACCTCGCCAACGATTTTTATGAATCCTTCTGCATGACGAAGAGAGACCAGCAAGGTATTCAATGCATTGCGGTGACTACTTTTGTTGAAAAAGAACTGCGTATTAGGCGTTAATCCAAATGGCGCTTCTTTAAAATTAAAATGGGATTTATACACTGCGGCGACCTCTAAAACTTTTCCCTATAGCCGTTGCCCATGTCTTTGATCCGATTGTTAGAACGCGTAATATCTCTTTCCCACGCATCGTCATCCACCACAATCGGTCGCATTAAAATGACGAGTTCCGTCTTTCTATTTTGATCATCATCACGCCTAAAGAAAACGTTAAGTCCAGGCACTTTGCCAAACCAAGGTTTAACATCCATTTGTTCGCGGCTAACCTCCTGCATCAACCCACCCAAAACGATGACCTGACCATTTTTGGCTTTGACGATACTATCCGACTCGCGAATATCTCGATAAGCCAATGGTAAAGAGAACTCTTCGTCACCCACCGTTAATTCTTTAAGCTGGTCTGTTACATCGCTAATCACAGGATGAATATGCAGAATGACATCACCATCATCGGCAATCTGTGGTGTGACATCCAGCGCTATGCCACTAAAGAATGAAGTGAGTTCTATGTCGGGGGTGCTGGTTGTCGTGGCTGCACCAGTGGTCGTCGAATTTGAAATACCTGTGACGAAAAACTCATCGGAACCAACACGGATCAACGCTTTTTGGTTATTAACCGTCGACACACGAGGGCTCGACAGTATTTGAACGCTACCCTGAGTGTCTAGAAAACTGATGAAGTCGGTTATGTTAGGTACTGCAAAGACCGCTTGAAACGCTTGATCAATCACTTCAGTTGGAGTCCCAAGACTACTGCGTGATTGATTGTAGCCGTAGCCCACCTGCCCCTGAATCGTTGACCAATCAATGCCTGCTTCAAAACCATCATTTAATTTAACTTCAACAATTTTGGTTTCTAAAATTACTTGCCGCGCTGCCGACAATTGCGATTGCTCGAGAAACTTTCGTACTGCCGTCAGCTCTGCTGGAAGAGCTCTCACAACCGCCATCCCCGTTTGGGGGTTGACCATCACCATAGGTTGGTTAAGTTGAGGCTTGGCGGTAAGGTCAATACCGACTATCGCTTCTAGACTCAACTTGAGGTGAGCCCAAAAGTCCGCATCTGATTGCGTTTTTATCCGCGCACCGGATGCAACTTCAGCATCGCTCGAGTTTCGCCCCGAGCCACCATTGCTGTTATTGTTGTTGTCGTCATTAGAGCGGACTTGACCAACTAACACGCTGGTATTAGAGGATCCTTGGCGTTTTACATCAATGTAGTCAATGGCAAAGACTTCGGTACGTAATGTTCTTGGGTACACTGTATAAATCCCATTACGCAAGGTGAACTCATATCCAAATATATCGCGGGCAACGTCGAGCACTTCGGCGACCGTGACTTGTTTTAGATCTAATGTAACTGATCCTCGCACTTCTGGGTGAACAACCAAATTAGTCACTGTGCCCTCGACCAAGCCTTTAAAAAACGTTTGTGCCGGCAGATTCCTAACAGACACATCGAATGTAACCTCCAAGTCACTTTTCGGTGTTTTTTCCCCTAGTGCGTCTTGCAGTAGCCGTTGCGAAACCTGTTCCGTATCTATAGGAGGTTGAGAGCGGGCCTCTTCAATACTATTTTCCATAAAGGTTTCTGCGATAGTCGGCTGCTCATCTTGCTGGCTAGCACACGCAGTCAATAATGTACTCAAAAATAAACCTGTCGTTACTAACTGCGATCGAACCAGCCACCTATGAGATATCTTCATTTGCATAACTTACTTCCTTACTCCGACGGCCGAGCCACCCATCGATAAACGCAATTTTCTACCCTGATGTAAAACGTGTACTGCTTGTTCTTCAACAGACACCACACGAATCCCAGCGACACTTTCACCCAAGGATATGACATGCCCATTGATAACCGCCACCTTTCTATCATCGGCTATCAGTATCGAGTTGAGTTGCAAGCTCACACCGCCACTGGTTTTACCGCGTTTTTCCAAAGGTAACGTGGGATCACTCAGGCCCTGTGCAAAAAGATCGCTGCCTGTACTCATGAACGTAACAACCGCCAAGAAAGTGAGTAATCTAGACACCGAATAGTCCCTCATCTGTGGATAGCGTATAAACATCCAGGGTGATATTCGCTTTGGGGTGTTGTTGTAGATCGAAATCCAATTCATCCCAGTAAAAACGCCAAGACAAACTCTCTAGTTTTTTCAAGTAGCGTTCTAATTGAAGATAGCTCCCAGACAACTCAAGTTGTACTCGGTGCTTATAGACGTTCTTATTGTCGCCTTCTTGTGAAGGAAAACCGTCCGGGCTTATGTCACTCGCGCCATCCGAATCTTCAATTCGAATAGTTTCCACCGGTAGGGTTTGAAGACGAACTAAGGTGAGGTTTGAGTTCGAGTCCAGTACTTCCTGCAAAATAACAGGTAGCTGATCGACAGGAATGAGTCCAACAGCCATCGCCGCGAGCTCTTCGTCGAGTTCAGATATGCGAGTATCGAGGTTGGCAACTTGTACTTTTAGATCGCGATCTGGGTCTTGTGATAGCGCCAACAACAGCGTCTTCTCTTCTTGCACCATTGAAGTATTTTTTTGCTCAATGGCAATGAGTTCTTTTTCAAGAGTGGCTCCATTGGAAAGAACAGGCCCAAGAAATAGGAAATCCCATACCAAATAGGTAACAGCAATCGCTGTTAGCAATACCAATCCTCGCTCACGCAGGGTAAGGGAATTTATTTTCTTAGCGATATCCAGCCAGCGTTGCTTCATAGATTGCCCTCGCTAGCGATTGTGTTCTCATTACCTAAAATGAAATAGGCTTTATCTGCCGCTATTTTTTCTCGCGCAATGGATAACGTACCAAATCGAACTGATTTAAAAACTTCTTCGGTACGTAACAAGTAGAGATATCCTGGGACAACACTCGGACGACGCGTCCAACCCTCAAGTTCAAGTAATGTCCCGGCCTCTAATATTCGAATATCTGTTAGCGCAATATTGTCATCCGCTTGTGTAGCCAAAGCGGTTAAATACTCTGAAAACCCTGCAAAATTACCGAGGTCCTGCGCACCAATAATATTACGTAGCTCTTCTCGTCTTTGGACTTGTTTCTGCAGTGTTTGTATCTGAGCTAGCAGTTGTGGTCGCTGACTTAAAGGTCTCGAGGCTTTTAGCTGCGCTAACCGAGTAGATATTGTTTGATTATCGAGTTTTGCTTTTTCGATACGTTGCTTTAATGCCGATTGCTGCACCAGCATAAAAACCGATATAACGCACAACAGCAGGGCTAACGTCACAGTCGCCAGTGCAATAGCATTGGCAGACAACGGCTTGAGTGATTCCGCGTTGTCCACTCGAAGCAAATTGACTTCTTGTCTCACGCGGCACCCCCTATTTTTCGCAACGCGCCACCAATGGCGCCGACACATTGCTGGGCTACCGCGTCGTCAATATTGTCAGCTCCTGCGACTACGTCCGATAGCGCTAAACATTGCACATCGCCTGGGAGGCTATTACGCATGGTGTTGGTGATTTTATCGTCCGAAATATTTTCGCCGCACATGTAGATTTTGTTTGGACTGGCTTGTCCCATTTGTCGATCGTAATAATCCAATGATCGTTGCAGCTCAAGAATAAGAGATTCTTCGGGTAGGTCGTCTAGCAGGCCTGCGTTATAGTCAATATCAAATTGGCGAGAAAGATACACTTGATCTCCGCGTATCAAGGTCAAACTACCCGCGCCTTGCCGTAGCCGGACCACAGCAATGCTGCGCTCATCTTCGGCAATCAGCTCAACAATGTTGCGCATCGCTAGCTCGGCGATATCGATGTTTGCTAATTTGATATTGGCTTTTTTGGCTAACTTCATGATCGACCGAATTTCAGACGTTTCCGTAGCCACGACGTAAACCATTTTTTTTCCGGATCGCACGCCATCATCAGGTAGAGGGAAATAGTCGAGCGTCATATCGTCAACGTTATACGGCACTAAATCCTTAATTCGCCAACGAATCGCCTCATGCATTTCTTCGGGTGGTACATTAGGTGATTCCACTAACAACAAGGTGTAGTGCGAGGGGTGCATGACCCAATTGCACGGAATGCGAGCCAGTTTTAATGCTTCCACTCGCTCAACAAGAAGAGCATCTATATCTTCTGCCGCATCCGCACTGTAAAACTCACAGCGACTCAGTTGTGAAGCGCCCTTTCCGGAGTTCAGCACATGCGCAAGCCCTAAGCCGTCAGGGCTCAGTTCTATGCCAACGTAACCTTTACCGAATTTGCCTCCAAGCAAGCGATCCAAACCGATCACACACCCTACTCCTGGTTGTTAAACTCCCATCATTAAGCATAGACTCAAACCATCGAATCGCATCCCTATTGGTATTGAGTCAGGGTGTCTTTGAGCAAATTTCTCGTTATTCGGCCACTACCCTATTGAAAGCGGCAAAGTATTGCCGACTATCTGTATAGAAGCCTTGTCACTGACAGTGGATTAGCGTCAGAATACGCGCCCTTTAGGAATTCTTATTTACATTGCATCATGATTAACATCGTTCTCTATCAGCCTGAAATTCCACCGAATACTGGCAATATCATTCGTCTCAATGCCAATACCGGCAGCCGTTTGCACCTCATCGAGCCACTGGGCTTTGTCCTAGACGACAAACGACTACGCCGCGCCGGTTTAGATTATGGGGAATGGCAAGATATGAAAGTCCATTCAAGCTGGGAGGCATTCTTAGAGAGCGAAGAACCTAAGCGTCTTTTTGCAATTTCGACGAAGGGTACGCAGTTTTATCACGAAGTAACGTTTGCCCAAGATGATTGGGTTGTATTTGGTCCAGAAACGCGAGGGCTACCCTCAGATATTTTACAAAGCCTACCGCCATCCCAAGTGCTGCGCATTCCCATGCTTGACGGTAGCCGCAGTATGAACCTATCAAATTCTACAGCGGTCATAGTGTATGAAGCTTGGCGGCAACTGGGCTTCCCTGGCGGACAGTAGGTCGTAGTTCATGACGATAAAAATCGGTTTGTTCTACGGCAGTACAACGTGCTACACGGAAATTGCGGCTGAAAAAATTCAGGCTCAACTGGTAGCGTTAGATAACCAATTCCAGGTCGACCTTCACAACGTCAAAGAGATTGCTCTAATCGAGTTGATGAATTATGAACTACTGATTTTAGGCATACCCACCTGGGACTATGGCGAACTACAAGAAGACTGGGAAGCTCGTTGGAGCGAATTCGCCGATTTAGACCTCTCTGGAAAAATCGTTGCGCTCTATGGCTTAGGGGACCAGATTGGTTATCCCGAATGGTTTCAAGATGCGCTTGGCTATTTGTATCAAGAAGTAACACAATGCGGCGCAACATGTGTTGGATTTTGGCCTGCGGCAGGCTACGAGTTCGAGAATTCACTCGCACTCACAGAAGGCAAGCAACATTTTTTCGGTTTGGTACTCGACGAAGAAAACGAGTTTGACCTGAGTGATGAGCGCATTCTTGCTTGGTGCAAAATTCTTTGCACCGAATTCAAATCTCAGTCAACCTCATAACACAGTATGCAGAGCGATTTATCGAAAACACATCACGCAACGATCTCCTGGAACGAGCAGGGCCTCCCCATCTCAAATCAGTTTGACGATGTATACTTTTCAAAAGGTGGTGGGCTTGATGAAACTCGCCATGTATTCCTGCAACAAAATCAGTTAGAAAAGCGCTTCTCACGACTAAAGCCCCGGCAAAGTTTTGTCATCGCAGAAACAGGCTTTGGCACTGGTCTGAATTTTCTCGCGACCTGCCAACTATGGAACCAGGTTCGACAATGTAATGGCAATTCTCAGAATTCACGGCTACATTACATCGCCGTTGAGAAATACCCTCTCAGCCTTCCGGATATGCAACGCGCCATGTCACTATGGCCCGAACTCAAGCCTTGGGCAGATGCATTGTTAGCCCATTATACAGGCCTACATTTATCAGGGTTTCAGTTTTTCCAATTCAAAGACAATATCGATTTAACATTAATTATTGACGACGCAATAGACGGGCTGAGACATCTCCAGCAAAGCGAACACACGGCACTCTCCGCCGCGAACTTCGCTGGCGTCGATGCATGGTTTTTGGACGGCTTTGCCCCCTCCAAAAATCCCGACATGTGGCAACCTGCTCTCTTCGAAACACTTGCGAACCTTAGCCACACTAACACCACACTTGGAACGTTTACTACCGCAGGGGTTGTAAAAAAAGGCTTAACCAATTCAGGGTTTTCAATTTCAAAAAACCCTGGATTCGGCCACAAACGCGAACAGCTCAGCGCCCAATATGTTCCGCAACCCAAACCCAGTTTAGACAGCTTTAATCTCTCCAGCCGGCGCAGTGAGGAACCTATTCCCTGGCCAGTCGACTTCGTGAATCGTCATCGCGTTGAATGTCACGAACAGCTACCTGCTAGAATAGCCATTATCGGTGCCGGTGTCGCCGGTTGTCATACCGCCGCTGCACTGGCCAAACGCGGCATACGTGTAACGGTATTTGATCGCGAAGCACGTTGCGCACAAGGGGCTTCCGGCAACCCACAAGGCATCGTGTATGGCAAGCTTTCCAAAGACAACGACGGCCTTGCACAATTCAACTTAGCTTCGCTGCTTTTCGCTCAACAACACTATGCGCCATTTTTCGCAGACCCAGAAATCGGACAAGCTTGCGGTGTAGTACAGCTGGCAACCGCTCCTGCCGCCCAAAAGCAATTACCACTGCTCCACGAGCTGTTTGCTCATGCGCAGAACTTCATGCGGTTTTTAGACTATGACGAAATGCAGGCGGTAACGGGCATTAGTTTTAGGTCCACTTCTGATTCCTCGCAAGACAACCAATCAAAGACTGGCATCTATTTTCCGCGTTTAGGATGGCTTGCCCCCCCAAAAGTCTGTGAAGCACTGCTTTCCCACCCACTGATCGAGTTTTGTGGAAACATGTCACTTGATTGCCTGGACTACATCACCGAAGAAGATCAATGGTCTTTAACGTTTAGGTCTGGAAAGCGGGCTCAGTTTTCTCATGTCGTCATCGCGAATGCCAACGACTGCCGCCTACTCCCTCAAACCAGTCACCTACCATGCAAACCTATCAGAGGCCAAGTCAGTGTCAGCCCGACCGCGATAATCCCAGAACTGAAAGCAGTCATCTGCGGTGAAGGTTACATTGCTCCGGCCAATGCACTGGGACAACAAACATTTGGCGCGACATTTTGTCAGTCCAATCTATCGTTGGAATGTACTTCTTTAGACCACCAAGAAAACCTTTCACACATTAAAAAGGCAGCCAAAGGCCTAAATAATATTGATGATGAGGTACTTCTTACACTCAGTGGTCGCGCTGCACTGCGTTGCACGACAACTGACTATTTACCCATTGTTGGACCAGCCCCCAATGAACGGGATTTCTGTGAAACATTCGCTCTGCTGGGTAAAAATGCTCACTGCAGTATCCCAAAAACAGGGCCCTATCTACCCGGTTTATTTATAAATGTTGGACACGGCTCTCGCGGCCTTGCATACAGCCCTCTAAGCGCTCAAATACTGGCGGCGCAGATGTGTCAAACGCCCCTTCCTGTCAGCCAAGATATCGCCACAGCCCTTAACCCCGCCCGTTTTTTGATTAGAGACCTGATTAGAAACAAACGTTAAGTGAACGTAATTGGGCAATTCAGCGCAAGCGTCTACACTTAGGTAAACACCTGCATTTCACCTTTCACGACGCTCTTTACGTTTATGCTAGAGGACAGACCATGTGGCTTAACACTGGACATATCTACGAAAATTTGCCGTCAGGGCTCGACAGTATCCACAACTATTACGAACGCCTTGTACTCGAAGAAATTGCACAGCAGAGCAGCCGTTCAATAGAAGACCAGGATTTCTGTGCCGATGTTGCGTGTGTCGCTCTGAATCGTTTGCCACCTCGCTATATTCGTTATGATGTCGACATGACTTTTTTCTTATCACCGGTAGAACTTCAAGAAATCCATGACAAAGTTACACGTTCAGTCAGCGAAGCACTTGAGTATGTCACGAGTCGAGGTAGAAGAGACGACGTTGAGGACGAGCCCATCGAGCAGGAAGATATCAGTCCCGACCGCGATCTAGGAGAGCACTAGCCACAGCATTCCAACTTCATCCAATCAGCGCCATAATATGCTCCTGTTTAACTGGGGTTCGGCGCATGCAACAAAATTCGATTGACTCGCTTGATAACTTTTCTGCTCTTGCCGTTGGTGCACGTTTACCGGCCACTGTCCTAGCTTTGTTTACCCTATTGGCAATGCCTGTGTTTTGCGACGCCGATGCCATACACCAAATCCCGTTACAGATTGAAAAAAAAGAACCGAGAGATAAGCGAATTTTCACACAAGGGTTTGTCGTTGACGACGATACTTTTTTCGTGAGTAGCGGTCTGTACAACCAGTCTTTCATCCAACGCTATCCTCGCGCGGCACCCGATAAAAGAGAAAACCTCAGTATTCCTCGGCAATATTTTGCGGAAGGGTTAACGATCATGGGGGATTCACTCTATCTCATCACTTGGAAGGCAGGCATTGCGTGGCGGTTCAATAAAGAAACCCTCCAACTACTGAATACCTATCGCTATTCAGGTGAGGGCTGGGGACTAACCCACAATGGAACAGAACTGATTACGAGTGACGGCAGCCATATTTTAACTTTTCGCGAGCCTCAGTCTTTTACCCCTATTAAGTCAATATCGGTCACACAGAACGGGTCTAACGTCAGCGAACTTAATGAGCTTGAGTATCACGACGGCATCATTTGGGCGAATCAATGGCGCAGTCATATTATTTATGGAATTGACAGCGATACCGGAAAGGTCATCGCGGAATTAAATGGCGAAGCGCTGCTTAAGGAAGAAGGTTTTTACAATCGTAGTGGTAATCGGAGCAGCCAAAATGTGTTAAATGGGATCGCATACGATGCGTATCACGATGCATTTTGGGTCACTGGCAAACGTTGGCAGTATCGCTATCTGGTGAAGTTGCCCTTGCCGCCAACCAAAACTGATTAGTGACCACTCGATTGCGCCCTTTTTCTTTCGCTTCGTACATGGCTAAATCAGCGTTTTTCAACAACCCTTCGCGCACTTGGTGCAAACTCTCGTGGTTATCATCTTGCGGTTGCCAAGTACTCAAACCGATAGAGACGGTTAACGGAATTGTCCTATCCGGAGCTTCATAAAATGGGTTGTTAGCCACTGCGAGTCTCACCCTCTCGGCAATGGTTGCGGCTTCTTCTAGATGGCAATGGGGTAACAGAGCGACGAACTCTTCTCCACCGTAGCGCGCCAGCGAGTCCGTTTTGCGCATCTCTGCGCTAATCAATTTAGCAACCTGGCGAAGACATTGGTCACCAACCTGGTGCCCATAGGAGTCATTAATACTTTTGAAGTGGTCCATATCAACAAACATACAGGATAGGCGCTCGCCATGCCTCGCGGAACGCTCCAACTCCTTAGTGAACTCTTCTTCAAAACTTCGACGATTCCGCACTTGCGTTAAGGTATCTTCCTGGCCTTGACGCTGGAGCTGCTCTAACGCGACACAGTTTTCGATACAGATAGCCACCATGGAGGCTAGATGCCACATAAAGCTAACCCCCTTATCTGGACTGTAGCGATTCGCGGAGTGACTAGCGAAATGCAGGCTACCAATTTGCCTGTCTTGCCGCATTAATGGCATTAATGCAGCACTGCCGACAGTAGGCGCACCAGGAAACAGTCGAGAGGCGGCTAACACGTCGAGCGGACCTAAAATAACCCGTGGCTGCTGCTGATAAAGTCCGAAAAAAAACTCGGCATTGTGACGGACTTGTACGAGGTGTTTCGCCCCATCAAGCTCAACGTCATCTAACAAACCAGAGATGGCATAATCAGGGTCGTAGAGAATGAGACTGACTGCCGCCAGATCAAAATGAGACGTCGCACCTAATAGCAACTTCTCTAATAGCTCTTGAAGTCGTTTGCAGGATAACAACTGGAATTCAAAATCATGGAAGCGTGATTGAATCTGCTGATTCTCCTCAATCCTGAGCAGCAAATTGGTTACCGTCTGACGCAGACGTTGATAGTCCTCGGGCTCGGTCATAGACGCTGTTAAATCCTCATATATTCAGGCTTACTTCCTATTGTAGCCCCAAGAGTCGCATGATTCTTCAAATAGACACTCATCTTTGTGACTCGTCGCTCTTATGACAGCCAAACTCAGGAAACTCTCCGATGAATGCCTTCCTTTAACCCAGTATTTTACTAAACTATGCACCACGCATTTGATTGATTTTAAATAAGATATTTTTGACACTTTGCCACTCTTACCCTACCCTTGAGCCCCGCTAAATGAGGTGCTAAAGGCCTCTTATGGGCTTGATTAACGACTAGGCGAGAGTGTGGATAAATCCTATGACCGAAACCTCCTGTAACGTGTATCCTCGTTGTCACGTCAACCCAAATATCTCTTGCGGTGACTGCCGCCTTAATACCATCTGCCTCCCTATTAGCCTGCACGTCGATGATGTCGCAAAAGTCGACAAAATCATCCAGCGCGGCCGCCCATTGCAGAAAGGCGAGTACTTATTCCACCCACAAGACGAGTTCAAGTCCGTCTATGCTGTGCGCAGCGGGACGGTGAAAACAATATCGATTACAGGCGAAGGACAAGAGCAAGTCACAGGCTTTTACCTACCGGGAGAAATCCTAGGCATGGATGGTATCGCTACAGGCAGCCATACCAATGCGGCCATATCATTAGAAACATCCGCCGTCTGTGAAATTCCCTTCTCCAGATTAGAAGAGCTTAGCGCCCAGTTGCCCAGCTTGCAGCGGTATCTTTTCCGTCTGCTCGGTCGGGAAATTAGCACCGATCAGCAACTCATTACGTTACTCAGTAAAAACAGTGCTGATCAACGTATAGCCACTTTACTGCTGAGTATTTCTGCACGTAATGGACGCCGTCATTTGTCTGCGACCGAATTTCGCCTGCCCATGTCCCGCGCCGATATAGGCAACTACCTTGGGCTAACCGTCGAAACTGTTAGCCGAGCCTTGAGCCGCTTTCAAAAACAAGGGCTCATCTCTGCAGATAAAAAAGAGATAAGTATTCTCGACATTAATGCGCTAAAAAAGATGGCGAATGTCAATGTCGTAGATGAGGCGTAGCATTAGCTACTCCCGCCATTACCTTACTTTTTACCAAAATCTAATGTAGCACCGATGACTGAATCTCGCCTCCAGCAAACACTTGCCGCTATTGATCACGTTAACAGTGAAGACGCAAACACCGAAGTCGTTGATGGGCAACCGCAGCCGAAAGAATTGATCTATGGCAGGCGTATGAGCGAGTGCTTGGCGACTTACGCACCAGACGCAAGTGAAGCGCTACAGATTGCCGCACGCGGACAACACATCAAGCGCTGGGCCATCCCCCGTGATCAATACCCCAAAACACGGGCTGGATACCTTCAATGGCGGCGAGAGTTAGGTAAATTTCATGCAGAACAAGTGGCCGAGTTGATGGGCGATAACGGCTACGATGAGGCGACTATTGATGCCACCAAGGTACTACTTACCAAAGCCCAATTACGTAACAACCGTGATGCTCAAACGCTTGAGGACGTTATTTGCTTGGTGTTCATCCAGTTCTATCTGACCGGTTTTGCGAATACCCAAGCCCCAGAGAAGCTCATTACGATAGTGCAAAAAACCTGGGCCAAAATGAGCCAGAAAGGCCAAGATGCCGCGCTTAAACTGACTCTCAGTGATGCGCAAAAAGCGGTTATTGAGAAAGCACTCGCTTAGTCGTTCGTTGCCCTCTTCTGGCACCCCTCTCCCCTGATGCTTCATCTTAAGCACAGTCAAACACCGTTATTCCGTGACTACACAGGCAAAAAAGAGTGACAGCCAACGTCGGATTGTGCGCCATTTGAGAATGAACGGTCGAAAAAACTGCTGAAATGCGGATCGCTCCAACACCTCAAAAATGGTCAATTATTAAACACAATTAGGGTTTTTATAACCTCAGAATAGCGATTTAAGCGCTTTAATAGCCACAATTTGGTGCATTTGATTATAAAAATCAGTTCCTAAGACTATTTAGTTACGAGCTAAGTAATGGCGTTGACTTGATTTTGGCCTGTGATATACATCACAACAACAGTGTGATGTTTACTCTGACAACATAAAATTATAAGGGACACCACCATGAAAAAATTATTCGGTCTCAGTTTCCTGCTGGCGTTAGCATTCCCAGTATTCGCATGTGATGAAGCATGCCAACGCGATAGAGCGGAAGCCTTGCAAGGTTCAGAATTCCCTGGCTACCTGTCTTGGAAATTTTGCGAGGATACTAAAGCGTCATTTGTAGAAGGTGATGTGCGAAGTTTGGAAAAGTACCGCGATACCCGCATCAATATCCAACATAAGCGCCGCATGAAAAACATTCAAAACTTTGTGGAGCAACGCAAAGAATGGCTGGTCGAATGTGACAATTACTTTGTCGCAACGAAAAACGGTCGAATTTTTCAAGACGACAAAACCACTCAAGAGATTTTCTCGGCAATGGACGACGTAGCCAGCGAACTCGCCAGTGCGATTAATGGCGTCACTTATGTCGCTGAAAGTGAAGAAACCGCTCCTACGGCCATCATTGGTGGAAAGTTTGATTCACTCTTCAAGATGGTGGACGATCATAAGACTGTCATGATGCTCAAAGGTCAATTTGTTCGAAATTAATTGCCTTAAACGTTGAGTTCAACAATCCCATAAAAAGCCCTAACGGGCTTTTTATGGGTAATCAGTAAGGGTCCTTCACCCTAAACTACTCCGCTTTGCTTCCCCCTAAGCATTGGGGTGAATCCGTCACGCTGACTTGTTCTGACCATTCCTTCGGCGTGTAAGTATGCAGAGCCAGGGCGTGTACACCATGACTCATTTCCTCTTGTAGCAGCTGATACACTTGCTGGTGTCGCTGCACGGGCCGCTTGCCTTCAAAGCTTTCACTGACCGCAACCACTTTAAAGTGAGTTTCAGAATTCTCCGGTACGCTGTGCATGTGACTTTCGTTAATAACTTCGAGGTGAACTGGCTGCAACCCCTGTACTAGTTTGTTGTCGATCATCTGCTGAATAACCACTATAGCTCCTAATTAGGCTTGCCAATAATTTTGGAAATTATAACGCTGATCAACGATGATATTTGCGCCATTTTCGGTTATTTTTACACCTACACGCTCGATTTTTACGCCTTTTGTGCTAAAAATTAACCAATAGTGGTATTCAAAGCATAACGAAGGACTCGGGAATCGTAATTCGATATTAGCGGATACCATTATTTGCGTTTAGCATTAACCTCGATTCTGTCGCTCAAGATCTTTTAACAGTCGTTGTGAGCGTTAGGCGCACCCGTTGAAATTTAGTTGTCGCTCTGAGATTTTTGCATGTTCAGGGTTGAAGGTAGGTCCAGAAAATGAATAGCCATAACTCTCCAGTCTTTATCGATCGACGTAATAATGATCGCCGTACTGACCATGATCCCTGTGAGAAGCTCGACATAGATCTCTATAACCGCAAACGCCGCAAATCAACCGATAGACGATCTCCAGATAAATCACTCGCCGATGATTACTACGCGTTTACTCATCAAGGTGATGAGTCACCAAACGTATCGCTTCAACCACCAGGCCGTGAGTTAAGTTGACGCCGTTGATTTCCCGCACGTCTTAAAAAAGTAATGACGTCTTTTTTTCTGTAATGGGATACGAAGGGTAAGCCTTAAAATATTCAGATAATTTAAACGTTTGCAGCACATGTTGCGCATAGCGTTGATGACGAGCCCGAACCGCATCGAAACCTGAGTAATTCAGAGTATGCAAGCATTGCTCGCAAACTTGCACAACGCTATCAGACGTGTGCGGAGCATCCGTAGCGACGGTCAACGATGTCACCCCACCCGCAATCTCATCGAATATTTCGCACCCGGCCAAATGATATTGTGTGACCGTCGGTTGGCCCTCAACTGCCATTGCGATAACTCGTGCGTTTTTCCATGCTAACGTTTTATCCGGTAGCACACGAAGCTCAGATGCGGCAATGACCAACCCTTTCTGTAGTGCCATTCTTTCGTAAGCGCTGAGTTGTACTTTAGCATCAAAAAATTCAAAAGCGCCCAGCTTGGTGGCACCCATTGTTTGCCTAATTTGATTAAATGGCTCAAATTCTAAAAAGTCAGGGAATTTCATATCATTCAGAGGTCTTGCAGAATCGACGCCATGCGAGAATCGGCGTCAGTACGAACACGAAACTCAACCCGCCGGCTTCGTTCTGGGTCTTCGTTACCTGTTTCATCTAGCACGGGTTTTGATGAAGCTAATCCATTTGCTGTCAAATAACGTGTCAACCAATGACGGTCTTCCGATAAAGACGGTAAGGCCAATAAGTACGCCAGCGTCGTTCTCGTTCGAGCTTGGCTTAAGCGCATATTTAAAATATAAGCTTCCTCGATACCGGTCGCCAACCCCCAGCCACTAGAGGTGTGCCCCTCTATTCTCACCTCAAGAATATCATCGCGATATTTTTCTGAGGTTATAATCGCAACATATCGAGGAAAGAAATCGCTTAAAATATCTTGAAAAGCAGGTTTTATATCAGACTCTCCTCTGGCAAAAAGAACCTCCGTATTGTAAAAGCGAACCGCAAGATCACGGTCAAGCTCAGCGCCCCAACGTGGCAAATCCTCTTTAAACTCAGCATAAAGGTCCTGGTACAACTGCGTTCTCAAGTGATCGTAAAGAATAGCCACATCTTTAATTTTTCGAGACTCTATCTGCAATTGCACCATATAGATAACAGCAATGAATAAAAACACCATCATTAGCCCGCCCATCAGGTCACTGACGGCGATCCAATGCTCCTCGTGCTCTATATCACTACTGAGTGGGGATTCTAATTCTGCGCTGCGGGGCTTCATTGGCATTCGTTACCGTTTCTGAAATAGATAGCACAGCTTGCAGTTTTTCTGTAAGCGGGGCGTAATCACTAACAAACTTTTCGGAAAGTGACGTTAATTGGTACCCAAAGGTTTTTAGCGCTTTCACTAATTCATCTTCCATCGCATCATCAAGCCGCATGATTTGCTTTTCCGTTCTTGCCACCATGCTCTCTATATGAGTATGCAAGCCTTGCTGAGAGTTAACTAAGGTTTCACTTAAGGTACGATTAACTTCAACTACAGTCTTATCGAGTGCGCCTGTTGCTGACTGCAATACTGAGGTGAGTTGTTGCTGGTTGCTCGTGACACTACGAGCCAATTCCGTGGTAATTGAATCTATACGCTGTTCAAGTGCTGGCAGACCTTCTGCCGCTTTGTCAGCTACTTTTGCCAGCTGTGTAAGGTACGCATCTAACCGCTCGGACTGACTCTGCAAAGCGTTCAGCATCGTACCTAGCGAATGAGATACATCAGAGAATACTTCGGTATGAGCGACTGTTTTTTCGTAGGCCTGACTGGCTTTATCCAGTAGATCACCATTTGATTGCTGGGTTGTAAGTAGTTTTTCAAGTTCAACTTTATAGCTTTTTTGCCACTCCAACATCTTACCGACTGCGCTATTAAGTTCTTTGAAATTATCGCCATACTGCTCATTAATTTGTGTATTAAAATTACGCATGACCTCTTTGAGTGCGCTAATTAATGCCGCCGTATTGGCCTTGACCATTCGAGTTTCATAACTTTGCAGTGATTCACTAAGCGCAAGCATTTGTTTTTCTTGATCTTTATGCATAGATACAAGTGTGCTGCGTAAACCACTCCCGGTATCCTTCGTTAAAGAATCGCGAATATCACTCAGTAAATTCGCCAAATCAGTAACCGTTGCCGAGCGGTATTGCTCTTCCACTTCCCGCTGCTTGAGCACTGAGGCCAAATGCCGAAATTTAACTAAGAGCGCACCGACCAAACCTGCAATAGAGGTCCAGAAAGCTGTTTTGAGCCCACCGATCAATGACGGAACACTCGACTGAATATCACTGGTATCAAAGTCCAGCAAGCCTAACGCAACGCCCAGAAAGGTCCCGAAGATACCGACGCTCGTCAGAATCGTTGGCGAATGTGTAGCGCTATGGCTGTTGTATCCAGGCCCTATAAACCACATTGTTAAAAGGAATATAGCGCCGAGTATTGACAGCGTTAGTATTGAAAAACCGGCGAAGAATTCCATGTTGAAAGTCCAAAGATAGGTGTTCTACAAAGTTTAGACGAAGCTTCAAAAGCCTGCGGTCCAATTGATGAACTAACCACAAAAAATATCTAGAACTCGTAAAATGTCACGCTAAAACGGCAAATATTTGCCGCTTCCCCCATATCAACCCCCATGGCCGTCAGGAACAGTGAAGTCAACCATGGCTTCCCAACCACAAATTCAATAAGATAACGGTTCATCGACTACCGCTATCTTAAAATTTATGTCTAGACCTCACTTTTTTGCGAGCATCCCACGCCTAACCGCAACACTTTGTGTGCCTATCGTCATACTTATTAGCGGAGGCTGCACACACTATCCAGATTGGACACTCGTTAAAGAAGAGGATGCAACGTCTGTATTCTTCCGCGATACGCCAAATAGCAATATTCCGAGTTTTCGAGGCGAGGTTATCATCGACGGTGACTTTCAGGACGTCATGCAGGTTTTGACAAACTTTGCTAAGTTCGATGAGTGGGTATATCAATGTGAACGGATAGAGGTAGTGGATTTCGTAAGCTACAGCGAAGCGTATTTGTATCAAGTTAACTCTCTGCCCATTATTCGCGATAGGGATATTATCGTTCACGGTACCGTAACTTACGATACGGTCAGCGCCCACACCGACACAACACATAGCACGGCTCAACAACGCGCAATCATTGCGCTAACCTCTGTACCAGAATATTGTGATACCAGCGAATCAATGAGTTGTGACGAGATTAAGCAAAGTAACTATATTAGAGTGCGACGCTCCGAAGGCATTTTCGAAGTGATTGAGTTAAGCGATAATCGCGTCAAAGTCTCGTGGC
This sequence comes from Aurantivibrio plasticivorans, assembly GCF_055392955.1. NCBI lineage: Bacteria > Pseudomonadati > Pseudomonadota > Gammaproteobacteria > Cellvibrionales > Cellvibrionaceae > Aurantivibrio > Aurantivibrio plasticivorans. The sequence goes on along the minus strand of NZ_AP036020.1, from coordinate 1,551,290 downwards.
AACAATCACTAGAGCCAGGGGGCTGGATTCCCGATTGGTTGACCCGTATGATGATTAGCGATGTCCCAATAATCACTCTAAACAATTTGAAAAACCTTGTAGAACAAGTGAATTAATTTATCGTGACAATATCTTCATATCGCTACGTCGCAGGGGCCCTATTAGCTACAATCGCACTTAGTCTTTTCGGCGTAACACATAAAGCCCATTCGCAAAACGATAACAAGGATGGCTGGGAGCATGTGACTGAAGAATATAGCGTTCGCTTATATTATCGCCCTTACCCTCAATCTAAAATCCCAGAGTTTAAAGCTATCACCACAGTACAAAGCTCAATGGCCAGTATCATTGCTGTATTGTTGGACTCAGAAGCTTGCGCACTATGGGTTCATCAGTGCAAAGAATCTTTTCCACTACATATCGTCAACGATGCGGAACAAATCGTCTATCAGGTAAATGATTTACCTCTGGCCAAAGATCGAGACATCATCCTTTTAGCACGAATGGAAGTTGCTGATGATACGCACAGTGTAAAAATATTTCTAAAGGCTGCCTCGGATTACTGCAGCAAAGCGAACCCTGGTTGCGAAAAAATTGATCACAACAAATATATTCACGTTGTTGACTCCCATGGCTTTTACTTACTGGAGCAAGAATCTCAAAATCAAGTAAAAGTCACATGGCAACATTATGTTGACCCAGCGGGTAAGCTGCCCGACTGGCTTGCAAGGTCTCAATTGAAAAATTTACCACTGAAGACGCTACATCAACTACGCAATATCGTTAAAGAAGACAAATACCAAAGGACTACTCTGACATTTAGCGATGGTATAGTTCGGCTCGAGCACCAATAATATTTCATTTGTCCATAGCAAGAGCAAAAGCAAAATTATGACCCACCAGAATACATCGATTGGACAAATAGCATCACTACTACGAAGTAGCCAGTGTGCTGTGGCATTCACGGGAGCGGGCATTAGCACTGAATCCGGCATCCCAGACTTTCGCAGCCCTGGCGGGCTTTGGGACAAATACCAGCCTATTTATTTTGACGACTACATGTCATCAATTGAGATGCGTAAAGAAAGTTGGCGACGAAAAATTCAAACCGACAAAGTTATCGGCGTTGCAAAACCTAACACAGGGCATCTTTCTCTCGCTCAACTGGTCGCAGACGGTCATTTACGATCGATAATCACTCAGAACATCGATGGTTTACACCAATCGTCTGGAATCAGCGAACAGAACATTATCGAGCTGCACGGGAATAGCACCTATGCAAAGTGTCTTGATTGTCAGAAGCGCTTTGACCTCAAACCTCTTCTCGCAGCATTTGAAAAAGATGAAACCTTACCCGTGTGTGATGAATGTCGAGGGATAGTAAAAACAGGGACTATTTCTTTTGGACAACCAATGCCGGAAGAGGAAATGGAGCGGGCATATGTGATGACCGAAGCAGCAGATGTTTTTATAGTACTCGGGTCATCATTGAGTGTGTATCCTGCTGCCGCATTTCCAGAAAATGCAGCTAGACGTGGGGCAAAGTTAATTATTATCAATCGCGACCCTACCCCTCTAGACCCGATAGCAGATATCGTGATCCATGCCAGCATCGGTGAAACACTATCCAAAGTGTGCCACGCGATGGCCATTTAGAGCTGGACTCGACTCGTCAAAACTAGGCGCTAAGTAGGTGACGACATCATACTTTGTCAGTCGATAATGGCCTGGGTAGCGAGCACCTGCATATCAGATCGAATATTTAGATGGTCGTAGGGCCGCACTTGAGTTAATACCATACCAAACAGATCTTCCTGCGGGTCGTTCCACCAATGTGTGCAAAACATACCACCCCACGAATAGCTACCCTCTGAGGCTATCGCGTGGGTTTTACCCCGATCTAACACAACCCCAAAACCTAAGCCGAACCCATAACCAGGGCCGCTCAACCAAATGAGCTTGTTGCCAGTGTGATTGGTACGCATTAACTCCAGTGTTTTGCGCGATACAATGCGTGTTTCTCCGTTGCTACCATTGCGACGCAACATATCGGCAAAGCGAAAATAATCAGCTGCTGTTGACACCAGACCGCCAGAGCCAACATAAAACTCGCTGTCGGCACTGGCATAAAAGCTTTCCGCTGTATCGGGATCTTCTAGCTCGATAGTAAGATCTTTTGTAGGTTTATAGGAGGCAGAAAAACGCGATAGCTTGTGATGAGGAAGGAAAAAATGCGTATCTTCCATACCGAGTGGCTGCAAAATACGTGTTTCAACAAAATCTTTTAACGACATGCCCGACAATACTTCTACCAACCGCCCTACAACACAAGTGGCTCGCGAATAATCCCACTCGGTTCCCGGCTCATACACTAGCGGAACTTGCGCAAGACGGGTAACAAAATCGTCGATGGTGCCACTGCGATCAAATGGTCGACCGATATCTTTAAGTAGCTTATAACTTGCTCCGTTACATCGTGGATTGTACTCGTTTGCGAATCCCGCCGTGTGAGTCAAAATATGACGCACATTGATCTCACGTTGCGCTGGTCGAAGGCGATAGCCTCCTTGGCCATCATCTTCCATAACCTGCATATCCTTAAACGCAGGCAAGAAACGACTTATCGGGTCATGTAATTGAAATTTTCCTTCTTCAAACAACATCATTAACGCCAAAGAGACAATCGGCTTGGTCATTGATGCGATACGAAATACAGTATCCTTTCCCATTGCCTCCTGAGTGTCGATATTTTTCAAGCCTTGGCTATCAAAATAAACCACCTTCCCATGGCGGGCAACCATCGTTACCGCACCAGGTATCAATTGTTTATCAATGTAGCGTTGAATAGCAGGTGCAATATGCGCAAGCCTCTCACCACTCATTCCGACGGATTCAGGGTTAGCAAAAGGCAGATTGTCGATAGGACTATTCATAGCGATGCATCTCTCTTTTTTATTCTGATGGTGTAACCATTTTTAGTGGTTCGGCGTACCCGCTGCAATACGGTCCATTAACGCAAACATAACGCCTGAGAAAACAAAGGTCATATGAATAATCACTTTCCACATAACGATATTTTCATTGCCTTCTCCAAGCTCTTTCATCTCGACGAAAGTCTTCAGCAGCTCAATAGCAGAGATAGCAACGATGGCACCAATGACTTTTAGCTTTAGACCACTAAAATCGACTTTGCCCATCCAGCTGGGCTTATCTTCATGTTCGTCAACATGAATTTTTGACACAAAAATTTCATAGCCACTAAAAATAATCATGAGCAACAAGCTGCCTACCAGGCACATGTCAACCAACGTCAGTATTTTTATAACGACGAGGCCATGATCAAGAGGAATAACATCAGTAACTAAATGGACGAGTTCTTGGCAAAACTTGACCAATAAAATGACGATGCTCAAGACAAGGCCAAGGTAAAACGGGGCTAGCAGCCAGCGGCTATTAAAAATAGTCGATTCAAGAAACTTCTCTAGGGGCTTTGACATGTTTACTCCTCTAACGCAATGCAAACCCAAATTAACGCGCCACATAGTATCAGAGACGGGCGAATAGCCCAATACAGATAATGGCGCATCAATAATCAATCAACCTTGAGTTATAGATTATGATCACGCACACTTTGCCCAAGCTACTGACTACAGGGATCGGTTTCATGAATGGAATAAGCTGTAATCGCTTTCATCACTCTTTTCGCCTTTTTTCTCAAGCACCCAAACGAATTACTAAATACATAGTTAAACCTATAAACGCTCACTTAATACTCTGTATATCGTTCGCCTTCTGCTCACAAGTCTTCGCGGACAAGCCACTCACACTACCCGCAAGTGCGGGGCAGATTCTTCTCTCCACTTCCGAAGATTCAACGCTTGGAACACTACCAAACGGTATCGGTGTTCAACTTGGGACAACAATACCTTCGACTGTAGTCCACGATCACTTAGGTGTAGCAACCGACATTACAACGCTATCAGCCGACCAAGTACTCATGGTTGTTTTCTATCGTGGCGGTTGGTGTCCCTACTGCAACTTACAAATTCGACAAATGGTCGACAACTATTCTCGTTTTCAAGATCGAGGGATGTTACCGGTTTTCATCAGCGTTGACAAACCCGATGCGGCAGCCCTCGCCCAGAAAAGCTATGAGATACCTTTCCCGGTGCTATCTGATCCACTGTTAGTGGCCCACAAGGCCTTTAATGTGATCTTGGAGCAAAGTGAAGAGATAGTCTCACGTTACAAAGAGTATGGTATAGACCTCGAAGTTTGGTCCGGGCAAACACATGGCAACATCGCTGTATCCTCAGTTTTTTTACTCGATAAAACAGCCACCGTGCAATGGGCTCATGCTTCTATTGATTATAAAACTCGCCCCAGCGTCAATCAGCTCATACACGTTATTGATCAGTTAATACCAACATCATAAGAATAGTAAAACGTCAATTGATCCGTCAGAAGGAGTCCGACGCATGTACGTTCGTGAAGCTCAGAAAAAAGATGAAGAACAGGTCAAACAACTGGTTTCATCCGCACTTAGTGAATACGGTTTAAAAGCAGAGCTAACATCAACGGATAGAGACTTGAATAATCTCGAGGCTCATTACACAAAAAATGGCGGATACTTTGGCGTCGTTACTGAAGATAACGAGGTTGTGGCAACGATCGGAATCTTTAGAATTAACGATAAAACCTGCGAACTCCGAAAGCTGTATACGGCCCCCAACCAACGCGGAAAAGGTTTGGGTAAAGCATTATTAGATTTTGCAATGAATCTCGCACGAAAGCGGGGATTCAAACGAATTACACTGGAAACCACCACCACTTCGAACGAAGCCATTGGGCTCTACAAGGGTTCCGGTTTTAAAGAGTTTCAGCCTCCTCAATTCACAGCACAATGCGATCGAGCTTTTGAATGTGAATTGTAAGCCACTTTTCAATTAGTCTATTGAAAAGCTGAACCATAACAAACTCACGGCGAATAAACGCCACTTAGGCCTTTCCATCCATGATAATGATCCCTCGTGCGAGAATATCATTCATCACTCCTCAGCGTTGACCTTTAACTAACTTAGCTCTACAGTTGGGCGTCATTTTTATCGCCAGCCACTAGCTGCTCTGCGACCGATCAGTTGTAACCAGAACTCACTGGTATCGACTATATTAATTCAAGATGTAGGAAGTGATTATGAGTTTACCCCCAATCCTTACCGAGCGTTTAGCCATCCCGATGATCTGCTCTCCACTGTTTATCATCTCCAACCCCGATTTGGTTATTGCACAATGTAAAGCTGGCGTTGTGGGTTCATTTCCAGCACTGAACGCGCGCCCGGCCGAGGAATTGGAAAAGTGGCTCATTAAAATTACAGAAGAACTTGATCGCCACAATCAAGAGAACCCCGATAGTCCCGCCGCACCGTTTGCGGTAAACCAAATAGTTCACGCGTCGAACGACCGCCTAGAACACGACCTGGAGCTTTGCGTAAAATATAAAGTTCCCATCGTTATCACGTCCTTAGGAGCCCGCCCGGAGGTAAACCAAGCAGTCCAGTCATACGGCGGTATCACATTACATGACATCATCAACAATAGGTTTGCAAAGAAAGCCATCGAAAAAGGGGCTTCAGGTCTAATTGCAGTTGCTGCTGGGGCCGGTGGCCACGCGGGTGTTATTTCTCCGTTTGCACTGGTACAAGAAATTCGTGAGTGGTACGACGGGCCACTAATCCTATCCGGCTCTATTGGTCGCGGTGACTCTATCCTCGCAGCGCAAGCAATGGGTGCGGATATGGGCTACGTCGGATCCGCTTTCATCGCCACCAAAGAAGCCAATGCGGTTGATGACTATAAGAATATGATCACTTCAAGTAGCGCGGACGATATTATCTATAGCAATCTATTCACCGGCGTCCATGGAAATTACCTCAAACCGTCCATCGAGCGCGCGGGCTTAGACCCCGACAACCTCCCTGTCAGCGACCCGAGTAAAATGAACTTTGGGTCAACACGTACCAAAGCGTGGAAAGACATTTGGGGCTCTGGCCAAGGCATCGGCGCGGTAAAGGATGTTCTGCCCGCTGGAAAACTGGTAGAACGATTTAAGCGTGAGTACTTTGCCGCACGCGATCGGCTTTGCAAAACACCTTCGTAGTCAAACTGTATACGTCCCCGCCTAGCCGTCATTCACAGCCCCGAGGGACACTCAAACCACCGGGGCTCCCTCACCACCTAGATACTGTATTGATATTCACTTTCTCATCTGGCTATAATCGCCGCTCACTTCAACGCAACAGTCAATCGCTTTGAGCATTGCAATGAGAAAATTTTTGCCGTCTTCGTACCGCTGGATTTTCCTGGCTAGCGCGCTGCTATTCGCGCAGATCTCGCTAGCCACGCACGTGCACATTGATGAAGCCCCCCAAGTTTCCCACGACTGCGCAGTGTGCCAAGTACACTCTATCCTTGACCACGCGGATACCGTCAGGTATTCCGTTCTCGCAATCTCTATCAACCTCCCGTCTTTTGCGCAATATAGCGCTGCAGAGACAATTAGCACTACGCTTTTTAGCCAACCGGCTCGTGGCCCGCCTACATTTCTTCGCGCTTAACCGTTACATCCAAAATTACAGTATCGCTCGGTCGCTCTGATTCCGTGGCGATTTTTATGCATGCGAGGAAGTTATGTCGACATATTCTATGTCCAAGATTTTATTTACCACGCTCGTGACAACGAGTGCGGCCAGCGTTAACGCGCAACACGAACATTCTGATCACCTTGAAGAAATTATCGTAACCAGCTCTCAGAACAAAAGCAGAGCGGAAACAGCTCTACCAGTCACCATCTTGAGCGGCGAATCATTACGAAAGTCCGCCAGCAGTACCATTGGCGACACAATTAAATCCGAACCGGGTGTCAACAGCTCAACCTTCGGTACTGGCGTGGGCCAGCCGATCATTCGTGGCCTCGCCGGAAACCGAGTGAGCGTGCTGGAAAACAGTCTCAGCACCCTCGACGCCAGCGGTGCCAGCCCCGACCACGCCAGTGCCGTCGAGCCATTAATTGCTGAACGCATCGAAATTGTTAAAGGCCCCGCAACGTTGCTTTACGGTAACAACGCCATTGGTGGTGTTGTGAATGTTATCGACTCACGCATTCCAGGCGAGCGCATTGAGTCGTTAACAGGTGCCGTCGAGGTTAGGGGAACGAGTGTCGATGACGGCAGCGCAGTCGTCGGTAAACTGCAAGGCGGCAAAGGTCAATTTGCTTGGCACCTCGATGGTATGCAACGCAGCAGCGATGACATGGATGTCCCTGGTGATGCGATTGCAGAAGGCGCGCTCGATGATGACGAGTTTGAAGAACAAAATACTAACGGCTTTCTCGCCAACTCCGACACCGAAGCTGATAGTTATACCATTGGCGGATCGTGGATTGGGGAAGACACTGTCATCGGTTTTTCGTTCAATGAATCCAACAATGAATATGGCCTACCTCCTGGAGCTCATGCTCACGAACATGAAGAACACGAGGAGGAGGAAGAAGAGGAAGGCGAAGAGCATCACGAAGAAGAAGGTGAATTTGTTCGCATTGACCTTGAACAACGACGTACCGACTTTAAATTACAACACCGCTTGAATGATACCTTCAATAACCTAACGCTTTTGGTTCGCAAAAGTGATTACCAGCACATCGAACTTGAAGGTGTCGAAGAAGGTACACGTTTCATCAACGACGGTATCGAAACACGCTTCACAGCTAACCACGCTTTTTCTGGCGATTGGAATGGTATCTGGGGAATTGAGTACAAAAACAGTGAGTTCAGCGCTGTTGGAGAAGAAGCCTTTATTCCAGCGACCGATGTCGAGTCCTATGGTATTTTTGCCTTAGAGACGATCAACTTTGACACGACTATCGTTGAATTTGGACTGCGTGCCGATCACTTTGCATTATCGCCGCAGGCTAGCTCTGCCTGTAGTGCATCGGATACCAGCGTTAGCGCCAGTGCATCAATCATCGCGCCCTTAACGGACGACATTAAATGGCTGGTTGGGTTTAGCCATGCACAACGCGCTGGCTCAATTGAAGAACGCTACTCGAATATTGACCCTGTAACCTGTATGCGTTTGGAAAATCCCGTAGAACATTTGGCTACCGCGCGCATCGAGTTTGGTGATGCCGACCTCGGCAACGAATCATCTAACAATATTGAGTTAGGACTATTAAAAACGATTGGTGTGTGGCAGTTCGAGGTTAACGCCTTTTACAACCAATTCGATGACTACATTTACTTAGAGGACATCGGCACAGCAGACGAGCTGCTCATCTCTGATGAGGAGATTATCGTCAGTGAATACAAGCAAGCAGACGCGGACTTCTATGGCTTTGAAGGCCAAGCAACCGCTCCGCTCTTCGATCATGGCGACCACCACCTCGATATCACTCTGCTAGCAGACTGGGTGTATGCTGAGCTGGATAATGGCGAATATGTTTCGCGCTTACCACCTGCGAGCGTCGGTTTAACCTTCGACTACATTTTTTCCAACTGGTCGATGCAGTTAAGCAGCCGCTGGCACAGCGAACAGGATAAGCTAGCAGTCAACGAAACCAAAACTGATGGCTACACCTTGGTTGATCTCTCAATGGATTACCACCTTCCAGTTGGTTCAAGCGAGCTGCTCTTATTCTTCGCAGCTAACAACTTAACCGACGAAGAAGTTCGAGATCACACCTCATTCTTAAAAGACTTCGCACCCGGCCCAGGTCGTGGTTACAGCCTAGGCGCCAGACTGAGCTTCTAATTATGTAATTGGCCCTAAGTGTGAGAAGATGCGCGCTTGTTTTTAGCGCGCATCTTACTCCATGCTTGATATCACTCCCTGGTTCATCGCTCTTCTATTAGGTACAGGCCTCATCGCCGGTGTGATCAACACGCTAGCCGGTGGCGGCTCAAACCTGACCCTCCCTGCCCTTATGATCATGGGGCTTCCTGCCGACATCGCCAACGCCACCAACCGTGTCGGTGTTTTTTTGCAGTGTTTAGTGGGCGTCAAGTCATTTGCCAATCATGGTGCACTTGACCATAGCGACGTACCCGCGATGTCAGTCCCTATTTTATTGGGTTCAGGTTTGGGGGCGCTCGCAGCGTCTTACTTTCCGCCCAGTTATTTAAAGCCCGTCTTATTAATTACTATGCTGGTAATGGCGGGAATTATTTTGTTACGCCCGTCTGTTGTCATCCCAGAAGAAGACGAGCAAGCTAAAAAATTGAAAGGCAATAAAAAAGCTTGGGTAACGCTCTTTATTTCAGGTGTGTACGGTGGCTTCGTGCAGGCCGGTGTCGGGTTTATTTTGATTGCGGCCCTCGCAGGTAGTCTGCGTTACGATTTATTGCGCACCAATGCATTAAAGATGTTGTTTACCATGATCCTCACCTCACTGGCACTGCTCGTGTTTATCGTGCGGGGGCAAGTCGAGTGGGTACCGGGGTTAGTTTTAGCTGTCGGCACTATGGCAGGCGCTAGGCTTGGCGTTAAATTCGCTCTAAAAGTCAGCGCAAAAACCATGAAATGGTTTTTGTTTACCATGACACTGTTCGCCAGCGCTGCAGCCATGTGGTTATGATGTGCAAAGCTTGTGACAGCTGCTAGGTTCACTTCTTAAAATGTCCCCATGTCTACATTAACGGCATTAGGAATATTTTATGCCCTTTGAAGAATTTATTACCCAACATGAGACCGTTATTCGTCTAAGCGCTTTTATTAGCATTTTCGCGATTATGGCAAGCCTAGAACTGATTAAACCTTGTCGACAATTATCGGTTTCTAAGTCACAGCGCTGGATTGCCAATCTCGGTATTACGGTATTAAACACGCTGGTTTTACGCTTAGTGTTTCCTATTGCAGCGACCAGTATGGCATTGTGGAGTGCCAACAAGGGTTGGGGGCTGTTCAATATCCTCGAGCTACCCACCTTGGTTGAGGTCGCGTTAGCCATCATCGTTTTGGACTGCGTAATTTATTGGCAACATGTGATCTTCCATTACGTTCCATTCTTTTGGGCGTTCCATCGAATGCACCATGCAGACCTTGATTACGACGTCACGACCGGTGCACGTTTTCACCCAATCGAAATCGTATTATCGATGTCTATTAAACTAGTCACCATTCTGCTGCTCGGACCGAGTGTCGCAGCAGTGGTGCTATTCGAAGTCATCCTCAATGGCTGCGCCATGTTCAATCATTCCAATATCTCACTGCCCGCCAAGTTGGATCGAGTATTACGCCTATTTTTGGTTACACCCGATATGCATCGAGTACACCACTCTGTCATTGAGAAAGAAACCAACAGTAATTTTGGCTTTAGTTTGCCATGGTGGGACAGATTATTCGGCACCTATACCCCTTACCCCCAGCACGGGAATCTCGGCATGACGATTGGGTTAAATGAGTACCGTGATCACCAAGAAGCCGATAAACTTAGAGGCATGCTGCTAATCCCTTTCAAGTAGCGCCGAATACCCATAAAAAATGCCGCATAGAGCGGCATTTTTTATGATTCATCGCTGGTACAAGCACTTAATAAAGAACCACTGAGCGAATACTTTCGCCTTTGTGCATTAAATCAAATGCGTTGTTGATGTCATCCAATGGCATGGTGTGAGTAATTAATTCATCAATGGCAATTTTGCCATCCATGAACCAGTCAACAATGGTTGGCACATCCGTCCGACCCCGAGCTCCACCAAAAGCCGAGCCGCGCCAGACTCGCCCAGTAACTAATTGGAAAGGACGAGTAGAAATTTCTTGGCCCGCACCCGCAACACCAATAATAATGCTTTCACCCCACCCTTTGTGCGCGCATTCGAGCGCACTGCGCATGGTATTCACGTTACCAATACACTCAAAGCTATAATCAGCTCCACCATGGGTAATATCAACCAATGCCTCTACGACATCGTCAACCTCAGTAGGGTTGATAAAATCAGTCATACCAAATGACTTAGCTAACTCGACTTTACTAGGATTAATATCGACACCAACGATTTGCTTCGCTCCCACCAATCGAGCGCCCTGAATAACATTGAGGCCAATTCCACCCAGACCGAACACAACCACGCGAGAACCGGGTTCCACCTTCGCATCAAACACCACCGCACCAACGCCAGTGGTGACACCACAACCGATATAACAGACTTTATCGAGAGGTGCATCTTCACCAATTTTCGCTACCGCAATTTCCGGCAACACGGTGTAGTTCGAAAAGGTAGAGCACCCCATATAGTGCAAGATCGGCTTTCCTTCGAACGAAAAGCGACTAGTACCATCAGGCATCAAGCCTTGACCTTGAGTCGTGCGGATCGATTGGCACAAGTTGGTTTTAGGGTGAAGACAATACTCGCACTCGCGGCATTCAGGTGTGTATAAAGGGATAACGGTATCACCTGGTTTTAAAGACTTTACCCCAGGGCCCACATCCACTACTACACCAGCGCCTTCGTGGCCCAAAATCGCAGGAAAAGCGCCTTCTGGGTCATCACCGCTGAGGGTAAACGCATCAGTATGACACACCCCCGTCGCTTTCAATTCGATGAGTACTTCGCCAGCTTTGGGGCCTTCTAAATCTACATCGACAACTTCGAGCGGTTTGCCCGCGCCAAACGCAACGGCAGCACGTGTTTTCATGAATCAATCTCCGTATCCCATTTTTCTAGGGATTCTCTAATTAAAAAAGATACTTCGCGTGAAAGCGAAGATGCTCTTCAATGAAGGTCGCGATAAAATAGTAACTGTGATCGTAACCCGCCTGCAAACGTACCGTGAAATTTTCTCGGGATTCTATTGTGCGAACTAAATTATCTGTTAATAACTGTTCGGTGAGAAAATCATCGGCATCCCCCTGATCAATTAAAGTGGGGAGCATCCAATCGCGATCTCTTTGCAGCAATTCCACCGTATCGTAATTCGACCAGGAATTTCTATCCGCGCCTAAATAGGCTGCAAATGCTTTTTGCCCCCAAGGACATTGAATCGGATTTACAATCGGTGCAAAAGCAGACACGGAACGATAGCGGTCGGCGTTTTTCAATGCGATGGTCAAAGCTCCGTGACCACCCATCGAGTGGCCGGAAATTGATCGAGCCGTGGTAACGGGCAACTCTGCCTCAACTAAGGCAGGCAGCTCATGCACGACGTAATCATACATCACGTAATGTTTTGCCCATGGCTCTTCGGTCGCATTAAGATAAAACCCTGCACCTTGGCCGAGGTCATAGCCCTCATCATTAGCAACCTCATCTCCGCGGGGGCTGGTGTCAGGCATGATCAATACAATACCCAGCTCTGCAGCTATCCGCTGCGCACCGGCTTTTTGACTAAAGTTTTCGTCGTTACAGGTTAGACCTGATAACCAATAGAGCACAGGAGCCGGGTTTTCTTTTGAAACCCCCGGAGGGACGTAGGCGGCAAAAGTCATGGGCGTATTCGTGCTTTCAGCATCATGCTCATAGCGACTGTGTTCGCCCGAGAACAACCGTTGCTTAGACAATAACTTCATAGCTCTCCCTCCACGGTTAATATTAAGCGATGTATGAACAGCAATAGTCAGTAACACTCAAGACTTTGATATCAAAACTGGCGTTTGCAGGTACCTCAAACGTGTCACCACCCTGATACGCTGTAAAGTCTGTTTCACCGGGTAGTTTCACTTGCACGTCACCAGCAAGTAATTCCATTATCTCTTTTTCTTCTGTGCCAAAAGTGTATTCACCGGGATTCAAAATCCCCAACGTTTTGCGCTCTCCGTTTGGAAACAAAATAGTTCGACTAGTGACCTTACCATCAAAATACAGGTTCGCTGCTTTAACAATGGTGACATTTTCAAATTGACTCATACTAAAACTCTCACATTCAATAATAGACCCGGCAGCAAAATTGCCTGCTGACGCGGCGCGCAGTGTAGCATACCCAACGCACTCTTTTTTGTTTCGATACTGAAGCCGCTAAAGTCCGTCGCATGTAGGAAATATCCTACAAACATTGCGGACATGGCGGACAGACTTATATGTGTAAATCTCATACCATAGTCTTATTGACGATTTAGACGTCAGTATCATTTAATGACAACTTCCAAACCCAACTGGTTTTTACATCATTTACGGGTGTAGCGAAGGAGAGATTGCTATGGAGGCAGATGTGTTATCCAACCGCGAAAAAGAAACCGGGCCAATTCCCAAGAGACACCAACGTCTCTATAAACAAGGGAATCGCTGGTATATTGCTACTCGCGAAGCACCTATAGGGCCGTTCACTGAAGTTAGAGAAGCCATCAAAGTCTCTCGAGATTACGTTGAGTACCTACGGCATGCACCTTCCTTAGAGGATGTCATTCGAGCGGGATAAGACCTGCTCGATTCGCCGCTCTTGCATCCTTCTGTTCGGGGCGCCCCTTTCTCGAGATTTTCGCTCATTTCTCATCAATCGTTACTCACAATATCACCACAGCAATTCAGTAAAACCATTCGGTCTTTACATTCCCCCCAGAAGCATATGGTCACGTTGCTGAGAATCTAGTATTTTACACCTCCCATAGCCAGCAGCTGACTAAGCATTAGTTGACCTTGCAACAACATAAACACATAGATCGGCAAACCCTTAGCTACAACAATTGCCAGCAGTCGAGTAGATTCCATGTCGCAAAACACGCTTCTCAATGAAAGAGATATTGAATTTTTACTATATGAAGTTCTAAACACACAGGCGCTATTTAAGCGGCCCCGCTACAGCGAGCACACAAGAGAAATATTTGCCGCGACACTAGAGACCGCTCGCACCATCGCAGAGAAATACTTTGCCAACCATTACGCAAAAGGTGACGCCGAAGAACCTAGCTTTGATGGAACGAATGTTCACTTGATCCCGGAAACGAAAGAAGCTTGGACGCATTTTGCCGATGCGGGGTTTCTCGCCGCTCACTACGATTTCGATGAAGGTGGCATGCAGTTACCCGAAATTATCTTGCGTTGTGCCATGGCCTACATTGATGCCGCCAATATCGCGTCAGCGGCCTACCCATTTCTCACCATTGGATCGGCCAACTTAATTCACACATTTGGTAGCACCGAACAAAAAGCGCAGTTTTTACCCCACATGCAAAGCGGCCGATTCGCTGGCACTATGGCGTTAACCGAACCCAATCAAGGATCGGCGCTCGCGGACATCACTACCTATGCTGTACCCAACGACGATGGCAGCTACCGAATCTTCGGCCAGAAGATGTATATCTCAGGCGGGGACCAGTCGATTACCGACAACATCGTCCACATGGTACTCGCGAAAATTAAAGGTGCCCCTCCCGGCGCGAAGGGGATCTCGTTGTTTATTTGCCCGAAATATCTCGTTGATAATGAAGGCAACCTCGGTGAGCGCAACGATGTCGCACTGGCTGGGCTACTGCATAAAATGGGCAACCGTAATACCACGTCGACGGTTTTAAAATTTGGCGAAAATGGTGGCGCTACCGGGTATTTGGTGGGGAAACCTCATCACGGCCTAAACTACATGTTTCAAATGATGAATGAGGCACGCATTGGTGTTGGTCTCGGCGCATCAGTCCTGGGTTATCAAGGTTTCAATTATTCACTCGCTTATGCTCGTGAACGCCTTCAAGGGCGCAAACCTTCGAATAAGGACCCGCTCTCCAAACAAATCCCGTTAATTGAACACAGTGATGTACGCCGACTGCTGCTCGCACAAAAAGCCTACGCGGAAGGTGCATTAGCCATGTGCCTATTTGGTAGCTCGCTATTTGAGGACTCTCGCACAGCAGAAACAGAACAACAACGAAGCGAAGCCGCATTGTTACTGGACCTTGTTACCCCTATGGTTAAGTCTTGGACATCGACCTACGGCATGAAAGCCAATGAATATGCGATACAAGTCTTGGGAGGAGCCGGTTATACGCGAGAATACCCTGTAGAACAGTACTATCGAGACAACCGCCTCAATCCTATTCATGAAGGCGCTGAAGCCATCCACGGCCTCGATATTTTGGGGCGTAAAATAACAATGAAAAACGGCGCGGCATTGAATCTCTTTATTGATCGCGTCGAAGAGGACGTGAACCAAGCTGAGCGACTCGAGCAATGTTCACCTCTTGCAGGCCCTATTCGAAAAGCCCTATCCCTGCTTCACGACGTCAGCACCACACTGACTCAAAAGCTCGCGGAGGATCCTGACCTAGCCCTAGCAAACGCGACTCTATATCTAGATTTCTTTGGCAGAATCTTTGCCAGCTGGATCTGGTTGCAACAAGCCATTGCCGCAAGCAAGGGCTTAACCACCTCGCCACATGATGACAACTTCTATCAAGGAAAACTGAAAGCGGCTCAGTACTATATCGAGTGGGAGTTACCCTACACAGAAGTTCAGGCCAAGACGCTTACTGAATTCAACGATATTCCGCACACCATGCAAGACGAATGGTTTTAATGGCAAGGCCGTTGATTAATGGCCTTTTACACCTTAAAACAGCCAAACAGCGCGACTACATCACCGTTCAGGCAAGATTCAGATAACGCAGGTCATACTGGATGCATCCTTAAATAAAATCAAAAAGGTTGCACCATGAAATCAATCACGACCTTCGGCCTTGCTTTCATCACGCTACTCATTGTCGGCTGCAATACTGAATCATCCCGCGACACGGTGATCATCATCGAAGAGGACTCGCCGCCCCCGCGCTTGGATGCCTTTCACCTAGTAGATAGCTACGGGGTTAGCAGTGAGGAGTCGCCCAACAGTGATTTAGTCCTAAACCCCTATTTATATAATGGCGAATTTGAAGTTTTTTGGGATGTGACCAGTGAGCGCGATTATGCGGTTGAAATTAGACTAAATGATCAGCCCACCTACGAGAACAGCCGACTGATTAGCACAGATTATTGTGGGACTGCCCTTGAATGTGAATCGACGGGTCTGCAATTTTGCAACTACTATTCTGATTTTAGTATGAGCTGTGATCCTCCTAACACAATCAATCCAGGCCAATACGTTACTTTTTTTGAAGACTGGGTTTATCAACTTCCCCAGCAGCTCTATATGCTAGTTGATGTGTGTGATACGGAAAGTAATTATTGCGAGTATAGTGTGCGTGAAATATTAGTTGAATAACTTCACTTCAACACTAGATCTAACTGTCCAACCAGGCGATTACATCGGCAACAACCTGTTGCCGATTGGTTTCATTTAACATTTCATGGCGACCGCCCTGGTAATAAAGCGTATCAACCTGTGATATACCAACCTGTTTATAGCGCTTGTAGAGTGTTACTAAGAACGCTAGCTGCCCGGTGACAGGATCATCGCTTCCAGCTAGCAGCAATACAGGCAAATTGGTGGGTATCTTTTTTAGATTATTTAAATCCGCAAGCGTTGCGGCCTGGGCAATTAATCCCATGATACTTTCCGTCGTTAACTCAAAACCACATAGCGGGTCAGAGACATAACGATCGACCTGCTCTTCGTCACGGCTTAACCATTCATAGCCGGTTCGATGAGTAAAAGCTCGATTATGAATATTGAGCCCCGAATCTGAAGACTTACTTCGAGCCTTGGCTAAAGCCGCAAACAATTCATCGGTAGCCGCTGAACCTGACAATACAACCCGATCAAGCAATTCCGCATCCGATAGCAAAAACTGTTGCGTCGCAAAAGACCCCATGCTGTGCCCAAACAACACAGTATCTAGCCCGCTAAACTGAGACTTTGCAAACCTGACCACTTGAGCCAGATCCTTAACTAACGCATCCCAACCGGCTTTACCAAAGTCACCCAGGCCGTTTGGGCCAGGCGAAGCGCCGTGGCCACGATGATCATGAGCGACCACCATGTACCCTGCCTCATTGAGCGCTCTTGCAAATGTTACATAGCGCTTGGCGTGCTCGGCCATACCATGGGCGATAACCACTAAGCCGCGAGGGGTATCAGCTTGCTGAGCTTTCCATAGATAGCCTGTTAGAGGAAGGCCATCGACTTCAGAGTCTAGAGTAAAGGTTTGGTCGGTCATTAGGGTTCTCTACAAACATTGTTAAAAGCATTAGGGTCATTATTCGATATAAAACCCGTAGTGTATTCTATCAAATGATTGTTTTGGGTATGGCTATTCCGCCCCAAAACCCACCTATCTGAACATACAAGAGTCTTGTCATAGATCGCTTAAAAAACCCGCTGATAAATTACTATACTTTCAGTCAGTCACTTGCGGCCAGCGCGTAAATACTGCATACGAGACGTTCTTTTTTGATTTTATCAGGTCTTGCTTAGCGATTCGTAATCTATGGGTATTCATTCACCATACACAAAAAAATATCGGCACGCCGAACATCGCGCGAAATATTACCTGCGTATCTCTATCAGATACTGCCTCACGCTATGTTTATATTTAGCATCGAGCACTGCACTTCCCCACTACGCCAGCCAAGCGCTCAATCAAAACAACGCACACTTACTAAAAATCTCAAGTGGTGTCATAGCGATTGAAAGAAAAGATTTATTGTTTTCGCGGTATTCGGCCTCTGGCAATACGCTACAACTAAGCTCTCCCCGGGGGGATGAGCTACAGGTGTTTGCATTAACAGCCCAAGAAGCTGACTCACTTGAGAAAGCTATTAATATTCATCAGAAGCACAAGACCCATTATGGCGCCACCCTAGACGTCAATATTGCAGAACCCATTAATTTTGAATTCGGTTACATTGGCGAACGTAAAAATATATTAAACAGAGCTATCGATAAAAATACCAACCTCAGTGATACCAGTAGTTGGAACATGTCGATAAAATCAGTTTGGTTGAACAAGAGTTTACGTACTCACTGGGAGTACGCTGAGTCTTCGGGCACGCTAAGGCAACCAGACTTAACAGAAAACAAAACCGGCAATGCGCTGCATGCAAGGCTACAACTATCTTCCGATGGCGACCTGGGTAGAGGTTGGTTAGATTTCTGGACGAGTAACGTCGTCTATCGACGAGTCAATCCAAATTACTACACACCAGGCAACCATAAACTGGCGACGGGAAAAGAACTTACTCAAGTTGCGTTTGAAAGCGGCTTAAATAACATTGATATGCGGCTTAGCTGGCAGGAAGAACAGGAGATCGAACCAGTGAATTCACTCCAACTTACGCCGGTAACAGAACGGACTAGCCTGCAGTTTAAATACGACCTATCACGTAGCACACTGCCCTCTCCCTTACTCCATTTGCTCGATACCCCCACGCTAAGCGCCCGATATATTCGCAGAGAAAAGGCAGACAACAAAAAGCTTCTCAACCTATATGGACAAGCCAAACAGCAACTTGCCTATGAATCCGGGGTTAACCTGGCATTTGGTATTGATCAGTGGCATTGGAGCCTAGATTATCAGATCTTGGAAAAGCGAGCACAAACCGTCACTGCAAACGAAACCTGGCACAACGATCTTTCGATAAAAAAACACTTACAACGGCGCTCTCAATTGCAGCTCAGTTGGGTCCCGAGTTCACATATCGCCTTGAAGTTAAAAGCCCAAAAGCAGTATCAAAACGAAGTCTATTCATCCAACGACAAGCACCATCACCTTTATCGAGTAGAAGCATCAGTTGATATGATTCCGGATGTTATTAGCTTCAAGATGAAATACGACTATAAAGCGGAAGAAAAAAACCAGACACGGCAAACCAACCATACATCCCATAAAGGCAATGCCAAACTATCCTGGCATTCAGTCGATGAATACGGCCATCGACCATCGGTCGACATCTATTTAAAGAGCTCTTTTGATTATCAACAAAGCTCAACGAAAAGCCTACCAAGTAAACAGTGGTCTGCGTATTTGGGTGTGGAACTCTATTGGCCTCATTCACTCTAGCAATAATCTTTATTCAGCGGGTTGGATTCAGTGATCACTATGGGTCGCCCTTACCACCGAGACTTTTTTCAATTCTATCGAGCTGCGTTTGCATTTTTGAGATTTGGTCCGCCATTTCATGTCGCTCTTGATGCGCCTGTTCAGCCGTTTCCTTATTATGCTCTTCAGTCATCACCTCAAGAATGGTACCGACCATCATATTAAGGAAGATAAATGCCGTCAGAAAAATAAAGGAAAGGTAAAACAACCAGCTCAAGGGGTGGACAGCCATCGTTTCATACATGACATCCGTCCAATCTTCAAAAGTTGCCACCCTAAACAATGTCAGCATAGCGATCGACACATCGCCCCATAATGCTGGATTGATCTTGCTGAAAAAAAGCGAACCCACCGCTGCATAAATATAGAAGATAATGAACATCAACAGCGCGATGTACCCCATACGCGGTATGGCTTTTAATAGCGCATTAATTAGTGAACGCAACTCTGGTACGACTGAGACCAAACGTAACACACGAAAAACCCGCAACAAACGCCCGATCAACACTGTTTGTGAATTCTCCAGTGGCACTAAGCTACCTATCACGATGATCGTATCGAAGAGATTCCAACCATTTAAGAAAAACCGCTTCTTATCTTCTGCGACAATAAACCGCAAAATAATCTCGACTAAAAAGAAGTAGGTAATCCCCATATCCATTAGTGATAACAAGGACTCAGCCATGGGCGGCAACTGGTATGTCTTGGCGCCAATGGAAATTGCCGACAATACAATGATAAAAATCACGGCGCTCTGAAAAAGCTTGCTTTGCTCAATGGCGTGCAAGACCGTAGCCGCCGACCGGGTGGATGCCAGACCTCTATTAGAATCACTCATAATTCACTCACTGGTATTTCTTTAAGACAAAAAAATAGCCGGATATTGATACCCAGCTACTTAAATCAATAAGATAGATTTTAGGTTTACCCTCAAAGGATGGCAACTACCCTGCTAGAACGTACCGCTATTCACCCACATATGTACCACAATGCTAGCAACGTAGCCGAGGGCGATCACTGGCGTCCATTTTAGATGGCTGAAAAACGTGTAGTAACCACGAGCCTGCCCCATCAGCGCAACACCCGCAGCGGAACCAACGGAGAGCAAGCTTCCCCCCACTCCAGCTGTTAAAGTGACCAATAACCACTGACCTAAGCTCATATCTGGATGCATGGTTAATACTGCAAACATCACAGGGATGTTATCGACAATCGCCGACAAGATGCCGACTGCGACGTTGGCATAAGTTGGATTCCATTGGTTGTACATCACATCTGACGCCAAACTCAAGTAACCTAAAAACCCTAGCCCACCAACGCACATCACAACGCCGTAGAAAAAGAATAACGTGTCCCACTCAGCACGCTGAATGTGGCTAAATATATTAAATTCAGTAACGTGATTGAGACTTTCTAGCTGCTCGGGGTCATTTTTGTAGAGTTCACGCTTACGACTCAAGGAAGCAGGTAAGGACTTCTTGAGGAAATAACCAAAGAACTTTAGATACGCCAAACCAGTCATCATGCCAAAAACAGGGGGCAAATGAAGCAGCGTATGGCAAAGAACCGCCGTAATAATTGTTAGCAAAAATAAGCCCACCATGCGCTTGGCACCACGCTTAAGCTCTACACCTTTATCTCCTTCATCTATTGCAGGTTTACCTTCACCTAATGCAAAACTCATGATTACAGCGGGAACGACAAAATTCACCACAGAAGGCACGAATAGTTTAAAGAATTCCAGAAAGTGAACATGCTCTTCCTGCCACACCATCAACGTGGTGATATCGCCGAAAGGGCTAAACGCTCCACCGGCGTTGGCAGCAACAACAATATTGATACATGCGATACCGACAAACCGAGCGTTTGTGCCACCGACGGCCAACACCACCGCGCACATCACTAAAGCCGTAGTGAGGTTGTCGGCGATGGGTGAAATAAAGAATGCCAGGATACCGGTCGCCCAAAATAACTGGCGATAGCCCATACCCCGACTGACCAGCCAATAACGTAACCAATCAAACAACCGACGCTCTTCTAGCGCAGAGATATAGGTCATAGCGACCAACAAAAACAACAATAGCTCAGCATATTCGAGCAGGTTGTGCCGTAAGGCTTCCTCAACAATCGGAGGGTAACCCTGGCTGGCATAAAAGGCGGCAATTAAAATCCAGATTATTCCGGCAGCCAACAGCACTGGCTTAGATTTACGCAGATGCAGATACTCCTCACCAATCACTAGAATATAAGCAATGATGAAGACTGCAAGACAGACAAAGCCTAGTGTAGAAGACGTTAGATCAACCGGGGTGAAACCTTGAGCGGATTCGGTCGAAGCGAAAACAGGCAAAGAAAATGAAGCAAGGAGAGCAACAAGTAATGTGTAAAAGCGCATAGGAGGGATTCTGTGTTTGAACGAGCGGAGGTTTGACGCCGCGCATTCTACTCCTGTGCTATTACCACTACAATTTTAAGGGACTTAAAACTGATACATTTTTTAACCATTAATTTGACTGATCAGCACAAAAAACAGCCAATAATTATTCAAAACTCAAATACCTGTCCGGGACACCATGCACCCCAGACAGGGATAACTTCCTTCAAGGTTTAACTATCGGTATTGACGATATCAAAAGTGCTCAAATCTCATCGCAACCAATTCACCACCTCCAATACACAAACTCGCGACGCCTTTTTTGAGATCGCGGAGATTTACTTACCCGAAATTTTACCGCCTGTGGCCGAAACCATTAGTTCGATAATTTTTTCAGTAACGCTTGGCTCCAAGCCCTCCGTGTGGCCCTTGTCGATACGAACAACATCTGCCACTACCTTTCCGTCTTTGCAATTGGGGTAGTTAAACACATCTGCCGTGCCCGGACGCGCCGCCATACCCCACACTTTGTAACCTTTGCGGCCAGAATCTTCTACCCACCCCGCTTTTGTATCAACGATCTCACTTTTTTCGCGAGCATCACAAGAATACTTTTCAGCCCAAGGGGAAGTTTCCGGCAACTCGGCAATTTCATGCTCGCCAATAGCAAAAATATGGGAGAAGTCGCAGGCGGGGAGTTGTGTATCCGATAGTGAACGCGGTTCACGCGCTGGCGGTGGGTTGCCATCAGCATCTGGCGGGCCAAACCTGGGCACAAAATCTGCGCGACCAATGCGACCACCTGATAAACTCAAGAAACCATCCACTTTATCTGCAAAAAAATCATTGCAGACAACACGAAAGGAAGTCATTCCACCTTGGCTATGCCCTGCTAGCCAAAATGATTTGATTCTCTCCTCACCCAAAGCGGCAACCACTTGATTAACAATATTTTGCAAGTGTTCATCATCCTTACTAGGAGACCACATACGGATGTTAACATCACCCCGGGTTACACCGCCCTCGCCTGTTGGTGTCGCTACCACCAAGCGGTATTTTTCTTTGTAGTCCATCGCGGGAAAATAGTGGCGTTGCCAGTTTCCAATCGAGCCACCTC
Organism: Aurantivibrio plasticivorans; assembly: GCF_055392955.1. Classification (NCBI taxonomy): domain Bacteria; kingdom Pseudomonadati; phylum Pseudomonadota; class Gammaproteobacteria; order Cellvibrionales; family Cellvibrionaceae; genus Aurantivibrio; species Aurantivibrio plasticivorans. The sequence continues at coordinate 1,528,850 of NZ_AP036020.1, read as the reverse complement.
CGTGCAAATTCAAAATAAAGACAACGCTTTCATCATCCTTAAGATCGCAAGGATAATCGAGAAAGTATTGGCGACCCGTTTGTTCATCCGTGATATTGCCACGCATGGCGAGTTTACTCCCGCATTCACCCGAGGCGCAGTGCATCGGTGGTGGAGATTCACAGGCGATGCCTAGCAATCCACCTTCAGCAAAAGTAAATTGAGCACACACAGTGAGAGCCAAATAACTGGCACACTTTAGCAAGCGATCCATATCCCCTCCAGAAATCGATTAAAAACAGCAGAACATTATTCTTCTTGGATTTTTAATGTCACGTTCGTGGGTTGTTCTTTATGCTTCACACGTAAAGCTCCAACCCACTAACCACTACGGACACGTTATTGTTTTATTTTTATAATCTAAAACCGCTCAAACGCCATCGCTACCGCTTCACCACCACCAATACACAAACTGGCCACACCTTTTTTGACATCGTATTCTTGCATGGCGGACAACAGCGTTACCGAAATACGAGCACCGGACGCACCGATGGGATGACCCAATGCACAGGCACCGCCGTGAACGTTGACTTTATCGTGTGGTAGATCCAGTTCTTTCATGGCAGCCATGGTGACAACAGCAAAGGCTTCGTTAATTTCAAACAAATCAACATCGCCCGCTTTCCAACCGGTTTTATCGAATAGTTTTTGCATCGCGCCGACCGGTGCCGTAGTGAACCATTCAGGTTGATGCGAATGACTGGCGTGGCCCACAATTTTTGCAATGGGTGTTAGGCCACGTTTTTCCGCTTCCGATAATCGCATCATCACCGTGGCGGCGGCGCCATCGGAAATAGAACTGGCATTGGCTGCGGTGACTGTGCCGTCTTTGACAAATGCAGGGCGCAATTGCGGGATTTTGTCGAGACGTGCTTTGCCTGGTTGCTCATCTATGGCAATAGTGACATCGCCCTTTCGACCTTTGACCACATACTCAGAAATCTCATTAGAAAACGATCCATCTTCTGTTGCCTGCTGAGCGCGTTTTAATGAAGTGATCGCAAAGTCATCTTGTTGTTCACGGTTAAAGCCATATTTGCTCACGGTGTTTTCTGCATAGACACCCATTGGTGTGCCTTTTTCGTAAGCATCTTCTAAGCCATCGAGCATCATGTGATCGTATATAGTATCAGCGCCCATTCGGTAACCGCTTCGCGCTTTCTTTAATAAGTACGGTGCATCAGTCATACATTCCATACCACCGGCAACCGCGACAGTGTTATTACCCAAAACCAATCCATCATGCGCAAGCATCATCGCTTTCATGCCCGAGCCACATAGCTTATTTAGAGTGGCACACTGGACGCTTTGCGGTAAGCCCGCGCCCAAAGCCGCTTGGCGGGCCGGAGCTTGCCCCTGCCCTGCCTGTAGTACGCAGCCCATAATGGCTTCGTCAATTTGGTCTCCAGCTAATCCCGCACGACTTACTGCGGCTGCAATGGCATTAGCGCCCAACGCAACGGCTCCCACCCCAGCATAATCGCCTTGAAAACCACCCATTGGGGTCCGTGCCATGCTTACTACTACGATTGGATCGTTTGCGGGGGAAATGGTCATTTTTACATCTCTCGTTTAGTTATCTGAGTTAGAAGAATAAAGCGTGAATTAAACACCATCGCGCGAAGCGTGTCTGCCTTTTGCATTAATTTGCAACACTCTACCGAATCCCTGTGATCGCCACAAAAATTTTCGAAATTCAAGTCTGTTATCGAACAGGGAATTGCGCATAATAGCCGCCTTCTGCTGCAGCTCTCTGCGAGCTACAACAACAAAAATAGACTATTTTTCAACCACTTATAGCTAGACGATAATTCATGATTAAATCTATTCCCGCGCGCATTGCCGAAGAGCTCGGCGTTAAAGAACAGCAAGTCAGTGCAGCCGTCGAGTTACTCGACGAAGGCGCTACCGTGCCCTTCATCTCACGCTATCGCAAAGAAGTCACTGGCGGACTAGACGATTCACAGATGCGAACACTGGATGAGCGATTGGGTTATCTGAGAGAGATGGAGGAGCGCCGCGAGACCATCCTCAAAAGCATCGATGAACAAGGCAAGCTCACCCCTGAACTCGAGGCCGAGATTAAGTCAGCTGAAACTAAAAACCGTTTGGAAGATTTGTACCTACCCTACAAACCAAAACGTCGTACTAAGGGCCAAATCGCCATTGAAGCCGGTCTAGAACCGCTGGCAGACGCGCTATTCAGCGACCCAACACTAGACCCTGCCGCTGAAGCCGCAAAGTACCTGAACGAAGAGCACAAAATTAACGAGCCCAAAGACGCTCTAGATGGTGCTAAATACATTTTAATGGAACGGTTTGCTGAAGATGCCAACTTGATCGGGAAGCTCCGCGAGCGTTTCGCTGAAGAAGGTCACGTATTCGCCAAGGTAATGAAAGACAAAGAAAAAGAAGGTGAAAAATTCCGCGATTATTTCGAATACGATGAAAAGCTAAGCAAAGTCCCCTCGCACCGAGCCCTTGCTATTTTTCGCGGCCGAAACGAAAGTATTTTGGCCATTAATGTTGATCTCAAACTAGATGACGATGCACCAAAAGCTCACCCATGCGAATTTATGATTGCCAAACACTTTGGTATTACCGATGAAGGGCGTGCGGCAGACGCCTGGCTAGCCGAAGTCGTTCGCTGGACTTGGCGAGTCAAACTCCATAACCACCTGGAAACCGATTTACTTGGTGAGCTGCGGGAACGCGCTGAAGAAGCCGCCATTCAAGTCTTTGCGTCTAACCTCAAAGACTTACTGCTCGCTGCGCCTGCCGGTCGCAAAGCAACCATTGGCTTAGATCCCGGTCTACGTACCGGCGTGAAAGCGGCGGTCGTGGATGACACCGGAAAGGTATTAGACCACGGTGCCATCTTCCCCACGCCACCACAGAACAAAAAGCAGGAAGCCGAGGCACAGCTAGTCCACTGGTGTAAAACCTACAACGTCAATCTGATTGCCATTGGTAATGGGACCGCGAGCCGCGAAACCGATGCGTTTGTTGGCGACGTATTGAAGAATAACCCTGAGCTTAAAGTACAAAAGGTCATGGTCAACGAGGCCGGCGCATCCATATATTCGGCCAGTGAGTTCGCGGCAAAAGAATTTCCTAACCTAGACGTCACCATTCGTGGCGCCATTTCTATCGCCCGCCGCCTGCAAGACCCGCTCGCTGAACTCGTAAAAATCGAACCTAAGTCCATTGGTGTCGGCCAATATCAGCACGATGTCTCGCCTAGCAAACTGAACCGTTCACTAGACGGTGTGGTAGAGGATTGTGTGAACGCGGTGGGCGTTGACGTAAATACGGCGTCTGCGCCCCTACTTACTCGTGTATCGGGTTTGAACCTGACACTGGCAAATAACATCGTTACCTTCCGAGACGAGCATGGTGCTTTCTCTAGTCGAGACTCGCTCAAACAAGTCCCGCGCTTTGGCGATAAAACTTTCGAACAAGCCGCTGGCTTTCTGCGTGTGGCTAATGGCGAAAACCCCCTCGACGCCTCAGCTGTGCACCCTGAGTCATACCATGTCGTAGAAAGAATTGCTGGCAACACGCAACGAGACGTTAAGAGCATCCTGGGCGACAGCGGCTTCTTAAAGAGCCTCAAACCGCAAGATTATATTGACGACCAAATTGGCCTCCCCACAGTGGTCGATATTATTCAGGAGCTGGATAAACCTGGCCGCGACCCCCGTCCAGAATTTAAAACCGCGCAATTTAAAGAAGGTGTTGAGAAAATTTCAGACCTCGAAGAAGGCATGGTACTAGAGGGGACAGTCACCAACGTCACCAACTTTGGCGCGTTCGTGGATGTTGGCGTCCATCAAGACGGCTTAGTACACATCTCGGCAATGTCCAATACATTCGTGAAAGACCCCAGAGATGTGGTGAAAGCGGGTGATATCGTCAACGTTAAAGTCATGGAAGTTGACGTACAACGTAAGCGCATTGGTTTAAGCATGCGCCTCGACGACCAGCCGGGGCAGGCTCCTTCGACCGGTGCCGCCGCGGGTGCTGGCCGCAACAACAGCAGCAACCATAACAAAGCCAACCGTTCCGGCAGCGGCAAACGCAATAACAATCAACGACCACAACAAACACAAATGGGGACGATGGGCGCTCTGTTACAGCAGGCCATGAAAAAGAATAAATAAATCCTCTCTCGCCTTAACCTCTACCAAAGCCCCGAGTACCCCACAGTGCTCGGGGCTTTTTCGTTTAACACCTATGCTTCGTAAGCTCGACCCCGCTATTTTTACCCGGATATTATTGACAACCGATTAATACCCGGGTAAATTGCAAGCACAATTAATACCCGGGTAAATATAATGAAACGATCCGCTGAACTTCTATGTAGCGCTTTTTTGAATGATCACTGTCTCGCCTCTGGCAGATTGTTAGATGTCGCTCAACGCGTTAAGTCGTTGCTCGGAGATGATGCAATCACCGCAACCATCATTGAAAACCAGACTAGTGAAGTCATCGAAGTCGATTTTCGTGGCAGCATCGACCATCTAGCGGAGCAATTTGCGTTCGCTAAAAAGCCGGATACTCCCCAAGCGATGCCCACCAAAGGGAAACGGGGCCGCCCCAAGTTAGGCGTCGTCGCGAAAGAGGTCACACTACTCCCCAAGCATTGGGAGTGGCTACAAAAACAACCAGGAGGTGCATCCGCAACACTGCGCAAATTAGTGATGTCTGCACAACGCTCAACCGAACAAGAAGACACTCAACGCGCCGCCCAAACTGCTGCGTACAAATTTATGACGATTTTTGCTTCGAGCCAAAGTGAGTATGAGGAAGCTCTACGGGCTTTGTATGCGGGTGATTCAGAGCAGTTTGAACGGTTGATCGAGGCGTGGCCAAGCGACATAAAACATCACATTCGAGAAATAATGCCTCACGCATTTTCAATCGAGAGTAACTAATTCAATGACTAACTTACTACCACCGGAAGCGGGCTTATTTGAGCTTTTCAACACGATCATATGCGTCCCCTGGGCAGTGCTAATTTTTGCGCCACACTACAGCAGGACTCGTTGGGTGGCCCAAAGCATTTGGCTCCCGCTGCTGTTATTATCCCTGTGGCTAATGCTCAAATTGGCCAAGCCGCCAAAGCTCGATGGCGCAGGGATTTTTTCTTTCTCGGGGTTTCAACTGCTCCTTACCAGCCCCTATACGTCGACTCTGCTGTGGCTCCAGGTATTAATTTGGGATTTCATCCTGGGTACCTGGATCGTCAGAGATGCCAAACGCTGTAGGATCCGTCACTTATGGACGGTCCCAGCTCTTGTGCTGACATTTATTAGCGGACCTCTGGGATTGATCCTATATTACGTACAACGCACCTTACTGACTCGAAGTTTCACCTTAGAAGAAACAGCAGCCAACCCAAGACTAAACAGCTGAATTATTCATTTTCACCTGACATTCCCAACTCGACTCTCTAAAATAGCCGCTCCACTAGACATGCTAGCGGGGCTGTCGTACATGCCTCGCCTACTTACCGAATAAGCCCAATTACTTATGCTCAATAAAGACGCACTTTCTCAACTCTCTCAATTAAAAAAAGACATCATTGACTCAAAAGATATCGCCACTGGTGTAGTACGCGGCACAGCACATCGCTACGGCTTCGTTTCACTGGACGACGGACGCGACGCATTTTTGCCGCCTGACACCATGAACCGTGTATTGCCTGGCGATAAGGTCCGGGTATGCGTAAATACAAATGACAAAGGTAAGCTGGACGCAACACTTGAAAAGTTAATAAAAAGTGACACGAAACAGTTTGTTGGACGTTATCAAATTAAAGGCAAGAATCATTTTGTTGAGGCCGATGCGCCGCAATTGAACCGCTGGTTTTTTGTACCACCCAAAGAGCGCAAAAAGTACCAGCAAGATGATTTAGTCAAATGCTTTCTCACCCGTCACCCGTTTCGTGATGGTCGCGCGCAAGTCAGTATCCAACACCTTATTGGCAAGTCCGACGAGGCAGGCATAGAGCGTCGCTACCTTTTAGCTAAATTCGCTTTGCGGAGTGACTTCAGCCAAGAAGCTGTTGCACAAGCCGTCAGCATTAGTGACGAACTTGATGGAGCACTTCCCACTGGCTATCAAGATTTTAGAGCGCTTCCGTTTTATACAATCGACGCTGAAACCACACAAGATATGGATGACGCGTTGTATATTGAAAGCACCGACAATGGTTGGACACTCTACTCAGCAATTGCCGACCCAAGTGCTTTAGTTGAACAAGGGTCTCCTCTTGATATAGAGGCGCAAGAACGCGCATGTACCGCCTACTTAACAGGTGGCACTATTAATATGTTTCCTCCCGCGCTTTCTGAAGGGTTGTTTTCGCTAAAACCTGAAGCTGATCGATTAGCGCTCGTCTGCAAGATGCAAGTCGCAAGTGACGGCAACATTGCGAGTTTTGAGTTCATTCCTGCAATGATTAATTCGAAAGCGAAGCTTTCCTACGAACAAGTACGACAGTGCATAGAAGGAGACGCAGAAGGTTCTAAAATTGATTCTGCCCTTCAACCATCTCTCACTACGTTGCAGCAGTTTGCCATCGCTCGAAGCGAATACCGTGCAAAACACAATATTCAGCAAGATGATAACGTTGACTATGTCTACTTTCTCAACGACGATAAAAAAATTGAGCAAATTCAAATCCGGCAAACCCATCGAGCACACCAACTGGTGGAAGAATCCATGCTCGCCACCAACCTGTGTGCCGGCGTTTTTTTAAGTGGACACAACGCGGAAATCGGCCTGTTTTCGACTCACGCTGGCTTCAGGTCAGAACGACTGCATGAGGTAGAAGTTTGGCTTAAAAAAGACATGCCAGACTACCAAGTCAACGATCTCACGCAATTGGATAATTTTTGCCATCTTATCCATACGCTGCAAAACGACTCCGATTCCTCGGTGATGCTCGCCACGCTACGCCGCCTGATGCAAGCAGGTGAACTGTCGGCAATGCCAAATGCTCATTTTGGCTTAGGTTTTTCGCAGTACGCAATGACCACTTCACCTATTCGCCGCTATCAGGATCTGCATAACCATCGAGTAATTAAAGGCATTGTGCTTGGCCAACCCCTGAAGAGCAAAACCGATGCGATCAAAACCTTAGCCTCACAATTGCAAGAGCGTATTAATCTAACACGACAAGTTAATCGTCAATTAAATCAATGGCTACTGTGCCACTTCATGCAAGACAAGGTAGGACAGCAATTCTCTGCCAAGATTATGGCCATTAGTAACCAAGGTATTGCGTTGCGATTAGATGATTCAGGTGCCGAAGGGTTTATTCAATTGCGCGGCACTAAAGAGAACCCCGCAAAATATGATTCGATACGTATGCGACTCACGGTCAACGAGTCTACATTTGTCATAGAGCAACCGGTCCAGGTCAAGCTCGAAGGCGTTAATACTGGCTCACGACAGCTAAACCTTTCGCTAATAGAGAGCTAAACAACAACGAGATAGGGAGAATAAAATGACAGTACAGGCAAGACTAAAACATTACTTCAAACACGTTTTCCTGTTACTGATTTTATTCTCCCTTTCCTACAACGCCACGTCCAATACCACACAATGCGCCGACCCTTCTAGCTCATTACTATGGCGTTTACCCGGCGAACATAGCACCGTCTATATATTCGGATCGATACATTTAGGTTCGCCCAGTTTTTACCCTTTACACCCATCGATAGAAAAAATCATTCGACAATCAGACCATTTCGTCTTTGAGCTTGCTCCCGATGAGATGAACGATCCAGCTTCCGCTCTAATGATGCAACAACAAGGAATGCTGCCGGCGGGTCAACGTCTCGATAATCAATTGTCTCCCACCGTCCTAAATCAACTACGCAATGCACTAGCAAGCTATGGGCTACCAGCAGACAATTTCATGGTTTTTAAACCGTGGTTTCTTACCGTGACCTTGTCGAGTCTACAACTTCTTGCCGAAGGCTATAGCCCGGAACACGGCGTCGAAAGCTACGTAATGCGCAACATGCCAACGACGGCAGATACGCACGGCCTAGAGACAATGGAAAGCCAAATCACTTACTTACAAACGCTTGATGGTGAGGCCATTCTCGCTCACACCCTAGCATCTCTTGAGCAAACGAAAGAAAACACATCAAGGATGATGCAGGCCTGGCAGTGTGCAGATAAGGCAACCCTACTCGCCTTAACGGAAGATGAGTTCAGCAGCGCCGGGCCACTCGCCCAGAAAATGGAAGACATCAAAGAATCTTTACTATACCAACGCAACCACATCATGGCTGAGAAGATTAAAACCTTTATAAAAAAAGGAAAAGGAAATTACTTTGTTGTGGTTGGTGTCGCTCACCTATTAGGTGAACAAAGTATTGTGCATCTTCTAAAACAAAAAGGTTATCAGATTCGACCTGTATCGCTAAATTAATTGCGAGACAACGATAGCATCTATTGACTCAACATGTGTGACACGAAAAAATATTTTTTGTCGCCGTGTTCATCGCACATTCCCTCTCTAAATTTTTCATACCCCTCACCACATTCAGTTGAATATAAAAACTAATTTAGGATTGGTTCGCATTTTCTTAATTTAGATAGCCCGATTATTACATCAACAACCGTTTTAAAAGCAACAAGCCGTTTACTGTAGTTGTCAGCTACAGTAGTAGTTCAATACTATCCGCCGCGGTGATTCGCATACAAACGGAAGCTCATTGGCAATAATAACAATAACTTTCCCCCGTCTGCTGCCTTTAAGATGTAGGTATCACCAAGCGCCATCTTGCATTACCGAAACTATTTATTCAGTTTTTATCGGCGCTATTCCAAATCCAATCAGTTGAGCGCTTTGATCAGCGCTTTCATTCGATTGTGACAATTTTTCGCACTCACACCACACTCATCGTGGAGACTCCTATGAGACAGGGTAACAATAAATATTCAATTAAGGATTTACTGTGCGCAACGTTAGTCGCGTCCGGTGGACTTATAAGCTGTACTGCGTTTGCGCAGACAACAGTTTACGAAGAGAGTTTTGACAATGGCACCGGGCAATACACAACGAGCGGCCGCGTCTATAGCGGAAGCTACGGCGTTCGTCTTCGCGGTGGTAGCAGCAGCTCGATTACATCGCCCAGTATCAGCACGCAAGGTTTTGAAGACCTCTCCATCAGCTTTGATCGAGGGACAAGTGGTTTAGACTCTGGTGAAGCCGGCATCGCCGAAGTTGCTATCAACGGCGGCAGCTTTCAACCAATTGAATCGACGCAGTCCTCGGCTCAACGTGTAACGTTTGAGCTTCCGCAAAGTGCTGATAACAGCAGCTTACAATTGCGCTTTAGGCTATCAGCAAGCAGCTTTTTTGAAACTTATGAAATCGACAACATCGTCTTAGAAGGCACAGGTGACGACAACCCACCACCGCCGCCCCCCGTAAATCGTGACGTACCGGAAGCTGGTGATTTTGTTACCTTTGAAACGGGACACGTGCGGCCGATGGCATTGTCGCCAGACGGCAATCGATTGTATACGGTAAATACACCGGATAACCGCGTCGAAGTGTTTAATGTATCTGGCAATACTCCCGTACTCATAGAATCAATTTTGGTTGGACTTGAGCCAGTTGCCGTCGCACTAAAAGATAGCGGCGAGCTTTGGGTAGTCAATCACCTATCGGATAGCATCAGCATTGTCGATGTGTCGCAAACCCCAGCACGCATTACTAAAACGTTATTAGTTGGCGATGAGCCACGAGACATTGTTTTTGCAGGAAGCAACAATCGATTTGCATTTATTACAGCGGCACACCGTGGTCAAAATGCGCCATTCGACCCGCAACTACAAACCGAAGGTATTGGCCGCGCTGACGTTTGGGTCTTTAACAGCAATAACACGGGATCTTCGCTGACCGGCACTCCCGTCACCATTTTAAATATGTTTGGTGACACTATGCGCGGCCTCGCTCGAAATGCCAGCGGCACTCGTGTCTATGCGGCGGTACTTAATTCGGGAAACAAAACCACCGTTATTACCGATGATCGTGGTGAAGGCGGTATTGAAAAAGCCCCCCCTTACACCGATTCCGCAGGTGATGAGCAACCAGAAACCGGTCTAATTGTTCAGTTTGATGGACAAAACTGGAAAGATCACGGTGACCCAACGCGCGGCGTAGCACCACAAATTTGGAATAGTCGCGTTAATTTAAACTTGCCCGACTACGATGTATTCACCATCGATGCTAGCGCGACCACGCCACGCGTCATAGACCGTGTGTCTGGTGTTGGGACAACACTATTCAATCTTGCCGTGAACCCCGCCAATGGCAACGTGTATGTTTCAAATACAGAAGCACGCAACCTCGTTCGTTTCGAAGGTCCAGGGTCGCGCTCTACAACTGTACGTGGCCATTTTGTTGAAAGCCGAATCACCGTCATTGACGATGGCAATGTGTTACCCCGCCATCTCAATAAACATATCGATTACAGCCGCAATCTCGGCACCACATCGGAGAAGACACGTGCCCTAGCAACACCGCTCGAAATGGCGGTGACGTCGGATGGTAGCACGCTATTTGTTGCGGCAATGAGTTCGAACAAACTGGCGCGACTCAATACCAGCCAACTTGAAAACAACACATTTTCTCCATCCACAGCAGATCAATTGGTTCTCACCGGCGGTGCACCCACAGGCGTCGTGCTCGATGAGGGTCGAGGTCGAGCTTTCGTTACTACACGTTACGACAATGGTGTTTCTGTTGTCAGTATTGCGAGTGGTTTAGCGGAGACTGCACACGTTACCATGCACAACCCTGAACCAGAAATTGTGAAGACGGGTCGACGTTTCCTCTACGATGCCAATTACACATCGAGCCGGGGTGATTCTTCCTGTTCTGGCTGTCACACTTTTGGTGACATGGACCACTTGGCATGGGATCTTGGAAATCCGGATGATGAAGTTGTCCGCAACCCTGGTGAGTACAACGAGAATATTTTCTTTTTCGGAAGAAACCGTGATCTTCACCCGATGAAAGGACCAATGACAACGCAAAGTCTTCGCGGTCTACGCGGTAATGGTCCTATGCATTGGCGTGGAGATAGAACCGGTCAAAGTGCTGATGCCAATGAAACGATAGAAGAACAAGCTTTTGAAGACTTTAATGTCGCCTTCACTGGCTTGCTGGCTCGCGAAAATCAGCTCACCACCGCTGAAATGGATGCGTTTGCAAAATTTGCATTGGAAATAACCTATCCACCGAATCCAATCGCGAATCTAGACAATAGCCTAACACCACGTCAGCAAGACGCATTGGATATCTACAATAACGTCGTGTCGGATACCATCACTACGTGCAACGGCTGTCACCGTCTCAACGTCAACCTTAACCAATTTGGTACCGATGGCACGATGGCAACGGAAGGCCCAGGCGTGGAAGAAGATATGAAGATTCCACATCTACGTAACATGTACCAGAAAGTGGGTATGTTCGCGACGAACTCTCAACTACGTCAGTTCCCTAATTTAGGTGATCAAATTCGTGGTTATGGTTTTGATAACGCAGGTTCTCACGGGACAATCTTTGACTTCTTAAGTGAAGACGTATTTACGCTTAACGATGCGGATACCCGATTGGTAGAGGAACTATCACTCGCATTTTCTTCGGAGATGAATCCTATTGTCGGCCAACAAGTGACAGTTACAGCGGGTAATAGTAGTCGTAGCGATGTCACCAATAGAGTTAGCCTTCTTATAGAGCGAGCTCTCGTGGTTGTCCCCCGCCCCGAGTGTGATCTTGTAGCCAGTACAGTACTTGGTGGAGATGCCATTAGCTTCGTGATGAACGACTCGCAAGCGTTTGTTCCTAACGATTCAAGTGTTGCGGTCCACACTCGTACTAGCCTTATCAACACGGCAATCAATCAAGGCAGCGCCGTCACCTTTACGTGTACCCCACCTGGAAATGGTACTCGCATTGGTGTCGATCGGGATAGCGACGGCGTCTTTGACAAAGACGCTTAAGCAGCCAACTAAACGCGCATAAAAAAATCCGGCCTAGGCCGGATTTTTTTATGCTCACACGAAACGGGAAATAAACTAATCACTACTCACCATATGACGCGTCCTCTCCAAATCAGCCTCGTGCTCATCGATAAATTTGAACTTATTCCAAGCAATGCGAACGATATCGTTGTGGTGTAACCGCACAGTACCCGATACTTTATCATCATTAACGAATGTGCCATTCGTACTTTGCATGTCCTCAAGATAATACTCATTAAACTGTGCAAAGTCGGGGTTAGGTTTACAAGAGATAACCGCATGGCGGCCACTGACGGCATCATCGTCGATATATACCAGGTTACTCGGGTGCCGACCAATCGTTAACGACTCTTTTTCAATCTCAAAGCGCGTCGCCACCACACCATCATTAAGCTGAGCTAACAAAGCCATATATCGTCTCCAAACTTCATTGTTAAGCGTTTAACTCTAAACCAAACAACGCTTTCGCGATGTGAACAAGTAAACGCTTTGACGCGCCAAAACCACCTAGAGCTCGTCTTTCGATAGCTTTCGCAACGCTACCGCGAACTCTTCTGCTGTAGAAAAGCGTTTATCCGGATCTTTGTTCATCGCGCGATTAATGATTCGTGTGAACCCTTTCGGTAACTCAGGCCTAATATCACGAACGCCCTTATGTTTTTCATTAATAATGTTGTATGTCAGAGTGGCAAGATTTTCAGCACTAAACGGCAATTTGCCAGTCAACAATTGGTACAAGGTCACGCCAAGACTATAAATATCAGTTTGGAAACTCACCTTGGCTCCCTGCAGCTGCTCTGGCGACATATACAAAGGGCTACCCAAGATATCACCGGTATTTGTTTTGGCAGAATCAACAATTCTCGCCACCCCAAAATCTGCCACTTTTGCGATACGGTGAGACACCTGATACATAATGTTCCCGGGTTTAATATCGCGATGTATTATTTGATGTTGATGCGCATAGGCTAATGCATCAGCAACCTGCGCGATCAGTTCGCACACATCGGCGAGGGATAGCAAATGATCTTCATGCACATAAGACGCAAGTGATTTACCATCAACGTAGTCCATAGCAATAAACGCAAGATCGTGCTCTTCACCCACATCATAGACGGTAATTATATTGGGATGACTCAATCGGCCTGCCGCCTCAGCCTCTCTAAAAAAACGCGATTTAAATTCCTCTAGCTCTTTCGAGTCGAGCTGCGCATAGCTCAATGTTTTAATGGCTACTTGCCGAGATATTTTGGGATCTCGCCCCAAATATACAACGCCCATTGCACCACGCCCCAACTCACGTTCGATTTCGTAACGGCCAAGCACAGGTTTATTAATGGTAGATTCTGAAATAATTAATGTTTTAGCGATGTCGCCAGTATCATGAAAACTGGCAGCCCCGCCACTACTAAAAGCCATCAGTTTTTCAACTTTCTGCTTAGCATCTTTAAAGTTTTCTTGGCGTTCGACAATTGATTGGTAGGTCTTAACGGCTTCCGCATAGTGGCGCTTTCTCTCTTGCTGCGCCGCAATGTCGTACATCAAGCTTAATACAGCTTCCGACGCATGGCACTCTTTGATTGCTAATAAGGCATCATCATTTCGACCATCGCGATAAAGCTGTAAACCTAACTGATAGCGGGCACCATGTGCTGCTGCGATCAACTGTAACTCCCGTGATCGCTGCGATTGCGCAACAGAAAGTAAGATAGCAGCCAACAAAACAAACTGCATAATAATGCCCATAGGCAACCATTGCTGTTGCGTTACTTGCCAACCGAGTTGCGCGACAACTAACAGCGTCACAATCAGGCAAACAGCCAACACTTTTGCGCCGTTAGATAGCTTTGGAAATGAAACGATCAGTAAAATTGAAAGTAGAGAGAGTAGAATCACCTCAAAGCTATCGAACCAATAAGGCTTATAAACATGAGTTTGCTGCCGTAAGGATGAGAGAGTGCTCAACAAGGCCTCATTTTGAAACTCAGATAAAGCACTCACTATAATCAAACGCTCTTGTGGAAGTTGTTCGAGCGTTTCCTCGACCGTTTTTGCAGCGTACGGAAAAGAAACGTTGGCAGGTATGACTTCAGCCATCGATGATGTATTGATATTGAAGCCTGAAAAATGAATTGCCTGTTGATTCCAACGATATTGATATTGATTTTCGAAATGCCCCAAGACAGCCAAAGGCAGCCCGGCCTCTATTTGACTCATTTTAGAAGTAGTCAGTAAATGCACTGTTCGATTCTTGTCTGTCGAAAAAGGCGGTTCGTCTATCGAATGGAGTTGTGGCCTCAGGAAATTTGGCAGTGAATTAAAATAGTGACTAGCTGTGGACTCCGATAATGAAATTTCAAAATCATTTCGTGTGACTGATACGAAATTCGATTGTGAATCCCAGACAATGACTCGATTTAAATCGAGAAGACGCCGGATATGAGGGGCTGCTTTCTGATAACGGCGGAGTGTTTCTTCTGCACTGATGGTGGTGTCTTGTTGAGACTCACCAACCTTCAAATTGTCACTTTCGAGATTAGAGGATGGCTTATCTACGTCGCTGCTATTTTGCGGAGTTATTTCAGGCTCAACAAGCTCGACCTCAGACACCGCTTGCTCTAAAACGCTTGCACCCTTTACACCACCGTCAACGATAATGGCAATTCGAGTGTCGTTCCTCGCCAATAACCGATTGAGCATTGTGTAGACGTCATGAAGGCTACCGGGGTTATGGGTAAACGCTTCGGCTTCAGCGGATGATAAAGATACAACGGCAATTGGGAGAGGTTGAACATCCACTTTACGCAGTATTTCACCTGCATTGAAAAGCCATTGGTCTAATACCAAAAGCCACCCAGGCCGAGCCATCGGCAGGACAAGCAGAAGCGCTAAAACGATCACAGCAACGCGGAGGCTGAAAACCCTTGTGATGTTTATCATTGACGCCATGTACCGCAGAAAACCTTTTCGTTAGTGAATGAAAAACTCTGCTAGAAAACGATGGCCTGCTACCACCATAAGCAACGCCGTCATGAAACTGATATAAGTGGCCTACTCGGTGTAGTAAATGCCAGGTATCCAGCTCTTTTTTATTTTAAGTGTTCGCTCAAATTCTTTGGGCAGCTCAAACACAAACTCAAATTCATGAGTACCAATAGTGATGATGTCGCCATCATTAAATGTATGCTCAGTAATTTTATCGCCCTGAAAAAAAACACCGTTGGTACTATTATTATCCACCACAGCCCAAAGCTCGTCGCGCGGTAGCACCAGTGCATGACGCCCACTGACAGTACCGTCGTCTAAAACGATGGTATTTTCATCTGCTCGACCAATGGTTACCGCCTCGGTCAATTCGATTGCGCCAATGGGGGAGCCATTGGCGTAATGTCTTAGAAATGCCATGATGGAGCCTATCTCTTGTTAGGTGGTGCTACCTACTCCCACTCAATAGTAGCAGGCGGTTTACTCGAAATATCGTATGTCACACGCGACACGCCTGAGATTTCGTTAATAATGCGATTTGAGACACGTTCTAGCAGATCGTATGGTAGATGTGCCCAGCGAGCGGTCATGAAATCAACCGTCTCCACAGCGCGGATCGCGATCACCCAAGCGTAGCGACGACCATCCCCGACGACTCCCACTGACTTTTGTGGAATAAATACCGCAAATGCCTGACTAGTTTTGTGATACCAGTCAGCGTTATGCAATTCTTCTAAAAAGATCGCATCGGCTTCCCGCAAGATATCAGCATATTCTTTCTTCACTTCCCCAAGAATACGTACGCCTAACCCGGGGCCCGGGAATGGGTGGCGATAAACCATGTCGTAGGGCAGGCCCAATTCCAAACCAATTTTGCGGACTTCGTCTTTAAACAATTCACGCAGCGGCTCAACCAATTTAAGGGCCATATCCTCTGGCAAACCACCCACATTGTGATGAGATTTAATGACATGGGCTTTGCCGGTTTTTGCGGCCGCCGATTCGATGACGTCGGGGTAAATTGTGCCCTGGGCCAACCATTTCACATCGGTAATTTTTGCAGCCTCTTGGTCGAATACCTCAATAAAGGTATTACCAATAATCTTGCGCTTTGCTTCAGGGTCGGCTTCGCCTTTCAATTTTGATAAAAACAAATCCTCTGCATCGGCACGTATAACTTTCACACCCATGTTTTTAGCAAACATGTCCATGACTTGATTGCCTTCGTCTTTACGCAACAATCCATTATCGACGAAGACGCAGGTGAGCTGATCCCCAATGGCTTTATGCAACAACGCCGCAACAACAGAAGAATCTACCCCACCCGAAAGTCCTAGCAATACTTTATCAGAACCCACTTGTTCACGAACTTGTGCAATCGCATCCTCAACAATATTCGCGGCCGTCCAATTTTTTTCACAACCACATAGATCCAATACAAAGTGTTCGTAAATACGCTGACCTTGCGTGGTGTGCGTCACCTCAGGGTGAAACTGTACGCCGAAAAATCGCTTTTCTTCACACGCCATACCCGCTATCGGGCAAGACGGCGTTGACGCGGTAATCGTAAACCCGGCAGGAATCGCGCTGACTTTATCGCCATGACTCATCCATACATCGAGCAGTGCTTTGCCGTCATGGTCGACATGGTCTTTGATGTCTTTGAACAATGCAGTTTCCGACTCTACAGCGACCTGCGCATAACCGAACTCTCTAAGCTCTGAGCCCGTCACTTGTCCGCCTAATTGTTCCGCCATGGTTTGCATGCCGTAACAGATACCCAACACTGGCACACCCAACTCAAAAACCACTTGCGGTGCACGAGGGGAAAAACCTTCGGTCACGGACTCGGGTCCGCCCGCTAAAATAATACCTTTTGGTTGATATTCTCGAATCTCTTCTTCGCTCATATCAAATGCGCGAATTTCAGAATAGACTCCAATTTCCCGAACGCGACGAGCAATCAGTTGCGTGTACTGTGAGCCAAAATCCAAAATTAGTATACGGTGTGCGTGAATATCTAGTGTCATAGGTTTAAGAACGTCATTGAATGGTTAAAACAATAGCGGGAATTGTTCAGGATGAACAAACCTCCCCGACTGACGGAACGAAAACGGGGCCTTGCGAGGCCCCGTCATTGAGTCGCTTTCGGTTAGCGGCCTCCGATCGGATAGTTCGGAGCTTCTTTGGTAATCTGCACGTCATGAACGTGCGATTCACCCATCCCCGCAGAAGTCACTCGGACAAACTGTGGCACGGTGCGCATGGTCTCGATATCGACGCTACCGGTGTAGCCCATTGCAGAACGCAGCCCACCCATCATCTGATGGACAATAACCGTTAACGCACCCTTGTACGGTACACGCCCTTCGATACCTTCGGGCACCAACTTTTCGGTTCCCGACTTGATATCTTGGAAGTAGCGATCAGATGACCCTTGGGTTTTCGACATAGCGCCTAAGGAACCCATTCCTCGATAACTTTTATAGGTGCGGCCTTGGTAAAGCTCTACTTCACCAGGGGCTTCTTCGGTACCTGCAAACATGGAACCCATCATCACGCAGTGCGCCCCGGCGACAATCGCTTTAGCGATATCCCCAGAGTAACGAATACCACCATCAGCAATGACACTGACTCCGGTACCTTTAAGGGCTTCAACAACATTAGCCACCGCCGAAATCTGCGGTACACCAACACCACTGACGATACGAGTAGTACAAATGGAGCCCGGCCCAATACCGACTTTAACGCCATCGGCGCCGGCTTCAGCCAAGGCTTTTGCACCTTCCGCCGTTGCAACATTTCCACCAATGACTTGAACTTCGGGATAGTTTTCTTTGATGCTGCGAACACGATCAATTACATTTTTGGAATGCCCGTGAGCAGTATCGACGACAATGACATCAACCCCTGCTTTGACCAGTGCAGCCACACGATCATCGGTATCAGGGCTCGTGCCGACACTTGCCCCAACCCTTAGTCGACCCTCTGGATCTTTACAGGCATTCGGGAAGGTTTCGGCTTTATTGATATCTTTTACGGTAATCAATCCGCGTAATTCAAACTGCTCATTGACTACCAGTACTTTTTCGATGCGATGTTTATGCAACAAGAAGCGGACTTCATCGGAGGTTGCGCCTTCCTGAGCGGTTACCAACTTTTCCTTGGGTGTCATAATACTCGACACTTTTGCATCCAAGTTTGTCTCGAACCGCACGTCACGCCCCGTAACAATACCGACTAGATCGCCATTCTCTATTACGGGAACCCCGGAGATATTATTCTGCTTGGTCACTGCAACCAAGTCGCGAATAGTGGCATTCGCGTCAATAGTAATAGGGTCTTTTACGACACCGGCTTCAAACTTTTTAACCGCTCGAACTTCCATCGCTTGTTCTTCGATGGACATACTTTTATGAATAATGCCTATACCGCCCTCTTGGGCAATGGCAATAGCAAGGCGAGCATCGGTGACGGTATCCATCGCAGCGGATACTAGGGGGATATTTAGTTCTATATCTCGAGTGAGCTTGGTTTTAAGGGATACGTCCCTACCAATCACTTGTGAATAGCCAGGAACCAATAAAACATCGTCAAAGGTTAGCGCTTCCTGAGCAATACGTAGCATAGGTCAACCTCCTTAGGTTAACGCGCCATTGTATCAGACTCTTGGGAAAACTGGATAGCTGTCCAGTGAAATTTTTACGTCTAATTGGTGCCTTGGGCATCGGGCTTTGAGGCTACTCTAATGACCCCCTTCTCTAGCCACTGGTCGATCTGCTCCTGATCATACCCCTGTTCCAAAAGAACAGCTCGCGAATCCTCCCCTAGCGTTGGCGCTCCCCGGTTGGGTTCCACCGGCGTTTTTGAATACCGAATAGGATGACCTACTGTTGTGTAACCACCAAGATCAGAATTTTCCAGCTGCCAAAGCATGCCTAGCGCATTAGCTTGCGGGTCTTCATACATATCAGGACGGTAATTGACCTGACCACAGGGAACACCCGCCGCCTCTAACTTTTCTAGCCAATAGTCGTTTGATTCTGCTTTCAGACTCTCTTCGATTTGTAACATTAAGCGCTTTTGAGCGAAATAAGCCTCGTCGGAAATGCTCCCAAAACTCATATCCTGAAAAGGGTCTTCCAGCGCCAATAGTTCACACAGCTTTTTGCGCTGGGGAGTATTCAACGCCGCAATACTAATGTAACCACTTGCGGTCCGATAAGTTCGATAATATGGATAAACATGCAAGTCCGTCGGCCGATGGCTACACTCAGGCACCTCTATTGGACGGGCTGTGTCCGGCTGTTCACTGCGCAAGCGAGCGTTAGCAAATTCGTCGATTATATCTGTGTGGCTTTTATGGCTATTGGGTAAGTCATCTAAAACCTCCCGCTCATGGGAAGTCATGCTTTCATCGAGTTCGTCGATATTTACCAAGCCAATCATTTGCAACGCCATGCCGGTACTGAACAGCGAAGATTCAATTTTTTGGCCTTCACCCGTTTTCAAGCGGTGAAAAAGCGCACTAGCGATGGCAAACGCGTTGTAGATTCCGGTACTAATATCAATATACGGTAGACCACCTGGACCGCGAGGCTCCGCTTGCCCGTCAGCATAATTTGACATAATGCCAGACGCCGCGTGAGCAATAATGTCAAAGCCTTTACGACTCCTGTAGGGGCCCACTTCACCAAAGGCAGTACTACTAAGAAAAATAATTTGCGGATTGATAGCGCGTAAGGTGTCGTAATCAATACCTAATCGATCAGACGCACCCGGAACAAAGTTTTGTACGACAACATCTGCCGTCTTCACCAACTCGTGAACAATGCTGCGCCCCTCTTCCGACTTAAGGTCAACGGATAAACTTTTTTTCCCTCGATTAAATGCTAAGGACATCCGCGTGTTACCGCGATAGCGCACCGGAGACCCTAGTCGCCGCTCTTCCGCACCATCTGGTGGTTCAATTTTTATGACATCGGCCCCAACATCGGCCAGTAAGAATCCGCAATAGGGTCCGGCAATGTATTCAGAGAAATCTAACACCTTAATACCAGACAACAGACTATTCACGATTCACGACCTTCATATTTTATGGATACTATCCGTAAATTATTTTTTCTCTATTCAGCTGACGCGAGGTTAACCACGAAGCAAAAAATGCAAACACTAACGTTGCCGTTGTCGACGCCGCAATGTGCCAAGCATTCATTCCCTGGGTATCCAACACATCCTCCATTAACATTTGTGTACTCATTAATGGAACCCAGTATTGCCAATCATGAGACACATCGGACCATACAACAAAGTATCCCACGAAAATGGGCAATATCATCAACAGCCCAATATAACTTTGCGCTTCTTTATAGGTTTTGGAAGAGATTGAAATAAACAGCTGCAAAATGGTCGACAACATCGCCAAAGGCATCAAGACAACAAACAGTTGCAACACATCACTGGGGGCGAGGTCGCCTCTGATGCCCAGCTGGGAAAATGGCAGCCGAGGAATGAGCAAACCCAAAGCAAACAAAACCAACGCCACCACCAGCAACGTAAAAATACAAGCGGTGAGCCATTTTCCAAACAATATTTTTATCGGTGTCACGGGCGTTAATAAAAGTGACTCTAATGAAAAGCGCTCACGCTCTCCAGCCATCATATCAATGGCTATACCAGTACTGGTGGTAAAAGTGGTAATTGTCAAAATGAGAGCGACCAAACCAAACACCATTGAGGATCCAGATTGCGAGCTTGATATATCGTAATCTTGCACTTTTACAGGTGACAACACCTTTGGCGAAACGCCACGCACAATCAGCCTCAACGCCCCTATTTGCTGAGCCCACTGTTGCACCTGAATCTTGATGTTAGTAGCCTTACCTAAAATATCTTTACGGTTTTTATCGTAAACAAGCTGAAGCGCTGGCGTATCGAATTGATCAAATTTTTCTGCAAAATCACTGGGAATAATCAGCACCATATCAAGCTTGCCAGCTGTGACTTTTTCAATAGCCTCTTCAGGCGCTGGCGTAACTTCTACGTCGTGCTCTTCCAACCAGTCTACAATAGGCTGGGCATACTCAACTCCTTGCACGGGCAATACAAATCGTTTTGCGGATTGTTGCAAATATACAGACAAATTAACAATGACAAAAATCAACAAAATATTTAATGCCGGCGCAATAAATATTGTAGCGAGAGCCCGGCGGTCTCGCAGCGCATCTCGTAATTCTTTTTGGAGTATCGTAACCACCGGTCTCATCAGGCCTCTACCCCCGCGTACGCGAGTTTGACAAAAGCGTCCTCAAAGGTCTCGCTAGCAGTTTCCTTTTTTAATTCAGTCAAACTGCCGCTGGCTGTCACCTTACCGTTTGCGACAACAACCGCCCTGTCACAAAGATGATCGACTTCGTGCATTAAATGACTGGAAAATATAATTATTTTATTTTCCTGCTTGAGTTGTAAAAGCAGCTGACGTACCGCGCGAGTAGTTAATACATCAAGACCATTGGTTGGTTCATCAAGTAAAATAATGCGAGGATCATGAATGAGTGTTCGTGCAAGCGCGACCTTAGTTTGCTCACCATGGGAGAAACCCTGGGTTCTGCGATCGATGATGGCTTCCATATGCAACAAAGCAATGAGCTCGTCTAATCGCTGGTGCAGTTGTTTCTTGGGTAAATTATAGAGGGAACCAAAATAGACGATATTTTCTCGCGCTGTTAACCGGGGGTATAGGCCCGCCCCGTCAGGCAACGAACCCAACGTGGTGCGCAACAGGGTCATTTGAGACTCGATATCTTTTCCATCTATCAATATCTGGCCTGATGTTTTCTTTATAAGACCGGTTAACATTCGCATGGTCGTGGTTTTACCCGCGCCATTCGGCCCCAGCAGCCCAACAATTTCACCGGGGCTCACAGAAAACGATACGTCATCTACCGCCACCACGGGCCCATAGGTCTTTCTTAGATTTCGCACTTCAATCATTCAACACCTCGCTCGCCGCCATAGCGGGACCAGCAGGGGTAATAAAAGGCGGCGTAGGCCTTATCTTGTCGATGCATGAGGTATCAACCAGGCGCGTTCTGGGTACATTGAAGAACTGACTAATAAGCTTGGGCATACAACCCAATATACTCGCACCGTGATGAGCACCAGGCACAACAAGATGCTGCGCATGCTCGATGGTTGTTAAAGCTTTCTCCCCCCACCGTGATGGTGTCACAGGGTCAAACTGGCCAGAGACAAGCAGCATCGGTTGCTTATACACAGTTTGGCGAAAGTAATTTTTTGGAAGGTCAACTTTGGGGAGTTTGTCACAAATTCGTTTATAGCTTTGGCGCGGATCGAGGCTCAACAGAGTAGAAGATCCTTGAGAAATTGTTTCGATCTGAGGTGAAGGCACATTGGCATTAACATCCGTTGCACAAAGGATAGTGTAATGTAACCCCGCACTTATCACCTGATCACTTTCCGCACCCAGCGCAATCAAACTTGCTAGAGGTTGGTAATCGCCTTGCGTAAGAGAATCGATAACCAGCAGCAGTACACTCGATACTTCACGCGAATAAAGCGCTAAGCGAATATATTGAGATAGAAGCTTGCCTGTGACGTGTACTTCAAGTTTTTCTTGTGACAGAGGGTGCACCAATTCAATCACCCTAGGTTCCCTATCGAGGCGCTCGATGAGTATTGACAATTTATTTTCCAAACCACCAAATTGCTGCTGACACGAAGCCTGCCGTCTGCAATTTTCTAAAAGCGCACGCAACGCGGCTTCAGCATCTACCGCCATGTTTTGAGTTAAGACAAGCTCCAAAGGTGCAACCGCATCCAAAACGGCACTGCGAATAAAGTCTGGGTGACGACGCATAAAAATCAATGCAGCTCGTGTTCCATAAGATGAGCCCCATAGGTTAACTTCAGAATAACCAAGCTGCCGCATCACATAATGAAAGTCGTCAACTGCATACGGCGTTAGATAATACTCAATGTCGGCTTCATACCCTTCAAAACACTGTTGAATAGCCGTCGCTTGCCACTCAATGATATCTGCTTCACTCAGCCCTAAAACATCATGGTCGTCTAACTCGCATTTAAGAGGATTCGACTTCCCCGTACCGCGTTGATCAATCATAACAATATCGCGTTTGCGATTGATTTCTGCCAACATGGGATAGAGAGCAAATTCTAACTCCGTTGCCGCCTGCCCTGGACCTCCCGCGAGAATAAGTACCGGGTCTTTCGCTGGGTTAGCAGACAATGCGGGCGCTTTCACCACATTAAGGGAAATTTTCTTGCCACTGGGTTTATTAGGGTTTTCTGGGACAACGAATTGCCCACACTGCAGATCTCGAAAATAAGTATTGCCTCCCAACTCTTCCGGAGTGCAATTGTGTAGAGTCGCTGCAACCGCAGCGGGCATGGTAAAGAACGCCATTCCAAGACAAAGAGCCACTAGCATCGTGATACTAACAACATTAACCCAAACACTGATAGCACAAGCAATATAATGGGCGACGCCGTACTGTAAATCACGAAGAAATTCTATGAGGGAGAGTTCACGACTTCTGAAATTTTGGTTTATCACAGACTATTTATAATCCTTATTATTAGCGAGTTGTAAGAATACAGGATCTCCAATGCTGTAGATGATTATAGCGGCCAATTACAACTAACCGCTAATTTTCTGTCGGATCGTCTAATTTAGGAAATTGACGATCTACCTGCTAACATTCGAGCGCCAACTTCATTTCGAGAACATTCATTATGGTCATTCCATCCACTTGGTTCGTTAAGAAGTGTCACAAAGTACTCGCGTTAGCAGTGGCATATATAGTCGCCTCTTCACCCGCATTGTCTGACGAATCTCCCGCTTCATGGTACCAATCAGGCGAGGATGCACTTCGTTCCGCTTTAAATAAAACCAACAACGAGAACAATGCGAAGAACGTTATTCTGATCGTGGGTGACGGCATGGGGATATCCACCGTCACAGCCTCTCGCATCTTCGATGGTCAAAGTCGCGGTGAACAAGGGGAAGAAAATTTGCTATCATTTGAGCACTTCCCTGCCCTAGCACTATCAAAGACGTACAACACTAACCAGCAAACTCCGGATTCTGCCGGCACCATGACAGCAATGATGTCAGGAATTAAAACAAAGGCAGGATTTATTAGTGTTAATCAACTGGCGACTCGCGGTGACTGCCAATCGAGCCAGGCTAACCATGTCAAAACATTGTTAGAACAAGCTGAAGATGCCGGGTTGGCTACCGGTATCGTATCGACGGCCCGCATCACTCACGCAACGCCAGCAGCAACCTATGCTCATACTCCAGAACGAGACTGGGAAGATGATTCCGAATTACCCGATGATGCAAAATCTCGTGGTTGCAAAGACATTGCTGCTCAACTAATTGAATTCCCCTACGGCGATGGTGTTGACGTTGCGCTGGGCGGAGGGTTGAGACATTTTCTTCCTAAAGAGACTATTGACCCACTGGAGGGAAAACCCGGCTTCCGATTAGACAAGCGAAACCTAGTCAATGAATGGAAAACAAACGGTGGCTCTGTCGTATTTAACCGAGAACAGCTTAAACAGATCGATGTAAACAGCACACCAAAATTATTAGGCTTATTTCATCGATCGCATATGTCATTCAATCAAGACCGAGAGCGGGAATCACAAGAACCTTCCCTTGAAGCAATGACACAATCCGCACTAGATATACTTAAGAAAAATACCAAAGGGTTTTTCTTAATGGTGGAAGCTGGGCGAATCGATCACGCACACCACTTCGGCAATGCCCATCGCGCATTGAAAGACACACAGGAATTGTCTCGAACGGTTCAACTCATTCTAGAGAACGTAGATACCAAAGATACTTTAATTATCGTTACAGCCGATCACAGCCATACGTTCACAATGGCGGGCTATCCTACGCGAGGCAACCCAATATTAGGAAAAGTGGTGGGGAACAATAGCCAAGGTGAACCCAAAACCACACCGCAGCTCGCGTTGGATAAAAAGCCCTACACAACACTTGGCTACCGAAACGGTCGTGGGTTTTTAGTGCCACCAAAAGAAAAACAACGTGGCACATACAGCATTGGCCGCCAAGATTTATCACAGATCGACACCGAACATGTCGATTTTCACCAAGAAGCCTTAGTTCCGATGCCTTCCGAAACGCATGGCGGAGAAGACGTTGCAATTTATGCTACCGGACCCTGGGCACACCTGTTTCATAGTACACACGAACAGCACTACATTTATCACGTCATGCATCATGCACTGAAAAAACAATTACACGAGAAGTAATGACTATGTGAAATTATTATGACAGCGGCTGAACGGCCGCTCAGTTTTGCTATAGTAAATCGCGACTAGGTTCATCTTCTGATCGAGGTTTAACGCAACATTAATACATCAATATATTTCCAGCAACTCGACATGCTCGAAGCACACAGCTCGAACCATGTTCGGGTAAAGCAACTTGTTAGCATCTCTCATCGCCATGCTACGTACCCTGTCTATGCCTTGAGCATGGGCAACCCTAGCCCCGAAACACCCACCCTGACTTTCATCGCTGGTATTCACGGCCTTGAAAAAATTGGTAGCGAAGTGGTCCTTGCGTTTCTTGATACATTAATTCAACGCTTGGAGTGGGATCAAAGCCTCATTACCGGTTTGAAAAGTGCTGCATTCATTTTATCCCTATCGCTAATCCAGTCGGCAGCGTAATGAACACACGCAGCAATGGAAACCATGTTGATCTTATGCGGAATGCGCCTATCGACGCAGAAAAACGCCCCCCCTGGTTAGTCGGAGGTCACCGGTTACACAAGCATATCCCCTGGTACCGCGGAAAAAAAGGGGATGAGATGGAGCCAGAAACGCTAGCACTATGCGACTTTATCGAGAACAACTTATTTACTAACCCTTTCAATATAGTGCTAGATTGCCATTCAGGATTCGGTTTTGAAGATCGATTGTGGTTTCCGTTCGCATACTCGAAAAAACCCATTTACCACTTGAGTGAAATCTATGCGCTTAAACGCTTACTCAATCAAACCTACCCTCACCTCAACTATGTTTTTGAACCACAGTCAAAGCACTACACGGCTCACGGCGATCTATGGGATTACCTCTATTTAAAATCGTTTGAAAAGAATACGATATTTTTGCCCCTTACAATGGAAATGGGGTCTTGGCGGTGGGTAAAGAAAAACCCCAGGCAACTCGCATCGATTAGCGGTTTATTCAACCCTACCATTCCACACCGCTTAAAGCGTGTGTTACGTCAGCACATCGTGCTTATGGAATTTTTAATACGCGCAGTACGCTCCTACCAAAACTGGCAGCCTTTGGCGGAAAAGCGTGCACATCTGCACTCAGAAGCGGTAAGGTATTGGTATTGGTATTGGTATCGCCATACTGACCGGAATCTAAATGGATACACAATGGGTTTTTCTCAGAGGCTTGGCGCGGGATCAACGCCATTGGGGGACGTTTCCCCAATTGTTTTGCCAAAACGTTGGAAACGTCAACGTGTTGTGTTGCGACCTACCAGGTGCGGGCGAGCTATCTCATTTGAAAAGCCCAAGCAACATCTCTGCAATCGTCGATCTTATCCGAGACCATTATAAATCACAGCTTCTTGACGAAGAGCAACGGCGCAAAAAAGTGAATATTTTAGCCGTATCTCTTGGGGGGATGGTCGCCGCCGACTGGATGAAGCGATATTCCCACGAGATAGCTTCCGCTGTCATCATCAATTCCAGTAGCCGCCTGAATCCGATCTGGCAGCGATTAGAACTTTCAAATTTTTTAAAATTGTTATTGATTCGCCCCAGTCGTTTTGCAGCCCGTGAGAAAAGAATTATTGAAACGATCAGTAACAATCCGGATATTTATCCAGACCTCACAGAGGACTGGATACAATTTCAAATAGAGAACCCGCTACCTTTCAATACAATACTCAAGCAACTTATCGCTGCAGCGAAGTTTAAGCCTCCTGCTATCACACAGCCGACCTTATTGTTGGCCTCTCGCAAAGATCGCCTCGTAAACCCGGCATGTTCGGTTAAACTTGCCGAGCATTGGAATATGCCATTACGTTGGCACCCAACGGCAGGTCACGACTTAACCACGGATGACCCTAGTTGGGTGGTCGATAAAATTGTAAACTGGATGACATAGCATCCCATTTAAAATTGACTAACTATCGGACATGCTGGATGGAAATATACGGGGATATTAAATCAGGGAATTGCTACAAAGTTAAACTCCTATGCGACTTGCTTGGAAAATCCTACGAGTGGATTCATGTTGACATTTTAGACAACGACACGCACACGCCAGAATTTCTAGCAATGAACCCTAATGGCAAAATTCCGGTGATACGCCTAGAGAATGGAAAATGCTTATCTGAATCTAACGCTATATTGCATTTTTTGGCTGAAGAAACAGAGATGCTGCCAGCGGACATTTGGGCGCGAGCAAATGTTTTGCAGTGGCAATTTTTCGAGCAATATAGCCACGAACCATTTATTGTCGTGGCTCGATATATCGCGTTGTACTTGGGCTTACCCGACTCGCGTCGCGACGAATACGAAAGCAAACGAGCTGGCGGTAATAAAGCACTCACCATACTAAACGACCGCTTAAGTCAGTCCTCGTTTCTTGTCGGCGATAACCCCACAATTGCTGATATCAGTTTATTTGCCTATACCCATGTCGCTAGCGACGGCGGGTTTGATCTCGATAACTACCCGCAGGTTCAAAGATGGATCAACGATATTCAAAGGCTTCCCGGGTTTACACCAATGAGTATCGACTAAGAGCCTGCCTGGGAACGTTAGATGGGGTGTTATTGAAGACGAATCGAAGAAATGTCACGTTCAGTTGTCACGGCAAGCAAGATGCAAGGCGTCACGATCACTTGTGCATACATTTTATTAGGATCAGGTCGCTTCATGACCAAAGGTAATGACAGCTCGCCGTTTTTTAAATCTGCTGATGTGTTTTCAAGCTGCCAATAATAACCGGGGTTTGGCTTCTGCCCCATACTGGCCAATATCAGTTGTTCTGTTTGAATACGATGTTTGGCCACGGCATTGACGATCGCCTGCCGACCTACACTATCACTAGACACCAACTCAGTTCCAGGAGCATTCAACTGCGTCGGGTTGAATTCTGTAGCAAGCACTGCGGGAATATCATCAGTACTGGCAATTACCAATAATGATTCACGCTCTATGCCGCAGTGCTTAGATTCAATGACTGCGCGAATAGAAACCACAGAATGAGTGGAACCACATCCTGTGCCCACAACCAGAAAGATTATCAGTGACATCCATTTCCATCGTATAACTAATCGCATAGCGGTGAGGCTTACCTATGGTTGTCCAGCCGTTTTTCGCTCAGCTGTTTCGTACTTTTTTTAATGGCATAGCCATTAGGCTTAGATTGGCCATTTCCTGCCGAGTTAATAGTCGTTGTCGCTGAAGAGGTTCGACCTAATATATCCGCGACAATATCGCGGTTTGCGATATCGCTGTCCTCAACACGCACAATACCAATATCGTTAAGTGAGGGATAAGCCCCACAAGACTCTCCAAATTGACAAATAACAAAATCGTTCTCGATGTCAGAGCCAGACACGATGTTATATTCTCCGGGGACAACGCCCGTAAATTCAAACTCGCCTGTTGCTAAATTGGCTTGTGTTTGATCGACGACGGTATCAGTAGCTGAGTCAATCAGTAAAACATAATGAGGGTGTAAACGTCCGGCAGTCTCGACCGTTCCCACTTGCATTGTTACGTTCACAGATAGCGTTTGCTGGCTATCAATCTCTACGTCAATCGAGGTTTGATAGATACCATCACCAAGTCCTGTCCGATCAACCTGTACGTCATAGGTCCCTAGACCACTTGCATCAATTGCATTCGGGGAAACAGACAACCACACCGCACTAGAATCAATATTGGTCACCGATGGCGAACCACCTCCTAGATTCTCAATTGTAAGGGGCTGAACTGATCCACCGATAAAAGTTAATGACTGAGGCGTTGCGCTAACCTGGACAGGCAATGGCGGGGCGACTCCACCGTTGGCCAGTGTTCTTGCTTCTATCACTGCTTTTGAGGCGTTGAGCCTGCCATAGCCAAAGAAATTGTCCCTGCCAGCCGTTCCTAAATCGTCCGTGAGCTGGCCGTTTTGCAACAGCGCGTCAAATTGCGTAGGCGTTAACTCTGGATACTCGGCTTTCATTAAGGCCACGACACCGGCAACATGCGGGCTGGCCATCGAGGTGCCTTGATAGAAGCGGTAAGTGGAGCGACGCCCCCCTTCCGAATCGTCAGCAGCGGTGCTGAGCACGCCATCTCCGTAACCATCCACATTAAGATCGCGATTCACATCGCCACCTGGAGCAGCAATATCAATCGTGTCACCGAAATTTGAATAGGGTGCTAAGTCATCATTGAAATCAACGGCACTTACCGACACCACACCTTGGTAGGCAGCGGGATAATTGCGCTCACTGGTGGCATCGTTACCTGCCGATGCCACAAGAATAACGCCCTGGGCCCGCACTTGATTGACGACATTTTGAAAAGACTGTTGAGCCCCCGGCCCACCTAAACTCATGTTGACCACATCGACAATTTGAGAGGGTACACTGCCACTATCATTGGGCAATCCGGCTGCGTAGAGCAGGCTCTGCATAATGTCGTAGCTAGACCCCGAACCATTGAGCCCTAAGGCACGAAGCGGCATTACCTTAGCACCCCAAGAGACACCAGCAACGCCCAAACCGTTATTGGTTCGTGCGGCTATGGTTCCCGCAACGTGTGTACCGTGCCAAGAACTCTTCCCTGGCTCATCGTCGTCTCCCGGGTCATCAGGATCGCTGTCGATACCGTTGCCATCACGGGCATCGGATATATTCGAGATAAAATCGTAGCCATTAACCAGTTGATCTTGAAAATCAGGGTGCTCGGCAACAATTCCGGTATCTATGACACCCACTATCACGGGATCACCCGCACGATCGCCGGTGGTAAGATCCCAAGCTTGCGGCAAACTAATTTGAGGATAATGCCACTGGAAGCGATAGGCCGTATCGTTGGGCACACGCATAGTTTTATAGCGGTAATTGGGCTCTGCATACTCAACATCGTCACGAAGAGACAAGGCTTTGATCATGCGCAAAGTATTCGCTTTGTCACCCAGCGGACCACTGGACTTGGTGGATGCATTCATTCTGTAAACAACGGATGGATTCAGCGTCGCCAAGGTGGGACGGCTGCTGTCTTGGTGTCGAAAACCTAGTTGTTGCGTCGAGATGTTTTTCACCGAGAAGTCTGCAGATTGGGTTTCGGCAACCTCAGTATTTTTGGTGCCCGTGCCATCCTTAAACTTAACAATCATCTGGTTAGGCAAGAAGTCCATCGAGTTATAGCCAGCATTGCTATCTCGCAACGTAGCGGTCGAACTGCTGGGTGCGGGTAATAAGTCTAAGACATATTTTGAAATTCCCTCCCAAGCTTCCACGACAATGAAATACTGACCTGCGTCGAGAACCGTAATGGTTTCTTCTTCGGTAGTACCCCGCGAAGCGGCGACCTCATTTCGGTTTTCATCAAATAGCCACAAATCCAAGTCGCCGAAAAAGTCTCCGCCAACTAATTCGTGATCAACTATCTGGAGGTTAATACGCTGACCGGCTTGCAAATAAACGGTAAAGAAATCAAATTCATCATAATCTGACTGAAAGCGCCCATCCAAACCAGCTGTTTCACCATTCGCAAACGATGAAAAACCATGCAGTGTCACAATATTGTTGATCGATTGAGCGTCTGGAAAGTCATCGTTAGACGCGAAATTCGCAAAAATGTCGTTAACATCGGTGTCGTAATCGATTGAAATCGCCGCGTCCACCATCCCAGACACAGTGCGCGCTAAAGTATTATCAACGCACTCAACTTGGAGGTTATCGACGTCGGCGCCAGCAATGGTCCCTCGGCTATTCAGTAAAATGCACGATTGATTAGTTGGTTTGCCGTCAATACGGACAAAGTATTCTGTGTCATCCGCTATACGCGTGCTAAAAGCAAAGTTACCATTTGATGTAACATTGAGGTTCTCGACAATACTTTGATCCACCTCATTACTCAGCTGTAAGTTGCCGTTTAATCCAGTAACAACACCCGATAAACGGAATTCTGTCTCAGCAGCTGGACTCCCCGAAGAAGACGAAGACCCTCCTCCGCATCCCCATAGCGAAGCCAACACCGCGGCGCATAAGGTAAAAGAAATGCGAGATCTTGCTTTTATCATCCTCGCCCTACCAATTTTGATCATCCAATACCTCAACCAATTCTGTTCATTAGCCTACCACCAGCGGTCTCGACCATTACGCAAGGCAGATTAAGCATCCTAGTGTGAATTATCAATTCAGCCGGTGTGGATTCACGCGAAGCGTGTGAACGGTATCACAACTTTCCCCAACCCACACTGCCTAATAATTAGACAGCGACGACCAACTAATGTCACAAGACACTTTATTTATAATAGGCGACATCTCTTCTGTGTAGGACTGAATAACAGCCATACCAGATCAGCCAAACTAACAAAGGACAAGCTGTTTTAGGCGTATGCCCATGAGCACGGCTGAGACCATAAAAACCGTTCTCCCTGGCACATTGTATTGTCAGACGCTCAAATTTAGTTCAAGTCATCCTTGCACGGTTCCTAGATAGGACGATGAATACTGTAGAAGTGTATGGGGTCGCGTTTTCTGTCCTACTTAAACAGGGCCCCTTCAAATGCCGCTGACAGATTTACCACCCCCCAACAATCCTCTCGCTGATATGAAAGCTTGACGAGATAACTAAGTTGCTTGAAGGCGTCGCTGTTCATTCCCCTGCGACCTGATGAGCTCTACCTGGCAAACTAACGCGCCATACTTCGGATCGCCAAGGTGTTCTTCCTCAGCGCCCTCTCGGTTGGACTAGCCGGCAACGCTTCGCTCCGTTACTATTGGTCCATTCGATCTTCAAAAGAACTGATATTATCGTGACAACCATCCACCTAATCCGCCACGGGCAAACCAATTGGAATGTTGAGAAACGCATTCAAGGCCAAACAGATTCGGTTCTCACCGACGAAGGACACATCCAAGCTAAAGATGCCGGTGAAAAACTAAAACACCTTCCCGTTACCGTTGCCTATGCAAGTAGTAGCATCCGCACACGTGATACAGCCAGTCACATCCTCCACCACCACAACGTAGATTTAAATTTACGCGACGAACTACGGGAAATCTATCTCGCAAGCTGGGAGGGAAACCTGTACGAGGATATGAAAGAAACAGAACCAACTCAGCATCGTCATTTTTGGGAAGACCCATCGCAATTTGCGATTGTCGACGGAGAAACCTTTTATGATGTTCAAGCACGTGCTGTTAACGCCGTGAAACAGATCGTTTCTGATCATGCAGAAGAGGAAATATTGCTGGTCAGTCACGGCGTTTGGATTAAAACGTTATTGACCTATATAGAAAAACGCCCACTAAGTCATTTCTGGCATCCCCCCAAAATGACAAACTGTTGCCACAGCATTGTGACCCATGATGGTAGTGATGATTTTGCCCCTGAGAACTTCACCATTCATCAGTACGGCAATCTTACAGAATGGGATACAACACAATAATGAATTCTGTGCTACATTTTGGTGGAGCTATAAAACCACTGTAGCGACGTTGAACAACTCAGCTTTATAGAAAGATAATAAAAAATAGCCGCCCCAGGAGAGGTATCCAATGAAACTATACACATACTACCGTAGTTCGGCTGTGTATCGTGTCCGCATCGCATTAAATCTTAAAGCACTCGACTATGAGTCGGTGTCGGTCTCTCTTGGGGACAAAGAAAATGCGATGAAAGCATTGGATTATTTTTCGATAAATCCGCAGGGGTTTGTACCTGCGCTTGAGGACAATGGACAAATATTCACTCAGTCGCTAGCAATCATTGAGTACCTTGACGAAGAGTATCCCGATATTTCACTGCTGCCAACCAAACCGAAAGATCGGGCCGTTGTGCGAGCCATGGCACAAATGATTACCTCTGACGTGCATCCTCTCAACAACTTGAGGGTATTAAACTATCTGCGGGATCAGCTAAAACAACCGGAAGAAAGTATAAATGCGTGGTATAAACATTGGATTCAAGAGGCATTTGCCGCACTGGAAACCATGGTCGAACAACACGGCGGAGCTTATTGCTTCAAGGATACTATTTCACTTGCTGATGTTTGTTTAGTGCCGCAAATGGCCAATGCCAAACGTATGAACGTTGATATCAGCCCGTTTTCAAAACTTAGAGAAATTGATGAGGTCCTGTCGAGCCACCCGGCTTTCATTGATGCAGCGCCTGAAGCTCAAGCAGACGCACCGGCAGATTCAGTGCTCTAGCCATTTAGCATTGTTTTAACATCACACAAGTCTTTTCAGTCGCTAGTCTAACTAGCGACTTCCCTCAGCACCACTGCCGGCGGCACTGTGACAACGCGTCGGCATGCAATTATACCCAACCCACCAATTGTTAGCGTACCTAAACCAATACCCAATACCCAGATAAACACATGGGGTTGCACGGTGATATCAAAAACCCATTGTCGCAGACTGAACAAAAGGATCTCAGAACCAACAACAGCAACAACACCTGCAATCGCACCCAGCACCATAAACTCTATCGAAACACTACCGAGAATCAGCTTCCGAGAACTACCTAAAGCGCGCAATAAACCAGCTTCCTGCATCCGGGACTCCATACTCGCATTCACTGCCGCAAAGAGCACCGTAAAACCGCCTGCAATCACCAGCCACATGACCAACTCGACGCCTTGTGTTACCTGCTCGACAATAACGCGTATTTGTTCGATCAGCTTGTCGAACTCGAACACTACTACCGTAGGATTATCCAATAAAATACTGTTAACGATATGTTTCTGAGTTTTATCTAAGTAGATATCGGCACGATATGTCGGCTGAAATTGCTCAAAAATACCAGGCTCTAATAGAAACAGATACCACTCAAATGATTCCCTGTCGACGGTACGAAAACTTTGAACCTCTACCAGCGCTTCCAACCCACCGATACTGAATGTTAAAATATCACCTAACGCAAGACCCAGTCTTTTAGCGACATCAGCTTCTACTGAAACGCCACCGATAACCGCATCGCTGTCGCTACTATCCTGCCCACCAACCTCTGCTTTATCCGTTGAGGCATCTACGCGGCGGTCTGAGAACCAGGCCCCAGACACTATTTCGTTATCACTTGGCAACGTATTTCGCCAACTGACATTTAGCTCCCGCCGTAAAACGCCGTTGCTTTTCCGCAACGCTTCACTCGGCTTCTCACCATTTATTTCTGCAATTCTCGCACGCAACATCGGCGAAAAGTTTTGCGCTTCT
This sequence comes from Aurantivibrio plasticivorans, assembly GCF_055392955.1. NCBI lineage: Bacteria > Pseudomonadati > Pseudomonadota > Gammaproteobacteria > Cellvibrionales > Cellvibrionaceae > Aurantivibrio > Aurantivibrio plasticivorans. The sequence continues at coordinate 1,494,268 of NZ_AP036020.1, read as the reverse complement.
AAACCATTATCTTTTAGTAGCTGGTTGATCCCATCGCGTTCATATTCTGCAACATTGATTAAAATGTGATTCGGTGTATCAGGTGGCAAACGTAACTGCCATTCTTCAAGCATTGAAGTTCGTACAACAATCAATGACAGCAGAAGCATAATCGCCGTAGAAAAAACCATAATCTGAACAATACTTTGCCCCACTTTACGCTGTATACCTGACAGTGCAATTCGCCAAACACTGCCTGCTTGGGCACCTATTTTTCTGCAAAGTCGCAGCAAAGCATATGCGGAAAGCGCAACAACAAGGATTATTCCGATCATACTGATGAAAACAGAGGCAGTTAACCAGATACTTTGGCTATAAATTAGGATCAAACACAATACAGCAAAAGCACCGAGCCCCGCATTGATGGATGCTCGTAACGGCGCGATAGTCATTTCTCTGCGCAATACTTTAATCGGGGGAATTGTTGGCAAGTGCCACAATGGTGGTAATGCAAAAAACAAAATGCACACTAACCCAGTAAAGAGTCCTATCCCATAGGCACTTAGTGAGGCACCACCCAATATCACAGGAAACAAACTACTCAGCGCACTGGCAATTCCCCGCTGGATAATCTCGCCTACGGCCAACCCCACTAATGATGCGATAAAACCTAGCAATAACAACTGACTAAAATACAAAAAACGGACTGTGGCGGTCTTCGCCCCCAAACTTTTCATTAGTGCGACTTGATCAACATGCCTAGCGGCAAATTGTTGCGACGCCATAGCGATAGCAACGCCCGCAAGCAGTACTCCTACGATACCGGACAACATTAAAAACCGTGTTCCCCGATCCAGAGATCTCGCAAGCTGCTCCTGGGAATTTTCTAACTTAATAATCCGTTGGTGGTCAGACAGCTCTGGCTCTAACCATTGCATTGCATCTTCAATATCGTCGTTGTCACCCGCTAACAACCAACGATAATTCACACGGCTTCCAGGTTGAATTACATTTGTAGCAGGGAGGTCGCTAATGTTTAACAATAGTCTCGGGCTGACCATTGCGAAGCCGCCACCACGGTCAGGCTCATTCGCAATAATTTTAGATAAGGTAAAGGTCGCATCTCCTACTTGAACTTGCTCGCCCAATTGCGCCTCAAGCAGAGGCAACAACCTCGAGTCGACCCAGACTGTACCGGGCTGCGGGATACCATTTGCTACCGTAATATCCTTTTGCTCTACGACAAATGGCACATCGCTTACTTCGACTTTCCCAAGCAACGGATAATTACTCGACACCGCTTTAACCGATGCGAGGTTCATTCCCGCATCCGAAAATACCATGGAAACAAATTCTGTTGTGAAAGCTTGATCGAGTGTCGACTCTTCACCGAGCCGGTTGATCCATTCAGCGGGGATAGGTTGCGAACTAGAAATTACGCGATCAGCCCCTAAAAACGTCGCACTTTCTTTGGTTATGGCGAGATCGACGCGACTGGTGAATACACTAATAGCCGTTACCACGGCAACGGCGAGCAACAAGGCAACGGCCAAGACTCTTACCTCTCCGCTGCGCCAGTTTCGCCACAGTAGTCTAGTCGAGAGAGCTACCATTTACAGTAGCACCGATTCGGCGGTTGTCACAATTCCCCCGGCAGCGAGTTCGATATGCTGGCTACAGCGTTGCGCCAGCCGTTCTTCATGAGTGACTAATACCAATGTCGTGTTCAACTCTTGATTCAATTGAAAAATCAAGTCAATCACTTTTAAGCCCGTTGCGGAATCGAGATTTCCCGTGGGTTCATCGGCAAACAAAATCGCTGGCTCACTAGCAAACGCTCTCGCTACCGCAACCCGTTGCTGCTCGCCGCCGGACAATTGCTTGGGGTAATGATGCAAGCGGTGGGCAAGACCAACTCGTTCCAGAAAGACTGTGCTTTTTTCTTTTGCACCTTTCACGCCATGAAGTTCTAAAGGCATCATGACATTTTCAAGAGCCGACAAGCCCGGTAAAAGCTGGAAAGACTGAAATACAAAACCAACATTTTTGGCACGAACTTCAGCTCGACCTTCTTCCGTCATTTGATTGAGGTGGTTGCCATTTAGAATTACCTCACCACCTGTCGGGGTATCTAGGCCTGCGAGAATACCAAGCAACGTAGATTTTCCTGAACCCGATGCGCCGACAATGGCAGCGCTATTTCCTGTAGCTATCGAAAGTGAAACGTCATGAAGAATAGTAAGTTCACCTTCACTGGTGGTCACGACTTTTGACAATTGCTTGGCTTCTATCATTGCAACCTAAACTTGTATGGCTTTGTATAATGAATTAATACGACTGGTTATTATAAAAAAGTTCACTCGTTGACGGCTTTATCGCATACTAACTAGGAAGTTAGATAACGAATTAGCTCAATTAATCGCGAAAGTTATTAAACTGCAATGGCATATCAATATCCGCTTCTTTCAACAATTGAATCACTTGCTGCAAATCATCGCGTTTCTTTCCTGTCACTCGAACTTGGTCTGATTGTATCTGAGCCTGCACCTTCACCTTACTGTCTTTAATCATCTTAACGATCTTCTTACACAGTAGCGACTCGAGGCCAGTTTTAACGGTTACGGTTTGTTTCACCAGTTTGCCTGACGCATAGGGATCGTTAATGTCCAAGCAGCGAATATCAATGCCTGTTTTATGTAATGTGGACTTCAACATGTCCACCATTTGTTCTAGTTGAAAATCGGCTTCAGCCTGTAAATTGACGACATAATCGTTACGTTCAAACGTGGCGTTGACGCCCTTGAAATCAAATCGATTGTTGACCACCCGATTAGCTTGATCGACAGCGTTGGTTAGGTCGTGTTTATCGACTTCCGATACCACATCAAATGAAGGCACTTTGTCACTCCTTGTTTGGATTTACATAGCGCTATCATATCATCGCTGCTATTCCGCCAATCAACATTTGCACCCGACCTTGGCAAAAGACCTGTGTGTCACTTGCGGTTAACACATTCTCAACTAATCTTAAGGCATGACTGAGAAGGAACCCATCGAAATAACAAATGCGTACTATTACTTGCGCCTGGCGAGTAATGGCCTGCAGCCTATTTTCTCTGAACAGTCTGAGTGCGACTTGATGCTGAGCGTGCTCGATAAGCTGTATAGCGAGACCAACACATCGACATTGGCCTACTGCTTAATGACCGATAGCATCCATTTGGTAATTCATGTGGACGAGCTGCTCAGCGAGCAAGTCGCCGACAAGGTTATTTCTACTTACACCTCTCTCTACAACGCACGTCACAACCGAAATGGTAGCGTATTTGACGACAGCCTGGTTTCAACTTTAATCGAGCCTAATCGCTATTTGCTCGCTGTTGTGGCGCAAACCCATAACGCGCCTGTCAACGCTGGGCTCGTCGCACATGCCGCTGCCTATCCTTGGAGTAGCCACAGAACTTACCTTATGCCTGACTGCCCCGAATGGCTGCGCAGAGACGAAGTCTTGCGCTATAGCACAGGCGCTCAATCATCGCGTTATCGGCGTTTTCAAGATTACGTCGAGCAAACACCACCTGATAATCTCGACTGGATCAACGGCAGTCACCCAGAATACTATGCTTTGTCTTCGCGCCACTATATAGACAAGCGCATGCAACCAAACACGCCTAACTCGCGGCAAGGTCACTCTTTATCTATCGAAGGATTGTGTCGTTTGGTTTGCCGTGAGTACCACATACAACCGAGCGATTTACTACTGTGGAGACATCACCGCCTCGGAGTGGAAGTAAAAGGAGTGATCGCCCATTTAGCGACGAGCTTCGGGTTAGCCGACATTCGCAGCCTGGCTACAATGTTAAAAATTGACCCAGAGCTGTTAGCCAGCAGCGTTAATGCCACTGAACAGCACCGTGGGATGTTTCTGCATCGGCTGCGGTTGCAGCTTGAAAAACATTTCATGTCCGTCAGGCCAACTGATTCAGAGGCTAAAGATAAGCGCTTGGATCAACCATCAGACGTGCGTGGCCAATCGAATAACCTAACCACAAAGTCGATCACACCAAGAGGTAACACTCAAAACGATCAAGCGCTAGCCCCCGGTGATCAGATAAGTGGTAAAGAGAGCGGCAGCATTGACGATCCCATTTTTTCGGTGCCTTACCAAGCTTCGGAAGAGACTGCGACTCAACCGCAAGGCCTTAATGAATTACACCCGGAAAACACGCCTCAAAACACAATAGCTTCACCCTAGTGCGCTGCTTAATTAAATTACCAAGGTAATAACTGCCAGCAGACACATCCAAAAAACCCATGTTCGGTAGTAAAGCGCTAAAACAGAACGTAACTCTCTGTGCGTCATCGCAATAGATTGCTCTGCATCGCTTTCAATCCCAAGAGCACCACGCATATAGTGATCAAGTACACTGGGCGTTGTGCGTTTTGCGCAAAATAAACACTCACGCCACGCGGCAAAACAACCCGTAAAATTACCCGTTAGAGCCAGCGATAAGCCAAGTACCCGCGCTGCCGGCCACTCTATAATCCAAAGCCATTTTTTAGCGATATCCACATCCTCTGAGCTTTCGCAGTCGACGATATATAGATGAGTTAGCCGATAAACTAAAGCGCCTGCCGGGCCAAGCAGGATAAACCAAAATAGCACAGCAAATAGCCTTTCAAACCCTCGGTAAGCTACGACGTTCATCATCGCGTCGTGGAGCGCACTCCAGTCACCCTCTTTTATTTCTGCCCGTTCACCATCCGCCACTAATGCATAATAGCTCTCTAGCGACTGCGACCAGTCTTCTTGAAGAAGCCCATTTAAATACTCATCGACACACTGGGTATATTCTCCACGTCCAAGACAGTAAATCAGCACAGGTACCGTCACTAGTAGCCCAAGCCAAGACCAGAGGCTGGTCACTGTGCCGTAAATCACTATAACCACAATTACGGGTACTAACAGAGTCGCGGACAATGAGGCACCCGGCCTTTTCAACCAGCCCTGCGATGATACTCTCACCGCCCACACTGAAAACCAGCTGTCATGGTGAAGAGGACGGCCAGAGCCCGATAGCTGAACAAATAGATAGACGATTAAAACTGTCAAAAACATCATTGTTTAATAAGCCTGTTCAGTTGAATTAAAGCTGCACCTGTAAGTGTGGCATTCCTAAATTAAAGTAATTAACCACTTAACTCACCCAAGAACCGCGCCCATTCAAAGGCTGGTCCAGGATCCGTTTTTCTCCCAGGGGCAATATCGCAATGGCCAACAATAGACCGCTTATCTATGCCCGGATAGACCTGCATCAACGTTTGTGTAATGGCGCTCAGCTGACGATACTGTTCAGGCGTATAAGGTATATCGTCGGCCCCCTCCAGCTCAATACCAATAGCAAAATCGTTACACGCTTCACGCCCATCAAAAAGGGATTTGCCTGCATGCCATGCGCGATCATTAAAACTAACAAATTGAATCACACGACCAGTTCGCTCAATGAGTAAATGCGACGACACTCGCAACCCCCGCAGCCGCTCGAAATAAGGATGGTCTTCACACGCTAAGGTGTTACAAAAAAGCTGCTCTATTTCTCCACCGCCAAACTGACCTGGCGGTAAGCTTATATTGTGTATCACTAGTAGATCCACCTCGCAGGATACTGGACGCGAATCATAGTTTGGGGAAGTGACATGAACCGCAGGCTCGAGCCAACCGTGGCGTATCTGGTAGGAAAGATTCTGACTAATTGAATCGCGGGTGGACATAATGACAGTGCAATAATTTCAGGTGCCGAGATTATTGCACAGGCCAAGTTCATTGCACAGGTGAGCGCCGCGCAAGATGATAGAGTGGTAATAGTCAAGCGAAGAGGCTACTCCGCGCTTTTGGTAACGCCTTTCGCTCGTTTACTGCCGATAACCGCTTCTAATGCACGATCAAACAGCATGGTGTCATCCAATAAGGTGAGGCTACCGCCCTGTAATGCCAGCGCTAAGGACTCCGCCGTTTCTTCGGCGACTTTCATGCCGCTGCGATTCACGAAGATATATTTTCCTGTAGCCTTGATAATTGCAGCCAACCGGCATCGATATTTACGATCTTGCTCATCAACCATTTCGAACCACGTGCCGTGGGTCAAACGTTGTACAAGTGACAGGTATTCCTGCTGAATATTGGCCGCCGACGCGCTTGTAGAGGATTTGCCTGTAGACGCCTCTGCTTGAGTTTCCGCCTTTGGAGCCTCCTGTACAGGCTTTGCGGCCTCTTGACTCGGTGACGAAGGCGATGCGGGTGTATTGGCAGGCTGAACCGCTTTCAACGCCGGGCGCTGATTACTCTCCGCACGGATTGAAGACCTATCGGGTGTTTCAGAAACGACTCTTTTACTACCACCGTTCGCTGTGGGAACTGAGCTAGGCGCATTAGCCGACGCTGGCGCTTTGAGCCTGTCCAAGTGAAGTTTTTCAAGCTGGCTTAGCAACTTTGTAAGTTCAAATGGGTTGAAAGAAATTGACTCCAAGCCCTTTCTCAAGCGCTTGATGAGGTTTGGAATCATTGTCAGCAACGCTTTTCTTGATGCTGCATCAACTGGCGTAGTTACACTCCAAACAATGTCTTCGGCAGTCCGGATTGCCTCACCCCAGGCAGCACTCTTACCGCCCTCTTTTAGGCAAATAAGGAACATGACGTTATTCCAAGCTTCTGCGAGTAAAGCATTGGCAGCGTCTGGTAGTTGGTTGTCACCAATGACTTTGGCGAGCGCTTTCGCTACCTGAGCACGGGCCGCCTCTGCTTTTGCTTTTCCATCCTCGGCATCAACCATGCGTTTTTCAAGTAATGCCGCTCGGCGTTTTTCTTTGTCAATGAACGACACGAAATCAGCCAGCGCATCACCAAACATGGATTGATCCGTTTCAAATCCACTTAACAAGTTATGTACTATGTCCGAAATTTTGCGGTACAGAGGATCTTTAGGCTCATCTCCGGCTTCTGCTGACGGATCTTCCTGCCAGCCTACAGACGCCGTAGCGATTTCATTCAATAACCGTCTAGCCGGGTGACCTGGTGTGCTGAAAAAACTGGAATCCATGATCGCGACTTTCAATATCGGGATCTGCAAACGACCAATCAGCGCCTTCATTGGCTCAGCCAGGTTTCTATCATCGAGAATAAACTCGAACAACATTTTCACTAGGTTGATGACGTCATTTTGTTTGTCACCCACATCCTGTGCGTTCTTCAACAAATAACCAAGAACATTATTTATTTCAGCCTGGACCGCCGCGACAGTCCCTGCGGGATGTTGTATCCATTGGTCACTTTGCTGAGTTTGTACTTGTGACAGCGCCTGCAGAAGCATCGCATTAGGGTCTGAGGGTGCAGACGGAGCGCCGCTAGTGACGCCCTGCTGGCCTGAGTGCGTTGCGCTAGCGCCGCTATGATTACCGAGTGCACTACCCGTTGAGGGGGCTGCATTTGGCGCAACGCTTTGCCCAGCCGGGGCATTCTGCGTCTGTGGCGCGGAGGTATGACTTGTCGAGGGACGAGAGGGAGTCTGCCGCAATGCCTGAGGTTGCAACGAAGGCAACACATTGGCATCAATTAGAACGTTGTTGAGCTGTTCGTATATATGTGGCATTTGCTTAACCACATAGTGATCGAACAATTTAAACAAGACCAGCTTGACCTTGAAGTCGATGGCCAAACCATTGACTCGATCAACAAATAGCGTGCTGACCACAGAGGGGCCGACGGGGTTGTTCTTTTGATACACCTTGATGGGAACGAGACTATCTAATCTCAACGAGAGCAACTGCAGGCTCTCACCGCATAATTCGTTGGCTTTTGCAGCCATCTTATCGACGGCAACCATTGCTTCCAACTCATCATCCTGCACAAGCGATAGGTTATCGGAAGAGGTTTCCTGGGTGTTTGCTCTATCTTCACGAACCAAATCGGCGAAGGACTCTTCCATATCCTCCATGAATTTACTTTCAACAGTACGACGCTGAATTCTGACTTCACGCATCGACTCAAAATACATATTTTGATCGTTATTGTTGGTTGCCTTGTCTGCCAAACTGAACAGCGCATCATCCGCATTGTCGAACAACGCACGCAAGGCCTTAAGAAATAGCTGTTTACCTTTTTCTTGTACCTGATGTACGGGCGCCGGCAACCGCGCCAACTTCGCTTTTTCAGTCGGGTTCATACTGTTTTTCGCCTTAAAAGGCACCACCGTCGACACTTTTGAGCTCATAGTCATGTTGCTCTGTCTCCAACAACCGAAAGATCCCCAATCGCTAAGATTACCGTCACTGGTGTACGATAGATCGGCCTAAATTGAGCTAACTTTAAGTATTGCTCAAAACCGATAGATAGGAAGCAAAACCCCACGCTCCGTTGTGAAAGGCTAACAACTCTAGTATATAGAGACGCCATCTTAACGCTTCCGGCAATTGCCTGAATCGCGAAGTCTGTCACAAGAAGGAATATCAAAAGGGCTTGCTTATTCTTTTTTTATTCTAAAAAAATTGTAAAGACTCAGTTTCTACTACTTTATCTCATTACAAAGGCTGCATTAGACATGAACGACCCTGCTCCCGGCCAAGGTATTGGCAAAGGTATGCTCATCTTAGGGTGGGTACTGGTCCTCGCCGCCCTCACGATGTTTTTCGCCAACTGGGAAGAAAATCAACGTAATCCCAACGCGCAACTAACGGGAACTTCCGCTGGTGGAGTCAATGAAGTGATTCTAAAAGCAAACCAGCAGCACCATTACATCGCCCCTGGAGCGATTAACAAAGAGCCCGTGACCTTGTTGCTTGATACGGGGGCAACAGATGTAGCCGTGCCAGGGCACCTTGCCGACAGACTAGGCCTTCAAGCCATTGGCAAGGGCTATGCAAACACAGCCAATGGCACAGCAGAAATTTACTTCACAACCATCGAAGAATTAACACTCGGCTCGCTTACGTTTCACGACCTTAGGGCAAGTATTAGCCCAGGAATCGAAGGCGACGAAGTATTGATGGGCATGAGTGCACTAAGGCAAGTTGAAATGATCCAGCGAGACGGCCAATTAATCCTTCGCCAATACCCCCAATAGTCAAATAACGCAGGTGATGATGGAGAGGTCTAACAGATTCAAATCTGCTATCATCCCACCAATTACATTAAACAGCTCAAAGCAGTAATTCATGATAAATTCAGTACCCAGCCTAGACGACTACCCCACCCTGAAACGCGATATCGAACGCGCTGTAGCCATCGCACTAGAAGAAGATATAGGCGATGGCGACATCACCGCTCAACTTATTCCGGCGGACAAAACGGCCTCAGCAACCATCATCACTCGCGAAGATTGCGTCGTTTGCGGCTGCCCCTGGGTAGAGGAAGTCTTCAAGCAACTTGACCCAAATGTCACGATCACCTGGAATGTAAAAGACGGCGACCACGTCGACGCTAACAGCACATTGTGCAGCCTAGAAGGCAATGCAAGAGTTCTCCTAACCGGCGAACGCACAGCGCTAAACTTTCTACAATTACTCTCAGGTACCGCCTCCACCAGCCGTTCCTACGCTGAACTGGTCAAAGACAGCCCAGTAAAAATTCTCGACACCCGAAAAACGATTCCTGGGCTCCGCACCGCTCAAAAATATGCCGTAGCCTGCGGCGGGTGCTTTAACCATCGCATGGGGTTATATGATGCGTTTCTGATTAAAGAAAACCATATTGCGGCTTGTGGGGGGATTGCAGAAGCAATTGCCCAGGCCAGGAAACAAGCTCCAGGAAAAAAAATTGAGGTCGAAGTTGAATCAATTACTGAACTCGAGGAAGCCATTGACCATAACCCCGATATTGTGATGTTAGATAATTTTTCCAACGAGCAACTTAAACAGGCTGGAGATTGCAAACCAATCAAGCAGCTCTACGAAGCATCTGGAAACATTGACCAAACTAGCCTCGACCAGCGCCGGAACGCATGCGTCGACCTTATATCAAGTGGTTCTTTAACAAAAAACATCATTGCAATAGATTTATCTCTTAGAATAATTATTTAGCGCACGACTTTTTTTGTAATAGGGAGCTAAAAACATAGAGACCCGTTTAGCGGGTCCCAACTTTCTCATAAAGACGGACAACATTACACCATTACAAGGCTCACTTAATGAAGGAAGGATACCCTCTGGTTACTATTTACATCCCCACTAAAAACAGACACAAGTGCCTTGCCAACGCTATCAACTCTTGCCTAACTCAATCTGAAAAAAATATCGAAATCATTGTTGTAAATGATGGGTCAACCGACTCCACTCCGGAATTACTGCAACATTACAGCAATTCCTTCGATAATATTCATCATGTAAATATGAAACAATCACTGGGCGCTCCAGCCTGTAGAAACGTTGCAATAAAAATGGCTAAAGGTAAATTTGTTACAGGCCTAGATGACGACGACATTTTTGAGGAGTTTCGAGTGCGTGACTTTCTGAGCATATACAACTCAAAATGGAGCTTTTTATGTAGTACCGCTAGCGAGTGGCAACCTGAGACCGGAGAGGTAATAAACACGCACCCATCCAATAAAACAATTAGCTTTAACGAAATAAAAAGACGCAACCTCGTTGGCAACCAAATTTTTATTGAAACCCAACGAATCCAAGCAGTAGGAGGATTCGACGAAACTCTGCAAGCATGGCAAGACTACGATCTGTGGTTCAGACTTATAGAAAGATATGGCCCGGCATTCAAAATAGGAAATAGCTCTATGAGGATTAGAACCTCAGGCGAAAGGATCTCCTCTTCCCCAAAGGCGAAAATTGGCTACCAACAATTTATAGCCAAGCATAAAATCAAGCTTTCAAAGGAAGAACTTTTATCACAATCTATCAACGATCTTACAAACAGAAGAGTAAAATTATCGCTCTATAAAAGCCTGATAGTCGGCTTTCAAACAAAAAACACAACTAGGATGTTGCTTTTGTACCTTCGAACAAACTTTAATTGGCTTTATACTACTGCTGTAAAGTTTGCAATAAAAGCTCCAAAAATAAAAAATTAACTTAGCATTAGATACAGCAAATAACACCACCCATACACGAAAGCGAACACAGCCTGAAACGCCAGCCCGCCCAGCATCAAGCGACAACCCTTATAGCATTACCACACAAATAAGCCCTATAAACTCAAAAAATAAATCAACCTACAATCGTCGATTGACTCCCGCAGCGTAAGCTGACGCGAGCACCAATTTAACAACTGCATTTTTTAAAACATATGGAAAGCAACTTTTGTTTGAAAGAAGCATGTCAATAAAATTAGTTTTTCCAGCCAAAAAAGGATACAAAGCATACAAAATTTTAACCAACAGCCCCTTATTCACCCTAGGATCAACTTTGGCATAATTTGAGCTCACATACTCTGAGTAGTGCAGCTGTGAAAAAACCTCACCTGAAAAGCAACCCATTTCATACATTTTCTGAACCAACTCCGCAATATAAGTTGGAGAGTAGTGAATAACTAGCGCGCCGTCGCAAAAAGAAATTTTTTTGCCATGAGACTTCATGCGTATTAACAAATCACGATCTTCAAACCCATAACCTTTATAAAGAGGCGAAAACACTTCCAGTTTAAACCATTCGACAGGCACAAAAAGATTAGTAGAAGAAATAGCTTCTATCGATCCTTTACCCAACTCCTCTTTCCATTTTGAAAAAACGTTTTCTTGATACGTCTTCCAAAACTTATTCCGAGACTCGGCCCGCAAACCACCATAACTGCCTTCTTTATTATTTCGAACAGACTCGTAATGCTTTAAAAGCGCATCATCATTTACAAAGGCACAATCAGCATCAATAAAACCTACGACCTCCCCATTTGCCGCTCTAATTCCTGCATTACAAGCCAACGCTCGACCCGAATTTCTATCTAGCTCTACAATTTTAATACGAAAACTTTTTCTCTCTTCTAGATAATTAAGCAAATTATCCGTCGAACCATCATCGACAACAATCAATTCATAAGAAAAAACATCTGATGTTCTTTGGGATAATAAATTATCAATAGTATTTTTCACCACCGGCATACCGTTGTAAACGGGAAGAATTACACTCAAATTTACACGGGGTGACTTGCTTATCTTCATACGGGGCAACCTAGCACTTTTTTACGACTCTTTACTCTCACTAGCTAGTCGATTCAATAGGCATCGATAATTTTCAACTACAACCTTCCAGTCAAACTTTGAAAACACCGATGCCCTGCCTGCATAAGCCAAGCCATCTCTTAACTGTTGATTACAAATCAGCATTAAAATGGCGTCAGCCAATTTTTCAGAATTTTTTTCCGGCACCAGAATTCCGGTTTTCCCATTCTCGACAACATCTCTAATAGCCGGAAGGTCCGAGGCAACTACTGCGCAGCCGCAGCCCATTGCCTCTACTGAAGTTAACCCCAACCCCTCTTGATCTCCATCCTGGCCAACAACAGAAGGGACCACCGCTATACTCTGACTACGTAGTATTTCAGGAATCTCAGAGTTTCTCACAGCCCCAACAAAAACAACATGCTTACTCAAACCAAGATCATGAACTTGCATTTTTAATACACTTGCCAAGGGACCGTCACCGACAATGGTAAGCTTAGCTCGAGCTTCTGACTGCAAAACAGTTTCGAAAGATTCTATAAGGTATTCAACACCTTTCTTTTCGACAAGGCGACCAACAAATACAACACCAAATTCGTCTCGTAGCGCCGCGTGACTAGCAGTAAACATACTGGACAAATCTACGCCCATAGGAAAAATTTGAACCTTCCCATCAGGAACAGCGAACTCGTTCGCACACACATTTTTCATGTTTTTGCTAACGACCGTAACCATATCGGCATTTTCGAGTGTCCAACGCTTTAATAAACGCCCCAAAAATCCGTTTAACGAAAACAAATCTGCTCCGTGAGACGTCACGAGGAAGGGAATATTTTTAGCCAAAATTTTCTTAGAAAGCGCAGCCACTGCCCCTTGTGGCAAAATCCAATGGGCGTGGATCAAGTCGAATTTTTCTTTGTGAAGTAGTCGAACAGTGGCAAGGATTTGCCCCATAATAAAAAGTGGCACAAGAAGGTACTTAAGCTTATTTGCTTTCAAGTTAGCAAGGATACCTCCACCATAAGCTAGAGTTTCCCACTTGGAAAAACAATACCTGTACCTCAGAACTCTTACACCCTCAATGTACTGCTCAGCTGCGGCGCCAGGTGCGCTTGGAGTCAATACCGTTAACAACATATCACCAGCTAAAGAAAGCTCTTCAGTCAAGTTTTTAACGAAAGGTGGTAATGTGTCGTTATCTGACAATGGATATGTTGATGTCATTACCAATACACTAACCACCTCGCTCTCCATCAAAATCTCTTAACTATTTTTTATCTTGACTACTTTTTACGTAAAGGAGAGAAGTAATTTGCTCTGAAACCAGGCCAATTAAAAAAACAAGCACGGATGTTGAAAACAACAACGCACTCATATTGGTAAATCGCCCCTCGGTGACCAATGTATAGATATAATAAAATAGGCCTGTACAAAAAAATGCCATGCTTATCGGGAAGAACAGTTTTAAAGGAGAAAAAAGTGTCCCCACCTTAAAAATAATTAGCAGGAATCTCGCACCATCCCTCCAGACATTGATATGACTTTTACCCGACCTGCTTAACACCTCTATAGGGCAATACGCAACCGAATAACCAGCTCGAAAAAATGCCATGGTAGATGTCGTTGGATAGGAAAACCCATTCGGCAGCAAATTGATAAACTCCCGAAATTTCACAGCGTTTACGACCCGAAAACCAGAGGTTAAATCTAATATAGCGTGGCCAGTAATCCAGCTCGACAGCTTGTTATATATTGTGTTTGCTACTAACCGCCCAAAACTTGCTTGATGTTTCGTAGAGCGCGCACCTACGACCAAACTATAGCCTTCTTCGTACGTGCCTAGCAGTCGCGGAATATCTTCAGGTCTGTGCTGTCCGTCAGCATCCATAAATACCAGCACTTCCCCCAATGCCTTTCTAGCGCCAGTTTTTATTGCAGCCCCGTTGCCCAACGAATAAGGGTGAGAAATAACCTCGGCACCTGCTTGTGCTGCAAATTTGGCAGTTAAGTCATCTGATCCATCGTCCACAACGATAACCTGAGCTTCAGCAAGTACATTTACAACCTCAGCCACAACACTTGCGATAGAATGTTCTTCGTTTTTGGCTGGAATAACCACGGATATATTTTTAGGATGAATCTTCACTATTTGGTTACCTTAATCCATTCAACAATACTTTCGCGGCAAATATAACATCTTTCTGTATCTGTCTCATTCTTGCATCTGAGTCCTAAGTATTTCCTGAAATACGGCAATATCTTTTCCAAGTGTGTCCCTATCTCTGTTAGTAGATCCAACATTGCCATCTTCTACATAGCTCATTGCTATATCAGAAAGGATCATTGCCTCTAAATAGTATTGCTTTGATGCCAGAAAGGCGGCCATATTCATCGCCTTGCCCGGCCCTGACCTTGCCCTTAGAGAGCTTTTGAAATACTTTAAAGCGAAATCAGGTTCGGCCTGGTACACAGCTAAACGACCATTTAAATATTGCAGCTGAGAAAACCTACCTGACTTTGGATTGGCATTAGCAGGAAGAGCCATCAAACCATGCAATACGACCTTTACTTCATCCAGACTCAAACCGTTGCACTTTCCTTGAGCCGCCTCATCGACAAACAACTGATAGAGGTTAAATGCCCTCAGATCATAAATGCTATTTTTAGAGAGCTTTTGCAACGCGAGCAAATCAAGCGAATTCATTTGCGTATAACGACAGCTATATATTATTTTCCACATCCTAAGAGTCATATCGTTAGGAATACGGTCAATTGCCCTCTCAAGCGTTGCCATCGCTTTTTCATGCTGCCCTAAATCAAATAAAACCTGCGCCGCTTGCTGTTGGGCTCGCGAAGACATAGGCGCTTTTTGTGCCCATGACAATGCCAATGAAGGGTAATTGGACCATACAACAGCAGAAAAGTAACAGAAGCTGGCCAATATAACTACGCCAAACACACTAGAAATTGCAGCCCAGACCCGCGAAAAGTGGTTAAAAGCTAAATAACATAAAGGTAAAAATAGAAAAGCGGTCGCCAGATAATTTCTATGCTCAAAGTACAATTCTAATAGCACCACACTTGACTCAATTAAATGCGACACGTAAAAGAACAAAACTGAGAAGGCAAACAACGGCCACTCTTTTCTTTTAAGGGTCATAGTCGCTATTACTATAATATGAGCTAAAACTGCAACCGTGGTCGTCCAAGGGGAAAGTAACGATATAGACTTTGGATAATTATCTTGGTATAAACCAGAGGTATATAGCTTCGGTACGAACCAGTGGTATAAATATTCGAACAATATGCGAGTTTGAGTTAACAGGCGCTCATAGGGACTGAAACCTCGCGCACTATTTTCGACAAAGAATGCCCCTCCAAAACCAATTTTCACTAAATACCCTACCACTAGTAAACTTGGAAGCATTAAAAATACCAAATACCATAGTTTATTTAATGATCCAAAGACAGAGCGCTTACTAGATATCAGAGTAATTTCAATTAACCAAAGCATTAAGGGAAGGACTGCGCCGTTTTCCTTAGATAACACAGCCAGCAAGGTATTCGCGCCGACACTGAAGCTCATCAACAAATATCCGCGAACCCGAGACTCAAGCGCCAGCTGCCTTCCCCAGAGATAGCCTGCAACGCCCAAAAAACAGAATAGGGCCGAGAGCTGTGCCATTCGTTGCACAATATATAACGTCGTCGAGACTAAAAACGGGTGCAACAACCACAACGCTGCCGCAACTATAGCTAGCCAGTATGCGCGCACTGGCAAATTAGTAGGTAAACTTAGAACTCTTAACAACTGAACAGATATTACCGCCACCAAACTGCCATTTGCCAGGTGAATAAGTAAATTTGTGCGTTTGAATGGCCAAGCTTCCGTCGGCCAAGAAGAGCCGTCAATTAAAAATGATAAGAGTGATATCGGTCGCCCTGTTGGCCCCGCGCCCCCCCCAAAAACAAACGCTTTGAAGCTTTCCCAGTTTCGGATGCCACCTAAATCACCCAAGCGTGATAAACTACCGTAGTCATCAAAGAGAAACGGCCCTTGCAAACCCGGCCAATATACAAATGTAGCTAACAGCAGAACGCCAAACCATACGACCAGAACACTGTACCGGCTATTTAAAATACACAAACTGCTCTCCCTTTTGCCTCCCAATACGACAATTCCGACACAAACCATTGTGTTTCGAACTACGCATATACTGCGAGCTATCTTTAACACAAAACAATATTCAATAGACAAAAAAAAACCCGCTTGACGCGGGTTTTTTCTAGCTAGCTAAAGCTAACTATAATCGATATTAACGACAAGCTGAAGGCAGGTACTTATCTTCTAAAGTACCAGTATCACACGTCCACTCCAACGAGCCGCCAGTTGTAGTCGGAGATAATACCAGAGTAAATGTATCTACCGAAGCAGAAGCCTCACCACCCATAGTCGCAGTGATTACGCCATCTACCACACCAACTGTTGCAACATATTTACCGGTGACCTCAGCTGCTGCAGGAATACCTTCACTACCACTATCCGCTTCATCAAAATCACCGTCATCGGCATACACATCAGCAACTTGCACTTTAAGACCGCTAGCCAAGCTCATCGCTTCAGACACTTGTGAACGAGACACATAATCTTGGTAAGCTGGTAGTGCAACCGCAGCCAAAATACCGATAATCGCGATAACGATCATCAATTCAATCAATGTAAAACCTTTTTGTACTTGTTTCATCTTTATCTACTCCGATAGCGTTAAAAACCTGCTCACTCGATCGCCTCGCGTGAGAACTAATATGTTGTCAGCAAAAGGCAGGCCAACTTTTAAAAACCCTTAGACAAAGGCTTTCCCGAGGTATTGAAGTAAAAAATCAACGCTATACTGTGACAAATATTGTCAATAAGGGCTGATCCTGGTAACCATCGAGTGAGTTGCAGTGCAAACCACCACCAAATTGGTGTAGGCAAACATCGATAACTATTGACTAAACCTCTTATATATCATAGCGTTAGAGGAATATCCTAAAGTACTACTCTATACTGTAGTAAAGCTTCCCTAAATTAATCGGTCCCCATCTATATGAATGCGCCAAACATTGTAATAAGCGGCCTAGCGAGACGCCTCGTTAATGACGGGGTGATCGATGAGTCGACCGCGCAAGATATTCTGAAGCAATCGACTAAAAGCAAAGTTCCTTTTGCCATTCAGCTAGTCCAGTCAACTGACGTAAGCGCCATCCTAATAACCTCGGCAGCAGCTGATGAGTTTGGGTCGCCTGTTCTTGATATTGATACTCTCAACACTGATGCGATACCCGCAAACTTAGTAGACGACAAGCTGATTAGGAAACATCATGCGTTACCCTTGTTTAAAAGAGGCAACCGGCTCTTCCTTGGTGTTGCGGACCCAACTAACCTCCACGGGCTTGATGAAATAAAATTCAATACGGGAAAAAGTATTGAGCCGGTACTCATTGAGGCAGATAAGCTCCAAGCCGCCATTGAAGCGTACTTCAACAAGAAAGAAGAGACGATTGGTGACGCTCTTGGCGATCTAGATGACGATGCACTTGAAGACTTAGACATTCAAGCCGTTGACGAAGACTCAGATAAAGATGATGGCCAGGGGTCAGAGGCTGATGAGGCTCCTATTGTTAAGTTCATCAATAAAGTACTTCTGGACGCCATCAAGATGGGCGCATCGGACATTCACTTTGAACCATACGAGAAAAGTTACAGGGTGAGGTATCGCGCTGATGGCATATTGCAAGAAGTATCGAGGCCTCCTATCAATTTGGCAACACGGCTAGCCGCGCGCCTCAAAGTCATGTCTCAAATGGATATATCTGAACGCCGTGTCCCGCAAGACGGCCGGATCAAGATGAAAATATCCAAAACCCGAGCTATCGACTTTCGTGTAAATACATTACCTACCTTATTTGGTGAAAAGATTGTACTGCGTATCCTCGACCCGAGTTCTGCAAAACTAGGCATTGACGCGCTGGGCTATGAAGACGACCAGAAAAAACTATACATGGATGCGCTGGCTCAGCCACAAGGTATGATCCTTGTTACAGGCCCGACAGGTAGTGGTAAGACAGTCTCACTTTATACAGGCCTGAATATCCTCAACACCCCAGAGCGAAACATCTCTACCGCGGAAGACCCTGTGGAAATTAACCTTGAGGGTATTAATCAGGTTCAGATGAATACCAAAGTGGGCCTGACATTCGCGGAAGCATTGAGATCGTTCCTCCGGCAGGATCCTGATATCGTAATGGTTGGTGAGATCCGGGACCTCGAAACTGCTGAAATTGCAATCAAAGCTGCACAAACGGGTCACTTGGTCTTATCTACTTTACATACCAATAGCGCCCCTGAGACGCTCACTCGTCTGTTAAACATGGGTGTACCAGCGTTTAACGTGGCAACCTCTGTCAGCCTTATTATTGCCCAACGTCTGGCGCGCCGGTTGTGTAATAGCTGTAAAAAGCCCGCCGACGACGTTCCCGACGAAATCCTTTCCGAGGAGGGGTTCGACGATATCGGGATTCCACGAGATGAAATGCAATTGTTTCACCCGGTGGGCTGCTCCCAGTGTAATAACGGATATAAGGGACGGGTAGGTGTATATGAAGTGGTTCGCATAACTTCAAAGATTGCTAGCCTTATAATGGAAGGTGGCAATTCACTGCAGATAGCTAAGCAGGCTCAAGAAGAAGGGTTTAGAAACCTGCGAGTCTCTGCTCTACGCAAAGCGGCGCAAGGGCTAACGAGTTTAGAAGAAGCAAATCGCGTAACGAAGGATTAATTCCATGGCGACGGCTACAGTAAAATCAGACGTTTTTGTTTATAAAGGCGTCGACAAGAAAGGAAACAAAGTTGAGGGCGAAATCAAAGGCCAAAGCAGTGCGTTGGTCCGTGCTCAACTGATGAAACAAGGCATCCGTACCAGCGGTGTTCGTAAAAAGCCCAAGCCTTTATTTGGTGGTGGTAAAAAAGCCATCAAGCCTGTTGATATTGCAATGTTCACGCGTCAAATGGCCACTATGATGAAAGCTGGTGTTCCCTTGGTGCAGAGTTTTGAGATTGTTGCCGACGGCTTGGAAAACCCCTCACTCCGTGATCTGGTTTTATCGATTCGAGAAGATGTATCCGCTGGTGGAGGTTTTGCGCCGTCTCTAAGAAAACATCCGAAATACTTTGACGACCTATTTTGCAGCCTCGTTGAATCCGGTGAGCAATCTGGTGCTCTTGAGACGATGCTCGACCGTATTGCAACCTATAAGGAAAAAACCGAGCAATTAAAAGCTAAAATTAAGAAAGCAATGACTTACCCAATTGCCGTCGTTGTTGTGGCTGTAATTGTTACAGGTGTTCTACTTGTAAAAGTCGTACCTCAGTTCGCACAAACATTTAGTAGCTTTGGTGCTGACTTACCTGCATTCACTCTTCTCGTGCTAACGCTATCAGACATCGTCCAGGATTGGTGGTTTATAATACTCGCAGCGGGAATCATAAGTTTCTTTGCTTTTAAAGAAGCGAAGCTCCGTTCGCCCAGTTTCGCGACAGCGATAGATCGATTTTCCCTAAAAATCCCTATCGTTGGGGAAATATTATACCTATCCATTATGGCTAGGTTTGGCAGAACACTATCTACAACATTTGCTGCGGGTGTGCCGCTCATTGACGCTTTGGAATCTGTTGCCGGTGCAGCAGGCAACTCTATATATCAAAAACTTATTTTTAAAATTCGAGAAGAGGTTTCAACCGGTATTCAGCTAAATACGTCCTTAAAATCAACCGGCAAGTTCCCGGCGCTATTAGTCCAAATGACCGCCATCGGTGAAGAATCCGGTGCTCTTGATGACATGCTGGAAAAAGTTGCCCTGTTTTACGAAGAAGCAGTTGACAATATGGTCGACAACCTCACGTCACTCTTAGAACCACTAATCATGGCGGTGCTTGGTATTTTAGTTGGTGGCCTAATGGTCGCCATGTACCTACCCATTTTCCAAATCGGCCAAGTGGTATAACACTCAATGCTCACAGAACTCCAAAGGCTCTCACCCGAGAGCCTTATTTTTATCTGCTTTATATTAGGCTCCATTGTCGGTAGTTTTTTGAACGTCGTTATTCTTCGACTTCCCAAGATGATGGAGAACGGGTGGAAGGAAGACTGCTGCGACCTGTTAGAGATTGTCCAAAAAGACAAGCCGTCGCCATACAACCTAATATTTCCTTCTTCCCATTGCCCAAAGTGCAATCACAAGATCCGCGCCTGGGAAAATATTCCTATGCTGAGCTATCTATTCCTCAGGGGAAAATGCTCAGGATGCGCTACCGGAATTTCTGTTCGCTACCCGCTGGTAGAACTTGCGACCGGTATGCTATCTGGCTTTGCGGCCTGGCACTTTGGTGCCACGCTTGCAATGCTATTGGTGCTAGTGCTTATCTGGTCATTAATTACCTTAACGATGATAGACATCGATACTCAGCTTTTGCCCGACAACATCACGCTTCCACTTTTATGGTTAGGCTTAATCGCTAACTGCTTTGAATTATTTGTCCCTCTCCACGATGCCGTGATCGGGGCGGCGGCTGGTTATTTAAGTTTATGGAGTGTTTTCTGGCTATTTAAATTAATAACCAAGAAAGAAGGCATGGGCTACGGGGATTTCAAGCTTCTTGCCGCTTTTGGTGCGTGGCTTGGCTGGCAGGTATTACCATTAATAATCATTCTCTCCTCTTTCGTCGGCGCCGCAATAGGAATCACTGCGATTATCATACAAGGCCGCGATAAGAATATTCCGATCCCTTTTGGTCCCTATCTTGCCATTGCAGGCCTGATTACATTATTCTGGGGCCAAGAAATCACTCGTTATTACCTGCAAATTAGCCAACTATAGCGCGGTCATATATTTAACATGTTTGTTGTAGGGCTTACCGGCGGGATCGGAAGCGGGAAAACAGCCGTTTCCGATTATTTCGCGACCAAAGGCGTAACTATTGTCGACGCGGACGTTGCCGCTCGTATCGTGGTCGAACCAGGTTCGCTCGCACTCAACAGTATTCGCGATCACTTTGGAGAAGAAATTCTCAATGACGATGGTAGCCTGAACCGGGGTGCCTTGCGGAAAGTAATCTTTAGCGATGCAGGAGAGCGAGGTTGGCTAGAGAAGTTACTACACCCTCTCATATACCAGGAAATCAAAAAGCAATTGAAAGCGGCAACAGGCCCCTACGCGATGCTGGTTTCGCCACTACTTGTGGAGACAGGGCAAAGCCGCCTTACTAATCGTATCATTGTTGTTGATGTTCCCGAAAAAATACAGGTCGAGCGCGTCACGCTGCGAGATAGCAATGACGAAGCGCAAGTAAAGGCCATTATGGCTGCACAAACCAGTCGAGAAAAACGACTAGCGTCGGCAAGCGACGTGATTACCAATGATGCTTCTTTAGAGGCGCTACACCAACAGGTTGACCAGTTACACGATAAATTTATAGAGCTGGCCAGTACATCTCGAACATAGGTGAAACTCTCAGCGCCCGAAAACACAACCCCCCTTTGTGACTATGAGCAAACATCCAACAAAGTTAGATTGCCCACAATGTGGAACATCAGTAGAGTGGAGTGACGATTTCCCTCACCGCCCCTTCTGCTCGAAACGCTGCCAACTAATTGATTTTGGCGGATGGGCGAAAGAGGAACATCGCATAGCAGGCGATAATGTCGAAGATGAAATTTTTTCGGAAGATTTAGATCGACTAAACTAATCAAACCCGCATAACCGTTTGTTTCACCTCCAAAAGCCACGTATACCCGCCACACCTCTAGCGCCACACCGTATCGCTAGCTTGACATCGCTCGCGTCTAGACCGCCAAGGGCGTAAACCGGCGTGTTGGTATTTTTCACCAATTCTTCGAAAAGGTTCCATCCGAGAGGTGCCGCATTTTGGTGTGTCTGCGTAGGTTTGACTGGAGACAACAGTATGTAGTCCACACCTGCTTCTGACGCCAGATTTATCTCCTCAGTATTGTGGCATGATGCCCCGATAAGATAATGGGCTAACGCATTAGACTTCTTGAACGACCTAAGTTCTTTGCTGGACAGGTGAACGCCGCTGACGGATGACAATTGATCATCCGTTAGCTGCTTAAAAATGTAAAACGGGACTTGCAGGCGGATGTTGAATGCTCTGCAAGCCTGAATAGCGGCGTCGATATAATATTCATCTACAGCTGCCTGGGTCGCAGCTCGAAAATAAATCATCCCCACGCCAGATCGCGCCGCATTTTCGATGCGAGACGAGAACTCATCTACATCACCAAATTCCCCGGTGATGGCGACGAGGGTTGGCAATTTAATTGCGCAAACTATGTGTGCATTCGCTGCAGGTAGCGGGTAATCAGCATCACCCGTGATGTCTAGATTATCCTTCTTAACCCACCCTATCGGCTGCCCTTCCTTTCCATGAGCGGTACCTTCGAACGATGTAACATCCCACACATCAAGCAGTACTGACTTGTCAGGATAATGGTGACGAATTTCGATTAGAGGTGAATACTCAGTGGGAGTAATACCAATCTCTTCCTGAAGCTCTCGAATGAGAGCCTCGGAAACTGCTTCTCCGGCTTCAACCTTACCGCCGGGAAACTCCCACAAACCGCCTTGATGTGCTTGGTCGGATCTTTTTGCGAGAAGAATATTGCCTTCAGCGTTTCGTACCACACCGACAGCAACATGAACCCACTGAGTCATTGCCAAGTAGCCTTATGCTAATTTGCCATGACATTGCTTGAACTTTTTACCAGAGCCGCAAGGACAAGGGTCATTTCGACCGACTTTTTTGCCTTCTCGCACAAAAGGTTGTGCTTGAGGCTCGTCATGTGATCCTTGAGGTCTAGCACCAGGAGTCTGCTGAGGCTGAGGTGCTTGCTGAGGTTCAGCCAAAGCCGACGCCTCTTCGTGCTGCAGCTTCATTTTTTGTTGTTCTAAGGCTTCGCGCTGACGGCGTTCCATTTCGTCAACCTGCTCTTGTGTCATCGGCTCGATACGCGCCAAAATACGAATCACTTCATGCTGGATAGCTGAAAGCATTCCTTGAAACATTTCGAAAGCTTCACGCTTGTATTCCTGCTTTGGGTTCTTCTGGGCATATGCGCGTAGACCAATACCTTGTCGCAAATGATCCATGCTCGCCAAATGTTCTTTCCAATGGTTATCGAGAACTTGCAGCATAATTTGCTTTTCAATTTCACGAATAACTGGACCAAAACGCTCACATTTTTCATCATAAGCCGCTTGAATTTCAGCGAGAATTTTTTCACGAAGTGATTCTTCATGAAGTGAAGAATCTTTTTCTAACCACTCTTGAATAGGCAGCTTAACACCATATTCCGCAGTTAAATGCTGCTCTAAGCCAGCCACATTCCACTGTTCTT
Source organism: Aurantivibrio plasticivorans (assembly GCF_055392955.1). Lineage (NCBI taxonomy): Bacteria > Pseudomonadati > Pseudomonadota > Gammaproteobacteria > Cellvibrionales > Cellvibrionaceae > Aurantivibrio > Aurantivibrio plasticivorans. The sequence goes on along the minus strand of NZ_AP036020.1, from coordinate 1,470,678 downwards.
CAATACTTTGAGGCGGAATAAAACCACTAACCGTATCGTTAACTACTTCGGCACGAATACCCGTAATCGCATCAAGAATATCGCCAGACTCAAGTAAGTCTTGGCGTTGTTGGTAAACCACTTGCCGTTGGTCATTGGCGACATCATCGTATTCCAGCAACTGCTTTCGCATATCGAAGTTGCGACCTTCAACTTTGCGTTGCGCCTTTTCGATGGCATTGGTTACCATGCGATGCTCGATAGCTTCACCTTTTTCTAAACCAATCGCTTGCATAATGCCGCGCATCCGGTCTGACGCAAAAATGCGCATAAGGTTATCTTCCATCGAAAGATAAAAACGCGACACACCTGGATCACCTTGACGGCCTGCGCGACCTCGGAATTGGTTGTCAATTCGACGACTCTCATTGCGCTCGGTACAGATAATGTGAAGACCACCGCTCTCTATGACTTGGTCGTGACGCTTCTTCCATTCTGATTTGATGTCGGCAATTTGTTGTTCACTGGGATTTTCCAAGTTTGCAATCTCAGCTTCCCAGCTTCCTCCGAGCACGATGTCAGTGCCTCGACCGGCCATGTTGGTTGCGATAGTCACTTTACCTGGTCGGCCAGCTTGCGAAATAATGTCTGCTTCTTTTTCGTGAAACTTTGCGTTGAGCACTTGGTGCTCGACATTTGCCTGCTTTAGACGTTGAGATACTTCTTCCGACGTTTCAATCGAGCCAACGCCAACCAGCACAGGCACGTTCTTTTGTTGACACTCTTTGATATCTTCAATGACTGCCGCATACTTTTCTTCAATCGATAAATATACGAGGTCATTGAGATCTTTTCGTTGAATAGGGTTGTTGGTTGGAATCACAACGACATCCAAACCATAAATTTCCCTGAACTCAAACGCTTCGGTATCAGCCGTGCCGGTCATCCCAGCAAGCTTGTCATATAAACGGAAGTAATTTTGGAAGGTCGTCGATGCAAGGGTTTGGCTTTCGCTCTGAATGGCGACACCTTCTTTTGCCTCAATCGCCTGATGCAGACCCTCCGACAAACGACGACCCGGTAATGAGCGGCCCGTATGTTCATCAATCAGCACAACTTGATTGTTTTGTACAATGTAATCCACATTGCGTTGAAACAACGCGTAAGCTTTCAGGCCAGAATGAACATGATGCAAAAGCCCAAGATTCGATGCCGCGTATAGACTGTCATTTTCATCAAGCAAGCCATCTTTTATCAACAAGTCTTCAACAAACTGATGACCATCTTCAGTTAACTCTACCTGTCGCGACTTTTCATCAATAACATAATGCCCTGGCGCCACTTCAACGCCCTCTTCCGCCATCTCTTGGCGCGTCAGCTTGGGAATTAACGCATTTATGCGCTTGTACAACTGAGAGCTATCTTGGGCAGCACCAGAAATAATGAGAGGTGTTCTGGCTTCATCAATCAGAATTGAATCCACTTCATCGACTATCGCAAAATTTAATTCACGTTGCGCTCTGTCTTCTAAGCGAAGCGCCATATTGTCTCTGAGGTAGTCAAAACCAAATTCATTGTTGGTACCGTAAGTGATATCGGCTTGGTAGGCTGCACGTTTTTCTTCGGCACCCTGCATGGACTGAACCACGCCCACGGTCATACCTAGAAACTCATACACCGGCCTCATCCAATTAGCATCGCGGCCTGCTAGATAGTCATTAACTGTAATAAGGTGAACACCCTTCCCAGACAGTGCGTTGAGATAAGTAGGTAGGGTGGCAACCAAGGTTTTACCTTCCCCTGTGCGCATTTCCGATATGCGGCCTTCGTGTAACGCGATACCGCCAATCATTTGCACATCAAAATGGCGCAAGCCTAAGGTCCGTTTGCTCGCTTCTCGCACCACAGCAAAAGCTTCAGGCAGGAGGTCATCGAGCGTTTCTTGAGCTAAACGAGTTTTAAATTCATCCGTTTTGGCTTTTATTTGATCATCGGTAAGCGCTACCAACCCCTCTTCCAGCGTGTTGATCTTAGAAACCAGCTTCCCCATACGCTTTAATTCGCGATCATTTTTTGTTCCGAATACCGATCGGAATGCTTTGCCTATCATTGTCTATCCTAATGGTTATATTTGCCGCGAAGCACTTGCTCATAAAGGCTGCACAATCTACTACAGCTGGCACAGGCTCGCTAGTTAGAATTATGAGTAAATCGACGTGGACACATTGCAAAACAGCAACATCAGCTCAAAGCACAGCGACTCAAGCTAATCAGCTAGCCATATTCCACGTTAGAGTTGAATAAAGGAATGTCGAGAAGGGAAATCAGCGCGCAGCGCGGTGAATATAGGTTGCGGGATCGACTGGTCGACCATGCTTATAGACTTCAAAATGAACATGAGGGCCTGTAGACCGGCCACTGGAGCCCATCTTAGCGATGACTTGGCCTTTTTTAACCACATCACCAACACGAACAAGGTTTTCTGTATTGTGTGCATAGCGAGTAGAGAAGCCAGCACCGTGGTTAATTTCAACCATTTGGCCGTAACCACTGCGCTCCGAAGACCAAGTAACAACACCAGCAGCAACTGATATAACATCTGAATTCAGTTTACCGGCAAAGTCGACACCATTGTGCCAAGCTATATGACCGTTAAACGGATCAGTTCGACGTCCAAATCGGGAAGACATCCAACCTTTTTTAACCGGCCGACCCGCGATAAATATATCGCTCTGGATTTTTTGTTTAGCTAGAAGCGCCTCAAGAGTTTCAAGTTGGAGTTCGCGGTCTTCGATTTGAGCAGTGAGACCATCGATAACATCAACAAAATCAGGAGCTTGGTAGGCATCCCCTAGTTCAGCAGTCTCGGGACCACCCAGTGCCGGCGGTTGACTAAAGTCAAACTCACCTTGGTCCAGCTTTGCAATGGTGGTAAGTCGCTCACCGAGTGCATCGAGTCGAACGAGACGAGCTTGAAGCTCTGCAAGACGAAGCGTGAGAGCAGCAATCCGCTCTTCCGCTTGGCGACGAGTCTCAATAACTTGCTGTTGTTGCTCTTCTATTGCCTCGTTCCAGGCGCGGGTAGACTCTTCAGAAAATAGATCGGTATTGTCATTGCGATCATATTGGACGGAAACCATATAACCAAAGCCAGTCAACGTGCCTAGAACACACAATGACAACACACCACGCGTCCACCCACTTAGCGTAAAGCTGCGAGTTCTGCCGTTGCGTTTACTGACCAGAATGACTTTCATACTTTGATACTAGAAGCTATTTGGGGGTTTATCTAATCTCGCACAATCTACCAAACAACTTCTCACTCACGATTGATCTAGCACATGCGGATTGTAATAAGCGTCCAAGCTTATCAGAACCTCAGGCGATTAAAAGCCGAGGAATAGACAAAAGGCGCCATTACAAGCAGCTCTTTTGCTGCTTGAATTGCACCGTCCTAGTAAAAATATGGCATAGAAAACAAGCAATTACCATCAATTACTTGAGGAATTACTTAAGATCTGGATAAGTGGGCGTTATTAGACCGCGAGTATCGGTTTCATATAGGAGATTGGCGCCGCACTTTCTTCCTCGAAAGTGACTACTTCCCACGCATCTTCCCGGCGAATAAGCTCTCGGAGAGATCGATTATTGAGAGCATGGCCCGATTTATGGGCTTTAAACTCTCCAATTAGGCTATTACCCAACAAATAAAGATCTCCAATTGCATCAAGAACTTTATGTTTTACAAATTCGTCCTGATAGCGTAAGCCATCTTCATTCAGGATACGGTATTCATCCACTACGATTGCGTTATCGGGGCTACCGCCTTTCGCAAGTCCCTTCGAGCGAAGGTACTCAAACTCGTGCATAAAACCAAAAGTACGAGCACGACTCACTTCTTTGACAAACGAGGTACTGGAAAAATCGACCTCGGCAGCGTTGACGCGATCGCGGAACACTGGATGATCGAAATCAATTGAAAAAGACACCTTAAAACCATCAAACGGTAAAAAGCTAGCTTTCTTGTCGCCTTCTTCAACAGTGACTGGTTTCTTAATACGAATAAACTTCTTAGCCGCATTTTGCTCGGCGACCCCGGCAGACTGGATCAAAAATACGAATGGCCCTGCAGAACCGTCCATAATAGGTACTTCAGACGCATTAACTTCAACGATGACGTTGTCAATACCAAGGCCAGCCATGGCTGACAACAAATGCTCAACAGTTGATACCCTTACATCGCCGGACATCAAAGAGGTAGAAAGAGTTGTGTCACCAACATTTGCCGCTGTAGCTTGGATTTCAACGACCGGATCAAGGTCAACACGACGAAACACAATGCCCGTGTCGACAGGTGCGGGTTTAAGTGTCAGTAACACTTTTTGTCCGGTGTGAAGCCCAACGCCAGTGGCGCGAATTTCGTTTTTTAGTGTGCGTTGTTTAATCATGTGTACAAATTTTCACCGGATAGGAGAAGAAGGGCCGGAATACTACCAGAAATGAATTCGAGCACCAATACTTAAGTCGTAGGACTGAATAACATTTTCTTTGCGAACTGTACTCTTTGATAACCAAATTGCAACATTTTCGCCGTAGAATTAAAGCCGCGCGAGTCTATCCTCTTTATAAAGTTGAAGGAATGAGCCAAACACCACCTCTTAAAATGTGCTCGGCCCTCTTTCACTAACTACCACTATCAAACAAACAGGTAACAACAACCCAATACAGCGATTAATCCGCTTGGCGGCGCAAGAATGCTGGAATATCTAGATATTCCATCTCGCTGTCGTCGATTTTCGCTTCTGCCTGAGGCCGCGCTGCGCTCGCTGCAGCCTTAGCTCGCATAACCGTTGGACGGTCTAAATTCGCGTAATCAGGCTGAGTCGCTCGAGCTGTATTGTCTACGACGACCTTAGTTTGTGTTTTTGGCGGCTCGACTTCGACTGAATCACGGCCCAAACCGGTAGCAACCACAGTCACGCGCAACTCATCAGACATCTCAGGATCGATAACAGTTCCGACAACTACGGTCGCGTCACTCGAAGCAAACTCTTCAATTGTGTCACCAACTTCAGCAAATTCACCCAGCGACAAATCCATACCTGCCGTAATATTAACCAAAATGCCACGAGCACCTTGTAAATTGATATCTTCAAGCAGTGGGCTGTGAATTGCCGCTTCAGCCGCTTCCCGAGCGCGGTTTTCACCAACAGCTCGACCAGTGCCCATCATCGCCATACCCATCTCTGACATCACCGTACGAACATCAGCGAAATCCACGTTAATCATTCCAGGACGAATAATTAAGTCAGCGATACCTTGTACCGCACCCAGCAGTACATCATTTGCAGACTTGAAAGCGTCCAACAACGATGTTTGTTTGCCCAAAACGGCCAACAATTTTTCATTTGGGATTGTAATTAAAGAGTCAACTCTATCTTTCAGATCGTGAATGCCTTCCTCAGCAATTTTCATTCGTTTTTTCCCTTCGAATGAAAATGGTCTCGTAACTACCGCTACGGTCAGAATTCCAAGTTCACGCGCAACTTCAGCAACAACAGGTGTGCCACCTGTACCTGTACCACCACCCATACCAGCGGTGATAAAAACCATGTCAGCACCTTGCAGAGATTCAGCGATACGCTCACGATCTTCCATCGCGGCTTGACGACCAATCTCAGGATTCGCACCGGCACCAAGACCCTTGGTCATATTGTTGCCCAATTGTAGAACAGTTCGCGCCTTCATATCTTTGAGCGCTTGAGCGTCAGTGTTTGCGCAAATAAAATCTACGCCTTCAACATTATTGTCAATCATGTGACGGACGGCGTTGCCACCGCCACCGCCGACACCAATGACTTTGATTACTGCATTTTGTGGTACGTTATCAACTAACTGGAACATAACTAACCCCTTTTTTAGACCCGCAACTAAAAATTAAATTTAAGAAAATAGAATTAATATTAAAAATTTGATTGATACCAAGATCGCACCTTGGCCCACCACGATTCATCTCTACGACGTTTGGGATTCCCTCCATGTGTATCTCCTTGCTGAGCCAACCCGTAATTAAGCAAGCCAACTCCGGTTGAATAAATTGGGTTATCAACTATATCTTTCAAACCACTGACATTCGTGGGCGCACCCAAACGAACAGGCATATGAAAAATTTCCTCTGCCAATTCGACTACACCTTCCATCTTCGACGTGCCACCAGTTAGAACAACGCCAGCCGCTAATAAATCTTCAAAGCCACTGCGACGTAACTCAGCTTGTATTAAGGTAAATAGCTCATCGTATCGAGGCTCGACAACCTCAGCCAATGCTTGTCGAGACAAATCTCTAGGCGGGCGATCACCCACGCTAGGCACTTTAATTGTTTCATCTGCACCCGTAAGTTTCGCTAACGCACACGCATACTTAATTTTAATTTCTTCTGCATAAGGTGTAGGCGTACGTAGCGCCATTGCAATATCGTTTGTTACTTGATCCCCCGCGATGGGAATTACACCGGTATGACGAATAGCACCTTCGGTAAAAATCGCGATATCGGTTGTACCTCCACCGATATCCACTAAACAAACGCCAAGCTCTTTTTCGTCTTCTGTCAGAACCGAATAACTGGACGCCAGCTGCTCCAAAATGATGTCATCGACTTCCAGTCCACATTTTCGAATGCATTTTTCAATATTTTGGGCCGCGTTTACCGCGCAAGTCACTAAGTGTACTTTTGCTTCTAAGCGTACACCTGACATACCTAGAGGTTCTTTAACGCCTTCCTGATCATCTATTAAATATTCTTGAGGCAAAATGTGCAGAATTTTTTGATCTGCTGGAATTGCTACCGCTTGAGCTGCATCTATCACTCGATCAACATCTTGCGCAAATACTTCGCGATCTTTTATTGCAACAATTCCGTGTGAGTTCAAGCTTCGTATGTGACTACCTGCAATACCCGCATAAACTGAATGAATTTGGCAACCCGCCATTAGCTCTGCCTCTTCCACAGCACGCTGGATAGATTGAACCGTTGATTCGATATTCACAACAACGCCTTTTTTAAGGCCGTTTGAACGATGGGATCCAATACCGACTATTTCGATCTCACCATCACTTGTTATTTCACCCACTATGGCTACCACCTTGGATGTTCCTATATCCAAGCCAACGATCATTCGGCTATCGTTTGAACTGGCCATCTTTTAACCCCGTTTTATACTTGGCCACTGTGGGTAGCTTCCGCCTCCACAGCCGCTTCGAGTTTCCATTTCACTGCCACACCATTGCCATAACGCAAATCAATGCTAGCAATATTCTCTACTTGTGCTCTTAATGAGGTGTTATACACCAGCAAAAAACGTCGCATTTTTTCCATGATTTCGTCACGTCCCAATGTAATCTCAATACCATTACTTAAAACTACTCGCCAAGACATTAAGTCATCACATAGAAGTTCACGTATAGCTAACTTGTACGGTCGCAATTGCTGCGTTAACTGTTGATAATCATTCATCATCTTTAAAGACAACTCTTCACCACCTTGAAGTAGTGGCAAATCAACTAAAAATTCATTTCGGCCAATATTAATTACGTCCCCATGGTGATTCACAAATCCGTAATCCGACCAGCGAGCAATTGGTTGTTGCTCAATAACCGAAATGTACAACGTATCTGGCCAACGGCGACTGACTAAAGCTGTTTCAATCCAAGGTTCATTTTCCAAACGCGATTTAATGTCACTAATAGGCGCCTTCAAAAACCCTTCTACAACAAATGGCGATACTAGATCAGAAATATCTTGTTTGCTCACATAGTTAAATGAACCTTCAATACCAATATTGTTGAGCGGGCGGGCTCTGGCCTGATCATACAAACCGTGACCCAGGTATACGGCACCAAACACTAACCCGCCACCAATCGCTAACAAGCCACCTCTCACAAACCACTTTGAGATCGAGCCTGCAAGCATTGAAAGACTGCTCTTTCCCAAATCAGAGCGCCGATTGCTTTTTCTAGCTTGTAGGCCATCGCTCCACTTTTTTATCTCTTTACGCTTTACAGGTAACCGCGCCTTTTTAGCGCTTTGGTTTTTCATGCCACGGTTCTTGAGATCAATCATGGCTAAGCTCTCGCGCCCGCTAAAATATTTAATACCAATTGCTCGAAGCTTAGACCTGCTTGTTTCGCCGCCATTGGTACCAAACTATGGCTCGTCATGCCAGGCACTGTATTTATTTCAAGCAAATAGAAATTACCATTTCTATCGGCCATCACATCAACCCGCGCCCAACCGCTACAATTAACACTCTGATATGCACTAACCGCCAAGCTTTTTAAACTTTCTTCTTGCTCAGAATCCAGACCACAAGGACAAACATAGCGAGTATCGTTTGCTAGATACTTTGCATCATAATCATAAAATGTATGGTCGGTCTCTAGTTTAATAGGCGGTAGTGCGATCCCATTCAAGATGGCGACTGTATATTCAGCACCAATAATAAATTGCTCTGCGATTACGCTTGTATCGTACTGCTTCGCTGTTTGGTATGCGTTTTCAAGCTCTTGCGCACTCTGAACAAAGGACATACCTAAACTTGAACCTTCGTGGGATGGTTTTACCATTGCGCTACCACCAAGCTGCTCAATTTCCACCGACCAGTCGCTGTCATCGTTTAATACTGAAAAATTAGGCGTTGACAAGCCAACACCACGCCACAACTGCTTACTCAGCAGTTTGTCCATCGCGATGGCTGATGCTTGGACACCACTGCCCGTAAATGGAATTGAGAAAAAACTTAACAAACTTTGAATGCGGCCATCTTCACCACCAACGCCATGTAACGCGATAAAAGCTCGATCGATGTTGGCTTCTCGAATTTGGTCGACAGCATTGTTATTCACCTCAACAGGCACGGCGTTGACGCCTGCAGCTTGTAAGGCATTTAGTACGGCAGCACCTGATTGCAGCGAAATTTCACGCTCAGCGGAATTTCCACCAAACAACACACCCACTCGCCCCAGCGTTTCGCGCTGATCGACTGAAATCGGCAATGTGTAAAACTCTATTTCACTCACAGTATTGCTCTCTGGATAAAACTAACTTAATTGACGCTTTGCCAAATCCATTGCTAGTGCATTCACATTACCTGCACCCTGCGTAATAACAATATCGTCGGCTTCGACGATGTCGCGAATCACATCTGGAACTCCGTCGATACCTTCAACAAAAATTGGGTCGACTAAACCTCTATTGCGAATACTGCGACAAAGATGACGACTATCAGCGCCTGGTACCGGTTGTTCTCCTGCCGAATACACTTCTAACATGACCAATACATCAACTTTCGACAGAACATCAACAAAGTCTTCATACAGGTCTCGTGTACGGCTATAACGATGCGGTTGAAAAATCATTACCAATCGACGATCAGGCCAACTTTTTCGAACGGCTTCGATAGTAACGGCAACTTCTCGAGGGTGATGACCATAGTCATCAACTAACATCGCGAGCCCTTCACCAACTGGGTATTCACCGTAGACTTGAAAACGTCGACCTACGCCGGAAAAATTGGATAAGCCTGATTGTATTGCGTGATCATCGATGCCTTCATCAGTCGCCACTGCAATAGCTGCGGTTGCGTTTAATACATTGTGTTCACCAGGCATGTTCAAAGAAATCTCTAACGGATCAACAATACCGGGGCGCTTCACTTTAAAACGAATACGCAACGCATCCTGTTGCACATCATAAGCTTGGAAGTCACAGTCGTCTCCAAACCCATAAGTCAAAACAGGCCGGCCCAAATCGTCAACTAAACTCCGCACGACAGGCTCATCACCACATAAAACGGCCAGACCATAAAAAGGCAGATTGTGCAAAAAACTCACAAATGTATTCACAAGTTGCGAAAAGTCACCGCCGTAGGTATCCATGTGATCAGCATCAATGTTGGTAACGATAGCGACAACTGGTTGCAGGTGTAGAAAGGACGCATCACTTTCATCTGCTTCGGCAATTAAATAACGGCTCGCGCCAAGTTTTGCATTTGTACCCGCGCTATTGAGTAACCCGCCGATGACAAAAGTTGGATCGCGTTCTGCAGCACCAAAAATGCTCGCTAATAAACTAGTCGTGGTTGTTTTACCGTGCGTACCAGCGACCGCGATGCCATGCCGATAGCGCATTAACTCGCCCAACATTTCTGCACGACGAACAACTGGAATGCGGCCTTCACGTGCTGCCACAATTTCTGGATTGCTTTCATCAACCGCAGAAGAGACAACTACTACATCGACGCCAGCGACGTTTTCGACCTTGTGTCCAAAAAACAGTTGAGCACCCATCGCCACCAAACGATCAGTGGTGTTTGATGCTTTCAAATCCGAGCCCGAAATATCATAGCCTTGATTACACAATACTTCGGCAATACCGCTCATTCCCGCGCCGCCAATGCCGATAAAATGAATACGGCGAATACGTCGCATTTCAGGAACTTGCGAGACAATCATGTCAGCCACGGGCTTTCTCCAAACAAATATCGGCTACATCTTGTGTAGCGCGAGGTTTCGCAACTTTCCGAGCTCGATTCGCTAAGTTACGTAATTTTTCTGAGTCGCTTAGCAGCGGTTTAGCCAAATCAAATAAAGTTTGTGCATCAAGTGCTTTCTCTTGCGCCATTAACGCAGCGCCTTCACTCACCAGCCACTCAGCGTTTTTCGTTTGATGATCATCAATGGCGTAAGGGAACGGGATAAAAATCGCTGCTACTCCCACTGCGCTAATTTCGGAAACCGTTAATGCACCAGCCCTGCAAATCACCAAATCGGCCCACTGATAGGCGTCAGACATGTCATCAATGAAAGCACTGACATCAGCCACAACACCTTTCTTGTTGTACAACGACTGGGTTTCTTCAAACGTCAATCCACCGGTCTGATGCCGAATATCGGGTCGCTCTGCCACTGGCATCTTGGCAATCATTTCGGGCACTAACTGATTGATTTTTTTTGCGCCCAAGCTGCCACCTAACACGAGTAATCGTTTAGGTTGACGCCTGCCAAGCTGCCTTTGATCAGGTGATTGACTTTCCACTATCGCTGACCGAATGGGGTTACCAACACATTGCGCTTTGGGTAACACACCAGGAAAAGCCGAAAGCACCTCATTCGTCAATTTACTCAACCAACGATTAGTAGTACCAGCTACGGCATTTTGTTCGTGAATAACCAATGGAATACCCATCAATTTTGCCGCCAATGCGCCAGGCCCAGACGCAAAACCACCCATACCAATGACAACCTGTGGTGAAAATTGCTTGACCACTTTCAATGCTTGCCAAATTGCTCGCGTTAATAGAAAAGGCATTTTTAACCAGGTAACGATGCTTTTTCCGCGCAAGCCAACAATATCAATCACATTCAGCGTTATGTTTGCCGACGGCACAATCCGCGCTTCAATACCTTTTTCGGTGCCGAGCCACTCGACTGCAATACCGCGACCACGGAGCTCATCGGCTACGGCCAATGCTGGAAAGACGTGTCCGCCTGTACCACCTGCCATGATCAACACCCGTATTTCACTCTTCGACATTATTGAGCTGCTCGTTTGGTCGACACATCTTTGACCGGCTGAGTTAACATTTCCCAGTCCATGCGCAAAACAATACCAATTAACATGCAACTAACGATCACACTGTTGTTACCGTAACTGATAAACGGCAACGTCAACCCTTTAGTGGGCAGCAAGCTCGATGCTACACCCATATTAATGAATGACTGACCCGCAAATAAAATTGCGATGCCAAAAGCTGCCAAACTGACAAATACGTTGTTCTGACGCATCGCACGGCGCGACAACATTAAAATTCGAAACACTACCAAGCCAAAAAGCGCTATAACGAACACAGCACCAAACAACCCGAGTTCCTCACCAATGATGGCGAAAATGAAATCCGTGTGAGCATCCGGCAAATAAAATAACTTTTGTACGCTTCGCCCCAAACCAACACCAAACCACTGGCCCTGACCAAAAGCGATCAACGACTGTGTCAGCTGGTAACCACTATTAAATTGATCAGCCCAAGGGTCCAAAAAAGTCACTAGACGTTGTAAACGGTACGGCGACAAGATCGCAATAACGAGTAGTCCAGACCCGCCTAAAGCCATAAGACTGAAGAACTGCCACAACTTCATACCGGCGAAAAACATCATCGCAACAACCGTCCCGGCGATAACGACAGCGCCACCAAAATCGGGTTCTAGCAATAGCAAAAGAACGACAACACATACGACGGCCAGCGGTTTTACAACACCAGCCCAAGTCGTTTTGAGCTCATCATGCCGACGAGCGAGGTAACTCGCGAAGAACATTATCATCATCAATTTCGCAAGTTCAGACGCCTGGACGGTAAACGGGCCTGCATTTAGCCACCGTTGAGCACCATTAACACGACGACCAACACCAGGAATTAATACCATCAGCAAAACAGCAATTGTCAGCACCAAAAGCAGCCACCCATAAGATTGCCAAGCGGATACAGGTATCATCGAAATAGCCGTTGCAGCCAGTAAACCAACAACTAAAAATACACCGTGCTTAGCAGCCATACTCCACGGATTACCTGTACGTACTTCAGATAAGCTCATGGACGCGGAAGCCACCATCAATATTCCCACCGTCATCAAAGCAACAACAGCGCCAATCAGTAGCCAATCGAGATCGCGATAGGCAGGCATCGTGATGCGGGGCATCTCAAATTTAGTTACTGCCACACCCATCACGCCGCAAACCCCTTAACTATCTCAGCAAATTTATCGCCACGCTCTTCATAGTTTTTAAACATGTCGAGGCTAGCGCAAGCAGGGGACAACAACACCACATCACCTACAATAGCGTGCTTAACCGCTACCGAAACTGCAATTTTTAATGTATCAACTTGCTCCGCAGGCACATTAACTTGTGTTGCTTGATCGAAGAGCAACTGTGCATCTTTACCAAAGCAAATCATGTAACGTACTGTATTTTGCAAAACAGTCTTCAACCCAGAGAAATCAGCACCCTTACCATCGCCCCCGGCGATAAGCACGATTTTATTTTGGGGCGACCGATCTAATCCCTCTAACGCAGCGAGAGTTGCACCAACGTTGGTACCTTTTGAGTCATTGATAAAATCAACACCCTGATAGTTAGCAACCCATTCACATCGATGCTTTAAGCCCTTAAATTCACACAAGGCCTTAACCATAGCGTCTACGGTTAAACCAATTGCATCACCAATTGCTAACGCCGCCAGGGCATTCGCCAGGTTGTGCTTACCTGCAATTCGAACTTGACTCGACAGCATGATTTTTTGCAAGCCTTTCGCAAGGTACAGCTGAGCTTGATCTTCAATAACACCAAAATCTTTTAGGTCAGGCACCCCCAAACCAAAGCTCACGCTAGCCATATTTTTTCGAAGCGGTGTCGAAGTTAACGCATCATCTCGATTAATAACTACCGTTTTAGCACCAAAAAATATGCGTTGCTTAGCGGCATGATATTCAGCCATCGTCGCATATCGATCCATATGATCTGCCGAGACATTCAGGAGACATGCGACGTCAGCGTTCGGCTGTTCTACGGTTTCAAGCTGAAACGAAGAAAGCTCTAGCACATAAAAGTCCGGCTCTTGCCCCCCGCTTAAATCGGATAAGAGGTCTAATACCGGTGTTCCGATATTGCCCGCGACTGATGCCCGCTTACCGTCAGCCTCTATCATTTCACCAACTAATGTAGTGACTGTGCTCTTGGCATTCGAACCAGTGATTGCGATGATTGGCGCTGTAACTGCTTCGATAAATAATTGAATATCACCGATAACTCGCACGCCGGCGTCAATGGCAGCTTGAATTGCAGGCTCTTTTAGGGATACGCCCGGGCTAACTACTATTAACGCTGCTTCTTTCAAAAATTCGGTATCAAGATCGCCCAATACTAAAGAAACCTGTGGAAACTCATGACGAAACACTTGCTCATTTGCTGGCGCCGTTCTTGTGTCTACTGCAACCACGCTTTTACCACGACTAAGTAAATGACGCACAACCGAAAAACCGGTAGCGCCTATACCAATGACAATGGTTTGATGATTAGTGGCAATTAGCTGAGACAACCCGACATTCCTTCCAATCAACTAAAACTTAACGAAGCTTGAGCGTTGCTAGCCCAAACAACACCAACATAACGTTAATAATCCAAAATCGTACAATCACTCGCGGCTCAGGCCACCCTTTCAACTCATAGTGATGATGCAGCGGAGCCATTCTAAAAATTCGTCGGCCTGTTAATTTGTATGAACCGACTTGCAAAATGACTGAAACGGTCTCCATTACAAATACACCACTCATGATAAAAAATATGATTTCGTGGCGAATAATGACAGCGATAATCCCAAGCGCTGCACCCAGGGCAAGCGCTCCTACATCACCCATAAACACTTGTGCTGGATAGGTGTTAAACCATAGAAAGCCCAAACCGGCACCCGCTAAGGCCCCACAAAAAACCACCAACTCACCCGTTCCTGAAACATAGGGGATATTTAAATACCCTGAGAATTCAGTATGCCCAACCAAGTAGGCGATGATGCCAAGTGCACTCCCTACCATAACGCAAGGCATGATCGCCAAGCCATCTAAGCCATCGGTTAAGTTCACTGCGTTACTTGAGCCAACAACAACGAAGTAAGTGAAAATGATATAGAACCATCCTAAGTCGATGGCGACATTTTTTAAAAACGGGAGAAACAGCGTCGTTTCCACGCTCGATTCAGCCGACCAGAATAAAAAGGCGGCGGCACCAAGGCCGCCCAAGGATTGCCAGAAATATTTCCAAAAGGCCGATAAGCCTTTCGAATTCTTTTCAACCACCTTGCGGTAGTCATCAACAAAACCTACTGCTGCAAAAATAAATGTTACGCCAATCACCACTAACACATAACGGTTTGATAAGTCTGACCATAACAGAGCACTGATGAAAATTGCTGCCAGGATCAAAGTCCCACCCATGGTTGGTGTGCCAGACTTTGATAAATGCGACTGGGGACCGTCATCACGGACCGATTGCCCGATCTGCAGAATATTTAACTTGCGAATCATCCAGGGACCAAGTAACAGCGATATACCGAGTGCCGTCAATATTCCCAAAATCCCGCGAAGCGTGAGATATTGAAAAACGGCAAAGCCGCTTACATACTGCTGTAAATATTCAGCCAATAATAAAAGCATTATTCTTCCCCATCTCTAAGCAAAGCCGTGACCACTCTTTCCATATGGGAAACACGCGAGCCTTTCACTAACACTGTTGTTGATTCTTCGGTTTGTTTTCCAAGAATACTTTTTAATCTAGCAATCAATTCAGCTTGATCACTGAAATGTTCAGAATTCACACCAAAGGCATTGGACGCTGATGCAGTAAGCTCACCAACTGTTAGCAAATTTGAAACACCTTGCTCTTTCGCATACTGTCCTAATTCTGCATGCAGCGGCTTGGTTTCGCTTCCTAACTCTGCTAGATCACCCAGTACGAAAACAGTACGGCCAGCTCGTTGCGCCAAGGCGTTGATCGCTGCACGCACAGAATCTGGATTTGCGTTGTAGCTATCATCAATAATCGCGGCCCCATGAACACCATCCAACACCTGCATCCGACCTGCTACAGCTTCGCTACTTTCTAGCCCGGTTTTGATCGTGAGCAAGTCCGCACCCGCCGCATAAGCACATGCTGATGCAGCTAAGGCATTTGCGACATTATGAGAACCTAATAGCTGCAACGTTATTGAATGAACTTCTCCATTGCTGCACAAGTCGAATTCCTGTCCGCGCTCTGTGACAGCAAGATTGGTCGCATAAAAGTCGGCCTGATCATCTTCCAAACTAAACGTCAATGAGCGGCGGTCCCCCACTAGCTCACACCACTGAACATAGGCCGGGTCATCTTTATTGAGTACCGCAATATCCGCATCATCGAGCGAGCTGTACATCTGTCCTTTCGCTTTGGCGACCCCTTCAATTCCACCAAACCCTTCAACATGAGCACGCAGCGCATTAGTAATGAGGCCAATGGTCGGTTTAGCAATGCCCGCTAAATAACCTATCTCGTTTGGACCACTGGCACCCATTTCAATAACAGCAAAATCATGTTCAGGCTGAAGGTCGAACAACGTGAGCGGTACGCCAATATGGTTATTGAAATTCCCTTTGGTGGCGAGAACGCGGCCGCAACCAGACAAAATATCAGTTAGCAGGGATTTCACTGAAGTTTTACCACAAGAGCCAGTGATGCCAATAAGTGGTTTATTGAAAAAAAGACGGTTTGCATGTGCAATATTGCCTAATGCTTCTGTCGTATCGATAACAACAACCTGAGGGATACCCAAATCCAGCTCATTGCTGACTACAACCGCTGCCGCACCTTTTCTTTCTGCTTCGCCAACAAAGTCATGGGCATCAAAGTTTTCTCCACGCAAAGCGACAAACAAATCACCTTCTCGCACTGACCGCGTATCCGTACTAACTCTTTTAATCTCAACAGACGAATTTTGAGTTAAGCGTCCACGTGTTGCGGTCGCAATATCGATCAATGAAAAGCTACGCATCATGAAGAGATCTCCATGCGCTGCTGTAATGCAAGCCGGGCATGACCAACATCACTAAATGGCAATTTCTCGACGCCGATTTGCTGGTAGGTTTCATGCCCTTTACCCGCAATCAAAATAATATCCTCATCCGCCGCATGCAGGATTGCATACTTGATCGCTTTCGCACGGTCGCGCTCGAAGACCACATTGTCTAGCTGTTGAAAACCCAGCCGAATATCTTTTTCAATAGCCTCTTGTGGCTCGGTGCGCGGGTTATCACTCGTGACCACAACACAATCCGCTAGCTGTTCAGCGATACTCGCCATTTGCGCGCGCTTTCCTCGGTCTCGATCGCCACCGCAACCAAACACACACCACAAGGTTTTTTCACACTGAGGCTTGAGTGTTCCTAATGCCTTTGATAGACCATCAGGGGTGTGTGCATAATCAACCACAACCAATGGCCGCATCGACATAGAAACAACTTCCATTCGACCCGTCGCTGGGCTGACTAAAGCGATGTTCGTTAAAATATCTTGCAGATCAAAACCTTCAAGACTTGCCGCAGCAATCACCGCAAGTAGATTACTTAAATTAAATTCTCCGAGCAGAGAAGCCGATAACTTACCTTCGCCCCATGGCGTTACAACCCAGGCATCGACGCCTTCAGCAGAAAATGAAACGTCTCTGCAATATACGGCCGCTTTCTCATTGGATGTGCTGTAGGTAACTACCTTACCAGCAGCCAGCCTTTGCGTTAATTCACACCCAAATTCATCATCAATGTTGACTATCGCATGCTCTAACGACGAAAAATGAAAAAGCTTAGCCTTAGCCTCCGCGTAGTTTTCCATCGATCCATGATAATCGAGGTGATCACGACTTAAGTTGGTCAATATTGCTGTTTTAAAATCGACCGCAGCAACTCGAGACTGGTGCAAGCTATGGGAAGAGACCTCCATAACACAACGCGCTACGCCTTTCGCAGCGAAAGAACCCAGCGTTGCCTGAACAGCTACTGGGCCGGCAGTTGTTAATCCAGTAGATGTTAGCGAACTCGAACTATTATTTTCACTGTCAGCACTAACGATGCCATTCCCTAGGGTGCCCATTAAACCGCACTGTTGCTCAAGTTTTGCTACCAGCTGAGAAAACAAGTAAGCAACCGTTGTCTTACCATTAGTCCCAGTAACAGCGATACAACGGACCGAGTGAGACGGCTCAGCGTAAAAACGTGAAGCTATAGCGCTAACGATTTGATCAAGTTTCTTAACAGGAATAACCGGAACATTGGAATGCCAAGAAATACCGTCATCTTCGTTTGACAGTTCTTTGATAATTGCAGCGGCACCAGCACGTAGTGCTGCGCCGATGAATTGCCGAGCATCGACACTAGCGCCAACTTGAGCAATAAAGACATCGCCTTTTTGCAGTAAACGGTGATCACTTTGCACACCAGTGACGAACACATCGCCAACCTCACCCGGCAACCAGATATCCGGTAACAGATCCGACAAACGCACACCATATGATTGCTGGTTTGCACTCATCACAATGAGGCTCCTTGCAACTGACCACTGCCACCTGCTTTCGCAATTGATGTGTACATGTTCGGGGCGAGTTTATCCGGTGCCGTTTGCAAAACACGCAAAGCCTCTTCGGCAATACCAGCAAAAATAGGCGCAGCCACTTCACCGCCACCATCCAACCCACGGCGCGGCTCATTGATCATGATGCCAATCACAATTCGAGGATTATTTAGAGGAGCAACGCCAGCAAATACAGAAAATTTCGCCTCATCCAGATAACCACCAGACGCGGCTTTGTGTGCGGTACCTGTTTTTCCGCCGGCACTGTATGATGCCAATCGAGCTCGCACTCCAGTTCCACCGGGCTCTAACACCTCAGCCAACATCGACAATACTTGTTGGCTGTGACGCTGACCGACAACACGGTCTGCATCGCGCGAAGCCAAATCGCGCTCATCGACTTTCAACAGCGAAACCGGCCGTTGCACACCACCATTGGCGAACACCGTATACGCGTGCGCGAGCTGCAACGTGGTTACTGTGAGACCATAACCATAGGCCATAGTCGCATGCTCAACTGGATGCCACTTCTGTCGGTTTGGTAGCGACCCGGTAGACTCGCCCGGAAACCCAATACCCGATGACTGCCCAAGACCTGTGCGATGGAACATTGCGCGAATATTTTGAGGGTCAAGGTTCATGGCAATTTTGGTAATACCCACTTGGCTAGACTCAGCAATAATGTGAGTCACATCAAGAACGCCATAATTTACTGGATCAAACACTGTTTTACCTGGCAGATGGATTCGACCCGGCGACGTATCGATGCGCGTACTTGGGCTAATAATCCCTTCTTCCAGCGCAGCCAAAACTGTCAACGGTTTCATGGTTGAACCGGGCTCAAACTGATCCGTGACGGCGCGATTTTTCATCGCTGCCGCGGCTAATTGCGCGCGGTTGTTCGGGTTATAAGATGGCTGGTTGACCATAGCCAACACTTCACCCGTCTGACTATCCATCATCACCACAGAGCCCGATACTGCATCGTGTTGAGCCACTGCTTTTTTGAGCTCTCGGTAAGCGAGGTATTGAAGCCGCAAGTCAATACTCAACTGCAAATCATTGCCGGGTTTCGCTGCTTCAACCAAGCGTACTTCTTCAACTACACGCTCAAGCTCATCTTTGATAACCTCTTTACTACCCTCTTGGCCTTTCAACCAATCGTTGTAACTTAACTCCAACCCTTCTTGGCCATCACCGTTAATATTGGTGATACCAACGACATGGGCCGCCACTTCTCCAGCGGGGTAAAAACGACGGTATTCGGTGCGAGGAAATACACCTTTAATTTTTAAATCCAGTACGGACTGCGCAACATCAGGTGGAATTGCGCGCTGCAGGTACATAAAACTTTTATTGCGATAAACATCTATTTTTTCCGCCAGCTCGACAGGCGACATCCCCATGGACTTCGCAAGGCGTGGCCACTCTTCTTTATTTCCTAACAACAGCTTTGGATTTCCGCACAAAGAAACCAACTCTGTACTTACCGCTAACAACTCTCCGTTGCGATCGGTAATCACACCACGATTCGCAGGAATAGTTTCTTCATGAACAAACTGCGACTTACCGTAACGCTGCAAGAACTCAAAACCCCTTTCCTGCTCGGGCAACACTTGAATGCTGGCCACCTTCCACACCAACAAACTGCTCAGACACACCAAAACGCCACCGGCGACCACAAAGCGCCAACCGACCAACGCTTGACGATGCTCTGGAGTCCGCACTGCACGGCTTGCACTACGTCGCGTTTTTGCGACGGAGCCCTGCTTTTGCGTTTTGTTAACGGTGCGTTTCATTTTTTGCCTTTGGCTTTTCAAACTCGCCACTTATTGTGTAATAACAACCACTTTATCTTGAGCCGGAACCTGCATATCCAATTGAGTGTTCGCTACATTTTCTACTCGGTTGTATGCAGCCCACGTACTCTTTTCTAACAGGTATTGACCCCACTCAGTGTGCAGAGCGGCAGTTTCACGCTTTGCGACTTGCAACTCATTCATCAGCTGACGACTCACATGAGTTACATAGACAACACTGAGCCCGCTAACTACCAGCATCAACCACAGGGCCGCGATGAGCATTGCTCGCTTTACAAAACCTGTATTCGTTTGACTCACTCTCGCCTCGCAAGGCAATTACATTAAAGTTTTTCGGCGACTCGCATGACGGCGCTTCGAGAACGCACGTTTATCGCAATTTCTTGATCCGACGGTTTTGTCGCCTTTCCAATGATGCGCAATGTTTTATTGAGCTGACTTTCCAGCACAGGCACATTACGTGGCAAGTTATCGCCTTTCGCCTTGTCACGCATAAAGCGTTTTACAATGCGGTCTTCCAAAGAGTGGAAACTGATCGCAACTAAACGGCCTCCCGGTTTTAGGGCTCCCGTAATCTGCTCAAGCAAATCTCGCAGATCTTCCAACTCTTTGTTTATAAATAAACGAATTGCCAAAAATGATCGTGTGGCGGGATGCTTACCGACCTCCCACGAGGGATGGGCGTCGGCAATAATCTTCGCCAATTGAAGTGTGCGCACGATAGGTGTTTCTTCTCGTGCTGTGACGATGGCTCTGGCAATACGTTTGGCAAATTTTTCTTCACCATATTCTTTTAATATTTTCGCTAACTCTGTGTCCTTTGCGGTACTTATCCAGTCAGCTGCACTTTGTCCTTGTGTGGTATCCATTCGCATATCGAGTGGACCGTCCTGCATAAAACTAAATCCGCGCTGCGCCTCATCTAACTGCGGAGATGACACACCGAGATCAACTAACACCCCGGCCACCTCTCCACTGCGTCCACGCTCTGCAACCAGCTCCTCTAGCTGCGTAAACGATCCCTGCGCAATTTCAAAGCGCTCATCCCTGGCAAACTTTTCACGACCTGTCGCGACAGCTTGCGGATCCTTATCGATGGCCAACAATCGCCCCTGTGGAGATAATCGCTCCAATATCAGTTGCGAATGCCCACCGCGCCCAAAGGTTCCATCTATGTAGAATCCATCTGGGTCGATAACCAATGCATCAACCGCCTCATGTAACAGGACGGTGACATGAGCCGCTGGAGAATCACTCATGATTACAACGACAGCGACAACATTTCGTCAGTGAGCTCATCCTCTTGAGCAGAAGCCTCGAGCCACTTATTCCAGTGCTCTTCACTCCACAACTCAAGCTTCTTACCTTGGCCCACTAACATAAGTTTCTTTTCCAGCCCCGCAAAATCTCGCAAGGTTTGCGGCAACAGCACGCGGCCATTGCCATCCATCTCTAAAGGACACGCATAACCAATCAATAAACGCTGTAAGCGACTTGCAGCTTTATTGAGGTTCGGTAGCGCCTCAATTTTGGGGAGTAGTTCCTGCCACTGCGGCTCCGGATAAACCAGTAAACAACGCTCCTCATTATGCGCCGTGATGACAACACGCCCTTCACAGACAGACGCAAGGGTTTCACGGATGCGCGTTGGCACCGCAAAACGTCCTTTTGTGTCCATGTTGATGCTGTGACTGCCGAGAAACACGTTTACCCCTAAATGTAGGTAGATGGGCTACTTAACCAAGATTAGCCACATCTTTCTAAAATTTCCTACTATTTTCTACTTTTTCCCACTTTTTACCACTTCTTGCTACTATAAGTTGGATCGATGCAAAGTCAAGCAAGTGCTCGCTAAATCATTGAAAACACGGGGTAAATCACGAAATGAAGGGGGCTATTTCACAGCAATATTGGGCGCCAACCCACGAACAAGTTGACCAAAAACACAGGGGTACAGATAGAAGTTAAAGTAATACTTTAAGAGTAAGATTATTTTATTGCCGGGAAGGGAACGCTTATAACCTAAGGAGATAAAAACAAGGTGCCCAGCTAGCTGGTTTAGCTGCGCACCCGATAGTGGATAGGATCTTAGGCAACCTCTCATCAAGATCTTTCGCAGCATCAACATCCAGCTGCTTTAAGTTCTTTGAGTTAGCCTGTAAGCCCCTTTCCTGTGGGGGTAGCGTCATGGGCAATCATTCTTGAAGATTTTATCGCCGTATCAAGATGCCACGTTAGAAGTTCTTTGAGTTAGCCTATAAGCCGGGTTCTGTCATGGACAATCATTCATCTAGACTAAGCGTCACCGCTTAGTTCAAGCGACCTACCCGAATCCAGTGCGGGTCGCACCGAAGGATTCCTATTTGGTCTTGCTCCGAGTGGGGTTTACCATCGCCACACCTGTTGCCAGCTGCGCGGTGCGCTCTTACCGCACCTTTTCACCCTTACCCACTAAAAGTAGGCGGTATACTTTCTGTTGCACTTTCCGTAGGCTCACGCCCCCCAGGTGTTACCTGGCACTCTACCCTATGGAGCCCGGACTTTCCTCCGCTCGTGGCCAACCGAAACACAAGTGAATCACTCAGCGAAACGAGAGGCGACTGCCCAGCCAACTCAGGCAGCGAGATTACCTACTAGACGTTATTCGCGCAAGAATTAATTAGCCTCTAAGAAGCCCAGTAAAGCGAGGTTCACCTCTTCCCCTGCCTCTTGCTGAATCCAGTGACCGATGTCCGGGAGTAAATTAATTGACAAATTAGGCACACGGCCTGACATCATCTCGCTCAGTTGTTGTTCACTACGACCTTTAATAACAGGGTCTTTTTCACCTGCCATAAACATTACAGGCATTGCTAACTGCACATCTTTATAGGGGGCCATCATCTCCCAGTTACGGTCAATGTTTCGGTAATAATTAATGCCACCCTCAAAACCCGATGCATTGTATTGTGCTTCGTAGTAGTCGATATCAGCAATCGTAATCCATTTCGGCAGCTCAAGCGGGGCTCCCTGGCGATCAATCCAACCTCCAGCACTCGCTTTGGCGCTGGTAATTAACGGAGCCTTTCGTGGTGTGTCTGGCGAGCAGTAGAGTGCTTTCAGTAATTCGCGCGTCCTCTCTTCGAATTCTCGTTCGGCCAACCCTTGCGCCTGAAAATAGAGCTGATAGTAGAAGTCATCCTCATAATGACGCCTTAATAAACTCATTGGAGGCTCTTTGGTATGAGGATGAAGTGGCACACTTAACGCTGTTAACGTTTGAAACATCTCAGGAAAACGTAACGCTAGTTGCCATGCATGCGATGCACCAAAGTCATGACCGACTAAGTGGCAGTTGCGAATCTGGTAAAAATCCAACAAGGCCAGAATAACATCGGCCACATTGTCACAGTGATAATCTTCCACACTTGTAAAGGGTTGCGACATACCAAAGCCCGGCATGTCAGGCGCAATAACGCGATATCCTGCTTGAGCAAAATATTGGATTTGCTGTCTCCATGAATACCAACACTCCGGCCAACCATGAATCAATAGGATAGTGCCTTTTTGATTAGTCCCTTCGGAAGCAACACGCATTTGCATTCCACCCAGGTTGATTA
Organism: Aurantivibrio plasticivorans; assembly: GCF_055392955.1. Taxonomy (NCBI): domain Bacteria; kingdom Pseudomonadati; phylum Pseudomonadota; class Gammaproteobacteria; order Cellvibrionales; family Cellvibrionaceae; genus Aurantivibrio; species Aurantivibrio plasticivorans. The sequence goes on along the minus strand of NZ_AP036020.1, from coordinate 1,447,081 downwards.
TCGACAGTTCAACTGGCGCCAGATTCATCAAAACTCCCAAATTGAGAAGTCGTTCACCTACACTATTTTGACAACTAAAAGCGCGCCAACTGAGCTACCTTCGAGTTATAGAAAATTGTGAGATTCAAACTTTACGATAGACGTTATGTTTTTAAACATTAACAATAAGTAGTTTTCAAATGTATTGGCATATGAATTCTCTCAACTTGCCATTTTTCCCGACGAAAGCCCCTGTTTACTATTGATGCTGAGCGGCTAACCCGGATAATGCAAACTCCATCACACCCTTAGTCCACATGTTCATTTTCGGAAGTTGTATTATGAGCTCACAGCATATCAAGATCATTCGTGTCAGTTTTATTGCAACACTCGCACTACTTTTTTTAGGCAGCAGTGTTTGTAGCGCACAATCGGTTAACGACCTACAAAATCGCCTAAACCAACTGCAAAGAGAAAAAACGCAACAGGAAGCATCCGCCAAAAAACTCCGTTCCGAAATCGGCGAACTTCCCGATCGCGTTGCCGAAGCTGAAGCAGAATTTCAGCAAGCGGAGCAACAGTTGCTTCAAGACGAAAAAGAGCTACAGCGCCTTGAGTCTTTAAGCAGTAATGGTGAGGACGTTTCTCGCGAACTGAATCTTCAATCACATTCTGTCAAGATGGCGGCTCGGCGCGTAGAAAGCAAGTCTCGATCATTAGATCGCGTTCGATCGAATTACGACGCTCTTCAATCAGACATCACTTCAGCGGAATCAAAGATTGAGGCGACCGACTCACAAATCGCCAAACACCAACAATGGATCGCCGAGAAGAAAGCGGAGGAGGAACGCCAAAGAGTCGCTGCGCAACAACGCAAAGCCGTGCCTCCAGCGCCTCCGGCCCCAGTTGCAGCAAAGCCAGCACCAAAGCCCGCACCCAAAGTGATTGTGCCACCGAAGAAACCAGCAGCTAAAGCTGTTGCGGCACCCGCACCAGTTCCCGCTCCAAAACCTAAAGCAAGACTTTCGGCAGCAGATCAAGATGCGCTGGCGTCGGCAAAAGAGTATCTTGCGAAAGTAGAAGACTACAAACAAAACAATCAAGGCGGTTTTGTTCGATATGACTCTCTAAAACTGAGCGGCGGTAAAGTGAGTGGCAGCCCAAGGTTCGAGCATATTGTTAATAACCAGTACCGAACAGAAGCAAAAATGGACTCAGGTATTCAATTTATTAACATCAACAACCGCACATTCCGAATTGATGTTCCTGACGCAGACACTTACGTAGTCTATGTTGATGGCACTGACCCTACACGGATGCAACTTGTTTACTTTAAGAAGTCTCTCCTAGACCATATGTAAATCATATTTAACTACACATAAAAAAACCCAGCTCTGCTGGGTTTTTTTATGTGTCACGCTGTATACGCAGCTATTAAAAGCGGTACTCTGCGCTAACGTAGTAGGATCTCGGCTCCCCAGGAAAATACCGCGCACCACTGAAGCCAGTAAAGTCTGCACGTTCAGCGTAACGCCGATCTGTTAAGTTCAACACCCGTAATCCAAGATTCAATGAAGGTATTGGCTGGTACTCGGCCCGTATATTGGCAATATCGTGGCCAGAGTAGTCATTATCATTTTGCGGGTCAGTGAAATAGCTGCCCATATGAACCCACTCAAGCTCACTACGCAAATTGGGCACAACTTGCCAACTTAACTGGGCACTACCAAAACGCTTAGGCGCGGTATCTACCTGATTATTTTTTACATCGACCCCACCAACAATGATAGATTTACTGTAGTAATGATCGCCGTAGTTTGCCGCAACTGAAAGGTCCAACCCTTCTACAATCTGCACCCCCAGCTCTAATTCGTAACCAACATGTTTGGTTTCACCGTTGTCAACATTTTGCCTGTTGCTATCTTGGAATATGACATTTTGTTTTTCCATTGCATACGCATTTACTTCGTAGCGAAACTTTGTGCTACGACCTCTTAAACCAAGCTCAACGCTTTCAAGCTTTTCTGAATCGATATTCGCAACCTGTTGCCCACCTTGAAGCCGATAGACTTCCGTTGCTTGCGGTGCCCGATAGCCCTTTGCGATATCGGCATACATTACTATGTCATCGGTAAGCGCGTACTTTAAACCGAGGTTGGGAGACCAATTGTTATAACTATCTTTTCTATCCGCAGGTCGAGTATAGCGGCACGGGAATGCGCACGGAGATCCATCAGCTTGGGTGTTGCCGTCACGCATACGATTGTCATAGTCGTAGCGCATCGATTCAAATCGCAACCCGGCATTGAGAGAAAGTTGATTTGTCATAGCCCACCGCAAGTCTACATACGGTGACGCCTGCAATGCTTCGACGCGATAGTTATATTGTCGACCCGTCGGAAAAACAGCAAAACTCGGAGCAGCTTGTGTTTGCTTCAGATAACCATCGGTGATCTCTGCATCGAATCCCACTACCCAATCAACATCCGCAATAGATGAATCATAAAGTCGAGAGGTAACACCTAAACTTTTTTGACCGTTCTCTTCAACCGGGTTACCGGGTAAAAAGTGCATCATAAAATCCATTTCAGTTTTTCGAGCATAGGGTGTAATAACCAAATTGCGATGCTCGGACAACGCTCGCTCAAAGCTTGAATACAACCGGTAAGACTTCGCGTCACGATAAGCTTCTGGATTTTCATTTGTAGTAATTGCATCATCATCTTTGTACGAGTCTTCACCAGTAATGTAACCCGCTGTTTCTTGATTCAAATTACTCGCAGCAAATGCACTGGTAATAGTCCAAACGTCACCACTGTATTGATGCTTAACATGTAATTTTTGTTCGTCATAGCCGGAATCATCGCGAAAGCCGCCGTCATGTGTCGCCGTAAGCTGAGATGTAATGGCGTGATCACCCAACGCAATATTTCCATCCAAGGTATTACGGCGATAATCGTTAGACCCCGCTTCAGTTTTGATAGAAATTTCGTCATCTTGTCCCACTGACGGCATTAATACATTTACGACCCCATGCAACGCATTAGAACCGTAGAGCGCTGTATTAGGCCCTCGAATAACTTCGATCTGTTGAGCCACTTCGGTATAGGATTCAAACAACTCATTCACATTGCAAAAACCAGCCGCGCGCAATGGTATGTTATCTTGAGCAGTCAAAAACGCTCCACACGCTCCGGCACCAGTTAACACAGGCGAGCGGACTGACGGGAGATATTCTTTACCGTTACCCTGCTGCAAGTTCACACCCGGTACGCGCAACAACGCATCTTGAATGTGCAATGCCGAAACCATTTCAAGCGATTTTCTATCCATCTTTCCAATATTGCCAACGGTGTCAAAACGCTCGGTAGACTTTTTGCTAACAGTGACAACTTCATCAACATATTCATCACCCGCTTGAGCAAGCGTGACGGCGGTAGGGACCAAAAGAGATAGAGCTATATAGCGCATAACGAAACCCGATTAACACTGAAAATGAAAGAGGGGGCACCTTATCAAAAAGGCAGTCACGCTGACTAGAAGATTCGCGTCTAGCGACGGTTAAGCACTGTTAAATGACGTAATGTATTGGAAGGATTAAGCAACAGCAGAATGCGAATGAGAACTTAATAAATGATTGACCTCATTAAGGCGACGACAGCTCTCCCGGGCAATGTTCAGCACAACAATGCCAAACACTTCCTTGTCTTCATTAAAAATATCCATCAGGTTCTCGCGGGACAGCACCAATACTTCGACGTCGCTAAATGTTCGAACACTAGCACTGTGTGGCTGAATCCCAATCACTGAGGTTTCGCCAAAACAGCTGCCGACCTTAAAGCAATGACCATACAATGGATGTTGGTCATGCTCATATTCGAGCTGCGCTATCCCACTGAGCAAGATGAATATATCTGACGCTGGATCGCCCTCGTGGAAGATGACCTGATTCACTGCGTAACGTCGCTGGCCAAACTTGCCAGACAAATATTCCACCTGGTTCTCAGATAGCCCCCCAAACATAGACACCGCATCGAGCACACTTTGAAGTTGGGCTCGATCAATTGAGGTCTGGCTGGTGTTTACTTCCACGATTACTCCTAGGCAGCGCAATCAAAAGTGCTGCTTATTCTAAGTAAAGTAGATCATCTGGAGGTTTGGCAAGAAAACGCCAATAATTTTCCCTCGCTAGCCGGAGGCTAGCGAGGGAAAATGGATAGAAATAGGGAAACGTGTGGAATAGGTTTGGTCTAGCGTTGGAACTCAGGCTCGGAGATAAACTCCCAGAAAATCACAGTGACACCCATGACAGCAATCAGAATGACGAGCGCAACCGCAACGATGGCACTAGCAAACAAAAAGCCACGATCTGCCGGAATCCCCATAACAATCGGAATACCCACATACAAAAGGTAGACCGCATAGGCCACGGCGGCGGTTCCTAAAACCACATCCAACCACAATATTGGGTAGATGCCAGCTATTCCTGCGACAAAAATTGGTGTCGCGGTAAACCCAGCTATGACGATACCTTTCACCGGATTAGATGCGGCACCATAAGTATGAGCCATCCAGTGGATGAAGTACCCTACACCGGCAACACTCAACACCATCGCAATATAAAACGCACCAGCCAAGGACATAGCGCTCGATTCAGAAATGGTGATACTGGAGCCTTCTGCACCTATATTCCAGCCAGTCTGCGTGGTCCCAAAGTACCAAGCAACGGCGGGAAAAATCGCTAACACCAGAGCGTAAGGTAAATTACGCTTGAATGACTCTTCTGGTAAATTACTGATTGCTTGCCACTGCGATCGCGGGCTAAAAATCAGGCCGAACATGTGGTTCAACATAGCATCTTCCTCAGCGTGTATTTCGTTATTATGTTATGCCTATAATCTTAGAGGAACCTTGTCTGAGGTCAATAGTTTCCCCTTTTTCTTTGAGGTTAGTGGTCAATTGAGCGTTCGGTTACTGAGCGAAGCTTCGCTTTGCTGCATGACTCACGAAAAGTGATACCGTCAGTAACGCGACCGCACCCGCTTGGTGCGCAGCGGCTAAAGAAACCGGCACCACATAGACTAGTGTCAATATCCCAAGGGAAACCTGCAAAATCAAAAATACTGGAAATAAAATAACCCCTAGACGTAAACGCCCAACTATATGTTGGCTCAGCGCGTAGAGAGTATATGCTGCAACAGCAAGAGAGATAACATAGGCGAAGAAGCGATGGTTGAACTGCACAGTCGTGACATCATTAAAAATGTTCAACCAAAAGGGCTCCAAATTAAACAAGCCTACAGGGAAAAACTTTCCATCCATTAATGGAAAGGTGTTGTACGCAAACCCGGCATCCAAGCCGGCAACCAACCCACCCGAGAGAATCATAAGAAAAATCAACACGTTTAACGTCATGGAAAAGCGTCTTATCCGATTGGCCGCTTGCGCATTAATTTGCGGCTGCTCATCAGCGGAAAACAGCAGGTCAAAAATCACCCACATCATGAAGCCGTATATAACTACCGCTAAGCCAAGATGCGCCGTCAATCGATACTGGCTGACTCGCGGAACATCAACTAGCCCACTTTTTACCATGTACCAACCCATTAACCCCTGCAACCCACCAAGTACCAACAAAATCCACAGCCGAGGAGAAAGGGACTTAGATATTTTTCCGCGTATCAAAAAGTAAATGAAGGGGATGAAAAACAAGAGGCCAATCAAGCGCCCTAATACACGGTGAGCATACTCAAAAGCGAAGATTTTTTTGAACCCTGAAAGATCCATACCGCGATTTATTTTCTGGTATTCAGGGAACTGCTTGTACTTTTCGAAGGTCTCTTGCCAATGCTCTTCCGTCAAGGGAGGAATTATCCCCATAAGTGGTTTCCACTCGACCATCGATAAACCTGACTCCGTCAGACGGGTAACGCCCCCAAGAATAATCATTCCATAGATCACAGCAGCGCAAATAAGGAGCCATATTGCGATGGGGCGACTATCACGATCTTGAACAATTGGGGCCATTGTTTACTACTACCTATTCACTGTTGGCAAAAAATATTAGCGCGACATTGTACTTGATGGAAGGAATGCTGAATACGGATTAACAGTTTTGGTAGTTGAACTACCAGTTTACCAGCGCCTGGGACGAGGGAGCATGGCAACCCCAGCAAAAAGCTGGTAATTTAACGCGCGGTGACCGGCTCCCAGGTCTACAGGACGTATTCGGTCACCCAAGATTACGCATAGATATAGATAATGAAGTTGCCGAACAACCACCCTTAGGAGCCAAACAGAATGAAATCTACCCTTATCTCAATCGCACTCAGTACCGTCATGTTAGCCACCGTTGGCTGCGGTGGAGGCGGAGACCCAGAAGCCGAACGAATTGCCAAACTTCGCCACGATAATTTCGAAAAAATCGGCGGGGCATTCAAAACTATCCGCGATGAATTTAAAGAGTCCCCTGCCGACATGGCCAAAATAAGTGGCGCTGCGCAAACGATTGCCGGCTTAGCGAAAGAAGTGCCATCGTGGTTCCCAGCAGGTTCTGGCCCAGATTCTGGGGTAGATACCGAAGCCTTACCGTCTATCTGGGAAAAACCCGCTGAATTCCAAGCAGCCGCTGATCAGTTCGTATCGGCCTCCGATGCCTTTGCGGCCGCCGCCGCATCAGGCGACGCTCAAGCCACTATGGGCGAAATTCGCAATCTGGGTGGTGCGTGCAAAAACTGCCACGACAATTTCCGCGAAGAAGACGAATAACTGTGGAAAACGAAGTAAACTCAAAAACGGTGTGGGATTTTCCCACCCGTTTTTTTCATTGGTCTGTGGTTTCACTCTTCCTACTGTCTTGGTGGTCTATCGAATACGATAGGGTTGATATCCACCATTTATCCGGGTATTTACTGCTCGCACTCCTCCTCTTTCGTATCACTTGGGGTTTCGTCGGCAGTACGACATCGAGATTTTCCAACTTTATCCATCGTCCCAGCACCGTATTAAATTACTGCAAGCGGCTACTCGTAAAAGACGCCGGCGACACTGTTGGTCACAACCCGCTGGGTGGTCTCAGCGTTATTGCGATGATTGCATTGTTGCTAGCACAAATAATTCTTGGGCTATTTATCGAAGATGTCGACGGATTAGCACCTGGACCACTATCCCATTTGGTAGATTACAGCACTAATCGGTGGGCAGCGGAGACACACGAAGTATTATTCGATGTATTGCTAGGGGTTATCGCTCTGCATATTTCAGCAATTTCATTTTACTTGCTGTACAAAAAGCGAAATTTAATTTCACCGATGATAACGGGAAAGATGAAATTGAATGTGCACACTGGCATTGACATTAAACCCACATGGGTTGCATTACTGATCGTTATCAGTTTTGCCGCGGCACTTTACTGGGCCTTCGGCGAGAGTTGGCTTGATCTATTTAGCTAAAATGCACTGCTTGCTGATCTTTTCAGTTACTCTGCGAAACATTTAACAATTAATGCTGACCTATAAACAGCATTAATCGTAGTTGACCCAACATTCCAAATGAGCGGGATTCGTTCAAAACTTGCTCCACCGGCCAGGGAATCCTCGCCCTTGATAAAGATAAACAATCGCTAGATAGACAACGCGTCCGTTAGCACTTACAGTCCACCCTAACTATAAAAAATAATATTCAGGAGTGATTTACCTATGTCAGGAACTACTGCTGCGACCGGTGGGGAGGTTTCCGGTCACGTTACAGGATTCGGCACCAAACCCTACCGATCCTACGTACTCTTCGCGCTCACACTCATCTATATCATGAACTTTGTCGACCGCGGGCTATTAGCCGTGGTTGGTCCAGATCTCATTCCAGACTTAGGAATATCGGACACTCAATTTGGGCTTTTGACTGGGTTTGGTTTTGCGCTTCTCTATACTTTCGTTGGTATTCCATTGGCACGCTTCGCCGACGTCGCTCACCGTGTTTGGATAATGACCGTCTGTGTCGCATTGTGGTCGATAATGACAGCGCTGTGCGGCCTTGCTGCTGAAGTAACCATCGGCTCGATCACAATCGGCGCGTTTTGGATTCTCCTCGCCTGCCGAGTTGGTGTGGGTATCGGTGAAGCTGGGTGTACACCCCCCGCAAATTCATTGATCGCTGACTACTACGCACCACGAGATCGATCGCAAGCGCTTGGATTCTATGCGATGGGTGTGACGCTCGGTACGATGTTTGCGAACTTAATCGGTGGTTGGGTAACTGACTTATTCGATTGGCGTACCGCGTTCTTAGTCGTTGGTCTGCCTGGTCTACTCATTGCCGTCATATTTAAAATGACCGTGACCGAGCCACCTCGAGGTTATACTGACCCGCCCGAAACCGAAACAAAAGAAAGTGCCCCACTCAGCGAAGCAATACGAGAGTTAATGACTAAGCCCGCATTCTGGCTTATGTCTTCTGGCGCCACTATTGCAGCATTCTGCGGCTATGGTATTTCATCTTTCCAATCTCTATTTCTTGTTCGGGCTCACGAAATCACTACCGGCCAAGCCGCTATTTGGATCAATACGCCTGTAGCGCTCTCGTCTGCCGTTGGCACCTTTGCAACCGGCTGGATCGCGACCAAACTTTATCAGAAACACCCAGGGGCAATTGCCTGGGTACCCGCTGCCGGTTTGGCATTGTCTATTCCTTTTTACGTTTTCGCGTTCACGACTGAAAGCCTATTTTTCGCAGCGGTTGGCCTAGTTATTGGTGGGTTCGTGAAATACGGTTATCTAGCGGCTCAATACACTATTGGCCAAGGCGTTGTCACAATGCGTGTACGCGCAATGGCTACAGCGGTACTGCTCTTTGTCGTGAACCTCATTGGTTACGGCTTTGGTCCATTATTTATCGGAACTATCTCAGATATATTCTTTAGCAGCGGTATAGCAGATTTAGGGGTAACTGCGGAAGAGTTAGCTCGAAACCAATGCCACCCGCGTGTGGTGGCTGAGCTCAGCCAGAACCTGCAGGACGTTTGTGGACAGGTGTACGCACAAAGCCTTCAAACGGCGATGGTCATTGTTGCACTAATGTACGCAGCCAGCTCCTTATTCTTCGTGTTAACCTGGCGCAGACTGGATAAAGATATGGTCGCCAGGGGATAGCGAGCATTGTCTAGCACGTCGAGAGAGGGCGTTAATCGCCCTCTTCTTTTATTTGCAGTTTGACGAAGAGTGAACGCAATAATCAGCACTCACCGCAACACTGAATCGCGCCCAGCACTGAGCAAGTTTCAGGCGTTCCTGCCACAACGTGTTAAAGCGGTAAGGATAAACCCAGCGCGCTCGAAACAGTCCACAAACCAAAAGCAAGAATTAACGCGCCCATGACATGCCGAACAATAGGTCGTCGCGAGAACGTTTGTACTTGCTGGGCAAACACACCAGACACCACCAGCGCAGGGGCAGTCCCCAGGCCAAACGCAAACATAGTTGCAGCAGACATGAATGTATTGTCCTGGGTAGCACTGAAAGCTAAGGCGGAATACACCAGGCCACAGGGTAGCCAGCCCCACAACAGTCCCAAACATAACGCCTTGTAGAATCGGTCAACAGGCATCACGCGCTGTGTAAGCGGCTGGATTCTTCGCCAAAGTATATGGCCCAGTTTTTCCAGTTTTACCAAACCGTACCACCAACCCGCCAAGTACAAGCCCATCGCAATGAGCAAGGCACCAGACAACAGCTTTCCAACTGAAACACCCTGATGGTGATGTTCTCCATCACCCATACCGTGCATGGCATGCGGATCTAGATGGATCAGCCACCCCAAGACTCCACCCATGAATGCGTAGCTAATCAAGCGCCCGACGTTGTAGAGAACATTGTATAGCCAACGACTGCGCGTGTTGTCATTGCCTGAAGACACACCCAGCGCGGAGGCAATCCCTCCACACATACCAATGCAATGCACACTACCCATTAAACCCACAGTAAATGCACTTGCAATGCTAATCAGTTCTTCTGTCATATCGAATTAGCTGTTGCTGCGCTTGTTATTCGCTAGCGCTGTCACGTTGTTTAGGAGGTGATTGCTCGTCATGATGGTTGCTACTGACTGGGGCATTATCATCATCCAGTAGTATTCGTTGCGATTCTTTATCAAGGTCATCATATTGGCCACTTTTAATCGCCCAAAACAACACGCCCATTGCAATACCAATAGCCACCAACACAAGCGGGATTAACAAATAAAGAACTTCCATAGTTTTCATCTTCCGCGAAAATTATCTCGTACTTACGCGCTCTGCCGTTTGTCCTAGCGAGGTTTTTTTGCAAACCCATACAACCGTGTCGCATTCAGTATGACTAACAACGAACTTAAAGACATACCAATGGCCGCCAAATAAGGTGGCACTAATCCAGCGGCTGCGAGCGGTAGGGCTAAAATATTGTACGCCACAGCCCAACTCAAATTTTGCCGAATGATACGCCGACAATACTCTCCAATTCCTAATGCGTGTTCAACCACACGTAAATCATTATTCAATAAAACGCTATCAGCCTGAATTTGCGCTAAATCCGTAGCCGAAGACATCGCCATCGACACATCAGCACCGCTTAAAACGGGTAAATCATTTAGCCCGTCGCCTACCATCAGCACCCGGTGGCCTAAGCGCTGTAGCTGACTGACGCGCTTCAATTTATCTTCCGGACTAACGCTTGAACGGTAGTTGTCTATCCCCACAGCATCTGCGACCACTTTAACTGGTGTCTGATGGTCACCACTAAGCAACTCTACTCCGGTGCCATGCGACAGTAGCGCAGATACAACTGAGGCCGCTTCCGCTCGAACAGAATCACTTACCAAGAAGTGTGCGATCCAACCATGCTGATCAAATAGCCAAATTCCTTGCGAGCGACTGTCATCTTCAAGCAAATCTAAACTCGAACTGGTCCCACCGCTTGCCGCGGCTTCTTTTGCAAAGAGCCAACTACCTAGTCGATACTCCTGACCATCAATACTTCCTTGAACACCCGCACCGAGTACAGTCTGTATATTATCAGCAGAACGAGTTGTTCCGAGCTTTTTGAACACTGCCGCCAGCGGATGTGATGAGTGCTTCTCTAACGCGCTTGCAATCTCTACCGCGCTGTCGTTGGTAAAGTGCCGGGATTGATTAATCTCGATAGCATGTAGGGTTATATTTGCGGCCGTCAACGTTCCTGTTTTGTCGAAAATGACGTAATCAATATACGCGAGGTTTTCCAAAACATGTGGTTTAGTGACTAACAAGCCGAGCTGTCGCAAACGATGAATCGCCGCCGTTAAACTAACAGGAGTAGCCAATGATAAAGCGCATGGGCAGGTCACCACCAAAACAGAGAGTGTTACCCACAGCGCATCAGCTGGATGAACGAAATACCAAACCAGCGCAACGGCAGAAGCGACGACTAATACTGCTGCAACAAAATAGCCCGCCAATCGATCGGCTTGTGATACTTGTGACGGTTTTTGATGAAGCGCCTCATCCATCAAGTGCTTAATAGCGGAAAGGCGCGTAGCACGACCTACAGCAGTGACTTTAATGACTAACCCGCCCGATAAGTTTATTGTTCCGGCCGCAACGTTATCACCGATGGATCGCGTAACCGCTTGGGCTTCGCCGGTCAGCATTGACTCATCGACATGACTGGCACCGTCAATTACTTCGCCGTCGACCGGTATAGTGCCACCTTCTTTCACGAGGATGTAATCATTCACCGCAATCTGATGGAGCATAACGGTTTCAGTTGCTGACCCAGCTCCTTCCGACTGTTCGCTGTTACGTTTTATCCGCTGAGCATAGTGCGGCAACATACTCGATAGTTGGTTAACGGCAGACTCGTTCCTATGCCTTACGCGCATTTCTAGGTAACGACCGCTCAATAGAAAAAAAGTAAACATACTCACGGAGTCAAAATACACCTCCCCTGAGTTTGTTATAGTCGCCCAACAACTCGCCACATAGGCCAGCCCAATGGCTAACGCAACAGGCACGTCCATGGTCAGGTGCCGCGTTTTTAAAGCATGGAAGGCGCCTTTAAAAAAAGGTCGCGCGCTAAATAAAACCACAGGTGTTGCCACTGCCGCGCTCACTGCTCGCAATAGCCATTGCCATTCAGCGTCCATGCCTTGAAGTGCGCCAGCATAAAGCGCAACGGCAAACATACCGACCTGCACCATAGCAAAACCCGCAACACCAAGCCGCATCAACGCCAGCCGATTTTCATGCTGTGCCGCTTTGACCGTCTCGGTAGCAATCGCAGGTTTTGGCTGGTAACCGATCTCAGTAAATTTTTTCAGCAATGATGACAATCTGGTATTGTCTTTCCACTTTAGCAAGCAGCGATGGGTAGCTGAGTTAACACTGACAGTTTCTACCGCTTCATCTCGAGACAAATACTCTTCAATTAACCAAGCGCACGCCGCACAGTGAATACCCTCGATATACAAATTGGCCTGCTGACAACCATCGTCTGACGAGGTAACAAACTCATGATTTATCTCGGGGTTATCCCAAGCTGTATAATCGACGGAATTGGCGGCATCGGCGGCTTGCGAGGTTTCAGGGGCAACAAAGTCTTTTCGGTAACGATAAAAGTTGTCTAACCCAGCTCCTTCAATAAGTTCTGCCACAGCCAAACACGCCGTACAACAGAACTCTCGAGGCTGGTTGTTAATAGTTGCGGATACATCGATAGCAGGAGGGATTGGAAGCCCGCATTGGTAACAAGAAGCGGTCATAGCGAATTAAATCAACCTTGAATGTCAACGCTATTTGACTGGCTAAAATCGATCTCACCTTTCAGTTGCCACCCCCCAGTAGCCTGTGCAGCGGGTTCCAGATGCCAGTACCAGCGATTGTTCCATTCACCAAGGTACTCGGCTGAATAGATGAACGATAAAGAATCTGCGCCGGCAATTTTTTTCATTGTTATCGTCGCATCTCGATCGGAAAACGCTGGATGGCTCATCTTTAAGGTCATTGACGATGGCAACGGCTCACTAGCAGACGTAGCTTGTAGCCGAAGAACAACCTCAGCCAATTCAGCATCAAATGTTAGCTGGCCGCGTAGGCCAAGTTTCGCAGCGAGTTCTTGCTGGCTTTTTTTCTCGTTAAGCAGTAAACCTTCTTTGTAGTAATCACCAATAACCACATCATCGCGATTGGAAACCGCTATAGTCACGGTAATACAACACGCAATAATCACCAGAATAAGTGGTGACATGATGAACCAGAACCACTTTTGTTTGTAAGCAGGAATGGTGGATGGGTCTACTAAATGCTCTGTCATAACTGATAAAAACCGATCAAAGTGATTGCCTCCGCTGAACAGCGATTAATTTTCACTGCCGGCTGAAAATCACCCATAGTTATCTTTTCAAGTTCCGATTTCCGAACTCAGGTTGAGATTACTTAAATCGATAAAAGCAAACTACCAGCCAGCTGATATAGCTGGCTGGTAGAAAGCGACTAAGGACTTAAGAAGCGTGCAATATGTGACGCTTCCATTTCTGCGTTATCTTCGGCTTGCACGTAAAACTCAACGCCGATGTTACTCGCCGATAACGCACTCTTTGGAATCGACAAGCGAACAGGTACCGTTAGAATTTCACCCTCTTCCAAATAGATTCGGGTATTACCCAAAAGTTTCGCGTCTTCAATACCCCTGACGGAGACATTGTAATAATGAGGATCTCGGTCTTTATTATTCACACGCAAAGAGTACACGTTTTCAACATTCTCCCCACGAACTCGATAGAGGTTAACACCACGATCTCGTAGCACATCCATACCCACCGGCACTCGGTTAGCGATAGATATCGAAAATAACGTCGCCATTACACACAACGCCAATAAATATCCGATAAGGCGAGGGCGAATAATATGTGCCTTTTTACCTTCGATACTTTCAACCGTCGCGTAGCGAATAAGACCTCGCTCGTAACCTAACTTATCCATGACGCTGTTACAGGCATCAACGCATAAACCGCAATCAATACACTCGTATTGAGTCCCGTCTCGAATATCAATATTGACCGGGCACACCTGCACACACCAGGAACAGTCGATACAATCCCCTAAGCCCTTGGCTTTATAATCCTCTTTAGGTTTGCGAGGACCTCGACTCTCCCCCCGAGAGGCATCATAGCGAACAGCCAATGTATTCTTGTCATACATCACCGATTGGAAGCGAGCATAAGGACACATATATTTGCACACTTGCTCGCGCATGAAACCCGCATTCAGGAACGTTGCCCCAGTAAAGAAGGCAACCCAAAACGCCGCCACGGGATGCACCGTTAAATTGACAATCGACGAAATCAATTCTCGAATCGGGACAAAGTAACCAACGAAAGTCAACGCCGTGACCAATGCAATCAAAAACCAGGTGGCGTAAGTTGCTCCCTTTTTAAATATCTTTTGACTATCCCAGGGTTGCTTATCTAGCTTGATTCGCGCGTTCCGATCACCTTGAATAAAGCTTTCGACGCGTATAAACATCATTGTCCAAACCGTTTGCGGGCAGGTGTAACCACAATAGACACGCCCAACCAGCACGGTAATAGTGAACAGGAGGAAGGCCGCCATAATAAGCAACCAAGCCAAGTACATCGCATCTTGAGGCCAGAAAGTCAGCCAAAAAACATGGAATTTTCGTGCGGGTAAATCGAACAACATGGCCGGGCGACCATCAAGAATCAACCAAGGACAAAGCAAAAAACCGGCTAACAAAGGCATCCCCGTATAACGGCGAACTTTGGTAAAAAAACCGGTTATCTTTCGTGTGTAAATTTTATCGTCTGCAACATACAATTCGCGGTATTGCTTCGGTTTATCTGAAGCGATCTGATCACCCTTTTGCATTTATAACCACCTTTTCAAACATCACATTAACGCGGTGTGTGATGTACAAGACTATACATAAAGTGTAGCGGAAAGAGAGAAGGAAAGTGCCCTTCCTGGTTGCAGACATCGAAGAGAGCCCCAGAATCACGTTCCGGGGCTTTATTATAAGAGCGGGTACTAAGTTGGCAGTACTACTCTGCAAAGCGTTGTGACAAGTTGTATACGTAAGCGCTGAGTAGATGAATCTTCTCCTCGCGCAACGTTTCTGCTTGCGCAGGCATAATGCCATTTCGACCAGATCGAATGGTTTGTGCAATACCCTCGCGAGAACCGCTATATAGCCATGAATCAGAATCAGCTAAGCTAGGCGCGCCAAGCATAGGGTTTCCTGTTCCATCTGCCATATGACAGGCTGCACAGCTTTGCTGAAATAACGGTGCACCTTTTGAGGCGAGCGCTTCATCATGATCCTGACCAGAAAGCTGCAGCACATATTCAGTCACTGATAACACACCCTGCTCGCCAAGAATGCCGCCCCAAGCTGGCATTTGACCTACTCGACCATGAGTAATACTTGCTTTGATGTTTTCAGGAGAACCACCCCAAATCCATTCGCCGTCAGTTAAATTCGGGAATCCAAAGTTACCACCCCCATCAGCTCCGTGACAAACAGCACAGTGCGTGGAGAACAAGCGAACGCCCATTTTCTGCGCGCGAGGATCGTCAGCAAGCTCAGCAATCGACTGCCCCATAATATCCGAATACATCGCTGAATAGCGCTCATCCGCCTTCGCAAATTCATTTTCTAAGCGATTTTCTGACGTCCAGCCTAGCACCCCGGGCCATGAACCTAGGCCAGGATATAAAATGAGGTATATCACGGTAAAAATAAACGTAAGAATAAACATCTGGAACCACCAGCGTGGTAACGGATTATCATACTCCTCGATACCGTCGTAAACGTGACCCGTTGTGCGGTTCTCTTGATCAACATCATCGCGCTTAGCCACCTTGCGGTTGGCTAGGAGCACCCACATCACCAGTACGATTGCAATAACCGTTAAGACAATGATCCAAAGATTCCAAAAGAGACTCATAATGACTCCTGACTTATGAAGGCAGCCAGTTGGCTACCACTTCGCGACTCGCCAGCAAGCCGCGGCTTAACTCACTAAATAGCGTTAGCGTTCTTTCTCGCCGACGCTCTCTGTTGTGCGCGAATGTTGCGACTCATCAGCAAACGGTAGGTTTGCCGCATCGTCGAAACGTTTTTTGCGTCGAGGCGCAAACGCCCACCAACAAATAGCAATGAATGCAATCATCACAATAATTGTTGAAATACCGCGCCACGTATTGATATCCATTGTTTTCGCCTCACTCAAATTTAGCGCTAAACTCTAGCGTTTATGAGTTAACAGCGTGCCAAGCTGCTGTAAATATGCGATGAGTGCATCCACTTCTTTGGTACCTGCTACAGCAGCCTCCGCACCAGCGATGTCTTCATCGGTATAAGGCACACCGACTAAGCGAAGACCACGCATTTTCGCCGCAGTACCTTTGCCGTCCAACTCATTATCAAGCAACCAAGGGAAAGCCGGCATATTCGACTCGGGGACAACCGCTCGCGGATTAAACAAATGCACCCGATGCCAATCATCAGAGTACAAACCACCAACACGTGCCAGGTCAGGCCCAGTACGTTTTGATCCCCACAGGAACGGATGCTCATAAACAGATTCACCAGCCACGGAGTAATGACCGTAGCGCTCTACCTCCGCGCGCAAAGGCCGGATCATTTGCGTATGACAAACGGTACAACCTTCACGAATATAAATATCACGCCCTTCCAACTGAACAGCAGTTAAAGGCTTTAGACCTTCGACCGGTTCGGTGGTTTCTTTTAAGAAAAACATTGGAACTGTTTCGACCAAGGTACCGAAACTGATGGCAACAACCACCAAAATTCCCATTAGAAAAATATTCTTTTCAACTATATCGTGATTCTTCACGCTAAGTTCTCCACTGTCTTTTTGCTATAACGTTGAGAATAAATTAACCGTCGAGCTTAAGCCGCTTGTGGCTCTACAGCTTCAGTTACTTGCGTTCCACCCTGTTGAATAGTGCGGAACACGTTGTAAGACATAATCAGCATACCCAATAGGAACAATGCTCCACCTATTGCACGGACAATGTTGCCTGGGCCTTTCGCTGCAACTGATTCTACGAAGCTATAAGTCAACGTGCCGTCAACGTTAAATGCTCGCCACATCAAACCTTCCATAATGCCGTTAACCCACATCGACGCGATGTATAGTACGGTACCGATAGTCGCTAACCAGAAGTGCGTGTTAATCAGTTTCACGCTCCACATTCCTGGAGTTCGATATAGAGAAGGCAATAAATGATAGATCGCACCGATTGAAATCATTGCTACCCAACCCAACGCACCGGAGTGTACGTGGCCGATAGTCCAGTCGGTGTTATGCGACAAAGCGTTCACCGTTTTAATCGACATCATCGGACCTTCAAAGGTCGACATGCCGTAAAACGATAAAGAGACAACAAGGAAACGTAGGGTTGGATCAGTCGCCAACTTATGCCACGCACCCGACAACGTCATGATCCCATTAATCATGCCCCCCCAGCTTGGCGCCAGCAACATTAAGGACATAACCATTCCTAAACTTTGAGCCCAGTCTGGTAATGCAGAGTAATGAAGGTGATGCGGGCCGGCCCAGATGTAAAGTGCAACCAAAGCCCAGAAATGCACAATGGAAAGTTGGTAAGAGAAAACGGGGCGACCGGCTTGCTTAGGAACCACGTAATACATGATGCCCAAGAACCCAGCAGTCAAGAAAAAGCCTACTGCATTATGGCCATACCACCACTGCACCATCGCATCGGCAGCACCGGCATAAGCAGAGTAAGACTTAAACAAACCCACTGGAATCGCTGCGCTGTTTACCAAATGCAACACAGCGACGGTAATAATGAATGAACCGAAAAACCAGTTTGCAACATAGATGTGGGATGTCTTGCGCTTGACGATAGTGCCAAAGAAAACAATCGCATAGGCTACCCAAACCAATGTAATCAAAATATCAATTGGCCACTCTAGCTCGGCATACTCTTTTGACGTGGTGAAACCCATCGGCAATGTAATAGCGGCCGCGACAATGACCAGTTGCCAACCCCAAAAGGTAAATGGAATTAAAAAGCCACCAAATAATTTCGCCTGACAAGTCCGCTGGACAACATAGTAGGAGGTAGTGAACAACGCACAACCACCGAATGCAAAAATAACCGCATTCGTATGAAGTGGACGAAGACGCCCAAAATGGGTAAAGGGTTGCCAAATGTCGTTGACTTGTGGAAACACAAGTTGAACGGCGAGAATGACGCCAACCAACATGCCAACCACACCCCAAACGACCGTCATGATGGCGAATTGCCTAACAACTTTATAATTATAGGCTTCTACCGATCCATTAGACTCATGTGTCATAACAGGTTTTTCCTCACATTTGTTCGTACAAACGGTGATAACGAACGTAACACTTCAAAATTATTGCGGTGTATTTCCTAGAACAGGATCATGGGATTCTTGGTAAGGCGCTCGTCCCATAGTGTTCACTACAGACTGCAAAATTATTAAGAACCACGATTTGCCCCAAGCAAAACTATAACTCTTCCACAGAGCCAAAACGCGTTGGCGTCATTATAGTTTTCAAACTGCAGTTTATCGACCGAAAATATAAAAAAAGTCCCGCCGAGACTGCTTTCGTCTTGGCGGCCATTATCTTTTATACAGCGTGAGACGCTATTGATAGATATCAACTAAAGATGAGTTTGGGTGTCAGCATCTACCAAATACACGGTATAACTGAGCTGAATGATGCCCTGCTTCAGCGCAGTAACAGAAAAAGGCTCTTTCGTGAGAGCCTTATTTGAGGGGACTGCGTCCTTTGTTAGCAGCAATTCGCATTCGGAGCGCATTGAGTTTAATAAAGCCTTCCGCGTCTTTTTGATTGTATGCCCCAGCATCGTCTTCAAAGGTCGCAATGCTTTCATCAAACAAACTGTCATCAGAACGACGACCAACTACCGATACGTTACCTTTGTAGAGCTTGACCCGCACATCGCCATTAACGACTTGTTGCGACTCATCAATTGCCGCCTGCAACATTTTGCGCTCTGGACTCCACCAGTAGCCGTTGTAGATAAGCTCCGCATACTTGGGCATAAAGCTATCTTTGAGATGTGTGACTTCGCGGTCTAGAGTGATCGACTCGATAGCGCGGTGAGCTTTCAACATAACCGTGCCCCCTGGCGTTTCATAACAACCACGAGACTTCATACCGACATATCGGTTTTCGACGATATCTAAACGCCCGATACCATTTTCTCCCGCGACTTTATTCAGAAACGCCAGTACCTGAGCCGCTGACATCTCTTCACCATTGATAGCAACAATGTCGCCACAGCGGTAAGTTAACTCAAGATAAGTTGGCTGATCAGGCGCAGCTTCAGGACTGACAGACCAGCGCCACATGTCGTCTTCAGCTTCTTGCCAGGGATCTTCAAGGATGTCACCTTCATATGAAATGTGCAGCAAGTTTGCATCCATTGAATACGGGGATTTTTTCTTGTTCGAGGAAAAGTCCACAGGAATATTGTGCTCTTTGCAATATGCCATCAACGTCTCACGTGACGTTAAGTCCCACTCGCGCCACGGTGCGATCACGTGGATACCAGGCTTAAGCGCATAAGCACCCAACTCAAAACGCACTTGGTCATTACCCTTACCGGTAGCACCATGGCAGATAGCATCTGCACCGGTCTCGTTGGCAATTTCTATCAATCGCTTAGCGATTAACGGACGCGCGATTGATGTACCGAGCAGGTATTCGCCTTCATAAATGGTGTTTGCACGAAACATTGGAAACACGTAGTCACGCACAAACTCTTCTTGCAAATCATCAATGTAAATTTCTTTCACGCCCAAGGCTTCTGCCTTTGCACGAGCGGGCTCGACCTCTTCCCCTTGCCCGATATCCGCAGTAAATGTCACCACTTCGCAATCGTAGGTTTCTTGCAACCAGCGAACAATCACTGAGGTATCCAACCCACCTGAATAAGCGAGGACGACTTTTTTAATGGATGCATTTGCAGACATGAACTTCTCCAACGGACGGAAATGAGACATCGAGGCGATTTGATCGCACGATTGCACGCGAGTGAATAAGCGTAAGGCCGGACAGATGACAGCGCAATCGAACGAGCGAGCCGGTGATCGGCGCGCATTGTAGCGGGAAACCTACAGCAAGTGTAGAGCTAGTGGCAGATTGGGATGGATCTTACTTAGCGAGAGGCCATTTGATCAGTTTCATCAGGGAATTCCGGCTCCTCATCAGAACTCCCTTTCACCAAGCGGATGGTCACCCGGCGGTTTTGTGCTCGCCCTTTCCTGGTCTGGTTACTGGCCACGGGATACCTTTCTCCATGCCAGCGAGTAACGATCATCTCAGGGGGGACGCCCCTAGCCACCAAAAATTTGGTCACCATTTCGGCCCGTTCCCGTGCCAGCTCAAAATTCTCTACTCGAGATCCTAGGCTGTCGGTATGGCCGTCAACGTAAAACTGGCTAATCTCACCATCGGCTTTAAAGTACAAACCAATATTATCGAGTTTCTCAACCTCCGATGGGTTTAGCGCTTCCTTACTAGAGCCAAAATAAATACTGGTACGCTCTATCTGCTCAAAATTGACCGGCAACAGCCCGGACAAACAACCAAGATAGCGATCATAGGCCGCCCGGAAGTTGACGGCAGAAATAGCAACCTCAACGGATTTTTCAGCGCCGTACCACGGTCTCCGCGTGAAAACGACTTCCATCCCTTGATGCAATTCTGTCAGTACCCGTTGAGATAAACGCGTATCTAAGCGAATAGGGGTGTTTCCCTGGCGAACCTGTACATACCCCATATCCTTGCCAGCGGCATGCTTAACCCACACAGGAGCATGGGATTTAAGTGATGCCTGCCCGCTTTTTAAGCGTGGGGTATCAGAGTCGATGACAAAGCGCTGAGACTCACCGGCTCGCTGATAAAACACTGCATCACCGTAGAACTCGATCCCATGAACCAACCGGCATTCGAAAATCGAAACATTAACCACCCACTCAGACTCGGTAATGTCGGTATCGTATTTAACGGCCAGGCAGGACGTACTCCATGCCACTATGCCAACCAACAAAATAACCACGAATCGCAACATCAACCGTTTAACTCCACCAAAACCAGCACCCGCCGTCGCAACCTGCCGTACTAGAGCACAACACAACAAACCCAGGTATTGTTATAGGTATCGGCCGAAGATGCCTGTGCTTTAACGGCCTTTTTCGGTAGGATGCGCCTTCGCCACACAGCATCCAAACGTGTCGCGATCGTATGCATAAACTATAGGTAATCTCACCATCATGAGCGCAGAACTGACCATTACCCGCCCAGACGACTGGCACATTCACCTCCGGGATGGTGCAACACTGAAAGACACTGTCCGAGATGCTGCACGTTATATGGGGCGGGCCATTGTCATGCCAAATTTAGTTCCTCCAGTGACAACCACTGAGCAAGCTTTGGCCTACCGAGATCGCATCACAGCTGAAATCCCCCAAGGCTCAAGCTTCCAGCCCCTGATGGTGCTCTATCTCACCGATAACACTACGCCTGACACCATTCGCCAAGCGAGCGAAGCAGGCATCGTCGCATGCAAGCTTTACCCTGCGGGGGCTACAACGAATTCAGATGCCGGAGTCACCAACATCCGCAGCATTTACCCAGCATTGGAAGAGATGGAAAAAGTCGGCATGAAGTTGCTCGTGCACGGCGAAGTTACCCATGATGACATTGATATTTTTGACCGCGAGCAGGTATTCATCGACCAAGTGTTAAAACCACTCACAAACCAATTTCCCGGTTTGAAAGTCGTCCTTGAGCATATCTCCACAGAAGATGCCGTCGATTTTGTTACTGCCGCAAACAACAACATCGCTGCTACAGTAACTGCACACCACTTATTATTTAATCGCAATGCGCTGCTAGTCGGCGGCATCCGGCCTCATTACTATTGCTTACCCATTTTGAAAAGCAACCAACACCAGCAGGCTTTAATCAAGGCCGCCACCAGTGGCAATCCGAAGTTCTTCCTTGGTACCGATTCCGCCCCTCACGCCATTAATAAAAAAGAGATCGCATGCGGCTGCGCCGGTTGCTACACCGCTTACACGGCCATAGAAATGTACGCTGAGGCATTCGAACGTGCCGGCGCTCTCGACAACCTCGAAGCATTTGCCAGCCATTTTGGCCCGGATTTTTACGGTCTACCACGCAACAATGACAGTATTACTCTCGTGAAATCCGCATGGCAAATCCCCGAAACACTCGCTCTTGGTGAGCAACATGTCGCTCCACTCTGCGCAGGCGAGACACTTCAATGGCGTATTGCCACCCTTTAATTGGTTATATTTAGGATACACTTTTGAGCGCAAATACTGCCGACAACCAGGACGAACCGAAAACATTAATGGCATCACGCTTCCGTGGTTTTTTACCCGTAGTGATTGATGTAGAAACCGGAGGGTTTAGCTCGCAGACCGATGCGCTGTTAGAAATCGCTGCGGTCCCACTGGAGATGGATGATAACGGCACCCTCTTTCCCGGCGACGTCCTTGATTTTCATGTAGAGCCTTTCGAAGGATCCAATATCGAGCAAGCAGCGCTGGACTTTACAGGGATTGATTTAGATTCGCCTGACCGCCCAGCGGAACCCGAAGAAATTGTCATTAGCGAACTTTGCCGACCTATTCGAAAAGCGGTCAAAGCGGCTGGCTGCAATCGCGCGGTAGTGGTTGGCCATAACGCGCATTTTGATTTGGGTTTTCTAAATGCGGCGGTTGAGCGCTGCGAAATAAAACGTAACCCGTTCCACCCTTTCTCCTGCTTTGATACCGCCACCCTTGGTGGTCTAGCTTATGGTCAAACGGTATTAGCCAAAGCTTGTATCGCTAGTGGTATTGAGTTTAGCAACAGTGACGCGCACTCAGCTGCCTACGATGCGCAAAAAACCGCCGAGCTTTTCTGCCGCATCGTTAATCAGTGGAAGTCCTTGGGTGGCTGGCCGCTGCCAGAAAACAACTAACGCGAACAATATCGCTAGTCGAAATTGTAACTTGGGTACTTATAGTCAATATCAACCGACATGTAATCGCCCGACGCGTTTGCGATATTCCCCAAACCTGAAAATTTCATCAACCGTTGACTTTCTGCATCGTAGTCAACTCGAATTGGGGCAACAAAACGCCTCAACAACCAAGAAGATGGCGCAGCTTCAAAACATCTCGCCTCTCGATTTTCAGCACAAGATACAGACGCCAGTCGAAATGAGTAGCTGGACAACCTCGAAGGGACGAGAAACTGGAAATCTATGTCGTCCTCTACACTCATGCTCCAATTGTTTCTAACCAAGCCATCAAAACCAGCATCAACAACTATACTATCGTCAACACTCAACGCTTGCGTTCTTTCGCCTTCATTTACTGTTTCACGGTATGTGATACTCAGCTGATTATCATTCAACCTTTTTACAGACACTACTTCGCCTACAAGGTAGTTGTATTGAAACACGGCTGGCCGTGTTGCTAATTCACCGTAACGCAACTTTTTAAAGGCAATAATTTTGCTTTGATCATCGCGATACACCACTGAATGAGAGCCAGCTGCTCCTCGCGAATAATGGTATTCGGTGTATAGATGCTGGCCAGTTTTCCTATCGCGCGCATTACCGATAAGATAGGGAAGTTCATACTCAGCGGCAGCAAGCCACTCCTTTTCCAACAATAGTGTTGTGTTGAGATCCTGAGCCGATAACACTGCCGGACAGAAACTTAGCACCAGGTAAGTTACAACGCTGCACAAACCTAAAATCTGATTGTGTCGATATTGCAAAAAGCGCTCACGCATTGGCACAACCTCGGTCGGAGGTGAATGACTCAGTAATCCAAAGCATAGCGGGCAACATCAAAGCCCAGCAGCATGCAACAGTTAGCATCGATATCTCCGCTGACAGTCCGAAACTAACCCCCGTCAGTTTAGCGCCAGAAAAATACGACAGAGGTGCAAACAGAAAGGCCAGGATAACGCTAAGCGATTTTTTAGAGACAAGCCAATTCAGGCTGCGAACGAGTAACGTCGCAAACATTATCCAAATCGACACTAACCAGAGAGGAATTAAAACGCCGCCCGAAAACTCGAAGACACCCATCAAACCCAAGAGTTGATCCATCACGCAACCGGCAACTGACACAACACCAACAACAAACCACTCAGCTCGAGAAAAGGCGGACAGAAGCTGGTTGGCAATCAACACCATGACCAGCGCGACCAAAACCACGAGGCTGCTATCATAAAAAAATAGGGACAAGAACCAACCCACTTGAAAAATCACGGCGTTTCCGACATTGACAACCCAAGAAGCTTGGTTCATTGAACTATCTCACTAGGCTATTCTAGCTTGCGGTTTTGCCAACAAAATTTGTGCTGTACTGATCACCCTTTCCGCGAAACCTCCTTCGCAGTAACACAGATAAAACTCCCACATGCGCGCAAACTCATCACCAAAGCCTTGATTCTTGACCTCTGCTAGACGTTTGTTAAATCGATGCCGCCACTCTTTCAACGTGCGCGCGTAATCGTTGGTAATGTCATGCAAACCAACAATTTGCATATCCGTATCCTTCGACACATGCTGAGCTATAACCTCATTCGAGGGAAGACAGCCGCCAGGGAAAATATACTTTTGAATAAAGTCCACAGCCTTTAATGCGGCATGATAACGTTGATCGGGAATAGTGATGGCCTGAATCAACATCAAACCATCTTCTTTCAGCAAACGACTACACTGCGAGAAATAACTTTGATAATACTGATGACCGACTGCCTCTATCATTTCTATCGACACTATCTTGTCAAAACGGCCTTCGAGTTCTCTGTAATCTTTCAGTAAAACCTGAATTTTTCCAGACAATCCGAGCTGCTCGACTCGGCGAGAAGCATATTCAAACTGCCGTTGAGAAATCGTTGTGGTAGTCACTCGACAACCATAGTGCTGAGCCGCATAAATAGCCATACCACCCCAGCCCGTGCCGATTTCCAACAAATGATCATTTTCGTTAAGTTTCAACTTTTCACAAATAACACGCAGCTTATTAACCGCTGCTTTATCAAGCGAGGTGTGCTGATCATCATATATCGCAGATGAATACATCATTTCCTGATCTAAGAACAGTTCAAAAAAATCGTTCCCCAAGTCGTAATGGGCACCTATGTTTTTCTTTGAACCAGTCAACGTATTAATATTCGCTAACCGCAGAATCCAATTAGACACTTTCGATCCTATTGACATATCGCCATCAAGTTTTTCAACGATAGACATATTCAATACCATAATGCGAATCACATTGGTTAGATCAGGAGTTGTCCAGTCACCCTGCATATAACTTTCACCGGATCCAATCGTTCCGCGCATCAATACATTTAAATAAGCAGCAGGATTTCGAACCTGAATTTTTGCAACCAGATCTCCCTCTTTCTTCGGGGACCCAAACGAAAAAACCTCACCACCTTCCTCAACAATCAAACTGCCCACCCGAAGATTTTCAAACACTTTAAATACCGCTTTCCTCGCGATGCGTTCTTTCATCGAAGCCGGCTTCACTGATACGGAGGGTTGTTTTAAAAGACTTTGGGTTACCTGCATACTAATCACCTAATTAAAACTCTATAAACTATCGCTCAGGGTGAGGGACAAATGAAACACCTTTGATGCGCAGTTTCAACGCCTGCCAATAGATGGCACCAAACACTTTCATGGTCATCAGGGGGTACATTAAGATTTGCTTAGTCAACACCCCTTTCGATATGGGCACACGTGTAAGGTTTAAGTTTGCATAAAACTGCCTTTTCTTGCCCTGCCAATTCGACAACCCAATTTTCAATTCACTTCCTGGCTTACCACCCACCCAACGGTACACCATATCCATATCGAAAAAGGGAGATACGTGCATTGATTTTTCAAAAGATTTACGCTGAACATCATTACTTGGATCACATTCAAGCACGTATCTGCATTTTTCTCTCCACGGTGTATTGGTGACTTCAAGAACGATGAAGCGAAGTGATTCTTGTTGATCAAAACAGTAGTAGCAGGAGATTGGGTTGATAATAAAACCAAAGTAACGCAGGTTAGTTAGAACGCGAACACTCCCGGAAAACGACTGCCCTGTACTGCGGAAAATTTCATCCACCACCGCGTCGTAGATCGTCTCTTGAGGATTACCAATAAAGTCCTTTCGGCGCATCCAACTTAGGTTAAACGTCTTGTTCGACCAGAGTCGACTCGTCGAGAAAATTGTATCGATCTCATCCAAATCGAGATACATCATGAATACGCGATAACTAAAATAGTGCCTCTTAGGGCTGACTCGACAATGTTCCAGCGTGCCTTTATAGATGGCACTTTGATAACAATCGGTAACGCCAGAATCATCGACCGTTAGTGGCCTAGCTTCACTTACGCTGTTACTCACACGCTTCAACGATATCTCAGCACTATTCATTAAGTTACTATTCATTAAGTCACTCTACTTAATTCCAATCTACACCCAACGCCTTAGCTACTCGCTTCGCGCTTACTACACCGTCCTCGTGAAATCCGTTACCCCAGTATGCACCGCAAAACCACGTATTGTTGACCCCATTAATATCAGACCATCGACTTTGAGCGAGAACGGAGTCCATAGAAAATGAGGGGTGCGCGTAATTAAACTTCCCTATCACTTGGTTGGGGTCAATCTTTTCATCAGCGTTCAACGTGACACAGTAAGTTTTTGGCTGATCAAAACCTTGCAATATATTCATATTGTAGGTGAGTATTGCTGCATCTTGACGTTTTGAACTCAGATGATAGTTCCAAGCCGCCCAAGTTTTTCTATTGTTCGGCAGAATAGATTCATCGGTATGCAAAACAACCGAATTGTCCTTATACGGAATAGAGGCGAGTATTTCTGATTCTTCTTTGGATATATCGTGTAGGAGCTTAATTGCCTGGTCGCTATGGCAAGCCAGAATAACGTGGTCAAATGTTTCAACGTTGCCGCCTTTGAATAAGATCTTAACCTTCCCTTCGGTACGCGACACGCTCTCTATTGACGAAGCAGTGACAATACAATCACTAAACTGTTGAGTTAGTGGGCGGAGATACTGCGACGAACCACCCTTGATGACTCTCCACTGAGGCCTATTGTTAACACTTAATAGGCCGTGATTTTTAAAGAACTTCACAAAAAACAGTAGCGGCATTTTCATCACCATATCGTGCGACGCCGACCAAATTGCAGCGCACATAGGTACGAGATAATGCGAAGTAAACAAACCTGAATAGTTATTTTTGTGAAGATATTCGCCTAAGGTTGTGCCTGGATCAATTTGGCCGTTATCAAGGTCAGCAACGGCTTGCTTGTTAAAGCGCAGTATGTTCGACAGCATCACCCAGTATTGGTAACTCAACAAATTCTTTCTTTGCGCGAACAGCGTATTCAGGTTCTCACCACTATACTCAAGCCCGGTATCCTGGCAACTAACACTGAATGTCATATCCGTCGGCTGATTTTCAACACCTAACTCAGTTAATAATTGAATAAAATTTGGGTAGGTCCAGTCGTTATACACGATAAATCCGGTATCGACATGCAACGTCTCTCCATTAACGTCAACCGGGATGGTTGCAGTATGACCTCCAATTCTCGTGTCTTCTTCAAACACACGAATATTGAACCGGTCTTGTCCAGAGGCCGTTTTACCCCCATGCTGTCGCAGCAGGTAAGCAACGGTTAATCCAGATACACCGGCCCCGATAATTGCTACGTTGAGCGGTTTCGAATTTAAATCTGTCACTTAGCCGGCTCCTTCTGTGTTTCTCGGCTTAATTTGTTTACTGCTAACCAGTGCCAAAGCTTAGGAAAACACCTCAGACTATAGAGCAATACGGCAAAACGCTTGGGAAAGGTAATCAAGCGTCGTTTTTCTTTCATCTCTTTCACAATGCATTTAACAGCAGACTCCGTAGAGACAATAAAAGGCATAGAAAAATCATTGGCGTCGGTCATAGGCGTCTTCACAAAGCCCGGCTGTATAATGCTGACTGCGATATTCGTCTCGGCTAAATCTATTCGAAGAGACTCAAAAAAATAATGGACGGCAGCTTTAGAAGCTCCATAAGCCTCCGCTCTGGGGAATGGCACAACGTTCGCCAGAGAAGAAGTTACCAGTATTTGGCGAGATCGACTGGAGGATTTTTCTAGCAGCGGTAGCGCATTGGAAACTGTATTGACCGCACCAAAGTAATTAACATCCATTACCCTTTTCATCGCATCCCAATCAGGGGTATCGATATCAAAGTATTCGCACACTCCAGCATTGATGATTACTCTGTCAATATAACCAAATTTGGCGTCAATCCAGTCTTTAGCATCCTGCATCTGTTGCTGATCGGTAACATCGCAAGTCAGAACGTGGATACCACTAGATTGAGCAGCAAGTTCCTCTAATGCTTGGTTATTCCTGGCAGTGGCCACTATGGTATTGCCGCTTCTCGATAACGTCCTGGCAAGTGCTTGCCCGATACCACTCGAGGCGCCAGTGATCCAGATCACCTCTCCTTGCATCATTGTTGGTCCTTGAATCATTGCTAGCGCTCCGCCAAGTTACGTTTTAACCAACGAATACATCGTCCAATCACCGGAACATGCTCGTAGAGCATTGCCCCCATATCGTAAAAGTCCTCGTGATAACTTATACCGTCTTTCCCGAATTGCAGTTGAGTCACGCCACGTAACGTCAGTGGATGTCCCTTTTGAATTTTGGGATGGCTAAAGTGCATGTCCCACTTGATATACGCTGCGTTGTCGAGAACGAGTTCGTCTAGAAATTCAAACCGACACTCTTCGACGTTTTCGCATAGATCCGCGAAATAATGGTGAAGCGCCGCACGCCCCTTGATCGAATGGATGGGGTCTGTGAATACCACGTCTTTCGCATAAATGACGTCTAACTTTCCCAACTCATGGTCTGAAAAATGGGTATAGAACTGTTTAAATTCTGAGAACATTTGCTCCGGCATAAGCGCCTCGTAAACTTGATACTCTGTCGCACTTCTACGCCCTGCTGCCTGGTTCGGATCACATGCGTTATAGAGTGATCCAACCCTCATCTATGACCGTATACCGTCTACAAGTGGCTTGATGTGTGGGTGGTTTAATGGAAGCTCACTTAGCAAGCACGATTATTCGCTAGGATAAGAGAGACTGCGCAGCTAATATGCGACACATGACTAATTCATCTGATAAGGATCAAGAAAAGGCGCTTGCCAACCAACATTGGACAAGCATCCTGGCGCGGATCAGCGAACGCGATGCGGAAGCCTTTAGCCTCTTTTTCGATCATTTTTCGCCGCGCGTTAAGGCCTTTTGCCTCGCTAAACAACCAGGCGCCAATCTGCTGGCTGAAGAGCTAGTGCAAGAAGTGATGATTAAGGTGTGGGACAAAAGCCATCTGTTCAACCCTAAACTGGCTAGCGTCACAACGTGGCTGTTCACACTGACTCGAAACTGCCAAATTGATCATTTCAGGCGCAACAAGAACCATCTTTATCAAAACCTTGAAGCGGATGACTTGTGGTACGAATATGACACCGCACCAGATCCATTTTTAGCCATTCAGCAGCATAAGTCGGACTTGAACGTTCACCAGTCGCTCAAGGAATTGCCCAGAGAGCAGCACGACGTGCTCGAGAAAGTTTACATACAGGGCCGCACCCAGCAGCAAGCGGCGGAGGAACTTGGCGTTCCTCTCGGCACCGTCAAGTCGCGCGTTCGACTTGCGGTAGCAAAGTTAGAGAAGATGTTGAGGTCTTAACGTCATGACAAACGAGTCAATCCTACACCACCCTTCACAAGAGCTACTCGTCAGCTATGCGGCTGGATCATGTAGCACCAGTCAGGCTTTGTGCATCGCCACACATTTAGAGTTTTGTGCTAAGTGTCGAGCGTTACACAATCGCAACAATGCGATTGGCGGCGCTCTGCTAGACACTGCCGCATCAAGTACTCACAGTGTTAGCTCTATCAACCCTCGTAGTAAATCCCGAGTCATGGAACTGATTGCCAATCGTCAGACCGAGGGGGGGCAAGCGTTAGCGCCCCAAACACCGGAGCCTTTGACGAAAACAGAGCCCTCGCCAAGAAACCAGCTCACACCCAGCAAACAAAGTGCAACGCCCCGAGCACTTCGAAAGCTAGTGCCTGATGGCTTATCATCTATTCGCTGGAAGATGGCTACCTTATCGGTCAAAACATCTGATTTATTTAAGGATCACGATGGCACCAACGTCAGCCTTTTGAAGATTAAAGCCGGAGGAAAAGTGGGCAAACATCGCCATTTAGGCGACGAGTACACGGTAATTTTACAAGGCAGCTTCTCGGACGAAACTGGAGTCTATAAAAAAGGCGACTTTTTATTACGTGATGCCAATCAGCAGCATACACCGGTTGCCACTAAAGACACCGAGTGTATATGTCTAACAGCCCAAGAAGCCCCCCTTCAGTTTACGGGTAAATGGTGGAGTGTTTTCAATCCATTTCTTCGTAAGGCTTTTACTCCGTAAAAACACACAGTGTTACAAGAGAAGTTTTTTTCCACCCACAAAAAAACCCGCTACCGTTACCAGTAGCGGGTTTTTCATTGATCAGCCAAATTTACAGGCTGTCAGCGTTTTCACTAAGGTATTTAGCAACACCCGCTGGAGACGCATCCATACCCGCGTCACCATCTTTCCAGCCTGCTGGACAAACTTCACCGTGCTCTTGGTGGAATGCTAACGCATCAACCATGCGAATCATCTCGTCGATGTTGCGACCAAGTGGGAGGTCATTAATAACCTGATGACGAACAACACCTTCCTCATCAATCAAAAATGAACCGCGATAAGCCATACCATCTGGAGACTCAACATCATAAGCTTTGGAAATTTCATGAGTCATGTCCGCAGCCAATGCGTATTTAACTGGTCCAATACCGCCCTGATCCACTGGAGTGTTACGCCATGCATTGTGAGAGAAGTGAGAATCAATAGACACGCCGATGACTTCTACATTTCGCTTTTTAAACTCATCAAAGCGATGATCGAACGCTAGCAGCTCAGAGGGGCAAACAAAGGTGAAATCCAGAGGATAGAAAAACACAACCGCTTTCTTACCTTTGATAGTGCTGGCCAAGTTGAACTCATCAACAATTTCACCACTTCCTAATACCGCCGGCACGGTAAAATCTGGGGCCGGCTTACCAACTAGTACACCCATAACATACTCCTGATTGTTAATGTATTAATGCGCCACGAGTCAAGATCGCATCTCGCGACAACCCTACGGACACAAGGCGCCCGAAAATCGGTCAAATAGATAAAATATTAGGCTGTTTCACGGCTTAATAGATGTTCGCTATCCTACACCTTCCAATAGCTGGTAACACATTGATTTTTTTAATAATGGCGATAGTCGAATCTAAGAGAGTCGAATCTAAGATAGGCAAATGCAATGAATTCACACCTGACAACCTGATGCAATTGCAATTAAATATTAAATAGCAATAAAACACATTCGTTATTGACAATTATTCGCATTTGACTACAATTCGACTATCACTCACCGTTAACAGGAAACAAAGATGTACATATGCATCTGCAACAGCGTCACAGATCGAGCTATCCATAAAGCTGCTGACAATGGTGCGAGCAGCCTGTTAGAACTGCGCAAAGAGTTAGGTGTAGCCAGCCGCTGTGGGCAATGTGCTTGCGCTGCTCAAGAGGTGTTAGACCAACGCAATAGCGATTTGCCGCAGGACTTCGACCTTTCTTACGCTGTGTGACTTCTCACGCGCTGAGAAAAGGGAGCACACCAACCATTAAGATGGGTGCCGCAATTCACTTGAGATACGGCGTAGCCTTTCGACGCCATACCCACCAAATGCCCACACCGACCTCCACAAGCATTTTTACCAATAAAAAACCGCCCTTCGGCGGTTTTTTATTGGTGGCCTATAAGCTCCTCAGAATCTAACGATAGGCTGCCATAGCGGCCGGAACGGCGGCACCAGAATTGATCTTAGCCCCCATCTGAGTCAGCACGCTATCCAACGCCCCAAGACATAACAGCACGTTACGTTTATTGGCGGCAAAGCCCATCAAGCCGATGCGCCAAACTTTTCCGGCAAGCGCGCCTAACCCAGCACCAATTTCTAAACTGTAGTCATTTAATAACGCCTGCCTAACAGCGGCATCCTCGACGCCTTCGGGAATGGATACGCTGTTGAGCTGCGGTAAGCGAACGCCCTCCTCAACCACCAGCGACAGCCCCATCGCTTCAAAACCCGCTGCCAAAGCGTTGTGGTGCATTGCATGGCGAGCCCAAGCGGCTTCCAATCCCTCTTCTTTCAGTATCAACAAGGATTCATGGAGTGCGTACAAAGCGTTGATTGGCGCTGTGTGGTGGTAAGCACGTTTGCTTTCACCACCCCAGTAACCCATCACCAGATCCATATCGAGAAACCAGCTTTGAACTTTTGATTTTCGCGCTTTAATGGCTTCGATTGCCTTATCACTAAACGTGACCGGGGAGATCCCGGGCACACAGGAAAGACACTTCTGCGTCCCAGAGTAAACCGCATCGGCACCCCAACCGTCGACATCGACCTCAATACCACCGAGAGAGGTCACGGTATCCACGATACTTAGGCAATGGTATTTTTGAGCCAACGCACATAGTGCAGCTGCATCAGAGGTA
Organism: Aurantivibrio plasticivorans; assembly: GCF_055392955.1. NCBI lineage: Bacteria > Pseudomonadati > Pseudomonadota > Gammaproteobacteria > Cellvibrionales > Cellvibrionaceae > Aurantivibrio > Aurantivibrio plasticivorans. The sequence continues at coordinate 1,414,277 of NZ_AP036020.1, read as the reverse complement.
GCACCTGTTGATGTTTCCGCGTGAACAAAGGCCAAAGCTTTCGCACCAGGGTTGGCTTTTAGCGCAGCTTCTACTTTAGACACGTCGACAGCGGTCCCCCAATCATCCTGAACCATTATCGCGGTAGCGCCGCAGCGCTCTACATTTTCTTTCATCCTGCCGCCGAATACACCGTTTTGACAAACCACCACAGTGTCACCCGGTTCAACTAAATTCACAAAGCAAGCTTCCATTCCGGCAGAACCCGGCGCTGAAACCGGCAACGTTAGCTGGTTTTTGGTTTGAAACGCGTATTGCAACAACGCTTTGATATCATCCATCAGGTCGATAAACGCAGGATCTAGATGTCCAATAGTAGGACGAGAAAGCGCTTCTAAAATACGCGGATTGACGTCGGACGGGCCCGGGCCCATCAACGTTCGAACAGGAGGATTAAATTGTCCCGGCATGGGTAACTCCAAAGTAAGGTAAAAATTCAGGGCGAGATTTTAACGAAAGCGTTTATGAATTGCGAAAGTTTGATGAACACCCGAAATCAAAAACGAAAAAACCCCGCTAGCGCGGGGTTTTAACGTTGAACTGACTAACTGGCTGAATTAGAAGTTAGCAGTAACACCTAACTTAATAGTACGTCCCAATGCACTGTGAGTGAAAGGATCGTAGTTAAGATCAAGCTCAACAAAGGGTGGATCTTCGTCGGTCAAGTTTTCAATGGTAACGTTGAAAACAGTTTCAGCAAGATCAGTTGACATAATGTAACGATAGGTGAAGTCATAAGTTACCCAGCTATCGATTTTAGGTTGTTTTCCGCCATTAGCTGTAATAGAGCTAGGACGGATATCAACATACTCATCGATCATGCGAGCAGTAAGGCGGAAGTTATTCGCATCACCCATGGCATATTGCGCATAGATGTTACCTTTAACCTCAGGCAGAGGGTAAGCAGAAGTTTGCGCATTCAAAGCACCAACTGCATCACGACCTTCTTCAACTAGGATACCTTCAACATACACGTCTTCGAAATCATACCCAAGAGTGTAGCTACCAGCAGTACCGGCAGTGATAACGTCACCGTTAGCTAGATCCCAATCGTAACTCAAAGCCCAGTCAATACCTGAAATTTCTCGGTCCGATCCGTTTACGTTGTTGGTACGAACGCGAGAGATATTGTCAATGCCACAAGTGCCAGAGAAGGTAAAGCGAGACTCAAGACCAGCGTATAAAGCATTACCACAGTTATCGTCTAGAGCAGAAGCTGGATCACCAAACATAGCTGCAACCATGCCACCTAGAGGATCAGTAGTCAGGGCTTCAGTCATATCGAACAACCAGTAATCCAATGACGCATTCAGCCCACCGTGTGTCCAAATCACACCCAAGTTGTATGCATCTGCTTTTTCTGGCTGGAGCTCTGGATCACCGAAGGTATCGATAGCACGGAACGTACTATTGATATTCTGCAAGCTAGTTCCTGATGCATCCTGCAACGACACTTGAGTTGGAGCGCGGAAAGTAGAACTGTATGACGTACGGAACGCCATCCAATCAGTGGCTTGCCAGCGAAGCGCTACCTTAGGATCAGTAGTGCTACCAGTTTCACCACCATACGCCTCATGACGCAACGCTATTGTAGCTTCAAGAGTGTCAGTAAGAGGTAACATAAACTCAGCAAAAACTGCAGACACATCTGAATCTAGAGTAGAGTTTCGGCTTCCTCCTAAGAAGAAGAAAATGCCAGTATCAACAGCCTCACCAGCTGCGGCACACGTAGTAAATGCACCAGCTTCATTGAGAGTATATTGAGTTTCAGCTGCAGCAGCACATGGATTGATATCCAAGTTTTGGTTGGCAGAAACGCTTCTCTCATACTCATTATCACGGTATTGAATACCCGCAGCCCATTGGATCATACCGCCAGACAGCTCAACCCCTAAGTCACCATTAAATACAGCGTCAAAAGTAAGGTTAGTGTTAGTGGTAGTATCCCAACGTTCAGCAAACATCCAGTCTAACAACTCAGCGTTGTTGTTCAGATTTGCATTATCTACGTTCGGGTTAGCAACGCCAGTAATAGAGTTCGCTGCAATGGCAGTACTAAATGGATTGAAGTAATAGCAACCATTAGTACCAGGAGTAAGCGTATTACAGTTTGGACCACCTAGACCCACTAGAGCCGCTTGATAGTGGTTTACCACTGTATCATGGCCAATTCGATGCCCCTCAACCTCGGAGTAGGACAAGCTAACATCCCAACCGATAGAGTCACCAATCAAGCCACTAAAGCCGGTAGCAAATCTAAATTGCTCGTACGAGCGATCGTCAACGGTAGCATCGTTACCCTGAAGAGGGTTTCCGCCCCAACCATATGGTCGAAATGTTAAGACAGCTTGTGTAACACCATTTGTAGTAAATGGAGCAACTGAGGGATAGGCAGCTTCCCATGCAGCGAACGCAGGGTGAGTGCCATAAGTCGCGTCATTCTTCGGAATATAAAACATACCAAAGAAGCTACTAGCGGTAGGGCTTTGGGTCGCTAGATAAGAAGGCGAAGTATTGAACTCTGTTTCAGTTTTGGAATAAGTTCCCTCAATATGGAAATCAATATCCGGACCGAAAGTTAGGTTGTATTCAGCATGAGCTTGGTAGCGATCTAATGGATCAACCAAATTGTCAAGCGCTGTGTATTGAAAACGACAACGAGGCACACCGCTGGTAATTTGCGAAGCATTAGCCACAAAATCATTACAACCGCCATCAATTAACGGGACAATACCAAGAGGGTTTGTAGCTGAGGGTCCAACGAGACCACCGTTAATGTCAGTGATAAATCCACCTGGGCTACCACCGCCTGACCAACCACCTCGAGGGTTCTCTTCGAAGCTCTTTAGCGCCCAATCGCGCTCAGAATTGTCAAGCTCGCTTTTAGTCTGGTAACCCAAACTCAACAAGAAATTTTGGTTGTCGCCAACCCAACCCCAGTTTGCTTTCAGGTTAGTGTTTCCATCAGAACCATCTACAAACTGATGATCCAAGCCTAGTTCAAAGCCATCAAGGTCAGTCTTGGTGATGAAGTTAACAACACCAGCAACAGCGTCAGAACCGTAAAGAACGGCCGCACCGTCTTTCAAAATTTCAACTCGACCCATTGCAGCAAGTGGCAACAAGTTAGTATCAACAGAATCAGTGTCTGGGTTATTGGCTACGCGCTTACCGTTAACCAAAACCAACGTACGTTGAGGCCCTAAACCGCGAAGGTTAATAGTACCCGCGCCATTAGCGCCCTGTGCTTTACCATCGAATCGGTTTGAAGAACCAAGCACACCAGAACTCACTGGTTGGTTTTTGATGAACTCCAACATATCTGGAGAACCGATTTTCGCCATTTCTTCTGAGGTGACCACATCAACGGGTACCGCAGCATCTTCTGGCGAGCCAGGAATGTAAGAACCGGTGACGATCACTTCTTCGATCACCTGTCCGCTATCCTGTGCGAATGTTAATGAAGAGGCGCCTGATACGGCCAGACCGGCCAACGCCATATAGAGTGGTGTTCGCTTCATATTGAAACTTCCCCCGTTATAGGATTGCTATTGAGTTATTATTGGGCCGGTATCCTTACTCTTTTTTAAATAAGAGTCAATGCCTTCGCTCATTTGATCGGTGGAATTACACGAAATGTCTGGAGGCTGCTCAATTAGCGCCCAAAAGGTCAAAAATCGGGTGTTTTTTGGTAATTATTCGCTAAAAATGCTGCAACAAACTGTTACCAAACTACACAGTGGCTGCATTGCAACAACCAGTGCTAGTAACCCTGAGAAACAACTTTAACGTCAACACACGCAAACAACTGCAACTCACCAGGCATAAACTCTTCTGTTTTGACCACGACTATTGAAGTAGTTAGCGTCTAACAAACAGTCAATCAACCTCTAGATAAATGTTATCTATAGTTACATCTCAACATCACTTACAGACGCAGCAAAGCAACCAGGAATTAAAAATCACTTGAAGTGATTTAATTAAAATTAATATAAATAGTTTGAACAACAACCAGTGCTGCAAGCGCGCCTGATACGATCTTCCAAAATAATAAGGGGTTACGCTCGATAAATGGTGCCTGCTTCTGCTTACTAATTAACGATGCATTGGGTACAGAAAAATCGTGGAGAAATTCAGAAAACGCATGGTAACGCTTTCGAGGATCCGGTTCGGTGGCTTTTTGCAAACATAAATCCAACCATTGAGGTATGTCGTTACGGGAGTTGATACTCGAACGATAGGTCCAGTCGCTGAAATGTTTGGGTAATCGATTGGCGAGGTTTTCTTTAAATGGAAGCTTGCCGGTCAACATTTCGTACGCGATAACACCGAGCGAAAATAAATCTGACATCGCGTGGTACTGCCCCATTACTGTTTCCGGCGCCACATAATCAACCGTTCCCACTGGAACCTCATCATCAATAACCGATTGAATTTCTTGCAACCCCTGAACAAGCACAGTACCAAAGTCAATCAATTTAACTTGACCTCGCTCATCCAACATTATGTTGTCGGGCTTCAAATCTCGATGAGACATACCTTGCCGCTGAAAAACACGCAGTGCATCGACGATTGATTTTATAATATTTCGCACTGCTTGAATGGAAGGTTGAGGGTTATCGTACATCCATTGTTGCAGTGTTCGTCCTTTGATGTTTTCGCATAGATGATAGAGAAACGGTGAGTTTTCTGGGCGCTCGTAAATCTTCATCACTCGCGGATTATTGATTCGCCGACCCACCCATTGTTCGCGTATAAAACCCTCTAAGTAAACCGGATCATCGGCAAAATTTTCCGAAGGCGCCTTAAGGACAAACGTTTTATGCGTCCCTTTCTCGCAAACAACATATAAATGACTACGAGATCCACTATGCAACACATCAAGAATTTCGTATCCATCAATGACGTTCCCCACCTCCATGACAGGAGGGATTTTTAGCGCGGTTAGCTGACGATGAACCTCGTCGATTTCTTCGGTGGGCAAGCTATCAATCTTAACCACCAAACAACTAAGATTATCTTCACTGCCTCGCTCAAACGCAGTATCAACAAATCCTTTTGCCACTCCTTCCAAGGCAAAGCCTTCGCTTTCACCCCGCTTTATAAAATCAGCGAATTCAGCATATTTTAGATACTCATGGACGCCATCGGTGGTTAACACGAAGACGTCACCCTCTTGAAGACTCTCTTGGTAATAGTCGACTTCCAGCCGACTATCCATACCCAACGCACGCACAAGATAACCTTGATCACCACCCTGATTATGCGTGTGATCCCGAGTCAGCAACACACATTCACCCTCACGCACGCGATAAACGCGACTATCGCCAACGTGAAAAATATGCGCGGTGGTAGATTTACAAACCAGTGAACTGAAAGTTGTGACCAGACCGTTGTGCGGAAGGTAAGATGACTGCCCTTGAGAAAAGAGCCAAGCATTCATTGAAGACAGCACTCGTGCCGCCGCTGTTTTAACCGGCCAAGTATCGGGGGTACTTAAATAATCTTCAATAAACTGGGTTACACTCGTTTGACTTGCCTTCTGTGAGTTTTCACTACAACTGACACCATCTGCAATGCAAGCTACCGAGCCTTTTAAATGCCGAGTACCAATATTGGGCTGAAATGCTGCGAACGCATCTTGGTTTTCAGGTTTTCGGCCAGCAATAGAATAGCCGCCAAAACTAAGCGACAAAACATTAGAAGTATCTACCGCTAGATCAACACCCACTTACCTAACTCGCATTATTCTTATAGTTTCTAAAAGCTGGCCAAACATCGAGCTGAGCCAGCAACTCCATATTTAACCAGTTGCTGACCTAGCAAAATGTCATGTCCCGAGACAAAAATTACTATTTCACATCAATGAGTTCAACAGAACCGTCTTCACGCACTTCAGCCATTTGGCCTTCAGGCTCTTCCATAAAGAGCAAAGTAATAAAACCAACAACTGCAGTACCTGCAATCACGAAGAAGAAAGTTGAATAGTCGACAAACGATAGAACAGTTAAATAAACAACAGCCCCCACGTTCCCGTACGCCCCTGTCATACCAGCTATTTGCCCTGTCAAACGACGCTTGATTAACGGCACTACCGCAAACACGGCGCCCTCCCCCGATTGCACAAAGAAAGAGCATGCCATCGCAGCGACTACCGCAACCCATACAGCCCAGCCTGAATCGATAATACCCATCACAAAATAGCCTGCGGCCAATCCAGCCGTCAAGAACAACAATGTTTTACGTCGACCCGCTTTATCACTAATGAGTCCACCCGCAGGCCGAGACATCAAATTCATGAAAGCATAAGCAGAAGCAACCATACCCGCAACAACTGGGCTTAAGCCAAAAGTTTCCGCAAAGAAAAGAGGCAGCATAGAAATCACGGCCAACTCGGAGCCAAAGGTCGCAAAGTACAAAATATTCAAAACAGCTACCTGTTTGAACTTATAGCGATGTAGCTCAGGAACCGGCTTTTCAAATACTTCTTTGTTTACTTGCCAAACTTTTGATATATCAAAGAAATAAAGTACAACCAAACCAACATAAATAGAATTCACAACAAAATCGCTTAGAATGTCTGCTCCCTGAGGAGCCAGTTTCCAAGCGAGCAGCGCCAGCGCTGCATACATAGGCACTTTCATCACAAGCAGCAAGTAGAAGTCGCCCTTACTGGTGACCTCCATAGCGCCAACATTTTTTGGTTTGAAGTAGGTAGATCCTTTAGGAGTATCATTGACATTCTTGTAGTAAATAAACGAGAAGACTAAGCTCATCACGCCAGTAATACCAATGGCATAACGCCAACCCTCATCACCGCCAAACATTAGAGCAACAGTGGGTAGAGTGAATGCCGCTGCTGCTGACCCAAAGTTACCCCAGCCCCCATAGATACCTTCGGCCGTACCCAACTCATTGGCCGGAAACCACTCAGACACCATGCGAATACCAATGACAAAACCTGCGCCAATAAAACCAAGTAGGAAGCGTGCCAGTGCCAATTGTGTATAAGTATCAGCTAACGCAAACATAAAACACGGGACGGAACAAACCATCAACAACCCCGAGTAAATGAGGCGAGGACCATATTTATCCGTCAACATACCGATTAAGACGCGCGCAGGAATCGTCAGCGCAACATTCATTATCAGCAACGTTTTCAGCTGGTCCATCGAAATATCAAGCGATGATCCGATGGCCTGCATCATTGGTGCATGGTTAAACCACACGAAAAAAGTAATAAAAAACGCCATCCAAGACAGGTGAAGTATTTTCATCTTTCCTGTAAAGGAAAATATGTTGAGCTTTTCGGAAGACATGTATATCCCTTTTTAAAAAGTAAACGCTATTTTTTAAGCCAAAAAAAAGGGTGGCGAACCACCCCAAGGCTTAGAGAGCAATTGGTTAAATCAAAATGAAAGGTTGAAATTTATTATTCTTTTCCTAACTGTACTTTTCCACTTTCTATGCGAACAGGAAATGTATCGATTGACACAGTCTCATCTTCCAGGCAAGTGCCGGTTGTTAGACTGAAATGCTGCTTGTAGAGCGGTGATGCAACAACCAACTCACCACCAATAGACCCGATGAGACCTCGTGATAAAACGTTCGCTTCACCAAACGGATCAAAGTTATCTACGGCAAATACATCGTCACTAGTGGCCAATCTAAAAATCGCAACTTGACGACCATTAAATAGTGCACACACCCCAGTATTAGGTGCTATGTCATCCAACTGACAAACGGTTTCCCAATTATTCGCTACTGCTGTCATGCGTTACCCCACCGCTTCTAAAATTTTGATACGCTCTTCTTTGGTTGCAGGACGTCGCTGACCACGCTCATCCATATAGACCAAGTTATCATCAGCCGCATCTGCGTTAATAAAGTGTTGGAAACGTTTAAGTTTTTCGGGACTTTCAATCGTTGTTTTCCATTCGCATTGATATGTCTCAATCACTTTTGCCATCTCTGCTTCAAGCTCATCGCAAATCCCCAGCTTGTCGTCAACAATGACACTTTTTAGGTAATCCAATCCACCTTCTAAGTTTTCCAGCCAAACGGAGGTACGCTGTAAGCGATCTGCCGTACGGATATAGAACATGTAAAAGCGATCGATGTATTTCTTCAGCGTTTCATCATCGATATCCGTCGCAAATAAATCGGCATGGCGAGGTCGCATACCACCGTTACCACAAACGTAAAGGTTCCAACCTTTTTCGGTGGATATGACTCCAACGTCTTTGCTCTGCGCCTCAGCGCACTCACGGGTACAACCGGAGACCGCCATTTTTAATTTATGTGGCGAGCGTAAACCTCGATAACGCTCTTCTAACTCAATCGCCATGGATACAGAGTCTTGCACGCCGTAGCGACACCACGTGCTACCAACGCACGACTTAACGGTACGTAAAGATTTACCGTAAGCATGGCCAGTTTCAAAGCCCGCATCGACGAGCTTGCGCCAAATTATCGGCAGCTCATGCAACTGCGCGCCAAATAAATCAATTCGCTGGCCGCCAGTAATCTTCGTGTACAAATTAAATTCTTTTGCCACTTCGCCGAGAACAATGAGTTTTTCTGGCGTAATTTCACCACCAGCAACACGAGGGACTACAGAGTACGTGCCGTCTTTTTGCATATTGCCAAGAAAAACATCGTTGGTATCTTGCAACCCAATGTGCTCATCTTTAAGCACGTATTCGTTCCAATATGACGCCAAGATTGACCCCACAGCGGGCTTACAAATTTCGCAACCGTGCCCGCTACCATGGTCTTCGAGTAATTCTGCAAACGTTTTGATCTTCTTAACACGAACAATGTCAGCCAATTCTTGACGAGAATATTCGAAGTGCTCGCAAATATTGTTCGATACTTCGACACCTAATTTAACCAGCTCAGCATCTAACACCTGTTTCACCAGGGCGGTACAGCCTCCACATGCCGTCGATGCTGTTGTAGTCGCTTTAATATCACCCATTGTGACGGCGCCGCCCTGGACCGCTTGGCAAATTGCGCCCTTAGAGACATCGTTACAAGAACAAATCTGTGCAGTATCAGGCAAGGCATCAACACCCATAGTCGGTGCTGCGCCATCTAAGCTTGGCAAGATTAACGCTTCGGGGCTGCCAGGCAATTCAATATTATTGAGCATCATCTGCAGAAGATTACCGTAAGCATCGACATCACCGACCAACACCGCACCTAGCAAATACTTACTATCAGCCGACACAATCAGGCGCTTATATACCTGATCAACATCGTTGTGATAGATGTAAGACAATGAACCTTCAGTCCGCCCTTGCGCGTCTCCAATACTGGCCACATCGACACCAAGCAACTTCAGCTTGGTACTCATGTCGGCACCGGTAAACTCTTCCTCACCACCGGTGATATGCGATGCCGCCACTTTTGCCATTTGATAGCCCGGCGCCACCAACCCAAAGATACGACCATCCCAAAGAGCACACTCGCCTACTGCATAGATGTCTGGAGAAGATGTTTGGCAATTGTTGTTCACCACAATACCGCCACGAGGACCAACTTCTAGACCGCAGCTTCGCGCCAGCTCATCTTGCGGGCGAATACCCGCTGAGAACAAAATCATGTCAGTTTCAAGGAAAGAGCCATCCGCAAAATTCATTCGGTAACGGCATTCTTCTCCCGCAACGATTTCTTGAGTATTCTTTTCTGTGTGAACTTCTACATCGAGTTCTTCAATTTTGGTGCGGAGTAATTGACCACCACCCTCGTCTAACTGAACAGCCATTAGACGCGGCGCAAACTCAACGACATGCGTTTTTAGACCGAGGTTTTTTAGCGCGTTGGCCGCTTCAAGACCAAGCAAACCGCCACCGACAACCACACCAACCTGACTCTCTTTAGCTGAGGCGGTAATCGCCTCGAGATCTTCTATGGTGCGATACACTAAACAGTGAGGCTGATCTTTACCTGGGATAGGCGGAACAAAAGGAAACGAGCCCGTGGCGAGCACTAACTTATCAAAAGACTCAACCTTACCTGAGGCGGTTGTTACAGTTTTGGCATCCGCATCAAAGCTAACGACCTTGTCGTTGAGCAAGTACGTCACGCCATTTTGCGTGTAGTACGCTTCATCCGTGAGAGCGAGGTCTTCTGCTGTAGCACCACTAAAGTACGCGCTTAGCTGAACTCGGTCGTACGCTAGTCGAGGCTCTTCCGAGAACGTAATAATATCTTGTCGCTCTGCGTCGGGGGCACCGAGGAGTGACTGGATAAACTTATGGCCAACCATACCATTCCCGACCACTAAGACTCGTTGTTTTTCCATCAAAATCCACCTTACTGCTTGCTGGTTACATCGTTGACGCTGATCAACTCTCGATTTTCAACTTGTTGGGTATCATCAAAGGCTGGATGAGTGGTGACACTTCGCTTCGCCAAAACCGGATGACCCCATCGCCGCATTTCGTTTTGGCTAATAAAGCAAGTCTAATGCCAGAAAATAACAAAAAATAAAACTCTTACATTTCAATAAGTTAAAAAATGCAGCACCAACTCTGGGCAAATGCGACCCGACATGCCGCACCACCCTACCGCAAAAAGCACATATCATGGCTCACTACTGGTGCAGGACCAACACCAGCGCAGCCCCATATTGAGGCACAAATGATCCTATTCTCGGCGTACCCTTTTCACCTATATCGTTGATACAATGCCTCCAATTACATTTTCTCAGCTTTGATACCGCTACCATGCAACAGCAATAGTATTTACGGGTCCATATCAACCCACGTTGCAGAACCACGTATCAATCCCTTACATGAGCCTCATTGATGCCATTAGTTGATCCATTTGCTAGGCAGGTTAATTACCTCAGAATTTCGGTCACCGACCGTTGCGATTTTCGTTGCGTATACTGCATGACAGAAGAGATGCAGTTTTTGCCTCGTCAACAAGTACTTTCGCTGGAAGAAATCACACAAATCGCCAAAGCATTTGTTGAGCTTGGAGTAACAAAAATTCGCATCACTGGCGGCGAGCCGCTGGTCCGCAATAACGTCATGGCTCTTTTTGAGCAACTCGGGGCGCTGAACGGATTGAGTGAACTTACACTCACGACAAACGGCTCTCAGCTGAGCCGCTATGCGAGCCAGTTGAAAAACGCAGGCGTCAAACGCATTAACATCAGTCTGGATAGTTTACGACCAGACCGCTTTAAAGAAATGACGAGAACCGGTGACCTCAACAACGTACTTGCCGGTGTCGATGCTGCAATCAGCGCTGGGTTTGAGCGAATAAAGTTAAACGCCGTCGTACTCAAAAACCGAAACGCTGACGAAGTCATTGATTTAGTGGATTTCGCAGTGAATAAATCCATTGATATAAGCTTCATCGAAGAAATGCCATTAGGCGCCATTACCGACCATGTGCGTGGTGAAGAGTTTTTGAGCAGTGCGGCACTTAGAGAATTAATTAGCCAACGCTACACACTGACGCAACTCACCGACACCACTGGCGGCCCGTCGAAGTATTGGCAAATTGGCGAGACCCTCTCTCGCGCAGGGTTTATCTCTCCTCACAGCGAAAATTTTTGTGCCACCTGTAATCGAGTACGCTTGACCGCTGAAGGCCGACTTCTGTTGTGCCTAGGAAACGAACATTCGGTTGATCTTCGCCAACAAGTGCGCGACTACCCAAATGATATAGAAAAACTAAAGCAAGCCATCAGGGATGCAATACTCATTAAACCCGAACGCCACTATTTTGATCACAGCGATGAACCGCAGATTGTGCGTTTAATGAACATGACCGGCGGTTGATTACATGAGGTTATTTGGCATTACCGGCTGGAAAAACAGCGGTAAAACAACGTTGATGGTAAACATCGTGTCGGAACTACGTCGGCGCAACTATAGCGTCGCAACCATTAAACACGCCCATCACGAATTTGATATTGACCAACCAGGAAAAGACAGCTTTCGACATCGCACCGCAGGTGCCTCTCAAGTCATTGTTGCTTCATCGAAACGTTGGGCTTTGGTGAAAGAGCTTGATCAACAACCCGAGCCGACTCTCGATCAGCTTTTAGCGAAATTAGACCCAGTGGACTTCGTTATCGTCGAAGGCTTTAAGCGCTCCCCTCACCCGAAGCTTGCCGTAGTGCGTCCCGACCATAACGCAGAGCCACTTCCCGACGCAGAGCCATTGCTAGCCTTAGCTTCAGATCAATCAATTAATGCAATTGATTACGGCTGCAACGGGCCAGTATTCCCTTTAACCGACGTCAAACAAATTTGCGATTTCATAGTAGAGAATGCCAACAATGACTTCAGCGCTTAATGTTGCGATATTAACTGTTTCAGATACTCGCACACTTGAAAATGATACGTCTGGACAATACCTTGTCGACTCCTTACAAAGTCACGGCCATCGATTACAGCACCGTCATATTGTCATCGATGATATCTACCAGATGCGCGCGATCGTTTCCGAGTGGATTGCCGATAACGATACCCACGCAATAATCACAACAGGTGGCACAGGGTTTACCGGGCGAGACAGTACGCCTGAAGCACTCAGTGTATTATTTGATAAAACTATCGAAGGGTTTGGTGAGCTATTTCGCCAACTATCTTACGATGATATTGGTAACTCAACTATTCAATCTAGGGCAACCGCTGGTCTCGCCAACAACACCGTTATATTTTGTTTGCCTGGTTCTACTGGCGCATGCCGCCTTGCTTGGGAAAAAATTATTGCTGCCCAGCTCGACGATACGCACCGACCCTGTAATTTTGCGGAACTGATTTTAAAGGGCAGCCACGCCCATTAATGTAAAAGCGATACGGAGACACTGTGGATAAACAAACGCAAACCGAAATAGAAGCCGCTGCCTTTAGACGTTTAGTACAACACTTTGACGAACGCAAAGACGTGCAAAATATCGAGCTAATGAACCTAGCCGGGTTTTGCAGAAACTGCTTGAGCAAATGGTACATGGCAGCCGCCGAAGAGCGCGGAGAGTCAATCGACTACGCGCAAGCCCGCGAAATAATTTACGGCATGCCGTACGATGAATGGAAAAACGCTTACCAAACAGAAGCAACGGCAGAACAACAGGCCGCATTCGCAAAAAGCCACTCTCACGATTAGCGCAGCATTCCATTCGTCGTTAAAAAGACGTTTTCGCCTCCACGACGACCTGATATCGATCCACGTCGTCGGGGCGATTGAATGGGAAAGCAATATCGATGTGCAAAATACTTTTACTCTGTGCTCGGCTTGATGCTATTCGCAACCCAAACCCCGCATCCGACAACCAACCCGTAGCACCGTCGTTACGATCCCCAGTTTCCCAGGCTCTTCCCACATCCAAAAACGCGGCAGCTCCGACCCTAAAAATACGCAATATATGCCAATCAGTGTAATAGCGGTGCTCAGCTGTAAACACCACACTACGATCCCCCTCTTGATAGCGAGATGGATAACCACGCAGCCTTTCATCTGACCCCACTAAGATTTGTTCACTTCCTGGTAAATTGCGGGCATATCGTGCATCTGCCGCGAAATAGGTTCCGTGCTTTTTATAGACGCCATTATAGTAACGCCAACTGAGCGCCACCTGTACTTCATCACTAATGTCTTCATCATAGCGCCAAAAACCGTTGATGCTCGATTCAAGTTGCATCAATGTGTGGTCAGATAACATCCAAGCATCTCGATAATACAAATCAAGTACTAACCTATCTTCATCAGAGCCAAAAGATTTATCCGCAACACCAAGCAGAGCACTCCAGGTAACCCCTAAGTTAAAATCTTCAATGCGGTGCATCTGGTTTAGGTTATTGACTTTAATAAAACTTTCGTGAATTTTTTCGGTAGAGATAAACGGATAATTAACTTCTCTATTTTGTGGTATACCGGACGCACTGAAGTCGCCGGACAAGGGCTCGTATTCTTCCAGCTGAGTATTGACACCGAGCCACCAACGCTGGGTTTTACCGTCAACCCAGCCATTGGACAACCCCCAATAAGCGCGAGCACTTTGCTTGTAGGTTTGAAAAGTCGCAACCTCCTCACCTCGCTCGAAGAGGTCATCCTCGCGCTCCACATCGTGATATGCAACGCCCCACGCATTGTGTGAATTCAGAGAATAAAATGGCCGCTCCACAACGACATCAGTTTGAGAACCATCAGAATTGTCAGCATAAAACAACTCCAACCGGTGGCGACTGCCAACCACGCTATTGTCGATATAACCCAGTTGCCAGCCGTCGCGATCCGTCGTGGATTTATATTCAACGGACAAGGTTTCTCCCCGCCCCAAGAAATTAGCATCAGTCACGTATAGGCTTGTTTTATCATTTCCTCCAGAACGGCTGAGGGAACCTCCGGCGTACAACGTCCAAACCTCTCGAGTCACTACCTCCATGTCCACGCGATTACCACACAACTGATAAGGCCAAATACGCGCATCGTACAAGTAGTCGGCCTCGCGTAAAATTCGGGCAGACTCCTCAACAACGCGCGGCTCATAGACATCACCCGGGGCAAAAAGGATTTGATCGCGCAATATCCGTTTTTTTGTATCAATGTGTAGCCAGTCAACCAACGAAAAAAGTTGATTATCTTCCTTAGGGTCATTCGCATTAAAAATTGGATAGCGGGAGTATTGGATCTCTCCGACAACCGTACCACTGGGGATTTGTGCAGGCTCAACAGGACTGGGCGCGAGAGATATATCAAACGGCGCACTCCCCGGCTTGGTAAACTCTATACATTGATCCATGCCCTCACCACCAGCCTCTGGCTCGAGGTATGTTTGGGCAAAAAGCATACTACTCATCCCAAATGGGAAAGCGGAGACAAAAATAGTTGTTAGGTGTCGTAACATAAAAAGTTGGAAACCGTTAGGCGGCAATTATTGTTATTATAGAAACCTGCGGGCAGTATCACCCCTATAATTTGAGAACAATAGACAAGAGGTTAGCATGACTGATAGCACCGATGAACTACTCAATCAAACTTGTGAAGCGTGCCGCATAGATGCTCCACGTGTTACCGAGGAAGAAGCCACAGAGCTGCACAAACAAATTCCGGAGTGGGAATTAGTCATTGACGATGGTGTAAAGCAATTACATCGACGCTATAGCTTTCCAGACTTTGCCAGTGCACTGGCTTTTACCAATGAGGTTGCGGCAATTGCCGAAGACGAAGGTCATCACCCCGCGTTACTGCTGGAATGGGGTAGCGTCAACGTCGCCTGGTGGTCCCACAAAATACGCGGGTTACATAAAAACGATTTCGTCATGGCGGCAAAAACCGATTCGCTTTACAACAGCTAACAATGCGTTTCCAACAAATTGAGATAGCCAATCTAATCGGCTAATTTAAAAAAGCCAGTGTGGATTCACACTGGCTTTTTTATGTGATAGCGGTTTTGCCGAAAACTAATTGTGGAGAATCAAAGCCGTGCCATGTGCCTTTAAAATGGCTGCCAACGAATACCGCCGTATATCTGCCCTCTATCATAGGCAAACTTCAGGTTTGAATTATCAAAGTCTTCGTAGCGTGCACCAATAATGACATCGAGGTTGATAAATTTTTTACGCACAATTCGACGTATCAATTCTGCTTCGAACCGAAAACCTTCTCGTCTTCTACCGCTTTCTTCTTCTGCGTTCACATCGTCAATCGCATTATCATAGCGGCGATGGTTGTAACTTAGCCCGAGGGTAAAACGCACGTAATCTCCATTGCGATAGCGCAGCCGCATGTAGGCTTTACCTGCCAGGCTATCGTAATAACCATCTTCGTTGTCTAGTCGCTGATAAACGTTAAGCCCCCATTTAAATTTCCAACGTTTTGCTATGCGATGATCGAGACCGTTTTTGGCCTCTAAATAACGATAACTCAAGTCTGAGTTCAGGATTTCATTCCCGTCTTCGTCTTTTGCTCGTCTATCTGTGTAATTACGTCGCGCAAATACAATCGAGTTTTCAAATTGAGTGTTGGGCCAAATTTCTTTTTCAAAACCCAGCTCTAAATCAGCTTGCTGATAATCGAGATTAGACGGTGGAGGGGCAGGATTACCCGACAAATAAAAAAACTCTTCGTCCTGATAATCGTAGTAATCCTTGTCTTTAACTTTGAGTTCGTAAACAAACTTAGCATCTTCAGATAGGGGGACTTTACCGTTGGTTTTAACTTCCACCCAGGTTGCGTCAAAACGTTCACCGATAGGCACATCGTACCAAGTCTTTACATCTCCAGTGCTGCGGTCGACATACACAGAGTCTTTGCGATTAACATTCACTTCCCAACGGTACGTGGCTCTGCCATTTTTCGTCTTCGGACGCCATTTCCAGCCTAGATCAAGATTCGCATCCAGCTCTTCAGTATTGTCCTCAGATGTGGTTTCTTCCCCCGTCACATAGTCCGTATTTCGAATATGCAACTCATAATAGTATCCCGTAAAACCAGGGGTGTGGGATAGCTCAAATCGGGTTTCGCTAAACGCACCGTTGTCCAGATCGAGAGTATCTGTCAATTTATTGGGGTTGGAATCAACACCGTTTATGATATCAATGGTAAAGTCATGAGCGACTGCATTCCCCGCAGCAGCTAATAACCCAGCCAAACCAAAGCAAACCGAACTCAGCACTCGCCTTTTTGCTAACCACTCTACATTCATACTGTCTAACCTTCTAAAACACAGGCGTACTTTACTGGATATTCGGCTCAATCGCGATAGTCGTACTCGCTTCCGCATACATTTGCTCCAAAGCACCATTTCCTTCACGGAAGTTTAGGTAGTTATCAAGCAGTGCAACGAGCTGCTTGTATTCCCCTAGACTATTCAAGGCTCCCGCTAGATTC
The DNA here is from genome assembly GCF_055392955.1 of Aurantivibrio plasticivorans. NCBI lineage: Bacteria > Pseudomonadati > Pseudomonadota > Gammaproteobacteria > Cellvibrionales > Cellvibrionaceae > Aurantivibrio > Aurantivibrio plasticivorans. The sequence continues at coordinate 1,397,378 of NZ_AP036020.1, read as the reverse complement.
ACCACCAGTTTTTCGTTATTGGGCAAGGTAGCTGAGTTCGATAACAAAGCTACCGTTTCGCGATACCGGCCGGAGCGGTTGAGTACCGCCGACAGATTCACGAGTGCCTTATCTCTTGAAGCGTCTAACTCGAGGATTTGGCGGTTGAGTAATTCAGCTAATGCCAAATCTTCAGCATCGAGCGCCCGAACACCTAAGTTATACATCTTAGTAATGACAACAGGGCGATAGGCTTCAACGGGCAAATTCAAAATAACATCCCCAGCTTTACGCAATTCGCCCCGCTCTCGCTGCACATCGAACAAGAGTATTTTTGCGCTAACACTGTCTGGGTTGAGTGCAACCAGACGCTGAACTTCAACATACGCCTGTTGGTATTCAGCTAATTGCATATAGGTTTTGGCTAACATCTCGCGATAACGTCGATTGGCTGGTACGGCATCGGTTAGGTCAATCAAATGCGGAAGTGCTTGGTCATATTGCTGAGTATCAATATACAACTTGGCAAGATTGTACTGCGCATTCGTATAATTTGAGTCAACATCCAGAGCGGCTAGCAGCTGATCTTCAGCTTCGTCATACCGATCTTGTCGTAGCAACAATAGCGCAAAATTAAAATGAGCTATCTTGTGATTAGGCGCAAGCGATAAAAGCGATCGGTAGGCCGCTTCAGCTTCATCAGCCTTTCCGTCTCTTACAAAGCTAAGCGCCAAGCTCAATCGGTATTGAGTATCGGTTGGCACAAGCGCTACCGCCGTTTGCAGATAGGGTTTTGCTTCCGCGGGTAATCCCGCATCCATCAACCATCGCCCCGCCTGGTACTGAAGCAAATGGCTGTCCGGTGACAAGTTGATTAGGCGCACGATGCCCTTAGTCGCCCGTTCGTATTGACCATCAGCCGAGGCAGCCTCCGCTTTCCTGAGTTGCCATTCACTAAAAAGAAACGGGTCTTCAAACTGGTTGAGTGATTTCCGGTTTTGTGCAACTAGCCGGTTATCCTTTTCACCGCAGCGAATAGACTTAATAGATAAACCACAAACATACAGATGGTAGGTTTCAATCCACTCAGCGATGCGCAATATTTCAGCGTTCTCGTCCTTGCTTGCAAGAAGCGAGGCGCTATCCTCTCGGAGCTGCGCCATCGATTGCCAATCAGCATTTACAATGATCTGCATCCAGCGCACTAAAGTACTTTCTTCCGGTGATAGCGTTTGTTGACTGACCCACTGCAAAGATTTTTTTGAAGCATTCTTGCGCCCAGTCAATATATTGATGTGCGCCAAACTCCAGCGGGCTGGTGCAAATTCCGGTGCTCGCTTTGATATATCACGCAGTTCACGTCTTGCTGCCTCTGGTTTTTGCATCAACCACAGCAACTGCGCTCGATTGTACTGAGCCAACAAATAATCCGGTTGAAGCTTTAGCGCGTTATCGAGCGTCGCTAACACCTCGTTCCAGGGTTTTTCATTTCTCAATTGCGCTACTGCAAGCTTACGCCATGCTGGCGCATAACTCGGTCTGTATTCAATAGACTTGGCGAATACTTCTTCTGCGGTACTGTACTCACACAACATCATTAAGGCACTCGCTTTTGCAGAGAGCGACTTACCTTTTTTGATACCACTGGAAATTTCAATTGCGCGATCTAGCTCCACAACCGCATTGCTGTAATCTTGCACTTTAAGTAACGTCAAACCCAAGTTGATCTGACTAGCTTGATGAAAATTGTCTAACGATAAAATATGACGGTACGTTTGAATAGCGCCCGCTAAATCACCACTGACAGAATGCCATTTAGCCAGCAAAAACTGAAAATTCACGTCGTTGGGGTAATAGCGAGCAAATTCGACAATAAGCTCTCCCGCGGCTGTTGGAGCTTCTTTTTCGTAACGTTCTAGCACCCCCAACCAGACATGTGGCGCTGCTGCGGGATATTGACTTATTAGCGCAGGAAAACCGGAGTAAGATTCGTTGAGATAGCGAAAAATAATATTGACGTATTCACTATCGTCATTGGATAACTCCGTTGCATCTATCCCCACCTCATCGCTATCACTCGCTTCCTCGGCGGCGATTAGAATACTGTTATTGACCTCTTGCGATTTACTTAGCAGCATTCGTTCACTGACAAAAAAAACCAACACCAATAAGGCGCAGATACAGGAAACAATCAACCCATTGTCATGCCAGGTGATCCCCTTCGCTGCCAAAAATGGACGATTCGTCTTTTCTGCGGTGAGATTATTCATGAGGTTAAATCCACCCGAACTTGCTGAAGCAGATCCATTAAACCTCGATTATGAATATTCTGAATCTCTAGCCCAGGTCGCGCATTGACTTCAAGTACCAATGGCCCCAAGACTTTGTCTATACAAATATCACAACCGAGATACCCCAAAGGAATGGCTCGATAGCAATCTTTCGCCATACGCAAAACAGTCGGCCAGTGAGGAATTTTAATCGTATCCAGGGCGCGGCCAGTATCAGGGTGATGAGTAACCGGCTGGCCGTTATGTTCTGCTCGATAGGTACAGCCTGATGACAAATCAATCGCGGCACCAATCGCACCTTGATGAAGGTTTGCCTTGCCACCGGATGCATTGGTAGGAATGCGTAACATCGCGGCAACAATTTCGCCATGGTGCAAAATCACACGGATATCGCACAAACCTTGATTAAAATCTTCCACATTGGAAAGCTCACCGGGCACGGTCAGCCGATCATCCGTGACCAACAATGGCTCGATAAAAGCAATATCAGGTTGACCGTCAACGGAAAAACTACCTTGTAGAATTTCTTGTACGTGTCGGTATATATCACCTTCACTAAGTTCACTCTTGTTTGTGGTCAGCCAACCAAATTCAGACCGACCATCGAGCACCAAAATACCACGACCTCGACTGCCGGTATTCGGTTTGACAACAAATCTATCCCACTGCTGAATATCGCTAGTCAACGATTGGCAGGTCAAAACAGAGTTGTAACTCGCTAAGGTTTCAGGCACCACCACGCCCTGTGCCGACAGCGCGGTTTTAGCGGCAAGCTTGTCGTTGGCTAAGCGGATAAGATCATTGGTGTTGTCCATCATGACGAAATCTCGATTGCGCTTGTTAATACCAAGCAACCCAGATTGATAAACGCCTCGCAATATTCGATGAAAACGCCAAAGCTCGCTCACACGAATCCCCATCCAGCGGCCGATAGCCAATTGCGCTGCGAAGACCAACAGATAACTTTCTGGATAGGATGCAAATATGCCGCGCAGCAACAACGAATCGAAGGCAAAGTAGCAAACGGCAATGAGCGCTAACGTACCGAGGGTGTGCGTTACGATATCGGCTAACACACCGTCTTCTGCCATGTGATGTAACCGCTCAGCGGTAAAAGAAATAATGACAACAGGAAATAGCGCAATAATTCCCAGCTGAATTGGCGAGTGTGTTACGTCAAGCAACGCGATAACGACCAAGAAAAACACAGTCACCACTGTAATAACGGCCGCCAATCGAGGGACCTTCAACATCCGGCCCCGTTCCAACACACGATAGACGGTAAACGCGACAGCCAAAATCGACATGAATGCAACAACACCAAGTAATAACCCGGTATAACGGCAAGCGGCCGCAACCAACATCGGCATAAAAACGCCAAAGGTTTTCACACCAATCACATTGCGGAAAAAGCTGATGCACAACGCACAAAAAGGAAAGAGTAAGAAAATTCCGGCTGTTTGCTCATCAAGTCCAAGTGCCGCTAAAAGTGCAACGGTATTGAATCGATCCGCCGAATCAGGTGACATGATCGCCGCTTGTGTACCGGCAGGAATTTGTCGACTGCTGGAAGAGAATCGATAATCAAAATTGATATTGCTAGTGCGACGAAATAGCACGTGATCACCGCGATACAACTCTAAATAGTTGTCTGGCAAACTGGCAAAATGACCATTGGTTGGGTCAAACGGCACCCAATATTCACCAACGCGTACTTCGACCCATTGATGTGATGTCTTTTTTTCCCGCGCATCAAGAATCACCCCGCCCACCAGTCGAGCTGGCAAGTGATTTAAGCGCGCTAATGCCACAAACAAGCGGCTCTTTCCGTTACAGCTCGCTTGCCTGAGTCGCAACGCTGTGAGTGCGTCCGTTGTACCCTTGAAGGGGACCGACTCTAATTCATCATGGGTAAACTGGTAGATCGCATGCAGTGTATCGATCACCCGGTTCGAGGTGGGCGCTAACGTCTGCCATAGCGCTTTGATTTCGGGATCGTTCACTTGAACGTCTTTGGTGGCCTTCAACTGATCTGAATATGCCGCATTGTATTGGGTCGGCAGAAGAATATCGGGGTCAATGGAAAAATTAACCGCGTGGATGATCAAGCTCGCGTTATAACTTAATTTCACCTTATTGGACGGAGCCTCCCCTGACCACAACGCGCGCAAACCGCCCGTTTCAGGTTCGAGGTAATAGTCAAGCTGGCTAGATTGTATAGACTGCTCAACCACTGTTTGACGAGGTGAGTTTTCTGGGACAAAGGTCGAAATCTCAACCTCTCGACCACCGGCATCAAACAACATGGCAACGTTAAACTGCTGAACGGTGACGGGGTACAACTGTTGAATGCGCTCTGGCGTGCCCACCATGTGCCAGGCCAGTATCACAATGCCTAAACACAGAAACACCATATCCGGCCGCCGTATCAGCGGACGAAATATCCGATCATGTAATGTTGAAAGACTAAAACCTGCCATAAATGAGTAACTCGCGCCTGGCGCCGTGCCAATGTCTTCGCTTACGTGTCCCTGCCTACGCAGGCGCCCATTCTATCTTTTGGTTGTTACTCAGTCCGGTTATTTCTCACACTTTGCAGCGGCTTTACAGTCCCTGGGTCACAACCGATAAACACGTTTCGCATTGGCGTAGAAGAGTTTGTGTTTATCGTCTTCCGAGCAATCCATCACCATTTTCTTGAAGGCATTCCACACCACGTGGTACGACAAACTCCACTTATCCACCGGGAAGTTACTTTCAAACATGCAGCGATCGACACCAAAGCACTCCAATGTATGCATGTAGTAGCGTGATTGCGCGGTGATGAATTCATCCGAGGTCGGCGGAACGTCGCCCAGATTCCAACCGAATCCATTGTCAGGCATCGCCAGCCCACCGAGTTTAGCGACCACATTAGGACATTGGGCGATATCAGCGATATCTTTACGCCACTGTTGATAGATCTCATCCCGTTGACCCGCGTAAGGCCCCACGCCCAGCGGGGTACCAAAATGGTCTAGTACAATAGTCGTCTCAGGCACGGATTTTACAAACTCAAGGAAGTCCCGATTTTGATGATGGTAGTGCCACGTATCGTATGTTAAGCCCTGGTCGCCGAGCGTTCGGACGCCGCGCCTAAAGTCTTCATCGAGGTACAGGTCAGCGGGCTGGCGGGGTTTAATAAATAAGATATCGCGATTTGCCTCGTAGGCCCCCGCTTGACGAATACCGCGAAACCGCCCTTTTGCCGCGTTCGCGTGCCCGTCGAGCACCTGCTGGAGAACCTCGGTCGGCAGACGCAGATCAGCGGCAGCAACGATGCCTGCGACACGGGCTTGCCCTGCATCGCCCGCATCACTTTGGTCCGCAATCGCCGTCACAAACTCGGTTTCACCAATGGGCCTAAGATGCTCTGGCCCTTCTTTACGGTATTCAGCGTGACACTCAATAAATACCGTTTTTTCAATGTTGTGCCCGGAATTTGTATCACCCCAAAGCTCAGGCAACAGGTAATCCCCGGCTCCCCGGGCTATCCACAAATGATGATGAGGGTCGATAATCGGTCGTTCAGGCTCAACGATCTCTTCTACAACTGCCTCTAGCCAGTCGTGGTTTTCATGAATTATTGGTTTTTTGGTGTCAGTCATCTCGCCCCCAGGTCTCATCGCCATATGGCTGCTTCACAAAGTCAGCCATGATAGCGCGGATTTAACCCCCGTAGAATGTGAACCAGTCCCTAGGGCATGGAGTCCTATCATCAGAACATGGCGAATTTAACCGCCAGTCGTTACACTTTAGGAAAGTCCATTGGCGTCGATATCTAAGCGCCCGGATCGACGATCGATCAATCGCCGGCAATCAACAGGGAAACTCGTGGTAGACAAAAGTATCGTAAAAAATGAACCTGTACCGCAAACCATTATGTTTGCCGATGTTTCGGGCAGCTCTGCCATCTACAAAGCCTTGGGCAATGTCGACGCAAAGCGACTTATCGATGCCGTCATCCACTCCATGCGCAAGATCACTCAAGCTCACAATGGCGAGGTTGTAAAAACCATTGGCGACGAGATCATGGCCAGGTTTAACTCTCCCGCTGATGCCTGCCGCGCAGCAATAGAAATTCAACGCAGCAGCCAACAAAAAAGCCATCAAAGTGAACAGCAATTGGCACTGCGCATCGGCATGGACTATGGCAATACCTTAGTCGATGGCAATGATGTTTTCGGCGATACCGTCAATGATGCCGCCTGTGTAGCACACATCGCGCGCGCCAACCAATTAGTCGTTACACAAAATTTAGTGGATGCACTACCAGATGAGTTACGAAACATTTGTGAAGAGTTTGACCGCGTTAATTTAAAAGGCGACACCGAAAAATGCTTTATATACCGTGTTATCTGGGAAGGTCCCGAAGAAAACCATGAAGCCACACGGGTCATGCATATTAACCATGTGACGCAAAAAATTAATACCAAACAATTACAGCTCTCGTTCAACAATCAAATTTTTGTTATCACGCCCGAAGATGTACCGTTTATTATTGGACGAGATCACCGCAAAGCACACCTGCATATCGACTCAAGTCTGGCCTCACGCGATCATTGCCAAATTACTCTACAACGCGGGAAATTTGTGTTGCAGGATCACAGCACCAATGGCACCTATGTACAAACCCCTGATCAAAATGAAATATATCTACGACGAGAAGAAATCCCGTTAGCTGGAAAAGGGACAATTTCCATAGGCCGACGCGCGCACCAAGCCAAAGAACTCACTATCAGTTATCAGCTCTAGCCCTCTCTTGCCCTTCAAACTGTCAGCGTATACCTTGGTTTTTGCCTCAATGACCTTTGAACGCGGCGCATTTATTAGATCATTTACTTCATAAAGCCAGTCTTTTACTCCCACAAAGCATGAAAAACCGATCGGGCCAAGGTAACCTTTGATAGCAGGTAAGCGATAACTAACGTGACGCGCCGCCTCCCTCGTGGCGCAAAGAACCTCTTTTTCAGAATAGTGTTAACCCGTTCAAATTTTAAAAAGGGACAGAGCCAAACCGTCTAAATTCCCCCCTCATCTTCCCCAGGAGAAACTGGCAGTATGGTCGATAATTACTGTTAGAGGAGGTGCTGTCATGAAACACAGAATCACCCAGTCAGCTCAACGACACATGGAAAGAAACCACTCCGATCATGCTCAGGCCAACGTAATAAACCCAGCCTGGCAAGTGCCGATCACATTCGCCTTGGCATTCACCATCGCGTGCATACTTTCATTATTAATGGCCCACAGTGCGTCGGCCGAATCGGTCCCTGCTCAACCGGTGCTCGAAAGCCCTTTTATCCCCGATGACAACGAGTTTTTCACAGGCAAAAAGGGCGTAAAAGGCAACTGGCTGACAAGTAAAGCGCGCTCTCTCGATAACACTGAATTGTTACAAACAGCCAACAATTTACGGATCAATGACATGTCTGCCGGCCAACGTATGCATAACTACTATTGGATTCAAGGCGGAAGCGACAAATTGACCTCTGGTAAATCCGCCTCAAAATACCTTTTGCAATCCTTTGCCAAGGCCTACTGGAATTACCTGCGCGAAACTGAGTTTAATGGCCTAGCAATTATTCCTGATGCTGATGGTGCTGGCTCAATCAAGATTAACCGTCGCGATATTGATTACAAACTGCGTGTGTCCGCGGATCGCGTTAAGCTGATGGTAAAACTCGATTTCTAGCCACAGTCTTCTGTACAATCACGCCTTTTCAGCGTGATTTTTTATGGGCAACCACTCAGATACCTCCCCCTCCTTCAGCCACTCCCCTACTTCGGGTCCACAGCCGGTCAGCATCGCAGGCCCCTTTCGACGAATCGCCGCACTGGGGTACGATCTATTACTTCTCGGTGGAATTAGTCTCATTTATGGCGCCGTTGCACTGGCCATAGGTAAAGCCGTTGGCGTACCGGTCGAGCAAGCGCAACAACCGTTACTGTTTTCCATTGCGGTACAGTTAGGTTGGGCTGGCGTTATTGCCGGCTTTTATTGCTACTTTTGGGTTCATGGTGGACAAACCTTGGGCATGCGCGCATGGCGGCTGCGTTTAGTCACACCGGAAGGGCAACCCGTGAGGGCCATTCAAGCCGCCAAACGCTGTGCCATCAGCCCATTTGGCGTACTTCTAGGGGGAATTGGATACTGGTGGTGCTGGCTGAATAGTGAAAGAAAAGCTCTCCACGATTTGCTTAGCGACACAACGGTTGTGTGTTTACCGAAACCGGAAAAAAAAACGACAACACCGTCAACCTAACGCGAGCGTAACATCCACAAACCAATGGACGCTGAAAACATAATAGGAATGGCAACCGCAATCAGCGCTGAGAAGCCGAAAACGAGGCTCGATGCGGCAGCGAAGTCCTGCAACACAGTGAAAACAATCCCAACTGTCACCGCGATGGTTAAACGGAACCCCATCGTCGATTCACGCAGCGAACCAAAAATAAACGAGATGCCCACCAGCGCCAAACCGACTACCACTAACGGCTGAGAAATTTTTTGCCAAAAAGTCAGCCACAACTCATTGCTTTCTAATCCCTGCGCATCTCGATCTCGAGCATACCGATAAAGGCTTCGGATCGATAACGCTTCAACCGGCAACACTAAATCGTTTAGCAGCGTCGGCGTTAACTGCGTTTCCCAATGACGCGAAGTGAACGGCTGTTGTTCAATATAGGGCAACGCATCGTTCAATTCAGGGGATGTGGATTCCGGAAAAACAAATCGACTATCACGACCTTCTTCCAAGCGCCAACCGTCGGCATAGTAGGTGGCCTCTTTAGCAAAACTGCTAGACAACAAGCGCTTGCGATCCTCTGCAAACTGATAGGTTGTGACACCGTACAGTTTGCGGTTTAACCCACTAAAAAACTGGAATGCGTTGTTATCCAAATACCAAACACCCACATCAGAGTCTAGCGCCCGATTATCCGCTGTGGCCGATGCTTTGACACCTTCGGCCAACTGGGTAGTAAGCGGGGTGACATATTCACCCCACAGTACGCCGAGAAAGGTCAGAGCCAAAATAGGCCGCATCGCAATCCAAACTACCCGCCGTCCACTCACGCCCGCTGCGCGGACAATAACCAGCTCATTTGCATTAGCGTGTTGCCCCAGACCGATGACACAACCGAGAAACGCGGCAAAGGTAAGGTTTTCATAGATTGCTCCAGGTATAAGCCAAAGGGAATGAACAAATACAGTGGAAAGAGTATATGCATCATCAAGGTTTCGAAGCTCGGAAACTAAGATCGAGAGATAATGCAAAAAAACTAAAATACAGAGGGTTCCCAGTGTCGCGAATAATACCGTGCGACCCAGGTAACGGTTGAGGCGCCTTAGCATCACTGTGCGTCCCCTTTCTCTTTATTCACGGCTGACTTTAACGGGCTTCGTAATTTACTGCGAGGCTGTCCATTGTTATGCCACAAAAGGCCGCAAGCAACTGTCATAAAAATAGCGTGGACCCACCATAAACCAAACGACACCGGAATCTTTTTTTCCTCTAGCCAACCCCGACCGGCAATCAATAACGCCGGATAAATCATAAAAATAAAAAAGGCAGGCACTAATTTGGAAAAACGGCCTTGCCTAGGATTGGTATGACTGAGAGGCACCGCAATAAGCGTCGCCACTAACACCATAATGGGTAAAGCCAATCGCCAATGTAGTTCTGCTTTAAAAGCAGGATGACTGATTTCTAACAATTCGCGTACCGTGACATTCTCAACACGAATACGGTTACTCTTTTTAACTTCGCGCTGCGGCAAATAATATCCATAACGATCAAATTTTAGCTGCCGATAATTGGCTTTACCGGGTGTCCCTATGTATTGATAACCGTCTTTTAGCAACAAATAGCGACGACCTGAATCGGGGTCAAACCATTCCTCTGCGGTGTCTGCAACGAGCACCGATAACGGCTGGCCATCATCAACATCGCTAGAGGTCATTTCTGCGATAAACACTTTTTGCATTTGTGTCTTATCGTCGTTAAAACTTTTGAAGTACACCGTTGCGCTATTACCACTCAGCGCTTGAAAACGGTTGGGAGATAAAATATCGAGCTCACTTCGACTGGCCTGCTGTAAACGAATCGCTTCCACTTGTCGCAGCGAATAAGGCCCAAGAAAGAGTGAAATAGTCCCAACGATTATGGCTATCAAAGACGCTGGCACCATCACGTAAGCAAGAATTCGTCGCTTACTAACACCGCAACCCGACAAAACGGCCATCTCGTTATCAACATACAAACGTCCGAGTGCCACGAAAATGCCGAGAAAAAAACCAACCGGTAAAATCAGCGATAAGAATTCAGGGATACGATAACCAATAATCGTAAAGATCGCGCTTGATGCCAGTTCGCCTCGCCACGCTTCGTCCAAATACTGAGCGAATCGACGACCAAGCGTAAATACCAGCCAGGCGCAACTAATAACAACAGTGGTGGTTAAAATTTCTCGCGATAGATAACGAAGAATAATCACTGGGAATAGAGCCTAATTCGGTCGTCAACCGACTGAGTTGTTATAATGAAGAGTATCAACGCTGCCCCTTTTGCCATGCGTTGTTCATAGCGTACACTATGACGCCGACAACACACCGCAAAATCAAAGCGTTCGCATTATACCTGTGGGACATCACGAATCCCATGTTTGTTACGACGAACCTTAATCGCATTCCGGCTACCTAAGATAGGAAACCCTATGAAGTTCACGATCGCCAGTAGTTCTACCGCCAACCTTACAGTAACAACCGCCAAAAGCAGCTGCGTAGTGCTGCCCATTTTCGAAAAAGGCAAACTAGCCAACAGTACAAGCGAATTCGATAAAGCCAGCGGCGGCTTGGTTCAGAAATTGATCAAATCAGGGGATATCAAAGGCAAAAGTGCCGAATGTACGCTACTTCACCACCCTGCCGGGATGAAAGCCGAGCGAGTCATATTATTGGGGCTTGGCGATCAAAAAGGCAGCAGCATTAGCAACCTTCGCAAAGCTCTCCAGGCGCTCTTTGCTTGTATCAACAAAACCGCCAGCAAATCAGTGCATTTATACTTTTCAGAGATCACAGTCGAAGGCAAAGAGCCTGAGTGGGTTGCTGAGCAGGCCATTTTAGCGGCAGCTGGCAGCACCTATAGCTATCAAGAAACGAAAAGCAAAAAGACGCCAGCCCCGAGCTTTAAACAATTCACCTTGGTCTGCGACGGAAAAGTCAGCGCCGCGATCAAGGCCAGCGTCGCTCAAGCCGCAGCGACTGCCGAAGGCGTCGCCGCAGCGAAAGAGTTAGGTAACCTACCGGGCAATATTTGCACGCCGTCCTACTTAGCCAAGCAAGCCAAAGCCCTCGCCCGCAAGTCTTCGTCACTCTCGGTCAATGTCCTCAGCGAAAAGCAAATGGCTGACCTTGGTATGGGTTCACTGTTAAGTGTCTCGGCGGGCAGTAAAGAACCCGCGCAACTTATCGTGATGAATTACCAGGGCGGCGCAAAATCTAAAGCACCGACCGTCCTCGTTGGTAAAGGCATTACCTTTGATACGGGCGGTATAAGTCTGAAGCCAGGTGCAGGCATGGATGAAATGAAGTTCGACATGTGCGGCGCTGCCAGCGTGATGGGTGTGATAACAGCACTCACCGAATTAAAACCGAAAATCAATGTTATTGGCGTTATCGCCGCCGCTGAGAATATGCCCAGTGGTAAAGCGACTAAGCCTGGCGATATCGTTACGTCAATGGCGGGCAAAACCATTGAAATCCTCAACACGGATGCGGAAGGCCGTTTAGTATTGTGTGATGCCCTGACCTACGTTGAACGCTTCAAACCTGCTGCGGTTATCGATATCGCAACACTCACCGGTGCTTGCGTCGTGGCACTGGGTGCTCATGCCAGCGGTTTATACAGCAACCGAGATGAACTCGCGGCAAAGCTCCTGAGTGCAGGCGAGAGTGCCGGCGACCGGGCATGGCACATGCCGTTATGGGATGAATACAAAGAGCAGCTTTCCAGCAATTTTGCTGACCTTGCCAATATTGGCGGCCCTGGCGGCGGCAGCGTAACGGCGGCCTGTTTCCTGTCTCACTTTACTGAAAGTTATCCCTGGGCCCACTTAGACATCGCGGGTACCGCGTGGCTAAGCGGCAATGCCAAAGGTGCAACCGGTCGGCCGGTGCCGCTGTTAATGAATTACCTCATTAACAATGCCAAGTAACCTAGCCAGGTAAAGTCAGTATCGTGCCCCAAGTTGATTTTTACGTACTACCAAGGGAAGAGCTTAGCGCCCGCCTTGAATTTGTTTGTCGCCTCGCCGAAAAACTCTTCAAGATGGGCAAGCCTACGCAAATAGCACTACCAGACCAAGACTCGGTCAAACAGCTCGACCAAATGCTGTGGGCATACCCTGCGGAAGCCTTTATCCCGCACAGTTGTGACACGCCTTCAAACAGCACACCCAATGCAATGGAGCTGATTCATCTCAGCGTGGGAAGTACGCCGCGGTCGGATGCAGGGCAAGGCGTCCTAATTAATTTGTGCCCAAGCACGGTAGAGGCACCGGCTGCTTTTGAACGGCTGGTAGAAGTCGTCGTCAAAGCGCCGGAAGTGTTAACCGCAACGCGACAACACTTCAAAACTTACCGAGAACTTGGCTATTCGATACAATCCCACGATATTGCCCATTAGCAAGGCATTTCAACACACTATGATCACGTAAGCAGCTAGGGTTCATTGATGTCAGACGATAAAAAAAAGGCCAAGGATGCGATTCTAGGAGAGCTTGAATCCATCAAGCATTTATTAGAAGCCAATAAAGAGGGTGAGCTTGCAGAGCCACCGATTCTGACTGACCATTTTTACTCTGTTGCTGAGGATGACGTCCCCATGCTAACGGAAGCACTCAGTGAAGTACTTGATGATATCCGTGGCGGTGACGGCCTTGAACAAGACAACACGCAACAAGACACGACTGGAGGTCTCAGCTCAGACTTTGATGATCTCGACATTCCAGTTTTATCACCGCTCGAAAGTGAAGATCATGCAGAAGATGACGCCACCGATATCCCTGTGCTTGAACCACTGACCGACGAATCACTGATCGACGACAACTCCCAGTTTCAGGATCTCGACCTCGACGACCTTAGCGAAGACATCCCCACACTCGGCCAAGCCGCGGCGGAGCAAACCGTCGAAGATAATGATGACCTCGTTGCTAGAGCATTAAAAAACCGAACGCAGAACGCTTCGACTCCGGCACCGACACCGACATCATCATCAACATCAAGCAATTCCTCCTCAAAAACAGAGACAACGGAAATCGCTAGCGACGAAGAGAGTGAAACGGTTAGCGACGTCGACATTATTCTCGAAGCGGATGATATCGATCAGCCGCTAGCAAACAACAACGGCGATCAAATCGCTGAATCCGCCATTGAGGAAGAGGTATTCGACCTCGAAGCACTAGGTAGTGATGAGATAAATGACTTGCTACCGCAGTTTGACGAGCTTACTCCTCACCAGCCCCCTCAAGAAACAACGCCAAGCCAGGATTCAGCAAAGCCCGCCGAACACCAACCCAGCTTATTTGATGCGCCTAAACCTGGGGCAGACAAAGCCAAGACCGATGAAAATAAAGCAAGTGCGACTACCAAAGCTCACGCACCACTGTCGGCGCGCCCAGTAAAAACGGACAACCCGTTCTTGCCCAAACACATTCGCGACCGCCTACATACCAACCGCACACTACAACAAGAAATTGAATCGACTCACTCAACGGCAGCGAACGCGCCCTCTTCCGGCGCGCTCTCTTCCAATCCGTCCTCGTCCAACCCGTCTTCTTCGAACCACAGCACTGGCAACCCAAGCGCTCCTGCCGCGTCAACGGCTATGGGAGCCGCCGATGACAAGCTGGTTGACGAAGTCATCAAATCCTTGATGCCAAAATTCGAGCAGACGTTGAGAGCCAAGGTCCGAGAACTCATCGCCGCTGAACGCAACAAAACCGACGACCAGTAAGCAAACTGCCAGCACCGCCTATTCGGGCTCCGGACTAGGAGCCCCGCCTCTGCCAAGGTATAATCCGCGGCTTATTTTTGATCGACCAAACGTCACCACATTCATTAGCGACGCCAGACCTGATTCCAGTGTTTCGGCCGTCCTAGCAACCAGATACATAGCAACCAGATAAGTTTTTCGCATGGATAAAACCTACACGCCCCAAAATATCGAAACCAAGTGGTACCAGACCTGGGAAGACAACGGCTACTTCGCGCCCTCCGGCGAAGGCGAGTCCTACTGCATCATGATCCCCCCGCCCAATGTCACCGGCAGTTTGCACATGGGGCACGGCTTCCAAGACTCGATCATGGATGCTCTGATTCGCTATCAACGCATGCAGGGAAAAAATACCTTGTGGCAAGTGGGTACCGACCACGCCGGTATCGCCACGCAAATGGTGGTCGAACGCCAACTCGATGCGCAAGGCGTATCCCGCCACGATTTGGGCCGCGAAAAATTCATCGAAAAAGTATGGGAATGGAAACAAGAATCCGGCGGTAACATCACTCGCCAATTACGTCGCCTGGGTGCGTCCACCGACTGGAGCCGTGAACGCTTCACCATGGACGACGGCTTCTACAAAGCAGTGCAAGAAGTCTTTATTCGCCTCTACGAAGACGACTTGATTTACCGCGGCGAACGCCTAGTGAACTGGGACCCGAAACTCCACACGGCCATATCCGATTTGGAAGTAGTGTCCGAAGAAGAACAAGGCAACATGTGGCACTTCCGCTACCCACTGGCTGATGGCAGCGGTCACTTGGTTGTTGCTACCACCCGCCCCGAAACCATGCTCGGCGATACGGCGGTAGCAGTTCACCCCGAAGACGAGCGCTACAAGGCACTGATCGGCAAATTCATTAAATTGCCATTAACCGAACGCGAAATTCCCATTATTGCCGACGACTATGTTGACAAAGATTTCGGTACCGGCTGCGTAAAAATCACCCCCGCCCACGACTTTAACGATTACGAGATGGGCCAGCGCCATAACTTGGCGATGATTAACATCTTCGATGCCGATGCCAACATCAACAACAATGCACCAGAAAAATACCGCGGCATGGAACGCTTTGCCGCGCGTAAGCAAATCGTTGAAGATCTGGATGCACTGGGTTTACTCGACAAAATCGAACCCCACACCTTAAAAATTCCACGCGGTGATCGCAGTGGCGTGGTGGTTGAACCTTACCTAACCCACCAATGGTATGTTAAAACCCAACCACTGGCCGAAGAAGCCATTAAAGCGGTGGAAGACGAACGCATTCAGTTCGTACCGAAAAATTACGAGAACATGTACTTCTCGTGGATGCGCGACATTCAAGACTGGTGTATCTCTCGTCAGCTTTGGTGGGGCCATCGCATTCCCGCGTGGTACGACAAAGCGGGCAACATTTATGTTGGTCGCAGTGAAGAAGACGTGCGCGAGAAACACAACCTCGGCGCAGACGTCGAACTCAATCAAGACGAAGACGTTTTAGATACGTGGTTCTCCTCTGGCTTGTGGACCTTCGGTACCTTGGGCTGGCCAGAAGAAACCGACGCACTGAAAACCTTCCACCCCAGTGATGTATTGGTGACAGGTTTCGATATCATTTTCTTCTGGGTCGCGCGCATGATTATGCTGACCCTGCACTTCCGCAAAGAAATTCCATTCCACACGGTTTACTGCACCGGCATGGTTCGCGACAGTCAAGGTCGCAAAATGTCGAAGTCGCAAGGTAACGTGCTCGACCCCATCGACATGATCGACGGTATCGATTTGGAATCGCTAGTATCGAAACGCACCGCCGGTATGCAAGTACCGCGCATGAAAGAAAAAATCGAAAAGCAAACCCGCAAAGAATTTGCCGACGGTATCGCCGCCTACGGTACCGATGCGCTTCGCTATACATTTTATTCGTTAGCGTCGCGCAGCCGAGATATTAATTTCGATGTCGGCCGTATCGAAGGCTTCCGCAACTTCTGTAACAAGATGTGGAATGCATCGTTGTTCACTTTAAGCAATTGCGAAGGCTACGACGCCAACGATAATTCCCCTGTTGAATTATCATTAGCAGACCGCTGGATTCATAGTGAATTACAACAAGCGATAAAAGCCGTGCGCGAAGGTATCGACACCTACCGCTTCGATATCGCCAGCCAAGCGCTGTACGATTTTGTCTGGAATGAATTCTGTAGCTGGTATTTGGAATTATCTAAACCGGTACTGAACAGTGAAGACAGCACGCCTGCACAAATTCGCGGCACCCAGCAAACGTTGATTAACACGCTGGAAACTATTATGCGTTTGGCGCACCCATTAATGCCATTCATTACCGAAGAGCTGTGGCAACGCATTAAGCCAGTAGCGGGTGTTGAAGGCGAGACAGTCATGAAAGCCGCTTACCCGTTATGTGATGAAAGCGCTGTGGATCAACAAGCCATTGCCGATATCCAATGGGTCAAAGAGTTTGTTACCGGCATTCGTAATATTCGCGGTGAAATGCAATTGTCGCCTGGCAAGTTGCTAACAGTGTTGTGTAAAGGCGCAAGTGAAGCCGATCAAGCGCGCGTGAATGGTAACCGTCAGTTTTTGAGTACGTTGGCGAATTTGGAGTCGATTGATTTCTTGGGTGCGGATGGTGAAGAGCCATTAGCAGCAACGGCGCTAGTCGGTGAGATGGAGCTGTTGGTGCCCATGGCTGGGTTAATCGATGTGGCGGCTGAGAGTGCGCGCCTGCAAAAGGAAATCGATAAGATTCAGAAGGAGCTGCACCGTATTGAAGGGAAGTTATCGAATAGTAAGTTTGTGGATAATGCGCCTGCGGAGGTTGTGGAGAAGGAGAAGGCTAAGGCACAGGACTATCGTAATTCGATGGAAAAGCTGTCGGCTCAATTAGAGAAGATGAAGGATCTTTAGTTTTTTTGAGGTTTGGGTTTATAGAAGAAGGTCAGCAATCGCTGGCCTTTTTTGTGTTTGCTTGTTTTTTTGGGTTTGGGCTCAGTGGGTGCTGAAAGATTGGTGTTCTTAATCCGTTGGGCGTACCGGTGGGCATTTCAAAAACGCAGTAAGCCATCCATTGGCAGATTTTTGTTCCCGAGGAAATCTGCACTTCCACCATCTTTGGCGGTCGCGCTCCCGAGAAACATTATTACCAGGACGGTATGTATGCAGGTATTGCAGGAGCAAATACCTGCCCTGTTTCGAGGGTTTCGACAAGCCCCACCGGTACGTCCACCTCACTCCCTGCCACGCTTTTTGGGGTGGGAGGTGGTGAGCGTTGCAGCGTATTAACTCTGTTAAACGCTGAACGCGATGAAGCACACCAAAGACGAGTTAGGTGCCAACCAATACGTTAATCGCAGTTAAGGCAAGACCAAACCGCCTTTTTGAGTGAGAAAAGCTTATAAATCAGATAAATTGGAAACCCTGTAACGATAAATCGTTTATCGTTACAGGGTTTAAATAACACACAACAGTGTGTAAGCTGTTGAAATTAAAGAATTAACGCGCGGGACTGCTGTAGATATCTCGTATATCCGTAACCCGCGCAACATAAATTGTTGTTAAGCATCAGGAGAGAACGTGACAATAACGGGTGAATGTTTTTGTGGAAGTATAAAGTACGAAATAGATGGCACTTTAAAAGATGCTCGGTCATGTCACTGTTCACGTTGCCGTAAAGCTTTTAGTTCTCAAGCGTCAGCGTATGCGGTTGTTGAGCCAGGCGAATTTAAATGGGTTAAGGGTGAAGAGCTGCTTACAAGCTATGAAACACAGCCTGGTTTCGGGTTAAGGTTTTGTAGTAAATGTGGGTCAACTTTGTGCGGTACCTATGAAGGGGCAGTTCATGGGGTTACTTTAGGCTGCGTAAATAGTGATCCCAAAGTTGAAATTGGGTATCACATTTATGTTGGTTCAAAAGCGGCATGGGAAGTAATTCCCGAGGGCGTAAAAACGTTTGAAGCCGGTTTGGTGGAGAATGCTTAACAATTGCATGCACAGGAAGCCAACTACGCGCCGCCAATTGTGGTGCGCTACGCGCACTTTACCACAATTGGCTCTGCTCCGTTGTCTCCTGTGATGCAGGCGTTACGGTAATCGCATTAAATTAACTAAGGAGAGAAATTATGTTAGAAGTTCTTAAGGATGTACTAATTAAAGCGGGAGATATTGACAGGTACTTTGAAGATGCACCCGTGAACCTTTGGCGAGCCAAAAAGAAGAGTGATTTAGGTTCACTCTTTGGTATGGTGGAATCGGATACGATTATGTCAAATGGCAAGCTGAGACCCGCAGATATAACCATCGAGGATCGTCAGGGCGTAAAATGGGTGAGTTGCAAACCGAGTCCACGCGGTTTAAGCACATTCGATGCGCCCAATACATTTAAGGGATCATCGTGGGAATATTACAAAATACCTAAAGGTACAAAACTCCCAGTGGGTCTTGCAATCGTGCGCGATAGGTTCAACCCCAGGGTTGGAGCTACACATTACACGATTGCACCTGCTTACGATATGCCCCTCGAAAACTTCAAACGATTGCTTAATCAGCTAGCAATTTTGGTCATAAAGGAAACCGCATAAATGTTAGATATATCTAAACCGCATTTATCCTTATTGGTGTCTGCTGTCAACGATGCGATTAAATACAATGAAAGGCTCCTCGAAAGCGAGACGATTCAAGATGTAAGCGATTACGAAGATCATCTGCTTTCTTTAGAAAACTTTCAAGGGTGGCTCGAAGACGAGTACAAAAAATTAGAATCTGCGAACCCAGATTTAATCCCTTACGATCGCATAGTAAGAAAAAAACCGTAACAAAGGCAGGCAGGCGACGCTAAAAAGCGTCGCGCCTGCTACCGGCGTTATGTGGGGCACACCAACGTGAAAAACCGAGGAGCAATAAATGAAGTTTGCAGTAACGATGTTGTTGGCAGTAAGTCTATTTGGTTGTGCTAGTGCAAAAATGGAAGCAGTTTTAAGAACTGATGTTATAGAACCCGGAAAAGCATTAGTAAATTTTATTAGGCCATCTGTATTTATCGGTGACGGGGTTACTTTCGAAATGTGGGATGGTGATATTTTTGTTGGTTTACTAAAGCCTGGAACAATGATTCAGCATCAAGTAAAACCCGGTAAGCATACTTTTATGGTTGATCTTAAAAATCAGCCATGGAGTCACGTAAAAGCAAACCTCCAAGCCGGTGAGTCGTATATTACATTAAGGCGAATATAGCTCCTTTTGCTGGGGTTTACCTTGGGGTCGCAGAGAAAAGTGATCCTCGCATATCTGAATGGAAAAGCAGTCTAAAGCCAGTAGCTGTGGCGGTTGATAGCAAACCACTTTCAGAAGCAGATTATGCTGAAGCTCGCGAAAAGCTGTCATCTTTTGGCGGTGTAGTTGGCGAGTAATCGTATAACAAGTCAAAGCACGTCAACACAGCAGAGCTGTGCTGGTGTTTGAAGCGTGATGCAATTTAACCATGAAATTACCTAATAGAAATCGAAATTGGCTGAAGGAAATTAAAGCCGCTTACGCGAAAGCCGAACGAGATGTCATTCGTGATGGCAAAGATCTCAATGATCTATACATTTATGCCGTAAAATACGTGGCTAAAAATCGTGGGATTAACAACAAAGATACTATTCGTGAAATCATACAGCATTCGTTTGATGCTATAAAAATAGACATCAAGAATGACCCGGAGTCAGCAAATCATCACGTTTTCCATTTTGTCTCTACCTACATATACAGCCATTGCTTTGCAGACCTTAAGGACGAGCTTGAATGCGATAAGATTATGGATTACGTCAACAATGAGTGGGATCTCTTTGAAAACTGATAACAGCCGAAGGTATATCGACAAATATTTTAATTCGTTTCGACCATACCCTCTCTGGAGATCACGTTAAACAAACCACATGATAAGTTTTGATACCAATGAAGGCCGCTTTAATTTAAGAAGTGCGGCAGTGGTCATCCACGATGAGTATGTTTTACTGCATCAAGCGGTTGGTGATGATTTTTGGGTGCTGCCGGGTGCTCGGGTAGAGTTTCTTGAAACGTCTAGAGAAACGGTTATTAGGGAACTTCGTGAGGAGCTTGGGCTTAGTTGTCGGGTCGTACGGCAGCTCTGGCATACTGAAAGCTTTTTTGAATATAACTCAGTCAAAGTCCATGAACTGGCCAATTACTTCTTAGTATCGCTGACTGACGTGCCTAAGATTGATTCCGAAGTGGATTTCAATGGTATTGAGGAATCGGTGGAGCTTGTGTTTCGTTGGCTTCCGCTAGATAACATTGGTGATTACAACCTTCTTCCCAGGTTTTTACTTGAAGGTCTTAACAACCTTCCGGACACACTGAAAACCATCGAGATAAACGATATATCGGCATAACTAAATAGTTTCCCGTTTAGCATTAACATTGACCCGATTACATTTCAATTTTATCTTTAACAGTCATTTATCTAATAATACGGCAACAAGCAAGGAGCGCAGGAATGAACAAGTTAAAAGCTTTATACACCGTTGGATTGGTTTTTCTTCTAAACGCGGTTGTTTTTATTATGCTTGATATCTCTATGGATCATGTTCACTTCCAAGGGATTTGGGCATCTCTTTTATCCGCAGGGCTGGCTTTGATTGTTGTAGCGAAAGTCAGTGCTAAAGGCAATGAAGACAACCATCTGAAGTAAGGATTGCTTTCACTATTCAGGTAGTGGATTTTTCGCTACGCGTTGCCGATAAACAGGTTTGTATTTGCAAACCACGTGAAATATTGCCAAAAACCTGATCCATATGTTTGGTCTATTCGTATTTACAGTCCTAGCGTTACTAAGAAGTAAAAAACACTCGACATATGGCTAGCCGAAACCGCACCTCCTTTATAGAAACCCTCTATGACTATGTCACCGGCGACGAGGATTCCCGTGTTTGCAAAGACATACCCGATGGGGCGTGCAATGATCAACCACGCAACTTTTTCAGTTATCTTGCTGCTAATTTGCTTGGCAAAGTTGCCGATGAAATTACGAGTGCGAAACTGACAATTCCTTGGTTGTTTGGTCTACTAGATGTACCTGCTATCTTCACTGGCTTTCTTGTTCCCATTCGAGAAGGCGGTGTGTTGTTGCCGCAATTGGTTGTTGCGGCAGTGATTCGACGTGTGTCGATTCGAAAAACAGTGTGGCTGGTCGGCTCAGCACTGGCAGCACTAAGCCTATTCGGTATGGCTTATATAGTTCTCAGTTTCGATGGCGCTGAAGCTGGCAGCGCGATTATTGCTATGCTTGTTTTGTTTAGCTTATCGCGCGGCATTTGCTCCGTTTCAGCCAAAGATGTATTGGGTAAAACCATTTCCAAAAGCCGGCGCGGCGCTCTAATGGGTTGGAGTGCCAGCCTATCAGGAGTCGTGATTTTAGCCATAGGGTTGTTGTTAGTTAAGGTTGATTTTTCTGAATACGGCGTACGCGTCTTCGCCGGGTTACTTGCCATAGGCGGCGTGTTATGGATTCTCGCTAGTGTTATTTTTGCCAGTATTCAGGAGCAGCCAGGTGAAACTGAAGGCGGCGGGAATGCATTTACGGTTGCCGTTCAGCACTTTCAAACCATTAAAACGGATATATGTTTCAGGTCATTTGTTATCGCACGAGGGCTACTACTCTCTGTTGGGCTCGCCCCGCCCTTTTATGCACTGATTGCCCAAGCGCATTCGGATAGTGGCTTGCTTGGGCTAAGCGCCTTGTTAATTGCCAATGGCATCGCAGGCGGTTTGTCGGCGCCGGTGTGGGGGTACATGGGAGATCAATCAAGCAAACGGGTGATGATGGTCGCGGCAACAGGTGCCGGTTTGCTAGGTATATTCACATTTTTCGCAGTCTCTAACGACATAAGCTGGGCAATTAGTGAGATTGGGTTAGCGTCGATGTTTTTGGTGTTAAACGTTATGCATGGCGGTGTTCGCCTGGGCAGAAAGGTCTATCTTGTGGATATGGCAACCGCCGATAATCGCGCCGCATACGTCGCTTTATCTAATACAATTATTGGCGTACTCATGTTGTTAGGTGGCTTGACTGGGTTAATTAGTGACTTGCTGGGCTCTCATGTCACGGTCGGCCTGCTTGGTTTGGTATCTCTAGCGGCCGTCTTTTACATTAAGTTTTTACCCAATGTTAGCGAACCGACTTAGTCAATGATCTATAGGCTACCGATATATCCAGTTAGTCTTAGCGAGATATCGCGCTCTAATTCCACTCTGCCACTTCGTTCCGCAACGCAATACATTCCTTCAAAAAGGAAGAATTCCACCTCTTTGAAATTCCGGTATCCAGTGCATCAAGAAGCTGGTGCGACTCTAGAATATCAGCGTCAACAAGTTGTTTAATATATCGTGTACGCGAAACCATATCGTGACTTACAATCCAACGATAAGCCTCCTTCTTTCCTAAAGCCTCGATGAACTCGTGCTTTAGATGAGGATATCGCTCAATAGCTCGCTCAGCTTGTTGGGCTAGAGCATGCCTCTCTGCTTCACTGTCTATTGGCTCGCAAGAGGCCAATATATACTCTGCCACGGTTTCTGCGTAATGCTTACCTTGATGAATCGTAATATAACCTAGTCGCTGCCACTCCAATGCAATAAAAAAATCTTGGGGGGTATTGGCTTTGCTGCCCCGCCATTTTTCGACGATTTTTGTAGTTTCCTTTTCACCCCGCGATGAAAAGGCCTCCCATAATCTATCGGGGATTTGTTGTTCGATAGGAAATTTGTTATCTAAATGCTCTGTCGCGAAGTTAGCGAACTCCTTAATCATTTTTACACTATTGAGCGCATAATCTCTGATGATACCTATCTGATGTAGCGTAAGCTGAGTAGCCAAATCGTCATCCTTTAGACGCAAGCCTCTTTTCATCTGAGCATCCAACACTCGCTGATAAGTTGCCTCTCGCTCGTTCGCTGGGATGCTCACGACCCAGTCCACAAATTCATCCGCACTGTCGAGTGGTATGTCGATGGTAGCTTCATTTGGTGATTCGAACGTTTCCAAGCCGCCGCCAAGATTGACTATTGTCATCAAAAACCCACTAGCTTCATTGTGGTCGTCGGTTTCTAATGCTATTTCCGCCAATTCCTTATTCAAAGTAACAATATCATTATGTTGCGCTTGGCGAAGCATTTCGCAAAACGTCTCACAAGACGCCAAGCTTTCACGAGAGTATTCGGCAAAGCTCGCATTCGCCAAGACTGATTCAAAGGCCTCGTCCAAATCTGGGGTGTCTTCAAAGTCAAACATGATATTTTCTCGGTTAAGAGGTTGCTAACATGGGAATAACCCTTTAGGCAGATACTAAATTCCACTTACTC
The DNA here is from genome assembly GCF_055392955.1 of Aurantivibrio plasticivorans. Classification (NCBI taxonomy): domain Bacteria; kingdom Pseudomonadati; phylum Pseudomonadota; class Gammaproteobacteria; order Cellvibrionales; family Cellvibrionaceae; genus Aurantivibrio; species Aurantivibrio plasticivorans. Next base: position 1,373,655 of record NZ_AP036020.1, on the reverse strand, counting down.
TCATTTCAACTCACCTCGAGATCACCAGCATGATGAATATATGTTGTCAGGTCTCAATTGCGCGATAAGCAGCAAGACTGTAAACCTACTACCCAACAAGCCAGTGCGATACGCGTTGGAGATTACCCCGTTGAACCACACAGTAGAAGCACTAGACCCAGAAACAAACAAGCCAGCTAATAAGCTGGCTTGTTCACACGCTAACAATATGTCAATAAGTCTACAACTGAAATCCTGCCGAATGCCGATGAATGGAGTCCCTACGCCATACAAAGCTTTCAATGTAGTAATGAAACAAGCCGACAATAAACATAACTTGCATCCATATTTTCATATTGTACGGCAAACCGTTGGTTGCAGGCGGCGCATAAAATTCTCGAATAAAACACTCCGAATTAAAGGGCGCTGAAAATCCAAGTGCTGCATCCAGCATATAGACTCCACACTCCACCCCGTTTGCCAATACAATCGCTAACGGAAAACATAAAAACATCGGCGCAATGGGCAGAAACTTGAGAAAGCGATAAATACTATTGCGGTACTCATCTCGGTTGCGATTATCGTCATGCACACTGTAGATCATAAATGCGGTGACATCGTGAACAAACCTGGGGACCATGATGACAAACATCGGATAGTCGAGCACTAAAAAGGCATAGGTTGCAACAAACATTGCAACGTTGCTTGCGAGGTACATCGTGCCTAACTTCGTCTGGGAACGGCTTAGCAACCATAGCCCAGCGGCTACCGTTAGGGCCGTTAATACAGATACGGCGATTAATGCTAGACCATAACCGCTGTAGCCAAAACCACTCACTTCGGAGAGGACTCTCTCTCCAAAAATCATAATGTACATAAGCGACGCAGATAACACGGATAGCCAACGGAATGACTGAAAGATTCGGTCTCGTGCTGCCCTCATCATCATCCAACCGATACCGTACTGTTGTGACAATACATGGTACATGGTGTATACGGTATAAAAAATGAAGAAACCTTGGAACATGAGGTCAGATTGCCGTGGCGACAACAGCATGGGTGCAGCGACATTCACCAACACTACACCACCAACAATAACGAGAAGCCCTTTAACGAGTTTTTTCCCGTAGAAGTTTAAATACTCTTGATCCGCCAATGTCACAACACTGGAAACAATATGAGGAAAGTTGAAAATGACCGCCCATATTAATAGATCGGTTGGAGTGGTCGGCAACCACAGGTCGCGTAACTGATTATCGAAAATCACATAGTCAAACAGTACGACAAACAATAAAACCGGAATAATTGAATAAAGTAGTAGCAGCGAATTCCCTTTCACCATCTTAGGCGCAGCTGTGTCTCCTTCAGCCGCAGCATAGGTGATAGCACTCATTATTTAACCAGCCTTTAAAACAATCTTATTATATTTTTTTGTGCTTCATCGTTATGAAAGCGCTGGCACAATACAAAACAATGGCAGCTATATGCAAGGCTCATTATTGGTTGCACTAGCGTTTTTGTGACCAAAGCATAAATTAGGCGACACCTATTTGCGACCTCGCAGTCACCTCATCAAATAAGTTTGTGCTTTTTAGGAATTGAAGCCAGAAGGAACCAGGGACAGTAATCGCAGTTTAGGTTTTGTCGTTCACATCACGATCAAGTATTTTTCTAACGGGAGCGTAGCTTTTACGGTGCATCGGCAATACACCATAGTTATTGAGCGCCTCTAGATGCTGTTTTGATGGGTACCCCTTATGTTGGGCAAAGCCATAGTTGGGGTGAAGCGCATCTAGAGCAACCATTTCTCGATCCCGAACGACTTTAGCAAGAATAGACGCCGCACTTATCGCGGGAACTCGGCTATCCCCTTTAACGACAGCTTCTGCGGAATAATTCCATTTTGGAAGCTTATTACCATCAACTAATACATGCGCCGGCTGCACACGTAAACCTTCTACGGCTCTCTGCATAGCCAACAAACTGGCATGTAAAATATTTAGCTCATCAATTTCTTCGACTGAGGCTCGAGCAACACAGAAACTCAATGCGTATTCTTGAATAATAGGGAAAAGCTTTTCACGCTTTTTTTCAGATAGCTTTTTCGAGTCGTTTAGCTCGTCTATCGGCTTTCGCGGGTCGAGAATCACGGCGGCGGCGACGACATCACCGGCGAGAGGCCCTCGACCGACTTCATCTACTCCGGCAACCAGTTCACCGGTATAACAACTTACGAAAGGCTCCAACTCAATGACTGGCATTAATCAAACCTATGATAGCTGCCGCGGCCTTTTCATCAGCGTTTTGTTTTAAGGTTTTATGCATGGTTAGGAATTCACCTTGCAATGCCGCTACTCGAGCGCTGTCCGTAAAGTAAGCCAGTACTTCCTTCGCTAACCCATCTGCTGTCACAGCATCCTGCAATAGCTCGGGCACCAATTCTTTACCAGCGAGTATATTGGGCAACGATATATAAGGTATTTTGAGCAGGCGAGAGAGAATGGCGTAGCTCAATACCGGAAACCGATAAGCAACAACCATAGGTTTTTTAAGCAACATAGCTTCAAGCGTCGTTGTACCCGATGCCATCACGACAACATCTGCAGCGCACATGACATCGTGAGACTGCCCTTGTAGGAGAGTGACAGGTAACTCTGGATAGCTTTCTAGAGCTTGCTCTATTTGCTGGTAGCGCGCCGTCGTAGCAGCGGGAATAATAAAATGTACGTCAGGTAGTGTCACCGCGATTTGCTCCGCAGCGGAAAGAAAGTCTGCCGCTAATAATTTTACTTCACTACCTCGGCTACCGGGTAGGAGAGCAACCACCTTTTGCGCGGATGTCACTTGTGCCAACCCAAGTCGGTCACGGGCCGCTAGCGTGTCTGGATCCAAATCCATCGTGTCTGCAAGTGTGTGCCCCACAAAGCTCACGGGGACGTCGTGCTCGCGATAAAATTCGGCTTCGAAAGGAAAGAGCGTCAACATCAAATCCACGCATCGAGCAATTTTTTTTACTCGCCCCTGCCGCCATGCCCAGACCTGCGGGCTAACATAATGCACGGTTTTGATTCCCGCTTTACGAAGGTTTTTCTCTAAGCCTAAGTTAAATCCGGGTGAATCAATACCGATAAATGCAGCCGGTGGGTTATCAAGAAAATGATCTCTTACTTTTTTACGGATACCTAACAACTCAGGCAAGCGCTTTAGCGGCTCGACATAGCCCATCACCGCTAAGCGTTCTTGGTCAGCGAGACTTAGCATGCCTTCCGCCACCATTTGCGGGCCACCAATACCTTCAAACTGAACATCAGGAACGAGCTGCTTGATCGCCCGCATTAGACCCACACCAAGGTTGTCTCCGGAGAGTTCACCCACTACCAGGCCAATGCGAACGGGAGAAGACATAAGCAACTAGCGAACAATGCCGCGCGTTGAACTGCGCAATGAATCAATCAGTGCGTTAATTTCTGGGACGTCTGTTGCCATGTCTTGTAGCTGAAGGATTGCTTCTTCGAGGGTTAACCCTCGGCGGTACAATATTTTATAGGCTTTATTAATGGCAGTAATGGACTCTTTGCTAAAGCCGCGTCGACGTAGGCCTTCACTGTTAATGCTTTTTGCTTCAGCAGGATTGCCAGTAACAACAACATAAGCAGGAATATCTTTCCCGACTGCGGTACCCATTCCGGTAAAACTGTGAGCACCGATTTTGCAAAACTGGTGGACCAAGGTATAGCCACTTAACACCGCCCAATCACTCACAATGATATGACCCGCCAGCGCCGTATTATTAACCAAGACACAGTGATTACCCACCACACTGTCGTGACCAATGTGGACATAGGCCATAATCAGGTTATCGTTACCGATGGTCGTTTCCGAGCGATCTTGCACAGTACCACGATGCAACGTTACACCTTCACGAATAATGTTGTTGTCACCAATGACTAAGCGGGTGTCTTCACCTTGGTATTTTTTGTCTGCGGGGTCTTCGCCGATACTGGAAAATTGAAAGATGTGATTGCCGCTACCAATGTGTGTAGGGCCTTTGATAATGACATGGGATTCGATGCGCGTGCCGGAGCCAATCTCAACATTGGGTCCTATAGTTGTCCAAGGGCCAACTTCGACATCATCTGCAAGTTTGGCCTTTGGATCTATGATAGCGGTTGGGTGAATCAAAATGTTTCTCTCTACACGTCGTGGCTATCTTTTATTAAATAAATAACGCAGTAGTCATTCAGCGGATTTTGCCGTGTGATTTTTTACACTGCGCTAATCGCTGAAAATAATTATTTTGTGACCTTGCGATCGGCACACAGGATAGTCCCTTTAGCCGCTAACTGGCCGTCGACAGAGGCTGTACATTCAAACTTCCAGATGCCACGCTTTTCCGATACGACTTTAGCTTCCAACATTAATTGATCGCCCGGCACCACTTGTCGCTTAAAACGAACATCATCGGCACCCGCTAATACATACACCGAGCCATCTTCTGGAGTTTTGTCCAACGTTTTAAAACCCAAAATACCAGACGCCTGAGCCATTGCTTCAACAATTAACACTCCCGGAAAGATAGGTGCCTGAGGGAAATGGCCGTTAAATACCTCTTCGTTCACAGAGATATTTTTATAACAAACAATCGACTCACCTTTAACAAGGCTAACCACTCGGTCGACGAGTAAGAAGGGGTAACGATGAGGAAGATACTTGCGAATTTCCGTAACATCCATTTGCGAGTCTGACATAGTAATCTCTTTACTTTGAACTAATAGGCAACGATATTAAAAAGTGTATATGGGGCAAGCTGTGATCTTGCCAAGCTTTAGCTGCAGCGGTGCTGGCATGTTAGCGGCCGGTATTGTCCCACACAAATTGTGGATTGCACAGGCTCACTTTTTACTTTCTAACGCCCTAAGCCGTTGATAGATCTCATCTAATTGGCCAAATCGAACCGCGCTACGACGCCACTGCTGAGACTCCGTTAGAGGCGTACCTGATGAGTAACTACCTGCAGACTTAATTGATTTGGTCACTAAACTCATCGCCGTTACAGTCACACCATTGGCAATGGTGATATGGCCGACAATGCCGACGCCACCGGCAATCATGCAACGCTCGCCAATTTCAGCACTGCCAGCAATAGCCGTGCACCCGGCAATTACGGTCTGCGCGCCAATTTTAACCCCATGCGCTATCTGCACCATGTTGTCAGTTTTGACTCCATGCTCGATGACCGTATCAGACAGTGCACCTCTATCGACGCAGGTATTTGCCCCCAGCTCAACGTCATCACCAATCATCACACCAGCCAGGTGATGAATTTTCACCCAGCCACTGTCAGTTGGGGCAAAACCAAAGCCGTCAGCGCCAATCACGACGCCTGAGTGGAAAACACACCGCCGACCAATATTGATGCCACCATAAACCGTCACATTGGCGTAGAGGTGACTACTATCTCCTATCTTCGTACCCTCACCGACAAAACAGCCAGCGCCAATACTAACGCCATCACCAAGCTGCGCGCCCGACTCAATGACCGCGTTTGCGCCAATCACGACGCCCTGCCCGATCTCTGCTGAATCGGCGACAACCGCACTAGGGTGAACACATGATGCCCCTAGTTTCGCTTCTGTTTCGACAACGCCTGCAAATAAAGCCGTTAGCTTGGCATAGGCCGCATAAGGATTAGGCACTGATAAACAGTTACCTGAGAAGTGTTGCACTTCGCGCGGATCAAGAATGACAGCACCAGCCTGCGTAGAACTAAGGTACTTGCGATATTGAGGGTTGGCTAAAAAGCTAAGCTGGCTCGAGGTCGCCTCTTGCAGCGTAGAGATGCCAGAGATATGGAGGGTCCCATCACCGATAAGCTTTGCGCCGCTATATTCGGCCAGTTCGGTTAGGGTAAAGGTTCGATTATTCATGCTGTAAACACCGCCAGGTGTACGTGGGCTGGGAAAACCCAGCCCTAGCATAATTACATTTTGTTAAGACGTTCAGTCAATTTTGCGGTGATATCAAATGATGTGTCCGCATGAATAACAGCTTGCGGGCTCAACACAAGACCAATACCTTCTAATTTGATCAACTCTTTTAGGGCAGTATTTGGCTTCTCACCCAATTCACGCATGATGGTTTGTTGCACAGCGACTTGCTCAGCCTGGAAGCGCTCAGCCAAGTGCTTACGCTCTGCAAGTTGAGTTTCTTGACGCTTAGCCATCTCTGCTTTTTTAGCATCGTCCCAAGTCAGGCCGTCTTTTTCGGCTTCCTCTGCAATTTTTTTCAGTTCGCTTTGTACACGCTCTAACTTAGCTCGCATCTCGACAATTTCTGCTGATTCGTTTAGCTCTTTGAATTTATTGAGAGCAAACTCAGTACGCATAATTGCACCTTGAGCGTCTAGTACGGCGATGCGACCTTCTGCAAAGCTCAGAGCGCTAACCATACAGCAGCTCGCTGCGACCAATCCGATAAGTAACTTTTTCACGACAATCAACTCCAGTTTATTTGTTATCAGTTTAATTTGGTTTATTCGGCTCACTTAGAACGATGTGCCCAAAGTGAACTGGAAGAACTCAGTTTCATCATATAGCTGCTCCTGAATAGGTCGCGCTACGCTGAAACGCAATGGCCCAAACCCGGATATCCAGGTTAGCCCAACCCCATAGGAGGCACTCATGTTATCCCACGAGATACTCTCGAAACAGTTGAGCTGGTTTTCACCACACTCAGTATCAAACACATTGCCGACATCAATAAAGAATGCCGATTGTACACTGCGCTGATCCTTGATAAAGGGCAGAGGGAAAATAACTTCGGCACCGGCTTCGATCAGCAGGTTGCCTCCAATCGAGCGATCAAAGCGGCCTGTGACTTGCGCGCTAAGCTTATCATTCTGGTTAAAGCAGGTTCCACCGGTCTGATCACACAATACATAGTTCACATCGGCGATGCCATCACCATTAATATCAGCGCCTTGAACCAGATCGTAAGTCACAGAAGGCACGCCTTTGGGGCCTAGTGAATTGCGCTCAAAGCCGCGCACAGAGTCGAAACCGCCCGCATAAAAGTGCTCAAAAAATGGGACATCAGTGGTGTCGCCATAGGCCCCGGCATAACCAAGCTCAGTACGCAGTCGTAGCGTTAAGTTCTTAGTTAAAGGACGAAAGTATTGGCCCTCATAGCGCAACTTATAGTATTCAAGGTCACCACCCGGTAAAGCGAGCTGGAACGACAACTGTTGGCGATAACCTCGCGTCGCCAAGACACCGCGGTTCAAGGCGCTCTGCAACCACGCGAGATTTACACTGAATGTGTCGAATTCGTCGCCGTTCTTATCGATAAAGCCCTGTGGTATGGGTAAGACCATAGGATCGGTACTTGCGAATGGGAATGCGGCCAAGCCCCCACCCGAATTCAAATCACTCTGTCGAACGTAGTACTGCTCAATCAACGGAAATAACTCGGGACTCCCCTTAACTTCCTGATTTGAGAATTGACCAGGATCGATGACCAAATTTTCAACATTGAAGCCCATGGAAATACTGGAGATTTCGGAAAGCGGATAGCCGAATGTAAGGTTTGCACCTAAGCGGTCAATATTAAACGCCGAGATGTTGTACTCTTCGTAATCGGATTCGGAGTAGTAGACACCAAACCCCCGACTCACACCATCAACCGTAAAATAAGGATCGGTGTAATTAAAATTCACTGACGACTGATAACGGTTGTGGTTAATGCTGAACCCAACAGACTTCCCGGTCCCCATCCAGTTCGAGTTGCTAATGTTCGCCCCTACGACAGCACCATAGCCGTCGGAGTAACCCACTTGAAAACCAATTGACCCAGAAGGTTGCTCTTCAACATCAAAGTTCACGTCGATTTGATCCGATGAACCGGGCACTTCCACCGTATCGACGTTCACCTCTCTGAAGTATCCCAATCGTTCTAGACGCACTTTCGACTGCTCAATTTTTGCAGTCGACGCCGACGCGCCCTCCATTTGACGCATTTCACGTCGTAAGACTTCATCCGAAGTGCGCGAGTTACCGCGGAAGTTAATGCGTCGAACGTAGGCTCGCTGACCTGGATCGACGAAGAACGTAATATCAACCGTTTTCTTTTCAGTATCTGGCTGGGGAATGCCTTTAGTTTCGGCGAATGTGTAACCTTCGTTGCCGAGGCGCTGGGTAATGAAATCCGAGCTGGTTGTCATTAATAACTGTGAGAAGGTTTGCCCCGACTGGATGACAATATAATTGCGAATCTCTTCTTCCGACAAAATGGGGTCGCCGGCAAGCTTTACTTCATTAACGGAATAGACTTCGCCTTCCGACAAATTAATAGTGACGTAAATCGCTTCTTTATCTGGGCTAATTGAAACCGGGGCGGAGTCAATGGAGAAGTCGAGATATCCCCTATCAAGGTAAAAGGACTCAAGCCGCTCAATATCACCGGTCAACTTTTCTCGTGAGTATTTATCATTCCCGGACAACCAAGACCAAAAGCCTGTGGATTTAATTTCAAACAAATCCTTTAGGGTGTCTTCGGGAAAATCTCTGTTACCAACAATATTAATATGTTTGATGCGAGCCTCTTTGCCCTCATCAACCTCGATTTTAACCTTTACCTGATTGCGCGGTAATGGAATAACCTCGGTCACCACTGAGGCGCTATAGCGGCCTTGATTGACGTATTCGCGCTCTAAGCTTTGCGCCAACCCTTCGAGTGTTGCACGCTTAAAAATCTGCCCTTCAGACAATCCATTTTCAGATAGGCTTTTTAGTAGGTCTTCGGATTTAATCGCCTTGTTACCATCTAGCTCAATTTCACTAACGGCTGGTAACTCCTTCACACGAATAATTAACACATCCCCTTCACGTGCTATTTCCACATCGTCAAAATAGCCGGTGGTAAACAACTCGCGTACAGCGCTTTTAATCATTCTCTGACTGACAACATCGCCCACACGAATAGGGAAGGACGAGAAAATAACACCGCGTGAGACACGCTGGTGGCCGTCAATCAAGATATCGGATACACGGAAAGGTTGTGTAGGTTGTAGATCTTGCGCAAGAGCCGGCAGTGTTACCAGTAGCAAGGCAAAAAGAAATGTACGGCCAACTTGTTTCATAAATTACTTCTAATGGAACCCCTGCACGGATCGTGTCGATCGTGAAGCGGTTTTAATCCTGACTGAAAGTTCAATGTCTTAACGTTCGAGCGTTCGTTTAATTGATATTGTCTGTTGAATGACACACGCGCGAGGTAGTTCAGCTACCCGTTATTATCAAAAACCCCAATTTATTCTTTCTCGCTATCTCAACCAGTCGCTATGTCTACCTTAAAGGCGCAGAACATCGTTGTAGATCGCAAGCACCATTAAGCTAACAACCAGGAAAAGCCCCAGCTGATACCCAATAACCTGTACCTTCTCAGAAACTGGGCTGCCTTTGATAGCCTCCACCAAGTAGTACATTAAATGACCACCATCTAATACCGGTATTGGTAGCAGATTAAATACACCGAGGCTAACGCTCAGTAATGCCAAAAAGCCAAGAAAGCTCATCCAACCACTGGCGGCTGAAGAGCCCGCCACTTTAGCAATGGTGAGGGGTCCGCTCAAGTTTTTATGGGAGATCTCACCAAGAATTAGCTTCTTGACCGAAACAAAAACGAAGCTAACTGTGCGCATCGTTTCTTCAACTCCGGCGACGAATGCTTCGCCAACAGAATATTCGTAACGACGCACGTAAGACTGGTCGTACATCCCACCCAGGCGAACTCGGCCAACGGTTTTGCCTTCAACAACTTCCTCGACGGGCATAACCGTTAGATTGACAAGATCACCTGCACGCTTGACGACAACATCAATCGATTGCCCAGGCCGCGCACTAACGTATTCAGCCCAACCAGACCAGTCACTTAGGTTAACGCCATCGGCAGAGAGCACCCGATCACCCTCTTTGAAACCAGCTTCTTTACCTGGGCCATCCTCAATGAGGCCGACCACCACAGGGGGCTTTTCGAAGGTAATGCCGAGTTCAGCAATGGGGTTCGGATCCATTGAGTCTTTGAGCCATGCATCAAGCATCGCATCAGATGTATAGATTCTGTCCGAATCAGGGTACTTAACCGAGAAACTTAAGGGGCCCGACTCACCCATGTGGTTTATTAGTTCGCTTAACACATCCCGCTGTGTTGGGGTAAAAACACCATCTACCGCAACAATTTCTTGACCCACCTCAAGGCGTGCGCGCTCGGCAATTGAACCAGGTTGAATTTCTCCAATGATGGGCGCTAAGTCCGCGCGCCCCGGCAAGAATAGAATCCAAAAGAAAATGACCGCCAACAGAAGGTTAGCCGCTGGGCCAGCTGCCACTACAGCGATACGCTGCCAAACATTTTTTCGGTTGAAAGCATAAGGCAGGTCTTCGGCACTCACCTCCCCTTCCCGCTCATCCACCATTTTGACGTAGCCGCCGAGAGGAATTGCGGCGACCGCAAATTCAGTTCCTTTTTTATCGGTCCAGGACCACAAAGGATTACCGAAGCCCACAGAAAAGCGCAGCACTTTCACGCCACAAAGGCGAGCCACATAGAAATGACCCCACTCGTGAAACGTCACCAGGACGACAATCGCCACCAAAAACCATAGTAGAGTCTGCAACATTTCCATGAGTATTCTCGAGAAAGCCTGGGTTAGCGCTGAATAAAGTTCGGCAGCATTTCGGAGGCTAATCTACGCGCCTCTTGGTCCGCACCTATGACAGCATCGATTGAGCTCGGTTCAATCAGAGCCGACTTCTGCAGGGTACTATCGATCAATTCTGCGATCTGTAGAAAGCCTAGCTGGCCGGACAAAAAGGCGTCAACTGCAATCTCGTTGGCGGCATTAAGGACAACCTGGGCTGTTTTACCGGCCGAGACAGCATCCATCGCTAATTTCAAACAGGGGAAGCGCTTAAGGTCCGGCGCGAAGAAGTCCAAGCGGCCCTGCTGCACAAAATCCAAAGGAGACACCCCCGATTCAATACGCTCTGGCCATGCCAGCCCATGGGCAATGGGGGTTCGCATATCGGGATTACCCAATTGCGCCAATACTGAGCCATCGAGATATTCCACCATGGAGTGGATAACCTGTTGCGGGTGAACTACAACCTCAATCTTTTCAGGAGCAGCATCAAACAACCAACAGGCCTCGATAAACTCTAACCCCTTGTTCATCATAGTGGCAGAGTCTACAGATATCTTTCTCCCCATTGAGAAATTAGGGTGTTTGCACGCCTGTTCCGGAGTGATTGATCGCAGCTCTACGAGATCAGTATGTAAGAACGGACCACCGGAGCCCGTCAGCAGGATTCTCTTTAACCCGGCCGTTTCGAAATCTTGATAATCAATCGGCAGGCATTGGAAAATTGCGTTGTGCTCACTATCAATCGGCAGCAGTATTGTGCCACTGCGAGTGACCGCCTCCATAAAGAGTGCGCCGGCCATTACCAGGGACTCTTTGTTTGCAAGTAACATTCTCTTTCCGGCTGTCACAGCAGCCAACGTAGGCGCTAGGCCAGCAGCGCCTACAATCGCTGCCATGACCATATCAACAGCAGGGTCGGTGACTGCAGTATTCATACCTGCCTCACCTGACAAAACTTCGATTCCCGAACCCTCTTCCGCCAACCTAGTACGCAGGAGAGAAGCCGATACTTCGTCACGCATGACTGCCAATTGCGGTTGGCAGGCAAGACACTGTGCCAACATCTTGTCGACGCTGGTGTTTGCCACCAACGCAAATACTGCATAACGGTCTGGATGCTGGGCGATAACATCTAGCGTGCTTTCGCCAATCGACCCTGTGGAGCCGAGAATTGTTACCGTTTGAACTGCCATGAATTACCAACCCCAACCCGACAATAAATATCCGAGCGTAAAAATAGGTGCTGCAGCACTAATACTGTCCATACGATCTAATACACCGCCATGACCAGGAAGAATGCGCCCACTGTCTTTTATTCCGCGGGCACGCTTGAGCATGCTTTCTAATAAATCGCCTAATACAGACGCTAAGCTCGCAGGAACAATGACCAGCAACAAGCGCCAATCCAAGGGCTTCGCACCGAATTCCGACAAAGCAAACATCAGGATCAGCGCAAACAGAGCGCTACAGGCAAAACCACCGTAGAAGCCCTCCATCGACTTTCCAGGGCTAACAGCGGGTGCCAATTTCCGCTTACCAAATTTACGACCCACGAAGTAAGCGCCAATATCGGCGCAAGCGACGCACACCACCATTATGACAATTAGCCACGCGCCGTTCGGTTCGGAACGCAATAACACCATCGCGGCTAGCGTTGGGAAAATCACCAAAATGCCAATGACTGTTTGCAGAACGGGATTATTCCAAAGCGAGGATAATGCGGGATAGTTTTTTACCAAGACAGCGGCAATGACCCACCAAACGGCGGCAATAGAAACAACAATTTGAACGTTGCTTGAATCAATGCGGCCACTTAATAAGCCTAGCCAATGCAGCATCGCCGCCATACCCGCTGACATCACTAGCGTGTAGAGTGAACGCGTAAAGACGCTATCGCAATGGGCCAGTCTCGACCACTCCCAAGCAGCCGCCACAAAAAATACCGACATCACGGCGGTAAACCATTGCAGCTCCAGACCAAACACGGATCCCAGTAAAATGGCTGCAAGAATTATTGCGGTGATAACACGCTGCTTGAGCATAAATTGTCCTTACTGCCGATCTATTTTCAACGACCTAGGCTTTTGATGAGCTAGCGATTTGATCGCCAGTCAGCCCAAAACGTCGCTGCCGTCGGTTAAATTCGGCGATCGCCGCCGTTAAATCTGCCGAGGTAAAATCTGGCCAAAGCTGGTCAGAAAAATACAGCTCAGCGTAAGCGGCCTGCCACATTAAGAAGTTGCTGATGCGCTCTTCTCCACCGGTACGGATCAATAAGTCCAACGGCGGCAGTTCGGCGGTAGACATATAACTGTCCATCAACTCTTCTGAAACATCATCGGCTGACAAGCGACCGGCGGCCACTTCAATTGCAATTTTTTTCGCAGCGCTTGTGATGTCCCATTTACCACCATAGTCAGCAGCAATCACGAGGTCTGTCGTCCCCTCGCGTGTAATATCTTCTGCTTTTTCAATTGCCGCTAAAACTTTGCTACTAAACCGGTCTCGACCACCGATGACACGCAAGCGCACACCTTCGTCGCGCAACTGGGGGGATTCGTTGGTGAGGTAGTTGTGAAACAGACGCATCAGCGCGTCCACTTCTCGCTTGGGGCGATTCCAGTTTTCGCTGCTAAAGGCAAATAGAGTTAATGCTTGAACGTCATTATCGCGACACGTATTTAACATGTCGCGAATGCGTTCGACGCCGGCCTTGTGGCCGTTGATGTTCAGCAACCCACGTTTTTTGGCCCAGCGATTATTGCCGTCCATGATAATCGCGATATGCCGTAAACAATTTCCTGTGGACACTAAACCAACCTTGAAAATAATAAGTGGCGGATTTAAATAATGAACAATGGAAAATAGCCAATCCGGCTATTAGATTTCCATCAAGTCCGCTTCTTTCAACTTTAAGCTTTCGTCCACTTTGGCGATATACTTGTCAGTGATTTTTTGCACTTCGTCCTGTGCGCGACGCTCGTCGTCTTCACTGATTTCTTTTTCTTTTTGTAAATCTTTCAATTGAGCAATCGCGTCACGGCGCACGTTGCGCACAGACACGCGCGCACTTTCTGCTTCGGAGCGAGCTTGTTTGATAAACCCTTTACGGGTTTCTTCTGTTAACGCAGGCATTGGCACGCGGATCACTTCACCCGCAGTCGCCGGGTTTAAGCCCAAGTCTGATTTCATGATGGCCTTTTCAATATCAGGCACCAATTGCTTTTCCCAAGGCGTAATACTCAGGGTGCGTGCGTCTTCAACGTTAACGTTAGCCACTTGCGACAACGGGGTATCACTGCCGTAGTAAGACACCATAATGCCGTCAAGAATGCTAGGGTGTGCGCGACCTGTACGAATTTTATTGAAGTGAGTCGCTAACGCGTCTAGCGCTTTCTGCATTCTTGTTTCAGCTTCTTGTTTAATGTCATTAATCATTGCACGCACCTTCTTCTATCAAAGTACCTTCATCGGCACCCACGACTATATTCAATAACGCGCCCGCTTTGTCCATCTTGAACACACGAACGGGCATATTGTGTTCACTCACTAAGCAAATTGCAGTTAAGTCCATTACACCTAGCTTTTTCTCTAATACTTCGTCGTAACTTAAACGATCATATTTTATAGCCGAACTATCTTTCATTGGGTCAGCAGAATAAACCCCATCGACTTTGGTCGCTTTTAAAACGATATCAGCTTCGACTTCGATGCCACGCAAACAGGCAGCAGAGTCTGTAGTAAAGAATGGGTTACCAGTCCCTGCAGAAAAGATAACAACTTCACCACTACTTAAGCAGCGAATTGCTTGACGACGATCGTAGTGCTCAACGACACCACTCATTGGAATAGCCGACATAACTCGTGAGGAAATATTAGAACGTTCTAACGCATCGCGCATCGCGAGAGCATTCATCACGGTCGCAAGCATGCCCATGTGATCGCCAGTTACGCGATCAAGGCCTGCAGCATTAAGCGCAGCGCCGCGGAATAAATTACCACCACCGATCACCAAACCAACTTGGACACCAATACCCACAAGCTGGCCGATTTCTAATGCCATTTTATCGAGGACTTTGGGGTCAATACCAAAGCCTTCGGAGCCCATTAACTCCTCGCCACTCAACTTCAACAAAATTCGTTTATATTTTTTATCGCGAGTGTTCGGCATCGACTGGTCTCCAAAGAATTGAAAAGCGTTTTATTGCGCGTCCGTGCGCCTATTCTCATTCCATAAACCCGGCATACAATGCCGGGGTCAGCAATTACTTGCTTGCTTCGACTTGCGCAGCAACTTCCGCGGCGAAATCAACTTCTTCTTTCTCGATACCTTCACCCACTCCGTAGCGAACGAAAGCAACGATTTCCGCACCTGCATCTTTTGCTAATTTACCAACGCTAACATCTGGGTTTTTAACAAAAGGCTGCTCGGTCAAGCTGTTTTCTTTCAAGTACTTGGCGATACGACCTTGCATCATTTTCTCAACGATATTTTCAGGCTTGCCCGCCATGTCTGGTTGCGCTTTGATGATGTCTTCTTCGCGCTTAACATCAGCTTCTGGCATATCACTTGGGTTCACAACCGCTGGGTTCACAGCAGCAACGTGCATAGCAATGTCTTTGGCCAAATCAGCGTCGCCGCCTTTCAATTGAACCAACACCGCGATACGGTTGTTTGAGTGAACATAACCACCAACAACACCGCCTTCGGCAGTTTGTGAAGCGATGCGACGTACGCCGATGTTTTCACCAATTTTTTGAACCAACTTTTCGCGTTGATCTTCAAGATCGCCAGCCATCAAAGCAGCAACGTCTTCTTGCTTATCAGCGAACGCTTTGTCAACCACAGTATTAACAAAGCCAAGGAAGTTTTCATCGCGTGCAACGAAATCAGTTTCACTGTTGACTTCAACCAATATACCGTAGCTAGCATCGTCAGCTAATTTAATAGCAACAACGCCGTCAGCCGCTGTCCGGTCAGCTTTTTTAGCTGCTTTCAAACCACTGGCTTTACGGAGGTTGTCGATTGCTACCTCGATATCACCATCAGCTTCTACTAGTGCGCCTTTGCACTCCATCATTCCGAGCCCAGTACGCTCGCGTAATTCTTTTACCATCGAAGCAGAAATTGCTGCCATGATCGTATCCTCACTATTCGGTTTAAATCTTGGTTAAATTGAAAAAAGGGGGCCGCTGCCCCCTTTTCAAAATGGACTAGCTTTCGCTATTAGCCTGCGTTGCTTTCCGCCGCATCACCAGCGTCATCCACCTCAACAAACTCACTCTTTGCTGGAGCTGCCTGAGAAGAAGCACCTTCTAAACATGCGTCTGCCATAGCCGTCATGTACAATTTGATTGCACGGATAGAGTCGTCGTTACCAGGGATTACGTAGTCAACGCCTTCAGGATCACTGTTAGTATCAACGATACCAATAACAGGAATGCCGAGTTTGTTTGCTTCTTTGATCGCGATACGCTCGTGTTCAACATCAATCACGAACAATGCATCTGGCAAACCGCCAATGTCTTTAATACCACCGATAGAACGCTCAAGCTTTTCCATCATGCGAGTACGCATCAACGCTTCTTTTTTAGTTAGAAGGTCAAAAGTACCGTCTTGGCTCTGAGTTTCTAGTTCGCGGAAACGTCGAACAGAAGCGCGGATCGTTTTGTAGTTGGTCAACATACCACCCAACCAGCGGTGGCTCACGAATGGCTGACCAGCGCGCTCAGCTTGCTCTTTGGTGATTTTTTGAGCCGCTCGCTTGGTACCAACGAACAACACTTTTTTCTTTTGAGACGCTAACTTGCGCACGAATTCCAAAGCGTCGTTGAACGCTGGGACTGTGTGCTCGAGGTTAACGATGTGGATTTTGTTGCGAGCGCCAAAGATGAATTTGCCCATCTTTGGGTTCCAGTAACGAGTCTGGTGCCCAAAGTGAACGCCAGCTTGCAACATGTCGCGCATGCTTACTGATGCCATGATATTTTCCTTTCGGGTTAGGCCTCCATACACCCCATGTATCAACCCTGAAATCGCCCTATAAAGCGCATTTTTCAAGGCACCCAGACACATGTGCCGGTATATGTGTGACTTTGATTAAGTTAATAGTTTGCCTACTTTGATTTCGGCGCGCGCTTTATACCACAAAGCCAACCCACAATAAAGGCTAAAATCGATCTGACCAACACCTCCCGCTAGGAGACATTTCACACAAAACCCCTTGTAAATCAAGGGGTTCTATAAAAAATTCTCTCCTCAAACGCACCAATTGCATCTTTCTGAACCATACTGGTTTACAATAGCGCCGATTTCCAACCCTCAATTCATCACAATCGCGAACCAAGGTGTAATGTCAGTTTCAATCAAGACCCCAGAAGATATCGAGAAAATGCGCGTTGCCGGCCGAATGGCAGCCAAAGTGCTAGAGCAAATTGGGGAGCATGTTCAGCCCGGCGTATCAACTGCCAGGATAGACGAACTGTGCAATGAAATGATCCTCGCGCAAGGGGCGGTATCCGCCTGCATTGGCTATCGCGGCTTCCCTAAGGCGGTATGCACATCGGTCAATCAGGTTGTCTGCCATGGGATTCCATCAGAAAAGAAAATTCTTAAGAACGGCGATATCATCAATATTGATGTTACCGTCATATACGACGGGTTCCATGGAGATACCAGTGCAATGTTTTGCGTTGGCAAAGTTGCACCTCACGCCGAGCGACTCATTCAGATTACCCAAGAATGCTTATATAAAGGTATTGAGACGGTTAAACCCGGAGCTACGCTCGGTGATATAGGCCATGTCATCCAACAACACGCCGAAGGCAACTACTACTCTGTGGTTCGTGACTATTGCGGCCACGGTATAGGTCGAGTCTTCCATGAAGACCCTCAAGTAATGCATTACGGCAAGCCTGGTCAAGGGATGGTTTTAAAAGAAGGGATGACCTTCACCATCGAGCCAATGATCAACGCTGGAAAGCATCAAACTAAACTCAAACCAGATGGCTGGACAGTTGAAACCCGTGATGGACGACTATCTGCCCAATGGGAACACACCATGGCAGTGACTAAAGATGGTGTTGAGATCTTAACTGCGCGCGTGGGCGAGCCCTTCTACAAACCTTAAGCATCCACAAAGGTTACCAACCACTGTATGTCCCTACCTTATTTCGAGAAACCACTCGTATTCTTCGAGCAAGGCCGGTTCCGCAGCAGCCTCGAGAGCGGGAATAAGATCGCTACGTTTAAAGATGCGATCGCGGCAGCGGACCTACAATTCAACAATCGCTTTATCGAAGGTGAAGATATTCGCAAGCTCGTTCGCGAGCGAGCACTCTTTATCGATTGCATTTTGCACTACGCATGGCATCAATTTGAGTGGCCATCAGATTCAAAACAGTCGGTGTGCCTCGCCGCCGTGGGGGGGTATGGTCGAGGAGAACTGCACCCTCACTCCGATATCGACCTTTTACTGCTATTGCGAGATGACGAAGTCGATGGGGTGAAACAAAGCATCGAAGGCTTCATCACGCTACTGTGGGATATAGGGCTCGAAATTGGCCAAAGTGTCCGCACAGTGTCCCAATGTCTGTCGATCGCGAAAAACGACATCAGCGTCGCCACCAATCTTATGGAATGCCGCACATTGCTGGGTGACGACAGCCTTCGCGCTGAACTCGCGCAAAAAACCGCGCCTCAATTTATGTGGCCCGCCGACGACTTCTTCCGCGCAAAGTGGGATGAACAAATCAAGCGACACGAAAAACATAACAACACAGAATATAATTTAGAGCCCAATGTTAAAAATGCACCCGGTGGATTGCGTGATATCCAGATTATCAGTTGGGTTGCAAAACGATTTTTTGGTGTTGAATCACTACACGAACTTGAAGGCCGCGACTTTTTGACCGAGGAAGAGTTTGCCATTCTGCGCTCTGGAGAAGAATTTTTATGGAAGGTTCGTTATGGCCTTCACATGATTGCAGGCAGACCTGAAGAGCGACTACTGTTCGAATACCAACGAGAGTTGGCCAAACTATTCGGCTATCAGGACACAGAACAGCGCCTCGCTGTCGAGCAATTTATGCATTGGTACTACCGCATAGTATTAACGCTCGGCGAATTGAACGATGTGCTGCTCCAGTTTTTGGATGAAGCGATTCTTCAGAAAGGCAAGAACACAGCCATCACACCGGTCAATGAACGCTTTCAATTGCTGGATGGATATATCGAAGCAACGCATGCAGAGGTCTTCGAACAAACACCAAGCGCACTGTTAGAAATATTCGTGCTCATGGGGAATGACCCCGATATTCGAGGCGTCCGCGCTAGCACCATTCGCCTCATTCGTGCAAGCCGAGAACTAATAGACGAAGACTTTCGAGCACAAGAAGAAAACCGTAAGCTATTTATGGCACTTCTGGGCTGTCAGCATGGTTTGTTTACGCAACTAAAGCGAATGAAACGCTATGGCGTACTCGGACGCTACCTCCCAGAATTCGGACGCGTTACCGGACAAATGCAGCACGACCTGTTCCACATCTATACGGTTGATGCCCACACGCTTTTGGTCGTAAAAAATATGCGTCAATTTAATCGGCCAGATGCATCGGAAGAGTTTCCCGTTGCGGCGCATGCCATGAAGCGTCTACCCAAAAAGGAATTACTTTATATCGCCGGTTTGTATCATGATATCGCCAAGGGCCGGGGCGGTGATCACTCGACGTTAGGTGCAGAAGATGCCACTCGTTTTTGCCAGGATCATGGACTCACACCGCGCGAAACCCGACTTGTTTGTTGGCTAGTAGAAAAGCACCTACTGATGTCTTCTGTGTCACAAAAACAAGACATCATGGACCCAGATGTCATTCATAATTTTGCATTGGAAATCGGCGACCAATTACACCTTGATTACCTCTATTGCTTGACCGTCGCCGATATGAACGCGACCAACCCAGACATTTGGAATAGTTGGCGCGCCAGCTTAATGCGACAGCTATACCTAGAAACCAAGCGCGCTTTGCGACGCGGCTTAGAAAATACCATTGACCAACAAGAGGTTATTGAAGAAACCCAAGCTGCCGCATTGCATAAGCTAACCCGAAAGGGGTTTTCGGAAACACAAATTCGCGAACTCTGGGCAGACATGGGCGAGGATTACTTTCTACGCGAAACCTATCTCGACATTGTTTGGCACATGCAAGCCATCGCGAAAGCCCCAGATGCAGCAACACTTATCTTGATTGATAAGACAACAACGGTCATGCATGAGGGCGCGACGCAAATTTTTATTCGTGCCAAAGATCAACTCAATGTATTTGCGGCTGCAGCAACCTGTCTCGACCAACTCAATTTGAGCATTCAAGATGCGCGCATATACCACACCAAATCCGGCTACACGGTCGATACCTTTTACGTGCTAGACCAATTTGGTGAGCCTATCAGCGAAGATAAAGATCGCGTAGCTCGCATCAAGAAAGCGCTCAGCGAAGAACTCAGCCTTACCGCCGATTACAAAAGCGTTATCAGCCGCCACACTCCGCGGCAGCTCAAACAGTTTGCTATGCCGACTCGAACCAGTATTAACACCGACATCAATAGTGGCCATACGGTTCTCGAAGTCATCAGCCCAGATCGCCCTGGCCTACTGGCAAGAATTGGTCGCATTTTTATCGAGTTTAATATTCAATTACAAAATGCAAAAATTTCGACACTAGGCGAACGTGTCGAAGACATATTTTTTATCACCGACAACAATGGGCAACCGCTTAGCGACCCCAGTTTATGCCAGCGCTTGCAAAAGGAAATTTGTCAGCAACTGGACCAGCATGTATAAGACAGCAAACCATGAATCCCGATTTAGCAAAACTACAGGCTTACCCCTTCGAAAAACTTGCTGCATTAAAAGCAGCAACAAGCGAGCCCTCCTCGGCTAGTAACCACATCGCATTTTCAATTGGGGAACCTAAACACCAACCACCATCCTTAGTGATGGACACACTTCGCCAATCACTCAACAAAATTTCAGCTTACCCAGCCACGAAAGGGATTCCGGAGTTGCGCCAAGCAATTTCTCGCTGGCTGGAAATGCGCTTTAAGATCCCAACCAATAGCGTCGATTCAGAAACTCAGGTATTGCCCGTCAATGGAACACGCGAGGCGCTATTCGCCTTTGCCCAGGCAGTAATTGATCGTTCCAAACCTGATGCCTTAGTGGTTTCGCCAAATCCGTTTTATCAAATCTATGAAGGCGCCACCTATTTATCTGGCGCTGATATTTTTTATCTCAATTGCACGGCAGATAATAATTACCTCCCTGATTTTGATGATGTCGATGCGTCTGTTTGGCAACGTTGTCAGCTGATCTATCTTTGCAGCCCTGGCAACCCTTCGGGTGCGGTAATCGGCCAGCAACAAATGCAAAAACTCATTGAGCTTGCAGACCAGTACGACTTTATTATCGCGAGCGATGAGTGTTATTCAGAATTATACTTCGATGAAGACGCACCTCCGACTGGCCTGCTTGAAGTATGTTCGTCTATGGGACGAAGCGACTTCTCACGATGCGTTGTGTTTCATAGCTTATCTAAGCGCTCCAACTTACCTGGCCTACGATCAGGGTTTATTGCGGGTGACGCCGATATACTACGCCAGTTTCTTCTTTATCGAACGTATCACGGTTGCGCGATGAGCCTACCGTTCCAGCTCGCAAGCGCTACTGCCTGGCAAGATGAGCAACACGTTATTGAGAATCGCAAACTCTATAAGCAAAAGTTCAACGATGTCATTGATATCTTATCGCCTGTTATCGACGTTAAATGGCCGCAAGCCAGTTTTTATCTGTGGCTTGCAACGCCGATGGACGATCAACTATTCGCGCAACAACTCTATAGCCAGGAGAATGTAACTGTTCTTCCTGGAAGTTACATCGCACGGGACACCGCAACAGGGAACCCAGGGAAAAACCATGTACGCATTGCGCTCGTAGCGACACGTGAGGAGTGTATCGAAGGTGCGCAACGTATTCGCCATTTCCTTGAAGGTCTAAAAAATTAAGCATGGCGTCCACCAGTATTGAGTTGAAACCAAACCCAACGAAACTGCAGCGCGCGGATATCGTGCTGAAACGTTTGCAAACACTCTATCCAAAGCCACCTATTCCACTCGACCACAAAGACCCTTACACACTGCTTGTTGCTGTATTGCTATCAGCGCAATGTACGGACGAGCGAGTCAATCAAGTGACGCCAGCTTTGTTCGCTCTTGCAGATCACCCGAAGGATATGGCGAAACAACCGGTGGAGAAAATTCAAGCGATTATTCGCCCTTGCGGTTTGTCACCTCAAAAGTCGAAAGCCATCGCAAAATTGTCACAAATACTCATAGATGAACACGGCGGTGAAGTCCCCAATGATATGGATGCTCTGGAAAAGCTACCGGGTGTCGGGCATAAAACAGCGGGCGTTGTAATGGCTCAAGCGTTCGACGTACCGAGCTTTCCCGTCGATACTCACATCCACCGCCTTGCTCAGCGCTGGGGATTGACCAATGGTAAAAATGTTGCGCAAACAGAAAAAGACCTAAAACGACTGTTCCCCCAAAACTATTGGAACAAATTGCATCTGCAAATTATTTATTATGGCCGTGAATACTGTTCGGCTAGAGGGTGTGATGGCACGATCTGTGAGCTTTGTAGAACTTGCTACCCTAACCGCAAACGTGCAAAAAAAACCAAAAAAGCCTAGCTCTTCGGCAGTGGACAGACATAAAAAAACCGGCTGCTTGCCGGTTTTTTTATGTGGAACGCCTAACGACAATTAATCTTCGTTTTTTGGCGCAAGCGATAAGGTACTCATATCGACGTCGTTTTCAAGAAAGCTGACGGTATGACGAGTCATTACTTCATCATTGCCGAAATAATTTTTCATCTCGCTTTCCATTCGGCATACCGCCCCTACATCTTGGATGGCTTTGATATATCGGTGCGCCTCGGCAAGCGGCAAACTATGCTTGAGCGTGATGACCTTTCCGGAGAATAAACGCTCTAGTTGACGACGGCTGTTGATTTTAAAACGGCTCGCAAAGTTACGTACGACCAAATCACGATCATAGCCGCGCGCGGTTTCCCCCCAAAAAACTACCCGATAGGTAGCTTGGGCGTTAATACTACTATTTTCTGATACTAATGCTGACACAAGTCGACTCCGATCCTTTAGTCTTCATAGGGCTTTCCCCCGCAGCAACGGCTGCAGCGCCCCCAATTACATCCGAATATAAGCTGCACAAAACGAATTATCTGCGCATTCAAGAAAGGTACTTCCTAGAGATCTTACCTTGAGACACCATCACGCCTGTCTCATAGCGTTGATAGACGAAGCATTATGTTAAGTGGAACGACTTTAACTGACTTTCTTAAAAGACTAATGCTTAAGGGGTCAATACTTAATAAGTGATTCTGCTTAGCGCCCGCCCATCAAGGCTAACTTTTTAATTCTAATCCTTGCGTCACTTTGATGTCTAGGCCATTTTCAAGTTCCAAAGCACGATAATGGCTGATGATGTGACCTTATAGCCATTTATTTTAATAGTGATTTGCTGTTATTGCCGAACCTGTAGGTCGCTGCACTTCATAAAGCACTCTCCCACCAATCAAGACGCCATTCGGGTTCGAACATCCCACCTGGAATCTGGTATCCTTACCGCCCTTTTCGAACTGGCAACAACCGCCAAGGTCTCAATCAGCAACGAAGGCACTATGAGCAAACCAACGATTTTCGGCATCCCCAACTGCGATACAGTTAAAAAGGCCCGTAAGTGGCTTGAGAGTCAGGGAGTTGACTATGAATTCCATGATTTTCGCAAAGATGGTCTATCTAAAAGCCAAGTCGCAGACTGGCTCAAAACCATCGATGCCGGTAAGTTGGTAAACAAACGCAGCACCACTTGGAAGCAGCTGCCCGAGAAACAAAAGGAAAACCTCGACGCTAAGATTATTCCATCTTTGCTGGTTGAAAACCCAACTTTGATTAAAAGACCTCTTCTCGAAATTGATGGCCAAGCGATATCGGTTGGCTTCAGTGAGAAGGACTACCAACAACTACTCAAATAAACACGCGCTTTGGCAGCAGCCAATGGGCCGCTGCGCCTCTTTCAATTATTTAATAGTATAGGAATCACACCATGTCTCAGTTGTATAGCTTCGGCCTCGGCATCGGCACTCACAACAGCAAGCAAGAATGGCTCGAAGTATTTTATGCACAGCCACTGCTAAACCCTAGCGAATCTCTCACCACCGCCATTGGCAGCGCAATTGGCTACAACGGTGGCAATCAAGCAATCGACCTCGACAACGCAAAACTACAAGCAATCGTAGCTGCTTGCAGCGCACAAGGTTCCGATGAAGGGAAAGCGATTGCCGAACTCGCCGGCAAAATGCAAGACAGCAAAGCGCCTTGTGTTGCCACTTTGCTTGAAACCGACAGCGCACCAAGCTCTGTTCCCGAAGGCTACCTTAAACTACAGTTGATTTCTCACCGGTTGGTTAAACCACACGGGACCGACCTCACCGGCATTTTTGGTGCACTGCCCAATGTCGCTTGGACAAACCAGGGGGCCATTGATATCGCAGAGCTACCAGAACGCCAGCTTCAAGCTCGCTTAAAAGGCGAAGTACTGGAAGTTGCTTGCGTCGATAAATTCCCGAAAATGACTAATTATGTTGTACCTGGAGGTGTTCGCATCGCACATACTGCACGCGTGCGTCTCGGCGCCCACTTAGGTGAAGGAACAACTATCATGCACGAAGGCTTCGTGAACTTTAACGCGGGCACGGAAGGACCAGGGATGATCGAGGGGCGTATTTCAGCAGGCGTAATGATCGGATCAGGCTCTGACCTAGGCGGTAGCAGTTCGACTATGGGCACACTGTCTGGAGGCGGCAAGCTAGTCAACGGCGTTGGCAAAGAATGTTTGATTGGCGCCAATGCGGGGATTGGTATTCCTCTGGGAGACCGCTGCATTGTTGAGGCCGGCTTGTATGTCACGGCAGGTACAAAAGTCGCAATGCTCGACCAAGAAGGTAAAGTATCGTCTTATGCGAAGGCCCATGAGCTGGCTGGAAAAAGCGATCTACTATTCTGGCGCAACTCGCAAACAGGCGCAGTGGAATGCAAAACCAATAAAACCGCTTTCGAGCTTAACGAAGAGCTTCACAAAAACAACTGAGGCAACTTCATGAGCCATTCACCTACCGTTGACTTGGCGTGCGAATTAATTCGCCGCCAATCGGTTACGCCCGAAGATGCTGAGTGCTTAACACTCATTGGCGACCGCCTGAGTGCTATTGGCTTTACGCTCACGCCCCTGCCCTTTGATGAAGTCAGTAATCTCTGGGCAGTACGCGGAGATTCTGGGCCTTTGCTGGTTTTTGCGGGGCATACCGATGTCGTACCGACCGGCCCCTTAGAGCAGTGGGACACACCACCCTTTGAGCCGACGATTAAAAACGACTTAATATATGGTCGCGGCGCGGCCGATATGAAAGGCAGCATTGCCGCCATGATCACAGCCTGTGAGCGGTTCGTGGAAACCAATCCTCATCACGCAGGACGCATTGGGTTTCTATTAACCAGCGATGAGGAAGGCCCAGCAATCAACGGCACCGTGAAAGTTGTCGACTGGCTACAAAGCAACAATGAGCAGATTGATTGGTGCATCATTGGAGAACCCACAAGCAGCAACAAGCTAGGCGACATTATCAAGAATGGTCGACGTGGTTCACTCAACTTCAATTTGACCATCAACGGCCAACAAGGTCACATCGCCTACCCGCAGTTAGCAGAAAACCCTATCCATCGACTAGCGCCAGCGCTAGATGCCCTGGTAAATGAAGTGTGGGATGAAGGTAATGAATACTTTCCTGCAACAAGCTTTCAGATCTCAAACATTAATGCCGGTACCGGCGCGACAAACGTTATCCCAGGTAGCGTCAACCTGTTAGGAAACTTTCGTTTTTCTACCGAGGTGACTGATCAAGCATTGCGTCATCGTACCGAGACAATATTGAACGCTCACAAACTTAACTACGACATAGAATGGAATCTCAGCGGGCAACCCTTTATAACCCCTGTTGGCACACTCGTTACTGCCGTGCAATCCGCCATTTCAAAAGTCACTGGCTATGACACAAAGCTTTCTACCAGCGGCGGCACATCAGATGGACGATTCATTGCACCAACTGGCGCACAAGTTATTGAGTTGGGCCCTCTCAATGACACCATTCACAAGGTGAATGAATGCGTAAGCGCAACGGATCTCGACACACTATCGTCGGTGTATTATGAATGCCTGCAAAACATCTTGACCAATACAAGCGTATAACCAGCATGTCGAAACTTACCCACTTAGATAGTCAAGGCCACGCCCATATGGTGGACGTCGGACAAAAAGACGTAACCGAGCGAAGCGCGACCGCACAGGCGATCGTCAGTATGAAATCGGAAACACTGACGATGATTACTGATGGTGGTCACAAGAAAGGCGACGTTCTGGCTGTTGCTCGGATTGCCGGCATCCAAGCGGCAAAAAAAACTCACGACTTAATTCCACTTTGCCACCCATTGCTTTTGACCTCAATAAAAGTCGAGCTTACACCCAACTCAATCGACAATTGCATTGAAATTAAAGCCACCTGCAAACTCGCAGGAAAAACCGGTGTCGAAATGGAAGCGCTAACCGCAGCGTCTGTCGCCGCTTTAACCATATACGACATGTGCAAAGCGGTCGACCGAGGTATCGTCATATCCAATATCCTCCTGGTCGAGAAAAAAGGTGGCAAGTCAGGTCACTGGCAGAGCAAACCAGAAGATACAAACGCTTAACACATACTATTGTCAGTTCGAGGCGAGTAAACAATGCAGGTAAAGATTTTGTTTTTTGCGCATTTCCGCGAGACGCTAGATTGTGACGAAATCACGATAGACCTCAGCGATCATTCGCCGACTGTAGATGATGTAATCAATGAGCTAACTCTTAAAGGTGATAACTGGGCTGATATTTTAGGACAAGAGCAGCTCCTTATAGCGGTCAATCACGCCGTCAGCACACGTGCACAAATTCTTTCAGATGGGGACGAAGTCGCATTCTTCCCCCCCGTCACTGGCGGCTAACATGATTAGTATTCAACACGCAGACTTCGATGTGAGTAGCGAATACCGCTGGCTCCGAGAACAATCGAATTCACCGGGAGCTATTGTCACTTTTAGCGGCTTAGTCCGTGAGATATATCAGGACCAAGACATCGTCGCGTTAGAGCTTGAGCACTACCCTGGTATGACCGAAAAAACGCTGCAACAAATCATTGATACGGCCAACCAACGTTGGCCAATTGATTGCGTCAAAGTTATTCATCGAGTGGGCCGCATTGAAGCAAATGAACAGATAGTATTCGTCGGTGTCAGTAGCGCTCACCGCCATGCAGCGTTTTCGGCGTGCGAGTTCATAATGGACTTTTTAAAAAACGACGCCCCGTTTTGGAAAAAAGAAATTACACCAACCCAAACCTACTGGGTCGAAAAAAAAGCTAGTGACGAAAGCGCAGCTGCGAAATGGCAACCTGCCAAGCCCTAAGTTAATAGTTCTTATATCTATCTGCACAATTCAACAGCAGGCAAAACCGGTCGCACAGCGGCCTTTATTGAGACACTCGCTCCAACCGCGAAAATCCTCTAGCATGGACACTTCTCCCCTCGGCTTGCCCCGTTTGGATGATTGAACGATACAACGATGCAAACTCGCCTTTCACTGCAGCGGAAAACACTGGATCGCTAGCACCCTCTATTCTTGAAGTCATATTGTCCCAGTCCTTGTCCATAACGAACCTTTCGAATAATGGATAGACCTCCATGTTTTCAAAGTGGATATGCTCAATCTGTCGCTCAGTATACTCTCGCCCAGCAGTCACCAGATCATCAATACTAACAACGGTATCATTCGCAACGGCATTGAATACATTTTCAGCTCGCTGAGACAATTTTTCGAGCTGGTGATGCTCAGCTCTCATTCGCCAGAGCTTCTCTGACTGAGGAAGGTTTTTTTTGAGAAGAGATTCAATCGCGAGATCCTCAAGAGGGTGATGATACCCCTCAGGATAAACACGAAAGCACTCGATAATATCAAGAATCAACGGCAAGCGCGCGTGCTCGGAGTGAGCCTCCTCGTAACGAGTTACCTCAGCGTCGAGACATTGCAGCAACCGAATGAAGTTAAAGTGGTCAGCATAAAGTTGCGAAAGGGCTGGATGCATAAATCACCTCGCAAAGGGTTGTGAAGGCACGTCGAGCTGTCGCCATTAGCTTTCCTAGACTAACCAATGGTCTCGCCATCAAAAATAAACGCTATCACAAGTTAATTACAAATCTCTTGATTTGCTTCAACCGAGTTCACAGTTTTGTTATTCGCGCCGCTCTTACCACTATTGAGAATATAAATATAAATTTTTAAGCACGATAGCAACTAACAAAGCACGCTATAGACAGCTAAACTATAGAGCAGTCACCCAACGAGATCTTTTGAACGCATGGCATCTTCAGGCCCACTGTCTTCGCGACCGAGCATTCAGGCACAACGGTCGCGAGAAAATAGAATCTTCCGCAATTTCAGGCTAGGGCTTTCAACGTTCTTTACGAGCATGGCTATTCTCTACCTAATCAAAACTCAATTAGAGCCATCGCTTTATCAAGAAGTTTGTGTGGCAATATGTGTACTAATAATGACTTTCGGTTTTTTTCTAGCGATAGCGGCGGAGTTGCAATTTATCTGGTCTCGCCTGAGCTATTTTGTACGATCTAAATGAGTCGGCATCTTTGCTTTGACATAGACATCAAAGCGAATGGTTTTCCCCTTTATCGAAAAGCTTGGCGCTTTCCCAGCGAGCACAGGCGCCGTCAAGGGTCGCTTCACCACAACTCGATAACGAGCATTATCGATTGCAGGTAATAAAAGCATATCAGCATCGACATCATTACCCACTAAGTGATGAAAAATTTGCATGCCCTTTTTAACTTTTGCACTTTTTTTACGCGCAGGGAACATAGGGTCTAAATAAATAACATCAGGAATTTCTTCAACATCACTACACGAATGCTCAGAAAGAATCATTTTCTCCACGAGGCATTTAAGTGAATCATCTTTTTCACCAACGTCACTCGCCCTCTTCAAACCATCGTTTAACAATGCTTTGACAACACCGTGCCTCTCAAACATTCGCACCTTACCCGCATACTGAGCAATAACAAAAGCATCCTGGCCAAGCCCTGCGGTTTGATCCCACACCAGCGGTTTTATACCACCTTGAATCCCGAGCGCTTTAATAATGTCGGGCTTAGCTTCTTGTTGCCGTCTCCGAAACCCCAGCTTGCCTTCCACAAAATCGACTCGTAGTGCACCACCAATTTTGCCGCCTACCTCTACCAGCATTAATCCAAGCTCAGTAAACGATAAATAGTAGCCCTCCGTAATCGCTCCCGGTAACTCTGACAAAACGGACAAAGATAATTCAGTCGCGCTCTCGGTAATATGACGCGGCAAGTCGGCTATCACGACACGGGTTACTAAATAGGGTACAAACATTAAATTTTTTCTCGATGTAAAATTTATTTAACCGTGTTCACATTTTACAACATACTTGGATAAATTTATGACGACACAATCTGATATAAAGGACGATACGTGATAGCTTTATGTTATACGTTTAGTTAACGTATGCTGTTGGCTTCAAGTGGTGCGACATTGGTCATACAAAAACATTTACGCGGAGCCAATACACCAGATGTACTTATTGCCACCCATAAAACGCACAGCTGAGCATAATAAGCGTGAAGGCGTGGAAAGAATACAAGGCTGTTCACATGTCAGAAATAAGCGATGTAGCTGAAATCACTCGCCCTTACCATCACGGCGACCTAAAACAAACCTTAATTGATGCCGCCTGCAGACATATCGCCAGCGGCGGTACAGAGAAGTTGAGTTTGCGAGCGCTTGCGCGCGAGGCTGGCGTTTCACCAACGGCCCCTTATCGCCATTTCTCAACCAAAAATAGCTTGCTCGCCTCTATTGCATACGAGGGTTTTTCAGAGTTACAGAAATGCCTAGATACCATTAGCGAGCAAAAAATCTCTGATCCCTATGAACGCTTAGTCAAACTAGGTGTGGCTTACGTTAACTACGCTGTTGAAAACCCGGTTAAATACCATTTAATGTTCGGCGACGTGTTAGCCGACTTTACTGCATACGAGAATCTGCAAAAATCCGTCGAAACCGTTTTCGCACTGGTCGCTAGAGAATTAAACCAAGCCAAAGAAGAAGGGTTTGTCTCTGAAGCGCCCTTTGAAGAATTAGCCGCGTATGTTTGGTCTTGCCTGCATGGCTTAGCAAATTTAATCGTTAACAAACGACGACGCTTAGAGTTTCCCGATAAAACCCTAGGTATTTCCGTCATTCATTACCTAACCCAAAACGTCGAGAAGATCATGAAGCGCGTTATTCAAGGTCTGTCGATGGCGTAAGGACGGGTCGGCTGCCTCGCGCGGCCCTCGGTTTATCTAGAAGATATTTTAGGCAACACTTTAACGTCCATCCCTAGTCGATTGATCACCTTCTGTAGAGCCTCACCAGCCACCATATCTTCACACGAAAGCACTCGGTGTCGGCCTTCATAGTCCAGCACGCCAAACGCAATTAACTGCTGATCAAGCCCAAGACGGCGATGGCACTGTGACAACGCGACATCAAAGATAACCTGATCGCCGAGCGCACCCTTCCATTGATGCATCACATTCGCGGTGTAGCGATAGCCATCAATGACAACTCGTTCATTCCCTTTGCTCATAGAGGCATTGACTAAACTCCGCGATGAAGCGACCTGTATCCATCCAACCCACTGCGCTCGCTGAACACGGTTCTGCCAATCCGAATGGGAATCGGCGACTACGCTTTCGTCAGCGGAAGAGACCGGTGGCAAACAAACCACGGTAGTCAGTAGAATTGTCAGAAATCGATATCTCATGGAGCGTTGCATTACCGCGTCAGGCCCACCAGGGCACCATTGAACCTGCCAGTTAATCCTATCTATCTCAAGCCCTGGCTAACGAGTCGGCGCCTAGCATACACTTACGCTTTGACAGGTTCCACCTTAGCCACTTTCAAGGGCCTCCCATGATAAGCTCGAATTTCCGCCTACTGTCCATTGCCGCCTTCACTGCACTAGTCAGCGGCTGCAGTCGCTATAGCTTTACCCTGAACGATCAACCGATCTCGTCAGTCAAACCAATTTCAACTGTCGAAAATATTCCCGATAAGCACTTATACGCGTGTGTAAACCAACACCTGCATGACAACCGCTTCCAACACCCAGAGGAGTTAACCACCCTCAACTGCAGCTTTAATCGTATAAGTTCTCTCGAAGGGATCCAGCAGCTGACAAACATCCGCCAACTATCTTTGAAAGATAACCAGTTGATCGCTATAGCGATCCTTTCTCAGCTGCCTCAACTGTCTTGGCTGGATGTCTCCCTCAATCCCGAGTTGGACTGTAGGCATCTCGATCTCATAGCGAAAACCCTCGGCGAGGGACTTGAAGTGATTGCACCCGCGCACTGCGAGCACAACAATAAAAAAAGGATTTAAATAAACTAGCGATAAATGACGCGGGCTTGCTATCTAAGGTGAGGGTAAGTGAGGGGTAAACATTAAGCCAACGACGTTACGATGCTGGTGCATCACTTTCATCACGACGGGCTCTTCATTGATGGTGCCCACCATTTTTCGAAAAACGACTTTTACTACGGTTCCGACCGGAGGGTTTGGCTGGTTTTCAATCTTAACAGAAGCCCCTCCATCAGAGATATCCTGAGTAAAACCCACAATTGTGCCAAACGCGGGGTGAGTAATCTCGACCCGAATCGTGGTGGACATCCGTTCAAAACGCCGGCGCTCGTCCAATGCTCAGTCTCCTAAAGATAAATATCATGGTTGTGTCGAGAGCACTTGCCTATAAAGAAGCTTGCAACGCCATCGACCTATATAACTAATAGTTCAAAAATAGCACTTTGTCCCATCCAAACGCAAAGCTCTATCCGTAAAACGCGACCAATTGCCAAATGTCAGTTCCAGAGGGTGCACTCACAGCGCACCAACTAAGATCGTTGATTAGATTAAGTTGCGCTTAATGATACCGAGAAGCTCTCGCGCATCGCGCGCAACCAAAGGCCTACCGTAGGCATCCCTTACATAAACCTCTATCGAATCACTATGCTCAACAACCAATAAAAGATAACCGGGTAAATCAGCTAATGACTTGGCATCTGTAAATGCTGCGGGTGGAAATAATGTCCTATTCTGCGGTGTATCCTGAATATTTAAGTGCTCGATTATCTCAGTTAAGGAATACTCGACCTCGTCTTCTTCATCGCTAAACCAGCCGCTAAAAAAGCCTTCACTTTCATCAGGACTGGTGTAAGTGACGTAAACGATATTAGATTTTCGATCCAACTCTATTAAGCGCAAACCCTCTTGCTTGACGGCATAAGTCAAAGTCGCCCAAGCACGTTCAGGCACGAGCTCAAGTCGCAATATTGGCTCTTTGTTTTTGGTATCAAAAAATACTTTCTCATCACCACCGATCGTTTGCGCCAATAGCGATGCCGATGCGGAGTTCACCTCACTAGCCAAGGTCGCAGCCAGTTCGTCGACTAACCATGCCTCGCGTTCAGGGCTACTTGAGACATCCGGCCATAGAATGTCCGCAGGTAACTCATCTGCACGAGGAAGTTGTATGTGTAATACATGAATCTCCGAGCTTTCGGGCTGCACACCTTGCTCTACACGTATTTGGTAGCGATCTCGGTGATCCGGATCATCTTTAAAACTCAGCCAGGATGTTTCAATTAAACCAACTTCTGGGTTAGTTCGAGACACCTGAAGATTGTTGTTTGCAAGAAAACTACGCACGCGCGGCCATAGCTCTGCGGGTGGTGTATTGATAGCAATCCAACGCTTGTTTGATAAGCTTTGGATTTTCACCTTCTCAGAAAAAACGTTGGCCGACAGCGGTTGTGGCCGAGGCACTCTGAAAGAGTCAGGATATTCCCAATCAGCGTTATTCAGAGCGGGCACTTCGTATAACTGAGTAAATCGCTCTTGATCAGCGTCTTCAGGCAACTTCATTGGCGGAATAGACTCCGCATCCAAATAGTCATCACTCTTATCTGGAAACAAACCGTCATCGCCAAATAACACACCACACCCCGACAAGCTCAATACTAACCAGGTTACTCCGACGGTCTTCGGTACAAGATACTTCATTATTATGTCTTCACTTCGCTTTGAGATCACTTTCAGTATGTTGGGCTGCTGATCAACCTATAGGACATCAACCCCGCTGAAAGGATCCTTAGCGTCTTATTTTAGAGCAGTCCAGCGTGCTGCAAGCTTGCGCGCACCTGGTCGTGATATTGTTCTGCCAATGGCGTTAAAGGCAAGCGAATACCGCTATCAATTTTGTTCATTTGCTGTAGCGCCCACTTCACAGGAATTGGATTCGCCTCTAAAAACAACGCGCTGTTCAGCGGCGCCAAGCGCGCATCGATCTCTTCTGCAGCCGCTCTATTTCCCGCAATGGCGTGAGCACACAATTGAGAGACTTGATCCGGCGCAACATTCGCAGTAACGCTGATGTTGCCTTTACCACCCATCAACATCAACTCCATTGCCGTCGCGTCATCTCCTGAAAAAACAGTGAAATCACTCGGCACAGCGTCTATTAGCTTTTTAGCTCTCTCGAGATCACCTGTCGCTTCTTTAATGGCGACAATGTTGTCCACTTCGCTTAAAGCTATCACTGTATCGTGAAGCAAATCGACTGCCGTTCGACCAGGGACGTTATAGAGAATCTGAGGAATGTCTACGGCTTCTGCTATGGCTCGATAATGCTGGAACAAGCCATTCTGAGATGGCTTGTTGTAGTATGGTGTCACTAAGAGACAGGCGTCCACGCCGATATCTTTGGCCAACTGCGTTAACTCAATTGCCTCCTCCGTCGAGTTCGCGCCAGTACCAGCAATGACCGGAATCCGACCCTGAGCTTTATCCACCACCGCTTTGACTACCTTCATGTGATCGGGCACGGTTAACGTAGGCGATTCGCCGGTCGTACCCATCGCAACAATGGCATTGGTGCCTTGCTCGATATGCCATTCCACTAGACGGTCTAGAGCGGGCCAATCAAGCTGATTATCGGCAGTCATTGGGGTTACCAAGGCAACCATACTACCCTGCAACATGGTGATCTCCATAAGGTAAAACAATTGGTGGTCGGCAAAGCGCTATCGCTCTTGCCTAAAAAAGGGGGCCAATCTTACTGCCCTTGGACTGCCTCGGCAACATAGAGGCAGCGGCGCATTCTAACGCGGATTGAGTTTGCCTGTCTCGAAAGACTTTATCGGTCGGTTTTACGATACAGATCGCCCTCTCCCTCGGGGCGGGTTTTAAAGCGGCGGTGTACCCACAGATACTGATCAGGTTGCATTCGCACGCACTTTTCCACATGGGCATTTAAATACGTGGCATTCTCGACATCGTCAGCAGAGGGATAGTTTTCCCACGCTGGCATGACCCACGCTTTATAGCCTTCGATACCAGGCTTTCGAGCACACATGACCGGAATGACAGGCACCTTCGCCATTTTTGCCATACGCGCCATCGCCGTCACTGTGGCAGCCTGCACGCCAAAAAAGGGGGCAAATACGCTATGATTTTTGCCGTAATCTTGATCGGGGAAGTACGCCACAAAGCGGCCCTGTTTCAACTTTTTCACCATCGACCGCACATCCCCTGCCGCGACAACATCTGAGCTGTCGGCGCGCCCGCGCGCACGATGCTGCAAGTAATCGTAGACTTTGTTGCGATGGGGACGATAGGTCATATCTAACTTGTCGACGTTACTGGAAAATGTAGCCCCCCAGATTTCTAATGTCGTGAAGTGCAAACTCAATATAATCGCACCCTGCCCAGTAGCCTGGTGCTCGCGCAAAATTTCCAGCCCCTCCACCTGCACCAAACCTTGAATACGTGCACGCGGCCAAAACCATGCCATACCCGATTCAAACACAGCCATAGCCGTTGAATAAAAATTCGCTTTTAAGAGCTGTTCCCGCTCAAACTCACTGAGCTCTGGAAAACACAGCTCAAGGTTTCTCTCGGCAACCCTGCGTCGCGAGGGGGCGACATAATAAAATACTACCGACAACACTGCAGCCAGCACCCTATGGACAGCATAGGGCAACTGAGAGATGGCAAACCACAGCAAGAATAAGAGCCAGGTAACCCAATAACGAGGATGAAACAACGCGAGAGAAAAGCGTGGTTGTGATTTTGTATCCAATTGATAAGGTCGCTATATAAAGAGGTTTATTCGCTAGTCGCCAGTGTAGAGCCACAACTCATCGTCATACAACCAATGCTGTTCAGCATGTTTACGCGCGCGACCTTCTTTTTCTAGTTTTAGCAGGTGAGCCCATAAGGAAAGCTTGGCAATGCGGTATAGCCGTTCATCAACATCGGCATACACCTCGCGCATTAAGGTATCGAGGGATGAGTCTGGGGATCGTTTTAATCCCGTAATGACTTTGACTTCACGCGACAGGCGATGATCAATAATCTGCTGTACGACCTCGTGGGCAGAAGCCATCAAATGGCCATGCGCGGGAGCCAACAGCTCGATATCGTACTCGAGTAGAAGTTTGAGGGACGCAATATAATCAGCCATATCGCCGCTGGGCGGAATGATTACGACGGTAGCTCCTTGCATAATATGATCGCCCGTAAACACCATACGATCATCAGCCAGGTAGAAACAAAAATGATTGCCGACATGCCCAGGCGTATGCAAAGCACTTAGCTGATATTCATCGCTAGGAATTTGTTGCAGATGCGTCAACGTTACATCGGGAACAAAACTCTTGTCTTGGTGCGCATCATCGGCCAGAAGAGAGCCAAACAATTGCGCACCTGTTTTTTCTTTCAAAAGCTTTGCCGCGGGAGAGTGATCGGCGTGAGTATGAGTGACGACAATTTTATTCAGCTTTCCGTCGCACGCCTCAATAATTGCATCGATATGAGAGTCGATCGCAGGCCCTGGATCCAATACCGTTACGTCGTCATCTCCGATCAAAAAGGTATTGGTTCCGGGCCCCGTCATAGGCCCCGCGTTCGGTGCAGTGATACGCCTGACCTTAGGGCTTACCTGAATGGCACTCCCCACGGTAATCGTTTTTTCAACCACACTGGTATGCAAATCTGCCATTATGATTAGATCTCAGGAGTGATTAAAACTCCGCTGGCACCTCGGTACTAACATCAGCGTCGTAATCAACACCATCAACACCAAAGCCAAATAGCTTCAAGAACTCATCGCGATATCCCTGAAAATCGGTAAGATCACGTAAGTTCTCTGTCGTCACTTGTTCCCATATTTCATTCACCTTGCCTTGCACAGCAGGATCGAGCTCTTTCTCATCAACACGGAAACGATTCGCGTCGTCCAGGCGGGGAGAGTCGGAGTACAAACACTCAGTATACAAACGATACAATTGCTCGATAGGCCCTTCATGGGATCCGTTTTCTTTCATGACTTTAAATAGAATCGACATGTACAGCGGCATGATAGGAATAGCAGCACTCGCCTGACTCATAATAGCTTTAAGAACCGCAACGTTGGCTTGTCCGCTCACGGCCGATAGTGTGCTATTCACTTCGACAACAGCGCGATCCAAATCTTCTTTCGCTTTACCAATTGCCGCCTTACCGTAGATCGGCCAAGTAATCGAGTCGCCGATGTAACTCAAGGCAATTGTTTTACATCCATCTGCTAATAGACCGTTTTTATTGAGAACATCCATCCAGATTTCCCAGTCTTCACCACCCATCACCTTAATAGTGCCAGCAATTTCTTCATCGGTGGCTTTTTCAATCGTTACGTCACTGATTTCTTCTTTGTCAGTATTCAAACTTTTACAGGTTACGTCGCTACCAATGGGCTTAAGAAAGCTGCTGTAGACTTCGCCGGAATCAGGATCCGTGCGCCGTGGAGAAGCGAGACTATAAACCACTAAATCAACTGGCCCCATGCCCGACTTTAATAAATCAACTACCTGTTGTTTAACTTCATGACTAAATGCATCACCATTAATGCTGGCAGAATAACGTCCCGCTTCTTTCGCGGCTGTCTCAAACGCCGCCGAGTTGTAAAACCCAGCAGAACCCGTTTTGCGATCAGTTGCTGGCTTTTCGAAAAACACCCCCACGGTATCGGCCTCACAACCAAACGCTGCGGTAATTCTCGCGGCCAAACCGAAGCCCGTCGATGACCCGATGACTAGAACCTTTTTAGGACCACCGCTAATAGGCCCTTGAGCTTTGATGTAGTCAATTTGCTCTTGTACATGAGCTGCACAGCCAACTGGATGAGCATTGGTACAAATAAAGCCACGGTATTTTGGTTTGATAATCATTCAATCACCTTTTCAATAGGTTCTACGTTTTACAACCAACGACCAGTAAGGTTTTGCATCAGCTTGGCAAACCTGGCCATTCGCTTTAGGCTACCCAGAACCCAATGGGTCTGAGATGAAAGCGGCCATTATAGACTGAGACTCGTGCTAATGGCACATATCCAGGCGCCGCAAAAAAGATTTGTTGGTGAGATATTGAACGATAAACGGTTAAAGTTATCTCACTTTTAAGATGCCAGCGATGCGCTTGTTGAACAGACAGCTATGGCCGATTAAATATCAACCAGCCTTACCACTCCACATTGAGCCGACATCGCCGTAAATACATAGTAAGCAATACGGATAATCAGAATGTTATCACTTGTTCAAAAGTTGATCCGCGACGTCTCCGATCAACAACAACCTACCAGCCAACCCAAACACCACCGGCAGCTCGCCTGCGCCGCTTTACTCATTGAGGTTGCTTACGCCGACAACGACTGCAGTGACACAGAGCAACGCGCTCTACATGACATGCTTGCCAGTAAATTCGAGCTGTCGACAGCAGAACTTGATGAACTTATTCGTAGTGCACAGCAAAGCCAGCAAAGTGCCACGTCACTTTACGAATTCACACAACAAATTAACAACCACTACAACAGCGAAGAGAAATTCCAGCTAGTCGAGAGTATGTGGTCGATGGCTTTTGCGGATGGCGTCATCGACAAATACGAAGAACATTTGATAAGGCGAGTTGCTGAACTTATTTATGTCTCTCACTCAGATTTTATTCGCGCGAAGCTTAGTGCCAAACCGGAGCGCTAGCCCGGCCGATTAGTCGGGTCAAGAGCAAACATTAACGCGGTTTTATCGGCGGAGGGCAGGAACAGTTAGTCAACCGAGAGATTTCGACAGGCTGGAGTTGCAGCAGTGTTAGTCATTCAGCAAAGATTCTAGCGCTTCAACTAGCGCCTCAACGACTTCATCAGGCAAGAGCAACAGCAAATCGCAATTGAATGGGTGATCCTCGAGATGGTAATTGATTTCTACGGAGACGACATGATCCCAAGAGGCGATATCGGTAAACGCCAGCTGTTCTAGGGGAACATGAAGAGACAACAAGTCCGGCTCGCACACTTCGATGCTGGACTCCATCAGTTCCGCTAGCTGGGGCAAACAGGTGTTGTTAATGCACAAGGTCAAATCCAGAAGCAGTTGCTTTCGAGCCTCATCATTGACCAACTCCCGCCCTGTCGTTGAGGCTAAATCTTCGAAGCTTGGGTCGGTAATGACGACCATGGAATAACCGCCATGCTCACCCATGCTAAAAAATTGCGCCGCACTCGATACGCGATCAACGCCATGCAGACTCGATAATGCCTCTGATATTTGCGATGGTTGAATATAGCGGATCTTAGGAATAGACAGGTTAACAAATACTTTCGCGAAATCGGCAAGAGACTCTCCTGCCGCGCCCATGGCCACGTTACAAAGCTCTTGCAAGCAGTCGCGGTGCTCTTCACTAAACGGTAGCGCCCCACTCATTACATCAACCCGTAGGTTTGCAGAACAGCAGATAGCTTATCTTTACTGATGGGCTTCTTAATAAAGTCCAGTGCTCCCAAGCCCAACACACGCTCTCGCGCCTCGGGCTGAATATCACCAGAGATGACAATCACCATGCTCTTAAGTTGTTCATCTTTAATGGCTTTAAGCACCTCATAACCGTCCATTTCCGGCATGGTGAGATCCAAAAACACCATCTCACCCTTGCCGCTGCGGATGGCCTCAATACCTTCGGCGCCATTAGAAGCGTATTCGATATCCACATCCCACCCTTCCGGTAAGGAGCGGAACACTTGCTTGCGAGCCATACTTGAGTCGTCGCAGATTAGTACGGGAATACCCATGGAGAGCCAACTTTCCTTTGCTGTTTCCTATCAGTATAGACAGCATATTCGACCTTGCAGCCGCTAAATAACCATCAAATTAACCCGTTTTAAATCCATCCAATGGCCCACACTCGACAACCTGCCA
This sequence comes from Aurantivibrio plasticivorans, assembly GCF_055392955.1. NCBI lineage: Bacteria > Pseudomonadati > Pseudomonadota > Gammaproteobacteria > Cellvibrionales > Cellvibrionaceae > Aurantivibrio > Aurantivibrio plasticivorans. The sequence continues at coordinate 1,334,393 of NZ_AP036020.1, read as the reverse complement.
CTCAAGGTGCTCAACAAAACTGCCTGGCGGGCCTGAACTTAATCGTGACTTGAGCTTTTGTAGCGCATCGCTGGGTCCTTGCATTAATACTTCCACACCGCCATCGCTCAGGTTTTTCGCATAGCCGGAAACCCCTAGCTCAATAGCGTGGTTGCGAACAAAGTTGCGAAAGCCAACGCCCTGCACACGCCCTTCTACCAGCGCTTTTGCACTTACGCATTTTTGATCCTGCATATATCCCTCCTGTTTCTGCCCAGCCCGACTACCATTAGGGTACAATAGCGCGCTTTGCCGACTGATTTTTGACTGATAGGCCAACAACCATGACTACCATTTACCATAACCCTCGCTGCTCAAAATCGCGCCAGACTCTGGCCCTTTTGGAAGAACAAGGTATCAAGCCCACCATTGTCGAATATTTGGAAACACCACCGAACGAAAGTGAGATCAAAACCCTCGTCAGCCAGTTGGGCATCACCCCGCGAGAACTATTACGCAAAGGCGAAGACGCCTACAAGGATAACAATTTAAAAAATCCTGATCTGAGCGACGATGACATTATTGCCTTCATGGCCAAGTACCCAAAACTTATCGAGCGTCCCATTGTGGTCAAAGGCAAAAAAGCAGCGCTTGGGCGACCACCTGAAAACGTATTAACCATCCTTTAATGGCAACAGCAACATGAGTTCTCCTTATATTTTAGTGCTCTATTACAGCCGCAGCGGTAGCACTCGAGAAATGGCAATGCAGATTGCCCGCGGCGTCTCGCAAGTCAGTGGCATGGAAGCGCTGCTGCGCACCGTACCTGCGGTATCCGCAACCAGTGAAGCCGTAGAGCCCTCCGTTCCTGACGAAGGTGCTGTCTATTGCACCGAGGAAGAATTAAAAAATTGCGCAGGACTCATCGTCGGCAGCCCAACACGATTTGGCAACATGGCCTCGGCGATGAAATATTTTTGGGACAACACTAGCAGTAGCTGGCTGAGCGGTAATTTAATCGGCAAACCTGCGGCGGTATTTACCTCATCCGCCAGCTTGCATGGCGGACAGGAATCCACGCTACTATCCATGCTACTGCCGCTACTACACCAGGGCATGTTGATCACCGGTATTCCCTACAGCGAACAAGCCCTCAATGACACCGAAGCAGGCGGCACACCTTATGGGGCCAGTCATTGGGCAGGCGCCGATGGTAAGCGCCCCTTTACCGACGACGAAAAAACCTTGTGCCAAGCGCTTGGCAAACGGGTTGCACAGATCGCCACATCATTAAGAACGAGTCACTAATGTCCCAACAAATTTTTCGGCGCAACCTTATCATCGCCCTTTTCATTAACGCTGCGGCGTTCATCACGACTATCGCGGTGATTAGCTACGCCAACCTAACCCAAGACACCGGTTCATGGATTCGATGGACGGTTCAGTGCTTTGCACTTTTGTTGGTTTTGCCAGGCATGCTGCGATTAAAATTCCGCGCCTACAGCTGGCAAGGGTTTATTGCGATGCTGTATTTTATTCCGGCGGTACTCAAGTTTATGTCGCCGCAAGGCGATACTGGCGACACTATATTACTTATTGCCACGCCCTCCTTGGCAATTTCCGCTGGCTATTGCAGCCGCTGGTTACAACGCCTAACCGCAGATTCTGAATCTGACGTTGCTGAGCCAACCTATTCTAAAACAGACAACACCAACACATTGAGCGAGAGAGACAACAATGAGTGATGCCCGCCCCGGTCTGGTGAAACAAATTTTTTCGGGTATTGGAAAAACTATTTCGTGGACGCGTGTTATCGTCATTAACTCAGTGTTCCTGATTCTTCTTATCGTCATTGCGTCAAGCCTATTCGGCCCAGGGCTGAAACCGCTACCCGAAAGAGCACCACTGAGAATTAATATCAGTGGGTTTTTAGTGGATCAAAAAAGTTACATCGACCCAATAACGCAATTGATGGGGCAAGGACAAGGCCCAGCCGAAACACTCGTACGTGATGTCACACGAAGTATTCACGCCGCGACCAATGATCCCCGTGTTAGCAAATTAATTATCGATCTCCAATATTTTGCTGGCGGCGGAATAAGTAAGCTCGAGGAAATTGGTCAAGCGCTCGACAAGTTCAAAACATCTGGGAAGGAAGTTATTGCGGTTAGTGATTTCTACACCCAAAACCATTACTACCTCGCCAGTTATGCCGACCAAGTCTACCTTCACCCAATGGGTTCGGTGATGCTAACCGGTTACGGTAGTTATCGAAATTACTATAAAGACGCACTCGATAAGCTTAGCGTTAACATGCATGTGTTCCGGGTTGGCGAATACAAAGACGCGGTTGAACCGTTCCTACGCAGCGACATGTCAGAAGAGTCTCGCGAACATAATAGCCAGTGGATCAATCAACTCTGGTCTGTATACACCAGTCGCGTTGAGTCATTGCGTCAGCTACCTGCGGGGGCAATTAACGATTACATCAATAATTTTACCGAACACCTAAAAAGTGTCGACGGGGACGCTGCACAACTTGCTCTAAACACGCGCTTAGTAGACCAACTCGCCAGCCGCGCGGAGCTTCGCCGTAAATTTATTCAAGAGTTTGGCGAAGGCGACGATGATGATTACCTCGCCATCGACTTTCAACACTACGTTGCTCACTTAAACAGAGAAACCATTAAAGCACCAGACCGTGTGGGTTTGATAGTTGCCAGCGGCACAATTTACGACGGCCAACAACCTCCCGGAAGCATTGGCGGCGATTCACTCGCTGATTTATTCCGTCAAGCACGCGATGACGACAGCATTAAAGCCGTCGTGTTGCGTATTGATAGCGGCGGCGGTAGCGCCTTTGCATCGGAAGTTATTCGCAATGAAATTGTCGCCACCCAGGCCGCAGGAAAGCCCATTGTGGTCTCAATGGGTAGCGTCGCCGCTTCAGGCGGTTATTGGATTGCTGCAAACGCCGATGAAATATGGGCAACACCTACAACAATCACTGGCTCCATCGGTGTGTTCGCTATCTTTCCTACGCTGGAAACCAGCTTAGAAAAAATTGGCGTCACCACAGACGGCATTGGCACCACTGAGTTATCCGGGGCAATGCGTATCGACATGCCCGTCTCACCGGCCGCTGCTGGCGTACTGCAGGCCCAAGTGGACAACATTTATCGCCGCTTTATCAATTTAGTGGCCGAAGGCCGCAACACCCACCCAGACTTAATCCATCCTATCGCGCAAGGGCGAGTATGGAGCGGTAGCAGCGCGCAGGATTTTGGATTGGTCGATCAACTTGGCTACCTAGATGATGCCATCGCATCCGCCGCGAAGCGTGCCAACCTCGATTCATTCACTATCGAATTAATCGACGTTAAGCTCTCGCCATTTGAACAACTGATTCAAGACATGTCTGCCAATACGTCAGCCATTATGTCCAAAGTAGGTGTCGGGTACCGAGACAGAAGTGGCGCACAGCTGCTTCGCACTGTGGCCGAAAATCAATACAAGGCCGTGACAGATTTTTCCAATCTAATCACGACGATGCGTAATCCGCACGATGCGCTTGCGCACTGCACGCACTGTTTGGTCCCCCAGTAAATAGACGATAATACTTAAAAACAAAAACGCCGGCGCTTTCTGCTCCGGCGTTTTTATGAGGAGAGTACTTTTAATCGAAAGTACTTTTAGAGCTTTAAAACCTGTTTGATAAATGGAATTGTCAGCTTACGCTGCTCTTGCAGGGACGCCTCGTCAAGCTGATCGAGCAAATAAAATAAGTCGTTCATATCCCGTGGCGCGCGGTTAAGAATAAACTGACCAACTTCTTCGCTCATCACCATGCCGCGCCCTTTCGCACGCGAACGCAATGCCGCGACCTTCTCGACGTCATCCAGAGGCACAACTTGATAGGTCTCCCCCCAGGTCAAGCGTGAACGCAAGTCTGCTAATGACACACTAATCTGCGAGGGAGGATAAATCGACGCAAACAGCATTTTTTTATTCAGATCGCGAAGCTGATTAAAGCAATTAAATAACGCCTCATCCCACTGAGGATTTCCGGCAACAGATTCTATGCTGTCAAAACACACTAGATCAAAATGCGCCATCCCTTCCAATAACGCCGCCGGGTCAAAGCCAGCTAATTCACCCAAAGGCAAATACTGGGCACTGATGTTCTGACGCTCAGCTTCGTGGCAACTCGCTTGCAACAAGTGTGTCAAGCCCGCACCGGACGCTCCCCAAAGGTAAACGACACTGGCATCTGAAGTTTCTAACTGTTTAAGCAGTGCAGAAACAACCTGAGCATTTCCCGAGTCGGGAGGAATGAAAAAATTATCAAATGTAGCGGTATCGTGAAGCGATACACCTAACGACATTTGTTGTGGAAAGTCACTCACCATGTTTGTTTCTAACCATTAATTATTACGATGGACCCACATTTAATTTTGCCATACGTACTTCAATGGGTTTTCCGGCTGCCCCGGTGGAACAGTCGCAACCGCTTGAACCGGTTCTGGCAACATACGGCTATCCAGTGCAATGGCATCCTGTAACAGTTTTACATCAGCTTCAGTCTCAACACTCAATAGCAAGTAGTTGCCAAGCGCGACAGACACATCAACACCGCGAACGATCGCCAAGCCGCGCAAGTAATTTAAGAGTGATACATAATCTTGAAAATGACGAACATCCGCTACCTGCATAATAACCCGCTCGCTTGCATTCCCTGAGGGTTGATAGCCGTATAATGAGAAAAAATAATCTGCGGTTTGGTTAACTCCGGCACCAATAATCTCTAGGATATCCTCGCTATTGATGTCGAACACATCAAATCCGTCACGATGCTTCAGTTGCCACGCTGAACGCCAATCGCCCCGTGACGTTTGTGTCAGGCGCCCCACTAAAATGCTGTCTGCCTGGTAGCGCTCAGACGCTCGAGCAATGGCGTCTTCATCAAGCTGCCAAGCACTTTGCGCGGACAGTGCCACCTGATCTTCCAAATCCATGAGCGGCAGCACGATAGGTACACCACGCTGCACCGCAGATTCAGTGATGACATCAAATAAGGCTGGCTGAGAAGCCGAGCTGGCAATCAACGGCCCACGACCGTCGTCCATCACCAACCACACCAACACACTTGGGCGGTTAGCCGGCCAGATTGAGAGCTGACGATCACGCAACAGCTTGGTAACAGACTCTTGTGAAAACTTAAGTATCAAGCGCCAAGCAGGCGTAGGCTTACCATCAACATCCAGAGTCTCATCGGTAGCTTCATAGCGAAACTCCAGTAAGTAACGGGATGGGCTGCTCAATGCCCCAAGAATGGAGGGGTCCTGTAACACCGCTAGTTGACCGGAAGCACGCAAAATAACCTCGGCCAAACCGTCGCGTGTAGCTTGGTTACGCTCGCTACGGTCTTGGGTAACGACTAATGTCTGATAATCATACAGGTTGACTATTTCAGCTGACGTATGCGATGCAAATTGAACCACCAGTAAAACCAGTAACCCAATAACGAATAGTTTTTTCAATCGTGTGACCCTCAACCCTGTTCCTGTAACACAGTCGCTCTAGACCCTGCTGGCCGGCTATTGTAACAGCGCGCCGCCAGACAAAAAGCCTAGGAGACCTCTATTTTCACGTAGCGCTTTCTCAATTCCACTATTTGTTCATAGAGAACACATTCTGTTCTACATCAACGTCGATTAGCTGTTAAAATGGCGCCCCATTTTGACCAGCCGCCTAATTTTCCAGCGCCGCTATCAGTGACCAGCAACCAACGACGCACAGAGCGAATACATACCGATTATGAGCGATTCATCTACCCCAAGCGACACTCAATCCCTTAGCTACAAGGATGCCGGCGTTGATATCGATGCCGGCAATGCACTCGTCGACAATATTAAGTCTGTTGCCAAGCGCACCCATCGCCCTGGCGTATTAGGCGGCCTTGGCGGGTTTGGTGGACTGTTCGAAATGCCTGCAGGCTATAAACAGCCGGTGCTGGTGTCTGGTACAGATGGCGTAGGAACAAAATTGCGATTGGCTATCGACGCCAACTTCCACAGCACCATCGGGATCGACTTGGTCGCCATGTGCGTCAACGACATTATCGTTACAGGCGCTGAACCACTATTCTTCCTCGATTACTACGCTACAGGCAAGCTAGACGTCGAGGTCGCCACCGACGTAGTCAAAAGCATTGGTGCTGGCTGTGAGCTTACCGGCTGTGCCCTAGTCGGTGGTGAAACCGCAGAAATGCCCGGTATGTACGAAGCAGGTGATTATGACCTCGCAGGCTTCGCCGTCGGCGTTGTTGAAAAGTCAGAGATTATAGACGGCAGCCAAGTCAAAGCTGGGGATGTACTGTTAGGCCTTTCATCAAGCGGCCCACACTCTAACGGCTATTCCCTAGTGCGCAAAATTTTGGAGCGCAGCGGCCAGTCTCTAGACGACCAACTTGACGGTAAAACCCTAAAAGAATGGCTGCTTGCGCCGACACGTATTTACGTCAAACAACTGCTCGATTTAATGAAGACAGTGCCGGTTCACGCACTCTCTCACATAACCGGTGGCGGCCTGCTCGAAAATATTCCACGCGTTCTCCCAGCCAACACCAAAGCAGTAATCGACAGCAAAAGCTGGCAACCTTCCGCCATATTTAACTGGTTACAAGAACACGGGAATGTTGAAGCCAAGGAAATGTACCGCACCTTCAATTGCGGCATTGGTATGGTCGTCGTGGTTGCAAAGGAAAATGCTGACGCAGCGGTGAAGCACCTAACCGACGCAGGCGAAACTGTCGCCATTATCGGTGAAATTGCTCAGGATCAAAATGACGAGCCATTTGTAGAGATCAATTAAACCGTATGAAAACCCTCAATGTCGTCGTACTGATTTCTGGCAGCGGCACCAACCTTCAAGCGTTAATCGACGGTCAACAAGACGGATCGCTGCCCATTAACATAAAAGCGGTAGTCAGCAACCGACCAGACGTTAAAGGTTTGGAGCGGGCACGCCAGGCTGGAATTGATGCTATCACCCTCGATCATAAACGTTTTGAAAGCCGTGAAGCGTTTGATCAAGCACTGATCAAAGCAATAGACAATTACCGGCCAGAGCTCATTGTCCTCGCTGGTTTCATGCGAATTCTTACGCCCGAATTCACCCATCATTATCTAGGGCGGATGATGAACATCCACCCCTCCCTTCTACCTAAATACCCTGGCCTACACACGCATCAGCGCGCGCTAGAGGCTGGCGATAGCTGCCACGGAGTCACAGTGCATTTTGTGACTGAAGAGTTAGATGGTGGGCCACCGATTGTACAAGCCAAAGTCCCCATCATTGAAGGTGACGATGCAGACAGCCTTGCCAAACGCGTGCAAGCGCAAGAACACGTCATTTACCCATTGGCCGTCGATTGGTTTGCGACCGGGCGGTTGCAACTGCACAATGGTAAAAGTATGTTAGATGAGAAACTTTTGCCGGCATCCGGCCATCTAATCGATACAACAGCAGACACAGTGCACAATTCAACACACTAGCGGTCGTCAGGCGCGATCGCTTCCGGACATATAAAGCGGACGCGAGCATGCGCCAAACAGTTTCACAGATCGTCGTATTCTTTGCCCTTCTCACTATTGGGGTATCCACGAGTGCCACCCCTCTTGCAGACTTCGAAGCTACTTATAAAGCAAAATTTCGTGGCTTTGGTATCACCGCGATCCGCAAATTAGAAACTCATCCCGACGGCACGCAAACCCTATCGTTCATCGCCGACAGCCTATTAGCCTCCATGAGCGAAACCAGCCGTTTTCGCTGGAATAACGAACAACATATTGTGCCCCTCAACTATACCTACAAACGCGGCGGCTTAGGCCGCAACCGCACAGCGCACCTAGAGTTTTTGTGGGATCAGCACAAGGTGATAAACAACGTACAAGACAAACCCTGGAAGATGACCATTCCCGACAATGTATTGGATAAATTAAATTATCAATTACAAATCCGCGCTGACATGCTCTCCAAAGGCACACCAGGCGATTACGAAATTGCTGATGGCGGGCGACTCAAAGAGTATAAATTTGAAATACTCGGGGACGAGCTAGTAGACACACCCGCAGGAAAATTTAATGCTACTAAAGTTAAACGCGTTCGTGAAAATGAAGAGCGCCACACTATATTTTGGTTAGCAAAAGACTGGGACTACCTGGTGGTGCGACTACAGCAAAGAGATGACGACAAAAGCTATGAAATTGATTTACATAACGCCATGTTAGACGGCAAGCCAGTGACAGGTTTGTAGTTTTTCTATCAGCGCATATAGCGGCATTACGTTTCCATACTCTTTTACATCCAGCCTCACCTCCCAAGACACACATTACGCAATCCATGCAGCTCTCTTCGCGTTGTTTCACTGACGGTCTGTGTTCAGGTAAAGCATGAGCAATTACCTCGGAAAGACTTAGGAAATCGCGCGACTTGGAGAGACTCGCAACATCGCAATCCCTTGCTGGTAGCGCGCCCCAAGTGTTGCAGCATACCGACATGCTGAACGCTAAACACGGTCATAACACCACACCATCAATGCCCCCCACCCCGTAATTCCCTTTATCCATCGCAACCCCTCCAAACTCTGCAGACTTGGCTGCGAAACACGGATGATATTTTTTAACCAGCTGTTTTCATTGAATTTTTTGTTCTTCTTTTCCCGGCTGCGAAACCAGATATCGACAGACAAGTCTGCTTTTTATCTTGGCGCGATTATCCACATTATCTATAAGTGTTTGTTTTTACGAGAAATTAAGGTTTAAATAGCCACTTTAAAAAATAAATTCGCAGAACCGAGATATGAAGAATAGGTCTGCAGAATAAAACTGTTAAGCATTCAAACCAATATGCCTAGAGAAAAAAGTAAATCTGAAAAATTAGCTGGGAAGTTGATTTCCACAATACAAAAAGTATGGGGAGAGCAAACTGGCGAGCCTGAAGCTGACGAGTCAGAAAAAGTTATGGGGCTAGGTCACGAACTCTTGCAAGCTCGCAGTGTGGACTCCATGAAAGCAATACTTAACGGTCGCTCGGTAGCACAATATATTGGAGACATTTGGCTGCAAAAGAACCCCAGTGTAAAGCCTGTTGTCATCGAGCTAAATAATGAAATATATGGCAACAATGCTTAACAAGGCGTGGTTGGCGCCTTCGGCTGGGACTGCTTCGCTTACGCTCCGCAGCCCCAACACTTGGCGTTATGATTTTTAGCGAGCAGAACTTATGAAGGATCAATTAACCAAAGGCCTGTTATGGGGAGTTGGGTTTTGTAGTGCGGTATTTGGATTCGTACTAGCACTTATAATTATTAACTGGGTGTATCAAGAATTTACAACTCGAAACAATGAACTCCCTGATCCAGTTAAGGTCGCAGATTTTTCAATAGTGAAGTCTAGCTATCGTTTTGTACCAAGTTCTGACGAATTTAGAGGTGGTCTAGTTCTGTCAGGTCAATTAAGTCTGCCTAGCAGGAATAAGTACGGACGCGTAAAAGTTAAAGCCAATGTTTTTAACAACGATGGTGTGTACATCGATACCTGCTATGAGTGGGAAATTTTGGAAACTCGACAGCCTGATGTTTACTTTTTTAAAATTAGTTGCCCACAAGTAACGGATCAATCCCAGTATTCGGATTATGAGTTCGAGGTCTTTGCCTATGAGTTGGAATAATCATAACAAACACGCGCAGCGTGCCGCAAAAAGCGCGGCGGGACTGCCTACACTTCGTTTCGGCAGCCCCTGGCGTGGGCGTTAGTTGTACACGTAGCATGAAAGTAAAATTTGAGAATATACGGCATGGGTGGGTTGACTTCACAATTAGCGACGGTGAAGAAAACATTGTTTCTGATAGCTTTTCTTATACACCATATGACAGTTTCGATGACCTTATAAGCGCGATCGATTCTTTTCGAAAAGAGTATCAGTCAAACGAAGAACGAATAGTTATTCTACACGTAGAACCATACGAGTATGAACTCATCTTTAATGGTACAAATGAAAACGTAAATTTAACTATCACAGGCTATCCCGATTACAAACGAGGTGAAAATAGAGGGCAAGAAATCTATGAGATCTCCGGTAATTTTGAAGAAATTTGCGTTCCATTTTGGCGCGGGCTCAGGTCCTTACAAGGTTTACACTCTGCTAAAGAGCTAGATGAGTTATGGCATAGAGGGTTCCCATCAAGCGCCTTAGATATTCTAAGCTCTAAAATACAAAACCATGAACGGAAAAAAACAACTAACAAAGCAATCTAGCGGACCCAGGCAAGCAATGGCCTTGAAAAGCAGGCCATTAAACGCTTGCCGGGTCCGCTAATTGCGGCGTTAGGTGCTCATCACAATGAAATGGCAGCTACTAATACTAATTCTACTATTTGCTGGTGCGGCTGTGCGAAGCCTATTTACCATCAAATCAGTGCCTGAACGCGTACAGAACCAGTATTCGTTCTCAGTTATCTATCATGCTGTTATTTTGGTAATCTCTGCTTGTATAGCTGTAACTGTACATTTGCTAACTGAATTTAATTTGGGGGCTGTATACATATTTGTGGTGGCGGTACTGTTGCTAATTATCAGTATTGGCCCGTTACCGAAAATTTGGTTTATTTTGGTGTGTGCAGCAGTGGCACCCGCTACCTATAAAGGATATTCCACAATAGAAATTGCAGTGGTGCTATCTGTTTTACTTACATCAATCGTTCTTGGAAGGTACGTAGGCGCGGTTGTCTTTGGAGCTATCTATAAAAAGAATATTGGTGCTGTTGCTACCCAACAAATTACCAGTCGGTGGTTATAGTTATGCACCTAACAAACACGCGCAGCGTGCCGCAAAAAAACGCGGCGGGACTGCCTACACTTCGTTTCGGCAGCCCCTGGCGTGGGCGTTAGGTGTCTAGGTATCACAATGAAGCAATTCGCAATAAGAAGGTTGTATAGCTACTTTGAAGTCTCATCCGAAGAGATTGAAAGTGGTGCTTTTGATGAAAAACTAGAGGCACTTGATGATGAACTAAGAACACTACTTGAAAAGTATGGACTGACTCATCTAGGCCAAGATACTAGATTTATTCCTCAGCAAAAAATGTCCGCTCGCAAATGTGAAAATTGCGAAAATCTCATGATTAATCGAGATAAAAATCCAGCTCGATTTGATAAGGAAGAGCTGTGGATTGATTTAGACACGGATTTTAATGGATTCCTACTGGATGGCGGCACACACGAAGGGAAAGAGTTATGCATGGAATGCTTACCTATTGAACACCGCTGGGGATATTTTTCGTGAGAAATAAGTCAGCACCTAACAAACAGGGGCAGTTTGCCGTAAAAAACACGGCAGGACAGCTTACACTTCGTTTCAGCTGCCTCTGCCCTGGGCGTTAGGGGGCATATGTGAAATTCCGAGTACTAATCGTTTTTGCTCTTTCTGTAGTCTTTCTACCATCCTGCTCAAACGACGCTGGTTTTAGTGACGACATATTAGTGAGCTTGGAGCGAAGTGCTTGTTATGGAGAATGCCCCGTTTACAACTTAAAAGTACTTAAGAGTGGGATAGTTGAATACGACGGTTTTGTAAACGTCGCGATAGAGGGTCGAAAAATATCAAGTATAACGCCTGAACAAATTAATACAATTGAAACAAAATTAGATGGCGTGAAGTTCTTTCGGCTGAAATCGTCGCTGAAGCCAGATAGTTGGGGATGTTCAGATTACTGGTCTGATCACAGTAGTATTACTATCCAAGGCTCCATAGGGACACGGAAAAAGGAAGTTTATACTTATCTGGGTTGTGAATCTAAGCAGGTTGCGAAAGTAATTGAACTTGCTGATTTCATAGATGAAGTCGCAGGTGCTTCTAAGTGGATAAAAGATACTAATGAGTAAAGCCCCTAACAAACGGCTGTTGAGTGCCGCAAAAAGCGCGGCAGGACGGCTTACACTTCGTTTCAGCCGCCCCAAAGCCGGGCGTTGATATGACACCCCCTGTCAATTAAAAACGTAGAAAATCCTACTCAAAAATCGAGAGCATATATTTCAATTAGATTGAGTTAATGCAGAGAGATGGAGTCAGTATCTCGTCGGTTTGATTGCTGATATCCGTGGGTTATCAATAAATACATATTGACCTATCCAACCTTACTTTTTCCGTCGAGGTGCCTGTCTTCTACTCTATGCTCGTGGATCAATAGGCTTACGCCTACTGCCTACCTAACGCCGTCGTGTATTACACCTCCACCGGGACTCGATCACTGACTGCATTAACTCAAAACTGTTTATCACGTGTGTTGCCGCTTACTGCTGTGCTGTTTTACACACGTGGCATTCTGACTAACCGGGTTTTAACATCAACCGGCGTGAGGACGACTTCGTTGGCAATGACCCAGATATAGGCCACCATTTCTCGCGCAATGGCTGATACCACCAAGTTGTAATGTTTTCCGCGTTTCATTAATCGTTGATAGCGTCGGCATAAGCGTACTTGCGCTTTCCACGCAATATCGACAATGTCTTTTGGCAAACCCTCTTGTCGCTTTTGTAATTCAGTCGAGATGTTCGCTGCGTAGCGATAACTGTGCGCACCTTCCGTCAGCAAACGCCTTGCGCGGGTATTTCCGGTTTTAGTGAGACTGCCCACTGTTCTCTTTCCGCCGGTTGAATGTTCGCTCGGCACTAAGCCAATGTAGGCCATCAGCTTACGGGGGTGATCAAAGCGAGAGAGATCACCGAGTTCAGCAATCAACCCAGTGGCGACTAGCAAGCGTACACCACGCATCGCCTGAATGGCTTTAACGACAGGATAGTAGCGCCATTGCTTCACTTGATAAGCTAACTCCTCATCAAGGCGCTTTAATCGCGACATACGTTCGGTGATAGTTTGAATCATTTCCTGTAATACGAATTGCTGTGCAGGATGAGGGAGAATTAACTCCGTTAGCCAGCGTAAGTGTTTGAGTGACCAATTAGCCGTGCCACCATATTGAATATGATTGCGTAATAGAAAGGCTTTGAGTTGATACTTCGCATCGTTCAAATCCCGCATGGCACGTTCACGTGCGCGGGATAAATCACGAATGGATTCATCTTCTGGCTCAGGGACATAGATGGACTTCACATCGCCTGACTTAAGATGTTGAGCCAACATCATGGCGTCGCGGCGATCGGTCTTAATCCGCACGCCAGGCTTTTTAGGTACCAGCGATGGGGCGACCACAAAGCATTGATGGCCTAGCTGTGTTAGCAGTCGATAAATCCAGTAGCCGCAAGGGCCTGCTTCGTAGCAAAAGATGAGTGATGCGCCAGGGAATTTAGACTGCATTTGCCGTGCAAACTTTGTTACCCCTTCCTTGGTGGTTCTAATGCGCCCAATAGGCGATGGTTGAGCCTTAAAGCCGTCCTCAACATACGCCGCTTCTGAGTGTTCTTTAGCTGTGTCTAAGCCTATAAAAATTATGGTATTGTTCATATCGCTAGCCTCCAGTGTTTATATGATTCCAACATATAGTATGGCTCTGGCTATCTAGCTAACCCACGATAACTGGAGGCTAGCACCCTAGGGGGTGTCATAATGTCTATGTGTCTAGGGGATTCAAGTGCACCTGAAAATAATATTAATCTGTCTTGCTGTGAGCTTGGTCGCAACCCCTATTTCCGACATATTATTTATGGAGTTGTACCTGACAACGGAAATGGCGGCTGAGTACAAAATAAATGGTCCTGTCGAGGATGGGTACGTAATTGCGAAGGGTGTGGATTTAACAAAATACTATATATCTAGGCCGCTTTTTTACTTTACACAAAATTTTGGTTCAATATGTACAGTTTTTATAGCTGCACTTATATCTGTATATTCGGCCTTGGCAATAGGTAATAAAAATCGTGAAAACACATAACAAAGTGGCCAAGAATGCTACGGCCGCAAAAAGCACGGCCTGCGCGGGACACGCTTTGCTTCGCGCCGCGTGCCCCTTGCCACGGCGTTAAATATACCTATGCCAGATTACGAGTGGAATTGTCAGTCGTGTGAATACACAAACAATGCTGGTTTGAATAATTGTTCTAGATGCGGATGCCCATCAACAGTCTCAGCCGAAGAGGTCGATCGTTGGAACCCAACCAAGGGTTATTTTGATCCTGATCCAAATTTTCAAGGCAGGTACATTGATCCCAATGGCCTTGTGTTCAGGTTTTTTGGTATTGGCAATTGTGCTGTTTGTAATAAGGAAATATCTCTCAAAGAAAAAGAGTGCTTACATTGTGGTCACGTGTTTACTGAAAACGAAATTATCGATATGCGGGTTGAGTATAGAGTTAACATGCTTAAAGGCGTTACTCTAGGCCTGATTGTTTTTCCTTGTTTAATAGCACTCTTTTTATATTGGAAATGAAAATGGTATTTAACAAATCAGGGTTGTCGCCGTTGGCTGGGACGCTCCTGGCGTCGCGCCCCAACCTGAGGCGTTGATATGACACCCCCTGTCAATTAAAAACGTAGAAAATCCTACTCAAAAATCCAGAGCATATATTTACATTAGATTGAGTTAATGCAGAGAGATGGAGTCAGTATCTCGTCGGTTTGCTTGCTGATATCCGTGGGTTATCAATAAATACATATTAACCTATCCAACCTTACTTTTTCCGTCGAGGTGCCTGTCTTCTACTCTATGCTCGTGGATCAATAGGCTTACGCCTACTGCCTACCTAACGCCGTCGTGTGTTACACCTCCACCGGGACTCGACCTGCCACTGCATTAACTCAAAACTGTTTATCACGTGTGTTGCCGCTTACTGCTGTGCTGTTTTACACACGTGGCATTCTGACTAACCGGGTTTTAACATCAACCGGCGTGAGGACGACTTCGTTGGCAATGACCCAGATATAGGCCACCATTTCTCGCGCAATGGCTGATACCACCAAGTTGTAATGTTTTCCACGTTTCATTAATCCTTGATAGCGCCGGCACAAGCGTACTTGCGCTTTCCACGCAATATCGACAATGTCTTTTGGCAAACCTTCTTGCCGTTTTTGTAATTCCGTCGAGACATTGGCCGCGTAGCGATAACTGTGCGCACCTTCCGTCAGCAAACGCCTTGCGCGGGTATTTCCGGTTTTAGTGAGACTGCCCACTGTTCTCTTTCCGCCGGTTGAATGTTCACTCGGCACTAAGCCAATGTAGGCCATCAGCTTACGGGGATGATCAAAGCGCGATAGGTCACCTAATTCTGCAATTAACCCAGTGGCCACTAATAAACGTACGCCACGCATCGCCTGAATGGCTTTAACGACAGGATAGTAGCGCCATTGCTTCACTTGATAAGCTAACTCCTCATCAAGGCGCTTTAATCGCGACATACGTTCGGTGATAGTTTGAATCATTTCCTGCAATACAAATTGTTGTGCAGGATGCGGGAGAATTAACTCTGTTAGCCAGCGTAAGTGTTTGAGTGACCAATTAGCCGTGCCACCGTATTGAATGTGATTGCGTAATAGAAACGCTTTAAGCTGATACTTGGCATCGTTCAGATCACGCATAGCACGCTCGCGCGTCCGGGATAAATCACGAATGGATTCATCTTCTGGCTCAGGCACATAGATGGACTTCACATCGCCTGACTTAAGATGTTGAGCCAACATCATGGCGTCGCGGCGATCGGTCTTAATCCGCACGCCAGGCTTTTTAGGTACCAGCGATGGGGCGACCACAAAGCATTGATGGCCTAGCTGTGTTAGCAGTCGATAAATCCAGTAGCCGCAAGGGCCTGCTTCGTAGCAAAAGATGAGTGATGCGCCAGGGAATTTAGACTGCATTTGCCGTGCAAACTTTGTTACCCCTTCCTTGGTGGTTCTAATGCGCCCAATAGGCGATGGTTGAGCCTTAAAGCCGTCCTCAACATACGCCGCTTCTGAGTGTTCTTTAGCTGTGTCTAAGCCTATAAAAATTATGGTATTGTTCATATCGCTAGCCTCCAGTGTTTATATGATTCCAACATATAGTATGGCTCTGGCTTTCTAGCTAACCCACGATAACTGGAGGCTAGCACCCTAGGGGTTGTCATAATGTCTATGTGGCTGGAGAACTATGCCAGTACCTAGAGATATAGAAGCAGAAATTTACTTCCTCACAAAAGAGGAAGGTGGTCGCTCATCTCCAGCGTTTACTGGATACAGGCCACAATTTTATTACAACAACCAAGATTGGGATGCTTCACATATCTACCCTGATGTAGAGGTTGCTAATCCCGGAGAAACAGTTCGAGCTTATCTGGGTTTTCTTAGCCCTAAAGAGCATTTCGGAAAGGTGTACGTCGGTATGGAGTTTCTTATTAGAGAAGGTGCTCGTACGGTCGGCAAAGGTGTCGTAACTAAAATTTTAGAATTAGAGCAGTCAGCAAGCCGTGCCAATCAATAAACCACATAACAAGCGCAAGCAGGCAGGGACAAATTTTTCGCTCGCGCTACAAATTTGCCCCTGTTGCGGGCGTTAGCTTTACGGAGATTTGAACTTGGGTGCATGGGGTGAAGGTTCATTTGAAAATGACGATGCTGGAGACTGGGCTTACGAACTTTGTGAGTCTAACGATTTGCTAGTTTTATCAAATGGACTAAGAAGAAGTATATTTGAATACCTATTTCTCCAGGCACCCAAAGCATCGGTAATAGTTGCAGCTGCTGAAACAATAGCCTCTGCGAAAACCGGTGACTACACTAGGCTGCCGAATGATGTTCAAGCCTGGGTTAGGCAAAATAATTCTCTAAACTTTGCAGAATTGAAGAAACCTGCTCTAAGTGCCCTGCGCGCAGTAATGCGAATTAACTGTGAGCTCAGAATGCTATGGTATGAAGATAAGGAAATGGGCGATCAATGGGCCTCAAACATAAGCGGTTTAATCAAACAGCTGGAAAGCTAACAAGTGCAAGCTGTACGGACAAACTTTCCGCTACGCTACAAGTTATCCGCAGTTGCAGGCGTTAGTTGTACAAGGAGAGTGTAGTGAAAATAAATAAAAGTAGTTTACGGAAAGATATTAATTCTGAAGAAAAAACCTCTACTAAGTATGCCTTAAGTATAGCGTTAGGGTTATCGCTTGGGTGTGCTATCGGAATATCTCTCGGTGTAGCAATGGGTAATATCGGCGCCGGCTTAGCAGTAGGTATAGGGGTTGGTGTGGCGCTTGGCATAGCATTTGGTTTTGCTTTCAAATCGGAAAGCGAGGCACAAAAAAGCAAAAAGCGCTTCTCTCTCAAAAATAAGCATTTTTCAAGTGACAACTAACAAGGCGTGGTTGTCGCCTTCGGCTGGGACTGCTGCGCTTACGCTCCGCAGCCCCAACACTTGGCGTTAGAGTGCTAAGGTCTGAAAGTGCTGAATTATAAAATCTTGTTTAGGAAAGGCTCTGAAGAGAACGGTTGCATAGTGCACGAAAGTCACTCATGTGATTTTACAATTAACAATCAATCCCTTTTGGATTTAATTGTGCAGGTTGCTGGTGGTCATAAAGACTTTCTAGGATGCTTCGCTAGAGGCTGGGATTACCTCAATAAGCAAAGCATTCAGCAGTTATTACTTGAAAGTGAACCCGAAACTGAATCAGGCAGGTGTCTAATTTATGTGTGTCCTGAATGCGCGGATATAGGTTGTGGTGCGTATGCATGCAAAATTACCAAAAGCGGCAATTCTTATATGTGGAGTGATTTTGCATATGAAAATGGTTACGAGGAACCACGGCCTGTTAATGGAGTTGGGCCATTCGAATTTAATGCGGAAAATTATATTTCGGTAATAAAGGCTGCGTATGCACTCTAACAAGGCGCCCAAGTTTACTCCGGCCACAAAAAGCGTGGCCTCCGCGGGACGTGCTACACGTTGTTTCGCACGCCCCTTGGCTTTGCGTTAGCTTTACGGAGATTTGAACTTGGGTGCATGGGGTGAAGGTTCATTTGAAAATGACGATGCTGGAGACTGGGCTTACGAACTTTGTGAGTCTAACGATTTGCTAGTTTTATCAAATGGACTAAGAAGAAGTATATTTGAATACCTATTTCTCCAGGCACCCAAAGCATCGGTAATAGTTGCAGCTGCTGAAACAATAGCCTCTGCGAAAACCGGTGACTACACTAGGCTGCCGAATGATGTTCAAGCCTGGGTTAGGCAAAATAATTCTCTAAACTTTGCAGAATTGAAGAAACCTGCTCTAAGTGCCCTGCGCGCAGTAATGCGAATTAACTGTGAGCTCAGAATGCTATGGTATGAAGATAAGGAAATGGGCGATCAATGGGCCTCAAACATAAGCGGTTTAATCAAACAGCTGGAAAGCTAACAAGTGCAAGCTGTACGGACAAACTTTCCGCTACGCTACAAGTTATCCGCAGTTGCAGGCGTTAGAAGTCCTATGAGTCGATACATCGTAATATTCATCACGATTTTTATTGGTGCTGTGCACGCAGAAGACTTTGGCTCTTGTGGCTATATACCCAAGAAGACTGAGCAGTATCAATTTCCTGAATGGGAAGTCTTCGATAGCTGTGCATCTTATAAAAATGGTGTGCTGCGCATATCACAGGAACATATACACAGGCTCAATTTTGGAACAGAGGGTTTGGCTAGCCTCTTCGCCTCTGGACAGTATTTCTACGTAAAACCTGATGGTAGATTTCTCCCTGTCATATTTTACGATAACGGCGCCGACTATTTCAGAGAGGGATTAACTCGCTCACAGAAAAATGGAAAAATCGAATTTTATAACAAGGATTTTGAGCTTGTGCTTTCACCTGGCTATGATTGGGCGTGGCCATTCCACGAAGGTCAATCTCTAGTCTGTAAAGGTTGTGTTCTTACTCCGGTTGAGGATGGTCATAAAGCATTGGAAGGTGGCCTATGGGGCTACATAAACAAGGAGGGCAAAGAAGTTGTGCCGGTCAAATACAAGGCTTCTGATGTTCCTAGCAAGTAAAACTTCTAACAAGCGCAAGCAGGCAGGGACAAACTTTCCGCTGGCGCTCCAATTTTGCCCCTGTTGCGGGCGTTGATATGACACCCCCTGTCAATTAAAAACGTAGAAAATCCTACTCAAAAATCCAGAGCATCTATTTCAATTAGATTGAGTTAATGCAGAGAGATGGAGTCAGTATCTCGTCGGTTTGCTTGCTGATATCCGTGGGTTATCAATAAATACATATTGACCTATCCAACCTTACTTTTTCCGTCGAGGTGCCTGTCTTCTACTCTATGCTCGTGGATCAATAGGCTTACGCCTACTGCCTACCTAACGCCGTCGTGTGTTACACCTCCACCGGGACTCGACCTGCCACTGCATTAACTCAAAACTGTTTATCACGTGTGTTGCCGCTTACTGCTGTGCTGTTTTACACACGTGGCATTCTGACTAACCGGGTTTTAACATCAACCGGCGTGAGGACGACTTCGTTGGCAATGACCCAGATATAGGCCACCATTTCTCGCGCAATGGCTGATACCACCAAGTTGTAATGTTTTCCGCGTTTCATTAATCGTTGATAGCGTCGGCATAAGCGTACTTGCGCTTTCCACGCAATATCGACAATGTCTTTTGGCAAACCCTCTTGTCGCTTTTGTAATTCAGTCGAGATGTTCGCTGCGTAGCGATAACTGTGCGCACCTTCCGTCAGCAAACGCCTTGCGCGGGTATTTCCGGTTTTAGTGAGACTGCCCACTGTTCTCTTTCCGCCGGTTGAATGTTCACTCGGCACTAAGCCAATGTAGGCCATCAGCTTACGGGGATGATCAAAGCGCGATAGGTCACCTAATTCTGCAATTAACCCAGTGGCCACTAATAAACGTACGCCACGCATCGCCTGAATGGCTTTAACGACAGGATAGTAGCGCCATTGCTTCACTTGATAAGCTAACTCCTCATCAAAGCGCTTTAATCGCGACATACGTTCGGTGATAGTTTGAATCATTTCCTGCAATACAAATTGTTGTGCAGGATGCGGGAGAATTAACTCTGTTAGCCAGCGTAAGTGTTTGAGTGACCAATTAGCCGTGCCACCGTATTGAATGTGATTGCGTAATAGAAACGCTTTAAGCTGATACTTGGCATCGTTCAGATCACGCATAGCACGCTCGCGCGTCCGGGATAAATCACGAATGGATTCATCTTCTGGCTCAGGCACATAGATGGACTTCACATCGCCTGACTTAAGATGTTGAGCCAACATCATGGCGTCGCGGCGATCGGTCTTAATCCGCACGCCAGGCTTTTTAGGTACCAGCGATGGGGCGACCACAAAGCATTGATGGCCTAGCTGTGTTAGCAGTCGATAAATCCAGTAGCCGCAAGGGCCTGCTTCGTAGCAAAAGATGAGTGATGCGCCAGGGAATTTAGACTGCATTTGCCGTGCAAACTTTGTTACCCCTTCCTTGGTGGTTCTAATGCGCCCAATAGGCGATGGTTGAGCCTTAAAGCCGTCCTCAACATACGCCGCTTCTGAGTGTTCTTTAGCTGTGTCTAAGCCTATAAAAATTATGGTATTGTTCATATCGCTAGCCTCCAGTGTTTATATGATTCCAACATATAGTATGGCTCTGGCTTTCTAGCTAACCCACGATAACTGGAGGCTAGCACCCTAGGGGGTGTCATAATGTCTATGTAACTCTAAGGCGTAGCGGAATATTATTGTCGAGCTGAATATGGATAAGCTAAATGAATCAGAGTTTAGGGAACTAGCCATTCTACTCAAGCGTTTCGTGAGTACAGAGTTAGATCAATGGGATCATTGGAGTGTAGATACTCCATTCGGCAAAGTGTTCATTGATATATCAAGGAAGTCCACTGGGCTCGAAAGCGATTATTTTCCGCTAGAGCAAGCAATTGAAAAGAATAGCTAAAATGAAATCCAAGTATTGTAGGCAATATAAGTTACATAACAAGGCGTGCTTATCGCCGCAAAACGCGCGGCTGGGACGCTCACTGCGTTCGCGCCCCAACACTCGGCGTTAAAACTACGAGTAAGAGATGGGATTAATACTGATAATATGGTGTGGCTTCGTCGGAATTGCTTCATTAGCAATTACTGGATTTATTGGCGTCTTTGGGTTCCACATGTTTAAACGATCAGAACCAAACTGGCTTATTTGGCTAATTTACGTTGCTCTAATTGCACTAATTACTTCAGCAATCCTATTTATTTTATTTAATTTATCTTTTCCAGCGGTGGGTGGAGGCAATGATTACGGCATTATGTTCCGGGTGTGGTCTACTAAAACTGCCATAGCTATAGGCGCACCCGGCACAGCAGCATTTCTGGCTGGTTTCGTGATTTACCTCGCCACTATCTCCCGTAGAGAAAAAGCAGAAGTTTTAACAAGGCGGGGTTATCGCCGCTGAAAGTCGCGGCGGGGACGCTCACTGCGTTCGCGCCCCAACCCTTGGCGTTAGTTGGCCTGCGAAAAAAGAGAGCACCACATTGAGGGATTTTTAGGATAACCCATATAGCTGTATAAACAAACAGCATAAGCGTTATCTTTATGTGAGCGCAAAAGATCTAGAAGGGAGATTGACGAGAGCGCATTTGGTTTTTACAGTAAGAGCACCCCCGTGCGGCTTAGAAACACGCTTTGAGTGTTGTCCAAGTCCGCGGGGGTGCTCTTACTAAAAGCGTATCTCGCCATCTTCATTTCCTTTCTATTTTCTCGCACGCAGATGACCGCGGGGGCTGGATGTCAAACACGCTTGTTGTTCTTCCGAACAAGTCGCTAAGTTTGGCACTATCGTCGTCGCAACTAACAATCCGTTTCAGTTGATCAAGCAAACAACGCATGACAACTGAACTATATTCGTTAGCTGCACAAGGAGTACATGAAAATTGTGAATTATTGGTTAGTGGGTGCTACTTGGGGAGGATATGAAGATGTCCTTCCGCAGTTCATAAAACGTGGGTATTGGTATTGTTGGGATGCCAACGAATTTGAGGGTGAAGAGTCAGGAGTTGGAAACACAATTAAGAATCAGCAGGAACGTTTCCAACTGGTCAAACCGGGCGATCGAATAGCCGTAAAAAGACTGCTCGGCAAAGGCTCTTCTGAAATGGCAATTCTTGCTATAGGAGTGATCAAAGACATCGATCTTGAAGAATGGCGCATTTATGTAGACTGGGTTTCATCAAATATACAAGATAGAAAGGTTCCCCTTAAAGGATGTGCAGCTTCAATTCATGGACCCTTTTCAAAAGCTGGTGGTGATGCCGAATGGGTCAATCAAGTATTCTGCCTCTAAAAGCAGCTAACAAAGTGGCCAAGTACACTCGGGACCTAACCCGCTAATGCACACACCTCCACATACCTATGCAGGTGCCCCATAGTACCAAAACGAGATCGAGTATGGATCGGCTTTTTATATATCTAATCAATATCTACAAACGTCGAATATCCCCGCACAAAGGTTTTTCTTGTGCGCACCGAATTTTGTATGGCCAAGATTCTTGTTCAAGTTATGTAAAACGCGCCATTACGATTTATGGCTGGCGAAAAGCTATTAGTCTCATTCCAATAAGAGCTAAAGCATGCTCGCACGCTGCAAACATATTGGAAGAAAACAATGGCAAGCCTAAGCGTCGCAAACGAGACGACGAATCTTGGTATGCTTACTGTTTAGGTGAGGTGATCGGCAATGCAGCGTGTTGCTTTCTATTCAACTAGCTTGAACTATTCAGGGTTGTGCCTTGGGGTTCGCTAGTCAATACTAGTCGTCTCTGACATTTTTAACTATTGGTTGGCAATACCCCTCCCTCAATATAATTCTTCGCATGCGCTAAAAGGTATTTGTTTAACGCTTGAACGCTTGGTGCTACACCTTGTCGTGATGGCATGAGCAAACTCAGCCTAGCAATACCTGCTGTCCAATTTGGTAATACCCTAACCAATTTCCCGCTGTTGATCTCATCTCTACACGTGTATTCGGGAAGAGAGACAATACCCAGGCCATTCATTGCGGCTTCTTTTAGTGTGGTCATATCATCGCTACAAAACTGCGAGGTGAAAGGCACGCTAGCTTTTACGCCAGTGGAACTTTCCAACTCCCAGTGCCCCGAAGCAGATTGCCATCCAACTTTCAAACAACGTTGGTTAAATAAATCATAAGGCGATGAAGGTGAGCCGATTTTTGCAAGAAAAGAGCGCTCGGCATATAAGTGCCACGGTACCGTCGCCAGATGACGCTGTATCAAGCTGGAGTCCGGTAGATCAAGCATGTGCCCTCTTACGGCAAGATCGATACCGTCACCAATCAGGTCCACCTGTTGATTAGTGACTTGCTGCATTATTTCAACATTGGGGTTTGCAGCAAGAAAATGCACGAGTAATTCTTTGAGGGCGTACTGTGCAACGCCCACCGAACAACTGAGGTTTATTCTCCCGGACAAATCGTTGAGAGAGCGCTGAACAGCGGATTCCGCCTCTTCCATTTCATCCAGTAATGCGCGCGCATGGCGATAGAATGTCTGACCGACGTCGGTCACATGAAATCGGCGGGAGGTCCGCTGAATAAGCCGAGCCCCTAAGCGCTGTTCGAGTCTATTCACATGACGACTCAACCGAGATTTGGGCATATCCAGTGCTTTGGCTGCTTGAGAAAACCCCTGTTTTTCAACCACGTGCACAAAGTAGTAGTAGTCATTTAGATCAATCACACATTATCTCTTTCTATCGACATACGCCTGCCATAGGAACCCATTGTTCTAATTTTAGAACGATCGGTTCATTTTTTGAATCTTTTAGCAGTGATTGTTCCATTGTTAATATTACACCCATCAATTAGCCACCAATATGAAGGTCACCAGCTATGCAGCCCTCAAGACAGCCATCTTCCGCAAACCCCACTTCAGCTATTGTTGAAGGCACACCATTCACAGTTGGTTCGGGCTTCACAGCAGACACCTATCGCGCGCCCCACTTCAATGAATTAATGGACCCTCTAGTAATGGTCGATCACTACACCATGACGACCCCCACCTTTGGAGCCCATCCTCATGCCGGGCTATCCGCCGTGTCTATTTTATTCGAGGAGAGCGAAGGCCAATTCCACAACCGAGACTCCCAAGGTAACGACCTTGATCTAAACCCTGGCGATTTGTATTGGCTCAAAGCGGGATGCGGCGCCGTACACGATGAATCACCCCGTGCAGGCTCAACAATTCGGGGACTACAAGTGTTTGTCAACTTACCTAACCAACAGCGCCATGACGCACCAGAATCGATATTAGTTCGCGCTGAAAGTATGCCACTGATTAAAAATGATGGGTTTAGAGCACGATTGGTCTTAGGCACCAGCAACGGCAAAGAAAGTGCTAGCGCACCTGATCGCGCTATGACTATTGTTGATGGCTATGTAAAACACAACGCAACGTTTTCCCACCAGCGCAGCGATTCGGAAAGCAGTTGGATTATTGCCATTGATGGCGACATTGAATTAGCGCTTGCAGAACATACTGTGCTGCTTAAAAAGGGACAAGCGATAGCCATAGGCGCAAGCAAGTCAGTGCCTCAACAAAGTATTTGTATAACAGGTCGATCAATTGGTGAGGCGCATTTCGTTTTGTTTTGCGGCACACCTATACAAGAAGACTATATTCAGGAGGGCCCATTTATCATGGGAAGCAAAGAGGAAATGAAGCAGGCTAGAGCCAATTTTACGGCAGGTAAATTTGGCTCAATCAGTTAAGCGCCGAATAGTAAGCATCCATATTTCACTATATAAACCGCAACCACTAAGGGGAATGTCCATGAAAATACTTGCCTTTGCAGCCAGTAACAGTAAACAATCGATCAACAAGCAGCTCTTACAGTATGCGACAACTCTTCTCAGTGACGCAGAGATCGAGCTACTCGATATTAACGATTACGCCATGCCCATTTATGGTGAAGACCTAGAGGCAGAATGCGGCATTCCCGCGGCCGCCCAACAGTTTCTCGATAAAATTGCGTCCGCCGACGCGCTAATGATTTCCTATGCTGAACACAATGGCGGGTATGCAGTTGCCTATAAAAATTTATTTGACTGGGCGACGAGAATTAACCAGAAGGTTTATCAAGGCAAACCGATCGTCATGCTATCCACTTCGCCGGGTGGCGCAGGTGCCTCTAACGTACTGAATATGGCAGTCACATCTGCAGAATATTTTGATGGACGTGTTGTATCGCATTTCTCGCTACCCAGCTTCTACGATAATTTCGACCAAGAACAGGGCTTGATCACTAACTTACCGCTTAGACAACAATATGAAACAGCCTTGGCGAGAGTAACCGAGACATCTAACATGGTGAAATCAGCGTAAGAGTGGCGTCAACACACAGTGATCAGCAGCCATTTAAGTGTTGACGTTGGATCAGAGACAACGTTTAAGGCGCAGCAGTATGTATTGCTAAAAACTACTGCGCCTTCAGTTGTTCGCTAAGGCTCGAGAAATGAGTTAGTTGACAACCGTTATTCCTTTCATTCGATCATCTACAGACTTTCCTGAACGATCACTATTTCGAACGAGTACCCGCACTACATTTTTGCTTCCAACATAGCCCGATGTATTCCAGTCGTAACTATCACTGGACGACCATGGTTGCACCGTGTCACCGTTCACTTGAAATTTATATTGGTAGTCACCTGTACCACCAGTCGCACTTACCGTAAACGAGACGATCTCACCTTCAAAGTATGGCACCATATTGCGGGCGGTTATCTGTACATTGCCAAGCGGGCCATTCTCGTCAACTTGCTCGTCAACCTGTTCCACTACCGGCTCTAGAACCGACAACCCTTTCATCCAATGATCTTCATTACTACCAGAACCATCACTATTTCTCACCAGTACTCGAAGCACACTTTCAGTATCAGCATACCCGGAAGTATCCCAGTTAAATGAACGGCTCGATGACCAGGACTGTACTGTTTCGCCATTGAGCTGAAACTTATATTGATAATCACCGGTTCCACCCGTTGCACTTGCCACGAACGATACTACTTCGCCATCGTAGTATGGGGGTAAATGATGGGGGACAAGCTCGACATTCCCAAGCACACCCGCCTCAGAAATAACATCAATGCTTGATGTATCCTCCGCAGATTCATTTTCAAGAGAACCGTCTACGGTATCTACAACGTCACTACTGCTAGGTTCATCGTTTACCTCTGCAACATTGACAACGATTTCGTCTATGATCATCACGTTATCGCTATCTATGGTTTCCGCTACGATCGTATGCCTTCCAGAAGACAGTTGAATATTAAACTCCAGCCCATCTCCCAACCTGCCATCAATATTCGAATTCCAACTTATTTGCTTAGCCACGTCTTCTATATCTCCTGCGATATACTGCGCTTTAAGCTCAATCAAATCGGAACTTAGAAATACGCTTTCATTTGTCGGAGAAAGAATCTCTAGGCTAGCGGGCGCCAAATTTTCGGATTCTAACACCACAACACCACTGACACTCACGTGATCACTACTGGACATATTCTTGATGTCTCTTACCTCAACAGTAATCAGGTTATTCGATCCAGCAAATCCTGTAGTATTCCATAAGTATCGGTTACTGCCCGACCAGGATTGAACTACCGCACCGTTAATTGTGAACCGATACTCCAAAGTGCCATAAACCCCGGTTGCTTTTGCTATGTACTCAACAATATCTCCCTCATCAAATGGGGCTACCGAGGATGAGGATAAATCGATCGCAAGAGGAATATATTGCATCATCTCTTGATGTGCGCCAGCGTTATTACCACCCGTCTCGGTCCAGACATTTCCATTTATATCTTTACGTATATCCAAACCGTATAAAGACATGAAGGTCGCATAAGCAGAGTTCATATTGCGCACAGCACCAATGGCGGGAGACGACGACTGGAGCTGATAAGATCCAGATGCAAACTCGATACTTTTATTCATAATGTTAGCCGTTAAGACGTCGTATCTAGCATCCGCCAAATCAATATCGCCGCCAGCGTCTCTGTAATGAACATTCTGTGTATGAATTAAAAATAATGGATCGTCAGAGAATGACTCCCATCCGTGTGGTGTGCCGCGCGATGTATCAACACAGTTATAAAAAATATTACCGTCAATTTCCACGCGTTGATTGCTATTTGTAGGGTTCTGTACATTAGTAATCGCGGAAGCCGACAAACCACAATCAACGGTATTTTGGGCAAACGTCAAACCTTTGGGGCATGTCATTCCAGCACTACCATTACTGTAGCAACGCTGGGTGAACGCTAGGGCCGTCTTGCTAATATTGGAAACCTCATTTCCCAAGATATAAACGTATGCATCGCTTGTGGTCGCTTTCGAACCAAAAGCGGTACCAGTATTCTCAATTTTGTTATTAATAAACCACGTATATAAGCCGCCAATATCGCTCTCGCTATCCTGTTCTGTAATAATTGCCGTTGAGTTTGCCGGCTTCTCAGCGTTATAAAAACCATGAACATAGTTTTCTGAAAACACTACGTGATAACACCCCTTTTGATCATAAGCATTTTCATAGTTTTCATAAAACTCATTCCCACCGATGTAGATATAGTGGGGCCTCGATGCATAGTCATAATCGAACCAGTTCGAGTTAGCACATTGAATCGAGTCACCCTGGACATGTGAAATTTCGCTATTCAAAATCCACACATAGCGAGTCCATCTTCCTAGCTGAATCCCGTGAATATCTACGGACGTTCTGCGGTCGTCTTGCCATCGACCTAGACCGTGAATATTGGATTCATAAAATACAACAAATTCAAGCGGGTTCGCTTCACTCGAACCCAACATAAAACACCGCCCACCCTGAGACGAATCGACTCCATTTGAGCCTGAACATTCAACTCGGCGAAAGGTGAAGTACTTCGTAGGACCAACGGCTTCGTCCCAACGCATAATGAAGCGATTATTTGGGGAGTGAAAATGAACAGAATCAAAAAATACGTGACGAGCTTTACCCCAGCGAAACTTTCTAAATAGCATTTTTGGCGCTACTTCGCCGACACCAATTATCCATATTGGAGCATCAGCCGTGCCTTCCATATTGACCGAATACAGGTCATTTTCACTTCCGTAGCTGGCTCCATCGCCCGCAATAAACACTTGCGCGCCAACATTTAATGTCCATGACGAGCTACCTAGCCCAGGAATTGAGCAAAGCGGTCTTTCGGGGCTTCCGCGCCCATTATTTGAACTGTCATTACAAACTGAGGACGACTTGTCGACATAAAATTGGTTGGCTCCGCCAACCCACGCAGGCGTAGGGGTGCTAATTGGGTCGTATGGAAACGCTGACTTTTGATCTGAAACCTCGGGAATGGAAGGCATTATTGCAGTCGGGACAGATCCAGATGGATCGGGAATACCCAGCGGGATATTAGATGCGATAGTTCCACTTGCAAACGCAAACGACACCACAAAAATATTAATCAATGGAAATTTATACATCTCGATTACTCTCTACAACATTTTGGAGCGTCGCTGCCAAATGAATTAAATGACGCTGAAACAATCCTAGGCACACAGATGTGTAACAGCCAGAATAGTTTCTATAAAAAATCATTCTTGTGATGAGCATCAAAACCACATTTGCAATTTGATCGCATAAAACAAATTTAACTACAGCCCATAAAAAATGGTTTAACAAATGAAAACTTGAAATTTAGATAAGGTTTCCTTCCACCATAACTGGAAACACATCAAGTTGAATAGATTCACATTTTTAATTATTAAAAGTATTTCAAAATCTATTTTTTCGACGAGATCACATAACACAAAAACAAACAAACAATAACCAAGAAAAACATTTAGAATCCCGCGCTGCCTAACATCGGGATATGCACGCTCAACATATAGAACACCCATAAAGACAAACAATAATGAGCAAATAGATAACTCGAACCATACTTTTTATATCGACTTAAAGGACTCGTAACGCATGAATAAAACACAAACCAAGACGCCGACACATCTTGAAGCTGAAATTATTCTGGCCGCCAAATGATGTCCTGTTCATATTCTTGCACAGAGCTTTGAGCATGCGGCTAAAGTTTTAAATCATGGCAGACTTAAACTTTTGAACTATTGACTAAAGAAGTGACCACACGACATTTACGCGTAAAATGGTTTCGTTGAAAGGCTAAAGATTTTAGAGAGCTTGCTAGCAATTAAGTGCTTATTACATCACACCCTTGCTCACTATGGCCGGGGGAACTGGAAGCGAGCAGAAAAGCGTAGAATTTTATTCGATAAGAAAGGGGGCGAGAAAAACGCCCCGATAGATTATGACCACAGGCCTTATAGTGTAATGCCCAACCCTTTTTTTAGAGCCTGTAGCATTTCGTGAAACTGCCTTTTACTCACTGCAACTGGGAACATCGCAGAGCCGTGAAAAGTACCAGGATAAGAATGCAGCTCTACTGACACACCGTCTTTCATTAATTGAGAAGCATAAGCGATGCCTTCATCACGCAGCGGATCAAATTCCATTACGCAAATATAAGCAGGTGGCAATCCAGTTAAGTCCTTCGCACGTGCAGGAGCAGCCGTAGGCGGCACATCATCGCTCCCTCTTTCGAGGTCACCTAAATGATACGTCCAGCTCACTTTCGCTTTTGGTCTATTCCAAATCGGCGTATTGACAAACTGAGTCGCACTCGGTGTTTGTAATCGATCATCCACTTCTGGAATATTGAGTAACTGAAAGCACAATGGATCATCATCGCGTTCACGCATAAACAGCGTTAAAGCAGACGCTAACCCACCACCTGCACTGACGCCGTTAATCGCAATTCGCGTCGGATCAATATACGATTCAGTGGCGCAACTACGCATCCATAACATCGCCGCATAACAATCGTGTAATGGCGCTGGGTATGGATTCTCCGGTGCTAACCGATACTCCACCGACACCACCACACAGTTTAATGCGCGCGCAAAGCTCGCCGCAGTAGCATGATCAGCGTCGATACTACCAATGACAAAACCGCCGCCATGAATATGCAACAACGCAGGCCCAGGTTGTTCAAGAGCAACCTGCGGTTTATAAACCCGAACGGTTACTGGCGGCGCTCCATCAAACCCAGGCACGCTATGATCTTCAACGAGTAGTCCTTCGACGTTCGCCGGAGGGACATTAGCTTTAATCATCGCCTCAAACGTTACGCGTGCCTCAACAGGATCATCCATTGGATTATCTTTTATCCCTTTAACATAGGGGAGCAATTCTGGATCATAGTTATACGTCATTTAAAATCTCTACACTTGTGATTATATTTGCGCGAAGCAGTCTACTAAAATAAACCGCAATTATCTCTTACCTTACGGCGTTCAGTATCCCAGAAGGTTATGCTGCAAACCCGAGATCAATCACCCCCAAACTTGATTAGCGCCACGCCCCCAATCAGCCACTCCAAATACTCTACCTAAAACAAAAAAAGCCCAGCCATTCGACAATAGCTGGGCTTTTTGCAAAAGTTCACTGAAAAATTATTTAGCCAAATACGCTTCGCTCTGCTGACGCGCTAAGCTAATCAAATTTCCCATCGCTATATTCATGTCAACAAGATGCAAACCCCAACTCGCATTCACTGAGCCGTCTGCATTCATCACATCACCCGAAATATCATCCGTTCGTGGATCTTTGGGATCGCCATGCACCGTCATTTCAAAATAGCCTCCACGCTCATTGGCAACACACTTACCGGTTAGTAAACCCGGCACACTTGCAAACGGTGTTTCCAGTTGGGGAGTATTTTTAGTCCATGACAACGGAGAAACGCTGGAAGACGATACGCCTTGTTGTGTATTTAAGTACGCATGAAGTGCGGTGGTGTTGTCAGCCAGTTTTGCTGGGCTTGTACAGGCGGAGACTGAATCCTTGCCGTTTTTACCAAACATGCCCTGCTCGGGTGGAGGCACATCAGAACGGAACGACGCGTAGGTGACAATACACTCATTTTGAGTGGCCGACTCACACAATGGCATATGCTCAAACGTCGCGCCGACTGTTTGACCTGCAGGAACTTGCACCCGTGTACCAATCAACATGGCAGAAATGATTTTTTTCTGAATTGCTTTGCCTTCAATTTCTTTTTTGATGAGCTGAGTTAACACTCCAGAACCCTGTGAGTGGCCCACTAAGATGACTCCACGCCCATCATTGTAGTTTTCTAAATAATTATTCCACGCGGCGACTACATCACCGTAGTTCATCGTCCTATCTACGCCAGCCGCGCCTCCAGTTCTACTGATTCCAGCACGCAATGCGGTTAATGTCACTTGGCGATACAATGGAGCGAACGTTCTGCACACAGAGCCATATCGGGCAAATTGCTGTTTCACCACGGAATACTCTTCAGGCCCAGCAACCATGTCGCTATTGCCTGTTTTATCAAGAGAAACGGTAGGGTATACATAGAAGCAATCGACTTTGGCGTCATCAGTTTTGGAAAACTTTTCAACACTCATCGAGCCATCTGCATTAACAATAGTCGTCGTCATGTCGACGTCACATGCGCCTAAATCCTTGTCAGCACCACGGCATAACCAAGACTCGGGCTTTGAATAATCCGCTGGAAGCGTTTCAGCACAGACAGACACGCCAAACGCCAAAGAACTGAGCAGTAAAGACGCTGACATACTGCGCGAAAGTTTTGTTGATAACATTGAAGACCCCCTAATGCTAGCCTTCCAACATTGGAGACTAGTCAGATATTTTTACGTTATTAGTGAGATGTGTTCGATAACAGAACGGTCCGAAGAATTATCGTGTAATCCACTAGGTGCTGGCTACACAGTACCGGCGTACTTTTATTTTCTTTACTCGCAACATTCTAAAATGTGCCAATTCATGCAAACACTGAGCGGGGATAAGCCCAAGAATGGCTTAATGCGCTTTGGTTTTTCGCTCCCCACAGCGGGTGCATTCGTACACTGTGACCAGCTTGCCTTGTTTAGTATCAAATTGATTGTCTTTAATGACTTTCCATTTATGGAAGCCATCGCGGCACAGGCTCTTACCTTTAAACTTCTCGGAGAGTTTTTTCTTTTTGAAAGGAATGACCTCACCCATAATGCACCTCGTTTTTTATGGTGCATAGCATATCTCAGTAAGGAAGTAACAAGAATGTTTTGGCTAGACCAAAAGACTAAAACGTTGCCTATTAGACAACCTTAATATGCCATGGCTCAAATCGGACGCCGAGCTGGTTGTCTTCTGTATACCGAATTTGCACATACCCAAGTTCCTGCATTTTTTGAAACTCGATTGTTTGCGCAAATTTGCTGGTGAAATTGTCTGCCCCCCACCCCCGACGACCCACATCAAAATCGCCGATACCGTGGAAGGAGTGCCCTGGAGGAGCGAGTGAGCGAGAGGCTTTTGATAAGTTTCCATTAGACTTGGCGCATTTGGCCAAGAACAAGTGCATTTGCTTGACGACTGAGCGAATACCAGAGGTCAGCACAATCTGCGAGCCCACATCGTTGACGAGCTTATCGTAGTACGCCAAGGACTCTCCACGAAATACATAGTGCCCGGTGTATGGCACACGAAAGGTATCCCGCTCCGGGACAACCGCCGTCATTTGATCCGTGACTTTTTCGCCATAAAAACCATAGCTTTGAGCCTCAGTGAAAAAGATTTTTTCCATAAAGTCGAGCTCAGTCGGGCTGAACTCTCCAATAGATTCGTAGCGTTTGGCGTATCGCAAAAGGTCATCAAAACCAAGTAAGTTAAAATTACCGTGGCCGATCACTCTTTGCGCATTGTCCAAGCGGTGCAGGACGGAGGTCAGCAATGTGAATTCATCCTGGGCGAGATAGATATCATCGATAAATTCATTTTCGAAAAATTTTACTTTGTCTAAGTCAGGCGCTAACTCTTTCGCTGTCACTGGTTCCGAGACCGTTAATGCCTCATCTCCGAAATTTTGAGGAGTCGCTTGCTGGGCCATGCGCCACAACATGCCATTTCCCGCAGAAAAAGCACCACCTGCAAAAATTCCTGTTAGTAAGTCTCGTCGCTTCACACGCTTGCCTTCGCTTCTTAAGAGCCAATCCCGTAGTCACCTAGTTCAACTCTTACCAGATTCCAATGGGCCTATAAAAACGATAGCAAGGGATCTAAAGGATCGCCAAAATTCTCTTAAAATACAAACACTTAGCGCCATTAAGTTGACGCTAGCAACAGATAGATAGGCGCTCAATAGGCGCAACTGGGTAAAACGTCAAAGCGCTGACGGAGATAGCCAATAAAAAAGCCGATAACCCCGCTTGAGGGTTATCGGCTTTGAATGACGCCTAATAATTTTACGATTAAGTTTTGGGTAGCGTAACGCCACGCTGGCCCTGATATTTACCACCGCGGTCTTTGTAGGAGGTTTCGCACACTTCATCAGACTCAAAGAATAACATCTGTGCAACGCCTTCATTCGCGTAGATTTTTGCCGGTAACGGTGTGGTGTTAGAGAATTCCAAGGTCACATGCCCTTCCCACTCAGGTTCGAGTGGCGTGACATTGACGATAATACCGCAGCGTGCGTACGTGGACTTACCCAAGCAAACTGTCAACACATTGCGCGGAATACGAAAATACTCAACCGTACGGGCCAGCGCAAACGAGTTAGGCGGAATAATACAGACATCGCTAGTCATATCGACAAAGCTATCATCATCGAAGTTTTTCGGGTCAACAATCGCAGAGTGAACGTTGGTAAATACTTTAAACTCACGAGCACAGCGCACATCATACCCGTAGCTGGACGTACCATAGGAGACGATGCGATGGTCCTCGCTATCGTAGCGCACCTGACCTGGTTCAAAAGGCTCGATCATGCCTTCTTGCTCGGCCATGCGCTTGATCCATTTGTCTGACTTAATACTCATAATGCCCCACTGCTGTACGTTTAAGTGATCGAAGAAAGCGCGATTCAAGGTCGCGCATAATACGTTTTTTTAAACCATGGCAAAAGGTGTGGTTACCCCAGCCAGTGAATTCGGATCAATCTTCCGAGATTTCGATCGTCGGCGTTGCTCGCGCCTGGTTAACACTCCACAACTGCGCCCCAACCCGCCGCGCAATCTCCTTATACATCTCACTCACCTTCGATGTTGGATTTGCAACAACAGACGGCTTGCCACCATCCGCGTCCTCGCGAATATCTAACGCCAAAGGCAGCGAGCCTAGCAAGGCGGTTTGGTACTGTTTCGCCATCCGTTCACCACCACCTTGGCCAAATATGTGTTCTTCGTGCCCGCACTGGCTGCAGACATGAATCGCCATATTTTCAACAATACCCAACACCGGAACGTTAACCTTATGAAACATCTCAACACCCTTTTTGGCATCAAGTAATGCTATATCTTGCGGCGTTGTCACGATCACTGCACCACTTAGCGGTACGCTTTGAGAGAGCGTCAACTGAATATCGCCTGTTCCGGGTGGCATATCGATCAATAAGTAGTCCAACTCACCCCACTGGGTTTGGTTAACCATCTGTTGGAGAGCGCCACTGGCCATCGGCCCACGCCAGACCATGGGTGTTTGCTCATTAACCAAGTACCCCATGGAATTTGACTTAATCCCGTGTGCCTCTATCGGGACCATGAATTTGTTATCGATAATTTGCGGTTCTTTTTTACCGACACCCAGCATCTGGGGCTGGCTAGGGCCATAGATGTCAGCATCCAGTAGACCAACCTTCGCCCCTTCCGAGGCTAACGCTAATGCCAGGTTCACCGATGTGGTGGACTTGCCTACCCCACCTTTGCCGGACCCCACCGCGACAATGTTCTTTACCCCCGAAAGCGACTCTAGATCGCCGGGCGTTGAGCCAACCACCTCGCTGCGAAGCTCTACATTGACTGAATTCACCCCGAGTGCCGACTTGAGCTGTTCGGCAATGTGACCTTGCCATTGAGCTTGCTGACTAGCGAAGGGGTAACCAAGAGTTAGCACCACATTCAAATCGGCCCCGTTGCCAGTGACCTCGCACAGCGCACCAAGGCTTGCCAAATCTTTGCCGAGAATGGGGTCACTGACCTTAGTCAGCGCCTGTAAAACACCGTCGGCATTCACTTTCCCCTTGGAAAACCCTTTAAAAAACATAGTCTTTCTCACTATTACCGCTCTGATCTTGAGGGCGCTAAGGGTACTCCGTTTGGAGTCCCGACCCAAGCGGCTAAGCGCTGATTTATAAAGAAATAAATGCTATAGTTGCCGACCTTTTTCTGGGCCGGACGCTTCACCTGTACTTGCCATCGAAAGTACCTACAAACCAAGCACCGGCAAACTAAACGACGTCTTCTCGGCTACCGCAGCTATGACTTGCTAGCTGGGATAGGTATCGTTTGCTTAAGCACAATTTAGTTTAACGAGGATAGAACCTCACGGAGTTCATAGAGCCCATGCCTGATCGTCGCGACATTTTGGTCACTAACGCCCTACCCTACGCCAATGGCCCAATCCATCTTGGGCATTTGGTTGGCTATATCCAAGCCGACATTTGGGTGCGATTTCAGCGCATGCGTGGCAATCACGTGACCTACGTGTGTGCCGACGACGCCCACGGGACCGCTATCATGCTCAAAGCTGAGCAACTTGGTATCACGCCGGAGGAGCAAATCGCTCGTATTAAAGAAGAGCACGAGAAAGATTTTTCCGATTTTCGCGTAGCGTTCGATAACTTCCACACGACCCACTCGGATGAAAACCGCGAGTTAGCCGGATTATTTTACGAGCGTCTGCTGGCTAATGGCCATATTAGCGAGCGAGTTATCACACAAGCCTATGATGAAGAGAAAAACATCTTCCTCTCGGACCGCTATATCAAAGGAACCTGCCCGCGTTGTAAAGCGGAAGACCAATACGGCGATAACTGCGAAGTCTGCAGCGCAACTTATACACCCGATGAGCTTATCGACCCACGTTCGGTATTGTCGGGTAGCACGCCGGTAAAAAAAGAGTCGACGCATTTTTTCCTGACCCTGGGTGAATTTACCGATTATCTAAAAGACTGGACTCGCGCCGGACACCTTCCCAGTGAAGTTGCCAACAAGCTTGCCGAATGGTTAGAGGAAGGGTTGCAGGAATGGGATATTTCCCGCGATGCACCTTACTTTGGCTTCGAAATTCCCGGCCAGCCTGGAAAGTATTTTTATGTTTGGCTCGATGCCCCCATTGGCTACATTGCTAGTTACAAGAATTACTGCGACCGCAACAACATTGATTGGCAGGAAGCGTGGAAACCCGGTTCAAAAACTGAACTCTTTCATTTTATTGGCAAGGACATCATCAATTTCCACGCCTTATTCTGGCCATGCATGTTGACCTCTGCCGGGTTCCGCACACCAGACACCATCGCTGTAAACGGTTTCCTTACAGTGAATGGCGCCAAAATGTCGAAGTCCCGCGGGACATTTATTGACGCACGAACCTATTTAAATCATCTCGACCCAGAGTATCTGCGTTACTACTATGCCGCGAAACTCTCAAACGGTGTAGATGATCTCGATCTCAACCTTGACGATTTCACACAGCGCGTTAATTCCGACTTGGTTAACAAGGTCATCAATATTGCGAGCCGTTCTGCGAAGTTTGTTGAAAAAACCGGCGGCAAATTATCGACTGAAATCGAAGATCCCGAACTTTGGGCAAAGTTCACTGAAGCCAGCGAACGTATTGCTGCGCTTTATGATAGTCGCGACTTCAGTAAAGCCATGCGCGAAATTATGACCCTCGCTGATTTGGCCAACGAGTACGTCTCGCGTAAAGAGCCATGGGCGATGATTAAAACAGAAGGTAGCGAAGCAGACGTTAATGCGGTCTGTTCATTGGCGGTTAACATGTTCCGTGTGTTAGTGACCTATCTCAAGCCAGTGTTGCCGACATTGGCAGAAAAGTCAGAAGCCTTCCTTGGTTGTGAGCTAACCTGGCAAGAAGCGCCTATTTACATTGGCGACGAAGAGATCAATAAGTTCAAACCATTGATGTCTAGAATCGACAAAGAGAAAGTTGAAAAAATGGTAGAAGACAGCAAAGAAACCATCGCAGCGGCGACAGCGCCGAAAGTCACCGGCCCGCTAGCCGATGAACCTCTCGCCGATGAGATCACTTTTAACGATTTCGCCAAGGTGGATTTGCGCGTAGCGAAAATTGCCAAGGCTGAGCATGTCGAAGGGGCGGATAAATTGTTACGCCTCACCTTGGATTTGGGTGGCGAGCAACGTAACGTGTTTGCCGGGATTAAAAGCGCCTATAAACCCGAAGACCTAGAAGGAAAACTAACGGTAATGGTTGCCAACCTAGCGCCACGTAAAATGAAGTTTGGTATGTCCGAAGGCATGGTGCTGGCAGCGGGGCCGGGTGGAAAAGAAATTTATATTCTCAATCCTGATGACGGTGCGCAGCCCGGCATGCGCATCATGTAACGGCGAGAAGTAATTAATGACTGATTTTGCAATCATCCTCATTGGCGCCATCCTAGTGAACAACTTTGTGCTAGTTCAGTTCCTAGGTTTATGCCCATTCATGGGGGTATCGAATAAGCTGGAAAGTGCCATTGGTATGGCCGCTGCCACAACGTTTGTTCTTACACTCGCTTCCATTTGTAGCTGGATTGTACGGGCCTGGGTAT
Source organism: Aurantivibrio plasticivorans (assembly GCF_055392955.1). Taxonomy (NCBI): domain Bacteria; kingdom Pseudomonadati; phylum Pseudomonadota; class Gammaproteobacteria; order Cellvibrionales; family Cellvibrionaceae; genus Aurantivibrio; species Aurantivibrio plasticivorans. Next base: position 1,296,720 of record NZ_AP036020.1, on the reverse strand, counting down.
TAGTCCCACTCGATATTGAATACCTGCGCACCATTTCTTTTATATTGGTTATCGCCGTGGTTGTACAGTTCACAAAAATGTTTATCGATAAAACCAGCCCGCTACTGGCCCGAGTCCTGGGTGTATTTTTACCCTTAATCACAACAAACTGTGCAGTGCTCGGCGTCGCGTTGCAAAATACGACCAAGTCCCATACGTTTATCGAATCGACGTTCTATGGGCTTGGTGCTGGCGTCGGCTTTTCACTAGTATTGATTTTATTTTCCGCAATGCGTGAACGTCTCGCTTTCGCTGACGTCCCCGCACCATTCAAGGGTGCGGCCATCGGTATGATCACCGCAGGTTTAATGTCACTCGCATTTATGGGTTTTGGTGGTTTGATTTAAACGATGGACTGGTTATCTGAATTTATTCTTCAACGTTCTGTTGCTGAGGCCGTGTTAGCTTTGGTGGGCCTCGCGTTATTGTTTGGTGCAATTTTGGGTTACGCTGCTGTCGCATTTAAAGTCGAAGCGGATCCAATCGTCGACCAAATCGACGCCATTTTACCGCAAACACAGTGCGGGCAATGCGGCCATCCTGGCTGCCGCCCCTATGCTGAAGCCATCGCAGGTGGCGAAGCCATTAATAAATGCCCTCCTGGCGGACAAGGTACAATTAATTCCCTTGCGCAATTATTGGGAGTCGAAGCACCGTCTCTCGATGAAGAGCACGGCGAAGAGTCAGATACTCGTAAAGTCGCTTTTATTCGCGAAGATGAGTGCATCGGCTGTACCAAGTGTATTCAGGCCTGCCCAGTTGACGCCATCCTCGGTGCCGCCCAACAAATGCACACAGTAATCGCCGATGAATGCACTGGCTGCGACTTGTGCGTCGAGCCGTGTCCTGTTGACTGCATCGATATGTTGCCAGTGGATTCCGGTGTAGCCGACTGGCATTGGCAGCTCCCCTCGCAAAATCATCTCGGTTCCCGAGACAATATTATTGCAACTGACGCCTCTGAAAAGTCGGAGGCTGCGGCATGAGACAAATTTGGCCTACACCGGGTGGCGTTCACCCGCCCGAAAATAAAACTCAATCACTTGGTTTACCCATCGCCCAGTGTCCTCTGCCACCGCAGGTTATTTTGCCGGTTTCGCAGCATTTAGGTGCACCCGCCGACCCTATCGTATCCGTTGGCGACAAAGTACTAAAAGGCCAACTGGTCGCCGAAGCGCCACAACAAGTCAGTGCCAACATCCACGCATCGACCAGTGGCACGGTGGTCGCTATTGAAGAACGACCTCTGCCTCACCCGTCAGGCCTTTCGGGCTTATCTATCGTCATTGAAGCGGATGGCAAAGACGAGTGGTGCGAATTACAACCGATTGAAGATTATTCCCGCAGTGGTCCGACTGAGTTAATACAAAAAATTCAAGCCGCTGGTGTCGTAGGTATGGGAGGGGCAGGTTTTCCCGCCGCGGTGAAACTTGCATCACGAACCCCGATTACGACGCTCATTATCAACGGCACCGAGTGCGAGCCCTATATCACCTCGGATGATATTTTGATGCGCACCTACGCCGAAGAATTAGTCGAGGCAATTCGCTTACTCGACTATTTATTAAATGGCCCGCAGGAAGTTCTTATTGCCATAGAAAGCAATAAGCCAGAAGCCATTGAAAAAATGACCGCGGCGATTGCTACTCTTAATGATCCGCGTTACGAAGTAGTCACCCTTCCCGCTAAATATCCCAACGGCGGAGAAAAACAGCTGGTACAAATGCTAACGGGTAAAGAGGTGCCCAGTGGTAAAATTCCGGCCGCGCTGGGCGTTGTATGCCAAAATGTGGCGACCGCTCTCGCGGCCTACCGCGCGGTCACTAAGGGCGAACCGTTAATATCACGAATAACCACCATCACAGGGAATGCTTTTTCCGAACAACGCAACCTTGAAGTGCTAGTCGGCACGCCGATTAGTTTTATTCTTCAGCAACAAGGTTATAGCAAGGACACAGCATCGCGCCTTGTCATGGGCGGCCCAATGATGGGCTTTACGCTACTCAGCGAAGAATGCCCGGTTATTAAAACCACTAACTGTTTACTGGCACCAACACAGGAAGAAGCACCGGCTAATGGACCAGAGCAAGCCTGCATTCGGTGTGGCATGTGTGCGGAAGCTTGTCCCGCGAGCTTGCTACCACAACAACTGTATTGGTATTCACGGGCGCAAGACGAAGACAAGCTCAAAGCATACAACCTGTTTGACTGTATTGAGTGCGGCGCCTGCTCCTATGTGTGCCCCAGTCAGATTCCGCTTGTGCAGTACTATCGCGCGGCGAAAGGGGAAATTCGTCAACACGAAATAGAAAAGAAGCATTCAGAAAAGGCGCGAGAGCGCTTTGAGTTTCATAAAGAACGCATCGAGGCTGAAAAAGCGGCGCGAGCAAAAGCCCGCGAAGAAGCAGCGGCAAAAGCCAAACTCCGTGCAGAAGAGAAGAAAAAAGCGGAAGAAGCAAAGCTTGCACAAGCAAACTCGCAAGCCACAGACAGTGACACGACACCAAGCGAAGCAGAAGCCAAGAAAAATCTAGTGGCCGATATCATTGCTGGCGCAAAGAAAGCGCAAGATGACCCTGCTCGTTTGGCTCGCAATATTACGAGCACCGAAGACCGCTTGAAAAAGCTACAAGCCAAGGTTGAGGAACTCGAGCAATCAGCACCAGACCAGGCTGAAGCTATTCGGGCTCGAATAAAAGAAACCGAAGTTAAATTAAAGTCGTTACAAGATAAACAAGCCACATTAGGCAATAGCGAAGAAAAACAAGTTGATGCGACTCTCCAAGCTGAGAGCAATAGTCAGTCCGATATTACTCTCCAGGCAGAAAAAGCCGTTGAAAAAATGGAGATGTCTGCCAACCAAAAGGTACAGCGCGAGTTAGACACGCTAAAGAGAAAGTTAGCCAAAATAACCGAGCAACTCGCTAGCACAGATGAGGCGGATAGTGACACGCGCAGCGCGCTCGAGCTATCGGAAAAGATGTTGAAAGAGAAGTTGCGTAAAGCCGAAGCGGCCGCCAACAGCCCGGCCTCAAGCAAAGCGGACGCAAAGCGAACGTTGAGTGGCGATGAACAATCTGCTGTAGGCGATGCAATCACCCGTTCGATGGAACGGGCAATGCAGAAACAATCTGTCGATGTCGAAGAATTGCGACAAAAAATACAGACCCTCGAAGCAAGAATTGAAGCAACACAAGAACGCATCGCTGCAACCGATGATGCAACCACCAAGGATGCGCTCCGAAAAGGCTTAGTCAGTATGCAGACTAAATTGGAAAAAACGCAGGCGCTGTATGATATGGCCGAGCAATCGTCGGAATAGTGAGCGAAAAAAACATGAGTTTACCGCAAATAACATCGCCCCATTCGCACAGCCAAAATTCGACAAGCAACGTCATGCGTACTGTGTTGATAGCAACAATACCCGGTATCGTCGCGCTTACCCATTTCTTTGGCCCCGGCACACTCTATAACCTTATCATTGCGTGCAGCACCGCCCTTGCCTGTGAAGCGGCGATCTTGCACTTACGTAACCGCCCAATTGCATTTTACCTCAACGATTTTAGTGCGCTTGTTACAGCCGTTTTATTGGGCATCGCCTTACCACCCTACTGCCCTTGGTGGCTTGTCGTAGTCGGCACCGGCAGCGCTATCATACTGGCGAAACATTTATATGGCGGTATGGGGTTCAACCCTTTTAATCCAGCCATGGTCGGTTACGTAATTGTCATTATTAGTTTCCCAGTTGAAATGACCACTTGGGCAACCCCACGAGGAATATTGGCTGAAGGGCAAGAATTATTGGGGCCACTGAGTGCACTCGGCCATATTTTTTCGGATGCCTCAATCGACGCTTATAGCGGCGCTACACCTCTCGACCTGTTCAAACACCAAGACGGTTTAACGCTACAACAGATTTACAGCGAACAACCCATTTTCGCCGAGGCGCGCTGGGCTGCGGTTGGCTGGGAATGGGTAAACCTCGGTTTTCTGGTTGGTGGGGCATATTTGCTCTATAGAAAAATATTTACTTGGCATGCTCCGGTAAGCATGCTGGTTGCTTTAGCGGTTATGGCCATTTTATTTTATGATAATGGCAGTTCCCAAAGCGGCGGCTCTCCCATTTTTCATTTGTTGTCCGGCGGCACAATGCTCGGCGCTTTCTTTATTGTCACAGACCCAGTCACGGGTGCCACAAGTCGCTTAGGAAAAATTATTTTTGGTGCAGGAACCGGTATCGTCATTTATGTCATCCGCACCTGGGGCAATTACCCGGATGCAGTGGCATTTGCCGTGTTGTTGATGAACTTTGCAGCCCCCTTCCTTGACTACTACACCACGCCTCGTAGCTATGGCCATGAAAAACGCCGCGTCATCATCAAGGACTCGGAGTAATTCATAATGCTAAAAAATTCTATCGGTTTTAATAGCGTACTCTTGGCGATTTTTGCTTTCGTCACCGCGGGTGTTGTGGCAGTGACCTATCAATCCACTAAAGATCGTATCAGTGATGCGAAATTAAGGGCCGCTCAAGCCGCTCTTTTTGAAATCATTCCTAAAGAAGATCACGACAACGATTTGTTCAGCGATACGGTCCCGATCCCTGAAGACTACCGAGAGTTTATGGGCCTCACCGCCAGTGAAGATCTGGATAAACAAATGCATATCGCTCGGCGCCAAGGCGAACCCTTTGCCGCTATTATTCCAACAGTGGCACCCGATGGGTATAGCGGGCCAATAAAGATGATTATTGGTGTGTATAAGGATGGCTCTATCGCTGGCGTTCGCGTTACCGATCACAATGAAACGCCAGGACTTGGTGACTACGTCGATGTTCGAAAAAGTAATTGGGTACTCTCCTTTAATGGGAAAACACTCGGTTCGCGCTTTGACGAAAAAACAAACATTAAGCATCCAGATGGGTCAGAAGAAGAGTTTGACCAATTAACCGGCGCAACCATTACTCGCACCGCCGTGACACGACAGATTAAAAAGACCTTGTCGTTTTTTAATATCGCAGACCCACTAACCCCCAAAGAACATAATGAGGTGACTCCATGAGTGAAGAGACTATGGACACCAGCGTCGACTATAAAGAAATAAGCCTCAATGGCCTCTGGAACAACAATCCGGCATTAACCCAGTTGCTGGGCCTGTGTCCTCTTTTAGCCGTCACAGGCTCGGTGGTTAACGCGCTGGGTTTAGGCATCGCCACGATGGCTGTCTTAGTAGGCTCTAACCTTGCTGTTTCTTTGATTCGTCATCGTGTCAGTGACGCTGTGCGCTTACCGGCATTTGTCATGATTATCGCGAGCTTCACCACCTGTACAGAATTATTGATGCAAGCTTTCACATACGAGCTCTATCAAATTTTGGGGATTTTTATCCCTCTCATCGTTACCAACTGTGCGATTCTTGGTCGTGCCGACGCTTTTGCAAGCCGCAATCCGGTCATTCCTTCGATCGTCGATGGATTCATGATGGGGTTAGGGTTTTGCGTGGTACTTGTCGCGATTGGCGCAATACGTGAGATCCTTGGCGCGGGGACTTTATTTTCCAATATGCGTTTATTGTTCGGCGATGTTGCCACCAACTGGAAATTCACACTGGTGGATGACTATCGAGGGTTTTTAGTGGCCGTCCTACCTCCCGGCGCATTTCTAGCGGCCGGTTTTTTAATCGCTGGCAAGAATTGGATAGATTCTGAGATAAAACGTAAAGCCGAGTTACAAAAGCAACCCGTTGTAAAAGGCAGCAAACGTGTTAAAACCACATCGGTGATTGGATAAAAGCAAAAAAAGAGAGCGTCTAAACGCTCTCTTTTCAAACTAACCTGTACTGCTAAGGGTTTTATTTCTTCTTGGCACGTTTGCTCGACTTCTTCACGTGCTGCATCAAACGTTTTTTCTTAGCCTGTTGACGGGCGGTTAACTGATTCTTTCTTCCCGCATAGGGGTTTTCCGACGACTTAAACTGTACTCGAATAGGTGTGCCGTGCAATTGTAACGCACGACGAAACGTTTTTTCTAGATAACGCACGTAGTGGTCTGGCACTTCCTCGGTCTGGTTACCGTGAATGACAATAATCGGTGGATTGTGACCACCGACGTGGGCGTAGCGTAGTTTGATACGGCGACCACGCACCATCGGTGGCTGATGGGAGGCTACAGCATCTTCAAGAATTTTCGTGAGCTGGTTGGTATTTAGCTGATGTGTTGCAGAACGATACGCATGCTTTATTGATTTATACAGATGCCCAACACCCGTACCGTGTAAAGCCGATATAAAGTGTATGTCAGCAAAATCAACAAATCTCAGGCGACGATCTAGTTCTCGACGAATATCATTTTTTTGATCTTCTTCTAAACCATCCCATTTATTAATTGCCACAACTAACGCGCGACCGGCATCAATAACACTACCCATCAAGTGCAGATCTTGTTCCACCAAGCCTTCGCTGGCATCAATCAACAAAATAACAACGTTAGCGTCTTCAATGGCTTGCAAGGTTTTGACAATTGAAAACTTCTCTACGGTCAGCTTTACATTTTTTCGCTTACGAATACCGGCCGTGTCAATAATCGTATACGGCTCACCGTGACGTTCATAATTGATGTAAACACTGTCGCGTGTGGTGCCAGGCATATCGTATACCACCACGCGATCTTCCCCCAACATGCGATTGACCAGCGTCGATTTACCAACATTCGGTCGACCGACTACGGCAATTTTGATTCCCGTTGGCTCATCAGTAACGTCTTCCTCCTCACTTTCCGGTAGCGAATCCACTACCTCTTGCAACATGGTTTTTACACCACGACCGTGTGTTGCAGTAATTGGGTAAACCTCACCCAACCCTAACTCATAGAACGGTGCCACCGCCAAGTCGTGATTAAGGCCATCCATTTTATTGGCAATGAGAAAGGTTTTCTTGCCTTGAACGCGGAGATGATTGGCAATAATTTCATCAGCAGCGGTCAATCCATCTCGGCAATCCACTAAAAACAAAACAATATCGGCTTCGTCGATTGCGGCTTTGGATTGGCCAGCCATCAGCTCATCAATCCCTTCCTCATCACCACTAATACCTCCGGTATCAATCGCGATAAAGCGGTGGCCGTGAGCTTCCACTTCGCCATACTTGCGATCGCGCGTTAAGCCGGCGTAATTTGCCACCAAGGCATCGCGTGTTTTGGTTAATCGATTAAACAGCGTTGATTTACCTACGTTAGGTCGGCCAACCAAAGCGATGACAGGAAGCATGTGAAGATCTCTATTTATCCAAACAGCTGTTTACTAACGTAACTATCTGGAAGATAAAACTAAGAATACTCACAGCCGCTGACGGCAGCTGCGAGCACAATGAAATGAAGATTAATTTACTCTAACGTTTCAATCGTCAACGCTAGCAATTTACCCGAGTTCGAAAGCACATAGAGCGTGTCCCCTCTAGCTACCAATGGCGAACGTACACCACTACCATTGATTTTTTTTCGTGCTACCAGTGAACCATTCTCACTATCAAGTACATGCAAGTACCCGTCGATCTCATCAGCAACAGCCACATAACCGGACCAAGCCATTGGGCCAGTCAGCTTGCGACGTAACAATTCAACGTTATTCCATGCCTGACTACCATTACCCATCTTGAATGCTTTGACACTACTTTGAGCATCGGTCGCATACACTACGCCAGCCGACGCAGACAGTGGCATGAAGGTGGATATTTCTTCCGCCCACAATGGCCGACCCGTACTTTTGCTCAACGCCATTAATTGACCTTGATAGCTCGCAACCATCAAGATTTCACCAACGACTAGCGGCGAGCCATCAATATCAACCAGTTTTTCAAAGTCACTACGACCTTTGGGAATCGCAACTCGTTGTTCCCATACAACAACACCATCTTCCGCTTGAATAGCAACAATTTTGCCGGTAGCGAATGCCGCATAAACAATACCATTCTCGATAACGGGTGCACTATGGCCACGCAAGGTCAACAATGGTGGCTTAACCTCATAGCTCCAGAGCTCTTTTCCATCATCGAAATCCAAACCAACCAAACGACCATCGAACGATTGCACCGCAACAAAACGGCCATCGGCAGCGGGCACGTTGAGCACTTCAGAAGACACCCTGGTACGCCATTTTTCAGATCCATTGGCTGCATCCAATGCGATGACATCCGCGTTGTATGTCCCCACTAGTAGCGTATTAGCAACCACCGTTATTGCGGCAGAGATTGGCTCGCGCGTTTTCACTTTCCAATTAACCGAACCTGTTTCGCGGTCAATGGAATATACGCGCCCTTCGACATCGGCCGCGAAAATTTCATTGCCACGGATAGCAGGAACGAACTGCGTATAACGAACATCCTGCCCATCACCGATTGTTCGTGACCACACTTTGTGGATTTCTGCACGCGGTTCAAAGTCCTCGAGCTTCATTGGCTCAAGCGACTCATCGGTTGAGGCACATCCCACCAGTAGCGCGGCAAGCGCAACCCAAAAATACTTCATTAGCCTTCTGCCTCAGTACTCGCCTTCGCAACAGCCGGTGCTGCCAAATCATCCATTTTCATTTGAATAAAGTTACGGCGTTGTGACATGCCTTCAGTGAGTCCGTCTAGCGCTGCCTGGTAGGAAGACGCCGCGTTGTCACTTTCACCTTGAGCGACATAAATATCACCTCGAAGCTCATCGAACAAAGGCGCATAGGTGTTCGCTTCAACGTTTAAGCTCGCCAATGCAGCATCGTATTCAGCTTGACCGTATTGCAGCTCGGCTAAACGCAATCGAGCAGTGAGACTTAATGCCTGATCCCCGCTGTTATCGATAGCCCATTGCAATTGCGCTTTTGCGTTCTCTACATCACCCTCGTTGACGTATATTTTTGCCAACATCAACGCCGCATTACTGGCGTAGGCGCTGTTGTAATCAGTTTTCAATTGTTCAGCAATATCAACAATCTTGAGGCGATTAGCTTCGGTCAACTCTTCACCCGGTGTAACCGCTGCGGCGGTTAGTAGGTCTTCAAACATCAATGATGCCGCTTCATTCGCACTTTGCTGCTGGCTCTGCCAGGTTTGCCAGCCAAAATAACCGATGACGGCTACACTCACGCCAATCACCAAGGACTTACCGTTTTCATTCCACCAGCGCTTAAACGCTTCAATTTGTTCTTCTTCTGTAATGTGATCCGCCACAATTCACTCCTATAGAGATTGTAATAATTTTAATAATTCTGATGTCGCCACTGTCTGTTGCGGTTTATCTTCTCTCAACCACTTAACCGTCACACTGCTATTGGCCTGTTCGGTTTCACCGATTAATAGCGCAACGGCTGCGCCACTCTTGTCAGCCTTTTTCATTTGGCTTTTGAACGAACCGCCACCGAAGTGGGTTTGTATACGTAAATCACCCAGCTGTTCTCGTAAATTCTCAGCCAGCAGCATTGCACCTTGCAAACATTCCAACTCGTAGGCGATAAAAACATCCACTTGTTGGTTAACACTATCTGGTACTAGATTTAATTCTTGCAGCAACAACACCAAACGCTCTTCACCCATAGCAAAACCGACGCCAGGGGTCGCTCGTCCACCCAGTTGTTGCACCAGACCGTCGTAGCGTCCGCCGGCACAGACAGCGCCTTGCGCGCCCAGGGCTTCAGTCACCCATTCAAATACTGTTTTACCGTAGTAGTCGAGACCACGTACTAAGCGTGAATTCACTTGGTAGTGAATACCGGCTGCGTCTAATAAGGCACGCAATTGTGCAAAGTGTTCCGCAGATTCTTCATCGAGATGATCGAGAAGGTCTGGTGCATCAGCTAACAACGCTTGTGTTTTTTTATCTTTGCTATCGAGTACGCGCAGAGGATTAGAATCGATGCGACGCTGGCTATCTTCATCGAGCTGATCGCGAATTCCGTTGAGGAATTCAACCAACTTCGCTTTATAAGCATTACGCGCTTCTAAGGTGCCTAAACTATTGAGCTGTAATGTCACCACATCGCTAAGGCCCAGCTCTTTCCATAAGCGCGCCGTCATCATAATAATTTCAGCATCAATATCCGGCCCTTGAAAACCAAAGATTTCAACACCCATTTGATGGAACTGGCGCTGCCGTCCTTTCTGCGGCTTTTCATAGCGAAACATGGGGCCGTGGTACCACACTTTTTGTGTTTGGTTGTGCAACAAGCCGTGTTGTTGGCACGCGCGCACGACGCACGCAGTTCCCTCGGGCCGTAAAGTAATGCTTTCATCGCTCAAGTCTTTAAAGGTGTACATTTCCTTTTCGACAATATCAGTCACCTCGCCGATGGAGCGCTTAAACAAGTCTGTGCTTTCAACCAGCGGCACCCGTATTTCACGGTAACCATAGCGCGCAAATAATCGCGACACAGTACTTTCTAGGTATTGCCAAACTGGCGTATCCGTCGGTAAACAATCATTCATACCACGGAGCGATTGAAACTTACTCAAAAGAATTCCTTATTACTCTAAAGCAAAGAGATCGAAACAAAGAGATCTCAACCATTGAGATCAGATGCGATGAGCTGATCAAGTTCAGCTTGCTTCGTTTTAGCCTTCTCGCGAATAGCCGATTCGAATTGATCCAACACATCACTGCTAGGAATGCGCTGTTTGGTATCCCCATCGACAAAAATCATGCTATTTGGTGTCCCGCCAGTGAGGCCAATATCCGCCACCTTGGCTTCCCCGGGACCATTAACGATACAGCCAATAACCGCCACATCCATTGGGGTGGTAATGTCTTCTAGGCGGTTCTCTAGCTCGTTCATGGTTTTGATGACATCAAAGTTCTGACGCGAGCAACTTGGGCAGGCAATAAAGTTAATACCTTTACTACGCAGTTTTAAACTCTTGAGCATATCCCACGCAACTTTGACCTCTTCCACAGGGTCAGCTGCAAGTGACACCCGAATAGTGTCACCAATACCATCCATCAACAACGCGCCTAAACCAATTGACGATTTAACAGTGCCATTACGCAGCCCACCAGCTTCAGTAATACCTAGGTGCAGCGGTTGCTCAATCAATTTAGCCAGCTCTCGATAGGCATCTACTGCCATAAAAATATCCGATGCTTTTACGCTGACTTTAAAATTATCAAAGTTATGCTTTGCCAAAATCTCGACATGGCGCAAAGCTGATTCGACGAGGGCTTGCGGGGTAGGCTCGCCATACTTGCGCTGTATGTCTTTTTCGAGAGAACCCGCATTGACGCCAATCCTAATTGGAATATTGTTGTCACGGGCCTTTTCAATTACGGCGCGAATTTTTTCTTCCTTGCCGATGTTGCCTGGGTTAATACGCAAACAATCGACACCCAACTCAGCAACGCGTAACGCAATGGTATGATCGAAATGAATGTCGGCGACCAACGGAATTGCAACGCGTTTTTTTATTTCACCAAATGCTTCCGCGGCGTCTAACGTCGGCACGGACACACGAACGATATCGGCACCTGCATCTTCGATGCGCTTGATTTGAGCCACCGTGGCTTCGACGTCTGTGGTCTCGGTGTTAGTCATACTCTGCACACTGATAGGGGCGTCACCACCTACCGGTACATTACCGACCATGATCTGCCGAGATTTCCGTCGTTTTATAGGGCAATGATTATGCATACTCAACTACAGCAATTCACACAATGAATTATTCGATAACAAACTTAATCGTATCTCGGCCTGGCAGCGGGTTTATGGCAAATGGCTCGCCAGCCACATCGAGACTCACAACACGTGCATTACCCAACATGATCTGGGTTGGCACAATAGATTCTAGGACAAGGTTCGAACCAGCCGTTTGAAGCTGCGCATGGAGCACTTCTCCGGTACCGTCTGTCACTTTTAACCAGCAGTCTTCCGAAAAAGAAAAACTCAGCTGCTTTCTCACCAAATCAAATGACCCGTCGCCGGTTGACACTGGCTCGGGGGTTGTTGTTTCTTCGCTAGCAGGCGTAGAAGTGGCAACATTGTTGGTAACAACCTGCGCACTAGGAGCGACATTTTCCATCGCCGACACTTCTGCTTCAGTAAGCGCTGACGGCACTGTACCCACTGGACTTAAAATTTCATTGGCAACCGAATTAGTATTTTCCGTAGCGCCCGCCATCTCGGAATCACTATCTGGCTGCTCACGTATCTCATCTGATGTTTCAGACTGTTTCACCGGAACAGGCAGCTGCTCCTCTGAATTGTCCGAAGAGAAGGTGAATACTCCGATCAAGATAATGAGTGCTGCACCAAATACCACAGCAGGCATCATGAGCTGGGGCTTAACACCGTTGGAGATGGATGAAGACGGTTCTGGCACTTCTTCTTCACTGCTTTCAATCTGCGGCTTGGTTAGCTGATTAAAGCGTGCAGCAATTTGGTTTTCATCTACAGCCAAAATCTTAGCGCATCGCTTAATATACCCTAAAGCAAACACATGAGATGCTAGCTTATCGTATTCATCAGCTTCTATCGCGCGCAGCTTATCCACGGTTAAATTCAATTCGGCAGCAATCGATTCAAGAGAGCGTCCTGATTGTTCTCGCGCCTGCCTGAGCATATTTCCCGGAGTATTTTCTGGCAGCGCGCTGTCGGTTGACGTTGTCACGATTGTGTCATTTTCGTCAGACATTACTGGATAGCACCTTCAGTTGTTCGCTTATACTCAAGATACTCTTTCGAGTAAGGGTGAAGACTCTTCAACTGCAACGCATAGCTCGCTTCTTTATCACGGTTACCAAACGTGCGCTCAATCCGAATACCTAGCCATAAGGTGCGCGGAGAGTGGCGAGTAACCTTGCCATACTGGTCAATCAATTTTTTTGCTTCACTATAGTTGCGGTTTTTATAGGTAATATCAGCCAACTCTACAAGCGCGATAGGCAATTTAGAATTGAGACTCAAGGCGTGACGAAATGCCGCTTCAGCCCGCTCTTCATTCCCCATGGCTGCGGCTGTTCGCCCCAAGTTTGTTAGGGCGTAAGGTCTCTGTGCGTAACTTAGATCTTTACTGGCTTCTTCAAACTGCTCGTAGGCCTCATCGTAACGGTCGTGCTCATAGAGAAAGCTGCCATAGTTGTTTCGAGCACGTGAGTTGTCAGAATCATAACGGATCGCTTTTTTGAAGTAGTCTTCAGCGACTTCTTTCTCACCTTCCAATTGATAAAGTAAAGCCATGCCTTCATTGGCGGGACTGGAACGCTTATCTAATTCCAATGCTTTTTGTAAACTACGCCGAGCAGAATCCCGGTTACCCACGCGAATATAATTTAAACCAAGGTCAACGTAGGACTGAATCGCTTTCTTTTCATCAACCTCTAATGTGCCACCATCCTCCATCACTGTGACACAGGCAGCCAAGTGAAGCGTCGTTAAAGCAATTATTATTTTTACGAACAGATTACGCATTGATCATTTACTCCAATGGTCTCTCGCTATTAACGTACAGGTGGTCGCCCTACTTCGCGATCCGATGAAATAATATTTTTATCCAATGGCATTTGCTGTCGATAACGTTCACTTCGGCGTGTTTTATCGTTTACTTCGCCAGCGAGCTGACCACATGCAGCGTCAATATCATCACCGCGCGTCGTTCGAATCGTGGTGGTATATCCCGCTTTGATCAAAATATCTTGAAACTGCTTCAATGCTTTTGGCTTCACCCGTTTGTAATCGGATAGAGCGAATGGATTGAACGGGATCAAATTAATTTTTACTGGAATATTCTTCAGCAGATGCACCAATTCGCGAGCATGATGCGGGCGATCATTAACCTGATCAATCAAGGTGTATTCAATTGTAATTTTGCGTCGGTTATCAGGAAGCGCCTCAATGTAACGCTTTGCCGAATCCAACAACATGGCTATGGGGTATTTTTTGTTGATGGGTACCAGCTGATTTCGTAACTCATCATTCGGAGCGTGTAAGGAAATCGCCAGGCAAGCATCCGTTAAACCAATCAGCTTATCCAACTGAGGAACAACGCCCGATGTACTGAGTGTCACGCGACGTTTGGAAATACCATAGCAAAAGTCTGACATCATGATGTGCATTGCTGCCACCACATTGTCGAAATTCAATAGCGGCTCGCCCATTCCCATCAGCACCACATTGGTGACTCGACGGCGGCGCTCGCCTTCAAATTGGCCCAGCGATTTCGCGGCCAACCACACTTGGGCAATAATTTCCGATGCTGTCAGATCTCTCTGGAAGCCTTGCTTGCCGGTCGCGCAAAAACTGCAATCTAAAGAGCAACCCACTTGCGAAGACACACATAAGGTCCCACGGTCGCCTTCAGGAATAAATACCGTCTCTACGGAACTACCGCCCGAGACTTTCATTAAAAACTTTCGAGTACCGTCGCTGGAATCCCATTCGCGAATGACTTCAGGAAAACTTATATCAGCAACGTCTACTAACTTTTCACGCAGAGGTTTACTGATGTTGGTCATCTCTGCAAAATCGGTAACACCCAGCTGATGAATCCACTTCATCAGCTGCGACGCACGAAACGGCTTCTCACCCAAAGACCGAAAAAAGTCCTCGAGCTGCGGCTGTGACATCCCGAGGATATTCACCTTACCTTCCACCGGTTGATTGATTTCTACTGCTTGCGTCATGGTGTTACTCAATGTTGTTTAGCTCACGCTAATTAACGAGGGCAGATTTCTTCAGCGTTGAAGAAGTAAGCCACTTCACGCTCTGCAGAAGCAGAGCTATCTGAACCGTGTACCGCATTGGCGTCGATTGAAGAAGCGAAATCCGCTCGGATAGTGCCGGCCGCCGCTTCTTGTGGGTTAGTAGCACCCATCAAGTCACGGTTTTTAGCAATCGCGCCTTCACCTTCCAACACTTGAACGGTAACAGGGCCAGAAGTCATGAAAGCAACCAAATCTTTAAAAAATGGGCGCTCTTTGTGCTCAGCGTAAAAGCCTTCAGCTTGTTCTTGAGACAAATGAAGCATTTTTGCAGCAACGATTTGTAGGCCAGCGTCTTCGAAACGGCT
This sequence comes from Aurantivibrio plasticivorans, assembly GCF_055392955.1. Classification (NCBI taxonomy): domain Bacteria; kingdom Pseudomonadati; phylum Pseudomonadota; class Gammaproteobacteria; order Cellvibrionales; family Cellvibrionaceae; genus Aurantivibrio; species Aurantivibrio plasticivorans. Next base: position 1,281,656 of record NZ_AP036020.1, on the reverse strand, counting down.
GTAAATTTTGCCAATTACATTCTTTGCAACTGCATCTGGCTTCACGATAGATAGGGTGCGTTCAATCGCCATTGAGGGTCTCCACGATAGGGTCAAGTTGGTGGCCTGCATACCATTTTGCAAACCATTGATAATTAAGGTTTTTTCTCCGCCACCGAGCAAAATATCGCACTTTGAGCTGACGCCCGCGCAGACGCTCATTTGGCTAGTCAAAAACCCGCCAATTTTATAGAGTTGGCCCCGCTACAGCAACCGCTGCAACCAGGACTGAGGGAGATATAAGGTATTGATTTTACAAATAGATGTCAGGCTGAGAGCAGAGTTCCTCAGGCCTAGTCGAGACTATAGAGCGGCATTTGCTATCGATTGAATTCTAGCCACCATCGCTCGCAACCCATTACCTCGAGTCGGACTGAGATGACGCTCCAGGTCCAGCGACCCAAAATAGCCGTCAATATCAAATGCCAGAATGTCGCGAGGCGATTTGTCTTGATACGCGGCCATCACCAACGCCAGTAAACCACGCACGATAACCGCATCGCTATCAACCAGAAAACTTAAGCGATCACCATCCCCGATCACTTCAATCCATACATTACTTTGGCAACCTTTAACCAATCGCTCTGGTGTATGCAGATCTTCAGGCATTGGCGTGAGCGCCTTACCTAGATCGATGATGTATTTGTAGCGCTCTTCCCAGTCATCAAAGAATTCGAGATCTTCAAGAATGGTTTCTGTGGACGGTATAGACATAGCAAAAATTCGCTTGAGGGGGACAATGGAGGCGCGAGATTACAGAAAGATGAACTAAAAATACAACCCTGCTTCAAGTTGAGCCTCTTCGCTCATCATATCGCGGGTCCAGGGCGGGTCAAACACCAGCTCTACTTTCACACCCCCTACGTTCGGCACCTTCTGCACGCGGTATTGCACATCTGACACCAGCACAGGCCCCATACCACAAGTGGGAGCCGTTAGCGTCATTTCAACAGTAACTCGTTTTTCTACTTGGTCTATTAAGACCTTATAGACCAAACCAAGACTGACAATACTGATCGGGATCTCGGGGTCAAAAATAGTATCCAATGCCTGCCAAACTTGATCTTCTTGAATCAATTCGCCGCCGTGATCAGCAAATTCAAGCTGCTCAGGCTGTTGGCCTATAGCATCACCATCAGTACCATCAATACGCAACATATTGCCTTGCCAAGTGACGGTGTAATTACCTCCCAACGCTTGCTTTATCGAGAGAAACTCACCAGCCGGAATAGCTACAGGCTCGCCAGACGGAACGCGCCGCGCAGGGCATTCTCGCTGAGTTACCACCATAGATTGCTGCATCTAGCCAACCCCTACAACTAATTAACGCTAAAGCTTTCGCCGCAACCGCACTCGGCTACGACATTGGGGTTATTAAATTTCACAACGCGGTTTACACCTTCGGTGACAAGATCTATTTCTGTGCCCCGCAGCATATCAATGGCATCACCTGCAACCGCCAACGTAATCGTATCACTGGATTCAATGAGGACATCGTTCTCCTCTGCCTCAGAAACCATATCGAGAACATACGCATAGCCCGTACAGCCGCTTTCTTCGGTACTCAAACGCAAAAGCTTCTTATCGTCACCCCCGGCCGCTAATTTCTTTTCAAAATGCGTCAACGCGGACTCTGTGATATGAATCGCGGGAGCGGCAGGGTCAAAAGTTGTAACTGTCATTCAATATCCTTTCAGTCATTAAAGGAAACTATATTCATTCAAGCATCGCACTGACTTTTTTTAGCGCGACGAAAAACTGCTCGACTTCGTCAAGCGTGTTATAAATCGAAAACGAAGCCCGCGCAGTACCGGGAACACCCAATCGCTGCATCAACGGTTCAGCACAGTGATGCCCGGTGCGAATTGCTATTCCCTGGCGATCAAGAAGAAAACCGATATCCGCAGGGTGCCCAGCGGCCATGACAAAACTCAAAACGCCAACCTTTTCTTTGGCTTCACCGACTACTCGTAAACCAGAGAAGTCCGTCGCTAGCTCAGAGGCCCTCGCTAACAATGCCTCTTCGTGTTGCTGAACATCGGACAATGGTAGCGTTTGAAACCACTCAATCGCGCGAGCCATCGCTATGGCACCTGCGATATTAGGCGTCCCGGCTTCAAAGCGATAAGGTAAGACATTCCAAGTGGAAGATTGATAGGTCACTGTTTCAATCATCTCACCGCCCACTTGCCACACTGGCCAATCTTTTAAGACGTCTTCGCGGCCCCACAATGCACCAATACCCGTCGGGCCAAATAATTTGTGCCCCGAAAACGCATAAAAGTCACAATTGATGGACTGAACATCTACAGCAAAATGCGCAATTCCTTGCGCCCCATCCACTAAAACCATTGCACCAACATCTTTCGCTTCACGGCACAAATCGGCGATGGGGTTTACTGTACCCAACGCATTGGACACATGAGGAAATGCAACGAGGCGCGTTTTAGTGGACAGCAGCGAACGATAAGCTTCCCGGTCCAGCTCACCACTGTCTGAAATCGGAGCTACTTTAAGCTCTGCCCCACTGCGCAATGCAGCCTGTTGCCACGTCACCAAATTAGCATGATGCTCCATTTCCGTGACCACAATTTCATCCCCGGGTTTGAGGATTTGCGCTGCGCCATTGGCAACAATATTGATTGCTTCAGTGGTGCCCTTTGTCCAAATAATCTCGCGGCTTGACTTAGCATTCATAAACCGCGCAACAACTTCGCGCGCTTGTTCAAACATTTGTGTTGCTTCATCAGCCAACCGGTGCGCGCCGCGATGCACGTTGCTGTTGTGGTGTGTGTAATAGTCAACAATTGAGTCAATAACAGACAGCGGTTTTTGCGTAGTCGCGGCATTGTCAAAATAAATAAGCGGCTTGCCATCGATAGCGCGGTTGAGAATAGGGAATTCTTTGCGCAGCGCTTGAACATCAAAACTCACTGCCACCCCCTATTTATTCAACTCGTCAGAGACCATGTCCACAAACAGTTCACGTAATTGGGGCTGCAACCACTCGGCCAATTCACCATGCGGCATTTGCTCTACCAATTCGTTGATGAAACCAAAGTTCAGCATAATCTTCGCCTGCTGAACACTAACTCCTCGCGACTGCATGTAATACAACGCTTTTTTATCCAACTCAGCAACCGTTGCGCCATGCGCGCAGCGCACATCGTCGGCGTAGATTTCTAATTCCGGCTTGGTGTCTACTTCGGCGGTATTAGACAGCAATAGATTACGGTTATTTAGCTCAGCTAAGGTTTTTTGCGCATCGCGATGTATGTGGATGCGACCGTTAAAGACCGCTCGACTTTTATCGGCAACAATACCGCGCACGTTTTCTTCCGTCGTACAATTTGGTACGGCGTGCTCGATAGTACTATGCAAATCAAACAACTCTGAACCTTGCAGCAGGTAAATAACATTGAGCTTCGCATTGGCGTGTTCGCCTCGGTGATCGACATCAACATTAACGCGGGATAAATCACTACCGAGACCAACAATAGTCGACTGCAGGTTTGCGCCAGTGCCGAGCCTAAAATGACTACCCGCTAACGCAATCGCTCGAGCGCGCTGCAAACCAAAACGGTAGTGCACCAACTCCGCTCGGGCATCTAAGGCATACTCTGCAACCGTTGTGTGCAGACTTAATGCATCCCCAGAAAACTGTTCAATAATCGTGGCTTTGGCACCCTCACCAATGCGCACTAAAACACGCGCATGATGCTCTTGCTGCTGACTCAACGCTCGAATAAGTCGAATCGGCTGTTCAATTACCGCACCAGGCGCGATATCAATGACCACCCCTTCGGTCGCCAATACATCATTGACTAAACCAAAGATATGCCGCACGGGCTTGATGGAGCCAAAAAGCTCGCTCGCCCAAGCTTCACACGAATCATTGATCGGTGAAATAGTGACACCATGAGGCAGATCGTTGATAGCTGATGGATTTTGTAAAGACACATCGATGCATTCCAAGCCCGCGATGGACGTCGGCAGTTCCGAAGGAATCTCGACTTCCTGCAATTGTCCTGTGGCTGCTTCTATGGCTTTTACCGACGTATATTTCCAATCTTCAACTTTGCGGCTAGGCCACTGACGTTCACGCAACAACTGAAGCGACTGCTGTCGGCGTGGTGACAGCCAGTCCTGTATTGATTCAGCGCGATCGATCGCACTTTCTAACCATGCACTCACTACGAAGACTCCTTAGCTTCAAGCTGTGCTTGTTCTTCTTTCCGTTCTGCCAGCCAAGCATAACCCTGCTCCTCAAGCTCGAGGGCTAAGCTAGCATCACCACTACGGGCAATTTTTCCATCTGCTAACACATGCACATAGTCAGGTTTAATGAAATCTAACAAACGCTGGTAATGCGTTACAACAATAAACGCGCGGTCCTCAGAGCGCTGACTATTTACGCCATCGGCAACGACTTTTAGGGCATCAATATCCAGCCCTGAATCCGTCTCATCAAGGACACAAATTTTGGGTTGCAGCAAAAGCATTTGCATAATTTCATTACGCTTTTTCTCACCGCCGGAAAAGCCCTCATTCACGCCACGCTTCAAAAAACTCAACGGCAAATTAACTTGTGCACAGGCAGCTTTGGCCATTTTCAAAAAATCAGGTGAGCTAATTGCCTCTTCGCCACGCGAAAGTCGCTGAGCATCTACTGCCGCTTTCATAAATTCCATGTTGCTCACACCGGGAATTTCCACCGGGTATTGAAACGCTAGAAACAACCCCTCGCGGGCACGCTCTTCGGTCTCTAGATCTAGCAAATCTTTACCGTCTAAGGTAACTGCCCCGCCATTTACTTCATAGCCTTCACGACCAGAAAGCACGTAACCCAAGGTACTTTTACCTGCGCCGTTGGGCCCCATAATGGCATGAACTTCGCCGGGTTTTATCTCAAGATTAATCCCTTTGAGAATCTGTTTGTCTTCTACTTTCGCTTGTAAATTCTTAATCGATAACATGATATTTCCTGTCGCTAGCCGCTAGCCAACTGAACCTTCTAAACTGATTTCCAATAATTTGCCGGCCTCAACCGCAAATTCCATTGGCAACTCTTTAAAGACCTCTTTACAGAAGCCATTCACAATCATCGAGACCGCTTTTTCTGTATCAATTCCACGCTGTTGGCATAAAAACAATTGGTCATCACTAACCTTGGATGTAGTCGCTTCGTGCTCCACGATGGCCGATGCGTTGCGACTCTCGACATACGGGAAAGTATGCGCACCGCACTGATCACCGATTAAAAGTGAATCACATTGTGTATAGTTGCGCGCACCTTCAGCACTTGGCGCCATTCGCACCAAGCCTCTGTAGGCATTATTGCTGTGCCCAGCGGATATTCCTTTAGAAATAATTGTGGATCGCGTATTTTTACCGAGATGAATCATCTTCGTGCCGGTATCCGCTTGTTGTGCTGCGCGGGTCAAAGCGACCGAATAAAATTCCCCTACACTATTCTCACCTCGCAAAATACAACTTGGGTATTTCCAGGTAATCGCTGAACCCGTTTCTACTTGTGTCCAAGAAATTTTTGCATTGGCATGACATTCACCTCGTTTGGTGACAAAGTTGTAGATCCCACCGCGACCTTGCTCATCACCCGGATACCAGTTTTGTACCGTAGAATATTTAATCTCGGCTCCATCCAACGCGACCAGCTCAACGACAGCAGCATGCAATTGATTTTCATCTCGCTGTGGCGCTGTACAGCCTTCCAAATAACTGACGTAACTGCCTTCGTCTGCGACAATTAATGTGCGTTCGAATTGCCCTGTGTTTTGCTCATTAATGCGAAAATAGGTGGATAATTCCATTGGGCAACGGGTGCCTTTAGGGATATAAACAAATGAACCATCCGTAAAGACTGCGCTATTCAGCGCCGCAAAATAGTTATCACGTTGCGGCACCACACTGCCCAGATATTTTTTTACCAGCTCCGGATACTCTTGAAGTGCCTCAGAAATTGAGCAAAAAATCACACCCGCTTCGGCAAGTTTTTCACGAAAAGTGGTGACAACTGATACAGAGTCAAAAACCGCATCAACAGCAACGCCGGCAAGCATTTGTTGCTCAACCAACGGAATACCGAGCTTTTCATAGGTAGCCAATAATTCAGGATCGACCTCGTCTAACGACTTAGGACGATCTTTCATACTCTTCGGTGCGGAGTGATAAGAGATACTTTGGTAATCAACTGGCGTGTACTTAACATGCGCCCACGTTGGCTCTTCCATTTCCTGCCAAATGCGAAACGCCTTTAGTCGCCACTCCAACATCCACTCAGGCTCACCCTTAAGTGCGGAAATGCGACGAACGACATCCTCATCTAAGCCCGGCTCAAAGGTTTCAGATTCAATATCAGAAACGAAACCGGCTTCATATTCTTTCTTGAGCGCTTCATTAATTTGCTCAGTCATAACATTCTTAACTCAATTGGTTTGGCAACTCGAAAATGAGTCACGTTCAGAACCTGCTGGCCGCGGAGTGTATTACAGCGTGACTGCAACAGTACGACGACACAGACAGACTACTTGCAGCTGGCTAAGACGCCTCCTGCAACTGCAATACGGTTTGTCGTATGTGCTGAATGGTTTGATCAATATCCTCGGCCGTCGTATACCGGCCCAGTGAGATCCGAATCGAGCTCAACGCCGACTCGTCTTGCACCCCCATGGCCTTGAGTACGTAAGACGGTGCCATGCTTGCAGACGTACATGCTGAGCCACTAGAGACGGCCAATTGGCGTAAAGAGAGCATTAAGTTCTCGCCTTCAATACCCCCAAAACACACGTTAAGGTGCGCAGGGCCAACCTCAACCTGACTGCCATTTCGAGTAATTGATGGCAAATCTTCAATACCGTGCCACAACCTATCTCTTAGAAGGGACAAACGCTGCGCCTCTGACTGCCAATGCTCACACAACATCGCGGCCTTTCCCATGCCGACTAATTGGTGAGTCGCTAGGGTACCCGAACGCATGCCACGCTCGTGCCCCCCGCCATGCATTTGCGGAGCGACATCGCGCTGAATTGCCCTCTTAACGTAGAGAGCTCCGACCCCTTTTGGACCGTAAAACTTATGCGCCGACAAACTCAGCAAATCAACACCAAGCACACCGACATCAAGCAACTGCTTACCCGCCGCCTGCGCCGCATCGACATGTAACAATACCGAGCGTTGTGCGCAAATAGTGGCAATGTCACGAATGGGATTAACGCTTCCCACTTCGTTGTTTACATACATTAGGCTGACGAGCTTGGTTTCCGGCGTCATTGCTGCTGCGACTTTATCCGCAGCAATAATGCCGTCGCTATCCGGCATCAAGTAGGTCACAGCAACGCCGCGCCCCTCTAACCACTTAGCGGTGTCCAAAATAGCCTTGTGCTCAATCGCTGAGGTAACAAGGTGCCCACTAAAGTCGAGCTTTTCAAAGATTCCTTTCAGGGCAAGGTTATTTGCCTCAGTCGCCCCACTAGTCCAAACAATTTCTCGAGGATCACAATTCAGTAAACCCGCCACTTCAGCTCGGGCGATCTCAACACGCTCCTCCGCCTGCCAACCATAAACATGAGAGCGGCTGGCGGGGTTCGCAAAAATACCATCCCGGGTGAGGCATTCGACCATAGCATCGGCAACGCGCGGATCAACCGGTGTGGTGGCGGCATAATCAAGATAAATAGGCTTACTCATAGCGCGGGCATTATATAAGCTCTAAGCTCGCCTCACCATGCTGTCTTTCATTCACGGCCTGAACTTCGCTGCGCTCAACCAGTGACGCCAAACTAATGCCACTGAGAAACCCGTGAATCTGTTCACTGAGTTCGCACCACAAGTGGTGCGTGAGGCAGACTTGCCCTTTACTGCAGTCGCCGCGCCCACCACAATTTGTCGCATCAATGGATTCGTTGACCGCATCAATAATCTGAGCAACAAAAATAGTGCTGCCGTCCCGACTCAGGCGATAACCACCGCCGGGGCCACGGACGCTACTCACTAGCTCATTTTTTCGCAGCTTGGAAAACAACTGTTCGAGATAAGACAGCGATATCTCTTGCCGTTTGGATATGTCCGCTAGACTGACCGGCCCTTTCTCTGCGTTCAGCGCCAAATCCAACATTGCGGTGACCGCATAACGGCCTTTGGTGGTTAATCGCATAACCTTTCCCTCTGCATAACATCGTGTATGCCGCCCATTATGCAATAACCAACTAAATTGGTAAACTATTAAACCAAGTATTTTTGTCGGTTATTATTCCAAGCAGACGAAACAGATTCGTTAATATTTGTTTAAGCTAACTGATTGATATTCAGAGGTTTTGTACAATCACGGTATAAATCCAATAATCTGGGAGTCCGACAAGTACGGTCATTCCACACAGGTATAGAAGATAGGCATAGATCGATGAAACGCTTTCTCCAACTGATTCTCTTGAGCAGCCTATCATTCGCCGTAGCAGTTTCCGCTGGGCAGTTTAATAAAGTCATCAATATTGGCGATCCATTACCTGAATTTTCTTCCCTTCCCGATACGGCTGGCAACTTCTTTTCTTCAAGCGACTTCAAAGGCAAAGTATTAGTCATCGTCAGCCTTTCGAACATGTGCCCTTTTTCAAAAGGGATAGAATCGGACCTCAAACAGCTGGTCTCCGACTATAGTGACAAGCCCGTCAACTTTGTAGGGATAAACTTCAACGCTAATCGAGGTGACGACCTGAATAGCATGAAGACCAGAGCAAAAGCGGAGCGTTTCAACTTCACCTATTTACGCGATGAAGATCAGCACCTAGGTAGACAGCTGGGCACAAGTGTCACACCAGAGTTTTTCGTCTTCGGACCAGACCGGACCTTGGCATACACGGGCCTGCTCCATAATTCTCCAGCAATGGAGCGCTCTCCTGGCAACGTTGTCCATCTAAAAGGCCCGCCTGCGGTATTTTACGTTAGAGACTCCATCAACGCGTTACTCTCAGGCCAGCCTGCACCACTCACCGAAACACAACCCTATGGCTGCAGCGTGGAGTACCGCCGTGAAGCTAAGTAAGCTGCCAATTCTCGCGCTATGGATTAGCCTGATAGCGCTAGTCGCCGCCTGCGGTAATGACACCAACACCGACTCAACAACCGAAATATCGATTAAGCCTACGAATTTTAAACAGTGGGAAAAGCAGGTCCGTCGTTACCAACCGAATATTGTGGTGGTGGATCTGTGGGCGATGTGGTGTACATCCTGTATCAAACGCTTCCCTCACATGGTCGCCATGAGCGAATCCTATCGTGATAAAGGCGTGCGATTTATTTCCATGAATTTAGATGACCACAACGATAGCCAAGCTCTTAGGCAGGCCAATACGTTTGTCAAAGAGATGAACGCTCGCTTTGATCACTTTCATATGGACGAAAACTTAATTGATGCGTTTGAATACTTCCGTCTTATTGGCATTCCCGCCGTGCTCGTGTTCGATGGCGATGGAAATGAACGTTTTCGACTGACTGGCGACAACCCCAATGCACAATTCACCGAGGTGGATATAGAGCGTGCAGTACTAGACTTGCTGTAAGGCTAATCTTCTGCCTCGTCACTTGCCGACTCTTGAAGCGATTGAATTTTATTTTCTGTGTGGAAAATGTAGTTCTGAGTTGCCGTCAACATACCGCGCAGAATACTAAGTTCCATTTCATCTAGTCGGGTTCGATTGTACAGACGACGTAAACGAGTCATGGTCTGCCGGGGATTATCAGGCTCTAAAAAACCAAGCTTTTCTAGCGTCTCTTGCAGATGACTAAAGTAATACTCCAAATCTTTATTTTTGGCGGGGGGCATATCCCAGTCGTCATAATGCGGCGCCTCGCCGTTGAGGGCGGTCAAAAATGAAATACGAATTTCATAACAAATCACCTGTACCGCCGCGGCAATATTTAATGCACTGTACTCAGGATTTGTCGGAATATGCACGTGGTAATTGCACTGGTGTAGCTCTTCATTGGTAAGGCCTCGGTCTTCGCGACCAAATACAATCGCCACTGGGTGTGTTGCTGACTCGGCCCAGCTGCGATCACCGCACTCTCTAGCGGTCATTAACGGCCAAGGGATGCGACGCTCGCGCGCGCTCGTTCCAACCACAAGACCACAATCGGCTACGGCTTCCTCAAGGGTTTCTACAACCTCTACTTTGTCCAGGACATCCAGCGCATTGGCTGCACGCCATACAGCCTTCGGAGACGGAAACTCTTTTGGAGACACCACAACCAAACGTGACAGCCCCATATTTTTCATCGCGCGAGCAGCCGCACCGATATTGCCGGGATGCGATGTTTCCACCATAACTATTTTGATGTTCTCGAAACTCGACTCGCTCATAAATAACTCTTGTTAATTGCTGGTCCGCAAATGGTTCTGCGCGGGCACAGAAAAAGACCGATGAAAAAGGGCGCAAAGTTTAGCAAATTCAGCGACTGCTAAGAAACCTTGAATCCTTCAAAAGTCCAAAGGTTTTGAACATTGGGGCACCTGATGTATCTTGAGGACAATGACCGCCTCAAATAGCGAGCATATGCCTTGTGCTGGGGAGACGATGTCGCCTTGGAGTTCATCATCGCTTCCTATATACTTCGCGCCGGCACAGTCGCTGCCTCCGCTCTTTTACTTCTCTGGCCTCATCCCCATTAAATAGGTGAATACAACTATGGAACCGATGTTAACCGTCGCCCTAAACGCTGCCCGCAAAGCAGCCGTCCTTATCGAACGTGCTAGTGAACGCCTGGATGTGGTCACCGTAGAGAATAAATCGAAGAACGATTTTGTCACCGAGGTCGATCGAGCCGCGGAAAAAGAAATACTTTACCACCTAAAAAAAGCCTACCCGCAGCACAATTTTCTAGCTGAAGAATCTGGTGATCACCAAGGCTCAGAAAATGACTACCAATGGATCATCGACCCCCTCGACGGCACCACAAACTTTATTCACGGTATACCGCAATACGCAGTGTCCATCGCCTGCGTTCACAAAGGCCGTATAGAGCACGCTGTCATTGTCGACCCCATTAAGCGCGAAGAATATACCGCAAGCCGCGGCAAAGGTGCCCAACTAAATGGCCGACGTATTCGCGTATCTGCCCCTCCAAACCTTGATGCCACATTAATAGGGACTGGCATTCCATTTAGTGGTTTTGCGTTAGAAAACATGGACGCCTACTTAAAGGCGATGGCCGAAATTGCCGGGCAAACAGCAGGTATCCGCCGAGCGGGCGCCGCGGCCCTTGACCTTGCCTATGTTGCGGCAGGACGCCTAGACGGTTTTTTTGAAATGAACTTAAAACCTTGGGATATTGCGGCCGGAGTACTATTAGTCAAGGAAGCAGGTGGAATGGTGTCGGATTTTAAAGGTGCCGACAACCATATGAAAACCGGCCATGTTGTTGCCGCACCGCCAAAAGTATTTAAGCAGTTACTCCCTATTACGCAAAAACACTTGGGTTACCTCTAGGTTATCGGCAGCTCCAGCAATCTGCCCAATAAAGTCTCAACAAACGAGCAGCTATTAGTCGACTTCGACCTGAAGCTGCTCGCTCTCATTGAGGATCAAGTTGAGCGTATCGATTAGCTCTCTGAACACAAGAGGTTTAGTCAGATAAGATCGGAAGCCCGCTTTTAACCCGCGATCAATATCATGGGCCATCGCATTTGCCGAAAGTGCAATCACGGGGATCCCAATCGTTGAAGGGTCTTGTTGAAGGACCTTAAGCGCCTCATAGCCATCAAGCCCAGGCAAGTTGATATCAAGAATAATGATATCTGGCTGTTCCGTTCGCGCCATAAACAAACCACTAAACGCTTCGTTTGCTGTGAGCAATTCGATTTGCTCAAAACGATCCAACAACTGTTCCATCAAACGTAAATTGGACGCGTTGTCCTCAATATACAGCACACGTTTATTAATCTGGCTGCTGAATTCAATATCGCCTTGCGGTTCCACTGTTTGACTAGCCGATTTCGATTTGTCAGCCGTCCACTCTTCCGAGCGCACCAGGGTCACGCCAAAACAAGTCCCCTCTCCGAGGCGGCTACAAAAATCCAACTCGCCCCCCATCATTTCGACAAGTTGTTTAGTAATGACTAGCCCGACACCCGATCCCTCGGTGGTACTATCTTCCGCCCCTAAACGATTAAACGGTTCAAATACTGCTTCTTTTTGCGAATCAGGAATACCATACCCGGTATCTTGAACTTGGATAATAAGTGTGTGATCGTCATTGGCTAAAAATGATATATCTACTGAGCCTTGATCACGATTGTATTTGATACCGTTACTAATAAGGTTGAGTAATACTTGTTTCAACCGCACCGCATCTGCATGGATGTAGATAGTTTCTAGCCCTGCTGTATTCACATTGAGCTCAATTCCGCGTTCATCAGCCTGAGGCTGCATTAACACAACACACTCTTCAACCACTCGAATGGGTAAGACAGGTTCAAGTGATAACGTTATATTCCCAGACTCAATTTTAGCAAGATCCAATACATCATTGATCAGCTGCAACAAATGCTGACCTGCCTTGCGAATCTCACGAATATTTTCCCGCTGCCCATGGGTTATGTTTTGCTCGAAGTCGAACAGCTGTGAAAAGCCCAAGATAGCATTCAGCGGGGTGCGTAGCTCGTGACTCATACTGGATAAAAATTCTGACTTAGCCTGGTTCGCTCGCTCGGCAGCCTCTTTAGCTTTTAACATCCCGGCCTCGGCATTTTTCAGCGCTGTGATATCCATATTGGTGCCGGAAAAGGCCAGCATATTCCCTTCGTCGTCAAAGGTTGCTTGTCCTCTAGCGCGAATCCAATATTGCTTGCCGCCCCCTCCCATAACTCGATACTCGACATCAAAGGGCTCTTCGTTTCGGGCGTGCTTTTTCAACGCATCACGAAACATATTGATATCTTCAGGGTGAATCTGATTTTGGAAGCTCTTAAAGTAGTCGACCCCTTTGTGCATATCGCCTTCATTGACAGGCAAACCGATCTGTTCAAAGCAGCGTTTAGAGAAAAAGAAATTATTATCTTCCGACGACCACTCCCAAATACCATCGTTTGAAGAGTTAATTATTCGCCACTGCCTAGCTTCACTTCGCCGAGCCAGGTCTTCCGCATTCTTAAGGCGGGTCACATCAAAGTTAATACCAGATAGAAAAACTACCCGCCCGCGTTCATCCCGGACAGAATCTGCCAGACATTGCGTCCATAGATAGCTTCCATCCTTTGCTTTTACCCGCCACGTGCCATCAATTTTTGCTTTGGTTTTCATGTGACGAACGACGCCCGCTTTTGCTTCCTCCAGATCGTCCGGGTGGATCAATTCACTAATTTGATCGGCGTGTGTAATATTGGGGGCGTCGTCTTCACCATAGCCGAGCAGATCCCAAAACTCTCCGCTCCAATCGAAATCATTGTTACGTAAATCCCACTCCCAAAAGCCGTAACCACTACTGGAATTAAAAATTCGTAAGTGGCGCGCTACCATCGCCTTTAACTCGTCGATACCCAATGAATCGAGTTCTTCGTCGGACATCCAAATTCGTTTAGCCATTGTGTTTATTTTCCGGTCATTCAATATTGCGCTAGTCGCGAGGACGAGCCCCACGATACAGCTTAACGTTTTTCAGCCGCGCCCTTTAGTTAATACGCCTTTCCAACTTAGTTAATACACCTTTCCAACCTAACAACTCGGTGACTTGTGCCTATACTCAAAATAAAGGTCCTGAATAAGGACCATATTGGAATGGAGAAAACGCATGCTATCAACAATAGGCCAAGTCTTCATTACGCTTGCTGAGAATTTGATCCCATTTGATATTGATTCAAACCACCCGACCGCACTATCTACTGATAGAAAAATCAGCACACACATCCCACAAAACGATTTTAGCGCCACGCCTGGTGACGAGAAAGTCCTTAACCCACCAGCTTCTTCACAGCAACTTCACTAACGCTACCCATTCGCTCGTACAACATTCGAAAATCAATAGGGCATATCCAATAATTGAAAGGTTTTCGTATCTGTGTGTGGCAAGCCAATAGCTCATGACTACACTTAAATGAGCATACTTCACAATATGGGGCCGCTAACCATCCCCTAATTGAGATATACCAGCACTCGATGTATAGGATAACGAGCATTAACAGGGAACGCACCTCTCACGCCAACCAGAGAAATCATGTTGCCGTCAAGCTTCGCCTGCCATATGAGCCCAGGCAACGTCGCAGTGGAGCAATCGCGCGCTCAGCGTTTGCTACCCTTGCGGCGTGCTGTGCGATGCTGATGAGTTCTCTGGCCTTGAGTGAAAACCGGCTCACCGTGCTCTATCCAGAAATTCGAGACCCTTACCGACAAATTTTCATGCACATGATAGAGGGAATCGAAGAAGCCTCCTCTATTCCTGTCATCGCACATGAACTCGCCCGAGGCGAAACTGAACAAACTGTTGGAGAATTGATTTCTCAAGGGTCCAACGCAGGCGTTATTGCCCTAGGGAAACGCAGCATTGATGCGCTTGGCAAGCAACAGAGCATCCCTATCATTATGGGTGCAGCCATCCTAAAGCCCGACACCAGTCACTACATCGGCATCACCTTGAACCCCGACCCATCCCAGGTCTTTGGTCTAGCTGTAGAGTTGCAACCTAACCTCAAAAACATTTACGTCGTTTACAACCCCAGCTTAAGCGACTGGACGATCCAACAAGCCGCCAAACAAGCTAAAGCGCTAGGGTTAACGCTTCACACCTACCCAGTCGACAGTATGCAAGATGCCGCCATGGCCTATCGAACGATCCAAGAAAGCATGAATTCGGACACCGACGGTCTGTGGCTTCCAATTGGCGCACCTTCGAGGGATAAATCGATTTTACAGCGAATTCTTGAAACTGCCTGGGCCAAAAACCAAATGGTATTTTCGAGCAACTTGTCTGACGTGAAGCGCGGCGCACTGTTTGCGCTATATCCCAACAATTTTGGCATGGGTAAAGATCTCGTCCGCTTACTTGAAACTGCCTCAACGAGCGAGATCGAGAAAAACCATATTGCGTTTTCGACGTCACTTAACAAAGCCGTAAATCGGCGCGCGGCCGAACACCTGGGCATTCGTTTAACCAAGAATGATCTAGAAGCTTATGAATTTGTATATCCATCTAAATAGTGGTGCTGATGACTAACCCATTTCAGCAATTACAAGCGAAGATGAGTTTTCGCCAACTAATAATCCTAGTCATTACACTAGGCATTATTTGCTTGGCTATTGCCTCTTCAATCATTATTTCGACGATTACAGAACGAAAACTCAACAACCTACTTCAAGAAGAAGGCACAACGATAGCCGAAAATTTCGCTACCCAAAGTACCCTTGCCTTGTTATACCAAAGTAGCGAAACCGCCGCTGACGCCGTATCGAATTTACTGGCATTTCCAAGTGTTAGTGGGGGAAGCATTATTACAGCCAGTGGAGAAATATTGTTTCAACAGGGGGATAAATCAAGCAACCATATTCCCAACGATAGCTTCGAAACAATTGTCGAAACTGAAAACGCGTGGTATTTCCGTAAGCCGGTATACGCAGGCAATGATTCATTGAATGACGATTCAGCGGCCCTTGTTGACCTGAATAACCTTGAAAGCGAGCAAGAACTTGCTGGGTTTGTCGAAATTGTTATTAGTAAGGACGCAATGCGTGCATTAAGCACGAGCCTTTCGAAAAACAACTTAATCGTGTCAGCGATCGCTGCCAGCCTTCTGCTTATTGCTCTATACGGTATAACTAATCTAGTAACCAAACCAATTCGCGCTCTTTCTCAAGAAATGAACCGAGCCGAGCGAGGTGACTCAGGTATCCGAGCTACGCTCGCAGGCTCGAAAGATATCATCGCGATGGAAGTTGCCTTCAACACAATGATGGAAACATTGGAATCGCGTGAAGACGAGCTAAAAAGAGCCCGCGATACCGCGTTAGCTTCCGCCCGAGTGAAGGGTGAATTCGCCACGACGGTTAGTCATGAGCTACGTACGCCGATGAATGGCGTCATGGGTATGCTGGAGCTGTTAAATGCAATGGATCTAACAGAGGAACAAAAGGAGTACATCAATATTGCTCGCACTTCGGGTGAAGAGCTACTGGTACTTATTGATGACATCCTCGACTTCTCGAAAATTGAATCTGGGAAACTTAAACTTCACAGCAGTTTATTCGACCCCATTGAGATGGTTAGAGGTATCACTGAACTTCTTTCACCTCAAGCTCAGCAGAAAAAATTGTCGATCAATTATCAAATCGACGAAAGTGTTCCTAAGTCACTGTTCGCAGACTCAGGAAGAATAAGACAAGTACTGATCAACCTGGTCGGCAATGCAATTAAGTTTACACATCAGGGTAATATTGAAATCAGGCTATCGACCACCGAACAAAGCACCTCAAAAACTAGCCATCAAGACAGCAGCCACTCGCAGACATTACTCAAAGTAGAAGTTGAAGACAGCGGCATAGGTATCCACAAGGATGCTCAAGAAAAAATCTTCGAAGCCTTTTCTCAAGCGGATGGCTCAACCACACGCGAATTTGGAGGCACAGGGCTCGGCTTAGCCATTTGCAGTCAGCTCATAAAGTTAATCGGCGGAAAGATAGGTGTTGTTTCAGAACCCAATAAAGGTAGCTGCTTCTGGTTTACAATCCCGATTGCCGATGGAAGTGATATGACCCCGAGCACGTCCATTCCGGACGAACTCACTGGGATGCGGGTTCTCATTGTCAGCCGTAGCACAGATAGCTGCCACTCTCTGATTAACACTTTTGTAGGATGGGAAGCTGCTCAGCGCACCACATCCCATTCTAAAGAGGCACTAACTCTACTGGATTATGCTGCCACTGCGGGAAAACCCTATGATGTGGTTGTTATTGACACTCCACTGCCCGGAGGAGACGAAATACAACTGATTCTACGTATTGCGGCTTCGCCAAAATTGTCCAACATTCACGTGTTACTATTATCGCACACGCCGCAGGATAACCTTCCAGATAACACCACCTGCATGCCGAAATCCCCTAGCACCGCACAGCTCGAGAAAACATTAATCGCATTACTGGGAAATGACAAACGTACCACTGAAAAAGTAGCTGCCACGGCTAAAAACCTATCAGGCAGCAAAGTTTTGGTCGTTGAAGATAACAAAACAAATCAAAAAGTTGCTCAAGGTTTATTAAACAAACTAGGGATCAAGTCTGCAATTAGTGAAAACGGTGCTGAAGCATTAATCGAACTGTCGAAAAATGCATATGACCTAGTTTTAATGGATTGCAACATGCCACAAATGAATGGCTATACAGCCAGTCAAATCATTCGTGGCAAAGCCTCAGAGTTTCAGAACATACCGATTATTGCACTAACTGCACAAGCTGGACCACTTGATGTCAACCGGTGCCTAACGGCAGGGATGAATGACTATCTATCTAAACCCATTTTTCTCGACGCGCTACGCGAGAAACTGGAACAGTGGTTGGTCGGCAAACATAGCGGCATATCGGAAAGCGGCTCTACGCACAGCAAAGATAGTAGTTCCGGTGAGATTATCGACGATGAAGATCTAGACCCTGACGCTTTAGATAACTTGCGAGAGCAACTGGGAAGTCAATTTAACGTCTACATCAAGACGTACCTAGAAGACACACCCCGCTATATCGATAATTTAGCTGCAGCGTTGGCCAACACTGACGATAAACAGGCAAAATACTTTGCGCAGATTATCAAGGGAAGCGCCAGCAACCTGGGCGCGAGAAGCCTGGAAAAATTATGCTCACACATAACCGGGAATATTAGCCGCTACAGTAAACTAGATATCGACCACCTAGTTGATGAAATACATGCGACTTTTGATAAGGTACACAGATCGGTTCTCGAATATGCTTCCGGAATTGATGGCGCCATACCAACAAAGGATGACAAACCTCGTATAATGATTGTGGATGATGATACAAGTTCACGTATTATCATGCAGAGTGTTCTGGAAAAAGACGGCTATATCGTTACAGAAGTCAATAATGGCGCTGAAGCGATTCTCGCATGCCAAGAATCCATGCCCGATCTAATCATCATGGATGCCATGATGCCAGTGATGGATGGTTTTACTGCAAGTGAGAGAATCTTGTCTATCAATAGTGACTCACTACCGTCTATATTAATGATTACTTCTCTAAACGACGAAGGGACATTAGAGCGCGCCTTTAACGCTGGAGCGACGGACTTCATCTTGAAGCCCATCAATATGACCATTTTGCGACAACGTGTATCTCGATTAACACACACAGGCCATATTGATAGACACATTCACCAGCTAGCCTATTACGATAATCTAACCTCCTTGCCCAACAGAACATTTTTTGTCGAACGCAGTAAAAACTTGCTGGAAAAAGCAATACAGGAACAGGCAATGGTTGCTGTCATGTTCCTGGACTTAGATCGATTCAAATTAATTAACGAATCAAAAGGGCATGAAGCTGGGGACGTACTTCTCAAAAACTTTTCTAAGCGATTAGAAGGTTGTGTTCGCTCTGCTGACATTGTTGCGAGATTAGGCGGCGATGAGTTTACGGTAGTCCTTAGCAACATTAATGATAGAACAGACGCTATCCGTGTAGCCGATAAAATTCTTGAAGAACTTAAAGAGCCAATTGCTTTTCTAGAACATAAAACATTAGTTTCTAGTAGCATCGGGATCGCCACCTTCCCAGAAGATGGCGACACCATCAATGAACTAATGAAGCACGCCGACACAGCCATGTTTCATGCGAAAGCTAAAGGTGGAAAATGCTCCATGCTATATTCGAAAAGCATGGAATCCGATATCAACAAGCAAATCGAGCTGGAAGTAGAAATACGCGACGCCATCGAACACAATCAATTTGAACTCTATTATCAGCCTCAAATCGATGCTCGCACAGGCGCGCTGTCAGGCATGGAAGCCTTAATACGATGGAATCATCCCGAGCGAGGATTTATACCACCTTTAGAGTTCATACCTTTTGCTGAACAAAGTGACCTAATCACACGCATTGGCGAGTGGGTTTTAAACGCCGCTTGCAATCAGCAAAGCCGTTGGCTAAAGCAAGGCTTTAATCCGGTACCGATTGCAGTGAATGTTTCAGGGCGCGAGCTAAACGGTTCTGTTTTATTCAATCGAGTCAAAAGCGCACTAGAGAGAACCGAAATTCCACCCTCGCTTATTAAGCTGGAAATCACGGAAGATACACTGGCCGAATGCGACGAGAACACTAGTCAACACTTACGCGAGTTAAAAAACCTAGGGACTCACCTAGCGATTGATGACTTTGGAACCGGGTATTCATCCCTCAGTTATCTAAAGATGTTTCCTGTCGACACATTAAAAATTGACCGCAGTTTCGTCCAGGATCTACCCCAAGATGCGAATAGTATTGCCATTATCTCCGGCATCATCGCCCTGGGGCATAGCTTAAATTTAACAATCGTCGCGGAGGGGGTAGAGACAGAAGAGCAGCTCAACTGCTTGAGCGAAAATGGATGCGATGTCATCCAGGGCTATTACATGAGCAAGCCATTACCGGCGCAAGATTTAGAACAATGGATTATCGACAAGAATGTTCACCCCGGCTACGCGAATGGTAACCGAGGCTGACGTAAAGACCTAAGTGATTAACTAGGGTATTTCCTCGAACTCCGCACCCTCTTTCACTGGCACAATCATATCTTCTTTTTGAATATGCAATGCTACAAGCGTATTGGCTGAAACATAGATAGAAGAATACGTCCCCACAACAATACCGACAATTAGCGCCAGCGCGAAACCACTAATCGCTTCGCCACCAAAAATAAACAACGCGCCCAGAACCAATAACGTCGTCAGTGATGTCACCAATGTACGACCAAGGGTCTGAGTAAGGGATGTATTAATAATGTCCATCGGCTCCATCTGGCGAATCTTACGAAAATTTTCTCGAATTCTATCGGACACAACAATTGTGTCGTTTAGTGAATAGCCGATCACGGCAAGAATCGCAGCAAATACTGTTAGATCGAAATCAAAATGAAAAAACGAGAAAACACCCAACGTAATAATGACATCATGAATTAGCGCCGCCACCGCACCAAAGGAAAACTTATACTGAAAACGAAAGGCGACGTAGATCATCACGATCAACAGCGAGACTAACATGCCCATCATGGCATTTTCGAACATCTCTGCACCGACTTGCGAATCAACACTTTCACTATAATTCAGCGTCACTTCTTGAGCAGCTGCTTGAGCCAAGGTATCAACCAACATTGCCGTCATCGCATCGCCAAAAGTTTTCGAGAAATAGACGTTCGTCACACCCTCTTCTTGCTTAACTTCCACTGCATCAAAAAATTTTGACGGGAACAGCTCACCAACAACCTGCTTGAGGTTATTCGCATCACTCAGCGCCAGCTTAACTTCGTAACCCTGAGTTCGCTTTTCGATTTCATTAATGGTTGCGCCAGGTATTAAGGTATTTAAACGCGATGAAATTCCCTCAAGCGCAACATCTTCTAAGGTTCCATGGAAGCGAATCATTACTTCGGTTTCGGCGCCAAAGTACACGACGGTCGCATCCCTAAAGCCCGCTTCAGTAATTGAGGAGCGTGCCTTATCCAGGTCGGCAGGACTAGAGTATGTAACTTCGACCTGTGTTCCGCCTAAGAAGTCCAACCCTAAATTAAGCCCTCGAAATGCCAGCGAAGCAATCGACGCCAAAACCAAAGCTATTGACAAAAAAGCGGCTAGCTTTCGCTGCCCCATAAAGTTAATAATCTTTGCGTCACTCATATTATTCTCATCAAAAATTCGTTGTAGATTGCGATTAAAGATAACGCTAATCAGATTGATAGTTTCTCTACTCGGCGACCGCCGTACATTAAGTTAACAATGGCTCTAGTCACCATAATGGCTGTGAACATCGAGGTCACAATGCCAATGGATAGGGTAATAGCGAACCCTTTTACAGGCCCAGTACCAATACCCCACAAGATGAAGGCTACAATTAGTGTGGTTAAGTTAGCATCAAGAATAGTCACGACCGCGCGTTCAAAACCCGCATTAATGGCTTGCTGAGGGGAGGCGCGATCAGCTAGCTCTTCTCTTATACGGGAAAAGATAAGTACATTAGCGTCCACGGCCATCCCCACAGTGAGCACAATACCGGCAATACCCGGTAGTGTCAGCGTCGCGCCGAAGATCGACATGACCGCCACCATCAACATCAGGTTTACCGTCAAGGCAATATTGGCTGCAATACCAAATACACGGTAATACGCCAACATAAAAATAAGCACTAAACCGAAGCCCAGCACGACCGATTTCATTCCCACTGCAATATTTTCCGCACCCAAGGATGGGCCGATGGTACGTTCACGTACGAAATACATCGGCGCCGCTAGAGCACCAGAGCGTAAAAGTAATGCAAGTTCAGAGGCTTCTGTGGCGCTATCTAGGCCGGTAATTTCGAATTGCACACCAAGGGCAGATCGAACGGTTGCCAAGCTAATCAGATCTTTCTCTGCTGTTTGGCGGTAGAATGTTTCATCTTCACCATCGATGTTTTTGCGCACCAAACGTTCCGAGCGATATTCGATAAGTAGAATACCCATACGACGACCAACATTATCGCGCGTGGCGTAATTCATCTTTGTTCCGCCTTGGGCGTCGAGCGTCAAATTCACCTTCGGCTGCCCCGTCTGAGCATCGAACCCAGAAGATGCTGTAGACACTGAATCACCTGTGATGATGATGTCTTTTTCTAACCATATATTGCCGTACATGGTTTGACGGAATTGTTCCTTGCTGGAAACCAAACCACCTGGCTCGGCTTCCATACGAAATTCTAAGTTCGCTGTCTTACCAATAATTTTCTTCGCGTTTGCCGTGTCTTGTACGCCGGGTAATTCCACTACGATACGGTTGCGGCCTTGGCGTTGAACGACAGGTTCGGAAACACCTAATTCGTTTACACGATTACGTAGCGCAACCAAGTTTTGACTAATCGCGTAATTTTCGATTTCCTGTATCGCCGCTTCAGACATACTTAATACAACGGTGTATTCACCGTCTGCGTCACTAACGACTTGGTCAAAATTTGGAAAGGTATTGCGTGCGATAGAACGCGCTTCGCTAAGGTCATCCGCATCACGGAAACTTGCTTCGATAGTGTCCCGCTTTATTTCCACTGAGCGATAACGAATGCGCTCCTTTCGCAATAAGCTTCTGAATTCGGAGTTCGAGGTTTCCAAACGTTTTGACACCGCTGCATTGGTATCCACCTCAAGCAAGAAGTGCACACCGCCTGCCAAGTCCAAGCCCTTTTTCATTGGCTGACCACCCAGACCAGCCAGCCACTCTGGTGTGGTCGGTACTCGGTTGAGCGCCACAACATATTGATGGCTTAACGCTTCTTCGATTAATTGCTTCGCGGGAAGCTGATCATCATCTTGCGTTAATCGAATCAAGCCGAGGCCATTGGTGGCTTCCGCACTTTGTACTTCGATACCTTGGCTCTTAAGGGCTTGGGTAGCTTGATCGAGAATGGACTGGGGCACTTCGGTGCCCGCTTCCTGGCTGGTTATCTGCACCGCCGGATCTTCAGGGTAGATGTTGGGTAGCGCGTAGAGCGCCCCTAAACAAACAATACACAGAATGAGTACGTTCTTCCAAAGTGGGTACTTATTTAACATAGAAAATCCCAACTGCCTGGGCAGTTGCCTTGTCTCAAATTATCGTTCACTGGAGAGCGAAGAGCTTTCTAGCGCGGGGCCAAGCGGCACCCATGATGTTCACTTATCGTTGTTGTTATGCGGTAGCTGGTATGTGCGCAACCACCTATGACCAAAGGCGCAAGATTATACAGGCCTGCCAACGGGGTGGCGACGCCTCAGCCAGTTATGGAGGCATTATGCGCCGAAATCAACCCCACTATAACGCTTGCCGTGCGTAAAACTCTTTAACGTACTGATCCAGGCAATCGTTTTCGATGGCTTCACGCAGCTCTGCCATGATGGTTTGATAAAAATGCAGGTTGTGAATGGTATGCAATTGAGCCGCGAGAATCTCGCCACACTTGTCTAGATGGTGCAAATAGGAGCGACTAAAATTTGTACACGTGTAGCAGCTGCAACTGGGATCCAGTGGGCCGGTATCGTGGCGATGCTTGGCATTGCGGATCTTAATCACACCTTCGCGAATAAAGAGATGGCCATTGCGGGCGTTGCGCGTCGGCATAACGCAATCAAACATATCAATACCACGGCAAACCGCTTCGACGATATCGGCGGGCTTACCGACGCCCATTAGATAGCGAGGCTTATCTTGCGGCATTTGCGGTGCGGTATGGGTGAGGATGCGCAGCATATCGTCTTTCGGCTCGCCCACCGACAAGCCGCCGATGGCGTAGCCGTCAAAGCCAATATCCACTAGCCCCTCGAGTGATACATCGCGCAGGTTCTCGTACATCCCCCCCTGAACAATCCCAAATAATGCAGCGGGATTGTCCGCGTGAGCTTGCTTACTTCGCGCGGCCCAGCGCAACGACAACTCCATCGACACTTGTGCTTCTTTTTCCGTCGCAGGATACGGTGTGCACTCGTCAAATATCATCACGATATCAGCGCCTAGATCACGCTGCACTTTCATGGAACGCTCGGGATCTAGGAAGACTTCGCTACCATCAATTGGCGAGCGAAACTTAACGCCCTCTTCCGTAACTTTGCGCAATTTGCCCAAACTGAACACCTGGAAACCGCCAGAGTCGGTCAATATCGGACCCTGCCACTGCATGAAATCGTGCAGGTCACCGTGGGCTTTAATCACTTCAGTGCCAGGGCGCAGCATTAAATGGAAAGTATTACCTAACACAATCTCGGCACCGATCGCATCGAGATCGCGAGGCAACATGCCTTTCACCGTACCGTAGGTGCCCACCGGCATAAATGCCGGGGTTTGCACCTTACCGCGAGGGAATTGCATTTCGCCTCGGCGAGCTTGGCCCGACGTAGCGGAAACTTTAAAAGAAAACGACTCGCTCACTAAACAACCTTCTTAATACTGACGATTTTAGAATACTCACTCGTCACCGCTGGGTAACGATGGATTGGGGTTGCGGGTAATAAACATGGCATCACCATAACTAAAGAAGCGGTACTTCTCCGCCACCGCCTCTTGGTACGCTGCCATGGTTTCGCGGTAACCGGCAAAGGCCGATACCAACATAATTAACGTGGATTCGGGTAAATGGAAGTTCGTTACCAACGCATCCACCACACGAAATTGGTAGGACGGAAAAATAAAGATATTGGTTTCACCCTGGTACGGCTGAATCTCACCTTCGCGAGCCGCCGTTTCCAAGCAGCGCACACTGGTAGTACCGACGGCGATGACACGATTGCCCGCCGCCTTGGTTTGCCGCACGAGCTCGCACACCTCGGCCGACACTTCCATAATTTCGGTATGCATCGCGTGCTGATGAATATCGTCAACACGCACTGGCTGGAAGGTTCCGGCACCGACATGCAGCGTGACAAACCCTGTTCGAACGCCCTTGTCGGTCAACTGCGCAAGCAATCGATCATCAAAGTGCAAACCCGCCGTCGGCGCTGCTACTGCACCGGCATTCTTAGCGTAAACGGTTTGGTAGCGTTCACTGTCATCGTCTTCTGCAGCGCGCTCTATGTAGGGAGGCAGCGGAATACTGCCCTCTTTTTCCAATACTTGGATAACCGTTTTATCAGCGGGAAAGCCCAACTTGAACAGCGCATCTTCGCGATCAAGCACAGCGATTTCGGTTCCGTCTTCGAGAAATAATGAACTGCCCGGCTTAGGTGATTTGCTCGCTCGCACATGGGCCAACACTGCCTGCTCATCCAACAGGCGCTCAACCAAAATCTCCACCTTACCGCCCGACGCCTTCTGCCCAAACAATCGCGCCGGAATCACACGCGTATCGTTGAAGATCATCAGATCCCCAGGCTCCACCCAGTTCAGCAAATCCGCAAAGCCACCATGCTGCATGCCACCATTATCGCCATCGAGGTAAAGCAAACGGCTATCCCGCCGCTCCGGCATCGGCCGCTCAGCAATCAACTCGGGGGGCAAATCGTAGTGGAAATCTTGGCGCTTCATAGGTCAATCAGTGATCTAATCGAGGGTAGGTGCGGGCACCGTCAAGGGCGCACAGGGTAGCGGAAATCCCTCCATAACGCCATGCACAAAGCCGCTCTTCAGAATCCAGTTGACGAAGCAAAAGCCACTGTTATAATCACGCCCCTCGCTGACTAGGTACCTTGGATAGATCGCCTAGCCAGACACAGAATTAAAGCCAGAGTGGTGGTCGGTTTTCGCTCCTGCAAAACCAACATTCCCGCCATCCCTGGCGGTCAAATTGGTTAATCCAATTACTTTTTTTAAGCCAGAGTGGTGAAATTGGTAGACACAGGGGATTCAAAACGCACTAAATTATGTTTAAATACAGTAACTTAGTTAATTTATAGTAACTGCACACCACTACACACTTTTCAGCTATACTACACATCGTATTGGCAGCAACATAGACGATGAACCCATGGCTGAAACGAAAATCCCACACCCCAATATCAAGAAGCTTCACCTGATCAAACGGGATAGAAGCCGCTTCTTTTACGCTCGGTTTTTCCATAAGGGCGAACGCCAACAAATCAGCACCGAATGCGATAACCAGAAAGAAGCCGAAAAGGTTGCTGAAGCTTGGTATCTCGAACAACAAGCCAGAATCATCAATGGCACCCTGCCTACCCGCGAAACCAAAGAAGCCGAACAGAAGCCCACTATTAAAGACGCTTCCATCATTGCTATTAAAGACCTTCGCCTAAGTGTTAGACGAGAAGAACACAGCGCCGAATACTTGCGCGGTGTCATTATGGTGATGAACAAGCACATCCTTACTCACCACTGGCAAGACGTGCCTTGCGAAGAAGTCACCAATGCCATGTGGAAACGCTACCTACGGGAAGCACAGGCTGAACGTGCCAAAAACGACGAAAAGCCCATAGCCCGTAGAACCTTCCACCAAATCCGAAACGCTTTGAGAATGTGCCTTAAAGTGGCTGAATCCATGGAGTGGATAACCAAGGTTCCAGACTTCACCGCCGACAGGGGAAGTCATCAAGAAACAGCCGGTAGAGCATGGTTTGAACCGAAGGAACAGCGCACCCTACTAAAAGCCCTTGACGAAAATATTAAAGACCTTGAGAAAACCCGGCACCATGAAAGCGCCAAAGAATTACGCGACTATGTAGAGTTCTTGATGTATACCGGGCTACGTGTAAGCGAGTCGAAGAACGTTAGATTTAAAGATATTCAAGTAGCCTATACCGACGATGAAAAACGGCAGTCTACACTGATTATTAAGAACATTAAGGGTAAGCGCGGGGTTGCCTATGAATCCATTAGTCGCCCCGAAGCAGTAGCCACATTCGAGGGGATAAAAAAACGCCGGGGCATTAAGAACCATGGCAATTGTGATGAGCTGCTTTTTCTGGAACACCACCGCACTGGATTCAATGCCCTACTCACTCGGTTAGGCATGAAATATGATGACCGAAAAAGAAAGCGGGACTTTGTGAGCCTTCGGCATACCTACATTTGCAACATGATCAGAAATCAGGTTAGCGTCTATCTGATTGCCACCAATTGTCGCACCAGTGTAGATATTATTGAAAAGCACTATGCCAAACCTATGAACGTTTCACTGAACGCCGGTGAGCTGATAAAAGATGTTAAAAACAGCCTGTTAATCGAAGAAAGCAAGGTTAATAGACTGTTTTAATGCGGGGCACACTTGGTGCCCCAATACCCACCATTAACCCCAGATAGATTTAACCTTGTTGATCAGTCCAGAAGTTGGGGCTTCGGTTTCTACCTTGGTCTTTTTCTGACGCTTCAATTCGGCAATCTGTAAATCAATAGCCCGGTTTTCCTTCCACCGATTCATGGCGCGAAGTGATTTAGCCACTGCCGCCCGGTGTATTTCCTTTCGCCGTTCTACTACACCCGCACGAGTGGTCTTAATTAGTACTTCGAGAATTTCACGTTCAAATGGGGTTATCATATGCTCACGGCAAAGAACGTCCAAGCGTGGGCTTACCGGGTCCTGTGATAACAATTCATAAATGGCTTCAATTTCACTCCATGTGATTAGCGTGAAATACTGGTTGTAGTCGTTTTCCTTCGATAGAGAATCAATCATAAGCTGAAATTCTTTCGGCTCTTCGGTCTTGAATTTCTGAAATTCCTTAATCATCGTTATCACCTTTAAGTTTTGATTTTATTCGTGCAAGGGCTGTAGTGTGGCGGTTTACTACTCGTTTAACACGGTTCACATTCGTATGGTGTTCAGCCTCGATTTTTTCTAATTCGTTTTGGTCACTGGTCAAAAGTGCCTTTTTAATGCGAAATAGAAAATCCAATTCAACCTTGTTAAATCGCTCAAGGAACATAGAAACATAGGTTCCACTTTCTCTTGAAAGGTCTGAACTCATGTCAATCAAATAGGTTGAATAGGCTTTAATTTGTGACCACGAATACCGACAGGGAATGAATTCACCGGTTGCGGTCAGTCGGTTCAACTCTTTGATAACCACCGTTTCGGTCTCGGTTCCACGAATCTCTTGTAGGTGACGAATCATTTTAGAACCCCCTTTGGAACTGAAACCGACTTTTGACGCTCCCATTGCCTGTAGCGCATTTTTAAGCACTGGTAACAGTGGTTGAAGGTTTGCCGGTCAGTAGCTTTATAATCTGGATTAGTAGACATGCGGCTGATGAGTCTTAACACTGATTGCCATTTCTCGTGAGAATCCGGCTTATGTTCAGCAACAATCTCAGCCGCTAAAACTTCTGATTTATCGTCAAGCATTGAATCCGTCCTTTAGTAGTTGAATGCAACGAAGGTTTACACCCTTGTCAAAGTTGCTTCTAAAAGTTCCGTAGCTTTGAACTCTGAGCTTTTCCATTACCCATTGGCGGGAATAGTCAGAAAGCAATTCTTCGAGGTAAAGCCTTGCAGCAGAGTCCACACGTTTTCGTTCCGCTTCTCGCATATCAAGATAAGACTTCATAATCAAAGCCCATCAATAACAGTCTGAACCGCCTGAGCCTGTTCTGGCGTTAATGCCAGACTGAGAAGCGCATTGGTCAACACTTGAACGAGGCGTTCGTTCTGTTGGTCTGAATGTTCGTCGAATGCCGTGAGGTCTGTTAGCAGGTCGAGACTGACCGTAGCGGTCGCAGTCGCATCGCCATTGCCAGAACCGGAACAATCAACGGTTGCCACCGAATACCCGCTACCAGCATTTGTAATAGTGATTGTGTCGATAACCCCACCGGTTTCGGATGCAACTTCAGCAGTCGCGCCTTGACCGTCACCATTGATAACCACAGGATCACCAACTGAGTAAGAGGAACCACCATCAGTCACGGTGATTGAATCAACCACTGAGTTTTTAAATTGCGTGAGAATGTTTTGGCTATAACGCTCGACCAGTCGAGAATTTAAGTTGCGTTGCATTGGGTAATACTCCTATTGAGTTATTTGTGTATTACCTTTATTTAGCCCTTTTCGATTTTGTCTTAACCGAAAAGCGCACAGCATGAAAAAGGCTGAAATGGTGGGAATCTTTGAATAATTCAGAATTCGAGGTTTTCACACCGAAAAATCACACGGGGCTTTAAAATTGGCAGTATGTGAACCCATATTGAATTGAGTCTTTTCAATAAATGCGGGATTTTGAGAAAAAATTCACACGGTTTTTGCAATTTAGGGGCTGAATCGTGGTGATTTTTTGGTATGGTGCGGGAATTTGGCTATTGTGAGGTTTGTTTTTCACATGAACTTTTTAGGTTAACGGAAAATCATTATTTTTCGATTTTGGAAATCATACCGGTTCATGGTGGTTGAATAGTGCTTTTTGCCGTTGTGTTGAAGGCTTTCGATTGGACTATCTGGAAGGTAAGACGATTCCAGCCGGTTCAACATCGTTTCCCATAATGCAAGACCGTCAACCACTATCAAGTCTGTTGTTAAATGTTGTCCGGGTAAGGCTCTTGAAGTTGATAACCTTGGTGAGCGTCATTCAGCTTGTTGATTGCCGCAAATGTTGCATCAAGTTCAGTTTCACCAATGGATGCTTCGTTATGTAATTCAGTGCGGGGGCTTGTGAGGTATTTCATAATTGCCACCGCTTCACCATCATTAGACATGTTGGTTCTATTGATATACGAACTAATTTGAACCTTTATAAAATCACCTGAAGAGTTTTTATATACTGCCGTGTATTCCATGAGGCGCACCAGTGGTTGAAGTCTTCACTCATCATAGACCACCATCGCGAACAGTGGCGGCATAGCGGCACTCAATCAAAATCAATAGCGCGAAACCTCGAACTATTTTCACTCAGGTACACAGTGGTGTTCTGTAGGTTGCGGTGCCCCATGAAGTGCTGAATGGTGTGAATGTGAATATTCTGGTCTATCAAGTCGGTGGCGGTTGCGTGTCTGAGAGCATGAAAATTCCATTTAATGCCAAGTGCTTTTTCACTATAGGCGCTGAACATTGCACCCAGTCCCTTCACACTAAGCACCGTTCCTCGCTCTGTATTGAACACATAGCCGGTTTTGGGCTTACCCTGTTCACGGTGTAGCTTATTGAGCAAAGTGATTTCCTTGCGGCTTACAATCGGATGAGTGTTTGAAATCCCGTTCTTTTTGCGGTTTACCTGCACCTGTCTGGCTTTGAGGTCTATGTGCTGCCACTGAAGCCCCACAAGCTCACTTGCACGTAGACCATGGTGATATGCCATGCGAACGGCTAATTCATCCCTGAGCGGGTAGCGAGAGCCTGAGCGAATGGCTTTGCATGTGCTTTCAATCTCATAGGCGTGAAGCTGTTTGCGTCCCCGTGTGGTGTCATTGGCAGACCGCGAACAGTTACCAGTATTGCCAACTTTTGACATTACAGTGATTTTTGACCGGGCTTTAGATTGCTGTAGAGGCTGTTTTTCGGGCTTGGAAGGCATAATACTTTTAACCTTATGGACTGAAAGGTAAAAAGTATATCAGGTATGGTTAGGGGTGGCTCGATCCCTGAGCCGGTCAACCTATCGAATGAGCAATCGACCGCCTACTGTAGGCTTTAGGAACCAAACGGCTGATATGCTCATTCAATATTTATCATTCACCGTGCTGGTAAATTTAAGCCCGGTTGAACCCGGTCATGTTTAGTTGACTCAATTCAACTATAAGTCATTGATATAAAAGACATTTGTTGTTGACAGGTTTCAGAAACCAATGCTACCCTAAAACCACAGTGCCGCCACCGTTGAATATTAATCTCCCTGATATTGGCACTATATTCACCACCTTAAACGGTTAAATCTATCAATGGTCAATTATTGATAGAAAATATCAATAATAAATTTTCAATTTCACCCCTCTTGCCCTTATACATACATACTGGTAGCACTAACAAAAACCAGAAACAGGGGCACCCCATGAATAAGCGTAAACGCAACATAACTCTTTCACCTGAAAATAATGAACAGCTCGAAAGGCTGTCAGCCATGACCGAATTCAGCGTCAGTTCAATTATTGATTCAGCTATAACCGAATTTCTTTCACGTGATCGCGAAGAACTTGTATTGACCGGCGATTGCATCAGGAAGGTTTACCGGTTCCCGAATAATCAGACCACATAAAAGAAAACCCGCGCCGGGTGACTAAGCCGGTGCGGGTTTCTGAGCTTCATTACTAACAACAATAAGAACAACTTTGAAGACTATTTTCATCATGCCACTGATAAAAACCGCGTTGCTCAATGCAACCGATACAAAAAGGAAAGCTTTCGTGTACCAGCACCAATATATAGCCCGATTCTCAAACCGCCTTTTTAGACTTCCCCCGGTTGAAATTCCCCTTTATTTGCTTTTGTCCGCTTCGCGGGGCTGCGCCTTTACCCTTTGGAAATCCCAAAAGTGCGGCAAATCGCTACGCTTTTCTTATTATAAAAACTATAAGAAAGGTGTAGCGATTTGCCGCAATAGGAATAGATTTTTTTACATTCATTCCCCAAAGAGGGACGCGCCCCCCGGCGCACCCGCGAAGCGGTCAACGGGGTGTGAACAATGATTACAGTCACCCACCTTGACCACCCCGGCGACAATTACCCGGTACACAAGCCGCTATCTGAAATAATTGACCAGATTAAAGGCGACAGGTTGAAACAACTGGTAGAACAGATTCAACAAGCTGAAACCAATGCAGCCGAATTGAAAGCACAATTGCCGGTCATGGTTCCTACACTGTGTTTCTACGGTGAAAACCGATTCACCGACAAAGCGCAAATTACCGGCATTGTTCAATTTGATGTTGATACCAAGGATAACCCCGGCATTGATATTGACCACGTTCAACGGTTGGTGATTGCCAAGCCGGAAACGGTCTATTGTTTCAAATCACCACGGCAAGGGCTTAAATTCGGTATTTTGACTGACTTCACCAACAATGAAGGCGACAGCGTACACACCACTAAACAGCGGTACAAAGCCGCCTATGCGCTTGTATGCGACTGGTTAAAATTGCCGGTAGTGTTTGATGATCGAATGCAGCACATTAAATACAATTGCTTTCTGTCTCATGATCCACAAGCCTATTGCAACGATAACGCGCAACCATTGGCAGTCAATAGCCAATGCAGCTACACACAGCCGGAAATCATCGTCACTGATAACACGGTCAGCCCTGAATTCATTCACCAGCTTTTAGAGTTCATTCCCGATTCACTGAACTGGGGTGAACGGCTACCGGTAAACCTTGCGGTACTGCAACACCTTGGCTGTGAAGGTATTCAAACATTAAAAGCACATTGGCAAGTTGAAGATGCTGAAAAGCTTGACCGTGATTTGCACTCACAGGACAGGTCAATCACAGCCGGAAACGTTCGCGGACACATTGGAACATTGGTCAACATCGCCAAGGAACATGGCTACACAGCGACTACAGGACGCGCCAGACAGAAACTAAAGCCAAAACCATGCAGCCACCAATTTGAAGCCATGGTGAGCCACAGTGAAGGCATGAAGCGATTAAAAACACTTGTTTCAGAATTCTTTAATACAGGTGAAAGCCGGTTTATTAATGTATCTACCGGGGCAGGTAAAACCACTGAAGTGTTAAAAGCAATTCGCAACCTACCAGCACCGGAACTTAAACCACGACAACAAGCATTAGGTAAGAACAGAAAACCCCGTGTATTGATTTTGGTTCAGGATCATGAATTAGCCGAACAGTACAAGCGTGAATATGGTTCCGGTATTCACCACATCAAAGGGCGTGACCACGTTTGCGAGAATCCGAAAAACCTAAAATTCTTCAACCGTGAAAAAGTGCCGGTGCCTTCAAACGTTTGTAGCCGGTCAATGTGCCACATGTACGACACTTGCGCCTATATTCGCCAGTTCAAGCAGTTTCATAGCTCAATAAGAATCATGACGCACGACGAATTATTCAATGAGCCATCGCGGTTTATTCGTGACCAAAAGAAAGCCGGTTCACCCCACCGTCACGGAATATGGAAGCCGGATTACATCATAGTAGATGAAAATTGCTTGAAGCTTTGCGAAGGCGCGGAAAGCCTCGAATCAGACTATGATAGTGTACGCAATGTTTTGAATGATGTTCTGAACGGTGTAGACCTTGAAACAGCCACACTTCAACACCGGGCGCTTGTTATCCGCGATCATTCAGCTATGAGTACAGCCAATAAAAACCGGTCTGGTGTTCAAGCAGTTAAAAGCCGTTATGAATATGTTAAAGCAATCACTGATATGGCGGACAACTGCCAGAATAGTGAAGTGCTTGAACAGCTTTTCCAGTATGCCATGACCGGCAATGATGACCACCTGAAAAGCCTGTATATACAAAATAAGCAAATCTGTTTTAGCAAGGTCAAGACCGTTCACAGTCGCTACCAGAAAACCCCGAAACTGTTTTTAGATGCAACGGCGCGTGAATCGGTAATCACTAAAACCCTTAGTGTTCCTTTTCATAGAATTCAGATTGAACAAAATTCTGATATTGGTGTGTACCAGTGTGAAACCACCGTGACCAAAAATAAACTTGGTGACGAACAGTTCAGAGCCGCTTTTGTTCAGTCATTAAAAGCCATGTGTGCCAAGTACAAAAATGTTGGCATTATCAGCTATAAATCGGTTGAAGGTGTTGGGCAATTCCCGCAATGGTTAGCCGGTGAAATTGGGGCTTGTACATATTCCCACTTTGGCGCACTTCGCGGAATGAACAACTTCAATGACTGTGATTGTATTCTGGTAGTAGGTCGCCAACTGATACAGGAAGCAGACATACAGGCATTGTCTGTAGCGGTGTTTGGCGAAAGCAGCAATGATAAAGAATACTTTGATTTGCCGGTTAGGGTGTCTGGTGGTCAAGCCATGAGTGTGAATAATCGTGCATTCACCTCTGTTTCAATGCGGGAAGTTAAACACCATTTTAGTGATAGCGAAACAATTCAAGCCATTGGGCGCGGTCGCTTGATTCATGGTAAAGCCAAAGACATTTATTTGTTTAGTCATGAGTCATTGGGCGGTGACGTTGCGGTGAATGGGTTCTTTGATCTGAAAATTGAACCACCAAAGTTCAGCGAACAGAAAACGGCTCTTCAGGAAAAGGGCTTTTGTAAGAATGTGCCAACAGAATTAAATAAACTTGGGTTTACTAAAAGCGCGATAAACAAAGACCGAAATTCAATAACAAATGAGCTGTTGAGCGTGTTCGGAATATACAACGTTAAATTTGTAGATAAGTACAGAAAGAAAAAGAGCGTTGAATATTTCATCCACGATGAGCCTAAATTGATCGAACACTTGGAAAGCGTTGACGCTAAGCAGATTACGATAACACCTGTATAAAAATAAAGCCCTCAGTCACTCGGAAACAAAAGGAAAAACCGGGTGATGAGGGCTTCACCGAGACATACACAACTTCGCGGAAGGCACGTCTCAACCAATGAGTGCAAACCGTGGGAACGAGGAACCCAAACACTCACCGGGTGCAACCACCGGGACCGGCAAGAACACAGTGGTTGCAATTTTATTTATGCATTTTAAAAATCGGGAAAATTTGCTCACCTAAATATCAGTACAAACAAACGAGGTGAACACCATGTCAAACGAAATATTCCCAGCGGAAGCAATCGAAGCTAAAAAAACCAAATTCATAGACGCCGCTAAACAATCAATCCTTGCCCGGTTGCGTCCTATCATTGAATACCATGTCCGTTCAGCGGTAGCGCCCGGAACAATCACCGACGAAAAAGAGTTAAATCAA
Source organism: Aurantivibrio plasticivorans (assembly GCF_055392955.1). Lineage (NCBI taxonomy): Bacteria > Pseudomonadati > Pseudomonadota > Gammaproteobacteria > Cellvibrionales > Cellvibrionaceae > Aurantivibrio > Aurantivibrio plasticivorans. The sequence continues at coordinate 1,247,152 of NZ_AP036020.1, read as the reverse complement.
TACTACGTAGACGAAGCAGTGAGCGAACATCAAGCCAGTGGTAAATCTCATGGGTTCAAAAGCTTTCAACAGTTCGCCACTGAACAACGTTCAAGTGGTGGTTCGCAATGAGCTACCCTGATCCACCACTTACAAAAAATTTGACCATTACAAAATTGTCGCCTCAGCTTCGTTCACTTTGGGACACCTTCGTTGAAATTGAAGCCGTAGACCCCAAAACCTTGTTTGAAGGTATGCTTTACGATTGGGCGCAAAAGTTTATGGAATCAAGGGCTAAAGAAATCGACGTGGACCCCGAGATTTTTGAAGCCCTCGAAGAGGGTATAGAGCAGTGCTTCAGGTCTACGGTCTTACACCGCTGTCTCTACAAGCCGATTGATTCAGTACCTGAGAACGAGCGTGAGCAAGTTTTAGCCAAGATGGTGAGGGAAAAATAAGGGGGCATACAGCCCCTTGAAATCACTTGGTGTTCAGTTTGCCTCGAACAAACTCAACCACCTTTTCAAACCGCTGCAAAGGTTCCTTGGGCTTCTCTGCAATCGTATCCAGCACCCAAAACACACCGAGTAAACCAAGCCCAAAGCCAAACGGTATGCCGATAATGCAGACAGTCCACCAGAATTTACTTGATGGGTATTCAATGGCAGACCATATTTCTACACCGTCATCGACTTTGGCGACATTGAGCCAGACCTCGACCTTTCGACCGCGTTCAACACCATCAGCGAAAACTTTAATCGCACTATCTTCACGCTCGATTCTGTCTGACTCTGTTTCAGGATTGGGGAGCGGGTAGTCAGTCCAATATTTTTGCACCAGTGCGTAGACAGTCATCAAGTCTGCATCAGTGGATACCAGTTCTGAATTTTCGAGTTTTATCCTATCGAGAAACGCCATTATCGTATTTCAGCCTTGACCGGTTTTTTCTTAGTTTTATATGAGGGCGCATATATTGATAGTTCTTTCATCAAACCACCATCCTGTGAGCATCCAACCATTAAGCTAACGTTGTCTTTTTTGTTTCGAGAGTCGTACCAATAATATGAGTTCGCGTAATGGTCTGTATATTTCACCGATGACATACTACGCTTATCAAATGTATCAGAATATTTGCCCGACATTTTCACCAAACCAGCTATATATTCAGAGACTATTTTTTTGCATGATTCATAATCGTCGGCAACCTTTGCGGTATAGTCATGGCGTATCATATACAATTCGCCTTTATCATTAAAAACCGATTTGAATTTCTCATCTCTAAGAAAAGAATTGGTTTCTTTACTCTTCTCGTAGTAACTTCCAGTGCAGGAATATTTTCCAACTTCAATTTTTCCACATGTGAATTTGTCGTAGTTGTAGGGAAAAATTGAATTTGGATTATCCGCTTCTTTGGTTTCTTGGTCCGGTATCAGTGGAGCGATTTTTGATTCAACAGCTTCAACACTGTCACCCACTTTAATTCCAAGAACCTCGAAAGATTCTATTTCAAATGCCAGACAGGGCATTGTCGAAAATCCAAGCACGACCGCCAATAGTAGTGATTTATTCATGGTTTATCCTTCTGCGTAATTTATGATTGTGAGCTACAGCAATCGAGGCTACCCGCTCGAAGGCAATGCAGTATTTTTCCTTCCACCAAGTCAGAAATTTGAATAGCGCCAAGCTGGTCTACTTGTTCAGCATTTTTAAAAACATCAGAATCCTTTTTATATTCAATCATCATGGCTTTGACGTTTTCGGGTACATCCCCACCAGCGTATGCCATCAGGTCAGCGGTGCATTGCACAGCATATTCACCTAATTCCAAGCCTGTTTGGGCTTTGGTTAACGCCACCCAGCTTAGAAACATGCCATCTTTTTCAGTATCTACGGTTTCCTGAATACCTTGGGCGATCAATGCACCGTATTCACGATCAAAGCTTGATGCTGAAGATACACCGCCATCAGTACAAGCGGTGATGGTGGCAACCACAATAAGAGTGGTCAAATATCGAACAATTTTCAAGGCTTTACCTCCTTTTCAGCTAAGAACCCCTTAGTTTAGGCTAAGGATTCCTTAGTATCCAGCTTTGACGTAAACTAAGAAAATCTTAGCTTCATGAACAATTTTGGAGCTGAGTCAATCAATACCTTTACACGGCGACTAAAGCAGGTGCGTATGTCCAGAGACATTAGTCAGAAAGAACTCGGTATCAAAGCCGGTTTTGATGAATCTGGTGCCAGTGCTCGAATGAATCAATATGAGACCGGTAAACATCGCCCCGATATGAGTACGGTAAAGAAGCTGTGCGCTGTCTTGGATGTACCCGTGCCTTATTTGTATTGTGATGACGATGATTTGGCTAAGGTCATTGATGGTTTTGTGAGGCTGAGTGAAGCCGATAAAAACAAGATTTTGAAGATTATTGAGAAGGCAAAGTGATTGAATGTTTATGCCGTGAAATGGGAGGTTGTGACATTCGGTTTTGGCGAGTGCTGTTTTTATAAGCTACCCTTACAGCTTTAGCACCACAACTTACTGGAGAAATCATGGACAACTTCGATAGTTTTCGTAAAAAATATACAGGCTTAAAGTCAATCGAAGATATTAATAAACAGTTTGATTACAAAGATGAGCATCCACAGGGTAAAGGAGACAAGAAAAAAGTAGCCTGTGGTCAGTGTGGTGATTATAACGAACTTCAAGAAATATACGATGAAAAACTGGCAGAGCATGTTGATGCTGGAAAAATATCTGAATCAGATGCACTTTATGCTCTTTCCTATGCCTGTCACAAACTGCCAAACCCAAGGGACCGAAAGGAATACTATAAATTGCTTGGAAGCGCACTTAAAATTAAAGTGGATTAACTCGCCGTTCAAAAAATAACAGCTTTACGGGTTGCATGTATTGGGGATCATCCGTGATGAATCTGTAAGCATCACGGATGACTGTAGATTGCTATCAGTTTTTTACCACATGCATAGCGCCAACTTCCATCTGTATATCTTCGAGAATAAATGCATTCTTATCTGAAAACACCTTTTCAGCCTGTTCCTTGAGTTCATCAATATAAAGGCGTAATGCCACAATATCGTTTAGTGCGTCTGCACCCTCGTCAGAATCATCACCAAAATTCTCGACTATGCTTAGCAATTCTTTTTCTCTGGCATGGAGTGAACGCCAAATCAGGTTGAATGAACCTTGGTCAAGCGATAAATTTAAGCTTTCCATAATTGACACCTATACAGCCTTTTTAAATACTTTTTGACAGTGGATAGCCATTTGTTCAAGTAGGCTAATGTATTGAGACAAGGGCATAGTCTTAACAGGCACCAACATGTGATGACCTTTCGAGCCTTTTTGAACCAGCCTTAGACCTTGCGGAATTGCGGTTCTACTTTTGATTTCCCATACCCAGCCCGTTAAAGGACTGCGCCTCATTCCTTCCTCATTGAACAGGCTTACACCCTTATCATTTGCAATGATCATCGTGATGCCGTTCTGTTCCGTTGTATTGATTTCGCCAACCCTGACACGATTAATGCGGCTGGAAGTGGCGTTACCGAACCGATACAAATCTTCTTGGGTAAGATATAGCTTCTCGTTCATGTGGTTATTCCATTATTTAAGATTTTACGTGCAACCGCCGGATTGTAAACCAGTGTGACGAACATCACAGGAATTGCTTCACAGGTTGATTTTGCAGTGACGCCGATAACGTCATTTGAATGATCAGGGGGAGGCTTATGGACTACTGGGTGAGCGAACAATCGGTCAAAAAACAACCTCTTTCAAAACCACTGTATATACACTTAGTGTTCTTGTAGGAAAATCTTCGTAGAAGTATTGTCAAATTCAAGCCTCACCTGTATTATGCGCGGCTCTGGCGATATGGCGGAATTGGTAGACGCACGGCATTCAAAATGCCGCGCCTTCGGGCATCCCGGTTCGACTCCGGGTATCGCTACCAAATTTGAAAACCGGTTCTTAGTAACCGGTTTTTTTGTATACGCGAACTGTGTAGACTGCACACCAAAACTACACACAAGCTTTAACCTATTGATTTTAGTGAATTTTTACGGGATTCAAAATCCCCCGCCCTTAAAAGCGTGCCGGTTCGAGTCCGGCCTCTGGTACCAAAAACAAATGCCCGCACTATGCGGGCATTTTTTTTGGCACCAGGGGTTGGCGAGAACCGGCATACCGGTTCGACAAGATACGACGAATAGGAGTATTTTGGAACGAGCCGCGTTTTTCAGCGGCGAAGCCCTAAGGGTCAAAATCGCCACAAGCGATATTGATTCAATCCGGCCTCTGTCGCGCAGCCCCCCACCATGTGAATTCAATTTCTTAAGAACCGAGCTTTGCTTAGTACCAGAGGCCGGCGACAAATTCGTCTGGAACGAATTTGGGCGCGGGAGCTTAGCGACGGCGGGCGCAGCCCAAAACGCAGAACGAGTTTTGTCACTACCGGCATACCGGTTCGACTAATTTATGAAACACATTCTTGTGTTTCACCCTTAGAGCTAAGGCAGGTCAATCCCGTCACTACTGTGCGGGTTGAGCGACTCTTGCGTAGTACGCACCCAGGCTTTTTTCTTGTCTTCTTCTAGTTCATCGTTCAAACGTTGTTCAACGGCCGCTGGCGACTGTGTGCGTTTTGCCCACATCTGATAAGCGGTGGGCACGACAAACAGTGTTAGAAGCGTCGTGAGTGAGACACCCGATATCACCACTAAGCCGATAACAAATCGAGATTCAGAGCCGGCACCAGTCGCAATGACTAGGGGAATAGAGCCCGCAATAGTCGTCACCGCTGTCATCAAGATAGGTCGCAAGCGTTGAACAGACGCCACCATGATTGATTCGACAAACTCGACGCCTTCATCACGCAGCTGGTTGGAAAACTCGACGATTAAAATACCGTTTTTCGCGGCTAAGCCAACCAGCATAATAATGCCGATTTGACTGTAAATATTTAGGCTCTGACCGAAGAAGTACAACCCTAGCAACGCACCACCCACAGCAAGCGGTACCGTCAACATAATAATGACGGGCTGCACAAAACTTTCAAACTGCGCCGCCAGTACTAAGAACACAACAATGAGCGCCAACGCAAAAACAAAATAAATAGAACCACTCGATTCTTTGTACAAAAGTGACTCACCTTTGTAATCAAAGGCCGCATATGGCGGCAGCTCGGCTTTCGCTGTATTTTCTAGGTACGTCAAAGCCTCTCCCAAACTGTAACCATCGGCGAGACTGCCACTTAAGGTTATTGAGCGTTTTCGGTTGTATCGATTTAGTCGATCCGGCCCAGCAAATTCCTCAAGCGTGACTAAGTTTGCCAATTTCACTAATTGGTTTGTCGCCGATGAATGAACATAGATATTCCTCAAATCCAATTTACTCGCGTTGTCGCTGCGCATCCCTTCCACAATGACATCTCGCTCCTCACCGTTGTACATAAACGTTGTAACGAGTCTCGACCCCAACATGGTTTCTAAGGTTCGACCGATTGTGGTCACGGAGACACCTAGCGCAGCTGCGCGGTCGCGATTTATTTCAATGCGAATTTGCGGTTTGGTTTCTTTGAAGTCGTCGTCTAAACCGCGAATACCGGGGTTTTCTTGTGCTTTTTCCAGCATAATGTCCCGCCACTCAGCGAGCTCTTCATAAGTACTACCCTGCAAAACGAACTGCACAGGATTGCCACCGCCACCACCAAATGCTTGGGGAGTCACTGTAAAAATTCTCGCGCCGGCTACATCGGCAGTACGCCGCCTAACGTCATTGATAATTTCCCAAATAGAGCGACGCTGCCCCCAGTCTTCCAGCACCAAAATCGCACGCGCATTGTTAAAACTACTTCCAGACCCAGATCCAGGAACGCGCAGCAGCAAGCGCTTAATTTCACCAGCCTCAACAAGCGGCATCAAACGCTCCTCAATCTGGAGTACCGTTTTCATCGTATCTTCGTAAGACCCACCCTCAGGACCGGATACGATTTGCATCGCTAAGCCACGATCTTCTCGAGGCGCGAACTCGGACGGGATCTTCATCAGCAGAAAACCCACAAGAACCAGCAACAAGACGTAGATGACATTGATAGGTAACGGAAACTTAACGACCGCAAGTAACGCGCGTCTGTATAATTCTTCTACGTTTTTAAACCAGCTATTTTCTCGTTTTTCTTTTTCCTCGGGCGTCTCTGCTTTAAGCACTAACGTACATACAACGGGCGATAAGGTGAGTGCAATCAGGCTCGAAAAGGCTACCGCTGCAGCCATGGTGATCGAGAACTCGCTAAACAACCGGCCAATCTCGCCTTCCATAAACGTAATGGGAACAAACACCGCGATCAGCACTAACGTCGTCGCGATAATAGCAAAACCAACTTGACCAGCACCGCGATAGGCAGCCACCATCGGAGACTCGCCCAAACGAATCCTGCGGTGAATATTTTCTAGGACGACGATACCATCGTCGACCACTAGACCAATAGCCAGTACTAGAGCAAGAAGCGTTAGCAGATTTACAGAAAAACCTAAGACATATAAAACAATAAAGGTGGCGATAAGTGAGACTGGCAGAGTTACCGCAGGAACCAGCATGGCGCGGTGATCGCCAAGGAAGATATAAATAACAAATACAACCAGCGCTGCGGCAATAAATAGCGTTTTGTACACTTCATTAACGGCGTATTCTACAAACACCGTCATATCACTACTGGACTCTAGATCCATACCTTCCGGCAAGTTCTGAGCTAGCCGTTCCGCTTCCGCTTTGACCGCACGAGCCATCGATAGCGTATTGGCAGTGCTTTGCTGCACAATGCCAATGCCCACCATATTGACGCCGTTACCTCGGAAAGTCGCCCGCTCTTCTTCCGCGCCGAGCTCGATTCGCGCGACGTCACCCAAACGAATCAAATAACCATCGTCACCACGGCGTAAGACGAGATTCCGAAAATCTTCTTCATCCATGTAACTGCGCTGCATACGCACAGCGAAATCTCGAGACTCCGACTTCACGCTTCCGGCTGGAAGCTCAACGTTTTCAGCGCGTAGTGCGCTTTCAACGTTGCTAACCGTCACGCCACGCGCGGCCATTTCTTTGCGATCGAGCCATATGCGCATGGCATAGGTTTTACCACCGGAAATATTAACTCTTGCTACACCATCTACAACACTCAGTGGGTCAACGAGAAATTGTTCCGCATAATCCGTTAACTCTAATGTATTGAGGCGATCAGACTGCAAATTGAACCAGATAATGGGTCGGCCATCCGATTCTGATTTTCGAACTGATGGAGGGCTAGCTTCTTCGGGGAGCGCACGTAACACACTCGACACCCTGTCACGCACATCATTAGTCGCTGATTCTAAGTCACGGTCGAGTGTAAATTCGATATTGATGCGTGATACACCGTCGGAGCTAGACGAGTTGACCGACTTAATCCCTTCGATACCGGAGATCCGATCTTCAATGACTTGCGTAATGCGTGTTTCAACTACCGAAGCCGAGGCACCTCGGTAGGCCGTAGTAATAGAAACCAGGGGCGCGTCTGTCATGGGGTATTCGCGCAATGCCAATCGCTCAAACGATACCAGACCAAAAAGAATCAGCACCAGACTAATGACAGTAGCAAAAACTGGGCGGCGTATAGATAAATCGGAAAGAAACATGTGTAAGGCGTCCGTCTAATAGTAACGTGTTAGCTAGCTGGCTGTTCCGGTTCTTGGTTGACTATGCGGACTGGCCTTCCCTCTCGCACTGTATTTGTTCCTCGACTAATGATGTGTTGCCCTTCGGTAAGGCCACTGAGTATTTCGACCTGGCCAGGCTTACGCACACCAATCTCAACCACCTGTCTTTTAGCAACTTTCTTTTCTTCACCTTCAATCACATAGACATAGTGTTTGTCTTGCTCCTGCACAATGGAAGACTCAGGAACGACGATGGTATCGCGCACATCTAACACCATTTCTATATGCAACAACATACCCGGCCGTAGCAACATATCCGGATTGGGGATCACCGCGCGTAGCTTCAAAGAGCGATCGATTTCGTTGATGCGGGAATCGATGGTCGCAATCTTTCCAGCAAAGACTTTATCGGGGAACGCTGGTGATACGGCAGAGACATCCAAGTTTGGTTTTAGGTACCCTAAATAGATTGCTGGAATTGAGAAATCGAGCTTGATCGTTTCAATATCATCCAAAGTCGTAATCACTCGCCCTGGGGAAACATAAGAACCAATGCTAACCTCTCGCAAACCCAGCACCCCAGAAAAGGGGGCTTTAATGTAGCGATCCTTTAAGCGTGCTTCTACGGCTGCGAGACGGTACTTGGCGGTTTCTTGTGCGGTCAATCGCTCATCCAATAAGCTTTGAGATACCGATTTACTCTGCACTAAGCCAGATAGTCTTTTGACTTCGCGGGTTTGCTCGGCAAGGTTCGCCTTCGACACCTGCAATTCAGCATCTTCTTCATTGTGGTTTAACACCACGAGAACGCTACCGGCTTCAACCCGCTGACCGTCTTCAAAGTGGACAGATTTGACGGTGTCACTGACATTTGAGGTGATTTCAACTGATTCATTGGCATAAGCTGTGCCCACAGCTTCCGCAGTTACTGTCCACGAGACTCGTTCAACCACCGTCGACTCAACAGCTACCGAGAACCCTCCACGCATCATTGCCGCACGATCACCGGGATCAGGCGCACTAGCTTCCTTGATGAGAATGCCACCTGCAACGATGACGACGCCTGCGGCGGCAACTAAAACCATTTTATTCATAAACGTGAATGCCTAGATAATGTGAAGTAAAAACAACAAACAGAGACCAGATAACTACGTGAACGTTCCAGTGTTTTGGATGTGCAACATACGGATTGAAAACTCTCTCTAGTTTAGCGGATAACGGAGCGGAATCGACAGAGAATCTCGTAAATTTTGGTTAGAAGTGTGGACTTAACTTAACCTTGGAAGAAGAAACAAGAAAAAGGGAAAACCAACGGCTAGAAAGATTGTCCAGCCGCGGTTAAAGAAAGCGCTGCGAAGGCCGTTAGGAAAATTGCTTAAAGTTCGGTGCGCGCTTTTCACTAAACGCCGTTACCGCTTCGGTAAACTCCGGTGATTGCAGCCCCTGACGAAAATGCACCTGCTCTCGATCCATAATCTTTTGCGCTTCCTCTCTAATGTCATGCTTCAAAAGCTGCTTTGTCGCACGTAGCGCGGAAGCGGGCTGCTCGCTCAATTGAAGGCAACGCGCTTTAGCTTCATCGAGCAGGGCCTCATCGCTAAATACTTTATTGACGATACCTAGCTTTTCCGCCTCTTCTGGAGACGCTGAGGCACCGAAGTAAAACAGTTCAGCCGCTTTCGGGTGCCCCATCATACGAGGCAATATCGCGCTAGATGCGAATTCAGGACATACACCCAGGCTTGCAAATGGCAATTTAAAATACGCGCTCTCACCGGCATACACTAAATCACAATGCAGTAATAACGTTGTACCAATCCCCACCGCAGGCCCCTGTACGGCAGCGACAACAGGTTTGTCGCAAAACAGCAGGGCTCGCATAAACTTAGGCGTTGGGTTTATCTCCGGATCGATGTCACCTTTGTGGCTCATAAAATCCGCTAAATCATTGCCACTGGTAAAACTTCCACCTGCGCCACTGATCAATACCGCTCGCACTTCAGGGTTATCGTTGGCTGCCGCCACCGAACCTGCTAGCTTTTTATACATCGCAAGCGATAGAGCATTTTTAGCCTCAGGACGGTTTAGCAGGATATGCATAACCCCTTGTTCAATAGAGACTTGTACCTTATCCGTATTCTCTTCGATTATCATCACTTCACCTCTTAGCGCTTCGTGTGGCAAGCTCACCCCCATCAAGGGTCAATGGAGTCGCGCGAGCAAAAGAACGTCAGTATAATTAACGGTTTTAAGCAATGGAAGCAAGGCGCGCGAACACTCGGTCGCTCAGCGACCGCAACATAAACGCCCCATTGAACACCCACCGAGAGTAATTAAACACAATGAATATCCGCACCCTGCTTGAAACCCATGTGAAGGCCGCCATGACTGCCGCCGGCGTTCCGGAGGAATGCAATCCGGTTATTGCGCTAAGCAAAAAACCCGAGTTCGGGGACTATCAAGCAAATGGCGCAATGGGCGCCGCAAAGACCATGGGCAAAAAGCCTAGAGATATTGCGCAAGATATCGTCAACAACCTTGCACTCGACGGTATCGCGTCAAAAGTAGATATTGCCGGGCCCGGCTTCATTAACATTCACCTCAGCCCAACGTGGCTCAGCAGCCAAAGTAACGCGGCGCTTGCATCCGATCGGCTGTCAATTGCAACAGCCCATGAGCAACACAACGTCGTTATCGATTACTCTTCGCCTAACTTAGCCAAAGAAATGCACGTGGGCCACATACGCTCGACCATCATTGGCGACACATTGGCGAGGCTACTTGAGTTCCTTGGGCACAGAGTTATTCGTCAAAACCATGTGGGCGACTGGGGCACACAATTCGGCATGCTCATCGGTGAGCTGGAGCAACAGATGCAGGCAGGCGAGCAGGCAACTCTTGCACTCAAGGACTTAGAAACCTTCTATCAGCAAGCCAAAATACATTTCGACGCCGATCCAGAGTTCGCTAATACCGCTCGCCAATATGTTGTGCGACTTCAATCAGGTGATGAGCAAATTCTCGCACTGTGGGAAAAGTTTCGTGAGATTTCGCTACAGCACGCGCAAGACGCTTATCAAAAACTGAATATTACATTAACGCCTTCGGATGTTCGTGGGGAGAGCTTTTATAACGATGACCTGCCAAAAGTTATTGAAGACCTCAAAGCCTGCGGCTTAGCTAAGGAAGACCAAGGTGCCCAAGTTGTCTTCCTTGAAGAGCTAGCCGACAAAGAAGGAAACCCCAGTGTTGCTATTGTGCAAAAGAAAGATGGTGGCTATTTATATTCAACATCAGATCTTGCAGCGATTCGATATCGCGTCGAAACACTGCAAGCCGATCGCGTCATGGTGATCGTTGATAGCCGTCAATCTTTGCATTTACAACAAGTATTTATTATCGCGAAAAAAGCAGGTTTCGCACCGGAATCTGTTCGCCTCGAGCATCACGCGTTTGGCACCATGCTAGGACAAGATGGCAAGCCCTTTAAAACACGCAGCGGCGGCACAGTTAAGTTAATTGAATTGGTCGATGAAGCTATAGACCGAGCGGAAAAAATTATCGCTGAAAAAGATCCAGCCTTAAGCAATGAGGAACGACTGTCTGTTGCACAAAAGGTAGGGATTGGTGCGATTAAATATGCCGATTTATGTAAAACACGTACGAACGATTACGTGTTTAATTGGGACACGATGCTGTCTTTCGAAGGCAACACAGCCCCTTATCTTCAGTATGCTTACACCCGCATTCAAAGCATTTTCCGTAAAGCGGCAATGACTCCTGATAACTTAACTGGAGACGTGTCGATTGCTTCGGCTGAAGAGCACGCATTGGCGAAACAGTGCTTACAGCTGGAGGAGGTGCTGGAACTCGTCGCTGCCGATGCGTACCCACATCACTTGTGTAACTATTTATACGAGTTAGCCAGTCTATTTATGCGTTTCTATGAAGCATGCCCCATACTCAAAGACGAGGTAACGGCAGAACAACGTCAGTCTCGATTGCAACTTTGCCATTTAACGGCACGCTCGATTCATTTGGGGTTAGACATTCTCGGTATCGAGACAATGGACAAGATGTAACGGCATAGATTTCAAGCGAGCTAAATAGCGTAGCTAGCGTTTGTTATTTAGCTCGCTTGAAAGAATGACCTGTTTAAGCACTACTGGACGACACCACTTTTCCAACGTATAGCCAGCGGCCTGCGATGCGCTGGAACTCTGATACTTCATGCATTGTTTCAAGCTGGTCTGCATGCTCGGGTAAAAAATACGCGTTAAACTCGACAGTTCCGTGGTCACCGTGTTGCGCTTTGTTGACCACCTCTAAGCGCTGCCAATTGATTGTACGTTGGGACAACTCAGCGGCATCCAATCCCTGAGCGGTTGCGGGAAACCAAGTTTTTAAAAGATACTCTCCATATCCTCCAAGCGCGTAGGCTACATAGCGTGAACGCATCAATTGAACAGGGGTTTTGGCGACCTGTGATTCATTGAGATAAGGCTCACAGCATTCGGCAAACACTTTCCCGGAATCGCACAAACAGTTCCGCAACATACATCTACTCTCCATACTCTTAACAAGCCCTTGGTCTTAAAGAAAGGCGGCTTGCGGTTTGCGGTTTGCTTTCAGCTATGTGTCAGTGAAGCAATTAATTTAGTGTTTTGAGACATCAGGCGCTAGCTCACAACCCACGCCCTGCTTTTTTGCTCTGTACATAGCCGCATCGGACGATCTTTGGACATCACCAAGTCCATTACCGTCATCTGGGTAATAGCTAACACCAATACTCGCGGAAATACTTACCAGCCCATCGGGCGTGTCGACAGGAACCTGAGCCGCACGCAGTAAATGCGCGCAGACTTGAGCCACTTTATGGGATGCTTCTTCATCACGGGGGAGCCTGGTCAACAACACAAGAAACTCGTCCCCCCCAAGCCTCGCCACAAGATCCTCAGCCCGCACACAACCTCTAAACTGACTAGCAATCTCTTTAAGCAGTCGATCACCAACGGCGTGCCCATACCGATCATTAACGGACTTGAACCCATTAAGGTCTATGGTAAGGACTGCGACTTTCTCTTTGTATCGGCTCGCTTCAGAAAAGGCTTCGTGGGCGCGTTGCTCGAATGCTAATCGATTGGATAGTCCGGTTAAAATATCGTGGTGCGCTATGTGACGCCATTTTTCTTTCGATCGCTGGTACTCAGTAAGATCAGAAATGCTTAATACTTTGACCACATCACCAGAGAAATTCAAATTAACCATTTCATAGCGAGCAACAAACTGAGTGCCATCTGTGCGCACGGCCCGCGGCTCGGCAGTGTGTTCAATCACTAGCTCATCCAGCGTAAGGTTTCTCAATGCGCCAGCTTTCGCTCTAAATAACTCTTCAGCCGCTTTATTGGTGTAACTGACACGGTCACGCTCGTCAAATACGAGAATTGCGCTCCCTACTGAGTTAATCAAGCGCCGTAACATACGATTATTATGAGTGAGCGACCGGTAGCGCGATCGAATTTGCCACAAGATCAACAAGAAATGTGCAAGCACAATAACAACGGCTACGGCCTGGTAACGCCGCAGAGTAGCGGCCTGTTCCCGCGCCCCCAAATCAATACCCGTGGTGACCTGGTTCATCAAGGTGTAGAGGATCTCAAAATTCGAGTAATCGCCGCTTGCTGCACGCTGTCCATTGAGAACCTCGTCAATGTGCCGACGGTACACGGCCCATTCGCTAAGACCGTTGCGCAGTAACTCTCTCACCCGCTCGGCTTCGCGAGCTCTTAGGTAAGCTGGCGCTCCTGCGCTATCTACTACCTCACCACCCGAGTGCAGCGCGGTCAGCGTGCTATCAAAGAGATATATTGCACGGTCTAGTTCCGATAGCAGCGTAACTCGTTCTCGTTGGTCACCGCCCTGCTTCTGGGAGTCCATTGCCAAAAGAAGATATTCCATACGCTGCGTTAGCATGCGTTGACGACCTGCTAGATTGATCGCCAAACTGGACTCATCAATTTGACGTGCAGTGTGCATATTGAGCAATAGAATCGATAAAACTAACGCTATAAACGTTGCGATGGAAAGAACAATCGCTATATCCGGGCGAAAAATACGCCTAATAGACGACATGAAAGGCCTCTTAATACGAGCTAATTAGATCTCAGACGCTCAATTGGAGTGCTTGCGCGCTATGCAACGGCGTGACGGAATCGGGACTACGATGGGCGATCAGGGACTTACGGATAGAACAGGAAAGGGTTGAGTAGTATCGATCAGCCTTTGCTTTTCTCCAGCATGTCGTCGGTAATCACCTTGTGATAACCCGTGTGTGTGCCAATTGATTGGAGCTTCACATCCCGCATCGAACGCTGCACCATCTCATCGGTGATAGGAATTTCTTCGCCTTTGTCGTTAATAACAAAGGCTTGTGATATTTCTTTCTCGGGTGAGGGTTTTCGCTCCATGTTTCCATTCTCCATTGCGGCAACAAACGAGTTTATGAAACCCGATGACGGCACACATTGCAAGGCCTGGAAGGTAAAGTAAGTGACAAAACTATGGGCTGAGCCCACGATTGCACGGGAAATGATAAGCGTTAACTGTGCACACGAAGAGAACTGTGACTCCTAACGTATACAAGGTCTTTAAAGTACAATACTGTGCTCAGCATTATTTAACTCATGGAAAAAGACTATGAAATGTACTACTCCAAGGAAAATACAGTTAACGTCTCTAACCACCATTGTCCTAGCTTGCTTTTTAACTGCCTGCACTAGCCAGCAAATGAATGACTCGGTTAACGCTATGAGTCAAAAAGCATTCGAATACAAACTGGCAGAACTCACTGGAGAGGCTTCGGAAGCACCAGACTATAAAGCCATTCCGATAGAAACCGCCGCCGACCAAAACTGGTTTATCGATCTAGCTTACCGTTATTACAGTAAAGACATTAGCCAGGGCCAGTTTATTCAAGAAGGGCTTCGGCGCTTTCCGGGCTATGGCGAATCCTTTGCGATTCTCGCGGGCCTTTTGGTCGAATAGCCCCTCACCCTGTCACCGGCAAATAAGCACTTAAAGAAGTCAGAATTAAAAAAGGCCCGCACCAAACAACTGCAGGCCTTTTTGACGCTATCACAACAATAAAACCGTCACACTATAGGCGTTAAAGCCTCACCCTCAAAACGGATACCCAACCAACCGTCCAATATAAAATTGCGAATATTGCCGTGATCATCACCGCCGGGGTTACCCATTACATCATCACGATAATAATGGCCAAACAGCGCCAAGGTTTCCATTTCGCTGAGATTATTGAGTTGCGCAAAATAAAAAATTTTACAGGAACCCTCATTCGTTCCCGCATCATTTAGCAACTCTCCATTGTGAAAGCTAGTGGGTGTGTAGCTGTAATTATTCTCAATCACATCCATCACTTGCGTAAATTCAACACTTTCCGGCTTTGAGCGCACGGTGTTCAGTAAATCATCTATCGTCATTCTTTTTCCTAACTATAATGCATTGTTACTATTGAACTTAAGGGTACTAACTGTGTGGGCATATAAGGTACTTTTCGCCAGTCGCTTGTTTCGCATAGGCACGCAGAACATCCTCTGACAAAGCCTCTTCTAAAGAGATTTCTTGCGTGTAATGGCTTGCGAATGTGGTATCAATTTCATCAGCGACACGCTGCCTCAGACGCTGAACATCCTCACCGTTCAAGCGAGCCAAGAAAGGTGTCAACAACCAACCTCCCACACTCCAAGCCATACCAAAACCACGATTCAAAATTGTTGCACTTCGATCTAGGCCACCATAGATATAAACCTGTTTATGCTCAGCAGAACCGTAGCGGCTATACTCAGTGGCACGTTTATTAATTGATGTTTCCATTGCCGTTAGAATCTGCCCGGCTAACTTGCCACCACCAATAGCATCAAAAGCAATCGTCGCACCGGTTGCATCCAGTGCAGCCACCAAGTCTTCTTTAAAACTCGGCAGGCTCGAATCACAAACGTGTTCCGCACCCAAACTTTTTAGAAGCTCAACCTGTTCTGGCTTACGGACGATATTAACCAAAGGCACGTTATCCGCTTGGCAAATTTTTACTAGCATTTGCCCAAGGTTAGATGCCGCCGCCGTATGAACCAGCCCTTTACGACCTTCGAGACGCATATTTTCAACCATACTTTGCGAGGTCATCGGGTTAACAAAGCATGATGCCGCCTGTTTTGAGGTAGTGCCTTCATTCATCACGATACAAGCTGCTGCGGGAACACAGCGATATTGACTATACATTTCACCACCAACTGCGCCCACGACCTTACCCATCAAATGAGCACAATCTTTGCCGGCGGCGATGACGACGCCACCGCCTTCATTACCGACAGGTAGCGACTGATCCAATCTAGCCGTCAGCGCCTTTAGAAAGTTTGGGGAAATATCCATTGTGACAATAGGGTCGCGGGAGGATCCAGACACTTGGATAGTCTCTACATCTGCTGGCCCCAACAGCAAGCCTAAGTCAGACGGATTAATGGGAGAGGCCTCTACCTTGATCACAACTTCATGATCTCTTGGCTCCGGAACCGGAACGGTAGCGATACTCAACTTGAGCTTACCATCGCTAGTGACTTCTGAACGAATTTGCTTTTGTTCTTGCGACATAAACAGACCTCATTTTCCACAATTTTAATACGGCGTCGTTAACTACGACTCGCAAAGTGCGGCAATCCTCGCACGCTGAAACAGCGAAAGCAACTGCAACTCACGGCAGGCCGCGCCAGCTTTAGGGTCGTAACACACCGGATCTTCGATTAGCGCCAAGATCACTCAGCACAATAGCTCAAGCCACTCATTTCGAAGTCTATTTTTAACTAGCGCTGAAAAAGATTGGCCCTAAGAAACTATTTATATGCAAAACGGCAAACTTGTTAAATGTGAGAATCCATCTACGCGGTTTCGGAAATTTGGTGTCCTGTTTTAAATAGATCAATGAAAAATATTCAATGTGTCATTTTTTCTACGTGTAGCATGGTTCACTAAAACGTTGTTGTTTAAATGGATGTACAAACAACACGGTAAATAGCCAATGACAACCGCGCTTATATACCTTTGTATTTAAGTGTCTAAAAGAAACTAACATAGTAACTACTCTACTCTCACACATGCCACCACTCACCTAGCCTAGCGGCGCCTTTTTAGTCGTATGTAAGAAAAACTATCGTTAATAACAATCGCTCGCGTGCATCAGATTACATGCGGAGCGGCCCCTAAAGAACTCACTAGGTAACTGGCTAAAGACATGGCCTCTGACATCGCAAGCCTGTGAACAACAAGTCATGAAATGGCGTCGACGTAATAGCTCTCCGATATCGAAACCAGCTCCGTCGAGCTAGTCATTTTCATCACCACTGGGAACCCCAAGCCAGCCATTGGGACTGTTTGTCGGTTGGATATTGTGGCCTGCCTCACAATCCTGGGTATACTCTTTTCCTTTAAATCCGATCAAGAATCCAAGAGCAATGCGTCATGGCCGACTCGTCACCATCAGAATCTAACGACCACACGCAGGCGGGCAACCCCGCTGAAGCAAAAAAAGCCAAAGTGCTCGTGGCAGACGATTCAAAGTTAGTCCGCAAAACCGCTACTAAGATTTTAGGTACGCAATTCGACTTATTGCTCGCTGAAGATGGCGAAGATGCCTGGCAGCAACTCACGACCGACGACACCGTTCAAGTTCTTTTTACTGACCTCGGAATGCCCAACCTTGATGGCTATGGCCTGATCCAGCGCATTCGACAGTCGGACAATGATCGCTTAAGGGGCTTACCTGTTATTGTCATCACCGGCGCCGCGGAAGAGGAATCTGTTAAACGCGAAGTGTTTGAAATTGGTGCGACGGATTTTATAGGCAAGCCTTTCAAATCTACCGAAATTATTGCTCGGGCAGACGCCCACGCTAACTACTATAAAGACAAAGAACAGTTACAGAAGAGTGTTGAGATAGACCTGCTTACCAACACGCTCAATCGTAAAGGCATTGACGACAAGCTAGCTAAAGACATTTCCTTTATTAATCGTCACAAACAAAATCTCGCCGTCGTTGTTTTTGAGCTCGACAACTTCCGCGACCTTGCACCCAAGATAAGTAAACAAACCGGCGAAAAAATTATTCAGCATGTCGCCAAGACATTGTCTAAAGCTATTCGTCGCGAGGACAGCTTCGGCCGTTACCAATTTGCAAAATTTGTGACCATTTTGCCGATGGCAAAAACAGAGGGCGTCGTACAGCTGGCAAAACGACTCTGTCAACATATTCGCGCCGGCAAGCTCACCCTCGGCGACCAGACCGTGGAACTGACTTTGTCGGTCGGCATTGCAGCCGTCGCCAAGGGAGTGCAGTCCACCCCAGAGGCCGTGCTTCAAACAGCAGAGAAAGCACTTGAGAATGCCAAGAACATTGGTCGTGGTGAAGTTCAACTACTTAAACTACAAAATGTCTCGTCGACGAAAAAACCGATTACTGATATTTCAGTGGATGAATTATTGAAAAAAATCGTACAAAACGACGACACGATAGATACACAACTCATTCAAGCAGGCATAAAAAAGATTTTGCCGCTCATAGGCATGCTCTCTGAAGAACAGCGCCGCTCATTGTTAAAACTTTAAAAATACAGCGAATAACTATTGCTGTTATTCGCTGTAATCCTTATTAGAATTCAGGTTCTTGCCACCACGGGAAATAATCTGGTAGATCCTGACTTACCTTGCCGGGGAAATTTGGCTTACGCTTCTCAACGAATGCCGTTATACCTTCTTTCGCATCCGGCGAGACACCTAGAATATCAATTCCTTTAGTATCCAACCGGTGAGCCTCTATAGGGTCGCTAGCGCCGAGCATTCTCCACAACATATGACGCAACACAGTGCAGGAAATAGGCGAGCTGTTCTCCGTCATTTCTTTCGCTAGCGAGCGCGCAGCTGGAATCAGATCTTCAGGCTCATGGAGGCTTCGAACCAAACCCGCCTCTAGGGCTTCTTCTGATTTGAATACGCGCCCAGAGTAACACCACTCTAAAGCCTTACTGATGCCAACCAAGCGTGGTAAAAACCACGATGAACACGCCTCAGGGACAATACCGCGCCCCGAAAAAACAAAGCCCATTTTGATGTCCTTTGCTGCCATGCGAATATCGGCAGCGCAGGGGAACGTCAAGCCGACGCCAACTGCAGGACCATTGAACGCGACGATAACAGGCTTCAAGCTGCGGTATATACGGCGCGACAACTCACCACCCTCATCGCCCCGTTTTTCTGCTGCAATATTTGCCGCATGCCCCTCAAAGGTTTCGGAGCCTTTTGAAAGGTCTGCGCCAGCGCAAAAACCTTTTCCTGCTCCGGTAATAATGACTGCGCGAACATCGTCATCAGCATCAGAACGATCAAAGGCATCTACCAATTCGCGGTACATCTGCAAGTTCCAGGCATTGAGGCGGTCTGGCCGATGAAGCGTAATCGTCAGAATATTTTCTTCTACCGAGTAGAGTATTGTGTCGTAATTAGATTCCGGGGCAGACATTTATCACCTCTATTTATGGTTATGTATAGAAATTGCTAGCGTTTAGAACGAGACAGTTAAGCATCCCATAGCTTACAAAAACTTATCTCATGCGCCCAGATATTTTAGAAAATATTTTTAAGGTTTAATTTTCC
The DNA here is from genome assembly GCF_055392955.1 of Aurantivibrio plasticivorans. NCBI lineage: Bacteria > Pseudomonadati > Pseudomonadota > Gammaproteobacteria > Cellvibrionales > Cellvibrionaceae > Aurantivibrio > Aurantivibrio plasticivorans. The sequence continues at coordinate 1,227,742 of NZ_AP036020.1, read as the reverse complement.
AGCGAGACATTTAAAGCCCATATGCACGCTCGCGGTTTGTTTTGACACTAAACGGAATACAACACCCTCTTCGCATAATCGCCGCCGCCATGAGGACTGGGATCTCTAGCATCCATTACCTCAATCGCAGTCAATTCAGACAATGAGTGACCAAGAGTGAAGACTTTCGTCTTAAGGTGCGACCGGTGTTAGGGGCCAACTGATTACGTTGACTCTAACTTTTTTGCGAAGCCGCAATAGCTTTCGCCGAGTCACGCTGTGACAATAAATCAGCCAGTGACTTAGCCTTCGGAAAGTCACCCAGAAGACTAAAGCCAAGCGCTTTTCGACTGCACACAGAGGCCAAATTAACAGAATACATAAACATAATATCGGCATAGGTCAGCGAATCACCGGCCACAAACGGATCAAAAGCACCGTTGCGCTCTAGACAGCGAACACCTTTAACCAACTTGGCCTTTGCACTGTCCTTCACCTCTTGGCTTACCGATCCACCAAAAAACACTTCGGGATACAACGTTCTGGCAGGTAGTTCAATGTATAGCTCAATTTCTTTTATCAACTCCCTCACTTTAGCGCGCTGGTAATTGTCAGCGGGATACAATGCTGTGCCTTGGCCAAGCTCTTCCAAGTATTCAAAAATCACAGATGTCTCACTGATAAAGCCCTGGTCGGTTTCGATAAAAGGGACTTTTCCCATTGGGCTCTTAGCCAAAAAGTCGGCTTCCTGACTTGGTTTCACCAACACCTCTTCAAACTCTAGGCCTTTTTCTAGCAAGGCGACTTTCACCATGTTGTAATAGTTACTGAGAGGAAACCCATAAATTTTTAGCATATAAAGCACCTTGATAAGAATAGATAAACACTGGTCAGAAAAAGAAGGGTAATGAGCATAGCCCAAAGTGAAGGCTAAACTACCATGACTTTGCCCAACAAAAAAGCCAAGCACTATTGCTTGGCTTCTGGTTTACGGGTGGGATAAAGATAGTTAAAAATTATACTCCGCACCAACAAAGTAAAGGGTCGCGCTCGTATCATCACGACCACTAACAGACCGCACTCCGGCATTCAGTGCGATGGATTTGCCAAGACTGAAAGCACCACCAAATTCTGCCGTCAGATACTGATCATCAGCAATATAAAGCGCACTTCGATAACTAATGGGCGCGCCATTAGGCGTTACTGAAATCCGACGCTCATCATCTTTTAACTCATTGTTAAGCTGTAAATCTGCATAGAGTTGAAAACTGTCCGTGAAAAGCGCTTGCACACTCATACCCAACTGCACATTAAGGCTTTTCAGCTTTTGACTGCCAAAGGTAGCGCCCGTAGACAAGCTATCACTTTCACTATAACCATCAATGTCAATAGACTGAAAATCTAAGCCAATGCGAGGAACAAAAAACCAAGTCGAGCCAAGGCCCAACTCATACCCTGCATGAGCACTGAGTCCGAAAACACTCGCCTCAGTATCGCCAACGTGTTGCCGAATCACAGGGCCAAGTTGCACACTGCGCGTCAAATCCTCGTAGTTAGCAACACCGTATAAAAGCTCCGCGCCTAACGCGAGGTTGTTGTTGCGACCATTCACATAAAACATTGTCGAAAAGCTGTCGACGTTATAGTCACCACGATTATTAGTAAATTCACCATCGCCATCGCTTAAGCCAATCGCCACCCCAGCATGAGTATCTGCAGCCAGCAAATAATCTACTCCGGCACTCAACAACACGCTGTCCTCTTCCAGCGACGTCACCTGTAATGTATTGCCATTATCAAATTGGTGATTACCCACGTTGATAAACACTGCGGTATCTTGAGCACTTCGATACGACGCGCGACGAATTTGAGATCGATTCAATTGACTTTGACTCTGGAACAACGATTGCGCCGCATAACTTAGTTGGCCAATTTGTTCGGGCGAAATCATAAGGCTTGCGATTGCTTGCCCCTGAATACGTTGCGTTTTGCCCGCAGGGTGAACATCGTCTGCTTGAATGTGCGTTTCGTTCGCATCGGGAGTTACATAATCCGCAGGCCCACAATCAAGAGAGTCAACAGCGCCACAAGCTGGGTCGAGGATATTGGTATATCCGAATGCCGCCGCATCGATTACCAACTCATTGAAAAGCGCATCCGTATCAAAAAATAGAGCGTTAACTTGGTTTGCCACTAAACGATCTTTATATACCTGATTGAACCCTTGGAACACCGCTGCGCCACCACTCTGAATTGCCAATGTCACAATGCGCTTTGCCCCCGCATCTTGCAACCTAGCAACTTGGTCCGCCAACTCGACTGCCGCCGTCGAGACAATAGTTGGATCTACCCCGCCACCAGCGGCAAACGCAAAAACATCATTCCCCCCACCTTGTATATAGACAACATCGTTGTCACCAAACTGGCCACCGTTGGCTATAAAGCCATCGATTTGCGACGTAATCGGCACCGCAATAGCATTTGGCAACGTTACCCGCGCGCCACCTATCGCAAAGTTTGTACCACCCTCTCCATACACTGGGGCTAAGGGTAAGCCCAACTGAGCAGCAAATACCTCAGGGGCAACAGGGTCAGGGTTAGTCGTAAAACTTTGCCCGGCAGGATAGGGCAAAATAGCAGAATAGAAACCGCCGTCGGATAAGCTATCGCCGAATACAATGACGCGAGATGGATCAGTATCAGCCGTGTGACCCAGTTGTGCTGCAAGCATTCCGCTGGCAACAATCAGCTTCTTAATATTTGAAATGAACATGACGAATCTCCCCTTCATTAACATTATTTTTATATGCGCAGACTCAAAACTCAGATTGTTTCTCTAACTACGGCTAGCTAGAGAAAACATGTTACAGTGCGGCACTATAATTGGCCATACTGGCACAGGGCATGATTGGCCATACTGGCGCAGGGCGCATTCATAAACTGGCACATAACCTTCGAGAGTTTACTTTCCATTCAATGACTAACTTGGAAATAATTTATCAAGACGATGCGTTAGTTGCGGTGAACAAGCCAAGCGGACTACTGGTTCACCGAAGCATGATCGACCGCCACGAAACGGAGTTTGCTCTACAAAAAGTTAGGGATCAAATTGGACAACGTGTTTATCCGGTCCACCGCTTAGACAAACCCACATCAGGTGTTCTTGTGTTCGCCCTGTCGCCTGAAACGGCCCGAAAGCTATCAAGTCAGTTCGCCGAAAATCGAGTATTCAAACGCTACATTGCAGTCGTAAGGGGTTACACGCCAGACTATGGAGTCATAGATCATCCACTTAAAGAAGAACTCGATAAAATTGCCGACAAGCGTGCCCAAAAAGATAAACCGCCTCAAGATGCCATCACTGAATATAAGACCCTCGCGACCGTAGAGATTCCAGAGTTTGTCGAGCGCTATCCGCAGACTCGCTATTCCTTAGTAGAATGTTTGCCGAAGACGGGACGAAAACACCAAATCCGCCGCCATATGAAACACATCGCGCACCCAATCATTGGCGATGCAAAACACGGCAAAGGGGTACACAATCGATTTTTTCAATCCCGTTATGATTCTCACCGCCTATTACTCACCTGTGTAGAAATGAAATGTAAACACCCTATATCAGGAGTCGAGCTGATTTTAACCGCATCGCTAGATGAGCAATTTCTTCGAGTCATTAACAGTCTTGGGTTAAGCAACTCTATTCGTTTCTTACATCAAGGCTAGCTTCTACGAGACGCAAACCTGAAGAATTAAGAGCGCTTGGAGGTCAACATTCAAGCGGAATCACTCTTGCACCCCAACCGCCCAACAACGATGCGGATGAATTTAGAGCAACTTAACTAACGCGAGTGATACCTGGTGATTTTTAGATGAGATGTAGATAGTTCTTTCCGTGACTGTCACAGCAAAATCCATGGTTCGCTCGACCATCTCCGCTAGTTTTTTTACCTCGCCCCATTGCAGTTGCCACACATCCACATCGAGTGCAGAGAAGTCCTTTTTATTTTGATTCCACCAGACATCGGACTTGGAGTTGAAGGTGTATATTTTCACCGATGTCGCAACACGAGTGGCTTTTTTAATTCGCTCTGGAAGCGGCTCGCCAACATCGATCCACAATGTCATTAAACCATCATTGGCCTTTAACCAAATATCCGGCTCATCGGGTGTGCTCAAGCCCTTTGTAAATTGCAAACCATCGTGTGCATTTAAACAATATGCAATAACACGCACCATCATTCGCTCAATCGTTTCGGATGGATGTTGTGCAAGCGTTAGATTAAACGAATTGTAGACTTCCCGATCCATATCGGATAAGTCAATATGGGTTTTGTAAATTGTGGGTTTAAGAGCCAATGGTCTACCTACTGTTTATTTTAGCCAATAAGCCACCCGCTAAAATAGAAGGAGGAAAAATTACGATAACTGCAATGTTGTACCAATTCGGTAAATTATCCCAATAGACAAACAGGTGATTATAGAGGGCAAACAATGACAATAGGCCGACCACAACCCACACGGGTAACGAGTGTTTAGCAATTAATGCCGTCAACCAACCGGCTGCTACATTAACCCACAACCACATTAGCAAAAAGATGATAAGCATCGTCAAGGTAAACTGGCTGTAGTCACCGCTAGATTGTGCCGCTTTCCCAACGTCGCCAAGTTCTGGCCAACCAATCGCCAGCAATGCGAGCGAAGCGAAGTTAACTATCCCCCAAATCAGTATACCGCTGACTACAGCAAGACTGTTTTTCGCGACTGTATTCATCGACGTGCCTTTTTCTTATGCTTGATGGCTTTCGAATTATTGACTAGCCCTCAACTTCATCGACGGTAACTTGCCCAGTAATCTTTCTCCAAATGTGTGCCCAACACATGCCAATCGCCAGGGTTATTGCCAAGCATATGAGAATAATCCACGATACTGCCGAAAAGGTTTTTGCGGTAACCAAACCTATATCAACGAGCACCCAAACAATAGCTCCTAAGGCGAGAGTGACTAGCACAGTGCCGAAACGATCGAGGGCTCGCCATGTTGCTACCACCACTACAGACCAGCCGCCGAGCGCTATCACCCCGCAGAGTGCTTGCCATGGGCCGAATTCACTTGCTTTGATGCTGTTATAGATCCAATGAACCAATGAGTAACCGGTAGGGTTATAGGAAAGTAACACCAACACAAAGCAGAAAAGTAGTCGCCAGCCAAAGCCTTTTAGCGTTAGCTCTCCTCGAGCTCGAAGGGAAGAAGTCATAGTCGAAGTCCGATTATTCAATGTTAAACCGTACGGCACCGGTACTAATTGCGCCTAAAAATTGTTATAAAGCTCATCCTACTAGATAGTGAGCCAATATGCTTTCAGAAATTCTTCTTGTTCTGGTGATTGCCGGTGTAGTCTGGGTATGGATGCATGCCTTAGCCGTGAAAGACCTAGCCAATGCCGCCGCCAAACGACATTGCCAGCAAATGGGTGTGCAATTTTTAGATGGCACCGTCGCCCTGGGCGGAGCTAAGCCAACGTGGTCTGGGGGCAACGGATTACGCCTTGCCCAGCGATTCACATTCGAGTTTACCGTGACCGGGGAAAAACGTTATCACGGTGAAGTGCAGTTTATTGGTAAACGCCAGATACATTTATTTTTAGAACCGCATGTCATCGATGATAGCGATACAAGCATTCATTAGGCGGTATTCAGAATAAAACGCTCAACACTATAACCTTGCCTCTAATTCATGCCGCTGAATTTTACCCGTGGTCGAGCGGGGAATATCATCATCGCTAATGAAATAGATTTCTTTCGGACGCTTGTATCGGGACAACTCTTTTTCACATAGGGATAAAATATCTGTGTCTGTTAGGCTTTCGTCTCTGCGCACAATGAACATAACCGGAATTTCGCCCCACTTCTCATCTAGCTTACGCACAACAATCGCTGTTTCTATACGTTCGTCTAAGGTCATGACCGATTCTATTTCTGCGGGATAAATATTCTCCCCTCCAGATTTGATCATGTATTTAACGCGATCGACATACTCTAACGTACCATCGGCGTTACGACGCATGACGTCTCCCATATGGAAACGCCCACCCCGAAAATCACTTTCATTGGCTTCGTTGTTGTTCCAATACCCACTAAATAAGGTAGGGCCGGCAATGGACACCTCGCCAGGCGTGCCCACAGGCACCTCATTGTCACTCCCGTCCACCAAGCGAATATCAGCAAAAGTTGATTGACGTTTGGGAAGACGTTCTGGCGCTTCACCAATTGCGACATAGTTGCCGGTAGCTGGCGCCAAACCGGTTTCTGTCGCACCAAATGAATTCACAAACGGAGCATCAAAAAACTCAGTAGCAGCAGCGATCTCTGCTCTCGGAATAAGATCTGCCATAGCACCAATACAACCAACTCCTTTAGGTTTTATATTGAGTTTTTTTAGATGACCGATACACAAACCGACCATCCCTGGCACCATGACGAACCAACTCATCGAATGGTGTTGTAAAATCTCGACTAGTTTCGGCAGCTGAAAGCCATCCACAACATAAATTGTGCTGCCAACCAATAAGTGAGCCAAACCTTGATCAACCGCAACCATGTGATAAAGCGGTGTCCACGCTACGAAGGTATCGCCATCAGGAATATTTAAGAACGAACTGAACTGCAAACCTCTAGCAATCATCGCTCGGTGACTAATCAATGCACCTTTAGGCAAGCCGGTAGTCCCGCTGGTATAGAGAATTACCAGCCCTGCTTCTGGATCAATGTGCAAATCCGGAAATACTGCATCACTTGCGCCTAATTGTGCTTCATAATCGCCACCAATAATGAGGGTAGACGGTGCACCCGCGTCTATGCGATCTATGTTGCTAGCAAGATCCTCGCTGGTAATGATTAATGACGGCTCGACTAGAGAGACACAATGATTCAATTCTCTATCACCCAAGCGCCAATTTAATGCGGCAACAATCACGCCGACTTTCGCCGCGGCAAGAAACACTTCGTAACACTCAGAACAATTGTTTGCCAAAAGTGCTACTCGATCTTGAGAGCGTAATCCCTTGGATAAAAAGTAATTAGCGAGACGATTACTTCGCTCGTCCAGCTCGCCATAGGTGTAACGTTTTTCGCCATCCACCAATGCTATTCGCTGTCGGTTTGATTGCGCACTTGCGTAAAACAATGCGCCAATATTGGATTGACCTGACTGAGTTACTTGAGGAATCGGTGTATAACCAGACATGCTCTGCTCCTTCAAAAAAGGTGGAAGGCTTCGCGGTGGAAATGTTCATACGTCTTTTCGACGTTAGCGCGAACTTTATAGAGAGTCAATCACGTTCGATGCCAACATAATGGCACGCTTAGATCTAGTGCAAAACCAACGATTAGATTCAAGACTGCACTATTATGTGACAGCGAATAGGCAAAAGAAGCAGGCAAAAAAAGCGCTGTGTTTCAAGACAGCGCTTTCTTCGAAGATTATCAATCAAAAATTATTCGACATTGTGATAGACATTTTGAACGTCATCTAAAAAGTTGAGTGCATCAACAAATTTTTCAAACATCTCCACATCTTCGCCCTCAAGCGAGGTAGATGTTTGCGGAATAAATTGAATAGCATCGACTTCAAACTCCATGTCGCCGTCATTTCCGAACACCTCTATCAGCGCTTGCTTGGCCTTATTGTATTCGGTATGCGGTGCAAAGACGGTAATCATACCCTCTTCGTTTTCGATATCAGTGACATCAACATCTGCTTCCATTAGAGCTTCTAATGCACCCTCTTCATCTTCACTTTTGAATGCGAGGATCGCACAGTGATCAAACATATGCGCGACACTGCCCTGGGCGCCAATTTTCGCTTTAGCTTTATTAAAGCAGGTGCGCACATCGCCGAAGGTACGATTGGGGTTATCGGTCAAACAATCGACAATCACCATGCAATTCCCTGGGCCAAATCCTTCGTAACGCGCTAAAGCAAAATCTTCACCGCCACCACCTTTGGCTTTATCGATAGCCTTATCGATAACGTGGGTGGGAACTTGATCCTTCTTCGCCCGGTCAATTAGGTTGCGGAGGGCAAGGTTACCGTCCGGTTCAACACCGCCGGATTTTGCACACATGTATATTTCACGGCCGTATTTACTGTATACCTTAGCCTTCATGTCTGAAGTTTTGGCCATTGAGTCTTTACGGTTCTGATAAGCGCGGCCCATGGATCATTCCTATTCTTGTTGAAAATACCGGTTTCAATGTATCAGCGAACACGCTGATACCAAAGGGCGATGATTTTACACGCAAACGAGAAGTCAAAAAACCGTATTTTTACTCAACTTGACGACCCCATGCTAGACCATCGCAACCCAGCAGTAGTACTCTTGCGCCCGCACGTGAGGTGGCCTCAATCCCCCTTGAACGGTAAGAAAGGCCCTTTAATACCTCCTGCCATAGAAATATCATCTAAGTGGGCCATACTTAAAGGAATGAGTTCCAACGGACAGTAGTTTAATGAGTAGTATCAAGATCATCGACGTCGAAGCCAGTGGTTTACACCCAGATTCATACCCAATAGAAATCGGCGTTCTCATTGATGGAGAGGTTCACTGTTGGCTAATTAAGCCATCAGAGTCTTGGACATTCTGGGACGATCATGCCGAAGAAATCCACGGGATTTCGCGCAATCAACTTCAGGAAGAAGGCCTTGATGCATACCAAGTTGCCAATGAACTCAATGGTGTCATGGATGGCACCGACGGGATACTCTACAGCGACGCAGCAAGCTGGGACTACGGCTGGCTACAAACCCTGTTTCAAAGCACCGGCGTTCATCAAACCTTTCATATCCATCCGCTGTCTGAAGTCATCCCAGAAGATAAAGTCCGCGATTACAATATCCACTTTGAGCGACTCGTGCATTCTGACGAATACAATCATCACCGAGCTGAAGATGATGTACAAATGATCTATCAAGCATATTGCGATACGATGGAGCCACAACAATAATTCTCGTCATCATTGGGAACTGACTTGACCAAGTTACAAGCAATCAACGAGCAGCTACACAGTGTGCTAGCCGACGCCAACCTCAGTAATCCCGAAAAAAGTGAACTCCAAGCGTTAGCCCAACAACTGGATAATGAAAAACTCAGTTTTCTACGTAACCGCGCTTTTGATGTTGCCCGCACTCAACTATTACAGGCTACTCGACAACAAAGTGATACGGATTGCTTAGCAACACTACGCTGGCTGGAACAATTGATGAAGATTGTCACTCAGGCACAAACCAACGGGGAGTTGATCCGCAGTGCTCATTTCAGCCCAGGGGAGAGCTGCCGCAACAAATTACTCGACCTTATCCATCAAGCGCAGCTTCACATCGACATCTGTGTTTTCACCATTTCCGACAACATTCTAAGCGAATCGATTATTAAAGCTCATTCGCGTGGGGTGAACATTCGCATTTTGACAGACAACGACAAATCCGAAGACATGGGAAGTGACATCGAGGAACTAACCGCCGCAGGTATTAAGCTGGCGAAGGATGACTCGTCGAATCACATGCATCACAAGTTTGCCATTTTTGATAACACTTGGTTAGCAACGGGTAGCTTTAATTGGACCCGCAGTGCGACGAAAAACAATGAAGAAAATATTTTGGTGATTAATGACTCGCTATTAATCAAAGAATATCAATCAGAGTTTGAAAAACTTTGGGACAGCTACTTCAAGCATTGAAGGTCATCGCTCGCCACGCCGAAAAGGCGGTAGCGAGTTTAAGATGGCACTACCGTAACGCTTGGTCAGCAGACGTTGATCGAAAATCGTAATCGTACCACTATCTGATTCTGAACGAATCAAGCGCCCGCATGCCTGAATAAGTTTCAGCGACGCATCGGGAACAGCAATTTCCATAAATGGGTTGCCTCCACGGTCTTTGATCCATTCCGATAACGCCTCTTCAATAGGATCATTTGGAACAGAGAATGGTATTTTTGCTACGACAACATGCTGGCAATAGCGGCCGGGCAAATCAACACCTTCAGCAAAGCTTGCCAAACCAAAAATAACACTGCCCTCACCTTCGTCTATTCGACGTTTATGTTCAGAGATAGTTTGCTGCTTAGAGCGATCATCTTGCAACAAAATCCGTTGCCTCCACTCCGTTGGCAAGTTATCAAATACTTCCAACATTTGACGGCGCGATGAAAATAAAACCAATGAACCTTCACTAGGGTTCAACAATTCTGGAAGCTCATCAATTAACGCATCGGTATGCACCTGTGCTTGACCCGCATCAGCCGCATTGGAAGGAATTTGTAATAGCGCATTATTGTAGTCAAATGGACTATGCACGATTTCATAATGACTATCCGCTGGAGTACCACTACGCATTTGCAGACGATCAAATTTCCCGAGTGCAGTTAAAGTCGCCGATGTCACAACAGCACCACAGCATCGCGACCAGAGTAGGTCTTCCAAGGTTGCTGATGCCAAAATGGGGCTTGAAGAAATGGCGATGTCGTTGACAACGGAAGATTCAATTTTTTCGATCCAGCGCGCTTCAGGCACATCACCAATATCATTATTGGCATAGCTCAGCCACAGTGCGAGGTTCGCCTCAGCGCGTGCTAGCCATGTGCCTATAACTTGAAACCAACTCTCCAAGTCGACAACCGGCACGGGACCCATACGGTCTTCGATATCATCCGATACAAGATTTGATAAATTATTCAGTTGATCGACCAGTCGCCCAAATGTCTGAGACGTATCTGCCGCCAGCTCGCTAATGGTGGTGGGAATAATGCCGTGCGCAAATCGAAAGCGCCGAACATCACCGTCTTCTGGCTCGGACTCTAAGCAATCGATTAACAGTGGCTCCAAGTCGGTTAAACTTAGTTTACAGGCCTGCAACGTCTCCGGTAGCTGCTCTAGGCAACGGCTAACTCCGCTGGCCTCGCCTATTTGTTGGTGCGCCAAATCTAAACTTTGTTGAATTTCGTCCAACCACTTTCTCGTGGCTTCTAAGCGACTATATTGAGAAAAATGGTTCAAAGCCTTGTCCGCAAGATGATGGCCTTCATCAAAAATGTAGATGGTATCTTCCGGTGGAGGAAGAATTGCCCCACCGCCGAGGGCAAGATCTGACAGCACAAGATCATGATTGGTGACAATGCAGTCCACACCACTAATAAGCTCTCGCGATTTAAAAAAACTGCATTGCGAAACAAATGAGCAACGACGACCCGTACACTGACGATGATTAGTTGTTACCGGACGCCATTGATTTTCATCCAGCACCTCGTGCCAGTTGTCTCTATCGCCGTCCCATTCATTTTTTGCCAGCGCATCCATCATGGAATGGTAAATTTGAACCGTTTGTTCGTCGCCTCGGGCTTGCTCTTCCGTAGGAATGCCCAACGGCAAGCCCTCCGGGCCCTCAAATTCATTTAGCTGCCGATCGAGCTTTGCTAGGCATACGTAGCGCCCTCGCCCTTTAGCCAGGGCAATTGAAAAATCCAACCCGGCTGCGTCGCGAAGATCTGGAATATCTTTATAGACAATTTGTTCTTGCAGTGCGACCGTCGCCGTAGAGACAACCAAGTGCTTTTTCATTGCTTTTGCAATGGGAGTCGCGGCTAGAAAATAGCCGACCGTTTTACCAGTGCCCGTACCAGCTTCGATCACACACACATGACCACCGGAGGTACGTTGACCTTCATCATCAAGTTCAATACCACCAAGGGTTTTTGCGATTTCGGCTATCATTTTTTTTTGGCCGAGTCGCGCTTTCAAATCGCGAGTTTGCAAAAACTGCGTATAGGCGGCTTGAATAGTCTGCTTGAGTTCTGGGGCCAGCATGAAAGAAAACCTGTTCGGTTTAAACGGGACAACTCGGCCCCTGGGTTAAGGTGCTAATTTGAATCACCAACCTCTTGATACTCTAACATGCTTACAACTGGGTTAGCATACATCTGTCTAACAATGTGGCGCAATTTGGGATCCATAGCGCGTAGTCTTTCACTGAAAATATGCGCATCAGTTTTGTAATCATCTGCATTGTATGGCCGTCGGTTTGTCCCGACTAGCACATCAGGATCACGACCATAGATCGAACGGTAAGCAATACAATTTGTCGGCTGCAACACATAATTAGTAATAATCTGTCTATCAAGCTCCGCCGCGAATGCGTCGGCATCATCGAATTCGCCAGACATTTCTTCTCCAAAGGTGACGTGAACATGCCCTTTGGTGCCGTCGATGCCGCGCGCGATATTCATGACATCCTCGTGCTCACCTTTTTGATAACTGCACTCATTTTGCTGAGTAAACAGCTCCAATGCTTTTGCTTCATCCAGAGGGTCCCATTCATAAGATATCGATACGGGAACAATATGCAGTTCACGGATATACTCCGCAAATGTCTGCGCTTTGGGTTTATTCATCGCAAACATTTTTATGACGGCAGCTTCCGTTCGATCAAGACCATCTTTAGCCCGACCTTGTCGCTGAGCAATCCAACAGCTCGAATGCTCTTCACATATGGAATGATGTAAGTATGCAGACAGGTGCTTTAAAGCACGAAACTTTTCTTTATTACCAGTGGCAGAACGATTCACGATAAAACTTTTATTCAAGCGCATTAAGTCTGAGGCGTATTCCATCGTCAACAGATTATCGCCAATCGCCAGCCGCGGGGTATCATGTCCACTATGGTGCAACGCCCACTGAACGAAACCGGGGTCCATTGCAATATCGCGGTGGTTACTAACGAACAAGTACGACTTGTTTGTATCGAGCTTTTCCAAACCAGAGCAACTAAACCCCTTCATGGTGCGGTCCATCATGCGTTGCATATGAGATTTGACCACCATTTGCATACCGTGAATATCATTCACGTCTTTCAATTGGCGTTTCACAAACCACATCACAACGGGTCGCACCAGAAACGGGATCACTTGGGAAAGTTTTGGGAAAGTCAGCCGTGTAATGGCATTTCGAAAATTGGGGTTGGATAGCAAGCGCGACACCGTAGGACGCACTTCTTCATCATAATAAGGACGAATATCGTCAAATTGACTCATGAGATATTTGGGCCTCAATCGAGCACCAGGAGATGCCCTGGCAGATCAAAAATTGGTTTAGTTTTCTTAATGTTGGCGAGCGCCCCATTCCGCCTCCTAAAGGCTTGACAGGGGGCTCCAGCAGCCCGCCAAGATACAGAATTCCGCAAAAAAATACCACTTAATGCAACTCTTCGCCGCTAGCGTCTACACTTAAAGATGATGAGATAAATTAATCTCGCCATAGAACACATTGACCCGGTTCAGCCATTATCGATGAAGATTCTTTTAGTAGAAGACAGCGCCAGCCTTCGCCTCACATTAGCCAATTATATTAAGCACTCTGGGTTTCAATCCGTAGAAGCCGAAAGTGGCGAGCAGGCGATAGACATCGTCCAGCAGGAAGACGTTGACCTAATCATTATGGACGTGGAAATGCCCGGCCTAAATGGGTTTGAAACCACTCAACGTTTAAGACAAATCATGGGGGATCGATGGGTCCCCATCATCTTTCTAACGGGCATCACCAGTGATGAGTCCTACGCCGAGGGCATTGATGCGGGTGGCGACGACTATCTCACTAAGCCCATCAGCCAAGTAATCTTAAATGCCAAACTGCGCGCCTTTGGCCGCATTTGTGATATGCAAAACCAACTAGCTAGGCTCAACCATGAACTCCAGCTGCTGAGTTCTTATGACAGCCTGACGGAGCTATTCAACCGCCGAGCTTTTGAGGAGTACGCCTCTCGACAATGGGAGATTTGCTCTCGCAACAAAGAGCCTTTGGCGCTGCTAATGATAGATGTGGACATGTTCAAACCCTATAACGACCATTACGGTCATCAACAGGGGGATGAATGTCTCAAGCTTGTCGCTAAAGCGCTCGACGGCGCGCTCAGCCGCCCAGGGGATGTGGTTGCTCGATATGGAGGCGAAGAGTTTGTTGCCATCTTACCGAGCACAGATGTTGACGGAGCAACCAACGTTGCAGAAACATTGTGCGCAGCGGTCGAGGCCTTGCAAATCACCCATGAAAAATCAGACGCGTTTGGGGTTGTTACGGCGAGCATCGGGGGTGTTAGCGCACCTAAACTTGCCAGCATCACACTAGAAACCCTGATTGAAGAAGCCGACAAACTGCTCTACGAGTCCAAACACAATGGGCGAAACCGCCAATCCGTCGAGCAAATAGAGATGCCTAAAACCGTGCTGGTTGCCGATGATAATGAAGACACGCTCCGTCTCGTCGAAGCACAACTTGAAGGGCTATACCATGTGGCATCCACTAACTCAGGCGAGGACTGCATCGACATCGCCCACAACACTCACCCAGATATCATTCTGCTAGACATCCATATGCCCGATATGAGCGGCATCGACGTGTGCCGCGCATTAAAGCTTAACCCTCGTACAGCGCCCATCCCAGTCATTTTTATTTCAGGTGAAGACCGCCAGACGCAATTGGCATTAGGTAAGGATGTAAAGGCCAACGGGTGTTTAGAGAAACCCCTAGACCAGATCGCTGTGATAGAAAAAGTGCAAAGTTTTATCGGCTAACGTCACACCTACGGCAGCAAACAGCGCTCGTTCAGTCATCTATAACAGCACAGAGCGACTCGCGTGGTACCAGCTAACGGGCTTGGAGTGTTTGTCGACTTGATCGACAACATTTAATACCAGCGCAAACAACGCCATTCTCACCAGCACCCCGTTATCAGTTTGTCGGAAAATCGCAAGGTTGGGGTTTTGATTTAGGTCGTTATCTAGCTCATTCGCGTCCGCCCGTGAATCTCTAGGAAGTGGATGCATAATGACGGTATTGGGCTCACAGTACTTGGTATAGACCGACTGGTTGAGACGAAAGCGTCCCCGGTACATGTCAGCCTCTTCCTGCGATTGGAAGCGTTCTTCTTGAATACGAGTAGAGTAGGCGATATCGACGTGACTAATGCCGTCGGTAAGCTGGTCAGAGATCACCACCTCATGCCCTGCTTCGCGGAGTTTTTCGACGATTGGCTCAGGCATGGCAAGCTCGCCAGGCGATACCAACGTTATGTGGACGTTCTTATACAAGGCTAGCAGCGCTGACAGCGAATGTACGGTCCGGCCATGCTTGAGATCACCGATCATGGCGATTCGCATACCATCAATGGTCCGACCCTTCGCACCTAATTCATTGGCAATCGTATAGAGGTCTAAAAGTGCTTGGCTGGGGTGCTCGTTTGCACCATCACCACCATTAATGACAGGCACTCTGCTTGCTGCGGCAAATTCAGCGACTGACCCTTCTTCCGGGTGTCGCATACAGATCACGTCACTGTAACCAGACAACACCCGCGCTGTATCGTAGAGGGACTCCCCTTTAGCGAGAGCCGACACTTGAATACCTGTTGTTTCGCGAACATTGCCTCCAAGCAGATTAAAAGCGCTGCCGAAGCTAACCCGGGTACGGGTGCTCGCCTCGAAAAACATATTACCGAGAATTGCCCCCTCAAGGACACGAGTCACCCGCTCCCGATGAGCATAGGGCTTCATTTGGTCGGCGACCTGGAAAACACGCTCAATGTCGCCGCGTTCGAATTGGTCAATCGATAAAATATGCTTTCCCGTAAAATCCACTGAGACCCCCTAGCGCGCCCAACTTTCAGTGCCAAATTGGAGGGCGATGCTACCCTATCTCCCTCGGATTGGAAATGATTCAAATAGCGATTTACTCGACTGTTTATCGTCACGAAAGTTAGGCGCGAAAGTTGAAGAAATGGTGATTCGTTGCTAATAACTATAAGAGGCAAAACGTTTTTCAGCTTATGCCTCATCGACCCATGCGCCATTGGTTGACTGTCGCAGCACTCAGCATATTAGACACAGGCCCGGTCGCGCCATACTTCAAAGCAAGGACACATTGTGGCTAACACCTCAGGCGTACTTTTCAAATATTGTCCCATCGAGGAGGCCAAAGCACTGCTAGAGGGCCGCAGCCTGCGCTGGCGCGCGTCTCACCTAATCGACAACCCGTTTGAGATGACAATTTCGACACCACTGCGCTTTAATCAAGAGCAGCTACTCAACTCCGCAATCAAAACCGCAACCAATTTTATTTTCACCAAAGAAGCACCAAAAGGCGGCTCTCCATTGATGGCGGCGATACGACGCTGGCGGGATGAAGAGCGATTCGGTTCCCCGGAAGAAGCCGAAGGTGTATTGCGCGATTTAATGATGCAAATGATTGAGCAACGCAAGGAAGCGCTAGACAAGACCATGGCAGAATGGAAACTACTGGCACGTCGAGTGCGCGTCTGCGACTTTACAGCCAAAGGAGACAACTTCTATGCTTGGAGCCAACTAGCAGAAGAACATAGAGGGGTTATCCTACGCTTTCAATCCGATGGCTCAGAGATGTTTGGCAAAGCAGAGCCTATTCATTACAGCGACTTGCGACCGGAAATTACGCCTTTGAAAGATCAACTAGCGGCGATCCTCAACGGCGATAAGGTAGAGCCTAAATTACAATTCCTCGACAAATATTACATCAAGCCTACGGCGTTAAAATTTCAGCAAGGGATCCGCTGCCTTTTCCAGCAGAATGATAAGGAAACGCCCATTGATGATGCGCCCGCAAACTGGTTCATCGATCGTGAGTGGGGAGAAGACGATCTCACCGGTGTCCAGTTTGGCTTTGCCACACCGCTCGCGGAGAAACAGTCGATCTGGGATCAGGTAAAACAGAACTTCACCGGCGTTAAGCTTTTCGAGACCAAGCTTCTACCCGGTAAGTTCGAGCTTGAGGTTGAACGTATCACCGAAAAGCCTGCCTGACCGCCCCATTTCCTGCTTTAGATTACAATACTATGCAAGCGCTTACTTACCCTGCCTGGTTGATGTCCTGAGTGCTTGAGGAGACATGCCGAGTGTTCTCTGAAACGCCCGACGCATTCGTTCAGCGTCTCCGTAGCCGACACGTTGTGCAACTCGCCCTAGCGCCAAATCGCTGTCTTCAACGAGCCGCTGAGCGACTTCTAAACGAATTTGTTCAATGGCCTTTGCGGGAGTCAGCCCCACCACTCGACGAAATTGACGGGCAAAATTACGCGGGCTCATCGCAACCTGTTCAGCAAGCCCCACAACACTTAGAGGCTGATCAAGGTTTTCACGGATCCATCCCAACAACCCACTAAAGCGATGACCACTGCCAGCCACTTCGGCAACGGTCGAAAACTGAGATTGCCCTCCCGGCCGTTGATAGTAAATTACCATCTCGCGTGCAGCCTGTTGAGCCACCTCCTCGCCGTAATCTTGCTTCAACATGGCCAAGGCCAAATCAATGCCCGCAGAGATACCAGCGGAGCTCCAATACTTGCCATCATTCACGAAGATCTTGTCTGGCACACACTTTACTTTGGGAAATTGCTCGGCAAAGAGACGGCTACGACGCCAATGGGTGGTTGCTTGCCTGCCGTCCAACAAGCCCGCTGTTGCTAACACAAATGCACCGCTGCACACGCTTGCGGTTCGCCGCACCTGCGCATCCATCTGCTGAACGTACACCGGCACACGGGAATCAAAGTCAGTTTGGTGAATACCATCGCCTCCCACAACAACCAACGTATCGAACTGATCAGATTTAGAAAACGCCTTGGTAGGCAGTGCAACACCGACTGAACTTTCTACCAAGCCACCAAACACCGACAGCAACTCTATTTGATAACCGCCGCTTTCTGCACGTAAACCTCGATCGCAAAGGTACTCGACAATTCGCCCGCCCACCTCAAATACAGCAATAGGCCCTGTGGCATCTAATAGCTGAAACCCAGGAAAAAGGACAAAACCAATACGCTTTATCGACACAGAAACCCCCTAAAAATGTCTTTTTATGCAGTTTACATGACATTTAAGCCACCCAAAAGGAGGGTAATCTCTTACTGGTCACATTGAGCAATCACAAACGAGGAAGTAAACATGACGCAAAAAATCATCCAAAGCCAAGTCTACAACACCAAAAATCAAACTAAACAGACTGGTCTAGATGTGGTCATCGCGCTCTATCCCGGCGTCACTCAACTAGATTTTACTGGGCCTCACCAGGTGTTTATGCGCGCACCAGAGTCTACTGTCCGTGTTGCCGCCATGGAGTCCGCCTTAGAACTCGACGGACTCCACTTCGCCAATCTCGTGTCATTGCGCGACATTCCCTCCTGCGATTTACTTTGCATACCTGGCGGATTTGGTGCAGCAGATGCCATTCACAACCCCGCATTTATGGCCGAAATCAAGCGTCTCGCTAGCACAGCCAACACCCTTTGTTCGGTCTGTACGGGTTCGCTGATTTTTGCAGCCGCCGGGTTACTCCGCGGCAGAAAAGCGACCTGTCATTGGTCTTGGTTAGAATATCTGGCTCAATTTCCTGAAGTAGACGTGGTGGGTGACCGAGTGGTACAAGACACAAACAACCAA
This sequence comes from Aurantivibrio plasticivorans, assembly GCF_055392955.1. Taxonomy (NCBI): domain Bacteria; kingdom Pseudomonadati; phylum Pseudomonadota; class Gammaproteobacteria; order Cellvibrionales; family Cellvibrionaceae; genus Aurantivibrio; species Aurantivibrio plasticivorans. The sequence goes on along the minus strand of NZ_AP036020.1, from coordinate 1,209,251 downwards.
CAAACCCTGCTTACTGGCGGGGGTGTAACTGCGGGTATTGATATGGCGTTAACGGCCGTGGGAGAGCTTTTTGGCCAAGCAACCGCAGAGCGGATTCAACTAATACTAGAGTACAACCCCAGACCTCCCTTCAACGCGGGGCACCCAAGCACAGCGTCGGCAGATACGGTCTCTGCTTTAAAAACAGTGCTCGCGCCATATATGGAGGGCCCGAGAGAAAAAATTTTGGCATTCCTTGAGAATGAAGTTTCCGCCTAAAAATGTTTCAGTGAAATCAAAAAGGAAATACAGTGTTAGCTCTGCGACCCAATTGTGAAATTTGCGATAAAGACTTACCTGCACACTCGACCGAAGCAATGATATGTAGTTACGAATGCACCTATTGCAAAGACTGTGTTGAGCAATATCTCCACAATGTCTGCACAAATTGTGGCGGAAGTTTAGCCCCTCGTCCTATTCGACCACGACAATCCTACAGGCCCGGTGTAGGGCTAGAGTTTCAACCGGCTCAAGACCAGCGAGTACATACTCGCTGGTCGATGGAAGAGATAAAAAAATTCACAGCGCAACTTATTGCTATCGCACCAGAGTTACGATAGATCGCAAGTCAAAAAATGTTACAAAAATGAGGCCTGGGGATAAAACCTTTGTATAGGCACGCTTAAAAAAGCCCTCCCGAAACCGGGAGGGCAGTTGAGTACAGACGACATACTCAAGAACTAAAAATTTATACCGTAGATCAGTCTTTATTATTACAGACAGTCGCTATACAACTAGCGGGAAAGGCTGCTGCGTTTGCCGTCGCGTTCTTGCCAACAAAAATACATAGCTATAGCCCTGTAGGCATTATCCGCTCGCAAAGTAATCTTACTCAACGTCTTCATCGTCCGGAATAGGCGGCTCATTTTTTTCAATTTTTAATAATTCCACCCTAAAGATGAGCGCTTGATTTGGACCAATAAAATCATCGACACCTTCTTCACCGTAAGCAAGTTCTGCGGGGATATACAGTTCCCATACCGCCCCTTCAGTCATCATTTGCAATGCTTCCACCCAACCCGGCATCAAGCTTCCCACCCTAACGTCCCAGGGTTCGTTTTTTTTGTAGGAGCTATCGAATTCTGTACCATCTACGAAAGTGCCTCGGTAGTGTATGAAGACATAATCATTGTAGCGGGGCTTGAAGTCGCCAGTTCCTTTGTTGATGACTTTGTACTGCAATCCGCTTTCCAAAACTACCACACCATCTTTTTTGGCGTTTTCGCCTAAAAACACTTCACTGATTTTTTTGTTAAGAACGCCCCGAGCCGCTCTTTTTTCCGCTACAGCCTCTTGATGTTTTGCACGAAAAGCTTCTATCGTCGCCACCACCTCATCATCGGACATTAAAATATCACCATCCTCGAACACAGTACGCATAGCTTTTTCAACTATCGATACATCGAGCTCAAGACCTTGCCCCTTAAAAATTTTTGCCACATGAACACCGTAGGCGTAGCTATGCCGTTCGTCTAATGTGGTATATCCATGGCCCGCGGCGTCTACAGTTTCATCGGCAAATACATTTGCCATAAGCGGCAAATTCAGCACACAAGCCGCCATCGATAAGTAAACGAGCCTCACGACGACAGCACATACTTTCTTCTTCATATCACTTCTCACTACTCTCTTTGCGGAGCCTAAAATTAATAGAAGTCCATTCAGACTTTAATAAGCTAATTGCTACAATATGCTTTCATTTTTAACACCCTACAGTAGACGTAGGTTACTTATGCTCTTCCACTGTTTTAAACAGCACCTCAGACGACAAAAACCCCAACCCGCCAGGGCCGAGGTTTTCGATCAACCTGTGTTGGAAATTTACTTCATCCAACGATTGATGTAGTCACGCATTTCACGACCAAGAGCACCGCCAGTGCCAGAATAAGGCAGAGTATGACCACCAGATACAGTTTCTTGAACATATGTACCAGTGGCTGCACGTCGGCAGTTAGGACCATTTGAGTAAGCGGGCGCTATAGAATCGCTAGAACCAAAGATACAGACCAGATTGGTACTACGAGATAGAGAGTTACTGCTGACACTTGAAGTAAATACGGTATCTGGTTGAAGCGCGATAACGCAATCCGCAGCAGAGCCTAAACGAGCGCCAGCGTTGATAGAACCGCCACCACCTTGTGAGTGACCAGAAGTACAAATGGTATCATTTGCGATACTGCGGTAACGACTACGCGCGGCGTTAACAGAGTCGGCAATTTGACGACCACTACCAGAAGATGAAGTCGTAGCAGCCGCTACAATTACGCACTCTTCAGCAGCCGCTTCTAAAAGACCATCATACTGACTAACAGTGTTAGTTGTACCGTTACCCCAACCTAAAATTGGAAAAGGCCCGTTACCGCTAGGAACAAAGTAGATAGTGCCGCTAGTACGGACTTCACTTACTCGGCAATCACCACCGCCAGAATCACCACCACTCGCGAGAGCGCCAGCAGAAAGTACAAGACCAGAAACGAGAGCTGCGGAAGTAGCAGCTAATTTTAGAGTTTTATTTATATTCATAATAGACCTCTGTTTTTATGATTATTTAGCGTAAATTCTAGGAAAAGACAAAAAACACCAACAAACCTTACTGCAAGTTTTGAATATTTTTTGCAATTCAAACATCTAACTTAAATAGGCCTTTAGAGACCGGCGGCAACGTTAATAATGGCAAATTTATTTCTCAATAAAATACATACGTTTTACCTCAAAGTGAGTCGATCCATATAACTGTTTTCACCAAACAGAATAAAAAAGGCGAACAACAAATCAAAAAACAACAATTAATGCCATATAAAATCAGCACTCTTACCCTGACAACAGCAAAGTCATAATAAAAATACTAGACCTACCACGACAACAAACACTTAGAAACGACACATGAATCTAGAGTTCTATCTTTTCAATACCATTGTCGTTTATCACTCTTAAACAAAAAAAGCCCCGCCCTAGTATTTAGGCGAGGCTCCAAGTCCAAAGTATCGACTCTACGAGTCACTCTATGAAAACGTAACCAAATTGATTTAACCAAATCACAGGTAAAGATAAAGTAAGGCGAAATAAAATAATTCCATGAATCGATACTTTTTGTAATGAGTAAAGATTAAGGAAAAGCCGATTTCAAGACGACGGAAAACTCCCCATCCCGAGCAAAGGGGTACAGAGAGCAGCAGGAATAGTTGTCCGTTATTCGCCTAGGCTAGGCAAATGACCTAAGCCGATGATTCGACACAATCGTGAGGATCAGGGATGGTAATAGATTTATCAATGCGCACATCCAAGAAAGGCGGCTTTAATAGCATAGCAGAAGGGTGAATACCGAAAACCGCCCTGAAGCAAGTGGAAAAGTGTGCCGTGCTTGCGAAACCTGCAGCCATAGCCGCATCCGTAATACTCGCTCCACCACTAGCATAAATAACAGCTGTCATCAGTCGGCAGCCGAGACGATATCGAGTAATAGGTACGCCAATTTGCTCCTTGAAGAGTTTACGCAAGCGAGACTCAGAAACATGCACTGCGTCAGCTAACTCTTTAACACTCCTATTTTCTGTTATGTTGTCCCTAACCAAATGCATGACTTTAATAATTCTGGGGTCATACTGACTCTCACCACTGGGAGCCTCACCTTCAGGCACAAGCATGGTTTTAAAGTAACGCTCTACCTCTTCTGGCGTTAAATTCTGCTCTCTCAACCACAAACAGGTTTCAATTAGCGCATTTTCTTCAGGGTGATTGTAATAAAAATCATTCGTGCTCTTAGTCATCTTCCCTTGCAAATGACTAAATTCATAGCCAAGTGGGTCGAGATAAAAAATGGCAATAACGGCGGTACTGGCATCAACCGTTGCCATATCAATGGTTGCGCCGGCGCGTATGAGAATACTGTGGACAACAACCTCTTCACCATTTTCTTTCTTCTTTATGATCTCGCCTTCTATTACCAACAGTAGTTGGTCAGCAGTTACAGAGTGGGTGGAAAGAGGAACAAAAGTGGTACCAAGAAAAAGTCCGTAGTTCTGCCAGATATAGAGCTTAGGTGTTTTATTATTTGTATTCATAGCACTCTAACTATTTTTTAAGGATTATTATATATCACCCGGATCGGCTGTCAATAATCGAATAGACAGATTAGTACTGTGAATAGATCTACCTAAAAGCTACTAATGCACAACCGTTTCCGCAGGACCACTAGGTAAGCTGCCAGACAAACCGTTAGCTCGCGATTCTTCCTATCTCAACTCGATTTCGCCCCTTTTCCTTGGCCACATAGAGAGCTTGGTCAGCTGCCTTAATCAACCTGTCTGGAGACATCCCTTGGGGCATTGCACGACCTGCGTAACCGACACTCACTGTGAGAGGAATTTTTTCTCCCTCTGATATGAATGCTAAGCCTTCAACAGATTTTCTTACGCGCTCAGCAATATCACGAGCGGCGCTTTCCGGAGTGTCAGGCAATATTGCCGCGAACTCTTCTCCGCCGTAGCGTGCTACAAGATCCGTCGCCCGCGTAACTGTATTTGAGATGGTACTTGCCACCAGCTTTAAACATTTATCTCCCACAAGATGGCCATAGTTATCATTAATTGATTTAAAGTGATCGATATCGATGAGTAACATGGACAGGGGCGACCCGTTTCTACTAGAGCGGCACATTTCGTTTTTGACCATGTAATCAAAGTGCGCCCGATTATAGATTTGCGTTAAGCCATCCAGTCGATTAGCCGCTGCTAGCTCTTCGTTAGCCCTTTCTAAATCGGCTGCCACAGCGGCTAGTTCGAGAGTCCTCTTGCGAACGTTCTCTTCCAGCTCGTTATTTGCTTGTTCTTGCATCTCAATCATTTCAAGTTGACGGCTGAGAGCAAGTTGCTGCGCTGTTTCTTTTTCTTTCCTTTGACTATTGATGCGATCGGCTAACGCCATGGATAGCAGAATTACCTCGAGGGTAAAAGACCCTGGTTGCAGGAAGTCCGTATAAGGCGCATAGGAAATCGCCCCAAACATCACACAGATTACGATGAAGGTGCTGTACCAGACACCCGACCACGAAATGACGAAATACTTGGCCTGCCGGTCTCCTTTGAGCCAAAGATAAATAGAACCAACCAAGCCAGCCAAAATAGTCGCTATGCCTAATGGTGCCGTAGACGCAAAAGACAATCCTCTGAACGGCGTTACGCTCATCACAAGCGCAATCGACCAGCAGACGAGCAAAATATTATTACCATACAGCAGCCAATTTTTGTAATGCCATAACTTGAGAAACCATCGAAAGAAATAGGTTGCAGAAAGGAAAGACCATACCGTAAATAGCACATGACCGCTCTCTTTAAACCATTCGGACTCCCCCCACACATATAGACGGCCATAGCCGCTAACCGCTAGCAGGTAGATGAGTAAGCTCAGCACTACATTGACGTAAAAAAGATAGGTTCTGTCTTGAGTAAAAATAAATAGTGAGCAATTGTATATGCTCATCACAAGCATCATCCCCGCGATAACGCTAAAGAATATCAAAACATTATTAGTATGGATGTGGTATTCCTGCTCCGGCCAAATCATAACAGGGGAGAAAACAAATCGCTGTTTGGGATAGAGTAAATAAATCCACGCACTTTCTCCCGCCTCTAGCTCGAATGCAAACGATACGTTTTTATCCTTTAATTGACTGGCCGCAAGCGGCACATCCAGGCCGGCCTCGATTTTATCCCCAAACTCATCGCCTTCTCGCTTTGCAATAACAACGTGTTCAATAAGAGGCCAACGTAGTTCCGCAATAAAGTCCCCCTTTCTTTGGGAGTAGTTCACCACATTGAAACGCACCCAAATATGCTGATCAACGGCAACGCTGTTTATTGAATTCGACGTGGGAGCCTGCCATTTCTTACCGGCTTGATAGGAAAGAATATTGTCAAATGTTACATCCGCGGATGTATGCATAACCTCTAGATGCTCAACTTGCAAAAGGTCGGCGTGTCGACCATTAGGGAACAGTTCAAGAGGATCAACATCAGCATGCCCAAAGCGGGTAAAAAACAAAATCAAAGCCGCCAGGCACAATTGAAAAACCAATGTCGTTTGCAAAATAATATCCTTATAGAACCTTATTCTCTTAACCTTGCTCTTAGTATAGTTCTGCTCACTTTGACGCGTGAACTATCGCCAAAAGCTTTTGAAATAAATTTTGCCAAGTAACTAACGACCAGCGATAAACATCAACATTGGTTTTAACTGGAAGATTAATAGCGGTCAGCTCATTCCGTTCTGACGCGACGAACCTTATCCAGCCAAAGCTCGTATCGTTCATCACGCTTTAACTTACGCCAGCATGGAGAAAATTGCCTATCACATCGCCATCGCGATGAAATATCCTCCAAGCCATTAAAGACCCCAACTTGCAAGCCAGCCAAATACATAGCGCCCAACGCCGTAGTCTCAATGACGGTTGGCCTATCAACCTTAGCACCAAGAATGTCCGAAAGACGTTGCAACACCCAATTGTTAGCAACCATACCACCGTCAACGCGTAGGTTTGTGGGTCTTACTCCATCTGCCTCCATCGCCCGCTGCAAATCTTTTGTTTGAAAACAGACAGCCTCTAAAGCGGCAGTTATAATTTCGTTTACTCCGGTATCTCTTGCCAAACCAAAGATTGCGCCCCGCGCATTAGGATCCCAATAAGGAGCACCCAGACCGGTGAAAGCAGGAACGAAATATACGCCATGATCATCGTTCACACTTTCCGCTCGGGATTCAGTTTCACTGGCCGAATCAATCAGACCTACACCATCACGCAACCACTGGACAACGGCACCAGCCACAAAAATGCTGCCCTCTAACGCGTAGGTGACCTCTCCATTGATACGGTACCCAACCGTGGTTAATAATTGGTGCGTTGAGCTTAGCGCTTGGGCACCCGTGTTGAGGATTAAGAAGCAACCGGTACCGTAGGTACTCTTTGCCATACCAGACTCAAAACAGGCCTGCCCCACTAGCGCTGCTTGCTGATCTCCTACCATAGATCTAATTGGAATCGACTCGCCAAACAAAGTCGTAACACCAAAATCATCCGCAGAATCACATACCTGAGGTAGAAGTGAACGAGGGATATCGAATAGTTCCAGCAACTCCTCATCCCACGCTTGGTTATGTATGTTAAATAAAGCCGTCCGACTAGCGTTAGTTGCATCAGTCTTGTGTTGCTCGCCGCAAGTCAGTCGCCACAGTAAAAAAGTATCGACTGTTCCAAACGCTAGCTCCCCTCTCTCCGCTCGAGCCCTTGTCCCAGGGATGTTATCGAGTAACCATCTAATTTTACTTGCCGAAAAATAGGGATCTAACAACAGGCCTGTTTTTGCTCTGACAACATCTTCCAAACCCTTTTGTTTTAACGATTGACAATAGCTTGTAGTACGCCTGTCTTGCCACACAATGGCATTGTAAATTGGCTCACCGGTGGCACGATCCCAGAGAATAGTAGTTTCCCGTTGGTTTGTAATACCTATTGCTGCAATCGAATGCCCAGCTTTCATCGCATCGAGTACAACTTCCTCACAACAGCGTCTAGTCGTTTCCCAGATCTCTCGGGGATCGTGCTCCACCCAACCATCTTGCGGATAATACTGTGAGAACTCTTCCTGTGCTATTGCGTAACTATCGCTTTCTGAATCAAATAGAATAGCCCTGGATGAGGTTGTGCCCTGATCGAGAGCAAGTAGGTGTGCCATAGCACCTCCATTGTTATTATTAATATTCGCGATGACTCAAGTCGCATGACAGAATTAGCTCAATATCGATAGACTGACTGCCAAGGTGCTAAAACCTCTTCAAAGATCCATTCTTTTAGCACAGAGCCAGTATGAGAAAGGCTCTATGACCTTCAACAGCCCACCACTTTTTTTGCTATGCGCCGATTAGCTTGTGCTTTCGATTTCGTATCCCGACTCACCAAGCCATGTCTATATTCTTCTAGCTTTGTCGCCCCCTGCTCTCCAAATACCAACGTAGAAATTGACAGCATAGCCGGGTGACTAAGCAAGATGCTTTGGGCTTGCGTTAACTCTATATTTGTTCGCCTGCGGAGCAAATCCTCTAAGTTTTGTATCCTCTCGTATTTTGCCATCAAAACAAACTCGCATTGACTGTAAGGGCAGCCCGGCAAAGGTCTCTGCATCAAGTAGGGGTTTTCGTTCACTGCCTGTAACAACTCGAATGCCCTTTCTCCATAAAGTCTCCACCAACGTGTCGCAATAGACTCAGATGAATCCCTTTCAATTCCATTTAGCCCTGACTTTGAAGCCAAACGATAAAATCGGTCGCGTTCTTCTCTAGGTGGCTCTCCGTACCACTTTTCCATTCCTTCATCGTTCAACAATCCGTGTGCAATACAGATCGTCAGAATCTCTTCACCAACATTAATACAATCCGTTAATTTTCCGCCATAGATACACACGTAGTTTTTTTTATCGCATGAATGTATCTCATGCTTCCTAGATAACTTGAACCAGTCACCGGATTGCTCACTGCCCTGCTTTACGACTAAGGGTCGAACACCACAGCGCTCGGATATAATGTCATCTTTTGTCAGTGGCTGCTCAAGCTGAAGCAACTCATTGGCATTTTTTAAAATAAAATCACGGTCTTCTTCTGACACTCTTACTTCGGGTGACTCAACGATAGTATCAGTTGTGCCAATACAGGTTCTCCCCCCGAAAGGAATCATGAAAAACAAACGCCCATCGCTAGCAAAAAAAGTAAGTATTTTTTCTTCTTCAAGCAAACGAGGAACGATGAGGTGCACACCTTTTGATAGTTTGTGCTTGTACTGTGTTTCCAAACCAAGCACGCTGTTAAATAAATCAACTTGAGGCCCACAAGCATTAATCAACAAGCGAGAGCGAACGGTCACTGTTCGCTTAAGAAGGCTATCGCGAATAGATGTTTCCCAAAGCCCAGCGACTTCATTCTTATTAGACGTCAAAGCCTCTACATAGTTAGCTACCACAGCATTGTTATTTACCGCACTATTAACGAAACCAAATACAAATCTGGCGTCACCATCTGGCAAGTAGCAATCGGAGTATTCAACACCTCCCACCACCTTTCCTGCATCAACAATAGGTTGCTCTTTTACGATATTGCTTTTGAAGAGTAAGCGCGGAAATCGTGTGTAACCAGAACCCATTAACCAGTACAACACACTTCCTAAGTATATGAACCAGGAGGGCCACCGAAATTTTTTTTGTATACTGGTATAAAATCTAACCTCTTTAACCTGAGATGGGAAATTATCAACCAAACGATTACGGCTTTTGCACAGCCGCCTAACAAGTCGATACTCATTCGATTCGAGATACTTAATACCTCCCCAAGCTAAGCCGGATGAATTTGAACTACACTGTGCTCCAAAATCATTACGATCTATCAGCGCCACTTTTAACCCCTGACGCGACAGTGCGGAAGCCGCCACGGCACCATTAACACCTGCACCAACAACCAGCACATCAAAAGTGACGCCACCGAGGGCATCCAACACCTCGTTTCGATTTACATCATTAAACATAGAAAATTACAAGCCGATGAATAAAGTTTTCCATTCTGTACATTTTTTCAATCAAATCAATATCAATTTTCAATTTAGTTTTTAGCAGCCTTTTGCAATTATAAAACCAAATATATTAATTCCATGAATCGCTTATATTTAGTAGAAAAGCCGAAAATCATGGCCACCTTCAGCCACAGCAATAACATATAATTACAAACGTAATGTTTTTTATTGCGCCAGCTTCAATATCATCTATTAATTCTTTTAATTACAACATCTTATAACGCTCCACCTCCCATCCCAACCAATAAGCTTATCCCACCACCTTAATAAAACGTCGATCGCAACACATTGAAAGAGATGAGAAATAGAATTGGCTATTCATATGATTCATTTTTCCATGTATGGTAGCGCCAAAAATAACAATTGAATCATCACCAAGTCACCTCTATGAATAATTTATCTTTCAAATAATAATGGGGGCATCATGAACGCACCAAAAATAGTAGGGACTTTACTGTCCCTTAGCACATTGTTATCTATCAATGTATCAGCAAAGGATAATCAGGAAATTGACGAGGTGATTGTCACCGCCAATAAACGCGAGCAAAGCTTACAAGACGTCGCAGTTGCAGTTAGTGTTATTGGCGGCGAAGCAGTTCAGAACGCGCAGATGGAGAACGGCACAGACATTGCGCGGCTAGCGCCCAATGTAAACGTGTCGTATTTTGGTTTACCAGACCAACCTAAATTCGCATTACGTGGAGCAGCAACGACCGACTTTGCACTAAACACATCATCGGCGACTGGAATTGTTGTAGACGAAGTTAACTTGGCTGCATCTTATTTTGGTGGACCTCTTATGTTTGATGTGGAACGAATCGAAGCTCTACGTGGACCACAAGGAACCCTCTTCGGCAAGAACACAACAGGTGGTGCTATTCACTTTATCACTCGAGTTCCTAGTTTTGATCAAGGAGGCTATATCGCTGGTTCAGCGGGCAATTATGGTTATCAACACATCAATGGCGCGCTCGAAACGCCTCTTATTGAAGATAAGCTCGCTACGCGATTGGCGTTTACTTATTCTAAAAGCGACGGATTTTGGGAGAACAATTATCCTGGCGGCAAGGATCTTGGCAATATCGATAACTATGCGGCGCGCTTATCGTTTGTCTATCAAGGAGACACATGGGATAGCGTTCTGCGCCTATTTTCGTCGAGAAGCACCCCCAAAGCCGCAGGAATTATTTCAGAAGGCTTTCTTCCTGGCGGCGTGAACGTCAATGGTATCAACCCTCGCGAAGGGCATGCCAACTGCGCAGCCGAAAGCTACGATAGTTGGCAAGGCTGTTGGGACCGCTCTGGTGATATCGAAGTCGAAACTGATGGCGCCTACCTAACACTTAATAAAGACTTAGATAATTTCACCTTTACGTCTATCACATCGCTAATCAAAGGCTCCTTCTACAACACCGTCGACGCCGATGGCACTGCGGATGTAGCAAGTTTGTTGCATATCGATTTCTACGCAGAGTCTGATGAAATTCAACAGGAATTTCGTCTAACATCGAATTTCGGAGGCAACTTCGATTTTATTACCGGTGTTTTCTATTTCGATGAGCAGTCCTACGTACCAACGGTAACGCGATTAGGCGGCGGCACCGTCAATATCGCAACCGAATATAATCAACGCCGTGAATCCATTGCTGCGTACTTCAACGGTCGTTATCGGATGACAGATAGTTTGGCATTAAACCTCGGTGCGCGCTGGACGAGAGACAATGGCGATTTCACTGATTTTTCTTCGGTGTTAAACGATACGACTGTCTTTGTTCCTGAAGATCCTGCCAATGATATGGACTATCGAGATTCCGCCCCCACTGGCGAGATAGCGCTTGAGTACACCACGGTGGGCGACTCATTGATCTACGGTAAATTAAGTCGCGGCTATCGAAGCAGTACATTTGATGGATCAGCCTTGACCAGTGCTAACAGCTTAAGCACGGCCGACCCGGAGTACATCAATTCATTTGAATTAGGCTATAAAACTCAACTAGCCGGTAATCGTATTCGACTCAATTCTGCGCTGTTTTTCAGCGATTACAATGATATGCAACTACTCAATGCCACTGGGCCAAACGAGTCAGAGATTATTAACATTGACGCGGAGATGTACGGTTTAGAAGTTGAATTGACAGCGCTAATCAGTGAAAGCTTGCTCTTTACGGCTGGCCTAGGTTACTTACAAGGAGAGTATACCAACGGCATCGCGAACGATTCCGCCGCCGGGTTTGCAGCGGTAGACATCTCAGGAAATGATCTTATTGAAGCACCAGATTTCAATGTCAGCTTGGCTTTCGATTACGATATACCAGTAGGCAACGATCTGATCGAATTCCACATTGATACCAACTATGTTGATGATCAGTTCTTCGATGTATTTAATAATGATTATGTAGCAACCGATAGCTACTTGCAGACAAATGCTCGTATTAGTTGGACACTTCAGTCTAGTTTTAGCCTCGCACTTTGGGGTAAAAACCTAACAGAAAACGACGAATACGTTGGACGCATCCGTACTACCAGCTTAGCATCCACATTTGGTGTCGCACCTCAACCAAGGCGGTTTGGTATCGAAGCGCGATACGAGTTTTAGTCTTTTATTACCCATGCGAGAAACACACGCACAATGCGAAAAGAAGCCATACACAAACAGCTAAAACTAATGATCTTAGCGTTCGCACTAATATTTATTGGTAGCGGAATCGCCGCCTATGTACAAACTAGTGGCGGCGCCGTTAAAGTTTCAGATATTCGGATTGAAGCAAAAGATGGCAGTCAATTAAGTGCCCTACTTTACAAACCGAAATCAGCTAGCGACGCGAATCCTGCTCCGGGAGTACTGGCTACACACGGGTATATCAATTCACGCGAAACCCAAAGCGGTTTCGCAATTGAATTGTCCAAGCGAGGGTACGTCGTTTTAGCCATTGACCAACGCGGTCATGGTTATAGCGACGCACCTACGTTTGCTAACGGATTCGGTGCACCTACCGGATTAACCTATCTACGTAGTTTACCTTTTGTCGATAAAACACGTATTGGCTTAGAAGGCCATTCAATGGGAGGCTGGGCGAGCAGAGCCGCCACTTTAATGCTACCCAATGACTATCGGAGTATTGTTTTGGTCGGCTCAAGCACAGCGAAATTGCCCTTCGGTGATTTTCGTGGTTCACCAACGGACCCCAAAAATATTGCTATCGTGTTTAGTACATACGATGAGTTCGCCCCCTTAATGTGGCGAACACTGCCGCAAGACATGGCAAAATCTGAAGACCTTAAAACACTCTTCGGCACAGAGGAAACCGTCGAAACTGAAAAACTCTACGGCGACATAAGCCAAGGTACCGCACGAAAGCTCTACCAACCTGCGACCACTCACCCTGGGGATCATATTTCGCCAGAGGCAATCTTGAATGCGGTCGAATGGCTAGACCTCACCTTAGATAACGCCAGTGGTATTGCTCCTGATAGCCATACATTTTTATGGAAAGAGATAGGCACCCTCATTGCATTTATCGGCATTGTGCTATTGCTGTTTCCAGTCACAAAGATTTTGCTAAATACATCGCTATTTCGCACATCACTGATAAAGCATGCGGAAGCTTTTCAACCACAAAAATTGTGGCCGCTTCATGCCACGCTAGCTACATTAATTCCTGTGGCGACCTATTTTCTCTTTTACAACATTGGCACGGTGATTTTCCCTGGAAGTCCTACTTGGCCGCAAAACATCACCAACGGCATCGCTATCTGGGCCTTGGGTAATGGGTTAATCACGATTATTTTAGGCGCCCTCACGTGGTTTACCGCTAAAATTTCTGGCTCCGCGTTTACCTACTTTGGCCTTTCAATGAAGCCTTTGGAAATTTTGAAAACATTAATCTTGTCGATTATCGTAGTAGGCCTACTAATCATACTATCGCATATCATCCAGAGTATTTTCTTGGTCGACTTCCGATATTGGGTTGTTGCGTTAAAGCCACCATCATTAGCACAACTCAAAATGATTTTTGTTTATTGGCCGGTGTTTGCAATTTTCTTTTTGCTGTTATCTGCCAACTTCGCAGGGTTACTTCGCAACAATGACAATAACCTCATGAAAGCGTGTGGAATCAATAGCATCATTTGTGCACTGGGTTTTCCTGGGTTGCTCGTCATCCAATACACTTCACTCTTTGCAACCGGCGCATTATTAATAAATGAAGCACTGATGACTATTGTCGCATTGCAGTTTGTACCACTATTGCTAATCGTCGCGTGTATCACCACCGCGTGTTATCAATGGACAGGCAGAGCTTACTTAGGTGGGTTTGTGAGTAGCTTGTTTATTACTTGGTATATAGTTGCTGGCCAGGCCACGCACGTCGCCTAAACTCCATAGGCTCTATTCAAAAAACCTGACTAAAGACTCGATTAAATAGTCCTGCTCTTACGGGCTCTTTAATCGAGCTTAACACCAAGCACCTCGCAACGCTCGTGAACGAATGCTTTCAATTGCTCTAGCACGGGCTTTCTTTCTTCTGCGCAGTCCGCATCACCCAATAGTTCATCAATTTGCTGTAATACTTCGCTAGCCGTCATCGCCGTATCACTATCGGAAGATTGAAACTTTTCAGCGCAATAGTCCTGCCATTGTTTAGCTTCCTCCTCCGTAAGCGAGGATGGGAAATTACGTGCCTTGTAGCGAAACAGCAACTCGGGCATACGCTTGTCATAAAAGCTATAAGTCGTGTTTGCGAGTGTTTTTGCATCTGCTTGACGTACTTCATTCAATGTTGCTTTGTCTTGATCATTCAAGAAGTCTTGATAGAGGCGCTGCTCCGGATCAGTAGGCTCTGCAAATTCGGTCATTGAGAATACATCGTGTAACTTCTTGGTGATGTCGTATTGACGTAACAACTGCCAGTGTTGATCACATTGTTGTTTATCAATAGATAGCCGCTCTTCTGCTTTAGCATCCACCATTTTAGGCGTTACTAGCATTGGTGATTTATTGAAGTGAACAACCTTTAATGGAACACGTTCAGCGCCCTCTTCCAAATCTTCGCGCTTGGCAAACAATCGCTTAGCAATTTCTTCGGCTGATAGGTCTAGCAACATCTGTGGATCAGCCGACAAGTCAAACACAATGACACCATTTTGATTAACCGGGTGTTTTGCCAGCGGCATTACCAACGCTGCGCAACCTTGCGTTGCGGGATATTTTGAAGAGATATGAAGCAGCGGTTTAAAACTGTGCAAATCAATCAATTTCGCCACTTCGCGCTTTGAACGCATACGGTAAGCATAATCAAATAGATTTGGCTGCTTATCCTTAATTAGCTTCGCCAGTGCAATCGTCGCGTATACATCCGATAAGGCATCGTGCGCAGACTCGTGGGCTAGTCCGTTTGCGGCACTCAGCAATTCCAATTTAAAACTTGGCGCACCGGTTTCTTCATTAATCGGCCACTCGATACCTTCAGGGCGTAGTGCATAGGTTAGGCGCACCATGTCGATAATATCCCAACGCGAGTTTCCGTTACGCCACTCACGCTCGTAGGGATCATAAAAATTTCTAAACAAACCGTTGCGCGTCACTTCATCGTCAAAACGAATGGAGTTGTAGCCGACACCACAGGTACCCGGTTGTGATAATTCGCGGTGAATTGCTGCCATAAATTGATAATCGGGCAAGCCTTCCGCCAATGCTTTTTGGGGCGTAATGCCTGTCACCAAACAGGCCATGGGTTTCGGCAAACAATCTTCCGGTGGCTGACAATAGATACATAAAGGCTCACCAACGACGTTAAGCGCTTCATCGGTTCGCACCCCTGCAAACTGGGAAGGTTTATCCTGGTTCGGAACTTCGCCCCAAGTTTCGTAGTCGTGCCAATAGAGTGTTCCCACAAAGTGTCCCCGTTATTTTTATCTTTACTCGATAATAGAAACAAAAAAAGGCAAAACACTCAATGTTTTGCCTTTTAAAATCCTACATCAAATTATCGATTATTTAACTTCAATCGCGTGTTCTTCAATTTTGGCTTTCCAAATTTTCGGACCTGTTTGATGTACGGATTCGCCATTGGTATCCACTGCAACAGTCACCGGCATATCTTTAACTTCAAACTCGTAAATGGCTTCCATTCCCAACTCTGGGAAGCCTAGCACTTTGGCAGATTTAATCGCTTGCGATACTAAGTACGCCGCGCCGCCTACAGCCATTAGGTAAACCGATTTGTTATCACGGATGGCTTCGATAGCCGTTGGGCCACGCTCTGCTTTACCAATCATGCCAAGTAAGCCAGTTTTTTCTAGCATGGTGCGGGTAAATTTATCCATACGGGTCGCGGTTGTTGGACCTGCTGGGCCAACCACTTCATCGCGTACTGGATCTACCGGGCCAACGTAATAAATAAAGCGGCCTGTCATATCAACCGGAAGCTCTTCACCTTTCTCGATGAGATCAACCATCTTTTTATGCGCGGC
The DNA here is from genome assembly GCF_055392955.1 of Aurantivibrio plasticivorans. Lineage (NCBI taxonomy): Bacteria > Pseudomonadati > Pseudomonadota > Gammaproteobacteria > Cellvibrionales > Cellvibrionaceae > Aurantivibrio > Aurantivibrio plasticivorans. The sequence goes on along the minus strand of NZ_AP036020.1, from coordinate 1,193,134 downwards.
ATCACGACCGGTTAACATTTTGCCAGATAGCAAAACGGTATCACCTGGCTGCCACTCGAGAATATCCTCTTTGGTAACAGTATCAAGGTTGACGCGGCGAACTGAATCACCCACCTCCCAACTGACTTCTGGCCACTCGTCGATGCTGGGTGGCGTTTGCAACGCGGCACCTGAACCATCTAGTGTGAAGTGCGCATGACGCGTTGCAGCACAGTTTGGAATTAGCGCGACGGGTTTGTTTGCAGCATGCGTTGGGTAATCAGCAACTTTGATATCGAGCACTGTCGTTAAACCGCCAAGGCCTTGTGCACCGATACCCAAATTATTTACTTTTTCAAATAATTCTAAACGCAATTCTTCTGCATGATTATTGGGGCCGCGCTTAATCAAGTCTTGAATATCGACTGGCTCAAGCAACGCTTCTTTCGCTAATATCATGGCCTTTTCTGCGGTGCCACCAATACCTAACCCCAGCATGCCCGGCGGGCACCAACCAGCTCCCATTTCAGGCACCACTTTTAACACCCAATCAACAATCGAATCGGATGGATTGAGCATGGCGAATTTACTTTTCGCTTCACTTCCGCCGCCTTTCGCTGCGACATGTACTTCTACTTTGTTACCGGGAACGAGTTCGTAGTGAATGATGGCTGGCGTGTTATCGCCAGTGTTTTTACGCGCACCATCAGGATCTGCCAAAATAGACGCTCGTAGTACATTATCTGGGTTGTTATAGGCGCGGCGGACGCCTTCGTTAACCATATCAGTCACGCTCATTTTAGCGTCCCACTGAATCTCCATGCCGACTTTCAGGAACACGGTGACGATTCCAGTGTCTTGGCAAATTGGACGGTGTCCCATCGCACACAAGCGTGAGTTGATGAGGATTTGCGCCATCGCATCTTTTGCCGCTGGATTAGCTTCGCGCTCGTAAGCCTCATTCATCGCCTGAATGAAATCAGTCGGATGGTAATAGGAGATGAATTGCAGGGCATCTGCCACGCTATCGATCAGGTCGTCTTGTTTGATTACGGTCGCCATGAAAATTAACTCTATTGTCTGTTTACTGAAAGGGCCAATCGTTAAGGAGCCTTAAATTTAGGAGGGATATTTTACACAAGCTTGCGTGGAATAGCTCTAGACATACCCTTAATTTCCGCTGCGACTACCTCTCAAATCTTGAAATCAGCGCGTTAGCCGCTCGAAGAGCGAGTAGCGGGATAGGTCGATGCAAGAACTTGCGTTTTCATCATTCTGTCATACACTTCTATCGTGTGCCTTGGACGACCGGAGCACTTTTGAAGAACACCGCTTACCACTATCAGCGATTATTCGATCGCAGTCCACCAGATGCCCACCATCTGAGACTGCCCCAGCTAGACTACCCCTTTAAAAACACGCCTAATCCATACCGCTCTACTCTCACAACGCACCCTACTTTCACCTTCAACAGCACTTTTTACTACACCTTCAACAACACCGTTTACACCGATTTTCCGCACACTATCGACCACATACAACGGCCTTACCAGAAACCATTAAGGAGGTTCTGCTTATGGGAACCAAAATAGCCGCTTGCCCTTTTTGCAACAGCCATCGTATTCACGTCGCACATTGCCTGCTGAGCTATTCAGTCAGCTGCGAGACCTGCAAGTGTCGCGGCCCTCACAAGAGAGAGCTTTCTAACGCAATTGAGGAGTGGAATCAGATATCCAACAAAGTACATCACGCTACAATCATGGAAGAACCCATATTGCAGAGCCATTTAGTCAACCTTGAGCACGCAGTTCGCAACCTGACCGGCGCGCTAAGGCATGAGGCGCTAAACCCTACGACTCATCAATCACCAGTAGCCGCTCACAACCACTGATATAAAAAAAGCCAATGTGGTTACCCACATTGGCTTTTTTCGGTATACACAGGAAAGAAGCTACTTCTAGGGAGCAGCCAGGCGCTGTTTTAACTGCTGAATATCGGCGTTCGCAGACCGTCGAAAAGCGTCTATCGCCGCGATGGCTTCTTCATTGGTGACAATTCGCTCCTGCAAACCACTAACAGTTTTACCCGCAGCTTCTAGTTCCTTAGCCACCTTTCGGAGGTCACTGAGCTGGGTTTGTGCCGCTGCAATATCGTCCGACAATTGAGTTAAAACCAGTTGCTGCTCATTGGTTAAGGCTTTCACAGCATTAAGCGATGTTTGCTGACTCGCCACGGATTTCGCGGTGCCACCGCTTTCTTTGACTACTTTCTGGAGCTGCTTATTGGCTTCGGCCAAACCATCACGATGTTTACGATAGTTGGCCCACAGCAAATCGTACTGCTCTTCGGCTTTGGTCACGCGCTCCAAAATCCGAGTCACCGACTGATCTGATTCCGAGTTTGTGAGATTTAGCCTCGCTTCGAGCTCTGCTATACGGTCATCAGAGGCACTTAAAGCTGCCTGCGTTTGCTGAAGCTGCCAAACTGCAAACCCCGCAATACCAACTGCGACGACGCCGATGATTAATCCTAAGACTCCGCTTGCTGATGATCTCGGCTTTAGCGGCTTCGCAACAGGGCTAGCAGCACCCGCACCAGGTCTGTTGGGTGTGGTGGGGCGAGACTTGGTGTTACCACCCCGTGATTGATGGCGAGCAATCTCATCGCGCTCAGGACGAATGGACGACGAAATAGTCGGTTCTTTACGGTCTTGCACCATGTAAAAATCCTCATTGGCACGCTTACTATGGGTGTCATTGTAACCAAACCCGGCATCCACACCAATCTCGCTATGGTGAATCACCCGATATCCCATACAGCAATCAACAAAAAAGGGGCACAAGCCCCTTTTTGATAACCTGCGACCTGAATATTACCTCAGACGCGCAGCGTGATGTTTCATCATTAAGCAAAGTTTTCGTTAACAAAGTCCCAGTTAACCAATGCCCAAAACGCTTCCATGTACTTAGGACGCGCATTGCGGTAATCGATGTAATAAGCGTGCTCCCACAAATCGACGGTCAAGATTGGGGTTACGCTATCGTCAGTCAAAGGCGTTGCTGCATTTGAGGTGTTAACGATGGCAACACTGCCGTCTGCTTTCTTCACCAACCAAGTCCAGCTTGAGCCGAAATTGTTGATCGCAGAGTTAGTGAACTCTTCTTTGAACTTGTCGAAAGAACCGAACGCTTTGTTGATCGCTTCTGCAACCGCACCAGTGGCTTCACCGCCGCCGTTAGGGCTTAAGCAATTCCAGTAAAAACTGTGGTTCCAGATTTGTGCAGCGTTGTTGAACACACCACCAGAAGACGCTTTAACGATTTCTTCGAGGCTTTTGCCTTCAAACTCTGAACCAGGAATCAGGCCATTTAGTTTATCAACATAGGTTTGATGATGCTTGCCGTAGTGGAATTCCAACGTCTCTTCGGAAATGTGAGGAGCCAATGCATCTTTTGCATAAGGGAGGGCAGGTAATTCAATAGCCATAATCGTAATTTCCTTACAGTTAAGGGGTTTTAAATTCTGGTCGTGAAACCTTACGTTTCAATAACGCTAAGTACTGTTGGACTATAGTAGCAATAAAATTTACTCGAGTAATATCACTCAGCAGAACTTTTTGATATCAGCTTATTCGCAAACAATACGCGTCACTTTTTGGTGCTCTATTACAAAAACGGCCCCAAGTAGGGGCCGTTTTAGCAAAGGCGATGATTACATCATGCCGCCCATGCCACCCATGCCGCTCATATCAGGCATAGCTGGGCCAGACTCAGTAGGCTTATCGGCTACCATTGCTTCGGTAGTGATCATCAAACCAGCGATAGAACCCGCTGCTTGCAGTGCAGTACGGCTAACTTTTGCTGGATCAAGGATACCCATTTCCAACATATCACCATATACACCAGTCGCCGCGTTGTAACCGAAGCTACCTTCGCCCTGACGAACTTTATCAGCAACAACAGATGCTTCTTCACCTGCGTTAGTAACGATTTGACGGAGAGGTGCTTCAAGCGCGCGACGAGCCAATGCGATACCCGCAGTTTGCTCTTCGTTGTCGCCTTCAAGACCTTCAACCGCTGCCGCAGCACGCATTAATGCAGTACCACCGCCAGGCACAACGCCTTCTTCAACTGCAGCGCGAGTTGCGTGTAACGCGTCTTCAACACGTGCTTTTTTCTCTTTCATTTCAACTTCAGTCGCTGCACCCACTTTAATCACAGCAACACCACCAGCTAATTTAGCAACGCGCTCTTGAAGTTTTTCTTTATCGTAATCTGAAGTCGCTTCTTCGATTTGAGTGCGGATTTGACCAACACGCGCTTCGATATCAGCGGCTTGACCAGCGCCATCAACGATCACAGTGTTCTCTTTGCTCATAGTCACGCGCTTGGCTTGACCTAAGTGCTCAAGGGTCGCTGACTCTAGATCCAAACCAACTTCTTCGCTGATTACGGTACCGCCAGTGAGGATTGCAATATCTTGCAACATTGCTTTACGGCGATCTCCGAAACCAGGCGCTTTACAAGCTGCAACTTTAACGATACCGCGCATGTTGTTAACAACCAGGGTTGCCAGCGCTTCACCTTCAACATCTTCAGCAACGATGACTAATGGCTTGCCCGCTTTAGCAACGGCTTCTAAGAGAGGAAGCAATTCGCGGATGTTAGAGATTTTTTTGTCAACCAAAAGAAGGAAAGGCGCTTCCATTTCAGCACTCATGCTGTCTTGGTTGTTGATGAAGTAAGGAGACAGGTAACCGCGGTCGAACTGCATACCTTCTACCACGTCGAGTTCATTCTCTAAACCAGATCCTTCTTCAACAGTAATAACACCTTCTTTACCCACTTTGTCCATTGCTTCAGCAATGATTTGGCCAACAGACTCATCACTGTTCGCAGAGATAGTACCTACTTGGGCAATAGCTTTTGAATCGGCACAAGGTTGTGCAATTGAGTGAATGTGCTCAACTGCAGCTTTGATCGCTTTATCAATACCGCGCTTAAGATCCATTGGGTTCATACCCGCAGCAACTGACTTCAAACCTTCGTTGACGATAGCTTGAGCCAATACAGTTGCAGTGGTGGTACCGTCACCGGCTTCATCAGACGCTTTAGAGGCAACTTCTTTTGCCATTTGCGCGCCCATGTTCTCGAACTTATCTTCTAGTTCGATTTCTTTCGCTACAGAAACACCATCTTTAGTAACGGTCGGCGCACCGAAAGATTTGTCTAAAACAACGTTACGGCCTTTAGGGCCTAGAGTAGTTTTAACGGCATCAGCAAGAATGTTGATACCGGCTAGCATACGCTGACGAGCGTCATCACCAAATTTTACGTCTTTAGCTGCCATGATAATTTTTCCTCAATAATGATCTTGTTAGGAATTCTGTTAGTGTTAAAGCGATGAGTGAGTGGCTTACTCTACGATCGCTTTAATGTCGCTTTCGCTTAAGATGATGAGCTCTTCGCCATCAACTTCGATAGTGTCGCTACCAGCATATTTGCCGAATACAACAACGTCGCCCACTTTAACGTCAACTGGACGCACTTCGCCGTTGTCTAGAACACGGCCACTACCGACGGCAACAACCTCACCTTCGTTTGGCTTTTCTTTCGCTGAGCCTGGCAACAAGATGCCCCCGGCACTTGTTTCTTGCTCTTCCTTGCGGCGAACCACAACACGGTCGTGTAAAGGACGGATTTTCATGGACTTGATCTCCAATAAATTACCAAGATTAGAATTATCTTCCTGGAATAATCCCAGGAATCAGGTTTTTCGAAGCCGGTCTATTGACCAGGTTTTCGACAATTAGCGGTGGGTAGTTTGTTCTACCCACCTCGCCGGAGGGAGGCGTTTCCACGACCCAACCAGGCTTATTCACTAAGTGCAGAGGATGATGGGGGTCAAAGAGCAGAATTCAATAGCTCAATTTAAAAAAGTTTTGTTATTTATACTTCTACCCTGCGAGCCGCTGATTTTCCTTTTCGAGGTAACCGACTTTTGACTCTGTACTAGCAGCGCAAATAGAGCGTTAGCGCTAATCTTCTCGGCGATACTCTCCGTCAATTGTATTAATGCCATCTTGGCGAGCATCTCGGTGCCGTGCTCGCCCGCTAAACCCTTGATATTGTTGCATTTGTATCACTTGAACTCGCTTAATCAGCTGCCCAAGCAATCGCTGGCGCAACCCCGGAATCAAACAGGCGAAGCCGAAGGCATCGGTAAAAAAACCTGGCGTTAGTAACAAGGCACCGCCAACAGCAAGAAACAACCCATCGACCATTTCTTGCGCAGGAATCTGACCGTCGTTCATCTTCCGATTAGCACGTGCCAAGGTGGAAAACCCCTGCTGGCGCAGCATAGCCAGCCCAATCATAGCGGTGAGGAGCACCAAGGCAATGGTCGGCAGCGCACCAATCACACCGCCAACCTTAATTAGCAGCCACATTTCGATAATGGGCACGAGAACAAAAAGAATAAATAAAAAGCGCATTGGAAGCCTGTGTTTGCTTAATGTATTGGTTATATGGGGCCAACAGGGTAAATTGCAACACGGCCCCACCAAAGGATGCTCGATATGCCCGCCGACCTACCGCCCAACCACAACCAGGAGCGTATTTTCCAGGTGATTTCTCAGATCCCTGAGGGACGTGTTGCCACCTATGGTCAGGTTGCGGAACTCGCCGGCATACCACGAGCGGCGAGACTGGTTGGCTCGACACTCAAAAAGCTACCTAAGGGCTCGAAACTTCCGTGGTTCAGAGTGATCAATGCTGCTGGAAAGATTTCCTTACCGATGAACGGAAACGGCAGAATTCAGAAATCGAGACTGGAATCAGAAGACGTTGTACTAATCAACAACACAGTGAATTTGAAACTCTTTGGCTGGCAGCCGTGACTGCTTTTGAGTAAGGTGTCTGGCTACAGTATCAATATAAGTATTTATCTCCATGGAATATCAATCGCTAATTAAAGCGATGCTCAACCGCCGGATGGTTTATTGCCTCTTCGGCGGCTTTGTATCAGGGCTCCCCTACTACATTCTTGTCCAACTTGTTCCCGCTTGGTTACGGACTGAAGGTGTCGGCTTAAAAGAAATCGGGCTTTTTACCCTCATTGGCTTGCCTTATACCTGGAAGTTTTTCTGGGCGCCCTTGATGGATCGATTTGAGTTACCTTTCCTAGGCCTTCGACGCGGCTGGATGCTGATTTCACAGATTGGCGTATTGATATTCGTCTGTCTTATACCTTTTGCCAACTTAGAATCGTCCTTATGGATGGTTGCGAGCCTGGCCGTGGCCGTCGCTTTTTTCAGTGCCAGCCAAGATATTGTGCTGGATGCCTATCGTCGAGAGGTGCTACCCGAAGAGGAGCTGGGTTTTGGCACATCGGTGTTTGTCAACACTTGGAGAACTGCCGGGTTTATTCCAGGCGCACTTTCTCTAATATTGGCAGATCATTTTGATTGGGGCACAGTTTTCTTCATCACCGCGCTTTTTATGTTCGTTGGGATCATCTTGACGCTTTTCATCAGCGAACCAGAACATAAACACAAACCACACAACATGAAAGAAGCCGTCATTGATGCCTATTCAGAATTCTTTACACGCGTCGGAATTAAACACGCGTGCCTAATGTTGCTATTTATCTTTCTGTACAAACTAGGTGACAACTTAGCCACCGCGTTATCCAGCCCATTTTATATCGACCTTGGCTTTAGCCTCACGGAAATTGGAGTAATAGCCAAAAATGCTGGCTTCTGGCCGATGTTGGCAGGCAGCCTAATAGGCGGCATAGCCATGATTAAAATTGGGATTAACAAAGCCTTGTGGATATTCGGCGTCGTACAGATCATTTCTATATTAGGGTTTGCTGCACTCGCACATGTCGGCAACAACATTTGGATGCTTGGTTTCGCCATCGCATTTGAATACTTGGGAGTTGGCCTCGGCGCAGCAGCCATGGTGGCGTTTATTGCTCGGTCGACCAATCCAAAGCATGCTGCAACGCAAATGGCGTTGCTAACGGCGTTCGCCGTCCTGCCCCGTAGCGCTGCCAACGCCAGCACCGGGTTTATCGTTGAAGCCTTGGGGTGGGAAACTTTTTTTTACGTTTGCACATTGGCCGCCATGCCAGGCATGCTTTTGTTACCCATTGTTGCGCCGTGGAACGCGCCAATAAATAAAGAGTACATTCCTCAAGACGCTTAACGAGATCAAACTATGGCTTTGAGTAATATAATATTCCTTAGACAGCTATGTCTTGGGTTGCTGATTGCTTTGACTACCCTCGCGGCCAGCGGAACAACTTATGCCAAAACCGTACTAGTGATCGGCGATAGCATCAGTGCGGGCTACGGCGTTGAACTCAAAGACGGCTGGGTCAATTTGTTAAGAGAACGTTTAAACCAGCAAGGTGAATACACCGTCATTAATGCCAGCATTTCTGGCAACACCACTTCGATGGGTTTAGCACGCACGCCCGGACTGCTTAGGAAACATCAACCTGATATTGTTATTATCGAACTTGGCGGCAACGATGGCTTACAAGGCCACCCACTGAAAGTACTTCACAAAAACCTCAGCAAAATAACTGAACTATCTCAAGCTGCTGGCGCCGATGTACTACTCGTTGGCATTCAGATACCACCCAACTACGGCAGTCGCTATACCGAAGAATTTTTCGGCACATTCCCCAAAGTAGCCGAAGAGCACCAAGTTCCGTTAGTCCCCTTCATTCTGGACGAGGTAGCCATTTATCCCGAGTTGATGCAGCGCGACGGGATACACCCCACGACTGAAGCGCAGCCACAACTTTTAGAAAATATTTGGCCATATTTTGAGCCATTAATAAAATAAAAGGACGTACTATGAAACACGCTTTGCTTCTAACAACAACGGCACTTGGATTCATGTCACTAAGCTGCCTCAGCATTGCAGAAGTTATCTCGGTTGAGCTACCCGTCACGGCAGTTAAAGTTCACCCGAGCTCCGCCGTTATCACGCGCGAAAAGTCGATTCGATTCCCAGCAGGTGAGCATCAATTGGAGATTAAAGGGCTACCTAAAGGAATTCAACCGAGCCAATTACGCTTATCAATTCAGAGTGATCGAATCACACTTGGAAGCATCGATATTGCTCAATCACACAAGGGGGATTTGATCAACGATAAAGAGCGAAGGTTGCTCAACGAACGGCGTGCACTAGAAGACAAGAAACAAGAGCTTAATGATGCCAAGGCAACGGCACAAGCAAAATTAGATCTAATCCAGTCGCTATCTAAAGGCGGCAATAATTCAACGATGAAACCCAGTATTAATGGTTCTGAATTCACGACACTACTATCGTCGGTTGAAAGCGGCAGCCGATCCGCCAGAGAGGCCATCCGAGATGCCAACATTGCCATTCGCAGCCTAAATCAAGATCTCGCCCAGAATCAATACGCACTCAACCAGGTAAAAACTGAACAAGTTGTTACTAGCACAGCGACTGCCAACCTCCGCATTAGTGAAGAAACCACCACTTCCACAGCGCTTGTTTATAGCCACAAAAACGCTTATTGGGAGTGGTTATACGAGGCTCGTTTAGATACCGACTCTAAAACCATATCACTCTTTCGTCAGGCAAATGTCGTTCAGAACACAGGTGAAGACTGGGAAGGTATCAACCTAATGCTGACAACTGCCAATTCACAAGTTGAGAATACAACACCCGAACTAAATTCACTCTACGTTGATTTCGACGGCGCAAACTACTCGTACGAGAGAGAAAAGAAAGGGGCGATTGCTGTCGCAAATGACACAATAGAAGAGGTTGTCGTTACAGGCTCATATATTAAAACTGACCCAGCAGAGGTTATCGCATCTCAATATTTAGTAGAGTTTAAAATTCCAGGAGCAACTACAATATATTCTGGAGGACGAGATAAAATCCTTCCTATTGATGAACAGAACTTTGGCATCGATTTAATTGCTAGAACCGTTCCTGATGAGGACCCCAGCGCTTTTCTTGAAGCACGTTTCACCTACGCAAGAGAACTACCCGTTCAACAAGCTGAAATGCAATTATACAGAGACAACGCGTTTATCGGTGAAACCGAGTTAGCCGCAATGCTCCCTGGGGATGATATACGTATTCCGTTTGGTGTTGACGAACGTATTCGCGTTGAAAAACGGACCGGACAAGAAAACTCTCGCGATGGTGGCGTGATTCGACGCAGCAACATCAGAGAGAACAAAACGCGTTACGAAATCACGAGTTTTCACGATAAAAATGTGCCAATTGAGGTTGTATCAAGAGTCCCCGTTTCAAAAAATAGTAAGATCGAGGTTGATATATTAGATGACGCCACTCCACCAACAGAAAACAGTCTTAACGGGAAATCTGGCATACTCATGTGGGCAAGAGATCTAAAACCACAACAGAAAGAAATCATTCAACACTACTTTTCTGTCACCTATCCCAAGGACGCCGAACTAGAGTTTTCTAATGGCGAATATTGGTATGACGACTAGCCAAATGAATAAACCTAGTGTCGGCTTATTCGTTACCTGCTTGGTCGATACATTTCGACCATCCGTAGGCTTTGCATCGATAAAGTTATTGGAAGACGCGGGTTGCCAGGTGACTATTCCAGAACAACAAACTTGCTGCGGGCAACCTGGGTACAACCCCGGTGATTACGAGTCGGCAGCGAAGGTTGCCAAGCACACCATCCCGTTGTTTTTGGATTTCGACTATTTGGTTGCGCCGTCGGGGTCATGTGCTGGGATGATAAAACATCACTATCCCAAGCTTTTAAAAGATGAACCTGAGTGGTACGACAAAGCTAAGAAACTGTCAGAAAAAACCTTTGAACTAACATCATTTTTACATGATGTACTCCAGGTTAAGCCCAAATCCACTGACACAGTATCTTCTGAGACATACACCTTTCACGATAGCTGCGCTGGTCTGCGTGAGCTGAACATCAAAGATCAGCCTCGTTCACTGCTCAAATCATTTAACAACATTGAGATCGAGGAGTTACAAAATACTGACGAGTGTTGCGGTTTCGGCGGCACTTTTTGCGCGAAAATGCCGCATATTTCAGACGCAATGGTTACTGACAAACTACTAGCAGCCGAAGCAACCGGAGCGACGACTTTACTAGGCGGCGACATGGGCTGCTTGCTCAACATCGCAGGCAAGGCAAGTCGTCAAAAAAGCAATTTAAAAGTGAGACATGTCGCTGAAGTGCTTGCCGATCAATTAAATGCACCTGCAATGGGTTGCGCAAACCCCGCAACGAAGGAACCGAGTCAATGAGCAAGGTTAATTTCGTTGCGCGCGCAGACATTGGTTTAAGCGACGCCCCACTTCAAAAAAACCTATCTATCTTTAGAAATTTTTCGCCCCTTGCACGAGCCAAGACGCTTGCCCGAATGGATAACGTTGAACAGTTGCGCGCCTGGACTAAAGAGCGTAAAAATTTCGCGCTCGACAATCTCGCTGATCTGTTAGAACAATTTGAAGCAGAAGTAACCAAACTTGGTGGCCAGGTTCACTGGGCTGAAACCACGGACGATCTCAACCAGATAGTGATTGATATCTGTAAACAACGGCAGGCCGAGAAAATCGTCAAAGGCAAGTCTATGGTGTCGGAGGAGGCGCAATTAACTCACGCGCTAATTGATGCCGGATTCGACACGTTAGAAACTGATCTTGGCGAGTACATCATTCAATTAGCCGAGGAACCACCCAGCCACATTATCGGCCCGGCCATTCACAAAACCTTTGAACAGGTTGTTGAGCTATTTGAGCAACACCACCCTTTGGGTGAGCGTGATTTACCCGACGCAAAAGCCGTGATGTTTGAAGCCCGACAACTGTTACGCGAAAAGTTTCTCGAAGCAGATATTGGCATCACCGGCGCGAATTATTTAATTGCAGAAAGCGGCACTGTAGGATTAGTGACGAATGAAGGCAACGGCGATTTGTGTAGCAGCCTTCCCAAAACACACATTGTCGTTACCTCTATCGACAAGATTGTGCCCGACTTCGACACTGCGATGGCAGTGCAACGGTTACTAGTACCGAGCGCCACAGCACAAGATATTACCTGCTACACGTCATTTTATACGGGTCCGAAACGGACTGACGATGCTGACGGCCCCGAAAACTTTCACGTCGTGCTGCTCGACAACAAACGTAGCGATATACTGCAATCTAAATATAAGGATATATTACGCTGCATTCGCTGCTCAGCATGCCTTAACCATTGCCCTATTTATACACGCACCGGCGGCCACGCATACGGTGATGTTTATCCCGGGCCGATGGGTTCTGTCTGGACACCTTTGTTAAACGGCTTAGAGAACAGCCACGATTTACCCAACGCCTGCACAACGTGCAACCGTTGTGCTGAAGTGTGTCCAATGGAAATTCCTCTGCCGGACATGCTGCGAGACTTACGCCGGGATGAACAACAAGCGGGGCTACAACCCAAGCGTTGGACACTTGGAATGAAAATCGCGATGTGGCTCTTTCGACAACCGACGCTTTTTCGTTGGACAACAAAATTGACAGCGCGCTTCTTAAAACATCGAGCCATGAACACTAACGCTGTTAAGCACCTACCTGTTAACAATGGTTGGATGGAAGTACGTGACTTTCCCGCCCCCGAAGGTGATACCTTTTTTGAGCGCCTCAAGAAACAGCGTAAATAAACAACGAGGTCAACAAGAATGACGTCGCAACAATCTCGATACAACATACTGGCTAAGCTGAGATCAGCCTTGCATCAGCATCAAGCCGAACAACTACATACCGAACCAGACTATCAAACGCCAAGGTTCAACCACCCTATAGAACAGTTTACCCGTGTACTGAAAGCACACCATACACAATGGGAAATAATTCCGGACTGGCGAGAACTTCCGTTACAGGTTGCAGGCCGACTTCAAACGACGACACAAAATACGTTGCATGCCACAAAAGACAAGAGACTTACTCAGCTCGACTGGCAAAGCCATCAAATCACGCTGGATCACACACCATTCAGTGACGACCACCAAACCGTCATTAGCATAGCGGACGTAGGCATCGCAGAAACGGGAACATTGGTGGTTACGTCTGATAAAAACACGGCAACGACTCATTCTTTTTTGGCCGAGCATCACATTATCGTGATAGAGAAAAACAGCTTGGTAGATAACAGCGAAACGGCATGGAAAAAGCTGAACACTATGTTTAAGCCACTGCCGCGCGCGGTTAATTTTATTTCCGGGCCATCAAGCTCGGCGGATGTTGGACTTAAACTAGAATACGGAGCGCATGGGCCAAGAACATTATGCGTTTATATTGTCGACCACTAGGCACTAACCCATAAAAATGCCTCAATAACGTCGACTCAGATAAATCCCTCCAATGATCATCGCAACACCAATGATTCGTGGCAAGCTAATTTCTCGGACCGCCACCCCCAACCAACCAAAATGGTCAATTATTACGGCTGCAAATATTTGCCCTGCGACAACAAAAATGATTGCATTCACAGCACCCATTTTCGGCACAAGTAACGTGATTGTTAACACGTAACTGGCGACAACAATACCGCCAATATAGGCCCAAGATGGCGCCGACGTAAACTGACCAATCGCAGGTACAGCAGTTTTTGTCAGTATGATTAAACTCAACAAATACGCCGTACCAACAAGAAACAGCACGAAACCGACCCAGAGAAGCTTGCCAACGTGCTGAAACAACACTGCGTTGGTAGACGCCTGAATCGCAATGCTAGCGCCACTCACCAACCCGAGTGATGCCAACAAAAGAAAATTGCCACTCCCCATAAACGAAGCCCTACCGCCCTTGCTTACGTCTTTCACTAACACTGATCCCACCGATACCCCAGTCATCCGTGTCGACTTCGTCGATAACGACGACAGTCGTCTCAGGGTTTTTGTTTAGCGTGTCACGCAATAAGTTTGTTACACCCTCGATCAATTGCCGCTTCTTTTCCGCAGTAACATTCTCGTTAGTAATTTTAATATTAACGTACGGCATATTCCCTCCTTGCGAAATGACAGAATATCAGTTGTCAGATCTGTAACCATTGAGAAATCAAAAGATGGGAAAGAGCCTACGCCTGAAAAAATGGACTGACAATCGGCGAAGTGTGATTATCACTATTCTTCAATCAAATAGAGATTGATTAGACTTATAAATCGAATCTATTTTTTCAAAATCCGAATGAATCACTTCAACAAAATCCATAGGGAATCCGCTCCCAAGAGTGAGCTTAAATTCCCGACCTTTGTTCAGCGATCGTAAGTAACCCGCTAAGGCTTCTCGCTTGTGCGCCAACTCTTTTTTAACAAGAATTATGGGTTGAGGGACAATTCGAGAACTCGCTAAGACTCGATAACTGATCTTGCGCTCCGCAAAAAAATTCTTGGCGCCAAGTTGATACGTTACACAAGCATCGACGTCATCTTCGAGCATTCGTTGAAGACAGATATCAAAACTAGGGAACGTTAATTGACGATAATCGCTGTCACTCAGCCCCGCATCAACGAGTAATAACTTCCCTAAAATCGTTGTCGGAGATGACGCAGAGCCAAAGCCGACACGCTTACCTCGAAGATCTCGGGCAGACGAGACTTCGCCAGATGCCGCAACAATATTAATAATTTGGTAACCGATAAACCGAGCTACTGGCAAATATCGAGTGTCATTCTTTACGTGCAAATAATCGAATGCACTTAGAATTACCACATCAAAATGATCTTGCGATACGGACTGCCTGAATCCGTCATAATCGTCGGCAAAAGAAAAGTTTGCACCTTGCACAAAAAAGCCTTCGAGCTGCTGCCTTAAAGGCTCAAAATTTGTCTCTAGCTGAGAGCGCTCCAGGTAAGGGGGAATTCCTAGCCGAATAGGCGCTGAATCATTGGCGATGACTGGAGACGAAGAGATTAAAACCAGTAGGCACGCTGATTTCAGCATCCCCACTAGCTCATTCTTTCCTCTCACAAAACGCCCGACTACCCTACTCATAACGCCCTCATCCCTATCAACTCCTTTTGATAGCTGATTCCAACTGAACCTGTTTAGTACAATATATATCACTCCAGAAACCACAATCAATATAATGTTATCAACACTCACTTTGGTGCGATTCCTTCCCGCCTAATCTCCCGGCACCGCGACTTTACGGTCACTCCGGGCACACCAGAATGTGAGCCGATTCATGTTAATCCAGTGGTGTTGAACTTATTGTTACCGCTAATCCCTCGCTGTGACCAGAACATTAAAGACCTGGCCCCTGCATCCGGGATAATCTCTCAGAAGTATCACTCTTATAACAATTCCAACACTGAGATACCCATGAACATCCGCTATGCGCTAATTGTCGATGACTCCAAAACCGCCCAACTACGCCTCAAGCGCATGCTCGAAGCCTATACACTTGAAATTGATACGGTTTCCTCTGCCGAAGAAGCGTTAGCATACCTTAGCTATAGAACCCCCGAAGTCATATTCCTGGATCAAAGCATGAAAGGAATGGACGGTATCGAGGCGCTAAAGACCATAAAAGCCAACCCGACCACCGCCACTATCCCGGTCATCATGTACACATCCGAAAAGGGTGAAGTCTTTACTGGGCAAGCTAGAGCCTTAGGGGCACTGGACATTCTGTATAAAAGTACGCTGAAGCCCGATAGCCTTGAAAAGGTTTTGCGCACCTTAAAGCTGGATAAGCGAGACAAACGACTCGACGCTAACCAGGCATCAACCTCAGACTCTGATAGCCCTACGCCATTAAACTCAACTACCGATCAAGCCGATACGTCTTCCCCCGCGACAATGGCAGACCTTGAGGAGATCCGTGGGCAAATCGCACGCTTGTTCGAAATCCACATTGCTGATGTTGGCAGGCAAATCGCGAAAAGCACGCAATTTATTACTAAACGGGTGTCAGCTCAAAAAGACCAAACAAACAAACAACCCACCGAAATTGTCATCGGTGACGTGCCACTCAATGTCATTAATGAAGAGGTCTCTCGAGAGCGGCAACGTGTCAGCCTAATCGCAAATACTCTGTTGTCCGCCTTACTCGTCGGTTTGGCTCTCTTAGGTGTGATACTAGTAAACCTTTACCACCGTTTAGATTCGATGAGTAATCAATATCAAACCACGTCAGATATTACAGAGTTAAATACTGCTCACATTAATCAGCTGTCACAGCAACTATTCGAGCAGCAATCCGCCCCGCTTCAAAGCCGTAGCCTTCTCCAAAATCAACAACTATTGGATACATTAAGCTGGGCGATGACCGCTAATTTACAGTTCGATTTGAACCAACCACCGCTTCATGAATCCTTGTTGACCACGTTTCAACATCTACTATACCAACTGCACTCTCTGGATTATCAGGGTTTGATAGAGCTCTCCATCAATTTTGGAAATGTTTGCTTAGCACCAAACGATTCAGGAGAGCTGACACTGGCCCCCTCCGATACGCCCATTTCTCAGTGTCAATTCCGTCAAGATCTGAACGAAGACTTTATTGCCAGCGACTTCCTGACAGTTCAGTACCTGCAATTAGAGCAACTCGCACAGCCGATACGCGAAGGCTCAATACTTATGTCGGTCGTAGCAAACGGCTTTAACCAGCCACGTGTTGACTACCCTCCCGCGGACAGCCTGATCACAGCAGGCGCGTGGAATAACGTTGCCCTCCAAAACAATTACGTTAGGCTTAATTTCTATTCATTAGACTAATCCCAGCAAAACCAACACGGCATATCACATCAATATTCGGTCCGTGACCTCACGCCCTGATAGGCGCTGTAGACTGATTCAGTCACGCAGCCTCAGTGGTGTGTACTCGTAAGTATTCCTCTCGTTAGGTTAACTAATGTCAGCTTAACCAAACTATGATTGACGGAAAATAATTACACTCATAGACTTTCCTCCGTTTCCTTGGGCGGCAACCCAACAATAATAAGGCCGCCCGACAAAACACCACAATAAATCCAACGGGGAATTTATAATGATAAAACCAAGTCGTTTATCGCGTTCCGTTCTTTATTTGGCGATGAGTGCAGGCCTAGCGCCACTCGCAGTCGCTCAAAACGGACCGATTATTGAAGAAATTATTGTTACCGCGCAGCGTAAGGCTGAATCCATTCAAGATGTACCAGTAGCGGTGAGCGCATTTAGTGCAAACGATCTAACGGAGCGCCGCCTTGATGATGGCCGGGACCTGCAAACTGCAGTCCCTAACCTTACCTACACCGGAACTGGTGCAGGCGGCGGCGAAGGCTTCCAAATTCGCGGTGTGGGCAATTCAGTTGGCGGCACGACAGGTGATGTGGGTGTGGGAATCCACCACAATAACGCGCCACAGGTACAAAGTCGTATCGCGACGGCCGAGTCCTATGATATGGAGCGAATCGAAATTCTACGCGGCCCTCAAGGTACTCTTTACGGACGAAACTCTACTGGTGGTGTAATCAATTACATTACGGCTAAACCCGTGTTTGAAGAATTTGACGTATCGCTGACTGGCGAGGTTGGCAGCTACAACACTCAAAAAGTGAAAGGCATGGTGAATATCCCCATGGGTGATACGGCAGCGCTTCGCATCGCAGGCACATCGTTAGAGCGCGACGGCTTCACCGATAACATCACCACCGGCAACGATGTAGACAACCGAGATATTTGGTCAGCCCGCGCCACTTTAGCGATTGAACCCACCGAATGGTTAAGCGCTTGGTTTCTTTACGAAAGGTTTGGTGAAGATGACTCGCGTGGTAGTGGTCGCACACTTTGTATTAAAGATGAGGGCCCAACTCAGATTGGCAGCACTCCAGTCAATGCAGAAACACAGAACTTCCTCAGCCAGGGCTGCGCCGCGGGATCCATCTATAGTGATGAAGCGTTTGGCAATCCACACAGCGTCGGAACCTTTGGTGGTCGATTCGCAAACTACCTGAACTACTTGGGGTCACCCGCGTTAGCCGCAATCGTTCCGATTGGTGATTTATACGCAGCACAAACCCTCCCTAACGACCTCCGAACCACATCGGCTTATCGCGACCCGTCGTATGATGTGGAACAAGAAATTATAGAGTTTGAAATCAATGCCGATATCACTGACAGCCTAACGTTGAGTTTCTTAGGTCACTCCTCTGAAGACATTAGCTATACCCAAGCGGGCAGCTACGAAGGAACTATTAATTTTGGGAACTCGTTCGTTACTCCCGGGGGTGTGTATACCGATTTCCAACAAGGTGCTGCAACGGGAATGCGTACGTTAAGCATTAACGATTACCAAACGGAACAAACGTCTTTAGAACTCAGGCTTCAATCTGCACTTGACGGGCCAATTAATTTCAATCTGGGGTTCTTGGATTTCCAGGTCGATAGAGAAACGCATACATGGGTTTCAACAAATACAACCACAATTTTCGTTACTGCTACCCAATGCCCTGGTGGCGTTGTCTCCGCTGCTTGTGCTCTCTATTACGATCAAAACGCAACACCCGATTACTCTGGCCACCAATATTTTGATACCTACACGCCCTACGAGCTAGATTCTCAAGCACTGTTTGGCGAGCTGTACTGGGATATTACTGATACAGTTAAATTCACTGCAGGTCTTCGTTACACGGATGACGACAAGCGGCGAATAGCTTACACCCCAGCGCTTCTTAACCCTCAAGGTGCTGACCTGGACAATGATGGGATTGGGGATGATGGCGCTCCGGGATATGCACCTGAAAATACTAGAAACGACCAAGTCGATTTCCAGGCGACAACAGGGCGATTTGTTTTAGATTGGATGCCTGAAACTAGCTTCACCGATAGCACCTTGGTCTACGGTTCATTTTCCCGTGGATACAAGTCAGGTGGCTTCAACTCTCCAGACGTAGGGCAAACCACTAACGGCCAATATGATCCAGAATATGTGGATGCTTACGAGTTCGGTACAAAAAACACCTTCGCCGGTGGTCGCGCAATCCTCAACGCGTCGTTGTTCTATTACGACTATCAAGACTACCAAATCTCAAAACTGGAAGGCTTCTCATCTCGCAATGAAAATATTGACGCCGAAGTTTATGGTCTGGAGTTAGAAGGTAGCTTTGAGTTCTTCGATAGCTTCGAAATTGGCGGTACGTTAGGTTGGCTGGAAACCAAGATCAAAAGCGGTGAGTCCATCGACCCCATTGACCGTACAAATGGAGATAGCACATTTACAGTCTTACAGGGCTACCAAATTGGCTGTATTGCACCAACCGCCCAAGTAGAAGCCGCTGTTGCCGCTGTAAACCTTGGCGTACCGCCAACTATCTTCTTTAACAGCTGTGACCTTGCAGGCTCGCTTGCGACGGGTATCGCTCCTTTCTTCGGCCCAATTGATATCACACCCGGTATTGCTAAAGACCTGACGGGCAATCAACTTCCAAATGCTCCTTCTTTGTCTGCGGGGTTAAACCTTCGCTATCGCTGGGAAATGGCGGGCTGGAACTCGAGTGCCATTCTAGATTACAGCTGGAAAGATGATGCATATACCTCGGTATTTAATTCAGAAAGCTATGAACTCGAATCGTGGGACAACGCGAACTTTAGTTTGAACTTTGCTAACTATGATGTTGGCCTAACTGTCCAAGCATACGTCAAAAATATTTTCGACGACGATACGATTGTTAACTACGCTGTTGGTTCAGATGGCGTTGGTTTAACACGAGGCATTTCACTCCTCGATCCACGCACTTACGGCCTAGCCGTGACATACAACTTTGACTAATTGCTATTGAGACGGTCTTGCTTCCGTTTCCGTTATGCTTGGCCGCACTTTGTGCGGCCTTTTTTTACCTTTATGAATCTGAATACACGCTTATTCAAAAATCATCGATAGAAGCTTCCTCAAAGCCGTATCTGAATCACCGCGCGATGTAAAATATTCCACGTGCTCGTCTTGGTGCGCATTGGGTTTTATCCGGATACCCCATAGGGGGTCAATATCTTGCGGTAACATCGAATACCTTACGTCAACAATTTGATGTGGATCTTCGGGTGCTAACGCTGTAAAGCCTGCGGAGAACCAATCGAAACGCGCGATATCTTTCTGCTGCTGCGAATCAGCACCAAGCCAGGCAAAGTCTTCCGCTTTTAGCTTTTCAATAGAATCACCAGGCCAAATAGAGGGTGAAGAAAAACCCGGTTTAACGGCATCAATATAAAATCGGTCGCCATGCTCATACACAGTTTTCCAGACAACAAGGTTTCCGAAACTGGGTTTAGCCTCAACCCTTGCTGGCTCGTGCCCTCGCTGCAGAGCTATGCCTTCACCAATGGTGACCGCACGATGATGTTGAACCGCGCCGAGGCCGAGGTAAAAACCACACCAAACTAACGAGGTGATCAGCGCGAACCGCTTGGCAGTTTTGATGGAAATTAACACACCTGCGAGTAACGGCAACGTAAACAGCGGATCCACAACGGAAATAATATCCCACGAATAACGTGTGTTACTAAGAGGCCAAAAAAGTTGCGTCCCATAGGAGGTGCAACCGTCCAGCAACGCGTGAGTCGAGTAACCCAGTGCAGACCAAATTAATACCGCGCGGAACTGCAAGCCCCAACGACGCCCCAGCGACCAGTAAAAAACACTCGCACAGATTAATGCCGCAAATGGGATAAACAATAAGGAATGGGTGAAGTGTCGATGAAACTGCAACGCCAACAGAGGGTCGGTGCTTGAACGTATGAGTACGTCTAAGTCAGCGGCCATACCACTGGCGGCGCCCAATAGCGCCGCTATAGATAATTTTGCGTTTGGGCCTTTTAATTGCGCAAAAGCTGCTCCAAGAGCACCTTGGGTCACTGGATCCATATCACATCTCTAGAAAACAAATTTAAAAGGCAGGACATCGTCGCTTAGCCAGTTTTGCCACAGCGTAGTCCAAGTAGGCCAGTCATGTCCGCCTCGGATAGCTTGAGTGTGGTCATCTGGGATAAGTGATGCAAGAATCGCATTGTCATCAGCAAATGAATCTTGCAAACCATACGCGAGATAGATTTTTTCCAACAACTGGCCATTAGTATTGGAAGTATCAAATAGCCAGGGCCATAGATTACCCGCGTCGCTCACCGCGCCGCCCTGTTGCTGCGAACGTAAAAAATCCACATAGTGCTCATTTTCCCCCATATACGGCGCCAGTACTATCACGCTGTCAACCATTTCGGGGTGCTCACGGAGAAAGAGTAATGCTCCGAACCCACCGAGGGAAATCCCACCTAGATGAATCTTTTTATACCCCTTCTGCTTTGCGGGCAGAATAATGTCCTCGTGTAAGCGCTTTAGAAACGTTTTGTTTTGGTAATATTTGAAATGCGCATTCACCGATATAACGTCTATCTCACGTCCGCTTTGATGAAGCATGTCAATAAATCCACGCTTGCGGTACGCACTTGCGTAATCACCTATACCGGGCAGTAAAATCAGCAGATCGTCACTCTGCGTATTTGGCGATGACGGTTCAAACTCATAGGGAATGGGGTCAACCGGGGACTGTAAATAATAACAGCCACTGAGCGAACTCATTCCGATGCATATACCTATTAACCAATAAAGACTTCTTCGGAACTTAAATCGTATATTTTTAATTATCATTACATTACCTTGCCAATGCATAGACCGGTGAGTGTGTTGCCTTCTTAAGACGCTTGCGGCCGCGCAGAGCTTCCACCGTCAATAGTCACGATAGTACCCGTAGTGTAACTCGACCTTTCCGACAGCAGAAATGCCGTCATGTCCGCGATAACGCTTGGCTCTGCCGGAGGTCGCTTAGCGTCGATAAGCTCCTCCCAACGCTCCGGCTGTTGCCACTTTTTATTGGCGGCGCGCTTCAGTTGCGTTTCTAAACGCGCGGTACGAATCAATCCAGGGTTAATACCCACCACCCGCACACCGTAACGAAGACTGTCAGCACCTAGAGCCCGCGTCATAGCCATCAGTGCCGCATTACCGCCCGCACCTGCAATATAATGTTGCGTGGGGCGTTCGCCGCCTGCACCAATGATGTTGATGATTACGCCTGCTTTGTCTTCGTTCCGCTGACGCATGTGCCGGAGCATTGCCTGCATGCAATTGATATAGCCAAATACTTTTAAGTCCCATGCTTCTCGCAATGTCTGCTCATCAATTTCATCAATAGAGCCTCTTGGAATAGCGCCAGCGTTATTCACCAGAAAGTCGATATCGTTATTTTTTTCCACTAGCGCGCGGGCATTATCACCAACGCTCAAATCTATGGCGAAAACATCAACACAAACAGCAAACTTTTTCCTCAGCTCTATCGCCAGAGCATCTAACGCTCCCCGATCACGCGCAGCTAATCTCAGGTGACAACCTTCTGCCGCTAGCTGGATGGCTATGGCTCGGCCAATACCTTGCGAGGCGCCTGTAATCAACGCGGTTTTATCCGCCAACCGTAAATCCATACTCTACCCTTACAAAATGATTGACGTATACTCGATTCACACGAAATACGCTGATTTATTTCTGCCAACTGAATTGTGGCCTACAATGAACTATGATTATGAACGTCTAGTATACGTTCTGTCTGCCACTACACGACTGTGGTAAGCTTACTACTCTCGTCACATAGAATAAATTCATCGAGCAACATGTATTCCATCCTACCCGCCTTTGTCGCCATTCTATTTTTGTTTTTCGGCCTTTATGTACTCCATGAGAAAGGGCTGACAAAGATAAGCTCGGCATTTCTAATCCTATGCTTGACGACTTTTTTCTGGCAAGCGGCGTGGGCGGTACTATTCCAGGTCGAGAATGCGCAAGTGGCGATTCCAGTCATCAAGGTGGGGTGGTTCCTGATTCTCTTTTTGCCCACCAGTCTTTACCATTTCCTTGTTCAAATAACACGGCAAGACGGTGACCAGCGATGGGTCAGCGTTTCTTACGTTATATCTGGGATTCTTGCGGTATTGCTGATTAGCACCCATTGGGTCATCGATGGGTATTATGAATTCTTTTGGGGCTTTTACCCCAAAGCAGGGCCACTACACTCTGTTCACGTATTACAAACGACTGTTGTAGTTTTAAGAGGTTTGTATATTACATACAAGAAGCAACAGGTAGTACAAGCGGGCGAAAAGACAAAGCTGCAATTTTGCATTATTAGTATTTTAATTTATTTCTTTGCTGCTCTGGATTACCTCTGTAATTACGGCTACGAGTTTTATCCACCAGGGGTCCTCTTTACCACTGTTTCACTCGGCCTTATTGCCATTGCCACGGCAAAATTCCATGTCCTCGATGATTCAAAAGCGTTAGCCGCAAGCATCGCCCACGAAATGCGAACGCCGCTCGCTACACTAGGCCTTCAAATCGAAATACTATCACGCCATATTCCGGACTTAGTACGGGGGTACAACCGGGCCGTTGATGAGAAATTAATTGAACCGACTATACCAGTCAATGTTCAACAAGAGATTTTGAAAATATCTGGTTCAATGGCTTCGCAGGTAGTACACACTAATTACTCGATTGATTCTCTAATGACGATGACATCGGATTATCAACTCGATAAAAAAGACTTTTCTCCAATCTTAATTCGAGATTGTATTACAAATGCTATTTCACGGATGCCTAACCAGCCCCAACTGGCTAAATTGATTGATCTCCAACTGTCCGACAACTTTACCATCCATGGTTCAATGGACTTTTTGGGCTTTGTATTCATCAACCTAATCAAAAATGGTATCGACGCGACGAAGGCCGAGTCATCCCCCAAAATTACAATACGAACATATAGCCGAGGCAAAGCGCATTTTGTCGAATGCGAGGATAATGGCAGCGGAATCGATGAAAATATACTCCCCCATATCTTCGATACTTTTTTCACCACCAAGGTCCGCGGTAGAAATAGCGGCATCGGCCTAAGCTTTTGCCGCAACGTCATGCGTGCGTCTGGTGGAGATATCAAGTGTCATTCAATCAAGGGGGAGTTCACCCGCTTTACGCTAATATTTCGAGCCACCCCCCCAAGTAAGCCGGCCTCCAAGTCGCAGTCATCGACTACACCTGATTCAAGTCTTCTATAATTTCGTATTCTCGCACTTTGCTCAGCACCTCAAGTGGTAGCTTACTAATTTTCTTCTCGTGATTAGCGAATACAATTTGTTGATAGCCGTGCGAAATCAATTCGTCACCCTCGTAAAAACGGAACGATAGATAAAACGAACAACGTTGCACATTGAAAGCATTGAGTTCACAGCGAATCGTCTGAAAAGGAAACGACTCTCTCACATAGTCATTGTGCGCTTGCTTAGTGATGAACACCCCGAGATCTTGCAACATGCCAGGGTCAATACACTCAAAGAACCAGCGTTCACGCACAGCACCTTGCCAATCAAAGTAATTCGAAAAGTAAACGTTCTGTGTCGCATTGGAATGTTTCAATGTTGTGTCAAATTGATACTCGAAGGTTTTAATTGGCGCTGGTTCAGCCGTAGGTTGTTTGGTTTGCTCAACGGCTGGGTCCATTAAAGTGAGTTTAGAATTTTCGAGCTTATTATTATCTTGAAGCGTGTTCATTTGGGTTTGCATAGTAAGATCCTCTATCGATTAAAAAAGCGATTGACGCAACGATTAATGCGCAAAGCTAAATTAGAGGAATAATGTGCCGCGTGTAAATGCCGTTTAGGTGCCTTTTGAGCTATCGTCAAACTATTTCACAAAATTTTGTCGCGGCAATTTTCTTTTTTTACAAATAAGGATTTTACCGCCACCCACTTTTCCGAAAATCGTTTTACTCACCGCTGTCACAAAATGTTGACCAACCATCCATTCTCTGTCACCTCAAAGCCCCTTAAGCATTGACTTGAGAGCTAAAAGGGCCAACAATGAAATCATCTAACTTGCTTCTCGACCGTATTGGTCTTTGTCAGTCACTTTAAAGATCCTTGTTTGATCTGCTTGGAGCCCGATTTTGGGTCATCGCTGTAGGTAGTTAATTGTGTACAAACCTGAAATAAACTTGTTTCATTATCCAACGACAAATCTATACATCGACGATAGCGATGATTTTTTGTTTAGCGTGGCCTTGGGTGTTGACCGGTTGCCCTATCGCTCCTTTACTCAGCCTGATGAAGGGCGGCTATATGCTGACAAATCTTCACACCTGTACGAAGCCAACTACCTGCAACTGCAAGCCCCCGAACCTAACCAGTCATTAAGTACAGTCCAGCGACTAGAACTGATTGGCAAACTGCGGCGCCAGAACTTGCAACGTTACTCAGAGCCTGCGGTGATGATTATCGATTACAGCATGCCAAGCATTAACGGCCTCGACCTATGCTCACAAATGCACAATCCCAACATTAAGAAGGTGTTATTAACCGGGGTTGCTGACGAAAAAATTGCTGTAGATGCACTGAACATCCAACTGATTGACTCTTACGTCAACAAAAATGAGGCGTCTCTTGCTCGCCGGCTTCGTTTAGTCATCAATCAGCTCGAAAAGAGATACTTCCAAGACATTCTTGGCTGGGCTAAGAACTCCGAAGTTCGCAACCAATACCTATATGCGTTCGATAGTCATTTTGCCGACTATTTTGAAGAAATTTGCGAAAAGCACTCAATCATCGAACACTACCCTGTCGACGAAGGTTCGGCTTTACTCCTCTTTGATCGTTACGGCAACGGTTATACCCTGCATATCCAAATAGGCGAAGAAGCAGCTAAACCGCACCCCCAAGGTGTTGCGATCAACGGACATCAGCGATATCACTGCTGGTTACAAGATGGTGTGGGTGCCGAGCACGCGCTTGTGGGCTGCTATGATGAATACCTGATGGCCCCCCCACAATTAAGAGCATCAACCGCCGGTTAAGGGTTCTTATTGCAGAACCCTTTTTTGATACATTAAGTCAATCTGCTATCCTATTTTCCGACACTCACCCTAGCGTTAGCTGGGTTTAGACATCCCCAAGGCATTGGTGACCTCACCCTTCATCTATTGCAGTGATTCCATTGGCCACATAAGCCCCCTTTACCAAAACTAACTAACCTACCTGGAAAGTGATTCCCTATACTAACGCTCGACAACAAGGGGCGATTTGACGGAGTTGATAGATGGCAAATATCTCCTTACTCCGGCTGCAAAGCCGCAAAAGACGCACCGAATACGAAATTATCTGTTGCATTAACCACGGTATAAAATGATCAAATCAATAAAGCTATGTACTTTTCTTTGCTTTAGTTTTTTATCTCCTTCTCTTCTATCTCAGTCCTGGCAAGACCTCTACCCACCAACGGCGAATCATGGGGACTCTCCCTACAACCCAGTTAGCGAATGGTTGAAGCCTTTTGCGGAAGAAGGGTTCGTGTGGGGTTCACATCCTGGTCTGGTTGTAGAATCAGCTGAGCGCATCTTTGTCATTCAACGTGGCGAGCTACATGTTCCAGACCCTAAACCCCCTGGATTTACTCACTACTACGGCTCTGCAGAGGGTATTAACGCCTTGCGGGTTCGCCCTGAACAGAGAATCATGCGCAACGTAATTTTTGTGGTCAACAGTGAAGGAAAATTACTGGAAGTATGGAACCAATGGGACTATTTATTTGCTAATACCGCCGGGCCACACAAGATTGCCATTAGCCCTCACGACCCAGAAAGAAAAGTGTGGGTAGTCAACGATGCTCGCCATCAAATCCATGCTTTCTCAAACGATGGAAAAAAATTATTAATGTCCCTCGGCACTTGGAATGAATCGGCTGAAGATGAAACGCACCTCGGTCGCCCTCAAGATATTGCCTTCCTGAGCAACGGCGACATCATTGTGGCAGACGGCATTGAAAACTCCCGTGTTGTGCATTTCGATAAAAAGGGGAAATTTATCAACTCCTGGGGATCCAAAGGATCTAAACCAGGGCAATTTAATGTTGTACACGCGGTAGCCGTCGACAAGCAAGATCGCATTTACGTCGCTGACCGGAGTAACGACCGTATCCAAGTATTCGATAAACACGGCAAGTTACTCAATATTTGGAACGAGCTTAATTTTCCCAATCACATTTTGATAACCGAGAATCAAGATGTTTGGGTAGCTGATAACCAGCCGGTACGATTAATTAAGTTTGACACCGAAGGGAACCGACTATTTTCTTGGGATGCACACGGTAGAGGGGCGGGAGAATTTGAAGAGCTACACGAATTCAGCGTTGATAACCTGGGCAACTGGTACGGAGCAGACAACCTACTTGGCCGCTCGCAAAAGTTCGTGCCGAAAGCCAGCGCACACCCAAAGCAACTTATTCAGGCCCCGGTACCTTATTCAAAACCCGAGTAAACGGTTCACGTAGCGGTTATCAATTTCAGTTAGTGCATAACATTAATGAAATTAGTAACCGCGTAAATTGATTAATGTTATGCCCCACCTCTTGTTCACCCGAAACGAATAAATTACGATGCTTGCGCGAAAATTTAAGCGGGTAAGTATTTTCTAGCCCTATAGATGCCAATAACTCTCTACTATTTTATGGCAATTCCTCCTCTCTAAACTTAAAACAGAGCAGCTCTATGAAAACTCGAATTACAGAATTGTTTGGTATTAAACACCCGATTATTCAAGGCGGCATGCACCATGTTGGCTTAGCGGAATTAGCCTCTGCCGTATCCAATGCTGGCGGGCTAGGCATTATCACCGGCCTGACTCAGCCAACTGCAGAAGACTTGGCAAACGAGATCGAACGCTGCAAAGCAATGACCGACAAGCCTTTTGGGGTCAACCTCACTTTCTTGCCAGGCATCAATGTTCCTGACTACCCCGGTTACATCAAAGCGATTATCGAAGGCGGTGTAAAAATTGTTGAAACTGCCGGGCGCTCACCCGAAAAATACATGGACGCGCTAAAAGGCGCCGATATTAAGGTCATTCATAAATGCACATCAGTACGTCACTCGCTTAAAGCGCAAAAAATCGGCTGTGATGCGGTGAGTGTCGATGGGTTTGAATGTGGAGGACATCCCGGCGAAGATGATATTCCTAACATGATTCTGTTACCGAGAGCAGCAGAAGAATTGACGATTCCTTTTGTAGCATCTGGAGGCATGGGAACCGCGTCGCAACTGGTCGCAGCGCTGGCACTGGGTGCCGACGGAATAAATATGGGCACACGCTTTGTGGCCACTCAAGATGCCCCTGTTCATCAAAATGTTAAGGACGCAATTGTCGCGGCATCGGAACTAGACACACGTTTAATCATGCGTCAGTTACGCAACACCGAACGCGTTTTAACCAACCCTGCCGTTGAAGAAATGATTGCGGTGGAAGCGTCCAGGGGGTCTGAATTAGAGTTCAACGATATCGTGCAATATGTCGGTGGCGTTTATCCTAAAGTAATGAAAAACGGAGAAACGGATGTTGGTGCGTGGAGCTGCGGAATGGTCTCAGGTTTGATTCACGATGTGCCAACGGTTCAAGAACTGATTGACGGTATCATGTCTGGTGCAGAAGACATTATCGCAAACCGATTAAAAAACATTCTTTAAGAGGAGCCACACTTGTGAGTGCTTTTGAAACACCGATTACAATTTGTGGCCCATTTCGCCACCCCAGACAAATGTTGCAAGAACAAACTTACGAAGGCCACGTGTCCATTCACGATGACAGCATGGCCAACGACCTAGGTTTTTCCGGCGCGCCAATTGAAGGGCCAACTCACTTCAGTCAGTTCGATCCACTGCTCTTCGAACTGTTTGGACAAGCATGGTTTGAGACCGGGTGTATTAGCTCACACTACCAAAACATGGTGGTCGAAGGTGAAGAAGTACGCGCATTTGCCAAATTAAATGAAGATAAACAAAGTGCAGCTATTTGGGCTGAGAAAAAAGACGGTACTCCAGTGTTAACGGGTTCTGCGAGTATTGGCCCAGATCATCCTCCCACCACATTGGATCTTCGTCGGGCAAAACTCCGTCCATCCGAGCAGTTGGTCATTTTGGCAGAGCAATCTGTAGGCATGAAAGGAAAACAGCCGGAACATGCGATTATGGATTTCGATCAACATATGGGTGACCTCTACCCATTTTCGTTAAAACAAAAGACCGACAAAATTACCGAGCCATCTCCTTGGTACACAGCAGAAGGCGGCAGCAGTTCACCATGGGGCAAAGCGATTATTCCGTTCGAAATGATCAGCGTATTAACGGAATATACTTCCCGTGAAGCTGGATTCCCACGCAAAGGCCCAGCGGTCGGTTTGTTCGCCGATCAAGAAATTAAATTGATCAAAGGGCCTCTCTTCGTAAACCACCCTTATCGTTTAGAACGTGAAATTTGCGAACTCAGCGAAAGCCGTCGCGTAGAGTCTAGCTGGACACTAACGAAAGTATACGACGAAGAAACCAACGAGTTGGTCGCGGAATGTATTTTGAATCATTCCATTGTGAAAGCTTCCTACAAACACTATGAAGCGGACGCGAAAGTCCTGGGTAAAAACCTAGAAACTTAAAGCCGTAGAAACGTAAAAGACTAGAGTCATTGACACTAGAGCCCTCAAAAGCCATGAGTCCAGCACCATCAAAAACGATTCTCTGCACACCTGGAGAATCGTTTTGCTTCCCCTTACTGCAGCAACCTTACCTATTTTTTTGCTTGTATTGTCGCGCGATAATCCCCAGGCGTAACGCTCGTCCATACCTTAAACGCGCGAATAAACGAGCTCTGTTCGGAATAGCCCAACAAAAAACTAACGTCAGATTGAGACAAATTGGGGTCTGCTAAATACTGCTTCGCTAATCGTAAACGAATATCTGCTAATACAGATCGAAAGCTATGACCGTTTTCACTCAAGCGCCGGTAGAACGAGCGAAGAGGAATCCCCATACCTTTAGCCACTGCTTCAGCCGATAATTCACCATCCTTCATAGAAGAGACGATGTGAGTTTGTAGAGCATCAAAAAACTCTCCAAAGTCATCCGTTGAACTATCAGGCGACTGCAACATAGCTGACGCTTGTGTTTCGAGCAATTGCCGTAAATGCGGATCACTCGTAGCGATTCGCATCGCCATCATGCGAGCGGGCACTTCAATGAAAAGCGATGGACAACTGAATACCACGGGGCAACCGACAACAGTATCGTAAAGACAGCCATTAACACCGTCGGAGATATCCGGTTTATCAAATGGCAAGCCAACCCTTGATGGAGAAAACTGCCGGCCAACCAGCGCTCGACACAAACTAATAAAAACCCCCGCACTGTATTCCAGCGCTATTGGGGTATTCGCACTCTGTTGCGACCAATGAATACGCAGCACACTTCCCTCTGTTTCCACCCAGGAGCGCAATCCACCCTGCAACAACTGCTGAAAGCGTCTGTAACGGCCCAACGCCTGCCCTACGTTGCCACAAGAAAGCACTAGGTACCCGACGATACCAAAATCTCTAGGTTCCGCCATAAGGCCCAACTTAAGCCCCAGCGCAACACTATCATCAACACTCTGCACTCTATCCAATAATTCACAATACTCGGCAGCTCCGAGGGATGGCACACCCCTAATCGATAACAGCTCTCCCGTTAAAGAGTCGGTGACGTCAGACTTTTCTCGCCAATCAAGCGATCGCAAATAGCGGATCATTGGCTCAATGAAAGTAGAGGGGATGTAATCGGGCTGCTTAACCATAACCGAACTATTTGCCACTTGGCACAAAATGTCAATCCATAACGAAAACTGCCAAGACCCTACAATTCCCGAGCGGTACGATGATGGGCTTTTTCTGATCGAGTCGTAGGGAATTCAAATGGCGTATGTAGTCACTCAGGCCTGTATTGGCAATAAACACACCAGCTGCGTTGACGTCTGTCCCGTTGAGGCCTTTCGAGAAGACGAAGAGATGCTCTTTATCGACCCCACTGTTTGCATCGACTGTAATGCCTGCATCAGCGAATGCCCCGAGCAAGCGATTTACCCTCAAAGTGCCGTGCCACAAGAGCACATTCGTTTCATTGAACTGAATGCGACAGAATCACAAGTCCACCCGGTGATTCGGGAGAGCTTTGAACGACAAGCCAGCCGTCAATCGCTGCAACAAGTCGGTGGTAATTTTGCGATTGTTGGCTCAGGTCCATCCGGCTTTTACACTGCTGAAGCTATACTCAAAGAACGTCCCACCGCAAAGATTGATATCTTCGAACGCCTCCCAACGCCATTTGGGTTAGTCCGTTATGGTGTAGCGCCTGATCATCCCCGCATTAAATCGGTCACTGCCAGTTTTGAGCGCATTGCACAATCACCACAGGTACGGTTTTTCGGCAACGTCAGAGTCGGAAGCGATATCACTCGTGAACAACTGCTCGATCACTATCACAGCGTGGTCTACGCCACTGGCGGTTCAAGCAGCCGCCCACTAAACATCCCTGGCGCAAGACATAAAAACATTTTTGGGTCATCAGAGTTTGTTGGCTGGTATAACGGACACCCAGATCAACAACAATTACCGGTAGATTTATCCGGCGATTCCGCTGCCGTTATCGGTATCGGGAATGTCGCACTCGATATCGCACGCATGTTAATTCTTCCCGCTGAAGAACTCGCAAAAACCGATACGGCTGACATCGCGCTTGACGCTTTCAAAAATAGCAACGTTGATGAAGTCTTTTTATTAGCCCGCCGCGGCCCCGCGCAAGCTTCGTTTACGCCGAAAGAATTGGAACAGCTGATGGCCATTCCGAATCTCGATTTAGTCGTTGATAAAAAAGATTTAGAACTCGACCAAGAAACGCAGGCCAAATTAGAGCAACCTGAATTCAGCGAAGTCAAACAGAATATCACCTTACTCAAACAGATCGCCGAGAGGGAAAAACGCTACGGCAAACGTATCCGCTTTATGTTCTACAGCAGCCCGACACGTATTGAACTGGATCGCAATCGCACTAAATCGTTAACCGTCGCTCGCAATGACATGCAGCAAGATGAAAATGGTCGCTGGGTGGCCGTGGCGACCGATCAACTCATGGGGTTGCAAACCGGATTGATTGTTCATGCGATTGGTTATCAAGGTGAAGCTATTGCTGACATTCCTTTTGATGATTATCGTGGCGTTATCAGCAACGACCAGGGTATTGTGCTGGCAGAAGATGGAAACAAACAAGAATACGCCGCCGGTTGGATAAAACGTGGGGCTAGTGGCGTTATCGGTAGCAATAAACAATGTGCTAATCAAACAGTGCGTGCACTGCTAGCCAATGTCGGCGAGTCACTCGATGACAAAAATGATATACAGCCGCTCTTGCTTAGCCGTAACGTACCGTTTATCAGCTATGCCGATTGGCAATTGCTGGATAAATATGAGCAGGAAACGGGTCGCAGCGAAGGGCGACCTCGCAAAAAAGTCACCGATGTTAACTCGATGCTTTATGTCATTGCTCAACAAAAAACTGAGCGTAAACGGCAAGAAGCTGAACAACAATCTCAACCTATCACAACGCATTTCCGTAGCTGCGTGCTGTGTGAAGCGATGTGCGGTATCAAAATCGATGTCCAAGGCGATCAAATTATTAATATTGCCGGGGATGAAAACGACCCTCACAGCGAAGGTCATATCTGCCCGAAAGGCTATGCGCTGCAGGATTTACACAACGACCCTGATCGTATCAAAACGCCTCTGGAAAAAGTGGATGGTGAATGGCTGCCCATTAGCTGGGAAGACGCCTACAAAAAAGTCGCCCAACAGATTTATGATATTCAGCAAAAACACGGTGACGATGCAATCTCCGGTTATTGGGGCAACCCTGGTTCGCACAACTTCGGTTTGATGATGGGGTCCGCCTCGCTGAAACGACTGATTGGGTCACGCAACATGCACTCGGCGGCGTCTCTTGATCAAATGCCGCATCAGCTAGTGTCCTATTTGATGTTTGGCCACAGTAATTTGTTTACCATTCCCGATGTTGATCGCACCGACTATATGATTATGTTAGGGGCTAATCCCGCAGCGTCTAATGGTAGCTTGATGACGGGCGGTGATATTCTAAAACGTCTCGAATCGATTCAAAAGCGCGGTGGTAAGACCGTGCTGATCGATCCACGTCGGAATGAAACTGCACGTTATGTATCGGAGCATCACTTTATTCGCCCTGCTAGCGATCCGTTTTTTCTCGTGGGCATGATCCAGCACATTGTCAACAACAAGCTCTACAACGTCGGCCGCCTGGAAGAGTACATCGACGACCTGGACAAAGTGTTAAACGTCTTCTCTGAATTCTCTCGTGAGCTTTCACTCAATAAAATAAGCGATATTTGTGGCATTCCGGCAACGACGATAACGGAGCTTGCTGAAGAGTTTGCGAAAGCCGAACGCGCAGTCTTTTACGGGCGCATGGGCATGTCGGCACAACGCTACGGTGCGCTCAACCATTGGTTAATTGTTTTGTTGAATATGCTAACTGGCAATTTGGATCGCGCTGGTGGGACCATGTTTACGACCCCCGCATTTAACAAAGCTTTGCAGCGACCGATGGGAAGTTTTAACACCTACCAAAGTCGTGTACGCGGGCTACCCGAGTGTGATCGTCAACTACCCGCAGCCGTCATGGCAGAAGAAATGTTGCAACCAGGTGAAGGCCAAGTAAAAGGCTTTATTTGTGCTGCGGGCAACCCAGTGCTATCGGTGCCCAACGGCACCAAATTAGATCAAGCCCTGGAGGGTTTGGACTTCATGGTATCAATTGATTTTTATATCAACGAGACCTCTCGCCATGCCGATATTATTTTGCCGCCTACCGGTCCATTCGAACACGAGCAGTACGATATCGTATTTAATTTATTAGCTGTTCGGAACTTAGCGAAGTTTTCCGAGCCACTTTTTGAAGCTGCACCAGGGACTCAATCTGATTGGGATATTGTGAACGGCATTAACAAAGAACTGTTAGCTCTCAAAAACCCTGAGAAAACTGCTCAAATGGCAGGAAAATCCATAACGCCTCACGAAATTCTAGACGGCGCATTGCGTACTGGGCCCTACGGTAAGGGTTTTAGTGAGTACAACCGGAAAAATAATGATGAAGTCGTTGCCACTTTCGATGAACCTCTGAGTCTCGAGGTATTAAAACGCTACCCAAGTGGCCTCGATCTCGGCCCCATGCAATCAAATTTCCCACAGTATTTATTCACTGAAGACAAAAAAATTAAAGCCTCACCAAAACCCTTGGTGACCGAGCTTAAATATTTACAAGAAGATTATCTAGAGCTCACCAAAGACAACGCGCTAATGTTGATTGGCCGACGCGACTTGCGGACCAACAATTCCTGGATGCACAACAGTCAACGCCTAGTGAAAGGGAAAAATCGCTGTGCTCTCTTTATTCATCCGCACGATGCCGCCGCGTTGTCGCTGACGGATAGCAGTAGAGCACGAGTACAATCGCGCGTCGGTGCACTCGATGTCGACGTAAAAATCACCGACGACATTATGCCGGGTGTTGTCAGCCTCCCTCACGGCTGGGGTCACAACCGTGAAGGCGTAAAACTACGCGTAGCGGCCACTAATCCTGGTATCAGCATGAATGATCTCACCGATGATCAAGTTGTCGATGGGTTTTCAGGCAATGCCGTACTTAATGGTATACCTGTTTCTGTAGTATCCTTAGAGCCCAGCGCCAATCATAAAAAAGCCCACGGGGGTTTAAAACAAGCTGAGGCCTAAGCACTATGAACAACCAGCCCTATTGCGAAACGGATATTACCCTTAACGAGTACCACATAGCAGGATTAAAAACGCGTATCGCCGAGATAGGCAGCGGGCCTGCCGTGTTGCTGTTACATGGCTGGCCGGAATGCTGGTATTCCTGGCGCTCACAAATGGTCGCCCTAGCAAATGCTGGATACCGCGCGATAGCGCCTGACATGCCAGGTTTTGCAGGCACGGATGATTTCCCCCGTTGCGAAGACTACAACATCGAAACAATCAGCGTTTTTATTCTCAATATCATCGATACTCTTGCCGAGTCACCCGTTCTAATGGTAGCTCATGATTGGGGTGCAGCCATTGCGTGGCACTTTACATTGCGCCACCCCAACGCGGTGTCAAAGCTAATAACTATGAGCGTACCGTTGCGACCCCACGGAGATACTCCACCAACCCAAAAATTTATACAACAATTTGGAGACCGTTTTTTCTATCAGCTGTATTTTCAAACGCCACCTCATGCCGAAAATGAATTTGACGCGAATCCCTACGGTATCTTAAGCCGATTGTATTGCGCACCCGATACCCCAAGAGAAAAGCCCTTACTAAGCAATAGGAGCTACGTTGGCGGCGGTTGGATTGATCGCTTAGGTAGACCGACTCAAACACCCGACTGGATCAGCGAAAGTGAATTACAATATTATGTTTCACAATATAAGCAACGTGGGTTTCATGGTGGGATTTGTTACTACCGCAATATCGACCGCAATTGGGAGATGATGGCAGATTACTCGGAGCTCACCCTGCACTGCCCGGTACTATTCATTGCCGGTAGCGCCGACAATTCCATTGCTCGTGCTAGTGAAGAAGAGCTCTATCAATCAATGCAAACACGCGTTCCGAATATTAAAATCGCACTTTTGCCAAATTACGGGCACTGGATTCAACGTGAGGCGGCCGAGCAGGTCAATACACTCATGCTATCGTTCCTGAAAACATCATAGAATAAATTATTAATACCATACCTATGTGGTACAACCCTCTAGAAATTTTGAGTTACTATGCCTAACAATCAACTCCTTGGCTCACCCGTTTCTTATTACACTGGGAAAGCACGCGCCTACTTAAATTACAAACAAATTCCTTACGAGGAGATACTCACCTCAACCGACGTTTTTAAAAACAGTTTGGTCCCTCGCGTCGGCTTTCCCATCATTCCTGTTGTCATCACGGAAGATGACACAACGCTTCAAGATACAACAGAGATTATCGATTACTTCGAAGAGAAGTATCCGCAACCCAGTATCTACCCCAGCACGCCGCTTCAAAAGTTGGTTGCATTATTACTTGAGGTGTATGGTGATGAGTGGCTAGTCATCCCAGCGATGCACTATCGCTGGAATTACCCAGAGAATATTGAGTTCGCCAAGCATGAATTTGGAGCAACCGCTGCGCCAGATGCAGAGCCTGAAGTACAGTATAAAATTGGCTCTGAACGTTCAGAAAAATTTTCTGGCATGGTGCCAAGGCTTGGCGTTACAAAGGAAAACAGCTCCGCCATCGAAGCAAGTTATTTACAACTATTGCATGACCTCGATACCCACTTCAAAGAATACCCTTTCTTACTTGGGACTCGCCCCTCAATCGGCGACTACGGACTGATAGGGCCTTTGTACGCGCATTTATATCGTGACCCAGCCTCAGGCCGCATCATGGATGAACGAGCCCCCAACGTCGTGCAGTGGATTCACCGCGTCCATAGGCCAACCGAGCATGGTGGCGAGTTTCTGCCTGATGACCAAATACCCGAAACGTTGCTCCCCATCTTAGCCAGAATGTTTAAAGAACATTTACCGGTACTTTTAAATACCATTAACGCCGTAGCAAAATGGGCGAAGGAAAACCCCGGCGACCGAAAAATTCCAAGAGGCATTGGGATGCACGATTTTTGTGTAGAGGGCGTAACGGCCGAACGATATATCGCACCGGCAAACTTGTGGATGTGGCAACGACCGGTGGATTTTTATAAGACGTTACAACCCCAAGACCAGGAAAAAGTTGCTGAACTATTTGCAGATTACCCTGCAGCCATCGCAGCTCTAGAAACACCAATCAAACAACGCATTGTTCGAGAAAACTTTCGCTTTATATTAGAAGTGGACAGCGTACTGTAAAACGTTATCGAGGCAGCTGGAGCAAAATTTTAACGCAGAGATAGCAACGCAGATAGTTTTTCAGTAGGCTGCTAACGCCCCTTAAATTTAGGCTCTCTTTTTTCGTTAAACGCTAACAACGCCTCTTGAAAATCTTCAGTTGCTGTGAGCGCTTTGAAATGCATCATCAAGTGATCAACAGTGGTCGGGAAGGTTTCCTCCATCCCCATACGCATCATACGTTTGGTTGTTTGAACCGCCAGCGGACCATTCGCAGCGATTTCTTCCGCCCACTGTCTCGCCTTCGCCATGACTTCGTCCGGCTCAACCACTTCATTTGCCAAATTCAATGTAAGACATTCATCGGCCAAAAGAACTTTCCCGCGATAGAATATCTCCGCTGCTTTGCCCCAGCCAACTAATCGAGGTAACAACCACGTTCCTCCACTCTCCGGCACCACGTTGCGTTTGACCATCGTTGCAGCCAGCTTAGCGGTATTGCTCATGATCCGCATATCAGCGAGCAACGCCATATCCATACCGAAACCTGCTGCCGCACCGTTAATGGCAGCGATAACGGGTTTGTCCATCTGCCACAGCGCCGATATAGGACTGTTTTCAACACTGAATAAACGCTGAGCATTTTGCGTCATGCCGATACCTTTTCCTTCGGACATGTTGCGCTGCGTGTCTTTTAGATCTAAGCCAGAGCAAAACCCCTTGCCAGCCCCCGTGATTATTACCACGCGCACGTCGGAATCCAGGTTTGCTTCTTTAAGTTTAGCGGCGAGCTCATCAAGCATAGGCCCACTGATTGCGTTCAACCGATCTGGACGATTGAGGGTAATAGTAAGAACATGATTATCTTCCGATAACAGAATATCGTTAGTCGACGCGGGAGTAAGAGGCATAGCAAATTCTCAAGTGACATTAGGTATTAAGAACAAACATGGTACTTGAAAGCGCTGAGGCTGGAAATTATCTCGGATTGATGTTTCGGTATTAAAGTGACTGATGTACTTCACATGAGTTCAATTGATATGGACATACAAGGCTTGTAGCCACTTGTTTTCATCGTCATCATCAGCCATGATTTTTGTGGTATCGCGAGCAGTGCGACTAACTTCGGTGGCACGATCCGCAACTATTTCGCCAAGCTCTTTGCCGACCTTACCTAACTGACGAAGCAGCTTCCGTTGCTGTGCCGCCGATTTTCTTGCCCACCTCTTTAAAGCATTGAGGCGCATCTTTCGAGACCTGCTTAAAATTTTTAGTCGTTGGTTCTGCTTTGTCTTCAACAGCAAGGCTCTGCACACCCACTCTGGTTAGCTCAAGCAAAGGCAAGCCCTGAATCAACATCAACATAAACTTCACTTTTGATTGCAACACTCCACCTCTGATGTCATCGGTGATACTTTATCTCAATATTAACAGCACATTAGCGCAGGCAATAATGTCGGCAAAATGAACAACCGTGAACTCGTCTTCGATCAAAAAAGCGCCGAAATCAGTTACTAGCGCCACGGCGTCGGGAATTGCATGCTAGAATATGGGGTATCTTACACACGTCCTATTTTCTCAGCGGGCCTATTTCCTTAAGGCGAATAGGCGCTATCCACCGCGCCGTATCTTGGTGAATTATGACTGAAAAAAATCCATTTTCCCTTCTCGATTTACTTGATGTTGATCCGTTAGAAGACAACATGTTTCTAGGCCATCGTGTCGATATGCCCGGACCCCGCGTTTTTGGCGGTCAAGTATTGGGTCAGGCATTAATGGCCGCTTCAAAAACTGTAGCGCCTGAAAAGCTCGTGCACTCTTCGCACAACTACTTTATTCGGCCTGGAGACAATGCACTACCGATTCATTATCAGGTCTGGCTGGATTTGGATGGAAGAAGCTTTAGTAACCGACGAGTCGTTGCTTCGCAAAACGGCAAGCCTATCCTCAATTTGACGGCATCGTTTCAAGCGCCAGAAGGTGGCCTACATCATCAATTAGATGCCCCTGAGATTGATGGCCCAGATGGACTACTCAATGAGAATGAACTCGGCGAAAAATATAGAGGCTCTTTACCAGACGCAGTCTACGAACACCTCAATCACTATCGTCCAATTGAGGTCCGGCCCGTTGACGAAGCCGTTCACTTTCTCACTATTGAACCTACAACAAAACAGGCCATGTGGTTTCGAGCAAAAGAGTCTGCGGGTAACAACCTTGCGTTGCAGCGATCCATCCTTGCTTACGCCACGGATCTCGCACTGCTGAGCACCTGTGGCCGCCCACACGAAGTGACCTGGACCCAAGGCAATGTCCGTACCGCTAGCATCGACCACGCCTTATGGATACACACAGCGGATGTTCGCACCGAAGAATGGCTGCTGTACCTTATGGATTCACCTTGGTCAGGTAGTGCTCGCGGCTTAAATCGTGGCAGCATTTATACCCAATCTGGCGAACTGGTCGCATCCGTTGCACAGGAAGGGTTGATGCGAATTGTTGAGTAGCAAAGTCAGCTATTATGAAAGAGTACTAAGCCAATTAGGAATCTCAAATGGCTAAACTCAGAACACGCCTTGCTAAACAGGCTGCTGTTTTTTTCGCGTCGTTTATGATTACCCTTGCTGCATGCGACACACACCTCCAAGGGGAACCTCCGCTGCACAAAGCGGCGTATAAAGGAGATGTCGAAGCCTTGGAAAAGCTCATCGAGCAAGGCGCCGATCTAGATGCAAGAAATTCAGAAGGAGCAACGGCGCTGCATTGGGCTGCTTTTAAAGGTCATGCGGATTCAGCGGAGTTACTGATTAAATCCGGTGCCAATGTGAATGCCGTAACAACAAAAGGGTCGACGCCCTTGCGGCTAGCCACTACTCACAAACAAGAGCAAGTTGTCAAAATCTTGGAACGATATGGCGGCAGAATTGACGTCTACTAAGTAGGCCTTGTGTTAGCACTTAAATAACGTTCACAAGTGCCATTGTTTTAATTATGAATTGAGAATCACTTTTTAAAATAAATTTAGTGACTGCTTTTAGCGCAGGATGGGCACAATATTTTTCCATCCACTATTTGCCAGCCTGCTTTATGCGCTTTCAATGCAGACGGTAACGATGCCGCATCCCCCTCTAACGATTTATCGACTTCATCAACAAACTGCGCGTTGCAACCTTCGTTTTGACAAACCAATAATTTCTCTTGCTGAATATCTGCCATAACGTTTCTCTAGCTTATTCGTAATATATGTTTACACGCGCTACTCTGCGTCATCTATAAATGGCCGTCAACCTTATCGAATACCAGCTTGAATGGAAGACCATAAACATTTTCACCAACTCCACAATTTCAAATCAGCTAAATGTCGACAAGCCTGCCAATGGCGACTTGAAGCCAACTAAATAGCCTCTATATGATTGACCATCAACTGCAAGGAACGTCGACCACGAAATTCGTTTACGTCCAACTTATAGACGAGACGTACTTTTTTCGCGTCCATATTCGGCCATTCGTCAGTATCGATGTTAAATGCAATAGCATCGAAGATAATTTGGCTTTTTTCGGTTGCGGATAACACCATTTTCAAATGCTTTTGACCAACGATGCGTTGTTGCTGCAAATAGAATTCACCATCGAATAATGGTTCGGGGAAGTGCTGCCCCCAAGGACCGGCATCGCGGAGAAGCTCGGCTAACTTAAGTGAAAGATCGTCTTCTTCAAGCGTCCCATCTGTTAGGAGTCTTGCTTGCAGATTTTTTTCCGTAAGCTTTTCACGAACAACCCCATCAAACGCTTTTTGAAAAGCAGGGTAATTCTCTTCGCTTAAGGTAAGGCCCGCCGCCATTGCGTGACCGCCAAATTTTGTCACCAACCCTGGATTTTTAGCGGCAACTTCGTCAAGCACATCGCGAATATGTAGACCTTCAATTGATCGGGCAGATCCTTTAATTTCACCCTCTCCAGCTTCGGCAAACGCAATAACAGGGCGGTGAATTCTATCTTTAATTCGCGAAGCGAGGATTCCGATTACGCCCTGATGCCACGTCGGGTCGTAGAGACAATAGCCCCACGGCAATTCTTGATCTTCGTTTAGGTGCAATGCATTCAGCGTCTTAAGTGCTTCTTCCTGCATACTCCCTTCGATTGCTTTTCTATCACGATTTAAATCATCTAATTCAATCGCCATTTCCCGAGCAAGGTCAGTACTGTCGGTCAGTAGGCATTGAATGCCTAGAGAGATATCATCCAGTCGCCCCGCTGCATTTAAACGTGGCCCAATAACAAACCCCAAGTCGGTCGCTACGATGTTGTTAAACTTTCTATTTGCGACTTCAACTAATGCAAGAATGCCCGCACGTGCGCGCCCCACTCTAATCCTCTGCAACCCATGGTGCACTAACACTCTGTTGTTGTGGTCTAAAGGCACAACGTCTGCGACCGTACCCACCGCCACAAGATCTAAATAATCTGCCATGTTTGGCTGAGGGATATTTTTCTGCTGGAACCAGCTTGCCTCACGTAATGCTGTCCGCAAGCTGGTCATCACATAAAAGATAACGCCAACGCCCGCGAGATTTTTACTTGGAAAGTCACAACCGTGTTGATTGGGGTTGACGATCGCGTCTGCATTAGGCAACTGATCGCCAGGCAAGTGGTGATCTGTAACAACTACGCGAATACCTAATGTTTTCGCAGCATCTACACCGTCAATACTCGAGATGCCATTATCTACAGTAATGATGACATCAGGCTTATACCCTTTAGCGACATTGACGATTTCAGGCGTTAACCCATAACCAAACTCAAACCGGTTGGGCACAAGGTAGTCAACACTATCAAGTCCCATTGCCTTGAGCGCCAGAACGGCTAGTGCACAGCTTGTAGCCCCGTCAGCATCAAAATCTCCAATGATTAACACGCGCTGCTGCTGTGTAACAGCCGCTTTCAAAAGCGCAACAGATTTTTCGAGACCTTTTAACACTGTCGGCGTTAGTAAGTTCTGTAGATTGTTTTCAATTTCAGCATCACTCGTAATGCCGCGACCGAGATAAATCCGCTGCAAGACATCGGGAATAGGCGTTGAAAAATTAGCTTGGGTTAGATCGACTTCACGGCGTTCAATAATTGTTGTGGCTTTCATTACTCCACCATTACTTAACGTTGACTACAGATTAAAAGTAGCGCCGTGTATATAGAAACAATGAGGCAGCCTTCGCTGCCTCATCTATCGGGAGGGTTATGCAGTCAGATGCGAAGCAATATGTTGTTTAACCGCATCCAAATCATTTTTCACAACCGTGAATTTTTCTTCTCGGCTAAAAAGATCGCGCATATGCAGCGGTAAAGCAGGGTCTTCAGGGTAACCTGCTTTACGCACAGCTTCTGGGAACTTCGCCGGATGCGCAGTCGCCAAACACACGATCGGCTCCTTGCGATCACCACGCGTTGCTCTGGCCGCCTCTACACCAATGGCCGTATGCGGATCAGCTAAGTACTCAGTGTGTTCTAGAATATCAGCAATCGCGGCAATAGTTGCCTCATCGTCGAGCCGGTGACTTGAGAACAATGCACGTGCACGAGTTAATGCTTGCTCGCTTAATTGCATACCGCCCGTTTTGAGGTCACTCATTAACGCTTGAATGGCGTTGCCATCACGATCATATAAATCGAACAGCATGCGCTCAAAATTACTCGACACCATGATGTCCATACTCGGTGACAACGAGTGTACTAAATCATGTTTGGTGTGGTCGTTTTTGCTAATACAGCGATGCAAAATGTCATTAGCGTTAGTTGCAATAATTAAACGCTCAATAGGTAAACCCATTTGCTTGGCAAGGTAACCCGCAAAAATATCGCCAAAGTTCCCTGTGGGAACGGAAAAACTTACTTTCCTACCTGGCGCGCCAAGCGCAGCCGCCGCATAAAAGTAGTAAACGATTTGCGCCATGATACGCGCCCAATTGATCGAGTTAACCGCAACTAACTGGCGACCTTCTGGTAAAAATCCTTGATCGGCGAAACTT
The DNA here is from genome assembly GCF_055392955.1 of Aurantivibrio plasticivorans. Taxonomy (NCBI): domain Bacteria; kingdom Pseudomonadati; phylum Pseudomonadota; class Gammaproteobacteria; order Cellvibrionales; family Cellvibrionaceae; genus Aurantivibrio; species Aurantivibrio plasticivorans. Next base: position 1,150,272 of record NZ_AP036020.1, on the reverse strand, counting down.
TGTTTTAAGATGTTCTGACAATCGTCAAAATTCCCTTCAATAGCCAAGGTGTGAACATTGTCTGCCAAGACTGTTGTCATCTGACGACGCTGAACTTCCGACACGCGCTCGTGGGGATACATGACAAAAATATCAACGTGGTCGCTGTGGCGACAACCTTCAATTGCAGCCGAACCAGTGTCTCCCGACGTCGCGCCAAGAATCACAACTTTTTGATCACGTTTTTTCAGTGCATAGTCTAATAGGCGACCAAGTAATTGCAGGGCAACATCTTTAAACGCTAACGTTGGGCCGTGAAATAACTCCAATATCCATTCGTTACTATCAGTTTGTACGAGTGGTGTAATAGCCTGATGGCGAAATGTTGAGTAAGTCTTGTCAATAATTGCTTTGAAATCAGCATCAGGAATGTCACCACCTACAAAGGGTGACATTATTTTAAATGCCAACTCTTTGTAGCTAAGGTCCGCCATTGCCGCAATCTCACTTTCAGAGAATTGCGGTAGTTTTTCCGGCACATAAAGACCTCCGTCACTTGCTAAGCCTGTCAACATGACTTCTTCAAATGAGAGGGATGGTGCTTCGCCTCGGGTACTGATGTATTTCACGATATTTCCCTTGAGCTTTTTACAAATTAGATTGCGTATCGACTTCGACCACTTAATCGCTTACTCGGTATTAACTTAAGTCTTCTACACGTATACGAGCGATATCACCCACTACACTATCGAGCGCTTCAATCTGCTCGATTGCTTGCTTCATTTTGCCTTCCTGCGTGCGGTTAGTAAGCAAAATAACAGGAACGACTGTCAGCCCTTCAGCGGCTTCTTTTTGAATTAACGCTTCGATACTGACACCGAGTTTACTGAGAATCTGCGTGATATCTGACAATACCCCCGGCTTATCTTCGGCGGTAATGCGCAAGTAGTATCCCGTTTCGGTTTCGTCCATTGATTGCACATTAAGCTTACTAACGTAGTCCGTACCAAAACCGAGGTGCGGCACACTCAATGTGGAGCCAACGGCGAGCTCGCGTGCTATATCAACAATATCGGCAACTACCGCAGAAGCAGTTGGCTCATCGCCAGCACCAGGGCCAGAATACATTGTGGAACCAACTGCATCGCCCTTGACCAAAACAGAATTCATTACGCCATTGACGTGAGCAATTAGCTGCTTTTCTGGAATTAATGTCGGATGCACGCGCATTTCAACTTTATCACCATGGCGGCGCGCGATGCCTAAATGCTTGACCCGATAACCTAGCTCTTCAGCAAACGCTAAATCACGTGGTTCAATTTTTGAGATCCCTTCCGTATAGGCACGCTCGTACTGAAGAGGCATTCCAAAGGCGATGGCTGCGAGAATCACTAATTTGTGAGCCGCATCAATACCTTCTACATCAAAGGTAGGGTCCGCCTCTGCATAGCCAAGCGCCTGTGCTTCAACCAAGACATCCGCAAATTCGCGGCCTTTTTCTGACATCTCAGTCAGAATATAGTTACCGGTACCATTGATGATCCCAGCCAACCATTCGATGCGATTCGCCACTAAGCCTTCGCGAAGGACTTTGATAATAGGTATGCCACCGGCCACACCGGCTTCGAAAGCAACACTGACATTGGCCTCTTCAGCCGCCGCAAAAATTTCATTTCCAAACTCAGCAATCAGGGCTTTATTAGCCGTAACAACATGCTTACCTTTGGCGATAGCTTGCAAGACGAGGTCTTTCGCGGTGGTGGTACCACCAATCAATTCGACAATGACATCAACGTTTGGGTCATTAACCACATCAAAGATATCACGACTGACTTTGACACCGGTTAAATCACAGGCGGGGTTATCTCGACGCGCGCCCACATGGGTTACGCTAACGGCGCAATTCGCGCTCGCTTGTATCTCTTTGCTGTTACGTTTGAGTACATTGAAGGTACCGCTACCTACTGTACCTAGACCACACAAGCCTATATTGACCTGTTTCACCGATTACTCCTGAGAATAGATAAGACGAGGTGCCAAGAAGCAGCATGAAGGCGCTGCCGCCCGACAAAAGACGGCAACGATACTGAGACTCTATAAGGGTGTCAATCGGTGATTAGAGGAGCTACTGTCGGTCTAATTGACCGCAGGGGCTGATGTAGATGGCGGAACGACACGGAGGTATTCAGCAAGCTTTGCAGCCGGCGCATAACCGCCAATCATCTCCCCTGTTTCGGTGACCATATTGGGCGTACCGGTCACCCCCATCATTAGGCCGAGGCGATATTGCTCTGCAACCGGATTGTTGTCGCAGACCTCACTATCAACATTTTGCCTATTCTTCAGCTTAGTGAGAGCGGCTTGCTTATCGTCGGCGCACCAAGCCTGAGCAAGCTTGTTAGCACTTTCTGAGTTAGGTCCAGACCGAGGGTAAGCCAAGTAACGCACTTCGATTCCAAGCGCGTTAATTTGCTCTATTTCCCTATGGAGTTTTTGGCAGTATCCGCAATCAATATCGGTGAAGACGTTGACGACAGCCTTGGTTTCACCTTCGGGAGAAAAAATAATCTGATCAGCCGGGTCGATGTCAGCCAAAAGGGCTACACGCTCTTTCTCGCGCTGCTGCTCTTGCAGATTGACCAGGCGCGTACCTTCAATTGCAAACAGGTCTCCACCAGCAATAAAGAACTCCCCCCCCTTTTCCACATAAAGGGTTGGCCCACCAATCACTTGAACCTGATATAAGCCCTCAATCGCGGCCGGTTTAGGGTCGCTAAACTCAAAATCTGGGCGCGCCGCTTGCAGCCGCTGCATGATCACCTCTTCGACGCTGGGCTCAGCTCCTGAAATTTGGCTTCCATTACCGTCACCCACTGAATCATCACAGCCAGCGATCATGATCAGACCTAAGGCCATCAGGGTTATACTTTTAATCTTGGTCACATCAACCTCGTAGTTTGCCTAGTGTTTTGGATATCTGCCGCAACGCCAGGCATCCTAACAGAAATTTTAGCCAAGTCGCTTGCGAAAAAACGGCAGCAAGAGACCTAACACAGATTAGAACATGATTTGGCCATTAGGTTCACCCTCGAGGGTGATGCTCTGCGTGCAGGGCTTGCAGGCGAGCATTTGCCACATGCGTATAGATCTGAGTGGTGGAAAGGTCACTGTGCCCGAGAAGCAGCTGAACAACTCGTAAGTCTGCGCCATGATTCAAAAGGTGCGTAGCAAAAGCATGCCGCAATGTGTGCGGAGATAGTGGCTGACTGATATCCGCAATCTGCGCCCAATATTTGATCCGGTGCCAAAACGTCTGCCGGGTCATCTGCTGGCCGCGTCGGCTCGGAAAGACGATGCCATCACTCCCAGCCGGCAACAACTGAGGTCGACCATCTCTCATGTACCGCTGCAACCAACTGACCGCCTCTTCACCTAAGGGAACAAGCCGCTCCTTACTGCCTTTCCCAATAATTCGCACCACGCCCTGGCGCAAGTTAATTTGACTGACACTGAGCGAGATAAGCTCACTGACGCGCAAACCGCAAGCGTAAAGCACCTCTAACATAGCCCTGTCACGCAACCCCAGTGGATCCTCTATATTTGGTGCCGATAGCAAGGCATCAACATCAGACTCCGTGAGTGATTTTGGGATTGGCTTCGGTAAACTGGGGTTCTCAATATGCAGCGTTGGATCAACGGCAATCTCGTTCTCTCTCAGAAGATACAAATAGAAACCGCGCAAACAGCTAAGGAACCGAGCCGTAGAGCGGGCAGACAGTTTTTTTTGGTGACGTCTAGCGAGGTGTCTCTGAATTGACTCAGAGGACACCGTTTTCAAATCAACACCATCGACCGCAAATTGCTCCAAGTCGCGACGGTAAGACGCCAAGGTGTTAGCACTTAGGCCTTTTTCCATCCACATCGCGTCAAGGTAACGGTCAATCAATTCAGCATTCACTCGCGCAATAACCCCAGCTCAATAGGATTGTTCAACGGTCATGTGATGCGTTATCAACTGATCACTGACGCCTGACGATACTCGCTTAACCATGTAGCATAATCATTGGAAGAAACGGGACGGGAAATAAAGAAACCTTGCGCATAATCGCACCCCAAGCGTCTCAACTCGTCAAGCACGTCAATAGTTTCTACACCTTCAGCAACAACACGCAGACCAAAACGGTGGGCCAGATCAATAATCAGCTGCGCAATATTTCTATCACCCTGACTGTTGGCCATATTCAACACAAAGGATTGATCAATTTTCAACTCGGTGGCAGGAATAGTTTTAAAGTATTGCAATGAGGAGTAACCAGTACCGAAGTCATCAATTGAGATTTCAATTCCCCGACCTTTTAAATAACTTAGGTTATTATAGCCGCCCTGCTGATCTTCAAAGATCGCGCTCTCAGTAATTTCTAATGTTAGTTGGCTCGGCTCAATTCGCCATAGCCTTATCGCATCTTCTACTAATTGCCTGAAATCTGGATGGTGCACAATATTCGCAGGAATATTCACAGCAACGCCATTGGCGCCCCAGTCAGTCGGCCACTGATTTACTTGACGTAATGCGGTATGCAGCACCCATTTAGTAAGCTCAAACTCTCGACTTAAACGCGCAATCATGTCGACCAAAAAGCTTGGAGCGATAGCGCCTCGTGTCGGGTGAGTCCAACGCAATAATGCTTCGGCGTGAGTCGGCTTTCCCGTATTTAAATCAATTTTCGGCTGAAAAACCATGGTCAGCTCGTTGTTATGCAACGCGCCGAGAAGCTCTTGCTCCAATTGCCAAATGTCGTCATCGTCACCATGCTGACTTTCGGTTGCATAACAGAGTGTACGGTTTTCTAGTTTTGCACGCTGCAATAAATGCTCGCAACTGCTCAGCAACTCTTCTGGAGAAGTCCGGTCGGCGGGCAATGCAATACACCCCATATTCACGTCGACATTTATTTCCTTGTCCTGCCAAAAGAACGGCATCCGTAATTTATCCAGCACGCTGTTAGCTTCGATGACTATTTCGCTTGGATTGCTCAGAGCGGGCACAATAATGGCAAACTCATCGCTACCTACTCGGTAGAAACAATTCGCATGGTCAACACATTCGGCAAGGCGCTGCGACATGAAGTACAACACTAAATCGCCGTACTTAAAATCAAACACGCGGTTAACGCTAGTGAAATTTTTTATATCAACCAATAACAGTCCAACACAGACACCAGCCTTGTTCGACGCAAGAACATAGTCGCCTAGAGACTTAAATAGGCCAAAACGATCACTCGGTGGGACACTTAATAAGGCCACAATTCCCCTCGATAAAACAATCAGATGTTAGGCGGGCTCGTAGGCAACCATTTCGGGGTTCACCCCGTATGCGCCGGGTTCAAGACTTTGAACAATATCAACCGGCTTGTTAGTTGCTGGGCAGAGCCTGTCAGCTAGATTTTGAACTTCCCACTTATTGAGTGGGTTCTTATTTTTATCTAATAGAAGTAAAACTTGTGGTTTAAGGCGTCGAGCCCGACCTTCAGAAAGCACAATGGCTACTTCACCCGTCGAGAGCAATACTAGTGTACCAGCTGGGTAAAGGCCAATAGCCTGAATAAACTCTTCTACTAAAATTGCGTCATATTCCACATCACGCAGATGGTAAAGCTTCTTTACAGCTTCGGAAGGAGAGACCGGCTTTTCGTAATACCGGTGGCTGATCATCGCATCGTAACTATCGACAATGCCAGCAATTCTCGCAAACAACGGTATTTCATCCGCCTGTAATCCACGCGGATAACCCGAACCATTATGGCGCTCGTGGTGATATGCCACCATATCCCATATATCTTGATTTAACAGCTGCGACTTTTCTAACGCCTGCAAACTAAAATTAACATGCTGCCTCAACTGCTTTTCTTCTTGGGCATTTAATGGGTCTGATTTATTGAGCAATTCGCTCGGTATTTGTAATTTGCCAACATCAAGCATTAGCGCACCCATTGCTAAAGACTTGAGATCTTGCGGAGGCAAGGCTAATTCCCGCCCCAACGCAACCGCCCATATCGACGTGGCCACCGAGTGCTTATAGATATAGCTGTCGCGATTTTTTAACCGCGCCAACCAGATACAGGCGTCGGGGTTTCGCTCAATACTATTGACTAACGGTGTTACGGATTGCTTAAGCTTGGCGTACGGATATCGCCGATTTTGACTCAACGCTTCAAACATTTCTTTGACCGTTGTCGTTAAGCCTTCAACCGCGCGATGCGCCTGCCCAACCTCCTTGCGCCACTCAGTAGTGTCGGTATAACGACGCTTAGTCCGCAGAGAAAGGATCTCCGCTGTCGTTTTCCCTGGAGAAGGTTTTTTGGAGGTTTTTAGATCTTTGTGGAAACTACGAATGGAATGGACAACAGAGACATCTAGCTTGCCTTTAGCCACATCTACGTAGACGTAATCACAGTAACGGGAAAGAGCCTCGATTTCCTCTTTCGACTCTATGAGAAAGCCCTGCATTAGAAAGGGAGTTTCTAGCCACGGACGGTCGAGCTCACAGACATACATGCCTACAGCTAAGTACCCAACATCAACCTTTTCTTTTTGCATTTGCATGGCATTGACCACTTTGCCCCGACTTAAGCAGACAGCCAGAGCGCAGCACTGCAGATCATCCATGGCAGTGAGTGAACATCACAAGCCGACATTTTGAGACCGAAAGGCCTAACGCCGGTCACCCTTATACTAAATAATTATTACTACACGCACATTAACTAGAATAAAGGCAAACTGCAATATCTTGAAAACAGGAAATTTCAACAGAAACAATCTATTAGCGCATAAAGTGCGCGTAGTCTGTAACTATTGATTATATTAATGTGGAATACGACGACAAACGACTACAGGTTATATGGCCAAGCCGCAATTCAAGAGGAGACGTGAGACAGAAAAAAGGCGGGGGAAACAGCGGCCCAAGGCCGCTGTATGACTTAAACTTAGTTTAGCTTTTCTTTAATTCGAGCCGCTTTACCAGTCAACTCACGCAAGTAGTAAAGCTTCGCCTGGCGAACATCACCACGACGCTTAACAGAAACACTGTCGATTAGCGGGCTGTGAGTCTGGAAGGTACGCTCGACGCCAACACCATGCGAGATTTTACGTACAGTAAACGCCGAGTTAAGACCGCGGTTTCGCTTACCGATTACTACACCTTCATAAGCCTGAAGACGCTCGCGATTACCTTCAATTACCTTCACTTGAACAACTACTGTGTCACCAGGGCTGAACTCTGGCAGATCGCTTTTCAGTTGCTCTTCTTCCAACTGCTGGATGATTTTGTTTTTGCTAGACATTGTCCATGCTCCTTAAATAAAACCGATTACAGCCACCCAAATTGGCCAACTGCGAATTTCGTAAATTACGTATGTTGCGATTGCTCCATCTGAAACTCGTTCAGTAGCGCTCGCTCTTCATCGCTGAACTCACGACCCGCCAACAGTTCCGGTCGAACTTGCCAGGTCTTTCCCAGCGCTTGTTTCAAACGCCAGCGACGTATTGCTTCATGATTGCCAGATAACAACACCGCCGGGACAATTTGCCCGTCGAGCACTTCCGGCCTAGTAAAGTGCGGCCAATCCAGCAGCCCATTACTAAAGGAGTCCTGCTGAGCAGACTCCGCATCCCCCAGTGCACCCGGCAACTGACGGATAAGCGCATCAATAAGTACCATAGCGGGCAGTTCGCCACCGCTCAGCACATAATCGCCGATAGATATCTCTTCATCGACTAGCTGATCAATTAATCGCTGATCCACACCTTCGTAACGACCAGCTATCAAAACCAAATTCTTTCCCAGCTGTCCGCCGCTCGCAAGCGATTCAACATACTGCTGGTTAAGGGTTTCCCCTTGCGGCGAGAGGTAAACAACTTTGCTCTCACCGGCCCACTCACTCGCAGCCGCGATGGCTTTGCGGAGAGGGTCGACCTTCATCACCATACCTGGACCACCACCGTATGGGCGATCATCCACCGTTTGATGCTTATCAGACGTAAAATCTCGAGGATTCCATACGCGTATCTCTAATAAACCGTTCTCGATCGCGCGACGGCTAATACCGCTTTCTGAGATGGCGGTAAACATCTCGGGGAAGAGGCTGATAACAGCTATCTTCATGACACATCTCTTTGCGAGCGGTGTTTAAAAATCGGGATCCCATTCCACATCGATCTGACCTTGCTCTAGGTCGATCTTGGTCACCACCTGCTCTGGCAGATAAGGGACAAGTCGTTCTCGCTTATCAATACTAGGAGCGGCTGTACTGTCGGGCGCCCCTTGCACAACAAGGACGTCGTTGGCACCAGTCTCTAATAACTTAGTAACCCGCCCAATCGGGGTAGACACCCCTTGATAGCAGGCAACGACCCGCAAACCTTCCAGCTGATGCCAGTAGTACTCGCCCACCGGCAATGCGGGAAACTGATCTGCAGATACCGCGATCTCGACATTGGTGAAGGCCTTCGCCGCATCACGATCTGACACGTTAGCTAATTTCACCAGCAGCCCATCGCTGTGTGGCTTAACTTGCTCCACACTGGCCTGCTTCACGCCGTGGCGAGTCTTTAACCACCACGGCTCGTACTCCAAAATTTGATCTGATGGTTCGGTGAATGACTGGAGCCTCATCCAACCTAGCACACCATTAGGAGCGCCAAGCTTACCGACCGTACGCAGCGAACTCCCTGATGGTTTTATCTCTGTCATAACGAGATTTAGCTCTCTAACCAGCAGTGCGCGTTTTACCCAAAAGCAATTTTAAGCAGCTTGAGTGTTAGCTTGTTCTTTTAATACAGAACGTACTCGATCAGATAGCTGAGCACCTTGGCTTACCCAGTAGTCCACACGCTCATTGTCAATGCGGATGCGCTCTTCTTGTCCACGAGCCAATGGGTTGTAGAAGCCAATACGCTCAATGAAAGCACCGTTACGTGCTTTGCGGCTATCAGCCACTGTGAAGTGGTAGAAAGGGCGTTTTTTAGAACCGCCTCGAGATAAACGAATAGTTACCATGGGTACCTGTTTCCTATTAATGCTTTAAGCTAGCTAATTCTGTCCTTCAGAGAGGTCCGCGTAATGAAATACGTCCTCTCCGCGTAACGAGCCAAGCCCGTTTAAGAAGGCGCGACATTGTACGGGAATCAATTTAGCGTGTATAGACTTTTTACGGCCCAATTTGATGGCTTTTCAGCCACAGATGCTGGCTATTTAACGACCAAAGCCAGGAGGTAGACCACCTCCGCCTCCCATCATGCCTTGCATGCCCTGCATCATTCTGGCCATGCCTCCGCCTTTCATTTTCTTCATCATCTTTGCCATTTGCTTGTGCTGCTTGATGAGACGATTAAGGTCTTGAAGCTCAGCCCCAGCACCCGCGACAATTCGACGCTTACGGGAACCATTGAGAATATCAGGATTGGAGCGCTCAGCAGGAGTCATGGAGTCGATCAACGCTTCCATACGCTTAAATTGCTTGCCAACATCGGCCTTCTCCATCATTTCAGAGACATTGCCCATGCCTGGCAACTTTTCGAGCATAGCTCCCATGCCACCCATATTACTCATTTGTTGCAACTGGTCTTTAAGGTCAACCAGATCAAACTTCTGGCCTTTCTTAACCTTTTGCACCAATTTTTCGGCTTTCTCTTTGTCGACTTTTTGCTCTACCTCTTCGATGAGAGATAAAACGTCGCCCATGCCCAGAATCCGGCTGGCCATCCGCTCAGGATGGAAAGGCTCTAACGCATCAACTTTTTCGCCAACACCTAAGAATTTGATGGGCTTGCCTGTGACATGACGAACCGACAGAGCTGCACCACCTCGTGCATCACCGTCGGCTTTGGTGAGAATCACACCGGTCAGCGGCAATGCTTCGTTGAATGCTTTGGCTGTATTCACCGCATCCTGGCCGATCATGGCGTCAATCACGAAAAGGGTTTCTTTGGGTGAAATAGCGCTATGGAGTCCCTGAATCTCTTCCATCAGCTGGTCATCAATATGTAAGCGACCTGCGGTGTCGACAATCACGACATCGCAAAATTGTCTCTTTGCATGATCGATAGCTGCGTTAGCAATATCGATGGGCTTCTGCTCAGTGGTTGATGGGAAACACTCCACTTCAATTTCATTGGCTAGCGTAGCCAACTGCTCAATTGCGGCGGGACGATAAACATCCGCACTGACAACCAAGACTTTCTTCTTTTCGCGGTCTTTTAAGAAACGCGCCAACTTGGCGACGGACGTCGTTTTACCCGCCCCCTGGAGACCGGCCATCAAGATCACTACGGGGGGCTTAGCGGCCAGATCGAGTGATTCATTCGCATCCCCCATTACTGCCGTTAACTCTGCCTCAACGATCTTTAAGAACTGCTGACCCGGGTTTAGCGCCCGAGAAACTTCCTGACCTAAGGCGCGCTTGCGCACATGGCCTACAAACTCCTTCACGACAGGTAGCGCAACATCCGCCTCAAGCAGCGCTTTGCGAACCTCACGAAGGGTGTCGGAGATGTTCTTTTCGGACAGCTTCGCCTTGCCAACTACGGTACGAAGCGATTTGTTAATTCGGTCGGAAAGATTTTCAAACATAGCAATAACGATGTTGGTTTCTTGAAAGGGCGCGGATTATACCTCATCTACTGCAAATACGGATGGGGCAATTGCGGATGGATTTACTTCTATTTGCTAGGACCTTATGACAAACTCCCTGTTCTATCACAACGAAACGATAATATCGCCTTAAGACTATGCTTTCGATCGCTTCTGCCGCTAACTTTGCTGCGATTGCCCTATATATCGCCGCCACTGCTTACCTGATCAGCGAATACAAGCGACAGAGAGCACCACGGCAAAGAATACTACTGGGGTTGACTCTCGTGGCCCTGACACTCCATGGTGCCGGCATGCAATCCACGGTCTTTGTGGACAACGGAGTAAACTCTAGCCTATTCAAGCTCCCCACCCTCTTCTTTTGGGTCATCAACCTGATTGTTTTGATCAGTGGGCTACGTAAGCCTTTATATAACCTCTTTATCTTCCTGTTCCCACTGACCACGGCCGCTATACTCGCCAGCCACTTCAGTGAAGGCGAGTTAATCAGCGCGACTCCGCTGCTAGGGCATATTTTTTTGGCGATCCTCGCATCGGGTTTTTTAACGATCGCGACGCTCCAGGCCCTGCTGCTAGCATTCCAAAACCGGCAACTTAAGCACAAGCACGCAACCGGCGTAATCAGAGTCCTGCCGCCTCTACAAACCATGGAACGCTTGATGTTTGAGCTACTGTGGATAGGCGAAATCATGCTGACGCTGCTTATCGCATCTGGGCTTTTCATCATTGATGATATTTTCGCTCAGCAACAGGCACACACCTTAGCCTTTTCAATCCTTGCATGGATTGTTTATGCCATTCTGCTGGCGGGGCGTTTTCGCTTGGGATGGCGAGGGAATACCGCCATCCGATGGACGCTTGGCGGATATGCGATTTTGATGCTGGCCTACATGGGTACCCAGCTAGTGTACCAAGTTGTCCTAGGTTAACTCCGAAAGTTGCCAAACGACCGAGATGACTGCAAGATGCCAATCTTCCTCACTTTTAAAATTCTAAATATTGCCGTTAAGGTTTCCCGTTGGACGACATTCCTGTAAGCGTTCTGCTCGCCATAATTATTGGGCTTATTATGTGCTCTGCCTTTTTCTCGAGTTCAGAGACTGGCATGATGGCACTGAACCGCTATCGCCTAAAACACTTGGTTAACAAGAAAAATAAAGGCGCAATGCGGGCAATGGAATTGCTCAAACGGCCTGACCGTTTGATCGGTGTAATACTTATTGGTAACAATCTGGTAAATATTCTGGCCGCACAGCTTGCAGGAATCTTGTGCGTGGAACTGTATGGCGAATATGGTCTTTGGGTTGCATCAATTGGCTTAACAGCCGTTTTATTGATTTTTGCAGAAGTCACGCCTAAGACAATCGCTGCGCTGCACCCCGAGAAAATCGCCTTCCCCGCTAGCATCTTACTTAGGCCGCTTTTAACCATACTCTACCCAGCAGTCTGGCTAATCAATCACGTTTCCAATTATCTAGCACGCTGCTTCGGTGTCGATCCTCACTCCCACAACACCGATGAGCACCTTCACCCTGACGAGCTAAGGACCGTCGTTAATGAAGCAGGCGAACTAATTCCCGATCAGCACCAGGCGATGCTGTTAAATATCCTGGACCTCGAAAAAGCTACGGTGGAAGACATTATGATTCCACGCAACGAAATCGTCGGCTTGGATCTCGACGAAGACATCCCCTCATTACTGCGAGTAATCCGCACTGCTGACTACACTCGCATGCCGGTCTATCACGGTGACATCAACAATGTTACCGGCATTCTCCACCTTCGTAACGCATCGCGATTTCTCTACGGTGAAGACCAAGAAATCACTCACGACGCGATAAAGCGCTTCACACGCGAGCCCTACTTTGTACCCATTAGCACGCCATTGCATACGCAACTAATGAATTTTCAAAAGCAAAAACGACGTATAGCGATGGTGGTGGATGAGTACGGCGATGTGCAAGGTATCGTAACGCTAGAAGATTTACTGGAAGAAATTGTTGGTGAGTTCACCACTAACCTCGCTGAAGATCAGCACCAGGAGATTACACCACAGGCGGATAACTGGTATCTAATTGATGCGAGCGCCTCGATTCGAGACATTAACCGCGCTTTAAACTGGGACTTGAATAGCACCGGACCGAAAACACTCAACGGTCTGATGATGGAATATCTCGAAAATATTCCTGACGGGAATACCAGTTTTCAGATTGGCAACTACCGGTTTGAAACGGACACCCTGTCCGAAAAAATGATCGAGCTTGCCAAGGTCAAGGCCATTCCCGTTCAGCGTCGATTACTTTAAACGCTGACGACCTTATTTCGTCTTAGCACGAAGAGGTTTTCGCTCAATTTCTGGCGCAGCGCTTTCTCTGCCTAAATCTAAGCCCCAACCACTGTTGACAAATTCCAGTAACATTTTTGCTGTTAGGCCCCAAATCTTATAGCCATGATAATGGTAAACAGGGGACCACCACTCTTCGCCATCACGAAAATACACATCAGTTTGTGTGCGTTTGTCCTCAACAAAGTGAGATAACGGCACGCGAAAAATTGCAGCAATTTCGTGCGGGTTAGGGCTTAACTGAACATCGTCAGGAACAATCCCAACGAAGGGCGTCACCTCAATCCCCCACCTTGAGATCATTGGTGGCTGCGAATTAATCACATCCACATCACCAGGTGGCAAACCAATTTCTTCGTAGCTTTCACGCAGCGCAGTATCCACCAAGGTGCGATCAGCTTCTTCCCACTTACCCCCTGGAAATGACACTTCGCCACTATGGGACGATAAATGCGCGGCACGTAGGGTTAAAATAATTTCGGGGTCATCATGCTGATCAGTTATCGCAATTAATACGCCTGCGTGATTGTTGAATGGACCGGGACGCTCAAACCTCTCCCTAGGGACCGCATACGATTCGCGTAATTGCCGTAACATGAAAACACCTAAATCACTCAGTTCTGCTATCACGGTAATCAGACCAATGATTTATGCGCAGAAAAAATTCTCAAAACGGGAAATATACCATATCAACTAGCGAAGGTTGTGACCGACTACACTGTGCTGTGCTGTGCTGTGCTGTGCTGTGCTGTGACAAGTTTAGAAAAGCTCAATATCTGACAATGAAGCACCGTCATCTGTCTGAGAAGGCGTGGTATGAATCGCGGTTTCGAGAATTTGATTTTGTTCGTCAGTCAAGTAACTTAGCAATCGTATTACCCCCTCCAATGACGCCTTTAGCCCCGTATTTTGATCTATCAAGGCTGCTGCTGACGCAAACGCCGTATCGACCGATTGAATAATGTAGGACTCCTGATCGTCTTCCAACCCCATTTTGGGCAAGGCCATTTCAAGCTTGTCCAACATATCCCGAACCACTTGCGTAACCGCCTCTTGGTTGCCCTGCATGTTACTAGTGATTTCTTTCAGTGTGGTTTTCACCGCATCAACAGAGCGCGATAGGTTTGCGGCCTGCTCTCGCAAGGCATGCTCTGTATTAAGTATTCGAACTTTTTCGTCCGAGGCGGCTAACACGAAGGGAATGAGGTCTTTGATTCGTCCATAGTTTTCACGATTATCGAGGGGCATGTTTTTGACCAATAATGCCACACTCGGATAATTGACCTGAGTGCGACAGCCAAAATCATAAAAGCGCTGTTCGGAGTGAAGCATCTTCATCAAATCTTGCTCCAACGGAGAGGCCACCCCACGTCCCTGCGTAAAGCACTCGTCACCCGCATCCGTTTTAAATAGCAGACAGCATTTGAGGCCAAGCCCCTCTAGCAGCTCAAATAGCTTGCTCGCCAATTCACTATAACTAGTTAAAGAAAAGCTCGATTCCACAAAGCGAATTGCTTTCCCAAGCTCCGAGCTACCCGCAATTGCCTGCAGCGCGGTTTGCTCAGCGGATTTGGCTTTGGTCGAAAGCTCGGTTTGCAACTCGACTCGCTCGGTCAACTTCTTGAGTTTAGCCTGAATAATTTCAGCACTCGCAGGTTTAGTCAGGTAGTCGTCCGCACCCACCTCGTAACCCAGCATGCGCTCCCGCAGTGAGCTGCGACTGGACAAAAAAACCACCGGAATATCCTTTGTGGACGCTTGGTTTTTCAACGCATCGCAGACTTCGTAGCCGTTCATTCCTGGCATTTCAACATCGAGCAGAATGACCTGTGGCGACTCCTGACTCGCTTCAAGGATTCCTGCTTTACCATCAAACGCGGAGTACACATCAAATTTATCCAGTAATGCCTTACTGATAACTTTGTGCGTTATTTTATCGTCGTCGATTACCAGTACTTTTTTCTTAAGATCCATTAAGAACCAGCCCAATAGCTCAGCGAAAAACACCCATATAGGCCCATACCTATACCTATTTCGGAACAGCAAACTTTACAACGGGGTCAGAGACGGCAATTTAATCGCCTCTCTAGTTAAATCTAGACAATATTGAGCATCTTGCCCGAAGAAAGGCACCAGAAAAAACACAGGATAACTATTGCGATGAAAAACAACATTTTTGATCTAAGACTAAGCCACCAGGTCATTTGGAAATATGACCCGAGCCCCGAAGGCAGTCTCAAATAACCGCAGATCAAAGATCGGTCACCAGATCATAAGCAATTGATAAATATAAGGTTTTACGGCGTACATTTATGTCCGCCCGGCCATTTTCACTTATAATTATTTGATCTAATATCATCCCTACACATTACATTCCGTGTTTTGTAGGATTCCTCTTGAGCTATCCGCGCTGGCATTACAACTCAGCACGATGAGCGAGCAAGACAGGTGGGGGCCTGTCTCGAGAACAAACTAGCGTCGACTGAGTCGCGCTGAAGATAGATCCATTACTTGGGGGAAACGAGGATGCAAGACTTGCCAGACTTCGACACATTGAAAAATTTAGCGGCAGAGGACCCAGACGCGCTGGAAGCTTTACGCCAACAGCATGTCGATGCGCTGATTTCTAGCGCGCCAGCGGAGCACCAACGCCGACTGCGGGGATTGCAATTCCAGATCGATGCACAGCGTCAAATCCACTCTCAGCCGATGTCAGCTTGCATCAAAATTTCGCAAATGATGTATGAGTCTTTCACCGAGATGCGCTATTTGCTTAACGAAATGACTGACCAAGGCGTGCAACGACCTCGCGTTGATACCCCGGCCACGGCAGAGCCAGCAAAAGTGTTGGATTTTTCCGCTCAGTAGCTCAACAGGCTCAACACCGTCTTGGCGTTTCTTCTTCGAAACGCCTCCTCTTCATACCACTTATAGTATACTGCCCTGCTAATAAACTACCTTTCACGCTAGTAGCTCCGACGAGCTACCTCAACCGGATAGCGTTTCATGAAGTTTTGCAGTAGTTGTGGCAGTACAGTAGAAATTCGCATTCCTGACGGCGATGATCGCGAACGACATATTTGCGTTGAGTGCGAGACAATCCATTATAGCAACCCACGGATCATTACCGGCTGCCTTCCCGTATACGAAGACAAGGTACTATTATGCAAACGCGCTATTGAGCCGCGTTATGGCTATTGGACGTTGCCCGCTGGCTTTATGGAAAACGGTGAAACCACAGAAGCAGGAGCCTTGCGTGAATCCTGGGAAGAGGCACGTGCAAATATTACTTCGCACTCTCTCTATACTTTGTTCAACTTGCCCCACATCAACCAGGTCTATCTGTTTTACTATGGCACCCTAAAAGATTTAGATTTTGCTGCTGGACCAGAGTCGCTCGAGGTCGAACTGTTTACCGAGGAGGAAATCCCCTGGTCAGAGCTTGCGTTTCCGGTTATCAAGCGAACGCTCGAGTTTTATTTTGAAGACCGAAAAAATAATAGTTTCCCTCTACACTCAGAGGATTTAATTTATAAGAAACGACCATAGAGATTAATTAGATTGGTACTTTTATCAACTCAATAATATCGAATGCTGGCTCTTCGTAAGGGTGAGCTAATCGCATTGCATAGATAGCCTCTCTCAAGTGCACGTTGTCACAAACCATCTCTACTTTATATTCGCAAACAGTCTCAACCTTTCCCTGCTGACCAATAAATGGGCTGCTACCAGCCAATGGCCTGAATTGTCCCTCCCCCTCTGTCTGCCACGCACAGCAGTCATAATCACCGACCTTCCCAGCACCAGCAGCAAACATTGCTGCCTTAACCGGCTCCAAATGATCACTTGGAATGAATACACTGATTTTGTACATACGATTGCCCCTCTATGGTTGCCCACTTTGATCAAGTGACAACCATCACAGTTTGAATATTGTATAAAACTGTCAATATATGACAGCGATGTTTACTAATATCCTATAATATCGTTTCGCTCAAGATTACAAAAAACGGCTGCCCGTTGTGCGCCCTCAATTTTCAGCTAAAAACGATACACAAGTTATGAGCAATTCTATTTATCGGAATGAAACTGCCGCAACAAACATAGCGGGCAAATACGGAGAATTACTGCGCCACTGGCCAGTAATGAAAGACGAGTCCACCATCAGCACTCGCCATGGCGATACCTTTATTATTGCTAGTGGCCACCCTGATAACCCACCGCTCATACTCTTTCATGGTATGGGTGTAAATTCGCTCATGTGGATTAACGACATTAATACCTTGAGTAAAAGCTATCGAATTTATTGCATAGACACGCTTGGCGAGCCAGGACGATCAGCAAGTAACCGCCCCTCGTTAAAAGGTGATGCATATGTCGAGTGGATCGAAGATATTTACGAGGCTCTAGGTATCCAGAGCGCAGCCCTGATCGGTATTTCTTTTGGCGGGTATCTCGCGCTGCGTTTTGCCTGTGAACACCCTGACAAAGTATCTCGCTTAATTACACTCTGCCCTGCAGGTATTGTGCGCCCCCGACTTTCATTTATTCTGAAAGCTCTTTTTAGTCACTTTATCTTTGGATCACTGGGAAGAAAATGGTTATTTAGACACATTCAAGGCCGCGACAACCTTGAAGCGAAAAACCAGGAGTTTTTTTCGACAATATTTCAAGAATTTAAAGGTAGAGGAAGCATTCCAATCATCCCGGATGAAAAACTGGCTCACCTGTACTGCCCGAAGCTACTCATTGTTGGCGGTAAAGACGTTATTTTCGATTGCAACAAAATATTGTTGCGCTTAGCACGAACAACTCGCGAACTCGAAATCATGTATAGAGCGACCAGTGGACATATGCTGACCGAGTGCACTCGTGAAATTGATCGATTTTTAATGACAGAGTTCGCACCAGATTAATTCCGTTTGCGTACTGAATAGAATCGGCTCGGCATACCCTACCTACTGAGTATGCCGCTCGATAAAATCCTGTAATTTACTTTCGGCGCTTCCATAGAATAATAACTTAGCAATGTCTCTTAGGCCGGGATGCTTAATTAGCTCTTCAGCGGACATGACCATTAACACCTTACTTCGGCGACGCAAGAAATCCTCAAGCGTAATAATCATTTCCGTTTTGGCCATTAACATAATCTCACCGCGAGTATATTCAATTTCTTGAATTGGTTTTTCAAGCAGCGTGTCATCTTCAATCATCGCATTCAGCAACTCATTGGCGAACGCCCCATAGCGGCGCCATATCCGTTCAGACAATGGTTCACCAGATAGCGTTTTCACCTTTTTATCAATGTTCAATTCCGCTGCTCTGGCTAGGAATACTTTTTTATCACTCGCAGGTGGTTCTCCATACCAAACCACAGGATTCTGAGCGGCTCCCACGCCGAAACCTGATACGATCTGCGCTACTTCTTCCCCAACATTAATACAGTCTGTTAACTTTCCGCCAAATATACTTAACAACCGTTTCGAGGCGTCGACTTCCGTTACGTGTTTTCTCGATAAGGTAAGCCAGTCATCTCCAGACTCCCGCGCTTTTTTGACCGCCAAAGGTCGGACACCGCAGCGCTCGGCGATGATGTCTTTGGTAGTTAATTTTCGGGGAAGGTTTAACATTTCGTTGGCATTGTCTAAGACAAATTGCCGGTCCGCTTCGCTCACTGTCGACGTCGGAGAATCGACGCGTGTGTCCGTTGTGCCAATGCAGGTTTTCGGCCCCATAGGCAATACGAAAAAAAGTCGTCCATCGCTGGCGAAAAATGCCAACACTTTATCTTCAGGCATGACCTCCCTGGGTATCACCCTGTCGACTATTAAATGAATACCTTTAGAAAATACGTGTTGGTAATTGGTTTCATGCTGAATCAGTTGGTTAAAATGATCAACATAGGGACCACAGGCATTGATCAACACGCGCGAGCGTATTTGAGTCGTTTCGCCGGTAAGACGATCCTCAACAGTCGCCAGCCAGCAACTTTCGCCTTGCTCTACAGTACCTAATTGCGCACTCTTAACCTCAGCATAGTTCACCGCGCAACAGCCGGCCTCCATGGCCTTACGAACAAACCGAAAAACGAACCTGGAATCATTGTCCGGCAAATAACAGTCAGAATACTCCAAACCGCCAACTATACTGTCGGCATTTATAGCCGATACGCGCCTAACAATATCCTTCTTCCGCAAATAACGAGGCGATTTAGTAAAACAAGCGCCGATAAACCAATAAAGCAAAGCACCAAGGTAAATAAAAAACGGAGGCATTCTAAACCCGCGTCGAATCGTGGTCAGAAAACGAATCTCCTTTACGCTTGACGGGTAGTGCTGCATTAAATGGTTTCGACTACGGCAAAGCTTGTTGACCAATAAAAATTCGCCGCTTTCTAAATACTTGATTCCACCCCATGCTAAATTTGATGACTGTGAACTGGAACCACTGGCAAAATCACTTCGCTCTACCAAAGCGACCTTAACGCCACGGGCCGCTAAGGACGCAGCGGCCACCGCTCCATTAATGCCCGCTCCGACAACCAACACATCGTAGTCAACGCTGGAAAGCGCTTGCCAATTATTCGCACGCGAAAATAAGTCGTCATTTATGCCTAAAATAGTGTCACCTTCGAAAGGTTAAAAGTGAATCAAGGGATAAGAACCATAGTGTGCAACGTGAGCCTTAGCTTGTACATAGCCAGCCTGCTGTTTAGTATACGCACCAATAAATAACATTAATTTATTCATGGAGATACAATGAACTTGAAAGTATGGACGATCATTGCGTTTGGACTACTCTGCGCAACACAAGCAAACGCTGGGGAGTGGAAGTTTGGAGCGCAGATCAGCTACGTGCCAGGTGTTGAAGATGTACTGGACATTTATGAAGACAACCTACGCTACGAACCTCCCGGGTTCTATTACGACGTCGACGTCGCAGAAACGCTCCCGATTGGGATTGGCTTTCGAGGGGTCTATCACGCCGACAATGGGCTCCGCACTGATCTATCCGTTGGCCCACTTTTTTTGATTGCAGGGGATGCGGACCATCTTCAACTACCTGTAGCAGCTACCATTGGATTCAATTTTAATCACGGCGGCACCGTCACGCCGTATGTGCGCGCGGGTTTATCCAACCATTTCACGAGCGGGGATTACGTGGAGGACACGTCAATTGGCGCACTAGGGGCAATTGGTATTGAGTTTGGTCATGGGAGGTTTTTCTCGTGGGGCTTAGAGCTAGCTGTCGACACCGCTAGCATCACATTGGAAGACTATGGCCCGCATAATGATGTCGGGTTTGGCCTGCGAGGACTCACAGAGGTAGAAGCTTACGATCGAGTCTTATCTTTCTACTTTACTTTTTAATGCAGCTCCTAATGTCATTTACCACATTTAGAAAATTTGAATACCCTACGAATAAACAGGGCATTCAGACTCTAGTAACGTTACTATTTTTTATTCAACGATAAGCTGTACAGATCAGTTCGACGCTGTTTCAAGTTACGAACCGATCCTTCGCTATGCAAAATCTTTAGCTTGTACATGTCGAGATCAGAGAAAAGTAACATTTCTGTATTTGGTGTCGCCTCAGACAAAACAGCATCATGCGGAAAGGAAAAGTCTGATGGCGACAGCACCGCCGATTGAGAGTATTGCACGTCTAGACTTTCAACCGCAGGTAAGTTGCCAACGCTTCCCGCTATCACTACATAACATTCGTTTTCAATCGCTCGCGCTTGTGCACAATGTCGAACACGTAAATAACTATTTTTAGTATCTGTCCAAAACGGAACAAATAAAATCTGCATTCCCTGATCGGCGAGAATTCGCGACAACTCAGGGAATTCTACATCATAGCAAATCAATATGCCGACTTTTCCAGCGTCTGTATCAAATACGGATATCTGATTCCCGCCTTCAATGACCCAGTCATTTTCTTCATGCGGTGTTACATGAATCTTACGCTGCTCATCTATTTTTCCACTGCGATGACAAAGATAGGTAACGTTGTATAACTTCCCTTCCTCTAACAAAGGCATTGACCCGGTAATAATATTGGCATTATATTCAATTGCCATTCCGGCCATTCTTTCTCGAATCTCATCGGTAAAACTCGCAAGATAACGAATAGCTTCCATTTGAGAGCTACTAGGTTCAATACCCATCAAGGGTGCATTAAAGAATTCCGGGAAGACAATAAAATCTGACTGGTAGTCAGAGACTGTATCGACGAAAAATTCCACTTGAGACATCAAATCTTCAAGTGATTTAACCCCGCGCATCTGCCACTGTACGGCCCCGACTCGCACGACGGGCTTTGCGGTTTCAAGCACAGTGGGCTCTGGGTCGAACAAAATATTGTTCCATTCTAATAATGTTGCGTAGCCTTCGGAGTCTTCGTCCTCTGGCAAATATTTTTTCAACAAGCGCTTAACTTGAAAATCATTCGACAATTGAAAAGACAAAATAGGATCGTACAACTCCTTGTTGTCGACCTTTTCGATGTACTGCATCGGCGTCATCTCATCACGCACTTTATGGTAATTAGGAATTCTTCCGCCAGCGAGAATAGCGCGCAAATTGTATTGTCGACATAGTTCCTTTCGCGCATCATACAGCCGTCTACCCAAACGTAAGCCTCGATGGCGGCTACCGATAACCACGTCTAACCCATAAAGCGCGTCACCTTTTTTGTCGGAATAAACGTTATCGTTACTATCGACAATGTCGTCGTAGGTATGTGGGTTAGAAAAGCGTTGGTAATCCACCTGTACACTAAGAGCTAAGCCAACGAGTTCCTCTCCATCTAAAATACCCAGCTGCCCTTCTGGAAACTCCTTTATCAGACGTTGAATAGTATGACGAGGCCACGCGCCACCTAATTCCGAATACACCTCATCCATTAACGACTTAATCTGTGGATACTGCGCCAATGTAAGATTGCAAATAGTAATGCGAGCATTTTCGATAGACATAACACTTTCCGGGATGTTTGAAGACATTTAGATTATCATAGACCGGCCATTCGTGGAAAAATGTGAAACCCCTTTTAGCCTTAGAAGCATGCTGGCTACACTCTCCTGTACCAGCATCAATGCCATGTTTGAATACTTGTTGCTTGCGTTTACCTCACTACTTGCTGCTACGCTGCTGCCGTTGTCGTCGGAGGCCGTCATCATCGGCATGCAGCTAGAGAGTTACTCTTTGTTTTGGCTTTGGATTAGTGCGACGGCGGGCAATACGCTAGGCGCGGTAATTAACTGGTGGCTAGGTCGTTACTGTCTGCACTTTCAAGATCGTCGATGGTTTCCTGCGAACAAGACAGACATGAATAAAGCCCAGCGATGGTTTCAGCGCTATGGACGATGGAGCTTATTGTTTTCGTGGCTGCCGCTCATTGGTGATGGGCTTACATTTGTTGCGGGCATTATGCGTGTACCGATTTGGCAACTCGCGATTCTCGCCGCAATGGGGAAAGGAGGCCGCTATGCGGTCCTAATGTGGCTAGTCGCTCAAGGGCAAATCATCGCACAATAAAAAACCCAGCCGAAGCTGGGTTTTTTTAAAACGTTTAATAGACGCTAAATTTAGCTCAGCACGCGCACGCTAATAACATGCTCAACGTCGCTAATCGCATTCACTACGTCTTCACCCGGCACGTCTTCAACATCAATAATGTTGTAAGCCACATCGCCACGGCTCTTGTTCATCATATCGACAACATTCACGTTATTGTCAGCCAATACTGTCAGAACATGACCGAGAACACCGCTAACATTGTCGTTTGCAAACGTAATACGCGCTTTACCGGCGCGAGACATTTGTACAGCAGGAAAATTTACCGAATTCAGGATATTACCGTTCTCTAGGTAATCCATTAATTGGTTTGCTGCCATTACCGCGCAATTTTCTTCAGCTTCGGCTGTACTCGCGCCGATGTGAGGCATTGCGATAACATCGCTACGACCGATCAAGCAAGGCTCAGGGAAATCACACACATACTGTCCGAGATGACCTTCATTGAGGCTTTCAACAATTGCTTCCGCATCAACAATTGCATCACGTGCGAAATTTACTAGCACCGCGCCTTTCTGCATAGACTTTAATGCTTCCGCATTAATCAAGCCTTTAGTGGCCTCCAGGGCTGGCACGTGAAGACTGATGTAATCGGCGTGCGCCAACAACGATTGTAAATTTTCTTTGCGAATTACTGCACTCGGTAAACGCCACGCCGCTTCGATTGAAATGGCAGGGTCGTAACCCGCAACATCCATTCCTAGGGCCAAGCCCATTTCCGCAACCATAGAACCAATAGCACCCAAGCCAACCACGCCTAGTTTTTTACCGTACAGCTCATTACCAGCAAAGCGCTTCTTTTCCGATTCTAGTAACTTGCTCATTTCACCCGCATCGGTCATTTCACCCAAGGTAGAAACAAAGTTCATACCGGAAACGATACCGCGCGAACTAAGCAATAAGCCAGCGAGCACCAACTCTTTTACCGCGTTAGCATTTGCACCAGGCGTATTAAATACAACGACACCTTTTTTAGTGTACTCATCCACGGGGATATTGTTGACACCTGCACCGGCACGAGCAACCGCTTTTACAGACGATGGAATTTCTTCGCCATGCAATTTGTGGCTACGCAAAATATAACCGTCGGCCGAAGTAATCTCGCTAGCGACTTCGTATTTCTCGCGACTGAAACGATCAAGGCCTTTTACAGAGATCGCATTGTACGTTTTGATCTTTAACATTGATTGATCCTTACCTATAAATTTGAAATCTTTTACCCAAGCGTGTTCGCTACTACGCTCTTACGACAAATATGCGCGTTAAGCTTTTGCCTCTTCGTAAGCCCAAGCCAGCCATGGACCAAGCGCTTCGAGATCTGCAGCTTCAACTGTCGCACCGCACCAAATACGAAGGCCCGCAGGCGCATCTCGGTAGGCACCAATGTCGTAGGCCACTCCTTGCTCGTCAAGCAAGGAAACCATTTTCTTAACCTGTTCCGGCGTTGCATCTACCGTTAAGCACACAGACGTGTTTGAAAGCGTTGCTTCGTCTTGCGCAAGGAAGCTGATCCAATCGTTGGCATCAACAAATTTTTTCAGCACCGCCAAGTTTTCTTCAGACTTCGCAATTGCTGCGTTCACACCACCGAGACTTTCGACCCACGCCAGTGCATCCAAGTAATCGGCTACTGCGAGCATTGATGGCGTGTTAATAGTCGCGCCAGTAAAGATGCCGTCAATTAGCTCACCGCCTTTTGTTAATCGAAATATCTTCGGCAGAGGCCACGCTGGCGTGTAACTCTCAAGACGCTCTACCGCACGCGGACTCAAAATCAGCATACCGTGGGCACCTTCGCCGCCGAGTACTTTCTGCCAAGAGAAGGTAATCACGTCTAACTTCTCCCAGGGAAGCTCCATGGCAAACACGGCGGAGGTTGCGTCACAAATAGTTAGGCCTTCGCGATCATCGGCAATCCAGTCACCGTTCGGGACTTTGACACCCGACGTAGTGCCATTCCAAGTGAAGATGACATCATTGTTAAAGTCGACCTGGGATAAATCCGGGAGCTGGCCGTAGTCAGCTTCAAGCGCGCGGACGTTATCCAACTTCAATTGTTTGGTGACATCCGTGAGCCAGCCTTTACCAAAAGACTCCCACTGCATGACGTCGACGCCACGAGAACCAAGCAGTGACCACATTGCCATCTCCATAGCGCCCGTGTCGGAGCCTGGAACAACACCGACTTTATATCCTTCAGGTAGACCTAATGCGGCAGCCGTATCGAGGCACACTTGCTTTAGTAACTGCTTGCCTAGCGAGGAGCGGTGCGATCGACCTAAACAGCGAGTATCCAAAGCACTAACACTGTACCCAGGGCGCTTGGCACATGGACCAGATGAAAAATTAGGATTGTTAGGTTTAACCGTCGGTTGCATAGTTTTCCTCAAGCTGCACAAATCGGTGGGACGTCGCTCGCCGCTGGCCAGATCTGGCTTAAGCGGGGCCAATTAAGAACCCCCAGTTTTGGGGCGCGTTATTATGCCAGCATTCGGTCTGAGAACCCAGCGCGAGAAACGGCTTTTCAATAAGAATATAGCGGAGATAAGTCTTCGTTATGGGGTGGCCCCCCTGGGGGTGGCGCTCTATTTTGCTTGGCTCCGCCTCGGAGCAGCAGCGGCCGGGCTATCAGCCGCACTTGCGTCAGATGGGTCAAGCTCAGGAAGATCTGGACGTGGATATCGGTCGAAAATTGCGTTTAAGCTAGCCTGCCGGACCCGACTGCGCTCCACTAACCGAGCGACTTGTCGCTGAAAGTGACGATTCCACTCCAGCGCACCTCCCACATCCCGAGCAATAATCGCAACAGAGTCACTATATTGGCTCAGGTCGTCGGCAAACTGGGCCTCCACCTCTTGCACCTGAGCCACAAGCTGGCGCGCATCAAACAGAACATACTGCGTATTTGGGTTTGCCAGCGTATTTTTCGTCGATTCGATGGATTCATCGAGCCTCATGACCGCCTCTCGATAATCGATGGTCAAAGTATTTACCTGATATACCGGCAAGTCTTTAAAGGCGGTTAGCGAGTTGCTGCCCGTATACCAAACCGTCGCTACCGCGCCAACACTCGTCACAACACCTAAAAATGCACAGACAAACGACACGATTCGCCAACGACCGAGGGACTTACGCAGAGTCGCGACTGGGTCGGCTGTCTCTGTATTGTCAATAGCGTCATCAGACATAATGTTCTCAGTGGAAATTTTTCGCTACTTTTTGGCCGACTTGTCGGCACTCACGTCCTCGGCACCTTCTTCGTCAGGCTCTCGTGGCGTCATCGATTCTTTGATAGCTTTTTCTCTATCTAGGGACCGCTTCTTGGCAGCCGCGGCGGTCTTTTTAAAGTCCTCCACCCAGCGCCTATTGCCGGGCATCATTGCCGCTATGCTTTCATGACCTGAAGCCATGATATCGAGCATTTTGCGTCGATCCTGCTCCTGACTCATCATCTGTTGGCGCAACAGATTGATTTCCTCGGTGGTATACAGCGCTTTGACTTCATCAAGGGTATCCTGGAAATCAAAGTAAACCCTAGCTTCCGAGTTATGTAGGACACTGATGTGCTCTAACTGAGAATTTAGCGTCGCCAATTGCTCCGCAAATTCTTCTGACGGCACCTCGTTGCGCTTCGACAATTGGATATTGATCACCACGACACTGGTGATCAATATGCTAACGATTACCAGCAAGGTCACCAGAACCGAGAAGAACAACGTCCGCGTTGTTTTCGCCGACTTTTGCAGTTTTTTGAGTTCGGCGCCTTCGCCGCCTCCCTCATCTTCCTCGTCTACCGCCACCTCGCCAGCCCCGTATACCGAATGATTAAATGAAAATACGGCTGCACCCTTAAAGTGAAACCTTTAATTAACTATAGGTAATGAGGATGGATTCAGCCATTCAAGCGTGCACTACTAAGCTAAGCTATTCTTTTCATTAGAAAATTTATAGCTACGAAATAATTGCAGACCACCTTAGCCATAGAGCTAAAGTAGAAAAACCGCTACTATCAGCATCCACCCATATCGCAAGAAAGAAGATCGAGTTTTGAGCCCTCCACAACAATGGCAAAACGCCGACGATAATCCCCTGCACCGATTCATCGGCGTTTTTCGCTACAGCCGACGCGCACTTGAGCTGGTGTGGAGCACCTCCCACAAGATGACCATCGCGCTGGCGGTACTGACCCTACTGACCGGGATCATGCCAGCCATCATTGCGTACATTGGCCAACTAATTGTCGATGGTGTTGTCGCCGCGATAGATGTCTATAAAGCCACACAAACAGTCGATGCGACCGAGGTGTTGTGGTTGGTGGTCTACGAAGGGCTGGCAATCATCGCGCTAACGGTTGGTCAGCGAGGGATATCTATCTGCCAATCACTATTACGCGCGCTCCTGGGTAATCGAGTGAATGTAATGATTCTCGAAAAAGCGCTAACACTGCAACTAACGCACTTCGAGGATTCAGAGTTTTACGACAAACTGACGCGCGCTCGGCGCGAGGCCTCGGCAAGACCATTGAGTTTGGTAAACCGCACCTTTAGCTTGATCCAAAACGGTATTTCATTAGTTAGTTTCGGTGTGCTACTCGCACAGTTCTCGCCGTGGGTTATTGTTATTTTAGTGCTCGGCGCCTTGCCTGTTTTTTTAGCGGAAACTAAATTTTCCGGTGATGCTTTTCGCTTATTTCGTTGGCGCTCGCCTGAGACCCGCATGCAAATGTATCTAGAAACAGTGCTTGCCCGCGAGGATAGCGCCAAAGAGGTCAAACTCTATCAACTTGGCCCACTCCTGCTTGACAGATACCGCGAAATTTTTGAAAAGCTGTACGCTGCTGACCGCTCGTTAACCATTCGACGGGATATTTGGGGCGGAATATTAGGCTTAGTTGGAGCCGCTGCTTTTTATGGCGCCTACGCCTGGATCGTATTCGCGACCATTATGAGCAAGATCACGCTCGGTCAGATGACAATGTACCTTGCCGTCTTTAAACAAGGTCAGTCGGCTGTTAGCGCTAGCTTAAGTGCCATTAGCGGTATGTACGAAGACAACTTGTACCTCTCCAATTTGTACGAATATCTAGAACAACCCGTCGACCCAGAGTATGGCACGGCAATATCTGGCCCAAATCCTGCCGACGGCATTCGTTTTGATAATGTCAGTTTCACCTACCCAGGTTCATCCAGCCCAGCCTTAGAAAATATTAATCTGCATTTAACGCCGGGCAGCAGCCTTGCCTTAGTCGGCGAAAATGGCTCAGGAAAAACCACCTTAATTAAATTGCTTACGCGGCTCTATACACCCAGTACGGGTCGAATTCTGATTGATGGTTTAGATGTTCACGAATGGGATGCTGAAAAACTGCGACAGCGTATCGGTGTTATTTTCCAGGACTTTGTTCGCTACCAAATGCTCGTCGGCGAGAACATCGGTGCTGGTGATGTTAACGCCTTTAGCGACGACCAACGTTGGCAAGATGCCGCACAAAAAGGCATGGCAGAAGACTTTATCCAACAATTAAATCAAGGGTACAACACCCAGCTGGGACGCTGGTTCAAAGGCGGACAAGAACTGTCTGGCGGGCAGTGGCAAAAGATCGCCTTGGCACGCGCGTTTATGCGCGAAGAAGCCGATATCTTGGTCCTCGACGAACCTACCGCTGCAATGGATGCACAAGCCGAAGCTACAATCTTTGAACATTTCCGGCAACACGCTGCCAATAAAATTGTAATTTTAATTTCTCACCGATTTTCCACTGTGCGCATGGCGGATCAAATCATCGTAATGGATCACGGTCGGATTATTGAACATGGCGATCACCAGCAGTTGTTGGAAAAAGAGGGCCAGTATGCGCATTTATTTAAACTGCAAGCGAAAGGCTACCAATAACCCAACTAATCCAGCAGCAGAAAACGTTTTTACGCAAAATTGCAACCGCAATAAGTTTTTGAGGAGAACATGATGATAGATGTCTACACCGCTGCGACACCAAATGGTAGAAAAGTTACCATCGCCCTAGAAGAGATGAGCGTCGACTATAACCTCATTGCGCTAAGCTTACAGAATAAAGAACAGCACACGCCGGAGTTTCTTAAAATCAACCCTAACGGGCGCATTCCTGCCATTGTTGACCGGGACGAAGGCGACTTTGCTGTATTTGAAAGCGGCGCCATCCTGATTTATCTCGCTGAAAAAACAGGCTTATTATTACCTAGCGATATGAAAGGCCGATCGCGTGTGATCCAGTGGTTGATGTTTCAAATGGGCGGTATTGGCCCGATGATGGGACAAGCCAATGTGTTCTATCGCTATATGCCAGAAAAAATTCCTGCCGCAATTGAACGCTACCACCGAGAAGTAAAACGACTATTTACCGTGCTGGACACCCATTTGGCCGAAAACGAATTTCTCGCCGGGGAATATAGTATTGCAGACATAGCCAACTGGGCTTGGGTAAGAACCTACAAATGGTCTGGCGTAGAAATTGATGACTTACCGCACTTAAAACGCTGGTCTTTTGCCATTGGCGAACGTCCCGCGGTCATAAAAGGTAACGCACTGCCGGAGGTCAAAGAAGATTCAGGCGCAAGAGTCAATAGAGCAAGAGACATGTTAGTTTAACTCAACAAAATCAGTGCATATTAATGAATCAACAGCTCATTTTTTTACCGTTGCTCGTCCAAATTGTTTTGGTATTTTGGCTTTACATAAAGCTCATTAATGCAAAGGTATCTGCATTAAAAAACAATATGGTCGACGAAACTCGTCGCGCACTTCACGACGATGCCTGGCCAGATAGCGTCATTCAAATTAATAACTGCATTCGAAATCAATTTGAAATACCGATGGTATTTGCACTGTTGTCCATTCTTATTTGGTTGCTGCAGGGCGTAAACATGTGGATATTAGCCATCGCCTCACTATTTACAGCCAGCAGAATCGTCCATGCATTTATACATACCGGTAGCAACCGAGTCTCTTTGCGCCGCAGAGCTTTTACGTTGGGTGTTGTACTAAACATGATACTCTGCGCGTACGCGTTTTATCTTGTATTACGTTAATTCCAGTGATCCGAAAGAGGTTAAACCATGACCATCCATGTCGACCACTTTTCTGACATTCTATGCATCTGGGCATATGTTGCTCAAATCCGCATGGATGAGCTAAAGCAAGAGTTTGGTGAACAGGTCCACATTGATCACCATGTGTTCCCGGTATTTGGTGACGTGCCATGTAAAATGGAGCGGCAATGGAACTCTCGAGGAGGAATTGAAGCCTATAATAAGCACGTACAATCAGTCGCGGCCAAATTTGACCACATCAATATACACCCGACCGTGTGGTCCGACGTTCAACCCAGCTCTTCGATGCCTGCCCATCTCTATTTATCCGCTATTCAGGAACTCATAAAATCCGATGTGCTCGAATGCGAAGCTTTTGACTTAGCGATCAACGCGTTCAGGCAGGCTTTTTTTGTCGAGGCAAAAGACATTAGTAATACCGCTGTACTTCATGGTGTTCTCAGCGATGCAGGATTTAAGCTTTCTGACATTCAGCAAACCATTGATGACGGCACAGCCTTTGCCAAACTCGAGCGTGATATTCAGCTATCGCAAACCAAACACGTCAAAGCCAGCCCTACTCTGATATTTAATGAAGATCGCCAACGATTAACAGGTAATGTCGGTTACAAAATTATTCAAGCCAACATTCGAGAACTTATCGATAGCCCGGTTGATAGTAGTTCGTGGTGTTAACCTACTACGTCGATAAAACACAAATGTAGTTTTCGCGTAGCGTCATCGCCTAACGTGACATGTCATTGCAGTATAGTGTTTTCAAATGTCTGTAAACAGTCCGACGACCCGATACAAAACGTACCGTGGTCGCCAGATTTGCTGTTTACAGTTAGCCTTCTCCACCTAAAAAGACTTTGCGTTGTTGACCATGCGGGTCATTAACGACCTTGGGCTCGACATCGAATACCATGGTCGCGCGTGTCTCTGCCTTGAATTCGGGCCAAGCGGGAAGGCCTTGGTGTTGCGGGTTGCCAGTTTTAGCGAAGGCCAACCAAGATTCACTCATTAAATCAGCAATGCGTTGTGCATCATCACTGAGCCCAGACATCGACGCTGACTTAGCCACATTGTCAAAAACCATGCCGATCTCTAGAGCATGAGGTGAGAACCATTTGCCGTTATCGACGGGGGTATCCCAGTTCAACAAATAGAAGTACACCGGAGCTCCTGGTTGCGCGCCTTTCTTATCCGCAAGCTCGATAGAGCGGTTTAAAAAACCTCGGTCGGTTGTTGCTGTAAAATACA
Source organism: Aurantivibrio plasticivorans (assembly GCF_055392955.1). Classification (NCBI taxonomy): domain Bacteria; kingdom Pseudomonadati; phylum Pseudomonadota; class Gammaproteobacteria; order Cellvibrionales; family Cellvibrionaceae; genus Aurantivibrio; species Aurantivibrio plasticivorans. Next base: position 1,119,393 of record NZ_AP036020.1, on the reverse strand, counting down.
GCTCTACAGCACCCATGTCTGGATGCAACTTGCGGTAAGTGTCGATCACCTTTTGCGGTTCCACTTCCGGTGCCACACTAGCCAAGGCCGCAGGCAAGGTTTCCCATGTTAAGTCGAATAATGCAGGGTTCCGCGAGCCTGATAGCAACGAGGTTTCAGTGCGCGTTGTACCAATTAACACAGGGACATTCGCTGATTGCGGAGGAGCGCCTTCGGCAAACGGGTGGCGAGGGATATTAGCCCCATCTACAGTGGGACTACTGGCGATGCGCATTTTAGTGGCTGCAGCTACACTACGAGCGGCCTCTTCGATGCGCTCAGCAGGCATCGTTAGAATTTCATTAATACTTTCTTGATTTAGACCCAGCGCCTCCACTACGAGTCGCGCTGCTTTTGCAGATTCATCAGCTGTCGACAAAGTCAACGCAGGACCACTTTGTACTACCGCTTTATGGAATAAACCTTGGGCTTTATCCATAGCGAGAAGCGTACTGACTTTCATTCCGCCGCCAGACTCGCCAAAAATAAGCACATTATCTGGGTCACCACCAAACTCTGTGATGTTGTCTCTCACCCATTCTAACGATGCGACCAAATCGAGCATACCGGCCGCACCGGAGTCGGCAAATTGCTCGCCATACTCAGCCAAATTTAAATAGCCGAAATAGTTAAGACGATGATTCACTGTTACTACAACGACGTCCCCTCGGTTTGCCAGGCGCACACCGTCATATGCCAAGCTTGAGCCAGAGCCTGAGGTAAACCCACCGCCGTGGAACCACACCATCACTGGCCGATTTTTGCCATCTCGCAATGCTGGTGTCCAAACATTAAGAAACAGTGAATCTTCACTTAGTTCGGGTACCGGTGTTGGTTTCCACGAAGCAAATAAACCGCCGCCACTTCCTGTGGGGACCTGGCGTGTTGAATTTCCATACTCTAGTGCGTCTTGTATTCCTTGCCACGATTCAGGTGCTTGAGGTGCTTGAAAGCGTGTATTCGCGGTATCAGCACCGTAGCGCACACCCTTGAAGACACTAACACCATCTTCAACGAATCCGCGCACTTTACCGTACTGAGTTTGTGCCACGGGTGCTTGCGCAGACATTTTTTGGTCTGTTTGATTTTTCGCAACTGGTTGTTGCGCATCAGCCGACACCTGTGACGAAACTTGTTCGCCGGTTTCTGTTTGAGTGGATTGACCACAACCTGCCAGCAACGTGCAGAGCAGCGCGGCACTTAGCAGAGGAGTGAAAAACGATGAGGGATTATCTGTCGACTTTAAATAGGGGTATTCGGATGAAATTCGCATGACAACCTCCGTTGTTATATCTGTTATTAAAAGAGAGGATGGATAGTAGAACTGCGCAATCAGTTTGCCACAGGCGTTATAAATTCACCTGACAAAGTTCGCAAAGTTATGTTATTGGGCAGCCGCGCGTGGCAATGAGCACATCGGTTGTTAGTCACACTAACCAAATGAAGAATTCAACGTCTTGAGATAAAAAAGGCGCTTTTAAGCGCCTTAGTAAATCACTTAGTTGTAGGGCTGTCTGAGCGCTATAACTCTTTTACTAGCTCTACATTCATCAAGGTTTTAAGGCAAGCATTGGCGGCTTCCTGCCCTTTAATTTTGAAATGATCAAAAAAGTAATCGTGGTGTGCTTGATGTTCATGGAAGTTATGTGGCGTTAACACGGCGGAGATAATGGGTACCTCTGTTTCCAACTGGACTTCCATAAAGCTTTTGATAATGGCATCCGCTACAAATTCATGACGATAAATACCACCATCTACGACTAAGCCACTCGCGACAACAATATTGTAACGACCCGTTTTAGCAAGCAGCTTGGCTTGAAGCGGAATTTCTAATGCACCTGGCACTTCGAAACAATCGATATTGGACGGTTCAATACCTTGCTCAATCACCGACGCGATAAACGAGTCGCGACATTGATCAACGATATCTTTACTCCAACATGATTGAATAAACGCGATGCGCGTGTCGCTCGGCAACTTACTAGCGACATAAGAGTTGACTTGGTTAATCTGATTCATGGTTTCCTCACTTAATTCACTATAACCAGAATCAGGGCGCACGGGAGTGTCTCGCACATAGGCAAGCCATATGCGGTTTGCTTTCCCATTCTCTTTCATCCGGACTATGACCGTCGGCTTCGGTTTCTCACCGAATCTGCTGACCTCACTGCGCTAAAAATCACTTAAGTTGACTAGGCTGACGCTTAGAAAACCTGGGAGATCTTTAGCGCAAGAGCGCTCGCGGGCTTATGACATGCTATCAATTGTATTGATTAATCACTTACCGCCGGTGGGGAATTCCGCCCCGCCCCGAGAACGAATTGCGGCGAGCAAAAAGCTCGCGCCGGCGCATTGTAAAGATGAATCGAGAAAAGGTACAGACTAGTCCTTAATAATGACATTCGCCTCAATAGGGTCACGATAAACACGAGTGCGATTTGCAGCCACGCTTTCATCCTCATACCCAAACGCGATACCGAATAGAATACGGGTTTGTGATGAAACACCAAAAGCCTCACGAACTAAGTCCGGATAGCTACGCATCGATCCCATTGCACAACTATGCAAACCAAACGCCCGCAAGGTCAGCATAAACGTTTGGGCATACATTCCGATATCTAGCGCAACAGGAGCACTAAACTTTTCATCCATACCGATAAACGCCATATAAGGCGCATCAAAGTATTCGTAGTTACGCATCACGCCGCGAATACGCCCTTCTTTATCACCGCGTTCAATGCCCATTTGGTTATATAACGCTACGGCACAATCCACTTGGCGACGACGGTACTGATCGACAAAATTTCCGCTGTATTCGTAATCTTGATTCTGATCGATACCCGCCTTAAGATTTTCAATCATAGTGCGACTGAGCCGATCTTTAGTTTCGCCCGTCGCGATGAATACTTGCCATGGTTGAATATTGCAATTCGATGGCGCGTGCTGTGCAATTTGAAGGATCCGCTCCAATTCGTTTTGAGGAATTTTTTTATCTAGAAAGCCACGAACGGAACGGCGGGAATATATGGCGTCCAGCAAACTCATCTTTGGATCATCATCAACAAGAGGATAAATCTCTTCGACCGGAGAGCTTGAAGGCAGTTGGAATTCTACATGATTCATAGCGCTTAACTCGCTTTAATTTGTTTAAACAACAGATAGATAAAATACCACTAAAAATAGTAGGCCGCTTGGAAGAAAAAGCCTAGATCAGATGAAAGAGGCACATCATTCACGCTCCCTGTAGTTTGTTTAAGACCACCGTACTCTGTGCCGCTACTCCCCACGGGTAAGTTGATGGCACCGATTATCTGAACATTCTGGGCTGCACTGTAACTTACACTAAGCTGAACCAGAGCCGACTGATCAGCCAAATTAACAAAGGCACTAGGTGAAAAGGTCATTAACGGGGTTAATTCAACTACACCAGATAGACCCAGGTAATGCCGACCAATGGTATAAAGTTCTCCTCTTTCTACGCGCTCGAACAATGCCGCGTCGCTCATCACTCTTTCAAGGCTATAGTCTCCGGTTAAACCAAAACCATTGTAATAGTATTCAACAATACCACTGACATTTTTACCTAACCAAACCCATGAATACGATAAATTGGTGACGAAAGACATTACCAATTTATCGCTTTCTGATGAGCGCAATGCGGAGGATCCCGAAGCGCTTGAATTTGCATAGCCCGTACTATGGCTCAACATTAACTCACCACGCCAAACTGCATCCCCCACATTATTAACAAGACCCGCAGCAATAATTTCATCGCGGTAGTGGCGCGCGATCACCACTTCGAGTTCCGCTCCCGAAAACCAGCTTTCACCATTAAGCCAGTTATCAACCCATGCGTGATATTTAATTGCTTCGCTAGCTACCGCTTCCCGTACATCACCCGCACCATTTCGGCGGATCACAGCGACCACTTGCACATCGTCACCATCGTTCGCAAGATATTGACCGAAAAGCATGTCATCGCCAATTTTATACTCTTTATCTAGTGACGCAGGATCGAACGGATTAAAGAAATCGACGGAGTTAAACAGCAAACCATTGCCCCAACTCACAATTTGCCGACCTAATCTAACGACCCAATCATCCCTAGCGTAACCAATATTAAATCTATCGAGACGATGCAGCGCGACCGACTTTTCCTCATCGTGGAAAACCTTAGTCAGATCAAACCATCGAAATTGGTCGTCAGGGTACAAAGCACGTTGAAGGTACTGTTCTGTTGATGGTTGTAAACCGAGGCGATCTCTGTAATACCCCACAATCTGATAGTCGACTTGAGCATCCCAAGCGCTCTTGTGAAATTGCCATTTTAGCCTCGAGGACGCGAAGTGATCATCCACACTCGCACCCAATAATGGTCTATAGAGACTTTCTTCAGGGAAGTGAGTCGCCTGCAACGTGTATTTTACATTACCGTGAAAAGTGTGATTCCAGGAGGCATTTTCTGATACGGACTGTTGCGATAGAACTAGCGCACTATAGTTGAGCGCAACGGCAATCACGAAAGCTTCGGCAACCCATTTAATTTGACTCATCGTTTACAATCTTACCGTCAACCATGGTTATTTTACGACGAGTGTAATCAATTACGCGCACATCATGAGTTGCAATAATAAAGGTGATTTCATGGTTTTGATTCAACTCGACAAAAAGATCCATTAGGTTTTTCATACTCACTGAATCTAAATTCGCGGTAGGTTCATCAGCTAACACGAGCGCGGGTTTCGAGACAATCGCACGAGCGACCGCTACGCGCTGTTGCTGCCCGCCCGACAACTCACCCGGGCGCCGGTGTTCCATACCTTCTAGACCCACCTCTTTCAATATTGCCATCGACTGCTCATGACGCTGATGAACAGGAACGCCTTGTACCTGCATGACGAATTCGACATTTTCTTTTGCGGTTAAAACAGGTATTAAATTATAGGCCTGAAAGACAAAACCAATTTTATGCAACCGCATATCCGCCATGGCACCTTTAGAGAATTGGTCAATACGCTCTCCAGCAACCGTAATCTTGCCGCTATCCGGCGTATCTAAACCACCAATAGCATTCAACAATGTGGTCTTCCCCGAACCCGAAGGGCCCGATAGACTAACGAAGTCACCCTTATTGATAACGACATCAACATGATCCAACCCAGTGATCACGGCATCACCTTGATGAAACGTTTTACACAAATTTTCACACTTTACCGCAATGACCATAGAGTAAAACTCTCATTAAAATTCGCGACTAGGATTTATTGAGTGCCCGAACTGGGTCGTAACGACTCGCCCGAAATGCTGGAAAAATTGCGGCTATTAGTCCCAATACAATCACCACACTGTTCGCAACGAACACATCTTGCGAATAGACCGCCGGATAAATTGTGCTTCCACCACCCATCATTGCCATTCCTTCTGCGACAATGGAAACATCTATTCCATCACGGATCGGCCATACGGTTATCAGCACAAGCAGATTGCCAAGCAATAGCCCCAACACCAACAAATAAAAAGTTTCGAGTAATATTTGGCGGAGTATAGCGTTCGGGCGCATCCCCAACGCTAGCATTAAACCAATTTCCCGCACTCTTTCGAACACAGCCATCACCAGGGTATTGACTAAACCAAACGACAACACCAAGAAAATAACAACAATATAAATATATATTGCACTGTCCATGACATTCAGCAGGCTCTCCATATAGGGATCGACGCTAGTCCAGGGTAGCACTTCTTGATCAGGTTCTAATATTGAAACCTGCGTTAAAAGCTCGTCTACATATCGGTAATCGCTACCCTGAATTTCAAGTTCAGAAATTTGATTATCGATATTAAGCATGGCCTGTGCTGTCGCCAGACCAACGAATACATACTGTTCCTCCTGGGCGGCTATTTCGGCGCTATAGATACCCACAATGCGAAAGCCTCTATCAGCGATGTTATTGTCGGGATCTTGAGACATTACAACGATGCGCTTTCCCAGCTCTGTATCGAGTCGGCGAGCCAGTTTAGCACCAATGACAATACCGCGATCTTCTGTGGACTCTAAGAAACGCCCAGATGAAATTTGCGAGTCAACCTTAGACAGCATTTTTTCTTTTTCTGGTTCCACGCCCATTAGCAGAACGCCGATAGACTCACGTTCGCTGGACACCACCGCAGGCACTCTCACGCGCGATCCCCAGTTGAGACTGGAAGCGTCGAGATAATCTTGCAGCGCATCAGAGGGCGCAGGCATAGAGTTGTTCACACTCGGATCATCACGATAAGAAGGATGATGAATCTGTACATGACCAAGAAACGTCTTGACACTACTTTCAATCATGTCATCGACCATACCTCGAGTAAGCGCGGTCATAAATATCATCGCCCACACACCGATAGAAATAGCAGCCAACATAATCAACGTTCGTCGATAATTGCGCCAGAGATACCGCCAAGCAAGACGCGCAACGACGGTCCAGTTCGTGCCAACGTTCTTTAATTCAACAGTGGGCTTAGCTTGGGAGTTCATTATGCCGCCCTCATTGCCGCGACAGGCTGCAAAAAGTGCAACCTGAATGCTGGATAAATTGCAGCAATCAAACTTCCCAAATAGATAACAGAAGGCCCACTTAATATTGAAAGAAACGAAAGCTGCGGATACATTACCGGTGACATATTGAAACGTTCCGCCATTTTATCCATACCCGCAATACTAAACCCTTCGACACTCAAGTATCCGACCACAGCTAAACCGCCCGCCACGCCCAAAATAAAACCTATACCCGCCATCAACGATGTTTCAAGCAATACGAGCTTGGTTAATCTACCGGCACACAAACCTAACGACATAATCACGCCAAATTCACGCGTGCGCTCAAGCACCGACATTAGCTGCGTATTCATCACACTAAATGCGACCAGAATAATCAAAATCGCGTACATAAATAGAGCGCTTCCCATATCCGCTTGAATGGCTTGTTTGAGCCCTGGATGCATCGCATTCCAGTCCTGCACGACCAGCGCTTGAGTAGAGAAAAAATCATTGTTAATGACAAGCTGGCTAATTTGCGAATAAATCTGCTCCACCTGATCAAAATTGTGGGCTTTTACAACCACGGCATGACCTTGCTCAGGCATCGAAAAAAGAGACTGGAAATGTTTCAAATTGATGTGAGCAATAGCTCTATCTAAATCAACCATTCCGCTGTCGTATATGCCGGTGACGCTTACAACGTCTGCGGCCATCGACCCATCGCGGCCAGAACCCAATAACGTGATTTCATCACCTACTGAAACACGCAAATTACGCGCTAGCACTTTCCCTATGACGATTCCATCAGCGACATTACTAGGAGAACTGTCGCCGTCAGCAAGGTAGCGTCCTTCGACAACGAGTCCCGGCAACGTTGATACAGAGGCCTCGAACTGAGGCTCAACACCTACAATTTGTACACCGTAGCTCCGCTCTTCACTTGAAAGCAGGGCAAAGCCTAACGCTCTAGAACTTACCTCTACGTCATTGATGTTTTCTCGAAGGTCTTGCGCCAGCGTTGTGGCGTTATGAAAGCTTTTACGTAAACTCGGCTCGTCCTGGTATCCTGCTTTTTGCACTTGAATATGACCGCTAAACGCTTGTAGCGTGTTATCGATCATCATTTGATAATTTCCTAGCTGAAGCGCTATCAGGAATATCAACAACACATTGCAAAACACCATGGCAGCGACGGTTAGCCATGTTCGGCGAGAATGTCTCCAGATATTACGCCACGCTAGTCGAAGCTCTAACACAGTTCACCCATCCATAAATGCCGCAGTCAAACGCTATTAATGTCGAGGATTCATTAAATTTGACTGCGTGAATAATCGATCACTTAACTCAATATTAAATTCCGCTGCATAGACCTGCATTTCAGTCCATTTTTCCGGTTCTTCGATGTTAGTCATACGCTGAATACTCGCAACGGTGCGCCCACCCAATTCTTTAATTTCAGTTGTGACCATACTCTTCACGAGAACACCGTCTTGGTCAAACAAGTCGTGTTGCAGCATAACGAAATCATCACGAATGGTGATCAACTCACGACCCCATACAACGGCAGCATCTTCGTGAGGTATCGATTCAATAACATACACTTGATGCCCGTCACGCAACTCGGTCTTCAATAAACTGTGTTCGTAGTCATCCAAAATATCATCACTACGTGCAATATCATTATTAGTAAAATCAGAACCCATCCAACTTTGGTTCATCATCGACCCTGGCAGCTTTATTGGCCTGTTGACTTTGGGACTATAAGTCCACATTTCATTTTTAAGCAACAAGGTACCGCTTCCTGCGTCTTTTACTGGTTCTACCACTCGTACCAAGCTTTTCTTTTCCCCTTTAGTCCAGCCTCGCATTACCATCTTACGCTCCCAATCGGGCCGATGAATAATCATAGCCATTTCAGAATAGGAGCTTAAGCCACGCCATTGGTCTAACGCGCCTTTTATAATTTTTCGCGCATCTAGCGAGCCATCACACACAGCTAAGGAGGAATATAGAAGAATAAAAAAAGTGCAGAACGCACGCTGGGAAAGCCGCATAGTAAACCTCAAGGATACTTGGGAACACCTGATGCAACTATACTACCTATTTACGCTTGACTTGATAACCTGTTTGGCAATTTTCTAAAGTGCAACACTGATCGCATCACATAACCGACTTAATTGCTCGGGCTTTATAATGTAAGGCGGCATTAAATACACATTCTTACCGAAGGGCCGTATCCACACACCGCGATCAACGAATTGTGATTGCAGCTTCGCGACATCCACTGGCGCCACCAGCTCTACCACACCAACCGCACCCAGCACTCGCACATCATGAACATTGGGTGATTGACGATAAATCGCTAATTCTTGGTTGAGTTGATTTTCGATATTATGAACTTGTCGTTGCCAATCATTCGCCAACAGCTCGTCGATGCTCGCGCAGGCCACCGCACAGGCTAGCGGGTTGCCCATGAAAGTAGGGCCATGCATCATCACATTCCCCTTCGCGCAAATGCCGTCTGCGACCTTGTCAGAGGTTAAGGTCGCAGCGAGCGTCATATAACCGCCAGTAATAGCTTTACCTAAACAAACAATATCTGGATCGACGCCAGCATGTTCACAGGCAAACATTTTTCCGGTGCGTCCGAAACCGGTCGCAATTTCATCGGCAATCAGCAACACACCGTATTGATCGCACAAAGCACGCAAGTGACGCAAATAGTCGGGAGAGTAAAACCACATGCCCCCAGCGCCCTGAACAATCGGTTCAATGATAACGGCAGCAATCTCTTCATGTCGTTGCTCAAAAATCGCATCAAGCGCTAGGAGTTGTTGAGGGTCAGCGTTGCTGTGGAAGGATGCGGAGGGTTTATCAGCGAAGATATGTTGCGGTAATACTTTATTAAACAGCGTATGCATACCCGTTACCGGGTCACACACAGACATTGCACCCAACGTATCACCGTGATAACCGCCGCGTAGCGTCAGCAGCTTTTGACGCAATGGCTTATCGCGATTTACTTGGTATTGAAACGCCATTTTGCAGGCCACCTCAACAGATACCGATCCGGAATCTGCTAAAAATACTTTTTGTAGGTGCGGTGGCGAAAGTGCCAATAATTTTTTGACTAAATCGACTGCGGGCTGATGAGTAATACCACCAAACATGACGTGCGACATTTTTTCAATCTGTGCATGCGCAGCTGAATTCAGTCGTGCATTATTGTAGCCGTGAATTGCACACCACCACGAGGACATACCATCAATCAACTCCCTGCCATCCGTCAGCTGCAACGTAACGCCAGATGCACTTTCTACGGGATAAACAGGCAGAGGGTGAGTTGTGGAGGTATAGGGGTGCCAAATATGATCGCGATCGAATTCAAGGTCGGTTGAATGCATAGAGAAACTCTAAGATAAACTATCTCAATTTATAACAGCGGTTCTACGTCTAGATGAGGTGAAGCTTCGTCGGTTATCGCAAATGGCAACTGCGAGTTTTTAATCTCACGTTGATCAAAATGGGGAACAACACCCAAACAAGGCGCATTGATACTACGCTTTAGAAAGTCAATATTATCCTCTACCACATCCGCATTTGGGTCGACACAATTCGCGACCCATCCTGCGAGCGTCAATCCACTTGCGGCGATAGCTTGCACGGTAAGCATTGCGTGATTTATACACCCTAGCCGAATACCAACCACTAAAACCACGGGCATCTGCAAGTTGGTAGCAATGTCACAAAAGAATTCGGTTTTATTGAGAGGGACAAGCCAACCTCCAGCGCCTTCAACCAACACCAAATCGGCAATCGAGACAGCATGCTCGGATTCACAATTGATCATCGCCGCATCTCGAATTGACGAGGCGATCTTCTCAACAGATAGTGTAACGTTCGCCTGCTCTGCCGCAATATGAGGCGCAATCGCCGCTTCTAACGCAAATGGATTTACTTGCTGGTAATCCAGTGTCACCGTGGAAGCGCTCATCAGCTGCAACGCATCTTCATTTTTCAACATGCCTTCTTGCATCTCACATCCTGCGGCAACCGGTTTTAAACCTAAACTGGTTTTGCCCTGCTCGCCTGCACATTTTAACAAGGCAGCCGCAATAGTCGTTTTCCCGATTTCCGTATCCGTACCGGTAATGAAATAGTATTTAGCCATGGGCAGAAAGCCTTTGATCCGCATTCATCAATTTTTGTAGACCTCGCGCTAACACTTCCACCAACTGCTCTATATGTTTGCGAGTATGTGACGCAGTAATTGTAATTCGTAATCGGGAGGTGTGCTGGGGGACGGTTGGCGGGCGTATCGCACTAACCCACAACCCCAGTTCGCTCAGATAATCGCTTAATAGCAGCGCGGTTTCCGCTTTGCCGATCATTATTGGCTGGATAGCCGTATTAGAATCGCCCAAGGGGATTGATGCAGCCGCTGCACACTCACGAAAATAACCGATCAATTCAGACAAGTTTTCGCGTCGCCAAGCTTCATGCTTAACCAGCTCTAAGCTTGTTAAACTCGCGTAGGCAATCGCTGCCGGCATGGCGGTGGAATAGATGTAGTTACGCGCTTTTTGAATTAAATAGTCGATCAACTCTGCATCGCCCGCGATAAAAGCACCCGCGGTACCGAATGCCTTGCCCAGAGTTCCCATTAAGATAGGCACCTCGGCGGAACTAAAGCGGCTAGGATCGATAGTCCCCGTACCTTGATTGCCTGTGCAGCCAATACCGTGGGCATCATCAATCATAAGAACGGCGCCATGATTCGCAGCCACATCCGCCAAGCCTTGGGTCGGGCACACATCGCCATCCATGCTGAAGACACCATCGCTCACAACCAGGGAAAGTGCTTGCGACTGTGGTTGTGGTTGTGCTACCTGACGCACCGACAGCTGTTCATCTAATGAAGCCATGTCGGCATGCTCAAACCAATGGCAATCAGCGCGACTAATCCATCCACCATCAAGAAGCGATGCATGATTGAGGCGATCTTGGTAAACCTGATCACCGATAGACACCAAGCCATTAATTGCAGCCATGTTCGCTGAATAACCGGAAGAAAACAGCAATGCCGCTTCCCTACCAGTGAATTCCGCTAGAGCCTCTTCAAGTTGATGATGGGGAGAGCTGTGACCACAAATGAGATGAGACGCCCCACTGCCAACTCCCCAGCGCGCTGCGCCTTGTGTTAGCGCTTGTATGACACGAGGGTCGTTGGCTAAGCCGAGGTAATCATTGCTACAAAAGTTGATGAGCTGCCGCCCATCAACCTGCACATTCGAGCCTTGCGGGCTAGTTAATACCTTGCGGGCACGGTATAAACGCTGCGCTTTGCGCTCAGCTAGCGTCGATTTAACGCGATTACGGAGTATTTGAGACTGGGTCATAGTTAACCAATTATACACAAACAGGTTAACTGCGCCAGAGAAAAATGAATCCAAAGAGGAACGGGTTTATATAGACCAGTCTATAATCCCGTAACTCTTTGAAAAATAGAAGAATTATATCTAGAGCTTGTAGTCGTCGAGGTAACCCTTCGCGTATTTACGGAGGCGAATACTGTATCCGCCCTCGGCCACGCGACGAACCGTGTCTGCATACTTACCATCACCCAACGCGGCCAGAGCCTTAGTCATATAGGCGTAGGTATTCGCAAACAACTTAGACTTATCTTCCGTTTGGTAATTTGCCAGTACGTCGGCATTGATGACCTCAAGTAGATAGTCGCTTTTGACATCATCCGTAATAACTCGCCGCACACCCAGCCGCTTTAGCTCAAGGTCATGACTACGGACCATATTGGCGAAGCGATTAACGTCTCCACTCTCCTCACTATTCCACTGACTCTGGTCGTTAATAATGCGGTTGTACTCGGCGTATTGGGAAATCATTTTGATGGCCGATTTCGCGTACTTCCTGTGCTTAAAATCTGTTGTCTCGTAGCGCACGGTGTCCAACGTGGTGATATATTTCGCATTCCCCGAATACCCTAGCCCCTTTATATACCAAGATACGGCATCACGAGCTAATTTTTCCTCAGCAGCTTGGTAATTTTCTAGCAACTTTTTTTCAATTTCATCGTAAACGCGCTCATCGGTGATTCCTCTCCACGCAAGCGGCTCAATGGCACGCTTCTGTGATAGCAGGTCACCATCTTGATAGAGAGCAACAAACGCATCGATTTCGGCGGATCGGTCCTCAGCAAACACAGCCGAACTCATGAATAAGACAACAAACAATATCCTTTGAAACATTCCGGTACTCCTAAATAACAATATTATTATCGTTTGATTTAACGCAGCGAATTTTATCGCAACTAGCACACTGAGACCAATCGAGAGCCACGTACTAGAGTCTATGGTGAAAGGCTAGAGCTTAATAATGAGGAGGTTTTTCATTGGCCAGGTCGGAAGGGCCATTCGAGGAATAGCGTAGATCTTCAAGTCGCTCCTCTAGTTCAGCGAGCTTGCGTTGCAAACTTTGAATGTAATCGGCTTGCCGCACAACAACATCATCGAGCTTTTGAATGACATCTTCTTGGAACAATGCACGAGATTGAAGTTCAGCGACGTCGTCTTGTACGGATTGTATAGTGGTTTCTAGATCGGTCGGTTGGGTCACGTAAATGCTCGACAATGGTAAATTTGCACACGGCAGGTATTAATACCGCGACATTATTTCGAGCTGTTGCCTGAATTGCAACTCCGTTGACAGTGGCTAGTCGTTTTCAACCGGCCAAACGCTCATTACCCCAACCTTCTTGACGCAGATACTCTCGCTGCTCTTGAATGATCGCCTGTTCTAAGCGGCGCTGCTCTGCGGCGGATAAGTTAACAAACTGCGCACCCACCCGTTGTGAGTTGCGACTTCCGGTTTGAACGTTTTTGACTCTGAGATTACATAAAATTGGCACACCGGCAAACTCAAATGACACCTCGCGCAGGGAATCGCCCACTGACAGCCCTTCCGCACTCTCTTCAACCTCCAAACACACCCCATGAATTGAGAGATCTTTGAGGCGAGCACTGTGTTCTTGTTGGTTTGGGGCCAAAAACCACGATTCTACAGGCGCTAAGGAGCTCAACGGCAGACGATAAGATGCACGTCGCTGATCAAAGTCGAGCTCGGCTGGCAATGCGACCACATAAATTGGCGATCCATCGTATTGATGCCGCTCCGAAATCTGCGTATCAAATTGAATATGCCGGCCGTTCGTTTGACGCAGCGTGCAGTGAATGTCCTGACCCGGCATGCCCACGAAATCACTCGGAAAGAGCTCATCAATCAGCATAGTGCCTTCGTCAGGATCAATCTCTAACAACATGCTCTGGTAGACACGATCATCGTTCGGCAGAGTGACTTCAAGAAATTCACGATTACGATGAGACTGGTGCAACGTGAGGTAGACATGATTTAGCCGATGATCAACCTTATCAACTTTATTCTTTTTAGCGCTAAACGGATATCTGAACATGCCCGCGTTCCCTTTTGCCGGATGGATTCAAAAAGTGCCTGATACCTGCATCGGCCAAACGCAGACTTTCTTTAGGATTGAAATGAGACGTGTTAGCTAAATAATGAAAGCTGAGGCGCGACGATGTCTTTAAAGGAAAGGTCTATAAACTGCAGCACGCTGTCTGCAACCGGTGCCAATTGTTTATCAACATAATGCTGATAATCAATTTGGCTGACAACGTGAGTGACGGGCTCGGGACCATTGACAGTCAACACATATTCCACCCAGTCGCCTCGGTACAATGCTTTCTGATCCGCTGCGGGCAAACGGCGCGCGGCTCTGACATGGGGTGGCGTGCTCTTTTGATAATCGGCAAGTTTCTGCCGCAGCCTTTTTCGATAGATTAGCGCGCTATCTCTTTCGCCGCGATTCAATTGCGCAACCACGTCTTTGACGTAGCCCTCAACGGCTTCACCAGAAAATACACGACGATATAAACTTTGCTGGAATTCTTTGGCCAACTCAGTCCAGTCGGTACGCACATTTTCCAAACCTTTGAATATCAGCTGTTCTTTACCTGACGATTCAATAATTCCCGCATAGCGCTTTTTACTACCTTCATTTGAACCTCGAATAGTTGGCATTAAGAATTTGCTGTAATGGGTTTCAAATTCAATTTCTAGCGCGCTTGCAATACCAAAACGCGCCGCGAGATCATCTTGCCAAAAAACATTGAGTCCTTTAGCAAGTTCACTCCCAACTACCTTTGCTTGCGCGGCATTGACCTCATCACCAATCCACACAAACACTGAATCGGTATCGCCATAAATAACTTGATACCCCTGTTTTTCAATCCACTCTTTACTCGCTCTAATAATTTCGTGACCACGGAGAGTAATCGAACTGCACACTCTAGGATCAAAAAACCGACAACCTGTGGAACCCAATACACCATAAAAAGAGTTCATTATGATTTTTATTGCCTGAGACAATGGCTGATTAGCATTCGCTTTCGCGCTGTCTCGAGCAGCCCACAATTTAGCAATAATATCAGGCAGCAAATAGTTGGACTTGGAAAAATACGCCTGATTAAAACCAGGGATGATATCGTCATCTTGCAACTGATTGTGCTTTGCGTGCCAATATGCGTAAGGGTCGATATTAAAGGTTCGGATGATACTGGGGTATAGGCTTTTAAAATCCAACACAAGCACATTGTTAAAGATGCCTGGGCGAGAATCCATTACGTAACCACCAGGGCTAACCACGTCGGACTCCAGCTCGCCAAGATTAGGTGCCACATACCCCCGCCTATGGAGCAGCGGGAGATAAGCGAAATCAAAAGACGCGACCGACCCACCAAACCGATCGAGTAGCAAACCGGTTAATTGAGTACGCTCAACGACAAAATCAATGAGCTTTTCTTGCTGAAAAATATCCCACACCAACTGACAATCAACGATATTGTATTCCGCGAGCGCTTGCTTGTTGTTGCCAAACAGCTCTGTAATCTCTTCCCCTCGATCGTTTGAGTCTAGCAATTTGCTTTCACCCAACAACTGGGCGGCGACGTTATTCAAGGAAAAACTTTGGAAGTTATAAAACGCGGTCTTTAAAATATCGATGCCATCAAGCGCAACGCGGCCGGGAATTTGAATATAACGCCGATTGGTTTCATCATCGCTTCGCCAGTGCGCAGGCTGACTAGCACGACCAATTGTCAGCGGCACTCGCAAGGCTTTTGACAAACTTTCTAACACCCAAAAGTCAAACTGAACGACGCTCCAGCCGACAAAAATATCGGGGTCGTATTCTTCGCACCAACTAAGAAACTGGCTTAAACAATCGGCTTGGTCGGCACACGCCCGAACCTCAAATTCGATCCCTTTAATAATACAATGTTGGTTGTTTTCCTTATCGCCAATCATGTAAACGATGGCGACATCACTACCGTAGACGGCAATCGAATAAAGTTCGGTCGCCGTCATATTGGTTTCAATATCCAGGGATATAATTTTTGCGCTGGGCCGGTAGTCTGACGGACGTAGTTGAGGATTACTGAACAACCGATAGTGAGGCATATATCGCGCTTCGCCCAGCACCTCAACCCCTCCGGTAATGAAACGCTCCATTAAATACCGTTCTGCGGGACGAACATCCGACTCCCAGTGTTGAAGGCCAAGAGAATCCAGCAGACGCGCAGCCTGTTTTAACTGCCGGTATTGGACAAAGTAAATCGGCGTGACGGGCTCGTTACAAAAATTTTTAAGCGCTGCCGAGCCGATGCGAAAACGAAAACCAGCGCGAGAATTTTTGCGAGACAGCAGAGTGGATTCTATGTGAGGCAAATCGTCGGTCTTGACGAAAAAGACGGCCTCTTGGCGTCCTATTTCAATTTTGCATGGACCATCGTCGCTGGTTAACCATAGTTCAATGACGATACCGTTAGGTGTATCTCGCCACTGCCGGGTTAATAGAAAACCATTCACCTTCGCTAGAACTCTTAGATTTGGATGTGCTTACCGTGAGAGGCTTTCCGCTTAGCCTTGCGATAACAAATCGCGAAGATCAATGATTGCTGCATTGGCACGCGAGATGTAAGACGCCATAACCAACGAGTGATTGGCCAAAAACCCAAAGCCGCCACCGTTGAGTATCATAGGGCTAAATATCGGATCTTGCGTGCCTTCTAACTCTCGAATGATTTGATCCAAACTGACCGAGGCATTTTTCTTTTCTAAAACATCACCGAAGTCGACCTGAACTGCGCGCAAGAAATGAAGTAACGCCCAAGCAGATCCACGTGCCTCATAAAACACATCATCAATTTCCGTCCAGGGTGTTTGAACAATCTGTTCGCTCGGCACATCGGTTGAACGCATCGCACCCGGTGCGCCAGCCAAGTCTGTATTAATGCGCCGCTGCCCAACACTGGCGCTGAGTCGCTGCGATAAATTCCCCAACCGAGTTTCAACGGTGCTCAACCAATACCGCAAATTATCGGCTCGTGAAAAATACTGTGCATTGGTTTGATCTTCATCACCCAAACGCTGTAGATAGCCTTCAAGGTAGCGGATACCCTCTTTGTATTCCGACTCCGATGGGGGCAACGCCCAACTCTCGTTGTCGAAATTAAAGCGTGACTCGGCAATCGCTAAATCAGAATCTTCTAAAGATTGAGATTGAGACCGACTAAACGACTCTCGCATCGCTTTCGACAGATCCCGCACCTGAATCAGCGCGCCATATTCCCAATTTGGCATATTATCGAGCCACACACCGGGAGGAAGGATATCGTTCGATAAAAAGCCACCGGGTTTTTCGAGCAGCGTATCAGCGACTGTAATCAGTGCAGCGGTAGTCGCTGACCCGGTTACAGGTTGGTGCCCGTATTTATTAACTAACTCGCGAGTAACATTATCTATTTCGAACTGATCTGGCTCCGAGCTCCAGTAAATGCCTACGCCGATTTGTATTAAGACAATAACCGCAACGAGAATAAAAACGTACTTTAACCAACCTCGAGCCATCTCAGCGTCTTCCGATAGCTCGGCGACATTATCAGAAAACATGCGTCGTACACTGATCCATAATTTTTTCATAACATTGTCGCGGTTAAGCGTCCTAGTCCTAAAGCTCTCGAAACATTCACAATGGGTTTACTCTATGGGAGGCATCAGCAATATTTTGGGTGTCTTGCCGATGCGCACATCACCTCGAATCCGATAACCAATCACCGCTTCTGCCATTTGACGATAAATCCAACGCGCCTCCTCGTCCGTGCGCGCTACAATCATCATCGACTTTTTGTTCTCTCGTAATTCTTCCGCTAGCGTTTTCAGCTCGGCCTTAATTTCATCATTACGCGCTCGCAAATTTTGTCGATCAAGAATAATTTCGTTCTCATTCGGAGGCGACAAGCGCACTACACGTTTGGCCGCAGGTCGTGTCGCTCGGGCTTGCTTTAACTCGCGCTCCAATACCTGCAATTCGGCAGCATTAGCATCTACGCTACGCGCACGGTCAATCATGTCGCTAGCATTGTAAAAGTTTCCTCGACGAATAGCGTCGCGGGCCAATTCGGCATAGCGGCCAAATATGGCAGTAATGCCCGTTAACGCTTGCTCATTGCCTTTATCTAACAATAACACTGCGCGATAGCGGTCATAGGCATTATCTTCTGCGGGTGTCGTTAAGCGGTTCGCGGCGAAGGCTTCTTCTGCCTGGTTCAGTATCAACTGAATGTTGGTCACCAAACTAGAACGTTTCCCCCTCCCGGATGCAGTATCTTCGGCGACAACGCCGGAATCGCGGCTGGTTGAGACCGTCCGTTCGGTGGCCGCTTGATGCTCGACAGTCGCGGACGAGCGATTTCCCGGCATGGATTCACACCCAAGCAGCACCGAAGCGGAACAGAGAATACTTCCTACCATGAATCTCATAGATCACCCAAAATCAGATCTTTTTTAGCCCTCGAGCCCCGCGAATTCAAGCTCAACCTACCTTACTCCTCTAGCCCCTGGTACGACAGTAAAACCATTTACCCTATCAAAAATGTGATGCTCGTAACAAAAGCAACGACCCTGGCACCACTCACGAAGCCCTCGTGCCATCAGGCGACCAAATCTCGTGCCTCCTATTGCTTATCGCTTACACTATAAACTTACATCGTTGGTGGTATAGCATAGGCGCATTCATCATAGGCACATGAAACACAACCACATAGGCAAAGACGCTGTCGATTGTGCCTCCGTGCGTATAAGCCCATCGGAATGAGGCATATCCGCGGCAAAGAAACAAACGCCTCGCGATGGGGTCTAGAAGTGCCCAACCAACGAAAAATCAGCTACCGTTGTAAAGCTCACATGTGAGCTTTTGCGAAGTTACAGACAGTCTATCATGCACAGGAATTCCATCTCCATGGCGTCACGAGTTTTTCCCACGCTGCCATCGTTCCCATCTAGTATCTTTGCGAGATGGATCAGCTTAGTCTTAACTTGCCTTGTGATCGCAATGCCGCAAGTCTCCAGCGCGCAGTTTGGAGACAAGCCAACATTTCAAAGCAACGCGGTCAGCAGCCAAGCCGCCGACTTTGGTGGCTCATCGCAAGAGGAGTTCCTCCGCGTCGAAGAGGCTTACACCCTAAGCATTGACGCCTCGCCTGACTCGCTCACTTTGCACTGGGATATTGAGCCCGGCTACTATCTTTACCAAGAGCGCTATAAAGTGAAAGCCTTCTCAGTTGACGGTGAAGTTGCATTAGACCTAGCTTTCGACAAGGCAAAAGAAAAATACGATGAGTACTTTGAAAAAGACATGCTCGTCTATTATCACGAGAGCAATATCAGCACGCCGCTGCCTACGGAGCTCAACAAAATCCAGCTGCAAATTACTTCGCAAGGCTGCGCCGACGCAGGCTTATGTTATCCGCCTTACACAGAACGTTACGAAGTCGACCTCAACACCGGCGATAGTTCATCTATCGATAGCATTACGTTTGGCAAAACTTCAGGCACGACTGGAGGCTCTGGCTTAGGGGGTGGCAGTGGTGTTAGCGACAACCAATCAACTGCATCACTTCCAAGCGCTGCCGAGAGCACCTATTTTCTGCCGTACATTCTACTCATGGCGTTACTCGGCGGCTTAATTTTGAACCTGATGCCGTGCGTCTTTCCCGTCTTATCCATCAAAGCGATGAGCTTTGTTTCTGCTCATGGCAATGACCACAGCCACCACGTCCACGGCTGGGCCTATACCGCCGGGGCCGTTCTGTCGTTTATGGTCATTGGCGGAATTATCGTTGCGATTCGAGCAGCCGGAGGAGAAGCGGACTGGGGGCGACAATTGCAATCGCCGCTATTTGTCAGCTTGACGTTTTACCTGTTCTTGGTGATGGGTTTAAGCCTATCTGGCTTTGTTCATTTTGGCTCGAGCCTAATGGGCGTCGGCCAATCACTCACGGCTCGACAAGGTTTACAAGGCTCTTTCTTTACCGGCGTCTTAGCCGTAGTCGTAGCCAGCCCGTGCACAGCACCCTTTATGGCTCCCGCAATGGGCGTCGCCTTGACACAATCTGCGCCGGTCGCCCTTTCTATATTTACAGCATTAGGCCTAGGAATGGCGCTCCCGTTCTTACTGCTAAGTTACAGCCCTAAACTTGCCAGCTTACTGCCTCAACCCGGCGCGTGGATGGAGACACTCAAGCAAGCACTCGCTTTCCCCTTGTACCTGACTGCTGTTTGGTTATTGTGGGTACTCGGTCGACAAACCAGTATCGATGCAGCGGCTGTAGTGATAAGCGGCGCTATCGCACTGGGATTTGCTATCTGGCTTTGGCAAAAACGCCCGCAATCTCTATTCGGCAAAAGCTTTAAATATACTGCGAGTACCCTGGCTGTAGCAGCGGCAATCATGATTGCCGTCAAAGCAGACAAATTATTTCAACACCACTTATGGGAAGATTATTCGCCAGAGTTCGTTGCCGAGATGCGCAGCCTCGGACACCCGGTATTTATCAATCTCACTGCAGCGTGGTGCATTACCTGCCACGCCAATGAGCGAGTCGCCTTGAGCCGCGAAAGTGTTATCGCCGCAGCGGACGAACTAGATATTGTCTTAGTCAAAGGCGACTACACCAATGAAGATCCAAAAATACATGCGCTACTCAACCAATATCAACGCCCCAGTGTGCCGTTATATTTAATGTACCCTGCGGATCCAAACCAACCGCCAGAAATTTTACCGCAGCTGTTAACACCATCGGTGGTTATTGAGGCAATGCAGCGCGCCGCTACGCGTCAGCTAGCCAGCAATTAATATTCATCTTTAAGAAGTCTTCGAGGCGCCTCAGCGCCTCCCGCACACAGCAGCACCTGCCACAACAGCACACTCAACATCATCAAGACAGCAACAATCAGCCATTGAGTGGCGGCCACGATGCTGACACTCATCAACCATCCTGTAATTGATAATCCTAACGCATGCCCTACAAGGTGACTGGTACTTAACACCACACTCAATGATGGTGGGGGCAATACATCCGCAAGCACTGCGCTATACAACGGAGTCAGCGACGCCAGCAACACACCGGCCACCACCACGAATACCGCCACACCCCATATAGAAAACAACGCCCCCTGATTGACACATACCAAACACACCAACAGCAATAACACCATCCAAACTAGTCGATAAACTGGTCTTGCTGGCGGCCTCATTATTTGTACACGATGCATAACAACACTGAATACGCCGACAACAACAAGTAAAAACGACAACCAATAAGTCGTGACTTGCGCGGAAACACCGAAAGACTGCAACAAGGGAGCGATTACAAGTTGCAACCCACTGACCAGCGTAGCGGTCAATAAGGGCAACAACAAAAGCATCCATACACCGCGAGCGGGCAGGTATTCTCGCCAAGATAGAGGTGAAGCGGGTGCGCTAGAGAGATCTTGCGGCAGTCGCCAAACCACAAACCCCATCATCAGACTGGCAACTCCCGCCAAACCCAGCAAACTAAATAAAGGATTAACAACTACCGCCGCCATCACCATGAGCGGCCCCAACAAGCGGCCCAGCGCTTGAAAAACCGATAGCCGCGCAAAGAACCGAAGGCGTTGGGTAGCTTCGGGTAAATGTATTACCAGCGAGTGCGCGCTGGGCAACAACCCGGAAGTCGCTACACCATAAAGACAGCGACTCAAAAGCACCCATAACAACAACATGAAACTCGTGGTTTGCAACTCAAGCGTACGCGCTACACCCCAATAAAGCGCCAACCATAGCATCAACCAGCTGAGAGAATTTCCCAGTAGCGCAAGCAACACACTACGCCTGACCCCCAACCTCGGGACCACCCAAGGCCACCAAAGTGAGCCCACAAAATACACTACCGTGCCGAAGGCAAACACCTGAGCCCAGGCGTTGTAGTCTAGCGGGCCAACGTCGACCAGAACCGGCAGCAAAACCAGTAAAGCACTTTGGCCCAAGCCAATAACAGACACAACGGGGGAGAATCCCGTCAGCCCCTTCTCGATTTTGTCGCTATTTATCTCATTCACGAAAAAACTCTAAACGAACCTCAAATATTATTGAGAATTATTTGCATTTGCGAATGATAAACGATAACTTCTCATAACCCAAACACAACTGAGAGCACAGATGAAAAATTTGATTGCGATGGCAGACTTTTTATCAGCCAACAGCTTCTTCAATGCGTATGTGCGTGAATTTGATAATTGGCGCCTGACAGATAAAACCGCGAATGACGACGACGGCAAATATCTCGCAATCTCAATGGAAAAGGGCGACCTATTCATTCCTATCCAATACTGGTCAACAGTTGGCAGGCATCGCTTTCTTAACCACTACCAGTTCTCACCGAGTACCGATTGCAAAACCCTAGCGCTGACGTTTACTTTGGCAGTGACATACATCGCTGAGTACTTGGCTGCATGCGATATTCAGGTCAGCGATGAGTTCGTCGCACGCGTCATCGAAAGTCGCGACAATGTAGCTCACAGCTTGATGGCGCACGAAAATCATCTGGATGACCTCTTTAAACCAAGTGCGACCCACGAGCAGGCTTTTCTGAATAGCGAACAGTCGCTACTTCTTGGACACTCGGTTCATCCAACCCCCAAAATTCGTCAACCCCTATCCCGAGAGGAGATGGCAACCTACTGTACAGAAAACCCAAACGGGTTCCGCTTACAATGGTTGGCCGTCAACCCTGAAAAAATTCTCTATCGCTGCGCGGATGAAATGAGATTAGACAAAAGAATCGAATCTCTTATTAGCTCAGACCCTGATATCAATCCTGACCACTGGAACCTTCCCGATGGTTTCCTGCTCGTGCCAACACACCCTTGGCAATTGCAGCAAATCCGGTCGTCGAAAGCATTAGCCAACGCATTTAATCATGGCGACATAATTGAACTTGGAGTTGCCGGTAGTCATTGGTATGCGACGTCATCTATACGCTCACTATACAATCCTCACAACCAATACATGCTGAAGTTTTCACTGAGTATCCGGCTAACAAATTCAATTCGGCATTTGCAGATAAAAGAGTTGGAACGTGGACGCCTTATCAGCCACCTACTAAACGCCAAACCAGGTCAACAGCTAAAACAAACTCAACCACAGTTTTCCATCATCGAAGAGCCAGCTTACCTATGTCTTTGCGATGATGACGGAAATCCTCTTGTAGAGACCGCCTTGGTTTTTCGCGACAACCCCTTTGTCGCGACCACCAGCCGCGATAACCGAAATCATATTCAACATCACGTACTCGCGGCCCTCACTCAGGATAATCCATCGAATAACCAGAGCAGCTTGTCGCATCTAGTGAAAAAGCTCGCTTCACAAAACAAGACCACAGACATACACGCCGCCAGTCACTGGTTCAACGCATTTTTACATTGCGTAGTCACTCCGCTAATGACTGCACAAGCTCAAGCGGGCTTATTATTTGGTGCACACCAACAAAATATCATTTTGACCACCACAAACTATTTACCTACACACGCTTATTTTCGAGATTGCCAAGGCACCGGCGTGAGCAAACTCGGTGAGAAGCTATTCGCCACTGAAATATTGGAGTCAAGCACCACCGCAGAAAACCAACTAGATCGTGAAATGGGTAACAAACTGTTTGGCTACTACTTGGTTATCAATAGTGTTTTTTCCGTCATCAGCACAATCGCCACCGACGGTCTGGGAGACGAAAGTGAATACCTACAATTTTTTAGAGATTCACTAGAAGAATTGAGACGGCAAGGGTTTGATGACCCCTCTTTTATTGAATACCTGCTAACAAGCCCAACGCTTTGGCAAAAAGGTAATTTTATTTGCTCGCTTTCCGATATTAACGAAAACACCATGAGCAATCCGCTAGAGCTATATCAAGCAATTGAAAACCCTCTTCTTACAAACATTTATCAAAGCCAACAGGTATCCGGAGCCTAATTAACCATGAGTGAAGCTCTAAGCACTCGCCTTCAGCGAAAAGTCAAAATCGCACCGAACGGTCATTGTTCAACAGCGCTTAACTATGAACACCCTACATTAGGCAGTGTTCACGTTCATTGGTCGAAAATACCAGGCGTACTCGCCGTAGTCGTGTCAAACGATTCCAGCATTATCAGCTTGTCATTTCGTCTCGATGACAATCTTCATTGCGCAAAGCTACACCAAGCTTCATCTTTTGGTTATGGCCCGGAGCAAAGCCGTCATAAAAAAATGATCTTCGGCTTAGCTATCGATACTCTCTTTTCAACTCAGCCTCAATACACGCAAGTCGAGGTGCCAAGCAATCTACAAACCTCACCAAATGAAAGAGAACACTTTGAATGTTTTGGCTCGACAATCTTTAGAGATACTTTCTATCAGCAACAAGAATTGTGGAGTGTTTCAACGTCGGCGGATTCACACTCGTTAGAGCTTGTTAACAACCATCAATCGCCACCGAGACCAAAACAACCGATAGGTGAATTTTATCGCCGCCATATTCCAACACTACATAAAACTTTAAGTTTTCGAACAATTCATCCAGAACAAGATCTGGATCTTTTTCACAACTGGATGAATCAGCGCCGCGTAGCCAAAATGTGGGAGCTAGATAAACCCAAGGCGGAACTACACCAGTATCTCGTGGAACGTCAAGAAGACCCGCACATCTTTTCCGTGATCGGGGAATTTGATGGAGAGCCTTTTGGATACTTTGAGATCTACTGGACGAAAGAAGATCGGCTTGGCCCCTACTATGATGCAGGCGACTATGATCGCGGCTTTCATTTACTGGTAGGCAACACGAGGTTTCTAGGCTTAGACAACTTTATTGCCTGGTTTTCAGGATTAACTCACGCGGTTTTTTTACTTGATCGTCGAACACCTCGAGTAATGGGCGAGCCACGGGCAGACAATCGTGGCTTGTTGCAATACACCCAAATTCTTAGCGCATATCGCGTTCTAAAGGAATTTGACTTCCCCCACAAACGCGCAGCGTTAGTCGAGTGCACAAGACAACGTTTTTTCAATCAAACCATATTACCTTAAGCCATCATGAACCAACCTAGCCATCTCTGCATAGAGCAAGCAGTTAATTCAGCCTCATCAGCGGCCACATTCAGTAATACACAAGCTGAAAGAAGCCGATGGTCAATCATCAATCGTAAGTTGATTGCAAAAATCATCGGTGAATTAAGCTATGAAGAATGTTTTCAGCCCGAGATTCATGACCATTCGCTAGAAGACGTAAATCACTACACGCTTGCTTTATCGAATGGGAGCGAATACACCTTTACCGGATGGGAAACATGCTGGGGCTTAATCCGCGTAGATGAGCAAAGCCTATTACGAAATGGCAATCCAATTACCGAGGCGACGCAATTTTTCATCGATGCGCAGCAGGACATAGGTGCTGACGACATTACCCTCGGCAACCTCATCGAGGAATGTTTACAAACGCTTGCCGGAGACTTGATTCAACATCAACAACTGCAATCGCAAACAGCAAAATCACTTGCCTCGTTATCCTGCGATGAACTTCAAGGCTATCTCGATGGGCACCCCAAAGCCACACTAAATAAGGGACGGCTCGGCTGGGGCAGCGACGAACTCCAACGCTACACACCAGAAGCTCGACAGCCTTTCCAATTACGTTGGATCGCTATTTCGAAACGGTTTTGTACCATTGGTGCTTCTGATCCGACTACCGTAACATCGATGGCTCAAACAGCAATGTCCGCCAACGATTGGCAGCAATGCGAGGCAGAATTTTCAAACCGTATTGAAAGCACCAGATTAACTCGCGACGATTATGTCGTCATTCCTGTGCATCCATGGCAATGGCAACAGGTTGTCAGTATCCATTATGCGAGCTTAATCTCATCTCAAGACATCGTTGATCTAGGATTTTGGGGCCATCAGTTTATACCACTGCAATCAATACGAACGCTGGCAAACATTAACGCCCCTGATTCACCGAATATAAAACTACCTGTTACGATCTTAAATACCTCGTGCTATCGCGGCATCCCGAGTAAATACATAAACATTGGCGCCCCCCTTTCAGAGTGGTTACAAAATATTTGCAAAACCGACCGCCGATTACAACAAGCTGGCACACGGGTTTTGCAAGAACCTCTCGGCATAAGCTGCACGCATCCACAGTTCAATCAGGTGCCCAGCGCCCCCTATCGCTACAAAGAAACACTCGGTGTTATTTGGCGCGAAAGCATTCATCAATCACTCAAAACCGGAGAAAAAGCAATGCTTGTCGCTGCCTTATTGCAGTGCGACAAAGAAGGAGACTCTATTATCGGTGAGCTCATCAAACAATCTAACGTAACCGCAGAAAACTGGTGTAGAGAATATTTTAAAGCCGTTGTTATTCCGCTCTATCATTTGATGTGCCGTTACGGCGTCGGACTTGTCGCACACGGCCAAAACCTTACACTAGTTTTAGAAAACAGCTTGCCTAATCGGCTTGCCATCAAGGACCTTCAGGGCGACCTAAGAATTGTTGACCAAGATTTTCCTGAGCTATCTACGCTACCCATTGAAGTGTACGACACTTTAGACAAATTACCCGCGATGCATTTACTCCATGATCTACTTACCGGGCACTTTGTTACAGTCTTAAGGCATTTATCCGCGTTATTACAAGAGCAAAATTTACTGCATGAATCATCATTCTATAGCGCACTGCGAGACGAAATAACGCAGTATCAAACTCAACATACTGAGCTTGCCGATCGATTCAGGTTATTTCCTCTGTGCTCAGACAAGGTTCACAAACTCTGCATCAACCGCGTTCGATTTGAGCAGGGCTATCAGGACACATCCCAACGCCCAGTGCCTATTCTGGGCTGCGACATTCCAAACCCTCTTACACAATTTTCATAGCAGGACAGCCATCATGACAACCCAGAACCTATTGCTAGCGGGCATTGGGGCCGGCCCATTTAATTTGAGCTTAGCGGCTCTATTGGAACATGCGACAGATAAAGCTATTCGTTTTTACGATCAAAAACCAACGTTTAACTGGCACCCTCACTTAATGTTGCCAGACGCAAAATTACAAACGTCGTGGCTGAAAGATTTAGTAACCCCGGTCGACCCAACAAACCCGATGAGCTTCACTAATTTTCTAGTCAAACATGGTCGATTTTACAGTTTTATAAATGCTGAGCAATCGGCAATTAGTCGCAAAGAGTTCGCGCAATACTTGGGCTGGGTTGCCAACCAATTAAAGTCCGTTGAGTACAATTCACCAATTTCGTCAATCACATATGACGGCAAGCAGTTTCAACTTCAAAAAGGCGAGCAAACAATTAGTGCTCAACACCTTTGTATTGGCACCGGCACCAAGCCGTTCATCCCAGAGTTCGCCATTCCACATATCGGTAGCAATGTTTTTCACGCAACAGAAATTCTGGCAAAGCCTCGAGACTTTTCTGGCAAACGCGTCGCGATTATTGGCGGCGGGCAAACGGGTGCCGAAGTATTTCTCAATACTATCCAAGAGCTTTGGGGTCGCTGTAACGAGGTAACTTGGTTTTCACGCCGTCCGAATTTCGAACCCCTAGATGAAACAGCGTTTACCAATGACTATTTTACACCAGGCTATGTTGAGCATTTTTTGAGTTTGAGCAAATCTCGAAAAGCTGATCGAGTGGCTTATCAGAAACTCGCCAGCGATGGCATTTCGCCGTCCACCTTATCTGACATTTATCAATGTATTTATCAACACACTTTTGTGGAGGGTAATGCCAATACACAGCTACTACCAGGTCGAGACGTCACCTCCATCGACGCAAAAGATGGCGGGTTTAACATTGTCACCCGCCATAACGACTTAGACACCGTAAATTGTGTCCATGCGGATATCATTATTCTATGTACCGGTTTTTCAACCGGCTTGCCGAGCTGCATTGACCCAATTGCAGAACTCATTGAAAAAGATGCTGACGGTGAACTAGTTGTTGAAGCGAATTACCAATTACGCTGGCAACACAGCGATAACAATCAGATTTACATTATGAACGGCAGTCGGCACTGCCACGGTATTGTCGATCCACAGACCAGTTTAATGGCATGGCGATCAGCACGCATCGCCAACCACCTGCTTAACATTAACAAGTATCCGACCACCCCCGCACAACTTGTGTCGTGGCAAGAACAACTCGCACCAGCCAATCCCAAAAGTAACAACGGGCCATCATTACGCGCTGTGGTTTAGCCTCCTCCAACCATAGACGCCCATTTCTCCCCTTTTGGCGCTGAGTCATCCGACAGCGAGATGGACAGCGCCGCTCTTTTTCGGCACACTTCGCGCGATATTAGCTAAAAACTTTCCAGCGTAGCGAAGCTTATGGCAACCATATTGGTTTTACACGGCCCGAACCTTAACTTGTTGGGCACACGCGAGCCTGAGGTCTATGGTACCGATACCATCGACTCCATCAATCGCTCGCTGACGGATATCTGCATTAATGCAGGCCATCATTTACAAGCATTACAAAGCAATGCCGAATATGAATTGATCGAGCGAATTCATGACGCAGGCAAAGATGATGTGGATTTCATTATTTTTAACCCTGCGGCATTTACTCACACGAGCGTCGCACTGCGTGACGCCCTCCTCGGTGTCAATATCCCATTCATCGAAGTGCATATTAGCAACGTTCACCGCCGTGACGCGTTTCGCCAGCACTCCTATTTCTCCGATATTGCCGTGGGCGTGATTTGCGGTTTAGGTGCTCAAGGTTACGAGCTAGCACTCCAGGCAGCACTGAAACACATCACTTCACAATAACTAGCGATCCCATTCCTTTTTAGTCAATGCGTTGGCTTAACGTTGCTATCACTATGCCTTGGTTACAACTTCACTTTCTAACAGACCCTGAACACGCGAGTGCAATAGAAGATGCACTACTAGAAATAGGCGCTGCCGCGGTCACCTTTCAGGACAACGAAGACCAACCCATACTAGAGCCCGCTCTTGGTGAGACACCCTTATGGAAAGCCACTCGTGTCACCGGGTTGTTTGATGCCAATGTCGATACCGCGGGCATTAGCGAAAATGTCGCTAAACAATTAGACATGGACATTTCAAACAGCCAGTGGGAGCAATTAGAAGACAAAGATTGGCAACGAGAATGGATGAGCCATTACCGTCCAATCCCATGTGGTCCCAACCTGTGGGTATGCCCGAGCTGGTGTGAGCCGCCCGAACCCGAGGCAGTCAACATTCTTCTCGATCCTGGCCTGGCGTTTGGCACCGGCACCCATCCAACCACACTGCAATGCCTGCAATGGTTGGCCGACCAAGATATGGCAGACCTTACCGTTTGCGATTACGGTTGTGGTTCAGGGATACTAGGCATAGCCGCTCTGCTCATGGGTGCACGCTCAATGAACGGTGTTGACATTGACCCACAGGCTCTCATCGCGACACGTGACAATGCCAATCGCAATCAAATCGATGAATCCAAAGTAAGCACCTTTTTGCCCAAAGGATTTAAGCCCTCACTGCACGATATAGTGTTCGCCAACATTCTCGCTGGCCCGCTGGTGGAGCTCGCCCCAACCTTAACGAGTTTGACCAAACCCGGAGGCAAATTGTGCTTGTCCGGCATCTTAGATTCCCAAGCACAAGCCGTAATGGACGCCTATCAGGATGAATTCGAATTCGAACCAATCCGTGAACTCGATCACTGGGTGCAGCTCGCAGCCACCCGGCGGACCACTAATTAACGCCTATAATCAGTATTAACGTTTACCGATCTCTCCGAAAGCACTAAACTTGCTGCTTAATCAAGCTGTTACGATACTTTGTTCATGTCAATTAAGAGCTTAAGTACTATTCGGGTCACGTTTTGGATACCCAAGCTTCTTTAGGCATACTCACACGACGGCCTAGCAGCCAATGAATAACGACCACATAATACGGATATGATTACTCGTTGCCCTAAATGCGACACGTCGTTTCGCATCACTGAAGCTCAGCTGAAAACGGCAAAGGGCGCAGTGCGCTGTGGCGCGTGCCTGCACATATTTAAAGCAATGGATCATATTGTCAGCAAAAGCGACGTGCCGGCAAAACCAGCGTCTAAGACCAAACCAGCCACACAACAACCGGCAGCCAAACCAAGTGTGACACCTGCACCGGCGCAAAGAACAACGGCAGCCAAGCCTGCGTCGCAACCCGCCGTCAGCTCACCGACACAAGCGCCTAAAAAATCAGCCCTTGATGCGCCAGCGCAAGAAAAGCCAGCAAGCGCTCAGATACCAGAGAAGGCCAAGCCAAGCGTCGCTCGCAAAAACCCCGTGCGTGACTTCCCCAAATTCGAATACCACAAGCCGACGGGGAAAACACAACCCACTCCAAGTGAGACCACCCCAACCGCCGCGGGCACCGAATTCGATATCGATGACCCCAAGAGCTTCGGTCTACCCGATGACATTATGGACGAAGCTAGCACCGCCGCTAACTCCGTTGTGCAAAGCCCAGTCACTGCGGACGAAGGCATGGAGAACATGCTCAAGTTCGATCAACATGCCATAGACGAAAATGATAACGAGAGAGACCTCTTTATAGATGATGATGATCTCCTCATCAGCGATGACCTTCAGTTAAGTGGTGAGGACGATGAGGAGCCAGCACGCGACGGCGCGTACGGAGACGACTTAAGCGAGAGCTTTATCGATCTTGGCCAGTGGAAACCACAAGGTAACTCTCTATTTGATCGCAAAGAAAAACCGCCAAAAGCAAGCCTTGGCGATGAAGACGATGACCTCAAGTCAATGGCGGACGAGTCATGGGCCGTTGAGCTGCTCGATGACGACGACGATGGCGAGCCGACACCTCAATTTAGTAGGCCGACACCGATATCGTCGCCCATTCTGGATCTAGACGAAGAAGGTGGGGACGATAAAGAAATAGACGATCAAATTTTTGATAGTGCTGAAGACGATGACCCTATTGCGGATTACTCGCGCGTCACTACCGGAAGCTTTAACGCACTCGAAGATGACGAAATCGAAGAGGCCCTAGGCGAGCCTTTATCAAATCGCAAAATTGAACCCAAGGTTACTGAACCCAGTGACTTCGATGACGAAGATGAGGAGAGCTATTCAGCAGGTGGCTACTCCGACGACTTCCAGCAAGCCATTGCTCAAAATGCTGAATCACGTCAGCGCCTTAGAGATGAAGATGAAGACGGCGAATATGACGAAGCCCTAGATTACTACCAAAGTGAGTATGACCAAGATCGCGGCGCTATGCTCCGAGGTATTCAGCCAGAACCGGTCGAATTTGAACATGGCTACGGCCATCTTGACTGGAAACCTAAAGCGATATGGGGTGGCCTCACTGCCGCGCTTTGCCTGGCCTTGGTTATTCAAGTTGGCTGGTTACAATACGACAAATTAAGCCGAGTTGAACCCTACCGAGGGTTATACGCGACGCTGGGGGTTAGCGTGCCCCCACTTCAGGCACCACATTTGATCAAGACAACCAACTTTTTCGTCCGTGAACACCCGAAAGCCGCGGACGCGCTAATGATAGACACTATCCTGCTCAATACTGCGCCGCACACTCAACAATTCCCGAACCTGGTCATTACCTTTACCAACCTCCACGGCAACGTGGTGGCCTCGCGGAGCTTCTCACCCGATGAGTATCTGAGCGGTGAATTAGCAGGGACCACAGAGATGCCCAGTAACCAGCCGGTTCATCTCGCGCTCGAAATACTCAATCCCGGTCCAGAGGCGGTCAATTACGCCGCCTACATCCAATAGCATTCGCCGGTTCATTCGGACGCTATCTAAGCGTTCATATCATTGAGTGCAAAGCAATCTAAAAAAACGCCTATAAATTCACCGATTTGTGCAAAATGCACTTTCCCATTCTCGCCGAGTGCAGGTATCATAGCAGCCTTTTTTCGGCACCCATATTTGCCGCCCTTTTGGGGATTTCTCAGACAGCATTTGCGGTGAACCCTTGTTAACGATCGGCCCACATCAACTGCCTAGCCAAGTACTGCTGGCACCGATGGCGGGAGTGAGCGACGCCCCTTTTCGTGCAATCTGCCAACAAATGGGTGCAGCGTTAACAACATCGGAAATGCTGACATCGGATACCCGACTATGGCAGAGCAGGAAGTCTAGCAACCGGTTAGTCACACAATCCGGCGAACAGTTAGTTCCTCGTAGTATCCAAATCGCAGGTAACGACCCTCAGATGATGGCCAACGCCGCGCGCGAATGCGTAGCGATGGGTGCTGAGCTCGTCGATATCAATATGGGATGCCCAGCAAAAAAAGTGTGTAAAAAGGCCGCAGGATCAGCCCTTTTACGCGATGAACAATTGGTAGAAGCGATTCTCGATGCAGTGGTTACTGCTGTCGATATCCCAGTTACCTTGAAAATTCGCACAGGTTGGTGCCCAGACACACGTAACGGAACGACCATCGCTAAGATTGCCGAACAGTCAGGCATTCAGGCGTTAACGGTTCACGGTCGTACGCGTGCGTGTCGGTTTACCGGCCATGCGGAATATCAAACCATTGCTGACATTGTGAGCTCAGTGAGCATTCCAGTTATCGCCAACGGAGATATCGATTCTCCTGAAAAAGCGAAGACTGTACTGCAACACACTGGCGCAAGCGCTGTGATGGTTGGCAGAAGTGTCCAGGGTAACCCTTGGTTAATTCGAGCGATTGATCAGTACTTAACGTCCGGCTCGCCAAGTTCATCGCCCACCCTGACAGAAATGCAGGAAGTGATGACCGAGCATTTGTCCGGTTTGTATCAATGCTACGGCGATCGGCAAGGTCCACGTATCGCTCGAAAGCACGTCAAGTGGTATCTCGAAGGGATGGCAGAAAGACATCCGTCGCTGTCAAATCGAGAATACTTAAAAACTTTTAATACTATGGAATCCGCCAGTGAGCAGCTGGCAAGCGTTCAACATTACCTTGAACGACTCAAAACAAGAGAGGAATTAGCCGCATGAACAACGCAGACCCGCTTTACGCAGAATCACCCGTCGAAATGACGTCGCAACCAAGCAACGTTACTTCGTTCGCAACGATAAGCAAGAATCAATCATTGCGCGATTGTGTTGAGCAGTCTATGGACAACTACTTTAAGCACCTCGACGGCCAGCCTGTAACCGATGTATACGACATGGTTCTCGCCGAAGTCGAAGCGCCAATGCTTGAAATCGTCATGAAGCACACCCGTCACAACCAAACCAAAGCGGCCCAAGTATTAGGTTTAAACCGAGGCACTTTGCGTAAGAAATTAAAGCAGTACGGCTTGCTCTAAGCACCACCCTCTTTTCAGCCGCCAAACGCGGCTGAAGCCAGCAGTAGTTTTCAAACTTGAAACTTATTACAACATCGAATCAGGCCACGCTCGATTCGATGTTGTCGTTTTTAATCTTCACAGAATATTCGGATAGATTGCGATGACATCAACCGCAGACCTCACAACCATTCGTCGCGCGCTAATCAGCGTCTCAGACAAAACCGGCATCGTCGATTTTGCAAAAGCCTTGCAAAGTTTTAACGTTGAAATACTTTCAACCGGTGGCACCTATAAATTGTTAACAGAAAGCGGCATCAACGCGGTTGAAGTGGCGAGCTACACCGGCCACCCAGAAATGATGGATGGCCGCGTTAAAACCTTGCACCCGAAAATTCACGGCGGCATTTTAGGTCGACGCGGTACCGACGATGCAGTAATGCAAGAGCATGGTATTGATGCGATTGATATGGTCGTCGTGAATCTTTATCCGTTTGAGCAAACCGTCGCCAACCCAGATTGCACCATAGAAGACGCCGTAGAAAACATTGATATCGGTGGCCCTACTATGGTTCGTGCGGCAGCCAAAAACCACAAGGATGTCGCAATCGTAGTCAACCCTGAAAATTACGACGCGCTCATTACTGAAATGCAAGCAAACAACGGCGCACTGTCGTTAGAAAAACGTTTTGATTTGGCGATCCAAGCCTACGAACACACGGCGGCATACGATGGCGCGATCGCGAATTATTTTGGTCGCTTAGTGCCTGGTGGCTCAGAAAAATTCCCACGCACATTCAACACACAATTTACAAAAGCACAAGATTTACGCTACGGCGAAAACCCGCATCAATCATCAGCATTTTACACCGAAGCACAACCCACCGAAGCCTCCATCGCGACTGCAGAACAATTACACGGCAAAGAACTATCGTACAACAACATTGCCGATACAGACGCAGCACTGGAAGCCGTCAAACAGTTTTCCGTACCCGCATGTGTGATTGTGAAACATGCCAACCCCTGCGGTGTAGCAACAGGCGCAAACATTTTTGAAGCGTATGAGCGCGCATTTGCAACCGACCCAGAGTCTGCGTTTGGCGGCATCTTGGCATTTAACCAAGAGTTTGATGCCACCACCGCACAAGCTATCGCCGATCGAGGTCACTTTGTTGAAGTGATTATCGCACCGAGTATCAGCCAAGAAGCGTTAGACATTACCGCGCAAAAGAAAAACATTCGCGTACTCCGATGTGGCGAATGGGATGCCTCAGCACCGGCGTGGGATTACAAACGCGTGAACGGTGGTCTACTCGTTCAAGATCGCGATTTAGGTGTAATCACAGCTGGCGATTTAAAGATCGTATCAAAGCGTCAGCCAACGCCGGAAGAAATCGATGACTTATTATTTGCGTGGAAAGTCGCAAAATTCGTTAAATCCAACGCTATTGTTTACGCATCTCAACAACAAACAGTAGGTATTGGTGCCGGCCAAATGTCACGCGTTAATTCTGCGCGTATCGCCGCGATCAAAGCTGAACATGCAGGCCTTGAGGTTAAAGGTTCCGTAATGGCCAGTGACGCTTTCTTCCCGTTCCGCGATGGTATTGATAACGCGGCGAAAGTTGGCATTAGCTGTGTAATCCAACCCGGCGGATCAATGCGCGATGAAGAAGTGATTGCCGCTGCCGACGAACACGGTATGGCAATGGTCTTTACTGGCATGCGTCACTTTAGACACTAATTCCCCGCTACGAAATAGAACACAGGATTTAGAACATGAATATTTTAGTTATCGGTAGCGGTGGTCGCGAACACGCACTGGCGTGGAAATGCGCACAAAGCGAGCGTGTCGAGAAAGTATTTGTCGCCCCAGGTAATGCCGGCACGGCTTTAGAAAACGGTATTGAAAATGTTGATATCGGTGTGGGTGATTTTGTTGCACTCGCAGATTTCGCTAAGAAAAATAATTGTGAACTCACCGTAGTTGGCCCAGAAGCTCCGTTGGTAGATGGTGTTGTCGATTATTTCGAGACGAAAAATTTACGTTGTTTTGGCCCGAGTAAAGGTGCAGCGCAACTCGAAGGCTCTAAAGCGTTCACCAAAGATTTTTTGGCGCGCCACAATATCCCTACAGCGGAATACCAAAGTTTTACCAATATTGATGAAGCTTTAGATTACATCGACGCTAAAGGCGCTCCAATTGTTGTCAAAGCCGACGGACTTGCGGCAGGTAAAGGCGTAATCGTTGCTGAAACCATCGAGCAAGCTAAAGATGCTGTTGAAGATATGTTATCGGGTAATGCGTTTGGCGATGCCGGTTGTCGCGTGGTTATCGAAGAGTTTCTTACCGGTGAAGAAGCCAGCTTTATTGTGGTAGCTGACGGTAAACATATTCTTCCAATGGCAACTAGCCAAGACCACAAACGTGTTGGCAATCAAGATACTGGTCCGAATACCGGCGGCATGGGCGCCTATTCACCGGCTCCCGTAGTTACACCGGAAGTTTACGAACGTGTAATGAATGAAGTTATCGTGCCTACCATTGAAGGCATGGCAGCAGAAGGCAATACATTTACCGGCTTTTTGTACGCAGGCTTAATGATTTCCGAAGATGGCGCTCCCAAAGTTATCGAATATAACTGCCGTATGGGGGACCCCGAAACACAGCCCATCATGATGCGCTTGCAATCAGACTTGGTCACCATTTTCGAAGCCGCGATCGACGGAGAACTTAACGAGTTGACCTCGGAATGGGATCCTCGCCCTGCAGTTGGCGTCGTAATGGCTGCGGGCGGCTATCCTGCCAGCTACGCCAAGGGTAAAGTGATTAGCGGTTTGCCAGAGAAAGAACTCGCTGGTGAAAAGGTGTTCCATGCAGGAACTCAAATGAATGGCGATGATGTCGTTACCAATGGCGGGCGCGTCCTCTGCGTAACGGCAATGGCCCCTACTATCACCGAAGCTCAACAACGCAGCTATGTACTCGCCAACAAAATAAGTTGGGAAGACTGCTACAAGCGTGATGATATCGCTTATCGCGCTATCGCCCGAGAAGAAAACAGCTAAAGCTGCCCCCCTCCCTAGCAGCGGGCGCGCATATTCCGCACGCTGCTATCCTCCCTTTCCCTGATCTTCAGGTTATGTGCTCGCAATCTACGCCTTAGCGACATCAATTTGGCACGCAAATCAACAACAAAGCCACTGTTAGAACAACTTGATATAACCAAAACGTTGGAGTCTGATTAAAAATATTCCTCATTGAAAAGTTTGCGGCTATAATGTGAACTATGTCACACACAGATTGCGAACTGGAGCGTTCGCGCATTCAAGAGGATTTACCCATGGCCAACCTAACTCCCCGCTCTATCAATGGTATTGCGATTGTTGCTGCCGTGTTGATTCTGCCACTCTTAAGCTACGGATCAGCTCTGCTACTTGATACTCAAAAAGTGGCTATTGAGCAGACAAAAACTCAGCTGGTCAAAGCACCTATAGCCGAACAACAGGAAGTTTCTAGCGATCTCAAATCTAAAATTGCTGCTGCAATTGCGCAAGCGGAAACGATATAAATCGAGGACCACCTCCGATACTAAAAAGCCCAGGTATTTACCTGGGCTTTTTAGTATCGGAGTCTTTCAAATGTTCAGTGTCACCGGGCGCCCACTATATCCTCAATAGCCTGAATCAACTGACTATACTCAAAGACAAAACCGCTATTTTCAATTTTAGTTGGCAATACTTTTTGACCTGTAATAAGCACTTCATCTGCAAGCTCACCCACTAACAAGCTCAAGATCTTGGTGGGCACGCGGACTCTAATAAAAGTTCTAAAACACTGCTCCAAAACATCGGCAAACCCCGCGTTAGTGACCGGATTCGGTGCGGTACCATTGATTGGCCCAGACAGCTTTGGCTCACATATTAAATGCAGCACCATAGCAATTAAGTCGTCACGATGAATCCAAGACATCCACTGTTGACCACTAGAAATTTGAGTCGACACACCAAATTTATAGGGCTGCAACAATTCTTTAAGAGGGCCACCGTCTTGACCCAGTACAATACCTATTCGTAATAAACAGACCCTACCCACAAAAGGCTTGGCCTGCAGAGCCTGCTCCTCCCAGCGCCGACATAAATTATGCGAGAAGCAGTCAACTGCTGCAGACTCTTCCGTTAATACGTCGTCACCATGTGGACCATAAAACCCAATCGCCGAGCCATTTATCAAAACATCCGGTTGATGTTTAAGTCTAGAGAGCAAATCACAAATAGAAGCAGTGGTTTGCACACGACTGTTTATAAACTCTTGTTTACGTTTAGCATTCCAACGCTTTTCGGCAAGAGGCTCTCCGGCTAGGTTGATGACTACATCAAACGCAGCGGTAGAGCCAATATTCGATAGGCCCTCAACGATAGAAACTTGCCCCTGAAACAGTTTTTCCGACGCTTCCGGGTTACGTGTCAGCACCGTGACTTTGCATTTTAGATTGAGTAGTACTTCAACAAGCCGCCGACCGATAAATCCTGTTCCACCCGTCAGCAATACCCTTTTCCCAATGCAATCAGAATATTTTTGAAAATTGTTCAAATCCATTACCGAGAATCCAAATTTAAAATTCACCTATATAAAGAGACAATTGAACATTACAAAGCACTTACTAGAGAGCTGAAAACTAACACCAGCAAAGTATTTTAAAGAATACGTAAAAGGGTTAATTTGCCGAGACGGTTCTTGTCGCAGCCCAACGACGCAATTCAGCAATTTTTTCCGACATCACGACAGACAACGGTGACGTATTGAAAATCTCTTGCAATAGCTGATCGGTAGTGACTTGTACTTGACTAGCTGCGGCCGAATAGGTTGCAGCAACAACGACCTGTTCTATTTCGGCACCTGAAAAACCATCACTGGATTCAGCAAGTTTAGCAAGATCAAAATAGTCCGGGTTGAGATCCCGCTTATTCAAATGAATAGTGAAAATCTGCTCTCGCGTTTTACTATCGGGCAAATCAACAAAGAAAATTTCATCTAAGCGACCTTTACGAATAAGCTCTGGTGGCAACCCACTGATATCATTGCTGGTAGCCACAACAAAAACACGAGAAGAACGTTCAGCCATCCACGTCAATAAGGTGCCTAAAATGCGTTTAGATGTCCCAGTGTCGTGATTATCGGAAGATAAGCCTTTTTCTATCTCATCCATCCACAACACACAAGGAGACATCATATCGGCTAGTTTTAACGCTTCACGTACATTTTTCTCCGTTTCGCCGATAAATTTATTGTACAGCGACCCAAAATCCATTCTTAGCAGAGGCAACCCCCACAACCCAGCCACACTTTTGGCTGCAAGACTTTTGCCACCCCCTTGCACACCAACAAGCAAAACCCCTTTCGGCATATCGTTTAAGCTATCTTTATCTGCATCAACAAAAGGGGTTCGACGTTGCTCCAGCCAACTTTTAAGCGCATTCAGCCCACCGACATTCGAAAACTTTTCAGTATTGTATTCAAAGCTCAGAACCCCATCCATGTCCATTAATTCAAACTTAGCTTTATTAATTTCAGGGATGTCATCATCGGTAATTGCGCCGTCGTCTACAATGGCGCTCCGAGCTAGGCGACGCACTTCGCTGTGAGTTAGTCCGCGCAAGTTGGCGATCAATTTATCAATAGTTGCACTGTCTGTTTTAATTCGGCTAATTCGAGCAGACTTAGTCCACTGTTTCGCTTCTTCCCGAATAATCGCCATAATCTCTTCATCAGTCGGCATAGATAATTTCACCACCGCACTATAGCGCGAGAGTTCCTCAGGCAGTCTCAGCTGGTGACTGAGCAATACCAATGTATTGGGAACGCTCGAATGCAGATGAATAATATCTTTAATCAATCGGATGTTGCGTGGTGATTCATGCAAATAAGGATGAAAGTCACATAACACATAAATTGCTGGGGTTACCGTTTGCTTGATATGCTCTAGTATCGTTTGCGGTTCAGTATGATCGGCAATACTGACGACTTGAGGCCCAAAACTTAACCGGGCCAAACCGTCGGTTATTGTCCAACGAAAGATATTTCTATCACGCTTGTTCGCCACACGAAGGAGCATATCGAGCGCTCTTTTTTCATCATATGTTTCAACAACAAGCAAGGGGACACGCGAATCTAACAGCAGCCCCACATCACGAGAATCATCCATAGGTTCACTTCTAGCTAACTATTTTAATTTTCAATTTCACACACTATGCAACTTGCGACAACCAGACATCAATACCTTGCGCGTTGAGGCGAATATCTGGCGCCAGAACTGCTCGCTGCTCGTCGACGGTTAGCGGGGAACCGATCTTTTCTAGTTCTGCTAATGCATAGTTCATCATTTCCGTCTCAATTAACTGCTGACGATTTTCTTTATTTTTAACAGATAATGCCATATCACAAACCCAGTCAATTTGTCGAAACAATTGTATCTGGTGGTCGATTAGATTTTCTACTTTGCCATAGTGTGTGAGGTACAGTGCCGCTGGGTTAAAGTCGATGACTCGATGAATAGACTCCTTCATTGCATCCGGATCAAATTGCACCGGTGTCGTAGAAATCAAACAAAAGTGTTTATCGGGTGTGGTCAGCTCAGCGTAGCGGAGGCCTAAGGTATCACCCGTAAAGAAACCCTGGCTTTCCGTGTCGTATACGCAAAAGTGATGCTTGGCGTGCCCTGGAGAATCAATGAAAATAAACTCACGCATCCCCAATTTAACTTTACTACCATCCTCTGCAATATGAATTTTATCTTCTGCGATAGGAATTAAATCGCCATAGGTTTCGTTATATTTTTCTTCACCATAGACTACTTTCGCTCCCGCCTGTAGTTTGGACGGGTCAATCATATGTCGAGCACCGCGAGGATGCACCACGAGTTTCGCATTCGGCAAATTGCTCATCAATAGTCCGGCTCCGCCTGCATGATCAAGATGCACATGTGTGATGATCACCCAATCGACATCGCTTAGCTGGTAGCCTTTCGCTTCGATAAGATTAATTAGCGTGTCAACCGTTTGCTTAATGCCAGTTTCAACAATAGCCAAACGCCCATTGCTCTCTATTAGATAGCACGCTGCCATGTGGGGGCGTGCCAGGCCAGTATCAATACAGGTAATACCATGCCCTAATGAACTACTTTTACTACTCATTTACATTTCCAATAATTGACTGTTTTTGATCGATATGCCGTTTTGGCTCGTATTATTTGTTAAAGGATAGTAACCAAGCCCAGCCGAATGCACCAGCACCTGAAATTTTACCGCTTTTAGATTACACTAGAGACGTTTCACGCCCAGACTGTTGACCAAAAAACACCGTTTACCCAAAAGACACCGTGCAATGACAAGCCAACGCCAACTCAGTTTTATCGACACTCTTTTAATTCAAGCAGATCACGCCTTACGAACCGTTGCCCTCGATAAGCGCCCAGTATCACGACCATCGCCAGCAGAAGCTAAAGAAGAACATGATTTGAGTGAAGCCGAAGCTAAGCATGTTTCGGGGCTGATGCGAGTTAACCACAGCGGGGAGGTGTGCGCGCAAGCGTTGTACCAAGGCCAAGCCTTAACGGCAAAGTTGCCTGAAGTCCGCGAAGAGATGGAACATGCAGCAATCGAAGAAATCGACCACCTTCAGTGGTGCGAAGAGCGTATACAGCAACTAGGCAGCCACCCAAGCTTTCTAAACCCTTTGTGGTACGGATTATCATTTGGAATTGGCGCAGGGGCTGGACTGATTAGCGATAAAATTAGCCTAGGGTTTGTGGCCGCGACCGAAGACCAAGTGTGTGATCATCTGGAAAGTCACCTGCAAATATTGCCAGAGCAAGATGAAAAAAGCCGGGCCATTGTTGAGCAAATGTTGCTCGACGAGCGGAAACATGGCCATACGGCACTAGCAGCTGGCGGCACGGAATTCCCGTACCCCATAAAAAAAGCCATGACCCTGGTATCCAAAGTCATGACTAGTATTACGTATCGCGTTTAAACCGCAAATTAATTAAAGGGACTCTCTAGGACTTCTCAACTATCTCGTAGTCGTGAGTCACCTTAACCCCTGCCGCTTCCATCATGATCGATGCCGAACAATACTTGGTAGCCGATAGTTCTACAGCGCGCTTTACTTGATTCTCTTTCAGGCCTTCGCCACTCACGACAAAATGTAGATGAATTGAAGTAAATACAGCGGGAACAGCGTCTGCGCGCTCTGCACTAATCTCCACGCGACAATCGCTAACCTTTTGCCGTGATTTCTCCAAAATACTCATCACGTCAAAATTTGAACAACCGCCCAGCCCTAAAAGAAGCATTTCCATCGGACGAACGCCCATATTACGACCACCGTGATCAGGAGGGCCGTCCATCACGACACTATGCCCACTACCCGACTCGGCGACAAACATCGCTCCATCAACCCATTTTACGGTTGCCTGCATATTGACCTCTTTGCGTAAACTGTGACACTGTTGGCGGATCAACTACCAACCAATCACCAGTTGGCGTCTCGCTCGTTGTGAATTGGGCGGCAAGGATACCATAATCTCCAGTGCCGCAGAGAGTTAGCGACGCCATCTAGTTGGGCTGCAATAAAAGGATGCCTCTCGTGCGATGGACGCTGTACAATTTGCATACAAATGCATACTGGATTCTCAGCTAATTTAAAGACATAATGTAGAAATTACAGAAACTTATCGCCATTTGTTGTCAAACTACAGCAAATAGTCTTGCATAAAAAAACACCTATAACTCGAGGACTGCACATTGGTCGCTGTATCTCTCACACCCCACATTAAAAACGTCGAAGAGTTTTTGAGCCACTGCCATCGTCGGCGCTACCCAGCCAAAAGCACGCTAATTTATGCTGGTGATAAAAGTGATTCGCTGTATTACATCATAAAAGGCTCTGTCACCGTGCTTATCGAGGATGACGAAGGTCGTGAAATGATCGTTGCCTACCTCAATGACGGGGATTTTTTTGGCGAAATGGGCTTATTCGGTGATGAGGATCCACGCAGTGCTTGGATTCGAGCCAAAACTGAATGTGAAGTTGCCGAAATCAGCTACGCCAAGTTTGAAGAGGTATCCGAAAGCCACCCTGAATTCTTGTTCGCCCTTGGCTCACAAATGGCTCGTCGCCTACGTGCCACCACGCGCAAGGTTGGTGACTTAGCATTCCTCGATGTAACCGGACGAGTTGCACGTACGCTGCTTGACCTCTGTAAAGAACCTGACGCAATGACCCACCCCGATGGCATGCAGATCAAAATCACTCGCCAGGAAATAGGTCGTATTGTGGGCTGCTCCCGAGAGATGGTCGGCCGGGTGCTCAAAACACTCGAAGACCAGGGACTTGTCTCGGTGAAAGGCAAAACTATGGTGGTATTTGGTACGCGCTAGCCCTAATTTGGAAAGCGAGTAGACATAAAAAAGCCCAGCTAAAATGCTGGGCTTTTTTATGTCTGTTTGAAGGCCCTATCGTTTTTGCAGGGTGATGTGTCGCAACGGCATCCCAGACTCATCGAGTAAGACATCGAAACCGTGGTCATTAAAAAATTTAGCCGTGGACGTTTTGTGCCAAGCCATAATAAACGGCTCATAAACAAACTTTGCCAACAGGCCATAGTACGCACCTCGCCAACCATAGCGCCTCAGTAACGCAAATATCCCTAGCTCCACCTGTTCTGGTGCCGGCTCACTAATGCATACTTTACCACCTGGTTTTAAGATCCGGCTGAACTCAGCCAAGGCTTGACCAATGTAGCGTGGCGGCATTTCATGAAAGAGAAAGCAGGCGGTAATTCCGTCAAAACGCTGAGCCGCAAACCCCGTATTCTCAGCGGTCCCTTGCACAAAATTCACATCGGGGTTATCGACAGCAGCGTGCTGTAGCAGGTACGGCGATGGGTCAAGCCCCCACACATCCTTCACACCGACGTCACGCAATGCGCGAGCCGTTCTACCGCCGCTACAGCCGACATCTAGAACTGATTGGCAACCGACAAACTGCTGGGCCATCTCAGCTCGCCCTACCTTCATCGAGCCCAACATTGAGTGCTCGAAGCCCGTGATATATCCACGGGTAATACGTTTAGAGTAATTACCATTGGGGAGGCGGTGGAATTCTTGAAGAATATACTTGGGAATTGAATCTTTACCTGGAAGCCCCTCCGGCAACGCCACCCCCTCTCGCTTGCGTCCCAGTACGGCGCGCATTAACTTGAATACATCCTTTGCACTAGAATAATCGATCTTATCAACCCAGGTATCGGGCAGCTCCATCGCCGACCAATCCATGACAGCGGGGTCTGATGCCAAGCTGGAGGGTTGTTGGGGGTTGTCTGATATCTCTTGGGTCATTTCCGTCATTCTACAGCGTATACGGCACTACCTAAATGTGGCCGCAGATTACCTACCAGCCGCATTGCCTGCCTTGATTTTGTTTATCCAGCCAAAGCTTCAAGGGGTGAAAATAATCGATTATGGCCGACGCGTCCAATGCCCTTTGACCAGTAACCGCCTCCATTGCCTCAGGCCAGGGTCGGCTTGCCCCCATGGCCAGCATAGCTCGCAGCTTTTCCCCAGCCGCTTCGTTGCCATAGATAGAGCAACGATGCAGCGGCCCTTGATGACCGGCCGCTTCACACAGTGCACGATGAAATTGGAACTGTTGGATAAACGCTAGGAAGTAGCGCATATAGGGAGTGTTCCCTGGTATGTGAAACTTTGCTCCCGGATCAAAATCAGACTCCGTTCGAGCTACCGGAGGCACCACACCTTGATACTCCTCTCGCAAGGCCCACCAAGCCGCATTATATTGCTCGGGGGTTATTTCTCCATTAAAAACTTGCCAGCGCCACTTATCAACTAGAAGCCCCCAAGGTAGGAATGCAATTTTATCTAACGCCATCTGCATTAAATACCCCATATCGTCCTCTGCCCCTGGCTCCTGCTCAAGCCAGCCAA
Source organism: Aurantivibrio plasticivorans (assembly GCF_055392955.1). Taxonomy (NCBI): domain Bacteria; kingdom Pseudomonadati; phylum Pseudomonadota; class Gammaproteobacteria; order Cellvibrionales; family Cellvibrionaceae; genus Aurantivibrio; species Aurantivibrio plasticivorans. The sequence goes on along the minus strand of NZ_AP036020.1, from coordinate 1,075,036 downwards.
TATCGACTAGGTATTTTGGAGAGACTGACAGGGAAATCGTGTCACCCACTGCTTCGTGAAAACCGTCATTCGCACTCCCCTGGAACAGTACAGGCTGGTCTTTGTAGGCGCGTTGATAAAAATTGTGGCCTAGCTCGTGATGAATGGTTTCGAAATCCTCAGCCGATTTTTTAATACACATTTTTATGCGCAAATCGTCTTTGCCATCAAGACTCCATGCGCTGGCGTGGCAAATTGCTTTGTGATCGATTGGCTCGACAAACATTGAGCGTTCCCAAAACGTCTGCGGTAACGGATCGAACCCAAGTGACATAAAAAACTGCTCGGCAATTTTTACCATTTCAATTTCGTTATTAATGTTCTCGCTGACCAACTGATTCAGATCATAGCCACTGCCCGTTTTTGGCGGGGCCACTAGGTCATACAATTGCCCCCACTGCTGAGCCCATTGATTACCTAGCAAATGCGCAGGAATAGCACCCGTTGCTGGCACCACATCATCGCCATAAAATTCATTCAGTTCCGCTCGCACATGGCAGTGCAGCGCATCATAAAACGGCTTCACTTTTTCCCACTGCGCATCGACATCAGCGGCAAATTCATCAGGATCCATGTCATATTTTGATCGCCAATAGACACCAAGGTTTTCATAACCCAGTGCTTGCGCGCCCTCATTCCCAATTTCAACTTGCCTTTGGTACAAAGGCTTCATAGGCGGTGAGATAGTTCTCCAGCCTAGCCAATATTCTTTTAGCTCGTCTGGATTACGACTGGTACGCATCAATCGCTCTAAGGTATCCCCTGAAAAACACTCGCCATCAGCGCGGCAGTATTCTGATGAACCATACATCGCGCTCAATTGAGAGCTAATTTCCGCTAGCGCTTGAGCTTTCGCTGAATCTTGGGGGGAAGGAAAGGTTAAAACCTGCTTGAGTAACTCCAGCTTTCGACGATCAACTTCGTCAAGCTGAACTGTATTATATCGCGCGGCTCTATTCGCTAGTTCAACAGATAACTCTGTAAAGGCCTGGCTAGCTTTAGCTTCTAAAATTTGACTATCGTAAGAAATATAAGTGGACGCAATCCATGAGGCATGGGCAGCGTGTTTACCCGCGGATTCGATGCGTCCTTCAGCTTCAGCCAAAAAAACCTTCGCTTCCTGCACTGTGGGTGCCGCCACAATCGACCTAGTGTCGGGGGGCGGCGCATCGGAACCATCGCAGCCAATCAGTGTTAGCGCGCCAAATAGCACCAAAGTTGGTAATCGCATAGGGTCCCTCTACTGATCATCAGGTGTGAAGCACTTAAAAAGTTAAGCAATCAACTGAACAAATCCATTAGACGAATGCCCGGATCGTCAGCACGCATCAGCGCCTCGCCGACTAAAAAGCAATGCACGTCGTGCCCCCTCATGGCAGCAATGTCATCCGTAGTATGGATACCGCTTTCCGTTACCACAATACGATCCTTTGGAATCTTATCTAACAAACCGAATGTCGACTCCAAATTCACATCAAACGTTTTCAAATTACGATTATTGACGCCGATAAGGCGGGTATCAAGCGTCAGCGCCGATGCGAGTTCATCGCTATTATGAACCTCCACCAACACATCCAAACCAAGCTCAATCGCTAGCTTGCTTAACGCCTGCATTTTCGGCAATTCAAGGGCGGCTGCGATTAGCAAAATGCAATCCGCTCCAATGGCGCGAGACTCGTATATTTGATACTCATCGACCATAAAGTCTTTACGCAGTACCGGTAGACGAGTCGCGGCACGAACTTCTTTCAAATAAGCGTCACTACCTTGAAAAAAATCCACATCCGTCAATACAGAAATACATGCTGCATTACCTTTTTCGTAACTCTTAGCTATTTCAGCGGGAAAAAAGTCTTCTCGAATAACGCCTTTGCTTGGTGAAGCTTTTTTTATTTCAGCAATCACTGCCGCGTGGCCTGCACTGATTTTATTCTCGATTGCCTGCACAAAACCTCGGGCGGGGGTTTGTTCTGCAATAGCTACTTGTAGCTCATCGATGGAGACCTTCGCCTTTCGTTCAGCAACTTCTTCGAATTTTCTATCGATAATTTTTTGTAACACTGTAGGTGCGTTCACAACGAATTCCTATTCTTTAACTATTAACGCTTCAACCGTTCAAGCAGGATTAAAAGCACGATGACATTTCAACAAGCTCGGTAAGCTTGCCCAATGCTAAACCACTACCGATGGCATCTTGCGCTAGCGCCACGCCTGTTTTGAAGTCATCACTGAGACCACTCACGTAAATGGCAGCACCTGCGTTGTAGGCAATGATGTCGGCTGCCTTATTTGATATATCCGTACCTTGACGCGACAACGCACCACGAATTAACGCTAAGGATTCATCAGAACTACTGACACTCAAACCATCCAGAGACTGAGTTTCTATGCCAACATCTTCGGGCTTAATTGTATAAGTAGTAACTAGGCCATCTTTTAGTTCAGCGACAAATGTTTCACCCGCCAGCGTAAATTCATCCAAACCATCACTGGCATGGACGACCATCACATGCTCACTGCCTAACTGCTGTAAAGCTTTAGCTATAGGCTCACAAAGAGATTGATCATAAACACCAATCACTTGTCGCTTAACACCTGCAGGGTTTGTCATCGGACCAAGCACATTAAAAATCGTGCGCAAGCCTAATTCTTTACGCGGCCCAATGGCATGCTTCATTGCACCATGATGTTTTACCGCAAACATAAATCCGACACCGACTTCCGCAATACATTTCGCTACTTGTTCTGGTGTTAGATCTAAATTGACACCGGCGGTCTCCAACACATCAGCACTACCGGTGGAACTAGTAATCGAACGATTACCATGCTTCGCTACATGCCCGCCTGCGGCGGCGACAACAAACGCACCCGCGGTTGAAACGTTAAATAGGTTAGAGCCGTCCCCTCCGGTACCGCAGGTATCCACCATATTCGGCACATCGATTTCAACTTTACTAGACAGCTCTCGCATGACCTGCGCTGCGCCAGCAATTTCTTCGATAGTTTCGCCTTTAATTTTCAGTGCAACCAAGAACCCACCAATTTGTGCAGGCGTCGCTTCACCGGTCATAATCAATCGCATCGCAGCGATCATTTCATCAGTTGACAAATCGTGCCCATCAACCACTTTGGCAATCGTATTTTGGATACTCATGATGATCCCTTTACCATGTATTTTAAATGTCGACTCGATAACTTAAGGAGGCTTCATCACCATGAATGCCGCGAAAGCTCCAATTACACGCAGGGCTTTCAGTTATCACGATTTCAATGTCTTGCAGTGAGATGCCTAAGTCACGGTGAATGCGGTCATTAAGCAAACGGATTAACTGTTTACGTGTCGCTACCGTTCGACCTTCCATCATCATAATTTCAATAATGATGTAGTCATCACTGCGCCCGCCAGGATATAGAAAATCATCTTTATCCATTGGGAAAAATCGATGTGCTCTTTTATCAGCCGGAAACTCTAACGCTTCCATCACACACTCATGAATAACGTTTGACAATTGGGCACGCCGAGGGATTAGAGTGCCTCTAATCCCATATATTTTTATTTGCGCCATCATTCACCGCGGTATTACAAATGAATATCGAGGAAATTTTGCAACAAGTCATGGCCGTGTTCGGTCAATATCGATTCGGGATGGAATTGCACACCTTCGATGGGCAATTCTTTATGACGCACACCCATAATTTCGTCGATCTCGCCGTCTTCCGTTTGCGTCCAGGACGTGATCTCCAAGCAATCCGGCAGCGACTCTTTCTCAATCACTAACGAATGGTAACGCGTTGCGGTAAACGGATTTTCGAGGCCTTTGAATACGCCTTTATTATTGTGATGCATCAGTGATGTTTTACCATGCATGACGTGCTTGGCTCGCACAATGTTACCACCAAACGCTTGCCCTATGCTTTGGTGCCCTAAACATATCCCAAGAACGGGTATCTTCCCGGCAAAATGCTTAATCACCGCGACAGAAACACCGGCTTCGTTCGGGGTACAAGGACCGGGTGACACCACAAGCCGCTCGGGGTTTAGCGCAACAATTTCTTCTAACGTTAATTCGTCGTTGCGTACAACGTGAACATCAGCTTTCAACTCGCCGAGGTATTGCACAACGTTGTAGGTAAAGGAATCGTAATTATCAATCATTAACAACATGTTATTTCTCCTGGAAGTTGGGCTAGTTCTGAACCATGTCGACTGCGCGGAAAATCGCGCGTGCCTTATTCATGGTTTCTTTCCATTCCAGCGCGGGAATGGAATCTGCCACAACCCCTCCTCCAGCTTGCGCATATAACACGTTATTTTTAATGACCGCCGTGCGGATGGCGATAGCGGTATCCATATTGCCATTCCAAGACAAATAACCCACTGCACCACCATAGACACCACGTTTTTCACTTTCTAACTCGTCGATAATTTCCATCGCACGAATTTTTGGCGCTCCCGACAGGGTGCCTGCCGGTAGTACCGCTCGCAATATATCCATCGCTGAAACGTCCGGTTTCACCTTGCCTGTCACATTCGACGTGATGTGCATAACGTGAGAATAGCGCTCTACCACCATTTGCTCGGTGACATTAACTTGCCCGGTTTGTGCCACACGTCCCACATCATTCCGACCCAGATCAATAAGCATCAAATGCTCCGCAATTTCTTTAGGATCGTTGACCAGCTCCTTCTCCATTGCCAGGTCTTCTTCCACCGTGCGACCACGACGGCGAGTACCAGCTATCGGCCTCACTGTCACTTCGCCGTTTTCCAGACGCGCTAAGATTTCCGGGCTCGAGCCAACCACATAGTGATCGTTCAGATTGAGGAAATACATATAGGGGGATGGATTTAAATTACGCAGTGCGCGGTATAAGTTGATTGGATCGGCATGAAAGTCAATCGACAGGCGTTGCGACGGCACCACCTGCATGATGTCACCCGCTAGCGCGTACTCTTTGATTTTTTCAACCGCCTCTTCATAACGATCACGCCCATAATGGGACTTGAATGAGTCCTCTGCTATTTCGTCCGGACGAAGCTTCATCGGTTGAGTTTTAGGCTCTGCGGTCGCCATTAGTTCGACCAGTTGATCAAGGCGCGCCTGCGCATCACTTAACGCATTGTCTTGCGCTGGATCTGCATGGACAACAATGCTGAGCTTACCCGACAAATTATCAAAGACCACTACTTCGTCTGAAACCATGAGCAGTATGTCGGGGTTACCAATAATGTCTTCCGGTTGCGTTTTTTTGAGGCGCGCTTCAACATAGCGAACACAATCGTAGCCAAAATAGCCAACGAGACCACCGTTGAACATTGGTAGGCCTTCGACCTCGGGAACTCTGTACCTGCTTTGGAATTCAGTGACGAAATCCAACGGGTCTGCAAGCTGGTAACGCTCAACGACTTCGCCTTGTTCTTCGACCAAGACTTCCTCTCCAAACGCCTTAAGCACGGTGCTGGCAGGTAAACCAATCATGGAGTAGCGGCCCCATTTCTCGCCACCCTGAACAGACTCAAATAAGTAACTGTAGGGGCCATCAGCAAGCTTAAGATAGCTTGATAAAGGGGTCTCTAGGTCAGCTAAAATTTCACGTACGACCGGTATTCGGTTGTAGCCTTGTTGTTTTAATTCTTCAAATTGTACGTTATTCATGGTCCTTCCTCAGGATCAATACCCGTCCGTCGAGCATTATGATTTAAGCGAATATGCAGTTTTAAGAATCGCCGATTAGCGATGATAGGCGCGAAACAGAGGTGCGCCGAGGCACTAGCGTCGCCAACGCCACACTGAGGAAAAGAACTGAGAAGTGAAGTGCAGAGAAATCACGGTGTTGCCATGTCTCATCATTATTGTGCACCTACCGGAGAGGAAGGCTGCACCGGGTTAAATTTGGCTGGTAGTTTATCTAGGCTAACCTCATTTGGCTAGCCTAGATCAGAGATTTTAGCATTTGCCGTTTGCATTGCCCCTACGGAGCACAAACACCATCAGCTAGAGGGAAGTCGCAGGATTCAGTCTCGCCCTCCGCTAGGGTCAACTCAACCACCTGAAGCACCGGTGATGGCACCGGAATTTCATCCCACAATATGGGGTTGTCATCAGTGGCCTCACACGAAATCGCCAAGGTGTAATCACCCGGCTCAACGTAGGAGAAGATGTAGCTGACTTCGCTATTATCAATAATAGAACTGCCATAAGGCGCAATAATGTCTGCCGGAACATCAGAATCATAGTCGACATCAGGCACACTTGGCTCGCCGTTCACCAATTCACCTGGCTCTGGGCCGCGTACAAATACATCACCAAGTAAATTAGTATCCAAATCATGACCTTGGTAAAGATAGGCAATATTGTCCACGGTCTGCACAGGTTTCGTATCGCACGGCGTGATGGCGTGGAGCGCATCAAGGTCGACTGTCCCTTGAAGTGTTGCCGCCTCCTGAAGATCAACCACACGTACACCGTGCGGCTTGAGGATATAGCGCTCAGGTGTGGGGTTGTGCGCTAATGCTCTTGTAAGATCAAACTCCACAACAAAATTTTGTGTGGTCGTTTCTGAGACAGTGAATCCACCCAATTTTAATTCGTCACTTGGAACTTTGATTTCATAGGCATTTCCACCAACCACGACGTATGAGAACGCCAAGTTTTCATCCAGGATTCCAAGACGAAGATTAGAATACTCACCGACCGGTAATTTAACGCTGTCGAGCACCAAGACGCTATCAGCCCCCTGATAATCCAACAGATCCAGGGTAAAAGTATCGGCATCTTCAATCCCTAGCTCGTCACTGGTGAAGGTATCTACGACGATATCATCCTCACCTGAGCGATTGAACGTGATGGTATCAACGGTAATGACTACCTCTTGCGCATCCTGTACCGGCGCGTCAGAAAAACTTAACGAGACATCCGTACCTGAACTGCCCGAATCACTGCCGCCTGAGCCACCACACCCGGCCAGCAAAACACCCACACAACTTACGGCTAAAACACTTGGTAAATACTTCATCATCAACTTCCCTACACCTAGTAAAACTCTATTTTGTTAATTCGTTTCTCATCGCGGCAATGGCATCTGCATAGCTGTCCTGCCCGAAAATTGCGGTTCCAGCGACGAACGTATCAGCACCCGCATCGGCCGCGGCGCGAATATTCTCTACTTTAATCCCTCCGTCCACCTCAAGTCTGATAGGCCTGTCACATTGGTCAATCAACGCTCGCGCCTCACGAAGCTTATCCAGCGTGTAAGGAATAAACGACTGACCACCAAAACCGGGGTTTACTGACATTAGCAATAACATATCAAGCTGTGGCAAGACATGCTTGATAGTATCGAGGGGCACTGCCGGGTTTAGCACCAAACCAGGTTTGCACCCCGCATCGCGAATCAACTGCAATGACCGGTCAACATGCTTAGATGCATCCGGATGAAAGGTTATGTAATCGGCACCTGCATCGGCAAACATACCGATAAGGTCATCTACCGGCTCAACCATGAGATGCACATCTATCTCAGCCTGAATCCCAAATTTACGTAACGCTTGGCATACAACGGGGCCAATGGTGAGGTTGGGGACATAGTGATTGTCCATTACGTCAAAGTGGATGATATCCGCCCCGGCATCCAGAACAGACTGGCATTCTTCACCCAAACGGGCGAAATCAGCGGCAAGTATTGATGGGGCAATTTTGTAATCTTGTTTCATAGGGGTGAACTTATCTTTGAGAGGAATTAACACGCAGAGCAAAAGCTGTAATTGTACTTGAATCCACATGCAGCCGGAATGCTCAGGTCTATACTAAAGGGCATGAACTATTTAGCGATTAGCCCTCAACCCAGGACGACGCCCAGCCTAATGGCCCGCCGCCTTATTCAAACAACCTTGCTGGTGGGGATATCCTGCCTTTCAAGCCTGGGGGCAAGCCAAGACTCAAATAACGATGAAGAGCAAACAGCGCCCGCTGTGACCACCTCACGCCCACCACCACAACAGAGCGAAATGGAACAGATGCGCCTGCTCGCGAAGTCACTTCCTAAGGAACATGTAAAGTGGCTCAAGGTGGCCGATAAATACTTTCTCACAAAAAGAGTGATTGCAACGAGCGCGAAGCCCAAGGGCTGGATAGTCATTCTGCCAGATGCGGGAGAGAAGCCAGGCTCACCCGGCACTTTAGCAACACTGGAACAATTCTTACCTTCCAAAGGATGGAATATCCTCTCTCTGAGCTTGCCGGCACCGCATATCCCTGACCCGCCTGCACGCCCTCAAACGACCTCAAGCGGGCCCCGGGGCGAATCTGAAGACAGCGAACAAGCCGCTGAATCAACCGAATCTGACGAGCCTCAAGCAGGCCCCAACGAGAAGAACGAAATCTTTGACGACTCGACCAATAGTATTGGTGATGGATCATTCATCCCTGAAGAAGAGCGGGAGCCAGAACAATCAGAAAAAACTGATCAGGAACAAATAGTACAAGATCGTATTATCGCCGCCCTGGAATTCATCACTAGTGAAGCAAATTCGGGCAGTCAATTAATTCTGTATGGCCAAGGCGCTGGCGCGGCCAGGGTGGCCAATTATTTTGCCGAAGTAGGACGCCCCAACCGATTAACGGCTGTCATCTTAGTGAATGCCCGCAATAGCATCCCCCACCAAGCATCAGGCATGACCACCTTGCTGGGGAACGTCAACCTACCGTTGCTGGACATCGTGAGCGCCCCTTCACCAGAACAGCGCCATGAGGCAGAGCAGCGCTCGAGAGTTGCACGTCGCAATGGCCTGCGCTATTACGAACAACGAACGGTGATAACACCTCCGTACGACAATACAAATAGGGCGGTATGGGGTTTTTTATCGCGCAAACGCTAACCCCTGAACTATGAGCCTTCGCTCGGGGGAGCTGTTTGCTCTTTACTTTTGGCCGCCGCGGCCGCCTTTGCAGCAGCTTCTACCGCACCGGCAGCACGCAGAGATATAACGGGAATAAAGCACGTAATCAAAAACGCTGCCAGGACAATCCACAAGGCTGCGGAAAACATGCTGGTAATAGAATTAGAGAACGCAACCTTTAAACCTCGCTCCATGTTATCCGCTGTCTGCTTCGCCTGCCCCGCAAGCATGGTTTTCACATTAGTTAACGTTTTTTCTAGCTCCGCCTCAGGCTTCCCCTGACCTTGGGCAACCAGCTGTTTCAGAATTGGCGGCACCAATGCATTATTATTCACCGACGCAATCGCCTCCTGGTCGCCATGAAAGGCTTTATCAATAACGACATAAAACTCGTCGAAACGCTCGATGATTCCAGCGCGCATCTGCTCGAGATTCATCGCGTTCGACTGAGCCTGGTCAAGGTTAGCGGTTTGCTCAGAGCCAGCATTGAGGTTAGGTAACTGTTTGGGAAGCTCGATAGTCAAATTGTGCGTCAAAAACGTACCAAACAGCGCAATCCCCACGGTAGAGCCTATCTGACGGAAAAACTGCGTAGCACTCGTGGCGGCCCCCATGTGAGCCATAGACACCGCATTTTGCACAACCAAATTGGCCAAACCTTGCATTGGCCCCAGACCAATGCCCACAATGACCATCCGCCACGCCAAGTCCCAAGCACTAGCATCTGGGCCAACTTGCGTTAGAAGCGCCACACCAACGATCGCAATAGCACCCCCACCAACCATGAAAGACTTATAAACGCCTAGGCGAGACACCAACCGACCACTTGCAATACTCGCCGTCATCATGCCAAGCATGAGGGGAAACATCGCAAAACCACTGTTTGTGGCACTCACCCCAATAACCACCTGCATATAGAGCGGCATAAACATGACGATACCCAAGAACGCCATGCCAGTAACAAAGGCTGCAAGGTTGGTGACCGTAAACGCGCGAATCGCAAACAGCTGCAACGGCATGATCGGGTTACTTGCCAACTTTTCCACCACCACAAATGCCGCCAACGACATCAATGCGCCTCCGAAGAGCGCAGAAATTTGCCACGACTGCCATTCGTATTTGTGTCCACCCCAAGTTAACGCCAGAAGCAACGGAATAAATGCACCGATAAACAATGCAGCGCCGAGATAATCAATCTTGCCACCAGCTGCGTGATTGGTACGCGGGGTTTTGCGCACAATCAAATAGAGCGAAAACAGCCCTAATGGCAGGTTCACATAGAACACCCAGCGCCAACCTGGAATTTCATGGCCAAACAATGTGACGGTTGCGTAGTCAGTTAACAACCCTCCGACAAACGGCCCAATGACGCTGGAGACACCGAAAACAGCACCGAACAGCCCCATAAACTTAGCTCGCTGCAGCGGCGGATAAAGATCAGCAATGACTGCAATGACACAGGTAAATAGCGCTGCGCCGCCAACGCCTTTCAATGCCCGAAAGACAATCAGCTGATGAATTCCATCACCAATAATTGGCAGCGTACCGAACTCGCCACTCAAGCCAGAAAGCGCAGAACCCAGCAAGAAAATTGAGATACCCCAGACCAAAATCACTTTGCGACCATAAATATCACCGAGCTTACCAAAGATCGGTACCAGTACTGTGGAGGTCAGCATGTAAGCGGTAGTTACCCAAGCGTATAGCTCTATGCCGTTTAGCTCTTCGATAATGCGCGGCATGGCCGTAGACAGGATCGTCATATCCAACGCCCCCAAGAAGAACACGACTAATGACGCAATTAAGGTGAGCCGACGCTGTTCGTCGGTAATTGAAATTGTACTCATGTAAACAACCTATCCACCCGCCGTCTCATAGACACAGAGTGACTGGGGAGAAACTCAAGATTCTCTGATTTAAATGATGGCAACGTTGGGTCGCCTAGATTTGAAGGTGGGCAAGGATAGCGGCTTGATGGAAAGTCGAGCAACAAGGAAACCCAACTATTTGCGACTGGTTTCCCCTATTTGGTCAACAGCAGATGGTGTTCCAGCGATGCGAGACGCTCAGGTGTGCCAATATCGCGCCAGTCGCAAGACGCATACTGACCGGACAGCGCTTGCTTCGAGATAGCGTATTCAAACGCTTCAAGCAGCGGAAAGACTTCTCGTTTTTTCGGGTATTCACTCACCAGACGAGGATGCAAAATGGCAATTCCGCTATACGTTAACCGCTCGCCTTCACCTCGACCCAACAAGCGCTCAACACCTGCGTAAGGCGATTCTTCATCAGTCGCCGCCCAGCTAAAGTCACCAGCGGGATTGTGTTCGGGGTTATCGACTAACACGAGATGGCCCAGCTCACCAGACCTTAGGCCTCGCTCAACCAGCCCATGCAAGGGCATGTCACACCAGACATCTGCGTTAATCACGAGAAAGGGTTGATTCCCGAGCAGCGGCAACGCACTGAGAATACCACCTCCCGTTTCCAAAGGATAAGGCTCTCGCGAATATTCGATGTTGACCCCGTAACGACTTCCATCACCGAGGCGATCTGCGATTTGTTCACCCAGATACGCTAGGTTAATGACCAACTGATGGATACCCGTCGTAGCGATGCGCTCGATGACGTATTCAATCAACGGGCGCCCTGCCACTTCGAGTAACGGCTTAGGTGTAGCGTCAGTTAGCTTACCCATGCGCTGGCCTCGACCAGCGGCGAAAATAAAAGCTTTCATAAGATCTTTACGCAGGCGTATAACCCGCCAACTGATAGTTGCTATACCAGGTCTGGGCTTTGCATTGCGGTAACAACACATCACAAAACCACTGATGAAACTCGGCTAATTCGGGATAGCGCTCGGCGACCTCAAGGGTATAACGAATCACCAAAGGCAGATCCGTTAAATAACGAGGTTTTTTATCACGCAGATGTAAACGCGCAAAAATACCCAGTACCTTGATATGTCGCTGCAACCCCATCCAGTCAAACCAACGCTGAAGCTGTTCCGGCGAAGTGGTTCCTATAATGCCAACATCCATGGCCATATTTGCGTAGGTCATTAACCAGTGATTAACGCGCTCTGCAGGCCAACGCACGTAGCAATCACGCAATAACGACACGAGGTCGTAGGTAAAAGGCCCCCACACACCATCTTGAAAGTCGATCACACCCGGCTGCCCGACCTTTCGGTGAATAAGATTCCGCGAGTGAAAGTCGCGATGAACGAAACAAGTTGGCTGTTCGAGCGCGCTGCCCACAATTTTGCTGAACACATCATCGAGCAGGCGCTTTTCGCCATCGCTGAGCGTTTTACCCAGTAGCCCGCCCACAAACCATTCTGGGAATAGCGACATTTCAGCAAGTAATTTTTCGCTAGAGTAATCCTCTAATGTATCGAGATTTCTAGCACTTTGCTGCATATTAAGCAGAGCCAGCATCGCCTCACCGTATAGCACCTCGACATTGTCTTGGGTCAATTCAGCCAGAAAAAGCTGATCACCCATGTGCTCTATGAGCAAGAAGCCTTGTGTAAAATCTACCGCGTAGACCTGCGGCGCGTGAATGCCCTGCTCACGAAGGTAATTCGCAATTGCCACAAATTGCTGGCTGTCTTCTGAATCTATTGGCGCATATACCGCCAACAACGAAGGGATTTTAGGGAGCGTAAAGTAACAGCGCGCTCCCGCATCGCCGGAAAGCGGCACAAGCTCTATTGGGGCTTCAGATAAGGTGATGTGTAAATCTGACAGCGTTGGAAGCTGCGCTTCTACCCATGCCGTCAACGTATCGGTTACTACAGAATCGCTGGCCATGCTAAACATTGTTCCTACTGGTTTTCACTGGACAAGTTCTCAATGTACGAGCGTCGACGCTGAACGGAAGCACCCGGACGATGTGCACCTTATACCATTGATGCCACAGATTTGCTTGTAATTCATTAACTTGCGAGACATAGGTCAAAACAACTTCAGCTGTTCTAAAGCTGGGATGACTCCGCGCTTTCCAGTAGAATCCTCGACGGCGCAACAAGGTGGCTTCAGCGCAGTAAAATCAAGTGGAATAAAGCCCTCTACGAAATAGATTAATAAGGCCAATCGATTGTTCACACAGTGTTTCCAGCAGAGCGCGTTGTTCGCATTCAAACTATCCCTACCTTGCATCTTGCTCGCTCTCGACACCCCCGCCTTTGCCGCCAAGCCGCAACACCTGTGCCGCGCAGTGGACGGACAGTGGCAGTGCGAAACGCTCACTACACGGACTGAAATTCGAACAAAGCTTGCCGCAGAAACCTCAAGTAAAGACCGAGCCAATCATCCCCTCTACTGGGTTCCAAAAGAAAGCTTAGATGTCGAATCGCTATCAGCAGAACAGCAACAGCGAATCAAACAAGGCTGTTGTGGTGCCTACTTGGTGCCCGACACCGGAGACACCACGCCACCCGAGAACGCCGAAACACGCATCACGGCGGGAGGGAACCTCAGCGGCAACCCTAACAGCGTCTTGCGCGTCGATGGCGGCGTTGAAATTACGCAGGGTAGCCTTCGCCTTCAATCCGATAGCGTGGAAATTGACCGCGAAACTAATACCAACCGGGCTCAAGGCAATATAGAGATTCTCAACGCGGGCAGCCTAATGGTCGGGTCTGCAGCCACGGTCAATGGCGATACGGGCGAAGCGGTTGTCACTGATGGGCAATTTTTGGTTGTCGACCAGCACTTGCGAGGCAGCGCTGAGCAGATTCGCCGAGATGAGAACGACAATCTCACGCTGTCGCGCGGAGCCTTCACCCAATGTGAACCCGGCCATGAGATTTGGACAATACGCGGTAGCGAAATCCACCTCGACAAAGAAAATGAACAAGGCACCGCCAAGCACCTGCGCCTTGAGCTCGGTGGGATACCAGTGTTTTACTTTCCTTACGTCAGTTTTCCGACTGGCGACAAGCCGAAAACGGGTATTTTATATCCCAGTTTTTCTAGCAAAGACTTTGCGCTGCCCTATTACATTTCAATAGCGCCCAACCTAGACTTCACCATCACCCCCCGCTATATCACTCAACGCGGTTTAAGCACTGAGTTGGAGGTCCGCCACCTCAATCGCTGGTTTGAAACGACGCTCGCCGGCGCTTGGCTCGGCGGCGGTAAAGACGGTGTTTCAGAGAGTGAGCAGGACGCGATCGACAACTCAGCGCTGACCCCATCCCCTACTGATGACTTCACTACCGCCGATGCCACAGTGTATGACGGCCAAGACCGCTGGGTCGGCAGCATCCAACAACGCGGCGAGGGTGAGCATTGGTTTTCAACGATTGACTACACAAAGGTTAGTGATATCGATTACTTCCGCCACATTGATACCGCCAACCTGGACATCAATCGCAGCACCAATCTACGCCAACTGGGTTTGTTTGGGGTCGATCTCAATCGCTGGCGACTAACGGCTCAGCTGGAAGAGTTTCAAAATTTGGTTCCGACTGCGAGAGAGCCCTATCAACAAAAACCCCGTCTTGAAGCGAACGGCCGCTATCAATTGAGTAAGCTCGATATTCAGCTCGATAATCAATGGACTCGCTTTGCCCTTGATAACAACCAAACACTGCCACGCAATGAAGGCGACCGCTTGCGTCTCGATTACAGCGCGACCTGGAATCAAGAATGGGTCTGGGGCTTTGTGAAACCTACCGCTATAGTCCGCGCAATCGATTATTCACTGGACGAAGACTTCCTCGCCAGCGGCGAAGAGGCGAAACCGAGTGTCGCGGCAGCCGGTGGTGCCCTCGACATGGGGCTTTTCTTTGAGCGAGATGGTACTCTCGCCGATAGCGGGTACTTACAAACTTTCGAGCCTAGACTATTCTATTTTTACAATGATTACGAAAATCAGGGCGAGCTAGACAATATAAATTTTGATACAAGCGAAATGACCTTCAGCTACAACCAGCTGTTTCGAACCACCCGCTTTAGCGGCGGTGATCGCATTGATGATGCCAATCAGATCTCGGTAGGCCTAACCTCTCGCTTTATTGGAAACAAGTCTGGTAAAGAGCGCCTAAGCCTAAGTCTTGGCCAAATTTACTACTTTGATGACCGAAAAGTGTCGTTAAATAGTAGCCAGATTCCACTGACGGAAAAGAAATCACAAGTTGCCGGGCAAATATCCGGACAAATTACCGACTCTCTTCGCCTAAGCAGTGACATTCTCTACGACCCAGAGACACAAAAAACGGACAAAGGTAGCGTTACGATCCGCTACTTCGATGATAAAAATCGCATCTTCAACCTCGGATATCGCTATAATCGCCAACCCTCGGCCAATCATGACAGTCAAGGCGAGCTTTCGGTTGCCTGGCCCATCACCGCAAACTTGAGCCTGATTGCCCGTGGCTATCACGATTTTACGCGGAACCGTGAACTCGATACGCTTGGCGGTATCGAATACACGAGCTGTTGCTATCGGCTGAGGATAGTCGGCCGACGCTGGCTGGATAACGAACTAACGACGCAAGTTGACCCTCAACTATTGGAATATGATCGCGGCATATTCATTGAGTTTCAGCTTCGCGGCATCGGCCTGAACATAGGTGATCGACTCGATAGCGCCTTGAGTGAAGCCATTTATAACTTTGAACGTCGCAACCCCTAACGAGGGTTGCAAAATACGCTTGAAAACAAATAAGACTGATTATGAAAGCACATCGATTGATTATTGCCTCGCTAACTATAGTGGCGACTGTTTCCCTAAACCAACAAACCTTCGCCGAACAAATCGTCTTGGATCGCATCGCGGCTGTTGTTGACGAAGGCGTCGTCATGGAAAGTGACCTGCGAACGCAATTGAGAGCAATCAAAGCACGTATGGCTAGCCAGGGTGGCGAGGTGCCGCCAGCTGAAGTATTAGAACAGCAGGTACTCGAACACTTGATCGTGCAAGAACTCCAAATGCAAATGGCCGCACGAGCCGGTGTTAAAATCGATGACGCAGAAATCAATCAGGCACTTGATGAGATTCGCCGCCGTAATGGCCTGAACGATGAGCAATTCGCTGCACAATTGCAAAGTGAAGGGTTAACCATTGCGGATCTTCGAGAGGACCTTCGTAAAGAATTGATCGTGGCACGCGTACAACGTGGCGCTGTCGGAAACCGGCTGGACGTCACACAAACGGACATCGACAATTTCCTCAACTCGAAAGAAGGCCAGTTTTGGCGCGCGCCGGAGTATCACCTAGGCCATATTTTGATTGCCGTCAGCAGCGGCGCATCCGATGAAGACGTCTCGACAGCATTGGCGAAAGCAAACGATATTCGCGAAAAAGCAATATCTGGTGCTGACTTCGGTCAACTGGCGACCACTTATTCAGCGGGTCAAAACGCACTGGAAGGCGGAGACCTCGGCTGGCGCAAACCTGCTCAACTACCCGGACTATTCGCTCAACAGCTAGAAGACGCGCAGGCCGGACTGATAACCGAGCCGTTTCGAAGTGGCGCTGGCTTTCATATTTTGAAAGTGTTGGAGCAACGCGGTGGTGGAGAACAAATGATCGAACAAACCAAAGTTCGACATATCCTAGTGCAACCCTCTGTCATTCTTAGCAGCGAGGACGCACGAAAATTATTAGTGGAAGTCCGCCAGAAAATTCTCGAAGGTGCTGACTTTGCAGAGATGGCAAAAGAACACTCGAAAGATCCTGGCTCGATGTTATCGGGTGGCGATTTAGGCTGGTCCGTGCCAGGGCAGTTTGTGCCAGAGTTTGAGCAAACCATGCAAGAGACCAACATCGGCGAGATCTCAGAACCGTTTCTATCACAACACGGCTGGCACATACTTCGGGTCGATGATCGCCGCGAACAGGATATGAGCGAAGCCGTCGTACGCAATCAAGCCTTGAATTTACTGCGCAGTCGCCGGTTTGAAGAGGAATTGCCCATCTGGCTACAAGAGATCCGTGATGATGCGTATGTTGACATCAAAGTCGGTGAAGTAGATCGCGACATAAACGCGGGTAGTTAATCGTTGAAAATCCAACGTATTGCAGTCACTCCCGGCGAGCCTGCGGGCATCGGGCCGGATCTGTTGGTCACACTATCCCAGTACGGCAGCGATCACGAGCTGGTGGTCGTGGGCGACGCGGATTTATTGTCCGAGCGAGCAAAATTGCTTGGCTTACCGCTATCACTGCGTGAGTTTGACCCCAATTTGCCACCCCAGGCCTTAAAGTCTGGCGAGCTGTGTATTTGCAAAGTTCCCCTGGCGGCTCCTGTACAACCTGGCGTTGTCAGCACGCAAAACGCCCGCTACGTGCTCGCCACACTCGATAAAGCGATCCAGTTATGCCAACAAAAACTCGTGGCAGCAATGGTTACTGCGCCAGTGCACAAAGGCGTTATCAATGACGCTGGCATAATGTTCAGCGGGCATACTGAATATCTCGCCGACCAAACTCAAACAGATCACGTCGTCATGATGCTGGCCACGAAAGGCCTACGTGTTGCACTAGCAACCACACACCTACCGCTCGCTGACGTATCCGCCGCTATCACCAAAGAGAGCTTAACCACCGTTATCCGCATTCTCGATGAGTCGTTACGCCAGCGGTTTGGTATTAAACAGCCACGCATTTTAGTCTGCGGTCTCAACCCTCATGCGGGTGAAGGCGGACACATGGGTCGGGAAGAAATCGACGTCATTGAGCCAGTAATGCAATCTCTTCGCGATCAACACACCTTAAATTTGATAGGCCCTTTACCGGCCGATACTTTATTCACCCCCAAAGTGCTTCAAGATGCCGATGCGGTTTTAGCAATGTATCACGATCAAGGCTTACCCGTATTGAAGTACAAAGGCTTTGGAAATGCGGTTAATATCACTTTAGGCCTGCCCATCATTCGCACATCTGTTGATCATGGTACCGCGCTTGATTTAGTCGGAACCGGGAAGGCAGACACCGGTAGCCTGACTACCGCTATCGCCGTAGCATGCGAAATGGCAAGTGCCAGTACATAACCGCCAGACATTAAGTAGGATCTATGGACGCGCATAAACCTCGCAAGCGGTTTGGGCAAAACTTTCTCACCGATAGCGGCATCATTAATAAAATTGTTCGCTCCATCGCGCCACATGCTGACCAACGTATTGTCGAAATTGGCCCAGGCCAAGCGGCCATCACCAAGCCATTACTCGAGAGTTGCCCATCGCTTCACGTGGTAGAGCTAGATCGAGACCTTGTCGAACGCCTAGAGTCGCTGCAGAGCACTTACCCGCAATTAACCATCCACAGCGCTGATGCGTTAAAATTTAATTTTGCCGCCCTGGCTGATGGTCCTCACTCTCTGCGTGTAGTGGGTAACCTGCCTTACAACATATCCACGCCACTCATCATGCACTTATTGGCAAGTTCTGCACTGATTAAAGACATGCACTTTATGTTGCAAAAAGAAGTCGTGGATCGCATTGCCGCGTCACCCGGTAACAAAAACTTTGGTCGACTGTCAGTGATGGTGCAATATTTTTGTGATGCCCAATCTCTTTTTCCTGTACCACCGGAGTTCTTCTATCCACCACCCAAAGTGAATTCCGCGATTGTGCGCTTAGCACCTTACGAATCTCCGCCACATACCGCTGAAAACTTTTCGTTGTTTAGGCGCCTAGTCGCCTCGTGCTTCCAACACCGGCGCAAGACCCTGCGTAATAATTTAAAGAGCCTTTTACCTGTTGAGATAATTGAGCAGCTTAGTATCGATGTAAAACAGCGCCCTGATCAATTTGGGGTGGAACAGTATGTCGCTTTGGCCAACGAAATTAGCACGCAACATGCGAGCGCGATACTATGAATCCCAATATCGACGTCCAAGTACTAGCGGAGTATCGCGAACAGCCGTCGAAGCCTGATCGAGGCCGCTTCGTTTTTAGTTACACCATTACGATTACCAACAACGGTGACGAACCAGCAAAGCTAATCAGTCGTCATTGGGTAATTCGCAACGCCCGAGAGGAACAAAAAGAGGTAAAGGGCGAAGGCGTGGTCGGCGAACAGCCCACTATACAACCAGGCAGTGCCTACACTTATACCAGCGGCGCAGTGCTAGAAACTGAAGTGGGAACCATGGGAGGCAGTTACCTCATGCGACGTAGTAATGGCGATGAGTTTTCCGTCACCATACCGACCTTCGTGCTTGCCTCACCGATGGCAATTCACTGACCTTCCTGGCCGACACAAGGAACTCATTACTTCACCATGGCAACCTATGCAATTGGCGACATCCAAGGCTGCTACGACTCATTTATGGCGTTGCTCGATAAGCTGGCTTTTGACCCATCACAAGATGAGCTTTGGCTGTGCGGCGACTTGGTTAATCGGGGACCAGGCTCTCTGGAGACTCTTCGATTTATCGTCAAACACCAACAATCCATTCGCGCCGTTTTGGGAAACCACGACCTCCATATGCTGGCGGTGGCTTACGGCTCGTCGTTACCGAAAAACAAGGACTCTCTCGACGCCGTGTTGGACGCGCCGGATAGCGAAGAATTACTCGATTGGGTCCAGCACCTTCCTTTAGTCTACCGCTGCAAAAATAGAGGGTACTTAATGGTCCATGCGGGAATTCCTCCCATTTGGAGTACCAAAGACGCAATGAAACATGCGGCCGAGGTGGAAGCGGTGTTACAAGGCCCGAAATTTCCTAAATTTCTCAATGCAATGTATGGCAACATCCCCGACAAATGGAACGATTCGCTAGAAGGCATGGCGCGATTGCGAACCATAACCAACTATTTCACACGAATGAGAGTCTGCCAAGCAGATGGACGACTAGACCTAGTATACAAAGGCCCAGCAGCGAACGCGCCACAAGGCTACCTTCCCTGGTTCGAACACACACCGGTCAAACCAAGAAAAGAAACGATCCTGTTTGGTCACTGGGCCAGCTTGGAAGGTAAGGTGTTTGACCAATACTGCATAGCGCTAGATACCGGATGTGTTTGGGGGGGAGAACTCTCGGCTTACTGTTTAGAAACCGGCGCCTGGACTCGCCAGCGCGCCATCGACTAGCAACTTGAACCTCTAAAACTACTCCTCGTAGCCACGAGGGTTATTGGACTGCCAGCGCCAGGTGTCTGCCATCATACGAGGCAACTCAAACTCAGCTTTCCAGCCCAGTATCTCAGCAGCTAACGCCGGATCGGCAAAGCACTCTGCAATGTCACCGGGACGTCGAGGGGACACACAAAAAGGCACACTGGCCCCACTAGCGGCTTCAAAGGCTTTGATTACCTCCAAGACACTATAGCCATTGCCGGTTCCTAGATTAAAGGTGTAACACTCTGGCGCCGCACCAATAAGGTGCTGCAAAGCGGCAACATGCCCCTTAGCGAGGTCCACAACGTGAATATAATCCCGCACACCGGTACCATCGCGGGTTGGGTAGTCATCGCCAAACACATTCAGTTGAGGCAGTTTACCGACGGCTACCTGTGCCACGTAAGGCAACAAATTATTGGGAATACCTTGAGGATCTTCACCAATCAAGCCACTTTCATGCGCTCCCACAGGATTAAAATAGCGTAGCAAGGTGACTTTCCACTGATTGTCCGGCACTCGGCATACATCACGCATAATCTCCTCAACCATTAACTTACTGTATCCGTAAGGATTGGTTGCGGACGTTGGAAAACTTTCAACAATAGGTACTGACGATGGATCACCATAGACGGTGGCGGATGAACTGAAGATCAAAGAATACACATCATGAGCGGCCATCACTTCCGCTAACGCAATACTGCCTTCAACGTTGTTATGGTAATAGCGTAACGGAATAGTTGTGGACTCCCCCACCGCCTTGAGCCCAGCAAAGTGCAAAACCGCTTTAAAATCATGCTCTTGAAAAACTTTTGCAAGAGATTCACGGTCACAGACATCGACTTCATAATGCGGAATTGCCTGGCCGGTAATCTGTTCAACACGAGATAGCGCGAGTGGCTTACTGTTACAGAAGTTATCGACCACTATCGGTGAAAAGCCTGCGGCAATTAGCTCTACACAGGTATGACTTCCGATATACCCTGCGCCCCCGGTCACCAATATTTTTTGACTATTCAATACTACGTTCCTTAGCTTTAAAGAATTTATCGTTGCCGTTCTATCGTCTGGTACAGATTCAATAGCGACCCAATTGCCGCGCATACTATCACACAGCGATGGCGCTAGCTGCACTAGTACTTTTGGACAAATACCAATCAAACCACGCTCCACAAAACCATTACTGGCTCTATGAAATGATCTCGCGTTTTGGTTGTCCAACCTCTAGACCCAACATTCATTGTTACTTAAAAAAAGAAATAGATTTGGCCCAAATTTTGAACCTATTTTTAAGGAAGGGTCTTAAGTTACGTCATTTTTAGATAAACGGGGCAAAAACGTTAATTATTTGACGCAATTAGTTGTACTCGCGCGCCCTTTTAGGACTATATTTAAGTTTACCTAGTCATCCAACAGCACGACCACAAAACTATTTTGAAGTTTGGTTTATTGATAATTGGTTTTACAGGTAATTGGGGGCCATTTAGTATTGTATAAACAATGCGTCCCTAACTACTCCCCGAAGTCTCCGATTAACCGGTAATGGAGGTACATCATGAGTAGTATTTTTAGCCACTACCGTGAGCGATACGAAACAACGCAGCAAGAAGAATTTACCATTCAAGAATACCTTGATCTGTGCAAATCAGACCCGACGGTATACGCCTCCGCAGCAGAACGAATGCTTGCGGCTATCGGCGAACCAGATTTAGTCGACACTTCGCGTGATTCTCGACTTAGCCGAATTTTTTCAAATAAAGTCATCAAGCGTTACAAAGCGTTTGAAGAATTCTATGGCATGGAAGAATGTATTGAACAAATAGTGTCATTCTTCAGACATGCAGCCCAAGGCCTTGAAGAGAAAAAACAAATACTGTATTTACTTGGGCCAGTCGGCGGTGGCAAATCCTCATTAGCCGAACGCCTTAAAGAATTAATGCAAAAAGAACCCATCTATTGCATTAAAGGCTCGCCGGTTTTTGAGTCTCCGCTCGGCTTATTTGATCCCAACGAAGATGGCCACATTCTCGAAGAAGACTACGGAATACCACAGCGTTATGTAAAACAAATAATGTCGCCTTGGGCGGTAAAACGCTTGCATGAATACAATGGTGATATTAGCCAATTTAAAGTCGTTAAAATGTATCCATCGGTACTCGACCAAATAGGCATTACCAAAACAGAACCCGGTGATGAAAACAATCAAGATATTTCATCCTTGGTCGGCAAGGTGGATATCCGAAAACTCGAAGACTTTCCTCAAAACGACCCAGATGCGTACAGCTTCTCCGGCGGACTCTGTCGTGCCAACCAAGGCATTATGGAATTTGTCGAGATGTTTAAAGCGCCAATCAAAGTGTTGCATCCTTTGCTGACCGCCACACAAGAAGGCAATTTTAATTCCACTGAGGGACTAGGCGCTATTCCTTTCGAAGGTGTGATACTTGCCCACTCAAACGAATCAGAGTGGCGAACATTTAAAAACAACAAAAACAATGAGGCATTCATCGACAGGGTTTACATCGTAAAAGTCCCTTATTGTTTGCGGGTCTCAGAAGAGATCAAAATTTACGACAAGCTTCTGCAGCACAGTTCGTTACAAAAAGCTCCTTGTGCTCCCGACACACTAAAAATGCTAGCTCAGTTCACAATTCTATCGCGCATTAAAGAACCGGAAAATTCTAGCCTGTTTTCGAAGATGCGCATTTATGATGGCGAAAACCTAAAAGATACCGATCCGAAAGCCAAATCTTTGCAGGAATATAAAGATGCAGCAGGTGTTGACGAAGGCATGGCCGGATTGTCGACACGTTTTGCGTTCAAAATTTTATCAAAAGTGTTCAACTTCGACGCGACAGAAGTATCTGCAAACCCCGTGCATTTACTCTACGTCCTCGAGCAGCAAATAGAGCAAGAACAATTTCAGCCTGAACTACAAGAAAAATATTTAACGTTCCTGAAAGAATATCTGGCTCCGCGTTACGTCGAATTTATCGGCAAAGAAATTCAAACTGCTTATCTAGAAAGCTATGCTGAGTACGGCCAGAATATTTTTGATCGCTATGTTACCTATGCAGACTTCTGGATCCAGGATCAAGAATATCGTGATCCAGAAACAGGGGAAATTCTTGATCGGGCATCATTAAACGAAGAACTAGAGAAAATCGAAAAGCCTGCTGGCATCAGCAACCCGAAAGATTTCCGCAACGAAGTCGTTAACTTTGTGTTGCGTGCCAGAGCCAACAATAACGGTCAGAACCCAGTATGGAATAGCTACGAAAAGCTTCGCACCGTAATCGAGAAGAAAATGTTCTCTAACACAGAAGACCTACTTCCCGTTATTTCATTTAATGCCAAAGCATCGGCATCTGATCAGAAGAAACACCAAGACTTTGTCGAACGCATGAAAGAGCGAGGATATACAGAGAAACAAGTGCGCTTACTATCGGAGTGGTATCTGAGAGTAAGAAAATCACAGTAGTCCACAAGGTGGGCGAGATTGCGCTCGCCCAGCATTGGTGATTCATGAGCTACATTGTCGACAGACGACTCAATTCCAAAAACAAAAGCGCCGTAAACCGCCAGCGCTTTCTGCGTCGGTACCGCCAACATATCAAAAAGGCAGTATCGGAAGCGGTAAGTCGGCGCTCGATTACGGATATTGAGCACGGCGAGAAAATTAAGATCCCGACAAAGGACATTAGCGAGCCGGTTTTTCACCACGGCAACGGTGGTGTTCAAGGCCGTGTTCTACCCGGCAACAAACAATTCAACCAAGGCGACCGAATCCCAAGACCTCCGTCTGGTGGCGGAGGGGGTGGTGGCTCAAACGCTAGCGATAGCGGCGAAGGTATGGATGACTTCGTATTTCAAATCACTCAAGAAGAATTCTTGGACTTCATGTTCGAGGATCTCGAGCTTCCCAACTTGGTAAAACGGCAGTTAGCGGGCAGCGAAGAGTTTCGTATGCGCCGTGCTGGGATCAGCAATGAAGGAAATCCTGGCCAAATCAATATTGTTCGCTCTTTACGTTCCGCCAATGCACGACGTATAGCGCTGACAGGTGGAAAGCGTAAACGACTAAATGCACTCGAAAAAGAGTTAGCCGAGCTAGAAGCGGTCCCAATTGAATTGCGTAACCACTCCCGGATCGAAGAATTACTCGCAGAGATCGCCAAGCTACGCTCTCGGATTAGTAAAGTCCCGTGGCTCGATGATTTTGATATCAAGTACAACTTGCATGTAAAAGAGCCAGAACCCAGCTCCAAAGCAGTGATGTTTTGTTTGATGGATGTATCAGGTTCTATGAACCAAGCCACCAAAGATATCGCCAAACGCTTTTTCATTTTGCTGTATCTGTTCTTACAACGAAATTATGAAAAAACAGAAGTGGTTTTTATCCGTCATCATACATCGGCAAAGGAAGTCGATGAAGAGGAGTTTTTCTATTCTCGAGAAACCGGCGGCACTATCGTTTCCAGTGCCCTGCAACTCACAAAAGAAGTCTTAGAGCAGCGGTTTCCGACCAACGAGTGGAATGTCTACATCGCTCAGGCATCCGATGGCGACAACTGGAACGACGATAGCTCTATCTGCTACGACCTGCTCGTCAACGACATCATGCCTAAAGTGCAATACTACTCGTATATCGAAATCACCCCTCGCGACCATCAAGCCTTGTGGGAAGAGTATGAAGGTGTCCACGCAGCCCACCCAGAAACCTTTGCCATGCAACACATTGTCGACATTGGTGACATTTACCCGGTATTTCGTGAGCTATTTCAGAAGAAAACATCATGAGCAATCAATCTAGTTACGAATACAATCCAATTTCCACCAGTTCAGAGTGGACCTTCGAACTGATCAATGAATACGATCGCGAAATCGCGGCGCTTGCTGACGAATTTCGTCTCGACACTTATCCAAATCAAATAGAAATCATTAGCAGCGAACAAATGATGGATGCCTACGCATCGGTTGGCATGCCCTTGGGTTACCATCACTGGTCCTATGGAAAGCAGTTTTTAAATATTGAAAACTCTTATAAACGCGGCCAAATGGGTTTAGCCTACGAGATTGTGATTAATTCCAACCCTTGCATCGCCTATCTCATGGAAGAAAATACCATGACAATGCAGGCATTGGTAATCGCTCATGCATGCTATGGTCACAATTCATTCTTTAAAGGTAATTATCTCTTTCGCACCTGGACTGATGCGGACTCAATCATCGATTACCTAGTTTTCGCAAAAAACTACATTACTCAGTGTGAAGAGCGCTATGGAATAGACGAAGTGGAATCATTTTTAGATTCCTGTCACGCCATCATGAACTACGGTGTCGACCGATATAAACGTCCGCACCCAATCTCAGCAGCCGAAGAACGGCAGCGGCAGAAAGAACGTGAAGAATATTTACAGAAGCAAGTCAACGACTTATGGCGAACCATCCCTACCTCGGATAATGCGGGTGACGAACACTTGCGCGTACGCTTCCCTCCAGAGCCAGAGGAAAATCTACTTTACTTCTTTGAAAAAAATGCACCATTGCTCGAACCGTGGCAACGAGAGATCGCACGTATTGTGCGAAAAATCGCGCAATATTTTTATCCCCAGCGCCAAACTCAAGTGATGAATGAAGGCTGGGCAACTTTCTGGCACTACACTTTGCTAAATACACTGTTCGAACGAGGCAAGGTGACCGAAGGTTTTATGCTAGAGTTTTTGCAATCACATACGAGTGTCATTTATCAGCCGCCATACGACAGCCCCTATTTTAGTGGTATTAACCCCTATACATTAGGCTTTACCATGATGACTGACATTCGTCGTATTTGCGAAAATCCAACAGAAGAAGACAAGCACTGGTTTCCAGATATTGCAGGCAGCGACTGGCTAACGACCCTACATTTCGCTATGCAAAACTTTAAGGACGAAAGCTTTATCCTCCAATATCTATCCCCCAAAGTAATCCGTGACTTAAAACTATTCTGCATTGTTGATGACGATAATGAAAAAGAGATTGAAGTTACGGCCATACACGACGAAAGTGGCTACCACGAAATTCGCCAGCAGCTCGCAGGCAATTATAATCTCGGTAATCGTGAACCCAACATCCAAGTCTACAATGTCGATATTCGTGGAGATCGCTCAATCACCCTAAGGCACAACCAATTTTCCCGCAAACCCTTGGGAGAATCGACTCTCGAAGTGCTTAAACATATCCACCGTCTCTGGGGGTTCGATGTGCATCTCGAATCGGTTCACAACGACGAAGTCGTGGAGACCTATCATTGCCCGCCACGGACCCAAGAAGAAAGCGCCGCCTAAGGCGCTTTAGCTTCAGAGGCCACATCCATTAATGGCTCGTGACGCCGGCGTTTTTTAAACGACACTTCTGCAATTCGCCAAAGTTTCAAAGGTATTCCTTCAAACACTAGCAATGATAGCAATACCATAACGGCACCCATAAGCAGCGTCGCAGAAACATGTTCGCCCCAAAAAACAACACCGATACCTATCGCCAAAATGGGTGTAATCAACGTAATGAGCGAAACACTCACGATATTCATTCGCTGCATGACAAAGAAATATAAGCTTGACCCAACGATAGAGCCGATACTGGCAAGATAGCTGACAGCAACCAAACTCGTTGTTGAAATTGACTCAGGCACCCTGCCATCAAACACCCACCACATAACACCAAATACTGGTAGCGAAAACAGCAAGCTGCCACCGCTTTGGCAAACCGGGTCCAACACATAATTTTGTGATAATTTTTTTAGCACAACGGTCCCCAACGCAAATATGACGACCGACAGCAACACAGCTAACATACCCCAGACGGCTACCTCACCCAAAGTTAACTGATCGGCATAAATGACAACAATGCCGAGCACGGCGCAAATCAAAGCCAGCACTTGATAAAAGGCTATCTTGGTATCACGCAAAATAAGCAATGAAGCCAAGCAAGTAAGGCATGGAGACAATGCAAAAATAATCGAAATCACCCCACTCGTCACATGTTGCGCAGCCCAGTAAACTAATGACATTTGTGGCGCAAACGCCAACGCTGCCGTGATGTAAGACAAGACGGCGGTTCGGTGAGGAAATAAAGGCTTTCGTCGAAGCATAATAATCATTATCGCCAAGCAGGTCGCCGCTAACAAACGTAGCCCTGCCGCACTCCAAAATGTTAAGCTATCATTACTAGCAGTAATTCCTAACGGCGTGGTGGCCCAAATTAAAACCACCCCCCAATACGCAAACACGACAGACACAGCGTTACCCTCGCAAATTAATCCGATATAAAAATCACCGCCAAAACCGTGACATTAATGGCGGCAGAAATCCCAAAAACAAAAAAGGCCGCAGGTTTTACGCTGCGGCCTTTTTAAGAAAATCGTTCTAGACGTTAAATATTAACTATGACTTTCTCCTCTTGGCCGCCAGGCTCACCAGCATTGCAATACACTTAGGCGCACGCACGGCACGACCGACGCGCCACGCTGACGTACGTCCGGCTGTCGGGGTGTTCTGGTTAGCAAAAGAATTCAAACGGGCCATTAAAAAACCAATGATTAAATAATTTAAATACGTTCGATTGATTTAAGCAGAGGCCAGTTTAAAAAGCAACAACTCAATTCAATTTGACTGTTGTTTCTATTATTGGTGAGTGCTTTATAATGACAGCCACCAATAAAAATAGTGTTTAAACAGAGCTATGGACATCTTTCTGGTAGGCGGTGCAGTCCGCGATCAATTACTAGACTACCCATTTACTGAGCGCGACTGGGTGGTAGTTGGCTGTGATCCTGAAACCATGCTCGCGCAAGGCTTCACACCGGTTGGCAAAGACTTTCCCGTGTTTCTCCACCCCGACACTCATGAAGAGTACGCACTGGCCCGGACCGAAAGGAAATCTGGACACGGTTATAAAGGCTTTCAGTTTCATACATCGCCGGATGTTTCCTTAGAAGAAGACCTGCAACGCCGCGACCTCACCATCAATGCCATTGCACGAGATAGCGCTGGCAACATAGTCGATCCGTATGGTGGAGCGAATGACATTCACAACAAAGTATTACGCCATGTTTCCGCGCACTTCGCGGAGGACCCTGTACGTATTCTTCGCGTAGCCCGGTTCGCGGCTCGCTATGCTCACCTTGGATTTACCATTGCACCAGAAACGCTAGAGCTAATGTCCAGCATGGTCACTAACGGTGAAGTGACTCACCT
Organism: Aurantivibrio plasticivorans; assembly: GCF_055392955.1. NCBI lineage: Bacteria > Pseudomonadati > Pseudomonadota > Gammaproteobacteria > Cellvibrionales > Cellvibrionaceae > Aurantivibrio > Aurantivibrio plasticivorans. Next base: position 1,046,785 of record NZ_AP036020.1, on the reverse strand, counting down.
TGTCAGCGAGCGTGTATGGAAAGAAACTGAGCGCTCACTCAGCGAACGAGCACCCCATATTTTTTTTAGCACCTTGCGTCAATGTGGAGCGCTACAATTTCTATTCCCAGAATTGGATCGCCTGTTTGGCATTCCACAACCCAAACAGCATCATCCAGAAATTGATTGCGGAGTTCATAGCTTAATGAGCCTAGAGCAGGCCAGTATTTTAAGTCAATCGCCAACTGTGCGATTCGCCAGTCTAATGCATGACCTAGGCAAAGGCATTACACCCGAAGAGTTCTGGCCAAGTCATAAAGGCCACGAAAAGATGGGGGTTAACGAAGTCAAACAGCTGTGCAAGCGCATCAAAGCCCCAAATAATTTTCGTGAACTCACTGAGCTGGTCAGTGAGTTTCATACCCACTGCCATCGAGCGACGGAACTAAAGCCTAAAACCCTTCTGAAAACCCTAGAGAAGCTCGACGCGTTCCGCCGCCCTGAACGATTTAGGGAGTTTCTGTTAAGCTGTGAAGCTGACTCGCGAGGCAGAACCGGATTTGAAAACCGCGATTACCCACAGGCTAAATACTATAGCGACGCACTGGATGCCTGCCTAAAAATTTCACCCAAAGAAATTGATGCAAGCATTTATAAGGGCAAAGCCTTTGGAGATGAATTAAGCCGCCGAAGAACATCGGCTTTAATGGACTTTAAAGCCAGTCGGCTGACTGCACAATAACCACATCACACTATTGGATTAATAACACATGAGTTATCAACCTGTCGTTCTAATTACGGGCGCTGCACGCAGGATAGGTGCCGAGGTAAGCTCTCTTCTTCACTCCTCTGGCTTTAATATCATTATCCACTGCAACCAATCCCTATCGGAGGCGGAGGCATTGTGTGAACAATTAAATCGTGCTCGTCAGGACTCGGCTGCCATTGTCTCCGCCGATCTTTGCGACTTACACAGCATCAACAACCTAGCCAAACAAGCGACCGAAAAATGGGGACGGCTCGATGCCTTAGTCAACAATGCTTCCAGCTTTTATCCAACTGCCGTGGGAGAAATCAGTGAAAGCACGTATGACGACCTGTTTGGCACAAATTTGAAAGCCCCGCTTTTTTTGAGTCAAGCCTGCGCACCCGCACTCAAAGAAGCTCAGGGTTGCATTATTAACATGGCGGACATTCATGGAGAGCGGCCTCTTACCGGTTATCCAGTTTACTGCATGGCCAAAGCGGCAAACATTATGCTAACCAAAGCACTCGCTAAAGAATTAGCTCCCGATATCCGTGTCAACGGCGTAGCCCCTGGCGCTATTTTGTGGCCTGAGAACGCTGCGGAGTTAGACGAGCGAGCCAAAGATATTATTATTGACCGAGCCGCACTAAAGCGCATAGGCAACCCGCAAGATATTGCGCAAACAATTCTATTTCTTATTAAAAACTCACCGTATATAACTGGACAGATTATTGCGGTCGACGGTGGAAGAAATCTCATAAGTTAGTGACTAGTTAGAAAAAATAATCATCCTTTGATTTAGCGCAACACCCCTTGTAATTCTAAAAGCTACCCTAAAGTTAGTCAGTAGAGTTTGATGTCATTGTTTTCTACAGCACTAATACTGAAGGAGGCTAGCATGAGCTTAATACCACGTAGCAGTTTATTTAATTTAGATGATCTGTTTGACGGCTTTTGGGCACCGGCGAGGTTGTCACCAGAGTCACCGAGTGCAGCGTTTTCGCCTCGGGTTGATGTCACTGATAAGGACGATCGAATCGAAATCACCGCCGAGCTACCCGGCGTTAAAAAGGATGATATACACATCCACCTTGAGAATGGTGTTCTCACGTTGAGCGCTGAAAGCCAACAAGAAAACAAAGAAGAAAAGAACGGCAAAGTTATTCGCCAGGAACGTCGCTATGGTACGTACATGCGCAGTTTTCAGCTTGGCAGTGGCATTCAAGAGTCTGATATAACCGCGCAATTTACTGACGGCGTATTAATCCTTTCAGCCCCTAAAGCAAAAACAGCTGAGCCGGAGCGCAAACGTATAGAGATTAGCTAGCGATGTAGGTTGCGCCTCGGTAGTTTCGGGGCGCACGATAACTTCTCCAGCCTTCCGTTTATTTGCTCCCCTCCATTATTAGGAACAACATGAAAACCGACGAAATTAAAAGTCTTTTAGCAAAGCAAGAATCAGAACTTACCACGCGAATTAGCAAGATAGAATTAGATTTACGGCGTGAGCACAGTCGTGACTCCGAAGAGCAAGCGCAAGAAAGAGAAAATGACGAAGTGCTAGAAGCTCTCGCAACTGAAGCCAAAGAATCTCTAACGCACATTCAAGCTGCGCTTCAGCGAATTGAAGATGGGTCGTATGGTCGATGTGAGAGCTGCGGTGAGGATATTGGCACGGCAAGGTTAGAAGCGATTCCTGATACCGTGTTGTGTATTCAGTGTGCCGATTAGTTTGGCAAACTTTTTATTAATCAATAAAAAAACCGGCCAAATCAGCCGGTTTTTTCTTAGAAGGAAGACGAATCAGTTCAACGTCATTACATCCATATCTAAGCGCGATAGCAACTTCTCAGATGTATTACCTCGCATAGCCGCTAACATACCCTGTCTTGCCATGGTACCAATCACGACTACATCCGCATCGAGTTCTTTAGCCACGTCTGCAATCACATCGACAGGCTCACCTTGCTTCACGTGAATATGATCTGCTGAAACATTGGCCTTGCGCGCTAGTTGGCCTTTATCTGGATATTTCATCGAATCCGAATACGCCGTGACTAAATGTAAGTCAGCGCCATAGCGCTCAGCCATCCAGGCAGCTCGAACCACAATAGCGACATTTAACTCGCGATAGCGTTCAGAGTCAGAGCTAGTATTGATCGCGGCCAAAACAGTTTTGCGCTGCGCGTCAGCATTGGGGCGCACTATAAGCACCGGGCATTCCGAGTTGCGCAATACCATCCACTTCGCATCAGTAAACCAGGTTTTACGCTCAGAGGGGTAGTCAGGTAATAAAATTAAACTGGGCTTGATGCGGGCTGAGGTATGCAAAATGGCATCTCGCCATTCTAAGCTCCAGCAAAACTCGGTTTGGTAAGATAAATTTTCTTCCTGGAACGGTTTAATCAAGTCTAAAAACCATTCACCAGGTCGATAGACTTTTCCATTTTCCGCTTTGGTATCAACCGCATCTGGATCAACGCAGATTAAAATATGAACCTTAGGCTTTTCTGGGCGGATCCGCGAGGTTAACAGAGCACGTTCCAGCGCGGGGTGCTCATCTTGGGTGGGATCGACAATAACAAGTAACTGCTCTTGATCAGACATATAAAACGAAATCCTCCGTGTATTCTGGCAGCCGTCGATCAGACGACAACCCTTGATAATAATGTTAGTAACAGTAAACCAGGCTAAGGGTCTATAAAACAAGCTAAAAGAACATGAACCACTCTAAGTGACTAAAAGCCCAGCACTAGCCAACAGCGCCCACTACGGTTAAAAAATCAATCCGAACGCTCAAAGTCGTGAAAGCTTCAGGTGTGTACGCGTCGCTATTGCCTTCATTCATCATTAGTAAGTGTAGTGGAAAACGACGGCACGCAAAATGATATACATCAGCTGCGCCGTATCTGATATAGCTCGCAACCACAACTGGTACAAGGCGCTAAAGTCACAGTTCCGTCGACAACACGTAGCTTGCCACAGCCAACACAACGTAACTCAACGTCCGTCGCGATTTCCCCCGCCATTAAACGGTTCTCGCCTTTCTCCATGTATTGATCGAGCTTGACCCAGTCAAGCGGCGTAGGATTAGCAGCCTGGAGCAGCCACTGCCCTGCGAACTCCTCCAGGGTGTGAGTTTCAGCTTTTAAGTCTTCCCAAAACTCTTGTACGCCATGCAGATCGTCTTTCAGGTATTGTTTCAATAGACCGGCTTTACGTTGCGCCAAGTCTTCAACATCCAACTCAAGCTTTACCAGCTCGTCAACCTCCTCTTTGAAGGTATCTCGCAAGCGCTCCAGTGGATTGCGCTGCTGTCTTTCTTCTGTCTCGTCCATATCATATTCGGCCATTTAATCTACTCCGGCACATCTACTTACTGCGTTAAAACTCTGTGTAGGCCCTGTCTTGCCGCTACTTGAACGTCACCCCGACAATTCCTTAGGGAATTCCACATAAGGCCTACAGTGGTTCGGTGTGATGAGGGTATAATGCGGCCCTTTCTGGCCAGAGTCCATGCCCTGGCGCAAGACTTCGATAATTAGAAGCCTTGCCTCAAAAGATTGGCGATCAGCTACATCGCTCTAACGCCAGTTTGAGCACACCAATGCGACCACTTTGCAAGTATAGGTCGTGATCCATCGTTAAATTAGGTCGAAATACATAATGGAAGAGCATTACAACCACGCCACCATCGATGCCGAAGCACAGGCTTACTGGCAAGAAAATCGCAGCTTTGAGGTAACCGAAGACCCCAGCAAAGATAAGTTCTATTGCCTGGCGATGTTCCCCTACCCCAGCGGCCGCCTGCATATGGGGCATGTCCGTAACTACACCATCACCGATGTAATCGCTCGCCACCAACGTATGTTGGGCAAAAACGTCCTCCACCCAATGGGCTGGGATGCTTTCGGTTTACCCGCAGAAAATGCCGCAATCCAGAATAAACTAGCGCCCGCCAGCTGGACGTACTCCAACACGGACTATATGCGCAAGCAGCTCCAGGCCCTGGGCTTTGGTCTAGACTGGAGCCGCGAAGTCACCACCTGCAAACCGGACTACTATCGCTGGGAGCAATGGTTCTTCACTCGCCTTTATGAGAAAGGTTTGGCCTATAAAAAAGTCTCCGCTGTGAACTGGTGCCCTAAAGACCAGACTGTATTAGCAAACGAGCAGGTCGTCGATGGATGTTGCTGGCGCTGTGACTCACCCGTAGAGCGAAAAGAAATCCCACAGTGGTTTATTAAAATTACCGAGTACGCAGAAGAGTTGCTTGAAGGCCTGGATGAGTTAGAAGGCTGGCCAGAGCAGGTCAAAACCATGCAGCGTAATTGGATCGGCAAGAGCCGTGGCGTGGAGATGACCTTCGATTTAGCACAGCCTACCGCCGGCATCGAGCAGTTTTCAATTTACACAACTCGCCCTGATACCCTAATGGGCGTGACTTACATGTGCTTAGCCGCCGAACACCCACTGTCACTAGCGCTCGCCAAAGATAATGCTGAGCTGGCAGCATTCATCGAATCCTGTAAGGTTCAATCGGTCGCCGAAGCCGATATGGCAGCGATGGAAAAACGTGGTATCGCAACGGGTCTGTCTGCCAAGCATCCGATTACCGGCGAAGAAATTCCAGTGTGGATCGCCAACTACGTGTTGATGGACTATGGCTCAGGCGCGGTCATGGCGGTGCCCGCTCACGACCAGCGCGACTGGGAGTTTGCCACCAAATACGGCCTACCCATCAAGCAAGTGATTGCTCCAAGCAGCGGCGAAGAGTGCGATGTCGAGACCGCCGCGTTTGTAGATCATGGCCAATTAATTAACTCTGGCGAGTTCGACGGTCTAGGCTTCGACTCTGGCTTAGAGGCCATCGCCGCCAAACTGGAAAGCTTGGGCCGTGGCAAAATCACCACCAACTTCCGCTTACGTGATTGGGGTGTGTCGCGCCAACGCTATTGGGGTTCTCCCATTCCCATGCTTTACCTTAACGATGGTCAAGAAATCCCGGTACCCGCTGACCGCTTGCCTGTACTGCTTCCCGAAGAAGTCACTATGGATGGCGTTCAATCACCCATCAAGCAAGATGAGAGCTGGCGAAAAACTGACTACAACGGTCAACCGGCGGAACACGAAACCGATACGTTCGATACTTTTATGGAATCGTCTTGGTATTACGCGCGTTTTACCTGCGCCCAATACGACCAGGGCATGATCGATAAAGAAGCTGCTGACTACTGGCTACCCGTCGATCAATATGTGGGCGGCATCGAGCACGCTATTTTACATTTACTTTACGCACGCTTCTTCCATAAATTAATGCGCGATGAAGGCCTTGTATCCTCCAACGAACCATTCAAGCGTTTGCTCTGCCAAGGTATGGTGCTCGCACCGTCGTTTTATCGCATTGCTGACAATGGCTCAAAAGAGTGGATTTCGCCCAGTGAAGTCGATTTCGAAAAAGACGATAAAGGTAAAATGTTAAGCGCAGTGCGGCGTAGTGACGGTGCGCCGGTAGAAATCGGCGGCACTGTGAAAATGTCGAAGTCGAAAAATAACGGAATCGACCCGCAAGAAATCGTCGACCGATATGGCGCAGACACCGTTCGCTTATATACCATGTTTACCTCGCCGCCGGACCAAACCCTGGAGTGGACCGATAGTGCTGTAGAAGGTAGCCATCGATTCATTCGGAAACTTTGGAAAATGGTTCACGGTCATCTCGATGCGGGAACTCCATCGGCATTAGAGGTCAGCAATTTAGATAGCCAGCAAAAAGACTTGCGCCGTAAAACCCATGAAACAATTGCCAAAGTCAATGACGACTATGGTCGCCGCCACACGTTTAACACGGCAATTGCTGCGGTGATGGAATTGCTCAACGAAGTGAATAAATTAGCAGACCGCTCAACACCTAACCATTTAGCTGTTGAGCGTGAAGCGCTAAACGCCGCCGTTTTGCTACTCGCACCTATCACGCCTCATGTATCGCACAAACTTTGGCATTATCTGGGCAATGATAACGACGTGCTTAACGTACCCTTCCCTCAAGCAGACGAAAAAGCGTTAGTCCGCTCAGAAATTGAGGTCGTTGCCCAAGTCAACGGAAAGGTACGGGCGAAGTTAACCGTGGCTGCTGACGCGGACAAAGCAACTATCGAGCAATCAGCTCTGAATGACGAACGCGTACAGAAATTCACTGATGGCATGACCGTTGTCAAAACCATCGTTGTACCAGGCAAGCTTGTCAATATCGTGGTAAAGCCGCAATGATGCGACGCGCAATTGTTCTAGGCTTGAGTCTCTGTATGATCGCCAGCTGCGGCTGGCGCTTACGCGGCTCCGTTGACTTGCCGGAAGGTCTATCGTCTATATATATCAAATCAGAAAACCGCGACTTTGCGAGAGAGTTGACGCAACTATTCCAGGCCAATGGGGTAGTGATATCAGACAGCAGTAGCGCTTCCGATTTAGTCATTGAAGTCGGCGAACTACAACAGGATCGCCGCGTTGCAACGACTGGCGCGGACACACTTGTTACGGAATACGAGCTAAGCTATCAAGCCCCCTTCTCGATTAAAAGCGCTCAGGGTGAAACACTGCAAGAAACTGACACGCTGTATGTATCACGCGCCTATGAATTTAATAATGACGAAGTAGTGAGTCGATCAGAAGAAGAGCGCGTCATTTTGCGCGAAATGCGTATTGACCTCGCGCAACAACTGGTCCGGCGTTTGCGATTTTTAACCACACCTTAACCATTATCTGAGGCTAGCTTGACTAAAATCTACAGCGACAAGTTACCCCAGCATCTGCGCAGTGACTATGCACCTATCTATATCGTCAGCGGCGATGAGCCTCTGCTGATGCAAGAAAGCTGTGATCTAATCCGCAACAAAGCCCGCGACCTGGGCTTTAACGATCGAGAATTACATCACGCCGACAACAGTTTTGATTGGCACACAGTCCAACAGAGCGCACAAAGCTTATCACTTTTTGCCGACAAAAAATTAATCGAGATTCGCTGCACAACCAAGCTAAACGACAAAGCACGCAAAGCACTCGGCGAATACGCAGAGAGCCCGCCACCGGATAATGTACTGCTCCTCGTTTTACCAAAGCTGGAACGCGCCACCTTAAATGCTAAATGGTTTAAACCTCTTGAAGCTGCGGGAGTCCTTATTCAAGTATGGCCGATTACTCTAGGCCAGCTACCACGATGGATTAAATCTCGGGCACAACAAATGGGCCTAGACATAGCACAAGACGCCCTAGATATTTTGTCGTCTCGTGTCGAAGGCAACTTACTTGCCGCCACTCAGGAGTTGGAAAAATTAACTCTGCTAACTGACGACGGCAAAATAGATGCTGCCTTAATGGCCCACGCTGTGGCGGACAGCGCACGCTATGATGTATTTACACTCATCGACCGCGCGCTACACGGTGACGCGCGGGGCGCCGTCAAAAATCTACATGGATTGCGGGGAGAAGGCTCCGAAGTACTGTCAATACTCTGGGCATTATCGAGGGAAATACGCAATTTAATTCAGCTTAAGCGTGCCGTAAGCGAAGGAAAATCATTGCAAAGTGTGGCAAAGAGTTTTGGCATCTGGGACAACCGTCTACCCATGGTGAAAGCCGCTCTGCAGCGGTTAAATACCCGCCAGCTGAATCAACTCCTTCGCACTGCAGCACTAGTTGATCGCGCCACTAAAGGTATGCACAACGCCGACCCGTGGGAGGGGTGCCTAGAAATAATTTTAGGAATAGCCGGTGTACATCCTCTAAACGACACAAATCAAAAGCTTGCCGTAAAAAGCCGCCGCTAGCCAGCTGGCAATGACGAAAATCAATGCTTAGTATTTAATACCTATTTCAACACTGTACTCTCTTCCCTGCCGAGTTTCATACATTCGAACGCCGACCATAGCCATCAAGTGGTAATTAAAATAAAAACCGACATTCTCATGTAAGTCGCTATTGTAGGAAATCCCCAACTCCCAACCTCGACTAGCAAATGCGTATGTTTTACGACTCACATAACCAAGATCTATAAACGTTGTATCGTTGTACAACGAAGCAGTAACGGCAAGTCCAGCATCCGCGCCATGTCCTTCCCAACTGTAGGCCTGACTCAATGGCACGATGAAACCCAACCCGACAAAACCATCGAAGTCATCGGCATAACCCGCTTTGAACGTTAAGGCGTAATAGTCACAGGCTCCTAACACAGTGACATCTTCTGGCTTATGTTCATCGGGATAACCCATTGGCTCACATCGCGCAAATAGGTTTGCGCAAAAAAACACTAGGATTAAGAAAAAGCTTATATTCGATAACCGAGAAATAACTAAAAGGCGTGAACGATACTGCCTTACATATATGGTTCGCGCTCTTCGAGAGTCTCGATGGGAAAATTTAAAGTGCACGGGACATCATCACCATATCAGCATTAGCTCTATAGCCACGCCTAAGGTAAAAATTAAACGCTGGCACCCGCTGAGATGTTAGTAGAACTGAATGACTATAACCATTGTTACCGGCTTGTTCTTCGATTGCCGACAACAGCGCTTTACCAACACCATCTGATTGACAGCGCTTAGAAACAAAAAGCTCGACTATTTCTAATTCACGTCTGCCTTTAAAGCTATTCGATCTCCCTGCAATTACCCCAACAATTTTTCCATTCACTTCGTACACATGACCTAAAAAACCTGGGGACTGAAAAATCATTGTCAGTCTATCGAGAGCCCAGTCAATCGTCCAGCGTTCGTTCCACGGTGGGCCAGCAAAGACATCGACATATAACCGCGAGGTGGCTTTTAGATCAGCACTAGTAAACATTCTTATCATGAACAACAATCCCGTAAAATATAGATGTGCGCTAGGGAGCGGTAACGTACATGCTAAGCTTCTTCAGCCTGATAACCTCGGTGATATAGTAAACAATGGTCAAACATCACCACTTAGACAGCCCTAATCTTCGGGCAAAGGTATAAACTCAGTTTCGTCACCGGGAACCTTAGGGAACTGGCCATTTTTCCAATTATTTTTAGCGCTTTTGATACGCTCCTGGTTACTAGATACAAAATTCCACCACAGATGACGCGGGGATAAAGGCTCACCACCGATGATAACTAGTTTCGTGTCTATCTCCGCAGTCACAGTTGCCGCTTGTCCCGGATGAAATATCGTCATGGAATACGCTTCCAATTCAGTGCCGTTGGTATTTAACCTCCCGTCGACGATATAAAGTCCGCGCTGCTCCGCAGATTCTGGAAGACTAAGACTCTGACCCTGCTTCAAATGCGCTTCAACGTACAGTGTTTCTGCAAAAGCTTTGACCGGTGACGTAACACCATAAGCCGAACCAATCAGAACCTTTACCGGCACTCCGTCAACAGTGGTTTCCGGTAGATCCGATGCGTTGTAGTGATGAAACTCTGGCTCCATTTCTTCGTCTGACTCTGGTAGCGCCAGCCACAACTGTAATCCCTCGATATGATGGTTAGCGCGTTTTACTTCGTCCCTCTGTCGTTCCGAATGCACAATGCCTTTTCCAGCAATCATCAAATTAATGTCCCCAGGACAAATAGCCAATGCGTTACCGAGCGAATCTCGATGAAACATTTCACCTTCAAACAAATAAGTAACGGTAGCAAGATTGATATGCGGATGAGGTCGAACATTAATACCCTCACCAGGTGGAAAGTCTGCCGGCCCCATATGATCAAAGAAGATCCACGGCCCAATCATTTTTCGCTTTGCGGCGGGCAACACCCGACGAACAGAAAACCCGCCGAGGTCTCGCTCCTTAGGCAGTATGCTCAGCTCGACAGCGTCACATTTCCCTGACTGTTCTAAACAGTTTGATTCATTACCACTTTCAATACTCATCGTTAATTATCTCTACCCTTCAATTTGTCCTACGACAGCACAAGGCTATCCGGAGAACACCATTGCCGTATATATTGCGACACTCTTTTATAATACAAAGCAGCTGAATGGATTCATTTACAAAACAAACACTTGTAACACTGTTCTCGAAAAGCGGCCCTTAGTCGACATGTGGAGTGAGGCCGAGCTCTTTTTGTTTTTTCTTTGTTAATCCTTTTGACACAATATGATAGGACTGCATCAAATAATACGTCAATTCCTCATCTATTTTCGTATGGTTATCATATTTCTGAATCCATTTCATACCGCGCGAGGCTAGATAAGGCGCAGGCCGGTAGCCCTCTTCATGCTCTAAAATGTTGTAATTTAACTCGGATACTTTAAAGCTATAAGCTGGCTTATTCGATTTTTCCCAGCCACCAATAGCAAACACTTTATCACCAATCTTCCAAACATCAGAACCGCCCCACTGAACAACATGTGTTGTTTGGGGTAGCGAGGCGCAAAACTGATTAAACTCATCATATGTCATGACAACCTTCTATGGCTTTCTCTTTTTCATTGACAGCAGAATAACGTAGCAAAATCCCAAACCCATAATATTTGTGGTTACTGGGTTAAAAGCAGCAATCAGATATTGGGGAGCCGAAAAACCGACATAAACGAGCAACATAGCCAGCACGAGCGCCGCCAAATAAACTGGAAAAACGGATTTTCTCAACACGATAATCGCCACACCCAGAACTAGTTCAGCACCCCCTGCCAGCGGAGAGATAAGGTCTGCGGAAACATCTAAACCACTCGCAGAGACCAGCTCGACTTCAATAGAGTTGAGCCACACTATTTTGGGGACTAACCCGTGGTAAATGAATAGAAAACCTAAAAACAAACGACTAACGACGTCAATCTGAGTGAAATCACTTTTTTGCATCAATAAAACGTCTCTGGTGATCTGCCAAAGGTAAATGACAATACGTGTATCGACCAAACAAACGATATCGATTGAGAGCAATACGATCATACAGCCAATTTCGTATCAATCTTGGAAACAACCTAAATACGCAGAGCGTTTTCCAGGGGTAACCTAAGGTTGCCATTATTTGAAAAAAGGCTTCGCTTTTCTGAAAGCACTCACTGCCCTCTACATAAAGCATTGTGTCATAGAAACATGTCGGCATTCCAAAATAGCGTAATATATCCTTCCCTTCATCAGACTGGACACTGCACAACTTAAAACACCTTTTATGATCATGATTAATAATAAACTGGCTCCATGCATTACATAACTTACAAACGCCGTCAAAGAGAATGACTTTATCCGAGCCCTCGATATGAGGAGGTAGCTTATCACTTTTCATAATGCGCTCTTTCACTCTACAGCAACATCAATGGAATACACGTTGAATACAATCTCACTTTTCTCAAGGTTTCACAATGCGTTGTGTCGTTTCAGATCAACTTATGTTTGGTCTATTTTATTGATTACAGCGAGCCGCCAGTTTGCATATACAAAAAAGCCCTTGGGTCTCTCCAAGGGCTTTAAATGACTCACTGTACTGGGAGCGATTTTAGCGAGTACGCTTTCCTGCGACTTTTCGCTTAAAGAAGCGGAATGCTTTTCTCGCGATTTTGTGGCCAATATCTTGGCCCGCAGGGATCGATGGATAAAAGTGTACACCCGCCCAGAAACGGCTATCCCCACAACGCTGCTCTAGATCAGTCCACGTTGGAAAGTAAAGTGTCATGTCGGTCGCTGGGGTTATCCCTGGTTCAACTCTAGACGACCCTGCTGGCGCAGGAACCCGGTAACCCAACTCATCGGACCCAAAATACAAACGACTCGTTTCCGCATGTGCGGCACAAAAGCTCGCCGTCGCCGATGGATATTCTGGGTGATCCGCAACGCCTAGATAGCTATCCCATTGATCCGCAGGTATATCTGTCACCGTACCTTCACCAGGACCGCCCCACGCGGTAACAGGTGAATCGCCGTATATGTGGGCTATCGCAGAGAAAGGACGGACTGCGTTGAATCGCTCCTTTTCTTTCCAAATGGCAATCGACGTATCAAACGCTGCCATATTGGTTAAGAAGTCATATTGCATAGTTTCGATCAGCCCCAAACCCTTGCTTTGTGCCGCGAACAGCGCAGAAAAACCCAAGCTAAAAATTTTGTTATCAAACAGCTCCGCAATCATTTTTTGCTCGTCTGTCATATTCGCAGACGCGTCAAGAACTGCATTTGCTTGAGCAACATAGGCACCGTAATTTTCGACCTGGCTTGCGCTTGGATATGGCGCTCGGAAACGGCGTGGGTTACGGTAACTATAAGGCGTTACATTGCGCAATTGCGGTGTTACAAACTGTTGCACACGAAAAATGCCAGTGCGATCGCTGACAATACGCGGCTGCCATTTCGAAGGATCCGTCAATTCATACGCCGTATTCGCTGGCTCGAAATCGGTATAATCCGCATAGGGCGTTTGATGATAAATTTTGTCGCCTTCATTTCCAAGCTGGTTCATGCCGTCATTTTCACGGGCAGCCACCAACTCCCAACCAGCGACATTGCCAATCCCAGCAGGTGTAGACAAGTCTGTGCTGGCATCGTCAGGATCTAAACCTTCATTGACTAGCAAAGCACGCCACTCACCCGAGCGAGCCGGGAACAAGCTATTTAGCACACGAAAGGATGCATACATAACCGCCGTATTGATATTGCGAGGAGTTGCCTCTTCCGCTGGTCTTCGTCCCAAATTCGAGTACACACCGACTGCAGTCGGATGATAAGGAGCAGACGCATCAAACCAGGCGTTTGTGATCATCGTGGTAAAACGCAGCACTAAAGTGGCATCACCACCAGTTGGTGACACCTCAAAAATAGCGCCCACTGCATTGGGTATCACAACTTCGGTTGCAGCATTCCCAGTATCTAAATCGATAGCCGATGCCTGTATCGAAGTGACAACTGCTGCTGCCCCCAACAAGATTTTGTTAAACACTTTCCTCATTGTCATCATATTCCTCTTCCTGTTTTGTAGAATCAAACGCCAACGTTTTTTAGTCAGCGGAGATGAAGTGTAACGCCTTGTCGCGCCACAAATCAGCAGGTGATGTGTAATTATTCGAAATAGAAGAGAAAGAATTAACTTCAAAGAGAATTAAGGCGACAATCAACGATGAAAATTAAAATATATGCGCTATGAACGGGGAAAAAGATGCGATAAAAATTGGAAAGTATCGGAAAACGTATCTTTAGTATAGAGTTTGACGCCGTACAACGTTGCGAATCCTGCCAGCAGTGCCGCTAAAAAACCCTGCCAAGCACCGGTCAAAACCATTAAAAAAGCTGCGAGTAAACACCCCAATGCATAGGTATAACCACTAAATAACAACTTCCTTCTTGGGACAGTAATGGCCGTCGTCAAAACCACAAAGACTGCGCATAGCGCCGCATCAGAAAGCATCAACCAACTTGGCCACGCCTCCCAGCCACTAGCGTAGCATTCGGCACCGTCTCGGAATTCGGGCGGACAAAACAGCGCCACCCTGGCCACTTCAACTTGAATGCCTGCAAATACAGCAAGCAACCAGCTAGTAAGCACAGCGGGAACGACCAAAATATAACGAGCAATATCGAGACGAGAATCTTCCCTATTTGTGTCACTCGATTGTGATTCAGCCATAGCATTAACCTACAAGTTCAAAGCACGGCTGATAATCTTCCTCTTTTAATTTCATCCGACCTTGTTTCACAAAACTTGTAAGCAGTTCATCCAGTGCGGACATTAACTCTGGGGCTGCATTAATTTTGTATGGGCCGCGTTCCTTTATCTGCTGTATGCCGTATGCTTTTACATTACCTGCAACAATACCTGAAAAAGCACAACGAAGTTGACCTGCAAGTTCATGACTTTGCAATTGTTTACTTAAATTGAGATTCGCCATGTTCTCGTGTGTCGGAACAAAAGGCTCTTGTAAATTTTTTGGAATAAACGTGTTCCAATTGTACGCATAAGACTCTTGAGTTTGTCGTCGGTAGCGTATTACGCGGTCAACACTCTGCCGTACTTTTTGCGCCACTAGTTCAGCGTCGCCTATAACGATGTCATAGTAGCGGGCAGCCTCATTACCCAAGGTCTCTCTAATAAAACGATCCAAGGTTTGAAAGTATTCTTCTCGGCCACTTGGCGCGGTAAATATTAGCGGTAAGGGAATGTGATTATTATTGGGATGCATTAATGCACCAAGGAGATAGAGCACTTCTTCCGCTGTGCCTGCACCACCGGGAAAAACCACAATAGAATGCGCAAGACGAACAAACGCCTCAAGGCGTTTTTCAATGTCGGGCAGTATGACTAACTCATTGACCGTAGGATTAGGAGACTCGGACGCAATTATGCCGGGCTCTGTAATGCCCACATAACGGCCATCTTTGATTTGTTGCTTTGAATGACCAATCAACGCGCCTTTCATTGGGCCCTTCATGGCACCGATGCCACAGCCCGTCGCAATATCAAATCCTCTCAAACCCAAATGATACCCCACCTCTTTTGAGTATTCATACTCGAGACGATCGATGCTGTGACCACCCCAACAAACAATCAAATTAGGCGTTCGATTCGCTTGAACAATACCGGCGTTGCGCAGGATTCTAAATACTGTGTCAGTCAACCCTTCACCACTGGAGAGGTCAAAGCGACGGTCCCTGTTGATTTTATGTTCTGTGTAAACAACATCGCGCAACACTGCAAATAAATGATCCTGTATCCCTCGAATCATTTTTCCATCTACAAAGGCAGAAGCAGGACAATTCACTAGCTCAAGCTTGATTCCGCGAGATTCAGGAATCACATTAACGGCAAAATCCGAATAGTCCGCTAATACCTGCTCAACATCGTCTTCCTCGCTGCCCGTATTGAGTACGGCGAGGGCACACAGTTTAAAGGTTTCAAAAATTGTATCGTTTGCTTCCATTACGCCCTGTACTTCGCGGTGTGACAATAAATCCAAGCTGCGGAGAGGGCGCACGGTTGCGCGGGAGATTTTCTTCATCGATGACTCTGTATTAGCGACGGCTTTTAGCGTGCTTTAAGGAAATTATTATCTAATCTTTGGCATTCAAGCATTAATACATTAACGTGAATACTTTTCGTTGGAACTCTACTGCAAGTGGATCGCCTTTTCCAAGACTTGCCAACACATCCATCATAGTCTTCTTAACCGCGCCATCGTCAAAGTTCAGGTCGCGCTGCAAAATAGAAAATAACAGTTCTAATGCTTCCCTATGATGGCCATCTTGACTGAACTGGATAGCCAACTGATAAGCGACAGATAGATTATCAGAGTCCTCATTAAGTTTAGCTTCTAATGCCGCAATTTCTGGACTTTTCGCAGCCTCTTGTTTTAGCTCGACCTGAGCCTTGACCTGATCATAGACGGCGTCTTGATCTACCATAGGGACCTCATCAACCAAGCGCCGCGCTTCCTCAACCCGATTAAGCTGTAGATAGGTTTGTGCCAACAGCAGAGCGATATCGCTGCGGGTAACGCCTTGCTGCTCTGCTTGCTGTAAAGCATCCCTCAGCAATGGCAGAGCGCCGCTAACATCTTCTTGAGTGAGCAGTTCTTGGGCTTGCGCGACGGCAGTATCCCAAGGCTTGGGCAGATGCTTATCAAGCATTTCTCGAATTGCTGTTTCTGGTTGCGCCCCCATGAAACCATCTAACGGTTGCCCGTCCCTCATGAGCACCACCGTTGGCAAACTGCGCACGCCAAATTGGCTCGCTATTGCAGCTTGCTCATCGGCGTTTACCTTGGCGAGCAAAAACTGTCCAGCATACTGACTCGCCAAATTTTCAAGAATCGGCATGAGCGATTTACAGGGGCCACACCAATCCGCCCAAAAATCCACCACAACAAGGCGGGCTTGCGACTCTTCAATTAAATAGCGCTGCGCGTTGGACTCATCGATATTGACTACGAATTCACTCATTGCTCTTTCCTACAGACTAAATACGTTTTGCAGTATACCTTTGGTCCACAGTGCTGCCCATTAGTTTTGCTGACAGAGTACGACGTCCGATTCGCGTGACCGCCGACTCGTAAGCACGTTATACTGCGCAACCGGATTAGTGTTTACTCTACTGAGAATTATGATTGAGCTCTGCGAGCCACCTCTCGATCTTGGCACCGCCTGCAAACTAACTGCTTGCCGCTACGACCGTGACGGTGATGTCACTCAACTAGCCAAGCAGACCCAAATCACACTACCTAAACGCTTAGCGAACGCGGTCAACAAGCGAAAAGTCGAATACCTCAGTGGGCGCTATTGCGTCGCAGAAAGCTTGAGCCAACTCACCAGCGATTTTTCTCCCTATGCACTTGCAAATTCAATTGATAACGCCGAAGATCGCTCACCGGTTTGGCCTGTCGGCTATGTCGGCGCGATCACACACTCCCACTCATTTGCCGCAGCGGCTGTCGCACAAAACAAATACACTCGCAGCGTTGGTATCGATAGTGAACAACTAATCAAAGAAAAAACGGCCGAGGCTATACATAGCCAGATAATAACGAATGACGAAACCTATTCGCCTGACATATCTCAAGGACTGAGCGAACGAGAGTATTTAACTGTGCTGTTTTCAGCCAAAGAAAGTATATATAAGTGTCTCCACCCACTGGTGAAACAATTTTTCGGATTTGATGCCGCGTCTGTGACTCTTGTACCGTGTAACGCGACAGACCAACAACATATTTTTCACTTCACCCTACTGAAACAATTAAATGACGAATTTTGCCTATCCTATAAAGGAGAAGGACACTGGAGGTTCCACGCAGGATTCGCGCACACTGCCGTTGTATTAAGCACTGACCTCTCATAATCAAGGCCCTATTTACGAATGCGAGTACTGATACATTGTCTAATTATTGTAGTGAGCTCTATTAGCTGTTGCTTTGCAGATAATGGAAGCGTAGGAAATGATCTACAGACCCGTTTTGAACGACTTGATTTTGAACAGGACTACGAGGGCCTGCGCTCGCTTGCAGAACAGCAGCTAACTTTTTCACCAAACAATCCCGAACTAGAACGATGGCTGGCCATTGCCTATTTTCGTAGTGGCGAAACAATGCGTGCTATTGAACTACTTTCGCAATCGCTGTCACGCGCACCTGACGTTATCGACAACCACTACGCGATAGGTGTTTTTGCGGTGCGTCGAGCAGGCGAGGTAGGAATTACCCATATCCGTAAATATTTATCCCTGGCCCAAACACATTTTAATCACTGTATCGAGTTAGCTCCCGACCATGCTCTCGCGCGATTCTATTTAATTCGCATCTACCAAAATGCCCCCGAACTCATGGGTGACGAGCGCGACCTTGTCAACACATTGCAAAATCAACTGCGCCCGCTGGACAATACGCTTTTTCAGATTTCTAAGGCATATGAGCACATCGAGGCAAAGGACTACACCCAAGCGTCACGACTTCTTGACCACCTCAGCCCGTTACAGAGTGGCGATACCGAAGCGCCCTACCGTTCTCTGATTGCATATACCAACGCTGAACTTGCTCTGAAACAAAAAGATACCGATAAAGTTGTAGTGAATGCCACTATATTCATCGACAACAATAGCCGCTGGAGTGATATGCCCGATGTCGATGGGCATATATTCATTGGTCAAGCGCACGCCTTAGCCGGGGATAAAAAAGCAGCTGCCGAGTCCTACCAGCAAGCCAAACACCTCGCTCAGAATAAGCGGTTAATTAACCGCATAGAGCGCTTAGAACGTAAACTCCAACCGCCGAAAATAAAAAAGTAGCCCACCCGACCGCATTCTGTTTAACAGCGGGCACACGTCCCCTAGCGGTTTATTGCCTCAGCCAATCCAGTTACAATGCGCGCCCATCTCATTCGAGACCGTCGAACGCGAAACATCTAAGGAGCAGCCCTCTTGTCTGACCACGCATTTAAACTTGGCCAACGTTGGATTAGCAATACAGAACCAGAATTAGGGCTGGGGATCGTCACTGACAACGAAAATCGACGGGTCACTATTCAGTTTCCTGCAGTAGGCGAACGTCGCACTTATGCGAACGACAATGCCCCGCTCACTCGCGTGCAATATCAAGTAGGCGATGAAATTAGCAATACCCAGCGCGAGTCAATGACTATCTCAGACATTGAAGAAGAGCAGGGATACATCGTTTATGCTGGCGTCGACACTGACGGCCAACCTGCCATCATTCCAGAATTAGAACTCAACAGCTTTGTTCAATTCCGACGGCCACAAGACCGGCTATTCGCAGGACAGATAGACAAACTCAATAAATATACGCTTCGTTATCAAACGCTAATGCAACAGCACGCGCTGAATAGCAATAGCAACGATGATACTCAAGGGGCTAATGCGACCGATGTAAAAGGAATACTCGGTGCTCGCGTGCAACTGCTCCCTCATCAATTACACATCGCTCACGAAGTCGCGCACCGGTATGCGCCACGCGTACTACTCGCCGATGAAGTTGGTTTGGGTAAAACCATTGAAGCAGGCTTAATTGCACACCACCAATTACAAACTGGCCGAGCAGAACGCGTATTGGTTGTTGTGCCCCCCTCATTGGTCCACCAGTGGCTGGTAGAAATGCTGCGCCGTTTTAACCTAGCCTTCACCGTACTAGACGAAACCCGCTGCGAAGCCCTTGAGACAAACGATGACAACCCGTTTGAAACCACACAACTAGCCATTTGTAGCATCGATTTTCTCGCCAACAACAGTGAACGCCACCAACAAGCGGTGGATGCGACGTGGGATTTATTGATTGTTGATGAAGCTCATCACCTAGAGTGGAGCGACGACCTGCAACAACCGGCTGCGCAAAACTACCGATGCGTAGAAGCACTTGCAAAGGTGTGCGACGGTTTATTATTGATTACCGCCACACCAGAACAACTCGGTGAATTAAGCCACTTTGCACGATTGCGCCTACTTGACCCTGATCGCTATTTTGATTTTGAGAAATACCAACAAGAAGAATTAGGCTATCGCCCCGCTAATGAACTAGTACAGCACCTGACTAAAGATAACGCTCGACAAGATTTCTTTAACGATAAAGATCAGGTAAAACAACTACATTCACTAGTGGGCAAAGAGCTTAGCCAAACGCTAGAAGCATCGATAGCTGATGATTCATCTTGGACAAAAGCCGTTAAGGACTGCACGCAATTTTTATTGGATCACCACGGGACTGGGAGGGTTTTATTTCGGAACACCCGAAATGCAGTCGAAGGCTTTCCAAAACGCACTCTAAACCCACACCCTATTCAACCACCCGCCGAACTAAAAAGTGACAGCACGGATGTAACAAGCTTACTGCAACCTGAGATTCTTCTAGGGAAAAACTGGCTTGAAACAGACACGCGCATTCCTTGGTTAGTCAATTGGTTAAAGCAACACCGCAGTGACAAAGTGTTACTCATTTGTCATAGCCTGGAAACCACACTAGAGCTAGAAGACTATTTACGTTTACGTAAAGGCATACGTGCTGCTGCCTTCCACGAGGAGCTTAGCTTAATCGAACGAGATCGCGCCGCCGCATACTTTGCCGATGAAATTGATGGTGCGCAATTATTGGTATGTTCTGAAATCGGCAGTGAAGGTAGAAACTTCCAATTTTCTCACCATTTAGTACTTTTTGATCTACCGTTCAACCCTGATTTATTAGAACAACGAATCGGACGTCTCGCACGAATCGGGCAAAAGCATACAGTGCAAATCCATGTACCTTTTTACCAGCAACCAGAAACCGGACCCATCGAAAAGCTATTGCAGTGGTATCACCAGGGACTCAATGCCATTGAAAAATCCTGCGCACCCGCGCAAATGATCTTCCAGCAATTCCATGAACGTCTTAGCCGCACACTGGTAAATGATAAGCAAGAGAATTGGGAAGAGTTATTAAGAGAAACACAAACCAAAACCGACGAAATACTCTCCGAACTTGCAGCGGGCCGAGATCGTCTATTGGAAATGAACTCCTGCAACACAGACAGCGCGCAACAAATTATCGACTCCATTGAATCCATTGATGGTAGCGAAGACTTAGCTGAGTATCTCTCATTGGTATTTGATGAATTTGGTGTTGAAGAAGACCACCACAGTGAAAACGCTATCGTTTTGCACCCTACCGAGCACATGCATAATCAAAGCTTCCCAGGCTTAACTGATGAAGGTTTAACAGCCACATACAATCGGAACCTCGCGTTAAGTCGCGAAGACATGGAGTTTCTCACTTGGGAGCATCCCATGGTGCAAGGCGCCATGGATATGATTTTGGGTGGCGAGCTAGGTAACACCGCACTCGGCACGATCAAATTGCCGCCGCTCAAGGCAGGAACATTATTACTGGAAGCTGTTTACTCTGTTCATTGTCCTGCGCCCAAATCCCTTCAACTGGATCGATATTTCGTTGACCATTCCTTGCGTCTTTTGCTCAACAATACCAGTGATTTATCGAAAGTGATTAGTTTTGAACAACTCAATAAAATTCATCAACCTGCACCCAATAAAAAAACGGCACAAAATATCGTAAAACATGCCAAAGCCGATCTTCAAGAATTGCTTCTTCGCTGCCAACAAACCGCAGACAAAAAGAAAATCGAATTGATAAGCAGTGCAACGGAACAGCTCGCGCGCTCACAAGGCAATGAATTATTGCGGCTTAAAACGCTGGCCGAAATCAATCCGAACAT
This sequence comes from Aurantivibrio plasticivorans, assembly GCF_055392955.1. NCBI lineage: Bacteria > Pseudomonadati > Pseudomonadota > Gammaproteobacteria > Cellvibrionales > Cellvibrionaceae > Aurantivibrio > Aurantivibrio plasticivorans. The sequence continues at coordinate 1,025,405 of NZ_AP036020.1, read as the reverse complement.
CCGCCAACAAGAAATTAGCCAATTAGAAGCCGTGATCGATGAGCAACATGCTCTCATTCAACAAACACAATACAGTCTGGAGATGCTGCGAGTCATTGTTTGCACCTAGCGGTTTGCCGCGGAAACAAACCCTTAATTCAGTTTACAAAACTTTCAAATTTACAGTTGACCCTTAAGCAGCCGTGGATTTGAATGCACGGTTATTAGAGCGAACCAGTTGCTGTAGTTTTGACAACACGCAAAAGGAAAGCGGTCACCTACTTTCGTTTTCCTTTCTATACTGAAAAGCGAGCTATTACCTATTTTAAAATGTCAGTTTTATAACGCGAGGCAATAATGCGATTTCTATCCAGCTGGAAAGCTACGACTCTCTCTCTTGGCCTGTTAGCCATCTATAGCGCCCACGGCTTAAGCGCCGAACTTAGTGGCGAAGACCTCTATCAGCAGCGCTGTGCAGCGTGCCACAACAACCCAGCCAATTCACGTGCGCCAGCGCTCGAGGCTGTGAAGCAAATGAGCCCACAAGCGCTTCGCTATACGCTGACACAAGGCATTATGCAGCAGCAGGCAGCATCATTAGATGCGGAGCAGTTGAACACACTGGTCGACCATCTCACTGCCGATCAGAGCGGCGGCGATGACTGGGTAGCTGGCATGATGTGCAGTAGTAGCAAGCGCGCTATCGACCTAGGCGCTAGCGTCAGTCTACCGATGGTAGGCGTCGACCATAGCAGTAGTCGCCATTTTTCAGCGGAGGAGCTGGGCCTAAGCAACGCAGATTTAGCGAACCTCGAACTGGCCTGGGCAATCGGTTTCCCTAAAACCCAAGGCTTGCGTTCATCCCCCGTCATCATTGGGTCAACAATGTTTTACACACCAGACCCAACCGGAAAGCTGTTGGCGATGGACACCGAAAGCGGCTGCGTAAAATGGTCTTTTGATTCCGGCGCCCCTTTGCGCTCATCAATTACCTATGGTCACGCAGGGAAAGACAAAACGCCGGCAGTATTTCTAGCAGGTCGTACCGGACAACTGCACGCGGTAGCCATAGAAACGGGTGAACTGTTATGGAAAGTTGATCCACGCCATAGTAAGCGCGCGGGAATCACCGGCTCACCAATCTTCTTTGAAGACAGAATTATCGTACCACTGTCTGCGTCTGGCGTCGGCTCTGCTGCGAACCCAAAGTATGAATGCTGTAAAGAACACGGCGCCGTTGCTGCAGTCAGCGCGGTTGATGGCACAGTGTTATGGACTTTTCATACCATGGAAGAGGCCAAATATACCGGCGAAGTGAATAAGCTAGGCGTGAAATTACGCGGGCCTTCAGGCGCACCTATTTGGTCTACACCAACCATTGATGCAAAACGTCGCCTTGTCTACGCCACTACCGGCCAGAATACATCGCTGCCCGCCACCGAAACGAGCGACGCCATCCTCGCCATCGATCTGGACTCAGGTGAGCTAAAATGGGGCTTCCAAGCGCTTGCCAACGATGTTTGGAATCTCGCCTGCCGAGAGCCCTGGGAAACATCTGGCCCTAACTGCCCGCATCCTGACACCAGCGTTTTAAAAGATTACGACTTTGGCGGCGCTGCGGTGCTAGCGAAGGACAATAAAGGGAATGACATCCTAGTTGCCGGCCAAAAATCTGGTGATGTTTGGGCGTTAAACCCTGATACCGGCAAAGTCATCTGGAATCAACGCTTTGGAACGGGCACTCCACTGGGTGGCGTCCACTGGGGTATCGCCGTCGACGATAAACGTGTCTACGCGCCTATTAATGATCCAATGCCAAAAACGGCCAATTTCACCCCTGAGCCAGGAATGAATGCATTGGATATTACAACAGGCGAAGTACTATGGCGCACCCCGGTGACCGCCGATTGCTCTCCAGAGCGCAAAGAGCGCTATGCGCTGTGTAATGTTAAGTTCGGCTTATCAGCAATCCCTCTCGCTATCGATTCATCCGTAGTAGCGGCAGCCATTGATGGCCGCGTCTACATCTTTAATGGCGAAAGCGGTGAAGTCGTTTGGCAGTTTGACACCTTACGAGAATTCGAAACCTTAAATGGTATTGAAGCTCACGGCGGCGGCGTTGATAGCCATTCCGTCTTCGCTGGCAATGGGATGCTGTTCATTGGGTCTGGGTACGGCGGCTTCCGCCAACCAACCGGTAATGTACTCCTTGCATTTAAACCGAAACGCTAAAAAAACATGAATAAAGCCCGCCTCTTGCGGGCTTTATTCATTCTGCTGCCCCTTGCACCCGCCTAGCAGTTGCGCCATGATGCGCCCCACACCAACGCCTTCAAACGGACTGCACTATGAACGCTATGCAAACTCTCCTCGATTTTTTAAACCGTCTTGAAGAAGCTGAACTTCCTTACACGCTGGAGCACAATAGTGAATCCACAATTCTCGTGCTAGTTGCCATTGAAGGTGAGCGCTGGGAAATTGAATTCTCTGCTGAGGGCGAGATGCAAGTTGAAGTGTTTTACAGTGGTGAAACCGCCGAGGGATCAGAAGCCGAAGAAACTATTGAGCGACTGTTTCTCGACTTTGATGAAGATGACGACGAGGATGAGGATGATGAAGACGCAGATGAAGAATGGGACGATGACCTCGACGATGATGATGACGAGCTAGACACAGAAGCAGAACAAGACCCGCGACACTAGAAGCCTCGACGGCCACGGCGCGTGCCGATACCCAGTGGGCCGCGCTCAACAGCAAATTGCAACCGTGCTCCGTCGCGCAGTACTTCAATTAGCACGGTTTCGCCCTTTTCCCCTTGAACACTTACACGATTTAGCTCGCGCAGATTAAACGTTCGCTGGCCATCAAAACCGATAATTCGATCCCCCGTTTGCAAGCCCGCCAGTGCTGCAGCTGAACCTTCAAACAATCTGGCAACCGGAACACTAGTGGCGCGGCCATTTGCCTCTAAATAACGCTCATAGTCTGCATCGCCCAATTCTCGGCGCAAGGCATTATTCGCTATCACATCAAATTCTTCAGGGCTCTCAAGGAAAGCCGCTCTCCGACGGCTCCACGATTCATGCAAATTTGCAATTTGTAACTCACGCTCCCGCACTAGTATTTGCTCAACTTGGTCTGCCGCAAAACCTGCTTCGGACAAGCGTTGCGCACGCTCCAGTTTTTGTCGCTCACTCTGACTCAACGAGTCAACGGCGCTTTCCTCATCGTCAGCAGCAAGCTCCGCTTCGTCACCATTCTCATCGCCTATCGAGTTAAGGGAGGCTCGCCTAGCTAGCGGTGCAGGTGGACGCTCTTTGATATCACGCAGCTCCCGTTCCAGCACAGCAACTCTTTCTTCTAGCACGGCGATGGCATCATCTCGCTTGTCGCGACCCGTGCGCGTCGTATCGACTTCCGCAAGCGTCCAAATATTCTCGTCATTCACCGCATCAAATGGATCGGGGCGAAAAACAACAAATACAGAAATTAAAAGACCTACCGAAATTCCAACAAGTGCTGTAATGACCGTGTGCTTCATACACAACCCATTCTGGTTAAAGAGATTTTAATAAACAAGCATAGACGTTTGATAAAAATCGCCTACAGAGGTTCCTCTTTTAAAAACCTTTACACCAACAAAAAAGGGCAGCCTCAAGAGACTGCCCTTAACATGGTGCCAGCACGAGGCCATGTAAAATTCATGGCAACGTGTTGCTCGTCTAGTCGCTAACCAACAAACGCCCTCGCATTCCTAAACATACGCACCCAAGGACCATCTTCACCCCATTCGTCAGGGTGCCATGAGTTATTCACCGAGCGAAACACTCGTTCAGGGTGAGGCATCATAATAGTTGCACGACCATCAAGCGACGTTAAACCGGTAATTCCAGCGGGAGAACCATTGGGGTTTAGCGGATAGTATTCGGTAGGCTGAATTGTGTTATCTACATAACGCAAAGCCACTAAACCACTGTTGTCACAGCGATTAAAATCCTCTGACGTCATGAATTCTGCACGCCCTTCGCCATGCGCCACTGCAACTGGCAGATGTGAGCCAGCCATACCATTCAGCAGAATTGACGGCGACTCTTGAATTTGCACCAAACTAAAACGTGCTTCGAATTGTTCAGATTCATTTTTTACAAAACGAGGCCAGTGATCAGTGCCAGGAATCAACTCTTTCAACGTTGACATCATTTGACAACCATTACACACACCCAAACTGAAGGTATCTTCCCGCTCGAAAAAGTCGCTAAATTGTTGACGTAACTGAGGATTGAATAAAATGGTTTTTGCCCATCCCTCGCCAGCGCCGAGCACGTCACCGTAGGAGAAACCACCGCACGCAACTAAGCCACTGCACTGATCCAAGTTTATTCGCCCCGCCAATAAATCACTCATGTGAACGTCAACCGCATCGAAACCAGCTCGATCAAAACATGCCGCCATTTCGACATGACTGTTAACACCTTGCTCACGCAAAATAGCAACTTTGGGCTTGATGGAGTTTGTCACATACGCTGCCGCAACATCCTCATCCATTCGATAAGTGAGTTTGACAGATAGACCTGGATCATCTTGTTTGATTAACGCAAACTCTTGCTCAGCGGCTTTGGGGTTATCGCGTAACGCTTGAATGCGATAGCTTGTTTCACTCCACAACGTTTCTAGGCTTGCGCGGTCATTAGAGTAAACAATGCGCCCCGCCTGCTTAAAGATCAACTGCTCCTTAGTTGTCACGACGCCTAAGGGATGCAACGCCGCAGCCAACCCAAAGTCTTTACAAAGTGCAACGAAACGATCGCTATTAGCTTCGTTAACCTGAACCACAACACCAAGCTCTTCGTTAAAAAGCGCACCGATGACATCGGCGGTTGCATCCCCTTGTGTGATCGCATCAAGGTTAATTTGGGCACCACAGCGCCCAGCAAAAATCATTTCCGCTAGCGTGGCAAACAAGCCGCCGTCTGAACGATCGTGATAAGCAAGCAACAAATCTTCCGCCAATGCTTGCTGCATCACGGTAAAAAATTGTTTCAGTAAATCAGCCGACACAACATCGGCGGCTTCATCACCCATTTCGTTGTAAACCTGGGTGAGAATACTTCCGCCTAATCGCTGCTGACCTTGCGCCAAATCGATAAACCACAGTTCGCTATCGCCATGATCTATGCGCAATTGAGGTGTTAAGGTTTTACGCACATCGGTCACTGGAGCAAAGGCAGATATAACCAGCGACAGCGGCGCAGTGACAGATTTATCCTCGCCATTTTCGGCTTGCCACGCAGTGCGCATGGACATGGAATCTTTCCCAACAGGAATGGTTAAGCCAAGCTCTGGGCACAACTCCATACCAATGGCTTCCACCGTACGAAATAATTTTTCATCTTCACCGGTGGAGCCTGCCGCGCACATCCAATTAGCGGATAATTTAATATCCGATAATTTTTCAATTTTGGTACAGGCAATATTGGTAATTGCTTCACCTATGGCCATTCGTCCGGATGCGGGCGCATTCAATAATGCTAAAGGCGTACGCTCACCCATGGACATGGCTTCGCCACAATATGAATCGTAACTAACAGTTGTCACCGCACAATCCGCAACCGGCACTTGCCAGGGCCCAACCATTTGGTCGCGTGCTACTTGGCCCGTAACAAAACGATCACCAATGGAAATCAAAAACTTTTTACTGGCAACGGTAGGGTTTTTTAATACACGTTCAACGACATCATCAATTTGCAAATCTTCAGCATCGAACGGTGTCGCTGCACCATAGACGGTAGTGGCTTCACGATGCATTTTTGGAGGCTTACCAAACAGCACAGGCATCGGTAAATCTATTGGTTTGTTGTCAAAGTGAGAGTCCTCAACAACAATTTGTTTTTCGCTAGTTGCCTCACCGACTACTGCGTAGGGGCAACGCTCGCGCTGACAAATAGCCTCAAAGCGCGGCAGGTCTTCTTTCTTGACCGCCATCACGTAGCGCTCTTGCGATTCGTTACACCAAATTTCCAACGGGCTCATGCTGGATTCGTCGTTGGGTACATTACGCAACTGAAACTTACCGCCACAGCCACCGTCTTTCGCCAACTCGGGAAACGCATTGGATAAACCGCCAGCACCCACATCATGGATAAAGGCAACGGGATTTTCTTCTCCCAACTGCCAGCACTGGTCAATTACTTCTTGGCAACGGCGTTCAATTTCAGGGTTTTGCCGCTGCACCGATGCAAAATCTAAATCTTCACTCGACGAACCCGATGTCATAGAGGATGCGGCACCACCACCCAAGCCAATCAGCATGGCTGGCCCGCCCAGTACAACTAATTGCGTACCAGGGTCAAATTCATGCTGATCAATATGTTCTTCTTTAATATTGCCGTAACCACCCGCCAACATAATTGGCTTGTGATATCCGCGGCGCTCTCCTGCAAAGTTTTGCTCAAACGTTCGGAAGTAGCCGCAAATATTAGGGCGACCGAATTCATTATTAAATGCAGCGCCGCCGATAGGCCCTTCGATCATAATATCGAGCGCAGAAACAATACGATTTGGCTTGCCGTAATCCACTTCCCAAGGTTGCTGGTACTCAGGAATTTGCAAGTTAGACACAGTAAACCCTGTTAACCCCACTTTCGGCTTTGAGCCGCGACCCACAGCTCCTTCATCACGAATTTCACCACCGGCGCCGGTACCCGCGCCAGGAAACGGTGCAATGGCTGTTGGATGGTTATGGGTTTCGACTTTCATCAGGAGATGAATTGGCTCTTGATGATAAGTGTAGGATTTTGTCACTGGGTCTGGGTAAAAACGGCCGGCCGTATGCCCGGTAATGACCGACGCATTATCAGCATAGGCCGATAACACATCGGCGGGATTCTTTTCGTAGGTATTTTTAATCATCTTGAACAGTGAGAGCGATTGCTCTTCACCATTCACCGTCCAGCTTGCATTAAAAATTTTATGGCGACAGTGTTCGGAGTTTGCTTGGGCAAACATCATTAACTCAACATCAGTCGGATCGCGTTGTAATTCTTGATAGCTTTCGAGCAAGTAATCAATTTCATCATCCGCGAGTGCCAACCCTAATTCTTGGTTCGCATTTTCGAGTGCACTTCGTCCTTCCGATAGCAACGGCACAGTCAGTAGCGGCTTGGGTAGGTCATGACGGAATAGCCCTGATGCTTGCTCAAGATCATCTAGCACTGTTTCTACCATGCGGTCATGAAGAATATCTTCACAATAGGTAATCGTTTCGCGTGATGAAAACACACTGTAGACAACCCCACGTTCGATCCGCTGCACTTTGCTCAACCCCACGTTTCGAGCGATATCAGTTGCTTTCGAAGACCAAGGTGAAATCGTCCCGAAACGAGGAACAACAACATAGGTAGTTTCACTTTGGCAAACGGCGGGTTTAGCCGTGCCCTCAATGCTAGGCCCGTAAGTTAATAACTTTTCAAGGATGTGCTGCTCGGCGTCATCAAGCGATTCACCGTCAACTAGCTCAACGAAGTGAACGAATTGTGTCGCCACCTGCAAAATCGCTGCATCGCGCGTTTGTAGGCTGTTGAGAAGCTTTTTACTTCGGAATTCGGAAAGAGCTGGGGCACCGAACAGGGTCAGCATAGAATCGATCACCTTCAAGAATCATTGGAGAGGGTTTTGCAGAGCGCGCATTGTACTGGATCATGTGCCATAAGACAGCCCAAGACTCGCTCTTGGAGATGTTATCAATCAAATATCAAGCACCCCCATTGAACATCCCGAAGCTAGTCTTATCGAGCGCTAAAGTTGCCACGTCAGCGAAATACGATGAAGCACTGATTTTCTGGGGTAAGGCTCTGTTCGCCCGTTTATTATAAGAAAAAAATCTAAGCGCGAAGCCCAATAAATCCAGGGGCTACAGCGCAGCCACCTGCGGCTATACCCAACATCATTCTGCGTTATAGCAGGATAAAAATCTCGACAAATAACAACATCATGAAAATTTATACTCAAAGCAGACCAAAATTAGACAGACAGACTTCGGCGAACACGAAAATGGCATCGCAATCATCACCTGGACTACTATAATCATGAAAGGAAAACAAGCTAGTCGATCACAGGTCGAATCTATAAAATTGCGCAAATTTTGAATTTAGAGTCGAAGTTTTAACCAGCTCATTGAGCCAGCCAACTAAACACAAGGTACTGTTTAAGTTAAGGCTCGATGACAAGATCCATGGAAGGCTAGAGTGAGGCAAAACACAATGGTAGTAAGCGGTGTATTAAAAAACGTTTCGCGGCTAGCGCTAGCCGCTGCGTTGTGCATCCCGCTAGTTAAGAGCCATGTGCCCACTACCCTCGACAACGTACTGAATAACAACGTTCTACATATCATTTCTCGAAACGGTCCCACTACCTTTTACGAAGGCCCTCACGGTATGGCTGGATTCGAGTACGTCATGGCGAAAGCTTTCGCTGAAGACCTTGGCGTAGAACTACAAATTCATAACGTCGACAATCTTGGCGAACTGATTGATAACGTTTCGTTAGCCAAGCAGCACCTGGGCGCGTCAGGCCTTACAATCACCGAAAGTCGGCAAACCCGCGTTAAATTCGCCGCGCCCTACCTAAACGTCACACAACAACTCATTTTCAATAGCCGCACTGAACAGCCTGAGTCTCTATCAGATATCGAAGGCAAACGTATTGTTGTCGTGGCTAACAGCTCTCATGCCGAAAACCTTCGAGAGCTAAAAGAGGACTTTCCAAACCTTGAATGGGAAGAAATTAGCGACGTAGAGATGATTGATTTGTTGGAGATGGTGCATAACGGCAAGGCTGATTACGCTGTCGTCGACTCCAACGCCTATCAGTTTAATCGCAATATTTTCCCGCGAGCAAAAGCCGCCTTTGATATTTCTGAGCCTCAACAGCTCGCCTGGATTTTCCCCAAACGAAACGATGCGACCCTCTATAACGCCGCGCAGGATTTCTTTGCAAAAATTGAAGATGACGGGCGTTTAGAGCAATACGTCACGCAGCATTTTGGTAAAAAAGACAAAGTAAATCGCGGTGGCGCTTTGCTGTTCGCCAACCGCATTGAAAACCGCTTGCCACGCTGGCGACCATTTCTAGAAGAAGCCGGTAAAGAACACAATTTAGATTGGCAACTACTCGCTGCCATTAGTTACCAAGAATCGCACTGGAATGCACGCGCAAGATCGCACACAGGCGTTCGAGGGTTGATGATGTTGACGCAAGCAACTGCCAAAGATATGGGCATATCTAATCGCGTCGATCCGCAACAAAGCATTAAGGGCGGCGCCAAATACTTTAAGAAAATTTTCGATCGTATCCCAGATCAAATTCAAGGCCGCGACCGCACCTGGATGGCACTAGCCGCCTATAACGTCGGAATGGGCCACTTAGAAGACGCTCGCATTCTTACCGAGCATTTTGGATTTAACCCCAACAAATGGGATGACGTCGCAAAGCATTTACCATTACTAGCGAAGCGCAAGTACTACAAATCCATGAAGCATGGTTACGCTCGCGGATGGGAGCCGGTCGCCTACGTAGAGAATATTCGCAACTATTACAACGTCCTAGCGTGGCACAGCCAAACGGAAGATCGACGTCTTGCCGCCGCTAAACGGGATGACAGTGAGTTCCAAGCTGTTAACGAAAAAGCGACGAGCCTAGACCGAGTATCCCTCGCGCTTTAGCCGTCACTCTCTTGTTGCGCGCGTTTAGCTTGCTTGCGCTGCTCACGACGATACTTGAAGAAATCCGACATTATTCCAGACGCTTGGTCCTCTAATACGCCATGGTCATAACGGACCAAATGGTTGCTACTCGGCGCATCGAGTACATGCAACTGACTGACCACTGCACCCGCTTTAGGCTCCAGCGCCCCAAAAACCACTCGCGCTATGCGACTGTGTACCAATGCTCCCGCGCACATAGCACATGGCTCTATAGTCACATAGAGCGTGGCACCAGGTAAGCGGTAATTACCCAACTTTTTGGCCGCATCGCGCAGCACAACGATTTCCGCATGGGCACTCGGGTCGCAGCTACTGATCGGACGATTCCAGCCCTCAGCCAATAGCTTTCCGTCCGCACTCACAAGCACTGCACCCACTGGCACCTCTCCCTGTTCCCTGGCGCACTTTGCCATAATCAGCGCACGCTCCATCCAGCGCCTATCAATTTGCGCCTGATCATCGATTAATTCGCTCAATACTGTACCCGCTCCAATGCTCTCAATTTAGAAACCTGGTGTAGCACTAAAGCTACTTAACTTGCACCATACCAGCCAACACCCTATGATTCTCCCCCATTAAAATCTGCATCAACAATTCAATTAGACCCAAATAGAGTAGACTCAGAGGAACACATGCCGAACGTTATATACCTAACGCCAGACGGCGGCCAGTATGAAGTTGACGTCCCCGAAGGTAATACTGTCATGGAAGGTGCCGTGGACAATATGATTGATGGTATTTTGGCAGAGTGTGGAGGGTCATGCACTTGCGCAACCTGCCATGTCTATGTGGATGCTGCATGGAAAGACAAAATTGATGAACCCGGTGAGTTTGAAAAAGACCTTCTTGAGATGGTTCTAGAACCTGCCGATAACAGCCGCTTGTCGTGCCAGATTAAAGTGACTAGTGAACTAGACGGTTTAACCGTCCGCATACCCACGGCACAAATCTAACGGCTAGCGTGGGGCTAGCGCATTGAAATCTGCCAATTCGCCCCCATTTTCAGACGTTACACATTCCAATACACCGAATGAAGTCGCGCCTGACGTAACATCGTTATCATGCCAATGGGCTACCTCCCTGCGGCGTTTCTGACGCACACCCAAGCGGCAGAGAACCAAACACCATGGGAAACATTATCTCGTCCAAGCAGCCCAACCATCGACGCGGATAAATTTCTCAATACAACATCCAACTTTGGAGAATCTCGTGAAGCAAGCCACTCAATTCTACATCAACGGCGAATGGGTAGATCCAGTAGAGCCGAAACAAATTGACGTCATTAACCCCGCGACCGAGCAGCCAGTTGCAACCATTTCTATGGCAAGCAAAGCTGATGTCGATAAGGCTGTCGCCGCGGCTAAAACAGCGTTCGAAACCTTTTCGCAAACCACACGTGAAGAACGTGTCGCGCTACTCGAAAAGCTCGTGGGTGCTTACCAAGCGAAATACGCCGAGATGGCTGAAGCTATTACCTTAGAAATGGGTGCTCCTAAGGCGCTGTCTGAAAAAGCGCAGGCGGGTACAGGACTAGGCCACATTACTACTGCGCTAGAAATTCTTAAAACCTACGAGTTCGAAGAAGACCTCGGCACTTCACGTGTATTTAAAGAGCCGATCGGCGTATGCGGTTTTATCACCCCATGGAACTGGCCGATCAACCAAATCATGTGTAAGGTCGCGCCCGCACTTGCCACCGGCTGCACCATCGTATTAAAACCAAGCCAGGTTGCGCCATTAGATGCTTACGTCCTAGCCGAAATGATCGACGCAGCGGGCTACCCGCCCGGCGTTTTCAACCTCGTCAACGGCGCGGGTACCGCAGTAGGCGAATGGCTATCCACTCACGAAGATGTCGACATGATCTCGCTCACCGGTTCAACCGGCGCTGGTGCTGCAGTGGCTAAATTTGCCGCCGACACCATTAAGCGTGTTTCTCTGGAACTTGGCGGCAAGTCCGCGAACATCGTCCTTGACGATGCAGACCTAAAGCGTGCAGTTAAAGTCGGCGTAGTCGGTTGTATGAATAACACCGGACAATCTTGTAATGCGCCAACGCGAATGCTGGTTCCAGCCGACAAGCATGACGAAATCGTCGAAATGGCAAAGGCCGTTTGCGAAAGCTTAAAAGTGGGTGCGCCCGACGCCCCCGATACAGTTATTGGCCCGCAAGCGAACAGTCGCCAATGGGGAACCGTACAGAAGCTTATTCAACAAGCTATCGATGATGGCAATGAGTTGGTTTGCGGCGGCGTTGGCAAACCAGACGGATTGGACGTGGGCTTCTATACCAAACCTACCATTTTCGCGAACGTGAAAAATTCTGACATGATCGCGCAAGAAGAAGTCTTCGGCCCAGTACTTGTCATCATTCCTTATCAAGACGAAGAAGAAGCGATTAAGATTGCTAACGATAGTATCTACGGCCTATCCGGTTATGTTCAATCTGGTGACGTGGATCGCGCTCGCAAAGTCGCATCACGCATGCGTACTGGTATGGTCCACCTCAACGGCGCACCTGGTGACTTAAAAGCACCGTTCGGTGGTTACCGTCAATCCGGTAATGGTCGTGAGTGGGGAGCCCACGGATTTGATGAATTCTTAGAGCTAAAAGCGGTGATGGGTTACACACCCCGTAGCTAAATTTAGCATTCATTGATAAAAAACAAAAAGCCCGGTCATGGCAACATGACCGGGCTTTTTATTATCGGTACACCGCCTACCAATACGCTGGATCATTCAAAGGCTTAATACAGCTCACTCTTCCCTGCATCCGTTTTATTGGTTCACCTTTCAATGACTGCACCATCCAACCCTCTGGCTGGCTTAGTTTACAAGGCGCCTGTATGACGGATTCTGAGAGCTGTTTGAAACCAAACTTGCCATAGTAGTGTGGGTCGCCATAGGTAAAAACCAAATCTACAGCACGTCGTTTTAAATCATCCAAGCCATAGCGGATAAGCTGTTGGCCAATCCCTTGTCGTTGCGACTGGGTTTGCACTGCTATAGGCGATAAGATAAACGCTTCCTGACCGCTCGGCACCCACATCCGACTAAGGAATATGCCCCCTACTGTTGCTCGGCCAGACTGAGCAATAAAACCGATAAGGTCTTCAGCGGGTGTTGTGGCGATCATTTCCTCTACCAAAAGACCAATCAATCGACCCTCAGATTCCCCTTCAGAATCGGAAAACACATTCAAATAGAGCGATATGACCTCAGATTTTTGCGCAAGCCTATAGCTTGTTAACTCAATCATTCACTTAACCGTATCGACGCGTCAATTATTTTTACTTGAGGCCCAATAATATTTATAGGAGCAATGTGTACCCGACCATCATCTGCTTCGCTATGCGGAGCGATCGTCATGAAATAACCTAAAAAATAATGACTCATAAAGTTTTCGGTTTTTTCCTTAGCGCTACCAACATGAAATATAAACCACACTCTCTCACATCATGACACACAAAAAAGCCCCGCAGATGCGAGGCTTTTTATCTATTCAAAAAGCGTCTCTAGTTTTGAGAATACTTAGGCGTACCTTCTTCCAGATTGGTGTAGGTGTAGTAGCCGATAAACATCTCATCCCAACTTTGCGCTCCGCCTTTAACAACGGTGGCAGGATCAGGATTACCTGGGTTGAACTCAGAGTTGTCAAACACGGCATCGTTTACGACACGGGTACCTGCGGGTAAGAAAATTGGCTTTTCCAGACGGTATGTTGGCTGCCATGCAAAGTTATAATTAGGCACGTTCAACAATACTTCGCGGCGACCATCAGGGTAAATCGCTGAGAAACGGAACGCTTTGCCACGATAGTGCATGTGCGGCCGCATTGCATAAAGCATGGTGTCATGATCAAACACATAGTGATTATTCATCGCATGCTCAGGCTCATTTGGACGCAATGTTAAATTTGGCCCACCCAATGAAACAGACTTAGTCAGGTATTTATACTCTGGCTTTTTGTCATGAAACCACAACCCTACCTTAGTACTATCAACCACTTCTTTACCAAAGGTGGTGTAGTGCATTTGCATACTCAACTCAAAACCTTTGGGAATAAATACGCCAGTATTTTCAGGGAAGACAGTGACATCGGTTTTGCCTGGAGCATAACCTTCTAGAAAATCACGGACGTCTTCTTCATTAAGGACGCGATTATCACCACCAGGTGAAGTGATGTAAGCCAACAAGTGATGAAGTACACGTTTATCGCCAGGGATAAATTGTACAGCACGTACGTATTTGTCTTCTTCGAAATCCAACTTAATCACGTTATTGAAGTAATCCAACACGCCAGTGGCAGGTACGGTAAACGAAGGCACTTCAATAATTAAATCTGGCTCTTCATCTAATTGCCAACCTTGTTCAATCGCAGCCACTGTGGTGAGCGGATCAACTTTACTATCACCGCGCTTAGCGCCTGCATCGATCCAATGCACAAGTGTTTGAGTTTCTTCTTTGGTGAGATAGTTCGCATTGGTGAAGTGATTGTAAGTAGGATCAACCTGCGCGGGAGGCATACGCTTAGTCATCACAACTTCACGAATCATCGGCGCAAAGCCACGAACCATTGGATAGCTATCCATTGCAAATGGACCGATTCCACCCTGAACATGACAGTGCACACAATTTTTTTCCAAAATTGGAGCAACATCCTCGGCATAATCCGGAGCGGCTTTTGCGTGCATTGCTTTGACAGGAAACTCTAAGTCACATGCAGCCTCAACCGGTAACTCTTTCGTCGCCATTTGGGTATGCTTACCATCTAGCACGGCTTGAATAGCATCCGCTAAATGTGTTGTGCCAGGTGTTTTTGCGCGGCGATTGGGAGGGCTATCCAATGGGCCGCGATAGACCAAGGCGTTAGACTTGGGATCCAATACTAGAATCTCACCGGCCTGTTTTACGCCAAGTGTCTCCGTTGCGAGCTGCGTATCATCTATCATGATAGGGAAATCGATATCATAGATGGATGCAAGCTTCTGAACAGATTGCAAACTGTCTTTGCCTGATGCGTTCATCATCAGGAATTTCACACCCATTGGCTCGAATGTCGTGCGTAGAAGTTTGTACTTGGGCAAGTTATCAATATTTGCCTGGCAACTATTGTCTTGAGAAATAACAACGACTGCTTTGTGGTAACCGAGTCGAGACAACTGATGTTGATCACCGACGTGGTCAATCAAACCAAAGTCGCCAACCTTTGTCGGCGCTGCCGTTGCACCAGCCGCTAGTGCGAAAGTAGCGAGCGGGACAAGCCCTTTTGCTACTCGACTGAAGAGTGCCTTACGTTTCATAACAAACCTCCACCATACGAAGTTTTTACGCTTCTGAATTTGTAATTATAGTTCCACTTCTGGTAAACGCCGCATCGACTGTTACTGCAAAGCCAGGCCCAAGCCTTAAAAGCTTCAGCGTGGCATGGTGAGCGACAGCAAAATGCTCGGAAATGCAATAAAGACTAGAACTGAACGGCGCTAATTATTTTTATTTATATCCAAGGGTAATACCTAGTAGCCATCCCCAAGAGATAAAGACCCTAAGCTAAAAAGGATTATAAGGCCCGCATACCAATTCGCAAATGCTTCTTAAGTAAACGATTGTAAGGCCCGCCACGCGCCCCGTGATAGTTAGCCATACCGACAATATAAATTTTTGCATACATTCAGGTATTCTCGCTTTACGTTTTATGATGAAGCATTCCGCTTGGCTTAAAGACATACCTTTTATTTTCAAGTAGAGTGCCGCAACGCAATGTAGAACTACCGCGCATAATAATAACCTTTTTATTCTCTGGAGCTTTTTATGACGTTCTTACGGATTAAAACCGTGGCAGCTACCGCCCTCATGACTACCGCGTTGGGCTTATGCACCACAACGGCTTATGCACAACTCGACAACCCGAATATCATTCCCAACCGATTCAATACTGTTCCTGGTGTCTGGGCAAAACTTCCTGATGGCCGTAAATGGGGCGCGACCAGTACAGTCTATTACGCAGGTAATGGAAAGCTTTGGGCAGCAGAGCGGTGTGGCGCAAATGGCAATTGCTTAGAAACCCCGGATATCGACCCTATTTTTCTGATCGATGCGAAGACTGGTAACGTTGAGAAGGCATTTGGCCGCAATTTAATCGTCTGGCCACACGGCATCCAT
Organism: Aurantivibrio plasticivorans; assembly: GCF_055392955.1. Taxonomy (NCBI): domain Bacteria; kingdom Pseudomonadati; phylum Pseudomonadota; class Gammaproteobacteria; order Cellvibrionales; family Cellvibrionaceae; genus Aurantivibrio; species Aurantivibrio plasticivorans. Next base: position 1,009,503 of record NZ_AP036020.1, on the reverse strand, counting down.
GTCGATAAAGAAGGTAATGTTTGGATTGCCGACGCACGCGGCGATGAAGCGCGAAAAAAAGGCCACCAAGTTCATAAATTTAGCCCTGACGGCGAACTGCTAATGAGCTTAGGGAAAGCCGGTGTCGCCGGTAATGACAAATACACCTTCGACCAACCCTGCGATGTTGCAGTCGCCGATAATGGCGATATTTTTATAGCCGACGGCCACTCAGCAGACGGCAACAACCGAATCGTTAAGTACGACAAAAACGGCAAATACCTGATGGAGTTCGGTGGTACTGGTGCTGAAGATGGTGAACTGAGAGTTCCTCATGCATTGGCAATAGACTCGAAAGGCCGCCTTTTTGTCGCTGACCGTAGCAATAGCCGCTTACAAATCTTTGAGCAAGACGGCACTCACGTCGATACCTGGACCCAATTCGGCCGCCCTAGCGGACTGTATATCGACTCAAAGGACATGCTGTATTCTGCGGATTCTGAGTCAAATACCGGCCCTCGGCGAAACCCCGGCTGGTATCGAGGTATTCGTATCGGTAGTGCAGTTGATGGATTCGTAACCGAATTTATCCCCGATCCTGACAATGGCCTAGTACGCGGTACCAATGTGGCTGAAGGCGTAACAGCCGATGACGAAGGCAATGTCTATGGAGCGGAAGTTCGCCAACGAGCGCTACGTAAATACGTACCGAAAAAATAGCGCTACATCATCCCAAGCTAGGCTCTCGAGAGAGAGCTTAGCTTTTTTCAAACGCTGCAAACGATTTTACAGTGCTAACTTAAGGTGAATCCTCAATCGAAGCATCATTTAACCAACCAGCTTTGAGATACCATAGCCGCATAAACCAAAACAGTGTTGCGCCAACAATCACCAAGATAAGCCACTCGATAAACTGCCCTAACAAAACCCAATCCATGGAAGGCCATGTTACTGAATACTGTAACAATTGAGAAAAACGCTCAGTGAGCCAGTGCCACGCCTCATGAACCACGAATGCTGAAAGCAGCAACACCCCATAACGCTGAAAGCCCTGGAAACGCAGTAAGCACCGCATGACAACCACTACAATCGCCAGTGCAACCAGCTGACCCAACTCCACTCCGAGATTGAACGCAACCAGGGAAGAAATGAGATGCTCTCCCGCAAACTGCAATCGCTCAGACAAAAGAAATGAAAAACCGAACCCGTGAACTAAACCAAATACATAAGTTAATATCACACGGTGACGCAGCGACACTCCAATAATATTTTCAATAGCAACATAAATGATTGACGCAGCGATCAGTACCTCAATCAATGGCGCGAACCAGCCACTATCTATTCGAACACCCAAAGCAGCGCCAACTAACGTCACAGAGTGCGCGAGCGTGAATGCCGTTACCAACGGGACTAAGCGGATATAACGCCTTACAGGAAGAACCAAACACAACAAAAACAGCAAGTGATCAATCCCGAAGATAATGTGTTCAAAACCCATCACCGTGAATTTCGACAATGCAAATAAAACACCTGGATTAAGCGCTATTTCGCCTACATCACCTACAAAGCTAAACACTTGCTCATCTCCTTCACGAGGAAGGAAATACACTACCGATAATGTCGTCTCACCAAGGCGATAGAGATTGGATTCAAAATAAAATCGCTCACTCTCTTCAGGAATATCGTAGATCAACCAGACATCAAGTAGCGCTTGATTCCAATAGAGGTTAGTTTGGTTATCGAGTGTCGGCGCATTAAAGTGTTCGATAGCGCTATCATAGTGACTAAAAGCGATGTCTGAAGGGAGAGATATTCTTGTTGCATGTATTTGCGGCCTCGCTAGCGATTCATCACCAGCTTTGAGATGAATCTCATCCACAAAATACGTCGCCACTGCGGCATCTAAGCTTGACTGCAATTGATCAAAATCTAAATAACCTGGACCGCGCTTGGGAAAATCAATTTCACGCAATGCATCGGTAGGTACTCGAATCAGCACATCGAGTGTTGACGCATTTTGTTTCGCGAAGAGCTTTAACTCAACGCGCGCGGGTGCGTCATGAGCCAACGAAGAACCACTGTAGACCGCACACGAGAAAGCAACAAAAATCAACACAAGGAATAATGGTCGACTTATTACGTAAACCAATGTAAATCGCAACTCAAGCTCCCTATTTTTCTATGAAATAGTTGGCGTATTTTACGTTTCCCAACAAGCGATCGAGTATACTGGCCGACCTTAGGTGAGTATACTCTTAGCCGCAATTTACTTTCCTGCTCGAAAAAACCTGGTCGACTGGAGGATATAATAATGACAATCCCAGGATATTTTAATAAAACACGACGACCCATTCTTTTAGGTGCTGCTGCTCTCGCAAGCATCATCGCCTTGGGGGCTCTTAACGCGAAAATTGATCATGTCACCGCTGCCGAGGGTGGCGCACGTATGGCACCTGCTTTCGAAGTGGATCCCTTTTGGCCAAAGCCGTTGCCTAATCACTGGATACTGGGCCGCACAATCGGCGTCGCTGTCGACAGCCGGGACCACGTGTACATAGTCCATCGCGATCAAAATAATATGTTTGGAGAGCGTACAGAAATCGGTCTAAAAACGGGTGTTAGTGAGTGTTGTACACCTGCCCCGCCCGTTTTGGAATTTGACCCTGAAGGCAATCTCGTCAATGCCTGGGGCGGCCCAGGTGAAGGGTACTCTTGGCCAGCGTCAAACCACGGTATTGAGATCGCGCCGAATGGCGATGTGTGGATTGGAGGAAATGGTAGCGGGGACTCTCACGTGCTCGTTTTCAGCCGAGACGGAAAGTTTTTGAAAGAAATTGGGAAAGCAGGTGAAAGCCGCGACAGCAATAGCACCGAACACTTCTCCATGGTCGCTGAAATTGCTATCGATGCAAAAAGCAACGAAGCTTATATCGCCGACGGTTATGGCAACAAACGTGTGGCCGTGGTTGACGCCTCATCCGGCGACTTTAAACGGTACTGGGGTGCTTACGGTAATAAACCAGAAGATGTACGCATCCGATACAATCCAGATGAACCGTTACCGCAACAATTTATTGGCCCAGTCCATTGCGCAGAACCATCGAAGGACGGTTTAGTGTATGTGTGTGACCGTGGCGCAAACCGCATCCAAGTTTTCAAAACGGACGGGACCTTCGTCAAAGAAAAGCAAATCGCTCCGAAGACCTTGGCTCAAGGCGCGATTTGGGATATCGCTTTTTCACAAGACCCTGAGCAAAAGTTCATTTTTGTCGCGGATGGTCAAAACATGCGGGTTTATGTGGTAGAACGTCAGAGCCTTGAAGTGCTCACCAGCTTTGGTGATGGCGGACGACAACCTGGCCAGTTTTACGCGGTACATAGTATTGTCAGCGACTCGAAAGGCAACCTTTATACAACCGAAACCTACGAAGGCAAACGGGTACAGAAGTTTAACTATAAAGGCTTGAAAAAAATCTCTGCCGAAAACCAAGGGGTGGTCTGGCCGAGTAAATAATGAGTTACGGTTAAGCGCCGCATAGACACCGACGCCAAAAAAAAACCGCTGCACTTTCAAAAAGTAGAGACTGTAGCTAAAACTGTGTAACTGCTTATTATTGACCCTAACGAGGAGATAGTAAGCAATGAACCCTAAAGATCTTGAAGCTTTCGCAAAGGAAGCGGCCAAAGCCATTAAAACTGAATCTGACCTTGATGCATTTAGGCAGATGTTAACTAAGGTGACGGTCGAAGCCGCACTGAATGCCGAGCTCGATGAGCACCTTGGTTACGACAAACACGCTCAGTCAACAAACGCCAATAACCGCAATGGTAAATCGCGTAAAACCGTCAAGACAGAGGCGGGTCAGTTTGAATTAGAAACGCCTCGTGACCGTGACGGCAGTTTTGAACCCCAGCTTGTACAAAAGGGGCAAACACGATTTACGTCCATGGATGACAAGATCTTAAGCCTCTACGCCAAAGGCATGACCACGCGCGAGATCGTTGCCACCTTCAAAGAAATGTATGGTGCTGATGTTTCGCCGACATTGATATCCCGTGTCACCGATGCTGTTATTGAGCGCGTTGTTGAATGGCAATCTCGGCCGCTTGATCCTGTTTACCCTATTGTCTACCTAGACTGTATCGTCCTTAAAATCAGGCAGGATAAGCAGGTGATCAACAAGTCGGTTTACCTAGCTCTCGGTGTGACCATGGAAGGCCATAAAGAACTGCTAGGCATGTGGATCTCAGAAAATGAAGGCGCTAAATTCTGGCTAAACGTCTTAACCGAGCTACAAAATCGCGGCCTGCAAGATATTCTGATTGCGTGTGTTGACGGCTTAAAAGGCTTTCCAGATGCGATCAACAGCGCCTACCCCAACACACGTATTCAGCTATGCATTGTGCACATGGTGAGAAACTCCGTGAGGTATGTTCCTTGGAAGGACTACAAGGCCGTTACAGCGGATTTAAAACGGATTTACCAATCCGCCACTGAGGATGAAGCGCTACTCGCGCTGGATCAGTTCTCGGAGCGTTGGGATGCAAAATATCCGCAAATATCACGCAGCTGGCGAAGCCACTGGCACAACCTGAACACGCTGTTTAGCTATCCGCCAGAAATACGCAAAGCAATTTATACCACCAACGCCATCGAGTCTCTCAATAGCGTGATTCGCAAAGCGATTAAAAAACGAAAATTATTTCCAACAGACGACTCGGCTAAAAAAGTCGTCTTTTTGGCAATTATGGACGCTTCGAAAAAATGGACGATGCCGATTAGAAATTGGAAGGCCGCACTAAATCACTTTATGATTGAATTTGACGAGCGATTAAGTGACTATGTTTAACCAGCAGTTACACAGAATTATTTACAGTCTCAAAAAGTACAGCGGTTTTTTATGGCTGTGACACCATAACAAGAACTAATTTTGAATAATGATTTCGCTCATAGAACCATCTTGATGATTAAGTGGTGTATCCCCGGCAGGAAATTTCAACATATATAAAACATAAGCCATGATGTTGGTGTACTCTTCCAAACTTAAGCCACCAACATTGTCTTCGGGCATTGTTGCGCTAACCGTTTCATATAAATCTCCAAGAGGCTGCCCCTCCCAAGCTAGAAACTTATCTCCATAGTCATCCTTGTTGTGACACGCGATACAGTGCTTCTTGTACAGCTTCTGCCCTTGTGCCGCCTGATCTTTAATGTAAACACCATCCTGAGTTGTGCTCTCTGCCATTGCGCTACCAACGAAAAGAGTACCGAGCAACACGGCGACAACGCTAAAGCATCCTGTAATTTTTTTCATTTACGATTCTCCAAACAACAAAACGGGCAGCCTTTGCCACCCGCTTCTTCAAACTACTTATTATTTAATGACTTAAATCTGCTGACTCTTCTTTGGGCAGCGCCATCGCTGTTAATTTGCTACCCGTTTGCAAGATAACGTACTGATGTCCGTCATGGGTGTAGGTCATCATACCGTAGCGACTCTTGCCCGGTACAGGAACCTTGCCAATCTTTGAGCCTGTTTTCTTGTTAATTGCGAACAAGTGCGGCGAGCCATCCGCCGCTTCACCCGCATAGAATAGAAGGTTCTTTGTCACAGTCATCGGTGCCACTCGGCCAGTGCCCGTTTCACCGACATCAATGCCCTTAAGCTTACGATGATTTTTAATCTTGTCCGGTGTCTCACCCACTGGCACCCACCATAAATGCTCGCCAGTATTCATATCAATAGCACTAATGCGGCTGTAGGGTGGCTTATACAATGGCAAACCGTCTGGCCCACGCACGCCTTGACCACGTAATACCGCGTAATCAGCAATGGTTGTTCCCGTTGGCTCCTTAATCAGTTTATCGCGCTCAGCACCTGGAGCAATTAGACGTGAAGAGCAGCCTTTGCGAGACGTGACATACAATATACCTGACTCAGGATCAGCCGCTGCTGGGCCATCAATATTGACCCCACCAACATCACCGGGACACCACAGCGATCCCTTTTTACCCATGTCATTGTCGCGATGTAGCGGCGGGTTGAACAAGGGGCCAATTTCATATTCCGAGACGGCCTCGATCGCCTTCGCTCGTAGTTCCGGCGTAAAATCAATCAAGTCATCATGCGTCAAACCTTGCATATCATAAGGCGCAGGCTTGGTAGGGAACGGTTGAGTCTCCGATAGTTTTTCACCGGGAACTTTAGAGGCAGGAACCGGCTTTTCTTCAATAGGCCAAAGGGGTTCACCCGTAACGCGATTGAAGGCGTAAACAAACGCCTGTTTCGTCACCTGGGCAACCACAGGAACCGTCTCGCCGTTTTGCTCAACGTCAAGCAGCACCGGTGCGGTTGGGAGATCATAGTTCCAGATATCATGGTGCACGATTTGATAGTGCCAAACGCGCTTGCCAGTTTTAACATCTAATGCAAGCAAGCTGGTGCTAAATAGATTATCACCCGGTCTGAAACCACCGTAGAAGTCCAAGGTTGCGCCATTGGTTGGAATAAAAACCAAACCATTTTCCTCATCCGCCGACAAAGGCGCCCAAGAAGAAATATCGCCAGTCCACTTCCATGCATCGTTCTCCCAGGTTTCATGACCAAACTCACCGGGTTTTGGCAACACATTAAACTTCCACAGGAATTTTCCTGTTTTTGCATCGTAGGCAAGAATATCACCGGGGATATTCTCGACGCGTGATTGGTTGTAACCCTGTTCGGCTGAATTGCCAACAATGACCACACCATTGACCACAATCGGTGGCGATGAGGACGTAATGTAGCCTTTATCTAAAGGAAGCCCTTCATACGGGTCGTATTCGTGCCCCAAGTCTTTGAGAAGATCTACTACACCTGTTTCCGGGAACCCATCGATCGGCACTCTTTCTCCAAATCCCTCTAGTGGTTCGCCGGTTTCTGCATCCAACGCCGTTAAGAAAAACCCAGGACTAATGATGTAAATTACACCACGACCATCTACCTCCGCATAAGCTACACCTTTACCGTAATCTTTGCGCATGGAATATTCCCAGCGTCTGGTAGACGGCTCACGATAAGACCAGATTGTTTCCCCAGAGGCTGGGTCGATAGCGACAACGTGTCGACGTGGACCAGCAACGGTATAGAGCTTACCGTTAATGTAACTTGGCGTAGCACGGCCACTTCGTGCTTCAAAACTAGCGCCGTCCCAAACCCAAGCTTCCTCGACCTGCTCAAAGTTGTCGGCGTTAATTTGTTCGGCTTCAGAGTAACGCGTGTGCGAAGCTGGCCCACCAAGGTGAACCCATTCAACACTTTTACCCTGCGGCGCATGAGAGATTAGTTGTGGCTCAGATGCACAGCTAGCAAGCAAAGAAGCTCCTCCGCCTACACATGCCATCGATATCCCCATTACAGCGATAGACAGGCGTCGTTTTACACCAATCGTCATGAAAAGCTCCTCGTGAGATTTTTTGATTTTAACGGAGCAACCCAACAGTGATTATTATGATTAACTTGCTGGAGTTGAGTCCCGGTCACAGTCTGTTTCTATTTTGTACGTATTTTTTATATGCGAATTAAGCGCATTAAACAGCCTTGGGCAATGATCGCCAAGTCTAGCCGGTTCGAGATTTGCTGTATAGTATGCGACCTTTGCCAAGCAACGATAAGTTGTTGATCCAAACAAAACTAAACGAAAATCTGCCCGGTACCGCACCCGACAATAAGGCCTAGATCACATGCTGTGTAAACTTTTGTTATCCACCACTTTATTGGCTACGACTCTTTTCGCAACACAAATCACTCTATCAGACACGGCCAACTCTCAGACCGAGCAAGTTGCCGCCACGTCACGAGTCAATCATGGACTCGACTTTAGCCAAATCAAAGATGGGCCACTATTTATTCAACTGTTCACTGACAACCGACCTTGCCTCTCTGATGACCAATGCAATGAGAGCAGCCTAATCAATTTAGACAACCAAACGGAATTGGCGTTGAACAACAACCTAGCCACGCTTGCACAGCAGGTGTTAACGCACAGTTTTGAAGACGGCCAAGCAGCACTTGCAGATAGCGACCAAAACTCTCTCGCTCTTACCGGTAGTGTAGTCAAAGCAGTTATCGACAATAACGCGGTGATACTGCAGCTTGAATTCTCACTTCGTAAAGACCAACGTACGGTTTGGCAAAGTAGTTATCGCGGCAAATCGAATCTCAACAAAACTCAAACTACTGGCGACGCAATTAACCACGCGATCAATAAAGCAATCGAAGAACTAATGTATGATGACTATTTTGTAATGGAATTGATCGATTAATCTATGTCGAAGAATCACAACACAGTATTCGGTTTAGTGCTCGCTGGAGGCATGAGTGAACGCATGCAATCTCTCGCCGCAAGTCAACAACCCATTGATAAATGCTTATTAGAATGGCAAAACAATCCGCTTATTGCACATGTGATTCACCAGGCGTCTGCTCAAGTTGCTGAAGTTATTGTGAGCAGTAATTCTAGTGATAAAAAATACAGGCAGTTAAACACCACTTTGCTCGCCGATGATGGCGACATAAAACAATGCGGTCCCTTAGCGGGGATACTCACAGCTCTTCGCTGGGCTAAAAAGCAACAACTACCCTACCACTGGCTGGCGACATTTCCTGGCGACACACCAACGTTGCCAAGCGACATCGTTAGTCGCCTAATTGCAGCGCAGGATAACGACAACAGGATCAAAGTTATCAGCCTACAAACGGGAGAAAGAAGACAACCACTTTTCTCTTTATGGTCGCGCGATTGCCTTCAACCACTCAACGATTACTTGAGCAAAGACAAAAGAAAAGTCATGCAGTTTATTGAGGAACTACCACATCACTATGTCGTAGTGAATGAAAAGGAGTACACACTCAACAATATTAACACGCCAGAAGATTGGGAAACACTGAACAGCGACACACCACCTTTCTAGCTAACTGCTTTGCCAACGTCTCTTCTATCTTCGGCACTCAAACACTCCGCGTCCTCAAGGACACGACATATAACGTGTTAGCGTTTTATTTCCGATCAGCAGGGTGGTTCACCCCATCATAAGTCGGAATACCATCTATTGTTAACGGATTAATGCCTTCTAAACAGGCCACATTAAATCCGTACTGCGTGGGGTTTGATCGACGCTGATGATGTGTATAGATACCGCAGTTACCGCAAAAAAAGTGCTTCGCTGTTTTAGTGTTAAACTGATATAACTTAAGTACCTCTTCGCCCTTCAATATTTTTATACCTGACAAAGGCACCGACGCCGCAACCGCCCCTCTTCGCCGACATAAAGAACAATCACAACGCCGTACATCAACCAACCCATCAGGCAAATCCAGTTCAATCTCTACTGCACCACAATGACAAGTCGCTTTGTGTTTTGGTTGAACCTCTATTCCATCAACTACTTTCAAGTTAATCGGCATATTTGGACTCCTTTATGTACGGGTATTAAATATTCCATACTTGATAAGGTTTTAATTTTTGGCTATCAAGCTTTGGCGTATAGAAACATAGGTCCAGGGATAAGGGCAAACTCTATTTTTTTTGGTAATTCCTCCTTCAACTATCTCCCACCAACTTTCTGAAACAGAAAGGCCAGCAACCGCTGGCCTTTTCTTCATTTGATATTTTGCTAGTGAATATAATTAACCAGCGAAGATCAACACCATTCGAATACCACCGGGCTCAAATATCATTCCATGAATTGCTCCGCTATCACCTAACGGTTCTGGAGAAAAGTCAACCGTGACACCAGGATAGTTCGATGCTTTGTCAAACAAGGAATTTAGTTCAGCTTGGCTATCGACTTTCAACGCAAAGTGATGAAGGCCAATACGCGTTCGACGGTTAAACTCAAGAGCACCCTGTTCGGTTTGCCAAAGCGTGATGAATGCATTGCCATTGCTGACAAATTTTGCGGGGTAATCAGGCACTTCGTTAACAACTTCAAAACCAAGTACGTTGGTAAAAAATTCTGTGGTCTTTTCTAGGTCGGCAACAGCTAAACCGAGATGGTGAATACTTAAGTTACTCATAGAAACTCCTGCAAATAAAAGGTAAAACGGTGTGGGTTAGGGTTGTAAAACAAAATTAGGAATATGTTTTGAGCAGTTCCAATCAAAGGCTTCCACTCGAATAATGAACGCTCGCTCGACTTGGCTTGGGTTATTGGGATCAATCAGAGCATTCATTGCATCCAAATCGTTGTTGTTGACTTCAGTCGCTCGACCCAACATTTTCAATCGACGTTTATGCTGGTAATCCATAAAGAAGCAAGAAACCCGGTTGTTAGCGCGAAGCTGTCCTGTCGTGATGTATTGCCGATTACCAGTAAAATCGGCGAAACCAATGTGTCTTTCATCGATCACCTTTATGAAGCCTTTATATCCTCCACGATGCTGAATGTAGGGCCACCCATCTGGGCTTACCGATGCGATGTAAAAACTTTCCCTATCCGAAAGGAAATTCGCTTCGCGGTCGCTCAGGCTGCAATTAAAGTCTTCTTTGCGTGACCATTTTTCAAAGACGTCGCGACCGTTCTCTGCAACCTGAACTGATTTCACCGGGTCAGTAAATAAGATGTCTGCGAATCGGTGTCCCATAGTGATTTTCCTCTGCGATCAATGTGCTCATTTTCTCAGCATTCATTTGCATTAAGAATACTCATCTTGCAGAATTGACTATTCCTATATATGGAATAATAGAATGGACGTATTGCACGCAATGACGGTATTTGTGGCCGTTGCTGAAGAGGAAGGCTTTGCTTCCGCGGGACGCAAGCTCAACATGTCACCACCCGCTGTAACCCGGTCGATTGCGGCGCTAGAGAAGTATTTAGGTACACCTTTACTAATTCGTACGACTCGCCGCGTGCGGCTCACAGCGACCGGGCAACAGTATCTTCACGATGCGAAACGGATACTCGCTGACGTAAAACTAAGCCAGGAGTCAGCGGCAGGCGCGCACGGCAGGCCGACGGGACATCTATCTGTCACGGCCCCTGCCATGTTTGGCCGACTGTACATAACCCCCGTGATCACCGAGTTTCTAGAACGGAATCCTGATGTATCAGTCACCTCTGTACTGGTGGATCGGGTAACCAATCTAATCGACGAAGGCATCGATGTCGGTATCCGTATCGGAGAACTGCCAGACTCTAGTTTGCGCTCTATACGGTTGGGCTCTGTAAGGATAAAAACCTATGCATCACCGAGCTACCTGGCGCAATTCGGCACACCGCAAACGCCGGAGGAATTAGTCAATCACAGACTCATTGCCTCCACAGCGGGGTCGAGATCACCAACGTGGAAATTTTACGGCGACGACAATAATGAAAAGGGGTTTTCACTGAAACTCTCACCCAGCTACTCAAGCAACACCAATGACTCGGTCATTGCAGCCACAGCGCAAGGTTTTGGCATTACTCGCGTGCTGTCTTATCAGGCTGCGGCGGAAGTCGAGGCAGGAAAACTAGTGGCGATTCTTGAAGAATTTGATGGTCCACCAATGCCAATTAGCGTAGTCCACCCACAGGGACGAAATGTGCCCGCTAAGGTGCGAGTATTTATGGATTTAGCGATTGAGCTATTGGGCAAACAGCTATTTTAGTAACGAAAAATTCGTAGCCTGCATTAAGCAGAATGCATAAGTTCAGGCGGTAAGTACAAAAAGACCAGCGTACCCTGGCCTTTAGACAAGCTCGAAAAAATTTACTGTCTACTCGAGCGCCAGGGGATTACCGCGCCCAACAAACACCCCAGTAGACCGACAAAGGCCGCCGGTGATAAGTGGTAGATCAAGGCGTGCATTGGTACATACATACAGGCAAGTTGCATAATCAAGGCCGGAATGACAGTCGAAACAAATCCGATAATTGCGCCAGACAACCAGCCGTTTAAGACGTAGCCACGCCTCAGTAACGCCCCACCCAATACGGCGAGCGGGAAACTGTAGATAAGTACTTCTTCCAAACAATGATCACGCTTACCCACCATGCTCGGCTCTAATGCTGGATCAAATACACCCCATGCAACCATGCCAACCCACAGGATCCCGGCCAACAACGTTGTGGTTACGAGTAGCGGGCTGACACTGCCTGGGACTGCCGTGCGAAACGCCAATACAATAAAACCAAGCGCCATCAACAAACCGCTGGCCATTTCAATACCGTAGCGGAGTGTCAGCAAATCACTCAAAAATCCGGCACGCAATGGGGCCACCCACGCAGTGACACCAATGACCGCCAAAGCGGCCAAAATACCCCAGCTCCATGCATAACGAGCCGCGGGATAAACACGTATACCGTGGTCCTTTGCTATATCGCCGGCAAGTTGATCAATCAAATTGCCTCGCGAAGAATTATTTGTCATATCTGCCATAATCTTACTTCATCTATATCAAGCGGCTGTATCAGCGACATCACTAGCTCGCTACCGATAACTGCTTTTTCAAGGCTCCAATGGCACGATGAACACGAACTTTCATCGCGGCTTCGGAAATATTTGCCTTGTCAGCGGCTTCGCGCATGCTAAGGCCTACCACTTTGGTCAGTACCAGCGCCTCCCGGAAAGAGGGCGATAAACCACCAAAGATTTCATCGTGAAGAGTATGCTCGTCAGCTTGGTCTTCACCGGAAAACTGTTCAAAACGAATATTGGATTGTTCGTCGTCGACTGACGTCGTATCGGGGCTACGAGAGCGTTTACGCAATAAATCAATCGCCCGGTGGCGGATGATGGTGAAAAGCCAGGGCCTGAAAGGTCGATTAACATCGTAGGTATGGCGTCCTTGATGAATTGCCATCAAACACTCTTGTACACAGTCCTCCAAAAAGTCGATACCGCCGAAGTTAACCCTCAGATAAGCTTCGACGACACCTCCAAGCTCCGACAGCAGTTCGCGATAACTGCCGTCATTACCCTGCTGGGACTCGGCCATTAAACGAGACCAGCGAGCCTCATCCTCAGCGTATCGCTCTAAGGTGCGGGTATTTTTCGCACTGGCCTGGTTCGCCGCCTCGACGGTTTCAGGATGATCGGCGTCAGCCCGTCTCTTTAACAAATCTGCCATACTCGCTAGCGCTCTATTGCCGGGATCAACCACCCTTTCCAGCACTTTGTCAGAGAGTGCTTGAACTGAAGTTAAAGCGCTGGGGCGCGCCTCGTCGAGGGAGGGATCTACATCAAATGCTGTAGCCGAGTATTGCAACATAATTTCTCGCTAGTTCCTAGAGAGTCGATAACCAAACAATGGTATTTATTCGCAGGCAAAGCACAGTTTGCTTGCAGATTCCTGATACGCCATCCTCCACTAGATGGTTACAGAAATCTTTCACAAAATAGTAACAATCGCGACACACAGCGACTCATGCTAAACTGCCCAACCGAGCACTAGCGCCCCTTTTCATTTCGGGAACCTAGCCCCCCTCTTTGGTGATCCGGTTTTTTTGATTTATGTTTCTGTCTTTCTTTGAATCCCTCCAGTTTGCACTTGGTATCACCGCGCCTATTTTTTTATTGGTCATTCTTGGTATTAGCCTGCGCCGGCTGGGCTGGATAGATGAGGCATTTATTAATAAAGCATCGTCACTCGTTTTCTCTGTCGGGCTGCCCACCGTGCTGTTCATTAATATCGTGCAGGCGCCGTTAGCCCAGCTAGTCAGTTTTAAATTAATCGGTGTTGGTTTATCAGGAACACTACTGGTTTTTTTCTTGTTTTGGCTAGTAGCGCCGATGTTCGTCAACCACAAAAAAGAAGTCGGCGTCTTTGTTCAAGGTGGATATCGCGGCAACATGGGAATTATCGGCCTGGCGTTTTGTTTAAGTGCTTATGGTGACGACGGCGTCGTCACCATTTCAATCTATATGGCAATTCTCACAATTCTGTATAACATTCTTGCCGTGTTTATTCTCACCAAAACCCTGAGTGATAGCTTTGATCAACAAGCGCTGACCAAGGCTATTTTTAGAAATATTGTTAAAAACCCATTGATCATTGCTATTTGTTTGGCGCTATTGCTGTCAGCCGTTAACGCGCAACTACCTTATACCTTAATGCAAACCGGCGCTTACATTAGTGATATGACCTTGCCACTAGCCCTATTGTGTATCGGTGGCAGTATCAGCCTGAAAGAACTAAGAGCGTCGAGCGGTGTCTCTTTGGCCGCCAGCATGAGCAAACTAATTGTGGCACCAGCCATCATTCTCGCTATCGCCATGCCGTTTAATTTTGCGCCGATGGAATTAGGGGTGTTATTTCTTATGTCCGCCGCGCCTACCGCAACCGCATCCTACATCATGGTCCAGGCGATGAACGGCAACGGCACCCTAGCAGCCAACATTGTTGTTTTAACTACCCTCCTATCAATCGTGACCGTGAGCACTGGCATAGTGCTGTTGCGCAGCGCGAGCCTTATCTAACTCAGAGCCGACTCACCCAGCCTCCAAGTTCTAATCTTCATAATTTCCGTAGTTTCTCAGGCGCATTTTGGACAGGCCGTAAAGCCTAGCTATGCTTAAAGGTAGCCCTTTCAGAAGGTGCATATTCCTGACTGTAAAAATGGAGACACGGGAAATGAAGTGGTTCATGAACCTAACCCTGGCTAAAAAGCTGGCCCTTTTGTTATCGCTTAGTGGATTAATCCCAATGGCACTAGTTGCTGTTATGGCTTATCGCACAGCAGAACAAGACCTACAGCAACAGGCCTTTAATCAGCTGCAATCAATACGAGACATAAAGGCAAGTGCAATCGAACGCTATTTTGCTAGCGTCGATCAGCAGGTCTTATCGATGGCAAGAGACCCTTTTATCGTCGAAGCGATGCAAGTATTAACGCCCGCATTTGCACAAGCACGCAGTGGGTCTTTGACCCCATTGAGTGAGATGCGCCGCTCGCTCGCTGAGTATTACAACCAGGATTTCGCGTCGCAGTATCGAGAAAAAAATAGCAGCTCACCAAACGTAAGTGCCATGTTGGACGGTTTGGATGAACAAGCTGTAGTCATGCAATACCATTACATCAGTAACAACTCCAACCCGTTGGGCAACAAACATTTACTGGATTCTGCCGCAGCAACCTCGGGGCTCGAATACCACCCGTTACACGCGAAGTATCATCCGTTTGTACGTGACTTCTTGGAGCGATTTGGTTATTACGATATTTTCCTGATCGACTCTGTCACAGGCGATATTGTGTATTCGGTTTTTAAGGAACTGGATTATGCAACTTCTTTATATGATGGCCCTTATGCCAACACCAATTTTGCTAGTGCATTCCAAGCCGCCAACACACTCGCCCAAGGCGAAACTATTCTCGTCGATTACCAGCCTTACCTACCTTCTTACGAAGCACCTGCATCGTTTATTGCCACCCCTATTTTTTCCTCCCAGGGTCGGGAAGGTGTTTTGATATTTCAGATGCCTTTGGAACCCGTTAACGCCATCATGACGCAGCGCACAGGAATGGGAGAAACAGGCGAAACCTATTTGGTAGGCTCGGACCTACTGATGCGTTCAGATTCTTACCTCGACCCAACCAACCACTCGGTTTCCGGATCATTTAGCAACCCTGAGAAGGGGAAAGTCGACACGGCAGCAACGAAAGCTGCTCTCGCGGGAACAACAGGCAAGGAAATTGTACTCGATTACAACGGCAACCCTGTTTTATCTGCTTATGCACCGATAAAATTTGGAACATTCCAATGGTCAATCCTCGCTGAAATTGACGAGGCTGAGGCCTTCGCTTCCATATACGGCCTGAAAAACACCATGCTACTCGCCGGTGCCATCGTGCTAGGGCTAATTGTCGTTGCGGCACTCTTAATTGCAAAACAACTGGCGTTGCCAATTTTGAACCTTGGCCGTGTTATTCAAGATGTGCAACGAACGGGTAACTTCGACATAAATCTAGACAATCCGTATAGCGATGAAGTGGGAGAGACTAGCCGTGCATTTTCAGCCCTTCTAAATGATGTATCAAATAACTTTAGAGAAGTGACAAATGTCTTAAGTGGTATAAATGAAGGTGACTTTTCACGCTCAGTCGGAGGCGATTATGTTGGTGAACTCGCCACCTTAAAAAGCGGTATAAACAATACAGTTAGTCAACTTGCTGAGAGTACAATAGCGCAGAAACGCGCCGCTGAAGAAGCCGAACGTTCTGCAGAAAAAGCACAATCTATTGCTGCCGAAGCGCAAACCCAAGCGACCGAAGCGTTGCGAATTAAGCAAGCACTTGATGTGAGTAATACGTCCATCATGATTACCGATAATGAATTCAATATCATTTACCTAAATGAATCTTCCGGTAAATTAATGGGTGGCCTAGAACCTCAAATAAAGCAGTCTCTACCACGCTTTGATGCAAGTTCATTGATAGGCACTAACATAGATGTGTTCCATCAGAACCCACGTCACAATCGCGAGGTGCTTCGAGGTTTAACACAAAGCCATACGAGTCGCATTGAAATAAGCGGGCTAACACTACAGATATCAGCAACCGCTATTCGCAATGAAAACAATGAGTTTTCAGGTGCCGTGGTTGAATGGCAAGACTTAACCGCACAGTTGGCAGCCCAAGAGGAAGAACGCATCAAATCCGAAGAAAATGAACGCGTAAAACAGGCACTCGATTGTGTTTCAACGAATACCATGATTGCGGATGCCAACAATGAAATCATTTATTTAAATCATGCCATCGTTGACATGATGAAAAATGCAGAAAGTGATTTACGAACGGCGCTGCCTAATTTCGATGCGGGCAAACTCATGGGCCAATCGATGGATAATTTCCACCGCGATCCCAACCACCAACGTAGCTTAATCAACTCTTTAAAAGGCACTCATCAAAGTGAGGTGAGCGTTGGAGGCCGAACCTTTAGCCTAACCGCCAATCCTATTTTGAATGAAGGTCAACGCATTGGTACCGTTGTTGAGTGGTTGGACCGCACCGACGAAGTCGAGATTGAGCGTGAAGTAGATAAAGTCATCGCGGCGGCGGGGACTGGCGACTTTAATCACCGAATTGATGCACAAGGGAAAGAAGGTTTCTTCAAAACCCTCAGCGACGGTATCAATTCGCTCGTGAGCACCACACAGGCTGGTCTTGACGATGTAATCCGCGTCCTCAGCGCCATGGCTAGTGGAGACTTAACTCAGCGAATCGAAAAAGACTATCAGGGATCATTCGCGCAATTAAAACAAGATACCAACCAAACATGCGATACGCTCGCCGAGGTAGTAGAAAAAATCAAACTCTCGGCGGACACTGTTTTAAACGGTGCAGAGGAAATCGCCAAAGGCAATACCGACTTAAGTCAACGCACTGAAGAGCAAGCGTCATCCCTGGAAGAAACAGCCTCTAGCATGCAAGAAATGACAGAGAGCGTACAGCAAAATTCAGAGAACGCGGAGCACGCCAACAGTATCGCTAGGGAAGCACAAGATCGAGCACGCCAAGGTGGCGAAGTGGTCAGTAATGCTGTGGTATCAATGGAAGAAATAAATACTTCAAGTAAAAAAGTTGTCGACATTATTGGCGTCATCGACGAGATTGCCTTCCAAACCAATTTACTTGCACTTAACGCTGCGGTCGAAGCAGCACGTGCTGGCGAGCAAGGAAGAGGCTTCTCTGTGGTTGCAGGCGAAGTGCGTAACCTTGCTCAACGCTCTGCCGATGCGGCAAAAGAAATTAAAACACTGATCGAAGAAAGTGTAGATAAAGTCAGCGCTGGCACAAAATTGGTAAATGAGTCAGGGGACACTCTCAGCAACATTGTGGAGTCGGTTGAAAAAGCTAGTCAAATGATTCAGCAAATAGCCAACGCGACGCAGGAGCAAACCTCTGGCATTTTACAGGTTAATACTGCCGTCACTCAGATGGATGAAATGACCCAACAAAATGCCGCTCTAGTGGAAGAAGCGACTGCAGCCGGTGAAAACATGGCAGAGCAAGCTAGAGCCATGACGTCTGCGGTAGGTTTTTTCCGAACACGTTAATCGACCACTCGACATAAAAAAACCGAGCTGTTTTGCAGCTCGGTTTTTTTATGTCGTACCCGTTGAGTTCTTTATTCAGTTAAGCAACCCATAAACACCGATTGAATATGATCGCTTTCGAGCTTCACCGTTCAGTGATTTAACTCGAACTGACTCCCCCAACCCTAAATTTTTTGAAAGATAGCGTGTATCACTGGTACCTTCATCAAAGCTAACCCCAACAGCTTGAGGGAAGAAATAGCCAAGCACATCGCCCTTTTCCAAGCCAACGGTTACCGGAAAATCATATCGATTTAGACCAGGGCTTGTTACATTAATCAGCTTACTTTCCCAAATCACCACCAGATCATCATTAACTGGTCGAAGTATTTTGACTTGAAATGGCACCGCTGTTGAGAAATAACCAGACACACCGGTTAAAGCACCGCCACGCGGTACAGGGTGAGCCAAGTCTACGAGCATTAACGACTCATCTTGTACGGTGGAACGTTCGACTAATTCACCACCAACATAATCAAGCAAATCACCTTGCACTAAAAATACTTTGAGCGCGTCAATCTGTTGCTGCACAAATTTTCTCACTTGCCCCCGTAATTGCGAAGACTCTTGAGTGCGTGAAGACTTCTCAGTATCTAACACACCAAGCACGCGATTCAGCTCATCAATATCGGCTTGTTTGACACGCGAATCAGTTTCTAATTCAGCAATACGGGTATTGGCTTCAGCGAGCTGGTTTTGAAGCGCTTGGTTTTGATTCATCAACTCTTGGGTTTGCGGTGGAGTTTGGCAGGCAGATAGCGTTAACACAGCCCCTACCATCGTCATTGCTTTCCACATAAAGCGCCTCTCTTATTTATTCGTTTGAAACTTGATTTTCAACCTTAAACATCATCGTACTCATTAACGCTTGATCCAAGGTTAAGTCGATAGTGTAAGCGCCGGCTGAAAATCCCTCGACCGCTCTATCTATCGTAAAAAACTTAACCCCAGACTTACCACTAACAATAACGGGAACTTGGGCAATTTGCACACTACGAGACCCATCGTATAAAACAGCCTGTAGAACGGTTGTTGGATTTACAAAATTTTCAAACTCAAATCCAATATGCAATGTGCGCTCTACTGCAACGACCTCAGGTTGAGCACCCACAACGTCGGTGAATGCTTCGCCAGATATCAAGAGTGTGGATATTTTTGGCTGTCTGGCAATAAAGTCTTGTTGAATCGCAGTTTCTAAACTCGCCTCCAACGCAAAAAGTCGCTCACTGTTTTTGTAAAGGTCACGGGCAGCTAGTAACGTATTACGTGCCGTATCAAATTCAGTCGCATTTATGGCTTGCTCTATGCGTTGCGAAAGCTGCATCTCGACGGAACGTAGCCCTTGCTGTGCACGCGCATTGTCTGCATCGCGAGATAAAACTTGGCGATACACATCATGAGCGCTTTCACCTCTCGGAGCAATTAGCGCCCCTTGCTCGAGCTGCTCATCGGCTTTTGCGAGTAAGCCTTCTAATTCTCGCTGTTCTTTACGCGCATCGGCGGCTTGTTGCTGCAGTCGATTAAGCGCGGTATGTTCTGCATCAATAGCCAGCCCTTTTTCTACGTAATCGAGTGCCGCCAACCAATTTTCGTCGTCCATCTCTGCTTGCGCAAATTCCCTATAACGATCAACAATGTTTGATTTACCCAATAACGCATTAGGATTGTTGGGATCAAGGACCAATGCTTCATCGTATTTTGCTAGCGCATTGTTGTTTTTTGGCGACGTCAGTTGATTTGCTTCTAAAAGTTTATTCCCCTCAGCCACTCGCTGCTCGGCCTGCGTCACACCTTCAAGTTGCTCTTTTAGCGTCAGCAATTTCGCGTCATCCGCAGAATCATCAAATGTAGCTTCAAGCGAGTCGATGTAGCGTTGTGCATCAGCGACGTCTCGGTTGCCTAAGGCATCCCGAATACGGCGGTAGTGGAATTCACGCAGTTCTTTTAAGCCCCACTCAGCTTTTTTATCCTCAGGTGAGCTGGACAACACATCACGGTATAGCTGAGCCAGTTGTGGCGCAACATCGAGGTTTTCATCAAGCTCTTCGCGCAAGCTTCTTGCGTCGACTGTTTCTTCCAACGCATTATTAGCTGGCTCGACTCCCGCCTCTGCAACCGACTGCTGATCGGGTGCCACAGCACTCGTTTCCAGCAGGTTGTCGGTAGAGGCTGAAAGCGTGCCATCGGAAGGACTTGTCGGGCGCGGGGCAGCTTCTGTTTGCTCAGGTGACACGGTTGCTTGTTCAGAAAACGCTGCTGCGTTTTCAGATGCCAAGGACGTTTCAGCAACAGAGGGAGTGGAAATGGAACGAGAATTTTTCGCAGGTAATTCGAGGCCCAGCGCGATATAGATTTCATCCCGCCACACCAAGCTTTGCTTTACGCCCTCTGCCACCCACTGATTCACCGGAGGCGGTAATTGATGCTGAAAATGAACGGCACCGGCCGTTATCGCCACCAGAACCAATATCACTGCTAGCCACCACTTGGCAGAAGAACTCTTTTCGTCGCTGTATTGGCGACGATCTTCGGCATCAATCGAAACAACTTCTTCCTGCTGGGTACGACTCGCCGACGTTGCGGTTTTCCCAGTTTTCGAGTGCCGGCCTTCCGCGCTGCCATTGACGCGAGTCCGACGCTTGACGGCTGCAGTGCCAACTGGCGTTTTTTGGCTGACACGATTGGCAACCTGGTGATTATTGAGCACCTTGGCCTTATCAACATTGGCGGCGGCTGTCGTGTGAGTGTTGACTGCAGTTGCCGCAACCGTGGTTTTGTCAGGGTTGTTTTTGGGTACGCTTGTGTGAGAAACAGCTTTCGCTTTGCCACTCAGCGCAGAGGAGCCGGTTGGAATACTGCCGCTGACAATGGTTGGCGATTCGGTGTCATGGGTATCAACACTCACAGTCACAGCACGGTCGGCCAGCTTTTCAATTGTTGTGAGGTCTTCTTCTGTTATCTGCGAAAGCGCATCGGCGAGTTCTTGACCCGTTTGATAACGCGCCTCAGGTTCCTTGGCTAGCACTTTGTCTATGATGGGCTGCATCAACAGGAGGTTTTTGGGAAGGCGCGGAATATCGTCTGATACATGCTTGATACCCACAGCCACGGCAGAATCCGCATCAAAAGGCACATGACCAGTGAGCATCAAAAACAACACGACGCCCAAACTGTAAATATCACTTCGTGGATCGACTGGTTTACCTTTCGCTTGCTCTGGACTCATGTAATGGGGCGTGCCAATCGCAGTGCCCGTCTGAGTCATGCCCGATGTTGCATCGGACATGGTGGCGATCCCAAAGTCCATTAATACCGCGTGGCCATCCTCCTCGTGCAGCATAATGTTTTCGGGTTTGACGTCCCGGTGAACGTAACCTTTGCGCCCAGCGTAATCCAACGCTTTGGCCACATCTTTCACAGCATGGATACGTCGAGACAAGCTTAGGGATTTACGCTGCTGCTTGAGGTCTGTGCCAGGCACATATTGCATGGACAGAAAATGGAAGTTTTCGTGAACACCCACATCGTAAACCGTCACAATATTTGGGTGAACGAGCTGGCTTACTATTTTCGCCTCGCTAAGAAAGCGCGCGGTGAACTTTGCATCTTCAGCCAGGGACGCGTTCATGACCTTGAGAGCGACTTCGCGCTCAAAGCTTTCTTGAATCGCCAGAAAGACGGTGGCCATGCCACCTTTACCAAGCGTTCTAACGATTTTATAACCTGGTATATCCATTTCTTATCTCGAACCCAAAGCTGCTTGTGCCAGAAAAGATCCCCAAAATCCAACGAAACTGGCTCAATCACCTATTCTAGCGAAATTCAATCTCAGCGGGGTACAAGTCGGATGATCAACCCCATAGTGCCGACATAAGGGCCGATATGAGGGGCACTCCAAATGAGCAAACTACATCAACAATGCGCTCGAAATTTAGCTATTTTGGGCTTAAGTATAGACACTTTGCGTTACAACACCCTATCAAATAGAGCACTCGACCTTAGCGGCGCCTTCGCACCCACCACATGTAGATGCCCGTAAGACCTAGAATGACGAATAGAATCGCCATTGCATCCATCCACAACACTCCCCACGTTCCCGCAATACGCCCACTGTGGATATCTAAAATAAATCTTTCCCAGCTAATACTATTGCCGGTGTAACGAGAAATGAGGTGATTGGCGTCTGAGACATCAAGGGCCGCTGCAATCGACGGCTGGTACTGACCAACACTAGCTGGCTGCCAGTCCAACGCATCGATATCTAACGAATAAAGGTCCCCTTCTTGAATACTCATACACAGGGTGGAGCCACAGCGACCTATATTCTCGATGGGGGCAGGTAAACCCATGTATTCACCGGCGCGTTCGACGATTTGCCCGTCCTCCGTTGCCAGCAATAGCTCCTCACGACACGCAATCACAATTAGCTCGTCGGTCGCAGCCACCCCCACCAAGCGACCATCGCAGCGACCTAGTACGCGCTCGCTCAACAGCACCACATCGTCACTCAATTGAATGATTTGAACCTTTCCGCCACCAGAACGAGATACATGAAAAGCCGTTACGACCTCAACATCGAGCCCATAGACACTACGCTGCATGCTGGCGGGGAGAGGATAATCAGAAAGAGAAAAGCGCTCGGTGTGATTGAGCAAAATACCAGTGATCGAAAGCCAAACAACAAAGAGTGCGGCGAGAATTCCTATGCGCCTATGCCAGCGCCAGAGTATAAATCGTATTCGAGGTGGTTTAATCGGCATTCGCGCTTATCAGTGTGGCTACTTGCTGGTCAAAAAAGAGCGCCAGTTTAGCGACTTTTTTTGCAGCCCGCACGGATAAGGTGGCTCCGGTAATACCATCGATGTCACCGGACAGTTGATAAGAATCACTTTCCTGGCCTCGTAGAGACAAACCAAGGAACTGACGGGTAAAGAAATCGTGGCGGATCTCCCAGCCTCGGCTCTCTCGAAACACCAACACTTGCAGGTCGGCGATTTGATCATTGTCGACCACCACACCCATGGTGATGGGTCGATCTTTTCCTATTTCATCAAGTACCCAGGCAGTGCGGTCGTTCAACCGCCAGTAGCGGACTCGTAGCTTGGCGTATGAGTGCCCGAGTATTTTCTTTGCCTCTGCTTTTAGGTCGGCATCTAGCCATAGCGTCTCACGCTGAATTGGAGGCGATACCCCGTCCCCCTTTATTGGCTCGCCGGGAAACGCCAGAGCGAGGAATTCCGACAAGGATAAATAGGCTGACTCACCGGCGCGCAACCCAGGTGCAAGCAGCAACGACCCCACAAGCAACAGCGTGGTGAGCGCTTGGTGTATTTTCATCTTGCCAGCAACATTCATATCGAGGGTTATCAGAACCTTTAAATAGCGACGCTTTTAGGATTTTTAAAACGGCAAAGCCAAGGCCAAAGCCCTGGCTTTACTGACTGTATAGAGCAAGCGAGTACTTACTTAGAACGCCCAGCCGACACCCAGGTTGAAGCCATTAAACTCGTTGCTTCCATTTTCAGCATCTGGGCCTTCCATCAACTGGTAGTCAGCTTTGAAGACGACCTCAGGGGTCAGCCAATAGTTGATACCGATGTCGGTTTGAATATATTCACTATCAGCCGAGTCTCCCGCCGCCGTATCCCAAACACTATAGCGCGCAAAGACACCAATATCGCTAGTCACTTTAAAGCTTGGCTCTACGTACCAGCCTTTTTGCTTATCGGCACCTGCACCATTAACGAGTAACTCTACATCGTCATCCAAATCCCACTGAGCATAGAGCGCGCGAATACTGAAAGGCCCAGTGTTATAGATAGCGTGAGCTTCTAGTAATGTGGCTGAAATACCTTCGGCTACCTCTGAGCCAGAAACAAACTCCGCGCCTTGCATGACATCATTTTGATATTGCAAGGTTGCACTTAATTCTAGACCAGCAACACCCGTGTACTTAATGCGACCGGTCCCCGCTAAATCACTCGCAGGCGCTTCGGACACTTTTTTACGCCCAGAGCGAGTACCACGGTATTCAGTACCATTGAATGATTCCAAGCCTGAGTGCAGGCCAATATCATAGCTCAGACCTGGCGCACCAAATTCACCGCTAAGACCAAGACCGGCTTCCCACCAAGTACTTGGGATGATGTTTTTCTCGACGTTGTTGCGCTCTACACCATAAAACGTATTAGGCTCATGCGTTTCGTTTAGAATCCCCACTGGTACCAAAAACACACCAGCTTTGGCGCGTTGCGATTCAGCCAAGTCCCACTCAATGAACGCTTGTTCTATTTCAACTTCACCATTTTTTCCTTCACCTGCGAGGGCATGCTCGATCTCAACTTCCGAGAAAAAGCGAACCGAATCTGAAAAGGCATAGTTAAAGAATAAAACGAAGCGATGGATATCCACCTCTTCCTTACGCTCGCGCGCCGCGCCTTCACCACGGTTTTGTAGATTGTTGTAATGAACTTCGCCATAACCACCGATCGACAACTTGCTATCACCGGCTGAACCAGCAGCAGTTTCCACTGCGTCGGCTGTTGCATCGATCTTTTTGTCGGTTTCTTTTACGTCACCTTTGAGGTCATCTATTTCCGCTTGCTGCTTTTGGATGATTTCCCAAAGCTCTTCAACGCTCGGTGCATCTTGTGCAAGCACGGGCATTGAGACCGCCCCTACTAACAAACCAGACAAGGCAGATCGTGTAAATTTCATAGTTCCCCCACGTAAAAGTGTACGCATAGTTGATCAATCAGAAGTCGCGCATCGTAATCTGAATGATAACGATTATCAACCGTAAGAGTAAAAAGTTATTATTTGTATGACCTGGCTCAATATGCGCACCGCAACACCAGGTTTGTCACGTCAACTCTAAGACTTAGGTGAATCAATAAAGCAGGGAGGGAAAAGAATAGAACGGTTTGAATTTAAGGAAGGTGTATCGAGAGCAGCACATAGTGTCCGCTCTCGATGGATAATACTGACGTTTACTCAGCGCTTTCTTCTGCGCCCACAGCGTCATCGATCAAAGGCTTCAGCTCACCTTTCTCATGCATTTCTGTGACGATATCGCAACCGCCGACAAGCTCTCCATTCACCCACAACTGAGGGAAAGTCGGCCAATTGGCGTATTTAGGTAGGTTCGCTCGAATTTCGGGATTGCTCAACACATCAACGTAAGCAAAGCGCTGACCACAACCCATGACCAGTTGCGACGTACGTTGCGAAAACCCGCACTGAGGCGCGTTGGGGGAACCTTTCATATAAAGAATGACTTTGTTCTCTGAAATCTGTTGTTTAATGGTGTCCATGATATCCATGCGACAAATCTACCTCTGATGACGTTAATTGGGTTAGTGGCTGTATCGGGTGACGAGAATCAATAGATCCGGTTCGCCTTAGCCAGCATTAGCTTTGCGGGAGTCGGCTATTCTACCGCAAGCACCGACAAGCAGCCAGAGAGCGCCCGTCTTTGGCCGTTTTCCTACGTTTAGGTTCCCTGCCCCCAACCTCCCCCGCCTGGCGTGGCAATGGTGAGCTTATCGCCAGCATTCACTTCCATCGCGCATTTAGCTGCCACGGGAACGCCATTGAGGAGATTCTCTCCGGCGCGAGCTTCGCCACCACCAGCCACCCCCCAAGGCCGAATAGTGCGACGCTCCGTTAGCAGCGATACACTGGCAGGTGCAAGAAACTGATATTCACGCACCAGGCCATTACCGCCTGCATGCTTACCTTCACCCGCTGACGCATCGCGGAGTTGATAGCGCTCGACCCGCAATGGGTAGTGCAACTCAACACTCTCAATGGGGGTGTTGAGTGTATTGGTCATATGGGATTGCACACCAGACAAGCCGGGAGCAATAGCGCTGCCCCCCATTCCACCGCCGATTGTTTCGTAGTAATCCCAACGAGGCCACTGTCCCGTGCCATGCGCCCCCATAGCGACGTTATTCATCGTGCCCTGACTAGCTGCCGGAATTTTATCGGGAATAGCTTGAGCCAAGGCTCCAAGCACGACATCGACCAATCGACTGGATGTCTCTACATTCCCTGCGGCAACGGCATGCGGGCGCTCAGCATTGATCAGCGAACCTTTTTGAGCGGAAATATGAATAGGTTTGAAAGTCCCCGCGCAGGCGGGTGTGCTTTCACTCATCAGGCAACGAAACACATAAAAAACCGCTGCCGCAGTCACTGGTAACGGGCAATTAATATTCCCTTCTACCTGCGCAGCGGTACCTTTAAAATCTAGGCTGGCAGTACCCTCTGCGATTGATAGCTGCACAGAAATGGGAATGCGAGTTTGGCCCAAGCCATCATCATCCATGTAATCTGTAAAACTGTATTGGCCGTCAGGAATTTCGCTTATCGCCGCTCTCGCTAACTGCTCACCATAAGCATTCAATCCAACGAGATGCTGCTGATAGCGTTCTGCTCCAGATTCTTCAATAAGTGCTTGAAGCCGCTCCTGTCCTAGGCGGTTGGCGCTGAGCTGCGCAGTAAAATCACCACGCGCCTGACGATTATCCTCATCCCCGACCAATTGATTCATAACATGATCGACTAGTATGTGCTCGCGCTGTATATGCGTCGGCGGAATGACGACACCCTCCTCCTCCAACCGACTAGAAATCGGCATAGAACCGGGGCTAGAGGCCCCAATATTGGCGTGATGCGCCCGGTTCGCCACAAACCCTAGCAACTGACTATTCACAAATACCGGCGCTATTACCGTGACGTCAGGAAGATGCGTTCCGCCTAAATAGGGGTCATTTACGACAACCTGGTCGCCAGGCAGCCACTCTACTTGCGATACAATATCTGCCATCGCATAAGCCATGCTACCAAGATGCACCGGGATGTGAGCCGCTTGCGCGCAAAGCTTGCCACTTTCATCAAACACCGCGCAGGAAAAATCCAGCCGATCTTTAATATTCGGTGAAAACGCCGTGCGTCGAAGCAATGCGCCCATTTCATCGCACACAGCCGCTATTCGGCTTGCAAATAAACTTAAAGCAATGGGGTTCATTATATTCCTACGTGATCGCCTAAGTGACAGCTCGAGATTTTATCTAACAATAGATCAACCAAACACCTGGGCCAATTCGACTATCTTGGGTTGTACTATTTTGCCACAGTGATGGCCAGACAATCATAGTCAGACGAGACTGTGAGCGGGTATTTGCCAACCATTAAATTTACTTATACTATTCGCCTTTGCTGTGTTTTTAGCCAACGGCTAACGCAGTGCAAAATTACCGAAAACAGGCAGCTCCTTCGCTGCCTGTTTTCTTTTTGGGCAACCGGATCTCGCACACTCGCCAAGACCCGCCCAAAAACCTGGTGGTAACAACGTGAGGAAATGATCATGCAAGTCCCAGAATTAATGAATGCCTATGCTCGCATCGACACTCTGTTTGTGCGTGGTGAAGGCACTCGCCTTTGGGACACCGAAGGTAAAGAATACCTTGATGCATTAGCCGGCATTGCCGTCTGCGGACTCGGCCACGCGCACCCAAAAGTATCTAAAGCCATTTGCGATCAAGCGCATACCATTACGCACACATCAAATCTGTTCCACAACGAACCACAGCAACGCCTCGCAAAAGCGTTGTGCGCACTCTCAGGAATGGACAACGTATTCTTTAGCAACTCCGGCGCTGAAGCCAACGAAGCCGCTTTAAAGATCGCGAGGAAGTACGGTAACGACAAAGGCATTAATAACCCAACCGTCATTACCTTTGAAAAAAGTTTCCACGGCCGCACGATGGCCACCATATCGGCGACGGCAAATAGCAAAGTTAAGGACGGCTTTTATCCACTACTGGACGGCTTCGTCCATGCACCATACGACGACATCGACGCACTTAAGGCCATTGCCGAAAACAACAAAGACATCGTGGCTGTCTTCGTCGAGCCCGTTCAAGGAGAAGGCGGCGTCAATGTACCCGCTGATAATTACCTCAGTGAATTGCGCGCACTATGCTATGCGAATGATTGGTTATTGATGCTCGATGAAATCCAAACAGGTATTGGCAGAACGGGCAAATTTCTAGCCTACCAACACACCTCGATCCAACCGGATGTCATCACCCTCGCTAAAGGACTTGGAAACGGGTTTCCTGTTGGCGCCTGTCTTGCGCACGGCAAAGCTGCGCTCGTCATTCAGCCCGGCAACCACGGCTCGACCTTCGGCGGGAATCCTTTGGCGAGCCATACAGCGAAAACCGTTCTCGATATAATCATCGAAGAAAACTTGGTGGAAAACGCGAACCGTATCGGCAAGAAAATTATCAGCGAATTGCAGGCAGCCCTAAACGACGTTGAAGGCATCGTTGATATCCGCGGAAAAGGGTTAATGATAGGCATTGAGCTAAACAAGCCCTGTGGCGAACTAGTCCAAGCAGCGCTAAATGAAGGGGTTGTACTTAACGTTACGGCGGGGAACGTCATTCGTTTACTACCTCCACTGATTTTTAACGACAGCGACGCCGACACCCTGATCCAAACCGTAACCTCACTAGTGAAAGACTTCTCATAACGCGAAGCGATTATTGATTATGGCTACTCGACATTTTTTGACACTACGCGACCTCTCTACCGACGAGCTGCGAGCGCTTATCCAGCGCGCGATCGAACTAAAAGCGCTTCAAAAGCAAAATGCCTGCCCTCAGGTGATGGAGCACAAAGTCATGGGGATGATTTTCGAGAAATCGTCCACCCGCACGCGCGTGTCATTTGAGTCCGGCGTTGCCCAAATGGGCGGCCATGCCATTTTCTTATCACCACGCGACACGCAACTTGGTCGAGGCGAGCCGATTGAAGACTCAGCCCGCGTACTCTCTCGCATGGTCGATATTGTGATGATTAGAACTTTTGGTCACGAGATTATCGAACGTTTTGCGCAGTATTCCAACGTACCGGTTATTAACGCGCTGACCGACGAATATCACCCCTGCCAGCTGCTGGCTGATGTACAAACATTCGTCGAACATCGCGGCGACCCACAAGGAAAAGTCGTTGCCTGGGTTGGCGATGGAAACAACATGTGTCATTCCTTCATCAATGCCGCACGGCAGTGGGATTTCGAGTTACGCATAGCATGCCCCGACGGTTTCGAACCCAATGAAACCTTACTCAAAGAGAACGCTAATCGCGTAACGCTTTGCAAATCACCTGCTGATGCGGTGAAAGATGCACACTGGGTTGCAACCGATGTGTGGGCATCGATGGGCCAAGAAGACGAACAAAATGCTCGACTCGATAAATTTAAAGGCTTTCAAGTCAACCATGATTTACTGTCTACTGCGCAAAGCGATGTACTATTCATGCACTGCTTACCGGCTCACCGCGGCGAAGAAGTATCGGCAGAACTAATGGAAGACAACAATATCTCCGTGGTTTGGGACGAAGCGGAAAACCGCCTTCATGCGCAAAAAGCGTTGGTAGAATTTTTATTGCGCGCCAGCAACTAGACTCACTCAAAACACGTTACCGCGAGCGCAATCTACCAAGCGCTCCGCGGCCAACCAAAGCCAAATCTACTTCGTCGCCACTCGCGCTACGCCTTCGATCACATTCTAAAAAATACGTCTTTTGAGTAGCGGACTTGCGTGCCACTCGCATAGCAAAACGTCAACAAGTTCTCAATTGCGGATGAAAAACTGTCCCTCGACGCCCCCCAAAGATTTCATCGAGTATACTCAAGCACTTATTAAACAGGAGAGACGATGTGCTTATTCTCAGCCGACGCAACGGCGAATCTTTTGTCATTGGAGACGACATAAAAATCACTGTGCTATCACAACGCAGTAATCAAGTTCGCATAGGTATCGAGGCGCCTCGCTCGATGCCAGTTCACCGTGAGGAGGTCATTGCTCGGCGCGAAAAAGAAGCGGCGCAAAATCAATCAAGGGCAACAAGTCGACACTCCTCTTCGACTACCGACACCTCGCTGAAGACCGAGCTAGTGATAGAGCGCGACTAATCTTCGTCGCGCTATATGTACTATCCACAATATAATAAATCGATATATCTGCCCGCAAACACCAGTCTTTTCAATCTACCCCCCACGAAAATTGCCACAGCAGATTAGTAGCCACTGACAACCCTTTTTACTCACACTTTATCCACAAGAAATCCGCCTTCTTATAGTCTTGCAAAACCCCCTAAACCGCATTATCTTGTATGCCAGTTTATGAAAACCCCTATATATAGGGGTGTGAGTGTCTCTGGATCGATTGTTTTGCACACCCTTGGGTCAGGTAATCAAGCCGTGTTCCAGACTTGTGCAGCAATCCAAACAAAGGGAACTGCAGGTGGCTAGTTGACGAGTAGCTAGTTGATAAGTTGTCACGTGTACCGAAGAGACCACTAACAGCATTCAAGCTGTTATTCAGCAATCATTTTTACGGCGAGTTATTCGCCAACTAAGTAGGGCAATTTAGCAGTGAGAAATAAGCGTATTAGTATGGATGTAGCACGCCTAATAATAAGATCCGCGACAAGCCCAAGCTCTACTTCCAATAAAAAGGGATCGCTAGCACCCAATAGTTAACACTATTGTCGAGGTGCGATCATCCACCTCGCTAACAGCGCCTTGTAAAGCAACACCTGAAGTAAAACCTTAATTAGCTATTTTTTAGCACGCCACATGTTTCATGTGAATAACAACAAAACCAACCGGCAATCGCCGAAATAAACGCCTTTATACCGGAGACATCAATGCACACAGAGCCATCGGAAACCACTGTCGCAGAACCCGCCGCCCCCTCTGCTACTAAACCGGCCTCCAACAGTTCTAACCTCAACTCGACTGCACCAGGCCAAGTTCGCGTCATTAAGCGAAATGGCACGGTCGTTCCTTATGATGCGAGCAAAATTGCCATTGCCATCACTAAAGCCTTCCTTGCCGTTGAAGGTGGCACAGCCGCAGCATCAAGCCGTATTCACGAAACGGTAGAAGACATTACAGACCAGATTTCAAGCACCTTCAAACGTCGTATGCCTTCCGGTGGCACCGTGCACATTGAAGAGATTCAGGATCAAGTCGAGTTATTTTTAATGCGATCTAGCGAGCATAAAGTGGCTCGTGATTACGTGCTTTATCGTGAGCAGCGCGCTCGCCTCCGTGCGGAAAGCCAAGCGGCCCAAGACTCACACCATCCCACCATTCAGGTAACCATGGAAGACGGCAGCAAAGCGCCGCTCAATATGACTCGCCTAGAAGTGATCGTTAGCGAAGCCTGCGCTGGCCTTAAAGGTGTTGAAGCCAATGCGATTCTAGATGAAGCGTTACGCAACCTATACGATGGAGTTTCTATCACAGATGTGAACACCTCGTTGGTGATTACCGCGCGAACCCTCGTTGAAAAAGAACCTAATTATTCTTTTGCCACTGCACGTTTATTGTTAGATAAGCTTCGAGCGGAAGCGCTTAACTTTTTAGACGTTGCAGAATCGGCAACGCAAGCGGACATGAGCACGCTGTATGCGCAAGCACTGCCTGCTTATATCCGTCGCGGCGTCCAGCTAGAACTCCTGTCTCCTGAGTTATTGAACTACGACTTAGACAAGCTTGGTCAAGCTATCGATGCTGACCGCGATTTGCAATTCACCTACCTCGGACTGCAAACGCTCTATGATCGCTATTTCATTCATAGCAACGACATCCGTATTGAATTACCTCAAGTGTTTTTCATGCGTGTAGCAATGGGCCTAGCGACAGAAGAAGCAGATAAAGAAGCGCGAGCCATCGAGTTCTACAAGCTTCTATCGTCTTTTGACTACATGAGTTCTACGCCAACGTTATTTAATGCGGGCACCTTGCGACCACAACTATCGTCCTGCTACCTCACCACGGTACCGGATGATCTTCATGGTATTTATGGCGCCATGCAAGATAACGCCATGCTATCTAAATGGGCCGGCGGCCTTGGTAACGATTGGACCCCTGTTCGCGGCCTAGGCGCTTACATCAAAGGCACCAACGGTAAATCTCAAGGTGTTGTGCCTTTCTTGAAAGTAGCAAACGATACAGCGGTAGCCGTTAACCAAGGAGGCAAGCGCAAAGGGGCTGTCTGCGCTTACTTGGAAACATGGCACATCGATATCGAAGAGTTTTTAGAGTTGCGTAAAAATACCGGTGATGATCGTCGACGTACTCACGATATGAACACAGCGAACTGGGTACCCGACCTGTTCATGAAGCGTGTTTTCGAAGATAAAGAGTGGACACTGTTTTCGCCAAACGACGTGCCAGACCTTCACGACTTATACGGCACCGCTTTCGAACAACGTTTCGAAGAATACGAGCGTTTAGCGGCCGAAGGGAAAATGCGTTTATTCAAGAAAGTCAAAGCAGCTGATTTATGGCGCAAGATGCTAGGGATGCTGTTTGAAACAGGCCACCCTTGGATCACGTTCAAAGACAGCTGCAACTTGCGTAGCCCACAGCAACATGTTGGCGTCGTTCATTCGTCCAACTTGTGCACCGAAATCACATTGAACACCAAGGCCAACGAAGAAATTGCAGTGT
This sequence comes from Aurantivibrio plasticivorans, assembly GCF_055392955.1. NCBI lineage: Bacteria > Pseudomonadati > Pseudomonadota > Gammaproteobacteria > Cellvibrionales > Cellvibrionaceae > Aurantivibrio > Aurantivibrio plasticivorans. The sequence goes on along the minus strand of NZ_AP036020.1, from coordinate 976,925 downwards.
GTAACTTGGGCTCAGTGAACCTAGCTCAGCACATCGAAAATGGTCAGCTGAATAAAGCTAAACTAGCGCAGACAGTAAAGACCGCAATTCGCATGCTGGACAACGTTATCGACATTAATTACTACTCGGTACCTGCTGCACGTACATCAAACTTACGTCATCGCCCAATCGGTCTCGGCTTAATGGGCTTTCAAGACGCATTGTACAAAATGCGTATGCCCTACGGCTCGGATGAAGCAGTTAAGTTTGCAGACGAATCCATGGAAGCTATCAGTTATCACGCGATTGACGCGTCTAGCGAACTTGCCATTGAGCGCGGTCGTTACTCGACCTTCGAAGGCTCCCTGTGGAGCAAAGGCATTATGCCAGTCGACTCTTTAGAGATTTTGTTAAAGAGCCGCGGTGCTCAATTCATGGAAGTGGATCGCAGTCAAACGTTGGATTGGGACGCTTTACGACAAAAAGTACAAACCCAAGGTATGCGTAACTCGAATGTCATGGCAATTGCGCCGACAGCGACTATCGCCAATATCACAGGTGTTTCTCAATCGATCGAGCCTACCTACCAAAACTTATACGTCAAATCGAACCTTTCTGGTGAATTCACCGTGGTCAACCCACACCTTGTTCACGATTTAAAAGACCGCGGGCTTTGGGACAACGTGATGGTTAACGACCTGAAATACTACGAAGGGTCTGTGCATCGTATCGATCGAATTCCAGCTGACCTTAAGGCGTTGTATTCAACTGCATTTGAGGTAGAACCACGCTGGATTGTTGATGCGGCCAGCCGTCGCCAAAAATGGATTGACCAAGCACAAAGCCTCAACCTCTACATTTCTGGCGCTAATGGTAAAAAGCTCGATATTACTTATCGCATGGCTTGGTTCCGTGGTTTGAAAACCACGTATTACTTGCGCGCCTTGGCCGCAACGTCAACCGAGAAGTCGACCATTAACTCTGGCAACTTAAATGCGGTGTCATCTGGACAAGCAAGCGCTCCAGCAGCGGCAGGGCCAGCGGAAGTACCGAAAGCCTGTTCGCTAGACGATCCAGATTGTGAGGCCTGCCAATAGGCTGACCGGCAACGGTTATTGGGGGAGAGCGTCTGGCGAGGAGTTAACTGATTGAGCCCGGTTAACTCCTCGTAAAGACCTTTTGCAAAACTCGCTGCAACTCTCTGCGGCGAAAGAACGGAAAAAGTTATAGGTAAAAATCATGTTAAGTTGGGACGATTACAACACCGAAGAGCAACCCACTAAAAAATATAATCCTGCTGCTGAAGAACCTGCAGCACAACAAAACGAAGTTGATTTGGAACTACGTCAAACAGAGGCAAAGGCAGAGCCTGCACTGCCCGAAACAGCAGCTACTCCAACACCTGCACTAGAGCCAGCTAGCAGTGAAGAACACAACATTGATTCTCAGGCGAAGGATCATATCGCCGCAGCGAAAGCCGCCATCGATAATCTAGACCCGGCTCCCGGCTTAGCCGAACTAGAAATGGGCGCATCGCGCATTGAAGTTGACGACAAAGCCATGATCAACTGTCGTGCCGACCTTAATCAGCTAGTCCCCTTTAAATACGACTGGGCGTGGCAAAAGTATCTAGACGGTTGCGCAAACCATTGGATGCCTCAAGAAGTAAACATGACTGCAGACATCGCGCTGTGGAAAAACGCTGACGGACTAAGCGAAGACGAGCGTCGCATTGTCTTGCGCTGCCTTGGTTATTTTTCGACGGCCGACTCATTGGTCGCCAACAACTTAGTTCTAGCGATTTATCGTTTAATCACCAACCCAGAAGCACGCCAATATATTTTACGCCAAGCGTTTGAAGAAGCGATTCACACCCATGCGTACCAGTACTGCATTGAGTCCCTCGGGATTGATGAAGGTGAAGTGTTCAACATGTATCGCGAACTTCCGTCGGTAGCGAACAAAGCAGCATGGAGCTTGAAGCATACTCAAGCGTTGGGTGATCCTACATTTAAAACAGGCACGCCAGAAACCGACCAAGAATTACTACGCAATCTCGTCGCCTTCTATGTCGTCACCGAGGGAATTTTCTTCTACTGCGGTTTCACACAAATCTTGTCCATGGGCCGCCGTAACAAAATGACCGGCGTAGCAGAACAATTTCAATATATTTTGCGTGATGAGTCTATGCATTTAAATTTTGGCATCGACGTTATCAATCAAATTAAACTAGAAAATCCACACCTATGGACGGAAGAGTTCAAACAAGAAGTCATCCAGATGGTGTTGGAAGGCACAGAACTTGAAGTGCAATTTGCGCGTGACACCATGCCTCGCGGTGTTCTTGGTATGAATGCGGCAATGATGGAAGAGTACCTTCATTTCATCGGCAACCGTCGTCTAGCGCAGGTCGGTCTACCTGAGCAATATCCTGGAGCCCAAAATCCTTTCCCATGGATGAGTGAAATCATGGATTTGCGAAAAGAGAAAAACTTCTTCGAAACACGTGTTATCGAATATCAAACAGGTGGTGCCTTAAGCTGGGATTAATACCACTAAATACCACACAACCGGGCGACAAATCGTCGCCCTTTCCGTGCCCAGGGGGAGTCATGGACAACGATAATAAAAAGCTAGATGAAGAAGTAGAATCAATCATTCAAGCACTCGATCAGCTAGGTGAAACACTTGCGGTTATGCACGAAATGATCGGCCGATTGAAATCTAGCGTTCTCGATGTCGACAGCCGATCAACTAGCGCATCAGGTGGTCGACGAAAATCAGACACACAACGAGACGAAAGACTCGATGCATTGATGGCAGAAACCCCCATCATCGTGCATTAAATAGTTTTCACTATACGCATCAGAACCAACCGCGCGTTACACATGTGTACCACAAGGTGATAATAGGGAGAGGTTTTGTTTTATGGCGCAATTATCGAATCATGTGCTATCAAGGAATGCATCAGCGTCAGCATCAACACGATCACGTACGGCATTGATCAAACAGGTCTCTCGTATCATTTGCCACATTCGTGACGAAATTCACCGTGATTACCCGCAAGTCATAATGCCTACTCGCAAAATGGTTGAAGCATTGGTTCACAACGCGTGCCAGCCAGAAAGTTTTTGTGACAACAACTGGCATGACTTAGTCATCGATACTTTAGATCGAATTAACCGCGCCACCCATTTAGATTTTGACGAACGCAGCCAATACACGTTGTCCGATGGTAAAACGCCTCTATTCCCCAATAGCGAACTCTTTGACGAAGTCGATGCCCATCGTTTTAGCCAAGCACTGCTGCATCATTTAGAAAACACTTTACGCTAAGCAGCAAAATCGCCGATGAAAACAACGCTCAATGTTACCGGGAGCTTTCGTGGAACGGTTTAACGACTGGCAGACTGCCGCTATCGCAACGATTAGCGCACAATTGCCGACTCTCAACAAACACCAAATTCTATTAATATCTCCTGAGCCATCTGCGACACTTAAACAGTGGTGCGAGAAGCAATCACTCGCTGACAAGCATATTGCTCTAGATGTTACACACATACAGTCACTGGAAGAAACCTCGGCACTGTCAGAGAATTTTGCGCTAGCGCTTATTCATAGCGTCATTGATGAAAAACCCAAATCACAATCTCAAATGTTACTTGGCCGCTGCCACAACCTTTTAGCCAGCCGCGTGTGGCTAACCGTTACTGCACAGTCTGCATGGACGCTCAGTGACTTTTTAGCGCTAGGTTTCAAACGGGTCAGTACCATTGAAAACCCCTCCGGGGATTTAACTTGCTTCGGCTATGACCTTGCCACCTATAACCACAAACGCAAGTGGAATAACCCCCAATATTGGGCAAACCCAGAAAACTGGAATAAGTTTCGCTGGTAATCTCTCACGTCAATTTAACCTGACTCGACATTGCCGCGGCGAACTCGACATTACTACGGCTAAAAAGTAGCGTGAATCCCAGCGCAACCCCAGGTTTTATCTATACTTAGCTAGAACGTGGTTTGGAAAAAAGCTGATGGCGCGAGTACTTATCGTCGATGACATAGCCGACAACACCCAATTGCTTAAATTTGAACTGGAGGATGACGGTCACGAAGTCTTCTCTCTTGATAATGGTCAAGCGTGTCTAGATTCTGTCGCCGACGTAAATCCAGATGTGATATTGCTGGATATCATGATGCCCGTATTGGATGGCATGTCCACATTGCGCGAACTCAAGGGGCGCACTGCCACTCGAGATATTCCTGTTATCATGATTTCCGCTAATGATGTTGATGAGCAAATTATTAACGCATTAGACATGGGAGCTCACGACTATGTTAATAAACCATTTGTTTATCCCATACTTGCCGCTCGCATGCGATCGGCGCTTCGACTCCAGGAAAGCCAACGCTTACTCGCTCTCGCCAATCAAAGCCTAGCGAAACTAGCCTCTCAAGATCCTTTGACCGGGGTCTACAATCGACGTTACTTTTTTGACCGGGCTGCCAGCGAGTTCTCAGCCTCGAAACGCCATGAACGAAGCATGGGGTTAATCATGCTCGACGTCGACAATTTTAAAGCGCTAAACGATAAATATGGTCACACAATGGGTGATACAGCACTCGCCCAACTGTGCCACACTGCCGGGCAGTTAATTCGAGCGGGCGACTTTATCGGCCGTATGGGTGGAGAGGAGTTCGCCATTTGCTGCCCAGAAACAGATCTTCCTGGAATACAGTCAATGGCTGAGCGCATTCGACGCACCATCGAAAAACAGTCGATTTGCTATGGCGAACTTTCGTGCTGCATGACGGTGAGCCTAGGCGTCACTCACAACCTCGAATCCGACACGCACTTTGAACAATTGTACGAACGCGCCGACCAACTACTCTATCAAGCGAAGGAGCAAGGGCGAAATCGTGTAATCGCCGCCTAGTAACGGGCTATTCGTCGAGCCTTGCTGTTCATTCGTCCCCAAAACGCGACATTTTTACCTTCAAAGGAACATCACTCCATTGTTTTTTTTGTTGGCTGCTACACTATGTAAGACATTTCCTACAAAAACTAGTGTCAATGACGACTATCTGGAACTTAGGAAAGGCAAGATAATACTCATCAACACGGACGTTTCAGGAACACACTCTGATTGACACAATGAGAGTTTCGGCCACGAAGGCCTACTAGGACGTTTGCGCACGGATCGCAGAGGTATGCTCAAGGATATGGATACTTAGAGCATCAGGAATGGGGACTTGCTGGTACGAAACGGACTTTAGGGACACTAGTTTTAAGGGCTCTTAGTTAGGAAATTAACGCAAGGATGTTAAGCCAGGATGGCTTTTTGGTCATGAGGGACGGATCTCACGCACGGAATGTCGACCAAGCAATTAAAAACGGGCTGTGTAAAACAGCCCGTTTTTTTATGTCTGGCAATGACGGCTAGCAACCTTATAACCCCCATCCAAACCAACTAACTCATTAAGACAAACCCAGTGCTGCTACACGTTCTCGCAATACCGGCACAACCTCCTTCTCAAACCAAGCATTATTACTTAGCCAACGACGATTGCGTGGCGACGGATGAACTAAAGGCATGAACAAAGGCGCATACCTAGCCCATTGTTTTACGCACTCAGTTAACGTCGAAAATTTCTCAGGCAAATAGGCCTGCTGAGCGTAGCGACCAACCAACAGCGTCAACCTAACGTTTGGCATCGACGCGAGCAGTCGGCCATGCCAGTGTTCTGCACATTCAGGCCTCGGCGGTAAATCACCACCACGCCCCTTACCCGGATAGCAAAACCCCATAGGCATAATCGCAACTTGAGAAGGGTCATAAAACACATCGCGCCCCATGGCCAGCCAATCGCGTAAGCGGTCGCCAGAGGGGTCATTCCAAGGAACGCCGGTTGCATGAACCTTAGTGCCGGGCGCTTGCCCAATAATAAGCAATTTGGCCGTTGAGCTAATTTGAACGACAGGCCTCGCGCCTAAAGGCAACGACTCCTCGCACACTGTACACGCACGCACTTCCGCCAGAAGGTCTGTCAAAGGGATGATAGTTGACGAGTTATTTTCCACGCGAAACCTCAGCGGCCTCGAAACATATTTGCGTTTGCAGCGAGATTATCGCAGCGTTCGATCAGGGATTTCATCTCGTGGGCGATCGCTAAAATGAATATTGCCGTCTTCATCCGTCCATCGATAGACCTGAGGTTCTGGCGTCGATTCGGATTCTTTTTCCATCTGGCTTTTTACCTGTGTCACTATGGGCGATTGAGAAACATCCGTGTTCATAATTGCGCTGACAATATTCATGAATCTCGCATCTGCCATTAATGCCATCGGATTCTTGGCTTGGACTTTTTTTTGAAACTCTGGGTCGCGCAATACCGCTTGAATTTCCGGGTTGTCTTTGATGGTTTGCGCCCTTCCCCAAAGCGTTGCCATTTGACCAGCCAATGAGTGATTGAACTCACTAGGGTTACTGGTATCAATGCCCGATGCTTCGGCTAATTGCTGAATCTGTTCGTTATCAGCAAACGCCTGAAAAGAGGGTAGCTGCGCGATTGCCTCTGGATCGTTACTCGCGAGCACGGCCTGATTGTCTGGGTTATTGAATAAATCTTTCGCGGCAGGGCTATCAAACACTTGTTGCATACCACCGACAATAGCTGCTGGATCAGTCACTAACAGACTCGTCATCTTAGCCACAGCGGGTTCCGCATCAAGCCCAGCGGCTGCCCAACTCGCAACACCACCGGCTACTCGCCTGGAAATTTGTTCAACACGACTAGGCGACTCAACCTGCACCGCGTCCGGCCGAACAGTGCTATAGACATCACGAAAATAACTCACAATAAACACCGCCGCCAAGCCAAATACCGAGCCCACCAACGCCCCGGTGGTAAGCCCCAAGACTTTAATCGCAGGAGAGCGCTGCTGCTTAATAGGCAAAAGTTTTCTCAGCAAAGAAATAAGTAAACTCACTAGCAACGAAGCGCCAAAAAACAACCCGATTGATGCGGCAATGAGCGACGCAAAGCCTTGAATAGTCGTTCGCTCACTGAGAACTTCGCTCAACGGCTGAGCAAATATAAATGCAGCGGTATAACCTGCAACCAAACCCAATATTCGGCCAAGCGCTGACAACGCACCCTGGCGGTAGCCCTGAAAACCAAAATACAGCACGCAAACCAATAAAATGATCCAGCTATATGACATACCTTTCTCCAACTATCGGGCCGTCACCCATAGTACCAGCGCATCGGACTCGCTGACCGAGACCAAACAATGGCCCATAGCCGCATCGTAATACATACTGTCGTTCTCATTCAGACGAACTGGCTCATAGTGCTCTGTATAGACGTCAATACAACCCTCTAACACTAGCAAAAACTCTTCTCCAGCATGCCGCACCCAACCCTCAAAATCATCAAATGAGCGCGCTCGAACCCTACATTTAAACGGCACCATCTTCTTGTTGGTAATCGATGCCGCAAGTAATTCATGCTCGTAAGTCGAGGTTGGATGAGGCTTGCCCTCGCCAGACCGAGTGACATCGCGGCGACTATTGGCAGATGAGCCTGGGGTGACGGGAGTGAATAACTGCGGAATGTCGATGCCTAACCCAGCGGTAAGCTTCTGCACCGCCTGAAAGCTGGGGGAAATCTGCTCGTTTTCGATTTTGGACAGCGTTGAGCGCGCCAACCCTGTTAGCTGGCTGGCCTCCTCCAAGGTCAGATTATTCGCTAAGCGAATTTCTTTAAGTCGCTTTCCAAGCTGCAACGGCTCCTCCAGACGGGGCTCCGCGCTAGGAAAATCGACTACGTCGTCGGCACGCTGGATGATTGGAGTAGCAGTAGATAGTGGCTTGTCTGGCACAACAGGTCTCACACGATTGGCACTGAGAGGCTAGCCTAACACAGCCCTACAGAGTTTGGAGACAAATTCCCCTAATGGAAACATAAGTTTCCTATAAGAAATTATTATTTGTGGAGCGATCACGACTTCTCTATCATCTCCCCCCTTCTCAACACCTATGAATTCAGACAGGAAACCACCATGTCGACTCAAGCGTCCTCCCCAAATTGGCAAGTAGCCCCTCTTACAGGCTTTGCGCAACGCCACATTGGCCCAGATACCCAAGAAACAGAGCAAATGCTCTCCAGCCTCGGAATCAATTCGCTTGAGCAACTGGTTGAAAAGGCCGTCCCCGCTGCGATCCGCAAAGACAAGCCACTAAAACTCGGCTCACCTCTATCAGAACAAGAGGCGCTGACAGAGTTGAAAGCTATCGCCAGCAAAAATCAAATGTTCACTAGTTACATTGGTATGGGGTACCACGACACTTACATTCCACCCGTCATTCTCCGCAACGTGTTAGAAAACCCAGGCTGGTACACCGCTTATACGCCATACCAACCCGAAATTTCACAAGGCCGACTAGAAGGGTTGCTCAACTATCAGCAAATGATCGTCGACCTCACCGGGCTAGACATGGCCAACGCATCGCTTCTGGACGAAGGTACCGCTTCAGCAGAAGCAATGGCACTGGCAAAACGCCAGGTAAAGAAGAACAAGTCCAATGCATTTTTTGTCGCCAACGATGTGCACCCACAAACTATTGCCGTTGTGAAAACTCGCGCCGAGCATTTCGGCTTTGAGATTATTGAAGGCGATTATACTGAACTCGATCAACACGAATACTTCGGCGCACTCCTGCAATACCCCGGTAGTACAGGCAAGGTTCAGGACCTCACCCCGTTTATCGAAACTATCCACAGCAAAAATGCATTAGCAACCGTCGCCAGTGACTTGATGAGCTTGGTATTGTTAACGCCGCCTGGAGAAATGGGTGCAGATATTGTAGTCGGTACCAATCAACGTTTTGGCGTACCCATGGGTTTCGGTGGACCACACGCTGGTTTCTTTGCCTTCCGTGAAGAATACAAGCGCAACGCGCCTGGCCGTATTATTGGTGTATCGATCGATAAAAAAGGCAACCAAGCGTTGCGCATGGCGATGCAAACTCGCGAGCAACATATTCGTCGCGAAAAGGCCACCTCAAACATTTGTACGTCGCAAGTTTTATTGGCATTGATTAGTGCGTTCTACGGGATGTATCACGGCCCCGATGGATTAAAAGCCATCGCCACAAAAATTCATAATCAAACCAAACAACTAGCAACGAACGTAAAGGCCGCCGGTTTTACATTAGTAAACGATACTTTTTTCGATACACTAGAGATTACGGTTAAAAACCAAAACGAAATCATTGAAAATGCGAAATCAAAGCGCATTAATCTTCGTGCTATTGGTAGTGATCGAGTTGGCCTTAGTATAAATGAAACAACCTCTGATGCAGACTTGGCGCTTTTGCTAAGCTGTTTCACCGAAAACGCTCTGATTCAAGCGAATGATGACAGCATCGGTATCCCCTCTGCATTAAATCGCCAATCGGATTTTATGACGCATGTGGTATTCAATAGCTACCACAATGAAACCGAAATGATGCGTTACCTAAAACGTTTGGAATCAAAAGACGTTGCGCTGAACCAATCAATGATCCCTCTCGGCTCATGCACCATGAAACTGAATGCAGCCGCGGAAATGATTCCCGTCACCTGGCCGGAATTCGGACGCATGCATCCGTTTGCACCTATAGAACAAGCCGAAGGTTACAAAGCCTTGTTTGAAGATTTGCAACGCATGCTCGAAGAATGCACCGGTTACGATGCAATCAGCTTACAACCCAATGCCGGTTCGCAAGGTGAATACGCCGGTCTTGTGGCAATCAAAAAGTATTTTGAAAGCAAAGGCGAAACACAACGCACCATTTGTCTCATTCCGTCGTCGGCTCACGGTACCAACCCAGCATCAGCGATGATGACAAGTTTAAAAGTCGTCGTTGTGAAATGTGATGGCGACGGCAACGTAGATATCGCCGACCTAAAGGCGAAAGTTGAACAGCACGGTGATACTATTGCCGCGCTAATGGTGACCTACCCATCTACCCACGGCGTTTACGAAGAAGGTATCCGCGAAATCTGCGAAATCATTCATTCCGTCGGTGCACAAGTGTATATGGATGGCGCCAACTTAAATGCACTGGTTGGTGTTGCAGCACCGGGTGAATTCGGCAGCGATGTCTCGCATCTTAATTTACACAAAACATTCTGTATTCCGCACGGTGGTGGCGGCCCAGGCATGGGCCCAATCGGTGTGGGCGCACACCTAAAACCATTTTTGCCAGGTCATCCAGTACAAAGCGTACCCGGCACCGACCCAAGCAACGGTACTATTTCTGCCGCACCCTGGGGCAGCGCTAGCATCCTTCCCATCAGCTGGATGTACATCAAAATGATGGGCAGCGAAGGCATGCGTAACGCAACCGAATATGCGATTTTGAATGCAAACTACATTGCCAAACAACTCGATAGCTCATACCCTGTCTTGTACAAAGGCAAGCAAGGGTTCGTTGCACACGAATGTATTATCGACATTCGCCCACTGAAAGAATCTAGCGGTATCACTGAAGAAGACATCGCCAAACGTTTAATGGATTTTGGTTTCCATGCGCCAACGATGTCATTCCCCGTAGCGGGCACCTTGATGATTGAACCGACGGAAAGTGAGTCCAAAGCAGAGATGGATAAATTCATCGAAGCGATGATCACCATCCGCCAAGAAATTGATGACGTAGTGAAAGGCAACTACACACTAGAAGACAATCCGCTGGTGAATTCACCCCATACATTAGAAGATGTATTAAGCGCAGATTGGGCACACCCTTACAGCCGTGAAAAAGCAGCGCGCCCTGCCAGTTACTTAAACGACTTTAAGTACTGGCCTACCGTCAACCGTATTGACAACGTTTATGGCGATAGAAACTTAATGTGCACATGCCCTAGCATGAGTGAATTTGAAGAAGAAAACATTTAGAAACATAAAACAAAGGGAAGCAACAGCTTCCCTTTGTTTTCAACAACTAAAGCTCAACAATAATGTCAACACGACGTTTCGTTTCTTCATCCAAGCCATTCGCATAATGATCGATAGTTTGGGGTCGATATTGATGTGTTTGCCGAATGATTTCTTGGCGCACGCCGAGTCTTGTTAGCGCCAGCACAACCATATCAGCGCGTGCCTTGGCTGTTTTTTTCTCCTCTCTCAAATCAACACCGTCGACAACATAGGGTTTTGTTGCAGCATACCCAACAACCTTTACCGAGGCTGGCTTCGCCGCTTTGATATACAGTGCGATTTTTTCTAACAATACTTCACTGTATTGGTAATTGAGAAAGCTAGAATTAAAATGAAATAAAACAGAAAACGTTTTATCTACGTAAGGCGGTGGAGGCAGGTCCCGCGGCACATTGGTTGGTTTCATCACATCTTTAGGCAACGAGAAAACCCTACTTGGGTATTCATCCGCCGTGATCACGTGTTCAGGGCATTCCTCATCGAGCAAGGACACACGAACTGGCTCAAGCGTCACACCACCACAAAATTTTTCATTACCGGGCGACACCACACCTTCAACCAATATCGCTTGACCCAATAGCGGTTTTGATTTTGCCGCGCTAACATCATACTGAACCCCTGACCCCCGCTCGGTTGCCAACCAACAACCTGATTTTGGACCCGCGTCGACATCGCGATACACAGGGCATGAGATGAAGGCTACCTCTTCACGCGTCCCTTCTTGTGCAAAGGAAATGATGCTAAAGCATAGTGACGCGATGATTACACCCAATCTAACCATCACAGCACACTCATTAAATTAGTAAGGTCTTGTTTTTCTTGTTCGGTCAAATTCATTTGATAACGACGCACGTAGTAATCAACAATTCCGCGGATATCCTCAGATAAACCATTGGAAAAAAATGGCGCACGGGCACTCAAACCACGCATATTTTGGATGGTTATTTTACCGATATCTTTGCAGCGCCCCGTTGTCAGCGCCAAACCAGGATCACGAGTAAACACCTCGCGCCCCAAGTGAGGGTGCGGCGCAAACCCTGGCTTACACGTTAATTTAAAAAGTGGTAGGTGCGGTGCAGGGTCGGCAAATGGCTCATTGGTCGTTCCCAGGTCCACTTGCCCAGGGGCCACATCCATTCCAGTTCTTGTCATGTTGTGGCAAAAATTACAATCATTTCGCACAGGATTACCGAACCCCATATCAGTAATACCTGCACTGTCTTTCACTAAGAACGTGCGATTGCGAAACAACATCACGCCACGAGCGACCGACAGACGAAATGCTTTTTGCTCTTCTGTTAAATGGCCAAATTTTTCGGCGCTGGGGTTTTTCAACAACTCTAACCAAGCATCAAATTCGGTCCACATTGGCAAACGTCTACCGGAATTAAGCACGCCTGCGTCGGCTTGCGCCAAGTACTGTGGACCACCTTGCGCACCATCTGATGTTAAATCCCCACCCTTAAAATCAAACTGTTGAGCGGCATAAATCTGCATTTGAAACGCAACCATCTCTTCAATTACTTCATCTGGCATGACGCCTGAAAATTCAAGGTGGCCACGTAATGCATCACGAGTTTGCTCCTCGATTGTCCAGACACGACGATCCGCAGTGATATTGCCACTCATGGGTTCGCCAGTTTTTGGATTGATAGGTAAAGGCAAACCATCTTTAGGCTCAAAGGGAAAACCAACCGCAGTAATGAATTTTAAGTTGGCTACAGGACGAGGCCGCCGATAAACGGATATGGCCGGTTCTTTCGCATTAAGGCCATAGTTTTTACTGGTGTTGCACCCCGTCGGATCTCTTACCACGTCAATCGTAAATTGGGGTTCTATTGGCTTTCCTAAATAGGGTTGCGGTGGCCAGGGCCGAGGAACGCGAATAAGCCCATAGTTAAGCAAAAGCGAATGAGATTTTTCTTCTCCTTGCGGCAAGTTCGGGCAATCAGAACCATCTATTGCCGCAAACAAGGGGTCACGACCATCGGTTGCCTTCCAGCGTTGCCGCACTGAATCTATCGACAAGCTCATGCCGTCCGCAGGCTGGTGACAAGTTACGCATGCACGACCATTTGAACCCAGGGGCTCAAAGAACGGATGTCCTTTTGTGTCTATTGCTCCTGACTCGTTGTAAATTCTCAACAAACCGCTGTCATTCGCGTAGTCTGTTGATTCATTCAATGGCTCGCCTTGGCCGGGGCTCCACCAAATACGCTCAACGTCAGCTACCGCAGCCGATGAGGCTGTCAAAATCAAAGACGCTACCATTGTTTTCTGCAGGATCATAGGGTTGCTTAAATAATAATTATTGGTATCAAAAATACAAAAAGCCATGGAGAGTTTAGCAACCCATCCATGGCTTTAGTAGTTAATGATTGTGAATCAATTTAAAGGTTTTTACGCACGAAAACAGAGATCATACGCCCCAAAGGAGAAGCCGCTGTGGGGTCGTACCCACCACCACCATTAACCCCTGGTGCAATATTCGCGTAAGGAGGCTCTTCGTCGAGTAAGTTTTTGATGTTCATTCCCAGCACCAAACCATCCGACAGGCTCGCTGCACCAGATTCACCAAACGTCCATGCCACATCGAGATCAAATGTATTAAAGGCACTGACTGTTTCGGGTGTTGCAGCACGATCATTGGTATAGCTATTGACGTGATTCCAGGTCAAACGCGTTGCAAGGTTTTCCAGACTCCAATTAACACTAGAGCGAGTTTTCAAGGTCAACGGGTTAAATATCGTGTTGCGATAATCATTCAGTTGACCCGTTGGCGTAATCGCTTCTTTGTAGTCAGCGATGTACATTCCACTCACTTTAAAGTCGATAGTGCCGTAGTCATCCAACGCGAGGCCGTAGTTAACTGCCACGTCAAAACCAGACGTTTCAGTTCGCCCAAGATTGTTTGTTCGACCATCCACAAACAACGTTACAGGTACTGGCGGAACACCGCGCGCATAGCCAAAGCCATCCGCGAGAAGATCATTCACATGAGCGTCAGCAGCGGCATCGCGTAAAATAATGCCTGTACCGGCAAATTCACTTTCCAGCGCAAGAATCGAGAGATCCGCTAAATACGCTTCGATTTGACCTTCATAGGTCACGTCAAAATAGGTCATGCTAAGCGAAAACTCGGGCAAAAACTCGGGCGAGTAATCGAAACCAGCACTCCACGTTTCAGCTTCTTCAGGCGTCAGGTCCAAGTTACCACCAGATAACGCTACGCCTTGCACAACCGCACCGCCATTGGTTGGGTCAGAGTATGGCTGAACAAATAATGCTGACGAATTACCATAGAGCTGCGAAAAGAGGGGTGCACGGAAAGATGTTCCGTAGCTAGCCCGAACCGTCAGTGAATCCGTTGGCTCCCACGTGATGCCATATTTGGGGTTGGTAGTGTTTTCAGATAAATCTGAATACTCGTCTCGTCGCGCTGCAATGTTCAACTGCAAACTGTGTATACCCGGTATCGCATTGTCTGCACCAAATACGGGAATCAACAATTCTGCATAAGCACTACGGATATCGCGTTCAAAGAAACGTTTGCTGTAGGGTCTCGACGCGCTTCCACGTTTTAACCATGGCTCATAGCTAAGCTCTTGCTGCTCGATACCAAGAGCAAGCTGAACATTGCCACCCGGCAGCTCCATTAAAGAACCGTCGGTATGTAGTTCGTAAGCTTTCATTTTGTGCGTGTTTTTAGCAATGAAAACTTGATCACTAATGGCTGCAAGCGTCGCTGCCGAGGTGCGATGCAAGCCGAAAGGATCAAACGCAGTCGCCGGATCACTACTTGCCAAAGCAACAGCTAAGCTACTGGTTGGGCCACGAGAGTCTAAACCAGCCGTCGTATTTGACTGACCATACAAATCACCATAGGTCATCAAGCCTTTCACGCGCCAATCACCGGCCACATCCAACTCAAAACCCGAGGTCATTTCCCAACTGCGCTCACCACCGGTTTGCTCATCGGGTGCTAGATCGTCGATGAAAGAGTAATTCACGGTTACCGACGTTGGCGACATTCCCTGTGGTGCCACAAAAAACGCATTCGTGTCCGGAACGACTAAAGCCCCACTAAAAGATGCGGGAGAACGTGTGAAAGATCGGTCCGCATAAAAACCATCCAGTAACCAAGTGAATGTATCACTGAATTCAAATTTCGAGGTGAATGCTAGGTTCTCGTATTCTTGTCGCGGGAGCAGATCTTGATTAGGTAAGCCCTCACATAAATTCGAGGTGTCCGCAATTAGCTGATCGTTGTTGGCAGGGGTTACACCACCAACAGGGATAGCATAATTCACACCGCCTACAACCATCGTACCCGGTGAACAACGGTTTACGCGATAGTCAGCATTGGGGCGCTGATCCGATGTAAAAAAGTCTCTATCGTTTCCATTCAGTTCACTGCGCTGACCTTTTTCTGCGGCCACAAAAAATGAACCGTTGTCCCACGTTGTCCCCCAGGACAATCCAAATTTGTACTGATCGAAATCATCGGCACCACCGTATTGTGCAACGAATTCGGCACCGTCTACATCGCGACGCATAATTAAGTTCACCACACCAGCGACTGCATCAGACCCGTACACAGCTGATGAGCCATCAGCCACGATTTCTACGCGCTCAAGTGCCAGGCTCGGCAAAACTGACGGATCGATTGCACTACCGTTACTGTTGACCCGATGCCCATCGACTAGTGTCAATGTTGCGTAGGGGCCAATACCACGTAGGTTAATGCTGTTCCCCCAAATAATATTTGAGCTTCCGCCCGACTGGCCACGTGATGCCTCAGATACACCGAGGTCGAAGACCTGTGGTACTTCTTTAATCATCTGATCAACTGAAATCGCAGGCGAAGCCTGAATATCATCACGATCAAGACTGACAATGGGCGAGCCAACCGGTGCTTCAGCACCACGCAAGCGAGAACCTGTCACCACGACTTCGTCCATGGCGTCATCGCTGCTGCCTTGAGCAAACAGTGTTTGACTAGGCAATGCAACCACGCTTGCGGTGAGCAGAATTGAATAAGGTAGGTGTTTTCTGGACATAAGTCTCCCTCCTCGTATGAATACGAGTTGTTGTGTAGATGTATCTAACGAACAGCTAGGTGACGTGTTCCGTGGAGTTTTTTATTTAAGCATTAATGCTTTTTATAGTTATATAGACAAATAGCTTTTATTCACTTAGTTCAAAGTCAATATGCTCTCATCATTATTGTATTAGCTCGTGATGAAAAATCATGATTGATTACCGGCACCCTAACCCAAAAATAAGCACCAGATTATTGGTTTGCACCACAAACTATTTTGCGATAGTGCGTCTAGCGTTTTAATAAATCAAGGGGTCATTCACAAATTTGAATAGGAGAAATCAAACAATTTCTGGCGATACGTTCTCCGCTATTCACGACAATCCATCGCTAGACCGCCATTAATTTTCTCTATGAGGGCACTCACGTAACGAAAGATGGCCTCGCCATCAACTCCGTAGCGGCTCAACATTTTCGCATCCTGCAATGCGATGCGGTGATAAATATCGTTCAGCCTGACCTGCTCACTTTCATCAAGCTCAACAAATTCAACACCTTGTTGCTCGCCGTATTCCACTGCTTCACGATTGCCTTTGAGGATATAGTGGGCGATACGCTCTTCCCAATAACGACCACTACGGGTAAGTACCGCTTGCAAATCTTCAGGTAGTTCAGCCCACGATTGATCCGAAATCCCTCGCGACGGATAACCACCGCGATGCATCGCAACACGGTTAAGATATTTACCAATTTCAGCAAAATGCATTGAACGTAAGGTGTCTTCTGGTGTTAACACTCCATCAATGACTCCTTTCGCAAAGGCTGAATACACATCACCCATTGGAATGAGCACAGGATCACCACCCAACTCATAGACCACGGGCACAAGCGCCGTCGGCGCTCTGAGCCGCAAACCAGCAAAGTCTTCTAATGTACGAATTGGCGCTTTCCGAGTCAGTACATAAGAGGGCGTTCCTCCCTGCACCACAAGTACCTTGACGCCTTCTAGCTCCTCTTGAAAAATCGGAAAGTCTCTTAATAAACAATGAAATACATTCACTTGTGTATCTATCTTATCTGCGCCAGCATAAAAGCCTGTCTGAGCCCTCGTCGCATGCATGCCAGCTCGCATATAAATTGGCGTAATCATCGCGATATCGGTAACACCGTGACGCAATTCAATAACACTTTGATCGCCGGAGATAAGGCTGGCCGACCAATAAGGATGAATTTTTATTCGCCCATTACTCTGCTCTTCGACATACTGCATCCAATCTTTGTCGGCGTGACTGAATGTATGATTGGAAGGGAGTGCCGAGCCATAGGTTAAGTGGTAGACACCCTCTTTGATTTTTACAGCAAAACTAGCCGCACTAAAAAACGACAATATAAGAGCCAAACACCAGAGGTGTTTCACTCTACGTTTATGGGTATTTGTTTTTTTCACAGAAACATTAAAAATTAGGGATAACACGATGACCCTCTGAAATATATATTTGATTATTCTTATTCATCACATCTACATTAAATATGGATTGATTGAAGACTAACAGAACTCATTGCCACGATAAACGTTTGCACTGCAAACTAATTCTATTTACACTTTTCGCGCACCACAATCATTACCCACCGATAATGTACGTTTTCACGAGGCCCCCTATGAGCATGCCGCCACCTCTACAAGGCATTACTGTTGTTGATTTTAGCCATGTTATGGCCGGCCCGTTTTGTACCCACACATTAAAAACCTTAGGGGCTCGAGTCATAAAAATCGAGCGTGCTGGCGAGGGTGATGTCATGCGTCACTATGATACGCGTGAAGAATACAAAGGAACGGCCCCCCCTTTTATAGCTGTCAATTGTGGAAAAGAATCTATAGCGCTAGATTTAAAATCAGAAGCCGGACTAAGGATCGCAAAACAACTATTAGAAAAAGCTGACGTAGTCGTCGAGAATTTTCGTCCCGGTGTGCTCGACCGTCTAGGATTAGGCTACCACGAAAACAAAGCAACTAACCCCGGCGTTATTTATTGTTCTGTCTCTGGATTCGGAAAATCCGGCCCCATGCGTGACAATCCAGCCTACGACCATGTGGTACAAGCGGTCTCAGGGGTTATGTCGTTAACTGGCGAGCCTGGCAGCAAACCGACCAAAGTGGGCTTTCCGGTACTGGATACGTTTGCAGGCTATACAGCGGCAAGCGCTATTGTTGCGGCTATTCTCCAACGGGAGCGATTTGGTGAAGGCCAATACATTGATGTTGCCATGTTAGACGCATCACTAAATTTAATGATCGCGATGGTCGCACCCTATCTCATTGCCGGTGATATTCCTAAAAAAGTTGGCAACCGCGGGTTTAACATGAGCCCAACGTCCGACACTTTTCAAGCCGCTGATAGCGAGATATCTATTGGCGCTAATACACAGGTGCAATACGAAGCATTATGTAAAGCGCTTGATCGTGAAGACCTCATTCATGACCCACGTTTTGCCGAGCGCGAAGGGCGGATCAAAAACGA
The DNA here is from genome assembly GCF_055392955.1 of Aurantivibrio plasticivorans. Lineage (NCBI taxonomy): Bacteria > Pseudomonadati > Pseudomonadota > Gammaproteobacteria > Cellvibrionales > Cellvibrionaceae > Aurantivibrio > Aurantivibrio plasticivorans. The sequence goes on along the minus strand of NZ_AP036020.1, from coordinate 958,399 downwards.
GATCGCACTTCGCGACGAAATTGAAAGCCGTACGCGCGAAAAACCCGCCGAAGAATGGGAAATTATTTTTAACAAAGTCAGCGTTCCGTCCGCAGCAGTGAGAACGATCAACGACATTGCCAACCACCCCCATGTCGAACAACGACCGCTGAAGGTCTCAATTGATCTACCTCACAACCCATTAGCTAAAACGCTTGGACCAGGTTTTCAGCTGGCCAATGTGCCACCCGAAAGCCTTGGAGCGGCACCTCAGCTGGGTGAGCACACTCGCGCACTACTTATAGAATTAGGTTACACCAACGATGCGCTAGACACCCTGGCCGAACAGGGCGCTATCCAAATCGGACAGTCGCGAATCTAATTTAGTAGCTCAGCAATTTCTTCTTCACTAAAACCAAATTCCTTCAACACCGCTTGATTATCCGCACCAGGCATTCGCCCCAGGTGACGGATGGTCCCCGGGCTAGTAGAAAGTTTTACTGCGGGTCCAATTTGCTGTGTTAATTGGCCATCACTACCAGGCACGCTAACTACAGTACCTCGTGCAATAGCATGCTCATCACGCAAAGCATCGGCCAGCTCGTAGGCCGGAGCTACTTGAGTACCCGCCTCCCTCAACAGAGCGAACCATTCATCCCGTGAACGCGAGGCAAATACTTGAGTAAGCTCGGCATCTCGAAACTCAGCGTCTTCTCCCTGCGCAAATTGCAACGGCGTTAAATCTTCCCTGCCCACTGCGGTACAAAATTTTCGCCAGTACGCTGGCTCTAAATCTGTGGTACATAGTACCTTGCCATCTTTCGTTTTCCACAAGCCAATATTGGCACCCCGCCATGACTTCGGTGGCGCCTTACCCTCCATCAGATAACGCTGCATGACTGAGGTCATCATTGATAGCGCGCAATCAGACATGGCAACGTCAACCAATTGCCCGTGTCCTGTCGCGTCCCGTGATCGCAGGGCAGCCATGATACCGATAACTGTATGCAGCCCGGTGGCCAAATCACCGACCGGCATACCGGGAATATTAAAATCTGCCAATTCACCTCCCAGGCGACTTAGCGCACCGGATAGGGCCAATGCGATCGGATCATGTCCCGCCAGAGACTGGTAAGGGCCGCTCTGCCCGCAGACGGACACTTCGACATGAATAAGAGAAGGAAACTGTTGTTTAACCGAAGCGTAATCTAACCCCATTGCTTTCGCGTTCTCTTGACGATAGTCATGGATGAGGACATCGAAGCCAGCAATCATTTGTTGCAATGCGCTCCGCGCTTGCGCATCTCGCAAGTTGATACACAGCGAGCGTTTATTTCGAGCAAGCATTTCCTGCTCTTTAATAGCTCTTAACGCCTCAGCGCTGAGATGATCACGTCCGAACACTTTATTCTGTTTAGCAACCTCGTTAGGCTGCTCTACACGGATCACATCAGCACCGTAATCGGCCAGTATCATCGTTGCGTAACCGGCTGGTAAAAAGCGTGATAGATCCAGCACTTTGACACCCTGTAGGGGTAGCGGCGTTGCTTGCAGTTTGCCGGTGTCACTCATAAAAAACCTCTATAACCAAGAAAAGGGCTATCGCCTCACCTATTAAAAAAATACACTGCGCTATGCGAACTTTGCTATTTAGCCTAGGCGCGACTCGACACATCAAGATAGTTTGTGGTACAAACTATATCAGTGCAAAGATACCAAACCAAGCGACAATATTGGCGCTATCTCAACGCTTAAAAAACAATAATATAGATCACGGATCATAAATAGCTTCGATGCAAGAACCAACCAATTCCACAACGCAATTTCGTACAATGACAGCCATTAAACTTGCTGGCGCAATCACATTGGCATTGACGATGTTACTCGTTAGCGCCAGCGCCATTGGCCGTCATTTTGGACTGCCCCTACCAGGTACTGTAGAAATTGTAGAAGCACTAATCCTAGTTACCGCAGCTGCCGGCATACTATCTACTACTATCGAGCGTGCACATGCTTCCGCGAAATTAATAACCGAACTTCTTCCTCCAAGTACTCGACGTTTTGTTGAGGTGCTCGGGCTGATATTAGGTATTATTTTTTGTGCAGGTCTAGTAATCGGCAACACGTGGTTGATCTATGACGTTTGGGGGTTACAGGAAGCAAGCCACTTACTGGGTATTCCTATCGTGCCTTTACGGATCTTATTTGTAGCAGCACTGACCTGCACTGGTTTTATGTTGGCTCTACATCTATTCAAACCGGTTCCATCTAACGACTCAGACGATAGCGAGACACGAATACCATGATGGAATTTATATCACCAGAGATGCTTGGCGTCATTGGCTTCATAACGCTGCTGGTGTTATTGGCTGGAGGCATGCCTATCGGCTTTGCCTTGGGGTTTGTTGGTTTTGTCGGTTTAGCGGTGTTGATTGACTTCGAAGCGGCCGTCATTAAATTGGGTGTGATTAGCTTTAGTATGACATCCCACTACGAATTGGGTGTCATACCGCTGTATCTATTAATGGCCCATGTATGCTTCGCTTCGGGGGCAAGTCGTGATTTTTTTAATGCAGCCTCTCGCTTATGGGGCCACCATCGTGGCGGGCTAGCGATTGCATCCGTCGGCGGCTGCGCTGGCTTTGGTGCGGTAAGCGGCTCAAGCCTCGCAACAGCCGCTACCATGGGCTTGGTCTCCATCCCTGAAATGCGCGCAAAAAATTATTCCCCCAAATTAGCCACGGGTTCCGTCGCCGCTGGCGGCACTGTGGGGAGTCTAATCCCTCCCAGCGGGATGCTCATCGTATTGGGGATTTTAACCGAGCAATCTATTGGTAAATTATTTGCCGCTGGCATTCTACCTGGTGTTACACAAGCACTATTCTACGTTGTTGCCATTGCCATTATTTGTCGTATTAACCCAACGCTTGCGCCAACGGTTGCAAAAGCGAGCTGGAAAGAAAAGATTCAAGCACTGAGCAAGATCGGTGACTTATCACTGCTCATCTTTATCGTCATTGGTGGGTTGCTCATCGGTTGGTTCACACCAACAGAATCCGGCGCCATAGGCGCTTTAGGTGCAATTACACTTGCTATGGTAAGAAAGCGCTTAACGATGCGTGCATTTATCGACTCACTATACGAAACGTTGCGCACTGCCGGTATGTTATACGTCATTATTATTGGCGCATTTATTTTTAGCACATTTATATCTGCATCCGGATTGGCCAGTGATATTTCCGATTGGATTTTAAACGGCCAACAATCCACTATTGGGGTGATGCTTGGCATATTGCTCGTCTACTTTATTCTTGGAATGTTTCTCGACGGCATGGCCATGATGGCTCTCACCATACCTATTTTTTATCCCATCATTCAGTCATTGGGTATTAGCGGCATTTGGTTTGGCATTCTTGTCGTGCGTGCAATCGAAATCGCGCTAATTACACCACCTGTGGGAATGAATGCGTTTGTTATTCACGGTATTAGCAAAGACATTCCACTAAAAACTATTTTCGCCGGAATTGGTCCATTTCTTATTGCCGATCTATTCCACGTTGTTCTACTTCTCAGCCTACCGATCTTGTCTCTGTGGCTGCCTAGCTTGATGTAAGCATTTACGTATGAGTATTTCATCACCACGCAATCTTTCCGATAGCGATATCGCTAGCCTTCTCAAGACACTGAGCGAAGACCGTCTCGTGGTCGCAAAACGACACAAGGCTGAAGGCAAAAAGGTTATCGGTTACATTAGCAACAATGTGCCGCTTGAATTGATTGATGCTGCCGGCATTCTGCCAGTACATCTCGCTGGAATACCGGGAGAAAGCACGCCTCTGGCGGATCGCTTTTTAGAGCCTGCTTTTGACCCCTGGAGCCGTTCTATATTTAATCGCTTACTGCGCGGAGACTATGATTTTCTAGATGCTATCGTATTACCTCGCACGCATGACTCATTTCAGCGGCTTTACTATTATCTCTGTGAAATTGAGCGTTCGCATCCAGAGTTTTCATTACCACCTATCTATCTTCTGAATTTGCTACATACCGATAGAAAGAGCACTAGAAATTATAACCGTGCTCAATTTGATGATTTCAAAGCCTACCTTTCAACAATCGGCTCAGAGATTACCAATCAACGATTATCCACCAGCATCGAGCGCTACAACCAGTTACGCATCCAGCTAAAATATTTTTCCGATCTTCGCGCAGATCGTACTAGATTTTTTTCAAACACGCTCTGCTATCAAACCTATGCTGCATCGCAGTCTTTTCCAGTGAACACGGCGATCGACGTTGCACTCTATGCCTGTGAGCAATTTAGCGAGAAGCCAGATAAAGAACGGTTCCTAAGACTAATAGTCGCTGGAAACGGATTAGATTATCCGTTGCTGCATACAGTACTGGACAGACATAACTGCCTATTGGTTGGCGAGTATCACAGTCTCGGCAATCATTTTCTCGATACACCACTCATCAATATCGATGATAACAGCGACCTGACTGATAAACTTGTTGATCACTATCAACTACACACTATCAGTGGACGCTCATTTGATAGCTCAGCGAATAACTTGCTCGACTTTTCACATAGCCAACAGGCAGATGCCGTACTTTTTCACTACTTATTAAAAGAAGAAGCACTCGCATGGCATTACCCTGCACAGCAACGCGCTATTGTCGACTCAGGATTAAGCACCGAGCTAATGATCGACCAGCCCTACCAACTCGATGTGGACGCGCTTACTCAAGCTATCGCATCGTTAAAGTCAAAAATCGGAGGTTAACATGCCTGGCCTTTTATCTGGCTTGCGCGTCCTTGATATGAGCGACTATACCGGCGCGACAACGGGAAGCTTTCTTGCATCCCTTGGAGCCGAAGTAATCCGTATCGAACGGCCGGGTAGCGCGTCTAATCATCAGACATTGATAGCACGTCGAGGAAAAAAATCCATAACCTTAAACCTAGACGACCGCAACGCGATTGCTCTGTTTAAAGGCCTAATTAAAAAATCGGATTTTTTAATTGAAACGTTTAGACCTGGGTTTCTCAAAAGCAAAGGCCTGAGCTATGAAGAGCTCTCAACCATCAACCCCCAATTAATTCATGTATCGATTACACCTTTTGGGCAAACCGGCCCCTATAGTCAGTTCCTAGGCGGTGAATTGGTTGCTTCTGCCATGGGGGGCACCCTAGCCACCTGTGGTTATCCAGATGATACGCCAGTATTGGAAGCACTCGATGCTTGCAGCTTCCATGCATGTTCCGCAGCCGCCATGGGCGCCATGTTTGCACATCGAGACCGGGGGCTCACCGGGTTAGGTCAACACATTGATTGCTCTATTCAAGAAGTCGCTGCAAGCCGCAATACAAACAACCTTTTATCGTATCAATTTGATAAACGAAAACTGGAACGTGCAGGCAACAAAGTGCGCTTTGGCGTTGCCACCGTGCGCGTAGTCTGGGAGCTTGCAGACGGCTATTGTTTCCACAGTTTAATGACCGGTAAATTCGGCGCTCCAGCGAACTCCGCTTTATCTCGGTGGATGACTGAAGAAGGCTATGAAAATCCTATGGCTGATGTGAACTGGGATACTTACGATCGGAGCGCATTACCCGCAGACACACGACTGATTTGGGAAACCGCCATCGCAGCGTTCTTCAAATCAAAAACTAAAGCACAGATTCGTAACGAAGGTCATCAGCGCGGAATACGTGCGACCGTTGCAAATGATCCAACCGATGTGATGAACGATGATCATTTAAACGCTAGAGATTTCATTCGTTCAGTGGAGATGCCCAATGCTGGAGCTATTCAGCTGCCGGATTATTTCGTTCGCTTAAGTAATAGTGATTTTCGAAACCCAGCCAACATTCCTTCGTTAGGTAAAGACAATACCGAAGTATTTTCACAGCTACTCGACATTGGTGCCTCTGAGCTAGCCAATCTTCACGCTAAGGGGGTAATTTAGAATGAGCAACTCAACCCCGCTAGCAGGCGTTAAGGTTCTCGATTTTTCATGGGCTTTGGTTGGCTCTCTGACAACCAAGTTGCTAGCAGACTTTGGTGCTGAAGTTGTCAAAGTAGAATCTGCTTTGCGCCCGTGCTTAAGCCGAATAGATAAACAAGTGAGTGTATCCAGTCGAGAAAGCCTTGATGACAAGCCGTGGTTTAGCCATTTCAACAGTTCAAAGCTCAGCCTTCAACTCAACATGAAACACCCACGCGTAAGGGAAGTGATTAACCCGCTGCTAGACTGGGCCGATGTCGTTGTTGAAAATTTTTCGCCCGGGACTATGGAAAAACTCGGCCTCGATTACCCAACTATTAAAACACAACACCCTGACATCATCATGGTCAGTGGTAGCGTGTTCGGTCAAACCGGTCCCTACGCAAAAAATTGGGGCGTTGATGGCACCGGTGCGGCATTAGCCGGACGTATGTATATGACTGGGTGGCCAGATCGCGACCCCGTCACGCCTTCTGTCCCATACGGCGATGTAGTACTTCCCTATTTCATGGCGTCAGCCGTCGCTGCGGCCATCGAGCACAAGCGTACTACAGGCCAAGGTGAGTATATTGACGCCAGCATGTACGAAGTATGCGTACAGCAAATGTCAGAGGCCATAATCGAAAGCCAAGTTTCCCACGCTCCCCCTTTTCGTCAAGGAAATCGCTCACGCTCAGCACTTTATCAAGGTGTATTCCCGTGTCGAGATGACCAATGGATTGCCATCTCCATATTTAATGAGATGCAATGGCAAGCACTGGTTAACTGTGTCGCTAAAGCGCACGCCGAGCAAAGCGCTTGGCCTGCAGCTGAGAACCTTGATGAACTGACGCCTCCAATGTTAGATGAACTCGATGCACTCGTCAGTGAATGGACAGGTTCCCAAGAGCGTTACGCGCTTATGGAATTATTGCAAACCAATCATATTGCTGCCGGTGTTGTGCAGGATATTGCCGATACATTTGAAAACGACCCTCAATTACAGCACCGAGACTATTTAAAAACCCTAGACCACCCGCTACTCGGCGAGTTCGGACACCAAACACCGCCAGTAAAACTTTCACGCACACCGGCTGACGTAAAACTTGCCCCCAATATGGGCCAACATTGTGCGTATGTCTGCAAACAGATAATCGGAATGACCGATGATGTGTACGAAAGCCTTCGGGATGAAAACCTATTTGTATAGCAACACTTTGTGTGTGCAAGTGAATTTGGAGTAACTAATGGCACAACGTAGCCGCAAAGATCTAGAGTGCACGCCGAATGCACAACGTTTTCAAAAACAATTTGGAAACGAGTTAAAACAACGGGTGGTAGAATCTGGCGAGCCGTTTGCTATTGTGCAAGCCGATACGCCACACGAAATTTTTCACGCAATGGATATTCCCATTGTTACCAACCAATGGTGGTCAGCCTATATTTCCGCAAAACAACTATCGACCCGCTATGTTAAGGTGCTCGACGATGCCGGATTTCCGAAAAACAGCTGTAAATATTGTTCGCTAGGGCTCGGCTGCACATTGGACAACGACCCCGAAACAGCTCCTTGGGGTGGTCTACCCACACCGACGGTACTCGTCGCTAGAATGACATGTGATTGTATTCAACAAGTATTTACCTTGTGGGCCGACGCGCTTGGTGCGCCATTTTATCCACTGGAAGCTCCTGGCTGGCAAACAAAAGTTCCCAACTGGTGGGAAAAAGCACCACGCGAATGGGAAGAAGTTTATCAATCTGATCGCCTAGACCTAATGGTTGAAGAAATGAAAGGATTGATTTCATTATTAGAAGAGCGTACCGGTCGACGATTTGATGAAGGTAAATTGCTCGATTTAATGCAACGCATTAACGAGCAGGAAGAAATTCTTGGCGAGTGCGCACAGCTAGCGTTAGAAACTAAACCCTGCCCTGTAACCATTGTTGATCAGATGCCAAACACTATGATTCCTCAATGGCATCGCGGTTCCGACTGGGCTATCTCTCACGTCAAACAGTTTCGTGACGAATTGAAAGCGCGAGTCGATGCGGGTATCGGTGCTTGTAAAAACGAAAAAATTCGTATGATGTGGATCGGTGCAGGCCTATGGCATGACTCCGGTTTTTATCAGGCGCTAGAAGACCAATTTGGGGCTGTGTTTGTTTGGTCGATGTATTTACCGTTCGCGAATTACGCCTATCCGCGCTACAACCTCGAAGACCCTCTTCGTGCCTTAGCAAGCCGTATTTGTGGAATGAACGAAGTTTTACATTTGCCGCCTTGGATGAACGAGTGGATGCTCCACGAAGCAAAGCGCTCAGGCATTGATGCAGTCTTTATGTTGATGCCCGAAGGTGCACGCTTATCACAGAGCGGCTCCTTATTTACGCAACAAGCCTTTGAAGCCGCAGGCATTCCGGTATTAGCCATTCCCGCTGATATGGTCGATGCGTCAAGCTGGAATCGCGATGCAATGATAGAAAAGATCGGTACGTTTTTATCAGGCATATGAATCGCCGCTTTCGCTTCCAAAGCACCTGCAACCTTTTTCTAAAAATGCAAACCGCCCTTCAACAATAAAAAAGCCGCATTCGCGGCTTTTTAACTACACATTTTATATATAGTCCGCTTAGTGGTTCCGCGCCACAGGAAACATACGTCTCCCTTCCTGAATCTTAGGGTCCTCGACGCCTGGGAATAGTTTTGCGACTTTTACTTCACGCTCACCATCAGGGCTAACAATAAACGCTGGACTTAGATACATCCTATAGGCTGTAGAAATCGCCTGATGCTGGCCATCTTCGTCGGGCAACAAATCAGCGTTGCGACGCAAAGCATACCAATACCCAACCATATTAACGTGTGTGACGAGTTCATGAATTGCACCAGCTGCCGCCCAACCTCGGTAATAGTCATCGATGGATCGGTAACCACCAATCCAGGCCATCACCTGTTCACCGGTTGTATCAACTTTGATTTTGGCATTGTGCAATAATAATTGCGGAGGGAAAAACGGCGCTGTCTCGACATTACGAACACGCAACTCAGTTTGCTCTGTACTTACTAGCACACCATCAACAATTTTCGCTTTGTGAATACTTTGGAAACGCGGATCAGGGTTAATTCGAAACGTATAGTCATGTGCGATTTGACCGTTCGCATCTTTCGCCATCGGATCTTTCGCAAGATAGAAACCCACCGTCACATCTTGATCATTATTGGGGTCCTCACCTTCTCCCGATACCAACACCAACACACTAAAGACACCATCGCGCATTCCATCATTTACATATTTTGCATGATGCGAGAGCTTTGTCGGTCCCCGCCATGCCATCCAACAACCAGCCGCACGGTAATATTGATTATCAATACCCGGCGTGCCATCTGGACTTGTAAAACCTGTATCTGGATTGTTATCCAAGTCAAAACCATAGGCAATATTTCCCGAAACACCCGTCATCTTTGGATCAGGAACAACCCACGGTTTTTGATACACGTTCTCTTTATTTGGGCCACGAATTCCACCCATACGCGCTCGCTGTGGGTTTTCGGGATCCAGTATTTTTTCGATATCTGCATCAGAGCGATAGGACGTTTTTAATACTTTCCGCCAATCTAACTCAGGGTTAGTGCCATTAGGGCAGTCGGTGCCGGGATCGCTTTCACCCGTCTCTGCACCGTAGTAAAAAGCAGGCTCAAACCATTCCGCGACATAAGCCTGATGCCACCCTGCTGAAGCACCACTGACCCACAACATCCCGCACACTAAGCCGCCAAACAATCGTCCACTTCGCCGACTAAAATGCTTGCTTACTCCAGGGACATGAAACATTGGGGGTACCTTTATAAAATGAAAATAAAAATTCGAAGGCTAAGCCCGCCTCAATACCGCGGGCTTAGTTGGGTTTATCTAATGGGGAACTAGTTTGGAGCCATACTGCCACGAGGCGCGCCACGCGGAGGCCCATTAGGAATAGTCGACGCTTTCACTAATGATGGCGCGGCTTCAAACCGTGCAGCATCATCACTTTTTTCGGAGAACGCTGGCCAGCTAAAACCATCGGCACAATTAAGCGATGTCGCCGTTGGGCTTGCTTTAGCAAAAGCCACCCAACAGGAATGCACGCGTTTTGCTACCGTTCGATCAATTGCTTCTACCCCACCTTCTATATTGAGAGTCGTCGTATCCCAGCTATCAAAGACATACACTATTTCAGCTGAGTGAGGAGCGCCCATTGGCTGCGACTCTTTTCGCCACTCTGGCACATACGCAAAATTATAGAGAAACACGGGGGCTTTCTTACTCATCTCTGTTGCTACAGCACGAGCGCCATTGAACCCGCCTTCACCATTATTGCTACCAATAATTAACGGCACATAATTAGCCGAGCCAGTTTTAAATGCATTAAGTGTTGATTGCGTTTTAAACTTGCCATCAATCGGGCTACCTAAGCTTCTAGCGGTGTCTCGGTTTTGAGAAAACTTAGCGGCTGGGATCGAGCGAAGTTGCGCAAGTGACGCGTTGGCTCCATCTAACCCCATTTTGGTCGCCCATTCACTAGCGCGCTGCTGAGCATCATCCAGTGACAGTCCATCCCTAAGTGCCGCCCCCGACTGAATACCCGCTTTGGCAAACAAACCCTTGGCACTAGGAATTCCGAGTAAATTAACCACCATAAAACCGCCTGCTGACTGGCCAAACACAGTGACGTTGTCTGGATCACCACCAAACTGTTTTATATTGCGTTTCACCCACTCAAGACTGGCAACCGCATCCTGTAACGCATAGTTACCTACCGAATCGCTACCGCTGACTGACTTCACCAATGATGGATGTGCAAAGTACCCTGCTGGGCCTAAGCGATAATTTACCGTTACCATGATGACGCCGTCTTGCGCAAAAGCCGGCGCGTTGTATGAACCTAAGGAACCAGCACCAAGGAACGAAGCACCACCGTGCAACCAAACCATTACCGGGGCACTCTTAGCCGATGGCGGAGCAACAACGTTTAGATAGAGGCAGTCTTCTGAAGTATTCCCCCACACACCGCCGCCATTACGCGTTTTACCATCGGGGTTTGTCGGCTGGGCACAGGGCGCGGCAAACTCTGTCGCATCCCGTTCGCCTTGCCATTTGATCGGCTGAGGTGCCTGCCAGCGAAGCTCTCCCACGGGCGGCTTCGCGTAAGGCACTCCGCGAAAGTAGTGCACACCGTCAGCAGATTCACCGACAATTATCCCGCTGTCTAGCATGACCTTAGGGGCAGGACTTTCCGCGTTAGCCGATACGGCCATACACGCCAACAAACTGAGAATAAGCTGTCGAGTCATAGGTATTTCCTTATTGTTTTAAAATGACGCCGAATTGAATGGGAAGCGCGGAATGACATTCCTAGTCGTCTTCTTCACGAAACTGATCGTGACATCCCTTACAAGCCATACCCACTTTGCGATAATGCTTTTTTAAACCCTCAATATCTTTTGCGAATGCTAGCTCTAAAAATTTAGGCATCACATCGACCAATGCTTGTTGAGCTTTTGCAAATTCCTCTGGGTTTTCCCATATTGCGGCTTTGGCTTCAGTCTCCACACCGGCTTCTGGACCACTACCTTCTGGAAACCACAGACGCTGAACATCAATGTCAGCAATATCTTTCATCTGCTGCACAGTCGGTTGGATGAGGTAGATGTTCGGCTTTTTCGTTCGCAATTGATCGCGTATTGATTTGAAAGCACCACCAAGATCACGATAGGAGTGCTGCCGAGCTTTAATGGTCTCCTCGATCGACATATCTTCAGCGACGGATATCCCAGCGCCAGAAACAAAACCAATACTGACAAATAATAGTGTGATTTTGCTCGCCGCATTCTTCAGCGGTGCCAACATAGAGATTTTCATAAAAACTACCTTACTACTTAAATCAAAAAAGGGAGCGTTAAGCGAACACTTCGGTTGCTACACGATCTGTTTTCATACTACCTTGGCCAAACTCACCAACGGACATACCTGCCAACTGTTGTGCGGTCAAAGAAATACGAGAAACGGGATCACCATTACCCACAACATGCTGACCGGTCTTATGACGACCACCTGCAGACCCCGCAATAAACATTGGAATATTGTCGGTAGAGTGAATTTTTGCATAACCGGTATCACTAAAACCTAACACCATAGAATTATCCAGCAACGTTCCGTCACCTTCAGGTACCGCATCTAACTCGCGAAGAAAGTCGCCAAAACCTCGGAAAGAAAGCTCCGCCAACTCACTCGAAATCACTTGATAGCCCAATTCTGTATCAACGGGTTCATCATGCGTATGCAGATGATAGATATTTGAATCACCGGGTAAGTAGGTTTCAGAAGTGGCGCTGGTATGCACCACACTGAACACTTTGGTTTGGTTACACGCGAGTGCCATCGCCATCAAACGGCCCATCAAAATATTATTTTCGTTTACTTTATAAATTTCACCGCTACGCTTTCGATCCTCAGGCGCTTGAGGCACTACACAGGCTTCGGCTTTGGGTGGACGTTTTAATTCTACTGCTAGCTGCTCTTCTAGCTCACGAACGGAGGTGAAATATTGATCCAGTTTGATTCGGTCTTCGCTACCGGCATTCGCCATTAGAGCCTTGCGCTGTTCGCCCACAGTAGAAAGTACGCTCTTGCGAAGAATAGTATTGGGGTCAGGTCGCCAGTTCGGACTATTTGGATCCTGAAAGCCTTCTCCGAAAAGTCGATTGTATAGCGCCAAGGGTGAAGCATCAGGCGTATTAAAACCATTGCCGGTGGGTGTGGAGTAACTCAATTTGGGATTTCCAAACGGTGTCAATTGAACCGAACGAAAACGGGTACCACCGCCCAACTGCTCAGCCGCAGCAACGTCGAAGCTAGGACGATCAAATGCTTTCACAGTGGCGGGCGCTAAGCCAGTAAGAATGGCTCCTTGCCCGGTCCAATGCTGAATATTCGGTCTGCCATCGAGCAGCACGCGAAACCCAGAAAAAACACTCACTTTATGCTGTAAGCCTTTCAGCGACTGCAACTCTGGCGTCAGCTCGTATCCAGCACCTATTTTTTCAGGAACCCAACGGCCAGGTGTCAATCCTAGTCCCCAGAAATAGGTCCCCAGGCGAATAGGTAGCGGGCTACCGTCAGCATAGGCATTACCGTTCTCATTTAGAAACATATTTAGAGTGGGAAGCGCTACGACGTAAGACGCTCCGCGCAACGCACCACGCAGCAAAGAGCGCCGTGTAAACTTAGGATGCTTAGCCATGATTATAGATCTCCCGCGACAAGGTTGACATTGCGCGCGCGCAAACGCTCGGCAACTATTTCTGATTCTGGAACTTCAAAAAACTTTTCTGACGTAGCAATTTGGTTAAGTAGATAACTGAACCGGAATCCCTTCTTGGCAAACTCTGCAGTCTGCTCTTTAATAAATCCGTTTCGTTCCTTCGAAGTTGGCGCCCGACCAACGCCATAGGCATAGACGTTACGAACTAAACAAGAATGAACACGTTCATTTTCATACAAGACTTCACCCAAACCGCGAGAGCCCGTAAAACTTGTCCCTAAAAAATTGACGGTGACATCGATTAATTCACCATTTTCATACAACCGCGGCTGAGCCAATGCATCGAAGCGTTCTAATGCCATACCCAAAGGGTCGATCATTCGGTGACACCCTGAACAGGCTGGGTCTTCTGCGTGCGCCTCAAGTCGCAATCTAGACGTTTTTAGATTGGGATTATTTGTATCATTAATGATAGAAAAGTCGACATTCGCTGGCGGCGTAGGTGTTGGACTACACAAGAATATCTCATTAATTCCCACACCCCGTAGCGTAGGTGAGCTTTTGCCAGGGTGAGAAAAAACGCCCGCTAAACTTATCTGAGTGAGTAGTCCGGACTGTTCGGAATCTTTTGGAAAGGTGTACTCAGTCCAACCATCCTCTGCCAAAAACGGAATTTTATAAACTGCCGCTAAGGGCCTATTCATAAACGTGGTTCGCATAGTCAACAAATCACGGTAGTCGCCATCGTTTTCAATGAGCTGATGAACAACGGTTTTTAATGTTTGTTCTTTCGCAGAATTTGCAACCGTCTGACTAAACTTTGGATACAGTTGTGCATCTTTGGTGACCGTCGCATAGCGGTCTAGATGAAGCATATCGGAAAAGAAAGCGCGTGTTCCCGCCTCAAGGTTTGGGGACTTGAGCAATCTTTTTACCTGCTTTTTTACGCCCTTTTCAGTATGTAACTCACCGCTAGCTGCTGCACGCAAAAGCTCCGCATCAGGGGATACATCCCAGAATAAGTGAGAAAGTCGCGCGGCCTTAGTATATCCATCGAGTCGATATGCATCAGGGTTTTCGGGGTCAGGTTCAGCCACCTCAAGCCTAAATAAGAATTCCGGCGCAGACAACAAACCAATCATTGCCAACTCCATACCGCGATAGAAATCTTTCGCTTGAGTCGCGCCAGCGTTTGCTAGCTCTAAACGCGGCGCCAGCTCGGCTTCGGTCAATGGGCGCCTAAAAAGGGCTTTCCCATATTTTGACAATACTTCACTTGCACATTTTTCATCTGCTGCTTTGGCATTTGACGGAACACAAGAAAAATAGTGTTCACGATTTTCAGAGTTTACAAAATGCGAGGCGACCCCCCTTGCCATATTGAAGTATTGATTAAAACCCGCTGAGGATATTGACAGATCTGAACTACCCAATGCCAAGAGTAATTCAAGCCGCTGCTCTGGCTCGAACAAACCATTAATCTCGATATCGTTACCAAAGATTGCAGCAATGCTGTTGCGGTATTGCGTCTCAGTGATCCGTCTTGTCGCGACAATGACCTGCTCCTTGCTTATCGCCAGCGATTCACTAGATGATGCAGCATGTGAATTAACAGCAGCAAATATAGGTAGTACGATCAGTACATTGGTCACAGCAACCGAAGCAAGGCTTTTCACCAGCCCTGATGACGATAAGGTTTTACGACTTACCCGATTATTCGAAAAAAACACTGACTCACCTCACTTTGACTTCTCTATTTTTATTGGCGCACTTTTTCTAACCCGAAGACGGATTTCTACCTCGATGCTTGCTCAATTTTTTCGGGCCGTGGTTTTATTTGCGGTGGAAGAACGTCTTGCGGCGGCTCTACGGGCACATAACGCCGACGTCCAAAACCTGCTTTGGCCAGCGCATCTGGCTCGTTATTGCCTTCAAACAACGCGGCTGCAACTAGTGCTTCGGTAGCGGTCGGCGATACGACAATGGCCGGATTCGCGTAGATTCGATAAGCGGTTGAAATAGTTGTGTAACGACCACTAACAGGGTCGTAATGACCATCAGCCCATCGCTGTAAAGCGTACCAATAAGCCGGAATATTAATGTGCATGGTAAGTTCAAAGATTGCGCCTCCGGCTGCCCATTCTCTGAAGTAGCTGTCAATATCGCGATAGCCACCAACGAAGCCAATTAATTTCCCATCTTCACCAATTTCAAAGTTAAGATGGCCAGACCGCAAATGCATCGGCAGTCGGTCTATACTGCGCATGTGAATGTCTACCGGATCAATTGTTTCTACGATACCATCACGCGTTCTTGCTCTGACAATAGATTCATAACCAGGGCTAGGGTTAATACGGAACGTATAGTCGCTGGCCACTTTGCCGACCGCATCCATGACAATCTTGTCTTTGGCCTGGTAGAAACCGACTTTGACATTGGAGTCATTTCGCCAATCCGCTCCCTCTCCAGAAATCAACATGACTAACGTAAATCGACCGTTATGCATGCCATCGTTGACATACTTTGCGTGATGACCTTCTCGAGTTGGGCCACGCCATGCTTTTAGGCAACCAATGGCTTTATAGTAGGTATTGTCGATTCCTTTTTTACCCGTCTCGCCATGTATACCTATATGATTAAAGCCTGTTGATTCGTCAGCATCGAGGTTAAACCCATAAGCCAAGTCCCCGGTCACTTCCTGCAAACCTGGGTCTGGAACCGCCCAAGGAATTTGATAAACGTTTTCTTTGTTGGGGCCGCGAATGCCGCCCACTTTTGCACGCTGGGGCTTTTCCGGGTCGAGTATGGTATCGATATCAGCATCAGTCCGATAAGATGTTTTTAGCACTTTACGCCAATCCATTTCTGGGTTTGTACCCGCTGGACAATCCGTACCCGGCGCGGAAATACCTTCCTCTGCACCGTAATAGAAAGCTGGTTCATACCACTCTATGACAAAACCTTTTTGCCATGCGAAAGCGAAATTGCTCGCGGCAACGCAAGCGCCTCCCAAAACGAGCGCGGTCAAATGTGGAAAATGTATTCTCATTATGGATTTCCGTATAAGGTGTATTTTTATTATTAGAATTGCCCTGGAAGTACAGCAACAAACCATCCGGATGGTTTGCATTATACGACTTCACGGTCGTGCGCCAACGGAAAAAACTCGTTCTGGCGATTATTTACACTCTTTAACTCAATAAATTAGCAGAGGTTATAGTTAAAATAGCCTACCTAAAACCTAACATAATAAGATGCATCCCTGACATAATGTCACTTCATCAAACGATAAATAGATAGCTGCTTTTATGACACAATCTGATTCTCCCCGCCCTCGACGCACAAACGCTGAGCGAAGTGCCGAGACCATTGAAAAAATCCTTGAAGCAGCAATAAAGTGCATTTACGACGCGGGCTACGCGGGGACGTCAATTAATTCAGTGGCACTAATAGCCGGTGTGAGCAAAGGTGCAGCACAGCATCATTTTGCCAACAAAGCAGAGCTAATGCTCTCTGTTGCAAAGCGCTGCTTAGAAATTCATAACCAGATTCGTTGGTCCGTCTACTCAAAGTACCCACCCGGCAGCCAACGCATAGAGCAAAGTTCTGAAGCAAGTTGGGAAGTAGTCAATGACCCATCCTACACTGCGCTAATAGAAATTATGATGGCCAGCCGCAACGATGAAGAGTTGCGCAACGGGATGACACCTATTCTTGAAACTATCTACCAAGAACGACAGCGCGGTGTAGATACGATGTGCGAAGAGTTCAACCTCGAGCGTACCCCTCTGGTAGAAACTCTGATAAGAACTCACGTAACGGCGCTACGCGGTATCGCGATAGGCTTAATGTTCAACCCAGACAAAGACGCTTTTCGTGAGGAGCTAGCAATGATGCAGCGCTACGAAAATGCGATGCGACATTACTTGGAAAAAGAGTACCCGAAAAAAGACGTTGATAATAAAGAATAAAAAGCGAAGAAATGTAGCTATTCACTTTGTATGGCGGCATCGATGTTGCGGATTTTTGATAAACCAAAGTACATTACGACAACCAATGTAACGACACCTACCGCCGCGAAAAAGATTGCGGCTTGAGGACCGACCTTATCGGCCAACAAAGAAAGCGGAAACAAGGCAAGCGGTGCGAGACTGTAACTCATTAAAATATAGCCGGAGACGCGACCACGAGCGTCCTCACTGGACAACAGCTGAATAACCACTTGGTTTGTCACCAATGATACGGCCGCAAACATGTTGGCTAGCAACAAACACAACACGGCAACTCGAAACTCAGTCGCTTGACTGAACGCGCCAAAAAATATAGCTGCACCAACAGCCCCTACTAGCATTAACGTTGACCTACCCACAACTCGATTGAAACGCGCAACGAATAACGCACCTAAAAACGCACCACTACCCATTGCGGTAAGCAACACACCAAGGCCCGCATCGCCCGCTCCCCAAACATTCTTGGCAAACAGTACTAACATGTATTGCGTCGTCATCAACAGCATTAACGGTGGCAAACTAAACATCAGGCAATAGGCGATATAGCGATCACGAACTAAATAGCGCAACCCTTGTTGAATATCGTGGAGGACAGATGTTTGATCGCTTGCGGTCGGCTTGTGTTTAGGAAGCTGCAGCTGGCAAAGTAAGGCAATCAAAAACAACGAAACAACCACACCGTAAGCGACAGTCGTATCGTATAGAGCGAGTACGCCACCAATAATCGCCGGCCCGAGAATCCGCGATAAATTCATTCCGCTCGATAGCAGCGCAACCCCGTTGGCCATTTGTGCTCGACCAAGAAAGCTATACATTAGCGCCGTGCCCGCTGGATGAACAAATGGGTGGATGCAGCCACTGATAAATGTCACCAGCAGCACATGTGAAAAAACTAAGCGATGAAAGGACAGTGCGATAAGAATAGAAAGTTCACTCAGAAAAGCAATTGTCAGTCCCGCTGTAATTAATCGCTTTCGCTCCCATCGATCGACCAGCGCGCCAGCAAAGAGTGCACCAAAAAACATTGGTACAGCTAAGACCAGATTAATTTGCGCGAGTGCTATTTCTTCCCCAGTAATTTCCCAAGCCAATAAGTTGCATATCATCATCCTTGCAGCAATCGCGAAAAATTGCGCTAAATTACCACCAAGCAACCAGCGATAGTGGCGGTTACTGAGGGCGGCGAAAGTAGCACTCATCTGAGGTGTATCACTCAGTCAGCCATTACGTTTGTCGATTCGTTTGGCTCAATACGCAAAGGAACAGACAACGTTCCCCATTCTGGCCAGCGAGTCATTTTGACTTTTCCGTTCAGTTGAATAGTTTTGCTGCGTTTCAAAAACTCTTCTAATGTAACCTGCAACATCAATCGCGCAAGTGGCTCGCCTGCACAACGGTGTGGCCCCAATCCAAATGCGACATGATCTTTAATATTTGGGCGATTTAAAATAAATTCGTCGCCATTAGGAAAGATAGACTCATCACGATTGGCCGATGCATATACCAAAGCGATAGGCTCATCTTTTTTGATTAATCGGCCATTGATAGTGACATCTTTATTAGCGGTACGTGCAAAACCACGATAAGGCGTGTATAAACGTAAATATTCCTCAATTGCAGGCTCGATAAGGCTATCATCATTGCGAATTTGCTCTTGTTGTTCTGGGTTCTCTGCAAGATGGTGCAACATTGTGCCGATAAATACACTCGGGGCAATCATGCCCACTACAATCATTTGGCGAATAGTGCCCAAAACCATTTCTTCCGGTAATAGGTCGCCTTTCCACTCTTTCGCAAGCAAGGCCGAAGTGATATCGCTTTTAGGGTCTCTAGGTGAAGCCTTTCTATCTGCGATAATATCTCGAGCAATTTCATACAATTGCAAACTTGTTTCTTTCACTAACTCATCATTTGCTTCCTGTAGCGCCTTGTCGTAAACACAAGTCGTTTCTTTTATGCGCATCGAAAGCTCGGTTGATAATCCAAAAAATTCTGCAAATAAGTAGCCAGGATACTTGTGAGTGAATGCCTCACACACGTCACCGCCGCCGGCAGCAATATATGGCTGCATTAATTCCACGGTAACCCGTCGCAATACCGGCTCAAAGGCTTCGACATTTTGCTTGCTGAAAAAAGGATTGAGTGCTTGCCGATACGGAGTGTGTTCTGGTGGATCGAGATGTAGCGGCGGTCGGCGCCCTGTAAATGCCACTTTAGGTACAACGTTTTGTACTGAAGTAATATAGGTCCGATAGTCTTTTAATACGCCCACGACATCTTCATAGCGGGTTAACGCCCAAAAACCATTCCATTCATTGGTGTGCGCAACAGGACAACCACCGCGTAATTCTTTATAAATCGCGTGCGAAGATGTAAAGTCTTCTTCCGCTAGCGGATCAAAGTCGTCAGTCAGGCGGCTCTCATCGGAGCCAGTCATCGTTGTATCACTCATCGTTTTTCATCTCTATAAATAATTAAATAGCGAGCTTTCTAAATCACTCACCTGCTCTAGCGTTAAAATAGAATCTGCTAACGCGTGAATTTTCTGCTCATCCAGTTCGTGCATCGCAAACGAACAACAGTGTCTAAATTTTTCACGTAACGCCACCTGGCTCAGCGGTTGAGCAGGTGAGCCAGGTGCACCGTGACTTTCAATGTGCAATGTTCTGCCATCTGCAGTAACAACCTCCAGCCTGCCTCTTAGCATGCCATTTCCTCTATCGGCATAGTGACTTTCGACTTGGTAACTCACTTTCTGGGCAAACGCTAGTACGCTTTTATCAGCTAGCGATTCAGGGAGGAAACTATTGAGCGATGGCGAACCATAAACAGCCGTCCATGCAACACAGTAGGGAATACTAAACTTTGCGTCGATACTGGTTGAAGGCTTTTGCTTTGCTTCTATAGGTTCAGCCAACATGCGATTAATCCCATTACCGAATGCCCTTACTTGGCTCACATTGGTTATGGATATTTTATGCTCTTTTAGCACCCGCGCCGTCATATCAATAAACGCATGAGTACCGCGGCAACTCGGCCACAGTTTGAAACTAAGGTGCTTAACTTGAAATTCTTGCCCAAGACCATCGACGCACCGCCCCACATCATATTGATCACGAGCAAACATTGCGAAGAACCCTGCCTTGCCCTCGAAGGGTTCAGTAAATCCTTTCAGCCCTCGTTTGGCTAATTGGACAGACGACACACCTAATTGTGCAGGAAATGCGTCGCGCACCGCGCGGATAACGCTGGTCGGATTGTACTTAATCTCTCCGCTGC
This sequence comes from Aurantivibrio plasticivorans, assembly GCF_055392955.1. Taxonomy (NCBI): domain Bacteria; kingdom Pseudomonadati; phylum Pseudomonadota; class Gammaproteobacteria; order Cellvibrionales; family Cellvibrionaceae; genus Aurantivibrio; species Aurantivibrio plasticivorans. The sequence continues at coordinate 937,838 of NZ_AP036020.1, read as the reverse complement.
AACTGGTTTGCAGCAAGGTTAATGAAAATGCATCTAATACTTGCTGTTCATTTAATTGATAAAGGTTTGCAACGGCCGCAGTCGCACCAAAGGCACTCAAAATAGGCGGCGGATACCAAGCATACCGGTCAAGCGGTACGGTTAGCGCCAACCCCAAACGACACACAATGTCGCAACCGACGGCAATCGATGTTAACAATTGCTTGCCATTAATTGAGACACCTTGCTGAAGCAGCGATTCTGCCGCTGCAAAGACGGCAGGTATTACGGCGGCATTGGGATGAACCAACGCCTCATCATGGGTATCTTCAAAATCTAACGCGTGGGACAGCGAGCCATTGGCTAATGCCGCTAAAGACGCTAGAGATCGGGTTCCCGCTCCCCAAACACGGCTTTCCTCTACGGAACTTGCTGCTAAAGCTTGTTCACGAAATACATTGACGCCCTCACCCAAACGGGTTGCTGCCAAAGCGACACCCAGACCATCGAGTAACGCAACTTTAGTCGCGCTAACTGTTTCACTATCAAGCTGTTCAAAGCGCGTGCCTGATACAAACTGTGCGAGTTGCGCTGAAAGCGACGAACTACTCACCGGCTGCCTCAATAAAAATTTCGTTGCCCTCTTGCCGAAAACCAACACTCAACTTTTGATCACGACTAATGTCATCGACATAGTTAACGACTTCGTCAAAACGCGGATCAGTATGCTCGAGTACTTCGGGTACCGCCATGGGGCAAACGTAGGTTGGCAGGTAGCTAACTGACTTCACTTCACCGTCGGCTATCATTAGCTTCACGATCATTGTTCGACGTGAATCCGGAGGAAAGTTGTACAAACTATCAAAATCAGGAATCCATTCGGGGTGTAAGCCTTGAATTTCCTTGAAACCTTTACTCTGTGCATGCTCAGGTGTCATTGGTAAATCCACGGCAAAATTACACAGGCTGTAAAAAATGGGTTTACCTTTATAAACCTCCACACCCTTCAAAATATGGGCATGATGCCCCAAGATCACATCAACCCCCGCATCGATTGCGGCATAGGCCACTTCTTGTTGATAATCAGCGAGGACCGCCGGTACAAAATGAATACCCCAATGAATGGACATAACAACCACATCCGCCTGCTCTTTTGCTTTCGCAATATCGGCTTTGAGCGCGGCTAAATCATCTCGATGCGCAAATGTGTGGGTGCGGCAAGGCGTGCCTGGCTGGTCGTGTTCAATCTGCTCATACAACGTGTGTGCACGCATGGGCGCGCAACCAGGCCTATCGGCTTCTGCCCAATAGCATTGAGGCAAGATAGAAGAATAGGCAATAAACGCAATCTTGGTTCCTTTACTTTCTACAATTATCGGAGCACGAGCCTCAGTGATATTTGCACCGACACCCACCACGCTCATCGATTCTTCTTTCAATGCTTTAATCGTATCGAAAAATGCTTCGCGGCCCCAATCCATACAATGGTTGCCAGCGAACGACACCACATTAAAACCTGCATTGCGAATGGCGGTTGCCGCTTCGCGCTGGATACGGGTTGTATGTCGAGCTTGCGGTAGTCGTGTGCCGCGCTCAGAAATATTTGCCTCTAATTGGCAAAAAGCAACATCACCCTGACTGATTAAATCTCTGGTCTTCTCGAAAATCGAGTGCGGATCTTCTCTTTCTGGCAGCACATCGCCAACAGCATAAAGTACAACCGGGTCAGCCATTTACGACCTCCTCATGCGACTGTTGAGTTATAAAACACGCAACTTGATGCTCTTTGGTTTGCCCTATTAGTTCAGGTCGAGAACGAGAACACACATCCATACGACGTGGGCAGCGATCGATATAATGGCAACCTACCGACATCGTATCTGTGACACTAGCAACCGCTTTGTCTCGATCACTGATAGACGTTGGGTCAAGTTGCGCTCCATTGTTCTCTGCATTGCGCCCAAGCACTGGCTGCTCTGGCAAATTCGCTTGAAATAACGCTTGTGTGTACGGGTGCTGTGGATTGGCAAATACCTTTTCGCTATTTCCATCTTCAACAATTCTACCGTGATACATGACGGCCAAACGATCACTCATAAAGCGTACAGTGGCGAGATCATGCGCAATAAACAAATAGCTCATGCCCAACTCATCCTGCAAATCTTTTAAGAGATTAAGAATCTGTGCCTGAATAGAAATATCCTGCGACGAAACTGGTTCATCCAGAACAATAAGTTTTGGACGACACGCAACAGCCCGCGCAATAGCAATACGTTGACGCTGCCCACCACTAAATTGATGTGGATATTTTTCACCATCTTCAACGCGCATACCGGTCACTTCCAGCGCCCACGCCAGGCGAGCGTCGACTTCTGATTTAGTTAACGATTCATTCGTACGTTTTGCACTAACCAATAGCGGCTCAGTAACAATATGCTTAACACGCATTCGCGGATTTAATGAGGCATAGGGATTTTGAAAAACAGGTTGCACTTCGCGACGAAAGAGTGCTTTATCCTGTGCGTTTAATGAAGATAGATCTTTACCTCGATAAAATATTTCCCCGCTTGAAGGTTGATCCAACATCAATAATAAGCGGCTCAAGGTTGTCTTGCCGCTGCCTGACTCACCGACGAGTGCGACAGTTTCGTTGGTTCCGATATCTAAATTAACATCTGTGACTGCGCTAATGATTCTTTGTGACGATTTAAACCAGCCGCCCTGTTTAACGGTGAACTGGCGGTTGAGATTTCGCAAACTGAGGATGTGTGACGATTGCTTATCCTCAACGCGAGCTGAACTGTTTTTACTATTGCCTGGTGTTAGAGCTGCTTTTGGCTCGATATCAGTTTGCATTGCCATCCCCCTTTAACGGATTTTCAGGGAATTCACCTGACAAAGGGTACCAACACCGGACTTGATGCCCTTCAGCTAGATCCATTGCCGGTGGGCGTTGTTGCGTACACTCAGGCTTAGCTTGAGGACATCGCGCCGCAAACTTACAACCTTGAATATTGTCAGTTGGCTTCGGCGGAGCACCGGCAATAGAGGCTAAACGCCTGGGTTTCTCATGAAGCTTGGGGCGGCTCTCTATGAGAGCTTTAGTATACGGATGAGCAGGATTCTTAAAGATGGTCTGTACATCAGCCGATTCAACAATATGACCACCGTACATCACACAGACTCGGTGACACATTTTCGCAACCACGCCGAAATCATGAGTCACAATGACAATACTCAGCCCCATCTCTGATTGAATATCCTGAAGCAACTGTAAAAACTGCATTTGGATAGTGGCATCTAACGATGTAGTTGGCTCGTCAGCAATCAACAACCGAGGCGCACAAGACACCGCAATTGCACCAACGACTCTTTGCCGCATACCACCACTGAGTTGATGTGGAAAAGCGGAAATTCGCGATTCAGGTTCGGTAATTTTTACTTTGGTCAAAGCGCTTAGAACACGTTCTCGCAATTCTGATGATGACACTTGCCCATGACACTGAATCGCTTCTTCTATCTGGCTACCAATTGAAAAGACTGGGTCTAGGGATGTCATAGGATCTTGGAGGATCATGGATATATCACGTCCACGAATCTGCCGAAGTTCTTTGTCGGTCATCTTTAGCAGATCCTGACCATCAAACATTACCTCACCCTGGTAACGAACCTTATTATCGCCCTGTCCCCTTCCCGTACCGACCAACTGTAAAAGCGAAAGTCCTAGCGTTGACTTTCCTGAACCAGATTCACCAACAACACCGACAGTTTGATTTAACGATACAGAGAAATCGATGTCATCGATTAAGGTCAACCCACCTACTGAGGTAGACAGGCCTTTTACCTGCAATAGCGACTTTTCACGCTGTGAATTAGACGCTACCGCTAAGCGATCAGCGTTGTGGTCGCTTGAGACACTCGGAGATTTGTCGGTGACTACATTATTTGACACGAATACGCCCTCTACAACTTTACGTCGCGCCGAAGAGTGGGATTTAACCGTTCTGCTAAAAAGTCGCCCAGAATATTGATCGACATAACGGTTAACAAAATTGCCAAACCGGGGATAATCGCGATCCACGAGGCGGAAAAAATATAGGAACGCCCCTCAGCAATCATCGACCCCCACGCGGGCGTTGGCGGTGGCACACCTACACCTAAAAAACTCAACGATGCTTCAAGCACAATCACCACACCAACCTGCAGTGTCGCAAGTACAATTAACGGACCCGCAATATTAGGCGCGATATGCCGCGCGATAATGTAAGGAGTTGAACATCCAGCACTGCGCGCAAGATCGACATAATCGGCATGTTTAATTTTAAGCGTTTCTCCACGAGCCATACGTGCATATTGGCTCCACAACACTAAGCTAACCACGATGACGACATTGGAGAACCCGGGTCCAAATATCACACCAAACAACAGCGCCAGCAAAATAACAGGAAAAGACATTGCCAAATCCACCAAGCGCATCAAAATGGCATCCCACCAACCGCCGAAATAGCCGGACAGCACACCCAAGATTGAACCAATCGACCCTGCAAATAAAATCGCTAAGCCACATACTGTTAGAGAGATTCGAGCACCGTACACCAAGCGACTTAAAATATCGCGGCCTAGACGGTCGGTACCCAACACATAGTCAGACGTGCCGCCCTCCTGCCACATCGGCGGTTGTAAACGATCAAGCAATACGCCGTGTAAAGGGTCGTGAGGTGCGATCCACGGCGCAAAGATACCGACAAGAATTAAGCCAGTGCAAACCGACGCGACGATAATTAAGGTAACCCGCTGGAACATCTTCGATTACCCTTTTGCTAAACGGATACGTGGATCAACCCAGGCATAGGTCACATCCACTAAAAGGTTAACGACAATAAACAATGCCGTCATTGACAGCACAACGGCTTGAATCACTGGAAAATCTCTATTGAGGATTGCTTCGAACGCCAAGCGCCCAACGCCAGGCCAAGAAAAAACAGTTTCAACAACTACCGCGCCGGTAATCATCGTTGCAAAAAAAGTCCCCATAAACGTTAACACCGGAATCAAGCTATTGCGCAACGCATGCTTCCAAACGATCTGAACTTCACTCAATCCTTTAATGCGGTTTAATTTGATAAATTCACTGGAAAGTGCTTCTGCCATGCTGGCACGAATTAAGCGCGTTACCGCCGCCGTCGTAAACAACCCCAATGTTAATGCAGGCAAGATGTAATGATTCCATTGGCCATACCCCGACGTTGGAAACCAACCTAGCTGCACACTAAACACGTACATCATGACAAGCCCCAGCCAAAAAGCTGGAATCGATTGACCTAACAACGCCATCAAACGTGCTAACGAATCCCACACTGACCCATAGTACACAGCCGCAACAACCCCTAGCGGCACACCAATACTTAGGCTAATCAGCAGCGCAACTCCTGCTAATTTCAATGACGCAGGAAAGCGCTCCATCAACATATCAATTGCGGGGCGCTGATCGCCAATGAGTGAATTACCAAAATTTCCACTCAGCACATTGCCAAGAAAATTAACATACTGGGTCGCGATGGGTTTATCTAATCCCAGCTCTGCGGTGACACGGGCCCGATCTTCGTCGGACGCATAATCACTTAATAAAAGCGATACAGGGTCACCAGTAGCACGCCCCAACACAAAGACCACCATACTCATTAACAGCAACGCAACCAGCATTTCAGAGAGGCGTTTTAGAATATAGGTCGACATTATTTCTGCCCCTGCTCGGTATTGGTGCTTTTGGTAATGAGATCCATATTCGTGACGTGCTGGCTAAGGGATGGCCAGCGACCAATTTTTTGTGTCGCACCGTATGGCTCGTTACTAAAGATAAGAAACACACCGGTTGCCTCGTCGTGAATCATCTCACCGAACTCACGAATGCGTTGAGAGCGAACCTCAGGATCAAGCGCATTACTGATGCCTGACAGCATCTCTTCTACGTTGTCGTTGGAGAATGTAGAAAATACACTTTCCGATGTATAACTGGCTTGCAAACCGACTAGCGGATTGGGGAAGGCGATACCGCGATGTGTCCAGACAAAACCCGTCGTCTTGCCATTAATTTGCGCGCCTCGAAGCGATATCCAGTCAATCGGAACGATACGAACGTCAATACCTATTTCTCGCCAATACATTGCAATAATTTCACCAATAATCGGCAACTCAGCACCTGGGCTGGTAGTAAAGGTTTTTAGCGTTACAGAAAAACCTTTCTCAAAACCAGCATCTTTCATCAATGCTTTGGCTTTGGCTGGATCATAGGGATAAGGCTTAATCGGAAAAAATTCTTGCGCTGGAAAATCGGTCCCGGCAATGCGCCCTTCACCATGAAAGATCGCATCCAAGATAGCTTGCTTATCCACTGCATAGTTAAGCGCTTGCCGAACGCGCTTATCTTGCCAGGGCACCTTGCCATTGAAATATTTCTCATTATTTGAGACTAGACCGCCGAGACGCACAATCGGCGACCACGAATTTTTAATCGACACTATATTCAGGCCATGTCGTTTTAAGCTTTTAATCGAGTCAAAATTAACGGGCGCCAGATCGGCTTCGCCGGTTCTCAGCATCGCAACACGAGTAGACTCTTCTGGTACTGCATAAAATGCAATGCGTTGGAAATCAGGTTCAACCCGCCAATGCGGCTTAGACTGTGAAATTGATTTCACAATAATCGACACACCACTATGCAATGACTCCAATTCAAATGCGCCCGTACCAATAGGTTTTGCATTGGCCTCTTCATCACCCACTTCGGTAACATAGCGCTTCGATACGATCATCGCCTGCATAGCATTCGATAAATACCCTTGAACAAAGGCGATGTCTGGTGTTTTTAGTTGAATTTGTAGCTGATAGGGTGACGTTTGGCGTACATGCTCAACGACAGCGCGCATTGAAGACGACGGCCCCGATACCGCAGATGGGTCCAATAAGCGCTCGAGAGAGTAAACCACATCTTCCGCAGTCAATTCGCCCCAGCCTTTATGAAATTGAATGCCCCGACGAATATTTAACGTCCACAACATGCCATCGTCTGATACATGCCAGTTTATTGCTAGGCCGGGCAATAGCTCGTGTGTATCGGGGTCAAGATAGGCCAGGTATTCATAGATAGTATCGAGGTAGAACTTTCTCCCCCCGCCACCTATCCAGGGTAAAAAAGTTTCCTCGTGCAAAGTCGACATCGCTACACGCAATGTTGCTTGTTGAGTAGACGCACTTGGTTTTTCGCTAGCACCAGCCGCAAGGCTTACAGCGAAGACACTAAGAACACATAAAACAATTCGGATGTTCGACAACATAATGCCCAAGGTATAGATAAAAAAGGAGCGGGACAAGCCCGCTCCGCAAGGGGAGACTCCACGTCTCACTACACTCTAACTGGAGTAAACGGCCGACAACTGGCTGGCCGTTAAGGTCTTCATGAAAAACAGGTTTAGAAGTTATAGACTGCTCGCAAACCAAACTGTCGGGGGGCACCGTAAATTGGCCCACCTGTTGCGCTCGATGAATTTTGAATTTGCGATGCAACATACTCCTCATCTCTAAGGTTAGTAACAAACCCTTCGATCATTAACTCATCAGTTGGCAAGTAAGTAAGTTTTGCATCCAATAGTGTTCGAGAATCAACACGCGTCTCAGGATGGTCAAACGGGGTTGCCAACTGGTCATCAATATGTGAAATCTGTAGGCGAGGAATCAACGTGCCGTCTCCGACCTCGAAATCATATTGAATGCCCGCGTTAAACGTAATATCGGGAGAGAACGGCAGTGTATCTCCAGCCTCTACCGTATTGTTCGCCCCAGCATTGGTATCGTTGAGCACCACATCTTCATCAAAGGTCGCATTTAGGTAGCTAAGGCCCACATTGAAACCTAATGCATTAAACGCCCCCGTTAACTCGACTTCGAAACCATACGCGCTTGCAGATGCTGCGTTTTCTGTCACGGGTAAAGGAGGTCCAAACAATGCTCTCAAGCTTGCAAACTGGATATCGGCGTAATCAGAATAAAACACATCGGCATTGACACGTAGTCGGCTATCGAACAACTCTGATTTTACACCTAGCTCGAGAACGTCATTAGTTTCAGGCTCAAACACGCCTTGACGTGGATCCAGGTTTACACCACCCGCTTTGTATCCGCGAGATAGCGTGCCGTACAACATGGTATCTTCACTAGCAAAAAAGTTTAAACCTAGACGCCCTGTTACTTTATCCGACTCCTGAGTTGTATCGCATGGAAAACAGTTGGGAGGAGGAGGTCCAGGTAAGGCAAAACGGGTATAGACTTGCTCGTCCTCCGAGTAGCGTGCACCGAAGGTTAGCTGTAGCGCTTCACTCAAATTCGCATCGATCTGACCAAAGACTGACTTCGATGTATTTTTCGCTTCGGCCTGAATCGTTGAGTTGGATGTATCAAAGTCCTCCGTGTTGTAATTATCACGTTCTAAAATAACCGGTACATCGTCACTCATAAAGAATGCACCCGCCACCCAATTCACAGTCTCGTTACCTTCTGAAATTAAGTTAACTTCGAGAATGTCGGTTTCGAAATCTGTTTGCGCCCGACTAATACGACCTGGATATAAAGCCCGGTTAGCCCCGCTTGCGGGTAATCCAGTTGGGATTGCAGGCGCTGTCGAGGTGCGGTCACCATCAGTCTGATCTTTTGTGTAACCATCTTGAGTAGAGTACAACGCTCGTAACGCCAAATTGTCAGAGAAGTCCCAACGACCTTCAACTGATGCTCGGTAACCTTTTTGGTCTAAATAACCGCGCCCATCGTACGAAATTTCAAATGGATCATCGTTAGGGTCGTTACGATCTTTTACTGCGATATTGCCAGTTTCATAGTCAAACGTTTCATATCGAAAGTTATACGTTTGGCTATCTGTTGGCGTTAATAATAAATTAGCTCGCATGCTTTTCAGATCGCTACTGCCGGGGTCCATTCCCGTTGAAGGCCCTTTATTGTCAACCCATCCATCACGTGTTTCATAAACACCCGCAATACGCAGCGCCGCAACGTCTGTTGCCAAAGGAAGGTTGGCACCTACTTGAGTTCGACTCCAACCGTAACTACCGAGAGTTTGGTCGATACTGCCAGAGAATTCATCAGTGTGAGGTTTTGGCGTCGTAACATAAATTGCACCGCCGGTAGAGTTTTGCCCAGTCAACGTCCCTTGAGGACCGCGCAATACTTCAATGGCACCGATATCGTAAAAGCTTTGCCCAATAAATTGCTCATGAGGAATCAAAACACCGTCAATATAATAGGCTACACCCGGATTGGACGTCGGTGCGGACTGAGCGATACCCACTCCACGAATATTAATGAATGTGGAACGATTATACGTATTGATCGCCAAGCTTGGTGCAACCTGCTGTAACTCATCAACGTTATCAACACCTTTTTGAATCAAGGAGTCACCGGTTAATACAGTCGCAGAGATGGGTGTTTCTTGAAGGTTAACTTCACGACGTTCAGAGGTGATAACAATCTCTTCGAGCACGGCACCGTTGAAAGCATCATCCTGTGCAAGCGCTACTGTTGCGCTACCGCTGAGCACAGCTATAGCACTTGCTAACAGTTTTTTACGGTAAAGTGGATTTGAATTCATTAAGGTTACTCCCGGAGTAGTCATTATTGTTATGTAAAAACGCCGCGGCAGGAATGTAGAAATTCGTAACACGTTGATATCAACAGGCTAGGCGACGTTATTCTTATAGTGGGCCAAACAGGCCCTTTGCCATATTTAGTTTTAACTACAAACTATGAAATCATTCTAGAGCAAGCAAACTCAGCTTGGCAATAGTTTGTATTGTAAACTAATACGTGCAGTATTTTTTTTATATAGCAATTGCGTTGCAGCCCTTTAATTTGGCCACTCCGCCTTAACACTGAACAAATCGAACACACCAGTCATACTCAACTTCAACGTGAAATTAACTGTTCATTACTCTTCTAGATAAACCCTGTAGCGAATAGAACAGTTTGAGCTATATAACTGAAACAGTAGAAGAAAAAATTTTTGCACTCCTCCTCACCAGCTCTCCTATACTTGAAACGAAGACCACGTTTTTGGCCATCTAAATAGGCCAGAGTCCTTTGAAGAGCAAACCATTGTAGGAGACGTAGTGATGGGAATTGCGACTTCGCTAAAGCAGCACCTAGATAGTATGGGTATCGCCTATATTGTCACCCAGCACCCCTACGCTGAGGGTTCGGCCAATACGGCCCGCAGCGCGAAAATCCCACCCCAGTGCATGGCTAAAGCCGTGCTCTTTCGTGACGAAGACTTTAACTATACGCTGGCAGTTCTTCCCGCCTCGCACAAAGTAAAGCGACACACAATTAACGAGATTTTTGATCGCCATATGGAGCTTGCGGATGAGGAAGAAACCCTAGAGCTATTTGGTGACTGCCAATTTGGAGCAATCCCAGCCGTGGGAATGGCCTATAACATCGATGTAATTTGGGATGATAGCTTGCAGGATGCTAGTTATATATGGATTGAGGCAGGGGATCATGAGCATCTAATTCGATTAGACGTTAATAGCTTCACTCGCTTAATGGATAACTCACTACATGAACACATTAGTACCGCGCAACGCTACCATCCCCCACCCAAGCAAGTACCACTTAGTTACTATTGGTAACCGCTAAGTGGGTTGTTACCGTTTGCGGTAACCCGTGCCCACTTTCGGGAAACAAAGGTAATTGGCGATGCTGGTCGCCCACCTGAGAGTCCCTTAGTCGTACACCAATACCAATCAACCTAACAGACTTGCCCGCACCTCGCTCAATTGCGTCTTCGCATAGGCGTCGATAGTCTTTAAGTGTGGTACCCGCACTCACTCGTTCTATTGTCGTGACAGAAAAATCTGAAAATTTCAACTTCAAAAACCCTTTCACCGGCTCATATCCTCTATCCAATTGACGCATTCGCCTTACAAGCTGTTGACTCAACGCCGGCAATTGACTCAAACATTCGCCTAAGCCCGATAAATCAGCAGCAAACGTGTGCTCAACGCTCAGCGACTTGCGTCGCCAGTTTGTTTTTACAGGTCGATCATCCTGCCCCCTCGCTAACTGGTAAAGGCGCGTACCCATGCTGCCGAAAGACGACGCCAGCTCTAGCTCAGACATGGATTGAAGATCGCCGCAGGTTTCAACGCCTAAATTTTTCAAACGTTGGGCCGTTACCTTGCCGACACCAAAGATACGTGAAACCGGTAAAGCCTTCACAAAGGCATCGACGTCAGCCGGGGAAATCGTCGTTAAACCATTCGGCTTTTGCCAATCGCTTGCCACTTTTGCGAGAAACTTATTAGGCCCAACACCAGCCGACACAGTGATGCCAATCTCCTCTTTTGCGCGTCTTCGTATCTCCTCTGCTATCAACGTCGCACTACCCTGGTATTGATCCGCCCCTGTTACATCAATGAATGCTTCATCCAATGATAAAGGCTCTATGATTTCCGAATATTCATCAAATATACGGCGAAGGCGGCGCGATGCCTCTTTGTAACGTTCCATATTGGGAGGGATAATTAACAAATCCGGGCAGAGGCGCATAGCATGAGCCGATGACATCGCGGAACGAACGCCATACTCCCGCGCCTCGTAATTGCAGGTCGATATAACGCCACGTCTTTCGCTTGCGCCGCCAACCGCAACGGGGCGACCAATAAGACTTTTATCAAACAGTGACTCCACTGCCACATAAAAGCAGTCGGCGTCACAATGTATTATTTTCCGCTGCACCAGAATGCTCCACACATACAAACAACTGTATTAATATACAGATATATACGACAAATAAACCTAATAGGCAAGCATGTTGAGTTTTCAACGCCTATTTAGATCAACCGCTGAGCAAAAAAGCTTGAATTTTTACCGAAAAGTAATACTTTAGGCTGCTTATCTAGACCAATCACACTCTGCTGCAAGGACAGGGGCACTTAATCATTCTTACTGACTCTTTCTCACTCCACTTTTTAAAATTTAATTAACGATTCCAAAGGAATACACCATGGCCGCACGCAAAAAAGCAAAAACAGTCGACCCGATCGCAAAACTTGAAGCCGCTCTAGCAAAAGCTAAAGCCGAGTTGGAAAAAGCGCGAGATAAACAACTCGCCGAAGCCGAGAAAAACCTGAAAAAGCTTCAAACTCAAGCTGCTGCGTCAACCAAGAAGGCGCAAGCTGCCAGCAAAAAAGTGGCTGTACTACGCAAGAAAAAAGCTAACGCCACTCAAGTATCCACCGCTAAGAAGGCTGCTGATGCGGCAAAGAGCGCCGTTGCAGAACTTAAAAGTGCTGCCAAAGATGCTGCAAGCCACCTCGGCGATTTGAAATCAGCACGTAGCAAAGCCGTCCAATTAGGCAAGGCTATCGCTAAAGAGGAAGCCGCGCTGGCCAAAAAATTAGCCGTGGAAGAGAAGAAGTTAGCCGCTAAAGCGAAAGCAGTTGCCAAACGGGCTGCCGCCAAAGCGAAAGTGCAAGAGAAGAAGTTAGCGGCCAAAGCAAAAGCTGTGGCTAAGAAAGCTGCAGCCGCTGCTAAAGCAAAAGAGAAGAAGCTAGCAGCCAAAGCGAAAGCTGCTGCCAAGAAAGCAGCCGCCACTGCTAAGGCAAAAGAGAAAAAACTCGCTGCTAAAGCGAAGGCCGCAGCGAAAAAAGCGCTAGCGAAAGAAAAGAAAGTCGCTAGCAAGGTAAAAGCAGCCGCAAAGAAAGCAAAAGCCAAAAAGGCACCCGCCAAAAAGGCCGCAGCAAAGAAAGCGCCGGCAAAGAAACGTCCAGCTAAAAAAGCAGCCGCAAAAAAGAAAGCATAATGATTGAAGTCGCAGCCCACAGGCCGCGCAACCTAAGAAGGGCTCTTACCAAGAGCCCTTTTTTACGTTTACAGATCAGGAACGCCAGCTCCTGACGAGTTATTATCCGTCTCTTCCGTAGCATCCTTGTCCGTTGCCTTCCAGGGGTGAATGTCAATATGCTTCTCGTCCCCTGCAAAGCGACACACGCCTAAGTACTTTAAGGTACTTCCACTCGTCCCTGCCGCATTAAAGCGCACATCGAATACCACGTCCTTACCCTGCTCTTTAGCCTCGGGCATTCCAGACACCTCTCGAGTCACACCTCGCATCTGCCCGGTTCGTAGCTCGATCTGTGCTGAACAGATCTCCCAATAACTCTCATATTCCTTCATTCGCCTTTGCTTTGCCAGCTCCTCGCTATTGGGTGGCGGTGGACGATTAATGATCTCCATACTTAAGCCGTCGATCAGCCAAGCGAATGTCTGACGCTGCTTATCTCGACAAGTAATTTTAAATACCGGGTGATCTGGTTTACTGCGTCCCTGACTGATAGTACCCGCGATTACATATCGACAACGCTCGGTGGCTTCACCCACTTCCACGGCCTGGTTAAGTGCTTTTTTGTAGCGATAATAATTGCGCGGTAGCCATAACTGCGACGGATCGACGGCAGCCATGGCAACATCTGCGAAAAGCAAACCGCTAACGCAAATTTGGCAAATTAGACTGCGCCAACTGATAGCTAACATAAGCATAGAGCACTACTTTCCTTTCTGGTTCTTGCTCTAAAAATTCAACACCCAAGATTGTCAAAGGCGATGACTTCGACTTGTCGGGCGGATTTATTCGTGTACGCACTTTAGCTTTGACGTTGATATGGTGAGGCAACGTCTCAATATGAAAATCACTGCTGATATAAACTTCATCACCAATCACCGCTACCGGCTGCTTTAACTCTAGCTTTGCGCCAGAGTAGCTGATGTCCGTCAGACGACCTTCTGTGGCGTTATGTTGCTTCGCGACGCTACGTACAAACACCGGCAAATTGACCTCGACCCGATCAGCGTTGCGAATCTCTTTGAATTCAACCTGTTTAGGGTAGCTAAGGTACATAACGGGAAATGGGTCGTTTTGTACCATCAAAATTTTTACTGGAAACACACAAATTCCACGACCTATCATTAACCGCGCGGTCGCGGTGACACCCGCTGATACGTCTTCTATTTGCCCGCCCGTCACAAGCTTTGAGGTCACGATATATTGGTTCGCCGTGCAGCCAATGTACTTGCAAAAGAATCGCTGCTTATTACCGCGCGAGTCAGGCACCTGGAGCTGTATGGGATACCCAGATTTGAGATGAAGATGAGCAAAATCGGTCATACACTGCGAACTACGGTTATAAATGCGGTTATTTATAAAAGTGTAGACGATTGAACGTAGTTAGCGTGAGGAAGGAAACCGCACCCCATTGACGGGGTGCAGGCCGTGCTGGACTAATTGTAGCGCGCGCCGATGACAGGCAAATGGCGACGCAATGGTCGTACGTAAGTCACCCATAGCTCTCCAAGCCTTTGCGGCAACAGCAGCATAACGGGTGTAAGCAGTAACGTTAAAAATGTCGAGAAGGTTAGACCATATACAATTGCGCTCGCCAACGGCACCCACTGCGTAGCAATCGGGCCACCGTGCGCAATACTGCGACCAATTAAGTCGACACTTAGCCCAAGCGCCATAGGCAACAACCCTAAAATGGTTGTGAAGGTGGTCAGAAATACCGGGCGCAAGCGCTGCGCGCTGGCCATCACGGTTACCTTGGCCAAACTCAACTGGGGGTTTTCTTTACGTAAATAGTTAAAGGTATCGATCAAAACAATATTGTTGTTGACCACAATACCCGCTAGAGCAACGATACCAGTACCTGTAAGAATGGTGCTGAACACCGATTGCGTCAGCACTAGACCTAGCAGCACACCGGCAGTTGACATGATGACGGCAGATAGAATTAAGGCCGCTTGATACAAACTATTAAATTGCGTCACCAGTAAGATAAACATCAAAAAGAGTGCTGAAAGCATCGCCACCCCCAAAAACGCTTGAGAGTTTTCTTGCTCCTCATTGCTTCCTCGGAAAACGGCCTCAACATCATCTTCCAGTGGATGCTCTTCCAAATACGCTTGGATTTTTTTCACCATGTCATCAGCCAACACACCATCATCTAGCCCGGCTTTTATTGTCATCACTTCGATGCCATCTACGCGATCAACTTTATCCACGGTGGGGCTCGGCACGCGCTGCACAAACGTCGCAATGGGTACAGCGCCTTGATTGGTATTAACACGCAATAATTTGAGTGAGTTTACGCCGCGATACTCTTCAGGAAACCGGACACGAATATCCACTGGCTCCTCTGCATCGTCTGGTCTGTATTCGCCAACCTTCACGCCGTTAGTAACCAACTGAACCGCTCGACCAATTTCGGTTAAGCTTGCGCCAAACTGCGCAGCGAGTGTGCGATCAACCTGCATCTCCCAAGTAATACCGGGTAATGGTGTA
This sequence comes from Aurantivibrio plasticivorans, assembly GCF_055392955.1. Lineage (NCBI taxonomy): Bacteria > Pseudomonadati > Pseudomonadota > Gammaproteobacteria > Cellvibrionales > Cellvibrionaceae > Aurantivibrio > Aurantivibrio plasticivorans. The sequence continues at coordinate 922,456 of NZ_AP036020.1, read as the reverse complement.
CTGTCGACAACATCTATCAAACCTGGAATATCGTTTTCCATAACTTTTTGTATGCGTCGGGCTTCGCGAATTAATTTCTCACGATCAAATGATTCCAACTGAACATTGACCGGGCGACCAACGGGTGGCCCACCTTGAGGGGTATCAACAATCACTTTGATTCCGGGAAGGTTGGCTGTTTTTTCGCGAATTTCCAATAGCACTTCCCGTGGTGTCGTGGTTTCTAGATCTTTACCATCCGCTAGCTCAACAAAAACTGAACCCACCTGGTCTTTAATCGATTCACCACCAAAATTACTGGCACCACTAAACGCGTTGGTCAGCAATACACCATGTATATTGCCGATAATGTCTTCTACTTCGCCAACTAGCTCGGACGTTTCTTCGACACTTAGATTACCTTGCGCACGAATTTTGACGTCGACATACTTCGGTTCCGACTCGGTAAAAAACTCAACCCCAGCATTAAATTTACCAAACAGCATAAATATGAGGATAAGTAAGACGAGCCCTGCAAAAGCGGTGCGGCCGACTCGTTGAGTCAGTTGCGTAAGCAACCGCGCATAGCCGCCAGTGAAGCCACGAAGTTGTTCGGGGTTCGGTGATTCCAGGTCGCGTAGATTTTGCAACATGCTTTCCGAGCCTTCACCGTGCGGCGTGCTCCCGATGAAACTACCAATAACTGGCGCGAACAATAGTGCATAAAATAACGAACCCAATAACACTGCAAAAACCGTTACCGGCAAATAGCGCATAAATTCGCCGGCCACACCCGGCCAAAACATTATTGGTAAGAACGCTGCCAAGGTAGTCGCCGTGGACGCAAGTACAGGCCAAAACATTCGTTGAACCGCAATAGAATAGGATTCTTTAGGCGATAGACCCTCTGCCATTTTTCGATCGGCAAATTCCGTAACAACGATTGCGCCATCAATCAACATCCCCAACGCCAACAACATGCCGAACATCACCATCATGTTGAAGGAAAAACCAATAGAGTTCAGGATAATTAGCGCGAACAATAACGAGAACGGGATACCAAAACCTACAATAAGCCCTGATCGCATGCCCAGTGCAGCAACAACAATGACCATTACTAACGCCATTGCGGTTAAAATGTTTCCCTGCATTTCTGTCACCATACTAATGGTGAACTCGGACTGATCTTGGGTGAAGTCGACGTCAACGCCTTTAGGAATGGTACCGCGCTCCTCTTCTACCAACTGGCGCACTTGTTGTACTAATTCGATATCGTTGACACCTGTTCGCTTGGTAATACGAATGGCAATAGCACGATTCCCATTAACACTGTTAAATCCGCGGGGATCTTTAAATGTACGACGAACTTCGGCAACGTCACTGAGTTTTACCGCGCCCGTAGTGGTGGTTTTTACTGGGAGGTCATAAAGGTCTTGCGCAGTCTCAATCAACCCTGGCACTTTGACCGAGAAGCGTCCTTGCCCAGCCTGCAACTCCCCTGCTGGCACTAACCGGTTGTTGTTTGCAATTGCGCGCGCAAACTCGTCACCCGTAATGCCATACAACTCTAAACGTGCGGGGTCGACAATGGCTTCCGCCACTTCTTCTCGGTGCCCGACTAGTTCCGCAGAGAGAACTAAGCTAATCGCATCAATTTTGCGTTTCAAATCCTGTGCAGTTTGGTAGACGATGCGTTCGTTCACATCGCCACCCACCGTCACCACTAATGAGACAGTGCCCTGCGCAGACAATTCAGTGATGATAGGCTCTTCCGCTTCTTGTGGCAGTTCAGCTTTAGCACTATTGACCGCAGCCCGGACATCTTCAAGGGAACTGTCGAGGTCAGCTTCCGCATTAAAACGTACCATTACAGTCGCAATAGATTCTTGTGCCGTAGCGACAATTTCGTCTAGATCATCCAGCGCACGTAACTCTTTTTCGAGCGGCTTGACGAGCATGCGAGCACCGTCTTGCGGAGAAATACCATCATGATATACCTGCACCATGACCATCGGCACGGAAACATCGGGGTTAGCCTCAGTGGTCATTAAGGCTCGCGATGCTAAACCAGCAATCAAGATAAACACCAATATGCTGAAGGTGCTTCGCGCACGCGACACCGCGCTGACTAAAAAGCTCATACTATGAAACTCTTTTGGGGTAATTTAATTGAATGGTTAACGTGCCGTGGTGGATACTGCTTCACTTTCCTCACCAACGGTTTCTTCTGCATTGGGCTCATCTTTTGAGACTGTCATCCCACTATCGTCAACTTCGTCATTGGTAGGCGACGCACCTTCATCTGACGTCGGCACGTCTTCAGAGGCCGCCGTGCGAGAAGCTGGTTCGGGCGTGTCTAAAGAAACCGTAACCACATCGCCATTCGCTACATACTCTTGGCCAACAGTGATTAACAATGTTTTCTCCGGTAGACCAGTAACCCACAGGCCTTCAGCGCTATCACCGATAACATCGACATTGTAAAACTGCACTGTGTCATTCTCATCGACGGTGCGCACCCCGATCTTTCCTTGATCATCCAGCATCAGCAAAGACGCTGTGATCAGATGCGCTTTGACATCGCGCACTGCAATTGCGATTTCGGCCGTAATACCACTGAAAAACAACATTTCAGGATTATCTATCGCAACTTCGACACGAAAGGTGCGCGTGATGTCTTCAGACTGACGAGCGATGTAACGAATATTGCCGCTCAACTCGACGCCAGTTTTTAAACGCGCGAAAGCGCGTGCATTAGGCTGCAAATGAATCACTTCGTCTTCCGACACTTCACCGCTCACCACCAACGGATTCATATCTAAGACCGTGGCACAGGTGTCGCCGACTCGCATTAGCGTTCCAATTTCGACCGGCCGGTATTCAATCACGCCATCGAAAGGCGCACGGATAGACGTTTTTTCTAAATCTATTTTACGGCGCAATTCCTGTGCCTCCGCCGCTTCTAAGCGTGATTTCGCGCTCGCAATGGCTGTCTCTGATTGATATCCGCCGGTTTTCAGTCGCAATGACCCTTCGTATTCTATCCGCGCTTGTTCAACAGCCGCTTGCGCTTCCTGCAAGCGCAGTTCGCGATCCTCTACCGCCAGTCGACAGATCACTTCATCTTTTTTAACTAACTGACCTTTGGCAAAAAGCAATGCCTCTACTTGACCTGCAACTTCTGCCTTTAAATCCACTCGACGATTGGCTTCCGTTTTTCCCTGAACACCAACCCTCAATGGATAGGTAACAGCTTCGATATGGCGACCACGAACGGAACTCCGCTCCTGAGATTTTTCAGAATTTGCCGCCTGCTCGGACGCTTCATCTTGAGAGCCAGTAAACACACCCGACAACAACCATAGCCCCATCAACAGCGCGATAATCATCGAGTAGCGGGTATTAGGGTTGCCCCAAAGTGAATTGAAAACATTACGCATAGCAGCTTCGCCAATAAACAAATAAGGCTGGAGTTTTCCAGCCACATTACATGAAAGAGGGTAAACAAATTTACGTGGAATGAAGCATCACTATGGTTGGGTGATATTATCCACTCAAGTAAATTAGTGTTTAGATCTACTGAGCCGCGCTAATGAACCACAAAACAGTGATTCTGCTCGCTCTGTCATTGAGGGATTAAATAGAAAAACGCGGAAAGAGCCGAACACGCCTCATCAAATGAGGCGCATATTTTATGCCCAGTACTGGCATCATACAAGTAAACTTACTCTACGCCAGCGACTAATTCGGGTTTGATTGCACCGCCGTCATTCAGCGATAAAACGCCAAAATTAGCATTCCATTGCACTAGCAATTTAGCCAAATCTCCCGCTTGCGCGTTGAGGGAGACTAACTCTTCAAGGGTATCTTTAGGGCCAACATACAGCTTGACCTTGTGATGAAGTCCCGCAAGCTCAGAGTGTGGATACTTCATGCGGTAGACATCCAACTTCCAACGTAGGTTATGGACTGTGTTTCGGTAAAACGCTAACTTTGTAGGCAAGGTAATGGTTCTAAAGTCGTCGACCTCACCAAATACTGTAAAGTCAGTGCCAAAAGCCACCACTTTGCGGCAGTTAGCGTCAGCAACCAAGGTGGCTGTGCGCTGGCGATTACCTAACAGCATCGCTACGTCACCAAATACCTCGCCAGGCGTTATGTAATTGACAGGTGCGGCCTCACGCGTTTCGTCTCCAACAAATACGGCGAGTTGCCCTTTTAGTAAAAAATAATGCCAGTTGTCATACTCGCCGCTGCGAAGTACAACCTCACCAGGCTCGAAGTCGACTATGCGTGAATGTGTTAAGAGGACTTCGAACTGCCAAGGGTCGTTCTGCTTGACCATTTTATAAAATGGTACCGAAGCCAATAACTGATCTACTGATTTGCGAGTGGTGACATCAAACTGTTTAACATCCATAGTGCTTAAATATAGCTCCAATATTTACATCTGCGCTGATTGCCGAGACACCCTCACAACAGCATAGCGATACTAGCCTGATCTACAGGGTGCGTATGACGCCATCCACACAAAGTGAGAACTACCGCGCAAAAAAATCTTCCAAATTTTGGCTGCAACAGGCAGTTTTCGCTGAGGGGTAAATTAATTGGATGAAAGGCAAACGATTTTAACATCCTAAAATCCTATCGCATTTAGGATAATAAACTTCATTAGCGAATATTTTAGGACAGAGAGCCTAAGGCGTCAGCTCGATTAGCCTACCTGACAGAACTACCGATCACTTTTTCATTGGGGCCCAGCTGGCAGCTGTTTACTCGAATTCTCAAATATCCTATAACTCGATCACATAATCAGATGACCGATCGACGAACCGGTCAGCTAAATTTTCATCCTGACGATTTAACCGCGATAACAAATATAACGTTACTAGGTTGGAGTTGCGCTTCATGAATATCCGTAAATTTACACAATTTGCAACGGGGCTAGCACTGTGTGTTGCCTCTAGCTGGGTGCTAGCCAAACCAGCCCTAAACGGCATGGCACCGCATACAGAGCTCGGCAAGGAGCGCTTTATAGCGGCGCTTTATTCAAACACGCTATCGAAAGACGCAAATGCGATCCTCAATAGTACTGAAGCTCGCCGCATGGAGCTGAAAGTCACAGCGCGCTTTTTGTCCGCGCGCAGCCTGAACAGCATGTGGATCGAAGGCATGGCGATTAACAATAGTTCAACTGAGCTCGAAGCTCACGCGGAAAACCTTGCCAAGCTAACCAACATGGTTCGTAAACGCTTACTCCAAGGGGATGTCCTCGCTATTGACTACGCACCCAGCATAGGCACTACTGTCTCAGTCAATGATGTCGAACTTGGCACCATTGCCTCCCCAGAATTTTTCCCGCTATTACTTCGAAGCTGGATTGGCCGCGTTCCGCTGTCTTCTGATTTCCGCAAGCAATTACTTGCCGAAGGTGATGTCGGTGCAAGCATTGCTGGACGCTATGCCTCAATAGAGCCAGATCCAGCTCGTATTGAAGTCGTGTCCGGTTGGGCCAACAGCAAGCCTCCAGCTCCACCTGCTGCCTTAGACGCTGATTCAGAGGAAGCTAGCTCAACCCCTCAACTTGCCATTGCGCCTCCCCCTCCTCCGGTCAAGCTCTCACCACCGCCAGGTAACGTCGACACTGCACCAGCACCGACTAGACAGCCTTCTCGTAGCCAAGCACAGTCGACTGTCGAAGCAATTAAAAAGCAGGATCCGCAAAAAGTAGCCGCCTCACTACCTAAAAACAAGCCAGCACCGGCGCAACCCAAGGCGACAGAGCAGCCTAAGCCACCGGCAGAGCCCAAACCAGAACCAGTGGTAGTTGCGAAAGCCGCTACGCCCGCTCCGGCGGTAGAAGACGAAGAGGACGATGATTTTGAGGAAGAGATATTCTCAGCAACTAGCCTACTGGACCGACAGTTCTATGTTTCTTCTTCACTCTTCTCTATTCAAAAAAACGTGAAGTACCCACGTCGCGCCTTGGAGCGGCAACAGCAAGGCACCGTGCGCTTGGCAATTACCGTCGACAGAAATGGCGCAGTGCAACAAATCGTTACGGTCGAAGAATCCAAGCACAGAGCGCTTGATCGGGCCGCCGTTGATGCAGTTGAAGACGCTTCTCCATTTGCCACGGTGCCTAACGGTGTTGGTGGTGACTCGTTTACATTTACGGCACCGATTACTTTCGCGCTCAAATAGTTTGAGCGATTGCCATCAACAAAAATGCCGGCTTTAAGCCGGCATTTTTGGTTTTGAGGGGCAAAAATTAGAGTTAACGTATAGTCGACATACGATCAATAATGACCTTGCGGATACTCTGCTGCTCAAGATTTGAAATGGTTGAAATTGCGTCGAGGTTAATCGAGTGGAGATGTAAGCATGGCGTACTTGCGTTCAACTCTCGCAAGTCCCCTTTCATTAACACCGGCAACAACGCTTTTCCTGCAGGGCGCTGCTGATTAACCACTCGTAACCCCACCTGTAGCGGAACCGCCCGATATTTAGTTTTTCCACTTTTAAAAGGTATGGTGAGGTAGGCGCCACTCTTACCAACCATAGCTCCAGGGATGATATTCAGTCCTGTCGCAACAACTGCATCTTCAGGGATGCCATTATAGTTGTCGTGGTGTGCATAGGGGTTCGGTAGGATAACGAGCTTTCTGTCTTCTTCTTTAGGAAAGAATAGGTTGTAGTTGGTATAGAGCTGATTGACGGAATTTGAATAAACACAAATCTTGTTTTCGAAACTCATGACAAAATCGATAGCACGCTGTCGCTGCTTAAAGCTATCGAGATCCCAAACGAGATCTTTGTTATCCGTTGCCAAATCCACCTTTGTCCCCTCAAGCTTTCCAAATAGCCCTCAGCAGCCCATACAGCGCTGAGCCCTCTATTCCTCGCGAAGGGTGACGTAAAGGTACCTACAGCAGAAACCGTTAGGCGGATATATCACTGCCAGCGCGAGGCAATCGTTATATGATGGCGTAGTTATTCCACGATGCCAAGTATCTACTAGGCATTAAGAATAAATTTTTATAGCGGAAATGAACGACGGTGATATTTAAAACAGCTCGATACTTTTTTGCTCTGGGCCTGGTGTGCGCTTATTGGGCGGCGCATCCGTCGATTCTGGGTCTCGAGAAAGCGCATCTTCTACCATGGCAGCATTGATTAGCGCCTTATCCATGTCCTCGCAAAGCGTATAAAATGCATCGTCGACCCGGAGCCCCTCGTTAAAAATACGGTTCGTATCGACCACACAGTGGGTAACAACTTCATCGAAAAACTTTTCTTGTTCTTCGCTAAGCGCTAAGTTTGGTATGCGTTCGCTAACCGCATCAGCGAGATCTTCTACTACCGTAGCGATATCCCTCATTACTTTCTGATAGGAATTATCGATTTCTGTCATCACCCGTCGAACATCTTCTGACAACTTGGTGAGTGCGGCTTTTTCATCGCGCAGTTTACTCTGCGCGTCGAGCGCCTTGATTCGCGCGTCTATCCCCATTAACAGCGCCTGCACATTATCCTTTATACTGCCGTATCGCTTCTGATTGTCTAGCGGCATATTGCGCACAAGGATGCTGGCTTGACCATAATTCATGATTGTGCGTTTTCCAAAATCAATGTACCTACCCGCACCGGCCATTTGTTCCAATAGCTGCGACTCCAGATCCTTCGCCATGCCGTTTGCTTCCATGTTCTTAATTCCATAGAGGCTGCGCATTTGCAAGCTGCACGAGAGTTCGTAACGAGATAAGGTTGAAAACAGCAACTGCCCAAGCTCATCCAAGTTATCACAATTATTGGCATCAACTAGGAACTGAACATTTGAGCCCAAATCACTATTATCCGCCATTGCAGTAAATGCTGTTTCGTTCGCAGCCATTAACCGGCTCTGTAACTGCTCATTGGCGATGGTATTAAAAATTGATTTGTGAATTCGCGCTGCCACTTCCTCGATACTGTCATTTGCATGCAATACATCGTCACAGCCTAATTCAAATGCGCGCAACTTATGACGTAGTTCTTCAATCGGCGACAACACAATAACAGGTTGAGACTTCACGGCCTCATCCTGCAAGAAGTCTTCGTAGCAATCGATATCAAACTCACCATTAGCGATGAGATCTAGAATCAATACCTTATATTCAGTATCACAGAGCAATTCAAGACATGCCTGCTGATCAGTAGCTGACGCATGAGCAAAAGATTGCGCAATATATTCAGCGACCTTTGACGGCCCCTGTGGCTGATAGATAAGAATTTTGTGTTCTTTGGACACTCGCTGCCTCCTGCAAGTTTGACCATACAAACGACATACCTGTATTAAGGTTTAGCTGAAAAAGTACATTAGTGCCATGCAAAGGCACCTAAAACAACAAATTCAGCGCGAGGCAGCAGCAAATTGTTTATTGCCTTATTTATTATATGGTTTAAAAGGAATGAAACAGGGAACGAGAGTGGAACTATTGATGCTCGGGCCTACATCCAACGAAGCTTTCTCTACAGTATTGGTACAGGGATTGAGCCTCCTCTTCGTAGTCTTCTCCAGGCTCAACTACTTTAGAAAAAATTATTTTCTTACGGCTGTAATCAAAACCAATCACTAGAATAGGCACACCCGCTGTGCGCGCAATACGAACAAAACCAGTTTTGAATTTGGTCACCTTTTTACGCGTACCCTCAGGGGTAATAACAACCCAAATGCTATCCTCTTCGGCAATTTTTCTGGCGACCTGGTTAACCACCCGAGCTGGCTGCGATCGATCCACAGGTATACCACCAACAGTCATTAACAAGCTTTTAAAAGGCCAGAAAAATGCCTCTTGCTTCATTATATAGGAGGCCTTCAGCTGCAAAGAAAACTTAGCCAGCATTGCAATAAAGAAGTCCCAATTCGATGTGTGTGGTGCGAGAATAACAATAGCTTTTTTTACTTTGGGTATCTCGCCCTCAAAACTCCAACCCATTTTCTTGAAAACATATCCGAACAGACGGTCTAGCACAGGCCAATACATTCGCGGCATGGTGTCAGGTATGTGTTGGCAAAAATTATTATTGTGATCTGACATAAGATTTTGCAAAAAATTAGAATGAGTTAATGCTCGCGCGTAGCCCAAAATTCAACATCTGGGTGGCGCTCTTGGGTCAATGATAAATTGACACGCGAAGGAGCTAAATAGGACAAATGGCCACCGCCATCAATGGCAAGATTATCCGCACATTTACGCTTAAATTGTTCCAATACTTTCGCATCTTCGCACTCCACCCAACGCACAGTGTTTACGGTGACACTTTCATAAATGGCGTCGACTTTGTACTCATCCTTGAGACGATAAGCAACCACTTCAAACTGCAGCATCCCCACGGCACCAACGATTATGTCGTTATTGTTCATTGGGAAGAAAACTTGCGTCGAACCCTCTTCTGCTAATTGCTGCAAGCCTTTTTGCAGTTGTTTGGTTTTTAAAGGATCCGCCAAGCGGATACGTCGAAACAGTTCAGGTGCGAAATGCGGAATCCCCGTATACTTGAGCGTTTCACCTTCCGTAAAAGTATCACCAATCTGTATTGTGCCATGGTTATGAAGACCGATGACATCGCCGGAGATTGCCTCTTCAACATGGCTACGATCCCCCGCCAGAAACGTTACCGCATCGGCGATTTTTACGTCTTTCCCTAATCGAACGTGTTTCATTTTCATACCACGCTGATAGCGCCCAGAACAAATGCGCATAAATGCAATTCTATCGCGGTGCTTTGGATCCATATTGGCCTGAATTTTAAAAACGAATCCCGAAAACTTTTCTTCTGTTGGCTCAACATGTCGCTCTTTGGTATCGCGACCTAAGGGTGAAGGTGCCCATTCGACAAAACCATCGAGCATTTCCCTAACACCGAAGTTTCCTAACGCCGTACCAAAAAACACAGGGGTTTGCCTGCCTTCGAGATAAGCATCGCGATCGAACTGGTGGGTGGCACCTTTCACCAATTCGATTTCATCAAAAGTATCTTCCCAATAGCTACCCAATAGCTCTTTCGCCTCAGCAGACTCTAGGCCCTTAATTTGTATATCATCTTGCAGCATATGCCCCATGCCTTTTTGAAAAACATGAATCGTATCGGTATACAGGTTATAGACACCCTTAAACTCCTTACCCATACCTAGGGGCCAATTAATGGGTGCCGCCTCGATCTTAAGCACTTCTTCAATTTCATCCATCACCTCAATGGGGTCACGAATATCGCGATCCATTTTGTTAATGAATGAAAGAATCGGCGTGTCACGCAAACGACAAACCTCCATCAGTTTAATGGTTCGATCTTCCACACCTTTCGCCCCATCAATAACCATCAAGACCGAATCAACAGCCGTCAGGGTGCGATAGGTATCTTCAGAAAAGTCTTCGTGCCCAGGGGTATCAAGAAGGTTCACCGTGCGCTCTTTATATGGAAACTGCATCACTGATGAGGTCACCGATATCCCCCGTTCCTGCTCCATGCTCATCCAATCCGACTTTGCGTGCGGTCCTTTTTTACCCTTCACACTACCAGCCGTTTGAATTTGATTACCGATGAGCAATAGCTTTTCTGTGATGGTTGTTTTACCAGCATCCGGATGCGAGATGATAGCGAACGTGCGCCGCTTGCTGATTTCATTTGATAATTTGCTATCACCCATACTGTCGTAAACCTTTTTAATACTCTTTAATTTGCGATTTCGCTTAATTTCTTGGCGAATGCCCTTTATAGGCCTTATCGTTAAGGCGCCGTATTGTATCTGAATACAGGCCCGCTATACATGCAATCCATGGGGCATATTTGATTGAAAACTGGCCTCTCTTGTCGTATTCCATTACCATTGGCGCCCCCTTAACATTGCCAGACTCACCGAATTTACTATGGAAGCACAAGACCCACCCGTTTTGTTGGAGCGAATTTATCCAAAAGAAATGGATATGTCTGACAGCAATGACCGAGAATCTCTCGCTATCCACGAAGCCCGCTACGAATTCGCCTCATCTCACTTAACCGGCAAGAGCATATTAGACATGGCCTGCGGCTGTGGTTTCGGCACTGCGCAAATGGCGGGGCGGCATCCTGAACTGCGATTCACGGGGGTTGATATCGACCCGGAAGCTATCGACTATGCGCGACGCAACTATCAATTAGACAACCTTGAGTTCATCTGTACCGATGCAATGCGCTTTGACCAAGGCCGCTTCGATACGATTGTCTCGCTTGAAACCATCGAGCACTTGATCGATCCTCGTGCGTTTATTGCGAATTTACCCAGTCTGCTCAATGCTGGTGGTGCCATCATCGCCTCGGTACCGATCACCCCCACCTGTGATGGCAACCCTCATCACTTGCATGATTTCAGCTTACGTAGCTTTAATAAATTATTTGGCAACATCAACTTCAGCCCAAAGCAAATATTCAAACAGACGCAACCCTGGGTATACAAAGACGCCTTTAGTGAAGATCAACAAAGCACCAGCCGCTCACAAGGCGTAGGCAACAACGTATTGGCCTACTACCGCAAGCACCCACTTGCGCTACTGACCCGCATCTACTCAATTTTGCGTCACGGCACGTGTAACATTTATGCCACTCAAGTGTTTACACAAAATACCTAAACCCGGTTAATTAATCGACCCAACACACACGGAAGTGCCAGCGATGACCTCACTCTCATCTGCATCGGAATCAATCGAATTAAACGCGTTGACCGCAATTCACCAAACAGCTTCCCCCGAGTTACAACAAAGACTGGGACTACAACTGAAAAATATTGGCGGCATTATCTGCTCGACCTCCAGCAAAGACCCCAGCATTCTCATTAACCGCTGTTTTGTATCAGATAATCGGATTCTGCAAGATCACGTTACACTTCAGAAAACAAAAGACTTCTATAGTCAAAACGCCATCAAAAAATTTTTTCTGCATGTAACCAATCCGAGCCAGCAAACTAGCGAGGCGTTATCACACGCAGGCTTCCAGAAGGCGCGGAGCTGGATGAAGTTTTCTCGTGACACCACACCACATTCATTCCCAACAAAGCATAGCGTTAAACAAATAACATCAGAACATGCAGAACACTTTGCACGAATCGTCGCGCCCTGTTTCGACTTGGATGAAACGTCAATTCCGTTAATTGCATCGATGATTAACCACCCTAACTGGCATCTTTTTATGGCCTTTGATGGTGACCTACCTGCGGCAACCGGCGCCCTGTTTTACGAAAATGGCATAGGCTACTGTGACTGGGGTGCAACCCACAGAGATTATCGTCAACGAGGATTTCAAGGCGCATTGTTGGCAGCGCGAGTGAATGCGGCGATTGCTATGGGCGCCGGGAGCATTATCACAGCAACCGGTGAAGAAGTGCCGGGTGACCCACAGCATTCATATAAGAATATATTGAGAAGCGGATTTAAAGAAAATTATTTACGTGAGAACTGGGTACCCACTGACAGCTAGCGTGCTGTTAACCCTCTTCGCATACTGACAATGTGCCTGCCTGTTGACGACTAACAACCCGACGCATCCATAGGTAGGCAATCAGTCCCACCATTAAATTAGATAACATAGTCGCGACAAACAATCCCGTTAGCCCCCACAACCAGCTAAAAACAATGGCAAAGGGCAGGTAAACCCCCATCACCCTCAAAAAGGATATCCCAAGCCCTGGCAAGGGATGGCCCATACCATTAAACATGGCAATAATAGACATCACCATGCCATAAGCCCCATAGCTGATCGGCACGATCGATAAGTAGCCGACGACCACACCAACAACTTCCTCGGAATCACTAAAAAATCCCGCAATATGCGGCCCAACAACCCACAAAAGCCCGCCAAGCAGCAGGCCAAACGAGAGACAGAATCGCATCACGACAGACAGTGTTTCTTGAACGCGGTGGTATAAACCAGCACCTTTATTTTGGCCGCACAATGGACCAACAACTCCAGACAATGCGTAAAACACAATGAGCGCTATGGGTTCGACCCTGACCGCGACACTGAAACCCGCCACCGCTAAATCGCCATGTTTCGATACCAAATTCACGACGATACCACTGGAGACAGGAATAATCAGATTACTAATCATCGACGGAATGCCGACATGAAATAGCGTGGCCCAGGAACTCGCTATCTCTTTCCAGCGCACGAAGGGGTTGGTCAATACCTGCATCCTCCCCTGCAGCACATAAATAGCAATGATCAACGTGACCACCCGTGACGCCAGGGTTGCGTAAGCCGCACCCTCCAATTCCAAGCGCGGCAAACCCGCCCAACCAAATATGAGAAAAGGATCTAGAACGCCGTTTATGAGTGCGCCGGTGATCATCAAACCACCTTGAATCTTCGCGAATCCAAGCGCGCGCAACGCGGATAGACTGATCATCGGCACCATGAGAAAAGGAGCACTCACGTACCAGATGGCCATGTAATCGTGAATGAGTGGCAGCAGCTCAGTGGAAGCACCAAGGACGGAAGTAAATAGCCAATCAATAGTAAAAAGGCCAATCACGCTCACAGCAAACGCGATGAGCGTCGCAAGCGTGAGGGCGTCCGTTGCTAAACGACGAACTCTGGTGGTATTACCTCCCCCCATAGCACGAGCAATAGCCGAAGAAGCACCAGCGCCTAGTCCGATAGAAATACTGGTAATCACCATGACAACCGGAAAGGTATAGCCCATTGCTGCAAGCGCCTTATCACCCAAACCGGGTTCAGACACGGTGTCCCAGTTGCCATCACCGAGGTGAGAAACAAACAAGGTATCGACAGCATTGAATGACATGGTCGCCAAAAGCCCCCACACCATTGGCAGGGCCATGGACCGTAAATGCCCAGCTATTGAGCCTTCGGTTAGAGTGGCGTGCAAAGAAGAATTCAAAACGAGAGTGTGTGTCCGCAGTCGCTATTTATTAGGCCGCGAAGTATAACATTGCGCCACCACAGCAACAGGCAAGAAGATTTAAGCGAACGCTGATTTAATCTAACGCCCCTCGAAAACGTTACGGCAGGTGGTTATCCGCCAGCGGCAGCGCGTAAATCCAAGCATCCTCTCGCCCGCCATTCGGCCCTGGGTAATAATTTGGGCGAACACCCACTTGGTTAAAGCCATAGTGCTCATAGAGATTTTGCGCGCGCAGATTAGATTCCCGCACTTCTAAAAAAACGCTATCGGCTTGACCAACTATTGTCGCGACCAATTCATCTAATAAACCTCTAGCCAAGCCTTGTCCCTGCGTTTGACTGGCAACAGCAATGTTGAGCAACTCTGCTTCCCCACCCGCGACCGACAGGATGGCATATGCCAATAATTCTCCATGACGATTTTCGACCACGCGGGAGATGTGACGAGTGGTGAAACAACTAGCGAAAATCGCCTCAGACCAGGGGCTTAGATGAACAGCATTCTCGATTGCCATCACCCGAGGTAAATCATCGAGACGAAGCTCGCGAATCGCACAGTCAATTGTATTTGGCATTGGCTAGAAGAGCCTATAGTGGTTGCAACGGGTTCGCGCGGAGAGGCTGAATCGCTTGCCAGGTTACCGATTTTAAAACGGGGGTTTGCAACATTGCCGAAAGACTCGGCACGACAATCGCCTCTGGCACAGCTGCTTTATTAGAATCAAAGCTACTTAGAGAAAAATGCTTACCCAGCAATACACGAGGGTCATCATCATCGGGCCAGAGCTGCTCATCCAGCGTAAAACGCACAGCGCTGGCACCCATTAACAAGACCTTCGAAAAAGGAAAGTGACCCAGTTGAGCTTGTAAATACGCTTGCACATAGGCGCGAGCTTCAGTTACTTGTTCCTCCGCTGACCCACTAGACTGCGTCAGCGGCCAACGCACGTGCTCAACGGCGGGCAAACGCTCCAGCGGATAACCGAGCGCCTTAAGAATGTTAAGCAACAAAGCATCCGTAGGCAGCGCCAGGCGTGGGCGGCGACTATCTACTACCAGCAAATTGGGGGCGATACGCCATACCGACAACACAAACCGTAACTGCGACTGGGGCTGGGGCTTGAGCGCTGAGTTGTTGTGTACTGGCTTTTTCTGGCTGCTAGCCGCCACGTCAATATTGTGCGTGCGCTCCCTGGGAGGGGGCTCGGCACGGTCATCGAGCGCAACGCTATCCATCACGGACTGGCTAGGCGCGCTGACTTGCGCATTCGACAACTCAGCCTCGACAACCTCGTCATCGACCCACTCATACTCGCATTGAACTGACGGCAAGGCATTGGGCAGCACCCAACGTGGCTCATAGCTGTCAATTTCAAACGTTTGTAAATAGGCTTGTCGCCACTGCTCGTGCATACGCAATCTCTAGCTCACCTCTACCCACGGTAGAGGTGAATATTGGCGGTCTGGTTTAAACCCCTTGCCCTTGCCCTTGCTCTTGCCATCGAACCCGCGGCCCTTGCGACTTAAGCAAATTTAGCGCATCGAGATAGGCTTTGGCAGACGCGATGACAATATCAGTATCCGCACCAACGCCGTTGACAATCACACCATCCTTTTCCAAACGGACGGTCACTTCGCCCTGTGAATCTGTACCCTGGGTAATCGCATTCACGGAATAAAGCTTTTGCGCCACACCGCTGTTCACCACAGCCTCAATCGCTTTGAAAACTGCATCAACTGGTCCGCTACCTTCAGCGCTGGCCTCTACCGTTTCGCCACCTTCGATGCTGAGCTGCACCTTAGCATGAGGAACACTTCCGGTCTTCGATAAAACTTCCATATCAACTAAGCGATACACCTCTTGCGTATCACTTTCAGAAACGCCACCCATGATCGCGTGCAAGTCTTCATCAAAGATTTCCATCTTTTTATCGGCGAGCTCTTTGAAACGCTCAAAAGCAAGGTTCAACGCCGCAGGGGAATCGAAGGTAAAGCCTAAGTCTTCCAAACGAGCACGCACGGCGGCGCGACCACTATGCTTACCTAAGACGATGCGGTTGTTACTCCAGCCTACGTCTTCGGCACGCATAATTTCGTAGGTCTCGCGGTGTTTCAAGACACCGTCTTGATGGATACCCGCTTCGTGCGCAAAGGCATTCGCACCGACAATCGCTTTATTCGGCTGGACAGGAAACCCCGTAATCGTCGAGACCAACCGCGAGGTCGGAACGATATGCTCGGCCACGATGTCGGTTTCAACGGGGAAGATATCCTTACGCGTACGTACCGCCATTACGATTTCTTCTAAGGAGGCGTTGCCAGCGCGCTCACCCAACCCATTGATGGTGCATTCAACCTGACGCACACCGTTCATGACGGCCGATAAAGAATTCGCTACCGCCAAGCCCAAGTCGTTGTGACAGTGTGTCGAAAAAATCGCTTTGTCCGAATTTGGAATATTTTCAATCAATCGCTTGAACAACAAGCCGTATTCACCTGGCTCACCATAACCCACTGTATCGGGCAAATTAATGGTGCTCGCACCCGCGTCGATCGCTGCCTCAATAATGCGGCACAAGAAATCAAACTCTGAACGACTCGCATCCTCACAAGAAAACTCCACGTCATCCACCAAATTACGTGCATGACGAATCGCATCTACCGCCTGCTCGACGACACGTTCAGGGGGCAACTGGAGCTTATATTCCATGTGGATAGGTGATGTTGCTATAAATGTGTGAATGCGTGGCGCATTAGCGCCTTTTAACGCTTCACCAGCGCGGATAATGTCCGGCCCGACTGCCCGAGCCAAACTACACACTCGCGAGTCTTTCACTGCTTCGGCTACTGCTTTTACCGCTTCAAAATCACCGGGGCTGGCTATCGCAAAACCGGCCTCGATAACATCCACTCGCATTTTTTCAAGCATTTTGGCGATACGGATTTTTTCATCCTTAGTCATCGAAGCGCCGGGGCTTTGCTCCCCATCTCGAAGAGTGGTATCAAAAATTACTAATTTGTCTTTGCTCATTACTGACAACTCCAGTCATAACCTCGCCATGCTGGAGGCGAGGTCGAAAAGTATAGGGGTGGTATGGACAGAGTGAAATTGATTAGCCGCGCAGCGGCAGCAGAATACCTTTATGGCACCCAGAGAGGATAAACACATTAAAGCGGTTTGCCGCTATCATCTTAGACCTTCAGCCTCTCTAGAGGCATTTGTTGCAACAAGGACGCTAGCACGCCTCATCACCATTAAGAATCAGTTACAGCGACTATAGCCGCCACAACGACAACAAGTCAATACATATCCTAAATATTTTTAATATAATCCAGATCCATCCTAAAAAATAACACTAACAACCCAACAAGCGAGATGTTTATCCCGAATCAGGCTATTGCCTATGACGAATCTCTTTTTGAGCGGATAAAAACAAAACATCGGCCCTAAAACGCACGCTAAAACACACAATCCTCATCTCACCCCATCGTTATTTGACTACACTTAAAAGGCTAGATAACTGCTACACCATAAGCTGTGCAGAGATCCACCTACCTGCGCAGCTAGCCTATTTGTTTCGGAACGTTGTATGAAAGACCGCCTAATGCACATCCACCAGGAGAGCTTCACGCCATTACACACTCTAAGTGAAGTCACAGCCCCCGAAACAACGCGAGTCGCGGATACGCCAATGACTCATCGTATCACCGCAGTTCAAAAGTCAGGGCACAAGGGTGCTCGCTCAAAGGGCGACCCTAAAGCAACCGCTCCCCAAGGAAAGCCAAGCACCCTAGGCACCCTAATACCTAGCCACCTTCATGTCTTGATCGTAGAAGACGACCCACTTGATCAAGCCATTAGCTACGCAGCAGCCCGACAATTGAAATGCAGAACGGAGATTGCCTCAACCGCTGAGGAAGCGATAGAGAAACTTAAACGCACCGACGCAGACGACTTTTTTGACCTAGTCCTGATTGACTACATGCTACCGAGTATCGACGGTGTCTCTGTTGCACAGCAAATAAAGACGCATTTACAGCTGGAGAACCCTCCTCCCATAGTGCTGGTCAGCGCACTAAGAAAAGACGACATTATATTTCCCCGCTCAACGGCCCCATCTGTTGATGCTTACGTTAATAAACCCCTGTCTCCAACAAAAATACGGGAAGTGATAGCGGATATCGAAGACGAAAAATCTTGGGCCGGTATTCGCTGGCCTAATCACATCCGCGACCACAGACAGCTCATTAGCAACTTACGAGTCCTGTTAGTTGAAGACAACCCTGTCAGCCAAAAGGCAGCCCAATCGCTTCTCGAAAGTCGCGATGCTGACGTCACTATCGCAGACAATGGGCTGCAAGCTGTTGAACTCATCGAAACCAAAACACCAGGCACCTTCGACATCATTTTGATGGACCTCGACATGCCGATAATGGATGGCGAACGCGCAACCCAAAATATTAACTCGCATGCCACCTACAAAGACCTGCCAATCATCGCGCTAACGTCTCACACAGAAATAGAAACTAAAAAGCGTTGTTTAAAAATGGGAATGCGCAACTACATCACCAAACCTATACACCCAACCGCACTCTATGCGGCGCTAATACAAGAGCTTGCCTTGCCCCATTCAACACCATCCTCTAGTCTCGAAGAGCAATGAGTTTATGCCCACACGAATGCTTTACGAGACTCCACACTCCAGCTACTTAGCGCACCAAGAAAGTGAAAGCGTAACGTTGGACGTCGTAAATTTCTCTCTTGGATTTGGGACAACGTTAGATGAAGAAACTTTCATCGCTCAATCCACAAGATTTCTTGAGCTTTGTGCGGCCAAGCTAGTGGCGCTGTTAATAAAGCGTCCGAACAACGGTTGGCACACTGTATTGCTACCAGAAAAGTCGGCTATTTACTTTCAAGAATCCCAGTCTGAACCTGACACTAGCTTGACAACACTCGTTGAGGCAGCAACCGGGAATTCCGCTCCAGCGCAGTGCCATCTAACCGGTTTCTCCTGCAGCATTATTGAGTCAAGCAATAGCGACAAGCTCGTCACTCTCAATATAGTATTGAACTCGGGAATACATTATTTGCTCATTGTCTCTTCCGACCAGTTATTAAAGGAAGTTGCAAGAGCACAGACTTTCCCCGCTTTACAGCAAAATTTTCTTAGCCTCATTTACTATTGTGAAGACCTCTTAAAAAAAAAATGAGAACTCAAAGTCGGTTGAACACTTGTCTAGAGTGCTAGACCAGTCCGATGCAATTTACGGCACATGGAATGAAAAAGATGGGTGGAAATACCATAACATCAAAGGCTTTTTAGACCTCGGCTATAGCGCTGAAACACTTACCTTGGACAAAATTCTAGAAAGTAACCCTATGCATGAAGCTGATTGGAACGCCGTTTTATCAGCCTTTTACGACTGCGCCAAGACAGGAAAGGAGTATCAACACGATTATCGCGCAATAGGTTTAAATGGTGATGTAGCCTGGTATCGCAACAACGTCAAAGCGGCACGAAAACATGAAGGTGGGAACACTTACGAACTTACTGCCATATCACGTAATATTACTGAACTAAAACAGGCAGAAAACCAAATCATCCATCATGCACAGCAAGAACAGTGGCTCGTACAAATTACAAACGATATATTCGACTGCAGCGATTTTGCATCCCTGCAGAAAATATTGGCTCGATTTGGTGAACACTTAAAGCTGGACCGTTGCACACTGCGGCTAACCGACCCTGCGACAGGCTTCTTCAACATGGTGTCAGAGTGGCATCGCCCCGGGCTTGAGCCTCTCGCTAAATTGTTTCCAGACCTCATCTCTCAACTGGGGACAGGCTGGCTAGATAGGCTCACTTCATGGGGGGACACTTACGCCATCAACACCTTGGAAGATCAACCGAGTAAAAGCGTTACCGCATACTACAGAAAAATAGACATAGACGCTTATGCTACCCAACCGATATTTCAGAACAACCAAGTTATCGGCCTTTTTAATATCTTAAGTACCGAAAAGCGTATCTGGACAAAAGAAGAAATCCGGCTGTTACGGATACTAACCGATAATATTCACATGGCCGTCTTACGCAACCGAATTTTGAACGAACTTCGGGCCAACGAAGATCGCTTCAACCTGGCGATGCAAACATCGACTCACGGGCTGTGGGACTACAATACTGAAACACAACACATCTACTTAAGCGAACACTATTACTCCGCACTCGGGTATGAGCAAGGCGAAATCGAGCCAACAATTCAGGCGATGATAGAGCTCACGCATCCTGACGATCGAGATTATTTCACCTCTCAAATATACAGCAATAAACAAAATAGCCAAGGCATGGTCAACATTGAGCTACGCCAAAAGAAAAAAGACGGTAGTTACGTATGGATGCTCAGCAAAGGCAAAGTCGTAAAGCGAGATGCATCAGGAAAAGCCTTGCGTATTATGGGTGTGAATTTGGACATCTCGTCACTCAAGGCAAAGCTTGATCACTTGAAAAGTATCCGCAAAGAAGCTGAGTTAGCAAACAACTCAAAGAGCGAATTCCTTGAACGAATGAGCCATGAAATTCGCACACCAATGAATGCCATAACCGGCATGTGCTACCTCGCGCTGCAAGATAAGCTTACCACCGAGCAACGAGGTTTTCTCAATGACATAGAATCAGCCGCACACTCACTATTGCGAATTATCGATGACATCCTTGACTTTTCAAAAATAGAATCAGGAACACTCGATCTAGTTCATGAAAACTTCAGCCTGTATAAAGAACTTAAATCAATCATCAAGTTGGTTGCAGCAAAAGCAGAAAAAAATCATAACGAGCTTTCCTTAAACATTGGCGACAATGTACCTAACAATGTTATTGGCGACCGGCACAGGCTTGGTCAAGTCATTACTAATTTGCTCAGTAATGCAGTGAAATTCACAGAGAACGGCAACATTTCTGTGTCTGCACAACTCGCCGATTTAGATTCCCGCACCAATTCTGTATCGATTCTTTTTTCAGTGAGTGATTCAGGGATTGGGCTAACGGACGAAGCGCTAGAAAAACTGTTTGAGCCATTTATACAAGCAGCGGATTCTACCACCCGAAAATATGGAGGAACTGGTCTAGGCCTATCCATCTGCAAAAATTTAGTGGAAATGATGGGAGGGTCAATTCAGGCTATCAGCCTCCCCGATGTAGGTACAACGTTCCATTTCACCATTGTATTCAAACAATCACCAACTCTAGAGGACGTAAACCCGCACGAAAAACGCTATCGAGCCGAGCCTATCACGCATGAAATACCACTCACATTGAAAACCGTCCTCCTCGTCGAAGACAACATCATCAACCAACGCGTTGCACAGGGAATGTTAAATAAGTTTGGCATTAATGTGATTACCGCAAACAACGGACAAGAAGCGCTTTACATGTTAAAAGCCTCTTCTACTGAGGAAATTAGCGCAATCTTAATGGATATAGAAATGCCAGTATTGAATGGCCTTGAAACCACAAAAAAAATTAGAGCAAGTGATGAAAATTGGCGAAACATTCCCATTATAGCGATGACAGCCCACGCAATGGTGGGAGACAAAGAACGCTGCCTAAGTTTTGGAATGAACGACCATATTGCAAAACCGGTAGATCCAGAAAAGCTGATTAGTACCCTATCGAGGATTGTTTCGCACAAATGACACTCGATACGCACTCCCACGACAACAACAGACCGCTTCCGCCCACATTCATTGGCGGTGTCGACCGGCGTACAATATTAAGGACTGTATCGGAATTACCGCACTACCTTAACCACGTGACTACGATCGAAGATATTCAAAAGTTGTGCGCCAATCAATTATCTATTTGGCCAATTCACACTGTCGCATTATATTATCGACGCAAAACACACGGTCATTGCCACCAGTTTTTTGCCAGCGATTCTCATCCTCTCCCGACGACGATTAAGTGTGATGACACACTATTAGAACATATGAACACTACACGCGGGCCGGGGCTTCACGTCATCCCAACGACTCCCATCGACGCAAAATCAAGCACGCTTTATTATCTTCCTATCACCACCAAAGGGCAGCTTATTGGATTTTATCTAATTACCGAGCCCGCTAGCGATGACAGTCAAGACAGCGATTTAAGCTGGGTTTGCAAGATGATGAAGATATGTGGAGAGCTTTTAATTCAAAAAACGCTTCGTCATCTAAATTCAACAGAGGTCTCCAATTCATACGGATCCTTAACCAAGCTTTTTGACAACAGTGAAGAGTTCATTTCTTCCTGGCATCGAGATACGGGATGGACATACCACAACGAACACATACTTTATCGTATTGGATATAAACCATCAGAGGTACAACCAGAAAACATTTTTGGTTGTCGCTACTTAATGAGCAAACAAGATTGGGAACGCTGCGAATTAGCCCTAAACAACACTATTGATGGCCTAGATCAACAAGTTTTACGGTTCACACTATTCGATGCCAAAAACAAAGAACACGTATTCCAGTCTAAAATCTCTGTTATTGATAACTACCCATCACTTGGCGAGCGCACGATTGTTGCTGTAAGTGCGGAAATAACTCAGACCTATCGATTCGTAAAGTCCAATCACGAAAATGCCAAGCTAGATGCCTGGCTTCTGGATGTAAATGCTAAGCTATTTAACACGTGTAACGAGCAGAGCATGCAAGTCACACTCGAAGAGTGCATTGATAAACTCGATTTTGATCGATGTTCCATTCGGCTCTATGAAGATCACGACCACGCCACACTATTGCTTGAGGCGCGAAAGAACTCTGTTAAACAAACCATCCCTGGACTGCAAACCATCGCAATAAACCCCAAGTTTCGAAACAACTCTTTTATCTTTGAGGATATAAAGGATGATGGCAGGCTTGAGAAAGTCAAAGCGTTTGCCAAGGAAGCTGGTGTGTCATCAGCTATTGCTAGACCCATAATTCACAAAGACCAGGTACTCGGTATCTTTGTATGCGCAAATGAGCATCCTCGTCGTTTCACTAGTCGAGAACTGAGAGCGACCCAAGTCATTAGTGAAACCTTAGGGATGGTACTCACCAAGGAAAACTTAGTCGCCAAACTCAATCTTAGTAAAGAACGCTTTCACATGGCGATGGAAGCCGCTTCCTATGGATTGTGGGAAATAAATTTATCGGAGCAAACTATTTACCTCAGCCCTAATTACTACGCTATGCTTGGTTACGACCCCGAACGTTATTCTGGGTTTCACCCTATCAGCGGATACCATTTGCATATCGATGATCAAGAAATAGTTCTCGAATACGCTAGAAAGCTTACCGCTGGTGAGATTGACGATTTTTCCCTAGAAATACGCCATATAACTCGTGACGGCGACATTTTATGGATACTTATGCGGGGCAAAGTCATCAGCTGGGACGATCTTGGAAAACCCATCTGCGCCATGGGAACCATGACCGACATATCAGATATCAAAAAAGCTGAAACTGATATTGAACTAGCCCATCAGCACGCACTCTCAGCCCACCACGCAAAAAGTGAATTTCTCGCCAGAATGAGCCATGAAATTAGAACGCCGATGAACGCAATCATCGGCATGGCTTACCTAACGATGCAAACGCAATTAAATGATGAGCTACGATCAAAGATTGTAGATATTGAAAATTCAGCGAAGTCATTGCTCAACATAATTGACGACATTCTTGACTTCTCAAAAATTGAAGCCGACAAGCTGGTCATTGAATACCACCCATTTAATTTAAAACGCCACTTAACCCGAGCACTTTCTCCCTATACCACACTGGCTCAGAAAAAAAACCTCACGTTAAATATTGCGATTGCTGAAGATGTGCCCGCTTTCGTTTCTGGCGACTCAACACGTATTCGCCAAGTGCTTGCCAACCTTGTTCACAACGCCATAAAATTCACCCGAGAAGGTCATGTCGACGTCAGTATTCACAGCGAAGAAGAAGTCAGCAATGTTGTACTTCACTGCAGCGTCAAAGACACCGGCATTGGCATTAACGCCGCACAGATAGATCAACTTTTTGACGCTTTCACTCAAGCCGATGGGTCATCATCAAGAGAGTTCGGCGGTACAGGTTTAGGACTAGCCATTGCAAAAAAACTGATCGAAATGATGGGCGGTCAAATTCAAGTTACCTCCCACCCCAAACAAGGCACAGTGATTGAGTTTACCCTTCGCTGCCAAGCGGTAAACAGCGACTCGCAGCCAACACTAGGTTTATCCCAACACAACTCCGAGGCGGCCGCTCGACAAAATAGCCGAGAGATACTTCTCGTCGAGGACAACCCTGTAAACCAAAAAGTTGCTCAAGGTGTCCTTATCAAACGCGGCTATGACGTAACCATCGCTAGCAACGGCAAGGAAGCGATAGACAAGCTCCAGCAACATACCGCCGACCACTTCGCGGTCGTGCTGATGGATATTGAGATGCCAGTGTTAGACGGATTTGCCGCCACCCAGCGCATTCGTGCGCTGGGAAGCTATAACTCACTGCCGATTATTGGCATGACCGCTCACCAAGCTGAGAGCGCTCGAAATAGCTGCATAGAAGCGGGAATGGACGATATTGTTTCAAAACCTATCTCCCCAAGCGCTCTTTATGCCAAGTTGGAACAGTATTGCACCTTGCATAGAGCATAAAAATTGTTTCTCGCCCTGACACAGCGCTCAAGTCTGCTAAGCTTTTTTATAGAACGTCTACAAAAGCAAGGATTGAGGTTACGGTATGGCGCGTTTGCCCCGTTATTATCTACCTGAACACCCACAACATGTGATTGTTCGAGGCAACAATGGCTGTGATATTTTCAAGCAACCAGCTGACTATGATTATTATTTGCTACAGCTTAAAAAAGCCTGTGCAAAGCATGCCTGTGAACTGCATGCTTATGTGTTGATGCGTAATCATGTGCATTTACTTATCACACCCAAGCAAGAGCAAAGTATTGGCAAGGCCATGCAAATGATTGGACGCTATTATGTCCAGTATTTTAACCAGACTTATGATCGCAGCGGGACGCTTTGGGAAGGTCGCTACAAAGCAACCCTGATCGATGCGAAAAACTATTTGCTGACGTGCTCACGTTACATTGAGCTTAATCCCGTTCGAGCGGGTTTGTCCGAATCTCCGAGCGAGTATCGTTGGTCAAGCTACGGAGCCAATGCACTGGGTAAAACTGATCATTGCTTAACTCCTCACGCCGAATATCTCAGGCTGGGCGACTCGCCCCAAGCCCGCCAAGCGGCCTACCGCTCACTATTTGAAGCGGAACTTTCCGAACAGACTATCAAAGCCATTCGCGAATCTACCAACAAAGCGTGGGTATTAGGCAAACAAGAGTTTAAAGACGATATAGC
Source organism: Aurantivibrio plasticivorans (assembly GCF_055392955.1). NCBI lineage: Bacteria > Pseudomonadati > Pseudomonadota > Gammaproteobacteria > Cellvibrionales > Cellvibrionaceae > Aurantivibrio > Aurantivibrio plasticivorans. The sequence goes on along the minus strand of NZ_AP036020.1, from coordinate 897,145 downwards.
GAAGTTAGTAAATCGACGTGTTGAACCCAAGCCTCGTGGTGGTGACCGTCGCTCAGAAGCCTTTAAAGCTAAGCGTCGAGCAGCTCAACAAACTCAGCAAGCAACAATGCAATCACCGCCTCCGAACTACCCGCCTCACGCTCATACGTCCTGAATAAGGTCTACAGCATAACTGAGCGGTTCTCATAAGAACCGTTCAGTTATCATTGTGTTCCACTTTCTGTTGTTATCGACAGACGAAGCAGACAACTACCTACCACGGTTTAACATTCCGTTTTTACAGCGTTGCCATTCAATGGTTATACGACTTATAGATATTCTGAGTACTTGTACTGCGTCGAAGATAGGTCGAGCGGGGATATACCTTAAGTAATTTGTCTGGCGTTACGCTAGATCGCAATATCCGCCGCGACAATAGATTAAAGGCTCACTGTTTTCATCATGCAGCTTCACGGAGCTGATATTGGCTATCACAATATCGTGTGTACCGTAGGGGATACATTGTGTCACTTCGCAAATAAAAGTCGCCAAACCGTCCTGTAAACAAGGTACATGAGTTAACTCACAATCTTGCCACTGTCCTTCAGAGAAACGGTCTTCTTCATTTGGCGTGTAAGCACAACGGTCAGACACAGACTGTTGATCACTTTTTAAAATATTCGCACTGATTATCGCCCCCACTCCAATCACTTGGGCAACGGCGGCCTGCCGATGCAGACAGATTAGCAAGGCGGGGGGCTCATCAGTGACTGAGGTAATGGAAGTCACCGTCATGGCATAGGGCCGCCCAGACTTGTCACGGGTTGCGATTACCGAGACGCCACTCGCCAATTGGCGCATGCCTTGCTTCATTGCAGTTGCTAGAGGGGTATCATTTGATGGAGAGTGCGTAGACATACTTCAATAAGCCAGGGTGAAAACCTTATTAGACAAGAGGACATAAAACTATCAATCTGTGGCATCTTATAAGTATGGAGACCCCGCCACAACTGACTAGTTTAACACAGACGAGGCTCCGTTAGATAAGCCTAAGATAACACCACATTTGTGAATGACGAATCGCCATGACAGACTAAGCGAAAACAGACTTTAAACACCAAACAATCCGCCAAAGCACTATAACAGGTAACTATAAACGCCCCGCGATGCTTCCTCACCTCAATAACAACACATCCATAGACGCTCACGCCAACCAATTTTGCAGCGCCCTAAAAAAGCGAGGGTTTAGTGGTGATATCGAGTTAGATCTCGCTAATCGCGCAGTACAGTCGGTTGATAATTCGATTTATCAGCAATTTCCCAGCGGCATTCTCTACCCTCGCAGTCATAATGACATCAGTATCATTCTCCTCACGGCAAACCAACCGGCGTTTGCCGATATTGTATTTGCTGCGCGTGGTGGTGCCACTGGGACCAATGGTCAGTCATTGACCTCTGGGTGGGTAATCGATCTATCTCGGCACATGAACCGCATCCTCGAAATCAATGTAGAGGGCGGCTGGGCCAGAGTGCAAGCAGGTGTCGTAAAAGATGCTCTCAACAATGCCGTTAAGCAACACGGTTTGTTTTTCGCTCCGGACTTATCCACCAGTAGCCGAGCAACTATTGGCGGGATGATCAATACCGACGCCTCTGGCCAGGGTTCTGCGGTCTATGGAAAAACCAGCGATCACATTATTAGCACAACCAGTGTATTGAGCGATGGCAGCACTTGGCACTGTCAATCGATGAGTAGTGATGCATTGCATCGCTCACACGTCTCCAACAAGTTGCTCGATACAGCGCTTCGGCGCGTAGCCGACATTGTCGACCAACAAGCCCAACTCATAGAAAATAGTTATCCAAAACTACAGCGTGCTGTAACCGGTTATGACCTAGCCCGAATTCGTCAACAACAGGCTGATTGTCCTACTTGGGACTTTAATCGCCTGATCTGCGGTAGTGAAGGAACCCTGGCAATCGTCACCGAAGCCATCGTAAATCTCGAGCCTATTGCCAAACACACACAATTATTCGTGTGTAGTTACAATACAATAGTCGAAGCTTTACACCACAACGAAAGACTCAACCAATTTTTACCCCTCTCAATCGAAACGATAGATGATAAAGTCATCGCGCTTGCAGAAAAAAATATTTTATGGAATGAGGTAAAGTCCCTCGTTGTCAGCCCAGGCGGAGGGGTTCCCGGCGCCATCAGCTTTATTGAAATCATGGCAAGCGACGAGGAAAAACTATCGGCAGAAGTTGCGCGTTTTGAGGATTGTTTCGAAAGCACAAAAAACCAGTGGCTTAACTATCAAACATTGCATAAACCAGAAGACCGAGCAAACCTTTTGGCATTGAGAAAAAAAGCGGTGGGCTTGCTGGGTAGCATGCAAGGTCAAGCGCGTCCGGTGCCATTTGTAGAAGACGTTGCAGTCCCTACCCCGTACCTTGCAGATTTTATCACCGACTTCAAACAACTTTTGGACAGACACCATCTGACTTACGGCATATTTGGCCATGCCGATGCCGGCGTCATGCATGTGCGCCCGGCATTAAATTTACGCGACCCTTCAACTATAAACATGGTCCGTCGTATTAGCGATGAAGTCTTCTCCCTCGTCCGACGATACGGTGGTGTAATTTGGGGAGAGCACGGTAAAGGCGTGCGCAGTGAATATTCTCCAGCCACGTTTGGCGAGCTCTATCCCTATTTGCAACAAGTCAAACAAGCATTTGATCCCCACAACAAACTGAACCCTGGAAAAATTGCCACCCCCAACGCAGAAGCTCAGCTGACAAAAATTGACGAACTATCGACACGTGGGCAACGTGACAACTTAATATCGGTCGAGAGTTGGGAGGCTATGGCAGAATTACCATACTGTAATGGCAACGGCACGTGTTTTGATTGGAATCCTAATACAACACTGTGTCCATCTTTCAAAGCTAGCGGACAACGACTTTTTTCTCCCAAGGGGCGGTCCCAACTTATCAAGGAGTGGCTAGCTCAATTAGGAGAAAAGCATTACAACGTAAATACCGCTCCAGTTTCGTCAATATGGCATCTACCCAAAAAAATAATGAATCACTTTCTGGCAAAAACGTCTCAGACACCAGATTTTTCACAGCAAGTCCTTAAATCAATGGAAACCTGTTTAGGCTGCAAGGCCTGCGCGACCCAGTGCCCTATTCACGTGGATATTCCCGCGGCAAGAAGTCAGTTTTATGCCCATTACTACACGCGCTATCTACGACCAGTTCGACATTTTTTTATCGCGCACCTAGAAAAACTTTTACCCATCGTCGCTCGCACACCGAGAGTCTATCAATTTGCAACCGAATCCCAATGGGGCCGGCATTTAGCCGAAAGACTCATAGGTCTAGTTGACCTGCCACCGCTTAGCCAAAACACTCTTCAAACACTCGCAGGCCGCTACCCAATGCGGGTTGCCAACGAAAGAAACTTACAACGATTAGATGAATCTGAGAGGCCGCGAGCGGTTATTATCCTACAAGATAGTTTCAACCATTACTTTGATGCATCAGTTGTCGCCGATACCTATCAGTGTATCGAGCGCTTGGGTTTTATACCTTTTCTGGCACCGCTCGTGGAAAACGGAAAAGCGCTGAATGTATTGGGCTACGAGAAGGCATTTGCAAAAACCGCACAAAACACTGCCGCAATATTGGATACATTATCAAAATATAATATTCCAATGATTGGCATTGATCCCTCAATAACACTTTCCTACCGACATGAACATGCAAAGGTTCTTGGCTATGCCCCACCCGTTATGCTACTGCAAGAATGGCTCATCGATAATTTAAAACACCTACAGTGGAAACGACAACATCATAGCGGCAAATCCGAGCAAGCGATTTTACTTCTACACTGCACTGAAGCATCGCAAGGTGCTCAAACTGCAACGCAATGGGAAAGTATTTTTAACCGCCTAGGCTTTTCTCTGATTGTAAAATCTACGGGCTGTTGTGGTATGGCTGGAGTCTTTGGTCTTGAGCGGAAAAATCAGTCGCTATCTAAGCGCGCCTATCAACTCAGCTGGCAACAGATTGTCGAGGATCATCCCAACGCATTGTTAGTCACGGGATTTTCTTGTCGCAGCCAAATATCTCGATTCGGTCACACTTCTACCCCCCTTCACCCTATGCAATGGCTACTTTTACACATCGCCAAGGCAGATCGCGAGAACGAACGAAACCTTCTCAACTGACCAGACCATCACTTTGTTAAATTTTTATGAATTTTCCTAGAATTTTTAGGGATAAAAGCAGATTATTGATAGTGTATTAGTACATAATTAATCAATCTCGACGGAGCATTTTTCTGCCCCCACAAATGCTCACGCACCGTCGAGCCAAGTGTTTATACCGGGTGATCAAAATCGAATGGAAAAACCAACCAATCGAACTTGTTCGCGAATGGCATAGTGGAGCCACTTTCAGAGCTTTGCCACAGAGAATTTTCCAATTCGACTTGGCTATACTTAATTTAACAGGCGCGCTGACGCGACACGTCGCCCAACATCGCCCGCTGTTCACGCAGTGTTGATGGTTGCTACGAAATGTCTCGGGCCTTTCTATGCGCCAACCCTATCAAGCGGCGATTAGGTAGCATGAGGTACGGCTGCATAACCAGCCGTTATGCAAAGTTAATTTGATTTCTGAGGCCGCTCGTCAAAGAGTTCGAAGCGTCGAGACTATGCATATGAAACGAACCAAAGTAGCTCCCACATTGATCGGCCTCGTGCTGGTGTGCAGCCTGTCTCCGCTCGCGCTTTCCTTAACCAGTACTTCGGACTTGGGTCTACCCGATACCACCTCCGCTCAGAAAGAGCCTCAAGCATTGAGTAAACCGCCAGGAGCTCAAGAACCCACTTCGTCGCGCCTCAGCTATTCGCAGCATCTGGAGAACTACCATATTGAAATCGAACGCCTGGAGGCGGAAGCTGGACCCTGGAGTGCAGATCTTGCTGAACAGCTATCCGGGCTTGGCGAGATTTATCAGGAACGCGGCCAGCACCACGAAGCTATCGCAATCTTTGAGCGCGCCGCTCACGTAGCTCGAGTCAATAATGGCCTATACAGCTTGGTGCAGGCGCCCATTGTCGAAAACCTCATTGAAAGCCTCTCGGCACGCGGTCAATGGGATGACGTCTATGATCGGCAACAATATTTGTATTGGCTGCATCAACGCAGTTATGGTGAGGACGATCCTCGCATGTTGCCCCTACTCTCAAAAATGGGAAAATGGTACATCAATGATTACGCTATGAACGCCGAAGAGCGCGACCCCGCCAGCCTAATCGATGCGCACAACATATTTACCAATGCCACTCGCATTATTCGCAAAGAATACGGCGAGCACGATTTGCGCATGATAGAGCCTCTGCGCGGCCTTGCCCTCACCCACTGGTACTTTGCCGCCTACAACGCGCAAATCGTCGCCGAGGTTAACGCTACACGTTATTCATCCCAGTTTGGCATCTCTGGGATCGATGCGTCTTATGAGAGTTACCTTCGCAGCCGAACCAATACAGCAACTATCAGCTTGAACGATACGCGAGTGCCGCCCCAGTTGCGCCGCTACATCACCTCTCCATACCCCTATATCGGTGGCAAAGACGCCATTGTAAAAATGATGGAAATTTACAGCACCAACCCCAACGCGCCAGTGGGAGCGGCGGCAAAAGCCAAAATGGAGCTGGCCGATTGGCAGTTAATGTGGGACAAATTCCACTCGGCTAAAGCCTTATACCATGACGCTTACGCCCTAATGGCAGATGAAGTCGACAACCAAGAGCTCACTAACCGCTTCTTCCACAACCCCACTGCACTCCCGGCCATTTCTCTACTTGAAAGCCAGCTAGACACAGAAGTAGCCAGTGACGCGACCCCCACTGCCAACGACCCAGAATCGGAACTGCTACATTTCGTTTTGGTCCAATACGATGTCAGCACCTACGGCGATGCGCGAAATATCGAATTCCTAGAGTCTTTCCCTGCTGACAATAGCTCCAACAGGGTTCGTGTTAGACGCGCTTTGGAAGCAACACGATTCCGTCCACGTATAGTGAATGGAGAGCCGGTAGTCAGTAAAAAAGTAGTACAAAAATTCGTTTTTCCCGCCAGGTAGGATTTACGTCAATCAAGTTCGCCGCTGGCATTGCGCAGTATCACAACCCCGCAATAATTAGGTAGTAATATTGAATAACTCGCCTCCACGTAGCGATGCTCTTGGCAGGCAAAAATAATCGGTTTCCGCTGCTGTACGTCAACGGGCTAGCTACTATAATCAATAGGGCCAGGCCAGTAAGACGATGGAAGTCAACGGCATAGTTTGATCGCAGCAAATACAGGTAACGGGTTAGCTATGAGTTTACATCAGCATTATAAAAAGCTTCTGGTCACAACCATTGCCAGCGTGGCGCTTGCAGGCTGCCTGTCCAATCAGTCACAACAACAAAGCCAAAACATTCCGAGCACGCCATCATCGAGCAGCCAACAACAGCCTGGTACTAGTGGTCAGACCGGCAAACAGAGCCCAACATCAAGCCAACCCTCAACAGCAAGCTCGTCCACTAATTCGGTACTGAACAAACCCACCGTTCAGCCTTCACCAACTAGTGCTTCGTCCAGTAAACCGTCGACCGCAACTGTAAGCTCTAGCCGACAGCAACCCACTGGGCAAAGCCGATCACAGCCAGGCAACCCATCACCCAGCCAATCATCAAACCGGTCTCAACCGAGCGGGAGCGCTCAGCCCGCAAGTTCTACTCAACCAACGACAGGTAGCCCTAGCCTGCCCACCCTCTACTCTGAACATAGTGGTAGCCCTGCCCCAAGTGACGGCACTCCGACTCCGGAAGCATCAGACGCGACTGGAGATACACTCGACGACTCACTACCACAACCTGATACTGCTCAACCCGCAGAAACGACCCCAAGTGACGACATTGACTTCTCAGAAGAAGAAGCTTCCGCAAGCAACTCTAGCTCATCGAGCTCATCCGATTCGTCGAGTAGCTCTAGTCAGCAAACGCCAAATAGCCGTGACGAGCAAACCTTGAGCCACGAAGAGCGAGTTGCCGCTTTGGAAGAACAACTTGAGGGCTCGATGCGTGATTACGATGGCATGATTTTACGCGAACGCAACCAAGTACTGGCACGCGCCAACGACGACGGTAGCGAAGAAGAGGTAGCCGCCATTGACCGCTCCGTTGCCTACTACGAAGAAGCTGATTTATCCGCACCTGGCATTGAGCAGGTTGGCCCCGCGGGAGCCGGCTTGCCTGGCATGGACGAAGCAACAGGGTCCAGCGGATCCGGTCCCGACGGGCGAGGTAATGGCGGTGGAGGCCCAGGACAAAATGCCGATATTTATCCACCTCCGAATGATATTCCAGATGCTGAAGATGACGACGTCGTGGCTCGACAAATTCGAGAAGCTGCATTACATGAGCGCGACCCGGCACTGAGAGAGAAGCTCTGGGACGAATATCGCAAATACAAAGGAATCACAAAATAACATGAGATTCCCATTCACAAAGACGCGACCGCCCACAATCATCACATTGTGTTTTTGTAGCGCCGTACTGCTGCTTTGCGGATGCTCCAGCAAGGTAGTCAAGACAGCTAATCCCGAACCGGTCATTACAGAGGCCGGTGAAGTCCGTGAGGATTTACTGCTTGACGTTGGTGTTGAGATCTTCGGCACCGGTATCGACGACGCGCCAGAGGATGAAGACTACCTTCTTTTTGCCGAAGTACGAAAAGCCGAGTCGCGTTATATGCCGGTTCAAGTCATGGAGTCATTGCAAATCAGCGCCGCATGGGGACCTGTGCGTGTCGTTCCACCTCAGGAAGGCAACGTCGATGTGTATGTCGAGGGTGATATTTTGCAGTCTGACGGCGAAATATTAGCGCTACTCATTCGAGTCAGTGACGCTACCGGAAGAATTTGGTTCTCCAAAATTTATGAAGGTTTAGCCAGTAAATACGCCTATGAAAGCCGAGCGAGAGACCGGGGTGACCCATTCCAAAATATCTACAACCGTATCGCCAACGATATGCGCGAATACCAAATGACCCTTAGCGATGAAGATAAGCTCACAATACGTCGCGTATCAGAACTTCGTTTTGCGCAGGCCTTCTCTCCCGACGCATTTTCAGGTCATTTGGAGCAAAACAAAGCTGGTCACTATGAGTTAGTTCGTTTGCCAGCAGAAAACGATCCTATGTTAATGCGTATTCATCAAATTCGTGAACGCGATTATCTATTTATCGATACGCTGCAAGATTACTACGGCGGCTTTGTCAGAAACATGCAACAACCCTATCAAGAATGGCGAAAGCAGACCTATCACGAAGTTACTTCGATGCGAAAGCTGCAACAAGAGTCGCGCCGTCGCACAATTGCTGGCGTTCTTTCCGTGCTGGGTGGTATCGCCGCTGTTGGCAGCAACAACGGCTCTCTGTCCGCTGCTGGGTATACCGGCATTTTAGGTGGCGGATATTTAGTAAAAAGTGGTTTCGATATTAATAGCCAATCTAAAATTCACATCGAAGCGCTACAAGAACTTGGCGATTCACTCGAAGCAGAAATAGAGCCTAAAGTTATTGAGCTCGAAGACCAAACTATCACCCTATCGGGAACTGTCGAGAACCAATATGACCAGTGGCGACAACTGCTCAAAAATATTTACCAACTCGATACCGGCGCCGCCGTTAATTAGACGGCATCAATAATTCATTAATATTTACATATACGTTTTATGGCTACGGATACACATCAATCCTCATCAAACAATCGAGTCACACCCAGCTCAGATGCGCAACCGTTGGAGGCCACCTCAGTAACGCTGAATGCTGCGCCGCAAGCCCCCTGTAGCACAGAACGCTCATCAAACACCTGGCACCAATACCAATGGCCGATTATTGGTGCCGCCATCTGTATTCCTTTGGTTATATTGGTGGTTTTCGTACTACCCAACCTAGTCACTTCATCATCACCTACAGCGTCTGTAAGTGAAAGCGAGGAAAAAACAGAAGCACCTGCCGCACCAAAAAATGAGCTTGAATCACCCTGGCAGGATGCGCAACTGGCAAAAGCTCGCCGAGAAACCCAAGATCTACTAGCGATACTCCTCGATAAACAAGCGCAACTAGACAGCATGAACGTTGCCGACTGGGCAAATAATGAGTACCAAACAGCGGTCGATTTTGCTCATCAAGGCGACGAACATTATCGAGCGCGTAATTTCACAAGAGCACAAGAAGCCTATCGCAGCGCATTGTCTACTTTCGATGACATACTAATTCTCAGCGAAACGGTGTTCTCCAACGCTCTTAGCGACGGCGCAGAAGCAATCCAGTCAGGTACGTCTTCCATCGCTCTCGCGGCCTTTGAACGCGCACTAGCCATCACCCCTAGTAGCGAGTTAGCACAAGAAGGACTAAATCAAGCCAAGGTACTTGATGAAGTCGTTACATTGTTGAAAGCAGGTTCACGGGCAGAACGGCAAGAAAAATTCAACGACGCGCAAAACCTTTACCAAAAAGCACTGACGCTACTACCAGGACATCAAGCAACACAAGTGCGCTTGGCCGCTGTCAATGACCGCATTCGCGACAACCAATTTGCGGCCAAAATGGCGGCGGGATTTGCAGCGCTGGCAGCAGACAATGTACAAACAGCAATCTCATCTTTCCAGGAGGCACTCACCATAAAACCCAATGCTGCTGATGCCAACACAGCTTTGCGACAAGCTCAGCAGCAACAAACCAATAAAACAATCCAATCAACGTTAAAACAAGCCCTCCAGCAAGAGAGCGAAGAAAAATGGCAGGAAGCGCTATCCAGCTACAAGGCTATTCTTGAGCTTGACCGAAATATTGTTGAAGCACAGGTAGGAAAAATTCGATCTCAAGTCCGACACGATGTCGACAAAAAGTTAACGGATATTCTCAACAATTCCGCACGCCTCAATAGTCCAGCAGTCCATGCTCAATACACCGCGTTCTATAAAGACACGCTAAGCATTGCGACACCTAACAGCAAATTGGAAACCCAACTGAATCGCTTGAATATGGCTCTACACGCTGCCAATCAACCTACGATCATAACGCTACAATCGGATAATGAAACACAAGTTACCTTGTACCGAGTTGGCGACCTCGGCATGTTTTCTGAAACGACCGTCACATTGAAACCTGGCACTTATACTGCCGTTGGAACGCGCCGAGGCTATCGTGATGCGCGAACTGAATTTACAGTATCAGGCGAGAACCAAAATCAAACGATAGTTATTCAGTGCAGCGAAAAGATAAATAACGGATGAACCAAGAAACCACATCATCTTCTACGCTACCCAAGCAAGAGTACGCCCCGGCCACACAGGGGCAGGAGACTCCAGTTGACCGCGAGTTAATTCAACCCGCGTCGTTTACGCCGTTAAACCAACCGCAAGTATTTAAATCAAAACGCTGGCAACTACATCACTGGCTTATCGCACTTGCACTCTTCTCACTCGCGGCAATTACTACGTTTCTCTTTAGCGCGCAAACACTGTCAATCCACACTATACCCAATACGACCGACAGTGATATCGAGGTGCGACTCAGCCGGCTGTTGAGTTTCAAAATCGGTGATAATTATTTGTTGCTCCCAGGCGAAACTACTGTTTCTGTGCACGCAACGGGGTATCAACCCAAGCAACAAAATATTGTTATAACCAAGGAGGGTGAACAGGTTCTCAATATCGTTTTAGAGAAACTCCCCGGCTCACTGCAGTTAATCGCCACAAATGAAAAGGTACACAACCCAGATACGATTAAGGTCATGATTGACGGCAAGTATCGGGGAACGTTGGGAGAACCCATTGAGGATGTAGCGGCAGGTCTTCGCACGCTGCACATTGATTCCGAACGCTATCTACCTTTAACATCCGAAGTCAACGTCACTGGGCTCGGCCAACTTCAGAAGCACAGTGTCCGCCTCCAACCCGCCTGGGCCAATGTACAACTCACTAGCGAGCCCAATGGTGCGCAAATTATTGTTGATGGCGAAGTACAAGGTGTCACACCATCAACTGTGGAAATTCTCGCAGGAGAAAGGGAAGTACAACTTAAGTTAGAGGGTTACAAACCATGGTCAGAACTACTGGAGTTGAACGCAGGCGACCAAACCAACCTTGAGCCAATATCGCTTGAAAAGGCAGACGGTTTAGTTTCAGTCAATTCCCAACCAAGCGGCGCTAGCATTACCGTTGCAGGACAATATTTCGGCTTAACACCACAAGACGTTTCACTAAAGCCTGGGCAAACTTATACGATTACATTATTCAAAGAAGGCTACCAGCCATCTCACCAGCGCGTTGCTATTGAATCCAGTAAAAAAGCGAACATCAACATTGCGCTAACCGCTAACCTAGGAAAGCTGAATATCCAAGCTAACCCAAAAGATGCACTGTTGTACGTCGATGGCAGGCTCATGGGTAGAGCCAACCAAACACTCACGCTTCCCGCTGTTCAAACACAAATTAAAATTGAAAAAGACGGGTACGCTGCACACACCACGAGTGTTATACCACGTGTTAACTTTGCACAAACATTGAATGTAAAATTAAAAACCGTAGAAGAGGCCCGCTGGGAAAATATTCCAGCCACTATCAAAACCAAGATAGGCCAAACATTAAAACTCTTTAACCCCGAAGTAACCTTTACCCTGGGAAGCTCACGCCGCGAACAAGGACGGCGAGCTAATGAGGGATTTCGTAGCGTCACACTCAATCGGCCTTTCTATTTAGCCACTCACGAAGTCAGTAACAAAGACTTCCGTCAATTTCAAATTGAACACAGCTCTAATCATGTCAAAGGTAACAGCTTAAACGGTGAAGCATATCCTGTGGTCAATATTACTTGGCAACAAGCCGCACTATTTTGCAACTGGCTCTCTGAGAAAGCTGATTTGCCGGTTTTTTACCGTGTCGAAAACGGCGAGGTGGTAGGGTACAACGCACAGTCGAACGGCTACAGATTGCCAACCGAAGCCGAGTGGGCATGGGCGGCTCGTTTTAACAATGGCGCCATGTTGAAATATGCCTGGGGTGCGCGGTTAGCACCAAACAAAAAGGTCACGAATATTGCCGATCGCTCTGCCGCACCGGTAGCTGGCTATGTTCTTGCCGAATATGATGACGGCTTTGTCGCCTCCGCCCCAGTGGGATCATTCCAAGCAAATAGCAAAGGCTTATATGACTTAGATGGTAATGTTGCCGAATGGATGCACGATTTTTATGAGGTAAGTGCCGGTCTATCGTTGAAAGATGAAACAGACCCGCTAGGGCCAGAAAGTGGTGGCTATCATGTTATACGCGGGCCCAGTTGGTCCCACGGCACCATTACTATGTTACGCCTTAGTTATCGAGACTACGGTGTTGATGCTCGCAATGATGTGGGGTTCCGAATTGCTCGCTATGTCGATTAGTCACCAAAAATTAGGTTCCCGCGTGAGGGCTGCATTGGTAGTCTTTTTACTCTCGCAGCTGGTTGTATCCGCCGATAGGATCTACGCAGAGGATACGTCCACACAAGAGCAAGTTACGGAACGCGAGACTACCGACGAAAACACAGAAAACTCGAATAAAAGTAAAGACGTTCGAAACAAAGAGTCCATCGATAAACTAGAAGATGACATATTTATTCCATCTGAAGAAATTTCAGAAGATTTGTCGGTGTCGTTTCCAGTGGACATTTAACGATTGACAATAAAGTGTGCGAGCTACGCACACTCCAATATTCAATAATGCAGTAAATCGAGAGCCTTATGAAACGTTCACACCATACGGAATTTTTCTACCAACTATTTGCCTTGATTTTGGCTTTCATTGTGGTGCATACCATCTATGTGGGTCTGATTCGGCCAAAAGCAAATGCTGTATTAGAGGAGCAACTAGCTCGCCAGGCTGCTGGAGAGCAATACGTTGTGCAACGTTCGTTATATGTTGTGATGAAAGATTACGAACAGGAAGCATGCTTTGTGTTGATGATTTGGGCCATGGCCATCATGGGGTTCAAAGCAAACCGAGCGCTCAACGAGCGCAAGCTACTGTCGCAGACACTGATTAATGTCAGCGAGGGCACAAGCATATTACCAGAAGATGCACGAGAACTGTCTCGTCCAATTCAAGCACTGGATGAAAAGCAGCAACATTTTTTATTACCTCGCACGCTATTGGTTGCGTTACAGCGATTTGGCTCAACACGCAATATTGGCGATGTATCCCACGCCATCAAAGAAACCTGTGATACAGAATCGGAACGTTTGGACAGTGAATTAGCTATGGTCCGCTACATAGCTTGGGCGATTCCATCGATCGGTTTCATCGGCACCGTAAGAGGTATTGGCGAGGCCCTAGGTATGGCCCACAAAGCTGTCGAAGGTGATATCGCAGGTGTTACAGAAAGCTTAGGCGTTGCTTTTAACTCGACGTTTGTCGCTTTAGTACTGAGCATTATTATTATGTTCTTCTCGCACCAACTTCAACTACTGCAAGAACGTTTAGTTTTAGATGTGCAAAGCAAATGTGACAATAGTTTACTCAGGCATTTACGAGTACGTACGACGAGCACTGCCACGGCTTAACATTCATTCCTTTTTAATCGAAAATTCCTATGACTGTCAATGTAATCGAATTAAATGATGCCGGGCTTCGACTCTTCCATGACGAAAAAACTATCGTGGAAAGTCCTGGGCTTGCCGTAGTCCAAGGCCAGCAGTTGCTACTAGGCGAAGACGCTTTAAGCCAGTATCGACTGCATCCCGTTAACACATTTAGTCACTTTTGGCACCGCCTAAGTGCCGAAGCGCTCACCATTAATCACCCGCAATTTCGCCATCATGCTGACCTAGCTTACAGCCAATTACAACAATTACATCAAGTCTTGCCGGAAATGAGCGATGTTATTTTCGCGTTACCCGGCAGTTTCACACGAGAGCAAATGTCCATGCTGTTGGGGATCGTGGATCAATGCGCATTTAATATTGTGGGGTTAATTGACAGTGCTCTCGCCTCCTCTGTTCACGCCATACAAGGCTCTCTAGCAGTACATGTCGACCTACAGCTCCACCAAGCCATCATCTCAACGCTTGAAAATACCAAAGAAGGAAAGCTCATTCGTTCGCAGGTCGATACCGTCCCCGGTGCAGGCATACTAGCCATTCGAGATGCGTGGGCTCGCGGCATCAGTGACTATTTTATGGAGCAAGCTCGCTTCGACCCGCTGCACAGTGCCTCTAGCGAGCAGTCTCTATATGACCAGCTACCTTTGTGGGTTAACAATTTCCAAAACCAGTCAGAGTGCATACTCACTATTGAAAACAAGTCCGCCAAAATAAGTCGTGCACAATTTATTCAGCCAGTATCAGACATTTACACCAGAATACTAGATAAAGCCTTTTCACAAAGGCACCGCATTGAGCAACTAATTGTCGGTGATAGGCTCGCTATACTGCCAGGCTTTCTCGGCTTAGCACAACGTGATGACATATTTCTAACCAACTTAAATCAGGAGTCTCTATGCCGGGGTATTCTGGCCAACGTCAACCAAGTCCAGTGTGAACCCAGCAACATTCATTTCGTTTTATCGCTCGATATTGATAAACGAATGTCCCCGCAAGCAGACAAACAAAATTCTTCCCCTAATAACCACACAATTACACACTGCTTAATCGATTGCTATGCGCTGCCGATAAACACTTCAACCCTATTTGTTGATATACCAAACAAAACTATATCACCGACTCAAACAGGCTCGAGTACATTTTCTGTTACTCCGTCACCAACAGGTATTCAACTATCCCCGCTTGACACAGCTATAACATTGCGAGGAAAAGCTATTGATGAAACAACGGATATTTATCTAGGAGATGAACTACAAATAGCAGACATGAACGAATCCATCCGCTTCATCAATGTCGCCGAACACGGGTAAGGCGCTAACACATGAGTCGCAAGAATCG
The DNA here is from genome assembly GCF_055392955.1 of Aurantivibrio plasticivorans. Taxonomy (NCBI): domain Bacteria; kingdom Pseudomonadati; phylum Pseudomonadota; class Gammaproteobacteria; order Cellvibrionales; family Cellvibrionaceae; genus Aurantivibrio; species Aurantivibrio plasticivorans. The sequence goes on along the minus strand of NZ_AP036020.1, from coordinate 882,120 downwards.
GCGTTTCAGCACTTTTAACCTGTCTTTTTTGGATATCATGTCCTGTGGTTTTGGTGCTGTCGCACTCATTTTTTTAATGATCAAACATGGCGCCGACAACCAAGTTGATAGGCCCTCCCTAGAGTTAATGGCCGAGGCGAATTTATTAAACGAAGAGGTTCTCGACGGAGACAAACAACTTGTCGACATTCAGAATACTTTATCAGACTTAGACCAACGACTAGCGGAGGCACAAGGTTTAGCCCGGCGCATCAATGATAACGTCCTGGCTTTGCGCAACCGTGTCACGACCTTGTCACAGGACAACACTGATCAGCAGATAAAAGAACTCGAAAAGCAACTCAACGATGCACGGGTTGAACGGGAACGATTGGCACAGCAAGAGCGTGAAAGAGGTAGCGATGCTCGAAGGTTTATGGGGCAAGGCCAGCGCCAGTACTTAACAGGCTTAAAATTGGGTGGTGCACGAATTTTAATTCTGGTGGACGCATCCGCCAGCATGCTCGATGAAACTATCGTCAATGTCATTCGGCGTCGCAATATGAGTGCTACAGCTAGGCAGTCGGCACCCAAATGGCTACGTGCGGTAAATACAGTGCAGTGGCTAGTTGCTCAACTTCCTACCCAAAGCCGCTATCAAATTTATACCTTTAACACTAAACCGACGTCGGTTATACCGGATAGCGAAGGGATTTGGCTATCGATAAGTGATAGAAATCAGCTTGAAAATGCGGTTCAGAATCTCTCGCTTATCTCTCCTGAAAAAGGCACCAGCCTCGCCAATGTATTTACGTCAATTTATCAATTCGAGGAAAGACCAGATAACATCTATTTAATCACTGATGGGTTACCAACACAGGGAGAGCAGACACCCAATAAAAATACGGTTAGTGGAAAAGAGCGCCTCAAACTATTTCGCGATGCAGCAGAAACACTTCCAATGGGCGTACCGGTCAATATCATATTACTTCCGATGGAAGGCGACTGGATGGCTGCGGCGGAATACTGGAAACTGGGTCAAATAACAGGTGGCTCATTCCTCAGCCCATCTAAGGATTGGCCATGAAGCGTAACCGCCAAGATAGTAGCGACTTAAACATCTCTTTCCTCGATGTTATTTGTTGTGGCTTTGGCGCGATCGTACTCTTGCTCATTATTGCCAAGACTGTGCAACCTATTCCGCTGGAACAGTCGGATATTAACCTCAATGGCCAGGTGGCAGACTTGCAAACTAAGCTCTTTGAAATTCGTGGCAAGACCAAAACGTTTAATCGAGAGCTGAACGCCAAACACGAACAGTTGTCGCTCGAGCTAGAACGTATCGCAATACTGCGCACTGAACTTGCGAATTTAGAATCCCGCTACGCCCTAGCTTCAAAAAACACATCCTCTGAAGACAAATTGTTACAGCAACTCGAAATCGCATTGCAGTCTCTTTCCCAAGAAATCGCAGATTTCACCATTCACGACAACAACCTCATCGGCGGAATTCCCGTCGATTCTGAGTATGTCATTTTCGTTATTGACACTTCTGGCAGTATGTTTAGCTATGCCTGGCCTCGGGTAATGCAAGAAATGGAAAATATTTTGGCCATCTATCCCAATATAAAGGGCGTGCAAGTGTTGAATGACATGGGGGACTATATGTTTCCAGCATTTCGTGGACGGTGGATTCCAGATTCAGAAAGCCGAAGAGACGCTATCATAGCTCGGTTAAAAAACTGGAATGCATTTAGCAATTCAAGTCCAGTAGAAGGTATTCAAAAAGCTATCGGCACGTTTTACGAAGCCGACAAAAAAATCAGTATCTACGTTTTTGGTGATGACCTTTTGCCTAACCATTCAATCAATGAAGTTGCGAATACAATTGATCGCTTAAACCGCAAAGGAATTAGTAAAGAACCCCTAGTAAGAATTCATGCGGTCGGCTTCCCCGTTATTTTTCAGGCGGCCGGCCCACAATACCACGCTACCGCTAACCGATTTGCAGCTTTGATGCGAGAAGTCACTCACCGCAATGGTGGTACGTTTGTCGGCTTGCAAGATTATCGGCAAGAATAATTTGGACTGACTATGTTGATGATAAAAGTTCCCAATATAGCTCGTATTGCATTTGCAGCACTACTTTACTGCCTACTTAGTGGATGTGCGAATACATTGCTGGTAGAGGGTGATTTTCCAGATCCGCTTATTGAACCCATACCTATCAGCGTGGGGGTACACTTCTCAGATGATTTTGAGTCGTTTCAGTATACGGAAGAAAGCAATGATCGAGATAAGTGGATAATTGTTCTTGGAGACATCCAACAACAACTATTTGAGATTATTTTCCAAGGTATGTTTAGCTCACTACACAGTATCGATTCTTCGCCACCATGGGAGTCGACGAGAGAGAGAGACTTTCTTAAAGATATCGATATTGTTTTGATTCCCCAGGTCAATGAGTTCCAATACACATTACCCTCTGAGACAAAAATCAACGTCTATGAAGTTTGGATCCAATACAATATCAAGGCTTATACCGCAACAGGCGACTTGCTTGCAGACTGGATACTGACCGCTTACGGGAAAACCCCTGACGGTTTTATGCAGAGCAGTGAGGGGGCGCTAAACCAGGCCATAGTCGTCGCACTCAGAGATGCCGGCGCAAACCTCGCGCTCAATTTTAAACAAGTCCCTGAACTGCGCGCCTGGTTAGCAGGAAGGGAACCAGCTATAGTAAAGAAAGGCACTTTTGATAGCGAACCATCGGATCCCAACGCCACAAATTAGATCGTCATAGGGAGGCCCTTATGAATAAATCGGATTACATCAGGCTAACTTCGCAGGTGCTTGCTTGGGGATTTTGCGCTCTATTACTTTCCCTCTGTGGCTGTACCAATGTCACCGTTGATCACTACTCAACGGCAGCCTTAGAACGCAATGACTCCGATGCAGTGGTGGTTCTTGGGCGCCGCTATGCCTCAAACTATGATACTGAAATCGATCTCATTTCATGCGTGGGCGAATCATTAGCCGAAGGCGCTGCAGACATTACCGTTATTCCGGAGTCCGAATTTGTCGACCGATTATATCCGTGGTTCGAACCGAGAACAGCCCCACTTCATGTTACAGGTTTACACAAACTGATTGATCAAGCGCCCATCGCCAAAATAATGGATGAGTACAAAATTCGGCATATCATCTGGATCGACGGGAATACAGAAACCACTCACAGTAGCGGGTCCATTGGGTGCTCTATCGGCGTGGGTGGTGCGGGATGCTTCGGCTTTGGTAGCTGGGACCGCGAATCCAATTACGAAGCCACCATCTGGGATTACCGAGACCGCAGTTTAATAGCCAAAGTCAGCACTGAAGCGGCAGGAACCAGTTATATGCCTGCGGTTATTGTACCGGTTCCATTGATAGCGCGCGTACAGAATAATGCCTGCAAAGGAATGGCAGACCAACTGGATACCTTTTTCTTATCCGCTAGCGCAGAATAATAAGTTGGCACTACAATTCCAGCTGGTCATTTAGAATAATTCTGACTGACTCAAAGACTTTCATAAAAAAGGAAGCGTTATGCGAGCGCCATTTCGTCTAACTCGACTCATCATTTCCTTAAGCAGCTATGTGATTAGCTTTTACATATTGAGCGGCTGCGCCATTAACCCCGCCACGGGTGACGCTGACTTTGTATTGATGTCGGAAGAGGCAGAATTAGAATTAGGTAAAGAGGCCCACGAAAAAATCATTGCGTCCGGCCCTATTTACGAAGATGAAGGCCTACAACACTATGTTAACGATATTGGTCAAAAGCTAGTAAAGCAAAGTGATCGCCCAGATCTCACCTATACCTTTACCATCATAGATTCACCAGACATTAACGCTTTCGCACTACCGGGCGGTTATATCTATGTGCATCGCGGTTTAATCAGTTACCTGCAATCAGAAGCTCAGCTCGCTGCGGTGCTCGCTCACGAAATTTCTCACGTCACTGCTCGGCATGCCGTGCGTCAAGATGCGGCGCGAAAAAGTTCTAAAGTGGGAACGGGTGTCGCCTCAATTTTATCAATCTTAACAACCGGTACCAATGTGGGTGGCGAATTGACGAGCCTGTATTCATCCGCCGCAGTTAGCGGTTACGGTCGTGATATGGAACTTGAAGCAGACCGATATGGAGCAGAGTACCTTTATCGCACGGGTTACAACCCTCAAGCCATGGTCGAAGTCATCGGCGTATTAAAAGATCAAGAGCGCTTCTCTCGCCTGAAAGCAAAGGACCAAGGTAAAAAACAACAAACTTATCACGGTGTATTTTCAACTCACCCACGTAACGATCAACGCTTACGAGAAATCGTTGATTCCGCTGGAAAGCTATCAGAAATAACGAAGATCAATAACGGCGAGCGCATATTTCGTGAAAAAACCCAAGATCTTATTTTCGGGATAAATTACGAAGTGGCAATAGCCAACATGCCAAAACCTGAGCCAAACCGTTACACACACGCAAAGCTCGGTTTCACTATGTTATTCCCCGAAGACTGGGGCATCAAAAATGAACGTTCAGCCATCATCGGTCGCGAGGAAGGCGGTGCAGCGCAACTATCACTTGGCGTCGCACGCCTCAATGCCAATATTCCGCCTGACGAGTACATCAGAACACAATTAGGGATTGAGCTTCTCATGAATTCTCAGCCGTTTGTTCAGAATGGCCTAATTGGACATACGGGATTAGCGCAGTTGAGCGGAGAGACATCACCACAACGCATTGCAGTACTTTACCAAAATCGTCGTGTGTATATTTTCAGAGGTAAAATACTTAAATCACCCCAAGACGAAGAGGTTGATTATGACGCGTTATTTCTTAGCAGTATTCGCAGCTTTCAACCCACTCGCGTCGCAGATTACTCTAATGTAAAGTCATATAAAATCCACTATGTAAAAGCCAATAACAATACAACGTTCGCTGCACTCGCCCAACTATCTCCGCTCAGACGCTACGCAGAACAAGAATTGCGGCTTCTTAATGGCTACTACCCTAACGGTGAACCGAGGCCCGGCCAGTGGATTAAAATTATTAAATAGCGCGGCAACTCTAATAGCTTTATTAAACTAGCTTGCGATATACTACGCTTTCCATCTTAACCAACAATAACAAATCGATAGGCCCTAGAGGCCTCATACCGGAGACGACCATGCATAGCACGATGATGAATACGCCGTTAGTACTCACCTCTATTATGAATTTTGCAGAAAAAGTGTATGGCGATTCGGAAATAGTATCTGTCACCGCTGACAACCCTCTACACCGCTACACCTACCGAGATGCCTTCAAACGTGTACGACAACTAGGCAATGCGCTAAAAACACTTGGTGCCAAACCACTGGATTCGATCGGCACAATGGCTTGGAACGACTACCGACACCTAGAACTCTACTATGCCACTGCCGCTTCGGGATACGTCTGTCACACTGTTAACCCACGTCTATTTCCTGAACAAATGGAATTCATTATTAATCACGGTGAAGACAAATTTATGTTCTTGGATGTGGCATTTGTGCCGATTCTTGAACAGCTTCAAGATAAACTCCCCAACGTTAAAGCCTTCGTCATTCTAACTGATGAGGCGAACATGCCGAACACGTCACTGCGCAACGTTATGTGCTATGAAACCCTACTCGCTGCTGAAAATGATCAAATTGTCTGGCCGGAACTCGAAGAAACAAGTCCAGCAGCCATGTGCTATACCTCAGGCACCACCGGCGACCCTAAAGCGGTAGTCTACAGCCATCGCTCCTCTGTGTTGCATGCCTATGCTTCGGTGCTGCCCGATACGTTTGGTATTTCGGTTCGCGACGTTGTTATGCCCATCGTGCCAATGTTCCATGTGAACGGATGGGGAATTGTTTATAACGCTCCCATGGTTGGCGCAAAATTGGTTTTACCTGGGCCAAAAATGGGGGATGGCGAAACCATTTGTAAACTCATTAATGGCGAAAAAGTCACCATCTCGGCTGCTGTACCCACAGTTTGGTTAGCGCTGCTCGATTACCTTGACAGCTCAAAAGGAAGCATCGACAGTCTAAAACGCATTACCGTTGGTGGTGCCGCGTGCCCATTGTCGATAATGAACGCTATGCGTGATAAATATGACGTGGAGGTCAGACACGCTTGGGGCATGACAGAAACAAGCCCTTTAGGCACTTACAATACCCTAAAACCCGGTATGGAAGACCTCCCCGCTGAAGAACTTGATGCTATTCGAGCGACACAAGGTCGACCCATTTTCGGGGTCGACATGAAAATTGTTGACGAAAACAATAACGAGTTACCGTGGGATGGCGAGGCCTCCGGCGCCTTAAAAGTACGCGGGCCTTGGATTACGCAAAGTTACTACAACACCGACAAAAAAGCGGTGGATGACGACGGCTGGTTCGATACAGGAGATGTCGCCAGCATCGACTCCAATGGCTTTATGATGATTACCGACCGCACAAAAGACGTCATTAAGTCCGGTGGCGAGTGGATTTCTTCCATTGAGCTTGAGAACCTTGCAGTGGACCACCCCGCAGTTGCCGAAGCGGCGGTAGTTGGTATTGCTCATCCTAAATGGACAGAGCGCCCCTTACTTATTGCCGTTGTAAAACCCGGAGAAACGCTGTCGAAAGAAGACCTATTAAATTGGTACGACGGAAAAGTGGCGAAGTGGATGATTCCAAACGACTGCGTTTTCGTTGATGAATTACCGCACACAGCCACCAATAAACTCGATAAAAAAGTGCTACGCGTGCAATTCGAAAACCATGCTTGGCCTGACGCTTAAACGTTAAATCATAACCGTCACATTTAACCTCAATCTCGGGATGTGCGTGATGAAATTTTTAACGTTTGTATGCCAAGTCATGACGATTGCAACGATTGCAATACTCTCGACAATGGTTTTTGCGGACAGTGAAAAAGGATTTAATAACGATACCCCCACACAGACCTATGGCGGCAAGATCACTAAAGACACACCTATTGATCTCGCGAAAGCAATCGCGTTGGCTGATAGTGGCAGCCAACAAACTATACTCGTAGAAGCAACGGTGGACAGCGTTTGCCAAAAGAAGGGCTGCTGGCTGTCGCTTGAAGACACGCACTCTCCGGTTCGTGTCACATTTAAAGATTACGGCTTTTTTGTACCGCCTACGATTAAAGGCCGGAATGTATTAGTTGAAGGCACTATTCACAAAAAGACCTTATCGCTTGCCGAATCGAAACATTACACTCAAGACGCTGGCGGCGACCCTAGCTTGGTGACTGAACCGTTAGTGGAATATCAGATGATCGCTATAGCCGTAGAAACCCGATAGCACTGAGCGTATACCATGGGTAATTCAGTACCACTCGACTTCAACAAGGTTTACCCCTACGTTTGCGACAATTCACTCAGGGAAACTCCCCTACTTCAATTGCTTCGTAAACAAACAGCAGAGCTGCCAAACGCAAGCATGCAAATACCCCCCGAGCAAGGTCAGCTTCTGGGTTTATTAACTCGTCTAACTGGGGCGCACCATGCCATCGAAATTGGCACATTCACCGGTTATAGCAGCCTGTGTATCGCAGAAGCATTGCCTAATGATGGAAAATTAATTTGTTGTGACATCAGTGAAGAATACACCACTATTGCTAAAAAATACTGGCGGCAAGCGGACGTTGAACACAAGATCGAATTAAAGCTAGGCCCAGCAATAGAGACTTTATCGACGCTGCTTAAACACCAGCAGAAAGAAACATTTGATTTAGTCTTTATTGATGCGGACAAGACCAGCTATATCGACTACTACGAGTTGTCTCTAGAATTATTAAAACCCAACGGTTTAATCATCTTCGACAACATGCTTTGGGGTGGGAAAGTCACGGATGAAAACGAACGGGATGAAGATACCGTCGCGCTTCGAGAAATGAACAGATTGCTACACGGCGATCAGCGTGTCGACATCAGTTTGCTAACTGTCGCAGATGGCATCACCTTGACCCGAAAGCGCTGAGACACACAAGCAAAAAAAGTGAGCAACCATAAAAGTGCCGAGCACAAAAAAGGCGCTTGCGCGCCTTTTCGTTAAACATACAACTTAATAATTTAGTTGTTGTTTTCAGTCTTATCAATGATTTTGTTGGCTTTAATCCATGGCATCATGCTACGAAGTTTCGCACCCACTTCTTCGATTTGGTGCTCGCCGGAGATGCGACGCTTCGCTTTTAAGAAAGGCGCTCCCGCTTGGTTTTCCAACATAAAGTCACGTGCGAATTTACCTTCTTGGATATCAGACAATACACGCTTCATTTCTTGCTTAGTTTCATCAGTAATGATGCGAGCGCCCGTTACATAGTCGCCGTATTCTGCAGTATTAGAAATTGAATAACGCATATCCGCGATGCCGCCTTGGTACATCAAGTCAACAATTAGCTTAAGTTCATGCAGACACTCAAAGTATGCCATCTCAGGCGCGTAGCCTGCTTCAACCAAGGTTTCGAAGCCAGCTTGAACCAATGCAGAAGCACCACCACACAATACCGCTTGCTCACCGAACAAATCAGTTTCAGTTTCTTCACGGAAGTTAGTTTCGATGATACCTGAACGACCACCACCGTTTGCAGAGGCATAAGACAACGCGATTTCTTTCGCTTTGCCGCTTGCATCTTGGTACACGGCGATTAGCGTTGGTACACCACCGCCTTCTAGGTAAGTAGAACGTACTGTGTGGCCTGGGCCTTTTGGTGCGATCATGATCACGTCGCAATCGTTAGGCGCTTGAATCAATTCAAAGTGAATGTTGAAGCCGTGCGCAAACGCAAGTGCCGCTCCTGATTTTAGGTTAGGTGCAACTTGATCTGCGTAGATGTTTGCTTGATGCTCGTCTGGAGCAAGAATCATCACCACATCAGCGTCTTTTGCGGCACCTTCGATGGTATCAACTTGCAGACCAGCTTTTTCAACTTTCGCCCAATTAGCTGAGCCTTTGCGCAAACCAACGACGACATTGGCAACGCCAGAATCTTTTAAGTTTTGCGCGTGAGCATGGCCTTGTGAACCATAACCAATGATCGCGACTTTCTTACCTTTAATGATAGAGAGGTCGCAGTCTTTGTCGTAATAGATTTGCATTGTTTTGTCCTAGGTTAAAAAATTAAATTAAAGACTTAGTACTTTTTCGCCGCGAGCAATTCCGGATACACCGGTACGCACCACTTCGAGAATGGCAGCTTCACCCACTGCTTGGAGAAACGCGTCCAACTTGTCACTTGCGCCAGTTACCTGAATAACATACACAGTACTGGAAACGTCGACGATTTGTCCGCGGAAAATATCAACACAGCGCTTAATCTCCGCACGTTGTGCACCGGTGGCTTTGACTTTCACCAACATCAATTCGCGTTCTACATGCGCGCCCTCGGTAAGGTCAACTAACTTCACTACATCAATTAAACGATTAAGATGTTTAGTGATTTGTTCGATGATATGGTCATCACCGACGGTGGTTAAAGTCAACCGAGACAAGCTTGGGTCTTCGGTTGGCGCCACCGTTAAAGTTTCAATGTTGTAGCCACGCTGTGAAAATAAGCCTACAACGCGAGATAAAGCACCCGGTTCGTTTTCGAGCAATACGGAGATAATTCTTCTCATTAGGTACGCTCCGTTTTACTCAACCACATATCGCGCATAGAACCGTTCGGGGCGATCAACATTGGATAAACGTGCTCGCTTTGGTCTACAGCGATATCCATAAATACAACTCTGTCTTTCATGGCGAAACATTCTTCTAACTTTTCTTTAAGCTCTTCACGCTTGGTTACGCGCATACCGACGTGGCCATAAGACTCTGCCAATTTAACAAAGTCTGGAAGAGAGTCTTCGTAGAGGCTTTCAGCATATCGACTTGAATACTGCATATCCTGCCATTGACGCACCATACCCAACGCCTGGTTATTCAAGCAGATAATTTTTACGGGCAAATTATATTGCGTACAGGTCGACAGCTCTTGGATACACATTTGGATGCTGCCTTCACCGGTCACACAAACCGAAATTGCATCGCGATCGGCAAATTGCGCTCCCATTGCCGCTGGCAAGCCGAAGCCCATGGTGCCAAGGCCACCAGAATTGATCCAACGACGTGGTTTATCAAACAAATAGTATTGCGCCGCAAACATTTGATGCTGGCCCACATCAGACGACACATAGGCCTCACCCTTCGTGACTTCATGCAAAGCTTGAATCACTTCTTGAGGTTTTATTTTACCGGTGGCATCGAAACGATTCGCCGTATATAGACCGTGGCGCGCTCGCCAATCATCGATTTGTTGCCACCAATCCCCTAGGGCCTTCGCATCAGGTTTTTCGTCGGATGACTCAACGACTTCAATCAATTCTTTTAGTACGTGCTCAACTGAGCCAACAATCGGGACATCAGCCGTCACAGTCTTTGAAATGGAAGCTGGATCAATATCAATGTGGATGATCTTTGCGTTTGGACAGAACTTGCCCGGAGTATTGGTTACACGATCATCAAAGCGCGCACCCACGGCCAAAATCACATCACTGTGATGCATCGCTGTGTTTGCTTCAAAGGTGCCGTGCATACCGAGCATACCGAGAAACTGGCGATCAGTCCCAGGGTAGCAACCCAAGCCCATCAACGTATTAGTCACAGGGAAATTTAGGGTCTGTGCAAGCTGAGTCAGCATCTCGCTGCCCTCACCCTGGATCACGCCACCGCCGGCATAGATCATCGGACGCTTTGCCGTTAGCAATAGCTGCGCCGCCTTCTTAATCTGACCACTATGGCCTTTACCTGCCGGCGTGTAGGAACGAACCTTAACCTTGCTCGGGTATTCGAACTCGAATTTATTGGCAGGATCGGTGATATCTTTAGGGATATCGACAACTACAGGCCCAGGTCGGCCAGTGGAAGCAATGTAGTAGGCTTTTTTGATTGTCGCAGGGATATCGCGAGGGTCCTTCACCAAGAAGCTGTGCTTTACGATAGGACGCGAAACACCGACCATATCAGTCTCTTGGAAGGCATCTTCGCCAATCTTGTCTGAGGCCACCTGACCGGAGATGACAACCATAGGAATTGAATCCATGTAGGCCGTAGCAATGCCGGTAATCGCGTTAGTCGCACCTGGACCAGAAGTCACTAGTACAGTACCGACTTTACCTGTTGCGCGCGTGTAGCCATCAGCCGCGTGTGTCGCAGCCTGTTCGTGACGCACAAGCACATGACGGACTGCATCTTGGCGGAAGATCGCGTCATAAATGTGCAGGGCTGCACCACCGGGATAGCCAAAAATGAGCTCAACGCCCTCTTCTTGAAGCGAGCGAATCAGCATGTCTCCGCCAGACAACATTTCCACGTTACTACCTCTTTGCAACATAAATGGGCTGCACAATGCAGCCCAGTATTCGTATTTAGTTAACCGCTTAGTCGAGTTTCGCGCTAGACCGGCATACACCGTCGCGGGGAAGCCATACGGCTTAGGCGGCTGCATGGGCCACCTGATCCAAGAATAAATCGGGCCCATCGCTAAACCGGAGAGATTTACCACCGGTCGAGAGAACCCGGCATTTTGGCAATTTTGTGTGCAATGTCAAGGAATTGGGCGTGTAGACTGCAACAATTACAGATTAATCAACATTTTAAGCACCTGACCACGCATTTCGGTTTATAGTTAGAACGATAGACCGTAGATTGTCGAGAATCACAACGGGGCCATACTGCCGTTTCTCGATCAAAATCTAGGCGATGAAGCGGTAGCCGGCTTCAGCGCAACGCCACAAGGATATGATTGCACTATGAATAAAACGTTACGCCGCACGCTTCCTCTGCTCTGTTGTCTTGGTTTTTTGAGCCTATCTACCCACGCGGCCCAAACCTTTTACAAATGGATTGACGAAGAGGGTGTGACACACTACTCCGCGCAAAAACCACACGGGCAGCAAGCCGATGAGGTCACCATTCGCGGTGGTCGACAGACTTCCCAAAGTAGCTCTCAAGCTAGCACCCCAGCAAATACAAACAACCAAAAGGATAGCTCGCCAGAAACCACCTCAAATGAAGAGGAGTTCTCTCGGAAAGATCCCGAACGATGTAACTGGGCCAAGGATAACCTTGCGACGTTGCAGTCTTATAGCCGGGTTCGGGTCAAAGAAGACAACGGCGAATTGCGATACCTCAGCGACAAAGAAAAGCAATCAAAGATTCGTGATATCCAAAAGATCATTGACGAAGCCTGCTAGTCTTTACCGAGATTTGCCACAAAAAAGCCCAGCAATTGCTGGGCTTTTTTCTATTCGAGAATGACTTCAATCAACTAAAAACGATCCGATCTCTCTCCTCATCCAAGTGGCCGTGAATAGTGTCACCCGGCGCAAACTCTCCAGCCAATACTTGCTGAGCTAACGGGTTCTCCACATATTGCTGGATGGCTCGCTTCAACGGCCTCGCTCCGTACACAGGGTCATAACCAGCCTCGACCAATTTTGCCATTGCAGGCTGATCTAATTCAAAGCCAAGGTCTCGTTCTGCCAACCGCTTGCGCAACAAGTCCAATTGAATTGAAGCAATACCCTCAATCTGGGATTGCGCCAATGGATCGAACACAACCACCTCATCAATCCGATTAATAAATTCAGGCCGAAAATGTTTACCTACAATATCCAGTACAGCGTTTTTCACACCTATCTGTCGCGCCTCTTCGGATTCAAAGCTACCATGACGCGTCATTTCCTGGATCACATCAGAGCCGAGGTTAGAGGTCATGACGACAACGGTATTTCGAAAATCAACAGTCCGCCCCTGCCCGTCGGTCAAACGGCCGTCTTCTAATACCTGCAGCAAGACATTGAAAACATCAGGATGCGCTTTTTCAACCTCATCGAGCAGCAACACAGAATAAGGTCGACGACGAACAGCTTCGGTTAGGTATCCTCCTTCTTCATATCCAACATAACCTGGAGGCGCACCAATCAAGCGAGCAACCGAGTGTTTCTCCATAAATTCGGACATATCAATTCGAACCATCGCCTCTTGGCTATCGAATAAAAATTCTGCCAGCGATTTACACAATTCAGTTTTACCTACACCGGTTGGGCCAAGGAATAAAAATGAACCATTGGGGCGATTAGGGTCGGCCAATCCTGCTCTTGAACGCCGCACAGCATTCGCAACCGCATTAACCGCTTGAGATTGACCAATCACACGCTTGTGTAACGCATCTTCCATACGCAATAATTTATCACGCTCACCTTCCAACATTTTAGAAACGGGAATGCCCGTCCACTTGGAAACGACTTCGGCTATCTCCTCTTCTGTTACGTTATTCCGCAACAGTTTCATCTCCATCATCTCCGCTTGGCCTGCCATATCCAATTGTTTTTCAAGCTCTGGTATGACGCCATATTGCAACTCCGACATGCGACCCAAATCACCTGCACGGCGTGCTGCTTCTAAATCCAAACGAGCCTGCTCCAAACTGGACTTGATCCCTTGCGATCCTTGTAGTGCGGCTTTTTCAGCTCGCCAGATTTCTTCAAGATCCGCAAATTCACGCTCCACCTTTTCGATTTCTTCCGCCAACTTTTCTAGCTGTTTTTTAGCACCTTCTGTTTCATCTTTTTTAACCGCTTCCCGTTCAATTTTTAACTGAATCAGACGACGCTCCAAACGATCCATTTGCTCCGGCTTTGAATCGATCTCCATACGAATACGAGATGCAGCCTCATCAATAAGATCAATGGCCTTATCGGGTAATTGTCGATCGGTAATGTAACGCTGAGACAGTTTAGCGGCCGCAATAATCGCAGAATCGGTTATATCGACGCCATGGTGAACTTCATAACGCTCTTTCAATCCGCGCAGAATTGCAATGGTGTCTTCTTCACTTGGCTCATCGACTAGGACTTTTTGGAAGCGACGCTCCAATGCTGCATCCTTTTCAATGTATTGACGATATTCATCAAGCGTTGTTGCACCAACACAATGCAACTCGCCGCGAGCCAGTGCTGGTTTAAGCATATTTCCAGCATCCATTGCACCTTCAGCCTTTCCCGCACCAACCATGGTGTGCAACTCGTCAATAAACAAAATAATACGGCCTTCTTGCTTACCCAATTCGTTAAGCACCGCCTTTAAACGCTCTTCGAACTCGCCTCTAAATTTCGCACCAGCAAGTAACGCACCTAAGTCCAATGAAAGTAGGCGTTTATTTTTAAGTCCTTCTGGCACTTCACCATTCACAATCCGCTGAGCCAAACCTTCCACAATGGCAGTTTTACCCACGCCAGGCTCACCAATTAGGACCGGATTATTTTTAGTTCTGCGCTGCAGCACCTGAACCGTTCGACGAATTTCATCGTCACGCCCAATCACTGGGTCTAACTTGCCTGCCTCAGCACGAGCGGTTAAATCAATCGTGTACTTATCAAGTGACTGTCGATTTGATTCCGCCTCAGGGCTATCAACGGTTTCACCGCCGCGCACCTTCTCAATACTTTCTTGGAGGCGATTTTTGTCGCCAAACTTCGCCAGTAATTTTCCAAGATCACTGCTGCCATCATTCATCGCCGCCAGCAAAACGCTTTCACTGGAAATAAACTTGTCGCCGCTTTGCTGCGATTGTTTATCAGCAAGATTTAACAACCGACCCATTTCACCCGACATATGAACATCGCCAGTAGGGTTTTGTACACGCGCTAAATTATCGAGCTGTTTGGCCAGTTCATTTCGAAGGCCTGATACATCAAACCCTGACTGACTTAACAGTGGACGCACACTACTTCCCTGTTGGTCTAACAAGGCCAACATCACATGTGCGGGTTCGATTTGACTATGGTCACGTCCAACCGCCAACGATTGTGCGTCAGACAGTGCCATTTGCAATTGATTAGTTAAACGATCAATTCTCATGAGTTACCCCATCAATAAATAAACATTACTCAGTACAGTAATGGACTGAATACTATCTTGGGGTTGGCTGATATATTTCAACTGATGCAGATCAAAAGAGAGAAGAGAAATTAAACCTCGCGTCACGATAACACGATGGCTCTTGGGACTACGTCTGCGATTAAGAAGTTTTCCAGATCAGGCTCGCCATTCTCCCTGTAATACCGTCCCGGCGATACGAATAAAACTGATTTTCATCTCGATAAGTACAGTTATTTCCACCATAAACTTCATTCACCCCTAACGCGGCAAGATGCAATCTAGCCACCTCATAAAGGTCCACCATCAAGCGCCCAGAATGATTTGATGGTACGCTGTATTGGTTTCGCTTGAGCCCTAGATTGCCGTCTATTTCTTCACACACTTCTGCACCTACCTCAAAATACGCCTGGCTAATGGCAGGGCCTAAATAGGCGTTTAGTTGATTCACTGGCGCTGAAAAAGCGTTGACCGCTTTCGGCAAAATACCTGCTGCCAATCCACGCCAACCGGCATGGATTGCTGCAACCTGGACGCCTTGATTGTCACACATCAGCACAGGCAAGCAGTCTGCTGTCAGCACTGCGCACGCAACACCAACCTCTCGAATAAAACTTCCGTCAGCTTCATGAATACTTAGGTCGGACGAACACGGTGTTTTAGAGGAACATTGAGAAGTCGCATCCACCAAACGCGTACCGTGAACCTGATTTAACCAACAGGGCTGCTGCTGAAGTTTCAAAGTGGACTGTAGCTGTAAACGGTTTTCTTCGACCTTGGTTGGGTTATCACCTACGTGAAGCGCGAGATTATTGCTGGCATAGGCATTTTGACTTGAACCCCCAGTACGAGTAGTGACAAAAGCTCTAACATTTGCCGGGGTAGGCCACTGCGGTGTAAAGCCGATGTCTACATTACTTTCCATCTACGCGACTCCATCTTCCATCTATAACACTCTCCACCTGTAGCGTTCTCCACCTGTCACCACTTCTCAACATCATCAAGCATTAACCTTGGGGGTCGTGGCGTCGCAAGGTTGCCAAGAGGTTACTCATATCAAGCGGCAACTCACGCTGCCAGGTACAACGCTCCTCCGTTTCCGGATGAATTAATGACAGTCGCTCAGCGTGTAAAGCTTGTCGATCAAATGTAGTGAGTACCGATTCGAGATCGGGGTCCATCCCTTGAACTTTGCGCATTTTCGACCCGTAAAGAGGATCGCCTACTAGCGGGTAACCTAAGTGTGCCATGTGTACCCTGATCTGATGTGTTCGCCCTGTCGACAACTTCAAAGTCATGCTAGCAAAGTGTCGAAAGCGTTCTGCGACGCGAAAATGGGTGATCGCCTCTTTGCTGTTACTGTGTACCACTGCCATTTTCTGCCTTTGCCTTGGATGCCTGCCTATCGGCTCGTCGATCGTCCCTTCAGCGGGGGGGCTCCCTTGCACAATGGCCACATATTGGCGCTCCACTGACCGCGCTTGCAACTGAGCAACCAGGCTATGATGCGCTTTAAGAGATTTAGCCACGACCATTAATCCCGTTGTATCCTTATCTAAGCGGTGAACAATACCGGCGCGGGGAAGCTCACGCAGATCAGGAAAATGGTACAACAGTCCATTTAGCAGGGTGCCATCCGGGTTTCCCGCTGCGGGATGGACGACCAAATTGGCCGGTTTGTTAATAACGATGACATGATCATCTTCGTGTACGACATCCAGTGCCAGGTTCTGGGCCACCCAATCACCTTCGCTCTGTAACACCACCGTTAAACTAAGCCGCTCACCGCCCACAAGCTTAGTTTTTGCTTTCACTGTGCGATCATCTACTCGCAGAGCACCCTCAGCAATCCAAGCCTGCAGACGAGATCTGGAATAATCAGGAAACAAGTTTGCAGCCGCTTGGTCCAAGCGTGCGCCAGACCAATCAACAGGAACGATTTGATGATGGGTTTCCGTGGTTTGCATGAATAGCCTAGGCTCGATCTTGAAAGTACTCTATTTTTCTCGGTATTCAGCCCCCACCGCTAACCGAGTTGCTGGCAGACAGGCATGGACCGCTAAGGTATCACATACGGTGCAATCACGCGTCGCCTGTGGAATAATGCCCGACCGTCGACAACGCCTACAGCGAATGTCGGGACCGAATTAGACTGTTGTTTTTGAGCGTGCACATGCAAGTAAAGGCCTTTTCTTATCTCACCATCCTAAGCCTATCAGCCCTGTTAGTACTGGGCGGCTGCGCCAGCAAAGAGGAGCGCGACCAACGCCGGGCCGAGCGTTTACGCAAGACCGAGAGAGAACTCTACGAGACATCTCAGCGACAACTACGCACCCAGCAGTGGGAGGCCGCAATTCAAAACCTCCAAGCATTGGAAGAGAACTTCCCTTTCGGTACCTACGCGGAGCAAGCACAGCTCGAGCTGTTATTTGCCTATTATAAAAATTACGATTTTGACGCTGTCATCGCCAACGCAGACCGCTTTATCCGGCTGCACCCCAGGCATCGCAATGCGGACTACGCCTATTATTTACAAGGGCTCGCATCCTTTGAAATACGAGGCGGAGGCCTTGATCGCTTCACCTCGGTGGACGCATCAAAACGAGACGTTGACGCTGCAACACAAGCGTTTGCTTATTTCAGTCAGCTTTTAAGCCTTTACCCTGATAGCCCTTATACAGCGGATGCTGAAAAGCGCATGATTTACTTACGCAACCTAATGGCTCGCCACCAAATCCATGTCGCTAACTATTACTTAAAACGAGGCGCCTATATCGCCGCCATCAATCGAGGCCGGTACGTGCTAGAAAACTTCCAACAAACGCCTGCTGTTCCAGACGCGTTAGCGGTAGTTGCGCAAGGTTACAAGCTGCTAAACATGGACGATCTGGTTAATAGCACACTCGCCATTCTCAAAGAAAATTATCCTCAACACCCCGCATTTGATGCCGATGGCTCGTTCGATTTTCAATTCCAATCGACAGGCGAGCGCTCATGGATAGACATTGCCACGTTTGGGCTATTCGATAAAGCAGAGCCACCGGGTTTTGATTCTCGCGAAGCATTTAACCCGCAATACCAGGCCAAGTAATTAGACCTAACCTCGCACAAACCAACAATGATCGGCGAATTAATCGCCGATCTTCCAACCTGATGTAATCGGATAACGACGATCTCGACCAAAGCCCCTTTTAGTAATTCTCGGTCCAATAGCGGCTTGGCGGCGCTTGTACTCATTGATATCCACTAAGCGTAATACGTGCTGCACATCGTGGCGGTCGTAGCCCAAAGAAATAATATCTTCTGCGCTTTGATCCTCTTCAATATAGAGCGCAAGAATTTTATCAAGCACTGAATAAGGCGGGAGACTATCTTCATCGATTTGATCAGGCGCCAATTCTGCCGACGGCGGTCGCTCAATGACACGCACCGGAATCACCTCCGAGAGCGTGTTGCGGTATTTCGCCAACTCAAAGACCAGTGTTTTCGCCACATCTTTGAGAGGGTCGAAACCGCCAGCCATATCACCGTATAGTGTTGCGTAACCCACCGCCATTTCGCTTTTGTTACCGGTGGTCAGAACCAGATAGCCTTTTTTATTCGAGATCGCCATGAGCAGATTGCCGCGTGTGCGAGCCTGAATATTTTCTTCCGTTTTATCAACTGGCAGCCCATCAAACTCATTGGCTAGGGCCGCTTGAAAGGCATTGACGATGGGCTCAATCGCAATAGATTGGTATCGCACACCCAACCGCTGCGCCTCTTCTGCCGCATCGTCTTGGCTCATCTGCGACGTGTATCGAAACGGCATCATAACCGCCTCTACACGGTCTTTTCCTAACGCATCAACAGCGATAGCAAGCACTAGTGCCGAGTCTATTCCCCCGGACAAGCCCAACACGACGCCCTTAAATCCGTTTTTTTCAATATAATCCCTCGTGCCTAATACGAGTGCTTGATAAACCTTCGCCAGGTTTGGGAGCGGCTCCGTCAATACACCCCCACTCACTCTGACACCGCTTTCGACACGCTGAACCTTGATAGGGTACAAACCTGTTTCAAAACTCGGAGCCTGACAAACAAACTCACCCTGCTGATCAATAACGAGCGAGCCGCCATCAAATACTAGCTCATCCTGCCCTCCCACTTGGTTGACGTAGACAATGGGTAGTCCAGTTTCTTGATAACGCGCCAGCAATACCTCTCGACGTTGATCAAACTTATGTATCTCAAAAGGTGACGCATTCAACACAACAATCAGCTCAGCGCCCAACGCCTTGGCTTTAGCGCTAGGCTCCGGCTGCCAAATATCTTCGCAGACCAGCACTGCAACTCTAATACCCTGGATATCTACAACGGTTGTTTCAAGCCCTGCAGTAAAATAGCGTTTGTCATCGAATACCTGATAATTGGGTAGACACTGCTTGCGCGCTTGCGCAGGCTCGCCGTCTTTTTGCAACACCCCTGCGGCGTTATAAACACCCTGCGAAGTCACCGCTGGGTAGCCAACAACAATACTCGCCGGTAAGTTTTCGTTAGCAATCTTCTCTAAACCAGCAGACACCCTTTTTTCAACACTGTCTCGCAATAGAAGATCTTCTGGTGGGTACCCCATCAAGGTCAGTTCAGGAAAAACGACCAAATCAGCCTCATATTCATCCACTGCTCGTCGCGTCATATCGATGACTTGCTGGCTATTTCCAGGGATATCGCCTACTAATGGATTAATCTGTGCAAGCACCAGTGTTAAAGTGGCCATAACGCTATACTACTCATTGAATTGAAACTGATAAGATAGCCGCTATTATACGTGGGACATTCCTAAACGACCATGACGACAGTTAGCCCAATAAGCTCCACATTCATAAACGAGCCCGAAACGTTCGACGAAGAAAGCTACAAATTATTGAGGGTATACGCTTACTATCGCACGCTTCTTAGCAGCATATTGTTGCTCCTCTTTATTTCCCAGGTCACCAAAAACTACCTTGGCGTACAGGCAGGGGTACTGTTTTTAACCACCGTGATTCTATACACCACAACAAACCTATTTATACTGATCTACCTGTGGCTCAAGCACTTCACACCACGGACCCCTCAGATTATCGCTATTCTGGTCATCGATATCTGTGCGCTCGCTGTACTCATGTACGCCAGCGATGGTAATGAACTCGCTTACTTAATCATTATTTGCATAGCTGCGGGTAGTATCTTCCTGGATAACAAGATCAGCCTTGGATTAGCCGGCTTCGCGGCTTTAGTCGTATTGACTGAAAGCTTTGTTCAGGCTGAATCAGCTACTCAGCTTACTAAGAACTTCATATTCTCTGGCACCTTTACAGCACTAGTTCTCGCTACTGCACATGCGTTCAATATTCTCAGCAATAAAATTCGCACATCTACCCTAGAGGCAAAAACCCAAGCGCGGCAAGCAGAATACTTAGAACAATTATCCCAGCTGATCATCGAACGAATGAGGACCGGAATTTTAGTGGTCAACAAAGAAGATGAGATTATGCTTAGCAACCATGCGGCTAAAGAACTACTGGAGTTAACACCAGACTCTTTTAGCATTGCAAGTATCAGCACACTAAAAGATCACTTGGATGTGTGGCGGGCTTACCCGCATACACGCAGTCCGACCTTAGCTATCGGTTCCGATACGAGATCCGACATACGAATTAGCTTTGCTAAACTCGATACAAGCCATCAAAGCGATACGTTAATTTTCGCGGAAGATAATCGACGGCTATCACAACAAGCACAACAACTTAAACTCGCATCCCTTGGCCGCCTAACCGCGAGCATTGCTCACGAAGTACGAAACCCTCTCGGCGCAATAAGCCATGCAGCACAACTCCTTTCAGAATCTAAAGAGCTATCCAGTCCAGACCAACGACTGAGTGATATTATTCAAAATCACTCAAGGCGAGTTAATGGCATCATTGAAAATATCATGCAACTATCGAGAAGGAAGCATTCTTCTCCCGAGCGGGTCAATATCAACGAGTGGCTTCAGGCTTTCGTTGATGAATACCTTCAGTCAAAAGCCGGGCATCTTTCATTAAGCCTTGAGCGCGCAAACATAGAAACCCGCGTCGATATCAGTCAACTTCATCAAGTACTTAGCAATTTATGCGATAACGGTTTACGCTATAGCGAGATGCACACAGGGAAGCCTGAAGTGTCCCTCCGAGCAGGCATTGATTCACACTCGGAACTTCCCTATATTGAAGTTATTGACTCAGGCAAAGGGATAGATGAGTCTGATGTCGAACAAATTTTCGAACCATTTTTTACCACCGAGTCCTCAGGCTCTGGCCTTGGCCTCTATATCTGCCGAGAACTTTGCGAAACAAACCAAGCCACTCTAGAATATCGACGCACTCAGGATGGGAAAAGTTGTTTTGTCATCACGCTAGCCCACCCCGATAGGGTCTTTTAAATCCACCAATCAATGTAGAGCACAATGAGCAATCCCATAGCCCTTGTCATAGACGACGAACCCGATATTAGAGAGCTTCTTGAAATTACACTTGGGCGAATGGGTATTGAGACCGAAAGCGCGGCCAATCTCAGCCAAGCCAGCGAAATGATCGCAAACAACAGCTATAACCTTTGCTTGACGGATATGCATTTACCCGATGGCAACGGCATCGACTTTGTTAAAAAAGTACAAGTTGAATACCCCCATATTCCAATCGCCGTAATTACCGCGCATGGCAATATGGATACGGCCATTGAAGCAATGAAAGCCGGTGCATTCGACTTTATTTCTAAGCCTGTAGAGCTCAATGATCTCAGAAAAATCACCTCTACCGCTTTAAAGCTCAGTACAACGCAGTCATCAAAACCCTCCACTCAATTACTCGGTAACGCAGACAGTTTTGTCTCGGTAAAAAAGAAAATTGCCAAACTCGCCCGCAGTCAAGCACCGGTCTACATCAGTGGTGAGTCGGGTACAGGGAAAGAACTAGTTGCACGCTCGATACACGACCAAGGCCCACGTGCCAACGAACCTTTCGTCCCCGTTAACTGCGGTGCCATCCCAAGTGAACTAATGGAAAGCGAATTCTTCGGGCACAAAAAAGGCAGCTTTACTGGCGCCAATAGCGACAAGCAAGGGCTTTTCCAAGCAGCCAACGGTGGCACACTATTTTTAGATGAAGTAGCAGACCTACCGCTAGACATGCAGGTTAAACTCTTACGCGCCATTCAAGAGAAAGCCGTTAGACCGGTGGGGTCCCAGCAAGAAGATCAGATAGATGTACGTATTCTCAGCGCCACCCATAAAGACCTGAACAAAGAAATTGCAGATGGAAAGTTCCGAAATGACCTTTTCTATCGCATCAATGTCATTCAATTAGACATCCCACCACTAAGAGACCGAAAAGAAGACATCGACGAGCTAGCAAAGCATTTCCTCAATAAGTTTGCAGCAGAACTCGATCTTCCTTCAGCGACTCTAAGTAAGCCAGGCATTAAAGCTCTAAAAAGCTACCCGTTCCCAGGAAATATACGAGAGCTAGAAAACATACTGGAACGCGCCTACACCCTCTGCGACAACGAAGAAATTGGACCTGACGATCTACAGCTACCGCAAGCCAAGGACGAAGATAAGGGCATAACAATGGGTAGTCGTGCAACAGCAATCACGGGATCTCTTGACGAGTACCTTGAAGATATTGAGCGTGATGTCATAACGAGAGCGCTGGATGAAACCCGTTGGAACCGAACCGCAGCCGCCAAGAAACTTGGTGTTTCTTTTAGGTCACTTCGCTATCGCCTTAAAAAACTTGGCCTAGATGAGGATGAGGAAGTAAGCGACAGTTGAGCGATATCTCTCACAAATCGCATATACAATGTCCTACAAGCAATTCAGACTTGACTAGTATTCCCCACGCCATAGAACTAATAACATTGTCACTCCGATCAATTACGCGCAAAGGATTGCAACGTGACAATAACAACCACTTCCAGAAATGAAGTAAATGGATTCACTTTAATCGATTTATTACTAGCCCTCGCAATCGGAGGCATTACACTTGGGCTTACTGTTCCTTCGTTTACACACATCTTTGACTCTTACCGGTCTCGTGTTTCGATCAACACTTTGGTAGGTGCAAATCACTTTGCGAGAGTCACCGCGATATCCAAAGGGAAAACAACTACACTCTGCGCAAAATCAGACGAAGCGACTTGCGGTACCAACTGGAGCAAAGGGATTCTTATCTTTATAGATGATAATAGAAATGGAAGGCTCGATGAGCAAGACACCCTACTAAGGACAGTAGAAGCCTTCAAAGACGCAAACGTAACGTGGAAGTCGTTTGGAAGCAACAACTACATTCGCTATAGTGCCAGCGGCTCAACCATTAACCAAAACGGGAGTTTTACGTATTGTCCTGCAAACGGCGATGAGATTTACGCGAACCAGGTAATAATTAACCGCGCTGGACGAACAAGAACAGCTGTAGACTATGACAAAGATGGCATAAAAGAGAACTCTTTAGGTGAAAACTTATCGTGTAGCTAAGACTATTAGCAATTGCTATCCCAGCAAGTTTCGCCACTGCCAAATGGGTCGTTATCTCCGTCTCGATCCCACCCTCGGAGACCCGTAGAACGCAAACCTAACACACCATCCCCCGCTTGATCACCCGTCGGTGTAGCTAGTATCTCGTAACTAGTTGCTCCCGCCGAGTCAATAGTGAGATTATAAAAAACCGTATTTCCGTTAGCTGGCGAGGTCGCAGAAAAGATCCTGGGCGCACCGGTATCAGCTGGGGTACTGGTCGTACCTGCCGCTCCAGCGTAAGTGCCATTGGTTGTGTAATGACGTTCCATAGCCTGTGCGAGCCCTTGCAGTGAAACTTGGGCGTCGGCACGACGTGTCTTTTTAATATGATTTGTATAAGCAGGGAAACCGATAGACGCAAGAATGGCGATAATAGCCACAACAATCATCATTTCTATCAGTGTAAAACCCTTATTAGTCGCCCTATTTCTACAGTTCAGCATTAACATTACCCTCAATGACATTCGAATAGACCGCTAATTGCGATACACCTCTTCCCAGGTGAGCCGGCCTTCATTGGTTCCTTGCCCAACCTCAATTTCTCGCTCTTTAATACTGCCATCACTTCCTGGTGTATATTGCTTGTCTCCTAGAAACCCTGACTTAGCGGGCAGGCTGTCAGCAAAATACCAGCCAACGTAACCCAAATCACTGTTATCAATGGTTCCGTCGTTGTTCGCGTCAAACACAGGAAACGGTGGAGCTAATCCTGTTAAGAAGTCAACTGACATTAACCAACCGGAGCCACCGGATGAACATGCCACACTACTTGGGATTACAGTATTAAAGAACAACACCTGTCGGCGAATCTGCGGATCAGACACGACACGTTCCCCAGTTGCAGGTAAATCCATTCGCCAACCATATTGAGTAGCCCAATCAACGGGGTTACCTGATACTGTACGCAAAATTTGGTAGTTGACCGTGGTCTGAGACAGTGAACGTGGCTCTAAATCAGATCTAGACAAGCTTGAAGTCCCCACATCCCATACCGTATAAAAGGACATGGTTGTGGTGTTGGAGACGTCGGTCGACTCAAGGTATTTTCCTGTACCGAAAGACACCAATACGTTAGGCGCAGAACCCGCTGATTCACTATTAATGGATAATATTGGAGCAGACGTAATCGGCTGCGAAGCAGACGTAAACAAAGGTGCGTTATTAACAACGCCCCAGCTACCATCAGATGTGCTGCTCACGTCAAACACCCACATATTTCCTTCCAAATCTCCGGCGTATATTCTATCGACAACTAGATCACCATCGATATCAGCCGCACGCGGTGTCGACAAACCGTTGGGGGTCGTCGTGGAACCAACACCCGTATCAATTTTCACGTAGTCTCCCGCTACCCACGTGCCGTCAGTGCCTTTGTTAATATAGATAATAAACAGCTTGGCATGGCCATCGCCCGTACTGTTGTATCCATTACCGACAATCGCCGCCCACTCTCCATTAGGCATCATCGCGATCGTTGGCTGACTATAGGTGTATCCCAGATCAGCGTCGTCACTGGAAGTAAATTCCCACAGAACAATATTCGCTGCATTACTCGCCGTTGTGTAGTCACCTGGGTCAGTCACATCAAGTGCAAATAAGCCACGACCACCTTCTCGAACACCTCCAACCAGAATTGTTGCCCAGTCGCTTTTACTGGTTAAATACACATCGGAAACCGCGGGAGTGAGGTCAACATAAAATTCATGCTCATAAGACTGGCTCGCCAAATAATGCAAACCTTTATTAGCTGCGGTCGAAACCACCGTGCTTGGGATGTAGGCCATTACCTCTTTACCTGCACTAGTGCCCGACAATTCCGCATTGAACCCGTGAAGCATGCCATCATTCGCGCCGACATAAACTACTGGCGTGCGAGAGGCATTCGCTGTCACGAATGCAGAGTAATTTTTTGAGCTAGTCCCAAACCGGTTGTCTGTAGCATAGTCAGGCCAGGCAAGCTCTGGCTCGCCAACAAAAACAGGGGTTGAGTTTACGATATCACCGAGACGATTTTTATCCGTACCATCATTTCTTACACGATACGAATTTGCACCGCTGCCCTCAAAGGTGTCGTCTCCAAGCAAGTACTCTAAAAGCGATTGCGCATCATCATCATCATCAACACCGCTGTCCACTGTTGACACCCCATCTCCATCTCTATCCACTCCCAAATACAAATCCGCTTTTAATGTAGCAGGAACATTTGTCCAGTTGGCAACCGAAACAGAAACACCATCTCTAACCGAAGCATCAGGATCATAGGTGAACACATCCCGCGTTGTGTGCGGCGAACTCATGTTGTCCAGTTTTTTGGCAGCATCCCACACTTCCGGGACTTGAATCGTACCTGTAGCATCGTTAAGGCTATAAGCCAATAAATTACCGTGCCATGGAACCGTATTAAACTTTGCTTGGAACAGCGCGCTGCCCGCATCTAGCTGGCCGGAATTAAAAGACACTGAAGCTACAGACCCTTCTTGTGTCAAAATTTTACTAATAATCGCATCAAAAGCACCTTGCAACTCATCGAGGTCATCTGGGAAGAATGGATCTTCAACGCCTCCACTGCCATTCTTAGCAACGTCATCAAATAATGGGTCTGTTTTGATACCTTGATCGGCAAAACCGATGATGTAAGTCGAAAGGTTATTAACAAACGCATCACCGGACTTTCTGTTGACATCTGGCCGCAAATCCATTTCATACATCGCCATTGCGACATCATCCATATAATCAGAAGAGTCGTTGAACTGATAAGAGTAGCCACCGGTATTTTTACGGTCCCGGTTAAACGGACTTTCGCAATTGGATGCATTAGCACCAGAACAATCTCTATCGTAATCGCTTAACGTCGCACTGATATTGTCATCATCGTTGGTTGGCTGGCCGTCCGTAAGCGCAATAAGATAATTTTTTTCACAAAACTTAATCGCATCGATGGGTGAAGCAGTCGACACACCGCTAGCGTATTGGGGTGGAAGATCAAAGAAATCTCTATAATCTTCAGTGCTAGGCAAGGGGTCATCATTAGGGTGTGGCTGCAATTGCAGCACGGTAGAAGGGCTACCTATAAAATACCTAGCGATCTCTGAGAAAGCTTCAGCCAAAGGTGTACTGCCGTCAGCATGAAACCCATCAATAACACCACCAGCCGCTGTTAACGTACTTTTTGCACTAGCAGTTAGAGGCGCAATCGCCTCATTTATTTCGGCACCGCTACCTCCGTCAAGGGTACTCAATCCTAGATTAATCGTATCGTCGTCACGCTCCGTGATAAAACTTTTGAGTACAATTTTTCCTACCTCCGAGCGCGTATACTGTTTAGGATGGTGTTCATCAGTAGGATCCCAAGAGCCCAACTCCGTTGAGAAATAGTAATTGAGATAATGGCCACTGTACAACGCACCGGCACCCGTAGCAATACTTGTGGTTGTTAACGTTGCTCGGTAATTAGCGTCATCATCGAAGCACTTGCCATTGAGACTGTATGGGCCACCATTATCTCTAGACGTTCCACTATTAAAATCGTGGAAGTAGTAGTTGTTACCCTGCTTAATCACTGGATAAGCGTTGCCAGCGCCACTGAACACCAACTCAATTTCTGTTCCCGTAGAGAGCCTAAGATTGTTCTTACATGTGCCGTAAGTCGCGTCTGAATCATAGTCCTGGCTAGGCGTCATATGATTCATTGAACCAGATGTGTCAAACAGCACCATGACATTAGGATCAGCAGCCTCAGCAACAACCAAAGGTTTGGTAGACAAGTTCAGCGGTGCAGCAGTAAGTATAGCGGGTAGCACACCGGCAGCAGTCGACGTACAAATTAATACCCTTTTAGGTACTTTGTGAATAAATGACTTTTTCATTATCTAACCCTCGAAATCAACACCGCTGATTATCGTTAAATTCTTTTACCGTAATAGGAAATGACTACTCGCTCTGCCGCTCCACTGAGACCAGTTGCTCTGGAAACAATGCGGAACCCAGTCGTATCACCTTGACCAGTGGTTTGACCGTACCCCAGTAGATTGATACCCGTTTCTGCATCGGAAGGTTCAGCCATAACACCTAATACTTCTATGTAATATTGCACGGTGAAGCTGGAATCA
Source organism: Aurantivibrio plasticivorans (assembly GCF_055392955.1). Classification (NCBI taxonomy): domain Bacteria; kingdom Pseudomonadati; phylum Pseudomonadota; class Gammaproteobacteria; order Cellvibrionales; family Cellvibrionaceae; genus Aurantivibrio; species Aurantivibrio plasticivorans. The sequence goes on along the minus strand of NZ_AP036020.1, from coordinate 854,475 downwards.
GTACCATCGCCGTTGGTATCGTAGCTGACGGTTAGGCTACGAGTTTTTGCATATGTCCAACTCGTGGAATCAAAATAACTAGCCGGACCCGAATCTTCAGCATATAAACCACCAGCGCCGCTAGCCGAAAAAATCGTGATACCGGTTATTCCGTCGAGAAAAGCTTCTCCAGCCTTTAACCCGCTCTCAGCAACCTCTAGAGCCACTTGTGAATCTCGCATCGCGGTAGTCATTCTCTCTTGAAGCACAACCGTTTGCGTACTCGATACAACTACAAGAGTTAGGATCAGCATAATGATTAAGGCAACCACCAAAACCACGCCAGCTTGACGACTCGCAGTTGAATTAATGGCTTTTTTGTTTCGTGACCTCATAGCACTACCGTTATATTAAAATATAGAATCTAAAGGACTCGGTTCCGTATACTCGATACGGCGTAAAAAGTTCTCTCAAGCGGAGCCCCTTCAATGCCAGTATCACCACTTTGTATTTGTAACTGAGCTCGAACCGAAATCACATTCTCCATATCCGTTACAGAATCGGCGTCAACATAAGTATTTACTGACTGGTTTGTACTAGTGTCTTCACCAAAAAATATTTGCATGTCAGTAACGCCGCGAATCACCTCCTGTGACACGCCAGTATTATATCTACGATAAAGAGACCAGGTCGCACCACCTCCGCTTTCACCGATAAAATAGGTTTTTGTATATGGAGAAGTAATCTGGGCATCACCCTTGTAGGTTTTAGAAAAATTTTGCGTAGCATTTTGTACTGAGCCAACGACAGATAAAGTACCCGTGTTATGAGCAACGGTCCCACTAGTTGGCGTATTGGCTTGTGTATTAGAAAATAAATCAGCACCACTACAATCACTAATCAACAGGATTTGGCCATTTGAAATATTGGTTCCTTTTCGCACGTGAACTGCAGCGGAACTCGTATTCATATATGGCTTTGTGATTTGCGCTCCTTCTAAAGTTGCAGAACCTCGCAACGTAATGACGTCGGTACCATCTTTCACAGTAATTGTACCGATAGTTAAGCTCGTAACATCATTTTGTGCCGCTAGACCGTTAGAGCCCCAGTTATTGATTATCGACGCATCATAGTCAGGGTCTGCCGTACTTAAATGATTAGTGACACTCCCGGCAGACTTATTACACCCCCAAAAGTCTGCCATTCGGATATCTCGCGTCATTAGCTCAACTGCGATGCGCGCACTTTCTTGAACACGGCTAATCGATGTCTGGTAGTTAGAGGATCGGCGATTGGAATCAAAAATAGTAATCACCCCATAAAGCAAGATCGCACTAAGCAGCAAAGACACCATAACTTCAATTAGAGTGAAGCCAGCGCTACTAGATTTGGGGCTCATTAAGGTATTCACACGTTTATTCATTTAGATTTGCACCCTAAGAATATAGTTTTGCTCGCCGACACTGCCGCCATCATTCGAAGAGATTTGCTCATCCCAAGTAATCGTAATCTCGAAGAAGCTTGATGCACCAACTCGACTAATAGACCACTCACCATTAGGTAAAGATCCATTTGCCAAATCATCACTATCTCCTTGAGTAATCAGTGTTTCCCATTCAAATGCATCAATTTGTGCTATTTGAGTAGGCGAGCACGAATTGCAGATAGGCCTATCTGCTGGTGCGCTTATGCCGTTATAAATAGCTTGCGCTGAACGATTTGCACGAATGCGTTCAGCCATATCGTGGGCATACATCGTTGCCAATGTACGGTAATTCGAGTTGTTGACGTTCTTCATCGATACCAGCTGCAAAGCCCCCAACCCAAGAAATCCAATTGAGGTAATAATCAGCGTTACCAATACTTCCCAAAGAGTAAAACCGCCAGAAAGTCTTTTATTCATATCAGTTCTCAATTAACTACATGTCACCGACGTTCGCGTCGCCGCACCAGAGATTAGTACATCTACTCTGTTACCTTCCTCGCCTACACGATCATCACAGACAGTAAATGTCTCCGCACGACTCGAAAAGCCCGATGCACCAAACGTCAAAATTGCTTGAGTGTTATCACCATGTGTTAGGGTTACGCCTGCCGGGAAGCTTTCCCAAACCCTCAGCACCTCGTCTGTAGAGTCCCAGTCATTGGACGTTGAACCCGAATCGACCCACACCACCCAGGAAACATTTGTTTCTTGCGCGGTCACACCAAGCGCGATTGACCCAACGTGAACAGTCGCGCCTCGTTTAACAGCCTCTGTACGCGCAAAATTCATAATCCCGAGCACTTCATTAGTGGTCGTCACGATACGATTTCTCTTGATGGCGCCCTGAAAGCTGGGAACTGCAAAAGACACTAATACACCAACCAATACCAACCCGATCATGAGTTCAGGAATCGTAAATCCACGCTCATTATTTACCTTGTCTATGTTTAAAACACCTTGCGCCATGGACTTCTCACTCACACCTTTTCAATTTCTGACACATAGGATAAGCCAGCCCCTTTTCTTCGTCGTCGGAAGTGGGATAAACGGCAATAGATAGCGGCTAGGTGACAAAAAGTGTCGGAAGAAAGGACTAGTTGCGGAATAAACCTCAGAAGAAGGTACCAAAAAACACGCAAAAATTGCGACAAATGATGTGAGTGCGCCAGGCGCCAAGAAAAGGCTTTAAGTTAGGCGGCGTAAGGCCTTGATAGTGATAGGGGTTTGGAAAAAACAAGCAGAATGAACGGTTAAAAAAGGACGACAGACTGTAAATCTATCCATTGACAATAATTGTCACGTCACACTAACTTTTTAATTCTTTAGGCAATGAAAAACTAATATTTTCAATTCGTCCTGGCACCTCAACGGGGACTTCTGCACCGAGTGATGCCAGTTTTTTAACCACTGACTGTACCAATATCTCCGGTGCGGAGGCTCCAGCCGTCACGCCGATAGTTGATACTCCTTGCAGCCAACTTTCATCAATGTCGGTTTCATCATCAATTAAGAATGCCTTTGCACCACAGCGCTCGGCGAGCTCACGTAGGCGATTCGAATTGGAGCTATTGGGAGAGCCAACCACTAAGACTAAATCCGATTCTAACGCTAACTGTCGAATAGCATCTTGACGGTTTTGTGTGGCGTAGCAGATGTCGTCCTTTTTAGGACCTTCAACATTTGGAAATCGTCGTCGAAGCGATTCGATAACTTTTGCTGTATCGTCTACCGACAACGTTGTTTGAGACACATAGGAAAGCTTTTCGGGGTTATTCACCGAGAGACGCTCAACATCGTTCTCGTCTTCAACAAGATAGATTTTCCCACCGTGGGAAAGATCATATTGCCCCATGGTACCTTCTACTTCAGGATGACCAGCATGGCCAATTAGCACGCACTCTTGTCCATCACGACTATAACGTAGAACTTCCATGTGAACTTTGGTTACAAGCGGACAAGTTGCATCAAATACTTTAAGTTTGCGCTCTTCTGCTTCCACTTTGACCGCTTTTGAAACGCCATGGGCGCTAAATATAACAATGGCATCGTCAGGGACTTGATCCAACTCTTCAACAAACACGGCACCACGTTCACGTAGGTCATTCACAACGGTTTTATTGTGAACAACTTCGTGACGAACGTAGATAGGTGCGCCATGGATATCCAACGCGCGATTGACAATGTCGATGGCTCGATCAACCCCTGCGCAGAATCCCCGAGGGTTTGCCAAATTAATCGTAATACTCATAAGGCCTGCGCCAAAGTAGAAAAGGTCTGAATAAGATCAGTGGCTAACAGCCACTTGTACATCGATGATATCAACATCAAACAACAAATCGCGTCCGGCAAGCGGATGATTAAAATCAACGATCACTTTATCGTTATCAATGCTGTGAACAACACCGGGTAGCTCTGCGCCATTAGCATCTGCGAACGAAACCATGAGCCCTTCCGACAGTTCTTCTTGGATATCAAATGCGTCTAAGGGGATTTCTTGCATATTGTTGGGGTTTCGCTGACCAAAGCCCTGCTCAGGTGTCACACGAAACGATTGTTTATCGCCAGCAACCAGCCCCATCAACAACTGCTCAAAACCATCGAGCAAGTTTTTATCACCCACCTCAAATGTTGCAGGGTTGCGATCGAACGTCGAGTCAACCACCGTACCGTCATCTAATTTAATTGCGAAATGCAGAGTCACCTTGGTGCCCTGACTAACCTGTAATTCAGACATCAATTACCACTTAAAATACGTCGATATAATAACGCGATTGTGTTACGAAGCTTGCTTATCCTGAACAAACAACATATCAAAGATTAATAACCCTGCGCCAACGCAAATACCCGCATCGGCGATATTGAACGTTGGCCAGTAATAGTGCTGGTAGTGCCAAACAATAAAGTCAACAACATGCCCGAGCATTATACGGTCGTACAAGTTGCCTAAAGCACCGCCTAATACTAACGACAGCGCCCACAATTCGTAACCTCGCCCAGGCTTTGCCTCGCGAACTAATTTCGCAATCCACACGATCAAACCAACGCTGACAACCATGGCGATCACTGCAAAAAACCAGCGCTGCCAACCACCACCGTCACGAAGAAAACTAAAAGCCGCGCCAGTGTTGTAGGCCAAATCAAATTTAAAAAATGAGGTAAGCACAATTTCCTTGCCACCTTTGAGGACGTTTTCGGCCCACACCTTTGTCGCTTGATCAGCAACAAACACGATCACCGCAATGGCATACCACATGGTTAATTTACTGACGGTATTGCTCGGCTTCATTGTCGCTGCGCCATCCACTTATTTATTCACTCGCTCTTGAAAACATTACACGAAATGGCGGGTTTCACCGGCACCATCAATATTATCAACACAGCGCTGACACAACGTAGGGTGAGCATCTAATTTGCCCACTTCGGGCAAGTAATGCCAACAGCGTTCGCACTTTTCATTGGGTGTTTTCGCAATACTGACTCGAAGTCCGCTCAAATCCGTTGCTTCTCCTTGCGCACCATCGTCTAGTGGCAACAATTCAACCGATGACGTGAGCAATGCGAAACGCAATTCATCGCCAAGTTGTGAAAATAAAGCATGGGTATGCTCGTCGGCATAAAGCGTGATATCACATTCCAGCGAACTACCCACATCACCGGCTTTTCGCACTGCTTCGATTTGTTTATTAACGGCGTCTTTCGCCGTCATAAAACGCTGCCAATAATCAGTACCAAAGGTATCACCCGATGGCAAACGTGCCAGCTCGTGCCAGCGCGCTGCAAACACAGACTGGCTACGGTCGCCTGGCAGCAGTTGCCAAATTTCGTCGGCGGTAAAACTTAATATCGGTGTAATCCAGCGAACAAATGCTTCCGCCACATGATAAATCGCTGTTTGTACAGAACGGCGCGCCAAACTATCCGACTTGGTGGTGTACTGGCGATCACGAACAATATCGAGATAGAAACTACTTAAATCTACGACGCAGAAATTGTGTAAACGCTGATAAATGGTGTGGAACTGATATTTATCGTAGAGCTCAATAATTTCGTCTTGTAATTGCGCAGCGCGATCTACCAACCAACGGTCCAGTGCCAGCATTTCATCGAAATCCACCGCGTCATTTTCGGGTTCAAATCCGTTTATATTAGACAACAAATAACGCGCTGTATTTCGAATACGACGATAAGAGTCAGACGAACGATTCAGAATCTCATTGGAAACATTCATTTCCGACGAGCAATCGGTTGACGCCACCCACAAACGCAATACGTCAGCACCGAGCTTATTGATCACTTCGCCAGGCAAAATGACATTACCCAGTGACTTCGACATTTTGCGTCCATCAGCATCGACCGTAAAACCGTAAGTCATGACTTGCTTGTAAGGAGGCTCCCCTTCAATCGCCATAGCGGTTTTTAAAGACGACTGAAACCAACCACGATGTTGGTCCGAACCTTCCAAATATAAATCGGCTGGATAGCGCAGCTCTTCGCGTTTTTTCAACACAGCAAAGTGGGTAACACCGGAATCAAACCAAACATCGAGCGTGTCGGTGACTTTTTCATAATTGTCCGCTTCAGCACCCAACAGCTCAGAGGGATCAAGATCAAACCAGGCATCCATCCCCTCTTTCTCAACACGTTGCGCGACTTCTTCAATTAAATGCGGCATCTCAGGATGCAGCGCTTGTGTGTCTTTATGCACGAACAATGCGATAGGCGCACCCCAGGTGCGCTGACGAGAGATACACCAATCGGGACTGGATTCCACCATCCCTTCGATGCGCGCTTCGCCCCATGCAGGCAACCACTCAACATTTTTGATGGCGTCTTTCACGGCACCCAGCAAATTATTTTGCGTGAGCGAAATAAACCACTGTGGTGTTGCGCGGAAAATCAGTGGTGTTTTAGTTCGCCAGCAATGCGGAAAACTGTGGGTGATTTTTGCTTCGTTAAGTAATGCGCCACGCTCTTTCAACAGGTCGATAACTTTTTCATCGACCTTATAAACGTGATCACCAGCAAAGATCTCAACGTTATCGCCATAGACACCGTTGGCATTAACGTAATTCAAGGTACCGATGTCGTATTTTTTGCCCACCAAGAAGTCGTCCATGCCATGATCGGGTGCAGTATGAACACAACCAGTACCTGCGTCGGTAGTGACATGGTCACCCAGAATAATGGGGACCTGGCGATCATAAAATGGATGTTGCAATAAAATATTTTCTAAATCTGCACCATCGCATTCACCGACGATAGGCACACTTTCCCAGCCCACACGCTGGCTGATGGATTCCAATAAATCCTCTGCAACAATTAGACGCTCTTCACCCACTTGCACGGCCACGTAACGCAGCTCAGGGTTAACGGAAACTGCTTGGTTCGCAGGCAATGTCCAAGGCGTGGTGGTCCAGATCACGACTTTAACTTCACCCAAACCGGTGAGGTTAGGCATGATGGGTTCAATCGCCGCTTGATCGACAAGGGGGAATTTCACATCAATTGAGAAAGATGTTTTATCTTGGTACTCAACTTCTGCTTCCGCCAACGCAGAACCACCCACCACACTCCAATACACAGGTTTAAAGCCTTTTTGCAGGTGGCCGTTCTCGGCAATTTTACCCAGCGCACGAATAATATCGGCTTCGAATTCATAGTTCATGGTGAGATAGGGATCATCCCAATCACCGAACACACCTAAACGAATAAAGTCTTGCTTCTGGCCGTTGACCTGCTTGGTCGCATACTCGCGACATTTTTTGCGGAAGGTTTTGTGATCGACCTTAACACCGGCTTTACCGATTTTTTTCTCGACTTGATGTTCGATAGGCAAGCCGTGGCAGTCCCAACCCGGCACGTAAGGGGCATCAAAGCCGCTCAAGGTTTTGGCTTTGATAATAATATCTTTTAAGGTTTTATTAACTGCATGCCCCAAGTGAATATTGCCGTTCGCATAGGGAGGACCATCATGCAAAATAAACTTCTCGCAACCCGCACGCGCATCTCGAATCTGCTGGTAAACATTCTCTTGCTGCCAACGTTTTAAGGTTTGTGGCTCACGCTGAGCGAGATTTGCTTTCATAGGAAAAGCAGTTTTTGGCAAATTTAGTGTATCTTTATAGTTCGTCATTGATGTCGTAATAACCTGATGTCAATAATTTGGAGTGGCTGCGACCTTCTACAACCTAACCCCTCTATGTTGTTTTGTTTGCGGCGTCCACTTTAAATAACGTTTGCGCGTTTTTAATATCTTGCTGGATTTGCGCCTGTAAGGACGGCAACGATTCAAACTTTTGTTCGTCACGTAGTTTATGCTGAAAACGCACAACAACACGCTGCCCATACAAATCGCCAGAAAAATCCAACAGGTGCGCTTCCAACAACGCTTTAGGTTCATTATTCACTGTCGGGCGCATACCCACATTAATAACAGCAAAATACTCACCTGCCCGAGTATTTACATGACCAGCGTAAGTCCCTATAAATGGAGATGTTAATCGCTTGAGATCAACATTTGCCGTGGGCACCCCCAGCTGCCGACCTAGTTGGCGACCATATTTAACTCGCCCCGCAATGGTAAAAGGACGCCCCAAACAAGCCTCTGCGGAGGCAAAGTCTCCTTGCGCGAGCAATTCACGGATGCGTGTACTACTCACTCGCTCACCTTCAAGACAAACAGTTTGAGCGCTTTCCATGGTAAAACCATGCTGAGCGGCATACTGTTCAAGCAACGCCTTATCGCCGCGGCGTTGCTGGCCGAACTTAAAGTCATCCCCCACTACCAAGTGCTTTACGCCGAGCCCTTCCAACAAAATTTCTTCGATGAAATCTTCAGGCGACTGTTGGCTCAGCGCTTTATTGAAGCTTAAGCACAGCACCCGATCAATCCCACACTCAAAGAGCGCTAAACACTTTTCACGAAAGGGCAAAATCCTCGCCACAGATTGACTGCGCTGAAAATACTCGCGAGGCAATGGCTCAAAGATGATGGCAACTGCGGGCAAATTCAATTGCCGTGCTTTGCTAATCGCCTGCTTAAGGACCGCGCGATGCCCGAGATGGACTCCATCAAACGCACCAATCGTCACAACACTGCCGTGATGCTCGGGTCGAAGGTTGATCCGGCCTCGAATCAGTTGCTTGGGTTGTTCGGTCACGGAGGGTCAACGGCTCCCTGGGCCTTCATCATTGTTGGGGCAAAACGAAGGCGGGAGTATACCCCAGGAGGCGCACAGCGCCTACCGTGGGACGAGATCAGTGGGGGAGGTCGTCGGGCTTAATTTCTGCTCGGAGAATATCTTTCCAACTCAGAATACCGACCACAACATTGCTTGCATCAACCACCGGCAAGATGGAAATTTCATGCTTAAGTAGGATCCCAGCCGCATCGCTAAGGGATTGGTGAGGGGAAATGGTAATCGGGTCTTTGGTCATAATATCCTGCGCCGACAATGCTAGCAGGGAGTGATCCGCCTCCGATTCATGATCTGTCCCAATGTGCGGGCACAGGCTGGATAAGACATCACGATCTGAAATGATGCCTATCAGGCGTTCATTCTCTTCGACCAGCAAATGATGGTAGTGAACGTCCGTTAGGATTTCATGGATAAGCTCCAAGGGCTCGTCGGGCGCCACACCATGCACATGGACGCTCATCAAGTTCGACACGGGTTGCGACATATCCATACCAGGCTCCTATCACCATATCGCTCAATACCGGCAACAATATTGGTTACCGATATATTGAGATTAGCACAGGAATTCACGAACTAAGCGCGGTGCGGCGCCTTGAGATGCTGAGGTCGCAACCCGCAGAGCCATAGTGTGGCAGCATAGGTGAACAAACCAGCAAAACACAGACCTGCCAGATGAAGGGAACGCTGCCACCAACCCCAATCAATCCAGCCACCCCATTGATCAAGCAACAGCACTAAAACCACAATCATGGCGACCGTTGCCGAGACCAAAGCTAAAGCAAAGCGGCCAAATTGAGGGCCGACATGATAAACACCTAAGCGTCGCAACCCCCTAAACAAAAGAGCCGCGTTGAGCGTTGCAGACGCTGCTGTAGCCAAGGCCAAGCCAACGTGCCCCAACCCGTAACCGATCAGCGAGAACACAAATACCGCGTTACACACCATGTTAACGATCATAGCGATGACACCAATACGCACGGGGGTTTTCATATCTTGGCGGGAAAAGTAACCTGAGGCCAACACCTTAATCAACATAAACGCCACTAGCCCTAAGCTGTATGCCTGGAGACTGTAACTCGACATCGTGATGTCAGCCACCGTGGCACGATTATATTGAAAGAGCGTCAACAAAATCGGCTGCGCCAAAACACATAACGCTGCTGCAGCCGGCACACCCAGCAGGCACACCATACGCACAGCCCAGTCCAGCGTAAGACCAAAATCCTTGCCATTGTCCGACGTATGTTGACGAGACAAGCTAGGAAGGATGACAGTAGCGATTGCAATGCCAAACACGCCGAGAGGCAATTCCGACAAGCGATCAGAGAAATACAGCCACGATACGCTCCCGGTAGGCAACAAAGTCGCCAGTATTGTATCGAGCGTCAGATTTATTTGGCTCACTGACACGCCAAAGAGCGCTGGCACCATGAGCTTGAGTATCTTTTTTACTCCTGGGTGATGCCAGTCCATGCGCGGACGCGGCATTAACTCCATCTTCATCAAGAAGGGTAATTGGAAGGTCAGCTGCACGATGCCCGCCGCCAACACCCCCCAAGCAAGCGCTAACGCTGGAGGGTCAACCATTGGCGATACGAAAACTCCCGCCGAAATCAAGCAAACATTGAGAAGCACTGGCGTGAAGGCTGGTACTGCGAAGTAACCGAAACTATTAAGGATCGCCCCGGCAAAGCCGGTCATGGAGATAAGAAATAAATAAGGTGCGGTAAATCGAATAAAATCAGTGGTTAGCCCAAACTTATAAGGATCATTCCAATAGCCTAACGCAAACACTCCGGTTACCACCGGTGCACCGACGACCATTAGCACGGTAACCAACAGCAAACTCGCCCCTAGACACCCTGCAACCCGATCAATCAGCTCCTTCACCGCCGCAACTGAGCCAGCTTCCCTGTACTCGGAAAGAACCGGGACAAAGGCTTGCGCAAAAGCCCCTTCGGCAAATAAACGCCGCAAAAAATTGGGGATTTTAAAGGCAAGAAAGAATGCATCAGCATCCGCACCCGCACCAATGTAGCGGAACAAAATATTGTCACGCACTAAGCCAAGCACTCGCGACAGCATAGTCATCGAGCTTACAACCGCACTCGACTTCAGCAGTTTATGGGACGTTTGCGTCGCCTGAATGTCACTCATCTTTGAAGGTAGAGCCTATAACACATTGAAAACTGTAGGGAATGAGGGACAGCATCGTACCTGCAACCCTGAGATGAGACCACTTAATTTTTTTGAGCAATAAAAAACCCTTACCAGCGAAACTGATAAGGGTTTTCGAAGACCTGAGAAGATTTAAACGCTGAAACCTTCCTTGCTAAACGGCAAGGTGCGAATACGATGCCCAGTTGCTGCGTGAATGGCATTACAAACAGCCGCCGCAAGAGGTGGGAACGCAGGCTCACCCAGCCCCGTCGGCGCAAACTCAGATTGGATAAAGTGAGTTTCGATTTCCGGGGTACTACGCATTCTTAGCGGGCGATAATTATGGTAATTAGATTGCTCAACCACGCCCCCCTCCATTGTCACCTCGAGATCAGCCATGGTACTTAACGCGTCCACAACGCTGCCTTCTACTTGGTTTTCAGCTCCACTCAAATTGACGATTGGACCAACGTCTGCGGCAACTACCACCTTGTGCACAGTGACCTTTTTGTTGGCGTCAACACTCACCTCGGCCACTTCAGCAATATGACCTGAGTGGGAGAAATGGAACGCCAAACCCATACCTCTGCCTGGAGGTAAAGTTTTACCCCAGCCCGCTTTCTCGGCTGCTAGCTTAATTACGTCAGCCGCTCTACCGGTATTCAGTGATCGAGTATTTCCTTCTTTAAACCAACGAGGCTCACCCATCACTTCGAGCAGAAACTCTTTGTGATCACGACCCGCCGCATCAGCTAGCTCAGCCACAAAGCTTTGCATAACCCAACCAAACGCATTCGCACCGGGAGCGCGCCAAGCATAGCAAGGTGTGCCAGTATCCAGTTGAGTTTGGGTCACTTTGCAGTTGTCGACGTTGAGCGCAGGAAACTCATCGGAAGCTAATGAACCACCACTGACGGGTCGACCGCCAAATGCAAAGGTAATGAAGTGATTTTGCCAAGCTGATAACTTACCGTCGGCGCCAACTGCACCTTTCAGCGAGTGGAAGCCGCCTGGGCGGAAGTGATCATGTTGTATATCTTCCTCTCGCGTCCACTGTAGCTTAACTGGAGCGTCAACACGCTGAGCAATAGCAGCCACCTCAGCGACATAATCATTGAGAAGGCGGCGACCGAACCCACCACCAATACGCGTTTGGTGGATTGTAATGTCTGACGCTGGAATCCCAGTCGCCGCAGAAGCGCTAGCAGGCGCACGCTGCGGGGTCTGAGAAGGCGCCCAAATTTCCATTTTGCCATCTTTATGCCACGCCACACAGTTTTGAGGCTCCAATGGCGCATGTGAAGCGAATTGGTAGGTGTAAAAACCTTCCACTGTTTTCGCTGCATCACCAAACGCCGCAGCCACATCACCACTCTCGGAGACGACTTTCTCACCGTCTTCGGCAGCCAAAGACTTCGCTTTAGCAGCACTATCGGTCCAGCTTAGAGTAGATGCTTTGCTAGTATCCCACTCCACTTTCAACTGCTTGCGCGCCTGAAACACAGACCAGGTGGAGTTGCCCACAATAGCAACGCCTGATGGCAGATCAGCATGTGTGCCTTTCGCACCCAAAATAAAGGCATCTTTAATACCCGACATTTTTTTGATGTCTTCGAGATTTGCACTTTTAGCAACACCACCAAACTGCGGGCATCGCGCAAAAGAGGCGTAAAGCATACCCGGCAGACGTGTATCGATACCAAACAAAGGCTTACCAGTCACAATAGCCTCGTTATCAACACCAGTGATTCGCTTACCCAGCAACTTAAAGTCGCTGCGATCTTTCATGGGCACACGCTTGGGCACATCTAGCTTCGCCGCGGCCTCGGCTAAGCTGCCATAGCTTAAACGCTGGCCATCCGGCGCAATCACAGCGCCGCTGTCAGTTCTCAGCGACGCCGCATCGACATTGAGCTGTTTTGCAGCAGCCGCGACCAACATAGCTCTAGCCGCAGCGCCAGCTTGACGGAGCGCCATCCAATTCATCGGGATTGACAGTGAACCACCCGCAAACTGCCGGCCATAACGAGAATCGATAGCGGATTGCTCGACAATGACATCGTCCCAGCTGGCGTCCAGCTCTTCAGCAATAATCATGGGCAGGGACGTTTTAACACCCTGCCCAATCTCAGGATTGACAGCGTAAATATAAATTTCGCCACTTGGTGCTATGCGCACGAAAGCAGTTAGCGTTGGTAAATCGCCTTCACGGTCTTGAGCTTCGGCCAGTTGAGGGGCGATTCCCACGGCGAGGGTCAAACCTCCCCCTGCGACACCCATCAACTTGAGAAAGGAACGACGACCTAACGAGGCTGCAGGCAACTTTGCTAGAGCTGACTCCGTTTGCTGAAACAGCTCGGCGAGAATTGGATCAGGAATATCGGACTGAGGGTTTAGATGACTCATGCCTTCTCTCCTTGATTTTCAGCCGCCGTGTGGATCGCCGCACGAATACGTTTATAAGTACCACAACGACAGAAGTTACCAGACATTGCCTGGTCAATTTCTTCATCGGTTGGATTTGGCTTTGCCTGCAGTAACGCCGTCGCGGACATTACCTGACCAGCCTGACAGTAGCCACATTGCGCAACGTCGTGGTCTACCCATGCCTGCTGGACTGCGGTCAACTTACCGTCATCCGCCAGGCCCTCAATGGTAGTAATTTGTTTGCCTTCTAAAGACGAGACAGGCGTCGAACATGAGCGCACTGGCTGCCCATCGACATGCACGGTACACGCACCGCACTGTGCGATGCCACAACCGTATTTAGCGCCGACCAATCCCAAAGAATCGCGTAATACCCACAAAAGAGGTGTGGATGGATCAACCTCGTTTACGGTTTGTTCCTGACCATTAATTGAAAGTTTTATAGTAGACATGAGCTCGTTCCGTTCAGTCGTCAGAGGCTTGAATAGTAAACCCAGTGTTCTAACGCCCCGACAGATCAAAGTCAAGCAACTATACATTCCATAACAGGCTCTACGTCACAAGGTGGCAGCAAGCGAGGTAAAGCGCAAAACAGGCGATAGTTAATACCTAGCATTAAGAATAACAATGCGACCTAAAGCGACCCGATGAAGAATCAGATTGTTATATTAATGGAAAAAGCATTTTTTTATCCGCCCCAATCTAAGCGAGAGGCATCAGAAGTTTTATTCATGAAACATCATGTAAAAAAATATAATTGTTTTTCTAGCGGCTTTACCAAACTCCGGAATGAGTACACACTCTGCCCTCGCTAGTTAAATCAAAATAATAAGGTCACCATTCAAACCCGCTTTTCTAACGAAAGGTGTGGAACAATAAACAAAGAAAGGAGAGGAACTCATCATGCGTAAACTACGCCATATTTCTCAGCGGTTATTCTCAGGAACATTAACAACGATTCTCTTTGTGCTTTCGACTCACGTTATCGCTGGAGCCGGTGAGATCCAGAGCGCACTCAACTCCGACAAACGCACAGCGGGCGATAGCGAGCGTGATGCAGGTCGAAAACCTGCCGAGGTGCTGGCTTTTCTCGGCGTTAATGAAGGCTCGACTGTCCTCGATTTAATGGCGTCTGGCGGCTGGTATACCGAAGTCATGTCACTTGCCGTTGGCGAATCAGGCAAAGTGTATGCGCAAAACTCTCCGGCATTTTTGAAGTTCCGTGACGGCTATTATGACAAGGCGTTAACCGAGCGTCTTGCTGGAAACCGACTTCCCAACGTCCAACGAATAAACGCTGACTTCAATGCAATGGGTCTGGAGAATGAAGTTGATGTCGCGATTACTGCCCTCAACTTTCATGACATTTATAACCGCAATCCCGACGATGCAATTGCCATGTTAAAAGATGTGAAAAAGGCACTAAAGCCAGGCGGGGTTATCGGCTTAATTGACCACGACGGCAATCCGGAAGCCGATAACAATAAGTTGCACCGCATGACCAAAGCACAAGCCATTGCGGCAGCCGAAGCAGCCGGTTACGAAGTAACTAGCAGCGATCTATTAAGCAACAGCGAAGACGACCACACCCAAGGCGTATTTGGCCCTGGGCTTCGAGGCAAAACTGACCGATTCTTGTTAAAGCTTAAAAAACCGATGTAATTAAAGCCAACAGCACAAAAAGGGGGTCACAGCACTGTGACCCCCTATTGGCACCCCACTCCAGATCCGGCAGTCAGTGACTAACACGCATTCTCCCCGTAAAATACCGCGCCTACACAAATCACCCTCACGTAACCTCTATCATGATCCAACTACGCTTCCAAACACCTGACACCTGGACTCAAATTGTGCTAGCCGATTTCAACGCTTTTTTAATCGATCACGCAGCGGCGGAAAAAAAAGCCTCGGGCATGGCAGTATCAATGTTATCGCATTACCCCGATCGCCCCGCGATAGTGAAAGCCATGATTGATTTAGCGATTGAAGAAATGACTCACTTTCGCGATGTTGTCCGAATCATGACAGAGCGCAATATACAACTCGCCGCAGACGAAAAAGACCCGTACATCAACCAATTTCGCAAACATATTCGCAAAGACAGCGAGCCCTATTTGCTCGACAGATTAATATCCGCGGGCATTATCGAAGCTCGTGGCTGCGAGCGGTTTAGCTTAATTGCCGATGCACAAGAAGATCTTCAACTAAAGCGGTTTTATACAGCTATTGGTCGCTCCGAATCCCGTCACGCGACGCTGTTCACTGATTTGGCAAAAGAATATTTCCCTGCTGATGAAGTGGAGGAACGCCTTGGAGAAATGCTCGATATCGAAGCTGATATTATAAGCCGACTCCCCTACCGGGCTGCATTGCATTAGCTAGCAATGGCCGATAAACAAGTAACAAAATACCTCGATAAGTATTGCGAAGCTGAGGCTACGCTGCTTAAAGATTTCGCCTTACCGAGCGAATTTCAGAACGGTTTTAAACACGCTGTCGTCATTCCCGCTTACAACGAAACACACGAATTTGTTGATCGCTGGCTTAAGCAGTTTAATGAACATGCATTGTTAATTGTCGTAATCAATGAACCAGACCTCAGCCAAGATCACGACCATAGCTCAACCATTAACAAGACTCTCTTTGATTACCTCACTACACATGGCGCCATAGTGTGGCGCAAAGGCAAATTAGTGTTGGTGATGCGGCTGGGGAGAGCCATCCTTATTGTCGATCGGTTTTCACAAGCCTCCAATAGGATCCCACGCAAACAAGGTGTGGGGCTGGCAAGAAAAATAGGACTCGACATTGCAGTTACCCTGTGGGCAAACGACCAAATCCTGTCTGAGGTCATTCACACGACAGATGCAGATGCCAACCTGCCAGAGGATTACTTCTTACAGACTGAACAACAGCCTTTGTGCGCAGCCTACGTGTACCGCTTTTCACATCGTGGACCCGACAACCCGACCACTCGCGCAACTCGTCTCTACGAACAATCCATACAATATTATGTCGATGGACTTAACTTTGCCGGGTCGCCTTATGCATTTCACACTATCGGCTCCTGCTTGGCCATTTCAGTTCGTCACTATTGCCAAGTGCGTGGCTTTCCCAAAAAAAATGGCGGCGAAGACTTTTATCTACTAAACAAACTGGCCAAATTAGCGCCCATTAAATCATTATCTGGCTCACCCATTTATATCGACTCACGCTTGTCCAATCGTGCGCCCTTTGGAACCGGGCCGAGCGTGGAAAAAATTCTTGGATTAAAAGAGCCAAATAACTTTGGCTGTTATGACCCGGTGATTTTTGTAGAGCTACAAACATTGCTGCGCAGCTTTTCTGAACTCGCCAACGCTGACAGCGTCAACCAATTTCACCTATGGCGCTCTGCTCTTTCGGAAGCCAACCAGCGCATGGTCGACCAGCTTTCTTTCATCGACCTATGGCAACACCTCAACAAACAGCAACATCGCGGCTCCCACGCTCTGAAGCACATCCATTGGTGGTTTGATGCCTTCAGGACGCTCAAGTATGTTCATGAGTCACAACGACACGCCTACCCTCCACTACCATGCCAACTGGCCTTCGAGAATTTCGCGACGCTCACTCATCGTTGAACCCTATACATAACAACTTGTCGAATGCAGCCAACCACGCGGATACATCATTCAAATGAAACACCTTCTGATCAACATTCACTGCCCATCTAGTAACACTCAAAAGCTGCGAGATGCGGCCGTCAAGGGTGCCAGCCACCCTGATATCAGTGACGTAACGCTGCGCGTTGTGGAGCCACTCTCAGCAACGCCAGAGGATGTGCTTTGGGCTGATGCGGTTCTTTTGGGCACGACGGAAAACTTCGGTTACATGAGTGGCGCAATGAAGGACTTTTTTGACCGCGTTTACTATCCCTGCCTCGAACTCAAACAAGGCCTACCCTATGCCATTGGCATTCGCGCCGGTCTCGACGGAACGGGTACCAAAATCGCCATGGAGAAGATCATCTCCGGCTTGAAATGGCGTGAGATTCAGCCTCCGCTAACCTCTAAAGGTGACTTCGACTCTCGCTTTATTAGCGACTGGGAAGAGCTTGGGCTAACCATCGCCGCCGGCTTAGACGCAGGAATATTTTAGATTGCCTTATTTCGCGAGACCGTTGGTTTTTGCAAGAAGAAAAAAGTTCGCCCTACCGCCACACAACCCCAGCCCGTATAATCCGGGCCGACCATTTGCCCGACTGGCACAAAACCACTTGGGCTAACCTTGCCTGGAGGAAACATGAGGAAGTATTTACTAACCTGCTCGGCGTTTGTATTCGCCGCATCAGCTTTGATTGCAGGTTGTGGTGACAACCGTGACAAGATAGAGCCATACCAGCCGCCAATCGAAGCGGACTTTATCAGTGGCGTCGTTGAAGCACCCAATGGCCTAGTCGCCCAATTACAACCCTCCCCTCTTCTCCGGGATATTGCTAATTGGCTGATCCCTTCTGCCTACGCCGCACTGACTGGTATAGAACCCGTTGTAGGTGCTGAGGTGGAGCTAGTCTACATCGATGACACGGGGACTCAGGTAGGCGACGTTATTGATACCGCCATTACCCAAAGTAACGGGGGATTTACGTTGATTGTCCCAGAAGGGGTCGAGATTGAAGAAAGTGGCGACCTCATTGTGCGTGTTCTAGGTGGTCCAGATTTTCGTGGGCAGGTAGTGCGCGGTCGTGCCGATATTAACCCCTACACTGAGCTGCTACTGCGCCGTTTTATCAACGATGGTTTTGACTTATCCGAACTCAATCCGGCATTAGTAGCAGCCATTTACACGTTTATCGATGACTACGAACTTCCCGTCGGGGCCAGTATTGAAGACACCATTACACAACTAGAGACAGAAGTCGGCCCACTTCTCGATAAGCAAATAGAAATATTACTAGCAACACACGGCAGCGCGTCGGATGTGCTCGACTCCTACCGTCTAAGTGAATTTCGCTGGGCCATGGTTGGAGACGGTGATGCTGACCATGTCATCGAGCAATTCAGCCTCACGGTATGGGACAGCCAATGGAATCTGGTTGACGATAGCATCAGCGATGATGGGTATTTACTCGTGAGCCCTGTATTCCAAGATACTGCTTTTTCTCAACTACTTGCCGACAACAGCATAAATTTCAATGCCAGCGAATCTTCACTATCGGGTAGCAGCGGAGGTCTTCTCTCTTCCGACAACATTTTGTATTCCCAAGTAGGATTGCTGCAAAGTCTCAATGGCGACTACCGACGAGATACCCAGCCAGCCGTAGTGGAGTATCAATTCTCTCCGGACTTTAACGTGTTTGCCCTTCCAAGCAAGACCGATAGCGAGTACTTCCGAGTAGTCGATGACGATGATGAAGTCATCGACCCAGCTGAAGAAGCGGGTGACGATTTTACTCGGGGTCTAGTTCTAAGCACCCGCATTCCCACTGAAGCCAGCACTAGCGATCTATCAGGCGATTTTGGGCGGGTTGCTATCACAACATCCATCGAGAATGATGGTAGCGTCGAGGCCGCGCTAACCAAAGATGAAATGAATTTTGATGGTATCGACACCGTAACTTTCACCAGCGGTACTCGCCAAACTCTTTCACGGACCGGCAGCAATAGCACCGACTATCTCAGCGCGACTTTTACTGATACCGATGGCAGCTATGCGATAGATGAAAACGGTAACGTTACCTTGAGAGACACAGAAGAACCAACAGGCTTTGTGAACGCCAACTTCGACTTTTATGGTGCGGTGATTGCTGACAGCACTGACGATGGAGCAGAGGAAGACCCTGAAACACTCTCGACGACACAGGAAATCCAGTGGGCAGTCAAACGTCCAAGCTCATTGATCGACTTGACCGCAAAATCTTACCGATTACTGTTTACTAACTTATCCATGACAGGTGATGCGATTGGCATTAGCTCAGCTCCGTTTGCATCAGTACTAGATATTGGCTCTCCAAGCAGCGGCACGCTGAACAGTAACGTCGATGTCTTGAATCAGCCGAGCCGAAATGCCGGAATCACTCGAAACCAAATAGCCCTCACCAACACACCAGTTACTATCAACTTACTAGCAACTGGCGAACTCACTATGAGTTTCGTCGATAGCAATGGCGATAGCTACAGTCTTGAAGGCTTTCTCAACGCGGCAGGAAACCTTGCCATATTAGGCTCAAGCTTTACGCCAAACGGGGCAAGCGAACCAACTCAGTTAGGCTTAGCGCTATTGATTGAAACACCATAAATATAGAACGCAAAAAAGGGGCTATACGATTACATCGTATAGCCCCTTTTTTTATTGCCATGACCCAGCGCGAGCAATTGTTTTATTACTCGAGAGTTAACCCGTCTAACGACTGCAAGACCTCAACCAGGTATGTCAGAAAACGTCCTGCATTAGCACCGTTGACCGCCCGATGATCATAAGACAACGATAACGGCAGCATCTGCCGCGGTTCAAATTCTTTGCCGTTCCACCAAGGTTTAATACTGGCTTTTGATACACCCAAGATTCCCACCTCTGGCGCATTCACAATCGGTGTAAAACCTTGGCCACCGATTGCTCCCAAACTCGACACAGTAAAGCATCCGCCTTGCATATCGCGCGGCGTCAACTTGCCATCGCGACCTTTGGCCGCCAAACCAGCGACATCTTCAGCAATTTCCCAAATGGATTTTTTATCTGCATCACGAATCACCGGCACAACCAAACCCGCTGGCGTATCCACGGCCATTCCAATATGTACGTACTCTTTTTGGTACATGTGCTCGCCATCTGAATCTAGCGAAACATTAAAACTAGGCTCCTTTTGCAGCGCGAGAGCACAGGCTTTGATAATAAAAGGCACTGGAGATATCTTAATACCGCGTTGCTCAGCATCCGCTTTTTTACTTTTACGGTAACCTTCCAGTGAGGATATATCGGCATCATCAAACTGCGTTACGTGCGGTACATTTAACCAGCTGCGTTGCATATTCGACGCAGTTAGCCGATGTATTTTCGATAATTTAACTTTTTTAACTGAGCCAAATTTACTGAAGTCGATATCGGGTATAGCCGGGATACCACCGCTAGACTTATCTGCAATAAGGTCACGCACATACTTGCGAAGGTCTTCTTTAGTGCAGCGATTACGTGGTCCGGTACCTTTTACTTTTTTAAGATCAACACCCAATTGTCGGGCCAGTTTTCTTACTGCCGGGCCCGCATAGACTTCGCCTTGACTGTCTGGAAGCGTTACCGCAGCGGAATGGGTCTGCGCAGGCTGCGATGCTTTTTCTTTTGTAGCTTTAGGGATTTCCGCTGCTGTCTGCTCTGCCGCTTTCGGGGGTGTATCGACCTGCGGCTCGTTTACTTCGCCAGCCGCAGCCGATGAAATCATACAAACCAACTGCCCTTCTTTAACTGAATCTCCCTCAGACAAAGACACACTCACCACTTTGCCCGAAACCGGACTAGGTACATCGACAGACGCTTTATCCGTTTCGATGACAATTAGGGAATCTCCCTCACTCACGTCGTCACCAGCAGAAACGGAAATTTCGATAACTTCAACGCTATCCGCACCCCCTAGATCTGGCACTTTGACTTCGAAACTCTCCGCCGCTTTTCCGCCTGGAGGTGGCGCCGCTTCGGTAGTGTCGGTAGAGGGTTCCGAGCTTGCTTCGGCATGCTGTTCTTGTGTAGGCTGGGATTCTTCTTCGGCGCTGTTTTCTCCGCAATCAACGGAAGTGTCCAACTCTATAATCGGCGCACCCGTTTTTATCTGATCGCCCTCGTTCACCAAAATTGAAATCACCTTGCCAACCGTATGGCAAGGGACTTCAACCGACGCCTTATCTGTCTCTAACACAATGAGAGATTGTTCCAGCTCCAGTACATCACCAACTGATACACAGACCTCAACCACTTCTGCCGCATCATCTGTACCAATATCAGGAACCTTTACAGTTTGAGTTGCCACGCGTTTTCCTTAGTAAAATCGAATTAGGCGATTGTATTGACGCTTTAAATACATTTTTTGTGCTATCAAGCGGACACTAAAGCAAATAGGGGTCTGACTTTTCAGAATCAATACCAAATTTTTGCATTGCCTCTGAAACCAGTTGCATATCCACCTTACCCTCGTCTGCCAACGCTTTAAGAGCAGCAACTGTAATATAGTGACGATCCACCTCAAAAAACTCGCGCAACTTTGCACGCGTATCACTGCGACCAAAACCATCTGTCCCCAGCACCGTATATCTCGCCGGGATAAATCCACGCAATTGTTCAAAGTAACTCTTGATGTAATCTGACGCAGCAATAACCGGTCCTTTATGTTTTTCGAGCTGTTGCTCAAGATAACTTTTACGCGGCGATTGCGCTGGGTGCATAAGATTCCAGCGACTGGTACTCTGCCCATCCTTCGCCAGCTCATTCACACTCGTCACACTCCAGATCTCAGCCGTCACCTGAAATTCATCTCGCAAAATTTCAGCGGCGGCCTCCACCTCTCGAAGGATCGTACCGCTACCGAGTAATTGAACGGTTTTATCTGATTTAACATCGCACCGACGCAGCAAATAAATACCTTTAATGATGCCTTCTTCCGCATCAACCGGCATGGCGGGATGTTGGTAATTTTCATTCATAGTTGTGATGTAGTAGAAACAGTTTTCCTTTTTTTCATACATACATTCAAGGCCATGCTGAATAATTACCGCCAATTCGTATCCATAGGTAGGATCATAACTACGACAATTTGGAATGGTGCTAGCTAGCACATGGCTATGTCCATCCTGATGTTGCAAGCCTTCACCGTTGAGTGTTGTTCTACCTGCGGTTGCTCCGATTAAAAACCCACGAGCTTGGCTATCACCTGCTGCCCATGCCAAATCACCAATACGCTGAAAACCGAACATGGAATAAAAAATATAAAACGGAATCATCGGTACGTTATAGTTGCTGTAAGCGGTTGCAGCCACTAGCCAGGCAGACATTGCACCGGATTCATTAATACCTTCTTCGAGAATTTGCCCACGCTTATCCTCTTTGTAGTACATAATTTGATTGGAATCGTGGGGTGTATATTTTTGGCCCGCTGAAGAATATATTCCCAACTGACGAAACATACCCTCCATCCCAAATGTTCTAGCCTCATCAGGCACGATAGGCACCACACGAGAACCAACAGATTTGTCTTTCGCCAATGTTGATAAACAGCGTACAAATGCCATCGTGGTGGAAATTTCTCTATCTCCGGAACTTTTAAGTTGCGCCTTGAAAGCATCGAGGGATGGAATTTCTAGTGATTTAAATTCACTTCGCCGAGAAGGAATAGGCCCGCCGAGCTCTTGACGGCGCTGCGACATATATTTTACTTCCGGCGAATCATTCTCTGGTCGGTAATAAGGCACTCGCTTAAGTTCTTCATCAGCGATAGGAATACCAAAACGATCGCGGAATTTTTTCAAACTTTCTAAATCAAGTTTTTTAACAGAGTGCGTCTCATTCTGAGCCTCACCCGCATCACCCATACCGTAGCCCTTTACAGTATGCGCAAGAATAACCGTAGGCTGGCCTTTATGTGCTACCGCTTTGGCGTAAGCGGCGTACACTTTAAATGGATCATGACCACCGCGATTGAGATACATAATATCTTCATCGCTTAAGTCTTTAACCATTTCGAGAAGCTCCGGGGAAGCACCGAAAAAGTGCTCTCGTGTATATGCCCCGCCATTGGCTTTATAGTTTTGCAATTCGCCATCACAAACTTCATCCATACGCTTTTGCAGCAAGCCGTTCTCATCTTTTTCAAATAATGGGTCCCAATGCCTTCCCCAGACGACTTTAATGACGTTCCAGCCAGCGCCACGAAAAATACCTTCAAGTTCCTGAATAATTTTTCCATTGCCCCGTACCGGGCCATCAAGCCTCTGCAAATTGCAATTGATAACAAAAATTAGGTTTTCCAACTGCTCTCGTCCCGCGAGAGAAATCGCGCCTAAAGATTCTGGTTCGTCGCATTCACCATCGCCAAGAAATGCCCATACGTGGCGGTCTCCTCGCGGCGCTAAACCTCGCGCTGACATATACCGCATAAAGTGCGCTTGATAGATTGCCTGAATAGGCCCCAAGCCCATCGACACAGTGGGGAACTGCCAGTAATTAGGCATTAACCATGGATGCGGGTATGAAGATAAGCCTTTACCATCAACTTCGCGACGAAAATTATCTAACTGCTCTTCAGTTAAACGCCCTTCCAAATAGGAACGAGCATACATGCCTGGTGCACTGTGACCTTGGAAATAAATGAGGTCACCACCATCTTCGGCATTATTGCCTTTAAAAAAGTAATTAAAACCGATGTCGTAGAGCGTCGCTGCCGATGAAAAGGTCGCAATATGGCCACCTAACCCTTCATCGTTGCTATTGGCTCGCATAACCATTGCCATCGCATTCCAGCGAATAAGCGAACGGATACGACGCTCCATAAACAGATCGCCAGGCATACGTTTTTCAGCATGGAAGGGAATGGAATTACGAAATGGTGTAGTAATCGCCGGAGGCAGTTCAACTTCAGATGTTACAGCTGCATCAGATAGTGCCTTAATGAGCTCTGCGGCACGCTCCTTACCTGAATGTCGAATAATGGCGTACAGTGAGTCTAACCACTCTTTAGTTTCGAGGGGATCTACATCCTCGTGCATGTAATGCTCCTTAAACAGGCAAGTAACGAAGTAAGCGGCCATATTGGCGGCTTAACAGAAAAATCGACGCAAGTAATCCGCTGTATTAAATAGTTTAGCTGATATGTAAAGGATTGAACGGTGACGTTGCCTATTAGGCGGGTGGAGCTGATACGCGGGTGCAGCAGGAAACCAAAAGATGGCTCGCTTGAAAAAATACAGACAAATTTTCTCAACATGACTTAAATCCGTTACCTCACCTTTTGTGCTGAACAGGATTATTGAAAAAGCGTCTACCACTACGGCATATTATGATGCACATTAGAGTAAAGCCGAAAGCCATATATATTTGATGAATGTACATGGCTCACAGAAATTTCAGAGCGAATCTATGATGAAGATTCTATGCTCAACACGCAGCTGTCGCGAATAATGTGTAATACCTGTTAAGTTAACCAGAAACGCCTCAGCCATGTTGCGACATTAAATTAGTCTGCAACGCCAACAGCACAACTTTTGGTTGCTCTTGCTCCGTCAACTCGGCAGTAATCACGAAGCCGCGCTTTCGGTATCATCATTGGCATCGCCAGCAACAACACCAGGCAATTCGTCATAGCGGGTAGGCCATGCATTTAAGATTGCCTTAATCAAGGTAGCTAAGGGTATCGCAAAAAACACTCCCCAGAAACCCCAAATGCCGCCAAATACCAACACGGCCAGAATAATCGCGATAGGGTGTAAATTAACCGTCTCGGAAAACAACAACGGTACAAGTACATTTCCATCCAGCGCTTGAATAACACCATAGACGATGATCACCGTCAT
The DNA here is from genome assembly GCF_055392955.1 of Aurantivibrio plasticivorans. Lineage (NCBI taxonomy): Bacteria > Pseudomonadati > Pseudomonadota > Gammaproteobacteria > Cellvibrionales > Cellvibrionaceae > Aurantivibrio > Aurantivibrio plasticivorans. The sequence goes on along the minus strand of NZ_AP036020.1, from coordinate 829,693 downwards.
AAAATCAGACGACCAACCCCACTGCATGTATGCAATCATTGCGATAGGAAGGGTCACCACGGCTGCGCCAATATAGGGGATAACAACTGAAAGCCCCACAGAAATCGCGAGCAGCAATGCATAATTAAGCCCCAGAAAAATGAAGGCTACGTAGCTCACGCTCCCGACAATTAGAATCTCGATCACCTTGCCGCGCACATAGTTGGCAATTTGCTGATTCATTTCTAACCCAATTTTCGTCATTACCGGACGCTCATTCGGTAAGAAACTGGCAACGAAGCGGAGCACCTTGCGCCCATCTTTTAGGAAAAAAAACACCAGAATGGGTACAAGAACTAAATACACAATGACCGCCGCCAATATAGGCAACCGAGTAACTGAGAACGATACTACTTGTTGCCCGAAGTCACCAATTCGTTTTGCGATGGCCTCCATAAGTTGTGCGATCTGCGGCTCGCTCACGATGTTTGGGTATTTTTGAGGCAACAGCAACACCACACTCTGCCACTCACCAAACATACGCGGCACGTCCGTCATCAACCGTGTTAGTTGCTGCCACAACCCAGGTAACAAGACCAACATAATCACAGCTAACGCACCGACAAACACAATACTGGCCAAGCTTACCGCAACAAGATGAGGCACACCCCACCCCCGCAACCGCGCGACCATTCCTTCCATCAAAAAGGCAATAATCATACTTGCGATCATTGGCGCTAAAATATCGCCCATCGTCATTAAAACAATGACCGCGCCGATCATAATCAATACCAGCAGCACGGCTTCTTCATCGGCGAAGTAGCGATTAATCCAATTTCTGAAAATACTATACATAGGCATTTGCTACAGGTGTCTTAGATTTTTTGCAAAACATAGGTAAAAGTATCGCCTATCTTTTCCAGTTGAACCAATGAATTACCGCTCAAGTTTGCAAACACCTCAAAATCTCTTTCAGAGCCCGGATCCGTGGCAAGGACTTTTAGACATTCTCCTGACCGCAGAGACTTGAGCCCTTGCTTTGCTTTGAGCAACGGCAACGGACAGGTTAGGCCGGTGGCGTCAACGGTTTCTGCTATGGTTAGTTTATCGCACATAAAATGTTCACAAATCTGTCAAAGGAACTTTACCCCTCAGAATGAGGTCAACTTAGACTGTTCTACGTCGAGTTTTCTACAACGACTGAGGCTTCACAACGCGCAGCATGTTGTCCGTTTCGAAGTGTAACACTTAGTCAGCGGGGTAAAAAGTTGCTAGAGTATGCTCCCCTTATCTTGGAAGTAAATGCGTGCTACAAGTTCTTAACATTGCTTTAAGGCGATTCACCCCTAAACCCATCTGTTTGGCGATTGCCCTGAGCGCTTTGCTTAGCACTTCAGTCTTACCCGCTTATGGCGCAGATGTTGATTTACCGGCACTAGGAGATAGCAGCGCCGGTTTAATCTCACCGCAGCAAGAATACGAACTTGGCCAAAAGGTGCTGAAATTGTACCGCAGCCAAATGCCAACGTCTTCTGACCCGATCATATACAGCTACTTAGAACAATTAATTACCAGTATCGCTGCCCACAGCGATCTACCAGATAAGCGATTCGACTTAATCGTAATCGACAACCCCTCGATTAACGCCTTTGCAGTCCCGGGCCGTATCATCGGCGTCCATACCGGCATTTTTCTAGAAACGGAAAAAGAAGACCAGCTCGCTTCGATACTTGCGCACGAGCTGGCCCACCTCAGTCAACGTCATTACGCCCGACAAGTCCAAGCACAGCAGTCATCTAGCCTGCCCACTATGGCTGGTTTGCTCGCAGGCATTATTCTCGCAGCGGCCGGTAGTGGTGACGCTGGGATGGCCGCTATTATGGCTACACAGGCTGCCGCACTGGATTCACGTTTGCGTTTTAGCCGCTTACACGAACAAGAAGCGGACAGGGTTGGCATTCAAACTCTGGCCGCCGCAGGACGAGATCCCAATGCGGCAGCCGACATGTTTGAAGTCATGCTACGTGATGCGCGCTTTTACCGAAAGCCACCGGAGTTTTTATCAACACACCCTGTGACTGAAAGCCGAATTGCCGATGCACGCGCTAGAGCAATGCAGTTTCCCCAGCGAGAATACCCGGATTCTGTTGATTTCCATTTAATTGCCGCACGCGCTAAGTTACATCACTCCGAATCTATTCAGCACGCCATCAAAGCATTTCAAAGCGAAGTAGACGGACAGTCTATATCTCAAGAAGCCAGTCGTTATGGCTTAGTACTGGCGCTAACAGAAGCAGGAAAAACGCAGCAAGCGCGTGAAGAACTGGATAATTTACTGGCCAAGCGCCCAGAAAAACTCATTTACACTCTCGCTTCTGCGGACGTCGATGCCAAAGAAGAAGATTACAAAAGCGCGCTAAACAAACTCAACAAATTGCTAAAACTCTACCCCAGTAGCCATGCCGTCAATATACAGTTTGCCGAAACATTAATGTCTGCAAAAGAATATGAACTGTGCGAACAGCTTTTAGTGCGTTATTCGCGCATTCGAAGTGACAACGACTATGTTTGGTATCTTCTAGCAGAGGTTCACGGTTTAGTCGGCAACATTATCGAGGTTCATCGGGCTCGCGCCGAATATTTTATTTTGAACGGCATCTACCAACGTGCTGAACGACAATTACAAAACGCCTATCGACTAGTCGATAATAATACGCCGACCGCTGCACTTATCGAGCAACGTTTAATTGACGTTAAACAACTTCAGAAAGAGGCAAAACTGTAACCTATAAAACGTTAGTTCACGTATTGCGTAAGCTCGACCAGCCCGCATTGTCTATCCAGGGTTCTACCGCCTCCGCAGGCATTGGTGGCGCAATATAGTAACCTTGAGCGAGGTCACAGCCCATTCGATCTAATTCAGTAAGTGCTTCAGCACTCTCAACGCCTTCCGCAACGACTTTCAACCCCAAGTTATGAGCGAGGTGAATGGTCGAATTCACAATAATCGCATCGTGTTTATCAACCAACATGTCCTTTACGAAAGAATAATCAATCTTTAATGTATCCACCGGTAGGCTTTTCAAATAAGCTAAAGAAGAATAACCTGTACCATAGTCATCAATAGATAAGTTAACCCCTAACTCACCCATTTGCCGCATAATATCCGCTGCACGTTTTGGATCCAACATGATGGAGCTTTCGGTAATTTCCAACTCTAAAAACTTAGGCGGGACCTTATAACGCTCAAGCAAGGTTGATATCATGTCGACAATATTTTCATCCAACAGATTTCGCGCCGACAAATTCACAGCCACCTTGCAATCTAGTTTCTTCGCTAGCCATTCACTACAACTTTTAATGGCAGACTCTAAAACCCACAAGGTCATTGGTTTTATATTTTCCGTCGACTCGGCTAACGGGATAAACTCCCCCGGAGGCAAAAATCCTAAACCGGGGTGATTCCAACGCAGCAACGCTTCAAACCCACGAATAAAGCGCCCTCCCAAATCAATCTTAGGCTGAAAATATAATTCAAATTGATTCTCACGAATCGCTTTCCCCAAATCGTTCATTAACGATAAACGGCGAGGCGTATAGGCATCCAAGCTTGCATCGTATTCAATAAAACCTAGGGATTCATTCTTCGCTTGATACATTGCTATATCGGCGTAGCGCATCAACCCAGAGATATCGCTCGCATGTTTTGGCGCTAGAGACAACCCGATACTTGCTTTAATTTCCGCCTGAAAACCGTTGAGGTTAAATGGTTCATTGACTGCATCACACAATGCTCTTGCTATCGTACCCCACTCTTCGTTATTGGTGCCCGGCAACACAATAGCAAACTCATCGCCTCCTAATCGTGCAACCATACCATTCACTGTTTTCACAACAGTCTCTAACCTAGGCCCAATTTTCTTTAGCAGAAGATCGCCGATATGATGGCCCAGGGTATCGTTTAGCTCCTTAAAGCGATCTAGGTCTAACAGTACAACCGCAAGCGGATTGCTTTCGGAAACATATTGGAGGTGGCTCTCAAGAATAGTATAGAACTTTTGCCGATTGGGTAGGTTGGTTAGAGAATCATGGTTTGCCTGGTACTCTAATCGCTGCAAATAGTGATAACGCTCGGTTACATCGCGAAGCGTGCCCCAACAACCGCAAAGAAGACCATCGTTAAAAACACCGACTAAACTAATACTGATCCATGTCGCTTGCGCGTTACCCATCGCCACATTGAGAGGTAGTCGAGCAACTTTAAAATTCCCGCTGGCAAACTCCTCAACTAGCTTGCGCGCGACGTTTTCACCACTTGCTTCCGACAACGTAAGACCGACCACATCCATCGGGTTGTCAATACCACAAAGTTTCGAAAATTCGTCATTGCATTCTCGGATGGTTAAGCTTTCATACAATACAGAAATGAGCTCATGAGTCGGTCTATCCGCACGAACGGGTTCTTTGAGTCGAGCCTCAAAAATGCCTTCATGGCTATTTTCAATAAAGCTTCGATAGCGCGCCTCGTTGTTTTCTAGCTCAACCGCACGACGCTTCGCTTCAGTAACGTTTCGAAAACTTCCCCACAGCTCATATAGCTTACCATCGGTAATGATAGGCTTCGCAGAATGCTCCCACCACTGACACTCGCCATCAATCATATGCTCGACTTCAACACGTTGTGGCCTTAACTCATTTTCTATAATGGTTGAAAACAAGTTTCTCTCGGGATCAAAGGTACCGACGATGTCGTTCACTTTGTGATAAAGAACTTTGTCGACGTTACGACGCAACAGCTCCGCGCACCGTTCATTGCAGTCCTCAAAATAGGCATACTCTGCAAACCAATCGACTTGTTTATCCTTTCGAAGACTCATCGGCATTGGTGGATTGATTGAAACGCTATACATCGCTTCAAAACTGTTTTCCATTAGCGCTCGAGCGCGAACTTCTTGGTCCTCAATTTTACGTTTTTGCTGCTGCATATGGCTAACATCTCTAACCACAACCAATGCGTTTGCAATTGAATTATCGATATTGAGAACTGGGGATATTTCAATTTTTATCCAGTATTCCTGCCCCTCTTGCACATAGCTTGCTTCAATTTTTACAGACGATTTTTTACCACTAAGCACATCACTGATACCGTCATCCAACTCCGGGGACCGCTCCCAGAATGGAGCAATACCAGACATGGTTTTACCATAGAGCGATTCTTTTGATGCCTTTAGTAATTTGGCGACCTTATTATTCACCAACTGTGCCTTACCCTGGCGATCAAAATAAAAAATAAGGGCGGGCATCGCTTCGATAAGCTGCCTTCTGCGAACATCCAGATTTGCAATGATTCGTAGCGCCTTTTCATCAACAGTTACATCGACAATACACGCACCAGTACCCACTACATTGCCAGCTTTATCTTTAAGTGAAAATCGCTTGGTTGAGTAAGTTGTCTGATCATTGACAAAATCAGTTTGCTCGGCGACTGCTTGTTCTTGAAGCTCAAGATCAATACTGGATGACATCAACCATTCTTCAAAACGTTCCTGTGAAGACGCATCCTGACCTGTACACTCACCAATGGTTTTACCCAGTAGATCTGCCGCGGATTTACCTAATGCTTTTTGGCAAGCACGATTAATAAAAATGAAACGATGTTCGGTATCCTTTACGTAAATCAGAGGCTCGGTTTGCGGTAAGTACTGGTCATTTAGAAGAGATGAATTACCCAACCGGAGTAATACACCACTCATCCACTCGGTTGTGTTGTCGTTATTTAGGTACGGGCTACCCATTAAGCGATAAGCGCCGTCATTGGCCGACCCACCCTGATTGATTGAGAGGTCAAAACTAAATTCCTCACCGGATTGACTCGCTTTTTTAGCCTGTGAGACAAGCAGATCCGCCTGTGCCTGATCCAGCATATCTAGCACGTGGGAAGCCAGTCCCTGACAAACCGATGTCATGCCTATTGCTTCACTGCATTGAAATTTGTTGCTGGCTAGGTTCCACTTCCAGGCGCCAACAACCACCGGAGAGAAATCAGCATTGGGGAAGGGCGCGTTCATGTAATCCTCTACATGAACGACACTTGATAGATTATTTGAACGTTTTTCTGCCCACATCATACTGTCAGAACAGGCCTGACCTGCCGCTAAGAATTTCAACTCCAGTATAGCCAACTCCCACATAGACGACAGCGGCGCCTCGGTATCGGGCAAAAAGAGCGGGTAGGCGGTCGATAGGCAACATAGACCCTATGACCAGTAGGGTCTCATCCAGTCTTGAATCGGCCCCGCAGGGATTGGCTTGCTGATGTAAAAGCCTTGAGCATAGTCACACCCCATGCGGCTTAGTTGCTGGAGAGCGGCCTGGCTTTCCACCCCCTCAGCGACGACTTTTAGCCCTAGGTTGTGCGCCAAATTGATGGTCGAATTTACGATTATGCGATCTTGCTCATCTTCAAGCATGTTAATCACAAACGAAAAATCGATTTTCAACGCATCGACGGGTAGCTTCTTGAGATAAGAAAGAGAAGAGTACCCCGTCCCAAAGTCGTCAATGGATAGTCGAACACCCAACGCGTGAATATTATTCAGTATGTGCAGTGCACGCTTCGGATCTTCCATAATCGAACTCTCAGTAATTTCCAGCTCTAAACATTCAGCCTTCAGTGAATGCCGTGTCAACAAGTTGGAAATTGAGTCGACGATATCGTCATCCATAAGATTTCGTGTCGATAGGTTAACGGCTATCGAAGTGAAGATGCCTTCATTCTCCCAAGCCTTGCATTGCTTGATCGCTTCTTCTAATACCCATAACGTCATTGGATGAATAAGACCCGTGCTTTCAGCGATGGGGATGAATTCACCTGGAGAAACCATACCCAATTCGGGGTGCTGCCAACGGATTAAGGCTTCGACACCGGTTGGCCTGTGCTCAACCAGGCTAAGCTTCGGCTGATAATGTAGCAATAGTTGCTCTTCACGGATCGCTTTACCCAAGTCACCCATTAACGACAGGCGTTTAGGTGAATGGGGGTCAGCGTCAGGATGATAAAGCGTGACGCCAAGCTGTTCCTTCTTTGCTTTATACATAGCAACGTCGGCGTAACGCATCATCGTAGTTAAGTCACTCGCCTGATTGGGTGATATGGCTATGCCGATGCTCGCGCCAATCTCCGAGTGATATCCCTCGATCATAAATGGTTGTTGAACCGCATCCAGCACCCTGTGCCCGAAAACGATTGCTTGCTGCTGATTGCGAATGTTGGAAAGAAAGATCGCAAATTCATCCCCCCCTAGCCGAGTGACAATACCTGGAGCATGTTCCATTTCCGCTTCAAGACGCGGACCTAATAGCTGCAAAACCTTATCACCAACATGATGCCCTAACGTATCATTGATTTCTTTGAAACCATCCAGATCGATAATTAGCAAGGCCATCAATTGATGCTGTTTTCGAGTTTGCATCGCTTGCTCGATCTCGTTGTAGAGCATGACTCGGTTCGGCAAGTTTGTGAGTGAATCATGTGTTGCCTGGTAGTCTAATTTCTCGAGATAGCGTTTACGGTCGGTGACATTTTTCGATGTTCCCCAGATGCGAATGAGGAAGTCACCTTCCACGGTGCCAACGGTTGTCACCTGCCAAAACTCTTTGTGCCCGTCGGAACTAAAGCGCTCACCGGGCTTATCGACGAGCTGGTACCCTTCGCGCACAAAACCCTCTAATCGAGACCGGTAATTTTGGAATCTTTCGGTTGGAATGGCCGTTCCTAGCAACTGTTCGGGATTCACATCTCCGTACAGCTCTGCAAAATGCTGGTTGCACTCAACCAAATGCGCGTTAGCCACAATGGCATCAACTTGTTGTTCAACCGGTAAATTGATATCCACAGGAGGCTCGATTTCAAAGCACCAAATGACATCATGACTTGCAGAAAATACTGCTTGGTATCGCTGCTCAGACGCTAGCAACTGCGAGCGCTGCTCAATAACTTCAGTTGAGTCTGTCATCGTCACAATAACCCCAACGATCTCATTGCACCCATTTTTAAAGGGGGTTTTGTCAATGGTGAAGTTACGTATTCCGTGTTCAGTAGGTACAACCTGTTGATAGCCAATCGAGCCTATATCGCGTGATAAAACATTGCGCATCTCCTCGTCATGAACATCCCAATACGCCTCGGGGAATATCCGGCTAAGCACATCAAATAGTCGCTCGCCTGAGTGAGGGTTCGAGTCTAGGAGTGCGACGGCAGCCTGATTTTCAAATATAATTTGGCCGTCACGATCCAAACACCAAAGCCCGTCGTGGACAACATCTAGACATTGCGACAATCGCTGATCGTATTGGACTACTAGCGCCGCATTGCTAAGGGAGGATTGATCCGCGCTGCCGATATGCACTAAGCCAGTGACGATATTTTCAACCGGCGATAACTGTTGCACACCACCATAAAAGCTCAATGGATAGCGGCTACCACTCACTTGCAACGTCACCGTGACGCCGATGGGGCACGCACGTATTGTTGAGGCAACTATAGAATCGCAAAGCGCCTGATGATCGGAGACGGATAAGTATCGAGCAAGGTCATCGAGTTTTTTCAAGGACCCCTGCGGGATATTGAGCTGCTGGTAAAAGTGCGGAGAAAAATTTAGGCTGTCACCTTCGATGGCCCAGGACCAAAGAACAGCCTGTGTCGCTGCCATAGCGCGGTCTAGTAATACATCGTCTGATACCGATGATACCCCCACTGACGCGGTCAAATGATGCATAAATACTACTCAACAAACAACTAATTAGACATCCCTCTCCAAAAGTGTAGTCGATCGTCGTTTTTTAGAAGCATCATGTGAATTTAGGTGCCGTTTTTTTGAACCAGCCTGCAAAATTGACCCATGCGATTTGTCGTATCTCACCTACCCCGCCAAATAACGGGCTTCAATCCGCACCAGGGAAGTGAGCGCCACAAATTCGACAATATTTTGCATCACGCTCATGGCCCGCATGGTTACAATTGGGGCAAGTTCGCGTCTGGCGATCGCGCTGAATTTCATGCGCAAGCTCGGCGGTAATAATCCCGGTAGGTACAGCAATGATGGAATAACCAATCAACATCGTCGTCGCCGCCAAGAGCTTTCCCAACACCGTGTGAGGAGTGATATCACCATACCCGACTGTGGTGATGGTAACGATGGTCCAGTAAATACTCGTTGGAATACTGGTAAAACCATTATCCTCCCCCTCAACGATAAACATCAGTGACCCAATGATTGTCGCCATCACTAACACGCTGTAAAAGAATACGAATACTTTACGACGTGAGACCATTAATGAGCGCAGCAATACATTGGACTCCCCGACGTAACGCGATAGCTTGAGGACACGGAAGATTCTGAGCACCCTAAGGAGACGCACAACCAATAAGAAATTGGCTCCGGGGAAAATGACAGTTAGGTAGGTCGGCACTATCGAAAGTAAATCGACCAGTCCGTAAAAGCTGAATATATAGGCCCGCGGGTTGGGAGAAGAATAGATTCTCACGAGGTACTCAAGCGTAAACAATATCGTAAACGCCCATTCCACTAGCGTAAGCTCGAGGCGGAATGTGCGGGAAAACCAACCAATCGAGTCGAGCATCACCGCCAAAACGCTGAGCAAGATACTGCAGATCAATACAAGGTCAAAGAGTTTGCCGGCGCGGGATTCAGTTCCAAAAATAATGTCGTAAAGTATTTCTTTTAATTCACGTTGACTCACAATCTCACCTTTTGCCACACTGACCCCGTCGTTCAGTGCCGACGATACCACAGTCTCGAAGTCTAAACATACCAGGCAATTCAAGTCGCATGATGGAACAACAACCAGACAAACTATCTAGAAGCCTATCGCTGCCATTAATCACCCTGTACGGAATTGGTACTATTTTGGGGGCGGGTATTTATGTCCTGGCAGGTGAGGTTGCGCGCGAAAGTGGCGTCTACACGCCTCACGCATTCTTGCTAGCAGGCATTATTGTCAGTTTTAGTGCTTACGCTTATGCCAAGCTTTCAAAGCGCTTTCCCCAGAGTGCAGGAGAAGCCGCATATATTCACGAAGCATTGAAAAGCCCTGCTCTAGCAAAAGTCGTAGGCTGGGCAATTATGCTCACTGGGATCGTGTCCGCAGCGACCATTACTCGCGGCTTTACTGGATATATTGCACTATATCTGCCGTTGCACCACTCTCTCAATGCGGTTCTCTTTGTCTCCATACTCACGGGGTTGGCCATTTGGGGGGTCAAGCAGGCCGTTGGGCTCGCAGCATTGTTCACGCTTGTCGAGCTGATTGGCATAGGGCTCATTGTGTATTTTGCCTGGCCTCTACTGCCTTCAATTGCAACAAACTACCCGATGGCCATATCACTGCCGCCACCTTCTGCGCTTAGCGCGATTGCTTTAGGTGCTTTTATCGCGTTTTATGCTTTTATTGGCTTTGAGGATATGGTCAATATGGCAGAGGAAGTAAAAAATCCGCGACGTAATCTGCCAATCAGTATTTATCTCGCTCTGATTCTCACTACTGGCTTGTATATTTTAACCGCTTTTAGTTTCCTCGCCCTCCTACCTATTGAGGAGTTAGCTAACAGCGAAGCCCCTTTTGCGGATGTTGCTCGCAACCACCCCGGTCTTTCCATTGGGCTGATCACCATGATTAGTATCGCGGCTATTTCAAATGGTGCATTGGTACAAATTGTCATGGGATCAAGAGTTCTCTACGGTATGGCAAATCGCCGATTAGCTCCGCGTATTTTCGGCAGCATTAACCCCACGACCCTCACCCCTATACCGGCAACGTTGGTGGTCGGCTTATTGGTAATTGTGTTCGCCACCGTGTTGCCTTTAGACATACTTGCCAAAATCACCAGCGCAATCGTGCTGAGTATTTTTAGTCTTGTTAACTTGGCGCTACTCATCCTTGAAATCAAAGCCGTTAAATCTCTTCAGCCTCTTACCCTCGCTAAACTATTCATACCCTTTATCGGTATGCTGCTATGTGTATCCTTTTTAACATTACAGTTTTACGAATGGTTCTTCAGGCATTAGTCGCGGTAATTCTGATACAATCAACATGTATCCAAACTTTGAACCCATTCTAGTTATGAGTAAAAATCGCAACGATAGCCGACTGGTCTACTCGACAGAATCAGGCCGAGTAAAAGAGCAACCAGAAACCGCAACACCCCCGCCGACCGATGGCATTGTGCGCATCAGTTACGAAACCAAAGGACGTAACGGCAAGGGCGTAACGGTGATTCGCGGCCTTGGGCTAGCGGGCAAAGAGTTACAACAGCTGGCCAAAAAGTTGAAGCAACGTTGCGGCACTGGTGGCAGTGTTAAAGATTTTAATATTGAAATTCAAGGCGACCACCGACAACTGCTAAAAACACAACTGGAAGGCCAGTCCTATGCCGTCAAATTTTCCGGTGGCTAAGCGATACCTCTCCGTCAAATAACCGCCACTTTTCAACCTCCAGAAAACATAACCCAGCGGGCAGCCGCCCCCATATTTTGTCGATCTTCGAGCGAAGCGGCGCGCTGCGCCAACCATGACAACCAAATCCCCGCCTGGCCTGAGTCTTGCAATCTCCTAGAATGACGACACTGGCTGTCGTAATTTTTGACAGTGCGGCCCAGATCAATTTGGGCTGATAAATCAGTTTGGGCTGGAGTTTGGCACACCATGGAAAACACTATCTTGTGGCAATTGCTGGATACATCATTAAAAATTGGTCTCGGAGCTTTGATTGCAGGCGTATGCGCTTGGCTATTGGTGCTCCGCCGTCACACACCGGAAATGCAATCTCGGCTGAATCGTCGCATGGAACTTTTTGAAGAGGTCTCGCGCAATGTCGGTGCTGTAAACCATATATTCGCCAAGTACTCTTCTTTGATTATTGAATCTACTCGGTTTGGACTACGCTGGCCTCAAGCCAGAAAGGATGAACTGGACCGAGTCAATGCTGAGCTGGTGGCAGAATTCAATAAGCTCGCGGATGCTGAGGCGAAACTACTCATGCTGGGTGAAAAGGGAATGGAGAAAACGTTGCGTTTTTACGGCGCGAAAATCGCTTACTTTCGCAAACACGTTTACGTTGGTCGGCAAGATATTAGTGATGAGGAAATCACGCAAATCAAACGAGACATTACTAAATTACGCGAACAGTTTTACGATATGCTGAGCCGGAAATATGATCGCTTGCTAGCGGCGAGCTGAGAAAAATCAACAAGCTTTTATGAACAATACCCGTTCTCTCATCGGCCTCAAGGATGCTCAAATGGAATGTGTAGGATCACAGGGAGAGCGGGTATTATTTTATAGCATCATCGCTACAGCTGAATTCGAACGTTGTTTTTAGTGAACAACTCCAACTCAATTCCATAGGCCCCGTCAATCAGCACCTGCCTGATACGAATAGGCGGTCCATCTTCCTTGGACTGATCCTGCAGACGAACAATGCGCTGCTGAGTAGGATTTTTGTTTTTATCTCGTACAATGGCAACTGTTGGCTGCAACCTATTCCCAGGGTTCGCCGCTAGCACGACACCCACTTCGCCCGAGCTTAACTCCACCAACGCCCCCGGCGGGAAAACGCCGATACACTCAATAAATTTAACGACCAACTTCTCATCAAATTGACTACCTGCATTTTCGTATAAGATTTTCAATGCCGTAGCTGACGTTTCACTGTGACTATAACAACGTCGACTGGTAATCGCGTCGTAAGCGTCAACGATAGAAACCACCTTAGTATAGAAGTCGACTGCGTCTGCGCGTAAACCATGGGGGTAACCCTTCCCGTCTGGTCTTTCATGATGAGACAGCGCAGCCGCTAGTACCTCAATGGGTAGTGTTTTATCTTCTTCAAGAATTTCTTTCGCGTAGAACGGATGGAGCTTGATGTGATCGAATTCTTCAGCCGATAAGCGACCGGGTTTGTTCAGTATGTCAGGTGAAACGCGCATTTTACCCACATCATGTAACATGCCGCATAGGCCCAACATTTCTAAATCGGCTTTATCAACACCCAAATGGCGACCAAATGCGATAGCCAATACACCGACATTTAAACAGTGTTCTGCCGTGTATTGGTCTGCGTGCTTAATGCGTGTTAACCACATCAGTGCCGATGGGTTTGCTTCGATCGAGTTGACACACTCTTTTACATAACCGTGTACGTTTTTGGCGGAAACTGATTGCCCAGTCTTAGCTCTCTCCAGAAGCTCACCAATAGCCGATTTCGCGCCACTGTAACTCCTGAATGCACGATCGATCTCTTTTTCGACGGCATGTTTGATCTTGTAGGCTTTTTTATTGAGCTTATCGGTGATCGGATGACTTCGGGACTTCTCCGGTAAGTAATATGACTTCAATACGTCGATATACACAAAGTCACAGATACGACGCAAAGTCTCCAGATCATTCTCATTTTCAACCTGGAACCCTTGAAACAAGAAAGGCGTCTCAAGCCAAGAACGATCTAGCTTAGAGATATACATCCCCAAGCGGATCTGATCTGCTGACACTTTTAGCGTCTGAGTTACCTCAGGCACCTTAGACTTTTGTGAATCTTCAGGCATATGAACTTTCGCAATGACATCATTATTAGGATAGTCCTTGATCGCAATCTAATCTCATTATTTGGCGAATGATATAGGCAAACGAACGGCGGCGACGAAATTGGAGTAAGCGGCGCGCACATTTGAAATTCCTGACAATCCCAAGAGCTTGGCGAGCTCTATCCAGCACCGACTACCAACTTACCACATGTAATCCACAGCGATAGCACCTCGTACCTGGCCGAGTTGATAGCCTGTGGCTGCATCGACCGGGTAGTATTGCGCCAACTGCTCGGAAATGGACTGAGCAATTACCTCACCATGACACGTCAAGCATAGGGGTTCTACCCGCTGCGCTTGCAGGTAACGAAAATATCCGGGTCGCCAGGAGCTAAGCTTTAGCGACTGATTAGGTCGCTTCGCTGCCTCGATATCAAAAACCCGCAACTGCTCAGCTTGCCACCTATCAGGCTCAGCACTGGGGTTGCGCGGTTTTAAACTCACCCGCTTGATTTGCCAACCAGACTCCTCTGACAGCTTAGCCGCAATTGCAGGCGCACGCTCGGCACACACCGCAATTGCCGCTGCCGGTCCTTGAGACTCCAACGCAGCTTTTAGGGTTGGCTTTAACTGGCCCACAAACTGCCGAACCAATGCTTGAGCCTTTCCAACTAGCTCGCTCTCGGTAAGTAACACATCCTTTTCTAAGCCTGGCTCACCCTGCGAAAAACTCAAGCCGCTGCAGGCACAACAGGTGGCCACGAGCGATAAGCAGATGGTGACCTTCAGGCGGCTTACACTACTTCGATACATCTCGGACCTCCTCAATAACACGTTAAATGACAACTCAATTAGCGCGTGTCAACAAAGCATATTGATCTAAGCCAGGGGCTGGCAATGGAATGTTCACAACCCAGCCATCACCCGGTGCAACCGCCAGAGCTTCCCCCCGCTCACTCCAAATCGATTCCAATGTGAACGAGTGATCACCCTTCGGCGTAATGACCTGCAACCGATCGCCAACGCAAAACTTATTTTTTACCACTATCGTTGCCGTCGCGCTTTTGTGGTCCACAGACTTCACTTCGCCAACAAATTGCTGCGTTCCCGAAAGGCTGCTATTTTGCTCATAGTTTTGATATTCCTTTGGCAAATGGCGACGATAAAACCCTTCGGTATAGCCTCGATTTGCTAGAACCTCCAAATCATCCATTAATTGCCAATCAAAATCTTTTTGCTGCAAAGCATCATCTATCGCGCGCCGATAAACCTGCGCGGTGCGTGCGACGTAAAAAGGTGATTTAGTACGGCCTTCAATCTTGAGCGAGTCTACGCCAATATCAATCAGTTGTTTTACATGCTGTACTGCACGCAGATCTTTAGAGTTCATAATATAAGTGCCGTGCTCATCTTCAAACGCAGGCATGTATTCACCAGGCCGGTTCTCTTCTTCCAACAACACGTACCCGAGATCATCATCAGAGACAGGTGTAAACTCCTGCACTACACGCTTAGCATCTTCGCATTCAACACCACCTGCGCGAGCAACAATATCACCTTCTGCTGTGGCGACTGCGGGCGTTGCCGAATACCGCCAACGGCACGAGTTAGTGCAAGCACCCTGGTTCGAATCCCTGTGGGTCATATACCCTGACAACAAACACCGTCCGGAATAGGCAATACACAAAGCGCCGTGCACAAACGTTTCCAGCGACATTTCTGGAACGCGTTGCTTGATCTCAGCAATTTCGTCCAGCGATAGCTCACGCGATAGAATCACGCGACTGATACCTTGTTGCTGCCAGAACTTTACGGTCGCCCAATTCGTCGCGTTGGCCTGTACCGATAAATGAATATCTTGCGCGGGCCAATGTTCGCGAACCAACATTATTAACCCCGGGTCAGACATTATTAGCGCATCCGGAGCCAAAGCAATAATAGGTTCCATTTCTCGCACAAACGAGCGGATCTTGTCATTGTGGGGAGAAATATTAACCGCGAGGTACAATTTTTTATGGTGGCTGCGCGCGTATTCAATAGCGCGCGATAAATTTTCGATATGGTTAAATTCATTGTTACGCACGCGCAAGCTGTAACGTGGCTGACCAACATAGACCGCATCAGCGCCATAAGCGAAGGCATACCGCATAGATTTAAGGGTGCCCGCAGGCGAGAGTAATTCAATCATAGACTACCGGTAAATCATTCGAGAAGGTCTGTGATTATACCGGCAAGCAGGCTGTAGCTATTGACTTAGCTCAAGTCATGTTAATGAGCAAAATAAACTAATCAAGCAGGGCTGTTTTACTGCGCTCATAGTTCAGCGCGGCACCGGCCACCTTGCCGCCACTCCCTGTGATAATCCAACGTTTTACACGTCCAGCATCGCCAATGGGGGAAAGTTTGCCGAAGGAATCTAACAACACCATTACGACGGGTATCCCATCTATATCGCTAAGCAAAACCAGGCAACGTCCGGCCTCATTGAGATAGCCCGTTTTACTCAAGCCAATTTGCCAGCTGTGACGGTGTACTAAACGGTTAGTGTTGCCGTAATAAAGGCTATACGATGGCTTACGGAAGCGGGCCGTGTATCGTGTCGTTGTGGAATATTCCCCGATGAGTGGATACGCCGACGCAGCAACCACCAGCTTCACCAAATCCCCTGCGGTGGATACATTGCCTAACGACAAACCCGTGGGACCAACAAAGCGAGTGCTGGTCATCCCTAATGCCAACGCTTTGTCATTCATTGCTTTGACAAACGCTTTCAAACCACCTGGGTGGTGTTGCGCTAAGTTATCTGCTGCGAGATTTTCCGAAGCCATTAACGCTAAACGCAATAAATCCTTGCGACGCAATTGCGAGCCAACTCGAATTCGCGAATAAGCATTTTTAGAGGATATTTTTTTATAGGCTCTTATCTCTAAGTATTCTTCAAGCGAAACACCGCTTTCCATTACTACGAGAGCCGTCATTAATTTAGTGATGGAAGCAATCGGCGCCTGCACATCTGAGTACTTATCGTAAATCATAGTCCCAGATTGCGGATCGTAGATCGCAGCTTTGACTGATGCCAACTGCACATTATCAATTTGTAAAGCCGCTAAGGCTTCTGGCAACAATTGACCAGTGGAAATTTCCGCACGAAGAGGGTGAGCCTGGATCAGCACCAAACCCAGCAGGAAAAGTGCATATCTAATTGAGCTATGGAAACAACATTTACATCGGATAAACATATTCGAGCATAGGGCTTTTGGTGTAACACGAGTTTGTGAGCACATAGCACTAGGCTTAGAACATAGAACTAGGCATAGAACATACAAATGTGGCCCAGCTGCCAGCCTTGACTAAGCTATTTTTTGTAACTCAAGCGCCGCGAATGGTACCTAACTTTATCGGCGAGATACAGCCTTAGTTTAGACCAGTATTATCTCGCTCACAGATAGCACACGCCTACTATCGGAGAACATTAATAATCTAAGCCTTCTCACCTTTTAGTGTTTGTCATTGTCTACTGACAACCATATCAAGCCAATCAACTCAGCTTCGTTCCGCGAGGCAACCAACATAAAATCTTGCGATTTATCTCCGTTTAGATCCAGAGGCGCAATATCGTTGATTATCAACTTGGTCTCAATCGCATAACGCGCGCTGGGCTCTTTACCCGCGACCAACAACTTAAAATCTGTTCTGCCAGACGTTGGGTTCTCCAGAATGGTCTTCAAGTCAACATCATAACTGTCTCGCTTAGGCGAGTAATCCGAGATACCTAGGAATTGTCCTTGCAACGCATCCTGAACATCGTTGTATACCCACAGTTCATTTCCGACCAACTGCACTAAAGAGGAAGTGCTTTCCTCGGACCGAGTAATCAGGCCCTTACCAGCACTAGGCGTTTGTTTATCCCGATCACTGCCCTGTTCTTGGTTTGCAAATGCACTAACCACTAAATCGGCGGAACGGAACAATGATGGGAAAGCGTAGCTTACCGTGAGCTTTCTATGTGGACGACGTGCAAACTGTTGACCAGAATTTTTATAGACAAACACCTCAACATCTACGCTTCCCGAAATGGCCAACCACATAAAAATATTGCCAACGGAAATATCCTGCAGACGCGACAACCACAGGTCTAAGCGTCCATCCCCGTCTTCATCACGCAGCATGACGCCAAGAACATTGCCCGCAGACTTGAGAACTTGACGTGGTTTTTCTAAGTTTATCCCCTCAGCATTGCCGGAGAACACCACCACACGCCCACCCTCGCGCAACAACAGGTCATCAACTTTATCGCCATCAATGTCGGCCAGTAGAAAACTAAAACCATACGACAACAATGAACTAAGGTTATTGTAGTCGACCTTATCAAAATCAATATCACCTAGGCGATCACGCACTTCAGTTAAATCCAAACCAAAAGATTCGCGAGAACCAAAACGATTCTGAATACTAGCTAGGTAAATAGATAACCTTTGCTCGCTGGTAACAATCAAATCACTTCGCCCATCCGCATTAACATCTCGCGTATTCAGCTGAGGGATTATCACCGACTGACCAACCATAATGTTGAGATTGTCGCGGGCCCTAACTCGCACATCGACATCCGCTTGCGAGCGAATAACAAATGGCGCTTCCCACTGATCTCCGTTTAAACCCAAACGAACATGCAGTTCGTCAGCCTGGGGGATAATTAAATCGGCATAGCCATCGGCATTAATATCGCGAACAAAATTTAGAGCGAAAGTACCGAGTGGCAATACTGAGTCAACCGATGGATCGAGAACCATTTCACGCAAACCTTCCTGCCATGACCACCGAACAATTTCGGCATTGTCTCGAACTGCGTAGATATGCCTCTCCAGCACCGCCCAACCCAATGAGCGAGCATCCGCTCCTAAGATCAAGCTAGGCTTTTGTGTATCAAATGGTTTTTTACTGTTTCCACTATTGAAATACAGCGCAATACCACCTCGATGGCCAACCAATAAATCCCTGTGGCCATCGACATTAAAATCAACACTAATTACACGCTCTGCACCATGTGCAAACTCGAATGGGAATACACGGTATTGCGCACCCTGCCCAGTTAAGGGCTTACTCAAAACAACGTCAGACGCTAGTTCATCTGCAGAGGTGGAAAAACAAATGATGCCAAACAATATCGTCAGCAACTGACGATGCCAAGCAACGTTACTCATTGACACCCCCATCTTCCACAGAGGCAAGCAACGTCAGAGAACGTTGGTGTGATAACGCCAGATCTGGTTTTTGATCGTTGTTCAACCTAAGCGACTGAAACCAGGTAATCGCGTGAAGCGGAACAAATCGCCAATAGGCTTCAGCCTGAATCTGCAAACTCGACTCTATTTTTCTCGCCATTAACGCGCCTTCCTGATCGACAGATAAGGCGTCTAGGCGCGCATCGCCGTCAAAGTCTTCACTGATGTCTATCCGCTGCGTCAACCCCCTAAAATTATCGGATGAAAATTTTTCTTCAAATTTAACTGACGGTCTTCGCTTAAATTTCACCTGCCCATCGAGATTCTCGCTCTCATAAATGAGTAATGTGCGCAGCATATTGCCACCCCGCACGGCACTTGCTGCGGACAGGCTATAGTAACTTACTAACATTTCAGGGCTGCGATTCATATCAATATCAACGAATTCCACATCGACATCGTAACCGGAAAACTTCAATATTTGATGTGGTGGCGCTCCCAAATGGGAATCGGTTTGTTGATACAGAGCGAGTGTTGCACCGCCTGCCTCCTTGTGATCACGAGTAACCAATTCTTTAACATCATCGCCATCCCAATCAACAAAATTCACAACTGACGTTGATGGAAGTAAGGCTCGAGAACGAAAAACGTCGTCGGAATGTGTACTATTTTTAGGTGCAATGTGTACGAACGTATCGCTTAAAATATTAAGCCGACGTTGGTTCTTATCTTCTTCGTCTAACCGTGGATTATCGAGGTATACCAGTTCAAGTTGTCGATCATTGTCAATATCATGACTCATGACTGCGCTTTGCCAATGTTCGCTCACTAGTAGTGGTTCATCATCACGCTGCAACTCGCCAGGTAGAGGGGAAACGTTCAGCTGTGGAACCAGTGACGCGCGAGAGTATATGTCGTTTGTCGCGAAGCTTAACCCACGGCGCATATCGAACCCAAGCTCAGCTTTAACGCCACTTGATCCAGAAACCTGTTTAGAAACCGGAAGTTCTCTCACCTCGTCAAACTGATTACTGCGTTGCAAAAATACGCCATAGCGTGTTTCTCCCGGTAACAGCAAATCTAACTCACCATCACCATTGAGATCTTGTAGCGCGTTAATGTAGCGGACGCCCTCCTTGTCACGATACGTTTGAGCTAAGGGCCATGAGATCAACCGCTGAATATTATCCGCATAACTTTCTTTCAGAGTCGAGAAACTATAAGCGCCCTCTCTAGTAAAAAAGACCAGCTCATCACCAGGGTCTGATCGTACATCGCCATACGAAAACGATAAAATGTCCTTTTTAAATGGAATAATACGATTTGGACGATTGCTGAAACCGCCATCTTCAGCCTGCCAATAGATGCGAATATCTTGCGCCTGGGTAGGATCTTGTTCGCTTGGCATTAAAACAACCAAAACATCATTGCGCCCATCACCATTAAAGTCGGCTACACGATATTGCTGGAGGTCGCCATTAAACTCTAACACACTCGCACGGTACTGAAGCTCAGCGGTGACGTTGAAACTCGCGCAAAACAATGCTGCAAAGCAGCCAGTATTAAGCCGCAAACGTTGACTCGATTTACTCACCCCACCCCCTTGCTGTTCATTCTTGTGTTAGTTCACCATAACCGGTAGAAAACTCCATTAACCGTAATATATTCACGCTTTTCTCATTATTTTCTTGTTCATATGCAAACAACCACAACAACCAAAAGTCCAACAAAGACCAACGCATCATTTCACCGTCGGCTGATGCTGAGTAGGTGAATAGCGGCCAAAGATTAACACTGGTGACTTTTCTTTCTGGCTTCCAGAGCGTGACGCTTAGCTCTTTAATTTGCACCTCGCCAACAATTTGACCTAGCGAGTGAATACGTAAGCGAATACTTTCTCCATAATCCGAATTAGCCAACAAGTCATTGACAAAAGACTGCGCTGACACAATTGGTTGGCCATTCATTTCCAGAATTATATCGCCCTCATCGATACCAACTTGCTGCAAGGGGCTATCTCCAAAAAGATGCAACACCTGCAACGCCACTTGGTTTTCGTGATAATTCACCAACCGGTAAGCTGCCCGCGTTTTTAGCGGATCAATACGCCCGACTTCTCGCACGGAAGAACCGGTTAACTTAGGAGAAACCAACAACCCTACCTCGAGTAACGTCGTATCGCGGCGAACAATCACATTAAATTTCTTATCTTGCGCAACATCGCCCTCATTCTCAGATGGCTCCAAAATGGCGTATAGCGTATCGGGCTTATTTGTATCGATACCGTTTACTGAAAGAATCACATCCCCCGAGCGCAACCCCGCCACATCCGCCACGCTACCAGCATCAACTCTGCGTACCCGTAACCCAGGCAAAATAGCCATATCCATCAGAGAGTCACTTTCATTTGCACTCACAGACAAACCAATATCAATACTGGTTGTACTCAAAGACGCCAAACTGACGTTATCGGGGGACAAATTTACGTGCGGCATTTGTTCAACCTGTTCTCGAGCCACACAACCACCTAGAACGTTTAGCAAAGTTACGCAAAAAACCATTTTGACCATGTGCACATAACGCCACATCGTAATTGTTTCAAACATCGAACATTCCTTATCAATTTCATGTTACATACGCTTACGACGTATCAACCAACACGCCACACACATCAAAAATACCGCCTGAACAGGCGGTATCCACCAGTTCATTAACATGTGTTGATCACTCACTAAAACATCAGAATAGCCACGCACAATTTTAGCCACTTCACCTAAGTAAGACGTGTCAATCAATGCGGGCTGATAAAAACTGAAAAACCAACGCCCCATGTCACCAAGTTGCGTTTTAAATACATCAACGACGACGCTCACGCCGAGCGTTGTGGCAACAGCCTGCATCGCACTATTCGTCAACACAGAGCACAATAACCCCAAACCTATCACTGCAGGCAACGTAACCAGAGCAAGAAGAAATCCCTGCCTTAATTCGAAATGAATTTCATCAACACCAATCAGCTCAAAGCCATCCTCGACCACGGCCAAGAAATCCCAAAACATGCTGGTCATTAGAATGGACACTGTCGAACATAGCACCAAAGCAGACAGCCCGAGAATTACCAAATTTAGAAACTTAGCGAATAGAACTGATATCCTCCCGGCGCTACGAATTAAATAGTGCCGGGCCGCGCCACAGTCACGTTCAAAGGCAAAACTGTACGCCGATACCCCCGCCAACACGAGGTATAACACCATAAATCCCGTTGACCAGGCATCAACTAGAAACCCATAGCCGCTCACAGCTTCATTGTCATCAGAAAACAACCAACGTGCCGACATCACCCGCACAACCACAGCCAAAGTTGGGAGGAGTAAAACCAATTTTAAGGCACGACTACGTAACAAGGAGTAACCATCCAGTGCCATACAGCGTTTAATATC
This sequence comes from Aurantivibrio plasticivorans, assembly GCF_055392955.1. Taxonomy (NCBI): domain Bacteria; kingdom Pseudomonadati; phylum Pseudomonadota; class Gammaproteobacteria; order Cellvibrionales; family Cellvibrionaceae; genus Aurantivibrio; species Aurantivibrio plasticivorans. The sequence goes on along the minus strand of NZ_AP036020.1, from coordinate 807,451 downwards.
ACTCACTACCTGCATCATAGAGCAACCTCTGAAGCCTGCTTTTGCGAGGATGATGCTACAGAGCCGGTGACTTGCTGAAATAGATCGTGTAGAGACATGGGTTCAAGATGTAATTCCGCTATCGATAATTGCATATTCACCAAAGCAGTATTAAAGGCCGCGCTATTGCCACTATCCAGATAACAGCGCAACCATAACTCTTTGCCATTGTTGGTCATATGATCATCTAGACACTCAACTTTACTGACTCCAACCATGGTTGTGATCTTGGACAACACATCGGCAACTGAACTTTCGCCCAACAGAAGTTTTACTTTCACTTGGTATGAATCACGTTGTAACAAGCTATAGATGTTACCGCTAGCGACGGTTGTCCCGCCGTGAACAATTGCCAAGCTATCGCAAACGCGCTCTAGATAAGACAATTGATGGCTTGCCAACACGCAGGTAACACCGCGACGTTGTAGCTGCTGCACGAGATCTAAGACCAACTCCACCCCGTCGACGTCTAGACCATTGAAAGGCTCATCGAGTATGAGTAGTTTAGGGTCTCCCACCAGAGCCTGCGCTATAGACGCTCGCCGACGATTACCCAGCGACAACTCGCCCAACCTGTAATCACGAAACTGTTCGATATTTAATAAGATCAATAACTGATGAAAATATTCCGGGGTAAATTGCTTACCCGTAAGCTTTTGCGCCCACACTAACTGTTGATACACAGTAAGGTGAGGCAACAAACAGGGTTCATCAAAAACTGCTGACACTTTTCCGCGCAACTGATAAAGATTGGATGGCGTCTCACCAAACAGCCAGATATTACCCGCATCAAACGGAGTCAAACCCAACGCACAAGCTAAGGTGGTGCTTTTACCCGCACCATTTAAGCCAACTAAACCGCAAATTGAGCCAGGGGATACTTCAAGGTCAATACCACGCAAAACCTCGCGCGCACCAAATCGCTTGCGTAGACCACGTATTACGATCGGCGAACTAGAAGGCGGCTTTTCCGCAGCAGGTTGTTCAGCAAGCACACCAAAACTCCTTATAAACGCGTGATTTAATCCGTAGCGAAACGCCAGCACTTTAGGTAAAGGGCATGGTACACTTTTTCTCACGATCGTCGACACCAACCTAAACAAACGTGAGCAAGCAATGACGCGACCACCCAGCAAGCCAGAGCCGCAAACGGATAACAACAAGGCATCGGTATTAAATCGAATTGAAAACGCGCTGCGAGAATATTACATCGCACCGTTCCGCCAATCGATCGGCCGCGCGCAACGCGATGAAGATGATCTGTTCATGTTACTCGTTATGGCCGAGACGCTAGGGATACCCAACCCAACGACCTATTACACATTGGAGTTACTCCCCATTATTTACGACCGATTTCATGAATGGCATAAACGCATGGGAATGGAGCGATCCCCACTAGATCACGTTCACTGCTGTTAACCCATACCATCAATGTCACAGAGAAAACAATAAAAGGCGTATTCGTGAGCTTACTTCGAGATATCACAAAGGATAAAAAACTATTGTTTTTTAGCGGCAAAGGGGGGGTAGGCAAAACTACTGTTGCTGCAACCTGCGCGCTTGGGGCGGCAAAACAAGGGAAGCGCACGCTTTTAGTCTCTACGGACCCAGCACACAATCTCGGCCATTTGTTTAACGGCCACATCGGCGATACGATCACTTCGCTCACCGACAACCTTTTTGCTTTAGAGCTTGATCCAGAGAAAACTGCCACAAAACATCTCGACGAAGTCAGTCAAGTTTTGAGACGGCTCATGCCAGGCCAATTGGCAGGTGAAATTGATAAGCACATGGAACTCGCAAAACACGCTCCCGGCTTGCATGAGGCAGCTTTGCTGGAACGTATCGCGGAAGTACTAGAAACAGCGGAAAGTTACGACCTAATCGTCTTTGACACAGCACCGTCTGGCCACACCGCTCGTTTGATGGCGCTCCCCGAACTCATGTCGACCTGGACAGATGGATTACTTAAGCGACGCGACAAGTCTGAAAAGCTCGGCAAATTGTTATCAGGACTGGGGAAAAAAACGGAAGACAAGCAAGGCCGTAGTATCTTCGGCTCGGAGAGCAGCTCGCCTACCGCCGAGCGTGACGAACAGATCCGGCATATTCTCCATCGACGCAAACACCGGTTCGCCCATCTCCGCAACGCCATCCAAGATGATTCCCAATGTGCATTTCTCATCGTTCTCACATTGGAGCGTTTGCCAGTGATGGAATCCATTGAACTTGCACAGCAGCTCGCCGCCACCCGAACACCGTTAGCCGGCATAGTAATAAACAAACGCATCCCATCCGAAGCCACAGGATTGCTCGCTGAACGACGCAAACAAGAGGACGCTTATCTCACGGAACTGGAAGCCTTTCTGGGGCACTTACCGCAACAAGTTTTGCCGCTCAACGCCCAAGATATTACCGGGCTTGACGCACTGAATAAGCTAGCAGAAGAAGCCTGCCGCTAGTCGCCTTGCGGTCTACACAAGGCAAGCCGCGCGATATTTGCGGAAAAAATCGAAAAGGGACAGAGCGAAAAACAATTTGTTCTTAATTTTCAATAAGTTACAAAGCTTTAGACACCCCAGCACACATAAAATTAAAACGTGACACAGTTCTCAATTGTGGCATATAATTCCTCTTCACTAATGAGGGGTAAGTCCCGACCTATTGATCGTAAAGATTAGTTGTATAGACATTTCTAGGTAAGCATATGAGTTATCGTGCAAACGAAGAAGATCGCAGCTGGTTTCGCACAGACCGCTTCTTCATCATCAACAACGAGTGGTATTTCAATACGCGGGAATGCGAGAATGTCGGCCCATTCAGCAGTTTGAAAACAGCCCAGCAAGGTGCACACCGCTTCCTAAAAACTCTCAGCCTAGACAATACCACACCGCAGTATGCTGCAAATATCGCGCGCTCCGGAGAATGGGCTGTCACACTGTATCAGTAGCACTGTCGGTTAGCGCACACCTGCCCAAGCGCTAACCTTAGCGACTCTTCCACACGTTGCACTACTGCCGTTTTCTGGTGACAACAAAAGTCTCATCGTTAAACCACAGTGCTCCGCGGCGTTTTAACACCTCTTTAGTCACCTGCAAGTATTGGCCCGACGCCACAGCCGATGCCAATTGCTCTTCTTCGATTTGGTTCACGTAAATCGCTGCATTCCATGCGGCAAATAGTGTTGAACTGCCAATATGGTCACCAATTTCAGACGGCATGGTGTGCATGTCATAGCGAAAGACACTTTTCGCATCCGACATCGCATTGCAGTGAAAATCCCGCGCTTGTGGACCCAGCTCTTGTTTCAATACTTCGAGTAACACATGGCGATTTACCGTAAACGGTTGCTCATCGGGCCAGATACTTTGCACAATTTCCAAACCTGGATCATCACCGTAACTCTGCACGCCCAGCAGCCTACCTCCTGGAGCGAGTGAACGCGACAACGGTGCAAGAATCCTTTTAATTTTAAACTCTGCAGAGACACGCGCTTGCCATGGCTGCGCAGCTAAAATGAAATCGTAGTCACCCTCTTGGGCGCTTGGGCTGGGAATAATATTTTCCAGCAAAAATTGTTGGTCAGCGCGATACAGCACAATAACTGAAGGTGTCGCATAAATTGGGTTACCGGTTTTTTCACTGGGTTTGGTTTGCCAACCCTGATCTAAACTTTCATGAAGAGCAGATATCTGTTCGCCATAGGCATGAGCGCAGTTGCCTTCCAGGGGCACGAACTGCCAGTTAACTTCGACACCCTCACGATGACTCTTTAACCAAGGTGCTTCATCGTATGCGAGATTACTAATCGCAAACACCGTTGCAGGATGTTCCACCAAGCGATCAGGTAATTTCATTAGACCTAACCGCGTATCCTCCAGGCTCATTTCTTTTGCATTAATAAAGAATGGAACTGTTGGAAAGAGACGATGCATGTATTGCATCACGTAGGTTAAAACAGTGCCATCCCCCATGCCCGCGTCAAACATCCGTAATGCAGGAAACGTGGGCTGAATTAACTTCAACTCTTTACCCGCTCTCTGGGAAATAGCCCATTTTTCGTTACAGGTATGGACGAAATGTAAATATTTTTGTCGATTTTCGTAAAAGCGAAAGGGGCGGCGCTGATGCTTTTCAGTCGTTACCGTGGAAGCAATATCTTCGATTGGTTGAGCGACTTTCAGGGCAGGCTCAGAATAACTATCATCGACCAAGGTCAGTTGCGCGTCCTGCTCAGAAATAGTATCCGGCCCGGGCGGGTGGTTGCGAATATATTCGTTAACTTTATTGAGCGTTTTGAGAGTAACACCGCGCCCACTACGCAAACGCTTAACAAATTTGCCATCGTTAACGACCAAGCGGCCAAAAGTGGACTCAGAGAGCTCAGCTTGTTTGCAATAATCTGCAATTTTTATCAGCAGCTGTTCTACATCACTATCCATAGTACCGACCGATATTAGTAAACCAAACGCACACTGTTACGACCATAACTGTCTTTTAAGCGCTGCAGTAATTCATCACTCGGTTTTACTTGCCAGTCTTCACCCAATACGATCTGACCTTTAACATCGGCTCGCTGATAATCAATACGTATCCGACAACCTTCGCTACGATAAGGTGTCAACATGGAATGCAGGTGCTGCGCGAAATCAGTTTCCAACTCTTCACCTACGACACTGAGGCAAACTCCGCGCGCAAAGCGCGCCCGTGCGTCATCCAGCGTATGTACCGAGTCAGCCCGCATTTTTAAGCTGCCACTATAGTCATCATGATTTACGGTGCCTTCAATTAGCAAAATACTATCGCTCACCAACTTTTCTCGATGCTCCGAGTACGCATCGGCAAACAGTGCCACTTCGATGCGCGCTGTCCGATCATCGAGTGTTACAAAAGCCATATTGTCACCGCGTTTAGTTTTCATTACGCGTAACGCAACGATCATCCCCATGACTTTTTGTGTCGCGCGATCGGGTTTCAAATTGACAATGCGCGCCGAAACCAGGCGATCCACTTCTTCTTCATATTCATCGATTGGGTGTCCGGTAAGATAAAGCCCTAACGTATCTTTCTCTCCTTTAAGACGCTCTTTCATGCCCCAGTGACGAATCGTAGCGTAGGATTGATAAACATCTTCCGTCGTTTTGGCGCTCGGGACCAAACTACCAAACATATCTTCCATACCCGCAGCCGAGTTGGCAGTCGCTTGTTCTGCAGTTTTAACGGCTTCATTAATCGCAGCAAACATAACCGCGCGAGAAAAATCGACATCATCAGCTCGTCCTGCCGGGCCTATGCCATCTAACGCACCACTGCGCACCAAAGCTTCTAGCGCTCGCTTATTCACTTTACGCCCATCTACTCGCGCACAAAAATCGAATAAGTCGGTAAATGGACCACCACTATCTCGCGCCTCGATAATGCTTTCTATGGGACCTTCACCCAAACCTTTAATCGCACCTAGACCATAAATGATGTCGCCGTTATCGACGGTAAATTGAAACAACCCGCGATTCACATCCGGTGGCAACATGCGCAGTTTCATGCGCCGACATTCTTCAATAAACGTCACTACCTTATCGGTTTTATCCATGTCCGAAGATAGCGTTGCGGCCATAAAGTGCGCTGGGTAGTGCGCCTTTAACCACGCCGTTTGGTATGACACCAGTGCATAAGCGGCGGAGTGAGATTTGTTGAAACCGTATCCGGCAAACTTTTCCACCAGGTCAAAGATTTTAATCGCCAACTCCGGATCGATGCCTTCGTCTTTTGCGCCCGCTTCAAACGTTTCACGCTGCTTGGCCATCTCTTCCGGTTTTTTCTTACCCATCGCACGACGCAACATATCCGCGCCGCCAAGAGTATAGCCAGCAAGGGCCTGCGCGATTTGCATTACCTGCTCTTGGTAAACAATAACGCCGTAGGTCGGCTCAAGAATCGGTTGCAAACGCTCGTGCTGATATTTTGCGTCGGGGTAAGCGACCTGCGCGCGACCATGTTTACGATTGATAAAGTCATCCACCATGCCCGATTGCAACGGCCCCGGACGGAACAGTGCAACCAAGGCGATCATGTCTTCAAGGTTATCGGGCTGTAGCCGTTTAATCAGATCTTTCATGCCTCGCGATTCCAACTGGAATACGGCAGTGGTTTCGGCAGATTTCAATAATTTAAATGTGTCGGGATCATCAAGCGGAATAACGGTAATATCTAGCTCTTCTTCGCCAGCAACCTTCCGCTCTTTATCGATCATTTGCTTTGCCCAATCGATAATCGTCAGCGTCCGCAAACCGAGGAAGTCGAACTTAACCAGACCTGCATCTTCCACGTCGTTTTTATCGTACTGTGTAACGAGGTTGTTGCCGGCTTCGTCGCAATACAGTGGCGAAAAGTCGGTTAGTTTGGTCGGTGCGATCACGACACCACCGGCGTGCTTACCGACATTGCGCGTCATGCCTTCGAGCTTTAAAGCGGTTTCCCAGATTTCTTGACCGTCGCCGTCATTTTCCAAAAAGTCGCGAATAATTTCTTCTTGTTCATACGCTTTGGTCAGCGTCATCCCCGGATCGGGAGGAATCATTTTTGAGAGCTTATCGGCAAGGCCATAACTCTTACCTAGCACCCGCGCGACGTCGCGCACCACTGCTTTCGCCGCCATAGTACCGAAGGTGATAATCTGCGATACCGCATCACGCCCGTAGGTTTCGGCAACGTAATTAATCACTCGATCACGTTTTTCCATACAGAAGTCGATATCAAAATCCGGCATGGAAACACGTTCTGGATTCAAGAAGCGCTCGAAGAGCAAATCATATTTAAGTGGATCAAGGTCGGTAATGTTTAACGCATAGGCCACTAATGAACCCGCACCCGAACCACGTCCTGGACCAACCGGGACACCGTTTTTAATACCCCAATTAATGAAGTCCATTACGATCAGGAAGTAACCCGGAAACCCCATTTGGTTAATAATATCGAGCTCAAATCGAATACGGTCGAGATACACTTGATGTTTGGTGTTGTATTCCGGATCACTCTTATCGAGAATTTTTTCTAAGCGCTTTTCCAGACCTTCGAGCGAGATTTTTTCAAAGTACTGCTCTTCGGTCATGCCATCGGGAATCGGGTAAGCGGGCAGGAAGTTTTTACCCAAGGTGATATTCAGGGTACAACGCTTAGCAATCTCAACCGTATTTTGAATTGCTTCAGGGATATCACTGAATAGCGCCGTCATTTCCTCTGCGGAACGAAGGTATTGCTGTTCGCTATAACGACGCTCGCGACGCGGATCATCCAGCGTACGTCCTTCGGTAATACACACCCGAGCTTCATGAATTTCGAAATCTTCCGGCTCGATAAAGCGCACATCATTGGTAGCCACAACCGGGCAATTGTATTGCTCCGCCAGATCGACGGCAGCGTGCAAATATTCTTCATCATTTTCACGCCCTGTACGTTGTAGCTCGATATAAAAGGCGTTGGGGAAATCAACCATCCATTCTTGCAACAGAGCTGCCGCCTCTGACTGACGCCCCGCAAGCAACGCCATACCAATATCACCAAACTTCGCACCACTTAAGGCAATCACGCCCTCTCGGTGCTCGGTAATCCACTCGCGCTCGACATAGGCCGCACCATGATGTTGACCATGCTGGTAGGCGCGCGAAATCAACTCGGTCAGATTGCGGTAGCCACGGCCATTCATGGCGAGCAAGGTAATGCGCGTAGCACTCCCCTCACCTTTCGGCGCCACAATTAAATCCACACCACAGATAGGCTTAATACCGGCACCTTGAGCAGCTTTATAGAATTTGATCAACGCATAGAAATTGGTTTGGTCGGTGATCGCACAGGCAGGCATTCCCTTTTCAGCCAAAGCCCCAACCAGCCCTTTGACTCGCACAACGCCATCAACCAAGGAATAATCGGTATGGACACGCAGATGGATAAATTGGTCAGACATAAACGGTTTTTAATTTTTTGATTAGCTGAGAACAACGAGAAAGCCCGATTCTACTCGAAGTCCACTTCAAGACCCTAGCCTACAGCCCACAAGGTCATATTATTTGGAATCTTTTTTTACTTAGTGATGTCACAACCGATTAGGCCGAAGTCAGCGCAGCGGCCAAACGTTAGGTAATGCTATTTTTCTAGGCACCCTCAAAGCATTGTTTTACTATTGATGACCAATATTTACTCAGCTTGGCTCGCTAGCGTGCCGCAATGACTGCAAGCAAACAGTGTTCTGTATGGATATATCTTTCGACGCACCACACGCACAAAAAACATCCACGCACTTTGCTAGACACAAGGTGCGCCCCCCTATCCCTTACTTAATAAGGCTAGTCATATTCCTCTGTCTCGCCGCCAGTGCGCACTTTGCTGCAGCCGAGGCGGCTCCGGTGGCAATACATAGCGCCATTAAAGCCAATCTTATTGAAGACATTCCCCTTACCGGCACGGTCGTCGCCCCAACGCATTCGACCCTGTCTGCCTCTGTTGCTGGATTGGTTACCAAGCGCCATGCCGCTATTGGCGATGAAGTGAAAACTGGCCAAGTATTACTCGAGCTTGATGATGAAATAGTGAAGATTGAGCTAGACGGCGCTCAAGCTTCTCTGCAGAGCGCCCTGGCCAACCACGCTGAAGCACAACGCCGAGTGCAAGAAGCCGCCCCGCTTGTAAAGCAAAACAGCATTGCCGCTACCGAAATGCGTGCTCGAGAGTCCCAAGCCAAAATCGCCCAAGCGGCCGTTGATCGCGCCCGGGCTGAGGTTGCTCGTCGTAGCGCGGAATTAAAACGACACACCATCGCCGCCCCATTCGATGGCGTGATCAGTCAACGTTATGCGGAAGTCGGCGAATGGGTCTCTCCAGGACGAGAAATGTATGAGCTTGTGGCAACTCACGATGTTTATTTAGATTTCCAAGTACCGCAATCTATTTACCCTCGCGTGTCAGGCAACGCCAATATTTTCGTCAACTTCGATGCTATTCCGAATCAACAGTTCGCCGCATCCATCGTGAGCCGTGTCCCTGTCAATAATGCTAGTGCGCGAACATTCTTAATTCGCGCGCGCTTGGTTGAGCAACCACCCAGCATTACTCCGGGTATGTCGACACACGGAACCCTTCAACTACAGTCATCGGAACAGGGCGTGATGGTGCCCCGAGACGCGGTCATTCGCTATTCGGACGGCCGAATAGTTGTGTGGGTTGTTGACCTCAGCGAAGACGAACCCACGGTGAGTGAGCGCATTGTGACGTTGGGAATTAGCTCAAACGGTCAAGTGGAAATTAAGCGCGGATTAAAACCCGGGGAAGTAGTTGTCACCGAGGGCAATGAGGCGCTTCGCCCTGCGCAAAAGGTTAAAATTACTAACCGAGGATCGTTGGGTTCCGCGCAAGCACTCTAGCCATTTTCTTTTTCGGCTCGACACATCAAAAATAATAATTTGAGCCTCAAATTAAACGAGAAAGCGTATGTTTCATCATATCGTTCGCCATGGCATATTGGTCACCGTAACGGTGTTAATTATTTGTGTACTTGGGGTGTTGGCAGCGTTTCGCATTCCTGTGCAAATGATTCCCGACTTAGAAGTTCGCTCGATATCCGTGCGAACATTTTGGCCTGGCGCAACGCCGCAAGACGTTGAAAAAGAAATCCTCATCGAGCAAGAAGAATATTTACGCAACCTTCCCAATTTAACCGAATTAACATCCCGCGCATCCACAAGCTCTGCCAATATCAGTTTAGATTTTCCCTTCGGCGTCGACATGACCGACATGATGATTCGCGTGCAAAATGCATTGAGTCAGGTACGCGGATACCCCGAAAATGTCGACCAACCACGGGTGTCCGCCAGCTCCTTTTCAAGCAATGCATTCATGTTCTTTCGCATTGCGCCGCTAGAAGGCAACCCCCGCAACCTCGATCTCTACTTGATGCGCGACTTTATTATCGACAATGTACGTCCGCGCATGTCGAGTGTGCCTGGTGTATCCGAAGTGGATATTCGCGGTGGCGCGATCCGCCAAATCCAAGTTCGTATCCATCCAGAAAAGCTCGCCCAACGCGGCATTAGTTTAAGCCAGGTCAGACAAGCAATCCGAAACCGAAATCGGGATGTGTCCGCAGGCGAAGTGGAAAGCGGAAAGCGCCGATACTTGTTACGAACTATCGGTCGCTTTGAGCACATTGAAGAACTACCGGAACTCATCATCGCTCGCCGCGACGACGCAGTGATTCGCCTTGCTGATGTTGCTGACGTCGTCATGGACCATTTTGAAATTGACAACGAATCGATCATCAATGGCCAACCCGTCATTGCCGTGGCCGTTAGGCGCGAATCCGGCTCAAATGTGCTGGAAATTAAAGAGGCGATGATGAAACTAGTCGCCCCTATTAACCGTGACATTTTAAACCCTGCGGGCATGGAACTGATATGGACAGCAGATGATGTTGTTTACGTAGAAGATTCCGTTCGTAACGTCTGGAAAAACTTATTTCTCGGTGCGCTATTCGCTACCATTGTCATGTTTGTTTTTTTGCGCTCCATCCGTACAACACTGATTGGCGTGGTGGGCATTCCAATCTGCACCATTGCAGCGTTTTTAGGCTTGTTGCTAGCGGGGCGCACGATCAATGTCATCTCACTTGCCGGTGTCGCGTTTGCGATAGGCATGACGTTAGACAACAGCATTGTTGTTCTCGAAAGCATTCAATTAGAAAGGCGCAAAGGCCTCGACCGCATAAAAGCGGCTGTTACCGGCATACAAAAAGTGTGGCCTGCTGTGTTGGCCTCGACGCTGACCACAGTCATGGTATTTCTCCCGGTAGTATTTATTCAGGAAGAAGCCGGACAACTCTACTCTGATATCGCGATTGCAGTATCTGCATCGATACTCGTTTCAATGCTGGTGGCGATCACGGTTATCCCGACTGCCGCCGCCAACTTCGATTTGGACCACCACTCAGATAAACCCATCCCTGGGGATGGCCTGCGACAAAAAGTAGTCGAAAAAATCAGCTGGCTGATCGCCACATCCAAAAGAAGAATTCTGTGCATCATCACGTCGGTGGTTGTCAGCGGCTTAATCCTATTTTTATTGACGCCGCCAGCAGAGTACCTACCGGATGGGGAAGAGCCTAAAATTTTTGCCCGCATGAATGCACCGCCCGGTTACAACATCGACACTATGTCGGTGATGGGACACGAAATTCACGAGTACTTTTTACCTTACACAAAAATGGAACCTGAACAGTACGATGATGGCGAAATCGATATCCCTCCGATTCGCTACATCAACATGGGGATTTCCAATAGCAACGTTCGAATTATTGCCGAACCCAAAGACCCTCGGCACGTGCGTGACTTGATGGACGCTATTGGCGAAAAATATAAAACCTACCCCGGCATGCGCTCGTTTGTTTCTCGCGGTTCAATCATTAGCGGAAACAGTGGCGGTACGCGCGCGGTCAACCTGCGTATTTCTGGTCCCGATCTCGAGTCGATTTATGATGCCGCGCTCGCCACCTATCGTCGTGCGCAAGACGTGCTCGGCAACCCTCGCATTCAAACACGACCGTCGTCTTTAACGCTGGCTCAACCTCTCGTGCAAATTCGCCCGAACTGGGATCGCGCCGCTGAACTAGGCATGAGCACACAAGACATCGGCTTTACGGTTGCGGCGCTAACTGACGGCGCATTCGTTGATGAATTTTTTCTCGACGACAACAAAATCGATATTTACTTATTCAGTAATAGCGGGCCATCTTCAGACCTCGACCAATTAGATAAACTACCGGTTTACACACCACAAGGTACCGTGATCCCGTTATCCGCTTTAGCCCGGATCGAAGAAACTGTGGACACAAGCTTCATCAATCGCGTGGATGGCCGACGAACGGTGACCCTAGATATTATTCCACCTGCCGACATTCCATTGGAAACGGGCGTAGAGATTGTCCGCAAAGAAGTCGTTGAACATTTACGCTCATCCGGGGTGGTGCCGAGTAATATCGACATGATTATTTCTGGCGCAGCCGACGATCTTGAAGCCACACGCAGCGCATTGAAAAGTAATTATTTAATTGCACTAATTATTGTCTACTTGCTGATGGTGGCCATCTTTTCACACTGGGGCTATCCGTTATTAATTATGCTCACTATTCCGCTGGGCATCGCCGGAGGGATTGCCGGACTATGGCTAATGAACCTCACTACCGCATTTACCCAAGCAATAGGTCTTGGCGGCACTCATCAAGCCTTTGATATGATTTCTATGCTGGGCTTTTTAATCCTGATGGGCACCGTTGTGAACAACCCGATTTTGATCGTGCACCGCTCAGTATCCAACATGAAAGAGCTGGGGATCAACGCGCTGGATGCGGTTAACGAAGCGGTTGAAAGCCGAATCCAACCTATTGCCATTTCGACTATCACGACAATTTGCGGCTTAGCACCGTTGGTATTTTTACCTGGAGCAGGCAGTGAACTCTATCGCGGCGTCGGTATTATTGTAATGTCAGGAATTGTTGGGGCAGCCATCGTCACATTGACATTGCTACCAGCGCTAACGGTCATTGTTTTGCAGTGGTTTGAAAAAAGAAGAGTTGCGCGCCATGAATTTATAAATAATAAACCGAAAAACAGTTTGCTTTAACATGGATTGGATATTAAAGCACGGAGATTGTAGTCTACATTCCTCCGAGAAGTGCTCAAAGATCTCGGAGGAGCCTTCTTCTGCTTAAAATCCCACTATTTGAAACGGAGTTTAAAATGATTCGACAAACTATTTCCAGCTCATTGCTATTATTGGCGGTGTCATCACAAGCAGCACCGACCATGACAATCTTTGAGGACGAGCTTTGCCTCAAGGCTGAAATTGGCGTACCTTTCGCAACTGGAGGCACGACTTATAATATACAAAAGTTTTCAGGCAATATTTTTGACTCACCAAGAACCACAAGCACATCGAACGAATTTATTTTTCATGATGACATATATGGGAGCGAACCACTTTTCGTCTACACGCGATTGATGGGCTACGCTGATGCCAGCGTAGTCTCAATTGAGCTTCGCTCCGAATATAACTACAGTAGTAAACCTTCCAACCCAAATTATCCTCGACTAGCCGAAGATCGAGAACCGAGCTTTTCACCCATTGCATCACTGAATCTACGCTTTGTAGTCGACGAGCCATTAACTATCAATTTTCAATCAAGCACTCCCGGATACAAAACTGGGTTCGCCTACGCGAGGTTGACAGACCTGACTGAAAGATCTGATTTACTAGTATATAAAGAGAATAAAAGTAGATTCCATCAAGAGTCAGACAGAGTTAGCTTAGTCCCGGGTAACCTCTACAAGCTAAGATTAAGACTTAATGAAGCAGGCATCTTTGACGCTGACACATATATTAGTTTCAAGCTAGATGATAATGTGACTTATAAATATCAAACCGAAACTCACCCTAACTGCAATTAATAACATTCAAGGCGGCAACTCCAATCGTGTCTTTATCTTGTGTTGAGGCTGCCGCTTTTCACTGTGCTCAGCAGCCAACACCTCGAATATACTGATTTGTCTCTCGCCCACGATTCAGATCCAAACAGTTCGTTAAATAATGCAAATATTATCTAACGGGGATCTTCAGCGCTGCATTTAAAGGATGCTACACTGGCCCCTCAACCTTCCCGACCGCACAGCAAAAGGAGTTTTTCGTGATGTCTCATTCAAGTTTCAATCTGCACCGTGGCTTAGCTTGCTGCCTCGTAGCCTGCGTAGCATTCAGCGCAAACAGCTTTGCCGAATCTATTAAGTCCCTCATTGGTAAAGACAACGTCTATCTGCTGGTTAACCAACACCCTGACGAAGGCCGCCAGCGTATGTATACCGTTAATTACCAACTCCCGGCGGTTCTACCCGTTTGCACCAAAGTTCGACTAACTAAACTTAAGCGCAAGTACCTCGAGTTTGAAGTCCCTGAACGGGGAGATCGAGAGTATCGTTACTATCTTCACAAATCGCTGCCAGGAGATTTCCAAGATCACCTCGCAGAGATCTTTGGTACCAACTGCCCAGATATTTCAAAGATGTCAAAGAAAGACCAAGAAGGCATTAAAGCGGGTCGACCTCTGGTTGGAATGACAAAGAAAGGCGTGCTCATCGCAATGGGCCCCCCACCGGCTCACGTAACCTACTCTACCGATTTAGATACGTGGGTATACTGGGTAAACCGCTTCAACAAACAGAATGTTGAATTCAAAGACGGTAAAGTGAGCAAAGTCATCGACTAAGCTAAAACGTCCCGAATCCCAATTTAAAGGCGTGTTTGCTGACACGCCTTTTTCATTTTCGCCTACCAATAAACAAAAATGATAGAAAGTCGGTAGATTGCTTTATCACGATTTCCTGTTCGCTTTATAGCCATCATTCACAAGAATTATATGGGTGAGACAGTCAATAGTTCGCTTGAATCTCACCCCCTCTCAATGACATAATACGCCCCCTTAAAAAAGGGCAGCAGGTCAGAATCAGGGAGCGGTTCTTCCCAGCGTTGTTCGACTTCCTTTACCGGGAATTAACAACCCAGGTCTCCGCTACCTACGCGCCCCGTGAAGCGTCGACATCCAGTGGCACAGCATGCTTTTGCCATACCCGACACACCCAAAAACCTGCACAGTTTCAAACACTTAACCAGCGACAGACGACCGCCAGAGGTATATCTGATGACGACCAAGAACCAAGCCCTCCAGAAGTGGGTGGATGAAATGACAGCGCTATGCCAACCAAAAGATGTGGTTTGGTGTGATGGCTCTAAAGAAGAATACGATGCGATGTGGGACCTAATGGTCGCCAGTGGCTCAGCGAAAAAACTCGACGAAGCCAAGCGTCCTAACTCTTATTACGTTCGCTCAGTTCCAGAAGACGTGGCTCGCGTTGAAGACCGTACCTTTATCTGCTCTGAAAAAGAAGAAGATGCAGGCCCGACCAATAACTGGTGCGCTCCGGCTGAGATGCGCCAAACACTAAATGGTCTGTTCGAAGGCTGTATGAAAGGCCGTACCATGTACGTTATCCCTTTCAGCATGGGGCCTATTGGCTCACCTATCGCACACATCGGTGTTGAGCTTTCTGACTCTCCTTACGTTGTCACCAACATGCACATCATGACTCGCGTAGGCGCTAAAGTGCTTGAGCAACTGGGTGAAGACGGCGAATTCGTCCCTTGCGTTCACTCTGTTGGCGCACCGCTCGACGAAGGCCAACAAGACGTTGCATGGCCATGTAATCCAGACAACCGCTACATCGTTCACTACCCTGAAACACGTGAAATCTGGTCGTTCGGTTCAGGCTACGGCGGTAACGCACTACTCGGTAAAAAATGTTTCGCGCTACGCATCGCATCGGCCATGGCTCGCGACGAAGGCTGGTTAGCGGAGCACATGCTTATTTTGAAACTCACCAACCCAGAAGGTGAGAAAAAGTACATCGCGGGCGCGTTCCCAAGTGCGTGCGGTAAAACCAACCTCGCGATGTTAACGCCAACTATCCCAGGCTGGATTGTTGAAACGGTTGGGGACGACATCTGCTGGATGAAGTTCGGTGACGATGGCCAACTTTACGCCATCAACCCAGAAGCCGGCTTCTTCGGCGTTGCGCCAGGTACCGGTATGGACTCCAACGCTAATGCGATGTTGTCTATCAACGAAAATGCTATTTTCACCAACGTTGCCCTGACTGATGACGGCGATGTGTGGTGGGAAGGCATGACTAAAGAAAAGCCAGCACACCTAACCGATTGGAAAGGCAACGACTGGACACCTGAATCAGACACTCCAGCCGCTCACCCCAACGCTCGCTTCACCGCACCCGCGGCACAATGCCCAGTGATTGCAGACGAGTGGGAAGATCCAAAAGGTGTACCTATTAGCGCTATCCTTTTCGGTGGCCGTCGTGCATCCGTTGTACCGTTGGTTAACGAAGCAAAAGACTGGAACCACGGTACTTTCCTCGGCACCATCATCGCATCAGAAATGACTGCAGCAGCATTCGGCGCAATCGGCAAACTCCGTCGCGACCCATTGGCAATGTTGCCATTCTGTGGTTACAACATGGCCGACTACTGGGGCCACTGGTTGAACGTTGGCAAAAAAGAAGGTGCTAAGTTGCCAAATATTTACTACGTTAACTGGTTCCGCAAAAACGAAGAAGGCAAATTCATGTGGCCTGGCTTCGGTGAAAACAGCCGTGTATTGAAGTGGGTATTCGAGCGCTGCAACGGCACGGCTGAAGCAATCGAAACACCAATCGGCAACCTACCAAAAATCGATGGTATTGATTTCAGCGGCTTGGATCTTTCTGAAACTGAAATCGCTAACCTACTTCGCGTAGAAATCGATGGCTGGCTACAAGAAATTCCAGACATTAAAGAATACTACGCAAGCTTCGGCGATCACTTACCGAAAGAATTGCTAAACCAGGTTGAACAACTTGAAGCACGTTTGTTAGAAGCGAAAGCGAACTCTAACGTTGCTTAATTAGTTTTTTGGCTCGTAATTGGAAAGCCCCGCTTGTTTCGGCAAGCGGGGCTTTTTAATTTTCAGAAACTTAAGCGCTTGCTTTACTTGAGAAGTAAAATATCACTAGCCAACACCGCTACGCAGTTATCTGCAGCCTTTTGCAGATAATCTTTTAGCAGCTGGGCATTATTTTCCAACAGATCATCTTTTGTTGGTGGGTTTTCATCATCCCCCTCTCCGGCACTACACAAAGTCTCAGCAATCACTTTCTTTTCAGCCGCGTCAACAACCCTCAAACGGCCGCTATACCCAACCCTGTAATGAGACCAATCCGCAGGGTAGTAACCAAACATCCAACCAAACGTTTTATAATCGAGTATGTAGTCGACTTTTGGGTGATTATCTACCAAATCGTTGACTTTGTCGGACTCAGAGACAAAATCAGAAGAAACCAACTTCATACCTCGCTGATCCGCCAGCGCTTCCGCAAGACTATTCGAAATATATTTTGCTGGGTCTTCGATATCATTCTCTTCGACGATTGAATTCCCTTCCGCAATCATAGCTATCGCCCCAAAGGCCGCAAACGCCGCTTTCCCCGCGGTCATAGCGGTAAAATCGGGCTTGGAATAGCTTGACTGAACAATTGTTTTATTCGTCAAATTTTGAGACTGCTCCTCGGTTAGAGGAATATGCTTGACCGACGTACACGCCCCCAAAATGCTTAACAACGACAAGAATGTTAATCTTTTATACATATTATTATTTCCATTTAACGTGTAGAAAATTAAAAACCGCCAGCCGAGAATAGCAAAAATCCACACAAAAAATCCCGCCTCCCGACGAGTAGACCATTAGCCACGGTCAATGGAGCGAGCATTAAATGATATTCTTTTAAAACAAGATAAAAAATGTTTCTATAAGGGACGCATCGGTGCCGATTTTGGCGATGATAGACACGCTAAGCCGTATCGAATCAGGTTATTCACAACACAGCAATTATTGACAAGGAAAATCAGTCGAACTCAAGCAAAGATGCTTAAGCACTTACATAAACCATTGCTATAACAGTAAAAAACCCAGCGAACGCCAGGTTTCTTCAACTCGAATGACATGTGATATAAGCGCTATTTTTTAAGCTTTCTTAAAATCCAACATGCGCTGGAGTGGGATCATCGCCTTACGTGCAATCTCAGGATCTACAAATACTTCCTGACCACCATGCTCTAACACATGCGCTAAACGCTGCAAATCATTCATTGCCATCCAAGGGCAATTTGCACAGCTACGGCAGGTCGCACCGTTACCGGCCGTTGGAGCAATAATTAATTCTTTATCGGGGCAGACTTGTTGCATTTTGTAGAAAATGCCTTGGTCGGTGGCGACAATAAATTGTTTTGCATCCATGGTTTTTGCGGCGTTGATTAACTGCGATGTTGAACCGATGACGTCTGCAAGCTGCACGACATTATCGGGGGATTCCGGATGAACTAATACAACAGCTTCAGGGTAACGAGCTTTTAAATCCTGAATACCTTTCGCTTTAAATTCTTCGTGAACAATGCATGCTCCATCCCACAATAAAACATCGGCACCCGTTTGTTTCTGCACATAGCTGCCTAGGTGCTTATCTGGGGCCCAAAGAATTTTTTCTCCTTGGCTATCGAGATAATCAACTACATCTAAAGCGATACTTGAAGTCACGACCCAATCAGCACGCGCTTTTACCGCAGCCGATGTATTGGCGTACACAACAACGGTCCGGTCCAGGTGTTGATCACAGAACGAGCTGAATTCATCCGCGGGGCAACCAATATCTAGCGAGCAGGTTGCTTCTAAGGTTGGCATGATGACGCGTTTCTCAGGGCTTAGAATTTTCGCCGTTTCACCCATAAACTGAACACCCGCAACAACGAGTGTTTCAGCTGGATGGTCTTTACCGAAACGGGCCATTTCCAATGAATCGGAAACGCAACCACCGGTTTCTTCGGCCAACGCTTGAACGATAGGATGGGTGTAATAGTGAGCCACTAGCACTGCATTGTGCTCACGTAACAGACCTGTAATTTTTTCGCGATAAAATATCTCTTGTTCGGGCGTAATACCCTCAGCGCTTTCAATCTGGGCAAGAAATGCCTGTACACGCTCTTGGGGCGTGAGCGTGTTTGGAGAGACTTCGGGGCTTAACTCTACTGTTTCAATAGCGCTTGTCATACTGCTGCAGGTCTAGTGACTGTGGATATCTGTGGAATTGTCTATTGAGCATGGCTCAACTGATTTCGAGCCGGGCATTTTACCACAACTGCTGCTTTATTCACCGCTTCGTAGCGGGAATATCAGCCTTCACCAGATCTGACGTAACCTTTTGTTTTATCTAGAGTTTTTGTTGGGGAGCCACAAAAACCCTAAATTTACCAGCCTACCAGCTCGCCTCCTTAGCTTTTTCGCCATCAATTGGTTTGAATAGCGGGTCAAAGTTGGGCTTGATGCTCGGTTTGGTGGTTACCTCCTTGAGGAACTCAGAGGCATCACAGCTTCCATCCCGTTCCAGGCACCAATTCGACGGGTTACTGAACTTCGCTCGGTTTTGGTCGTGACGAAAACTAGACACCGCAAAGTAGACTAAACGACGGGAACGGTTAAGACTACCTAAAGGCTCCCATTCCCCAACGCCATGCCAAGGGTTCATAGAAAGGTTCTCACAGAAGCTTTGTTGCGCTTCGCTGGTAAACATTTGCGGCGGGATATAGACCTTCGCAATCGGTACGAAAGGAGACTCTTTCTCTGACCAGATTACGGTGGCGTCATCCAATGGCATATTCGCGCCGGGTCGCTTTTCTTGCACCATAAAATCAAAGCAGGCTGCATCACTATTCAAGGTGTTAGACATTTGTTCTGTTAGAAAATCAAAACTCGACTTATCGACTTTCTTAGAAAAGGACATGCCAGGACATGGTTTAACAGAAAATTTAACCGGCACTTCGCCCAAACGGTACGGCAACATAGAATAATATTGCGGCTGCAAGGGATTATTTATCTTTTGGCTAACGGTTTGTGTCGCACGATAAAAGCGCTTTGGATGCAATCTAGGTGGAAACAAACCAATGAACCAACCAGTCCGATCAAGCCGCGTTAGATATTCCATGTTATCGACATAATCAAACACGTTACGATTAAAGAACGCCGGGGTATTGGTCATAATAAAATCTTGCACGTTCGAATCCGGTAGCTCCGGTGCTATTTTTTCTCCAGGCACACCCACAACTCGAATCGCCATACCGCGTGCATCTGGCTTCTCATCTTTTTGAACGGTCATATCACCATTAGAAAAACGAATCCAAGCTTGAAATTCACTGGCGGGACTTTTAAATACACTGTGCTGATAATGCTCAGGGATATCGCCGTTTACGCTAAATGTCGCACGAACACAGCCAGTTGCTTTCGCGTGAGCATCGCGACGGTACGGCAGGCCATTTACTTTTTCAGCAGCGCGAGATATCTCTCGACCATACTCCATAGCTGTCGCTATTGCGGCTTTTTCTTCTTCAGAAATAATCATACCGAGCGTATCGATACGGTGTGTATCCGTCGCAAGCGGCAATTCATCAGAGAAGGTACTCAATGAAGTCAACGCGATTGCTGTCGCTAACAGCGATTTTCGAGCGGCGACCATTGCTGGAATCGTCATAATATTTTTCATTACAATGCCTCCCCAGCCGCTTTTTTATTGAAGCTAACCGCATGACGTAAATGCGAGTTACTGCACGACTGTTCGTGCACGTCGATTTCGGGGGGCGCGGAATACTGACTCCAATCCTGCGGATCACCACCAAGCGCTTCACTAAATTCGGGGTTGCCCATGACTTTTAGGTACTCCATTAAAGCAAATTTTTCAACTTCGCTTAACTTACTACCAATACGACCTGGCGTATTAGTATCAGTAAAGAGATGCCCAATGTTTTGATTGCCAGGAATAGACGTATCATGTTTAAAGCTACCAGGACTTTTAGCAGCGACATAACCCAAGTGTTGAGGATCATATTCACGGTTACCCACATAAAACTCTGTAGGCCGCTCTTCCAATGTCGATAGCATATGGTAGACGGTCGGCACCGAACCATTATGTAAGAACGGTGGTGTCGCCCATACCCCATGTAAAGGACGAGCCTTATACGCGCGAACATTTTCGATACGGAAAGGCACATTTAACCCATCGTAATCCGGAATTTGCTCACCTTCGATTTTCCAACGCTCGTAAGTTAATGGCACGAGTTCGTTCAACAATAACTGCAAACCAGAACCGGCATTTACTGGATCTGAACCAGGGATTAGTTTTTCAGCACTGTAAAGATTATTGATAAAGTTATCAGCTAGCTTGGGATCGGTACCGATTTCATCCACATCCAACCAAGGCACAGACCACATCACCTCACGCCAATCTTTGCGGAAATATTTGCCATCTTTTTCGACAACATCGCCTGCCATATCCCATTTCCAATTCACACCAGCCTGTCCTTCAATAGTGGGGTTCGCTTCGTCGGCAATGGGCCAAAGGTAGGGTTCGGACCGGTGCGGCCCGTGACAATGCTGGCAGCGCTCGGCAAACAAGTGTTTACCTTGCGTCGCTTGCTCGATATCGATCCTGCCTAGTACGTCTTCTGGCCAACGAGGAGGTTCCAAATCGCGCAATAAGCCTTCTGCACAATGCAAGCCATCGATATCAATGAGGGATTGACCAAATTCTTCGCCCTTTAAGAGCTTACCGTCTTCGTCAACCAACTTGATCGGGGCCAGTACACCTAAACTTTCACCCATGTTGCGCGCCATTGCCTGGTTGGTAAAACCCGTGTATTGCACCCAATCAAAACGCCAGATATCCCAAATAAATGGATAGCTAGCCGGTGCATCCGCTACGTGAAGATTCTCCGGCTGATCAAGATCATAACCAAAAACCATATTCCCAATACGGCCCACAGCGTCGGTACGACCACGCCCCTCTTCAACCGGATAGTATTTCGAGGCACCCGCTCCCGTAACAAAATCTTTTAGTCGATTGGCTAGCGCCCATACATCCTTCTTAAGGTGTTTACGCGCCTCGCTATCATGGCCGACAACGCGTGTAGCAAAGCGATCCCATTTTGCAGGAACCAGTAGGGTTTCAAAAATCGACGCTCCAAGTGTGGTAATGAATTCACCGCGTTTTGCATTGGGAATACTTTGTACCGCCTGCCCGCCATCAATTCGCAACGCAACACCTTGGTAGTGAAGCTCACCGGTGTGGCAAATTGCACAACCGATATCGAGCACTTCTTTTTGGGTTGTGGGATCTATATGTCGCCCCAAACCGACAGGTAAATTTCCAGGGTTGATAGGTGATGGCCGCTGCCCTGGGTCAACGATAAAACCCCAGCCGCGCATGTTTTCCTCGGTTACCAACAGCTCGTTGGATAGAGGCAACTCCAAATTGATAAACCATTTATATTCTAGACCGAACAGTTCTGTTCCTTGCGGCGTATAATAAAAGCTTTGACGTTGCTGCTCGCTCCAGCCTTCATTCAAATAACGCAGTGAATATACGGTTTCCTGTGTGAGGTTTGGCTGTAAGTAGTCATCGATGAATCGATAAGCTAGAAACCCTACAACGGCGACCACAAGCGTGACTCGCAGCCAATGCGGGCCTAATGCGCGCCAAAATTGCAGCGCCGCACGTGATAGACCACATAGCCAACCCCATAAATGCTTGAACGTCCGTGTAATAAAGCTAAGCACATTGCGTAGAACACGCTTAAATCCTTGGATCAGCAAAGCTAACCCACTCCGATGTGACATAAGGTTGACCCCATTTCTTTTAGCGAAACATTTTTGTTTTTTGATTAATGCAGTTGAATGGTGAAGGGTAGCGTAATAGAGCTATGTCAGTCGGGTTCATATTTTCTTAAAACGACAAAGCCCCATCTACAGGCGACCAACAAACATTTGTCCTCATGACAATAGCAGTTCAAGCCGAGACAACGGTAATACGAATACTTTTTGACCCAGAACTATAGTTAGCCTTGTATGATTGACGTATGATCCGGCATAGTGCGCGTCTTTATCGCGTCGCTTAATTCAACATCAATTATTATAAGAAGGCTTCACGCTCAACACTCGTATGCGCACTTTACAGACCATAAAGCAGGCCTCGCGCCTTGAACAAATTTTACGCAAAAGTGTTGTATTGGCTACCAGCCTATGGCTCTTGTTTTTAAGTCTATCGGTAGCAGCGTCAGAGCCTATCGAGATAACCGGTCGAGAAGCTGGCGAAAAAAGCACCGGCACAGAGGCTATATGGCATGACCCCAATAAAGACCGCTCTCTTGACGAGGCCCTTGCTGCCTATCAGCAAGGTCAATTTATTAAACTCAATACAGCGGGCTCTACGCGGCTGAAAAAAGGTGCCGTGTGGACGCATTTTGCACTTCACAATACTACCGACAAGGCACAACGTGTCCAACTTGAATATGTTGATCACCAGCTCATCGAACTTGAGGCTTACGAAAAATCCCCGCAAAGAGATGCATTTCTAAAAATTGCCGATCTCTCTCTCGATAATCCATTTTCACATCGCCCCATTGCCTATAATCGGTTCGTTTTTGAAGCGTCACTATTACCAAACGAAACGCACGATTTTTTTGTTAAATTATCTTCTGATCAGAGTGGTTACGCATTCCCCAGTTTGCGAATTTGGCAACCCAGTGAGTTGAAAGAGTTTCAAGCCAAAGAAACCAGCGCGCTTTCCTTTCTATTTGGTGGTTTTTTCGTGATGTCAATCTTCGCATTGATTGCTGGTATCACCAGCGGCGAAAAGATGTTCTACGCCTACTCGGCCTACTCATTCTCCAAGTTACTCATCTGGAGTACCGTATTAGGCTACGCTCACCAGTATATTGTCACCGAGCACTATAGCTGGCGCTATATGTCTATAAGCGGCGCTCTAACAATTTTCAGTGGAATATTTTTCGCGCGAATGGCGCTCCAATCTCGTGAATACATGCCGAGGCTCGATTGGGTACTGATATTGATGCTCACCAATTCGGTGTTCTTATTTGTTTGCGGAATTTTTAAGCTCAACACATTAGCCATACTCTCCATTACCTTTGCATTATTTCTATACCCTTTTCTTGCTATCGCCTCTTTTGTTCGCTGGCGACAAGGGTCAACCGAGGCAGCCATATACGCGGTTGCATGGAGCGTCCTGGTGTTTGGGTTGGTGGTTCAGGCAATGCGCGACGTTGGATGGGTACCGCACAACTATGTGAACTATTACTGGCCACCCGTCGCCTCTTTTACTGAAATGCTCACCATTATGGTCGCTATGGGTATTCGAGTACGGCGTTTTCGTGTGCAAAAAGAGCAAGCAGAAAAAAATTATCGAGATCAAATGGAGCGCTCTAAAGCTGAGCTTGAAGTGTTGGTGCAGGAACGCACCAAAGAACTTGCCGAAGCAAAAAAATTGGCCGAATTTGAAGCACATACCGATGCATTAACAGGTACTCACAATCGTCGAAGCTTTTTAAAACAAGCGGATTCTTTAATTAGCCAGGCGAAACGTAAAACGCTGTCACTTCACTTATTGATGCTCGACATTGATCACTTCAAATCAATCAACGATACCTACGGTCACAACGCAGGCGATAACGCATTACTTGCGTTCTGCCATAAGCTATCTAAATCAGTACGAGACAACGACGTATTCGGCCGTGTTGGCGGGGAGGAATTCGCATTATTAATTAATGAGGAGACGGCTGGCAGCCACGAATTGGCCGAAAGAATTCGACAAGAAGTTGAAGAAATTCGGTTAGATGGGGAAGCTGACGAACTCCGCTTGACGGTGAGTATCGGTATCGCCCGTTTCGAGGAGCATGACGACATCGACTCGCTAATGAAGAAATCTGACACTGCGCTCTACCAAGCCAAAGAGAACGGCAGAAATTGTGTCGTAGCGTACGCAAGCGAAACGGCATAGATGGGAATGGTATTGCCCTTAGTACCTCATACTAACAACTGCATAATTACCCAAACCGCTCCGCTATCGCTCGACACTGGGTTGAACTAAATGCTTTCGCCCACTTCTCTGATTCTGAAATAACATCCCGGTGTTTAGCTATATTTTCATCGGTCCAGTTGTCGGGATTACTGCCGAGCGGCAAATTATTGATCTCCGCCAAAACCCCCGTAAACGCAAAGAAGTCAGGATCATTTTCGTAAATACCGAGTGCCTCACGTAACGATACTAACTCGATAACGCCTTTAAGGTACGGCATCGAGCCTTGTAACATCGCGCTCGCTACCTCACCCGCACGACGCTTAGCGCTGTCTGTGGAAGTTTGCCGCTGCATAAAGAAATTAGTCTCGAAACACCACCGTCTTACTGCCGTTTAACAAGACTCTTTCTTCCAACAGATAGCTAACAGCTCTAGCGAGAACATTGCGCTCAATATCTCTGCCCTTTCTTACCAGATCGTCTGGCATATCGGCGTGAGTAATGTGTTCAATGTCCTGTTCGATAATTGGGCCTTCATCTAAGTCTGATGTGACGAAATGCGCCGTTGCACCGATTAATTTTACGCCTCGTTCATATGCCTGATGATACGGTTTTGCGCCTTTGAATCCAGGCAGCGAGCTGTGGTGAATATTGACACAACGACCTGAAACAAATTCAGTCAAATCTTCTGATAAAATTTGCATATAGCGTGCTAACACAATCAATTCAGCACCACTTTCATCAATGACTTGTTTTATTTTTGCTTCCTGCTCTGGCTTAGTCTCGGGTATAATTGGAAAATGGTAATAGGGCACATCACCCAAGGTCGCAATATTCAGAGAAGACCTTGGATGGTTAGATACGACGCCGACAACCTCCATCGCCAGCTCCCCGATTCGAGTACGGTATAGTAGGTCACCTAAGCAATGATCTTGCTTAGACACCAATATCAGTACTTTCTTTTTTTGGTTGAGAGGTTTTAGGGTCCATTCAATAGAAAATTGCTGAATGGGCTTTTGCAACGCTTTCTCCAGCGTACCGTCATCGCACGCCTCCGCACCTGCGGTAAATACGACGCGCATAAAAAAACGACCGGTATCCTGATCGTTAAACTGTTGAGCTTCGATAATGTTCGCCCCCGCCGAAAACAAACTGCTGGTGACGCCAGCGGTAATGCCGGGCTGGTCTTGGCAGACGACGGTTAATACAAATGATGCAGCCATAAATTATCTTATTTTGAGTCGCGTAGTTAATGTTTCAGGCCACTATAACTTTCTAGCTAACCGTTTTTCAATCTGCTTACGTGCCCAACCGCGCATGAAGACATTACCCTCCTCACAGTTCAACAGGCAATCTTACGAAGCTCCAGCCACTCGTTTGCTTTTGCGCTTAGTGAGACTGCGAAGCAAACGCCTGTAGGCCAATGCGAGCCCAGTCCATACCATAATCACTGACGCTAAACTGGCTAACCCAGCAATGGTTTGACCAACAACTCCCAGTGCTTCACCCGTATGAAGGAATCGAAGCAGCACTCGCCATTGACGCCCGGTCGACAGAGATGAAAATGGTTTGACTGCTGAAACCTCGCCAGTAGCGATATCCACTTCAACCGTCGTGCGGCGCTGAGGTTGACCGCCATTCCCAGTATCAAGAGTCACCGAGAGCACTTCAGCGTCGCCGCCCGGTATTGCTACCGACAGGGTTCGCCAGTCCGGCACTTGCTGTGCCGCAACGGCTATTAATTCGGACAAGGGTTTACCAGAGCTAACAACAATCTGTTGACTAACGCCCGCATTGGATAAGTCGCTCCCCCTGACTTGAGATCGCTATTGTATCCTCGCACCGCCGCGCGACGGAGGCTCCTCACCCGCTGCGAAATACACTAAATTACTGGCCCAGTTGTAACCAAATACCGTACCCGATGCAATTATGACCACCAAGGGAATGGCAAACCAAAAGCCCAACACGTGGTGCCAGTTAAAGTCTCTAGCGGCGCTACTAGGTGCAGTGACAAACTTCAGACGCAATTTGAAGGCACCCCAACGGTATACCTTGGGCAGCCACAAATACAAACCACTGAACAGTAAAAATAAAAACAATAAATTACTGACCCCTGTGATGGCGCGACCAGTTGCCCGCGCATCCCCCGAAAGATCAAACCAGCGGTGAAAACGAGTGATGAAACCAAACACCTGCGCTAGTGAGGATTCAGCAGGCTCAGACCATTTTCCCGTATAGGGGTTTTGTACTATAGAGTCTCGACGCCCCGCTCTCCAGGTTACGGGCGCATTCGGCTCACGACTCAATGAGACACTACTCGCCCGAAACGATGACTCATCAATAATAGCTTTTAATTGCTCTATAGGAAGCGGCGCTTCGGCATCAGGGGCGGGCACAAACTGCGGTGCTTCTGCTGCAAGTATCTGTCTTTCGTAAGTCAGTAACACGCCGGTTATCGACATGGAAAACACGATCAACGCCGCCGCCACACCACTACTCAAGTGGCACCAAAATAGAAAGGTCCTAAATCCAGCCACGCTAAGCCCCTCGCTACGAGTTATTTCAGTTATTTTTATGAAGAGCGACAGGTTAGCGTTTTAGGCAGTAAGGGGCGATTAATTTTTATTAAGGGCCAGGCGTGCCGTTGAGTGAGAACAAAAAAGGGCCGCCCATTTGGGCAGCCCTTTTTTGTATGGTGGGTCGTACTGGATTCGAACCAGTGACCAATTGGTTAAAAGCCAACTGCTCTACCAACTGAGCTAACGACCCATAAACTTTTGCTAATTGTGATTGCTGCATGAAGGCAGCTTTCTTTGAGGTGGCTTTCTTATAGGTGATAAGCTGGCGCTTTGGTGTGCGCTACCGGCGTCTCAAAGAGGCGCATATAGTAATGATTTCAGTTCAAAAGACAAGTGCTTTGGAGAACTTTTTTTATAGCAAAAGCAAGGGGTTATTCCCCTTCGTTCTGATTAGGCCGGTACGTATCGAGTTGGGTCTGAAACGCCTGCTGCGCGAAAGCCCTCTTGTCGGAGATAGCAGCTATCGCAGCGGCCGCAGGCACGACCTTCAGTATCAGCCTGATAGCATGAAACAGTGGCAGCATAGTCGACGCCAAGTCCAAGCCCACGCTGGATAATCTCGGCCTTACTCAGGTCAATAAGCGGGGTTCGAATACGCAGAGGCGTGCCTTCAACGCCCGCTTTGGTCGCAAGATTAGCCATTTTTTCGTAAGCAGCGATAAAATCAGGACGGCAGTCGGGGTAGCCTGAGTAGTCCACCGCATTTACCCCGATAAAAATGTCATTGGCACCCAGCACTTCAGCCCAGCCCAGAGCAATCGACAGAAACACCGTGTTGCGGGCGGGCACATAGGTAACAGGAATCCCTCCCTCTTCTTGGTGATCAGGGACATCGATAGTGTCATCAGTCAAGGCGGAACCGCCAATCGCTCGAAGATCCAGGTTAACCACTTTATGCTCGACGGCCCCGAGTAGTCGGCTATTACGCTCAGCGGCCACTAACTCTGCACGGTGGCGTTGGCCGTAGTCGAAAGCCAGAGAATAAACGGCGTAGCCCTCTGACTTTGCGATGGCAATTAAGGTGGTGGAATCTAATCCCCCTGAGGTTAATACAACGGCTGACTTATTCGACACGCTTGCTCCGACTGGCTAAAACTAGAGGCGATATTTTAAGGCCTCGTAGGTTTTATATAAACCGCGCTTTCTTCGGCGCCGAGCCGCTACTTTACACATCGTAGCAAAATAAGGTGATAGCATGCTGACCCGACAATAAATCCTACTATCGAACTTTGAGGACTACTCACCATGAAAGGAAACAAGTCACAACTGGCGCTTTGGCTCGCCAGCATGTTTCTGGCCACTAGCGTAATAGCGCAACTGCCGCAAACAACACCTGTGGTCGAAACAAACCTCGGAAAAGTCCAAGGTTTCGTTCACAACGATATCGACACCTTTAAAGGCATCCGTTATGGCGCAGCACCCGTCGGCGACCTACGCTTTATGCCTCCGCAAAAGCCTGAGCCAATCGAAGCGTTATACAACGCAATCGATTACGGTGCACCGGCGATGCAAGCAGCGGCAGGCTCGCTGGCGTTTCACCGCAACGACTATAGTTTGCGTATGCAAGCGCTAATGCCGACCTTCAGCGAAATGAAAATCGACAATGAGGATTGCCTGTTCCTGAATGTTTGGACTCCAGAACCCGATAATAATAAACGCCCCGTTATGGTTTGGTTTCACGGTGGAGGCCATGCCTTCGGCTCTGGTAATTGGCCTTTATACAACGGTGAAAACCTCGCCAAACGCGGTGATGTAGTCGTAGTGACCGTGAACCATCGCCTCAATGTCTTTGGCTACCTCCATCTCGCAGAACTGCTCGGCAAAGACTACGCGACCTCCGGTAATGCGGGAAATCTCGACATGGTGCTCGCATTAGAGTGGGTACGTGACAACATCGCCAACTTTGGTGGCGACCCATCGAACGTTACGATTATGGGTGAGTCCGGCGGCGGCCAGAAAGTGAGTAATCTTATGGCCATGCCGTCTGCTCAGGGGCTATTTCACAAAGCCATTATTCAAAGCGGCCCAGGCATAACCGTCACCCCTTCTAAAACAGCGACCGCAACCGCCACTGCATTGCTAGCTGAACTCGGAATTAACGACGTCCAAAAAGATTTAAAAACTCTCCAAGGCCTCAGCGCTGACACAATCATGGCAGCCGCTCTTAAAGTCGGTTCTGGAAAATTTTCGCCAGTACTGGACGGCATATCCATGCCACAACATCCCTTTATTATGGGTGCCCCGAAGATTTCCGCCGACGTTCCCGTGCTCATAGGCACCAACAAAGACGAACTCACATTCTTCCAAGCGTCAGAGCCATGGTTTGGAAACCTAACCGAAGAACAGCTCGAAGAATACGCAGCGAATACTCGCAAAGGCAAAGCACTGCTCGCAGAATTCCGACGTATCTATCCGGATTACTCACCCACGCATTTACGCACGGCGATAGACTCAGCAATGTTCCACTACGGATCGCAAATGCTCGCTGAACGTAAAGCGGCTCAAAATGCAGCGAAGGTTTATATGTATTCGTTAACCTGGGAAACACCAGCGAACAACGGTAAATTCCGATCTGCGCACACATTGGAAATACCATTCATGTTCGACAACGTGGAATTGTCACGCATTTTGGTAGGCCCGGGTGATGAGCCACAAGCAATGGCGGACCAAATGTCAGAAGCCTGGATAGCCTTTGCACGCACCGGCAATCCCAACAACAAAAACATTCCTGAGTGGCCCGCGTTCGACGCTGAATCACGTTCGACGATGATGTTCAATCTACCGAGTAGAGTAGAGAACGACCCCTTAAGCACTATTCGAAAAATCTTGTCAGGTAAAGAGGGATAGCGTTAATTCGAACACTAACCATCAGAGGCATGGTGGTTAGTGTTGACAAAACATTCTTATATCCCAGCTTGTCCACGAATAATTTTCTCATGATCATCGCAAGCACTTTTGTTGAAAAAAATAATTGATCAACAACGTTAAGAATGTCTTTGACACGGATGCAGACATTAATATTTTCCAAAAGATTCATATAGTCGTAAGCCATAGGATCAAGTGATACAGCATTAACGCCTTGCCATATATAATTCATCAAATAGCCTGTCACCAATCCGCAGCGATTTGGTACGCCGCCCTTCTTCAACAAAACCAAACTTTTTATACAGTGCGATCCCTCGCAAATTATCTTCTCGAACAGAGAGCTCTATCCGTCTAACCCCTTTGCAATTCGCCGCATCAACAACGACTGCAAGTAAATTGGCACCGACACCCCTACCCCAATATGGCTTTCTAACGCCCATCACCAAAGAACCAACGTGCCGAGAACGGCGCTGTTTACTAGCTGTTACGGCACAATAGCCAATTAGCTCTTGTCGGTCCTGTGCAATCATCCACGTCACGTTATTTTGTGCTACAGCATTTGAAATAATTTCAGACTGTAAAATTTTCGACTGCGGTCTCTCTCCTGGCTCGAGTAACATAAAATCAGATTCTGCATCGAGTGCCAAATTTAGCGCTAGCATTAAACCAGCGTCCCCTATTGCGATAGGCCTAACTTCCATCCCTGCCCTCCATAAATTCAAACTATCTCAAACTATAAATTAAAGCATGAAATGTGTTGAGAAGTTCTTAACACTTCTACACTTTATATTGGTCTACTCGAAACCGCGCTCAAACTAGCATACACTCACGAACCAACAACAAACCCGCTTAAGCAGTACGAGAGACATAACATGAATGGCGCTGAGAGTATTATTCAAACCCTTTTAAAAGCAGGTGTTGATACTTGCTTTACTAACCCGGGCACTTCTGAAATGCACTTCGTGCACGCGATTGGTACCCAACCGAAAATGCGTTCTGTGCTTGGACTTTTTGAGGGTGTTTGCTCTGGCGCCGCCGACGGCTACGCTAGGATGACGGGTAAACCTGCGGTTACGCTACTGCACCTTGGCCCAGGTCTCGCAAACGCGACAGCCAATATCCACAATGCTCGCCGCGCCCACTCACCGATGGTTAATCTCATTGGCGATCACGCCACTTATCACTTGCAGTATGACGCACCTCTTGCATCCGATATCAATGGCTTAGCGACTGCGTTTGGTGATTGGGTTAAGCATGCCGAAACGGCCGATGAGCTTAGCGGCTTGGGCGCTCAAGCTGTGCAGGCCGCAATGAGCAACTCAGGCCAAATTGCAAACCTCGTGGTGCCTGCTAATTGCGCGTGGGATGAAACCAACACCATTGCTGATGCCTTAGTTCCGACGCCACTTAAGTCAGTGCCTGGGGATCGCATAGACGCTATTGCCAAAGTGCTTCAAAGTAAATCGAATGTCACGATAGTTATTGGCGGCCCAGCAAATCAGCCGAGAGCATTGCACGCCCTAGATAAAATCGCACAAGCCACCGGCGCTACCGTTTTATACGAAACATTTAACGGTCGAATTACACGTGGAGCCGGTCAAGTAAAATTTGATCGAGTAGAATATTTTGTTGAGGCCGCCCAGGCGCAATTTAAGGATTGTCAACATGTCATCACCGTCGCGGCAAAATCACCAGTTGCGTTTTTCGCCTATCCCAATCGCCCAAGTACGCCGCTCCCTGACGGCTGCACTACCGACGCTCTCGCTGGTCTAGATGAGGATGTATTTACCGCACTGGATGATTTAGTTGAAGCTCTAGGCGCACAAAAAATATCGCCACGCATTCAAGAAGTCATTACTCCAGACCTCATGACTGGCAACAGCTTGAGCGCTAAAAGTATTGGCTATGCCGTTGGTAACATGCTGCCTGAAAATGCAATCGTCGTTGACGAAGCGGCAACGTCCGGAGGACCATCCACTGGATTAACGCAAGGGTCTGCCATGCATGATTGGCTGCAACTAACGGGTGGTAGTATCGGCTATGGTTTACCCGTTGCCACCGGTGCGGCTATCGCCTGCCCAGATCGCTCCGTTATTTGCTTACACGGGGATGGTGGTGCCATGTATACCATTCAATCACTCTGGACGCAGGCGCGCGAAAATTTAAATGTAGTAAATATTATTTTTGCCAACCGAAAATATCGTATTCTTCAAGTTGAGCTTGCGCGAGTAGGGGCAGAAAACCCCAACACCAAAACATTAGATATGTTGGATATTGATAAACCCGAACTTAACTTCCAAGAAATTGCGAAAGGCATGGGTGTCAATGCCACTCGCGCAACAACCGCTGATGAATTTAATGAACAACTCAAACGCGCACTTGCAGCGGAAGGCCCACAGTTAATCGAAGCCGTCATTTAAGTGTTACCCACCCTGAAAATAAAAAAGGAGCAGATTTGCTCCTTTTTTATTTTCAGGGTAGGGACTAAATTGAACGCTCTTTGCTTAAAGCAACACTAGGAATATCTGCCAACAATCCTGGTAATAATGCTTGGAACACTAACGAATTACTTTCGCCAGTTTCAACTTGAGCCGCTTGCACGCGCCAAATATTTCGAGATGTGGCAGCTTCTGACAAGGTTAGTTGCATCACCGTCTCATTGGTAGGCAAGCTAGCCACATCCTTACTCAAATCGTACACACCTTCCAACTGCGTACCGTTCCTTGCACGTACAGCGAACTCGCTACGTAACACTAAATCAGGGTTAATATTAGTAATTTTGTAGCCTTGAGTTGTTAAACAACCTTTTATTTGTTCTGCCATTTGCGCCTCGCCAGCGCCGGCGTTGGGCTGCGGCTCTACAGCCACGGAACGATATTCGCTCCAATTCGCCGTATTGTCTAACCAACGTTTTACTTTGGCATTATCTTGATTACGCTTTTGTTTTTGCTCCATACGCAAGCGAAGTTGAACATCGACTTCTGAGTCTGCAAGACGCGTAGCTTCTTCTTGTGTAATCGCCCCTTCGGCGACAAGTTGGTAAAGTGCATCATCAAACGTTTGACTACTGCTATTTTGATCCTTGCGCATAAGCTCTTTAAGTTCTGCAGTAGAGCCTTTGCGAATTATTTCTGCCATGTGCATGTTGTTGTACAACAACTCGATAACCGGCATTGTTTTACGTTCGATACCTTTCGCTAAGCGCTGTGCTACAACGGCTAGTAAGTGTGAAGCCACATCCTGATAAATTCGATGATGTGCATCAGGCGGGAAGAAATTCACCAAACGATCAACCGCCAAGTTAGCGGAAGTCGCATGTAAAGTCGCCACACAGAGATGACCTGTTTCAGCTAAACGTAGCGCATGCTTTGCCGTTTCTTCATCGCGGATTTCCCCAATGACAATGACATCCGGCGCTTCACGCAGCGCAAATTTC
The DNA here is from genome assembly GCF_055392955.1 of Aurantivibrio plasticivorans. Taxonomy (NCBI): domain Bacteria; kingdom Pseudomonadati; phylum Pseudomonadota; class Gammaproteobacteria; order Cellvibrionales; family Cellvibrionaceae; genus Aurantivibrio; species Aurantivibrio plasticivorans. The sequence goes on along the minus strand of NZ_AP036020.1, from coordinate 773,984 downwards.
AAGGCATCAGCGTAGCTTTCCGTGTCCACACCAATCTCTCGTTGACTGACTAGCGATTGCGCGTGGTAGTGAATATATTCGATAGGATCTTCAATAGTGAGAATATGGCCTTGCCGATTTTGGTTGCGGTAGTCCACCATCGCAGCGACAGTAGACGACTTGCCGACACCAGTTGCACCAACAACCAACAGTAAGCCCTGCTCGGCCATAATGAGTTCTTTCAACACTGGCGGCAGATGAAGTTCTTCAATAGTCGGGATAATGTTCTTAATGTGACGAGCGACCAGTGCTACCTGTCCTTTCTGGCGGTATACATTGAGCCGAAATCTCCCGCCGTTTTTAATCTGCAGGCTAAGGTCAACCTCAAGGTTCAGCTGAAATTTTTCTATCTGTTCTTGATCTAGAGACTCAAGTACAAGCTGCTCAACTTCATTTTCTTCCAGGGGTGTTTCTTTCACCCAGCGAAGCTCACCATTTACTTTGAACATAGGTGGAGCTCCCGGATTTAAATAGAGATCGGAAGCTTTCAGCACTGCCATGCTCTCCAGCAAGCTGTGTAGATTCGTCATCATCTCGTTAAACGCCCCTCAATTTTATAATTCGTACTGTATAAAGTTTTTTGCACGGTGATAGAAAAATCGAAGAATCTTTGTACCCTATCACCACAGTGATGTAAACATTGCTCAGTTCTTAAATTTGAAGGAAATCACCTCTAATTCCACTCGTCGATCTACCCGTCACCTTTAATTGGGATTACTATAGGTGGACTAAGCAATTAACTTAGTCCCGCTTGGGGGTCAATCATTAACTTAGAGGATACAAGACCATGTTTTCGCTCACCCACCTTAAACAGGCATCGATGGACATCGATATGAACCAATTAAACGGGTATATGGATCAAGCACCAGACTTACTCATCACCTACGGTGCCAAGTTACTATTGGCACTCGCCATCTACATCGTTGGTGGCTGGGTCGCAAAATTTGTATCTAAGATGCTAGAAAAAGCGCTAGACAGCCGTTCGGTCGACCGCACCATCACGGTCTTTGTACGCAACCTCCTATACTACATCATGCTCGTGGTTGTGATTATCGCTGCACTCGGTCAGCTCGGCGTTCAAACAGCTAGTTTTGTTGCCATCATCGGTGCTGCGGGCTTAGCCGTTGGTTTCGCATTACAAGGCTCACTTTCAAACTTCGCCGCTGGCGTAATGCTAATTATGTTCCGCCCCTGCAAGGTCGGCGATTTCGTTGAAGCCGGCGGCGCTATGGGTGTGGTTTCTGACATTTCTATCTTTGCAACCACAATTCTCACTGGCGACAACAAGACCATCACCATTGCGAACTCAAGCATCATGGGCGGTAATATCGTCAACTACTCAACTCAAGAAGAACGACGCATTGATATGGTGGTCGGCGTAAGCTATAACGCAAACATCCAACAAGTCAAAGACGAACTGGCAGCCATCGCCGCAGCGGACGAACGCGTACTCACAACCAAAGATGTGACTATTGGATTGGCTGAGCTCGCAGACTCGTCTATCAATTTTGTATTCCGCCCATGGGTTAAGTCAGGTGACTACTGGCCCACCAAATTCGATTTGAACGAGAAGATCAAAAATCGTTTTGACGAGTTGGGTATCGAGATTCCATATCCACAAATGGATGTTCACGTACAACAGGCTTCCTAAATCACTTTTGATTAGGCACAAAAAAACCCGCTCAAAGCTGAGCGGGTTTTTTATGTCTAGCGTATAGAAACCTGTCGGGAGCGCTTACGCATCACCCGCTGGTTGTTCAGGCGCAGCCTCTTCAGCAGGTTGCTCAGCCGCTTCGTCTTGTTTCGCTTCTTTAATTGAAAGCTTGATACGGCCACGTTGGTCTACGTCTAAGCACTTCACTTTAACCATTTGGCCTTCTTCCAAGTAATCTGAAACACTATTCACACGCTCTTCAGCAATTTGCGAAATATGAACCAAACCATCTTTACCCGGCAAGAAGTTCACAAATGCACCGAAATCAACAATACGGACCACTTTGCCTTCATAAATCTGGCCAATTTCTGCTTCGGCAGTAATTTCACCGATGCGATCAACAGCCGCCTTCATTGACTCATTGTTATCCGCATAGACTTTAACCACACCGTCATCATTAATATCAATTGATGCGCCAGTCTCTTCGGTAAGCGCACGGATTGTCGCACCGCCTTTACCAATGATGTCTCGAATCTTGTCTGGATCAACCTTCAACGTCTCAAAACGTGGTGCGTTGTCGTTCACTTCGGTCCGTGAAGAATCGATAACTTTATTCATTTCACCAAGGATATGGAGACGGGCTTGAAGCGCTTGCTTTAACGCGACTTCCATAATCTCTTCGGTGATACCTTCGATTTTGATATCCATCTGCAACGCAGTAATACCCTGCGCTGTACCAGCCACTTTGAAGTCCATATCACCGAGGTGATCTTCGTCACCCAGGATGTCGGTTAATACGGCGAACTTTTCACCTTCTTTTACCAAGCCCATGGCGATACCCGCAACAGGCGCGCGAAGCGGAACACCAGCATCCATCAATGCCAAGCTTGAACCACATACTGAAGCCATAGAACTTGAGCCGTTAGATTCGGTAATTTCGCTGACAACCCGAATGGTGTACGGGAAATCTTCTTCTTTTGGCAATACCGCCGCAACACCACGACGCGCCAAACGACCGTGACCGATTTCGCGACGGCCCGTGCCGCCCATACGACCGGCTTCACCCACAGAGTATGGAGGAAAATTGTAGTGCAACATGAAGTTATCGCGTTTTTCGCCTTCAAGTGCATCGATGATTTGCGCATCACGTGCAGAGCCCAAAGTCGCAACCACAATTGCTTGAGTTTCACCGCGAGTAAACAACGCAGAACCATGCGCTTTCGGCAACACACCAACTTCAACATTGATTGGACGAACAGTTTGTTGATCACGGCCATCAATGCGTGGCTCACCGTCGGTTACACTGGTACGTACGGTTTGCTTCTCGATAGAACCGAAGACTTTCTTCACTTCGTCGCCATCAATACCGCTTTCTTCGGTAGCAAGAGTTTCAACCGCTTTCGCACGTAACTCACCCAGTGCGGTGTAACGCGCTTGCTTGTCAGTGATGCGATAAGCTTCTTTAATGCCCGCTGCGAAGCCTTCTGATACAGTGCTAATCAACGCTTCATTTTTAGGTTCTGGCTGCCAATCCCAACGCGCTTTACCGGCATCACGCGCCAATTCCTCACACGCTTGCACAACCGCTTGCATCTCTTGATGAGCGTAAAGAACAGCGCCCAACATAATATCTTCTGGCAATTCGCTTGCTTCTGACTCAACCATCAAGACAGCATCTTTAGTGCCTGCAACAACCATGTCTAGCTCTGAAGTCTCTAGGGCTTCGTACGATGGGTTTAGTAGGTAACCACTTTCCTGAGTAAAGCCAACACGAGCCGCACCAATTGGACCGCTAAATGGAATACCAGAAATCGCCAAGGCTGCGGAAGTACCAATCATTGCTGCAATGTCAGGGTCTTGGGTTTTGCACGTTGACATCACGGTACAAACAACTTGCACTTCATTCATGAAGCCGTCTGGAAAAAGAGGACGGATGGGTCGATCAATGAGGCGAGACGTTAGTGTTTCTTTTTCACTTGGTCGACCTTCACGTTTAAAAAAGCCTCCTGGGATTTTACCGGCAGCGTAGGCTTTTTCGATGTAATGAACAGATAGCGGGAAGAAGTCTTGACCTGGTTTGGTATCTTTTGCACCAACCACGGTGACCAATACTGCAGTTTCTCCCATGGTGACTAAGGCAGCGCCAGTAGCTTGTCGAGCGATGCGGCCAGTTTCGATGGTGACGGTTTGTCCGCCGTATTCAAATGATTTAATTACAGGATTCACAATTTTATCCTTTTCTATTTAGATACTATTTTTACGTTAATTTTTGCGTTAATACGGATACGTTGTGATACGGAATGAGTACAGCTGATTGCGCTCTCCGTTTACAACAACGTACTTCGATCGAATTAATTAGCTCTATGGTTATTCAATTCGACCACAAAAACGAATAACTCTGATTACACGAGCAATTTAAACGCCCACTAGAGAGTTAATTATCTACGAGGTAAACAAAAGGGGCTCGTAAAACGAACCCCTTATGTTTGCTATCGTCTTAGACCCAGCTTTTGGATCAAAGCGGCATATCGGCTTACATCTTTGCCTTTTAGGTAATCCAACAACTTGCGACGTTGGTTAACCATACGGATCAAACCGCGGCGAGAGTGGTGATCTTGCTTGTGAGATGCGAAGTGACCTTGCAACTTGTTGATGTTGGCAGTCAGCAATGCAACTTGCACTTCCGGAGAACCGGTATCACCTTCTGATTGTTGATGTTCTTGAACGATTTGCGCTTTTTCTTGAGCACTAAGTGACATAATTGTTACCTCAGTTAATATGCAATTAATGAACAGCTCATCTAGTCAGATAAAGCCATTCCCCATTCAGCCATACCCGCGCACATTTACAGGTAGGCTAATCAATAGGGACTTTATATTCCTATTGATCCATGACGCCACAGCGTAGCCACAACATCATAAATTTTGTTCCGCTGACAGTCCTTATACCACCAGCCTTTTTGGCGCGATACGCCCGTCATCCGTGGCCTCAGCGACGCCTAAAAAATCTCCAGTGTCGGAGAAGACACGCACAATACCACCTTCTTCTGTAATCTGATAGACCTGCGGATCCATCACCGCTTGGCCGTGTTTAAAATAGTAAACACTATGCTCGTTCAATGTTAGCACCGGCAGCTCCGCAATGGGCGCATCAACTGGAAGCAGATGGTGATCTAGTAGTTCCGCCAGGCCATCACCTCGCTCCTGCTCTAACTCGTCGAGTGACACGGCGTTTGTATCATCAAAAGCCCCAGTCGCTCGGCGGTGCAATTCAGCGACGTGACCACCACAACCAAGATCCTGCCCCAGATCCTCAGCAATGCTGCGAATATACGTCCCTTTGGAACACTCTACATCGATATCAACGTACGCAGGGTTACCAGGGATGAAGTCTAGCAGTTTAATCGCGTAGACAGTCACCTGCCTGACCTTACGCTCGACTTCTTTGCCCTCTCTAGCCAATTTATACAACGGCTGGCCTTGGTGTTTCAGGGCAGAATACATTGACGGGATCTGCTCAATCTTACCTTCGAAATGACGAAGCGCTTGCTCTACCACATCCCGAGATAACGTTGATGCATCACGCTCTTCAATTATTTCACCGTCAGCGTCACTGGTAGTTGTTCTAATGCCTAAACAAATACGGCTGCGGTAAGCTTTATCGGAGTCTAACAAAAACTGTGAAAATTTCGTCGACTCACCAAAACAGATTGGTAACACGCCAGTAGCAAGCGGATCTAAGCTACCCGTGTGCCCGGCTTTCGCAGCGAAGAACAAGCGCTTGGCACGCTGCAAGGCACCATTCGACGTCATGCCTGCTGACTTATTTAATAACAGCACTCCACTGATGGGGCGCCCTTTAGGTTTACGAACCAAGACCTTACCTATTTACAACTTCTACACGCGAGATTTAGCAATCGACAAAATGCGTTGCGTTATTCCTCGAGGTGCTTCTTATCTTTTGCCACAGCTTTATCAATCAAGCTGGAGAGCTTTTGACCGGCAACAGATGTTTTATCGTATTTAAAGTGTAACCGAGGAGTGGTACGACTATTTAACGACTTTGCTAATTGCCCGCGAAGAAAACCCGAGGCTTTGTTGAGAATCGATATCGACAGGTCAATTTGCGCAGGGTCTTCACTATTAATGAGCGTGACATAAACCGTAGCATTGGCGTAATCGGGACTAACATCAACCTCGTTAATATTTACAATCCCAATACGAGGGTCTGCGATTTCCGTTTGGATAAGTTGCGCGAGGCTTCTCTGTATTTGATCCGCAACGCGCAACGAACGACTAAAATCTTTTGGCATATGATGTCTCTAAAATAGCACGGCTATGCAAGAACGCGCAGCCGGATTACAGCTCACGCGCTACTTCTTTTACATCAAACACTTCGATTTGATCACCAACTTTTACGTCGTAGTCCTTCACACCGATACCACATTCAGTACCGTTGCGCACTTCATTGACATCGTCTTTAAAGCGACGCAATGATTCCAGCTCACCTTCAAAAATCACGATATTGTCGCGCAACACGCGAATAGGTTTACTTCGATACACAGTACCTTCAACCACCATACAGCCAGCCACTTGGCCAAACTTGGGTGACCTAAAGACATCCCGTACTTCGGCAATACCGACAATTTCCTCGACTCGCTCAGGTGCCAACATACCGCTGAGGGCGCTCTTCACCTCATCGATTAGTTGATAAATAATCGAGTAATAACGAATTTCAACCGACTCTACTTCAGCGAGCTTTCGAGCAGACGACTCAGCACGTACGTTAAAGCCGATCACAATTGCGCCACTGGTGATAGCAAGGTTAATGTCATTTTCGGAAATGCCACCAACACCAGCGTTGACAATATTCACCTGCACTTCTTCGTTACCCATATCAAGCAAGGCTGCTTGAATGGCTTCGAGAGATCCACGAACATCCGTTTTCAAAATAACTGGGAGCACTTTTTTATCTGCTTCGCCCATGCTTGAGAACATATTCTCTAATTTAGCAGCCTGCGCACGCTTCAAACGCTCTTCACGCTCTTTTTCCCCACGATGGAGAGCCACTTCACGCGCTTTCCGCTCGTCAGGGACAACAACAAACTCATCACCCGCTGCAGGAGCAGAGTCCAATCCGAGAATTTCGACTGGTGTTGATGGGCCCGCTTCGGTTACTTTTTGCAACAATTCGTTTGTCATCGCACGTACACGACCAAAGCTCTGACCAGCCAACAAAATATCGCCAGCTTTTAAGGTGCCTTGTTGTACCAACATGGTCGCCACAACGCCGCGACCTGTTTCTAGCCGCGATTCAACAACCACACCGCGCGCTGGTGCATTTTCAACGGCGCCAAGTTCAAGCATTTCGGCCTGTAGCGACACCGCGTCCAGCAGCTCATCAACTCCCATTCCGGTATGGGCAGACACTTGAATAAACTGCGTGTCGCCGCCCCAATCTTCGGGAATAACGTCTTTCGCTGCCAATTCGTTTTTAACACGATCCGGATCAGCGGTTTCTTTATCGCACTTATTGATAGCTACAACAATCGGCACACCTGCTGCTTTCGCGTGCTGAACCGCTTCTTCGGTTTGTGGCATCACGCCATCATCAGCGGCAACAACCAAAATAACCACATCCGTGCACTGAGCACCACGCGCCCGCATCGATGTAAACGCGGCGTGTCCAGGAGTATCCAGGAAGGTGATTTCACCATGGCCTGTTTTCACCCTGTATGCACCAATGTGCTGGGTAATACCACCGGCTTCACCAGAAGCAACTTTTGATTCACGGATATAATCGAGCAATGAGGTTTTACCATGATCAACATGGCCCATCACAGTAACCACTGGCGCACGGGAAACTTGATCACCTTCGACGGTAATCGCTTTTTCGAGCTTCTCTTCTACTTCATTGCCAGAGACTAATTTGGCCGTATGCCCCATTTCTTCTACGAGTAGCTGAGCCGTATCCTGGTCTAACGATTGATTGATAGTTGCCATAACACCCATTTTAATCAGGCGCTTAACAACCTCAGTACCTTTTACTGTCATGCGTTGAGCTAGCTCAGAAACAGAGATAGCTTCGGGTATTTCCACTTCGTGAACAATCTTTTTGGTCGGCATCTTAAACTTATGTTTGTTGACCAATTTGATTGGCGTTTTGGGTTTTTTACGTTCGGTTGGAATCAGATCTGCCGCCGTTGCATCTGCATCGTCGATTTCTTCTTCAGCCAACGCTTCATCAACTAACAGATCGATACGCTTGGCTTTTTTAGGACCCGCGCCCGGCGCTTTTTTAGTTTTCTTGTGACGAACTTCTTCTGCATCATCTTCTTCGTGACGCTCTTTGCGTTTAGCATGATGCTTGCGATCTTCTTCACTTGAATCTTCTGATGCTGGCGCTTTTTTAGCTGATGCAATTTGGGCAGCTTTTTCTGCTTTTTCTTTCTCTGCTTTTTCAGCCGCGACACGCTCAGCTTCTTCTACCTCACGACGCGCTTTAATAGCGGCCAAACGCTTCATCTCGATTTCATCGACGAACGATGATGGCTCGCTAGCAGGTACTTCTTTCGGAGGCTCTTCTACGACCGGCTCAGCTTCTACTTTCGCTTCAACTGGCTCTGGCGTTTCAACCGGAGCGGGCTCAGGAACAGGAGCGGCTTCAACCTCTGGGGCTGGCGCTTGAACTGGCGCTTCTTCCGCTTCTGACTCTTCTCGCTTAACGTAGGTACGCTTTTTCCGCACTTCAACGTTTACGGTTTTACGAGAGCTTCCACTACCGGTTTTTAAGGTTGTCGTCGTTTTACGACGCAACGTGATTTTCTTTGGCGTCGCTGCCGCCGTCTCGCCATGACTGTCTTTCAGAAACGCTAGCAAGGCTTGCTTTTCTGCATCGGAAACGACTTGGTCTGGTGACTCATGAGCTAAACCAGCCTCTTTCATCTGGCTCAACAATCGATCGACGGAGGCGCCGACCGATTTAGCGAGTTCGCTTACTGTTACTTCTGCCATGTTTTTTCCCCAGTCTTAATACCTATTGATTACCCTCTGAAGCTTCTGCTTCAGCAAACCAGGGTTCGCGTGCTTTCATAATCAATGCACTAGCACGCTCTTCATCAATACCTTCGATTTCTAACAATTCATCGACAGATTGTTCTGCAAGATCTTCCATGGTCACAATGCCACGACTCGCTAGTTGGAAAGCCGTTTGTTTATCCATACCTTCCATGTTGAGCAGGTCATCCGCCGGCTCTAGCGCATCTAGTTTCTCTTCACTCGCCAGCGCTTGAGTTAACAGCGCGTCTTTTGCACGCGCGCGGAGCTCTTCCGAAATTTCTTCATCAAAACCTTCAATCGCCAACATTTCTTCCAGCGGTACGTAGGCAACTTCTTCTAGGGTAGTAAAACCCTCTTCAACTAACACTTCAGCAACGTCCTCATCAACATCTAGAGCACGCATAAACGTTTCAAGAACGCTACCGGTCTCTTCCTGCTGTTTAGCTTCCCAGTCTTCAACGCTCATGACGTTGATATCCCAACCAGTTAAGCCTGAGGCAAGCCGTACGTTTTGCCCTGCACGACCAATGGCCATCGCCAAGTTATCTTCTGCCACAGCGACATCCATCGAATGCGCATCTTCATCCACCACGATAGACTCAATTTCGGCCGGAGCCATCGCGCTAATAACGAATTGTGCTGGGTTATCGTCCCAAAGAATAATATCGATTCTTTCGTTACCCAGCTCATTCGATACAGCTTGTACACGTGAACCACGCATACCGACACAGGCGCCGACTGGATCGATACGACCATCATTGGTATTCACTGCAATTTTTGCACGAGAACCTGGGTCGCGAGCAGCAGCCTTTAATTCTATAATTTCTTCCGAAATTTCTGGCACTTCAATTTTGAACAGCTCGATGAGCATTTCCGGACATGAGCGACTCAATTTGAGTTGAGGGCCACGCGCATCAGCAGAAATCTCAATCAAGATCGCGCGAATACGATCCCCCATTCTAAAGATTTCGCGACCAACTAATTGGTCTCTCGGCAACAAGCCTTCAGCGTTGTTACCAAGGTCTACGATAATATTATCGCGAGTCACTTTTTTTACTGTGCCGTTAATTAATTCGCCGATACGATCTTGGTACTCTTCAACAACCTGAGCTCGCTCTGCTTCACGAACCTTTTGTACGATAACTTGCTTGGCTGTTTGTGCAGCAATACGTCCAAAGCCGACGTTTTCAACCTGCTCTTCATAGACATCGCCCGGTTGTAAGGAATCGTCTTTTTCATGCGCTTCTTCAAGCGTAAATTCAGTACCCAAGGCAGCCATTTCTTCATTATCGCGGACCAACCAGCGACGAAAGGTTTCATAGTCACCAGTCTTACGATCGATAATCACCCGGATCTCAGAGTCTTCGTCGTAACGCTTTTTCGTCGCTGTAGCGAGCGCAACTTCAATCGCTTCAAAAATAACGTCTCGATCGACACCTTTTTCGTTTGATACGGCGTCAGCGACCAGCAAGATTTCTTTATTCATGCCTTGACCTCATTACTTGCCTTTGAGCTTTTTCTCACTCTTTGGGCTTGAAAAATTTGGGACTACATTTGCTTTGTCGATGGACTCGATAGGGAAAAGGTATTCCTCATCGTCGACCACTAATTTAACTTCGTCTTCCTCGGTACCAGTCAATAAGCCCGCAAATAGGCGGCGCCCTTCAAATGGTACGCGGAGTTTCAATTTAACTTGCTCACCGGCAAATTGTGCGAACTGCTCGATTGTGTACAGAGGCCTGTCCATTCCTGGCGTGGACACCTCCAACGTGTATTCCCCCTGAATAGGGTCTTCCACATCCAATACACTGCTGACCTGGCGACTAACACGCTCACAATCACTCAAACCTACGCCATCTTGCTTGTCTATATATAGACGCAAAATACCCCGACGCTTGCCTGCAGAGTGGTATTCCAACCCCCAAAGCTGACACCCTAGGGACTCGACCACAGGCTCCAACAGCTCGGTTAGGTGCTTCGAATTACCGCCCACCATGACAAACCTCGGTTTAAAACCAAAAAATGGGCCTACGCCCATTAAAACTTCTACCGCTAGGACTGCGGTCATGATCATGCTCAGCAAAGCTCAGCATGCGAGATACGAAAAAGCCCCTAAAAAGGGGCTCTTACGAATGCCTCTATTGGCCGTGACAACAGTCAAAGACCAACTAAGCCTTGTGACATCGTAAACGGCTACACGCACCGTTTACCGACCAAGCAACTGAGCGACGCTCAACCTGCTGAAAAGAACTCAGTTTAGCATAGAGCCAAACTAACGCCGAGTCTAGAGAATCACCAGCCTGGGCACTTAAGCCAACAACTTACAAGATTCCTAGGTCTCTGAAATAAATTGGTAGCGGGGGCTGGTTGCCAACGCTGTCTAAGCTGCTGGTCAATGCCCTTGATATTGCCTCTAAGCCACCACATATCAGCGCGTTACTATCTAGCTTAGAGGGAGCCCACGCTTCACAGGGCGCGGAGTATAACGGCGAAAGCCCCATTTTGACAAGTGGAGGGGCTTTAAATGGACGATAAAACGCCAAAAACCAAATATCCACCTCCGTTCTCCATGAGATTTACAGAGGAAGAGCGCAAGGCGCTGGAGACGGCTGCGGCAGGCAGACCACTGGCGGCTTACATTCGCTGGCTGATCTTCAAAGAAGATATGCCCGAAATGCCCAAAAAGCGCACGCGTGGCGAAACTGCTGATATTGATCAAAAGGCCATCGCCAAGCTCATTGGGGCGCTCGGCCAATCCCGCATTAGTGCCAATATTAACCAGCTCGCCAAGGCGGCTAATTCTGGTTCTCTCCCCGTCAATCATGACGTTGTGGAATCACTCAATGAGTCTGTTACGGCCATCCAGTGGATGCGTGACACCCTGATTAAGGCATTGGGGCTCAAGCCCCAAAGTGAGCCAGAAAAGGAGGATGACGATGATCCTCAAGGGTAATCAACGCGCTGGCGGTCGCCAAATGGCGCTTCACCTGCTCAACGGGGAGCAAAATGAGCACGTCAATGTGCATGAGGTGAGCGGCTTTATGGCACAGGATGTTCTTGGCGCATTGAATGAAGCCTATGCGCTATCCAAGGGAACCAAGTGCAAGCAATTCATGTATTCCCTGAGCCTGAACCCGCCTCAAGATGAAAAGGTCGATATTGAGACCTTTGAAAAAACGCTGGAGCGCGTGGAGCAAAAACTGGGGCTGGAAGGCCAGCCCCGCGTTGTGGTCTTCCATGAAAAGGAAGGCCGCCGCCATGCGCACTGCGTTTGGAGCCGTATCAATACGGACGAAATGAAGGCGGTCAACATCTCGCACCCAAAACTAAAGCTCAATGATATTTCAAAGTCACTCTATCTCGAACATGGCTGGAAGATGCCTGAAGGCTTCAAAGACAAAACCAAGAAAAACCCGCTGAACTTCACCCGCGCCGAATGGCAGCAAGCGCAGCGCGTTGGCCGCAAAGCCTCGGATATAAAAAGTGAGCTTCAGGAATGCTGGGCAATATCCGACACCAAAACCAGTTTCGAGCATGCGCTTCGTGAAAAAGGCTACTTTTTAGCCAAAGGCGATAAACGCGGTTTTGTGGCTTTAGATGTATATGGTGAAGTGTATTCACTCACGCGCCAGCTTGGGCAAAAAGCCCAAGCCCTAGAAGCGCGCCTTGGTAGTGCCAAGGAACTGCCATCAGTGCAGGAAGTAAAAAACGGCATACAAGGCCAGCTTTCAAAGCTGTTTGATTCTTATAAATTAGAATTGCACAACGTACACAATGAAAAGCTCAAACCTCTGCTTGCCGATAAGGCCAAGCTGACCAATGAACATCGCTCGGTACGCGCCAGCCTTAAGGAATATCAGCAAAAACGCTGGCAAGCTGAAGAGCTGAAGCGATCCGCAAGAATCCGAAAAGGCTTTAAAGGCATTTGGGACAAGCTCAATGGCCGCTACTGGAAAACACGAAAACGCAATGAACAAGAAGCATGGCAAGCACATTTGCGTGATCGTAAACAGCAAGAGGAACTGATTCAAAAGCAGTTAACCGAGCGCCAGAACTTACAAACACAAATCCAATTGCTTCGTGATACTCAGGAAAAAGAGCGCCAAGCGCTGGTGCGCGATCTTTCTCATGTTGCCAAGCATGAAGAAAAATCAAAACACGCTCATCGTTCGAAAACCAATACACAAAGCAAAAACACTCAAAACACCAATGCACCAAACCGTCAAAACAGGCGTGATGACGACAAAGGCATGGATTTAGAGCCTGAGATATAAGAAAGGACAATGGCATGGCTTGTGATAAATGCGAACATTGCGGAAACCGATACCACTGGAGCCATGCCTTTTCAAAATTCGGCTACGATGACGGCGGCGGAAAAATTGAAACGCCTGAAATCGCCGAACTACTCGAAAGCGAAGGCTATGAAGTGTGTTATGGGCGCTGGCTTGCGCACAACACGCTTATTTTTTCTATTAAAAAAGACGGCATGGAACTCATGCCGCTCAATAGTTCTGAAATTCGGATCGGCTATGACGATCCGGCGATTTATTTGCCTGAAGATATTCAGGCCATATTAAACAGCAAAATGCCATTCACTGGCGTTTTTCCTTATTAGCGCGGACAAAATTATGAGCTATCAATTTAAAACGGCAGATATCATTAAAGAATCTGAGCGCCTTATGAGTTTGAGTGAGGAAGCAGGACTTCTGGGCTGTCAAATGGCGCAAGTTTTAAGCAACCAGCACAACCACGAGCCGCAAACCTCAGAGTTTTACAGCGCCGTTTCTGCATATTGCTACGCTATGGAATGCTGCTCTAGTGAAATAGCTCAGCGCTATAAGCGCGCCACCGCTTCAGGTGAAAATTATAATTGGCCTCATCCAGAATTTTTACCTCTGGATTAGCTCATTCTATCAATGAGTTTTTCTATTTCTTGAATTGATAGTGAGCCGTACTTTTCGAATATTTCCATGGTGTTTTTTGATGCATTAGAGGGTGCGTTTACTCCGGCTATAGATTTGTAGTTACAAACTTTAGCACTTATGCTTCCCGCACTTAAATTAGTAATTTTTGATAGTTCTTGACAGAGACGAGACAGCTTGCCTCTTGGGAACCCTTCTTGTTGTAAGACTTTGAATATCAGAAGGCATTCAACTTCATTTTTGTCGTTCCATGCAGAGTTTTTCTTATAGCTCATAACTTAAGTGTCCATATTATTTTTTATATCTATTTAACTAACAATATCTGTGACACATTTTCAAATGTTTGAATAAAATTCGTCGCCGATAACTCGACAACGAATTTTAGATTATAACTATCTGTTCCAGAAAACATGCACTTCCTGATAGCCCGTTTCGATTGTAAAAATATCGCCGCTCATTTCCATGTCGCGCCCCATGCGGTCATAGTCGATATAAAATTCTAAATGGCTGGGCACTTCGCTTGTTTCTTCCGTGATTTCCTGCGCGTAATCCGACAAACTCGCATATTCGCCTTGATAATCTTCTTCCATGGCTTTCTGTGCTTCTTCAAGCATTGAAAAATGGCTGATCAATTCCGCGGCTATCTCGCCATGCTCTTCAATAAAACAAGCCACCTCGTGCGCGCTTTCTATGCCTTCATATTCTGACAGACGATAACTGCCGTATCCTTCAAAGTCGTGTATGGCGTATTCCTCGGCATCCTCTACAGGGCTGGATTCCAACATGCTGTTTATTTGGTCTTGAATGTCGTCAATGTCTGCGGTTGCATCAATCCAAACACCGTGCAAATAGCCGCTGTTATACGCTGCCAAACATGCCACATAAATTCTGATTTCTTCGCTCATTGCTTTTCTCCTTAATCTTAAAAACACATCCCCTTTTGGGGTTGAAAACCCCGGACAAAGGAGCGAGAGAAGCGAGCGTATGATCACATGTTTTGGCGCAATCCAGACAGGGGGAACCGCCCGACCTGCACAAGCCCAGTCGTTTCGGGCGCGGAAGGAAGGGGGATGTCTTGATGGAGACAAGTTGTGTGATATTTTGACGTTTACCCAAAAGGGGCACGTAATTATTGAGTCAAGTGAACACGATCAGTGTTCACACCTTATTGAACTTTCAGCCTAGCGCAGCGAAAACCTTCAACGCCTTTCAAAGCAGTCGTGCTTTAGCACTACCCAAAATTTTTCAATCAATCAGCACCGCCTGATTGAGCCCTTAACCAGCACTGCCTTTTAGCATTACCACTAGCGCAACGTGACAATTGATCAGCAAGCGTAAAGCTTCTTCACATTATTGCGACCTAAGGTGCAGATCAGTCACTTTGCACAAACACGCGGCCATACAAAGGCCGTGGCAGTCACGGCCTCCAAAAACAGGAGGTAACAATGAAATTGATTACAAGATTTGAACTGGCAGCCAAAAACACGAACGAGCTTTATGGTCTACATAGAAAGGCTTTTAATGAGCTGGCGAGAAGCAAGCCTGATAGCCATCAGAGAAGAAACGCACTCGCATCCATCGAGAATATTCAAAATGAATTGGCTTCAAGGGCACCTTGCCCTTGAAGCATTTTTTCTTAAACGGATACGGTGATCACAATCCAGATAATTTTTTCCATACTTCTTGGTAATCCTGACCAGACATAGTTGCGGATTGTGGTTTCATTCTATCCCAATCGGATGCCTGCAAAGATTTTAGATACTCATTAGCAGCATTGGGCGTAAAATTATCTGAATGAACCTGCTTAAACTCTGCTCCAGTTGCTTCGGCAATACTTCTAGGGACTGAACTCATTCTCATCAATACTGCTTCTTCGGTTTTAACACCGTGATAAATCATCGCAGGAAGGTTGTTTAGTTGTCTTCTTTTCTCATCTGACATTTCTTCAAAATTAAGACCTGATGTAGGCATTTTACTTAATGCAGATAAACCCCAAGAAGCATTGTTAGCGAGGTCTCGATATACAGCTTTACATGCTTTTGAAATCTTAACTGTAAAATCATCACCTTCAAAAAATGAATCTGCGATTTCAGCCAAACTTTTGCCAGATACCCACGCTTGAGTAATGTCAGCAAGTTTCCTATAACCCACACCGTCGCCAGTTAGTTCCTCTAAACTAGACTTAAGCTGAGGAACTTTCATCATAATGCCCATAAGGTCTGGTAATGTTGTATTACTACTATCACCAAACAAGCTAGATGGTTCCCAACTCTCACTAGAGAGATTGTTATCAAGCTGTCCCATTTCTAATAGTGCAGAACGAACGCCTTCAGGAGAGAAACCAGTTGCATCAGCCAGCGTTGCATTTTCAGGATGCTCGGCTAAAACTCTTACATAACTTCGAGTTGCTTCTAAAAGTGCTTCGGCTTTTTGAAGAGATGACTCGTCATTCTTTGCGCGCAGCGCACCAAACCCAAAAGTATTACGCAGCGTTTGTTCAGCCTCGCCAATAACAACATCTAAATTACGCTTTTCATTCCACAGATGGGCGATATAACTACGAAAATCAGCCCATTGATCTTGCATTATTAATACGGAAAGATTGTTTAGCTCCCCAGTCTCATACAAATCATCAAGCAGCGACTCCATCCTAGAAATTAATTCTCCAGTTGCGTCACTGACATATTGCCGCACGGCATTAGGATCGTTACCTGCTGCGATGCCTACGATTCCAACGCTATCCTGACCTATTCGTCCAGCACGCCCAGCCAAATTCCAGAAAGCGCGATGAGACATTGGAATACCGTAAGGATATTTCGTAGTCGCCAAGAACACGGATGAAACTGGGAAATTCAGACCTTGCGCAATCGTTGTAGTCGCGCACATCACACGTACATGACCAACTTCGGTTAGCCACTCTATTAAAGCCAAGGCTTCTGCTGGCAATCCTGCATGGTGAACCACTACACCCTTGGACAGCATATCAATAAGCTCAAAATCCTCACTCACTTCTGTCGCCAAGAATCGCTGAACAAGTGCCACCTCACTAGGCACTTGTTCAAAAGCCGGAAGCTCTGCGGCTACTTTTCTGGCAATACTCCATACATCCGGTATTTTTTGAGCAACAGCGATGCTCGTGCCCCGATGCGAGAATGATTTTGCCATGGCGACAGCTTGAGCAGAGAGGCTACCTCGAACCGTTGAGAAATTAAGCGCACTGAGTGGTCTAACGCCATTAATCTCATGTACCCCACGCAAATGAATGGTTCTTTGAGTCGTTGTCAGTGTTTCGAAATTCAGGTGCCAATCGCCTTGCCTTTCACCTCTGTCAGAGTCAAAAGGAGTGACATCAAACATACCAACCAATCTCTCGTTAGGCTGCCATGCGGTCGTTCCCAAGCTAATTGTTCTGCCTCTATCAGCAGCTAGCCACTGCGCTAAATCTTCTGGATTAGGAACAAAAGGCATCATTAGAAGGAAATTTGCTCTTGGAGATTCCTGTTTGATCGTTGCAAGAAGCAGCTCTATTCTAAGACCGCGTTGTTCATCCTCTATGTTATGAGCTTCATCCATCACAACTAATGCCAGAGGTCGAGCAATTTTCTTGTTACGCATTACGAGCTGTAATTTTTCAGGGGTCGCAACCAAAACCTGAAATGCGCGCTGCTCTCCCAAAAGAGCCTCTTCAAAGGCATCAACCTCAATAGCTCCCGACAATTGCTCTACATGAATATTTAAAGGCTCAAAATCTGAACGCAGTCTTCTAGTAATCTGTGAAACTAGAGCGCGTGTTGGCGCAACATAGGCGACCCAGCCATTATCTTGATCAAACTGATTCAGCGCTTGCAGCATCCTAAATTGAGACAACTGTGTTTTCCCGCCTGATGTAGGCAGGTTCACAATAACAGCTCTACTTGCCTGATCGAGTAATCCTTGCTCCTGCAAAGCTGCTCTTTGCGGAGGCAAAAGCTCAAACATCCCCTGATGTTTTGTTACATGATTAACAAATCTCGTCACTCTTGAATTTACGGTATGAGCAACCCACCATAAAGAACCCTCAGCCATTTTCCGACTAGCTAAATGAAGCCAATTCAGAACCATTTCTAACTGTACATCACGACTACTCTTAGCAGCTTTCACCGCTGCCTCAAAATGTTGGTCAAGTTCTGAATCAATGGCTACTGGCTCACCTTGCAGCATGTATACAGCAAGTCTTTCAGTGGCTTTGGCAAAATGGTATAGGGCAATCAATTGTAAAGCAGTAGCTTTACCTGCTGTTCCAGATCGGTCTTCGACTAGGAGAGATTCAAAGCGGGATTGATCTCTACGTAAACCAAGAACTATTTCTGAAATTTGGTCTAGATCATCCCAACTATTTTTCCGTAGCAGCCGAATCCAGCAGTCAAACAGCCTGTATAGCAATCGTTTATCCCACTGAACATCGGCCACAGAAGGTATTGCAATGGCTTCTGGGGAATCAGAAAACCAGCGCTTCAAATCTGTCCAACGCTCACCGCAATACGCCAGACCAGCCAGATGCAGTGTATGAAATATTCGAAAATCTGTATTGGTCGGAATTGGCAGAACGCGATACAAACCAAATGCCTTATGAGCGCCAGCTTGAGCTTGGTTTTTTAGCGCAGCATTCTCTTCACCTTGTGATGAACGCAATACTGCTGACAAGCCCTCAATAGCTGCCATTTCATAGGCTGTTGCAACATTTTCTATATCTTTATCAGTCACCTCTGACTGAACAGCGTTATGCAGAATCTGGCCTAACGCAGACCTAATTAATCGCTCATCAGCGGCCTCAAATACTCTGGCTAGCATGTCACTAGGTATTGCTTGTACAGCCCAGTGCTGATCGATATTTTCAAGATCGTGCAAGGTAAGTGTCATGGCTCACTCCCTTGCAAAGCTTGTTGTGCTTTGGCTTCCAATAGAGAAATTGCATTCTCTGAAAGATACAAGGCGTAAAGCGCGATACTCGTTAAGTCAGGACAACCATTCGCTAGAGAGGTCGCACGATATGAAAGGTCTGATTCATTAGGCTCTACATCACGAATCAGAACCCCAAAAATAGCAATATCAGTATACTCAGAGCTTAAATATCGCTTTGTAGCGCTTTCAAACATATATCGCCATGATGCATTTATGGCGTGATGCCCAAGATATAAAATCAGACTTTGCTTTGTTGGGTAAGAATCTCTTAATCCCTCAAGCTGATTTTTTAATCCCGTTCGACCGTACATGACATTAGGCGGATAATTTTCATCGCTGGATGTTTTTACCTCACCAAAAGCAAATCTGTATGGGTTTTCAGAATCGCCCGTCTCTTGAAAACCTGTCAAGTCTGCCCCAGCAGGGCTAGCTTCAGGGTTTTTCAGGTCTCTGCTCGTCGGCCAAGGGAAAGTGCAATTCTCATTGTCTGCGACATAAGCTTCGGCAAGAGCTTCACCTACTAACCAATCTTCGGGTTCAGGTTCTGCCTGTAACAACTGACTTATTTGATCTTGTTCAAACTCAGTGGAAGCTAGACCAGCAAGCATGTCATTTAGCTCAGCAGTCCCTGTTGTATCAAGCAGCAAGTCTTTAACAGAGCCATTGATTGCCTCATCAAGTTGTTCTTCATTATAGGCCATCCCACGAGCTATCACGGGCGCACTATCAACACTGTAGCTAAGCGTTGCTTCAGGCAAAGGCATGTGAATAAATCCTTTTTGTTTCACTGCGGCTACTGATGGCTAAAATATACATTGTTTCAATCCGCACCTTGTGTCAGTTCAGCTTTATTATGATCATATACATAATCAGCTATACTCCCATCCTTAATTTTTTCAACCACCTCATCAATAATAAACAGTGGCACTAAAAACCACTCTTGGGGTGAAACAGGATTTCCAAACCTGTCGGCAATTTCGATATCGAGCTTTGCGTTTTCAAAGAACCGATGGAGAAGATTTTCCAGCTTCACGCGATTTATATTGAATAGCTCGTATGTAGCGACGACCTCTACTTCAGCCATCAAGAAGGTAGGATCAATTTTCGCATTCGCTATACGCTTTTCGACTTTCCCGCCTGTCACTCCAATCTTATGAATAACATCTCGGTTTTGGGAAACAACCGGGTTATCTGACTTACTACGAAGCACATAGATGACGCCGCTTGCTAAATCCTCTTCATCCGCAACATCATCGAATAGCGGCCCAGCCGACAAGGATACAATTCTTCTACCTGCCTCATCCTCATAGAGAGCTTTTTGAAGTGAGCGCAATAGCAAGTCACTTTCCGTGCGATTGTCGTAGATCACACGAAGTCTATAGTCGTTCTTATCAAAGCCGTGATTGCGTTCTTTACTAAACTCGGCAACATACGCCTTTTGGCCATTTACAATAAACCAATCGCCTTGTTCGATTTTGGCCATGTAATCGCGGTCTTTTTGATCTTTGAGCAATTTAGCTTCTACAAGTCCATGCTTTAAATCGCTTTGAACCTTATCGAATAACGGTTTAAATTTATCGAAGTCTTCACACGGAGTGCGGTTAGCTATCTCTTCCGCCGCTTTTTTATCTGCCTGAGATTTCACATGTTTTAGGTAGGTGATATCACCTTCTTTTGGTGCCTCAATCCCTAGCTCAGCTAGTAGCTCTTCATCCGTATTGTATTCGGCTGGTGGCTCAGCCACTTGCAAGCTGCCAGCTAAAAGACCTTGATGATCAATTTCTTCAACGAGAGTGCGACACTCTTCCTGCTTTCGAATCTGATCCAGTCTTGTGGCATACAAGCGCTCAAATATATCTTTGTTCTCACCATGCTCTGGAGCATGCCCATGCTCTTCTACAAATCGCTGAATTTCCTCAAAGCCTGCGATGATGCGCTCTTCTTTTGGTGTTCTGGCCGCTTTCTTTTCTTGCTTAACCTCTACGCCAAGTTCAGCCAAAAGCTCTTGGTTAGTTTTTTCTTGTTTTACCTCAGCCATTACTTTCCTCCATTACTTTCCGTTGAAGGAAAGCGATGCCTTCTGCCATTCGACGCTCCCAAGGGTCTGCGGCTGTGATATCAGGCAATCGGTCTCGTTCACGTTTGAACTGAACCGCACGCGTTGCTAGCTCACGTGCTTCCTCTTCGGTGAGCTTAACTTTTTTGGAGTTAATAACTGCCTTCACCTGCTTAAGGCTTTCTTCATCCATCGATTTAGCGAGGATCGCATAGGCTTCGCTGAATGGGTTGATACGATCAATCAAATCAACGTCCAGCTCCCGCACGTCCATAGCGAACTTTCGAACGCCATCTACAAACGCTGTGTTAGCCGAGGCCTCACCATCTGCACCATCATTGGCGATATCTTTCGCTTGTTGTGTAATGTTTAACGCAGCAATTGCATGCTGGCGAACAGCCTCTTGGTCTTCCGCATCAAGCTCTGGGTATTTATCTTTAACAATTTTTCCCATCTTGAGCTGCGTGAGTTCTTCAGGAACGACTTCTTCATCAAACAAGCCTCGCTCCAAAGCGGCTTTATCCTGAACGAATGCTGTGATCACCTCATTCAAATCTTCCTGACAAATACGTTTAGCACTATCGCTCTTCGGCTCCACCAAGCCATTAATCTCGATCTGGAACTGGCCTGTATCTTCGTTGAAACCTACATTATTCCCATTTGGGTTATAGCCCTCCTCACCGTAATCAAAGCCTTCTTGTGGGCCACTGGTTGGTGTTTTCGGCGTAAAGTTAAATTTAGGCGTAAGCACCTGCTCCATTAGAAGGCTGGCAGCGATGGCTTTAAGGGTATCGTTCACTGCGTCAGTAACCGCTTCTTCCGATGCATCAGGCTCAGCAATCAGGTTAGTGAATCGAGCGCGAGTTTTACCCTCGGCATCACGGGTTGCACGACCAATAATTTGGATGATTTCGGTAAGGCTGGAGCGATAACCAACCGTTAACGCATGTTCACACCACACCCAGTCGAAGCCTTCTTTCGCCATGCCAAGCGCGATAATCACATCGACAAAATCTCTGTTCGATTTGGCCTCTGGGCGTTTGAGCGCTGCTGATACTTTGTCACGCTTTGGATCATCATCGACCAGATCGGCAACCTTAATCAGCTTTCCTTCGCTCGTTTTAATTAGCTGAAAGCCAGTATCTTCATCTGAACCTTCCCAATCGCCCAGTGCCGAGAAAATGCGTTCGACTTCGGAATACTTGTCTTTCTGACTTTCTCTGGATGCGGGATGAGGTATATGCACGATGGTCTTTTCTGAAGGGTCAAGAACTTCTCTAATCTCGTGCGTATAGTCGCCACTTGAATAAAAGTAGTAGCCAATATCCAGCGACTTTAAATATTCATAGCCATTAAGCTGCTCATAGTAGGTATAAGTTACTGTTTCAAAGTTAGCTTCATCTTCAGGGGAAAGAACAGCCTCGGCATCGCCTCTAAAGTACGAGCCTGTCATGGCGACTACATGAACTTTGTCTCGTGTAATAAAATCGCCTAGATGCGCACCCAGTTTGTTATCTGGATTAGCACTCACATGGTGGAATTCATCCACTGCTATCAAGCAATCATCAAAGGCGGGAACACCAAAACGGTCTACTGCAAAACGGAAGGTAGCATGCGTACATACAAGCACTTGGTCATCGCTATCAAGGAAAGCCTTTACAGAATTTACCTTACCGCCATCTTCACCTGGCGCATTACAAAGATTCCATTTCGGTACAACTTCCCAATCCCAATAAAAACCGTATTTTGTCAGTGGCTCATTGTTAAAGCTTGAACCAATTGATTTTTCAGGAACGACAACAATGGCTTTTTTAACCCCCTGATTGTTCAGCTTATCCAAAGCAATAAACATGAGAGCACGGCTCTTACCAGAAGCAGGTGGAGACTTAATTAAAAGATATTGTTCACCACGCTTTTCATAAGCACGCTCTTGCATCACGCGCATGCCCAACTCATTCGATTTCTTTGAGCTGCCATTGCTAGCATAGTTAACAGATACTGAGGGTATAGATTTATGCTCCGTCATGCTCAAGATACCTTTTTCTTAGAGTTGGAAGTGGATTTAGTCATTTTTGTATAGAGGTCAAAGAGCTTTTCAAGGCGCTCAGTGTCATTCTTGAACTTACGTCCAATGTAAATGCGCTCTAATACCTCGTCATTGCGCTCGTGTGCTCTGCGCAAATTATCTGGCATTTTTTCAGGATCATAGAGATCGGCAATGGTGGCGGGAAAATGCGCTTCGCGGGCGAGAAGAATGTCTTCTGCGCATTTGGTCAAATCTTCTTTATTTTTCTTGGTAAGTTGAGGGACAGGAAACGTATTCCAACCAAGGGTATTGGAATATGAAAAATCGGTTCGCATCCGCACGCAAACCGCTCCGATCCAAACCCAGTGCAGCCTTGAAGCTATTAGAGATAAATTCCATAGCGGCGCATCGCAAATAACAAAATTTCTATCGCCAACAATTGTATTACTGTCATAGTAATCTACGGGAAGCACATCCCTATTTTCTGATGTTACGCGTGGCACAACAATGCAGTTGCTCTTGGATATCCCTTGAATTTGACGAAATTTATGTGGGTATTGGGCATAGTCTCTTGTTGATGCAGCACTGCTATTAAGCCTAGACTCTTGTACTTTTTCTATCCGACCTTGAATTTCAGGTATCTTTTTAGCTTCTTCTATTTGATGATCTTCAATCCAGATACAATACCTAGTTAGACCTTTAATCAACTCTTGAGCACCGATGAATTTTCTAATGTATGGAGAGGCATCTACGTTACTATTTTCTAAAAACTGTTTTTCAGCCTCATTTAATAGAAGATTCCCTCCATCAGTCGGCATATTGCCGCGTATCATAAAGCCTCTTTCATCATGAGCTTTACTGATAGTATCTACAATTATCCTCTTTCCCGAAATTAAGTATGCATTGATATTTATCACTGAACTGGAGGTGGACACACCTTCACGGTCAACGTGAAAGATAGTTTTATTTTTGTATTTTTTTTGATTACCAACACCAACGATCACCACTGTTACGCCAGCATTGTGCGATGCTAAGTTTGCCCATTTGAATGATGTGTAAGCAAAGTAAATATCCATTTCATTTTCATAGATAATCGGCCATAAAATTGGAACCTGCTCACCTTGACAAATGGAATTCGTACTTACAAAAGCGTAGCAGCCATCTGTGGCTTTAAAATAGTCTGATGCCAACTTGAACCAACAAGCAACTAAGTCAAGTGATCTCCATTTCTTCGTATATCGGGAAAAAACATGCTGAATATCGCCTTTTTGTTCAGCACTTTGCTTTGAGCTGCCAACATATGGGGGGTTCCCGCATATATATGTCTCTCCACCTTC
Organism: Aurantivibrio plasticivorans; assembly: GCF_055392955.1. Lineage (NCBI taxonomy): Bacteria > Pseudomonadati > Pseudomonadota > Gammaproteobacteria > Cellvibrionales > Cellvibrionaceae > Aurantivibrio > Aurantivibrio plasticivorans. Next base: position 749,951 of record NZ_AP036020.1, on the reverse strand, counting down.
GTTTACAAAATCAATCTCAACTTGATCACAAGGAGCACCAAATAGGTCGTTACCTTGTACTTTGACCCCCGAGCCAGTAGGCGGGCATATGTGGAGCCAATCCAAACGGAGAGCATTGCCACATATAATCCAATTCATCGCATCCAAAGGCAGTAATTCCGCCAACGCCTCTTTCTGACCACGATAAAGGACATCACACTGATACTCCGCAATTATCAAGGCCAGACGAGCAATTTCAGCAGGAAAATCCCTAAGTTCAATACCCCGATAATTTGTTAGGGGAATATCTGATTTCCTGCCGCTTTCACCTCTACGCTGGTTGATCTCTGCTTCAATTGCTCGCATTTCTTTATAGGAGATAACGAGGAAATTCCCTGAACCACAGGCAGGATCGAAAACGCGTATTTTCGCCATACGCTTGCGAAGATTGAGTAACTTTTGAGGACTATCACCAGCCTCTTCTAGTTTCGCCCGAAGGTCATCAAGAAATAGCGGGTTCAGAACTTTTAGAATATTTGGCACTGAGGTGTAATGCAGGCCAAGAGCGCCACGCTCTTCTTCATCCGTGACCGCTTGGATCATCGAGCCGAAAATATCAGGATTGATTTTCGTCCAGTCCAAATTCCCGATATGAATAAGATAAGATCGCGCAATCTTACTGAAACGCGGAACATCTGTATTACCCGAGAAGAGGCCGCCATTCACGTAAGGGAAGGTATCTGCCCATCGTGGCAGGTTAGTGCTAGCTCTATCTTCAATCGAAGTATCCATTGCTCGGAATACTTCACTCATAATTTCGTGCGTATTTGAAGAGTCCCGCTCACTCATCTGCTCAATGGTCTTGGTAAACAGTCCCTCGCCATTGAAAATATCTGTATCTTCTGCGAAGAAGCAGAAAATCAAGCGAGCCATGAAGTGGTTCATATCATGGCGGCGTTCTTCCGTGCCCCATTCAGGGTTGTCTTTAAGCAGCTCGATATAAAGCCTGTTAAGACGCCCAGTTGCCTTTATATCAAATGAACTTTCGCGGATTTGTTTAACGGTCGTAATGCCTGCCAAAGGCAGGAAGAAGCCAAAGTGATCGGGAAATTCGTTGAAGCGGCATACCACTGGCGGATCGTCGGAGGTTAAATCTTCAGCCTCAAAGTCAATTCCATCTGTGGCAACTACAAACTTTGCTTTGCCTTTGACCGTTGCAGGACTTTCTTTCAACCGAGTAAGCGTTTCAGATACCGCACCCTCACTGCACGTGGCGATATGGATGTTATTTCGCTGTAAAACACCGCCATCGATATCTGAGGAGTTCGTATTGCCGCTTTTTAGGCGTTTAATGGTGGCGGGTTTATTTCCGAACGCCTCTAAAAACGCATACGGGAAACTAGCTGAGTCAAAGTCTTGCTCAGCGAGTAACGATATGGCTTCTTCTATTTCTACTGCGTTCAAGTGGTTTTACCCTTTATTCATGTTCTTTTGCTCTTCAATCCACTGGTCAATATCTTCTTTTTTGAAGCGCCAGCTCCCGCCAACCTTAAAACCGGGCAGTTTATCTGCTGCTGCCAGTTTGTAGGCGGTTTTCTCAGCGAGTTTTAAGTACGCCGCGACCTCTTTTAAGGTCAATATTTGATCAGTCATAGCATGTATCGCCCTCATAGCTTAGGGGAGAATATGGGAAAATAGAGGAAGGAACAACCAAAAACACCTATGATTGTTGGAGTTTCTGCACTAAATTGTTTGCAGCCAACCGAATAGACGGACTTTAGATGAACAACGCGCCAACCCAAGCCTATATCAAGCCAAGCGATGCCAGCTCTTGGGCATTGTGCGCGCGCCGTGTATGGCTGGATAACTATCCCGAGGCTTTGGGCGAACTGGAAGTTGAAAAAGCAGAGGATGCCTTTGAGGCTTTGATCATTGAGCTTGGCCTTGCTCATGAGCAAGCGGTACTAACCCAGCTAATGAAAGAAAAGTCGGTGCATACGGCCACTTCACCAGAAGATACGCAAAGGCTTATGGCCGAGGGTGTTGACGTTATTTACCAAGCCCAATTGCTCGACAAAGAAAATCTACTTGTGGGCTACCCTGATTTCTTAATTCGTCATGCCAGTGGCGAGTATCAGCCAGCCGATGCCAAGCTATCCCTCAGCGAAGATAAAAAGGAAATACAGGTGCAGCTTGGCTTTTACCGTCGAATGCTCAATGCAAGTTTGCCTGCCATCGTATTCTTGGGTGATGGTGATACCGCTGAAATTGACGACGAAACGAACCCTCTCACCAACCAGTTTGTCACCGAAATGCGGGAGCTACTGGCAAGTGATACAGAGCCACTGGTTCGCTATAGCCATAGCAAATGCCGCGCATGCCCTTATTACACGCATTGCAAACCTGCCTTTGAGGCGAAGGAAGAAATTTCACTGCTTTACGGTGTGCAAGGCCGTGCCGCCGATGGGCTGGAAAAACACGGTATTAGTACGATATCGGAATTAGCCGCAAGCTCGCCTGAAAGCTTGCCCGATGTGCCTTATCTCAAAGGCTATGAAAAGAAGCAGCGTGCCATATTGCAGGCACAATCCTATTTCAGTGGCGAAGTGCATCAAATTGCGCCCGTGAGCCTTCCCGATGGTCACTGGGTACATTTTGATATCGAAGATAATCCGCTCACGGGGAACGGCGAAAAGCATGTGTATCTTTGGGGTTTCTTAGTACCTGATTTTAGCAACGCTGATTTCGAATATGTTTGGACGGATACTGCCGAGCAGGATAGACAAGGCTGGATGGAGTTCCTTGCCAAAATCGAAGAATACCGTGAGCGCTATGCTGATTTGGTACTTGCTCACTATTCGCAGCACGAACGCACAACGATACGAAGCTACGCTAAGCGATATGACATGGAGAGCAATGAAACCGTCCTGTATTTGCTTGGTGAAGAAAGCCCTCTATTTGATATGCAAAAGCCTGTGCTCGATAGCCTTGTATTGCCATTACAAGGTTATGGCCTGAAGGACATTTGCAAGCACAAAGATTTAGTCAATTTTCAATGGGAAGATGACAACTCAGGCTCGCAATGGTCGGTGGTTCAATTCAACCGATTTTTGGCAGAAAACAATCCAGAAATGAAAGCTCAGTTAAAGGCCGAAATACTGGGCTATAACCGCGATGATGTGATTGCAACGCGACGGCTGGAAGAATGGCTACGAAACAGGTTCATCTAAAACTACAGGATTATTGTACTAAATGCGAGATTCATATGAACGCTTCTTTTCAGAGGGCTATATAGATAAAGATCAGTTCTTCGATTTTGGCCTACGCGAGACGATTTATGCGCCAAAAGATAAAGCAAAAGAAGGCTGGGAGCAGTTAAAGCAACGAATAGTAAATAACGAACCTGTATTCATGCGGGGCTTCGGCAGGAATTCGAATGGTAGCCATTTATTTCAAGAGTTTTACCGTCTCGCTTTTAGCAATGACAATGTAAAAATTGACCCGACCAACAATAAAGAACCGACCTTAGTTATTCGTGATATGACTGGCTACTCCAAGACCAAAAGTGCAAAGTATGAACCGATACGTAATTATCAGGTGTCCCATATTTTTGGGCGAACTAAAAATATATTCGCCTTCACTGCGCCTTGGAATATCGTATATCTGCCAAAGATGATCGACCCTTTTACAGGACATGAAGCGAAAGGCGATTTGATCGACGAATATCAGATGATGTTCCAGAAGCAAAGCTTTGCTTATTTTGAACCTTTGATAGACGACTATAACCAGCTAATTTTGGGGAGCAGTCTTCAAGCTCGTATTGACGAGGGTTTGAACGGCCTTCGCAATAATAATGCATTTTCTGATAGCGACATTGACAAGCTGATAAAGTCTGTACGTGAAGAGCTAACACCTATCTTGATCTAAGTAACGCATCCAAGGTCGCACCTTGGTCGTTCTCCACTGGCGAAACAGTGGTCGTGGTTAAGCGTCGAAACGCTTACGGCATCCAATCCGCGCAGGGTTGGTCGAGGGAGTTCATGAGGGGCTATGACATGCCCCTTTGATTGATGGGAAGTCCATGAAGGGAGAGCTAACGTCTCCTTTCTGGTTGATGGGGATGCAAGGGGAGAGCAAAATCTTGCCCTTGCCCATGGGGTTCTTAGGGGTAGCTCGGAGGCTCCCATAAGTGGTGATCGAACGGCCAATCGTTCGCTGGTGCAGCATACCAATCACTATGGATTGCGCACCAGATAAGCTCTTGCCAGAGAATGATAATTCGATGCTTAGAGCGCCGCCTGAGGATAGAACGGACGGGGCAACGTCCTTCTCAAGATAGGTGCGGGGAGGGAAAAATCTCTGATTTTGTACTACACGCACACATCTTGCGGTCATCGTAAAGCCGCGCCAATAGCGGAACTATGCTGAATTGCAGCAATTTATTCCTACTCACTCTTGTCCCATCTTCACGATGACGGTGATACTGAGGCCTGCCCCAAGGGCAGAAGTTTACTCTTTAATGCTCCGCGCCCACTGCCTGTTTACCGACTGCCGATGTCTATTACAAGCGCGATGTTGAATCATCATCGAGGCAGTCGGATGATCGATGGCATTGCCATCAGGTCATATAGGGTGGGCTTGGCGGCCAGTCAGTTTTCCGTGGCGCTCTGCGCTCCTTGCTATGCAAATCGGGAAAACTGGCTGGGGGTATTTAGGGCTTTGAGATTTGGCTCGCCCGCTCTTTCTTCAAAAAACAAGCACAATAAGCGAATTTTGGCACAACACAATAAGCGAACAGCAGCACATAGAAGCATCTCGATAAAAGCAATATATATGCTTCTTTTTACAACTAATATGCTTTAACCACGTAAAAGCAACTTATACGTTGCCAAAACCACAAAAAGAAACTAATATGTTTCTTAATGGCAAATAGCAACATATACGTTTCATTATGAATTCACTACTCGAACAGATCAAAAAACGCCGTATCGCATTGAAACTCAAGCAGCACGATATGATGCTGCGCGTTGGTATATCGCGCCAGCAATATCAGCGCTTGGAATCCAAGGGCAACCCACGGCTTGATACTCTTGAGCTAGTCGCTAAGGGGCTTAAAAGTGAATTGCTTCTAATACCACAAGAAAAATTGAATGCTGTGCTGGCAGTACTGGCCGAAGATACTCTTTTGCAGTCTGGGTCATCAACTGGGACAGCAACCAAGCCAAGCAAGGCGGGAAAAGAACACAATAACCCACTGGCCGATGATCCATGGCAGGGTTTGCTGGGAGAGAATGAATGAGCACAGATAGCAATGATGAAGTAAATGTTCTACAGCTCTCAATTCATGGCGTGCTGATCGGCTATCTCGCAGGGTTTAAAAATGGCCGCAATGTATTGAGTATTGCAGACTCATTTAAAAACAATCCTGATCGCCCGATATTCAGCCTGATTACTCATCCCGCGTTTCCGAATGCGGCCAAGCTCATGGCTGCACCATGGGCGCGGAATCAACGGCTGCATCCTGTACTTTCAAACTTGCTACCAGAGGGATCATTACGTGAGCTGATCGCACAAGGCCTGAAGGTGCACGTAGATAATGAATTTCACATTCTCTCGTATCTTGGCGAAGATTTGCCGGGGGCAATCGAAGCCATGCCAATGGAGCCTGAAGATGTTCCTGATTATGTCCTGAGCACGCACGGAAAAGCTAAGGCCGTTAAGTTCGATAAGGTCACTCAAGAAAACAAGTTTTCGTTGGCTGGCGTGCAAATGAAGTTTTCCATGAAGGAAAAGGATGGGCGCTATAACTTATCGAAGGGTAACGTGCTGGGTGACTGGATCATCAAAACGCCCTCAACAAAGCACAAGTTTGTGCCACTGAACGAATATACCTCCATGTCGCTGGCGGGGCTCGTTGGCGTTGACATTCCTGAGATCAAATTGGTCGAGCTGGATAAGCTCGACAACCTGCCACAAATTAACTTACCCGATGAAAAGCAGGCCTTTGCCATCAAACGATTTGATCGCGCGGATGATCAACGCATCCACATGGAAGACTTTGCGCAAATTCTGGTGAAGTACCCGCACGAAAAATACACTTCGGCAAATTATGAGAATATCGGCAAAGTCATTTATGATTTTTCTGGCGACGGCCTTGCCGACGCACAGCAGTTCGCAAGGCGATTGCTGGTGAATATTCTCTTGGCGAATGGGGATGCGCATCTCAAGAACTGGAGCTTTCTATATCCCGATAAGATTACGCCACGGCTGTCTCCTGCATACGATATCGTTACAACCAATGTCTATATCGAAAATGAAACCCAATATGCGCTCAACCTCGGTAAAACCAAAGAATGGTATACCGTTACCATGGCGCATTTTCAGTCATGGGCAGATAAGTCGGGTATTCCGTGGAGGGCAATAAAGCCGCACTTGGAAGACACCATGGCAAAAGCTAGGGAGCTTTGGCCTGAAGCACTCAAAGCACTACCGATGGATGATGCTCATAAAGATGGGCTTAGAACACATTGGGGTAAGCTTCAGGGCGATTTTAAGATCGAAGCCACAAAGTAAGTTAACGAATAATTAAGATACAACACGTATGATATTAATAGATACGTGGCTTAATTCTGAGAAAGCGATTACCTGTCACCAGCAGGCACGTGGCTAATTTTCAAACATGGGTGCAAGGAAGCGATGCAGCATATGGCTGTTACCGCTTCCTTTGAAAAGGAAAGCCCCATGGATGAGTTATTAAATGGCAAAAGCATTAAAGCAGACTTTGAAGCGCAGGTAACAGCGGCGCTTATGATCCAAAGCAATGCGCTTATCCCTCTCAAGCTTGCCGCTCGCTTATGCGGTATCCCTAAACACGAAATACTAAGGCGCATTGATTGCGGCACATTCCCCAAACCTAGAACATTATCCTCCACAGGTAAGCGTATTCGCGAGGCGTTTTACCTGAAAGATTTGCATGAATGGATTAAGTGCCCACACCTCTATCACCAGAGGGGGCTGCATGAGTGATCAATTAAGCTTGGCACAAATTAAGAGAGCGTATCATCAGGCTGCAAAAATTGTGGCACGATATGGCGATAAATACCTGCCGATATTCGAGCGCCTTGAAAAAGAATACCAGTGCAGAAAAGATAAAGTTAAAACCCTAAACCGTGCTATAAAAATTGCAGAAAAGCACACGGAATTCGAACCTACAGACCTCTAAAAACTGGGACACAAAATGGTACACATACTGGGACACAAATTTTTATAGTAGTAATTTCTAATAAATATTTAAAGCACTGAAATAGAACAATAATTAGAGATGAAATTTTTCAAATCGAATCCTGCCCCCTCCACCATTTTCATTTACATAATCTTAACCATTTACCCGCTAACATGTTGTATTGATTGAAATTTGTTTTTCAATTGACCAAGGCGCATTTTTGCTTTACCTAAAAATGGTACACAAAGTGGGCTACAAATTGGGACACATGGATGGCGAACTATGTATTTTGCAGAGGGAAGAATTTTTATTATCGCAGGCGCGTTCCTGAATACGTGTCCGACTATGATAAGCGCGCCATCATCAAAATATCTTTGGGCACCAAAGATGAAAAAGAAGCCATCCGAAAAGCTGCCATCTATAACGACTATATCGAAGATTATTGGCGCAGCCTGATTAAAGGCAATGGCAAAGCTGATCCTGAAGCTGAATATCGCACTGCTATCAAGCTCGCAAAAGCCCATGGCTTTGCCTATAAGAATGCCGTTGAAATTGCCAAAGAGCCGTTAGAAGAAATAGTCGAGCGCCTGAAGACGGCAAACAAGGCCATAGAACAACCTGAAACGGTCTCTTCTGTGCTTGGCGGCACAGAAGTGCCAGAGCTTCCTTTAAGCACTTGCGCTGATAAATACTGGCCGCTATGCCGTGACAGGCTTACCAATAAGTCCGAGCATCAAATCCGCAAATGGAAAAACCCGCGCCTTGCTGCCATCAATTACTTTATCAGCGCTATTGGTGATAAGCCTCTTAAATCCATTGCCCGATCTGACATTTTACAGTTCCGGCAATGGTGGATGGATCGCATTGAAAAAGGCGAAGTCGTCGCCGCAACTGCTAATAAGAACATGATGTACGTGAAAGACATGCTTCAGGTGGTCGGGCTTCAATATGAAGTCGCGACCGACTTTGACGTACTGTTTTCAAAAATACGCCTTAAAGAGCTGGAGCAATCACGACCACCTTTTGAAGCCAGCTATGTTCAAGATGTCTTACTTTCCAAACACGGCCTGAATAGCCTCAATGACGAAGCGAGGCTTTTGGTATTTGCCATGGCCGATACTGGTGCGCGGGAATCTGAGTTAATCGGCCTTACTGAAGAGGATATCGTTCTTGACGAGCCTATTCCTTATATCTGGATTCGCGCGCGTGAAAATAAAGCACTCAAAACGCTTACCTCTGAGCGAAAAATCCCACTCGTAGGCGCGGCACTTCATGCTTTCCAGCAACTACCGAGTGGATTTAACCATTATCGCACTGCCGATACCGCCTCCACGACCATCAACAAATATTTGCGTGAAAACGATTTAAAGCCAACGCCAACACATTCACTCTATTCGCTGCGCCATACCTTTAAAGACCGCCTCCGCGACGCAGGCGCGCCAGAGGAAGTCATCGACGAACTTATGGGGCACAAGAAGTCGGGGCCGAAATATGGCCGTGGTCATATGCTTGAGAAAAAGTACGAGTGGCTTAGGAAAATCGCTTTTAGCGTCTAATTACGATTTTTATTGAAAATTTTAAAGTTTTTCTGATATCCATAGTTTAGGAAGGCAGGCTATGGATGACCGACAATAAAAACAACACCCCAGAAGTAGGCATGACATTTCAAAATGTTACTGCTGATGAATTAGAAGAGCAAACAAACACCTCTGATGATATAGCGCCCCCTCAGGAGCCTTTTGATAAGGTTTTGAAAGAACAGCTCTCTCAAACAGACATACCAGAAAAAGACATTCGTAAGGCGTTGTTTGATAACGAGACACCGACCAGTGATGACGTACCACCAAGTTGGTTTAATGACTTACCTGATCTTGATATATAGGCTCAGGTAGTATTTTCTTTGTTTTGTAGATATTTGTGAATGCGCTCATTTACCTCTAGAAAATCAGCCTTGTTGGGCTTGAAAAAATCCCAATAGGTGTTTCTCTTTGAGCTCTGCTTTCGCTCCACCACCCACTTTAAGTTCTCAAGCATGGTCGAAAACCAATATTGAGCATCCGTGTGATAATCATGCTGATCTCTGATGGCTTCCCACACATCACTTGAAAATTGTGCTGCTTTATCTCCGCCTCTTATCCAGTCTAACCATGCGGTCACGGTCAGCTTCATGATCGAGACTTCATTTTGCATTTGAATGGCGAGTTCAAAGTTCCAGTCTTCCTCATCCAAGCCATGGTTCTCAGCATAGTGCTTGAGAAAGTACATTCTTAAACCTTGAAACCAAAAGTAATAGGTCTCTGAAATTGACCATTTTCGAAGCGAGTGGCAAATAAGCACATTACCAATGGCGTGATAAATTAGATTTTCTCTACCCTTAATACTGGGATTTGTATGCTTAAATCTTTTGGCTAGCTTGTCTACATCGGGAGGAGCACCCAAAGTTAAAAGCATTCCAGCCCCAAAGAACAATTGCGGATAATTCAGGGCTCCATCGATAAGATCAAGCCGTATTAAATCGTAGTACTTATAGGCGGAGGCTTCACTGATGGCTAATTTCTTTGCAATGTCTTTTACAGGCATATCACACAAAAAAGCGGCGAAAAGTGTCTCGACTTGGGCGTTTGATAGTTTGGAATGCTTGTAGTATTTATTTTTAGGCTTACGAGCTTTCCTTGCGCCACGCAGGTTAGGGAGTAGTTTGGCTTTCCATTTGGAGAAAGAAGATTCTGATAACTTGTTTTGTATACAGTACTCAGATTGAGTTAGCTTGCCACGCTTCCAAGAAAGAACATGAGCTTCCCAGAACTCAGATTTTGCCGAACGTTTTTTGGTATTTGCCATTTATACGCCTCGAACTCCCAGCTTTTGAATTTCCATTATACGGATAATAATTCCATATTATTCAACGGGTTACGGACTTCACCGTAGTTATTATTCTTTCGTCCTCCTTTTGCTCAAATTAACTGGATCACATAAGGTTTTCACAAGCTTTGCGCAAAGCCTCTTAGAACCCATGTTCATTGATTACCCCTTCTTAAAGGGGCTGGAGGCTTTACATGTCTGATGATATCCAAATATCCATTGAGATCACAATTGAGGCGGATCACCCCGTCCAATCCGATTTATCTGTACCCCCTAGCCAAGACGATCTACTGCGCTGTGAGATGTGGGCAAGGTGCGAATGTGCCTATTGCCACTCTTTTGGCTGTGTGAACGCGCTTAGCCATAAAAATTCGGAGGTGCACTAATGAACTTCGACAAACCATCCCCGTTTGACGGTGTGAAAGCCGTCAGCCCTTCAGGAGTGATCAAAGTACTCTTTGCCGTCTCACTTGAAGCCGCCATGTTCGTTATGTTCTATGCGGTCTACACCGAAACGATAGGCTTGATGAACGAAACGTACCTTTCAGAGCTTCCTGTACTCGGCGGCATGTTTGGCATGCTCGATCCCGATGCCAATGCCTCTCACATCATTTCGATATTGCTGGCCACGTTTTCGGTGGCAACGCCGCTCTTCATCTGGGCGGAAGTGCATCGTCAAAATATCTTGGATGATCCTCAAGAATGGTTTTCTCACCCGCAAAATCAGATTTTAGCAAGCATCGCTGGCTTGGTCTTAATCATGGTCATTGGCCTAGAGGTCGTGAATTTATACACCCTCGTTGCAAGGGAAAGCACTCAAGGTGGTTTTGTGGTGCAGCAAGAAAGCGGCGTGATGGCCTTCCTTGCACAAAACAAAGGGCTGGCGATTGGCGTGAGCGCCGTGATTGCCGTCATCAACATCATCCTAGCTTTATTCACGACACGCGCCTTCCAAAGCCTTAAGTCAGAGGAGAAATAGTCATGAAATATTTAACCGCTCTTATCCTTACTCTTTGCATTTCTGCTTGCGGCGAGCAAGTGCAGGCACCCAAAGCTAAAGCTCATGAAGATATTTTTGTGCTCATCGAGAATGGTGGAACGATTGCCACTGAAGATCAGGGAGAAGCGCTGAATACCGCGCTTTACTTACTTCAGCAATTAACCTCGCTCTCCCGAAGGAAAGCCACGAGTGATGTTCAGATTCACATTATTCTGAGCGCACTGCCTAACCGTATTGCGTGGTCGGGAACGGCTGGGCAGCTTCTCTCACAGGCGGAAGATGTTATGAATCTGATTATATTCAAACCGACTTTTTCAGATTTGGTTATGGCGTTTGATCAGATTGAAACAACCGTGAATCTGACTCAGCCTGACTCCATCCGATTGTACTGGATTGGCTCAACGGTTCATGTGCCGTTCCAGAATGGTAATGATCCGATTGACGTTGAAGTGCCTCAAGAAGTGCCAAGCGAGTTAGCGCTGGCAAATCTCGCCAGCAAGCTCACCACTCTCAAAATCATGCGCGTTCACCCCGATCAAGACAAGGTGCTGCAAGCCTATCTTGGCTCACTCGGGATTTTGAAACGTGCGCGCAATGGCGACATTGATTTTGAGTTGCTTGGTGAAGCGCAAACGAAGTCCCGACTGAATACGTTGCTTTAGGTGGAGGGATACCGATGAAAACTCTCATTAAAAACCTCGCAGTTGCAGTTGGCCTATCGGCCTTCTGCAACACCAACCTAATTGCAAACGAGCCTGTTATCACTGTTAAATCAAAAAGTGAGTATTCAGCGCCGATTATTGTTATTCGCTCAAAATATGATTTTGAGAAATCCATTTCTTTGAAGTTAAAAACTGACCCTTCGCTTGACGCCTCGGACATTCTCATAAGAACAATATCCAAGTTCGGAATGGTCGATGCCAATGGTATTAAGATCGTATCGGGGTTCGATATCGATCAGTCAAACAATATTATTGTCGCTTTTAGCGGTGGAACCTCCGAGATTATTCAAACATCGGGAAACCCTTCGCAGCTCAATATCGTTGCCAGCTTTCGAGATGCCAGTGGTCAGTTTGTTTCACCGCCTCCCGATAGCGTCGCGGTTTATTCTATGAGTGGTGAAAAGCTGTGCTTTGACTACAAAACCGTTCAGCAAGCACCACCTAACATTGGCATTGCTTTACTGCTAGATCGTTCAGGCTCTATGGCTGGCAACATTGATGCGGTGAAAAGCACGGCAAACAATTTTCTTAATTCATTGCCGACACATGCTCTATGCGCCGTTGGTAGCTTTAACTCCGACCTTACTTACGGTCATAAAAACTACCAGCAATGCAATGGCGGCGGATTTGGCTTTGAAAATATAGAAGCCAGTGGTGGCACAGATATTTTTAAGGCACTGAGCAGTGCCTATTCAGACCTATCGGGTAGTTACTTCAATGGGTATCAGAAGGCGGCCATTGTCATCACTGACGGTTACACCGTAAATGATGCAAAAGTAAAAGCTGAATTACTCGCCAATAAAAATGGCATTCTGACCTTTGTGTATTTCATTGGCGGAAACCATAAAGATGACCTTGAAGGCATTACCGACCACTTCATTTCTCAAGGCGGCAATGTAAAGCAGTCGCTATCACATTACTTTAGTGCCATCGGTCTTGCTTATAAAAGTCAGAAAGTTTTGAGCGTCAAACCTTGCTCTGGAGGTGCGCATGCAACTCCGTAGCCAAGGCACGCAGCATCCGTCGCGGATATATAGCCGCGACCCCGATTTGCATGGCTCAAGTAAATGGGCAACGAAAAACCACCTTCACCAAAAAGGCTATGGCGAAGGTGGGCGCATATTCCTTGGCTACGGCATGGCCGAAGCGAACAAAGGCCGTGCTTATTGCATTACCACAAACACACAAAAGCACCTGCTAACTGTAGCACCTACACGAAGCGGAAAACTTCTAACCGCGAGTATGCCGCGATGCTTGGAGCATCGTGGTTCGCTGGTTGCGCTTGATGTGAAAGATGGTGAGCTATCTTTAATTGCTGCGCGATATCGGCGGGATGTACTTGGCCATAAAGTCATCATTATCGATCCATGGGATTTAGCTTGCTCAAAGCTCGGCATGCCACAATCAAGGTTTAACATTATGGACTGGCTTGATCCTGACAATGATGACTTTGTTGAGGATGCCATGAATATTGCAGATAGTCTTGTCACTGATCGAGGTGGCAAAGACCCATTTTGGACGGATGAAGCTCGTGCGCTCGTTATGGGGCTAATTCTCTATGTTGCCGCCACGCCTCTGGTGCTAATGCCGACTGTCAAGCGCTCACGCGACATTCCGCAAGTGAGAAGATTGTTAAGCCTATCTTCTGATGACTTTAAAAAAATTGTTGGAGGCGAGTATGCTGAAGACGAAGAAGGCAATGCCGTGTTAATAAAGCCCGGCATGATGCAAAGCTCCAACGAATATGTTCGCGCTTCAGCCGCACGTATTCTCAATAAAGCGTCGAAGGAATTTTCTAGCATTTTATCAACGGCGCAACAAAATACGCATTTCTTAGAAAGCCCGAAAATACAGCGCACCTTATCGGAATCAGATTTCACCTTTGAAGAGCTGGAAAATGGCAAAACGGATATTTTTGTTGTTTTACCTGCGGGGAGATTGTTTACCTATAACCGCTTTTTGCGCATGCTGCTGAGTTCTGCAATCACTTCAGTAACTCGCTTTAAGACAAAACCAAACCCTCCCGTGTACTTTCTTATGGAAGAAGCCGCTGCCTTGGGACGTATGGAGGTCATTGAAACCGCCTTTGGGCTTATGGCGGGGTATGGCATGCAGCTTCATATGATCGTGCAGGACTTAAATCAGCTCGTCTCGCTTTACGGCGAGAGGTGGCAAACCTTCATTGCCAATAGCGGCGTTATACAAATCTTCGGCACCCGTGATTTGATGACCTCTGAATACACATCAAGGCTGTGCGGCATCACAACGATTGAATCGTTAAGTGAGTTCAGTGCTGAGATGCGAGCTCGCCTTTTTAGTGATCCCAATTTTTTAAGCCGAGAGGATGCGCTCACATCGCGTTCGCTTATCACCCCCGACGAGGTAATGACGATGAGCCCAGTTGCTCAAATTCTTATCTTGTCTCATGCCAATCCAGTCGCGTGTTTTAAAACCGCCTATTTTTTGGATCAGAGATATAGAAATAAAAATGGTTCACCCATTTATGACATTCATCCAAACTTTGCCGACGACCCAATAAGCAGGCCTGTTAATTTCACCAAACAGGGGCTCAACATTGCTGCGCCTCTATCTTCGATATTTGATGGAGGGTGAGCACATGATATTTAGAGCATGGGTTTCAATTATTGTAATAGGCGTATGTGCATGGAGCGTGTGGGTTGGGCTTGATGGAAAAATCCCCTCTTATGATTACGCGCCTTTTAGTTTTGTCTTTCATCGCGTAACACCATGGCTGTTACTAATTTTGTCGGCAAAGTCGTGGTATCGCGTTTTTATTTGGGAACGCATGCTTCAGGCGAAGCAAACACCGCCAATTCTTAGTCGAGGTCTCTCAACACAGGCGCATAAGCAAACAAATACAGTTTTATTGAAACTGACTTTACAGGCGCTATTTATTTTCGCCTTAGCTGGTGTGTTAAATCAGTTCTCAATTAATCACATCGAATGGTGGATCGCATCAATCGTTGCCTGTTTTTATCTTCTTAAAAAATCATCAAAGACGGGGTGATAAGTATGATTAATTTATTCTCCGCAAAAACAGAAAGTAAAAAAACGGCAGAAACATGCGGTTTACAGAGTGCTTATTTACGATTTATTAACGATTTCAGGCGTATCATTATAAGTATGAGAGATTGTCGGGACGCCAGAGCGTTCCATGCAACTCTCTTTTTTTGTGGTCAGGTGGGTGTATGTGCATGTTCCGCACCCAGAACGTGCCATCTCTCAGATATACGCGGCTGGCGCAAAGAATACGGCAGTGAGAGCAGTAATTCGCTTTCACTGCTTTTTTATGGGGGGATATATGGATAACCCTCTCATAAAACAGAATAAAAATGAGTCAAATGAGGCTCAGATTTGTTTGAAGACTCCGCTGAAAGCGAGTCATAATCGGGGTTCCGACGATGAAGCGATAATCGCTCTCGTGAAGTTTCTCGCAAGACGCGCCGCCGAAGAAGATTACGAATTTTACCGCAGCGCACTTAGCAATCCCGATATAGAAGATGGTGGATAGGAATATGACGCAACGTGCTTGCATATATGCTCGATATAGCTCTGACCTTCAAAGTGACGCATCTATTGAAGATCAAATTCGCCTGTGCAGTGACAAAGCAAGCGCTGAAGGCTGGAAGCTTGGCAATTGTTATACGGATGCAGGAATTTCAGGGGCATCACTCATGCGCCCTGGCATTCAATCTCTGCTCAGCGCCGCAATGAATGGTGAGTTTGACATACTCATTGCAGAAGCCTTGGATCGCCTCTCCCGTGATCAGGAGGATATCGCAGGCATTTTTAAACGCATGGAGTTTGCTGGCGTTAAAATCATCACCCTTTCGGAAGGTGAAATATCTACGCTTCACATAGGCCTGAAAGGCACTATGAACGCGATGTTCCTGAAGGACTTAGCCGATAAGACCCGCCGTGGGCTCCGTGGCCGTGTAGAAAAAGGTAAATCTGGCGGCGGTTTGGCTTATGGCTATCAAGTGGTAAAACAGTTCGACGCCAATGGTGAAGCCATCAAAGGGGATCGTGAGATTGATGAAGTGCAGGCCGATATCATCCGCCGCATCTTCCGGGAATATGGCCTTGAGAACAAATCGCCCAAAGCTATCGCTGCTCAGCTCAACGAGGAAGGTATACCTTGCCCATCTGGCAAAAGCTGGGGGCAATCCACCATAAACGGCAACCGCAAGCGCGGTACTGGCATTCTGAATAACGAACTGTATATCGGTCGCCTGATCTGGAATAGACAACGCTTTATCAAAGACCCTGCCACAGGAAAGCGTGTAACACGCCTGAATGATCCGTCTGAATGGATTGTTCAGGATGTGCCAGAGCAACGCATCGTTGATTCTGAGCTATGGGAAGCGGTTAAGGCGCGCCAGAAAACACTGGATCGTAAATCTTCCTCGCTTTGGCAAACGAACCGCCCTCAATATCTGCTATCAGGACTGACCAAATGTGGCGTTTGCGGTGGCGGGTATTCCAAGATCAACTCTACCCAATATGGCTGTTCTGCTGCAAAGAACAAAGGGGATAGCGTCTGCAACAATCGCCGCACCATCAAACGAGAAGCGCTTGAGGGCTATGTTTTGGATGGCTTGCAAGGCCATTTCATGCGTGAAGAGCTGGTCAATGTGTTCTGTAAGGAATACACCAAGCATTTGAGCACCTTGCATGCGCAGGCCAATGCGCAGCGTAAATCGCTTGAATCTCAACGTGACAGTCTTCTTAAAGAGCGTGAGCGCCTGATACAGGCCATCAAAGACGGTATTCCCGCCAGTATGGTGAAAGACGATCTGGAAAGCGTTTCAGAGCGCATTGAGAAAGCGGAACAAGCTCTGACGGTGCAACCTGCACTCAAGCCACTGATCCATCCCGCCATGGCATCACGTTATCACCAAGCCATAAAAGACTTAAAGGCATCGTTGAATGCGGATGGCGCGCGCGCCGAAGCATCACAGCATTTAAGGGGGCTTATCGACAAAGTGGTGCTGACGCCAGAAGAAGGCGAGAAAGGCCTGCGTATTGATCTGTACGGTGATTTAGCTGGAATCTTGAATATGTCTTTGGAGACGAAAGATATGAAAATCTTGGACAAACTATGCTTGAACGCATCGAATGATAATAAGGCTATCAATGGGGCTTTCGCCCACATAGATAGAATTGGTAGCGGGGGCTGGATTTGAACCAACGACCTTCGGGTTATGAGCCCGACGAGCTACCAGGCTGCTCCACCCCGCACCTGAGACACTGTTTTCTTGGAAAGCCCGAGCTGGGCTCAAAACCGAAGGTCGTATCACCCTTCGACTTTTGCGCTTTGGGAGCCCGTCAAACTAAAAGGCTGCTCCACCCCGCACCTGAGATACCATTTTTTAGAAGGCTGCACTTCCTTCTGCGATATAGACCAGCTAATCGCACCTGGTTTCTCAGCTGGGAAAGTCTCTCCCCTAACTGAGGCTGCGCATTATAGGGAGGAGCGTAGGAGGGGTCAAGACAAACCCCTGATTAGAAAGGTTTTATTTAAGGGTTTAGGCCGCATGCTCCGGGAAACACTGTTGTGCCTGCCGCTTTAAGTAATTAAACCGCTCAAACTGAGGGCTAGACTCCGATAAACCGTCGACACTACTTAGACACTTGCGACAGATTGCACGGTATTGGCGCTGGGCTCCGTTACTTTCGCATTCGGCAAGGATGACCTGAACAAGGTTTAGATTCAGACCAACGTGTTTAGGATAAAGCGCAACCGCGTTCTTAAATATGTGAATGGCCTCTTCGTAGTCCTTGCCCTCATAACACGCGATACCCCGCTTGGTGAGTTCAGACACCTGTTTTTTACCTCGTTTAGAAACAGGCTCGTCGGATAGAGAATCAATTTGTTCAGCCAGCTCGACGTTATTGGGGTCTTCTTTAACGATACGCTCCATAATCTTTCGAGCAGCTACGTCGTCACCTGAGTTCATTAATGTGTGTGCATACTCGAGACTTGCCTCAACCCCGACCTCATCTTCAATATCAAAGTAGATTTCACGAGCGGTATCTTCCCATTTTTCTGCATCTGCCAACTCTTTTCGCGCCGAGTGAACACGCGATTTGACGGATGCGCTTTGCAGCAAAATAGACTTATCTCTCGGATAGCGTTGCTCGACCTTCTGTAGGATTTCAAACGCTTCTTTCGAGTTTTGCGAGTTACTATTGCCGTTTTCCTTAATCGTATCTGCCAAGCGGCCCGCCAAATTGAAATAGTCTGTCGGGGACTCATAGCAAGAATTCTGACCGAGTTTTACAGTACTGCGACTCGCTTTTAGACTGGTTGGAATATCCTGGTTTTTTAAGGCCAGGGCAGCCAAACGACGCTGACGGAGCACAGATTTGGGCGACACCTCAACGGCTTTTTTCATTTCCGCTTGAGCGCGAATGCCGTCTGCCTGCTCGTTATAGCAAACGGCCAATAGGTCGTGGGCCTCGACGTAGCGATTATCCACTTCCAGCACTTCTTTAAGGACCTCTTCAGCGTCGCCGAATTCGCGCAACGCTATTAGTGTTTTACCCAAGCCTAGCTTCGCCCATACTGCATCAGAATCATCTAAGACACTGTCGTACAATGATCTTGCCTTGTCGTACTCTTCAAGCAGCTGATATAGCTCCCCTCGCATACTCTTACACATCATCTCGTAGCGCGGTTCGGTCTTTTCAACGGCCTCACTTAACTCGGCTGCCTTTTTATAGTTTTTCTTATCGATCGCCTGTTTTATGCCGTACAGTGCTTCATGACGAATAAGGGCTTTATCCAGACGAGTCCTCAAGGAGGACTGCGTAATAGGCTTTGTCACGTAATCATCCGGCTGATACTCCAGAGCACCCAACACCATGTCTCGGGACGATTCTGCCGTAATCATGATGTAGAGACTGGTGTTTTTCAGCAGCTTTCGAAAACGCAGCTCCTCTAAGATCTGCTGGCCATCCTTACCCTTACCAAGATTGTAATCACACAGCACTATGTCATAGCTTTTGCTGGTACAAAGCTCTACGGCTTCCTCACCATTTGCCGCAGTGTCCACGTCCTCAACGCCGAACACTTTCAGCATCCGCTTAATCGACCCGCGAATTTCGGAAAGATCATCGACAACCAAGCATCGCTTCTTGCTATATATTTTGATCAAATCAATCTGCTTCATGTAACCACTCATCTTCCTAAAACGATTTAGCTACTTACCCACGGTAAAAAGAGCCCTTTAGCTCAGTTTAGATGAGTTTTTGCAGATTGACCGAGTATCTCTATTTGGTCGAACCCCTTTGAAAACAGCAGCTGTCGTCGAT
The DNA here is from genome assembly GCF_055392955.1 of Aurantivibrio plasticivorans. Taxonomy (NCBI): domain Bacteria; kingdom Pseudomonadati; phylum Pseudomonadota; class Gammaproteobacteria; order Cellvibrionales; family Cellvibrionaceae; genus Aurantivibrio; species Aurantivibrio plasticivorans. The sequence continues at coordinate 730,828 of NZ_AP036020.1, read as the reverse complement.
TAACCGACAACTTCTCAACCTCCTAGCCCGCTGGCTGCTATTTTTGCCAGCCGACCCTTTAACCCTCTTAGCAGTGACTGCTAAACTGGAGAGTTCCTGGCCTACACTGAGTGAATCGTTTAGATCGCATGCCATGCCGTATATCAAGCCCTCAAAATCAAAAGCGAAGGAACGCCAAGAGCTGACAGAACAAATAGACGCGTTTTTGAAAAGAGGCGGCCACGTCACGCCCGTTGAAAGAGGTATTAGCGGAAAAGAGATCGGCGCTTACCAAATACCACCCGTGACTTTCAGCGAACCTAAAGAAAACCGCACGCCATTAGTCAATGAAGTCAAAGCGATTGATGCCAGGAGAAAGCCCACCCCCACGCCGAAAAAAGTCCGCAAACAACCACGACGCGTTTTGATTCGTGATGACTTTGGCGAACCCCTCCGCTGGAGCTGGGAAGACTGAATAGTCGTTATAATCCGCGCTGTTTTTTCACCAACTCAACCGCCTCCTCAAACACCGGAGATAACTGAGGTTCTGGCCAACCCTGCGGATATGACGTGTTCATAATCTCTAAGAAGAGCTGTTTATCTTGTTCGGATTTATTCAGTAGGTAATTCAGGAAGGTATAGAGCTTATCGGTAGATTCACCGATAAACACCTGCAAGTCTTGCTCGCTCAACTTGCCATTGGCGACAAAGTCATCCAGAACCGTTTTGCGCACACAATTTACCGACATAAGCAGCGCCATGTGTTGTACTACCTTTGGGTCCATGCCAAGCCTCGCCGTTTTTATGGAGTTGGTTATCCGCTAAATGACACCATGCCACCAAGCTATAGCATAGGCAACTCCGCCGAGACCGGAAACGACCAAAAACAGCACAAAAAGGAGCAATAACGGACGAAATGGCTTTCGCTCGATATCGTTGTATCCGCGCTTATTGTAGGCATCTACTCGAGCCTGATCATCTGGATAAAGTCGATTGTCCGACATATTGCCTTTCACCACGTTGCGAAGAATTACATTATTTTCAGTGCCGCTGATTATAAAGACAAAGCCCCTTACCGGCTAGCCAGTAAGGGGCTTGGAGCAGACCACAGATATTCAGCGCACGGAACTAAATATCAGCAAATCGCTCTTGGTCCAACGTCATCAAAGAATCGACACCATCTTTAATAGTCGCAACCAATGACAAAGTACGCGGTAAAATACGACGGTAGTAGAAAGTTGCCGTATCAAGCTTCGCCTGATAAAACTCAGTCTCGACACCCTCTTTCAGCTTTTCTTGCGCAACTTCAGCTGCTCTCGCCCAGAAGTAAGCCAAAGTAATGTAGCCTGAGTACATCATATAATCGAAAGACGCGCCGCCTAATTCGTCCATATTTTGCATTGCACGTGCACCCACATTCATCGTCACCTCGACCCACTCCTGGTTGAGTTTGTTCAGCGGCTCAATGAAGGGAGCCAACTCTGCATTCTCAGCATTTGCCTTACAGTATTTATGGATCTGCTTGGTGAACTTCTGAAGAGTTTGTCCCTGATTGCTCAGAATTTTACGGCCTAACAAATCCAGAGCCTGGATACCATTCGTTCCCTCGTAAATCATCGCGATACGCGCATCGCGAACATTTTGCTCCATACCCCATTCAGCGATGTAGCCGTGACCACCAAACACCTGCATGGCCAAGTTTGCGCCTTCAAATCCAACTTCGGTGATAAAACCCTTCGCAATCGGCGTCAACAGCGCCAACAACTCATCGGCTTCATTACGCTCCTCTTCGGTTTCAGCATAATGCTGAACGTCCAGCAGCTGCGCACAGTAATGCCCCAGCATGCGCGTACCTTCGGCAAATGCTTTCACGGTCAGCAACATGCGACGCACATCAGGATGAACGATAATTGGGTCTGCCGCGCCGTCGGGATTTTTAACGCCGCTCAAGGAGCGCGATTGCAACCGATCCAGCGCGTAACGAGTTGCGCCCTGCAGGCCGTTTTCAAGATGAGCCAAACCCTGCAACGCTACACCGAGTCGAGCCGAGTTCATCATTGTGAACATGTAACTCAAACCCTTGTTCAATTCGCCCACCAAATAGCCTTTTGCGCCATCAAAATTCATGACGCATGTGGCGTTACCGTGGATTCCCATCTTATGCTCTAGCGCACCACATGAAAGTGAATTGCGCTCGCCAGGGTTGTTATCTGCGTCAGGAACATATTTAGGAACAACAAACAACGAAATACCTTTTGTTCCAGCTGGCGCATCAGGCGTGCGAGCAATGACTAGATGAACGATATTCTCCGCCATATCGTGATCACCGGACGAAATAAAAATCTTCGTCCCAGTGACAGAATAAGTGCCATCAGCTTGTAGTTCCGCCTTGGTACGCAATAGACCAAGATCGGTACCGCAATGCGGCTCAGTCAAACACATGGTGCCTGTCCAGCGCCCCTCGGTAAGCTTCGGCAAATAAATACCTTTTAGCTCATCACTACCGTGACACTCCAAACTAGTTCGCGCTCCATGGCTTAATAGCGGGTACATTGACCACGACCAATTAGCCGTTCCGAGCATTTCATTCATGACCATACCCAACGAAACAGGTAGGCCCTGACCACCAAACTCAGTTGGACTAGACAAACCGGACCAGCCGGCTTCGATAAATAGTTGATAGGCTTCTTTAAAGCCATCTGGCGTTTTTACTTCGCCATCCTCTAAGCGACAACCTTGCTGATCACCCACTTGGTTACAAGGAGCCACTTCGTTTTCACTAAACTTGCCCAACTCTTCCAGGATCGCATCGATCATATCGGGGGTTGCATCTTCACACCCGGGTAACTTCGCCCATAATTCATGAAACTTGAGTACTTCATTACGTGCAAACCGAACGTCTCGCAACGGCGCTTTAAATTCTGGCATATCCACCTCAACTGATTTAAACACGGCCCCATTGAAGGGCTCGTTCTGGTTTCATAAAAACGCGACTGAAAAGCGCGAATTGGTCTCACTATAAAATAGAAACGAAATGGAACAAAGAGTCACAAAAAAATAAATGGCAACTTTACCATTTATAGCTCATTTACTACCGATGACCCAATGGCCAATACTGGTTAATTGGTCACAGATAGAAATTCAACACACTGTCGTAATGAAAGATGGCAACAATAATAGGGCATTACGTTGCCGAATAAAGATAGGCTCAGAGAATAGAGTAATTAATTACCAAAAGAATTAAAACGGGTAACGGAGATTTCTTTGCCGCAGCGAACGAATCAGACCGACTCGCTCACCATCGAACCCGAATCCGCTGAGGAGTCCTGCACCCCAATATCAATAAGGCGCTGATTGAGGTCGAGATTCCTGGCTCGGACTGCACTGAACACTTCCTCACGCTGCTGAGCTTCCTGCGCCAACTCTGAAACTCTCTCTTCTTTCTGCTCTTGCGCTTCACGCAGTTGATCTTGCCGCTCCATGCGCTGTTCGCTATCGGCTAGACGCTCTTGCTGAGCTTTCTCCACCAGCGCTTGCCTAGCATCAGCCTCCATTTGCGCAGCGCTAGCGGCTACACGACGGTCTTGCGGGGATGGGTCTGAGGGAGCCAACGCGGCGCGCCGAATGGCTTGCGCCTGCTGAATATTAGCTCGCGGATCTTCACTAATCCTGCCACTACTGATGGACACCTCCCCAGACACCGCGTAATTAACACCATCGGGACCACGCTTATAAGTATAGGTTGGCGCACCAGCATATACGCCGCCTAGTGCTGAGTGAGCACGCTCATGGTTACGCACTTCTCGATCACGCGCGGCAAGGTCGCGAATTTGATTTTGCACATCAATATCTTGTCGCCGCTTTTTAGACTCTGCTGCGTCAGCATCTGCCTCTTCCCTGTTTTCTTCACGGGCACCAGAACCCGACTCTTGCTCACCTTTCTCTTCCTCAATTGGACGATTGGCGCGATCCATGAGCTTGTTGGGATCATCTTTTTCTGTGCGGTTGTCTGACTTATTGGATTCTGGCGATTCTAAGACGGGTTTGAAGGTGCTTGCTTTAGATTCCGTATTTTCTTCACCAACAGCCTGCTTACCTACTGGGCTAAAGGGAGAGATAGCATTCGCGAAGTTGTTGACTGGACCGACGCCATTCATGACGCAACACCGCTAGGCCTTAATGTCCATGAGAGTGCCCAACATCTCATCGCCTACCTTGACAATTTTTGCAGAAGCATCAAATACTTGCTGCTCAATCGCCATGTTAACGATTGGCTCGGCAATATCAGAAATATTACTGTTATCGCGCTCTGTCGTACCGGCCTTTACAATGTCGTCGGCGGATTTCACGATCTCACGACTGCTACTCTGCAGCCCTTGCAAACCGGTATTAATCACTGAGCTAATCATAGGGACTCCTTGGGTCGACAGTGCACGAAGCGGGAGACAAAGCCCCTGAGTTGCACTTAACGCTGTAACACAGTGTACCGCGAAACTGTACAAAAATTCAGTCTAAAAAGGAGGTAACAGTCTATTTTATAAGACAATTTTTACTTATAAAAACACCTATATCTTCGCTCTGCGTCTAACCCCTTTGGATGGGTTCTTAGAAGTTCACAGGCAAAAGCGGGATGGAATATAGAATGAAATTGGAAAAGTAGGCAGCTTTTGCGAGCTGCCGTTGGGAACCTACACGGCGGCGTTGTAGAAAGGCTTGCGAGGGTCGGACTCCTGAATAGCATCAAGCAAGGCATTGCCTTCTTTATCTTGATCAACTGACGTTTCTACCATCTCAGGTCGCAATCCGAGCTTTTTAAATAGCTGCACATCGCGGTTAGCGGTTGGGTTGCTAGTAGTTAAAAGCTTTTCCCCATAGAAGATGGAGTTAGCACCCGCCATAAAGGCGAGAGCTTGGGTTTCTTCACTCATGTTTTCGCGGCCAGCGGATAAGCGCACATAGGATTGCGGCATTAAAATTCGCGCCACCGCAATGGTACGCACGAAGTCCATGCCACTGATGTCTTCGGCCTCTTCCAAGGGCACACCTTTTACCTTCACTAATTGGTTGATGGGTACGGACTCTGGATGTGGATTCATAGCAGATAGTTGTTGCAGCAGTCCCGCGCGATCACTCACTTCTTCGCCCATGCCAACGATACCGCCACTACAAATTTTCATGCCTGCCGAGCGAACGTTGTCGAGAGTCTCCAAACGGTCTTGGTAGGTGCGGGTGGTGATAATCTCGCCGTAAAACTCGGGCGAGGTATCAAGGTTGTGGTTGTAGTAGTCGAGCCCTGCATCGGCCAATTGCTGCGCCTGGTTTTCGTTGAGCATCCCCAGCGTCATGCAGGTTTCTAGACCCAGCGCTTTCACGCCCGCCACCATATCGGTGACCATGCACATGTCTTTCTCAACCGGAGAACGCCACGCCGCACCCATACAAAAGCGGGTTGCACCATTCGCCTTGGCTTCGCGGGCTTCTTGCAGCACCTTCTCCACAGCCATCAGTTTTTCTTTTTCAAGGCCCGTATTGTAGTGGCCGCTTTGCGGGCAGTACTTACAGTCTTCAGGGCAAGCACCTGTTTTAATGGAGCAGAGAGTGCTCACTTGGATTTGGGTGGGATCGAAATTCTCGCGATGCACCGTTTGCGCACGAAACAGTAATTCGTTGAAAGGCAGCGCAAATAAGTCCAATATCTCTTGTCGAGTCCAATCGTGGCGCAGACCTTTAGAGGCGATTGGCGCTGGGTGCGCTTGCGTCGATTGCGGTAAAGTCGATGCGGCTTGTGCCATAAACAGTGATCCCAGTTGTAGGTGGCTAGTATCTGTCCATAGTAATCATGAATATTTCACTGTCAACCTAAAAGACACAAACAAGTTAACGGTAATCACGGATGATGTCGTTTGCACGAACCCTAGCTCGCCAAGCAGCTAATGGCTTGCTTCCACAACAATGCCTAATTTGCCGGCGCCGCACCGATGCGCGCTGCTGCAGTGGCTGCTGGCAAGACCTCCCCTGGCTTGAATCGCGCTGTGCTCGCTGCGCCCTGCCTCTCCCAATCCATCAAAACAATCAGTTATGCGGTACTTGCTTGGCGTCTCCACCATTGTTCGACACGTGCTTTAGTGCCTGTCGCTATGACCATCCCATTGACCACTTAATTAGCCGCTTTAAATTCCACGGCGACCTCGCCGCAGGCCAGTTGCTAGCCGACATCTTGGCAGCTCACGTCACGTCAACGGCGCTTTGTGACTCAGCCGCTCGGCAAACACCAGATGCTATATTGGCGGTGCCTTTGCATTGGCGCCGCCACTGGAAACGTGGATTCAATCAAGCGCAGTTTTTAGCAGATCAACTGGGTCGACGACTTAACATCGAAGTAGTCGACGGTATTGCCCGCCAACACCACACCCCCAAGCAACAGGACTTAAAACGCAGCCAGCGGCTACGTAACCTGCGCAACGCATTTGTCACAACAAGAAGGTTTGATGGCCAGCATATCGCGTTAGTTGATGACGTGGTCACCACAGCAAGTACCGCCAACACCCTAGCCAAACTGCTGAAAAAAGCAGGTGCATCACGGGTCGATATTTGGAGCATCGCGCGAACCCCTTCGCCAGCAAAATAAGCCGACTAGCGAAGCTGACGTGAGAAGAGGATAATGCCGCGCAAATAGCCAACCCCCCGACCAGTAGAGATAAACATGAGCGAGAGCGAAGAGCCGAGTACGCAGCACCCTTATTCTGCTCTGACGCCAGAGGCCATTCTCGACGCAGTAGAAAGCCAAGGCTTTTTGTCCGATGCGCGCATCCTCGGGCTCAACAGCTACGAGAACCGTGTTTATCAAGTCGGCATTGAGGGCGAACAACCGGTTATCGCAAAGTTTTATCGCCCAGAGCGCTGGAGCGACGCGCAGATTTTGGAAGAGCATCAATTCATTCAAGATCTGGCAGATTTAGAGGTACCGGCGGTAGCGCCTCTGACAAATGAGCAGGGCGAGACGCTTTTTCAGTGGCAAGGCTTCCGCTTTGCACTCTTTCCCCGCCAAGGCGGGCAAGCCCCTGAAGTCGACAACCTCGATAACCTCGTCGTTATCGGTCGTTACTTAGGTCGCATTCATGCGGCAGGTGCAAAGAAACCCTTTACACACCGCCCAACGGTGGATGTCGCCAGCTTTGGCGAAGAAAGCGTTAACTTTCTATTGAACACCCCAGGCTTTATCCCAGATGAGTTACGCGAGAGCTACACCAGCCTCACCACTCACTTATTGGAAGCGATTCGCGAGCAATTTGGCAAAATCACCTATCAAACTATCCGATTGCACGGCGACTGCCATATAGGCAACGTCCTGTGGCGCGATGACCGCCCCCACTTTGTCGACTTCGACGACGCCCGCAATGGCCCATCGGTGCAAGATTTTTGGATGCTGCTTTCCGGCGAACGCGAACAGCAGGTGGTGCAAATCAACAAACTGCTGGACGGCTACTATCAGTTTTATGACTTTGACCCTATCGAGCTGAATCTGATCGAAAGTTTACGCAGCTTACGCTTAATGTATTACGCGGCCTGGCTGGCACGGCGCTGGAGTGATCCGGCGTTTCCGCACAACTTTCCATGGTTTAATACGCAGCGTTATTGGTCGCAACATATACTAGAATTACGCGAACAAATGGCGGCCATGAACGAACCACCACTGTCGCTAAATACGGGTAACTTCAATTATTGATGGTGGGCACACAAGCTGGCCTAACAGTGCGAGCTAACAACTTTTTACTTAAATTCAAGTTTTTCTAACTTACGTTAGGGTTGCCGCGCCTGTTACCATTCGCGCCTAACAGACGTAATTAAGCCGACGTAGTTGATCCAGTTCGATTGGATACACGTAAGCTTGGCATACGCAAAGGAATCGAGTGATGAACAACCCATCCCCAGCAGCAACGACCGACGGCGATATTGTTTGGCAAACAATTTTGTCCGAAACGCGCTGTCAGGCAGATCGCGAGCCGATCTTGGCGAGCTTCATCCACGCCACGATTCTCAACCATAAAAACATGGAAACGGCGTTGAGCTTCCATCTGGCCAACAAGCTCGATAGCCCGACCGTATCAGCCATGCTAATTCGCGAAGTAATCCAAGAAGTGTTAGACGCTGACCGCACCATCGGTGAAGCCGTTCGCGCGGACTTGATTGCAATGAAAACTCGCGACCCTACGGTAACCGGCTTAAGCGTGCCTTTTTTGTTTTATAAAGGCTTCCATGCCTTGCAAGCCTATCGCGTTGCACACTGGTTATGGCAAAACGATCGCAAGTCATTGGCGTTATTTTTACAGAATCAGATTTCCGTGGTGTTTGGCGTCGATATTCATCCGGCAGCGAAAATTGGTAGCGGCATTATGCTCGACCACGCCACCGGCATTGTGATTGGTGAAACGGCCGTTGTAGAAGACAATGTATCGCTAATGCAATCGGTTACACTCGGCGGCACCGGTAAAGAAGGCGGCGATCGCCATCCAAAAGTACGACGCGGCGTGTTGATCAGTGCGGGCGCAAAAGTCTTAGGTAATATCGAAATCGGCGAAGGCGCCAAAGTAGGTGCCGGCAGCGTTGTATTGCGCAATGTCGAACCCCACACCACGGTTGCCGGCGTGCCTGCGACCGTTGTCGGTCGCCCGCGCTCATCAAGCCCAGCACTAGACATGAACCATCAGCTTAATTGCGATATGGATTCCACAAAGTAACTGCCAACGCAGTAAACGTATTAAAAGCAGCCATTCGTGTCACGCCGAAAGTCCAGCCCCAAATTTATTAAGCCCGGCGGTTCTAGCATCCGCCGCGGACGCCATCGCACTTCTGCACAACAGGCTTCCGCATCATTCTCTGAAGAAACATTTACAGCCGTGGTGCGCGACATTGCCAGCGATGGTCGTGCGATACTGCCGCACCCAAGTGGCAAAACCGTATTTGTCCCGGGACTGTGGATTGGCGAAGAAGCTGAGATAAAAATTACCGCCAAGAAGAAAAATATTTTTGAAGGCGCTTATCAAACGATAGTTACCCGCCACCCTGGTCGCATCGAACCTCTCTGCCCGCACCACGGGTTTAGCTCAACCGAGTCAGACAACAAATGCGGCGGCTGCCCATGGCAATTTATCGAATATAATCAACAACTGACCGTCAAACAGCAGCGAGTAGAAAACCAGCTGGCTCGCATCAGTGACACGAAACCAAATCCAATTTGGCCTTCACCCAAAATCACCGGTTACCGCAGTCGAGCACAATTAAAAACCGATGGCCAAGTGATTGGTTACGCTAGTCTCGACAGCCATCGCATCGCGCCTATCCAGAAATGCCCTGTACTGAGCGAAAAAAACCAGCAGCTGTTAACAGGGTTAATCGAACAATTACCCAACCCACTTTGGAAAAAGAAAGGAAAGCAGCCCTGGCGCGAGCTGCATATCGACGAATACACTCATCTCGACGAGATTGTGGTCGATAAACCGCGCTTATTCCAGCAAGCAAATCTCGATCAAAATATTGCTATGCAACAATGGCTACGCAAAAAGCTATCGGAGATTGGCAACCGGCCATCAAAGCCACTGCACGTTCTTGAATTATTTTGCGGTGCAGGCAATTTTACTGAGCAAATTGCGCAAGATGATGACGTTCAGGTTACTGCGGTGGATGGAAAAGGCCCGGCCATTGCACAATTGGAATCGAAAAATCACGCACACGTTACAGCCTTAGCAAGAGACCTTTACGATGAAGCCGTGCTACCGCCACTTCACCGCCAACATGGACCATTCCAGGTATTGTTAGTTGACCCACCTCGGGACGGCCTCAAAAATACGAAAGGTTTAATTGATAAGAAACAGCCTTTCTCTGACATTTTGTATGTCTCGTGTAATTTAGCGACATTCATTCGAGACGCAAAATATCTCATTGAGGCGGGTTATCAATTAGTTGAGTGCCAGCCTCTCGACCAAACACCGCACACACCTCACATCGAAATATTGAACCACTTCAAACGCATTGTGTGATCTACAACAAGTGTTATCGACGCGATACTCAGTGCAATCTAAACAAATATTTACTTAGTGACCGACAATTTCTCGGCTGTTAAACAACGAGAGTTACAACACCCTCCAGATTGATTCAAAATTGGTGGCTACTGATACTCACCACATATAAACTTTTGAAATCAAAAAAATGGTTCTAAATAATAGAACATAGTAAAAAACATTCGCATTTGTGTGTTTCAGTAACACAAAAAACTGAAAGCACGACAAATCCGGGCTTACTGTCACTCGACTGTCACTACAACCCACCTTTTGAAAAAATCCGACCGCAATACGCTCGGCTGTTAAATGTTAGCAGGCGTTGCATAGGTGTTTTTCGTGAGTAAGATACCGCCACCTCTCACGCTTTACTTATAAATATAACGACACTCGCGTAACTAAAAATGAACAACCATTCCTTCAAGAATACTCCGCACACCGAATCCGAAGATGTCGTCTACCTTTGGGATGATCGCACGCTTTACTTTACTAACAAGCGATTAACTCCCGACGGATTAGTAACCACTGCCGATATGCTAATCGCCTATTTTGACGGTCAAAGCCTTTTAAAAGATGTGGAAAACTACGAACAGCATTCGCGCCTATTGCTGGTCAAGGCAGGACATTCCTTGGAGTTTATTGCGCAAGAGAAACAACGCGACTCTGCCATTGCGATTATTTACCTCGATCCGTTTCGGCGTGATTTTGAGTTACTACGCCGCAACATGAAACAAGTTAGCGAAAATATTTACGCTCACCACAACGACGAAAAATCCATACTGAAGAGCCTAGACAAAATTGCGCGCGGTGACCTCACTAGCCAAAAGGCGCGCGCAATGCTCAACAAAGTTGTGAGACCAGATGGCGCACAAATTCGTGGCCATGCACCGGTAGACGCACGCATTGTTCGCGTGGTTGAGCTACTAAAAAGTAGAGCCAATCAAAATCTAACTCTTGAACAACTCGCCAATACCGTGCACCTATCAGAATCACGGTTGTGTAAATTATTCAAGAAAGAAATTGGTGTCCCAATTCGTCGCTATCGCATGTGGCACCGCTTGTATATTTGCTCGGTAGCCTACGCGAATGGGCACTCGCTACTCGATAGCTCGCTATTGGCAGGCTTTTCCAGCCAATCACATTACACCACCGTATTCAGAAAGCTTCTCGGCTTAAGCCCTTCGGAAGTATTACGTCGCGAGAACGTCATGAAAGTTGTCGCAGATGATTCCGCGCTAGAGCGATTCATCAACCCCTATTCCGACAACGCCCTCGCTCTCCAATAACCCGCCTCGCACCTCCGTCGCCAGAACATTAGCGCTGGCGGCGCGGTCAGCTTTTTCAATCAGCATATTCGACTACACTTTAACTAAGGGTACCCATAGAGACTGAGCGTGGTTATCCATACCTTATTTTCTCCATATAAATCAGACAGTTAGATTATCGCCAACAGATTGGCTATTTGACGGAAGTGAATGAGCACTAGAGACGCGCCCCCCGAAAGAGCCGACGCACTTTCATCGGCCTCCTTTCCCTATAAACAAGCCGCCACCTGCTTACTGGGTACAGTGTGCTTCGTGGTGGTCTGTACTGGCCTATTCTTGAACACGTCCGGCTTCTGGCGAGTGCTCGCGCCTGTCCTGGCTATCGCTGGTATTGCGACGCTCCTGCTTGGGCGCTATCTGTCTACAAACGTCATGAGTGGCCAAGCGATCGAAGTGCTGCGCGCAGCCTCCAACACTGAACATTCCGACTTGAGTTCGCGACTGCCGGAGCGAAGTACCGCAAGCCGCCTCGATATGGCTTTGCGCGTTAACACACTGTTAGAGCGTGTTGATGAGCTGCTAGCGCTGCTACTGAAAAACAGTCTGAAAATTGCCGCCGCATCTGCAGAAGCACGTCAGCTTGGTGATAAATCACAACAAAACGCCACACGCCAAGCCGAGCTGTCCGATGTTATTTTTCAAGCCAATGCCGAAACCAATACCGCTCTGTCCGAGCTTTCTCAGCGCACCACCGCGATTACCGACTCAAACAACCTCAATTTAGAGGCCGCGAGAAAAAGCTTATCGGACATGGAGAGTGCGTTGCGACACATCGAAGTGTCGTCGGATGTGATGGGTGATTTCCAAGAAACCGTCACGCGGCTAGTGGGCAGTGCCGAATCGATTCGCGCGATTCTCGATACAGTGCAAGGGTTTGCCGCACAAACCAACATGCTAGCGCTGAACGCCGCCATCGAAGCCGCCCGCGCGGGCGAACATGGGCGAGGCTTTGCCGTCGTGGCAGATGAAGTTCGCTCACTGGCCGCTAAAGTCGGCCACGCTGCAGATCAAATCAACGAACTTGTCGAGGAAATGGGTGGCGCCGTTGAAAAGACATCCGAAAGTACAGCCTCGGCCTCCCACAGCACTGAAGAAGCTAAACAAGCCATCTCTTCGACGCTCAATGAATTTCAAGAAATGATGCACAAGTTTGAGCACACTAACCAGGATTTACTGCTAGTCAGCTCAACAATCGAAGAACTCAGCCTAACAAACGCTGAAGGTTTAGAACGCGCGCGAGAAATTCGTGATCTCGGTGAAGACATTCGCGAAAACATGGGCGAAATTTTCGTCCGTGCCGACGTAATGCGCGACACCACTAATATTGCATTGCAACAGCTAGCCAAATTCAGAACCCGACACGGTGTCATTGAGAAATTGGTCGCCACATTGTTTGAACGCCGCGAGATCGTTGAAAACATACTGACTGAGCTGCAAGACGAAGGCGTCGATATTTTTGACCGCAATTATCGAAAAGTTGATGGCTCCAAAATGGATAAATACGACGTCAGCTATAGAGTGCCTCTAGCGAAGAAAATCCAAGGCGTTCTCGACGATTGGCACAAGCCCGAAAATAGTCAAGGCGCCCTGTATTGGCTACCCAGCGACGACCAAGCTTATGTCAGCGTAAATCGCAGCGAAGTCTCTCAACCAGAAACCGGTGACCCAAAGTACGACGCAGCACACAGCCGCTATATGTTTTTCTCTGTATCCAATGAACAAGAAAAACGCAATGCCGCCGATTGCGGTGAAATTAGTATGGGCACACTGGTCATTCCCGGCGGAATGATCGTTATTACTATTTTTATCCCCGTTATTATTCGGGGAAAACGCTGGGGCACCTTCGCGCTAGGCGTATTACCGGCAGCGTTGGACCTGCTTAACGAATAGCATGCTTCGTACCGACCAGGCGGAAAAACGCCGTTAGTTTTTTTGAGATAACGTAGTACAAGAATCGAGTATGGAAACAACACAGCCTCAATCAAACCGAGAACCACTTCCATTGAAGCGTGTGGCTTTTTTTGTTGCCTGCATGTCGTGTTTAGCCCTCGCGTCCGTTGCGCTCTTTGTTCAATCAGAAGGGACATGGCGTGTTATTTCGCTGGTCGCGCTAGTTGTGGGAGGCGGCAGTATTTATCTCAGCCTCTTTTCATCTGCAGCCGGTATAAATCAGCAGCAAAATTCGGCGTTACAACTGGCGACCAACCCCGATCACGCGGACTTACGTCAACGCTTGCCCCTCTCGGGTTCGCGAACTGAAGGCGTGCGTCATTACGTCAATACGTTTTTCGGCCGAATTGATTCACTATTTGCACTGTTGTTGAAAAATAGCTTGAAGATTGCGGTTGCGTCGGCTGATGCACGTCAACTCGGCACTAAATCCCAAGCCAATGCCGATAAACAAGCAGAACTCTCTGACATTATTTTTCAAGCCAACGATGAAACCAATAATGCACTAATGGAGCTCGCCAAACGCACTAGCGGGATCACCGACGCTAACAACTTGAATCTCGACGCGGCACAACAAAGCTTAGAAGACATGAGTAAAGCACTAACACATGTCCAAACATCATCGCAGGTTATGGGCGAATTTCACGAAACCGTCTCTCGGCTTGTCAGCAGCTCCGAAAGCATCCGCACTATTCTTGATACCGTGCAAGGCTTTGCCGCACAAACGAATATGCTAGCGCTTAACGCCGCTATTGAAGCCGCCCGCGCGGGTGAGCACGGACGCGGATTTGCCGTGGTAGCGGATGAGGTGCGCTCGCTTGCTGGAAAAGTTGGCCACGCGGCTGACCAAATCAACGAACTCGTTGAAGAAATGGGTAACGCGGTGCATAAGACATCGGAGAGCACGCAATCAGCAACGCACAGCACTGAAGATGCTAAGACCGCCATTTCATCTACCGTGAGCGAATTCGAAATCATGATGGAGAAATTTTCCCATAGCAATCAGGACTTGCTACTGGTTAGCTCAACCGTAGAAGAGCTTTCGCAAACCAATGTCGAGGGGCTCGAGCGTGCACGAGAGATTCGCAACCTCGGTGAAGAAATCCGCAATAACATGAGCGAGATTTTTGTACGTACCGATGTTATGCGGGATACCACTAACATTGCATTGCAACAACTAGCGAAGTTCCGCACCAGCGAGGGCGTTATAGAAAAAGTCGTTGCATCGCTCTACGAGAAACGCGACTTTGTGCAACAGAAGTTAATTGAACTAGAAAAAGAAGGCGTCGACATATGGGATAGAAATTACCGTAAAGTGCCAGGCTCGCAAATGGGGAAATTTGACGTGAGCTACGGTGAAGCATTCCGCCGCAAGCTACAACCCGCTATCAATGAATGGCACGCAGGCGCTTTACAAAAAGGCATCATCTACTGGCTACCCAGTGACGACCACTATTATTTAGCCATTAACCGGTCGGAAAATGCGCGCCCAGAGACTGGCAATCTAAAAGAAGATATGGCCCATAGCCGCTATATGTATTTCTCCGTTGACAACGAACAAGAAAAGAAAAATGTCGACAATTGTGGCGAGATTAGTATGGGCAGTTTTGTCGTTCCCGGCGGGCAAATTGTCATTACTATATTTACACCGATCCGACTCCATGGTCGGCGCTGGGGTTTAATGTCCGTTGGCATTGTACCTATGGCGCTCGGCATTTAACGGAAACCCTTCCTTTGAATTTGGTTCCCACACCACTGCTCTTCCTGAAATTTATTTTTCAACAAAAGAAAACAAGTGTTTTCCTTGTTTTAAAAAGCGATGCACTAACGATCGCAGTTATTACCTTTACTAATCGAAAAATTTACTTAACAACCGCAAATTATAACGACACAAAAAAGTGCCAAATTGTGAAAGACTTCACCTAACCCCATCGAAAAAATCGCGTTTTTTCATCAAAAGAGTGCCAATTTGTGAAAGAGGCTACAAGTTTACCTTGTTAACTTCTCTTCCAGGCTTTCGTCACCGACGGAGCATCCGAAAAACTACAGCCGCTTCAGTTTGATCAAGTAGGCAAAAACAAAATGGATGCCCAGTCAGATAACTACAACTATGTGATGGTTGCCATGTTTTACCTGACTCAAAACAAAAATATTTATACACATAATTAAAACAAGGTTGGTCTCATGAAAAAATCTATCTTAGACAAGTTACTTGTCGGCGCGAGCGCGCTCGTTCTTTCTACCACTCTATATGCTTCAGGTGGTGGCGACGGTGGTGATGGTGGCGGCGACGGCGGCTCTACTCCTCCAAGCGGTGGCACTGAGTGCGGTCCAGCACCAACTGAATCACAATTGCTCCAAACCGGCGACAGTGGTCCATTCAACGTTTCCACTAAAAGCGTCAGCGACTGGTCAGCTAGCGGTTTCGGCGGCGGCACTATCTGGTACCCAAATAACTCTAACTGTGGTCGCATGGGTGGTATCGCGGTTGTTCCTGGCTATGTTTCCTACGAAAGCTCAATCGAGTGGTGGGGCGAGCGTTTAGCATCTTGGGGTTTTGTTGTGATCACTATCGACACAAACTCTATTTATGATCAGCCAGACAGCCGTGCCGATCAATTAAGTGCTGCACTCGATCACATCATTAGCGATAGCACTGTTGGTGGCATGGTTGATTCAAGCCGCTTGGGCGCAATTGGTTGGTCAATGGGTGGCGGTGGCTCACTCAAGCTTGCAACTGAGCGTGCAACTGTAAAAGCCATTATTCCACAAGCACCATACTATTCTGGCTTTAACGACTTCGATGAAATTGACGCAGCAACTTTCCTAATTGCTTGTGAAAATGACACCATCGCACCGGTCTCTTCACACGTTGATGACTTCTGGTATGACGTACCTAACAGCACATCAAAAATGTACATCGAAATCAACGGTGGTTCACATTACTGTGCTAACACTGGCTACTCAGACGAAGACTTACTGGGTAAAGCAGGTATCTCTTGGATGAAGCGTTACATCGACGGCGACACTCGCTTCGATAGCTACCTCTGCGGTAACGAGAGCTACTCTAGCCTTGACGTCTCTGACTACCGTTACAACAACTGCCCCTAATAATTTTTAGGATGGTGGTTTAAAGAAGAGGGCAGCTTAGGCTGCCCTTTTTTGTGCAACAGACTTTTCCATTACGCTGAATCTTTTCTCTTTTCTCTTTTCTCTTTTCTCTTTTCTCTTTTCTCTTTTCTCTTTTCTCTTTTCTCTTTTCTCTTTTCTCTTTTCTCTTTTCTCTTTTCTCTTTTCTCTTTTCTCAAATTCTTTATTTGTAAGACTGATAAATACAAGCAGAAGGGTGTGAACCACGTTCAAAAAAACATCAATAGTGCCAGAACATGAAATATGGAAAATATTTCTTCGTGATAATTTTCTAACCAGGCTGTCGCTGGAGATATGAACTGTCTTCTACGCAGTATGGACAGGTAACTTTGCAGTTAAATATCGCAGTACCACGATCATGCCTAAAAACAAAAAAATAATTTAATAATTAAAAAGGTTGGTACTATGAATAAATCAATATTTGAAAAGATAATCATTAGTGCAAGCGCACTAATTCTTTCTTCAACACTTTATGCATCCGGTGGTGGTGACGGCGGCGATGGGGGTGGTGATGGTGGCGACGGCGGCACTCCTCCTTCCAGCAGCGAATGCGGCCCAGCGCCAACTGACTCGCAATTACTTCAAACAGGCGATAGCGGTCCATTCAACGTTTCCAGCAAAAGTGTAAGCGACTACGCAGCCTCTGGATTTGGTGGCGGCACAATTTGGTATCCCAATAATGCTGACTGTGGTCGCATGGGCGGTATCGCTGTTGTTCCAGGGTATGTTTCCTACGAAAGCTCAATCGAGTGGTGGGGCGAACGTTTGGCGTCTTGGGGATTCGTTGTCATCACGATCGACACAGATTCCATTTACGATCAGCCAGACAGCCGTGCAGATCAATTAAGTGCCGCGCTTGATCACATTATTGGTGATAGCACAGTAGGTAGCATGGTTGATTCAAGTCGTTTAGGTGCCATCGGTTGGTCCATGGGCGGTGGCGGCTCTTTGAAGCTTGCTACCGAGCGCTCAACGGTAAAAGCAATCATCCCACAAGCTCCTTACTATTCGGGTCTTAACGACTTTGACGAAGTAGACGCTGCAACGTTCTTAATTGCTTGTGAAGATGACAGCATTGCACCGGTATCTTCTCACGTAGATGATTTCTGGGATGACGTGCCTAACAGCACGTCTAAAATGTACATCGAAATTAACGGTGGCGATCACTACTGCGCAAATTCAGGAAACTCTGATGAAGATATTCTCGGAAGAGCTGGTATCTCTTGGATGAAGCGTTACATCGATGGCGATACGCGTTTCAACAATTACTTGTGTGGAAACGTCAGTTTCTCAAGTCGCGATGTATCTGACTACCGCTACAACAACTGCCCCTAATTACTAAGGCGGTGAACCGATAAGGGCAGCCAAGGCTGCCCTTTTTTATTTCAATTTTGAAAAATCGAAAAACTTTTCACACCCATTTTATTTAGCAAAAACCTTTCGTAACCCCTACAAATATCACGTCATAATTTTCACTTTTTAGCACACTTATCTCTCCAAAAAACAAAAGTGACGGAAAGTGAAATAAAGAAAATAAACGGTTGTGCTAATTTTCGCACCAGGCTGTCGTCGGAGATACAAGCTTTCTATCACGCTGTATCCGTAGATACTTTTGAATCTCAATATCGTTTTAGCGCGACCACGCCGATAGCGACATAAAAATAAATTAATAATTAAAAAGGTTCATTTCATGAAAAAAACAATCACTGAAAAACTCTTGGTTGGCGTTAGCGCCCTGCTACTTTCCTCTGCGTTGTTCGCTTCTGGCGGCGGCGACGGTGGTGATGGCGGCGGTGACGGCGGTTCAAACCCACCCCCAAGCGGTGGTAATGCCTGTGGTCCAGCCCCAACCAGTTCTGCACTATCTCGCACTGGCGCAAGCGGTCCATTCTCTGTTCGCACCAAGAGTGTTAGCAGTTATGCGGCTAGCGGTTTCGGTGGCGGCACCATTCACTACCCAACCAACTCTAACTGTGGACGCATGGGTGCCATTGCAGTAGTACCTGGCTATGTGTCTCGCGAGAGCTCAATCAGATGGTGGGGCCCACGCCTTGCCTCTTGGGGCTTTGTGGTTATTACAATCGACACCAACTCCGGCTATGACCAACCTAACAGCCGTGCTCGTCAACTTAGCGCTGCATTGGACCACGTAATCAGCGACAGCACTGTGGGTAGCATGGTTGATCGCAACCGTCTTGGTGCTATTGGCTGGTCAATGGGCGGCGGCGGCTCGCTGAAACTAGCGACCGATCGCAGCGAAGTAAAAGCAATCATCCCACAAGCACCTTGGTACTCTGGTAGCTATGGTCGTATGAACACACCTGCATTCATGATTGCGTGTGAAAACGATGCAATTGCACCAACGTCCAGCCACGTTGATGACTTCTACCGTGATGCGTCTGGTCCTAAGATGAAGATCGAAGTTAACAACGGCAGCCACTACTGCGCAAACTCTGGTTACAACGAAGCGTTGCTTGGCAAGCCTGGCATTGCTTGGATGAAGCGCTACATCGATGGCGATACTCGTTACAACCAGTTCCTATGTAGCCAAGAAAACTACGGTAGCAGCCGGGATGTATCTGATTACGATTACGCAAGCTGCCCCTAATCTAATTAAGGCGCTGTATGATCAAAAGGGTGGCTCCAAAGCCACCCTTTTTTTGTCTGCTTTTTGCAGTTACGCTATTTCAAAAGGAAAGGTTAATACGTCCGCAATATCATTACAGCCGTTCATTACCATCAGTAGCCGGTCAACCCCTATAGCGATACCCGCACACTCCGGCAAACCATATTCCAACGCCGCCAACAAACTCTCGTCATAATTAACTGCGTCTAAGCCCAGAGCAATACGTTGAGCATTATCCTTTTCAAATCGACGTCGCTGCTCCGATGAGTCGGTTAATTCCCAATACCCATTCCCAAGCTCCACTCCCTCGCAAAAAACTTCAAAGCGTCGAGCAACTGCGACGCCAGAATGGTTCACAGTGACTTTAGCAAGCGCTGCCTGGCTCGCAGGATAGTCATGCACAAACCATAGCTGATCAACCAGTGTTGGCTGGATAACGTGCGAGAAGAGCAGATCCAACCAAAAGTCTCTACTGCCCTCATGCGAGTCGACATCAAGATGCAATTGAGAGATCTTCTTCAGGTCCGCCACCGGTATTGTCAAAGGATCAACACCCAGCGTGTCTTCAAACAACTGCTGATAGGTCGTTATTTTCGGAGATCTGCTCAATATAGGACCTAAAAGCGCTGATACTTCCTGCATTAGGGCGTGGTCATCAAACCCAGGACGATACCATTCGAGAATCGTAAACTCTGGGTTATGGTTTTTGCCGCGCTCGCCCAAACGAAAAGACTTAGTGATACTGTAGATAGGGCCACTTCCCGCTGCGAGCAACCGCTTCATGGCAAACTCAGGAGAAGTTTGTAGGTACCGAGAGGGATTAACTGTGTCGGTTAGAAAGGATTCAATATGGAGGTCCGACGTACCGGCTAAGCCAAGCAATGGTACATCGACTTCTGTATAACCTTGCGCATCAAAAAACTGTCGAAGTGATTGATATAGCGACGCTCGCGCTTGCAGCATCGAATTCGCGGCGGTTGGCCGCCACCGCGAATCGCTTTCCGGCGCAATATCATTCGCCATTTATTATTGCTCTTTAGCGCGACTCATATATTCGCCGGTTCGTGTATCGACACGAACAACTTCACCCTCTGTCAAAAACAAAGGCACTTTGACTACAGCACCAGTTGAGAGCTTCGCAGGCTTGGTACCACCTTGAGCTGTGTCACCTTTGAGACCAGGGTCGGTTTCAACGATTTCTAATTCCACATGATTGGGTGGAGTCACTGCCAACGGTGCACCGTTATAAAGAGTAACAATGCAAGTGTCTTGCTCTTTTAACCACTGAGCAGCATCACCCACAGTGTTTGCATCGGCCTGATGCTGTTCGAAAGTCTCAGGCTCCATAAAGTGATAGAATTCACCGTCGTTATAGAGGTATT
Organism: Aurantivibrio plasticivorans; assembly: GCF_055392955.1. Classification (NCBI taxonomy): domain Bacteria; kingdom Pseudomonadati; phylum Pseudomonadota; class Gammaproteobacteria; order Cellvibrionales; family Cellvibrionaceae; genus Aurantivibrio; species Aurantivibrio plasticivorans. The sequence goes on along the minus strand of NZ_AP036020.1, from coordinate 710,361 downwards.
CCATATCGCGGTCTGTTACGTCAGCACCCTCAAGGCTTTCACCTGATTTAAACGTACGTTCCCAAACCCGACCCGACTTTAGGTTACGGAGTTTGACGCGATTAAATGCTTGGCCCTTGCCTGGTTTGACGAACTCGTTATCGAGAATTGAACAGGGGTCGCCGTCTAACATGACTTTCATGCCGCTGCGGAATTCGTTGGTAGAATAACTTGCCATATGTCCTCAACACTCAGTAGGTAATTGCCGAATTGATTAGTGCAAGACCTATATCTTTCAGCTGGATTTTTAAAGGGCGCCTATGATACCCCGAACTGAGCTCTCATGGCAGAGCCAGAGCTGGCAAGAACAGCTTATTAATATTATTCGAGACCCGAAAGAGCTTTGCCGAGAGCTGGCCATTGATGTCGACGCGCTTAAAGGCTCATATCCCGCGCTCTGTAAGGCCAACGACGACTTCCACGTACGCGTACCCCGCAGCTATTTGCAACGTATCGAACGCGGCAACCTTAATGACCCATTACTGCTACAGGTTCTTCCCAGCGCTGCAGAGCTCATCAACGCACCAGGTTATGTTACGGACCCCCTCGCTGAAGCCGCCGCCACGCAAGCACCGGGAATCATTCAAAAATACCACGGGCGAGCGCTGCTGATGCTAACCAGCGCTTGTGCCATCCACTGTCGCTACTGTTTTCGTCGCCACTTCCCTTACGAAAATCACCGACAAAGCCGACACGAATGGCAGGAATCCCTAGACCGTATAGCAAGAGATACCTCACTGAATGAGATTATTCTTAGCGGTGGAGACCCGTTAACCTTAGCGGACGCCTACTTGGCAGAATTTGTCGAACGCCTTGAAGCCATTTCACACATCAAAACATTACGCATTCATACAAGACTGCCCATCGTCATTCCTGACCGCGTAAACCCAGAACTGCTAACGTGGCTGCACCGTGGTCGGCTTAACAAAGTGATGGTCCTGCATGCGAATCACGCCAACGAAATTAACAATTGTGTCCGCAGCGCTTGCCGCTCGCTACGAGATGCGGGCGTGACATTGCTCAATCAGGCCGTACTTCTGCGGGGCATCAACAATTCTGTCTCCAGTTTAGCCACCCTCTCTCACAAACTCTTTGAAAGTGGTGTACTTCCCTACTATTTACATGTCCTCGATAAAGTTCAAGGCGTCCAACACTTTGACCTACCGAGGCCAGAGGCATTAAAGTTGCATGAGCAACTACAAGCTCAACTCCCCGGATATCTCGTTCCTCGCTTGAGCCACGAGTTGGCAGGAGCTCCCAATAAAATAATTTTGTCGTGATAGGTGCCACCGGCTGGCCATTACGGTTAACATACTGGATTACACGGAAGATATCGCTAAGCTATTGATATGAGTGCAGAATTCAATCTGACAGAAATGTTTGAGAAAGTGACGTTACCCGCCCAAGATTTAGCGGCACTGTCTTTTTCTGCCAGTAATAAAGCGTCGTCGGTTAAAGCATGGGCCGAGGCATTACCCGCCACGCGAATTACACATACCGGCGTCTTGCTATACAAATCACTGCCTGAGATTCCTCGCCTTGAAACCTCCGCCGATAATCGGCTCGCGATGCTTGAAGCTGTTCGACCCTACGTACAACACTGCATCCAGGGTCTGGCGAGAGGGTTTCTTAATCAGCCGCTTATATTGCCTGAAGGGCCAATGAAAACCGCAGTGGTCGCACAAGCCCTACAAAAACATATGTGTGTTGGCTATTTATCGGTTCTCAAAGACATTGCCAGCAAAAGTACTAAAACCAAACCCCACCCACATCTCGAACTCGTGTGTCACCGAGCCATTGTCGGCTTAGGATTACTCCTTTTTCGGAGCTTCCAACTCTACCGGCAAACACCCGAGCAACTGTGGTTAGAGCTGCATACCTGTTACCGCGTGGCCGAGGAATTCGCCTTGCTCGATCGATTGGTCGCCGACCAGTTACTCGAAGAGAGCGACGCCTGCACAACCCAGCAGGCGTACATGCGGATCATATTGTTGGCCGCATCTCGCCCCAATCAAATGCGACAAATTGACGTTTCTGCCACCTACCAGGCTCTGGAGTCATGGGCGTATTTAGCGAAGCTGGTACCCACCGATAGCAACCGCAAAAATTTGTACGTGCTCAATCTAGCTGCCGACATAGGGCCGCTTAACAAAGCGCGCTTCAGTGGTTCACGCGGAGACTTGCGAGAGCTAGATTTGTCGCAATTGCTCACTGCGCTTAGAACCCAGCGTGAAGCGAAGGAGACGGACAAAGAGTTACTTAAAATCCCAAAGACGCTATCAGTAGCGCTGTTAGACCACCTAGAGCAGGCCTGGAGTACAAACTTACAACGCGCTTTTGAACGTCAGCCAACCAACAGCACTATCGAAGCTAGTGTTGGCTTGAGCAATATCCATCACCATATTATTAATGGCATGTCGTTCGAAGAGTTTCTTGGTCAAGACGAGATGGAAGAAATCGATTTTGGCTCCTTCGCGAATGACCCATGGAATAGCAAACAAAATGACGACGCGGAAGCCGACGATCACCCTATTGATCTCGTTCAAGTCATCGATACTAGCCCCGGCGGATACTGCCTAGAATGGCGGAAGGCAATTCCAGCGCACGTACGCGCCGGTGAAATAATCGGTCTACGAGAAAAGGGTAGACACCGTTGGGGCGTTGGCGTCATTCGCTGGGTGCAACAACAGCAAAGTTCGACGCGACTCGGCATTCAGATACTCGCGCCAAAGGCAACACCGTATGCTGCTGCAATCGAACAACCGACTGGTGAATATGGCGATTACATGCGGATATTACTGCTACCCGAATTAAAAGCGGCCAATCAACCAGCCACCCTCATTACAGCCTTCGCCCCCTTCCAAGAGTACAACCGGCTAGAATTGAATAGCTTTGGTGAGATTAGTCAGGGGCAATTAACGCGTCGCATATTTTCAAGCGGCTCAATTAGCCAGTTCCAATTTCGCGCTGACAAAATAGACGCGCCGGAACCGCACGTCAGCCAAGAAGCCACCGCCTCGGAATCTCAGCAAGTGGATGCATCGAGTGACGACGATTTCAGCTCTGCCTGGGATGACTAATATTCAAACAGCGCCTTCACTCTATGTTAAATTCTGCCCCCCCCCCCCGTTGAGAGGGCTGCAAGTTCAGTCCAGGCCCCATGTTGCACACGAACCAGCGGGTAATACGGGCGATCTCATCGCACATTGACGCTTTTTAGTCCGCTTAGCGAACATTTAAACTTAATCAGTCGCTCTCGATCACGAAATTTGAGTTAAACTGTTGTTATTAATGCTAATTTAGTGAGAGGATTAACCGAAATCAGAGTGCCGGCGTCCCTCGACCTAAGAGCACACGTTAGTAGCTTACTAAGCCACCAAGATTTTCTTGTATGAATCCCAACGATACTTTTCGTTTACTTATTCTTAACGACTCTCGTGACGAAGCCGAGCGCTTGATCAGCATGCTGCAAAATGCTGGCCGCTCGACGCGTTCACAATACGTCGAAAATGAAGAGGTCCTGACCAAGTTGCTGCAAGAGCAAGCATGGGATTTATTGATTGGCGATGCACGTGCAACCAACGTCCCACCATCATCAGCAATCAAACAAATCAAGCGCCTAAAAAAGGACGTACCCGTCATCTTATTAACTGACGAGGAAGGTTCACAACCGGCTGTAGAAGGCATGAAGATGGGCGCACAAGATGTTGTGCGTATTGACGAAGACCAACACTTGTTACTGGTCATCCAGCGGGAATTAGAAAACCACGAACAGCGCCAACAAAAGCGCCGCTCAGAACGTCAGTTCAAAGAGGCAGAACGTCGCAGCCAACAGCTACTCGACAGCTCTCGCGATGCCATCGCCTACGTCCAAGACGGCATGTACCTTTACGCTAACGAATCTTTTGCCGACATGTTTGGCTACGATGACCGGGAAGACCTGGAGTGCATGCCCATCATCGACATGATCAGCGACCCCGATCAGGACAAAGCCAAGGTATTCATGAAAGAGTTTGCGCTCAAAGGGGAAGAAGGCGAGAGCAGCCAGCTCGCATTTTCCGGTGTGCGTCCAGATGGTTCTATCACACCGGTAACCGTTGAGGTCGCCAACGCAATATACGACGAAGAACCCTGCATTCAATTCTTGGCACGTGCGCAAGCGGCAACCAGCGTCAATAACGAAGCATTAGAAGCGCAGCTCAACGAGATAAAACACCAGGACACTGCCACTGGGTTATACAACCGCCAGTATATGGTCAACCAGCTTAAGCAAGTCCTTGCCAGCACCGACGACTCTCAGCAGTCTGGTGCATTCTTAACACTTGAAGTCGATAATTTTGCCGATGCGATTCAATCAGTACTTGGCGTGTCGGCTTCCGACCAAGCGCTTGCGAGTATCGCTAAAGCGCTGAAGGAAAAATGCTCCGGGGACCAACAGCTTGCCCGTTTTGGTGACAACTCCTTCTCTATACTCATCCCTAGCATCACTGCAGACGACGCCGTCAAGTTTGGCGCAATGTTATGCAAAACAGTTGAAGATCATATCATTGATGTCGATGGCAGAACGTTGCAAACCACTTTGAGTGTAGGCATCTCGATTATCAGCGACACATCAACGAACTCGGAAGAAGTCATTGAACAAAGCATGAAGGCAGTCGCAAGTATTGCCGCTGGCACTGACAGTGACGCAGGCAACAAAGCCTTACTATTTGAACCCGAAGTATCGACAGATGCCGAAACCGATATGTCGAACGTTGTTCAAACGGCTCTAGAAAAAGATCAATTCAAATTATTATTTCAGCCCATTATTAGTTTGCGTGGCTCAGAAGAAGAACATTACGAGGTTCTGCTGCGCATGGTCACCGATGAGGGCGAAGAAGTATCACCGCACACCTTCCTAGAAGCGGCAGAACAAATCGGCGCGCATATTAAAATTGACCGATGGGTAATTCTCGAATCGATTAAAATGCTGTCCGAGCACAACAAAAAGGGCAATAAGACTCAGCTCATCGTCAACTTGACACGCCATTCAATGATGGATAAATCCTTGTTACCTTGGCTCGGTGTCGCCTTTAAAGCCGCCGGTTTAACGGGACAATCTATTATTTTCCAAATTAGCGAAGCGGACATTACTAACCACCTCAACGCTGCAAAAGATTTTCTCTCCGGCTTGGCCGAGATGGGCTGCTCGCGATCCATTAGTAATTTTGGCTGCGCACTCAACCCCTTTAATACCTTAAAGCACGTTGACGTAGATTTCGTAAAAGTCGATGGCTCGTTTACCTTAGACATTCAAAATAATAGTGAAAGCCCGGAAACACTTACCAACTTACTGAAAGAGCTTCACGCCGAAAATAAAATTACTGTGGTGCCTTTTGTGGAGAACGCCAGCGTGTTGTCTACCTTGTGGCAAGCAGGCACCCACTATATTCAAGGACATTATTTACAAGCACCTGCTGACGATATGAATTACGATTTCAGCATGGACAGCTAAACCAACAAGATATTAAGTTTCTCGATCGCGAAACCCTAACAGGTATAAAATAGCATCCAATCCCATCGTTGAAATCGAATGCTCTGCCGATGCTTTGACTAAAGGTTTAGCTCGAAAAGCGATACCTAACCCAGCACGACTCAGCATCGGCAAATCATTTGCCCCGTCACCCACAGCAATGGTTTGCTCCAACGAAATGCCTTCTTTTTCTGCCAACTCTTTCAGCAATTCTGCTTTACGCTGGCCATCAACAATGTCCCCTGAAACCTTACCTGTTACCTTGCCATCGACAATTTCAAGCTCATTGGCATACACATAATCAATCCCAAGCTTGTTCTGTAAATAACGACCAAAGTAAGTAAAACCGCCTGACAATATCGCCGTTTTGTAACCTAGCTGACGCAACGTGCGAATTAGCCGCTCTGCACCTTCCGTTACAGGTAAACGCTCAGCAATATCAGCGAGCACTTTTTCATCGAGCCCCTTCAACAAAGCCATACGCTCAGTAAAACTTTGCTTAAAATCCAACTCACCTGCCATTGCCCGCTCGGTAATTGCTGACACCTGCTCTCCCACACCAGCCAATATCGCAAGCTCATCAATTACTTCGGTTTCAATCAGTGTAGAGTCCATATCAAAACAGACTAAGCGGCGGTTACGCCGGTAAACGTTATCTTCCTGAACAGCGACATCAATATCAAAGCGGGTGGACAACTCCATAAAATCCGCTCGCAGTTGCGTCATGTCACTGGCCTGACCTCGCGCCGAGAATTCGACACACGCCTTGGCATCTCGCTGACTAGAGTCCAGCGGAATGCGACCAGACAATCGGTTGATGTTATCGATATTTAAATTATGCCGGGCAACGACAGCTGTCACCTCGGCAATTTGAGCCGCTGTCAGTTTGCGCGCTAGCAAAGTAATAATGTGCCGCGTCTTTCCTTGCTGACTAACCCAATCAGAGTAACTTTCCTCGGAAATTGGTTGAAACCTAATCTGCATGTCCATTTCGTGGGCTCGGAACAACAGATCTTTCAATACAGGAGAGGAATCGTATTCACTCGGAATTTCAACCAATATTCCCAAGGTCAGACGGTCGTGGATAACAGCCTGTCCGATATCCAAGATGTTTGCATGGTAGGTTGCCAAAATACTTGTAATGGCGGAGGTCACACCAGGCCGATCATGGCCAGAGACGGTGATCAATAGAGGTTCGTTCACAAGAATTACCGCTTGGATAACAATCAAATAGGCCGCGAGGTTAGCATAATTTACGAATAATGTGGTGTATCACTTCCGAGGCTTTTACGGCCCTAAGCTTTTGACACTATAATGCCGGGCTACTTTGACGCGACAGGAAAGTCATGAACACCAGGAAACAACTTTTTTTGCATCACCGGTGGTTGCCCTCCATTGTCATCACACTGGTTGCGCTAGTTGTAAGCGTTGGATGCAATTGGTGGGTCGCTCCGCAAATAGACAAGATGCATCATGATTACGGTCAAAATATCGCTGAGCTCGCGGCAAGCCGCGCGTTCGAGCCGAGCCTAGAACAGGACCTAGTCAGCCTACAGGTAATTGTTCAAGATGTAGTCGCCGCCCCAACGATCATCAATGCCACCATTCATGATGTCGAGAACAACCTTTTGGTTCAAGCTGGTAAACGCAGCCTGAACGTCACTCAATCACAGGTCCAGATCGTTACAACACCCATTACCGCTCATGACAGTGTGACGGGTTATATCTCGATAAGCATAAACAGTAACCAGCTATTTTTTACCTTAAGTTTCGCCCTCGCTACGGCTATCGTCGCCGCCGTTGCCATCGGGCTAATGTTGCTACAACGCTCCGTGCAAACAACACCCCCACCAAGTACCTCTTCGAAACCATCCACTGCCACCCACAGTGCGACTATCCCAATCGTTAACGTCGAACCGGAGCCTACAGCCAGCACCAATGATGCGGTGACAGAAACCGGCGCTCTTGGAGGCGCCGGACGGGAGCCGCAAGTGGAACTATTCATTTACTTCCATAATTTAAGGCAGCTTCATGGTCAACTAAACCACTCCTCCCTGCGAACAGTCACCGAGCGTTTTGAAATTCATCTACGCGATATTATGACGCTTTACTCAGGCAAATTAGCCAGCATCAACGCTGACTACGCCTGTTTACAATTTACCAATACGGCCAGTGTAGAAGCGGTATTTAGCGCGCTATGCAGCGGGCACCTATTACTAGAGTTAAACAAACAACTCAGTCAATTTCAGCTGCACTTTTCTTGTTTAGTCGTGCCACGCGACAGCGCCACCAAACAGCTGCGCAACTTGCCATACAACTTACTCAGCTTTGATGAGTGGCTGACGTTGTTACACAACACTGCTGCTGGCTCGTTGTTGATTGACGATAGTTTATTGGCAGAGGACTTGAACTTAGCGCCGCGCCTACATTCAAATGAGTTAACACACCACGCAGACGTATCGGTGGTAACCGGTTTTACATCACCCTATTGCATGTTACTTGATAAGCAACTTTCACAACTGCGGAAGCACACCAACTAAAATGGCAACACTCCCCTCCAAGGTAACCATCGTCGACGTCGGCCCACGGGACGGCTTGCAAAATGAGTCGAACGTTATCGACAAGGCAACAAAAATTGAATTGATTCATCGCTTAGCAGACGCTGGTCTATCAAAAATTGAGGCCGGCAGCTTCGTTAATCCGTCTCGGGTACCGCAGATGGCTGGCAGTGAGGAAATTTTTAGAACACTGTCCGAATCAGAGACAATGGGTATCACCTACACCGCGCTTACACCCAACTTGAAAGGGCTGCAGCGCGCACTCAGCGTTGGCGTCAGCGAAGTCGCGGTTTTTGCCGCGGCGAGCGAAACATTTTCGTTGCGCAATATTAATTGCAGTATTAGCGAAAGTTTACAGCGCTTTGAAGACGTCTGCGCCACAGCGCTCAAGCAAGGGGTTGCTGTACGTGGCTATATCTCCTGTGCGCTAGGTTGCCCGTTCGAAAACGAGGTGGATTACCATCGCGTCAATGAAATTTCTCTAGCATTACTCGAAATGGGTTGTTTCGAGGTCTGCTTAACCGACGCCATCGGCGTCGCAACACCGAAGCGAGTTGAAGAATTACTCAGTATTGTGACGACCTCGATCAGCACCGATAAACTCGCACTTCATTTTCATAATACTTACGGCCAAGCACTCGCCAATACCTATGCAGGGCTGCAAGCAGGAATCTCAACCTTCGATACATCCATCGCCGGGCTTGGTGGCTGTCCGTTCGCGCCCGGCGCGACCGGCAACGTCTCCACAGAAGACATGGTCTATATGCTGAACGATTTAGGGATCGAACACGGCATCGATATCGACAAACTAGTCGCAACCGGCAGCTGGATTTCTGCTCAGCTTGGTAAAGCCTACGCGTCCAATGCAGGAAATGCTCTTCTCTCCAAACTAAAACGCAGTGAGTAATCAATGACTAATTCACATAGCTCACGTCAACACACATGACTGACAACAAATCCAACCAGGCCGACACTCACTGGCGCTACAAAATCATCTATTACTGTCAGCAAGATCCGCGTTTAATAGTAAGAGCAAAAATTCGTTGGCTTGGCTGGTCAATCAACCTTGCCCACCGGACTAGCTACCTATTGGCGCTGGCGCTCGTTCTAGCAGCCCTTGTCCCTGCAATTTCTGCACTGAAAGATAATAGCGGTCCGAGCCTTCATGAGTCACTGATGTTATCGCTACTTTTTGTGGTGGCTATTCTATTTTCTGCCTATCGCGTAGGACGAAAATCAGAAAACTAATAACTGCCGCTATAATTCGACATAGCGACATTGCAGCAAAGGCGCTACACTAACTCCACACCTGACAATTTTTTTGTTACACTTCACTCGTTCTCCAACTCACCTATATTTTATTGACTAAGGCGGTAAAGCACACATGCGCAAGACGAAGATAATTTGCACCATTGGCCCTGCAACAGACAGCCTGAGCAAATTAACCGAACTTCATGAAGCCGGCATGAGCGTAGTCAGGCTCAATATGTCGCACGGTGATCACGAATCTCACCTCAAAGTCATGAAAGCCATCCGTACACTCAATAAAAAAGTCTCTCCTCCTGTGCCTATTTTACTAGACACCCAGGGGCCGGAGATTCGCACGGGTAATCTAAGCAGTGACCTAAACCTAAGTGATGGCGATGTTATATCCATCGTTGCTCGCGGTGTCGCCAACGTTGAAGAGACTTCGATCCCGATTAATTACGATGACTTAATTACTGACGTCAATATTGGTGATCGTATTACAGTCGATAACGGCTTAATCAACCTCGAAGTCTTAAGTAAAGAAGAACGCACAATGCGTTGCCGCGTGATTGACGGTGGGGTTTTAAAAAGCAAACGCCATGTTAATTTGCCTGGGATCCGCGTAAACCTACCTGCAATCACCGACAAAGATCGCCAAGATATTCAATTTGGTATCGATCAAGAAGTGGATTACATCGCTCTTTCTTTTGTTCGTGAAGCAAAGGATATTCGTGAGCTGCGCGAGTTTCTCGGGCCAAAAGCCAACAAGATTAAAATCATTGCCAAAATTGAAGACCAGGAAGGCGTGCGCAATATCGAAGATATTATTCGAGAAGCTGATGGCATAATGGTGGCGCGAGGCGATTTAGGAGTTGAAGTCCACATTCACGACCTGCCCAATATCCAGCGCAACATCGTTCGACGCTGCCACGAGCTTGGAAAGCGCGTTATTGTCGCAACACACTTGCTGGAGTCGATGATCGAAAACCCCATACCTACGCGCGCTGAAGTCACGGACGTCGCCAATGCTGTCTATGAAGGCGTTGATGCAATTATGCTCTCCGGCGAAACCTCGGTAGGGAAGTACCCCATCAAGTGCGTAGAGTTTTTAGATGAAATTGCGCAGTCCGCAGAGAAGAACCTAGGCTTGAGTTTTGAACGGAACTTGATAAAAGACACCGATAAACAGCATATTGCAACGGCCGCTACAGAACTAGCAGATTCACTGAATGCCGTGGGTATCATCGTGATCACGCGCCGCGGCTTGATGGCAAATTATCTCACTAATAGCCGCCCCAATGCTCCTATTTTGGCATTTACAAACGACTCTCGTACTCGGCGGCAGCTCGCGCTCAACCGCAACACGATTTGCTTCCGCATTCATTTCTCCAGTGTCCCAGAAAAGACCTTAGATAAAGCCTTTGAGATATTACTCGAGCGGGGTGGCTACAAAGAGGGCGATAAAGTGGTGGTGGTTTCCGACATCATCAGTGGCGCAGGAGTCGATGCGATTCAACTGCGACAGCTAGGCAAAGTCGCCGAAGCCATCGTGGAGCCCGCGGCCCACGACAATTAAGGGTCAATTACGACACGCTGCCTCGGTAAGCGCCTAGCGCGATAGGGTCTCGATGTTTGACTGCCCATGCAGGAGTCAAGAGACGCCGAGGCAAAGTAAACACTTGCTTACATTACTCCCCAGCAAAACCTAAATGTGACCCAGCTCACAAGTGTAGTGTTAGATTTGTGCTTTAATCAAACGCCGTTCCAATCAAGGCAGTATATGAGCGAACACACAGGCACCGCCGTTACCGGCAAGGAATTACGATTAAGGAGACAAGTACATTTTTTAAGCCGTGACGAAGCAGAGTACCCTCAGCTCACCCGCCTCTGTTTAGATTTCGATTTTCATGTGCTGCTAGTCGACAACTTTGCAGAGCCTAATATCCAGCAGTACATTTTAAGCCGAACCGCACCCCAGGTTGCCATTAACCCAATCACTCCCGCATTTCCCTCACTCCAGTCGCTAGAACGCTATACCAATGCAAAGGTTCTCGACATTCTCAAGCAAACCGTCTTTAGCTCAGACAGTTAACTGCATCAGACAATCTGGTTAAGCCCCTCAGTGTAAAGTCAGTGGATTATGCAACTCTTGGGAACCAATGGTGAAAGTGCTACTCTTAGAACCAGCTTATTCGTCAACTAAATTAATCGCTACACCCCACATGCACGCGACCTCTACACTACTAAAAGCCATCGCAACCAGTCTCTGCTGGCTACTACTCACGACGCAAGCGTTTGCCGGAAAACCGCTAGTTGAGGGTGATGACGCACCTGACTGGATATTAAACACTCCGACACAAGAAAGCTTATCGCTCTATCGAGACAGCGCGGACAGTAAAGCGGTTATTTTATTTTGGGCTACCTGGTGCCCATATTGTGAAGCCCTCATGCCCGAGCTCCAAGCCTTAAAAAATGAGCTCGATGGCCAGAGTATCGATTTTTATGCCTTAAATATTTGGGAAGACGCCGACCCCATCGCCTACATGCAGCGCAAAGGCTACACCTTTAAGCTATTGTTGGATGCCGACAAGATCGCCAAACGTTACCACGTTCGCGGCACACCCGGCTTATTTGTCGTCGACGAGAATAAAAAGGTGATATACGCCCGCAAGAAAGGCACATCACCTCAGGAGAGTATAGAGTTCGTTCGCACAGCCTTATCGAAATAGACACGGCGCCACGAAGAGAGCGGCTTAAGGCTGGGCAAGCAAATCTTCGAATTCTTTTAGCAAATCAAGTGGCTCGATTTCAGCGCCACTGAGCTCATCATCCCAGTTCACACCCACTAGAAATACATCTTCATGCATACCAGGCAACCATTCCTCCAGGAATTCTTCCAGGGACACGGGTACAACCTGATAGTCCGCCCACTCATCTCTGCAATGGTCTTTGGCGTACTCAGGTTGCGACCAAAACGGTATAACATCGGTAGAGGTATACTTATCGGAGGGGCATAAAGCCCAGCCGTCTGGTCCTTCTAGCCCCCAAATACACCCAAGCTCAATGGCATCTGCAAAAAATGCACTTAGGTTTTCTTCCGGGTCATCACTCAGTGGTTGCACAGCTTACTCCTAGAGAATCTTTACTGCGCTGCATTATACGTTAGCCCCGACTAGCGATATAGTTTCGCCAACCACCAAGAGACGTAATATCTTCAGCACCGTCTAGCCCATAGGCCTCGCAAATAAAGCCTGGCTCCCAACGCCCATCCACCAGCTGCACTTTGCCGATACCCAATGGAGCAGGAATCTCGCTCACAAATGATCCAAATGCAGACAACGGCAGCGACCACACTTCCACTTCGATAGTTTGACCCGACTCATCATCTCTCGACATACCTGGTCGAAACGGGGGGCCGCCCGGTAATGCAAATAGCCGGTAAGCCTCTGCAGATTGCGTCACCTCCACCAAATAACCACCTCGTTCGAGTAGTTGCCAATTGAGCGGAAGTCCAGATAGGTGCGCTCCACAAACCACTACATTCACACGATCTTGAGGTACACCCACATTATTATTCGAGCTCAATGCTAACCCTGTCGCCCCCAAAGGCAGCGCAAGTTGGTGCTGGACCTGTGCGGCCAACGACAGTAAACGCTTATCCGACATCGCTTGATGAAAAAATGTGATACCAAAGCCGACATTATTCTCGTACTGGCCTGTCGGCACTGCCACCGCCGCATAATCCAACAGGTTCATAAAATTGGTGTAATAACCGAGATTAGAATTTAACTGTATCGGGTCGGCTAATACGTCTGCGATAGAATAATGTGTACCGATAGTGGGTGTAACCACAGCATCAACTTTATCGAGTTCTAACGCGGCGAGCCGCGCGAAAGTTTCGAGTTGATATTGTGCAGAAAACGCCTCCGTCGCTGTGCGCGTTCCGCCGGGCTCGACAATTTGCCGAATAACCGGTAATAGTTTATCAGGCGATTCGTCAATGAGTGGTTGCAGAGCTAAGTAGCGCTCGGTCACCCAAGGGCCCTCATACAAGAGTTTTGCCGCTTGAATAAACGGGGAAAAATCAATGGCAACCATGTCATGGCCGAGTGCCTGCAGCGCTTCGCAACTTTTATGAAATAATGTTTCCGCTTCAGAGTTACCGAAAAACTCAAGCTGATCCGCTTGGGGAACACCAATCTGTAATCGCGGCACATTCGCATTAAAATACCGCGAACCATTTGCGTAGGAATTCTTTCGTGCATAGGGTTCAGTTTCATCAAACCTACTGGCAACATCGAACACTTGGTTCGCATCACTCGCGGTCAATGCAAAAATACTGACGCTATCAATACTTTTACAAGCGGGTACCACACCTCGATTACTCAGCAAGCCACAGCTTGGCTTTAAGCCAACGATATTATTAAGCGCCGCAGGAACACGACCGGAGCCGGCGGTATCCGTTCCCAGTGAAAAACTAACCCACCCTTTTGCGACTGCCACAGCCGAGCCAGAACTCGAGCCGCCGGATATAACCGTATTGTTTAGCGCATTTTTACAAGGTCCCCACGGTTCCGGAGAGCGCACGCCGACGAGTCCTGTAGCAAACTGATCCATGTTAGTTTTGCCCAAGGGGATTGCACCCGCTCGAATTAGCGCATCTACCACGAAAGCAGACTCTTTTGGTGTGTAAGTAAAATCCGCACAAGCGGCAGTGGTAGGCACGCCTGCTAGGTCAATATTGTCTTTAATAGCAAATGGCACTCCCCACAAAGGCAACGCATTACGCTGTGCTTTATCCATCGCCTCTAACGCGACTAAGTATGGTTCCAACTGCGCTGCATCAAGTTGTGTTATCCATACCGGGTTATCGACTTCGCTATTCATGGTGTCGCATAAAAACTCAATCAGCTCACGCGGTGTAAAATCACCTCGATCATAATGTGCTCGCAAGCCATCCAGAGTAATATTTAATAATTGCCACTGCATTAAGTGTTCTCCAAAATCATAACGGATTGTCCCGCTTGCACTGCTTGGCCTTGCTGTCGCAATATTTTTTTCACGACACCGCTATCGGGCGCATACAGCTCTATTTCCATTTTCATTGACTCAAGGATGCAAACCACATCACCCTCAGACACTTTTTCGCCCTCTTCAACACGCCACTGCCAAATGCTACCGGCGACGCTACTATCAACAAACTGTGAATTCTCCGGTAATTCAATCGTATCGCTAGCCGGTTCGCTTTCCTGGATACTAGAAAAATTAATTTGTCCCGAGTCAACCCAGCGCTGCAGCTCCTCTGCAAACGCCTGTTCTCGGTGTTCAGTAAATAGTTCAATACTTTTTTGATTATCAGATAAAAACGTCTCGTAGTCGTTAAGTGAAAACTCGGTTTCTACAATATCAATTGGATATTGGCCACGGGGAAAGTCTGAACGAATCTGTGTCAACTCATCAGCGGTGACTTCGTAAAACTGAATCTGATCAAAAAACCGTAGCAGCCAAGGTTTCGTGAATTCATGGGTTTTGCGATAGCGGTTCCACATTTGTAATGTGCGGCCAACAAACTGGTAACCTCCTGGCCCCTCCATACCGTACACACATAAATACGAACCACCAATGCCGACTGAGTTTTCTGCAGTCCACGTTCTTGCTGGATTATATTTTGTCGTGACAAGCCTATGGCGCGGATCCAAAGGCGTTGCTACAGGTGCACCGAGATAAACATCACCAAGCCCCATAACCACGTAGCTTGCAGAAAATACAATGTTTTTGACCTCTTCGATTGAACTCAAACCGTTAATACGACGAATAAATTCGATATTGCTCGGGCACCACGGTGCATCTTTTCGCACCGACTGCCTATATTTCTCTATCGCCTGGCGGCAAGCCTCATCATCCCAACTCAGGGGTAATCTCACGATACGAGAAGGAACTTTCAAGTCCTTAAGCGACTGGAGCTTTTGCTCTGCATTTTTCAACAGGAAGAGCAATTTATCCAATGGCAGAAGATGATTGTCATAATGAATTTGGAGCGATCGAATTCCGGGAGTCAACTCCAAGACGCCTGAAATATTTTGTTCTTGCAACGACAACATTAAGGCGTGTGCGCGGAAACGAAGCGAGATATCTAGTACCAGCGGCCCGTACTCGACCAACAAATACTTGTCTCCAGCCTGACGATAGACAACCGGTGTTTCAACATGATCGCCATCTATCTGATCAACGATTGGCGACAATGATCGCCAATCGTTGAAATCGACTGGTATAGCGTTGTGTGATAACGCCAATTGACTATCACCCGTAGCGGTTTGAATATATTGCTGCTGCGCCACCTCGATTTCTTTGGCTTGCTGTTGTGTTACCGGTACAAATTTAATTTTTGCACCAGCCTTCAGCTGTCCTAGCTTCCAAAGGTCAGCGGCAATGACAGTAACCGGGCAAACAAAGCCGCCAAGCGAAGGGCCGTCAGGACCAAGGATAACCGGCATATCTCCAGTAAAATCAACCGTACCAACAGCATAGGCGTTGTCATGGATGTTTGAGGGGTGCATGCCCGCTTCGCCCCCCGTTTCCCGGGCCCACTCAGGCTTTGGCCCTACCAGTCGCACACCCGTGCGGCTGGAGTTGTAATGCACTTCCCACTCGCTTGAGAACAAGTTGTCGATATCATTACGTGTAAAAAAATCTGGCGCACCATGAGGACCATACAACACGCGCACCTGCCAGTTATCACTGACAGTGGGTTGTTTATCGACTGTCAAATAATTTTCCGAGGGCGCTTTGAATACAGGAGAAACATGCAATACATCACCAGTGCGTAGCGCTCTACCACTGAAACCGCCAAATTGGCCTAAGGTAAATGTCGATTGCGAGCCTAAATAATCATTCCCTTCTACACCTCCCGCAACTAACAGGTAGGCTCTCGCACCATCCTTTTTGACTCTGCCCACATCCAGCACATCACCCGGCGTAGTGTGGTACACGCGATAAAACTCAACTGCTTTCTGATTGAGCGTCGCGTCCATCACTGCGCCTGTTAATATAAACGACGTTGCATGGTTAAATTGCAATTTCGGACCGGTTAGCGTTATTTCCAAACCGGCACAATTTCCATCATTTCCTAATAGATTATTCCCCAATTGAAACGCCAATGAGTCAAATGGCCCCGAAGGCGGAACTCCCACATCCCAGTAACCCGTGCGTCCTGGGTAATCTTGAATCGTTGTCATCGTGCCAGGCGCCAACACATCAATTGTGCTGGGGAGGTAGGCAAAGTCATTCAAAAAACGTGTGAAAATTTCTCCGCGCTTAAATACATCAGTACAAAGAACATCGCTGACGTAGCCACTATTTGTTTCCACGCCCTGAATAGTTATACCGCGCAAAGCACCTTGTAGTTTTGCAATCGCTGCATCGCGAGTATCGGACCAAACAATCACTTTGGCCAACATCGGGTCAAAGAAAGGTGACACCTCTACACCGGGCTCCACCCAGTGGTCTATGCGTAGCGGATGTCGCCCGTCAACAGTTTCGTCAATTATCGGAAAAGACACGGAACCCAGTAATCCAGCTGAAGGTTGAAAGTTTTTTGCAGGGTTTTCTGCGTAAATTCGTGTTTGAATAGACCAACCTTTAGGTGTCAGTCCGTCTCGCTCTTGTTGAAGATTCGGTAGATTATTCGATGCCAATCGCAGCATCCATTCAACCAAGTCAACACCAAATACTTCCTCTGTCACACCGTGCTCAACTTGAAGTCTGGTGTTCACTTCAAGAAAATAAAACGCCTGGGTCGCTTGATCAAAAATAAATTCAACAGTGCCGGCATTGCGATAATCCACAGCCTCCAGCAATCGCCTCGAGGCGGTGGCTAGCTCACGGCGAACCTCATCTGTTAAATTTGGCGCAGGACACTCTTCGATAACTTTCTGGTGACGCCGCTGGGCAGAGCAGTCCCTCTCTCCTAGCGTTACCACCCTACCCTGTCCATCACCAAAAGCTTGCACCTCAATATGCCGTGCTCGCTCAATATATTTCTCGACAAATACGCCATCATTTGAAAAATTGTTTGCACTTAAGCGCTTAACCGAATCAAAAGCTTTACACAGCTCTGCTTCTGACTGGCAAATTTGCATGCCGATACCGCCGCCACCGGCAGTACTTTTAAGCATCACGGGGTAACCAATGCTTGCAGCACTAGTGATTGCTTCATCGAGATCCGTTAAGAGATTACTACCGGGCAACAAGGGCACTTGATTTTCTTGTGCTAACGCACGCGCGGAATGTTTTAGCCCAAAGACATTAATCTGCTCAGCAGTGGGCCCTATAAATACAACGCCTGCGACATTACATCGCTCTACGAAAGTTGGGTTCTCGCTGAGAAAACCGTAGCCAGGATGAATAGCTTGCGCACCAGTGTCTTTAGCAATTTGCAACACTTTATCTTGATTAAGGTAGGTATCAGCCGCTGCACCGCTCCCGAGACAATACGCCTCATCAGCCTGGGTGACGTGAAGAGAATCGATATCCGCTTCGGCATAAACGGCAACGCTATCGATACCTAACTTACGGAGTGTTCGAATTATTCGAACTGCAATAGCCCCACGATTTGCAATCAGTACTTTTGAAAACATGCTTATCACATTAGCTTTGCGGGCCGTCCCGCCATGTTGACACGCTACTCAGGACGTCCCGAGCGCGGCGCATACTCGCGCGTATAAGAGGACTAAAAACTTACGCCAACGTTTATGACCAAACCAATACTTCTATAGGTGTTGGATTATAGCCATTGCATGGGTTATTCAGCTGCGGGCAATTGGAAATAAGCACAATGGTATCCATGAGTGCTTTTAGCTCGACGTACTTTCCAGGCGCAGAAATTCCATCTTCAAAAGTAAGCCCGCCCTCAGCCGTTACTGGCACATTCATAAAAAAATTTATGTTGTGCGCGATATCTGTTTTACTTAGCCCATATTCTTCATGCTCGGCTATCGCCAACATCCAGCTATCACGGCAAGCGTGCATACAGCGCTTTTCAAGATCGTAGCGAACCGTATTGCTCTCAGTAGCGCATGCACCACCAAGGGTATCGTGCCGACCGCAGGTATCAGCGACTATCTCCAGCAATGGATTTTCTAAATTCGTTCTTAAAATTGAACCGGTTGTTAAATAAATATTCCCCTGCATACGTATGGTATCCATTGCACTATAACGCTCAGCAGGATTATCAGCTCTGAAAAATAATGTATCTGCAGCCTGATTCCCCTCAATATCGAGAATTCGAATCACATCACCGGAATTTATAGTTTTAATAAAGTAGTCGCCAGCATCGACGATTTGCCTAAAACTCGCGTCTTCTGTTTTCAATTGGCTTTCAACTAACATCACTGAGACTCCATTCCGAAATGATACAATGCGTTGTTCTCAAAGCCACGTTGATTTTCTGGTCTGAAGTTTTTACAAAAATCATCATTTTCTATCGGCGCGGCTTTTTCTAACAGTATGTCAACGGGCTTCTCTGGGTAAGCTGTTGAAATATTCAGTGGATGAGGGCAAGTATGCAATAAGACCAGCGTATCCATTTCAAATCGCAACACCACCTCGTCACCGGCCTTACTTTGGTTAGCTAATATCAAATTACCTTTGTCATCTGCTCTTACACAGCTAAACCAATTGATATTGGATGCCATATCTCTGGCCGACAAATTATATTTGGTTAACTCGACTAAAAACGCATCGTAACCGTTTTGGTGCCACGCATTACTGTCTTTTTGATAGTCTCGCTTGCCCCAACGCTCCTCAACCAATGTTGCATGACTATTACCACACACTGACTCATGCCACCCAAATGAATCGTCTACCACCGAGCAAAATATACGCCCCATATCGGAATATAAACAATTCCCCTTGCTCAATTTGAACGTATGCTGACACTTTAATGTATCGGGGGCATTATACTTTTCAGTTAGCATTGTAGGATTGAAGAAGAGCATGCCGACATTTGCGCCACCTTGAAGGTCTCGAAGAGTCATCTGTACTCCCCGCCTAATCACAAGCGACCAATGTGACCCACCGGCTATTGTCGTTTTATATGTTTCCATTATTTTCACTTTGTTCAAGTTCTACGTTAAATACACCTTTCGTTTCGCTCAAGATGTTCCAGTTTTTCTCTCCCCAGGCTCCCCAATCGGAGGCAACGGATGAACCTGAGGAATAATCGCTGTGCTTAGCAAAAGCCTACCCGTGATAACCCCTCGCAGAGAGGTCATTTGATTGGCGATATCCTTTAGCTTCCCTCCAGGCCCTTGCACCAATACTACAGACATCGTGCGCGATTCTGTCAGATTAACATTTAGACTACTGATGACTTCATCTATGTATTTGTAGTGTATTTCTGCAAGCTGTTTTTGTAAGTTTGGGACAGAGTGATCAAACACTATATTGATTGTACCCGCCATAACGTTGTTGCCCTCATCCTGTTGATGCTGACTGAGTTGTTGATGAATCATGTCAACAATGAGTTGCGAACGACTATCGCAACTCCTATCGGCTACCATTTTATCCAAGTCCCGTAACAAAGCCTCAGGTAAAGACACGCTGATTCGGCTAATTTTTTCTTTAACAGATTCCATTATTTCAGGCCACATATTGAACTAAACGTCGTAAAAATTCGCAAACCTCTACCGCGCCATGCCCGAATTTTCACTGCTCCACTGCCTAAATTCATCGCGAACCACCGTCGCCATGAATTGATTTATCTTGTCTAAATCCACTAGCGATTTTGCGCCATCAATACTACGATATTCATAACCATCCGGCCCGAACTCTGGTGTCACGCTGGTTATGGAACGAGTTTTCTGAATACCCGCCCACAATACTCGCCATGTATTGAGGTGCGAACGCAACATGGTTCGATACTCGCCTTTTTCAGGATCAGGTACCTGTGGTCCTTGATCGTATCCAACTCGCGCATGAATGTGATATGCGTTGTCGGCTAAGCTAGCAATTAATGATTCCTCGGTACTCTGCAAACCTTCGCAAACCACCCACCAATGACTGATATCGAAAGTGAGTTTTATTTCGGGTATCTCTTTGACGATAGCCGCCGTCGCCCACGGGCTAAACAAACTACGGCCGCGATGCGTTTCGAAACTAATAGCTAAGTGATTCTCTGCCGCAATCGACATTGCTCGCGTAAAGAATTCGACAGACTGCTCAAGTGACCACGCATCGCACCCGCCTAAACACGTAACAAATTCGGGCTTTAAGTCTGATAGACTATCAAGATTTTTCTTTAAATCATTTAGGTGCGCTTCAACATTGCAGCGCCGATCGGGAACATAACTACCCGTAGTGGCTATTTCCGCAATATATTTCAGACCATGGTGCTTCAGTGACGATGTAAACTTTTCGATTTCTTCAACGTTGTGCGGGATCGAGGCTTCAACACCATCATAGCCCTGGGATTTTGCAACAAAGGTGCTCTCCGCCGCTGAAGAGGTACACCCCCAAAGTGTTTTGTAGCATTCCAATTCCACTTTACACCCCCACCAAGAACGACACGCCGGCTGCACCGATTGTTTGTTGCTGTTTTTCATCTAAAGAATCATTGTCAGTAATTCTTTGTTCACGATATTGGTGGTAACACTGCAACTGATCGTGAAAGGTAATTTCTTGGGGACAATTCACACCATAGCGATCGCGATGCATAGCCGGCAACCTATACCAAGGCTCACCGGATTTAACGTGATGAACATTGTGGTAACAAAAATTCAGCACGAATAGATTGAGAACAGGATATTTTCGACTGAGGAGGTTTGAATAGGTATGTTGCTCTTCATAAGCCCTATCAAATTGCGGCTTGCTTCGAGGTTGGTCAAGAGTCAAACGAATCTCATACGTGTGCTGATAAGCATCCATAAAGCCAAGGACAGTGATACACAAGAGGTAGGCTAGCCAATAGATAACCAGCAATTGAATATTGATACTGGCGACCAGCGCAAAAAATGCAACGCGAGAAGCAAACACTAATAGAAATCGCTTCCGCCATTGCACATGCTCGTCGACAATCCATGGACTGAATAATGCCAATATATGCGTCAAAACTTCCGCTGCGGGCAAGTGGTAACGCTGACCCAGTGTGACAACCTTTCGCAACATGTCATGACGCTGCAAAAACTGACGATAATCCAGTGTGACAACATCACAGCGCTCGGCATGATGCCGAAAATGCTTGTTTTTCAAGTGTTGATAAGGATGATATCCAGCACCTAATAGCCAGCAGATAAAGGCACCCATTTTTTCATTGGTTTCTACTCGCCTAAAAATAATATTGTGCATACACTCATGAGCAAAGTACGCCATTATTATCATTAGGTGCGCACAATATAGTGCTGAGAGCAAGACAGCCCAATACGCCCCTAGAGCCGATTGTACATCGGCGTAGAAGACGACTAACGACATTAAACCTATGACGACGTACACAATTAATACCGTATTAGGCAACACTGCGTCGTCGTATCGGTATAGCTTACGTAAAAAGCCTGAATTTAGATGGTTAAGCACCTTGATTCCCAGCCAGGTCGTCCTGCTTGTGATTCGCCTTACATAGGTCGTCCTACATAAGGGGTTAATCTCAAAGGCTCAAAAGCCCTAGAATAAATGACTATATCGCTCTAGCTCCCACTGAGATATGGTGCGATGGTACTCGTTCCATTCGTCACTTTTATACTTAATAAATTCTGATTTCAATTCTTTACCAAGTACACGTTCCGTTAGAGGATCCTCGTCAAACGCCCGAACCGCCTCTTCCAAAGTACGCGGCAAAAATTCTATACCCCTATCTCTGCGCTCAGCCTCTGTTAAATCATACAGGTTGTCTTCTTGCGGTATACCGGGATCGATGCCTTCTCGAATACCTTCTAGCCCCGCTGCTAATGCCAAGGTTGCTGCCAAATAGGGATTCACCGCACCATCAGCGTTACGAGATTCACAACGCCCTCCATTCATCGGCACGCGAATAGAGTTGGTGCGGTTATTCGAACCAAATGAGTTAAACACTGGAGCCCACGTAAAGTAAGGCATGTCACCTTGTCGAACCAAACGCTTATAGCTGTTTACTGTCGGCGCAAATGCCGCACACAACGCGCGACCGTGCTTGATAATGCCGCCAATAAACTGGTAACCCAACTTTGTCAGCCCCAAACCATTCGGATCATCTTTGGGACCACATTTAAATAGGTTTTCTCCGGTATTAATGTCGTAGAGCGACATATTAAAATGCGCTCCATTACCTGTTTTGCTAGCGAAGGGTTTTGGCATAAAGGTAGCGACCAGCCCTTCGTCGCGAGCAAACTCTTTCGCCATCAACTTTAAAAACGTAAATCGATCGCAACTTGTTAGCGCATCGGCGTACATAAAATCGAATTCAAATTGGCCATTGGCATCTTCGTGATCAAATGAATATAAATCCCAACCTAACTCATTGATGCAGCTCGCCATTCGGTCTAGCCAGGTGAATTGATGAAGAAAACCTCGTGCGTCATAGCATGGTTTAGTCAACTTATCTTCTTCATTGGGCACGGCGAGGCTGCCATCGTCATTTTTTTTCAGTACAAAAACTTCTGCCTCGATGCCTAGGTTCATCCCAAAACCCATTTCTGCGGCTTGGGCCAATACCTTCTTCAAGGCAACCCGCGTGTTGAGCGGGTAAGGCTCACCTTTGAAAGTATTGTCCGCTGGCATCCAGGCGATTTCTGGCTGCCACGGCAATTGAATAATATGATCAAGATCTGGCACGGAAGCGATTTCATCATCATTAGGCGCTTGACCTAACCCATCTAATGCATAGCCTGTATATAGCTCAGAGCCATGAGCCATGTGTTCCAAGTGCGATATCGGGACTACTTTACCTTTTTGAACACCGTGAATATCGACATAGGCTCCAAGGCAGTATTTCACGCCCTTTGCGATTAGCTCTTCTTGGATCTGTTTAATTTCAGCATCTGTTTTCATTGCAACCTCAACAATTTTTCACAAGCAATGCGATATACGATTACAAGCGCTCAAAATAGGAATGATTGAGTGGCGGCTCCTCTTGCTTTCCTTTTTCCACTAATACACACAAATCCTCGACCATCCATGCAAACAATTCTTCTCCTTTTGATTGGGTCGCCAGGCTTGGCGTTCCTGTCACGCCATTCTTACTCGTACGATTTACAGGATGAGAAAATATTGAATTAACAGTACGGTCTTCATCGTCGCTATCCGCGCATTTATCTGCTCGCACCATTTTGTCGTCGATTGCCAGCATCAGCGAGGTTTCCGCGTCGTTCGCATGCCAGTCTTCCGCATCGCAAAAGTGCGCTTGTTTTACTCGTTCACTAATTTCTGGGGTATTTATTAATGCAACCATCATGTCATCATGCTCCGCGCGCAACATTTCTAGCGCACAACGTAATGGAGCAAAGTTTGTCACATGCGCATTGATAATGAATAAACGCTTAAACCCCGAGCGATACACCCAATCACCAATGTCTTTTATTACATCAATCAGCGTCTTTGGCTGAAGGGCAATGGTACCTGGCCACCGCTGAGAATGACCGATAGAACAACCGTATGCTTGAGTGGGCAACAGTGCCACATCGACCTGTTGAGCGACTGCGCGACACACGCGCTCAGCTATACTCGCATCCACACCACAACCCAGTTGAGGGCCGTGTTGCTCTGTTGCACCGACTGGAAGCATGGCCGCGTCTACGCCACTTTCACGCAATGTGAGAATTTCTTCCCAGGTCATGTAGTACCAGCTGTTCATACTTGTTCTCACAACACACTTGGCACGTCGTCACTGACGTGAACCATCCGAACCATGTTTAACTTATCTTCGGATACATCATCAGCCTCTTCCGGCGGATGGATGAGTTCTTCTAACCGTCGCTTAGTCGCCATAAACTCTTCACTCAACAATTGGGAAGGGTCTCGCGGCTGAGGGACCGGTACTTCAATTAATTCCTCGACCTCGCCGGGATGTGCCTTTAGCACTAATATGCGATCCGCTAAATAGATCGCTTCATCGAGATCATGGGTAATAAACACAACGGTAATATCGATGTTGCGCCAGATTTCCATTAGGTGGGATTGCATTTTTCCACGTGTTTGAGGGTCCAATGCACCAAACGGCTCATCCATCAACAGTATCTTGGGTTGATTTGCCAGCGCTCGGGCAATAGCCACACGCTGCTTCATTCCACCTGACAACTGATGGGGATAACTATCTGCAAAATTTGATAGCCCAACGAGATCTATCCACTGAAACGCTTGCTCTTCCGCCGCCACCTTGCCGATACCGGACTCCATAAGTCCAAACATTACATTGCGTTTTACCGATAACCACGGGAATAACGTATACCCTTGAAAAACCATACCACGGTCAGGCCCAGGACCGGTTACCTCGTTCCCATTGAGTAACATTGACCCGCTACTAGCGCTCTCTAAGCCTGCCAGAATACGAATCAACGTTGACTTGCCACACCCTGACGGCCCGATCACGCAGACAAATTCTCTGCGGTGCGCCTTAAAGTTAATATTTTTTAGTGCGGTTACCTGGCCCTTCGGAGTTTCAAAATGCTTGTATAGATTTTTTACTTCGAGTGTCACCGGGCGATCCTTTAAACGATCAAAACGGTCTTTCACGCTATCCGATTGATCTAAGTAGCTAGGCTTTTTAATATCATCCATATGCTATACCTCAGCTTCTTTTTTCTGCCACGGGAACAAGCGGGCACCAATGGCCGCTAGCAACATATCGATCGCCAAGCCAATAATGCCAATCATCATAATTGCGGCAAAGACGTTTTCGAAGTTCTTGTAACGCGCTTGCTGAGTTATAAACCAAGTAATACCTGAGCTTGTACCAATGAGTTCTGCAACAATTAAGTACGTCCAGGCCCACCCCAATAAAATTCTCATATCACGATATAAGTCGGGAAGCACACCCGGCACGACGACTTTAAACAATAGTGATTTGTTTTTTGCACCTAAGGTTTGAGCAGCCTCTAACAAAGAAGCGTCTAACTTTCTCGTCGTATTCGCAATCACTAACACTTGCTGAAAAAATGTACCAATAAAAATAATAGCTATTTTAGGTGCTTGATATATCCCCAAAATCGCCACCGCTAACGCACCAAATGCCGGCGCAGGTAGGTACCTAAAAAACTCAATGAATGGTTCGAAAAGGCGTGAAAAAAAATCGTACGTACCACCTAAAATGCCAAGCGGCACTCCAAACAATGAAGAAAGAAAAAACCCCCAAAAAATGACTTGGATACTGCTCCACAAACTTTCATGCAGCCATTTTTCGCTTCGTCGTTGCGGCTCTGTAGTAAACGAGGTGTAAAATGCACGCACCACCTCATGAGGGGCAGGGAGATAAATAGGGTTTGCCCGAGCTCCTTCAGGAAGCGCTAGGCCTTCTGCTATTGCCGTTTGCTTCTCGGTTTCAAATAATTCACGCTCAACCAGCATCCCTTCTTGAAAATACGATACGCCACCTTTATTTTCTATCTGTATCATCGGGTGCCATATAAAGGGCACATAGCTGACCACACACCAGATAATAATCGGTAAAGCGAAACTCAGGAGCGTTACCCAGCGACGCGGCCGCGGCGGAAGTTTTTTGCGCACGGCCAAAAGGCTTGCAGAAGACATAGCAATCTCTTAACGGTCAGTGATATCAAAGTCGATAGACAATGTTTCCGTAAAGCACGCAATAGCCATGTATGCAAACTACTGCGCACTTTTCGATAGGTTACATTGACTCCATTAGGCTTGTGTCAATGTAGCTGTCGATCGACTGTGCTTCTTTATACACGTCGTTCGCGAGATTAAAATCATCAGAGATTTTTGAAGAACCATACAACGAACCAAAACCATCTCCTTTACCCAAGAACGCTTTCGCCTCGTCGAGAGTCAATATTTTGGTGCCGTCAATAAAACCTTTGTATTCTTCAGGCGGCAAACCGACGCGTGCAGCCATAATAGAGATCGCTTCTTCGCGCGTTGCTGGGTCATTTAAATAACTGACAGCCATGTACCATGCTTTAAGTACTTTACCCCAGTCACTTTTTCTCGCGGCAAGACTCGACGGCGACACCGCAAGCACATCATAAATAAGGCCTGGTTCATCTGCACTGGAGTATATTCGAGTAGAGCCTGGCACTAGGTTCAAGGCCTGGCCCGAATTAGGTTGCCAGGCAACAATGGCATCGACATCTCCGGACGCCAGCACTTGCGGCGTTTCGTTGGTTGGTACATTAACTAGCTCGACATCTTTTTCTGTCATGCCATTTTTTTCGAGCGCATTTAATAACAACAGGTGCCCCACAAAACCAATTTCTACGCCGACTTTTTTGCCTTTCAAGTCTTTTACAGATTTGATACCTGGTTTAGCCACAATCATGTCATTGCCATTACTGTAGTCATTAACCAAAATCATCACGCTTTGCGCACCGGTTGCGCCAGTCACTAACGCATCACCATTCGTCATTGCAACCGCGTCTAGCTGACCTGCTGCAAAGGCGTCCATACTAGCGACATAGTCAAACCATTCAAACTCAACATCGACGCCGACCTCTTTGAACATCTCTTTTTCAATAGCAATTTCCCAGGCCACCCAACCAGGCCAATCGGAGTAGCCAATCTTGAGTGGTTCTGCTGCATGCACCGCAGCGGTCATTAGCAGGCCAGTCATGATTCCTGCTAGTCGTTTCATTGCTCTGCTTTTCATTGTTCACCCCTTGATTAAGTCTTGAAGGCACGTGATTTAGTAAAGTCGTGTGACCCCAGTGCGTTACGGTGCTCTCTAAGCCAGTATTACTGGAACGCATTTAGGTAATACTGACAAAGCAACCTACGTGCCACCGCCCCTGAATACAGTAACCTACTGATAACTATGGGTATTTAACCAAGAAGGGTTTCGCGCGATGTGATCAGAACGTATACAAAGGGTGCGAAAGGCGCCATGACGCACCAAAAAAGGGAATAAATTGAGACAACGATAAAGCGTTAGACACGCTCATTAATCACAGTGCCGATGGCTTGGGATGAGCGAGCTATAGGGGCAGACGCTGAAGCGCTATACTGTTGAGGCGGTGTGGCTGACCTAGCCAAATCAGGTGCTGTTGACTCAATTAACTGCAACGCTATTTCAGCCACCAACTTTTGGTGCTTCGCGGAAGGCGGCAAAGGGGCTAGCGTAGAAGATACCGATGAAGCCGATATATCCATTGTAATTCCACCTGAGCGACCGCGTTAGTCGAGGCGATAATCCAACGAAAATATAATACTTCGTCCTTGTAGCGGGTGGTCTATGGGAATTGACGGATCACCTGGCTCCAATGCCTCTTCATCGAACGCATTATGTATCACCAACCCCATATCCCAATGACCAAAAACGCGCTCTTTAAAAAGGTTAATGTTGACCAAGGTATAGTCATCGAGATCATCCCGTGAATCAAACGAAGCCCGTTCTCGATCCGCAACATGACGTAACGAACCCGTTAATTGCCATTGGTCGTATAGCTGCCAGTCTACTCGCATCGAAATAAGCTGTTTCGGTGCCTCCGCAACCGGTTCCTTTAACTGAGAATTTTCAGTGTCTTGCCAGGCGAAATTCCCGGACAGCGTGAGCGCGTCATTTAACGCCCAACTTGCCTCCATCTCTACACCATGGCCATCTTGATCATGGGAATTTTGCGCTACTTTTTCGCCAACGTTCATCGGGTCAGGCACGAAATTAATGAGCCCGTCGATATCATATCGATAGATACTAAATTGTGTATTCAGAGCGTAGGAATACCGATAGTTAAAAACCAACTCAATGGTGTCGATGGTTTCAGGATCGAGGTCCTCGTTACCCAAAAATACCGGATTGTTTTTTGCGAACAACTCGCTCAATGCTGGGGCGCGAAAAGCACGGCCATAAAGCAGCTTGGAGGTTAACTTGTAAGTCGTTTCCCAAACTAGCGCCAAACGAGGATTGGTGGTGCTTCCAAAATCAGAATAGTCGTCGTACCGTAAACCAGCGGTCAACACCCAGTCACTTGCCATCACCCATTCATCCTGCAATGACACGTGGTACGCATGGCGATCAGTGTCTTCCAAGAAAATAAAAGATGTACCTGTTATATCCGTTAAGGAGCCGTCCACAACCGGCTGAGACCCATCAATGACACCTGGACCAAAATTAAGTCTTTCGTTGATCGCAGTTTTCTGATGTTTATAACCTGCCGCAAAACGAATATCGTGATTTTCGAAGCCAGTAAAATGTTCAACCAGGTCAATGGAATAGTAATCGTCTTGGCCTCCAGGGCGCGCGAGGAGACCATCAGGGAAGAAAACAACACCGGCGGGAGCCACGGGATTAAAGTTGCCATTGCTATCAATAGGCAATACGGCACCGGCAGGGAAAATAGTGTAATGGTTTTTCTGCTTTAGATAGTGGTAATTAACGCTAACATCTGTCCGCCAATCATCAAACCGATCTTCCGTTGAATAGTTCGCATCAAGTAGGTGTTGCAAATAATACTGATTGCCGGTTGGATCTAACGCGTCAGCTATACCCGTACCTAACCCTGCTTCATCCTGGTAATAGGTGTTAAGCGTAAATTCCCAGTGTGGCCGAGATAGTTGAATCTGAGTATTAATGTATTCGTAATGCGTATCAGCTGAACCAGGTGCATGGGATACACTGGTAAGAAAGATTTCATCTAAAACGGTTTGGGTATCGCGCTCTACTGTTCTGCCTTCGTCCCCTTTACTTTGCTCTGTTTCTAATTGCACACTTAACGCCCAATCGCCCATTTCGGTTTTTGCTTTCAACCAACCACCATAGGTGTCGTAGGACCCAGCAGAAACTCCCACCTCTAAAGCGCCGAGGTCGTCATTCCCATAGGTAATGATATTGATCACGCCAGCGAACGCATCAGCACCATACACAGCTGAGCCGGGACCTCGAATAATTTCGATACGGTTAATATTTCGGATAGGGAATTTGCGCATGATGATTCGCGCACCGCTATAGACCTCCGATAACGGCGTACCGTTGAGCAACACCAAGGTTTCTGGAGCAGCCTCGGTATAGATTCCTCTCATCGATATATGAGACCCATACCGATCGAGAACGGAAACATGTACGCCTGTTACAGTGCGCAATACATCCTCAAGCGAATTGGCGCCCAAAACGCGAATATCTTCAGCCGTGATGACTGACGTAACAGAGGGAGCTAGGCGCTGAGGTTTGCTGGACCCGGTAGCAATACTAACTACCTCTTCATCGCCATAGAGAAATTCAACGCCTTCATCGATAAAATCTTGCGCGACGGGCTGCTGGGCGAGCAGGAGCCAGCAACATCCCAGCATCACACTCACACTTGACCGACGACAACCTTCCATAACTACACCACTCCAACACGACTCAAAATAACCACTTAATAGATCGATCAAAGAAGCCGGGCACTACCCGCGCACTCTCTTTATCAAGTGTAGAAGTGATTGACGCGTTTGATAGGGTATTTTCGTAGGAAGAGTAAAATAGGCTCGGTTTTAGGCGTCAAAGCGTTCAATAACACGTCAAATTGGCGCGAATTTCATCTATAAAACTATATTGAGCGCTGAGCTTTGGTTAACTAAGAGCCTAGCGGCTGTGATCATGATGATGATCTTGTTTATTGCCCTCAACATGCTCTCGCGAGTATCCGCGCGCCTCGTTGTAACGAACCACTTGCGCAGGTGTCAGCAATTCCTTTTGCTTTATGTGGGTTTTTAAATGCACCTCTCGCACTTGTGCATACACGGCACCTAGCTCAATCATTATCGAATGCAGCTTTGTTTCTGTCGCCATTTTCGATGCAAACAATTGATCGAGCTGTCGCTCTAAGTCAACCAATCTTGCCCCTAAAGGCTGAGACTGAGCGGACATCGCCGCAAACAAACTGTGTGTTTGACTTTTTTGCTCATCACTTAACTGCAGCTCTTCAGATAGATCTAACACATGTTTTGGGCCCGGATATCCGTTCAATTCTGCCGCTCTTGCCAACCCCATTCCCTTACCAGAAAGATAGCCTGACACTTGCTCGCTGGATAACGCTTTGATTTCACGTTGTTGCTCAGAAACGTAGGGAGACTTTTCATCTGCATTTGAACAAGCCGACCCAATGCAAAACATAACTATCAACAAATGTTTCATCAATATTCCTCTAAATAGTTTCAGCCTTTACTGCGCTGCAATGGGTAACTGTCGTTTGCAGGTTATTGTTCGGCATGCGATAACGCTACTTTTTTACCGGACGTTTACTCAGCTTGCGCTGCAATGTTCGTCGATGCATTCCCAATGCGCGTGCCGTCGCAGAAATATTGCCATCATGTTCTTGCAACACCCTTTGAATATGCTCCCATTCCAAGCGATCAATAGATGGTGGATTAAATTCTTGAGCTGAAGCACTTGAGGATGCCCCACCGGTCTTATCTTGAAATGCATTTAAAATTTCTTCGACATCCGCCGGCTTGCTGAGATAATTCACAGCACCCAACTTAATGGCGTCAACTGCCGTGGCGATACTTGAATAGCCCGTCAACATCACCAATTTCATACCGGGTTGCTTGGCAAGTAGTGCAGGTATTAATTGCAAACCGGAAGCTTCGGCTAGTTTTAAATCTACAACCGCTTTTTGATAAGCATCCTCACTGGCTTTTTCAAGCGCTGAGTCATAATCGTTCGCGACGCTTACCGCATATCCGCGCCGCGTCAGCGCTCTTTCAAGCACTTGCGCCAACACCACATCATCATCGACCACGAGTATAGATTCTTGGCTATCAGTATCATCTTCCACTTACTTACCTATTTTTCCGATTCAACCAGTGGGATCAGAACGATCAGTGTTGTACCGCCCGATTCTCGATCTTTTATCTCTATTGTACCGCCAGCACGGGAGATAGTAGCGTTACTCAAGAATAAACCCAGCCCCAAACCTCGCCGTTTTGTCGAAACAAATGGTTGGCCCAACTGTTCACGAACATTGCTGGAAATTCCCGCGCCATCATCTTCAATGACAAAACGCATCTGCTGCTTATTCCAAGTAATTGTGATATTGACCTGATGATGACAAGCGTCTGCTGCGTTGTTCAGCAAATTAATTAGTGCCTGATCAAGCGTAGAGTAAAACTCAGCGGTTTGTTGATTATCGTCTTGTAAACTAATACTTGCTACCACATCCGGGCGCAACACCTGCCAACGCTCAATGACTTTTTCAGCAAACTGATGTAAGTTCACGCGGTAATCTCCGCGGCTTTCATTTGCTTCTGCTTGTATTGATAGATCTTTCAATGTCTTAGTACAAACTTGAACTTGCTGTTTAAGCAGAGACATATCCTTAGCAAGGTTGCCATCGCCGCTATAATCATGAACCATTTCATCAACTAGCACTTTCATTGTCGTCAACGGCGTTCCTAACTCATGAGCCGTCCCTGCTGCCAACGTTGCTACTGCCAGTAGTTGTTCGTCTCGAAGATTATCTTCCCGCTGCTGATTAATTAATGCTTGCTGTGCCTTTAAGGCATTTGACATGCGAACAACAAAATAACTGATCAAGATCACACTTAAAATAAAATTAAACCACATACCCACGACATGAGCATTTAGATAACTTGCTCCGTGATGTGCATGAGATGATGGAGCTAGGCCGGGAATCGGTATGTTATAAATCAGCAACACGCTGTAGCAAACAATGGAAAGCAATGCCAGCGCCCAAGTAAAACGCCAAGGTAACGTTACCATCGAGATGGTGACAGGCACCAAGTAGTACGAGATAAAGGGGTTGCTCGCACCGCCACAGAAAAAAAATAAAACGCTAACCGCTAGAATATCGACGACTATTTGTACGGAAAATTCCAATGCCGTAACAGGCCAAGGCTGACGTAGGCGTAGCGCCATGACAATATTAAGCAACACAAACGAACTGACCAACCAAATCAGCAGTACATAGGGAAGCTCAATCGCATAGAGCCAATAACTGACGGCCAAGCCGATCAGCAACGCGAAAATCAAAAGACCACGAATAATTAATAATAACGCCAAGTTTTGACGGGGGGCTGCAATGGCGGGAACGTTTGTTTTCATGAGGCGGCGACACTGATTAGACCGATCAAGCCACAGTGTACTGTATTTTGTAGCGCATCTCGATTGAACTTAATGCAATCGAGATGCAAATAGAAGGCGCTAGCGGTTGATCATCGAATATATCTAGAAGTGATAGCTCACTCCGGCACGAACGTTTCGGCCGGCACCCGGCAAACGCTCACCCACCGCCACATCTGCGTCGGCGACACGATTATAACCATTCAGGTGTACTGCGTATTTCTTATCAAATACATTGTCGATACCTAATACCACGTGAAGCCGATTGGCAAATTGCCAGCGCGCATCAATATGCAACAAACCATAACCTGCCGAGGCTTGTTCATTGTTGTAACTAGAGACTTTGTCTTGCTTGGCGACCAATTCAGAGGTGGCACTGAGATCCCAATTACCCAGAAGTGCTCCTAAGGTTAAACTGTGATTGAGCGGCGCAATGCGATACAAATCATCGCTCACATCATCACGCTCGCCACGCACATAACTTAAGTTTCCACGGTAGTACCAATGCTCAGCAAAGCTTCCTGTGTAGCCAATATCGGTACCGTATAGTGTTGCTTCAACATTGTTAAACTGAAGCGCAGGCTGACCACCCATCATCGTTGAGATCATGTTGACTTGCATGGCATTGGGCAAATTTATCTGCGAAGTGCCTTGAATGTAATCATCCACTCTACGATAAAAAAGTTGTGCAGACACAGCAAAAGTCCCGCGATCTACATCCATGCCAACGTTTAGTTCGCGAGCCGTTTCATTCTCCAGATTCAGATTACCGACATAATTGCGACCGTCAGCTAACCCACCAGTGGCTTGCAATGGCGCCCACAAATACAACTCTTGATAACTAGGTGCACGCGTTTTTTGTGCAACACCCGCAGACAGCACGGCATGGGATGATGCGTGATACGCTAACTTGGCAACCACATCGGTATTGCGCTCATCTCTGTCGCGCTCACTCGCATTGAACTGTACTGCCAGCGGGGCGACCATCATCGGACCGCTCACCTCATCCGCATCAGACTGCCAAGAATTACTTCGAACCCCAAGCTCCCATGACAATGCATCACTTTTTGAAATCCACTCTGCATAGAGTCCAACAATCGTTTTTTCGACATTGTTGAAATTGGCAACCGCAAACATCGCATTGTTGGGGTTGCTGATGTCAGAATTGTGTAACGCTTTTGAATAATCTACGCCGGCATTGATATAGCCAACCCCAAGCGGGGCATGAACAGCAAAGTTCGCATGATCGTGATCACCGGTAGCATAGTTATTCCGATAACGAGTAGGGTCCACAAGGAAGCGATGACTAAAATTATCCATCTCGTGTTCAATATCTTGCGTACCAATTGCAGCACTTAATGTCATGCCACCCACTGCGATAGAGCCATCAACATTTACTGTATCGGCATCAATATAGAGAATATCCATCGGCAACGATGCCGTACCCGTGTCTTCTGTTGCAATTTGCGTGACATCGATATTTAACGTGGAATTGTCTGTTTGCAAAGCGTAAAAAGCAGCTACACGGTTGCGACGAAAGAATGTATTGGGCACGTCGCCATCAACGTAATCTTGATCATCACCTTCCTGATAGCTATAGGCGACACCCGCTTTTTGTTGATCATTCGCGACAGCCGCCAATACACTCGAATGCGCACCGCCGCCGTTACCATTGTACAAGCTGGTGACACGTACCTGCGGATGCCATTGAGCATCTTCGGAAAACTGACCGCGCTGACTGGTCACCGCCATGTGCCCGCCCAAGGTTTCTTGCGCAGCACTGACCGACGCAATACCGCGGCTCACTGAGAGTGTTTTGACGTCTGAGCCCGGCACAGACGAGATCGGCGCATCCATCGCGTTGGGACCACCCGGAAATAAAGTCATTCCATCAACCGACACATTTACCCTATCGCCACTAGCACCGCGATATTGAGGCAGCGCCGTTAGCGGCCCATTGCGATTGATATTCGCCCCGGGCACCCATTTTAAAATGTCACCCGTGTTGCCAATTTTTAGCGCATCTCCTTCGAGAGACAGACTATTTTCGACCAGCTGAGATTCACCCACCACGACAATTTCATCTATGTTGCTGTCAGCAACACATACACCAGCCATCAAAGCGGCGGGGGCTATAGAAAGTTGCAGACAAGATAGCAATGAGCTTCGGCGGGATAGATTGTTGGCCATTTTATTCACCTCTTTTTATATGGCCGCCATAGTAGAGGGTTAGTAAGACTGGAGCGATGCGACAAATTGTCGCACCTCTGGTGTAGCCAGCTACTCCAGCAATTGATATTTACGCAAGTAGCCGCGCAACTGATGATAACTCAGACCCAAAAACTCAGCGGTTCTACGCTGATTGAACTGACAGTGCGCCAAGGCTTGTTGCAGCATGGTTACCTCCCTACCCTGCCAAAACTGCTTAAAGTCTTGCGAGGCGCTCTTAAAGCGCTCAAAGTCATCTGCACACTCTGGCTCCACTTCAACTTCGCGCATCGGCTGCCCAGTAGGTTCACTCTCTTTTTGCGTGGGACGAAATGGCGAAGCAAACGGGTCAAAAACGAGGTGGTCAATGGGCTCATCCGGATCAATAGAGCGGTAGACCGCCCTCTCCACAACATTTTTAAGCTCACGAATGTTTCCCGGCCAAGCGTAAGCCTGAAGTTGCTGTTTCGCATCGGCCGAAAAACCCGGAAAATAATCACGTCGCATCTCCTTCACCATCCCCATGGCGAACACTTCAGCAAGAATCTCAATATCCTCGGTTCTCGCCCGCAGCGGCGGAAGGGTTATCACATCAAACGCTAGACGATCCAGCAAATCAGCCCGAAAGTCCCCTCGCTGAGCCAAGGTAGGCAAATCACCATTGGTTGCCGCCACCAAACGAACATCCACCTCGACAAGCTTGTCTCCACCCAAGCGAATTAGTTCACCATACTCTATGACGCGAAGTATCTTCTCCTGCACGGCGACTGACGTCGTTGCCAACTCGTCTAAAAACAAGGTGCCGCCATCAGCTCGCTCGAAATAGCCTTTATGCTGCTTAGTCGCGCCACTAAACGCTCCAGCCTCATGACCAAATAACTGAGAATCCAGCAGAGACTCACTAATCGCCGCACAGTTAATTTTAAGAAACGGCTGCCCCCAGCGCTCCGATAAAAAATGAATTCGGGAAGCGATCAGCTCCTTCCCCGTGCCCCGCTCGCCCACGACCAGCACCGGCTTGTTCAGCGGCGCCAGCCGAGAAACCTGCTCCTGCACCTCTAAAAAGGCAATGGATTCACCCAGCATGCGTGTCGTCGATTCTGAGTTCATAAAGCCACCCTTAACTAGCTATTTTGACTATATATTAGCGTATTTACCCTATTAATAGTTATTTAAACCACTCTCCATATTCAACCAAAATTAAATCAAGCCAACAAACACAATAAAATCAATAAGTTACGAATCGAGATGCAGTTGGCACAGCCTTCGCTATATAAGAATGCAAATCAACTGTCTTAACCGCTATACACGGATTCAATACACGAGGTGAAACATGGGAATTTTTTCACGCATAAGCGACATCATTAACGCCAACATCAATTCATTACTGGACTCCGCTGAAAACCCAGAAAAAATGATCCGCTTGGTAATTCAGGAAATGGAAGAAACCTTGATTGAGGTGCGAACCAACTCAGCCAAAATCATCGCGGAAAAAAAGGAGTTGCTACGCCGAAATGATCGCCTACAGAAGCAGGCGGACGACTGGCAAACTAAAGCCGAACTAGCACTTAGCAAAGACCGAGAAGACCTAGCCAAAGCGGCACTAATTGAGAAGTCCACTGTGGTAGATCTGGTCAGCGTCATCAAAGAAGACCTAGACAAGCTCGACGATACGCTAACCCGCCTCACAGACGAAATCGAACAGCTACAGCAAAAACTCAATGACGCGAAAGCGCGACAAAAAGTTATCGCCATGCGCACTCGCGCAACAGAATCACGAGTGGGTGTTAACCGTCACCTCAATAGCAAAAACTACGACAGCGCGATGGGGAAGATGGACTACTTCGAGCAGAAAATTGAAAAGATGGAAAGCCAAATTGAGGCAGACAATCTCGGCAACCAAGGCTTACAAGGCGAATTCGAAGAACTAGAAAAGCAAGACAAAATAGATAAAGAACTTGCAGAGCTGAAAGCCAAAATGACGAAGCCAGAATAATCGTGTTGTTCGCTGACAGTATATAGTTTGCCATAGGGGAGAGGCGACATGGAGTCACGAAGTCATCTATATATTTTGCTGACTGCTGGATTACTGCTATCAGCGAGCTTAGTACACATGTGGTTTAGCGGAAACATACATTTTGGCCACGGCAAAGAAGCTATATGTAGCAACGGTAAAGAACAAAGCAGTAACGGAGTACAGGTGAAGATCAACTTGCAACATTCCACCTGGATTTGGACTCAGTGCAAAAATTCTTAACCAACCGGTAATCATTCACCACCAGTAATAAGGAGATAGGCATGAAATTACTCGACCCGCTAAGACAAGCAAAAATTGAATACTACTTTCAAGTCATGTTTTCAGCTTTGATCTCTATTGGCTTCACGCTGATCTTAGCTATAGCGACAACACCCGGATATTTTGCAAACGCCAGCCAACTGACCGGGGCGTAACAAAAGCGCTTCACAATAGCAGACGCTTGAAAATAGCGAGTAGAGCGACAACAATGACTAAGTTTATCGCCGCACCTAGTCGCTAAAAGACTCACTTTAAACTTCAACCATGTAATAGGGATTCAGATTTACCAATGACAGGCTCAAACATTATCGGCCTCGTGGCCGTTATTATGGTATTCAGCATTCCTCTGTGTCTCATTTGGGCGCGGGTATTAGTCATTCGCTATCGCTCCCAACAAGCGGAGGTCGGCACAGCGGAAGCAGAGGAACTACAACGCCTGGACGATCTCGCAGAGAAGTTATCACAACGGGTTGCGACACTAGAATCAATCCTCGATAGCGAAATACCCGGCTGGAGAGATGAACATGAACAATAACGTCCCTTTTCTACGCGACCGAGACAACCGTGTTATTGCCGGCGTTTGCTCTGGCCTCGGAAAGTATTTCGACGTCGAGCCACTATTCGTTCGCATTGCGTTTGTTGTGGGTACAATATTTTGGCCACTGACTATCGTCGCTTATATCATTTTAGTCTTTACAATGAGCAAAAAGCCTACTGACTTAAGATCAATGGGTGAAGACATCAGCTCTAGCCGAGTTGGCAAACGGGTAAAATCCATCGACTACAAACGTGGCCTTCATAAAAATCGTCGCGATAAAAAAATTAGCGGCGTATGCTCTGGCATTGCCGAATATATTGGCACCTCGCCGTTCGTCGTAAGACTGGTTTTCGTGTTGGCAACCTTTATTTTCCTCGGCCTCTTTGCACTCGTCATCTATATTATCGCCGCTATTCTTATGGAGGACGACCCAGATTATTTAGCGTATAGAAAGCAGTGCACTCGTGGAGACACCAGCTATCGAGAGTGGCACAGGCGCCAGTGTCAGCAAAATCACAGGGATCAACACTATGCCCAGCCATTTAATAAGCGTGACTTGCAACGCACCACTGAGCGCTTTGCGACACTAGAGAAACAATTACAGCGCCTGGAAGCAACGATCACATCAAAGAAGTTCAAACTTCACAATGAATTCAATCGAATGTAAACAATTAGCAGATCTGAAGGTATAGGAGCAGAAGAAAAATGGAAGAAGTGATGTACATAGTCCTTATAAGCGTCGCGTCGGTCGCGTTTGGACGCTACTTAAAGCATCGTCAACGTATGCAAGAAATAGCCGCCAAAAGAGAGGCATCGCCGGACATACAAAAAGAAATCGCTGAACTTCGTGATCGTGTAAAAACACTCGAAACCATCGTCACAGACAAAGGATATCAATTACACGAAGAAATCGAAAAACTCAACGGATAACCTCAGCTTCAATAGCA
Source organism: Aurantivibrio plasticivorans (assembly GCF_055392955.1). Taxonomy (NCBI): domain Bacteria; kingdom Pseudomonadati; phylum Pseudomonadota; class Gammaproteobacteria; order Cellvibrionales; family Cellvibrionaceae; genus Aurantivibrio; species Aurantivibrio plasticivorans. Next base: position 671,821 of record NZ_AP036020.1, on the reverse strand, counting down.
AAGGACTGTGATCATGCCTATTCCAGATGCCGATAAACCACTTGAAACTCTGCGCGAAGAATCGATCGACCAATTGATTATGAACTATGGCCATGGACGGTTATCTCGATTTGCATTTGAAGAGCGATTAGATAAAGCAATTTCGGCACACGAGCATCAGCAACTGATTGAAATTAGCGAAGACTTAGAGCTAGAAGTAGACGAACAATTTATCCAAGTAAAACGCGCCGAAATGGGTAGTCGCTACGCGAGTGCTCCTAGGGCTAGCAAAGAAACGTTTTTTAACATTTTTTGGGGTACGACGCGAACAGGAAACTGGAAGGCACCCAAAACAATTTATATGATTAACCTGTTCGGCGGTGCCGAGCTAGATTTTACAGAAGCCACCTTCGACAGCAACGATACCACCATTAATATCATCTGCGTGTTTGGAGGAGTTAGCCTTCTTATTAACGACAACTTTAAGGTGAAAAGTAGAATGCTCGCTTTTTTTGGCGGAAGCGACAATCACTCAGGCTCCACATCGCAACCTCAAGGGCCAAACATAACCATTCAAGGCATCGCCCTATTTGGCGGAGTCAGTACCGAGATCAAATACTCACTCAGGGAAAGTTTGCGGGGTTTTGCGAAACAAATAAGGAATGAAATTCGATAGTAAGAACAGCCTAAAGCTCATCTATCCGCTCTTTCGGTATCATCGTGACAGTAATAATTGCAGCCACTATCAAAAAGAATAGGAAAGAATAAAACGCAGGATTGTAAGTCCCAAAGTTGTCATACATCCAGCCTGCCAATGGCAATCCTAACACCTGTAAAGGCAACATCATGGGACGAGACAAGCCCATTACCTTACCAAAACCTCTACGACCGAACAATTCACCAACGGCCGAACCATGAAGCGGCACCACACCGCCCATACCAAAACCAAAAATAATTGACGCAATAGACAGCGTCCACGCTTGTTCGACCTCGGTCATCATCGCGATACCAATCCATTGGGTGCCTATGGCCCAAAGAATTGCGTTCCCAATACTAACTTTATCCGATAAAACACCAAAAAATACTTTACCCAAAACACCTGCCAGCGCTCCGTAAGCTAAGATTTGCGCGGCATCATGCTTTTCGATTCCCATATCAACGGCCAGCGGGATCATGTTAGTTAACGTTGCGCCCATACCACAAAACGTTAGACCAAAAGTCAACGTGACCGCCCAGAATGATCTCAGCTTAACAATCTCTTGCCATTTAATATCAAATGTAGGTTTTGGAGGCACCGGAATATTGTCTAACTTAAGTCGACGACGACCATCAGGCTCCTGATCTTTCTCCTCCGGAGTACCCACTACAAACAATAAAACCACCGGCACAACAATGAGTATGGTTGCCACCGAGAATATTTCTAAACTGCCACGCCAACCAAAAAGATCAATTAACCAGGTCGTCACATTAGGCATCACTACGCCCGACAACGACACCCCCATGGTTGCAATACCCAATGCCATACCACGTTTCGCGACAAACCAATTGGCTACCAATTTTGCTGTCGCGAGCTGCCCCATGATTGATGTGCCCACTGCAGTCAATAACACCAACACGATATAAAATTGAGTCATGCTTTGCGCAAACGACAAGCAAGCAAAACCAATGGAGCTGATCACCGCCCCCAAGGTCATGATGTATTTTATGTTAAAACGATCCAACGCATCGCCTACCCACGGAGCAATAATCGCCCCGGTCGCATTGACTAACACGATACCCATATTGACGCCCAACCGGGAACCGCCGCCGAGCTCTTCAGCAATAGGTAAGAAAAAAGCGCCGTAACTGTAGAAGAAAAAACCCACTGCGATAAAGTCGACCACAAACGCCACCATGACGATTGTCCAGCCGTAAAAGTATTTTGAATCGCTCATGGTATTCCTAAAGTGAACTACTGAAAGACAAACAAGCGAGCACAACTGCTCGGTAAGAGACTTGATAACCAGTATAGGATCAAAACTGGCCTGAGATTATACGCTGACATCGCACTATAACGAAGCATCCCGGCGTAAAGATTCGCTACGGGAGCTGCTTATTGGCGGCTGGACAAACTCCATAAACCGCCTTAATAGCACGCTATAAATTACTTTCTAGTGCGAGGTTTTTTATCGCCACCTCGAAACTTCTTTGGCCCGCCACGACGTTCACCATCGTCTGATTTGCGACGGGGGCCTTTCTTGGCGAATTTTTCATTGCCATGACTTTTTCCACGACCATCACGCGCATCCTTACCTCGACGATCTTTGCGGTTTCCATCAGGCTTATCATTACGCTTACGTGATGACCTACGGGACTGCCCGTCATCAGCGCCCGTAAATGCGCGCATGTTCAGTTTTTGCTGACAAACCCACACGCCTTGAAGGTGTGACAGTACCTCCGGTGGCATTTCTGCAGGTAAATCAACCACTGAGTAATCGTCAAAGATTTCAATATGGCCAATGTATTTACTTTCGATATCAGCTTCATTGGCAATAGCACCCACAATATGCCCAGGTGCAACGCCATCACTGTAACCTACATCAATTCTAAATCGCTGCATGTCCACATCGGGGAAGTCTTTCAACGGCTTTGCATTGGTGTCGGCCAATGTTTCATCTTTTTTACGGCGCTTACCTTTTTGCGCAGGTCGATCATCATCCCACTCTCGCTGACTACGAGATTCTTTTTTAGCGGGTTTATCTTTCACCAAAAATGGCTGATCACCTTGAACCATTCGCGCCAAACCGGCCAAAGCATCTATCGCATCAATTTCTCGTGATGAAATATAATCAGTAAGCATTTGTTTATAAAAGTCCAGGTCATCCGCCTGACGCGCCTCATCAATACGCTGCATAAATCGCTCAACTCGCTGCGTATTAATATCTTGCTCACTAGGCAAGCGCATGAGTTCGATAGGCTGTTTAGTCGCACGCTCAATCGCCTTCAGCATGCGTCGTTCGCGATTTGCGACGAACAGAATGGCTTCGCCTTTACGCCCGGCACGTCCGGTTCGACCAATACGATGGACATAGGCTTCGGTATCAAACGGAATGTCGTAGTTAATGACATGAGAGACGCGCTGAATATCGATACCCCGTGCTGCCACGTCAGTTGCGATCAAAATATCCAATTTACCGGCACGCATTTTCTCAATAGTTTTTTCACGCTGTGCCTGCGCCATGTCGCCATTCAGCGCATCAGCACTGAAACCACGTGCGCATAATCGATCCGCCAATTCGGTCGTTGAGATTTTTGTACGCACGAAAATAATCACACCATCAATAGGCTCAACTTCGAGAATACGCGTGAGTGCATCCAGCTTATTAATGCCCCCTATTGGCCAATAGCGCTGCGTGATTGCTGTTGCGGTTTGGGTTTTTCCAGCAATTTTGACTGTCTGCGGCTCGTTCAAATAATTCTGAGCAACCCGCTGGATTTCTTTTGGCATGGTTGCCGAAAACAGTGCCGTTTGACGGTCATCCGGCGTGTGCTCCAAAATCCATTCGACATCATCGATAAATCCCATACGTAACATTTCATCCGCTTCGTCTAAGACGAGCGCACGAAGCTGATCTAGCTTCAACGTTCCACGACGCAAATGGTCCATCACACGCCCTGGCGTACCCACTACGACTTGAGGATTAGACTTCAGCTGCTTTAACTGCGTCGAGTAACTGGCGCCACCATAGATGGGCAACACACGAAACTGCGGAATGTGGTGCGCATAAGACTGGCATGCCTCCGCTACCTGAATAGCCAGTTCACGGGTCGGCGCCAATATAAGTAACTGGGTGTAACGCGCCTTCGGATCTATACGCGATAGCAACGGTAACGCAAAAGCAGCCGTCTTGCCGGTACCTGTTTGTGCCTGCCCTAGTAAATCGCAACCATCGAGAAGAATGGGGATACTCTGCGCTTGAATCGGCGATGGCTTTTCATAGCCTACTTCGGAAATAGCTTTTAAAAGATGCTCGGGCAAACCGAGACTAGCGAAGTCAGTGACTTCTGGGGCATTGGTCATAATGGATTCCTGGTATACCGCAAAGCACAAACTGCAAGGCAGGAGAAAGGCGATAAGTGTCGAACTGAGAAAAAGGGGGCGGGAGTATACAGGAAATAGTAGAGCGAGGCTAAATTTTCATCAGCCCCGCCAGAGATTTTCTTCGTTACACCATGCAAAAAGCACAGAATTTGTTGCCATCCAGATCCCTGAAGTAGGCCCCATAGAAGGTATCGGTACGCATACCGGGCTCTCCCTCATCGCTACCGCCAAGTGCTAGCGCTTTTTGATAAAACGCATCAACGGCTTCTTTGTCTTTCAACGATAGTGAGACCATCATGCCATTCCCCACGCTAGCAGGCTCTCCATTGAAGGGCGCTCCAACACCAAGCAAAGGCTTGCCTGGCTCTACACCCCAGAATGTCATGTGGTCATTGCCGAAGAATTGTTTACCACCAATCAATGCCAGCAACTCATCAAAATAAGCAGCCGACTTTTCTCTATCATTTGTACCCACAGTTACATAGCCAATCATCTTTCACTCCTCATCGTATCAATGCCTACCTTGCGTGGTAAGACTGTCATAAGTGGTAGACACCATTGTATTCGCTTGCATTTTGCAAGTGAATAGAGGCGGCAAAGAAAGGCTGAAATCGAGGGGTTTTTGGTAGATCAAAGGGGCTTAAGGCGCTATTGGTCAGCCGCTGACACATGGGCGATCATATATTCAACACCCGGCATAAACATCGCGCGCCACGCCAATCCATCCGCAGGCTTATAACTAGGATCAACACGCTCTAGGGCTTCGACCAAACTGTCCATCCACAAAGCAAATAGATCGGCTGGAATATGCAGCTTTGAATGCACCCGTGCCAAGGATTGCAGACTCTCGCTGGTCTCGCCGGTCGCAGCACAAGACAGCAGCATCATTAAGGAGTCTTCAAGCATCGACTTTTGTCGTTCCATATCAACGCCGACAAAAGCCTCTGCCACCCTGGGATCCTTCGAGATAAAGCAGCTATAAAAACACTCATAGAACTGATCTCGATAACGATCAGACATGCGCTGGTAGCTGTCATTAAAAATCTCGGCGATTGACGCAGACATACAATGCCTTCACAAATATTATTTGAATTACCTACATTAAGTATGTCTGCAATCTGTCATTAATCAAAAGCACCCTACCTAACTTTTCGACAACAGCCTTTATGCATCTTCGGGAATCACCACTCGAAAAAGAATGGCATAGAGAACCGGCACAATAATTAAGGTTAATACCGTTGCAAATGCCAAACCGGCCATAATAGTAATCGACATATTGACAAAAAAAACATCACCCAGCAGTGGAATCATGCCCAAAATCGTTGTACTGGCAGCCATCAACACCGGACGCATTCGGGACACGGCGGCTTCGATAATTGCAAAATAGGGTTCTAGACCTTCCGCAATCTGTTGATCAATCTCTTCAATCAAAACAATAGCGTTTTTAATTAGCAAGCCGATTAAACTGAGCGCACCCAGTATCGCCATAAAGTCAAAAGCTCCGCGAAAACTCAACAGCCCCACTGTAATACCAATGATCGCGAGCGGAACGGTAAACCAAATAATCAGTGGCTGGCGCAACTTACCGAACAACAAAATACTAATTAAAATCATCGTCAAGAAACCCATGGGTAATTGCGCAGACAAACCTTTTTGTGCTTTTTGCGAGTCTTCGTACTCCCCTCCCCAACTGAGAGAATATCCGGAAGGCAACGGAATCGCTTCGACCTGTGGACGAATGCGATTAAATAGCGGTTCGGCCAATGGCTCTATGGGGTTAGCTGACGCGATAATTGTTTGGGCTCGATTTCTACTACGGATTTCAGTGTTTTCCCAAGACACGTCGATGCGGTCGATGACCTGTGCAAGAGGAATACTTTTATTCAGCACAGGGCTCCATACTTGCAAGTCTAGAATATCGGCCGCATTAATATTTTCCGCTCGAGGAGCACGCGCTTGAATCGGCAACAAGCGATTACCATCCCGGTATATTCCTACTTGCATGCCACCAAATGCATAAGCCGTTGCAACGGCCACCTCTTCTCGTCCGATACCAAGGTTTCTACCTCGCTGCTCGCTGTACACGGGCACTAAAACTTTCTCCAGCTGGCGCCAATCGTTCCGTACTTCTTTGGCACCGGCATCCGCACGTAAAATGGCTTCGGCCTGACTTGCCAAATCGCGCAACACGACAGGATCAGGGCCATGAAAACGCGCCTCTATTTTGCTGTCACGACCAGGGCCGATGCGTAATGCTTTGATAAGCGGATCAATGTTCGGCATCCCCACCATAAATTCGTCAACCGCTCGCCACACTTCCGCAATATGTTCACGCGATTTCGTTTTAACAATAATCTGCGCATAAGCTGGATTCGCTTCCTTCGGCGTAAACACCAGTGAAAAACGTTGGTCCCCGCCTCCCACTATCGTTGTTGTTTGTTCAACACCAGGCTGTGCGCGTAAAAACTCACTCACTTTTAACGCATCGTCTCGCGTCATGCGAATGTCCGTACCCTGACGCTCCCATATGTCAACGAAGAACATCGGTGTATTTGAATCCGGGAAAAAACTTTTTTTCACAAAACCGAAGCCCAAACTAGATGCGACAAACATCGCCACAACAATGGCAAGCGTTGCCCGACGATGATGCAAAGCATAGGCAACCAAACGCTTATACAGTACAAAAAACTTTCCAGCGTAAGGGTCTACTTCTTCCTCAACGCGGCCCGGCTTAATTAATAGACCGCATAGTAATGGCGTAGAACTAATCGCAGTAAACCAGCTCAACAATAGCGAAATGAAGATAACCTGAAATAGTGACCCAGCAAATTCACCCGTAGAATCTGGTGAAAGTCCGATAGGAGAAAATGCCACAATGCCTATGACAGTGCCGCCCAATAAGGCCCAAATATTTTTTCGTACCACATCGCCCGCAGCCTTAACCGCACTCATCCCTGCTTGCAACCGCACCAACATGCCTTCAGCAACCACAATCGCATTATCCACCAACATACCCAATGCAATCACTAGCGCACCGAGGGAGATACGCTGCAGCTGGATGTTTTGTAACTGCATAATCCACAGTGTTCCAGACACTGTAATGAGCAGAATAGTGCCAATAATGAGCCCCGTCCGCAATCCCATAAAAAACAAGAGCACAACAATTACTATGGCAATCGCTTGACCTACACTGACGAGGAATGAATTGACAGAGTTGTCGACTTCACTAGGCTGGTCGTAAATAACATTAAACTCAATACCCGCAGGAATAATTGAATCCAACTCTGCAATACGACGGTTCAGCGCAGCGCCAACATCAATAACATTTTCACCGCGCAACATGGAAATACCCAGCGTGATAGCGGGTTTGCCATTAAGATAAATTAGCTTTCTCGGAACTTCCCTGTACTCTCTGCGAATAGTCGCGATATCACGCAAATAGGTTTGCCGACCGTCCAGATCACTGATAATGGTGTCTCCCATGTCACGCACCGAGAGAAATTCCCCTGTCGGCTGAATGCGGAGGTACTCTCGACCAACCGTCACGTTCCCGCCCGACACCACTTTATTTTGCGTCGACAACGCTTGCGCGATTTGCGATATAGGAATACCTAACTCACCCAATTTAGCGCGAGATACTTCAACGTAAACCACCTCTTGTTGATCGCCGCTAATCACGATTTTTCTAACGCCCGATACTAAGACTAATTGCTTCTTGAGGTTGTCAGCGGTGTCTTTTAAATCACGATAGGTGTACCCCTCACCGGTCAATGCAATGTACACACCGTAGACGTCAGCAAAGTCATCTACTACGATTGGCTTTTTCGCGCCAGGCGGTAGCTCTCGCTCCGCATCCGTGATTTTTCTTCTCAGCTCGTCGTAAATTGCCGGGAAATCTTTACCGCGATATACATCTTTAAACTCTATGGACACTTCCGAATAACCCGGACGTGAAATAGACATATTCAAGTTTTTAACTTGTTCTAATTTTTGTATCGCATCTTCAATGTGATACGTCACTTCATCCTGAACTTGCCTTGCCGTTGCACCAGGGTAATGCGTTATGACTTTTGCTTTCTTAATTGTGAAGGAAGGATCTTCCAGCTTGCCCATTTTTTCAAAGCCGTAAAGACCGCCACCCACCAAGATGATAATAAAGAGCCAAGAGACAACAGGGTTCTTAACGGAGTATTCACCTATATTCATGATTGACAATCCGTACCGTAGCGTTTATTTCGCTTTAAAGTTCAGTTGCCTGCTCGACATCAGGCATGATGGTCACTTGTTGACCGGGCTGGAGAAATGACACACCGGCAACAACTATTCTCTCCCCCGGCTCAACTCCGGATACGACTTCGATACGAGAATTTCCGACACTTCCCAACGTCACTTCGCGAGCAATGAGGTTCATATTTTCTTCGTCGACAATAAAAACTTGCGCAGCACCATCGTTAGCACCAAATACAGCAGCACTTGGAATCCATGGATTTGTATTGGCAGCACGCTTAAGGCGTTTAGTCAGGTCGACCGTCACAGTCGCCGACATTCCCGGAAGCAGGGTAATGTCGCTTAGTGCAGGCATGATGTACACAGCGGAAAATGTTTGTGTCGCGCTATCGGCGGTGGTCGATATTTCTTTGAAGCTGAGAGGTATTGCCTTGTTTGCATAGTTTTCAAATGCGGCCGTCACCGCAATGTCATCAGCGCCGTGGCCTGGCTCTCGACGATCAATCTGCTGTATTAAGCTTTCTGGAATCTGAATCACCAGCTCTAGCAAATCTGGATTGTTTAGACTAATAACCGTTGTCTTAGCGGTAATCTCCTCGAAATTATCAACCCACCGTCTTGCAACCACACCATCAAAGGGAGCCAGCAGCTCCGTATAGGCGAGATTCTGTCTCGCTTTCTCAAGAGAGGCCCTAGCTGATTCAAACTGGCCCTGCAAACGGTCGTAATCGCTGCGAGAGATATATCCATCAGGCATCAAACTTTTAGCACGTTCAAAGTTCGCCAACGCAGTTTGGTAGCTTGCCTCTTGTTCTCGGACCGCAATCTCAAAATCGGTTGGATCCAAACGCGCTAACACCGCACCGGTCAATACGTTTTCGCCCTCTCTAACATTCAGCTCCTGAAGCGTGCCGGAAATACGAAAAGACAAGTTGGCGGTTTGGTTCGCCTCTACGCGTGCAGGGAACTGTCTGATAGCTTCGCCACTCTCACCTGACACAACCAGTGTCTTAACCGGTTTAGATCCCACCTCAATGACCGCAGCCTCTTCACCACTACAGCCACCAAGCATTGCCAGCTGGGACCCAAGACATATCACAGCAACCGTCATTGCCAAAAAGCGCATAGTTATCACCCGTATTTATGGTTCGCAAGTCGTCGTTTTTTCTTGTCACCGTTACGACAAAGTCGTTAGCAAACTTTTAGCATAGCCCACTAGGAAGCTAGCCATTTTTATACTTGCGAGAAGTATGTCGCCATCAGTCTAGCCTCAATAGGGTCAAACCACTAGCGCCACTACACCCAGTTTTTTTAACGCGCTATTCAACCCATCTAATGCAGCCTAACTAGAAGCATCTATACTTTTAACATAGGCAAGGAGAACACCATGATTATCGAACCAGGTGATGCGATGCTGATATCGCACCGACGACTTTTCTCAGATGACACACCACGCTATTTTGTTGGCACCGTCGACGCTTACCAAGATGGACTTGTACGAATCACTGGGACTACGTGGCTACATGATTTAATTACCGCACAAATGCACCACAAAGAAGATAAACGCACAAAGGTTATTGCATTAACGTCTGGGACCTTCATTGCTTATTTATTGCCGTCAGGTATCAACACTGACAATCTGCGTGTTGTTTACGAACAGCAACACTATTTTCTGTGTGATGAAGGCGGTTTTAAGATGGATATTAGTGACCGAGTCGGTCATCGCAGCCAAACGTAGCGTTTAGTTATCAATGACTCAGAACATCAACCCCTCAGTCAATGAGATTGATTGTGCACTGGCAAGCATCAATCGCGCAGACTTTATACAGCATGACCAACCCGAACTCATTTCGGGGCATAGCATTCCTGCCAAACGTTTAGCGCAACAGATCCTTTATCAAATTACCTTTCCTCCAGACGCCACCATTTTGCAGATAGGCGCTGGGTCAGGTTACTTCACAGCATTACTCAGCCAACTGGCCAAACAGGTTTACGCCGTTGAAAAGCAGCCTCAGCTCGCAGAATTTGCGCGCACTAATATCGAAAAATTACATATCCACAACGTAAGGATCATACACACTGACGGCACCAAAGGACTTAATGAACACGCACCATTTGACATCATTGTCGTCTCAACATCATCTATTCAAAAACTGGATCAACTAATAAAGCAACTCAAGGTTGGCGGCCAACTGTTGTGTTTAGAAACCCTACAGCAGGCTAAGCTGCTTCTCGTTCGATATAAAGTCGATATTGAAGGTAGCAGTACACGGGAAGAGCTTGGCATTGTTAACTTCTCTCGCGACAATATCGATCTACTCGTCGACATGGGGATCGCCGACGAATCATTATTAGATCAAGCAAAAAAGATCGCGCAAAAAAATCGCACCTCGGTATTAAAAGAATTACACCAACTGATTAACATCGAAGACAATACGCTCTACCGATCGCTTGCTCATCAATCAGGATTACCGGTAGGTGAAGTCGAAGATTTACTTAAAATCGCAAATCCGTCACTGTTCCACTCGTTTTCCAAGGCATTTCTGGATAGTCATCGCATAATTCCATTGGTATTAACTGACGATTCACTGGTTTTTGCATCAAGCGATACCGACCCACAAACGCATGATTTGCGATTAATTCAGCCAAACAAAAAACTAAAGCAATACCTAGTCACACCTACCGACTTTCATCGGCTCTGGTCTGCACTCGATCTCAGTCGCAAACATGATAATCAAACTGTCTTGACCGCATCACAAGACACCAATATATCTGATGACCTGCTCGAAGAATCTCACACTCAGCTCAATGCGCACCTTATAACGGTATTTAATGCCATGCTGTTAGATGCCGTAGCCAGCCGAGCTAGCGATATCCATATCGAGCAATACCATAAACGAACTCGCGTTCGCCTAAGGGTGGACGGGGAATTACGTGATTTATCACATTATGATTTATCACCCATGGATTACCTTGGGTTAATCAACGTTATCAAGCTCCGTGCAGAACTCAATATTGCAGAGAAGCGCCTACCACAGGGCGGCCGGTCACACTTAGTCGTTGGCGGCGACACGTATGATTTACGCGTGCAAATACAGCCATCGCTGTATGGTGAACACGCAATCATTCGCTTATTACCGCAAAATCAATCACTGCTGGATATTAAACAGCTGGGTTTTTCTGAACCGCTCGCCAACAGCTATGAGCGACTACTGCAAAACCCAGCGGGGTTAGTCTTAGTTGTTGGGCCCACCGGCTCAGGAAAATCGACAACACTCTACGCTGGCTTACAAACATTGGCTCACGATAGCTCGCGCAAAGTTATTACCGTTGAAGACCCCATCGAATACTCTATCGATGGCATACAACAGACACGTGTCAGACCCGACATAGGATTTCATTTTTCCGATGCCATGCGTGCATTTGTACGACAAGATCCGGATGTTATTCTTGTGGGTGAAATTCGTGATAAAGAAACAGCACTAGAAGCGGTACGCGCTTCGCAAACCGGCCACGTCGTGCTCTCTACCCTTCACAGTAACGATGCAATTGATGCGCTACAAAGGCTTTACGATTTAGACATTCAAGCCAATTCACTTGCCAGCGAGTTATTGTCAATTATCGCACAGCGTCTTGCTAAAAGGATCTGCCCACACTGTAAAGTCTCAGCAACACCCAACCCCGATATACTCAATGAGTTATTTCCCCGCCAAGTTCCGCATAACTTTCAGTGTTTTACCGGCAAAGGGTGTAAGCATTGCAATGGGCAAGGCACCTCCGGCCGAATTGCGGTTATCGAATACCTGCAAATAAATCCGGATTTACGCAAAGCCATTGCATTGCAACCACCTATTGTGGAACTTCGACAACTCGCATTAGATACAGGATTAATGACGATGCGAGACAGCGCCTTAAGCCATGTTATTCAGGGCACTATTGCGCTAGACGAGCTGCCAAGAATTCTCCCACAAGAGCGCATGGCACCGGAGCGCCGAGGTTTATTAACGTGAACACGATGTCGACACACAGCGCTCCGATTCAACGACCCGCTGCAGAACAGTTATATAAAGACGAACTGGAACAACTTCACGAATGGGACAAACATCCACGTCCCGCCGGCTGGCAACTATCGCCTATTGCGGTCGAAAAATTTGTCGCAGGCAATACCGAAAAAGGTGCACCGAACATTCAACGGAAATTCGTTGCGCCACGCGACTTACTGACGCGCGTTATCGTTGGGCTACTAACAAACCGGGGAGCGATGTTGGTTGGAGAACCCGGCACTGCTAAGTCTTGGCTATCTGAGCTTCTTTCAGCCGCTATATCAGGAAGCTCTACCTTGCTTATTCACGGTGGCGCAATCAGCTCAATCAACCAACTGATGTATTCCTGGAACGATGCACTTCTCGAAAAACATGGTCCCTGCCAAGATGCATTAGTACCAGGCCCTCTCTACCACGCCATGGCACAGGGAAGAATTTTACGCTTTGAAGAACTCGCCCGGGCACCCATAGCACTCCAGGATGGCTTACTCTCCGTGTTGTCGGAGCGACAGTTTTCAATTCCAGAACTCAACGAAGACAGTATTTTATTTGCCAAGGCAGGCTTTAACGTAGTAGCCACATCCAACACCGTCGATCAAGGATTGCAAACCATGAGCGCCGCTCTTAAACGCCGCCTCAATTTTGAAACTATTTATCCTATTCGTAACCTAGATGACGAGGTCGACGTCGTACAGCGCGAAGCCCACAAATTACTATTGGCTTTAGGCATCGATACAGAACTGCCAGAAGAGCTGATAGTGTGCTTAGTCACTATGTTTTGCGAGTTACGCAATGGGGAAACTATTGATGGGCGCAGTACCGACCGCATTACCGGTACGAGTATGTCCACCGCCGAAGCCGTTAGTGTTGCTCATGCACTGGGTGCTCACGCGCACTTTTATCGCGACGGGGCTGTGGATGTAAAAGACTTAGTTGGCTTTCTAGTGGGTGCGACGTTGAAAGATAACCCCAATGATCGGCGACGACTGCGTCATTATTTCGATCTCGAAGTGGCCCATAAGCCTGACCCCATTTGGCGTAAGGTATATCGCTACAAACACCTTATCTAAGCAACCTTACCCACCACCTTAGCCAGCACTGTCCGGTCATCTGCTAATTTTGCCGCCAACGCCGATTTCGCCAAATTCATACAAAATCTGTACGCTTATTTACATTCGAGGCCTTTTCTAGCCTCTATCATTACGTAAAAATGTGCTAGTAAGCTTCGCTTATTATCTGGGTCCGCGTAGCTTAGTATTCCTAAGTGACAAACATCATTTAAAGGCTTTTATAGCATGCAGTTTGAAAACGATATCCTCTCCATTTTCATGACAATCGTAGGGGCCGTTACCGGCATACTGATTTTGGTGGAAATTTATCTGCACTTCGCCAAAGGCCGACGCTACTACCGGTATGTCGATGTCATTACCAATGTGCAAACAGCCGTGCTCTACAATGTGCTAGGCATTGTGGCACTGGGCGTCATCTACTGGTGCTACCAATTTGTAGCCGACAATTTCAGCATCATGCAGCAAGACATCAATTCGCCTTGGGCCTGGATTGGCGGATTCATTCTCGCGGACTTTTGTCATTACTGGTTTCACCGCACATCACACCAAAATAATTTCTTGTGGGGCATTCACCAAGGTCACCACACTAGCGAAGACTTCAATTTCAGCACCGCCGTACGCAAAGGTATTTTTCAACAGTGGGTTGACTGGCCGTTCTTTATACCGATGGCGATTCTGGGCTTCCCCTTTTTCACCATGTTTTTACCACTGAAAGGTCTGCAGTTTGCCTACCAGTTTTGGCTCCACAACAAGTTCATCCCCAAGTTACCATGGATTGATTGGTTGCTGGTCACCCCCTCTGTGCATCGTGCGCATCATGGACAAAACCCACAATACATTGATAAAAATCATGCTGGCGTTTTCATTATTTGGGATAAGTTATTTGGCACCTATGCCGAAGAAGGTGAAGAAGTCGTCTACGGCACCACGGAATCTGTCGATAGCTTCAACCCTATCGGCATCCAGTTTGTGTGGTACAAAAACCTATGGAATGACTTTAAAAACACCAAGCGCTGGCGCGACAAACTCGCTATTTTCTACAAAGAAACGGGATGGCGACCCGCAGACGTTGCTGACCAACCCCGCGCCAACCACATTGAAGATATTAAAACTTACAACCGTTTTGACATTCCCGTGCCTGGCACACTTAAAGCCTATGTATTTATTCAAGTCATTTTTCTTTTCATGGTGTTTGGTGCATCTGGCGGCAACAACCCCAACCAGGGCGCGCAGTTTGCGGAAGCTAGCCTGTTTTCTTTTAGCGACCCGCTGCAAGTGTTCGGCCTCGTCTATATCTTATTGACTTGCTTCAGTTTGGGCGCACTGATTAATCGGACACGTTACTCTCGAATATTGGAGTTCGTACGCCTCGGCACCCTATTCGCATTCGGGCTATTCGCCGAAACGACCACTTATTTCGGTACACCCACTATGGTACATGCTGGGTTATTGATGATAATTCTTTCTACAGTTGCTTTTTCGGCTATCGCGCTAGGACAGAAGCAAGCGTGGCAAATGTCGATTTCAAACCCTGCAATGCAATAAGCAAATAAAAACCCAGGAAAGCCTGGGTTTTTATTTAATAGCATGACGATAAACCCCTCTCGAAAGAACGTACCTATCAGCCGACTACAACATAAATAGTCACTGCGCTTCAACGTACAAGCTTTCACGCCTCAGGGGCTCTCCAACTCCATATTATTCAGATGCGGTATAGGCACGTTTTTGAGCCTCAGACCGAGGCCATATAAAAGTCGATGTTTGTTTTAGCCACCCGAGTTTTTCATAGAAACCACTTTTACCTGGAGCAGCAGTCAACATGGTAGTGATATAGGATTCAAGGTCGGTTTCCAGCTCTTTTAACAGACAAGTACCAATACCCATACCTTGATATTCCGGGAGAACAACCAAGTCAACAATCCAACCGTAAAATGCGCCGTCATCAACCGTTCTGCCAAAACCAATAAGCTTTTCACCATCAAACGCAAAACGAACAGATGCGCTTTGTCGAAATGCGCTCTCTAGAGCGTCCGCTGGCCGAACACCCCAATCAACCACCTCGAAGATTTTCGCAACTTCGCCCCAATTGACAACATCACAATGTTTAAAATACGTTATTTTCATAATGAATAATCATATTGGCTACTACAACGACCGAAAACCAATCTAGTTTTCTCCGCTATATTCTTAGAAGTTATCTGCACCGTTGAAATACCTTACCGGTACATGCTCAACACGTTGACGCGCCATACCGAAATTGACGGCAACGATCGGATCCGAGCGTCCTGCTTTTGTCTCATAATGAGTAACACAACCACATTGAGCACAACGTATAAAATCGATTTCTTTATCACCCCAGCAATAAGCACTGACACCGGCTGCACCTATTTCAATCTTCGCCTCAGCAGGTTTGACATATCCCCACAAACTCATGTATCGACTGCAAATAGAACAGTTACATTGAGTCACCTGACTGGGCTCATCAACATTAATGATGACGTTTTTACAGTGGCAAGTTAACTCCATTGACAGTCTCCGCTTTACCCTGAGCCTTTGGTTACCCTGTTGAGGAATAACAGCATCTCGTGCGTTTTTCTAGCATGCAAGTGTTTGACACTGGGCTATTTTGTTATTTTTCAATGTGACACAACGCCTCAACCTGTAGGAGGTTGCCATAATTCCACTTTATTGCCTTCCGGATCGATAACCCAGGCAAACTTTCCATACTCCGAGTCATCAATTTTATCCAGCACGTGACAGCCTTCCTCTTTAAGTACTGTAATCAATGATAACAAGTCATCTACTCGGTAGTTGATCATAAACGAGGCATTACCCGGCGCAAATGGAGCGTCTTGCTCCGAACTAACAGACCATATAGTTGTACCGCCAGTAGAATTGCCACTGGAGTCTGTTGACTCAAACGCAGTGCCACCCCACTCTTGGACGTCGATGCCGAGGTGACGCTTATACCAAGCGCGCAATGTAGAGGCATCTTTTGCCTGAAAAAATACACCGCCAATTCCGGTAACTCGTTTCATAGGAATGCCTAATCATGTTGATGATCGTTAATTAACTTAATGTATCTAACCTCTGATTTGTAAGCGTTTAATGATTTTTCAAGATCATTGTTCGCTCAGGGCTACAATCTTTATTTTCTAGGAAGTATTACCTTCCATTCCAAAGCTTATAGCGTGAGCCATCATCCAATATCACCTCTCTAGCCATAGCACGTGCATCGTCTTTACCCGATATTCTCCCCGCGATACGAATTTTCTCGCCAACCTGAAACATTTCTTTTCTTACACCAAGCTGGTACAAATTCGATATTGTATCGGCAATGAAATTAACCTTAACGCCTTCTTTCGTTTGAATAACCAGCTCAACATGAGGATTTTTCCAGCTCACACTGGTCAGAGTGCCATCAAATTCCGTTGTTAAAAATAGAAATTCTGAAGTGGCGTGATGCCCATGTATCGACAATGTCGTGAGACAACATAACACTGCGGTTAATAGTTTTATTCGTCGAGTCTTTTGCATTTGGACAGGTTTCTCCCTAATACCTGCAGAAACGGTTTTTCTAGTATTTATTACAACTGTTCTTGAGCATGACTGATGAACTCTCTCCAAACGCTGTCCATCTTTGGCAACCACTGCTCCAAAACTGGAGTTTTGGCTTGGGCAGCTGAGAACCCCTTGCTTTGCAGATATCGAAATAGAAACGCTGAAACACGTGCATTAACAATGCAATGTACCCACACTTTTTTGCTTCCGAGTGCGTCCATGAAACCCGCAAATGTTTCGAAGTGATCTTTATTAGGCGAATCGAATGGGACTGGAATATGAATATAACTCATACCAAGCGATGTCACTATGCTCCCTTCTGCGGCGATAGAGTTCTCGTGGTCTGGCATTACCAAGTTAATAATAACTTCATAACCATCCCTAGCAATTTCGTCGAATTGAGCTTCTGTCGGCTGACCTGAAGATGCAATGCTTTCCGTCACTTGGTAATAATTGAGTATGCTCATAGTGTTCACAGATACGTAAAGTTATGACGCTTATTATATCCATCAACAGATAAAATCTACTTACTACTATATACACCGGTATAACTTCCTGATGTAGACAGTTACAACCTGCCGCCCCCTTTTGAGGGCACGCAAATTCAGCACCAACGCATTAACTCATCAACAGATAGGTTTTTTAGTTTATACGGCCCAAAATAACCAGATGCGCCGGATATATCTAGCAATTTTTGCTTACGCTGGATGCAATCAATGAAATACTTCATCACTGACGCAGAGTTCAATGTATAAGTGTTTGATTTTTCGATAGAAAATAGCTCTTCGCTTTGACATAGCACATCAGACAAAGCCCGCGCACTTGCACAACCATAAAAGTACTGTATATTTATACAATATACTTATTTTGATGGCATGCTGATGAATTCTGAATTAGAACAGCTACTACAACTACCTAATGTCTGGCAGGCTTCGCGCTTAAAGCGGCGCACCACAGTCTTGAGTACCGGTTATACGCCACTCGATAAGGCATTACACGATGGTGGCTGGCCCGATAGCGCGACCACCGAATTGCTGTTACCTCATGTTGGTATTGGTGAACTACGCCTACTCATACCGGCACTACGCAAAGTACAACAACAGCGGCCTTGGGTGGCCTTCATTTCGCCTCCGTATCTGCCTTTTGCCTCCGCTGTTCGATTGCTAGGGCTTAATCCACAAGGGGTATTATTAATTACACCCCGTGATGAACGCGAGCAGCTTTGGAGTGCTGAGCAGGTGTTGCAATCTGGGTGCTGCAGTGCAGTCATCAACTGGGCCGTCACTACGCAACTTGATAGTCGGCAATTACGACGCTTACAACAAGCCGCTCACCGCGGCCAATGCTGGCACACATTGGTACGGCACCGCAGCCAAGCAAAGCAGCCCTCTCCTTCGGCGCTACGCTTAAGCCTTCAAAGCGAACCCCAAGGGCTCTTGCAGCTTAACATTTTGAAGCAGCGAGGCGGCTGGAGCGGGCAACAAGTTAAGCTAGCGC
This sequence comes from Aurantivibrio plasticivorans, assembly GCF_055392955.1. Lineage (NCBI taxonomy): Bacteria > Pseudomonadati > Pseudomonadota > Gammaproteobacteria > Cellvibrionales > Cellvibrionaceae > Aurantivibrio > Aurantivibrio plasticivorans. The sequence goes on along the minus strand of NZ_AP036020.1, from coordinate 653,363 downwards.
TGACACCTGATTTAACAAAATTACAAACACTCTCGACCTTTCAACTGCCATTACCCCTTGTTCAACTGCAACACAATACCGCCGCTGTGAGCGACACCTCAAGCTCAATCAAGAGCAACAACGTAATACCGATATCAACTCCGTAACGCGCAGCCTTTAGTCTATTAATGTTTCTTTATTGGTATGAAAAAGTCACAACAACGCGATCAATTATGGTTGTGCCTCCATCTTCCGCAGCTTCCTTTGGATCAACTGTCGAGGCAATTGGGAGCGCGGAAGGCGCAGGCACCGTTAGCGATTGTAGAGAAGCAGCGGCTGGTGTTCGTGAATACCGCAGCGCAAGCCAAAGGATTACGTATCGATATGCGACTCGCTACGGCCTACGCCTTAGAGCCAGACCTACAGGTGATGGAACGCAACGATGAACACGAGCAAAAAGCGCTGGAGAAGCTTACCGAGTGGGCTTATCAATTCACCCCCACTGTCAACAACAAGCCGTTTAGTTTGCTGCTAGAAGTCAGTGGCTGTTTGCGCTTATTTAGAGGAGTAAGTCGTTTAAGAGGGCAAATCCAACGCGGCTTGCAAAGCAAAGGCTTTCATTGCGTTGAAGGCTTAGCGCACACCCAAGAAGCGGCTTGGTTATTTGCCCGTTTTCGCACAGATAACCCTGAACAAGTGTTATCTGATTCCCCTCTCAACGAGTTTGTTGCCCCTCCCGCCACGCACTGGAAGACAATGCTCGAACAAATGCCAATAGCCTATCTTGACGGGGCAGAAAAACAGCAGCAACAATTAATCAACGCTGGTTTAACAACACTCAAGGACCTATTTTTATTACCTTCAACTGAATTAGGGAGCCGTTACGGCAAACCGCTGATAGAGCAACTCGCTTCACTGGCGGGAAATTTATATGATAAGCAATACACCGCGAGGCCCGTGCAGGATTTTATTCCTTCATTAGTCTTTTTATCTTATAGAGAATTCCAAGGTGAGATTACCAATAGCCAAGGATTAGAGCTGCCGATTACCGAACTACTCAGCGAACTATGCCAATTTTTAGTCCAACACGGTGTAGCCGCTAGTCAACTCAGCTGGACATTTTATTATTTTAAACACCCTAGTGATCAGCTCAATGTCGACATATCCAGCAAACAACAAAACCTGGCAGGTTTGCAACACCTTACACGATTGAAACTAGAATCTTTCTCGCTGAGTGCACCTCTAGAAAGCTTAGCTCTAAAGGTTGAGCGATTCACAACGTTAGATGGCGCGAGCCAGTCCTTATTTCCAGAATTATCATTGCCAACCGAGCAACTGAACGACTTCAAAGCATTACTCGATAAATTGATGAACCGGCTCGGCGACAACGCCTTAACGATACTTGACGAACGCGATGAACATTTACCCGAATTGCAACAAAGCTGCCTGGCTGTTACACCCTTGACGATTGATAGAATCACCCTACCCAAAATATCTAACATAGAAAATACCAGTGAAATTCTTCCGTTATGGCTTAGCCAACAAGCTATTCCTATTAGCGCACCTCATTTACCAACCGATGAACATAATGCCCCGAGCGCAACATCACCATTACGCGTTGTCTACGGACCAAAACGTATTGACAGCCATTGGTGGCAACACCGACAACAACGTGATTATTTTATTGCACGTCACAACAACGGCAGTTATTGTTGGGTTTACCAAAATCTATTGAACCAACGTTGGTATTTACACGGTTTTTACGGTTAACCCACTGACAGCCAGGAAATTCACAATGCACGCTGAAAAACCCAGTTCGCCCACAACAATTGCACCCGAAGAAGTTGATGTTGTGATTGTAGGTGGCGGATTATCCGGTATCGGCGCCGCGGTACATCTACAACAACAATGCCCAGGAAAACGCTATGTATTATTGGAATCACGAGATGCATTAGGTGGCACTTGGGATTTATTCCGCTATCCAGGCATTCGCTCCGATAGTGATATGCATACTCTAGGTTTTAGCTTTAACCCCTGGCCCGATGCAAAAGCCATTGCCGATGGCCCGGCCATCAAACGTTACATCAATGACACAGCCGATAAATTTTCCGTTACACCGCATATACGTTTAAGCCATCGTGTTACCCAAGCATTTTGGTCTGATGAAACTCAACGCTGGACAATTACCGTTCAGCATGGCGGCAATACACTTCAGTTTATTGTCCAATTTTTATTTATGGGGTCTGGGTACTATAACTACAATGCTGGGCATAACCCACTATTCCCTAACGAGTCAGACTTCAAAGGTGAAATTATTCACCCACAATTCTGGCCAGAAGAGCTCGATTACCGCGATAAGAATATGGTCATCATTGGTAGCGGTGCGACAGCAGTAACGCTAGTTCCTACGCTCGCGAAAACAGCCAAACATGTCACCATGCTGCAACGATCACCTACTTATATCGTCGCTCGACCCGGCAAGGACCGCATTGCCAATCTGTTAAAAAGCCTGTTGTCCGACACGCTCGCCTACAAAATAACTCGGAAGAAAAATATCTGGCTTAGCCGTTTTTTTAATTCACGCATTCAAAAGAACCCCGGTAAAGCCAAGAAATTCCTTTTAAAGCTAACCCGAAAAGAACTTCCAGAAGGCATCGACATCAAGCACTTTACGCCTGACTATATGCCATGGGACCAACGTATTTGCTTAGCACCCGATGGTGACTTTTTCTCAGCGCTACGCAATGGGTCGGCGAGTATCGTTACAGGTGATATTGAATCCTTTTCCTCTAGTGGCATTACCTTAAAATCAGGACACACGCTAGAGGCAGACATCATTGTTAAAGCAACAGGATTAGAGTTGGTGACAGGTGGTCATGTTGATATACGAGTTAACAATGAGCCCATACATTTCGGCGAGACTGTCAGTTACAAAGGCGTGATGTTTAGTGGTGTACCTAACTTCGTGTTGGTATTTGGTTACACCATGGCGTCGTGGACATTAAAAGCCGATTTGGCCGCCTTGTATTTCTGTCGGATGATTAATCACTTGGATCGTACCGGGTATTCTATGGCCTGCCCACCTCGACCACCTCAAGACCTACAGATAAAACCATTGCTCAGCTTTAACTCAGGCTATGTACAGCGCGCCGAAGCAAAATTACCCAAACAAGGGGATCGCCCACCCTGGGTGGTACACCAGGACTATCTAGCAGATCGACAAGTACTGCTTAATGAAGAAATCCCCGACGGGGTGATGGTGTTTAAGTAATTAAACGTTTTTTTCGGTTCGGCGCAGCGTGGGTAACATAACGGTAAATTCACTACCCTCACCTAGCTGACTACGCACGGTAATAATACCCCCCAGGGCGTTAACTAACTGCTGGGTAATCATCAATCCGAGGCCAGTGCCTTCCCGATCGGTACCCTGAACCTCTTTTGCTCTGAAGTAGCTTTTAAATAGTTTTTGTTGGTCTTCATCGGACAAACCAATACCCGTATCTTTAACGCAAAAACAGACGTGCTCATCAGCCGAATTTTCACCTTTCTGCTCAAGAGATAAAACAACAGACCCCGCATCAGTATACTTTATGGCATTCGAGACAATATTTTTAATGATTTGTATTACCTTTGTTTCATCGCTACGCATAATGATAATTTTTTCTGGCAGATTAGCGGATAGTGATATATCACTACCCTCACTATTTTTTTCATCTACTAAGGCCTGCCAATCCTTTAGGTTAGTGTTTATCAGAGCCACCACATCAAACGAGGTTAACGTTAACTCTGTTTTACCCGATTCCACTTTTGATATATCTAAAATATCATTAATCAAAGCCAACAAATGTTTACCGTTGCGATGAATTGCTTGCAACCCTTCTAGCTCACGCACTTTTAACCGATCGGCGACATTACGCGTTAGCACCTGAGAGAAGCCGATAATAGAATTTAATGGCGTACGTAACTCATGAGACATATTAGCCAAGAAGTTGCTCTTCGCTAGATTTGCCTCAGCAGCTCGCTCAGTCGCAAGGCGATAATCCGCTGTCATTTCTTCCGCTATTTTTTTCGCTTGGCGATTGATCGAATACAATGAAACAATGAGATAAAACAAGAACAGATCAATAATAATACCGGCAATAAGAATAAATTTTGGCTGATCAGACGCGTCTATATTTCCCAGACTAGCCGTATCTTTGTAAACAATTGTCCATAGCCGGCCCTGTAGCTCCACTTGCTTTATTGTTTGCTCGAGAGAAGACGGCTGTGCCGCTTTGCTTTGAAACAGCAGCGCAGTAGGCGTGATTGTATCGCCATCATAAATCGCAAACTCAATACTGGGATCTTCGGCACCGATAATGCCGCGCATTAGATCTCCTACACGGAACGGCGCATACACCCAACCTCGTATCAAGGCCTGACGTTCTTCAACGGTGGCTGGAATATTGCCACCATGATAAACGGGCAGGTACATCAAAAAACCTGCTTGTACATTTTCATCAGTTTCTTGTACTAAGGTGATTTTTCCAGACGTTGACGCATTAGCCGTTTCTACCGCACGCGCCATCGCCTCACGCCGTACTTCATTTGACCACATGTCATAGCCAAACGCGCGTTGGTTGCGCCAGTCAAAAGGCTCGAGATAAATTATCGACGTATAGTAGTCACGAGTCCCCTGAGGGTTCACTGCAAACTCGGGAAAACCTTCCGCACGCACGCCCGCCACGAAAGGTTCTAGCTCCTCAGGTTGAACCGGTACGGAAAACCCAAGCCCTTGAATGCCAGGCCAATGCCGATTGATATCAATCGTGGTGACGAAATTACGCCAATCATCACGTGACGTGTTTTCCTGACTACGAAGTAAAGCAACACCACTGCGTAAGGCTTGCTCGTAGACATTCATTCGCTCTTCAATGGCCAGCGTAATTTCATTCGCCCTGTATTCAAAACGCTGCAAAGCCTTCTGCTCGGCCAAATTACTCGCCACTAAATAGGCAACAACCGTAATGGTCAGCGATGCGCACAGCACCACCCAACCCGATAATGGATTGTGTAGATAGCTGATGATCCGCCAGTTAAGCCCAAACGCTCGATCAATTAGCGTCTTCTGTTCTGAAGCAACATGATCTCTACCACGCTGCGGGGACATATTGGCATCTGAATGCTTTGCTGTATTCATTGGGTCCAGATGAGTGAGCCTATATCGCTATTGAACTAGTGCCACTTTAAAAGCATAGCACCCACACACCAGCACACATTTATATTCAACGGGGTTCTCCACTCAGCATTTTAACTGTATATTAATACAGTTATGAGCCAATTTGCCGAACTACACTGCCTCAGCAACTTCACCTTCTTACGCAGCGCCTCCCACCCAGAGGAGCTAGTGTGGCGCGCCGCTGAATTGGGTTATCGCGCATTAGCAATTACCGACGAGTGCTCGCTAGCTGGGGTAGTAAAGGCTCACTCCGCGGCCAAAGCCGTCAGTCAAAGTGGGTTACCCTTACAGCTCATCATTGGTACCGAACTGCACCTACATAGCAACCCAAGCAACGAGGCCAACAGCCAGGCACCCGATATCCATCTACTTCTGTTATGCCCCAACCGCACTGCGTATAGTGAAGTATCCGGGCTCATATCCCGGGCTCGTCGGCGCAGCGACAAGGGGCACTACTACCTAGCACTATCTGATCTACAGTTCGGGACCCAACACTGCCTCGCTATTTGGTTGCCCAAGGCCGGCCTAGCCCCCACATCGATACAAATACTCGGCCAAACACTGGCCAGTTTTTTCAAACACCGGCTCTGGATTGGTGTGACACTCAATGCGCAAGGCGACGACCAAGCGCACTATCACAGCTGCCAACAACTGGCCGACATATGCGAAATCCCTATGGTGGCCTGCAACAACGCGCAAATGCATCACCTGTCGCGAAAGCCCTTACACGATGTGCTAACCGCTATACGCCTTAACACTCCCGTGCAAGACTTAGGCACACAGCGACTCGCTAACGCCGAGAACTATTTACGCCCCATTGAAGAACTCCAGCAGATTTATCCCGCCGCTTTATTAGAAGAAAGTGTGCATATCGCAAATCACTGTCATTTCAGTCTGGATGAGTTGCGCTATGAATACCCCGAAGAGCTAGTGCCCAAGGGGCAAGATGCCACGGTGTATTTACGCAAACTCACGTTCAGCGGTGCTCAACAGCGCTGGCCTCAAGGTATTCCCCCTAGTGTGCGAGAACAACTCGATAAAGAATTAGCTACCATTGCCGAGCTGCGGTATGAACACTACTTTTTAACGGTGTACGACTTAGTTCGTTTTGCCCGCAGCCAACATATTCTCTGTCAAGGTCGAGGATCAGCAGCCAACTCAGCGGTATGTTATTGCCTCTTTATTACTGAAGTTGACCCGGCACAAAGCGATCTATTATTTGAACGTTTCATTTCCAAAGAACGCAACGAGCCACCCGATATTGATGTCGACTTTGAGCACGAACAACGAGAAGAAGTCATTCAATATATTTATCGAAAGTACACGCGTAAGCGTGCTGCATTAGCCGCTACCGTCATTACTTATCGTTCTCGTAGCGCTATTCGTGATGTCGGTAAAGCCCTGGGGTTTGATGATCCATTGATTGATAAATTGGCTAAAAGCATGGCTTGGTGGAACAAGGCTGACCAACTCGCCGAGCATTTTCGCTCAGCTAATTTATTACCTTCTCAAGAACCATCCAACAACAATAAACATCGAGCAAAAAAAGCAGGACATTATCAACACATAGCTCAACAGTTCTTATCGCTAGTCAAAGACATTATTGGTTTCCCTCGACATTTATCACAGCATGTGGGTGGCTTTTTAATTACACACAGTCCTATTAGCACCTTAGTGCCAATTGAAAATGCGGCTATGCCGGATCGCACTATCGTGCAATGGGATAAAACGGATATCGAAGCATTAGGTTTGTTAAAAATCGATGTCTTAGCATTAGGTATGTTGACCGCCATTAGAAAAAGTATCGAACTTATTAACCAATATTCGGAAAATACATTGTCTATTGCCAACATTCCCAAAGAAGATCCAAAAACGTACAACATGTTATGTCGGGGCGATAGCATCGGGGTTTTTCAAGTGGAGTCCCGCGCGCAAATGGCCATGTTACCGCGCCTAAAACCCAAAACATTTTATGACCTGGTCATTCAAGTTGCGATTGTTCGCCCCGGCCCGATTCAGGGCGATATGGTGCATCCGTATCTAAAGCGTCGTAATGGCGAAGAAGCTGTTACTTACCCAAATGATGACGTCAAAGCCGTATTAGAGCGTACGCTTGGCGTACCTATTTTTCAGGAGCAGGTTATTAAACTTGCAATGGTCGCCGCCGGTTTTAGCGGAGGAGAAGCTGATCAATTACGTCGCGCGATGGCATCATGGGGGAAAAACGGCCACCTGCAACAATTTCACGATAAGGTGATTAATGGCATGCTATCACGTGGGCACGATCGTGAATTTGCTGAACGACTGTTTCGACAAATGCAAGGGTTTGGTGAATACGGATTCCCAGAATCACATGCGGCTAGTTTCGCATTGCTTGTTTATATTTCCGCTTGGTTAAAGTGTCATTATCCCGCCGCATTTTATTGCGGTTTATTGAATAGCTTGCCGATGGGTTTTTACTCCCCATCGCAACTCATACAAGATGCGCAACGCCATCAGATTAAAATCCTGCCCGTGGATGTGCGCCATAGCCAATGGGATCATTGTTTATACCACCACAGTAAAAACCCGGTACTCGAACAACAACCAGCCATTCGCTTAGGAATGCGTATTATTAAAGGTTTTAATCGTGCTGCGGCTGAACGTATTGTCAGCGCACGCAAGCAAGCCTTTACTAGCGGCCATGACATTCGCCTACGCGCGCAATTGAACCAACAGGAACTAAGTAGCCTAGTCAATGCTGATGCACTGTTAAACGTGACAGGGCATCGCCATCAAACCCATTGGGACACACAGTCCATTGCCTCTCCGACGCCACTGCTTGGTCTAAGCGAACTAGAAAACACCAATAGCCACTATACACCTAGACAGATGGCGCCCCCCGATAAAGTCGCCACTACGGTAATGGATTATCACAGTACGGGTTTAACACTGAACTCTCATCCAATGGCGCTGCTGCGAGAACAACACACATTCTCTCGCTGCCGTCGCGCTCAAGATCTGTACACGTTAAACACCGGGCGCTTTGTCCGCATCGCCGGACTAGTGACAGGCCGCCAGCGTCCCGGCACCGCATCAGGTGTAATCTTTATGACGCTTGAAGATGAGACAGGCAATAGCAATATCGTTATTTGGCGAGATGTATTACAACGCTTTCGTCAACAAATTCTGACAGGACGCTTGCTGTTGATTAAAGGCGTAGTAGAAAGAAAAGATTCCGTCATCCACGTTATTGCCGGGGATATTATCGATTACAGTGAAGCATTACCGACATTACGTAACCGTTCGAGAGATTTTCACTAGCCATCCACTCTAGCAAGACAGCTGAACACGTCAGGGAGCTAAATCTCCTAGACAATGAGCGCTTTAGCTGGCTAAAGCCCATGCTCCATATCACGAAAGTTTGACTAAAATTACGCTAGTGATCGCGCCGAATACGCAGCTAAACGACAAACGGCGTAATAATCATCCCAATTCTCCATATCCATAATTGGCGAATTCCAAACAAGCCCGTAACATTATTAACCTCGTAACGCACCACATCGCAACACGCCCAGTAGCCGACCAAGCGATGTATGATGTTATTGCCGCAGTGATGAGAAAGGATGCCACCCATGAGCAGCGTAAACCCCTACACTACCCCCCAAGGACAAAGCGGCGTTGGCTTAGAATCAGACTACCAACCCAAAATCTTCACCATGAAAGGCCGCATCGGTCGCCTACGCTATCTAGCTTACAGCTGGGCGTGGGGCATTATTTCTATGCTGCCTATTGCTATCGCTGGGGTTATCGCAGGCGCAGCCGCCTTCGCTGGCACCGGAGAAATTGGCCCTGTCGCTGGCCTCTTAATTATACTCGGCTACATCATTTCCTTTGTCGGCACGTTTGGGATGGCGAAACGCCGCTTGAACGATATGGATCGAAGTGGATGGTTATCGCTACTGCTACTATTACCCTTCATTAATTTCGCCGTAATTCTATTTTTAATTTTTGGTCGCGGTACGCAAGGCTCGAATAGCTACGGGTTGCAAACGGTGCCCAACACAACCGCTGTCTGGGTTTTCGGTTTAGCTGCACCTATTTTAAGCCTGTTGGTGATCATTGGAGTCCTAGCGGCTGTCGCTATACCCGCCTACCAAGGCTACGTTGAACAGGCACAAACAGGCTTTGAAGATCGCGGTATTGACTTCCGCTCGAACGGCACTCATGAAATACCTGTTGCCGAAGCCATGTCCTATACAGCAGATCTTAAGGAAAGAGTCGAAGCCTACGCTATCGAAAACCAAGACTTTCCCGCACAAAATGCTGATATCGGACATCACTACAAGGTGAGCTCGCCATACCTCGAATCAATTGATATCACTACAGGCGGAATTATCACAGTCTCATTCAGCAAAGAAGCTGACTCAATTATGGGTGAGACACTGGTATTTAGACCACTCGTTAACAATGACGGGTATATTGAATGGGACTGTAGTGGTGGCAGCTTAGCTACCGAATACCGGCCAACGAACTGCCAGTAACCAGACAAACAAATTTTAAAAACGGAATAACCATAATCACCCAAGACAGGGCAGGTAAATTATGTCTAAAACAGCAATCATTATCGATTCCGCAGGAAGCCTTCCTGGCTCGGTGTGTAAAAAGTACAACATATCATTTGTACCACTAACCTACACCGTCAATGGCGATACGCAAACCGATCCATGTGATGAAAAAGCAGCTTCAGAATTATTTACCTCGAATGCCTTTAATCGAAAAAATGACGTCTACACCACCCCTCCCACAGTAGATGACTTTGAAAACGCCATACTCAAAAAAATTGAAGAAGGCTACAATAGAATTATTGTACAAACGGTTAACCGAACCCAAGGAGAAACCTACAGCAATGCCAACGCCGCTCTCGCCAGGGTAAATAAGAAGTTAACCGACAAATCGGTCACTGTGCGAATCATGGATAGTCGCACAGCGTTTGCCGGACAGGGATTGATGGCGATTGAAACTATTAGACGTCTACTAAAAGAAAAAAGTGATGACGCAGTACGTCGCAAGATGGACAAGCTATCCGAAAAAATTCACACGTTTATATTGCCCAAAGAGGTCCGCATCGCACAAAAGCGCTCGAAGACCCGTAACGAAAATAGCGTTAGCACAAGCCAGGCTTTTATTGCTGATACACTTGGCATCCACCCTATTGTGTGTAACGTTAACGACTCCACCCATTCACCCGCAAAAATTCGCGGCTTTAATAAAGCAGCACAGGCCTTGTTTTCGCACGCAAGCAAATGCATTGAGTCCGGTTTGTATAGCCCCATCATTACCGTCACTTACGCAGGGCCACTTAGCGAGCTAAAAGAATTGCCGGGTTATAAAGCATTGAGTGAGAAAGCTGCAGCGAAAAAACTGATGTTGGTGCCGACGGTGGCAAGCCTAGCTGCAGGAATCTATACAAGCCCCGGCTCTCTTTCATTGGCATTAGCAGCCGAACCTCAAGAATGGAGCTAAGACTTTAGACAATATTCAGGGGCACAATCCAGGGGCACGGTTAAGTGTGACCCCTGAGCTAAAGATATCACAGGCATCACGCGATGCTTATGCCACTCTGTCATGCTCGACTATTATCGGCGCAACCTAGCCGCGCTGCTTAGCAAAATAAGCCTGCAAATCAGTAAACCCACCGATATGTTCATCACCGAAAAAGATTTGCGGCACAGTACGACGCCCACTGCGCTCCATCATTTCTAACCGCTTAGCAGGTTCTCTGCTGACATTTATTTCTTGGTAGGGAATGCCTTGCTGCTCCAGCAAACGTTTCGCCGCCACACAGTAACCACACATATCTGAGCTATACACTAAAGCAGGTTCCATAAACTTCTCTCTTTTAAACATTTAAAACGATACACCCTTAAGTCCATCGCCGACAAATACAACTATACGCGCCAGTTTAATCAAATAATTGACTTACTCAAGTTGTGGTTAGACAAAGCAGTTATATTGATAGCCTTTTCCCAGATTTTAATGCCATTTGTTAGGACATATAAAGAGCGAGTACGTTACAATCAGCACGATAGTGGACAGGCTCGTTTTAAGCCGTCAACCTCATTATGTAGCTCCACACGTGCAGTGTGATAGCTGAAGTTGCCGACAATACGTCAAGGCAGCAGCACAACATGAAGAGCGCCGTTGCCAATACGATTACAAAAGACAAGCTATTGATCCACCTGCTCCGGCCGCGAAAGAATTGGACTCAGTCAGTGAAACCAAACAAAGAAATAAAACATTTATTTCTTATCAGCATAACACTGATGCTGGCACTGATCGCAACACCTCATACCCAAGCTCAAGCCCAACCTCCACATAACGCAGTACAGGAACAAGTCTTACGCGCGCACCTCATTATTAATTTACTTCGCTATGTAAAATGGGATCGTGATAATAGCGCATATACAATTAACGAGACCCCTAAGTTAAACCTGTGTACCGCAGGAAATCCCAGCTCCACCAATGAACTTCGCAAGCTTCACGGCGTCACCATAAACACTCACACGATATCGGTCATACCACATTCAGAAACGCAGTGGTCTTTATGTGATGTATTGGTATTTGGTGAAGAATTAAAAAAAACCGAAACACATTTTGAGTTACACACGCCACTGTTAATTTGTGATAGCTGCATCTCGCAAAAAATACCGTCAGCCATTCGCATAGTAAGAATCGAAGAGGAGCAAAAGCCGGGCAACGTGGTTGTCCGCAATGGCTTTGAGGTTGACCTTAAACCTGCCAAGGAAGCTGGAGTATCTTTTGGATCAGATTTATTAGCGCACGCCATCAAAGTAAAGGGAATACAAGATGGCCAAGAGTAAGCGACAATCAATCCTAACGAAATGCCTAAATGCACTGCTGATCTGTATTTTAATGGGTATAATTTTTAGCATTTTTAGCCTACAAATTATTGGCACACGATTATCAACTCAACGTCTCAGCAACGACATAGAAACCGTCGGCATTATTCTAGGCAACCGTTCAATTGCATCGCTACGCTTTAATGACCCTAACGCCGCGACGCACAACCTAGAAGCCGCTAGATTCCACCCACATATTGACCGACTATGTTTATACAATACAAACAATAAAATTTTCACACAGTATATTGCCGACGGAAGCCAACAAGCCGATTGCAGCGAAACTATTTCTTCACAACAAGATTCTGGTTACAACTCTATTCGGGGAAACAATATACTAATTATCAAAGACATCTTTGATGATGGCGCTTACATAGGCAAATTAGCCATTACGGGAAACCTGTCTTTTGTAAAAAAACAACAAGGTCTCGAACTTATTGCCCAAGTTATTATTTTTGGTATATCAGCGCTAATTTGTTACTTTGCCGCGAGAAAATTGCTCGGCAATACACTTAAACCACTGGCCAAACTCAATCACGTTGCACTTAAGATCATCGATGACCCATTAACTAAGAGACGAGCGGGCATTGAAAATGACGATGAAGTGGGTGATTTAACCCAAGCGTTTAATCAAGTATTAGACAATCTATATGATGAAAACGGGAAGTTAGCAGCATCAGAGCAACGTTTTCGAACGCTGGCAGAACACTCACCCATCGCCATCTATTTTCGTGACAAGAAACATAACTTAATTTTTGCCAACAGAATGTGGCATCAATTCACGCATGTTAGCGAAACAGGTGAGCTAGAAGAGTTTTTTCAATATATCGAACCATCTGACCGCCGCCGCTACGAAAAGCTGATTACCGAGCAAACTCTGGCAGGCAAACAAGGAGTCATTGAATACAAGTTTAACCACCCAAATGATTCCGACAAAAAAGTGCTGCTCGAGTATATGGCGCCGCTCAGCGATACGGACAATCCCTCCGAAGTAGACGATATCACGGGCTACATCGGATCCGTTATGGATATTACCGAGCTAAAGTCTGCACAAATAGAGCTAGAAAAACTCGCATTTCACGACCCTCTAACCAATTTGCCCAATCGTCGGTTTTTTAACGATCACCTGAATTTTCGACTGGCCTCTGCAAAGAAAATTAGCACACCGCTCGCGGTTTTATTGATTGACCTTGATAATTTCAAACGCGTAAACGATTCACTTGGCCATGATTCCGGTGACCGATTGCTTGCGATTGTTGCTCAACGTCTGCGGGACGAAGTTTTTGAGGAAGACGTTGTTTCTCGGATGGGTGGTGATGAATTCATTGTGTTTTTGGAGTCTGCGCTCACAGAGGAAATGATCGATTCTGTTACTCAGCGCATACTGCATGTTGTCACCAAACCGATCAACATCTCCCGCCACGCAATCGAGGTAACCTGCTCAATCGGCGTCGCCAGGTTTCCACAAGATGCAAATAGCGCTGAGCACCTCATTCGCAACGCAGACATCGCGCTCTACAAAGCTAAAAGCATGGGCAGAAATTGCGTTGCTCATTTTTCTATGGAGCTCGATAACTATGTTCAAGAAAAAGTCCAATTAGAAACGAATTTACGAAAAGCGATATTGCGCGATAAATTCGAGCTATATCTTCAACCGCAGTTCAACACCCGGTCGAATTGTTTCGAATGGGCAGAAGCACTCTTACGCTGGCGCTTGGACGATGGCAGCTTTGTGGCGCCGGATAGATTTATCCCTGTTGCCGAAGAGACTGGGTTAATCGTTAAGTTAGGCGATTGGGTTTTTCGAGAGACCTGTCGAATAATTGCGTCACACCGACCTATATTGTCTGATTTAGGCATTAAAGGTATCTCTATTAACCTATCGCCCCGCCAATTCTATAGCAAGAACTTCGTCAATTTCGCGAAGAAGACCATAGCAGACTTCGATGTAAACGCTGGAGAAATAGAGCTTGAGATCACCGAATCTATCCTGATGGAAGATGTACCGGAAGCCGTGCTTCGCATGAGAAAATTGCATGCCTTAGGCTTTAAAATCTCAATTGACGATTTTGGCACAGGCTACTCTTCACTGTCCTACCTCAAAAACTTCAGCATCGACAACCTGAAAATCGATAAGTCGTTCGTTGAAGAGCTACCTCACAATCACAATGATGTGGCGATTACGACGGCGGTGTTAGCCATGGCGGAGAAGCTAGGTTTTGTTGTTATCGCAGAGGGGGTTGAGACACAAGAGCAAAGCGATTTTCTTCAACAGCAAGGTTGCTACATGATACAGGGCTACCTTTATGCCAAGCCCATGCCTATTGGAGAATTACTTGCGTTACCGCCTAGCTTAGCAAATTCACAGTCTGCTCACCGTCTCGAAGAGACTCGACAAGGTAAACGCTATTGAGCATTAGTTGCAGCATCGACTTTGTCTTTATCTAATGCCGCAACCACCCAAAAATCTACCGCGTTTAGAATACATTCCTCTCGGCTGATGCCCAATCGTTGATACATCTCAGGCCTAGCCGCACTGCGCAGCAATGCTCGGTAAGCTGCCCAAGAAAAATCTTGGGCTAGATCTTCTCTCATGTAGGGCGAAATAATCTTCCTTATAATCTCGACTCGCCCTCTGAATGCTTTTTCATAGTGGCTGTATAAATCTGGGTATTCTGATCTGAGGTCACGCCAAAATGCGACACAAAACTGCGCATCTGTATTGACCCAGCGTTTTGCCCAACCTTTTATCGAACCAACGATATCTGTTTCAATAAAAACGACCGGCTCGTTCACGCGCCGCTCCCAACGCACGATCAATTCATAGGTAATTGCCTCTTTACTGGGAAAATATTTGTAAAGAGTCTTCTTGCTCATACCCAAAGATTTGGCCAGGTCAGAGAGCAATATAGTTTTAATACCTACCTCGCGAGCCTTGCCAGCAAAGGCCTCCACGATTCTTTTCGCAACTTCCGCATGCTCATCATCAGCAATTTTACTGACTAATGACGGGCGCCCGTCAGTATTGACTTCTAACAGTTTCATAATAGAATTTCGCCATAGGAAACCAATATATTTAGTCCAGTTTCCACGAAATAGTATTCAGTTTCAAGGTTTCAGTTTTAAAAGCCTGCTTAATCGTTCGATAGCCAAATAGCTGCTCTATTTAAGCACCCGCTCGATCTTTGCAGTCACTTTAGCGTTTGTTAGAAATTGACGAGCAAAGTAAAACTGAAAATCCATCGCTAGTCACTTGACGGGATTACAATCCATGTTTTCGGTCAGTCGATTAGCGAAACGCTTTCATAGACCAACCTTGTGTGCCGTATCGGTTAACCCGCTCTGCGGCACTTTTTTTAACACCTTTTTTAACGCCTTAAGTAAACACGTCGAAGCCTCGATAGCGTCAGTGGCATTCGCTCGAACTCTCTTCCCACACCAATGATCTAACACGCCTGAAATGACGAACAACCTGCACCACTGGTGAGCACACAGGAGAATGATTCGTGATAGGATAGGCGTCCGTTTGTACCGAGCAATATGACTCGCTCGAAACCAAAGGTCATCAGGAGACAATATGCGACGCTTTATCTTAAGCTGTTTTAGCTTATTAATCGCATCCGCCGTAATCGCTCGCCCAGTAAGCGACACAACCACCTTAGATGGGGACGAGAGTTTCGTATTGGTGAAGCTTAACTCTGATTCCCACCCAAGATTCGCAACCCTATCACTCGTGCGCTGGGAAGATGAAAGGATATCAACATCCTTAGCCGAGTATTACAGTCTGCCTGCCAACGGTGAATATGTGCTCATCAAGCAGAGCCTCGCGGGCACCTTCTATCCCTACAACATCGACGACAGTAAGCGTGATGCACAAGGCCGCAAGATGGTTTTTGGCAAAACCCTTAAGGGTTCTTTGGTTGAAGGTGAACAAGCACAATATCGATACACACTTACCGAGGGCAAAATTAACTACATAGGTGACATTTCCGTGGAATCTGGTGAATCGGGTCAACATCAACTAAGCATCCAAAATCAGATTGAAGCGGCCACACAATTTGTTCAGACTCATTACCCCTCGCTATTTGAGCATTACGACGTCACTGAAGCGCTAATGACGACCAACAGCGATAGTGAAACCAGCGATTAACTGACCTTACGAGCTAACCGTTCCCAGCTAACCCTTACCAACCACCCTTTACCAGCCAACAACAGGCACTCACCGTACTCATGCGCTATCAAGGAAGCTGCCACTGTCAGGCGATTCAATTCTCAATAGAGGCACCTGAGACCTTAAATGCCATCAACTGCAACTGCACTATTTGCACAAAAGGTGGCTTCCTTCACTACATTATTCCACTGAACGATTTTCATTTGATCAAAGGTCAAGACGATATTACGACCTACTCATTCAATACTGGCATCGCTAAGCATACATTTTGTAAACACTGTGGCATCAAGCCGTTTTACACTCCCCGATCCAACCCCGACGGCATTGACATAAACGTCAATTGTTTAGACACCCGGCCCAACGAACTTGTTATCACCCCCTTTGATGGCCAGCATTGGGAGGAACATGGTCACACCCTCTCACACCTTAGCAAAGACTGAACACCACGCCCTGCAACCCAAGGTGGCGCGCAATCAACAGATGACGCTCTCAGGCTGTGCAGTCCTCACGGAAACTGCTCACAAGAGTCATGCATTCGCATTCAACCAGAAATCCATTGTGGTGCACCAAGGTTGCAAGACGCCTTAGCATTGAGCATCAAGCCCCCTAAGTGACCTACAAAATACCCCACAATAGCCTTAACCCTTTGAAATTAGTGGTAATTAATTTGCTGGCACACCAATTGCTCTGTCTCCGACATCACAATTGTTTAACACGCTCAACTGACACGTTGTGATCAATTGACTAACAACATTTCGATTTCCAACCGATTTCCAACTAAGGGAGCCGACATTTATGGCCAGTTTGTATGAAAAACTAGGTGGCGCAGCCGCTGTCGATGCAGCCGTTGATATCTTTTACCGCAAGGTTTTAGCCGATGATCGCATCAGCGAATATTTCGATGGCGTGGATATGACAGCGCAAGCAGCAAAGCAAAAATCCTTTTTAACCATGGTATTTGGCGGCCCTAACGAATACACAGGTAAAGACATGCGTGCAGCGCACGCGGGCATGAAAGGTTTAAACGATACACACGTTGATGCCGTGATCGAAAACCTTGGCGCAACACTCGCTGAGCTCGGCGTTGGCGAAGCTGATATCGCCGAAGTCGCGGCTATTGCGAACAGTGTTCGCGATGACGTATTGAACCGCTAAGTTTATGACGACGTAACGACAGCGCGAGCTATAAGCTCGCGCTGTTTTTTTATAGCACCACTGAAAACCGAATGAGTAATGGAATCAATTCAAGTCATGTATGCCGATACGCCCCTTGCGTATCAACCAGGCGAGTCACTCCTCGAAGCCGCCACGCGGGCAAATGTAGCCATCCCCAATAGCTGTCGCAGCGGAATATGCCAATCGTGTTTAGTGAAGGTTACCGACGGTGAAATCCCCGCTAAATCTCAAGACGGTTTGAGTGAAGCTCAAAAAGCACAAGGTTACGCACTTGCATGCCAATTGAAACCCGATAGCCCTATCCTCGTCCAACCTGCTGATCATCAAGATCAACTCAACGCTACCGTTATTGAACATTCACTGTTTAACAACGGCGTTCTCAAATTAGTGCTCGCAAGTGATGAACTGAAGTGGATTGCAGGCCAATTTATTTCAATCTGGAAAACCGATCAAATAACAAGACCGTATTCAATTGCGAGCCTACCTGAAGATCATCTCATTGAATTACACATCCAAAAGCACGAACACGGTATCGTGAGTCATTGGCTACACGATGAAGTAAAGCCAGGCGATACGCTCAAGATTGGCTCTGCACGCGGTGAATGTTGTTACGGCGATAACATGTCAGAAAAATCGCTGTTGCTAGTAGGCACAGGAACAGGCCTTGCCCCTCTTATAGGGATTATCAAAGATGCACTGCAACGTGGCCATCAACAACCTATCAAATTGCATATTGGAGCTCGTGATGCCAATCGCCTTTACCTGGTTAATGAACTACGAGCGCTGCAATCAACCTACACAAATTTTGAATTTTTACCGATATTGAAAGAGGCGGATGACTTATCAGCAAGCGGGCCTTTCGAACAGGCTGATGAACTCAGCAGTTACATAAAAGAAAGCTACAGCAGCTTTCAAGATTGGTGCGTATTTTTATGCGGCGCGCCTGATTTAGTGCGAAAATTGCAACGCATCTGCTTCTTAAATGGAGCAAGCTTAACCGATATCCATGCGGATCCTTTCATCAGCAATTAAAAGTGTGCACCTAAACCAGCTATAAACGATCCATTATGTAGCCTTATTAATCAAATTCGCTTCAACATAATGCACTATTATCCTAGGTTTTCAGCTTAGAGCTTCCGGCAACCACAAAATACCTCGCTATCACTCCCCAGAACTACCCAAATTAGGCGTCTTCAGATGTTTTTGTCGTACGAACGCAAAAATTATCGCAAAAATAGTTTTTGGCAAGCGAATTGCAAATATCTAGCTATCGGCGCCACTTTATCCAGGGCGCACCCAATTAGGTCATCACCTTATTTAAATCCATAGCCGGCACCATGAGCGATGTAGCACTACATAAACCTACTTCCAACAGTGACGAAAGCAATCCTTTGGAAAGTACACCGCCAAAAGCGCCCGCCAAAATACTTGATGGGCCGCAATTTATTATTGTTGGCGCGGGCCCTGTGGGCACTCGTTGTGCGACCGAGATTCGTAAGCGTTTCAAAGCGCCTTGTAGCATTACAGTATTTGGGGATGAACCTTACGCGCCTTACGACCGCATTAAACTCACTCAACTGTTAGCGGGTAACATTCACTACCCCGATATATTTTGGTCATTGGATGTGAACGAAGCTGAGAAAGGTCATCCGGACTCTCAACTCGACTTCGTCACCGCAGCCATTGACCACATTAATCCAGTATCCAAAATTGCGGTTGATAGCCAGGGGAATCAACACCCTTACGACTATATTATTCTTGCGACTGGATCGTCGCCGCACATTCCCAACATTACCGGTACCGAATTATCCGGTGTCTACACCTTCAGAAATATTCGCGATACCGAAGGACTTATCGCTCGCATTAACCGATCACGACATGTTGTTGTCGTAGGCGGTGGCCTACTTGGACTTGAGGCAGCAAAAGGCTTACAGCGAAATAACACGCAAGTGACATTGGTTCATCAGGCACCACGTTTGATGAATAGGCAACTAAGTGAAGGTCCGGCAGAAGAGCTGCTCGAACAAGTAAAAGCACAGGGCATTCAAGTCATCACCAACGACGGCTTACGGAAAGTCCATGGCGATATCCGGGTCGACGGCATCACCACCCGCCAAGGTAAATTTATCGAGTGTGACACTGTCGTATTATGTACGGGCATAAAGCCCAACACTGGCATCGCGCAACGGTCTGGTATTGCATTCAATCGCGGCATTATTGTTGATGAAACATTAAAAACGTCTGCAAATTGCGTTTATGCCATCGGTGAATGTAGCGAATTTAAAGAAGAAGTTTTTGGCCTCGTTGCCCCAGGTCTCGAGCAAGCATCTGTACTCGCAACAAACCTCGCTGGTGGTAATGCGACTTTCTCGGGCACACAACCCTATACCAAACTTAAGGTAATGGATACTCAAGTCAATAGTTTGGGCTTGGTTGCTGACTTTATTAAAAGGCCGAAACTTTCACAAATAGAACGCACAAAAACCAAAAAAGGTAAGACCCTGTTTAGTCGCAGTGTCGCCTTCTACAAGGGCCATATTATTGGTGCCTGCGGCGTCGGTGAATGGCCTGAACTACAACGTATTCGCGAAGCTTACCTACAAGAACGATTCATCTTTCCATGGCAGCTACTGTGGTTTCGTTTAACCGGTAATATTTGGTTCACACAAAAAGAAGACCACGTCAGCAACTGGCCCGCTAAC
Organism: Aurantivibrio plasticivorans; assembly: GCF_055392955.1. Lineage (NCBI taxonomy): Bacteria > Pseudomonadati > Pseudomonadota > Gammaproteobacteria > Cellvibrionales > Cellvibrionaceae > Aurantivibrio > Aurantivibrio plasticivorans. The sequence goes on along the minus strand of NZ_AP036020.1, from coordinate 633,215 downwards.
GCCGTTGTATGCCAATGTAACCAGGTCAGCAAAGGCAGTATCGAAGGCGCTATCGCTCAAGGAGCCAACTCTGTGGCCGCTGTTGGCAGTATGTGCAATGCTGGCACAGTGTGCGGCAGCTGCCAGCCACTACTTCAAACACTAGTCGACGAAAACATGCAAGACCTTGGCGAAGCGGTCGAACTACCTAGCACAGGCTTTCTTTCGTCACCAAGTCTGATGCTTAGCAGCGTTATCGCGTTTGCCATTGCTGCTGCAATTCTATTTCTTCCAAGTATTCCAGCACCAACATCTGTTCAAGAGGCTTCACTATCTTGGTTATGGACGGACACATTTTACAAACAAGTGTCCGGATTTAGTTTGCTTGGGATTACTGCTCTCGGTCTAATTTTGTCATTACGCAAACGATTTAGATGGCAGTTCTTAGGTGATTTTAGCCATTGGCGTTTGGTCCATGCCATTTTTGGTGTACTGGCGTTGGTGATATTGCTTGCTCATACAGGGTTAAGCCTAGGAGATAACCTAAACCAGCTATTGATGATTAATTTTTTGGGTGCAGCTCTAATAGGCTCAGTATTGGGTGTACTTATTAGCTCCACCAAGGTGTCAACTAACAATCAAACATTCAGAAAACTGAGTTTTTGGATGCATGTTTTAACGGTATGGCCTCTTCCGGTGCTCATAACAGCACACATTGTATCGTCATACTATTTTTAGTTTTTAATAGGAACACCCATTGTTTGGCAATAAATTTATTTGGTTAATTTGGGGATTAGTGACAGTGGCACTAGGTGGTTACTATGTTTATCAATTTGAAGGCGCGGAGGATAAATCCGCCCTACTCATTGGTGATACCAGCCACGGACATTTTCAAATTGAAATGGCTTGCTCTAGTTGTCATACCGATCCGTTTGGTGGTCCTGAGATCCTTCAGAATGCTTGCCTTAATTGCCACCAAGACGAGTTAAAGGCAGCTGATGATTCGCACCCTAAAAGTAAGTTCACCGATCCACGTAATGCTGATCGAGTCAAGATTCTAGATGCTCGCTACTGTATTACCTGCCACACGGAACACGACAAAGACAACACACTGGATATGGGCCTTACCATTCCCGAAGATTACTGTTTCCACTGCCACCAAGAAATTTTTGAAGAGCGACCCAGCCATGAAGGCATGGGCTTTGAAACCTGTGCTACCTCTGGCTGCCATAATTACCATGACAACCGTGCACTCTACGAAGACTTTCTCATTGAACATGGCACTAAGCCTGCAATGCTGCCTACTCAGAAGTTACCCGACTTAGTGAGTGATAAGGAAGATAATCAGCTCACAGTGACTGAGGCTGACGCACCTATAGAACATCAAAATGCAACAGCAATGTCGGAATGGCACGAAAGTGCTCACGCACAAAAAGGTGTGCAATGTAGCGATTGTCACCAACCCCAACACTCTGATTCATGGATAGAAAAACCAGGTATTGCTGAGTGCAGCACTTGTCATACCGACGAAGCTGCAGGTTTCACACAAGGCAAACACGGGATGCGTCTTTCATCGACTCTAGACACGCCTCTAAACCCGGTAACTCCTGCGCTGGTCAGCAGCAATGGGACAGCTCTCGCGTTCAATCCCGAAACCATGGATCAAACACACGGCTGTAACACTTGCCATGGCGCACATACATTTAATACACAATCTGCCGCAGTCAATGCTTGTTTAAGTTGTCATAACGACGACCACAGCCAAGCTTATAACAGCTCACCTCACGCTGCCTTATGGGAAAAAGAAATTGCCGGAACTGCAGAACCAGGTACTGGCGTAAGTTGTGCTACCTGCCATATGCCGCGCGAAGTTCATGATGACTTCGGCAACATCACTGTAATCGTTCAGCATAATCAAAATGCGAACCTTCGACCTAACGAAAAAATGATTCGTAGTGTTTGCATGAACTGCCACGGACTGGGTTTTAGTATCGACGCGTTAGCCGATGATTCACTCATTAACAGCAATTTTCATGGGCAACCCGCGAACCACATACCATCAATAGATATGGCCATTGAGCGCGCGGAGCGATAGCAAAATACCATTAACAATCACCACTAAAATTGAAGCGTTAAACATTAGCAACATTACACATCCATTAAGGGGTAGATATTATGAAACATTCAACATTGGGTTTAAGCATTGTAGGGGCTGCTTTACTTTTGAGTGCTTGTGGCGAAGAAGCCGCGGCGCCAGTGGGCATTGAACCAAAACTCTATACCGATTCACTATTTGCGGTAATGAACGCGGACCGCGCTAATTACACAAAATTAATCGTCCAACGCCTGGGGCCAAATGGCGCGGGTGTTATCAAACCAGACGAGCACTGGAAAGAACTTGAGAATGGCGCGCTGCTTCCAGCGCAGATGTTCCGTGCGGGTGCTGAAGCCGTTGCCGAAAAAACAGATGAATTCTCTTACTCGTTACAGTCTCTATGGCCTGTTAACAAGCAAAACGCACCGCGAACGGAAATGGAAAAGGAAGGTCTACAGTACATCGTTGATAACCCTGGTGAAAATTTTTACGGTACTGAAGCATTAGGCGATGTCAGTTATTTCACCGCTGTTTATCCTGATGTTGCGGTTTCTCCCGCGTGCGTAAATTGCCACAACGAACATAAAGATACGCCTAAAACTGATTTCAAAATCGGTGACGTAATGGGTGGTGTGGTTATCCGCGTTCCACTTTAGGCGTTATAGTTCGTCACTCTCATTCAGCTGATTGCATTCATACCGGATGCAATCAGTTTGAGTTGTGCTCAGTGTGCTCTAGCGGGTGGAGAGGAAACTCTCCTAGCTGAAAGTCGTTTCCGTTTTGTTTTGTTGCTTCTCTCGATGTGTTTTAGCAAAACTCACCGCAAGCGTGAATCGACTGGAAAGACTCCGATACCCGCTAGATCACACTAAGCGCAATTTCCCTATCACTCCACCGCTGCGTGTTAAGGAGTCGTCCCATGTCATTGTTACTTGCAGATTCTAAGGTAGAAAAAGCACATCGTTTATTAGGATCAGGTTTTTTCTGTGGGCTATTGTTGCTTATCGGCTGCGACAAAACCGACCCTGACATTATTGCTGGCGAAACGATAGTGAATCAAAACTGTAAGGTTTGCCATGCCCCAGGTCTCAACAATGCACCGGTTTTAGGCAACAAAGTGATGTGGAAACCACGTGCAGAACAGGGCTTAGAAACTCTCGTCCAGCACGCGTCTAATGGCTACGGCTTAATGCCTGCAAAAGGCGGAAACGAAGCGTTGACAGAGCTAGAAATCACGCAAGGTATAAAATACATGCTGTCGCTGTTAGAGGCGGAATAGTATTTAAATACCACACCAATGATATAAGGCCTGGGAGAACCCTAAATAAGCCGATTTTTGCTTCGTACGCCGACACATCCAAGGGACAGCGCCCATTGAATTCCATTTCGACTTCCCAATGCTCCCCGTATACAATTTCCTTTCGTCTCGTCCATACTAAAAAATAACCAACCCTTTAGACAGACCTAAGCGTCCGAAGATAGGAAATACAACATATGACTAATATAGTTGAAATTCATTACTGTACCTTATGTCGCTGGCTACTAAGATCGAGCTGGATGGCGCAAGAGCTTTTGACCACTTTTGATGGCGAGATTGATGCTTTAACGTTGCGCCCTGGCAGTGGTGGAGTTTTTGAAGTGACCGCAAATGGAAAAATCGTATGGTCGAGAAAGGAAGAAGGCCGATTCCCCGAGATCACTGAATTAAAACAGCGCGTGAGGGATGTCATTTCTCCCAATAGGGATCTCGGCCATATAGATAAAGTTAAGCGCAACGTAGAATAAAAATTCTACGTTATCAGCACCGACTATTCATTGTGCCACTCTATTACAACGAGGACTGTTTCGCGGTAATAATATAAGCACCATCCCAGGCTTCACGATGGAGCTTATCCGGATCGTCGACAATTTCATCTTGAGAAGAAAAGCGATAAATTTTCCGATCTTCATGACTGTATTGCGGCCAATTGTCTAAAGGCTTTCCATGGTGAACGAAGTGTGCCCAATGGGCTTGCATACGCTCGGCAAGCGCTTTTCGTTTACCCCAAAGTAAACCGCCACGCATCGCTATACCAAACAAGCCTTTAAACGGCCAGACAAAACCTAATTCAACAGCGTGCGCCGCACCGAGTAGAGGATGTTTAAAATCAAACCGATAGCACCAGGTATCATTATTTTTCGCATGCTCTTCAGCAAAATTCATGGTGGGCATACCAAAGGTAATATGCGTTGCTAGTAAACGATTTCCCGCTTTATCATTTGGATAGGCGCTTAATAGCTGATTTGCCGCTTCGGCGCTAAGCTGCTCTCTAACCAACAGTTCGCTATCCTCACGAGCCATTGGCAAAATTGGCTTTCCCTTTATCACCTCAAACAATCTAATCTCCTCTTGATTGTAACCAACCAGTAGCGGCACGTTATGAGTTGTTTTTGCTCTAGCCTCTTCTAAAGAGGTAGGAAAAACATCTCCATCATACCAAGGCGCCGCTGGCACTGTTTGCTCTTCGAAAGAAGCCGCTTTTATTTGAGCATGTAACAATGTCGAAATATCCAATGCACGCAGCGCTTCAAGACTGGATGCTGCTTCACCAAGCACTTTTTTATAGTGTTCAGCAATACGCTGACTCCGTTCTTTGGCATGGAATAAACTAAGCGCACCACTCTGCATAATTGCACCATGAAACAACGGCCACTGGGTTTCATTAATCAGCAGCATTGAAATGGCTAAAGAACCTGCGGACTCTCCCGCAATAGTGACCCGTTGTGGGTCACCTCCAAATGCAGCAATATTGTCCCGCACCCATTCTAGCGCAGCTATTTGGTCACGAACCCCCAAATTACTTGGCACATCCAAGCCGAAAGCATCAGCGAAATTGGCAAAACCTAAGATACCCAAACGATAATTAATGGAAACGACGATTATATTTTTTTCACTCGCGAATTTGCTGCCGTCATAGGTATTGCCGGAACCCGTCATGAAAGCGCCGCCGTGAATCCATACCATGACCGGCAGCGGCGTATCGCTTTTCTGACAGGGAGTCCAAATATTGAGGACCAAGCAATCTTCATCAACAGTTGGACCCGCGATTTTTTTCTCGGTGGCAAGCGCACCAAAAAATTGCGGACACTCCGGCCCATATTTCGTTGCGTCTTTTTCTTCGACCCAGGGCACTGGGGATTTAGGAACACCAAAACGCTCTGCAGACGCATACGGCACCCCTAACCAATAGCGTGCTCCGTTGCTCTCTGCACCATGAACAGGCCCGGACTGTGTCTCGACAACTAAACTCATGTAGTACTACTCACCTCAACATTTATTTATATTTTCTCACGAACTCACAATACAAGACTGTAACGTACTAAAGCGGACAGAGTATCCCGCTGGCTATCGAATGACTATCACGTTTTGGCATCTATTTTTGTACCACATTCCAATGCAAGTCTTAATATTGCCACCCACACTGAATTCAATAGGGTACCATATGTAAAAAATCATTGACCAAAGAGCTGGTCCAAACTTTATAATCGACCCATCATTCGTTTTTTCGTATATACAAGGTAATCATTCATGACGTCAATAAGCGGCACGCTCAAACACCGAGAGCGTATATTGCAAGCAATTCGCGACCTACCGTTCCATCGATATTTAGGAATAGAAAAATTGGTTGCCAATGATGGACAAGCAACGCTTTCATTGACTGTTAATAAAAATACGTTAAATCCAGGGGGCATGTTCCATGGTGCAGTAGCCTATGCAATTGCAGATATAACTGCTTATGCAGCAGCCGTCAGCACACTCGAAGAAAATCAGGAAGCAGTCACTCACGACTTACATGTTTCGATGCTGCGCCCAGCGAATGACGGCGATAGGATTGTGACGGAAGCCAACGTGGTCAAGCGAGGACGCTCTATTATTTTCATCGATGTAGCCGTTTACAAAGAGGCTTCACACTCTCTGCCTGACAACTCTTCTCAGCAACCCGATAACAATCCGCGTGCGCTCATTGCGATGGATCGCGTAACTAAAAGTGTTATAAATTATTAGCGCTTGTGATATTCCATGAAAACTTCAAAACCTTTTTTGCTACCGCCAATTGCCACTGCATTATTATTTTTTGCATTGCAGTATGCTACTAGAGAAATAACCGTCACATTAACAGAAACGTTTAAAATAAGTGCACATATCTTTGACAACGTTACATGCATCAGCCTCTCGGCAATATTATCCACTATTTCTACGTTATTGATTGGAATCTCGACTTTCCAGTTTTGGCGAGATCGCACATCAGTCAACCCTCGTAATTTCGAAGGCACTCAAACGCTTGTCGTCCGCGGTGTTTTTAGACTGACTCGAAATCCTATGTATTTGGGGTTTTTCCTATTACTCGTTGCACTTGGTTTTTTCCTTGATAACATAGTCAGCATGATAATTGCAGTGTTCTTTATACCAGTGATGACACGGCTACAAATCAAACCGGAGGAACAATATTTAAAAGAAAAGTTTGGAGAAAGCTACGAAAACTATTGCGCGAACGTTCGCCGCTGGCTTTAATAAATCACCAGTCCATTGGCGTTAACTAACTGCCTAAACGATAGCGAAGTTTAACAACCAGCTGCTCTGAACTCGGATTATGATATGCAGACTGCAGCATATCCTGGAATTCATCCTGCTCTATCGGTGCATATCTCTCATTACTATTCTTGGTATAAACAACAAATAGATCTGATAAAGGCGCGATCTCCCACCGGTATCGCAACTGGAAATTGAGATTTGAGATGCTGAACTGCCTCGATTCATCTGCCGGATTGAGCGCATCCTCTATCAGGTGTCCCGGACTACTAGGAATTGTATATCGTTCATCTTCAAATGCACGAATACCCACCCACTGAAAAGATGCTCGAAACTGCTGCTTAGCCGTGAAGAAAAAGTCAAAGTCCCACTGAACCTTCCACTCTTCTGCGTCATAAGTACTCATGCTTTCACCCGCAAAGTGCAGCAACCAACCTTCACGATTTTTATTACTCATACTAAGTGAAGTGCTCAAACGATCCACAGGGCGATAGGTTAATTTCATCCATGAATAAATGTTATAACCTCCTTTGTCCTCAGGACCTCGCTCTAGCAAGAAATTAGCCGAGAGTTTTTTTGACGTATCTGTCTTGTAACCAATACCTGCTTTGTATCGCTGGTCGATTTTATAAGTGCCATTCCCAAAACTATTACGATCTTCGTAACGCTCGGGTAATAGATCAATTTTGGTTCGCCACTCTGATAGGTTATCGTTTGTCAGATAGCCTTTCCAAAACAAACCGGAACGAATCAATCGTTTATCTAGATTCCATAACTGCAGCATCGATACGTCATTTCGAAGTTCTCGCCCATAATTGATAGAAGAATCTTGCAAATTCAACGAATAGCGGAGAGCCATTGCATCATTACGGCGAAAAAACCCAAGGTCGTTAATGTTGACTTCACGATCAAAATATTCCAATTCCAGCATGTGCTTCACACCTTGATCAGGAGTATAAACCGTATCAAGGAAGCCACCGACACCGTCACCTTCGACATCAATATCTGAATAAAATACCTGGCCGTCTAATTGCCACCGCCCGTCACCTGTCAAATAGTGCCCGTCAATACCATGCACTACGGCCTCACGATCAGAGTGTAGAGCTGCCGTCGACATCCAACCCAAACCCCGAGTAGCGCCACCACTGGCGTCTTCATACAAGACTCGAGCAACAGCGTAGTTTCGACCATTTTGCTCAACGTCTACTGCTGATCCACTGATATCTTCACCCACAAATGTTGTGTCATCCTCTATCGCTGATAACAAACCGTATCGGAAATTACCGCTCTCTCCTGTGAGTTTTGCGGCTCCCAACAATTCCGCAGGCTGACCCAGCTCTACGGATGGGATGTCAACATCTGCGGGGATATCAGGAGCAAATGCTCGACCACCAATCCGTCGGGTATTGAGTAGCGTTGTTGGAACATTATTTGTGGCTTTAGGTGTTGCTATAAATACGTCTTGCCCTTCTAGGAAAAAAAGCCTTTTCTCGGGAAAAAATGTTTCGGTCGCGGACAAGTTAACGATCACGTCATCGGATTCCACACTACCAAAATCTGGATTTAATGTTGCCGCCAGTTGAAAGTTGGTTGTCGGACGCCAAAATATATCGGCTCCCGCTTTGGTGTCCGTCTCGTCGGTTATTCGGTCTAGCGTTGAAGAAAGGTAAGGGAAAATACTGTACTGTTGGCGAGGCGAAACACCCACCACTTCGTATTGATCTAAGACCGACAGAAATTGCGGCTTTGTGCTCGGCAAGGCAGGCCAAGCCCACCGCTCATCCAAATACCCTACTTTACGAGATGCATATACGCCGATGTTCCGCTCAGCTTCGCGTTTAGGCATGCTCATCACAGACCACGGAATAAACATTTCCGCGCTCCATCCATACTCAGTTTCTGATGTAGCACCGCGCCATGGGCCGTCCCAGTTCGGAGAATAACGTCGCTCCGGTAAGATCGTTCCATCCAATAAGCTGCCGCCCAGAGCGACACCAAACCAAAACCCATAGCGGGCTTCACTGGAACTATCGAAAGTAATGAAGACGGCATCGCGATTCAAACCGCGATTATCCCGCGATGATAATCGGTTGAGTAAGGTTTCTTTAGGTTGGTGCAGATCAAAGCCGACATAAACTCCCTTTTCGCTATAGAACACTCTAAGCTCTGTGAGGTGTTTGCCAGGGACTAAGGTGTCTGGTTCAACGGTACCGAAATCAGTTTGCGGTTCGATGTCGCGCCATTGCGGCTCGAGTAGCTTACCGTCGATGCTCATGTCGAGCTCTGACTCGACAAAGTTCAGCAGACGAATGCGAGATGTTGGTTGGATAGTACGATCTAAGGGACGAATCGAGTCTTCTGCATTCACGGGTTGAATACCTTGGAATGCTAAAAGTAGTAAGATTCCTCCGCGGGACAAGAGCGACCTAACATTCTCTTGCCCGTTACAGCACTTTAATAACTGACTTTTAAAAACAGGCAGGTGAAAACATCGCATCAAGCGCAAACCTCTGAAACACATCGGCAAATAAAAACTCATCACACGCTTTGTCGACTTGGAATGCGAGACACATAAGGGACATTACGGCGGAACATCTGAACGCGAATTATAGACATTCGCGAAGCGATTAAAAAATGCGAGGGCGTGTTTGAGGCAGAAAATAGCCTAGATTTTAATGCGATTTACCATTCTTAATATTTGGCAAGCCATTAATAAAGTTTTGTAAACGGCAAGTCTTATACGCTACTTTAGAGTTCAGTCTATTTCTCAATACCGAAAGAGTTAACAACCCTATGTTTTTGTAGAGCGTGAATAGGGATTTGCGGGATAAGAGAAATAGAGCATGACAATCGCAATGGTTGCGTAGCTTATTGTCGCTATAACTATAGTCGACAAATTCGTTGCTTGATCAATAAAATATCCGAGCAGGATGGGTGAAAGTGAAGTCGCAAATACTATGATCGCAATATTGACAGAGCGTATAGCGCCAATAGATTGTGCACCATATATTTCTGCCCACAATGCCCCAGTAATCGGCGAGCCACCACCGATCGACATCGCCAAAAGCGCCATAAAAACTATTGCGCTCCGATCTCCATCGCCAAATAGAATCACCGCTAGAGCACACACCAGAGGTATAAGAAAGTATGGTAGCAGCCGATGAGCGCTAAACCGATCGACAAGCACCCCACTCACTAGCGAGCTAACCCAGTGCACTACGCCATAAACAATAAAACAGGTCGCAAACAATGCGGCTGACCACCCTTTGCTATCTAGCAAAAAATTCTGGTGGATAAAGATACCTGTTGCGATAAATGGTCCCGCCATCAATCCGGGTAACGCTAGCCAGTATCGGTAGTCTCTGAGTAACAGTGCCCGTATACCTTTTTTTTGAATAGCAGCGGTCCGAACGGCGGAATCATTTCCAGAACTATGTGTACCCTTCTGCGCATCGTCTAGACGCTCGATATCGCTATACTGGATAAGCATTAACATACTCGGCAACACAACAATCAATACCCACACACCAATGGCCATAAACGCATGCTGCCAACCAACTGTTGCGATCAAAACTACCGCCAAAGCCGGTAAGATAATCTCTCCCACCGGGAACCCAGAGGAGGCAATGCTGAGTGCCTTTCCACGATGGGTATCGAACACTCTCGCCATCGTAGTCGAGCCTGCGTGGGGCAAAAGTGCCTGCCCAAACAATCGCAAAAAATACAACGCGATAACTAAAAGCGCCGCCACTTGCACCTGCGACAACAACAAACAAGCTACCGACAGCCCCACACAGACAATTGCAACATAGTGGCGCAACTGCAATCTATCTACCAATCTCCCTGCCCACACAACGGTCATCGCACTTAGCAACGTCGCCAATGAATAGGTAGAACCGTATTCGGCGGCGGAAAGACCGAGGCTACTTTGTATCGCTTCGCTAAACTGGCCGACAAAAAATGATTGCCCAAAATTCCCCCAAAACACGGCGAGAAATCCAAACAGTAGAACGGCCCACGAATGCTTTACGAAGAGAAAGTAAGATTTCATAAATAATAGCGCAGGCGTTAGAACGCCTGATTAGAAATTGACTGTAAGCCGACGACTTTGCTTTTTAAGATGTATACGTAGCGATTAGAAAGCGAATCAATGGAATCGACTGTGCTGCGATAGGAAATTTTTTTGGCTTCCCGGAACGCTTGCATATGATCGACAAAGCGACCACATTGAGGGCTATAGTTTTCACCGAGAGCATACTCTAGTTGGTGATTACCATCCCCCACACCGCCGACCTCCAGCTCTTCTCCAGAACGAAGGTAGACAAGCAGCTGAACATCGCCATCGCCATTTTTCAACTTCACCAGTGCATCTTTTCCTGGAGGGTTTGCCAATGTTAAAACGTGCTGGCCGCTACGAAAGAAATTACTGATTACGCTGGTCATCGGACGCTGTGTTCCAGACTCACGGCAACGCAAAGCGATCGTTTCCTCGGATGGCCCTGGTCGCAAATTCGAACGTAACGTATAGCCTTTTACCGAGGGTGAACTTATCCAAACCCAAAGCCCATCATCGGATATTTTCTCCACATTGACTTCGACCTGATGCTCCAACTCTATAATGGGTTCTACCGACTGATCCGATTTAACCATGCGAGGGTAAATAGCCGCAGTCAACGATTTAACATGCATCAACTCAGGCGCGAGCAATAACTCCATGTCATCGCTAGCAATATGCGACACATCATCATCAGAAAATAAGATAGCCAAAACTGCAATACACATTGTTGCCGCAGTAGCAAAAAAACCTAGCACTCGGTTTTTCCGCTTCTCACCGGTAACCTTTTTTTCAACACCTGAAGAGAAAGCAGACATCTTCACGGGGGTAATCGTTTCACTCGCTGAAAGTGAGGATGCCTGTTCGGCGGACTCTGCAAAATCACCATAGCGTTTCACCCAGCCCGCATTAGACTGCATATCAATAGCCTGCCTGACTTTTGCGATAGCTGTTAATGCTCGATGAGTATTGTCGTAAGCTACTTTTCTATCAGGGTTTAATAGGATAGAGAAGCATGCATGTTGTTCGTCATCATTACCTTGGGTGATATTGCTTAGCTTGTCCCGATTAATCTCATAGTTGGCCAAACCACAGCGGCGATATAGATCCTTCATCCGCGTAGCACCTCGTAAGCTTGCTTGACCAACACAAACATAGTGCTCGCGACAGCGGCATCGACTTTTGTAGGGTCATTTCGATCAGGGTGATACTGCTGTGCACGTTTTCTATATGCCAGTTTTAATTCTTCTTGCGTTACATCTTTAGCCACACCCAGTACTTGGCGCGCATCATCCGCTGTTAAGCTCTCAGCATTAAATCGTTTAACAATCTCTTCAATTCCAAGTGCTTTCTTCGGCACACTGTTTTCCCACCAGTCAACACTGCTGGGGTCACCCGGCGCTTTCAGTATCCGCCGTGTTTCTGTTTTGTATGCGTCTTGTAGTACTCGATGGTCAATATCAAACAAATCAGCCAAGAAAGTTAAAATATGAATATCAGCTTCTGAAACATGCGGTTTCGCGTTAATCAGTTTAATTGCCTGTTCGACGAGGAATAATTGTTCAGCGTGGTTTAAGTGCTTGCGTAAATTCTCGCAAGCAATCACCAAGTGTTGGAAAGATTGTCTTAAAGACTTATAAATAAGCTCCGCGTACTGACCTGTTTGCGTATCGTTTTTTAGATAGCGAGCCAGAATCGGGCGCTGGGCATCCATCAAACGTCCTTCGCTCAACGAAAGCCATACCATGATGTATGCGACTGACACATCAACTTTAGTTGACGGGTCGACTAATAAAGAGTCTAGCGTTACCTCTTTAGATCCCGATGACATAGTACCACACAAAATAACTGACGATTTACTACGACTTTTTTCTGAGTCAGCGTCTTTTCCTGGAGGAGAAAGGAATCGTACGTTCGAAAAAGCCCTCAATAAGATATTGGGCTAATTATAGCGCAGTGAATAGCCAAAGCGGAGAGATTAAGAGCGCAATCAATGCGCTAACAAAAAATATTAGTAGAAGTGCTTTAAACGGCTTTTGTTTTACGTTACCCCAAAAGCTAGGTGCGCGGCCTCGAATTACAGATTGACGATGTTCGTCACGGGCTTTCTGAGCAAAGCCCTCCTGAAACTCAATAATGAGACTCTTCGCCTCTGCAAGGCGTTGCTCGTCGCTTGGCAAGGGCTCAGCGACGAGCCGCGTTTTTTCTTCGGCATCTTGACTCGCTGCGGCCTCAATCACCGCACCCTCAATTAACCATAAACCATGCACGCCCGTCCCCCAGAAACCCGGAGAGGTTTCGTAGTATGCAACATGGTTCTCGTCAAGTAGTCGCTTTACCGCTGCTGCTTCAGCCGGAGGAACCTGATGAAGATTAAATATCAATCGAGACACAATAGCGTTTACAACATACCCTAAGGCTTGAGGCCATAGCCTGTGCGAAAAATCCAAGCTACCACGCCTAAACACAACCCAAGAAAACCTAAGATAGTGACAATACTAACCACCACACTCACATCAGCGATCTCATAAAAACTCCAACGAAAGCCGCTAATCAAATAGAGCACAGGGTTTAACAGCGTGATGTTTTGCCAAACAGGTGGCAACATATCAACGGAATAAAAACTTCCCCCTAAGAAAACCAATGGCGTGACTACAAGCATCGGAATTAGTTGCAATTTTTCAAAGTTATCCGCCCAGATGCCAATAATAAAGCCACATAAGCTAAAAGAAACACATGTCAGCACCAGAAAGAAAAGCATCATAAATGGATGGCGAATCTCTAATGGCACAAACACCGAAGCCGTCATCAAAATAATAATACCTAATAGCATCGATTTGGATGCCGCTGCACCAACGTAACCTAGCAATATTTCCCACATTGAGATGGGAGCGGATAGCACCTCGTAAATTGTGCCGGTGAAGCGAGGAAAATAGATTCCAAATGAGGCATTAGATAAACTCTGAGTCAAAAGCGATAGCATCATTAGGCCTGGCACAAGAAAGGCACCATAGCTAACGCCACCCACTTGATCAATTCGAGAGCCAATAGCTGAACCAAATACGACAAAGTACAACGAAGTAGACAGCACTGGTGACACGATGCTCTGCAACAACGTGCGCATAGTGCGAGACATTTCAAAGAGATAAATTGCTTTTACTGCGTGCCAATTCATACTAATCACCGGGCGACAATCTATCGCCAATATATGTTTATTCAGTTACCGACTACCGTTCACTAGCTCAACAAATATATCTTCTAATGAACTTTGCTGTGTCTGCAAATCTTGAAATACAATTCCCGCTTCGCGTAGTGCATCGAGTAATTCCGTGACCGTGGTCGCCCCGGATTGTGCGCTATAGTTGTAGACCAGTCGTCCGTCATCGCTGAGTTGCAAATCATAGTTTGACAAACTATCAGGTATTTTTTCTATCGGGTTAACTAGCTCGAAGGTCATTTGTCGGCGACCTAGCTGACGCATCAATACGTTTTTCTCTTCGACTAAAACGAGCTCGCCTTTATTAATAACCCCGATACGATCAGCAATTTCTTCAGCCTCTTCAATATAGTGGGTGGTTAAAATGATAGTCACACCGGAAGCTCGGAGTTCCCGTACCAAGTCCCACATATCCTTTCTCAGTTCAACATCGACACCTGCGGTGGGCTCGTCGAGGAACAAAATACTCGGTTCATGCGAGAGCGCTTTAGCAATCATAACTCGACGTTTCATACCGCCTGATAACGTCATCATCATGTTATTTTTCTTATCCCATAGACTGAGCGCGCGCAATAATTTCTCGATATGCCCGGAGTCTTTTGGCTTACCAAATAAGCCACGGCTAAAGTTAACTGTATTGATTACGGTTTCAAACGCATCGGTTGTTAACTCTTGAGGAACCAATCCGATTTGACGGCGCGTCTGGCGAAAGTCTTTAACGATGTCATAACCGCCAACAGTGACGGCCCCATCGCTGGGGTTAATAATCCCACAGATAGTGGAGATGAGTGTGGTTTTACCAGCGCCGTTAGGCCCCAGGAGTGCGATGATTTCACCTTTATGAATATCGAGATTGATATCCTTCAGAGCCTGAAATCCGCCCTCGTAGATCTTTGATAAGTGCTTTACAGAAACAATTGATGTCATGGTGTAGCCGATACTCTCGCCACAAAAAGACCGCAGTATGCATGTTTTAGATGGAGCGTGCACGTCATGTGCAGGGACTAAAGGAATTTTTAGGCGTTTTTTCTGGTTTGCTGTTTGATGTCATCAGCACCGACGGCTCTATCTCGACCCAGACCTTTAGCAACATACAGCGCTCGATCAGCCTGCCCCTGTAACTCACGAAGTTCCAAATTCTGCTGTGGTATCAGCGAAGCGAAACCGATGGACACAGTGAGATACGAACTAATAGGCGATGCGACGTGGAGAATTTTTTCCTTGCGAATACAATCTAAAATCACTTGTGCCATATTGGCGGTATTTTGATAGTCATTCCCTGGAAGCAGTACCACAAACTCTTCACCGCCATAACGAGCGATCAGGTCATTTGGACGTCGGAGCTCAGAGCTGATCAGTTTGGCCACTCGACGCAAGCATCTGTCACCCGCATCATGGCCATATTCATCGTTAAAATTTTTGAAGTAATCGATATCAATGAACAATACACCTAGCGGTTCCGAAGAACGCTGCATCGCGCGCCAATCCAACTGTAAGCGATCATCTAGCTCTCGTCGATTGGCAATGCCGGTTAGCTTATCGATCCGAGAAAGCCGCATCGCCTCATCGCTGCGTTTGTAAACTCGACTATATGCCACCGTGGCAATAATCAAAGCCAGTAATGTAATCAATAAAATCGCGCCGCGCTGCTCGACCACGGGAAGAAATTGTTGCCATACACTCTGTTGAGGAATGGTAACGACGGCCAACAGCTCAATGGGCTCCATCCAATAGAACCCTGCGCGGCGGCGCTTCTGATCATAAGGGCTGTGCTCTATGACTAATTGTCCACGTTGCCTTTCTTCCATAACTTGGAACTCTGGCGTTTCGAAAACATTAATCGAGGAACTGGCCGGATCGAATGGATATCGGTAACTCCACTTGCCAGATTTTTGAGCAATCACCACGCTACTTCCTGGCTCAAGCGCCAGCTGCTTATAAAAATATTCGAAGGCATCCACTCTTGTGGTGATACCCACTACACCAGCAAAATTACCTTCCGCGTCGTTTAAGCGTAAGGTTTGATAGATCACCCAACGATTAGTTAAGCGAGATTGCAGCGAACCGCTATAGTAAACATCCGGCGAAGTATTCTCAGTGTGATGCTCAAAGTAGTCGCGATCTATAGCAAGAATCTCAGGTGTGGGGTGGGAATAGCTTGTCACTCGCACCACACCTTTACTATCGACCCAGAATAAATCGTGTTTGGAAACAGCGACATCCGACTGGGCAAACGCAGCTACAACCCCGCGCAGTGAGTCATATGCTTGGGTATCATCCCAGGAATCAGGGTTAGGGTTGTCCTGCAATTTGTCACGAGCAAAGCGCAATGCCAGCTCCGTTGAACGAAATTCCGCTTCAGCTTGTTTGATGAGAGTTAGGGAAAGGTTTTCTAGGGTTGTATCCGTTGAGGCAATATGGTCCTGGTAGCTCAGGTATAGTTGCCCACAAAAAGACGCAACAAGCAGCACAATCAATGAAATCGAAAATCGAATCCAGTTGCGCTTTGAATCAACTATGCGTTTACCAAGCTCAAACAATGTGAAGCATCCGCTGTTTTGATCTTAATCCCTAACCCCTTTTCGTTTTGGGGCATATCGTTTGATCTGTCCTTATTTTGGCAACATTAACCTGCCGAATAAGGCAGTCGCAACCTGTCCGCGACAAAGGGTTTGCTCAACGGTATGTTAGCCTTCCCAAGCAATCGATAAAATTTCCATCACATCCCCAGCAGACCTTATAGGCCGTGGGTTTGCTTTAACCACTTTGTGCTCAGCGCTAGCCTCAGCAATGGCAATTAATTGGTTTTTCGCGACGCCAACATCTGGTAACGCCGACGGTAGCCCTAGCGTTTTGACCAAGGAACGAACCAATACGGCGGCGGAATCCCCTCCTCCAAGGGCGGCGGCAACTGCACGTTGCCTTCCTTCATTGACTGACGAGTTCCACTCAAGCACGGCCGGCAACATGACACAAGAGGTATAGCCATGGGGAACACCACACTGAGCGCCCAGTGCATAGCCGATGCCGTGGCTTGCGCCGTGCCGCACCCGCCCCAAACCAGAGCAAGCTAACCACACAGCCTGCTGAAGCTGGCTACAAGCATCGCGGAAGTCAGTACCCGCAGCCTTTTGCGTAGGTAAGTACTCAGCAAACAAGCGTATTGCATGCAAGAACTGCCCCTCGAGGTATGGATAGACGTTGCTGGCACAGTAACCCTCAATAGCATGGTCGAGCGACCTTATGGCAGTCGATAGCCACAACCATTCTGGCGTACTTTCACCTACAGTAGGCGAATAGATTACGCCTTGCGGGCACAAAATCGCGTCACGGTACCCCTCCTTTGCACCGGTATCCGTGTTCAATGCACTAGCGGAATGACTAAATTCCGCTCCAGAAAGTGTCGTTGGTACTGCTAAAAAGCGAATCGGCCGAGCACGGGCCAGCGTCGATCCAGCCTTTGGCCCGCGAGAACCATCACTGAATTGGGCGTATTCTCGTAATTCAGCAACCGTTTCCACTTCCGTGTTCAACGCCAATTGAATAATTTTAGCCGCATCAATTACAGAGCCCCCGCCGATAGCTATCAACACATCCGCAGCAGACTGCTTGGCGAGAGTCACGCCGCTCCACACATTTTCATAAGGTGTATGAGCTTGAACGGACGGCAGCACGGCAACACAACGTTCACCAAGCTCCTTTTGAAAGACCGCTAAGGTGTCGCCTCCCAATCCACTTCCTCGAGACAGGCTGTTATTCGTAACAATCAATGCGCGACTGAGGCCAGCACCGTCTAACCACCGAGCAATAGCGTCGGCTGGGTTGTCAACCTGAGATACGAATTCGATGGGTAAATTTTGATGAATCATTGGCTGAATAAATCGTGTCATACCGAGAGTCTAGAGATGAAAAAGACTTTGTTCATAAACTGAATTGTATCATCGACAATTCGCACCGCTGCCATTTATGTAACCCGGCACAAATGATAAACTTCGCCGCCAGGTGCACCCTAGTGTGCAACGCCATCATCGCACATAATTGTCAATTTATATAAAACCCAAACTCAACGGAGAAAAACGGTGATTCGATACACTTTAGCAGGATGTACACTGTTACTTAGTAGCGCAATTTCACAAGCAGAAACATGGAGTGGCGAAGGAGAGCTTGGCTTTGTTCATGTCAGCGGCAACACATCATCAGAAACCTTCAACCTTGGGTTTAAGGTAGAAAAAAAATCCGATCCTTGGCTGCATCAACTCAAAGGCTCGGCCGTGAAAGCGGAATCCAAAGGTGCGGTCGATGCACAAAGTTATGCATTAGGCTGGAGAACAGAATATTTCTTTAGCGAGCGAACCTATGCTTTCGGTGATGTGCGTTACTTTGAAGACAAGTTTGATTCATTCGATGAGATTTACACCGTCGCTGCGGGTGTCGGTCACCTCTTCATTGACCGTGAAACGATGAAATGGAAACTCTCCGTGGGTGTCGGTTATAAAGACACATCAACCGAGCCCTACGATTCGACGCCTGATGCTCCGACGCCAACAATTGTCCCCTCTGAAGATATTAGTAGTGTTACCTACTTATTAGAATCTGAGTATAAGCACGATTTAAGCAAAACGACAAAATTCGAAAATTATACGCGTGCGGAACCTAATAAATACAATACGTTTGCGCAAAACGTATCGTCTTTGGCCGTAAAGATAAACTCATCGCTTGCATTGAAGCTTATCTATGATATTCGCTATAACACAGATCCAGAACCAGGTTTCCGTAATAGCGATCGTATTACTTCGATGAATGTCACCTACTCGTTCTAATCGTAATCACAAGCCAATGGCGGTAGCCACCTTGCTATCGCCATTTACTTTTCACTTCTCTCCAAAACAAATCTCACCTGACGCCCCCTCCCGCCAAGGCTTGTATTTCATCATCACCGATTGGAATAAAGTGGAATTTAGCAACTCATCTAACCAACGCTGCAAGTGCAGAAAATCTGCGCTATCGAACCAGCCTTTATCGACAAAGGCGCATTGACGGATAAATGGAAAAATAGCTATATCGGTCAGTGATGGATGTTGGCCGCAAAGGTAAAGACTATCGGCGAGTCTGCTGTTTAACTCAGAAAGAAATACCACTACCTTCGCACGGTAAAACTCCAACGAATGCTCAGGATAACGATCGGCATATTTATAGCGATCCAAGTGCGGCTTAAACTGGAGATCATTCTTCAGCACCAACTCTTTATCGTAATTTGACAGCCAATGATCGGGGTCGTTTTTGTGCAACGCCCACAACATCACATCAAGACTTTCATCAATCACGCCACCGTCTGGCAACACCAACACAGGAACCGTACCTTTGGGAGAAATATCTAGCATCGGACGTGGCTTGTTTTTTAGCTCCACCTCCCGCAAACAAACCGGAACGCCTGCGTAATTGAGCGCAATGCGCGCGCGAATCGCGTAAGGGCAACGTCGAAATGAATACAAAATGGGAATGTTGTGAAGCATAGCCTAAGGAAGCAGGTTAACGCGAAAAGGCTAGCAGCCTTTAGCGCTGAACTAAGCCCAGCGTTTGAAGATTAAGGAGGTATTGATGCCGCCAAATGCAAAGTTATTGCTCATCACATAATTAACATCCATCGAACGACATTCGTGTTGAACATAATCAAGTTCGCCACAATTTGGATCGACATTATTCAGATTGATGGTTGGATGGCACCACCCTTCGCGCATCATTTGAATCGCCACCATGGCCTCTAATGCACCACAGGCCCCAAGAGTATGCCCGGTATAGCTTTTAAATGAGCTGACTGGCACTTTGTTGCCAAAAATTCTCGCTGTTGCCTGCGACTCGGCAACATCTCCTCGATCTGTTGCGGTTCCATGAGCCGAAATATAGCCGATATCATCTGGGGCTAAACCCGCACTTTCCAAGGCTAACTCCATCGCACGCTGCATGGTAGCTGACTGCGGTTGTGTCACGTGCGTACCATCGGAGTTGCAACCAAATCCCACTAGCTCCGCGTAGATTGTTGCACCGCGCTGCTGCGCATGCTCCAACTCTTCGAGAATTAAAGTACCCGCTCCTTCGCCGATCACCAAACCATCACGATCAACATCAAAAGGCCGTGGTGTGAGATGCGGCGTATCGTTGGCTGTACTGGTTGCATATAACGTATCAAATACGGCAGCTTCCGTTGGGCACAACTCTTCACCGCCGCCGCCTACCATTAACTGTTGCATACCGTACTTGATCGCTTCATAAGCGTAACCAATCCCTTGACTACCTGAGGTACAGGCACTGGATGTGGTGTACACACGCCCTCGCAAACCAAAAAATACGCCAATATTGACGGGCGCAGTATGCCCCATCATTTTGATATAGGTATTGGCATTAATACCATCTGTCGAATGGTTAAGTAGCATGTTGCTAAATTCCATCACGGCATCAGTGGAACCTGTAGAAGAACCATAGGCTACACCCATACGACCATCTTTAATGATTTCATTTCCGAGAAGGCCTGCATCACTTAGCGCCAACTCTGTCGCGTGCGTCGCCATCATTGCAACACGCCCCATACTACGGGTCATTTTACGATTATAGTGCGCGGGTTTTTGCCAATCGCTTACAGCCCCCGCAAGGCGGGTATTCAGATCTGAATATTTATCCCAATCGGTAATATATTGAATGCCGGACTGTAAGTTTTTCAAATTGGTCGAAATCGTTTCCCAATCACATCCAATAGGAGAAATTCCTGCCATTCCGGTAACGACAACTCGTTTCATTAACACATACCACCATTTACAGAAATCACTTGCCGAGTAATGTACCCAGCATCTTCTGACAACAGGAAACTAACAGTCGCTGCTACCTCGTCTGGTTTTCCCATTCGACGCGCGGGGATCATCTTCATCGCTTCGTCTAGCACGACATCTTCAACCATATCAGTTTCGATTAAACCCGGGGCAACACAATTCACCGTAATCTGTCGTTTTGCCAATTCAAGCGCTAGCGCTTTCGTCGCACCAATGAGTCCGGCTTTCGATGCACTATAGTTCACTTGACCTCGATTCCCCATCACACCAGAAACAGAAGACAACACCACTATGCGGCCTGGTTTACGACGCCTCACCAACGGCATTGTTAGCGGGTTAAGAACATTAAAAAAGCCATCTAGATTTGTGTGAACAACACGATCCCATTCTTCCCCGGACATTGCTGGAAAAGCGTTATCCGCAGCCAACCCGGCATTACACACGACGCCGTAATAGGCACCATGCTCCTCGACATCTGCCAACAACGCTTCGCCTGCTTGCTTGCGGTCCGCGATATCAAATTGCAGTATACGTGCGCGTCGACCGAGCGCCGCGATTTCTTGCTGCACAGCCTGCGCCGCATTAAGACCACTACGACAATGAACCACAATATCATAGCCTTCATTTGCCAAGCGGAGCGCAATAGCTTTTCCAATACCGCGACTAGAGCCGGTTACCAATACTGATTTTTCCACACAACTTCCTAAAATTTTAACTAATTCCACTATCGCTAGATGGGTGACTCACCCGATAAAAATGCGTCAACATCATCCGGCTGAAATACGTTTAAGCTACTCTCTACGCGCGACTTATCATCACCATCGATCACACAATCAAAGACCCCGAGGCCATTATCAGCCTGAAAAGCCTGAGTGACTGTGATTCGCAACACCGAGCCATGCGTAAAAAATGCTGTCGAAGGTTGATATTTTCTCGCACCAACAAGAAAACCTACTTTGGCTGGTTCTCCTTTTTCATGCTGCTCAACACCCGCGTAAGCCGCAATTGCTTGCGCCATGTATTCAATGCCGACCCAGGAGGGAACACCATCTTCGACAGCAAATTGTGCATTCGGATGCACATCAACCTCGGCCACTATATGCTCTTCACCGTATTCAATAATGCGATCAAGAAGGCTCATTGAACGCCTGTGCGGTACTACAGCATCAATAGGATAAAGACTTGCAGGCTTTGAACTCATTGAACACGCTCCAACAAGACGGCAATGTTATTTCCACCGAATGCGAAGGAGTTACTCATTATCCGCTCAATGCTTGCCACGCGATTATTTTCGCGACTCACCAGCTTGATCGGGGGTATTGATTCATCCATCGCGCCGTCCCATCGATGCACCGGTAATTGTAATTTATTTGGTGACGAGATACCCAAGGTCTCTTGTTGCAATGTTAACCAACCGAATCCCGCCTCCACTGCGCCAGCCGCGCCTAACGTATGCCCGGTATAACCTTTGGTTGAACTGCATGGCAACTGACTACCAAATAGTTGGTTCACAGCCAAACCCTCCATGGAATCATTCAATGGGGTCGCAGTGCCATGCAAATTCAAGTAATCGAGCTCCGCAGCACTACAACCCGCATCGTCAAGCGCCTGCTGCATCGCTGCAATAGCACCTCGACCATCGGGCGCCGGTGCCGATATATGATGCGCATCAGAGGTTTCTCCAACTCCAGCGATTGTAACACTGGACTGACTAGCACCACGCTCACCCGTTACAACAAACAGCGCGGCACCTTCACCAATATTGATTCCGGATCGGTTGCGACTAAAGGGAACACATGGGCTTGCGCTTACCGAGTCGAGCGCACTAAAACCGTTAACTGTTAGTTTACAGAGAACATCGACGCCACCGGCAACCACAACATCGCAGATCCCATGACGAATTAATCGTCTCGCGCTTGCGAGTGCTTTGGCACTTGAGGAACACGCAGTTGATATATTAAAAGCGGGGCCATCGGCACCGATTTGTTCAGCCAAAAACTCTGCCGGGGCAGACATTTCCTGCAACTCATAAGAATAACTTTCTGGAAACTGCCCATTAGCGAAGTATTCACGCCAGGCCTCTTCACCTTCACGAATGCCGCTGGTACTCACGCCCAAAATTACGCCGATTTTAGCGGATGGCACGCCGGCTAATGCAGCATCAAGTGATAATTGAATTTGTGATAATGCAGCCAATAGCAGCTGATTACTGCGAGACTGTTGTGACGCTGGAAATTGTTGCAGTGAAGGCAAAGGCTCCTTAACAACACCGAGCGTTACTTCCGAACCAAACGTGAATTCTGAAGTACTCGATAAGCTGTCGCCATAACCTTGAAAAAGACGCTCAGCAATTTGTTGCTTGCCACTTCCTAAAGCGCAAACAATGCCTAAATCATCTAAATAAACTTGCCTTGTCATTACTCTAATGTATCTATAGTTATTTTTTGTCTAACGACGTTACACTCAAGAAAAAATCTACCCAATGATGCTGGACAAAAACCTCACTATCCTGCTCACTAACAGTAGAATCATTGTCAAGCCCCTGACAACCACCCGCCTCTCTTAAACTAACCGACAACACCAAACGACGCTGCAAAAATAATTGTCTACAACCTGCACTTACCCTTGCCTGCCAGGCGGAATGTCGATATCCGTTCTGCACACTGGACTCAGGCCAGTGCGCCAATTGCACTTGTGCTAATACATCTCTAGCAGGAAATGCATCAGGCATCAGCGGACTAAAGTCCTCTTCCAAGGTTTTACCGTCATAACTCAGTGTTAGCAGCCGCTGCCCTGTCGGCGTCAACCCCACGAAAATTAATTCGTCTTGATTAACCGTCCAAGCGGCGAGTAGAGTTTGCTTTTGGCCCTGAAATTCAACAATGACTCGCTGAGATCGCTGAACGGCGACTTGCTCATCACTACTTACAAATACTGTCTGTGCTGAAAAATAATCCGAAGGCGGCAACAGAGGCAAATCTGGTGGTTGGGAAAAACCAATAAACCAACTACTGCACCCCGACAAAATACTAATTGATAAAACTATGCCGATTGAACGCGACATATTTCCGCCAAAGTATTCATGCGGCGTTCACTTTCTTTAACATAGGGATTTTTATCATCCCAAGCATAACCAGCAAGAATGGAAGAAATCATCTCACGGATTTCTGTCGATTGATTTTTTGCAAAAATAATATCTTGAAAGCGACCGTCATACCAAGCGGTGACAAATGTTCGGAAAGTATCTACGCCCGCGCGCAAAGGTAACGCATAGTCTTCTTCCCAATCAACGAGCTCACCTTGCAGCTGCCTATCCAGGCATTTTACGGCGAGACTTGCCGACTTCATGGCAATTGTGACCCCGGAGGAAAACACTGGATCGAGGAATTCACCCGCATTACCCAGCAACGCAAAACCCTTACCCCATAAACTACTCACGTCAGCCGAATAACCCGTAATCTGGTTGACTGGCGTATCGAACTCAGCGTTGCGTAAAAGGTTTCTTAGATTCGGATCTTGCTCGACAATAGTTTGAAGACGACGTTTCGGATCCTCTGGCAGACCTTCATAAAATTCACTCTCGGCGACAACGCCAAGCGAACAACGACCATTGCTGAATGGAATCAACCAAAACCAGACATCTTTATGTTCCGGGTGGATCGTGATACGAATTTTATCGCGATCAAATTCAGAAGCGTCAATGTTATCTTGGATATGCGTAAACAAAGAAGTTCGTGAAGGAAAGCTACTGGGTTTTTCGAGTTTTAATAAACGCGGCAATACACGCCCAAAACCACTAGCATCCAATACAAAACGCGCAGACAACTGATAGGCATCGCCTTCTGCATCTTTTGCATGTATCACTGGATACTCGCCGCTATTATCAAGAGACGTCAATTCATGCCCCCATGATATTTGAACGCCTTTTTTATGCGCTTCTTCCGCTATGAGGTTATCAAACATCGCGCGCTGAACTTGAAATGTTGTTCCTGGGCCTTCTGAAAATTTTTGACGAAAATCGAAATCAGTGTAGCTATCACCACGTACAAATGCAGCACCATTTTTGAACTGAAAACCTAACCGGTCTGCGGCTTCATTGACAGCATCAAGCATCCCAGCCTCTTCAACAAATTGCATACACTGCGGTAGTAAACTTTCACCGATTGAAAAGCGAGGAAAGTATTGCTTCTCGATAATGTGTACGCTGTATCCTTTGTTCGCCAACATAGCCCCGGCAATACTGCCTGATGGGCCTGCACCGACAATCGCTACATCACAATCTACCGCTATGTTTTCCATATTCATGCTCATCTTTCAATTCAAATTAACGACTGGGGCACCCTGACAACACCATTCTGACCCTGCCAGCAGTTTACCATATTTGTCTTCTCTACTGCCGACACTAGGTGTTTGCCAATTCCTGTTCTGGCTTATCGACAAAACACGGGGTTAAAACCCATATACCGGCTAGGCTGACTAGCACAGTGATACCAAATTGGTGCAACACCGGGGTTTCACTTAACGCAAGAAACCCGAAAGCCATGACTGTAGTGAGTGACGACAACGTTACCGCGACCCAGGTGTGTGGACTGCGCCGACTTTCCCTGAGAAAGATACTGGCATCAAGACCAATTCCTAGCACCAACAACAACGCCAACAAGTTAAAGATATTCAAGGGTATACCGAGTGCACCGAACACCGCCAAGGTAATCAGACTCGCCAACCCAGGGGCAGCAACAATACGCCAAGCTTGACGAGTATAACGCCAAGACAATATGAGAAACACTATACCGTAAGCCGCAAACAACCAGAGTTGAAACTGCTGCCGGTGATAAGTGAGAACCGCTTCTAAAGCAGCAACGTTGTCAACGAACTCAACATGGGCATGCTGTTCAGCAAGAGTCGCAAGAGAAGCGACAGTATCTCGATCCTCTATACCCGCCAGCGTCACAATCATATGACTGATACCGTCAATTTCACCAAGCCAAAGCGGGCGCAGGGGCTGACTAACATCATGCTGGGACCAGTCTTCGAAGGTAAGCAGTTGTTGACGCGCCCCAGCGAAGGTGCGATTAAAATCATCGAGCAGTTGAGGTGTTCCAATTGCATCTAAAAAGTCGAATAGCAATCCGTCATTTATGTATACCTTTTCAGACTGCAACACTATATTTTGTTGCTGCGACTGCAAAGAAGGCAGCACTCGCGCTATGCTTTGAAAATCGTATAACGCACCAGCCTCTACCAACTCCTGAAGGGAAGGCATGAACGCTTCAGCATGCTGCAATACTTGCTCAGCATTGTTGCCACTGATTACGAAAAATTGGCTACCCGATATATCACCAGTCAATTGTTGAATTTTTCGATCTTCTGCAAGCAGCTCTACCGGCGATGTCTGTAATCTTAAAATCCCATCATCAACATCAATTTGACTAACACCCAGCACAGCTAGGAAAAAGACAGCTAGCAAACCCGCCCTAACGGGCCATACATCAATCGTTGGCCAGCGAAGCAGCAGACGGGTGATCCCCTGAATAATGAATGCGGGCATTTCACGATTTTCACTTTGTTTAACCTCTCTAAATGGTAACCAAGGAAACCAACTGACAACCGTTAACCAAGCACCCAACAGCCCACATACAGAAAACAAAGCCATCTGTCTTAAACCAGGAAATGGCGCTATACCCTGCGCAGCGTAAGCCAAGATACTTGACACCAAACCGAGGAATAGACCGGGGAAAATTAGCACTAACGTTCGCCTGGCACTAGCCCGAAAACTACCGCAGTAGTGATTGCTAGGCTCACGCTGAGCACACAAAAAATGTAGCGAGTAATCGATCGCAACGCCCACCAAGCTCGCACCGAACGCGAGCGTAATAATATGCAGTTGGGCAAACACGGCATTGGTGACAGCGAATGCAAATGTGCAACCCACAACGATTGGTAAAAACGCCAGAAGCAAATAACGGACGCGGCGAAAGACATAAAGCAACAGCAATGTCACACCTGCCAATGACCCTAGACCAATAGTCGACACTTCACGCTTTGCCAACTCTGCACCGTATGCCGCATGCTTTAGAATACCGGAAGTAATGACATCCGATGAAGGCGGGAGGTTATCCTTACCCCGTTGAATAGCCATAAAGACAGCTTGCTGATAACTCATATCAAACGGGCTTTGTGTTAGTTCAGCACTGACCATCCTATAATAGACTTCTTTACCATCTTGTTTGGTTTTCCGTGTCAGCCAATTGTCATTGATAGACAATGGTGTTTTAGGAGGGGCGTACATCTGCCAATCGAAAAAAAGCTGTAGTGGATCTGACTGAATATCTGGAGCAACGCTAGCCGCCATTGGGCTATATAGTCGAGCGACTGCACGAGATACTAACGCGCTAGCATCTTCTTTCCTGAGCAACGCTTGCGCTTCTGGGGTCAACAAACCATATCGATAGTCGTGATAAAAGCGCTGCCATTTAACGGCATTATCAACAGTCTGTTCAGCAACAATATTGTTGAATAATTCGCTTCGGCGAAGTGCCCGTGTGAAGTTCTCGGCCGCTGTAATACTATTTTCCCTGTCATTATCGACCACCAAAAACAGCATTCGAGTGCTAGCACTGTCAGTGAGCTGACGTTTCGCCAAGCGTACACTTTCTCGCTGCGTTGACTGCTCTTCTGGCAGCAACGCCATAATGCTAGTATCGAAAGTTTTGTAGGGTAATGTGAGAAGAATACTCAGTAGCGACAGCACAACACACAAAAACCAGAGCTGCGCTGCTCGGCGATGCGTTAAGACAGACAACAACCAATTAAAGTACTCGAACCGCATTCTTTACCTAATGACTATCAGCATACGTGACATCCAAATTAATTTCTGTGCGCTCCTGGTTGGGCTCAAACATGACGATCGACTCTACCACGCCACCTCCCTTTACCTGCAACCTATCGATTACCGTAGACCAAGACAGCTCCTTAGGCGTGAGTTGCACCGACCATCGACCTTCTTCGATACTCCCGGCAAGCACAAAATATTCTTGCAGGACTTCCCAGTTGGAGGACAGTATGCCTGTCAGGACTTGAGTAAGTGCGACGGTAATCGGCTGATTGGGGTCAATAGCCCAGAGTGTTTCACCATCCACTTGCTGTGATATACCCAAGTGATTGAAGTGTAATTCACTCGCAATGGGCTCTAACGTCTTCCAGAGCAAACCGCCATCTCGTGAGAAAGCAAACTCACCACTAGACCGCAAGGGATGAGGGAGCACCTCGATAAACTTCTTTTGAGTAAAAGAACCTTGCACATTCTCGGACACTTGCACAATAGCCTGCACCCGCTCTGCCAACACATCACCTTCAAATTGCTCGGCAGACAACGGCGCACCGATTAGAAGTAAGGCTAACAGCCATATCTTACAGGTAGTTTTATTCACGCTTCTTTCAGACCAAGCTTTTCGAGTAACACATCAGGTGATGCCATGCACATTTCACCCTCTTCCATGTTTACCGCAACTTGCACGGTATAGCCTTTTGTTACGCGCTTCCCCTCAGCATTTCGAATTTCGTAATCAATTTTCAAACGATTTTCCCACTCCACCAAGTAGGCGGTCACCGACACAACCTGACTAAACAATATCGAGCCGGGGTAGCGTACCCGCAGATCAATAACTGGCCAAGCATAACCAGACTCTTTCATCTGCGGGTAGTTGTAGTCGATTTTATCTAACAGAGCACAACGGGCAATTTCCAGGTAGCGAACATAATGCCCGTGCCAAACGACACCCATCATATCAACATCATGAAACGGCGCCTTGATCTCAACGGTTGCGCTAAGCAGAAAATCTTTAGGCATCGTACACGGCCCATTTTTGAGTTTGTATGAACTGAACTAATTGACGTAGCTCACCATCTAACCGTCGATCTTCAACAAGAAAATCTACACTTTCGCGCACGTCCGCCATGGTCTGCTTGATGCTTGCGCCTATTTGTTCAGATGCAATTTCGCCGCTATTCATCCGCAACTCAACGCCCTGCACAACCGCAAACAAACTCGCTGCCACCACTTGTTCGGTTAACTGCAAAACACGCAAACAATCTCTCGCCGCGATGGTACCCATACTTACCTTGTCTTGATTGTGACATTCCGTAGAGCGTGAAAAAACGCTGGCGGGCATGGTTAACTTGAGCGCCTCTGCAGTCCATGCCGACACGCCAATTTGTACTGCTTTAAGGCCATGATTAATGGACGCACGCGGACCTGACGCACCACTTAAATTGGCTGGCAATCCGTGATTAAATTTCCCATCGACAAGTTGAGCTAACTGGCGATCGAGTAAATCGGCAATATTGGCGATGATTGTTTTTAGTGTATCCATCGCCAATGCGATATGACCACCGTAAAAATGCCCACCATGCAAAACCTTCTCATTTTCGCCATCAATGATTGGATTGTCGTTTGCGCTATTTAACTCGTTTTCTATTAGCTGTCTTAACCACGGCAAGCTATCCGCAAGCACTCCGATAACTTGCGGTGCACATCGCAAAGAATAACGATCCTGCAAACGATCAGAATTTCGCGGCGCTTCACCACTGTGCAAGTCTTCACGTAGCCATTTCGCAATTTGCTGCTGCCCAGGGTGAGGTTTGACAGAAAAAAGCGTTTCATCAAAATGGTGCGCATTACCTTTACCGGCAATCACCGCCATTGCTGTGATTCTAGTTGATAACTGCATTAAGTATTCTGCTCGCTTGTAAGCTAAGCAGGCCATGGCTGTCATCACAGCCGTTCCGTTCATTACCGCCAAAGCTTCTTTCGGACGTAACACCAGTGGCTGTATCTTCAAGGAAGAAAATACTTCGGCGGTTTTTCTTATCTCGCCTTGATAGTAAACTTCGCGCTCACCGCACATAACCGCAGCAACATAAGATAGGGGCGTCAAATCGCCACTCGCGCCAACCGATCCCTCAGCTGGAATAACAGGGACTATATCGAGGCTGATTAAGCGCTCGAGCTGCTCAAGCAACTCAACGCTCACGCCGGAAACACCTTGTGATAAGGATGCTAAACGCGTCGCTAATACAGCGCGACCAACTTCCGGAGAAAGTAACTCACCCAAACCACAGCCGTGAAAAGTATACAGGTGCTTAGGCAGCTCTTTGGTTAACTCTTCGGCAACCGCGACAGTGCAAGAGTCACCATAACCTGTGGTAACACCGTATATAGAACCTTCTTCACGTAGCAACGTATCAACAAACTGAGCGCCTTTAGCGATACGCTCTCGAAACTCGGCAGAACCACCCAACGCAACCTTTTCGCGTTGTGCGGCAATGTCCGCCACGGCTTCAAGCGTCAACGGTTGGCCATCAAAAATAATCATTTACGAACTTCCTTAACTTTATTGAGGGACGCCTCTACGTCAGAGGTACGCCAAAAATCATAAAAATTAAACCATTGCATAGGATATTGTTTAGCATAATGCTCTAATCGGTCAGCATAGCGCTGTGCCCACTGCTGCAAATCTACATCGCGTGTTTTCCGAGACAACTTAATTGAATCGGCAAATTTTTCGATAACGACGCAGAAATGATCACCCTCTCGAACAAACATAACGAAATAAACCGGGCACCTCAACAAGGACGCCAATATGTAGGGACCTTCCGGCAAATACGCCGTTTCACCCATGAAGTTGACAGCTGCCTGGCGATCCCCGCCACCTACCGGGGTACGATCAGCAGCGATGACAACGGATTCACCTCTCTCCACACGTGCGTTCAAATCTATTGCTGTTCCAGGAGAAATACCCGTCACTTGCAACAGATTAAGCGCACTATTTTCGTCCATCTCGTTTAAAAGACTATTAAATTTTTCAGCATGCTTGGTATGAACAAGTATGTTAAGTTTGGCACGACGGTGCGAACCAGCTATCAAACGACCTGCTTCAACATTCCCAATATGGCACGTTAGCATTAGTCCACCGCGCCCACTTTCAATGTGTTTCAAAAAATCTTCCCGCGCACCGCCATGATACGAGACCGGCCCAGTCTTAATTTTGCCCGACCAAAGCGCCAATTTATCCAGCAAGCCAAAAGCGAATGACACAAAATGACGGAAACTCATCCAGTATTTTTTTACTGGCTTCTCACGCAATGACGGTATCACCTTGCACAAGAATTGAATTGATGCAGAACGTGCCTGCTTCTCAACAACAAAATAGAAAAACATGACCGGCAACAGTACGCACGAAAACACAAAACGTCCGAACACGCTGTACACCCACAGCAATATTTTCATGCCGCGCACATTGCTATTCTCTTCGATTTCGTCCCAAGCCTTATTGCTCACAAACTATGTCGCCGTAGTAGAGATTTTTCGCCAAATTAAACGAGGCAACCGAGCCAACATCCCGAAAAAAAGCCGGGTATGCATTTTAGTAATCAAGACATTGTCCTGAAATAATTGGAAGTGAGACACGCCATCCGCGGGATACCGGACATGAGTTTCGATATTAGTAACCTCTCCACCACGCCAAACCCAGCGAACCAGCAACTCGGGATCAAAATCCATTCGATTACCTAAAAATTCCTCATCAATTAGGCGACATACAGCCGCTAGCGGGTAAACGCGTAAACCACACATGGAATCTTTGATCTGCAAAGAGAGGGAATTGATGATCACCCAAATATGCGTCAAGTAGCGCGCATAAAACCGCACAGTGGGTACTGTTTCATCATACACAGGACAACCAGACACTATGATACTTGGCGATTTTTGCGCTACTGCTAAAAAAGACGGAAGATCATTTAGGTTATGTTGACCATCCGCATCAACCTGCAACGCATGACTATATCCGCGCATCCAGGCCTCACGAATCCCCGCTTTTACCGCGCCACCTTTACCACGATTTTCAGGCAGCGACACTAAAACGCAGTCAGCGTGTTTATCTGCAAGCTCTACTAAAACTTTTACGCATTCTGGCGAACTGCCATCATTCACAAGCACAATGGGCAAATGATGATTAAGCACACCTAACACAACGTTTTCGATAGCATGCTCATGATTATATACGGGAATAATGACGCAGGGGTTCCATAAGTCTTGCATTCTCACAACCCCATCATACAAACACGAATCGACCACTAGAATGTCGCCCGCTGTCCGACTCGAAACGAAAATGCAACTTCCCTTTCTCCGCCTCGTATCGAAGCGTCAAGCTCACACGCTGCTCCGGCACAATGACATTTTGAAATTTAATCGCTTCAAGGTGTGAAAATTTTCCCTGAAACTTAAAATGTCCACGGCCATAGTATTCCGCCCAGGTCAGCTGCACGACACCGGGTAAAACTGCCGCCTGATCAAAATGACCATCGAAATACACGAGATCTTTAGGGGCTTCAAAAACAATAACCCAGCTGTCATTTTCACTGTATTGTTCTACCAGGTTGGGATAACATTTGTCAGACATACTCTTTACTTTTCTTCAAACAACGCGAGCAGTGTGGCGCGAACTAATTTTCCCTGCGAGGTATAAGGCATGCGCTCACAATAGCGCCATCGACGAGGTAACACAGGACGATCAAACTGCTCAGCTAAAAAATTTTGCAACGTCTGATTAATATGACGCTTACCTTTTTGCGCTAGCATCTGCTGACCAGCGCTTGATAATTCAACAACTGCCCCGAGCTGAGTACGCCGCCCGTCGAGCAGCAGTAACTTACTGGCTTGAACCCACTCATGTTTCTTCAGGCGCAGCTCTACATCGGTTAGCGATACACGCTTGCCCTCTACCTTCACTATTGAATCGGCGCGGCCCTTCAATTGGAAGTGATTATGTTCATCTAAGACCGCCATGTCCGGCGTCACGTACCAACTATTTCGCAGCGCGGCTGGCAAATAAGGTGATTGAATAGACAAACATTGTGACGACGCATCGATTGAGACATCTATACCGGGAAAAGGCTGCCAAAACACATCGCTTGCTACCGACTGTTGACGCCACGCAATGCCTCCCGTCTCACTACTGCCAAAAACTTCATAAGGCGACAGTCCGAATTTTTCCCGACTATCTGCGCTACCTTCAGCTGGAAGCGGTGCTCCAGAACTGTATATTGCGACACATCGATCACGAATTTCTTGCCAGTCAGCATCAGGAATACGGGTCAAATGGGTTGGGCTAGAAATGAGTGCAATAATTTTATATTGAACAGCAATCCGCTGAACGTCTTCGAAAAACTCACAAATCTCTGGATAAAAGCGCAATCCCGCAGCCAAAGGTAAAAACACTCGGAATAACATGCCATAAATATGATGATGGGAAACTGTACCTAAGACGACCGCACCTTGAAGTGCATCACCCCAAACCCGGTAAAGGTTATGCACTTCACTATTGAGCTGACTAAGCTCTTTGCTTATCGCGCTCGGCTCTCCCGAAGAGCCCGAGGTAAAAACTTCCAGCACCATTTTACTTTCATCAAGCGTGACATTACCTGAATCGGGAATCGCCGAATCAACACCATCGGGCGTGCACTGCAGACAATCCACATCATTAAATTCACCGATAAAGGCATCGACTCGTTGACTAAGCTGCTTTGTCACTTCTGGCAGATTAGAGCCAGGCACACAAGCAACTTTTCCTTCCGCCCAAATCGCGTACAACATTGCTGAAAATTCAAATGAATCATCACAATATAACGCAACTCGGCTACCAGAAACGCCGCGAAGGCTTTTACGCCATTGAGCAACTCGCTTTTTCCAATCACCCCACGTTAGCATCATTTGGTCATGCTCAACCAAAGG
The DNA here is from genome assembly GCF_055392955.1 of Aurantivibrio plasticivorans. NCBI lineage: Bacteria > Pseudomonadati > Pseudomonadota > Gammaproteobacteria > Cellvibrionales > Cellvibrionaceae > Aurantivibrio > Aurantivibrio plasticivorans. The sequence continues at coordinate 599,689 of NZ_AP036020.1, read as the reverse complement.
ATAATCTGCCGGTCTGTTAACACTTAACAGTGATTGCAATGGCGTATAGTTATTCATTGTCATATTTCATTACAAATTGACGAACCACCCACTCAATCGCAAACATGGCACCGAGCAGAAAGTATGAGATAAGCCCATTGTAGAGCGCCCACGTTTTGTCTGATGCAGCGACTGCGGTATAGAGTGCGATACTGCCATTACAAAAGAAAAACACGCACCAGACGACAGTCACTTTACGCATATAGTTGCGAGCATAATCACTAAATTGTTGCCCACCCATGGTTGCCAGGCGCTCAATCATGCTTTGGGGTGATTTTAGGCTCCAAGCAAAGGTAGCGAGCAAACTCAGATTCACCAACACGGGGTAGACCTTTAGCCCCATACTCGTATTGCCAACCCACGTCCAAGCAACGAGCACAGCCAATAGCGCCACCGCTCCCCACTGCATAAGCGGCCCCTGCTTATCGGTAAACAGTCTCACCGCAACAAAGAAAATAAGCAGGAGTATTAAAAAACGGGGGTCAAAGTGCTGCAAACCAAAGTAGATGGCAAACGGATAAAGAACCGTTAACACACCGACGAGAATACGCCAGATCACAATTATTCGTCTTCGAGCAGCTCAGCAACCGCATCAACTACGTCAGCGACAGTTCGAACATTTTTAAAATCATCAGGTTTGATTTTTTTTCCAGTGATTTTTTTCAGCTCAACAACCAAGTCGACAGCATCAATAGAGTCCACATCTAAATCAGAATAAAGATTAGCTTCCAACGTAACATCAGCCGGATCAATTTCGAAAAGCTCTTCTAATACACCGACAATTCTATTGTATATTTCAGTCTTGTCTTTCATTATTCAACCCGCACTTTGCTACTGTCGATTTTCTTCGACAAAGTTTTTCAAGCTATCCAAGCTCGCAAAATGTTTTTTGGTTTCTTCAGAATCAGACTCCAACTTAACACCGTATTTTTTCTGTAGCGCCAACCCTAATTCTAACGCATCGATCGAATCAAGCCCCAAGCCTTCAACGAACAATGGCTCGCTACTAACAATATCCTCTGGCGTTACATCTTCCAGATCTAATGAATCAATAATTAACTGCTTAAGCTCAAGCTCGAGGCTGCTCATTCAGTGATAACTCCTGTGTAAAATAGTTGTGCAAATACTTTGTTAAATTTCTCGCCGCCAATGATGCACTATTCTGACCTATTACATCAGCAACATGAATTGAGGGTCGAACCGTATAACTAAAATGCGGTTTAGTTTTCGGCACTCGGTACCAAGGCTCCCCCTTGGTTAGGGTAATTGGATCACAGCGCGAAACCACAGGCGCTATCGGTGCATTTGTTCGCACAGCGATGTTAGCCGCCCCACGACGAAGCTTTATTGGCTGGCCAGGGGTCGTTCGGGTACCTTCAGGGAATATGATCAAGCTATTGCCTCGCGCTAACGATGCAGCAGCTTCGACTATCACGCCCTCGGGGTCATCATTGGCGATGTAACCTGCCAGACCTATTGGAATTCGCGTAAACGGGTTGCGCTTTAACGCACCCTTCACTACACAATCGGCATTCGGTACAAAGGCAATCAAAAAAACCGTATCAATTAATGTTGGATGATTTGCCAGCACCAAATGCCCCGGGCGATTATACTGTGTCTTGTCGCCTATCTGGTAACTCAACACGCCCAAACCATGCATTATGCGAACAAAACTTCGCATTAGAAAACTCACGAAGGCCTTAGCTCGCCTTTCACGGGTTCGCTGATCTCGAGTAGACAGGTAGATAATTGGCGCAACCAATACCGGCATAATCACACCACCCAACCCAAACACGGAAAAAGACAGCCCTGTAGCAGCTATCCTCCACATCCTATTAAGCACTGCCCACATCCGCAGCTAAACCACTTTCGACCACTGCCAAGCATGACGCTTGCCAGCAAAACGCAGGTCACCTGCATTACCACTCAACAGAAACTTGATGAAGTGCATTGCCTGCGGGACTCCCTCCTCATCATCTACAGACTCGACTGACTGCAACTCAACGGTCAACCTGTTCGCTGGGGAATCCACTGGAAGCACGCTCGAAAGCACAAAGGCTGCCGCATAGGGAACACTCGGAGTAACGCAGTGAAATTCTGCCTGAGGGGGCTCATCGTAGATTACACACAACACCTCAGGGCACTGCTGCTCATCTAGAATCATTTGAGCTTCCAGCAAAGCAACACTGAGCCCTTCATCACCCGCAGCCAGTGCAGTAATACTGGACATATCTTTGCGTGCAATCGACGCAACACCACCAATCGCATTATGGACAGACAGGCTAAAATGAGTTGGTGACAGGTCTTCCTCGTCGGCCAACTGCTTAAGCAAAGTCACGGTGCGCCCAAGCTCCCCGTGGCGACTACAGAATACACTCGGTATTGCGACACCTTCTCCCATGAGTGGCCAAGCGACAGACAACGCCATTTTACCTAGCGAACTAAGACGACGGCGCAACATGGCTGGAATCGCACTGACGACGGGCGGCTCACCGAATTGAACCTCTTTTTCTCCCAAAGACCAGGCCTGCCAGTCCTCCAGAGTTTGCAAGCCAGGAGCCCAGGCCGCCCAGCGGCTAATTATTATATCTGCCACAAATACCCCAAATACCTGTGACTACTGAGAGCAGTATCGCAGCAGCCAGCACTTTAAAGGCGTACATTCTACCGGCTGCCAAGCGCTTAGCAACAGCACCCCACCAATGATTCTTAACCCTACACCCCTTGAACAGCATAGGGCACTTGTTAGAACATCTCGCCATAAATTAAATTAATAGCCACTACTTACAATATTCCACCGAGAGAGGAATTTCCATGCGCCGTTTAGTACCCGCCCTTGCACTACTATTAATAGCTGGCTGCTCCGAAGAAGCGGCTCAGCAAACACCTTACCGGCCGCATCTATCCATGATGGAATCAATGAACATCCTCCTCGACCCCGCCGCTGACGTTATTTGGGGTTCTGCTGGCTGGGATATTACAGCAGAAGGCGAGAAAGAGTTATGGCCAACCACCGAAGAGGGGTGGAACAACCTTGTCTACGCGTCTGCCGTGGTCACAGAAGCTGGAAACCTGTTAATGATTCCGGGCCGTATTGATGGTATTGATGGCCGAGGAGAGGATTGGACAGCCTATTCACAGGCGATCATCGATACCGGGTCAGCACTTATCACCGCCTCTCAGGAGCGTAACAAACAAGCCATCTTCGACTTAGGTGGACAGCTCTATCGAGTTTGCGTGGCTTGCCACACCCGCTATGCCTACGATGACGCCGACGAATAAACACCGTGAAATATCTAAAGCCACTAAGCAATGCAGGTCTCACCTCACTTCTGACACTACTGACATGCAGCGCACTCGCCCACAATATCTCAGATAGCAACGCTCAATTTGTGGAAGGAGTGGAGGGTGCTGCGATTGCACCCTTCCTATACCTAGGTGCAAAACACATGGTGACCGGCTACGACCACTTGCTGTTCTTAGTGGGTGTCGTATTTTTCCTGTATCGATTAAGGGATGTTGTCATTTACGTAACACTCTTTACCCTTGGGCACAGCGCAACGTTGCTACTGGGTGTACTTGGCGGACTAAACGTTAACGCATATCTCATCGATGCCATTATCGGCCTGTCAGTAGTGTATAAAGCATTTGAAAATATGGGCGGGTTTCGACGCCTTATGGGTGTCAACCCCAACACCAAAGTTGCTGTAGGCATATTTGGGTTATTTCATGGACTAGGTCTTGCGACAAAAATTCAAGAGTTTGAACTAAGCGATAACGGACTGATTGCAAACATCATTAGTTTTAACCTGGGCGTTGAAATCGGGCAAATGTTGGCCCTATCCGCTATTCTATTGCTGTTGTTTCGCTGGCGACAAAGCCAACACTTCAACAAGCATGCATTTCTCGCGAACTCAGTATTAATGACCGGCGGCTTTCTCTTGACCGGCTACCAACTTGTCGGTTTTTGGTTGTATTAACACTCCCTAACCAACAATTACAAAACCCCACCAGCAGGAACAGATCATTGCAATGAACACTGAGTTAAATCAAAAAAACTCGCCTAACCGGCATATAGTATTTGCTACCATAGCGTCCTCAATTGTTGCAGGCACTATTTTAATGACTGCCATTTTACCGGCAGAATTTAATATAGATCCCTTAGGCACTGGAAAGCTTTTGGGTATAACAGGAATGTCAGAAGAGCAAAACGTTGGCGTTCTTCATACTCAAGAAAAACCTGCTAGTGAAGATGTTTTTGAATTTACGCTAGCGCCATTCGAATCGCTAGAATACAAGTACCGTCTTGAAGAAGGTGCTACTTTATTGTTCGAGTGGTCCGGGACAGATCAGCTAAAATTTGATTTACATGCAGAGAAAGATGGCGTGGACCCAATGGAATACTCTCCATCATTTGACCAGCGTCAAAGTAACGGAGAACAGGGTTCTTATACTGCACCATTTTCTGGACTTCACGGCTGGTATTGGGAAAATCGCACATTGAATGATGTGACACTCAAATTAGAAACGACCGGCTTTTTTAGCAAGGCAATTGAGTTTAGAGAAAACTACAAAAACGAAAAAACGTTTTAATTTTTCAAAGCTGCAATATAAGCAGTCACTTCCATTACAGGAGAAACCATAACGTGATCAACCAACTACTTTTTGACTTTTCAACCTGGCTGGAGTCTCACCCCAGCAGCGAGTCGATACACAGCTCCTTTTACTTATGGAACTGGATCGAGTCCACCCATGTTCTCATGCTAATGGTTTCATTGGGCAGCCTGTTTATTATCGACCTGCGAATGATTGGCGTAGGTTTTACCAACATTCGCGCTTCAAGTGTCGCTGATCGCCTAGCAAAACCGATGTTCATTGGTTTCGCTTTTATGATCGTCACCGGCCTTATTCTGTATTACGCGAACGCAGTTCACGAAACACAAACTATTTGGTTCCGCATCAAAATTGTGTTGCTTTTCGCGGCCGCCATTAATGCTTGGTTATTCCATCGCGCACTGAGCAACTCTGTTGATTCTTGGGATAGCGACCCAACCCCACCAAAGCGCATACGCGTTGGCGCAGGGATTTCACTTGGCCTATGGATTGTGATTGTCATCATGGGACGCTTGATGGCCTATGACTGGTTTGACTGCACTAACCCTCAAGGTCCGTTTATGACCTGGTTAGTTGGCTGCGATCTACATTAATCCGATTACGAATAATTACTGACAGATTTTTAGGAGTTCCCAATGGAGCTATTACCTTTTTTCGAATGGTTAGAAACCTCATTATTAGGCCAAGCGGCTAAATCATACGGCGGACTGTATGCGATGTTCCAAAGCGCGCACTTGTTAGCCATGGCATTACTTGGAGGCTGCGTTCTTATCACTGACCTCCGAATCATGAATATCGCGATGACAGACACACCTGCCCGCGCAGTTGTCGACGGCGCGCACAAGTGGTTTAAAGTTGGCTTGATCATTATTCTGGCCACAGGCGTATTTATGCTCGCCGGTGTTGCTACTAAGTGTTATCACAACGCCGCCTATTGGGCAAAAATGGCCGCTTTATTTTCAGGCATTTTATTTGTTTTCTTGGTCAAGCAACCCTTGCTTAAATACGACCTAGAACAGATTAAACCTTGGGTATTAAAGTCTGTTGGCATCAGCTCACTACTGATTTGGTTTACAGTCGCCGCAGCCGGACGCTGGATTGGTTTTTCATAAGTGCCACGAAGCAAATATTTCACAGATTTTTTGATTAATGGAGGACACTATGTCTGACAACAACCTCGCTCAAAAGCAAACAATTGCGGGCGCTAGTTCGCTGGCTATCATCACTGCTAGCATCATTTACTGGGCATTCCAAGTACACAACTGTTATGAGATGCTATTGCTGGCTTATGGCTGATTAGTCCATTTGCAAAGTGCTAAAAGCCACCTTCGGGTGGTTTTTTTATGGGCGTAAACAAAGCAAATAGAGTTTATATAGACCGGCAAATTCTGGGTTGCAGGCTCACAGATATTTTGTCAGCAATGGATTTACTTAAACCAAGTAAACGCCCCTAAAACGAAAACCATGACTCATAGGGCAGCCCTCGTAAAGTATTTCCACACCCACAACCCGCAAACATGCGCACGCCCCAATATCATCATAGCGAAATGCAACACCCCTCAACAAAACTCGCTTCGCTATTCCGCCCACAAAAAAGCCCGCACTAGGCGGGCTTAGAATAAAATTTAAAAAGGGAAGAATGAAATTATTTCTTCAAGCCTTCCGCGCCATCATCTGGAGCACCAGTACCTGATGAACCCATGAAGACTTTCTCGCCATTTGCAAGCGTGATATCTCGACCATTCGCTTTACATTTTGGCTCGCACGCACGGTCTTTACTTTGGTAACCGCGAACAATTACATCAGTACCAATTGGCAACGAACGCTTAGTAATACCGTTGCGAAGCAAAGTGTTAGGTGTACCACCTTCAACCATCCAATCAGTCTCAGTACCGTCTTCGTCAACGGCCTTCACATGAATCCATGAATGTGGGTTGATGAATTGAACGCGCGTTACTTTACCTTTCAATAAAACCGGCGCGTTCGCGTCGAATTCTGCCGCGAAAGCGTGGTGAGCATTAACCTGACTAACACCATAGATAGCCGCTAATGAAGCTGCTGCTGCAGCAAGAGCAAGTTTGATTTTCATGAGTGTTACCTCTATTTGAGTCTATATTCTGTTCGATCTTGTGGTAGTTTCACTATGACAGATATTACCGTGCCATATTTAGACCTAGATCAATCCAAAGGGTTCTTTCTTAGGTGGCCATACATTAGCTCTTCGACAAACTCGACACACTTAAATTGTTGAAGTTGAGCATCTTTACCCGCCATTTTGTAAATGGTGGTTTTTATCGTCCAAGGCTTGGTAAAAACCTCTGGGTTCTCAATGGTCGCTTCATAATCCATGGTGTTTGGCCCGGTTTGGGTAAAACGCTCAACGACTGTTGCACCATAACCAATGTAGTTGCCAGATCGATCCAACCAAGTTTCACCGTTTTGGTCGGTTACCGTAATAACCAAGGTGTCACCATCCCACTTTGCCCAAGACTGCCCCATCCAAGAATCAATAGGTGCCGGACCTGGATCTTCCAATACGACGTTGCGAACCGCACCAGCGTACTCATAAGCAAAGAATAGCGCATCTTCATTGTGGAAGATTTGAAAGCTGTACGGCATATAATTAGCGCGAGGAATACCCGGAAGGTAACATTTTACCTCTGGATCCTTTTCTAAGAAGTTAGCCGCATTATCATCGCGAACTTTAAGCGCTTCAGGCTTGTATGGGATCTTGCCGCCTTCAACAATACCAAGGCTTGCAGGAACAGACCCAACAGAACCTAAAGCCACAACGGCCTTTGCGGGCACTGGCACAAAAGGACCTTCACGGAGCTGCATCGCAGCACGCGCTGAATGAGGCTCAATATCGTAGTTGGCTCGTCCAGTAGCCTGCCAAACGCCGTTAAAATCCGGCTTGCCATTCGCAAGGCGCTTGGGCTCATAGTCTTCAGCAAACGCTGAGGACGCAGAAAGTAGCGCCGCGGAGACTAAACCCGCTACAAATAATCCAGTTCGGATACCTTGGTTGACCATATGCATTCTCTCTTGTGGCTAAATCTGTGAATGTGCGTTTAATTATCAATATGCGTTGTTATGACTTCGAATAAATCAGTAGTATCAGTGAAATATTCCCCATCTTTCTCTAACAGCTCATCACCTAGACCCAAAATAGTCAGGCAAGCTGCCCGAAATTCAATGGAGAAAAGACTGCTCTCGACGCTCAGTGGCGGAGATGTTATCGAATCACTGAATATTTCGCAAAGCGGAACCCCCCTGAACAACACTACTTAACCCAAGTGTAACTATCCCATACAATGGCCGTTTATTTATGCTTGCCAAGAAACCACGCCAAACACGTAAATTAGTGTATTTACCCGATGTTTCGGCGATAACCAGCGGCCTCTTTTATGAAGACCACCATTGAACAATGGCGTATGCTCGAAGCCCTTATTAAACACGGTAGCTTCGCCAAGGCCGCCAGCGCGATTCATAAAAGCCAATCAAGCATCAATACAGCCGTGCACAAGCTGCAAGACTCTCTTGGCGTCACTTTAGTAACCACTCAGGGCAAACGCACGACGCTCACTTCAGCAGGAGAATTGCTGTTGCGGCGCGGAAGCCTGGTCTTGGATGAAGTTAAGAGAATAGAGGAGCTAGCCCAGCAGTTGGGAAATGATGTTGAGACCCACTTTCCGGTCGCTGTAGACAGCATTTTTCCGTACGAGGTGATTTATAGAGCCTTTGACGAACTGTCCATACACTACCCGTTTACCCGAGTGGAGTTGCGGGAAACCATACTCTCAGGGAGTAACGAATTATTCGCGTCAGGGGAAGTGACAGTCGCTATCTCAGCGTCCGCACCGCCTGGCATCCTGCCAGAGCAAATAGCCGAGGTTGAATTTGTCGCAGTCGCCAGCCCTCATCACTCTCTTACTGCCAAGCCCGCTCCGCTGTCACCTCAAGACCTTCAAGCCTTCAGGCAAATAGTAACTCGAGATTCTGGCCAGCATCACAGTAAAGATTCTGGGTGGCTTGAGGCTGAACAGCGCTGGACTGTCACGAACCTAGATACATCTATCGATTTGATCAAACGTGGGTTTGGGTACGCCTGGCTACCACGCACCAAGATCGATGAGGCGATCCGTATCGGTGAACTTGTAGAGTTACCATTACAAGCAGGCACAACTCGCCACCAGACGCTGTATTTAGTAACGCCAGATGAAGCATCCCTTGGACCAGTAGCTCGCCGCTTTATCACTACACTACGCCGCATGCGCGACGAGTAATTGGGTCACTCACGCTCGCTAAAGACGCTCTACCGAAGCGATCAAATCGTCGACCAAATTATCAAGCTGAGCCAACCCAGCCTCGTCAATCAACTTTCCCTGATCATCGAAGGCTTTTCCGTAATAGGGAACCGCCAGCTGATTCGGTAGCACATTCACTTGGATATTACCGAGTAACATACGCAGCGGAACCAACCCACGCAAGCCACCAAAGTGCCCTGGTGCCGCAGCAGCCAGCGCAGCGACCTTGCCTCTATAGGCCACTAATGGCGTCTCATTTTCTTGATGAGGTCGAGAAATCCAATCGAGGCTATTTTTCAGCAGCGGCGAGAACGAAGAGTTGTATTCCGGCGAAGCGATGAACAACCCCTGGTGCTCAGTAAATACTTGCTTAAGCTTAATAGCGTTATCAGGCAAGCCGCTCTCAGCCTCTAAGTCCCCGTTATACAGGGGCATATCGAAATCCGCTAGATCAATAAAGGTTGCCGAGGCGCCTTTCTTCAAGGCAAGTTCGTAAGCCTGCTTGGCCAATTGCTTATTCACCGATTGCGTTCGCGCGCTGCCTGCTAAAAATAAAATCTTGTTACTCATAAGAATCTCCAAATGATTATAAAACCTTTAAAAAATGCCATTAAGCAGGCAGATCAAACACCAACAGATTGCTATCGACCTGGGCCTGGAACACTAGCTCCCCATCATGCTGCAATCCGACACTATCGCCTTCATTTAATACTGCCTCGTCCACCCCATTTGCGGATAGGGTGACACACCCTTCTGCAACATGGACCCACGTTTTCCGCTTTCCACTGATAGCGTGTTGTTGGACGTGACCAGCCGAAAACAAGCCAGAATAGAGCGTAGCGTCTTGGTGAATCTTCAGCGTATTTGGGATACCACGGCCAGACACAATGGGAAGCAGTCGGTTTCTCCGCTGCTGCTCTGAGAAGTGCTGCTGTTCGTAACTCGGCTCAAGTCCCGTCTGATTAGGTAAAATCCATATTTGCAAAAAGTGGCTAGCCTCCGTTGAGGACGGATTAAATTCCGAATGCAAAACACCCGTCCCTGCAGACATTCGCTGCACATCTCCTGTGCGAATTACCGACCCGTTACCTAAACTGTCCTTATGCTCCAAGGCTCCAGACAAAGGGTAGGAAATAATCTCCATATCGCGATGGCCATGAGTATCAAAGCCACCTCCAGGCGCGACACGATCATCATTAATGACTCGCAACACACCAAACCCCATGTGATTGGCATCGTAGTAAGAACCAAACGAAAAGCTGTGACGACTGTGCAACCATCCAAAATCGGCAGTTCCACGATCATGCGATTGTCGAATATACATCGGGGCTAAACCTCCTTTAATTTCGCGCACCCTTTAAGACATTGAATAGGTGCTTGCTATGAATTAACACCAGTATATATTCGGTTATATAAATTAAAATCGTAAAATATCGCCCATATCGTTCTATTTAAACGAAGGGTAATACAGGGTAAGGGGGGGGGCAGATCATTGAGGACAGACAACTGCCGCCCACAGGTTATGCAGGCGAACACTAGGGCAACTTAGATGATCCGAGAGAAACTTTGCTTTGTCGGCTGGCGCAGGTAGGCATCAAATACCATGCAGACACGGCGGATTAACAATCGTCCTTGAGGTGTTACTCGAACGTGAGTGGGTGCCAATTCGATGAGGTGATCGGCGGTAAGTTCGTTCAGCTCACGCAATTCTGTTGCAAAATACTGCGTGAAATTAATACCAAATTTATCTTCGATTTCAGCAAAGCATAATTCAAACTGACAAATTAAGCGGTTAATGACGTACTGCCGCAGCAAGTCATCTTCACTGAGTACCAACCCTTTCTGCATCGGTAGCTGACCGCTCGCAATTGGCGCAGAGTAGCCGGGAATATCTTTAAAATTTTGCACATAAATATTATCGATTGCCGAGATTGAAGAGACACCAAAGGCAAACATGTCACAATTCCCATGGGTAGCATAGCCTTGGAAATTGCGCTGCAGCTCGCCTTTCTCTTGCGCTATCGCTAACTCATCATCAGGTTTTGCAAAGTGGTCCATACCAATATAAACGTACCCCGCTTGGGTCAGCAGAGTAATGGCCAACTCAAGCATCGATAACTTTGTATCGGCACTCGGTAATTGGCGTTCATCGATTTGCTTCTGCGTTTTAAACAGGTGGGGCAGATGGGCGTAGTTGAACAGCGATATCCGATCTGGTGACAACTCTATAACCGACTGTACAGTGGCTCGAAGCGTTTCAAGCGTTTGCATCGGTAAGCCGTAGATAAGATCCATACTAATGGAATGAAATTTTTTCTGGCGTGCAGCCGACACCAACTCACTCACCTGCTCAACACTATTGAAGCGATTGACGGCTCGCTGAACAAGTGGATCGAAATCCTGAATACCCATGCTGATACGATTAAAACCAAGCTCACGCAATACACCTATAGTGCCGACTTCCATTTGGCCAGGGTGTACTTCGATAGAGTATTCACCAGTATCATTTTCATGAAGATTGAATAACTCTCGCGTCACCCCCATGAGCTCGCGCTTTTCGTCATCGCTTATGTAGGTGGGCGTCCCACCCCCCCAGTGCAACTGATTAACCGGACGATCGCTGGCGACTTTCTCCGCCATCAAGCGCATTTCATCAAACAGCGAATCCAAATAAGGTCGCGCACGTGATTTATTCGCGGTAACAATTTTATTACACGCGCAGTAGTAACAAATGGTGTCGCAAAACGGTATATGGAAATAGAGCGAGAGCGGGCGTCTACTCGCATTGCTTCGCTCAATAGCCGATTCAAGCTGCTCGAGGCTAAACTCTTCATGAAACTGCGGCGCTGTCGGATACGAAGTATAGCGCGGCCCAGACTTGTCGTGACGCTGAATCAGTGTTGGGTCCCAGCTTGGTGCTTGCATCTTTTAAACATTCCCCGTCAGTAATGGCATTGAGCGGCGGGCATAGTAACGTTGTTACCCGAACCTCATGTTGACCTGCATCAGAACATCCACGACTTCGGAGTAAAAAGAGCGTATCTCCGACACGCCTGATCTACATCAAGGTCAGAGTAGTAGCCCTTCTGCACAATAACCCCTAATTTTTAACTGGGTAATATGCCGTGCCTTCAAACGACTCCAACAAACAGGTGCCTGAAAGGCCTACCGTTGTCGCGTGCGCTGGTGGCTCACAGGTAGCCAAGGTGGCAAATGATATTGCCGTTTCGCTGAGTGAAAACAGGCTCGCAGACATGGTAGCGGCATCCAGCATTGGGGCAAATATTCTACCCATCGTACAGGCCTGCAAAACTAAACAGCGAGTGATCACGATCGACGGCTGCGGGTTACACTGCGCTAAACGCTGCCTTGAGATGAAAGGCATTCAACCACATGAGAGCGTTACACTAACGGATTTAGGTATTGTTTCAGCGCGCGACGACCATGTTTCGATCATGCAAAGCGTTCAATTGGTCCAGCGCGTCTACCAAGCCTTGGGGTTTGCTGTACCCGCCACAAGCGGTGATCGCTAACTCGTCTAACGCAGCGCCCCCCCCCCGCTACCGTTATCCAAATACCGCTATACACTGACGGCTCAGCATCACCAAGCGTCCGTCTTCATCCCAAAAGTCACTATTTTGCCAAGTGTAGCCCTGACCGCTGGCAAGAGCCTCGGCATCGACACGAAACCACGGTTTATCTGTCAGCGCACTGGGCTGCTGCACAAATTCGAGCTGCCAATTCATTGAACTGGCGGGCGCGAATTGACTCAACGCCGCCATGGCGACTGGCGGAGCTACATCACCTAACGCCACCAAATGTGCCTCGGTCACCATATCGTCATCGCGATGCCTTGAGTAAGCGATAGCTCGTGGATGTTTGGTGGCAGAGAATAGTTTAGGTCCTTCGGCAAAATGCGTTTCAAAATGCTGAGTAAATGCCGGCATCATGCCTTCAACATATTTTACCCGATGGGACTCATCACGACCGCGTTTCGCTGGCTCCGCAGTGGGAACGTCTGCCAGCTCAGACGGTCGATCGGTGCCGAAAATACCGACAGCGATTAAACGTAGCTTGCCGTCATCGTAAATTTCCGCTTGCACCTGGGTGGCCGACTTTCCTTGACGTAACACTTTAGCATTGACGGTCACGTCGCCAAAAAAAACGGGGCCGATGAATGTCACCTGCAAGCTCCTTAGGGGAACATCATTTCCTAAAACCCCGCGCATGGCGGTTACAGCCATCGCGCCCTGCATCCCACCAAAGACGGTCCGCCCCTGGCCCCAATCTTCAGTGACATTAAACGTGACGGAGTCACCCTGCCACTGGGCAGCGCCTATAATTTCAGAAAATTTATTCATAAAACGAAATTCCGGTTCAACGTTGTAAAGCAACCTCGCCATACCAATCGGTTTGGGCGCCGCACAATAACACAGCAAAGACCAAGGCTCGACTAACGAAAACTTTCTACCAACGCTTGAATATCAGCTTTATTGTCGAAGATTACATCAAGCCAATCGGGGTGTTTGCAGCGACGTTGCTCAGGCAAGAGTTTTTTGTATACAGCAAGCTCACCAATGGCAGGTAGCGAAGCAGACTTGTTCGTGAACTTGACCGCGTAGTAGATCGAGAGGTTTACCACATCCAGCAACCCCACGCTCACTCCATCCGTATCAGCCCAATCACCACAGCGCTTCGCGACGTCAATGTATTGCTGATCCACATTCCATTTTTGCAATAAAATGCTACCGAGAGATTTACTGTAGTTGCGGCACAAACTGACATAGGTATCAGAATCTGGGGCTGCGTCCAACTCCAATAGCGCTGAAAGCACCGCTAGCGCCCCAACTTCCGTCAACATACTCGCCATTTGCGCCTCATCCACCGAGACACTCTTGAGTTGCTTGGCGAGAAAGCCAGCGACGCTCATTTTTACCACCAAGCGCCGCCATGTTTGGGCAAACAATTTTTTTACCGACGGACTGCGCAACACCATAACGCTGCGTACACTGTGTAACATCACCAGGCTATTTACACTGGAGAATCCGAGTAAACCGATGACCTCAGGTAAAGTTTTAGGTGTGACGGCACGGCGGTAGATTGGACTAGAGGCGGCCTTTAGTAGCAGTGTACTTAGGGCAGCATCCTTGGAAATGAGCTCCGCCAACTGCTCAATTGTCGTATTCTCGGAACTGATAGCGCGGCGAATTTTGAGGGTTACGCTGGGCAGGCTGGGTAACTTCTCACTATCTTTCAGAACCTGCCCAATGACTTGTCGATAAACTTGATATTGTTGATTCAGCGATTGCACCGCGATACCCAATGACTCTGTTACTTACAGAGTAGACCATCTAGCATTCACTGCGGAGCAGAGCACCGAACCCAGCTGAATCAGACAATCAGGCACTGGCTACACTGTTTGGCACCACGTTAGTCTGTTGAGACACAGATACGCGATTCCGGCCTTCGCCTTTGGCCTGGTAAAGGGCAATATCACATCGCTTGAGCCACGAGTCAGGCGAATCACCCGAACACACACTGCTGATGCCACAGCTAATACTGACGGGACCGCCAGCGAGAAGCACCGATTCAAAAATCGCCGACCGCAAGTCCTCCGCAACCAACTGTGCTTCAGTTTCGGGAGTATTCGGTAGAATGACAACAAATTCCTCACCGCCAGCACGACACACATAATCCAATGAGCGCACTCGATTGATGAGAATATTCACTAGGTCCTTAAGCACCTTGTCGCCCACACTGTGGCCGTAGTTGTCATTGACCTGTTTAAAGTGATCGACATCCAACACTATCAATGTGGACACAGTGCCACGTCGACGCTGCCACTCAATCATTTCTGTCAACTTGGTATCCATAAAGCGACGATTAAAAGCGCCCGTTAAGTGATCGGTAATCGTCAATCTTTCCAGCTCACCCACATGTTTTTCCCAGTGAACAACAGCGATGTTAAAAAAAACGGCAATCATCATAATGGTGAGGCCAAACCTGATCACCATAAATGGCTCAAATAAGACCGCCGCTGTCCCCACCGATATAATAAATAGTAATACAACGAGATATAGCGCCGTGGAACGGCTGTGAACCCAGTACACTGAAAGCAAAATGGGGTAAGCCCAGAACATGCCCGACACACCCAGCAGGTAGATAACGCTACTATTGGATACAACAAACAAAGTAGAAATAACGACCGGTGAGATGGGCATACGCCCGGTATATTTATGAGCCAAATAATTTGTTACGCATAGCAGCGCAGCGAACCCTGGAACTGCAGATACCTGCCAATTCCCCTGCACTAACCACCAAGCCACAAACGGCAACACAACCACTCCAACCACGGTGTAAAACTGGAGGGCCATCGTTGTACGATTTGCCAGTTGAAAGGTTTGCATAACTCACCATTTAACTCCGCTTTCACGAAGCTACTACAAATACCTAAATAAACAGGATTGTGACGCGGTCGTCACCAAGAGGAATGATGCGACATAATACCGCAGTTGGGGTTTAGTACTTATATCGATTCAGTATAGTTTTCCAAGGAATTATGCATAGGCTGAAAAACAAACACTCCCTGGCATCGCAACCTCAATTTGATGTCAGACAAATAAATCCTAATTTTTTACCTATCAGATGAATATGACACTTCTATTATCAGGACAAGTCTGCTATCGTTAATGATAACAATTCGCATCTCTTTTCACCTTTCTATCTTCGGTAGATGTTCATGGCGCTTTCTGATTTCTCTGTACAGGCCCACTCCCTCCACCAGGCCCGCCCCGGCAGTCGCTGGCGCGTCACTGATATCGCGAGTGCACCAGAGATCTCAAGTCGACTGTTTGCGCTAGGGTTGTTTCCTGGAGCAACGCTCGATGTCCTTCGTTATGCGCCCATGGGCGACCCCATGCAAATTAAAGTGGGTCAAACCCTACTGAGCATCCGCAAAGACGACGCGCAAAGCATTGCCGTCGAAGAATTGGTCACTCATCACGAGACGCTGGTCACCGGGGTAGCTTAATGTCCAGCAGCATTGCGCTGATCGGCAACCCCAATTGCGGGAAGACGACACTCTTCAATGTTCTCACAAGTGCCCATCAAAAAGTCGGGAACTGGCCAGGTGTTACCGTTGAGAAAAAAACCGGCACCCTAACCATTGACGGCCAATCCGTTGAAATCGTCGATCTCCCAGGCATTTATAACCTCGAACAGACGCATGTCGGTATTGACGAACGAATCGCCCAAGATGCTCTCGACCAGGGTGATTATTCCTTAATCATCAACATCCTCGACGCTAGCAACCTCGAAAGAAATCTCATTCTGACGCAGCAACTGTTGGAGAAGCAGCTACCCGTTATTGTCGCTTTGAATATGCTCGATGTGGCTGAGCAGCAAGGCTTACACATCAATGCTGACGAACTAGCTGGGCGCTTACAGGTTCCTGTGATCCCCATCGTGGCTTCGCGTAAGCAAGGTGTTAATGGGTTGCTTGAGAGTATTTCTGAACACCTTGGTGTGGATCTCCTCTCACCGCCAGAAACCCCAGACCCTGTCACACCCGGTGACTTACCCGCGCGTTATATGAAAGTGCAGCGCATGCTGGATGGCGTTGTTACCGTTGAATCACACCGCCAGCCTTTTACCGAAAAAATTGATACCTGGGTACTCAATCGCTATTTAGGGATCCCCGTTTTCCTATTAATGATGTACCTAATGTTTACCTTCGCAGTGAACGTTGGCGCAGTGTTTATCGACTTTTTCGATATTGTATTTGCCAGTCTATTTATCGATGGCACACGCTACTTGCTTGATTTAATACACTCGCCTGCCTGGCTAACCACATTGCTTGCAGATGGTCTTGGCGGTGGCGTCACTCTAGTCGCAACGTTTATTCCCGTTATCGGATTTTTGTACCTTTGCCTATCCGCCCTAGAAGATTCAGGCTACATGTCTCGCGCGGCATTCGTTGTCGATCGCCTAATGGCCCGGATTGGGCTACCCGGGAACGCTTTTGTACCTTTGATTGTTGGCTTTGGTTGCAACGTTCCCGCCGTGATGGCTTCGCGTAGTTTAAGCCGCGATAGCGACCGGTTAATGACTATCGCGATGGCTCCATTTATGTCCTGCGGTGCACGATTAACCGTGTACACGTTATTTGCGGCGGCGTTCTTCCCTACTAACGGACAAAATATTGTTTTCCTTTTGTACCTGTTGGGGATTGCACTCGCCGTAGGCACAGGCTGGATATTCCGCCGCCAATTATTTCCCGGAGAAGTGACGCGATCAGTTCAGGAAATGCCGGCCTATCATATGCCCGTCATGCGTAACATTTTTATCACGACTTGGTTTAGGCTGCGCGGCTTTGCCTTACGGGCCGGTAAAAACATTGTTGCTGTAGTTGTGGTACTGAGCATGCTGAACTCAATTAGTACCGACGGCACCTTCGGCCATGAAGATTCTCAAGACTCTGTATTGGCAGCGATTGGTCGCACCATTACGCCAGCGTTTTCGCCGTTGGGAATAAGTGAAGATAATTGGCCTGCGACGGTTGGCTTGTTCACCGGCATGTTCGCAAAAGAAGCTATCGTCGGCACCCTGGATGCACTCTATAGCGAACCAGTAAACAATGACGCGGGCACAGCGGAAGCACCCGATATTGTCGGCGCATTTAGTGAAGCAATTACATCCATTGGTACAGCGGCCAAAGATTTGAGCGGTGCGTTAATTGACCCGCTAGGAATAGGCGGTGTAGGCAGCGAAGATGCAGCAAGCGTTGCAGAAAGCCAAGGTGTAAAAACGGCGACATTGACCAATATGGCCGCTTTATTCGGCACTGCCTTTGCCGCATTCTCTTATCTCGTGTTTATTTTGTTGTATGCACCCTGTGTCGCGGTGCTGGGGGCGGTAGTGAAAGAGGCCGGGTGGCGCTATGCATTAATCGTGTTTAGCTGGAGTACGGGCCTCGCTTATTATATCGCCGCATTGATTTATCAAGCAGGTTCACTAAACACCACCCCGCTCTTTTCTTCGATCTGGATTATTGCATCCACCATAGCGATGGCGGCGGGTATATTTTCACTAAAACGATTCGGCAAAAAAGCCGTATCACCTCACCTCATCAACGTCGTGCAAATCGGTTAGACGCGGACTCGGTCTTCTACTGAGCCACTGCTGTCGAGACCAAACGCACTAGGCAGCAGTCCAGAATTTAGCGTGCCCCAGCGTTTTCCATTGACGTATAACGCAGTGTATACCGAGAACACTGTCGTGCCATCGGGGAGCAAGAACGTCGACATACTAAAGTTGTTGATCTTGCCAATAACCGCGAGATCATTCTTGTCTGTGATAGCGAAATACATGTGGCGACTTTGCAACCTATCCACTTTAGGATCGCCAGTCGGCTCTTTCGAAATCGACGATCTATTCACGGATACGTACCCATCCGTTGTGACCGGTAAGCAGTAGAGAATATTATCTTTGTTTTCCCAGTCATCAATAATGTGTTGCGTCGCGCGCATTAACGGCTGACACCACGACACATCATACTTCGGCCAACCATTGTTAGCATGTTCTCTATAATTTTTATCCCAGATATCGACGCCGCTTTTTTCTAGATCAGCCAAAGTTGCTTCAAAAATGCGCTTACGCTCAATGAGCACATCCATATTATGCTCAATCGCTCCTTGACCAATTCGAACGGCGACCAGGCTTCGTAGCGCAACATTCGTTGTCAGTCGCATCACGTCGGCATGATCAAAAATAGTTTCCATATCACGATGAATTTTTTCACCAAGCTCTAAAATCTCGGTGCTACGCTCATGAGACTCTTGATTAGACGCAGACATTTGTTCAACCGCTGTACTTATCATTAACAAGTCACTGTGCGTTCGTTCAAAATCCCCCATCATTTCCGAAAATTTTTGTGTCGATTCAGAGATTGTCTGTTGCGCCAGCTCGGTGCTCTCAATCATATTGGTAGTACCTACGGCGGTTTGACTGACAGCGCCCCCCATTTCGCCAACCAATTCATCAATTTGATCTGCGGCTCCTCTTACCTTCCCAGCTAAAGATCTAACCTCATCAGCGACCACGGCAAAACCACGGCCATGCTCACCCGCGCGTGCAGCTTCAATGGCTGCATTCAAAGCCAGCATATTTGTTTGCCCCGCAAACGCTTGAACGGTATCTAAAATTTCGCGAATACTATCGGAGGTAGATTCTAGCCGCTCGACCGTGTCGGAAAATTGCTGCATTAATTGCGATACCGAACCAACCAAATTTTGAACATTCCCCATATCCTGGAGTGACTCTTTTGCCAGTTCGATATTTTTCGAATTAACTCGAGCAATTAATGCACTACGCTCCGCCAATTCATCTATAGCACTAGCAGTCTGCTGACTTGATTGAAAATTGAGATCCGATACTGACTCTTGTTTGCTTGCATGATTTTTAGCCGCAATAGCCAGCTTTCGAGATTCCACGGCAGCCAAACCGATTCTTAGGTTATTCATTTGGTCTTGTTCAACAATTTTACGAACACGCTCAATAAATTTATTAAATTCCGTCGCCACCTCTCCCGTGAGCCCACCCGTATTCACTTCAACATTGTTAGATAGATCTCCTACATCAGCATTTGCAGCTCGCATCACCTCCAATAAATTCGAAATTGCAGCACCACTGCCAACAAATCTCCGTATCCAAATCGCCAAGGCAAAAGACGTCACCCCCATCGCTAATGCGAGATACTGAACCCACCCTTCTGCTACCCAAGCAAAACCTAAGGTCAAGCCAAGTTGGCAGACCAAAATGCCGACCATGGCACCACCTTTAATCAATACTTCTGACCAATTATTAGCACGTTGACTCAATGTATTTCCCGTCCATTCATTTTATTTTTTGACCGAAAAAATCAGCCTGCCATATTCATAACATCATTAATGTTTACACCAAACGCTTGGGGTGTTACACCAATGCTCACGGTTCCCCAGCGCTTGCCATTGACTATCAAAGGAGATGATACAGAGAAAGCAATGTCACCATTCAGTACGGTAAACGTCGTTAAACTTATGTCTTTTATAGCGCGGTTTGACTCCACCCGCTTTGCATCCAAAGCAATATATCGGTAACGACTTTGCTGTACGTCGACCTCTGGATTGCCAGTCGGTGGCTTGGATAACGCGCTACGATTAACAGACACATAACCTTCGTCATCAACTGGTAAGCAATAAAGGAAACCGGGATGCTTAGTGCTATCAGTCCAATCATCCATGGTGGCTTGCAATCTATCTCGCAATACACTGTCCCATGCTGTTGTATACTGCTTGGGATTAACCGACTCGGGCACGGGTTGATAATTCCGGTCAAAAACGTCTACACCTTCGCTCGCCAGGTCTTCAAGCAAAGACTCTAAGTAGCGTTTTCGATCAGCTAGCAAAGTGACTACAGGCTCAATTACGCCAGCACCAATTTTGATCCGCACGTAATCTCGCACCGCACTATTGGAAAACTCACTCATGGCATTGGCGTGACCAAACGACGTTTCCAACTCATCATGGATACGCTTACCTAGATCCCGAATCGTGGCGCTATGTTCTCGCGACTCCTCATTAATTTGTGACAATTCTTCAGCGGCGTTGCTGACATGAACCAAGTCAGCATGCGCCGATGTAAATTCAGATACCATAGATTTAAATTGAGACGTGGCCTCATCCACTGAGCCCTGAGCTTGCTGCGTATTAGAAATCGCCAACGCACTACCGTCCGAAGCACTTTGCACCGCACTCGCCATCGCCTCTAATAGCTGATCAATTTGCGAAGTCGCAGCATCCACTTTCCCCGCCAAGGTTCTCACTTCATCGGCGACCACCGCAAAGCCTCTACCTTGTTCACCGGCACGTGCAGCTTCAATAGCCGCATTTAATGCCAGCAAATTAGTTTGAGCAGCAAAACTTTGCACGGTTGTTAATAACTCTCGAATACTCTCCGAGCTGGAGGTCAATTCACCAACGGTTGCTTCAAAACCCACCATTGCATCAACAGCAACATTTATATTGTCTAACGCGCTACTTAACCCGGTTAAAGAGTTTCGTGCGGATTCTAGATGACGAGTGTTTAACTCAGTCACTGAGCTTGCCCGCTCACTTAATCCATCGATGGCTTTAGTCACGCGCTCATTTGAATGGAATATTTGCTCGGACACCTGCTCCTGTTGCTGTGTGTCTTGGCGGGCTTGCGTCGCCAATTTGCGCGCGTCAGCGCCAATGTATGCAATTTGCATATTCACGTGTTGCTGCTTCTCTAATGTTTCTTTCAGAACACGAATGAAGCCTCGATAATCATCAATCAAAGCGCCCGACATACCATTAGCGCCACGAGGAAGGTCCATTGAAATATCGGCAGGTTCACTATTTGCCGCGCCCAATGCCTTGTGCAATTGAGCTAAGTGGTGAGTGCTGCCAACGTTGACACTGACAACGATCAGATAAACGGTGAACAACAGACAAACCAGCCCACAAAGTAAGGCTCCCTGCCAACCAGCCAGAAATAACGATAACACCGCCACTCCCCACCCCAGCAGGAGACAGGCGGTGACAACGCCACGATTCAATAAGGTGCTCACCCAGAAAAACGACTTAGACAATCATCTCTCCCTATTCTATTGACCCTTTTTTCAGTATAGACACGAGATTCGACCCACGAACGCACAATCACGTGAGAACAATGAGTCACTTCGCAATAGAGGTTGTAATCACCCACAATCTCATTAGGATTTGGGGTCAGAGTGGCTGGGCAATCCAGCCAATGACAAGCAGGTTCACCCTATGGCATACCTTCTCGCAATCGATCAAGGCACCACGAGTTCTCGGGCAATCATTTTTGATAGCGCGTCAGTGTCCACACATAGTGCACAGCAGGAGTTCCCTCAACATTTTCCCGCCGACGGCTGGGTTGAACACAACCCCGATGACATCTGGCAATCAGTCATCGATACCAGCCGTGAAGCTATACAAAATTCAGGTCTCTCCGCTGCTGACATCAGCGCAATAGGCATTACCAACCAGCGAGAAACGACGTTGGTGTGGGACAAAAACACAGGCGAGGCCATCTACAACGCCATCGTCTGGCAAGACCGCCGTACCAGCCAATATTGTCAGTCGCTGAAAGCCCAGGGCCACGAAACGGCCCTAGCAGATAAAACCGGCCTACTGTTGGACCCCTATTTTTCCGCCAGCAAGATCCATTGGATATTAGAGAATGTCGAGGGTGCGAGAGAAAAGGCCCAGGCAGGCCAATTACTGTTTGGCACCGTAGATACTTACCTACTCTGGAAACTCACCGATGGCCAGTCGCACAAAACCGACGCCACCAACGCTTGCCGCACAGCGCTCTTTAACATTCATACCCAAGAGTGGGACGACGATCTCCTCGCGCTTTTTGATATTCCGAGATCGATGCTGCCTGAGGTATGCGACAACGCTCACGCATTTGGCCATACCGCTGATCAATGGCTAGGGGGGGCAATTCCTATTTTGGGCATGGTGGGTGATCAGCAAGGCGCATTCTTCGGCCAAGCCTGTTTTGAGGAGGGAATGGCCAAAAGCACCTACGGCACAGGGTGTTTCTTAGTATTGAACACCGGTCGGCAGCCACTTAAATCCCAAAATAAGCTGCTCTCAACAGTCGGGTATCGTTTAGATGGTGAGGTTACCTACGCACTTGAAGGTAGCATTTTTATTGCTGGTGCCGCCGTGCAATGGCTGCGTGACGGTCTAAAGCTCATTAGCAACGCCGGTGAGACAGAAGCCCTTGCCAAGAAAACTGCTGAGGACCATGGCGTGTTTTTAGTACCCGCATTTACCGGGCTAGGAGCACCCTATTGGGATCCCGATGCACGCGGCGCCATATTTGGCCTAACGCGCGATACAGGGATTAACGAAATTGTAACGGCTGGCTTGCAGTCCGTGTGCTTCCAGACCAAAGACCTCCAAAAAGCGATGGAGGCTGATGGTTGTCGACCGACCACATTGCGCGTCGACGGCGGTATGGTTGCGAACGATTGGCTACTGCAGTTCCTAGCCGATATTCTCGGCGCAGAAGTCGACCGCCCCACCATTATTGAAACCACTGCACTGGGGGCAGCGTATCTTGCTGGTTTGCAAGCCGGTATTTTTAGCAGCCTTGATGAAATTGCAGAGCGCTGGGCTTGCGACCAGCGCTTCGCACCGAGATGGGACAAAACACGTCGCGATCAATACTACGATCAATGGCTTGATGCTGTAGAGCGTGTGCGTAGCGAACGATAACACCGACAACAATATAGACTGCCCCGTCATACACATTTGATACAATGCCCGCAGTCATTGAGATAAGAACAACCATCGAGAGAGAAGTACACATGGCACAAGTTTTAGACGGCGTAAGAGTTTTAGATTTTGGTCGTTACATCGCAGGCCCATTTTGCGCCGCACTATTATCTGACATGGGTGCCGAAGTCATCCGGATCGAACGCATCGAAGGGGGTGAAGATCGATTTACCTCCCCGGTTGCCGAAGACGGCTCTGGCGCTGCGTATCTGCAAATGGGCCGTAACAAGAAAGGGATGACCCTGAACCCACTTAAGCCAGAAGGCAAAGAAGTTGTCCGTCGCTTGGTGGAAACCGCCGATGTTGTGATTGCCAATCTACCGCCTCAAACTCTTAAAGCGATGGGCATCGACTACGACAGTCTCACTGCTATTAAACCTGACATTATCCTTACCTGGATTTCCACCTTTGGCGAAGGCGGCCCCTATTCTTCACGACTTGGCTTTGACGGTTTAGGGCAAGCCATGTCTGGCGCCATGCACTTAACCGGCCCGCAGGATCACCCGGTGAAGTCCGCAATCAATTACGTCGATTTCGGTACGGCAAGCCTCAGCGCCTACGGTACTATGGCTGCATTATTGGAAAGAGAAAAAACCGGTCAAGGGCAAATTGTGGAAGCTTCTCTGTACCGTACAGCACTCAATTTCGCAGGCAATTTTTTAACCGAGCAAAGTGCATTAAATTTAAATCGACACGGCACCATGAATCGTCTCCAAAACAGTGGCCCTGGTGACACCTTTCAAACCAAAGATGGCTGGGTCTTGGTGCAAACTGTTGGCAACGCCATGTTTGAACGTTGGGCAAAATTAATGGGTGAGGACCACTGGCTCACCGACTCACGTTTTAAAGACGATATTTCTCGCGGCGATAATGGCGAAATAATCAGTGAGCGCTTGGCAAACTGGTGTCATGAGCGGACAACGGCTGAAGTTCTTGCCGCGTTTGAAGAAGCAAAACTACCTGCTGGTTCAGTGTATGATTTACAAGAAGCGCTGGATGACGAACACGCGGCAGCGACCAGCGCTTTTGAGGCAACAGATTACCCCGGCACACCGAAGGCAGCGAAAATCGCCAACACGCCCATCAAACTATCCAAAACCCCTACCGCCATTAAACATCGCGCCCCAACACTATCTGAACACACCGATCACATTATGACATCACTAGGTTACAGCGAAGCAGAGATTGCCGAGCTTAGAAACAAGCGCGTCATTTAATGTTGAATAACCTACTCACATTTCATAAGGCTCTACACAGGATACCCTCAATGAATAAACACTTGTTTTTTGGTTTATCAATGCTCGGCGTTGCCGCAATATCCGGTTGCGGCGGCACAGAAAAAATCGAAAAGACGCTAGTTTATTGTTCGGAGGGAAGCCCTGAAGGTTTCAATGCGGCTTTATTCACAGCGGGGACAACATTCGACGCCTCATCCAAAAATGTTTACAACCGTTTAGTTGAGTTTGATATCGGCACAACAAATATTAAACCTGGGCTCGCAGAATCGTGGGAAATTTCTAACGATGGACTGACCTACACATTTCATTTACGACAAGGGGTTAAATTTCATAGCACTGACTATTTCACTCCAACCCGCGATTTTAACGCAGCGGATGTCGTGTTTAGTTTCAAACGCCAACTTGATAATGAACACCCCTATCACTCTGTATCGGGCGGCAGTTACGAATACTTTGCTAGCATGGACATGCCGACACTATTAAAAGATGTTATCGCAATTGATGACTACACTGTCCAATTTACCCTAAACCGCCCTGAAGCGCCGATGATTGCCAACATGGCAATGGATTTCGCGTCCATAATGTCTGCTGAATATGCCGATAAAATGATGACCGCAGGCACGCCAGAAAAAATTGATTTACAGCCAATTGGTACCGGCCCATTCAAATTCGTCGCCTACCAAAAAGACGCATTTATTCGTTATGTTGCTCACGCTGATTATTGGGCAGGACGCACCGCTATAGATCGTTTAGTTTTTGCCATCAACACTGACCCAGCCGTTCGCTATCAAAAACTTCAAGCGGGCGAATGCCACGTAATGTCTTATCCTAACCCGGCAGACTTAGAAAAGATGGCAGCAGACCCCGCCATTAATTTGCTGTCACAGCCAGGTCTCAATGTGGGTTATCTCGCCTTCAACACACAAATGCCTCCCTTTGACAATCCACAGGTGCGCCGAGCACTATCTATGGCCATTGATAGAGAAGCCATATTGGATGCAGTCTTTCAAGGGGCAGGCGTCATCGCAAAAAACCCAATTCCACCCACCATCTGGTCATACAATAATGCTGTCGAAGATTTACCTTACGATCCGGATGCAGCCAAACAAATCCTAGATGAAGCGGGCATAGAAAATCTTGCAACCAATATTTGGGCCATGCCGGTGCAACGCCCATACAACCCGAACGCGCGCCGCATGGCTGTGCTGATTCAAGAAGATTGGGCAAAAGTAGGGGTATCTGCAAACATCGTGTCCTACGAATGGGGTGAATACTTAGAACGCTCTAAGGATATTAATCGCGATGGGGCACTATTAATGGGGTGGACTGGAGACAACGGCGATCCCGATAATTTTCTGGCTACGTTATTAGGGTGCGGCGGCGTCGGCAACGCCAATCGCGCGCAATGGTGCTACCAACCATTTGAAGAACTAATTCAAAACGCCAAAGTCGTTTCCGACAAAGCAGCGCGCACAGAAATTTATGAACAAGCACAGGTTGTTTTTAAAGAACAATCGCCCTGGGCAACCATAGCGCACTCAACAGTCTATGTGCCGACTCGATCAGAGGTTACCGGTTTTAAAATCGATCCACTTGGCGGTTTTTATTTTGTCGACGTCGATATAAGCGACGCGCGTTAGTCGTTAGCTAGTAACTCATGCTTACGTTTTTTCTGAAAAAAGTCGCCCTACTTATTCCCACATTTATCGGGGTGACGTTAATCGCATTTACGTTTATTCGCGTTTTACCTGGCGACCCTATTGAGTTACTGGCGGGCGAACGAGGAATTTCAGATGAACGTCATGCAGCATTAATGGCTGAATTCGGCTTCGATCAACCCATTTGGCAACAGTATTTTTCGTTTTTAAACGGCATTTTACGCGGCGATTTTGGTGAGTCTTTCGTTACTAAGCAACCTGTATTGAGCGAATTTATTCCACGCTTCAGCGCCACTCTCGAACTAGGCATTTGTGCGTTATTGTTTGCCATAGTCATTGGCATACCAGCCGGCACCGTCGCCACCGTGAAACGCGGCTCCAAGTTTGATCACATCATTATGAGTTTCAGCTTAACCGGCTATTCAATGCCGATTTTTTGGTGGGGCTTACTGATGATTATGTTTTTCTCTGGGTATCTCGGATTAACACCGGTCTCCGGACGCATTGACGCCATGATTTGGCTAGAACCTACCACCGGCTTCATGCTCATTGACACGTTATTGTTTACCAACGAACCAGGTGCGTTTACATCAGCGCTAGCTCACCTGGTACTTCCCTCTATTGTTTTAGGCACAATGCCATTGGCTGTTATCGCGCGACAAACCCGCTCCGCGATGCTCGAAGTATTAGACGAAGACTACGTCCGTACTGCGCGCGCGAAAGGGTTAAGCGATTTTCGCGTGGTAGGCATTCACGCACTGCGCAACGCCATGATCACCCTCGTTACCGTCATCGGATTACAAGTTGGCGTCTTAATGGCAGGCGCAATTTTAACTGAGTCGGTTTTCAGCTGGCCTGGAATAGGCAAATGGATGGTCGATTCTATTTTTAGACGAGATTATTTTGTTGTACAAGGCGGGTTGGTGCTCATTGTCTCCATTATCATGGTCGTAAACTTAGTCGTCGATTTACTTTACGGCCTAATTAACCCTCGCATCGTAAATAATTAGCAATGAACAGCGAAATTTCTCTCGACGCAAGCATCCACTATTCACCTCTACGCGCGACGCTGAAGGAGTTTTGGTTTTATTTTGCCGAAAACAAAGGTGCCGTCGGCGGTCTCGTCGTTGTCATTGGGATTGTCTTGCTGGCCATCTTTGCAGACCTGATTGCACCTCACGCTGCTAACGAACAATTTCGCGAAGCGTTATTATCTCCCCCCTCCTGGCAACAAGGTGGAAGCACTAAATTTTTACTTGGCACTGATGATGTAGGCCGTGACATTCTGTCACGGTTAATATATGGCACCCGTTATTCACTTTACATTGGCAGCATCGTCATCGTTTTTACGCTGACAGCTGGGATTGTGCTTGGACTCACCGCAGGTTTTTTCCGAGGCTGGTGGGAAGCGCTTGTGATGCGCATCATGGATATTATTTTGTCTGTGCCTTCACTACTTATGGCATTGGTACTCGTTGCCATTCTCGAACCCGGGCTTGGCAATGCCATGATCGCAATCTCCATTACCTATCTACCGCACTATGTGCGACTTATTCGAGCATCGACAATCAATGAAGCTAACCGCGACTATGTGACAGCAAGTCGAGTTGCTGGGGCGAGCAAACTGCGTTTAATGTTCATCAGCATCTTACCCAACTGCCTGGCACCTCTCATTGTTCAAGCGACATTAAGTTTTTCAGCTGCCATTTTAGATGCCGCTGCACTGGGATTCTTAGGGATGGGCGCTCAGCCGCCAACACCGGAGTGGGGAACGATGTGTGCGGAAGCCAGAGAATTTATCTTGAGTGCATGGTGGGTAATTACCTTTCCCGGCCTGGCCATTTTGATCGCCGTGCTTTCAATCAACCTCTTGGGTGATGGTTTGCGTGACGCACTCGACCCCAAGATGAAACGTTCTTAAGAATTGAACAAGCGATGAGTCTACTCGAAGTCGAAAATCTAAGCGTAGAGTTTGCCACAGCCAAAGGGACTTTCCGTGCGGTTGACTCAGTGAATTATTCATTTAATAAAAATGAGATTGTCTCCATCGTTGGCGAATCTGGCTCTGGAAAATCCGTTTCTATGCTCGCGCTAATGGGACTACTCCCCACCTCTGCCAGTGTTACAGCGGATAAAATGATTTTTAACGGCGAGAATTTATTGGGCCTAGATACACATCAGCGACGAAAGATCGTTGGCAACGACATGACAATGATTTTTCAAGAGCCGATGAGCAGCCTTAACCCCTGTTTTCGCATTGGTTTTCAAATTGTAGAAAGTTTACGTCAGCATGTTGGAGGGACTAAACGAGAATGCGAAAAAGTCGCCATTGAATTGTTAGGTCGCGTCGGAATACCCGCGCCTGAAAAACGAATGAAGGCCTACCCGCACCAATTATCAGGCGGCATGTGTCAGCGGGTAATGATCGCCATGATGATCGCATGCAAACCTCAGCTGCTTATTGCCGACGAGCCGACAACCGCACTTGATGTGACAATTCAATCGCAAATTCTCGATTTAATTAGCGACCTACAACACACTGAACAGATGTCGATAGTCTTGATAACTCACGACATGGCCGTAGTAGCGGAAACAGCCGACCGCGTTATCGTGCAATATGCTGGACAACAAGTTGAGCAGCAAAATGTAGAACACCTATTTGATCACCCAAAGCACCCTTACACACAAGCGCTGCTAGCTGCCCTTCCTGAACGCGCAGCACCAGGCAAACTAAAAAGCATCCCCGGCGTCGTTCCTGGGCAAAACGATAAACCGCGTGGGTGTTTATTCAACCCACGATGCGAATACGCACAACCGCGTTGCCGCGAAGAAGCGCCACTTTATAAAGACCATGCCCGCTGCCACTTCCCGATACCAGCAACCCAATAATCACCTGACAAATAAATAACTTCGCAACCCAATAAAAGTGAAGGCCATGCAGAGTAGTGACAAACCCATTCTTATCGCCAAGAATTTGCGCCGCACCTACCGCGTCGACGGAGACAATCTATTTAAGAAAAACCGAGTCACGGCCATCGCCGACGCAAGCTTCAGTCTTAAAGCAGGAGAAACACTTGCAATCGTTGGCGAGAGCGGTTGCGGCAAATCTACGTTAGCGCGTTTGTTAACGCTTATAGAACCACCTGACGCTGGCTCATTAATCATGGACGGCATTAATGCGACGGGCAACTTAGACAGCGACGCTACAAAAACATTGCGTCAAACGGTACAAATTGTATTTCAAGATCCTTACGGTTCGCTTAACCCAAGACATAAGATAGGAAGTATTCTTAGTGAACCACTGCGTATTAATACCTCATTTGACAGCAAACAGCGCCGAGAAGCCGTCGAAGACATGCTGGAGAGAGTGGGCTTGCGTAGAGAGCATTATAATCGCTACCCACATATGTTTTCTGGCGGCCAACGGCAACGAATCGCTATTGCGCGCGCCCTAATGCTCAGTCCTAAAATCGTTGTGCTAGATGAACCCGTCTCTGCGTTGGACGTCAGCGTACAAGCCCAGGTATTGAACTTACTACAAGAGCTCAAGCAAACGTTAAATCTCACTTTCGTGTTTATTTCACACGATCTATCCGTTGTTCGTTACATTGCCGATAAATTAATGGTGATGTATTTAGGACGCGTAGTTGAAACTGGCGATAGTGAAAAAATATTCAACAACCCGCAACACCCCTATACCCAAGCGCTACTATCAGCGAGACCAATAGCCGACCCGGCTAATAGGAAAAGCAATAAAGCAAAACGGATCAAACTTACAGGCGAACTACCTTCTCCTCTAGCCCCTCCTTCAGGTTGCGCATTTCATCCACGCTGCCCCATCGCGACGACCCGCTGTCGAACCGAAACACCACAACTCATACATCACGAAAGCAACGCTAGCGACGTGGCCTGCCACGCGGTACAGCAGAAGAGCACATAGCGATGATTATTTTTCGCTGCGAAAATATTGGACATCAGACGTCTTGAAATTAAGCGATTGTGGCCACAGCACATCCAACTGCGTTTCTGCCACTTGGTCTTCATCAAAATAGACAGTAATTTTGTAGCGTCCGCCGGGCATATCCAATAAAAACACATTTAGCAACATATAGTCGCCGTCTTTTAAAATATAAATATCATCTAGCGCTTTCTGCTTCTTGTCCGGCTTATTATTAAAATCCAATAATACGGATTTATTCGCAACAATCTCCCCTTGCGCAATTTTCTTAGTGTCCATCAGACTGACGGCAAGGCTATCAAGCGCACCCACCCAACCGCTTCCAGCAGCCGCTGGAACACCTTCAAATAACCCTAGAGAAAAGCCTAATGAACCAGTACAACTGACAAGCTTCTCGTCATCGGCCTGCATTGTCTCACGCAACACATAGTTTTCTGGGAGGGTAAATTGTTCACCGAATGATTTACCTGTTCCATCCAGCAATTGGTACTCACCATGCATGTGAATTGCAGACGCCGACAAAAGATCAAATGTTTGTTTAGCGTTTTGGCTGTTAATCAGTACTACGGCGTCCTCGTTGCCACAAGGAAAGTAAACAAAAGGTTTGTCGGCCATATAGGCCTCTAAAACTGTCACATCTAATAATTGACGCTCAAAATTATTAATGTCCTCTCGTAGGCTTTCGGTAGGAGACAGCTTGGTTAATTCACTAGCAGGTAAATAAACAAGTTGCCAACTCGTATCAACCGGCTTCACTGACGTGAGTAGACCATCGTCGAGTATTACCCCATGGCTTAACAGTTCAAAAGAATCTTCTCGCTCTCGGCTTACCTCGCCGTTATTGAAGGTCAACGAGGTAGACATTGTTACGTTAGTCACCGGTGCGCCATTCACGCCAAGCCACAAACTACCCAAACCCGGGTCGTAATCATTCTTACTAAAGACAGCCGTTAAATCTGATTCCACATCTAACATATGCCACGGAAAATCATTACCGGACACTCTTTCGGCAGATATTTTCACTCTATTCAAAATGTGTCCATCACGGATATTTCGAACAAACAAGCGAATGGCGGCAATGTTTTTATCACTTAGCTGAGCCTTTCTAAAATATTCTTCTCTGGGATCATCAGAAGACGTCCCATCTTCAGAAATACTGACTCCAAGAGATTCTGCCTGTAAGGTGTTATATGCATTGGGTAGCGGGTTGTCTTTAAACTCTGCCAACTCATCGAAATAGTAACGGCCAAAATCGTTGAGAATACTTTCGAGGGCACTCTGCTCCAGAGAAAACACGCCATCAGAATACTGATAGCCTTCAACCGGGTACACAATAGACGTTTCTTCTAGTACAGCAGGCTGAAATTGATTCGCTATTGTCCAATGTACTCCATAGGCGACAAACGGAACGAGCGTAGTCACCAACACACCAGCCTTCAAAAAAGATCTTTTACGCGAAGCGTCGTTACTATCTTGGCTGGTCGCGGCTATACATTGCTGCAAAGATTCTGCCAGTGGCATGCACTGCGCAAAGGGCAAATCACTTCCTAGCAATATCTCAACCTGCTTATCTGCTTGCTCTATTGCTATACGCAAATCGTCATCTAGCGGAGTCCTTAAAGCGTGTTCGAGGTCGATTTTGAGTTCGCATAACGTATGCACGAGATCGCCATCAGAATGACGCACAATCTCACCCGGATTGAGTTTAATATTTTTATAAAGCTGGACTTGAATCGACCTAATCATCGACTCATTGAGAATTGAATGTGTCGCCACTCCATCAGCGAGGGCCGGCAATAGCTTTTCTAATAACGACGTCGCCCACATAGTTGCCCCATCCTTCTGGTCGATGTGAAAATAAAACTCGGTTGATCAGGTCGGCAGTTAGCCGCTACTTTTTATTGGGTACTGATTGTACTGACGAGAGGCGAAATGGATAGGACATTTCTTGCTTATCGATATGCTGAGCGAAATAGTCAAGAAAACGGGAAATTTTAGGTGCCAGCTGAAAACGACTTGAGTACAAGCCGTAGGCTTTAATAGGCTCGATGGCGACA
The DNA here is from genome assembly GCF_055392955.1 of Aurantivibrio plasticivorans. Taxonomy (NCBI): domain Bacteria; kingdom Pseudomonadati; phylum Pseudomonadota; class Gammaproteobacteria; order Cellvibrionales; family Cellvibrionaceae; genus Aurantivibrio; species Aurantivibrio plasticivorans. Next base: position 567,446 of record NZ_AP036020.1, on the reverse strand, counting down.
TCAGACAATAATCGCGTTAGCTCGCCGCTTTGCAACTCCTGCCGACATTGTGCTTCCGTCATTAAGGCGACGCCCAATCCATCTTTAGCCATCTGTTTGATCGCCGCTGAACTGTTGGCCCAGGCGCGGGGTTTAAAGTTTACTAAGCGCTTTTCAGTACCTACGCCCAATGGCCAGATGGGCGCCGATTTGGAACTCCCCAACATCAAACCGAAGTGATTGGATAGCTCCAATGTGCTCTGCGGCTCGCCATGAGCTTTCACATAGGCGGGGCTCGCGACTAGTACGAGGCGCCGCTCAAATAACAGGCGAGCAACTAAATCAGAGCTAGCCAGTGGCCCAAACATCACAGCGATATCGCAATCTTGACCAATCAGGTCGATTTCGCCATCCGCAAACTGTACCTCAAGATCGACCTTGGGGTAGAGCTTGAGAAACCCGGAACATAGCGACGCCATCACCTCCTGATTGAATGCGATGGGTAGCATCACTTTCAAGCTACCTGAAACATCTTCTCTCGCGTTCTCGATGGTGGCGTGAACCGATTGCACTTCACGCAGGATGTTGAGGCAGTTGTCATAAACTTCTCGGCCGACCTGGGTCAGTCTCAGCTGGCGCGTATTGCGTTGCAGAAGACGAACACCCAGTGTTTCTTCCATCTGGGAGATCTTTCGACTGATGGTAGATTTAGGAATACCGGCCTCTTTAGCCGCCCGAGAGTAACTTTGTGCATCCACCACTTTGGCAAATAGCATCATTGCATTGAGATCAATCATCGCTTTTTGTGCTCTCTATCCACCCTACGCTTATCTGTCTCTCGCTTTGGAAATAAACCCGACAAATCAAAATTGGCAACTCACACGCCACAATGCTCAAAATTCAATCGATATTATTGCGCTGTTAATCTGGCTTTCATCAGCAGGTTAACTGCCACAACTGTTGCAAATATGGAACAAAGCGTTCGTGACGGAATGGTACCACAACCCAGGAATATCGGGATAATGCTTAGACTACAGGCTACGTGGGCTTTGCAGACGACCTCTACACGGCCAATATTTGGGACAATCATCACATTTGAGATCCCTTCGAATAGGTCGAACAGCCACTTCAGCCACAGACATGCACCTTGACCCACCACATAAGTTCAAACGAGAGATAGCACCTTATGACGGCGAAACAAAAGATTGATCAGGCACCTAGCGTCGACACGCTGTTTATCCAAGCAGAAAACCTCGCATCTAACTTTTCACTGTTCCCGGATCAAAACCCGCTCTCCGCCGGTAAGCATCTCAAAGGGCTAATTGAGGAACGCCGCGTTAAAGCCCGCCTCAAACAGCTTGATAAACTCGATGTCGATGGCTACATCGCGGAAGTGGTTCAGCCAGCGCAACATACCAAGCGCCCAGGTGCCAAAGAAATCATCTCTCGCCTGAATGGCAAGATCATCACTAGCCAAGAAAAAGGCCCGTTCTATAGTGCTGAAATCGAGCTGCCCTTTAGCGATACCACCCGCCGTATCGGTATCGTCGCGCAGGAGCGTTCGTCAGCCAACGGCGCCTGGATGCCTGAACACCACCTCATGGCCAGCGAAACTATTCGCCGCTTCGCCGATATGTCATTACCCATTGTCTACTTTATTGACACGCCCGGGGCGGACGCTGGTGAGGCCGCCAACAGCAATAACCAAGCGCACAGCATCTCTCGAATGATTACCGAAAGCACCGATATCGATGTACCATCAGTCGGTATTGTCATAGGTGTCGGCTACTCGGGTGGTGCGATCCCTCTTGCCGCCGCAAATATTCTGCTTTCAGTTCGAGACGGTATTTTCAACACCATTCAACCGCAAGGCCTGCAAAGCATTGCCCGCAAGTTCAATCTTTCTTGGCAAGAATGCGCTAAGAGTGTTGGCGTCTCACCAGAAGAACTTCTGTCGCAGGGTTGTATCGATGGTGTCATTGATTATTCACCCATCGATACCGACGAACGTCAACACAACCTTCAACGTGCTATTGTTTCCAGTATTGAAGCGATTGAAAAAGCGGCGCTGGAATTTGTGCCGCAAGAGCCTGACTTGATCCAACATTACCAACGCACCCTGGATCGTTATCTAAACCCAACCGAATACCAGCAAGCACTTGAGCGTAACTCGCCCATGTTGCTAATGCGCAGCCCAACTGTACAGCCTAACTTGTTCGGCATGTGCTACCGCTATATGCGTTACCTGCGTTTGCGTGGCCGTATTCATTCGATTTCAGCAAACGAGTATGGTCGCCTATCAAAACTCACCTTACCCGAGGGTGATTTACATGCACGCCTTTCACAAGAGCAAGCAAAACAATTCACCAGCTGGCTAGAAAACCCAGACAAACTGGTTTATGACGATGTATTGGCAAAAGCGTGGAAAAACTTCTACTCGAAACGCGAAGATCAAGGTACCGAGCGCAATAAAGTCACTCGATTTTTGCTGGGTGAACCTAAAGAAAATTATGAAAAAGCGAAACAACGCCTACTGTTCAATCTGAGTTTCTCACTGTATAACCGCTGGAAGAGTGGTGCCACCCACAACCTTAGCGAACTAATCAAACTCTTAGATGACGAAATCAAAAACCCGTCAACAGAAAGCTGGCCAGCACTGAGTGACATGACAGTGCTTGACGCTGTACTCCACAAGGATCTGCGCAATCCATTTAAAGAAATGTGCGAGAACTTGTTAATCTTTGATGCGCTATACAACAATGTAGTTGCCGACCTGCCGTCTATTGCAAAAGAAGCCATGGACACTAAAGAGTTATCCAAAGATTCGGTAGGCAAACTTCTCAACACTTCACTAAGCGTCGCCCTCTGCGCTGGTCGCAACAACTGTGAAACCGCAGAAGGCAAAGCGTCTTTCGAAAGTTGGTTGCAGTACTTTGTTTCACAGCGCAACCGCGGTGAGCTGTTGGTCAAAGTGGAGGAATGGAAAGGCATTGGCTTCCCGCAAATGAACGATAGTTTATTTGTTATTCTCACCTATTTCTTCGAAAACCTATTACCTTCTTATTACAACAGCGAAAACGGTAGCGCTTTCAAAGGTGCCATCAACCCTGCTCGCATCGGTCGCAAGAAAGACTTCTGGAACCGTTTAATCATGGGTTACCGAGACCTCTTGATTCAACGCCTACTTAAGGAAGTAAAAAGTACAACGAAAATGTCACCTGATGACATCATCAATAAGTTCTTTAACAACTTTGTTGAACTTGATGCAGACAAAGCCAGCTCCAACCCCGTCAACTTCCCGGGATTCCGCCAAGCAATTGAAGGGGCTATTGAAAAAGGCATGCGTCCAAGCGGTCTTGTCACTGGCTTTGCTGATTACACAAAGGGCAAAGAAACTAAGCGCGTAGGTATTGCGGTATCCAACGTTGCTTTCCAAGCTGGCGCTTTCGATATGGCTAGCGCGGAAAAATTCTGCCACCTACTGGTTGAATGTGCGAAAAATAATTTGCCGGTTGTGTGCTTCATTAGCTCTGGCGGAATGCAAACTAAAGAAGGCGCTGCAGCACTATTCTCCATGTCAGCCGCGAACGATCGCTTGACTCGATTTGTTGTTGATAATGATTTACCGGTGGTCATTTTTGGTTACGGTGACTGTACCGGTGGAGCGCAAGCGAGCTTCGTTACTCACCCGTTAGTGCAAACATATTACTTCTCCGGTTGTAACATGCCCTTCGCTGGCCAAATGGTTGTACCTTCATATCTACCATCGACGTCAACGTTGTCGAATTACCTTTCTACTAATCCAGAATCAATGTCTGGTTTGGTTAAGCACCCGTTTGCCGATGATATCGACAGCAAGTTACGTGAGATCGACCCAAGCATGCCTGTGCCATCGCTAACGGTTGAAGAGATCATTGACAACACATTCACTAAAGCATTGCCAGAACAGATTCTTGATGCAGGTGATACTCAAAGTGATCCTCGCAAACTGTTGAAACCCGTCGATAAAGTCTTGGTGCACGCTCGCGGTTGTACAGCGGTGAAATTAATTCGCAAAGCACACGAGAGTGACATTAATGTCGTACTCGTTGCATCTGACCCAGATATGGCCGCAGTGCCCGCAAAAATGCTGAAAGAGAGCGACCGACTCGTCTGTTTAGGCGGCAACTCCTCTGACGAAAGTTACCTTAACGCCCATTCAATTTTGCGTGTCGCCGACTACGAAAAAGTTAACGCACTGCACCCCGGTATCGGTTTCTTATCGGAAAGCCCACAGTTTGCAAACTTGTGTGTTAGCCATGGCATCAACTTTGTTGGCCCAAGCTCTTACAGCATGATGACTATGGGTAACAAATCCAATGCGATTCAAACAGTTCAAGATTGTAACGTGCCTGTTGTACCCGGTAGCCACGGGATTTTGATTAGTGCCGAACAAGCAGCGGACATTGCAGCTAGCATTGGTTACCCCGTATTGCTAAAAGCGGTACACGGCGGAGGCGGTAAGGGCATTCAGGTGGTGCAGTCTCCCAGTGAAATGTTCCGCTTCTACAATATGATTAGTACCGAAGCACGTGCCGCATTCGGCAATGGTGATTTATACCTAGAGAAATTTGTCACTTCAATGCGTCACATCGAAGTGCAATTGCTGCGCGACTCACACGGCAATACCAAAGTCCTCGGCTTACGCGATTGCTCTGTACAGCGCAACAACCAAAAAGTTGTTGAGGAATCTGGCTCTACGATGTTGCCGGAAGAACTGAAACAAAAAGTCTTCGACTACACCAAAGATATCGCTAATAAAGTCGACTATATGGGTGCCGGCACGGTCGAGTTTATCTACGACCTGGCCAATAACGCTGTGTACTTCATGGAAATGAATACCCGCTTGCAAGTTGAGCATCCCGTTACCGAAGCCACGTCAGGCATTGACATTGTTAAAACGCAATTCGAAATTGCATCTGGCGGTAGTATTGAAACCCTTGAACCTGGCGATAGTGGCTACGCGATTGAAGTTCGCGTTACCGCGGAGAAAGTAGTGGTCGACAGTGATGGCATTATGCAGCTAGCGCCTAGCCCAGGAAAAATCGTTGAATGCGTGATGCCGGAGAGAGACGATGTAGAACTCATCTCAATGGCGGGCACCGACATTGAAATTTCACCTTTTTACGATAGCTTAATTGCACAAATTATTATGCGTGGTAAAGATCGTGAAGATGTCACTGACAAGCTACACGGCTATTTAGATAGCGTTGTCATTAAAGGTATTCCTACCAATATTCCATTGCTGAAGAAAATCCTTAAAGACGACACTTTCCGCGGTGGCGACTATGACACCGGTTACTTGCCCAAGTTTATGGCTACTCTCGATGCCGACGCGTTGATAGCGGAAATTGAAGAGGCAGCAAGTGCCGCAGGCAACACAATCGATACCGATTCAATTCGAGTTGATGATAGTGAAGAACTTAAAGTATTCGCGCAATCGTCAGGTATTTTCTATACCGCGTCTTCGCCTTCTGATCCAGATTTTGTGAAGCCAGGAGACATTGTATCCACCAGTGATACGCTTGCGTTGATGGAAGCGATGAAAATGTTCAGTCAAATCACGCTCGGCCAATACAACCGCAGCGGTGCTGAACTTTATCCGTCTAACAAAAAGTATCGCATTGAGCACATCAATGTGGCTAGTGGCCAACAAGTCGGCAGCGGCGACCTACTATTCATTGTTAGCGTGGTGGATTAATTCACAGCTTAACTTAGTTCTCACCATGAAAGGGGCATCAATCGATGCCCCTTTTTTATTCGCTGCTTTCCATTAGTTCGCGGGCTTCTAACTTACGCTTTCATTGTTCATGCAAGAACGCACAAACCAGAGAATTCTCAATTAGCCCCATCTTTTAGTGAGGCGTGTTTTATACACGCTGAGTCATCTGTGTTTTCATCAATGCATTCATCTTTGGTTATCACACGATTACGACCGTTGTGCTTAGCGCGATAAAGACGCCGATCGGCATCTTCAACAGATTTTCTCCAATCATCGCAATTACCCTCCGCGACACCAGCGCTAATAGTTAACACACTGTATGGACTGGCGTTGTGTTCAATGGCCGCTTTTTCGATGGCTGCACGAGACCGCTCAGCAATTTCTTTTGCACTTTGTAGATCAACTTTTGGCATTAGCAACACAAATTCTTCTCCACCATAACGGTATAGCCGATCACTATCTCGAATCTGGGTCTGAATAATCTCGACTACACGACGTAAAGCGTCATCACCTCGTTGATGCCCGTATTCATCGTTGTATCGCTTAAAGAAATCAATATCTAACAACGCGAGATGGTATTCCTCACCATATCGATTTGCAGTGGATTGCGTGTGGTTGAGATCGATCTCCATAGCGCGACGATTACCAATCTTCAGTAAGCCGTCTTCCATTGCAAGATCAAGCAGCTGGCGATTACTTTCTTCGAGCTGCTCCGTGCGTGATTTTACTTCGTCAGCTAAATTCGTTTCATAGTTTTGCAACGTGCTGAGGTAGGAATCCACCATGTCTGTTTGGGTAACAATACCGACTAACAGACCCACTTCATCGACAATCACTAAGTGTCGCAAACGTCGCGCGCGAGACAATTGCAATGCATGCAAAATAGAAGACTGCATATCAACACTCACAGCGGGGCTGGACATGATGTCTGACACCGACACGTCTTGGAAGCTATTTGGTGAGCGAGCAATAAGTCGAACGATATCGCGCTCGGTCACGATACCCTCTGGTCTGCGCCCATCGCCAACGACAACACAAGAGCGTTGCTCTTTGGCCATGACGCCCACTACCGCCGAGACTGACGTGTTTGGCGGAATGCATTCAGTATGCGGAGTCATAATGTTGGCAACGACGCGTTGCGGCATGGCTATCTTCACTCTTTATTGCGAACTTGCATTTTGTTAACGCTGGTTTCTTTCATTATAATACATCGCCAAACAGCTCTCACGGTGCTAGCGCTGCACGCCTAGCGTATCTTTTCCATCAATATACGCCAGAACGATGCCTCAATCGGCATCACTGAAAGCCGCGGTTGCCGAATTAAAGGCATCTCGCTCAGTCGAGCGTCAGACTTGATATCCGCCAGCGTTAGCGGCTCGGCAAGGCTTTTTATTGCCTTCAACGTCACGGCAACAAATTTGCCACTTTCATCAGTGGGGTCAGGATAGGCTTCAGCGATTACCTCGGTAATACCTACAATTTCCCGTCGCTTTCCCGAATGATAAAAGAGCACTCGATCACCACACTTCATCGCTTTCAGGTTATTGGCAGCCTGATGATTTCGAACACCGCTCCACACCTCACCCACGTCTCCCCTGTCCAATTGGTCTTGCCAAGACCACTCCTCAGGCTCGGATTTAACCAACCAATACTGTCTCTTTGACGGCATCACGCCCCTCTCAATTTAACCTAGTCGGCGACAAATCGCGCCTTGCTAATAAAGCGTGCTGCGAATGGCCCGCTTTACTAATAGATAGCAACTTTCAATATCAGTAGAAAGTGGCAGAGTTTTCGACTCAATTACATACAGAGGTTAGCTGTCCCGAATTAATTATGACGGCCTTCACTCTACAAACGAGTCACTACTTACCTGAAACCTCGCGCCAGAAGAGGTGTACACATTTCTGACATTTATATGAAACCTATTCGTAACATAGATGAAATCATAATGACACACGTTTCATCTAATTTCCCCCGCGACATCGACAAACCAACAGGGTTTCCATTCGTCCTACGGATGCGAGCATTCACCCAATCCCGGTAGGCCCAACCCTACCGACACAATTTTCGCTGTTAAGACGCTTCTCGCTATTCATCTCAACAGCCTCGAACGTCAGTCATTTTGTTTTACATATTACACAACCATAGGAGTGTATTTTCACAATGAACGCTAAAACTTTAATCAGCATGGGGACACTTGCCGCGGTATTGGCCGGCTGTGGTGGTAATGATGGCATCACCTTGGCGCCCTCAAACACTGCTATTAATTCAAACAACACGACCGGTGGTGGCTCAGTTTCGAACAACCCTTGCGCAAACTACCAGGTATCTGGCCAAACTTTCCAAGGCCAATTTGATGGCGACAACTGTATCTACGACGTTACTTTTGTCAGTGATACTCGCCCGCTCGTAGCAGACCTCAACATTCCCGCACTTTCAAATGACGGCGTTCATATTTTTGAAGACAGCCTTTGGGTCGGTGAAGATGTTAACGCGAGTGCCGCTGCTGCTGGTGTTTCAATTCCCCAAGATGGCGAAGGCCCAACCTTAACTGTCGCGCCGGGAGCAAAAATTGCTTTCTCGGCTCCGCAAGATTACGTTCGCATTGCTCGTGGCTCACGCATCATTGCCGAAGGAACTGAATCAAGCCCGATCATATTCAGCGCGACTGCAGACCTTATCGATGGCACTGCAACTGAATCAGACCGTGGGCTTTGGGGTGGTATCCAAATAAATGGTAACGGCCTAACTAACAAATGTACTGATGCAGAGCGTTTAGCTACGGGCTCTAATCCTCACAACTGCCATATCACATCTGAAGGCCGCCCAGCGACTTACGGTGGCAACAACAACGACGAGAATTCTGGTGTATTGAAATATGTTCAAATTCGTCACGCCGGTTACGAAGTTGTTGATGGCGACGAGCTAAACGGTTTAACACTAAACGCTATTGGTGCTGGCACCACAATTGAATTTGTTCAAACCTACACTACACAAGATGATGGTTTCGAAATGTTCGGTGGTGCAGTGAACATGAAAAATATCGTTGCGGTTAACGTAGGGGATGACTCAATCGACTACTCGGAAGGTTACACCGGTAACATTCAATTCGCTTTAGTTGTTCACACCTCTGGTGGTAACCGCTGTATTGAAGGTGACAACACCGGCGATAGCCGTCCAGACGACATTGCTCCTTACTCAAAATTACGCATCTCTAACATGACTTGCGTAACCTCGAACGTTGACGAAGGTGCAGGAACAGACCCAAGTGCTAAAGGCGACTCAGAAGGTCCTCTATTCCGCGAAGGTGTTTACTTCGAAATGTACAACTCTCTGATCACTTCAAATGAAGCGGTGATGACAAGTAACGAATGTTTCGAGCTTAGCAGCACGCAATCAATCGACGGCGTTGACACGTTTGCTTATTCAGTAGCGCTAGGCAACGTCATTGCGTGTACTGAAGCACTTAAAGGTGGCGCGGACGCAGTAACGCTTCGCAACTGGTGGGAAGCCGACAACGCGGTTGTTGACGACCCTCTAAACCTGCCTGCGTCAGTGATCGATGGATTAGACACCGACCCACGCTCATACATCACGGCAGCATCGCTAACAGACGCAAATGCAGCGCCTATCGCAGTGACTGTTTACGACGTCACTCAACTCGAAGACTCTTTTGACGCTCAAGCGATTCCTGCACTTGGCGGAAGTGGCTCAAGCTCGTTCTTCGAATCAGTCGACTTTGTAGGCGCGGTTAGCGCTGGGGATGACTGGGTTAGCGGGTGGACCACGGGTTTATAAGCAACGCCTTATCACTCCTTTTGGCGAGGCCTTACTGGCCTCGCCGCATTCATTTCCAATCAACAGAATTCATTTAAAAGTGTTTAACGTAATTATTGGCAGGTTAAGCCCATGAAAACCATTTTTTTAAAGCGCCATAAACTCGCTGTAGCTATTGCCGCTGCAAGTTCTATCTTGGGCGCACCGCTTGCGATTTCTCAAGAAGGTGAAGTTCTCACACCGCCACCACCTGCACCTGAGGCGCCAGTCATTGACGAACTTGTTGTTACCGCCCGCCTTCAAGATGCCGCCAGCCAAATCGCTTTGGAGCGATTTGAACAACCGTTTGCCGCAGAGATTTTAGGTGTTGATCAAATTGTTCGTGTCGGCGACTCGAATGTAGCCTCCGCTTTACGCCGCGTGACAGGTTTGACACTTGTCGATGGTAAGTTTGTCTATGTTCGCGGTTTAGGCGAACGCTACTCAAGTGCAACATTAAATGGTGCATGGGTGCCATCACCTGAATTATCACGTAACGTTATTCCTTTGGATGTTTTCCCAACGTCTATATTAAGTTCGGTTAAGGTTCACAAAGCCTACTCACCAGACCAGCCTGCATTATTTGGTGGTGGCGCTGTCGATATCCGCACCCGTGGCGTGCCTGATGGCCCAGTATTCAAAGTGTCTATTGGAACCGGTTGGGACTCAAACAGTGGAGACGATGGCATCGAAGTATACGGCGGCGACAGCAACGCTGTTCCATCGTCACTAAAAACAGCTATTAATACTTATCAAGGTGATCCAAGCTTTAACAGAATTCTATCTTTCATTAACGCAGATGGCGGTGTTTCGAGCACAGCTCAAAGAGCAGAAGCCGATCAGATTAACCGTCAAATCGCTATTGACTCTACCAACCGAAATCAAGATTTCGAAAATAGTTCGTTATCTCCGGACTTTGATGGCAGCATCGGTTTAGGAAACTCTTGGCTAATTGGGGACGACTGGGAAATCGGCGTACTTGCCAATTACGAGAACAAAACCAAGGTTCGAAACGAAGATCGAATTGAACGTAATTATCAATCGCCAGACCTAATATATACCAACATCCGCCAAACCAAAGAAAGCCAAGACACCAACTACGCAATTAACTTTGGTATTAACTACCTAGGAAAACATTCGATTGCAACCAACAGTTATCTTCTGAGAAATGAAGATGATCGCGCCTCTATCGCTGAGGGCTTCGATTCAAACTTTACCATTGCAGACGGATCACAACGCCTTACCTATAACGCCCGCTATGAAGAACGTGAACTATTGGTTAACCAGGCACTGGGTGAACACACAGTTGAAGATGGCGACTTTGGCTTCGCCTGGGTACCAGCGCCGTTTGATGCGGTTAACATTTCCTGGATCTATTCTCTTTCAGAAGCAAACACGATCAACCCCGGCGAAGCGACGTATCGTGCTGCAAACTATTTTGATCCTGTGACGCGCGTTAGTACCGGATCGTCCCTGCTTGGCACAACATCTGTTGCGCAATTTAATTACCTGGACCTCGAAGATGAAGTCGAAAGCTATGGGATGAAATTTGAGCTTCCCTTTACTACCGACAATACCTATGGAAGCTTGTACGTCGGCTGGCTTGATAGCAGCAAAAATCGCGATTATTCCGCTTATACTGCAAACATCAACGCCTCTGGCATGACCCGCGCGGATCTCGCAGGTACGCCAAACACGGTACTCTCCAATAGCAACTTGATGAATACATCGAATAACTTGTCATTCAATCTAGGCGGTGCATTTGGAACCGAAAGCTATGTTGCGGCCCAGATGAATGATGCTGTGTATGGTGGGTTTGATATCACATGGGACGAGACTTGGCGTTTAGCGGCAGGTGTCAGGTGGGAACAAGATCAATACGCGATCTTACCTTATGACAACCTTGATTTCTCAGGCACAAGTATCTTGCAATACTTCGAAGACCTGTTAGATCCCGGTCAAAACTTTGCGGGTGAGACTGACGACTACTACCCCACAATTGCGTTAACGTATATCGGCACAGGCCTCCTTGGAACCGAAACCTTCCAAATACGTACAAGTTATAGTGAAACCGTTGTTCGTCCTGACCTACGAGAGCGCGCACCGATTACCTACCTTGATCCAGACTTAGGTATTCGCGTACGCGGAAATTCAAATCTAGTCGATGCAACCATTTCGCACTTTGATCTCCGCACGGAGTTAATGTACGAAAATGGCAACAACTTAACAGCGTCACTTTTCTATAAGGACATCACCGATCCAATCGAGACTATTAACGAGTTCGCCTCTGAGACCATCGCTCAGACATTCGTCAATAGTACTGATGGTTATGTTTATGGTATTGAAATTGAAGGATTGGCCGAGTTAGGGGCTGGATTATTCTTAACCGGGAACGTAACTCTGAGCGATTCAGAAACCGACTTTAGCGGCTCTGAAGAAGCTCTCAACCAAACCAATCAACAACGACGCTTAACTGGGCACTCTAAGTATGTTGTTAACACACAGTTAGGCTACGATTCCGATGACGGAATTCACTCAGCATCGTTGGTTTACAACGTGTTTGGGGAAAGAATTTTTGCCGGTGGCTTAAGCCCCGACCCAGACCAGTACGAACAACCTTTCCACAGCCTAGACTTGGTTTACTTCATTTATCCAACAGAAAGTATTTCGGTTAAATTTAGTATCGAAAATATTTTAAATAGCGATCTAGAAGTTGATCAAGGCGGTGTTACTGTGATTGAAGAAGAACGAGGAACAAGCTTTGGTTTAGATTTCAAATACGACTTCTAAACTTATCCAGATTAAAAAGGGTTGCCATGAAAGTGGCAACCCTTTTTTATTGTTTCAAGATTTCAATATTAATCACTCACCCTTTGAATTCTCGCCATCGTTAAACGTGAAATACAACACAACTTATCGCGATCATCAAAAATTTTGATTTCCCATACTTGCGACGTTCGGCCAATGTAGTGAGGTGTTGCGACACTGGTTAACATTCCTTCCCGAACACCACGCAAATGATTGGCATTAATTTCCTGCCCTACGCAATAATGTTTGCTGGTATCAATTACCCAGTTGGCGGCAACGCTGCCAACGGTTTCCGCGAGACTCACGTAGGCACCACCGTGAACACGGCCGGTGGGTTGATGTATTTCAGGGCGGACTGGCATAGTCGCTTTCAAGTAATCTGGACCACTTTCAGTGAACATAATATCCAGATGTTCGCCTAAGTTACCCTGCATACTGGTATTTATTTTTTTTAAATCGGGTTCTGTAAACCAGATAGATTCTTTCGTCACATTACATCTCGTTATTTTATTCAGTCGCTATTACAGCCAGATCCAAGCAGTACGGTATTTATCGATAACGCGCATCAGCAACAAAAGGGTTGGTCGCGCGCTCTTGACCAAAGGTGGACATCGGTCCGTGGCCCGGCACAAATTGGACATCGTCACCCAACGGCCAAAGCTTTTCACGAATCGATGAAATTAGCGTGTCGTGATCACCACGCGGGAAATCGGTACGCCCAATAGAACCTTGAAAAAGCACATCACCGACAAACGCCACGCGCTCTTTTGCCGCAAACAATACAACATGACCCGGCGTATGCCCTGGAGTATGAATGACTTTTAATTCGACATTGCCCACTTTCACTTCATCACCATCATGTAGGTATTGTGTTGGCGTAAAGGTTTCGCAAGGAGGAAAACCAGATTTAGCGCAATGCTCGGGCAATAAATCCAACCAGAATTGATCCTCTTCTTGAGGACCAATAATCGGTACACCGTGGCGTTGCGCCAGTTCCGCTGTACCGGCTGCGTGATCAAGATGCCCGTGGGTGAGCAATATTTGTTTTAGCTGAAGATTGTGTTGCTTGAGAATGTTCTCGATTAAATGTAAATCACCACCCGGGTCGACGACAGCCGCCTCATTGGTTTCATCGCACCAAATGACACTGCAGTTTTGTTGATAAGGTGTAACGGGAACAATATTCGCCTTTAACATGATGCTTTGAAGACCTCTGGTGATTTTGTATTCAAAGGTTATTATCGCAGTTCGCAGAAATGATGTCTTCCCTAACCGCGTCAGTTCGAGTAAAGCGGTAAATGTCATATTGCAATGCATCTCCATCTTGAAAATAGGATTGGCACGCTAGTCGCGGATCAACATGTAGCAGCTCTTGAGGCTCTAGGATGAACCGTCGATTGAAGCCAGTCTGAAGGTGGTGATTAAGATTAAATGTTGTCACCACCAGCTCGCCATTCAGTGCCAATTGATCTGCACACCACCCATAGAGCGTATGTACCGCTTTATAGCGGCATAAACAAATCAAGTCGTATTGAGTTTTGCTTGCATCAGGCGCAGGGCGATTCAAATCACGTTCTAGATCCATCACTTCTGTATCCACCATCAAGCCTTCCGCTTGAGCAAACCTATTGAGCCGGACCAATGCTTCTTCCGAGAAATCAACACCTCGCACTTCCCACCCCATCCGCGCCGCCATCAATGCTACAGCTCCATCACCGCATGCTAGGTCCAACAACCGTCCGGGAGCCCGCGTCTGAAGCAGTTTGAGTACATGCTGGGGACAAGTGGGCGGCTGATCGGCCTGCTGCTTATATCGGCGCTGCCATTTCACTTGTGTCATAAAGCCTCTACACTAATAGATAATCTCTCTATTGATATTCTGCTTGATAACAAATATGACCATTATTTTCATTTTTTCGCTCGCGATCATAATGATTGCCGTCCTCATCCACTATGAGGTGCTTAGCTTGTTATCTCGAGCACTACCGCGCTTTAACTGCCAACGCCGCATTCTCGTTTTAATTGGCGTTATCGGTGCGCTGATTGCGCATGTATTGGAGGTCATTCTATTTGGCTTAACGTACTACGTGTTAATTCGTTGGTGGGATGTGGGCACACTGGCAGGAAATTTAGATGGGACTGTTTTTGACTGCGTATATTTCTCCTTTACTACCTTCACTACACTGGGTTTTGGCGACATTGAACCAGACGGCTACATCCGCATGCTAGTTGGATTAGAGGCTCTCACTGGGCTAGTGCTCATTACCTGGAGTGCCTCGTTTATGTTTATTGAAATGCAGAAGTTTTGGCAGCGCTAGCGCGGTATGCAGCCATGCAGCGCCACACCCTACTGCCTGGTTTATGATAAACGCATATTACCTTCACATACCACCACCCCCGTACCGCCAATACGGATGGTCAGTTGATCGCTTCCCTTATTATCCACCTCAACATGCAGTAGGCTCCGCCGGGTATTTGATGAACCGCGTTCAGCAATAAAACTGTAAGTGCCTTTTTGAATATGATCATGGGCACAAAGGTAGGCCGAAAACGCGGGTATTGCCGATCCTATTGGCGGCGGTGTTGCACTATAGCCAGTAGGGCTCAGTAAGCGAAGGTGAAAATCTGCACCAGGTTGCTCGGTCTGAGGGGAGAATAATATGATCTGTTGCGCCAGCGTATTGGGTGCTAACGAATGATTCCACGCGGCGCGATCAAAAACGGCTGCTTCTAGCTGTTCCCGGTAATATATAGGCACAACGATGTAAACGCCTTTATTGGCAACGAGCAACGGCTTAAAGTCTTTGATACCGATCATTTTACTATCAATGGAAAGTAGCGACGCCAACTCTTCATTACTGGGCACATAGTTGTCGACAACAGGTTGCGTGGTCAAAGAAAATGTCGCGAGGTAATCATCTTGCTGACGCGTGACATGAACATCGATATCCCCTGTTTTATGACGAAAAATAATCGGGGAGCTTGCATCACTCACCTTGGCTTTACCCGTTGACGCCAGCACCTGTGCCGCCGCTAACGTCGCGTGACTACCGAAGTCAATTTCTTTTTCTGGGGTGAACATCCGAAGTGAATAGGTGTTTTGTGAGTCTTCGTGATTCAAAAACACAGTAGACCAGAGATTTAACTCTTGTGCGATTTGCTGCATTTGTTGATCAGAAAGTTGATCTGATTCAGTGACGACAGCAACTTGTGCTCCGCCAAAGGTTGCATTGGTAAAAACATCTGCCGTGTAAAAAGGAATGTGCATAAACGCTGCTCCGTTGTGTACTGGTAGTTGTTTAACGCTTTGAAAGTGTTTCAATTGTAACTAGCAGACAACAGGTGTCACGCACTTTTTACCCGCTTATACCTGCAGGCTTAGATGGCCCAAATCCTGAAGCAGATGATCTGGCGCTTTTACCGTACGGGCAATTGCCGCCAAGGGTACATCGTCTGACGCTATTTTATCTACCGCATATGCCTCACAATACAGGTTCGCATCAAATAATAATTTCCCGTACTGATCGACTTGAGTGCCCACATCTAAGTCGACTTGCTGCTGCAATGCCGTACAAATTTCTTTGGGCAAATCCCAATCCATCGCAATCGTTGCGCTGAGTGATGCGGCTTTATCTTGCATCACGGGAATAAACGCACTTGCAGGTGGTGTACTAGGTGTACTATTCAGTTTGAATTGACGACATAATTCACTGAATATTGTGATCTTACCAATGTCATGTGTAAGCCCCAGTAGATAACCCTTGTACGGCTCCAAACCTCGTAGTTGACCCAGTACTTCACAAGTCACGGCGCAGCATAAAGTATGCTCCCACAACTTTTGACCAAAGCCACTGTAGTAGTCCGACTGACGCTGCACAACTGGCTGCATAACTGCTGCCGAAAGCACCGCCCTCAATCCTTCTATACCGAGCTTTACGACAGCCGTGTCGATATTTTGGATGCGATTTGTCGTTGGGTTAAAGTAAACACTGTTAGCCAGTTTCAGTACCGCAGCACTCATTGCTGGGTCCTTGTTAATGATGGAAACGTAATCTTTTGCCGACGCCTCAGGGTCTCTCAAACTTCTCAACAATCGGGGAATCACGCTGGGCAGCCTGGGCACCGCTTTAGTACGTGCGGATTTTTCATCTAGCGAGTTACGCGCAACGTCAATGACCAAACGCTGCGGAACGCTTAGGGTTTGCGTCGCATGCTGCGCGTCAAGTGGTAGAGCAACGCCAAACAAGGTTTCATAAAACCGTTGCTCAGACAAAGACGCTGGCCAGGTTGATATGCCTTCAATAGTATGTCGCTGCGCTGCCGCGTAAGTAGGAAAGCTCTCACCCTCGGTGTTTCCACGCTGAAGAAACTGTCTAACAAATGAAAATGCCACGCTACCGTTCCCTATTTTTTGTAAAGTACCTACTCAGTCGGTCACAATGCTATGATCTAAGCCGACACCCAAAGGCCGCCGACCTTATAGCCATTTTGAAAACACTCCTTTTAACATTAGCACAGGCCCATGGAGGCGCTGCTATTTCTTGAGAGATCGCATCATGCACAAACCGCACAGACTTACCTGTTTCGCACACAGAGGAGGCCGTTCTATTGGTGTCGAGAATGCGCTGGAGACCATTGAAAAAGCACTTGCCTTGGGTGTGGATGGGGTTGAAATTGATATTTGGCTGGCGGGTGGTCAACTGATCGTGACCCACGATCGTCGATTAGGCAGAACAGTAAAAGGCGAGGGGTCCCTGCTGAAGTTATCTACCGACGAGGTCGCATCACTTAGGCACTACGATGACAGCCCGGTCGCGACCCTCAAAGAGGTTTTAGAGTTGATTGGCCAACGTGCAAGATTGAATATTGAAATTAAAGGCCCAGGATGTGCATCACCCATAGTTGAGCTACTCACAAACTATTGCCAGCAAAGCAATACGCCACTCGATAATTACATTATCTCCAGTTTCGACCACCGCCAATTACAGCAAGTAAAACAGCGTTTACCGGATGTCCCTATCGGCGCTTTAGTGGACGGCATTCTTTTGGATCTAGCCGCCTGCGCAGAATCGTTAGGAGCGATCTCACTCCATGCCGCTATTGATTTTTTGAGTGACGAATTAATTGACGATGCGAAAAATCGTGGGCTCAAGGTTTATGTTTATACTGTGAATGAGGTGGATGACTTCGAAGATCTAATGAATCGCGGGGTGGATGGCGTGTTTACTGATTTTCCGGAGCGACTGTTAGAATTTAATAAACAGCTGTGACGCCACACAAACAACCGGCACCTTCAACCTCCCATGTCGGCAACGACTTTACCGGTGATAACATCACGCAATTGTTCAAGTAATGCATCTAACGAATTATGCGTCTCGAAACAATGATCTCCCAAACAGATTAACCCTTGATTGTCGTCTAACATTAACAGTTCTGGCGGGTGAACATCTGAGCTATCGGGTATATAAAAACAACTGACTTGCTCTCCATATACTTGGTAGATTGACTGCTGCCAGCGGCGTAGATCTTCACCTCCCTTTAACAATATTTGCGGTGTGGGATGCAAGTATTCAGACAATGCCAACAAAATAGTGTGATGAGCTTTCGGCGTTTTTAACATAGCTCCCCAGCCACTTAACAATGTGCGGCGCGCTGCTTCAATATAATGCGGCTCAGCTGACAAATATCCGAGACGTAACAGTACTTTTGCCGCAACACCATTCCCGGAGGGGAAGACATTATCGGCATAGGTTTTTGGCCGGGCGATCAATGGCTCACCATCATGACTCGAAAAATAAAACCCACCGCCCTCGTCATCTGAAAAATCATCAATCAATGCTTCAGCCAGCGACACAGCAAGCTGGTAGTCTTCATCCCGCCAATGACTTCTTAACAACTCCAACAACCCATCTAACAAGTAGACGTGATCAGATAAATACCCATAGTGTTTTGGCTTGCCATCTTGCCAGGTAGCGAACAAGCGATTATTAACCCATAAATTTTCACGAATAAAATCGACAGCTTTTTGTGCTGCCTGAATATATTCGGGCGACCTAAACGTTCGGCCAGCCATGGCTAAACCTCGAATCATTAGGCCGTTCCAGCCGGTTAATATTTTATTATCATGAGCAGGCTTATTGCGTTTTAAACGCGCTTGGCGTAATTTTTCTAACGCAGAATAGAATTGTGATTTAACGGCATCCTCTTCTAACTCTAATTCTTCCGCTATCGACACCCAATCTCTCTCACGATGCAAATGCCAGTGGCTACCAAAATTTGCGTATTTATCCAGCTCAAACGCGGAGTACAAGACACCACGTTGTGTCGCATCGAGCAAATCGGATAATTCATCCGTCGACCAAAGATAATATGCACCTTCTGTATCATCACTATCGGCATCAAGCGAGCCGTAAAACGCGCCATGCTCATCACGCATTTCCGTCAAGGCCCACTGCGCGATACTATTCGCCGCGATCTCTAAATTCGCTTCATGAAATACCGTAAACGCTTGCGAATAAATAGCCAATAACAATCCGTTGTCGTATAGCATTTTTTCGTAGTGCGGGATCATCCATTGAGCATCGCGCGCATAGCGAAAAAAGCCTCCACCGACCTGATCGTTGATACCCGACCTCGCCATAATCAGCAAAGTATTGTGTAAGTGTACTGCGCAAGCGTCGCGCATAGGACTTTTGGTAAAAAGCGTAACGAACAATCGTTCTAGATTCGCAGGCATGGCAAATTTGGGCGCACCACCAAAACCACCCTGCATGAGATCCGCATCCTTTAGTAAATCCCCGGCCGCCTTAAGTACAGGAATCCCGCTCATGTTGACTTCAACATCTTGAGTGGTTTCGCTGCTATACAACTGTTTAAAATGCGCGCGCACATCTTTTAGTGTATCGGCAAAATCTTTGCCACGAGAACGATAATAGTCATCCACTTTGATTAGCAGGTCTTTAAAACCCAGCTGGCCGTTATTGGCTTCAACATTAAAGTAGGTGCCCACCAAAAAGGGAAGTCGAGTGCGAGGACATAAAAAAACAGTTAGCGGCCAACCGCCAGGTTTATTAGTGAAAAACTGATGAGCTGCTTGGTAGATTTCATCAATATCGGGACGCTCTTCTCGGTCTACTTTAATATTGATGAACATGGTGTTCATGAGTGAGGCGATCTCGGGGTCGCTAAAACTCTCTCTCAACATGAGGTGACACCAGTGCGATGCCGAATATCCTATCGATAACAATATCGGTTTATCCAGGCTTTGAGCAAGGGCTAAGGTTTCTTCGCTCCACGGTTGCCATGCCACAGGGCTGAATTGATGCTGCAACAAATAAGTGCTGGTGGCGTGCTGCAGTTGGTTGGTGAGTCGAGTCATTGACATCTCAAAGATACATCGCGAAGGCAAGTCATTTGCCAAAACGCAACACGTTATACCAATCTCATTGGTCCCTCTAGCCTGTCTCGATTAGCTAAAATATTTTCCCGATAAGCGTTAGGGTCGCACACCGTTTGTTTGACTACCCGATGTGTCTGCCGATAACATCCGCTGCGCCTGCCATGTGTGCAAGTTGATTAGCATGATATCAACCCACTGGCGCTGCACACGCGCAGAGTGACACCACTCCCACCCCAAAGCAGCGTAAAAAGCCTTGTGCTTTGGCGTAAACAATCGTAGACGATGCTGACCGTGCTGAAATGCGTAAGCACACGCATGATCAACTAACTGCTTGCCAATACCTTGCTCTCGATGACCTTCAATCACAAAGAGGTTCGCCAGCCAAACACTCTTGGTCGAGACCCGGTTGCCATAGTGTATGAGGCTGACCGACCCTACTAATTGCTTGCCATCCAGCGCCACCCAGGTCACCGGGTATTCTTCATCAGACAAGTGCTCTTGCAAGCGCTGCGCTCGCTCTTCCGAGGTTGTCACAGTGCCATCTAATTCCCACTCTTGCTGATGACAGTCAGCCAACGACGGCAGATAGTCAGGACGGGTTCGAAGGTCAACAATTTCTACGGGGGTATACATCAATTGTGTCTATCACTGTTACTTCTCGGTTCTTTGAGTGTAGCAGTTGACGACCGGAAAACGGCAGCATAGGCATAGAACGCCACCTTATCCGACAAACAGATGGCATATTGGCGGAAAGGGGGTAATTGAATCGCGATCAGACGATTTTCTCGCCTGATGCTTGTTTATCAGCATGATAGGACGAACGTACCAACGGCCCGCAAGCCGCGTGCTTGAAGCCGAGTTCTTTAGCGAGCGCTTCGTATTCAGAGAACTCGTCGGGGTGAACGTAACGATCAACTGGAAGGTGATGCTTAGATGGCTGAAGGTACTGGCCTATCGTGAGCATGTCGATATCATGCTCACGCATATCCTTCATAACATCAAAAATCTCGTCTTTGGTTTCTCCCAGCCCAACCATTAAGCCCGATTTGGTGAGTACATCAGGACGACGAGATTTGTATTCTTTGAGCAGCTTGAGTGACCACTTGTAATTGGCACCGGGGCGCGCTTGACGGTACAAGCGTGGCACCGTTTCCAAATTGTGGTTGAAAACATCCGGGGCTTCTCGCTCAAACACATCTAGCGCCTCGTCCATACGACCACGGAAGTCAGGCGTCAACACCTCTACCGTCAGGTCTGGAGAGAGACGTCGCGACTCGCGGATACATTCAGCGAAGTGCGCAGCGCCACCGTCACGCAGATCATCACGATCTACCGACGTGATGACCACATAGGACAAACGCATTTCAGCAATCGCCTGTGCCAGGTGCAAAGGTTCGTGGGCATCCAGTGGATTAGGCTTACCATGACCCACATCGCAAAACGGGCAGCGTCGAGTGCATATCTCGCCCATCACCATAAACGTTGCTGTGCCACCAGCAAAGCATTCACCAAGATTGGGACAACTTGCTTCTTCACAAACGCTCGCAAGACCATTTTTACGCAAGATCTTTTTTATTTGATCGACACGCGGGTCAGCCGGCATTTTTACGCGAATCCAGTCTGGCTTGCGCAGATAGGTCTCGCTTTCAACGACCTTAACGGGAATTCGCTCGACCTTATCAGCATCTCGCAGCTTTTCGCCTTGCACTCGGCGTCGGGTTCGCTTGACGGGGATATTGTCTTGGGTGTCACTCACGATGATGTCTCTTTATCGTCAACGGCTGTTTAGCCAGTTTTATCGGTTTGTATCCAATCAGGGGCTTCAGCCCAGCGCGGGGATAGGTCTAAGATGTCGGCGCAATGCCTAACCAGTGCCCGGCTAACATCATCCAATGATAGGCCGTCATCTGAGCTCAAGTCAGACATTTGTGTGACCGCCATGCCCGCGTAACCACAAGGATTAATGCGCTGAAAAGGCTCCAAATCCATCGCTACATTGAGGCTCAAACCATGGAAGCTGCATCCTCGGCGCACTCTCAAACCAAGGGCGGCAATTTTAGCACCTTTTACATAGACACCGGGCGCACCAGCCATTCGTTCTGCCTCAATACCATAGTCTTTTACGGTATTGATCAGCACCTGTTCGATCTTTTCCACTAACTCGCGGACCCCGACTTTCAATCGGGGTAGGTTCAACAATGGGTATGCAATCAATTGCCCCGGGCCGTGATAGGTCACCTGCCCGCCGCGATCACACTGAACAACTGGAATGTCGCCAGGTGCCAACACGTGCTCTTGGCGGCCCGCTTGCCCAAGGGTAAAAACCGGCGGATGCTGCACCAACCAAAGCTCATCTTGAGTATCCGGCGTGCGAGAGTCTGTAAACCGGCGCATCTGCTCCCACGTGAGCTGATAGTCTTGCACACCGAGAGAGCGCACCAGAACTGGCTGGGGCATTAGAGAACCATCTTAATCAGGTCACTGGCCATCAAATCTCGGTGTAGTGCTTTCAACTGGTCTTCACCGGTTGCCGTAATAAACACGGTAATGGATTGGTAACGGCCATTGCGACTATCGCGCACGGTTATCTTGGTTTGATCAAAGCCTGGGGCATGGGTATCCACAAGGGTGGTTACAACACTGTGGAGGCTATCATGCGCCTCCCCCATGATTTTTATCGGGTAGTCGGCGCAAGGAAATTCAATTTTTGGTGGTTCTTCTTGAGTCATACAGGACTAGGTCGGAGTTAGCGGATTGATAACATGTTAAGCCCGTCGCGAAGATTCGACAACGTCTCAACAGCATGGCCGTATTAATGAGGGCGAGCTAAGCAATCTCAAGACAGGCAATCATTGGACCCGCTCTGCGGGTCCGAGGGTCACTTACAACATACCAAATAAGCCCATGAAGAACAGCTTTAAGCTATCCCACAAGCGCGCAAAGAAGCCCGCCTCCTCTATCGCTTGTTTAGCCACTAAGGGTAAATCGAGAATTTGCTCGCCTTCAAGCGCTACAGTCACCGAACCAATTTCTTGACCCGCCTTAATGGGTGCTTCGATCACTGTATCGAGGTGCATCTCAGCACTTAAACTATCTTCCGCGCCGCGCGGAATAGTGACAGCGATTGGTTTCGCCACACCTAACTCTAGAGAGTCTGACTTGCCTTTCCACACATCAACCGTGTGCAATACATTGTCTACGCCGTATAGCTGGTGCGTTTGAAAATAGCGAAAGCCATAAGCCAAGAGCTTTTGCGACTCTGAAGCGCGCGCTTCTTCAGATTTGGTGCCCATCACTACCGCAATCAAGCGCATATTATCTTTCAGTGCTGAACTTACTAAACAGTAACCAGCGGCTTCGGTATGTCCTGTTTTCAAACCATCTACACTAGGGTCTCGAAACAATAACTTGTTACGGTTTGGCTGATTAATACCATTGTATTTGAAGTATTTTTCCGAATACATTTCATAATGAGATGGGTAGTCGTTAATGAGTGCGCGGGCCAACAAGGATAGATCTCTTGCAGTAGTGACGTGACCTTCAGCGGGCCAGCCCGTCGCATTCTTGTAATGCGTACTATTCATTCCTAACAGTGTGGCTTGCTGATTCATGATATCAGCAAAGGCATCTTCACTACCTGCCACATGCTCAGCCAATGCAACGCTAGCGTCGTTACCGGATTGAATAATCACCCCACGCAACAAATCTTCAACCGGCACCTGAGTACCTTCGCGGATGAACATTTTTGAGCCACCCATTTGCCACGCTTTAACACTGATATTGACCATGTCATCTAGCGCAAGATTACCGCTAGCAATCTCACCCGACACAATGTAGCTGGTCATCATTTTTGTCAGGCTTGCAGGTGGCAATTGTTCATCTGCATTGTGCTCAACCAATACTTTACCCGTATTGGCATCCAGCAATATGTATCCCGTTGACGCTAATTGCGGAGGCGATGGAATAATAACAGGCTTGGCACTCGCAATACTCGACAACAAACAAATGCCCACAAACCCCAAAACTGCACTCAAACGTTTTACCAACAAAACTGACTCCCTTAGCCTAATAAATATCAAAATGTTTATTACTATTTATCGAACAACATGAGGCTTACCTAGCCTTTGCTGTTCTATTAAAGACTGCAAACTAACCAACTCGAAGTTATCGGCTATTGGGCCGATTCTTACCCTAAACAAGCGTTTTGCGGCGCTGATAGTCTCTTCAACAAAAACTGGGTACTGGGTGAGCGCCCTAATTTTTTGCTGTAGGTTATTCGCCGCACTGGGGTCACTAAACGCACCGGCCTGTAAATAGGTTGGCTCAGCTAGCGAATAACCCGCCGAATTATCCGGTGCATTCGCTACCAAATCGCCCTCAGCATTTTCAAACGTTGACTCACTAGTTACTTTGCGACGTTCGAATGTGCCGACTACGGGGGCAGAGCTTTGCGAAGCCTGTTGGCTTTGGGTTTCTCTGGCATTGCGCTCAGCATGAAACGCTACCGGATCGATCGCAGCAATTTCCACCATTGCTGTACCTTTATCGACAAACCCCAACTTCTTCGCCGCGGCATAAGTTAAGTCAATGATGCGATCACCATGAAAAGGCCCTCGATCATTAACTCGCACAATCACTTCCTTACCGTTTTCAATGTTACGCACAGTGACAAATGTTGGAATCGGTAAATTTTTGTGCGCTGCGGTCATACCGTACATGTTATATACCTCGCCATTGGAGGTGCGTCGGCCATGAAACTTACGCCCATACCAGGAGGCATAGCCTCGCTGCGTAAAGCCATGAGACTCCGGTAATACGCTATAAGTTTTCCCAAGTACTGTGTACGGGCTTTTATTCCCTGCGCTGGTACGCGGCTCTACTCTGGGTACAGCATCAGGAACATGCGCCACATCAACAGGCTTGGGAGGACCGGAATCTTTTATGTCTTGTTTGCCAAGACTAATACAACCCGTCAAGGCGAATAGAGAAAAACCAGCGACGAGGATTAGCCGTATTAACGGCAACGGCGATGCTTGAAGAAATCGAAAGGGCAAATGATTTTTCATTATTACTTCGTCATCTCCTGGGTCGCGGTGAGGTCAAGTGTTAAGGCAGACGAACTCGCACTGTCATATCGCTTACGCAATTCTTCACTCAATTGATAAACCGCTAGTGCATACAATTGACTACGATTGTAACGTGTAATCACTTCAAAATTCTTAAACCCCATCCAAAACTCGGTCCCCGCCTCGCCCTGATGCTTCATAACCAACGCGTCGAGTTCTCCGTCAACTTGGTTTACAGCGGTATAACCAAGAGACTCTAGCTCTGTAACGCTATGGGTTAGTGATAGTTTCTTTGTGAGTGCACTTTGATCGAAAGCCGCTGACACTTTCACGCGTGACGCAACGGGCTGACCTGCTCGCCAGCCATGACGTTTAAAATAATTGGCAACGCTACCAATAGCATCAACGGGATTGTTCCAAATGTCGGTGAAGCCATCAGCATCAAAATCGACGGCGTAGGCGCGATAACTCGACGGCATGAATTGCCCATAGCCCATAGCACCTGCATAGGAGCCCGTCAGCTCTAATGGACTTTGCTGTTGCTCGCGGCTCAACAACATAAAGTTTACCAACTCTTTACGGAAGAACTTAGACCGCGGGGGGTAATCAAAGCCCAGCGTCGATAACGCATCGATTACACGGTAGTTCCCGGTATATGTGCCATAACGAGTCTCCACGCCCAGTATCGCCACGACGACTTGAGGTGCCACACCCAGCTCTTGTTCGGCACGCGCTAACGTACCCGCATGTTTTTGCCAAAACTTCACACCATTATTTATGCGCCGTTCTTCAATGAATATGTCTCGATACTCTCCCCAGGTCAGTGTTTTTTCTGCCGGACGCGCAATAGCATCTAAAATAGACTGTTTTTTCTCAACCTGCGTAAACAGTTGGCGCAAATCCTCTTCAACAAATTGATGCTCTGATGTCATCTCTGCGATAAAGCTGTTAATTTCATTATGCTGAGAATAATCAGCCGCAACCAACGCGCTCAGTGACACACTAGCCAGCGCCATAGCGTTTGCAACGATTTTTTTGTTGAAGATCCCCATACTACATTCCCTTAAATTTCTTACATCGTGACGCGTTTCGGCTCAGTACTCACAGCCATCAGTAGACCAAACCCCATCATGAGTGTTAACAAAGAAGTACCACCGTGGCTAACGAGCGGTAAAGGCACCCCCACAACGGGCAGTAAACCTGCAACCATTCCCATATTGACAAAGACATAGACAAAAAATGTCACTGTAATACTACCCGCCAACAATCGACTAAACGTATCTTGCGCGCTCATGGCGATATACATTCCCCGCAAGAAAATTAACAGGTAAATGGCCATCAACAGCAACACGCCCATTAAACCAAACTCTTCTGCAAGAACCGCAATGATAAAATCGGTATGACTTTCCGGCAGAAAATCTAAATGCGATTGTGTGCCTTGCAGCCACCCTTTCCCGTGAACCCCACCAGAACCAATGGCCGTTTTAGATTGAATGATATTCCAGCCGGCGCCAAGTTTATCACTTTCCGGGCTGAATAATGTGAGGACCCGTTGCTTTTGATAATCCAATAAAACGAAGTGCCACATTGGCCAAATACTAGCGAGCAACAAAGCCAGAGCACCAAAGATTAGCCTCCAGCGAATACCCGCAAAAAACAAAACAACCAACCCTGAAGAGGCAATTAGCAGCGAGGTTCCAAGATCTGGCTGTTTCAAAATGAGTAATGTCGGCACCAATACCAATACCAAACTCCAAAATATATGCTTAATCCCTGGCGGCAGTGAGCGCTGAGCGAAATAGGCAGCAATAGTGATTGGCAAAATCACTTTCATAATTTCTGAAGGCTGAAATCGAAAGCCTCCTACGCTTAACCACCGTTGCGCACCTTTCGCACCCACCCCAAAAAAGATCACAGCCACCAACAATGCCACGCCAAGCCCCCACATTACAGGAGCCCAACGCATCAAGCTGTGCAACTTAACTTGAGCGATGGCAAACATGACGCCGTATGCGAGAACAAAAAAAGTAACCTGACGCTTGATGTAACTTGGCGAGTCATCGCTAGCGCTGATTAGCACCGTTAGCCCATAGGCGGTGAGTGTTAACAACAGAAGCAGTAAAGGAACATCAATACCCAAACGCTGAGACAAACTGCTCCTGCGTCGCAAGTGGTAACTCGCTTCCGGCATACGACGAATAAAATCTTGCGTGGCCACTATGGCGTCCCCGAGATATGTTTGACGTTTCGCCGCGCTTCACTCGCGAAATATTCATCGAGCACGATACGTGCAATTGGTGCAGATTTTTCGCCGCCGTGGCCACTGTTTTCCAGCACAACCGCAATGGCAATTTGCGGCTCGTCCGCTGGCGCATAGCCTACAAACAATGCCTGATCACGCTGACGTTCGGCCACATTTTCTTCATCGTACTTTTCATCTTGGGCAATACTAATAACTTGTGCGGTACCTGTTTTGCCAGCCATACGGTACCCGATGTCTTTACTAATGCGCCGCGCCGTTCCCTTAGGGCTGTGTATCACTTTTTCCATAGCAAGTTGCACATAATCCCAGTGCGTGTCGCTGACATTGAGTTGACTCACCGGGTCGGTTTGAGCCAGTGAGTCGCCTTCGTTCAACGGGTCCCATTGTTCGTCCACCAGCTGAGGCGTAAAGCGGGTTCCGCGCGATGCCATGGTCGCGACCATCACCGACAACTGCAGTGGCGTTGCCAACACATAACCCTGCCCCACTCCAACATTTAAACTGTCGCCCGGATACCAACTGACACCTATTCGCTCACGCTTCCACTGCCGTGACGGCCATGCTCCGGTTTTTTCGTTAGGAATATCAATACCGGTTCGATACCCCAATCCGAAGTGACTCCCGAACTCGTGAATACGATCAATGGTCATGCGATTTGCAAGATCGTAGTAATAAGTGTTGCACGACTCTATTATCGCTGTTTCTAAATCAACATTTTTACCGTGCCCCCAGCTGATGTGGTCGCGGTAGCGTCGTTCTTCTCCGGGCAGCTGAAAATAGCCAATATCATTGATGGTATATTTCGAAGAGATAATCCCGGTGTGCAAGCCACCTAGGCCTATCATCGGTTTTAGGGTAGAGCCTGGCGGATACTGACCTTGAATAGTTCGATCGAACAATGGAATGTCTTTAGATTCTCGCAGCGCCGCATAATCTTTGAAGCTAATGCCCGTCACAAATAGATTGGGATCAAAACTCGGCGTCGATGCCATAGCGATAACGCCACCATTTCGAACATCGACTGCGACCACTGCTCCCCGATAACCTGCCAGCGCATCGACTGCCGCTTTTTGCACGTCTGCATCAATAAATAAATGCAAATCTTCGCCGGGCTGTGGATCTTCACGCTCCAATTCTTTTAGAACACGCCCCCGCGCATTGGTCTCGACATGCTGGTACCCCACCTCACCCAGCAATCGTGACTCATATTGCTTCTCTAAACCAATTTTGCCAATTGAGTAAGTGCCGCTGTAACGCTGCTTTTGTTCTTCATCAAAACTTGCTACTTCACGATCATTGATACGACCAACATACCCAACCGAATGAGCAAACAGTTCACCCAAAGGATAATAACGTACCAACTGGGCCTCCACTTCAACACCCTCTAAGCGATATTCATTGGCAGCCAATTTAGCCATTTCAATTTCGGTGAGCTGGTAACGCAGTGGTACGGCCTCAAATGGTCGTCGGTACTGGGAAAGATTCTTCTCAAATTTTTCTAAATCACTCTCGGAAACATCAATCAAGTCACTAATAATTGCCAAGGTTTCAGGCAAATCTTTTATTCGCTCTTTGATTAATGACAACGTGAAGCTGGGACGGTTGTCGGCCAGCAAGACACCGTTGCGATCAAAAATGAGACCTCGAGTAGGAGGGATAGGCTTAACGTGAATGCGGTTGCGGTCGGATTCGGTAACATAATCCTCATGCTGGACAACCTGCAAGTTGTAGTACCGATAGATCAAGACACCCGCAAGTGAAACCACCAACAACCCCATCACCACAGCACGATGGAAAAATATCCGCGCTTCGCGACTGTGATCTTTTAGATGGAGATGATCGGACATACTGTCGTAATCGGTAGCTGTTTAATTATCAATCTAGTCTAGAACAGATAGGACAGCAAAAACACCCATAAATTCAGGCATTTAGCTGGCAAATTATGTTTTTTTTGGATACTTTTCGCAAAACACCCGATGTTTATTTATTTGTGGTACGGGTGATTATTTAAAATCGTCCACGCTCGATAAATTTGTTCCGCCAATAACACTCTCACGAGAGGATGAGGCAAGGTTAACGCAGACAGCGACCACACCTGATTTGCGCGCGTTAAGCAGGCTTGAGACAAACCGTCTGGCCCACCAATCAATAACACAACTGATTTGCCGTCCATTCGCCAGTTTTCCATTTGACCGGAAAGCTGCTCAGTACTCCACTGCTTGCCACGAGAATCTAACGCGATAACCCACGCTCTATCATCGATCGCATCGAGTAACTGCTGCGATTCTTTTTCGATAGCTTGAGCCGTATTAGTATTTTTACCGCGATTAGTTAGCGGCAATTCACGAAACTCAAGCATGCAATCTCGTGGCAGACGCTTGAGATATTCACCACTACCCTCTTGCACCCAACCCGGCATTTTTGTGCCGATGGCCAACACCGTAATCTTCATGATTTTTTATGCGAGACGCTAGGTTATTCAGTATCAGTTTGTTGCGTGCGATTTTCTGGCTCGAGTGACCAGAGTTTTTCCAACTCATAAAATTCACGCGTTTGCGGCAACATTGCATGAACCACCGTCACCCCATAATCAACGAGCACCCACTCACCGCCTTCTTTACCTTCCATGCCCAGAGGCCTCTCACCAATCTGCTTCATCTCATCTATTACGTTGTCGACCAATGACTTTACATGACGGCTAGATGTACCACTGACAATAATCAACGTGTCCATGACATCGCTGAGTTCACTGACATCAATTGAGACAATGTCTTTGCCTTTGAGGTCTTCAAGAGCCTGGATGATTACTTCGTTAAACTGCTCAGCCATTAAAGCTTACCTTTTGTGTTTTCTGGAGTGAGTTGGGGGTGTATATCGCATTAGTGTGTAAATATTCACTTACCTTTTGAGGCAGTAAACTAGAGACATTTTCATTTTGCAGTAGGGCTTCACGCACCACGGTGGAGGAGATATTGACTAGACTCAGCTCAGCCAAGACGACCTTCCCTTTTGCCTGCTGTTGCACATCGATAGCCTCTCCGCGGTGTGCCTCTATAAAATCAATAAGCTCGCCGGATTCAGGCAGCTGATAACCAGGGCGCGCGGCAACAACGATGTGACCAAAGTTGAGCAGCTCTCGCCAGCGATGCCATGAGGCCAAACTCGCTAAGGAGTCCATCCCCATACCGATGCTTAACGATACATCATTGCCTAACTCCTCGCGCAACACCTTCAATGTGTTGAGAGAATACGAGGTGTCCGGGCTATCCAGCTCCACGGTATCTATCGTGAGGTCCGGATGATCCTCGACGGCCAGACGCAGCATCTCTAAGCGCTGATTGACGTTCGCGATTGGCTGCGGCCGATGCGGAGGGATGTGGCAGGGCACTAAGCGCATTTCATCAAGCCGAAAATACGCCTTTAACTCAGTGGCCATTTGAATATGTCCACGATGCACAGGATCGAATGTGCCACCAAACATTGCGACGCGCTTCACTCGGACACCACCTGACAGTAAGAGAGCATCTGCGCACATGAAAAGCGGAAGAACGTAAACACGGTAGTTAACCTAGAGGAGACAAATCCGCACGGCACCGTAGTGAGGTGCCGCACAGCGAAAACACGTTTGACCATCTTAAGGGCGAATATGCCCATCACCATAGACGACCCATTTTTGTGTTGTTAGCCCTTCCAGACCGACAGGGCCGCGAGCGTGGAGCTTGTTCGTAGAGATTCCAATCTCGGCACCAAGGCCATACTCAAAGCCATCGGCGAATTGGGTAGACGCGTTGACCATTACAGAGCTGGAATCCACCTGCGCGACAAAACGTCGAGAGGTCGTTAAGTTTTCAGTAATGATGGAATCAGTATGGCCAGAACCATAAGTAGCAATATGCTCCATAGCCTGGTCGACATCGTCAACGATACGGATTGATAAGATCGGTGCCAGGTATTCGGTAGCCCAGTCCTCTTCAGTCGCGGCGGCCGCTCCAGAAATCAGGCTCAGCGTTTTCTCGCAGCCACGCAACTCAACACCTTTTTCGGCATAAGCTTCCGCCAAACGGGGCAAAACATGGGGTGCTGCCTTGGCTGAAACAAGCAAGGTTTCCATGGCACCACAAATGCCGTAACGGCGAGTTTTTGCATTAAGCGCGACATTAAAGGCTTTATCCATGTCGGCATCGTCATCGATATAAACATGACAGATACCATCCAAATGCTTGATCACAGGCACTGTCGCATTATTGGCAATTCGCTCGATCAAGCCTTTACCACCACGGGGTACGATGACATCGACATAATCTTGCATCGTAATCAGCTCACCCACTGCTTCGCGATCAGTCGTATTGACCACTTGCACCACGCTTTCTGGTAAACCCGCGACCCTCAAGCCCTCAGCAATACACTCCGCAATGGCCTGGTTCGAATGAAGTGCTTCGCTGCCGCCACGCAAAATCGTGGCATTGCCGGATTTCAAACATAACGAGGCGGCATCGATAGTGACATTAGGGCGAGACTCATAAATGATACCAATAACGCCAAGTGGCACGCGCATCTTACCTACTTGGATACCACTCGGGCGGTAGGTTAGACCTGTCACTTCACCACAGGGATCATTCAGACCAGCCACCTGCTGCAAGCCTGCGATCATGCCATCGATTCGCGCTGGCGTTAACTCGAGGCGGTCAAGCATGGCCGCATCGAGACCTTTATCTTTACCGGCCGCCATATCTTTTTGGTTCGCGCTCAAAATATCCGCGCGAGATTTTTCCAACGCGTCTGCCGCGGCAGTTAACGCAAGATTTTTTTGGCCAGTGCTAGCAGCAGCAACAAGGCGAGCGGCTTCGCGCGCCTGTTTACCTAATGCCTGCATGTACGACTTGGTATCACTCATTAGCAAATATTCTTTTCTTTCAATTCAAAAGGGTCAGGGTTACACACAAAAAGTACCTAGTGTGCTACTCAATGCCCGGCATTATATCGCCTTTACCAAGAAAACGCGTGACCCGCACACGCACTTATCAAGAATTACCCGAAATTACCAAGATATCGGCTAACTTTTGGAAAGCTCTGCGACTAGCCCGGCCAAGTATTCGAGCCTCAAGCCGACGTCGTTGCATAAAAACGTACGCCGCTTCTCAGCCTCCGATAACGGCAGCAAATAGGCTAACTGGTTTGCCAAATCTGCCGTTGTGGCAACCCCTGGCAAACCGAGGCTTTCGTTGTGGGGGTGCTCTTTTAAGGTTTCAACCAAATCCACCAAACCTTGATATTCTTCATCAAGTGGAATTTGCTCATCGCGAGATAAATAGCCAATACGCCCCACCATCAGTCCATCATCTTGAGTCTCGCTATCCAGCACCTCAAAACGGCGCCGCCCCATTACGTCTAACTGAAGCAAGCCATTGGGCCGCTGATCCCAGTCCGTCACGATGACTTCAACGCCGAGTGGATAGATCTCCGGTGGTCGCCCAACCTCTTCCCCCTTGGCAATTGGCACAATACCAAAGCCCTCATTGGCTTTTAGTTGGCGACTAACCATATCTAGATAGCGGCGCTCAAAGATCTGCAGTTTTAAGGGTATCCCCTGAAACAAAAACACCTTAAGCGGAAATAATGGCAGCGTGATATCCGCTGCTGCGCCACTAGAGTTATCAAGATTAGACACATACACACTCTCTATCGGTTTAATTCTTCAGGATTCATTCAGGGTTCGCGCCGTAACCTGTATCCATAGTCAGACACAGATATCGACAAGGCAACATTTTCCACACTAGCAGAATGGGAATCACTATGAAAACAGGCACTAGTATTACAACACGATTGGCGTTATCCGCAGCACTCGTCACCGCGTTAAGCACGACGAGTGTAGCAAGCATCGCGGGAAACAAGCACCACAACGAACACCACAACCACCGCCACCATTACGAGCATAACCCCCACCCCCGTTACGCGAGAGTAGTGTCAGCGGAGCCAGTGTACCAATTTGTCACTGAAACAATCCCTAAAGAAACCTGTTGGACAGAAACCGTCTCTCGACCACGACACTCTCGTGATGCAGCGCCATTAGTTGCAGGCGTTATTGGTGCCGCAATTGGCAACCATATCGGCCGAGATGTGGGTCACAACGACCACCATACGCGTGTCGGCACTATTGCCGGCGCAGTCATTGGTGCGACCATCGGAAAGGACATTGCTCGCAAGTCTCGTCATGGCACGATCACTGAGGATATTCAACGCTGTGAAACTCAATATCATGAAGTCCGCCATAAAGAGATCATCGCGTACGACGTACATTATAAATACCGAGGGCATAGCTATTTCACTCGCACCTCGCATCACCCTGGAAAAAGAATCGAAGTAGACTGCGAGCTGACCAACCGTAAACATCACAAAGGGAAGCATCATAAAACCAAGCACTATCACGGCAAGCATTACCGTAGCAGCACCTACTGAGACAACCTTTGTAGCGATACCCCACATGATGGATATACTCTAGGCACACGGAAGTGCCCTGAGTACTTTCGCAAG
Organism: Aurantivibrio plasticivorans; assembly: GCF_055392955.1. NCBI lineage: Bacteria > Pseudomonadati > Pseudomonadota > Gammaproteobacteria > Cellvibrionales > Cellvibrionaceae > Aurantivibrio > Aurantivibrio plasticivorans. The sequence continues at coordinate 533,823 of NZ_AP036020.1, read as the reverse complement.
ACATGTACAGCCGGCTACACTTAAACATGACGCCATTAACATCCAAAATGAGCCACGCTATCCAAACAGCGAGGTACCGCACCTCGGCTCCCAACGAAGACTTAGCACTAAACCGGCACCGAATATGACTCAACGATTAGCAACAAAACCTTTCGCACACATTCAACGATATGCCCTAGCTTTCGCGTTCACCCTCGCGACAATGAGTTTGTGCGTGCCGGCCAGCGCAGTGATCACTACTTACGAAAATCGACAAACCGTGATCCAAAAGGCAGGTTTTCTGACACCAAAACGTCAGGCTGCGTCCAACGCTGCGGACGCTGCTAAAATCGCACAGGCTCGCCATGGCGGCAAGGTTGTCAAAGTCAGCAGAGTTGAAACTAATCGCGGAGTTCAATACAAGGTAAAATTGTTACTCAAGGATGGAAGAGTAAAAACGGTTACCGTAAACGGGCGATAAACGCTTACATTCATTTCGGCTCTAAAGAACAACAGTATGCGAATTTTAATCGTTGAAGATGAACCAACCTTACAGCAACAACTTGCTGAAACGCTGCGCGACGCAAAGTACACCGTAGATACCGCCAGTGATGGCAGTGAAGGGCTCTACTATGGCAGCGAATATGAGTACGACTTAGCCATTATCGATCTCGGCTTACCAAAACTGGATGGTGTAAGCCTCATTAAACAGCTACGCAACGAGAATTATAATTACCCTATTTTAATACTTACCGCACGCGATGCCTGGCAGGACAAGGTCGAAGGGTTAGAAGCTGGTGCAGATGATTACCTCGTCAAGCCGATTCACCCAGAGGAATTGAAAGCTCGATTGAATGCGCTATTGCGCCGCTCAGCCGGACAAGCCACACCAGTATTTCGTTTCGACGATATTAGTGTAGATACATCGGCCAAGCTGGTCTGCGTAAACGACACCCCACTTGAACTCACCAGCTATGAGTACAACACGCTAGAATATTTGATTCATAATGCGGGAAAAGTAGTCTCTAAAAGCGAGCTCACCGAACACTTGTACGATCAAGACTACGACCGAGATAGCAATGTTATTGAAGTATTTGTAGGCAGATTGCGCAAAAAGCTCGATCCAAACGGCATACGAAAACCTATCGCCACGGTGCGAGGCCAAGGTTATCGATTTACACTCACCCAACCCGCCGACCAATGACCTTATCGCTACGAGCCAGACTCCTGTTAACGTCTTTACTGCTACTACCTGTACTGTTGGGCATTGCGGGTTTTGCACTGGAGAGCGCGTTTAAAAAAAGTCAGCGCGCCAGTGAAGAGGAGCGACTTACCAGCCACTTTTACCTAATACTTGCCGCAGCTGAAATTATTGAAGGCAACCTATGGATGCCAGATCAATTAACCGAACCACGCTTTGGCCAACAAAACTCTGGCTTATACGGATTCATCCTGGATCAAAACAATCAAGTAATTTGGCGATCTACCTCCTCGAACCTACTCGGCACAATCAACAGCTCAACCTTTTCTGAGACTGAAATAACACCGGGCCTTTCGTATTTTTCAGAGAAAATCGTCCAAGACGAAGCGTTATTTTTTTCCTTGCGCGATATTGAATGGGAAATAGGTGATCAGGAAGACTCAACATTACCTTTACGATTTATTGTCGCCCACTCACAAAATGAATACATCGCCGCACTCTCAAGCTATCGAAAACAACTCTGGCAATGGCTGTTATTTTTAACGATCAGTTTGCTAGTCGCCCAGCTCATTATATTGCGCATTGGCATGGCCCCACTACGTGCCATAACGCGTGATATAGATTCGATAAAGACTGGCGAGAAATCAAAGCTACAGGGGCAGTACCCAAGAGAAATTGGCCCGTTAACAGAAAACCTCAATAACCTGTTACAAAGCGAACAACAACAGCGTCAGCGTTACAGCAACACCCTCGCAGACCTTGCCCACAGTTTGAAAACTCCTCTCGCCGTTATGCAAAATACCATTCTCGATGAGAACGAAGCGCTACAGACTGACTCCACGAACACGCTACGCGAACAACTCGATAGAATGAACCAAATTGTCGGTCATCAACTCAAGCGCGCGACGAGCGCTCAACAGTCACTTTCACAACGAACTACGATTATAGCGCCCATCGCCGCTCGTATTATCGACTCATTAAAGAAGGTTTACCGAGACAGAGACGCCAACATTGAAATGTTACTGACACCTGAAATGGGCTGGCAGTGCGACGAGCGAGATATATTTGAAGTATTAGGGAATGTGCTTGAGAACGCATTTAAATATGGCGCCACAAAAATATCAATCCACGCAGAACAAGAGCAATCCATGCTAACCGTGTATATCGATGATAACGGTAACGGAATATCTCAAACACAACAGCACGCAATTTTGCAACGCGGAGCACGAGCAGATACTGCCACTACAGGTCAAGGCATTGGCTTATCCGTTTGTGTTGATATCATCAGTAGCTACGGCGGCAGCCTTGATATAGCCTCATCACCCGATGGTGGCGCACGTATTCAAATAGCCTTGCCCTGTTAACGCTTCTCCCTACACCGTGTATCAATCGGTATTCGAATCTCTCCGCCGCCCTCTGCCATAGAATCCAATCTGGCGGTCTGTCCGATAATCGCTATAGGGGTCTCCACTTTGCTCCTGCTGCTCCAGCCGACGCACAATAGACAGTATTTTTTGTCTGATATATTGGTGAGGCGCAGACGACTCAACACGCCGATGAGTCACCATCACATAATGGATATAACTTTCTTCTTGTACTGGGAGCTTTATGGCTGCCAAACCGACACCCAGTGCCGGATGACGAGTGATAAACGGCGGCCCAAACAAAACGCAATTAGTTCGCCTAACGACTTCGATAGCAGAAAACATGTGTGACGTTTCAAACACGACTTGCGCTTGCTGTGGTCGCCCCAGCTGTCCCATTTCTAACTCATCAAGATCGGGGACATACAAGCCGACCTGGGGATAGCGCTGCACGATGTCCAGTAGCTCCTGCCAGTGACTAATTTCTTTTTTCGCTGCTCGCAATGGGTGCGCCTGCCGCACCAGCAATACCGGTGGCAGGCTTGCGATAGGATCAAGCGTAAAATCGGAGGGATACTGAGAATGTTTTACATGAATGGCGATGTCTAAATCGCCAACCGCCAGGCGCTCCAATTGATGCTCGATACGAGTGATCGAGACAATTTTGATGTTGGGCGCTTCGTGTTGCAGCTCTTCAATCAACGTTGGCAACACCACCATACCAACGTATTCCGGAATCGCGACTTTGATCTCACCGCTGTAGGTCCAAGGATCAAATTGTTGTTCGACAACCAACCCCTGCACACTCTGCAAGATAGCGGTCAGCTCGTTTTGTATCTCCGCTGCACGAGGCGTTGGCACCATGCCATGACTACTGCGAGTAAACAGAGGATCACCGAATAAGTCACGCAAGCGGCCGAGCGTTTTACTCATCGCGGACTGAGTGATAAACAACCTATCGGCTGCCTTGGAGACATTACACTCTTCAATTAAAACCTGGAGTGCAACCAATAAATTGAGATCTATACGGGCTAACTGTCGTAAATCCATTGGCATCTAATATATGAATTGAAGTCATGATTATTTTACAGTGATGCCACAAAAAGACTATCAAAACTCAGTAAAAACCCTCTCGCACGGCCGCCAAGCAGCGCTACAGCCGATTAAAGCAATGGGGGTAGAGACAATTTATGAAAATTCTCGTGTCACAATAACCAGCCACGTCATGGTATGAATCTGTTTCATTGTTAAGATGACTTTCTACCATTTGAAACATATCACCCCGGAGCGTATCTTTACTAGCAATTGAACAGCAACACCATTTGCCCTCAGGGCGGAGTAAGTATCATGTTTAGCTTAATTACCTTTAGCGTTTACGCAGTTCTATTAGCGGTAGTCGCTTGGGAAGATTTACGCATGGGTTCAAGCGAGTTTTCACTCAAGGCTTAAGCCCAAGCAAACCCCCGTGAGAATGAGTCAGTCAATCTCCTCTTTGTTTTATCACTTCTAGCTTCATTTGCCCGACTCCCCGTCGGGCTTTTTTTTGCCCATTATTTTATATCAGCTCTCTCTTGCCTTTGAGTACACACTGAAACCGGCTCTTAGTTAAAACATCACACCGTAAGGAAGTCTTGTTTTGAGGGGCTAAAAACGCTCACCTGAATCGGTAAGTCAAACAGCGTACCAACACCGCCATGATATGAATTTTATTCACTGTTAAGATGATTTTCTACCATTTGAAACATATCACACCAACCCCTATATTTACACTCAAGCAAGACGAAACGACAGCAGCACAGGAGGGATTTACCATGTTAGTCGCTACAGCATTTGCACTTTATTTTACTTTGTTAGGCTGGGTTGCCTACGAAGACTTGAATTTGGGTGGTCAGGCTTCGACGTTTAAAGCCTAATCGCTCAACTCCCCCCTCGAGGATGAATCGTTCATACTCGTGACTTCACTTCTCAAATCTAGCTTTTAGTGCCCATCATCTTGATGGGCTTTTTTTATGCTCGGTACCAAGTTGGCTCAAAACAATAATTTCTGCGACAAACTGCCCAAAACAGGACAGACAGATACTGCGTCGGGCTGATCTACATCAATTCAAAAATAACCCGTTCCGTCAAAATGGCAGATCACATCTACTCAGTGACGGTCAGCTCCATGTCGAAAGTTATTCCTTTTAAAAAACGAGGCGTACTACCGATTATGTTCGCATGCAGCGGGCCATCGGATTTGGCGCAAGTGAGCAACGATATTGCCATTACCTTACATAATTTGGGTTATGTAGAAATGCTAAGCCTTTCAAGTATAGGGGCGAGCATTGAATCAGTTATCGATAAAGCAAAAACTGATAGGCCTGTTTACGTCATAGAGGGGTGCGATACGAGTTGCGCCAAACGTTGTTTGGAATCTCACGGCATTCAGATCGAAAAATATATAAACCTCAACGCACTTAATGTGACACGCCATACTCATCACAATGTCTCTTTTGCAGAAGGCGCGCGTTATTTACGTCTCGTTTATCAAGAACTGGGCATCACGCGTCGACCTCGACTTGAAATCAAATAGCGCTGAACCCGCCAAGATTCCCGCACCATTTCATCCGGCATATGCACTACGACCCATTTTCTCTTACCGCATGATTACGATATTGATCTACCGCCAGTTGCGATACAATGCCGCCCACACCTTCAACGCACGACATGCATTCTGAAATATCGCAGCAGACCAATCGTATGCGTGGCTAATTTTTAGGTATAGGTCGTGACAACGCGTATCCAAATCATCAACACATCAGAGATTGACCCAACACTCAACCAGCAGTTGTGGGAACTCTACAAAGATGCGCACGCTATTGATTTTGAACAATTCAGCTCACGCCATCAGCAATTAGACAAAGTAGCACTATGTTGGGATAAACGAACAGAGCGCCTAGTAGGCTGTATCGGCATTCGTTTTCAAGAGCTTCCTCTCGATAAAGGGAAGACCGTACCGACATTATATTTTGGGCAGGTATATATTCTTCCAGAATACCGCGGTCGTCTACTTGTACAACGTACAGTCATTCGGCTAATGCTTCACAGCAAAGTAAGCCACCCGTTTAAAACAGCCTACTTTTGGACGGATGCACTGTCGTACAAGCCATACCTAGTGATGGCAAACAACCTCGCAGAATATTATCCAAGCCCATTGTTTGCTACACCACCCGCAATACACTCACTGATGTTGGCGATTGGAAAACGATACTACACCGACAGCTTTCAAGAAGAGACGTGCACTGTGCACAAGCCATTCCGGTTGCTAACGGATAAATCTGTCGTCATTACCGAGCGAGATTTCTCGAATCCATTCATTCGCTTTTACGCTGAACGTAACGCCGGACATGCAGAAGGCGATGGGCTACTCTTAGTTTGCCCCATGAGTATCAAGAATTTACTGCATTTCGCTTGGCGACGTTTGCGCCCGAGGCGCTCCTCGCGACCAGAATATGTTCGTTAAGCGCGTCAGCATTTTTCAAGTTAACCTACCGCTGCGCGCTTCCTTCAAACACGCTTTGATTGAACGAAAAGGTTCCCAATCTCTATTTCTACGCATTGATGTATCAGGGGAATCTGATTGCGTCGGCTGGGGAGAAGCGCTACCTCGAGATTACGTCTCTGGCGAAACTCTCGCATCCAGCACGGCTGCACTTTTAGCCTGGCGTCCCCAGCTTGAAGGCCAAGCCCTCGATAGCTTTGACGCTTTGCGAGCGCACTGTGCTTCCTTTGAACGCGCGTTTCCTCGTGAGCGATGCGCATTGGCTGCGCTAGAGTTAGCGCTGCTCGATGCCTGGAGCCGCTCCACCGGAGATACCATCTGCAAATTTACCGGCCAATTAAAAAAACAAAACCTACAATACAGTGCCGTAATTTCCGACGAGTCGCCACAACAGCTTGAACGGTTATTTTCACTTCAAGCTCAACTCAGACCCAAAGATATCAAGCTAAAAGTAGGTAAAGATATAGCGCGCGTCAAAGAGCAATTAGCAGCCACTCGACGCTTTTACCCCGATGCAACAATACGGCTTGATGCGAATGGTGCTTGGCAGTCAGTCGCTATGCGAGACGTCATTGACGTAATACACCAATTTTCAATCGACGCTATAGAACAACCGTTTTTAACGGGCGCAGTGTCAGCACAAGATCTTGCAGCACTAACAACATATCGCCAGCAGCTACATCGAGATAGCCAATGTCTGTTAGTCCTTGATGAGTCGATTTGTTCCGTCGCCGACGCCAAAGCCCTGATCGACGCCGAGGCGGTTGATATTATCAATATCAAAATTTCAAAAATTGGTGGCCTGCTGGCTGCTTTAGAAACTCATCGCATCGCCAGCGAAGCAGGCATTATTTGCCAGCTGGGAGCTAATGTCGGGGAAAGCTCGTTGATTACAAACGCCGGACAAATTTTTGCGGCCTGCGCAGGCGATCTTATTTACCACGAAGGTGCTTTTGGTAGTTTATTATTAGCAGAGGATGTCTGCTCAACCCCCACAATGTTTGACAGCAACTTTTCAGTTAACGTTGAACATTTTGAACATTCCCTCGGCTGGGGCATTCCCGTAAACCAAATGGTACTCGAGCGGTTCAGCCGTTAGATAACCCCCAAGACTTTTTCTTCCCCTACCCTCCTGACACTAACTTTACCCCGCAAACAATCAAGCAAGCTTTCGGCTCTGCAGGCCTAGCTTCTACGCGAACCTCTAACTTCACCAAAGTCCTCATAGACAAACGTGCGCCATAATAGTTATGATATATTGTATCTTTATGGTGATCTATCCAGCTAATCAGCAGCAAATGACACCGTAACGCATCCAACCCAATTATTAGGAGCCAACTGTGAGAACCCCCTACGCGTCGACAAACGTGCTGTACGTAGCAGTACTTTTATCCTGCACATTCCCATTCAATTCTGCGTTCAGCCAAACCAGTGAAGCAAAAAGCGCTGAAATAGAAACCATTGTCATCACGGGCACACGACAAGCGTACCGGGGTCAATTCACCACACTAGAAACACCTCAATCGGAACTGACGCTTGACTCGGAAATTCTACGCAATGCAGGAGCCATCGACCTGAACCAGGCGTTAGATCTTTCATCATCAGTCGCTCGCCAAAATAACTTCGGTGGGCTGTGGAACAGCTTTGCGGTTCGAGGATTTATCGGCGACGAAAATCTTCCCAGTAATTATCTAGTGAATGGGTTTAACGCAGGTCGAGGTTTTGGCGGGCCACGTGACCTCTCCGGCATCGAATCGGTCGAAGTGCTGAAAGGTCCTCGCGCAGCGCTGTACGGCCGCGGCGAACCTGGCGGCACGATCAATCTTGCCACTAAGCGCCCAACCTTTGAGAACCACACAGAAGTAAGAGTCTCTGCGGGTAGTTTTGATACTTACCGCGGCGATGTCGATTGGGATAGCGCTATCTCTGACGCCGTCGCTTTTCGCTTGGTCGGCTTTTACGAAGATGCAGAAAGTTTTCGCGATACCGTTGAAACGACTAAATACGGGCTAAGCCCATCGGTTGCCGTACGATTTAATGATCAAAGCCAGTTGGTTTATGAAATGGAATTCAGTGACCAAGAAATCCCATTCGATCGTGGTGTTATTGCTATCGATGATAAATTAGGTGTTATTCCTGAAAGCCGTTTTCTTGGCGAGCCGAGCTATGGGCCAATAGAAACCGATGTACTTGGTCATCAAGTAGAATATCAACACGATTTTGATGGTAACTGGGTGGGCCTAGTTGGCTTCAACTACCGTGATACTTCGCTTGAAGGCTATGCATCAGAAAATGGCTTTGCAGCTCCAGATCCAAATGGCGATTACAATCGCTTTACGCGCTATCGCGACTATGATGCCACCTACCAAGTATTCCGCGCTGAAATCAGCGGGAGTTTTGATACAGGAGCCCTTAATCACCGTGTTATTGCTGGGCTCGATGTTGATGAGTTTGAGAATGATCAACTTGCTCGCCGGGATCGCGATACTCCTCAAATTATCAATATTTATAATCCAGTCTATGGTAACTCCCCAATATCTTCGCTCGACCCCAGCGTACAAATTAACAGAGTTGAAACACAAGAAACTATTGGGTTTTATATACAAGACCAAATCAGTTTAACCAACAACTTGGATATACGATTAGGCGTACGCTTCGACGATTACGACCAAGAGCTAATAGACAGACAAAGAGCTCCCGACCATCCACAGAGAAAATCAAACTATTCAGAGACTCAAGTGAGTCCGCAATTTGGCGTAGTGTACAAAGCAACCGACTCGCTATCCTTTTACGCGGCTTACGGTGAAAATTTTCGTCCGCTGTCAGGTGCGACAGACGAAAACGGTTTGGATCCCAACCTATCAAAATCTGCCGAAGTTGGTTTAAAGTTTTCGCTCAATGACGGTGCGCTAGAAGGCACCTTCGCCATTTTCGATGTTGAACAATCTAACGTTGCCACACTGGACGACGCATACGAGCCCACCGCGATCGGTGAAGCAGGAAGCCAGGGACTTGAGTTAGACCTGACCGGTAACCTAACCAACAACCTGAGTTTGTGGTTTTCGTATACGTTTATTGATGCCGAGACTAAAAACGATTACAGGGATGCAATTTCGTACCGTGATATTCCCGCAGGCTCTGATCTGCTGAACATTCCTGAACACCAAGCCAGCCTACAATTGACTCAACGAGTTGAACTAGCGGGCAACCCATTAACATTTATCGGCGGTGTGCTGTACGTCGATGATCGCAGTGGCGAATTTGGCTATCCACGTTTTAGATTACCTAGCTACACCACTGTGCAAGTTGCGGCTAACTACGCCATCTCAGATTTCGCTGAACTGCGGGTAGAAGTTAACAATCTATTTGATGAGGAGTACTACACCAACTCCTATGCCTCGGTGTGGGTACAACCAGGAACGCCAATCAATGGGCGCGTTTCTGCCACGTTTAAATTCTAAGTCGTCTTACATTGAAACGCATCGATTATTAAACATGAAACTACAAACCGAATCATTACATGTCTCCCGCACAGGAAAGGAAGTCCTGCGCGGTATTTCTTTTTCCGTCAATGCCGGGCAAGTCTACGCGCTATTGGGAGGTAATGGCGCTGGCAAGTCGACCACCTTGCTAAGTTTTCTGGGCTTTATCCAACCCAGCGGCGGCTATATTCGGGTTGATGGGAAAGATGTTCACACACATTTAGCGAGCACACGCAAAGCCATTGCGTATCTACCGGAATCGGCGTCGTTGTATGAGCACCTCAACGCTTACGAAAACATAACCTACTTTTTGCAACTAGCCGGTAGCGAAGCGAAACATCAGGATATAGACAACGCACTGGATCGCGTGTCGCTGGCTAGTCAATCGAGACAAAATCCATTGCGAGATTATTCAAAAGGTATGCGTCAAAAAGTCGCAATTGCATTGGCAATATTGCGCAACACCGACATCCTGCTATTAGATGAACCCACATCAGGTTTAGATCCCAGTGCCATTGATGAATTGCATCACATTGTTCGTAGCCTAGCTGACAGCGGAAAAACTATTTTAATGGTGACTCACGATGTATATGGGGCATGCCAAGTCGCCGATAAAATCGGCTTGCTGCGAAACGGTGCCTTAGTCGGCGAATTTTCTGCTGACGGTGACCGTATCGATACCGAAAAGGTTCACAAAGCGTTTACTGGCACACCTAACCAATCGCAACAATCCGTTCCGGCCTAATCTTTATGAATCAAATTCTACATATAGCCGCTGACGAATGGCGATATTGGTTTCGCTCGCAGCTTGCCCTTGGCGCTGCGGGAATATTTTTAGTATTCGTGCTAGTCACTAGTCTGATCACTGCGGTGCGTATGGAAGCAGAAACCCATACGCGCACCCACCAACAAACCGAAGCCGAACAAACATTTTTATCGCAACCTGATCGCCACCCGCATCGCATGGTGCATTATGGCCACTATCTTTTTCGGGCGCCCGCTCCACTCGCGATGTTTGACCCTGGGCTTGATACCGTAACAGGGCAATCAATCTTTCTCGAAGGCCATCGTCAAAATACAGTGATGTTCGCGGAGTCAGCTGCAAGCGCAAATTTTGGCGGTCTGGCTTGGCTATCGCCTGCGTTGGTTTATCAAATATTTGCCCCAATTATCATCATTTTATTGGGACATAGCGATATTGCACGAGAGCGCGAATCCGGCCAACTGGTCTCTCTACTGGCAATTAGCATCAGCGGCCATAAAATCATGGCTGGAAAAGCCCTAGCGTTACTTTCACTTTCTTTATTACTGCTAATCCCACTCATTATTGGCACTTCCATAGCCCTGGCTAATGGTGAAGATTTTTTCGCTCTCCTGATTCTCTTTGCTGCGTATTTTTCCTATCTAGCGCTTTGGGTTTTCATAACACTAATCGCATCGATCGTATTGACTCAACGTTCAGCAACATTGGCCACATTAACAGCGGCTTGGTTTGGTTTTGCCCTAGTATTGCCGTCGGTTGCAGTAAATGTCGCTACCGGCTCTACACCTGTGGCAGGAAAAATTGAAACTGATCTTGCGATGCTTTATGACTTACGCAAGCTGGGTGATGGCCACAACGAAAACGATCCAGCTTTTCAAACGCTGCGATCAGACTTACTAGAGCAATACAATGTAAAACGCATTGAAGATCTGCCCATCAACTTTCGCGGCATAGTCGCTTTTGATGGCGAAGAACAACTGACGAAAGTTCTCAACGAATATGCAGAAGAGCGCATGCAGATTGAGGCCCAGCAAGACACCACGATTTCTCGGTACAGCATATTGACGCCGGTCTTAGCAATAGCCTTTGCGTCTCGCTCAATCGCCGGTACCGATCTGGCACACTATCACCGATTTCAACGAGAAGCAGAAGCAGTGCGTTATGATTTTGTGCAGGGCCTAAACCAAGCCCATGTTGAAAAGCTCTCTTATCAAGCAGACATCAATCGTAATAAGGATGAAGAATCGTCACGTCGAGCGCGCGTGGATGCGTCTAACTGGCAGGTGCTCGACGACTATCAATTTGAAACAGCAGACGTTTCTCAACGCATGGCCACCGCGTCTTACTCGCTACAATGGCTGTTAACCTGGTTAGCAACCTCGTTGATTAGCTTGTTATGGCTGAGTGGGAGGATAAAACCATGAAGAGCTCAAATGCGTTTATCCGTGAAACAAAATTTGCTGCTCGTGATCGTTCACTGTGGTTCTGGCTCATCGTCGTTGTTGCATTATCGACAATTTCTATTAGCTTCGGGTTAACAGAAGTAGCACGACAAAATGCCACACTAGAAAGACTGGTTATCAGCGACCAACAAGATCGCTGGGCCGAATTAAAAAAGCAACAAGATTGGGGCAGCGCGGCGTACTACAGTTTCCACCTGACTTACGATGCCCCGTCAGACTTTACTTTTGCGGCTATGGGCCTGCGCGATCAACAGCCCTGGAAGCATCGAATTCGGATGCTGGCGTTAGAGGGCCAAATTTACGAACGAGATGTCGCCAACCCAAGCGTAGCCCTGATCGGTCGGTTTGATTTTGCTTTCCTCGCCGCATTTGTTATTCCGTTGGTTTTAATCATGCTGCTATACGACCTCAGAGCTAGCGAGCGAACCGCCGGGCGTCTCGACCTTTTAGAATCAACTACAGCGAATACTTTACGTTTTTGGTTAACGCGCATGAGCTTGCGCGCTAGCGCTGTATTTTTATGCGTCACCCTACCGCTTATCGTTGGCGGCCTAATCGCGAGCACTGCGCCAGGCACACTGTTTCTCGCGTCCTGTGCTGTATTTATCTATATCGCTTTCTGGTCACTTATTTGCTTTTACGTTGCCTCTTGGAAAAAATCGAGCGCAACGCTACTGATGACGCTCGTTTCAGCATGGCTAACAACCGCCGTAATAGTTCCAGCAGGTGCACGACTAGCTATCGACCAACTAGTACCCGTTCCATCCGGTGCGGATATTTTATTATTGCAAAGAGAAACAGTAAACGACGCATGGGACTTGCCAAGAGAAACCACCATGGATGCCTTCTTTGAACGCCATCCCGAATGGTCAAATTATCAGCCAGTGGAGAGCTCTTTTGAATGGCCATGGTATTACGCATTCCAACAAGTAGGCGATCAACGCACCGAAGATCTGGCCAACGCATACCGCGATGGCCGCCAACGACGAGATCACCTAGCCGCATGGACAAGCCTCTTAGCACCACCTTCGCTATTGGAACGGTGGCTTCAAAAACTTGCAAGGACGGATTTAGAGTCGAGCATCCACTACGAGAACAGCGTCCGCGCATATCACCAAGCACTGCGCGACTTCTACTACCCTAAATTTTTTAGCGCTGCGCCTTTTGATAAATCATTGCTAGCCGAACTTCCTAAGTATCGGCCCACGCAGTCAGATGGTGCCCATTAGACTTCGGTTGAAACGACCTGCTAATAAAAAACCCGTAAGAATGTCTTCTTACGGGTTTTTCTACGTTCGCGTTCTGTATAACAAATACTGTTTAAGAAAATGGGTTACGTAGAACAATAGTCTCAACACGATCTGGGCCAGTAGAAATAATATCCACGGGCACGCCCACTAATTCTTCTAATCGCTTAATGTAATCGGTCGCTTCTTTTGGTAGGTCTTCGTATTTTTTAACGCCGACAGTGGTATCGGTCCAGCCGGGCATTTCTTCGTAAACGGGGGTGATGTCGTCCCAGCCTTCGGCATCGAATGGGATGGTAACTGTTTCGCCTTGGCTGTTTTTGTAGCCAGTGCAGATTTTGACGGTTTCAATACCGTCGAGGACGTCGAGCTTGGTTAAGCATAAACCGGAAATAGAATTCAGTTGTACCGCGTATTTAACGGCAACAGCATCGAACCAACCGGTGCGACGTTCGCGGCCAGTAGTTGCGCCAAACTCGTGGCCTTTTACGCCGAGGTGTTTGCCAATTTCACAACTGAGTTCGGTTGGGAATGGGCCGGAACCAACACGCGTGGTGTAGGCTTTGGTAATACCGAGTACGTAATCTAAATACAATGGACCAAAACCAGAACCGGTTGCCGTACCACCCGCCGTGGTATTTGATGAGGTAACAAAGGGATAGGTGCCGTGGTCGATATCCAGCAACGAACCTTGTGCTCCTTCAAACATAATGTCTTCGTTGCGCTCACGGGCACCGTGAAGAATGCTCACTACGTCGGCAACCATTGGTGTTAATTGCTTGCCCCACTCCAACGCGTCTTTCAAGACATTGTCGTAATCCACGGCTTCAGTTTTGTAGTACTCGGTGAGCATAAAGTTGTGATGCTCAAGCACGGTTTTTAATTTCGCGGCAAACTTTTCGGGGTTTAATAAATCACCCAAACGTAAACCACGACGTGCGACTTTGTCTTCGTAAGCGGGGCCAATGCCACGACCGGTAGTGCCGATTTTTCCACTACCGAGCGCTGCTTCACGCGCCTGATCAAGGGCAACGTGGTAAGGCAAAATTAGCGGGCAAGCGGGTGATAAACGCAAACGCTCGCGCACAGGAATATCGTTCGCTTCCAGTCCCGCTATTTCACTTAACAGCGCTTCAGGCGATAGCACAACACCATTGCCAATCAAACAGGTCACGTTATCGCGCAAAATACCCGAGGGGATAAGATGCAGCACGGTTTTTTTACCGTCGATGACTAAGGTGTGACCGGCATTGTGGCCACCTTGGAAGCGCACCACCCAGGACACTTGTTCGGTGAGAAGGTCTACGACCTTACCTTTACCTTCATCACCCCATTGGGTGCCCAACACGACAACGTTCTTTCCCATGCTTTTTCTTACCTAAGTCGATCAAAAAATTCTTTGTTAAAAAACAGAAACGGTTAACTGTCTGCGACGACAGTATATTTACCACCTACGTTTTCAATACGGCGATCGCAACGCTGCGGCGGCGAAGTATCACCCGTGAAACCACAGATAACCACTTCACCTTTGCTTCGCAACGTTTGGATAAATTCCCACAATACTGGGTCTTCGCTACTTTCCACAAAAATGGCGGAAGTTTTTTCTACCGGCATATTCAGTAGTTGATTCACTGTGGTGACATCAATTGAAAAGCCTGTAGCAGGACGCGCACGACCAAACACTTCGCCAACGTCGTCATAGCGGCCACCACTGGCAAGCGCGCGACCCAAACCTGGCGCGAAAACAGAAAACACTAAACCAGTGTGATAATTAAAACTGTGAGGTTCACTTAAATCGAAATACAAGCGCGCTTGAGGGTAACGGGATAATAGCCTATCGGCTAAATTTTCAAGCTCACCGATTGCATCCAGAACCGGGGCGGGGGCATCGGCCAGTTTCTCTCTCGCTTTTACCAATGAGGCTCTGTCACCGGCTAGCGTTGGTAACACGTTAATCAGTTGTGCCACTTTCGATTCGCGAATATTACTTTCGATCCAACTACTCAGCTCGGTCAAAGCCTTTCGCTGCAACATATCAAACAGCTCAGCACGACGATTGTCAGACAGCTGTGCTGCCTCTGCAATGGCTCGGAAGATTGCAACGTGACCCAATTCAATCGATGCACTGCTAAGCCCAACTGTGTCGAGAGACTCTAATAGAAGAGATAGCACTTCAAGATCGGCATTGATGCTAGCTTCACCAAACAACTCCACACCAGACATAATGGGCGAGCGAGTTGCGAGAGGGGCCTTGGGTTTGGTAAACAAAACGTGTCCGGCATAGCATAAGCGATTTGCACCATCGCGTTTTAACGAGTGTGCATCCATTCTGGCCGCTTGGGGTGTGATATCAGCACGAATGCCCAACATACGACCAGAAAGCTGGTCCGTCACTTTAAAGGTGAGAAGGTCTAAGTCACTCCCCATGCCAATCAACAGCGAATCGGTGAATTCCATTAAAGGGGGAATAACGAAGTCGTAGCCCCAGCGACGGTAGAGATCGAGTAGCTGGCGGCGAAGTTGTTCGATTTGCTGCGCCTGACCAGGAAGAATTTCTTCCACTCCGTCAGGGAGCAACCATCGATCTGCGTAGGTCATGTTATTTAGGTCTTTCTTGATCAGTTTTTGAAATTTAGCGCGTGCAAAACTGTCTAGCGCAACAAATACAGCATCGCGACACCTATGGCCATCGATACCAGCCCTATTATGCGGAGACTGCGGTCATTAATAGTAGCCATCACAACCACCATACTGCGCCACCGCTTCGGGTAGAGAAACGGCATAATGCCTTCAAACACCAACATCAGGCATAACGCCCTGAGGATTTCCTGCCACATGTTTCCTGCCACATGTTTCCTGCCGCGTTGAGGAAGCTGCATTAAATAAGGGACACAAAAAAACCGGGTTGGAGTCTGTTGGATTTAGGACTACAAGCCAGTGCAAGACTGGGTTGGCAACTAGCGCTAAAGCCGACAGGCTCCACGAGCCCGGTTACCGAATTCTACCATTAATTGCCGTAGCGAGAACAGGGAATTTACCTAGCTGTGATGATTCTGCAGTCGCTAGGGGTTGAGCGGGATATGACTGATAGGAATCTCAATTTCTGTAGACGGGAGGGACAACATAAAGGCGAAAACAGGCTAAAACGCGGTATTTACACGCAGTAAATGAGCATTTTGAGCCTGTTTTCGCCCCCAATGGCAACCCAGATAGGAAATCCTACTGAGCGCCTGACTTGTTCAAATATCGGAAGAAATCGCTATCTGGGTCAACCAATAACAGGTCACTCGGCCCGTTAAACGACTCTTTATAAGCATTGAGGCTGCGCACGAACGAGTAAAACTCTGGATCACGAGTATAGGCATCAGCGTAAATACTGGCAGCCTGCGCGTCCCCTTCACCGCGGATTTGCTCAGCTTCTCGATAAGCATTCGCGCGAATCACCACACGCTGACGATCAGCGTCGGCCTTGATGATTTCCGCCTGCTCCTGACCTTCTGAACGGTGGGCTCGCGCCTCTTGCTCACGCTCGGCTCGCATACGACGGAAAACCGATTCAGATACGTCAGGCGGAAGGTCAATGCGCTTCACGCGAACATCGATGATCTCGACACCCAAGCGCGCTTGAGCTTCTTCGCTAACCTTGTTGATTAGCGCTACCATCAACTCATCACGCTCACCACTAACCACTTCTTGTAGAGTTCTCTCACCAAACTCGTTGCGCAACCCTTCATTTACCGGCCTAGCGATAGCTCGATCAGCATTGAATTCGTCACCATTGGTCGCCGTGTAGTATTTACCGACATCTGAAATTCGCCATTTCACGAAGTAGTCTACTTCCATACCCTTTTTCTCAACGGTAAGGAATCTCTCTGGGCGCTCTGTACGTGATGTCAGTATGCGAGCATCGAAGATTTTAGTCGTGTTAATTAACGGCCAACGCCAATGCAAACCAGGCTCGATTTCGGTATCAACCACTTTCCCGAACTCAAGCATAATCGCTTTTTCGCGCTGCTCTACGATATATAGGCCGCTGGATACATACAACAATGCAGCAACGGCGACGATGATTACAATTAAGCTTTTACCACTCATGATGTCGTCTCCTTAGCGCCAGCGGGTATTGTTATTTGACGTTTCTCGCCGCAATTGCTCGAGAATACGCTTTTCCATTTCAGCGATTTCATTGGCCGAGAGACCAGCGCTAGCGCCGCCGGAGGAGCGAGTAGCTCGCTCAGTCAACTTGTCGAGAGGCAAGTACATCATATTGTTACCGCCTTCGACATCTACCAATACTTTTGAGCTGTTTTGCATAACGTCTTGAACAGCATCGAGATACAAGCGCTCTCGCGTTACCTGGGGCGCTTTTTTGTACTCAACTAGCAGTTTGGCAAAACGATCCGCCTCACCTTGAGCCCGTGCAACCACCTCATCACGATAACCGTTCGCTTCTTCAATCACACGCTGCGCCTGACCACGAGCCTCTGGGATAATACCGTTGCTATAGGCTTGCGCCTCATTAATGGCACGCTCCTCATCCTCCCGAGCGCGGTTAACGTCGTCAAACGCATCTTGTACAGCGCGAGGAGGTGTTGTTTCTTGGATGTTCACTGTGCCGATAGACATACCCGCTTTATAGGAATCAAGGTATTCCTGCAGGCGCTGAGCAACCAGGATAGCCAACTCGCCACGCCCTTCCGTCAAAACTTCATGCATTTCTGCAGAGCCCACTTCATGACGCAACGCACTGTCGGTCGCTTCACGAAGACTCGTTTCGGGATCACGGACGTTGAGCACAAAATCTTCTGCGTTGGCAATGTTGTATTGCACAGTGAGATCAACCTCAACAATGTTGAGGTCTTGTGTCAGCATTGAGATGCTTTTTACTTCATGGAATCGCACACGCGTGACATTCACCGTGTACACCTTATCGACTAAAGGTGGAGCCCAATTCAAACCTGGGCTAAGCGTTCGATCATATACACCGAGGCGAAGCACAACCGCGCGCTCTTGTTCATCGATGATTTTGACACCTGCGACAACGTAGACCACCAACATTACCGCGATAATCAAGCCAAAGGTCGCACCGCTAAAACCTTTACCCTGGCCGCCCCGGCCTCCGCCGCTGCCAAAAATACCGCCTAGCTTCTCCTGAAATTTTTTCAGTGCTTCATCTAAGTCTGGAGGCCCTTGATTGTTGCCTCGATTGCCGCCGCCCCACGGGTCTTGGTTATTACCACCGGGTTCGTTCCAAGCCATATTGTTCTCCGTCGTACTAGGTTCACTACTCAATTGTTTGGGAGTTATGTAATGAAGTGATACGTAGTTTTAATTTTAAAGGTTTATGATTTTCAAAAGTTAAAGAATTCTAGACGCTTCGGGTGACGATTTCAGCCTAAATCGAAAAATCACTGCACCAAAGCTACACATGCGGACCTTCGCTATTGCCCTGACCTCGCCAGTGCAGGTCGTCCCAGCCGACGTTTTCAGCGCTGAGAAGGCGCATAAAATCTGGTTTGGGCATTTTGATTTCCAGTTCACTGGAGCCGTCATCCAAAAAGTCTTCGTGACTTACCGCATTGGCATCAAACAATCGCGCCCGCAGACGACCAAACTGCGGTTTGAGCCAAAGCACATCGTGCAGTTCCTCACTGGCTAAGCGCTCCGCAACCACTTCCTGTAGCAGCTCGACACCTTCGCCTGTGTGGGCGGACAACCACACAGCTGTCGCTGTGCCGTCTTCGTCACGTTCAATGCGCGGCGCGTGCCCCGGTAGTAGATCTAATTTATTGAAAACTTTGAGCTGTGGTTGTTCCTCAGCGCCGATCTCTTCGAGCACCGTATTAACATGTACTATGTGATCGGCGGCCTGTTCGCTCGCGCCATCAATCACATGTAGCAGTAAATCAGCATTGTTAACCTCTTCGAGGGTCGCACGAAATGCTTCAACGAGACGGTGAGGAAGGTGACTGATAAAGCCCACTGTATCCGCAAGTACCACGGGCCCAACCCGCTCAATCTCGATGCGGCGCATGGTTGGATCCAATGTCGCAAAGAGCTGATTCTCAGCATAGACGTCGGAATGAGTCAGGCGATTAAACAACGTAGATTTACCCGCATTGGTATAACCCACCAAGGAGACCGTTGGGATATCAACACGCTTTCGACTGCGCCTACCCTGTTCACGCTGCTTACGAACTTTCTCGAGGCGCGCTTCAATTGAACGAATTCGCCCACGAATCAGGCGGCGGTCAGTTTCTAACTGCGTTTCACCTGGGCCTCGTAGACCAATACCGCCCTTTTGCCTTTCCAAGTGGGTCCATCCGCGAATCAATCGAGTCGATAGGTGCCGAAGCTGCGCCAACTCCACTTGCAGTTTACCTTCGTGGGTGCGTGCGCGTTGCGCGAATATATCGAGAATCAAGCCGACACGATCCAGTACTCGACAGCCGAGTACCTTTTCCAAATTACGCTCTTGGCTGGGGGATAAGGTGTGGTTGAAGATCACTACTTGAGCTTCGTGAGTAACCACTAGATCCTTCAGTTCTTCTAGTTTGCCTGTGCCGATAAAATATTTCGGATGAGGGGTAGCACGCTGCCCCATCAAGAAAGCAACCGGATCACCTTGCGCTGATAAAACGAGTTCTTCAAATTCCCGTGGATCATCGGGTTCGTCGAAACGATTAAAGTCGAAATGGACAAGAACCGACGCCTCGCCCGACTCGGGCCGATCAAAAAACAAGCAAACCTACCTGATTAACTACCTGACTCACCTTCTTGAGGATTAGCCATAGGAATACGAACGGCACGCGATGGCACGACAGTTGAAATCGCATGTTTGTATACCATTTGGCTGACGGTGTTTTTTAACAACACCACAAATTGATCGAATGACTCAACTTGCCCCTGCAGTTTGATGCCATTCACAAGATAAATGGAGACAGGAATACGTTCTTTTCGTAATACGTTTAAGTAAGGGTCTTGTAGACTATGCCCTTTTGACATGGTGGTTCTCCTTTAAACAAAGATAAATAAAAGTAAGCAAAAACAGAATTTGGCAAATAAGCCCCAATTTAGTGCCGGGAGAAATGCACTCCCGCTTTCGGGGAACATCAGCATCAGTATGGTGCATTTACGCTATAAATCCACCGAGGTTACACCCAAAATCTCTGGAACACGGTTTCCAAGTTGGAAACACTGACTAAAATTCATTCCAAAGCAAAAGCAACCGCTGAATATGACAAGCAAACTTGCGCAGCGTTTCCATTATATCCCTGATATTTGTAAATAACTCAAGGTCTCTTTGACTATTTGGTTAATATTTTTAGTTTGACCTTGATCATTATCGGTGAAAATCCACTTCAGTTCAGACCAACCACGTAACCACGTGAGTTGGCGCTTGGCTAGCTGACGAGTTGCCGCCACGCCTTTTTCGACCATTTCATCATAGTCATATTCGCCATTCAGATAACCCCACATTTGACGATAACCCACTGCACGAATAGCGGGTAAGTCGCTATGTAAATCGTCGCGCTGATAAAGCTTTAGCACTTCGGCTTCAAAACCTTCGTCCAACATTCGCTGATACCTTAGCGCTATTCGGGCGTGCAGAGTTTCACGCCTTGTCGGTGTCAGCGCGATTTGTTTAACGTCGTATTCCGCCAGCGGATCGCGTTGACGTTGAACATGCTGTTCATTGCGCAGTTGAGTCATGGTTTTACCGCTTAACTGGTAAACTTCCAAAGCTCGAGCGATACGTTGCGAATGGTTGGGGTGTAATGTGGCGGCGAGTTCTGGATCAATTTTTTCTAAGCGCTGATGCATTGCTGGCCAACCAAGTTCGCTAGCTTGTTGTTCAATTTGCGCCCGCAGATCCGGATCCGAGGCTGGCATATCAGCCAGCCCTTTAAGCAGCACATTGAAGTACATCATGGTACCGCCAACCAACAAAGGGGTTTTACCTTTTGCAATAATGGAATCGATAAGACGCAACGCATCATCACGAAACTCTGCCGCAGAGTATGGGTCGGCGGGATCTCGGATATCAATTAGATGATGGGGGATGCTGGCCAATTCCGTGGCGCTTGGCTTGGCCGAGCCAATATCCATCCCTCGATAGACCAGGCTTGAATCGACGCTAATAATTTCACAAGCAATATGCTGCCCTAGCGCCAAGGCGAGATCAGTTTTACCCGATGCCGTTGGCCCCATAATAAAAACAATTAAGGGTTTTGATTGCATATCACTCGATCAGGTTCAAATGTTGTTTGTAGTTTGGTAAAGCACCGGCTTGAGCGTTACCACTATTGCCCACGCATAAATAATTTATCGAGTTCATTAATGCTAAGCGCCGTCCAAGTCGGACGACCATGATTACACTGTCCACTACGTTCGGTTTCTTCCATATCGCGCAACAGTGCATTCATTTCAGGAATGGTCAGTTTTCGGTTTGCTCGCACCGAACCATGACAGGCCATAGTGCCGAGAATTTCATTCATGTGTTCAGCAATGCGTTGACTTGTACCGTGCTCAACTAAGTCAGCTAAAACATCACGTACCAACTGCTCCACATTACTGCGATCAAGCATAATAGGGATTTGCCGAACCAATAAACTTTCTGGCCCTGCACGCTCCAATTCAAAACCTAACTGTTTAAATGTCTCGGCATGTTCGTCGGCGCAATCTGCTTCTTTTTGGCTCACCGCTATGGACTGAGGAACCAATAATGGCTGTGTCGCTATACCCTGCTCTGCCAATGATTGTTTCATGCGTTCATAAGTGATGCGCTCATGCGCCGCATGCATGTCGACCAGCACCAAACCTTGCTCATTTTCCGCCAACACATAAATACCTTTAAGTTGGGCAATCGCATAGCCTAACGGCGGGATAAACGCAGAGTTATCTGCAGAGGAGGCTACTTGCACACTATGCTCATCGCGTGAATGAGACGATGGATGCAAGGCTTGATACACGCCCATATTTTCGCGAACTTGCGTTACGGTAGGCGATGGGCTTTGAGACAAATTCAAGGCCGTTTGATTACGCAATGTATCGGCTTCAGCAGCCGAAGTGCTGGCCAAACCGGAATTACTTGGCTGCAGCATACGCTCCGATGCCAACCCGCTTTCATTGCTTGAAGCATTGGATGTCGGTGGCGCAGCATTACCCGGGCGCACATCGGCCAAGGCTCGATGCAAACTTCGGTACAAAAAATCATGGACTAGTCGGCTATCACGAAAACGAACTTCATGTTTTGTTGGATGCACATTGACATCGACGGTGGCAGCATCTAACTCTAAATTCAGCACGTATGCAGGATGACGCCCATGATAAAGCACATCAGCATACGCCTGACGCACTGCATGGGTGACGACTTTATCGCGAATAGCGCGACCGTTAACATAAAAATACTGAAGGTCCGCCTGGCTTCGAGAGAACGTCGGTAACGCAACCCACCCCCATAAGCGCAGCCCACTGGCTTCCATTTCGATAGCCAGAGCATTCTCCATAAATGCCGGGCCACAGACTTGAGCCACACGCCGTTCTTTTTCTGCTTGTGTCGCTGCCGTACGGTAGGCATGCACAACACGGCCATTATGTTTTACGGTGAAATTAATATCGAAGTGGGTCAGCGCTAAACGCTTCACCACATCTTCTATACGATTAAATTCTGTTTTTTCCGTGCGTAAAAATTTTCGTCGTGCTGGCGTATTGAAAAACAAGTCTTGCACTTCGACAGTGGTGCCTTGAAGGTGAGCGGTCGGTGTCACCTCAGCTTCCATATCTCGACCCGCGGCCCTAACCTGCCAGCCTTGCCCCTTCTCCTCAGTGTTACTCGACAACACTAGTCGGGCAACTGAGCTAATACTGGCTAAGGCTTCGCCACGAAACCCTAGTGTTTTTACTGCTTCAAGGTCATCTAGTTCGACAATTTTACTAGTCGCATGACGACTCAGCGCTAAAGCCAGATCGTCTTTGGTAATGCCGCAACCATTGTCACGCACCCGAATTAATTTTACTCCTCCACGCTCAATATCGATCTCAATATTGGTCGCCCCCGCATCGACTGCATTTTCGAGCAATTCTTTAATAACTGAGGCAGGCCGTTCCACCACTTCGCCGGCTGCAATTTGGTTTGAGAGGCGGGGGCTAAGTAGTTGAATACGACGGGTGTTTAAAATGGACACAAATGATTACGACGTTGGAATTTTAAGACGCTGACCAACACGAATATTCGTGCTATTCAGCCCGTTGACGGAAAGAATGTCATTAACCGATACCTTGTAACGTTGCGCGATAGCACTCAAGGTATCACCACGAACGATGACATGCTCATTAAATTGTTTACCCGTAGATTTAAGCCAAGCGAGGTAACTGTCTGGCGGAGGGACTTGCTGAAAATAGCGATTCACACCATAAAATATTTTTTCTGCTATTTGTTGACGATATTTTGGTGTGCTTAATCGTTTAGCTTCGCCAGGGTTTGAAATAAAACCTGTCTCAACGAGCAATGAGGGCATATCCGCTGATCGCAATACAGCGAAATTCGCTTGTTCAACGCGCTGTTTGTGTAAATGCGCAATACCGCCCATTGACTTCAAGACTTCGTCACCGACTTCGAGGCTTGAGCTTAATGTGTGTGTCATCGAGAGATCCACAAGCACATCAACCAAAACTTGATCCTTGCCACGCAAGTCAAGATCAACAACACCACCTATCAAGTCAGATTTGTTTTCTTGGCTTGCCAAATTCGCAGCGAATTCTGAGGTTGCTTTCGCGCCTCGTCGACTCAGTGTAAACACCGAGGCTCCCCTAGCGCTTTTATGCTTGAATGCGTCGGCGTGAATCGATACAAACAAATCGGCACGATGTTTACGCGCTAATTCACGTCGCTGCCGCAAAGCGATGTAGTAATCACCCGTACGAATTAAAACGGCTTTATAACCTGGCGTGGCGTCGATTTGTTTCGCCAGGCGCTTACTAATATCGAGCACGACATCTTTTTCTTTGATCTTTTGTGCACCGATCGCACCCGGGTCTTCGCCGCCATGACCTGCATCGATGGCAATAATAATATCGCGCTTAACATCGGATGGCCTATCGACGATGGTGGGCTCTACTGGCTTACTCGGGGTGAGGTCGTAAAGATCCAACACCAAACGATCGGACTTATCACCATGCTTAGCGAGCACAAAACTACTCGGGTCGACTTTTGATTTAAGGTCTAGCACGATACGCAAATCATTGCTGTTGCGCTTACCCGTACGCAGACCACTAACCGGGGTATCACTCAGAGCAAGGTGGTTTAACGATGCTTTGAATTGCGCATTGTTAACATCGATCACCAAGCGGTTTGGATTTGCCAAAGTAAATATCTTGTGCTCAACAGGGCCGCTGAGATCAAACACAATGCGCGTGTTATCAGGCGCTCGCCATAAACGCACGCTCTCGACGTTTTGCGTCGCATAAGCCTCGCCACCGATCACAACGAGCGCGGCAATCAGCAAACCTTGTACGTAGCGTAAAACCAAAAAAACCTCACAAACACGTTAGGACTGAGGTGCAAATTCACGGCAACCTTGAATGATTGCCTCGCCCACTTCACTCTGCGCTAAAAGTCGCGCTCGGCGCCCTGGCAAAGAGCCCAAAGACGAGGCCTCTCCGGGGCTGACGCTCACTTTAACGATTAAATCCGCAGGAGGCAAAACTCCTTCCCCACGACTCGGCCACTCAATCAAACACAGACTTTTACCGTCGAAATAATCTCGAATACCGACATATTCAAGCTCTTCCGGGTCAGCCAACCGATAAAGATCAAAGTGGTAGATGTTGCGGCCAGGCATTTCGTAAGGCTCAACCAAGGTATAGGTTGGACTCTTAACCGCACCTGAATGCCCCAGCGCATGCAGCACACCACGTGTTAGCGTGGTCTTCCCTGCACCGAGGTCGCCAATCAAATAGATGATAGCGCCCCTATCAGCTGACAATGACTCTAAAATTTTCGCGCCAAGAGCGACCGTAGCCTGCTCATTCGGCAACATTAGTGATAACTCACTCACTGATTTGTCTCGACTCTATCTATCTTGTAATCCGCCCAGCAGATGTCACATGCCATTTAACAACTGGCGCAAATGAGGCAAAAGATCCGTTGCCAGCAACCCTCGTTCTCCGCCGTTCGCCGCAGCGCGATCAGCCGCTAGGCCATGAACGACGGTGCCTAATTGGGCCGCATCAAACGCCGTCAAATGTTGTGCTAGCAATGCACCAATCACTCCACTCAATACATCCCCCATGCCACCGCCAGCCATTCCGGGATTGCCATAGCCACTCACGGTTAGCGCATGTGTAGTGGCCACAACACTTCCCGCGCCTTTCAACACGACAGCTGCGTTGTAGTTTGCCGCCAGTTTAGCGGCTGCCGCAAATCGATCACGGTTAATTTCTTGCGTCTCAACCCCGAGTAATCGTGCAGCTTCCGCAGGATGAGGGGTTAACACGATGGTTTTTGCCCCTTTTGCCTGTTCAAGTAACGCTGGCGCTTCGGCAATAAGGTTCAACCCATCGGCGTCAATCACCATGGGCAATGGGGATTTGATGATGGCAGAGAGAAAATGTTGCGCCCACTCGTCTAGCCCCAACCCTGGCCCGACTACCACAACCGATGCAGCGCTCAACAACCGAACCAAATCAGCGACCGTTTCCGTCGGTTTCACCATGATCTCAGGCTGACGGGCTAGAAATGCCGATACATGCTCCGGCTGAGTAGCAACGCTGATTAACCCCGCCCCACATCGGGCAGCAGCCTGCGCCGCCATCAACGCTGCGCCACCCATGCCATGATTCCCCCCCACTACTAATACGTGACCAAAATGGCCTTTGTGCGAAACTCGCGCTCTGGGAGGTAATAAAGTTGAGAGACTGTTATAGCTTAAACGGGTCGCCGCAGGCACAAGAGACTTATACACATCGTCCGGTACAGACAGAGAATCGAATCGCACATCGCCGACATAATCTGCCGCGTCTCCGGTCAACAAGCCCTGCTTCAAACCGATGAAGGTCACGGTAACAGAGGCAACAACACTACAACCTAATACGTTGCCGGTGTCCGCACACAGCCCCGATGGAATATCGACCGCTAGAACCGGTTGCTGACCACGATTGATCAGCTCTATTGCTTGCTGATATCGACTGCGAACCTCGCCATTCAAACCTGTGCCTAGCAACGCATCTACAACCACGCCAAAGCCGTCGAGCGACGTATCGTCACTAAATGGTTCTATAGGTACCGACGCCTGCTTCGCAAACTCAAAGGCTAGCCGCGCATCACCCGTTAGCTTGTCTGTTTCAGCAACAGTCACAACCCTCACATTGAAATTTTGCTGTGCCGCCAATCCCGCGATGATATAGCCATCGCCAGCATTGTTACCGACACCGCAGAAAACGGTAATAGCTTCAGGTTTTGGCCAATATGCCAATAGCTGCTCGAAAGCCGCGCGACCCGCCCGTTTCATCAGTACAATACCGGGGACAGCAAATTCTTCGATGGCGATTCTATCTAACTCACGCACTTGCGCTGCGGTATAAGCGACAACGGGCAAATCTGAAGCAGTCATGGGAAGGCGACCATTATGACGTCATGTATATTTAGTGGTGTGATGTAGAGTCATTGAGTGACAGACTTCCACAAAATTTTTCACAATTATACGCACAATCTTTTAAGCACGCAGAGTTATGCAAAACACCTTTGACCTTCAACAACTCGCCGACCAAATTGCGCTCTGGGCTAAAGCATTGGGCTTTCAAGGCGTAGGGATTGCCGACACTCACTTACAAGTACATGAAACGCACCTCGAAAACTGGTTAGACAATGGCTACCACGGTTCAATGCAATGGATGGAAAGCCATGGGACAAAACGTTCGCGACCGCAAGAACTGCTCCCCGGTACGCTGCGGGTAATCTCCGTGCGCATGGATTACCGTCCGGAAGGCTACAACCCGGTAGAGCTTTTACAGCAACCCGAGAAGGCCTATATTTCTCGATACGCATTAGGACGTGACTACCACAAGCTAATACGCAAGCGACTTGCACAGCTCGCCGACAAAATCGCCAATGCTGTCGCCAGTGAGGTTCAGCAGAGGCCCTTCGTTGATAGCGCGCCTGTGTTAGAAAGGGCAATCGCTGAAAAGTCTCGCTTAGGATGGATTGGCAAAAACACGATGTTAATCCACGAGAAAACAGGTAGCTGGTTTTTTCTTGGTGAACTTTTTACAAATATCCCCTTACCCGCAAGTGAAGAACCCGCCACCAATCACTGTGGCAGTTGCAGTGCTTGTCTCGATATTTGCCCCACCAACGCGTTTATCGGCCCCTATCAGCTAGATGCTCGCAAGTGTATTTCTTACCTCACCATAGAGCATGATGGCAGCATACCGGAAGAGCTTCGGGCGCTTATGGGCAATCGCATATACGGCTGCGATGATTGCCAACTGGTTTGCCCATGGAACAAGTTTTCACACATCAGCCAGGAACCCGATTTTGCACCTCGACATAGGCTAGATCGCGCCGATTTGGTCACGTTATTTAATTGGACCGAACAAGAATTTCTAGACAACCTTGCTGGCTCAGCCATTCGCAGAATCGGTTACGAAAAATGGCTGCGCAATATTGCCGTGGCTTTAGGAAATGCGCCCAGCACCACCGAGGTTGTGCAAGCACTGGAACACAAACGTCAACACTCGTCCAAACTCGTCAGAGAACATGTCGTTTGGGCGCTTGCTCAACACCAATAGCCGCTAGGCTCAATTGTTTTGGTTTTACACTCAACGGGCCGCTAAGGCATTTTAAAAAAGTTGGCTCGGTAGTGCTGCAATTCAGCAACAGAATCTTTGATATCATCCATCGCCAAATGACTGCCACCTTTTTTTACCCCGGCGGCGACGTCTGGGTGCCACTGCTGGGCAAGAATCTTTATCGAGCTAACATCAAGGTTTCGGTAATGGAAAAACGCTTCTAGTGTTGGCATTTCTCGCGCCAGAAATCGACGATCCTGACAAATCGAGTTGCCACACATCGGCGACTTGCCCGCGGCAACCCACTGCTGTAAAAAAGCGATGGTTTGTTTTTCCGCTTCCTGCGTCGAAATTTGACTGTCTCGAACACGCTGCGTTAAACCCGAGCTACCGTGTTGATTGGTGTTCCATTCATCCATTCCTAATAAAATACTATCGGGCTGGTGAATGGCATAGATAGGGCCCTCGGCAAGGATATTCAGCTCAGAATCAGTGACCAGTGTGGCGATTTCAATAATTGAATCCTGCTGCGGCTCGAGGCCGGTCATTTCCAGGTCGATCCATATTAAATTATTGTCATTTTGCATAACTCGCCTTCTTATCACGTTAGGGAACACATTCGATCACAGCCGCAGTCGACCTAATGCCACCAAGGCCAACAGCAGACTTATATGAGAATAGCAGCAATCGTTACTCCAAATCAGCCCTAATTCCCAAATAGCGATGCAATCAGTCATACAATTTCTGCTATCCTTCCGCGGTGCACAATTCTTCACACCGAACACAACGAAGACAACGAAGACAACGAAGACAACGAAGACAACGAAGACAGATTATGACTGACCGCCAACTCTCCTTAATCATCGAGCCCGAAGACCTGCAAAGCATCGCTAGCCAAAGTGACAACCTTATCATCGTAGACCTATGCAGCGAGCCTAATTACATGAGTGGGCATATTCCTGGAGCTATTCACGTCTCACCGGCAGAAATAGTGTTAGGTGTACCGCCTGCCCCCGGCAAGCTTCCTGAAGTTGAGCGCCTCAACAGCGTGATGACTCGGATCGGTCTAACGCCGGACAGCCATGTTATCGCCTACGACGATGAGGGCGGCGGCTGGGCAGGCCGCTTTATCTGGACGCTTGACGTCATCGGCCACGCTCACTCTTCTTACTTAAACGGCGGTCTAACCGCTTGGAAACAGGCGGGCCTAGAGCTCACAACCGACATTCCTAAGCCGGCACCGCAGCCTAATAGCGTCACGATTCATCATGAACCAATACTCAACAAAGATGAGATTTTGACCGCACTGGCACAACCCAACTTTATGGTATGGGACGCTCGCAGTGCCGACGAATATTCTGGTCAACGCCAAACCGCCCAGCGTAATGGCCATATCCCCAAAGCTGTGCATTGCGAGTGGACAGAGTTAATGGATCAAAATGCAGGGTTGCGTATTCGAAAAGATGTCGCAGCGTATATTGAAGCCAAAGGGATTACCGCAGACAAATTAATCGCGACACATTGTCATAGCCACCACCGGTCTGGGCTGACCTACTTGGTCGGCAAATCCCTTGGGCTAAATATCAAAGCCTATCCTGGATCGTGGTCGGAATGGGGTAATGATCCACTCACGCCTGTTGAGTAGCAGCGAGCATAGAGATCATTAAGGCTTCTAAATTTTCAGATAATACACAGGTACATCAGTGAAATTTATTTTCGCATTTTTACAATATCTAGTTCCGCAACAATGGCTATCTCGCTTAATGGGTAGCCTTGCAGACTCCACTTTGGGGCCCATCAAGAACACGTTTATTTTAATTTTTATCAAAGCATTTAAGGTGGACATGAGCGAGGCTCAAGAACCCAATCCAAGGAGTTATCCAACGTTCAATGCTTTTTTCACTCGTTTGCTACAACCACAAGCGAGACCATTGTGCTCAGAAATGGACGCTGTTGCTTGCCCTGCCGATGGTACTATTAGTCAACTGGGAGACATAGAAGGCGGCCAACTTTATCAAGCCAAAGGCAAGCAGTTTGACCTAACAGCATTGCTCGGCGGCGATGAATACATCAGCCAGCAATTTATTGGCGGTAAATTTGCAACCATATATTTATCGCCAAAAGATTACCATCGCGTTCATATGCCAATGGATGGACAGCTACAAACCATGATCCATGTCCCTGGTAAACTTTTTTCCGTCAACAATGCCACGACGCAAACCATTGACTCTTTATTTGCGCGCAATGAACGCGTGGTGACGCTATTTGATACGAGCGCAGGGCCGATGGCGGTCGTGTTGGTAGGTGCGATGATTGTAGCCAGCATCGAAACAAGCTGGCACGGTGTAGTGACACCAATCCCACGGAAAATCACGACAATTGAATACCCAAATACCAACGAAGAAATTCAGCTTAGCAAAGGTGATGAGATGGGTTTATTTAAACTGGGTTCAACCGCAATTGTTTTATTCGGGCCTGATATGGCGGAATGGCAAGAAGGGCTCCAAGCCGGCAGCAAGGTAAGAATGGGAGAGCGACTCGGCTCGTTAATTAACGTCTGATAGGGCGCTATTGAGAAATGAATGCGGCGCGATTAATCCCAATCGCGCTTCAAACCAAACAATGACAACAATCCTTTTTTCTTAGGCTGATCACTATCACGAGGAATTCCACCTGCAAACATGTAATCGTCGCGAATACGTGCGACGTCGATGGCGTAAGTTCCTGGTTCTAAATCCTGCGCAATTTCAATTTTTTCGACTTCAGCAGGAGTCGCTTTACCTTTATCAATTAATTCTTGTTTTCGGCGCTCATCTTCAGCCATATCCAACAAGATTGGGTTATGCAGTGGATTTTTGACCGAGTCGAGCACCAATATAATTTTTGGCTTTAATCGACGCTCAAAATTTTGCTCTACAACAACCCCAACTTCACCAGTGCTTAATTCGACCAGCGTCCCGGTTGGGTATAGGCCGATAGCACGGATAAACTCAACAACCAAATCTTCCTGAAATTCAGTGTTACGGAGCTCATAGAGTTTAGCAACAGCTTTCGACGGTGACAGAGGAAATTTTTCTCCCCGCGGATTAGTCGTCTCGTCATAAAATGTAACGACGCCTGCAATCTTGCCCAGTAAAGGAATTTTATCGCCCCGCAAGTGCTGCGGATAACCACTACCGTTTAGCCTTTCGCGATGCGTTTTTACCACAGAAATAACTCGCGGCTCGATTCCTGGCGTATCACGCAATATTTTTACACCGGCTTCAACAAATTTTTCATACTCGAGCTCTTCCGATGAGTTGCGCTGCTTTTTCATTATCAGGTCTTTGGATAAGGTAGCCTTGCCGACATCCTTAAGCAGTACGCCTACCGCCAGTGTATCCAATTCTTTCTTTGGCAAACCAACGTGTCGCCCAAACAAAATTGCCCATACTGCAGAACGCACTGCATGACTGTAGGTGTACTCATCGAGTTCCTTTACCCGCGCCAACCAACTAAAGGCATCAGGGTTTCGGATGATACTATCAACCATATCGCTAGCCAGGCGCTTTGTATCAGCAACCGGCACATGGCCACCGCCTTCAATCTGCTTAGTGACTTCCGATACGGCACGGTAGACGCGTTGATGTAACTGCTGCGCCCTAGAAATTTCTTTCTTCAGAGGCTCTTTTTCTGAGTAGACATCACGCTTGATTTTGATTGGCGCCACTTCAATTTTAGCGGCGGTATTTTTGGAATTACGGGTAAAGAATTTAGGCTTCTGAGCAGCGGAGCTTTTTTTGAGATTGGTTTGAACGGGACCTCGTCCTTTCACCACATCGATATAAACATGCTTACAGTGAGACTTCAGCTCTTTGACTTCTTCCATGTCACGCACGTAAAAGCCTTGAAGCGGAAAAGGCGTCTGCGACCATGGCCGGTCTAGGCCTGACACAAACATGCCGACCGCGACCTCATTCACATCGACTTTTATCTGCTTAATAGACACCCATGGCCTCCGTCCACCTGCCAGATGAGTATGCTACCCACCATATTCATTGAGACTGCGATAACTTGATAGAATTCTACTGACGAGCTGCAGTACTCACCCGATCGCACATTTTCCCAGCAGTCTAATGTAATACAGAATGGCGCGTCTGCCTACTGCAGAACGGCCAGGACGCGACGGGCAGCCCACAAGGCAATCCGAATGGAATAATGAATAGACTTAGATAACGCTTTGGAATGTAGGAGATTATTCAGGCGCGTGAGTATCGTGATAAGCAGGAGATAGCTCAACCACGGCATCAATGAAGGCACCAGCATTGGCTGGATCAACCTCTGGGGTTATGCCATGACCCAGATTAAAAATATGCCCCGGGCCAGACCCGAAACTGGCCAAAATACGACCAACTTCGTCGCGGATTTTGCTCGGCTCACTGTACAGAACGGCCGGATCCATATTTCCTTGAAGCGCCACTCGCTGGCCGACTCTGGCGCGAGCCTGACCAATATCCGTGGTCCAATCAATACCCAATGCACTTGCCCCAGTGTCGGCCATTCGCTCGAGCCATTGACCGCCACCTTTGGTAAATAAAATAACGGGTATTTCACGACCACGATATGCTTTGTGCAAGCCGGCTATGATACGAGCCATCGGTGCCAACGAGAAGCGCTGATAGGCATCATGGGATAGCGCACCACCCCATGTATCAAAAATCTGTACCGCCTGAGCACCCGCTTCAATTTGTGCATTGAGATAATCGATAACAGAATCGGCCAACTTATTCAGCAGCTCCATCAGCACTTCAGGCTGGTTATATAGCATCGACTTTGCTCGTCGAAAATCTTTACTAGAGCCACCCTCAATCATGTAGGTCGCAAGAGTCCAAGGGCTACCAGAAAAACCAATCAGCGGTACACGACCATCTAGCGCTTTATAGATTGTGCTGACCGCATCGGTGACGTATGACAAGTCTTTTGCCGTATTAATGACATCGAGCGCTTCGATATCTTGCGCTGTGCGCACAGGCTTTCTGAAACGGGGGCCTTCACCCGTTTCAAAATAGAGGCCTAAGCCCATGGCGTCCGGAATTGTCAGAATATCTGAAAACAAAATGGCGGCATCAAGAGGATACCTTTCTAGCGGCTGCAGGGTGACTTCACAGGCCAACTCTGGATTCATACAGAGGGACATAAAGTCGCCCGCTTGCGCTCGCGTAGCGCGATACTCTGGGAGATAGCGGCCCGCTTGACGCATCATCCAAACAGGCGTGCGGTCTACAGGTTGTCGTAATAGAGCTTTTAGGAAACGATCATTTTTTAATTCGGTCATGCGCCAGACAACTCTGTTTTTAATCGAGAAAAATTAAAGCTCTATTTTGCCTATTCAGGCTTTTATACTTTCAGATAATCTAATATGGATTCTGCCGCCTGGCGCCCCTCCCAAATGGCGGTTACCACTAAGTCTGAACCTCGCACCATATCACCACCAGCAAACACTTTCGGGTTAGTGGTCTGGAAAGGGAATTGCTGTTCTTCACCGGCGACTACGCCACCCCAATCGTTGATGTCGATATTATTATCGGCATACCAGTCTTGAGGGTTGGGGCGAAAACCAAATGCAATCAAAACGATATCTGCATCCAACGTTTCTTCACTACCTGCAATAGGCTCCGGGCGACGACGACCGTTTTCATCCGGCTCGCCTAACTGTGTCGTGACTAACTCTACACCCGCAACCTTATCATTCCCGGCAATAGCAACTGGCTGACGGTTAAACAAGAATTTCACACCTTCTTCACGGGCGTTGGCAACCTCACGGCGCGACCCAGGCATATTTTCTTCATCGCGACGATAGGCACAAGTCACTTCTTTTGCACCTTGACGAATGGACGTGCGAACACAATCCATCGCCGTGTCACCGCCACCCAGGACGACGACTTTTTTATCTTTGACTGAAATAAAATCGGCGGGGTCTTTTTCGAAACCGAGGTTACGATTTACGTTAGCAATAAGAAATGGCAGCGCGTCGTAGACTCCGGGTAAGTCTTCTCCAGGAAAACCACCTTTCATGTAGGTGTAAGTACCCATACCCATGAACACAGCATCATACTCGTCGAGTAGCTCAGCCATAGAGACGTCTTTGCCGATGTCAGTATTTAGCCTGAATTCAATACCCATCTCGGTAAAAATCTCTCGACGTTTTACCATCACGGACTTTTCTAATTTAAACTCAGGGATACCAAACGTGAGCAAACCACCTATTTCAGGATATCGGTCAAACACAACGGGCTTCACACCATTACGCACCAGAATATCCGCACAACCCAAACCTGCAGGACCAGCACCAATCACCGCTACCTTTTTATCGGTCCAAACGCGACTCGACAAGTCTGGCTTCCAGCCCATAGCAAACGCAGTATCAGTAATATATTTTTCAGCATTACCAATGGTTACCGCGCCAAAACCGTCATTCAAGGTACACGCGCCCTCACACAAACGATCCTGAGGACATACTCGACCACACACCTCGGGTAGCGTGTTGGTTTGATGACAAAGCTCAACCGCTTCCATCACGTGGCCTTCCGCAATCAGCTTCAACCAGTTTGGAATGTAATTGTGAACAGGACATTTCCATTCGCAATAGGGGTTGCCGCACTCTAAACACCGTTCAGATTGATCGGCGGCTTGCGTTTCGGAGAATGGTTCGTAGATTTCTACGAATTGCGTCGTGCGCAAGTCCATCGACTTCTTCGACGGGTCTTGCCTCCCTTGATCAAGGAATTGAAAAACATTTTTTGATTTCTTGCTCATATCTCTGTTCTCAAAACACGCCTCAGTTGGTGGCGTTTTTGCAAATGAGTCGTTGCCTCAGCAAATCGCTAGTGCTGAATTATTCACAACGCGTGGTTATTGTCGCCAATAAAGATTCAAGGCTCGCGGCCTTAGGTTTTACTAGCCAGAACTTGCCAATCCACGCGCGGAAGTTATCAAGAATTTCTTGACCCCAAGCGCTGCCGGTTTCAGCAACAAACTCTTCAATAACACTGCGCAAATAATTTTGGTGATCACTTAACGCTTCACCATCAATACGATGACTATCAATCAATTCATGATTTATTTTGTCGGCAAACGTATTCGACTGATCTAGCACGTACGCGAACCCACCCGTCATGCCGGCACCGAAATTAACGCCACAATCACCAAGAACGGTAACCAGTCCACCCGTCATATATTCGCAACAGTGGTCACCTGCACCCTCAACCACCACATGCGCACCGGAGTTGCGAACACCGCAACGCTCCCCCGCGCTTCCAGCAGCAAACAATTTACCACCTGTAGCGCCATACAGGCAGGTGTTACCAATGATACTGGTGTCTTGAGATTTAAATGAAGAACCGGCTGGTGGTCGAATTACAATTTTACCCCCTGCCATACCTTTACCGACGTAGTCGTTGGCATCACCTTCAAGATAAATATCCAATCCACCTGCATTCCATACACCCAAGCTTTGACCAGCAACGCCTTTTAATTCAAGTCGGACTGGCTTGTCACACATACCAAGGTTGCCGTGACGCTTCGCGATTTCACCACTCAAGCGCGCACCGATGGAACGATCGCAATTGGTGATATCGTAACGGAAAGTGCCGCCCGCTTTATTTTCAATCGCTGACAACATATCCGCTACCATTCGCTCTGCTAAGAGCCCCTTATCGTACGGGGTATTTTGCGGCAACTGACAGATCTGAGGCTTGGACTCAAGAAACTCATCGCTATAAACGATGGGAGATAGGTCTAGCCTTTGTTGCTTACTGGTTGCACCGGAAATGGGTGCAAGCAAATCGACTCGACCAATGAGATCGTCGAGTTTACGCACACCTAAAGACGCCATCAATTCACGAGTTTCTTCTGCGACAAAGCGGAAGAAATTAATCGCCATTTGAACCGTGCCTTTGTAATGATCTTCGCGCAACTGATCATTTTGCGTTGCAACGCCTGTAGCACAGTTATTCAAGTGGCAAATACGAAGGTATTTACAGCCTAACGCGACCATCGGTGCAGTTCCAAAGCCAAAGCTTTCTGCACCCAAAATAGCCGCTTTAATTACATCCAAACCGGTTTTCAAACCGCCATCTGTTTGTAAACGCACTTTGTCACGCAGGTCGTTGGCACGCAGGGTTTGATGCGTTTCGCTTAGCCCCAACTCCCATGGCGAGCCAGCATAGCGAATTGACGTTAACGGGCTCGCAGCAGTACCACCGTCGTAACCAGAGATAGTAATTAAATCAGCGTAGGCTTTCGCAACACCCGCTGCAATGGTGCCCACACCTGGGCGCGATACGAGTTTTACGGAGACAAGCGCATCTGGGTTGACTTGCTTGAGGTCGTAAATTAACTGCGCCAAGTCTTCGATGGAATAAATATCATGATGAGGTGGAGGCGATATCAATGTCACGCCAGGCACAGAATAACGTAGGCGCGCAATTAGCTCATTGACTTTTCCGCCAGGTAGCTGACCACCCTCACCGGGTTTAGCACCTTGCGCCACTTTG
This sequence comes from Aurantivibrio plasticivorans, assembly GCF_055392955.1. Lineage (NCBI taxonomy): Bacteria > Pseudomonadati > Pseudomonadota > Gammaproteobacteria > Cellvibrionales > Cellvibrionaceae > Aurantivibrio > Aurantivibrio plasticivorans. The sequence continues at coordinate 497,459 of NZ_AP036020.1, read as the reverse complement.
ATCTGCAACACTTCCGCGTTAACCAAATAATGCGGGGTGACACCAAAGCGTCCCGAAGCCACCTGCTTAATTTTAGAAGACTTAATAGTGCCGTAGCGCGCGACATCTTCGCCACCTTCACCACTGTTGGACCGGCCACCTAACGTATTCATGGCTTCCGCAAGCGCTTCGTGTGCCTCAGGCGATAGAGCACCTAATGACATCGCTGCAGAATCAAAACGTCGCACAATTTCTGAGACTGGCTCCACCTCATCCAGAGGAATTGCTTTAATGTCGTTTCGTAACGACAACAAATCACGCAGTGTTGCCACTGGGCGCTCGTTGATTAAAGTTGCGCAATCACGCCAGTCGGCATACTCACCACTAATTACCGCACGGTGTAATGCTTGCACCACATCAGGGTTAAAAGCGTGATATTCCTGACCATGGACGAACTTAAGCAGACCACCAGGATGGATAGGTTTACGTGCAACCCACGCAACAGCAGCCAGCTCTTTTTGATCGGATTCTAGATCGTTGAAGCTCGCACCTTGAATACGACTCGCCGTACCCGTAAAACACAAATCAACAATTTCATCGTCAAGACCGATTGCCTCAAACAACTGAGCACCGCGATAAGACTGGACAGTTGAAATACCCATCTTAGACAGGATTTTCATCAAACCTTTGTCGATACCTTTGCGGTAATTCAGATAGGCCTTTTCCTGCTCGACACTAATTTCACCAGTGGCAATTAGATCATCGATAATGGCATAACTGAGATAAGGGTAGACCGCCGTTGCACCCATACCAATTAAGGTGGCCACGTGGTGCGAATCTCGCGCAGTACCGGTCTCGGCAATCAGGTTGGCCTCACAACGTAAACCCTCATGCACCAAACGGTGATGCACAGCACCTACTGCAAGTAGCGCATGAATGGGTAATTGACCTTCTGCTAAATCTTTATCGCTTAGGATAATCGTTACGACATTTTTCTTAACCGCAGCTACAACTTCATCGCCCAATTTTGCGATCGCGCTTTTCAAATCAGTTGTCGCTGGGTCGTAATGCAGTGAGAATTTACGGCTCTCGTAACCGGGGCGATCTAAACGCTCAACTGCGTCAGCTTTACGTGGTGACAACAGTGGCGAGGTTAAGATCACGCGATTGGCGTGAGTCTCTAACTGCTCAAATACTGACTCTTCCCTACCTAGGCATGTCTCCAGCGACATCACAATTGCTTCACGTAGCGGATCAATTGGCGGGTTAGTTACTTGCGCAAACTGCTGACGGAAATATTCGTAAAGGGGGCGTTGCTGTTGCGACAAAACAGCCATCGGCGTGTCATCACCCATAGAGCCAGTGGCCTCTTGGCCTGACTCAGCAAGTGGAATAACGACCTGAGAGCGCTCCTCCATGGAAGCCTGATACATCTTCATGTAGGTGTTAAGCAGGTTCGCCGGCACACCGGTATCGCCACCACCTTCTGTCTGAAGAACATCTTCGACGTGGAGTGCATTTTTATCCAACCACTCGCGATAGGGATTGCCAGACTTCAACACTTCGTCGATATCACTCGTGTGCAGCAGCTCTCCGGTTTCGGTATCTACCGAAAGAATCTGACCGGGACCAAGACGACCTTTCGCCACAACGTCAGCAGGATCATAGTCGTAGACCCCAATCTCGGAAGCCACGGTAATGATGTCATCTTTGGTGATAACCCAGCGCGATGGGCGTAAACCATTTCGATCGAGTGTACACACTGCATAACGGCCATCGGTAATAACCAAGCCTGCGGGACCATCCCACGGCTCAATGTGCTTCGAGTTAAATTCGTAGAACGCACGGAGGTCTGGATCCATATGTTCAACATTTTGCCAAGCTGGCGGCACGAGCATACGGATGGCTCGATACAACTCCATGCCACCTGTCAGTAGCACTTCAAGCATGTTATCTAAGCTGGAGGAGTCAGAACCGGTTCGGTTAACAATAGGAGAAACGTCCTGAAGGTCAGGCAGCAGATCCGTTTGAAACTTTGGCGTACGCGCTACAGACCAGTTACGGTTACCCATAATGGTGTTGATTTCGCCGTTATGCGCCAGCAAGCGGAATGGCTGAGCCAACGGCCAGCGTGGCATCGTGTTAGTTGAAAAGCGCTGATGGAATACACAGATACCTGTCTCTAGGCGCTCATCTGCCAAATCCAAAAAGAACTTCGGCAGATCAACTGGCATTACCAAACCTTTATAGGACACCACTTTGGCGCTCAAGCTGGCAACATAAAAATCTTGATCTTCGGCAAGACGCAACTCGGCTTTACGGCGAGCAATAAATAGCCTGGACGCTAACTTACTTTCGCTAGCTTCGCTGGTATTGATAAAAACCTGATAAAACTGGGGCAACGTTGTCTTCGCAATCTCACCGAGGATTGCATTGTCGGTAGGCACCTGGCGCCACGCGGCGACTTCAAGACCTTGCGCTGCCAGTTCTTCACCAAGTACTTCACGTGACCTGGCGGCTTTACTCTCATCGATGCTGAGCATGATGCTACCCACACCATAGCTCGCCGATAACTCAACGCCCTGCTCGTCTTTTAAGACTGTTCGAAAAAAGCTATCCGGCTTTTGCAGCAGCAATCCACACCCATCACCGGTTTTACCATCAGCACCAATTGCACCACGGTGAGTCATGCAAGTGAGTGCCTCAATGGCTGTGGACAAAAGTTTATGGCTCGGCTCGCCTCGCAAATGGGCGATTAAACCAAACCCGCAATTGTCTTTAAATTCATCAACGCTGTATAAGCCAGTAGTCATAGGCAGTGTACTTCCCAGGGTTAGTCTGGAGTTCATTCATAGCCGCTGCGACAAAATCATCATCACAGCGTCAGCGATCAACCGGATTAGTAGCTAAAAGCGTCGCGACGCATGGCATGAAAGAAACGCAGGTGCGATACAGTGGCAACTTTAATGCCAACTGCGAACATCTATCGCGATCCTTTGGTGATCGGTCTGTTTGGAGGTCAAAACCCCCATCCCCAGACAAAAAAGCCCCTTAGGGAGGGGCTTGGTTTTGAATGGGCGGCAGATATTACCTGCTGGCGACCAGCTTGGCAAGAGCCAAGAAATCCTTTAAATATCGGTAACTTACGATACCTGCGACACATTAGGGCTTGCTAGAGTCTCTACATGCTAGCCAATTTATGCGACATTTGGGTTTCAGACGACTATTTTCCCGCTATAACGCAGGACCAGGCCACCCATTGACGGTCAGGTCAGATATTTCTTTTAAATCCATTAATATCTTTGTGAATAGACCCCATTTGGCGCGGCCATGCGCCAGCTTTACGCTGCACATCAGGCAGCTGATTTATCGCCTGGCGAGCCAGATCTAGCGAAGAGAAAACACCGGCCACAACAATATAAACAACCCGGTCATTGCGCTTCGCGGAATAAACTCGGAGTTGCGAGCGATTGGGCTGACGCACAATGTAATCGTCAACGGCCTCACGCACAGTTCCCGATAGCACTTGCAACGTATATTTATCTGCTGGCGTATCCAGCAAACGTCTCTCGTCAATCGTAAACAACTCCGCCTCAGCATCGGCGAGCATCGCCGCTTCAATACCAAATGGTTGCGCGGGCGGCTCATCTTTCAGGTCGGGCATAGCCTCGGCAGTAGGCTGACTGCTGGAATCCGGTAATGCGGCAGCAGATTCAGCAACCAGCCCCTCTTCCTCCGCCAGCACCCTCTCCATAGGTTTACTCGGATCCTCTTTAGGCGCAACTGCGACGCTATTTGCGCCCCCCGACACAACGGGTAACACAGGCTTCGCGATAACCGTACGCTCACTCTCTACTTCAGCTTTCTCGGCAACCAGCTCAAGAGGCTCGACTAGCGCTTCATCAGGGTCTTCAACAGACGCTGACTCTTCCTGGTCTCGAGTATCCGCGGCGTCACCCGCCGTCCGCTCCCCAAGCTGGGACAAGGTTTTATTTCCAGAGTTGTGATCTACAGCCAACGGGATCACAGCTGGCTCATCATCACCAGATGAGCTCAACAGTAAAATTAACAACAGCCCAGCGGCCAACACAACAATAATAGCCATATGCGGTAACGGCAGACCAAGCCTGCGCGCTTCCGGCTCAGGCAACACCATTTCAATTAAGATCTCTCTCGCAGGCTCGTGAACAGCGCTAGGTATACCTTGCGACACATCATGGAGAAAGCTTATATCGTCATCACTAAACGGAAAGATCCCTGAGAACCCAGCCAAATCGAGACGAAAACGCAAATATGCCCGCAGATCCTCTCGGCTTAAAGTTTCCAGATGAAACACTTGCACCATCTGATCCGACTTTGCGCACTGAACTAGCCGAACACCGAACATGTTTTCGCCGAACAAGATGAGATGCAGGCAGCGATGATCTTCGTCTTGATATTGCGCAATACGCATTAACGCCGAAAGACTTTGTTCATCAAGCTGGTGTGCTTCATCGATAATAAGAATCTTAAGCGGATCATCATCCTCTGCGGCCGCACCATAGTGGCCAATCAATTCAACCAAATGATCAATGATTTGGCCTGGCTCACCGTCAGGAATAGAAGAAACAGAGGGAAGGTTAAAGGCTTGCGCGATGTCTATTAGAAGCTGACGAGGATCATTAAGTACCGGGGCCGACATATCGACCACAATCTCGCTTTCGTCGATTCTCGCTAATAGCTCTCGCTTAAAAACTGACTTACCCATGCCTCGCTCGCCCACAACGGCAAGGACACTGGTACTAAACTGGCTCAGATGGATGAGCTGCTCAAACTGATCCCGCCGATTAGCACCATCAAACAGCTCGCCACCTTGATCAAGAAATGGGTCTTCTGTAAGCCCAAAATGGTCAAGATAGTCAGCGACAGCGCCCTGCTCAAGTGCTTGGGTATTTAGCATAGTGGTAGCCTACAGTGCACTCGCGAGAAAAAGTATCTAGTTACTGTGATTGCTCTAACCGTTGGCAGCAATAATAGCCTAATCAATCGTGTACTTAAATGACGACACCCAGGCTCAAATTATCTGATTGACGACGCAGGCCTTGCGCGAGCGCCGCAATTAATCTGCAAGATCCGCTGCGTAATCACGCGTTAAACACTCACGCAGCTTATCCAAAGGAAAGTCGTCCGTCACCAACGCCTCGCCAAGTGACTTGAGCAAGACCAAGCGGATTTTGCCATCCAACACTTTTTTGTCTTTCGACATCAGCGTCAAGTAGCGATCCTCGGACATCTTGGGCGGCACCACCGGTAAATGTGCTGCCCGCAATAGAGCGACTAGACGGTTAAAATCCTCTTGGGTTGTCCACCCTAACCGACAAGAAAGATCCATCGCCATGACCATTCCAGCCGCAACAGCTTCACCGTGCAACCAATTCCCATAACCTTGATCAGTTTCGATTGCATGGCCGAAGGTATGCCCTAGGTTTAAAAACGCTCGGACACCGGACTCTCTTTCATCTTTAGCGACTATGTCAGCCTTTATTTCGCATGACCGGCTAATTGCATGAACCAACGCACTGTCTTCGAGAGCCATTAACTCGGCAATATGCTCTTCTAGCCAGCAAAAGAACTCAGAATCTGCAATAAGGCCATACTTGATAACCTCAGCCATACCTGCGGACAACTCCCTTGGAGGTAAGCTTTTCAGCACATCGGTATCAATGAAAACTGCCTGAGGCTGATGAAAGGCCCCAATCATGTTCTTACCCAACGGGTGGTTAACGCCAGTCTTACCGCCCACCGAAGAATCCACCTGTGAAAGCAAGGTGGTTGGCACCTGAATAAAGTTCACGCCGCGCTGGTAGCTCGCTGCCGCAAATCCCGTCATATCACCAATTACCCCTCCACCCAGTGCAACCAAGGTCGTGGTGCGATGATGATGATCTTGAAGCAACGCATCAAAAATCAGCTTTAGTGTATCCAGGGTTTTATATTGTTCACCGTCAGGCAACAGAACACTAGTCTGCTGTCCAGCGCCCGCGAACTGTGCTTCCAGCAGCGGCAAATAAAGCGAAGCCACCGCTTGGTTCGTAACAATGCAAGCTTGTTTTAGCTCAGGATCAAGTAACCGCTGAATTTCATTAAGGACGCCACTGCCAATGTAAATCGGATAAGACTTACCGGGGATAAAAACATGGATGGTATTCATAGTCGATACAACAAACTGAAACAATAATTTGAAGGACTATTGTATGACGTTTGCGATCAGCTTAAAACGTATTGCGCCATCGACGGATTAAAAGCGTAAGGGAAATACCGGAAAGCAATTTCTGCTTCCTAATAATTGAGAGACGAGACGATCGACTGCGCTACAGCTTTTGGGTTACCAGCATTGGTGTCAATAATATGGTCTGCCACTTCTCGATACAAAGGGTCTCTACGCTGGTAGAGCTCTTTAATGCGCTGTTTGGGGTGGTTTACTTGAAGTAGCGGGCGCTTCTTGTCCTTGGCTGTACGCTGAGCCAACTGGCTAAGTGACGCATTGAGGTAAACAACATCGCCACGTCCCGAAAGAAGGCTGCGATTCGCGTCACGCTCAACCACACCACCACCTGTGGCAATGACACAAGACTCGTGAGCATCAAGCAACTCAGACAACAACTGCTGCTCTCGATCGCGGAAACCAGACTCTCCTTCGACATCAAAAATCCACGAAATATCAGCACCAGTGCGCTCTTCGATGATCTGATCCATATCGAGAAAAGGTAGTGACAAAAGATTTGCCACTACCTTTCCAACAGTCGATTTACCGGACCCCATAGGGCCGACGAGAACTACTTTGCGAGCCACGTTATTGAACGAGTGTCTCAGCCATAATGCGAGGAGTGATAAATATCAGCAATTCGCGCTTTTGCTCTCGCTTGACGTCTTGGCGGAACATGCGACCTAAATATGGAATGTCACCCAAAAACGGTACCTTGTTGACACCCTGAGACTGCTCTGTTTGATATATACCACCTAAAACTACGGTTTCGCCGTTAGCGACCAACACCTGGGTTTCAATTTGAGTGATATCAATAGTCGGGATACCACTAGCCAAATCAATTTCACCCACTGAGTCTTGGGAAATATCTAAATCCATAATGATATTGTTATCTGGGGTTATTTGGGGCGTCACATTGAGCTTTAACACAGCCTCTTTAAATGAGGTTGAGGTTGCACCACTCGCAGAGGCTTCTTGATAAGGGATTTCAGTACCACTAACAATTTCCGCTTCTTGCTTATCTCCGGTAATGACCTTAGGCTGAGAAACGATCTCGGCATTACCAGTATTTTCTAGCGCCGACAATTCCAGATCGAGAAGCAAAGCATCCTCACGAAGCACCCTGAAAGCAAATGAGCCCGCAGGATTTACCACACCCAGATCCACGACCAAATCCTCAACGATATCTGTGGTCCCGCCATTAAAAAATTCCGAAGGCGCACCGGGATCTGAGTCCAGGGCTTCATGACTACCAGCGAAAGCAACATGATTACCGTCACTACCTTCGTTATAACCAACCCCGCCCCATCTAACACCTAGCTCTTCGCGAAAGTCTGTGTTTGCGATAACAATTCGGGCCTCAATCATCACTTGGCTAACCGGAATATCAATTTGCTCAACCAGCTCTCTAAAATTGTTTATCTTGTCTTGCGTATCCGTGAGAATAATTGAATTAGTTCTCTCATCAACAATTGCCTGCCCACGCTCGGACAAAATCGAGCCAGTAGCATTGCCATCTTCACCACTACTACCGCCACCACTATCCGAGTCTTTAAACAAATTAAACAAATCAACAGCATTTGCGTAACGAATGCGTATGTATTCGGTTCGCAACGGAGCAAGCTCCTCTAACTGCTTTAAGGTTTCGAGCTCTTGACGCTCACGCTCTGCAATTTCTGCAGCAGGCGCCACCATCAACACGTTGCCAATCTGACGGCTATCTAGGCCCTTAGTCTTTAGCACCAACTCAAGAGCCTGATCCCAAGGAACATTATCCAGCCGGAGAGCGATATTTCCGGACACTGTATCACTTGTAACTAAATTCAAATCCGTGATATCGGCAATAATCTGTAACACAGAACGTATGGGGATATCCTGAAAGTTTAAGGATAATCGCTCACCTGTATATTTGAACTTTTCATTCCTTAGTTCAATTTCCTTTTGAGTAAGCGGCTTAATACTAATTACATATTCTTCATCGGTCTGATATGCCAAATAATCATACTCACCGGTTGCTTCAATGCGAATAATAGCTCCAGAGCGTTCACTTTCAGCATCTACAAATTGTACCGGCGTTGCAAAGTCGATGACGTCATAGCGGTTCGCCAAATCCGAAGGCAGCTGGGCGCCATCAAAGGTTAACTCAATTGCCCCCCGAATTTGCTCCATATCAACATTAGTATTAGGGTTCGATAACGAAACAACAATTTTTCCCTCTCCGTCAGCTCCACGACGAAAGTCAATACCTGTAATACCACTGTTACTTTTCGCTTCAAAAGCAGCTTCATTGCGACGCTCCAGCCCCTGACTGGAGGAAGATCTCTGAGTAACTGCCGGTTTAGCGACGTCGGAGGATCGGGTTGAGGCCGCCACTTGAGCTTGCCCCACTTCCAAAACAAAATCATTACCTTCGGTGGACATTGTATAATTGGACAGCTCATCCAAATTCAAAATTAGTCGAGTTCTATTTTCACCACCAAGAACCATTGCGCTTTGGGCGTTCGGCATTGAAAGGCTGTGTCGTTTTTCTTTTAACGCACTTTCAGCGCCAGGAAAATCGACAACAATTCTCGCAGGCTGCTCAATGGAATAATGCTCCACCTCCGGAGGCTCATCACTAAAAGTTAAGCGGACTTCAAAGCGGTCTCCAGGTAAAGCTGCAAAGCTGATATCATTGATGGCGTTTGAATAAACGGCAACGGCCCCAAATAAACCAAGCAACAGCACAAAGCTTTTTAGGAAGGCTTTATTTTTAATAAAGTATTTGGTCAACATAACCGCTTATTCCTTTTCTTTCAGTTGCAATGACCGAGGACGCTCAACCCAGCCGTCTAAGCCATCGGTAACAATTTCGATAATATCGATCTTGGTGTTTGAAGACGCCACAATACGCCCATGGTTTTTCCCAAGATAGTTGCCGTTTTTAACCATATGAATTTGACCTTCACCGTCATCCACGAGAGCCCAGAGGGTCTTATCCTTCTCGATCGTCCCCACCATCGAGAGCGATGCGAAATTGTAGTTCTCGAGCAATTCTTTAGGGCGATTAAAATCAGGCTTTACGTTGTCACTAGATCCCACGATAATATTTTTCTGCTCTTCAACGATTTGCTCAAAGGGGTTGCGCAACCGAGCAGCACTATAGGTAAAAGCCTGATACGGCGTAAAAGTGGGCATTGGCTCGATTTGCCCTTTAGGTCGCCGTTTAGTTTCATTAATAAAATCGGTGAGGTCTTGATTATCCCCCCCCATACAACCCACCAACGAAAGTGATAGGCCGATGATAAGAATGCGCCGCCACCTCATAGTTATTCGTCCTGACTTTTATATCGATAAGTTTTCGCAAGGATTGTCATATCCAAGCCACGCCCGGAGCTAGAGCCACTAATAGTGAAATCATGTAAGGTAACGATTCTTGGCATTCCAGCGATAGCACTAACAAAACTGCCTAAATCGTGATAGCTTCCTTGTACTTTCACTTCAATAGGAAGCTCAACATAGAATTCTGCAGCTCTTTCAGACTTAAACGTGGTGCTATTTAAATTTAGACCTGTAGCCTCACCACGCTCTTCAATGTCTTCGAGTAAGCCGGGAACTTCCGTATCACTTGGAAGCTGGGAAACCAAGCCTTTAAAAGCTTCCTCCATTGCAACCATCTGCTTTCGATAATCATCCAGATTTGAAGCCTCAAAGGCTTTTTTCTCAAAAGTACTACGTAATTGAGACTCTTTATTTTCTGCAGACTGCAGCTTGTCATTCATATCTTTTACAAACATGAAATAAGCGCCTGCGATCAGAACCACGAACGCTGCGACCCAGATCGCAGCCCGAACTGCAATCGGCCAGACGCCAATACGCTCTACGTCGCCAAGATCAATATTTTGAATTTCTTCGAGAGTATCTTTCCAAGCCATTAGCCATTACCCTCTTCGTCTTCACCTTCTTTTCGCGGTGATGTAGTATTTACGGTCATGGTAAATCGTTGAATTGTCGAGCCCGAGTCTGCGCCTGACGCTTCATCAATCTTCGACATATTTGCACCGTTGAACCAATCTGAGTTTTCCAAGTTCCTCATTAGCGAAGATATTCGATTAAGAGACTCTGCTGCCCCCTCAATACTAAGCTTATTCTTGCCCCTAGACAGTTTCGTCAGATACACACCCTCGGGTACTGCACGAACCAATTCATCAAAGTAACGAACAATAACGGGACGAGTGCCTTGAAGATCTTGAATTACCTTCATTCGCTCCAGAAGCTCTGCACGGCGCTTTTTCAGCTCCTGAATTTCTGCCACCTGCTTCTGCAACGCATCAATCTCCGATTGCAACATTTTGTTGCGACTATTCTGGTTATCGATGGTGCCTTGCACCGCACTTATCCAAACGTAGGCACAAAGCACACCAAGGATTGCAAAGCCACCCAGCACGGTGAAAAATTCTTTTTTCTTCTCCTGGCGCTTTGCGTCGCGCCAAGGGAGGAGGTTGATATTCGCCATTATTCAAAACTCCTCATCGCCAGGCCGGTTGCAATCATCAAAGCCGGCGCGTCATTGGCAAGCGCTACAGTGTTTACTTTGGGAGCAACAGACATATTCGCGAAGGGGTTAGCAACAACGGTTTGCGTTCCTAATTTTTCTTCAATTAGGTCTGACAAACCTTCCAGCGAAGCAACGCCACCAGCCAAGACGATATGATCCACATCATTGTACTGGCTCGACGAAAAGAAAAATTGCAATGAGCGAGTAACCTGCTGCACTACAGCATCTTTAAACGGCTCTAACACCTCACTCTCGTAGTCATCTGGGAGACCGCCTTGCTTCTTCGCCAAACCCGCCTCTTCGGCAGACAGCCCATAGCGACGCTGAATTTCCTCGGTTAATTGTCGACCACCAAACAGCTGTTCTCGGGTGTAAATAGTCTTACCATTTACCAACACACTGAGTGTGGTCATGGTCGAGCCGACATCCACGATAGCGACCACCTGATCTTCTTGCTCTTCAAGCTGCTCTTCAATTAGCTGATATGCGCGCTCCATGGTATACGCTTCAACATCTACGATTTCCGGATTCAGACCTGCGGCCTCGATAACTTCAACCCGCAAATCCACGTTTTCACGACGACACGCAGCAAGCAGCACATCGACTTGGTCCGGATTGCGCTCAGAAACACCCTGAACCTCAAAATCAATTGCAACCTCTTCAAGCGGATATGGAATGTATTGATCCGCCTCCATACTAATCATGGTCTCCATGGCGTCATCGCTGAGCCCGCCCTGCATTTCGATTAGCTTGGTAATAACAGCAGAACCCGCAACCGCAACCGCGACGGATTTATTTTTCGATTTTGCTGTCTGAGCCACCGTGCGCACGATATCGGAGACTGCTTCGACATCATTAATGTTCTTTTCAACAACGGAATTAGGTGGGAGAGGCTTAACCGCGTAGCTTTCCACACGGAAGCGGTCACCTTGGCGGCTAAGCTCCAGCAATTTGACGGATGTCGAGCTAATATCGATCCCGATGACCGGCTTGGTCTTTTGATCTAAGAAGTCAAAGATTCCCATTTTTCTATCTATTTCCGAGACTTATACGTGATTGATGTTATAGCACTTTAAGTAGGGTAGGCAACAGGGATATGAATAGGTAATCCGCCGAAAAGCCCGTATAATGAACCGATCATCCCAGGAAAATCAGCTAACCCCTTAATTTAATTAGATAAAATGCCAATTAACCGCTCGTCCTTATCAATCGTCCTTCTAGTACTTTTGACTGGTGTCTGTGGGGCCGTCGCAGGTTGGACAGCCCTCTACTTATACCTTAGCCCGAATTTACCGGCCGTGGAGTCAATAAGGGAAATCAAATTCCAAACACCGCTGAGAATATACTCAGCAGACGATCATTTAATCGGTGAGTTTGGCGAGATCCGACGCATCCCTGTCAGCTATGAACAGACTCCGGCTCTACTCATTAAAGCGTTTCTTGCAGCTGAGGACGACCGCTTTTACAGTCATAATGGGGTCGACGTCAGAGGGATACTGAGAGCTGTTTCACGTTTACTGCAAACAGGGGAAAAACAAGGCGGTGGCAGCACAATTACCATGCAGGTCGCGAAAAACTCTTTTCCAATCAACGATGGCTCTTTTATTTACAAAGCGAAGCAGATCATTCTCGCGACAAAAATCGAGAAAGAACTCAGCAAAAACGAAATCCTAGAGATCTACCTAAACCAAAACTTTTTAGGCTACCGAGCTGAGGGTATTGGCGCAGCCGCGCAAGTCTACTACGGCAAAAGTATCGATCAGCTGACCCTCGCGCAGTGGGCAATGATCGCTGGACTTCCCAAGGCCCCCTCGACCTTGAACCCCCTGGTTAACCCCGAGCGAGCCAAAGAGCGTAGAGACTGGATTCTGGAGCGAATGTACAGTCTCGAATATGTTTCAGAAGAAGACTTCCGTGAAGCGGTATCCACACCGCTCACAGCCAGTTACCACGGCCAGCAAATAGACCTTAGCGCACCTTACGTTGCAGAGATGGTGCGCGCGGAAATGCTCACACTCTATGGTGACGCCGCTTACAGCGAAGGGTTTAAAGTCGTCACTAGCGTCGACAGCCATCTGCAAAAAGTTGCACAGCAAGCGGTTATAAAAGGCCTGCTTGATTACACACAACGACACGGATATCACGGCCCGGAAAAAAAGTTTGAAACATCATTGTTTGACGTCGAAGAGGCCAAATCACTGATCGACGCTAACGAGCCTGCAAGTGACAATCCCACAACCTCAGCGTTTGAGTTATACGCAATTCACGCGACCCTTCCACAACCTCAAGCCTCACTAGAACCAAACAACAACGAAACACCGGAGGCAAGCGAAACACCTGAGACTGAAGCCGAAGCAGAAGGGCTTGGCGAGATTACCGAATACATTGACCTTGCTCCATGGCGCAAAGAACTCACCGACACGCCTAGCTTTGGAGGCCTAGCCCCCGCCATCGTCATCGACGCTCGTGAGCGGCACATCGAAATCCTCGTTAAGGGTGCCGGTGTCATGACACTCCCCTGGGAGAACGGGCCTTCAAGTGCGCGCCCTTATATCTCTGAAGACCGTCGAGGGCCAAAACCCAAAGTCGCGACAGACGTTATCAATCGGGGCGACCTTATTCGAGTATATTTCGATAGCGAAGACGAACCTTACCTAGCGCAAATCCCCAAAGCTCAAGCGTCGCTGGTCTCCCTAGACCCAAATAACGGTGCCATACGCGCTTTAGTCGGCGGCTTCGACTTTAGCTATAGTAATTACAACCGCGCCACACAGGCTAACCGTCAGCCCGGCTCTAATTTCAAACCATTTATCTACGCCGCAGCGTTAGAAAATGGCTTTACAGCGGCCACCGTGGTGAATGACGCCCCCATTATTAAATTTGATAGCACGCTTGAAAAAGCCTGGCGCCCTGAAAATTCAGGCGGCAAATTTAGTGGCCCTATTCGCCTGCGAGAAGGGCTTTATCGCTCGAAGAATTATGTCGCCATTCGCGTGCTAGATTCCCTCGGTTTTACGCAAACCATTCGCGGCATGGACCGCTTCGGTTTTGACAAATCCGAGTTACCACGAGATTTAACACTCGCGCTAGGCAGCCATGTGCTAACCCCACTCCAAGTCGCTCGCGGCTATACAGTATTCGCCAACGGTGGCTACAAGGTAGAGCCCTATTTTATTGAAAAGATTTTTGACTCAGAAGACAATCTGCTCTTTGAAGCCACCCCTATTACTGTGTGCAAAAACTGCAACAAGGAAGACAAAGCGCTAGCTGACGAAACACTGGAAAACACAAACCAAAGCACCGATGCAAACACCGAGCTAGCAGAAAATATCGAATCACCGCAAACAATTGATTCGCAAATGGTTAGTGATGAAGAGCTACTCGAAGCAGAACTAGAAGCAGAGATTGCAAACATGCTCAATGCAGAAGGACAGCTGATAGCGGGGGAAAAATCAGAAGATACCCACCAGGAACATCTAAAACAGAAGCAACTGCCGATTGCCGAACTGGTTATGGATCCACGTGTTGCCTACATCATGGACGACATATTGAAAGATGTTATTAAACGTGGCACAGGTACCAAAGCGCGCTCCCTACAACGCCCAGATATCGCTGGAAAAACTGGCACCGTCGGATCAGACATCAACAACTTTGATGCCTGGTTTTCAGGGTACAATCAAAAAATAGTCACTACCGCTTGGATAGGCTTTGATCAAAATTTACCTCTCGGTAAAGGCGAATACGGCTCGTCCGCCGCCCTACCCATTTGGATGACATTCATGCGTGAAGCGTTAAAAGATATTCCCATTGAAACTCGTGAGCAACCACCCGGTTTAGTCACCGTACGCATTAACGCGAAAACCGGTAAACGTGCTCAGCCAAATGACCCGGATGCAACCTTTGAAATATTCCGCGAAGAAAACGTACCCGAATTAGAGCCCATAAGCGACGTGTTTGTACCGGCAGATAGCACCGGTGAGGTACACCCCGACGAATTATTTTGATTTAAATAGGACGCATTAAAAAAGCCCAGCCTGTTAAAACCAACGCTGGGCTTTTTAATGCCTTTTTGAAACCGCTAAAGCGGATAATGTTCCGGGTAATCCATTCGCGCCGCATCCGACTCTATTGCTGCAGCAGCAACCGCAGCAGCGACATTGGATAGCAAACGGGGGTCTGTTGGTTTCGGCAAGATATAATCAGGCCCAAAACTAAACGTAACACCACCGTACGCCGCGCTCACGGCCTCAGACACAGGTTCTTTTGCAAGCGAGCGGATCGCTTCCACTGCTGCCAATTTCATTTGGCTATTGATTTCCTTCGCGCGCACATCGAGCGCCCCACGAAATAAAAACGGGAAGCACAGCACATTGTTAACCTGGTTTGGATAATCGGATCGGCCAGTCGCCATAATCAAATCATCACGCACCTTATTCGCAACATCGGGAGAAATTTCCGGATCGGGATTTGAACACGCAAACACAACCGGACGCGGTGCCATTTTTTGCAACTGTTCAGCTGATAACAAATCCGGGCCAGACAAACCTAAAAACACATCGGCGCCAGTAATTGCGTCATCAAGGTCGCGCTCATTAGTCACCAATGCAAATTCGCGTTTATGTTTATTCAAATCCGTGCGCTCTGAATGGATCACACCTTTTCGGTCTAACATCGAAATATTTTCTAATTGAGCACCTGCATCAATCAGCAATTTACAGCACGCTACTGCCGCTGCACCGGCCCCCAGACAAACAATTTTTGCCTGACGCAACGACTTCCCTTGAATTTCCAGTGCGTTAAGCATGCCCGCCACCGTAACAATCGCGGTGCCATGTTGGTCATCATGAAAAATAGGTATATCGCAACGGCGAACCAGCTCTTGTTCAATTTCAAAACATTCAGGGGCTTTAATATCCTCGAGGTTGATTCCACCCCACGTCTCAGCAATACGTGCAACAGTGTCGATAAACGCTTGTGGAGACTCTGCGTTGACCTCGATATCGACTGAATTAATATTCGCAAAACGCTTGAAGAGCAGGCTCTTTCCTTCCATCACCGGCTTGCTGGCCAATGGTCCAAGGTTCCCCAAACCTAAAATAGCCGAGCCATCAGAAATAACCGCGACGGTGTTACCTTTGCCCGTATAGCGGTAGGCATCGTCAGGATTTTTGGCAATTTCACGGACAGGCTCTGCAACACCAGGACTGTAAGCCAAAGCCAAATCCAACTGGGTATCTGCGGGTTTAGTCAATTCCACACTGAGCTTTCCTGGAACGGGAAACTCGTGGTAATCCAACGCTTTTTGTTTAAAGTCTTCGCTCATCTCTATTCCGTACTACGTATAACGCGAGAAAATTCAGTCGACTGCCTCAGCTAAATATAGCTAAAAGCACATTAATTACTCTCAATCTTTGGGCATGCAGCCCAATCCAGTGCGTAAGGAGTACGCACCTGCATTAGCCAAGGTTTATAACCCCGAGCTTTGACCATTTCGTTGTCACTTCGATCAATCAGCCACCCGGAAACTGTAATATGCATTCCGACTGCAGACCTAAGCCTCTCAATGTCAAATTCGCTATGTTCAAAATAGCGCATATCACGATGCGCTACGCGCAACACCAAATCACCTTCCAGTTCGATAAAGAGATCGCCAGACTGGTCTACCTTTTGGACAACCCCGCAAACACGACGAAAAGCGGGCTCAAGATCATTTAACTGGTGTGCTGCAACCGCCTGCCAATACGGATCATTCCAGAGCCCCAAACCCGCCTTTTGCGCTTGCTTGGCTTGCGCCATGAGACAATCTGAAAAAGCTAAATCTGGAGGCACTGCCAAGGGGAACGCTAATCCCTGGCTTATTAAATGGCTTTCAAGGTTGCGGCCCGATGGGAGGGTGACATGGGCCAAGACTCTACCGTAGCGATCAGCCCGGCGAGACTCAAAAGACAAATGCACAAACTGTGTTTCCGCCAAAAAGGCCTCAACCGCTTCCCGCGATGCACGGGCTAGAGGTTGCTCTGCATTGCCATCTCTTGCTAGTTCGGGTGCATTGATTGCGATTAATCGCACCCTGCGTCCGTCCGTTAAACGGAGCGTATCACCATCATGAACAGAGGATACTTGCGTGCGCTCATGGATGGGCAACTCGGGACAATCCATTCCCCAAGTCGTTGGCGACGCAAATACTGCGTTGCCAAACAAAAAAACGCCTGAGATTAAAACCCCAGACGTTCTGTAAAGCATCTACTGGGTACTGTGAAGTCATAGCTAGCGCGACGGTTACCGAAACGCTTCTTGAAGCGGTCAATACGACCACCCGTATCCGCCACTTTCTGTTTGCCAGTGTAAAACGGATGACACTCAGAACATACGTCGATAGTAATGTCCTTCGCCAAGGTTGATTGAGTTTCAATCACGTTGCCACAACTACATTTAGCGTTCATCACGCCGTAGTTTGGATGAATTTCTGCTTGCATCGGCTTTGCCTCATCAATATCGTTCGTGCCCTGCCTCGTGCGCGGGCAACTGCGAGTAGCCACAGATAAATAACTGCAGCCACCTTAAAAATTAAGACGGCGCATACTACCAGAATGCAAGCGCAAGGCAAGCGATCTCCGCGAATTGGCGGTTAAATTTTCACCCTTTGAGGGAAGTCTGCGAGAATGGCTTCCGTATCCGAAGAAAGTAGGCCGATAATAGAGAATGCTCCCCACCCTCGTATTGAGTATCGCGCTCCCAACTCCATTGCGCCGCTGCTTTGACTACCTGCCTATCGAAAGTGCTGAGCTACCCGCTCCCGGTTGCAGGGTAACCGTTGAATTTGGCCGCCAGCAATTAGTCGGAATCGTCGTATCGCACAATCCTTCAAGCGACGTTCCTATAAATAAACTTAAGCCAATTCAACGGGTTATAGATTTATCACCCTGCCTTAATGAAGAACAACTCAGCCTACTAGAATGGGCCGCAAAATATTACCAAGCCCCTATTGGCGAAGCGATTACTGCTGCACTACCCAGCCTATTGCGCCAAGGTGAACCGGCGCAACTAGCGCCACAATTCGCTTGGCACCTAACCCGAGAAGGGCTGGGACTGCCCGCTCAATCACTTTCTAGAGCGCAGAAGCAGCGCCAAGCGCTCGACGCCTTATTAACGCACAAGCACATTGCCCCCGCCCAGCTTGCCGCTTTAGGCCTCACCACCCCACCTTTCAAAGAGCTTGAGAAAAAGGGCTTAGCAGAACTGGTAGAGCTTGATGAAACGCCAGAAAATGCCCCACAACCTCTATTGGCCGAGAAGCCGTTGCAGCTCAACGAAGAGCAATCCATCGCTTTGCAGCAGATTTCACTCTCCCAATACCATTGCTACTTGCTAGAAGGCGCCACAGGAAGCGGTAAAACCGAAGTCTACCTTCAGGCAATTACCAAAGCGCTAGAAGCCGGAAAAGGTGCGCTAGTATTAGTGCCAGAAATTGGCCTCACACCGCAGCTCGTTGGCCGCTTTAAACGACGCTTTAACGTAGACATTGCCTCTCTTCATTCTGGCCTATCAGACAAAGAGCGGACACAAGGTTGGATTCAAGCGAAAGAGGGCAAGGCACGCATTGTTATTGGTACCCGCTCCGCGATATTCACGCCCATACCCAACCTTGGGTTGATCGTCATTGATGAAGAGCACGACCTGTCTTTCAAACAGCAAGATGGGTTTCGTTACTCCGCGCGAGATCTCGCCGTACTGCGCGCAAACAGGCTCGGTATTCCCCTGCTCATGGGCTCAGCCACACCCGGCTTGGAAACACTCTACAACGCCATTCAAAACCGCTACCAGCACCTGCGCCTAACCCGTCGCGCGGGAGATGCCAAACCTCCGACAACTGAGCTAATCGATATCCGCGGGCAACAGCTTTACGAAGGGTTTTCGAGTGAGCTACTGCAACGTATTGAAACCACGCTGGCAAAAAGCGAGCAGGCGCTGGTTTTCATTAACCGCCGCGGTTTTGCACCCGCTATGCTGTGCCACGATTGCGGGTGGATAGCAGAGTGCAGTAACTGTGCGGCCAAAATGACGGTGCATCGCCATCCCCCACACTTGCATTGCCATCACTGCGATCAGCAGCGTCCCACGCCTCGGCAATGCCCAGAGTGCCGCAGCCAAGACTTGGTTAACCTCGGCATTGGGACTGAGCGGACCGAGCACAACCTCAAAGAACTATTCCCCACCACACCCGTCATCCGAATTGACCGTGATACTACTCGCCGCAAAAACGCCATGGAAGATTTGCTCGCCGAAGTAAAGCCGGGAACACCCTGTATTCTTGTAGGCACCCAGATGCTGGCAAAAGGACATCACTTTCCCGATGTCACTCTGGTCGCCATTCTTGATATCGACAGCGGGTTATTCAGTGCCGATTTTCGCGCTCCCGAACGCATGGGACAATTGCTCATTCAAGTCGCGGGCCGCGCTGGTAGAGAGCAAAAGCCAGGCAATGTGGTGATCCAGAGTCATCACTGCGACCACCCCAGCATCCAGAGCCTAATCAAGGAGGGCTACCACCGCTACGCACGCCGATTACTGCGTGAAAGGCAGCTAGCAGGACTGCCACCCTACCAATACATGGCATTATTCCGCGCCGAGTCAAAGCGACCTGCCAATGCGTTGGAGTTTTTGCACCTCACAAAAAACTTGTTACGGCAAACGGTCGCGGCCAGCCCAACTATGCAATACATTGGCCCCCTACCTGCGTTTATGGAACGCAAGCAAGATCGCTATTGCTTCCAGCTTCAGGTCATCGCGGCAGACCGTCAACAATTGCAACAGCTGTTAACTAGCGTGTGTTTAGCGTTGGATAGTCACGCACTTAGCCGCCGTACACGGTGGTCAATTGATGTCGACCCACAAGACATGAGCTAGCACCAGAGTCGCTCAAAAGCCCGAAATTCAGTGGTCGCGTAGACTTAACCAGAGCTTCCCAATACAATCCGCTGCACGTTTTGCCAGACACTGTCGTTGGATATTTTATGAGCCGTGATTACAAACGCCGCAACAACTCATCCACTCATCGCGAGTCGAGGATTCCTGGTTGGGTATGGCTATTTACCGGTTCGATCCTCGGTGCGTTTGTGATGTTTTTGTTCTACCTGAAAGATATTCCTAAACAACCTGCCACATTAATGACCGAATTTAACGGTAACGACACCAACAAAAGCGCAGCACCCAAAATAGACGAAACCAAAGATGAAGACGGCGTCACCAAACCACGCTTCGTCTTTTACGAGCTACTCAAAGAAAACGAAGTCGTTGTGGATACCACGCCCATCGACATGCCGGAAGCGAACGAAGTCAAAGAAGACATTGAGTACATGCTACAAGCCGGATCATTTCGTAACGCTGCCGACGCTGATCGCTTGCGCGCGCAACTCATTCTGCAAAACCTCAATGCGACGGTTGAAAAGAAGCTTGTCCGCGACCAGCCCTGGCATCGCGTAATGGTCGGCCCATTCAAGACCCGCGCCCAGGCCTCCAAAGCCCGCGGCACTCTGGCAAGCATGGATATCGATAGCATTATGAGCAAACAAACTGTCGGTGGCGGCTAGCCAGCAACTCAATTACGCCGTTGAATTCTGAACGACCGCCCCCATCTTGGCTAGTTCAGCCTCCTGCACTCAGCATTTGATCAAATCTAGATAATAAGGATTCACCGTGGAGCAATACCGAGGTACCACTATTCTTTCCGTTCGCCGCGGCAACAGCGTTGTTATCGGCGGCGATGGTCAAGTATCACTTGGCAACACCATTATGAAAGGCAACGCCCGCAAGGTGCGACGTCTCTACAAAGACCAAGTCATCGCCGGCTTTGCCGGTGGCACCGCCGATGCCTTCACCCTCTTCGAACGGTTTGAAGCCAAATTAGAAGCTCACGGAGGTCAACTCACCCGCGCCGCTGTCGAACTTGCCAAAGACTGGCGAACTGATCGTGCCTTGCGCCGCCTTGAAGCCCTACTCGCGGTTGCCGACAAAGAGGCGAGCCTAATCGTCACTGGAAATGGTGACGTCATCCAACCCGAGCAAGACCTCATCGCCATTGGCTCTGGCGGCCCTTTTGCACAATCGGCCGCGCGCGCGCTATTAGAAAATACGGATCTCAGTCCCCGTGACATCGTCGAAAAAGGCTTAGGTATTGCAGGCGATATTTGCGTCTACACCAACCACAACTTCACCATCGAAGAACTCAATTTTTAAGCTCGCTAGGCAAAATACGCTAAGCGAGCCAATCAAACGGTTAATTGTTTTATGTCAGATATTACTCCCCGCGAAATTGTCCACGAGCTAGACAAACACATTGTCGGCCAACAAAGCGCAAAGCGTGCGGTCGCGATTGCACTGCGCAACCGCTGGCGACGCATGCAACTCGACGAAGCCATGCGCGATGAAATCACGCCAAAAAATATTTTGATGATTGGCCCAACCGGGGTCGGAAAAACAGAAATTGCAAGACGTCTCGCCAAACTTGCAAATGCACCATTCATTAAAGTAGAAGCCACTAAATTTACCGAAGTAGGATACGTTGGCCGCGATGTAGAATCGATTATCCGCGACTTGGTAGAAACCTCCATCAAACAACACCGCGGAAGCGCAATGGAGAAAGTGCGCTTCCGGGCAGAAAATGCAGCAGAAGAACGTATTTTAGATGCACTCCTGACACCCGCCCGTGGCGAAGAACCCGACAACAACGAATCGTCAACGCGCCAACTATTTCGCAAGAAATTACGCGAAGGCGAACTAAACGAAAAAGAAATTGAAATCGATATGGCTACAACACCGGTAGGCGTGGAAATAATGGCACCCCCCGGCATGGAAGACATGACCAGCCAACTGCAAAATATGTTTTCCTCTATGTCATCAGGTAAAACTAAAATGGTGAAAACCACCGTTAAAGATGCCTTAAAAAAAATCACTGAAGAAGAAGCGCAAAAACTCATTAATGAAGACGAAACCAAGGCCCAAGCCATTGAAGCCGCCGAGCAGAACGGCATCGTCTTTATTGATGAGATTGACAAGGTAGCAAAACGTGGCGATTCAGGTTCAGGGGGAGACGTATCACGCGAAGGTGTCCAGCGTGACTTACTGCCTTTAATCGAAGGGTGTACAGTCAGCACCAAACACGGCATGATCAAAACCGATCATATTTTATTTGTGGCTTCAGGTGCATTCCACCTTAGCAAACCATCTGATTTAATTCCCGAGCTCCAAGGGCGTTTGCCGATCCGAGTTGAACTCGAAGCATTAACGCCGGACGACTTCGAGCGCATTTTGACGGAGCCCGATGCCTCACTCACCGAGCAACATCAAGCGCTTCTAAAAACCGAAGGCATCGAACTCGACTTCACAAAAGACGGCATTCGACGCATCGCGGAAACTGCTTACCAGGTAAACGAGACCACGGAAAACATTGGCGCCCGCCGCCTACATACGGTACTGGAAAAACTGTTAGAGGATGTGTCGTTTAGTTGTGGCGATGACACAACATCATTAGAAGTGAACGCCGAATACGTCGACAAACATCTTGGCGCTCTCGCCAGCAACGAAGACCTCAGCCGCTTCATTTTATAAATCGCAACCAATAACTGAGAGCTACACGCAAGGTAAATCAGTGGATATTCCGCAACGCATAAAACTCCACAAGAAATCCAAACGGCTCGAACTGGTGTTCGGTCATAGCGAGTACATGCTCGACGCGGAATATCTACGCGTATACTCTCCATCAGCTGAAGTAAAAGGTCACGGCCCCGGGCAAGAAGTGTTGCAACACGGCAAGATGGACGTCGCTATAGAGAAAGTCGAACCGGTTGGTAATTACGCGCTGAGGATTGTGTTTGATGATGGCCACGATAGCGGACTCTATAGTTGGAACTACCTCGCCGATTTAGGACATAAAAAAGACGCCAACTGGCAAGACTACCTCCGCCGCCTCGAAGCCGCAGGTAAATCACGTGATGCCAATGTGAGTGTTGTTAATCTGATCGACCCAACACCTACCCTTTAAACTTACTCAACGCCTCATACGCCTCTCGCACCTCGCGAAAACGCTCAACATCACCACCCTTATCGGGGTGATGCGTCGCAACCAATTCTTGATAACGTCGCTTTATCTCATCCATAGAGGCATCATTGGAAACCCCCAACACATTTAAGAAGTCCGTTCGCCCATCGTAACTCGCGTACATCTCCCAAACACCTTGAAGCAATTCGCGAACATTGCCTGGCTTCATGTCTTCAAAATGACGCCAATCGCCGTAGTATTCGCGCAACAGCCTGTCGGCATCGAGGTTGGCGCTGGGTAAATTGCAGGTTTCGGCTTGCCCCAGCGGCTTCAACGCTATCGCAAGTGGTGAAATTGATAAGTAACCAACGTTATTTTCCAGCCATTGCTGTTGTAAATCATAGAGCGTATTCATCAAGACAAAATGCCGCCTAAACAATTGCAGTTCAGGATCGTCATCACTAAATGACAATACATCGTGACCAGAGAGTAGGCCTAACAGCTCGTACTCGCTGCAAGAAGACGCCTCAGCGTTCAAAAACAGTTCGCTCAAATCGCGACGCAGTGCAGCCGTTTCCATTGTGCCCTTTTGAATTAGCTTGATACCTAGCGGCAATATTACTCAACACAATCAATCGATAACGATTCAATTAATGCTTGGCGATAGTAAATAATCAATTAATAACCGAAAAGAATAGGCCATTTAACAATATAGCGTGATAGAAAACAAAAGCAGCTACACTTATGAGTGAGGAGTACTCACCTACAAAAGAGTTACGCCGATTAATGACTCAAGATATTCGCTAAACACGATGCTTCGCAAAAAAATACTGACACAGATTTTGCTAATACAGCTGCTAATACTCTGCCTATTTCTAGCAGCGTATGCTGTTATTTACTCGAGCTATAGCCGCATTGAGCTACAGACGCTCGAGACCAACCTGAGTCGCGCAAAGAGCGCTCTCAATCGCGAAATCTCCAACTTAAATAGATACAATCGAGAATGGGCCGCCAGCGGAATCATTTACTACTCCATCCGAAATACGGAAGAAAGCACTATTCGAATGCGGCGACTTATGATGAGCAGCATTGTTGGTGCCTTTGGAATCAATAAAGCCGCCATTTACGATAAAAATGGCGAGAAAGTTCAGGCAACCGAACTAGTTGACAATGGCCCCAAAGAACGTGAGATTCTAGATGACAGTCACTTCATGCGTAGCATTCAGCAAACTCCTGCGATCTTGTCCCACGAAACGCTCGAGAGCTCAATCAGCGGCTTGCACATCGCCGGAGATGATATTTTAATTCTTGCTTCACAACCCATAACGCTCGGTGGTTTCGGCCCAGGTGTTCAAGGCTCGCTAATAACCACTTCCGAGTTCGGGGAGAAAGCGATTCAGAACCTGGAAGACATTGTTCGGCAAGAGCTCGATATCCAACCACTTTTTGAATTTTCAAGCACGCAAGAAGGTGAAGACATTCTTGCAAAAACACTAAAGTCTCCCAATCAGGAGCTATACACCCCTATCGACTCAGACACCATTGGTACCTATGCATTACTGAATGATCTCAATGGCAACCCGAGCTTCATGTTATCTATCCGCTCTCCACGTGCGATCATGGCTCAAGTGAGGGACACACTGGTAACCTCCGGCATTGCCCTACTCATATCTTTCACATTGATGGCAGCATACGTTCTCTTCTTCCTCGATCGATCAATTCTAAGACGCTTAAAAATATTGGACAGCGACGTCCGCGATATCGCTAACGCCGAAAACATTCAACATCGGCTTGAAGTGTCTGGAAATGACGAGCTATCAGGGCTAACAGTTGCGTTTAATGGTTTACTTGACTCACTTGAAAAGATTCAAGACTCGCTCAAAAACGAAAAAGATAAAGCCGAGACAACGCTGGCCTCGATTGGCGACGCCGTGATTACTACCGACCTCAAAGGCAGAGTCGAATACATCAATAAAGCGGCACAAAATATAACTCGGGCATCATTAACAGAATGCCAAGGAAAAAAACTGGAAACTTTTTTTAACCCGACAGATGAACACGGCGAAACGCAACAAATTAATCTCGCGCTACGCTGCATTGAAGCACATCGCACTATTCGCGACACAGAGTACTGCAACCTCATGACGGCCAGAGGTGAAGACATTATCATCGAAAGCCTAGCCTGCCCCATTCAAGGACAAGATGGCCTTGTAAAAGGCGCAGTTGTCGTCTTTAGAGATGTCTCTCAGTCGCACCACTTACAAAAAAATCTCGTTTACCAAGCCTCTCACGACAGCCTAACAGGTTTGTTCAATCGTAGTGAATTTGAAAGACAACTAGGCATTGTGACGCAATCAGCTCACCGCAATGACCAACACTACCATTTATTATTTATCGATCTCGATCGCTTCAAAGTGGTCAACGATAGTTGCGGTCATATTGCAGGAGATCGAGTATTAAAAGAAATCGCACGAATTATGAACTCATCCATTCGCCAAAGTGATGTTATTGCGCGAATTGGTGGTGACGAATTTGCAATTATCTTAATGGACTGCAAATCTTCAGATGCCTATGACGTCGCCGAAAAGATTCGCATAGCGATCGATAACTACCGATTCACTAGCAGTGGAAAATCGTTCACATTTGGCGCCAGCATCGGCCTCCTCAACCTCAAAGATCAAAACTTTACCAGCGACACGGGTGTACTATCACTCGCAGACAAAGCCTGCATGGCAGCTAAAAATGCTGGCAGAAACCGCGTACATATATTCAAACATGAAGACGCAGAGCTTGCTGAGCAACAGAAACATACACAATGGGTTCATCGAGTCACAGACGCCTTAGAACATGATCACTTTATACTTTTCTATCAAAAAATTGTCCCTGTTCACCCCAATGCCGATCTACCTACAAGCGCAGAAGTACTCATACGCATGGAAGATACCGACGGCTCAATTATCGGACCCGGGGCCTTTTTGCCCGCAGCGGAACGTTATGGGTTGATGAAATTTGTTGATAAATGGGTTATCGAAAAATTTGCCTTGCTATCTAACTCCAACCCAGAGATATTTGAAAGCGTGGACCAATTCTCTATCAATTTATCTGGACAATCCCTAAGCGACAGTAAATTTTTAACCTATCTGTTGGAGTTTTGCGAAAACTCAAATCTCGATCCCAAACGTGTTCGGTTTGAAATCACCGAAACCGCGGCAATACACAATATCCAAAACGCACAACACTTTATCCAACGACTCAAATCTATCGGCTTCACCTTCGCACTGGATGACTTTGGCTCTGGTATGTCTTCATTTGGATACCTTAAAAATCTTCCGATCGACTCGCTAAAAATCGATGGGGTTTTTATTCGCAACATTGATAAAGAACCAATCGATTACTCAATGGTTCGCTCAATCACTGAAATCAGTAAAGTCCTAAACATTTATACTGTTGCAGAGTTTGTCGAAAATGAAACAACGATGACACTTCTACGCGAACTTAATATTGATTATGCGCAAGGCTATCACACACATAAGCCCGAGGCGCTAAACTTGTTATTCAATCCAGCGCACCACTCCAGCGCCGCATCCTAGACAATCTTCGCTTCACTCATCCGCCATGGTGTAGCGCTACAATTTAGTAGATAATCGCGTTTACTTTAGGGAACTAGAGAACGCATCAATGACAGTTCAGTTCAGTGACACGGCATGCAGTATTGGTATTGACCTCGGCGGCACTAAGATTGAAGGCGTTGTACTCGAACGCAATGGAAACGAACTCGCACGGAGAAGGATAGCCACTCCTCGCGGCGACTACAGCGACATCATTGAAGCGATCTGCACCCTGGTCGAAACTCTTCGCAATACAACTCAAACAACCACACCGGTAGGTATAGGAACGCCGGGCGCACTGGACAACAACTATCAACTAAAAAACAGCAATACCACCGAATTAATTGGCCAGCCCTTTAAGCGCGATATAGAAACACGTTTGGGTCAGCCATGTGCTATCGCTAATGATGCCAATTGTTTTGCCCTCTCAGAGTCTGTCGATGGGGCCGCCGCTAATTCAAACAGTTGCTTTGCTGTTATCCTTGGCACAGGAACGGGTGGAGGGCTTGTTTTTAATCAGCGACTGCACACCGGCGCAAACAATATAGGCGGCGAATGGGGCCATAACCCTTTACCCTGGCCTAGCGACGATGAGCGCCCCGGGCTGCGCTGCTATTGCGGAAAAGATGGCTGTATCGAGACGTTTCTTTCCGGACCTGGTTTTAGTAAACATTTCGCCAAAAATACGGGGGCACAATTAACAGCTGAGGAAATTTTCGCTCTTGCGGACAATGGCGACCCACTCGCGCTCAAGTACGTTGAGATTTATGAAGACCGCCTCGCACGGGCTTTGTCTTCGGTCATTAATATCGCAGATCCAGATTGTATTGTCGTAGGGGGTGGCCTCTCGAAGGTGGCGCGCTTTTACAACACTATACCTGCACTGTGGGAGCGCTATGTATTTAGCAGTGATGTCACCACCCCCTTAAGACCGGCGCAACACGGTGACGCGTCTGGAGTGCGTGGTGCGGCGTGGCTGGGTTTCGAACTAGCCGCAAGCCAGCACAGCTGACTATGGCTTAGCAGACCAATAAATCGTGTTTGGCGAGATAGTCTCACGCAACTAGCTAGTGAAACCTTGTCAATAAAAAGCCACAATACGACCAACGAAGCCGATACCTTCTTGAGTGTCATTCAAGCGCTTGTCACTACACTGATATAGTAGTGCCTCACATTTTTTGCCGTAGCTGCCGTTCACGCGTTAATGAATAGTACATCGCACAAACAATTTATACCCTTCATTGCACTGCTAGTTCTAGTTGGGCTTATTGTATGTGGACTATGGTTTGCGGTAAGCGCCACTCCTGATTCTCTAAAGCCTACTCGGACAGTGAAAGCTGGATTGGTAGTCCATAATGGGGAAATACCTCAGCATGATTCCAACGCTTACACAGATGATTATTCTGATGACATCTTCTATGTCTTGCTTAGAGAGATTGCCAAGCCACGTGGCTGGTATCTTGACTACACACCTTGCCAATGGTTTGAATGCATCGACCTGCTTAAGCAAGGTGAGATTGATGTCCTTCCCGCCGTAACCTACAGCGCGGAGCGAGACGCGCTTTTCGATTTTCACTCAATATCTGTTCTACAAAGCTGGAGCCAGGTGTACACCAACCCTGGGGCTCACATCCGTAACCTGGATGACCTCGCAGGACTCACTATTGCAACACCACGAGGCAGTATTCAAGCAACGGATTTGCAGCAGGCGATGTCATCCCGGGGACTTACGTACAACGAGTTGTCTCAACCCTCTACGAGTGCAGCGCTAGATGCCCTGCGCAGCGGACGTGCTACAGCTGCAATTGTTGATAATATTTTAGGCAGGCGTCTTGCGCACGAATTTAACGTTATCGAAACCCCAATTTCACTAAACCAAGCTGGACTTTTTTTCGCTACCCCTGAAGGCACTAATGCCGACCTTTTGATGGCATTTGATCAGCAACTCGCAACGTGGAAGGGAAACCCCGATTCTGTTTATTTCGATACTTTCAATAAGCAGCTCACTTCCTCATCGCCCCAGAGGATTCCCACATGGCTGATTTCCACTCTTCTTATCACCACCGCATCGGTTGTAGTACTCATTACGGTTGTGCTCTTTTTGCGCTGGTCCATTAAAGCGCGTACGGCACAAATACAATCCACCAACCAGCGCTTACATCATTTAATGAATTCGAGTAGCGCCATTATTTATTCCCTGGACCCACATACCGGACATATTCGGTGGATCAGCGACAACGTGCTTCGTATTACAGGGTTCACAGTTGCAGAAGCTTGCCAAGCCAAATGGTGGATAAATCAACTACATCCTGAAGATCGCGATACAGCTATCGCTACTTTTAAAAAAATATTTTCCGACAAACACATCACACAAGAATACAGATTCATTGATAAAACTGGCAATGTCCGATTTGTCCGCGACGAATTGCAGCTCACATCATTACCCGGTAACCGTCGCGAAATTATCGGCACATTGTCCGATTTAACTGACGACTACAAATACCAAGCAGAAGTTAGCTTTCTACGAGAGCACGACTCACTCACCGGCTTACCAAACCGAACCCAACTATTTGAAAAATTAACAGCGACGATTAATGAATCACAAAGAAATAAGAACAGCTTTTCAATCATATGCATTGATCTCGACCGCTTTAAAAACATCAACGACTCACTAGGTGTCGAATTTGGTGATAAAGTATTATTGGGTTTGACTAAGCGATTAGAATCATTCTGCCGTACCGGCGAAACGTTAGCACGAAGCGGTGCCGATCAATTTGTTTTACTATTACCAAATCACGGTAGCGTGCAGGTCGCCGAAAGAACCGCCAGTTCGCTGTTGCACGAAATTCGCAGACCGCTAAACATCGACAAAAAATCTCTCATCATCACATCGAGCATTGGCATATGCTTGTACCCAGAAAACGCCGAACGGGCCGACCAAGCAATTCATAACGCTGAATTAGCTATGTTTGCTGCAAAAGAGCAAGGCGGCAATAGCTTCGCTTTCTATCAAAACTATCTTGCAAAAATTAGCGAAACAAAGTTCCGCCTAGAGAACGACTTGCGTCATGCCATTGCAAACGAAGAGCTTCAGCTGTACTACCAACCCCAATACGGTCTACGCGATCTATCCTTAACTGGAGTCGAGGTACTTATTCGTTGGGAGCACCCCACGCAGGGCTTTATACCACCCAGCCAGTTTATTCCTCTTGCGGAAGAAATCGGCGTTATTGCCGAGCTCGATACCTGGGTAATGCATCAAACCTTTAGTCAACTATTGAGCTGGGATAATGACATTGGATTTAAAGTTCCACGGATCAGTTTAAATTTATCTGCCGCAGAACTGGATGATCACAACTTGGTGAATCGCTTTGTCGATGCAATTGAAGACCACAATCTATCTGCGGATAGAATTGAATTAGAAGTTACCGAAAGTGCGTTAATGCGGTCGCCAGACACTGCCATACGAATATTACGAGAATTACATTTACTCGGAATCAAAATTTCCATGGATGATTTTGGTACGGGTTATTCAAACCTTGCTCATCTTGGCCGACTCCCCATCGATTGCCTTAAGATAGACAGATCATTCGTCCAACAAATTGGCAAATCACACTACAGCGACTCATTAATTCGCGCCATTATTGCGATGGGGCAGGCACTAGACTTGAAGATTATTGCCGAGGGAATCGAAACCACCAAACAGCAACGGTTTCTATTCCATGCGGATTGCCATATCGGCCAGGGTTACCTATTGAGTAAACCACTTTCCGCAGACGCAATGTCGAAACATCTGCAGGAACTAAAAACGCAAGACACTCAACGCTCGCAAAACATGCTTTAACATTATAGATCGAGCCTAATGCTGATGTCCGCCTGGGCCATGCACGTGCCCATGAGCTATTTCTTCTGCCTCTCCAGCCCGTACCGACTCTATACTGACTTCATAGTACAACGTCAGACCTGCAAGGGGGTGGTTCATATCAACATCAACATTAAACTTGCCGGATTTTACCACCACCATATTTCTCACACCTTGGTCAGTTTGCACTGATACAATTTGACCAGGTCGCAATTTTTGTTTTTTATTATTTAAATGTAGATGTTTAATCGGCACTCGCTGCACTGCATTCTCGCGACGCAGACCATAACCCTCTTCAGGCGTGACAGTAATCTTGAGATCGTCGCCAACACAGCGTCCCAACATCGCCTTTTCCATACCTGGAATTAAATTGCCATGCCCATGCAAATAGTACACAGGATCACCGTCCAGAGATGTTTCGAGCCATTCACCGTGGGTGCCATCAGCGTCCACTCGACACATTTTATAGTGAAACCCAACCACTGAATTTTTTTCGATTTTCTCTTCGCTACTACTATCTAAAACCACTATACCTACCTCAATTGTCCGCCCAACAAGTAGTCCTCGCAGGCCGTTACTGTATTAATATCACCGAGAATCATAACAATATCTCCCGGCTTTAGTTGATCCGCAAAGGTGTCTGCCGGAATAATATGTCCTGCTCGATGAACTTCGACTAGCGGGCTACCCTCACAAGGCACGGTTAATTCATCAAGCCGCTTACCACAACTCCACGCATTGTCGGTTAGCGCAGTGGCATGCAATATTTCTCTAGACACATCATCCTCCAACCGATATTGCTCACCTTGATAAAATCCATGTAACAATTTATATCGGTTAGAACGCGCCTTATTGATGACCTCATCTATTTTACTATTCGGCACATTCAACATTAGCAGCACATGAGACACAAGTGTCAAGCTAGCTTCCAAGGTTTCAGGAATGACCTCTTTTGCCCCCTCTGCCAGCAGTCCCTCTAACTGGCTGTCGTCGCGCGTACGAACAAACACTGGCAGCGTTTCATTAATTTCTTTTACCCTGCGTAAAATATCTTTTGCCTGAGCGCTATCGTCAAAACTGATAATTAAAAGAGCCGCGCTTTCAATACCTGCAATTTTTAAAATATCACTTCGCGTACTATCGCCATAGTACGCAGGCTCTTCCGCGGCAACTGCCTCGGATATTCGCACCATGTCGGTGTCGAGTGCCACATAAGGAATATCCAACTGTTTAAGAAATCGCGCAATAGTTTGGCCCACTCTACCAAAACCCAAAATGACAACGTGGCCGGTTTTTGCTGGAATTGCCTCCGCCCCGGGCAGATTAGACTCGTCTCCCAACACCTGCTTCCCAGAGAACCGCCCTAAGAGCGCATCAATTTTATCCACAATAAAATCAGAATAACGGATGACCACGGGTGTTAACGCCATACTGACAATAGTCACTGACAGAAGAAATGACGCAACGTCATCGGGGATTAATTTTTCTCGAGTTGCTAGCGCAAGCAATGCAAATAGAAATTCACCACCCTGCGCAAGGGATAACCCCGCTTGCATCGAGGGACGAAGTGACTCACCCAACGCTTTGGCTACCAGCGTAATAATGAGCGCTTTAAAAGCCAGTAATGCTACACCACTGACAATTATGCGGAACCAATACTCCGTCAGCATGCCAATATCGATCAACATACCAATGGTGATGAAAAATAGTGCCAGCAAGACATCGCGAAACGGTCGCACATCAACTTCCAGTTGATGCTTAAAGCGCGTTTCACCTAACATCATTCCAGCAAGAAAAGCGCCTAATTCCATACTCAAACCAACCGCCTCTGTCGTCACTCCCGCCAATAACACAATCACCAATGCGGAAAACACCAGCAGCTCATCGGAACGAGTTCTTGCTACCTCGGCCAAAATTCGTGGCAACACATAACGCCCAAAGAGAAAGAAGAGCACCAAAATGCCGCCACTCTTCGCGACCTCTAAAACAAGCTTATATCCATCGGCTTGCTGGCTGCTACCTGCCATCAATGGCACACTGATTAGCAAGCCAACAGCGACTAGATCTTGAAAGAGCAATACGCCAATGGCCATTTGGCCGTGACGGCGATGCAATTGGCCAAGCTGAAGCAATTCACGCGAAACAATCGCGGTGGAAGACAGCGCCAAACCTCCGGACACCAACAACGCGAGACTCCACTGCATCCCCCACCAATAAAAGGCGACAAAAAATGCCAGAGTACAAATGATGACCTGCGCAGAACCAAGTCGAAAAACCGTGTTGCGCATGGCCATTAACTTCGGTAGAGAAAATTCCAAGCCCAGTACAAACAATAAGAAAACCAACCCTAGTTCAGCAATCGCACGCAAGTCTTCAACATTAGTGACCACCGCAAACCCGGTAGGCCCTAACGCCAAGCCAACTAGCAAATACGCTAGCAACCCGGGGATATGTAAGCGGTGAAAGATCGTGCTAAGTACCGCCGCATTGGCCAGCAAGATTAAAATAGGTTGGAAAATGTGCCCTTCTTCACCGTGCACGCGAGCCTCCTCATTGAGTCACCCTGACTGTAGACAGACTTGCTATTAAACAGGATATCGACAACGTCTGCATTACTCGCACTCAACATCAACAAAATTCGCTCCGCAGAAACAAAAAAGGGAACCGCTGGGGTTCCCTTTCTCTATTGCTTTCGAAAGTTACGAGTCTGGATGCTCTTCTTCAACGACGCCTAGACCAGACGACGTATCACCTTCACGTGGGTTGACGTAACGCCACTTAATGGAACCAAATAGCATTTCATCCCAAGACTGCAAACCCCAAGGTACTACACGATTAGGATCTGGGTTTGCTGGGTTTTGTGCTGAGTTATCCCAGGCGGTGTTATGTACAATCACGGTACCCGCGGGCAATTGGATCGGCTCTTCTAAGTGATAAGTTGTTTGCCAGTTAAAATCGTAATTAGGAACTGACAACAATACCTCTTCGCGACCATCAGGATAGCGAGCAACAAAGTTTGATGCTTTACCGCGAAAATGCGCGTGTGGTAACAGCGTGTAGACCAAAATGTCACGCTCTAGCGGCTTTGATTCGCGCTTTGCCCAATACTCTTTGGTGTTCGCTGGAATCTTAATCATCGGGTTGAGCAATACTGTAGAATCCAATGGATACTTTGGCTTCTTCTTGTGCAGATAGATACCCATACGCGATGTATCTGTCACCGGCTTACCAAACGTGGTGTAGTGCATTTGAAAAGAAAACACAGCATCTTTAGGCAAAAAGACGCCAGTGTCTTCCGGAAACTCTTCACCTCGACCTCCTGGTACATACCCCCCCAAACCACCCATAGCCTGAATGCCACGAGGGTTGTTTGGATCGGCTTTACCAAAGGTTGTAATAACATGGTGCAACGCTTGACGTGAGCCTGGCAGAATCTCGACAGCGCGAACCCACACATCTTCATCTAATGGGTTTTCTGCAGTGGGGTTCAAGTAATCAACAACGCCTTTTGCAGGCACATCAAACGACGGAATCTCTACAATCACATCTGGCTCACCCAGAGTCCACTCTGGCCAGTCGTGCTTGTACTCCGCCAGCGGGTCACCACCTTCTCCACGTGGGGCACCGGCCTCAATCCAATGAACGAGTGTTTGCTGCTCCTCATTAGACAAACTTCGATCATTAGAAAACTCACCCACATGTGGGTCAGCGTGCCATGGCGGCATTCTCTTGGTTCGCACTACCTCACGAATCATCGGCGCAAAGCCGCGAATCATGTTGTAGTCCGACATCGCGAAGGGACCAATACCACCATCGCGGTGACAGGTTAAACACTTATCAATCAAAATGGGGGCAATCTCATCAGCGTAAGAGATTTGCTTGTGCTCTTCGGTTTTATCCGCTTCCAAAAGGTTAACCAAACAACCTTTTGCTTCTGTATATGCCAGCTCAGGTTGTTTGCCTTTTAACGTGGCATTAATAGCATCAACAGCATAGGTTTTTGCCGCAGCAACTCGTTGCGTCTCGTAACCCAAGCGGTCACTTAACTCACCGCGATAAGTCACCTTCCACGACTTAGGATCAATAACGTAAACATCAGCCGTGCGTACCACGCCCATCGACTCTGCTATCAATTGCGTATCGTCGATCAAGATCGGCATATCGATACCAAACTCTTCGGCTTCTTTCGCGATTGATTTTCTAGAGTCTTGAATAAACGAGTTAAGCATTAAGAACTGTACATTCTTATCTTTGAACTGATCGCGTACTTCTTTGTACTCATGTACCGCATTGCGGACAATCGGGCAACCGTTACCATGAATCATTATCACTACCGCATCCATATCGGAGTAGTAGTACAGTTCATGCATTTTTCCGTCTTGATCTAGCAGCTTGAAGTTATCGATGCGGTCGCCCGGTTGCAGAGCCCAAGATTGGAATGCCACTGATAACAGCAGCACGGAGGTTAGTATTTGTTTCATCGCATTCACCCTGTTTGATGGGATAGACGTAGTCCGATTCTAGCGGCAGTGCTGCCAGAGTATTGACTACACGGTTCTTATTTGTATTTATAAAGGAAACCTATATCTATGTTAGCGCCAAATAAAATTAACTTCAGGTTAAGAAAGGTTTCTTCGCGTTAGCTTTTCCTTCTTAAAAGGTCACTCAACAGAACAATCAGCCTGGAAACACCTTTTTTTATAATAAACTCCACCATGATAACTAAAACTAATCCATGCATAAGCGAGCCTAATCAAGCCATTAGAGCAACTAATAGCGTAACGTTAGCCGTGCTTATTTCTTTCAAGCCTAGCTTGAACCCACCGGTTCAGCACAAGATAATGTCGCCCTCTTTTAACTTGTAGTCTTTTGGGAATAACTATGGCCACTTTTGTTAGCGCGACCGGTATAGGGGTCAGCGATCTCTCTGCCTCTGAAAAATTTTATGCAGACATGTTAGGCATGGACTCCATGCAAACGATTAAAGCATCCAACATGGATGAAATCGTGATGGGCTATAAAGGCACTCGCAGCGCCGCTATCGTGTTGATGCATTTCACCGATGGCTCAACCCCTAACTACAAAAACAATCCGATCAAACTTGTTTTTATGGTGGAAGACTGCGCCGGCACACTGGATAAAATTGCCGCCGCCGGCTACACGGTTGTCGAAGAACCTAAAAATTACGCCGCTATGGGCGACATGATCATTGGTTTCGCGAAAGACCCAGATGGCTATCTCATTGAATTAATGCAAAAGCCTGAAAAAAATTAATTGGTATAGAAGTAGAGCATTATGGCAAACACGGCAACCCCCTCGTGGTTTCAACAAGCAATAGACACACCCTATAGTGAGCACAAGGTCTCTGCTTACGGCTGCGATATCCATTACCAAGCATGGGGAGACCCGAGCAACCCTGGTCTCTATTTTTTGCATGGCAATGGAGCGCATTCACACTGGTGGGATTTTATAGCGCCGAGTTTCGCTG
The DNA here is from genome assembly GCF_055392955.1 of Aurantivibrio plasticivorans. NCBI lineage: Bacteria > Pseudomonadati > Pseudomonadota > Gammaproteobacteria > Cellvibrionales > Cellvibrionaceae > Aurantivibrio > Aurantivibrio plasticivorans. Next base: position 461,704 of record NZ_AP036020.1, on the reverse strand, counting down.
ATCGCTTTTATGTCGTCGCCCCCTGCATGTCAGGCATGGGAGATAGCGGGCATAGAGATATCTATAACGTCGCCACTTACGTAGAAGAAGTAAAGGAAACATGTGATGCCATTGGCTTTTCAAGCAAACCCTTATTAGTCGGACACAGCATGGGAGGACGGCTGGTATTCGCAGCAGAGAAAAAATACCGTGATGCATTTTACGGGGTCATTATTGCTGACTCTGCTTTCCCGCCGCCTGAACGAACATTTAATTTTGAAGAACGACGCAAGGCGGGTGTTAAACCTCATAAGATTTACGCAACCGAGGAAGAAGCACTATCTCGCTTTAGACTTTTTCCACCGCAGCCATGTGACAACGAATACATTGTAAAATTTATTGGCAAGCATTCTATGCGTGAGGTAGACGGGGGATGGAGTTGGAAATTTGACCCTAAAGTATTCAGCCAATTCGATTATGAAAACATGTTATCCAGCATGCCAGAAGAAGGCGAAAAAATACTAGGGATGATTTACGGCGCAGACAGCAGCCTATACACCGGCACGGCTGTGGAATATAACGAAAATTTGTTCGCCAAATTTGGTTTACGTAAACCGATCGCGATACCTGGCGCCCACCATCACTTATTTCTCGACCAACCACTAGCGTTCATTGATGAACTCAAAAAGCTGATCGACGAAACAGGCTACGGCCAATAAGGCTCATCGTTGCGACAAACCGCCAAAGCCTGTGAGCGCATTCCCACACAAGGAAAGAGCCAAACAAGGAAAGAGCCAAACAACGAATAAGCCAATCGTTGGCTAGATAGTAAATCCAACATTGTGTAACGGCATCTCAGTAATGCGCTCTCCACAGGCGTTAAAAATTGCGTTACAAACCGCGCCCGCCAATGGCGGTAAAGCAGGCTCACCCAGCCCTGTTGGGGCATAATCACTTTCAATAAAATGCACATCAACTGGTGGCGTTTTCGCTATACGCATACCGCGATAATCATGGAAATTAGATTGTTCAACGCGACCGTTTTCCATGGTAATAGCTAAGCTATTTAGCGTGCTAAGGCCATCAACAATTGACCCCTCCACTTGCGCTACTGCACCACTGCGATTGATCACCGGACCGGTATCGACCGCCGCAGTAATGTTGTGCACGGTGACTATTTTCTTTCCGTTAACATCTACATCGACACTGACTTCGGCCACTTCGGCTACATGCACGGCATGGCTAAAATGAAACGCTAGCCCCATACCCCGCCCGGGAGTTAGCTGTTTACCCCAGCCTGATTTTTCCGCGGCGAGCTTGATCACCCCCGCTGCACGGCCTGTATTAAGCGAACGGATATTAGTGGAATCGAACCAACGCGGCTCGCCCATAATCTCCAGTAAAAATTCAACATGATCACGCTTAGCGGCATGCGACATTTCTGCCAAGAAACTTTGCAACGCCCAGCCTAAGACATTAGAGCCAGGAGCACGCCAAGCACCACAAGGTGTCTTCGTATCGATCAAGCTCATGCTTCCACGATAATTGTCGATACACAGCGCAGGAAACTCTTTCGGGTTTTGATAAATACCAACCGGTGAACGCCCATCAATGCCTGGGCCAATAATGTGATTGTGGAGTGCAACCAACTTTCCTTTTTTATCAACGGCGCCTTTAAATTGGTAAAAGCCGCCCGCGCGGTAAAAATCATGTTGCACATCATCTTCGCGCTTCCACATTAAATGCACAGGCGCACCAACGCGTTTTGAAATACTGGCCGCCTCGCTGGAAAAATCAGTCCGGCCTCGACGACCAAAACCACCGCCCATTCGTGTTTGATGAACAGTGACCTGATCGTTATGCAAGCCAAGCACTTGTTCCGCCATGGTATAGATACGCACTGGCGCTTGGGTCGGTGCCCACACCTCGAGACTTGCGGGTTGACCATTTTTTCCTGCACGAAAATCGGCGGTGCAGTTCATAGGCTCCATGCATGCATGGGCGACGTAGGGAAAGGTATAAAAGTTTTCAACTACTGTATTGTTAGCGTCAGCAAATTGCCCATCAACATCGCCCGTATTGGCACGCTGCTGTTGCGGTTTACCGGCGGCAATCTTTTTTGCCTCGGCTTTCATGCCTGTCCAACTATCTTTGGATGCGTTGCGCTCATCCCACTCGACCTTTAATGCGGCTCGAGCCTGATAAGCTTGCCAGGTGGTCTTGGCTACAATAGCCACCCCATCAAGCAACTGATTAACATCGCCATTACCTTCCAACACAAAAGCATCAACCACACCGGGCAGCTTTTTAATCTCCGCAAGATTGGCCGATTTCACCTTACCGTAAACAGCCGGGCACTTGATGTAAGTGGCATACAACATGTTCGGTAGTTTTACATCCGCTCCGAACAGCGGCTCACCAGTAACAATAGCGGTGTTATCGACACCGGTAATCGACGAACCAATGAGGGTGTAATCTTCTTTCTCTTTAAATGTTAAGTCATTTTTCGCAGGCACTGATTGCAACGACGCCTCATGCACAACGGCTTTAAACGGCAAGCGTCGCCCAGTCGGCTGATGGATCACTTCGCTGTCCACGGTTTTACATTCACTCGCACTGACTTGCCATTGTTTACTAGCGGCAGCAATCAACATTGTTCTCGCCATTGCGCCCATTTCACGCATAGGCTGCCAATTGCGATTCAAACTGCGTGAACCACCCGCACGCTGTTCGCCATACACGGCTTCGTTAACCGGTGCTTGTACGATTTGCACATCATCCCAACTTGCCCCCAACTCTTCCGCCAAAATCATGGGGATCGCCGTTTTTACACCTTGCCCCATTTCTGGGGTATGAGAATACAGCGTAATTTGTCCGTCGGGGCTAATATGCACAAAGGCATTCAAAATGAATTGCCCATCTACGCCTTCACCATCGGCGGCGAGCGTAACATCGGACATCAATCCGTTTGCCAAGGTTAGGCCACCACCCGCAACTGCCGACATTTTTAAAAATGATCGACGATCAATAGTCACTAAATCATCTTGTGTTTGCGGCCTACTCAACGCGCCGCGAAAGGTTTGCTGAATAGTTTTGAAAAGCGTTATTGTCGAGTCGTCATCGCGCAGTGGGGCATTCATGAGGTGTCCTCAAGCAGTCCGTTTTAGAAACTCTACTTTAGCGCATGGTTTGTTGGAATTTAACTCTACTAGACACTTATTAGCACTATTCCACGGCATCACGCGGCACCACTATTTTTTGTAAGCCGCTCGTGATTGATATCGCTGCACTCTTTTAGGTTATATCGCCATTCTTGCAAATAACCTTGATGTAGATCACGAGCTGCCAGCGGTTCTTAACACTACTATCGATATAATGGCGTACAGAAAAAGGGGAATTGTCATGATGAGAAACTATCTACCGCATCTACTACTGGTGAGTGGCGCATGTCTATTGAGCGCCTGTGAGGAACCAGCATGCATAGACAACACTAAACCGGATACCGAGACTGTTGCGCAAGCGCCCAGCGTCACAATCGCCGCTACGGTAAAAGAACTTATGGTCGGCGCCATTGAGCCCGCAAGCAATGCCATTTGGGCCATTGGCATGGATGAAAACATGCCGCAAAGTGAATCCGATTGGCAAGCGCTGGAAAACGAGGTCTTTCAAATGATGGCTGCAACCGCCGCGATATCACTAGGGGGCAGCGGCGCAAATGACGACGCCTGGGCGAAACAAGACGCTTGGCAGTTGATGACGCAGCAAATGGCGACTATTTCCTCGGATATTCTAACGGCTGTGCGCGCACGCGATTACGATGCAACGCTCGAAGCCAGTAACTATCTGATCGAGCCCTGCGGCGCGTGCCATAGCGCGTTCCCTGGCGAGTCTTCTCTGTAGAACCTTTCGCCGCTTCATCGCCTCAGCGCAGCTGGGGCTAAATCAGCTTACTCACACCTCCAGCCCCTATTGTTAAGCCCATGCGAAGACAAGCTGGCTTTGCTATCATCGCCGCCCATTTTCGTTGCGCAGTAGTAGATGGAGACGCCGAATGAATCACCCTATGACCACCCTTATCCGCATTCGCTATGGTGAGTGCGATGCTCAACAAGTCGTGTTTAACGCCCGGTATGCAGACTACGTCGATGCCGCCATGACTGAATATATGCGTCATGTGCATGGTGGACCGAACAAGCTGCTTGAGCAGGGGCTAGACAACCAGGTGGTCAAGATGACGACCCAATGGCGCTCCTCCGCCGTGTTCGATGACACCATTGCCATCACCACGGAGACCGTTCATATCGGTAACACGTCGTTCACATTGATGTACAAGATATTTGATTACCCTACCGGAATACTCAGAGCGACCTGTGAAATGGTCTATGTCATGGTCGACAGCACCGACTACAAAAAACACCCGATTTCAGAGGATATTCGCCAACAGCTTGAGCGTGGTGCGCCAGGCGTGGTGATAAACTTTGCCGCCATCGATTTCAGCGCGGAGACATTGTTTAACAATATCGAAGAGCACTAGAACAAACATAAAAAACCCCGCCAATTGCACACAGTAACTACTCGATTGGCGGGGAATAAGAGCAAATATTCAATTAATCATCACAGGTTAATCATCGCCTTTTAAGCTTGGGTAGCCATGGGTAAACACCCAGTGCGTGCCTGCAGCAGGCAAATGACATCCTTTGCAAGACACCTCAAAGCCTTCGGATATATTCTTAGCCGGGTTCTGAGCATCAAACAACGCCCACCCCCAACCTTCCTGCCAATGTTTGTTGCCTGGAAAGCGGTCAGCAGTATCCCGCACCATGACAAACCAAATCTTGGTCGCACCCGCCCATTGCGCGTGCCCGGTCGTTAATGTCCCCGATTCAATGTGACTAACATCTTTTACTATCACCGTCCCGTCGGGGAAATCGCCTTTGTGACGATAGGATTCGAGTGCCTCAGGCTGGGTGTAGACATCATGCAGACCGGCACCAGGTGCCATCGGTTCGGCAATTACCCAGCTGCCGAGGTGCGACCACTGCTGACGATACTGTCGAGGAAGTCGCAAGCCACCTTTCTGGTCGATCAGCGACTCAAACGTGCTGGCCAGTGATTGCGCCTCTGCCGTATGCACCGCAAGTAAAATCGCAACGATGGCCAATCCGCGTAACAACGAAGATAACATGCTAGTTGCCATACTAAACCTCCATAGAGGTGAGGCCAGACAGCGGCCCCACGCTCGTGTCATGCACCGAGAAATTTAATCGAGCGATACAGTGGGAAAATCGATGTCGGTGTCTGCAATATGGTTGGTGTAATTGGTGAAAATGTTGGCCACCACATTGGCAACAATTTCCAGCAACAATCCATTGTCGACACCGGCTTCATAGGCATCTGCCAAATCGGCGTCACTGACCACACCGCGATTGCGCACGATCTTGGTCGCTAGATCAGCTATTGCGTTGTGAAGGGCATTAGTACCACGCCCTTGCCTGGCTTCAGCAATTTGCACCTCCGACAGGCCGGCCCCCTTACCCAATAAGGTGTGCGCAGAAACGCAGTATTGGCATTCGTTAGCTTGACCAACGGCAAGCGCAATGACCTCCCTCTGAGATGCTGTTAAACGGCCATTAGCAATGACGCCGTTTAAGGTGAGAATGGCTTCGAGCGCCGCGGGGGCATGCGCCAGAGTGGCGTACAGATTGGGGACCATGCCGATCTTGGCTTTCACGCCATTTAAGAGTGTTTGCGCTTCTGGCGCGGCGGATTCTAACGTTAGCGGTTGAATACGTGACATAAGACTGACTCCTGAGTTAATTGTTTAACGATTCGAGAGTCAGTATGCGATACTTTTAGCAACACAAAGTATCACAAACATTGCAGATCATACCAATGTTTGCTCTAATCCCCACTTTGCGACAAACAGGAACGACCACCATGGATCGCTTGTCACCTATTTTCAGCCGCTTCAGACCCACCACAACCGTGTTCTACGCCGGTCAAGTTTGTCAGCAAGCCAGCTTCAGCAAGGATGACAGCTTCGGCCATTTACACATTATGAAAAGTGGCTCGATGCGCTTAGCAGAAGATGATGAAAACGAGCTTGTTGAAATCAATGAGCCAAGTGTCATTTTTTATCCTCAACCCAAAGACCACCAATTTATACAAAGCGACCAATGCCCTCTAGATATTGTCTGCGCATCAATTGATCTTGGAAGTACCGCATTAAACCCGATATCAGCGGCACTCCCAGACCGCTTAATCATCCCTCTCGCAGCAGTCGAGACCTTGCAGCCATTACTCGATATTTTATTTAGTGAAGCGTTTTGTAATTACTGCGGCAGACAAGCAGCACTCGACAACTTGATCAGTTATTTTCTCGTGATTTTATTGCGCTACTTAATTGAAGAGCAGCAGTGCTCGACGGGACTGTTTGCCGGACTAGGCGATGCGAAGTTAGCAAAAGCCATGGTCGCCCTACACGATAACCCACAGCTTAATTGGAATGTTGAAAGCCTGGCAGACTATGCGGGAATGTCGAGAGCGCGGTTTTCAGAGCACTTTCATTCCGTGGTGGGTATCACGCCGATGGAATATGTGACGCGCTGGCGTATCAGCGTCGCACAACAACTGCTTAAACAAGGCATGAGTATTAAACAAGTCGCAGGCAAAGTGGGATATCAAAGCGCTGCGGCGATGACACGCGTGTTTAGCAAACGCACCGGCGTGTCACCACGAGAATGGGCGGCAACAGTGCGGACGAGCGGCCAGGAGTCAATCCCACCGACGCTGACCTCTTACATGCCATCTCTGAAGTAACGAGTATCGCTTATTGTTTTTGCTGCCGTTCTTGCAGACGCGCGCCTTGCAATATACCGGGCAAACCGTAATTACCTTCATGGCAAGCGTATTCATAAATCACATCGTCAAATGCCATCATCGGCAACTCTCCTGTGAAGGGTTGTGCAAACGATGCAGGGTCATCAACGGTAAAACGGTAGATAATTTTATCGTCCGCGACACGGGTTAAGCGCTCAGTAATTTTCGCGTTAGCGGAGCTACCGCGAAAACTTTGCTCTTCACGAAACCCCGTCGTTTCAATCACTAAGGTATCGCCATCCCAATGCCCGATGGAATCTCCCATCCACTTAGCCAATGGACCGTGTTGCTGATTGTCGCCGATGGGGATAATGCGCGCATCGTGAACCATCTCAGCCAAAATCATCACATAACCCGGCGACTGTACGATTTGATAATGCGCGTTGTACATCGTGGGTAACATGGGTGGCCCAGCTAAGGAGCCAAAAGATAAAATACACCGCTCTCCCAAGGAGCGGCCTTCTGGGCCATCATTCTGAGTCGCACGCGATCGACGTCTTGCTCTCTCTTTCCCCGATTCCGTTAATGCAGGCATTTTGCCGTTGGGCGGGTCAATCAAAATTGATGTGCGATATTCACCGTTAATTTGGGCAGCTTCCATACCCCGATCGGTCCAAAATAAATTGTAATTCCCAACCGGCGGTAATGGCTTCGCTTCCGGAGCTGGCGCGTCGGGGTCGGTTGGCTTGGCATCCTCTGCGACTCGTGCATAAGCCTCTCGGCTTATGGCTTGAGCTTCCTCTACCGTAAGTGCTCGACGAGTTCCAAATTCAGTGGGACGCTCAAACGGTGTGGCAACCTTATTGTGCCAAAACCCTTGAAAGTCCGGCGTACCGTCCGCCATCCGTGGCACGGTATACGTATCAGCACTCACCTGACCACTAAGACCAACGGCAACGAGACACACAGCGGCGTAACGCACCATATGTGCTGACCTACGCGAGCCTTTGAAGTTGACTTCACATTGATGCGTACAATCGACTACCATAGCTTCTCCAGTTTTTATTATTTTTGCTCTGCACAAAGCTTGAGTGATTGATTTCTCGCTGTAAATCACTTTAGCAGTTCTTAGCATGAGTACCCAGTGAGCCCGACCAAGACAGCCTTCATGATGTACTTCCCCCGCTTACTGTTACGATTACCGTTGCTATTACCGTTGCGATGGTGTCTTGCACTCTGCACAACGATGCTACTGAGCACCCAAGACAGCCACGCCATTACAAACAATAACGTCACACTACTGCCGACTAAAAATACCGTCCGCGTCAACGGGCTGAGCACCGAGCAGATTAAAGCACTGGCTCAACTAACCGCACTCGAAATGCGCAGTGCTCTATCGGTTGTCATTAGCAACACCTTCCCCAGTGACGCAGATTTTGTGATTTACGTCGTCGGCGACGTGGAATTTTCCCACGATCACATCAGTTTTGTGCCCGACCAACCATTAAACCCACAACAAGAATATTATTTAACGCTTTCGCTTATTCCTATTGGAGAAAAACTAATAATCGAAGAAAAATTTACCTTAGCCACGCTTTTAACAGGCGATGAGCCAAGCATTGTTCACGTCACACCCGGCTCCACCCAAGTACCAGCCAATCTGCAACAATTTGAGGTTATTTTTTCTGAACCAATGGATACGGATATTCCAAACAGCAGCATTCAGATTCTCAATGCGCGACAAGAACCTATTGCAATGCTCAACGCCTTAATGCAATTACGATGGTCGAATAGAGACAGAAGGCTAATCATCACACTGCCCAATCAACCCAATACAGCATCCGACGATAGTTATAAAAGCGAACGCTTTGCCATTCGTCTGCTACAAATCAAAGGCACTGTGCGCAATCAACACGGCGAACCCATGCGTAGCGATTACCAAAAACCGTTTTATGTTTTACCAATAGACTTAACATCACCTGAAATAAATAACTGGGCAATTGACACACCAAAGAGAGACACAAGAGAAGGGTTCGAAATCCATTTTGATGAACCGCTAACCCTCAAAGACTTACAGACAGCCATCGCAATTTACGATAGCGAGGGGAACAAAATCGCGGGGAAATCGCTAATCAGCCATTTACAACTTTCATGGCACTTTATTCCGAGTCGCGCCTGGAAAAAAGAACGCTATCAAGTTCGTCTCTCTCACGCGTTAAGCGATCTCGCAGGCAATACAATTTCCAACGCCCAGGATATTCGGTTGCACTTTACACCGGAATAGACCAATCCTCAGGCGCTTATCTAGCAATCAATTATTTCGAAAGATTGTTGGTAGGAACGCAGCACGTCGACCACATCAATTCGCACGTTGCGATACCAGCGACCGTGGCTATACGCACTAGCATCCGCATGATCAACATCATCGCGCCAACGTTGAATATCTTCTAACGAATGCCAGTAGGAAATGGCGATATCCAAGTCGCCTGGCTTTTCACCTTCTGATACCGCACTAAAATCCACGCAACCGTATTCGCTAAATGCCTTATCACGTAAAAAATTAGTCGCTTTTTCATAGCGCTCATCAAGTGCGTGAATCTCCGCACGAAAAATAACAGCGTACATTTTTCATCTCTGTAGGTACATTTGATTTAACAGCCATTACTCTTACGCTTGCTGCTCATGATTTAGCAGCCAACGCTTTCTTTCCAACCCGCCAGCGTACCCTGTTGTAGATCCGTTGGAACCGATAACACGATGACAAGGCACAATAATCGCAATAGGATTGCGACCATTCGCAGCACCCACCGCACGCGCAGCCGCTGGCTTGCCGACGGCTGTAGCCAATGCCTTGTAACTCCAGGTGTCGCCCAGTGGAATGGTTTGTAACATACGCCAAACACGCTGTTGAAACGACGTTCCTGCTGGCTTTAACGGCAAATCAAACGCCACCCTTTTTCCTGAGAAATATTCTGTTAGCTGCTGTGTTGCATTGGCAAATATCACATCGTTAAATTGCCAATGATCCACGGCAGGGATATTTTTTTGTCCCGCCATCCACACATGTGTAATGGCGTCACCATCGCCAGCAATACCTAGCTCCCCTAACGGGGATGCCATGCTTGTGTAATAGACAGTCATTCTATCGCCCCCTCAGTTGAATGAGTGTTAGAGTGTAACGTTGCCCATAGCGTACTAGACTAATGGATGACCGCTCTGCCAACACGACTACTGCCGTCAACCGAACACCCCATCCCTCTCACCATGCCAGTAAAGCCACGCCACAGCCCCAGAGAAACACCACGGTATGCTAACCCGAAGTTCAATTCAAGATGGGACTTTGTCGGCCATCACACGGCTAGAACCAGCGTCTACGACGTTAGCGTATAGACTGGTTGAATGACGAAGGCGAGTCGTGAGATTCTTAACCCATCGCGCCGTGGCTCAGCAAGAAACAAAGACCCCGGCAACGCATATAGGCACACTAAACGGACAGAATGTTTGCTAAAACCAAAACACACCAATGGATGACGCATGAAAAATCAGCTAACCCACGGCGAAAGTAAGCGAATTATGTACATAGAAAATAAAGAAGGCCTGATTGATGAATTCGCCGCACATATAGGATGGGTTACCTTTTCAAAATCGGGAAAAACTGTTTATTACAAAGACAAAGTGCTAAACAGGCTGAAAGGAGGCGGAATTACCGGCAATCATATGGATGCAGCCTCAGGTGACGAGTATTGGGTTTCGGGTATAAAGAAACGAGGCTTAAATACGCATTGGGCTGAACCGACCCCCGTCAAAATAGACGATGACGCCCGGGAAGAATATGAACGTCTCATTAAGCGCTAACCGGCATAACTAGACGAGGTTTTTATGAGCACCAAACCCCAAATATTATTCTTGTCTCATGGTGGCGGGCCGATGCCCCTATTGGGCGACAAAGGCCATGCTGAGATGGTTGATTGTTTAAAAAAAATCACGTCATTACTACGTAAACCCTCAGCTATTTTAGTGGTGAGCGCGCACTGGGAAGAAAAGGTACCAACCATCACCGCCGGCGAAAGCCCAGCACTTATTTATGACTACTATGGATTTCCAGAAGAATCCTATAACATCACCTATCCTTGCAAGGGCGAAGAATCGCTAGCCAAAAAAGTCCATGACAAGCTGAAAATTGCTGACATCGATTCTAACCTAGACAAACAACGCGGTTATGATCACGGGTTATTTATACCACTGAAGATAATGTATCCAGAAGCAGACATTCCATGTGTTCAGTTATCACTTCTGGATAATCTGAGCCCAGAACAGCACATTAATTTGGGCCATGCGCTACACGATTTAGACTACAAAAATCTGCTAGTCATAGGCTCAGGCTTTTCTTTTCACAACCTAAAAGCTTTTTTCGCCCCAGAATCGCCGGAGATGAAAGCATCAAATGAATCATTTGAGTCTTGGTTGCTAGATACGTGTTCGAACCCGGATATCACTGAAAAAGAACGGCAACTACGATTGTGTGAGTGGGAAAAGGCACCGGGCGCTCGTGCCTGCCACCCGCGAGAGGAACACTTATTGCCACTACATGTATGTTATGGTTTAGCAAACAGTGCCTGCACACAATCATTCGAACTTGAGATTCTCAATAAGAAATCAAGCATGTACTTGTGGCAATGAGATGACAACGCCGCTTAATAAAGCGGCTTAGATTAAGCTGGCACACATGCGAGTGTGCCACTTTGAGCTAGAGAACGATATTCGCCAATGTGGCAAGAACAACAACCAAAGCCACTGTAATAGAGGCTGCAATTGCAGTTTGACGTATTAGCCGCAGATTTTCATCGGTTCCGGTTTTATCTGTTGAATCCATAATAATCACTCATATATCGACGGGTTTATGATAATACAACCATAAACCTCACTTTAAAAAAGGGATTAGCGGCCGTATTTTTCGGGCCGCTATTTTAGAGGCTCTAAACAAAAAATTATAGAGCCCGCTCGATAAATTATTTGCTCTATTTTAGGGCAAATAGTCAGGCAGCCCTGCTATATACTTGAGGGTAAACACAGACACTTACAGCGATCCATGCACAACCAACTGCCATCCTTGTTGTCGTGACTAAGCGTCCCCTTTCCACGAAAATCGCTGGCAAGCACACATGAATATACTGGAAACTGAGCGTTTACTATTAAGACCATGGAAAGCATCTGATTTAAAACCGTTTTCCAGAATGAACTCCAACCCTAAGGTTATGGAATATTTCCCAAAAACGTTAAGCGAAGAAGAAAGTACCCGTTTCGCAGAAAAAATAGCAAAAGGTATCTCGAACAATGGTTGGGGGCTTTGGGCCGCAGAAAGAAAAGCCGATGGGAAGTTTATAGGCTATGTAGGTCTTAACCGGCCAGATGCTGAGCTGCCGTTTTATCCGCGTGTTGAAGTAGGCTGGAGACTCTCAGAGGAGTACTGGGGAATGGGCTATGCGACAGAAGCGGGGTTGAAGGCGCTAGACTTTGCCAATAGCAGCCCAGATATTACTGAAGTAGTGTCTTTTACCGCCGCTATCAATAAACGCTCGGAGGCCGTAATGAAGCGGCTTGGGATGATCAAAGTACAAGAAAGATTTTTCCATCCAAACATACCTAAAAACGACCGCTTATGTGAACATATTTTGTATAAAATTAGTGTAAATCGCTAAGCTTTGGCAATTAAATACCAGCCACCGAAATCACGGTGATACGCCTATGTTTTTGTCGAAACGGCCGAGGGTGGATTTTTAAAACTTAAAATGAATTGTCCAAAATGTAGTTGCCAGGGAGCCAAACTCAACTTGGCAATGACCTCACTGCGGTATAGCGTGCTCAACGTACACGTGATTATTAGACAGACTCGCGACAGATAAAAACAGAGGCTTAATAGTCAGACAGCCTACAATCACTTCCAAGCGGCCAGGTATAGGTCCAAATAGTAATTTATAGACAATGGACTAGTTAGCATGCGTGAAGAAGACGTCCCCAGTCCAATAGATTTGAAAAACTTAAAGGATGCACAAGAATGGGAAAAAGCCGCTATGCAGCGCCCATTCCGACTCGATTTTTTTCAGGCCTTTTGCACACAGCTATCGGCGTCAAACAATCCCTCTCTCAACGTATTAGAACTTGGTTCTGGTCCAGGCTTTTTGGCGGAGTATTTATTATCTCGGTTACCCACACTGAACATTTCGCTGTTAGATAACTCGCCCGCGATGCACTCGCTGGCAGAATCAAGGCTGGTCAAATATCTCGATCGCGTCGAATTTATTGAAGCTGACTTCAAGCAAGCAGATTGGAATAAAGAGCTAGATACATTTGATGCGGTAATCACATTACAGGCCGCGCATGAACTCAGGCACAAGCGCTACGCCGCTGAGTTTCATCAACAAGTCCGACCGCTGTTAGGCGAAAATGGCGTTTATTTGTTTTGTGATCACTATTGTGGCACTGATGCCATGCAGAATGATCAGCTGTACATGTCTATCGAAGAGCAGCGCCAAAGCCTAGCGGCCGCTGGTTTCTTCTATCAAGAGATCCTCAACAAAGGTGGTAGGTGCTTGTACAATGCTTTCTAAAATAGATCGCTTGCCAGAGAAGACAACAAGCTGACCAGCATGGATTTTTATTACAAATTGACATTCCTATACCAGATGAATTTACCCAAGGTTCGTCGCACATGGACATAATTAAAATCGACCAATCACACTGGGAAGATTTGAAGACTATCAGGATCGAGTCGCTACGCGATTCACCCGAGGCGTTTGGGGCAACCCTAGATGAAGTGCAAGGCTTCGACGACGACAGATGGAAGTCGATTCTGTCGAACGACAGCAACCTAGAATTCTTTCTCGCTTATAATAATGGCCAACCTATTGGCATGATTGCTTTCGTAAATGCATTAACGCTCGCATCTATGTGGGTAAACCCAGCACACCGGATGGAAGGTATTGGACGTAAACTAGTTTCCACTGTACAAAGTCATGCAAGCTCCATGGGCCACGAAAAAATAGTACTCAAAGTCGAGGCCGAGAATGCTCAAGTGATTAGCTTTTACCAAAAATGCGGCTTTGAAATGGTTAAAGAGCCCAATAACGAAATGGTTTGGCAACCTTAGTAAAACAACCTAGCACATAGAGCACACAATGAAAGAGATTGAAGCGGTATTAGATTTCATCGTCGAGATAGAAAAGCTCAAAGACGTACACAGAAAAACCAAGCCGGTAGGATTAGAACGCTTTGAGAACTCTGCAGAACATAGTTGGCATGTATGCTTATCCGCCTTGATGCTAAAAGATTATGCTAACGAAGCGGTAGATATTAATCGCGTTGTAAAGATGTTATTAATCCATGATCTCGGTGAAATTGATGCCGGCGATACTATTATCTATGCCTCAGAAACTAAACAGCTAAAGGATCAAGAGGAACAAGGCCTACGACGGGTACTGAAATTCCTCCCAGACGGCAAAGCACAAGAGTATATTGATTTGTGGCTTGAGTTCGAAACCGGTAAAACAGCCGATGCAAAGTACGCAAAAGCCATCGATCGAGTACCACCACTACTACATAACCTCCATGGAAACGGGCATAGCTGGAAAGCCCACGACGTATCCCCCGAAAAGGTCCTAGCCGTCAATAGCCGCATAGCAAACGGCAGTAAGAAACTGTGGCATATCATGGAAGGTAAGATAAGAGATAAAGTGCACAACGGCGAGTTTAAAGACACGTTTGAAGTTTAAAGATACCCGGTTGACTTAAAAAGAGAGCAACATGAAAAAAATAATTGGTTTAGTATTCTCAATGCTATTCTCGTTTGCTAGCTCCGCGCAACTTTCACAAAAGGATGGAAATGGAATGACACCGAATGACTTCATAAAAGCCTACGAAACCGCAATTTCCAATCAACGCTGGGAAAATATTGAGGGTTTAATCCATGACGACTGCGTCGTTACCTTTACCAATGGAACCTATCGAGGTAAACCGCAAGTTGAGGAGATATTTCGCAAGAACTTTGAACTGATCAAAGATGAAGTGTACACCATTTCCAATATTCATTTCGTTATCGAAAAACCCGACTACGCCGTGTTTATATTTCATTACCACTGGAAAGGCATCATCCACGGTCAGCCCTCCGAAGGTGGCGGTCGCGGCACGTCGGTCATCGTCAAAGACGAAAAGAGTGGCAATGGCGCTTGGCAACTGATTTCCGAACATCTCGGACCGCATGCCTAAGCTCAGTTGATAGATGGGCACGCTAGCTTGAACCCATTTAGCTGAATTGACACTATGATACCCATCTTATGAAGCCAACAGACACCGGCAAAGCTTACGATACCATCACTGATCGCTGGACCAGCGATCGTTTTGATATGCATAACGGTATCGAACAGCATCGCCGCGCGATTACGTTTACCGATAACAGAGGCTACGCACTCGATGTCGGCTGCGGTTGCACCGGGCGCTTTATGGATTTGTTGTCGTCGGAAGGTTTCACACCCGAAGGCATCGATGCCTCGGAAAAGAAAATAGAAATCTCACGCCAGCGTTCCCCCGATCTCAGTTTTTATCACGACGACATCTGTGTTTGGGAACCCAACAAGCAATATGACTTCATCACCGCATGGGATAGCATTTGGCACGTGCCACTTGAAGATCAAACCGCACTGATGATAAAGCTCATAGACCTTCTCACTGTGGACGGTGTTCTTATATTTTCTTTTGGCGGAACCGAAAAACCCGGCGACCAAACCAACCACGATATGGGGCCAAAGACCTACTACTCCTCCCTCGGTACCAATGGATATCTGGAATTATTTATAAAAAATCATTGCGCGATAAAACATTTAGAATTTGATCAGCACCCAGAGCTGCATACTTATTTGATAGTAAAAAAGCTCGCCTGACAAACAAATATCTATTTTATTTCTCGATTGCTCAAACCTGGGCTCGCAGATTTATAGTGGCCACTTATGATTAGAGACTTTGAAGATAGAGATTTAGAACAAGCTTCCATACTATATGTTGAGGTTTTCAAACACGCTCCATGGAACGAAGGTTGGAAAATCGAATGGGTGCAAGACAGGCTACAAATGATTATGGATTCACCTGGCTTTTTCGGATGCCTCTACGAGGAAGATAAAACTGTAGTAGGCGCCATTGTCGGACGCACAAATAGCTTTAAGGGCCGGCGCGAACTCGAAATAGTCGAGCTGTTCGTATCACCCACACATCAGTCAAAGGGATTGGGTAAAAAACTCCTTTCTGCAATTGAGAAAAGTGCAAAACAGGGTGGGTACAGCCACTCAACGCTCATCACATCCAGAGCTGCGCCAGCTTTTGATTTTTACATTAAACGAGGATTCAAAGCCCGTAGCGACATGACGTTTATGTCGCACTCGCTAGATTGATGTTCTGAATTATTGATAAGCATACAACCGAATAAAGGATTCAGCAGATACAAAACTGCCCCGCAAATGCGAGGCAGTTAAATATAAAGCACCAAATATGCTGAAGCAGATCCCTAAAGCATATGCTCGATGGCTTTTCTCACTTCACGCGCAATTCGCTCAGTAATTCGGTTTAACACCATACGAATTAAAGCTTCGGTTAACTCTTCGATGGTCTCAGCAACTTTCATCCCCAATGCGCGCATCATGCGCTTAATCAACAAGAAAACCCACGTTGCGGCCTCACCACCTAGCTGAATGCCTTTTTTAAGAATAATGGCGAGGTGATCGGCAATAGTTAATGCACCAACAACGACGGCTTGCGTTTTAGCAATCAACATTTGAATCACGTGGGATAAAGCAAAATTAAGTTTTTCCCAAAAACTTGAAGATTGCACTGTGTCGGCAGAGTCACTGGTTAGCCATGCTTTTATGGCTGCAGCAGAGTTTTGAATAGGATTGGGTTGATAGACAGCTTCCCAATCATTACCTTTAATCGAGCCAATATAATTTCTCATTTTATGGGCACTGAGGTTAATCAGGATACCGCCAAACTGCATGTAATAAGCACGGCCAGATGTTGGCGCATGTGAGTATGGAAAAACAGGAACCATTGTTACTGGGTCTGTCGAATGATACATACGATAAATATTCTCTGCCTTAAGCTTGCTAGTAAGCGCTTGACCAAAACCACCTACGCCGAAGCCAACCCGTGGAGCGCCGAAGGTATACAACTGGGTTTTAACCGAAAATTTATCTTTTACCCAATCAGCTGCCAGCGATGCAACCGCACCACCAAGGCTATGGCCAATACAGTGGACTGCAGTGACACCCGTCTGCCCCGCGAGAAATCGAGCCAAATCACCACAAAGACTACTGAAGACTTGATTAAACCCACTATGTACAAATGAACCCGTTTTCGAAACACTCAATCCGCAGCGTAGATCCGTGACAATATCCGCTCCGTAGTTCGACGTTGTGGTACCACGAAACATAAGAAAAACGTCATTTGCATATTCTCCAGCGCCTCGCGCACAGACCGCAAAACTGTCGCGGGTATTGACCAACCGGCTACCCACCTCGCCAGCTAAAGCAGTCTGATCACCTTTCTTCTGAGAAAATTGCGGGCTCATCATGAATAAGTTTAAATCAATACTATCTTGAACACCGTATACATCTGCTGCCAACTTTGCGGCAATATTTGCAGCTACTCTAGCCATTGCCAAATCTCCTTATTAATTATTGATCCCAGTGACAGGTGGTTCCGATAAACCCCATTTCCATATCAACTCGTCGCAAATCTTCACCTAAATCACAACGTAAGTTTTGTGGCTTCGCACCACCAAACTCTCCAAATTCTTCCTCGATGAGTTTTCCGCCTGTCCATATCAGGTGCTCTTGTCCTTGATATTCGACAAGTATTTTTTGCCTGGAAACAAACTGGACAACCAAACCACGTTGCTTATCCCAAACTGATTCAAATGAAAACCTGCCCTCTTCATCGGCAGTTACCACATCTTTATGCTCAGTATTTTTGAATTCGTATGTCCTCGTTAATTTCGCACCCGAGGCAGGTTCTCCATTCAGCATAACCTGACCAGCAAACCCCGAGAACAAACAAACTTTTTCCCCTATCAAAAGGCCCATATCTTCATCCTCTACCGTCGATACATATGCCAATGGAATAACACCTAGCACGAGAAGCACAATCGCTACCACACCCCAAATTTTCCAACGCCCTTTTGTTTCAGACATAGCGCACGCTCCCATAGCAAAGGGATACCAGTAACAAATAGGTGTGAAATCGATTGCCGCTCTGAAGAGCGAAGCGTCTGGGCTGTTTAGCGAATATGGTTTGCATTAATCAGAGATCCATCTCAGCTTGGCGCGAGTCGTCTATATTACCGCAGCCAGGCGCAGCACATTTTTATAAAAACACAAAATGTGCGCCAATTATCACTTAGCTAACAAGGCTGGTTACAGCTTAACCTACCGATTCCGGCATAAACTTAATGTCTACGAAAGAAGTAGTAAGGTAGCAGCCCTCATCAGCCATTACCTCTTACTCTCGACTGCCCCTTAGACCCAACTAATCCCAATGACAATTGGTACCAACAAAACCGGGATTAAGATCTACCCGCCTTATTGGGTCTTTCAATTCGCATCGTAAGTTCCGGGGTTTATTTCCTCCGAACTCCCAAAACTCCTCTTCACCTAATTTAGCGCCGCCCCAGATTTTCCAGCGTACTTTCCTTTCAGCCACAACATTTACCCTAAAGGCAAAGAAATAGAAAAAATAAAATCGTTGTAAAATTGATTGACGCGTATAGTGGCAAAACGAGCCAGCTGTTTAGCGAACGTGGTGTGCATTAGTCAGAGATCAATATAAACCCTGTTCGAGCAGCGCATGTTACATCAGTTGATGATTGTTTTGACACGATAAGCTGTAAAATTTGCTAGGCCTATCAGTTCCGAATAAGATATGCATCCCAATCAATACGGCGCGTCTCTATACACTTGCACACCCCGATACCGTGACACATCCGTTTACCTTGACACACCTCTATACCCTGACATACGCATAGCTCTAGCAACTCAAAGAAATCTAAAAAATAGGACAAAGCATTGCTATACCTAAGAAAACCCACCAGCGACGATGAACAGCAAGTTCAATCGCTCTACAAACAAAGTAAGGATCTGCATCTTCCGTGGAGCTATCCGCCTCAAGACATTAAAAAATATTTGAATGAAGAAGAACGTTACTTTTTGTGCCTCGATGACGACCAAACGATAGTGGGTACATTTAACATCTCCGGAATCGTTCGTGGATATTTCCAATCGGCTTATCTTGGCTATGAAGTGTTTTCGCCTTTTCAAGGCAAAAGTTACATGCGAGAAGGGTTAGCACTTTTAATCGACGAAGCGTTCGGCCCTTTGAATCTCCACCGCTTAGAAGCTAACATCCAACCAGGTAATACCGCGTCCATTAAGCTTGTCGAAGGTGCTGGATTTACGAAAGAGGGGTTTTCCAAAGCCTATTTAAATATCGGTGGTAAAGGCTGGCAAGATCACGAACGTTGGGCGCTAGTTAACGAGTACTGGCAAGAGCAGCAATAACCACTTCAACACAGCAAGCCATCAACTGCGCTGACGCTGCACGATGCCCATCATTTTATATAGCAATTGACTCGCAGCGAATTCGTAGGCGTGGAAGCCAGGGATGGGAGCGAATTCAAGCATGTCGAAGCCAATGATGTTGCGCTGGCTAACAACGGATTCAAAAAGGCCGAGGGTTTGATACCAGCCTAAACCACCAGGAACAGGCGTACCAGTAGAGGGAAAGATGGAGGGGTCCATGCCGTCGATATCGAGAGTGAAGAAAACATTTTTCGGGAAATCACTCGGCAACGTAATCTCTGAAATATTATTCGGCACGATGTCGTCGGCATCGAAATAGACTACGTTAAATTCTTTGCGCGCTTGCATTTCTTCTTCGCAATACGCGCGAATACCCAGCTGCACGAGTGGAATATTTTTTTCAACAATGCGTTTCATCACGGATGCATGGCTGTATAGGTCGCCTTCATAAGCATGTCGAAGATCGGCATGAGCATCAATTTGCACAACGCCAAAATCAGTAACACCCGCGTCGAGATAGCCTTTAATAATTCCCCAGGTGACGGTGTGTTCGCCGCCAATACCAACCGGCATGCCGCCCTTTTCTAAAATGTTTTGGGTGGCGTTGGCGATACGCTCGATAACAATTTCAGGATTGCCTTCGCAGTTCACCGCTTTATGGGTATAGATACCCAACTCACTGGGATTACTTTTTCCATCCCACGTTTCTAATTGTTCAGAGGCTTCGATAATACTTTTAGGGCCTAGTGCGGTACCGCCACCATAGGACACCGTGCGTTCAAATGGTACAGGCAAAATATGGAATAGCGCATCATCAAATTTCGGCTGCTCAATTTCGGAGCCCAGAAAAATGTTATCGATTGCCTGATCATTCGACATATATGATTACTCTTGATTTCTAAATTTTTTATAAAAGGGGCTAACAAGGCTCTTTAGGATAAGCGCGTTTTAAAATCGTCGTAGGTAAATTCACGCACGAGTGTTAATACATCAGTCTCCGAATTCCACAACATAATCGCCGGCAATTTCGTGCCATTGAAGGTTGTGGTTTTTACCATGGTGTAGTGCGCCATATCTTCAAATACAATTCGCTGACCGATTTCTAACGGCTCGGCAAACGAATAGTCGCCAATGACATCCCCCGCCAAACAGGTCATGCCGCCTAAGCGGTAGGTATAAGGAAATTCATCGGGCTGCCCAGCATTTGTAACATCAGCGCGGTACGGCATTTCTAACGTATCCGGCATGTGGCATGTCGCGGAGGTGTTGAGAATGGCTTGCGGTAATTCGTTCCAGGTGACATCAAGCACCGAGGTGACTAACACACCGGTACCAATGGCCATTGCTTCGCCTGGCTCTAAATAGACCTGCACATCGTAGCGATCAGAAAATTCTTTAATCGCGTCGACTAGCGCATCACGTTGATAGTCGTCACGCGTAATGTGATGACCACCACCAAAATTAACCCATTCTAAATCTGGCAGGTAACGACCAAACTTTTCTTCTACTGCCGCCAGAGTACGTTGCAACGGTAAAAAATCTTGCTCACAGAGTGTATGAAAATGCAGCCCGGAAATACCGTCCAGCGTACCGCCCTCGGCTTCCCATTGCTCGAATTGCGACAAGGGAATCCCTAAGCGTGAACCGGGTGCACAAGGGTCGTAGATTGGCACTTCACCTTCAGAGTGTTCAGGGTTAATCCGCAAACCAAAGCGCAACTCAGGCCGCGCTTGCTTAGCATCGTGAATCAACGGCTGAAAGCGCTGCCATTGAGAGAAGGAATTAAATACGACCGTATGGGCGATCCCGAGAATTTTTTTCAAATCCTCTTCGGCATAGGCAGCAGAGAAGCAATGATGCTCCGCGGCATTTTCTTTATCTATGGCATCATCGCCGGAATAATAGTCATGCGCCAATTGTAATTCGTGCAAACCACTAGAACAGGTACCGCTAAGATAATTGGCCGTCAAATCACCTAACGACCACATGGAAAATGCTTTTAGCGCGCCTAAAATCTTTGCCCCGCTGCGCGCTTGCACATCGGCAAGAATTTCCAAATTTTGACACACCGCCACCTCATCCACCACAAAGCAGAGTGGCGGCAGGCGAGAAAGGTCGAGTTTTTTAAAATCGGTTCGTTGCATCTTCTTATACAACTAAACGGAAAAATCCGGATCTTCAATCACCTTCCAAGGCAATCCGTATTTGTTCATGTCTTCCATAAAGGGATCGGGGTCCATTTGTTCCATATTCCAGACGCCGGCGCCTTGCCATTTTTTTTCAAGCAACATTTTTGCACCGATCATCGCGGGCACACCGGTGGTGTAGGAGATCGCTTGCGATTGTACTTCGGCGTAGCAGGCTTGGTGATCGCAGATATTGTAGAGGTACGCGGTTTTCGGCTTGCCGTCTTTAATACCGGTAACGTAGCAACCAATACAGGTTTTACCTTTGGTACGCGGACCAAGGCTTGCCGGGTCTGGCAACAGGGCGCGCAAAAACTGCAATGGAATAATTTGCTTGCCTTCAAATTCGACCGGCTCGATTCCAGTCATACCCACATTACCCAACACTTCCAAATGTTTGAGGTAGTTGTCGGAAAAGCTCATCCAAAATTGCGCACGTTTTAAAGTCGGGTAGTGTTTCGTTAATGACTCCAACTCTTCGTGGTACATGCGATAAATATTGTAGGTGCCCACATCTTCCGGGCAGGTGAACGACTGCGACGTAGACATCGCCGGTGTTTCACGGAATGCGCCGTCTTCCCAATGACGACATTCAGCGGTAACTTCGCGAATATTAATTTCTGGGTTGAAGTTAGTGGCAAATGGGTAGCCGTGATCACCACCGTTTACATCAATAATATCTAAGGTATGAATTTCGTCGAAATAGTGTTTCGCCAAATAGGCAGTGAAGACGTTAGTTGCGCCTGGGTCAAAGCCAGAACCTAATAGCGCCATGCGGCCCGCTTGTTTAAATTTATCTTGATAGGCCCATTGCCAGCTATATTCAAACTTAGCCGTTTCTGGTGGTTCATAGTTGGCGGTGTCTAGGTAATCGACGCCCGCTGACAAACAAGCATCCATGATACTCAGGTCTTGGTATGGCAACGCGACATTGATCACCAAATCGGGCTTCTCGGCTTTCAACAACTCGGTCAACTCAGGGACATTATCCGCATCCACAGCGACCGTTTTAATTGGGCGGCTGAGCTGTTCTGCAATAGCATCACACTTTGATTTTGTGCGACTCGCCAAGGTGATTTCGGTAAATACTTTGGGAAGCTGCGCACACTTATGCACAACCACACCACCAACGCCACCAGCACCAATAATCACAACTTTCGCCACTGCCAGACTCCTTTTAAATACTCAATAAATTAAACGGTATTGCACATCAACTAAATTGGTTAACGCTCAAAATAGGTATATCCACGCAAGCTTTCTGAAAAGGCTTGCAGCATGCGCTTACGTGTCGCTGGCGAAATTTTGCCGTTACGCACTGCCTTTTCTGCTGACCGGCGGAAATTTTCCAGCATATCTTGAGGATTGTATTCGACGTAACTCAGTACGTCCGCAATACAATCACCTTCAAACTCACGCTCAAAGTCAAAGGTTGCATCTTCATTAATTCGCACGCTCACCACGTTAGTGTCGCCGAACAGGTTATGCAAATCACCTAGCGTTTCTTGATAGGCACCCACTAAAAACACCGCCAAATGGTATTCTTCATTTTCATTTAGCGGGTGCAACGAAAGAGTCGTTTGCTCGCCATTGGGGTTCGCGAAACGGTCAATCTTGCCATCACAATCACAGGTCAAATCTGCAAGGATCGCTTCTCGTGTTGGTTTTTCGGCTAACCGTTCGATGGGCATAATTGGCAACAATTGATCAATCGCCCAGATATCGGGTAACGATTGAAAGACACTAAAATTACCGTAATACACATCACTCAACAAATTGGGCAACGCTTCAAGTTCTGGCGATACACGACGAGCCTGAGGTAAAAGTTGTGCGATTTTATACAACACTGCGCGACAGAATTTATCAGCCAGTGCACGCTCCCGTAGTTGCATTTGCCCATGCCGAAATAAGTCATACACCTCATCTCGGTAATAAAGCGCATCGTTAAAACACTCTTGCAAATTATCTTTGGTAACGCGATCAAGCACATCGACTAAATTGACAATTAGCTCATGACTGTCGTCGGGGAGTTTCTCTGGTAAGTTATGCGGCTCCGGCTTGCGCACATCCAGCACGTTAAACAGCAACAGCGATGAATAGGCGACGGTCGCACGACCACTTTCCGTCACCAACACTGGATGAGCAATATCTTGCGCATCTAATACTTCTTTAACAGCTTCAACAATGTCGACGCAGTATTCATCGAGTTGGTAATTCATACTGTGAGTTGAGTTAGAAGCGGAGCCGTCGTAATCGACCGCAAGGCCACCACCCAAATCCAGATACCCCATCGCCGCACCTTCTTCAACCAGGCTGACGTAGTAGCGACACGCTTCTAATACGCCTGTACGAATGTTACGGATGTTCGGAATTTGCGAACCGAGATGAGCGTGCAGTAACTGCAAACAGTCCAACATGTCGGCTTCTTTCAACAGGTCGACAGCATCAATTAATTGCGATGGGGTTAAACCAAAGAGGCTTTGTTCGCCGCTGTCATTTGCCCAATGGCCATCTACCTTAGTTGATAAGCGCATACGCGCTCCAATTAAGGGGCGCACCCCCATCGCTCGGCTGCGTTCGATAATGATCGAAATCTCTGACAGGGATTCCACCACAAAAAAGCAACGGATACCCATTTGCACCGCATACAAACCTAGCTCAATAAATTCCGCATCTTTATAACCGTTACAAACAATGAGGCTATCGGTGTCTTTTAAATGCGATAGCGCGATAATGAGCTCGGCCTTGCTCCCCGCTTCCAACCCATGATGGTAGCGCGCACCAAATGACGCAATCTCTTCAATCACGTGACATTGTTGATTCACTTTGATCGGGAAGACACCGCGATAATGATTTTGGTAATCCAATGACTCTATCGCTTTTGCGAATGCTTCGTTTAACTGGCCAATGCGGTGGTCGAGAAGGTTTTCAACACGTAACACCACGGGCATTTCCATGCCGCGTTCCGCCATGCCGTGAACGATATCTTTAATTGGAACGCGAACCTGTTTATCCGCAAAATGCGCAATAACTTCAGCATCACCTTGTTCACTGATGTCGAAGTATCCAGCACCCCAATCACGGATACCGTAGAGCTCTGCACTAGCCTGCGCCGACCAATCATCTTCGCTAGTTTCATTAAACGCAGCAAAGGTATCAGACTCAATGGCTTCTGCGATGTCGGAAGGGGAAACAGTCATTAAAGAACCTCGAAATCGTTAGGGTTTCTTCAGCAACGGGCGAGAAATAGCTGTGGAACTAGCCAGATATGCTGGCTGCGGATTTTGCATATTCTGACAGACAAAGAAAGCAGAATTTCAATTTTTTTCGATGGGTTGGGGCCGCCGCTTTTCGACTTGATCGCGCTCAGCGGTGGACAACGATTTATAACCTCTGACTTCACCATCCGTTAGATAGGGCCACCCATAACCCCATCGAAATGGCGTATCAAGATAGGGGCTGCCACCGACACGCACTCCCATTAACATCATCATCGCCACCTCCGGCTGCCCCACTTCGGCTACACATTGGCGAAGGGCCTCATCAGCTGCCTGGCGCTCGGCGTAACTTCCACCGGCCCAGTAGGCTAGATCGTGAGCAATGCAGCACTCGAGCCAGAGTTCGTTTTCCTTCGCATTGCCATCGGGAAACAAACTGCAGCCATCGCTGCGAAATGGCTGTAGCGTCGATAGGTTATCAGCACCATCGCCGACCTCATTCTCGGCGGCAGAGGGTGAGCTGACAGGCAGCAGGAGCAAAGCGACCACCAACACAAGGAAAGGAACAGCTGTTACTTCCCCAAACGGGAGTAAAACTCGTTGATTCATTCGTTATTCTCACTGGAGTTCGGGCATTGGCAATGTACAATACCGACACTTACGAAAAGCAATGCGTAACCGAAGGTAGACTCCATGTCGCAGCAGAGTGATAACAATATCAAAAGCCAATCTGATACTACACATTTTGGCTTTCAGCAGGTCAAAGTAGGCGAGAAGGCCGGGCGTGTCGCCAACGTATTTCACTCTGTTGCCTCTCGCTACGACCTAATGAACGATTTAATGAGTGGCGGCGTTCACCGATTATGGAAGCGCTTCACCATTGAGTCTGCAGCAGCCAGGCCTGGGCAAACCATCCTCGATATCGCTGGCGGTACCGGCGACCTCACCATGAAGTTTTCATCCATCGTGGGCAAAGAAGGCCAAGTGGTGCTCGCTGATATCAATGATTCTATGCTCAAGGTCGGACGCGACAAGCTGATCGACAAGGGTTACGTCGACAATATCAACTACTTACAAACCGACGCGCAGTTTCTACCCTTCCCGGATAACACATTCGACTGTATTACCATCGCTTTTGGCCTGCGCAACGTCACCGATAAAGACACCGCGCTCGCCTCGATGTTGCGTATTCTAAAGCCCGGCGGCCGACTCTTGGTACTGGAGTTTTCCAAGCCAAGTAACCCTGGCTTAGGCAAGATTTACGACACCTATTCCTTCAGTATTTTGCCGCGCATGGGCAAGCTCGTCGCCAATGACCCCGATAGCTACCGCTACCTCGCCGAGTCGATTCGCATGCACCCCGACCAAGAGACACTAAAGGGAATGATGGAGGGTGTGGGGTTTGTAAATACTAGCTACACCAACCTAACCGGTGGCATTGTTGCGCTGCACAAAGGGTTTAAAGCCTAATGATTGATCCCAGTATTCAAAGTGCTGCCTGTGTTGCGATCGAAGCAGCCATCAATACGGCGTTGCGCTACGACCCAGGTACTCGCCAAGGCCTCGCTGGCCTCAGTGGACAAGTGTTAGCAGTTGAAGTGAGTCCGCCCGGCGCGCAGGTCTACCTGGTACCCGGAGAAACCAAGGTATCGGTACTTGGGCAGTACGAAGGTGATGTATCGACACGGGTTAAAGGCTCACCACAAGCGCTGCTAGCACTGATGCGATCTAGACAATTAAATTTGGCCGAGTCCGGCGTTGAGGTGTTTGGCAACACTGGCCTGTTGATCCAGCTAGCGTTTATCCTCGGCGCACTGGATATCGATTGGGAAGAAGCCCTCAATGACATCGTGGGTGAGGTCATCGGTCATACTACAGCCGACACTATCCGCCGCACACTGGGCTGGGCAAGGGAGCGCAAACAGAGTTTTACTCGATTATTGGGCGAGTACGTTACCGAGGAATTGCGCAGTACGCCCGCGCAACCAGAACTCCATGACTTCTATAGCCAAGTCGATGAGCTTCAGCTCGCCGCCGACCGTCTCGGGGCTAAACTCGAGCAAATTAGAAAAAAACGCGACCAAGACAGAGCCGCCGCAGACGCTGCCGCCTTAGACAATTTTGATTCGCTGGACCCGAATAGCGAAACCAAACATTAACCTTGCCGACGCTATTACCCGGATCGCAAAACCTGCTATTGACCGACACCGCCCGACAGAGACCCCTACGTGATCGCACTATTCCGTTTTCTTCATGTCAGCCGCATCATTCTGGCCTATCGACTCGATACTTTGCTGCGCGACTACCCAACCCCCTGGGCCGTTCGGTTGCTAGTCGGCTTACTGGGTTATTTACCAGAACCTAAAACAAGCCGCGGCATTCGCTTGCGCCTTGCGCTGGAGTCACTAGGACCGGTGTACGTCAAGCTAGGGCAACTGCTGTCCACCCGGCCTGACCTTATCCCCGCAGATATCGTCCAAGAACTGGATAAACTCCAAGATCAGGTGCCACCCTTTGCGCCGGAGTCATTTCGCCAGATTGTGGAATCCGCCCTAGGCGCATCTATTGAAGATCACTTTGCAAATTTCGACAGTCAACCGTTAGCCTCAGCTTCCGTTGCCCAGGTCCACGCGGCCACGCTACCCTCTGGCGAAGAGGTGGTCATTAAAGCGATTCGCCCAGGCATCGAGCGAACGATTGCAAAAGACATCAAGCTGATGCAACGCTTAGCGCAACTGCTCGAAAGCCACGTGTCGTTCGGCAAACGTCTACGCCCAGTGGAGGTAATCGAGGAATACCGCCACACCATTACTAACGAACTCAACTTACAACGCGAAGCCGCCAACGCAACGCAACTGCGCCGCCATTTCGCCGGATCGCCTCTGCTTTATGTCCCCGCTGTCTATTGGGATTTAGTGCGCAAAAACGTGATGGTCATGGAGCGGGTGTACGGTGTACCGGTCGCGGACATCGATACACTCAAAGAAGCTGGCACAGACATGAAAGTGCTTGCCGAGCGCGGGGTCGAAATCTTTTTTACCCAGGTGTTTGAGCACAATTTCTTTCATGCTGACATGCACCCAGGCAACATTTTCGTCAACATCGAAGACCCAGCCAACCCCAGCTATATTGCGTTGGATATGGCCATCGTCAGTTCGCTCAACCAGGACGACCAGTTCTATTTAGCGCGCAATCTGCTGGCCATGTTCCGCCGTGACTACCGCATGGTGGCCGAGCTGCACGTCATGAGCGGTTGGGTCAAAGAAGAGACCGACATCAACGAATTCGAAGCGGCCATCCGCACAGTCTGCGAACCAATTTTCGAAAAACCATTGAAGGATATATCGTTCGGGCAGGTCCTAATTACGCTATTCCAAACTGCCGCGCGATTCGATATGACGGTTCAGCCACAGCTGGTGTTATTACAGAAAACACTACTCAATATCGAAGGCCTGGGCCGTCAACTCTACCCCGAACTCGACCTGTGGAGCACCGCCCACCCTTTTCTCGAACGCTGGCTTAAAAAGCGCTTCAAGCCGAAAACCCTTGTCCGCCAACTGCGCCGATATGGTCCAGAGTGGCTGGAGAAATTCCCTCAGGTGCCCCACTTAGTATTCAATGGCTTACAGCAAGTTAATCGCCTGGAAGACACCTTAGGCACACTGGAGCAGCAGGTAAAAAGCCAGCAAACTACGCAACGTAGCACCCGACGTCGCAATGTCATTGGCATCATCTGTCTGGTTGCAGGCGCCGCCATTGGCTGGCCAGCCCTACAGGCACCCATCGTCGCATTACCCACTGCCAGCGCTGTACTATTCACGGTGGGCGCATTAGCGTGGCTAATACGCTAGAATCACACCTAATCTGCGATCCCGAAAGTGCATCGTCAAACTAAACCATCGTTTCTCAGACATCACACCATGACCGACGTTTCCACCACAGACAGCGCTTTCCTCGACGAGATAAAATGGTCCGCGGATGGCTTAGTTCCCGCCATCGCACAGGATGCCGACACGCATCGTATTCTGATGGTAGCCTGGATGAACCGTGAAGCCTTAATGCTGACGGCACAAGAGAACCGTGCCGTGTATTGGTCTCGCTCCAGGTGTAAACTATGGCGCAAAGGTGAAGAATCCGGGCATGTGCAGCAAGTCCATGAGATTCAACTAGACTGCGATGCCGATGTCATTATTCTTAAGGTGAAACAGCTGGGCGGTATTGCCTGCCATACTGGGCGAGAATCTTGCTTCTATCGAGTTTTACGTGATGGCCAATGGGAAGTGGTTGAGCCTGTACTGAAAAACCCAGACGAGATCTATCACCACACCAAGAGCGATGAAACCATAGACGGCCAATCCAAAGGTTGAGAAAAGAATTGCAATGAATGATGTACTACAACAACTGGATGCCATACTAGCCGAACGCAAAGGGGCCGATGCCGGGTCGTCCTACGTCGCCAGTCTGCACCACAAAGGTCTCAACAAGATTCTAGAGAAAGTCGGTGAAGAAGCCGTTGAGACTGTACTCGCCGCAAAAGACGCTGAAACTAGCCAAGACAATAGTGATCTCATCTATGAAACAGCAGACTTGTGGTTTCATTCACTGGTCATGCTATCGCACTTGGGGGAATCATCCGAATCGGTTCTCAACGAACTGCAACGCCGCTTTGGCCAATCAGGCATTGAAGAAAAAGCCTCGCGGCAACCTAAATAGATTTTTGTTACGGAGTTAAATTATGGGTATTGGCGGCATTAGCATTTGGCAATTACTAATCATCTTAGCCATTGTGGTCATGATTTTTGGTACCAAACGCCTTAAAAATATTGGTGGCGATTTAGGTTCTGCTATTCGCGGATTTAAAAAAGGCCTCAACGATGAGGACAAACCTGCGGTTGAAGAAAAAACTGACGACGCAACGAACGAGAAAGTTATCTCTGGTGAAGCCGAAAAGGTTGAGAAGGACTAACCTCAGTGTTTGATATTGGTTTTACCGAAATCATCGTCATTGCCGGTGTGACGTTAGTCGTGGTCGGCCCAGAACGCCTACCCGAAACTGTACGCACAGTGGGTTTATGGCTCGGCCGATTCAAACGCAGCCTGCGTGAAACTCGCCGCGAACTGGAAAACCAATTTGGGGCGGATGACATTCGTAGACAACTGCACAACGAAGAAATCATGCGCAGCTTAGAATCAGTGCGTGATGACACCGTGGATGCATTTGACCTGCAACAGGATCTGGAAAAAGAAGACGACCTTTATCCACCGGGTCACCATGATCATGACCCCAATAATGATGAAGAAGAAAAGCGTCTAGCCACTGAAAACACCATTGCGCCACCTCAAAACAGCGACATTCAAGACAGTGTCGAGACCCCTAGCGATAGCGCATCCGTTAGTAGCGAGAGCACAACTGAAACCAACAAACCCTCTTAGTTAGCCCCAACCTGAAACAATAGACTCTATGACCGCCGGCAGCAGCTCCACAGACCATAGTAATGATCAAGAATTGCCCCTGATTGCACACCTAAAAGAACTGCGCAATCGGTTACTGTATTGTTTTATTGCCGTCATCGCTGTTTTTTTATGCCTAGTGTACTTTGCCAACGATATTTACAGCGTAGTGTCAGCGCCGATGATGCGAGCCCTCCCGGAAGGCTCGAAAATGATCGCTTACGAAGTTGCCTCGCCTTTCTTAGCGCCTTTTAAATTAACGTTTTACGTTTCCTTTTTTATCGCGATGCCTTTCGTGCTCTATCAAATCTGGTCTTTTATTGCACCAGCGCTGTACCAAAAAGAAAAACGTATCGCGATACCCCTGTTTATTTCGAGCGTTATCTTGTTTTACGCAGGCATGGCGTTTGCGTACTTCGTGGTGTTCGAAATTATCTTTAAATTTTTTGCCTCAGTGGTGCCGTCGGATATTCAGCAAGCCCCGGACATCAACGCCTACCTCAGCTTTGTTCTAAAATTATTTTTTGCCTTTGGCTTTGCTTTCGAAATCCCTATCGCCACTGTTTTGCTGGTATGGGCGGGCGCTGTGGATACAACCAAATTGTCGAATGCGCGCCCCTACATCATCATTGGCTGCTTCGTCTTTGCCATGCTACTAACCCCTCCCGACGTGATATCACAAACATTATTAGCTCTGCCCATGTGGCTATTGTTTGAAGTAGGCGTATTTTTTGGCCGTTGGATCGAGAGAGACAAAAAAGACGAGGAAGAAAGCCCAGCAACCTGATTACACAGTTCAAATTTGAGGCATAAAAAAACCAGCAATAAGCTGGTTTTTTTAAATTCTTTAATGAGTTCTCTTACAGCATCAGGAAGATCAAAATCCATCCGATAGCAGCCACAACGATAGATTCACCGGCTTTCGCCCAGTTAAACAAGCCGTAAAAGTAAGAGAGCGGCGGAACAAAGACGGTCGCCAAACCCCATGTGAAGTCTTCTTTGAAAGAGCAAATTAACAACATTACCCAGCTGGCCACTAAGAGGGCTATGCCGAAAGTTAGTAATACGCCTGACACTGGATCCATCGATCTCTCCTCAACAATCGTGTAATTGCGCCCCAAGTGAGCGACAGTCATTCAATTCTGTTCCTGCATTGTTGTTTGTCTTTTGCAGGAAGGAGGTGAATGGGGCTAACCCAGTCCCTCGCGAGATGGCGCATAATACCAGCCTCTTTGCGGGCTTGCTAGCGCTACGCTGACAACCAGAAGGTAACGGGGCCGTCGTTACAGAGGCTGACCTGCATATCAGCGGCAAACTGGCCTGTAGCCACCTGCAATTCAGGGTATTCACCAAGCTTCGCGACAAATGCTTGGTAGAGCTGATCGGCGAGTGCAGGAGGCGCCGCTGAAGAAAAACTGGGACGCAGCCCTTTCTGGGTGTCCGCCACCAGAGTGAACTGTGATACCACCAGAATACCGCCTCGGATATCCAACAGACTGCGGTTCATCTTTCCTGCTTCGTCGGAAAAAATACGGTAGTTAATCACCCTGTGAAGTAGCTTATCGAGCTGCGCTTGGCCATCAGCCTTTTCAACGCCTAAGAGCAGTAAGATACCTTGGTCAATGGCGCCAACAACATCACCACCCACCTCAACTTTGGCATGCGTTACCCGCTGAATCAGTCCCCTCACGTTTCCCCCGTAATCAAGCCATAAAAAGCGTGGGAGAGTAGGCCATTACGCCTCGGAGGGGAAGTCTGCCTCAAAACGATCAGCCATTTCTCGGGTGGCACGCACCAGCGCATCCACGATACTAGGCTCGCGCGAAGCATGGCCCGCATCTCGAATAATGTGCAGCTGGGAATCATGCCACCGCTTGTGGAGCTTGAATGCGTTATCAAGAGGACACACGGCGTCGTAGCGGCCGTGAACAATAATCCCTGGAATGCCTTGTAGCTTGTCGGTATGTTCAAGAATTTGGTTTTCGTCGATAAAGCAATTGTTGATGAAGTAATGCGCTTCAATACGCGCTAACGCCACGGCACGGTGTGGGTCGGCAAAAGTCTCCACGACTTCGTGATTGGGACGCAACGTTGAGCAGCGCCCCTCCCACACAGACCATGACTTAGCCGTAGCCATCTTAGCCAGCTCGTTCTCTCCAGTCAGCCTATCGTAATACGCCTTAATCATATTACCGCGTTCAGCTTCCGGAATTGGTTTGACGTAGTCTTCCCAATAGTCAGGAAAGAGATGGCTCGCTCCATCTTGATAGAACCAATTGAGATCGCGCTGACGGCAGAGAAAAATACCACGCAATATGAGCCCCATGACTTTGTCTGGGTATGCCTGCGCATAAAGCAAACTCAAGGTTGACCCCCAAGACCCTCCAAATAGAACCCAACGCTCAATACCTAAGTGCTTTCGAATTTTTTCGATATCACTCACAAGTGCTTGTGTGTTGTTGTCCTCTAATTCCGCATGCGGTGTAGAATGCCCCGCGCCACGCTGATCAAAAGCAATAATGCGATAACGCTCAGGATCGAAAAAACAGCGATCTTGCTTACCCGCTCCCCCACCTGGTCCGCCGTGAACAAACAACACAGGAATCCCGTCCGGGTTCCCAGACTGCTCGACATAGAGCGTGTGCAAATCACTAACACCCAACATTTGCTTATCGAAGGTTTTGATATCCGGGTACAAACTGAACATGGCGGCCTCTATTTCGCTGCTCTTGTGCAGAGCAAGTTGAGCTATAAGTGTAGACTAAAGAGACTACTCTCATCCCTTTTCAGCCGCTACGCCTATTCGCGCGGTTTTTGACTTAGATCGAGAAATAGGTCTACAAAGCCTCGTCAAGGCTCAGCTCCTCTAGGCACAGCCCCTCTCAATCTAAGGCCATAAAACCAAAGCCTATAAAATCTCAAGCTCATTGACTTTCCGAGGTGGCACCGTATTAGCGGCACTCTTCGATTGCGAATCACTCTCTGTCTTACGCAACTAAGATTGGCGTCTCGGTCTCAAGGTTGGCATATGGCACATTGGCCAACAAAACAGAGAAGCTAACAAATCAGCAGCAAACAAATACGCCCACCGCTATCACGAAGTACACCGATCTTAGCGTTTGAAGAACCTGCACTACGGCAGCCAAACTTGGTACGCGCGATACAAGAGATGAACTGCAAAGAGAAATAAAGGCAAAGCCATTATTTTAATGAATAGCGCATACAACCGTTTATTGAACATGTTGCCGAGACGAAACACGGCCAACGCAACAGCCAATTTTGTCAGACATAGCGAGGTTAAAGCCACAATGATAAAAACGCCGGCTTCCAAGGCCGTCCCCATAGCAATGTAGCTACTGCCAATCGTTAGCCAAAACAAATAAGGTGAGGGATTTAAGGCATTGATTTTTACAGCCGTCAACAAACTAGATGCCCCACTCGATTGTTGAGGATTAATCTCGCTTGGAGCCATCAATAATTTGTAGCCGACCCACAATAAATACAACCCACCCAGCAATGACAACAACGCTTCTAACTGACTCAGAGAGTGAAGCGTCGTCGACAGGAGCAAGGCAATGATAATAATAGGACCATCAGTAATGAATGGCGCGAGACTAGCAAGAAAGCCAACCCGAACACCTCGCGTGAGGGTTTGATGAATAATAAAAACCCCCAATGGTCCAGGCTTGATACCCGCAGCAACACCAAATGAAATGGCAGCGAACATAAACACTAACATCGGCGCTCAACATTCCAACCAGTAGCGTGCCAATAATTCAACAACAAACATTCTTTACTTTCTTATTCACTATGGCAATTGTTCGCGCTCGACAGAGGCCCCAGCGCTCGCAGTGTAGTTTCACTATTAGTGCCTGAAATTACTCACCCGAAAGCCCACAATGGGCTATATGTATTTAGTATTAAGTCATTCTCGAGAAGATTAAATTGGACCATCTGATTTAATGGTTTGGTTTTTTATCATACCTAGGGAATTCGTCATTGATAACGTACCAGCTAGGCGTGGAGGAAATAAAGGCATGATATTGTCTAGCAGGATTAATGTGCGAGTCTAGCGTTCCCACGCGCAGCCGCAAAATACTCGGCAGATCATCTCTTGCGCTATATAAGGGGCTTGCACAGATTCCGCAAAAGACGCGACGCTTGTTTGGTGACGCTCGATATTCGCTGAGCTTATCTTTTCCTTTTACGACTTTGAAGAGTTCCGCTTCGATCGGTGCAACTGCGACGAAAGCACCGCCTTGGGCTTTTTGACATTGCGCACAATAGCAACGCGATAGCTCCTCGATGTCTCCCGCATAGGTATAGCTTACCTCACTGCACAAGCAACTTCCGCCATGCATAATAGCCCCCTTAATCGTATTCTAAGCGCTTACCCATAGAGACCACTCGATCCATGCTGTAACCGATCGCCTCATAAAATTCTATAACCTGTTGATTGGTTGTTCGTATTTGCAGGTTTATCTTTGGGCAGCCTACAGCTAACAATCTTTTTTCCACTGCTTTCATCATCTCGCGGCCTAACCCTTCACGTCGCATTGAGGGCAATACGGCCAAGTAATTAATCCAACCTCGATGCCCATCGTAGCCAGCCATTGCACTCGCCACGATTCTTCCGTCAATATCGCCCACCAAAAACAACTTACCACTATCCTGCAACTTTCGATCAATATCTTTATGTGGGTTGTTTTGCGGAACAACTAAACCGCACACCTGCCAAAGATCGATCACCGCTTCGCGATCGTGCTCATCAAAAGATCGAATGTTCATTCTGATTCTCGCTCGTCTGCCAACGCATCCTCGATTGGCCCATCAGCATGAACACCAAACTCACGGCCAAAAATTTGCCAAAACGCAATAAATAGCATGGCGATGATTGGACCCACGACAAAACCATTCATACCAAACAGCGTTAAACCACTTAACGTCGACAGCAACACCATCCAATCTGGCAGCTTGGTATCTTTGCCGACTAATATGGGGCGCAGCACATTATCAACTAAACCAATAACAAAAATACCGAAAAGTACTAGCACCGTGCCCGACATCACTTCACCCACTGCGTAAAGGTAGATTGCGGCTGGCAACCACACGAGACCCGCACCGACGGCTGGAATTAACGATAACACTGCCATCACCACACCCCACAACAAAGCTGGAGGCAAATCCAACACCCAAAATATAATGCCACCCAATGCACCCTGAACAATAGCAATAACCAAGTTGCCTTTTACCGTTGCTTTTGATACTTCACTGAATTTTTGGAACAGAAGACGCTCACGCTCATCACCAATTGGCAGATAATGAATCAGCATTTCAATGAGCTCATTCCCATCTCGCAACAAAAAGAACGCAACGTAAAGCATAATGCAAAATGACAGAAAAAATTGAAATGTACCCTGACCGACAGCAAGCGCATTGCCCGCGAGAAATTGGCCCGCTGCTAACGCTGCTTTGGAAGCACCCTGCCTTAACGCATTAATATCAATATCAAATCGCTGCAGAAGTGATTCAATTGCGGGAAAAGCCGCACGCACCTGATCGACATACTCAGCTGGATTTACATCCCCCTCTTTTAACTTTTGGTAGAGGTCGACGCCTTGCTGTATAAAGGTAAACCCCAGAAACAACACTGGTATAATCACTAAAACAATACACACCATCAACGTTACCAAGGCAGTAACATTTGGCCTCTTCCCCCACTTGCCGACCAACCAACACTGCATTGGGTGAAATAATATGGCGATAATGCAAGCCCATAAAATCGGTGCAAAAAATGGCAGCATGAGCGCGCCAAATAGTAGCGTAATGCCAATTAGCGCACCGAGAAATGCTCGTCTTTCAATTTTTTCCGCACTCATGCAAACCTCTGTATTGATAAAGATGTACTGATAGATTGAGCGTTAATCAGCGCAAAACCTTTTCGTCATATAACAACCATTCGAGTCCTCACTGTATGCAGCAAAAAGGCTTGCAATACACAAACCCCTCACGCTCGCACAACCGCCCGGCTTGGTCAAAATGGCATGCTTCCAGTTGCCAACCATAATGATTGATAACAACGCCCAAGCAACGCCTCGGTCTCTCGACTCTCGCGCAGTGCGCATCGATTTAATGTCACCGTTTTGTGAATTCAGCTCTTTCAGCGCCGCACACCCCAATACATTCAACTTATCTCTTGCCACCCAACATGTCACGTCACGGTACTTTAACTTCTCAAAGGTAAGTGCATGTCTACTTTCAGGGGGAGATGTGATTTGCATATCTGCCAGTTGTTCTTTGAGCAACCGAATAACAGCAGGGTCTTCGATGAAGTCTATTGATGTGTCCATGCATAGCCAGTCCTTTGCAAAAATAGAGTAAACGCTTTGTTATTGGGTTCTACAGGACGTTTCCTTTTATGATTAAAACATAAGATGAACACAAGAGAGAATACGCAAGCGCAAATAAGCGACAACCAACCGCGCATAGTTGTAATTCAATTGCGACTAAGGTTAGAGTGGAGCCCCTAATAACGTTGAAGCCCCCAGGAGCTAACAATGCTCGAATTTCCTCAGCAAAAGGTTGATAGCGCGCGTCTTTTTTCAGAAGACACCGACAAGCCTTTGCCGGAGACTCTCAACCCCAAAACACGCTACGCATTTTTTAGCACCATCGCCAAGGGCGGAAAATCCATTATTCAATCCTGCCGCGATCTGCACCTAGGACGGACTATCTGCTATAAATCGCTACGCCCTGAGTTCATTAACGACCCGATTGAGACAAAACGCTTATTACGAGAGGCTCGTATTTCTGCAATTTTGCAGCACCCCAATACTATTCCAACCTATGAAATCGGTCGCGACAATCGCGGCAATTATTATTTCACCATGAAATTGGTACACGGTTATACACTTCGTGAGGTGCTAAATTTTCGTGAGCGTTATGATCTAACTCAGCTCATGGATCTTATTATGCCCGTCGCACAAGTGCTCGGTTATGCTCATTCACGAGGCGTACTGCACCGGGACATTAAGCCTGAAAATATTCTAGTAGGCCCATACGGCGAGGTACTTCTGCTGGACTGGGGGCTTGCAAAGGTATGGTCAAAGGACGAGAAAAAGGTCGACGATAATTCGGAGCTAGAACAAATTGCCGCCGAACCTGGCATGACCGGCGAAGCAAAACTTCAGGGCACGGTCATGTATATGTCACCAGAGCAGATACACCGAGACCCATCCATCGACGTACAGTCTGACCTGTATAGCTTAGGCTCGGTACTCTACGAAGTACTCACTGGACTAACACCTTTTCAGGGCGACAATGTGACAACGCTGCTGGAACAAATTAAAACCGAGACACCTGTCGACCCGCGCAAAGCATCTAAAGCCCGAATACCGAGTATTCTCGCCGATTTAACCATGAGCTGTTTGGAAAAAGACCCCAATAACAGGCCGCACTCCGCCGATGCTGTGCTGCGCACCCTCAGAGAAAACTGGGGATTTGTGCAATAGACTCTCGCGACCTCGATACCAGGCTTACTCAAAATATAGAACCACGGCCATGCCCTACATTGATTTTAAGCAGCTGAAAGAACTTGAAACGACATGCACGTCGGCAGCCTCGATATCCTGGCATAGCGCAGCTAAAAGTCATGCAGGACTGGTGCGCAAAGCCAACGAGGATGCCTTTTATCACTCATCGGAACATGGTTTATGGGCCGTTGCCGACGGCATGGGTGGTCTAAATCGCGGTGACTATGCCAGCGGAGTAGTCGCTGAATCGCTTGTGCATTTTATGAAGGCAAGCTCCCTGGCCGAGAGCGTCAGAGACCTTGAAATGAAGCTGAGGGATGCACACAATCTTTGCCGGACGTCATTTCCCGGTGAACAGGTTGGTTCAACCGTTGCCGTTCTGTTCAACTATGGATCTCATGTCTTCTTTTTGTGGGCTGGGGACAGCCGAATATATCGACTAAGAAACAACACGCTGACTCAATTAACAACAGATCATAGCGTCGCCCAGACCATGATCGCGCGTGGTCAGCTGCGGCCTGCCCAAGCTGAGCATCATCCATCCGCCCACGTATTAACCCGCGCTGTTGGCGTCCATCAAACTCTCCACCTGGAGCTTGATTTTGACTGTGTTGAACCAGGAGATCGATTTTTGATTTGTAGCGATGGCCTCTACAAAGACCTTACCGTTGACGACATAGAACAATTACTTGCCCAAGATACCGCCGACAACGCTGTGCGTGCACTCATTGATGGCGCACTCAATAAAGGGGGCCGTGACAACATAACCGCCATTGTTGTCGATGCCGACTAATTAGCAGAATAGTGCTAATCTGGTGCAGTTTGAACAATAGCCAAAAATGAAAAAACGGGTGTACCCACGCGATTAAAAACCGATGATTTATTGCGCTACTACGCCAAGGACAGGCTAGAAGGCGAATACAAGCCAAAAGCATAGATCTCGCTCTAAAGGCCTACGAGACAAGCGATAGCACCAAAATGGAGCGACAAGTGATGCACCGCACCAAATAGGTGCTTTAAATTGGTGCATTTTCTAACCCTTTGTCCGCACCAGCCCATTCAGCAAGGGCTTCGCCACAATACTCGACCTGGCATGAATAATGTAATGCCAATTGCGATAAATAATGTGTCATTTTATCTGACTTCAAAAATCAGGGGCTCGCCCTGAATAACGACCTTTACGGAGAATGAAAATTATGAAGAGTAAGTTGGAATATATCTGGCTTGACGGCTACCAACCAACCCAAAGCCTACGCAGTAAAACTATGGTCCGCAAAGACTTCAGCGGCAAACTTGAAGACTGCCCAATGTGGTCATTCGACGGTAGTTCTACCGAACAGGCTGAAGGCAACGCGTCGGATTGTCTGTTGAAGCCAGTCGCCATTATTCCTGATCCAGGTCGTATCAACTCTTACCTCGTAATGACCGAAGTATTGAATGCTGATGGTACTCCTCACGTATCTAACGGTCGTGCGACTATCGAAGACGATGACGATGATTTTTGGTTCGGCTTTGAGCAAGAATACTTCTTGTGGGATCCAAACACTAACCTTCCTCCTGGTTTCCCAGCTGGCGGTTACCCACCTCCACAAGGCCCATACTACTGCTCAGTTGGTGCACGCAACGCCTATTGCCGTGACTTAATCGAAGAGCATTTGGACCTATGTCTTGAAGCGGGCCTCAATGTTGAAGGTATCAACGCCGAAGTAGCTGCTGGCCAGTGGGAATTCCAAATTTTTGCTAAGAGCGCGAAGAGAGCCGGTGACGAAATCTGGTTGGCTCGTTACCTATTAGAGCGCACCGCAGAGCGTTATGATCTCGCCATCGACTGGCATCCTAAGCCTCTTGGTGATACCGACTGGAACGGTTCAGGCATGCATTCTAACTTCTCTAATGGCGCAATGCGTGAAGCTGGCGACGAGAGTGTATTCACCAAGATCTGTGAAGAATTCGGCAAGCATGTTGAAGAATGTATCTCTGTATACGGCGCTCATAACGAGCAGCGCTTAACAGGTAAGCATGAAACTCAATCTATCGATCAGTACAGCTATGGTGTATCTGACCGTGGTGCTTCTATCCGTATTCCAATCGGTACTGTAGAAGATGGCTGGAAAGGTCGCCTAGAAGACCGTCGTCCCGCGTCTAACGCTGATCCTTACAAGGTAGCTGCTGTTAACATCAAAGTAACCAAGCTAGCTTTGGCGTAATATAAGGCCACTAGCATAAAGCTAACCGCCAACAAAAAACCGGGGGAGAATCAAATTCACCCCCGGTTTTTTATATCTGATTTGAGCTAAGCGCTATGTTACGTCGCTTACTGCTACCAGTTTCGCGTCGAATTGGGAGATGACTTAAACACCTTCTCCGTAGCCTCCATAACCGCTTTTTGAGTATCGCTAGGCTCGCCTCCAAACGACGCAATTTCATTTAGCATGCCTAGCAATGATTCCACGTGCTTTTCTTCGAACGTCTTTAGGCTGGGCGAGAGAATGCCTTGCACTTCTTGCGATATTTCCCCCGCTTCTTTCAACAAATAGGAAGAAGAGGCATAAAGGCTAGCGGCATCTTTAGCTGAGAGATTAAACTCACGACAAAATACATCGATGACTTTGTCTTTGAGCTCTTGGGTCATCAAACCAGGCAGCTCTGCCACGGCAACCACCAATACAGCAGCAGCTTCCATTGAACTTTCGATGCAGTGCAATGGTTTAGCCCCCACCTTTTTAGCCCAACTGCGACGCCTTGCCCAATAAAACGGGTTAAACGAATTGAGGTCGACACCAGAGTTTTGCAGGTTATAAAGTGCCCAGATCAAGCCCGCCGCCGCCGTTATGATTCCGATGATGATATGCATAGATCCTCCGATGATGGCGCACTTCCATCAATGCTTAACCATACACCGGCGCGATCACTAGCGGAAATTCAGGCAGCACCAACGGCCTTTGAAATAGGATCAATTACTCTGCTACTAAGTGCTCACACCGCCATCGCTCACTGCCGTCCTTTGATAGCGCGCTAGACAGGCGGCCTGCAACGCGGCGATACAGCGCGGACAGGGTCCAAGGTGGATTCACAATAATCATTCCCGACGCAGTCATACCCAGCGCGGCATCTTCAGCGACACCCATCTCGTACAGCTGAGTATTTTTAAGCGTCGTTTTTTTTATTTTAGCTTCCAAGGCATCAATCGTGCCGCGACTCACCATCGGGTACCACAACGCCAGAGTAGCTTGCGGCATTTTTTTATACGCCTTCTGCAATATATCAACGACGGTATGATAATCACTTTTAACTTCGTATGATGGGTCAATAAGCACTAGCGCGCGCCCATTAGGCACAGGGAAAAGGCTCAACAACCCTTTAAAGCCATCCTCCTGTCGCACATAACACTGCCCTTTCTTTTCACAGTGCACCCGCAGATCTTTGACAACCTGCGGATGCATTTCAAAAAACCACGCCGTGTCGTCTGCCCGCAGCAATTGCTTAACGATTGAGGGAGAGCCGGGGTAGTTTCCATTTTTTAACTCGCCACTAACAAGCTCTCGATACAGATCGAGCTCTGGATAATTTTCCCAATTTATTTTCAATACACCGTCAAAGATTTCGTTAGTTTTCAACGCTTCCACACTATCGATACGATACATCCCATTGCCTGAGTGCGTATCAATATAAACAAAAGGTTTGCTTTTCAACTGTAGGTAGCGAACGCATTCGATTAGCAACCAATGCTTGAGAACATCCGCATGATTACCTGCGTGAAATGGGTGCAAATAGCTAAACATAACTATCCTTTTATTTAACGCCTGTTGTCGAATCGACAGGCTGCACACTATGTATTACCGACGCCCCAAAAATCATGTTGTCTTGGTCTCGCGACAACAATTTTTATGTTACTTGTATCCTTTTTGAAAACTTTGCAAGTTTACGAGTATCCAGAACGGTTCCGCCGAGAATTCGGTGTCGATGCAAGAACGATTAGGGGAGTGCTTGAGGAAAGAGAAAGCGGCATATCGCGAATGCGCTATGCCGCCGCATTTTTTAACCGGCGTTTTTAGCGCGCTTACGCTCGTTCTCGGTTAATAATTTTTTACGAATACGAATGCTTTCGGGTGTCACTTCGACAAGTTCATCATCTTCAATAAACTCTAAGGCTTGTTCCAGTGTGTGCTTGATAGGGGGCGTTAAGGTTAACGCCTCATCCGTGCCTGACGCACGCACGTTGGTTAGCTGCTTGCCTTTAATCGGGTTAACCGCGAGATCGTTGTTGCGCGAATGGATACCAATCACTTGACCTTCATAGACGTCGACTGCATGGCCTAAGAATAAACGCCCACGACTTTGTAAATTGAACAAAGCATAAGCCGCTGTTTTACCCTTTAGCATACTCACCAACACGCCATTTTGGCGCTTCGCAACTTCGCCATCCTTTACCGGGCCATAATGGTCAAAAATGCTGGTCATGATGCCGGAGCCAGAGGTCAACGTGAGAAACAAACCACGGAAGCCGATCAACCCTCGAGATGGCATAATAAACTCTAAACGCACACGCCCTTTGCCATCTGGTTCCATATTAGTAAGTTCGGCCTTGCGCAATCCCAACTCTTCCATGATGGCACCTTGATGTTGCTCTTCAACATCAATGACCACTTGCTCGAAGGGCTCTTGAATTTCGCCATCAATCTCTTTCTGAACAACTTCCGGGCGCGATACACCTAATTCAAATCCTTCGCGGCGCATGGTTTCGATCAATACTGATAGGTGCAACTCACCACGACCAGAAACAATAAACTTGTCTGCGCTATCGCCTTGCTTTACTCGTAACGCCACATTGTGAATAAGTTCTTGGTCGAGACGATCTTTGATATTACGGCTGGTAACAAACTTACCTTCTTTACCCGCAAACGGTGAGTCGTTCACCATGAATGTCATACTCACGGTAGGCTCGTCGACTGTCAGAGGCGGTAGCGCTTCGACACATTCAGGGTCGCAAAGCGTATCGGAAATACTGAGGCCATCGATGCCATTGACGCAAACAATGTCACCAGCGGTGGCCAGCTGCGTTTCAACCTGATCTAGGCCGAGGTAGCCCTTCACATTCAGCACCTTGCCTTTGCGCTCTTTACCATTCGCTTCTTTGACAATCACCTGCTGACCCGGCTTTAACGAGCCGCGAGTAATGCGGCCAACACCGATAACGCCAACATAGCTATCGTAACTTAACGCAGAGACCTGCATTTGGAATTTACCGTCAGGGTCAACATCTGGAGCAGGGACATTCTCAACGATCATTTCGTAGAGAGGCGTCATGTCATCGGCCATTTCGTCAGGCTCTAGACCTGCAATGCCATTGATAGCCGATGCATAAATAACAGGGAAATCTAACTGCTCTTCGGTCGCTCCAAGGTTATCAAATAGATCGAATACCTGATCCATCACCCAGTGAGGGCGAGCCCCAGGACGGTCGATTTTGTTAATGACAACGATTGGCTTTAAACCTCGTTCGAACGCCTTAGACGTTACAAAACGTGTTTGCGGCATGGGGCCATCGACGGCATCGACTAGCAGTAGTACAGAATCCACCATCGATAGGACACGCTCTACTTCACCACCGAAGTCGGCGTGCCCAGGAGTATCGACGATATTAATGCGGTAGTCGTTCCATTTGATCGCAGTATTCTTTGCGAGAATGGTAATACCACGCTCTTTCTCCTGATCATTGGAGTCCATGATGCGCTCAGCACCTTCGTCTTTTCGATCCAGGGTGCCAGATTGGCTCAGAAGTTTATCGACCAGGGTGGTTTTCCCATGGTCTACGTGAGCAATAATCGCAATATTGCGGAGTTTCTCAATCACAAAAAAGGCCTCAAATTCAGGAGCTTAGAGTACTGCAGGCGGGGGTGACTACGCGGCAGGTCCGGCTGGTTAAAAACGGGCGCGATTATACCTAGGTGGGCTAAGCACCACCAGTGGCAGCGACGAAATTTTGTGCATCATCACGTAGTGAGTTTTCGACGGGAGCTAGAACCTTTTGAATTGACTCGCTGGTTGGCGCTCACATCAGATGAGAGAAGCCGGTTCTTCTAGAAATTGCTCTACTTCTTCGCTGGGAAGCGGCTCGGAAAAGAGGAAACCTTGCCCTTGATCGCAGCCATGCTCCATCAAAAATTGCAGCTGGCTGGTGGTCTCAATCCCCTCCGCAATGGTGGTGACATTCAATTCTCGACACAGGCTCAATAACGACATGACAATTGCGCGGGCTTCACCATTTTGGGTCACATTGGCAGTAAAGCTCTTATCA
The DNA here is from genome assembly GCF_055392955.1 of Aurantivibrio plasticivorans. Lineage (NCBI taxonomy): Bacteria > Pseudomonadati > Pseudomonadota > Gammaproteobacteria > Cellvibrionales > Cellvibrionaceae > Aurantivibrio > Aurantivibrio plasticivorans. Next base: position 417,610 of record NZ_AP036020.1, on the reverse strand, counting down.
ATTTTCACGGTATCAATCGGCAGTTTTCTCAAGAAACTCAACGATGAATAACCCGTACCAAAGTCATCCAAACTGATTTCGACACCCAAGTTGCGGAGCGCACTGAGGTGCTGCACGGCCAGCTGCTCGTCTTGCAACACACTGGTTTCCGTCAGCTCTATTTCTAAGCGGCTGGGTGATAAACCAAAATGCTCTATCATCATTTCAAGCTGCTCAACCAGATCCACCTGCGTAAGCTGACGGGCTGAGATATTAATCGCAATCCGTACTTCCTTCGGCAACATCCTGTCCCACAACTGAATCTGCTGCATGGACTCGCCTAAAATCCAGTTCCCTATATCGCGAATCAAGTTGCTTTCTTCAGCGATCGGAATGAATTTACCCGGAAGGATTAATCCTTTTTTCGGATGCTGCCAGCGTATCAATGCCTCGAAGCCTACAGGCTTCATATCTGCCAAGCGAACCTTAGGCTGGTAGTACAAGCAGAATTGATTCTGCACCATGGCGATCTGCAGTGCATTCTCTAGAGCAAGTCGCTGGTGAACCTGATCATTAATCGCTGAGGTAAAAATATGATAGTTATTTTTACCGCGCGCCTTAGCTTCATACATAGCAAGGTCTGCATTGCGTAAAAGTGTATCTGCGTCACGACCATCGTCTGGAAAAACAGCGATGCCAACGCTAGCACCAACATGGATTTCACTTTTTGCAACAAAGAAGGGCTCGTTCAAATCTTGAATAATACGCTCTGCAACAACAGCTGCATCATGAGGCGCTTTAATAGAACTTAATATTGCATTAAATTCATCACCACCTCGACGACTAATGAGCTGATCCACCGACGTTACGCCAGCTTGCTCGAATAAAATGTCGGCCTGACGTAAACGATTTTTTAAGCGGTCAGATATTTGCACCAATAACTCATCGCCCGCCTCATGACCAAGACGATCATTTACTTTTTTAAAGTCGTCCAAGTCAATAAATAGCACCGCCGCTTTATTTCGTTCCGATTCCGCTCTCGCCAATAGTCGATTTAAGGTTTCGCGTAATGTAGTGCGGTTGGGCAGCTGGGTTAGCGGATCATAGTAGGCGAGCTGTCGAATTCGACGGCTTGTATGCATCAGCTGCTGCCCCATTTGTCGAAAAGCAACAGCCAACTCACCAAGCTCATCTTTAGTACGAATGTTTAGCTCAGGACGGAATTCACCACGTGCTATATGCCGCGTAGCGTCAATTAAGTTATGAATTGGTTTAATCGCAATATTATTAACAAAGTGATTAAAAACAACGCCAGAAAGTAGCAGCGTAAAAAACAGTGCACCAACAAAAATGAAAATATAAGGTAGACGTTTATCAAACAAGACTTGCTTATCAGTCAGCGTCGCCAACCAAAAACCATTAGCCACTGGTCGCACACTGGCAAAATACGATCGATCTGCCACGTTAAGAGTATCGATAAAACCATGCTCGCTACGCTGATAGAGCTGCGCAATATTGTTAAGTCGCGTAACAACTTGTTCACTTTGCGTAACCACATTGCCATCATTATCGAGCAGTACAATTTGATCGGCACGATCCGTACCATTGACAACACCCAGGCTATGCTTGAGCAGAGGGGAGACTGCAACTTCAGCCACAAAATAACCGAGCACAGAATCATTCCGCTTGATCGCAGCCCATCCAATCAAGACACCCACTGACGACTTACTGTTGGCAGTTCCACTCTCAGCAACTAAAAACCCGATAGATTCTTGACTATCAATTAGCTCCGGCAGTGCTGAAAAATAATCTTTCGAGAACTGCCCTGAACCGACACTGGCAAGCGGGGTTTGCAACTCAAGGGCTGAGTATATGGACAAGCTGACCAACGATTCTTCGCTCTCGAGAATGTCAACTAAGAACGACTGAATGCTTTCATTGTAACTCTGTGCTGGTCGCTCGGTTTTCTGCAGAGCGCTTATCAACGCAGCATCTCGTGCCGATTGACGAACAACATAATCAATGTATTGAAAATAACGAGAAACTGAATCCCCTTGCGATTCAGATAATTCAGCTTGGTAGGTAAATAGATCTTTCTTGAGCTGACCATCGATATACACATAGCCAATACTGCCCAATATTGCGAGCGGTGCCAATAAAAGCGAAAACCAAAGTAACAGTAATTTTATTCTCAAGCCCATCAGCTTTTATTCGCAGCGTTCCCATCCATGTATTCGCCGATGAGCCTGCTGCAAGTCCCCCAAAACTAATTGATGCGGCCACTACTTTAGAGCATTCCACATGCGCAAGTAGTTGCCTTCCTATAAACCAAAAAATCCACCGTCTGATTGCCGACGTGCTCCTGGTTGTTCCTGCTTGTTTTCAACGCTTTCGAAATGAGTAATCGATCCGCGCGAGGCATGCACAAAACAATTCAGAAAAAACTCTGTCGTTTCACCGCTACTGCTGTTGCGCCCGTAGAGGTCCAAACGGTAATACATTTTGAAACGATTTGAGCGCTCATCATAACGGCTTGAGTGGCGATCTAATGTAATAAAACGTAACCGTTTACCAAACTTTTCTTGCGCGAAGTTTTGGCACTCCATGGCGGCATCGGTCAATGTGACATTTTTATAGCCGTTGCTTCCTGCATTGCCGCCCCCGAAGAAGCTGATCAAATCTAGGTCGCCACGCCATACAAGAGTTGCTACAAAACCACATACAATCACAAATAGCAACAAGACGGCGACGCTCGTGTTTTTTGTGTTGGATGATCGACGTTTTTGAGGCGATTTTGCCATACGCTCCCTATTGAAGAGCCTTATTTTCCGTGCAAAGTGACTGGCTTAAGGGCGATAAACACCTATATTGGTGAAGCCCAAATCCGCTAGGTGTGCAGCGTGAAGCTTACTCATAACCCCTTTATCACAATACAGCAGGTATTGCCGATTACTATCCAATTTGGGAAAGCGGGTATTGAGCTGATAAAAAGGCACTTTCATTAGTGTAGCCCCACCTAGATCAAGCGGCTGCTTTTCTTCCTCATCGGGATGACGGATATCAATGACGATCGCATCGCCTACACTCTCTGAAATACTCGTTTCTTTAATATCGCCCTTCAGGTCTTCAGCAACCTGATGGATGGGCATTTCAGCACGGCTCGCCAGCGCTTGTTCTAAAACATCCCAATTAAAATTCGTTTCTTCCCTCTCAATTCTTTCTCGACTGGCTCGAGTTGTCGGCTTGACGGAAATAACGCCGCAATACTCCGGCATATTTGCAGCAAATTCCTCTGTCCCAATTCGTCGTGATAACTCAATGATTTCACCCTTGTCCATTGTAATGAGCGGGCGCAACACTAAGGTATCGGTTACCGAGTCAATAACGCTGAGATTAGTGAGCGTTTGGCTAGACACTTGAGCAATAGCTTCACCAGTCACCAGCGCTTGTATGTTTTTCTCTGCTGCAATTCGCGTCGCGGCTCGCAACATCATTCGCTTGAGCACCACCCCCATTTGGGAGTTGTGAATATTTTCGAGAATTTCACTGACGACCCCTTCAAAGGGGACAGAAATAAACTTTAGTGGTTGATCAGGAGAGAATTTACGCCACAAATAGTAACTGACTTCTTTGACCCCCAACTCATGCGCGCGCCCCCCCATATTGAAAAAGCAAAAGTGCGTTTGCATACCTCGCTTTATCGTAAGATAGGACGCTACAGTGGAGTCAAAGCCGCCAGACACTAACGAGAGTACCTCGTCTTGAGTGCCAAGGGGATAACCACCCAAACCAGGGCGCTGGTTTTGCAATACAAAACACTGGTCGTTTAAGATTTCCAATTTGACGACGACTGTTGGGTTACTTAAATCAACACTGGCTGACTCACAACGCCAGTTGAGCACCGAGCCTAATTTGCGCTCCACTTCCATAGAGTTGAAGTCATGTTTGCCTTGTCGCTTAGCACGCACCGCAAAACGCTGATTTTCCAGGTGCGGCAACCACAACTCTGCAACTTTTTCGGCCAAATCATCAAGGTCGGTAAAGGTAACTCCCACAGCTTCTGAAAAATGCGCAATGCCAGGCGTTTGCGCGAGTATCTCTGCCACTTTGCTCTCAGCAGCAGCATCGACATCTCCCTTCACTTCAAGGCGATCCCAATACCTCACGACTTCAATACCGGAGGAAGCAACATCGTATTTAATCCTGCGCGCCAAATTGCGATGTAATTGCTTAACGAACCGCTTGCGCACAGGCGAGGTTTTGATAGTGATTTCAGGGAAATATTTGACAACAAAGAGCATGATATTCGCGGAACCAGGTGTTAGATCAAGGGAGCGGCATTATAGGCGAGCTATCGCTTTAACTCATCTGCCTCTTGACTTAACATGGCGCAAACTACGGCACGCGCCTGCCGCAATGCCTGATGCTGGGTAGGACGCACACCAATACGGTGCTCACGAATAATTGCAGTGTGGTCTCCCCCAGCACGAATAGCCAGCACGTTAACCCATTGATTTTAAAAGGGTTATACCGAGCTGCAATTAGAGTAAGTCGTGTTTTGTAGTTTTAGGGTATCCGGCTATGTATCCTCATAACCATCCCTGATGTTGGGTACTGAGCCGAACATAGAAAACCTGGGTCCCTCGACACAATTGAGCATTCACATTCAAGATTAAAGACTTAACCATCTGGAGGACACCGAATGTCAGGTATTTCCCTGAGCTTGATCAATGATAACGAAGCCCGCTGGGTTGATTTACGCTTCACCGACACCAAAGGAAAAGAGCAGCACGTAACGATACCAGCGACTGAAGTCGACGATGACTTTTTCACCGAAGGCAAAATGTTCGACGGTTCTTCAATTGCGGGCTGGAAAGGCATTAATGAGTCAGACATGATATTGATGCCTGATGACGAAACAGCTCTTTTAGACCCTTTCACTGACGAACCAACGGTCATCATCCGCTGCGATATCGTTGAACCCTCAACAGGTCAAGGATACGAGCGCGATCCACGCTCCATCGCCAAACGAGCCGAGGCTTACCTAACATCAACCGGCTTAGGTGATTCGGCGTTCTTCGGTCCCGAGCCAGAATTCTTCGTATTTGACGATGTAAAATGGGGCTCAGATATGAGCGGCTCGTTTTACAAAATCAGTTCTGAAGAAGCCGCTTGGTCTTCTGAACATCATTTCGACGATGGCAACATGGGCCACCGACCCGGCGTAAAAGGCGGTTACTTCCCAGTTCCACCAGTTGATTCGCTTCACGATCTGCGTGGCGCAATGTGTAACGCCATGGAAGCCATGGGCCTAAACATCGAAGTACACCACCACGAAGTAGGCACTGCCGGTCAATGTGAAATCGGTGTGGGTGCCAACACCTTGACCAAGAAAGCCGACGAAGTACAAGTACTGAAATACTGTGTACACAATGTTGCCCACGCTTACGGTAAAACCGCAACGTTTATGCCTAAACCGCTGGTTGGTGACAACGGCAGTGGAATGCATGTTCACCAGTCATTCGTCAAAGATGGTGTCAATCAGTTCGCGGGCGATGTCTATGCCGGCTTGAGTGAAACCGCGCTGTTCTATATCGGCGGGATCATTAAGCACGCAAAAGCCTTAAATGCGTTTTGTAACGCTTCAACTAACTCCTATAAACGTCTAGTGCCAGGCTTCGAAGCCCCTGTTATCTTGGCTTACTCAGCGCGCAACCGTTCAGCGTCCATCCGCATTCCTTACGTTTCAAACCCCAAAGGCAAGCGTATTGAAACTCGTTTTCCTGACTCAACAGCGAATCCTTACTTGGCATTTGCTGCGTTGCTAATGGCTGGCCTGGACGGAGTGAAAAACAAAATCCACCCGGGTGATTCGGCCGATAAAGACCTCTACGATCTTGAGCCTGAAGAGCTGGCAGAGTACCCAACGGTTTGCGCGACATTCGACGAAGCGCTGAAAGCCCTCGACGAAGACCGGGCGTTCCTAACCGAAGGTGGTGTTTTCTCTGACGACATGATCGATGCCTATATCGCACTGAAGTCTGAAGAAATCGAGACGCTAAACATGACCACTCACCCCGTTGAGTTCGATATGTACTACAGCGTTTAATTCAAACGTTAATAGACGATAGAAAAAACCCAGCTACGGCTGGGTTTTTTGTGGGCCCCATAGTCGTAAGGTCACAATGAAAATGGCTTGGAGCTGCGCCAAAGCAAACGGTACACTTGCTGCACTACATCCCAATTGATGGAATGAATCTATGCGCCTTATGGTTTTTAAGTTATTTATCACGATTGCCTACTGCCTCTTGTTCAGCCAGAGCACCTATTCAGCCGACGTTTATAAAACAGTCGACGAGCATGGCAACATAACCTACAGCGATAGTCCCTCAGGTTCATCATCAGAGAAAGTACAATTAAAAGAAGACAACCGAATGCCGGCACCAGCGCTACCAGCCACCCCCAGCGCACCTCGCCAAAGTGAAGAAGAGTCGCCTGAGCAAGAGATCCCAACGAGCTACAGTGTAAGCATCACCTTTCCAACCCATGAATACCACGTACCTCCGGGTGAACGAAGCCTTACTGTGAGCACAAAAACCGACCCTGAACTCCATAGCAGCCACACTGTTAAGGTGAGCGATAATGGGTCTATGTTAGACGGCTCGACCATCAACCATATCACCCCTGGAACTCACAGCATCAGCGCAAAAGTCGTTGATAAGCGCGGAAAAACGCTAGGTAGAGCGGCCGCCGTTACCGTGTATGTTCACCGAGTGAATAGACCGCGACCAGCCCCTTAACGGGCGACACCCAAGAACAACTGACAAGCCCCATTTTAGAACCACTTTTTTCACCCCTCCCCTTTATGAATCACGAGAGCACACTTTTGGTTCATACTGATGCACCACACCCCATAATTGCACTACAATTGCGCACACCTCTTTCTCCGATAGCGAAATATCTCAGCTGATCACTACTGGTTATGCGCCTTGAATTGCCCCAATTAGGTGGTTTAGTTTTTGCAAGCGTCCGCTAAGCAGTGAAGGACACACCAATGCCAATAAACCCAGACTTCAAACAAATCATCGAAAACCTGACCACAGCCATTCTCATTGTTGATCAAAAGCTGTGCTTCCAGTACGTCAATCCGGCGGCAGAAATCCTCCTCGAAATCAGTGGCGACCAAGTTAAAGGTACACCTATCAGTAGCAGCTTTCACGAATCCGAGGCAGCTTTAGATACCTTGCAAGACGCTTCGACGCACCGAGTCACTTACACTAAACGACAAGCACCATGGCAACTGCCAAATGGCACAGACCTAACCGTCGACTACTCTGTCACTCCCTTAGCAGAAAGCTCAGATCTCCTCATTGAAATCCAGCACCTGGACCGCCTACTGCGCATCAGCCGTGAGGAAGCGACAACAGCAGCCCAAGAAACCACTCGAAACTTAGTGCGTGGGCTTGCTCACGAAATCAAAAATCCGCTAGGGGGGATTCGCGGTGCCGCTCAGCTGCTCGCACGTGAACTCAACGACAGATCCCTTGATGAATATACCCACGTCATCATCCAAGAGGCTGATCGTCTGCGCAATCTAGTGGACAAGATGCTCGGCCCACACCAACCCACCTCAATGGAAGCGGTCAACATTCATGCGGTCGTTGAACGCGTTGCCACCATTATCAATGCCGAATCCGGTGGCACCTTGGTGATTGAGCGCGACTACGATCCAAGCATCCCTGAGATTCAAGGCGATAAAGAGCAGCTAATCCAGGCGATTTTGAACGTTGTTCGCAACGCTTGGGAGGCATTAGAAGATGCTGGCATGAAAGATGAAGGGGAAATAACTATTCGTACGCGTGTGCAGCGTCAATTTACCATTGGGCGCTTCCACCATAACCTGGTTTGCCGGATTGACATCATCGACAACGGCCCAGGTATTCCGCCAGAAATCATTGAAGATATTTTTTACCCAATGATTTCTGGGCGAGCCAAGGGAACCGGACTAGGACTCGCAATTTCACAACAATTAATCAGCCAACACTTAGGGCTAATCTCCTGTGACAGCCGCCCTGGGCGCACACAGTTTTCAGTCTACATACCTATGGAACAAGATAATGCAAAAGTCTAATCAAGTGTGGATTATTGACGACGACCGATCGATTCGCTGGGTGCTAGAAAAGGCACTGCATCAAGCAGGCATTGAGACCGAAAGTTTTGATAGTGGCGACCGCGCCATGCTGGAATTACAAAGCTCCCATCCCGAAGCCGTAATTTGCGATATCCGCATGCCCGGCATTGATGGCTTGGAGATGCTTAAAAATCTGCAACGGGATAACCCGGATGTACCCGTCATCATCATGACAGCTCACTCAGACTTGGATAGTGCTGTCGCTGCCTACCAAGGTGGTGCCTTCGAATATTTACCAAAACCATTTGACGTAGACGAAGCGCTAGCGGTGACTCAACGTGCGCTTGCACATGCAAAAGAGAACCGTGGCCTCAGCGTCCCTGAACCCCAGGAAATTGGTGGTGAAATCATCGGTGAGGCACCTGCAATGCAGGAAGTGTTTCGAGCCATCGGGCGCCTTTCGCAATCCAACATTACCGTTTTAATTAATGGCGAATCAGGCACCGGTAAAGAGCTTGTTGCTCGCGCGCTCCACACCCACTCGCCTCGACGCAGCAACCCCTTTATCGCGCTGAATATGGCAGCCATTCCCAAAGACTTAATTGAATCGGAATTGTTTGGTCACGAGAAAGGCGCATTCACCGGCGCTGGCGCGCAACGCTCTGGCCGTTTCGAACAAGCTAACGGCGGAACCCTGTTTCTCGATGAGATTGGAGACATGCCCGCGGAAACGCAAACACGTTTATTGCGAGTGCTCGCCGATGGTGAATTTTATCGCGTAGGCGGACACACTCCCGTAAAAGTTGATGTGCGAATCATTGCGGCAACACACCAAGACTTAGAACAACTAGTTGAAGCAAATCGCTTTCGGGAAGATTTATTCCACCGCCTCAACGTTATCCGGATTCACATCCCTAAACTGGCCGACCGACGGGAAGACATACCGAAACTGGCAACCCACTTTTTTCAAACAGCCGCGAAAGAACTCAACGTTGAACCTAAAATATTATTGCCACCAACAGAAAACTACCTGTGCAGCTTAAGCTGGCCCGGTAACGTTCGCCAACTTGAGAACACCTGCCGCTGGATTACAGTGATGGCTTCTGGGCGAGAGGTTCACCTGGAAGACCTCCCACCAGAATTACTCGACAAGAAGGAAGCTAGCGCTCCAGCGGGTGATTGGGAGAATGCACTTCGCCATTGGGCAGACCAAGCGCTTGCAAGAGGCCAGCACGATATTCTCTCCGAAGCGGTGCCGACGTTTGAACGGGCACTTATCGAAACCGCACTTAAACATACCGCCGGACGCAAACGTGACGCCGCAAACTTGCTTGGCTGGGGCCGCAATACCTTGACACGTAAACTCAAAGAACTCGGTATGGCGGATAGCGACGACTAGAGTTTCAGACTCTTTTGATCTAACAACTCAGACTATTCCGTTAATCCAAACATGCTTTTCGTGCGTATGATTAGTGTGGCTGGATTAACTGGAGTAGCACATGCATTCTACAAACCGAAACACCTCACACAGCATCACTAGCAATCCAAACAAACCTCTTGTCGCCATTGGTAGCTGCCTCGTGGGTAAGCCCGTGCGTTTTAATGGCCAGCATAAGCGCAAGCATCGCCACGTCGAAGCACTTAAAGAATTTATGGATCTCACCCCCATCTGCCCAGAAGTCGGCATCGGCATGGGTGTCCCCAGAGAACCCATTCGCATTGTCGAAAAAGAGGGGAAATTGATTGCTACCGATTCAGCTACCCAGAAAATCGACGTCACCGAACCACTCGAGCAATACGCGCAGCAACAACTTGCTCGTCATCCAGACCTCTGTGGCTACATTCTTGTTAAAGACTCCCCCAGCTGCGGCCTAGAACGCGTCAGTCGTTACAATGCGAAAGGAAACTTTACCGCGAATGACGCCACGGGAATTTACGTCAGCTCACTCATGAATCATGACCCGCTGCTTCCACTCGAGGAAGACGGCCGTCTGCACGACCCCAATCTTCGAGAAAGCTTCGTAGCACGGGTTTATGTCTACCATCAATGGAAACAAATGCGACACAGTGAGCTAACGGTAAACGCTCTACTCCAGTTCTATGCGCGCCACAAGTATTTGGTGACGGCTCATGACGTCAGCACTTATAAAGAAATCGGTCCCTTACTGGCCAATGCAAAACAATACCCTATTGATGAATTGGCCGATAAAACCATCACGCTGATCATGAGTGCGCTGAAAAAGCCTGCAACACGACGCAGCCAAGCCAACGTCATGCATCACATACAGGGATATTTAAAGCAGCACATCTCCGGTCCCGAACGACAACGGTTGCGCGAACTTATCGAGCAATACCGGGAAGGGATTATTCCAATGATCACACCGATGACTATGTTGCAACATCACTTTCACCACTCGCCCGACGAATACATTGCCGAGCAAGTATTTATGCAACCTTATCCAGAGGCATTGGCACTGCGAAGCCATCTCGCTTGATATTGGCACTTTGCTGAAGGATTTAATCGACACGTGGGAACTGACTCAAGGTCATCAAAAGACTACAAGCATGCGCTCGTCTGGATTCGCAACGATCTTCGAATTCACGACAACCCCGCATTACACAACGCCTGTAAAAAAGCACATGAAGTAAGCGCCTGCTTCCTGCTTTGCGAAGAAACGTGGAACACGCACCACGTCTCGAATCGCCGACTCGGATTGACCTATAGCGCACTGCAATCACTCAATGACGAGCTAGCGCAGCTTGGCATCAAGCTGCATGTGCTCAATGCAAAGACATTCGATAGCGCCGCAGATTCTCTTCTCACGCTGGCAAAAAAATGCCAGATCGATAGCCTGTTTTTCAATTACGAATACGCACTGGATGAGCAACAACGTGACTCACAGGTTTCGAAACGCTGCGCCGAGCATTCGGTTGACGTTATCCGTAGTAACGCCAATATCATCATACCGCCTGGAAAGATCAGCACAAAAAGCGGCACGCCCTTTAAAGTATTCACCCCTTTCAAGCGTGCCTGGCTGAGTCACTATGCAGACTACGACCGACACCCACTAGCAAAACCCGCAGCGAAAGGCAGCATCAAGGCAAAACCATTAAAATTACCAACCACTGACTTTGACGACGAATACCACCAGAAACAGAAAGTCACCGAGAAACAGGCGCTCAAACAGCTCAAGCAGTTTATTCAGCGCGATGTCGACAACTATCATCACCAGCGCGACTTACCCAGCATTGAAGGCACAAGTCTACTCTCGCCCTTTTTAACCATTGGGCTAATATCGCCCAGGCAATGCATACACCTGCTACGCAACCACAATCAGGGCGATTTGGTATGTGAAAAAGAAGGGCCTGATACCTGGCTGAGCGAAATCATTTGGCGCGAATTTTATATTCATCTGCTTACGGCATTCCCTCAGATTTCAAAAAACTGCCCAATGAAACCCGAAACCGAGTCAGTGCCATGGCGACACGACGAACAGGACTTCGAGCGTTGGTGTAAAGGGGAAACAGGCTTTCCTTTAGTCGATGCCGCAATGAAGCAACTGAACCACAGCGGCTGGATGCACAACCGTTTGCGGATGGTTGTCGCCACCTTTCTCACCAAGTACCTCCTCATCGACTGGCGATGGGGAGAGCGCTACTTCATGGAACAATTAACGGACGGCCACTTCGCTTCGAACAACGGCGGCTGGCAATGGTGCGCCTCAACCGGCACCGACGCCGCCCCCTACTTCCGAATTTTACACCCTGTACGTCAGGCGGAGCGCTTTGATCGCGATGCAACATTCATAAAACAGTGGCTACCAGCACTAACAAACCTACCTGCAAAAGTGATCCATAAACCCGGCGACCCCGCCCTACTCGACGCAGGTTACCCTGCACCGATGATTGATCTCACCTTCGGTAAGGAGCGCTGTTTAAATGCGTTTAAAAAGTAATATACAACGTTGAGAAGTAAACACTTTTGCATTAGAGGCATCGACTTCTTTTTATTAAACGATTTTAATGCCACCCCAAATGACACGCCTGCGCAAATTATTCAGATAATTTCATCTGATTGATCCAGGTCATCTCCAAGTTTTTTCTACGCCCTACAATGCACGCCGTAACATCATAACTATGATTGAGGGCAATATGATTAAACTATCAAAATTAACAACCGTTATTGCAAGCCTAGGACTAGCGATAGGCTCTACTACTGCCATGGCATACGAAAAAGGTGACGGCATTGTGCGTCTAGGTGCGGCTTATGTGAACCAGCAGTCTGGCAGCGACCCTGTTACTCAGACAGGTTTACCTCTGCCAGCAACTTTAACTGGCACCAATGTAACCGTTGATGACGATGCAGAGATTGGTTTAACCATTGCGTACATGCTCACCGACCACATTGCCCTTGAACTGCTAGCCTCTACGCCGTTCTCTCACCAAGCAGAGGTAAGCGGCATTGTTCCCGGAAGTCTTAATCTAGCGGAAGCAAAACAATTACCACCAACACTGAATGTACAATACTACCCACTTTCCACCACAAGCAAGTTTCAACCGTACATTGGTTTAGGTGTTAATTACACTTTATTCTTTGGCGAAAAGCTTCACAAAGATGCCGCAAACGCTTTGGGCAGCGACGGCGACGTATCATTAGATGACTCTGTCGGCCTGGCCTATCAAATTGGTGCTGACTTTGCTTTAACCGACACGTTTGGATTAAATATTGCGATTTGGCAAATTGACCTAGACACAACGGCGACCATTGACCTAGATGTGGGCGCAAAAATTAAAGCTGATATCGAAATTGATCCGACTGTATTTATGATTGGCGGTGCCTTTAAGTTCTAAACAGTAAAAGGTTTAAACACCGACAACAAAAAACACAATGGGTGTTTTCTAGGGCCTCTCTACTGAGGCCTTTTTTATCGCTGAAAACTTAAATCTTCAATAATTATGTTATGTATTCTTAGCCTTTTCTGAACGGAATTGATTCAACCAGCGATCAAGTTGATTCGCAAATTGTTGCCTATCACTTTGAGATAAGCTCGGCGTTTTCGATTGCACCAACCCACTCGATCGCATCGTCTCCATAAAGTCCCGCATATTTAAACGAGCACGCACATTTGCCGCAGTCAGTTTTTCGCCACGACTGGTAATAACCACACCGTGTTTATCAACCACCTCTGCTGCTAGCGGAATATCGGAAGTAATCACGAGATCATTTTTCTCAACGGACTGAGCAATAAGGTTGTCAGCGATATCAAAGCCCTTTGCAACCTGCACAAACTTTACAGTTGGCAAGGATGGTAACTGCAAGGGTGAATTAGCTACAAAGGTAATTGGCACGGCGACGCGCTGAGCCGCTCGCAGCAATACCTCTCGAATAACCACTGGACAAGCATCGGCATCAACCCAAATCTGCATAATATATCTCTATAACGAAATCGCATTGCGTAAAGATTGCTGGTAAGCAGCCTGGACTTGAGGTGACGGTTCCAAGCCAAACCGAATCCGTAGCATTTCTTTGTATTGCTCAAAGGCATTCATAATGGATGACTTTTGCTTAAGACTGGAAAAACAATTCATCAGCACGACGTAAAGCGGCTCATAAGTTTCATCGACGGATAAGCCACGCCTCGCCAACTCAATGGCATCATCAATATAGCCAATCAGCAAATAGTGATTACTCAATCGTTTGACCAAGGTTAGATAATCTTTGTGTAACGATTCTCGATAACGCAACACCCAAAAATCGCTATCGGCATTGAGGAATGGCCCACGATATACATCAATCAAGCGTTGTAACCGTGAAGACTTCGCGGACAACCAACTTTGACGGTGTAACAGCCGTTTAACCTCCCCTTGAACAACCCAGGCGTCGACCCAGCAGTGCTGACGACTCAATGAAACCCGATTATCTTGCTGTATAACAGCATCTCGACCTACCAACTTTCTCAATCGAGATAAAGTTACTTTGAAGTTATTAAACCCTTTTTCGCCATCTAGCTCCGGCCACAATATCTCAATTAATTCTGATATCAATATCGGCTCTCGGCCTCGAGTGACCAACAATTTCAACATTTGTATTGGACGGCCGCTTTGCTTAGCCAAATCTAGGTTCTGCCCATCTAACGTGACGCTAAACTCACCTAGTGAGCGAATTCTTACCGACCACGGCCAATTGATCAATGTCCTCCCAAGATCATTCGGCGACACTTTTTGTAGCACGATACGCTGACAAACGAAATCAGGCGCTATATCCAGGTCGAGGGCTTGACTATAGACATCAGATAACAACAAACCAACCGAACCGTGAAAATTAACGATATCGTTATCCCTCGCAAAGTAAATCGCTTTTGCAACGGCTTGATAGGCATCCTGCTTTGCACCTTGAATAACAATCCACGCCTCCAACAACAGCACTTTGTACTGCACCAAACGCGAAATATGTGAAAGCCGCATAACTTTCAATTCATCTAATGCACTTAGTGATGCCTCATATTGACCAAGGCGAAAATTCACAACACTCAACAAAAAATAACAGGTAGACACACCAAAACTATGCGACATCGAGCGTGCTTTTTTAAGCACATTATTGAGAATAGGTTGAGCCGTCGCAAAGTTTCCACGCTGCACACACAACCACGCCTCACTAATTCTTGCATTTATCTTTTCAATCGTCCGTGCTTCAGGGTGAGTGCGAAGTTGCTGAGCCTCTTCGCCAACATTCTCCGGTTGATCGTTAAGCAAAAACGTCGTCATCCTACCACTGAGCAAATTGGTTCTTGCAGGCAAGCCCTCATACAAATGCAGCTGCTCTGCTTCATCGGTGGTACGATTAGCTTCACTGACTTGAGCTCTAGCCGCCAAGTACATCGATTTAATCAGCAAGAAAAATAATGCTGTTTGAGGTTCGACGGTATCAAGCGAAGGAATTTGATCCAATAGCGTGTCAACGTCGCGCGTTAGAGGAACGAAACCATAATTATAGAAATGCCAAAGCAACACGGCAATCAAGCGTAGGCGCGCTGTTGGGTCCTCCTCCTCGCTCAGCAAAACCTCGCATTCTTCTGCAAGCGTTCCATATTCGAAATTTTCCGGGCATCGCCAATTTAGACACCACATCACACCGATAATGACAGTAATGTGAACTTCCTGGCTTGGGTATTGCGGACAGCGACGACGCAACCTATGTAATTTATCAAAGTGTTCATCTATACCCGAAAGATCCGCTCTGCCCAACGCGAAATTGAGCGCGGTGCCTGCCCATGTCATATATAGCCCGGCAAAATCTCCTTCCCGCTCAAATTGAATCGACGCTTTTTGCCACTCTTTTGACGCATCGGGAAGCGACATGACGCTGAGAGCTCGGCCGTAAAGCACAAGCAACCACGGCAACTGATCCCTAACTGATTGCGGTATGGCTTCGACCCACTCCAACAGAACTTCGTGCTCACCTGCTTCCAATAACACCTTACCTTCCCGCATGCACAAGCTAATGAGCTGTTGCCAGGATGACGCCTGACAATAATTTTCTGCAGCCCAACGCGTAGCACCAGCGGCCTCTAGTACACGACCAGACTGATAAACGATGTTGAAGTATTCTCTGTTCGTTAATGTCTCCCTTCCATGCCGCATCAAAAACCGCTTAAACACCGGATTCATTTGATACCAAACATCATCACTTTTTGAAAATCCCGCTTTTGATGCGTACAAGCATCCAGTTGATAAACGAATTCTATCTAGCGACTCTATGAGCAAATCTCGATCCAACAACATGAGGTCTTGGAGCATACCGACGTTGAATAGCGGCAACGCAACCAATCGAAGGAGTATAAACTTTTGCTTCGCTGTCAGCGGCTCGAACACCTCGTGCAACAAAAAGTCATACAAGGTTTTTTCACCATACCTCGACAACGGTTCGGAGGCTTTGCCAACATCGTCTAGGGACCGAGAAAAAATAACGACCCCTGCTACCCACCCTTGCGTTTGATGCACAATTTGTCGAGCGACCTCGCCTTCTGGAATATTCAGCAGGTCAAACAATGTCGACATTTCTTGAGCATCAAACAGCAACGCTTGAGTATCGAGGCAAATCAATTGTTGTTTGACAACAAACTTGGCAATTGGCCCGGCAATTAAGTCGCGTGACGTCAATATTAGTCGGCCATGGCCAGGTAACTGAGCAATCAATGCCTCAATAAAACGATAACCGCGCTCACTCGCGGTAAGATGGTGCGCATCATCAATCACCAAACAAAACGGTTTTTCACACTGCGCATAAAATCTTTCAATCACTGCACTGTCATCACCGGCAGGCTCATTAGGCAGATGCTCCGCAGTCCGCATACTAAGGTGCATTGCGCAACGTGATACGGAATCTTTGTCCGGTTCAACGTTGACCCAAATTGATTCACCCTCAAATTGTTGCTGAAATTGCGCAGCCAAGGTTGATTTACCGACACCCGGGGCACCAAATAAACACACACAACGGTGACTATCTTGATTTAATTGACGTAACAACCTAGGCCGAAAAAGTGTGTTATCAACTGATGGGCCGGCATGCATTCCGGTGGGTAGTTTGGATGGTGACATTTTTACTTCTTGTATATGCAAAACTAATTTCTGATTGTCACTTTTGCCCTAAATGATGTAGCGATAGGCTGTATTTCAATTTCCTGCCGAAAAGTGTGACAAACCTCTAGTTTTTATCTCGCAGGTCAACATTTCTTAATGTTGTAACCCTAACTGTAACCTCAATTACACAAAAATGCCCGCGTTTGATGATTCAGGGTGCTTTGATTAAGTCTTTGGATCCTAGCGGCTCGAGAGAACTGGGAGTTCTCGTAGTTCAAGTCGCATCGTAGAGCTGTGCTATGCAACGCAACTCGTCACTGAGCTTTGGGGGCGATGCTTAGCCATTCGCTAAGTTATCGATGGGCGAGCGCACAGCTTTAAGAAAATTGGCGCGATGGGTTTGAAATGGATTTCTAAGCCAAGGAATCGGCTTGCTGGTCGCGCCAACCTTTTTCTTGCTTCATGGACGGCGCTACATCGAGTTGTGCTAGTTCGGCTGTTGCCACACCTTTAATATAAAGCAAGCTTATAGTTTATGACCAAGCATTCACACGCAGACTTTGCGACCATGAAGTCACTTTTTGATAGTGAAGCAAAGGTGTCTATTAGCAGCTGGCTATCCCTCACCAAGAAATCAGAAGCCGTTGAGCTATCGCGCGGTAGCACGCTTCAAGAAATTTATTTTAATGTTTCTCACATTTATTTTTTAACCAGTGGCGTTGCTCAAGAATTTATTGAGCTTGAGTCTGGAAAAAATATTATTCGCGCATTTCATATGGCCCCAGCTGTTGTAGGAAACTTATCAGATTACAAACGTCATTCGATTAGCCGCCACAACGTAACGATGATCGAAGAAGGTAGCGCTATGCGCATACCTTGCCAGGCACTCATCGACCTCATGTCCGAATGTCCAGATTTGGAGCGTTGGTTTTTAATTAATATGTCGCAAGCTCTACTTAAACATCAACATCGTTTACAGAGCCTGTTACAACTTGAGAACGAACAACGCCTGGAGGCATTTTTTTCAGATCAGCCTGAGCTAGCAAGCACACTATCGAGCCAACATATTTCCGAGTACCTGAACGTACCGGCAGTTATCGTCAATATAGTCCGCAAGGGTTACAAGAAAGCCTCAAAGCAACGAGAGCATTCCTTAATGAGCGCATAACCGCGTCTCTTTTGCTGACTGCAACGTCCAACCTTTCAAGCTCCAGGCTTTTTCGTGGAAGTAGTACGCTACGGTATTACACATCGGCTCAACCAAAGCCAGAGCTCCTCCTACCATGACATCACCGGTCATGATTAAGCCGACAGTGAAAGCCACTGCCATGTGAATCACAGCGAAGCTAATCGTTTTCTTAACACCATTGGTTTTAGACTGGTTCATTTCAACACCTCAGACATCCATCACTGATTAACAATGTGTCCAGTATTGCAAATGACTCTCATTTGATGAAATTAATCGATACTAACAGCGCAATTTAAAATGGCTATTGTAATGAGGCAGAGCCTCGAGTCAGAAGGCGACTCAGACGATGAGGATA
Source organism: Aurantivibrio plasticivorans (assembly GCF_055392955.1). Taxonomy (NCBI): domain Bacteria; kingdom Pseudomonadati; phylum Pseudomonadota; class Gammaproteobacteria; order Cellvibrionales; family Cellvibrionaceae; genus Aurantivibrio; species Aurantivibrio plasticivorans. The sequence continues at coordinate 399,376 of NZ_AP036020.1, read as the reverse complement.
GAGGCCGAATGGCCCCTATCCAAGGCAAGACTATAGAGGGCGGTAAATGAGCTGGCGGGTTTTGCTGTGCAAGCCGCGCGCATAACGCAGGTCGTCATGATTGATCATCCCCACGAATACGACATTCTCAACAGGATCAATCCAAAACCAGGATCCAGCAATCCCCCACCACCAATGCGTACCGACCGGCATGCCATCCGCTTTGGCCGGGTCGTTCACAATGGCAAAATCAACACCAAATTGGTTACCTGGATACCCCGGACCAATATTCGCGATACTGTCGGGCAGCTGATTGGAACGCATAATGTCGATAGCGTCTTCTGACAAAATTCGCTTGCCGTTATAAACACCCTTGTTTACATGCATGAGTGCAAAATGCATGTAATCTTCCGCGGTAGAAATCAAACCACCACCGCCAGAGAAAAACGTAGTTGGCTTAAGGTAAGTGCTATTTTCTGGACTCGCTAGCTTGCCATCTTTACCCGGACGATAGCGGCGTACTAAACGATTTGCTTTTTCCGTCGGCACTTGGAATGAAGTGTCCTTCATTCCAAGTGGTGAAAACAATCGCTCCTGTAGAAATTCATCAAACGGCTTACCCGAGAGCACTTCGACTAAGTAACCTTGAATATCGACCGAGATACTGTACATCCAACGGCTACCCGGCTGATGATTCAGAGGGATCGACGACAGTTTGTCCGCCATATCCGCCAACGTGGTATCACGGCCAAGAATGTTGGCTTTAGCGTAAGCTGAAGGAACTGGGCCTCGAGACAGCGGTGGAAAATACGCGTAGCCACCAGTATGGCTCATCAATTCGCGTATTGTGGTCGGATGCTCCGCCGGTTCTGTGGTAAAACTGCCATCATCAGCAACGCCTGTATAAACCTCTAGCCCTTTCAGCTCAGGAATATATTTTTCAACAGGATCATCTAATTTAAATTTTCCCTCATCATAGAGCATCATCAACGCAGTGCCGGCAATAGGCTTCGTCATAGAGAAAATTCGAAATAGACTGTCATCGGTCATTGCGACATTGTTTTCTAAATCGCGGTAGCCGTAAGACTCTTTCATCTGCACCACGCCGTCTTTCGCCACCATCGCGACGACACCGGCAAGTTCGCCGTTATCAACACGCTGCTTTAGCTCGGCCTTAATGGCATCGATGCGTGCAGATGCAATAGGCTCGGCAGCTGTAATTCCGCTAACGGTGGTTGAAAGAAGAATGCTTGCGGCAAGAACTGCTCGCTTGCAATGGAGAGCAATGGACATAAGAACCCCTCATCAATCATTAGGTCGGTATTTAAAATTGAGGGGGATGGTACCTTGTGGACGGTAGGAGCGCATGCATAGTTACGCTGCTTTACAAATTCTAACCTCCCAATAAAAACTGCAATGGGTTTTTGGAACGAGTAGCCTCACTGAGTTCATCAACGGCAAAACACACCTGGTTACAACCCAAGGTTTTCGCTTGCGACAAATATGTCGACGATTCTTCAAGAACATCTTGCCAGTCGCGCTGTAAACTCGCTTCACCCACGCCGAGGCCAACACTCGCTGTAACGTGACCAAATGCATTTTTGTCGTGCTCAATGTTTTGCATCTCAATATTTTCGATCAGGCGATTCATTGCCTCAACCGCTTCAAAACGACCGGTGTCTGGCATTAGGACCGCAAAGCTATCTTCGCCATATCGATAGTGACGATCTCCATACCGTAGCGACTCTTTAATGGTCGCACTTACTTGGCACAAGGCGGCGTCACCCGCTGCGTCACCATAGTGTTTTACGTAGCCTCGAAAATTGTCCAGCTCAAGCAAGGCTAATACATAGGCACTTTGTGACTGCATCGCATTGGCGTGATTAACGTATACGTCGACTTCTAACGCTCGCCGGTTGCCTATCGCCAAAACATCATCCTGTAACGCTAAATCACTTAGCACCTCGTTGCTCGCCGCTAACTCTGCAGTTCGGTGACGGATACTCTGTTCGATGGATTCTCGTTGCTGATCAATTAGTCGGAAATGCGCGCGCGCCAATTCGGTTTGTGTTACCAACCCGATTACTGTGCGGCGATCATCGACGATAGGAATATGGCGAATACCACGAGCCTGGGAGATCGTTAAAGCCTCGTGCAAAGTCGCATTGGCATTTAACGTGACCAGCGGCGCCGACATAATATCGGCCGCGCATAACCGCTGAATCGCTTCTCCCGCTGAACAATCGGCCAGACTACGAACAATGTCATGTTCCGTGATTATCCCCAGCGGAAAAGCACCGCCGGAGTCAGGCGCAGAATGATCAATCACAACACAGGACACCTGGTGATCCCGCAGGGCTTTCGCTACATCGACAACCGGAGTCTGATTGCTCACGCTGACGATGCCGCTAATCATTAATTCGCGAACGGTAAGATGTTCCATGAGGTTCTATCCAGCCTCTTAGGCAAATGTGCAGAACGGGTACACCTTTCAGTGTAGGCTGGTTTCCAAAGTTGGCAAAAACAGTGGGTAACGCCCCCTTTTGGTCGACACCGGCGGCATAGAAAAAGCGGCTTTATCAAGTCTCGGTTAACTAACGAATAATCCAAGCTATGCTAGGCTTTAGATAAACCCTCCACGCTTCTGCGACGCGGGCTGCCCACGCCGCAGGCGACAGTCGAGAACGCTACCATGCCTGATCACACAGAGCGCCGCCGTTTTAGTCGCGTTAATTTTCAAGCGGACGCATCCCTAACTCAGGGGATGCTCAACACACCCGTTACCGTGCTAGATTTATCGTTGAAAGGTGTTTTGCTACAGAAATTTGAATCCGCTCAATATGAATTACAACGCCCCTTGCAACTTCATATCAGTCTATCCGACAATGTGACTATTAGTTCGACACTACAGTGTGTGCACCAAGAAGCTGATCGCCTGGGGTTTCAATTTCAATCGTTGGATAACGACAGCATGGCTCATTTGCGGCGTCTCATTGAATTAAATCTCGGTGATCCAGCGGCTGCAGAGCGTGAGTTAATTGAGCTGCTTCACTAGATTTTCGATAGTTTGAACTCCACCAGCTCTCACACCTCTAATAAAGTCGGTACAGCACAAGCATAAAAGCCCTATGGCCTAAAGGAGAAATAAACCAATGACGGATATCGCCAGCAATGATCGCCGCTACTTTCCGCGGGTAAACTACCGCGCGCACGCGACGCTCGTTACCTCGCAAAATCGTTGGCCAGTGCACCTACTGGACCTATCTTTTAACGGTGCCTTGGTTGCGCTAATTAACAAGCACAACCTTATACCTGGCGAAACTATCATCCTCAACATCGAGCTCCACGAAGGCGACATCATCAAGCTACAAGGCACCCTATCGCATATCAAAGAGCACTATTTAGGGTTGGAATGTCGCGCTACCGGAATCGATAACCAAGCTCGATTGAGAGAACTGCTTGAGAAGTTTAAAAGCAAAGAAGCCGATCTAGCAGAGCGCAGTTATGCGTCACTCTTAGACTCCAATAATTACGACCTTGGCGACTAGAGGGCAGCCACTAGAACAGAGCCAAAATAAACGCAGGCTGTGAGTTCACACCGCCTGCCCAGCTAAGCCGTCAGCCTGCAACCATTCAAACAATCACAGCACATCCAACACTTCTGATAATTTTTTAACAGCCACGACCTCCATACCTTCGATAGGCTGTCGAGGTGCATTGCCAGCAGGAACAATGGCTCGTTTAAAACCATGTTTGGCTCCTTCCCGAATACGCTCCTGACCACTCGGCACCGGGCGGATTTCACCCGATAATCCAACCTCACCAAACACCAATAAGTCGGGCGCTAAGGGCTGATCCCTTAGGCTTGACACCACAGCCACGAGTAACGCCAAATCACCACTGGTTTCGATGATTTTTACACCACCCACGACATTCACAAACACATCTTGATCACCAACCATTACCCCAGCATGGCGATGCAAAACCGCCAGCAGCATGGCCATACGATTGTGCTCCATACCGACTGATACACGGCGCGGATTGCCTAGGTGGCTGTCATCAACCAGCGCTTGAATTTCTACCAATAAAGGTCTCGTACCTTCCCACACCACCATCACCACAGAGCCAGCGGCAATTTCTTCCGGGCGCTGCAAGAAAATCGCCGAGGGATTGCTAACATCACGTAGCCCCTGCTCGGTCATGGCAAAGACACCTAACTCGTTGACAGCACCGAAGCGGTTTTTATTACCGCGCAACGTACGATAACGGGAGTCGTGAGAGCCCTCTAACAAGATCGAACAGTCAATCATATGCTCGAGGACTTTAGGACCAGCGAGACTGCCGTCCTTAGTAACGTGACCCACAAGTATGAGTACAGTGTTAGTTTGCTTCGCAAAGCGAGTTAAAAATGCCGCACATTCCCTTACCTGGGACACACTGCCTGGTGCCGAGCTGATATCAGCAAGGTGCATTACCTGTATCGAATCGACCACCATCACTTTAGGCTTATTGAGCTCAGCCTGTTGAACAATGGCCTCTGCACTGGTTTCGGACAACAGCTTGAGCTTATCGGTCGGCAGTTGCAGGCGCTGCGCACGCATCGCCACCTGCTGTAGAGACTCCTCACCCGTGACATAGAGCGTGGCCATGGTCTTTGCCAACTCGCACAGGGTTTGCAGCAGCAGGGTAGACTTCCCCGCGCCAGGGTGGCCGCCCATCAACACCACTGAGCCTGGCACCAAACCACCGCCAAGAACACGATCCAACTCTTGGCTACCGGAGCTAAAACGCGGCACAGCCTCGAGATCAATCTCCGCCAGGGTCTGTACCTTGCCCATCGCGGCACCACCAGCATAACCCTCAAACCGCTCAGCGCGAGCAGTCGTCTTAGTACCGAGACGCACTTCACTTAACCGGTTCCACACACCGCATTCCGTGCATTGGCCTTGCCATTTAGCGTAATCCGCACCGCACTCCTGGCAGACATAGGCTGTTTTTTGCTTCGCCATAAATCTCCGATAGCTCCTTGTCTAAGAATTCGGTAAGCTCGCTGGCCACCTGTGAACAGCAGGCAGGATAAACACAATATACTGTATATACAACCATGAATTTAGCCCCCGCAATGCCCCGCCCAGCACGCTGCTTCATCGCTGCTCATGACACCTGGAGTCGCTTCACGCGAGGCGGTAGACTATCGCAATGAGCTGCTCCCTGATTCCCGAAAAACCACTACTGATTTCGCCATCCCTCGCGGCCACCATCGGCCTTGAGGAAGCGGCCATGCTGAGCGTATTGAACGATTTTGCCAGCCACCAATCCCCCAAGCAGTCAGGTAACTATCACTGGTATAGTTTTGACCACCATTCAGCAGGGCAATGGCTGCCCTTCTGGACAGCGCACGATATACAGCGCATTAGTAAGAACTTGGTCGATAAAGGCATACTACTGCTGCAAAGTGCTCCGTTTCAGCAAAGTGGACAGTTGCACTTTGCTTTTAACGAAACACAACAAGACACCCCAGCAACGGCCATCACCCCCAGTGCCCACAATACGCCAGTTCACGGCAAACACCGCATACCGCCCAATTGGCAACCCAGTGACGACGTACTTGCGCAAATTGCGCAGCGCAATATCCCGCGCACATTTGCCATGGAGCAACTGCCGGAATTTATCACTTATTGGCGAGAGCGTGATGAGCCCGCTCATTCTTGGGGAGCCAAGTTTCAGAAACAAGTGATACACGCTTGGCGTAACAACCAAACCATGCAGCATCGCCGCGAAACCTCGGATGCCATGAGCAGCAATTGGCGTCCCAGCGAAGATGCCATAGAAGTTTTAACTGTACATGCAGGCATTAACCCTCAGTTTGTGGAGGACGCCATCCCCGAGTTCGTACTCTATTGGCAAGAGCGAGGTGAAAGCTCTCGTACTTGGAACAGTAAATTTATTCAACATGTGCGCCGCCAATGGAACCGCTATACGGCGACTGTTGAAAACGAAACCGTTCCCAAACCGTTACCGGACAATTGGCGGCCAGGTGACGATGTCTACGATGTACTACGACTGGCAAATATCGACTTACAGTTTGCCAAACAATTGCTGCCAGAATTTATTCTCTACTGGCAAGAAACCAAACAAGTGAACACCTCGTGGAACACAAAATTTTTACAGCATGTAAAATACCACTGGGCCAAAAGTCATAACCAATCGACACAAATGAGCAATCAGCATGGCGAAGCAACCCATAACACCCGCGGACGCTCCCTCAGCGACGACCTCAGCGACCGCAGCTGGGCATACTAACTCGCAACAGTCTGGCACGACCGGCGATGAACTCATCGACACGATCAATAGTGTCTTCGCGTTATTTCGCGTGAACTATCACAACCAATACTATGCAGCGTTTGGTGATACACAACTGCTGAACCAGACAAAAAAATTATGGTTTGAAAGCTTAAAACGATTCACCCCGCAGCAAATTTTGCAGGGGGCTAAACTAGCGATCGAACAATCAGAATATTTACCCACGCTACATAAAATGATTGTGTTTTGCCAAGGCGACCCCAGCAGTTACGGGTTGCCGAACCCTCATCAAGCCTATGTAGAAGCCTGCAATGCCCCTAATCCCAAAACATTACAGCGCTGGAGTCATGCCGCGGTCTATCATGCCGGGCGCGCATGCGGTTGGTATTTTATCGCCTCAAACCCGGAACACATTGCCTTTCCCGTGTTCAAACAACACTACCAAGAATGGACAGATAGGGTGCTGAACGGTGAAGTATTACCTGACATCGAAGTTCCGAAATTGCCGTCTGACACCGCTACGCCTTTATCAAAAGACGAAAACCGTTCTCGAATGAAAGCCATGAGAGAGTCGCTAAAAATATAAATTATTATTTTCACTTTCAGCAACACACTTCGCATTCACGATAACCACCTCTAAGCATTACGCATAGAGCGATCTGTTTTTACAGAAACAACGGATTGGAATCAACATGTCATCATCGAACAACAAAGCAAATGGTTTATTAGCCCTCTTCGTCATCTATGCATTCTTTTGTATTGGGCTAGTAGGCTACCTGGCCCAAAACCCTATCAAATCCAAACAATTGGCCACCACCGAGGCGCCAAATTTTTCTGCTATTAAAGATATTAGCGAGCGTAAATCAGCGTTTTTTAATTTTATCGATCCACTAATCCAAGAGCGCAACCAGGCAATTTTACGCAAGCGATCTCGATTACAGTTTATCGCTGACCAATTAAACGAAGAGGGTGTTTTGACTCATCGCTTAAAAACCCAATTACAGGCGCTGGCAACAAAATACCGAATCGATACTGAAGATCTTGACCCAGCATCACTCATTAAAGAGTTGGACTTGCGAATAGGACAAATTCCCCCATCAATGGTATTAGCACAAGCCGCCAATGAGTCCGCATGGGGGATGTCGCGCTTCGCGCTGAAGGGAAACAACTACTTTGGCCAGTGGTGTTATCGCAAAGGTTGTGGACTTGTCCCGCAGCAGCGCTCAACAGGTGCAGCGCACGAAGTGGCAAAATTCAAAGACGCGCGCGCATCCGTGACGTCCTACTTCCTCAACATCAATACCCACAGTGCGTACAAAGAACTACGTGCAATCAGAAAACAACTACGCTCTAACCAACAAGCAGTGACGGGCTTACAATTAATTGAAGGACTACGCCGCTACTCTGAGCGCGGCGACGCGTATGTCGAAGAACTTGCGGACATGATTCGTTTTAACCGGCTGAATACAAAAGACGTGCGGATCAATAACGAATATATTGCGATAAAACTGGATTAACGCGCGGCTATTGCTAACAATAATATGAATAGCTGCGTCATTCTCGCCTGATGAGACTACTAGCTCCTCATAATAGAACCCGCAATTGAAACACAAAATTCATCTGGGCTAACGGCGCGTTTAATGCTATCGCCAATATCAGATAGCGCTAGATTTAACAATTTTGGCGGCAAAGAACTATTCGCAACAGTATCCCACATCAAACTCACCAACGGTTTATGTTGTTGCCGCAAATTAGGCTCAACTACCATGGCTAACCGGTTCGACGCTAGTTCTACTACCGAGCCTGCTGGGTAGATACTCATGCAAGCAATAAACTGATATACCACTTCGCTATCGAGGTGCGAGCCAGACCAATCTAAGATTTTCTTCATTGCCGCAGTGGGTAACATACCCTGGTGATAAACCCGATCTGCCGTTATCGCATCATATACATCAACTACGGCACCCATTCGTGCAGCCATGACGACAGCGTCTTTAGATAGGCCGCGAGGGTAACCAGTACCGTCTAATCGTTCATGATGTTGGGCACAAATTTGTTTAATGACGGTAGGCACTTCAGGTTGATTCAACGCCTCTTCACCATACTGAACATGGCGCTTCATTTCTTCCCACTCATCCGGTGTTAACGAGCCTGGCTTGTTCAAAATCTCATCCGGCACGTGCACCTTACCGACGTCATGCAATAGACCGCCAGTTACTAACTCATGCATTTCATCACCACTAAAGCCCATTGCACGCGCCAGCACACCCATAAGTACCGCGACACTGAATGAATGCTCCATGAGATATTGGTCTTTACAACGCAGGCGAGTAAAACAAGAGAGCGCACTTTGGTTTCGGCGAATTGATTCACTAATGCTATCGGCCATGTCTTCAACGGGCTGCAAGTTAACAACATTTCCCATTTTCACATCGTGCATCACCTGCGAAACGAGGTTTAATGCATTGGCGTGAATACTGGTTGCAGAACTCAACTCGTCAGAGAATTCGACAACAGGTTTGTTATCGGGCGCATTCCTTTGAATTGCCGACAATTGCGCATCGATTTTTTCATTAACCGTATCAATAGGGGTACCTTCACTGCAATCCAACCCCTTTGCCGTATCGATATATAATTCAGTCACACCAAGCTTTCGAATTTGCTCTATGGCAACACTGCGCTTGATGAGACCGTGTCGCCGCAAATTATTATCGGGTATCCATGCATTATTGAGGTCGGCAATATACATGCCCACCTGAAGATGATCAGCGCTTATGCGTTTAATACTCGACATTCAGAAAAGGTCTACGAAGTTGAATCTATTAGACAAAGTATAGATATATCTCTGAGACTTCGTAAAAGCACAGCTAAAAATTATCCGTAAAACGCAATAATTTTCGATGAACTCTGGAACGCTTGATTAAGATTTCAAAACTTATTCTTCGGGGTACCACTCACCATTTGGTTGTTTGCGAATAAACAATTGGGAATACCAATAATAGCGTCCCGACTCTTCACTCGGCGCGGTGCAGTTGTAACGTGAACGCGCAACAGGCAAATCCTGTGTTGCTATTGTATGAACAACAGCTCCAGTTACCGAGACGGGTATAGCACCTTGTCCACTGGCATAACACTGCACTCGTTCAGCAAGATGCCGGTCGCTCAACGTTATCGAAACCTGTGGTTTAGTATGGCCTTGCGGCAGAACCACATCGTTCAGCGGGCGGCCTCGATCATCAGTCACCGCCACGCTAACTAATGGCATGGGCACGCTTTTAAGTTTTGTTACAAAGTCATCAACCGTTCCGTAACGGCCACCAAAGGGGAAACGGGGCAAGGCCTGTAAATGGTCGATCGAATTAAGAGGGCCGGATTGTTGCCCGAACGCCAACATGTTCAAAGCGGCTACAATCTCCTGTACAGCCAGATTATATTCACCATAAGGATAGGCTAACAAACCGTGTTGTTGGCCTGTGTGCTTCGTGATGAGCGCCTCTGTAATGTTAATGTCATCACCAATTCGAGTACGCCACTCTGCATCTGTCTCTTCATTGTTCTTGCGCAAAAAGTGGCTATGAGAATGCGAGTGGTTGGCAATGGTTGCACCATCGTTTGCCATCTCGTTCAGTTGTGCCCAGCTAACAAACAGCGATGAGCCACGCTCAATGGGCGCAGTATTCACAAAGACCGTAAATGGGAAACCATATTGTTTTAGTAGAGGATACGCATTGTCATAAACCGACGAATAACCGTCGTCAAAAGTAATCGCCACGGTTTTGTCAGGTAAGGCTTTACCTTCCCGCAGTAAAGACGCCAGAGACTCAAGCTTAACCACCTGATAATTAAGGCGCTTAATGGCAGCCAAATGCTCAGCAAATAAATCCGGTGAGGTACTGGTAGAAGCGGGTGTTTCATCCGATATATGGTGATACTGTAATACCACCGCAGCCTGAGATGACGACAAACCCATTATTAACAGTGCACCGGCGCACAGGGCATGCAAAAGCGCGTGCCTACGCGCTTTTGCTAGTCGATACAGTGGTGGTTGAATCATCTCACGCCTCTCTTGAATGGTAAAAACTTAGACAAATGCAGCCTGTGCCCGCATAGCATAGAGCGCTATAATAACCGCACTTCACCAATAACCGAACTGCAAACTCGGTCTGCCAACAACTGCGCTGATCTTATGAATTCAATATTGCCTTCTACCCCTACCCCCACGGCGCGACGCATTGCCAAGACAATACTCAACGGCTTTGACTCCTATTTCGCGGACTTCCAAAACATAACCCTGGGAGCAAAAGCACGCTTTGAAAAGGCCGACTGGGTAGGCGTACAAGTCGCGCATCGCAACCGTATCGAACTCTATAAACGCAAGGTAGAGGAAGTTATTCGGTTGACCCATGACGTCACCAGTAAAGATGTCAGTAATGTTGAGCTTTGGCGTCAGGCGCGAGTCGCCTATGCGCAGCTCATTGAAAACCACAGTAACTATGAGATCGCAGAAACGTTTTTTAATTCCATCTTTTGCGGGATTTTTGATCACGAACATATTCACGACCGCCATATGTTTGTAAAACCTTCGCGACCCTGGGATGACAAGCCGCTGCGTGGTTACTCAATATACATGTGTTATCAAATCACTCGAGGGCTGGTTGACTTGGTGTCTCGCATTCTAGACGACTTCGAGTTTTCAGTGCCCTGGGAAAATAAAAAACGTGACATCGCGAATATAGTCCGCGCTATTCGCGAAAATATTTTGGAAAACTTTACCGGCACACCGGAAGAAGTTCGAATTGATATGCTGGAATCGATCTTCTACCGTAATAAAGGTGCCTATCTCGTCGGTCGAGCGGTGATAAAAGGGCGCTATCTCCCCATCGTGTTGCCGTTACTCAATAACGAAGGCAAGGGTGTATTTGTCGATACCGTTATTTTCGAACCCGATGACGTCAGTATTATTTTCAGCTTTACCCGTTCTTACTTCATGGTCGATGCGCCTATACCCTCTCGTTTCGTGCGCTTCATTAGCACCTTGATGCCCAACAAAGACATCCTAGAAATATATAACGCGATTGGTTTCAACAAACACGGTAAAACCGCGTTTTATCGGCATATTCTTAACCACTTAAAACACAGCGACGATAAATTTATCATCGCTCCAGGCATCAAGGGTATGGTAATGACAGTGTTCACGCTGCCGTCATACGATGTAGTGTTTAAAATCATTAAAGACAAATTCGGCTCATCAAAAAATGTAACCGAGAAAATTGTGCGTGAAAAATACAAACTTGTATCCCGCTCCGACCGAGCCGGGCGCATGGCCGACACTCAGGAATACACCAATTTTATTTTTTATCGCAACCGTTTTAGCGAAGAGCTGATTGAGGAGCTATTAACGCTTGCGCCTTCGAAAATAGAGCTGACAGAAAAAGTACTGATCGTAAAGCACTTGTACATCGAGCGTCGCATGACGCCACTTAACTTATATTTAAACAAAGCCACCGATGAACAAATTGTTGACGTGATGGATGAGTACGGTAACTGTATTAAAGAGCTAGCCGCAGCAAATATCTTCCCAGGGGATATGCTTCTAAAAAACTTTGGGGTAACCCGTCACGGTCGCGTTGTGTTTTACGATTATGACGAAATTGCGACGATGGACGAGTGTAATTTCCGTCGTATCCCGCCCGCCCGCGATGACTTCGATGAGTTTTCCCCATCACCAACTTTTGCAGTACATGACAACGATATTTTTCCAGAAGAGTTCCCACTCTTTTTTGCTGGCAATCAGAAAGCGCGGGATGCCTTTGAGAGCCGTCATTCTGATTTGTACGATTATCAATATTGGAAAAAGATTCAAGACCAGGTGTCAGACGGTGTGGTTGAAGATACTTTCCCTTATCGACGCCGAAAGCGATTCGAACGTCGAGGCATGTCGATACAAGCCCGCTCGAGAAATTTACAGTAGTATTATTGTCGTTATTTTTGATCAAAAGGGGCTATTTATCCCACCCCTTCATACAACTGACGTGAACAGCTTAGCCCCTTGCACCACGCTTTGTTATTATAGGCAGCAAAATTAAGAATATTGTCACTTTCGCCGACGCAGTGCGCATAGCGTTTAGAGAAGGATTGAATATGCTCAATCCATTGGTTGGGGTTAATATTGAGCTGACTAATCAGCGTAGGAATCTCAGATTGGATAAACCCGCGCTTATCCTCTCGAATAACACGACCGGTCTTATCCACTAAATCAAAATAATCTTCGCGAGTAAATGGCAAGGCCGCATGGATATCGGTATGCGCGCTTCCATCAAAAGGCATTAGTGACGCTTCAGGTAAATTCTCTAGATCCAGATCAGTTTTTAGTTGTCGCTGTTCATTTACCTGCTTAGTTAAACGCTTTTCGTCTTTGTTTTTAATCGCCTTGTATTTTACATAATCAAATAAACGTTGTTGGATCGACGTAAAATCACTATCGATTAAGTCATCCACCATCCCTGCACGTACAGGGTTCAGATCGACATACGCCATGCAGCTTAATACAGCAGCTTCATCCAACAGCGCCTGACTTTTAAAGCGGCCTTCCCAAAAACGCCCTTTAATACCGTCTTCTTCGTTCGCCATACGCGCGATTTTTTCATTTACACCGCGCATAAACCAACTAATGCTCGATAAGCGCTCGCGCCACTCTTCGATAATGTCATGTACCACATCGAGTGACGCTTCATCCAAAGCCGCAGGCTCCGTCATCCAGCGGTCAACGAGCATATGGCCTTTGTACAACTGCAACCACCGCTCAACCACTTCATGCTGTGACCATTCATCAGCACGTGCCTTATCAACATGCAGCACCACATGGTAATGATTACTCATTACCGCATAGGCACAAATATCTATCGCATACACATACGACAAAAACCGCAAGCGCGACACAAGCCACTGCTTACGGTGATCAAAGTTTTCACCCGTCTCATAATCCTCACCACACAAATACGCACGCCTCACACAGCGCACATAACAGTGATAAAACGGGGTGGCGTCTAAGCTAACTTGCGATTCGCGGTTTATCGTCATGGTGGCGAACTTTACAGCAGAGTGGAAGAAATGTAAAATTTATGGGTGTCCTATTTATTCTTCGATAATCCTCACCACACAAATACGCACGCCTGTAAGCAGGTAATAAAGTTGTGAACTAACTATTAAAGTCATGAACTGTTTAATAAAGTCGTGAAGTAGATAATAAAGTCGTGAAGCTGGCTCACATGGAAGTTCATTAAACTGAGGTCTTTTATCGCCTTTGAATAGTTAAATGAACTACTTAATACTATTGATTACATCGGAATTACTCTATTCAAGCATGTCTGCTTTGTGCCAATAACAGACATAGTAATCACGAGCAGAAACAGCAAAAGGGAAAGACAGCAGTTGCTGCTTCCCTGTCTTTTTCCTAGTGAAGGCGCGCAACTTTGTCTATCTATGTTTCACTAGTAATGAATTTGTTTTTGCGTGGCGCTATAACCTCGCCATTACCATCACTCCTAGATAACCTATCGTGTACGCTATCAGGAGCCAGTGGAAAAACTTAAGGTAAGTGATGAACGTCAGCTCAGAAAGCTTACTCAGTGCAATAACACCGGCTGCAGAACCAATGATCAGCATAGAACCACCTACCCCCACAGCATAAGTTAGCCCCAACCAGTCAGCCCTATCCATCTCGATGCCCGACTTGAGGATAGCTGCTGTTAGAGGCACGTTATCAACTAAGGTTGAGAGTATCCCAACGAAGTAGTTAGCCATGTACGTAGGCATCTGTTGATAAAGCTGAAGCAGTGTATCCAGAACAGACAGCTCTTTCAGCATGCCTACAAGTAGCAACACACCCAAGAAGAATAACAGAGTATCAAACTCAATCTCACGTACGTACTCCAGCACGTTCGGTTTCGACTCGCTTTTATAAATCATCCGGTGAACAAGGAACATCAAAGACAGGCCAAACAGGAAGGTAAGAACCGGCGGCACAGCAAAGAGTACGCTGAACAGCAATGTACTGATAATAGTTAACAGAAACAAAGCCGCTATAGCCTTATCAGCCAACGCTATTGGGCGTTTGAATTTAGGCAGCTCGACCTGATCGTTATTACCCCACATAAGTAACAGTGCGAGAACAATCACCCCAGCCACAGCAGGGCCTATCAGTAAAAACAGGTTCGTAATCGTGACCTTATCCGCAAGGAAGATCATCAAGGTCGTTACATCACCGGTAATCAGAGAAACACCACCTGAATTCACAGCAAACACGATCAAAGCTGCAAACTTCAGTGTTTGTTTGGTATCCAGTTTCAATGATGACAAGAGTGACAACATGATCAAAGAAGCCGTGATGTTGTCTGCAAGCGAAGAGAACAGAAGAGCAAGCAGAGCCATCAGAATCATCAATGACCGCATGTTTAGTTTTTCAGGCAAAAGCCGGTACACCAGTTGAGTTATCAACCCCTTCGCATTCAGGTAGGCAACGAACGTCATTGCCGCCATTAAGAACAGCCATAATGTTGCTATTTCGAGTAAATTTTCATTCAGCCCTTCCTTTAAGTGCTCAGTGCCATGCTCAGGAAAGATGAACGCAAGAATCCAAACTAGCGTACCTATGAATAAAGTAGACTTGGCTTTGTTGAGGTGTATGACATCCTCAATGATGATGAGTAAGAACGCCAGAGCGATCAGAGATAAAAGAATTACAGTCATGTTAATGCTATCAGCCAGAAATATGGGGAGGAGTCATCACAATCCCAATGCCGATGATACACATTGGAACATACTCTCGGCGTTAGGCAGGGCTAGTTAGAATTATTAGAATGAAAAAGGCCCTGCATATTAATATACAGGGCAAACCCACGAGCGAGCATGGACGCAAGAATTACTTAAGAAATACTTCCATGACAGAGGTATTTTATTTCCAGGTACTCTTCAATACCGTATTTAGAGCCTTCACGACCCAAGCCGGACTCTTTTATTCCACCAAACGGCGCAACTTCCGTAGAGATCAATCCTTCATTAATCCCTACCATGCCGTACTCTAGGGCCTCTGAGACACGCCATACACGCGCATTATCCCGAGCATAAAAATAGGCCGCCAGACCATAAGGGGTGGTATTAGCTAGTTCAATAACTTCATGCTCGTCGTCAAAAGGTATCACCGTCGCGACAGGCCCGAAGATCTCTTCCTGGGCGATTCGCATACGATTATTAACCTTAGTCAAAACCGTTGGCTCAAAGCCCGCGTTTAAGTTTTCAGCTGCCTGACCACCAATGCTAACCTCAGCCCCTGAAGTGATAGCTTCTTCCACCAACGACTGAACTTTTGCTTGCGCTCGTTGATCGATAAGAGGACCGATAGTGACACCGGACTCATTACCGTTACCGACAGTCAAAGCGGCAACCGCATCGGTCAGTTTGCCAACAAAGTCATCGTAGACACTGCGCTGTACAAAGATCCGGTTAGTACAAACGCAGGTCTGTCCGGCATTACGGAATTTAGAGATCATAGCCCCACTCACCGCTGCATCTAAATCCGCATCATCAAAGACGATAAAGGGCGCATTTCCCCCCAATTCCAGGGAGACTTTTTTAACCTGTGCGCCGCACTGCTGTGCAAGTAACTTACCGACTTGTGTAGAGCCAGTGAAAGATAGTTTTCTGATACGGCTATCTTCGCACAACAGCTGACCTATCGTCGGTGCATCAGTGCTGGTCACAACATTAAACACGCCAGGCGGCACACCTGCTTGCTCCGCCAGTTCAGCCAGCGCCAACGCGCATAGTGGCGTAAGTTCAGAAGGCTTAACCACCACTGCACAACCGGCCGCCAGCGCCGGTGCAACCTTTCGGGTAATCATAGCGATTGGGAAGTTCCATGGCGTAATGGCAGCAACGACACCCACCGGCTGTTTCACTACCAACAGTCGCTTATCCTTACCATGAGCAGGTATCACATCGCCGTATACACGCTTAGCCTCTTCGGCGAACCACTCAACGAATGAAGCACCATAAACTACCTCCCCTCGGGCCTCTGCCAGAGGTTTACCTTGCTCGGAGGTCATCATCAGTGCCAGATCTTCCTGCGCTTCGAGTATCAGTTCATACCAACTACGAAGCACTGAGGCTCGTTCTTTTGCTGTTTGCTCTCGCCAGGATTGCTGAGCCAGGCTTGCGGCATGGATTGCCTTATCTGTATCCGCTGCACTAAGATCCACCACCTCAGCTAACGCGGCTCCCGTTGCAGGATCACTGACGACAAAAGTTTTGCCACTATCAGCATCACACCATTGGCCATTAATATATGACCGAGTCTTCAATAGCTCTGCATTATTCAGTTGCATAACCTGCTCCTTAAAGCACAATTTTCTCTAGTGCTACACGCAACGGCTCCGGCAATGCGGTAGGGCGCTGCGTTTGCTTATCGACATAGACATGAATGAAGTGTCCTTGGGCAGCGGGCTGATCTTCCTCTTCTTTGAACAAGCCCACCTCATATCTGACCGAACTATTGCCAATCCGAGTGACCGTCAGCCCTGCGGTAATCGTTTCAGGAAAAGCCAGACTTTTCTTGTAGTTACACTGGGTTTCCACTACCAGACCGATCACCTCACCCTGATGGATATCCAACACTCCCTGATCGATCAGATAACGGTTCACAACTGTATCGAAGTAACTGTAATACTGAACGTTATTCACATGACCGTAGATGTCATTATCCATCCAACGAGTTTGAATACTCAGGGTATGCTTATAGTCACCCAGCACTTCAGGTGAATGATGTTGCTGTGCATTTGCCATAGTTTGGTTACCACGCTGCCTGATAGATTTTGAGTGCATCCTCTTGAGTCACCTCACGAGGGTTATTACCTAGTAAACGGGTCTGCTTCATCGCTTCTTCAGCCAGCATCGGCAACGCGCTTTCTTCAATACCGTAATCCCGTAAACGCACCTCTCCCAAAAGATCTCTGTTTAATTGAGCCAGGGCTTCAATAAACTGGTCGCTACGCTCAGCTGAATCACTTATCTGCGCCATATCCGGGAACACGATGGGTGCCAGCTCAGCATACTGCTGAGCACAAACTGCCTGGTTAAATTGCATCACATGGGGTAGCACCAGTGCATTGGTAAGGCCGTGTGACAAGTGATAGATACCACCCAGTGGATAGGCTAGTGCATGCACTGCTGCAACCGGCGAATTAGCAAATGCTTGACCGGCCAACATAGATCCCAGCAGCATCTCTGAGCGGACATCCAGGTTACTACCATCCATCACCGCCTGGCGGATATTCCCCCCCAGCAGCTCCAATGCCTTACAGGCGAACAGGTCAGAAATACCGTTATGGTTAGGATTAACTGATGTATATGCCTCAATTGCATGAACCATCGCATCAATACCGGTTGTCGCGGTGATCATGGCTGGTAGTCCAACCGTCAATTCGGCATCCAGTACCGCCAGATCAGGCAGCAAGCGTGGTGATACAACACCTTTTTTCTCGGTCTCACCTACGGTGATGATTGACACAGCCGTCACCTCGGAACCGGTCCCGGAGGTGGTTGGAATCTGAATCAAAGGCAGGCGTGTGCCTTTCACCAGATTCACACCATAAATCTCGTCCAACCGCTCTTCACCCTTAGCCAGCAAAGCAACTAACTTGGCAACATCCAGAGAGGAACCGCCCCCCAAACCAATAATGGCTTCAGCTTGAGTATCGATAGCATACTGAGTTGCTTGTTCGACGATACGTTGTGCCGGATCAGCTTGTACCTGATCATATACCGCGACTTCAATCTGATTGGCTTGTAACGCCTCAACCACCGGTTGTAACAGCCCAACAGCCACAATGCCCGGATCAGTCACCAGAAGGGCTTTCTGATAGCGGTTGCTGGAACAATAAGCACCCAGGTCCTGAATCGCACCGGGTTTACAAATCAGTCCGTGGGACGAATAAAAGCTGAATGCATTCATGCTACATCCTCCTGCTTAAATGAGCTGGCAGCGGTTACAGAACCACGCTCAATGGAGTAAACCTGATCCACCAGGTCCGCCGAATGGCTGTAATCAGATTCCGATAACAGTACCGACATCCCTTCATCTTTCAGGGTGTGTAATACACTGGCCAGACGACGGGATAATGCTGGCGCAACCCCTTCGAACGGTTCATCCAGCAGCAACAGACGACTGCCGGTGATCATCGCCCGCGCCAGGGCAACCAGTTTCTGCTGGCCGCCAGACAGCTGCAGCGCTTTACGATCGGCAAAACCTTCCACCTCGGGCATCAGCTCATAAACCCAGGCCAGTCGTGCTTCAGCGTCCGGCAGTCGGGCCGCCCAGGCCGGCACCAGAATGTTCTCCTCCACGGTCAGTGTCGGTACTAGTTGCCGATCTTCTGGCATGTAGCCGACTTTAGATTCCGCTCGGATATGGGAAGGCAAAGCAGTCATATCTTTACCATCAATGCTGAGAACGCCATCGGTAGGCTGCAACAGTCCCATTACCGTCCGCATCAGCGTGGTTTTACCCGCGCCATTCCGGCCAATCAGCCCCACCATAGTTCCGGTCGGAACCTCAAGGGTAACGTCCCGCAAAATAGGCGTTCCTGCGATCTCGGTATTAATCGACTCAAGCTTAAGCATTTACCACCTCCTGAGAGTAACTGATCTCCAAATGGTGACCGGTCACCAACTCCTGTACTTTATCGTCGCTCATCACTTCAGCAGTTGGCCCATCCGCCAGGACCCGACCATCGTAGAACGCCATTAGACGGGTGGCGTAACGAGCAATCACCTCCATATCGTGCTCAACGAACAACACTGCCGCACCGGATTTTCTTACCTCCTGCATCACCGTATCCATCAGGTCGAACTTATCATCGATAGCAACACCTGAAGTCGGTTCATCAAGCAGTAGCAGTTCCGGTTCACCGAGCATTGCCAGAGCAATATCCAGCAGTTTTCTGACGCCCTGAGGCAGCGTCATTACCTTCTCATCCCTATATTCAAGAATGTGATACGCGCTGAGCAGAGCTTCTGCCCGCTCGATGCGAGCCTTGGTCTGAAGCGGTTTGATCAAGGAAAGAAAGGAACCCTGTTCAACCATACCGATCGCAATCAGCACGTTATCCAGCATGGTCAAATCTGGAAACAATTGAGCCACCTGAAATGATCGGCATATACCTTCGCGCATAACTTCGCGAGGTGATTTACCAACGATATTTCTACCATGCAGCAGGATCTCACCACTGCTGGGAGGCAGATAGCCAGTCACCATATTAATAAAAGTTGTTTTCCCAGCGCCGTTAGAACCAATCACGCCGACAATTTCACCGCGATTAATTTCAACATTGATATCCGCTGCTGCGGTCACCGCTCCAAAGTTACGTGCCAACGCACGGGTTTCAAGAAGTGCACTCATGATGAAGTCCTCCCAGTGAAGCGCTCAACCAAAGACCAGATACCTTTTGGTAGATACAGAATGATGGCCAACAGGGCGATACCCAGGATCATTTGCCACGTATAAGGTGAAATCTGGAAGGCGTAAGTACGCAGCAGCTCGAACATTGTCGCTCCCAGTACCGGTGCCGCAACGTGACCTGTCCCCCCCATCAGAGCGATGAATACAAACTCACCTGAAGTGGTCCAGTAAGCCATCTCAGGATCAATGTGTCCGGCAGCCAATGCAGTAATAGCGCCACCCAAGCCTGCCATAGCCGCAGCCAGCAGATACTTGATATAGATAACCTTCTTCACCGAGACGCCCAGATACTCAACCCGGATCTCATTCTCGCGCACGGCTTCTCCGGCAAACCCCATTGGCGAACGAAAATAACGCCAAACCAATGCAGCCACGACTACCGTTGCCACCACAGCGATGCTGTATGGCAATAACTGTGCACTGGCATCAACCGGAGCCCAGCCGAACAGTTTTGGCGGCAGAACGTTATAACCGTCAGAGGAACCGAAGGAAGTGCTTTTGACCAGCACGCCATACAGGATCATGGAAAATGCCATAGAGAACATGGCAAAGAAGATATCCCGGTAACGGCACAGCAGCAGCCCGATTACAGCCGCCAGCGCAACGCAGATAACAATCGCCATCGGTATCAGCAACAGCGCTTCCTGGGTTTCTAAATAGTCCCCGGCAATCCCTACAACGTAAGCCCCCAGGCAGTAATAAAGCCCCTGACCGAAGGACACCAGGCCCGCCCGCATCAGCAGTAAAAGTCCCAGTACCACTAGGCCCTTCGCCATCGCCAGAGTCAGCAGAAAACTCAGCCACCCAGGCATCAACATACCGGCTATCAGCATCGCGATAACGCTGACAGGTAATAAAATTTTTGCATGTTTCATGTCAGATTTTCCTCGCTGTGGCAATTGCAAATAGCCCCTGAGGTCGGAACGCCAGTACCAGCGCCATCACACCATAGATAACGAACAGCTCAGCATCTGGATACAGGTGAACAGAGGCAGCTCGGGCCATGCCGACAATCAACGCTCCTACCAGTGCTCCACCAACACTACCCAGACCACCGATAACAACAACCGCAAACGCCAACACGATGACCTCAACGCCGATACCCGGCATCACGGAGATACCTGGCGCCGTCAGAGACCCGGCTAGAGCACCCAGCACAGCACCAATGACGAAGGTTACGGTAAACATCCGGGTCACATTAATGCCCAGAAACGCTGCAGTATCACGGCTGTGAATCACCGCCTGCAGCAACTTACCCTGACGGGTACGGTTCAGACCCCACCACAGCATGAAGCCAATCGACGCAGAGACAGCAATCAGTACCAGGTCGTAGTTTGAGAAGGACAAACCCGCCAGCTTAGTACGGCCGAGCATGGTATAAGGCTGATAAGCAAAGTAAGCATCAACGCCCCAGATCAGCTTGATGACATCTTCCAGTACCAGCAGAATGCCGTAAGTCACCAGAATCATGACCACTTCATCCCGGCCATACATGACTCGCAGGATGCCGCGCTCGATCAGCAACCCCACTACGACACCACTCAACAACGCAGCGCCCAGCAATAACAGATAACCACCCCAGGGTGGATACCCTCCGGCGAAGTAGAGCCCTACAAGTGAGGCTCCAGCATAAGCCCCTATCGCGTAGAAGCTACCATGCGCCATATTCAGAATTTTCATGACACCGTAGATCAACGTCAGTCCTGCTGCGATCACAAACAGCCAGGAAGCATAAATAACGCCATCCATCAGCATCGCCATAAGCAACGTCATAAGATAAATCTCGTTTTAACTAGTAAAGAAGAGCGCCGGAGCATCGCTCCAGCGCGAAGGGACATTAGTTACACTGAGCGCCAGGCATACCCTGTTTAATCCAATCAATGCCTTTAACGCCTTCTGGCGGGTTGACACAATCGGCCGGGTAACGACGGATATCGGTCACATTAGGCTCACCACCATTAAGGGCGTAACGACCGTAAACCATCTCCATGGAAGCCTGGTGACCTTTACCGCGGTTCATAGATACTTTACCGCCAGGGCCTTCGTACTCCAGATATTCAAACGCGCTTGCAACGTCTTCCGTTGTCGGCGAGCCCTGAACCGTTTCAGCAGCCTTCTCGTTAGCCAGTTTCAAGCCCAGTAGGGCCTGAACCATTTTGTATGCAGGATAAGTAGGCGGAGTACCGAAACGTTCTGTATATGCCGCACGGAACCATCGGTTCATCTCGTTATCAGGCGCGAATACACCGAACGGTCCACGCGCACCAAGCACAGTACCTTCCGGAATCTGCTCTGACAGACGGTACATAGCACTTTCACCAGTGGTTAGCAGTACTGTCTGGTCATCAAACAGACCACGAGCAGAGCCCTGCAGCAGGAACGCCTCCATATCACCACCCCAGAAAGATGAGTGGATGACATTGGCAGAGTTCACCATCAGTGATGAAATTTCCGCACCGTACTGTCCAGCGTAGATTTTAGGGAACTGCTCGGTGGAGACATCCACCTCAGAAGAAAGGTTTTTCAGCGAGCCAAGGAAATCGTCCCAGGACTCATGGCCAAATGAGTAATTCTGGTTAATTCCCGAAACGCTTTCGACATCGCCCATTGTGTCTTTAACGTACAGAGCAGCCGCGACGTTATCCATCGTTGCAGTCGGGCCAGTACGGAAAACATACTTGTAATCCTGATCTTCAAATACTCGCGGAGTACCACAGTCAAACAACACAGTCAGGGTTTTCAATTGCTCAGCAACAGCAGGAACCGCCAGACAGTCGCCCGATGAGATATAGCCCACAACGGCATCGACACCTTCGCGCTCAACCAGATTACGGTACTCTGCGGTTTGTTTAGTCGCGCCACCCGCTTCATCAATGTACACAGGCTTTAACATCTCGCCGTTAATACCCTTGGTATTGTATGGCGCAGGTAAAGTCCCGCTATTGATCGCTTCGATAGTAAGATCAGCAGCATTCTTAGCAGGAACACCGAATGGACCTGCAGCGCCGCCGGACAGGAAGGTCACAAGACCAAGCTTGTATTCATCATCAGCAGCGAAAACTGGTTGTGTGACGGTAGCGGTTAGCAGCAAACCCGCTAAAGCAGAAGGCGTTTTTAGTGATTTAAACATTATTATGCCTCAAAGGTTTTAATTATTGTTGTGACAGAAAAAATCTGTACATTTCCTTTGAGCAACAGCTATGCCAATAAACAAAAACAATAATAAACAATTGTTTTTAATACATATTTTTAAGAAAACAATGATGGTGACTGTAAGATCATGAGCGCTACACGCTCAGAGCCGAGCGCTACCGCTCTGAGCGGTCAGCGCTCAAACCAGCTACTATTGATCGGACTGAGGATAGTAGATACGCCAGTCACCCAGCATATGAGTAGCAGGAGGGAAGGCGGTATTCGGCATCGTCACTCCGATGGCGATCACTTGCTGCAATTGATGCTTTTCAGCATCCATAAATGAGGTGAAGCCTTGCGGATCCTCCGGCAGCGATATTGTTAGCTGCTGCAGAGCAGAGCGAATCTCATCATCTTTGGCGTCCACTCCCACCTCAGCCATAACATTCGCAATCGCCAGCATGCCGGAATATGCACCTTCGGCCGCATACGAGGGGTAGCGCCCGCTAAGTGCTTTAAAACGTTTAATAAACCACTGATTGTACTTGGTATCCGGCCAGTTATTATGATGCCTTGAAGAAAGAATCAGTCCATCCGGCATATCGTCGCCCAAGGCTGCCAGGACATCGTAATTACTGCCCGTATCAAAATTAGCAAAACGAGCATGCCTGAACAGATGAGTCTGATTCGCCTGTCTGACAAAGGCAATCAGATCTCCACCCCATAGCGAATTGACAATCAGATCTGTCGGCTTTTCCAGCAAAGCTTTCAGATAAGGCGTATAGTCTGACTCATACAAGCGCGGCCACAGCGCCGTGACGATTTCAAAATCCACACCTTTCTTCTCCAGAGAGGTTCTCAGATCCTGCCAGGTCTGATAGCCGTAATCGTAGTCCGGGCCTATGTATGATATGCGTAACGGTTGATCAGCCTTAATAGTTTTAAATTTTTCCTTGATGTAGCTCGCTGCGGCATGCATGGACTGCTGGGTATTATTGTTCACTCTGAAGTAATACGGCGAGACATTGGTACCGGTCAGTTTTGAGGATGCATGGTCAGTGCCGATAAAGAATGCCTTTTCATCCTCAGCAACCTTCGCTACCTGCAAGGCGATATCTGAATTCACCACACCGCAAATAAAACGGGCTTTATCTTTACGGATAAAATCTCGCGCCAGTCGGGTCGCCTTAGAAGCTTTTGAACTACTGTCAGCGATCAGCACCCGAATAGGCGGATATTCTACAGACTGCATCTCAAGCCATTCAAAGGCCAGACGGATTCCAACTGCACTGTCCTGGCCATAAAGTCCACTCCGCCCTCCCAGTGGGAATAGACACCCCACCTTAACCGTCGCATCTTTATCGCTAGCCCCCAGAGCAAACTCAGACGCCCAGGTTGACGGAGACAGCGCCAGCAACAATAGCACCCAGCGAATCATAGGAAATCCTCTAACTGCAGGCGCTGAATTCTCCGCTTCAACGCATGTCTAGAAATACCCAGTTTTTCTGCCGCCAACCCTTTGCGCCCTCCGGCTTCTTCCAGAGCATTGAGGATCAACTGACGTTCCCGGTTTTCCAGATCTTCGGTATAGCTGTTTTCATAAGCCGGATCGGCCCTCTTGCTAAGGTATTCCTCAGGCAGTAGATTCAGAGAAACCGTGCGACCGGGATTGAGAATGGTTAATCGCTCAACCAGATTCTTAAGCTCACGAACATTGCCCGGCCAGGTATAATTGAGCATCTCCTGCAGTGCATCCGATTCCCAACGGTTAGCTTCAACCCCTTCCTGCCGTGCAAAACTCTCACTGAAATAGGACACAAGTAAAGGAATATCTTCCCGTCTCACCGACAGCGGTGGCGCCTCAATCGGCAGTACATTCAGACGGTAGTAAAGATCCTGTCGAAATGTTCCCGCTTCAACCTCATCTTGCAAAGAGCGATTAGTTGCTGCAACAACAAACACATCAGCATTTCTTTCTCTACCTGCACCGATGGGCCTGTAGGACCTGTTCTCCAAAAAGCTCAGTAGTTTTGCCTGTAAGCTAACAGGCAGCTCACCTATTTCATCTAGAAACAAGGTGCCACCGTTGGCCAGCTCTATCAGCCCGGAGCGACGCTGATTTGCCCCGGTATACGCCCCTCGCTCAGCACCAAACAACTCTGCTTCGATTAATTGCTCAGGTAACGCAGCACAGTTCACCTCAATGAAAGGCGCATTACCAAAACGGATATCGTGTAAGCCTTTTGCGATCAGAGACTTGCCGGTGCCGGAAGGTCCGGTAATCAATACCGTCTTACCGGCACTTCTGCCAACCTGCTCGATCTCTGTTTTCAGCTTTGCTATGGCCGGACTGCTGCCAACCAAACCGCTAGGACTGTGGCTTTTACCGCGTAAAAACTGTAACTCTTTCACCATTCTAACCTGTTCAGCACTACGCCGGATCAGGATCACTAGCTCGTCCACATCAAACGGTTTAGTTATATAATCGAGCGCCCCCTCTTTCACAGCCTTGACCGCCGCCCGGGTATCACCATGGGCAGAGATCATGATCACAGGAATATCCGGGTGCTGAGTTTTGAGCTGCGACAGAATATCCAGCCCCGAGCTATCGGGTAATCCCAGATCAAGCAGAATAACATCCGGGCTGGTCTCTGCTGTTTTCTCCAGCCCTTCCTGACCAGTAAAAGCTCCGGTGACTTCAATCTGCTCATCACTCAGAGAAAAGCCCAGACTCCGAACAAGATTGCGCTCATCGTCAATCATAAGCACAGAAATATCCTTACTCATCAGACTGTCCCCCTATAGCTTTGGGTAATTGCAAGCTCACAGTCGTTCCCTGTCCCTCCTTGCTGGTAATAATAAGCTGTCCATTATTATTGTGGATAAGCGCATTACAGATAGCTAACCCCAGCCCAGTACCGGCCGACTTTGTGGTAAAGAAGGGCTCAATGATGTGCGGCATAACATCTTTTGGAATCCCGGTGCCACTGTCACTGATTATCACATCCACACAATCAAATTTTTCAGTGCAGCGGATCAGCAGGTTTCCGCCATCCCGTCCCACCGCCTGAATGGCATTCAGCATAAGATTCATTAATACTTGCCTTAACTGCCCATCATCGATCCAGACCTCTGTTGCTGCAGGACACTCAATGCGGATAGTCACGTTATTTTCCCGGGCAGATGCGCTCAGCAAGGTCGCCATACTCTCAAGCAGCTCGGATAAATTCAGTAATTCAGCCTTTGGCTCTCTAGGCCGGGCATAATCAAGCAAGTTTTCAATTACATCATTCACCCGATCAATCTCGTCCTCTAGCATATTCAACATATCCCGATTGACCGGATCTTTCTCCCGCTTGGTAAGAGCAACAATCGTAGTTTTTATAGTGGTAAGAGGATTACGTATATCGTGCGCCAAACCAGCAGCCAACTGACCTAACGACGCCCGTCTCTCTATTTCAAGGGTTGAAGTAATAAAGCCCTTCAGTTGCATACGCATAGTATCGATCGCTTTCGCCAGCTTATCCATTTCAAGGCTAGTAGACTGTTTTACAGGACTATCAAGATCACCTGCGGCAACCTGTTCAACGCTTTTGACAATTGAATCAACCTGCTGATTCAGTTTTCTAGAAATATTGAAATGCAGTAGTAGCAAGCCGACCACTGTACACACTACTAGAACTATCAACCAGATTCGCATCTGCTCAATTGGGGTTGATACCAGGCCATGGTTTTGTAATAAATGCAATGACCAACCAGGTAAGATCTCTCTTTGAAAGCTAGAAACTTTAGCTTCAATAGGCTGCCCAACTACATCGTAAGTTTGACCACTCGAAACCCTAAGCACAGAACGGTAAGTGTGTGGCTGATCCAACCCCTTCATCATCTCAGTGATGGAATTAAATCGTATAATCAGACCTATACTCGGCGCTTTAACCTGTCGCCCATGAAAGTTTACTTGGCTTTTCATAAGGATATAGGGTGGATGTTCCCAACTGCGGGTCGACGGATCGCTCAATACAACACCCTCGAAAATAATTCCTGCATTCAGTTCATCAAGTACAAGATCATCTGGAAAGGTCCAGCTCAGCTCACCGCTCTTACCAAAAAAGGCGATACCGTAGATAGAACTATCATCTGTCTGAAGTCGTAAGAGATCTTCCATTTCAATTGAAAGCAGCCTGCTTCCTTCATGCTCAAACAGACTTGGATCAGTAAATTGATCGGCAAGCGCTGCTATTTCGTAACCTCTCTCACGAAGAAACACTCTCATCTCATTTTGAGTCGCAGCCATACGCGTAGCTAGCTGTTCATCAGTGATCTGAGAAACCAATTGCATTGTGTAATAGTTGTAAAGTGCAGCAAAACTGATAAGCGGAATTAACGCAACGGCTAAAGAAAGAAGTAGATACTTAGAAGAAAGACGTTGGGACATCATAAAATGCTTTTCTCATTACTGACTTCTCAGTATTCAGTTCTTTGGGGGTATGAAATCCTTTCCATTTGTTAACAGCAAAAATAGGGCCAACTATTTCCCTCTTCTTTTATAGCATGCACGCTTAATATAGCTCACTTATGAGCGGGTTTCGCTCATAAGTGAAACCTTTGAGCGATAAGCGCTCACATACATATAGAGAAATTAGTTGGCTCATGTCCGCTAATAGCGCGAAGCTGCCGTTAGCGGAACGCCCGGAATTTCCTGCCCTTTGAATCACCCTAGTAATACTTAACTTTTAACCCCTTTTGGATTAGAAGGCCTAAGAATTCTGAGGTGAACATCTGTTACATAGTCCTTTACCTTTTCCCTGTAAGCCAACATATGAGACATTGAAAGATGTTCATTTAATGACTCTATAGAATCCCAAGCTTCAATGAGTGTAATCCTGTTTTTATCAATAGGCTCGCCCCTAGGAATCTCAACATTGCAGTCAATGTAAAACTCATATTCTATACAGCCTCGTTCTGAACGTACTGATTCAGCAACAAGTGATAGCTGCTTTAGCACTGAACTTAGTGTTCCTTCCACCACTGTTATCGTTGCAACCACACGGATCATCATTTGGCCTTACTGTTGGATTAAAAGAGAGCTGTAATATTGAAGCAATAAAAAGATGCTCAACACTGAAAAGAGAGTAGAGAAAAGGATAATTGTTGATGTCCTGTGCACATGAATTTGATACTGCTGAGCCAGAACGAAGCATCCTGCTCCTGTTGGAGTTGCTGCCATTAATACTGCAACGGCAGCCCATAGAGGTGGAAGTTCAAAAATCCATATAGCAAGAAACCAAGTGATCGCAGGGTGAACAATTAATTTGAGAAGTACAATTGCTGTGACTTCTGAAATGCCATCTGATACCGGCTTACCAACCAGAAACAAACCTATTGCAAATAATGCACAAGGCCCTGCTGAAGAACCCAGTAATTCGCAAAAACGCAATACAGCTTCAGGTAAAGGTTCGTCCAAACATGCCCAAAGTAACCCCAATGCAGGTGAAATGAGCATAGGGTTCTTACATAAAGCTTTAAAAACGTCGTAAATCACTTTAGATTTTTGAACTTCCCGGTTCTGAGCTAGCTCAACAACTATAATTGCTGCAGCAACAACCAATGCAGAATTCACCACAACCGTGATAATAGTGGGGACCGTTGCGGCTTCACCAAAGGCAGCAAAGGCGAGTGGAATTCCCAGAAACCCAGTATTCCCATAAATACTGTTCATCCCATTAATTCCACTCACTTCTAAAGTGTTTTTATAAAACAGTACCCCAACCCCCATGGCTATGATCATTACTATTAGCTGACCACCAACATATGCCCCGAAAAAATCAGCATCAAAGATAAGATCAAGATCAACCTCAGCCATGGCGCCGAACAATAATGCGGGCAGGGCTACCCAGTAGACGTATTGGTTTAGCCCTGCAGTAGACTCAGCGCCTAGAAGCTTGGATCTACCACAAAGGTAGCCGGCTAAAATGATGCCAAAGATTGGTAAGACAATATTGATAAGTACAGGCATTCATGAGTCCATAACAACGAAAAGTCTAGAGCTGCTAAGCAACAAACGTAAGAATCTAATAAAGGTTGTGAATAAATAAAACAGAACAATCCACAAAACACTTTTGTCAGCATCGAGATAATCTGTTGATAGAATTGGCTACTCTAATTAAGAGCAGCCCTAGATCGATATTTCCAGCCTAGAACCATGCGAATAAGTCCCGTTTCCCAGC
Organism: Aurantivibrio plasticivorans; assembly: GCF_055392955.1. Taxonomy (NCBI): domain Bacteria; kingdom Pseudomonadati; phylum Pseudomonadota; class Gammaproteobacteria; order Cellvibrionales; family Cellvibrionaceae; genus Aurantivibrio; species Aurantivibrio plasticivorans. Next base: position 370,222 of record NZ_AP036020.1, on the reverse strand, counting down.
TCTTTCTCTCGATAAGCAGCATTTACTACGTAATCGACAAGGTAGCTCAAAAGGCAGAACTTATGCGTTATTTCCCTAGAGTAGGCAGTGAATTCATTATTAATTCCTATTTATTAATTGTGAAAGTGGGGCAGTACAAATTCAGCAATGTCATGCATCGTTACATCTAAGGGGCGCTGATTGCGCCTGAACTGCAACCCAATGTGATCTACACCAGCAGCCTTCATCGACTCCAACTCCTGAATCAGACCTTCTATTCCCGTACTAATACCGAAACAATGCCTTTTCACAGAAGCATGGGATTGATCGATAAGGTCTAGGTGAATAAAACTCACGTAAGGTTTATTACCAGCAACACTCCTCCATAGAGCAACACGTCGCTTGTGATCATCGGGTGTTCCAGGATATGCCAACCAGCCCTGCATATGTTCTACAGCCCATTGAGGCGTTTGTTGTGCAAGACCTGCCACGAGTAAAGGAGGGGCTGGCTCCGTAGGTAATATAGCCATGCCCTCCGCTAGCTTATCGTCATGCAGCCCCTCAAGGACTTGTACTGCCTCTATGAATAGCTCTCCCCTACGATCATATTCGACGTCAAAAATGGGATATTCACTCGGTCGATCACCACTTGCGACACCTAACATTAGTCTTTGATTACTTAATGCCTGAACGCTCGCAGCAGCTTTTCTTACAAGCCAAGGATTTCGTAAAGGAAGTACAACAGCTGCGGAACCTAAAAGGATCTCTTTAGTTTGAGCCGCCAGATAGCCCAGATATGTAAATATTTCGAATACTTGTGCAGCATCGCCAAAGTGAGGATCATAAATTGGTACATCTCTTACCCAAGCAGCCCTAAACCCAAGTCGATCAGCAAGTTGAACCCTTTCAGCATGATGTTTCATATCCGGCACGCCAAAAGGACGATTCTCGATTCGGCGGTGCGAATCCCCATCTACAGACCAATCATTGTCTAAGGGCAACTCCACTCCGATAGAAAAACCACCTTTTGTTAACTTTTCTAAACTCATTCGATAGTCCTTGGGTGGGGGTAACCCCACCCGCTAAAATTACTGGATTAGATAGCTCGTACCTGATCCCTTTGATCCAAGAAGCCCGACAAACGCGTGAGGATAAGTGCCAGAACCACAATGACTGCACCAATCCAAGGCAAATCCATCAGCGCCATCCCGTCAACAACAACACCACCCAGAATGGAGCCCAGTGCAATCCCAACGTTAAATGCGGCAATGTTTAGGCCTGAAGCGACATCCACGGCTTGTGGTGCGTACTTTTCTGCCAACTGCACCACATAGACCTGCAGCCCGGGCATATTACCAAAGGCGAAGGCTCCCCAAATCAAAACCGTTAACACTGCGGTAATCTGATTGTCAGCAGTAAAAGTGAAGGCCAGCAGCACCAATGAGAGTGCGGTGAAGATAATGTGAAGCGCTTTTACCGGCCCCATTCTGTCGGCTAGACGTCCACCCCAAATATTGCCCACTGCAACCGACACTCCATATACCAACATGATTAAGCCGATGGAGCTGGACTCGAATCCTGACACTTGTTCGAGAATTGGAGCGAGGAAAGTAAACGCAACAAAAGTACCGCCATAGCCCACAGCCGTCATGGCAAACACAAGCAACAGGCGTGGCTGTGTTAACACACGCAGCTGTTGAGCTAATGAAGCTGGTTCAGCCTGCTTTAGGTTTTTCGGCACAAGAAAAGCACTGCCAATCAAGGCAATGAAGCCAAGACCTGCAACCACCATAAAGGTCGCTCGCCACCCGAAGTGCTGCCCGATCCAGGTACCAAGTGGAACACCCGTTACCAATGCCACGGTCAGACCGGTAAACATAATGGCGATTGCACTCGCTTCTTTATCTTTAGATACAAGGCTCGTCGCTATGGTAGAACCAATCGAGAAGAACACCCCATGTGCCAATCCGGTAAGTATTCTGGCGGTTACCAATGATTCATAGCCAGGTGCCATCCAGGCCATTAAGTTACCGATAACAAATAAGGACATGATGGTCAGCAGGACATTTTTTCGCTTCCAGCGACCGGTCAGGGCAGTAAGAACAGGAGCGCCAACAGCAACTCCCAGAGCATAGAGACTCACCAGCAAACCTGCTGATGGCAAACTGACACCAAGATCTTGAGCAATTGTCGGCACCAACCCCACAATTACAAATTCAGTGGTGCCTATTGCGAATGCACTTAGAGTCAGCGCAAATAAAGCTATGGGCATAATACCCCCTCCTAAATAGTTGACAGAGTAATTTTGCCGGGGAATACTTGTGTCAAAAACACGATTAATAACAAATAACTTTTGTTAAAAATGATATGATAAGCAAATCTGAAGACCTTGAACTTTTACTTACTGTTGTAGATTGTGGCGGTTTTTCAGCTGCTGCAGATCAACTTGACGTACAAGTTGCCAAGGTATCTCGCGGTATCCAGCGTTTAGAAAAACAACTTGATATAACGCTCTTACAACGCACAACAAGAAGAGTGGCATTAACCGAAGAAGGGAGAATATTTGTAGATCACGTCAGGAATGGACTGAAACAACTAGAAGCTGCAGAAGAACAGTTACGCCTAATGAAGGAATTACCTATAGGTCGGCTACGTGTGGATGCAGCCTCCCCATTTATGCTGCATCAGTTAGTGCCTCTCATAGGGGAATTTCAACAAAGCTTCCCTGGTATAAAACTAGAGCTCAGTACAAACGACGAGATTATTGATCTATTGGGAAAAAGGACGGACTTAGCTATACGTATTGGTAAACTAGAAGACTCTAGCTTACACGCTACTTCTCTAGGGCGCTCCAAACTCAATCTTCTTGCTAGTCCAGAGTACCTTTCTAAGCACGGTACACCAAACACTCCTGATGAACTTGATAAGCATCGCCTACTAGGGTTCATTCCCCCTACAAAACTGAATATATGGCCTGTGGATGATGGTATGGAGATTAAACCTGATCTGACAGCAAGCAGTGGAGAAGTTCTCAGGCAGGTCTGTATTGCCGGTGAAGGTATCTGTTGCCTGTCGAGCTTTATGGTCAAGCAGGACATTCAAAAAGGTAAGTTGGTAGCATTACTAAATGACCATATACAAACACCTCACCCTCGTGAGCAAATTCAAGCTGTTTATTACAGGAACACCGCTTTATCTTCTCGAATCAATGCATTTATTGAATTTATTAAACCTCGCTTAAAGCTTCTCTAGGCGAATGGTGTCTTCTCGATAGAGCTAGACTTCTGAGATCTATTACGCAGAGGTCTGCTATTGGCACAAAGCGGAAGCTGGGAGGATGCTTACTCTGTTATAGAATGACGTGCACCTTGTTGGTTCGATCGTTTATAAAGCCTTAAAAGGGGCAGATAGTTCCTTCTTCAACTTTGACATTAGTAGGATGGGCTCTACCATAATTTTTAGCCCCGGATAGGTTACGCCAGTAATGAAGAAAAAAGTACCTAGTGAAAATAGCAATGCTGTTAAGAACGGAATGCTTGATGAAAATAATAGGTATGAAAGCTGCAGCCAGCCGAGTATTGACGAAACAAGACAAACAGAGGCAATGGCAACAAAAAGTAGTTCTTTTATTCTCCATCGAAACCTCTGAATGGGTTCATCTAAGTAGCCGCAGAAAGCTAATATCCTCGAGTCTTCAGGTTTCAGTCTTCCTATTCTAATTAGTCTATCCATTTGAGAGAAACAGGATTTTTTTGCCATAGAACCACGTTTGTATTTTCGCTCTGATGCAATGAAAGCACGTTCGAACAAAGGTGGGGGATCTCTCTCTTCTGAATGCCTGAATAGGAAACGAGTAATTTTCAAAAAAAAGAAATGTAATGGACCATTGGTTAGTAACCAAGTGAAGAGCTGGATTTTAGGTAGGTCGCTCCTTGATGAGTATGTATCATCTTGATTCATGCAGATTTCCTAAGAATGTCCTGGATCCTTAGATCATCAGGTAATTTCCCTTCAGATTGAATTAAGTCGCAAATTTCTTCAAACACCCTTCGCCTGAAACCAACATCAAGTAGAATCCCCTGATTGTCTCGACAATGATGATCCACAATTGAATAGACTTGTCCAAGAGTTGATGATTCAAGGATCTCACCTTCTGAAATGTTGTTTAGATATTGCTCGTTGAGCAAATAATCTAGCCTGACCCCAACGCTTCCGATTTTCATTAAATATTCTGCGTTAGGGCTTCTCTCATCGGCTTCATAAAGAGCTTGAGTAACACGTGAGACCTCTCCAATGTTGCCAAGCTGTGTTTGATTTAACTTAAGCCGTGTTCTTTCATTTCTTAGGCGTGTACCAAAACTATCGTTTACATTGTTGTTAACAATACTTTGCATTTATAGGGGCTTCTACGTATTATTTCAAAACATTTCTTGTTAATTCAGTATACGCCATGACCAAGAGTACTCCAAAAGAAGTTCGACATGAATTTGAACAGTGGGGAATTTCAATTAGCTCCTGGGCCAAAGAGAATGGTTTCTCTCCTGCATTGGTATATCAGGTTCTATCAGGGAAAAATAAGTGCTTACGTGGCCAGAGCCATAGAATTGCTGTGGCCCTTGGGCTTAAGGAAGGGAAGGATATTGCTATCAATGATTTCCCTCATGGGCGTTCAAAAGAAAAAGTATTGGGTAATTAGGAGGTGAGGCACAACTTTAAGATGCTCTAAAAAGAACAAACCCGAAAACAGTATTCTGGATCCGGGCTCGGTTTGTAGTAAATACTACGGTTAGCGCTTCTAGTATCTCTCTACCTTCCTAGCCCGTCAAGCACCCTTTTGCCTGTAGGGAGGTATTTCTATGGCTTTAAATAGGCGAAATGTTAAAAAACTAGCAGTTCAATGGGAAAAAAATCAGCTTTCAAGTAAAACCGGGCTTGAGTATGTGCCCTTTCTTGGAATTCGTGATGTTCCGAGTGATGGCCAACGTCTACGGGAGTACTCGTGGACCGTCGGTAGGGTCCATCACATGATGTCTAAGTTAGAGGCGAAGTTTTTCTATCTTATTGATTCTAATCCTCTTGTTCTAGATATCCGTGAACAGTATCCGCTACTACCTATCCAAGAAGTAGAGCAAATAGCTGATAGCTTAGAAGTGAAGTACACCTTGAATAAGGTGGATCACGTATATACAACAGATTTCCTTCTAACGTTGGAATCGGGCCCTGTTGCTATTCATGTTAAGCCTTCTGAAAAGTTAAAAACTAAAAGGACATTAGAAAAATTAGCTGTTGAACGTTATTACTGGGATCGTCGAGGAGTTCCTTTCTATGTAGTAACAGAACAGGACATATCAGAAGAAATTGTCAAAAGTATCAAGCAATATCATAAGTACAGAGACCCTCAATCTTTAAGCCTACCCAATAGCCGCATCGAAATAATTGAAATTAGGGTTGGGCACCTCTTGCAACAGGAAGATGGTCACCCTGCCCATATAATTTGTACTCATGTTGATAAAGAGCTCGAACTCGATTGTGGAACTACTTTGTCAGTTGTTAAACACTTCATCGCTTCAGGGCGATGGTTTCTTAAAGAGGGGACATTATTTGACCCTGATCAGCCTCTGCAAATAGAGGATTCAGGCCATGAGTGAATACGACACCACATTACGAATTAATCAAATCTTGTGGGATGGTGCTTCCATAGAAGCTGCTATGCGAATTGAGCGAATTTGTTGGATGAGGCCTGATGATGATTTTATCGGCTTAATAAATATCAAGGATCTTAATGCAAACCCTAGAATAGATAGCCTTAAAAAAATAAAAGAATTAGTAACCGAGAATGCATTACAAACCTCTAGCTCTGATCAAATTGTTATCAGCCCTCTACTGTCTACGGACATCGGTGATAAGTATTTTGCGCGAGCTAAAGAACTATACGATCTTTTCACTCCATTCTTTCATGAGAACCAAGTAGAGCTATTTACAGAGGGGATGCGCTACCGGGTAATCAAAAAAAACCGGGTTACCCTACAAGTGGGCCTCAACACAGTTCTCAAATACTTAAGGCGCTATTACCAAAAAGGTATGACCTTAGACGCTTTTGTTCCTGAATATGCAAAATGCGGAGGGGCTGGGAAAGAAAGGAGGTCGATTAAAAAGCTTGGGAGGCCTGTTAGCCCTGAAAATATTGGAGGGTATTCTGATGGCATGCCTTTATCAAAAAAAGATAAGGAGAATCTTAAAAAGGGGTGGGAAAAGTTTGCCGGAGTAAAGAAAGAAACATTTCAAGGAGCTTATGAAAAAACGTTAAAGGAGTTTTTCTTTCATGAAATTCGGGTGCTTCCGAGTGGAAAAATTGAGCGAGTTATTGATCCAGAAAAACCGATTCCATCTTTTACACAATTTACTTACTGGGGAACAAAAAAACTTTCTAAGAAGGCGATTCGATTGAAAAAGAGCTCAGAAATAGAAATTGAGCTGAATCACAAGCCTATTATGAATTCTTCAAGAGTTAAGGAAGGCCCTGGTACACAATATCAGGTTGACGGTACTGGTGGCCTTGTTTATTTAGTTGCCCCTTGGGATGAAACAAAAATTATAGGGAAAGCCCAAATTTATGGTGTACAAGATAACTATTCTCAACTTGTAGTGGGATGGTCAGTCGTCATTGATAATGCAAGCTACGCTACTTTGATGCTTGCTCTTGAGTGCGCATTTACAGATAAGGATGATCTTCCTGCTGATTTAAATGAGGAGCTTTGTGAACGTTTAGGTTTGCCCTGCGGATCTCCTTTGATGCCAAAAGGTGTTGTTTGTGACGAACTCCTTGGAGATGGGGGGCCAGAGTTGGTAGGCGAACAGTCATCTCGTTTAGTAGAAAGAGGGCTATTTAGTTGGGCAACGGCAAAACCGAGAGCTGCTAATTGGAAAGCATATATAGAGAGGTTTTTTGGACACCTTAAAGCGAAACTTAATCAAATACCAGGGGCTGCAGACCGCTATAGAAAAAGAGGTGTAAAAGCCCCCTCAGAGTTAGCTTGCCTGACACCCTCGGAATTTAAGTCCCTTATTATCCAAGCAATTATTCAATACAACCATTCTTATACGGTTAAAGATCACCCGGATGCTATTTCACTTGCGAGAGCAGGATACGATTGCTGCACTCCCATTAATTTGTGGGAATGGGGAAGCCGTCATCGCTCTGGATCTGGCAGGTCCTATCCTAAAACTTTTATCAGAAGTGTTTTGCTCCCGCGTGTAGACGCTAGCATCTCATCGAAAGGGATTAAAGCAAATAACCTTTATTACATAAGCGAATCAGTTAACCAGTTGCATGGATTCCATCGTGGATTAAAGCAAAAGACAAATAGGATACAAGTTGCCTTTGATCCTCGTGATGTGAGTGCTATCTGGCTAATTAACGAGGATGGAAGTTTAGGAGAAGTATGCCTGTTAACGCCAGCGAACCAGCACTTTACGGGCCAATCTTTGTGGGATGTGAATTCTTACTTCAAAGAGGAAACGGCTTTCATATCAAAGTCCAGAAAACGCGGCCTTTCTAAATCGATATCTATAGATGATGCTATGGACAGTATAATTTCGGCAGCGGTTGCTAGACGAAATATGGCTTCAGAAAAACCCTCCTTTGATCAGGATTCTAGGGATAACTATCAACAGGAAGAACGCCATCATAATAAGTGGTCAAACGAAATAACAGGTTCTCCTAAACTCGAAAAATGTGATCCCGACACATCTCCCTTTGATACAGCAGAAAGTTACTTTTTTGGAGAATAAAAATGATTGATGTGTTTGCTCAGAACAAGAATTACGTACTTGCCAATTACTCCGATAAAAATTTACCAAAAGACTGTATAGGGCATCCTTTTATCGAAAGCTTACCTATTTTCAAACAGCCATCTGAGATAATACAAGCCCTTAATAATAGTGTCGTCATAGGGCAATCTGAAAAGCTAGATTCTCGAGAGGTTCGTTTAAATTCTCTTCGAAAACTTAAGGAGCACTTTATAGCTTTGCCGCGTGACGGAATGCTTTGGGGCGTTTTACAAAGGGAGATAACATCTGTCTATTTAGGGCGGTATAAGGCGGATCCAAATCATTATAGAAAGTTACTAAATTGCCAAACTCCAATTTGTGTTGGACCAGACGGCTATAAGCCAAGCTTTATGGTACTGAAAGGAGCATCTGGTGCAGGCAAAACAACCAGCATCAATAGGGTTCTTTCTCAAATACCCCAGGTTATTCGCCACACAAATTACAATGGTTATCCATTTCAAACTAACCAGATTCCTTGGATTAAAATTGATTGTCCGCATAACGGCACACATAAACCAATACTGATCGATATTATCTCTCAAATACACAGCCTATTGGGCCAAGATTCGAAAAAGCCCAAAATGTCCCGCATTAACGCTGAGACGCTTTTGAGCTATGTAACTGCAATGTTTGCAACCCAAGGAGTTGCTTTATTGGTTATCGATAATACGGAGAATTTAGTCTCAGTATCTGAAGGTAAACGCATGCAGCTACTTAACTTTTTGTTCAACTTGTACGAGAAAACCGGTGTCTTTGTGGTTTTTATTGGGACTCCTGAAATTGAGTCGGTTATCGCGTCTGAGCTTCGAGCTCATAGGAGAAGCATAGAACAGGACGTCCCGAGGTGGACGTCTCTTTCAGATAGAGATTGGCAGCGCTTTATCGAATCGTTATGGAGCGTTCAGTTAACACAAAACCAAACTTCTTTAACTGATGACTTGAATGAACTTATGAGAGAGTTTTCTCTGGGGCTACCTGGTATAGCTAGACCTCTCTTTACAAAAGTACAGGATGAAGCGATCAGGATGGGGCATTCAGGAAGTGGCGAGATCATTACCCCTTCTTTATTAAGCCGAGTAGCCAACGAACATTTGAATGGAATTTATGAATCCTTGGGAGTGTCTTTTGAAAGTGGGAGTTTAGGTCCAATCAATAAAAGAGCAACAAACAAAAATACTCAAACTGAAACAGGAAAGTCACAGAAGAAAGATGCACTTGTGCTGGATCGTAGTTTCTTGAGGGAGTTGTTAAAACTAGCAAAGGACGAAGTGTCAATAATAGAGGGGCTAGAAGATCTAGGCTTAAGAGTTCCCAACCATTTAGTGCAAGCATAAGCTATGTTTGGGTCAATCGCACCCCAGATAGAAGGCGAACTTCTGTGGAGCGTTATTGCTAGATCTAATGACGCTTCTGGAGGTTTTAATGAACTCTTGTTGAAAAATTTGGGAGTAGTTAAAAATTTGAGAATGCCAGGGAATTTGGAGAGGCTGACAGAGTTAACCGAATGGGCTGGATGGACTACTGATTCCATAATAAATGAAATGACCATTTATCCGTACTATCGTATGGTTTCTGGAAACTTCTATGACTCATTGCTGGAAACGGCCAAAACGGGTGCAGGCTCAACTCCATCAAAATTGGCTACCAATCTCACAGGGAAAATCATTCGGCAAAAATCTATTGTTTTCTGCCAAGAATGTAGAGCAGACGCTTTTAATGAGCATGGTTTTCTTTACCTCAAAAGAGAACATTACCTGCCTGGGGTCTATGTTTGCGCCTCTCATGAACGACCGTTAACAATAAGCATGATCAGTGACGAAAGTACTTTGTCTCTACAAGGTCTTGGTGATGATGTGGGGGGAAAATTAGAAGGGATTCTAGATTCAGAATTTGCCTTATTTTTGGCTCGAAAATCTAAATTATTATTGAATTACGATGAAGAGAAAAGTCGAAAGGAAGCTCGTGATAATAGGCTGAAAATTAAAAGGGGGATTGAGGAACTAGGTTGGCTATCAGCGTCTGGGAGATTGATCGATGGAAGGCTGTTTGAAGCTTGGAGCAGAGAATGTAATCAGGAGTTTTTGGGTAGCTTAGGAGTGAAATGTTCTAGGCTTCAGCCGTGGTTAAAAAAAGTTGTTGAAGGTGGGATAAACAACCGGTTTCTGGTCCATCCTATCTGGATGTTAATCCTAGAGTGGTTGGTTTTGAAGGAAACAGCACAGGATCCACAGTTCGCACTATTTAGGTATATAAAAGGGGGTATTATGAAGTGTCCCAATCCTATATGTGGCCGTGAAATGTCCGTTGTGCTTGGTCAAATGAAGCAATGTGACCGGTGTGGTTATACATTCAAGGTTTCAAAGAAAAGAGCTGTTGTCTCTGAAATTATCGATAGAGGGGAGAGATGGAGAAAGCACCTAAGCACACTGCTTCAAGAAGAAGCACCATTGAAAAAAATAGCAGCTGAATTAGGGGCATCACCTATAACTATTAAACGAGAAGCTTTAAAACTCGGGTTTAAGGCTCGTTGGAAGACGCCTCCTGATGTAAAAGAAGTAGGAGTCTCGATTGCTAGATTACGTTCCGAGAGGGAAAAGTGGCTTGTTGTTCGGCAGTCAAACCCTTTGGCAGGCCGAAAAGAACTTCGCAAGTTAACTCCGATTACATGGAAATGGCTTTATCGTAACGATAGAACATGGCTGTATGAGAATTACCCAGAGAATTTGTTAGATTTAAAGAAATGTTCGATGGATGCTGTTCGCAAAATTGAAGATAGGGATAAAGCAAAAACTCTGATTTCTATGATTCGCTCAGGGGAGCTAAGAAACACCATAGGAGGGAAGCGCCCGACATTTAATAAGTTGTCGGCAGTACTTAATTTACCTCTTCTATCAAATGCTAGGTACCAACCTTTATACAGGTGGACGAGTCGAGTAGCTTGTTTGCTGATAGCCTCTAGTAAAGCTCTGAGTAGTAAGAAGGTGTATAGAGAGGGTGCTAATGATTAGCTTTTTACCTGAACTTCATGAAGGGGAACTATTGGTTGGGACTCTCGCTAGATATGCAAAAATTATTGGTTGCAGCAACATAAAGCAACTATCCAGAATGGCTCCTATTGACTCCCCAGAGTCTAGAATAGACAAAAGATATCGGCAATATGTTCTAAAGATAGCTGAAGAGTATGGAAAGCTTGGGTACTCTTTTGAACAGATCGTTAGAGACCATTCCCTACACTACAATGATCGGCTATTGACTAATTTTGCAGACCGTTATAGAAGCTTTAAACCTGATTTTGGGGAGTCTCTGGACTATTTTCAATATTGCCCTGAGTGCTTTCATGAATACTGTAATTTGGGTACGGTAGGTATAATAAAACGTGAGCACCAACATCCGTTGGTGTCTGTATGTACTGAACATGGTCGTTTTCTAAAATCTGTCACGAAGGATCGAAATGACTATTTGTTACCTATAGATCGTTTCTCCTTAAACTACAATGACACTCCAATTATACCGGATCTCCTCTACAATTTTGCATCTTTATATGCGAAAAGTTTCTCAATTATCGATGACACTATCATCGATTTTGAAAGAATTGATACTGCGTTAAGGCGGATACTAACCAGTTGGTTAAAAAAGTATGAGCGGTTGCCAGATGAACTTTTGGAAAAAATTGATGCGCTTTCAATTCTCAGAGATCGACGCTCCTTGACCTTTAAAGGGTTTGATAAAGTATCAAATAAAGAGGTATTCGGTTTCTGGGAATATGATGGTGTGTTCAATACTGATATAGGAGAAGTCTTGCTAGTCAGTCTCGTCTTCGGTTTAGGGTTGAATGAGCTACGTGCTTTAGATCAATCAAACCCATTAGTACAACTGCCTCTTATCACAGAATACAACGAGAACAATTTTTCAGTTGAGTTAGAATATGAGGTGGTGCTAGATAAATATCCTAGATGGAGGTTTGAACGAGCATCACCTTGCTACGAAAATACCTGTCGTATAATAGTTCCACTAACTCAGGCATCTGTTCGAAATGAAAGTATGGATGTTATTACAAGTTTATACCGAAAGGGTAATAGGGAAAAACAAACATATAAGTTCAAAACCATTCATGGTGAAGGTCGAAAACAGAGCAATATCAAAGGACTCGGATGCTTTGCTTTTTCTGAATTTGTGTATTTGATTATTACCATCCCGCTAGGGAAAACGGTCGAGTAGCATCTTGGTTCGTAGTATCGCAAGTGCCTCAGCGTTGGCTATATAATAAAGTCGTGAAGTTATGGATTAGCCCAGATTTGGTGTTTACGTCAAATTGGGCTTTCAAGCTAAGTTCCATTGACCACTTTTCTTGTTCTGGTGTATCTCAGAATCACACTAAACCGCTTTATTGCTTGTGGTACTCTTGGGCATTGTCTAATAATAAAGCCTTTAACCAACTATTTTGATCGGGTAAAGACTTTATTGTTAGCTCGGAAGAAGTAGTCGCTTGTAAGCTATTGAAAGTTCTTATTAACTAGTTCACAACTTTTTTACTTGGCCACAACGCCGTACACAGCGCACATAACAGTGATAAAACGGCGTAGCGTCTAAGCTAACTTGCGATTCACGGTTTATGGTCATGGTGGCGAACTTTACAGCAGAGCGGAACGGATGTCAAATTTATGGGTGTCCTATTTATTTTCTACAGGCCCCGAAAGTGCCTGGGTTACAAAACCCCGCTGGAGGCCTATACTGAACTAACCGGTGCACTTACTCCTTGAAGCTGGGCAGAGCGGAAGAGATGTCAATTTTATGGGTGTCCTATTTAATCTTGCGGGTGTTTGTTATATTTTGCACACTTCTATGTTTACTCTATGTTTACTATTAGAGATGTCAAATTTATGGGTGTCCTATTTATTCTTCTTCAATCAACTTCTTGGTATAAACTTTACCTTCATAGCCATCTATATCAATTTCATCAAAATAATTTAGCAAAATGAAATATAAAATATCACTTGGATAAGATAGCCCTTTATTAGCAGCAGATAGCTGAAGCTCTCCATAATACTCAGACGACCCAAAGTAATTTAGCTCAAACATGGTGCTCAATTCGCTAAAAATTAGGCTCAAACCTGCGCCTTTAGAAAGCCCAAAATCAGAATAGGCAGAATCTAAACTTACATTTATAGACTCCCATAAACCATCTAGATCTGCCTCAGAAAAGTTTACATTCGAATTATCTAGGTGCATTACCACACCGTTTCGCAACACAGATTTCAGCTTTTCGTCAAAAACTAACTTTAGCAACCCAACAGCCTCCTCAGTCGTTTTTGGGAGAACCTTGTTTCCATTCATGTCCGAAACATGAACCAACCTTAAGTTTTCAATCACCCCCTCGCCAGGAAAGCCTGGTACAGCTTGGACGGATACAGGCTCTAGCTTATATAAAGAGTCATCTTTGTTTCCACCAATTGATGAAATCGACACACACCCCACTAGAGACAAGAAAATCAAAATAAATATCGAACGTGTGAGATCAGTCATTTCGCGCACACCCGCTACATAGAGTCGGCCCATAACCGCCTCGTGATGGCATCCCAGGTAAAAAGACACCAATATCACCTTTCATATTTCCTATAAAAACCGGCATAGCTCCAGCTTTGCTCAAGCTCGTATCAGAATCAGAAAATCTCATGCTATGACTATCAGTTCCAGGATGAAGATGAACATTCATCATCAATTTAGTTGAAATATTTGCAGCCTTTTTATTAGCAGCAACAGAGTTGGAAACCTTACTCTTACATGCCGCAACACTACCACCATAGCAAAGATTGTTTGGAAACCCTGGCACGGGTATTCCATCCACAGCTTTCCCAGACTTCAAATACAACCTCCCATAATACTCTACCGCATCCCCATCTTTCATTGCTGCTTGCTTAGGTATGCTGGCCTTGATGTACTTAATAGCTTCTTCGTATTGACTCCGAGGGACTTCATATTTTTTCCCCTTCCAAGTTATCTTGACTGTAGCGCTCCTTTCAACACCAGCCTCTTTAAGCCATCGGGCTAATGGGCTCAATCCTTCACTGCCGCCTGTACCAGCAGCATCAGATTCTTCACTCCCATTCCCCTCACTAAAGGTTCCATTCTCATTTAGAACAGGCGCACCACCACTCCCACTATCACCACCACTGTTTCCACCACTGCCTGATGTATCCGGCTCCGGCTCTGGATCCTCATCCTGTTCAACAGAACCTGAATCTGAGAAAAACCCACCGTTAACAGCAAAACTACTACCGTCAATATAACTCCCTAAAAACCCCGTCGGATCAATCATACTCACCGGATTATTCCAAACATACGCATACCGGTTATAACTCTGACTAAAGTGCGGTGCCTGCACCACCACATCCGGCGAAATAAATCGCCCAAGCAATGGATCATACACCCGCCCATTCATGTGAATTAAACCGACATCATCCAACTGCTCGTGCCCGGTAAAACCGCGCGATGTCGTTTGCGCTTGCTTCAACCAAGTCGGTGCTGCACTAATCGCACTCCAATCGAGATGACGATAGCCACCAAAGGGATCAAAATCTTTACCGCTATCGATTTCCCCATCTTCATTGGTAATGACATTAATCGAACCCAAGTGATCGGTATGGGTGTAGAGCATTTTCTCATCGACGTGCATATCGATACCCACTTCACGCGAGTGAATCGCACCACTGAGATAGGTTTTCTCGATCGTCATGATGCTACCGGTTGCCGGGATCACCACTTCAAAATTACCACCGTATAGATACACGGTTTTATCGCCGCGATGGTTTTCTTGGTAGAAACGCGAGGTATCCGGATCGTATTCGAAAAATGCTTTAGCCGTTGGCGATGCCGTATCACCCTTAGTAATTAAATAGGGTTTACCAAACGCGTTATAACTGATATCGCGATCGTCAGCGACGCCCGCAACATTGTCTTTAACAATATTACCGCTCGCATCGTAAACAAAATCATGTTGCGTACCGTTAATCGTTACACGGTTTAGACGATGCGCGCTGCTATCTAAATCGTAACGATAACCGGTGAGGTTGTGACCATCTGAGTCGGTTTTGGTTTTAATATTCCCCAACGCATCATAGGTATAACCCAAAGTGCGTGAACCACCGGTGGAGTTAATGTTCGAGCCGCGTAAGCGCTTTAGATTATCGTAATTAAAGACTTCACGATTGCCGCTTAAACGGTGATTGGTGCGACTGTGAACGGTGTTATCGGACCACCATTCAATTTCAAGGTTTTGAATACTGCCGCTACCCGTCACGATCGATTCTAATTGTCCGGTGATAGGGTTATAGCTGCGCTGGCTACTTAAACCATTCCCCCATTCGGTATCACTGATGTTGCCGTGATTATCCATTGCTGTGACTTGGTACACCAAGGGACCGCTGACGCTATCGCGTCGCACGGCACTGGCAAAGCCGTGGTCATTATAAACATTAAATATTTCTAAGCCGGATGGGTAGTTTTGCGTCTCTACGCGGCTGTAACCATCGTAGGTGATATCGGTTTGATAACTCTCAGTGAAGTTATTCAAGTTGATATTGGTGGTGATGGTCTCCATTTCCAATAATGATGTGTACTGGTAGGTCTCGGTAAAGCCGGGACGCGATTTGTAATCGAGCACACCTTGGTATTGCCCATCGTAGGACCAGGTATTGGTCATTTGATCGCTACCGAGGTGATCATCAATCCGCTGCGTCATGCGACCTAACTTGTCGTAGTAGAACTTGGTGGTAATACCCCGCGCATCGGTTTGTTCCGTGGCTTGACCTAAACCATCGTAGACGTAATTAATAGTGCCGGCGTTCGGGTCTTGCAATTGCGTCATGTTGCCGCGGTTATCAAAATCAGAAATGACATCGGTATCGGCATCACTATTGACACGCACCCAGGTATTGTTACCCATCGCATCATAACCGTATTCGGTTTTGACTTGGTCGCCGGTGCCGTAGGCATCGTAGCTAACAATGAGTTGATTGAGGATGTTGTACTCTTCAACACGCGTATAGGTTTTGTTTGTACCCGGCCCAACAATCGTGGTGGTTTTAGTCACACGACGTCGATCATTCAATTGCTCGTAGTCGTATTCCACTAAACTGCCATCGGCGTTGCTGACGGTAGTAGGGCGATCGTAATGGTCGTACTCGAACTCGGTGTAGGTTGGTGAACCTGTGACATAAGGCACACTGCGTTTTTCAACTCGACCCAAGTAATCGTAATAAATATCAACCTTAAGATCTTCACCATCAAAACCTTCGGTCACGATGCGAATTTCGCGACCACGGCTATCGTAGTAGGTGGTGGAATCCGGTGCGCCTTTATTAATTTCGTAGGCATGCTCGGTAGTTCTTACCACTTTATAGGTGGGCGCTATGGAACCTACCGATGGGCACAGTGCATCACACAAAATTTTCGAGGTGTTGATGATCGTACCGTTAGGCAAGGTCTCTTTGATTAAATTGCCAAAGGCATCGTATTCGTATTCGGTTACCAAACCATTGGGATCAGTAACACGCTTAGGCTTGCCAAATCGCAGATCGTATTCGTACTCCGACAAATGACCTTCTGCATTCATTTGATAACGAGGGTAACGGTTATCAATATACTCAACCATTTCACTGGTGCGCGAACTAAATCCAGTGCCCGATACGGTTATAGACACAGGGTTGCCATTGGTATCGTATTCTGGATCTTCTGTTACGGTGTGTTCTGCGGTTGTCGTCGTCGAGGCACCCAACGCTAACGAGTCACTGCGATGTTTAGTGTTCGTCACCGTTTGCGATTTATTGTTAGCCGAGTTGCTTGGGTCAATGTACGACGTCGACACACTTTCAGCAAAGCCCAATACCCAGTCTGCTGCATTGTTGTTGTATTGGGTACTAACAACTTTGCGATGCTCTAGGTTGTTAAATGTACCGGGCGTAAAATTGCCTGTAGGCGAATAACCATAACCCGTGGAAACAGTGGTTTGCATGCTGTCTTGATACATACTTCGATTGCGAGCTTGACCATTACCTTCAAACGTAATGTTGTTTTCGGTGATGACCGCGCCAGTTGTCACGCCGTAATCTACGATGTATGTTTCTTCGAGTTTGAGGAAGTGCTTGTAAAAGCGTGGACGCTCATAATACAGCCCATCCCAATTTAATGCATAACCATCGGCGTAGTTCCAATAGCGCTCCTGCTTAGATAAAAGAACATTATTGTTGCTAATATAAAGAGGGTTTAAGTAACGCTCCTCCTTTTGAGGCAGGCCATCACCCTCTTCTGCCTTGTAATGAAAGCGACTGTATTTGTAACTTCCATCCGGTAACGTTTGACGATATTCAGAATTCACTTCACTGTGTATAAACCGATAATCATACTCCGTGCGATTAAAGCCACCTAACCCATTGGATGATTCAATAGCCTCGATTTGCAAACTGTCGCCACAGACAGCATCACTATGACAATTGTAGTTAATAGGGGGTAGCTGGGGCTCATCACCAAAGTCCGTGTAGCCGCGTGCTATTTCCTGCTGACGACGAGTTTGTTCAGATTCATAGAAGAATTTACGAATACCACCCAGCCCATTATCGATTTCATCGACACTATACCTATCGACAGTATTGAGCGGACTCCCTGATGGGGCTTTGATGATATCGTATCCGTTGACTCGGTAGCTAAACACATTGGGTAGACCACACGATAGGTTGATCCCTGCAGCGTCATACCCGCAATAGCGAATTGAATCCAGAACCTCAGACTGCCCTTCGCTTCGATAATTGAATAGATACTCGGATACAGGTGCGCCATTCGAATTGTTTTGAATGCTAACCAGCTGCCATAGACCTGCGCCAATAGTGGGCTCACCACTACGAGGCTGATACCCCAAAACGACTTCATATCCACTGTAGCGAATACTTACCGGATATATTTCTTTATATTCGTAACTATTTCCTGCAATGATTCTCTCTTCTGACGCCTTTCCATAAATAATGTCTAACTCGTTTTCAAAAGCATCAATCACCTTACTGGGATACCAGAAGTCTTTATCAGTCGTCCCCTCAGGAAGGTAATCTGGGTTGTACGGAACATCATCCCAACGTTTCAATCGACTATTTTCCGTCGAACCATATAGGTATGTTTTGCCCCCCTTATGCATTTCAAAGTACGCTGATCCGGTTGCATCTTCCCTATAAATAAACTGCTCATCAGAATTCTTTTCTGCACGATAGATTGCACCCACAATTCCTCTTCGATCCCAATCCTCCGGTATTAGCTTGTGCCCTTTATAGCAATACCTCATCTCGTTTTCAGGGAACAGTAAAGTGGAAGGCAAGTCACAAGTGGATATTGGAGCTAAACCGGATAACGACCAGCCAGACTGAAGAGGAGTTGGCGCATTATCCTCCGATTTCCAAGTAGAACTACTCGACAACGCACCGGCAAAATGTGAGCTGTGGCTTAGCACAAGACTTGGAGCATTACCGTTAACGCCCGGCATAGTTTTTATGGGTAGGGAAAGCTCCAAAGCGCCTTGGCGATTAATTCTATGGTCAACATGAAGCGCTTCAGGTAACTCTGAAAATTCAGGTAACTCACCATTAATACTTATTGAAACTGCATTAGAGTAGCTGCAACCAACTTCATTACAAGCCTCAACACGGTAATTCGTAGTACCTAATCTTACTGCATGATGCGTGTATTCTCGGTCACTTACACCAACGTCTGCCACTTTCCTCCAAGAACCATCGATATAGTGCTGGACTGAGAGACTTGTTAAGTCATTGCTTTGAGCTACCCACGTTAAATAGGCTCTACGTTGTGAGTTAGAAGCATCGACACTTAATACCGGCGCTGCAGGCGGTATTTGAATCATAACTATTCCGCTTTGCGCCCAAGCCGAGCAACCACTAGAGTTACACGCGCGAACTCTATAGGTATACCATTCATTGTTCGTTAGTTGCGACTCTTGCTTAGACGTCGAAGCCGAATTTTGAATTGTTGACCAGGAAGGTGAGCCAACATCAACCCAAATTGCACGCTGAAGTTGATAGCTAATTGAAGTCCCCGAGGCGGCCGCCCAAGATACTGTAAAAGTGGATGAATTGACCGGATAAGGTACCGTAGGTGTACCAGGCACCCCAGGAGGAAGCACTACTTGGACGGATTTAACAGCAGTGTAACTACCACATCCAGCCGCGTTGCACGCGCGCACCCTGTAGTCATAACTTCCATCAGAGAGACTGCGCGACTTGGATCGACTCGACCCTGAATATATTTGACTCCAACTCCCGCCATTTTTACGCTGATAAAGTTGATAAGATGTCGGAGAGCCGCTAGCAGCGCCCCAATTAACCGTAAAGCCTCCATCAATATCTTTGCTTGAAGATGCATGAGATAGATTGCTAAAACTAATAGCTCCTGGCGTCGCAGGTGGGGAGGGCGCGGCAACCATAACAAATACCGAACCCAAAGGGTATTTCGAGTAATAGCCAGG
Organism: Aurantivibrio plasticivorans; assembly: GCF_055392955.1. NCBI lineage: Bacteria > Pseudomonadati > Pseudomonadota > Gammaproteobacteria > Cellvibrionales > Cellvibrionaceae > Aurantivibrio > Aurantivibrio plasticivorans. The sequence continues at coordinate 350,895 of NZ_AP036020.1, read as the reverse complement.
ATAAGCTATCTCAAAGTACAGCTTATATTCGTAATTACCGGCTGGGACGGATGAAAAGCTATAAGTATTGGCTGAAGGAGGGGTGCTATAAGACTGATTGAAAACACCATCTTTGTATACTTCGATCAAATCAGCTTTAAACGACACATAGGGCCCCACAACATTCATATTGAGGCTAAAATTACCCGTCGTATTCGTATAACTATTTCCTACCTCATAAACTTGCGCCGACGAAACCTGCGAGAGCAGTACGCCCATTGCAATAGTAAGAAAAGCAAATACAACGTGAAATGACTTGCGCTGAAAAACCCCAAACATAACAACCCCAATTATCTACGTAACATAGCTCACTCTTTTTTAGGCCGAACGAATGCCTGCCCAAAGAGCAATTATCGAGAAAAGAAAACAGTTTTTACATCAGACTGGCATCCAATGCCTTTCGTAATCAACTCACTGTATACGGCAGCTAAGCGCCGCTTACCTCATTATTAGTCTTGCGACGTGATCGATACAATCGATGCTAACGTTAGGCGTACTTTCGGCCTAAGAAAAAGCCAACCGAGGCCCAACCCCCAATAAATTATTCGCTTTTACAATACGTTATTGTTAGCGCGAAATTCGTTTTGGTTATTCTTAGTGCAATAATTATAAAAATCAATATTAAAATGGCCGCTTATAACAAATATTTTTAATTTTTGTCGTCCAATTCAACAAAAAGCCCCTTTAACTTTTCAGCTAAAGGGGCTTTCCTTGACTAAGTGCCACGACAACTATTTATCAACCACCTCAAACGCATCCACCTTCTGGAAGCCGCGCGGCAGTTTACTACCACGCCTACCACGCTCTCCCAGGTAGTGATCGAGGTCTGCCATTTTTAATCGCGTATGGCGTTTGCCCGCGTAGAGCACCAATTCTTGTTTGGCATTGACGGTTGCGGCGGCCACTAAAAATTCTTCGCGGGCTTGCAAACGCTTACTGGGGATATTGAGAATTTTGTTGCCCTTGCCGCGCGCCATAACGGGTAAATCTTTGACCGGGAAGCTTAGCATCCGGCCTTCGTTGGTAATGGCGATAATTAAATCGTTTTCAACATCTTTAATTAAGCAGGGCGATAACACTTTGGCACCTTTCGGTAACGTTAATGCTGATTTACCGGAGCGGTTTTTAGTAAAGAGATCACCAATGGTGGCGACAAAACCATAGCCCGCATCGGAGGCGAGTAACACGGCTTGATCGTTGCTACCCATAAACAACCCTTCGAAGGATGCACCGCTAGGCGCATTTAAGCGACCGGTAACTGGCTCACCTTGGCCGCGAGCAGAGGGTAAGGTGTGTGCTGCAATGGCGTAGCTGCGGCCAGTTGAGTCAAACAAGTACACAAACTCGTTACTCTTACCAAGCGCGGAATATTTGTAGCTATCGCCCGATTTATAATTCAGTGCAGTCGGGTCGATGTCGTGGCCTTTGGCAGAACGAATCCAGCCTTTTTCTGATAGCACAATAGTAACTGGGTCGCTGGACAGTAAATCTTTTTCATCCAGTGCTTGCGCTTCTTCGCGCTCGACGAGTGGTGAACGACGGTCATCACCGAATTCATCGGCAACGGCTTGCAGTTCTTTTTTGATGAGTGTTTTTAAACGCGCCGCCGAACCGAGAATTTTTTCCAGTTGTTCACGTTCTTTTTCTAACTCTTCTTGCTCACCACGAATTTTAATTTCTTCGAGCTTGGCGATTTGCCGTAAGCGCAATTCTAAAATCGCTTCCGCTTGAATATCGGTAATACCAAAGCGTTCCATCATAACGGCTTTGGGTTTGTCTTCGGTGCGGATGATATGGATCACTTCATCAATATTGAGGAACGCCGCCAAGTAGCCTTCCAAAATATGTAACCGCTTGAGCACTTTATCAAGACGATTCTGCAAACGACGACGCACCGTCACCATACGGAAGCTCAACCACTCGCCTAAAATTTTATCGAGTGATTTCACACCGGGGCGGCCGTCGATGCCGATCATGTTGAGGTTAACGCGATAGTTGCGTTCAAGGTCGGTGGTGGCAAATAAGTGATTCATTAATTGCTCGACATCAATTCGATTCGAGCGAGGCACAATCACTAAGCGTGTTGGATTTTCGTGATCAGACTCGTCACGCAAATCGGCGACCATCGGCAATTTTTTGGCCTGCATTTGCTGCGCAATTTGCTCAAGGATTTTTGCACCGCTGACTTGATGCGGCAAGGCAGTAATGACAATATCGCCACTGTCTTTATCCCACACCGCGCGCATTTTGATGCTGCCGCGACCGGTTTCGTACAGTTTAATAAGGTCGGCTCGGGGCGTTGTGATTTCTGCATCCGTTGGCATGTCCGGCCCAAGAATATGCGCACATAATTCCGTCACGCCAGCCTTGGGGTTTTCTAACAGATGGATTGTTGCGTTAACCACTTCGCGTAAATTATGCGGCGGAATATCTGTCGCCATACCAACGGCAATACCCGTCGTGCCATTTAGCAATACGTTCGGTACTCGCGCAGGCAAAACGGAGGGTTCATCCATGGTGCCATCAAAATTCGGCGCCCAATCGACCGTGCCCTGCCCCAGCTCTGATAACAAGACGTCGGAGTATGGTGTGAGTTTGGATTCGGTGTAACGCATCGCCGCGAATGATTTAGGGTCATCTGGCGAACCCCAGTTACCCTGTCCGTCGACTAAGGGATAGCGATACGAAAATGGTTGAGCCATTAGTACCATGGCTTCATAACAGGCCGAGTCACCGTGCGGATGGAACTTACCAATCACATCACCCACGGTGCGTGCTGATTTTTTGTACTTTGCACTGGCTTTTAAGCCGAGTTCACTCATCGCATAAACAATGCGGCGCTGCACCGGCTTTAACCCATCGCCAATGTTGGGTAGGGCCCGATCCAAGATGACGTACATGGAGTAGTCGAGGTAGGCTTTCTCGGTATAGGTTTTTAACTCGATGCTTTCTTCAGCTTCGGGGGTTTGAATAATGTCTGTCATAGGCCTTCAATGATGTTCAGCAAATGAATGAAGAAGATGTTTAGTGTGCTAGGCATTCTACCCATCGCCCAGCGGCTAGCAATAGCTGGATATCACTATCCTTAGATTTTGCGGTGGCGATACCAGGTGAATAGCGCAACGCCAATGTTGGCTCCAACAATACAACAGGCACCGAGGATTTTGTTCCAGGTAAGTGATTCGCCCAGCCAAAAAAAGCTCGTCAGCAAGGCGATAGGAACGTATAAATAATAGACGACACCGGTAATGACGCCGGGCAATTCAGAGCTGACTTTTACCCAGAGACTGTGACCGATGACGGTACAGACCACGCCTAGAAGTATTAAACACCACCAATCCGTGGTGTTTAACTGCCAGTCAGTCATCGGGATAAAGGGAAAGAAAATAATACCCGCAAACAGGAATTGCCCCCAGGCTCGCGTTGCAGTGGGCACGGCGATCATACGTTGATGCAACAAAGGCAAGCATGCGTAGAGAAACCCACTCACGACACCAATCAGCATTCCCACCGTGATTTGATTACTCAAGCTGAATTCTGGCGCGACCAAAATCACACCGACAAAGCACAACAACACGGCTAACCATTCCAACGGTGCTATCTGTTGTTTTTTTATCAGCCAGTTGAGAATAAGTAGGTGAATACCGTATGTGGAAATGGCGATTGCAGCGACCGAGGCGTTGGCCGTTTTGATGCTAATAAAGTAGGTCAACCAATGACATCCAAACACCGCGCCAACAACCGCTAAATTGATCCAGTCGGCAGCGCGTAACGTGGTGATTTTTTGCCGCCACAAGGCAACCGGGCTTACCAATAGCAAAGCAATTGCAATTCTCGCCACACCAATGGTGAACTCATTGGCTGATGTAGTTCGAATTAAAATGGGCACTAGCGACATTGATACAACCGCTAGCAAGGCGGCGGCTAGTAGCGAGACAGATATTCTTGCCATGGAGGATTTCACTGGGATCATTTAATGCTGGAGCGCGGTCAGGTATGGTACGGCAATCTAGCGCAATATCAATCTACCCTCGTGATATTTATCGCAATGACAGTAAATAGACATGGTGCAGCTCTTTGTCGAGATGTGATTCAACCGTCATTGTCATTGGTACAAGCTCACCACTCGCTCTGCATACCTGCGCTCGACAGGTGATGACATTGGAAGACGGCATATCGCCATCGATATCGGCTTTGATGAAGTCTCTGACTATTTTTCGACTCTCTTCACCCAATAACGCATCAATGGGCTGACCGATAACGGCATCACGAGTCATACCACTACGACTAAATGTAGCGGCGTTTGCGGTAATGATATGCGCATTGATATCGATGGCCACGACAATATCGTTAGTTTGATTCAGCATAGCCTCAAATAACAGCTGTTGTTTTTCTATTTCAATCGCGGCTTTTTTGTATTCCGTAATATCAATTTGCAAACCATAGATTTCTTTCGGTGCTTCTTTATCATCGACAAACATTTTTCCCACGCTGCGCATCCAACGAATATCACCAAGACGCCGAGCAATGCGATATTCAACATCAAGCTCGGATTTTTCTTCCCACATAGTTCGCACAGCGGCACGTACTTTGTCTTGATCTTCCGGCAGCACAGAGGATAACCATAATTCAAAACTCGGCTTATGCTGCCCCGGCAAATAACCAAGTATCTGGAAATTTTTCGCCGACCATTGCAGCGTATTACCATCGGACTCCCACTTCCAGGCACCCGCACCTGCCGCCTGCAAAGCCAAACGCATGCGCTCCTCTACATCCATCAACTCATTCATTTGCAGAGAAATTTTCTTCCCCATATCGTAAACAAATTGACTTAAATAACCGATTTCATCTTTACGGGTATCCAGGTTAAATTTTTCTAAATTCCCATCACTAATAGCATCCAGTGAGTCCGCGATACTTTCGATACGTCGTGAGAACATCGTACCAATGAGGTATGCAACACACGCAACAAATAGTAAGCCAGATAACGCAACGGCCGAGCCAAACCGCAAGGTTTCTCCCGTTATCGCCTGGGTTTTACTGTGGTCGTAGCGATAAAGTATTTTTCCCACCAACCCACCCGCTGCGGTGATATTGCTGGTCTGCCAGGTAGAGTCCAACTCAAAGTCAGTTAACGATTGCCCTAGTTGTTCTATTTGTGAGGAAGCGACAACCCGCTCGTTATTATCGACAACCATTAAGCTTTCAAAATCCGATTCTTGCACCAACGTCTGCAATTCAAATTGCAACTGGCCGTAGGCTTTGGTCATGAGCGCGGTTAAACCACTGGTACTACCAATATGCCAGACGATAAACGCATTCGAATCTTGGGTTTGCGCGATTAAACGATCTTCAAAAAATTGCAAGGACTTCCACAGCACGGTAAACAAGACTGTAGACGCAAGGACGAGAATGCTAATGACTATTTTGCTACGAAAGGACATAGTTTTTTATTATTGGATGCTCATCTAGGCATCACGTTTTTATTGAAGAGACTCAAACCATTCGATGTAATCGCTATCACGCATTGCAATAATGTTATCCAGGTACGCATTATCAAGAATCGCCTGGTTTGTTTTTGTATCATGCAAGCTAAGAAACCAACGCTGAAGCTGCGCATGAAGGTGACGCAATTTAGGACCAATAATGACTAATATGGGTGGCGACGGAGCGGTATAACCAAAGACGCGATAATTACGCCCGACTTGCTCGCGACTCGTTTCACCAAACCGCTCACCAACGACGCAAGCATCGACGCTCCGGTTGGCTACTGCCAGCATGCACGATTGATGATCGCGGTGATAAACGGCTTGATAATCGTCTTCTTCGATACCGGCTTGCATCAGTCGCTGTTTCGCCGTCAACGTGACAGCGGCCATTTGGTCTGGGAAAGCGACGGTTTTACCCTGAAGTTGTGAAACGTTTGTCAGCGAGTCATCGTTGGTTACGAAGACTCCCCGCAACGGATTGCCTTTTTGCACCAGCCCGGTATAGCCTTTCTCGCGAACAGCCATATAGTCCCAAGGTTGAACCAGAGCAATATCAAATTCGTGTGCGCTGAGCGCTTCGCGGAAGGGAGCATAGGCGGCACGACTTTCTAGCAACACCGGTTGATCAAGCGCTTCGCTTAACGCTTGAACTAGCGCTCGAAACCGGTATTCCAGAACACCGGCCGGAATAAAGGGTAAAACACCAAAACGAATCGGATCTTCGTTTTTGAGAAGTGATGGTTCTGCATCAGCGCTCATTAGCGGAATAAGCGCTAAGGCGACAAGCAAAATTATCTTTCGTCCATTTGACATAGAAACCCCGAGCTTTAACCACGAATCAACTGATTACAGGCCCTCACTGGCGCCTCGGAGAGTGACGTACCGCGAGCACAGTGGCTCGACGCAGTCAGACATGACCACTATACGCCTGTTATACCTCTGTGGGCAATTTTTAACCACTGGTATTGCTAGGGATCCTCACTTTTTTGGTTTTTGCCATAAACCTAGTGTAAACATGCGTTATTCCATTCTTTTAAGCATTGGCTCATCCGCGCCAGCTTTGTATGATGCCAGTCGCTCAATAACGACAATAACGAGCGAATATTCATCAGACAGTCAGATCGTCTAATTCTTTTTCTAACTCTACCTAGACACTGGGGACGTGACTATGCACTCCGTTTTAATCGTTCTATTTGGTATCGCCGGCATGTGCTTTGGCTGGTTCGTCTATTCGAAATTCATCGCCACAAAAATCTTTCGCCAAGACCCCAACTTTGTCACGCCAGCTCACGAACTTGAAGACGGCATTGACTACGTCCCGACCAATAAATTTGTCCTTTGGGGGCATCACTTTACCTCCGTTGCAGGGGCGGCACCAATTGTTGGCCCCGCCATTGCGGTCTATTGGGGCTGGGTGCCCGCTGTATTATGGGTTGTTTTCGGAACCATTTTCTTCGCCGGGGTCCACGACATGGGAGCCCTGTGGGCTAGCGCGCGCCACCAGGGGAAATCGATGGGTGCGCTTTCCGAAAGCGTTGTGGGTAAACGCGCACGCTCACTCTTTATGGTGGTCGTGTTTTTAGTACTGCTTATGGTGAATGCCGTGTTTGGTGTGGTAATCGCCAATTCGTTTGTCGGCACACCCGGTGCAGTCTTTCCTGCGTGGTCTGCTATTGTCGTCGCGTTAATTATTGGGCAGCTCATACAGCGCCGCTTCTCATTATTGCCGCTAATCGTTGGCGGTGTTATCGCGCTCTACTGCTCGATTTATGTTGGCAGCGTGCTACCTATTTCATTACCTGATGAACTACTAGGGCTTTCGGCCAAAGCAAGCTGGATCGTTATATTATTTATCTACGCAGCCATTGCATCGTTACTCCCTGTATGGATGTTATTGCAACCCCGAGACTTTATTAATGGCATGCAGCTGTTAGTTGGTCTGGTCTTATTGTACGGCTCTGTTTTCCTATTTATGCCTGACATTTCAGCGCCTGCATTCAACGATCAACTCGCTGAGGGTACGCCAAGTATTTTCCCATTATTATTTGTGACTATTGCCTGTGGTGCAGTGTCTGGCTTTCATGGCATTGTTTCGTCGGGTACTAGCTCTAAACAACTTGATAAAGAACCAGATGGACGCTTTGTAGGTTACCTAGGCGCAGTTGGTGAAGGCTCACTTGCGCTAATCACCATTGTTGCCGTGTCCAGTGTCGCGTTAGCAGCATCACCTGACAGCTGGCGAGAAATTTATTCCAGCTTTTCCGCCGGTGGTGCAGGCAAATTTATTGAGGGCGGCGCCAATTTAGTTCATCAAGGCTGGGGCATTCCTGTTGAATTCGCGACAACCTTGTTAGCCGTCATGGTGGTGTTATTTGCAGGCACAACTATGGATTCTGGTGTGCGCCTACAGCGTTACATCATTCAAGAGTGGGGAGAGATTTATCAAATTAGCGCTTTTAAAAATGGTCTCACGGCAACATTAATTGCCGTTGCCGCTTGTTTACTGCTTGCGTTTGGTGCCGGCGGCTCGTCGGGTGAAGGCGGCATGGTCATTTGGCCTTTGTTCGGCGCGACCAATCAGATCCTCGCGAGCTTGACCTTGCTGGTAATATCGGTGTTCTTAATGAAACTCGGTCGACCCGCCTACTACACGCTAATTCCCATGGTGTTTATTCTTTGCATGGCGTTCTTTGCTGGAATTTTACAGCTCATTGGTTTTTATGAATCGAAGAACTGGCTATTGGTAGTCGTTGATAGCATTGTACTCATTGTTAGCGTGCTTGTTATTTTAGAGGCCATTTCTGTCATCATACGCCTTAAACGTGGCCAACCAGCAGAGCCTGCTGTATCGGCGGATTGATTCGCTCCAGCGATTAGGTTACTTTGGCTTGCCAAAGTAACCTATCGATAGCGAGACTCTTCAGCATGGAACGCCAACCAAATCTTATTACGTCAATTTCTTTGTTTATTGTCCTCATTACGGCTACGGCATTTAGTAACGCCAGTGATGGCTTTTTCTATGTTACGCCGCAATTCACGATCACCCACCTGTCATTTGATCGCGAATTAGTTCCCGAAGGTTTAGATCGAACCAGTAACGCTATTGGTGCGCAAGTTTCAGCAGGATACCAAACACCTTTTTGGGTAGTCGCTGAAGTGGGTTATGGTTACGCAGAAAATATTGAGGCCTTAGGTAGCACGTTTGATAATCATGAAATCGGCGAGTACCGCTATGCGTTAGGTGTTGCTATACCGCTCGGCAACAATGTTCGCTTGGTACCCAAAGCAGGTCGCATCCGCTACCGAGTTACCGCTGAGGAAGGGCAGTTTTTAAACGCCGGAAGCGAGCAAGGCACCACGATAGAAAACAACGAACATTACCTTCAGTTAGATTTAGAAATTCGTTTGAGTGACTTGGTTGGTTTGGATTTATCCTATGTCACGGCTAACACTCATTTTGGCGATATTGATGCGGCGCGCATTGGTGTTCAATTCGAGTTTTAGTCACCGCTTGATTATTAATAAGCAAAGCTTCTCTTGCCCTTTGCCTTCATGACCCGCATTGTTAATGCATGGTAAAACACACGTCAGATTCAATCACGCAGGCGTTTGAACGCGGCATTGCTATTTATTTCAGCCAATGCCGCTCTCGCATCCCTGCGTTTTGTAACACGCATTTTAATTTTTCTGGCGCTTGGAAAACAAACCGTCGGGCATTTGGTTGGGATATTATTAAAGCGCCTATTAATCTTTTCTGGGCGCCAATTTATATTGCACTCATCTTATTTGGCCTTCTGCTTAGAAAAGCTGGCTTAGAGTTTCCAGCTCGCCTGTTACTGAAAATGCCAAGTGGCTTAACTACCCAAGTACAGCATTACGTTGCCCAAGCCATACACACAGAGTTACTTTGCTCCAACGACCCTACGCAATCGTTGCAGTCTTGTATTGTTGTAGAGTTAGATAAACTCTCCACCCAATCCACTGACCACCAATTGCTTTACCAACAACTAGAGCCTGTGGTCAAAGATGCGCTCAATCAATACACCATTACTCGAACTGCATCGGCCGATATAACTAATTCCCTACTCAGCACGATCGTTGGTGCATTTGCGTTTAAAAAGTTCACCCCCGGTGGCTTTGCCATTGGGATTTATTTAGCCAGCTACATAGCCCATCACTTAGCTGTAAGTGATTTTTTGTTGGGTGCATTTTTCGGTAAGCTTTATTACGCGCTTTTTCCACCGACACCATCCTGGCAAATCCTGGCCGTCAGTATCGCTGCCATATTGGCGATATTATCTATTCTGGCTTCGTTTTCAGGAATTATTTCTGATCCCATGCAACTACATTTAGGGATTCATCGCAAACGGCTTGAGAAGCTCGTCGATAAGCTAGAAAAGGATTTTAAGGCGCAAGAAGTCGGAGGGTTTAGGCCAAAAGATCAGTATGTTGCTCGAATTCTCGAACTCGTTGACGCCGCTAAAGCTCAACTGTTTTAAGCTTTTCCACGACCTCTAACCAGGCGTTTTATTCCTAGGTAGGACCCCGTCAAAGTCGCTATCGATACGCCGATCAACAAGAACCATACAACAATATCCCAGACAGGACGCACGCGTAACCAAGACGCAAAATCCATTTGATGTAAACCGGAAAATAGCCAACGGTACCAACGGTTATCGCGATCAAAGTAACCTACCAGTTCTCCACTTTCGCCATGCAGGTATAGTCGTGTCGATTGCTCATCGTCTAACACCACTCTCTGCACAGGAAAATAGCGCGTGGAATGATGGTTGTAGTAATAGCCATCTGCTTCGTTCAGGGTATCTACATGACGGATTTTTCGCTCAAGCGATACCTTATTAATTAACCGTTGCCATTCGTCGCTCGTCAGGGGATTAGGCGAGAGATCTTCAGCGTTCAACCGCTGCACGCCGGTATCAGAGACAGCAAGAATCTCTAGCTTTCCTGAGAGAGCATAACCTTCTAATCGTTTGGTGTTTTCTGGTATTGGCAATGACGGTAATCGACGAATAAATTGTTCTACATCGCTCGAGGCAAGCGGTACACCCGTTAAAGCTTCTCGCTCGAGCTTACCACCACCTAATTGAAATAGTTGCCAAGGATTCATCGACAATAATCCGCTACCGACCCACGTCAACACTAACAACCCAAACACTAAACCCACATAATGGTGCCACAACGCTACACCTCGATAGGGTGAATGCCGACCACTGGGAAGCCGCCTGTACTTTACAACACCAAGATAAAGCCCAAACACTGTAAGAAATACGCCCAGCAGAGATAAGGCAATAACGACATTTTCCCAAAGCTTATCGTGCTGACGTAACAGCTGAGGATAGAGCCAATGGGGAATCGCGCCAAACCAACTCCATGTTCTCTGCGTTTGAGTTGTTAGTTGTGCAAGGTGCCCACGCGTACTAGAAAAATACAATGCGGTATCATCGATGAAAGAGACTTTCAGCAAAGGACGATCAACATCGTAAAAGTTTGTTACCGTCCATTGATCTTGGTCGATCCACTGCGTGCTGACCACGTCGTTAGGGTCAAACAAAAAGGCATAGGCACCCTCGCTCTGTTGAATTAATTCCGTTTTGCTAAAGGCAGGGATTACTTGCCCGGTACGCAAATCTAAAATCGGATTTTTTCGATTTGAGGCATTAATTCGCAGTATCGGACGATCGGCGTGCATTTCTATTACAAATCGATTCACATCAACCAATGCTTGCGATGGCAAAGAATCAACTCGACAACATTCCGCTGTCGATAACGGGGAAAGTGTTTTAACCTGCTGCTGAGAAGAGACACTAGGAAAAGGAACGTACATCATGACGAAGCCTGATAAACACCAGGCGCTCATCACCATACCGATCGCTATACCAAGATAGCGGTGCAACAAGGTTGAAACACGAAGAAAGGACATCGCTAAAGGTTGGCCCACGCCTGCACAAGCCAGAACACGCCGACACCAAAAGTAATCGCGGCAATGAGGAAACTCAGCCAACGCTCACCCAACTTATGCGCCCCTAAACCCTGCACCGCACACGCTGCGGTCACCGCATAAATCACCATCGCCAATGTCGTACCGACACTAAATAGCACCAGGTAGATAAGTGCCTGCTTAAAATCGTTCAACAGTGTAATTGGAATCAAAGCCAGCAACGGCGCAGAGCCTGCCAAACCATGCAATGCGCCCATTGCGGTCGGGATATGTCGATGCCGTTGCGACTGGGTTAGCCCGTGATCGAGTCCGTCTGGTTGCGAGTGACAAGCGTAGACCAATGATTCATTCCGCGATACCACACCTCTATTGCTAACACTCACCGCAATAGCCCAGACAGCAAGACCGATCAGCGCGGCGCCCACAAGGGCTTCTCCCCAATATTGCCAGTAGGCGTCTAAACGAATATTTAGCGCTGCCAAAATACTACCGACGAGCACAACAATCGCTGCATGCCCTAGACCCCAACGCGCTCCATAACTCGCCGCCGCTTTTAACTTAGGCCTCAAACCGGCAAACACGCTAACCGCCACTAAATGGTCTAGCTCGATAGCATGAATTGCGCCGAGTATGAACGCTGTGAAATACGCACTAATTACAATATCCATTACACCACATCATAAGGGACAGATAAGTTCAGATGCCATGATACCAGGCTACCTGAATTTTTAGGCCACTCATTGCGGCCTGCGGCTAACACAACATCGGATTTCGCCGTCTAACGCGCCTATTTGCACGAAATTGCCAAGCATTTCGCATACTTTCTCTTCAAAATACTTTTAGAACTGTTGAAAAGTGTAATGCGTTTAGATCGAGGGACTAGCTCCCTCTTGGTTGACAGTACTCATGGTTATTGAATGTGTAGTATGTCACACATCCAAACTAAAATTGATAACTAAAAATAAGATTATTGTACGCGCCAACCAGAAACTTTTGAAAATCTATGGATATAAATTATTGGAGGGAGTACCTGCCGGTCGATATAGTCTCCTCAGTTTTGTGAACAAGGGCAGCCACAGAGTGGTCGGCTACCCATTTTCTAGAAGAGGACGCATCTATGAAATTATTCGCTTTGGTATTTGCCAGCTTACTTTTTACTAACATCGCTGTTGCAGGTTGTGAAGAGCCACAAGAACCTGCACTACCCAACGTTGCCGATGCTGTAACCGCTCAAATGGTTAAAGCACAAAACGACGTTAAGGATTACATTAAGTCTGCTGAGAAATTCATTGGTTGCACACGCAATGAGTTAGCGCAGCGTCGAATGACGAAAAAGATTGAAACAATCGCGGAAGACTTTAACTCGCTAGTGCGTGCTTATAAAGAGCGCATGCAAAAAGCGTAAGTTATCATAAGCCAAAAAAAGGCGCAGCCTAGGAAGGTCTGCGCCTTTTTTATTGGCCGCAATTAACACTAGTCAGCAATCAGATCATATTGCTCTTTTAAGATCGCGATAATTTCCGCTTTAGGGTTGTCTGATAGCTCGATCTTTTCCCCAGTAATCTTCTCTGCAATACCGCGATAGGTATTCGAGACATCCATTAACGCATCCATCGGCAATTCATTGTCACGTGCTAGTGCAGAACGCTCCGCCATCCGGTCTTTATTCAGCAGAATGTCGGAGTCTTCAAAATGACCAAGTAAGAACTGACGGAAGCCTTCTTTCGAGTTCTCTACAATTTTACCGTCTTGGTAGCTCGCTCCATCCCAAATGCGTGATGAGTCAGGAGTACCAACTTCATCCATGTAAATAAGTTTTTCGTTCCCGGCCTTATCCGTCACAAAGCCGAACTCAAACTTGGTATCGACGAAGATTTGATTAAGTTTTTCAAGGTCATCACTGATGACGTTAAAGCCCTCACGCAATAACTTTTCGTAAGTCCCAATATCATCGTGATTACGGAAATTAAACGCTTGATAATTATCTTCGATATCTTTTCGGGTGATGTTTACATCATCGACTTCAGGTACACCGGGGATTCCTTTGAGAATACCCTTAGTAGAGGGGGTAATTAACAATTCTGGTAGCTTTTGATCTTTCTCGAGCCCATCGGGAATAGCAATACCACAGAATTCCCGCTCACCTTTGCTATACGAACGCCACATGGAACCGGTGATGTATTGGCGACAAATCGCTTCGATCATTACGGGCTTAGCTTTTTGAACAATCCACACAAATGGGTGGGGAATATCAAGGATATGGCTATCGGCTAAACCTTCTTCGCGAAAGCGCTTAAACCAGTGGTTGGAGATGGCATTAAGTGACGCACCTTTACCTGGCACACCTCGCACATCGCCTTCACCGCGCCAAATGCAATCAAACGCGGAAATGCGATCGCTGATCACCATGATCGCCAATGGTGCATCGGCCGCCACATCGTACCCTTTCTCGGCAATCAAGCGACGACTATCGGCTTCGGTCAACCAATAGACGGAGCGGACCTTTCCACTATGAACGGGTTGGTCAGTACGGATCGGCAGATCGTCGTTTACCGCTAACACGGCATTTTTAAGAGATTGGCCGGAAGTGCTCATAGGAATTCCCTGCGATAAAAAGTCTATAACAATAGAGGTATGATTAAAAAAGCCGCGAATTCTACAAGATTCTTACGTTTTCATCACGTAAAGTTATAGAACCAAAGGCTCTATATTTAGACTCGAAGTAATTCTTTTAGATATTTAAAAACCCTCGCCAAGCGGAAGTTAGCGAGGGTTCAGCAGGCTGGATTGCTTAGGCTTATTAGCGAGTAAATAACCCTTTCACCGCAGTCGCGATATCGGCGGGATAAACGACCATCTTGGAATTGTTGGAGGCCGACAGCTCATTGAGAGTTTCCATGTATTTTTCGCCCAGTAAGTACATTACCGGCAGCTCGTCGCCACGCTCTATGGACTCCGTAACCAATTTAATCGCTCTTGCGGAGGCATCAGCCAATACAATGGTCGCTTCTGCATCACGCTTAGAGGCTTCAAGGCGACCTTCGGCTTCTAGTACTGCGGCCTGTTTTTCACCTTCTGCTTTGGTCACTGCAGCACGTCGCTGACGCTCGGCCGCTGCTTGTTCTTCCATCGCCTTTTGCATGGTTGGCGATGGATTAATGTCTTGAATCTCAACGGTCTTCAAGATAATTCCCCAATCGGAAATATCATCAGAAATAGACATCTTAAGCTTTGCCTTGATCTGATCTCGAGAAGAAAGCGCATCATCTAACGACATTTCGCCCACAATGGAGCGCAGCGATGTCTGGATTAAATTCTGAATAGCGATAATGTAATTCTCAACACCATACACCGCCTTTTCGGGGCTTACGATATTAATGTAAGCGACTGCATTCGCAATAATGACCGCATTATCTTGAGTAATAACATCTTGTGAAGGGATATCAAGCACGATGTCTTTGGTTGTGACTTTGTAAGCAACCGTATCAACATAGGGAATAATCAAGTTGAGGCCGGGCGTTAACGTTTTATGGTATTTCCCCAATCGTTGAACAACATCTTTACGGCCTTGCGGTACAGTGCGCACACCTAGCGCAATAGTGACAATAACCAAAATAACGATTGCGATGACTGGAATTAATGACTCCATGCTCCCTCCTTAGCTCACTTTTTTGACTAATAAATCATTACCACTGGTGTCAAAAACAGACACTTTATCACCAGGCACCAATTCGGCTTCACAAATAAACCGCCATTCATCTTCGCCTAAAATTGGTGCTGAAAACCTCAATGTTCCTCGCCCTGAAGACACCTGATACTCAAGTACAGTCCCCACCTTGCCGTTGATGGCTTCCATCGCCATACCGGAGCGAGTTCGATCTTTCATTTTAGGTGCAACAAACTTAAACCACCCAACCAGACAGGCAACAGACAATGCCGCCCATATACCCAGTTGCACGGCAAAAGAAATAGGCGCAACAAGCATGACCATACCCACAACCACTGCGCTAGCACCCAGCCAAATCATGAAAAAACTGGGAACAAATATTTCCAATACCGACAGAAATATACCAAACACCCACCAATGCCAGTACTCCGCATTCGCGTTCAACCAATCAACCATGATGATTCCTCTTTATGGAGTTTGTTATTGTTGTTATTAAAGTTATATGGCTTGGTTAACGGCTACGCCGCCCTTTCTTGCTGTGCAACCACATCGCAACCAGAAACCCAGAGAGCGCGCCTGCCAGGTGAAACTCGAATGATATGCGTGGGTCGCCTGGTAGGACACCATATATCATTCCGCCGTAGAAAAATACGACAATCAATGCAATTGCAATATTCCAGAATCGTTTATCAAAGAATGCGGTAGCAATACTTAAACTCCAGAGGCCAAAGATCCAACCGCTAGCGCCAACGTGCAATGAAGCTCGCCCAAATATCCAAACCAACAAACCACTGACGATGATTATTAAGGCGCTCGCGATAAAGAAATAACGCTTCGACTTTAGTACTGCAATCGCACCAAATATTACCAGCCCAATAACGTTATTCACTAAGTGGTAGTTACTACCATGAATAAAGGGTGCGGTTAAAATCTGCCAAATTTTAGAAACGTTTCGAGGCAACACTCCATATTGAACAAGCTCGTACTGCAATAAGACGTTGGCCACATGTACAACAGCAAGCAGACCAACCGCCGTAAGCAAATAACCCAGCCTATCGGCGATACGAGAAATGTTCATCGAAAAACGTAGTGCTTATTAAATTAATCTTTATCAATCGCTAACCCCAGTGTTCTCGGAATAATCGTTTAGGCTATACCTCAGCCATATCACCTTTTGTTTCTAGCCATGCTTTGCGGTCGCTTGAACGTTTTTTGGCTAACAACATATCCAGCATTTGCGCGGTATCATCGCCGGAGTCGATGGTGAGCTTAACAAGGCGGCGGGTGTCCGGGGCCATGGTGGTTTCGCGCAGTTGCAGCGGGTTCATTTCACCCAAACCTTTGAAGCGTTGTACGTTTACCTTGCCTTTTTTCTTCTCGGCTTCGATACGGTTGAGCACACCTTGCTTTTCAGCGTCATCGAGTGCGTAGTAAACATCTTTGCCGACATCAATGCGATACAGCGGTGGCATGGCAACGTAGACGTGGCCCGCAGCAACCATAGGCTTAAAGTGGCGAACGAATAGCGCGCATAGCAGTGTGGCGATATGCAAACCATCGGAATCCGCATCGGCAAGGATACAAATTTTGTGATAACGAAGGTTATCGAGATTATCTGATCCAGGATCAACACCGAGCGCGACTGAAATATCATGTACTTCTTGAGAGGCTAGCACTTCTTGGCTTTCAACTTCCCAGGTATTTAATATTTTTCCGCGCAACGGCATGATGGCTTGAAATACGCGATCACGCGCTTGCTTGGCAGAACCACCTGCTGAATCCCCTTCCACCAAAAATAATTCGCCACGCGAAGGATCATCCGATGAACAATCTGCCAACTTGCCAGGCAAGGCGGGTCCCGCTGTGACTTTTTTACGGGCAATCTTTTTACTTGAACGAACACGTTTTTGCGCGTTACTAATACAGAAGTCTGCCAGTTTATCGCCTTCTTCTGTGTGTTGGTTTAGCCACAAGCTAAATGCGTCTTTGGCAACACCGGCAACAAATGCGGCGGCTTCACGTGACGATAAACGTTCCTTCGTTTGGCCAGAAAATTGAGGGTCAGCCATTTTTGAAGAAAGAATGTAACAACAGTTATTCCATAAATCGTCCGGTGCTAATTTAATCCCGCGAGGAATTAGGTTACGGAACTCACAATATTCACGCATCGCATCCATTAACCCCGTACGCAACCCATTGACGTGGGTACCGCCTTGCGCAGTGGGAATTAGGTTAACGTAACTCTCTTGTGTAAGCTCGCCACCTTCGGGTAGCCACTGCACCGCCCAGTCAGCGGCCTCGGTCGTTCCTGAAAAGGCACCAACAAAAGGCTCTGTTGGCAATGATTCCCAACCTTGTGTCGCTTGCAGCAAGTAATCTTTTAAACCATCTTCGTAGTACCACTCATCTTTGTTGCCACTTTGCTCGTCTAAAAAAGTAACTTCAAGACCCGGGCATAGTACCGCTTTTGCACGAAGCACATGACGCAAGCGAGATACAGAAAACTTTGCCGAGTCGAAATATTTCGGGTCAGGTAAAAAACGAATGCTTGTGCCCGTATTGCGCTTTCCACAGGTATCGATGATTTCAAGGTCTGACGCTTTCTCTCCATCTTTGAAGCCAATACGATGCACACTACCATCGCGCTTAATGGTGACTTCCAAAACTTTCGATAACGCGTTGACAACCGACACACCAACCCCATGCAAACCGCCTGAGAACTGGTAGTTATCGTTGGAAAATTTACCGCCTGCGTGCAACGTACTTAAGATTACCTCGACACCGGGCTTACCTTGTTCTGGATGAATATCCACCGGCATACCACGACCGTCATCGGTCACAGTGATAGATTGATCTTTGTGTAAAATGATATCAATTTTTTTACAGTGTCCAGCCAACGCTTCATCGACACTATTATCGATAACCTCTTGCGCCAAATGATTGGGGCGATTGGTATCGGTATACATGCCTGGGCGTTTTCGAACGGGATCAAGCCCTGTTAAAACTTCAATATCTTCTGCGGAATAATTTGCCATAACTATTTTGTGTTAAACCTAGTATTTAAAAAAATGTTAGTATTTATTAATGTTTTTCTAAGAATTCAATAATTTCGGGTAAATGTTGCTGGAAATTTTGAAAGCTGTGATCCCCACCTTCTTCTATTAGCTGCGCGCATCCGCAGTATTTTTCTACGGCATCGCGATAATTTAAGGTCTCGTCACCTGTTTGAGCCATTAGCCATAATCGGCTTTTACAATTAATAACTTGCGGGTTAAGTGCTTCCAATGCCGCCGTATCCGATTCATCAAGACGGTAGCGTTCTTCATTGTGATAATTTTTTAAGTCTGTATGCAAATATTTACTAATAAGCTGATGAGGATTTACTGCTGGATTAATCAGGACAGCTGGGAAACCATGTTTTTCCGCCAGTACAGTGGCATAAAAACCACCCATAGAACTCCCCAGCAAATATATTGATTCGGGTTGGTGAGATTCGACGATCGACTCTAGTTGCTCCATCGCCTGTTTAGGGTAAGCCGTTAATGCCGGACAACAATACTGAATATCAGGCCGATGTTGTTTTAGCCATGCCTCACATTGCACAGCTTTCGCAGACAGAGGCGAACTCAAAAAACCATGAATATACAACAGCAAGCTCATAGGTAGGTAACCGCGACTATTAATAGCCTTCGGAATTAAACTCGATGGGATAGGATTTTTGAGGTATTCGAACTACAGAGGTATTGAATTCGCCATCAGGGAGCAACTCAAACCACCGATAACCGGGCATTAAATTTTCAATCGCAAACTCATCACTTTGCGTTTTAAATTGAATGCAAGTAGACGGTGTCGACATAAACGGCACACCTTGCCTATCTGCCGAAAATTCCTGATGAACATGTCCCCATACAACACCCCGGACATGTGTGTACTGATCAAGTACTTTAAAGAATGCAAAATCTGCACGAACCTTCTGGGTATCTAGCCACGCACAACCAACCACTAACGGTTGATGGTGAAGAAAAACTAAAACATGCCTATCCGCAGTGTGCGACAGTATTTCGTCAAGTAAGTTAAGTTCACTACCATTTAAATTTCCGTGTGTGTGACCTGGCACTTGCGAATTTAATAACACGAGAGTCCAATTGCCAATATCAACACGTTTTACCAGACTCTCTCGATCCTGAGCCTCTAGCATATCAACCGGGGAGTCGTGATTCCCCGGTAGCCAAGCAAAATGATTAAATTGCAACGAGCTATCTTCAAGCAATGTTAAAAAACGCCGGTAAGTTCGCGCACCCCCATTGTTCGCAATATCGCCTGTGGCCAATAACATATCGTACGGCTGTGTTTGCTGCGCGATAACATGCGCCAACACATCGTGCAGACTTTCGTTAGTATTTAAGCCAAGCAACTCTTCCGTGTCATCAGGGCCGATATGGCAATCGGTAATTTGTAGAAGACGGATAGGCAGTTGCGAATTTTCTACAGATGCAGTGAGGGTATAGTCCATAGTTTACTGTCGTCGTTTTAGCTCAATTGCGGCTGCACACAAAATGTCATTGGGCGCTAAACAGCCGAACACCGAGCTATTTAAGTCCCATCTATTTAAGGCCAAGGGTTTTTAAATCAACAGTGACACGACCTTGAGACTGGCACAAAGTCAGCCAGTCTCGTAAAAATTTATTTTGTTGTTGCTTTTCGTCTGGGTGATACATTTTTTCGTTAGGTGTTTCATACCGCGCTTGCCACTGGTAGTGACGATTCCACGCAACCACCTCAGCCATTTCAGCATCGTGATACATGCGCACAGTCATTTCTACGGAGGCATTCGTCAACTTGGCGACATCACTAGATGCTTCGTGCAATAACTGGTGACCAAGGGTGACGGTCGTTGTATACGGAGCACGGTCGGTGATATCGACTGATAGAAGTGTGGATTGACCCACTTCAAACTGGCATGAGTCTTTTGCATCTAACGCCGCCAGCAAGCGTTTAAGGCTGGCATAGTTAAATTCACAGGTAGCGTGATGATCGGCCAAATCCACTTTGTAGCGCGATTTTTTTACACGACGAGACATACCCGCCTGAGCCGATGTGTCTCGCTGCGTGTAGATGGCTTTTGCTGCGCTTTCTGCTGCACTACGCATGAATGACTTCAACCTTGCCGCTCGCGGCGAATACGTTCTCGATTAAGCTGCAACCACTGCAGCGTGATAAGCGATGCCGCATTACCGCATCGTCCATCATATAGGGTATCAAAGACATCCTGCGAAGGTAGAACACACACTCGGATGTCTTCGTCTTCTTCGGCCAAACCGTGCACACCACCTGCCTGACTCAAATCACAATAACCGCAAAACAGATGGAGCTTTTCATTCGTACCGCCAGGGCTAGTGAGGTAATCGCAGATATACTCCAAGTGTTCAGCTTTGATATTAGCTTCTTCCTGCAATTCTCGCTCTACCACTTCTTCAGCGGTTTCACCGGGTTCGATCATACCAGCGACAACCTCGAGACACCACGGGCCTTGCGGCTCATTCAAGGCCCCAACTCGAAACTGCTCTACAAGACCAATCAAATCGTGAACAGGGTCATACAATAGAACGCCGATGGCCTCGCCACGGATGAAAAGCTCCCTAACCACCTCTCGCCCCCAGCCACCGTCAAACAGCTTATGGCGCAAGGCAATCCGGTCCAGCTGGAAAAACCCTTTAAAGACTACATCCCTGGAGACGATCTCCACGTCATCAGAGTGAAACTCGGATGGCTCAGTTGTCATAACTACACCTTATGATAAATTTCGCTGCCCGATTCACGGAATTCTCGCGCTTTATCGGCCATTTCAGCTTCCACATCAATCATTTTGATCGTATCAACATTGTCATTCACGGCAACACCAAGATTAGCAGCGTAGTCGCGCACTTCTTGAGTAATCTTCATCGAACAAAACTTTGGCCCGCACATCGAGCAAAAGTGGGCAACCTTTGCAGAATCTTTCGGCAAGGTTTCATCATGATAGGCGCGAGCGGTGACGGGGTCTAACCCGAGGTTGAACTGATCTTCCCAGCGGAACTCAAAGCGCGCTTTAGACAAAGCATTGTCTCGCACCTGTGCTCCCGGATGCCCCTTCGCCAAATCCGCAGCGTGTGCAGCAATTTTATAGGTAATAATGCCTTCTTTTACATCATCTTTATTGGGTAAACCTAAGTGCTCTTTAGGTGTGACGTAACACAACATGGCACAGCCATACCAACCAATCATTGCGGCACCAATACCCGAGGTGATGTGATCATAGCCAGGCGCGATATCAGTGGTTAAAGGGCCCAGCGTATAAAATGGTGCTTCACCACACTCACGCAATTGCTTGTCCATGTTCTCTTTGATCATCTGCATAGGCACATGACCCGGGCCTTCGATCATCGTCTGGACATCGTGTTCCCATGCTATTTTTGTTAGCTCACCCAAGGTTTCCAACTCGCCAAACTGGGCTTCGTCATTCGCGTCGGCAACAGAACCCGGACGCAAACCATCTCCCAAACTAAAGCTGACATCATACGCTTTCATAATCTCGCAGATGTCTTCGAAATGCGTGTAGAGGAAATTTTCTTGGTGATGAGCTAAACACCATTTGGCCATAATAGACCCGCCACGCGATACAATACCTGTCACACGTTTTGCCGTCATAGGGACGTAACGCAACAGCACACCGGCGTGGATCGTAAAGTAGTCGACACCCTGCTCTGCTTGCTCAATCAATGTATCACGGAAGATTTCCCACGTGAGATCTTCCGCTACGCCATTCACTTTTTCTAACGCCTGATAAATGGGAACCGTACCGATCGGCACATGAGAATTTCGCATGATCCATTCGCGCGTTTCATGAATATTTTTACCCGTCGACAGATCCATAATGGTATCGGCACCCCATCGGGTACCCCAGGTAAGTTTTTCGACCTCTTCTTCAATGGAAGAGCTCACCGCCGAATTACCAATATTGCCATTAATTTTCACCAAGAAATTTCGACCAATAATCATAGGCTCTAATTCTGGGTGATTAATATTGGCAGGAATAATAGCGCGACCACGAGCAACTTCGGAGCGAACAAATTCTGGCGTTATCTCATCGGGAATACTTGCGCCAAAACTTTCACCGGCGTGCTGTTGATGTAACACACCAAGCTCTTTTGCCTGCTGCAGGCTCATATTTTCACGGATCGCAATGTATTCCATTTCTGGCGTAATAATGCCTTGCTTGGCGTAATGCATTTGCGTGACATTTGCGCCAGGTTTTGCTTTGCGAGGTGTACGCACGTGTTCGAAGCGTAGTTTATTTAAACTCACATCACTCAATCGCTGGGCAGTAAATTCAGAACTTGCTCCGTTTAATAATTCCGTATCGTTGCGGGCCTCAATCCAAGCACTGCGCACGTCGGGTAAACCTTTTTTGAGATCGATATTTACAGACGGATCTGTATAGGGACCCGATGTATCATAGACTCGCACGGGCGGGTTTTTTTCCCCACCAAAATCTGTCGGAGTATCTGCCAAACGAATTTCTCGCATTGGCACCTGTACTTTATGTTGCTCGCCTTGCACATAAATTTTGCTGGAATTGGGCAACGGCTCAATCGCTTCACGCTGTACCGTTGTGCCTTGCGCTAATTGCACATCACCATTATTCGCTTCATTGATAGTTAGATCCGCCTTATCAAGGTTGGTGGACTCCGACATAGTGTTTACCCTTTTTACAGTGTGTGCCTTTGTTTCCGCTACCGGTCCAACAAAGGTTATTGATAAAAGTGCTGCAACGGACCATGACCGTCACCGATATGTAATTGATCGGCGTGAGCAATGGCGTGTGTTACATATTCTTTTGCAGTACTGACCGCATCATTCATGGCATAACCTTTCACCAACAGCGCTGCAATAGCCGACGATAAAGTGCACCCGGTACCATGGGTATTGTTACTCTCAATTTTTTCGGTGCGAAAAACTTCACATCGCTGATTGTCTCCATCGCGCCACACCAACACATCGGTGGCGCTGACACCAGTGAGGTGCCCTCCTTTCAGTAATACGGCATTTGGCGATAGCGCCAACAGCGCTTCAGCCTGTTCAATCATTGCCACCTCATCAGTAGCAGGCTCTGCGTCGAGCAATAGCGCGGCCTCCACTAGATTAGGCGTCACGATACTCACTCGCGGCAATAACTCTTCGCGTAATGCAGCCACCGCTTCTTCGCTAAGTAGCGCAGAGCCGCTGGTCGACATCATGACTGGATCGCAGACCACAGGAATATTCTCATGTGCAGTTAAATGCCGCGCGACACACACCACATTGCCAACACTGTGCAACATACCTAGCTTAATCGCGGAGACGTTTAGGTCTGCGAATACTGCCTCTATTTGTGCCGCTACTGTATCGATAGGGACAGGCGAAATGGCAGTAACCCCTAGCGTGTTTTGCGCGGTTACAGCGGTGATAACCGTTGCTGCGTAAACCCCCAGCGCAGAGCAGGCTTTTAGATCAGCTTGTATGCCAGCACCCGCACTGGAGTCACTACCAGCGATAGACATAACAACGGGCGTTTTCGCAGACGAGCCAACTTGTCCCACACAGGTCTCCGTTGTGGTTATTTGCAAATGAGGGTCAGTATCGAGTTCAGAAGGATATAAGAGGCCGGGGAGCAACCACAGTCACTACCCTTTGATCATCTCGTTTCCTACGCCAGTACTAACCGGATCAGGTTCACGGGTCTATCTCAGCTCGGTTAGGTTTTAATCACCTTTTCATCACCGGCACCCCGACAAGATACCATCGCAACCGCGACGAATTGGCAGTCTAAGCAACCGTCCTCGCACTGTAAAGCGACGAAGGCGCATTACAGCTTCTCACCAACAAATTGGTGAATCTACGGTCTATAATGAATATTGCGCTCGATAGTGTGTCTTGATTGGGGCGACAACCCTTAACATTTGGCAATACACAAGGAAGGTGATCTAAGCGGTATGACGTTTCATTACCATCCCCAGATAGACACGGTAATTCGGCCTGACTATGAACGCATAGAGCGTCGTCATGAGCGCCCGCCGTTGATTATCGAGCCTCTATCACTACAAGAGCTCAACGGCACGCGCTTTGATCGAGTCACTTTGTCCGCCGATGCATTGGCCAGCCAGCAGCAAGATTTACGCGGCGACCCAGTCAGGCGTAGTGAAGGTGATAGCCTTGCCACCCGCAACGAAGTCATCGGATCACTCAACAATGAACCCAGCTCCGAGCGAATACTCAGTCAGAAAGCGAAGTCCGCTATTCGTGAATATCTCGAGGTAGCCGATGCACAACGCAAATTCAGTTAATTGACCCAGGTATTAAAATTAACAGATATTTACGGCACCCCTACAGACTTACCTCGACCCTTTATTGTCAAATACGCTAAACTCGTGAACGCTATTTAGTCAGCAGAAACACCCACCGCAAGATCCACAGGAAAACGGTTCTATGAAAGCTTTTTACCCCGCACTTGGTATCGCCTGCCTGCTCAGTCTACCGATGACCAGCCATACCGAAACGCTTGAAGAAATCTATGAGTTAGCGCTTGAAAACGATGCGCAATTAAAAGCCGATCGCAATGCGTATTTAGCCGGCAAAGAAAGTTACAAAATCGCTCGTTCGGGGTTAATGCCAACCATCTCAGCAAACGCTTCACTATCAAAATCGAGCGATGAATCCGATGGATATCGAGAGACACCCAAGGGGTCTGCACCTTCACCTATAGCGGGAGAAACTGATACCGACTCTACAGGATGGGGAGCATCTTTGGTGCAGCCGCTTTTCGATATGAGTATTTGGTATGGATTTCAGCGCGGAAAAATTAGCAACGAGTTAGCCGAAACACAATTTGCCTCAGCACAGCAGGACTTTATCCTTCGAGTTGCCGCGGCTTACTTCGACGTTTTACGATCTATCGATACATTAGAAACATCCATCGCGGAAGAACGAGCGATTGGTTCACAGCTCGAACAAACTAAACAACGTTACGAGGTTGGTTTAACCGCAATTACCGATGTACACGAAACGCAAGCAGAATACGATCGCGCTACCGCAAACACACTCCAGTCACGCGGCAATCTAGGTATTGCCTTCGAAGCATTAGAAGTTTTAACTGGTCAGCCAGCCAATGCAGTTGCGCCCATAGGCGACAACTTCCCTGTAAACAACCCCGAGCCTGCCAACCGCGAAGAGTGGGTTAACTTTGCGCTTGAAAACAACTACCAATTGCAGTCTGCCAAACTCGCAGCAGATTCAGCCAAGTTCAGCGCAAAGAGTGCAAAAAGCGAACACTACCCAACCGTTACGGGACGAATCACTTACAACAACAGTAGTAGCGAAAGTGACTTCACAAACAACGGGGCTGTTAGCCTAACAAGCCCAGCCAGTCGCTACACAGATAGCGATAACGAATCTACAAGCGTTGTAATTAGCTTGGATGTTCCCCTTTTTACCGGTGGACGCACCTCAGCGAGTCGGCGTCAAGCTCACTACCAATATTTACAGAACTTAGAACTCTTCAACAACGCCAAACGTAACACGATTCAATCGGCACGAAGCTCTCACTTATTGGTAGAAACGTCTGTAGCGACAGTACGCGCTCGACAACAAGCTATCGTGTCGAGCCAAAGCGCATTAGAAGCCACACAAGCAGGTTATGAAGTCGGCACACGTACGCTGGTGGATTTATTATTATCACAACGAGCGTTATACCAATCGCAGCGCTCATACTACGACGCACTTTACTCTTACATCATTAACACGCTTCGTTTAAAACAAGCGGCGGGCACCTTGAGCCCTGAGGATATTTTAGAGTTAAACCGTTGGTTGGACGCAGAAAACCAAACGACTCGCGCCAGCTACGAAAACTAACTTCAGCTAGAACACTGTTAGCGGTAAGGTTTAATGACCGCTAACAGTTTATCCAACGCGCCGCGATTAGCATCAGCAATTTGCTTTGCTCTTTTACCCATTTCACTTCGCAACTCATCATTACTCGTTAGATTCGCGACAGTTGCCGACAGCTGTTCTACATCATCGGTAATCGCCATCGCATCGGAGTCTTTTAACAAACGACTTACTTCAGCAAAATTAAATAAGTGCGGGCCGCTCATTATTGCACTACCCCAAGCTGCAGGCTCAATAAGATTATGACCACCCACTGGCACCAGGCTGCCACCGACAAAGGTGCAATCAGCAACACCGTAAAGCATTAATAATTCGCCCATGGTGTCACCCAATAGAATCTCACAATCTGCACCAATGGCCTCACCGTGGCTACGTCGCTGAACTTTCCAACCACCCGCCTCACATTGATTGGCTACGTTATTAAATCGTTCTGGGTGTCGCGGCACGAGAATTAAAAACAATTTCGGGTTTAATTGTTTCGCGAGCTTAAATGCGGCAAGAACTTTTTCGTCCTCACCCAGATGAGTACTGGCAGCCAGCCAAATATGCCGCGGCTGCTGTAAAATCTCGTTGCGTAGTGCTGCGGCACTCTGACGAGTATCGTCGCTAATCGTGAGATCAAACTTAATGCTACCGGTGATGACGCAGTTTTCTTGCGGCAAACCCAATTCCATCATCCGTCGACCATCATCACGGTGTTGTACCGCCGCCTTGGTGAGCTGTTTGAATGTACCACCGATCACGCCACCAATTTTCTGATAACCACGTGCCGACTTTTCCGATAATCGTCCATTCGCGAGCACTACGGGAATATTACGCTCCGCACACGCTGCGATGGTATTGGGCCAAAGCTCAGTCTCCATAATGATTAAACATTTAGGACCTACACTCGATAAGAACCGTTGTACGCTAGCGGGTAAATCGTATGGCGCATACACGTGAATTAGTTGTTTAGCCGCGATGGCCTCAGCAAAATTGTTTTGCACCTGAACAGAACCGGTTGGCGTCATGGTGGTCATAACCACGACTTCACCGTCTGATAATAGGCTCTTTACTAAAGGAACCGCCGCCAACGATTCACCGACAGACACACTGTGTAGCCAAATGGGGGGGCGTTTTAGTGGCGGTATTTCTGCATAGCCAAAACGCTCACCCCAACGTTTGAGATAGGCTGGCGCGCGCAGCGCTCGCCACAGAAGGCGCAGGGCGATCAATGGTAGGCAGGCGTAGAACAATGCGGTATAGAGCTGACGATTCATCGCTTCGGAACTAGTAGTCTAAACTTTCAGCAAGTCTGCATTCGACTGTGCAAGTGGTTATAATGGCGCACCTGAATCGGCACACCGCCAAAGACTGACAAGTCTATGGCCAATTGAGAGCACCGCATTGTGCGGAACAACATTAGTAATGTCCATCTCACCTGCTGAGAAACGCCAACTACCGCAATAACACAAACCGACAACAACAGGATAAAGCGCAGTGCCGCAAACACAGCCAGTAAAAATTGAACTCGACGTTGCCGTTGTCGGTGGCGGTATCGCGGGCCTATGGCTGACACGCAGACTTGCCGAGCTAGGTTACGGCTGCGCCTTATTCGAGGCCAAAGCACTGGGTAGCGATCAAACACTTGCATCACAAGGC
Source organism: Aurantivibrio plasticivorans (assembly GCF_055392955.1). NCBI lineage: Bacteria > Pseudomonadati > Pseudomonadota > Gammaproteobacteria > Cellvibrionales > Cellvibrionaceae > Aurantivibrio > Aurantivibrio plasticivorans. The sequence goes on along the minus strand of NZ_AP036020.1, from coordinate 323,138 downwards.
ATGATCCACGGTGGGATTAAGTACACCCTCGCAGGGTCACTCACAGGGGCGTCAGAATCTGTGGCCGACATGCCGCAATATTGGCAAGACTGTCTAAACGGCAAAGGCGATATCGACCTGAGCGATGCGAAAACGCTAAGCGAGCACTTTTATTTTTGGTCAAGCGACAGCGTCTCATCCAAGATGACGACGTTCTTTGCGAGCAAGTCTGTTCGTGGACGTGTTGATAAGGTAGAACCTGCTCACTATCCCACACTTTTCCAGGACAAACAGTTCAATGGTCAGCTGTACAAGTTGCAAGATATCGTGATGGATACCGCCAGTGTGATTGGCGCGCTTAGCGCTCCAATGAGTGACAGGCTTTTTTTACTGCCCACTGATTATCGCTGGGTTAAAAACGAAAACGGTTTAGCGGAATTGCATTTTGAACACGCTGATCATCAGTACATCGTATGTGCACAGCAATTTATTTTGTGCGCTGGCAAGGGGAATGGTGAGATTCTAAACGCGCTTGGGATTAAAAAACCCAAAATGCAACTGCGCCCACTCCAGCAGGTTTGGGTTAAACATAGCAACCCCTATGCATTTTACGGGCATTGCTTAGGCGCCGATAGCACTCCCAGATTAACGATCTCATCTCACGCGAGCAGTGACGGACGCATAGTGTGGTCACTGGGCGGCAGCCTGGCCGAACAAGGCGTAAAGCAAACACCTGCTCAACTTATTGCTGCGGCAAAAAAAGAACTTAACGATTTATTCCCCTGGCTCGACTTTAATGTTGCCGAGTGGAGCACGTCGAAAATCGATCGAGCGGAAGCCAAGCAACGGAATTTCATGCGGCCCGACAAAGCTTTCGTCGCCCCGGCTGATACGGTCGCAAATGTCATGGTAGGTTGGCCAACAAAATTAACACTAGCACCCAACCTAGCTAACGAAGCTGTGCGTCTGCTTGGCAAGAAGAGCATTCAACAGACGGCATTAAGTGCACTCGACCCACTACACGCACTCGAAACACCCACCTGCGGCGTACCACCATGGGAAAACCCAGAGAATATTCACGCATGAGTCCTTCACCCTCACTATTGCCCCAAGTCCCCCTTGGTAGTACAGATATACACATTAGCCGCGTTGGATTGGGCACCGTAAAACTTGGACGTAATCAAGGCGTTAAATACCCAACCTCTTTTTCATTACCCACTGACGCCGAAGCGTTAGATTTACTCGCTCACGCCAGACAACTAGGCATTAATTTAATTGATACTGCGCCAGCGTATGGGACTAGCGAAGAACGGCTAGGCGAATTTTTGCTTGGTCAACGTCACGAGTGGATCATTTGTAGCAAAGCCGGCGAAGAATTTGAACAAGGTGAATCCAGCTACAATTTTTCGCCTAAGCACATCAAACACAGTGTGGAACGAAGCCTACGCCGTTTAAAAACTGATTACCTCGATATAGTACTTCTTCATTCCGACGGCAACGATTTAGAAGCAATTGAGCAAGGCGGTCTCGATGCACTAGCGCAACTGAAATCTGAAGGACTGATTCGATCTTTTGGCATGTCAACCAAAACTGTTGGTGGTGGTATCGCAGCGGCAAAACAAAGTGACTGCGTAATGGCAACCTACAATCTCGCCACACAAGACGAAAAACTAGTCCTAGATTATTGTGCCGAACATGGAAAAGGCGTGTTACTCAAGAAAGTTTTGGCTAGCGGCCATATAACACACCAAGCCACGGCAAACCTTACCTCAGGCGAAACACAAGACAACCCACTTCAAGCCAGCATGGATTTTGTGTTTAAACACCCTGGTGTTAGCGCTGCCATTATCGGCACGATTAACCCAGCTCACGTTGCAGAAAATGTCGCGGCAGCTATTCAAGCTTGCGCAAATAAGTAGACAAAAAAAACCGGTAGCACCAGGGCGGCACTACCGGAGAGAGTCGCTATTAATCTGAGGTCCCCAAAACAAGGTGAACTAATAGCTGGTCATGAAATTGAATACACGGTACTAAAACGTAAGCCTTTACTTTTCAAAAACATACTCGCCAGGAGAAGCACAGATCGGTGGATGCATTTCACTACCAAGGCGAGTTGGCGCGGGCTTTTCTTCACCTGATCGCTCAGACAACCAACCTTTCCAGTGTTCCCACCAACTGCCTTTATTCTCAACAGCGGCTTCTTTCCAATCTTCGGCATTATCCATCGATGTATCGCCAGTGTAGTAAGTCGTGCGACCTATACCCGGTGGACGCAAGACACTTTGGATATGCCCGCTGTCACTCAAGACAAACTCACATTTCGAATCCAACAACTGTAGGTTCTTGTAACAGTTTTTCCACGGCATGAGATAATCTTCTTCGCCAGCGAGGAAGTAGGTATCCGCATCAATATCACGAAGATTAACTTCTTCACCTTTGATCATCAGCGGAATATCTTCAGAAAACCGATTGTTCACAAAAATATCTACAAAATCGCGATGTAGGGCCGCAGGTAACCGCGTTGGGTCATTATCCCAAAACAACACATCCAACGATGGCGGCTCTTTACCTAGCAAATAATTGTTGACCCAATAATTCCAGACAAGATCCGTCGGACGCAACCAGGCGAAGACATGAGCCAACTCCTTACCTTCCATAACACCGCGCTTGCGTGAAGACTTTAACGCACGCGCAATGCCTTCCTCAGTTAAGAACAAGCTTAGCGTGGGATGGTGACCGATCTGTAGTGCCGTCACTAACAAGCTGTGGTTTTTAACAATCTTTTTGCCTTTTTTGCCCAGATGGGCCAACAAAGACATCGATGTAATACCGCCTGCACAAGCACTTACCAAACTCAAGTCGGGGCTATTAGTAATTTCCAACGTTGCATCCATTGCTTTCTCAATATCATCGATGTATTGATCAAGCCCCCAATGTGCATGTGATTTATTAGGGTTCTTCCAACTAACAATGAATACCTGAAACCCCTGATCCAAAAGATAATTCACGATGCTATTTTTGGGTGACAAGTCAAACACATAGAACTTGTTGATTTGCGGCGGCACAATAAAAATTGGCTTTTTGTAAACGGTCGCTTGTGTCGGGTTATATTGGATCAACTCCAACTTTTCCGTTCTAAAAACAACAACGCCAGGCGTGATCCCCAAATCGCCACCAACTGTAAAACTATCGGGTGAAATTTGTCGCGGCATCGCATTATTGTTTTCGACATCATCAATAAAGTTTTTTAAGCCAGTTAGCAAGCTCTGCCCACCAGTTTGAAAAGCCCGTTTGACCGCTGAGGGATTCAATGGAGAGTTAGAGGGCGAAAGCGCGGCAGCAAACTGTTCCACTAAAAATTGCGAACGCAAACGATCTTGCTCTTCAAAGTCCAAGTCATCGACTAATGCTTTGCATTCTTTGTGGCAGGCGATATATGTTTGCATCACCGTTCGGTAAAAGGGGTTGTCATGCCACACGGCATCTCTAAATCGATGATCACCGCGCTGCGGAATTAGGTCGGACTTATTTCGGACCACCTTCAACATTTCTAAAGCAAAGCTTTCATAGTGTTTAGCAAACACCAACGGCTTTTTCAGCATTTGTGTATAGAGAGTAAAGATGGAATCAAATACGCCTTTACTCGTGCCATCTAATCCAGGGAAGTCTGTTTCTTTATCCTCTTCGAGCTGCTCTGCTTCTAGCTCAGGCGCTTCGGCCTCCTGCTCGATCGATTCATCATTGATAGGTTGGGTCGCACCGACGGCAGCAATATCCAGCTCCACTGCGCGAGGGTAACGGCCGTACTGGCTCTCAACACGCTTGGCGAACGCTTTGAGAGCATTTGCGCTATTACGAAGTTTATTCAGCTTTGCCTGAAGCTCATCATCCGCTTCTTCACTAGCAAACTCATCGAGTAATGATTCACTCGCTTGCTCGACTCTATTCACAATGTTTGTAATTTGCTCAACGCTAGTCGCGTCTACTTCAGAGGGCGCCACAGTTGCCTCTGACGCGGGCGCATGAGCCGCCCCTTTGGTGGGCGACGTCACCGCAGCATCACTTTGGCCTTGTACTTCTGTATTCATTTTAACAAAAGCGCCATCCTGCTCGGATGGAGAAGCGATGGGAAGCTGGGAATCATATGTGCCTTGCGTTTGTGCCATGGCCTTACATCACCTCGCGGTTAATCTATAGGTAACATTTCTAATTGCACACTAATAAGATAATGCAATATTGCTACCAAGTTTTGACAACCTTGTGGATCGGTTTGGTGATCCAACGTAACGCAGGTTAGAAACTTGGCTTTCCGGTACTCAGCGAAAAAATATGACCTGCTGAGCGACACACCCTTCGAATTGGATGCGTACCGGTATCGCGAAATACGGTGTAGGTGTAACAGTGAGACACCTCCATGTGTCTCGCGATGACTAGGTCTTAAAGCGTTTAATTCACGTCGGCCGTGGCAGCTTTAGTGGTGCGCTTGGCCTTGGGAGGCGCAGCTTCAGCTAGCTCGTTGATAGCATCAGACATGTCCTTCATCAGTGACGTCAGCTCTCGTACGTCACGCTTTGTCGGCACACCAAGTAGATGCAGTGAGCGATTAACACTTTTATCAATCATGGTTTCTACACCCGTGATTTTTGTGTTTGCCTTCTCACGTACCCCAACGGTCTTTTCAGATACCTGATCTTTTGTCTTAGCCATTTTCGACTTCAGTTCTCCAACTTTTTTGTCTTCAAACTCTAAGCCCTTTTTCGCTAGTTCGCCGGCAAGTGACGTCCCTTTTTTGGACAAATCCGACGCAGTGGCTACAGCTTTTTCCTCAAGCGTCAAGACAGCACCAAGCCATGCATGCCAGCCAAACTTGGCCATACTACTTGCCATGCTAACTGACTTAGTGACTTTGCCAGCTAATTTCGATTCTTTTAGTTTTGATTCAATAGACTCAACATTGGATTTCTCAGAGTCTGTTTTTTTTGCAGCAGACGTAGCCATTACTCACCTCACTGTGGTTTATGCGTGACTTTCAAACGTTAGATAACAATCTACTTACCTGGTGTAACCTACTGACCTGAAAAACTTGTTTACATAGCAAACAAAGTCTTTAGGCGTTACCTGTAGTGCTATCTAGCAAAAAGCAAACCAAAGGCAACAAACCAAAATTCTGTGGTTCCTATATAGGTACATAACAGGTTGAGAATAACGGCTGTATATGACGAAGATATTGCGAGGAAGTAACGCTTTCCTTGCTTCATCACAGCCGCTTCAAGAACTATTTCAAAGATACTGAAATAGTAAAATGAGATTAAAGACTATGCCTTGTTTTTAGATTTCTCAAACCGGTCAAGTTGAGTCATGTGCCAATCGTAAGATAAACTTGTCATTACCCCATGGCCTGATATCCAAGAGAAGAATAGAACGATTGATATCGCAAGACGTCACTATGGTAGCTACAGACCAATAGCTAATTACTGACAAGTAAAGACGTAAAACTTGAATTAAAAGCACTGATTTTCAAGCACTTATACGTTTTCGGAAATGCGGGCTTAGGATTCTTCGCGAGAAAACCGGTACCATCGCTGGCCCCAGCAAAGCATTTCACACACAAAAAAGCATCAGCTTAGTGCAGCCTCACCAAAGCGGAACATTTTGTCGTCTTTATTTTCTTTTTGAAGGGTCTTTATTTTATTACTGACGGCAACCATCACCATCGGTTGCATCAAATTCATTTTCTGCGCTCAAATCGAGCAAATTAATCCGCTACACGACCACCTTGCTTTCCATTTTGAGCCACTTGTGGCGTTATGCCCGCACTAACTTGAAACGTCGATTTGGTTAACTTATAGAGCTACATTTGATAAACGGCGTTGACCGGACCGGCAAAGCTACCGTTTGCGGCGCCATCACTGATGGTGACTTGTAAGCCTGGAATAAAAAGTAGAACTGTACAGACACTTTTTCTCTAACACCTTTTTTTCAAACCAATGCGACGAGAAACAAGCACTCAATTGACCTATCGTTGAGCCAATCGCTTTAGTATCCGAAGGAGTTGTAATAAAGCTTTTTAATAACTAAATAGTTTTAGAAGCCGCCTCTATCTAGCAACAACTAAAACTATTTTCATATCAGGTTGGAGACCAGACAGGTTCCAGAAATGTGCACACTAATTAGCTTTTCACCAGTTTAGCGCATCGTCGCTCGAGGCTGTGGCAGACTAATGATCTTCCTTGCCATCAAGCAGGTGACCGAGCTTACCCTTCTTGGTTTCAAGGTATTTACTATTGTGTGGGTTTCGACCGGTTTGGTGAGAAATACGTTCAACAACTTTCACACCTAACTCTTCCAGCGCCTGAACCTTGCGCGGATTGTTAGTCATTAAGCGTATTTGGTCGATCTCGAGATGATCGACCATAAACTTAACGATACTGTAGTCGCGCATATCCGCACCAAAGCCTAATTGTTCATTGGCTTCGACGGTATCGGCTCCCTTATCTTGGAGATGATAAGCCTTAATTTTGTTTAGCAAACCAATACCACGGCCTTCTTGTCGGAGGTAGAAAATCACTCCCCGTCCTTCCATAGCAATGCGATGCATCGCTGCTTGCAATTGCGCGCCACAATCGCATCGCAAACTAAACAGCGCATCGCCCGTCAAACACTCAGAATGAATACGAGCGAGCACCGGCTCATCGCCACGGACATCACCCATCGTCAGTGCAATATGTTCTTTATCAGTTTCTGTATCTTCAAAGCCGTGCATTTCGAAAATTCCCCACGGTGTGGGAAGCTTCGACGACTCTACATAACGCATTGTCACAATGTAATTCCAGTTCTATAAATGAGATTCGAGGATCAACACACCCGCTTCACGACGCAAATCAACGCGGCTCAAAAAGCTATTCCCCAATAAAATTTCCCGCGGAAAATCACCATAGGTGATACTTGCTTCCACATTATTCACCACCACATCCCCAATTCTCACGCTGTCGAGCATGACCAATTTAGCTTCGGCAACGCCATTTGCCGTGGTAACACTAATACTGCGACCCGCACGATAGTTAATACCTAAACGCTTCGCTTGGTTGAGGTTCATGGCAACCGATGTCGCTCCGGTATCCACCAAAAACGAGACTGCCTGACCGTTAATACGGCCTGGCGTAAAAAAATGCCCGCCGCGTCCCGACGCTATTCGAACAACCGACTTCTCAGCTTTTTTAAAGCTGGTCGATATCGACTTCGATAGCGCTACAGTTTGTTGAGTGCCATCAATGTCTAATACGGCTTGGTTTGCATCGGCTGAAACCAATAAAACACCTTCAGGGCTGCGCTTGCCTTCTTTAAGCACGCGTTGCTTGCCGTCGATTATCAAAATCGCACCACCGCGATATAACCCTTGCACGGAAATATCTAACGCTGCCACTGGCATCACTGCACATACCAGCAGTGAAAAAATAATCAACCAACTCTTTTTCATCGAGTCTCCTTGTTATTTTTGATTGCCATGTGCGGTCACACCGATACCGCTGCGCCGAGCCATCCCATCCAAATCACGCCATGCAAGCATAGCGCGGCAAAAATACCGGCTATGACATCATCTATCATGATGCCAAAACCGCCACCGACTTGCTTATCTAGCCAACGGATTGGCCAGGGCTTGAGAATATCGAACACTCTAAACAATACAAAACCCAACAAAACGGTAAGCCAGGTTGCCGGCACCAAAAACATGGTGATCCAAAAACCTACAAATTCATCCCACACAATTCCCGGATGGTCGTGACAACTTTGGGCTTTCGAGGCAGCCTCACAAAAATAAATACCTACCGCAAAGCTCCCTACAAGCACCGCTCCGTAGAGCGGGGCATTCAAATACTGCAACAATAAATACAATGGTATCGCTGCCAATGTGCCAAACGTACCCGGTGCTTTCGGTGCACATCCAGAGCCAAATCCAAAGGCCAGTAATTCAACGGGATGGTGCAATAAATAACTGAATGCTGGTGCGGCTTGTCGACTCACAATACAGTCTCACTCATGTTATCCAAAGTGCTGAAACCCACTTTGACTAACACTCATGACTCTCCCTTGGTTTTTGCACAACACATCACGACCACCTGTAATCACGCCTACTTCGGTCGCGTCGATTTTATTCATTGCGATGAGGTGTTCCAATTGCCGTACGTTGTTTTCCGGCACGGTAAAACACAGTTCATAATCATCGCCACCCGTCAGTGCCCATTTCACAACTTGCTCTTCTGTCGCTAATTTATTGAGCGCTTCGGATACCGGCACATCTTCCCAACGAATTTCTGCACCAACACCACTGGCCGTACAGATGTGCCCCAGCTCAGCCATGAGTCCGTCGGAAATATCGACTGCGGCAGACGCCAAATCTCGCAACATGACACCTTCTTTAAGACGAGGTGTTGGCCTGTAGTAGTGACCCATAAAATAATTAAACGCTGATTTACCCACCTGGAGCTCTTGTTTGATTACCGCAACACCGGCGGCTCCATCACCTAGCGTGCCGGTCACATAAATGCGATCGCCCACTCTCGCGCCACTACGCTGTAGCGCACTGTTCAACTCGACGGCGCCCATTACCTGAATGGTTAAGCTCAAAGGACCTCGTGTGGTATCTCCGCCAACCAAAGCACAATTAAATTCCTGTCCCGCTCGAAATAAGCCTCGAGTAAACCCATCCAGCCAGTATTCATCGGCAGAGGGCATGGTCAGCCCTAAGGTGTACCACATGGGTTCTGCGCCCATGGCGGCCAAGTCGCTCAAATTTACGCGCATTGCACGTTCAGCGATTAATTCAGGATCGGCATTTTTAGGAAAGTGATTTCCTCCAACCAAAGTATCCATTGATGTCGCTAATGTTTTACCCATCGGCACATTCAATAGTGCACAATCATCGCCAATACCTAGCGCTACACCGTAGCCGCCCAAATCCTTTTTAAAATACTTATTGATTAAATCAAATTCACTAATTGCCATAACATCTACTAACGCTTCACAGTGCCTCGTGCACTACGACTATTTTCTTTATAAAAATTTATTGCGCGCCCTTTTCGATGGATCGCAATTTTGTTGCGACCTGATCTAGCACCGCATTAATAAATTTGTGACTATCAGCAGCTCCGAATTTTTTTGCCAGCGAAACCGCTTCATTGATTGCCACTTTGAACGGCACATCAATTCGCGATCGCAATTCATAGGTGGCAATGCGTAATAAAGCCAAGGTAATAGCATCCAGCTCATTAAGCGAACGGCCCTGCAAAAACGGCGTAAACTCAGTATCGAGACTTTCGCCTTCATCAATACCTACACGCACAAGTTCTTGAAGATACTCATAGTCGACATGCTTCATGTCATATTCAGCACGAAACTGCGCGATGATTTCGTGAGGCGCGTCATTGTTCAACTGCCATTGATAAAGCGCCTGCATGGCATAATGTCGGGCTTTGCGGCGGGCTGCGGGACTACTCATTTATTTATTCTCTAACGTTGAAGGTGTTGCACTTATGTACAGCTTTACTGACTATAGTTTCTTAAGAAGAGAGACCATTTCCAGCGCTGTTGTGGTCGCTTCAACACCTTTATTACCGGCTTTAGTTCCCGAACGCTCAATCGCTTGTTCTATGCTATCAACCGTTAGTACACCAAAGGTGACTGGCAGATCGGCATTCAATGAAACCTGAGCAAGCCCTTTTGTACACTCACCCGCTACATGCTCAAAATGTGGTGTACCACCACGAATCACCGCACCCAGCGCAATAATTGCATCATATTTTTTTGAGGCCGCTAATTTTTGAGCCACGAGTGGCATTTCAAATGCACCTGGCGCATAACAAATAGTCACGTCATCATCTTTGATACCGTGACGACGTAAGGTATCCAAAGCCCCTTCTTTTAAGCTTTCGACAACAAAGCTATTCCAGCGGCTCACAATAATGGCGTATTTACCGTCTACCGATGTAAAATCACCTTCAATCAATTGCTGGCTCATATTTTTCCTCAAACTTTTGTCAATTCAAATATTCTATTCTTAACGGATTTAAAAACTGATTTACTCTGGGCTTGAGACGTGTTCAACCACTTCTAAATCAAATCCAGAAATACCCGAAAACCTAAACGGTGCCGACATTAAGCGCATCTTATGCACACCAAGATCCTGGAGAATTTGTGCACCTGTACCCACTTGACGATAGACATTGTCTTGACTTGGTCGCACTTGTTTTCCAGACAACAGCCAATCCACACTTTCCTCGACCGTTGATGCAATATCATTGTGGCAAATCAACACCACCACACCTTTGCCTTCTTTCGCCACATGATCGAGAGAGCGCTGAAACGTCCACGCTTTATAGTCTTTTTCATCTTCGCTTTGTAACGACAAAATATCGCGTGCGGCATTTAGCACATGCACGCGAACTAAGGTTGGCTCGTCACTGACTATTTCACCTTTAACAAAGGCAAAGTGCATATCTTTGCGAGCGACATCACGATAGGTTAATAAACTAAAATCTCCGTAATGCGTCGACACTGCACGATCATTGACACGCTCAACAGTTTTTTCTTTTACTGAGCGGTAGTGAATTAAGTCAGCGATGGTACCAATCTTAAGACCATGCAATTCCGCGAATTTTTCTAAATCCGGACGGCGCGCCATAGTGCCGTCTTCATTCATAATTTCGACAATGACCGAGGCCGCCTCAAAGCCTGCCAAGCGCGCCAAATCACAACCCGCTTCGGTATGACCAGCACGACTTAGTACACCCCCAGCTTGCGCTAAAATAGGAAAGATGTGCCCAGGTTGAACAATGTCTTGCGGCTTAGCATCACGCGAAATCGCAGTACGCACTGTACGTGCCCGGTCTGCGGCAGATATGCCTGTAGTCACGCCCTCTGCCGCTTCGATAGATACAGTAAAGTTGGTAGAGTGACGAGCGCCGTTGCGATTAACCATCAATGGCAACTCTAGCTGCTTACAGCGATCTTCAGTCAGCGTTAAACAAATTAACCCTCGAGCATTTTTTGCCATAAAGTTAATGTCATCGGCACGTACTTGCTCTGCGGCAATAATTAAATCGCCTTCATTTTCTCGATCTTCATCATCCATCAAGATAACCATTTTACCTTGACGAATATCATCAATAATTTCTTCGATACTATTCAATGCCATAATTAGATCAGCCTACTTGTTTGCTGTTCGTTTTTTCGATGCGCAAAAACGTTATTTTAAAAACCCGTTTTCTGCTAAAAATTCCATACTAATAGTCGATGCGCCACCATCAGCCGCTTTATCGCCGAGTACCAGTCGCTCCAAGTAGCGCGCTATGACATCGACTTCCAAATTCACTTGTGTACCCGCCTGATAACTACCGATCACCGTGTGATCTAACGTATGCGGCACAATATTTAATTCAAACTCACAACCATTGACTTGGTTTACCGTGAGACTTGTACCATCAACCGTAATAGAACCTTTCATGGCGATGTAGCGAGCAAGCTTAGATGGCGCACGAACGACAAAGCGTTCTGAACGAGCATCCGGTACTCGACTGACCACTTCACCCACAGCATCGACGTGACCACTAACAATGTGTCCACCTAAACGCGAACTCGGCATCATGGCTTTTTCTAGGTTTACCGAATCACCAACTTTCCAATGTGGAATGGTGGTATTGGCTAACGTCTCTTGAGACACATCCGCCCAATACCCGTCACCCGGCAATTCAACCGCCGTCAGGCAGACCCCGTTGGTCGCAATGGAATCGCCCAGCGCCACATCGCTTAGATTTAAGCGATTCGTCACGATACGAATACGCAAATCGCCGTTACAGGGTTCGAGCGCTGCAACACGTGCAACATCTTCGATTATTCCAGTAAACATTTTGCCTTCCTCTATTATAGATTGCGGCTAGTCATCTTTATCTAAGGTGGCTGTGATGCGCCAATCTTGCCCAACCGCTCTGATATCTTGAATCTGAACCGTCAGCTGAGCGGCCATGGTATCCAACGGCAAATCAAATAAAGGGCGCGCGCGACTGCCCATTAGTTTCGGAGCCATGTAAACCACCAGTTCATCAGCCAAGCCGAGCTGGACAAATTGACCAGTCAATGTCGAGCCAGCCTCTACCATCACTTCATTGCACTCGCGCTCAGCCAATAGTCGCAGCAAGCGCATTAAATCAATACGACCAAGGCCATTCTCGTCGAGGTTAAGGTGCTGACATTCGGTATCAGCCAAACGCTCGCTCTCAATGGTGGTGCTACCAGCTGATACCCACAAAACGGGGCCAGCCTCTTTCAGTAGCGGAGCATCATCGGGTAACCGTGCCTTGGAGTCCAACACCACCCGTAGAGGTTGTTTGCTAGGCGCATACTCGGCGCTAACACCTAGCTCATCATTGCGTACCGTTAGACGGGCCTGGTCGCGCAAGACCGTCTCAATACCAGAAATAACGGCCGAGCTTCGTGCCCGTAGACGCTGCACATCCGCGCGCGCCTGGCCGCTGGTTATCCATTTACTTTCACCGCTTGCCATAGCGGTACGCCCATCAAGACTCATCGCCATTTTGATGCGCACATAGGGCAAGCCCTGCTCCATCCGCTTAATAAATCCAGGATTGAGTGCCCGGGCCGCATCTTCCAGCACAGGCCCATGGACCGCAATGCCTGCCTGCTCCAAGCGTTCGATTCCACGACCAGCCACTTTGGGGTTGGGGTCCAGCATGCCGTAAACGACACGACCGAGCTTCGCCTCAATTAACGCATCGGCACAAGGCCCCGTTTTCCCATGAAAGCTGCAAGGCTCGAGGGAGACATAGGCCGTTGCGCCGGTGATATCCACTCCCGCACTATTCGCTGCGCGAATTGCGGCAACCTCAGCATGAGCTTCGCCAGCCCGCTGGTGCCAACCTTCGGCCAATACGCTGTCACCGCGAACAATGACACATCCGACTCTGGGATTGGGCTGAGTGCTATATAAACCACGCTCCGCTAACGCGATGGCTCGCGCCATCATGGCTGTATCCAATACTGTTTGATCGCTAGCAGTTTGCTTGAGGGGCTGTAGATCTTTCACCCGGATAACTCACTCGTCTGCCGGATTTAAAGAAAGCCGATCAATCTCTTGGCGAAACTCATCGACATCTTGGAAGCTACGATAAACCGAAGCGAAACGCACATACGCTACTTGGTCTAGCTGACGCAACTGCTCCATGACTAGCTCGCCCATTTCGCGAGAGGGTAGTTCTCGTTCACCGGTTGCTTGAAGCTTATGTTTGATATGGCTGATGGCCGACTCAATTTTCTCAACGCTGACAGGCCGCTTTTCAAGCGCGCGCTGCATACCAGCCCGGAGCTTTTGATCGTCAAATGGCTCGCGCGTGCCATCGGATTTAATCACCCTGGGCATCAGCAGCTCGGCCACTTCATAGGTTGTAAAACGCTCGTGACAAGACAAGCACTCTCGACGACGGCGTACTTGATCGCCCTCGGATACAAGGCGTGAATCGATAACTTTAGTATCATCAGCACTGCAAAATGGACAATGCATGGATTGGTCTCGCAGCAGAATGGAGGGGCAGTTTAGCACAGCAGCTTTAGCCGCTCGCTATTGAATAGCGCCGCCACAGCTTAACAAGGCCTAGCAGCGCACCCTTTGAGCTAAATCATGCCGCTAACGATAGCGGCATCACTCGTGAATTGCAGGTTAGTGACTATGGGTATACAGGAAAGCGCTTGCAGATATCTAACACTTTGGCTTTCACCTCGGCGCAGACCGAATCTGCTGTACCAGCTTCCAGGGCATCTAAAACGTCGCACATCCAGCCAGTCAACTCACGCGTTTCAGCCTCACCAAAACCTCGCGTAGTAATCGCTGGCGTACCAACACGCAACCCGCTGGTAACAAATGGTGAACGCGGATCATTAGGTACCGCATTTTTGTTGACTGTGATGTAAGCGCTACCGAGTGCCGCATCAGCATCTTTCCCGCTGTACTCTTTACCGATCAAATCAACCAACATCAGATGGTTTTCGGTTCCACCAGAAACAATCTTGAAGCCGCGCTCCATAAATGTTGATGCCATGGCTTTCGCGTTTTTAACCACTTGCTCCTGGTAGGCCTTGAACTTTGGGCTCGCAGCTTCTTTAAAGCACACCGCCTTCGCCGCGATAACGTGCATCAATGGGCCACCTTGACCACCAGGGAAGACCGCCGAATTTAATTTCTTTTCGACCTCTTCGTTCGCTTTGGCCAAAATCACACCGCCACGAGGGCCGCGCAAGGTTTTATGGGTAGTCGACGTCACCACGTCAGCAATCGGCACTGGGTTCGGATAAACGCCTGCAGCAATCAAGCCCGCCACGTGGGCCATATCGACCATCAAGTAAGCGCCAACCGAATCGGCGATATCACGAAAACGCTGCCAATCCATAACTTGAGAATAAGCTGAGAAACCGGCGACGATCATTTTCGGCTTATGTTCTTTCGCCAAGCGCTCAACTTCATCGTAATCGACTTCACCGGTCTCTGTGTTCAGACCATATTGGACTGCGTTGTAGATCTTGCCAGAGAAATTAACTTTGGCCCCATGGGTTAAATGACCGCCGTGATCCAAGCTCATCCCTAACACCGTTTCGCCTGGAGCAACTAAGGCTTGATACACAGCGGCATTTGCCTGGCTGCCTGAATGGGGCTGAACGTTGGCGTAGTCGGCACCAAATAAGGATTTAGCGCGTTCGATCGCAGACACTTCGACCTTATCGACATATTCACAACCGCCGTAGTAGCGCTTGTGCGGGTAACCTTCCGCGTATTTATTAGTGAGCTTACTACCCTGCGCCGCCATGACTTGCGGGCTGGTATAGTTCTCAGAAGCGATTAGCTCAATATGCTCTTCCTGACGCTGAGCCTCTTCTTGCATGGCCTCCCAGATTTCTGGATCGTATGCATCTAAACCGCGTGAATCATCAAACATTGGCGCCTTGTCTCCCAAACAGAACAGTCCCGAATTGGACAGATTTTAAGGAGCGCGAATTGTACTAGAGGTTAAGGTAGCTCTCCAGTTAAACATCGATCTAGTGACCAACTATGAGCTTCACAGGAAAGCCACGGCGGGTTCGGCTATAGTAAAAACTGAACCTCCCGGAAACCACCTTATGAGCGAAATAGAAGGACGCTACGGTTCTGCCGTCTTTATCGACGACCACATCGTCTATATGCGAATGAACGAAGGAGTCGAGGTCAAATTGAGTGGCGCCCGCAGCACCCACAGAAAAATCGCTGAGCACATGCCCGGTAACTACGGCATCCTGATAGACCGTGTTCACGACTATTCAATCAGCCCGGTCGAGCTGTACGAGTACCTCAATTCAATTGAGAACCTAAAAGCCATTGCAAACGTGGTCTATCGGGAGAACACAAAAAGCAGCCTGGCAACCGCAGAGCGGATATTTCAAGGTCATTTCGGCTACTTCAGCTCAGTAGAAGAAGCGCATGCTTGGCTAAACTCAGTCCTAACCGAAGAATAAAATCCCCAGCATTGAACCGTTGAATTCAACGCAGAGTTTGGGTAACGTCTCGCCCAATCGACTCGCAACCCATTATTCGCTACGACACCCTGTTTTCTAACTTTGTTTTCTAACTAAGGAACTCAAGCCCCCATGGCTCAATACGTATACACCATGCAAGGTGTTGGCAAAATCGTGCCGCCTAAGCGCGAAATCCTCAAAGACATCTCATTGTCGTTTTTCCCAGGCGCAAAAATTGGCGTACTCGGCTTAAACGGTGCGGGCAAATCAACCTTGCTGCGCATCATGGCGGGCGTCGATACCGATTACATCGGTGAAGCACGACCAATGCCCGATATTAAGGTGGGTTATCTGGCACAAGAGCCACAACTTGACTCAGAAAAAGATGTGCGCGGGAATGTAGAAGATGGCGTTCGTGAAGCACTCGATGCGCTCGCCGAGCTCGACCAAATTTATACCGCTTACGCGGAGCCCGATGCAGACTTTGACGCCCTGGCCAAACGCCAAGGCGAACTTGAAAACATCATCAATGCCTGGGATGCACACAACCTCAACAACACCCTAGAGAAAGCCGCCGACGCCTTACGCTTACCGCCCTGGGACGCCAAGGTTGACACATTATCGGGTGGTGAAAAACGTCGCGTTGCCTTGTGCCGATTATTACTATCACGCCCCGACATGCTGTTACTTGATGAGCCGACCAACCACCTGGATGCCGAAAGTGTTTACTGGCTAGAGCGCTTCCTAAAAGACTTTACAGGCACCGTAGTGGCCATTACCCATGACCGCTACTTCCTCGATAACGCTGCCGGCTGGATTCTCGAACTCGACCGTGGTCACGGCATCCCCTACGAAGGCAATTATTCCGATTGGCTCGAAGCAAAAGAAAAACGTTTAGAACAGGAAGAACGTAGCGAAGCCTCACGTCAAAAAGCCATTCAAAAAGAATTGGAATGGGTGAGACAAAACCCCAAAGGCCGCCACGCGAAAAACAAAGCGCGTTTAAATCGTTTTGAAGAAATGCAATCGCAAGAATTCCAGGCGCGCAATGAAACCAACGAAATTTATATCCCACCCGGCCCGCGCTTGGGCGACCAAGTCATTTCCTTTGACCATGTATCAAAAGGTTATGATGGCCGTTTGTTAATTGATGATCTCTCTTTCTCAATTCCGAAAGGCGCGATTGTCGGTATTGTCGGCGGAAACGGTGCCGGTAAATCGACACTGTTCCGCATGATTTCTGGCATGGAAGAGCCCGATAGCGGCAAGATCGTTGTTGGGGAAACAGTAAAAATCGCTCACGTTGATCAAAGCCGTGACAAGCTCGATGATAAAAAAACCGTATGGGAAGCGATTTCTGACGGTTTAGATGTTATCCAAATCGGCAATTACGAAGTCAATAGCCGCTCTTATGTGGGCCGTTTCAACTTTAAAGGCTCCGATCAACAAAAACGCGTCGGCGATTTATCCGGCGGTGAACGCGGCAGGTTACATCTGGCAAACACGTTAAAACAAGGGGCAAACGTATTGCTCCTTGATGAGCCCTCAAACGACTTGGATGTTGAAACTTTGCGCGCATTAGAAGAAGCTATCGAAGCTTTCCCTGGTAGCGCACTAGTGATCTCGCATGATCGCTGGTTCCTCGACCGTGTTGCGACTCATATATTGGCTTACGAGGGTGAGAGTGAAATTGTATTCTTCGAAGGCAACTATACCGAGTACCACGACGATTTAGTGAAACGCAAGGGTGACCAAGCTGAGCCTCAACGAGTGAAATACAAAAAGATTGGCTAAGCCGACACAGTCGCGCAAAAACAAAAAGCCCGCGTTTACAGCGGGCTTTTTTATATTAGAAAACAGGGAGCGTGATCTTAGCATTCGAAAAGTTTTGCACGAAAGGTTTGCAAAACAGTCAATCACTACGCTGAAAAATTTCCGCGTTTTTATTCTCTTCTTGTTTAAATTTTCCATACCGTAAAAAATAAACAACTTCTTCTATCACCGCATCGTTTTGCATCATCATCGGGTGAGTAATAGGCATCACTTTAAAGTCATCCATACCTTCAAGCTTGGTATTTTCTACCGAGACCTTGCCATCATCATCACCAGGGATCAAACTCGACAGGATCCAATTAATACTCCAATTCCCTGCAATAATACCCAGTTCAAAATTAGCAGCGCCGAGCTGTTTCGGCATATCATCTTCACCTGTCCCTAGTTGCAAACCAGCGTCGCCATTTATCCAATGAAATAACCTTATCTCTCCCAGCTCATCAACAACTTCACTCCCCTGATTAGGTGGCCCCAACATCACTACGCGGCCGAGGTTATCCAGCCCGTTGTTTGCTGTGTTGTTAGCGATATAGTGGCGCACCAATATGCCGCCCATGGAGTGCGTCACAAAATGCACAGGCTCGTCATCTGGGCACTGGACAATGGCTTTTTTAACCTCTTCCTGCGCCAGCGTTTCCACCCGAGCCTCACGAGATGGATAGTCGTGATTGACCACGGCGTAACCTTCTTCAGTCAGGCGCTCTGCCATGGTTTCCATCGATTCACTACTGCGAGCCAAACCATGCAACAGCACCACACAGTCCGCGGTAACACAGTGGCTAGCCAAGGGCACAGCCAACAGTATCAACCCCTTAATCAAAGTCTTCATTAACCAACCTAATTGAAGAGTAAAGAAGCGATCATGCCATCGCGGCGTGATAAAGCAAATCAGACGCTGAGCAGCCGTGAAACCGCACTAACTGTCGGGCAGTGTCTGCTGCAACCGCTGGTTTAGCACCCATAAAAACAACTTCCGGATCGCTTGCTGGCTGTGCGAATCCACACAACGAAAGTGATCCACCGACAACTTATCGTCTAGCATCAACTGTTTAAGGACTTCTTCATCGAGATCAATTGCGATACCGTGTAACACTTTGCCACCCCCTGGCGTAACGAAAGACAGGGGCACAATATTATTGATAATGATAATCATTTGCAACTAGATAAAGGAGCGAATAGGCGTATTGAGTTGCGATGGCTCAGCGAGACTACATTCAGCGGAACCATCCACTCGCAATCACTTCCAAGTTCGCAGGCGCACCGCCCTGAAGGCAAGGCCATGCAAATAACGTCGCCAAAGCGGCGATTTCAGGCTATGTAAGTGCTCACACACAAAATCGAGTCATCTCGACGTCACACAATGGGAAAGGCAATGCTGATCAAGTCTAAACACCGCAACACCCTCACTGAAGCGCATGTCACGAGCGAAACTCACTACAGCAACCGTCGACAGTTGCTCAAAGCAATGGGAATAGGCGCGGTCGGCGTGAGCGCCGCTAGCCTTGCCACACCTGGTCAAGCCCAACTGCTGGATGGCCTTTTTGGCGGCGACAAGAAAGAAGAGCCCCGCTTCCGGCTTGGCGACCAAACACTTCCTTTCACCAATACACGAACACCGTCGCCAACGCTGGAAATCACCCCAGAAGTTAAGGCGGCGACATACAACAACTTTTATGAGTTTGGCACGGATAAATCCAATCCTGCGCACATGGCAAAGGATTTCAAGGTCAAACCCTGGACACTGGAAATCACCGGCGAGGTAGACAAACCCGTTACCGTCGACGTGTGGGAACTGATTAACTCAGCAAAACTTGAAGAACGCATCTACCGCTTTCGCTGCGTGGAAGCCTGGTCCATGGTCATCCCCTGGATTGGCATTGAGCTGAGCGAGCTGATTAAAAAAGCTAACCCCAACAGCCGAGCAAAATTCGTCGCCTTTGAAACGCTATACGACCCAGACCAAATGCCAGGGCAAAAATCTCGCTGGGTAGGCGGCGGCATCAGCTACCCCTACGTGGAAGGTATGCGCATTGACGAAGCCATGCACCCATTAACGATGATGGTCGTCGGCATGTACGGCAAAACCCTACCCCCACAAAATGGCGCACCATTGCGACTCATGGCGCCGTGGAAGTACGGTTTCAAAGCGATTAAATCCATTGTCAAAATCCGCCTCGTCGAAGAAATGCCGCCGACTACCTGGGGCCTACTAGCACCGCAAGAATATGGCTTTTACGCCAACGTCAATCCCGGTGTGGATCACCCTCGGTGGTCTCAAGCTAGCGAGCGGTTTATTGGCGAAGGCCGCTTCGCCAGCCGTCAACCCACGCTGCCATTCAATGGCTACGCTGACGAAGTCGCAGGGCTTTACGCAAACCTCGATCTAAAAAAGAATTATTAAGCTCTGAGTAAACTGCATGCCTGCCAAAATACTTTTTCTGCGCTCGTTGCGCCCAGCGGTGCATCTGTTTGCCGCCATTCCTTTGATATTGATTGGCTATCAGTTGTGGTTCAACCCACTAGCGTTTGCAGACCCCGTCGAGTACCTGACCCATTTTAGTGGCGAAAACGCGTTACGATTGTTGCTACTCAGCTTAGCCGTCACACCCATTGCAAAACGGCTCAAGCAACCACTGGTTATTCGTCTGCGTCGGCCAATAGGCCTATGGTGTTTTGCTTATGCGTCACTGCACTTAGGCGTATGGCTCAGTTTAGACCTGCAATTTCAGTGGGCACTGATTGGAGAGGAAATCGTTCAAAGAAATTATCTACTCGTGGGATTTGCCGCGTGGGCCATCATGTTGCCATTGGCCATAACCTCCCTCCCTGCTCTGCAAAGGGCGTTGGGCAATCGATGGAAAAAGCTACACCACTGGGTTTATTTAGTCGCACTGTTAGCGCCGTTACATTTCATTTGGTCTGTGAAAAGCGGCTTAACGGAACCGCTGATTTATCTGGCCGCTGCCCTGATGTTGCTCAGCTTTCGCTACCGCACACTCACCAAATATATTCGCGCGCGGCAGTAGACGATTGAGGGAAAGACCCAATCGCCGCGCCTCGCGTCAAAGAGGCTAATGATCTGTTTGACTGTAAGGTGGCGCAGGCTTAAGCAGAGGACGCTGCAACGGCGCATTGAACAGTACGCGGGTATCTTTCGCATCTAGATACAAATAAAACCGCCACGACAGCCAGGCCAGTAGACCAACCACAACAACAATCATCAGGTTCTTCACTGTTGGCTCGAGCATGACCAACATCGACAAGAACGCCACACTAAACACACACATACCCAAGGTTTGAATGACCCAGGCAGCCAGCCACGCGGGGTAACTCATACGTATTAATCCACGCATGAGTACCAAGTATATCGCCCAAAAAAATACGGTTCGTACAATTGAAATGGGTTGGTTAAAGATGATGGTGGCAGCAATGATCGAGGCGGTGTACCACAACAGCAATAGTTTGAGTCGCCGTGGTAGCTGGGGAATGGCTGTGAATAAAGAACTTAATTCAGTCATAAATCACCCTAGTGTTATTTATTATTTTGGGTAGTTATGGGGTAGTCGTAACTCTCAACTACCCTAGCACTCGAGCAAAGTTTTGCAAAGGGTCTTTACGCTATTCACTCAGTAAAACGATAAGCAGCGCTACTTTCAGCACCTAACCTTATAAATTAGACCTTACCCTTGTTTAACACCGCCGCAAGCCAGTGTGCAGCCGCCAAAAATGCACCAATTCCGGGAACCCCAAAAACACCTGCAGATAATTCACAACCGATAAAAACAGCAATACCTTTCAACCACGTAGTGCGACTTGTCGGTTCACCATCACGGGCCCCAATTCTAAATAGCGCCACAACGACCGTGATAATAGGTATCAATAAAATCAAAAATACATTTTCAATCGGCCCAAACGCTGACGTAATGACGAGACGCTCTATGGATGTTTGCCGAAGACAAAAATCGGCAGCGATAAAACATCCAACAGCCGATGCGATTAACAACACACCAATAAATACACTACGTACGACCTTCACAGGCAAATAGACTCACTCTACAGACAGGCTACTAGAACGGCGCTAAGCGTTTAAATACACCAGGATAATCATACAGCGACGTCACTTCATCGCCCGGTAAAACCTCAGGATCTATAAATCTCAAAGTCTCTTCCGACGGCTTGCAATACAAAATATCCAGTGACAAACGGTTACCGCCGTATAAGCCACGATGAATCATATTTGCAGAAAACACCAATAGATCCCCGGCACTTAACGTAATGGTTTTTGCACCATTCAAATCCTCGGAATGACGACGACCGTTCTGTTCCAACCTAACATCCAACTCATCTTGAGTATCCCAGCGCCTATGCGTACCCGGTACTACCTCTATCCCGCGTTCATCCCGAAGCGGGATTCGACAGTGAATAACCTGCGTTTCACTTAGCGTGCGTTTTTGCTCGTCTACAGATAAATGGTACTGCGCGTCACGATGCCAGTAATTTTTTTGTTGTAAATTGGCCGGATCAAAGAACAGCTGAGTATTCATAAACAGCACATCATCACCGACAATTGATCGCGCAATCGAGAAGAGTTTTGAGGATGCAATGAGCTTAAATAAAAGCTGCCTCTGGCTATCGTCGAGATAATCTGGTTTTGTCAAACCCGCTGAATTAACCGCACGCTCAGCATATCGCTGCGCATTGTGCGTCAACCAATGCCTGTGATAACACTCTGCCACGTCAAGAAGGGATGCCAACTCGCTGGCGGCAAAACAATTTCGAACTACGCAATAGCCGTCTCGCGGGTAGTCACTGTTCATTCTGGTCTCGTCAGAATAAAGGTCGCCGTGCCCATAAAACACACCGCAGCAATGATCGGCACCCAAATATTGGATACACTGAAAAACATAATGCACCAGCTGACTACAAGCATCACGATAGCTAACACTTTGCTCGTTCGTGAAATGGCGCCACGCTCC
Organism: Aurantivibrio plasticivorans; assembly: GCF_055392955.1. Classification (NCBI taxonomy): domain Bacteria; kingdom Pseudomonadati; phylum Pseudomonadota; class Gammaproteobacteria; order Cellvibrionales; family Cellvibrionaceae; genus Aurantivibrio; species Aurantivibrio plasticivorans. The sequence continues at coordinate 300,801 of NZ_AP036020.1, read as the reverse complement.
TCCCAATCAATTAACAATTTACCAAAATGGGGGTGGGCATAGAGCCAAGCATGTAACTTGTCTGAGCCTCTCGCCGCAAACCATGCTGTTAGCAATAAAAAAGGAACTGTAGGTAACCCAGGGAGGAACACACCAACAATAGCTAGCGCAAGAAAAAAATAAGCGAGGATAAGTGATAGAATTTTTTTCATAGAGTGGAATTAAACTATCCTCTTTACTACACCAACACCTATATCAGCATAGCCTAAAATCACGACACTGATTCACCACCAACAAAGACGAGGTAACCGGCCCTGAATACGCTTTCATTTCAATCTTCGCTAATGAGCATCATCCGTTCTGATCAAGTTTAGCGTCGCGGACACACCACTTAAAGTCACTTGACCACACCAAACGTTGTTTAACCCGGCCACAGGCACAAAATACTCTTCATCCAGCTGTGAGAGTAATTCAGCCTTATCCGCACGACTGATGATATGCTCGACACCTTGGGTGTCCCAGGCTTTAATACATTCAAACGGAGCATGTTGCCTATCATCACTGTGAGCTTGGCAGATATACGTACCGCCATCAAAGTCCATAACCAAGGTGTACAGCGCCATCTAACTAAATCCCAACATTGTGTAAAGCTGTTACATTGTGTAACCCTGCGACATTGTGCCACCCCGCATCAACATCTAACAGCTCGCGAAAGAATGAACTCAGTATGCACAATGATTGATAACACCCGCTGATTCACGTCGAACAACGACCTCAAAACAGAATCAGCCGGGAGCACGCCCATGAAAGGCAATGTATAGCGCCCTAAGATTGACAGGCAAAATATGCCAAAACGGTTCTGAATCATTTGGCCCAACCTGCCAAAAGAGATTCTCAACAAACGCCACATCGATAGTATTTTTGAGTTCGTCTGATCCACATTCAAATGCTTGACTGATTGCATTCAGCAACGGCCCGTAGTCTTGAATAGGTCGTCGTTTACTCATCTCGTCATTCAGCGCGTTAGCAAGCGACTCAAACCAGGAATGGGAAGAAAATTCAGTATCAACTAAATCATTCCAATAGGCATCATAAAGCGCATCAGCTCTACTGGATATATCTGGATAGTTATCTCTAACACGCTGACAGAAAGCATCTAACTCCATTATCCACCGACCACATGAAGCTCGGCAGCACGTTGATGCAACCAATAAACGGCCACCGTAATAATCAGCGCACTCAGAATAAACACAAAACCACTTTGAAAAATAATACCTAAGACGACCCCTAAAATTGGCACTAAGTTAACCAGTACATTAGCTATCGCTTTTTGTCGTGTCGATATAGTACAAACAGCATGACAAGTGTTGCATATATACTTTACTGAGAACACATTCCTTAATCGTAACGCTTTATTACCGCAACTTGGGCACTTTCTCATAGTTGCACCTCATTTTTTGATACAGGTCGTTACAGGATAGGCCTAACACCGGATCGCAATAGGTCGTGGCAATTTTATTTGCCAATTAAGTTCGCCAACTCATACCAATAGCCAAGATCCCAAGATCGGTTTGCGGCCCCACTGGTTGAAGGGGCCACGTACATTTTACTGTTTCCAATCATTTTATCCTGAAGACCAAAATCAACGTTTTTCGAACGCAAATAAACTTGAGCGGCCTTCTTTCCGTTAAAACAAACCACCTCCGGTTGAATGTCGATCATCTTCAACTCAAACTCAACAATTCCTGCCTGAGCAAAATCTATAGCACTATCCATTCCTGACTGATCTTTTACTACATCTGTTAATCCAATACCAAATTCAATTAAACGGTGATACTCAGAAGGTCTCAATACACAATCGGTCAAGCCAACGTCAAAAAGTGTCTTCCATATTTTGTTGCCTCTTCCCGCATAATATTGACCAAGCTGAGCTGAAGCTGCCCCGGCCGCCGTACCGCAAATCACCAACTTTAGATTATTTGACAACAGGTCATTTAACATAAATTTTTATGGCCCCAAAAAGCGCGCGGTTCAAATTTGACACTACGACTTTTTCTCATTCACTTGTGACCAGTGGTGCGGCATTAGCTCGCGAAGAGGCTTAAAGATTAATTGATTTTCAGGATTACTTATCGCGACTTCAACCTCACCGCCCCAATACGCTAAACGCTCCTGACATATTCCACAAGCGGTTAGGACAATGAAATCTGACTCGGGAGACTCTCTGTAAATGCAAAGTGAATGCGTCACGTTCTCATTCAATTTACACGCCTCCAAGAAGGCGCCGACCTCCATACATAATGACAGCGCGTCATGCTCTGTGTCAGGAGAGACACTAGTTAATATACTCCCTCGGCTCGTCGCTACGGCTGCCGCCCCTCCCGAACCAGAGGGATACCTTTCATTGACGAGTCTCGCCGCCGCATCAAAAAGTTTTTCGTGTATCTCGCTCTGTAGATTCATTTGCTTTAACGCTTATGACTGCTGAGGCGCATTTTTTTGCGCCGTCAGCCTACCCATACTTGTTACGTGACGTTAATTTGTTCGAAAAATATGTTGGTCAATTGATGCCACAATGGATCTAATCTATTCCAATCTAGTGCACCATTAGGCTTCTTTATATGCAATTTTCCAAGAAGAACCTTGTCGTATAGAGCCGCCTCTATATTTCGATAATATTCATTCATATCTTCTTCTCTTTTGGGTACAGGGTACCTACCATCCCACACAATAGAGCCCGAGAGAACTTCAAGAACCTTTACCGTTTTATCATCGAAACTTAGCTCTGTTTTATTTAGCAGTTTCGATAAATCATGAGTGTGCGGTACGGGAAGTTTCTTGGCTACAATTATTGCTTTTAAAATTAGCTCAAAAGACATGCCATAAAGCATTTGATACACAGGCCAGCAAGCTACGGACATTGAAAAGCCAGAGCCCAAATCAAGCTGTTTTGAAAAAACATGCTCATTCTGCATTGCTATCCACACTGCGCCAGCTGATGCGTGTAAATCAGAGGATTTGTTGTACCACCACAGAGGTGCTTCCTGCCTCCTTTCGTATACACCTTTAATCATTCAGAGTCACTTTAGTCCGATACTCGAGAATCACGCAACGCTTGGTTCAGGCGAGCCGTAGACGTCACTTGGAGCCGCTTGTTATAGCACACTTTGCACCGCACTATACGATGCAATTCTTTTATCAATCGATTCCTGCGCTTCTTTTGGAAAGCACCCTGTTTCAGCCATTTTTATTAAATCACTGAGTTCTGGATCTGGGTATCCATTCTCAGCGCAATGCATCAGTAGCCAAGCTGATAATGATGATACGAGCTTACTGTTTTCATCAGTAGTATAGCGTTCTTCAATATCATGACTTGCTATCATGAATTGTGCTGATATGCGGCGCATCATATCAAGGATGTATTGCTCTGATGTCAGAGCTATCGTTGCTAGCACATTTTCGACGATCAAATATACATAGAATAGTAAATATGGCATGCGGCTATAAAAGTATTTCCACTGAGAAGGCAACCCTTTAACACCAGAAAATATGAAATTTATATTTGAATCTTCTGTCTTTATCGAATGATGCTCAGTAAATAGATGCATGGCCTTATTACATACCCCATCAAAACTATCATTTGAGCTTTTGTCATACCGCAATTGGGCAATGTAGTCTGAGTCGAGAACTCCATTAAACGTAAAAGATTCTAGAACTTGAAAAATTCTTTTTTTGTGCCCATCGATACCTCCCGTGATTTTAGGCTGAAGACGGGATTGGTTGCTCTCAAGGTTCCTTACAAAAGCATCTCTATCAAGATACATCTCTTCAAGCACAAACAAACTTTCTTGAATAGGCTTTCTAATTAGCATGTACGCAACTGACATTTTTCCCTTTGATGCGGATGATAGCGCCTCATAAATACAATGCATCATGTCAGATAAAATAGCAGGAAGAACTGTAGAAATTATAATCCGATTTTTATCTTCTACCTTATCATTTCTCTTTAGCCAGTCTAGTATATGTTCTTCATCAGGAATTGAATCTATCTCTTCCTCACTGAGCTTTACATGCGTTGTAAAAGCACCTGCTTTTTCTCCCGACTCAATTATTTGAGTCATTATGTCATGAAGTATGAAGCATAGATCATGTGCACTTTGATATTTCTCTGGGAGAGTAATCATTGCTCAGAACTCCCTGGAGTGGTATGACGCCTCAACAACGGGCCGGAGCACGCAGTGCGGAGGTCCGGCGCCGAAGGCGCGAAGTTGATTGATTTGTTAGGCATGCAATTATAGAGCTGATCATTTTTGGCCATCCACTTCGACCATTTCAAAAATCTTTCCGTCTATTTGCTGCTTAAATCGTCCTCTTCTAATTAGCTCTTTGTTAGCTTTGCTCACTTGGGAAAAAGTACACCCAAGCTTCATGGCCACTTCTTTATGCGCACCGGTTGGCCAAGGTTGATCAGGCATTAGTTCAGCGACTTTCTCCAAGAAATCTTCGGTTAACGGCTTGCTCGGGAATGGAGTTGAATCAACCTTAATGCCACCATTTTGCAAGCGTACGATTTTTATTCGGCTATTGCAGTTATCACAATCTACTGATTTAGAGGAGCTCGGATAGTTATCCACCAATATCTCGGACTCTTCCAAGCAATCAGGGCATTGATACTTTTCTTTTATTTCTTGTCTATTTTCAATAGAAAAATCATCGTCTTCTTTTGAATATTTAGAGATTAATTTGCTTCCACAAGAAGTGCATTTTATTAATTTATGGCTGTTGGGCCTGGCACGTTGTAGATAACTCAATTCGTTGTCGCACTTTGGACATTTTTTTGATACATCGCGACGTACTTTTTTTGTGGGCTTGTGAACTTTTACTGAAGGAACAGATAGTTCCTTCATAAGAACCCGGACATCTCTGCTTATATCGTCGACCTGTCTTTCTAAAGCCATATTCCCCATACCGGACACATAGTGCAACTTTGAAATAGACTCTAGCTTGTCGGCAATGTTCATTAACTCCTGCTCGCGTTCTTGCCTTTCTTCCCGCTGCTCTTCAAGTTGCTCTCCAATGACACCCTGCCAATCGCTAAGTGCGGTATCATTTATAGACTTGAGCATTCCAATCATATGAATCGCACTTTGCAACCTTTCTTCCCGGGCACGTAGCGTTTCTTCAACTGTTTCATAGTCCGAGTTCTCTAACTCATCAGAAATGTAGATCGAAAGCTTATCTAGCTGATCGGAAAGATTAGTGACTTTTTCAGCCGCTTTTAACGCGTAAGTCTGCAAATTTTCGTGATGAGCATTTTTGACTTCTTCAATTGCTTTCGCGTGGCCTGACTCAGAATAAATATGAGAAACTATCCACGCCACTACCACAGATAGTATTGTAAGTATCGTACTCAACAAACCGGTTTCTCTCGTCGTTAAATCACCGGTAGCAAGATATAAGAGCGTGCCCAACACCCCAAGAATAAACAGGCTTATAATTATTGATATAAATCTTTGTGATGGCGCCCAATTCATAAGATTTCCTTATATATTTTTCCCGCGATCAACCATGCAGATTCTGCCTAACGCCTTGCACACGGGCCGTAGTGGAGCGCCAGCGGAACGGAGGTCCGAGCCGCCGCGCAGTGGCGGCGCTTTTTGTGGTGCAAATTGTTAGTTTTCTTTGCGCGCATATATTGGACGCCCCTTTAAAGAACCAACCCCTTGCGATAGCTCAGCAGAGGAAACAGTAACCACACAACTTATATCAAATGGCCCAGGCTGAAGGGCTTCAAACTCAGCAAGTAAATCTTCGGCCTCTTCTCGATCTTCCATGCTATCTTCAGCAATGAGATAGTGCACTATGACCTTTTTATTAATACATTCAAATGACACTCCGCGAATATTCGGCGAGACCGTGCCAAGTAAAGCTTGCATTAAGTCTAGTGCTACTCTGTTCTCGAAATCTAAATCCATATCTCTACTGGTAAAACTAACAGTTTATTAAAGAACGCGCCTAAATATGGATACCGTTTCCATATATGGACACAAATGTCTAAATATGGACTCAAAGTATCCATATTTAGGTGCACTTGTCTATATATAGGCGCGTTCTTTAATTCGGCCTTCGGGATGAGCGATAGAGGTGACTAATAGACTGAGAACATCTTATAGGGCTGTTTGATAAGGTTAATACGACTGTTTGATAAGGCTGGCTCTGCCGCTATACTGCGCTCTTTGTTTTTATTTGGGCTTTCTCATGCCTTCATTACATGCTAACGACGCCTCTCTGTCGCTTTTTCAAGAAATTTTGCTCACCACCGACGGTACCGTGACCGATCTTATTGCTCTTTATACTGGGAGCCCCATTCATATCACTAAAATTCAGCAATCAGTCGTTAACCATGCGGTACCGACATCATTACAGGTCGACCCGCAAAGCGATGTCTTGCATCGTGAAATCTTGTTGAGTGGCGATGATAAACACTACCTTTATGCGGAGTCTCATTTTGTTATTTCGCGGATGTCGGAACAAATGCAAAGTGATTTACTCCATACTGACACACCGATTGGTTTGTTGTGGAAACAGGCACGCTTAGAAACTTACCGTGAGATTATCGATTCGTTTACCGAGCCAATGGGCAAGCTCGCACCCTATTTCTCCGGCGATCCGTCAGACAGGCTACGCTGCCGAAGCTACTTGATTCATCACAACACCTTGCCGCTGGGCTTGATTACTGAGAAGTTCCCCGCAAGTTTTTTTACCTAAACACATGTAAACATTCGAATAGCGTAGCACTTTTACCAATTTCACGTACCATGCTACTCACATCGTTCACACCGACATAGGGGTTAAAGGAGTTAAGATGAAAGCGTTAAAAATATTCCTGGGCATTGTTGTAGTGCTCGCGATTGTCATTGGTGGCGTATCGTATTATGCCGTCAAGAATATCGATGACATTATTAAAACGGCTGTTGAGGAGCAGGGTTCGAAAGCGATTGGCACACAAGTCACGCTAGGCAGTGCTCACGTCGATTGGAAAAATGCCCGTGTCGAGCTTAAGGACCTAAAGATTGCTAACCCCGACGGCTTTTCGACAGATTACGTGATTGCACTCACCGAGGCTGTAGTTGATCTCAATTTAGACTCATTAGAAAAGAGAGTCATTATTTTGGATGAAATATTGGTCGATGGGCCAAGCATTATTGCTGAAGAACGCGATTTAAAAATCAACTTAAAACAGCTGGCTGATAACCTACCCAAAGGAGAAAGCGCTAAAGCCAGTGAATCAGCTGATTCAACAAGCAGTGCGCCTGAGATTCTACTAGAAGTGAAGAAATTCACCTTCAGCGACGCCAACTTACAGCTTGTTAGTCAAGAGTACGGCGACCGAACACTCACCGTGCCAACAATCTCTCAAACGAATCTCGGCAGCCCTAACGGGGTGACACCGGATGTACTTGCTCAGCAACTCATAGATCGTGTTTTGGATTCGGCCAACGATGCCGTGACGAAAGCCACCAAGAATGCCGCCAAAGAGAAGGTCCGCGAAAAAGCGAAAGAAGAGCTTAATGAGCGGTTATCTGATGAAGATAAAGAAAAGCTTGATGACTTAAGGTCACTATTAAAACGCTAGGATAGCGGCCTTAGTCAACTCAACACTATTTAGCACAATCTTCATTATCCATTATTTATTTGGAAAACTAACAGGAGATAAATCATGCGTCACATTCTGGCCATCGCATTATCGACGTTGATTTTTACTGGGTGTAGCAAAGCCCCAGAACCCGAAGTGGACGTTGCCCCACAACCGACTGCCGCACAAGCGCAAGATATTCGCGGTGAGGAAGTCACTTATACCGTGGGTGACACGACGCTAACCGGTTATATTGCCTATGACGCCAACCAACAAGGGCAGCGTCCTGGGGTGTTAATTGTTCACGAATGGTGGGGGCATAACGATTACGTCCGCACGCGTGCGCACATGCTCGCTAAATTAGGATACACCGCATTTGCATTGGATATGTACGGTGATGGCAAGCTGGCAACCCATCCGGAAGATGCTCAAAAATTCATGATGGAAGTCATGAATAATATTCCCACCGCCGAAGCTCGCTTTGCTGCCGCACACAAATTGTTAGACGAGCACAACACCACTAACCCGGCTCAAACAGCGGCGATGGGTTATTGTTTTGGCGGTGCGATGGTGCTTCATCAAGCACGTATTGGAAGCGACCTGGCGGGTGTTGCCAGCTTTCACGGCAACCTATCAACAACATCTCCTGCCAAAGCGCACGGCGTGAATGCGAAGGTACTGGTATTGCACGGCGCCGATGATCCCTTTGTACCACAGGAACAAGTGGATGCATTTAAAAAAGAAATGGCTGCCGCTGTAGCGGACTATAAATTTATTGCTTACCCCGGTGCGGTTCACGCATTTACCAACCCCGGCGCAACAGAAATTGGTGAAGAGTTTGGGTTACCGCTAGCCTACAATCCCAATGCCGATGAACAAAGTTGGAACGAATTAAAAGATTTTCTAAATCAGCTCTTCTAATAGATTATTGATGATTAAAGCCGCCACTGTGTCACTCGCTTTGGCGGCTTTTTTGTTCCTGCACTTTTTCATCTCTGGCCTCAAAAACTAACAGCACATTACCCACTTCACCGCGCCTTACATTAAAACCACTGACAAAGGCAAACACACCGTTGGCAGCTATCGGCCCACCGCCATCTAACGCGCCACCTTGTACGGTCACTCCATTCACCGTGTTATACACTTCACGGGCCGTATTATATTGCCACAGCACTTCACCGGTTTGACTGTCAAAAGCGCTCAACACACCATCGCCACTTCCGGCAAATACAATACCGCCAATAACCGTCACGGCTTGCGAAAAGGCATTGGTGCATCGAAACCCGGTTTGGTTTTTGCAATCTGGTTTGGGTGCAGCCACATGCCAAACAATTTGCTGCGTTGCGATATCCACTGCGGTCAAACCTGGCTTGGCTTCCTGACGATCACCACCGACATCGGCAACAGCGACATAGGCTCGCTTACCATCATTGGCAAAGCCCCACTGAATTCCTCCGAGAGGCCCACCGCGTCCTAACTGTAATTGATTAATGAGTTTGCCTGAATCGGGGTCAATAAAATAAAAAATCCCGGATTTTTGCCCGGCGATAATCACATCCTTACCGTTTGCGAGCTGGACTAGTTGTGGCGTGCTACCAAAGTCATAATCGGGGCCTAAATCTTCAGGGCAGTTCCCATGACTCGTCCGGCCGCAGCCAATCACAAAGTTGTCATTAGCAGTTACTTGATTTTTCCAACGAATGTTTCCGGTTTTAAGTTCGATAGCAACGATGGCATCAGAGCCATCTTCTGCCACATCCGTGTAGGAGTCACCAGTCGCGACGTAAAGTAAACCGCGTTTTATGTCGATACTTGGCGCGGACCATATGGCTGCCCCGGCCGGGCCAAACATTTGTTGACCGTGCTCATTAATTTTAGTGGGAGCGGGTGCCTCATCGATGACATAGGTTTTCCACAGGATTGCTCCATTGGTCACATCTAGCGCGGTAACGCTGCCGCGGAAATTACAGCAGCCATAGTCTGGGCTGCTGGCTGCGACTTCTTCGTTGGACGACATAGGCACATAGAAAACGCCGTCGTGATAAATGCCCGCACCGGTTACACGGCCCACGGGGTTGTTATCGATCCTGGTTTGCCAAAGCACCTGGCCGGTATCGACATCGACGGCAAACACATCATTTGCGTTGGTACCAAACAATGCGGCGTATCGCGTATTATTTTTGCCGATGGGCACCACACTCACCGCATTACGAACACCGGAATTCACCTCCACTTCCCATACAACACACCCCGTTTGTAGGTCTAACGCGTAGGCTTTACCAGGAAATACGCCGGTGAAGAGTCGGTTTCCAACAATACTGGGTGGGGCGTGACGTCTACCACCGGGATACGCAAACGCCCAGCGCAGTTGAAGCTTGTGGAAGCTATCCAGGGGAAGCGTTGTGGCAGATTGAAAGCGACTTTGCGTTAAGTCGCGCCCCCAGCCATTCCACTCGGTTGGGCCAAAAGGGTCATCCACAACAGGTGAAAACTGCGACGGGTTTTGGCAGTAATTTGCTTGCCATGTTTGGCTGGCATTTTGCTCGCCCCCACCGCTGAGGAACAATGCAATTTGGCTTTTTTCTTCTTCACTTAAACGCACGCCCTGGGCGCGCATTACACCCGACGTCAGCGCATCCCGTATGTCCTGGGGCGATAACGCCGCCAGTGCAGATTTGGGAGGCGTTTGGTTCTGCGGGGAATTGTGGCAAATACCGCAACGTGCCTCGTAAAGCGCTTCACCCGCTTCTTCCGCTTGTGCAAAATGTAAAAACAGCGCGAAAGATACAGCACCAATGAACTTAATACGCATTGTGATGGTTTTCATAGGCAACTTTTATTATTTGTATGTACCACTGATGAAGTTTTTGCGCCCTCATTCTTACACTAGTCGCTACACAAGGCTAGAAACCTACTAGGGCTACAACAAAACTTAATAGTTTGCACGTTAAGCTACTGAACCCTCAATGCTAGTATGTGGCGATAAATTTAGGCATTTAGCCGAAAAATAAGTATCACGTACAAAACCGCACGCTCACAACCGGTAGCCTCCGAGGCACTTATCATGCTCATGACTGACCTTTTGCGCTCACTCAAATCGCCCTCCTTAATCGCGTCAACGGGCGCCTCTTCAATGCAACGATGGGCTCGTCATACTGGGTTTTTCCGTCATGTGTTGATAACCGCAGTCGTACTTTGTGGTTGCCCCTTCGCGTTAGCTGGGTCGCTACCGACATCGACACCAGAGCGGGTCAACTTGTCTTCGGAGCGGTTGAGTGCCATTGGTGATTCACTCGAGGGCATTATTGATGAAGGTCAACTTCAGGGCAGCGTGACGCTGGTTGCGCGACACGGCAAGCTTGCCTATCAGCATGTATACGGAACGCTTGATATTGAAACAGACACACCACTGCAACCAGACAGCCTTTTTCGCATTTACTCCATGACAAAACCCATTGTCACCGTGGCCGCCATGCAGCTGTATGAGCAAGGTAAATTCCAACTTACGGATCCTGTCAGCCAATATCTTCCAGCGTTCAAAAACACGCGTGTATTGCGTGACGGAAAATTAGTTGAGCCCAGCACACCGATAACAATTCAACACCTTATGACCCATACGTCAGGTATGGTTTATGACTTTTTGGGCCGCTCTGAAGTTGTTGCGATGTATCAAAAAGAAAATTTGCGCAACGCAAAAGACAACGCGGAATTCGTGGAACGAATTGCCAAGCTGCCTCTGCAACAGGAGCCCGGCAGCCAATGGGTATACTCTTTCTCCGTGGATGTATTAGGTCGATTAGTCGAAGTGATCGCTGGTGATAGCCTCGGCAATGTACTGCACGACACCATCTTTGAACCGCTCGGCATGGAGAACACCTTTTTCGAAGTGCCTACGGAGAAGCTTTATCGGTTTGGCACTAATCACCAATTTGCTGCTGATGGTACGCTCAACATTATCGACCGCCCCAGCGATAGTGCCTTTGTTAATAAAACCACATTCGAATCCGGCGGCGGTGGTTTAGTGTCGACAGCGCAAGATTATCTGACGTTTTGCCAAATGATGCTTAACGGCGGATCTATTAATGGCGTGCAGATTCTGAGCCCAAAGACAGTTTCGTACATGACTCGTGATCATCTTCCTGGCATATTGGGCAACACATCGGGCGTGCCCAACCGACCAGGTTTTGGCTTTGGGCTCGGTTTTGCAGTCACCACCGACCCGGTCGCGGCGGGCACCATCAGTTCTGCTGGAGAATACTATTGGTCCGGTGTAGCGGGTACGCTGTTTTGGATTGACCCAGCTGAAGATTTAATTGTCATTAGTATGATTCAACAGAGAAGCTCACGAGTACCTTTGCGAAATCTGCTGAAGCAAATCACCTATGGTGCAATGCTCGACGCCCAATAGTATTTACCCCTATTAAAACAACGTAGTTAAAAAAATAATTATAGCGGGTGCAACATACCCAACACTCAACAAGCAATAAGAGGTTTTTATGCGTACATTAGCTAGCATAGCCGCCATCACCGTATTGGCGGGATGTGCTCAACTCCCAACAGCCACATCCTCCCGCAGCCATAACCCGGCTGGACTGGAGTTTTCATCGCCTGAAAGTGTGGGAATGTCCAGTGAGCGTTTAACTAACGTCAACAATGTATTGCAAGGCTATATTGATGACGGCGAAATTGTCGGCGCGGTAAGCATGATTTCGCGGCACGGTAAAGTCGTCCATCATGAAAAATTCGGCGTCCACAACAAAGACTCCGGACAAGAAACCGAACTCGATAGCATTTACCGCATTTATTCGATGACTAAACCAGTCACCACTGTCGGTGCAATGATGTTGTACGAAGAAGGTAAGTTCCAATTAACTGATCCAGTTGAAAAATACCTACCTGAATTTAAAAACGTTTTAGTCTTAACGGAAGATGGCAAACTAGAAAAACAAAAACGCCCCTTCACTATTCAAATGTTAATGAGCCACACAGGCGGGCTCACCTACGGCGTATTTGGCAACACGCCTGTTGACCAACAATATCGCAAAGCGGGCATTCTGCAAGACAAAGACTTAGCCGAAATGGTTAGCGACCTTGGCAACATTCCATTGCAGTATCAACCCGGTACTCGCTGGCACTACAGTGTCTCGGTCGATGTATTAGGGCGCTTAATTGAAGTGTTGGCAGATCAACCGTTAGATGAATACTTACATGATCGCTTGTTCGCACCACTGGGCATGACTGACACTTTTTTCCAGGTACCCGAAGATAAAATTTCTCGCTTCGGCACCAACCATAGCTATAGCCGAAAAACGCAAACGCTCGAAGTCAGTGATCGCCCAGAAACAAGTCAGTACACCAAAGACGTGACCTTCTTTTCAGGCGGTGGCGGCTTGCTATCCACAGCGGAAGATTACATGAAATTCTGCCAAATGATGCTGAACGGTGGCGAATTTAACGGCGCACGTATTCTTAGCCCTAAAACCATTAACTATATGACCACCAACCACCTGCGCGGTATCTTTGCTAACCGTGGTGGCGAAGGCGCAAATAGTGGCATCCTTGGCGCTCAAGGTTTTGGTTTGGGATTTGGCGTGACGGTTGACACCGTAAAAAGCGGCGTCATTAGCTCTACCGGAGAATACTATTGGGGTGGCGCTGCCGGGACAGTGTTTTGGATCGATCCTGTGGAAGATTTAACCGCGGTTGTGATGATCCAACACATGAATGTCCGCGTCCCATTACGTGCCAGCATGAAGTCGGCAATTTACGGTGCCCTTACTGAATCGGCCGAATAACTTCTTTTTATATCACATGATAAAAAGGGCGCTTGGCGTCCTTTTTTATTTGGAAACGCACAACCACATTATTCAAATTTTTTTCGTCCACATAGATTCTCTCACACTAGAAAATACCTTCTCGAAGTAAAAAGAGTATACTCCGCAAACGCACCATCCAGTCACCACATAATAAAGAACAAGGGACTTGTATGCGCTATTTCATTATTTTCGCACTATGCATCTTAGCCATCTCAACCGTTTATGTTGTTCACAACAACGACGACACAATACCTGCTTCGGCGTCGACTTCTCTTGATAGAACGACAACAGCGCCAGAAAATCAACGTCAGAACACCATTCGCCAACACACAGCAACCCTAGATAAAGCTCGCATAATCGCTGCGGATAAAGAGCCCAATAATTGGCTCGCTCATGGGCGCACATACGATGAAGCACGATTTAGCCCGCTAGATAAAATTAATACTAAAAACGTCGCTCAATTAGGTTTGGCCTGGCATTACGATTTACACAGTAATCGAGGTCTCGAGGCAACACCGATTGTTGTCGACGGCGTTATGTTCACCACGGCGGCATGGAGCATTGTCTACGCACACGATGCGCGTAACGGCGAACTGCTCTGGCAATACGATCCAAAGGTACCCAAAGCATGGGGCGCCAAGGCCTGTTGTGACGCAGTGAATCGTGGTGTCGCGGTTTGGAAAGGCAAGGTATTTGTCGGCACCTTAGATGGCTACCTGGTGGCGTTAGATGCCGCTAGCGGTGAAGAAGTGTGGAAGATAAATACCATTGATCGCAATAAGCCTTACACCATCACGGGTGCACCACGGGTTATCAACGATAAAGTCATCATTGGCAACGGCGGCGCTGAATACGGTGTGCGTGGTTACATCACGGCTTATGATACGAATACCGGCAAACAGGCCTGGCGTTTTTATACGGTGCCTGGCAATCCTCAAGAGGGTTTCGAATCAAACGCATTAAAAAGAGCGGCTGATACGTGGAGCGGCGAATGGTGGCGCTACGGTGGTGGTGGCACAGTCTGGGATTCAATGGCCTATGACCCTGAATTGGATTTATTGTATATCGGTACCGGCAACGGTTCGGTTTGGAACCGACAAGTACGTAGCCCCGATGGCGGCGACAATTTATTTTTATCGTCTATTATCGCTATCAATCCCAACAACGGTGAATATGTGTGGCACTACCAAACGACGCCAGGTGATAGCTGGGATTACACGGCCACGCAACATTTAATTTTGGCCGACTTAACTATTGACGGCGCGCAACGCAAAGTCATTATGCAAGCACCGAAAAATGGATTTTTTTATGTTATTGATCGTGTCACTGGCGACTTTATTTCCGCGAACAATTATGTGCCGGTCACGTGGGCTTCACACATCGATCCAAATACCGGCCGACCAGTAGAAACGGCCAATGCGCGTTACCAGGCGGATAATCCTTTGGCAGCATTGCCGCCGGAGCAACAAGTCGCCGCATTAAAATCACTCACCACGGCGCAACTTGAATCGGCATTTCACAAACCCTCACCCTTTGGTGGTCACAATTGGCACCCGATGTCCTACAGCCCCGAAACTGGTCTTGTGTATATTCCAGCTATGGATATTCCTTATGCCTACGGAAATGAACCTGCCTTTGAGTACCAAGAAGGCCGCTGGAATTTAGCGATTGATTGGCAATTAAATGCAGCGACGGGTGATGAGGAATTAGATGACCGAATTGCGGGCACCGTACGCGGACATATTTCGGCGTGGGACCCGGTCACTCAAACCGAAAAATGGCGAGTACAACATGCAGGCTCGTGGAACGGCGGAATGCTATCCACCGCAGGCAATATTTTATTTCAGGGAACAAGTCACGGTCAGTTTGTCGCGTATAACGCAAAAACCGGCGAGCAACTTTGGGCAAGCGAAGCGCAAACCGGCATTGTCGCACCGCCTATTACCTACGCCATTGACGGCGAACAATATATTACCGTCGTCGCAGGCTGGGGCGGCACCTTCCCGCTCGCCGCAGGGAAAGCGGCCGAAAAAATTGGCCAAACGCATCGCGGTCGTATTCTCACCTATAAGCTAGGGGGAACCGATCAACTGCCACCGTTAAATACCTCTGTCGACGTCCTACCAGCGCTACCTGCATTTAACGCTAGCAGCGAAACATTACGACAAGGCAAAGCACTTTATCATCGCTACTGCGGTGTGTGTCATGGGCCGGGTGTACAAGGCGGCGGCGTGATTGCGGACCTTCGCTTTATGGGTGAAGCAAAACACGCCATGTTCAATGACATTGTACTGGGTGGCGTCTTTAGCGATCTTGGCATGGTGAGTTTTGCGGATGTCATGGATGAAAAGGATACTGCAGCTATTCAAGCTTATGTTCTTTCGGAAGGTCATCGGCTAAGACGCACAAAGACAATTGAAAGCCATTAGTTTTTATCGATCTAACGACAGCTATCACACACATTATAAACACAGGTAACTCAACACTAGTGGCTTTGTTTATAGGGCTTAACGATTCGGAAAAAGCTGAGTAATTCTGTTATTCTCTTCGCGCCATACATTTCACAGCACGCAATTTAAATGCGCGCTATTTGTCCGTTACCCTTGCAGTAGTCAAACGTTCGAGTCAACAAGTACTGCTGCAGCTCTTTATTAGGAAGACAACATGACATTACGAATTGATGAATTATTTACTGTGGCCGGCAAAGTGGCCGTTGTAACCGGTGGCTCACGTGGCATCGGTTACATGATCGCCCACGCACTCGTGGAGAACGGTGCAAAGGTGTATATCACTGCACGCAAAGCCGGACCCTGCTTGGAAGCAGCGGCAGAGTTATCGACAATGGGCGAGTGTATTGCAATACCCGGTGATCTTGCGACCGACGAAGGGCGCCAAAAGTTTGTTGACGATATCAAACAACGTGAATCAAAAATTGATATTTTGGTCAATAACGCCGGCGCGGCATGGGGTGCTCCCTTTGAGTCTTTCCCCGATGATGGTTACGACAAGGTGTTTAATATTAACGTTCGCGCAATTTTTATGTTGACACGCGATTTATTACCACTTCTCGAGAAAGATGCGTCGCGCGAAAGCCCAAGTAAAATCATTAATATCGGTTCAATTGACGGCTTACGTATATCAACAACGGACAACTATTCCTACGGTGCCAGTAAAGCCGCTGTGCATCACTTAACGAAAAATTTAGCGGTTCGATTGGCAGACAAAGGTTTAAACATCAATGCGATAGCACCCGGGCCTTTTGAAAGTAAGATGATGGCACAAACATTAAAAGACCATAAGGAGCGCATTGAAAGCGGTATTCCAATGGGTCGCATTGGCCGCCCACAGGATATGGGTAGCTTAGCACTGTTCTTGTCGTCCCCTGCCAGCAACTATGTCACGGGGCAAATCATTGCACTCGACGGCGGTAGTAATATTGCGAATGCACAAAAGCGCACTGACGACTGATTTGAGTCCAGCACCAATAAAAAAACGCCGTACTGTTTTACACTGTACGGCGTTTTTTTATATCAGCGTATTATGAATACGTTGCTATGAGACAAGCATTAGTGTGCGTGACCGTGGGCAACTTCTTCTTCAGACGCTTCACGAATTTGCATAATTTCTACTGAGAAATTTAATGCAACGCCAGCCAACGGATGGTTCGCGTCAATAGTCACTTCATCACCTTCAACGGCTTTTACAACAACTTGTTGTACCTGCCCATTTGGGCCTTGCGCGTTAAATGTCATACCTTCTTCAACTTTATCAACACCTTGAAATAAAGACTTGTCGATAGTCTGCACAAGCTCGGGAACCACTTCACCATACCCTTCGGCTGCTTCTACACGTACATCGAGTTTATCACCCGTTGTTTTACCGACTAAGGCATTTTCTAAGCCCGGAATTATATTGCCTGACCCATGCAAGTAATTAAGTGGATCTCGGCCCTCAGAAGTGTCAATAACTTCGCCTTCATCATTTTTCAGTGTGTAATGCATGCTAACGACGACTTTGTCGCCTATCAATAAGGACATGATGTCTCCCAATCTGTGTTAGTTAAGCCTATGAAAATAGCCAACGACATTGTTGGTCAATGAGTCATATTTTCAACGGATTAATTTAGTGAAAGTTCTCTGGAAAACCGCAATCGTTTATCCAATAGAGCCTGACGGCAGGGTGCCATTCACGTAAACACTATGTAGAAGTCACAATGTCCCATGAAAATGATCGGTATTAGAGCAGACGCGGCGCTGCGACTCGAATTGTCTCACAAATGGACTATTGATAACAGGTCAGCCCAGGGCGGGATAATGCACATGAAGAGTGCAGAACCAAGTAGGAGTGAGAAACCAAGTAGGACTGCGAAACCAGTGCCGCTATTAATCGAGATACTGTTCAAACATCAAATTAACGGAAGCCAAGCGCGCACTTAACATCGCTAATGACTCCTTCAGTTGTGATAGGTCACCGTCTCGCGCCGCCGACTCAAGCGCCGCCGCAGCTTCCATGGTGCTGTTAGCGCTGATATTCCCGGCCACACCTTTTATAGTATGTGCAAGTTCACGAGCTGTTTGCACATCCTCCGCACGCACTGCTTCCTCTAATGCTTGTAATCGGTTTGGCATTTCGCCCAGGAACATCTTCATTAGTACCACTAAGCGCTCTTCTTTTCCTCGAACACGTTTAAGCGCCGAGCCTTTATCCCACAGGTCTGTATTGCTTGGTGCTTCGACATACGGTTGTGCAAATGTGTGGTCGACTCCACCGGATTGTATCAACGCCCATTTCGTCATCATTCGCTCCAATGCACCGGAATCGATCGGCTTGGATAAGTAGTCATTCATCCCCGATGCTAAACAGCGCTCTCGATCACCGCGCATCGCGTTGGCGGTCAGCGCAATAATAATACTGTCACTATGGCGCTCACCTGCATCACCACGACGAATTGATTCACTCGCTTGATAGCCGTCCATTTCGGGCATTTGGCAATCCATAAGGATGAAGTCATAGGGGTCTGCACTTGCTAGTTTATGCAAGGCCTCTAAGCCATTATCTGCAAAATCAGGGTGAAGGTTGTATTCATCTAAAATGCCTGCGATCACTTCTTGGTTAATTTTATTGTCTTCCACTACCAACACTCGTTTATTTTCCATCAGTGACGCATGTGTTGGTCCAGTTATTTCATCTTCAGTATGACCAGACCAATCTTTACGATAGGTTCCTTCACCCAACACAATAGCCGCAAGCGCATGAACTAAATCATCGAGAGTTAGCGGCTTCGAAAACGAAAAGCTCACACCGCACCGGGTGAGAATTCGTGGGTCCGAATGGTCTTCGATTTGAGTCATAAGAACAATACATGTCTCCGCCGACAAGGGTGCTAATGCCTGTATCTTTTCTAACATATTGTCTTCGAGGTTATTTGCTAACCAATAACCCATCGAAGGACACACCTGAATGCTTAGCCCCCACGAGATATTGTTCTACCTCATTTACGGACTTCGCCGTTTTTACATTCGCACCTAATTTTGTAAGTTGATTCACTATGGCATCTACCGCCGCTTGATTAGAATCAGCAACGAGCAGCTTAACATCTCCCATCACATCAGCGATGTCTCGCCGCAATCCGACGCCTTCTGTGCAATGCTCTAAGCCACAGTCAACGAAAAACTCAAAACAGCTGCCCATCCCGACCTTGCTCTCTACTTTGATGTCCCCACCCATCAATTGACAAAGCTTTCTCGATATAGCCAGCCCCAAAGCAGTACCGCCGTACTTACGCGTGGTCGAGGCGTCAACTTGTGTAAACGATGAAAATAACTCAGCAATTTTTTCTTTAGGAATACCGACACCCGAGTCAATTATTTTACAAACTAACCGAGTATCAACAGGGGATTGCTTTTCTAAGCTCGCAATAATTTTAATTTCACCCCGGTCTGTAAACTTAATTGCATTGCCTAATATATTGGTGAGTATTTGCCGAATACGCGTTGGGTCACCAATGATTGTCTGATAGTTGACGTTTGTTTGATCTAAGATCAACTCGACCTTTTTATGCTGGGCCTTGACCGCCATTGCTTCCGCCACTTCACCCAGCAAATCTCGCACACGAAAAGCAATGTACTCGACATCCATCCTACCTGCTTCGATCTTTGAAAAATCCAAGATATCGTTGATTAGAGACAATAGCGACTTGCCACTGGACTCCGCCAAACCGAGTTTGTGGCGTTGCGCTCTATCTAGATTGGTTTTTTTAAGCAACTCTATCATGCCCAGCATGCCATTCATGGGTGTACGAATTTCGTGGCTCATACTCGCCAAAAACTGTGACTTGGCGAGGTTTGCCTGATCGGCTTTATCTTTCGCTTCGAGAAGCTCAGCCGCTTGTTGCTCCATAATCTTTCTGCTTGCACTATTGCGTTCTACCAGCGAGTTGTAAGCATTAACGAGAAGACCCAACTCATCTTTTGATCCATGCTCGATTTTTTTGGTCAGCTCACCTCGATGTGTAATTTGCTCAATTATCTTTTGCCTAAACCTTCTCAGTGGCGAGGTTACTACAGCGCTTTGGACCCAAAATACACCCGCGAGTATCAGCAGCAAGCCTATTAAATAGCTAGCACTAACCGCGTAGATTTCTTGAATACCACTGGCCAATAATTGGTCGGGGTTGAGCGACAAAATCACGTGAAATGTTCTTAGTCTATTAACCGAACTATCGATCAATTGAATAGATAGCAGACGAATACCTTTGTCCAAGCTATCGCCAACCGGCGCACTTTCACCCGACACATAGTGCAGATAGTCAGATAGAATCTGCGATGGTAGGTTATCGACTCCCTGGTACTGCAGATTTTCTTGGCTCGATGCATAAATCTGATTTTTTCGGGGATCGACGACATAAATTTCACGTATAAAATCTTTCGCTGCGATATTGAATGTGATGCGCTGTAGATTCTCTGCCGATGAATTTGCTTCTGAGGCAATAACTAATGTATCCCCCAAGTGATCAGCTTCTTGCACTAATCGTTGTTGAATTGCGCGCTCAACGCGTAGATATTCAACCGCAATCAAACCTAATAACGACAACAAACCGACAACTAGAACCGGCAGCATCAGTTTAAACGATAATGATTGGTAAAAATGTGTCTTAATGGCTTTCAATGATCTACACCTTGACGACCCTGCAAGCTATTATCTTTTTAAAGCCTATAGACATTACTGCTGCCTATAGGCTAGCAAGCCCAACTCTTGGCAGTTATATTCAATAGCGCCTACACGATTAAGTACATCACAAACAGATTTCGCTCGTTGGTCCAGCTCGGCGGGCTTACTGAAAATAGCTTTCTGTTCCTCATAGCCAATAATTTTCAGATCACCTAGCGCTTCTCGGAATTCTTCACTCGTAATACCTTCTCTCTGCGCCATAACATCATAAGCCATGTCAGGATTTTGCTCAGCGTAGTCCAGCACTTTTTTCCAAACGTTACGCAACTTCTCAACAAAATTTGGATAGTTTTCCAAGACGTCATTAGCAACTGCAACCGTATCAACAATTTCATAGGGAATTTCGGCTGAGCTAAAAATTATTGATCTATTGGGTTGTTTTAGAATTTCTAACGAGATCGGAGGGTAGGTAACAAATGCATCAATATTGCCAGCATCCATCGCTCTAGCACCGCTACTTTGTTCAACATTAACAAGCTCAACGTCATCTAGTGAGAATCCCGATTCTTCTAAAGCACGCGACAACAAATAAATGCCGAGGGAGCCAATCTCGCAGCCTACACGTACACCTTGTATGTTTTCCATCGATTCAACAAGGTTGCTGGCGACAATCACATCGCCACCGTTCGAAAAATCAGGAACAAGAACAATCTTGAGGGGCCGACCACCCAACGCTTGAGATTGAACAGCTTCGATTATGGTACTGGCTAATCCATCCACTCGACCATGAATATAGGCTCTCTGCGCATCTGACAATGATCCGAAAGGGACAAGCTCAACAGGTAAGTTTTCCGTGTCAAAGTAACCAAGATGTTCAGCCAGATACAAAAATTCGTATCCTGGCCACGGGTTGATCGCAATTTTGATGGTCTCTTGCGGCGGCTTTCCACAGCCAAGCAGTAAACAACTAACAATAGCGAACGACAGACAGAGTAAACGCACGGTACACCTCGAGTTGGGGCAACTCTACTCAGTGTAGCAATGCTTTAAAGAAAACAAAGGAAGGAAGAACCGCCCTACTGCAAAGTGCAATAAGAGCGATTCGAGTAAGAATAGATGGACCTAAACCAAATAACTAAGGCCCTATTGGTTACTATTTATCAGCGAGAAACTTCTTAGCGTCTTCAATGCCACCCATATTTTGAACATTGGTGTAACCCATCTCTTCTAATGCCTTTTCTGCTTTACCCGCGCGTCCACCGCTGCGGCAATAAAGTTTAATGGGTGCATCTTTGTCTTCAGTGATCGCCGCAATTTTGCCGGTAATCTCATCGTAAGGAATGTGTACCGCTTGCTCGAGATGCCCACTATTCCATTCTTTCTCTGTGCGCACATCAATCCAGATATCATCTGAAGCAAAGGCACCCATTGAAAATAGTGATACCTTTAACAAAACGCAGACCATTATGGCTTTTGTTAGATATTTCATTGTTCAACGCTCTCCTGTTTTCATGGCTATTTATATCACTTAACGATAAGACGCTTTATAAGCGCTTTAGCTTACAGATTCAACCGACTTCGACAAAAGCAATGCGTTTTTTACCAGCGATACGATATGAATCAATATTTGCTGCCAGTTTACACGCAAACTACACTGGCAAAGATTCATCGCATTATCACTGTCGTCAACACCAATACGCTTGCGGAGTTAAACACAACAATGACGCAGCCCCTAACGTTGGAACAACTCCAACACTGTTTAGCCAATGACGTAGATGCTGAACATGTGGCAACACGTCTGAACTTAGAAGAATCTCACCATCAAAACGTTATTCGCTGGCACCGAAAGTTTTTTCATTTAGAAAACTGGTATTCCATTCACAGCTTAATGCGCGGGTGCCTGCGCCTTGCTGGCTTACTTAAACGGGGTGAAGACAACACACACAAGCTGAAAGTTGTTAACAACACCATTCATTTACCCCATTTACCGCCCGCATTCGATGGCTTTAGGATCCTTCACCTTAGTGATTTGCATCTCGATATGGATGATTCGAGAGTCAACGTTGTTGCGTCCACACTGGCGACTCTCGAGTACGATATATGCGTTCTGACCGGGGATTATCGTGCCGATACATTTGGCGATAGCGCGCGCTCTATGCAATTATTAGCTCAACTGCGCGAACACATTAACAGCGATATCTACGCTGTGCTCGGCAACCATGATTCAATTCGTATGGTGCCATTTATGAATGACATGGGCATCAAAACCCTAATTAATAGCGCTGTTTCACTGAGAAAAGGCCGAGATATTATTTCGTTAGCAGGTGTTGATGATGGGCACTATTTTCAGTTAGACAATATTGAAAAAGTGGCAACCACACTCGAGCCAACACGCTTCACTATCTTGCTGTCACACACACCAGAATTATTTCATATTGCACAACAGGCCCATTTTGATTTATTTTTTTGCGGCCATACACACGGAGGGCAGATCTGCCTTCCTGGCGGATTACCCATAATCTTAGAATCACGCTGCCCCAGACAGCTGGGCAAAGGGAACTGGCAATACCAACAAATGCATGGTTACACTTCCGTGGGAGCGGGAACTTCAATCATCAATGTACGATTAAACTGTCCACCGGAAGTAGCTGTCCATACATTACGTTGCAACGGCTTTAGCACTTAATAGGGAACTTTGCGCAAACCTAATTTAAATAATATGGGTGATAGTAAAATATCACCCGCCACAAAAACTAATGCACTACTCAAAGCCACCGTTAGGCTAACCTCAAAAAATATAACGACAAACAGTCCAGGAATGATGGCTTCAGGTAGTTGGTCAACTCCACTGCACCGCGCACTCGAGGGCATCTCTAAGCGGCGTTTTGCAAAACTTGACAGCAAATCACCGAGCATTGCGCGTAACGCGATTACACAACCAAACAACCAGGATAATTGCAACACGCAGGCCAACACCATACATGCCGCGATAGACGTAAAGACACCCCGCCAGGTTTTACTCTCGCCAAATACTCGGTTGCCATCTGAGAAACGATGATACCCATCGACCGGAAAGTCAAAGTCATGGAGAAATAGTTTCCTAGCGATAACCGGAGCACCATTTGCTGCGAATAATAGAAGCACACATTCAATTAACAGCATGTTTCACCTCACCGATACAACGTAGCGTCAGGCCCAGCGCAAAATTGCTGAATGACATCTCAAGCTTTGTGTTAAATCGACGACATAGCAAGTTTTTTTATGACCAGTTTGCTTTCAAAAAACGAATGGAATATAGCATCCATTTATATCTTGAGACTTGCCACTATATTTTCGGGGTGTTTGTGAAATTTCTGTGAGTGTTAGAACTATTTATTCTTAGATGTGAGAAACTGAAAAAACCAACTAGGCCATAGTGATTTAAGTAATAGAAAGAGACCACAGGCCAAACTGCACCCAATGGCGTTGGCTAACATATCAAAGCCGCTCAGTTGACGACCGGTCAATTGTTGCATTATTTCGATGAAAACTGAGTAACACCACAGTGCCACGATAGCGGTGAGATAGTGCCGTCGATAGCCCCAGGCAGCACTGAGCGACCCGCCAATAACGAACCAACCAAACACATGCAGCGCTTTATCCCAGATAGAGACAAAAATATCACCATGGTCCGGTTTTAACGAAAGGTAGGTAATGAGAGAAAGAAGGGAAACAAACTGCAGCCAAGCCAGCCAACACCAAAGCAGTTTAAACTTCGCTACAGTTTTCATCTTTAAATGGAGCAGTTAACGAATCATTAATTAACTGTTTTGTTGTCAGCCTCACCGGCTTTTTCTTTTGCCTGCTGTAACCATTGCAGATACAAGGCATCGAAGTTAACGGGTGGCAACATGAGCGCAGGGAAACTCCCTTTTACGATAACGTTGTCGATTGTTTCCCGTGCATAAGGGAAAAGAATTTGTAAACAGGTGGTGCTTAACACTTGTGCTAATTGCTCGTTTTCAAGGCCCTTAACAAAGAACACGCCGGCTTGTTGCAACTCAATTAGAAATACAACTTTATCCTCAAGCTTAACGGTAACGGTGAGGCTCAAGACCACTTCGTAAGCATCGTCACCTACTTTGGCATTTTTCGCGTTAATTTCTTGATTAACCTGTGGCTTCCATTGCTGACTGAAAGCCTCTACCCCCATAGGCGCTTCAAAAGATAAATCTTTGATGTAAATACGCTGTAGCGCGAATTGCTGGCCAGCCTGGCCTTCAGTTTCGTTTGCCGTTGGTTGCTGTTCGTCGGCCATTGTTTACTCCAAATAAAAACTAAAATTTAAATAATGTACGTTATAAAAGTTACTTAACCACTGGAAGGTTCTGAGCCTCCCATTCGGACATACCGCCACTCAATCGATTCACTTGGAAATCTTTACCACGCAAGGTATTGCCAACACCACCGGTGTGCTGGCCCATTTTGTCCACCAAGATTATGGTCTTCGCTTTGTGGGGTTCCAACTCTTGCCAGCGGTCATTGATTTTATTGAAGGGGATATTCAGTGCATTCACAATATGGCCGGTTTTGTAGTCAGACGGGTCACGCACATCAACGAGTATGGCTTCGTCGTTATTCATCATGCGCGTTAACTCGTGGGTGCTTACGGTTTTACCGCCACGACGCTTTTCGTTCCAAACGAAGGTGTAAATTAACGCGAGCAGCACACCAACTAAAATGTATTGCTCACTAATAAAAATAAAAAAGTCCACGGTTACTCATATTCCTCTCTCTGGGGCTACCTCTTGGTAAGGTGCCAAACCCAGGCCATGAGCACCTGAGCGGGCCAGGAGTATACACTATCAATCTAGCAATTTCGCGGCCCAGACGGTCCTGTCCTGCCCAGGCTTCCGGCTATCACACCAATAGCGTGAGTGAATAGAGTTCGTGGCGTTAACCCAGTAGAATGGTGGGTCTAGACTTCTTGGTCTCCAGAAATGCGCTGTCTCGACAGATACTCTCTATGGAGGAGCCCAAGCAACCCCTTAGCCCTCTGTACGGAATACGAGACCCCCTTATGAGCGATCAGAAAAAGCCATTGTTGTTAATCGTTTTAGACGGTTTTGGCTATTCTCCGGCCCCCAAATACAATGCCATCATGACGGCAAACACCCCCACTTGGGACGCACTGTGGGCGAATAAGCCACATACACTCATCCACACCTCTGGCATGGCAGTTGGCTTACCTGAGGGGCAAATGGGTAACTCCGAGGTGGGGCACATGACACTGGGAGCTGGCCGTGTGGTTTACCAAAATTACACCCGCATCAATAAAGCCATTGAAGACGGCAGTTTCAATACAAACCCTGTCTACTTGGAGGCCATTGACAAGGCGGTTAACGCAGGCAAAGCCGTGCATATCATGGGCTTACTGTCTCCCGGTGGCGTTCACAGTCATGAGGAACACATCTTCGCGATGATTAAGCTCGCCGCATCTCGCGGTGCTAAAGAAATTTATCTGCATGCGTCACTCGACGGTCGCGACATGCCACCCCGCAGCGCTGAACCCTCACTAGCAAAAGCCGATGCTGTGTTTAAAGAGGTAGGTGTTGGCAGGGTCGCCACCATCGTGGGCCGCTTCTACGCACTTGATCGCGATAACCGCTGGGATCGAGTACAAGCCGCCTACGACGTGATGGTCGACGGTAAGGCTGAATATCAGGCCAATAGCGCTGTTGAAGGCTTAGCTGCGGCTTACCAACGCGATGAGAATGATGAGTTTGTTAAACCTACCGTGATCGGCGATAAAGTAACCATTAACGACGGTGATTCAGTCATATTTATGAATTTCCGCCCCGACCGCGCGCGCCAGATTTCGCAGGTTTTCGTCAATGCTGATTTTGATCAGTTCCCCGCTCGTAAGCCTGCCATTGCCGCTTTTGTGCAGACAACAGAGTACAGCAGCGACCTAGATGCACCGATTGCTTTTCCGCCACAAAGCCTAGAAAACTCCATGGGCGATTACTTGGCAAAACAGGGGAAAACACAATTACGTATCGCTGAAACGGAAAAGTACGCACACGTAACCTTCTTTTTCAGCGGCGGCCAAGAAGACTTGTACGGCGGTGAAGATCGCGAGCTAATCCCCTCTCCCCAAGTCGCCACCTACGATCTAAAACCCGAGATGAGTGCTTACGAGGTGACCGACAAACTGGTGGCCGCCATCGAATCCGGCAAGTACGACACCATCGTCTGTAACTACGCCAACTGCGACCAGGTTGGCCATACCGGCGATTTCGACGCGGCGGTAAAAGCGGTTGAAGTCGTCGACGAATGCTTAGCAAAAGTCATCGCCGCGAGTGACAACGTTGGCGGTGAACTACTCATAACAGCCGACCACGGTAACGTAGAGGAAATGTTCGACGACGCCACAGGGCAACCTATGACGCAGCACACCACTTTACCCGTTCCGTTAGTCTACGTCGGCGGTCGCGACCTATCTTTCAATGGCGAAGGCAGCCTCGCCGATGTTGCCCCAACCATGTTGGCAATGATGGGCTTGGCACAACCGAAGGAAATGACTGGAAAAATTCTGGTAAACCTATAGATTTAGGTAAGCCCGCTTCATAACGTGGCGGGCTTTTTTAAAACGATCACTTGCAATAAGTGTAACCAAGAAATGGCTTGAGCGGCTAAGCAAAAGCCACCCCAAAAGCCAACCTATAAAAAGGAACGCATCGTGAAAAAAATACTGGCCAGTGCGCTTGTGGTTTGCAGCGTTGGTTGGGCTCTCCCCAGCTTCGCGCAAGACGCATCTGAAGCGGAGTACCAAGCCAAACTTGAAGCCTTGCAAAGTACCATTAAAGAGCTTGAAGACGAATTATCCACTGTTAAAGATTCACGCGGTAAATTGCTCGACCAACTCGAGTCGAATGAGACCCGCGTCAACGAGCTGCTCGACAAAATTGATGAAATCAAAGCTGACCTGGAAGCAGAAGGCCAAGCGCTGATTCAATTGCAGCAACAGCGTCAACAACTCGCAAGCGAGCAATCCTCCCAAAAGAAGCACATAGCCCAGCAGGTACGCACTTCGTACCGGCTGGGCAAACAAAGCAACTTGAAGCTCCTCCTCAATCAGGATGACCCTCAAGCGATATCGCGCATGGTGAAGTACTACGACTACGTACTCCGTGCGCGCACCGAAAAGCTCGCACACTATGCGGCAACGGTTGATGAACTTAACCGTGTCGAGCCTGCCATCCACACAAAAACCGCACACCTAAAACGTAACCGCCAAGCATTACAGGATCGCTACAAAGACCTCACGTCGGCACAACAACAGCGGCAAGAGACGCTAGCGCGACTAGATGCAACCATCAAAACTAAAGACGAAGAACTCCGCAAAGCCAGCCAAGACCAGGCCGCTATCGAGCGTGTATTAAGTCGCCTACAAAGCGTCACTGGATCCGACACGGTCAGCTACCGACCATTTGCCAGCGACACCACACCCTTCACCAAACTCAAAGGAAAGTTGCCCTGGCCAGCAAAGGGCAATCTCAGCCACAAATTTGGCAGCTACCGGGTCGCGGGCAAGCTCAAATGGGATGGCGTCGTCATCAGCGCCAAAGAAGGAACTCCTGTTAAAGCGATTCACCACGGCCGAGTCGTATTCGCCGACTACCTTCGCGGTCAGGGTTTGCTCATTATTGTTGATCACGGCGAAGGTTATATGAGCCTCTACGCACACAATCAATCACTGAATAAGCGTGTTGGCAGCTGGGTAACCGCTGGTGAAGTCATTGCCCAGGTAGGCCGCAGTGGGGGGCAAAAACAAGCAGGCCTATACTTTGAAATCCGCCAAAAAGGCCAACCCACCAACCCAAGCCGCTGGTGCGGATGAAGCCGCTTTCTGGGGATTAAGTCGTTACAAACGCGTTTTTATCCATTAGATTTGGGTTAATTCGCTGAATTTAAGACCCCATGTTGGGTCTACACTAGGTATTGGTAACTCGCGCCCCCATAATCACGTATTCGCGAGATGATAAATTTCGAGCCCAGCCGTTTCTCGGCTCGACAGGAGATCAACATGTTGCCCTTGGGCTTTCGTCAACAACACCTTAAATCTGCTGCGACAAGCATTACGGCTTTGATGGCCAGTATCCTCTGCCTGACCGGTACAAGCTGGGCCGAAACCGATACGCCGTCACAACCAGAGGCGCTAAAAGAGATTCAGCAGCCAATGCTTCCGCTGGATGACTTACGCACCTTCGCAAAAGTATTCAACCATATTCGCACTGGCTACGTTGAAGATGTCACCGACAGTGCACTGCTCGAATATGCAATCAAAGGCATGCTCACTGAGCTAGACCCTCACTCCGCCTACTTAGACTCAAGCTCGTTTGAAGACCTTCAGGTGAATACCACCGGTGAATTTGGCGGACTAGGTATTGAAGTCGGTATGGAAAATGGCTTCGTCAAAGTTATCTCACCCATTGACGATACGCCCGCCGCACGCGCGGGTGTCGAGGCCGGCGACCTCATCATTAAGCTCGATGAAAAACCCGTAAAAGGAATGTCGATCTCAGAAGCCGTCGACAATATGCGCGGCCCAATCGGCAGTGAAATTCGTATCACCGTGGTGAGAGATGGCATTGATCAACCTTTTGAATTAACCCTGGTACGCGACACCATCAAGGTCACCAGCGTACGCTCGCGGATGGTAGAACCCAATTATGGCTACCTGCGCATCGCACAGTTTCAACTACATACCGGCTCGGAAGTAGTGTCGGCTGTGGAAAAGCTGAAGTCCGAAAGCGACGATTTACGCGGCATTATTCTCGACCTCCGCAACAACCCTGGTGGCGTTTTGCAAGCCTCAGTCGAAGTAGCTGATGCGTTCTTAGACGAAGGCACTGTGGTCTACACCGAAGGCCGTCTGACCGATGGCAATCTGAGTTACAGTGCAAACCCTGGTGATATTCTCGACGGATTGCCCATGGTGGTCCTGGTAAATGATGGATCGGCTTCAGCATCAGAAATTGTTGCCGGCGCTTTGCAAGATCACGGACGAGCAATCATTGTCGGGACACAAAGCTTTGGTAAAGGCTCTGTGCAAACCGTGATTCCCATCAGTGATGATCGCGCCATCAAAATGACCACGGCTCTCTACTTTACACCCAACGGCCGCTCGATTCAGGCGCAAGGCATCACGCCAGATATCAACGTCGAGCGCGCTAGGGTAACCACCATCAAACCGCAATTGCGCACTACCGAGGCAGACCTCAACAACCATCTCGGCAATGGTAATGGCGGCAACGACAATGGCTCAAACGAACGTGAACAGCGCGCAGCCTCGAGTGATAACCTAGCCGAGCGAGATAACCAACTCTCTGAAGCATTGAACCTTTTAAAAGGTATTCATGTGTTCGGTAAGCATGGCCCCAAAGCAGTGACAAAAATGGCGCAGAAAGATATCTAAAGACGCTGTAAAACGACACATTGATCAAGTTCACAAAGGGGGGGGTGAATGCGATTAACTGACTGGGATAGCTTCAGCCTTTGCCCGAAGAAAGCGCTTGTGAGTTTCATCCTCTGCGCCTTGATGATCTTTGGTGTTGCCGTCACGGTCAGCGCTAACGGCACACTACCCCCTCCACTGACACAAAAGCGCCTGGCGCAACCACCAACCCTCCCGTCTCAAGTCCAGATTGCCATCATCATTGACGACATTGGATACAGCTGGCGTCAGGGAGCCGATGCGGCTGCCTTACCGGGCCCAGTCACGCTGGCGATCATCCCTCACAGCCCCCATGGAGCAAAATTGGCAAGAGCCGGACACCAACAGGGGAAAGAAATTATGCTGCACGTCCCCATGAGCAATGTGCTCGACAAGCCGCTAGACGCTGGCGCGTTAACAGAGGACATGCCTTATGCGATGTTCATGCGCACGCTGCATGAAAATCTCAAAGCAGTCCCTCACGTGCGTGGAATCAACAACCACATGGGCAGCAGGTTGACCCAGTTGAAGCAGCCCATGCGCTGGCTGATGGAAACGCTTAAAGACCAACATCTTTATTTCGTCGATAGCAGGACTAGCCCTCATAGCGTCGCCTGGAAAACGGCTCGCGAAACACACGTGCCAACTCTCCAGCGTGACTATTTCCTCGACAACGACGTCGATCTCGCCAGCATCGCATTCCAATTTGGCCGCTTCCTGCAAATGGCAAAACGGAATGGCCAAGGCGTCGCCATTGCCCACCCGCACCCCGAAACCATTCAAGTATTGCGTACCGCCATCCCTTTACTGGAGCGATCTGGCGTCCGTTTAGTCCCGGTATCTGACCTTTTATCCGCGGAAGACAACCCGCAGACATTGATACATATGCCATCAAACACCTCGATTGATGGTCCACAGGACTATAAATCCCCCTTTTTTACCCGATAATCGAATAAAAAAGCAGCAATACCAGCCAAAAGTTGTATAGGCATTGAGCAGCAAAAGCGCTAGTATTATGTCTTACAGCGCTAGATTTACTCGTGCAGGCAATTTATTGCCCACTGGAAAGCTAAGTCATGGTGCAACTAAGCAGCAATTAAATTGCATTATGTGAACTCCGACACACTTATATCGCGCCCCACTGATTGAGTGCGACTATAGTTAATCGACCATTAAGCATACGGTAAGTATTGTGTCGATCTGGAGTCTAACCACTGAAGGATGCTAGCTATGAAATTTAACCGCACAGGCGAGCAAGGACGAGTACCCGAGAGATCGGATCGTTTCTACTGTCGAGAAGAATACTGGTATTACACAACTCGCGAAGGTGTTGATATCGGTCCTTTCGATTCGCTAGACGATGCAGCCAATGGCGTAAATGAATTTATCGAATACGTGTGCGAAGCTGAGCCGAGCTTCTCTGCAACTTTGCAACAATACAGCAGCCACGCCGCATAACGTCGCCTCCCAACATTACAAAAAAAGCCCAGTACTCTTCTCATTTGTCAGTACTGGGCTTTTTTTATTGTCTCAAGATATTCAGCGTCTAGCCTATAAACGCATCTCTATACCTTGCGCTTGCAAGTGCTGCTTTGCTTCTTCGATTGCCACTTCACGAAAGTGGAAAATGCTCGCCGCTAAGACAGCATTGGCTTTACCTTCTAAAATGCCATCTGCTAAATGTTGCACATTGCCAACGCCACCTGAAGCGATCACTGGAATATCAACCGCTTCACTGACCGCGCGTGTTAATGGCAAATCGAATCCGTCTTTGGTGCCATCACGATCCATACTCGTTAATAAAATTTCACCT
This sequence comes from Aurantivibrio plasticivorans, assembly GCF_055392955.1. NCBI lineage: Bacteria > Pseudomonadati > Pseudomonadota > Gammaproteobacteria > Cellvibrionales > Cellvibrionaceae > Aurantivibrio > Aurantivibrio plasticivorans. The sequence continues at coordinate 268,909 of NZ_AP036020.1, read as the reverse complement.
GCGCCGTAGGCGGCCATTTTTTTCGCCCACTGAACCACATCAATGCCCGTCGGCTTTCGGCCCCCGTGCGTAAAGATTTCCCAACGAGGTGTTTCACCTTCGCCACTCACGCATTTGGCATCAATTGCCACAACAATACACTGCGCCCCGAAACGCTGAGACGCTTCACGAACGAACTCGGGGTTATGGACCGCAGCAGAATTAATACTGACCTTATCGGCGCCCGCATTGAGCATGCGGCGAATATCTTCGATCGTGCGAATACCACCACCGACGGTTAATGGAATAAATACTTCCTCTGCCATCCGCTCTACAACATGCACCATGGTATCGCGGTCTTCATGGCTCGCCGTGATATCGAGAAACACAACTTCGTCAGCACCTTCCTCGTTGTAACGCTTTGCGACCTCAACTGGATCACCGGCATCACGGATATCGAGAAACTTTACTCCCTTCACCACTCGCCCGTTATCAACATCTAGGCAGGGTATAATGCGTTTTGCTAGAGCCACTTTAACATCCTCGCTGAAAACAATTTCACTCACAAATATTTAAAGACGGGCCTTTACAACCATTGTTTAAAATCAAGATGGTTGCACTTACCTGCGTTTATAAACTTTCAGCTATACTTCTGAACAAAAAATTTGCACTTCGTTAGTTGAAAGCACGCTTTTTTCTCAGGCCGCAAATTTGATCTTCTACACTCAGTATATGAACAACTCAAAGTTTCCAAAAGGCCCTGGACAATCTGGAATCGAGCAACGCCGAGAGCCACGCTATAAAACTCGCTTGGCATGCATGGTAAAAAACGCCAGTGGCGATTCATGTCCAGGGCTAATCACCAATTTGTCATCAGGCGGATTTCAAGTCGCCGGAAACTTTCAGTTAATGCGCACGGTTTTCCCTCATTTCAAAAGGGCCGCCCTGAACGACGCGATAAAACTCAGTGTGGATTTTCGCGTACCGACAACAGACAAAGTCGCCGCGTCTGTACACCTATTAAGCCAAAGCGTTTACTGTCGGCGAGTGCGTGGCGACTGGTTTCACATTGGGTGCCAACTCGTTGAGCTGGATGTGGAAAGCGAAAAAGTATTGAGCAACTTTATTCAGCATTTTGCCGCTCAACATAGCGCCGTACTCAACGGGCTTCGCCCACCACGCTAGGCTGTTTGGCTGTCACACCAGGCTTGAGCTTCTGCGATATCTAAGGTGCCTTCATATATGGCACGCCCAGTGATTGCGCCCAAAATCCCCTCGCCTGCCACCGCTTGTAACGCTTTAATATCATCAAGCTTTGATACACCACCAGATGCAATCACAGGGATTGGCGACGCTTGCGCCATGGCAACGGTAGCATCGATATTAACGCCACCCATCATGCCATCCCGAGCAATGTCGGTATAAACAATGGCACTCACGCCATCGTTGGCAAATTGCTTGGCCAGGTCGGTAGCTTTTACACTAGAGACTTCGGCCCACCCATCGGTGGCAACAAAGCCGTCTTTTGCATCCAAACCGACAATAATATGACCAGGAAATGCCTTGCAGGCTTCAGCAACAAACTCGGGATTTGTTACCGCTTTAGTACCGATAATGGCGTAGGTCACACCAGCTTTTAAATAGGCTTCGATGGTTTCCAACGAACGAATACCGCCGCCAATTTGAATGGGTAAGTCTGGGTATTTTTTTGCAATCGCCGTCACCACTTCACCGTTGACAGGCTCACCCGCAAACGCACCGTTGAGATCTACCAAATGCAAACGGCGTGTGCCCTGATCAACCCACTGCTGCGCCATCGCGACAGGATCATCAGAAAACACTGTGGAGTCTTCCATCAAGCCTTGTCGCAAACGTACACACTGGCCATCTTTTAAATCAATTGCAGGGATAATTAACATAATACTGTCTCTAACGCGTTTTATGCGGTTTACACTGTTCCATTCCAACGCACAAAGTTTTGCAGCAATTGCAAACCGGCGGTGTGGCTTTTTTCGGGGTGAAATTGAGCTGCAAATAGGTTGTTTTCACTTAACACGGCATCAAACGCAACGCCGTATTGACACTTACCCGTTACCTGTTCAGCATTTTCTGCCGAAACGTAATAACTGTGTACGAAATAAAAACGCGAATTTTGCGGAATATTTTCCCATAGAGGATGCGCTTTCACTTGCTCAACTTGGTTCCAACCCATGTGAGGAACTTTAAGTTGATTGCCATCAACGTCTTTCAATGCACTTGAAAAGCGTTTTACATTGCCAGGCAAGACATTCAAACAATCGACGCCATCGTTCTCTTCACTGTGCGACATCAATGCTTGCAAACCAACACAAATGCCTAACACAGGTTTACCGGATGCAATGGCATTTTTAACCATTACGTCGGCTTCAATATCGTATATACCTTTGATGCAATCACGTATTGCGCCAACACCAGGAAAGATGACACGGTCTGCATCAGCTATAACGTGTTTATCAGCTGTAATCGACACGTCTACTTCTGGCGCTACATTTTTAATAGCGCTAGCAACAGAGTGAAGATTACCCATACCGTAATCGATAATGGCGAGGGTGCTCATAGTTGAACTCACAACGAAAAATTTTACTGAACAAGCAATGATATTCATCGCTCGATATTAAACTCACAAGAGAGCAATGGCACGATCGAAAGTCGTGCCCCGGGGTATTTAGAAAACTACAATGTACCTTTGGTAGACGGCATGACATTTCCCAAGCGATCATCACGTGTTAACGCCATACGTAACGCGCGCCCAAAGGCTTTAAACACTGTTTCGATCTGATGGTGCGCATTCATACCTTTGAGGCAATCGATGTGCAAACTCACTTGCGCGTGATTGACGAAACCTTGGAAAAATTCGCGAAACAACTCAGTATCGAAATTTCCGATACGTTTTTGCGTGAAAGGCACATCCATCCACAAACCGGGGCGACCAGAAAAATCAATCACGACCCGTGATAAGGCTTCGTCCAGCGGCACATAGCTGTGGCCGTAACGAGTAATGCCTTTTTTGTCGCCCACCGCTTGCGCGAACGCTTGGCCGAGCGTGATACCCACGTCTTCCACGGTGTGGTGATCATCGATGTGCGTGTCGCCATCGCAGGTGACATCGATATCAATCAAACCATGACGCGCAATCTGATCCATCATATGTTCTAGAAACGGCACGCCAGTATCGAATTGGCCTTTGCCGCTACCGTCTAGATTGATGGTGGCAGTGATTTTGGTTTCTAGCGTGTCGCGCTTAACACTGGCTGAACGCTCAGTCATGGTGATTCCTCAATGTTTATCAAGCCGCGCATTATACTGGTTTGAGCCCCTTAGTCGCCAGGGGGAAGGATCGAGATACTAAGTCTATGATGAAGCGTTTTTCGAGGCAGCCAATGATGGGTGCAGTGGCAACGCAGATCGCTTCACTCGACGATTGTGAAGATTTGGTCGAAGTTCGCGTATCTAAGCACCGTCTTAATCTCCGGTGGGATTTGCGTCAGCAGCAGGTTTTCCTTACCGAGGCCCGAATAGTCACGCAACACCAGTAACAAGCCCAAGCCGCCACTATCAAGGCCGAGGCAATGCTGCAGACTAACCGCATAGCGCTCGAATTTAGGCTGCCCCTCAAAGCTCTCGCGGAATGCGGCGTGCAGAGCACCATTAAAATAGCCTTCTACCGCGATAACCAAGCCTTTCTTATTGGAGGTAATTTGTGTACTCACTTGGCTTTGAGGGATCACTGCTGCTCCTGAGCTATTCCTGTGTTAAACCGATAAAAACCTATTGAAGAGTATAGGCTAAACCAACGCTAGGCACCGATTCCCATGGCCTGCCGAGCTATCATCTTTTTCAAAAAACCCAGTTGGTTTACCTGCTTGAGCCCTGAGTTCCGCACCACCTGTAGCGCCGGATGACGACTGCCAAACAATCGCTTAAAACCTTCCATCGTCGCCATCATCGCCAGATTATGGGTTCGACACTGTCGCTGGAAGCGTTTAAGGACCGACGGATCACCAAGCGGAATACCGCGTTCACCAGCGCGCGCTACTTCCGCTAGTAATGCTTTTACGTCGTGAAAACCTAAATTCACACCCTGCCCAGCTAAAGGATGGATGGTGTGGGCTGCATCGCCCACCAGAGCGAAGCGAGGGGCTATGTAGTCCACCGCATGACGCTGACGCAGAGGAAAACTGAATCGCTGATCACAATGCTCGATGCGACCAAGCCGTTGTTCAAACGCTCTTTCTAAACGACTAGCAAACACCGCATCCTCTAGTGCAAGTAACTCGGCAGCTAAGTCTTCGGTGCATGACCACACAATCGAACAATAATGTGCATTGCCCTCTGTCGTTTGTAATGGCAGAAATGCCAAAGGCCCGGTATGACTAAATCGTTGCCAGGCGGTAAATCGATGAGGCTTTTCGCAACGAACGGTGGTGACGATGGCTCGATGCCCATAATCCCACTCTCGCGTTGCTAAGCCTACTTGCTGTCGTAAAGGAGAAAGAGCACCATCGGCCGCGACGACCAAATCCGCTGTTAGGCTTTGCCCATCGTTTAGCTGAATCGTTACCGGCTCGTCTTGCCCATCACTGGGCAAGCTAATATCTACCACACTTTGACCACGCAACAATTCAACATTAGGTAGCTGAATGCAGCGAGTTAACAGTGCATTCAGTGCGACCGAGTTTTCGACAATATGACCGAGGTTGGGCTCGTGTAATTCATCACTATCGAATTGAATTGACCCAGTACCCTCGCCATCCCACACCGACATGTGCTGGTAAGCACATGCCCGTTGATCGACAATGGATTGCCAAACACCAAGCTCATCTAATAAGTTTTGCGATTGACGCGTGAGTGCTACCACACGCGGGTCAAATTGTTCGCCACTGAAAAGCGCTGGGGCTTTGCCCGGATCGACAACAACAATATTTAGCGGCTTAGCACTTTCTGATTGGCTTTTGGCGTGCGCAATCGCTAAACCACACGCCAGTGCAGTACCGACGAGACCCGCACCTGCAATGATGACATCATAATGTTTCCCAAACTCTGCTTCCCAGTGAGACTCTGTCTTTGTCATTACGCTAATCCCATTGAGCGTTTGGATAACAGTGAGCCGGCGCCCGGCACCACATCCAATAAAAACAAACCCAAATTGCGTAACACGGATTGCTGCATACTGGCACTGGAAAACCACCGCACCATTTGATCGCTCAAGCCGACAGTTAAGTCTTGATCTAAGATTTGTTTGTCGATGTATTGCTGCAAAACGTGTAGATCACTCAACGCAACGTTTTTATCATTCGCGTCTTTCAAAACTTTCATTAGCTGCCAGCAATCACGCAACGCTAAATTAAACCCCTGCCCAGCGACAGGGTGTAAGAAATGCGCCGCATTCCCCATTAACACTAAACCGCGACGCACCTGTTCGCAGGCTAACTTTAATTCCAACGGATAGGTAAAACGCTCGGCGCAACGTATAAATTTACCTTGGCGAAAACCAAAGCGCTGTTGCAATATGTTTAAAAAGGCATCTTCATCGAGCGATGCGATTGACTCTGCTTGATCTTCAGGCAGAGTCCACACCAGCGCCGACGTACAACTATGGCTGGCTTCGCCCAGTGGCAACAAGGCTATTGGCCCTGCGTCCGTAAATCGCTCGTAAGCACGACATCGATGCGGCTCACTCATTTCGATATTCGTTATCAGCGCCGTTTGCTGATAAGGCTTAGTCGAAAATTGCACCCCCAACGTTTTAGCCAAAGGCGACTCAGCACCATCTGCAATTACGGTTAAGTTGGCATGTAACTGTGCAACACCAGAGTCAACCAAGTCGATCTGATAGCCCTGTTGTAGCGGCGTTAACTTCTTGACTCTTGCCGGTGCTAAACAGGTAATGTGGGGTCGCGACAATAGCTCAGACATCAGCACACGACCAAGCCAAGCATTTTCAACCACATGACCAACGGCGTTCATGTTGTATTGTGCCGCGTGAATTTCCGCTCCACCGAAATGCCCACGATCGGACACATGTACGGTATCGATAGGCGTAAGATGCTGAGTAAGGGTCGACCAAATTCCACAGGCATCTAGAATTTTTTCTGAACCCGCAGCCAACGCAGTGGAGCGCGCATCAAAGCTACTTTGATAGGGCTTTTCATCAGGTTTGCTGAAGGCAGCCGATTCGATTAAAACGATTGACCAGTCCGGTTGCGCGCGATTTAACATCAACGCCAGTGCGATACCCACCATACCTCCACCAACGATGGCGATATCGCAATGACGAATAGTTTGCTCTGTCGTTTCCGAATTAGACAACTATTAATTCTCTGCCAAAAAATTAGGACGCCATTAAGGCTTCAATGTCTTCAACGGTTTTGGGCACGCCAACGCTCAACTCTTCGCAGCCGTCCTTGGTAATTAACACGTCATCTTCGATGCGAATACCAATACCGCGCCAGCGCGCTTCAACCGTTTCATCATTAGGCGACACATAAATCCCTGGTTCAACGGTCATTACCATACCAGGCTCTAGCACACGCCATTCACCACCAACTTTGTAGTCGCCCACATCGTGCACGTCCATCCCTAGCCAATGGCCGATGCGATGCATGTAAAAACGCTTATAAGTCTCTTGCTCAATGATGTCTTCGAGATCACCCTGCAACAAACCGAGTTCTAATAAGCCTTCACAAATAATACGCACCGAGATCTCGTGTGGGTCATTCCAATGATTGCCAGGTTTAATCACCGCCATGGCTTCGCGCTGCGCTTTTAGGCACACTTCATAGAGCGCCTTTTGCTCTGGCGAAAATTTTCCATTGATGGGAAAGGTGCGGGTAATATCTGCGGCATAGTTATCTAATTCACAACCGGCATCGATTAACAACAAATCACCATCGCGTAATTTTTGGTTGTTTTCGATGTAATGCAAAACACAGCCATTTTTACCACCGCCAACGATACTACTGTAAGCGGGAAAGCGTGCGCCGTTGCGACCAAACTCATGTAATAGCTCCGCTTCAATCTCATATTCAAACATGCCAGGTTTGCAAGTTGTCATCGCACGAGCATGGGCCGCAGCTGAAATTTCCCCAGCGCGCTTCATAACACGAATTTCCGCAGCGCTTTTGTACAAACGCATATCGTGAAGAAAATGATCAAGATCTAAAAACTCACCGGGCGGTGTGGCACCAGTGCGCACCTTGGCGCGAATACTGTTTACCCATCCCATTACGTGAGCATCGAATTCAGAGTTTTTACCCATCGCGTAGTACACACGCTCGGTGCCTTCGATCAGACCCGGTAAAATATCGTCGATATCATCTATGGGAAACGCATCGTCAGCGCCGTGATCAGCACAAGCACCTTCAGGGCCTGCGATGTAGCCGTCCCAAATTTCTTTGCCTGGATCTTTTTCCCGCACAAACATCACAGTTTCACCGTGGTCGCGGCCAGGAATGATCGCCAGAACTGCGTCCGGCTCGTTAAAACCGGTCAGATAAAAAAAGTCGCTGTCTTGGCGAAAGGCAAAATCGGTATCGCGATTACGCACCTTGATTGACGCCGAAGGAATAATGGCAATCGAATTAGGCTCCATGTGCGCCATCAAAGTTTTACGGCGCCGCGCGAATTCTTGTTTGGTAATCGACATAGCGGACTCTTATTTATGCAATACGGTTAGTGAACGGTGCGTTGATCTTCCTCTGGGTTGGGGTCTGAGTGCACACCGATTTCCATAAAAATAGTGAGTAGGGCAACGCGAATGTATTCGACAATTTCCATGTAGTCATTTTCGCTATCATCATCAAGCGCATCCTCGGGGCTGATCTGCACAAACGCTGCAAAATCACGTAACGCATCAGCAGTTTCTGCTGACATTTGCGTATCACCGCTAAGCCCCGATGTACCAAAGCCCGTCAGAAACCCATGACACCAATGGCCAAGCGATACTATACGTTGTTCTAAATCCGTATCGTCGTCTGGCAATAACAACAGCACAGAGAACTCCTGATCACGCAATTGCGATAAGGTCGTTTGGTAGATTTGGATTAGCAACTGCTCTGACTCACCATCAACACTTTGACTGCAATCTAGAAATTCTTTAGCCGCTTTCAGCCACTCTCCATGGCTATAACGGCCCCCTCCACAAAGATGACCACAGATCATGCCGTGAAGTTCGGCAGGACTATTCAGCGCCCCTAATGATAGAAATTGATCGGCTAGCCCATCAAAAGACGGCAGTGTTTGGGTTTTATTTGTCATGACTCTCCAACAGGTGTGTCCGCCACTGCTTCGTGGCATTGCAGTCCGCCTTGATTGAAGCATCAGAGGCATGAATCAAAGGTTCCGGAAAACTGCGCATCCTATCACGATTCAGTGAAAGATCGTTCGCATTAGAGAACAAACAGCACCCAGCCACGCGTCCGCAATTGACCCCCACAAGTCGGCGCAATATAGTAACGACCAGGGTTTTGTGGTGCGATACGCTATTATCTTGTTTAGAATCAGCCTTTTACTGAAAGAACCTCGAATAAAGTCTAAGGCAAAGCAAAATCTGGGTTAGTAGACTATAGATAGATACTGTTAGCCAGACGAAAGTGGACACTATGAACGATAGCATCCTTGCCACACTAGAAAGTAAGATCGAGCAGCTCGTTCGCATGTGCGATCAATTGCGTGAAGAGAACCGCCAGCTGCACGCCAAAGAATCTGAATGGATCGGCGAGCGTACTCGCCTGATCGAGAAAAACGAACTTGCCCGCACGCGTGTTGAAGCGATGATCGCGCGCTTAAAGAGTTTGGAATCCGAAGCCTAAAGTCCGGGCGTAACAGGAATACACCATGACTGACAATGCGACTATCGCCGTCAATCTGCTCGATAAAGACTATCAAGTTGCTTGCCCACCAGAAGAACAGGCCATTTTGCAGTCCGCCGCCCGCCAGCTGGATCAGCGCCTACGTGACATCCGCTCAACTGGCAATGTAATTGGGCTGGAAAAAATCGCCATCATGGCCGCACTCAATTTAAGTTACGAGCTGATGCTCGCGAAAGAGTCATCAGCGTCTGCAGACTTGGATAGCGACAAGCTAAAGAGCCTCGTCGATACGCTGGATGCTGCGCTGAGCAAATAGCCACCACTCTGCACAACGGACGATCGCCCACTACCGTGCATAACCATGCCTGCCAGTGATACAGCGCAAGTGTTATCAAATTTTCGTTTCTCCAAACAATAAAATCTCAGCATCCCCTTACAGCCGAGCAAGGCTAGCGTTATACTGTGTTTAATCCCTGAGGTGTTCGCCAGTCGAGACGTCCTTGAGCCGATAATACCTACCCGGGGATCTTCTGCTGATACTGTGTGCATGTCCGCGAGACGGAAAGCCTAATGTATTACAGGGATCACCACCTTGAACCGTTACGGTTCAAGGCAACATTGACAGCGGCACCCTTCGGGGCATTTCTATCGCGCTATGAATTACCGGCGCTTTCGTCATTACTCATACGCATGACCAACCTCCCATCAACGCTATCTATTCAGCGCAAAAACTTGCGTCAGAAGCTTCGTATGCAGCGTCGCACCCTGACAACCCACCAGCAACTTCAAGCCGCTATTGAGCTTGATCGCTTGGTCTCGCGCCAACCCGTGTTTCTTCACGCACGCCGTATCGCACTGTATTTAGCCAATGATGGTGAAATTGACCCGAGCTTATTGTGGAAACGCGCATTGGGGATGGACAAGCAATGCTTTCTGCCGGTACTGGATCCACATCATGCTGGAACGTTGAAGTTTGCGCCCTACGACGCAGAGTCATCACTCGACAATAATCGCTTCGGAATACCCGAACCCACGACAGAACCCATCGCAACAGAGACACTCGATATTGTGTTTATGCCATTAGTGGGATTCGACCATTGGGGGCAAAGGCTCGGGATGGGCGGGGGATTCTATGATCGTACGTTTGCGTTTAAAGCAGACCAGGCTGAAGGGGAGAAGCCATTATTAATTGGCTTAGCCCATCAATGCCAAGAGGTGGACAGACTACCGGTAGAAAGCTGGGACATCCCCTTAGACGGCATCATTAGCGACGGCCGCATTATCGCGCCTGGGTCTCTAGCCAGTGACAATTTTCTTGCCGGTGATCTACGCCGAAAGCCATAGAGCAATTTGCGCACATAAAAAACGGCGCCTTGTGAGCGCCGTCTTCTGATATGTTATTCCATTACTTTAATTGAATTCAGGAATACCCCAAGATTCTGACTTCAAGCAATGGTTCACGTCCTAATGTAACTGCTTCCCGAGTTGAACGTTAATCTTCAACGTAGTGTTACACCTTGGTGCAACGCTGAGGGAGTATGTTGTTCTTTTTCGGATTCGAAGACATCACTGAACCCGACACTACTGACCAAAACTCCCACGAAGAAGACAATAACTGCAATAGTTAAAATGTCATTTTTCATAGGAAGAACCTACCTTCGTTGTAATCGTTGTTTCTGAAGGGCCGAACTTTATACAATAAAATCCAACAAAAACCAAACTTTAGCATGAGAACTAAATCCAACTTCTCATTTGGTTTCAGTATAGCGAGCAAAAATAAAGCCAACAGAGAAAAGTGATCAATTTGCGTTCTAGATCACAAAGTTATATTAATAGCAGGGTTTTATATATCTGAAATGATATAAAAAATAGAAATCGAAAACCAAACGCTCTTACTGCAGCTAGCTCAAGCCCCTAACCTGAACCTTTGAGGGCCCCAGATTGGGGCCAACATCACCAAAAAGAGGCGTAAAACTCAAACGATACGCTAGCTCAGGAACAACTTATAAGCCGGATTTTCAGACTCGTCCCAAAATGGGTAATTTAAGTCAGCGAGAAACCGCTTCAATTCGGCCTGCTGAGCCTTCGGTACCTGCAGCCCAACCAAAACACGACCAAAAGCGGAACCGTGATTACGGTAGTGAAACATCGAGATATTCCAGCCGGTCGCGAGATGGGTTAAAAACTTCAGCAACGCACCTGGGCGCTCAGGAAACTCAAACCGATAGATCACCTCGTCCTGCACCTGGCTCCCGCGCCCACCTACCATATGACGAATATGCAGTTTCGCCATTTCGTTGTCAGTGAGATCTTCAACGGCATAGCCTTTTTTACGTAGCCCAGCCACCAGTGATTCACGGTCGGTTGGGTCTTCGCTTACTTGAATACCCACAAACACATGAGCCTGCTCTTGATCCGCATAGCGGTAGTTAAATTCGGTGATACTGCGCTTACCAAGGTCACGACAGAACTTTTTGTAGGCGCCGGGACGCTCAGGCAATGTCACTGCTAATACGGCTTCGCGCTTTTCACCCGTTTCAGTCCGCTCTGAGATATAGCGCAGGCGATCAAAATTAGTATTCGCACCACTGTCGATAGCCACCAGGGTTTGCCCTTCGCAACCCGTTTCTGCCACATATTTCTTGAGCCCCGCCAACGACAATGCACCGGCTGGCTCAGCAATGGAGCGAGTATCTTCGAAGATATCCTTGATCGCTGCACACATTTCATCGGTGTCGGCCGTGATCACACCATCAATGGATTTACGAATGACGCGAAAGGTCTCTTTGCCGATCTGCTTAACCGCAACACCATCGGCGAAGATGCCAACTTCAGGCAGGATTGCTCGGCGGTTTTTCTCCATAGCCAACTTCAAGCAGGCTGAATCCTCAGCTTCAACCGCGAAGATTTTCGTCTCCGGGCGGATATATTTGATGTAGGCCGCCATCCCCGCACACAAGCCTCCGCCACCCACTGGGATAAAGACGGCATCGATTTTACCTGGATGCTGCCGCAGTAATTCCACCGCCACAGTCCCCTGCCCCGCAATGACATCAGGGTCATCAAAAGGATGAATGTAGGTATACCCTTTTTCGGCAATAAGCTTTTGTGAATGCTCGAACGCATCGTCATAGGCATCCCCGTGCAATACAACCTTGCCGCCGTTGCGGCGCACACCATCCACCTTAATTTGTGGGGTGGTGCGGGGCATCACGATGACCGCCGGGACCCCCAAATGGTTCGCAGCCAGCGCCAAGCCTTGAGCATGATTACCCGCCGATGCCGCTATTACACCTTTACTACGCTCCTCTTCAGTCAGTTGGAGCATTTTGTTGTATGCGCCACGAATTTTGAAAGAAAACACAGGCTGTAAGTCTTCGCGCTTAAACAACACATTGTTGTTCAAACGGCGCGACATAAGTCGTGCAGTATCAAGCGGAGTTTCGACAGCGAGATCGTAGATGCGCGCATCTAAAATGCGCTTTACGTAGGACTGAGGCATGATGCAAATGATCGATAAAATGTGAGAGCAATTATATAAAGCGGCATGGTAAAGCATGCACTGTTTGAAGTCATGGAGTTTTACTGCACTAGCTGCTTAGAGCATAGGATCCAGGCTATAATGCGCAACTCGCTATTCCCGACGAACCCGAGGTACGCATGACACAAGATGAACTCAAACGAGCCGTTGCGAAAGCCGCTCTAGAATACGTTAAACCAAAGCTCTACAGCGATACCATACTGGGAATAGGAACCGGCTCTACTGCCAACTTATTTATTGATGAGCTGGCTAGCGTAAAAATGTATTTCGATGGTGCCGTAGCAAGCTCGGAAGCTAGCGCCGAGCGTTTAAGAAGCCACGGCATCAATGTTTACGATCTCAACAATGTAAGCGATATCGCCATTTACATTGACGGGGCTGATGAAAGCAACGCTAAATTAGAATTAATTAAAGGCGGTGGCGCAGCCCTAACACGGGAAAAAATCGTCACTGCCGTGGCCCAAGAGTTTGTTTGTATCGCAGATGAAAGCAAGTGGGTAGACTGCCTTGGAACATTCCCTTTACCTGTTGAAGTCATCCCTATGGCACGCTCCTACGTTGGCAGAGAGCTTGTTAAATTAGGGGCTGACCCGGTATACCGTGAAGGGGTTGTTACGGATAACGGTAACGTCATTATTGACTGCCACCATTTAGAAATTCGCAACGCGGTTAAGCTCGAAGCAGCCATTAATCAGATCGTTGGTGTGGTGACCAACGGCTTATTTGCTCAGAAACCTGCGGACGTATTGTTGCTGGGCACAGCAAACGGGGTTATCGAAAAGCGCGCAGAAAAGTAGATCGGCACCCGGCGCTAGCGAGCAAAACTCTATTGCTCGCTTCCCTCAACGTGAACACCATAAGGCTTATCAATAAACGATTTAATCCCAGCGAATACTTGTGCGCGGTAAGGCGCGCTTTCACCGACTAAGTGATGCCGACCCTGTGGAACCATTTTGATCACTGCGCTGGGCAGCACAGTTTGTAACGCCGATAAATTATATTGCCAATCTACTGTATGGTCGTCATCACCCTGGATAATAAGAACGGGCGTATCCACTGGAGTAAACTTTCCAACTTTGGAGATCCATTCTTTCATCGCCCCCACCCATCTGACAACCAAACGACGATCTTGTAGTGGGTCGGACTTTTTTAAAAACTGCAAAAAAACCTCATCGTGTGAGTTGTCGGTAAAGACCCGCGGCAAACTCCGCAAGAAAAAACGCCCGATTGCATAGACCCATCGATCTCTAACCCACCCTCGAGATCGCACCAAGGGCGCCAATAGTACTGATTTTTCAAACACAGGATTTGTGGTCGTCAACAAGTGCTGTACTACTGCAACACTCCCCATACTCTGTGCCACAGCATACCAAGGTGATGGCATCACATGACGAAACTTTTCGATCGCCGCTTCGAGCACCGCATGATAAGTGTCAAAGCTTGCAATGGATGAGCGTGGGCCACTGCTTAACCCCATACCGGGAAAGTCACAAGCCACTACCGCATAATCGTTCTGCAACGAAAAACGCACGAGATGATTAAATAATCCTACATGGTCGTAATAGCCATGACACACGAAAATAGTGCCTCGACTCATCTCTGGCAACCAGTAATGGGCAGCGATAGCAAATCCGTCTACCTCAAAACTACCAAAGCCATGAAGCACACCCTCTAACGTTTTTGAAAAATTTATTTTGTAGTGATCAAGATATGCCTGCACCTCAGGCGAACGGATATTATTTTTATCGGAATCAATATCAAACGATAAGGGCTTCAATGAAGAGGCCAACTTTTTAGCAGATGACGCTGTGAACATAGGGGTTCTTCAATTAATAAGAGAAAAGCTAAAGAGAAAGTGAGTCACCCAACAAAGCTGGCTCGTTAGAATCAGGAGTATAGCAATTTGCACACTAATACTAACCCCTATCAGCTAACCAATGTGATAACTGTTGCTCGTATTCACCGAGAAATGTCGTACCGACCGATGCACCATCAGCCTTGCCCAGTTTAATAGCCCGACGTAGGCTTTTGATAGCCGCATCACGCTCCTCTAACTCCCACAAGGATAAGCCACGCAAATAATAGAATCGATGCTCAACACTGTGTCGGCGTATAGCGATATCCATTTGCTCGACCACTGTTTGAAACTCTCCCTTGCGATAAGCTTGTTGTGCTAATGCAAAACGATAATAGGGATTACGCAGTTTAAAGTCTTCAGCAAGGCCTCGCAGCCGCTCCGCCTCAACCGTATCACCTTGAAATTCAAAAATAACCGCAAGATTATTTAGTGCAGACCAGTCATCAGGGTCGAGCTGTAAAGCGTGCCGGTAGCTCGCTTCGGCTAAACTCATATGCCCAAGGCGGCGCTGGATGATGCCCATGTTGTTCCAAATAAAACCACGATCTGGAGCAACACCTATCGCTTTGTTGGCATAAACATAAGCACGCTGTAAATCCTCAGCAACCAGGTAATCCATACTCAGGTTGCTGTAGTAATGAGCCAATGCTGTTTGGTCAGAGACAATACGTTGCGGATAATTTTCGCTATAGCGATCAACACGGAAGTCGATAATGCCATTGCCACCGCGTTTCAAGTCGACACTGACATTCACATGACGGTATTGCACCAGGGTTGACTGAGTGACTGCATCCCATGCAGGAGGCACATCCACCTCTTGAAAATTCGCATTCAAACCCAGCTCTCTCGCCATAGCAACGAACATCGCAGAAAACGCTAAGCAGTTACCACGGCGCTGCGAAAACACTTCTTGCGCAGTGAGGGTAGCATCAGCTTCGTAGCGAATATTAAAGTCTGGGCTATAACGTAAAAGATTAAACAGCCGTTCCAGCCTCGCATCTTCCGATGGCACGTCACCCACTTGATCACGTAACACATTACGCATCCCGGGGGTTATTTGGAGCAACTCGATAGCGGGCGTGTTTAACAAGCTTTCGGGAATATCAGGCGGTGGTGTCATGACCGCTTCGAGAATTTCAGGCTTAGGCGGCTCTACGACAACTATTGGTGCGTTACTGCAGCCAACAACAAAACCAGCCAAGCAAAACACAACAAGCGCAATGCAATGATGCGGTATATTTATTATGTGTAACAGGTACCGGTCGTTCACAGCAAACTCCCAGATCAAGTTTCAACAGTGCACGGCTGTTTATTTCAAATTATAGAAGAACATGGCTAGTTGGACTGATAGAAACGGCAGTAGTTCTTATTGTTAGCTCGCCGGTCAATCAGGGCATATGTCGATGTATTGACTACGTTCTTCAAACGTTTTGCAGTTATTGGGTTGTAACTGTTATTGGGTTGTAACTGTGCGTTTTATTGTTGTCATTCGTTACAAGGACGCCAAACATCGGCGGAAATAGCAGCGGCTACTAAAAGCAGCCGCCGAATTACGTAGATCTTACTTCACGTTTGGTACTAATTCACCGGACTCATAGCGTTCAAACATTTTTTCCAAACTAATGGGTGTAATCTTCGAAGCATTACCCGCAGTGCCAAAGGCTTCGTAGCGCGCCACACAAATATCTTTCATGGCTGTAACTGTTTCTTTGAGGTATTTTCGCGGATCAAACTCAGCGGGGTTTTTCGCCATGAACCGTCGCACAGCGCCTGTTGATGCCAAACGCAAGTCGGTATCAATATTCACTTTGCGCACGCCGTGTTTGATACCTTCACAAATTTGTTCAACCGGTACGCCGTAAGTCTCTGGGATTTCACCACCGTATTCGTTGATAATCGCTAGCCACTCTTGTGGCACGCTGGACGAACCATGCATAACCAGGTGAGTATTCGGAATACGCTTGTTGATTTCTTTAATGCGATCAATCGCAAGAATGTCGCCCGTGGGTGGGCGCGTAAATTTATATGCACCGTGAGAGGTACCGCAAGCAATCGCCAACGCATCTACCTCAGTTTTCTTCACAAAGTCAGCGGCTTCTTCTGGATCAGTCAGCATTTGATCGTGGCTCAATTTACCTGCCGCACCAATACCATCTTCCTCACCTGCTTCACCCGTTTCTAAGGATCCTAAGCAGCCAAGCTCTCCCTCAACTGACGCGCCACAGGCATGCGCCATTTCCACAGTTCGACGAGTCACTTCGACATTGTATTCATACTCAGTCGGTGTTTTGCCATCTTCACCCAATGAACCATCCATCATCACCGAGCTAAAACCCAACTGAAGTGAGCGCTGGCAGACAGACGGCGAGGTACCGTGGTCTTGGTGCATACAAACAGGGATATGAGGGAATTCTTCGATCGCCGCAAGGATTAAATGACGCAAAAATGGCGCACCGGCATATTTTCGAGCGCCCGCTGAAGCCTGAACAATCACTGGACTATTGGTCTGGTCAGCAGCCTCCATAATGGCACGCATTTGTTCCAGGTTGTTCACATTGAACGCTGGCACCCCGTAGCCGTTCTCGGCAGCGTGGTCCAATAGTTGTCGTAAGCTGATAAGAGCCATAAAAAGTAATCCTTGCAGGCAAAGTTAAATCTTGAAAGTTAGCAGAGAATGGTAAGATGCCAGCCCCCGTTTCGCAAGTTGAGAGACGCAAGTAACGCAGCCCACTTCGCGCCCATCGACAAGCACAGAGGTAACCCCATAGACTACAAGGGTTAGGCTAGCCAGCGAACAGGCTTGGCAACAGCCGCAGTTAACGATATTTATGTGGAGCCATTATGACAACCAGTACCTTTGACCTGCCGCAAGGCTTTCAGTACTTCGGCAAGAACATCGGCATCAAAGACGATACCAAGGACTTTGGCGGCATACTCGCCGACGCCCCCTGCACCGCAGCTGCGGTCTTTACACGTAACACCATGCCGGGAGCACCTGTGATCGTTGGCCGGGAACACGTTGCTAATGGCGAGCTACAGGCCATCATCGTGAACTCCAAGAACGCCAATGTCGCGACGGAGATGCGCGGTATTGAAGACTCTCGCCGCATCTGTCAGCGGGTTGCTGAAGAGTGTGGCATCAAACTAGATCAGGTTCTACCCTCGTCTACCGGTGTGATTGGTCGACGCCTACCTATGTCGGTAATCGAGTCTGGTTGCGAAAACCTGAAGGCCGCTTTTGGGTATTCACAACAGCATATGGAAGATTTCGCCAAAGCGATTATGACCACCGACACGCGTGAAAAAATCATCAGTGGCAAAGTGGGTGACGCCACCATCCTCGGGATCGCCAAGGGCGCAGGCATGATCGAACCTAATATGGCCACCATGCTGAGTTACTTCACCACCGATGCAGAGATACCCGAATCGGCCCTGAAAGTAATGTTAAAGCGTGTCGTCAATCGCTCTTTTAATCGTATTTCTGTCGACAGCGACACCTCGACATCCGATACCGTCGTGATCCTAGCGAATGGTCAAGCAGGCAGTGTCGACCTCGAAGCCTTTGAAGAAAAGCTTGCTGAACTGGCAATTTACTTAGCCAAAGAAATTGCACGCGACGGTGAAGGCGCAAGCAAGTTAATCGAACTAAAAGTATCTGGCGCAGAAACGCCGGAACAAGCCTTACTTACCGCCAAAGCCTGTGTGAACTCACCATTAGTTAAAACAGCCATTTATGGCGCCGACCCAAACTGGGGTCGTTTTGTGATGGCAATTGGCAAAGTGTTTCAATATCAAGTTGACATCACCCAATTAAAAATTTGGTTTGGCCAAGGCGAAGAGCGTTTGTCGATTACCGCCAAAATGCTCGACAGCGATAGCGTCCCATTGGATCAAATTTCTAAACTGTTGCAGCGCGACAAAGTGTTTATTGAAATTATTTTAGGTGAAGGTGATTGTAGCGAAACGGTTTGGGGCTGCGACTTAACGGAAGGCTATGTCGATGTAAATGCGCATTACACTACCTAATTTAAATCGCATTTTTTTGAGCTTTATTTAGGAGCACTGGCCACGTTCCTGAAATAACCTGCTGTTTGCTAGCGTGTTATTTACCTGTGCTCTACACCCACCGCATTGACTGATTAGCGTTGCGCACTAGCCATCGAATGCTCATGAGCGATTCGCGAGACTAGTTGTATTGGGATTCGTTTTGATCACTAAGTCGGCAAACTATTTAAAGAGGTAAGCAGTGAAATAGGCCCGCGTGCGAAGCGGGCCGGAAAGCGTTTTACTTGTGAGCGATAGGCTTATCGGTGAAGAGGTAATCTTTAAGTTCTTTATCAAAAACCGGATCCTTACGTCTAATCCATTCAAGCGTCATCGCCGCATGCTCTTTTTCTTCGTCGCGATTGTGAATAAGTATGGCTTTCAGGTCAGGATCTTTACACGCGTCGACACGCTGGTTGTACCAATCAACAGCTTCGAGCTCTTCCATCAGCGACACGATGGCGCGATGCATATCGCGGGTCTCGTCGCTAAGTTCAGCAATAGGTTCGTGATAACCTTCGTTAGACATGTTTACTCCTATTCTTATAGTCAGTATTTTTTTAATGGTTTAAAAAACGCGTTACGGAGTGACGTCAACGTCGAAGCCGTACTGCTTAAATAGCGCTTTACTTTCTTCTGGCGAGTCACTGGTTTCGATAATCACTCGCGTTAGCAAACTGTAGCAGAGATATAAACAACCGTGGATTTTACGTCCCAAACTTTTACTCACCGCAATATTATCAGAGTGCATTAACCGCTGAATACCGTTAAATTTGTTTTGAATCAACTCCCAGTCGCTGCCGAAGTAAAAACGTTTAACAATGCCCTTGTGAGTAGCGGCCAATTGCTCAAGCTCTTTATAAATGACTTCGAGACGACGAAATTCGTTCACCATCTCCGTTTCATAGTGTGAGTCAACTTCAATAGGGTTTACCAACAGGCGCTCCTCAATTTCTTTAGGCACCACCCCCATAGGTAAACTTGAGAGCTGCTCTATCAAAGACTCCTCTCTGATAGAAGGCAGCATAGGAAAATATTGTAAGCGCTGAAAAAAGCAACACACATCATACGTTAGCTGCTTGAATTTCGGCAGCCGCATCAACGAGATCACCGCAATCGCTATTAACATCACTAGAAATATGTGGATAGCACCATCATCGCTGAAGAACCTGAGAAAGACTTTGCGCCATATCACGTCAGCCACTGAGTAGGTAATGACCCAAAATAAAATGGCAAATAACAGACAAGAGCCATTCATCACGACAAATCGACGAACAGGTGTCGTTGTATAGTAATAGCGAAACGATTCTTTTTGCGTTTCTTCTTCAGAAACAACGGGGGGCGCTGTACGCCAAATCCAAGCAGCCCATACCAAGTAAACCAATAATAATAGAAATCCTATCCACATAAGCTGTTAACCATTATGAGGGCATAAACCCTGGTGTTAGTTAATTTTTGAACATCTATTGTTAAGAGGGTCGATAAATTACTCAAACTGCAAAAATGTCAGTATTTTCGGGACGACTTCTTCCCGCTTGGTTAGCAACAAAAGATGACCACATTCAATCTCCACCAAGATACTATTCGGAATACGCGCGGAAAGAATTTTTCCATTTGCCAAAGGGACTAACGGATCATCCGTTCCCGCCAGAATTAGCGTGGGTTGCTGTAATTTATGCAGCCAGTGGATACTCGTCCACCCGGCCACTGCAGCCAACTGATTAAGGTAGCCACGACCAGATTTTGCTGTCTTGATGTGTTCGGCAAACTCCTGGACTCGCTCCGGCTCGTCTCTCAAGACACCACCATAAATATGATGAGCAACCTCCATTAGATACTCTTCATCTAGATAGCGTTTAGGGGTTGATAGTTTCATGAAAACCGAAGGCTTACTTGGCACCATGACCACACCTGGCGATGTGGCGGCAAGAATTAGACGGCGACAACGTGTTTGGTGTTGGCGGGCAAAGTCTTGGGCCAAACCACCACCCCAAGAAACACCCAGCGCGTCAACATTACCGTAATCAAAATAATCGAGAATTTTTGCGGCCAAGCGACTGAGCTGCTTAAAGCGCATGGGCAGGAGCGTGCCCTGAGATTGGCCAATTCCAGGAATATCGAAGGTTATGCACTCAATTGGTTCAAGATCTTCCATGAGTGGCTTTAGTAGCTCTGCGTTTGCTCCAATACCGTTAAAGAGTAGCAAAGGCGGCCCTGTGCGATCAGGGACAAGCTTGCGCACCACACGAATCTTCAGCCTATCCACCTTGATAATACTGTCTTCGAATTCAACCAATGGTAACCACCTTAAGGCTCATTATTTTGCCAAGACGTTATAGGCACCTAGTTCTAAATCGTACGCCTTTATTCAAGCGTTGTGTATCGACTAACAATGCTGCTGCAAAAGCTGTGCCTTGCCACCAGAGCGCACCAACCTTAGCGAGCAAATGTGACAAATGAGTTTAGTGACGAGAGAAGGAATAGCCGTAATATTAGCGTATTAAGCAAAATGTCTTTAATAAAGGCGAGCTTACGCTGATTTTATGCCGACATACAAAATCAATGGCCAGCTTACAGGTTTTTCGGACTCTGGAGCGCCCCAGGCCTGCAAAAATCTATCGCTATACAACGAGACAGGATTGCGCCCCCTGTCAGCTTCATAGGATTTAACGGCCGACCAAGTATTTAGATAGCCAATAAGATGATCAAAGTGCCATTGCTTTTCCATGGAAAAAGCAGGTGTCTTTTCACGCGGGTAGGGAAGAGGAATTTTAGTGTAGCCCTCATCTAATAGTTCACGACCTTTTGGCCAATACGGACCGATGACTTGCGAATGGAACTCCGCAACGATGTCATCAAGGGTAGTACCCGTGTGTAACAACTGATAACCCCAAGCCGCTAGCACCCCACCGGGCTTTAGCACGCGACTCACCTCCGCAAAAAATCGGCTGTGATCAAACCAGTGAATGGCTTGCGCTACGGTAACCAGATCAACGCTACTATCATGTAAAGCCACGTGCTCCGCAGGAGAAACACGATAGGTAATATTCGGCCGAGAGGTCGCGTGTGCAATTTGATTGTCACTAATATCCGTTGCAAAAACACGATCAAAATGATCCGCTAAAGCAATACTTGCCTGACCATTACCACAACCGCAATCCCACACCAGTTCGGTGCTAGGCGATAATGTCGCAAGATAACGATAAAGCGCTTCGGGATAGTCGGGACGAAAATCCCGGTAAGCATTAGAGGCTTGTGAAAACTGATCGGTTAACTTCGGCATTATTTTACTTTATGGTTAACGGCCAACGGTCCAGGTGTTAAATGAAATGAATATTGTTCGCGTCGATTACAATAACCCGCAGCATGCAGCAGATCTACTGTTGCTTCTTGATCACTATGCGAGAGACCCTATGGGTGGCGGTCAGCCGCTTAACGAATGGACCAAAAGCAATTTGGTGACCGCTTTGAGTCAGCGTCACGATGCAATCAGCCTACTCGGATATATTGATGACCAACCCGTTGCATTACTCAATGCATTCGAGGGCTTCTCTACCTTTAAATGCCAACCGCTCATCAACATACATGATGTTGTGGTGTTGAATCAGTTTCGTGGTAAGCACCTGGCAGCATTAATGTTTAACGCTCTGGAAGTTATTGCAGATGAGCGCAACTGCTGCAAACTAACCTTGGAAGTATTGTCTGCCAATACATCCGCTCAACGTTTGTACCAACGCCTGGGTTTCACCGCTTATGAACTAGACCCACAAGCCGGGCAAGCATTGTTTTGGGAAAAATCACTGACGGAAAAATAAATATTGCATCCATTGCCATGCATTCTACATGTAGTAGCGAACACCCACTGACACTGCATTCACCAACATCGAATCGACAAAAAGGGGCGAATCAAAACGGAATTGCTGCCATTCCAACTTCATACTGTAAGTGCGGGAAAAACGGTAAAACATTCCCACTCCATAGTAGAAACCAAAGTCTTTATCTTCACCATCAAATTTTGCTTGCGTATCGGTAACCGTAAATTCAGACTCCACGTCAAACAAACCAACGCCGAACTTCGCAGTAGTAAACCAGCGCGGAGTGAGCGCCCAGTTACCAATCACCGCACCGCCAAGCACATTATATTTAAACGATGCATCCAGCGTTTGATTTGGCGGTATTCGATCTCGAAGCAAGGACGAATCAGAACCAAAATCGTAATAACTCGTTTCTATCCCAATGTTGTCATTAAAGCGAACGCCTAGCGACACCCCCCAATGACTACCATCGGCTTCGAAAGGACTCACATCGTCAAAAAATTCATAGTCCGCAATTGTTTCACCGTAAGAACCTTCGGCATAATAGCCCACTATGTCAGCATAAGTGCTCGAAGCAATAACGAAAAACATTATTGCTGAGAGAATGCGACTGGATATTTTTCTTATACTGTATTGCATATCCCCTCACTTAAAATCGTAAAAAAGCCGCGCAACGCGGCTCTAGAAGTACGATAGGAGTTATTACTTACCTTTATGCTATTTACCTTCGAGAACGGCAACAGCGGGTAACGTTTTGCCTTCCACATACTCCAAGAAAGCGCCTCCGCCCGTTGAGATGTATGACACTTTATCGGTTATGCCAAATTTATCAACGGCCGCTAACGTATCACCGCCGCCCGCAATGGAAAAGCCCTCACTTTCGGCAATTGCTTTTGATACGATTTCAGTGCCTTTTGCAAACGCGTCGAACTCGAATACGCCAACCGGCCCATTCCAAATGATGGTTTTTGCTTCTTTGATTAGTGCTGCCAATTGATTAGCTGAATCCGGACCGATATCAAAAATCATATCGTCTTCTGTCACGTCATCCGCTGATTTTAACGTTGCTGGAGTTGTCTCTGAAAACTCTTTACCGACAACAACATCGGTTGGCATCGGAATATTTACTTTTTCGAGAAGCGCTTGCGCAGTCGGCACCAGATCGTGTTCACACAACGACTGACCGACTGGCTTACCAGTCGCCGCCAAGAAGGTATTCGCAATACCTCCGCCAACAATAAGTTGATCGCACTTATCCGCTAACGAATTCAGTACTTCGAGTTTAGTTGACACTTTTGAGCCGCCCACAATCGCTAGCATAGGTCGCGCCGGATTCGCCAAGGCCTTTTCTAGCGCATCCAACTCAGCAGCCAACAGTGGTCCAGCACACGCTTCAGGAGCAAATTTTGCGACACCATGGGTAGAGGCTTGCGCGCGATGGGCAGTACCAAATGCATCCATTACAAAAATATCACACAGTGATGCGTACGCTTTGGCTAAATCATCTGTATCTTTCTTTTCACCGACATTAAAACGCACGTTTTCAAGTAATGCGATTTGCCCATTTTCTAATTCGACGCCGCCCTGCCACTCTTTAATAAGCGGCACGTCGCAACCAAGCAACTCGGAAAGATAAGATGCCACTGGCTTCATCGAGTATTCTTCAGCGTACTCACCTTCCGTCGGACGACCCAAGTGAGACATGACAATCACTTTAGCACCCGCTTCCATCGCCAGTTTTACAGTGGGCAAAGCC
This sequence comes from Aurantivibrio plasticivorans, assembly GCF_055392955.1. Classification (NCBI taxonomy): domain Bacteria; kingdom Pseudomonadati; phylum Pseudomonadota; class Gammaproteobacteria; order Cellvibrionales; family Cellvibrionaceae; genus Aurantivibrio; species Aurantivibrio plasticivorans. The sequence continues at coordinate 245,067 of NZ_AP036020.1, read as the reverse complement.
GCTTTAATACGAGCATCGGAGGTCACCTTGCCATCTTTGACAGGCACATTGAGGTCTTCTCGAATCAACACTCGCTTACCGGCAAGATCTAAATCTTTCATTAATTTGATGGCCATACGGACTCCCTCGTTATTGAACTCTTGTTTCGCATAGTTACGCTTAAGCCCTATTGCTTAGCGATAACACGCACCATATCTAACATGCGGTTTGAAAACCCCCATTCGTTATCAAACCACACTAACACTTTAACTAAGCGTCGCCCCGCAACGCGAGTTTGTAACGCATCGACGATCCCCGAGCGGGCATCATGATTAAAATCGCAAGACGCTAACAATTCTTCGCTATAACCTAAAACTATTTTGTATTGCTTGCTCGCTGCCTCTGCAAGCACTGCATTCACCGACGCCACATCAACGTCGCTTTTGACGACTACGCTCATATCAATCGCTGATACATTAATAGTGGGCACACGCATCGCTTGCGCTTCGAAGCACCCTGTCAATTGCGGTAACAAGCGATCAATTCCCTGAGCCAACCCCGTTTCTACTGGAATAATAGATTGAATCGCGGAGCGAGTTTTGCGCAGGTCGGTATGATGATAGGCATCAATGACAGGCTGGTCGTTCATTGCCGAGTGAATAGTAGTAAGCACACCGCTATCAATACCAAAAGCGCGATGCAATGAATCTATCACGGGAATGATACAGTTAGTCGAGCAGGAAGCGTTGGATATTATTTGGTGTTCCGCATTCAAGTGCTGGTCATTGCAACCAAAAATGGCTGTAAAATCTACATCATCCTGACTGGAACCGGGTTGAGACAGCAACACACGCTTCGCACCCGCATCAAGGTGCTGCTGCAACGTACTTCTATCAGAATATTCACCGGTGCATTCCAAAACCAAATCAATACCCAAACTTCGCCAGGGTAAGTCGCTAATCTTTTCTTTATGCAAAATCTGAATGCATTGCTCATCGATAGTGAGTAGATCGTTGGCAACGCGGACATCGGCAGGGAAGCGGCCGTGGGTAGAATCGTACTTGCATAGATAGGCGATGGTGTTGCAATCGGCCAGTTCATTAATGGCAACGATTTCGATATCGTCGAGACCCGATTGCTGCGGGGAATGGTTGCGCGCCTCAAAGTAACTGCGCAGCACGCATCGCCCGATTCTTCCGAAGCCGTTAATGGCAATGCGTGTTGGCATAATTCTGCGCTTTTCCTAAAAGCTTACTTAATAGTTAAAGAATGTCATTCGCGGTGTTAATGACGTTCTCGACGCTGAACCCGAAGTGCTTCATCAGTACATCGCCGGGCGCAGACGCACCAAAGCTTGTCATACCAATCACGCGACCATCAAGACCAACAAACTTGTACCAGTAATCCGCATGGGCAGCTTCGATAGCGACGCGCGCGCGCGCAGCACTTGGCAATACTGATTCTCGATAGGCTGCATCTTGCTGCATAAACAGTTCAGCGCAGGGCATTGATACTACACGCACGTTTTTGCCTGGCATTTGCTCTGCCGCTTCAACAGCAAGCGCCACTTCAGAACCCGTTGCAATAAAAATTAAATCCGGTGTGCCGTTACAGTCTTTTAAGATGTAACCGCCTTTTGCAATTGCCGCGACCTGACCTTCATCACGAGGCTGCGCAGCTAAACCTTGTCGAGTCAAAATAAGCGCGCTCGGCGACTGCTGAGATTCAATGGCTAGCTTCCACGCTACCGCCGATTCAACACAATCGCATGGACGCCATGTAAACATGTTCGGCGTGTTACGGAGGTTAGCAATTTGCTCAATAGGCTGATGCGTAGGACCATCTTCACCCAAACCGATAGAGTCGTGGGTGTAGACCATGATTTGTGGTTGATGCATTAGCGCCGACATACGTACCGCATTGCGTGCGTATTCCATAAACACTAAGAACGTTGCGTTGTAGTGGACGAAACCGCCGTGCAAGCTAATGCCGTTGCCGATGGCAGTCATACCAAACTCGCGTACTCCGTAAAACAAGTAGTTGCCCGATGCGTCGTTTTTACTTACACCTTTTGCGCCGGACCATAAGGTTAGGTTGGAACCTGCCAAATCGGCCGATCCGCCAATCAGTTCTGGCAATAACGGGCCGTATGCATTCAAACAATTTTGCGATGCTTTTCGGGTGGCTACTTTTTCCATGCCCGCCTGGCATTCTGCAATATAAGCATCAGCGGCAGCGGAAAATCCTTCTGGTAACTCGTTACGAATCACACGGCGCTCAAACTCCGCTGCTAGCTCAGGATACTCATTACGATAAGATTCAAACGCTTGCTGCCAGGTGCCTTCATCTTCAGCACCTTTTGCTTTCGCATCCCAATCTGCATAGATCTCTTCCGGAACAATAAACGCATCATGAGGCCAACCCAGCGTTTGCTTCGCTAGTGCAATTTCATCTGCACCCAGAGGGGCACCATGACATTCTTCTTTGCCTTGTTTATTCGGCGAACCGAACCCGATAACAGTCTTACAACAAATCAGTGTTGGTTGTTCGCTGTTGCCACGACCAGCATCAATAGCCGCTTTAATGGCATTGGAGTCGTGACCATCGACTTCGCGAATCACTTGCCAGCCATAGCTCTCAAAGCGAGCTGGCGTATCATCAGTAAACCAACCTTCCACTTCACCATCGATAGAAATACCGTTGTCATCATAAAAGGCAATCAACTTACCGAGACCTTGCGTGCCAGCCAGCGACGCCACTTCGTGAGAGATCCCCTCCATCAAACAGCCATCACCTAGGAACACATAAGTGTTGTGATCAACAATGGTATGACCAGGACGGTTGAACTGTGCCGCCAAGACTTTTTCCGCAATCGCCATTCCAACACCGTTGGCAATACCTTGACCTAGCGGGCCAGTAGTCGTTTCTGCGCCGGGGACATCGTGATACTCAGGGTGACCAGGGGTTTTGGAACCCATTTGACGGAAGTTTTTAATGTCATCTATCGACAAATCGTAACCGGTCAAATGCAACAGTGAGTAGAGCAACATCGAGCCGTGACCGTTAGACAGAATAAAGCGGTCGCGATCTGGCCAATGAGGATTAGTAGGGTTGTGCTTCAGATAATCATTCCACAATACTTCAGCGATATCCGCCATCCCCATCGGTGCACCGGGGTGGCCGCTGTTAGCTTGTTGCACAGCATCCATACTGAGGGCGCGGATGGCATTGGCGAGTTCGTTTCGAGATGGCATAACAGGCAAAACTCCTAAAGCGGCGATTGGGCGATTCTGAGTGAAATCTGGGCTAGTAAAAAGGGTGCGTATTGTCCCTTACCGCCTCAGTAGCGTAAAGGTCTGAAGCCGCTATTTTGGATATTTAATGGCCTTATGATGTGCAAGCACGGACCGCGCAGGGTGTAGGGTTGATCGCACCCTATTGACGCCCACAAAACCTATATCAATATTTTTTGATATAGGTTGGCGGCTCTGCTAGACTTCGCTTTCGACCAGCAATGAGTTTGGATCAACCCAGGCAATATTCTGTGAGCACCCCAGCGCCCAGCAAAGCAATTAACGACGCTCAACCCGACCCAACAGCCCATCTAAGCATGATGCTTAAAGCGGCTGCCGATCCTCTGCGCCTGGAGATTCTCCGTGTACTTGCCCAGGGCTCTTATGGCGTGTTGGAGTTATGCCAAATCCTTGATTTGAAACAATCCGGCCTCAGCCACCACCTCAAAGTGTTGGCACAAGGGGAGCTAGTCGCTACACGGCGGGAAGGCAATTCCATTTTTTACCGACGATCGCACTTAGCTACAGACCACCCACATTTCGGCTTTGTCGCACAGCTCTTTGAGACCATCGATCAACTCAAACTGAGCGAGACCGTGCAACACCAACTAAACTCAGTTGCACGGGAGCGCGCTAGTAACTCTCAGGCATTTTTTGCAGCCAACGCCAACAAATTTCGAGAGCAACAAGACCTCATTGCGAGTTACGACGTATATAAAGAACAAGTCAGCGACATTCTCAACAGCGTCGTTCCCGCCACAGCCCATAGCTGCCTAGAAATCGGCCCAGGTGAAGGCGAGTTTTTAAGCGTATTGGCAAAGAAATTTAACCAGGTGACAGCACTAGATAATTCACTGGATATGTTGAATCGAGCCCAGCGGTTGTGCCAGCAACAACACCTAGACAATGTGCAATTAGTGCTGGGAGACTCGTCTGTCGCTATTGAAAAAACATTAACAGCAGACTGCATTGTAATGAACATGGTTTTACACCACGTACCCAACCCTGCAGAACTGTTTCAACATTCGACACAATTACTTCATCACAGTGGTGCGCTGATCGTGACCGATTTATGCCATCACAACCAACAGTGGGTAACAGAATCCTGTGGCGATTTATGGCTCGGCTTTGAGCCCGAAGATTTAACTGAGTGGGCAGCGCAAGCAGGTTTAAATGAAGGCCAAAGTATTTTCTTTGCACTTCGCAATGGTTTCCAGATTCAAATCAGACATTTTTTAAAAATTTAATGACAAGTTTATTTTAAGGAGAACCTCCATGTCAGAGTATTCCGTATTTACTTCTGAATCTGTTTCAGAAGGACACCCGGACAAAATGGCGGATCAGATTTCTGATGCCGTTGTTGATGCTATTTTAAAAGACGACCCCGACGCGCGCGTCGCAGTAGAAACCTTAGTCAAAACCGGCATGGCAATTGTGGCCGGGGAAGTTCGCACCTCCACCTATGTTGACCTAGAAGATCTCATCCGCGATGTCATTTTAGATATTGGCTATGACTCAAGCGATGTTGGTTTCGATGGTGCAAGTTGTGCGGTATTGAATGCAATTGGCAAACAATCTTCTGACATCGCTATGGGTGTTGACGAAGGTGACGACAAGGATCAAGGCGCTGGCGACCAAGGTTTAATGTTCGGTTACGCGACCAATGAAACCGACGTATTAATGCCAGCACCTATTTATTACTCGCACCGTTTAGTAGAGCGTCAAGCAAAGCTCCGCAAAGACAAGGTATTACCTTGGTTGCGCCCCGACGCAAAAAGCCAAGTCACTTTGCGTTATGAAAACGGGAAACCGGTTGCCATTGATGCCGTCGTACTTTCAACTCAACACGACCCTGAAGTTTCTCAAGAGAATATTCGCGAAGCCGTATTGGAAGAAATCATTAAACCAGTATTGCCTGCCGAGTGGTTGCATAAAGATACTCTTTTCCACATTAACCCAACCGGTCAATTTATTATTGGTGGTCCAGTGGGCGACTGCGGTTTAACCGGGCGCAAGATTATTGTAGATACCTATGGCGGTATGGCACGGCACGGTGGTGGCGCGTTCTCTGGTAAAGACCCTTCAAAAGTTGACCGCTCTGCTGCTTACGCGACCCGTTACGTAGCCAAGAATATCGTAGCCGCAGGTCTTGCCGATAGATGTGAAATCCAAGTGTCATATGCAATTGGTGTTTCTGAGCCAACATCTATATCAATCAACACTTTTGGTACCGGCAAAGTCAGCGATGAAATCATTGCTACACTTGTACGTGACAACTTTGATTTACGTCCAAAAGGTTTAATCGCAATGCTTGATCTTAAGCGTCCAATTTATCAGCCAACCGCAGCCTATGGTCACTTTGGTCGCGAAGATCAAGATTTCCCTTGGGAAAAAACTGACAAAGTTGATGCGTTGAAAAGCGCGCTGTAGGGGTTTTTCGGGAGACGTGAGACGATGGATGTGAGATGAAAGGGATTTTATTGAACTAAAGGATTTAGTTTTATGCAAACGGAAAAAGTTGCTCGGAAACATGAAAAGCTAGAGGTATGGCAGGATGCGATGGACTTGGTTACGAGAACCTATCAACTGACCGCTTCGTTACCTCCAACTGAAAAGTATGGTCTTACGTCTCAAATGCGACGGGCAGCGGTTAGTATCCCGTCTAATATCGCTGAAGGTTCAGCACGTGGAAGCACGAAAGAATTCCTGCGCTTCTTGGGAATCGCAAGAGGTTCGATTGTAGAACTGGAAACCCAGTTACAAATCTCGAATCGTTTGAGCTACGTAGAACAGCTACAGCAAGTTTATTCAAGCACCAATTAAAACCTATGCAAAACTGAATGCGCTTATTCAGATGCTAAGAACACGAACCGAAGTCAGTATGTAAGCCCTTTCATCTCACGTCTTACATCTCACTTCTCACAAAATACCGGAGTCAAATATGACATCACCAGCTACTCAACAAGCCGCAGGCTTTTCTGATTACAAAGTTGCCGACATCTCACTCGCTGAGTGGGGCCGCAAAGAAATTGAAATCGCTGAAGGCGAAATGCCCGCATTGATGGCTTTGCGTCGCAAGTATAAAGATGCGCAGCCACTAAAAGATGCAAAAATTATGGGCTGTATCCACATGACCATTCAAACCGCGGTACTTATCGAGACCTTAGTCGATCTTGGTGCTGAGGTGCGTTGGTCTTCATGTAACATTTTCTCTACACAAGATCACGCTGCTGCCGCGATTGCAGCCGCTGGCATTCCTGTGTTCGCCTGGAAAGGTGAAACCGAAGAAGAATTCTTGTGGTGTATCGAGCAAACCATTCTCGCTGAAAAAGAAAGTAGCGAAGTATGGGATGCGAATATGATTCTGGATGATGGCGGCGACTTAACTGAAATGGTTCACGCTAAATACCCAGACTTGTTGAATGACATTCACGGAATCTCTGAAGAAACCACCACCGGCGTTCACCGTTTGTTAGAAATGATGGAAAAAGACGAGCTTAAAGTTCCAGCCATCAACGTGAACGATTCAGTTACTAAATCTAAAAACGATAACAAATATGGTTGCCGCCACTCATTGAATGACGCGATCAAACGCGGTACTGACCACTTACTTTCTGGTAAAAAAGCCTTGGTTATCGGTTACGGCGACGTAGGTAAAGGTTCTGCCGCTTCACTTCGCCAAGAAGGCATGATCGTAAAAGTCACCGAAATCGATCCTATCTGTGCCATGCAAGCGTGCATGGATGGCTTCGAAGTGGTGTCTCCCTACAATGACGGTGTCAACACTGGTAAAGTAGAAGATATTAATACCGCAGTTCTTAGCACAACTGATTTGGTTGTTACTACCACGGGCAACGTTAACGTGTGTGATTCAGCGATGATCCAAACACTCAAAAATGGTGCAGTGATTTGTAACATTGGTCACTTCGATAACGAAATCGATACGGCGTTCATGCGCGAAAACTACGAGTGGGATGAAGTTAAACCCCAAGTACACAAAATCTATCGCGATAAAGCTGCAAACGATCATCTAATTCTTCTTTCTGAAGGTCGTCTCGTTAACCTAGGCAATGCCACTGGTCACCCTTCACGCATCATGGACGGCTCGTTTGCTAACCAAGTACTCGCGCAAATTTATTTGTACGAAGCCAAGTTCGCTGATCTACCAGCAGCAGAGAAAGCAGACAACATCTACGTTAAAGTGCTACCTAAAAAGCTTGACGAAGAAGTAGCACAAGACATGGTTGAAGGTTTTGGCGGTGTCATCACTAAACTGACGGGTAATCAAGCCCAATACATTAACGTCAATGTAGAAGGTCCATTTAAGCCTGAGTCTTATAAGTACTAAAAAACTAATTAGGAATGTACTGAGGCAGTTTGTGCACACACAAACTGCCTCATAAGTTGAATAACTTATTTTGGTAAATTTTGTAAATGCAGAAAACGTGGCTTTTCAGCCATTTTCGCAATGAAGAAAAACGTTATTGACTTATTGCATACCTATCTAATTTAAAAGCAAGCACCCATTACCGAGAGGATGCAAATAGGTTCTTGCCATTCAGGAGCTGCTTTTATAAATGCCTCCAACTTAAAACTAGGAATCTTATCAAAAAGGCCTGGTTACAACGACAAATATAAATACTGCAAACTTTACTTTAGCCTGATACTCCATAGCTTTTAGGGACAACCCTATGATTGCACATCGAGTTGCCATCATTCTGCTTACTCAAGTATGCAGAAAGCACATGCGCCCCCCAACGCGAAGCAAATCATAATAGAAATTGCAATTAAGCCTGAAGCCATCCAATTTATTGGTTTCTGGCTAAGATCATCCAGCCCTTTTATTTCATAGCTCTCAATTAATTATTTTGGTTTCAAGCGATAAGCTGATTCCAAAAGTCACCTGTTATGGTGAGCATCCCATTATCATATAGGTTTTTTCCAAAAAATGTTGATTGATCGAACATTAAGCCATAGAGACAAAATCATCCCAAACACTAAACCAGAGCAGTGGCTCGCATCAGCCGCATGTTGCATATAAACCCCTGCCGCGGCAATCGATATTGTTGCGACAAAACCGATATGTAATGCAATACCTGAAGGCAGAAGGTTTTTCCTTATTATGCCTGACATGAATACCGATCCGAATAGAGCAAATATACCAGGTGATATCCCAGCGTACGAATCGTAGGGGTAATCTGCGACCATCCTACCTAACACGGTAGAACACAAAGCACCTATAGCACTTCCAGCCACAAGAATAGAAATAGACCTATATGCATATATAGACCAAGCGAGCGGGCCTATAATCATTAGAAAAACGGAATTTATCAAAAAATGTGAATTCGACGAGTGAAAAAAGGGTCCTATCAAAAGCCTCCATATTTCACCTCTAGCAACCATTTCATGCATCGCACCAAAATGATAAATCAGCTCAAATCGACCACCCAACCAAAGCTCAAGTAAAAACTGAAGAATTGCTAGAAAAATAACGAAGATTAACCACCCAGCAACAGCTCGCCTTATCGGCGCTGACGTAGCAACCCAATAAAAAAACATTGTCCTCTCACCTAAGACTGATAGCGATTTGAACGAAATCAAATAGTCGCATAAAATCGTAGCAGATATTAATGAAAACAAACCGGCCCCTTTCAGGAATACCGGGCTGCCCGAGATCATGACACCGAAAAATACAACTATGGTTGCCGCTATGGTTAACACTAGACCAATGAAAACTCGTGCCTTATAATTTTTAACCAATTTTCTAGCTATTTCAGGGTGGCAAGTTGGCGGTAAAAAAAAATCTCCCCCTGGCTTTGCGACTAAAATAGGCATGAATGGAGACCAATTTTTTAAATCTTTTAGGACGTCCTCAACGAACTCGTAATCAAATTTCTTTCTTCCTTTGAGGAGCGACCATTGTTCATTCAATCCTTGCCGCCTCAGAGACCCAAGTTGCCAATCATTTCGCTTATCTTTAGGCATATAAACTATCAATCTAAAGTAGTTAAAATAATGGCCAATCGATAACTTATCGATTGGCCATTTAGATATCACTGGATTTTGACTTAGGAGGAGGACAAATGGGAGAAACGATTGGTACTATAGGCTCCGTAAAGCAAGCCGACACCAACAGCTAATCCAAATCCAGCAGCGAATGGTGCGCCTGCGATAACAGCCGTTGCTGCTAGAGCAAGAGAGGCTGCCCCACCATCTTCCATTGACAAACCAGCGCTAACAGCTTCAAGCTCCGTCGAAGACAATTCACGTAGAGTATTACTTGACATAGTTTTCTCCTATATTGATCCTATGTAAAAAAAAGACACACAACTGTGTGCACTCTAAATCTCCCATATGCCTTCTGCATTTTAAACCTCAAATCCAGCCAAATTTAGTGGCAAAATCAGACAGTGGGAGGTTTAGCTTGATCAATTTATTCCGTAATAACCGAAGATCCCCACCGTTTCAAAGCTCGATATAGGCTTTTATTGTCTGAAAACCCCAAGGCCTCAGCAATTTCACTAATAGTAACTTTGCTATCGGTTTTTAGAAAAAGGTATCTTCGTCTACGCTCGGCATCCAAGAGACGCTTAAAGCTCGTACCTTTTTTACTTAACTTACGACTCAGGGTGCGCTCACTGACACATAAAGTTTCTGCAATACTCGCGGCTCGGACTGTCATTAGATCACAGGTCCTTAATATACTCCCCACCCACTCAATAACTGACTTTTCAGCTGTTCCCGCAGCAGCTTTTATTTTAATTAAAGAGGCGGAAAGCTCATCCAGAGCCATATCGTTATCTTGGTTTTTCTTCAACCAACGATGAACATGATCGGGCAGGGCCATGCTTATCCACCTCCTGTTTTAGCAACCTAATAATCGAAGATTGAAAGATCTAAATTCTTTTATCCAATCAACTTATGTGAGCTGCATTAGCATTTCGTGATCTACTTCTGTTATTCCATTGTCTTTAATTACATATATTTGGTGCACAAAAGACAATGGTGACTGCCTGTGAGTCACAATGACAGTAGTTATTTTCAGTGACGCCAGATTTTGAAGAACAATCTTTTCAGAGTCCTGATCCAGATTTGCAGTTGCCTCATCCAGAAACAGAATTTTGGGTCTTTTGTATATAGCTCTGGCAATTAGTAACCGCTGTCTTTGACCTGCGGACATTATCGATCCCATATCACCAATGAGGCTGTTGTATTTCATGGGCAGAGAATCAATAACCTTATCCAACCCTGCAGCAATAACTGATCTATTAAGTTGCTCATAATCTATCTCTTCAGAAAACAATGTAATATTATCAAGAATTGTTCCGGACAATAATTGGTCTGACTGGAAAACACCTGCACATACATCACGGTATTCCCTGATGCCAAATTGATTAATTAAAATACCATCAATTTTGACGGTACCTTTAGTAGGCTGAAGCAGGCCAGCAAGAATTTTTATCAAGGTTGATTTTCCGCTTCCGGACGGGCCCACAATGCCAATACTATGGCCAGCCGGTATTTCGAGATTAATATTCTTTAAAATCGAAGGTTCGTTTTTTGAATAACAAAAAACTATATTTTCAAGCCGTAGATTTCCTTCGATCGGAGGCCTAAGCTTTGGCAAATAAAACCCCTTAAACTCTGGCTCGGTACAGGTTATATCGGACACTCGCTCGAGCTGAAGCTTTACCAAACGGATTTGCACCAATTTATCGACAAATGATTTTATTGACGCGGCGAAATTCTGTTTTAAAGCGACAAAAGCAGTTAGGAAGCCAATGGTAATCTGGCCACTTATTACGAATGTCGCAGCCACGTATATAAGAATTACGTTCTCTAACCCATAGATTATTCCGTATGCAGCTTCCACGTTTATATTGAACCGAGTGAGCTTGACATTCGCATTGACTTGTTTTGCGTAAGTATTTCTCCACAGCAAAAGACGAGGTACTTCCCGGCAATAAAATTTTATTGTTTCAATTGTCCTCATGTTCTCCATGAGGTTGGTATTTGAATTAGCTTCGGCAACAAGCCTTTGCTCTTGCAACGCCCTGACTTTTGGAATAATTGAAATCTTTATAGTGGTAGCTACCACAACAAACAGCAATACGATAGATGCCAATGTGGAACTGAAATAGAACATAACCCCCAAGGTCACCAACGCAAGAAACCCATCCAGTATCACTGTAATCAAGTCTTCTGTGATAATACGTCGAATTTCCCTGATACTACCAAAACGTGATGTTAAATCCCCCACATGCCTCTTTTCAAAATACTCTGTGGGCAAACTCATTAGGTGATCGAAGACATTTCCAACCATTTGAAACCCGATCTGATTGGAAAAATACATCTGTATACGCGACCTTACGAAGCTTACAAGTACCGACATTAGCGTTATAATACCGAAAGCTATCGCTACTGAGGTCAAAAAAGTAGTATCCTGTTTGGCGATGCCCTCATCTATTACGAATTGCATATAAAAAGCGCTGGCGATACCTGTCAATTGGATTAACAAAGAAAATACTGCGAGCTGGATAATGGCGGCATTAAACCCTGGATAACGCCTAAACAGCTCAAATAGTCTTGTTCTCAATATTTGCTTTTTTGTTTCAAACCCAATACCCGGACTCGCTTCCATTGCTATTCCGGTAAAATGTTTTCCTACCTCTGAAATGCTGTAGTCTCGCCTGCCAACAGCGGGATCGTGGATGGTTACATTTTTTTTACCAATTTTCTTCAGCACTACAAAATGCTTCATATCCCAGTGAAGGACCGCAGGAAGCTGTAATTTGGAGAGATCTGCCACTTCCAGCCTTAACGCTCTCGTCTTGAGTCCCAGAGCCTGAGATACTCCCATTATTTCCTGGATATTGGCACCTCGGGCAGAGACAGCGTACTCGCGCCGCAACGTATTCAGGTCAATTTTGCGCCCATAATAGGAAGCCACCATCGCCACACAAGCAAGACCGCATTCACTTTGTTCTGCCTGCAATATAGCCGGTAACACATATTGACCACCAAAAAGCTCCCGAATCATAAGCGAGTTCCCACACTTTTAAACGGCTCGAACAATCGATCCAGTAAACTTTCATGAGCGGTGATTACTTCAGCTGAAAACTGCATACCGGAGCGTAAAGATATTTTTTCTTTGGAATCGCTGTAATTCACCTCTGCTTTTACCCGATAGAATGGTTCTTCTATAGCAACAGGCACCAGGTATTCTCGCGGGTCGGTCACTGTTTGCGAGATGTCTGTGATTTTTCCGGGAAAGAAACCGTAGGTTTGATAAGGGTAGGCATCATAGAAAATCATAATCTCCTGACCTACCTCGACCGCGCCCAGCGCTCTCGATGGCATGAACAAGTTGGCTTCCAAGGAATAGTCTTTGGGTAAAATGGTCACTATTGGTGTTTGAGGGATCAAATAATCACCAGTGCTTACGTCAAGATTTGAAATGGTTCCATTCACTGGGGCCACAACTGTAATGGCCCCTTGACTTTCAAGCTCTATTCGTTCGGAGCGAAGCCTGGCTAATGAGTTCTTTAAGTTTGCTATATCTTCCTGATGCCTCACAGGAAGAGACAAAAGCTCTTGCTGTAGTTCAGTGTTTACATTTTCCCTAGCGAGTTGCTCCTGCTGTGCACCCTGAAACATCTGTGCAATACTCAAGTAGCTAGCCTTCTTCTGGTTATACTCCGATTTAGCGACCACATTTTCCGTCATAAGCTTTTCTGTTTTTTGCATTTCTTCACGAGTTATTTCCAGTCTCTGTTTTATTATTTTCTGGCTTTCAGCCAGAATTTCTATTTCCTGCTTGCCCCCTTCTATTTTGGTTTCCAGTGTCGATTTAGTTATCACATGCCTAGACTTTGTAAGATCGATTAATTCTTTTAAGTAAGCTATCTGCTCATCTAGCTCTTTTAGTTTACTTTGACTAATCGAGCTTCCGCTCTCCCCAAATACCAGTGGCGTTAGGACAACCAACACATCACCCTTTTTTACTTCCTGGCCGTTCTTAACGAAAATGTTTTCTACTGCACCGGAACGCCCTCCATAGACTTTCACTTCGCCAGCGTTTGGCTCTAGATAGCCTCTTACTATCTGTGTATCTTTGAATTTTAATGTTGCAAGAATAACTACCAAGCCAACAAAAACGATGAGCAACGCCAAGCTAACCAGTTTCAATCCTAAGGGCTGGTAATACACAGGCTCACCAAACAATGTCCCTACACTGTTTGATATCGCTTCCTGTCTAAATAGCTGGCCTGACATAAAACTAAGCTGCTTTAGTTATATCAAGCTGGGGACGTTTCGATGTGCTCTTGACGTCAGGCACGGTAAAGTAAGAAGGAATATTGGGTAAATATTGCCACTGCTCAGGGTGAGCTCTTATCCATTCTTCTGCCTTTGAAACAAGTTTTTGCAGTATTCGAATTGTGGCATTCTTCATAGTCTCACCTTTTAGCGGGTCTGTACTAATTGCACTCTCCATCTCTATAATGTTTTTATTTCCTCGCCTGTAGGTTACAAAGGGAATAATTGGCGTACGGCCTGCAATTGCAATTTCGACCGGCCCCTTAACAAACCTTGCGGTTTGGCCAAAGAATTGAACCTCTTCAGTCTCTCCAAAGCTATCACTTAGATCAAAAAGCGCTGAGAAGCTTGCATTACCCTTTCTCAGAGAGCTGACTATTTGAATCGGGTTATATTGACCATGCCGCATAATTCGATAGTTCAAACGTGCTTTTTCTCCAGCAAGCCGTTCGTCCCAAATATCTTGTTGCTCTCGCCGCAAAACGAAGGCCTCCCGGCCAGGATCTGCCAGTTGTGAAATTAGTTGAAATGCACTAACGAAATCACCCATATGAATAGTTAGCAATACCCGCGATTCTTTTGATACATTTATATAATTTTCATACGCTTGCTTATCCTGCCAGTAGAAGCCATCCCTTAAATAGGCTTGGTACTCGCTTTTTGCATGTTCGAACAAATGCCTATGAATGTTGGTAACCATTGATTGGTGTCTTTGCCTGAAAAGTACTTTTTTCGCTTCAGAATAAGGTTCTTGAAGTACAAAACTCAACATCATGGCCGTTTTCTCTTGAAACTCTTTACCCTCCTGCACAAATCCTGTTGCTACCCAGTTGAGCAGCGCAAGCGGTAGAAGTAATAGCCGTTTACAACGCAACTTAAGGCTAGACATCAAAAGCCTGTTGGAAAATCGCCTCACATACATGCAAAGCATTTCGTTAAAGGTCAGATCATTTATCTTTTCGATTATTGATTCCAGAAATTGGACATTGGCAGCACTTTCACTTTCATCGAAAGTTTTCTGAGTCACATCCATTCTCAAAAACCCGTTGCCACCAATCACGCGGGCCCCGGCCTGCTCGCAGGAGAGGCTTGTTAAAATTGATGTCAAACGCCTATCAAATATATTCCTGCCAATATCATCAAACGCGTCAAAACATTCAATCGAGGCTTCCGTATACCTCCCTTCAATATGATGCTGCCTTGCTATTTGCATAAGGGCTTTTACGCTCACCCAACTTGAGCTCATAAAAAGGCAAGCAGCCCTTTTTAAAGGGCGCCCAAGACAACTTAAATGTCTTGAGCCATCTTTAGCATAAAATTTAGAACTTTGCTGATTCACAACCCTGAAACCTGCATTTCTGCCCCTTCTGATGAATCAAAAAGCGCGACCAAATCCGCTATCGACTCTACCTGCGCCAACAATTCTTCATCGGCGCTAGTTCCAAAATGATTTTCAAGATCAAATACGATCTCAATTAGTTTTAACGAGTCCAGGCCAAGCTCACCAAATTTGGTATCCATAGTAATAGACTTTCTTTCATTGCCAACAAGTTGGCGGAAGCTTTCGATGACTTTTTCTCTAACATTTTGGTTCATTGTTGTTTCCATATATTTAACTCAAGGTTTCTGTATCGAGCACTTTAGACTCCCAAGTAATACATCCATCTACCGTATTTATTATTTTGCTACATAATTCTTGACACTTATCTCTTTTGATTTTTCCACTTGTTGTTAATGGAATCGAATGTGGTGCTACAATTTTTATTGCATATGGAACGATGCCGATTCGTGTACGTAACTCATTGGAGACATCTATCTCAATCAGATTGTACGCCTCCTGTGAAAAATGCTTCATTTTCAACTCTATGAGTATAACCAACTCCTCACGATCGAATGTCAAACCAACTGCTGCACATCGATTAACTAGCATTGGTCTAGTTAGTTCATGCACAATGGACTCAATGTCTTCCAGATAAAAATTTTTTCCATTTTGTTTGATGATATTTTTAATTCTTCCTACAAAATATAAGTTTGAATCTTTGATAAAACCCAAGTCACCTGTTTTGACATATCCTCTATCACCAGCAACTGTTTGGTCAAATATCGCTCTGCTCGCAAGTGAATTAAGGTAATACTCTCTGGCAATGGATTTTGACTTGACATATATTTCACCCACATCGCCATCACGAATGATTTGATTTGTCTCTGGACTCACTAGCTTGATGTTCTTTGAAACTTTCCCGACAGCGACGTATTCGCTTTCACCTAAGCCGGACGTTTTGATCGCCCCTTTAGTGCCAGCAACAAATAACGTTGACTCTGCCAATCCATAACAAGGATAGAAAATAGAAGATTTATAGCCGCAATCAACAAACCTGCGACTAAAATCTTTCATTGTTACCGGGTTTATTTTCTCTGACCCACTATATGCCAACTTCCATCCACTTAAATCCAATCGTTCAATCTGCTCGTCATTTACTTTTTCACAGCAAAGCTGGTAACCAAAATTCGGTCCACCACTAACTGCTCCATCATATTTGCTAATAGCTTCAAGCCACAGATATGGCTGAGCAACGAACCGGATTGGCGACAAAAAATAGTTGAGCATTCCTGTATAAAGTGGCTGAATGATATGCCCAATCAATCCCATATCATGGAAAAACGGTAGCCAGGTAACCCCAACATCCCCCGGTTTATTATCGAACTCTCTTCTTATCTCCTCAGAGTTCGCCATAATATTCTCATGAGTTATTACTACACCTTTAGGTTTTGACGTCGATCCAGACGTATATTGAATGAATGCAATATCGCTTGCCTCAACTCTTGGCATTTTCCAGTCATTCGACAACTGATCACAATCAACCAGACTTTCCGTATTGATAATTCTTATGCTTTTATTGATTTCTTCGGAAGCATTTATCACAGCAGCGCTTTGGGAGTTAGTGAGCGCCCATTGACAATTACTTTGGTGAAGCACATCTACTACGGCCTTCCAGCTATTACCTCGGGGCTTGGCTAACGGCATCGGGTAAGCACCAGCCAATATGACTGCAAAAAAAGCAATTATAAAATCCGGGCCATGTGGGTAGATGATTGCGACGGGCTTTTCCACAGCACCTAGCGCCTGAATATATGCAGCCATCGCGGATGATTTTCTAAATAATTGGCCGACAGATAATGACGAGCGCACCTCATTCTTATTTCCTAGAAAAGAAAATAGAGGTCGGTCTGGATGTTCGTATGACAGGGCCACCAATAGTGACACCATATCCTTATGTTTGTATTTATATAAGTCCATTTTTAATTATTATGTATGTAAGTGTTGCTATTTTGATGCAATCATCGCTGACTCTATTATTTTTATTTTCTATGTGCAAGCTTAACGTGTCGATTTAATTTACTGCTATCAATAAATCTATTCTGAATATAACCCTATTTTCCCGTTATTGAAATATATCGCTCCCTGCCTAATACAAGGAAAGTATTTTACTGCCTCCTGTAAAATCTGACGTAGTTGTGCGAACCTAGCGGATTCTAAGGCTTCGCATCAGCTATAGCCGATGGTAGCAGTGCCTAATCCGCCAGCATAGCGATCACTTTGGGTAGATCCATGTGCTTTTCTATTAATCAAGTTCATTTAGAACGCATTAAGCTGCTTTGTTAGCAATCAATACATTACGGTACTTATACGAAGTTTCATTTTTATGCATTTAAAAACATGATTTATTTTTCTTTTTCAAAGGATAGCTTTTGCATCAAGTGATATTTCTAGGATAGGATTGAGTCACTTCAACCAGATAATTATTAAATTCTATGCATGACATATCCGAGGAGAAGGAATTCCTCAACACCGGCTCAACCAGTTTTTTGAACAACCCATACCCAACCTATTCAAATTGGCGCCTAAATAGTCCTGTCTTTTACAGCCCTTCGCATCAGGCCTGGCTGGTCACTTGCTACAAAGACGTTTTGAAGGTTCTCAAAGACCCCAATACTTTTTCATCAGACAGGCCTCTGACATCATCCCCTGGTGGCTTGGGCTATCGCTTTATGCTATTCAGTCAGGATCCACCTGAACACAACCATCTACGATCAGTTATTAAACATGCATTCACAACAAGGCGAATTAAAGAAATAGAGTCATGGGCTAACCAACAAATTGAACTGCTTTTGCACGCGCTCCCTAAAGACAGTTTTGATATTGCCACCCAACTGACAATTCCTTTTCCGATTATGGTTGTTACCGAAATGCTCGGTATTCGACAGGATAAATGGCAAGACTTAAAACGATGGACTGAAATGATAGTAGGTCATCACAATAAAGACTCTCATTTACTGGGTAGAAAAGCATTCTTAGAACTGCATGCTTTGTTCAAAAACGAAATAGAGATCAAGAAACGCAAACCTTCGGAAGATATTATCTCTCATTTGGTATTAGCTGAGTATTCGGGAGGAACTCTTAGCGATATCGAAATTATTAACTTTTGTACGACACTTTTGGTGGCAGGAAATGAGACTACAGCCAGCCTTATGTCTAATATGTTCAATATTCTTGGACAAAATCCAGAACTTTGGGAGCGGTTGAGGAAAGACAGGAGCCTAGTTCAAGCCGTAGTCGAAGAAACTTTACGCTATGACAGCCCAGTCCAGTATGTAAACCGGACTATCACTCAACCAGTTTACTTATCAGGTCAACAGGTTAATGAGGGGGAAACTATTATTTGTTGCCTGGGGTCCGCTAATCGTGACGGTGATATTTTCATAAACCCAGATGTATTTGATCCCGAACGTAGTCAAGGTAAACACCTTGCCTTTTCTCATGGCATACATTTTTGTGTTGGCGCAGCGTTGTCAAGGATGGAAGCCTGCTTGGTCTTGAATCAAGCACTTGACCGCTTTCATCGAATCGAAATTTCGGAACCCGGTTCACGTTATGAGAATATGTTTTTTCGTGGTTTCAAACATCTCAAATTGGACGTTACTACTTAATCAGAGAAAAAAATGGACGATATATTAACAGGTGATTTAGATAATAAGTCACAGAGTTTTTTGGAATTTGTCACTCAGCTTTCGAGCAGAATAGTTTGGGAATACTCGGATGAGAAAACTCAAATTTCGGATTTATATGAAATAGCTAAAGAAAAATTTTGGAACGCATCTCGCGATATTGACTGGTCTTCTAATAACCCAAGACTGAGTTGGCCAACGCAGCCAGAATCTAACCCTTTATTTGGTTTCAAACCCTATGATCTTTTGCCAAGCGAAGAGCGTATCCGGATAAGTTGGTGGCAACACGGCCTGGAAATCAGCGAAGTTTTACACGGTGAGCAAGGCGCTTTGATAATCGCATCGCAACTTGTGTCTTGCATGCCAACAATGGAGGCCAAGCTTTTTGCAAGCTCTCAGGTTTCTGACGAGGCACGCCACGTAGAATTCTTCTCTCGATACCTGACTGATATTGTAGGTTTGATTTACCCACCAAGCAAAGAGCTGGAGCGGTTTATAAGGCTAATGGTTGACGACCCACGGTGGGACATGAAGTTTATTGCCTGCCAAATATTAATCGAAAGCTTAGCAATGGCTAAGTTTCAAGAAATCAAATCTAAATCTTTAAACCCTATTCTGACGTTTGCAGTAGACTATATTGCCAAAGATGAGGCACGACATGTTAAGTTTGGTACTACTTTACTGGAAGACTATATTAACTCTTTGTCTGATCATGAGATTCAAGAAAGAAGTGATTTCGTATTAGATAACATATTACGGCTTGCAAACGCCCAAAACATATACTCTCGAATAGCTGAAGAAATGAGTTGGGATAAAACAGCACTGCGTTATCATTTGCGCAAGTATCGAATTTCACACCCAGAAATAAACCGGAACAAGTTTCGTCAACTGTCCATCAATCTAGATTCGGTTGGATTATTAACCGACAAAACGATAGAACGAATGGCAAGTATTCAGACCATATAGCTGTAGTACGCAAATTCTCTTTCAGGGTACCTCGCTCAAACCAAATTCTTACTCAACGTAGCCCTTGGCAGAATGGGAAACAGGCTGATATCTAATGCTTTCTATTATCCCGAAAATTATTGCGAGTCTAGCGATTTGTGCCTGCTGTTTGTATTTTTATCCAGGCTAATAACGGTAATCGATAAAGCAGACGGCATTGATTGAGTCCAGATTATTTTAGCCGTCATGGCGGCATAAACTAGTATAAGCGCGTGGAAAATTACAAAAACCAGCTTCTTTAGCCATTTTATGGCCGGATTATACTTAAGTGCATTACGCTACATGTAATGGCCCCTCCCTATATCAAGGGTCAATAAAATAGCACTATCGACCGAGCCATTGGCAATGAGAATTATCGATTTTTGGTCCGCCCGCCCCACAATGTGACGTTCACCAAGTTGTTTACGTATCTAGCCCTTATCTACAAACGCTGCAATTGCCAGAATCGACACTACGTACGCCAATGGCGTCTTAAATTTATACCCCAAGGATTTGGGAGGCGAAGACCTGCAATTTCGTTTTGCGATGTTTGAGGCTCACCAACCGCTTGCGTTGTGATCAAGCCAGTCTGCCCACACTTGGTAAGATGCGAAAGATGGTAGTGGCTGAAACGCAGCAGGGTCGTAATTTGGGTTTGCAGTTGATAGTGGGTGTTGAGAACGCCCTGATTACTTGGGGTACTTCGAGCATTGAGTTATCTAGCCCGATGCTCTGCACTCGGTTTTTTCAATGGCTGGACTATACCACTGCTGGTGGTCACCATTAAGTACAGGGTGTTGATCACATTGCTATGTCCCAAGATTTTCCCTCCAGCTAAACCTGTTACATACCTCATCTATTCATTAGACTGTCGATATTCAATCGACTGGAATTTGATATGCGTATCCCACGACTTTTTATCGACAAACCGCTGACAGTTGGTGCCACGGTTGCTGCCAATAAAGAAACCGCTCATTACGTGGCCACTGTATTGCGCATTGATGTTGGTCGCGAGGCGGTATTGTTTAACGGCACCGGTGGCGAATATTCAGCACGGGTAATAACCGCCTCCAAGAAAACGGTGGAATTTGAACTGCTCGAGTTTATGGGTTGCGACATTGAATCACCTCTGCATACGCAATTGGCAATTGGTATTTCTAAAGGCGATCGCATGGATTGGGTGGTTCAAAAATCAACGGAACTTGGTGCCACGGCCATCCAACCAATATATACGGAACGAACTGAGGTCAAATTCAAAGCCGTCCGACTGGAGAAAAAACTGCGTCACTGGCAGCAGATCATTATTAATGCCTGCGAACAAAGCCATCGTACCGCGGTGCCCAAACTACACACACCACTTTCATTCAACGATTACCTCGCCCAATGCGACGGTGAAAGCAAATTAATTCTTGACCCCCACAATGCACAATCGCTCGATAGCTTTGAAAAAGCGCCGGCAAGCGTCTCTCTATTGGTTGGTCCGGAAGGTGGGTTTTCGGAAGAGGAAGTCAATCAGTCGCACGACCAAGGTTTTACTTCTTGGTGTTTGGGACCGCGAATTTTACGAACGGAAACAGCGCCGATAGCGGCGTTAAGTGTTTTACAAGAAAAGTGGGGCGATTTTTAACAGTGCTAAACTTGGGTGCGGCGGTAATCGTAAAACGCCTGCTCTAAAGCCGTCACATTAGGGATCACATGCTTTTCACCGGCATGAACCACGCCCATCATGTCGAAGCGTTTAAGTTCGGCATCCTCATCTTCATGAATTTCTTCTGCCTTCACACGCGCTAGCTTGGGGATACCTTGTGTCGCGATAGCAATAAACGGCAGGTCATCTGAAATACCTGTGCCATTCAGTACGGCGATACGGCAGGCGCTGCTATAACTCGGCTGTGCCTCACCGCACATGACTTCGTAACAAATAACAGGTATTAATTGATCACGCCATTCAATATCACCTAAGTACCAATCAGGTGCATCGATATGACGTTGGGGTTCTCTATACGGAACCATTTCCGCTACGGTCACCGTTGGCACTAGTAGTTGGCGCCCAGCAACTGGTATCAACAGGCTAGCAACTTCCTCTACTGTGGCATGCGATAAGCGTTGTGGTTCGTTCATTGAATTTGCCTACGTTTAATCTTTTTGGGAGCGGCTAGAGTTTTCTCCGCTCTCTATCACTATTCGGAATTATGCGCTGCGCGTTTCTTGATACCGTACAGCTTGCATCTCTTGAGTTAAATGTTGAGCTAGTGTGTACGGCGTGCCTTTGAAATCAACACACCCCGTGTCTAACACAGATTCTGGCATGGAGGTGCTCGTACAACTGCTCGGCGTTTGAACCCATACCTGCCCGCCATTTTTTTTCATGAGGCGACTGCTAGCAGCCCCGTCATCACCCATGCCGGTAAAAATAATCACACCACTTCGCTCACGAAAACTGTAAGCAACATCTGACACGATACTATCCACGGACGGTGCGTAGCCAGTACTCCATTTT
This sequence comes from Aurantivibrio plasticivorans, assembly GCF_055392955.1. Lineage (NCBI taxonomy): Bacteria > Pseudomonadati > Pseudomonadota > Gammaproteobacteria > Cellvibrionales > Cellvibrionaceae > Aurantivibrio > Aurantivibrio plasticivorans. Next base: position 222,987 of record NZ_AP036020.1, on the reverse strand, counting down.
TCGTCATCAACTAGAAACGTACCGTTCGACAGCACTTCGGTATAACGATCCGCCGGTACGATTGCGAGCTCATTTGGCATGACCACATCACCATGCTCTATAGCTTTCGCTGGATAGTGGGAATGCCTTGTCATCATTTGTACTAACGTATCGTCGTATCCAGCGTCGATATGTTGCACATAAATAAAACCGATACCCAGCTTTGGAGGCAACTCACTTAAAAACTGCTTCACCGCTTCTGGCCCACCGGTTGAGGCAGCAAGCACCCAAACACGACGCGCGCTGCCTTCAGTTACACGCGATAAATTTATAGTACCGCTGAGCTGCGTTAATTTAGCCAGTAAACGTCGCGACCAAGCGTCGTATTCTGGTTGATGACTCGCAGGAATCTCACCATCACAAAAGATAATGGGGACGTTTTGTCCATCGAGCCAGTCATCTAAATATTCGTCATCACCTTCGCCACTATCGACATCAACTACCCATGCATCAACCGGTGTTGATCCCAAGTCAATGTTGACTTGGCCGCGGGAATCAATTTGCGATACTAATAGCTTACAGCCAATTTGATGCCCACCACTTTCTACGACACCACTTAACGTGCGGTGCTGCGCCGTGGTGTAGGCTAATACGCCGATCCTTAGCGCTTGTTTTGTCACTAGGACTCCGCTTCCTCGCCAATAAGTTCATGGATAGCGCCGAGCAACACTTCCTCCTGGTAAGGCTTACCGAGATATTTGTTAACACCTAGGCTCAATGCCCGCTCTCTATGTTTATCCCCCGTACGAGAGGTAATCATAATAATCGGAATATCACGCAGACGACTTGATGAGCGAATATTTTTCGCCACCTCAAAACCATCCATACGAGGCATTTCGATATCGAGCAACATGACATCCGGTATATGATCCTGCAGTGTCATGAGTGCATCTGCACCATCTTTTGCCGTAATCACTTCGTAGCCTTCACGCTCAAGGAATCGCGAAGTTACCTTACGCACAGTCACCGAATCATCGACCACCATGACGGTAGTCACGCGATCCTCGACTTCTTCCACTTGCTGTATTTCGAGCTGTTGGGCCCCTGGCGACAACAAGGCAATTTCTTGGCGAATCATTGCGTGTGGGTCAAGAATAACAACCACACTACCATCACCCATTACGGTTGCACCGGACAAGCCTTCAACTAAAGCAAACTGTGGCCCCAAGCTTTTTACAACAATTTCGCGCGACCCTAATAGCTTATCTACTTGGACCGCCATAGCGTGCTCACTCGTGCGCACCAACACTACGGGTATTGGCAGCGCTTGCCCTTCAAGACGCGGCAAGTTATTGGGATTGAGCATGGTACCCAAGTATCTTACGCGATAGTTTTCACCAGCGTATTCAAAGCGTGCATTTTCGTCTTGATAATAATGCTCTAATTCAAAGGGGCTAACTCGCACAATACCTTCAATAGTGTTCAACGGAATTGCGTAATTATCATCACCAATTTGAATCATTAAGGCGCGGTTTACTGACACCGTAAATGGCAGGCGAATTGTAAACTGAGTACCTTCGCCCCAGCGTGAGTCGATGAAGACCGAACCACCTAACTGTTTAATCTCGGCACTCACCACGTCCATGCCAACGCCGCGGCCAGAAATTTGCGTGACTTTTTCTGCGGTAGAGAAACCTGCATGCAGAATAAATTGCATGATGTCGTGATCAGACAGGTTTGCACCTTCTGTCATCAAACCACGCTCGATTGCTTTCTCTTTAATGCGCTCCAGGTTTAATCCGCGACCGTCATCAGTTAGGCGCATGATGATATCGCCACCCTCGCGGCCGAGGCTCAAGACAATGCGACCTACTTCAGGCTTTCCTGAGGCAGCGCGCTGCTCCTGGGATTCGATACCGTGGTCAACGGCATTACGCAACATATGTTCAAGTGGTGCAACCATACGCTCCAGTACAGAGCGGTCCATTTCACCTTCGACATTATCCAGCTCGAAGCTCACTTGCTTTCCAAGTTCAGTAGATATTTGTCGAACAATACGACGCAAGCGTGGAACAAGACGAGAGAAAGGCACCATGCGCGAGCGCATTAAGCCTTCTTGCAAATCGGTATTAATACGCGACTGCTGTAACAATAATGTTTCTGTGCCACGGGTTTTATCGTTAAGGGTAAACGTTAAATCCATCAAATCCGATGCAGATTCCATTAACGAGCGGGACAGTTGCTGCAGTTGTGAATAGCGGTCCATCTCCAGCGGATCAAAATCTTCTGCCTCTTCCATCTGCTCTTGACGGAAAATCATTTGCGCTTCAGTTTCGATATCCAAACGACGCAACTGTTCTTGTAAACGCTGTACCGTTGATTCCATTTCGTCGATGGCGAAAACCAATTCAGAGTTTTGCTCCTCTAAACGGCCACGACTGATCGAGGTTTCACCCGCTAAGTTAACTAATTCTTCGAGCAACTCAGCAGAAACCTTCACCATTTCCTGCGGACCGGCACGACGCGCTGCAACCTGGCCAGGACCAGTAGGTGATCCCGTCGGTGAGGCGACAGGAGCTGCTGGCTGCGTTGATACCTCGGTACCAATCGGAGCGGGGGCTGAAGGCGAAGTCGTTAATGTGCCAGGCACATCCCGCTCGGTCATGCTGGGACGCTTCGGCTGGAACGGCAAAATTGAAGCACCCGCGTTATCGTCACTCGGTGCGGCGGGCGCTTGATCAGCCGCCTTAAAGGCTTCTTGCGACGCAATTTCTTCGGCGCTACTGGTCGACATAACGTCATCCAGGCCTTCCGGCTCATGTCCGGCTACGCGCGCTTTCACTTTATCTGTGCCGCTGATTAACTTGTCTTGGTAATCATGAACGATGGCAAAAAATGCTTCATCAACCTGCGGATTTTCACCTTTGCTGATAAGGAACGATTCAAACTCATGGGAGAGATCACCGAGGCCCATCAAACCAGCGAGACGTGCACCCCCTTTCAAGGTGTGCAATGAACGCTTCAGTGATTCTACTTGTGTCGAGTCTTCCCAATCGCCTTCCCAATCATTTACGGCGTTGTCGATATCTTCAAGCAGCTCGTCAGCTTCTTCGATGAAAATCTCGAAAACTTCAAGATCCACTTCTTCGCTATCATCACTGGTATCGACGTCGGACACCACGATACGAGCATCAGAAGCGTTTTCGTCACCCGCACTCGTGAGGTGGTCTGCTGCCAACTCGTGATCAGTGACTTCGATAACAAAATGATCATCGTGTTCGTCGCTACTGTCTAGCGCACTTTCTTCATCCGCGCTGTCAGCGATTAGTTCTGCGTCTGCGCTATCTTCTGCGCTCGCTTGCTGCGGCACATCATCACCATCAAACCCAGGCAAATCGACCTTGGACTCTTCGTCCCAATCGGTTTCAGGTAAGCCTAAAGATAACTCTTCAACGGGTTCCGACGTCTCTACATCGGGCGTTTCAGTGACGGCACCAAAGGTAGGTATGGTGCTGACGACATCGTCAGCCGATTGAAGTAGGGCTGAAATTTTATCCAGGGTTTCTTCACGAACAGGCTGGATGTTATGACCAATCGCGACGGCGTCGATCATATCTAGCAGTTCCGCATGCCCCTGAGATAACGAAGTATAGAATGCTTCGTTCGAGGTAAGCTTCTGGTTAGCGGCGGCTTGATATACTTCGCACAACTGTCGACTGAGTGTCGCCATTGGCGGCAGCTTCGCGTGTTTTGCACCTTTAAACAATGTTTCAAGCTCAACAATCATCGCTTGCAGTGTTTGCTTATCCGCTTCACCGGCTTTTTGCCAAGATTCAATAAACTCATCTGCATCCAACAGAAGTTTCATATCTTCTGCCATGAAGATAGAAAGCAATTCCGGATCGACAACGGCCTGTGAATCTTGTTCTGCTTCTTTTTGTCTAATCAGTGGCGCAACAGATCGCTCTTTGAGTTCAGCGACTCGAGCCAAGAATTGATCGAGCTTAGAAATTTTAAGCTCTTCATTGTTTTCAATTTGTGTCAGTACGTCTTGCGTATAGTCAACGCAATCTTTGATCAGCTGTAAGATATCTGCATCGATGTTGACTTGGTAATTGCGTAACTCTTTGACAAAACGTTCTAGCGGCGTTACCAATTCAGCAATTGGCGTCACTTCGGCCATGTGCGCGCTACCCTTAAGGGTATGCAAAGCACGCTGCATTGCATCGCTAGGCGGCGTGTAGAGTGGCGCAGAGTGATCCATTTCTGCGATATATTCTTTAACCACATCTAAATGCGTTAGCGCCTCGGAGCCGAAAATCTCCCATAGCACTGAATCATCGCCATCGTCATCATCGTTTTCTTCGAGATAACTATATTCTTCTGCACTTGAAGTCGGCACTACGTTTTCGGGTTTCGCCACAGAGTCATACATCTCTGGGCTACTCTCGAACAGCTCAGATGCAGGCTCTTCACCCTTGGAAATGGACTCGGCCCAGGTGGCTAATTTTTCGATGTAATTGGGATGTGGAATCGGCGTGCGGTGTTTAAAGGCATCTACCATCGCCGGTAATTCGCCAATAACTTTGCGAATTAAAACAACTATGGCATCGCCAGGCTCAATGGTGTTATCAATGACGCGGTTGAGCATGTTCTCAACCGACCAAGCTAACTCACCCACATCGTCCGCATTCACCATGCGACCGCTACCTTTCAGCGTATGGAAGGCTCGGCGGAATTCGGTTAACGAGTCACCATCTTCGAAATCATCCGCCCATTTGGGGAAAAATTCGTTTATTGTTCCGAGGACTTCTTCTGCCTCTTCAATGAAAATTTCTAGAATTTCATCGTCGATGATTTCTTCATTTTCGTCATCAGCATCAGACGTTAGTTGCACCGGCTGAGTAGGCGCGGAACTTTCCTCTATACCAGCTTGAGGCTCTTCACTGGCTTCAGCAGAGACGGGCTCGACATCATCGAAAGCATGATCTAAATCGATATCGTTGGCGCCAAGCTCGTAGTCAGACTGCTGACCATGAGTCTCTTCTTCGCTAGGCAAGGCAGCGATTTCGACAGACTCAACAGCAGGATGACTTTCGATACCACCTCGAGTGGGCACTGTACCAGTCGTTTTGGCGGCCGGACCGCGCATGGTCGCAGGAATTGGATAACCGAGAGACTCAACACTTTCTTCAGCAACGGAAAGCAACATTTCGTCTTCTTCGTCACGGTCACCAGTAATTCGCTCTAAATAGTATTCAACGCTGGCAATCGCATCGGCCAACGTATCCAGTGTCGACCACTCTGGAGATTCCTGTCGCTCTAACAATTGTTCACGCACATACGTCGCGCATGATTTCAAAATGGCAGCGGGCTTGTGCAACGGAATAATATCCAATCCGCCTGCGATTTCAGTTAGGTGCCCAGGCACATTGCCCAGGTGCGATGTGTCCCACTGTGACGCGATGTATTCAATAATCGCATCCTTGGCTTGCTCCAAGCCATTGCGAGATTCACGCAGAACTGAGTCATGGGCGGAATCCAATGCGTTGAGAGAAACACCGCCATCTTCACTTTCCGCATCTCGCTCTGCACCACGCGCCATGAGTTCAAGTGAATTCTCGATCTCAATCACTTTGCCAGCGACTTGCATCAATACATCGGCAGAGACTTCGCCTTCAGCCAAGCTGGATTCCAAAAGTTGCGCTTGATTCAGCATTTTCTTGCGCAGGTCACCAATACCTAACACGGCCATCGTATCGGCCACACGTTTGATGACGGGAATTGCTTCGTTGATGTCAGCGCTTTCACGGTCCGTGAGACTGACATCGAGCGCATGCTTGATTGTATCTAGTTCATCTTTCAGCGCATTGACAACAGAGACAATCGCTTCCAGGTCGGGCGCGATAATCTCGTCTTCTGATTGGTCAGCCTTCTTCTCAGGAAGCGCATCATGAAGGTTGTAAGCATCACGAATACGTTTGATGTACTTTCCTTCACTTTTGGCGCCTGCAATGTAATAGAGAATATTTTTTACCAAGTCGTCATTGGTAAAACTATTGAGCTCAGAAACGCCGCCAGACGCCAGTTCTGCAATCTCTTTATCAATTTGACGTAATAACGTTTTAACTGATGCGCTGGACTCAATTCCATCCAATTCCAGCCCTTCAACCAACGCTAGAGAAATATCCCATAGCGGCTGACGACCGGTATGTTGTGTCAACTTGCGCAGACGGCTAAACACTTTGTAGAGATACTTGATATTCTCGTCGCGGTTAACCGCTTTAATCACACCTGCAGCAGCATACTGATACATCTGACGCAATTTGTTGACGATAACAACGAATTGTTTCGGATCAATAGTCCCCGCCGCATTTTTGTCGGCAATATGATGGGCAGCCGCCAAATTCGGTGTAAATAATTTGGTTTCTGTTAGCAATGCTTCGCCACGCACTGCGCGCAAATCATTCAACAGTGGCAGGACAGCATTTGGGGAGTCTTTCTTGGATTTTTTCACCTGCTCTAAGTAAACAGGTAATTGTAGAATAGCGCGCATCAATACTTCTTGCGCTTCGGTTTCATTACGAACCGATTTATTCATCAGCGCTTGCGCGAGACCTTCCATCTCTTCTGCGAGCAGTGCAGCGCCGTAAAATTCGACCATCTGCAAACTGCCATGCACTTGATGAATATGCGTTAGGCAAAAACGAATGCGAGTTGTATCCTCAGTGTTCTCCACATAAGCTTCCAGTGCTTGCCTGGCCTGCTTAAGGGACTCACCAATTTCGCCGACAACCCAATCAAGTGCTGCGTAGCTGCGGTTATCGCCCATAGCGTCGCTTCTCTTCGTTCTTAACTTACGATCTCGCGATCGTTTTAATCATTGTCAGTACTAGCGAACTATCCCAAGCAGCTAGCGTTTTATATAAGCTTGAACACTTTCGTCTGGATGGCGCTCTAAATCTGGATCACGCCAATCCACCATTTCACCCAAACCGATGACCAATAGACCGCCGGGTTTTAGGTGATCGACTAAATTTTTCAGGATGTCTCGTCGCCGCCAACGCCGAAAATAAATCAGCACATTTTGGCAATAAATCACATCCATCTTTTCAGCCGGCATGATGTTTTCTTCCAACACACTGCCTTGGCTAAAACACAATCGATCTCGAAGCTTTTCTTTAACTTGGTAATTACCATCACCAAGATCAATAAAATAATGTGCTACTTCCTGCGCGCTTAGCCGCTCCAATTTTCGCTTAGGGTAAATCCCTTCACGAGCGCGACTTAAAGCCGGCAAACTAATATCAGTGGCAAACACCCCAAAATAAGGCTTCAGTTTTGCCAGTTCAAAACAGTCGTTAAACAACATTGCCAACGAGTAAGGCTCTTCCCCCGTGGAGCAACCTACACTCCACACGTCAAAGCTACCAGACAGTTGTTGCTTATCGATCCGGTCTTGTAACAATCGTCGCACGCATTCATACGATTGTTTATGGCGAAAAAAACTGGTTTCTTTCACCATGAGTCGGTCAACTAACACCGACCATTCTGCTTTCCCCCAAACTCCTTCTCCGAGTTTGGTGTAGTACTCTGAATACTCAGTAAAACCCAATTCGCGCATGCGCATTGAGATTTGTGTTTCCAAAAACGCTCGCTGGTGTTTACCCAGCAATATACCTGTTCGCGCTTCTAGTAGTTTTGACCATTGCTCAAATTCAGCATCGGTCAACGTCGCAACAGATTGAAGTTTCCATACCATCCTTGTGGCTGAGCATCGCTATCTAAGCGATTTTTTCTTCATCTTCTGTATCATCTAATAAGTCGATATCAAGATCGTCGTCTAAATCTGGCACATCGAGTTCAGCAAAATCACTTTCAGACACTTCGTCATCTAGAGTTAACTCTACCGCGTCATCATCAGCCAGCTCTTCATCCGCGAAGTCATCTGCGTCAGCTATAGCTTCCATTGTTCCAGTATTGCTAAACGTCATCGCAAGTTCTTCAGGTAGTTTGAAGCCCGCTACAGATTCACGGAGATCCCCGGCCATTTCTGCCAAGCGACCAATCGAGTCTGCCGTTGCACTCGTACCCGCAGAAGTTTGCGAAGTAATTTCCTGAATAACGTTCATCGTATTTGAAATGTGGCCCGCAGAGGATGCTTGTTGGCGTGCCGCGTTCGAAATGTTTTGAATCAATTCCGCAAGAGATGACGATACGTTTTCGATTTCTTCCAGTGCCACACCCGCATCCTGTGCTAGGCGAGCCCCACGTACCACCTCCGCAGTGGTTTGTTCCATCGAGATAACGGCTTCGTTAGTATCGTTCTGAATCGTTTTAACCAACGCTTCAATCTGTTTGGTCGCAGCGGCTGAACGTTCTGCCAGTCGCTGCACCTCATCCGCTACCACCGCGAAGCCTCGACCGGCGTCACCCGCCATCGATGCCTGAATCGCCGCGTTAAGTGCGAGGATGTTGGTTTGGTCAGCAATGTCGTTAATCAACGATACGATGTCACCAATTTCCTGTGATGATTCACCGAGGCGTTTAATACGTTTTGAGGTGTCCTGAATCTGTTCACGAATGGTGTCCATACCGTGAATGGTGTTTTGTACCACTTTTGCACCGTTGTTCGCGATCGATACCGACCGCTCCGCAACCGATGCTGATTCAGCGGCGTTCGCAGATACTTGGTCAATGGTGACCGCCATTTCGTTAACCGCCGCGGATGCTCCAGCAATTTCTTGCGCCTGGTGCTCAGATGCTTCAGCGAGATGCAATGCGGTTTGCTGTGTATCTTGCGATGCCCGCGCAACGTTTACTGCCGTTTCATTAATGCGCGATACCAGGATCCTAAGTTGGTCAATGGTGTAGTTAATCGAGTCAGCGATCGCACCAGTGAAATCCTCGGTTACCGTTGCCGTGGTAGTCAAGTCACCGTCTGCGAGGTCAGCTAGCTCATCGAGAAGACGTAGAATTGCGTTTTGGTTTCGCTCGTTAGTGTTCGCAGTATCAACTAATCGACCACGCGTACCGGCGTAAACACGAATACCGATAATCGCCAACAAGATAAACGCGATAACTGCTGCACCGATGGTAGTCGCATTATTTGGAACACGTACCGCCGATTGCGCATCAATTTGGGTAGATAGTGCCGCAAGTGCTTCACCGAGCTGAGGCAAGTCATCGAGCAGTGCTTCTGTTGCTTGGCGTGCGCCAAATAGTGCTGGAGATGCTTCGAAGATTTCTCGTACCGAACTGTTCACGAACTCGAAAAGCTCTGACACTTCACTCAAACTTTCAACTGCAAACGGATCTCGTATGCGTGAAATACCTAAAGCAGCGTCGCCCTCTTGCATACCGTTAAGGAATTTACCGAATAAGTTTGCATCAAGGTTAAATTGGTCAGCAGCTTGCATCGCATCAAATCCACCCGCGAGCATGCGCTCTACGTTACGACCAATCCGCTCTGCCCGCCATGTTTGTTCCTGCACCGCAACAATTTGTGCCGCAGGCGCACGGTTTTCCAACAAGATTTCTTTAATCTCTTCGTGCTCAATCTGCAGTTCAGGCAGTGTTTGGTTAAGGTTTGCCGCCACATCATTTAGGAAGATGATCGTGTCTTTGTTAGTTAGAATCGTATTGGAGTTTTCTTTTACTCGCTCCCAAATCGCTTCAAAGCGCGCAAATTCAGACGCTACCGCCGTCCGCGTGCGAGGGTCACTTGCGCGCAGCGTATTCCACGTTTGTGTCATGTTATTAATAACAGTTTGCAACTGGCCGAATGAGGCTTCATCACCGTTGGTAGCATCACGAGCTAGCGCGGTCACCTGATTTGACTGCACACGCAGTTCCGCCGCTAACTGAATGTAGCCCTGATCTCGTTCACCCTGCATCTGAGCGATAAGACCACTGGCACCCATCGCAAGGAAGGATAAGATGAAAAGGACAATGAGCAATGTCATTGCCAGGTTATCCTTCATGGTAGCGAAGATGTTTTTAGATTCGATTTTCATGCTACGCGCTCCTGAGCGTCTCTGCCTTTACTGCACAACACAGCTAATCATCAATGGATTCTGTAAACTTACTCTTCACAAGCACTATCTGCCTATGAAGGATTGAACAACTGGTACCAGGGTGCGATGAACACCCTTACAGGGCATAGGCTTTTAAAAAAGTCTATTGCGCTGCATTAATAAATTGTGGATCGTCGATAAGTTTGGCGGGACTAAAAACGTACCAGCGTTGATCGTCGCTGGTAATGGCACTACGGCTATTGGCGTAGCTGCCCGCCATGTAAGGCTGCAGCGCTTTATCAAGCTCAGCAACACCTTCGTTGTAGGTATCGATTGGAAAATGCTGCATACCTAACGCAGCATCAACGACCAGACCGGTATATAAATCACCTTGTTCAAGCACTAACACGCGGTGACGCTTACGCTGCCCTTCAAGACGGCCGCCCATAAAAGCAGGCAAATTTATCAAGGGCAGCAATCGACCGCGAACATTGGCCACCCCCATCACCCAAGGCTGCACACCGGGCAATTTAGTATAAGGAGGATGCTCAAGTAATTCTGTCACTTCGCCCATTGGTGCCACGAAGTACTGACCCAGCAGGGTGAAACCGATACCACTCCAATGTGGTTGCACTTTAGCTTCTGATGGCAAGCCTTTTGCCGCACTGCGGCTGCGTTGTGCCAAATCGACTAAAGCGTTAAAAGCGGTTTGTGGTTGTGACATGCGTAAACGTTATCCTTGCTGTGGACGTGATGCGGGCATCACGTCCTACCCTTTATGCCATGACTTCTTTAATGGTTTGCATTAGCAACTTGTCGTCGATGGGCTTAGTCAAATAGGCTTTAGCACCTTGACGCATACCCCATACACGATCGGTTTCTTGATCTTTGGTGGTCACGATAATGACAGGAATATTGGTAGTTTCCGCACTCTTGTTAAGCTGGCGTGTCGCCTGAAAACCATTAAGACCTGGCATAACCACATCCATCAATACCACGTCGGGTAATTCTTTTTTAGCAACGGCAACGCCGTCTTCTCCAGTCTCTGCAGTGATTACCGCATGACCATTCTTTTCAAGCATGTTGGTCAGTTTGTACGTTTCGGTTGGAGAGTCATCGACGATCAATACTCTTGCCATATTTAACTCCGGGAGACTGGTTATCTGAAAATTTATAAACGTTATTATCTTGCGCTTCGCTCAACCGGATTCACCGATCAAAGCGAACTCAACGCAGTGTATGCAGTTCGAGCGAGAATTTAAGACGCCTGTGCCTGATTGGGCTTTACATGCTCCTCAATGGCACCTAACAACTCACTTTTACTGAACGGCTTGGTCAAGTACTGGTCCGATCCGACGATGCGGCCCTTAGCCTTATCGAACAGACCATCCTTGCTGGATAGCATGATGACTGGTGTACTTTTGAATTCACTGTTGTTTTTAATCAGCGCGCAAGTCTGATAGCCGTCAAGACGCGGCATCATAATATCGACGAAAATGATATCGGGACGCGTATCGGCAATTTTCGCCAGTGCATCAAAACCATCGGTTGCCGTGACGACTGCGCAGCCGGCTTTTTTAAGCAAAGTCTCGGCCGTGCGACGAATCGTTTTACTGTCGTCGATCACCATCACCTTTAGACTCTCGAGGTTCATCTCCATACTTTTATGACCTTTTTATTGCAAAATTTTGCTTTTGATAACTACACGCTCAGTCGCAATTCGGTGGTAGTTCCCAGGGAACCGCATAGGTGCAAATCTTTTAACATAGAATTCAGGTATTATCTATAAACCGCTGAATAAATGGCAAAAACTGGGTTTTCAATCGACCGAACGGCAGCTAATTAGCGACCACTAATCAGTTGCGAACCCGGGCTGAAAACCGTAATGTTTCGCCACCGACCAACAGGGCGTGATTTACCTTCACCTTCCATTGCAATCGGGACAAAATTAACCGGAACTTGATAACTCCAACTCAAATACTGAAGAGGCCTATGAGCATTAAGCTAGGGGTGGTGATGGACCCGATTTCCTCCATCAATTTTAGCAAAGACACCACACTTGTCCTTCTTTTGGCAGCAGCAAAACGTGGCTGGACCATAGAATATATCCAACAACGTGATCTCTTCCTCGAGAAGGGTACACCCAAAGCTGTTGCTCAAGCTTGCGAGGTATTTGATAACCCCGACCAGTGGTATCAATTGAGTGATCGTCGAACGATCAATCTGGATGAACTAGATGCCATCTTAATGAGAAAAGACCCACCATTTGATGGGGAATATATTTATTCCACCTACATTCTCGAAGCCGCAGAGCGAAAGGGTACGCTTATCGTCAACAAACCGCAGAGCTTGCGCGACTGCAATGAAAAGGTGTTTGCCACCCAGTTCCCCGAATGCTGCCCCCCTCTCGTGGTTAGCCGCAACCTCGACATATTGAGAAGCTTTCATACCGAATACAAAGACGTGATTTTTAAACCATTAGATGGCATGGGTGGAAGCGGCATCTTTCGTGTTGGCGAAGACGGCCGAAATCTTGGTGCGATTTTGGAGTCGCTAACCAATAATGGCCAAGAAACTATCATGGCCCAGCAATTCCTCCCTGACATTAAAGAAGGCGACAAACGTATCCTCGTCATTGATGGTGAGGCAGTTCCCTATAGCTTGGCACGCATCCCCAAAGAAGGCGAAACCCGCGGCAACCTCGCTGCTGGCGGCACCGGCAGACCACAACCATTAACTGACCGAGATCACTGGATTGTGGAGCAGGTCGCTCCCGCATTGCGAGAAAAAGGGTTACTCTTTGTGGGACTCGACGTCATCGGTGATTACCTGACCGAGATTAATGTCACTAGCCCGACCTGCGCTAAAGAAATCAACACAGCATACGATACTGATATTGGCGGGCGCTTGATGGACGCCATTGCCGCTCGATTGCCAAAATAAGCCGTTCTTGAGCCAACAACACCTATGACAAACAGCAGCACATCGCAACCTGCTACCACCCTCTCGGATGCCCAGGTTAGCACTAATGACCGCCTCAGCTTTACGGCGTTTATTGCTATCGCACTGCATGCTCTGTTGATACTAGGAGTGAGCTTTCACTACAGTGCAGAACCCACGGTACCGCCTACCTTCGAAATCACGCTCGCAACACATAAAAGCGACAAGACACCAGAGGACGCTGATTTCCAAGCGCAATTCAACCAGGAAGGCAGCGGTACGCTAACCGACCCGAAAGAGCTAACGACGGACAAGCTTGCACCACTCGCTGATACGAAGATTAGAGAGATGACACCTCTACCCGAGCAGATGGCAAGCACCGAGCAGGTTGCGGAGCCCAAAGAGGTGATTCGCACGGAATCAAACGCAACGCTTCAGGTGGCGCGCCGAGAAAACACCCTCGACCTTGAGAACCGAAAACAGCAAGAAGGCAAAGAGCGCGATATTCCGCTCATAAGTCCAGAAATTGCCAGCTTACGCGCCAAGCTCGACAGACAAAAACAAGCCTACGCAAAAAAACCACGCATTCGACGCCTGACCAGCATCTCAACGACTGCATCTGCCGATGCCGCCTACCTCAATGAGTGGCGTCAAACCGTAGAACGGGTCGGTAACGAGAATTTCCCTCGCGAAGCGCTAAGCCAAGGCATTTACGGGCAACTGCGTATGGCCACGGTACTCAAATCCGATGGCACCATCGTCAGCAATGAATTGATGTCGAGTTCAGGACACAGCATCCTGGATAGTGCGGCACTGCGCATCGTTCACCTGGCATCGCCTTTTAAACCCTTCCCTCCAGAGATTGCAAAGGATGTGGATCAACTTGAAATCATCCGCACCTGGCGCTTCGAAATCACCGGCCTAACCACCAACTAATTCCGCTGCGCTATATAAAACACGTTACTAGACGCTACAGATTTAGCGATATCTGCGTTTAGCGCTTGTATTCCTTCCCGAGCACCCCAATACTTAAAGGCATGGCCAGTTTAACTCCTCACAAATCGTTCGAAGAACACTTTCAAAGTGGCATGGAGCTGTCAGAAGGCGGCCTCCGCGATCAGTTTCTCATTTCCATGCCAAGCCTACGGGATCCAGTGTTTGCCCATGCCATTACCTATATCTGTGATCACACAGAAGAGGGCGCATTAGGCATCGTCATCAATCATCCACTGGACATCAATGTTGGCGATATTTTCGAGCAACTGGAATTGGACCGTAGCAGCCCAATCTCTCAAGATATGGTGATGTCCGGAGGCCCGGTGCAAATGGATCGTGGGTTCGTCCTTCATCCAAGCAACTTCGATTACGAATCAACCATTCGGGTATCGGACGACATATGTTTGACTGCCTCACGAGACGTCTTAGAAGCGATGGCGAATCAGGTTGGGCCAGATAAAGCTGTTGTAGCGTTGGGCTATGCAGGATGGGGCGCTGGTCAATTAGAAGAAGAAATTCTTGCTAACTCTTGGCTGACCGTGCCAGCTGACAAGAATATTTTATTCAATACGCCTTGCGAACACCGCTGGGCAGCGGCATCAAAATATCTTGGCATAGACTTAAACCTCATCCACGGAACAGCTGGGCACGCCTAGACTGCCGATACACTAAAAATTACCAGCGCCTCCGATAGAGCGCCCTTACTCTTAACCCTATTGGCTTCTATAAAACCCTTTAGCCGCCCGATCATTAAACTCACCGCTCATGCCAACCACCCTACTTTCCTTCGACTACGGCACACAAAGCATTGGTGTTGCCGTCGGACAGGCGATCACGCAAACAGCTTCCGAGTTAAAACCGCTTAAAGCTAACGATGGCGTACCCAACTGGAACGCGGTTGGAGAATTAATTCAACAATGGCAGCCCGACCTGTTAATCATAGGCCTACCGCTCAACATGGACGGCAGCGAAAGCGAGCTCGCAGCCCGCGCTCGAAAGTTTGCCAATCGACTTAACGGCCGTTTTCACATTAAAACGCACCTGATGGACGAACGACTATCAACCTACGAAGCAAAAGAAGAGGCGATGGCGAGACGACAAACCCTCGATTTCAAAAAGAACCCCGTTGACTCGATTGCTGCACGATTAATCTTAGAGTCTTGGTTTCATGAGCAAAGTAAACAATAGACTTTTGCCCTACCAACTCGAATTTTCTTAAACCTCACCCTACAAGCTTAAAAAAAGTATGGGGTTTGTTATTCTCGAGACAGAAATGCAAACGCCGACAAAGTCTGTCGGCGCATTCAAAAATAACAGCGGCATAATACTGATAAGTGTTCAAATAGATCGGACACAGACCCGCGATGGATTAGAACAAACGTCCGCCGTTATCTTTTTCATCCTCTTGAATGGTTAATTCATCCGCCGCATGAGATAAGTATTCGGCATCGGTTTCTGAAGCAAGCTTAATCATCAAACGTAGGTCGTTTGGTGAATCCGCATACGCTAAGGCGTCTTCATAAGTGATTTCGCCACGATCATACAATTCATACAATGCCTGATCGAACGTTTGCATGCCCAGGTCGGTAGATTTTTTCATTAATTCTTTCAGTTCATGCACTTGGCCTTTACGAATCATATCTTGCGCCAAAGGCGTATTGAGCATGACTTCAAGGCAAGCACGACGACCATTGCCATCGGGTGTCGGAATTAATTGTTGCGCAACAATTGCTTTCAAGTTGAGCGACAAGTCCATCCACAATTGCGAGTGACGATCCGCTGGGAAGAAGTGAATAATACGGTCCAATGCCTGGTTAGCATTGTTGGCGTGAAGGGTACACAAACACAAGTGACCTGTTTCCGCGAACGCAATGGCGTGATCCATAGTTTCTCGAGAGCGAACCTCACCAATCAAAATAACATCAGGTGCCTGACGCAGAGTATTTTTAAGAGCCATCTCAAATGATTCAGTATCAATACCTACTTCGCGCTGCGTGACAATGCAGCCTTGATGCTGATGGATAAATTCAATCGGGTCTTCGATAGAAATAATATGGCCCTTTGAATTACGATTTCGGTGTCCCAACATTGCGGCAAGCGATGTCGATTTACCGGTACCGGTTGCACCCACGAAAATAATCAAGCCGCGCTTGGTCATCGCCAGCTCTTTAATAATTTCCGGCAAACCCAGTTCATCAATTTTGGGGATATTGGTTTCAATTCGGCGCAAAACCATACCTGCCAAGTTGCGCTGATAAAACGCACTACAACGAAAACGACCCACACCGCGCGCACTGATCGCAAAGTTTAATTCTTTTGTTTCGACAAACTCCTTACGCTGACGCTCATTCATCACACTTAGTACCGCTTCGCGCGCTTGTTCAGGCGAAAGAGGTGACGTTGTTACAGGCACAACTTTTCCGTGCAGCTTCATCGATGGCGGCACACCCGCGGTAATAAATAAATCTGACGCACCTTTTTCAACCATCAGACTTAGTAAGCGATCAAAATCCATGTTTAAAAAACCCCTGGTTTTTTTGTGGAGTGAAATTTATCCTGATAACTTCCACTCTGAATCAAATTATTTACTTCGCTTTTTCTATACGTGTACAAATCTGCCTCTCTACGGTGCCTCAAAAAGAGTGAGGAAAGTGTGCTGGCAAGGGCCGACAATTGCTCCTACATTACCGGCATACATCCCATCCTAGAAATAAAGCAACACGCGCAGAACCGGAGTGTATATGTAATACATGAGGATTCGAGCATGGAGCTGACGCGGCCAGCGCGCTTTCATCGCACTTCTTGTGCATCTTAGAAGTTGTCGGGCATCTTCGCTTTCTCTCTCGCCACTTCGCGAGTGACTATGCGACGCTCAACTAGATCAGTCAAACACTGATCCATCGTCTGCATACCCAACGAACCGCCGGTCTGAATGGCGGAATACATTTGCGCCACTTTGTCTTCACGAATCAAGTTACGAATCGCTGAGGTACCACGCATAATTTCATGCGCCGCCACACGGCCACCGCCATTCTTTTTCAATAGCGTCTGTGAGATTACCGCCTGTAGCGATTCCGATAGCATCGAACGTACCATAGCTTTTTCATTTGCGGGGAATACGTCAACAACACGGTCAATAGTTTTAGCGGCGGAAGTGGTATGCAGCGTGCCAAACACCAAGTGGCCAGTTTCTGCCGCAGTTAACGCAAGGCGGATGGTTTCCAGATCACGCATCTCACCCACCAGAATAATATCGGGATCTTCACGCAATGCTGAACGCAATGCCTCGGCAAAACCATGAGTATCACGATGCACTTCGCGCTGGTTTACCAGGCACTTTTTACTTTCATGAACGAATTCAATCGGATCTTCAATGGTCAGAATATGCTCGTATTTGTTGTCGTTGATGTAGTCCATCATCGCCGCAAGCGTCGTGGACTTACCCGACCCCGTTGGCCCTGTCACCAACACGAGACCACGAGGTACTGCACAGATGTCGCGAAATACGTTACCCATGCCAAGTTCTTCCATGGTTAACACCTTGGAAGGAATAGTACGGAAAACCGCACCCGCACCGCGATTATGGTTAAATGCATTGACGCGGAAGCGCGCTACGCCCGGCACTTCAAAAGAGAAATCTGTTTCGAGAAATTCTTCGTAATCCTTACGTTGCTTGTCATTCATAATCTCGTAGATCAGACTATGAACCTGTTTGTGCTCCATTGGAGGCAGGTTGATTCGACGCACGTCACCGTCAACGCGGATCATAGGCGGCAAGCCAGCAGACAAATGAAGGTCAGAAGCGCCCTGTTTTGCGCTGAACGCCAGGAGTTCCGTAATATCCATACAACTACCTTAGTCGATTAGCTGGTAAAATGTTTGCAGTTCAATCAGTTAGATCGGGAAATGAAGGTTGTAACTCAATCAGGTTAACCTCTACAAGTATATGCATAACTTGCACGACAAACTAATCAAAGTCCGCGACCGAGTGCACGAGGCGACAAAATGTGCACGACGAGACCCAGAAGGCGTACAAATTATAGCCGTCAGCAAAAAGCAACCCGCTGAGAAACTACGCGAAGTCTACGAAGCGGGGCAGCGGCAGTTCGGCGAAAGTTACCTGCAAGAAGCCCTGGAAAAACAGCTCGCTTTAGCCGACCTAGATATTGAATGGCACTTTATCGGCCCCATTCAAAGCAATAAGACGCAGTCCATCGCGCAGCATTTTAATTGGGTGCATAGCGTTGACCGAGAAAAAATCGCACGACGCCTGAATGATCAACGGCCGAGTGAACTGCCACCACTCAATGTCTGTCTACAGGTAAACATTGACAACGAAGCCAGCAAAAGCGGTATAACACCCGATCAATTGATCGACCTAGCGGAGCGTATAGTCGATTTGCCGCACCTTCGCTTACGGGGGCTGATGGCCATTCCCGCACCGCGAGAAGACTACCAGGAACAACTCACAGCACTAATGAAGGTGCGAGATCAATTTGCCCGCCTTCAGCAACAACTCGCCAGCCCCCATATCGATACATTATCGATGGGAATGTCAGGCGATTTAGAAGCGGCTATTGCGGCGGGCGCCACGATGGTGAGGGTCGGCACGGATATATTTGGAGCGAGAGAAAATCCATTGCCAGCCAAAGGCAACTAACCAAAGGCAACTAACCAAAGCCACTTAACTGGTTAACGGTAAACACATAATTCGATAATCTTTGGAGCAGTACATGAGTAACCCAGCAATCACCTTTATTGGTGGCGGCAATATGGCCAGCAGCATCATTGGCGGACTCGTCGCAGAGGGCTATGACGCAAAAGCAATCACGGTTAGCGACCCTGTGCGAGAAAACTTAGAACAGCTAAATCGCGATTTCGGCGTGCATGTCACCAGCGATAACCAACAAGCCGTAGCCAATGCAGCGGCGGTAGTCCTGGCCGTTAAACCCCAAGTCATGAAAACAGTCTGCTCGGATCTGAGCGATGCCCTGCAGCAACCACTCATTATTTCCATTGCCGCAGGTATTACGGCTGGGCACCTCCAGCAATGGCTGGGAGGTCATTTACCGATCGTGCGTTGCATGCCCAACACCCCGGCGCTCGTCCAACTTGGCGCCAGCGGTCTCTACGCGAATGAGCAATGCGAAGACAACGATAAGCAATTAGCAGAACGTGTGCTGAGCGCCGTCGGTATCGTTGAATGGCTCGACAGCGAAACATTGATAGACGCAGTGACAGCCATATCTGGCAGTGGCCCCGCGTACTTCTTCCTGATGATGGAGGCGATGATTGCCGCCGGTGTGAAGCAAGGCCTACCCCAAGAAACGGCCAGCCGCCTTGCGATACAAACCTGCCTTGGGGCAGGCAAACTGGCTAGCGAAAGCGATGTTGAGCCAGCCGAATTACGCCGCCGAGTATCATCCCCTGGTGGTACGACATTGAAAGCGCTTGAGTCGTTCGAACATGACGACTTCCACGCGGTAGTTGAACGCGCCATGGCCGCCTGCGCCGCTCGCGCTGAAGAAATGGCCAACGAATTATCTTAAAGGAGACTCTGAATGGGCACATTAGCTCAAATAGGCTTATTGATTATTGGCTCTCTAGGTTCGCTATACCTTGCCATCATCCTACTACGATTTATGCTGCAACTAGCTCGGGCTGATTTTTACAACCCGGTCTCACAGTTTATCGTCAAAGCAACCAACCCCTTACTCATTCCGCTTCGCAAAGTCATCCCAGGCCTCTTTGGCATCGATATCGCATCGATAGTCCTTGCTTTGGCCTTCCACTTCGTGGTGATTTTGATTTTAGGATTGGTAGTCGGTTTTGGCATTGTGCCTATTGGCAACGCCATTATTTGGAGCTTCTTAGGCACCATTTCCATGGTGCTGTACCTCTATTTCTTCGGCATGATAGTCATGATTATCGCCAGCTGGGTTGCTCCTATGAGCTACAACCCTTTCTTGATGCTGATCCGGCAAATCGTCGACCCTATTACCGCTCCGTTTCGCAAGATTATCCCGGCAATGGGTGGCATCGACATCACACCCATTTTTGCATTTCTCGCGATTCAGGTGTGCCGCATTATCGTCAATGACTTAGCAACCAGTGCACGCTTGATTCCCAGCATCGTGCTTGGCTTTCAGTAATGCCGTGATTAGTAAAAACGCTGACGGCTCACTCACGCTGCGTTGCATCCTGCAGCCCAACGCAGCCAAAGACGAAGTTGTCGGCGAATACAACGGGCTTCTCAAAATACGCATCAGCAGCCCGCCGGTCGATGGCAAAGCGAACACCCAGCTCATTAAATTCTTAAGTAAGGCTTTTGGCGTACCCAAAAGCCACGTATCGCTCCTGAAAGGCCATACCAGTCGTCAGAAAACTGTATCGATTGTCGCCCCTCAACAGTTACCACCGATAGTCTCCGAGCTAATCAAATCGTGATCAGTGGCGCATATTGACGACAGAACCCGCCGAATAGCCCGCCCCCAATGGAAACCACGCAAACTAATCTATTTTTCAACGAGTTAGATGAAAAAAGTCATTTAACACATCACTTCCCACGACGCTTAAATTCGGTTTTAATTAGTAGGGGCTAATTTCACAACCAATTTCAACAATCGATGTTAGCAAGCTGCTGACACCTGATTAAGGGCACCTGATGGATGTAAGATCGCTATATCGCCAAATGGCGAGCTACGATCGCTGGAAGACCGAGCTGCAACAGCACCTCAAGTCGTTTCAGTCGTGGTTTAGCGAGCACCGCATTCGCTCCACTGAGGCCCATCACTGCCTCGAACACGCCCTATCTCTGCTTGAAGACAATTATTTTACGCTCGCATGTGTGGGTGAGTTCTCTCGAGGTAAAACCGAGCTCATCAATGCGCTGCTGTATTCTGAGTACAATCAACGCATCCTACCGTCTCGCCCTGGCCGCACCACCATGTGCCCGACGGAAATCTATTATGACGGCGAGTCAGAACGCTGTTGCGTGCGATTACTTCCTATCGAGACTCGCCGCACCAACACCAGCATGGAGAATTTCCGCAAAATTCCCAAAAAGTGGGTAAGTATTTATTTTGATCCGCGCAACCCGAAACAGCTTGAACATGCCATGTCACAAATCTCGGCGACCAAGTCTGTTACTGAGCGTGAAGCGCGCCGCATGGGTTTTGACAACCGCACCCTGACCCGCGACAGCAAAGACCGTAACATGGTGGAAATCCCCGCCTGGCGCCACGCACTGATCAATCTCGATCACCCTTTGCTGCGCCAAGGGCTGCATCTTATAGATACGCCCGGACTCAACGCCCTGGGTAATGAGCCCGAACTAACACTCAACACCTTACCCAAAGCTAACGCTGTCATATTCCTGCTATCTGCTGATGCCGGTGTTAGCGCCAGTGACATGGCAATCTGGAATGAGCACATCGAAGTATTGCGGGAAAACCAAGGCATGTCGGTTCTGGTGCTACTGAACAAGATCGATACCTTGTGGCATGACCTTTACGAACCAGACGAAGTCGCCAAAGCCATCCGCTCTGTGCGAGAGGTTACGGCACGACAATTAAAATTACCCATCGAGCATGTCGTCCCAATTTCGGCAAAAGAAGGCCTTTTAGCTAAAGCACACAATGATCGCCCAAGACTCTTGCGAAGCAGCTTATTAAAAATGGAAATGCTGCTGGCCGAACGCATCGTCGACAATCAACGCCACATTACCAACCACCGCGCAATCGCCGACGTGATGGCCATCGCCAACAACACCTATAGCGTATTACAGCGTCGGACAGAAGAATGTCGTCGAGAACTAGCACTATTAGAATCCAGCACCAGTGCTGAAGCACAGATTCAAAACTTAGCGAAGTTGCGACACAACATTAAAGTTGCTCACACCGGCTATCATAAACAAGCGCTCGCATTGCGTTCTAGTCAGCGTTTGCTTGACCGGCAGAGAACCGCACTGATGGCGCCTGTCAGCCCTGTCTTATTAGAACAATTAGTCGCAACGACCACTGATAAGCTCAACAAAAGCTGGACAACCGTTGGCTTATCGAAATGTATCGCCGACTTTTTCGATATTCTTGAAAAAAATATCGACAATATGATTCGCGAAGCACAGCACGCAAACAAAGTTTTAGCCGGCATTTACGATCGCCCCGAAAACGCCGATGCAGGGAAAGGCGCTTTAGACAGGCATTTATTTTCAGTTAAACCTTACCGAAAATATCTAGAGCAGCTTAAATACCAAGCCAACAAATTTCGTTTATCTCTCGATACGTTATTCGCCAGCAAAAGCCGGGTCATCGAACGCTTTGTACAGTCATTGGTGACTGAAGTACGCACGCTATACAAACACCTGGAAGAAGATGTCGATCACTGGGTTGCTGAGGCCTTAACGCCGCTAACACACCACAACCTGTATCAGAAGCAATTGCTTGAACGCCATATGATGCGCCTAGCTAATTTAAGCAATGAAGATCGCGGCATCGACATGCAGCTTAAAGAATTACGCGTTAATGTTAAAATTCAGGAGCAAGCACTGATCAACTTGGGCGAAATTCTGGAAAATCTAAACATCTCAACGCCTGAGGGTGCACCCACGCAGGACAATGTCATTAGTATCAATTCGGCGCGGCGCAGTGTCATCAACGGCTAACGCATTACCAGAACTGCCTCCGGTCAGCTTTCACCTTAAACACTATTTACGAAAACCCTCATGAAATTCTTTTTGTCAGCATTATGCTTATTAGCCTTCTCCAGTTTTAGCCACGCACAAGACGAGTATAAAACTGCCGTCCAAACAGGGCAGGGAACTCTGGATATTCATCACAGTGTATTTAGTAGCACATCGCTTACCCCTAAGATCGCCGAGCGGTATCAACTCGTCAGGGGTAAAGACTACGTTTTAGTGAACATTGCCGTCGTGCCGCAAAGTACGCCAGGCCAAGGTATTCCAGCCAAGGTTACGGGTAAAGCAACTAATTTGATGCAACAAATGAAGTCGCTCGACTTCAAAGAGATTGAAGAACCCGGCACCGTCTACTACATCGCAGAATTACGTGTCACCGAAGAAGAACATTTTCATTTTGATATTGATGTAGCCTTACCAGGCGAAAGCTCGATCAATATAAAATTCACTAAAAAAATGTACGTTAATGAATAACACCCAACGACTCTCGATGATAGTGATTGCCAGCAATAACACTGGGAAGCTAAAAGAATTCAAACGCATCCTAGCCGACCTACCTTTCTCTTTAAAAACACAGGCCGATTATTCTGTCTCATCCGCTGATGAGACTGGATTATCCTTTGTGGAAAACGCCATACTCAAAGCGCGCCACGCAAGCCGAGAAACACAGCTGCCTGCCCTCGCTGATGACTCTGGATTATCGGTTGACGCCTTGCAAGGCGCCCCAGGAATATACTCCGCGCGATACGCTGGTACACAGGGTGATGACGCCGCAAACAACGCACGCCTACTAGACAACTTAAAAAGTGTTCCCGATGAACTGCGTACTGCCCGCTTTCATTGTGCGCTCGCCTACGTTCGCTACCCAGAAGACCCGTGCCCGATTATTTGCCAAGCCTCATGGGAAGGTAGAATCTTGAAAAAAGCGCAGGGAGAAAACGGTTTTGGCTATGATCCGTTATTTTTTGTAGCGGAAAAAAATTGTAGCTCAGCTGAGTTACCGCCTGAAGTGAAGAACAAAATCAGTCATCGCGGGCAAGCCATGGCAAAGCTATTAATTGAACTTAAACAAAGCATTTTCTAAGCCAATTTTAACGGCAATCTAAGCAAGATAGTCGATTATTTTTCGCGCGTGCAACAGTCTCACTTGGCAACTCATTGAATAATTTTGCATACGCTCGACTGAAATGCCCCATGTGCGTTAGACCATGTCGACGTGCAATTTCAGCGATGCTGCCTTGCGTCCTATCCCCTCCAATAAGCTCCGCTTGAATAACACTTAAACGTATACTATTCATATATTCTTTCGGGCTAATATTGAGATAGATCTCAAATACTTTTTCCAGTGCTCGTCTTGTCGTATGGAGAGAGTCTGCGACATCCGAAACCTTTAGCTGGCAGTTGTTCCCCTCACCGATCAACCCCAGCGCCTTGTCCAAAAGCCTCACCTTAGAATTCGACCGGACCTGCTCCACCTGACCATTTCGCAGCAAAAAACCAATAATATGGAATATGTCACTGCGTATCTCTCCAAACACACTATCTGATTTATTGTGAGACCCACTGAAGCTACTGGCATGAAGTGACCTATCACATACTCGCTTCGCAACGTCATAGAAGCCCTCTGTAAACAATTCAATACGGTTCTCCGTTAACAGAAAAGCTTGCAAGACGGCATGTAAATCTGGAGCGAGGTGCTTTGACAGACTAGAGACTTTAACAAGCAAGACATAGTGCATCGTATTCGCTTTAGTAATCACTTCCCATTCTGACAAACCAGCCTGAATAGAAACGTGCCCCATGCCGGAGTAGTTACCTTTGGAGTAACAGCAGTGGTCACTAGGGTGAAGTGTGAAGCAAACGTATCCGCTATTAAACACACCTTTTTGATAGATTAACTGATTAGTCGTCCTACGTATGATGCTTAAGTCAGGGTGCAAAATCGCATCACTTTTTCCTACAAAGGGCCCACTACTTAACTGCATGGTATTGATAGAGTGCGGTAGCGCTTTAAGCCCGTATTGATCAATAGAATTAGCGATACAAGAGAAAAAGCGCTGTTCATGCAGCTTTTCTTGAGAGTCAGTTGTGGCCATAAAGTTACTACAGAAAAGAATTTCTAGCCTGCACTGATGTGGAAAGCGTGGTCTTAATCCCAAAAGCGGTTTTTTACAAAAATATTACAGGTGTTTGTCCACGCACATTTTTTACTTAACTAACCTCCCTCTCGCGAAACAGTAAAATTCCTTTTTATTTTGTTAGGACATGTAAACGTATGCAAAACCCTTCGTCAGTAATTATACAAGCTTCACTAGGTGAGAAATAAAAAGAACCAAACCATCAACATCACGCAGCGAGAAACTGCTGAGTTAAAAGCAGCGCTTATCTTACACCTAATAACAATAATAAAAACAGGGTCAATATCCCTTATGCGAACGAAAGATAAATTCTCTGTCCCAAATGCGTCCAAATAAAAGATCATCCAAGATTTTATTAGTTCGCATGCTTAACTAATAGGTATATGGAATTTATTCATTGAAGAATTAGGCATGAAAAAGGAAGTCCGGCGCACAGACTCTCAGCACGAAACGCAATTCGCTATGCGATCAGCATATCAACTTGGTGTGATTGCACGTTTATCTAGAGAAATAATCTGCTGCCAGGAATTAGAGTCTATTGAAGCGGTTATTTATGGCGCTGCTCGGCGTTTTCAGCTATCGGGCTGTTTTCGAGCAGCGGTAGCAGAAGAACAGATAAGCATCCAGTTCGGGAAAGGTATAAGTCGTCAAGATTTATGCAGCTTAGCAAAGCTCTCAGGTCGCGGTACAAAACTCTCTACCCATGAAGGCTATATCATCTTCCAAACCAAGCACTTGCTCCTTGTTTTATTGAGATCCGACTTTAGTGAAGATGAAATCGACTCGCTCAAAGACAACCTGGCAGTGTTGATTGATACTATTCACTATTGGCTCGACAACTATGCACGACTCAAAATAAAAGATACTCAATCTCGAGACGCAAGATTGGCGATCGCGCAAAAAATGAATGATATCGTCAATACCATGGTGCGTTTTAGCGAACACTTGAGTAATAGCCATAGTGCGCTGTGCGGGGATCTGTCATCCAAACTATTGGTAGAGCTGTCTACATTGGGACTCGAGGCAGACCAAGAAGAGGACATCATCGAGCTGGTCAATAGCACCAACGAGAAACACGGCTACTTAATTGATATGCAAGTTAAACACAATGCCGACATGCGCTCGATAATGGCCGAAGCGGTTAGCTTACTGCTTCAGGACCATACACCCGCAGAAAAACAAACCACCATACAGGACTACGATGCAGACGTTACCTTGTTTTGATAAGCCCTGCTACTGTACCGGATGCAATACGGTAGCGCTCCTTATTTCAGATTCATTCTCCGAGCGCGTTAAGATTAAAAATGCGCTTTTTGAGTACCCTTGCTGCATTATTGAAAGCTCTTGGGAAAACGCCCTGTCGCAAGCAACTCAATTACAACGTGTAAACTTTATTATTGCTGACTGCACCATAGAAGCACATGAATTTTGGCTGCACATTGAATCCATTCAAAGTCACTTCGAAAATACTCGACTCAATGCACTCATTATTACCGAAACTCACCAAGAAGCACTTTATTTGGGCCGCATTGTGAACGGAACGCGAATAACCCTATTAAAACCAATCAACCAGGTTACGTTAAAGCAAGCAGCACAGCTCGCAATCTGTAAAGCGGCTGAATAATTACAACACGCTTATAGAAAGCCTTCCGTTAGGTTACTTTAGATGTTTTACCAAATAGTTAATTCTCGGAAAGTGCACCACGACTTCGCCTGCTCTTTCATCCGTACGCGCAATTGCGACTTTATGTTCATCAGCATAACGCAGTGTGCCAAGAACTGGGTCAAAACCATAGTCTGCTGGCATCACAGAGACTTGATCCCCAATTGCGAAGCCTTCTAGCATACAGGTTGCCGATAACGAATTGGGCTCGCTCTGACGTGCAACCTGTATTGCGGCTTCACTTGTTAGCACACTGCTCTCACCTTCCCCAAACGCATTCAGCCGCTCCATCCATCGATTGACGTTAGCATAGGGCTTCAATGTCTCGTTAACGATAGGCTTCGTTTGCAAAAACCAAAGCGGATGATAAACAGATGCATCAGCAATGGTTAGGTAATCGCCTAATAAAAAGGGACGGTCATCGCTAAGCTGCTCATTAATCTGGTCAAGCGCCTGCTCTATAAACACCTTGGCTTCCGACGCAGGAATTCGTCGGCGAGGTGCATCCTTATTGAGGGCAGAACGATCTTCAGCAAATGCAGCCATAGCTTTTTCATTGCCACCAAACATCGCAATTAAAATATCCTTTTGAAACACCAAACCCACAGCATTTTGGAACAACTGAGTATCACCCCATTGCGACATGGCGTTCACCGTCGCGAGTTGGTCAGAGGGATATACATCAACTTCAGGCGAGAGTGCGTTTATAACCTTCGCAATTAATACGGTATCACAAAAGATGTCCGCACCTTTTTGCAGTACCGGCGTTCGACGATAACCACCCGTCAGCGCGACCAGGTCTGGCTTTGGCATCACCCGAGGGATTTCCACACTCTTCCAGTTTAGATTTTTCATTCCAAAAATGAGTCGGATTTTTTTAGCAAATGGTGATGCGTCGTAGTGATGGAGAATTACGTCTGTCATTGTTTGGCATCCTTATTAGGCTATGCAACGCGCTAATCGATGGAAAAGTTCCACAGTACATCGAAAGCGCTGCTTTCGCCGCTGGTCATCTCAACAAATATATTTTTAGTTAAGCGGTAGTTTAATGTTAATGAATTTACCGCCTCGAAGACACCAATACCATAACTTACTTTGAGGTCGGATGTCAGGTACCCACTAACACCAACTTGGGGTCCACTTTCATTGCTCATTGTCGTGACTCGTATGTCTTCAATACCCAGTAATTGACTCGCGCGATGCGTCAAATCGCTCCCCAATTCAGACTCTAACGCCAGTGACAGCGCTGCTTCGGCGGCAGCCACCGTAGGGTCCAGATCCACGCTTTCATTGGGAGGACCACCCGTCAACAAGTAACTAATTTGTTCTTGCTGCGACATCGTCGGATTGGAGAAGAGCGATATATTGGGTTCCGTCGCTGGCCCAGTCGCGCGCAACCCTACCTCAACCTCATTACTGACTTGGTCACGTACCGCAACCAGTCGCAACTGCGGATTATCAATGGCATTGACAAAGACTAAGTCGCCTTCGCGAATTAATAAGTTTTGACCGTATTTTTTAAAGCGGCCTTTTTCTAAACGAATAGTGCCAGTTGCCCGTAATGGCTCGTTGCTAGCTTGTTCAATAGCTAACGCTCCCGCCACACCCGTGTCGAGGCCAAAACCCTTGAAACGAACGTCGTCTCCTAAGGTGACATTTAGATCACTATGTACTTTCTGCCCCATGGCTTTCTCGCTACCCTCAACGATAGCATCAGCAGATTCTTTCACTGCCTGTTCTGGCAATGAACGGATTTCCACCCTCGCCCAGGGAATAAAAATATCGCCCGTTAAGTACACTTCCTCCGGAGAGGCTTCCAATGTGATATCTGGGCTAACCCGCAACTCGATTCTCGGCTCAGGAGTAAACTCTAAGTTTTTCGCTTGTAGACTCAGCTTTGCGGCCCAGTTATTTTGCTCCCATTTGAATGCCCCTAATACTTCGCCCGGTTTATTAAGGCTTTCAAACTCGCCCTTTAGTCGCGCGTCATTATTGTTAACAGCAATATTCACCTGTATTGATTCTATTGGCACTGGAATGATGGATGAACGAACGAGGCCTTGGTTGATATCAACCTCGCCATTTAACACGGGAAAGTCCAACGGGCCTGTTAGCGTCAATGAAGCATCTAGCACTCCATCTAATTGATCGGACGACGACTTCATCAACAGAGGCGATAAGCTCTTTAGCTGTAATGAATCGACCACCAACTCACCTTCAATGTTTGATTTCTCTAGTTGGAGGTGTCCGCGTACAGCGCCATCAGATTTTGTTATCAGCTCCCAACTGACGAGCGGGCTTAGATCACTAATTTCCGCACTCGCTCGCATCGTCTCCACCGGTAAATGTACGGCATGAGATGCATTGTTTAAATCGATGGTGAAATCAGTTGCTAAAATATCGCCATGAATCGCCTGCTGACTAATAACCTGCTCTCCACTAAGCACAAAAGACCAGTGACCGCGAGCTGACACACTCTCCGGAAGCAGTGGCTCTATCCATGCAAAAGGCAAATGATCGCCAGTGATATTTAAGTCTGGAATGTCACCATTCACATACCGCAGGTATTCATTACTACAAACCTTTGAGCGCTGAACACTAGCGATGGCCGCCGCTTCGCTATCCTGGTTACTCATCCCACTTTGCTCATTTAAGCAAAAAGATGAGAGGCTAACTTTGCTATCCTCGAACTGCCAATCGATATCGATAGGCGCGTCCAACCCCCATATTTTTTCTCCATTCAGCTGAAACCCAATAGCCATCTGGTCACATAATCCAATCCATCGCTGGTAGCCCTCCGTCAGCACATCGAGATTAAATCCACCTCGGCAGTCTAGATTTACCGTTTTATCGCTATGATTATCCAATCCGCGCAAATACAAACCCACGTCTTGCTGTTCGAGCGTCCCACGCATCGAGGTCTGAACTTGGCTGCCCATACCATTTGGCAACCGGAACTCCTCGATAGACAAGCGGACGTTATTGTTCCTCTCACTTCGATGCTGCCAATCCATCTGGATAGTCGATTGTAAAGCGTAAAATTCCTGCCACTGGAGCCGTTCGGAATTCAACTGTGATGACAATCTCCAAGCAGCTAGAGGACCACTGATTTTCCAATCACCATTGAGATCACCACTTAAGTCCGCTGATAAAAGGGTAAGATCGCTTAACGCCACATCACCTTCAAATAGAAGAGCTTTCTCGCCCAACTTTCCTTGCGCATTGAGTGTATTGCCGCTCCCAATATTAATTGCAAAAGCTTCGAGAATAAGTTCGTTTTGTTGCCATAGAACGTGCGCACTGCTGCGCAACGGCTCTCCTAGATAGTCAGCCTTTATATTATTCAACGCAATATCTGCATCAATAGCAGCACCGTCAATGGAGATATCCCATCTTCCTTCACCCTCTATAGCATTGATTTCCACACCTTTTATGGGCGCTATAAGCGGTGTCGTTGATGGGTCTAAACTAAGCCCATTTAACTGCAATAGACCTTCGCTTCGAATACGCTCAGACCACTTTATCTCGCCTTGCACACGTGCAACTGCATCACGCCACTGCCAATTAAACGACGAAACCTCTAATGTTTTTTCATGTAGTTTAAAATTTCCATCAAACGTGTGCTCATCCGGTAGGAGCCCACTATCTAATGTCGCTGTCAAGGTTGAAGTCAATTGCTGTAGGTTTCCTCCGACACTTATGGAGGCAGCATTTAAGCTCAGTTTATCTTTAGGTAGTTTTATACCGGCCGGTTTAGCTAAAAAAATCTCACCAGACACCGGGAGATTTGGTGCTAATAGTGCAACTGACAGGTTTGCACCTAATGACAGGGCATCTTGTACCAAGTGAATATCAAACGATTTGCGAAGTGATTCGCGTGTTGCTTCGGCGACTGCATCGATACTGACTTGGCTTAAATCGCCATCGAGCCTAGCGGCAACATGAGTCTGCCATTGCACATCATCGCACTCAGCGGCCAAGTCTAAGGGATAGTTTCCTTTCAAAAATATCGAGCCAGCAATACCCCACCGACAAAACCTATCTTCTCCTGCCATCTCATATAACCGGATACGCTCACCTTCCCATTGACCGGTTAGAGAGACTCTATGCATGTTATATAATGGCGATTTTTTATCGTTAAGCAAAAATGTATTTAAATACAACGCATCAATTTCTAGCGCGACAGGTATGGATATATGAGGTAAAAGCAGATCACGTGTGCTCCTAGTCTGATCTGAATCAGAATAAATATGGATATTGAGAGTGTCGATTGATGCACTTTTAACACAGAGTGCAAAACGAAATAAACAGCTAGGAGTTAGAGTAAAAGTAGCATTCTCTCCTTCTACACTTGCGCTATCGGTATTGTAATAGAAACTAAAACTCAGCCCTTCACTCAAGTTTCCATCGACTGCTGAAAATTGAATTTCAGGTATTGCTTGTTCTACTTTTGAAAACACAAAGCTTGCGAAGCTATTGGAACGAAATAATCCTAACAGAACGAAATAAAGGACTATCGCCAGCGACAGGAGAGCCAAGACTAGCCAGCGACCAAAACGAAATAATACTCTAAGTTTCGAGAATGCCGTCATGTAGAATTACAACACCGTACCAAAATAGAAATGGACGCGGTAATCACTATCCTCTTGATTAGTTGGGGTCGCGACGTCCAACGCTAAAGCGCCAACCGGGGTCTTCCAACGAACACCCACTCCAGCTCCGCCATAAAAATTATCAGCTTTGTTTAACTCCCCGACCCAAGCGTCTTGCTGCGCAATGGTAGGTACGAATTCGCCTTGGTTATCAAAGCGCACTCTACCGGTGTCATAGAACAACGCAATTTTCCAGTTCTCAAAGATTTTGTATTGATATTCCAAACCCCCTACTATCAGTTCATTGCCGCCAATCGCATTCCCATCGGGATCTACAGGCGCAATACTTTCATACCGATAGCCACGAATCGTTTGATCACCACCTGTGAAGTACCGAATCGATGGTGGTACCAGCAAAAAATCGTCTGCATCAATGAAACCCAAGTCCAAACGGCTTACTAAAGAATGTTTCCCAAATAACCGATAAGTAACGCCGCCTGATAAATTCAGTTCGTAAAAATTGGTATCTGATCCTAATGACTCCACGCTCGCACCAAAATTTAGCGCCATTCGAAAAGCTAAATCAGGATCCGCAGCAATACCTTTGAGATAACGTTTCGAAATATTTACACCCGGCATCACGTAGGTAAATGAATCTTGCTCTTGTTCACTCAGTTGGGACGTTTCATTTTTATATTCAACGAGATAGCTATATTGCCAGCCGCTGTCCGTCGCACGATTATAACTTGCACCCACGACGGTTTCGCTACTCTCAAGCTCTGTAGTCACCTTATGCTTCCACCCAGAATCTAGGCTGATGTAGCTTTTTTGAGGGTGTGGCCACGGAATTTGGTATCCAAATGTTATATCTTGCTCAACCTCAGAGGCGCGTAACTGCGTGAGCAAAGAATCACCGCGATAATTAAGTTTTGGCGTCAGCCACTTAAATCTAAATCTCAAACCGTTGTCATTGGTTGTTAAACCTAGTCCAGTTGAGAACTGGAAGCGCGGCTGCTCTGTCATTTCGATATGCAAGGTAATCTGATCGGGCGGCTGTCGCTCAACATTGATAGCGACATGTTCGAAATAGCCACTACTTAATAACCGATTGTAGATTTCACCAATGCTATTGACGCTGTACCAATCCCCTGGCTCCACTTCGATAATACGTCGAAGGAGTTCATCCTCGACCGTCGTCTCACTAAAATTTATTTCCACAATTCTGTGGCGAAACCCCGCTTCAAGGCTCAAATTAACATCGGCGTGATGAGACTCTGCATCAATTCGCAATTCGCTCGTCGTATAATGCGCATTAAAATACCCGCTATCGATCGCAAGAGTGAGCAATTGGGTTTTGAACGCTTCGTATTCCTGATGATTGATACGCTTACCCGGCGTAAATGGTTGGCTATTTATTAACGTTTGCAAACGGTTGTCGTGGGTGTGTGATGGGTGTCGCACCGAGACATTAGCTTTGCGCCAAACCGTTGGCTCACCCAACACAATCTGGATGAGTAAGTCTTTCTGCAGAGCATACTGGATGCTCGGGTCGTAGTATCCGATCGCCCGCAAAGCCTGCTTCACGCGAGGATCAAACGTTTGCTTCAGACTTTCGATATCTTCGCTAGGAAGGCTATCCCAGTTCGCCAAATACAGTTGGATATTGCGTTTGGCATCTCCGGGATCATTTTCAATGACAACATCAAACTGCGCCCAAACCTGTATCGGTAGAAGCAGCCACATTAAAAATCCGCCGCTAAACCTAATCCAAAGTCGATTTTTAAAATGCATGGGTGCAGTCTGTTGAGTTTGTCTGTACAAAAGGATTTATCAGATATTCATTTGGCTAGAGGTTGATGGTCGCTGCGCTATTGTGTCATACGCGCTATAATATGCGCTACGCAACATTTAACACTGGTGCATTTTGTCAAACCCCCGCTCGCTAGTTTTACCTCCTCTTAGCCTTTACGTTCACATCCCTTGGTGCGTCCGCAAATGCCCCTACTGCGACTTCAATTCGCACCAAAAGAACGAAGCATTACCCGAAACAGAATATGTTCGGAAGTTGCTGGATGATCTACAGCAGGACTCACGCTGGGCGCAGGGCCGACATTTACAAAGTCTATTTTTCGGTGGCGGCACACCAAGCCTATTTAGCCCTCAAGCCATTAGCCAAATCATCGAGGGTGTGGATCGTATCATCGGCATCACAGAGGCCGCCGAGATTACGCTTGAGGCGAACCCAGGCACAGTCGAGCAAGCGCGATTCGTCGGCTATCGTTCCGCCGGGGTAAACCGGCTTTCTATCGGCATCCAGAGCTTCCAGCCACGCCAGCTCGAAAAACTCGGGCGAATCCATTCATCGGACGAAGCAGTCAAGGCCATTCATAATGCGAGCATTGCAGGCTTCGACAATGTGAATATCGATTTGATGCACGGACTCCCTCAGCAGTCGCTAGAGCAAGCCATAGACGACCTTAAACAAGCGATTGATCTTCAGCCAACGCACCTATCCTGGTACCAATTAACCATTGAGCCCAACACCGCCTTCTATAGCCAACCACCTGCCATGCCCGGCGAGGACCTGGCCGCCGATATTGAACAAGCGGGCTGGGAGTACTTAGCCAGTCACGGCTACCAGCAATACGAGGTTTCAGCGTTTTCGCTGCTTGAACAACAGTCTCGGCATAACCTAAATTACTGGCAATTCGGCGACTACCTTGGCATCGGCGCAGGGGCACATGGAAAGATTACCGCGCCAGACCAAGGACAAGTATTACGCACGCAAAAAACCCGGTTACCTGAGCACTACCTCGACCATATCCCCGTCGACAAGTGGCGGGCCGTCGATGCGCAACAATTAACACTCGAGTTTATGATGAACGCGCTGCGCCTCAATCAAGGTGTCGAGCTAGACTCTTACACACTGAGAACAGGCTTGGAGCTGGCCAATATTCAGCCTGAGCTGGAGTGGTTGGAAGAAAACGGTCTTCTACAGCTAACTGGTGGCCAAATGGCCACAACCCCGCTTGGACAGCGCTTTTTAAACGATGTGATTGCTCGCTTTATGCCAGAGGAGTAGACAATTTCCTCGCTAATCCAAGCTCTATGAAAAAAATTCGCGCCTAAGCGTTGATAAATTGGCCAACTATCCCCATAACTGCTTGTAACCCCTATACTGGGTGCTTATCATTCCATCGCCGCAGCAAACGCTGCCCGCGTAAAAATTAACCTCCCCCGACTTTTGGAGACTAAACACTATGAGCGACGCCATTGTAAATGTGACTGATTCGAGCTTTGAGGGTGATGTTCTGAGTGCCGCAGAGCCCGTATTGGTAGATTTCTGGGCGGCTTGGTGTGGTCCTTGTAAGATGATTGCCCCGATCCTAGAAGAGCTTGCTGGTGAATATCAGGGCCGAGTCAAAGTATGCAAAATGGATGTAGATGCCAACAAAGAAACACCCGCTAAATACAACATTCGCGGAATTCCTACGCTAATGCTTTTCAAAGGCGGCAACATGGAAGCAATGAAAGTTGGTGCATTGTCTAAGGCTCAGCTGACTGAATTTGTAGAAGGCAGCCTCTAAGCTAACCCCCGTTTAGAGACCTCCAGCCGCCAATTAGTAATCTGGCGGCTGAAAACTTTGCTTCCCCAAGTTTTTGTCGCTATACTTCCTAGCAGTTCTCGCAACAACTCCCAGCGGTAACCCATTTCCAATTCTTCGATTCCCTAACCTTTTCTCTTGAGCCTAACCCGGCCACCTAGCGATCGAAGTCATAGTTGGTAAATTCCCCCTCCGCTGCGACCCTAATTGGGATGTTGCTACCATGATTGCAATCGCGACACATAAAAACGCGTCGCAACAATGTTTGCAAAGGAGCGCCACAGCGCCCAAAGAATTTTTACGGTTTGCTCAAATCCTGCATCAACGCTTCACCTTGTATTTTGAGAAACGCAGGTTACTGATGTGTTGGACGATCAGCATAATGCCAAACGAGTATTAGCCAAGTATTAAACAACCAACACACCATTAATAGTTAACGCATTCAGTTAGGCAAAACAAATGCCTATCTGATGGAGTTTCAATTAAACATACTTTTATTTATTTTTTGATATTTTTTGAGTTGTTACGCGGGAAAAATAGTCTATTACTCCTATAATAATTAACACTATTCACTACCGCACTCCGTCGCTTACCACTTTCTAACCGTTAAGCGATCTCAGTAACGATTCATTTCATTAACCCCCAACAACAGCCCCCCACATATATTTATGAATCTAACAGACCTAAAAACCAAACCCATTGAAGAGCTCATTGATATCGCCAAACAAATGGGTCTAGAAAACCTCGCTCGATCACGAAAGCAAGACGTCATCTTCAACATCCTTAAACGACACGCGAAAAGCGGTGAAGATATTTACGGTGATGGCGTGCTAGAAATTCTTCAAGATGGCTTTGGGTTTCTAAGGTCTGCTGACAGCTCATACCTCGCCGGCCCGGATGACATTTACGTATCCCCCAGCCAAATACGGCGCTTCAACCTCCGCACCGGAGACTTTATCGCTGGAAAAATTCGTCCCCCGAAGGAAGGTGAGCGTTACTTTGCATTATTGAAAGTGGCGGAAATCAACTACGACAAGCCAGAAAACTCCCGCAATAAAATTCTATTTGAAAACCTTACCCCCCTGTTTCCAGACCAACGCTTGGTGCTTGAAGCAGGCAACGGCTCTACAGAAGATCTTACCGGTCGCATCATTGACTTAGTATCGCCGATTGGTAAAGGGCAGCGCGGGCTCATTGTTGCGCCACCCAAAGCCGGTAAAACCATCATGATGCAGCACATCGCACAGTCCATCATACGTAACAATCCAGAATGTCACATGATTGTGCTTTTGATTGATGAGCGCCCTGAAGAAGTGACAGAAATGCAACGTTCCGTGCGCGGAGAGGTTGTTGCTTCAACATTCGATGAACCACCAACTCGCCACGTGCAAGTGGCAGAAATGGTCATCGAGAAAGCGAAGCGCTTGGTAGAGCATAAAAAAGATGTGGTAATTCTTCTCGATTCCATCACCCGTTTAGCTCGTGCATACAACACCATTGTTCCTTCATCCGGTAAAGTATTGACCGGTGGTGTCGACGCTCATGCACTGGAGCGCCCGAAACGCTTCTTCGGTGCCGCTCGTAACATTGAAGAAGGTGGCAGCCTATCGATTATCGCTACCGCATTGATCGACACCGGTTCAAAAATGGACGAAGTGATTTACGAGGAATTTAAAGGAACGGGCAACTTAGAATTACATCTCGATAGAAAAATTGCTGAGAAGCGTATTTATCCAGCCATTAATATCCGTCGCTCCGGCACTCGCCGTGAAGACCTACTCATGAAAGAAGATGAGCTACAACGCGTTTGGATTCTTCGCAAATTACTGAACGACATGGAAGACGTTGCCGCTACAGAGTTTTTGGCTGGTAAATTAAAAGACTTCAAAACCAACGATGAATTTTTCCTTTCCATGAAACGAAAGTAAAAGCGGTCTTAGCTATTATTCTATTTTCAACACTGGGTTTTGCAGCGAACTGATGAAATATAAAGACCTCCGTGATTTCATCGACCAACTTGAAAAAGCTGGCGAATTAAAAAGAATTTCCGTAGAGGTCGACCCCTACCTTGAAATGACAGAGATTTGCGACCGCACACTTAAAATGGGCGGTCCGGCTCTACTGTTTGAAAATCCCAAGGGTTCAACCATCCCCGTCCTTGCCAACCTCTTCGGCACGGAAAAACGTGTTGCGCTGGGGATGGGCCAACAAGACGCTAGCGCACTGTCCGAAGTAGGCGAATTATTAGCATTTCTCAAAGAACCCGACCCACCCAAGGGCTTAAAAGACGCTTGGGAAAAACTACCCATCTTTAAACAAGTCTTAAACATGGGCCCGAAGGTCGTCAGCAAAGCCCCCTGTCAGCGCGAAGTGCTACGAGACGATGAGGTGGACCTTACTAATCTACCTATTCAGACCTGTTGGCCAGGTGATGCAGGACCATTGATCACATGGCCATTGGTCATTACCAAAGGACCCCACAAAGAGCGCCAAAACCTCGGCATTTATCGCATGCAATTGATCGGCAGAAACCGCTTAATCATGCGCTGGCTAAGCCACCGCGGTGGTGCTCTGGACTTTCACGAGTGGCAAAAAGCACATCCAGGCGAACCCTTTCCGGTATCCGTTGCACTCGGCGCCGACCCCGCGACGATACTGGGAGCCGTCACGCCTGTGCCAGACACGCTATCTGAATACGCATTTGCGGGGCTTCTGAGAGGTGACAAAACGGAGGTCACCCAAAGTCTACTAAGCGACTTGCAAGTGCCTGCCAGCGCCGAGTTTATTTTAGAAGGCGTGATCGAGCCTAATGATATGGCTGATGAAGGGCCGTTTGGCGATCACACGGGTTACTACAATGAAGTAGAACGCTTCCCTGTATTTACCGTAAAAGCGATTACACATCGAAAAGAGCCGATTTACCACAGCACCTACACTGGCCGACCACCCGACGAGCCTGCAGTATTAGGTGTTGCGCTCAACGAAGTCTTGGTACCCATACTAAAAAAACAATTCCCGGAAATTGTTGATTTTTATCTTCCGCCGGAAGGTTGCTCATACCGAATGGCTGTAGTTACCATGAAGAAACAGTACCCCGGTCACGCCAAGCGCGTCATGATGGGGGTCTGGTCTTTCCTACGGCAATTTATGTACACCAAGTTCGTCATTGTCACAGATGACGATGTTAACGCGCGTAACTGGCAAGATGTTATCTGGGCAGTCACGACCCGAATGGATCCTGCACGCGATACCACCATAATTGAAAATACTCCCATCGATTATCTCGACTTCGCCTCTCCCGTAGCTGGCCTGGGTTCCAAAATGGGCATGGATGCAACAAACAAGTGGCCCGGTGAAACCTCCCGCGAATGGGGAAACCCAATCGCCATGGATTCCGACGTCTGCGAGCGGGTCGATGATCTTTGGAATTCATTGGGGATCGACTCCCTCATATCCCGATAGCGAAATCTTTTTCTTTAAACTTTCGATCGCTCCATATCTTGATATCTGAGCTACGCTTAATAAGTGCGGCTGGTTACTCGAGATATATTCATGGGATCAATTCTACGAAAGCTATTGATTAGGCAACGAATTTGGGCGCTAGTTTTGCTCAGCATGCTAGGTCTTGCCTTACTTGCGACGATTGCTATCCAGCAAGCACAAAATCAATTTATGGAGATGAAACAAGAGCAGTACGTGAAGCTTACGGACACAGCGAAACAACTGATCAATTTTTATTATCAAGCTGCCGAGCTAGGGGAGCTAGACAATGTCCAAGCACGTAAACTGGCCAAAGAAGCGGTTAAAAGTCTAGCTTTAGATAATCGCAACTATTTTTATATTTATAATCGCACGCACGGTTTAATGGTTGCACACCCTTTCATTGCTGCAGTCTACTCCGATGACACCCCCGAACAAATTGCCGCGTCAGTTAAATACGATCGAGAAGCCATGGCGACGTTTGGTGAAACCTTGGGATTAGGACGGCCTGCACTGTCTGGCTTCGATGTATTTAAAAAAACCCATAGCGACAACTACACCGGTTTTTTTGAATACTACCTTTACTTAACTGAAGAAAAGCAAGGCGTTGTCCAAGAGCCCGATGACCCCAACCTATCTGAACAAGCGGAACTCAAAATGGGGTATGGCACACTATACGAACCTTGGGACTGGGTTATCTTCACGTCGGTTTATCTAGACGACGTGAAAGAAAGCTTTTATTCCTGGCTAATCAACATGGTGACCGTCTCTGCGGTCATCATAATAGCTCTTTTTTTATTTGCTTTCGCAATATCGCGCTCTATCACAAAACCGCTACATGCTACCGTCGAACTCATGTCCGACATCTCCAGTGGCACCGGCGACCTTACGAAGCGTTTGGATCCAACCGGTAGTGATGAATTGAGTCAGCTCGCAGGGACATTCAATATTTTTGTTGAAAAAATTTCGACCATAGTTCAGCACGTTACGTCAGCCAATGAAAATATAATGCGTTTATCGCAACAAATGACGACCGTCATGCAATCAACCGTAGGACGTTCAGAAAGCCAGCTCTCTGAAACCGAACTATTAGCTAGTGCATCAAACGAGCTTTCTTATTCGGTAAAAAGTGTCGCCGAACGCGCCAATGAATCGTCAGAAGCTGCCCAGTCAACTGAGCAGTCAACGAGCCAAGCTCAAAACTCCATGGCAAAGAATATTCACTCGATTCAACAGTTGGCGGATGCTCTACTAAATACTCAAAGCCAAGTTACTAGCATGGAAACTTTCAGCAATAAAGTATCGTCGGTATTAGAAGTGATTGTCGGCATTGCAGAACAAACGAACCTCCTTGCCCTCAATGCTGCTATTGAAGCAGCTCGAGCGGGTGAGCAAGGTCGAGGGTTTGCCGTAGTCGCCGATGAAGTTAGAACTCTGGCTCAGCGAACGCAGAGTTCTACCGCTGAAATCCATAGCATTATTGAAAACCTTCAATCAGGCACTGAAAATGTCGTGCGAGCTATGAAAGATGGCCTAGACCACTCAGAGATATGCGTAAAAACTGCTACTGAAGCCAGCGACGTATTACAACAGGTAATTGAGTACGTATCGAAAATCACACAAATGAATATACAAATTGCCAGTGCAGTAGATGAACAATCCAAGGTGACACTGGAAATTGCTCAGAGTAGCCAGACTATCGCAAACACGTCGAAAGAAACACTAGATGCTGCCAATAGCAATATGCAGTCAAGTCACGAGTTAAATAATGATTCGCGCTCATTAAACGATTTGGTTGCTCAATTTAAAGTGTAGATTTATTGACGAATAACATAACGGGAAGGTCTTTCCAGTGTCTAAACTTTTACAACAACTGTCGATCAGACAGCGAATTTGGATTCTCATTTTCTGCAGCATTATAGGCATCTTGTCGATTGCTATAGTGGCGGTGAACAAAGCCCAAACTCAGTATTTTCAATTGAAGCAAAGCGAATACATTAAGCTCACCAATGTAGCGCTAAAAACCATTACTTATTATTATCAGCAATTTGATTCTGGCAAACTGACGGAAGCAGAAGCTAAACAGCAAGCCAAAGCCGCTATTCGGTCCCAAGCTTTAGATGATAGAAACTACGCAATGATTTTCCATACGAGCGAGATGCTTTTAGCTCATCCATTTCTAGACTTTGCGTATAAAGACGAAACACCGGAGTTATATCAACAAAGTTTAGCCATCAATCGTCGCGGCAAGGCCGACGCGGGTAAAAGAATCGGACTAGATGGGCCGCTGAAAGATGTTATGTCTGTCATCAAAGTCGTTCACCCAACCGACTATACAGGCTTTTCTGAGTATTACCTGTATTATGCTGAGGAAGACTCTGTACCCGTCACTCAGCCTATCGACGTTGACCCTGCAAAGCTCCCTGACGATGCCAGTCTAAAAATGGCCTACTCGACTTACTTTCAACCATGGGAATGGGTCGTTATCAGCGTTGTATTTCGCGATGATGAAAAAATCGCTTTCTACGACTGGGTAACAGAGATGGCCATCTATAGTGCCATACTCCTAACACTGATTTTTGTCATAGCGCTATTTATTTCTAGATCCATCTCTCAACCGCTTAATGCAATCGCTGAGCTGATGACAGACATTTCTCACGGAACAGGCGACCTGACCAGGCGTTTGGATATTTCCGGAAACAATGAGTTAAGCAGATTGGCTTTGGGGTTCAATACGTTCGTTGAAAAAATTGCCCACATAGTCACCAGCGTTGCCGATGCAAACGATAACATTCGCGGGCTGTCGCAACGTTTATCAGGGTCGATGCAATCAATCGTAGATCATTCCGACGAACAATTATCAGAAACGGAAATGTTGGCCAGCGCCTCAAATGAACTCTCTTATTCCGTTAAAAGTGTCGCTGATAGAGCTATCGAGTCTTCAGATGCCGCCAGGTCCACCGAAGAAGCGACGGGCCAAGCTCAAAGTTCAATGAGCAAAAATATCCGCTCTATTCAGCAACTTTCAGATGCTCTCCTGAATACTCAAAACCAAGTGGCAAGCATGGAGAGCTTCAGCAATAAAGTCTCTTCTGTGCTTGAGGTTATTATTGGCATAGCCGAACAAACCAATTTGCTAGCATTGAACGCCGCTATCGAGGCCGCGCGAGCCGGAGAACAGGGGCGTGGTTTTGCCGTTGTAGCCGACGAAGTGCGCACGTTAGCGCAACGTACACAAAGTTCTACATCGGAAATTCATGAAATAATTGAAAATTTGCAATCTGGGACGAAGAACGTGGTCAGCGCAATGAAAGATGGCCTGAACCATTCTGAAATATGCGTGAAAACAGCGACAGAAGCCAGCGATGTTCTCCAGCAGGCCATTGAACACGTCAGTAAAATTACACAAATGAATATTGAAATTGCCAGCGCTGTTGAAGAACAATCAAAAGTTACCCAAGAGATGGCGCAAAGCAGTCAAACCATTGCAAGTGGCTCCAAGGAAACACTAGAAGCCGCCAAAGAAAACATGCAAGCTAGCAAAGAACTTAATGGTGACACGCAAGCCATGGCAGACCTAGTAAAGCAATTCAAAGTCTCTTAGTTCAGCTATTGCGATTTCGTCGAGAGCTCATTCTCCATGGAGGTATTCAGCAAGGCTATTTTTAGCTCCATGGCATCGATGGTTTCGAATTCAACAAACCTTCCTTGTCGACGTATTTTTTCTATGTTTGCAACCCATTCGTTCCCTCGCTGCAATATCACAACACAGCGTAAGACAATTTCTTGCCTTCCTTGCAATAAAGAAACATTAATGTGGATTTTTGTATTATTTTTGATCCAACGATGCGATGCACTCGGTGGGTTTGGAATAAACCGCAACGCTTTTTCTGAAATATCTAATACGTAAGCGGGAGAATACTCTTCGTTCTCTGCAGGTGATATTTTTGCTGCTACATAAATCGGCACACGCACCGCGTCTCGCAGCTCATAGCTTTCCACCGACCCCATCAACACATCCAGTTGCGCCACCGTGTGGCCAGCATGTATCCCATCCTTAAGCAAAATATTTTTTTTGACTTCTGCATTGAGTCGGATATTTTCTCGGTCCGGGTTCAACGACATTAAACTGAAGTCTTTACCGACGGCAAACGGACCTCGTCGACCAAGGGACGCTCGCGTCTGATAATCCAGCTTCCGCTCTTCTCCTATATCACTGGGTATGAGAATACTGAAACAATCGATATATTCAATATCTTCTTGTCGGTCTTCTAGCAACAGAGTGAAGCCAGGTAAAATGTGGTCAGGGTCGCTCACAACCTGATTTTTTTGAAACACCAGGTGGCCGTTGATGTTGTAACCAATCACCAAACTTTCGAGACGAGCCGTTTCCTCAAAATCCACTATATAACGCACGCGACCGCCAATAACAAAGCAGCTGATAATTCGCTTCACTGTTTCAAGATGACGGGCAGGTGAAACCGCCACTTTATTTTTAATTGGTTTTTTCGGCTTGAAAAACGACATAATGCCTTCCCTGTAGAACAGTCGTACCCTTTCGTCTCTGTCGCAAACAAAAGGCCTCCCATTTCAGTATAGACAGGGAATCGCGATCTACTGGAAGTTTTAGTTGTGGCGGTTTGTTTGAACGTGCTTAGGCGAGAAAGCGGTTAGCTAAAATGACTAACCAACTAAAGACTGTAAACAGCAAGCAGATAAAAACGGCGGCTGAGCCCATATCTTTTGCTTGACCGCTTAGCGGATGATGTTCACTACCGATTCGGTCGACCGCCGCTTCGACGGCGCTATTTAATAGTTCGACAACCAATACTAAGACGACCGTCGCCACTAGAAATAGTTTTTCGAGTACAACAAGCGGTAGTGCTACAGCGAGAGGGATAAGTATGACTGCCAGCACAACTTCAAAACGAAAAGCCGCTTCGCTATGCCATGTTTTAACCAAACCTTGCATAGAGAACCGTGTTGCGTTTTTCAAGCGAATTATTTCATTTGTCACTGCACTCATATGGCTCTAGATCTCGCTTATCTATGGCTTTCCGTTTAACTAGCAGCTTTCAACACTAGGTTAACGCCGCAGCGCTTCCAATAGCACTAGGTACTCCCGGCATCGGTAGTGCTGGAAGCGCGTCTGCTGCCAACCCTAAGCTTGCCTGGTAATAATTACTGCTTTGCTCGTACTCACCTAGATGCCCGCACAGTCGCCCAAGCTCGGCATAGGTTTCGGCTGATTTTTCAAGTTTCAAGCTACTCTCAAAATACTCTTTCGCTTGTGTCCACTGTTGATTTAGCAAGCTAAGCCGGCCTAGAGTAAGCATCAGCATTGCGTCTCCTGGACGCTCTTTGAGCCAACCCTCTGCAACCAACAATTGTTTTTTCGGGTCGGCGCTATTAACCCGGCCAACCAAGTTTATCAGTTGATTATGCCAGTTTTGTTTCAGTGCATGGCGGAGTATACGAAATGCCTCCTGCCCCATGTCCATTAACTGCAGCTTTTCGACGTAGAGTACGATAACCGATACATCTTTTTTGAGAGCGGATGGAATGGCATCCCACTCCTTTTTCAAACGCGCGCCCCCAGCCTCCCTATTTTGAAACTCTGCCTTATTGGCAACCTCTATCAAAGATGAAAGATACAACTTCCGCTCTAGATCATACAGCGCATGCTCATCCATTACGTCATAGCGCTTTAATTCAGGGATGATCGCTTTCAGCGCAGACCAATCTTCTAAACGAAGATAAGTTTGCTGTAATAAATCTAAGACCACAGGATGATCAGGCGCAATTTTTTTAGCACGCTCTAGATTTGCCAGGCACTGTTCGTACTTTTGCCCAACCAATAACATTCTCGCCTGTGTTAGGGCTACCGCCAGCCCACTATCAGGAGACGAACGTTCAGCCTTATGCAGTAGATCAAATGCTTCTTGTGTATTGCCCAGCTCATAGCTTGAACGTGCTGCGGCAAGATAATTAATCAAAGGGTAATCAGCTCTAGGTGCCGATCTTATCAAATGCTTGCGCGCCAATGTCCAGTTGCCCTCAATAAAATTGATAATTCCTTTGGCCGTCCGTTGTTGTACCCAGCGGTTAGAGCGCACACCCAGTGTTTTTCCACCTAACGAAACGATGCGCCAGCTACGTGCAATCAACCACCACACTAGAATAC
The DNA here is from genome assembly GCF_055392955.1 of Aurantivibrio plasticivorans. NCBI lineage: Bacteria > Pseudomonadati > Pseudomonadota > Gammaproteobacteria > Cellvibrionales > Cellvibrionaceae > Aurantivibrio > Aurantivibrio plasticivorans. The sequence goes on along the minus strand of NZ_AP036020.1, from coordinate 178,699 downwards.
TCAGCAATACGAGTAAGATTATCAGCGCAAGCGCCACCCAAAAGCTCATCTCTACTCGCGTATTACCAAGAGCTATCAAAACATAGCCGCTGCCTTCACTGATCTTTTGGAATAGAAACGCACCAGCAAATAAACTCGCAACGATGAGAAGAAAGAGCCGCTTCATGGCAACTCACCTTGGGTCGAGTCATTTTCACTTTCGTTAGTTGACTGATTAACTTTATTCTCAGTTGGCAACTGCTCGGTCGTCGCGCCACCCAGCTTGTGTATTTTTTCTAAATAACGGCCTAACACTTGTGTTGAGCCAGAGATATCGGGAATTTGTTGAACAATATTTCTATTTTTGAGCTCAGCGATTTGCTCACTTAGTTGTTTCGCTTGGTCGGACAACGGGTAGTATCGTTTTAGCAGCTCATCTACTCGTTGCAGACTTTCTTGATACACCAGTGTTTCTTCACGAAGCAATGCCCACTGCGCATTCTCAATATTTAGCCGCAAACTAGTATGCAACTGAGATTGTGCTTGTGGCGATAAAATATCATCGAGTGTTTCATCGCTATGAGTGATGCGCACAAAGCCTTTCAATCCAGAAAGCGATTGAAAGAAACTTGTTTGGATTTTTTCCCACCATGAAGAGTCGTCTTCGGTAGCAATATCAGCTGGTAGTTCAGATTTGATGGATTGGACGACCGAAAAATTTTCAGGGAAAGGTTTCGGTAGAATATTGACGATATTTCCGATAGCCGATAAGGATAAGAACAACCCTTCCCGATCAAAGTCATCTGCTAGTTTCAAGGATGCGATATCATCAGCCAGTTGCTTTCGAATATCATAAAGCGCGGGATCTGACCGATGACTGATTATTTCATCCGCCGCGAGCAACAACGCCAGCGCGCTTTCTGCATCACGTTCCATCAATAAGCGTTGACCCGCTAAACGAGTTAAGTAATGCGCTTCGGCAAGTTTCCAATCGTCATTCGTCGTCGAGGTCAGCGCTAACAACTGTGTACTAATACTTTGCAACGCTAACTGCTGCTGCTCAACCGTCTCGGCCAACTCGACTACAGTGTGTTCTTGCTGCTGCCATTGTTCTGTAAGTGATAGCTGTTTTTTTGATAGCGCATTAGTTCCTGCCACCAATGTCGCCGAGGTATTTCCCAAATCGGTCGCTAACTGAGTTTGTTGTTTTTCAAGTAATTGTTGTTGCTGCCACATCCAATACCCACCCCCAGCTGTACCACCTAATAGGATTAACATTAACAAGGCGAGCAACCAAACACCTATGGTACCGCGCTTACTTTGCCGACGCGGCTTTCCTGTTACAGTTATGTCATCCAGTTCCGGCTGATCAAAACTAACGTCCGTAGATGAGGAAGGCAACGCGTTAGAAGGCTCCCGTGTTGCGTTGGGCTTATCTTGGCTCGCATCTAACACAGTGTCGTTTTGCGACTCGGCATCAGACTGCTCGGGTATTGTTTTTTTATCGCTCATAGTATGTTGTCTTGTTTATCACTGACTCTACGCGTTGCCAGCGTGCGCTTGTCGCCACGCAATAAGTGCTTGGGTCATCGCTTTGTCCGTTGCATTCATCGCTACAATGACCTGGGAAAAGCCTAAGTCGCTTGCTACTTTTGCTACTCGCGCGCCAGGCACTAGCAATGGTGTATCATAAAAAGAGTGTGTTTGACACTTTAACACTTCGTTAAGATTCTCCAAACTTTCACCACTATGAACACTGAGAACAAGGCGATCTTTCTCGACTAGTTCTACGCTACGTTTAAAATCTTCCAGCACCGTCGACGGCCGATGCCGCTGATAAAGCTCACAATATTCGACTTTAGCACCACGTTTAGAGAGTTCGTCCGCTAGATGTGTACGACCGCCTACACCGCGCATGATCAGTATTTTTTGCTGTTCAACATTTGTCAGCTCTTTAAGCGCCAACAGCGCTTCGCTGTTCATTGCAACACCGGCTTCAGTGACATCTAAACCCTTTTCTCGCGCCAGCCTTGCAGTTGCCTCACCCACCGCGAAATATGACACCCCCAGCGGAAATTGTGGCCAATATTGGTCCATCCAATCAAAGCCGTAGCTGACCGCGTTTTGACTGACAAAAATAATTTTTTGGTATTGATCGATATCGAGAATGGTTTGCTTGATGCGCTGCTTAGCTGTCTCGTCATGGAGTGGGCAAATCTCTAGAACTGGTGAGACAAGTGCTTGCGCACCCAGTGAAGATAGCTGTGCAGCCCACGTCTCAGCCTGTTGGCGCGGCCGAGTCACTATGATTTGCACACCAGACAGTTTAGCCATGGATAATTTATTTCTTGTTGTGACAATACCGCGGCAGGAAATGAATAATTTGCCATGCGGCGGCGCGATAAACCAACGAGGTTTACTTATCCTCGCAGCGCTGCCAGTAATTTATCAGCGCCCGCTGCGATGAGACGATCGGCAACATCAACACCAATCTGACTCGCATCGACAACGTTGCCAAGCGCTTCATCCCGTACCATGGTTTGACCATCTTCTGACCCCACCAATGCTCGGAGATATAGTTCACCCTCGGTATTAGCCGCTGGAATAGCATAGGCCGCGATCGGAACTTGGCAGCCACCTTCTAAGCGCTTCACCACCGCCCTTTCAGCGTAAATCAATTGTGCTGTAGGCTCATGGTGCAAACTTTTTACACAGTCAACAATCCACTGATCGGCCATGCGACATTCAATGCCTACTGCACCCTGACCACCTGCTGGCAAACTAATATCTACTGATAAACGATCACGAATGCGATCATGAAAACCTAACCTCACCAGTCCTGCAGTCGCTAGTATGATTGCGTCAAATTGGCCGTCATCGAGTTTGGCCAAGCGCGTATTCACATTACCACGTAAAAACTCAATCTTGAGGTCTGGACGATACGCTAGTAATTGGCACTGTCGTCGTAAACTGGAGGTACCCACCTTCGCACCTTGTGGCAGATCGTCTATTGTCGCATAGTGATTTGACACGAATGCATCACGCGGGTCTTCACGCTCACAGATGGTAACCAGATCAAGCCCTTCCGGAAACTCCATGGGAACATCTTTCATTGAGTGAACCGCAATATCAGCTCGACCATCGAGCATGGCCTTTTCTAGCTCTTTCACAAACAAACCTTTGCCCCCTACTTTCGAGAGCGAGACATCTAACACCTCATCGCCCCGGCTACTCATAGGCACTAACTCCACCGCTACGTCAGGGTGGTGCTTTAGTAGTTCAGCCTTAACGAACTCCGCTTGCCACAAGGCTAGTGCGCTCTTACGGGTTGCGATACGGATGAGTTTGGTTTGTTCAGTAGACATGATGTATTCCAGGCGGCCAACGACTCGCCGCGATAATGATAGGACAAAAAACGGCAGCCGAAGCTGCCGTCTGATTCTACCATTTTTACATGGTGGTTAGCAGTTCTCGCAGCCGCGACACATGGCGGCGACTCACTACAGGCTTTTCTTCAATACCTTTTAAGCGCACTTTGTATTGACCTTGCGCATTCCGTTCCATACCTTCAATGGCATCGATTGAGACTAGAGCATTGCGGTGAATACGGACAAAAAGGTTGGAGAACTCGTTCTCTAAGTCTTTCAGCGTATCGTCAATTAGCGTCTCACCTTCGATGTGATAGACCGTGACATACTTATGGTCGGCAATAAAAAATCGTACGTTATCCAGCGGGATCAGCTCTACACCACGACGCGTTTTGGCGCTAATGTGTTTGCGTTGATCAGCTGGCGCTTGGCGTTCAGAGAGAGCTGCGAGCTGCACTTTATTGAGCTTTTGTGCTTTTTGTAATGCGGTTTCCAAGTCTTCCAGTTTTACCGGCTTAAGCAAGTAACCTACTGCATCGGTAGAAAATGCATCCAACGCATATTCATCATAGGCTGTACAAAAGATCACAGCGGGAGGGTCATCCATCGTGGTGATCTTTTTCGCCGCGCTTAAGCCATCTTCTTCTGGCATGCGGACATCCAACAGCACGACATCCGGATCGTGTTCTGCAACCGCTTGTAGCGCCTGCTCAACATTTTCAGCCTGCGCCACAACGTGGCAATCTTCCAATTTTTCTACCATGCGCGCCAAGCGGTCACGTGCTAGGGGTTCATCGTCGACGACCAGAACATCCATAGTTTCATTCCTAACTGTTTATGCTGTTGGTTTCTTGTTTAAAGGTGTTGCGGAGCCTGCCAACTGACGCCTCCGCAATGTTTAGCCCGCCCCGCAACACTCTATACGGGGTAGCTAATTTCAGTTTCATAAATGTCGCCGAGAATCCGCGCTTCAAATACTGCGCGCTCTCCATAGTACGCCGCTAAACGGTGACGAATATTTTCAAGCGCAACCCGATTACCCGGTTTACTCGGCGCTATCGTTTCACTTCCGCTACTGTCGCGCACTTTCGGCAAGGGGTTGCGCACCACAACAGTGAAGCGATTGTCCCTTGCATTTGCTGAGATCTCAACCGTGCCGCCTTCGCTGCGAGGCTGAATGCCATGATAAATCGCATTTTCAATGATCGGCTGTAAAAGTAGGCTAGGGATAGTGACACTTTCAGGCAATTCTTCTACTTGCCAGTCTACCTGCAACCGATTACCCAAGCGTATCTGCTCGATGCTTAAATACTGACGACAGAGCGACAATTCGTGCTTGACCGGTACTTTTCCTGGCTCCGCCAAGCTCGCTCGAAACAGATCAGACAAATCTTCTACGACGCGTTCAGCTCGATCAGGATCAGACCCAATCAGGCTGACAATGCTGTTCATACAATTGAATAGAAAGTGTGGGCGAATGCGCGATTGCAGCGCTTGGATGCGTGCTTTTAACTCAGACTCTTCTTGCGCACGCAGCTGCTGTTGGATATAGAAGTAACGCAGCACGATGCCAGCAAAGATGGCGGTCAGCACTAGATTGGTCGCAACTTGCCAGGCATCGAAACCCGATTCGCTATCGATCAACCACTCGGCACAGACTGACACGAACACCGAAACGCAGAGAATCAATGAGAAACTGAGAAAACCGGCTAGCACCAGTGAGTGATTCGCCAAAAAATTGCGCAATGGACACAATAGCGCAGCACTCAGCAGAACAATCCACTGCACGAGAAAAGACACCATGCCTAATTGCTCCCAATCCAATGGGTAGAGGCCAGTATCGGCGAGCACTAACGCTAACGCCAGCAGTTCGCCAGCAATAACGAGCGTAAATACCGACTGCACCTTGCATAGGTCAGGTAGAAAATCCCCGCGCTGCTCGACAGAGTGCCGGGTTATCAGCTTAGATTGCGTACTAATCGTTAGCCCCCAATAGCTGCCATCTGTTTTGGCTACTACGAAATAATTCCTAGCTAGCTGTTTGCGTCTAATTATTCTGATGAGGCTGCGCTATAATGCTCCGCGATTTTTAGGGAGGTTTGGCGCGCCATTCTTCCAGCCAGCGAAATTTAGTCGTCATCCTATGGCGTACTATTATCCCTAGTCAATTGATTTACCGTAATTTTTTCGGAAATATGTGCATGAGCAACCAAAAATCTAGCGATAAACCCTGGGGCGGCCGCTTCAGCGAACCAACCGATGCCTTTGTCGAGCGTTTTACTGCGTCAATTGAGTTTGATAAGCGCCTATATCACCATGACATCCAAGGCTCAATTGCACACGCTACGATGTTAGCCAAAGTGGGCGTGCTGACCGATGATGAAAAAGCTCAGATCGTTGATGGCTTGCAAGCCATCAAGGCCGACATTGAGGCAGGAGACTTTGCCTGGTCAGTCAGCCTAGAAGATGTGCATATGAATATCGAAGCAGCGCTAACTGAGCGCATCGGTATCACCGGGAAGAAGCTTCACACCGGTCGCTCGCGCAACGACCAGATCGCCACAGATATTCGTCTCTATCTGCGAGATGAAATTGATGCGATCAGCAAAGAGATTACACGCTTGCAAAGTGGGCTCGTACAACTGGCAGCCCAAGAAGCCGACACCATTATGCCCGGCTTTACCCATTTGCAGTCGGCGCAGCCCGTTAGCTTCGGACACCACTTGCTGGCTTGGTACGAGATGCTAGAACGCGATTACGATCGTCTTCAGGATTGTCGCAAGCGCGTCAACCAATCACCTCTCGGTGCTGCCGCTTTAGCTGGCACCAGCTACCCAATCGATCGCGCTTACACTGCGGAATTACTCGGATTTGACGCGCCGACGCGCAACAGTTTGGATTCCGTAAGTGACCGAGACTTTGCCATCGAGTTTTGTAGCTTTGCAGCCACACTGATGACCCATCTATCCCGCGCCAGTGAAGAGATTGTCTTGTGGTCATCTGCGCAATTTGCGTTTATTGACTTACCTGATCGCTTTTGCACAGGCTCATCGATCATGCCGCAGAAGAAAAACCCTGATGTACCTGAGCTAGTGCGAGGCAAAACAGGACGCGTCAATGGACACCTTATCAGCTTGCTAACCTTAATGAAGTCACAACCGTTAGCCTACAACAAGGATAATCAAGAAGACAAAGAGCCACTCTTTGACACCATTGATACGGTAAAAGATTGCCTTCGAGCCTTTGCCGATATGGCACCCGCCATGCGAGCCAAACGCGATAATATGCGCAACGCCGCAATCTCGGGGTTTTCGACTGCCACAGACCTCGCCGATTACTTAGTTCGCAAAGGCATTCCCTTCCGCGATGCGCACGAAGTCGTCGGCAAAGCAGTGGCACACGGTGTTGATACTGGAAAAGATCTCTCTGAAATGTCACTCGACGAGCTTCAACAGTTTTCGAAAGAGATTGAAGGCGACGTGTTCGACGTATTAACGCTCGAGGGGTCTGTCTCGGCTCGTGATCACATTGGTGGCACCGCGCCCAATCAAGTACGAGCCGCAGTGACCGAGGCTCAGAAAAACCTCTCTCAACGCGGTTAAAGCCTTCTTTAGGTCCCGACTCCTTCCCAAAGCGGTATCGGTTTCGCCCAGCCGCTTTGCTACCATACTTTTACTTCGGCTAACGAGTACTTGTTAGTGCCAAATGATCCAACGGTAACCTAACAGTTTTTGGCACCCACCTCTGATTAAGACTACGCTTAAAAGACCTAACGCTGTTATCACACATCAATGGAACACTCATGCTTCCCAAGATCGCATCATCTTGGCAAAGAAACATTCTCTAGATTTTACCTCAAGCATGAGGACGCGCAGACGACATGTATGGCTGAGGAAAGACAACAACATTTTCGAGTCAACGTCTCCACCACCGGTCAACTTCTTCCGGGGCACCTTTACGCTCCAATAGGGAACAGTTCGTTTGCCGAAAACATCATGTCAGCCGCGACTGACGGCTTTTTTGAATGGCACACTCATGAAGACCGCTATTTCTTTAGCGACAGCTTCGCCAAACTTCTACAATATCCACCAAACATACTGCCGATAGAATATGGGTATATTTCTGCGCACGTTTGCGCAGAAGACTTCATGGACCTTCGCCTAAAGATGGCACAAGCGGCTTATCGTAGCGAAGAAATCATCACCAATTTCCGCATGCATGTTGCCGATGGATCGCTACGATGGTTTGAATTGCGACTAAGCATTATTAAACAAAACGCACGCGGTCAAGCAACGGTATTACTCGGCTGCGTAAGAGACATTAATGAATACATCACCCAAGAAATGGACATGCAACAGCGCATGGAAAAAGAACGCTGGGTGCAGGAACAAATTGGTAACATTCTGAACGATGATTCGGAACAATCCTTCAACAATTGCCTGAATGCGCTCTGCGCCTATATCGATACAGACTACATCACGTTGCGTTGGCAGGACCAACAAACCGAATCACTCCAACTCGTTGCGCATGGCGGCAGCAAAGCATTAAAGCACAACACAGCATTCATCGAACCCAAAGCATCTATCTCATCCAACGATCTGCCGACAAGCATTAAAAACCTCTCACGTGGTGAAGTGTACTATTCAAAAATTAATACGGAAAATCATCTCGATAACGAACTCATACGCACAGTAAAGAAATTTGGCGCTCGTGCCATCATCACAATACCTATAACCTACGAAGGAAAGGTCGAACACTTTTTTTCATTAATTCGTTGCCAATCAGACGACAACTTAACGAAGGATCAAACCAATATAGCGAAGGCCATAGGTCTTACTATGGCGATGATGACAGCGCGCCGACGTATCGCCAAAGAATTAGAAGAAAGTGCCCTACGCCTATATAACGTATTAGATGCAACGCAGGATGGCATTTGGGACTGGGATACCGCCAACAACCACTATTATGTTTCGCCCAGCTTTCTCTACATGCTTGGATACGACGAAGATGTATTGCCTCTTTCGCGATCGATTGTTGAAAGCTTTTTGGTTGAACCCAAACATCCAGAAGAGCTGTTTTACGACAACCAAAGTCAAGATAGCAAAAGCAACGTATATTTTAGACAAGCGATATTTCGTCATCGCAATGGTAGCAACGTCGACGCACTTGTCCGCGGAAAACAAATCACCTGGGATGCCCATGGCCGTCCCACGCATTGTGTTGGCGCAACGAGCTATATGCAGTGGTGCAATAGTTTCTGCGGTGTCGATTTCAACGCACATTCAGAGCAGAGCCAAGTACAGGCTGTTAAAGTTTTTGAACCATCGCCATTAAACAAATCAATACCCGTTAGCGAATTTTCGATCACGAAACTCGTCAGCAATATTTTAACGAGCGTAAAGCTGCAAAATGCAAGTCGCTCTCTCGATTTTTCTCTGCATTTTACCAATTCGCTGCCCGCGAGCATTGTCGCTCAGAAGGAAAATATTGCGCTAATACCAAACCTACTTTATGCGCGTGCCACCAATGTGACTAGGCGAGGCGAAATCAACCTATCTGTCAGCGTTGTACACGGCACCAACGGCTCCCCCGAGCTATACTTTGCACTTAGCGACCAAGGAAAAACGTTACATATTTCGGATCCCAGCTTGCTCACTAAAGGCTTACCTATTGCGTTAATACAATTAAAAGAGGTATTCGCATGGGTCAACCAACAAGGTGGACGTATCGATGTTCAACCCAACCCTAAAACCCATGGAAATGTCGTCAGTATGAGATTACCCCTCAAGGAAGCAATACCAACTACCAACGAAACTACAACCAAATCAATCGATAGTCCCGATGACATCAATTCAGAGGCACCCGAAACCCGACATGTTTTATTGGTAGAGGATAATTTGGTCAATCAACAAGTGGCTAAGGGCATTCTTAAACGCCGTGGCTTTGAAGTAGAAGTCGCTAATAACGGGCAAGAAGCTCTCGACCGCTTAAGTAAACCAGACGCCGATAAATTTGACATTGTCTTATTGGACATGGAAATGCCAATCCTCGATGGCTACCAAACAGCAAAGGCCATTCGATCAAACCCTTGTTATGAACACCTGCCGGTCATTGCGGTTACCGCGCATGCCATGCAAGAAGACAAGGAACGCTGCTTTAACGCGGGTGTAAACGACCATGTTGCAAAACCCATTCGTCCCGACATCTTATTTACCGCAATGGACAATCTTCTCGACACCGACGATTCCGATGCAATAGCTTAATAGCCGTTATAAGTGCACCACACCTATAGCGAAATACTTTAAAGCGTGATGTGATTAGCAACTAAACTTAAGACTGGATCACATCGCAACTCACGTTTGTATCGCCTTCATGTTCGCTAAGCCCATTGACATTGGCCCTATTGATGAAGGCCTAGACCGGAAGAATTTAACAACTCTAAAAAAGCGCTTTCTACAAATCAATAATGCACGTCTCGATCGAGTCTATGACGTCATTACTGACCGGCAACGTCCTTATCTTCAACTCATTCCCTTGCTATTCCATGTTAATCACCCAATGCTGCCAGGGTACGTCAGCCACCAAACACCCTGCGGCATCGATAATTATGAGCCAGATGCAGAGGCTCTACGCATCGCAAAAAAATTCTCTCGGAGTTTTCGGTATCAAAACGCGTCACAGCGCTACGACAATCGTTCCCAATGCAGCGCCATAGAAGCAATATTTCTCATGGGCAGCATAGGCACTATAGCGCACACCAGAAAAAGCGACTTAGACTGCTGGATTTGCCATAGCAACATCGACGCCACGTCACTAAAAGAGTTACGCATCAAGGCACAACTCATTACCAACTGGGCGAATAATGCTGGCTTAGATGTTCATTTTTTCATTATGAACGCCGAAGAGTTTCGTGCAGGGAAAAATCTACCTATCAGCGCCGAGGCAAGCGGAAACACTCAACACTACTTGCTTCTTGATGAGTTTTATCGAAGCAGTATTTTACTCGCCGGACGACGTCCATTGTGGTGGTTCGTACCAAGCAATGCGGAGACGAATTACGCAGACTATACTCGCACCCTGCTCGGCAAACGATTCCTCGCGTCGTCCGACGTTATTGATCTCGGAGGTGTTGGACACATTCCAGCAAGTGAATTTATTAGCGCAGGGTTATGGCACCTTTATAAAGCCATAGACTCACCCTACAAATCGTTGTTCAAATTAATTCTGCTAGAAACCTATGCTAGCGAGCTACCCAACATTCGCCCGCTATCGCTCGACTACAAACAAAGTGTTTACGATGGCTGCCAAGACCTCAATCTACTCGACCCTTATGTCCTGACCTTTCATCGTGTGAAAGCGTATTTATTACAACGGCGCGAAGATAGTCGGCTGTCACTGGCGAAACGGTGTTTTTACTTTAAAGCACAAAAAAAGTTAAGTAGCCCTTCGACAAAACACCTAAAATCGTGGCAACGGGATGTCATCCAGTCTTTTGTTGCTGATTGGCAATGGAGTGAAGAACAACTTGCTCATCTTGACAACCCATCGAAATGGAACATCGCTGAAGCGCTAAAAGAACATCAAGCTATTGTGTTGGAACTGAATCGCAGCTACCAGTGTTTAACTACTGTGGAGGACAGCGACTTATCGCACACGCAATATGATGCCAATGAATTTGAAATTCTTGGTAATAAATTGAAAGCAAATTTCACTCGTCGGCAGGGCAAAATAATTGGCATCAGGCTTGGCTTTGATTTACAAGTGGCTGAAGACCACCTCGTTTTTCATGAAACTCACGATGATGCAGGCCGTCATATTTGGCAGCTGCATTTACAAGAACTACGAGACTTTAACACTCTTCCAAAGCCCGCAGTTTATACAGGGCAATCTCTATGCGAATTAATCGTGTGGGCTTTGCGCAACGCTGTTCTCCATACTCAAACTCATGTAGAGTTAGTTACGGAGAGAAATTCTGCGTCTGCTACTGCTGCCTCCCAATGCGCAAAGGCGCTGGTGGATCTTATACCCTTACCGACCGAAAAAACGCCCCATGACAACTTTAGTCAGTCGCCCGTTGTCACTGATATTGTCATCATCGTTAACCTAGAAAGCGAAATCACAACTAACTCAAGCAGCGGATACGTCCAGCGCATAAGCGAGCGTACTGATGCCTTTAACTTCGGCACGAACAATGAAAATCTCGCGCAGTCGATCGATATAGTGATGCGTAATAGCTGGGACGAGATCGAAATTCATCATTTTTCGGATAACGCACTCATTCACGCACTCAGTTTTTATTTGCAAAAACTTGCCGACTGCAACGCAAAGTCTCAGCTACGACCTAAATTACAAAGCTATTGTTTTACTACAGGCTTTGGTCTAAGTATAAAGAATCGCGTGCACGGCTTATTTTTAGACGCCGCCACTTCACAGATTTTCGAATCCACGCGATTTGATGGCCGCTATGTATTTTCCGCCGACAATTGCTTTTATTGCTGCGAACGGACTCACTCTCACCATGTCAGGCAGTTTACGAGCGAGCCGGAGTTACTAGATTATCTATCGCAACCCCTCAGCGGTTTTCATCGACTCCGTACCGATAGCTTTCTCGACACACATTTTCCACTGCACTTGCTAGCGAGCGTATGCCAGAAGCCGAGTATTCATATTGTGTTTTCTATTCGTGGAAAAAATGCCAACGCGTTGATACTCGACGAATCAGGCTCTCTTTTTGTTGCAGATTCTGTCATAGAGACACCGGAAAGCTACCTACGATGCTTGCATTATTTTATTAGGGACTACATTCAACAACAAAACTTACCTGTGTTATCGCCCGATTCATTTGGCGTATTTCCGGTAGAGTTTCATCAGTACGATTTTAACGACTTTGGTCACGAGTTTTTGAAGCCGGCGTATGTCACCACCGATATTTATGCGATCCCCTGCCATACCGTCATCGCTGAAGTTCACCAAGATCACGATGACCAACTATGGTTTACCTTGCACATCAACAACGAGGTATTCGACGGTGACAAATCGGGTAGCCGCTTGTTTAGCAGCGCGAGACAAACCATTCTGCAACATGACGGAAACCACCCCTTTTATGTGACGCACCTCGATGTTACCCATTGTCCACGACTGAAGTCGCGCCAAGGGGGCGATATCCAGCTAGTCCACTATCTAACCCTTAAGCAGCATATCGAAGAAAGACTGAATGCCGGCGAGAACCGATAAAACCGCTACCCTCCAGTACGGCAAGTATTGAGCACCTGGTTCTTAAGCCGCTATACTTGCCGACCTACATCAAGCATGGAAAGCGCCGCGCCGCCATCGGCAAGCCTTTCTGACACTTGATTCACTCAGCTTTCGAGAGATTCAACCATAATGTCCGCGTACCGCCGCTTCGTGATCGCCGCATCCATCGTCTTTAGCATGTCACTCATGCTAGCCTGTGGCCACAAAGCTGATTTGCGCCTACCCGTTGACTCCGACCAAGCCGCCACCGACAAGCCTGTGCAATCAAAACGCAGCGCGCCTTAAGTTCGAAGCTCCGATCAGGCATTTCCTCAACGCTCCATTCATTAGCCGCACAGCAATAGACAGAGATCAGATTAATCATGAACGCCTTTACCTACCGCAACGGCACAATGCACGCCGAAAACGTCAGCCTTCAAACCATTGCCCAGCAAGTCAGCACGCCCTGCTACGTCTATAGCAAGCATTCTATTTTGGATTGTTTTAATGATTACCACAGTGCCCTGGGCGACTACCCCGGCCTCATTTGTTATGCCGTCAAGGCCAACTCCAATCTTGCAGTGCTAAATCTGCTAGCCAAGGCAGGTGCAGGTTTCGATATCGTCTCCGGCGGCGAATTAGAACGCGTTCTCGCTGCGGGAGGACAAGCGGACCGCATCATCTTTTCCGGCGTTGGTAAAACACGATCCGAGATGCAGCGCGCTCTCGAGGTCGGCATCGCCTGTTTCAATATTGAGTCCATAGCCGAAATCGACCGGCTCGCCGAAGTCGCCGCAGAGATGGGCGTTGTCGCCCCGATATCGTTGCGAGTGAACCCAGATGTCGATGCAAAAACACATCCGTATATTTCTACTGGCCTTAAAGAAAACAAATTCGGCATTGATATCACGCAAGCAGAAGATGCCTACCGCAAAGCTCAGCGCTTAGATAGCCTCGCTATTAAAGGTATTGACTGCCATATTGGCTCACAGCTAACCGACGTCACGCCTCTTTTGGCTGCGTGTGATCGTTTGATTGCACTCTACGACCAACTGCGTGATATTGGCATTAGTATTGAGCATTTAGACCTAGGCGGCGGCATAGGGATTATCTACAACGATGAAAGTCTACCATCCATTGCCGATTACCTTGCGGAAGTAAAGAAACGAATTGGCGATCGCCCATTATCGCTGATGCTCGAACCCGGACGCTCCATTGTCGGTAATGCCGGTGTCTTAGTCACTCAGGTCGAATATCTTAAGCAAACACCCAACAAAAACTTTGCCGTCATCGATGCCGCCATGAATGACTATATTCGTCCCGCACTGTATAGCGCCTGGCAACATATCAAGCCTGTTAGCCAACAATCTTCAGCGAAGGCCTTGCATTGGGATTTCGTGGGTCCCATTTGTGAGTCGGGAGATTTCATTGGCCGGGACAGGGATATAGCAATACAGGAAGGCGACTTAATCGCCGTGATGTCTACTGGAGCCTATGGTTTTACGATGAGCAGCAATTACAACACTAGGCCACGAGCTGCTGAGGTTATGGTCGATGGCGATCAGTATTACATTGTTCGACAACGAGAGAGTTTTGCTGACCTGATTAAAGGCGAAGCGCTATTACCCTAAGGCAACAATCTGCTCGACACGGCCAGGGCCAAATAGTTTATTATCAAGGATATTGTGCTGTAGACACACCCGCAGCTCCCGAAGGATAAGTAGCTCGACATGCGATTACGTTTTACCAAAATGCACGGCTTGGGTAATGACTTCGTTGTCATTGATGCGATTACGCAACAAGTCAGGCTAACACCAGAGAAAATTCGCGCGCTGGCGGACCGACATTTTGGCGTTGGCTGCGATCAAGTACTGCTTGTCGAACCACCAACACAAACCGATGTCGACTTCCGCTACCGCATCTACAACCAAGACGGCGGTGAAGTGCAAAATTGCGGCAATGGTGCCCGCTGTTTCGCAAAGTTCGTCTCCGACCGACGATTAACAGGTAAGCGTGCTATTCGGGTTGAAACCGCCAACGGATTAATGACTCTCCACCTCCAAGCAAATGGAGACGTGTCTGTCGATATGGGCGTACCGGTTCTATCACCCAGCGAGATCCCATTTCTAGCCAATTCCGAGCAACAGACTTATGCCCTCGCGCTACCCAATCAAGATATTGAGCTATCTGCCGTATCGATGGGCAACCCACACGCAGTCATTGTCGTAGAGGATGTAGCAACCGCACCGGTAGAAACGCTCGGCAAAGCCATACAGCGAGCCGAGGAATTTCCGGAAGGTGTCAATGTAGGGTTTATGGAGGTATTATCTCGCGGTGAAATCCGACTCCGCGTACTAGAACGCGGCGTCGGAGAAACCCTTGCCTGCGGTACCGGCGCATGCGCTGCGGTTGTTGCTGGGCAACTCAGAGGGCTACTTGATAACGAGGTAACAGTTACACTACCTGGTGGCGTGTTACATTGCCAATGGCAAGGACCAGGCACACCGGTTATTAAAACAGGGCCAGCCACGACAGTCTTCCAAGGACAAGTACGAATTTAAGTCGCCCGATTAATCAGTTCAAGACAACAAGACGACGATAACAATGAGCAATAAACCCGACCTCACCGTACAACAAGTCAGCGAATTCTTACGAGAGAAGCCGGATTTTTTTGCAGATAACCCAGATATTCTCGCAGACATTACACTGCCTCATCATAGTGGTGATGCGATTTCCCTCGTTGAAAGGCAAGTTGCCGTGCTGCGCGATCGCAACATGGATATGCGACATCGCCTAACTAAACTGCTCGATAACGCCCGCGAAAACGACAAGCTGTTTGATAAAACCCGACGACTTATTTTGATGCTACTCGAGGGCAATTCACTTCCAGATATTGTGAGCACTATCTGTTTTAGCTTTGATCGCGACTTTAACATCCCTTACACCTCAGTGATTCTTTTCGCAGACCCCTCCAAAGTCCCTGAGTCGTCCGCTCGCATTGTGTCCGTTAACGATGCACGCCAATCGGTTAGCCGCTTAATCAGTAATAGTCGCGCTTTATGCGGCGATTTTCCGCCGAATGAACTCACATTCTTATTTCAGGACAAAGCCAAAGACATCGGCTCTGCGGCAGTTGTCCCACTGATGCACGGCAATTGTTTTGGTTTGTTAGCCATTGGCAATAGCGACCCGAACCATTACCGGTCAAGCATGGGCACCCTGTTTTTAAGTTATATCGGTGAAGTATTAAATCGTGTTATACCAAAGCATTTAACGTTTTAGATTAGGTTATTTTACGCTTAACGAGGGGAGGCCTTTGCAACATGGCCAAAACCATATCGACAGAAAAAGCCAAAAAATCCGCCCTGACTGAGGCTATAGACGCATTTTTACAACACCTAGTCATCGAAAAACAACTGTCATCCCACACTGTAAACGGCTATCGCAGAGACCTAATAAAGCTTGCATCGTTTAGCGAACAATATTCGTTAGCACATCCAAAAGATTTACATACATCACATATTCGTCAGTGTGTTGCGCTGTTTAACAGACAAGGACTCTCATCCAAAAGCTTACAACGTTGGCTCAGCGCCGTACGTAGCTTCTACCATTTCTGTAGCAAGAAAAACCTATGCGAACACAACCCAGCCAACGGCGTTCGCGCGCCAAAAGGCCAACGCAAACTTCCTACCACTCTTGACCCAGATGCAATGGAATCACTTATCAACCTAGAGGGTAATGATTTTTTCGCTATTAGGGATCGTTGCATCCTGGAGCTAATGTACTCCTGCGGGTTGCGTTTAAGTGAACTTGTCAATTTAGATATTCAGAACCTATCCAGTGACTACCATCAAGTCACAACGGTTGGAAAGGGAAGCAAAGAGCGAATGATACCTATAGGCAAGCACGCCAAACAGGCTCTCAGAGAATGGATCAACACACGAACCCAATACAACGAATACAATCAAAATGCGCTGTTTATTAGCAAAAAAGGGGCGCGTATTACGGGCCGAGCCATACAGGCTCGTTTCAAAAAATTGGGCTTACAGCAAGGTTTAGATCAACCACTTCACCCGCACATGATTCGGCATTCCTTTGCCAGCCACCTATTAGAATCGAGCGGAGATTTGCGCGCAGTGCAAGAATTGCTCGGCCATGCAAACATTTCAACCACACAAATTTACACCCATTTAGACTTTCAACATCTCGCCAAAATTTACGACCAGTCACACCCTAGAGCACAGAAAAAGCAAACCGAAGACTAGATCGCCATTTTTTTGGCGCTTTTTAGTTTTTTGTTTCCTATCGTCAAATAGGACGACTACCATAGTTGCTGGTTGGTTTTTTGGGTGGGTCATTGGTTACACCAACCGCCACTTCACTAATTGCTCCCCCCTCAGAAAGAAATGCTTCTATTTGTGAAGACAATTCTGTTCTTATGTGCGCGCGAGATGTCACCGTTCTATCTTCTGGCCGATCGTCTTTACTACCAAAAAATTCTTTTTCTACACGCTCAGAGTCATTAAGACCTAATCGAGATTTAACTTTACTCATATCCTTACCCTACTTATTCCGTTGATGACGGCGCAACACATTGATGCAAAGTCATCGATTTTTCTCAGTTGTCTTTTTGCTTCACAGCGAGAATATTTATAGCTCAAGGGAGTCAGGATGGCAGGCGAAGTTACAAATATTTTTAGCCTTTTTTGTCCTTAATTTTTATCAACACTAAGCAATACAGTTATTAAACTCATTTCGAAATTAGCGTATGCTTTGAGCGGCAAACTATTGCCGTCCAAAAATCTGTCCATCAACGCACACTCATGGAAAACGACTTGAAACATTTAAGAGTGACTATCGGCATCAGCGCCTGCTTGGTTGGCCAACGAGTGCGATACGATGGCGATCATAAGCGCTTCAACCGACTTCTTGAACGATTAAGTCACCAGGTGGATTGGAAGCCCTTTTGTCCTGAGGTCGAAGCGGGCCTAGGAACACCCCGTCCACCTGTTCAACTTATTGAAAATAACAAGACTATTCGTGCTCTAGGCGTCGAAAACAAAGCGCTCGACGTCACCGATCAGCTACAGGAGGCGTCCATTGATTACTGGTCTCAACAAGCGCGTCATCGGCACGTGAGTGGGTATATTTTTAAAGCGCGCTCGCCAAGCTGTGGAAGAGGCTCAACCCCTGTTGTTGATCACGAACAGCACATCCTTCACCATGGTGATGGAATATTCGCCAGTCATTGTCAGCGTAATATCGCGGCGGTAGAAGACACCTGGTTTCAATCTGACGCGCATTTTGTACGTTTTCTCGCTGCGTCACACGTCGCCCGCGCTATTCAGCGCGAAACTTTTGCGAGCATTACTTGGCTATCGGAATATCTAGAGGGAGCGCCCAGCGAGCACTGGATTGCTCAACTGCTGGATCGATCCATCGATGAATATGGAACGTTTGATGGTGAGGTGTCAGGCGATAAAGAGCAAAAAGCCGCTCTTGTGAAGCGGCTTTTTGAGATCTGGCCTGTTGATTTGGCGTGACACAGAGTTCAGATGCGTTAGACGGCGTCCGAACCTGTTTCTCCTGTGCGGATTCGAATAATCTCATCGAGGGGGCTAATGAAGATCTTACCGTCACCAATTTTACCGGTTTGAGCCGCTTGAGTAATCGCCTCAACCGCCTGCTCAACCATTGCATCATCCAATGCGAGTTCAACTTTCACCTTCGGTAAAAAATCAACCACATACTCTGCACCACGGTAAAGCTCGGTATGGCCCTTTTGGCGACCAAAGCCTTTAACCTCGGTCACAGTCATTCCCTGAACGCCTACATCGAAGAGCGCGGTACGTACGTCGTCTAATTTGAAGGGTTTAATGACAGCGGTAATCAGTTTCATGAGGTCAATTTCCTTACGTAGTATTGGAGCCATCAGGTATACGGCTCTTTGAATCTTTGTTGTTATTTTGTCTTGGAGCTTGATTCTGCGAACCCGGCCCCACAGGTGCCTAAGATACACAAAAAGCGCTCCACGAGCCAGAGAGGCGCTACGGCTAGCAAATACGCTAGCGAAGCGCCAAAAAACAAAAAACCCAGCCGAGGCTGGGTTTTTCGTGACTTCGCTACTCGCTGGTGGCGAGTATGCTTAATCTTAGCTCTTAACGAACTCTGGGTAAGCTTCCATACCACACTCAGAGATATCGACGCCTTCGTACTCTTCTTCTTCAGAGACACGCACACCGATGATCGCCTTGATGATCAGCCATACCACTAAGCTAGTGACGAATACCCATACGAAGATGGTTAACGCACCAACTAGCTGACCCATAAAGGTAGCATCGCTGTCGGTAATCAATACCGCGAAGATACCCCACAAACCAACCACGCCGTGAACAGAGATCGCACCGACAGGATCGTCAATTTTCAATTTATCCAACGCTAGGATGCTGAATACTACGATCACACCACCGACAGCACCGATGAGAGTTGCACTCAAACCAGAAGGATCAGCGGGCTCTGCAGTGATTGCAACCAAACCAGCTAATGCACCGTTCAATGCCATGGTCAAATCGGCTTTACCGAACAAGATGCGCGCAACAATGATTGCCGCAATCAAACCACCGGCCGCCGCAGCGTTAGTGTTTAAGAAGACGTTAGCAACTTCGTTCGCAACACCGATACCACCTAGTTTTAGAGTAGAACCGCCGTTGAAACCAAACCAACCTAACCAGAGGATGAAAGCACCCAAGGTTGCTAAAGGAAGGTTTGCACCTGGAATAGCGTTGATTTCGCCGTTGGCACCGTATTTACCTTTACGAGCACCGAGTACCAATACGCCAGCAAGCGCAGCAGCCGCACCCGCCATATGAACAATACCTGAACCCGCATAATCGCTATAGCTCAATTCGTATAGACCAAAGACGCTTTTGCCACCCCAAGTCCAACCACCTTCGATTGGGTAGATGACACCGGTCATAACAACCGCGAAAGCAAGGAAAGCCCAAAGCTTCATACGCTCAGCAACCGCACCCGATACAATCGACATCGCGGTTGCAACGAAAACGACTTGGAAGAAGAAGTCAGAAGCTCCTGAGTATTCACCCATGTCTCCGAAACCAGCTTCGTTGGACGCCTCAAGAATGCCCGCAATAGCTGCATCATCCATTCCGCCAACAGTTGTTACGCCAGAAAGGAATAGGCCGCCGTCGTACATAAAATGGTAACCGCAGATTAAGTACATAGTACAAGCAACGGCAAACAGAGCGACGTTTTTGGTCAAAATTTCAGTTGTGTTCTTTGCGCGAACGAGCCCAGCTTCAAGCATTGCGAAGCCTGCGGCCATCCACATAACCAGTGCGCCACACACTAAGAAATAAAATGTGTCCATGGCGTACTGCAATTCAAAAATTTGATTTTGTAAATCCATAGCGATTCTCCGGAATTGCGATTATTCGTTATAGAGCGTCTTCGCCGTTTTCGCCGGTGCGAATACGAATGACTTGCTCTAGCGGCGAAATGAAGATCTTCCCATCACCAATTTTTCCGCTATGTGCTGTTTTACTAATTGACTCAACAACGCTGTCAACTTGAGAGTCGCCAACGGCAACTTCAATTTTGGTCTTAGGTAGAAAATCCACCACGTACTCAGCGCCGCGATACAATTCTGTGTGACCTTTTTGTCGGCCAAAACCTTTTACTTCAGTCACGGTAATACCCTGTACACCGATTTCTGAAAGTGCTTCACGAACAGCATCAAGCTTAAAAGGTTTAATAATTGCTGTTACTAATTTCATAAGGGTTTCCTCAGGTTGATTGGCTTCAATACTCGGCGATAAAAATGTCTAACTGTTAAAGCCGAGTAAAAAGCTGGCCGAAACCAGCTTTTTACAGACTCAAGCCTTATTCAATAGGAAGAGAGTAAGAAACAAGGAATTGCATGTTGTCATCAACACCTTCTTCGTCTTCGATAAACTTACTGATAGTGAAGCTCAAGTTATCGTTGTAAGAGTAAGAAAGGTCCAAATGTACAGGATCGTCGTTCTCACCGCCGTCGTTGTGGTGTTGGCCAACTAGGATACCGAAATCACCGATAGAACCAGCGATGGTGTAGTAGCTGTAACCAGGTCCGCCAGCAATGTTGTCGTAGTAGGTCACTGCAACAGGGCCGATACCAACAGATAAGATCGCTTCAGACAGATCACCAACAGTGTCGTCTCGAGCAGGGATATAAGCGAACAGTGGATCGATTAAAGTGTCATAAGTAGCATCTGGATAAACGTATGACAAAACGCTTAGGTCAACACTAACAGGGCCAAACTCGCCGCCCCAGCCGACATAAAGGTCGTACTCAGAACCCAAAGAGTCATCACCAGAAGTGCCCCAAATACCAGCGTAGAAACCTGCACCACTAACGGTGATATCACCAGATACAGCTGCACTGCCGTCACCTAGATCATAACCACGCCACAAGTACATGTTAGCAACGCCAACTGATGCACTAACTTCAGCATTCGCAACAGGTGCAAACGCTGCAGACGCCGCGATTGCGGTAGCTGCTAAGGTACAAGTCAATGATTTAGTCATTTTCATGTTTTTTAGTCTCCAAGAATGATAGTGATTTTCATTTTGTTATTACGTTATCTGCGCTTGCGTCGCGATGGTGCGATCACCGTTGCAGCTTCGATAATGTTGTATCGCGCCCTACCCTAAAGCATACAGCGTGCCACTACGAAAAAATCCTTATTCGTCAATGTGTTACAGCCAAAACCGGAGATTTTTTGGCTTGCAACCGCACATATACGCCCAACAATAGCGCGCGGGCCACAATATGCACCAGTTTCACGCCCTAATAAAGAGCAGAAGCAATAGTTTTAAGGGTTTAGCACGAGGTATTGATTGGTTATTAAACAATTAAGCAGGAAACTTAAAGAAAGGATGCACCGAAGGCGCCCAAAGGCAACGCGTGAAACATTGTTTTAGGCGCCAGGTGCCAATCTAGACGGTCATATGTGCACGGACTTTATCTTCTTCCATTTCAGCCGCTAAGCCAGATAAAACCACTTCACCGCGATCCATCACCGAATACTCATCAGCGAGTGCACGGGCAAATTCAAAATATTGTTCGACTAACAAAATAGCCATCTCACCACGTTCTTTTAGGATAGTAATGACGTTGTGAATATCTTTGATGATTGACGGCTGGATACCTTCCGTTGGCTCATCCAGGATAAGCAAGCGAGGCTTCATGACCAATGCACGCGCGATAGAAAGCTGCTGCTGTTGGCCACCGGACAAATCACCGCCTCGGCGATGCAGCATTTCTTGCAACACGGGAAACAAGCTATAGATCTCATCATCGATTTTTCGTTGGCCGCGTGGCAAGGCAGCAAAACCACTTTTGAGATTCTCTAACACCGTCAGCTGAGAAAAAATTTGTCGGCCCTGTGGAACATAAGAGATGCCTTGCCGTGCACGGTCTGCCGCGCTTAGTTTGTTGATATCCTTACCTTCCCAGGTCACAGTACCCGTACGAATTGGCTGACGCCCTGTGATGGCCTGCATCAAGCTACTTTTACCTACCCCGTTGCGACCCAGTACACAGGTTATCTCACCTTTTTTTGCACTTAGGCTAACGTTCTGTAGTGCCTGGCTAGCGCCATAATATAAATCGATATTTTCTGCTTTTAACATGACTCAGCGCCCCAGATATACTTCAACGACACGAGGATTAGACGATACCGTATCCAAATCGCCCTCGGCGAGCACACTGCCCTCATGCAGAACGGTGACTTTACAATCTAGCGCTCGTACGAAATCCATATCGTGCTCTACAACAACGACTGAGTGCTGCTTGCTAATCTCTTTTAACAGCTTTGCAGTTTCCATCGTCTCTGTATCCGTCATCCCACCGGCAGGTTCATCCACCAACAATACTTCTGGGTCCTGAATAAACAACATACCGATTTCTAACCATTGTTTTTGTCCGTGCGACAAATTAGCGGCTAAATCATCCGCCTTGTCTTGCAAACCTATTAAGTCAATCAACTCGTGAATACGTTGTCGTTGCTCGTCAGTTGGCTTGTAAAACAACGTTTGCAGTACGTTGCGATTGCCCGCTAACGCCAGGTCTAAGTTTTCCCAAACCGTCAGACTTTCCACTACTGTAGGCTTTTGGAATTTACGACCGATGCCCATGTTCGCAATGTCCGCCTCATCGTGTGTGGTCAGGTCGATGGTATCTTTAAAACGTACATCACCAACATCAGGCCGGGTTTTTCCTGTAATGATATCCATCATGGTGCTTTTCCCTGCGCCATTTGGTCCGATAACCGCTCGTAGTTCGCCAGGCGCGATGGTTAGCGATAAGTTGTTAATCGCTTTAAAACCATCAAACGATTTCGTTACGCCACTCAGGTACAGAATACTGGTTACTTGATCTAGGTGTTTTGTCTCTATCATTTTGTCGACCCCACACTATCGCCTTCTACGCGGTTGGGTTGCTGCATAGTTCTTTTTTCTTTCATTTTATCAATGATATTTTGTGCTATACCTGCAAGCCCTTTGGGCATATACATGGTGGTTAATACAAACAGCGCCCCTAAGGCGAACAGCCATAACTCTGGGAATGCCGTAGTAAAGATTGCCTTTGCGTAAGTAATAACAATTGCGCCAACAATCGCACCATACAATGTGCCACGGCCACCTAGCGCGACAAAGATGACAATACCAATGGAGTTAATAGGACTGAATTCAGCAGGACTAATAGCACCCATCATAGGTACATAAATTGCGCCAGCTATGCCAGCAAGAGCAGCAGAAAACACAAAAATCACAAGTTTATAGTGCTCAACTTTGTAACCCAAAAACCGACTGCGACTTTCAGCATCTCGAATTGAAATCAGTACACGTCCGAATTTACTAGTAACTATCAACTTGCAAACGATATAGGAAAGACACAACACAATGGCCGCAAAAAACACCAGAAACGAACGCGTGCTATCCGCTTGAACGCTAAAACCCAGCAAGTCTTTAAAATCAGTTAAACCATTATTTCCGCCAAAACCGAAATCATTCATAAAGAACGCTTGCATCAGCGCATAGGTTAACGCCTGGGAAATAATTGAAAAATACACACCGGTCACACGAGAGCGGAAAGCCAACCAACCAAATACATAAGCCAAGAGGCCAGGCACCATAATCACCATTAGCATGGCAAAGCCGAAATTGTCGAAGCCGTACCAATACCAGGGCAAGGAATCCCAATTAAGGAATACCATGAAATCGGGCAACTCAGGATTGCCGTACACACCTCTATCGCCAATTTGACGCATAAGGTACATGCCCATAGCGTAGCCACCGAGAGCGAAGAAAGCGCCATGGCCAAGACTTAATATACCGCAGTAGCCCCACACCAAATCCAACGCCAGGGCCAAAATGGCAAAACACAAAATTTGCCCCAGCAATGTAATGGTATAAGTCGATACACCAAACGTTGATTCCTGTGGAACCATTACATTGAGCAACGGAATAATGATTCCCAAACACAGGACAAAGCCGAGCACGTACTTTCCAATACTATCTTTCTGAATAGTTTGAAGAATTATTGATTGTCTAAACATGCTACAAAACCTAATTAATCTTCAACAAACCGACCCTTCAAGGCAAACAAGCCTCTAGGACGCCACTGAATAAAGAGAATAATAAATACTAGTATCAATATCTTGGCGATCACCGCGCCGGTATACGGTTCCATAAACTTGTTAGACACACCAAGTATCAACGCGCCCATAAAGGTGCCCATAATATTTCCAACGCCGCCGAAAACCACAACCATAAAGGAATCGACAATGAGTGTTTGTCCGAGATTAGGTCCAACACTGGTAATTTGACTTAACGCGACACCTGCAATACCCGCGATACCCGAACCTAGACCAAAGGTCATAGCATCAACCCAGCTAGACTTAATTCCCATTGAGTTTGCCATGCCGCGGTTTTGCGTCACGGCGCGCATCTGCAACCCGACCATGGTTTTTTTCAGCAACAACGCCAACAAAGCCAATACCACCAAACTAAAAATCAGAATATAAATTCGATTGTAAGTGAGCGAGAGTGCACCATTGAGTTGCCAAAAGCCCGCAGCCCAATCGGGTGTTGCGACAGACACGTTGTTGGAGCTATAACCCGTGCGCACTAATTGCTGCAACACCAAACTCACGCCAAACGTAGCCAACAAGGTATCGAGAGGGCGTCCATACAAGTGGCGGATAATAACTCGCTCAATCAAAATACCCATACACCCAGAGACGATAAACGCAGCAGGAATCGCGATAATCAACGAATAATTTAAGAAATTAGGAAATAGCTGCTGGATAGCAAAGGTGGTGTAGGCGCCAAGCATAATCATTTCACCATGCGCCATATTAATCACCCCCATCACGCCAAAGGTGATCGCGAGACCAATAGCGGACAAAAGTAAGATGGACCCCAGGCTTACGCCAAACAATAAATTCTCTGAGAATTTAAAGAACCCAAGCTTGGCATTAATACTATCCAATGACTGTTCAGCAAATGCCGCAAGTTCCGTATTGCTTTCTAGGTAGTTACCGTCTTCATCTTTTTCCGCAAGTGTGTTTAAGATCGCAACCGCTTCTGGCTGAACCGTACTACTTAATGCTTTTGCCGCGGACATGCGCAGCGCCTGATCGTCGCTATAGATGTCGATCAAACCTAACGATAAATTCAAATAGTCAAGAACCGCACTCGATTTTTCAGTCTCAATGGCGACCGCAATGTGCTCTCTGAGATCTGCATCTGGATTCGCTGCCAAGTTCTTGGCCGCTTCGAGTCGCAACGCTTGGGATTTACTCTGTAGCTCGAGAATGGCGATATTGCTTTTCAGTGCACGACGTATTTTATTGGTAATTCGAATTTTCGTTAGCTCACCGGTATCTACACTGTTATCAAGCTCACCGGTTAGCAAATCAGTTGCGAGGTCCTGGTCTTTATCAAAGACAAAAAGCTGTTTACTGCTTTTCTCGTAATATAGACGTGCATCTAACAGTGCTTTAAGCGTCGTTAGAGATCTAGGGTCGTCGACTTTCGCTAGACCTTCGATAAGCCCTACTAGTTCTTTTCGCGAGCTATCGGGAAAAAGGGCCGCTTGTGTTTCGAACTCTTGTGCAATGCTTATTGTGGTCATCAATAGACCGACGCTAAAACACAATAGCTTGTGGAATATTTTCATGTGGCACCGAACCGATGTTCAGGAGGAGTAGGAGATCTCCTCAAACGAAGGCAATTTTTATTTTTAAATCACCTCGCAACCCTGTTGCGAGGTGATATTTATTGCAAAGAAATGCCTTAGGTCTTAGAAGTTTTGACCCGAGCACTTTTTGGTTTCGGTATTGTAATTACCGCAATTGATGGCTGGATCCTGCCAGTTAGACTCGATCTTCGCGCTCTCAGGCAAGAAGTCAGTCCATGCATCACCAGGAACTTCTTCGGTTTGCGAAACAATTTCGAATTGACCGTCAGCTTGAATTTCGCCAATCAATACAGGTTTTGTGAAGTGATGGTTTGGCAATACTTCTGCAGTGCCACCTGTTAAGTTAGGCACTTTAATGCCGTACATAGCAGGAATTACTTTATCAACTTCTGCAGACTTCGCTTTCTCAACCGCTTTAACCCAAGCATTGAATCCAATATAAGTGGCTTCCATTGGGTCGTTTGTAACGTATGGCCCTTTAATGTTGTTTGCTTTGGCGAACGCTACCCACTTCTCGATAAACTCTTCGTTAACGTCAGCTTCAGCACTTTGGAAGTAGTTCCATGCCGCCAAGTGACCCACGAGTGGTGCGGTATCGAAGCCTTTGAGTTCTTCTTCACCTACAGAGAACGCAACAACGGGAATATTGTCTGCTGTAATGCCTTGGTTACCCAGTTCTTTATAAAAAGGCACGTTCGCATCACCGTTAATGGTTGATACCACAGCGGTCTTTTTACCAGCTGAGCCAAACTTTTTAATTTCAGAAACACGGGTAGACCAGTCAGAGAAGCTGAAAGGCGTGTAATTCACTGAAATGTCTTCTTCAGCTACACCTTTGCTCATCAAATAAGCTTTAAGGATTTTGTTGGTGGTTTGAGGATAAACATAGTCAGTACCTTCGAGCACCCAACGCTCAACACCTTCCTCTTCCATCAAGTAATCAACAGCAGGAATTGCTTGCTGGTTAGGCGCTGCGCCCGTGTAGAAAATGTTGCGTGAAGATTCTTCACCTTCGTACTGCACTGGGTAGAACAACAAACCGTTCAATTCTTCCACAACAGGCAAGGTGAATTTACGTGAAACTGATGTCCAACAACCAAAAATAACATCCACTTCATTCACTTCAAGAAGCTCGCGTGCTTTAACACCAAACTTTGACCAATCCGCTTTTTCATCACCTGGATCAACAACAACCGCTTCCAGCTGTTTACCCATAACACCGCCTTTAGCGTTTTGTGCTTCGATCAACATCAGAACGGTATCTTTTAGTGTGGTTTCACTGATAGCCAAAGGCCCGCTCATAGAATGTAATACGCCAACTTTAATTGTATCTGCTGCATCCGCTATTGCTGCGGTCATGGACATCGAGACACCAGCCAATACTGCACCACTGCGTCGCATCCATTTTTTTAAATTGTTGCTCATTTTAAGCCCCCAATTGGTGATTGTTTTCGGCAGGGTTGCCGCGGGGGGATTAATAGCAGGTTTGGTGCCAACAGACTGTCAGCGTTTGTTTTTAGCAGTTAACTTATTGTTTTTATTAGATAATTTGTCAACCCGACAACATCTTCACAGCGCTAAACATTGCTTTTCTCAAGTTAACGAGAAGGGGTTGCTCACTAATGGTGCGCATAAATCTTTCGATGCACTTGGCTCGCACCAATAGTGAGCGATTTAATGTCATTGCTTACAACGCAGGCTAATCACGCTATAGCAGGCGTCAACATCCCTTCCTCTTCAATAAAGCTGATGACCTCTGACAACCCGTCCCCTGACTTGAGATTGGTAAAAATGAACGGTTTTTCACCGCGCATTTTTTTAGCGTCTCTGTCCATTACGCCCAAATCTGCGCCCACCAATGGTGCGAGGTCTGTTTTGTTGATAATAAGTAAATCCGATTTGGTAATACCCGGCCCACCCTTACGAGGAATCTTGTCGCCTGCCGAGACATCGATAACATACAACGTCAGATCCGATAATTCAGGGCTAAATGTAGCAGCAAGGTTGTCACCACCGCTTTCTATCAAAATCACATCTAAGTCAGGAAAGCGCTGTTGCAGCTCAGCAACAGCTGAAAGATTCATTGAAGCATCTTCCCGGATCGCTGTGTGGGGGCAACCGCCCGTTTCTACGCCAATAATGCGATCTTCATCTAGCGCTTCATTACGCAGTAAAAATTCCGCATCTTCACGCGTGTAGATATCGTTGGTGATCACCGCAACATCAAATTTATCCTTAATCTCTGCACACAGTGCTTTTACGAGTGCTGTTTTACCGGAGCCGACTGGCCCACCAATGCCAAGTCGTAAGGCTGGTTTTTTCATAGACTGAACACCTATCATTTACAATGTTTAGAATTTTATTTAAGAACGAAATAGTCGCGAGTATTGTGTTTCGTGTTGCATAGAAGCAACCGCGATTCTTGGTGAGCTATTGCCAACCGCTGCGTCATCAATAGCCGCGGCCTGTAAACACAGACCAGGGATTTCAGGAATCAAGTTGACTAACAACTGATTTGCTTGCGTCTGCCCCAGAGGGACTAACTTGATTGCAGCTTGCATTTGGTTTTCCAACCAGCTCCAGACAAAGCCTTCAATGCAGCTCTCTTTTGCCACGGTATAGTGTGATGCCGCTAGCGCAAACATAGATGTAAAACTCGTTGTGCTTGGCTGCCATTTTTTCGCGCCATCAATGTCTAGCTCTTTCAAGAGACGCCATAATGCTTGGCCCATTTGTGAGTCTTCAAGCAATAACTCTTTGGTCTCTCGTGATGCGAGGATAAAGTCATTCCAGTAAATGACTTGACGAACATCGTCACTTTGCCAAGCATCATATAGACGCATCAATACAGGCGCATCGAGCTGTGCAATATTGTACTGCATAACATTGCGTAACCAATCCTCGGTAGAACCCGCATCATGAACCCAGCCAAACTCGACGGCACTTTCAAACCCTTGTGAATACGCATAAGCACCCACCGGTAGTGCAGGGCTAACCAAATGCATTAAGTGAACAAGTGATGCTGAAGTCGCGTTACTCGTCATGATTAATGCGCGTGGTCATGAGAATGATGATGGCCACTCGAGTGATATGCACCATTTTCTGGGTTAAAGGGCCGTTGCTGACATTCCACCTTTAAGCCGAGGCCTTTGACCATGTCATCGAGTACATGGTCGTGCTGATAACACAAACACTCTAAAGTCACCTGCAGCGGTACATGACGATTCCCTAAATGATACGCTGCACGAAGCAATTGGAGTGGTTCCGCCGAACTCACCACCGATAAGGTTTCTGGCGCGGCTGATACTCTAATCTCTTCTCCACTCTTGCCAACCAGCAGACTTCCGTCGGCTAACACATGGCCGCGCTCTAAAAACCAACCCACTTGCTCACCTTTTTTAGTGGTCGCCTGCGCACGACTTTTTTGACGTTGCTCAAATGTGAGCTCGACTTCATCTTGATATTGGATACCGTCTCCGGCTTTAAATTGATAGCACTCAATCACATTATTTCTCGTTAAATTTAATTGACTCTACTTCAAGACTGATATGTCTAAAATAAAAAGTAACGCTGCGCGAGCGGCAAGACCGCCATTGGCTCACACACTAATAGTTGCCCATCAGCACGCACTTCATAAGTTTCAGGGTGAACTTCCATGTGCGGCTGGTAGGCATTGTGAATCATGTTGGCTTTTTTCACAGTACGACAATTTTTGACAGGTACCATACGTCGGCTTATCCCGAGTGTGTCCGCTGTACCATTACTGATTGCAGCTTGGCTAACAAAGTTTACCGACGTCGCTAGGCGAGACGCACCAAAACTACCAAACATACTCCGATAATGAACCGGCTGAGGCGTTGGTATTGACGCATTGGGATCACCCATTGGTGCAGCTGCAATTGCACCCCCCTTTAGAATCAATGATGGTTTAGTACCAAAAAACATTGGCTTCCAAAGTACTAAGTCAGCAAGCTTACCCACTTCTATTGACCCTACCTCGTGATCAATGCCGTGGCTAATAGCGGGGTTTATGGTGTACTTGGCAACATAACGTTTAACACGAAAATTATCAGATCGCTCAGAATCTTGTTCTAACGCGCCACGTTGCACTTTCATTTTGTGTGCCGTCTGCCAGGTACGCGTAACGACCTCACCCACACGTCCCATCGCTTGCGAATCAGAGGCTATCATTGAAAACGCGCCGAGGTCGTGAAGTATATCTTCGGCTGCAATAGTTTCTTTACGGATACGCGAGTCGGCAAAGGCTACATCTTCTGGTATGTTTGGGTCCAGATGATGGCATACCATCAACATGTCGAGATGTTCATCAACCGTGTTAATGGTATAAGGTCGCGTCGGATTAGTTGATGACGGCAACACGTTATCTTCACCGCAGGCTTTAATAATATCCGGTGCATGACCACCACCTGCACCTTCGGTATGGTATGTGTGAATAGTGCGGCCTTTAAATGCTGCCAGCGTGTCTTCAACAAAACCAGATTCGTTCAGAGTGTCTGTGTGAATGGCCACCTGAATATCATAGTTTTCTGCAACGGTTAAGCAATTGTCGATCGCCGCAGGCGTCGTACCCCAATCCTCATGCAATTTTAAACCCATTGCACCGGCTTCAATTTGCTCATTAAGCCCCGCAGGCAAACTGGCATTACCTTTTCCTAGAAAACCTAAATTCATTGGAAAGGCTTCAGCCGCTTTGAGCATTTGATGAATGTGCCATGGTCCCGGTGTACAGGTTGTTGCATTCGTCCCTGTTGCCGGTCCGGTACCGCCGCCCAACATAGTGGTCACACCACTCATTAGTGCTTCTTCAATTTGTTGCGGGCATATAAAATGGATGTGCGCGTCGATTCCACCGGCTGTCAGTATTTGACCTTCACCAGCTATGGCTTCAGTACCCGGCCCCAGTACGATATCAACATCGGGCTGAATATCTGGGTTACCTGCTTTACCGATTGCAGAAATGCGACCATCCTTTATTGCCACATCGGCTTTTACAATGCCCCAGTGATCAATAATCAGCACGTTAGTAATCACAGTATCGGGGGTCTCGTTACTCGCCTTTTGGCTCTGTCCCATTCCATCGCGAATGACTTTTCCCCCGCCAAATTTCACTTCTTCGCCATAGGTTGTAAAATCTTTTTCAACCTCAATCCATAATTCTGTATCGCCTAGGCGAACGCGGTCTCCTACTGTAGGACCAAACATGTCGGCATAGGCTCGGCGATCAATTTTGCTCATGACGCTTCTCCGTTGAGAATTCTATTGACTATTCGTTTGCACATCGCAATTACAATTTACCCATCACTTCGCCACGGAATCCGTAGATAGTTTTGTTACCGGCGATTTGCACCAATTCTACTTCGCGATCCTGCCCTGGCTCGAATCGTACTGCCGTTCCCGCCGCAATATTTAAACGAAAACCTTTAGTTTTTTCTCGATCAAATTTTAACGCAGGGTTGGTTTCAAAAAAGTGGTAGTGAGAACCGACTTGTATCGGGCGGTCGCCGCTATTTTCAACAGTAATAGTGATAGTCGGCCGGCCCGCATTGAGCTCAATATCACCCGCTTGAATATCAAATTCACCTGGAATCATGTGTAACTCCCTTAAAAGAAAGCGTTTGCATTAGACGATTGGGTTATGCACCGTCACGAGTTTTGTACCATCGGGAAATGTCGCTTCAACTTGGACTTCATGAATCATCTCGGGTATGCCATCCATCACATCATCGGCACTCAAAATGGTTCGACCATAATCCATTAATTCAGCGACAGTTTTCCCCTCACGCGCACCCTCCATGACTTCTGCAGAAATAATCGCCATAGCTTCAGGATAATTAAGCTTCAACCCTTTCGCCTTACGTCGCTCTGCAACAAGAGCTGCAGTAAAAAGCAGCAATTTATCTTTTTCTCTCGGGGTTAACTCCATAATATTTCCTCAACAAGATCGATATTTTTTGGTGAACGT
The DNA here is from genome assembly GCF_055392955.1 of Aurantivibrio plasticivorans. NCBI lineage: Bacteria > Pseudomonadati > Pseudomonadota > Gammaproteobacteria > Cellvibrionales > Cellvibrionaceae > Aurantivibrio > Aurantivibrio plasticivorans. Next base: position 146,871 of record NZ_AP036020.1, on the reverse strand, counting down.
AGTCGTTGCCGTTTTCGGCTGATTTACGTATTCCAAATTCTAGGTCTACAGATTTCACGCCCGTTGACGAGTGGGCGCAGCTGGCTCCATAAATATTCAAAACCACGTCGCCCCTGCTCAGGTGATTGGCCCAAAAAGCGTGCAACAAAAAAGCCTGGTTTTTGCGTCATTCCCCATTCGCCAACAAAGTTGCGCTGGGATAAACCATCTCGCCAGTCATCTATCTGCTGGCGACTTGCCTCGACACTCGCAATCAGAGTACCAGAGACAACATGCCCGCCCATACCCCAATGCGCTGCTAGCGCGTCACTACCACCGAGCCATTGCGTTCGTTCGCGCAGGACGAGACGATTGTCTCGCGTCACTTCGATTAATTGAATGCAATCTCCGTGCGAGAACTGTTCGCCACTGGCACGGCGACCCAAACAGACAAAATCCCATGCTATGAGGTTTGCATTATCCCGAAGGTGAAAATGATTTTGTAACTCAGCTTTCGCACCCGAAAACACAATCGTTTCCTGGGGCAACCACTCAAGGCAGGCATTCGCCGCCACCGAGGCATGAATGCCCTGATATTGGGGATGACCATGCTGATCGCTGGTGTAGACTTTTCCGGCGGCAGGGGTCGTGAGTAATACTTGCGTACCTTCTGGCAACTCGGCCGACAGTGTTAACGTATCACCCGGCGCCATGCCACCCGGCGGGTGCAACACATAGCAGTGGCAGCAATCGCCTTCAGGATAAAATGGGCGCTGGATTCGCAACGGGCCGAGGTGCTTAGCCCTCAACACAACTGTTTTCTCACGTTGCGCGAATTCTAAAGCAAGCTTAGCTTCCCACTCTCGCAGCGGCTTAAGAGTGGTTAAAGGAAGTGCATCATTCATTGTGTCGTGTTGTTTAGTAACGGCTGCGTCACCGCCGCAAATTGAGTCTAAGCCCGTGATCATACCGTTTTGGCATCTAGCACGTCAGCAACTTACTGAATTTCGTTACAAATCACGATACACTAGCTGGAGTTCAGTCCACTCTCAGCCCATTGAGGCAGCGCTGTATGGTACCGATTACGCCTGTATTAAAACTGTTAGAGCAAGCCAATAAATTTCTTTCTGAACAAGATATTGCGCCGGAAGTAAAGGCTCAGGCCAAGCTCGCAATGCAATCAGCCTTGTCACGCCTTGATTTGGTTACGCGTGAAGAATTCGACGCGCAGACCGCTGTATTGCAGCGCACGCGAGAAAAATTAGATAAACTTGAGCAAGACGTCGCCTCGTTACTTTCTGAACAGGAAGACGAGAAATAAACTACCAGAAATAAACAAATAGTCGCAGCAACCTAACGTGATGCTCAGGGAGAGCACGCCATACCGACGACTTCAGCAGGGAATGCCATGTCACTCGCTATCGTACACACTCGCGCCCAAACCGGCGTATCTGCACCACCCGTTACCGTCGAGGTACATCTATCCAACGGACTACCCAGCCTATCGATCGTTGGGCTACCTGAAACTGCCGTCAAAGAAAGCAAAGATCGAGTCCGCAGTGCCATTCTCAATAGCCACTTTGAATTCCCAGCTCGGCGTATCACTGTCAATCTAGCACCCGCCGACCTTCCTAAAGAAGGGGGGCGTTTTGATTTAGCCATTGCCCTTGGGATTTTAGCGGCTTCAGAACAGCTGCCTAATGACTCATTATCGACCTTTGAGTTTTTAGGTGAATTAGCTTTGTCTGGCGAGCTGAGACCGGTTCGAGGCATATTACCTGCTACGCTTGCGAGCAAACAATCCTCGAGAAGCCTGGTCGTCCCTGTCGACAATAGTGCCGAAGCGGCGCTAAATGATGACGCCAATGTGTTAATAGCTCGATCACTACTTGAGGTCTCCGCCCACCTTCACAATCGCGGCGAGCTGCAAAAGGCAAAGCCATATAACGCTACGACATCAACTCAAAGCCGCGCCACTACAACGCCCGATTTAAATGAAGTCCATGGGCAAGCACAAGCAAAACGCGCGCTAGAAATCGCTGCCGCTGGTGGCCACAATATTTTGTTTTACGGCCCACCCGGCACGGGTAAAACCATGCTCGCAAGTCGCTTACCTGGGATATTACCGGCAATGGAGCAGAGCGAGGCACTAGAAACGGCTTCAATTTACAGCGTCGCGAAAGGGCAAATCACCTCGCAATGGCAAGAAAGGCCGTTTAGAAACCCACACCATACCGCATCAGCGGTCGCCCTTGTCGGCGGTGGTTCTCACCCAAAACCGGGAGAAGTGTCGCTGGCTCACAACGGCGTCTTGTTTCTGGATGAATTACCGGAGTTTCAACGGCAAGTGCTAGAGGTACTGCGTGAACCTCTGGAGAGTGGAGAGATAGCCATTTCACGAGCTAACGCGCAAATAAGCTTTCCTGCAAAATTTCAGCTCATAGCCGCCATGAATCCTTGTCCCTGCGGCTACGCGGGCAGCCGTGACGGCAGATGTCACTGCACACCAGACCAGGTACTACGTTATCGACGTAAAATTTCGGGCCCGCTACTGGATCGCTTTGATCTACACGTCCAAGTGAATTCAATCGCTGCAAAAGATTTGCAACGGCTACCGACAGGAGATAGCACGGCCATCGTCAAGGCACGTGTGGCTGAGGTAAGAAAAATGCAGATGGCACGACAAGGAAAAGCCAATTTCTCATTAAAGGGTGAACAATTAATCGATGCCTGCCAGCTAAGCACAGAACAGCAAGACCTGCTGTCAAATGCGATGGAAAAGTTTGGCCTATCAGCACGTGCCTACCATCGTATTTTGCGTGTAGCGCGCACTATCGCCGACCTTGCTTTTTCGCAGAAAATTGAGACTGCGCACCTCACTGAGGCTTTGAGCTATCGACAACTCGATAGACGAACGCAAAGAGCGTTGGCTTAATGTAAAATATTCACTCCGGTGAGCTATCCGACCGGCATCCTAAATCGCAAATACCTTAACCACAGAGTAGCCTTTAACGACTGCAACTGACTGGCTGAAAGTTGCTTTGCCTTTTCGAAACATTGTATTGCTTTCGCGACACGCTTTTTTCGGACATAGAGTTTTCCGAGAGAATTGTATTTGCGCTGCAGTAAATAATCGAAGGCCTTTTTATCAACCGCCCAAGTACCTGATTGTTTAATGTCTTCAAGAATTTGTATTTTATATTCTCGGTTTCTTAGTTTATTGCCCGTTGCGTTGCTGTCATGGACCCGATACATAAGCAGCTCATCGAAAATATAGTAGTATTCGTAGTACTGTAAAATCCTGAGCCACAATTCGTAATCTTCACCGATTTTATAACTAGTGTTAAAAAGTCCTACTTTATTGACACATTCACGCCGAGTCATTGTGCTAATTGAAAAAGGGATATCACCGGCCAGCATTTCAATGAGTGTAATTCTTCCTTGTTTAAGGTCGGTATGTGCCTTTTCTTTTCTACTTTTAACGGGCTCCCCATCGCCATCAATATGTGTAGAGGCTGTGGGAACGACACCGGCATTTGGGTAAGACTCAAACACCTGTACCTGACGTTGCAATTTTTCAGGGTGCCATAGGTCATCAGCATCTAAAAAAGCCAGATACTCGCCTTTCGATTTTAATATTGCCTCATTCCTGCAAGCCGAAACACCTTGATTGATATTATTGATGATTGCAACGATCCGCGAATCTTCAGCGGCCAATTTTTCAATAATCTTGGCAGACCCATCAGTAGAGCCATCACTAACAACTATGCACTCCCAGTGAGGATAGGTCTGCTTTTTTAGGCTGTCGATTGCGCTCTCAATATATTTCTCTCCGTTGAAACAAGGCACTATCACTGACACCAGCCCTGATGTCCAACCAGTAGAAGATTTGCCCAAATTAGTAGACATACATATTCCCATTGAAGTGCCGCTCTATGCACTGCATCGTGTTTTCACCGTATCGATACAATAGTATCGAATACTGTGAGCCCCACCGGCGCAAACTGAATAACGATGTTAGAGGACGTCATTAACTATTGCATCGTAAAAATTGGACATGTTAACCCAGCTCATGATGCCAAGAAAAGAAAAGGGTTGAGGGAATAACGCTTAAAACACAGAGCTGCCTGAGAAAACGTTAGAGAGGCGAAACTTCATTGCTGGCAAGATTATCCAAAAGTCTCTGAATAGGTTCTTTTGCGGCACTTAGTGAAACCAAGTGGCTGGATAACATAGATGTTTTTTTCAACTCATCCTGGTTGGCTAAAATAAGCTGCTTGCCACTCGCACGAGCCAGGTCTGAGATAAGCGCTACCCGGCTGTGATCATGGAGAGCTAGATCAACAATAAACCGATGGACTACCGCATTCGCGATCAAATCAAAGCTGCTCAATTGCGCGCCTAAGTTTTCCAGAACCACACCGCATCCGAACCGACCCAAAGAGTCCAACTGAGGAAGGCTTCTTTCTAGTTGCTCCACTAACTCGTGTTCTTTTAAACAAAGTTCAATCTTTGTCACACCGTTTGCTTGGTTGCATAGCACTTTCAACTCGTCGACAAAGTGTCGATCATTAAGCACCTGGTGATTCACACGCAAGATTAGCGCCGGTAGTGTTGCCTCATGTTTTTTTGCTTCTTGCACAACGAGCTCCAGTTGCGCCATGACCCAACTCGACACACCGATAGCTACTTGATTAATCGCCACATTTTCGTATTCTCGATAAGACAACCAACCTTTAGATGGGTGGTACCAGTCAACTTCCAGCATTAGTCCTTCGGTCAGCCCGGTTAAATTATTTTTGATCGGTTTAAAAAACAGCTCTATCTGGTGCGTATCGAGCGCTCTACCAAGTTCTCTCTCAAGCATCAATAGCTGACTTGCTTCAACATTCATTGCTTCAGTAAAAAATTGATAGGTACTCGCGGGTATTGATTTGGCTTGATACATTGCTTTATCGGCATTACGCAACAAGCTGCTGACGTCATTCCCTGCTTCTGGGTAAACAGCAATACCAATACTACAGCCAATAAAGATATCGAAGCCGTGGATTTTGTGTGGCGCTTCTAAACTGCTAATAATTTTTTCAGCGATATGAGCGATGTCCGCAGAGCTCGCGGATTGTTCTAGCAATACCGTAAATTCATCGCCCCCCATTCGCGCAACCGAATCACTTTTCCTCACACTGGAGACGATTCTTGCAGCGCAAGACCGTATCAGTTCGTCACCAACATCGTGGCCATAGTTGTCATTGACTTGTTTGAAGCCATCGAGATCCAGATACATCAAGGTGAACGAATATTTATCTCGACTCGCAAATTGAATGGCATGTTCAATGCGGTCGCGAAACAAAATGCGGTTGGGCACTCCCGTCAATGCGTCATAGTGTGCAAGCTTGGCCAGCTTACTTTCTGCAACTTTTCGCTCAATAGCATAACGAATAGTGCGCTCTAGAAGCTGACTGTCGATGCGACCCTTAATTAGATAATCTGAAGCACCGAGTTGGATGGCTTCGCGGTCGACATCCGCTTCCATTTCATCGGTCATGACAATAATGGGAACTTCGCAACCTTGTTTGATTGCGGCGATGAGTAGATCTCGTGCCGAGCCGTTTTCCTGCCAATGATAGTCCAGCACAATGACATCAAAGCTGTTCGATAAAATGAGATCTAATTGCGCATCGGTGTAGGGGCAGTCGGTTAGATGATAGTTACGATGGTGAACATCGCTGAGTAAGGACGCGATAAGCTCGTATTCGTCTCGATGACCAATATGCAAAATGTTCGTGATAGCGTCCATAGATTCCTCTCTCCATCATGGAGAGTCACACATTCACCCGCAAGGTAATCAACCCTGGGAGGCTGAAGCCTCAACGGTGTCGAATTCAACACTTATGTACGGCCAACTCTGTTGCGCACTTAAAGTATTTAGCAGCAACACTGTCAATTTTCCACCGACCGCCACTAAAAGGCACTCAACGGTATAAAAAACCACCTGAAATTGACGTTTTTGAGAAATTTTCACACTGATGTCGGTATGGGATGACGGGCTTTGCTTCGACTTGCTAGAATGCTCCGCCACTCACTAAGCCGTATTCCTGTGACTCGATTAAACCCTCAACAATCCCGTGCCGTTCGCTATATCGATGGTCCCTGCCTAGTGCTCGCTGGCGCCGGGTCTGGCAAGACCAGTGTGATCACCCATAAGATCGCTTATCTCATTCGTGAGTGTGATATTCCGGCTCGACACGTTGCTGCGGTCACCTTTACCAACAAGGCGGCCAAGGAAATGAAGGAGCGGGTTTCTGGCCTGCTGAAAGGCGGCGACAGCAAAGGGTTAATCGTCTCCACTTTCCACAACCTCGGTTTACGTATCATCCGCTCCGAATACAAGCGACTGGGCTACAAGTCGACCTTTTCCATATTGGATGCTGAAGATGCCCGCGCAATTCTTAATGAGATTATGATCAAGCACAACGATCTTGATAGTGATCACCTGGACCGGATACAGAACCAAATTTCTGAGTGGAAGAATGACGCCCTTACACCAGCAGAGACCATAGAGCGTGCACAAAGTGGTGGCGAGCAATCCATCGCTTTGATCTACCAAGGTTACGACCAAGCATTAACCGCCTATAACGCGCTCGATTTTGATGATTTAATCGCTCTACCAGTGCGCTTATTTGAAGAACATCCCGATGTCTTGGACGCCTGGCGTCGACGCATTCGCTATTTGTTGGTAGATGAATATCAAGATACCAACAATAGCCAGTATCGCCTGGTCAAACAACTCATTGGCAATCGAGGGTGTTTAACCGTGGTGGGTGATGATGACCAATCTATCTACGCATGGCGTGGTGCAAACCCGAACAACCTGGCACAACTAAAAGAAGACTTTCCCAATCTGGACGTCATCAAACTCGAACAGAATTACCGTTCGACTAGTCGCATTTTGAAAGCCGCAAACCACCTTATCGCCTTTAACCCCCACGTGTTTGACAAAACATTGTGGAGTGAAATGGGCATGGGAGATCCTATTCGCATTGTTAGATCCGCGAACGAGGACGCTGAGTCGGAGCGCATAGCCACAGAAATTTTGCATCAGCGATTAGGAAAGCGATTACAGTTTCGTGATTTCGCGGTGCTTTACCGCAGTAATCACCAAGCTAAATTACTCGAACTCAAACTACAGCAGCATCAAATCCCCTACAACATGAGTGGCGGTACGTCATTTTTCGCCAAAACTGAAATCAAAGACACCATGGCCTACCTACGGCTTGTGGTAAACCCCGATGACGACAGTGCGTTTCTGCGCGTTATTAATACCCCGCGCCGTCAAATCGGCACATCGACACTGGAAATACTCGGCAACTACGCTACGGATCGCGAAATCAGCCTTTATGACGCATGCTCAGAGATCGGCTTGCAGTCACTCTTGAAAGACAAGGCGGGTGAGCGATTGCAACGTTTTGTCGACATGATTGATCATGCTCGTGAAGCCTGTGAAGAATCCGAGCCAAAGAAAATTCTCAGCGAATTAATGGACGATATCGACTACGAAGGCTGGCTACACCAAAACGCCAGCAGCTCGAAAGTCGCCGAAAAGCGATTTGAAAACGTCCACTTTTTAATTAATTCTGTGCAATCAATGATGGATAAATCCGCCGAAGATAGTATCGACGGCGAAGGCATGGACCTGGCAGCCGCCATTGCCCGGTTATTGCTGCAAGACATTCTCGATCGCCAAGAGGAAGAAGATCTTACCGACCGAGTACAACTCATGACACTGCATGCAGCAAAAGGGCTGGAGTTCCCTCATGTTTTCGTAATGGGGCTTGAAGAAAATATTCTACCCCACGCCAATAGTGTTGCCGCCGGTGATGTTGAAGAAGAACGTCGACTCGCTTATGTTGGCATTACCCGCGCGCAAAAAACGTTGACGTTAACGCTTGCCAGCAAGCGCAAACAATTTGGCGAAATTATTGATACCAGCCCAAGCCGATTTCTCGAAGAACTGCCCGAAGAAGATTTAGTACGCGAAGGTTACAATACAGAATCCTCTCCCGAACAAAACCAAGCAAAAGGTAACGAAACCCTACAGGGCTTGCGAGATTTACTGGGTTAAAATATTTACCGACATTAGGTGTTCGAATATGAGTCATTGCGGTTATTCTTTTTAGTTTATAAACAACACTTTCTTTCTATTACACCAGATCTTTGGCACTTATTTCATCAGCCATTCCCCCCCTCTCAGCCTAAAAAGCTCTATACTTCTCTATCACGCTTTAGTACTCACGGTAAACGTCATGAGTAAGCTGAGACAACTATCCATTGCTGCCTCCTGCGTTTTCTCATCGCAAGCATTTGGTGTGCTGAGCGACTCATCTCAACCGCTCTATCAACTGAGCCTTGATGAGTTGCTGACGCTGCCAGTTGTTGGCGCGACACTCAGTGACGAAACCACGCTCACCGCCCCCGCTGCCGTTACTGCATTTAGCGATGCTGATATCGCTAAGCTAGGCGTCACCTATCTGCATGAATTACTTAACTTGATCCCCGGCTTTCAGAGCCAACGTAGCGCTGAATTTGCAAATATGTATTCTTATGCATCACGAGGTAGACGCAACGGCACCTTTTCTAAGGAGGTTTTGTTACTTGTCGATGGACGTATCTTTAACGACCCACGAAGCGGGGCAAGCAATGGGACGCTACCCATATTCCCACTAGAGCAAGTCAAACGTATTGAAGTCATTCGAGGTCCGGGTTCAGCACTGTATGGTGCAAACGCTTACACCGGTGTAATTAATATCATTACCCACAACGAAATCAATTCATTAGGCATAGAGTACGGCAACCAAACAAAAAAACTCATCGCATTGGGGTCAAAACACCGTGGCGATTGGTCATTGGATGGCTACCTCGGTTTAGATAAAAAGGATGGCGAGGTATACAACCTACCAGATTCGTTCAGCACTTCACGTGTAACCGCTGAAGACCCCTATCAAGCCGGGCACATTGATATCGGTATACGTTATTTATCAACTTCGTTTGACATCCGATACGACTACAACAACAGCGAAAACTTCTATCTCGGCGGCTCCCTAGCCGAAGGCATTAACAACGTTGAATTTGGTCAACTGCACACACGGTTAAAACATTCATTGATGATCAAACCGGATTGGGAGAGCAGTGTCGAAATAAGCTACTTAAAAAGTGGCTACACATTTGATACCCAAGGTTCGGCGCCCGGAGCATTCGCGTTAATCAGTAACCCGCCAAGCAATGCGCCGTTGCTGGCTGAAGGAAAACTCGAAGGCCATCGTTATCGAATACTGTGGCACAACGCGGCCTCATGGCGATCAGCCGATGATGTTCAATTTGGTATAGAGTGGCGGCACGAAGACGATACCCACGCGCGTGCTTACACTAATTTTAATACGGCACAGCTCGTCGCTGGCGACTTTCCTGTCGATTCTTTTACTGGGCTGGACTATTTATCACCTGCTACGCTGGAACAGGAAAGTGATATCTTAGGCGGCTACGGCCAAGTTCAAATCACCATTGGTAAGAACACGCATACCACGGTTGGCTTTCGCTATGACGATTATGATGATGCAGGCAGCCATGCCAGCCCTCGTTTCGCATTAGTGCATTTATTCAATGAAAAACACGCACTCAAATTACTTTACGGAGAAGCCTTTCGGGCACCCGCCAAAACGGAAACGGGTTTTACTCAAAACCAATTTATCACTGGAAACCCCGAACTCACTCACGAGCTAGTCAGCACCTCAGACCTAATTTGGATAAGCCACTGGAAACACACGTTTATTTCAGCGGGCATTTTTTACAATCGCTTCGAGGACCCAATTCGCGCAGGCATGTTAGATGGCCGCAGAAGCTTTTTGCAAAGCGGCGTTGAAGAAAGACGTGGTATTGAAGCCGAAATTCGCCAAGGAGTAGGGCAACATTGGGAGGCGCTTATGAGTTTTACCAAGCTAGACACATTGGATGACGCGCCTGATCTCCAAGCGACACAATTTGGCTCATTGTCGCTTCTTTTTAACTACGCTTCCTGGGACGCGAGTGTTTCTGCAACTTACCTAGGCAAGCGTCAAATGAACATTGTAGGGAACGATATCCTCGATATCGACAGCCACTGGGCGATCACCAGCAAACTGGGTCTCCAGTTCGGCCAACACTGGGGTTTTTATGTATTGGCAAAAAACCTTACCGACGAAGAGTATTTTTCTACATTCGAAGGCAGCCGCTTGAGTGAAGGCGTACCTAATAGAGGGCGCGATTGGGTTCTTGGCGCAACCTATACTTTTTAACAATTTTTGGTTGTTGTCGCTCTTTCATTACACCCGTTAATGAACTCCATCCGCTCAACACATATTACTTAAACTCAATCGGCGGTAAATCCCCATTCGCTGCATCCGTTTCGTTAACTGGTGCCTGACTACTATCTGCGTTACCAGCGCTTTTTTCCTCCATCGGCACTAACGACAAACCACCTGGCTCATTCGCTTTTATTCCCGAGGGCTCAGTGCTTGGGTTGGCACGGCTGCCAAAAGGCAAACTCGAACTCGATGGCCGCTTTGCTCCTTTGGGCTTTGCCGCCGGCTTCGCTAATTGTTGTTTTCGTTGCGCCGCTAATTGCTTCGCCAGCAAACGACACTGTTTCGCGGCCGCCTCCTTTTTCGGTAAAAGGTCTAGCGCATCCGCCATCAATCCCACTGCTTCAGGTAGCTGAGCGTAGTCTGGATGAGCTTTATGCATACCGTTGAGTAGTTTTATGGCAACCATTGCTTCGCCTTTTTCCAAACGATTTTGGGCAAGACGATGACGTGCTGATGCAGACCCGGGAATAAAATCAGGCATCACCTCGAGAACACGTCGGTAAACCATTGCCAACTGATGCTCTTCTTGACCGCGCGACAAGAAATCTAAATAGCGCGTCGCGACTTTACCTAGCACCTGCAATCGATTAGTCGCAAAAATAAATTCAAAATAATTCTTTTGAAACTCTTTATCGTTAGGGAATTGCGCTAGCGCCTTGTCAAGCAAAGCGACCACCTGATTGTAATTTCCCTCTTTCAGTTCAACATCAATGTTCGCTGCCAGACGATCCCGAGGCGAACGCGGCTCCTCAAAATCACCATGATCCTCTCGCGCATTAAAACCTAGTTCACCTTGGTATTGAAATATCATATAACCCATAATATGGAACATCACCAGCATGTAGTAATTACTGATTGCTGATTGCACGACAGCGGACAAAGGACCCAAGTTATCCCCCACCACACCACTAATACTGGCGACCGAGGCTGTCATAATCATGATAAAGCCAAGTATCAATCCGTACGGCAAGCCAATCGACGTTACTAACTTGATGATATTCGCTGGATTAAGCGCTTCATTTAAGCTATCGGTCATGCCAAAGATAATCAAAATCGCAGGCAAACCCAGTACCAGCAAAAAGCCGACTAAACCTGCCATTTGCGGCCCAAGAAAACGATAGGTTGTGCCCACCATACCCGCCATGACAATAGGGATTACCAGCATCCGCAGCAATAATGTAATGCCGCCTCCATAGGCCTCACTAATATCCGGCGCCACCAACAAACCCTGCGACGTGTTTTCCAACGCACTAAAACAATATTTTAAAAATGCCCCGGTCAACATTAAGTACCAGATGAAACCCAAGGGTAGGTAAAGCAATAGCGAACTTAATACCGCCGCGCCAACCACAACCGCAATTGCCTCAGAAGATAACGGGTAGCGAAAGCTTTCTTGCAAGCGCCGCCAAAATGGCGTTGCGTGATTCGCAGCCCCTAATGACTCAACGCCCTTGTGACAAAGAAAACAACTTTGTTTCGTGCCGTCTTCGCCTTCGTCAATACAATGATCACACTGACTCACATCGCAATGCGGACAGTGGAACGTCGCTGCGGCTGACGGGTGGTACTGGCAGAAGGTGTGCTTACCTGCTTCAATTACAGCCGACATTACACACCCACCACTTTTTTAACGAAGTTTTCATAGGCTTTTTGCTTACTGTATTCTTTCATGTCCTGTGCCACCGCCGCCATTTTTCTGGCGAGAATCGCGAGATCATTGTGCGGTGCTTTATTAGCGTAGAGCCCCTTAAATATGGCTTCAGCTAAAGAGAAATGTGATTCACTACAGAATCGCATGGCAGCTTCGATTTTATCGCGCATGTCTAACTCTTTCGCTAGTTCAGGGTTTTCTTCCCATACCTGTTTTTGCGCGGAAAGCTCACGTTCATTGTCCGCTTTCATTATTAACAATTTCTTAGCGATACGAGTGTAATCTTCGCCTTTGCTAATTTTGGTGAGGTTGTACTGCAGTCGAGCCAAACGAAAATCTAACCCATATTCTTCAATAATATCGTTAAGTGCTTTTATCGCGCTCGCAAACTGATAATTTTCGATCGCGCGATACACTTTCGATAAGCGGTCTTGATAAGGGTTAACTTTTTGATCCGTCTCAATGTACTCCTCGTTAATACTAGCGGGAAAGAACATCTGGTTAACCGCAATGAGAATAGCGCCACCGAGAAAGCCCCCCGCGTGCGCCATAAATGCAACATTGCTACCCTCATCAAAAGCGTAGCTATACAGCTCTTTGCCGATATAGAACGGCAAAATCAGCATAGCAGGCGCTCGGAAGTAACCGACGAAGACAAAAAACCAATAGAAGAATTCGATTTTTTTAAATCGAAACACTCCCAGGTACATTGCCATCACACCGGAAATTGCGCCCGACGCCCCAAGCGACGGAATCGAGCTGCCGAGATCACTCACCACCTGAGCGGCACCAGCAATAATGCCTGAGAGCAAATAGAAACCTAAAAACTTCATGTGCCCAAGAGCTGCTTCGACGGCAAAGCCACACACCAGCAAAAAAAACATATTGCCTAATAAGTGCATCACGTCGCCGTGCAAAAACTGGGAAGTAATAAAATCGATAATGCTTAATTCGGTAGGAATCAAACCAAAGCGGTAGAAACTGACCGCTTCTAAGTGACTATTGACGTCAGATCTGGCCTTCTTCCAATCAAAATACACCGCATCTGGCACCACATCTCGTTGGTTTTCCATAATGTGGCGCTTAAAATCAAAGTCGCCAAGCAGCGCCCAGCTTACATCGCCGAAGAAAAAGTCGAGTTCAGCATATTCCTCTTCACTATACTCATCTTCGCTATAGCCATCTTCACTATACACTTCGTTATAGTCATCGCCGTACTCTTCCTGCCAATAGCTTTCGTCGCCGCTGTCTATCGCAGCGCGCTCATCCACGTACTCTTGATATTCTTCGGCCAGCTCAGTTTCACCCTGATCGATCAGATACTGCTTGTAGATCGGCCATTCGATCTCCAGCAACCCTGTGGATTCGTAGGTGGTGTATGCCTGCTCAAATTTTGCGGAGTCGTTACTTTGATAGAAGAAAAAAACAAAGACGTTCAGTAGCACAATGCTGATGAGGACAACCGGGGCATGTTGCCAGTCAAAGCTCTTTTCGGTCGGTAGGATTATCATGGAGGCAAATCGATCCTTCTCTTGTTCGTATCCTCTGGCACAGTACGATCGATTGTCACGCCTCTTCCTTTACCCGTCTAGCAAATCGCCTTGCCTGAAGATGGGCACCCGATACCGCCGATGATCGGTCACCGGCTTACCCATCGGACTAACTCGCCGCCATGAGGATGACGTTACGCAGCGCATCAACCGATTCAGGGTTGATTGGCTTCGCAGCCGTTTCAACAGTAATTGACACGCTAGGTAGATCGGGAAGCCCTAGTTGGCGATGACACGTTTCGAGGTCGTTATTGAGAAAGCTGCGACCTCGGATTGTCACGCCCAAACCTGCGCCAACCGCCTCGCGAATGAAGAATATATTCTGCGCGGTAAAACTCAGCTGCCATTGAATTCCAGCCTCCTCCAGCGCGGCAAAGGCCATTTCACGATACCGGCAAGGCGCAGGGCAAAGTACTAGGGGTAAGGGTCGATCATGTTCCCAGTCAAACTGCTTACCCGCAATCCACTGTAATTGATCACGTACAATTAACTGCTCATCATCTGCTTTTGGATTGACTAATACGGCAATATCTAAGCGCCCAGAATCCAGGGCATCGCGCAACTCACTTGAGGTCCCTTCGGTTATTTCAAGTCGTACACCTGGGTGTGCTTTAGCAAAGTTAAACAGCGTGTTGGCACAGGCGTTCATAGCCAAATCTGGCAACAAGCCTATTCTCACAGGGCCACTAATAGCTGGCGATGACATGGCGCTCCACGCTTCGCTGTGGAGATCGAGAATCCGCTTGGCGTAGCGCAGCAACAACGTCCCCTCCTCCGTTAACGCAACCCCTTGGCCATGCCGCGTGAAGAGCTGACTTTGCGTCAGCTCTTCGAGGCGTTTTACACGAAGACTAATGGTTGGCTGTGCTAAACATAGGCGATCACTGGCTTTGGACAAGCTCCCTAGCTCAGCCACGGCCATAAAAGTACGCAATAGCGAGGGTTCAAAATCTGTAACGTCCATACATCTCCGTCATAGGTTATTGAAATGAGCAATACAAGAGTTTGCAATTATTAATTTGTATTATATCTAGTATGCCGTTAATGTCTGCCCAAAAATACCGGAGACGTCACTATGAAACGCTCGCTAAAACGCACCGCCTCTGCACTGACTCACTTAATCGCATTGCTATCACTCGCAATGTTACCCTTTCAACTCTTGGCTAATCAGGACACAACCATGCATACAACCGTCATTGTTAACTTTCCACTGGGTGCCGACACAACTGTTGAGCAAGCTAAAGCGTTATACGAAGCGTCAGTCCCGATGTACAAAGATTTACCCGGCCTCATTCGCAAGTACTACTTGTTTGGCGAAGGCGGCATCGGCGGTGGTGTTTATCTTTGGGAAAGCCGCGAAGCAGCCGAGGCTGTCTACACAGACGAATGGAAAAAAGGGTTAACAGAGCGCCTTGGCGCAGAGCCCACCGTTACCTATTTCAGCTCTCCGGTTATCATTGATAATGCGCAATAATCTCTTCGGGATAGGTAGCGCGCTTCAATAAAACCAATAACGCACAAGGCTAGCACGATGAGCAAACAACCTTTTGACAACAAGGCTAACGAATCTGATACGCAGCGCCGCCAGTTTTTAAAACGAGGCCTGGCAACAGGTGCCCTTGCTAGCCTGCCTAGCTGGGCTTTACCTGCACTAGCAGCTGGAGAAGAATTGATTCCATTTAGCGATATGCCAAAAGATTTTGCTCGAGGAGAGGCGCAACCCGGCGCCATGCACTTTCAGGATACACGTAAAATTTCTCGCTTTTATTCACGTAATGAAGACTTCTATGTTGTTCAACATTACGGCCAGCCCGATCTTGACCCAAACACTCATCAACTGAGCATCTCAGGCTTAGTTGACAAGCCACTGAATTTATCAATCGACGACCTTAAACAATATAAACAAGTCGAAATGGATATCGGGTTTGAGTGCGGTGGCAATCAACAGCGATTATTTCATGGGCTTATCGGTAACGCTCGCTGGAAAGGCGTACGCCTGAAAGATGTACTCAAAGATAGCAAGCTACAACAAAGTGCCCGAGAAATCGTATTCTTTGGCGCAGACGCTGGCGAAGAAACTGTTCGCGATAACAAGGTGATGCAGCATTTCGGACGCAGCTTATCGGTAGAAGAAGCCATGGAATCCAACGCCCTGCTCGCGCTCGAAATGAATGGCGAACCACTACCGTTGTTTCATGGAAAACCCGTACGCCTCATCGTGCCGGGCTGGTACGGTGTAGCGAATGTAAAATGGCTCGAGCGCATTCATGTACAAGACACGCGTTACATGGGGCGCTTCATGGCAAAAGATTACGTCACACTCAAAAAAGATCCACTAAACCCAGACACATGGGTTCAAAGTTCCGTCAGCCGAATGCACATGAAATCAGTCATCGTGCGCGCCACTCAAAATAGTGGTAGCTTTGTATTTACTGGTTTTGTCGTAAATGACGGTTCCAAACTGGATCGTGTTGAAGTCAAACTAGATAATGGCGAGTGGCAAACCGCAAAATGGCACAAAGAAAACTCCAGATATTCCTGGAAGCTGTTTTCATTCGAAACAAATAAACTCCCACCAGGAGAGCACACTATCGTCTCCCGCGTCATTGATCGCGCAGGCAATATTCAACCGACGCTGGAAGAAGCCCCTGAGAAAGCAACCTACTGGGAAAACTTTGCACAACAGCCGCGAACGTTTACTGTCTAAGATTTTCCTCGCTGTAGTCGCTTTACAGACCCCTCTCTTCGCTTACCACGAAGCAGCTGGAGCCAGCTCCACTGCTTCGTAACACAGTCATATTCAAATTGCAGAAAAACTTAGCGGGACTTGAGCGTTGTTGCACTTTAACGTTTCGACAATAAAAAGACTCGTAAAGAAAAATCCGCTTGGACCAACTAGTTGAAAGCCCTCACCTCTGTTACACCTCAACGCTAAACCTAGAATCCCGCCAATCGCCGTATAAAAGCTTTGGAATACAACCACACTCACTGACTTACTCCACAGCATCCGCACCTCAGGAACACGTCAAATCACTGATCTAATCCCCAAACTTCGCAGCCCGGGCTGCGAAACAAAGTTACAGGGCAGATAACCTACTGATAAGTAGAGATATTTATAGGCTGTAGAAACAGGCCGCGAAACAAAATACTCACAGCCAAGGCTGCTTTTCATGCTGGCGCGTTTTCCAACATAAAGCCTAAGTAGTTGTTTTTAATTGATTTAACGGTTTAAATGAGAAATCCAAAAAATAATTTCGCAGCCTGGAGATAAACAGCCAAGGCCGCAGAATAATACTGCTATATTTTTGAGAAAGCATGAAGCTACATATCACAGGGAATGCAGGTTCAGGAAAAACGACATTGGCTAAAAAATTAGGCCATGCTCTCGGAATACCAGTCGATAGTTTGGATAGTGTGGTTTGGAAAGAGGGGTGGGTTGCCGCTTCAAAAGAGGAGCGGGCTATAGGCGAGCAGCAGCTAATTAATCAAAACCAGTGGATAATTGAAGGGGTGTCGAAAACGGTTAGAGAAAGCGCAGACTATGTAATATTTCTCGATGTACCGAGGCATATCTGTATATTTCGCTGTTTTAAGCGCAATGTTTCCTATATGTTTAAATCTCGTCCGGAGCTTCCATCTAACTGTCCTGAAATCCGAATTATTCTAAGGTTGCTAAAGTTAATTTGGATGTTTCCATACTTAGCAAAACCAATAATTTTAAAATCTGTGGAACATAAAAAAGGTATTGTGTTTAATAAGGTAGCGGATGTAGAAGACCTTATTGCTAGTGTCAAAGCTTCAGTTGGGTAAGAGTGGTGGGTAAATATAACAAGGCCAATCAGCATCGCCCACTTCGTGGGCTGGACAGCTTACACTGCGCATCGTTTGTGTTCGTTTCGCTCATTGTTTCACAAACGGTGCTCCATGTAATCTGCCGCTGTTGGCGGCGTTAATGGTTCATCATGCATCAGGAAGATAAAGAAAGAAAAGCAATTGCCGCTACAGCAAAGAAGGTGCTCGCACTGCCTACAATATTATTATTAGTCTCGATAATCTTACTTTTTAGCGCTGAGCAGTAATGCTTTCACATTGTATTTAAGGGAATAACTTTAGCCCTATTCGGCTCTATATTTATTCTATCTACAACCCCTTTTCTAGTGCATGGCGTTATCCTTGGAGCATCCGCAATGCAAAATGGCTCTCTTGTAGGCATTTCTATTGAGACTCGCGCAATTAGGTTTAAAACTGATCCAGTTAGGTTTGTATTTGCACTTGCTTTATTTTGGGGGCTGGGGTGTTCTTTATTTCAGGGGGAATCTATTGGTTAAATACGCTGTCGGCACTCAACCAGTAACAATGCGAGGTTGTCGCGTTCGGCTGAGACAACGCAAAATATGCGCTGTGAAATAGCAACACTTGGCGTTATATGTAATCGAGGATGAAATCAATATCTAATGAAACACGAAGTTGAGGAAAAGTTTAAAGACTATCCCGCGTCAATAAGAAAGAAGCTCGAAACGATAAGGGATTTGATATTGGCAGCGGCCAAAGAGAGTGGTCTTGGTGAAGTTGAAGAATCGCTGAGATGGGGTGAGCCAAGTTATCTGGTTAAGGGCGGTAGTGCTGTGAGGTATGACTGGAAAAAAAATTTTCCTGACCAGTACGCAATCTATTTCAATTGTAATACTAAGTTGGTAGACACGTTCAAAGAGTTATACGGCAACAAATTTCGTTTCGAAGGGAATCGAGCAATTGTCTTTGGGGTAAAAGACTCTCTTCCTAAAAAAGAGCTAAAACACTGTATCAAGATGTCGCTTACGTATCATAAAGTCAAGCATTTACCACTCTTAGGAGGGTAGCAAATGACAGCGTGTAGCAGTCCGCAGCGATCACTCTTTCCGAGATTTCGGGTGTAAAGGCCTCTCATGTAGCCGAAGTGCTCGATTTCCACGATGTAATGCATCCTTTTCTTAGTTAGTACAGTGTTAATTTAGCGCTCTACTATACATTCGAAGATTATCTCGGTATAACCTAAGCCCTGCTTACAACGTCATTTATAGGTCACCTTCACCATGATCGATTCGAAGAGTTTTTGGGACAAAATAGCCACTCGCTACGCGAAAAACCCTGTTCGTAATGAAGAGGTTTATGAAAAAAAGCTAAGCATTACGCAAGGCTACTTCAAGCCGGATTGGAAAGTATTTGAATTTGGCTGCGGGACTGGTAGTACTGCCATTGTTCATGCGCCTCACGTTGGGCAGTTTCTCGCTTCCGATATTTCACCAAACATGATTGCGATAGCAGAAGAAAAACGCATTGCGGCAGGGCTTGATAACCTGTCATTTTTAGAAGGAACGTTGGAGTCACTAGCGTTAGAGCCCAATAGTTTCGATGCCGTTTTGGGCCTGAACATTTTGCACCTGCTCGATAATGTCAATGAAACAGTTGCAAGTGCTTATCGGCTCGTTAAACCCGGCGGCATCTTCGTCACCAGTACAGCGCTAATTGGTCACATCAATCCTATTTTTCGCTCATTTATTAAGGTTATGCAGTGGTTTGGTAAGGCGCCATTTGTAAACACTTTTGACAAGCAGACATTACTAGCTGCGATGACAGATGCGGGATTCACTATTGATCATGAATGGCAACCCGGGAAAGACTCGATTTTTATCGTCGCTAGAAAACCGTTGTAGAGAATGTTAATGCGATTTTATTCAGCGTTAGTTGGTCTTTCGCTCGAAGCGATGAGCATGCTACTCCTTTTCTGGGATGGGGTCCCTCCAGAGTTGCAACTGAGTACGTCGCACAGTTTATTGATGGCGGGCATAGGTCTGGCGTTAATGATCTTTGGCCGCCATTATTTATTGCATTGGATAGGTTATAGCCTGTCCGGTAGCAACGATACAGATTAGCCGTCATTACTCGCCACTTTACATAGCTTTTGTTTCACCACTCTTCTTTAGCACCTCATTAGTTTGTAGTATTAACTAATTCGTTTTATACAATACAACAATAATGTTTCGCGAAGGAAAATCTGCATGGCCAAGCTAGTTTCCCTTTTGTCTTTGTTTTACCGCTCGACGCTATGCGTCATCCCGCTGATTTGCATACCTCACGTTTACGCAGAACCATGGCATCTGGGCTTTGTTGTCGAGTATTACGAACTCGCCCACTACTATGGCAGCGACAGTGTACAGCGCGATCTACCCGGCACCGATTGCCCGCAGGGCACCAACCCAGACAATGACTGGCCTACGATTCTGACAACGCCCTACCGCACGCGCGCTGAAGCCATTGCAGCACTGGACCCTGAGCGGGTCGACGAGCGAACGCGCGGGCCAAATGGTTACTCTCTCTATTACAACCGCGGCCCCAACCGCGAAAATGTTTATGATAATCCCACGGTTTTGCCTGACCCGGGCATGTACGAGGTAGAAGGTGATATCGCGTTTGGTTTTAATCTCGACGGTGATGAGTCGACAGGATTTACTGGCGTTAATGGCGTGCCAGGTGTCGATAATGCGTTCTATAAATCCTCGGGCTGTGTTTTGCGTTTTCGCGGTCAACCGCGGGAAGCCGGTACGGGTAAAAACTCTAACGACTCAATGCATGATGGCGCGTTTACTATTGTTATGCTGTTGTCAGGAAACGAATCGCCGATGAATGACAGCAACGCGAAGTTGGGTTTTTACCTCTCTAAAGACGATATGGTTAAGGATGCCAATGGCGATATTGCAGCGGATTACTCGTTTCGCATCGACCCTGACACACGCTTCCAAGATGTTTCATCAGTGCGCATAAAAGACGGTATCGTTACCAATATTTCACCAGAAACATTAACGCTAAGAGATTTTTACGCCCCTGCGTTTTACCCTAAAGAATTAGTACTAGAACAATCACAATTTCAATTTGAGCTGAAGCCCGATGGTTCTCTATTTGGTTATATGGGCGGTTACCGCGATTGGCGAGAGCATTACCGAGGGACTGCGGGCAATGGTCGCAGTGCTGTTGGCGCGATTCACGAAGTGGTTGGAAAAATCAATTTACCGGCTTGGTGGTATTCGTTGCGCCGCAATGCGGATGGCTTGCCTGACCCAGAGACAGGCGAGATGCGCGGCATATCAACAACCTATGCCATTACTGCACTTCCCGCCTTTGTAATCTCTCCAAATGGACAGCACGAACAAGCGCTTGCTCAATCTATTCGGTAGCGACCATTGCGGTAGCCATTGCTATAGGCAAAACCGCTACCGCTTTTCACTTAGTCGTTAAGCAACGTTTGCAGCCAATTCATTATCGATTTGGTCAGCTCGCTTCGCCGCTGGACGACTCTGCGCTCGCTCGACATATTCCACAAACACCGGTTTCGGCTCAATTTGCTTTTGCGCTATGTGCCACCCCAACATACTGCTTAGCAGAAGATCGGCTACCGTAAACGAATCACCACAGACATAGGGCTTATCGGCTAACAGTTGTTCAAGCGTGCGAAAGACATCACTCACCAAGCCACAACCAATGGATTGGGCACGCTCTTGATTAATTTCCCAATCGAATACAATCGCGTTCATTGCCATTTCCAAAGGGCCTGCAACAAAGAATAACCAACGGTAGTATGCCGCTCGCTCAGGGCTGTTGACCGCGGGTGCTAAGCCTTTGTCAGGGAACTGATCGGCGAGATAAGCACAAATCGCGGCCACTTCAGTCACCACCGTATCGCCGTGAACTAAGGCAGGCACTTTGCCCATCGGGTTAATGTTCAAATACTCTGACGATTTAATACTGCCCCCGTATTCCATGATTTGCTCTTGGTAGTCCACGCCAAGCTCTTCCAACATCCAGCGGGCAATTCGGCCTCGTGAAAACGGGTTGGTATAGAGGGTGATCGGCTGTTGAGTCGTTGTCATGGTATATCTCCTTTTCGCGTTTTGAAGGTTTTTACCCACACAGGTTGGGGTTACTGCAAAGAATAAGTGCCAACTAGGCTGTTTTACGTCCTAATTAAACAGTAAAGTGATCATTCCTTATTAACGGCAGAGAATTCGCCATGTCCCGCCCTACCGTTCGCGTACTTGCTCTACTAGAACTGCTGCAATCCCACGGCCGATTGAGTGGCGCAGAGATCGCACAGCGTTTAGCGGTGGATCGACGTACCGTTCGCCGCTACATCACCACATTGGAAGATCTGGGAATTCCCATTACCACCGAACAAGGGCGGTACGGCGGCTATATGCTGGTGGCAGGCTTTAAATTACCACCAATGATGTTCACCAATGAAGAAGCTCAAGCCATTACCCTGGGTTTAATAGCGGCGGCGCAGCTGGGGCTTGAAGAAGGCACGCCAGCGATTGCTTCTGTGCAATCGAAGTTGGAGCGCGTGATGCCGGTTAACCTCAAGCAACGCGTGCGCGCACTGGGTGAAAGCATCAATATTGTATTGCCACATGCTGAGACACTAGGAAACGGGGTCGTGCTATCGCGCTTAACCAATGCGGCACAATATCGTGAAAGCGTCGAACTCCGTTATCAATCCAAACAAGGTGATTCAACACAGCGCATCATCGACCCATACGGGCTGGTGTACCGCTTCCACCGTTGGTACGTGTGTGGCTTTTGCCATTTACGCCAAGAGCTACGGACATTTCGTATTGACCGGATTCTCAATGTCACCTTGCTTGAGCAGTCATTTGAGCGGCCTATAGTTTTTGATGCGGCGGAGTTTCTCAACCATAGTATTATGCAGGCACCTCGAGTACATTCTATTAGCCTGCTGTTTCACACTGACCTGGCGACGGCCTCCAACTCGATGTGTGAAGTAGAAGCCTTATTGGAACAACGTACAGATGGCATACTGCTACGCACCACCACCGATAGCTACGATTGGCTGGCGAGTTGGTTAGTATCATTGCCGTTTGACTTTACAATAGTTGAACCCACCGAGTTAAAACAAGCACTGCGCCAACGCTTAGAAGCTTTAGAGCGGTCGACTCGATAACAAAAAACAGGGCAGTAGGTATGCGTTTATGGGAAAGAAAATAACCATCGTGATCGAGGGTAGAACACATGTTTTGCACGTTGATAACCCGCAATCTCTGCAAGCCATACCCAACGACGATCGCCAACATTTGCTTGAGCTATTAGGCGCGCTTAAAACACAACAGACCCGCGCAGCCGAGCAAGCAGAAAAAGCCCTAGCGCAAGCAAAAATCAGCGGCGCGATGGGCAACCACCAAATCGCCAATAAAATCGCAACAAAAGAGCCCCGTATAAGCGGTGACATGGGTAAAGGCGACGTCGACCATATTATGGCTCGCCTGATTGCCGAGGAAAGAGCCAATCAAAAACCCAGCGTACAGCCATCAACGATTTATAAATGGTTGGCTGGGATTGTGGTGATAACGTTTATTTTGATTATTATTTAATTTGGGGAATCCGAAAATTGAAATTACGACATTATGAAATTTATGTCATATATCTAACCGTAATTGTAATTACTATAGCTTGTTTACTGATGAATGGGCCAATGCGCGATGGCCTACCAATCGATTCCGATATCTCAAGCAGAATGGAGTTTATCGCGACCAATAGAACTTTATGGACACTATCATGGTTCGCGTGGATGCTATCTGCTCTAGGGCTATTTATCTTCTGTACAATATTCGCAAACAAACTACGCTCGTCACCGCTTAAAATAGTGGGCCTAGCTTTTGTTGGAATGGGAATTGCCCCAGACTTGATAGCTGAAGTGAATTACGCGTTCATTATTCCTGAAATATTGGTCAACGGTGCAGATGAACAAACATTCCTAACGCTGGAAACGTTATCTATTTACTTAACCGGTTTTCTTGGTAATGGCCTGTACAATTTGGGTGGCGTTGTTCTTACTATTTCCGCGATTCGCCAAGGCTTGATTCGATCTTGGGTAGCTATATGGGGAGTTACAGCTTGGATATTAGGACTTCTCTTATCGCTATCGATAGCTATTGGGTCCATGGCTGGTGCAGAGCTTTTTACCGCAAGCAGTATGGTGTTGAGTACTTTGTGGATGCTGATCTTTGCTCATAAGGTGGCTAATCATTGATTGAATATGCCCTCATTAAAACAGTACATATTGGTGCATTGATTCTCTGGTTGGGCCCGGCACTTGGTGCGTGGCTAGTATTAAGGGCTATAGATCAAGACAATTTAACTACCGACACCACAGCGAGGGGTGTGGTTAGAATTTTTTACTCGACAGTTGTTTTAGAGCATATTGCCTTTTTGGTGCTAATAGGCTCAGGGACTTTATTAGCTCTAAATTTCGATTTTTGGGGAAGCGAATGGCTTCAACAAAAGCTACTCATATTACTGATCGCAATCATTCCTCTTGAAATCATCGACATATATTTAGGTAATTGGGTTGCAATGAAAGCTTCCAGTAAAATAGCCAACAATATAGATCCAACCTCTTGGGAGAAAAAAGGTCTTTCTATATACCACGGAATATTTACGAAAATCGCCTTGTCAATTATTCCCGTTGCGGTTACAGGAATAATCTTTCTCGCCGCTGGCAAATCACCTATCTTTTAATTTTACATTAGGAAAACCATGCTCAATTGGATTTGGCTATCATTTTTTATCGCGGCTTTTTGTAGTGCGCTAGCCCAATTGGTTTTTCAAGGCAATACTGAGATATTCAATACGTTAGTCGCTGCGTTGTTCGAGATGTCTAAGTTATCATTCGATATTGCGTTGGGCTTAGTCGGTATTCTCACGCTATGGATGGGTATTTTAAAAATTGGCGAGCATTCAGGGCTTGTGGATAAACTGTCTCGCTTGTTGTCACCGCTGTTTGTACACTTAATGCCGGAAGTACCGCGCAACCACCCTGCGTTAGGGCACATTTCCATGAATTTTGCCGCTAACATGATGGGTCTCGATAATGCCGCAACGCCTATTGGCATTAAGGCGATGCAAAGTTTGCAAAGTATTAACCCCAATAAAGACAGTGCATCAAATGCACAAATTTTATTTTTAGTGCTTAATACCTCGTCGCTCACATTATTTCCTATTGCTATTTTGATGTACCGTGCACAGCAAGGTGCGCCAGAACCGGCCTCGGTATTTTTGCCCATACTACTGGCCACCAGCGCATCATCTTTAGCCGGATTGTTGTTGGTAGCCTTCGTTCAACGGCTAGCGATTTTTAATCGCGTGGTATTAACCTATCTGGGCTCCATAGCTGCCATACTCGTTGCCTTAGTAACTTATCTATCGCAACTACCGCCTGAGAAATTAGCCCGCACCTCGTCACTGATGGCTAACAGCTTACTTTTTTCCGTAGTGATTATGTTCATGGTGATGGGGATTCGACGCCGAATAAATGTTTATGAGAGCTTCATCGAAGGAGCCAAGGAAGGGTTTCAACTCGCGATCACTATTCTCCCCTACCTACTCGCCATGTTGGTTGCGATTGGCGTATTTCGCGCGAGTGGTATGCTGGATTATTGCCTATCGGTTTTACGTTGGGCTTTTGAGCTTGTTGGTGTGGATACACGATTCGTCGATGCGCTGCCGACCGCGTTTATGAAACCATTAAGTGGTTCGGGTGCGCGAGCTATGATGCTGGAGACGATGAACAATTTTGGTGTCGATTCATTTCCCGCGCTCATTGCCGCGACCGTTCAAGGCAGTACAGAAACAACATTTTATGTGCTAGCGGTTTACTTTGGCGCGGTAGGTATTAAGCGTATTCGCCATGCCGCCGCGTGCGGATTATTTGCCGACTTAGTGGGTATCATCACCGCTATTGTTGTTGGCTATTGGTTTTTTGGGTAAAGATCTAATTTAGGCTGCTCACTTTGATCAACCTACACGCACGCATTTTAGGACCGATCCGTGCACCTTATTCATTTGGAACTAACACACTAGTCCCAGACAATTATTCATCGAGGACTGGCTTTTCACATTATATAACAGGATAAAAGATGAGCTTTCGTCGTCATTACTTAGTATTACATGTCATTATTTTAAACCTTGTAGGCTGCGCCTATCCTATCGGAAAGACGATTCAAAAACCCATTTCCAAAGCCGCTGTAGTGGTAGATATAAATTCAGACATCGTTTGTTACAGAAAACATGCGACTCTTTTTACTAACGGTAGCAAAGATAGCATTCCGCTAGGTGCCGATTGGAGTAAAGACTTTAAAAAGAGCTTCGAGAAAGCACTCATCAAAAATAATGTTCAGTACGAGTTTTTTCAACTATCTGACCTCGGTTTGGACAATACGAGTATCGAAAAAATTGGCAACTCCATTAAAGCCGTTGTGATTCCTGAACACCAAGCAGTCTTCACGCAGCGTGTTTCGCAATTAAATGTTGATGCTGTATTTATATTGACCGATGTAAATGATCCAGACAATACTAATTCCTGTAAAAGCGCCATCAACGCTGCCGCAGACATGTACGGACTATTTGCTAGGGCACCCAGCATTGGAATATTCACCAGTCAAGGAGAGTACTCAAAAACGTTAGGTATTAGCGCAGTCATTAATTCTAGGGGCATTGCGACTCAACCTAGCACATTGAGCCAGCAAACTGTTTCTCGTATCTATCATACGCTAAACAACACGCTTGAAGACGCACTCGACAATTACCTTAGTCCAAGGATTGAGGAACAAGACCCGTTTCAAAACTGGTAATCGATTTTATTATGTACCTACCACAATCTGAAAAATCATGCAGCAGCTTATAGACGGAAACTTCATCGCGACTAACGCTCGACGTTATCGAGAACCGTTTAGAAAATACCGCGGAACCGCGCTCAAAAATTAGCAACGGCCCACGCAACAAGTCATTAGTGTATTTTAGTCTTTTCGCTTTCTTCTAGACCAGCCGTTTTATTGAAAACGTTAGAATGTCTATTGCTTACGCACCCGATGATGGCTGTGCATCTTGCTGCTCCGGCCGAGCCTTTTTGAATTGTCGTTGGTTTAATTGAAGTGGGTTTGACCGACGCTTTTTGAGCTTTCGGTTATTCCATAAAACAATCCCGCCAAACACAGCACTACTCACAATACACAATAGCAATACGGCGACAATCATCACGTCCCTTATTTGGCGACCCACTAGCGGGGTCAACATATTCCATTTATGCAGGATCGAAAACGACCATGACTCTGCACGATCGATGGTTCGGTTTTGATCCACAAGCATACCTGTCACTGGGTCAATAAACATTCGTTGGCCATTCTCATCATTAAAATCGAATTGCCAAACGGGTAAGCGTTTATTACGGAAATCATAGCCTGGACCGAAATGGGTCACTAAACGTTGGTGGCTCATCAAACTTTCATCCAATCCACTGAACTGTAACGCCCAGTAGCGCGAAAACTCAGCATCGGTCAAAGTGGAAACACGACCACTACCAGCATGTATATACATTGCGCTCGCTTCAGTTGGTCGGCCCGCAAAACGTTGCTCATCGCTCAACATCGTCCCATCCGTTTTGGGTAATACACTTAAGCGAAAATAAAACGTATCTTGTGCGCCTGAAACCAAACTGATTGCAGAAATATCCTTGTTGCCAACGACATTTTCTAGTTCATTGGAAATGTTTAGTTCTACAAGATTCGCCGGTGGCGAGAGACGCATGCCAAATGACGTATCCACATAGTGCGATTGCAAAAGATGGTAAAACCCGCTGGCAGACCAACCAAGTAACGGTAGCCATAAAATATAACCGAACACACGGTGCCAGCGCCGACTCGTATCAGGTATTTTTCGATTCGGCAGTAATAGCACCAAACTCAACCCGGTTGCTGCCATCGCACCGAGCGTGAGCATAAAGCAGGCGATAATCAGTACTCGCCCCGTACCGGCGACATCTAACCAACTCCAGGTATGTAAGGCCTGAAAAACCGACGCAAAGATGGCCCGACGCCCGTTCACCAACGATGCCAAACTATTGGTTTCGGTAAAGACGAAAGCGGTCAACTGATCATCACCTGCAAACTGAACTTTATAGACAGGCAACAAGCGATTTACCGACGGGTAGTGAGTACTGAACTCAGTGATTTTTTCTAGACTCTCAATTTCGTCGGTTGGTCGACCAGTATAGTAACTTGCCAACCATTGAGCTTGCGCTTGATCGTGATTAGGCAATTCCTGTTGGGTACTGAGCGAAAAGTAACGGCGTTGCTTGCCGTCTTGTTCTGTCACCTGCAAAAGGGGTTTATTGGCGAACGGAACAACTTTAATGACTTGCGCTTTGTGTAAATTTTGAGATCCAGTAATGCTTGAAATGGATGACAGTTGCTCCGCCGTGTACGTCATCTTGGGCGGGTAAAATGCGGCGGCTTTGGGGCCGAACCACGACATCAATGGGTGAGCGATACCCGATATCGCCCACACAATTACAACAAAGGCTCCCCACCAACCCAACACGTTGTGCCATTTCGCAGAAAAAGACCGTATTGCGGTTTTATTGATCACCTAACGCTACCTCTTAATGTTTTCTAAAAATTAACGCGTAATCCAGCAAATATGGAACGCGGATTACCTGGGCGATAACTTAGATCTGGGTCATTGACTTGATTAGAGGTATACGTTGAATACAGCACATCGCCAATATTCATCACTCGCGCATAGACAGCCACCGCATCGTTAACGGAATAATTCACGCGTAAATTCCATAAGTCATGGCCATCATAGCGTTGCGTATTTGTTTGATCCGTTGCGTAACTACCTACATGAGAGAATTCCAATTCAGCACGTAGGCCTTGAATAAGATCTGGGGTATAGCCGAGGCGAATATTACCTAAGCCTTCGGGAGCAAGTGCGACGTCGTTACCCGCAAAATTAATTTGTTGGTTGCAAAAGCAATCTCTGGAAAAGAAAACGTAAGAAAAGTCTTCATAGGTTTGTTCGGTATACGTGTACGAAAAACCGAGCTGCCACTGGGGCGCGATCAAGGCATCAACACCAAGTTCGACACCGCGATGACTGGTTTCACCCGCATTAACAGATTCGCGACTACCGTTATTGATTATGCTGACGATGTCATCTTCTACTGCCATATCATAGATGGCAACCTCGTAGTTGATTGCAGAGCTGCCGTCTCCAATCAACAAGTCGCCTCGAAAACCGATTTCTGTGCTGACGCTCTGAACTGGTTTTAGCTCGGTGCTATTTTGTGAACTACCAGGGCGAAACAACGCACCCACGGTCGGCGCACGGAATGCATGTCGATAGCTGAAATACGCGTGATGATTTTCGGCATATTGATAGGTTAACCCTAGTTTTGGGCTCGTATTATCATAATCGATCGATTGACTTTCTGGACGCCGATGGGAGAAGTCGAGTGCCCCATTCACAATATTATTGTCGTAATCCACCGTAAACGAATCGAAACGCACACCTGCATTCAGACGCACCTGATCTGTTATTTGGTATTCAGCATGTACATAAGGCGACACCGAGCGTTGATCTGCGTCGAAATCGTAGTGAATGTTGCCGGTACGTTGATAGTCGGTATAGATATCGCCATTTTGAGCGACGACAATTTCTTCCTCTAGGTACTCCGAAGGCGTTGAATCCACATCGACACCGACAATGAACTCAGCGCGATTATCGGCAAGTGCGTAACGGTATTTGAGTAAAAGGCCATAGGATTCAAACGTATAATCGCGAATATTCGGGTCGTAGGTCACCATCCAACTAGGCATCATGGTCATTTCGTTCTTACGATAGAACGGTGTCGCCGTTATCAGGTTCGATTCATTGAGCGCAATATTAAACTCAACCGATGCCCTACCCGCTTCTACCACCCGAAAACCAATGTCCCCATGAAACTGGTTTTTTTCGGTATCACTTTTATAGTCATTGTATTCGAGGCTCGAAACACCCGATTGATCAATGTCAGAGAAGGAGGTAATCAATTTAACGCTAGTGATATCTCCCATCGTGCTATCCACTCTGACATTAAGCGACTGCCTGTCGTAGGCAGCTTCATCTCTAAATCCGTCATTACGGGTTGTGTTGTAATCAATCCGAACACCGGAAGACTCTCCCAGATTTGTTCCGGCAGATAACAAACCGCGCCTCCATCCGAATGAGCCACCCTCAGCATTGGCCATCAAAATCGGGGCATTGGGGCTAGGTGAAGTAATCGCATTAATGACTCCACCAATAGCATCACTACCATAAAGCGCCGAGCCGGGCCCCTTAATGACTTCGACCCGGCTACTTTGCGGTATGTTAATTTCATACAAGCCGTTGTGATTAAAAAAACCGGTAGGGCGAGTAGGAATACCGTCTTCTAAGAATAAATACACACCAGCCGTAGTGATAGGCTGGCGAATGGAGGTCATGTGGCCCTCACCACCCAGATTATTGATATGCACACCGGCAACGCGGTTGAGTGCTTCAGAAGGATGGCCTGGGTCAATAAACTCCAATTCAATTTTGTTTATCACACCCACTGACTCAGAAAGATCGCGAATGTCTTTTTCTTCTCGCGTTGATGTGACCACAATATTGTCCATTGTCTCGTCAGACACAGCCACAGCGGGCAAGGTTTGTACGGCAACTATCAATGACAATGGAATTATTGAGACGGGTTGGTTCATTATTTTCCCCAGGATAAAAAATGGGGATAGTAAAGATCAGGGCAGTATAACGGAATGCGACAAATCGTCGCAGGCAGCCGCTACGCACCGGAGCAAAAGGTCACCACCCTACTAACTAGAGAGAAGTACCTGTAACTCCCAACGTTTTTCTGTGTTCAATCCGCTTGGCTACATTATTTAACGCACTTATTCTTTCATTCCTATTAACTTTCATTTACTTTGCATTCATGCAAAATATCTTTCTTCCACTTGGCGATTTACTCGCAGACTCACTCTTGCGATCGCTTGCTATCGATTGGTTACGCAATATTCCTGGATTGCCACCGATCCTGCAGTCCATTCACATTCTTGCTGTTGCTGTAGTCATGGCATCAGCGGTGCTTATTCACCTGCGCTCACTCGGTATCGCCGTTAGCCAACAGACGTTGGCGGAGCTGTACCAGCGAATGCGTTTGTGGTTTTGGTTCGCCTTGCCAGTATTATTTTTCTCAGGCATTTTGTTTATTTTTGCTCGGCCTTACCGCTATTTTAAGAACCCGGTATTTGGTTTAAAACTGTTGTTCATCGCGTTAGCGATCACGATGACCTGGTGGATATTTCATACCATTAAACGTCAATCAATGTTATCTAAAAACTGGGCTTTTAAGCTAACCAATGCGCTAGCGTTGGTATGTTGGCTACTCGTCATTTTTGCAGGCCGCTGGATTGCCTATGCAGAGTATTTATTTCCTAGGTAACCAATCGCTATGATCATTAATATCACCCCGTCAATGGAAGAGTCGCTGCTTCAACTCGAATATCTAGATATCGCACTCACTATTGGCGCTACCTGGTGGTTTCCTTTTATTGAGTCGATACACGTGCTTGCAGCCACCTTCATGCTTGGCATGCTGCTAATGGTAGACTTGCGTTTGCTTGGTGTTGCAGCAAAACACTACAGCGTTAATAGCATACTGAAGCAGCAACTACCCTGGGTATGGCTGGGGTTTGTCGTAGCAGTCGTTACCGGCGGCTTGATGTTTATTACCAATGCTCTGGCGTATGCCAGCAATCCGGCAATGCAATACAAGCTATTGTTAATATTAATAGCTGGACTCAACACCGTTTTTTTACACGCGTTGTTAAAACCAATGAAACGCGTAGCAGATCAATTGAACTCGGTTTCGTCAAACACGGGTTTCCAGCTCACCGCGGTCGCCGGGGGAGTATCACTATCCATTTGGGTAGCTATTATTTTTGCTGGGCGCTGGATAGGGCATATTCAATAACCTATCAAACGTAGTATGGTAAGCACTCCTTTAGTTACCGTGTTAAACGAGCGTTAACCATGTCTTTTTATGAGAATAAAGTTCTTCCACACGTTATTAACCTTGCCTGCTGAACCAAACCCATTTTAAAACAACGGCGCAAAATTGTGCCTAAAGCCGAAGGACGCATTTTAGAAATCGGCATGGGCTCCGGCATTAACCTTAGCTACTACAATCCCGATAAAGTTGAAAAGCTGTGGGGGTTAGAACCGTCGCTGGGTATGCGTGAAAAAGCAAAGCCTGCAGTTGATGCTGTACCCTTCGACATTGATTGGCTCGATTTACCCGGTGAAGAAATACCGTTGGATACGAATAGCGTCGACACCGTGGTATTAACTTACACGTTGTGTACTATCCCGGATTGGCAAGCAGCGCTCACTCAAATGCGTCGTGTTCTCAAGCCTGGTGGCAAATTATTATTTAGTGAACATGGAAAAGCACCTGATGACAATATTCATCAGTGGCAAAACCGCATCAATCGGCCATGGAAAAAGTTATTTGGAGGCTGCCATCTCAACCGCGACATTCCTCAACTGTTACGAGAAGGTGGCTTCGACATTAAGCAACTAGATAGCGGCTATCTTCGAGCAACACCGAAAGTAGCTGGTTTTAATTACTGGGGTTATGCTGATTAGCCCCTGACATTCTCAACAACTATTTTTTGGAATTAATATGAAAGCTTTACCTCATCATTATACTGCATCGTCCAAAGGTAACCCCGAAGACAACTTGGTCACCCAATCTGATGCATTGCCGTTGATCTCTGTTGCAGCACCCGCTGACTTTGATGGGCCTGGCGATCAGTGGTCGCCAGAAACGCTGCTAATGGCGTCGGTTGCAAATTGCTTTATTCTGTCGTTCCGCGCTGTAGCGAACGCAATGCAATTCCAATGGCTAGAGATTGAGTGCAAAGCTGATGGCGTACTTGATAAGGTCGATCGTAGTATTCAGTTTACCGATATCTTAACGACGGTTTCCCTTATCATTCCCTCATCGGTAGATACAGCAAAGGCTGAAAAGGTGTTAGAAAAATCTCACCGGGCGTGTTTAATAAGTAATTCACTGTCATGTGAAACTCGCTTGGAATTTACCCTGCATCACGCCGATTAACATTCTGTACCGACGTTCAGTGATAACGGGTTAATCTGCTATCACGCATGCTTTACGCTCTCGACGTAACCAACAGGTGCGGCCTAACGTAGAGGGACTTTCTCTACAGCAAAGACTCAAGGGATATGAATTTACGCTTCAAACGCTTAGACGAGGTTGAGCCATCTGCACTTATTGCGCTGATGAACAACCCCGCTGTGCGTCGTCAAATGCCCCTTACCTTCGACAATTTCGATGAAGACGATTGCAATACCTTCGTCGCGGCCAAAAATACGCTTTGGCGTGATCACGGTTATGGGCCGTGGGGCTTTTATATAGATAACGAGTTTGCAGGTTGGGGAGGCCTTCAGCCGGAACATGGTGATGCTGATTTTGCTTTGGTGTTACATCCACGCTTTTGGGGTGCCGGAAAGTCCATCTTCACAGCCGTGGTTAACCAGGCATTTACAGAATTAGATTTACCCTCTATTACTGTGCTTATACCACCCTCTCGCACACGCATCCATGGATTGCGTCGCCTAGGCTTCGAAAGAGACGGCGAGCTCGTTATTACACATACCACGTTTTATCGATTTAGATTGCATCGCGAAACCTGGAATAGCAATAACCCCTAGCGATTCAAAAATGAGACAGTGCTTATGTGTGTTCGATCAATTGTTTCAAACGATTGGGCTGCGATACATCAACTAGAGCTAGACAGTTACAGTCAATTAGCGCCAGAATCAATCGATACATTGCGCAGCAAGTGGCTGGTTGCACCCGAATTTTGTTTTGTTTATGCCATATCCAATACCGTTGTTGCCTATCTATTAGCCCACCCTTGGAACAATAAGACCCCACCCAAATTACATCAACGCTTAAGGGTCGACGACTTAGGCGTGGCTGACCTGCAATGTAGCCCGCTTTTTTTACATGATCTTGTCGTATCTCGGGAGCATGCCGGTAACGGTATTGGCTCCTCCTTATTTTCTCGATTATTGAGCGTCGCGAAAGCATACAACATATCTTCAATTAACTTAGTCGCTGTAGAAGGAGCGCACACCTATTGGCAACGACATAAGTTTCAAATTGTTTCAGAACAGGTTATTGATGAATGCTACGGCTCAGACGCTTATACCATGACGTTGTCGGTTTAGGTCACTGCCTTTCTAGTTATCCATCATCGCGCTATGATCCGATTTATTTGATAATTTGGGCTGCTCAAACCTTAGGACTGAATGATGGAATTAGTTGTCGGAGATTGTTCGACCTGGTCGATTCGCGCTCTCATGTGTTTAGCGCTAGCAGAGATCAACGTCACGGAACGCATTATTCCGTTGGGCCAACCCGGTTATGAGAAGGCCCTCTCCGGTGTATCGGACTCAATGCTGGTGCCAGTATTGATCGACGGGGATACGCGTATCCATGATTCACTCGCAATCGCAGAATATGCCAATGAATTGTCCGCTGGATTACTCTGGCTTCATGACCTCAATGAACGAGGACTCGCCCGCAGCTTAGTGTGTGAATTGCACTCAGGATTTGCCCAAATTCGCACCCTAATGCCATTTAATTGGGTTGTCTCTCGACCTGTCGATATCTCCGACGCACCTGCTGTGCAAAAAGAATTGCGTAGGCTCGACGCTATTTGGAGTCAAGCAGGCAGCACATTCTATTTTTCAACGCCTAGCGTGGTAGACGCGTTTTATGCGGTGTTGGCTTATCGCCTAAACGCCTACGGCATCACACTTTCGGGCGCTGCGGGTCGTTATCAGCACGCCCTCTTGCAATGGCCCCTCTTTAATCAGGTATTGGAGCGAGCCAAAGGATGGGCTAGTTGAGGCTTAAAAGCGCCCGGTTATCTTTCAAGGTTCTACCGAGATTAACTTTGTTGTACTCTCCTTTTGCTAGCATCTACGACACCTTGCTAGATGCATGAACAATAAATAAAACAAAGAGGATTTGATCATGAGTGAAAATATTTATAAAAGCCCAGATTCAGAGCTACAGAGTGACGGGCAAGCTACTGTGCCAATGACC
This sequence comes from Aurantivibrio plasticivorans, assembly GCF_055392955.1. Lineage (NCBI taxonomy): Bacteria > Pseudomonadati > Pseudomonadota > Gammaproteobacteria > Cellvibrionales > Cellvibrionaceae > Aurantivibrio > Aurantivibrio plasticivorans. The sequence continues at coordinate 112,254 of NZ_AP036020.1, read as the reverse complement.
ATCAAAGATATTTTGTTTTCGTTTCAGGGGCGAATTGGGCGAGGAAAATTTTGGGCTGTTTATCTAGCAACCATTGTTGTGACCTATACATTGATGTTCGCTGTTGGGCTTTTACTACCAGACCCGGCGATTTTCGGCGCGTTGACATTCATCCTGATGGTTCCAATGATTTGGATTTCATTAGCTATTCAGGTCAAGCGCTGGCATGACCGAAATAAATCCGGTTGGTGGGTATGCATTGCTTTTGTGCCTATCATTGGCGCTTTTTGGGCGCTGATTGAAAATGGCTTTTTAGCCGGTGATGAAGGAATCAATAACTTCGGTGCACCTGCCGCGAAATAAGCAGCTTTTCTACAAGTCGAAATTCCTATCGCCTCTCGGCTAGAACATTCGATACGGCCACAACCAATAAGATCTTACTATTTGATCAATGCGTTGTGGCCGTAGTTCAGTCTAGTCACACGCAGACTAACCCTTATCAATCTGTTTACGGACAAACATCAGTATGCTTTTACTTTCAAAACCCTCTTCTGTCGGCCTTAGTCTTTTTCTATTTGGCTTATTGTCCGCATCACTCGGCGTTAACTCAAATCCAGCCCCTAGTAATGAGGTCGCGACGCCAGATGATTCCCCCGTCACAGCACCACAAGAGGCGGCTAATGAAAGCGCTGTTAACACAGACAAACCTGCTGCAATCGAAACGAAAAACAACCAACTGGAAAAACTGACTAGCCTGCTACCCACCTACGGCAATTGGTGCGGCGCGAATCACCCAGTAAATATGCAGGAGGCCGAAGAGCCCATCGACGGCCTCGATACCGCCTGCAAACGCCACGACATGTGCTATGAAGAGAAAGGCTACTTAGATTGCGAATGCGATAGCCAATTTCGTGATGAGGTTGAACAGGGGATATTAAGCGGCGAGTACCAAGGGAACGAAGAGAAAATAGCTCGATCGTTTAGAATCTATTTCCACGGCTCTCCTTGCCAAGGCGATGCCAGCGGCAAAATAGCGCCGTCTCGCGATATCCACAATATTGTTAAAAAGGTAACCAAAGTCGGTAAAAAAGTCGCGACGGATATCGCCGAGCGCGTACCTTTTGCTGGGAAAGGTAACGATGATCAATAAAGGTACTGCTATTTTATGTTTATCCAACCCGAAAAGCCCGTCCAATGTGGGTGCGGTCATGCGCGCGGCGGGCTGCTATGGAGCGGAAGCAATCTACTACAGCGGGACGCGGTTTGAACGTGCCAACAATTATACGCAAGACACCAAGGATATTCAGAGCAAGGTCCCTCTTATCGCTGAAGAAGATTTTCAGAAGCTAAAAAATCGTGACAGAAAACTAGTGTGCATCGAATTAGTTGAGGGGGCGTCTCCCCTCACAAGTTTCGAGCACCCACAAGATGCGATTTATGTATTTGGTCCAGAGGACGGTTCTATAGAACAATCAACTATCGATATTGCGGATGCGGTAGTCTACGTTCCGACTATTGGCTGCATGAATCTAGCGGCTACGGTCAATGTGGTGCTGTACGACCGGATGGCAAAAACTATTCAAACAATCGATCACGACGCATTAATCTTAGAAAGCCGTGATCAAAACAATCGCCTCAAGACCAAAAACTAATCCGCAGCTGTAAACAATGAGACCATTCACACGAGCTTAGGCGTGAAACGGCATAACGTAATCGTCTCACAGTGACTAATTTCTTACTTCCACTCTGTAATTTAACACCGTTTGATTTTTAGGAGGCACTTGGATTGTCCATTGCGCCAATGTCGATGATTCTTTCACATGAGGCGCGCTTTCTGAAATCATTCGCCAATCGCCTGGCATAAATTCATTGACGATCACTTCAACAGGCTCTTCCTTGGCATTTTTTAGAATAATCTCGTATTCACTTTGATAGATATTATTTGCCAATCGTTGATACTCTGTTTGGTAACGCTCCGCTGTCACATCAAATGCGTTACCCAGTTTTAACCTTACCGCTTCTTTATCAGGCGTATGATCGATACGGTCTTCACCTACAAATTGCGGACGCCCCTGGCTATCGTTCTTGTAGGCTCTCACCGTACCTTTTGGCAGAGGCATTCCTAAACCGTTTTCTTTTTCATTCTCGAATTGCACATACACGTCAACTTTGAGTTGGTGACTATCACCTTGGTATTGACGATAAAACCAATTCTGTGTGTTGGCGTTGAGGTAATATTCCTTTTTAACCGGCACACTTTCCGCGTTCAGTAAAGAAACTTGTTTGGTTTGATTGTTACGCAAGGTTGTACGGCGGTTGAGCGTATATAAGTGATAGTCGAAAAATTCCTCTTCCCGCATAGCACTACGTGGCTTAGCACTGACAGTGGATAGCGCTTCCAGTCGCATGGGTGCATCCATCGATGGCACCCGACCAACATCACCTGCAACTAATTGTAGCAGTGCATTGTTGTAGCTTGTTCCGCTTGAATTGGTTAACGTCACCCAGCCGGAGAGATCAAGTTGACTATCGTCTTCATTCAATTCTGCAACATAGTCTGCACGCCAACCTAAACCACTAGTGAGGTAATTTAGTTCAGTGGTATGTGTTTTTGCACGCTCATTGTTTAGAGTCACAATTAATGTAGGCTTGTCTCGCAGATTTCCCGGCACATCAGGAAAGACCATCCTGCCAGGATAATTTGTTTCGATGCGATCGCCTATCTTTAACACCGTGCCATTGTTAGTGGCTAACACAGTCGCTGTTTCAACTTTATTGTTCTGATTCGTGGGGTCTTGCAGGATGACTTGTATGTCTCTTCCGATATACTTCGTTAGCAATGATTGCGGTGTGAGCAAATCAAAATCAAAATTTTGCTCAAGCACATTCAAGCTTCCGGGTTCTGTTTTACTTCGTAGAATCGCTGTTTCTGGAATGATCAGGGCACTGACTTCACGTAAAGCGAGCTCTACTTCACCCTTGGGTAACTTAATGTCTCGTTGTTCGCGCACCATCGCTAAATTATCGTTATAGATTGTGACTGCAATATCTTTTTGATCGTCAGTCGAACTAACTATTTCCCCCGAACTAACCGATATGCTGGCTGTAAGCAAAGCCGCTGCCACGCTGTAAGCAGCACCCTTGGACTTAGTGTACTTACTTGTTTCACTTACCGTTCGCCATCCTTTTTTCATCGCTATCTCCAACCGATTTGTATGTGCCTATGCTCATTCGGCAACCTTTTCGCTCATTGGTTCACCCCCCCCATCGCCACTCACTTCCGTAGCGTGTAAATTGTGTTGCAGAAAATATATACTGCTGGATGGTGTAATTATTACACTTTTACTACCATTAAATTAAGGGATGTAACATGATAAAGAAGTTAGCGTTAACGAGCCTATCAATTGGTGCACTATTGCTGTCTAGTCAACTAACTTTTGCGGAAGGCGGTTTTTACTTGGGTGCGAAGACTGGCAATTTGGATATCGATGCAAGCAGCTTTGACGCAGAAACTCCTCTAGGGATTATGGCAGGCTATGAGTTTGACGGCGGTTTTGCCATTCAACTTGAAACATTAAGCAGCGATTTAGATGTTAATTCAGCCGGAAGAAACGGAGATTTTGAGTCTTATGCGTTGTATGGCGTATATCGCGGTCCATCAACTGTCTACTTTATGGCAAAGGCTGGCATACTCTACGAAGATATCGAAGTTCCCTCGTCATTTTACCCAGGGTCCATCAATGTCTCTGATGAAGGGCTCTCGGCCGGTTTTGGCTTAGGTTTCCGTCCAGGCAATCACGCACTTATTGAGTTTGAGTATACAATCATTGAAGAAGACGTGAACTTTATTGGCGCTAGCTTAGCTGTTCAGTTTTAGTTATTTTCAATAACATTAAAGTTTTCTCAACGCGCCGTTCATTGAGTTTGGACGGCGTTTCTATGTTTCAAGCTATCCACCAGCATCGAAACGATACCCGACACCCCAAACGGTATCGATAGAAAGTACACCATCACTAACCTGGCTGAGTTTTTTTCGAAGTCGATTCATGTGATTGCTGACGGTATGCTCGTAGCCATCGAAATCCACTCCCCAAATTTCCGAGACTAATTCTCTTCGCGAAAATACCCGCTTGGGATATCGCATAAATATCCATAGCAGTTCAAATTCTTTCGGCGTTAATTCACACTCTATATTTTTATACCAAACTTTGCGCTGCTGCCTATTAATTTTTAGGCCACCAACACTGATGGCGTGCTCCTGCTCATCGTTTACAGAGGCTTGCTTTTCATTACCCTTTTGACCCGCATTCAATCCGATATCAGACCTCAAAGTCGTCCCGTATGATGCAGGAAGTATCACCACAGGAATGTTGCGAGTGAGGGTCACTTTACCCAGCGCATCATTCAAATCTGTATCGTGAATCTCAATATTTATTACTTGGATATTTACAGGAGTTACATTTGACTCGCAGGAACCACCTTCGTCACTGTCCAACGAAGCCGCTATTCCCGCTTGAACAGATTGGTTGACAAGTATTTTTTCAACCAAACGTTTTATATTTTGCTGATCTGGCATTGTCATACTTGTCAGTCTAAGGTCGTGATCACTTGTCTGCATACGTTAAATCCCTATGTTTCAACGCTCGCGGTGTCTTTCTCGCTAATCGTTAGCAATACGCGGATAGCGTTCGATTAGATACACTCATATCAAACAGAAATACTCTGCGTCATTTAATGTTAGAACTCGAATTTACACTCCTCACTACGCTCTCATTTTCTCCTTAGTTACAAATTTTTTTTGGAAGTCGATGAATTTAACAAAAATATTTTTATTTATCCCGATGTGGCTAATTTGTGCTTATTTTAGGAGGAATGTACTGACAAGCGGAATCACCATGTGCGCCAACTAGCCTCATGCCACCTCTGTTGGGGAAATACATGCCAAACCAAATGAGAAATCGTCAGCATTCCCGCAATGTGCTTCTACCTCATTTTATTAGTGTCGTAATACCTGCACTCAATGAAGAAGAATCTATTGGATTGGTGGTAAAAGATTTACATCAAAAACTACTTGAGGCGGGTTTCGATAGCCGCTTCGAGATTATCGTCGCTGATAACAACTCGACCGACAACACTGCACACACAGCAATAAGTGCAGGCGCCAAAGTTATTCACGAACCTCGCCGAGGTTATGGCGCTGCATGCTGGTCAGCTTGCGAAGCGTCGATTGGGGATATATTAGTTTTTGTCGATGCCGATGGCGCCGCCAATTCAGAAGACTCAATTCGTTTAATAAACGCCGTAGCAGCAGGGTCAGATTTAGTCGTAGGGATTCGAAAAAATCCCGAGCGAGGATCTATGTCAATTTCCCAAAAATTCGGAAATTGGCTGGTTTGTCAGTTGCTGCGTCTACTTTGGCGTATAAAAACTGAAGATTTAGGGCCACACCGAGCGATCAGGCGTGAAGCTTTTGACGCTATGCAAATGGAAGACCGCGGGTTTGGCTGGACGGTCGAAATGCAAATTAAGGCCGCCCTGTTAAAACAACGTGTTGTTGAGCTACCCGTTAGATGGCAGGCAAGAGTATGTGGCGAGTCAAAAATTAGCGGCTCTTTGACTGGTGTTGTTAAAGCAGGCTTCGGCATCTTAGGCATGATTACTCATATGCATCAAAAATACCCTGCTTCAAAAAAGTTGCCATGGTGCCCGCCGCCTATCACTCATAAGCGCGGATTTAATTTATTTCACACTTCATTTCAACATCCTATTGAGGAAAGGAAAACACTATGAAATCTCTGCTCATAACTACTGCGACCGTCGCTTTGCTCGCGGTCAGCTCTATGTCATTCGCGTCAGGTGCCGATACTTCTGCTGGTGCTCGTACAGGTGATGCTGTTGCATACCAAATTGGCAAGCGAGTTTACGCCACACAATTTTCCTGTAAAAGCTGCCCGTTGAGTGGAAAAAAATTAACAAAAGACTCCGCTAAAGCGATTTTAAATGGTGAGCCAAAGGTCAGCTTAAGTGATAGCGATGCGCAGGCATTAGCTACTTTTTTAAAACGCCGCTTTAAACTGTAATTTAGGAAGGAAAGGAATTTATCATGAAAAGTTTACACATTGTTTTAGCTGGCGTGTTAATTAGCAGCTCAAGCTTCGTCACCGCAGAAGGCACATCACCTTGGTTGCCCATACCAGGACAGTTTTCTTCAAGCATCAACTATTCATTACAATCCGGTGACTCTGCCTACATTGGCGATCAAGAGTTGGACGTGGAGCTTATTACTGGCAGTGGCGCATCGGAATTCGAACGCGCATCAACGACGCTATCGTTTTCCTATGGGATCAATGATTTCCTCGCCTTAGATGCCACTATCGGTTATGGAGACGTCGAGGTTGGTAATGCAGACGAGGATTCTGGCTTAACCGATACAACCATTGGTTTAAGTTGGCGTGTTACCGATGAGTATTTCAACCCAGGATTCCCGACAACAACTCTTCGCCTTGGTGCCATTATTAATGGTGATTACGATGGCGCGCGTTTAGCGGCGGTTGGTAAAGATGCTAACGGTGCTGAGTTTTCTATCTTGTTAGGCAAATCCTTTACTAATTGGTTTTCTGTCTCTGCAGAGTTAGGAGTACAAGAACGCGACAACGACGTTCCGACAGCCACTTACTATGCAATTTCGACTCTATTTTATCCGGCACCTGGTTGGAGCTTAGGCTTGGGTTATTCCGATAAAACCTTTGATTCTAATTTAGACATTGCTGGCCCTGGTTTTTCTCCCGACCGTTTCCAGGAAGTGGCTGAAGAACGGTCCCTTGTAAAAGCCTCTGTTGGTTACGGCTTTGGAAATCACGGTTTTGCATTGTTGTATAACAACCTTGTTGATGGCCGTAACACGGTAAACGATGATGCGATAACACTTAGCTATACGTTGGCTTTTTAGTCCCATAAGACACGAGCCTAAGGGGTCTCCGATCAACTCGAAGCTTTCTTCGCGTAGCTGAAATGCCTTTATGTAAAACAAGCGGCTTAGTTAATGCCCTGTTCCTCAGCAAGGAGCTTAACGCCGCAAAAATGCACTTCAGATGCGCTCGTAAAGGCTCTCGGGAATTTGGCTCGATATTACTGCATCACTCTATCGCGGAGATAACACACCTACTTAGTGTTTCTCACCAACGAGACTTCCTGAATGTCAGAGAAAGTTTAGACTTGGTCGGAGTCCCCTAGTGTCTTATTTTGCAGCCACTACACAACCTAGGGTAGTGGCTTTTTTTGTTTTCTTTATCGTTACCGGCTCCAGTCTTGCCGCTCTTCTTTTCGGCGGTTGGCTAAATGCATCCCACTCAATACAGTTTTTGGGGATCACTCTCAATGCCCTATTTGGCCTGTTCGCGGTTGGCATTGTCTTATATACCCCCTTTGCTCAACAAATCTCTACTGCTCAACTATTTATTTTCGCTATAGCTTTACGGGTTCTCAGTCTTTGCTTATACCCACTGTTAGAGGATGATTATTTTCGCTATCTCTGGGATGGTTTTCAAACGCATATATCCGGCAGCCCTTATAGCAAGGCCCCTTTCGACTTCTTTCCCGGTGACGGACTTTCGCAACGCTGGCAAGACATTCTTTCAGGTATTAATAATCCAGATTTAAAAACCATTTATGGACCTGTTCTACAATACTTGTTTCTCTTAAGTTATTGGATCTCACCCGGTGATCTAGCGCCATTACAAGTACTTTTGGCGATATGGGATGTGTTGATTCTCGCGGTGCTTACCCAACAAAAGACTCGCAAATCATTCCTACTGGCTTACGCAATTCATCCGATGATTTTGCAAGAGGCCATAGCGAGTGCTCATCCTGATATTTTGCTAGGCGGTTTATTGTTATTCGCATTGTTAGCATGGCGCTCCGGCCGGCCTTTTTTAACTGGCACATTGTTAGCGCTGGCTTGTAGCTCAAAGATATCTGCTATCGTAGCGATACCTTTTCTACTAATTCCCGCTTCTCAAAACCATTTATCGCTTGGCCAATTGAGTTTTATGAAACGGTTCCGTTGTACTTGGCAATGGAGTGTCAAACTTGTTATTGCCTTTATAGTCGCGCTATTAGCGCTGTATGCTCCCTTGGTGTCGGTCGGCCAGTCTGAATTAGAATCACTGTTTGTTTTTGGCCAAGACTGGCGTTTTAATCCATTGTTATATCGCGTTCTTGAGTTAGTTATTTCACAATCTGGGAGCGCTGATATTACTCGTTTCTTTTGTGCAACGCTTTTGGTCTCACTGGCACTGTTTCTATTTTCTCATCAATGGATGGCGAAATTTAATTACGACACACCGCCAATTTTGATTATTTTAATCGCCCTTCTCCTGCTTTCACCTGTTGTGAACCCTTGGTATTGGCTGTGGGTTCTTCCTATTGCAACCTTTCTCGAACGACGATTGTTAGTCCTTGTTTTACCAACTGCCACCGTTTCTTACTGGAATACCAATACCCTGCAGGAAATCGGTTGGATTGAGTATAGCGCACCATCATTCGTTGTACCTTGGGCTATAACATTATTTCAAGTGAGCATTTTTGCACTTGCTCTCGTTGTTGAATGGCAACTCACCCACTATCGATCGAAACATTAGTATCCCTACATCGAGCATTTTTACTAAATACTGGCGTGAAACCTTTGCGAACTTTTATTCGTACATACGTAAGAGGTATCACAGTCGCCGTATGATGTATTTCCAGCCTGCTTTACATTCTATCTCGGCATCTATTTAACCGGAGCTTACTCATGAAGAAAACGGCTATAGTGCTTGTAATTGCGCTACTCGTTGCAGGGTTTTTTTACTTTGATTTACAACAGCTATTGACCTTAGCTGGCTTAAAGGATGGTTTAGAAGAATTTCAATCCTGGCGTGCTGCACAGCCGCTATTAGTCACTGGTGGCTTTTTTCTTTTATACGTTGTTGTCGCAGCCCTCTCTCTTCCCGGAGCTGCAGTCATGACTCTAGCGGCGGGCGCCTTGTTTGGTTTAGTGTTGGGTACGGCGATTGTATCCTTTGCCAGCACTGTGGGCGCCACATTAGCTTTTCTAGTTTCACGTTACCTACTACAACAAGGCGTACAGCAACGTTTTGGTGAACGCTTGGCAACCATAAATGAAGGCGTCAAACGAGATGGCGCTTTCTATCTTTTCACATTGCGCTTGGTACCCGTGTTTCCCTTCTTCTTGATTAATTTGCTAATGGGTTTAACACCAATACGTACCTGGACTTTCTACTGGGTTAGTCAAATCGGCATGTTTGCCGGTACTTTAGTGTACGTTAATGCCGGGACCCAACTTGGAAAGCTCGAAAGTTTAAGCGGCATTCTTTCGCCTGCTTTACTATTTTCTTTTGTTTTGCTTGGCGTGTTTCCTCTTATTGCTAAAAAACTATTGAACACCATCAAAGAAAAACGAGTATATGCTAAGTACAAAAAGCCCAAGTCTTTCGACCGAAATATGATTGTTATTGGTGCCGGTTCTGGCGGGTTGGTGGCATCTTTAATCGCAGCAACAGTCAAGGCCAAGGTCACGCTCATCGAATCAAACAAGATGGGTGGAGACTGCCTTAATTACGGCTGCGTACCCAGTAAAGCACTCATTAAAAGCGCCAAAGTAGCTCAACAAATGCGCAATGCCGAGCAATACGGGCTTTATAGTAGTCAGCCATCATTCTCTTTCCGAAAAGTCATGCAACGTATTAACGATGTTGTGAAAGCAATTGAGCCCCATGACAGTGTCGAGCGCTATACAGGCTTAGGTGTTGATGTGGTTGAGGGTTACGGCCGACTCATCGACCCTTGGACAGTTGAAGTAGAAAAAGCCAACGGCCAAAAAAGCCGACTAACAGCGCGCTCTATCGTGTTAGCAACGGGTGCACGGCCATTTGTCCCGCCACTACCCGGCATAGAATCCACCGGATATGTTACGAGCGACACGCTGTGGGAAACATTTAGTGAGCTAGATGCGCCACCTCGACGTCTAGTCGTGTTAGGTGGTGGACCAATCGGTTGTGAACTTGCACAAAGCTTTGCGCGATTAGGTTCAGAAGTCACCCAAATTGAAATGGCACCGCGCATTTTAATCCGTGAAGATGACGATGTAGCAGCGCTTGCGAAAGAGTCGCTTGAGAAAGATGGTATTGAGTTACTCACAGGCCACAAAGCATTGCGCTGTGGGGTTACGACATCAACCGATACACACGGCAACACAACCAACGAGAAATTTATTGTTGTTGAACATCAAGGTAAAGAAAAAGCTATCGCGTTCGATTACTTACTGTGCGCCGTAGGCCGCTCTGCGAGACTCGATGGCTATGGGCTGGAAAGCCTGGGTATCGAAACAAATCGCACCATTGTCACCAACGATTACCTCGAAACCCTTTATCCCAACATCTATGCCTGTGGCGATGTCGCCGGGCCCTATCAATTTACCCACACAGCATCTCATCAAGCCTGGTATGCATCAGTTAATGCACTGTTTGGTACGTTCAAAAAATTCAAAGTTGATTATCGTGTTATTCCTTGGACAACCTTTCTTGAACCCGAGATCGCGCGTGTTGGCCTGAACGAGCAAGAAGCGAAAGAAAAAAATATCCCATACGAGGTTACAACCTATGGCTTAGATGATCTTGATCGAGCTATTGCCGACAGTGCTGCGAAAGGCTTTGTCAAAGTCATTACACCACCCGGCAAAGACAAAATACTTGGTGTCACCATTGTCGGAGAACATGGTGGAGACTTGCTTGCAGAATTTGTTTTAGCTATGAAACACGGCTTAGGCTTGAACAAAATTCTCGGCACGATTCATACGTATCCGACCTGGGCCGAAGCCAACAAATATGTGGCTGGCCAATGGAAGCAAAAACATAAGCCAGAACTAATTTTAAACTGGCTCAATAAATATCACTCTTGGAGACGAGGAAAATCAAATGAAACAACTGCAACTGATCAGCATCACGCTGCTAAGCTTGATGATTCAACCAGTAGTGTGGGCTGAATCGATTAGTCACGATCCTTGGAGTACGTTGTTAGCTCAACATGTAAAACCTGTCGATAATAACCGATCGACAGGTGTGAACTACGCTGGATTTGCGAAGCATAGAGCAGAATTAAAGCAATACTTAAGAAAACTTTCGTCTGTTAGTCGTAAGGAGTTCAACGCGTATAGTAGAGATGATCAACTAGCTTTTTTGATCAATACCTACAATGCTTGGACAGTTGAACTAATTCTTACGCGCTGGCCAGACCTTGAGTCTATCCGCGACTTAGGTGGTCTATTAAGCTCTCCTTGGAGTAAAGAGTTTATTCCTTTATTTGGCGACACTGTTAGCCTTGATCACATAGAGCACTCATTAATTCGCGGTTCCGGTGCTTATAATGAACCACGTATTCATTTTGCCGTGAACTGTGCGAGTATTGGCTGCCCAGCATTGCGCGCAGAGGCCTACACCGGTCAACAGCTTGACGCGCAACTAGAAGAACAGACACACGCCTTTTTGGCCGACACGAGTCGTAATCGCATTGCCGGCGGAGAAGTTCAGCTGTCCTCGATTTTTAAATGGTACCGAGATGATTTTGAACAAGGCTGGCTTGATTACTTTTCTCTTGAAGAATTTGTGGCGGCCTATGCCGATGCGCTGAAACTCAGCCCCCAGCAAGCAAAAGCGTTAGAAAACGGAGACTTGGATATCGAATTTCTTGATTACAACTGGAAGTTAAATCAGACAAACAATTAATTGCTATGAAAATTTCTTACACCTATTTTCCATTATGGATTCGACACCTGATTGTCACGAGTTTTTCACTACTCATCGGTTTGCAAACACCTAATACGCTAGCAGATGGCTCGCGCTTAACTATTACAGGCTCCAGCACTGTGGCACCCTTAGCACTGGAGATGGCAAAAAGGTATGAAAGACAACATCCAGGGGTTCGAATTGATGTACAAACCGGCGGATCTTCGCGTGGGATCAATGATGCAAGATCAGGGCTCGCCGATATCGGCATGGTTTCTCGAGCGCTTAAAGACAACGAAAGTGATTTAACGGCCCATCTTATTGCGCTTGACGGAATCAGTATTATTTTGCATCGCAGCAACCCAATAGCGAAGCTTACCGGACAAGAAATCGTTGATATCTATACAGGCAAAGTCCGTAACTGGCAGGAAGTTGGCGGCCCCAATTTAGCCATTACTGTTGTCAACAAAGCGGAGGGGCGCTCAACACTCGAATTGTTTTTACATCACTTTGAGTTAACCAATAGTCAGATCAAGCCTAATGTGATTATCGGTGACAACCAGCAAGGCATTAAAACTATTTCCGCTAACCCAGGCGCTATTGGGTACGTTTCGATTGGTACAGCAGAATTTGAAGTTACCTTTGGCACCCCGATAAAACTGCTACCCATGGGCGATGTAGAATCGAGCGTTGCCAATGTCGCGCAAGGCTATTATCCGTTGTCTCGCCCACTTAACTTCGTAACTACAACCAACCCTAGTGAATTAGGGCAGGATTTTTTGCGCTTCGCTCAATCGCTTCATGTTAAAGACCTTGTCGAAGAGCAATTTTTTGTTGCGCCTTAACGTTTAGACCGATTGAAATATTCTATGGCTTACCTCATCAATCAATCCATAAACAGACTAGATCGCGGTGCTTTTTTTGCGTTGGGGTTGATTTCGCTGATATGTTGTAGCTTATTAGGCATGGTGATTTGGTTTTTGTTTCATGAATCGCTGCCCGTGCTTAGGGGTAGCCACGCTGGAAGCTTTATTTTTGATGATAGTTGGTTTCCCCTTGAGCAACGTTTTGGCGTCATGCCGATGGTCTGGGCATCGCTAGCCATTGCATTGGGGGCGACATTTATCGCAACGCCATTTGGTATTGCGAGTGCAATTTTCTTGGCCTTCTATTCAAGAGGCCCCATAAAGAGCACTTTCCGTTTACTCATGAATATTTTAGCCGGTGTCCCATCGGTGGTCTTAGGCTTATGGGGGTTAACCGAATTAGTCCCCATAGTCGCATCAATTCAACCACCCGGTACAAGCCTACTAACCGCTGTGCTTGTTTTGTCGCTGATGATTTTACCCACCGTCACACTGACGTCTACCGCTGCACTAAGTGCTGTACCCCCTCAGTTTCTCGAAGGTGCTCAAGCACTCGGCTTCAACCAAAAATCTGTCATTTTGCATATCGCTTTACCAGCGGCTAAAGCAGGTATCATCAGCGGCGTGTTGCTCGCTATAGCGCGTGCTCTGGGTGAAACGATGGTAGTCCTCATGGTTGCCGGTAATGTCGTACAAAACCCATCAGGGTTATTGGAACCCGTCCGAGCACTTACGGCAAATATCGCGTTGGAGATGGCCTATGCAATGGAGGATCATCGAGCAAGTCTATTTTTCTCCGGCCTATTATTAACGTTAGTCGTTTGGGCACTCGCAATGCTTTCCACAAGATTTAGATCACTGGACGGGCGCACGCAATGAACACTACGCGATTCGACTTCGCTGACTATCTATTTAGATATTCGATTTACTGCGTCAGCCTTTTAATGATCTTAGTGATCGCTTGGCTATTAGGTGATGTCTTCATAAAAGGCTTCTCTCACCTTTCTTGGGACTTTTTAGTTGAAGAACCACGAAGCTCTGGACGCGCCGGTGGTATTGCTCCGATCTTAACCTCGACAATGCTCATCCTCGCAGTGGCGCTCATTACTGCGGTGCCTATTGGTTTAAGCGTCGCGATCTGGCTCGCCGAACTCACTTCATCATTTGGAAAATATCAGCAACCACTCACGGGATTCGTAGGATCTACTCTCGATGTGCTAGCAGGTATCCCATCGATCGTTTATGGATTATTTGGTAACGCGTTCTTTTCCGTGTACCTCGGGCTGGGCTTTTCTATCTTATCAGGCGGTTTAACCCTTGCTTGTATGATTCTGCCCGTATTTATTCGCACTTGTGAGTCGGGTTTGCGCGCGGTGGATCGTCATTGGCGCGACGGTGCGCTTGCGCTTGGTATGTCGAGAGTCACCACTATTTTTCATATTTTGCTACCCACCACAAAACCCGCCATTCTTGCCGGTTTAATTTTAAGTATGGGTAGGGCTACCGCGGAGACAGCCGCACTCATTTTTACTAGTGGTTATGTCGATCGATCGCCAGACTCTTTATTAGATTCAGGCCGAGCACTGGCAGTACATATTTATGATTTATCAATGAATGTCACCGGTGGTGACGCGAATGCTTATGCTTCCGCATTGGTACTTATTTTAATGATATTGATTATTAATGTTGTGGTACAAGCCATGCTCGATCGATGGTTTTTCGCCAACACCAGAATAATTCGTAGCACAACATCAACTCACCAATAGTACTGAACCCATGACTGAATTAGAAACGCAAAGTCTAACCAAATCAACCTACAGTCAACCTACATTTACACTAGGCGAACTAGAACAGGGGACACAATGTTGCGAACCAACACCTCATTTGGCTATTGAAAACTTAAGCGTGTCCTACCATTCAGTACCAGTGTTGTCAGACGTATCTCTAAATATTTACAAAGGGTGTATTACCGCGTTGATTGGGCCTTCCGGTTGTGGGAAGACAACGTTTCTTTCGACTCTCAATAAGCTCATTGACAACAACTACAACGCGACCGTTACAGGCAGCATGAAGCTCGATGAAAGCGACTTAGTCAAAGATACTATCGATACACTACAACTACGACGTCGTATTGGTATGATTTTCCAACGCCCCAATCCCTTTCCACTATCGATTCGACGTAACTTAGACCTTCCTTTGAAGGAGCATGGTATTCGCAACGCGAAAACAAGAGCAGAAAAGATCGAAAAAGCATTGTCTGACGTAGGCCTTTGGAATGAGGTAAAAGATCGGCTCGATAGCTCTGCACTACAGCTATCCGGCGGTCAACAACAGCGACTTTGTATTGCGCGTGCGATCGTTTTAGAGCCGGAGGTATTGTTAATGGATGAACCTTGTAGCGCGCTTGACCCAGTAGCATCTGCAGTTGTAGAAGATTTGATTCAACGTCTAGCGGGTAGTTATACAGTGGTTATTGTGACTCACAACCTTGCACAAGCGCGACGTGTAGCGAACTATGCGGCGTTTTTTTGGATGACTGAACGAGTGGGCAAACTGATTGAGTTTGGCCATAGCCAACATTTATTCGAGCAACCAAAGCACGCACTAACCGCGGCCTATATCACTGGCAAACAGGGATGATCGGCGGCTATTTTTAAATCGTGTCACAAAGACTATTAATTGTGCGACGATGAACTCAGCGCATAACATGAACCTAGGTCCTTCAGCCTCCCTTTACCCCGTCCACCCTGCTAGCATTGTTATAAATTGATCGGTATCAAAGCCCACCCAGGCTATGTATATTTTTTCAATCTCTTTCCTAGTTTTTATGGCGCTCTCACCTACACTAAGTACAGTAGGCTAGATTACAACGGTAGTCTGCCCCTTTTGCTAAGTGCCCGAAACGATATGGAAAGACGCAATAAAAAGCTTTTTAGCCTTTTCTTTGCCTGTGCAATGGCCTGGCTTTCGCCGCTCGCCCCTGCCTGTGCGTCGCCTGTTGTGATTCATCACCCTCAGCTAGCATCAGAAGACTTTTCAACCACATCGCTGGTTCGCATTTATGCGATGCAAAAACGCGTGTGGTCTGACCGCTCCAGCATCAAGGTATTCACACTTCCAAAAGACAGCGGTACGCATAAAGAATTTGTGAAGGGCCTACTCCTAATGCAACCCTATCAGCTTGATAGGTTATGGCATAGGCTGGTATTCAGTGGCACCGGGTCTACACCGGAAGAAGTCAGCTCTCCAGAAGAAATGATTGAAAAAGTTAGAAGTACACCCGGCTCGATTGGCTATATTGATAGCAAATTCTTGGGAGCAGTCGACCAACGCATGTATGAGGTCGCCCAATGAATAGATCACTGCAATTGTCGACATTGTTCATTGGTTTAGCGCTTAGTACCGGGGCGTGGTCCGATAAACCCACCTTCAATGGTTTCGTTAGCCAAGCGGCTATTATTTCTAACGATAACCCCTTCTACGATGACGAGCCTGACAATAATTTCAATTTACGTGAAATAGGGCTTACAGCAAATTGGAATTTAACAAAAGAAATTCGCCTCGCTGGCCAGGCACTTTCAAGAAAAGCGGGGAGCTTTAATAGCTCAAGCCCGGAAATCGATTTCTTGCTCGTCGACTATAACTTTTGGCTAAGCGAACACCTTTCTAGTGGCGTTCGGCTCGGCCGCGTTAAAAACCCTTACGGGCTGTACAACGCCACACGAGATGTACCTCACGCTAGACCCGGCGTGTTTGTACCTCGCTCAGTGTATTTCGAAAGCTTCCGTGAGGCATTGCAAAGGATTGATGGTGGCACAGTATATTTAAGTAATACCTCAAACCTAGGTGACTTGAATATTGATCTATCGCTAGGTTCAACCACTATCGAAACTACCACGGTTGAATATCAAGTGTTCCAGAAAGATATTGTTGGGGAATTCAAAGATGTTGATGTCGAGGGCTTCAAAATTGAATTCGTACCAACCGCCGTCAGAGATCTTACTCTAGGATTTACCTGGTACAACGCAGAAATGGCGCTACAAGACGCCGCAACTTTTACGCCTCTCGAGCAATTCGCAGGCTTTATGGTATTACTTGGCGACCCAACACAATTCACCAACTATGTCACGGGCTTTAATATCGACGCCGAAATGAATTTGTTTTCGGCGCAATATAGCTGGAATCAGTGGCTATTTACGGGCGAGCTACTAAACATAGACATTAACACTACCGATATTGAGGTGTTACATATTCCCGAAAATGATCGTCAGGCAAAGTTGAGGGGATACTACTTGCAATCTGAATGGTTCGCCTCCCAGCGCTGGAGCCTTTATGGGCGCTATGAAGAATTATTCAATAACGTAGACGACAAAGACGGTATAGGTTTTGCTCAGCGCACAGGCGGCAACGCGCTAACCCAGTACGCAAAAGCGTTTACGCTAGGTGCAAGGTATTATTTAACTCCTGATTGGTCAATTACAGGCGAATTCAGTAATAACGAGGGCGCGGCGTTTATTGCCGGAACCGATGACATCGATTACTCCTCTCTGGAAAAAAGATGGCAACTATTCATCTTGCAGATGTCCTATCACTTTTAGATAACGACGCCTATTACAATGTTTATCAGTCTTAGATGGAAAGCCGTCGTTTTTCTAAGTCTTGCGTTAGTTTCGATAACTGTTGTCCTCACATGGCAAACAGTTAACAAGCAGCTAGATAGTTTTAATAGTGAGCTTGATAAGTCCTATATCAACCAACACACGCTACTTTTAGAGCTTATTAACGACGCCTATTTAAAGCTGTCGCAATTTTCACAGCTCATTTCGACCAATCAAACCGTTTCCTCCTCTTTAGACTCATCGGCTCACCCCGGCCACCTACAAAATTCTCTCGACGAAGCATGGCTGTCCTACAGCATTAACTTGGGATTAGATTACCTAGCCATTTACAACAATCAAAATCGTAAACTAGCCTCGGTAGGCAGTCCTAAGGTTAGTGGTGATACCCAGTTTTCTGTTGAAATCACCAAAGCAATAGACACAAGCACATCAACGGGCTCTCCACAGAGCTTTGTCTACTGCCAAACAAGTTGCATTCTCGTCGTTATAGAGCCTTTTATTAACTCAGCGGGCGAATCTGGCTTCGTGGTTATCGCTCAGAATATGGCTGATCTACTGCGAGTATTTTATAGCTTTTCTAGTACGGGCCTTGCCATTCTTTTAAGCAGTGAACCCGGTCAACAATCTACCAATGCCTCACGTCACTTAACGGAATGGCAAGCAGACATATGGGCTATAAGCGATTTCCGCAATCTCTTTCCTGTACTGATGCAATATTCCAAATTTAACCGACTTAACGAGAACCGCTTAAATACACTGTTTACTTATACCGATGATCAAAAATACCTCATCAAACTTTTACCGCTTGATAGGGTGAGCTTTCGCGGTATACACCCGATGCTAATCTTCCTATCAGACACCACAGCGAATTATAATTTGATGGTGTCGAATATAGAGCGGGGGGTTATCACAGGCTTTTTTGGGTTAATCGCCGCCGAGGTGTTGCTGCTTCTATTGCTTAATGGACCACTTAGGAAAATTCGTATAATTGCAGAGTCTTTGCGATTACTACCATCCCAGGAATTTTCTGCCGTATTGCAAAAAGTTAAGACTAAACCTTCTTACATATCTGATGAATTAACGACCCTTGAAAAAAGCACTATTTACGTCACAGAAGAGCTAAAAGAGCTTCATCATCAAATAGACTTAAAAAACGAATCACTTAACGGGAAAATTGATGAGCTTACGCGATCCCGCTCTTTCCTTAAACGGCTTTTTGATAGCTCTCAGATTTTTATCATTACACAAGGTTTTGACGGAACAATCCACACTAGTAATGCGCGATTTGAAGCGGTATACGGAAAGTCGCCTGACAACTTTGATTCACTGTTTTCCATTGAAGGTGAAGAAATATCATTCCGCCAGGAAGCTCTCAAATTAAAAAACAGGGAGATCGATTTATTCCAACAAGAAACACAGTTTCTTAGTAGCGATGGAAAACCGCTGGTTATCAACTGGACTCACGCATTAGTCGAGAGCGAAAACGGCGATACCGTCATATTGTCCATCGGCATGGATCACACGCTACAAAAGAATGCTGAAAATGATTTACGCTGGATGGCTCATCACGATAGTTTGACGAATATTGGAAATAGACGTTGGTTTACTAATGTATTCACAGACATGCTTGCGTCAAACACACCGGGCGTTTTAGTGTTTATCGACGTGAATCGCTTTAAGCAGATCAATGATATCTATGGTCACAATTTCGGTGACCAGGTGCTTATCAACATTGCTAACAAACTTCGAAAGTTTACCCGATCTTCCGACGTAGTCTGCCGATATGCAGGGGATGAGTTTACCTTGCTTCTTAACGAAATGACGAAGGAGCAGTTGAAAAGCTTCCTTCAAAAGCTTTGCCAAGAACTAAAAGGCAGTATCCAAACCAATGATGGCAGAACAGTGAAATTTTCCGCCAGTGTTGGAGCTTCAATATTTCCAGAACATGGCGAAGACGCGCAGACACTGATCGTACACGCCGACATGGCGATGTATCACGCCAAGAAGAAGGGCCGCTCTCAATGGCATATTTTCGACATAAACGATGCACAAGTTGCTCAAATTAGAAATGAAAATAAAGTTATTCTTTCGATTAAAAATGCACTACGTAATCATTCTTTCTCTCTAGTCTTTCAACCCATATTGGAAATAGATTCTGAATCTATTTCTCACCATGAAGTGCTTATTCGCATGACAGACGAGTTCGGCGAAAACATTTCTCCCGGTATGTTTATTCCGCTTGCTGAAAAAAGTGGTGAGATAAGGCAAATAGACAACTGGGTTTTGGAAAACGCGCTAAAAATACTGAGTAACTTAAACTCCAATCAATTATATACTCGCTTTGCTATCAATATTTCAGCGCCAACCTTGCAGCACCCTGACTTTCCTACGCAGCTGTGCGACCAAGTGGAGCAGAATTGTGTCTCACCAGATCAAGTAGTTATAGAGTTAACAGAAACTGCGTATATTGAAAATTTTGGTCAGGTACTAACCAATCTAAAACACATTTCTAATTTTGGCATTAAGATCTCACTCGATGATTTTGGTGTAGGCTTTTCGTCATTCACATACTTAAAATTAATGCCGCTCGATTACGTAAAACTCGATGGATCCTACATTCGAAGTTTGCTAAAGAACCCTGATGATCAAGTGTTTGTACGCAGTATGGCAGCGATGATCACCGCGTTTGGAATGAAAACTGTTGCGGAGTTTGTGGAAGATAAGGAAACACTGGATCTTTTGACAGAATTGGGAGTGTCGCATGGACAAGGCTATTTTATTGGCAAACCAATGCCACTTGATTCTTTAGCGCTTGAGAGCCACTCAAGCGGCCCTCAGCGACTGCTAGGCGACCGATAGCCGCCACGAAGTTAACCTTGCCTCGGTGCTAGTACGCTACATTAGCGCCTATCATTAGTATGTTCGAGTGCGCATCGGCCACACTATGTGTTGCACCAGGTCCTAGGTTTCCACCACTTATAAAGTTCAGGGGCGCATACCCTTCGGTTCGAATTGCTTCGACAAAAAGTTTTGCGCTGGGCGTAACGAAACTTGCAAACCCCAACACCCACTGATCTTGCTTTTCCCATTCCGCGCCATCTGGACCTGCGACAAAACGACTAAATTCCAGCGAGAATTGCGATTTTTTACCACCTAATGCTGTCGTATAACGTGTGCCTAAGTCCCAACTGGTGACTTTCGAGGCATCGAACTCTGGGATAGTTGGGTTAAAGGTACCCGGCCATTCGTCTTGTGTTTTAGCGTATTCCCCTTGTACTTCCCAATTTCCAATATGTAGCTGAGTGTAAATATCATAAGCGCCATTCTCTTCTTCACAGGCTTCAAAGTGAACGACAGGAAACCCTTGGCAATAGGGGCTGCCTTTGATGTACGAGCTACCTATTAACCAGTGGCTAGATTCTCCCAATGGAAACGTATAGCTGATATCTGCTGCGTAGTTATTTAGTTTGCTAGGCACATTGCTGTTGTCGACAGGTACGTTGGCAGCACGAAATTGTGCTCCACCTTGTATACCCATTAACCGCAACGAGAAGCTATCTGTTTTTATACCCGTATTTAGGCCGTATGCTAGGCCGCCGAACGCGTGCCAAACTGTTGATGCAGTAAATGGATTTACGGTATCCATTAAGCCAAATGGCACATCCATTTTACCTAATGATGCATAGACAGGCGTCGCCTCAAGGTCACCCAACAGCACATAGCCGCGGCGCACTTGCACTTGGTTGCGGTTTAAGTCAGTCAAGGTACCAGAGCCAAAACTTTGCTGAGGATCGTAGAGTATTTCAACGTAAGTTGTAACCCAATCACCAACCGTTGCTGTTAAAGCGATCTGTGCGGAGTGAATGACAGCCTCAGATACTGTTTTAGTCCGTTGGTTGTTTTCTGTGGGATGACGCATTAAGTATCCAAATTTACTCTCCGTATTACTTTTTTGGTAATCCGCAATAGGCGTTACAGCACCTGAAAGATATAGCGCATTGGAACCGATGCCGCTCTCTTTCTTCTGACTAAGAATCAATTCTTGTCTTCGCGTTATGTTTGTTGTGGGGTCTAGAATGTCGTAGCTATAGCTATGATTAGTGTGGACGATACCTTGTTCGCTTTTAGCAGGCTTTTTATCCGCTGGTGACGGTCCAGCTTCTTCCAGTTGTGCTACCCGTTCTTTTAACGACTCATTTTGCTTGGCAAGCTGGTCTAACCGTTCTTCAATGTCAGCCGGTGTTGCCGCATGTGTTCCTATTGATGTAAATAGCAGCGTGAATGCTGCCCTTTTGATACTACTGCCCATGATTTGCCCTTATATTTCATATGGAGATAAGCGTCGCGGATGCTACTGCACCCCTACAATGTTCACAACGACTACATGGTGAACGCGCGCCTTTGGCGACTACACGGTAAGGCAGATTAGATTTGATCATTAGGGCTTGTTTGCAAATTAATCAGTCACTATCAGAAACGTTGATCTGACGATATAAAATACTCAAACGTATTTTTCCCTTTGGCCTTAGACAGGTACATCGCCGCATCGGCGTTTTTCATAAGGTCGATTTTATTTTTTCCATTCAGCGGATATCGAGCAATACCCATACTCGCACTGACCTGACACTCCTGACCGAGAACCTCTACTGGTTGACGCGAAACCTCTAGAATCTTGTTTGCTACGATATCAATAGCTTGAGTGTCGTAAGCATCGTTGAGCAAAATCACAAACTCATCTCCACCCAATCTCGCAACCACATCACTTTCGCGAAGGGTCGACTTCATTCGCGCCGACACTATTTGTAGTAGCTTATCCCCCGCAGCGTGGCCAAGGAAATCATTGATACGCTTAAAACCATCAAGGTCAATAAACATGACAGCGAAAGCCAATTTTTTTCGTTTAGCACTGGCAATAGCTTGTTCTAGCAGCTCACTAAATAAGCCTCTGTTGGGCAAGCCCGTTAATTCATCGTGAGTCGCTAGATGTTGTACACGTGCTTCCACTTTGGTTTTTTCTCTACGTTGAGCAAGTGTTTCAATACCATAGACTAAGTTTTCAGCAACATTTTCTAGTAGAGATACCACTTCTTTATCAAACACTCGACGTTCGTGGGCACTTAAAAAAAGCGTCCCAATGCACTTCGCATTTTTT
Organism: Aurantivibrio plasticivorans; assembly: GCF_055392955.1. Taxonomy (NCBI): domain Bacteria; kingdom Pseudomonadati; phylum Pseudomonadota; class Gammaproteobacteria; order Cellvibrionales; family Cellvibrionaceae; genus Aurantivibrio; species Aurantivibrio plasticivorans. The sequence goes on along the minus strand of NZ_AP036020.1, from coordinate 89,858 downwards.
ATGAGTGGTATGGCTGCTCCTGATCGAAGGTCCAGTTTTTCAGCATGCTCCTTCCACACTTTCGCTCGTGAATCATGCAAAAAGTCATTGCTCACACAATTTTTCTTTGATCTATATGCTAATGCGTTCAGCCCTAACCCACCCGGTTGATTGATAGAAGTTGATACGCTCATACTTAGAACTTCGTCGCGAAAGCCTCCAGAAGCCGCAACGGTATTTAGCGTTTCTTGGTTTTCATTTTCTAGCATAATAGACACGGAATCCAATCGCCCGTGATCGACAAGCGCCTCACACACGCCATCAAATAGGGTTCTCTCGTCTACAGCGCGCATGACAGTACTAATCGTAGCGCTTAAAGCAGAATATATTCGTTTTGCTCGCTCTAATGATTTTTCCGCTAAAATTAGCGGCGTCACTTCGCGGGATATCGTAACAATATATTGCGCTCCATCCATTTCCATTACGCGGTGACTCGGCTCAAACCAACCTCGTTTTTTACCATCAACACTTGTCGCAAAATGAATCGGTTCTGTGTACCCCTTCTTTCCTGCTTCAATTGTTTTGGCAAAGATATCGATGGTATCTTCGAAAGTTCGACCAGTTAATTGATGACCATACATATGCAGTAGCTGTTCACGCGGTATTCCACTCAACTCCACTACACGATTGTTTACGTATTCAAACTTAAAGTTTTGGGTGTTTGATAAGAAAATACAGTCTGGAGATTCGTCGGCTATTTCTCGAAATCGAAATCGATCTTGTTGTGCATTGGTGACTGAAGGCACTATGATGATCAAACCCCGATAGCCGGTGCACTCGTCAGCATCATTTCGAATATCCGACATCGCAACGCGTAAATATTTTGGGGCACCACTTTTGTCGGTGACAACGCAATCACACCATGGCGACCGACCTCCACTATTTAATGTCTCGATAAGACTTTTTTCGGGGTCGTTCACGACAAGCGGTTGAACGCTCAATTCGTCGAACGGTAAGCCAATGTAGTCATCCAGGATGGGACCCCAGAGAGTATTCAGACTGTCGCCTTCTAGACGGGTGAGCACACCATTTCTGTCGGTTTCCCAAGCGCCGTCCGCTATAAATCCAACCAAATCGATAAGCGTATTCCACTGAAAAGGGTGTCCTTCCTCTTGCGGATCATTGGGAAAAATATTTTTCATTGTTAAGTAACGCGCCTATTTGTCGATCAGCTCAGAGGGATAGCAAAAGGGCACGAGTTACTATGGCTTAGATCAATTATCTTCACTGCTCTCAGTCGCAATTACGTTCGTGAATCATTTATAGCGGCCTCATGGCTCGGCTGGTTTAATAAAGTTTAGCCGAAGATCATCACCCTATTGGATCATCTAGCCCTTATCTGGGCCGCTTAATCTCTTTACCTAGGCACTGAGATTCGTTGACCCCAAACGGCAATGTAACGGACTTATACCGTAAGTACTCAACCAAGATAGCTGTCAGCCACTTCAGCGAATGAATACGCCCGCTCGCAGCGTAAAACCAATAATGAGAAGGGAAAAGTGTAGTGTAGGTTTTTGTTGTTTTACGCGACAACTGTCCAGTTCGTCGCGGCCAATGATTAACGTGTTAGTGTGGTCATTCCATACGAGAACGACAAGTTTCTGGGCAAGCCAACGTAGAGCCTTCTAGGCAGAATTTTTCCCACTGTTTATAAACGGCGTCTATTTAACTTGACGCGTGTTGAATTGTTTTGAGTGTTAGATCACGTTGGCTTATGAAGTGAATATTCCGCACTGCTAAACGGCTCGTCACTAAACGATATACTGTGGTGTGGCGACTAGATCGCTTGCGCGGACGCCCCTTTTGAAGGCTTCTGTTCCCACCATAAATGCTTCGTCCGGTAAATCAGTAACTTTAAAGCCCGCATTGATAAAGTTATGTCGAAAAGTAGCTCGCTCTTGCGGCGTCAAATGCGGAATGTGTTCTGGGCTTTCATGCAAGTCTGAAAGAAGCCCACCATTGCCCCCAGTAAGCCACTTCATGTATTTAATTTGCAGCCATGGATGACCGCCAACACGCAGAGATGGCGCTTGCATAGCGTAGAAGGCGCTCGCTATAGGCTCATACTGCCAATACAGGTCGTAAGCTTGTTCATTCTTGCCGAGGCTCAGTAGTTCTAAATATTGATTTACCCAAGGCTTCTCGGGAGACTGCAGAGAGTCGATGCCCCACTGAGCAGCCCATTGCACTTTGTATTTCAATGAGAGTGGTAGCATCATTTCAAGGTCTACTACGCCCAACAGTAAACGATCGCCTACGCGTTTTGCGACTGCATAGGCGGCCGCTGGCCTTAATTCTTGTGTGAATTTTACTGCAACAACATTATCTAGCTCTGCTAATTTGTCGAATACGTCGAGAGGTAAACCGGTGGGATCAAAGCGTTCGATTTTTTTGTTCGGCCTTACGTAAAGTACAATAGCGAGTGATGTGTTTTCAATAATCTCGCGCATTTGTTGGTAGATTTCATCTAAGCTTTGAAGCTCGGGGTTGAAATACATTAAGGCATGGGAAAACCCTTGACGTTCTAGTGCACGCACATTGGCTTTCTGCTTTTGCCAACTTCCCGGGCGAATCACACCCACCATTAATATCTTATTTTTTGCTTCATCTGCTATGACACTATTCATGTGCATATAAGTGTCGACATCAATGCCCGTGTTCAATGGCATGATTGAACAAAAGCCTTGGGCTATAGAGTGCCTGACATCGCGACGCAGCCCATCTTCATCAAGCGATTTGAGATCCGCTTGGTGAGACGGAAGGATAAATACTTCTCCACCCCGTAAATGCTGCTTAGCCCAAGCTTTATGAGACTTTCCACTTTGTGGTTTTGAATGTGTTTCTTGAGTTGAAGCTGAGGTCGTCATCGACATTCCCTCTGTTATAAATGCCGCGCTAGCAAGGCTACTAGCCCCGATAAATTGTCGGCGAGTGATAACCGGTAAAATTGCATTGTTGTTATTACTCATCGCTCTGCTCGCACTCTATTGTCAACGTAAGATATTAGCCAACAAACAAGTCAGATAGTAGCGCATTTACGGAATATAACTCACCGCACCCTTTGTTCTGAATAATGGACCCATTGGCGCGTCAACCGTCAGAGCAATGAGTAGGAAATTGCCGGCCAGAGAGCCTGACAACACCAATAGTCGATTGCGATAAAAGAAAATTTATAAGCATACCGCATAATTTTTTATATTTTCTGAAACCTCGCCACTACAAAAATCGAATTACTCGTAAAGGCATATCTGCGGAAGTGCTGACATCGTCCACCTCTCGAGCTGCATTTGAAACGCTATTGGATTTTTAAATACCATAAGTCTAATCCAACGTTATTATTCTTTATCAGACCACACCGCAAACTCATTGCCACTCGGCTCCTTGAAGTGAAAGCGTCGGCCACCAGGAAAAGAAAAGACGGGCTTACAAATTACCCCCCCTGCTGTCTCGATCTTCTTTTGAGTGGCATCTAGGTTTTCGCTATAGAAGACAATGAGCGCCGCCCCATTCGCGGTGGTTGATGAATCTTCAGACTGGTAAAACCCACCATCAAGCCCCGCATTAAAAAAAGCACTATACTGTGGCCCATAGTCTTCAAATCTCCAACCAAAAACTTCACTAAAAAATGTTTTCGTCGCTAAAATATCTCGAGCAGGAAGCTCGAGATATTTAATTTTCTCGTGTGAGTCAGTCATATCAATAATCCTTTTTACTTATTGCCGACATTTTGATGAATATCGTTAAATATAATCTCAGCTTTCAAAGCTTTGGTTATTCTCATCCACGCTGTAGGCCTGTTCACGCAAACCTTGACTATCCCATTTGCTGCGCTGTATCGAGAAGAAATTAGCGCCATAGATGTGTATAGCACCAGTGAACTCGTTTATCGGGTTTTTAACCGAATGTATTGTCTCTTCTGGCATCGCAATAACCTCACCAGCGCAGATAGATTGCGAGCCAACTTGCTCTATACGTCCCATCGTATCACCTTGTAGGCGCCGCCAAAACGTATTGTCTTCTTGACCCACATAGACGCCAATGACTGCCCATGTATTATGGTTGTGAGGAGGCATCATCATACGTGGCTGCCAGACGACGTTTAAAACCGTCAGCGTATCTGATACGTACAGCGCTTCGATACCGCCGTTTTTTGTGGTTGCCATAGCTGTTGCAATTGATGATAGTTTGTCTCGGAGATATGTTTCAACAGTCGAAATGCAATTTGGCTTTGACCTGGCGTGTTGACAATAAGTAATAAGTTCTTCAATGATGGTTGCCATGTTTCCCTTGTGACGGATGGCTAGTGTTTTCTACATTGCTTAGTGGTGTTGAATATTCTCTCGTAGGCAATCGTTGTCGGATGTAGCAAACATACTCAAACGTCAATTTTTCCGTTTCCAATCCGCATACTTTTCATGAACACCTTTGGTAAGACCGGAAAGGTGGTCTTCTAATAAATCAACACCATAAAGGATCACCACGACAATGAATGACAGCTTAATTGCAACAAATCCATCAATGACAGCGATACAAACACCAATAGCCGCAAGAGACCAGATGGTAGCCGCCGAGGTAACCCCCACCACCGCACCATCTTTAGCAAGCATCACACCAGCCCCAAGAAATCCAATACCTGTAACCACCTGACCAATAATACGTGATGTATCCGTAACCTCGGTACTGACCAGTGCCGATGATGCGATAAAGATATACGTCCCCAGCACAATCAGTGACGAGGTTCTAATACCCACCGGCTTACCCCTTAGCTGTCTCTCAAGACCAATAATGCAACCACACAAAAGCGCGGTGCCTATAGATAACCAACTGAAGGGATGAATAGAAAACATGTGTTCGACGGACATTGATACCCTGCTAAATATTATCAATTAAATAGGTATCGAACTTTAGCAAGATTTGAGAAGTTTGAGGCCCTTTGTTTTAACTTTGTTAAGAATGGCCACTAATCTTTGTGGCCTTTCAACACTTATCCAGCGTAGCGTATTTAATAACGATAGATGAAAAATAAAACAACGGTAAAGTCAAACGCTCCTAGATTAGTCTTCTAACCAAACCTCCCGCTCGAGGTGCCTAATATCCTCAACCACTTTACTCTCCACATCAAATACCATACCTGGTCGAGTTTCGGTGTTGTAGGTAGGCCACTCGGGGATTCCTGGATGATTGGGGTCGCCCGTCCTGGCGAAGGCAATCCAGGCTTCGCTAACGGCATCTTCTACGGCCTTAGCGTCCTCCGGTGGATTGTCTACCGACGTCGCATTGCTGTATGCATAGGCGATTTCTGCGCCGTGGTGGGCTTTGAGCTTTTCGTTCACGGGAAAATCGAAACTGTACAAATAAGTCGGCCCCGACGCTGAATGCACGGCGGCTAAATTATCTGTGCCTCGGTGGAAACGGCTACTCTGAACTGCGATATATAGATCCCAAGGATTGGTTGTGTTACGACTTTCTGAATAAGCCGCAATAACGTCGGCATATCTGTCGCCTGTCGTCGGCACTAGTTTTTCTTTTAATTGGGCTTCGGTCATCTCGCCAAAGTTAGGATTGCCCCGCTCGTATATTGAATATTCTTCACGGTTACTACCAACCATGATCGGTTTACCCACAGCACTCGGCGCGGAATCAGGTACAAACATATCGCGAGGTATGTAGTTACCGTCTTTAATAGGTCCAAAGCTCGGATTAGTTCTTACTGGGTTGGCTACCGCGCCAAGCAATGTTTCCATGGGCAAGGCTTGGAGTTCTTCAACTGTACTGACGCCCAATTTCTCCATCACGGTATCGCGAGATTTTTCGGCGTAAGCAATGGGGTAGGCTGTTGGTCTAGCACCACTTTGGATAATGCCACGCTCAAATAGCGCTTTTGCACTCGGCGTACCCAATAGTGTGGCAACTTTAACGCCGCCACCTGATTCACCAAAAATCGTCACGTTATCTGGATTACCGCCAAACGATGAAATATTATCCCGCACCCACTTCAGCGCGAGCTCCATATCTTGCACACCGGCATTACCGGATGTCGCAAACGCCTCTCCAGCTTTATCACCAAGGTGAAGATAGCCAAACACATTCAGTCGGTGATTGACGGTAACAACTACTAGGTCACCACGTTTCGCTAGGTTCGCACCATCGTAAAGCGGTTCGGAGCCAGAGCCTGCATAAAATCCACGGCCGTGAAACCACACCATCACTGGCCGATCTTTCGTTTCTGTTGATGGCATCCATATATTAATTACCAAACAATCTTCGCTAGCGGGTAACAAATCTCCTACGTTATTGATACGACCAACTTCACCACCTTGCGGACATACATCACCAAATTGGATAGCTTCTTTTACGCCTTCCCAGCTTGTAGCCGGTTTGGGGGGCAAGAAACGATTCTCCCCGGCAGTCGATTGACCGTAATGAACACCTCTAAAAACGACAACTCCTTTGTCAGCTAGGGCTTCTCCTTGCAACACGCCTAGACTGGTAGACACTCGCGAAGGGTCTCCTGTCACTACAGCGTTGCTACTGCTGGGTACGGGGCTTTCACTGATTGCCTCTTCTTTGCTACACCCAGTTAAATAGACAGAAAACGCAACACACGCCCATAAAGAAAGACTTAACATTTTGCGTGTGCGGCTATGTTGATCATTTACATTAGCTATTTTTTTGAACATGATCGCCTCTAAGATTATGTTGTATTTGGGTATCATCCTATCAAAGCAGAAGCAAAACGCCTTGATAGATTACATTACCTTACCAGCTTATAATTCCGATATTCAGAACAATTTTGTCGGTTGTGAATACACTTAGCCTATCTCACGCTAATCCCGGTGGACTAAACAATGTCTGATAAAAGTACGCTAACACTCTTCGCGCATTACAACCAATTGATGAATGCAAAAGTCTATGCTGCCGCAAAGTCATTGGGCACCCCCATAGTTACCAATGATTACAACGCTTTTTTTCGCTCTATTCTCGGAACACTCAACCATATATTGGTCGCGGATATAATTTGGTTAACACGTTTTGCAAATCATCCGGCGCAATTTCGAGCGTTAAATATTATTGTGAATTTTCCAAAACCTACATCTCTGGATCAAATTATTTATGACGACCTAGAGAAGCTAGAAGAAAGCAGAGCAAGTTTAGATGCTGCAATAATTGAATTTATCCACGAGCTAAAGTCAGAGCACTTAACGTCCAATTTAACCTATCACAATACAAAAGGTGCTTCGTTCACAAAGTCGTTTTTACATTTGTTGCATCATTTTTTCAATCACCAAACACATCATCGAGGCCAGGTAACCACATTACTAAGCCAGCACAACACTGATATTGGCTCTACTGATTTGCTTCAACTATTGCCTAACGTTTAATATTCATCTTAGGATGGGCGCACATGAATAACATACCAAGTCCTTTAATATCTGCGGAAGAGCTTCAAGCGCTCATAAATTCTAAACAGATTATTATCCTCGATGCCACAATGCCGCCCGTTGGTTTTACGGTTAACGAAGACAAGTTTCTCTGTATTCCTGGGGCGAAATTCTTTGATATTGAAGAGAAAGCCAGTGACCTGACTAGTAATTTGCCACATTCGTTGCCGACACCAGAAACCTTTACCCAATACGTTCAATCACTGGGTATAAACACCGATGCCCATGTTGTTGTTTATGATCGCTATGGAATTTATTCAGCGCCTCGAGCTTGGTGGCTTTTCAAGACTATGGGGTTAGAGAATATTCAAGTTCTCAACGGTGGACTTGTAGCCTGGCGAGAGGCCGGCTTCGCTACGGACGAAAGATATGAGTGCGACAGCCCACCGGGCAATTTTGTGGCACGTTTACAAACTCAATGGGTCGTTGACAAACAGACTGTGCTTAATCATTCCAATCACACCACAGCGAATATTGTCGATGCCAGATCAAGTGGGCGATTTTATGGAACCGAACCGGAGCCTCGTGCAGGTTTACGTGGTGGTCATATTCCAAACTCAACAAACATTCCATTCGCGACACTGGTTGACGAAGGTCGCTACCTAGGACTGAAACAACTCAAGAGCATTTTTAACCAAGCGGGAGTTAAGGCAGCGCTACCGTTAATATTTAGCTGCGGCTCTGGTGTTACTGCCTGCGTCGTATTGTTAGCGGCTCAGTTGTGCGGCTATAGCAAGTTATCTGTCTATGATGGGTCATGGAGCGAATGGGGAGGAGACAACGACTTGCCCGTCTCTAAGACCTGATAAACTCGGTGTGTCTGCTAATCCTCGCCGCCATCTAAGGTGATATCAAGCTAGGGAATCAGGCACAAAAAAAGCCGCTAAAGAGCGGCTTTTAAATACATCGCTGACTATCGCTTATGGAATCATGTGCTCGATAGTTGCTTTCATTTCGTCTTCCGTACAATCCATGCAGATACCTTTAGGTGGCATCGCATTGAAACCGTTCCACGCGTGATCGAATAATACGTCCATACCTTGTGCTACACGAGCCTCCCAATCACCGGCATCGCCGATTTTTGGCGCGCCACCAACACCTGCATTATGGCAAGCGGCACACTTGGTAGTATAGATTTCTTCACCGCTGCGTGGCTCACCAGCCGCTACAACGCTAGCACCGCCTGCACAGTCATCACCAGCCATACACACTTTTCCTACCGGCTGTAAACGCTCGGCAATAGCGTCAGAGTCACCAGCGGCGATGGCGAAAACAGCACTTGCCATTAGGGCAGCGCTCATTAGACCTACAACTACTTTCTTCAACTGTTTCACTATGAAAACCTCGCTAAGACGAAAAGACTGGCCAGGAGGCCAAAAAACGGCGCTTATTATAAGCACAATCAGCGCATAACGAAATGATTTGCGCACATTGACGCCAATATCTGTGATGACGCCGGGGTCACATACACCTGAGAGCTCGCTATGGATTACCACGTTTCTCAAAGCACCCCGTGTTTGGACCCACTAACGCCAATAGAGATCCCACATGGCCTGTGTTTCTCACCTACACTTAGGGAAGGCTTCTTGAAGGTGATGTATGAGCAAATCGCTACTAGTTATTGAAGATAACCCAGACAATCAGTGCCTAGTCACTTGGATCCTGGAGGATGGTGGCTATGACGTCACTTGTGCAGACACAGCCGAAGCGGGCCTGGATTTGCTTGAGCAGGCGTCCTATGACTGCGTATTAATGGATATTTCTCTGCCGGGGATCGACGGTAAAGAGGCAACGCGTCGCATCCGCGAAAACGAGCAATGGCGTGACCTTCCAGTTATTGCGCTTACTGCTCACGCCATCAAAGGTGAAACTGCGGACATTTTTGCTTCCGGCGTAAATGATCTGATCACTAAGCCGGTAGACGAAGAGAAACTTCTAGCCTGCTTGAAAGCCTTGATACACCACTAGCTCGCTGCCACCCAACGTGAGGTTTAGGAAACAACACGGGCGCAATTTCGCCCATCATTTTTCGCTTGGTACATAGCATTATCTGCGCGTGAAAATAGGGTTTCTACTGTGTCACTCTCTTTAAATTCACTGACGCCAATTGATACGGTAATGTTCACCGGTTGTTCCTTAAAGTGAAACGGCAACTCAGCCACAGTTTCACGAATAGTATCCAGCGCTTTTAATGCGTCGTTAGCCTTTGTTTCTGGTAGTAGTACCACAAACTCTTCTCCACCATATCGCGCTATAAAATCCACTTCACGTAGTCGTTTGGAAAACTCTTTACTCACCAATTTTAAAACTTTATCGCCAGTCTGATGCCCGTAGCTATCATTGATATTTTTGAAGTGATCGATATCAATCACTGCCATCGATGTTGGGTTTTGGTATCGTGACCACCGAACCCATTCCTGGTGAGACCTTTCATTGTAAGCCTCACGATTAGGCAAACCAGTTAATGCATCAGTACGCGCTTTTTCACGCTGTATATTCAGGCTTTCTGTCGTTTCTTGTGCTTTGTTTTCTAGTGCCTCTACCTGCTGAAGCAGTTCTTTTATTTGGTTTGAAATACTATGGCTCGATTGTGTTTTCTCCATCGAATCGCGAATCACTTTCACCCGCTCAGCAATGGTCAATTTTAATGACTCTAGATCTGTAGCCGACTCAGTAACCTGGGAAATCTCACGAAGCTGATTACTCAATTCACTTTGACTAACGGCTTCACGTGCTTGCTGATCATCAAAAGCGCTGCCAGTGAGTTTTAATAGTTTTGATATGTTGAGTAATTCGGTATTAAGTGAAAGTAGATATTCACTAAAGCTGTCGTTCGCCGCTAAGTGCGACTGCATAATTAAATCGCGAACATCTTCTAGCGTTGGCACCAGGTCTCGCCAGTTGAGGCCGCGAGAAACCCGCTGTTTAGCATTTGATATTTTTTCAGCGACACACTCGGCAGGCTCAATGTCGTCCAACATTTTTTGTAAGATCATTGCGACGCGGGCACCCAGTACGTGGAGATCTATCCCCGCAAAGGTTTCAGCACTAGTCGCGATCACTTCAGGTTGACCAGTGCCGCAGTCTATATCACCCGTGGCAAGTGAAACATGCTGAGAGGAAACTTTCACATCCGTTGTCTCGCTCGGGGTAGTGGAATTACTGCCCAACAACCGAACAAGAAAACTCTGCTTCTCAGGCCTCGCGACGCCCTCAGGCTGGAACAAGTCGGCCTGCAGCGCGCTCAAATCATTCAGCAATTCCCCCAGCAGAGACCAATCATCGAGCTTTCTAATGCGCTTGCTAAGGGCTTTGATACGGCGTTTCGCCGCCGCATCTGGTTGAAGCATTAGAAGTTGCTCACAAATCTGCGATAACGCGCTCTGCATATCGGTTTGGCGCGCTGACTTACGCTGCTCGAAGTGGATAACCTCTTGTTCGAGGCCATCTAAATGCTTCGACAATCCAGTGATCTTGTCCTTTTTAAGGGTACTACGCAGGCTAGACAACGCACCATCAAGCTCTGGGTCAAGACCATCCGCGGCAAGGCTGACTCGCACTAGCGTACGGCGCAGCAACTCTTGTTGCTCTGCGTTGGTCTTCTCAGATGCTTCCTGTACTTCAATAAGGTTGAGGTACTTCTCTTTCCAATGCTGAGTGTTATCGGTGGACATTGTCCGGCCTCGATCTGTCTGTCATATATTGAGTATAGACAGGCTGCAAAAAAGCCAAACAAAAGGGTATGACTAAAAACAACGGCGCCGCACGAATAGTGGGGCGCCGTTGGTTATCGAGAGGAATGCGTTAAAACGTTACAGGTCGCCAGCTTTAATTTTAGCGATCAAATAGTCTGCAATTTCTAGCATTTGTTTTTGTGACACATTATTTTTGGGTTGAATTTTATATTTACCGTTAACAACTAACTGGGGAGTTGAATCAATCTGATAGTCACTCATCATATCTTGTAGGCGGTTCACTTTGCTATTTACGCCAAACGAACGGTAGGTTTTATCAAAGGCCTTTTCTTCGACGCCAGCCTCTAAAAAGACTTTTTTAATTTCTTTTTCTTCAACGACACGCTTACGCTCGATATGAATAGCATTAAACATTGCATCGTTGGCGGCGTCACTGCGTAGTGCTTTCGCGGTATAGAAGGCACGCGCAAGATTTTCTGTTGGCCCATCCCACTTAATATGCTCTTGCTTAAATTTGACCCCTTCAGGGAGATTCTTTTTGTACTCTTTGATTAAAGGCTCGAAGTTATAACAGTGTCCACAACTATATGAAAACACCTCGACCACTTCAATTTTTCCTCGTCGCATTGGTTTGTCACTAATGACTGTATAGTGAGTGCCCTCTTCAAACTCCTGCGCTTGCAGTGTCGACACACACAACATGCTTAATGCAATGGCGGTAAACCACTGTGTAATAACTTTCATTGATTAGTCCTTTTAGGCTTAAGGCAGTAATAATTATTTTTCAGATCGAATCTTTGCCACCAAAAAATCGGCCACTTTAAATAAATCGGCCTGCGTGGTGTTTCCGTTGGTTTCGATTCGATACTTACCATGTACAACAAGCTGTGGCGTTCCACTGATTTGATAAGCTCGTGCACGCGCATTCGCAGCATTGACTTTCTCAACCACGGTATGAGCTTGAAGCGCTTTTAGAGCGTCGTCTTTTGCTACACCGTACTCGCTAAAAAACTCGGCTATTTCTTCGAAGGATTTAAACATTTTGGGCTGACGCTTGACGATAACGATGCTTTCAGGCTGTTGTGGATGCATCGCATCAAAAATAGGTTGGTGCACTTTGTCTAAGATGCCCAACTCTTCAGCCGCGTAGAACATACGCGAATGAAGTTCCATGAGCCCATTCCAAACGGCGGGCACGCGAACAAAATTCACATCACTGGGCGCAACCGCCTTCCAGGTACGCGCTAACGGCTCGAAATGGAAACAGTGGCTACATCCATACCAAAACACTTCGGCTACTTCGATTTTGCTTGGGTCATCCACGGGATAGGCTTTTGGCAAGGTGACGTAATGAACACCTTCCTTATAAGCAGGCGCGGTCGATTGTGCTTTGTCTTCAGCACACGCAGCAAGAGAAAAGAAAACGGTAAATAGAACAGCGAAAAAGCGCATAGCTAACCTCTGACCAGAACGAAGCGTTAAGAAGAAGCGGGAGTCAAAGAGTGCTTTCTGAAGTAACGCTCGGATGTTTATCGGTTTGCCGTTATGGCTACTCACCGGTAGCTAATCGGCTTGATTATTAGATATTGTTAGGGTGCCATTAAGGAGCGTTATTCACCCTGTAGGCCCGTGTTACACAGACCTTGGTTGTCACGCAGGGTTCCCAATTTATTCGTGAGCGTATCGAGAACCCTGGTAACTAATGTAAAACCTATTAATTTAATCCAGCGATATAGTTCGCAACCGCTTGGATTTCCGCATTGCTCAGGTGTTTCGCAACGCCACGCATGGTTTGTTCATTGCCATCGTTGACACGAACACCATCACGGAAGCTTTCGAGCTGTTTAACAACATAATCCGCATGCTGTCCACCCAAGCGTGGGTAACCGGCTGGATCATTACCTTGGCCAGTGGGTGAATGGCACCCTGTACAGGCTGCAACGCCAGACTCTGGATTACCGTAGCGATAGAGTTGCTCTCCGAGACGCAAAGCATCAACGTCAGCGCCACTGTTAACACGAACAGTCATCTCTTTAGCGCCAGTCAGCGCAGCAGGCTTGCTGTCGTAGAAAGCCGCCACATTAGCAAGGTCTTGATCAGACATGTTAGCGAGCAATCCCGTCATCTCTGGAATAGCGCGCTCGCCACTCTTGATATCTTGAAGCTGCTTCGTGAGATACTTTTCACCTAAGCCTGCGAGGCTTGGGTAAATAGGTGCAAGGCTATTGCCATCTGCGCCGTGGCATGCAGCGCACACAGCGGTTAATGGTTCTCCAGCAGCGGCATCACCTTGAGCGGCAGCGCCCTGAGCCATTGAAAGTGCGCCCATCAGAAGCAAAGCAGGTTTAAAAACGTTCTTCATCATTAATTCCATCGTAAATGTTGTGGTGTGCTACGGAATTCGTTTTCATCTCACCCCTGTTGCGACACCTCTTCCCCAAGAGGTTCAACGGGATAAGTGACCGCCACGCAACTAGCCCGGTGGCAAAGGCCGCACATTATATACTAACCATCTGATAAAGCACCTTTTGAGCCCGTTTTTTGGTTAAGAATTAAGCGTTTAGAGGCTTTTTCCTGCATCAGATTCGTTCCCTGCACCAAACCTATGGATTTACCCGTACAATAGCGCCTCCTAACAACCTGCAGCAGGTGAATTCTTGTCCAAGCCCAATCGTTATCACAATGCCCAGTTTTTACGAAGCGCACCGACTTTGCAGGAGTGCCCCAAGGATACTGCGGCTGAAGTCGCCTTCGCCGGGCGATCAAATGCTGGTAAATCTAGCGCCATCAATGCCCTAACGGCGAATAGTAAACTCGCTCGCACCAGTAAAACGCCAGGACGAACTCAACTCATCAACTTCTTCGATATTGGTGACCGCTGCAACATTGTGGACTTACCCGGCTATGGTTACGCCAAAGTCCCATTAGAAATGAAAAAAAAGTGGCAGAAACATCTGTTTGATTATCTCCAAAAACGCGAGTGCCTAGAAGGTTTAGTGATTTTGATGGACATTCGCCATCCTATGCAGGAATACGATACAACCTTGCTCAATTGGGCCATTGAGGTTGAGATGCCTGTCCGCATTTTGTTAACAAAAGCGGATAAACTTAAAACCGGTCAGGCGAAATCAACACTCCTCAAAGTTCAACAACACTTGCGCGAGGCCAATGTTGATGATTTGGTTTCCGTACAATTATTTTCGTCGCTAAAAAAGACAGGCATTTCTGAATTGGTAGTGCAGCTCGATGAATGGTTACGCAACGAGCCAGACGAAAAATCCGACGACACAACCAATCACTAGTTCATCAACTACGTTTAATTTTGACGCGCAAAAAAAACCCGACGGCTTGGGGTAACCATCGGGTTCAAATTCCAGCACTCTTGGGGCCGAGTACCGGCTTACTGAACACATTGGGCTTATGCGCTCAGTAGTTGTTTAAATAGACCGGGGGTCTAATCAAAAGTTTCATTCTCGATTAACTTTTTTACAAAAAAAAACGCCCTAATAAAATTAGGGCAATTCGCTACGAAGTTTCAAGGAGAGCTAAAACTAACTCTAAGCATAGTTAATCTTGGCCCATGAAACGACCTAGGATTGTTGTTTTGTGCAAGGGCTCACGAAGTACTCAACATTATGGAACGGGTTTCCGACTATATGTTCGACCCGTTCTCACTGCGTTTGTGCACTTGCACAGCTCCTAGCGTGCTGAAAACCATTTAATGCGCCTGATCCCAATTGTCACCACTCCCCGCTTCAACCAATAGCGGTACATCCAAGTCCGCTGCGTTGGACATAATTTCGCACAACGTTTTACTGACTCGCTCTAAATCACTTTCATGCACCTCGAGAACTAATTCATCGTGCACTTGCATAATGATCCGCGCGTCTACAGCACTTGCCAATAAATCACCTTGAGGCGAACTATTGTCTGCTTGCGCGTCGCCTTGTAACCAAGCCTCGACCGAAATCATTGCCTGCTTAATAATGTCTGCTGCAGAACCCTGCATTGGCGCATTGATCGCCGTACGCTCAGCAGCTTGTCGACGCATACCATTACGATCATTTATCTCTGGAAGATACAATCGTCGACCACGAATGGTTTCAACGTACCCTTTGTCATGCGCTAATGCGCGAGTACGCTCCATATAGGCTTGCACGCCCGGATAGCGCTCAAAATATAAATCAATATATTCTTGCGCTTCTTTTCGGCCAATATGCAATTGTCTTGCTAAACCAAAAGCCGACATGCCGTAAATTAGCCCAAAGTTAATGGCTTTTGCACTGCGGCGTTGATCACTTGTCACTTCATCCAGTGCCACACCAAAAACTTCAGCCGCCGTTGCGCGGTGTACATCTAGGCCTTTAGCGAAGGCGTCGAGCAAGCCTTTATCCTGCGAAAGGTGCGCCATGATGCGCAATTCGATTTGCGAGTAATCGGCTGCAACAATTTTGTAGCCGCTCGGCGCTATAAATGCTTGACGTATACGGCGTCCTTCTTCGGTCCGAATCGGAATATTTTGCAAATTTGGATCTGACGATGACAGTCGCCCCGTCGCCGTAACCGCTTGATGATAAGACGTATGAACCCGACCTGTTTTTTCGTTAATCATCAACGGTAACTTATCGGTGTAGGTCGATTTCAATTTTGATAACCCTCGGTGCTGAATAATTAACTCAGGTAGAGGATAATCAAGCGCTAACTCTTGGAGTACTTCTTCTGCTGTTGAAGGTGCACCTTTGGCCGTTTTTTTCAATACTGGAATTTCCAGTTTTTCGAAAAGAATGCGTCCCAGTTGTTTAGGTGAACCTAGGTTAAATTCTTCACCTGCCAAGTCATAGGCTTGCTGCTCTAGCTCTTCAAGCTTAATCGCTATTTCTTCACTCTGCTTTTTCAGCGCAGCACGATCGATAAGCGCACCACGGTGTTCAATACGCTGCAATACAGTAAGCAGTGGCAGCTCTAATTCATCAAATACCGCCTCTAGGCTAGGCTCTTTTTCCAAAGCGGGCTTGAGCACCTGGTGAAGGCGTAACGTAACATCGGCGTCTTCAGCGGCATAGGGTGCCGCTTCTTCAATCGCTATCTGGTTAAAGGTTTTTTGTTTAACTCCTTTACCCGCAATATCTTCAAAATGAATTGTGTTGTGACCCAAATACTTCAGCGCCAAACTGTCCATATCATGACGAGTGGCCGTTGAATTCAACACATAGGATTCCAGCATGGTGTCAAAACGGATCCCGTTTAATTCGATATCGTAATTCTGCAAAACATGTTTATCGTATTTTAGGTTTTGACCTATTTTCCCAAGCGTTGCACTTTCTAAAAGGGGTTTTAGTTTTTCTAGAACCAATTCTCTTGATAGCTGTTGCGGCGCTCCATCATAGTCATGGGCTAACGGAACGTACGCCGCTTCACCGGCTTCGACAGCAAAAGATACCCCAACAATTTCCGCCTCCATGTAATTTAGGCTAGTGGTCTCGGTGTCGAAGGCAAATAAGCCCGCGTCTTTAATTCGCTGCAGCCAATCTTCCAACTCTTTTTCATCGGTAATGGTGTGGTATTGCGCTTCAACTGCCATCGCTGTGGCCGTGGCATTGTCACCCCCATCGTCGGACAATTCATCAACCCAAGATTTAAATTCGAGCTCGGTGTATAGCTCTCGCAAACGCTCGATATCGGGGGCGGACATAGCGATATCCTGCGGCGTGCAATCAAGTTCAACATCGAGTTTGATGGTGGCTAGCTCATAGGATAAGTAGGCTTGATCTCTATTCGCTTCGAGTTTTTCTGGTAGTTTTTTAGCGCCGCGAATTGGTAACTCTTTTACCGCATCAAGATTCTCATAGATCGCGTCCAACCCACCCACGCCTTGCAACAAACCAAGGGCCGTTTTTTCACCCACTCCCGCCACACCGGGAATATTGTCGACCTTGTCTCCCATCAACGCGAGGAAGTCGATAATCAACTCCGGCGGAATACCGAATTTCTCTACCACACCTTCACGGTCCATCACCGTTTCCGTCATGGTGTTAATCAACGTTACGTGTTCGCTGACAAGCTGCGCCATATCTTTATCACCAGTAGAGACGATGACTTCAACACCTCCCTTGGTGGCCTGGTTGGCTAGCGTGCCGATAACATCATCAGCTTCCACGCCATCCACGATGAGCAAGGGCATTCCCATCGCACGAATAATGTTATGGGTAGGCTCAATTTGGCTTCTAAGGTCATCCGGCATAGGCGGCCGGTGCGCTTTGTACTCCGCAAAAATTTCATCGCGAAAGGTTTTCCCTTTAGCGTCAAACACGACGGCGATCGGACTCTCGGGGTAATCCTTTTGAAGCTTTTTAAGCATGCTGGTAACACCACGAACGGCGCCTGTGGGTTGGCCGGATGAAGTGCGTAGATCAGCTTTAAACATGGCGTGAAACGCGCGATATAGGTAAGACGAACCGTCTACTAGGATTAGGGGAACACTCTTTGTGGTCATAGCGTGAATTGGTGCTTTTAATGTGGAGGATACCGCCGGATATCGGTGGTAATGAAAGGGCGCTAGCTTACACCAAAGCCTCTTAGTTCGCCGCTTCGCTATCAAAACAAAGACCCCTTCATACTGACATAAAAAGGTGTACTATTTTGATACCTACGATTTCCAGAGCTCTCAGAATAAGTGCTCACTTACCAAGTGTTGACAACAGCTATTCATGGTCGAGGCAACCTCAGGGAATTCACCCATGACGTAGAGGTAAGTTTTTATTCGTCAGTTTCAGAGCGAGGTCTCGGCTAGTATTCGCATTCATCGAAAACCGACTTTGGAAGAAACAGCACCCAATTGCTGTAAGTGTGCACTCGCTTATCTTTAGAGTCTCGAGGTTATTGTCTTTCGATTCCTCCTTTTGTCAGCACATCTATCCCGTTTTATCCCGACCCCGACGTACATCACACTATTTATAATTAGATGCTTTTTCAGGCAATTTTTTCAAAAGTGACAAGGCCGGTGGCAGGCGGGTCGACTACACTTTTCCGTACCCACGCTATGATTCGGGGGGATATGTTGATCTATTAAAGGGGATTTTCGTGAACAAACTGATACTGTCTCAGTCCGGTGTTTACCGGCTACAACAACTCGCTAGCCAGGTACACACACTAACTGGAGTTCGCCATAAGCTTTCGGATGAAGCGGCGATGATCGACCTTCTAAAAAATTGTGCGCAATCAAGTGACAAAGTAATTCAAACCTATTTCGCTGCGTTTACTAGTGAGCTCAACGAAGACCAAGTCAACTCACTTCTTGCACGCGGTGTTAGGCCCAGCGAATTAATGCACACGCATTAATCAGATGTCACCCCGCCAGCCTCCGTTCGCTGGGGCTGGCACTTTCCAACAATCCACATGCTTGCCGCTCATTGCGCTGTCGCTAAACACGCCTGCATGTCCGTAACAATATTATTTAGCATTGCTGAATAACTCTCTACACGCACATCTGCCCCCAGGATATCCAGCGCCACGGCTTGCAAACCCAACTGACCCGCTATCCGATTGGCGACTTCAGCATTACCTGAAACCTCGAAAAACAGACATTTGACGGGTTTGTTAATACTCACTTCTTTAATCGATTTTTGCAGTTCGACAAGATGTCTAACGCTAGGGGACTGCTCTGGGTTTATCGTCACCCAACCTAACTGCTGCAATCCGAAATGCTCCACTAATGCATCGTAGCCTCGGTGATACACAACAAATGGGGTGTGTTTAACCAACGCATATTTTTCGCTCAACTGCTGATCCAGTGTGGCGATTTTCTCTGCAAACACTGCATGCTTGTCAGCCAACTGATTTGCCAGCTCGGGATGCTCCGCTGACAACGTGGTTACGATATGTTTAGCCATGACACGGACTGCTTGAGGGTCTAACCACTGATGGTTGTCGGCATGGTGTTCATGGTGATCCGTATGGTTACTATGGTTATGGTGAGTATTATTGGGGTGATCAATAGTAGCCGTGAGAGTTATCGTTCGCTTTTCTGAAATGTTAGATAGTAATTTCGTCATAAATTGTTCGAGTTCGGGCCCGAGCCAAACCACATAGTCGGCAGCGTATAGCGCCTTTACATCCGACGCCTTAAGTGTGTAGTCATGAGGCGATGCATTGGTTGGCACTAAAACCCGGGTTGAGATTAGGTCTCCCAGAAGCTCTTCTAAAATCAAAGCGATGGGACGAATACTCACAACGACATCTAACTTAGCCGGTGACACTGACATTAAGTCACCGTTAGCTGTGGCCTTTGAGGTTAGTGCTTGATCATTATCAGCAAAACCGGACAGAGACAAAAACGACATGAGTAATACAGCAATAAATTTTCCCAATGTCACATGTAGAGGGCGTAAACCCCCATGGTTGTTGACTCTACTAACTTGATTACTCAACCTACTGCCCATAATCTTGGATATGCCTCGCGAATCTTGATCTTTAATGTTGCGCCCCGTTCTATTAACTTGGCATTTTACAAGAAAGTTATGTTATAAAGTAACAATTCTTTTTCAAGCGCCGGTAGAATACCGGAATGAATGGTCTATGCACCCTACCTCACTCACCTCTCAGCCACATAATCAGCAGCACTGCACTAATACCGCGTTGATGACGGCCAATCGGCTGTGCTCTGAGCGTGGCGTAAAGTTAACGCCGCAGCGTGAGCAGGTACTTCGGCTGATTCTGCAGAGCCGTCAGCCAGTCGGGGCCTATCAGTTAATGGCCATGTTAGAAGAACTGAGCGATAAGACTATCGCACCCCCCACTGTATACCGTGCACTAGATTTCTTGGTTGAGCAGGATTTGGTCCACAAGCTGCATTCCATCAATGCATTCGTCGGCTGCAATCATCCTTCATGCCATCATCAAAGCCACTTCTTAATTTGCAGCCACTGCCAAACGGCAACCGAGTTTGACGATGATTCGTTGAACCAAGCAATTACCCATTCGGCACAGGCTCGACATTTCGTGGCGAAAGAACAATCCATAGAGATCTTTGGATTGTGTCCAGATTGCCAAACCAATACATCACACCAGACAAACGCCTGAATGGCACACCCACTATTATGAATGCTACGCCTAACCACCCCACCGCTCAGCCTTTAATTGAGGCATCGAGTATTGGTTTCACCCGTCACAAACGCGATATTTTGCGCAATGCAAACCTACAAGTTTACGCTAAAGAACTAGTTACCCTCATTGGGCCTAACGGTGCAGGTAAGTCGACACTTATTCGTATACTGCTAGGGTTACTCAAACCGGATGCAGGCCGTGTGATTCGGCGACCTGATCTACGCATTGGCTACATGCCGCAGAAGGTCTCCATTGATCCTACCTTGCCTCTCACGGTTAAAGGGTTTTTAGGTCTTGCGGGTGGTGATCGAAATGCTGTCAGCCAAGCACTGGCGCTCACCGACGCAAGCCACCTGGAAAACTATGCGATGCAATCTCTCTCAGGCGGAGAAATGCAGCGTGTACTGCTATCCCGTGCCCTGTATCGTAAACCACATCTTTTAGTGCTTGATGAGCCTGTGCAAGGTGTGGATGTCGCAGGGCAATCGAAGTTGTATCAGTTAATTAGCAACTTACGAGATGAATTAGAGTGCGGCGTGCTGATGGTCTCACACGATCTCCATATCGTCATGGCTGCCACTGACCGAGTAGTGTGTTTGAACCAACATATTTGCTGTGAGGGTCATCCAGAAGCTGTTAGTACGCATCCAGAGTTTTTGCAGCTGTTCGGTAAAACCGAAGACACGGGTATTGCGATATACACGCACCATCACGACCACACCCACGATGGCAGCCACAGTCACGACCATGCTTGCCAGGGTGACCACCATGCCTAATTTTATTCTTTACGCATTGCTAGCCGGTATTGGTGTCGCGCTATTAACAGGCCCACTGGGTTCATTTGTGGTTTGGCGCAGAATGGCCTACTTGGGGGATACACTTGCGCATTCCGCACTATTTGGTGTCGCACTCGGGTTACTTTTGTCGATCAACTTAAATATCGCCATCGTTGCAGTTTGCACAACCCTCGCGTTGCTGTTCGTTGCGATGCAACACAATCAAAGTCTCGCGACTGACACACTACTTGGTATTCTTGCGCACTCAAGCCTAGCGCTTGGTTTAGTAGCCGTTGCAATTATTGATAGTCCCAGTGTTAATTTGTTTAGCTATATGTTTGGCGACCTCCTCGCCACATCGATCAAAGATATCGCTTTGATCTACGGCGTCGGCGTTATCGTGCTCGGCTTACTCATTTGGTTTTGGCGGCAGTTGTTGTCTTTTACCGTTCAGGCCGACCTCGCCAAGGTTGAAGGCATAAATACGACATTTATCCGGACCTTACTCATGGTGCTCCTCGCGGTTGTGATTGCGGTTGCAATGAAAGTTGTAGGCGTTTTACTTGTCACGGCATTACTTATTATTCCTGCAGCAACCAGCCGAAGACTATCTAAAACACCAGAACAAATGGCGATTGTGTCCGCTTTAATTGGTTGCTTAGCAGTTTGTGGTGGGTTAGCTGCTTCTTATTGGTTAAATACACCAACTGGTCCCTCTATCGTGTTATCAGCCACAACGTTTTTTGTCATCTCCCTCTCTAAGAAAGTAGCTATCTAACGCTTAGTTAAACTTCGTCTATTTGTGCGTGCAATAGCACGCACTACCCTTTCCGTTTATGCGATAATTCAAGCTTTTCGAACATTGATTTTTTCAACAATAATGCATTCATACATGAAGCAATTTTTGTCGCTTATTTGTTTAAGTTCCTGCCATTTTATCATTGGCAGTCCTTCCGCGTTTGCAGACAGTATATTTGGTTATTTGGGCGGAGGTGGACGCTATTTTCTTAACGAGCCCCTTTATACAAACCAACACAAGCATGATGTTTCTGGCGTTGCAAAGTTAGAATTCTACAAAGACTTCAACGCAAGCGATCAGCGCGTTGTTGGCACCTTATTTGGACGATACGACAACTCCGACTCGCATCGTTCCCACGGGGATATCCGCGAACTGTATTGGTCAAAAAATTATGCTAATGTCGAATTGTATGCCGGTATTCGGCAAATTTTTTGGGGTGTAATGGAATCAGTTCATCTTGTCGATGTGATTAACCAAACGGACTTAGTCGAAGATATAGACGGCGAAGATAAATTAGGCCAACCCATGCTGCAAGCAAATATTGATCGTGACTGGGGCAGTCTGTCGGTGTTTGTCTTACCTTATTTTCGAGAGCGTAATTTCCCTGATGAACAGGGTCGACTCCGGCCCCCATTACCTATTTCAGATAAAAGCTTTTTTGAGTCCGGCGCAGAAAAAAAACATATCGACGTCGCGATTCGTTGGAGCCATTATGTTGATCTTTGGGATATTGGTATTTCACATTTTTCAGGCACCAAACGAGAACCCTACTTCGTACCCGCTTTAGACGCAAACAGCCAACCCGTATTGAAACCCCTATACCCACAAAGTGAACAAACTAGCGTTGATGTACAGGCGACATTCACTTCGTGGGTATGGAGAGCAGAATTAATACGCGTTGACGACACTGAAGCCGGAGTCTACAGTGCGTTCGCTGGTGGCTTTGAATACACCTTCTACGGATTAGGTCCCCAGAAATGGGACTTCGGGTTAATTAGCGAATATCAATACGATAGCCGCGAGAAAACCTTTGAATCTCGCGCGCAAAATGATCTTGCCATTGGTGGCAGGTGGGCATTAAATGACTTAGCTGGCACTCAAATTCTAGCTCTCATTACAAAAGACTTAGACTACAGCAATCAATTTATATCGCTGGAAGCAAGCCGGCGTCTCTCGACAAAATGGGAAGCTAATCTAACCGCGCGACTATTCAATAATGTCTCATCAGAAAGTTACGAATATACTGTGAGAGACGACGACTATATAGAACTAGAATTTCTCTATTACTTTCAGTAACTTTATATAGCATACACTACGCACACTCCATCGCTAGCGTAGACGTTTTAATCCATTCGGACTAAAGTCTCTTTCACTGAGGCCTACGTTAAAAGCCCAGTTATCGAATCGTAGCTCCGTACTCTTACCAGTCAAATAATTTTCCATAATCAGCGTGTTGGGCCACCAAGTGTCATTCACTCTTTGTTGATAGTCTTTAAGCTCAAGCTTTTTGTACTCTTGACCAGCACGATCATAAAACATGATTTTGTATGGGCGATATTCAACGGCGTCTACCCACACCTCCTGCCGAGAATATCCTGAATCGCTGTCTACCGGTATTTGCTCCACGATATACGTTAGCTCATTGCCGAGTGTTTCCTCGCGCAGGAAGTCGTAGGTGTATTTTTCAATCTCCTGGGATGCAATATCTTCGTAAGCAAATTCACTATTCATAAATGAACCCGCTTTGTTATTGGAAGCAATTCGCTTGACCTTTTTGAGCGCAGGTAAAAATATCCATTGATCGTCTACATCAACTTTGTGCGTGTGTGAAAGAAATGCCGTGCCTTTTACATTCCCGGGGCTATCAAAAATAATAATTGATTTATCACCATCATTTTCTTGTTCTAAAATTTGGCTGCGCATACGGCGAGATTGCTCAGCACCCGAGCTATCCCTAAGTATCATCGTCATATCACTAGTGACATCGCCGAACCCATCTTGAGTACGATGCATTTTTTCTATAATTTCGTAACCTCTAAGTTCCGACGCTGAAGAGTCAGCTGCACTATTGGCTAAGGCACATGCTGAACACAACACCAGTACGCTAGCACCTACAGACCTTATTATTCGAGTCATCTCAACACCTTTTATTTATTGCTTTGCCACTTGCCTATCGTCGACAACAAGGAGTATTAGCGGGAGCAGCAAGAATACTGAATAAAGAGCCAATGCAATTGCAATACACATCATAAAACCCAATATGCTATTAATGGCAAATGCACTAACCGAAAGAATAAAAAACCCAGCTATAAGGACTAAAGAGGTAACAACTATAGGGCGGCCTACATAAGAAAAACTACTGATGATCGCCGATGTACACTCTTTACCTTCTTCTCTTCGCGCCAAAAGATATTTGCTAAAAAAGTGCACTGTATCGTCCACTACAATACCGAGTACCGCGCCGGCTAAAACAGATGCAGCCATATTCACTTCGCCGACGAATATACCCCATAAGCCGAAGGTAAGTGCTATAGGCAACAAATTTGAGACTACACTGATAATGGCTATTTTTGCGCTCCGTAAAGCAATAAAGATAATCGCACTAATTAGTATAATTGCGATTCCTGTACCCCACAGCATTGCCTTGATATTGCGCTCTGATATGTACGCAAACATAACCACTGGGCCAACGCCAAGGCTATCCAAACCCTGGGTCTCTTTTAGCCAGCCTTCCGCGCGCTGACTAAAACGGATCAAGTCGCTAGAGCTTAAATTCTTTACCGTCGCGGTCACTTGTGTCGATGATCTTGAGATATTTAATTGATTGTTCAAGTCCATACCGATCGGCAAAGACATTTCATACAATAACAAGTATTGAGCGAGGACATCTTCCTCTTGAGGTAACTGGTATGCTTGTTCGCTATTGTTAGCCATTACTTTATTAATGTGCTTTAGCGTATCTGAGACACTTGCAACCTGAATAACTTCCGGCTGAGCTCGAAGCCATTGTGTAAACGCTTCGACACTTGCCATGAATTCGGGCTGAGTTACACCGTATTCTTCAGTTGAGTCGAGCGAGAACTGTACTTGATATACCCCAGTTAAATTTTCTTGGGTGTAGTCGGTGGCTTCTCGAAACTCGATAGATTCATCAAAGTACTCAACAAAACGATCATCTAGTTCATTGAGTGGAATAGCGGCACAAATCAAGAAGCTTAGTAAAAGATTGAGAGGTAAAAACCAACGCTTGTTAGCAATGGCCCAACCCGTCAATTGTGTTATATCGGTGCCTGCTGACTTTGCTGTAGCTTTGGGCTTGAATGGAAATAATAGCAAACAGATTGGCAGGATGGTGTAGGCAAGCAACATAGCGATGAGTACACCAATCGCTGTTAGGTTACCGAGATCATGAAAAGGTGGAGAATCACTAAAATTAAGCGATAGAAACCCAACCGCTGTAGTTAAACTCGTTAAGGCAATTGGAAACACATTAAGACGAATTGATTCGGCAATAGCGTCGGCTTTCAATGCACCCCGCTGTAGCGCTTTTGTTACACCGGATATCACATGGATACAATCTGCGACCGCCAATGTTGAAATGATAATGGGAGCAGTACTGGAAACCGGGTTAATCTTTAGACCCAAATAACCTGCTACGCCCATACTAGCGAGCATAGATAGAAACACCACCACCATTGTAGCTACCGTGGCGACAATAGAGCGCAACAAAACGTAACAGATTATAGTTATGACTAGGTACATCAAAGGAACTAGCGTTCCCATGTCGTCCATTGACGCCTCAAAAAAGGCCCCTGACAGCATCACTTGTCCAGTAAGACGAATATCAACGGGATATTTTGCTTCGATTGATGTTTGGAGCGCTTTAACCTGTTCGATGATTTTGGGTTGTGCTTCAATGCTGTTTGCAGGCAATTGAAACTGAAGGTTAACCGCCGTGATTGTACCCTGCTCATTCACCAACAGCTTGTGCACTCGGGGATCATTAAGGACGACCTCACGTATTAGCGCGATCTTGGCGTCACTGATTTCGTCGTTTACTCCTAATAGAGGCTCAGTAACCAGGTCATCCATTCGAGCATAGCTATGGCTAAAGTTGGTAACGGAATCTACTCTAAGTAAATTTGGTATTTTCCAAGCGCTTGCTGTTAATTCACGAATAGCATTTAGTACCTCAGATTGGAATATGTCGCCGTCGCGAGGTGTTACTACCACAAAAATATTTTCGTTCTGAGTGTAGATCGCTTGTTGCTTTTCAAATGCTGTTAATTGGGGATTTTCGCTTCCAAAATACACTCGATAATCGTTGCTAACGCCTAGATTCTTTGCGCCAGCCATTAGTAATAGAACGAAAATGACTACGCAAAGCAGCGTGCGCTTGGGATATAGCATCAACAGCATTGTCGAACGTGTGATTAGTGCATCCATAGTTTGTCTCTGAATCACGAGTTTTCTAGAGCAGCGTTTCGACTAACGGATTGCTCTCTTGTTGCGCCAACTGATGTAGATCCCGTATTCGCCCGTTTCCTCCATTCAAAGTCCTGCTCCCTCACCTTCAAAGTCTTGAGCCAAAATCGCGTAGTAGATGCAGGCCAAATTGAAAAATTCAGCCCTTCTTTTGAGTGATACCAACTTCTGCACCCTGTATCCCAAACAGTACCGTCAAAAAGGTTCACCACCGTATCGAGAAAGTCTTTGGCAGCCTCAGAAGTTACCTCTACTTGACTAACACTTCGCTGCTTAGCTTGTTTTATTAATTTTGTGATAAGGTTTACTTGGCATTCAATGATGAAAATAATGGAGTTGTGTCCCAAACCAGTATTTGCACCAATAAGCTGAAAAAAATTGGCAAAGCCCGGTGTCGTTATGCCGTAGTAACTTTCGGGGCCGCCTTTCCAGGCATCTAGTAAAAGCTTACCCTGACTTCCTCTAATCGGCACTTGCGACAAATAGCTCCGAGGATCAGTATCAAAACCAGTTGCATAAATTATGCAATCAACGGGTACAAAATCACCCTGGCTTGTGACGACCCCATTTTTTTCGATGGCCGCAATATCATCCAAATTGATGTCAACATTTTCACGATTAAAGGTTTTATAGTATTGGCTCGATATCAACACCCGTTTGCAACCCAGATTATAGGTTGGTATAAGTTTTTGCCGTGTATCTTTGTTTTTAACTTGATATTTAATATATTGCCTTATCAATAACTCAGATATCCGGCCACCAGTTTTTTGAAAAACTAGAAATATTCTAGCTTCATTGGCAACGTATAAGAACGAGCGATATAGCTTCCTAGCAAAGGGTATATTTCGAAAAATCCACTTAGTCAATGCAGAATAAGGCCTTTCATTTCGAGGAAGCACCCAAGCACCGGAACGTTGAAATACGCTCAATTTTTTGGCTTTCTTCGCTACTTCTGGAATAACCTGGACCCCACTGGCACCCGTACCGATGATGGCAACTCGCTTGTTCTCTAACGAATAATCATGGTCCCATCTAGCGGTGTGAAATTGGTGCCCGTCAAAATTATTCGCGCCTTTGAGGTTCGGGATCACAGGGACATGTAGCGGCCCTGTTGCCAATAAAAAATATTGGCCTTCATATGTAATACCGCTACTAGTCGTAACACTCCATAGACTTTTCTCATTATTAAATGTCGCCGATGTCATCGCGGTATTGAGCCGTGTGTAGCGTTCCAGCGCATTTGCCTCAACAAAGTCGTCTATATATTGCTTTATCTCCGACCAGCCAGCAAAGCGACGACTCCAATTTGGGTTTCCTGCAAAAGAGTAGGAATAGAGATGGCTTTGCGTATCGCACGCACAACCTGGGTAGGTGTTGTCACGCCACGTGCCACCGATATCATTCGACTTTTCTAAAATGACAAAATCAATGCCCTCGTCCAAAAATCGTTTCGCAGAACATAAACCACCGAGCCCACCGCCAATAATAATAACCGCAGCGCTGTCGACTTCCTGCTGTTGTGTTTTTGTCGAACTATTCATCATAAGTCGCTTTTTATTTTTTTAGAGTTGCCGGGTTATCCCGCTCTGCGCTCCGGGCCAAGACGGCTAACCACCGGGCAAGGGATCGAAAATCCAAACGCTTTAGCCTGTTCCAGTATTTCTTTCGCTCTGTTAAAGCAAGGTCGCTTTCCGGTGCTCTGATGTGCTCGAATACTCGACATTGTTAATACGATGGTTTCACTTAAGCATGCCAACGCTTCCCCGGTATTTTGACCAGCGATATTTTGGGTGCCGAAACGAAGCTGAGAATCAGGCAACGCTATTTCACCACCACTAAAAATATACACATCATCGCGTTGTTGATGATTTCGGATATCCGGCGGTTGCGATGCATCACAAATAATCGCCCCAGAGCGACAGCTTGATAGATCTAAAAATCGCTTCCCCATGCTAGTCGCTGTCATCAATGCATCACAACGGGGGAGGCTTTCACGTAGTTTGTTGCTTAGCGTAATTGGGAAATCACTATCACTAGCCGTATATTCAGCCAAAAACAGTTCATACACCTCTGAAAAACTTAAGCTAGTATTTTTAACATGCTCAATAAGATGATGAGAGTGTCGACTTATTTTTTGCATTATCGGCGACGCCGTCACCAGTGAAGAGGTTATCAGGTGCGTTATTATCTCGCCCCCTAGATCACGTAATTTCTCAAGGCTATCCGAGCTTAGGGGGTTGCCAACAAGGATAATATTGTCGGCCTTTTCTGATAGAGCAATACTCGCAATACGGCCTACTGATCCATAGGCTCCAGCAATCGCGACGGTTCTTTCGTTCAAAGGTTTAGGTGTTTGTTGTGATAATTTCTCAATAGCTTCCACACATGACAACGCCGTTAGGCTATTGCCTGTGGTGATATGGTAGCCCCTGTCTAACACATCATTGCCAGCATTACTGATAATTGATGTATAGGCGCCAAGGCCCACGTAGTCTATGGGAAGCCCTTCAATTGCCGAAAAATAATTATCAAGAATATCTCGGCGCTGCGACGTATTTAACGCTAGCAACTCTTTAGGCTTTAAGATACTGGTAACAATATAGCCAAGGACGTAGTCACCCTGCTTGTTATAAATTCGTTTGGTCTGATACGCCAACCCAGCATCTAATTGATCTTTAGCCCAGCTTCTTGTTTTCTTTAACCAGGCCGCCAACTCATTCCTAAACTCACCATCAATATCCGTTCCATTGAAGGCGCTATCACCCCACATGCTGTCATCATCCACAGGGTGCAACAGAAATGCAAAACGCCCCAGGCACTTACCTTGATTTAAGGCTTTCTCTTTAGGGGGTTTGCTAGGTGTGCCTCTTTTTGCGCTTGCTACACTAGGACTTGATGCCTCATCTGACGCTGGCTCAATTAGTCTCAAGTATTCAACTAAACGCTCCGGCTGGTTATTTCTAAGCAGCAAGGCAACGTCATCTAATGCAATCAATAGCTTTTCAATTTGTTGATCACTGACAAGCAACGAAGGCTGTATTCGGAGGGTATCATTCCCATTTAGGGTGGGTAGGCAAACAATTTTATGTTTATTTAACAAATAACCCGACACCATGGGCACCGCAAAACCTACCGAGCTCATAAAACTCATGAGGTACAGTTTTTCTCCAGACCAAGGCATAAGCTTCAACCCTAGCATTAGGCCTCGACCACTTACTTGCTGGTATACATCAGGATAGCGCTCAACTAAACCCTCTAGCTTTTCTTTTAAATACTGACCACGCAAAGCTGTCTGCTGGATAATTTCGCTATTATTTTGGGTTAGGGTTTTTAATACTTCACCCCCTACACAAGCCGCAAGATTATTGTTGGCAAAGGTTGAACTATGATACATCCCAAAGTTTTTAGTCCACGCTGTTTTTTTTATTATTAGCGCGCCAATAGGCAAGAAACCACCGCTAAGGCCCTTTGCCAGCAACAGCATGTCAGGCTCTATCCCCTCATGCTGAATTGCGAACAGAGCGCCTGTTCTTCCCAAACCTGTTTGAATTTCATCGACAATCAAAAGCGTCTTGTATTGGTGGCAAAGTGCTTGCGCTTCACGCAAGTAGCCTTCGGGTGGAACATTAACCCCACCTTCTCCTTGTATAGGTTCAACAATAAATGCAGCATATTGCTGAGTTTGAAGCGCACGCTCTAGTTCGTTTAAATCACCATAGCAAACATGTTCTGTGTCATTACACGATATTAGAAAAGGTTCACGGTAAACGTCATTACCCGTAGCCTTTGCTGCGCCCTGGGTTTTACCGTGAAAACTTTGTACTGTGCTGAGTATTTTTTCACGACCAGTGGCCGATTTTGCCAATTTAAGCGCAGCTTCTACTGTCTCAGCCCCAGAATTGGTAAACTGAACATGACCATACTCATCACTAGGCATCAACGCTTTTAACTTCTCAGCCAGCTCTTCAACATAGTTTGTCGCGAAAGGCTGTATCATGATCGCTTGGTCAGAATCGATAAATGATTTAATTTTTTCCTGTATCGGTGGGTAATTGTGACCCAGGATCATGACGCCGAACTGAGAACTGAAGTCTGTTAAAACATCGCCATTGTCACATGTTAGCTCGCAGCCTTTTGCTTGCGTAATCGAATGATCAAATCCAATGATCTTTAAAAATTGCTTGCGGTCAGAATTGACTGTATACATCCGTTTTTCTCTTTGAGTGCCTACTAAGAGTTAGGCACGCTCTCCCATCATTGCGAGTTCTGTCGCTAAATCAGCAATAGTGGCTTGTTCCACCATTAACTCTTCGTCGATTTCAAAACCAAATCTTTCTTCTAACTCACCAAATATTCCCAAAAGCGCAACAGAATCAAGTCCAAAGTTGAGCCATTGTGTATCAGCGGTCACTTTCGTATCGATGCCTTCTTGTTTCAGTGTGTCCTGAAAGGCTTTTATTACCGCAATCAATATTTGATCCTGCTCCATACCCCTTCCTCGCAATATTTTTTACAACGCCTGTATCTCGTTACTGATGTATTGCTGCTTTAGTTTTGTTCTCTGTAGTTTGCCACTGGTCGTCTTAGGTATCGTACTTCGTCTAACGAACATCACGTCTTTGACTGCAATACCAAATTCCTGTGAGACTTGAGATTTGATGGTTTTTGCGATCTCTTCGCTGTGCGCCTTAAACGACTTGCTTGGGCCAACCTCCGCAACCACCACGGCGCTTTCCGCTCCTTTATCGTCGACTTGAAAGGCTCCAATGGAGTCACGTAACACCTCCCGAAAAGAGTCCGCGACACTGTTTTCTATATCGTTTGGGTAAATATTTCGTCCATTAACAATCAGCATTTCCTTACTGCGACCTGTAAGATATAACTGACCTTCAAACAAAAAACCCAAGTCCCCCGTTCTCAAGTATTGGCGCCCATCGTAGGGGTTCAAACGCGCATGGAAGGTTGCCTCAGTTACTTCAGGACGACGCCAATAACCTTTAGCGATATGTTCACTGCTTACCCATACTTCACCAACAGCCCCATCAGCTAACGATTCATTGGTCAGAGGGTCGACAATCTTCATTACCACTGATGTCTGAGCGACTCCACAGCTAACGATGGACGAAGCGATGATCGCTTCTGTCTTGTGCAGCGGAGTCACCTCATAGGACCCAGTAACCACTGCGCGACCCTGCTGCAATTCATCTGCATTTACCGACCGACAGCTCATATTTAACTGGGGCGGCAAACTCGACACGTATAACGTCGCCTCGGCAAGCCCATAGCAGGGTGCGAGTGCATCGGGCTTCAACCCATAGTGATGAAATTTATCGATAAACTGTTGCATAGTGGAATGACGTATCAGTTCAGCGCCACTGAAGGCCACTCGCCAAGTAGCCAGCGATATCCCTTCTAGAGCACTATCTTTGATACGCTTAACACACGCGTCGTAACCGAAGTTCGGGCACCCAGCTACAGTAATACTGTATCGACTGATCATTTGTAGCCACTGGACCGGCTGCTTGATAAAGGCTGAGGGAGACATCACAACGGCGGTGCCACCCAAGTAAATGGCCTGGAAAATGGCGCCAATAAGCCCCATGTCATGAAAAAGTGGCAACCAGGTGCCAATTCGATCTTGCGGACGGAGCCCAAAACCCACTTGCATCAGCTCTTGGTTTTGAACGAGGTTTTCGTGCGTAACCATAACGCCCTTCGGATCACCTGTGGAGCCAGAGGTGTATTGCAACATCGCCAGCTCTGGCGCCTGGTCTAACCAGGCTTCATCTTCTGCAAATGACTCAACTGCGCTAACACTGTTCATTCCGGCTTGAATAGCGTCCCAGTCGATGAGCTGAGTTTCAATTGAGCCCTCACCCAAGAAATTTGGAAATAGTGTTTCCAATCGCAGATGTGTCGACTCATTGGTGTAAAAGCCCGTAGCTTGAGAATCAGCAATGATTTTTTGTAGCGTTTCGACGCCACGGCTACGACCTGGAATTGATACAGGAACGACGACCAACCCTGCTTTCAGGCAGGCGAAATAGGTCACAACAAATTCAATGCACTGTGGAAATGCCAGAATGACCCGATCACCGATAGTCGATTTTTGCTTCAGCTTTTGTGCCAAATGATCGGTCAGTTTTTCCAATTGTAGATAAGTGACCGAATTTTCCACTTCGTTATTTTTTAGAAAAATAAACGCGTCATGCCCCGGCGTTTCAATAGCGTAGGCAGACAAATAGTCCAGCAAGCTTCTCCATCTAGGATTGCTTCGCCCAACAGTTTTAATACTCTGTCTATGCGAATCCATGCTCATACTCTCAATGTATGTTGGTGTCGTCGGACCAGCAGCGTCCTGGCATCAACGACATGAGCTCCATCAGCCTGAGACTGATGTGCGACTGAAAACGTAATGGTTATTTGAAGCAAAAAACGCCAGCGTCCAACGATGTAATACAATAAATTTGAAGACGCACTGCTTTTCGAGGCGGCAGAGTATAAGAAAAGATATTGTTTGTTCAATAGAATTTACAGGTTTGATTTCTATTTTTAGAAATTAATCGTGTATTAGAAAAAATGGCGGCTTAAAATTATTGTCGCGATTATCAATCTGTACAATGAGGGGTAATTGTTTTCGCCTCAGCGCTTCGTATAATCCTCTCGTGCAATTCAAACAGTTATCAGAAAACCATTCGACACATATACACTCCAGCTTTTTAGCGCTGGCTTCGCTACAAAATAGATTCGTTTCTGCACGCTGTTCATAACGTATTTCAAATCACATATATTGAAAAAATGCCTTTAAATATAGGGCTAAGTAAAAAAGAGATCGCCAGATAATGAGCACCACAACAGATGATTTAAGCGTCGAAAAATATCGATTGCAATCAAGGAGAGGCTTGACTGTTGACGAAAATGCGAAACCTTTTTTGCGCCAACTTATGAAATTAAACGAAAGGCGATTTTTGCTATATCTTGGCTGTCACGTTGCGGTTTGGATTTTTGCCGCAACCGCTATAGTACAGATTGATAATTTGGCATTTCAAATAGTTTTGTCGATTATTTTAGGTAATCAGCTTCATGCGTTTACCGTGCTGCAACATGAGTGCATTCATGGAACAGCGTTTAAAGCGAAAAACATTAACTATTGGCTTGGTGTGATCTTGGCCTGGTTTATCATCATGCCCTACACAACTTTCAAAGAATGTCATCTTTGTCACCACCGCTATTTAGGCGACACATGTAAAGATCCAGATGAATGGAACTACGGTGGTGGGACGGTGCTATCAATGTTATTGCGCATCATGACTTTTGTCCCGCGATTCGTTTTTATTTCAACAACACGCTATGGAAATTTAGTTGCAAAGCGCGTTTTAGTAGAGCTTTTAACAAACATTATAACGTGGCTTCTGCTGGGAGTGACGTTAATCTACACCGGGCACGGCGCCGAGTTTTTTCTTATTTTTGTTTTGCCCTTACTCATATTGGCAGTTGTCATTAACCCAGCATCACGTGGTTATGAACATTTTCCGCTTGTTTATATGAAGCAGGATGACCAATTTTTGCGGGCCGATATTGCGAAAAGCACGGTATCAGTGACGCACCCAGTTTTTTCCATACTATGGGCAAACATCAACTATCACGTCGAGCATCATGTTTACCCTGGCGTGCCTTTTTATAATTTGCCGGCGCTTTCAAAACTTATGAATAGCAAAAACTATCTACGTCGCCGGTTTATTTTCGAAAAAATATAGACTTACCTACATTCAATCATGTGATTTATTCACAATATAATGGAGCACAGCATGTCAGAAGATATTACAGTCGAGGAAGTATCAAGTTACGAGCTGCTAGACGCATCAACACTGGATAACAGAGCAATACCCAAATTTCAGCCTCAGGAATGGGATAAAGGCGGCTTTGATATCCAATCTTGGCTTGAAAGAACTGCAACTAATCGACTAGCTGATACCGAGTTTGGCGGCAAAAAAAATATCTTGGGGCCAACCGAAGCCGTGATGACCGATCCCCTGTTGAACCAAGTGTGTAAAACAGACCTTGCGGTTTTTCTTACCGCCGAAAAAGTCTCAATGAATAACTTGTGCCAAATGGTTAGTTTCGCGCCCGATGAGGCTAGCCAAGTATTCCTCGCTACCCAATCGTTAGATGAAGCACGTCATTACGAAGTTTTTTGTCGCCGTCTCGCTGATCTCGGTGTTAAACCAGAAGAGCGCGAACAAATGGTAAAAGACATGACTATGCCGAAGATGCAGCAGTTTTATGACCTGATCAATGAACAGGTTGATAAGAAAGCATTCATCCCAGCATTGTTAGCACACAACGTAGTACTAGAAGGCATGGTTTACCCTTTCTATCGCTATGAAATTCGCTATTGGTCTCGCCTAGACCCAGCACTAAGCAATATTATTCGCAACGTTTTCGCCGATGAAGTTCAGCACGTAAGCTATGGTGAACACTTTATCGCGCAGGAAGCTAGAATGGGTTCCCCTATGCGCGCGACAATCCAAAAACTCGCTGGGGAATTCCACCAGTTGATGTCAGAAGTGTTTGAGGAAGCTATCACGAATTTGATCGGCATTTATCAAGCCTCAGCGGATAAACATGCATCAATCATGGCTGACGTTGAGATTTTCCCTGGCATGAAGATGGGCAACATGTCTGAAGAAGATCAAACCCGTAGGCTTCTTAGCGAAATTCAAGAAGAGTATCAAAAACGTTTGCAAGCAATCGGCTTCGCTTAGGTTTTGTAATTCATCCCTGATTCGATGGTTTTTAAATGGATTCAATAGATAACCCACTAGAAAAAATTAGGGTTCCTAGTCTTATTCATAAGCTGTTATTGCCATTGTTAATAGCAATACAAATAGCCAACACCTTGGCTATTTGTATTATGTTGGCCATCTCATACACATTGAGATTTTTGCAAATAGCTTTGTTTGCTCTACCCTATTGTAAGACAGCATGGACAAAGATAGTTACCTGGTACCACGACTGGGTTCAACTACTAGCTGATAACCTATTGGAAGACCCTCGCGATGAACCTATTCTTGCCTGCGTTATCGGTTTGACGCTAACAGCGTTACCCGTGTTAATAATCCAGTTAGCTGTCGGTGAACTCAATTACGGACTAGTTTTACTTTTTTACGCATTTATATACGGGGCCAACATACGGTCTTTTGTACGTTCATTTAGCGCGATGCACCAAGACGGTCATAAACCTGGCGGCGTATTCAAAGGCGGTAGCTGGTGCGAAAAAGCAACCGGGAATTCGTTCACCTATTGTTATCTCGCCATATTTCGAGGAATCATTCCTCACTCTCCGGCGCACACGCAACAACACCATCGGGAAAATACTAGCCCAAAGGATGTGTATGCAACAGAAGAGTTCGATCATACAAACCCCTGGCACTTTATGAAGTACATGGTCAATGAAGTTATTTATCAACAACTCATGATCACGCCTTATATGTACTTCAAAAAGAACAAACAAATAGAGCAAATGCGCTGTATGGTTATGGGGAATATTGTATACTTTTTGCTATTTACCGCGCTGGCATTGTTTGACTTAAAGATCGCATTTTTTTATATGGCCGTTCCATGGTTTGCAAGCAACTTTCTTATGGGTGTCATCCATTGGTGCCAACATGCTTTTTATGGCGGCCAGCAATCTCCTTTAGATTTC
The DNA here is from genome assembly GCF_055392955.1 of Aurantivibrio plasticivorans. Lineage (NCBI taxonomy): Bacteria > Pseudomonadati > Pseudomonadota > Gammaproteobacteria > Cellvibrionales > Cellvibrionaceae > Aurantivibrio > Aurantivibrio plasticivorans. Next base: position 53,814 of record NZ_AP036020.1, on the reverse strand, counting down.
GCTTACAACACCACGACTGTTTTAGAGACACCTGAAAACTTTCTCAATGAAGGGTATCACGTGTGCCACCACCACCCGAGTTGTCGTCATTGGAGCGAAGCGCCAGAGCTTTTCATCGAAATTCAGGATGATATGCGCCGCTCTAGATCTATTGTTTTTAAAGACTTAAGCACAATGGATTTGTACCTTTTGCTCATGCTAAAGCGCTATAAGACGCTAGCTAAAAAGCTAGTCTGGTGGCACGACGTAACAGAGGAAGACAAGATAACAATTCTTAAGTCCCGAGTTCGTCCAACTCGGTATGAAGCCAACGGCACCACTAACGGTTCTTCCAATAGCGCGACAACCTCTATCAGTACCACAGCAGTAAGTGCTTAATAGGTAAGGTAATGGCAAGATTTAGTACATACCGAGTAGTAAATATTATTAGGCAAACGCATGATTCAGTGACAATCCAAGTCACTAGACCGCTATTCAGACATAACTACCTACCCGGTCAAACAATCACGGCGAAAATTTACAGGCATGGTTCTGTCCACTACCGATCGTATTCAATTTCAAGCACAGCGGGTATCGACAAGTATTTGTCGTTCACAGTTAAAAAAGTACCTGGTGGTGTAGTTTCAAGTTACTTTAATGATGCACTTTCTGTCGGTGACCGTGTTGAATTATTCATTGCTGAGCCAAGCAGCTTTTGCCTTAGACATTCAAAACAACACTACAACACAATGTTGCTCTTCGGTGCAGGCAGCGGTGTGACTCCACTATTTTCTATTCTAAAGTACACTTTAAGAAACTTCCCTCACTGTGAAATAACATTAGTCCTTGGAAATAGAGAAGAAAGCGATATCATTTTTAGAGATGAATTGTTAGCGCTGCAACAGCAACACCCAAAGACCCTCCACTGCTATTTTACTTTAACCCAACCAGATCAACACTGGAGTGGCCGAACTGGTCGAATAGACGCGCCTCTAATCAATGCGATCATTTCTAGTTTTCTAAATCGTGATTCCAAGCCCGATATTACGTTTGTTTGTGGACCTGAAGGCTTGATGGATACTGTAGAGAACACCATGTGTGGCGCATTAGGTCCAAACTTGCACATCTTACGAGAGTCCTACACTCGATCAAACGTCAATACAAAAACCACACATACGTTTCCCGATACGTCTATTACTATTGTCGATGGTGACGCGTCGATACAAATACCTGTCGAATCCGGCGAATCTATATTGGCTGCAGCCATCAAACACAACATCGATCTTAAACACTCCTGCAAGAGCGGTTTTTGCAGCGCATGCCGCTGTAAAATTAGAAAGGGAAAAGTCTCGCTAGAAGGCTATAGCTGTCTAACAGAAAAAGAACGAAACGAAGGCAGCACGTTACTTTGTATCGGCTACCCCGATTCACATGATGTGGTTATAGAAACTCAAGGTCCTTAATAGTATCTCGCACTACGACGAAACACTTGCCACCGAGCTATACAACTCAGCTGGACTTTCTTGATGTATAGTTTGCTCAAAGTAATCTTTTACCGATTCTTCTACAAAAAACTTTGTTTTAAGGTCAGGGTCGAAGAAATTAGATGCCTGTATTCCCGTTTGAGCTTTGAAATGCTTGCAGAAATGTGAGCTATCAACATAACCTGCATCCTGAGCTGCTTGGGAATGTGAACGACCCATAGCAATTGAAATCACAAAAATATGCATTTTGAATTTGTTCCTAAATTCTTTAAACGTCATATTGAATGATTTTTTAAATAACTGTACTACTCTAGGAACAGACAGCCCAACTGCATCGGCTGCATCTGATATTTTGTAGTTTTTACCCAGCTTACCCATTATCATCAGGCCGATGATTCGTTTTAGCCTTTCATCTCCTACATCGCAAAAATTGTCGAAACGATGCAATCTCAAATGCAGCGCAGTGATCAAGCCATCAGCTGCGTCGATACCAAGCTGGTGGTTGTTAAGTTCATGCAAAACCGTTAAACAGTAGGTTTCGATGTTTTCTTCAAAATCCCAATAAACCGGGCCGTACTTTCTATTGGCTTTGATTTGAAGCACTTCAAAATCTTCATTGAAATAATCCAAGTACAGTACGGCCAGGCTTTGGTTCTCGTTATGGCAAGTGATTTCTGTCGAGGCGGGCACTAATACCATTCGGCATTCCAACACATCTGATTCACCCTTTACTGTTATTTTTAGTGGCCCATCTAAACAAAACATTAAATAGCAAGGAACATATTTCCTCGTTCTAGCCTTTATCGATGGCCCGACAAACAACAGCCGTTTGCGCCAAACATAGATTAGGCTACCGTCGTGTTTACTCGTTGTGTCGAGAATGGAGGTGTTTTTCAGCGTCATTGCAGTAGTCCCCTTAACTAAATTCCTAGAATAGAACCATAGGTACGCAACACATCGTATCGATATGCACCTATGGACTTGGTAAACCCCAAATTAATGCCCATCCTTCCTTTGCACAAAGATATAAATGTGGCATATGTTATCGCATAATTTTGTATTAATAGTTTTTAGAAGCTATGCGACAGAACTTTATAGCATATTTAGGATTTCATATGTTAGGGGGCAACACTTTATTCCATTCGAAATTTCTACATCTTGAAATGACCAAGGGCTAAACTACATTTATTTTTCTTATAGGCATCTTTTTTGACGCCTAAAATTACGGTTCTAGTCGATACGGTGCGATGGCGTTATTGCTTTTTTAGAAGTTGTTAACCGAATCACTTTTTTTATTTTCAATTTTTCACGTCATTTACTTAACTGCTAGCGCTCTATAATTGATTCGGTTTTGTAATATAGACCGCGACGCTTTGATTCCTTTTCGGCATTAACCAAACAGCATTTTTAGAACCGATATTGAATCAGTAGATTATCTCGCGGAATGATTAAGAAACCGCTTAGCCGCTGATAAGTCACTTTTGTGATGCTGAGAAATTGGGGAAGGCGGTACTTCTAGGTATTGATTGAAAAAGCGATTAACTCAAGGATATTGCTTGGGAAGATAGCGGGTTTGCCTTTAGCGATTTCATGTCACGCTATTTTGGGCGTTGCGGGCTAATCAATTATTTAGTGGCTGGTTGTGCTATTAGTTGAGTTGTCGAGAAGGTAATGCCGAGCGTCAAAGCAGCACCCCTCCTCAATAGGCTTAAGCGTTTAACGGCCGTAACTTTTTACAATAGATTGATAGCCAGTTTTCAATTGGCCAATAGTAAAAGGAGGCTTGAAAAAGCCGTAATAGTCGCCGTTAGGGTCTATAAGTACAATTTGTTCACCATGGTCGACATTGTAGTTTTCATCAGCACCTGCTTCTTTCTGAAAGCCGATGTGAAACTGGTTTGATAGTCGCTTGATCGTTAAGAAATCTCCGGTAACGCCCACAAACGCCTGATTGAATTTAGGCATGTAGGCAGCTAACGCTTCTGGCGTGTCGCGAGCTGGGTCGACGCTAACCATCACCACTTGGGTCTGCTCTTTAATCTCAGGCTCTAGTTGAGCATCCATAGCATTCAATATAGCCAAGGTTGCTGGGCAGAACCCTGGACAGCTAGAAAAACCAAAAAATAACAAAGTCCATTGACCTTTAAGCGACTCTTTCGTAAATGGTGTGCCGGTGTGCGCGACCAACTCAAAATCATTAATTGCTTTAGGCTCTTGGTAAGTTATTACGCCTAGTCCAACCAGTTCCTTCACACTCAATATACGTGGCTGCATCATGGTATATGTAAACAAACCCACTAGAATGGCTATAAAACCGCAAACAGCGGCCACTGTTAATGTGATATTTCGTTTTTGTTGATTCATCTTTAATTCAATAAGTAACCGTTTAGTTAAAAAAGTGCTTCCATCAAAAATCAAGGAGCGGATTGTTTACTGAATCGGTAAGTGGTTGTACCGGTAGCAAATAGTGATCGAGTAGCATTATGACAAATAGCGCCATAAGGTAGACAATGGAATATTTAAAAGTATCCTTTCCCGCGCTTTTTCGCTCTGTAAACATCATCACGCAAGCCCAGTACAAAAAGCCTAAACCAAGAACAACTGCACCGAGCAGGTAAAGCCAATTCAGCATACGTGTAGCGTACGGAAGCAGCGTCACAGCAAACATAATGAGTGTGTACAATAGGATGTTGAGATTCGTAAACTTTGTACCGTGCGTCACGGGCAGCATAGGAATATTTACTTTTGCATATTCGTCTTTACGATGTACAGCAAGCGCCCAGAAATGTGGCGGTGTCCAGGCGAATATAATTAATACCAACAACAACGCATGGCCACTCACTTCACCCGTAACGGCCGTCCAGCCAAGCAGCGGTGGTGCAGCTCCCGCGACGCCGCCAATGACAATATTTTGCGGAGTGGCACGCTTTAAATATAGTGTGTATATAAACGCATAGCCCACCAGTGACGCTAACGTCAGCCAAGCTGTTAATGCATTGATAAAAAACATCAAAACAGCCATGCCAATCAAACCTAGCAAGGCAGCAAAAAATGCGGCATTCAAAGGCTCAACGCGACCTTTAGCTAATGGCCTATTGTGTGTGCGAGCCATGTATTGATCGACCCGTCGATCGACGAGATGATTGACCACAGCAGCTGAGCCTGCACAAAGCGCTATCCCTAGGTTACCTAATATCATTACATCCCAGGGCACCATCCCCGGTACGGATAACAGCATGCCGATCACAGATGTTAGAATCATTAACGCAACGACATTGGGTTTGGTCATCTCGAGGTAGTCTTTCCAAATCGGTCCTGACGCCGCTGCCTGATCCGATTCGTTCGCTTGTGTTTCGCTTGTAGTAGCCATTTTGATCTCGCTGCGTGACATTTTATTTGCCACTAAACTCTATTAATTCGACGTTTTAATTAAAAATTTGATGTCATCTAACAAGTCATTTCCCGACTGTGTTTCGGTATACATCATTACCAAGGCACTATATCTATGTAGCAAGTAGTACTCATGGCCATCTAAATCGGCTTTCACTTCTTTCATTGAAGAAAGCATGCTGAGCCAAGCATCTCGTTCACTTTTTAGAACTTTCGCTTTAGGGTGTTGAGACTTTATAAACTCTAACAGTTCGTCACTAGGTTGTTGTGCACCCAACCAAATAAACAAACGCTCCAGCTGGTCCGCTTCACGACCCAGGCGTATATGAACCTGCCTCGAGAGGTACATCAATTCTTCGCACGTGCTATCGCAATCGTTGTCGAGTAAAAAAACTAACCTAAATTTGGGCTCTTGCTCTGCAATGGGCCAAGGCTTTCCCTCAAGGGTTTGAAATTCAAAGCCTGCAACTGAAGCGGGCTCAGAAATTAACACGCCTTTATTTTTTGTCCCCTCAGGGATCCCCCAGCCAGTAACAAACATGATGTACGGGACGAATGTGGAAAGCGCCGCTATAGCAAAAAGCCCAAGCAACTGTTTGCGCCCGACTGACTGTTTGTTTGCTGGTTGATTCATTGAACTCTCTTTTGCTTTTAGTTGGAAAACTTGCTGCGTATAACATTCCAGACATTGGTGCTTGCAAACAAAAACCACACGATTAAACCGATACCCATTGAAAACCATTGAACGGCATATCCGACATGTTTTTCTGGCGTAACGGCAACGGGTTCCCAGTATGCAAGTAGTGCACTGGGTTCATCTGCGTTCAAACGTATCTGCTTAGGAAAGAATTGGATTCCCATGGCAGCGCTAATCTGTTCTATGTCGACCGTTTGAATCACTTGCGGCCATTGATCGTCAGTAAACTCTTGCGGCTCTAGAACATAGCTTTCACCTGGAATGCTATAAATTTCACCCCGGATCGTAATCGGACCACTCGGCGCAGGGTATACTTCGGGTAGCTGGTCCCGAGAACCTGGTGCCTTAACCCAACCTCTATTCACTAGCGCCCAACGTTTGCTGTTCGACGCCACATCAAGGTATTCGAAAGGTTGCAAAATTTCGTAACCCACGCTGCTTTCATATATAGCGTTGTCGAGAAAAAATAGTCGCTCCGGATCAAACTGTCCTCGCAACTCGACCGGTGTAAACGCTAGCAGCTCTTCCGGTGTATTCAGTAACGAACTTAGCGCAACGTCAGGTTGATTTTGCTTTATCTGACGTTGCTCGATAATTTCACGCTTTTCGTCGGCCCTATTAAGCTGCCAAACACCCAAACTCAGTAGAACGGGCAATACGGCAACAGCTAAAAATGTCACCCGAAGATCTAGTTGAAACCTAATTCTCATGACTCTTGTGACTCGAGGATATGGCTGCTACCGTAGCGAACACTAAACCAAACACTACCTATCAATCGTATTTTGTGAGCTCAAACCATGTGGTTAAAAGTCATCATCGTCATTTTGTTTATCGCCATACTGATCAGCCTATCAAGCGGGTTAGTGTTTCTGCTGAAGGACATGGGGGTCCCCGGCTCTAAGCGAACACTTTACGCTCTGGGTGTTCGCATAACACTTGCCGCGCTGCTAATTGCAAGTATTTGGTATGGCTACGATGCGGGTATTTTAACAAATACCGCACCCTGGGGGCGTTAAACGATTGTCGCTACCAATGGCGACTTTTACTCTGTCGGTTTTTTCTTTTCCCTAAAGCTACAAAAGCAGGCCTAGGCCTGCTTTTGTAAAAATCCTTTTAAAATTATGCGGTTACGAACCTAAAATATAAACAAAGATAAATAGGCCAACCCAAACCACATCAACAAAGTGCCAGTACCAACTCGCAGACTCAAAGCCAAAACAGTCATCATGACTGAAGTGTCCCTTGAATACAGAACGCAACCACATAATTAGCAGCATCACTGTACCCATAGTCACGTGCGCACCATGGAAACCCGTTAACATAAAGAAGGTGCTACCGTAGATACCTGCGTTTAGTGTTAAGCCAAGATCCTGGTATGCGTGAACATATTCTTCTACTTGTAAGAACAAGAAACCGATGCCAAGTAGTACAGTTAAACCCAACATGATGTTGAACATCTTGCGGTTAGATTTAAGTAAAGCGGTATGCGCAAAATGCACAGTCACACTAGATGTTAAAAGAACAATGGTGTTAATCAGCGGAAGACCTTTCCATCCCATCGCTTCATTCGCACCGGTATAAGTACTGTTGCCTTTGTAAACTGCATCAGGGTTTGCTTCCTGAGGAGTCGTTAGCAACGGCCAATCAGCTGCAAATTCAGGCCATAGCAACGCACCCGTATTGGCGTTAGCACCCTGACCGTCAATCCAAGGCAAAGCCAGTTGGCGAACATAGAACAGCGCACCAAAGAAGGCAGCAAAGAACATCACCTCTGAGAAGATGAACCAACCCATGCCCCATACGTATGAGCGCTTTAACTGGGCACCGTTCAAGCCTGCCATATTTTCTTTAATAACAATACTGAACCAGTTCCAGAACGTAACAAACAGGATCAACAACCCGCATGCGAACAGAGTAAAACCTGATTCGTTGCCATTAATCCAGTTGGCGGCCCCAAATACTGTTACAAACATACCTAAGCTTGCGAAGAGCGGGAGTTTGCTCTGCTCGGGTACGTAATAGCTACCTTCACTCGCCATTCTATTTCTCCACTATAAAGTCATTCACGATGACTAATTCATTATTGGGTAATCAACGTTTAACGTTGGCTAACCTGTTCATCTTGCGATGCGTCGGTGATATCAAAGATCGTATACGACGCTGTAATATCTTTAATGCTTTTAGGCAAATCTGGATCAACCCAGAACTGCAAAAACATATTAGCTTCTTCACCAGCTTCAAGCGGCTGATTGTCAAAGCAGAAACATTGCACTTTATTGAAGTGTGCTGCTGAAGTACTGGGCACAAAACTAGGAATAGCTCGTGACACCATGGGACGATCTGTGGTGTTTTTTGCATAGAAGCTTGTGTCAACGACCTCGCCCGGGTGGACATACATTACTGCATCGTTGGGCTTAAAATCCCAGGGCATATTTTCATTATTAGTGGCAATGAAAGTAACCCGAATCGTCCGGCTTTCATCAATAACGCGCGGTGATTCTTTATCGGTAACAGCTTCAGTTTGACCCTTGCCGTTTAGCCCTGTGACTTCACAAAAAACATCATAAATCGGCGGTAATACATAAATGGCAAACGCAAACATTACGATAGATAAAACACTTAGTTTTATAACCGTTTTTTGAATATTGCTATTTGCCATCTTTTATACCTTAGCTCAGCAGTTTGGCCGTCTTATTTCACTTCAGGTGGTGTGCTGAAAGTGTGGTACGGAGCTGGAGAAGCGACGCTCCACTCTAAACCTTCAGCGCCATCCCAAGGCTTGTCTACTTCCACTTTTTTACCCGCGACAATAGTCGAGATAATGTTGTACAAGAATAACAACTGCGACAAACCGAATGTAAATGCACCGATAGAAGACAACATATTGAAGTCTGCAAATTGCGTTGCGTAATCTGGAATACGGCGAGGCATACCTGCTAAACCAACAAAGTGTTGCGGGAAGAAGGTTAGGTTAAAACCAATGAACGCAATCCAGAATTGTGCTTTACCCATCGCTTCGTTGTACATACGGCCAGTCCACTTAGGTAACCAGTAGTAGACACCGGCTGCCAAACTAAAGATAGCTCCAGCTACCATGGTGTAGTGGAAGTGCGCAACGATGAAGTAGGTATCGTGATACTGAATATCTGACGGCGCAATTGACATCATCAAACCAGTGAAGCCACCCATGGTGAACAAAATCACGAAAGCAATTGAGAAAAGCATCGGCGTTTCGAACGTCATCGACCCGCGCCACATAGTGGTAATCCAGTTAAACACTTTCACACCGGTGGGTACCGCGATCAACATCGTGGCATACATGAAGTACAACTCACCTGCGAGTGGCATACCCACAGTAAACATATGGTGAGCCCACACGATGAAACTTAAGAATGCGATCGCTGCCGTTGCGTAAACCATTGAAGAATAACCAAACAACGGTTTGCGCGAAAACGCAGGAATAACGGCAGAGACAACACCAAACCCAGGAAGAATGATGATGTATACCTCAGGGTGCCCAAAGAACCAGAAAATGTGCTGGAACAGAACAGGGTCACCACCACCAGCTGCATCAAAGAATGATGTGCCGAAGTGTATGTCCATCAACATCATGGTAACGGCACCAGCCAATACAGGCATTACCGCAACAAGCAAGAATGCAGTGATCAACCAAGTCCACACGAACAATGGCATTTTCATCAACGTCATGCCAGGCGCACGCATATTAAGCACGGTAGCAATAATGTTGATTGAACCCATGATGGACGACACACCCATAATATGAACACCGAAGATAAAGAAGGTAACGGTGTCAGGTGCATAGGTAGTTGAAAGTGGTGCGTAGAAAGTCCAACCGAAGTTTGGCGCGCCGCCTTCCATAAAGAAGGTAGAAGCCAACATCAAGAACGCAAATGGAAGAATCCAGAAGCTCCAGTTGTTCATACGCGGTAATGCCATGTCTGGAGCACCGATCATCAACGGGATCATCCAGTTTGCCAAACCCACAAAAGCGGGCATGATGGCACCGAACACCATCACGAGGCCGTGCATGGTGGTCATTTGGTTAAAAAATTCTGGCTCAACAATTTGCATGCCTGGTTGGAAAAGCTCTGCGCGAATTACCATCGCGAAGAAACCACCCAAGATAAACATTGCAAAACTGAACCACAGGTACATTGTACCGATGTCTTTGTGGTTGGTAGTAAACAACCACCGGCCTAGACCTTTCGCGGGACCATGTGCCATTGTTTACTCCTCCTATTGTGCTGCTTGAACGACATCAACTGGCTGAATTGAATCACCCATGTTGTTGCCCCAGCTGTTGCGCTGGAAAGTAATTACTGCCGCCATTTCTACAGGGGTAAGCTGTTCGCCAAACGCCTGCATCGCGGTACCACTCACACCATTCGCCACGAGGCTTAGGTGATCCATAATTGGGCCGGTCGCCACTGGGCTGCCTTTAATCGCAGGGAATGCACCCGGCACACCTTCACCCGTTGGGCCATGACAAGCGGCACATACACGGTTGTATACCGCCTCGCCTTCAGCGTACAACTCATCGAAGGTAAATGTTTGGCTAGCTAGCTCTGCAATTTTGCGTGCTTGTTCTTGCTGAGCACCGATCCACTGATCAAACTCAGCCTGCTCGACTGCTTTAACAACGATGGGCATGAAGCCGTGGTCTTTACCACACAGCTCAGCACACTGGCCGCGGTAAATACCGGGCTCTTCAATGTATGCCCAAGATTCGTTGACGAAACCTGGGATAGCATCTTTCTTCACCCCTAGCGCAGGAACGAACCAAGCATGCAACACGTCGTTTGCTGTGATTAAGAAACGTACTTTTTTCTTAATTGGCAATACGAGATGGGTATCAGTTTCAAGGAGATAATTCGGGATGGTTTTAACATCGATGCCAGAGTCCAGTTGACGGGCCTCATTATGCTCGGGATGTAGGTTGGAAAAGAAAGAAACGTCTTTTCCAAGATATTCGTATTTCCACTTCCACTGATAACCTGTGACAACGATATCGAGATCCACTTGCTCTTCAGTATCATATATCTTGATCAGCGCTTTGGTCGCAGGAAACGCCATGCCAATCAAAATAAGGAATGGAACCAAAGTCCAGGCGATTTCTAAGCCTAGGTGCTCATGGAACTGAGCCGGCTCACGATCACTTGTCTTTCGATGCGCGATGATCGAATAAATCATAACGCCGAATACAGCCACACCAATGACCACACAAATCCAAAAGATCAGCATGTGCAAGCCATAAATTTCCTGACTTACCGGTGTGACACCTTGGGTCAAATTGACCCCCCAACGCTTTGCTTCTTCTGCTACCGCTGACTGGCTACACAGCGCCAGTACCAAGGCAGAGCTAAGCAGTCGGTGGAAAAGCGGTTTTGCTCTTCTCAACATCGCCCGTTTTCTCCGTATTACAAATGTGAAAATCGTCGTAAAGCACAACAAGAACACCCCCAAAAAGGCAGGACGGCCCCAAGACTATGCGCTTAACCAGACTCAAGTATGTATATTGACCCAATAAAGCCGCGTGATCAGCTCAAACACCATTGCGAACAGCTTGATTACCCATCGAGATTATTATTAGAAGGGCGAACACCAAACCTATCTGCGTTTGGAACCAATAGTAAAGACGCGCCAAGGGGGCCACAAATCCCCACAAAAATCAAGGTTTTGATGGGGCAAGTAGTTGATCTGGACCAACTGGGACGCGTATTTTACAGAGTTCGAAAATAATTTCAGTATCTATTTGCCCCATAAGTGCCTCAATTTACTGACTTTCTACCAGATATCCACAGCAAAAGTGACAAAAATTTACGCGAAGGGATGTGATTTTGTGCGCCACATGTTGCTAATATTTGCACAAGTTAGCGCATTAGTGATCAATTACTACTGCTGAGTCTAGAATCTCCAATCAATAGAACTAACGGTTCTTATGACAAACTTGAGTTTATAGTCCTTTAGGTTATTTTTACCTTTGAAACACGCAACATTTTTTCTATGGCAGCTGGTATCGCCACTAACCACACAACGACACTACTGCCACTGAACAATCATGAGCAAACCACGCACCATGCAAATAAGGGAAACCATTCGACACGCGAAAGAGCAATCGGACTATACCGAAGGCCTGCGCGCGCTGATCGTTAAGCAACTTCCCAAGCTGCACGGCGCCATACAGCTACCCGAGAGCAACCCTGAAGGTGCTCTTCTCGATTTCGTTATCCGCTATATCGAGCACGTACCCAACTTTGTCGACGCCTTGCGCGGGCTAACGAAAGAGGCTGGGATTTATGACGATTACGCCTCGATATTTATCACGCTGGCTGAAGAGTTTTTCACCCAACCTCCTGAGGTGTTAGCCGACCATAACGGGCTGGATGCGTTGATGGACGAAGCCTATTTGGCCCACCGCCTAATCGAAGAGGTCAATGACCGGCTGATCGCGCATAGCGGAATCCCTCTTGTACCCATGGACATGACACGCGCTAATTTGATTGTGCACGAGTTAATTGGCGAGCCTTTCGCAAATGACCTAGATTTTGTGGTGCATTACTCCACTGAAATTCACATGGATAAAGAGAAAGAGCTTAGCAACAACAGCAATTTCCAGCGTTATGTAGACGAACACAAAAAAAATGGCTGGAGCACGGAGTTAAATCGCTGGCCTTGCTTAGCAGATGATTTGGATATCAATTTAGAGTTTGAATCCTTGAAAGACACAACCCCCGTCGACAACCCTGTGCTTCACTGATTATGGACTACTCTTAATCAACATAGCCTTTACGCGCCACGGCTAACCTTACCCTTTAAAGTTACTGGTTTTCATCAGAACCCAATATTTTGACGACCTGCGGTGCATTTTTTTGCTGCTCATGATCATGAATCTGCGCTTGCGCATTGACGATAGGCGTATTCACTCGCGTTTCTAGCTCGGCCTTAGGTCGTCCATTATCATCATCAAACTGTGTCACTTCTTTAAAGTCGCAGCTAACACACTCTCGATGATGGGTATTTTTTATCTTATAGACAACGATGCTATCCATATCGGAGCAGCGCGGGCAGACTGCCCCCGCAATGAAGCGTTTTTTTATCGAAGGTTTTTCGGCTGACATCAATACCGTCCTGTTATTTTGAAATGCCAGTATGGCGTAATAACGGATCGATATCGGGTTCACGTCCGCGAAATTGTGTAAACAACGTCATCGCCTCGTCTGAACCGCCGCGTTGCAAGATGTTTTCTAAAAAGGACGTCGCTGTCTCAGAGTCAAAAATGCCGTTTTCTTCAAACAAAGAAAACGCATCACTGGATAAAACCTCTGCCCATTTGTAACTGTAATAACCTGCTGCATAGCCACCGGCAAAAATATGGGAAAAGCTATTTTGAAATTTGTTGTAGCTGGGAGGCGTCGTCACAGCAACTTGCTCTCGCACCTCGTCTAAGAGCGCTTGCGGGTCACGAGGGTTTTCTGGGTCGTATTCCCAGTGCAAACGAAAATCGAAAAGCGAAAATTCAATTTGTCGCACAGTTTGCATTGCCGATTGATAGTTTTTCGCCTTTAACAACTTGTCCAACAAATCTTTCGGAAGTGGCTCGCCACTTTTATAGTGAGCGGAAATTAATGGGATAACTTCTTCTTCCCAGCACCAGTTTTCTAAAAATTGGCTGGGCAACTCCACCGCATCCCAGGGAACCCCATTTATGCCGCTAACCGCAGGACAATCAATTTGCGTCAGCATATGGTGCAAACCATGGCCAAATTCGTGAAATAACGTCGTTACTTCGTTGTGGGTTAATAGTGATGGCTTTTCTTTAGTTGGCGCCATGAAGTTACAGGTCAAATACGCAATCGGTAATTGAACACCGTCTGCAGTTGCGCGCCTTACACGGCATTCATCCATCCATGCTCCACCGCGCTTGTTTTCGCGCGCATAAATATCGAAATAAAAACCGGCAATCGCTTTCCCATCTCGCAACACGCGATAAAAGTCAGCGTCTGCATGCCAGGTTTCAACCGTCTCATCTTTCTTAAAACTGATGTTGAATAGCCGGCTAGCGACGGTAAACAAACCATCAATCACTTTTGCCGCAGGAAAGTATGGTCGCAACTCTTCTTCAGAAATATTAAAAATCGCTTGGCGTTGCTTTTCAGAATAGTAGGCAACATCCCATGCTTCTAAAATTTCGACATCGTAATGCTCTTTGGCGAACAACGTCAGTTGAGCAAACTCTTGTTTTGCCGCTGGGAGTGCTTTTTCTGCAAGATCAGTTAAAAAGCTCACCACTTCCTCAGGTGTATTGGCCATCTTGGTTGCCAATGACCGTTCAGCATAGTTGTTAAACCCAAGCAGCTGGGCAATTTCGTGACGCAGCCTTAATGTCTCTCGGATCAGTTCATCGTTATTCCACTGTCCAGGACCCTTATCACCGACAGCTAAGCCTTCACTAGATGCTCGCGTGCAATACGCGCGATACATTTCATGCCGCAATTCACGATTGTCAGCATGGGTCATGACGGCCAAATATGATGGAATATCGAGCGTTAATACATAACCATCGATATTTTTCGAGCTGGCAGCCTGCTCAGCCATTGCCAATGCAGTTTCAGGAAGACCCGCTAATTCATCTTCGTCATTTATAACTTTGTACCAGCCTTGTGTTGCATCCAGCACGTTGTTTGAAAACTGTGTAGACAGCTCCGACAAGCGTTGTTTAATTTCCGCATAACGCGCTTTCTTTTCCGCCGGCAAGGCAACGCCTGCCAATTTAAAGTCTCGAAGGCTGTGTTCTATAGTTTTTTGTTGCGCTTGTGACAGTGACTTATATTCTTCGCTGTCCGCTAGCGCTTGATAAGCTTCATAAAGTGCTGGGTTTTGGCTCACTTCTGTAGAGTATTCGGTCAGCAATTGCAAAGCTCGGGTATAACCTTCTCGTAATGCTTCCGAGTTCATCACCGAATTCAAATGTCCGATAGGTGACCAGGCTTGAGAGAGGTGGTCTTCTTGGGCCTCGAAGGGAGCAACCAGACTGGCCCATGTAGGCTGTTTGATGCTGGCCAACAAACTTTCGAGAGACTGTCGATTAGCCTCAACCAGTGCTCTAATAGCTGGCTCTACCTGTTCTGCGGTAATCGATTGGAAAGGTGGTAATTCGTTCGCTTCAACCAAAGGGTTAGTGCTCATTTACTCAATCCTAAACTGGCGATTAATCAATAGGTTAGCTCTGTTTTCAATCCACAGAAACGAGGCTAAAAACAACGCGCAGGAACGCTATGTTACACTCGTTCGCTAGACTTTGCGCCGCGAGATTTCGGGCCCCGCTCCATTCACAATAGACTAGGTACGCAGCATGTCCGCCATTAGACCTTACCAAGGCATCAACCCTCAGATTGGCAAGAACGTCCTTGTCGACGAAGCAGCCGTCATTATCGGCGATGTCCAGATTGGCGACGATTCTTCTATTTGGCCTGGAGCAATTATTCGCGGCGACGTAAACCATATACGTATAGGCGCCCGCACCAGTATTCAAGATGGTTCGGTACTTCATGTCACCCATAAGAATGACACCCTTCCTGACGGTTGGCCTTTGATTATTGGAGACGATGTCACGGTGGGTCACAAGGTTATGCTGCACGGCTGTACCATTGGCGACCGCGTGTTGGTTGGCATGGGAACGATTGTGCTCGATGCCGTTGTTGTGGAAGACGACGTGATGATCGGTGCTGGCAGTCTCATTCCACCGGGAAAAACATTAGAAAGTGGCTATTTATACGTTGGCAGCCCAATAAAGAAAGTGCGTAAGCTCTCAGAGCAAGAAATCGAAAAGTTACAATATTCAGCTGCGCATTACGTGCGGGTGAAAAACACTTATCAGCGCTAATCCATTAGCCCCTTCGCGCTCTATTTGTGAATTGCGAGTACTGCTGCACGCAAAATTAGCCAGCCCATCTACACTCTATAAGAGAGCTCTCTGCCCAGCAGAGCTGCTCATTTTTCTTCAATGTAGTAGGTAGTTGTTTATGTGGCTGCGTCGCTTTTCATTACGCACACGTATAGTCGTGCTCATGGCTCTCATTCTTTCAGCTTTTGCCGCAATCGGTGCGGTATCACTCAGGCAGGTTGAACAAAATATTTTCGAGGAACGGAAACGCTCTATCGCGGCGGTAGTTGATTCTGCCTATTATATCGTCGATGGTTTTTATCGGGATTTTGAAAAGGGTCAGCTTAGCGAGCGGCAAGCACAGCTCGAAGCCATTCGTGTATTGCGCAGTTTGCGTTATGAAACAGACAACTACGTCTGGATCAACGACTTAGCGGGCAACATGGTCATGCACCCCAACAATCGTGAACTTGAAAATAGTAACGTTCTCACAATGGAGGATCCCAACGGTTTACCAGTATTTAAACTGATGATTGATAAAGTCAGAGCATCCGGAGCAGGCTACCTAGAATACATCTGGGACTATCAGGGTCAGCGTGAGCCTGCTGAAAAAATCTCTTTTGTTCGCGGCTTTGAAGCCTGGGGCTGGGTGATCGGCACAGGTGTGTACGTGGTGGACCTTCAATCAACGATTGACACCGCTATATTGACTACCATGCTGGAGTGCATGGTATTCATGCTATTGATCGGTGGCGCAGTGCTAATACTCGTCAGCAGCATTACCTCACCGTTGAGACATATGGTGAATCGCGGCACGCAGATTGTGCGAAACGAGGTGATCGATCTCGACGTCAATTTTAATGAATTGGGTGATGATGAATTGGCCCGCCTGGGTCAAACCTTGAATGAGGTTTTTCGACAAATTCGCGGCACCTTACAGCAAGTTACTAATACGCAAAACATCGTATCGCGCTCCTCATCGACGGTGGCCGACACTGTTGGGCTTACCAAACAATCACTGCACAGTCAGCAGCAAGAAGTGGATAGCCTAAGCAGGGCGGTGCGAGCACTCGGCGGTGCGAGCACTCGGCGGTGCGGTGCAACAGGTGTCGAACGACACTGAAACCGCCGTGGCGCTCTCAGCGGATGCTAACAACGCGGCTCAGGAAGGCAGCCGAGTGGTACAGGATACTGTCAGTGAGATCCAATACCTGCACAGTGCAATGCACACCACTGCTCAATCGATGGATACCTTGGTCAAGGATGTGGAAAGTATTGTCTCGGTGCTAGCGGTGATTAACGGCATTGCCGAGCAAACCAATTTGCTTGCGTTGAATGCTGCAATTGAAGCAGCACGAGCCGGAGAGCAAGGCCGAGGCTTTGCGGTTGTCGCCGACGAGGTCCGCGCATTGGCGCAACGTACGCAGCAGTCGACTCAGGAAATTCAAACGATAATTGAACGCTTACAACACGGCACTGGCGATGCGATGCACAACATGAGCAATAGCTCGGAACGCGCTGATAAAGCCGCGCAATACAGCAATGCTGCGGATCAAGCGTTTCAACTTATCAGCGATATTATTGCGCAGATCGATCACAACACAGCGCAAATTGCGAGCGCAGCCAAGGCGCAACAGAACAATGCGGGCGAGATAGAACACTCCGTTGACACCTTCTGCTCCACCATAGTGCCTGTGCGAGAGTCTATGGACAAAACAGCGGATAGCGCACAAGCGATGGCCGACGCGGTCAAGCAACTAGAAGCGGGAATACGTAAAATTAAGGCAAGCGGTAATTAAATCTCACGACGCATACCCTCGCGCAGCATCTGAATAACCGGAGCAGTTTTAGGACGAACTCGTCGCCACAGATAAAAAGATTCGGCCGCTTGCTCAACGAGCATACCAAGACCGTCAGCTAACGCGACCAGGCCTTGTGATTCTGCCCACTGCAAAAATGCAGTCGGACCACTGCCATAGGCCATATCATAAGCACAGGTTTGGGCTGTCATTTGTGCGGGGTTTAACGGCGGTGCAGCACCCTGCAAACTCATTGATGTGCCGTTGATAATGACATCGAAAACGCCTGGCGGGATACTATTTAAGCCACAGCCGGATACATCCCCCATACCTTCAAACGATTTAGCAAGATCCACCGCTTTACTCGCGGTACGGTTTGCGATCACGATAGATTTAGGTTCTTCGTCTAGAATAGGCCCCAATACACCGCGCACTGCGCCACCAGCACCTAAAATCAATACACGTTGGCTTTTCAAGTGCCAGCGCTGGTTGATAGTGATATCTCGAACGATGCCAATACCATCGGTATTGTCTCCGAGGATAGAACCGTTTTTATCCCGAATCAGCGTATTAACCGCTTTCGCTAGCTTCGCGCGAAGAGACACCTTATCCGCATATTGATAGGCCAGTTCTTTTAAGGGGAGCGTTATGTTCAGCCCCATTCCACCGAGTTCAAAAAAGTCGTCGACTGTTTCTTTAAACTCTTCAGGTGTAACTTCTTGCTTGGTGTACATCATGTCCTGCTCAGTTTGACGAGCAAAGGCGCGATGGACTTCCGGTGATTTGGAATGGACGATAGGTGAACCGAATACTGCGTACAAGTGAGGTCCGAACATTTAATTGGTTAACTCTTTATACCCACTGCCTGTGCGGTAAAAACTTTTCCGTTAATTCCGCTTCCGGGCTACCGGGTTCCGGATGCCAGTTATACCCCCATTTCACCGTTGGAGGCAACGACATTAGAATGGATTCTGTTCGTCCACCACTTTGCAACCCAAATAAAGTGCCACGATCAAAGACCAAATTAAATTCTACATAGCGTCCGCGACGAAATAATTGAAATTCTTTTTGCGCGTCCGTGTAAGGTGTGTTTTTACGTTTTTCAACGATCGGGATATAGGCATCGATATAGCTATTACCGACCGCTTGCAAAAATTCAAAACTTTTTGCAAAACCCAGTTCTGAAAAATCATCGAAAAATAATCCGCCAACACCCCGAGCTTCACTGCGATGTTTTAAGTAAAAGTATTCGTCGCACCACTTTTTAAAACGAGGATAAATATCTTCGCCAAATGGTTCGCACACATTCTTTGCGGTTTGGTGCCACGCGATACAATCCTCTTCTTTACCGTAATAAGGCGTTAAATCGTAGCCACCGCCAAACCACCAAACAGGTTCTTGGCCCTCTTGCTCAGCAATAAAAAAGCGAACGTTAGCATGGCTTGTCGGGATAAATGGGTTGTGGGGGTGGATGACCAAAGAAACCCCCATGGCTTCAAAACTTCGTCCCGCTAGCTCGGGTCGGCTTGCAGTAGCTGAAGGCGGAAGCTGGTCACCGTAAACATGGGAAAAGTTAACGCCACCCTTTTCAATGACAGCGCCGTTATCCATTACTCGTGAACGACCGCCACCACCACCAGGGCGCTCCCAGGCATCCTCTGTAAACTGGCTGCTACCATCCGCACATTCCAGGGCGCTACAAATATTATCCTGCAGGCCCAACAGGTAGGCTTTTACTGCATGTTTATCAACGTCACTCATTATCTACTCGCTGTGGGTACTCAATTAGATTCGCGCCGAAGACGAAGTTACCCGCCAGCGCGAATTAGCGTGCCAGTGATTAAATCACGTATTTCCGATGGTTTCTGCAAGCGCTGCGTTTCTCCGGGTGTAATATCATCCAGCTTGTCACCGAAATAACGCCTTACACTGAGCTCATCAGCCGCGGCGGACAGCCCAGCAGGGTTTGCGGAGGTTGAAACAATCGGGTGGCCAACCCTTTCACAAAGGGCTATAACAAGAGGGTGAGCACTCACTCTTACTGCAATGCTCGGATGTTCACCTGTTACCCACTGCGGGACAAATCCATCATTTGGGATGAGGTAGGTATAGGGTCCAGGCCAGTGAGTATTTAGCGTGGCAAGCTGTGTTTGATTTAAACCTTCGAGCAGCGGCTCAATCTGGCTGAGACCCGAGGCTACAATGATTAGCCCCTTCTCTACTGGGCGGTCTTTTAACGCCAGTAATCGGCGGACAGCTTGCTCGTTATAAGGGTCGCAACCAAGCCCCCAAACGGACTCAGTTGGATAAGCAATAACGCCGCCGCGCTGAATACATGCGGCGGCCTGGGCAATTTGTTGGTTTTTAGACCAATCCATCCGCTTTGAGCTGCTCCTGCAACTTAGCGTCTTTACCCATAACTGCACTAGCGTTAGCCGCACGCTCTTCGATCAAGCGCTGATGCATTTCAGCATCGGCAACACCAATGATTTGCGCCGCTAGGTAAGCCGCGTTTTTAGCGCCGGCTTTGCCAATTGCAACAGTCGCCACAGGAATGCCACCAGGCATTTGCACAGTCGACAGCAAAGCATCTAAACCATCGAGTGTTACATCAATAGGCACACCAATCACAGGCTTTAGGGTGTTAGCAGACACTGCGCCGGCAAGGTGGGCAGCCATCCCTGCAGCACATATAAACGCTGCACAGCCGCGTGCATCAGCATCTTTTACATAGTTGTGGGTGGCTTCTGGCGTGCGGTGAGCAGAGGTCACTTTCGCTTCAAAAGGCACACCTAAAGACTTTAAGGTTTCAAAGGCTGATTTCATTACGCCAAGGTCAGAATCAGAACCCATAAGAATAGCGACAAATGGCTTACTCATATCAATTTTACCTGGGGTTTAAAGGGTTAAATAAGGGGGCTTCGAGACTGTATCTGCGTAAATAAGACAGTGCTCGAAAAGTCGCGCAAGTTACATCAACTGAGCACTTTGCTCAAGTATCACGCCGAATTTTCGACCAGACCACAACGCTGATAGCCGCTGCCGGTATTGGCAACTAATCCTCGCAATTCTAGATTCATCAATACGCTCAATAAGTTACCGGTGTCGAGCTGGGTGCGCTGCACAAGAGTATCGAGGTCTGCTGTTTCAAAGCCTACACTGGTAAATACCAAGGCTTCGTCACCCGACAGGGCTTCCTCAACCGACACGGTTTGCATAGCGCTGCCCTCCGGGGCCATAGCCTCCTTCCATTGCCACTGGAGCATTCCTGCCAGTGCTTGGCGCATGTCGTCCGCGCACTCAACCAAGGTGGCGCCATCTTTTAAGAGCGCATGACACCCTCTGCTAACTGGATTATGTATAGAGCCTGGGATGGCAAACACTTCCCGCCCTTGCTCCATGGCATAACGCGCAGTAATCAATGACCCACTTTTCAATGCCGCTTCCACCACCAACACCCCCATACTCAAGGCGCTAATGATTCGATTACGGCGGGGAAAGTGACTCGCTTGCGGACCGGTGCCAAAGGGGTACTCAGTCACAAGACAGCCACCACCGTCGAGAATCTGTTCGGCTAGGCCTTTATGTCGGTGGGGGTAAACCCTATCGATACCGGTCCCCATGACCGCGATAGTTTTGGCTTTTGCAGCCAACGCGCCTCTGTGTGCGGCGCCATCTACACCGAGCGCCAAGCCGCTAGTGACCACCAACCCTGAAGCACCTAATTCTCGCGCGAATTGAAACGCATTATCTTGGCCTACCGGCGATGGCGAGCGACTTCCAACCATCGCAATTTGCGGCAAATGCAACACGGAAGCATCGCCTTTAACATACAACAAAGGCGGCACCGCACTAATTTCACGTAATAATGCGGGGTAGTCGTCGCTGGACGAAAGAAGAACGGTAATGCCTGATTCGCCCGCACGTTCACGATCCTCGACAACAGCTTGCCATAATGGATGACGGCATTCTTTCGCCAAGAGATCGCGGAGATGTGAATAGATTGCCTCGGGCAGCTGAGCCAACTCATCATCCGGTGCGGAAAACGAGGCACTTGCAGAACCAAAGTGATCACACAGCTGCCAATAACGCTGCGGGCCGATGCCGGGTATACGAAGCAGTAATTGAGTTGCAAATAGATCGTCACTGGCGGGCGTCAAACGCCCACCATGCAATGTACCACTGTCCATGTGAGTACCTGGTGTTGTGTAAGGGAGAAATAAATATGCCCCAGCTAATTAGCTGAGGCAATAGGAACAGAAAGAAGGATTAGGGCTTACGGATAATATCCGAGGTAGAGATTGGCTTTTCCGCCTCAAGAACAATACCAAAGCTTAGCTTTTCAAAGGTACGGAATACCATCAAAGTGCCGGCTTCTTCTTCGGGCAAGCGTACAAACTTGTTGGTGATACGGTCACGAGTTTCTGCCGCTCGTTTAAACACCGTAAACACATTACCGACCGCAACGCCTTCTCGCTCGCCACGGTTAATGACAACGACGTCTAACTTGCCAACCTGAGTCACACCACCTTCAACGGCGAGAATTTTACCGACAATGTCATCGTTGGGGGCAGAAGGGAAAAAGCTCGAGTTGATAGAGCGCTCTTCTTCACTTAACAAGCGATCGGTGATTCGAATTTCTTCATTGGTGCTGACAACACTGGCAGTTGCGATATCGTTTTCCAGCGCTTTGAGTCGCACATTACCAATGTGCAGGGCCTGTACACCGAGTACCTCGTTAGTGTCCGGGTCTACAAACACATCGCCGCGGCGATAAATGCCGTAAGCGGCGATGTCTTCGGGGAATTCACCGCGTGCATATAACGTATCTCCAGCGCCAACCACCAAACGATTGCTACCGCCTGCCAATACATAGGGCGCGCCTTCAAGCTCAGCCCCACTCACGACGCGACTTTTTGAAAGGAAAGTATCAATCGCATCTAGAGGGATGGTTGGAATGGCTTCTGACAAAGGAATGACACGTACCGATGGCTCAAGCTTCACCGCAGTTGGGTCTACCTTAAACGTACGAGCGCTATCGCCGCGCTCGACGGTTAAACGAGGACGTCCATCGAGATAAATTAAGGTAATGAGATCCCCAGGATAAATGAGGTGGGGGTTGCTTATCTGTGGGTTTACATGCCAAATTTCTGGCCACATCCAAGGATTTTGGAGGAAACGTTGCGAGATATCCCAAAGCGTATCGCCTTTGACTACCGTATAGCGATCAGGGTGATCATCGCGGAGGATGGCTTCTTGTGCCCAGCTAGAAACACTCATCACAATCAAAGTGATAAAGCCGATTAGATGTCTTTTCATAGAAACCAGTCCTGTTCAATTCAGCTATTGCGCCATTTGGCGTTATAATGGGCGAAGCTGACTTAGGGTTCCGTGATTGCGTAGCGCAATTAATTAATACATAGCGTATTTATTTGTAGGTCCGGGTTGGGATTAGCCCCACCCCCATCGCAGCTTTCTTAGAAAGACTAGCTACAAGATTATGGCCCAAACCCAAGGTCTAAAATAGCATAAATTCAGTGCGATCATAATGTTAGCAACGAATGTTATGTATTTACTAGAGGTTAATCACAAAGGGTTTTATTTCCTTACCAGCGGCAATTGATCATGGCAAAGCTCGATATATTAGAATTTCCCGACCCTAGGCTGCGCACAGTCGCTCAACCTGTCGAGACGGTCGATGACCGTATCTGTCAGTTAGTTGAGGATATGTTCGAGACTATGTATGACGCCCCAGGCATCGGTTTAGCGGCAACTCAGGTCAATGTTCATGAGCGTGTCATTGTCATTGATATCACTGAAGATAAAACCCAGCCGTTAGTATTCATTAACCCCGAGATATCCGTTTTAGATGACGAAAAGTCAGACTACCCAGAAGGCTGCCTGTCCGTTCCCGGCTATTCCGAAGACGTCACACGCCCGGCGCACATTCGGGTTAAAGCGCTCAACCAGCACGGCGAGAGCTTTGAAATCACACCGGACGGTCTGCTCGCGGTGTGCATCCAACACGAAATTGATCACCTCGACGGTAAGCTATTTGTCGATTATCTATCGCCATTAAAGCGCAACCGCATTCGCAGCAAGCTCGAAAAAGAACAGCGCTTACGAGCCTAGTGCAGGTAAGCGCCTCATCTTTTTTCACCATCTAACTACATAATAGAGGGCTAATCAGGCCATATGCAGGATATTTCACCCTTGCGCGTGATTTTTGCGGGTACCCCTGACTTTGCCGCACAACACCTCGCGGCACTAATTGACGGCCCACACCAGATTATCGCGGTCTACACCCAGCCAGATCGTCCAGCAGGCAGGGGTAAAAAACTGAAACCCAGCCCCGTTAAACAGCTAGCGGTAGAACACGACCTACCCGTTTACCAGCCACTCAACTTAAAGCAGCAAGAAACACAAGAACAGCTGGCGGCGCTCAACGCCGATATCATGATCGTTGTCGCCTACGGGCTGATCCTGCCGCAAGTCGTCCTAGATACCCCTCGCCTCGGCTGCATTAATGTACATGCATCACTATTGCCTCGCTGGCGCGGCGCGGCGCCCATTCAACGAGCGATAGAAGCGGGTGATACCGAAACAGGCGTGACCATTATGCAAATGGACGCGGGCCTAGACACTGGCGACATGTTGAAAAAAATTGCCTGCCCTATCCAAAACGACGACACGAGCACCAGCTTATTTAACACCTTGGCCGCGCTCGGTAGTGATTCAATCAACAATGTCCTTGACGAGCTAGCCGCCGGAAAATTAATACCCGAGCCGCAAGATAACGCGCAAGCTAACTACGCCGAAAAAATTTCCAAAGCAGAGGCGGATATAAACTGGCAGCTAACGGCCGAAGACATTGCGAGAAAAGTTCGCGCATTTAATCCCTTTCCTATTGCGTTTACCCACTCCAACAACGAGCGAATAAAAATCCATAAAGCCACCGCGCTGGAAACTTCCAACACAAAGGCACCAGGTACCATCCTTGAGATCACCCCAAAAGGCTTGTTAGTCAGCTGCAGTGAAAACGCACTATTGCTCGAAGAAATTCAACTCCCAGGAAAGAAAGCCATGACGCCCCACGCAATTTTATTGGGGAATCAATCGCGCTTTAACGTCGGTGATCAATTCACTTGCGAGAATCCAGCATAATTTATGGATGTTCGCGCACAAGCCGCTTTAGTGATTGGCAAACTTTTACAACAAGATGGCTCTCTAGCCACGTTGTTGCCTGGTGCACAAATACAAGTCGCCGACAACGATTCGGCATTGTTGCAAGAACTTTGCTACGGCACGGCACGCTGGTATCCCAAGCTACAATGTTATCTCGATGAACTTCTAGAAAAACCTTTACGCAATAAAGATAGCGACATTCACGGGTTATTACTCGTCGGTTTATATCAGTTAGTTTTCTTACGCACCCCCACTCATGCAGTACTCGACAATACCGTTACGGCGACCAAACCATTAAAAAAAACCTGGGCTAAAAACCTAGTTAACGGCGTATTACGGGAATTTTTGCGGCAACAATCCGAACTCGACCAGGTATTAACCAAGCGCCCTGCGTTTACTACCGCACATCCCAACTGGCTGAACAAACGCATCCAACAAGCCTGGCCCGACCACAGTGCGGCGATTCTCGCCGCCAACAATGCTCATCCTCCTTTCACGTTGAGAGTTAACCAACGCAGAGTATCGAGAGAGGATTATCTCAATTGCCTGAGCCGCGCTGGTATCGAAGCGACAAAAACACTCCACAGTCGCGATGGCGTCACGTTAGAAAAAGCCTGTAGCGTTGCTCAATTACCGGGTTTTCAACAAGGCGACATCAGCGTGCAAGACGAATCGCCACAATTAACGGCCGACCTTATGCAGCTAGCCCCAGGCCAACGCGTCTTAGATGCTTGCGCTGCACCGGGAGGAAAAACCGCACACCTGCTTGAAACGCAACCCGAGATCGCACTCACGGCGTTAGATATTAGCGAACGGCGCCTACAGAGAGTCACTGAAAATGTGCAGCGCATCGGCATGGAAAAACTCGCCACGCTTGTCTGCGGTGATGCATCACAACCCAGTACGTGGTGGGATGGCAAACCATTTGATCGACTATTGCTTGATGCGCCCTGCTCAGCCACCGGCATTATTCGCCGTCAACCCGACATCAAAATGCTACGCACACCAGCGCAAATAGAACAACTTTGCGAGACACAGGCATCACTGATGGACAACCTCTGGCCACTGCTCGCGCCTGGCGGTTTGCTGCTCTACGCCACATGCTCCATACTGCCCTCAGAAAACAGCGAACAAGTGCAGCGCTTTTTGAATACGCATCCCGATGCTGTACATCGGCCAATTGACGCCGCATGGGGATTAGATCAGACCGTAGGCAGACAATTACTCCCACAAATGAACGGCCATGACGGCTTCTATTACGCTACAATTAGCAAACAGAAATAATCAAACGCGCAGATTACGGGGTTAAGCTATCCCCGCAGCACATCTATCGTTAAAATCGCACACCTTGTTGCCAGTGGCACCATAAGGACTTTATAAACGCGATGAAAATTATCATTCTTGGTGCCGGTCAGGTAGGGGGCACCTTGGCTCAAAACCTCGCCAGCGAAGCGAATGACATCACCATAGTCGATGCCAACGAAAATAAATTACGTGACCTACGTGATCGCCTCGATATCGGCGTGGTGGTAGGTGTTGCCTCGTACCCAGAAATTTTGATTCAAGCCGGTATTCGCGATGCGGATATGCTCATCGCCGTCACCAATGACGACGAAACCAATATGATCGCCTGCCAGGTTGCATACAGCTTGTACCGCACACCGACCAAGATCGCACGCATTCGATCTCACGCGTATCTTTCTCATAGCGACCTATTTCGAAACGACGCAATTCCCATCGACGTGTTAATCAGCCCCGAACAATTGGTGTCTGATTATATCTATCGTCTAATCGAGCACCCTGGCGCACTTCAAGTGTTGGATTTTGCGCAAGGTGAGGTGCAACTGGTTGCGGTGAAAGCTTATTACGGTGGCCCACTAGTAGGACAAGAGCTGCGCTTTTTACGCCAGCACATGCCTTCTATCGATACACGTGTTGCAGCGATCTTTCGGCGCGATCGACCCATCACGCCACTTGGCTCCACGATTATCGAAGCCGATGACGAAGTCTTTTTTATCGCAGCGAAATCCAATATTCGTGCCGTCATGAGTGAATTGCGGCGATTAGAATCCTCATACCGACGCATCACCATTGCCGGTGGCGGCAACATCGGTTTGCGTTTAGCGCGCAAGTTAGAAAACCAATATTCTGTCCGCGTATTAGAGCGTAACCCTGAACGTTGCCAACAATTATCGGAACAGTTGACCCGCGCTATCGTTTTGCAAGGCAGCGCATCTGATCAGGAATTGTTGCTCGAAGAAAACATTGAAGATACCGATGTATTTCTCGCACTCACCAATGACGACGAAGCCAACATAATGTCATCCATGCTTGCTAAACAATTGGGTGCACGTAAAGTGATGACGCTAATCAATAACGCGGCTTATGTTGACTTAGTTCAAGGCGGCGAAATTGATATCGCCATTTCACCGCAACTGACTACAACCAGTGCCCTGCTGACCCACGTTCGTCGCGGCGATATGGTAAATGTGCATTCTTTACGCCGCGGTGCAGCAGAGGCCATCGAAGTTATCGCACACGGCGATGAAAAATCTTCACGCGTAGTGGGCAAAGCCATCGAAGATATTGATTTGCCCGCGGGTGCCAATATAGGAGCCATTGTGCGAGAAACTAATGGCACCTCGGAAGTGATTATTGCGCACGATGACGTTGTCGTGGAAACCGGTGATCATGTGATTTTATTTTTAGTCGACAAAAAATATACGCGGGATATCGAAAAGCTATTCCAAGTTGGCTTTAGCTTTTTTTAATCGGGCCGCACACTCATGCATCCAGCGATTATTTCACGCGTTCTCGGTATGTTATTGGTGCTATACAGTATTGCACTACTCCCCCCTACGCTCGTCTCTCTGGTTTACAAAGATAATGCGCATTTAGCTTTTTTATCCACCATGGGCATTACGTTAAGTGCAGGGATTGTGCTTTGGTTGATAGCGAAGGGGAAAAAGCAGGATCTACGCACACGTGATGGCTTTGTTGTTACCGCCCTTTTCTGGTCGGTTCTAGGGCTATTCGGCTCGCTACCCTTTATGTTATCCAGCGCACCCGGTTTAAGTTTTACCGACGCATTGTTTGAATCACTTTCCGGCTTAACCACCACAGGCGCAACCGTCATAACCGGTCTCGACGCGCTACCAGAATCGATTTTATTGTATCGTCAATTGCTGCAGTGGTTAGGTGGTATCGGAATTATTGTTATCGCCATGGCTATTTTACCCATGCTCGGGATTGGCGGCATGCAACTGTATCGCGCCGAGACCCCTGGGCCAGTAAAAGACACAAAACTCACGCCGCGCATTACCGAAACAGCAAAAGCACTTATTTTAGTTTATGTCGGCTTAACCGTCGTATGTGGAGTCAGCTATTGGTATGCCGGTATGACGGCGTTCGATGCTATTTGCCATGCATTTTCAACCGTCGCTATCGGCGGCTTTTCAACACATGATGCGAGTATCGGTTATTTTGATAGCGCCGCAATTATGTTGATATGCATTGTCTTCATGTTTTTGTCCGGCATTAACTTTGCGCTGCACTTCTTTGCCTGGCATACACGCAGCCTTAAACAATACTTCCTCGACCCAGAATTTAAATTTTACGCGACGTGTATTTTGCTTGGTATTGTGGTCACAGTGAGCTATCTCGCTTACACCGGTGTTTACAATAAACAAGATGCCATATTACTAGGCACGTTCGAGCTGGTATCGATTGTCACAACCACAGGGTTCGGTGCCGCAGACTTTAGTGCATGGCCAGCGTTTTTGCCCTTTATGCTGTTTATCGGCGCGTTTATGGGTGGTTGTGCGAACTCTACCGGTGGCGGCATGAAAGCAATTCGCGTACTGCTGGTTTGCAAACAAGGTATTCGCGAAATACATCGGCTGATTCACCCCAATGCGGTTATCCCTATCAAGATTGGTAATCAAACAGTATCTGATCGCGTCGTCGATGCTGTGTGGGGTTTCTTCGCCGCGTATGTGTTTGTGTTTATCGCAATGTTTCTTTTACTGCTCGCTAGCGGCCTCGATTTTCTAACATCCTTCTCAGCGGTCGCAGCGTGCATCAACAACCTTGGCCCCGGTTTGGGCGAGGTCGCATTTCACTACGGCGACATTCCCGGCCAAGCAAAATGGATTTTGTGCTTCGCAATGCTGCTTGGACGGCTCGAAGTTTTCACTTTGTTAGTGCTGTTTTCTCCAATGTTTTGGAGACGATAACCCTCTACCCGCTGGGTGCTACCGACATCCTAGGCCCATTAATAATTTTTAACCTAGCAAAACCTTGGTTGAGTAGTCAGCAATGCTATGATGGCCAGCCTTAATAAAAGTCACCATAGCTGAGAGAACAATAAAATGAAGAGATTAGTTGCCTCAATAAGTCTCGCTGCCGCCACATTGATTGGCGCTTTGCAAGTCAGCGCAGCGCCTTTGACTGCGATGGATTATATCGAGATAGAACAGTTATACGCCCAATACAATCATGCGATCGATTCTGGAGATGCGAAGGGATACGCCTATACATTTGTTGAAGACGGCACCTTTAATAATTTCAAAGGTCATCAACAACTTATTGATTTCGTCACTCGCTATACCGAAAAAATGAACGGAGCAAAACGCCGCCACTGGAATACCAATCTACGTATCACCGGTGACAGCGACGGAGTGGAAGCTTCTGTGTATTTAATGATGTTGGATTTATCCACGGAAACAACCGCGATCTCTACCTCTGCCAAGTACAACGATACCTTGGTCAAAACCGCAGACGGCTGGCGCTTTAAAACGCGAAAAACCACCTCTGACCGCCCTCGTTAATAGGAAGTGGTAATCTTCCCATTGCTATTGCACTATAGCTTGGGGCAGCGGATGGAATACGTTTTCTAAGTTGCTAAGATTCTCTAACCAATTAACCTCTCAGATCCGCGGTTGCGGATGGAATACGTTTTCTAAGTTGCTAAGATTGCACGCGAAAGCGTGCCTTGGAGTTCTGTGTTGCGGATGGAATACGTTTTCTAAGTTGCTAAGATACAAATCAGAAATACCAGTTTTAATTTCGTGTTGCGGATGGAATACGTTTTCTAAGTTGCTAAGATCTACCCCGTAAACTCCCGCCTTACCGCTCTGTTGCGGATGGAATACGTTTTCTAAGTTGCTAAGATCCATCTAGTAGGGTGCGAATACGGCGACTGGTTGCGGATGGAATACGTTTTCTAAGTTGCTAAGATACAACGGTTGAATTCAGATTTACCACTGCGTTGCGGATGGAATACGTTTTCTAAGTTGCTAAGATTAAACATGTTTAATCCTCAACCTATTACGGGTTGCGGATGGAATACGTTTTCTAAGTTGCTAAGATGGGGTGAGCTGTGGCGCTTACTAGCGGTTCGTTGCGGATGGAATACGTTTTCTAAGTTGCTAAGATCTGTGGCATCAGGGAAAGACTTCCTGGGGAGTTGCGGATGGAATACGTTTTCTAAGTTGCTAAGATCACGCCAAACAATGGAACGTCGACGACGGGGTTGCGGATGGAATACGT
This sequence comes from Aurantivibrio plasticivorans, assembly GCF_055392955.1. NCBI lineage: Bacteria > Pseudomonadati > Pseudomonadota > Gammaproteobacteria > Cellvibrionales > Cellvibrionaceae > Aurantivibrio > Aurantivibrio plasticivorans. The sequence goes on along the minus strand of NZ_AP036020.1, from coordinate 23,826 downwards.
TTTCTAAGTTGCTAAGATGCTCTCTTTTTAAAGGGCGCGACATTGATCGTTGCGGATGGAATACGTTTTCTAAGTTGCTAAGATTCATTGGCTTAACCGGCCAACCGCTTTGGCGTTGCGGATGGAATACGTTTTCTAAGTTGCTAAGATTCCGCGCGGAGGATGGGCTGACCTGTCGGGGTTGCGGATGGAATACGTTTTCTAAGTTGCTAAGATAGGAAGGCGATAAGCCTTTGATTTGGTTGAAATAAATCGTTAAATGCGATCGAAAAAGCTGGGCGGACGCGCCTAAAACAGCTGAAGCTGATCCACTTTTTTGAGGCTTTCGGGGCTGCCCCCATAGAAAGCTTTAATATTTTCATACTGTTTATCGGTAATTGTGATAATTTGCACTCGACCCTGATCGGGTAGCTGGTCTTCAATTTTTCGCTCGAAACTTTCGACTCGCTCTTTACTCGATACCAGCCGAAAGTACACCGAGTATTGTGACATATCGAAGCCACAGTCGAGTAAATAGTTACGAAAGCGAGTGTATTCTTTTCGATCTTCTCTTGTTACCACGGGAAGGTCGAACATCACCATCATCCACATTAGTCGGTACCCATTGAGAAAATGGACTGAAGACATAGCACAGCCTTAATCCTTTCAGCCACTAGTCAAAAACTAATGTGGGTAACTTTAACCCTACCTCCTTCACTTGGTAGCTCTTCACCAACGAGAAAGCTAGCTTTTGCATTGAGCCAGTTACAGTTGTCATTGCATCATTGGTTTTGATGTCTGCCTGTAAAAGTTTAGCAAGCAATCGCTTTTCGTCAGGTGTTACCGACTTATTTTTTGGTAGTTTTATTACCATAAAATCAACCAACGGGCGGTACACCTCCATTAAGTCATCGACCAAACAAAACGGGTTGCCTTGGTTCTTATGGTAAACGCCCAGTGAAGGCGTCAAGCCAGCAGCCACAACCGCTCGCGCACAGGCAGCGCGAATGATGCTATAGCCATAGTTTAGCGAAGCATTGATAAAGTCTTCGCCATCACTATTGCGACGAAATTCAGCTCCTAAAATGGCACGCCAATACACTTTTGCTGCCTGGGCCTCAATATTCTGCGAGTCACCAGAGCCTACTTTTGACGACATCTTAGCCAGTTGTTTGATTACCACCTCATCTGCGTCAAGGTTTTCTAGAACAAGTGCCTGGTGCTCAATCTTTCTCGCGACCAACATCTGCCACAAACGTTTTTTAAGCGGAACGCTCGCGTCTATTTGCTGACGCAGTATTTTAGTCGAGACGTGATGAGCGCTATAGGGAAGCGTTAGCGAGATTGGATGGTAGTTTTTACCGCAAATAACAATTGGAATGCCTTCTTCTGCCAATCTAACCATGACCGGCTTAGACAATGTCGCTTGTTCCGCAGTGAGAATTAAGCAGCAAAGCTCATCAATTGTAACTCGCCCGAGCTCTTCCTCGGCACACATTACCACTAGAAAGCCACGATTTAGCTTTACGTAGCGGCCGTTTTCAGCAAGTTCTAAAACATTCCATTGCATTGACTATAATCTAAGCTTCTTGAACTGGTGATTTGAGAATAAAGTATTAATTGAAATATGGTTTTGTTTTTCATTCACAGCTTTTAGATTCTCCCTAACATCCAGCTTGTTTTTCGAGGCATCGTAGCCGGCAATACGTATGTGTTCGGCCTCTCCTGTAAGTTTGTTTGTCATGGTAAAACAATCTTGCTTATAGATCCGAACTAACTTTTTCATCGCAGGATGCCTGCCTACTTTGAACGACTCCGGGTCATGATGCTTTGCATCAGCGAAAGCAACAAAGTCTCCCTCAAAGCGATATAGCCACTCTCCTGATTTCTTATCCTTTTTATGAGGAATCATCCACACATCGCAAAATGCGTATGAATTCTTTCCATAGCCTTTATAGCTTGCGCTTTTAATTGCCTCAATACTTGTATTTGGTACATTGATTCGCACTTTATTAATACCAGTTTTTTTCGCAAAACTAGCCTTTTTATCTATAAAGTCTTTTCCAGGCCCTAAACTGACTTTAAATTCTCTCAAGTTTTCCACGGTTAGGCGTCCGGTTAAATGTTTGATAAGGTTCTGTCGAATTTCAGAGTCCCTGATTGCAAGAACCTCTTTTTCGGTAAGAGCTGTAATAGCTTTTCTCGTTACATATTTGGTGTCATCTTCAGTGCTTTTAATGCCATAGGCCGTATCATTGAACATTGAACCGGTTTGAGTTCTATCCGGTTTATAGGATGCAACAACCAAATCGAGTTTTTTAAACAGCTCTTTTTTTAGCTCAGGAATATCATTTACTCGACTTTTAAGGAAGTGATATAAATCCTTTTGCGTTTGATCGACGGTAGAACGGCGCGTATTTAATCGGTTGATGAGTGAACGTGAAGTAAGTCCGACCACAAACGCATCAACAATGTGATGCCTATGGTCTTCCCGATAATGCCCTGTCGCTCGGTCTTTGAAATTATTAAGCTGCCAAACATCACGCAACACTGCCGTCATCATGCCATTAACGCTAACCACGTTGTGCTGTGTACATAAACAGGAAAGATACTGGTGTGCTTTCCGCGAGATATACTTGGTGTCATTGAGTTGGCGAGCAATCATATCGCCCTTTTCGCCACCATAGAATCGCTCATAAGCGTCTTCTTTAAAGCGTTCATATTTTGAGGTTTGACCAAAAACACTCAACGCACGCTTTAGCATATCGTCATAACTATATTGGCTACCAGCGCCTGCAAACGCCTCATGCGGGGTTAGGTTCCCCTTTTGGTTGTTTTCATTCTTAAATGCCAACGTTTTGTTTGCCATACCGTCATCGTAGCATCGACTAAATGGGACTATATGCTCAATCTCTACCTCGCCATTGAATAGCTGTGAAGCGCTTATGCATTGGCCTGAAAATACACTGAACCGCGCGCCTTGCTTGCCTAGCTCTTCCCACAGTTTTACTTTTTGGAAGTCTCTTCTGCTGGGATTAATGATGCCGAGTTCATCGACAAGAAACCGGCGAATCTCATCATTTTTGATTTTGTTTTTCCGTTGCTGCTTTTCAATTTGCTCTCTTGCGTCTTTTGAGTTTTTAAGGTCTCTCGTCAGCTCCGCATGAATTTTAGCCGGTACAGAACCTAACTTGTCGATAACACGATTCACCACAACTCGCAGTTGGTTTAAGGCAACATGGACTGTGGGATTGGCTATTTTCCCATACTGATATGCGTCGTCGTCGCGCTCTAACGGGCTTTTGTTTTTGTCCGCTTCCGGCTGCGCTCCCCAAACAGATTCCGGCATGACTTCGCCATAATAAGGAAGGCGCTGCAAGACTTCGCCTGTATTCCCGTAGGTGTGGTTAAATGGATGCCCATTATCGTCTTTTAGTTGAGCAACAGCATCGCTATAAACTAAACCCTGATCCCGCATAACAGGATTTATCTGCTCCATAAACTTACGTGAGACACCCGCTGTATCTCGTTTAAAGCGATAATTACAGAGATTTTCAATTTGTTCGTCAGATAAATTTGGAATACGTTTTTTTAGCTCTAGCGCGACCTTCTCTGTTTCCATAACGACTTTTTTGCCGTTAATTTCTTCAAGCGGTTCAATTAAAAGATCGGCGATACCATTCAATGCAACGTAATCTATTTTTTCTGCGATCGCGCCTAATAATTCCTTTTTCATAAAGTCGACAAGCGTTTTGTTTCCCATGAGCTTGCCGTTGCGGCTTGCAACATCGAGATTAAACTGCGCATCCGACGGAAAAAGCGGTGACTTTTGCTCCTTTAGCTTAAGCATCTGCTTAAAGGTCATCGTTTTGTGAGACCTAAGGTAGTCGTAAACTGCCTTACGCTGTCGATCATCTAACGAATACTCGATATTTTGCGACTGATAACGAAGTGAGTTAACTTCTTGATAAATTCGATAATCGTGAGAAATAGGAAGATCAATATGCGCTCGGTTTTCTTCTGGGTAGTAACGACACTTACCTTTCGGTACAGGCTTGAGTGGATATTGCCAAAAAGCTGTTTCCTTTAGTGCCGCCCATTGTTCATCATTTAGATGTATGTTTCCCTGTACTGCTTTAATCCGCTCAAATTCATCTAGGTACATCTGCCGATCGGCGTAGAAATCAGTTTCTCCATTGCGGAAGCGAAATGGCTTTTGATCGTGCGCTTTCTTGTCTTTTGCTAATGCTTGGTTTTGTTTTTCCCGCTCAAAAAGGTATTCACCAAGGGTTTTTCCTTCAAGCTTGTTCCTTAATTCGGAAATTTTTTCTTTAAACTCGCTTTCCTCTGATTCTCCAGCCAGGCGATTAGATTTGAAGCCTCTGCGCCGTCCAATGTGGAAAATAGCGCGGCCTAACGTTTCTTTGTCGACAAGTTCTTGCGCAGCCGCTGCCCGCGCATAATAGGGTGATACAGTATCGAATACTTTTTTCCGCTCTCTCTCATCAACAGGGAATAGGCCAAACTCAATCAGCTCTTTCACCAAACGTCTGACACGGTTTTGGCCTCTATCTCTATTACGGCGTATGCCACGGGCTATACGCCTAGAAACAGCTAAGGGTTCTTTAGTTTTGGGGTGCCGCCCATCAGGAAATATTCGAACACCCAGGTCAAGAATACTCTTGGGTTCATCGCTATCATCCAGCGCAAATGCTACATAACCAATTGAAGAGGTGCCTAGATCTAATGCAAGTAGGTAGGGCGTATCCATCGAAATTCCTTTTTACGTTTAATTTAATTTCGAGTGGTTGACTCTAACAGCAAAAGGGATTACTTTCTATTTCGTGACGACGGTCACACTTAGCAACTTAGAAAGCGTGTTCTCTCTGTTAACAAGTTGTAGAACACAAAATAGATAACCCCGCTACGGCGGGGTTATCTATTTTGACACCTAAATCATTTTTATTCTTTCATTAGCGAAGGATGTTGCTTGTTATGTGGCGCTTAATAGTGTCTCTTTATTTTTGTTAAGTTTAGTTTTTGTTTATTCGTTCCACACTTATCTAACGCCCACCCAGTGGCAAAGATAAAACTCCCGCTTATACGCGCTTAAATCGCTTATATTCCCACTGATATTGCGCAGGGGCTTTTCGCACTAACGCTTCCACTTGTTCATTCATCGCGGTGAGGCTTTTTTCAATATTGTCAGAATATAAATCTGCCGGGGGGGCATAAAGTTTCAAGGTAAATCCCCCAGGAACGCGTTCTGCGAATCCAAATACGACCGCACATCCTGTGCGTTGTGTCAGCTTATGGACTAAGGTCATGGTCAGTGCTGGCTGGCCAAACAACGGCGCAATTTCTCCACCGTTAGTTTCCGGAACTTGGTCAGGCAAAATACCAATGAGCTCATTGGCTTTCAGTTTTTTTAAAACACTGCTCACACCTCGAAGATTAGCTGGAGCGAGTGTCCCACCATTTCGTGTTCGGCCGGTAATCATTAATTCGTCTATTGCCTTTAACGACGTTGGCGAGAACATATAGGTCACTGGATATTGCTCAGCTAAATAAGGCCCTATAATTTCCCAATTTCCTAAATGAGGGATCAATAATGTTAATCCCTTACCTTGAGCAAAGGCCTGATCGATAAGCGATTGGTTTTCAACGTTTTTGATATATTTTTCTAACCGCCGGTACGGTTGTACCCAAATGCTAGCCGCTTCCATGGCGGTGCGACCGGTCTCTATTAGGCTTTGTTTAGCGAGTCGCTGGCGAGCGGTATGGTCCAACTCGGGTAAACACTTCTCGATATTTTCAAGCGTAATACGCAGTGTTCGGCCCTTACTCCACCAGGTACATAAACCGACCAGGGTGCCAATATGGCGGTTGATTCCGAGGGGTAACACGCCAAACAGTCGGATTAACTTCGCACCGATTTTGCCGCGAAGCTGGTCGCGCTTGGAGGGATTTGCCATGATGACTGCCTAAACGTGATTGTGTTGCCTAATCAGACCGACGAAGCTTACCGAAAAACCCAACATTTGAAAGCTTTCTTGCCGCACCTGCCATATTAAAGCCGCGCAGAGGCCGCTATAATTGCCGGCTTTCGTTATTTTACTGCCCATACGGGCTTATGCGTCGCAGAGGACATCGTGTCAGAGAATCAGGTTGATGTATCCACCTTCCAAGGGCTGATTGCTGCCCTGCAAGACTACTGGGCCAAGCAAGGCTGTGTCATTTTACAACCGCTAGATTTGGAGGTGGGCGCCGGTACCTTCCACCCTGCCACGTTCTTGCGTGCCATTGGCCCTGAAACCTGGAACACGGCTTATGTACAGCCTTGCCGCCGCCCCACCGATGGCCGCTACGGTGAGAACCCCAATCGCTTGGGGCACTACTACCAATTTCAGGTGATTTTGAAACCTTCGCCTAGCAATATTCAAGACCTATACCTTGATTCCCTTAGGCTGCTGGGTTTTGATCCACTAACCCACGACATTCGCTTCGTGGAAGACAACTGGGAATCACCCACCTTGGGTGCCTGGGGATTAGGCTGGGAAGTTTGGCTCAACGGTATGGAAGTCACCCAATTTACCTACTTCCAGCAAGTCGGTGGCCTGGAGTGCTACCCTGTTTCCGGCGAGATCACCTACGGGCTTGAGCGCTTGGCCATGTACATCCAGGGCGTGGAGTCCATTTTCGATTTGGTCTGGACCCGCGGCCCCGACGGTACACCCGTCACCTATGGCGATGTGTTCCATCAAAACGAAGTCGAGATGTCACACTACAACTTCACCCACGCCAATGTGGACTTCCTTTTCCAGACCTTTGATACCTGCGAAAAAGAAAGTGAAAAGCTCATCGAAGCTGGCCTACCACTGCCCGCTTACGAAATGGTAATGAAGGCCTCCCATGCCTTTAATTTGCTCGATGCGCGTCACGCGATTTCTGTAACCGAGCGGCAACGGTTTATCTTACGCGTGCGCACCTTAGCGCGTGCGGTTGCACAAGCGTATTTTGATGCCCGCAAAAAACTGGGCTTTCCATTAGCACCCGAGGCCCTGCGCCAAGAAGTTTTAAGCGCGGAGGGAGAACAATAATGGCTAACGATTTATTAATAGAACTCGGTACAGAAGAATTACCACCAAAAGCGCTAAAGAATTTAGCCACCGCGTTTCACGATGGTATCGTTGCTGGTTTACAACAACGCGACCTAACTTTCGACAACAGCGCATGGTTTGCGACACCTCGCCGTTTAGCGGTTCGTGTCACTGCATTAATCGAAGCGGCACCCGATAAAGAATTAGAAATTCACGGCCCACCCGTGAAAGCAGCAAAAGATAAAGACGGCAACTGGACCAAAGCGGCCGAAGGTTTTGCGAAGAAAAACAACGTCGCGCCAGAAGAGTTATTAGAACTCGATACCCCTAAAGGCCCTCGTCTAGGGATTAAGTCGACTGCAAAGGGCGTTACCGCGCAAGACAGCGTTAGCGAGATTATTAAAGAGTCTCTCGATAAATTGCCAATTCCAAAACGTATGCGTTGGGGGTCAAGCCGTGCCGAATTTATTCGCCCGGTACATTGGCTTGTTGTGCTTTATGGCAATAGCGTTATTCCTGTTGAAGTCCTCGGCATTACGGCAACACAAGAAACCCGTGGCCACCGTTTCCACTGCAATACGAGTTTTGCCATTAACAACGTCAATGGTTACGAAGCGCAATTAAAAAGTGAAGGTCATATCATTGCGGACTACGCGCGTCGTCAAGCGATGATTAAAGAACAAGTTGAAGCCGAAGCGAAAAAACTTGGCGGCGTTGCCGTGATTGATCAAGACCTTCTCGATGAAGTGACCGCGCTGGTTGAATGGCCCGTTGCGTTGGCCGGTTCATTTGAAGATCGCTTTTTGGCAGTCCCCGCCGAAGCATTGATCTCCTCCATGAAAGAGCATCAAAAATATTTCCACGTGGTCAACGACAAAGGCGAGTTGCTACCGAATTTTATAACGGTATCCAATATTGTTAGTGCTGATCCTCAACAAGTGATTAACGGAAACGAACGCGTCATCCGTCCACGCTTATCAGATGCGGCATTCTTCTTTGAGACCGATAAACAATCCTCGCTCGAAAGCCGTGTCGAAAAATTAAAAACCATCGTCTTCCAACAACAACTCGGCACTTTGTTTGAAAAAGCCGAGCGCGTTAAAGCCATTGCCGGCTATATTGCTGAAGCAATCGGTGCAGACAGCAAAGACGCTGAACGTGCCGCGTTATTAGCCAAGGCTGATTTGGTCTCTGACATGGTATTAGAGTTCGATACTATGCAGGGTATTGCCGGGTACTACTATGCGCTAAACGATGGTGAATCGGAAACCGTTGCCGAAGCGATTAAAGACCAATATCTTCCTCGCTTCGCGGGTGATGCATTGCCCTCATCGGCGGTTGCTTGTGCGGTCGCTCTCGCGGATCGTATTGATACGCTCACAGGTATTTTTGGTATTGGCCAACCGCCCACTGGTTCGAAAGATCCCTTTGCGTTGCGTCGTGCGAGCCTCGGTGTATTGCGTACCATCGTTGAAAAAGATTTAGACCTCGACCTGCGACCGCTGCTTGAAAAGGCCGCTTCGCTACACAACAGTTTGACCAATAAAGATGTGGTCAGCGATGTACTGAGCTACATGATCGAACGCTTCCGTGCTTGGTACGAGGAAGAAAACATTCCAGTACAAGTATTCCAAGCGGTTAGCGCCAAAGAGGTCACTAAACCGCTCGACTTTAATCAGCGTGTTAAAGCGGTCTATGCGTTTAATCAATTATCTGAAGCCGAAGCGCTGGCAGCCGCCAACAAACGTGTATCCAATATTATTGCGAAATACGACGGTGATATTCCTACTGCCGTCGATAACAGCTTGTTAAGTGAAGCAACGGAGAAAACCTTAGCGGAATTAGTTGCGTCACAACAAACTGCCGTTGCGCCGTTATTTGCACAAGGTGATTACACCCAAGGCTTGAGCCAGCTCGCAAGCCTGCGTGAAGCGGTGGATGCATTTTTCGATAATGTGATGGTCATGGCCGATGATGAAGCCGTTAAGCAAAACCGTTTAGCCTTGCTAAATCAATTACGCGGTTTGTTCCTCGAAGTGGCTGATATTTCGTTATTAGCGTCGGCTAATTAACAGAGCATTGTAATGACCAGCTCTAATATCACGCAGCTCGTTATTCTCGATCGGGACGGCGTTATTAATCACGACTCTGATGCTTACATAAAAAGTGCTGAGGAGTGGAACGCCATTCCCGGTAGCTTAGAAGCCATTGCAAAACTCTCGAAGGCAGGTTTCAGTATTGGTGTTGCTACGAATCAATCTGGGTTAGGTCGTGGTTTATTTGATCTCGACGATCTCGAAGCCATGCACGCAAAAATGGTCGATGGCGTCACCGATTTTGGTGGCGAGATTACGGGTATCTTTTATTGCCCGCATCATCCCGATGAAGATTGTAATTGCCGCAAACCGCGCACTGGCTTGGTCGATGCGATGGAATCTGAATTCGGTATTGCCGCCAAAGGCGCGCCCTTTGTTGGCGACAACTTAAAAGATTTACAAACTGGTCTAGCGAAAGGCTGCGTACCCATTTTGGTCCGCACCGGTAAGGGCGAGCATTACGCTGACAACCTTCCCGATGACGTTCGCGCAAAAACCACTATTGTCGCCGACCTAGCCGAGGCTGCAGATTACATCCTCAAACACTTTTCAGTGTCCAATTAATTCTAAGGTAATTCAGCCATTATGATTTCTGTCATTCGTTCGGTGATTTTCAATATCGTTCTTTACACGACCGGCATCATCTACGGCACACTTTGCCTGACATTTATTCTAGCGCCTAAGCGCGCACGTTTTCATTTGGTTTTGTTGTGGGTGCGATTCGCGATGTGGTGGATGCGCATTGCTTGCGGCATAAAAATCACGGTCATCGATCATAACGACGGCCCTTTAAAAACACCGCACGTAGTGCTCTCTAAACACCAAACTATGTGGGAAACGCTGTTTCTGCAATATTACTTTTTGCCCATCAGCACTATCTTCAAACGCTCGCTATTAAAAATCCCTTTTTTCGGCTGGGGCTTATCGCTATTGCGGCCTATTCCCATCGATCGCTCATCACCGGTTAAAGCACTAAAAGACGTACAAGAAAAAGGCGTGCGCCGCATTCAAGAAGGCCTACATGTTTTAGTGTTTCCAGAAGGCACACGCATTCCCGTAGGCGAGGCTGGCAACTATGCACGAAGTGGTGCAGACATCGCTAAAAAAGCAGGTGTCGATATTGTCCCAGTCGCGCACAATGCCGGTGAATGTTGGCCCGCAAAACAATTCACCAAGCACCCCGGCGAAATCCGTGTCGTCATTGGAAAACCCATTTCCACTGAAGGGCTGCACAGTAAAGTGTTAACGGAAGAAGTTAAAAATTGGATTGAAGGTGAAATCGCGAAAATGCCGCCAGGGCGAGCGGATGCCCAACGTGTTGAGGAAGCCGCCTTAGAGAATAACTAGCACAGCTCAATGTAGTAATCACTCTAGTTTTTCTCATTTTGGCACACAGTACCTAGACTATTCGGTTCGTATGGGAAAGAATGCACGGCTCAAAAAGGAAAGTGCTTTAACAAGGAGATTTGATGCCAGCCATTGCACCAGAAGACGTCCTGTTTTACATCGCTGAGCGCGATATGTCGATTGATCAAACACTACGTGCTCTCTACAACCACCCTTCCGAAGTCACAAGAAAACACTTTATTGCCGTAAATTCTCACCTTAAGGGTAACTTCATCCGCGCAGGTCAAATGGTGATCGTGACTCCAGAGAACCCGTTAGGTTGCACGCTGTGGGAAACTCAAATGTCGATTGCGGCTAAGCATGTCGACTCCGAACTCGATCGTCTAACCGCCCAAGAAAGATCAAAACTTGCTGCCAATTACGCTCTACTAAGTAACGCTGCAGGCTACTCCGGCACAATGTATGGTTGGACAAATACTTATTTCCAGCAAAAGAAGCAACACGTTGAACGCGTCCTGAAGCAAATTGAACAGCTGTATAAAAACTCTTACGACACCACAGGGAACCTAAAGGGTAAAAATTTTTTCCAACAACGCCGTGCTCTATTTTTGCAGCTCGACCAAACTATTAATGGCATGCTCGAAAGACAGCTATTCGGTTACGAGGTCAACGCGAATCGAATTAAGTCAAAACTTGGATTAAGCAGTAAAGCCATTGTGCATCAGTGGAATACACAAGGTGGCTCCACTTCGATTGATGGTTTTAAGTCGAACTACACCAAACTTACCAACACAGCTCGTACCTTTAATCGACTGGGCTACGTCGCTATTGCTTTGGATGTAACTGCCAGTGCAGCGACTATAGCAGAAGCTTGTGCAGTCGAGCCCGATTCTGCATATTGTTCAAAAACAAAGTATGAGCAAACCGGGCGCGTAGTGGGAAGTGTTGGCGGTGGTGCAGTAAGTGGTACCGTAGCTACCTATTTAACCTGCAACTTGTTGTTTGGTCTCGAAACGGCAGGGACTAGTTTACTCTGGTGTACCATCATAGCGGGCGCCGCAGGCGGGTATGGTGGAAGTCAACTTTTCGGTTCGTGGGGTAAAGATGCTGGATCAGAAATTTATCACCGAACACACACTGCAAAATAACTAGTTACTGCTATGAGCGACATGCAATTTTGGCTAACTTGTGTAGGTTTTGCAGTGATGTGGATCAACCTAGGTTTAGCTATATACATTTATTTTTCGTTTCAGCGAAAGATTGCTAAAGCGATTGAAGGTGTCGAGTACTATAGTGCTGGCCTGATTCTCAGTATTTTTAAATTGCCGATGTACGGTCATTATTGCTTGTTTCCTAAACGTGCCCAACGTGATGGTGTTGATAATCTCTTTCAATCGCTTCCTACACCGCAAAAAGTAATGCTAATTACTCATTGGGTTACACTCTTTTCCTCTGTTTTAATAATCGTTTTAGCACAAGCCTTTTGAAGCCGTATTTCGGTTCTAGTTTTTCCTAGGTTATTTCAAGCATACACTTGTAGCTAAACACATAGATTAGATAATGGTAAGTACAAACAATAGCTCGAGGCCATTCATGAGATTCTTACCCGCCCTACTCTTGGTTACAGCAACTTTCACACATGCATCAGACCTTACCGTAAAAACCACATCAGTTAGCTGTGAAGGTAAGGACGAGTATGGCAGATACGAATACCAACTTGGTTTGATTGTTCAAAACATAGGGAAAGATGAAATAACCATTATTACTAAACCAAACAGCATGTCCACGCTGCTGTACGAAACGCCTGAATTAACACTTGATAATAGTGAAACAAAGATAAACAAGGTGCCCATCATTCCGCCGGAAAGTGAACTTGGTATTGTGGTTTTGCAGCCAAACGACGGGGCTCAAATTTATCGAACCACCAAAGAGCGGAAGCCGTTAGCTGACAAAGTAGTGGTCGCCTACCAAGGGTCTGCTATTTACGGCGGCCGGTATGGTAATTGGGTCGGCTTGGTGAAAGGTGAACCAACGACTGTGTATGACAATGATAAATGCAAACCATAAATCTCTTTGCAGCTATATGCACTGTCTATAACCGTCCTAAGTTTAACGCGCTTGATCACAAGCAAGACAAATTTGCAGCATAGGGCGCTACAGTATTTTCTTTACATCTAATTAGTTATTAAACGTAGCGGGAATCGATTTGATTTTTGAAACCAGCCTACTAGATAATGTACACGCAGCTTTATTCCTGAAATACAGCGGTTTCAGTTACATGGACGAAACCTAATTCAATTCGCCTAATTACGGCGCAGCCTTTCAAATGGTCTTAAGGAGAAAACCTGATGAAAGTATTCAACATAGTCTTCAAGGTTCATCAATCTAGCATTCACTCTTTAACAAAGGGCTGCTTTTTGCTCTTACTGGCAGCCTATGGCTTAACATCCCAAGCCAATAGCGATGACATCACCATAAAAGGTCGTGTGTTTTATAACGACAACCGGTCATACGGCCACTGGGATAGGCGTGAAGACCTTCGAGGTAAAACTGGCGCTGAGATATCGAACTCCAAGACACCGAATTGGCTAGGTGCGTATAAATGGACTGTTGAGATACTTGAGCTTGATAAGCTCGAGCCAAATGGGAGTAAAGGCTGTAAAAAAAGCCAATCAATTACGACGGTATCTGTTAAATCAGATGGCCGCTTCGAAGCTGTAGTCAGCGGCAAAGACGGATGCCAGTACAATGTCCCGCAGATACTTGATCTGCAGGTTAGAGCAAAAATGCGCTATTGCTTTGGAGAATGGTGTGTATCTTTCCGAGATTCTAGCGGCAATGTCTACGCACAAGATATTCCCGGAGCGACCTATAATAAACCACTTAAATTAAAGTCCGGCCAGACTCACGATTTAGGTGATTTCTATTATCCAGTAAAAACTAGCAAGAATACCGCTACAGTTAAAGGCATTGCCTCAAACTACTATGCTTCGCTAATCGACGCTGCAGTCTTCCTTCACGATGAGTCAAATATTCCGTTTTATAAGGACGAGTTCGGTGAGCTGTCTTACTACTACCCTTCATCCGAATCGGATACAGCAACCGCTAAATCACCGAATAAAGTCGTAATTTCGAGTTACACATTCGAAGAAGAATCCGATACAGGGTTCGAGATTAGCTCGGTTCCCAAATGGATATCTGGTAAAACATCCGTCCACGAGTATGGCCACATACTGATGCAAAGGGCTTGGGGTGGCGGTTACGGTTTTCCCGGCACCGGGCGCTCGGCAAACGACTTTGAAGTGGCTAGGTCACCATCCCCTCAGGTTGCGTTCAAGGAAGCATGGGCGGAGTATATAGTTAAGGCAGTATTTTCTGCTGAGGCTGGGTGTGATGACTCTGGTTTTGATTACAATAATGTAAAAACATTTGATCAATTAAGTCAAAAGCAAGATAAACAAGCGTTATTATTATTAAGCGACCAAAAACGAAAAGATTTATATACGCAATACACAAATAGCAATACTAAACCCAATACCTATGGACCCATTTTGGCTCCTATCTCGAAAGGGGCGAATTATCGCTACAATAACTTAAAGTTTCTTTGTGATTTTGCAGATGGTACACACGCTATCGCGGATTCCGGTAGTTCCGGTAGTTCCGGTAGTTCCGGTAGTTCAAAATCTACTAAGGTTAGGCCCAAACTGTCTCAACAGATAAAAGCACCTATTCGTCAAAATGGTAGTGTTGTCTCTCTTTACAGCGAGCCTCTTCAATACCCATCAGACTCGGCACTTAACGATAAAATAAGCACTTCTGTGTATGAGATGTGGGAGACGCTCCGCTTAATGTACGGGAAGCACCTTGAGTATGGAGGTAACTTCCATGACCCAGGGTTAAACGTATGCGACTGGTCAGATTATTACGTGAACGTAAAACATTCTAAGGAAAGCTCTGGCGATACGCTACACAAGAAGATTGAACGCCAGGTTAACAATATTCTATCGTTAAATAATCTCTCATGCCCTCATGTATTTTAAGTACTCGGTGCTATCCTGATAGCTCAGGACATAAGCCTCAATATTGCTTTTCATTTCTATAAGACCTGGCACAGAAAGAATGCCGGTAAACACCAAGTGTTGGGCTGCCCAACGGCCTTGACCTTGGTGGCCCGGTTTAGAATATTAACGTTTGCTAACACGTTTATCTGCATAGCGATATTTTGAAGGCTGTGTCGCAGTCTTTCGTTATATTAGATATGCTATCCGGCATTCTATAGATTTTCTCTTCCAACATTAACTTTTTCAAATTATAAAACAATGCCTGGCTTACCTCTCACACGAATACCTGCAAGCGATTCCAAACAGCAAGCCATCAGATGCTTGGTAAGCAATACCGAGCACCTGCCGGAAACTTCGCGGGTTGCCCGAGTGGATGACGCAAAAGCATTCACTACTTTCTTGTTAGATCCTAGAGTATCTGCACCTATTTACACACTGCCAACAGACATCAATGTCGACACTGTAGCTAAATTTATTGCGCGTCATCTGGATGAACGTACTCAAGGAGATGGGTTGTTAATGATTGATATCAATGATTCTGGAAAGGTCGTTGGTTATCACGACATTCAATTTTGGCCAGAGTGGTCGGCATGCGAATTGGGCGGTGCCATTAGCCCCGAGGAACAGAGTAGTGGCAAGGGAGGCTCCGGTGCTCTTGCCACATTCAATTGGCTATTTGATGTTGTCGGTGTGGACTTAATTTGTGAAACTGCGGCGCTCGATAATATCAGAACGGCAAAGCTGTTAGAGCGTATAGGTTTTAAATATATGGGCGAAATCGAAAGCACGTTACCTGGAGGAGGCACTCGCCCTTCGCGCTATTGGGAGTTAAGTAGAACCGACTGGTTGAAAAGTAGAGAAGATTAATTCGTCAGTTAAACAAGGCGCAGGCCAATTTGGTTAGCGCCTTGAGTGTTTCTTTCAATAGTTTTTCATCTCAACATCTTAGTGTTGCTCTTAGTCCTTATCCGAACGTTTAGCTTGGTTTTGTTCGCTTTGTTTTGACGAATCACCATTAATGATTCTTACCTTCGCATCCGCTGCAGAGCCATCTTTATCCTCACCAAAGTAAAGCGTCTGATGTGGGAATGGGATCTCGATATTGCGATCGTCGAATACATGTTTCATGCGGCGATTGAATTCTCGCCCGACCTTCCAACGATCATGTGCTCGCGTTTTAACGCGCGCTTTGATCACCACGGCACTATCTGCAAACTTGTCGACACCGAGCACTTCTAAAGGGTCTAGCATTAAGTCTTTGAACTCGTCGTCGTTACGCATCTCTTCATCAATTTCCTGCAGGCACTGCATGACATCATCAACATTTTCACGGTAAGCAATACCCACATCAAACAGATAGTAACTAAACTCTTTGGTTAGGTTCGATACCGTTGTCACTTCCCCAAACGGCACGGTATGAACTGTGCCATCCAGATCACGCAGTTGTATTTTGCGAATAGTAATTTTTTCAACCAACCCGAATCGATCACCAACATTCACTACATCACCCACTTGCATGAGGTCTTCAAAGATCACGATGAAACCGGTAAGAAAATCTTTAACTAACGTTTGGGCACCAAAACCAATGGCAATGCCCACCACGCCAGCACCAGCCATTAACGGCACAATATCAATCCCCAATTCTGAAAGAACGATTAATGTACCCAATATCGACAGAACAAAAAGCAGTACGTTTCGAATTATAGGGGTTAACGTTTGAATTCGGCTTTCAGCCAGACGATGGTTTCGCGACGCCCATACTTCCATGAGTGCGTTGAAAACTTCCCAGATCCCTAAAAGTAGCAGTAAAACAACCAATATACCGATGGAAAAATTTAACAAACTCACTGCTTGTTCAACAGACAGAAATAAACCGCCCTGCCCTTGAAAAAGTTTTGCAGTCGCATAGACGAGCACGAGAAAACCAAACACATACCCCGCTACAATCTGAAGTCTAAACAAGCTGGAGAAACGCGACTTCGAGAAATGTAATTTTCCCCATGAATACTTAAGCCGCTTTTTGACGACTTTTGCCAGTGCATGATTCCCGGCTACGACGACGCCTATCACTAACAGTGCGATTATGAGGGCGAGGAGATTACCAACCGATGAATCACTCAATCCCAATTTCTTTAACTGGCTAAGCGCTCTCCCTACCAAGGTGTCGTTTTTTGGCGAGATATTAAACCAATTCATAATGGGAATGACGGGCTCAGCCGTATCGCCAGGCGCCTGCTCTACCAGCGTTTTTAAGTTCGCGATAAATTGGGTCCGTGCGGTTTCACTTTCCAGCGTGGTAATGAGTTCTTCGATATTGGAAACGTCTATGCTATCTGCTTCAGTCGCCGTATCGGACTGGGCTGAATTAGCGCTATCTTGCGCGATGGCCGACATAGTGCTGAATAACGTTAACAATACAAAGAGAGACGCTGAACGCCAAAATCGGTTCATTCATTAGTCCTTAGGAGTTTGGTTTTTCGATGGTTACCTATTTGTGACTAGTATTACCCAAATACATTCCCCATAGGTGTGTAGAGGTCATTATTTTTTAGAATTGTCTGTACAAAAAAAGCGCTCGTAGTTGAGCGCTTTTTCAGGAGGCGTAACAATCGGAGCCCGTTAAACATCCAAATTTGCAACCGCCAGAGCATTAGTCTCGATAAAGTCACGACGCGGTTCAACTTGATCACCCATTAATGTGGTGAAAATTTGATCAGCTGCGATTGCGTCTTCTACTGTCACTTTCAACATGCGGCGTGTTTCTGGGTCCATGGTGGTTTCCCAGAGTTGGTCTGGGTTCATTTCGCCGAGACCTTTGTAGCGCTGAATGTTGTAGCCACGACGTGAAACATCCATTAACCAGACAAGTGCTTCGTCAAAACTAGAGACAGGTGCTTCACGCTCACCGCGTTTGATGAATGCACCCTCTTCCAGTAATCCGTTCAGAGCATTACCCAATTTCACTATCGATGCGTATTCAGCAGAGCTGAAGAAGTCTTGGGACATGTTGTATTCGGTATCGATACCGTGAGCAACGAGGTCAATTTTGGGGAGGAAAATATGTCGTTCTTCGTCTTCTTTGACAGTAACCTCCCAGCGGTGGCTACCTCCAGAGTTAACAGCCGCTAACTTAGCTGCTAATAGAGCCACCCATTCCTGCATTTTTTCTTCGTTCTTGAGGTCGTCATCTGTGACTTCCGGAAGATAAACTAGGTGCCCCAGCACTTCACGCGGATAGCGACGAGATAATCTTTCGATGGTCGCCATAACTGATCGGTATTGGTTTACCAAAGACTCCAACCCTTCGCCTGCAATAGCCGGCGCGGTAGGATTCACATGCAAGGATGCTCCGTCCAATGCCGCTTGGGTGAGGAATTGAGTTAACGCATCTTCGTCTTTCAAATATTGCTCTTGCTTGCCCTTGCTAATTTTATAGAGCGGTGGTTGAGCGATAAAAACATGACCACGCTCAATCAATTCTCGCATTTGCCGGAAAAAGAATGTTAAGAGCAAGGTGCGGATGTGCGAACCATCCACGTCCGCATCCGTCATAATAATGATGCTGTGGTAACGTAATTTATCGGGGTTGTACTCTTCTCCACCGATGCCACACCCCAATGCGGTAATCAGCGTGCCGACTTCCTGGCTAGAAAGCATTTTATCGAAGCGGGCTTTTTCCACATTGAGAATTTTACCTTTCAGCGGAAGAATAGCTTGAGTACGACGGTCACGACCCTGCTTCGCTGAACCACCCGCCGAATCACCCTCCACCAGGTAAATCTCAGAAAGTGCTGGATCTTTTTCTTGGCAGTCCGCTAGCTTTCCAGGCAGGCCAGCAATATCTAACGCGCCTTTACGTCGAGTCATTTCGCGGGCTTTACGTGCTGCCTCTCTCGCTTTGGCTGCTTCAAGCATTTTACCAACGATCAACTTAGCTTCTTGTGGGTTTTCGATAAGATAATCACCGAAAGACGCCGACATCTCTTGCTCTACTGCGGGCTTAACTTCTGACGAAACCAACTTATCTTTGGTTTGCGAGGAGAATTTTGGATCAGGCACTTTAACGGAAATAATAGCGGTTAAACCTTCACGAGCATCATCACCCGTGGTGGCTACCTTGTCTTTCTTCGCTACGGCTTCTTTTTCGATGTAGCTATTGAGGCTTCGAGTCAGTGACGCTCGGAACCCGGCTAAATGCGTACCACCATCACGCTGAGGAATATTATTGGTATAACAGAAGATATTCTCTTGGAAGCTGTCATTCCACTGTAATGCAATTTCTACCCCGATGCCGTCTTCACGTTCGCAGTTAACGTGCATCACCTTATTAATGGGGTTTTTGTTTTGGTTAAGGTATTCAACAAATGCTTTAAGACCACCCTCATACTCGTAGACTTCTTCTTTTCCGCTGCGCTCGTCTTTCAAGACGATGCGGACACCAGAATTAAGAAACGACAGTTCACGCAAACGTTTTGCGAGGTAGTCGAAGTGGAATTCGATGTTGCTAAAGGTTTCTTTGGAAGGGACAAACCGTACAGCAGTACCAGAGGCCGTAGTATCGCCGACGACAGCCAATGGCGCTTGTGGGACACCATGCTTGTATTCTTGCTCCCACACCTTACCTTCACGGCGGATAGTGAGCTTAAGGTCTTCCGAAAGGGCGTTCACCACCGATACCCCAACGCCATGCAATCCGCCGGAGACTTTATAGGTGTTGTCATCGAACTTACCACCCGCATGAAGTACGGTCATGATAACCTCGGCAGCCGAAACGCCCTCATCGTGCATTTCAGTGGGAATACCACGGCCGTTATCGCCTACGGATACTGAATCATCAGGATGGATAGTGACGAAGATCTCCGAGCAGTGGCCCGCCAGCGCTTCATCGATAGAGTTATCTACCAGCTCGAACACCATGTGGTGAAGGCCGGTACCGTCATCCGTATCGCCAATGTACATCCCTGGGCGCTTGCGAACCGCATCTAACCCCTTGAGTACTTTAATACTGGAAGAATCATAGGACGTTTCTGACATACTTAACTCCATTGTGCTGCCTTCAATGAACAAGCGCTATTGAATAGGTCAGCGGGTCACACTGATCATTGTTAAAATAGAAGGAGAATCCCCGTTTGCTGGTCTGCGGTCATTTAGGTCGCAGTCAGCTAAGTACTTTCCTTATTATTATCTGGTGTTATTTGGCCGTGTTCCACGTGAAACACCTGGGCATCCAGACTATTACCTTGGTGATCTTCTTTATCCCCTGTCCACATAGTGAGCAAAGGCTTTTTATCAACGCCGGTTATTAAAATTTGCACATCCAACGCCATTAGCCACTTTGCTAGCAGCGCTTGATGAACTTCATCCAACTCCGCCGGCAAGTCATCAATCAGAAAAACACAACGACGCTGCGTAAGTTGGTTGAAGACAGCCCCTTGGGCAACTATAAGCCGACAAGTTAAAACTTTTTGCTGGCCTCGCGAGAGGACATCAGCCGCAGGGTACTTATTGGCGGTGATTCGAATATCAGCGCGATGCGGCCCATAATAGGTATACCCACGCTGCAAGTCTTGCTCTAACGACTCTGCTAACACTTCTCGAAAACCCTGCTCGACCTTCCAGCCGGGTCGATAGTTGAACTCGATATCAACGCCATCCAAGATCGCGGGGATATCCGACACCGCTTCATGGAACGTATTAAACGTGCGTTCTCGAATGACGTGTATTTGTTCCGCCAAAGAAGCAAGTTGCAGGTCCCAGGGTTGGAGCTCTGAGCCTGATATTCTACCACGTCGGAGTAAACTATTCCGTTGTTTCAAGCAGTGCTGGAGCGCTTTCCAAGCAGGTAAAAACAAAGGTTCCACGTGGAACGCCAACCAATCAAGCAGTTGCCTTCTTCGCTTGGCACTACCCTCTATAAACTCAAAACTGTGTGCATCAATTGCCAATACGGGTAGGTATTCAGCTAACGCCGATGCCGATGAAAGATTCGATCCATCAACACGAATGACGGACTCGCCTTTGACACTCTTTTGAACGCCAACCTTGTGCGGCTCACCAGACGTAGATATCTCACCAAAGACGGTGAGCAGTTCGGAATCGTAGTTAATGAGCGGCTTCGGTCGATAACTTCGAAAGGAGCGCCCCAAGGCCAGAACATTTACCGACTCGAGCAAACTCGTTTTACCGGAACCATTTTTCCCATAGAAAAGATTGAGGCGCGGGTGAAGTGAAAGGTTAATGCCTTTTAAATTGCGGAGGTTTTGTATTTGCAGCGAGTGGACGGCCATCGTAATCGTTGAGCTAGGCCGTCCACTGCTTAAAGGAAAGCATGGATAAAGTAATTACAGGCGCATCGGCATGATGACGTAAGCGGCATCACCGTCATCAGCATCTTCAATCAAACAACTGGTATTCGCGTCAACGAACGAAGCCTTTAAGCTATCACCTGCTAATACATTAGTAATATCCAGCAAATAGCCCACATTAAACCCAATCTCCAAAGAGTCGCCAGAATAGTCGACGGGCACCGCTTCTTCAGCTTCATCTTGCTCAGGGTTATTTGCTACCAGGGTCATTTGGCCTTCAGATAGCGTGATGCGCACACCGCGATACTTCTCGTTTGACAGGATGGCAACACGCGAAAAGGCTTGGCGCAACTCTTGGCGCTTACCAAATAGAATATTGTTACCACCGCGAGGCAGTACGCGCTCGTATTCAGGGAATTTCCCGTCGACTAGCTTAGTGGTAAACGTAAAATAATCGGTTGAGATCTGGATATGTTTGTCACCCATAACAACCTCAACCGTCGCACCCTCTTCATCGCTCAACAAACGGCCCAGTTCGATAATCCCTTTACGAGGTACAACGGCTTGATAACTGGCATCAGCGCCTGCATCCAGCGGCTTTGTGCACATGGCGAGCCGATGACCATCAGTGGCCACGCAGCGAAAATGTTCGGGACGAACCTCCCACAACATACCGTTAAGGTAATAACGCACGTCCTGCTGGGCCATTGCGAATGAGGTGCTATTAATTAGGCTTTTTAATGTAGCTTGCGGGAACGTGAACTGCAGCTCGCCACTACCTTGCTCCACATTGGGGAAATTACTACTCGGTAGAGTGGATAACTGGAATCGACTCGATCCACTTTTAAGAATAACTTTCTCGTCTTCTTGAGTAAGTTGAATCTCTGCTGTGTCCGGTAGAGACCGAACAATATCGACAAATTTCTTTGCTGGAATGGTGATCTCACCACTTTCACCCATCTGGTTCAGATGTACTCGGGCTACAATCTCTACCTCAAGGTCGGTGCCAGTAAGAGATAACTGATCTCCTTCAAGCACTAGCAATACATTCGACAGTACCGGTAAAGTTTGACGGCGCTCAACAACACCGGATACCAGCTGGAGTGGTTTTAATAAAGCCTCACGGGAAACACTAAACTTCATGAATATTTCTCTTCACCGCACTATGTAGATAAGAGGATAAGGCAATCGCACGACGGCTATTGCCTGATTAATTAACTATTCCATGGGCCAAAATGCGATGCATTCGAACGGCTCTAGAAGACGCCCAATTATCGAGTGACTAAGCTACAAGCACAACCGTTTTGCTATGGATCAGCTCGAATAATTATGAAAAATTAATGGTTTAGTGATCCATTAGGTCGTTAGCGAACGCAACAAGTTTTTCGTATCTTCACGGATATCCGCATCTTCTTCTTTAAGCTCTTTTATCTTGCGGCACGCGTGCAACACGGTTGTATGATCGCGCCCACCAAACGCATCACCTATCTCTGGCAAACTGTGATTGGTCAACTCTTTTGCTAGAGCCATAGCGACCTGCCTAGGACGCGCAACAGACCGACTGCGACGTTTTGATAACAAATCACTGACTTTTATTTTGTAGTACTCAGCAACAACGCGTTGAATATTATCAACACTGACCTGTTTATCCTGCAACGCCAACAAATCTTTCAGAGCCTCGCGCACCAGGTCTACATCAATTTTACGACGCATGAAATGTGCATTGGCAATGACGCGTTTTAAAGCACCTTCAAGCTCCCGAATGTTGGATCGGATTTTTTGCGCGATAAAAAAAGCCGCATCGTGTGGCAAGTCGATTTTCACTTCAGCGGCTTTCTTCATCAGAATAGCGACTCGCGTTTCTAACTCTGGCGGCTCGACCGCTACAGTTAAACCCCACCCAAAGCGAGATTTTAGACGTTCCTCCAAACCACTAATTTCTTTAGGGTAACGATCACAGGTCAAAATAATTTGCTGTCCGCTTTCTAACAATGCATTAAATGTGTGGAAGAACTCTTCTTGAGATCGATCCTTTCCAGCAAAGAACTGAATATCATCAATCAATAGCGCATCCACTGAACGGTAGTAGCGCTTGAAATCATTCATGGCATGTAACTGCAACGCTTTAATCATATCGGCAACAAAGCGTTCAGAATGCAGGTAGGTAATTTTGGCATTAGGGTTTTTCTGCAACATCGCATTGCCCACAGCATGCATTAAGTGAGTTTTACCTAGACCCACGCCACCGTATATAAATAAGGGGTTATAGGAGCCACCGGGGTTTTCCGCTACCTGGTGAGCCGCCGCCAAACCTAATTGGTTAGACTTACCTTCAACAAAACTATCAAAAGTGAAATTGTGATTTAGATTGCTGCGATGACTAATCCCGCCTTCAATATCGCTGCGATCAATCTTAGTTGTTGTCGGCCGCGTGCTGGTGTGAACCGAAGCACTAGTAACCGGTGTAGTGTCTGGAACGATAATAGCGCTTGAAGACGAAGAAGCAGTCGATGGTTTAGGTTCTGAGCGGTTTGTGGTGATCGGTTCGTTACGCTGCTGACGATTTTGAAACTGGCCAACAGGCGAAGCTAACGTCCCCAACACCACTTCAAGCGTGTTACCCGGGCAATACTGGTGAACCAACTCATTAATACGCGTGAGAAATTTCTCAGATACCCAATCCGAGATAAAACGATTAGGCGCCAGCAAGCGTAACGTCTTTTCATCGCCCTCCACTCGCAACGGTCTTATCCAGGTATTAAATTGTTGAGCAGGTAACTCATCCTGCAGATTGGCAATACACTGATTCCAAACAGATTGCGGCAACTCAGCCCCCATTATTGTTATTTTCCTTAACTCTCTATCAGATAAATTCAGCGGTAAAGTACAACGACAAACCAACAACAGCTCGCTACAACTAGCTTGCAATGACTACACA